>NZ_CP028050.1:0-4243860 GCF_043544755.1 Pantoea sp. SGAir0184
GTGTCACTTACGCTTTGGCAACAGTGTCTTGCCCGTTTGCAGGATGAGCTTCCTGCCACCGAATTCAGCATGTGGATTCGTCCGCTGCAGGCTGAATTGAACGACAATACGCTGGCCTTGTATGCACCAAATCGGTTTGTACTCGACTGGGTTCGGGATAAATATCTCAATAGTATCAATGGGCTGCTGAATGAATTCTGCGGTGCGAACGTGCCGCTGCTGCGTTTTGAGGTCGGTACGCGCCCGGCTGCGCCGGTGGCTGCTACGCAACCCGCCATGGCCAGCAGCGTCAGCGCGCCCGCACCGGCTGAGAATCGTCCGGCACCGGCACAGCCGCTGCGCCCGAGCTGGGATTCGGTTCCGGCACCGGCTGATGTGACCTACCGCTCGAACGTGAATAACCGCCACAACTTCGACAACTTCGTTGAGGGTAAATCCAACCAGCTGGCGCGCGCGGCGGCACGTCAGGTGGCGGATAATCCTGGCGGCGCTTATAACCCGCTGTTCCTGTATGGCGGCACTGGCCTCGGCAAAACGCACCTGCTGCACGCGGTGGGCAATGGCATCATCGCGCGCAAGCCGAATGCCAAAGTGGTTTATATGCACTCTGAACGCTTCGTGCAGGATATGGTGAAAGCGCTGCAGAACAACGCCATCGAGGAGTTTAAGCGCTACTACCGTTCGGTGGACGCGCTGCTGATCGATGATATTCAGTTCTTTGCCAATAAAGAGCGCTCGCAGGAAGAGTTTTTCCACACCTTCAACGCGCTGCTGGAAGGTAATCAGCAGATCATCCTGACCTCGGATCGTTACCCGAAAGAGATCAACGGGGTGGAAGATCGTCTGAAATCACGCTTTGGCTGGGGATTAACCGTGGCGATCGAGCCGCCTGAGCTGGAGACGCGTGTCGCGATCCTGATGAAAAAGGCGGACGAAAACGATATCCGTCTGCCGGGCGAAGTGGCCTTCTTTATTGCCAAGCGTCTGCGCTCTAACGTGCGTGAGCTGGAAGGGGCACTGAATCGCGTGATTGCCAATGCCAACTTTACCGGGCGTGCCATCACCATCGATTTTGTGCGCGAAGCGCTGCGCGACCTGCTGGCGCTGCAGGAAAAGCTGGTAACCATCGACAACATCCAGAAGACGGTGGCCGAGTACTACAAAATTAAAGTGGCGGATTTGCTGTCGAAGCGCCGTTCGCGCTCGGTGGCGCGTCCGCGTCAAATGGCGATGGCAATGGCCAAAGAGCTCACCAACCACAGCCTGCCGGAAATTGGCGATGCGTTTGGTGGCCGTGACCATACCACCGTGCTTCATGCCTGCCGTAAAATCGAGCAGCTGCGTGAAGAGAGCCACGACATCAAAGAAGATTTCTCTAACCTCATTCGAACATTATCTTCCTGACGCATATGAAATTTATTGTTGAACGTGAGCAGTTGCTGAAGCCGCTGCAACAGGTGAGTGGCCCGCTTGGCGGACGCCCGACGCTGCCGATCCTCGGAAATTTACTGCTGCAGGTGAATGAAGGCACGCTGCTGCTGACCGGTACCGATCTTGAGATGGAGATGGTGGCGCGCGTGGCGCTGACCCAGCCGCACGAACCGGGCGCGACGACTGTCCCGGCGCGTAAGTTTCTTGATATTTGCCGTGGTCTGCCTGAAGGCGCAGAGATCAGTCTGACGCTGGAAGGTGACCGCATGCTGGTGCGCTCCGGCCGCAGCCGCTTTTCGCTGTCGACGCTGCCAGCCAGCGACTTCCCGAATCTCGACGACTGGCAGAGCGAAGTGGAATTCACGTTGCCGCAGGCCACGCTCAAACGCCTGATTGAAGCCACGCAATTCTCCATGGCGCATCAGGATGTGCGTTACTATCTCAACGGCATGCTGTTCGAGACCGAAGGCGAAGAGCTGCGCACCGTTGCCACCGACGGCCATCGCCTGGCAGTCTGTTCGATGCCTGTCGGGCAGGCGCTGCCGAACCATTCGGTGATCGTACCGCGCAAAGGTGTGATTGAGCTGGTTCGTCTGCTGGACGGCGGTGAAACGCCGCTGCAGGTGCAGATTGGCAGCAGCAACATTCGTGCGCATGTTGGCGACTTCATCTTTACGTCGAAGCTGGTTGATGGCCGTTTCCCGGATTATCGCCGCGTGTTGCCGAAGAATCCTGACAAAGCGCTGGAAGCGGGCTGCGATCTGCTGAAACAGGCTTTTGCCCGCGCGGCGATCCTGTCGAACGAGAAGTTCCGCGGCGTTCGCATCTATATCACCGAAAATCAGCTGCGCATCACCGCCAATAACCCGGAGCAGGAAGAGGCGGAAGAGATGCTGGATGTGTCGTACAGCGGCACCGAGCTGGAGATTGGTTTTAACGTCAGCTATGTGCTGGATGTGCTGAACGCGCTGAAGTGCGAAAACGTGCGTCTGCTGCTGACGGATTCGGTTTCCAGCGTGCAGATTGAAGATGTAGCCAGTCCGGCTGCGGCCTACGTCGTGATGCCCATGCGCCTGTGATCGTCTGGCGGGCTAACTTACTCGCTATTTTGCACCCGGGCAGTGCTCGCCCCTGGTCACATACTTCAGTATGCTCCCAGGGTCTGTGCGCTGGCCGTGCGCAAACTAGCTTCGCCGTTAACGCCCTCGATTGCAGGGTTAGGTGAACACCACTTCTTAATGCGCAGCTGGATTCGTTCATGGCTTTAACCCGCCTCCTGATTAAAGATTTTCGTAATATCGAGCAGGCCGATCTCACGCTGGCGCCGGGCTTTAATTTTCTCGTGGGCGCCAACGGCAGCGGTAAAACCAGCGTGCTGGAGGCGATTTATACGCTGGGCCACGGCCGTGCATTCCGCAGTTTGCAGGCCGGACGCGTAATTCGTCACGATCAGGACGCGTTTGTATTGCACGGGCGGATTGAAGGCAGCGAGCGCGAGCTGGCGGTCGGCCTGAGTAAAAACCGCGCCGGCGACAGCAAAGTCCGCATCGACGGCAGCGACGGCCACAAAGTCGCCGAGCTGGCGCAGCTGCTGCCGATGCAGCTGATTACGCCAGAGGGGTTTACTTTGCTCAACGGCGGCCCCAAATACCGTAGAGCCTACATCGACTGGGGCTGCTTTCATGCTTATCCCGGTTTCTTTCTGGCCTGGAGCAATATGCGTCGCCTGCTGAAACAGCGCAACGCGGCGCTGCGCCAGGTCGCGCGCTACAGCCAGATCCGGCCATGGGATCAGGAGCTGGTGCCGCTGGCGGAACAGATCAGCGCCTGGCGCGCTGAATACAGCGCAGCCATTGCCAGCGAAATCACCGCCACCTGCAGCCAGTTTTTACCGGAGTTTGCGCTGAGCTTCTCCTTCCAGCGCGGCTGGGACAAAGAGAGCGACTTCGGCGAGCTGCTGGAGCGCAACTTCGAGCGCGATCGTGCGCTCACCTACACCGCCAGCGGTCCGCACAAAGCCGATTTTCGGATTCGTGCTGAAGGCACGCCAGTGGAAGATTTACTCTCACGCGGTCAGTTAAAGCTGCTGATGTGTGCGTTGCGGTTAGCGCAGGGCGAGTACCTGACGCGCAGCAGCGGACGTCGCTGTTTGTACCTGATTGATGACTTCGCCTCCGAGCTGGATGACACCCGTCGTCGCCTGCTGGCGGAACGCCTGAAAGCCACGCAGGCTCAGGTGTTTGTCAGCGCCATTGGTGTCGAGCATGTAATCGATATGAGTGACGAAAAGGGCAAGATGTTCCGCGTGGAACAGGGTAAAATAGCGGTTCAACCTGAAGATTAAATGAGCGAGAAACGTTGATGTCGAATTCTTATGACTCCTCAAGTATCAAAGTCCTGAAAGGGCTTGATGCGGTACGCAAACGCCCGGGTATGTACATCGGCGATACGGATGACGGCACCGGTCTGCATCACATGGTATTCGAGGTCGTGGATAACGCCATCGACGAAGCGCTCGCCGGCCACTGTAGTGATATCGTGGTCACCATCCATGCCGACAACTCTGTCTCCGTACAGGATGACGGCCGTGGTATTCCGACCGGTATCCACCCGGAAGAGGGCGTCTCTGCTGCCGAAGTGATCATGACCGTACTGCATGCCGGCGGTAAGTTTGATGACAACTCTTATAAAGTTTCCGGTGGTCTGCACGGCGTCGGCGTATCGGTGGTGAACGCCCTGTCGCAGAAGCTGGAACTGACCATTCGTCGCGACGGCAAAGTGCATCAGCAAACCTACGTGCACGGTGTGCCGCAGGCGCCACTGGCGGTGACCGGCGATACCGACGCTACCGGTACGCGCGTGCGTTTCTGGCCGAGCCACGATACGTTCACCAACGTCACCGATTTTGAATATGAAATCCTGGCGAAGCGTCTGCGCGAGCTGTCATTCCTTAACTCCGGCGTGTCGATTCGCCTGGAAGACAAGCGCGACGATAAAAACGACCATTACCACTACGAAGGTGGTATCAAAGCGTTCGTTGAATATCTCAACCGCAATAAGAACCCGATTCACCCGAATGTGTTCTACTTCTCCACCGAAAAAGACGGTATCGGCGTCGAAGTTGCGCTGCAGTGGAACGACGGTTTCCAGGAAAACATCTACTGCTTCACCAACAATATTCCGCAGCGCGACGGCGGAACGCACCTTGCCGGTTTCCGCGCGGCGATGACGCGTACGCTCAACGCCTACATGGATAAAGAAGGTTACAGCAAAAAAGCCAAAGTCAGCGCTACCGGTGACGACGCGCGTGAAGGGCTGGTGGCAGTGGTTTCGGTCAAGGTGCCGGATCCGAAATTCTCTTCTCAGACCAAAGACAAGCTGGTCTCTTCCGAGGTGAAATCGGCGGTGGAACAGCAGATGAACGAACTGCTGAGCGAATACCTGCTGGAAAATCCGTCTGACGCCAAAATCGTGGTCGGCAAAATTATCGATGCCGCGCGTGCGCGTGAAGCCGCACGTCGTGCACGTGAAATGACCCGCCGTAAAGGCGCGCTGGACCTGGCGGGCCTGCCGGGCAAGCTGGCGGACTGTCAGGAGCGCGATCCGGCGCTGTCTGAAATCTACCTGGTGGAGGGTGACTCTGCAGGCGGTTCCGCCAAGCAGGGACGTAACCGTAAGAATCAGGCGATTCTGCCGCTGAAAGGTAAAATCCTTAACGTGGAGAAAGCGCGTTTCGACAAAATGCTCTCTTCACAGGAAGTCGCCACGCTGATCACCGCACTGGGCTGCGGTATCGGCCGCGATGAGTACAACCCGGACAAGTTGCGCTATCACAGCATCATCATCATGACCGATGCGGACGTCGATGGTTCGCACATCCGTACGCTGCTGCTGACCTTCTTCTATCGCCAGATGCCGGAAATCATCGAGCGTGGCCACGTCTACATCGCGCAGCCACCGCTGTACAAGGTGAAGAAGGGCAAGCAGGAGCAGTACATTAAAGATGACGACGCGATGGATCAGTATCAGATTGCCATCGCGCTGGACGGCGCAACGCTGCACACCAACGCCAGCGCACCGGCGCTGGGCGGCGAGCCGCTGGAAAGCCTGGTAGCGGAATACAACAGCACCCAGAAGATGATCAAGCGTATGGAGCGCCGCTTCCCGTCTGCGCTGCTGCGCGCGCTGGTTTATCATCCAACCCTGAGCGATCTCAGCGATCAGACAGCAGTGACTGCATGGCTGGAGAGCCTGGTGGCTTACCTGAACGAGCGCGAAGCGCATGGCAGCAGCTATGTGGCACAGGTGCGGGAAAACCGCGAACAGCAGCGCTTTGAGCCGGTGCTGCGCGTGCGTACTCACGGTGTTGATACCGATTATCCGCTGGACAGCGAGTTCATTGACGGCGCGGAATACCGCAAAATCTGTGCACTCGGCGCGCATCTGCGTGGTTTGATTGAAGAGGATGCCTATATCGAGCGCGGCGAGCGCCGTCAGCCGGTTGCCAGCTTCGAGCAGGCAATTGACTGGCTGGTGAAAGAGTCGCGCCGCGGTCTGTCAGTGCAGCGCTATAAAGGTCTGGGCGAGATGAACCCGGATCAGCTGTGGGAAACCACCATGGATCCGGACAGCCGCCGCATGCTGCGCGTCACCATTAAAGACGCCATCGCCGCCGACCAGCTGTTCACCACGCTGATGGGCGATGCGGTTGAACCGCGCCGCGCCTTCATCGAAGAGAACGCGCTGAAAGCCGCCAACATCGATATCTGATATCGCAAAACCCTTCCCAAACGGGAAGGGTTTTTTGTTTTATTAAACGCGCAGAATTCTTCCACCCGAGCCGTCCGGCATTTCAATCAGCAGGCTTAGCTTGCCGCCCATCGCTTCAATGTAGCGCTTAATGGTGATCAGACGCTGATCGGCGCCGCCCTGCTCAATTTGCGTGATACGCGGCTGCTTAACGCCCATCGCTTCCGCAACGGTTCTCTGCGATAACGCTAACTCTTCCCGCAGCAGTTGCAGGCCGGTTTCGAGAATCAGCTCATCTGCCATCAGCTGAATGTCAGCTTGCTCAGCTTCAGTAAACTCACTCTCGATAAATTTTTGTAAGTCGTTCATGAATGATTTTCCTCTGCGTTATTGAGGTAAGCCGTGAACAATTGATCTGCAAGGCATATCATCCGCGCATAAAATTGTTTGTCTCCGGATTTATTGCCAGCACACAAAATGACCGCTTTGCGTTGCGTATCGAATGCGTATAGCGCCCGAATTGGCTGACCAGCGTACTGTATTCTCAGTTCTTTCATGTTGTGGAAGCGTGATCCGTTAACCGTATCGGCATAGGGCCGTGGCAGCAACGGGCCATAATGCTGCAGGTTTAACAGGGCCGCAGCGATGCGTTTTTTCAGTTTGTTGTCCTGTGCCCGCAACCATTCCCGGAAGGTGTCGGTAAAAATGATTTCCCACATAGCGCAATCTCCATATAAGTGATTGCTTATAGTAATTTATAAGCAATCACTTATATGATCAAGCGAGTCAGCAGAAGTAAAACACCAAATGCTCAAACCGGATAATGCTGCACAAAGCATGACAGGCGTTATCTGCCGATTAACTGGTCAATGTGAGCTGAATCGCGCTAGCATTAAAGCCAGACCCTGAATTAACCGAGGACGTTATGGCGATAAAACTGATTGCGATCGATATGGACGGCACGCTGCTGAATCCGCAGCACGAAATCACGGCGGGCGTCAAAGCGGCGATTGGCCGGGCGCGGGATAAAGGTGTGTCGATCGTGCTGGCCACCGGACGCCCGTTTGTTGGTGTGGAGCGCTACCTGATGGAGCTGGATCTGCGTCAGCCGGGGCAGTATTGCATCAGCAACAATGGCGCACTGGCGCACAGCGCGGACAGCGGTGAGGTGATGGCCGAGAAGACGCTTGGCTTTGATGACTATCTCTACCTGGAACAGCTGGCGCGCGACCTTGGGGTACATTTTCAGGCGTTCGACAAATCCTTCCTCTACACGCCAAATAAAGAGATCAGCGAATACACCATCCACGAAGCCAGCCTGACCGGCATTCCGGTACGCTATCGCGCCGTAGAAGAGATGGACCCGGCGACGCGCTTCCCGAAACTGATGATGATCGACAAACCGGAACTACTGGATAAAGCCATCGCCGCCTTACCGGCGCGCGCCCGCGACAGTTATACCATTCTGAAAAGTGCACCTTACTATCTCGAAATCCTTAATCCGCTGGTCAACAAAGGCTACGGCGTAAAAATGCTGGCGGAGAAACTCGGCCTGCAGCCGTCAGAAGTGATGGCGATTGGCGATCAGGAAAACGATCTGGCGATGATTGAATACGCCGGCACCGGCGTGGCGATGGGCAATGCGATTGATTCCGTGAAGCAGATTGCGCAGTTCGTGACCAAGACCAATATGGAAGATGGTGTCGCGCACGCCATAGAAGAGCTAGTGCTGTAACCCTCCTCTGATGCGGGCGGCGTTCTGCTGCCCGTCACTTCTCTGCTGAATTTTTTACTGTCAGTGTGCCGATGGGTTGTCTGTTTTGTGATCCATATTGTAGTACAAACAGTGTATATGGTACTACAATCGCCGCTACAGGATGCGTCAGGGATTGGGCTTTGCACTACGAAAGCAGTAATCTGATTTCTCAAGCCTTTCATGGAATCGAACACGATGACGCAGGAACCACTGAGTAAAACAGAGCGCATCATCCAGACGCTGGGTGAAGAGATTGTTGCGGGAAAATATGTGCCGGGCGCCGCGCTGCCGGCGGAGGCGGAGCTGTGCGAGCGATTTTCAACCTCGCGCAATATTATCCGCGAAGTGTATCGCTCCCTGATGGCTAAACGCCTGATGGAGATGAAGCGCTATCGCGGCGCGTTTGTCACTTCACGTAACCAGTGGAACTATCTCGACAGCGATGTACTGCAGTGGGCGCTGGCGCACGATCACGATCCGCGCCTGATTGCGGCCATGAACGAGGTGCGCGTGCTGGTGGAACCGCAGATTGCGCGCTGGTCGGCCGAGCGGGCAACGTCGACCGATCTGGCGGCGATTGAGCTGGCCTACAACGAGATGGTGGCCAACCACCTCAACCGTGATGCCTTTAACGACGCAGATATCCGCTATCACGAAGCGGTGATGGCCTCGGTGCATAACCCGGTGCTGCAGCAGCTCAATGTGGCGATCAGCCAGCTGCAAAAAGCGGTGTTTGCGCAAACCTACATGGCGGACTCCGGCAACATGCCGCGCACGTTAGCCGAACATAAAGCGCTGTTCGATGCCATTCGTCACCAGGATGGCGATGCGGCGGAACAGGCGGCGAAGGCGATGATTGCCAGCTCAACCGCCCGACTCAAGGAGATTTTGTGACGCGTTATATCGCCATTGACTGGGGCTCCACCAACCTGCGCGCCTGGTATTACCGCGCCGGTGAATGCGTCGATGAGCGCCGTTCGGAAGCGGGCGTGACGCGCCTCGGCGACCGCACGCCTGCTCAGGTGTTTGCCACCATTACCGACGGCTGGCCGGTGGCCGAAGTCCCGGTGATCATGGCCGGTATGGTGGGCAGCAACGCTGGCTGGCTGGCAGTGCCTTATCTCGCCTGTCCGGTGGCGCTCAATGCATTAAGCGATCGCCTGACCTGCGTGGAAGGAAAAGCGTGGATTGTGCCGGGACTGAGCGTCGAACGTGACGACAACTACAACGTAATGCGCGGTGAAGAAACCCAGCTGCTCGGCGCGGTCACGCTGCAGCCCGCGCCGCTGTATGTCATGCCGGGCACGCACGCCAAGTGGGTGCAGATGGAACAGGATCGCGTCATTGATTTTCGCACTGTGATGACCGGCGAGCTGCACCATTTATTGCTGAAGCAGTCGCTGATTGGTGCCGGTTTACCCGTGCAGGAAGCCAGTCCGGACGCGTTCCGGGACGGTTTGCAGATTGGCAGCCACGACCGCTCAATTCTGGCGCGCCTGTTTGAAGTGCGTGCCGCCCACGTGCTCGGCGCGCGCGATCGGCGCCATATCAGTGATTTTCTCTCTGGCCTGTTAATCGGCCATGAAGTGGCGCAGATGACGCAGCAGTTAACGCATAGCCGCCAGCCGATTGTCATTATCGCCGGCAGCGCGCTGGCACAGCGTTATCAGCAGGCGCTGGCCTTTATCGGAACAGATTCAGTCACGCTGGAGGGCGATCGCGCTTTCCAGCACGGAATAAGGAGTATTGCGCATGTCCTGGCCCACTAAACTTCCGCTGATCGCCATTCTGCGTGGCATCACGCCGGATGAAGCTGAAGCGCACGTCGCGGCGTTAATCGACGCCGGTTTCGATGCGATTGAAATTCCGCTCAACTCGCCAGAGTGGGCGAAAAGTATCGGCGCGATGGTGCAAACCTTCGGCGATAAAGCGCTGATCGGTGCCGGCACCGTGCTGCAGGCGACGCAGGTCGATCAGCTGGCGGCGCTCAACAGCAAGCTGGTGGTGACGCCCAATACCGATGCTGCGGTGATTCGCCAGGCCGTGGCGCACGGCATGCTGGTTGCCGCAGGTTGTGCCACCGCCAGCGAAGCCTTCACCGCGCTGCAGGCTGGGGCGCAGGCGCTGAAAATTTTTCCGTCGTCGGCGTTTGGTCCGGGCTACATCAAAGCGCTGAAAGCGGTGCTGCCGCCGGAGGTGCCGGTCTTTGCCGTGGGCGGCGTCACGCCGGAAAACCTGCATGAATTTATCGCCGCCGGTTGCGTCGGGGCTGGCCTGGGCAGCGATCTCTATCGCGCCGGTCAGCCGCTGTCGCGCACCGTGGAGAAGGCCCGCGCATTTATTGCTGCCTATAAGGACGCTGTACAATGAAAATTACGAAACTGACTACTTATCGCCTGCCGCCGCGCTGGATGTTCCTGAAAATCGAAACCGACGAAGGCATCATCGGCTGGGGCGAGCCGGTGATTGAAGGGCGCGCACGCAGCGTCGAAGCGGCGGTGCATGAGCTGTCGGAATATCTGATTGGGCAGGATCCGGCGCGGATTAATGATCTGTGGCAGGTGATGTATCGCGGCGGTTTTTACCGCGGCGGCCCGATTTTAATGAGCGCCATTGCCGGTATCGATCAGGCGCTGTGGGATATTAAAGGCAAAGCGCTGGGCGTGCCGGTGTATCAGTTGCTGGGCGGTCTGGTGCGTGACAGCATCAAAGCCTATAGCTGGGTAGGCGGCGATCGTCCGGCTGAAGTGATTGATGGCATTAAGAAATTACGTGGTATCGGCTTTGACACCTTCAAACTCAACGGCTGTGAAGAGATGGGCATCATCGACAATTCTCGTCAGGTCGATGCCGCTGTTAACACCGTCGCGCAGATCCGCGAAGCCTTTGGCAGTGACATTGAGTTTGGCCTCGATTTCCACGGTCGCGTCAGCGCGCCGATGGCCAAAGTGCTGATCAAAGAGCTGGAGCCGTATCGCCCGCTGTTTATTGAAGAACCGGTGCTGGCCGAGCAGGCAGAATACTATCCGCGCCTGGCGGCGCAGACGCACCTGCCGATTGCCGCAGGCGAACGCATGTTCTCCCGCTTCGAGTTCAAGCGCGTGCTGGAAGCCGGTGGGCTGGCGATTCTGCAGCCGGATCTGTCGCACGCCGGCGGCATCACCGAATGCTACAAAATCGCGGCGATGGCCGAGTCCTACGACGTGGCGCTGGCGCCGCACTGTCCGCTGGGGCCGATTGCGCTG
Organism: Pantoea sp. SGAir0184; assembly: GCF_043544755.1. NCBI lineage: Bacteria > Pseudomonadati > Pseudomonadota > Gammaproteobacteria > Enterobacterales > Erwiniaceae > Pantoea > Pantoea sp. SGAir0184. The sequence continues at coordinate 11,182 of NZ_CP028050.1, forward strand.
GCTGCCTGTCTGCACGTGGATTTCGTGTCGCGTAACGCGGTGTTCCAGGAGCAGAGCATGGGCATTCACTATAATCAGGGCGCTGAACTGCTCGATTATGTGATAAATAAAGATGATTTTAAAATGGATGACGGCCATTTCTATCCGTTAAATAAACCCGGCCTCGGTGTGGAAATTAATGAAGAGCTGGTGATTGCGCGCAGTAAAAATGCGCCAGACTGGCGTAACCCATTATGGCGCTTTCCGGATGGATCGGTAGCCGAGTGGTAATAACCGTGGTATTGCGCCCGGTCGCTGCGTTTACCGATTTATAACAGCGCCGATTATCAGGCGATTAAACATCTGACTATTTAAACCATGTGCTGAATATATAAGGCACAGGGCAGCGCTCAACCTGTTTTCACCGCGCTGCCAGTTTACCGCTGCTGCGGCTTTTATCTTCGATAACCTTACCCTGCGTTGGCTGCGGCGTGTTTCGGCACGTCCGCCAGCTGACATCTGACGGAGAAACACCATGGATCTCTCTGCTGTTCAGGCGAAACCTACGCGTCGCCGTTATATTACGCTGCTGATGATTTTTATTACGGTAGTCATTTGTTATGTCGATCGCGCTAATTTAGCCGTGGCCTCGGCGCATATTCAGCAGGAATTCGGCATCAGCAAAGCAGAAATGGGGTATGTGTTTTCTGCTTTTGCCTGGTTATATACGCTGTGCCAGATTCCCGGCGGCTGGTTTCTCGATCGCGTAGGTTCACGCCTGACCTATTTTATCGCTATTCTCGGCTGGTCGGTGGCGACGTTATTGCAGGGATTCGCCAGCGGCTTATTATCGCTGATAGGTCTGCGCGCCATTACCGGTATTTTTGAAGCGCCGGCTTTCCCGACCAATAATCGCCTGGTTACCAGCTGGTTCCCGGAACAGGAGCGCGCTTCGGCCGTCGGTTTTTACACCTCCGGTCAGTTTGTCGGCCTGGCGTTTCTCACGCCGCTGCTGATCTGGATTCAGGAACTGCTGAGCTGGCACTGGGTGTTTATCATCACCGGCGGCATTGGCATTGTCTGGTCGCTGGTGTGGATGAGGGTTTACCAGGCGCCGAGCCAGAGCAAAGGCATCAATCAGGCCGAGCTGGATTACATTCGTGCCGGTGGCGCGATGGTCGATGGCGATGCACCCGGCGAGAAAAAAGCACGCGTTAAACTCACTGCGGCCGACTGGAAACTGGTGTTTCATCGCAAGCTGTGCGGCGTGTATCTCGGCCAGTTTGCAGTGACCTCAACGCTGTGGTTTTTCCTCACCTGGTTCCCGAACTACCTGACGCAGGAGAAACATATCGCCGCGCTGACGGCCGGCTTTATGACTACCGTGCCGTTTCTCGCCGCCTTTGTTGGCGTGATCCTCTCCGGGATGGTGGCCGATCGTCTGGTGCGCAGCGGTCGCTCGCTTGGTTTTGCCCGCAAGACGCCGATCATCTGCGGCCTGCTGATCTCCACCTGCATTATGGGCGCAAACTACACCAACGATCCGCTGTGGATTATGGTGCTGATGGCGCTGGCCTTCTTCGGCAACGGGTTTGCGTCCATCACCTGGTCACTGGTCTCGTCACTGGCGCCGGTACGCCTGATTGGCCTGACCGGCGGCATGTTTAACTTTATCGGCGGCCTCGGTGGCATCACGGTACCGCTGGTGGTGGGGTATCTGGCGCAGGATTACGGCTTTGCGCCCGCGCTGGTGTACATCTCCGTCGTTGCGCTGATTGGCGCGCTCTCTTACATCCTGCTGGTGGGGGATGTGCAGCGCGTGGGCTAAGCTTCCGGGTGCGCATGCCTGCGCACCCGCATTAGCTGCTCAGCTTTTGCTTAACTGAACGGCATCACGTAATTTGTCCGGCAACGGTTACATCTGAGGTTGCCCCATGTCAGAAAAACAACTCACCTTTACTCAGCGCCATCATCAGCTGACCAATATCAACGTCTGGACCGCCGACAGCCAGTGGCTGGCATTTGATGTGCGGCCGTCCGGCGCCTCGTTTACCAGCCTGACCATTGAGCGCGTCAACGTGCACAGCGGCGCGGTCGAGGTGCTGTATCAGGCGCGCGATGGCGCGCACGTCGGCGTGGTAACCGTGAGTCCGGATCTGCCGCCGCGCTATGTCTGTATTCATGGGCCAGAGCATCCCGATGCGCACTGGCACTATGACTTTCATCACCGGCGCGGCGTGATTGTTCAGCAGGGCATCGCAGAGAACCTCGACGCCTGCGATATCACCGCGCCCTACACGCCGGGTGCGCTGCGTGGTGGCTCGCACGTGCATGTGTTCAGTCCGGATGGCTCGCGGCTGAGCTTTACCTATAACGATCACGTAATGCATGAGCGCGATGTGCGTGACGACCTGCGCAACGTCGGCGTGGCGGTGCCGCTGCATCCGGTGTGTCCGCCAAAACAGCATCCGCGCGAATATGACGGCAGCCACTACTGCGTGCTGGTGAGCCACACCCGGCGCGATCCACAACCGGGCAGCGATCAGATTGACCGCGCTTATGAAGAGTGCTGGATTGGCGCGCGCGGCTATCAGAAAGCGGACGGCAGCTGGCAGCGCTGGGCCATCGCCTTTATCGGCGATACGCGCAATGCCAGTGGTGAAAAAGTGCCGGAAGTGTTTGTGGTCGATCTGCCTGAGGCGCTGGCGGACTATGCCAGAGCCAGCAATGCGCCGCTGCAGGGCACGACAGAGCAGCTGCCGGCACCGCCGGCTGGCGTGCAGCAGCGGCGCATCACGTACAGTAAAGGGCTGGCGCTGCAGCCGCGCCACTGGTTGCGCGCTGCGCCGGATGGCAGCGCGATCGCCTTTTTGCAGGCTGACGAGCAGGGCATTGTGCAGCTGTGGACGGTCTCACCCAACGGTGGCGCGGCGCGTCAGATCACCTCACTGCGCAGCAGCATTCAGTCTGCTTTCAGCTGGCAGCCGGACGGCGCAGCCATCGCCTTTATCTGTGATAACAGCGTGATGCGTTGTGAGATCGCCAGCGGACAGTGTACGCGCCTTACCGCACGCAGCGCGCAACCGCCGGGCGGCGACGCGGTGGTGTGGTCGCCGGACGGGAAGCAGATCGCCTACATGCGCGAGGTTGACGGCTGGCGACAGCTGTTCTGCGTCAGTGCGATTCCGCCGGCATAGCCGCCGCGGTGGCCAGGCTGGCCTGGGTGCCAGCCATCTTCTCGCTCTGCAGCACGCGTTCGCGCGGCGAATCTTTGGTTTTATCGTCGTCGGCGCGGAAGTAATCCCACGGCAGCAGCAGCGTATCCATCACCGCCGAGAAGGGCAGATCGATCAGCGCCAGCGGTTTAATCGCCCAGCTGGTATTGTCATCGGTCAGCATCTCTGCGCTGGCGCGCGTGCCGGGGTAGTAACCCTGGCTGGCACCGGTATGCGACATCACGCTGGAGCAGCCTGATGTGGCACAGGCGCAGCAGACCAGCAGGCCGGTGAGCGGAAAGCGTTTCATCATTTTCATCATCATCATCCCTACAGTCATGGCATGGCCCTGGCTGGAGTGTGTCACCTGACATCCGCATAACTCTGTGGTTATGTCCTTCCCGTCAGGCGAAGCGTCCCCTGAGTGTATGCCATATCGTCAGAATTGCTGCAAAAAAAAGCGCATTGACCCTTGAAAGCGACCTGAGCGCACCCATCTTTAAGCTACGGTCACGACGCGGTCGCCGACAGGGACACCGACGGGCCGGACAACCTGTCCATGGTGGAAGGTTGCCAAAACTTGCTGATTATCAGGAGTCTTATTATGCGTAACTTTGATCTCTCTCCGCTTTATCGTTCTGCTATTGGTTTCGATCGTCTGTTTAACCTGCTTGAGTCCAACCAAAACCAGGCTAACGGCGGCTACCCTCCGTACAACGTCGAGCTGGTAGACGAAAACCACTATCGCATCACCATTGCCGTCGCCGGCTTTGCGCAGAGCGAACTGGATATCACCGCCCATGACAACATGCTGGTGGTACGCGGCGCCCACCCTGAAGAGCAGCAGGAACGTAAATACCTGTACCAGGGCATCGCAGAACGTAACTTCGAACGCAAATTCCAGCTGGCCGATCACATCGTGGTGCGCGATGCGCGTCTCGAACTGGGCCTGCTGAGTATCGATCTGGAACGCATCGTCCCGGAAGAGGCGAAACCACGCCGGATTGAAATCCTGAAATAAGGCTAACGAAGTAAAGAAAAACGCCGCTGCAACGCGGCGTTTTTTTATGGCTGCATCATCAGGTACGTACCAGCAGGCGCTGGCTCACCATACCGCCAAACACATTCACCAGCAGCCCGAGAATGATCACCGACGCGCCGAGAATCTCCTGCGCCGACAGAGTTTCACCGAGGATCAGCGCGGCGCTGAGAATGCCGACCACCGGCACCAGCAGCGACAGCGGCGCCACGCGCCAGGTTTCGTAGCGGCTGAGCAGATTGCCCCAGATGGCGTAGCCAATGATGGTGGCGAAAAACGCCAGATAGAGCAGCGCCAGCACCGTCTGCAGCGAAATATCCAGCAGGCTGGTGACAATGGCGGATTCGCCCTCGAACCACCACGAACAGGCAAAGAACGGCGCAATTGGTACCAGCGCGCTCCACACCACCAGCGACATCACCGGCACCTTGCGGTTGCGCAGGATAATCTTGTTAGTGATATTGCCCAGCCCCCACGACAGCGCCGCCGCCAGCGTCAGCATCATGGTGGTCAGCGTGATGCCCGCGGTTGTCTGGCCCTCCATACCGGCGGTTGCCAGCATAAACATGCCGAGCGTGGCGACCAGAATGCCGGCGATGTGGTTCCAGCGCAGCTTCTCGGCCAGCAGCAGCGCGCCGAGCAGCAGGGTGAAAAATGCCTGCGCCTGCAGCACCAGCGAAGCCAGCCCGGCTGGCATGCCGAGCTTGATGGCGAGGAACAGAAACGCGAACTGACCAAAGCTGATGGTCATGCCATACACCACCAGCCAGCGCAGCGGAATTGCCGGACGACGCACGAAAAAGATCGCCGGAAACGCCACCAGCGTAAACCGCAGTCCCGCCAGCAAAAAGGGCGGCATGCCCTGCAAACCCAGCTTAATCACCACAAAATTTACGCCCCACGCCACCACGACGCACAGGGCTAACAACATATCTTTCACGGACATACGCATTCCTCAGCGCGGCAATCAGGCGGTTGCCGTCACCGGTGTGGCGATCTCTGCACCGCAGTCGTCGCCGATCAGTCGAAAATAATCATCCACATCCAAAGCTACCGAGCGGTCCAGCGCACCGGCGTTAAACCACAGCGTCCCGACATCACGCAGTCGCGCATCCACGCGCAGCGCCAGTCGGTCATCAAAACTAAACGGCGGCACCGCGCCCATCACACACTGCGTCAGCGCTTGTGCCTGCTCAGGGGTGGCAAACGTCGACTTCTTACCGCCAATGGCACGCGCGGCGTGCTTGAAGTTGATTTTGCAGTCGCCAGGTACGATCGCCAGCAGATAGCGCGGCGCGGCGCCGTCCGGCATGGTGACTTCCAGCACCATGGCTTTGGCCGCCTGCTGGAGATCGTTTCCGCGGATGGCGCTAATCACCTCGGTCTGGCCGATGGCCTCATGCTCCACCACGCGGTAGCGGGCCTGCTGCGCATCCAGCAGCGCAATCACTTTGTCATAGGTTGTCATACTGTCTTCCTCGTCTAAGGCCGGGATTAACTCCAGGCAATGGCGTGCTTCATTTTTTTGTCGGTCAGGCCAAAGAAAAAGCCCATGGTGATGCGCGTGTCGCCTTCAACGCGATCGATTTCATGATAAAACGCGGGATTAAACAGATAGATATCGCCACTGCGCGGCGCGAACTCGCAGGTCTCGCTGCCGGCGATGACGCCGCTCTGGTAGCCCAGCTCGCCGGGCGTTTTAAAGCGCTCGTCTTCCGGCTGCCATTTCTTATTGAAGATGCGCAGCGCGCCGCCAGCGTTGCACTCCTGCAGGCACACGACGCAGCTCAGCTGATGCAGAATGTGCGTCACCGCCAGACCGCTGCCAGCGGCATCGCGCACGATGTTGTCGTTATGCAGCGGATTAGCGACCCCGTCAGCGTGGAAACGCACAATCGAGCCGGCGTAATCACCCAGTGCCGGTTCGGTGGCGGTTTGCAGACTCTCAAGGCGCAGCGCATGCTGCACCCAGTGGTAAATCTGCGCGCGCAGGGCGTGCAGCGAGGCCGGCAGCGCCGGCTGGATGTCGCGCAGTTCGGTGAAATAGTTTTCCGGCGCGGCGGTGTGCTTCGCCAGATACGGGCCGAGCGTGGTCAGCGCGCCATTTGGATAGTGAGAAACCCGTACCTGCTCGCGGCACTGCTGGAGATCAGCCACCACCGCGTTGCGCACCTCTGGCGTGAGGAAATTGCGCAGTACCAGCAGCGGCACGCGCGCGGTGACGATGTCATCCAGCCAGGTGCTTTCGACGAACATGTTGGGGTTAATGACGCGAATCTGATTGAAAATGGCCATGGGTTCACTCTCCAAAAGGAATTTCATGAAGTTCATGGTTGCTCATACGGTGCCATGCTGACGCCGTGCCCAGTGTTGAAACAGGTTCAGAGGAGATAAAGGTGCTGTTGTTCTGCTGACAACGATGCAGGGTGAAATAGTCGGGGTATGGTGTGTCATCAGGATGCCATTGCCACGCCCAGGCCTTCTCGCGGGTGACGAAAATGGCGTTTGCCGCGCTGCCACCCGGCGCCACCCGGGCCATTTTTTCGCGCAGATAGTCGCGGGTGAAATCGGCGGGCGTCACGCGGTCGACGATATATTCCAGATATTCAGCGGAATCAAAGCGCGACTGCGCCATGCCGAGCTGCGCATAGACGGTCGGCAAAAAGCCGTTGTGCATCATGTACCACTGGATGGTGCCGCTGGTGCGCCGCAGCGGATGGGAGAACGCAATGCCCTGGTTTTTGCTGAGCGTGGCGTGACGCACGTGCACCGCCAGAAAGCGGCTGTGCTGCATGCGCGTGACGTCAATGCCAGGCAGTGCTTCGGCAAAGGTGCCGCTGCCATGCAGCGTACGGATCTGACCGTGCTCCAGCCACAGACAGCCCCAGCCGTTGGGATGTTGTTTAATCGGGCCATCGTGCGCGGCGGTTTCACCGCAACTCATGGCGCGTGCGGCGTCCAGTACCGCAGCGGCGTCAAACTGGCCGTGTGCCAGAATCATTCTGCACATAGTAAATCTCTCCGTGAGGTCAAAGCGGGAACAGCAAGAAGGGCGTGAAACACCGCCAGAATTTCGTCGCGGCTGGCGGCAGGCAGACGCAGCGTGGCGAGAATCCCGGCGTGGCGCGTCAGATCGGCGTACAGCGATGAGCGCGGCGAGACCTCCAGCGCCGGTAAGTTGAGCGGCGGTAACAGCTGGCCGCGCTGGTGGTCGGCAATCCAGCGCCCGGCGGCGTCATACTGCAGCCGCTGGCGCAACCGCAGCCGGCCGACGGCCTGTGACGGTGAAGCGAAGTGCAGTTCAGGCAGGCCGCGTCCGGCTTCAACCTGAAAGGCCACCTCGGCCCAGTTGATGCCGGTGACCTCTTCCACCAGGTTCACCACGCCCATGCCGGACAGGCGAAAGCCCATTTCGAGAAAGTGCGGTTCGCCGTTCACCATAATGAAATCAATGTGGAAAGCGCCGCGCCGGTAGCCGAAGGTTTCACAGCAGAAGCTCATCAGGCTGGTGAAGGCGGCGGGCAGCTGCTGCGCCGCCATCGCCACATGGCCGGATTCGTAAAAGCTGATACAGCCGTCGGCCTCGGTATGCTGCTCAATCACCTTCTGGCAGCAGGTCAGCGCTACCGCGTGTCCATTCTCCACCACGCCCTGCAGCGAATATTCGTCGCCGGCCAGCCAGCTTTCGACGATAAAGCCGGTAAAGCCGCGTCCGCCATAGTTCATGGTGTCGAGCAGCCGGGCAATCACCGCATCCAGCTGGCTGGCCTCTTCCACCAGCCAGATGCCCAGTCCGCCGCCGCCGTCGACCGGTTTGATCACGCAGGGATAAAGCAGCGCATCCCGCGCATCGCCAATGCTGAGCGGTGAGGCAAAGAAGCGAAACTCCGGCTGCGGAAAACGCGGCCAGGCTTTGCGCAGCGCCATGCGCTGTGCATATTTATCCGGCGGGATAAAGCCCGGACCGGCATCCGGGCCGGCCAGCAGTTCACGCACCCGACCAGCGCTGGCGTTGTAAGCCTCAAAACCGGCCAGCACCACCTGTGGATGCTCCAGCAGACCGGCGTGCAGACAGGCATTGAGGACATCCCACGGGTTTTCCGGGCGATCGAGACGCACAATCAGATCGAACGGCAGGGCGATGCTGAGCGATTGATAGTCGACAAAATCCCCCATTTCGGCCAGTACAGTAAAATAGCCTTCGCGTTTTGCCACCGCGCAGTAGGGATTTTGCCCGTCGCGCGTGGCACCAATCTGCAGAAAAATCTTTCTCATCGCGTCGCCTTACCGGGTTAACGCCCGGAAATCACTTCAGTAACGATGTCCTGTAACGCACCGTTGTTAACCTGAATCACCGCTTTGTGCGGGTCGAAACGCAACACGCGCGACAGCGCATCGCCGCGTGCGCCGTCCAGCAGCGAACTCACCGCCGCGCTGCGCCAGCAGTGCCGCATCTGCGCCACGCTGAGGCCCGACAGCTGCGTGAGCTGCTGCGCCAGCGCCACATCCTCGCTCTCTCCGCTCAGCAAGGCGCGCACCGCGGCTTCCTCCGGCGCGGCCGGCAGCTGCAGCAGCCAGGCTTTCAGCTGCTGGCCGGCGGCGATAAACGGTGAATAGATCATGCATACCAGCTGGGTTTCACTGAGGCCGAAAGCGTCGAGTGCGAACTGCGCGGCGCGCTGGCGTGCGCGGGCAATCGCGGCATCATCCTGATAGCGCGCGGCCATCTCATCGATCAGCTGCGGCGGAAAGTCCTTCTGCACCATCAGGCCGAGCGCAAAGCGCACATATTCGCGAATGCCTTCGGCGTAGCTGCGCTGCAACAGCGTCTCCGCACGCAGACCGCGAATATGTGCCATTAACGTCGGGTTGCCGCAGTCCGATTCGGAGAAGCTGAACATCAGCTCATCGAAGCGGAAATGCATGAATTCGGTCAGCAGCGCCCAGTGCGCGCCAGCCTCATAAGCGGTGTCCTGATAGATGTTGAAGAACAGCGGGTCGCGCGCCAGCTGCCAGGTAATGCGATGTGCCGGCGTGACCTGGTCAGCGCCGTAAATGTCGGCGAAGTAGCGCGCCGCCACGCCGTCCAGCGTGTGGAGAAAGCCGCTGAAGCCGCGCGATTTATCGGCCATTGGCGCATCAAACAGTTTTGACAGGTGGCGCGCCCACGCAAGGTAAGCGGTCTGTTCCTGCGGCGAATCGCCGGTGATGATCACATCGACGCCGCCATCGTAGTGCGCCGCCAGGCCAAACGAATTCACCATGCTCAGGTTGCAGGCGTTGCAGAAGGTGGAGCGCGCGTCGGCACGGAAGCGGTGACCATTCATCAGCACATCGTCGCGGTTCTGCTGACGCACGCTCTGCGGCATTGGCAAATGGCGATCGAAGGGACGAATCTGCAGCCCGTCGGTCACCAGGCACTCGGTGAACGCGTCATCGTGGATACGCAGCGCGCGATAGACGCGGTCGATGTTTTCCATCACGCTGTCGTTCATGGCGGCATGGCGGTTAGTGCTGATGCGCAGCTGAAACGTGCTGTTGCGCTGTTGCCAGATTAACCCCTGAATGTAACGTACGTAGGCCACCATATAGCTGCTGTCTTTGCCGCCGCCATAGGCCAGCAGTACGCGGTTACGTTCGGGATGGTCGGGATCGGGCAGGGCGGCGAGCAGTCGCTGAGCACAGTGCTGGGCGGAATCGAGAATCGCGGGCGTCAGGTATTCTTCAATTTCACTCATCATCGCGGACAGATTATTCATTTTTCACTTCATCCTTTGGCTAATAAAATCGCCGCTGCCGTGCGGGCGACAACGGGCTGGAAAACGGGCCACGAAGGTGCTGCGTGAAGCTGAATTAACAGATGCAGCCTAAAGTACTTTGAATGTAATCTGATGAATACGCACAGATCAGCACGATATGGGGTGGAACAGATGGCGGGTGAAACGCAGGAACAGGAGAGTCAGAGCAGTCGTTACCGTCAGATCGCTGAGCAGATAAAACAGGCCATTCATAGCGGATCGCTGCCGCCCGACAGCCGTTTGCCGTCGGTGCGCACGCTGGCGACGCAGTATCGCGTCAGCATGACCACTGCCCTGAAAACATTACGCACGCTGGAGGATGAGCACTACGCGGTGGCGCGGCCGAAGTCTGGCTTTTTTGTCGCACCGCGTCCCACAGAGAAAAAAGTGCCGGCGGTATTCAGCGAGCAGCCGCGCGAAGTGGCGCCGCTGGATGAGCAAACTGAACTGCACCTGGCGATGCTGGGATCGGACTGCCGCGTGCGGCTCGATCTGGCCAACGGCGACATCTCGCTCTATCCGGTGAAAAAAATTGGCCTGCTGATGCGGCAGATGGGTTACAGCAAACCGGCGCTGCTCGGTAATACGGTGAAAGGCACCGGCTATGCGCCGCTGAAGGCGGAAATTGCCCGGCGCGCGGTGGATTATGGCTGCAATATCAGCGCCGATGACATCCTGGTCACTAACGGCTGCATTGAGGCGATTTCGCTGGCGCTGCGCGCCACCACGCGGCCGGGCGATATCGTGGCGGTGGAGTCGCCGTGCTACTTCGTGCTGCTACAGATGCTGCACAACCTCAACCTGCGCGTCATTGAAGTGGAAGCCGGGCCGGAGGGTTACGTTAATGTCGCGAAACTCACCGGGCTGTTCCGGCGTAAAGCGGTGCAGGCCTATCTCACCATCAACAATATCAATAATCCGCTGGGCAAAAGCATTCCCAACGAGCACAAGGCGTATATCGCGCGCCAGGCCGATGAGAATGATGTGGTGATCATTGAGGACGATATCTTTGGCGATACGGCTTTCGGCGAGCGCCGACCGTTTCCGATGCGCGCCTTCAGCCCCAATGCCATCCTGTGCAGCGGCTTCTCCAAAACTGTGGCGCCCGGCATCCGTATTGGCTGGGTGCACAGCACCAAGTACATGCGCAAAATCGCCTCGCTGAAGTACACCACCAGCATGGGCACGTCGGTGCTGTCGCAGGCGGCGATTGCCGAACTGCTGCGCAGCGGCGGTTACGATGCGCACCTGCGCAAGCTGCGGCGCGAGCTGAAAAATCAGATCCACCACATGCGCCAGGCGGTGCTGCGCTACTTCCCGGCGGGCACGCGTGTGTCGGATCCAGAGGGCGGTTACGTGCTGTGGGTGGAGATGCCGCAACAGGCGCTGAACGTACGCGCGCTGTTTCTCAAGGCGCGCAACGCGGGCATCGGCATCGCGCCTGGACACATCTTCGCCACCGATCACCGCTACGATCACTGCTTCCGGCTCAACGCCGGTTTTGGCTGGAACGCCGAAGTCGAACAGGCGATTCAGCAGCTGGCGCAGTGGTGCCAGCTGTCGTTAAGCGCGGATTAAGCGTTCCAGACGTTATCCAGCTCTTCCGCCAGAATCTGTACCGCACGCTCAATCTTGTCGCTGTCCGGTACGTAATTCATGCGCATGCACTGATGGGTGTGCAGCCAGGCCTGTTCCAGCCCCGGGAAGAAGAAGTGGCCCGGCACCATTAGCACGCCGCGCGCTTTCAGGCGCTGATACAGCGCTTCGGTGCTGATCGGCAGGTCGCGGAACCACAGCCACAGGAAGATAGCGCCTTCCGGTTTGTGGATCAGGCAGCGATCTTCGCTGATATAGCGGCGAATAATCGCGATAGTTTCGCTAACCTTGGCCTGATAGAACGGTTTAATCACTTCCTGCGACAGGCGCAGCAGATCGCCGCGCACAATCATCTCGGTGGCGATTGCCGGACCGATGCTGCCTGGCGCCAGGCTGATAATACCGTTCATGTTGCCAATCGCGCCGATCGTGCTCTCATCGGCAACGATAATGCCGCAGCGCGCACCTGGCAGGCCCAGCTTCGACAGGCTCATGCACAGAATGGTGTTGGGGTTCCACAGCGGACGTGCTTCGCTAAAGATGATGCCGGGGAACGGCACGCCATAGGCGTTATCGATCAGCAGCGGGACGCCGTGTTGCTGTGCCAGCGCGTCCAGCTGCAGCAGTTCGTGGTCGGTGATCACGTTGCCGGTTGGGTTGGTCGGACGCGACACGCAAATCAGGCCTGTCTCCTCATTCAGCGGCAGATGGTCGAAATCGACGTGATATTTAAACTGGCCTTCCGGCAGCAGCTCAATGTTCGGTTTGGCGGAGATGAACAGATCCTCCTCCAGCCCGGCATCGGCATAACCGAGGTATTCCGGCGCCAGCGGGAACAGCACGCGCTTTTTGCTGCCGTCGGCGCGGCGGCCGGCAAACAGGTTAAACAGGTAGAAAAACGCGCTCTGGCTGCCGTTGGTGAGCGCGATATTTTGTGGCGTTACCGGCCAGCCGAGTTCCTCGCGCAGCAGTGTGGCCAGCGCCTCCAGCAGCAGCGCTTTGCCGCGCGGGCCGTCGTAGTTGCACAGCGCTTCGTTCAGCTTGCCGTCCTGATGCATCTGCAGCAGCAGCTGACTGAAATAATCATTGATGGCCGGAATCTGTGCCGGATTACCGCCGCCCAGCATAATCGTACCAGGCGTACGCAGCCCTTCGCCCATATCTTCCATCAGACGAGAGATGCCGGAATGTTGCGTAAATTTGTCGCCGAACTGAGAAAAAGCCATAGGAGGTAAAAACATTGTTATCAGGGGGAAGACCACCATAGCGCCCGCAACCGGCAGGCGCAATGGCTAAAGCCGTGGGATCAGGCCTGGACCTGCGGGTTAACGCAGTTTTTCTCAACCTTACCGCTCAGCGCGGCGATCAGGTTGTCGACCGCATCGCGCGCCATGCCGTAACGCGTTTCATGCGTGGCGGAGCCAATGTGCGGCAGCGCGACCACGTTCGGCAGCGTGAGGATTTCCGCATCGGCCGGCACCGGCTCGACTTCAAACACATCCAGCCCGGCGGCGTGAATGGTGCCGTCTTTCAGTGCGGCGGTCAGCGCCTGCTCATCGACCACCGGACCGCGTCCGGCGTTGATCAGAATCGCGCTCGGCTTCATCAGTTTCAGCTGTTCCGCACCGATCATATGGTGCGTCTGCTCGGTCAGCGGCAGGCTGATGCAGACAAAATCGCTCTCTTTCAACAGCGTTTCCAGATCGCAGGCGCGCGCGCCAAAGCGGGTTTCCGCCTCTTCATGCTGGCGGCGGGCGTTGTACAGAATGTTCATGCCGAAGCCAAAGTGGGCGCGCTGCGCCAGTGCCAGACCAATGCGGCCCATGCCGAGAATGCCCAGCGTCTTGTGGTGTACGTCGATACCGAAGTGCTCAGCGTCAATACTCTTTTTCCACTCACCGGCTTTGACCCACTTATCCAGCTCGGTGACGCGACGCGCGGTGCTCAGCACCAGCGCCATCATGGTATCGGCCACGGTTTCGGTCAGGACGGTGGGCGTGTGCATCAGCAGAACGTTGCGCTGGTTGAGCGCATCAACGTCAAAGTTGTCATAGCCGACGGAGACGGTAGAACAGGCACGCAGTGCCGGCATGCTGGCCAGCAGCTCATCATTCACTTTGCCGCCGGAGCCCAGCAGACCCTGCGCTGCGGCGAACTGCGCCGCATGCTGTTTCACCGTCTCCGGCGAGACATCTTTCACTTCCGTGACGCTGAAGTGCTGGTCCAGCTTGGCACGCAGGTCATCGGGCAGGCTCTTATACAGAATCACAGCAGGTTTCATTATTTGCTCCCTGTAGAACGTGTGACGGGCGACCTGAGTCGCCCGGAAAAGTCATCGCTTACGCTTTCAGGCGTGCTTCGCCCCGTGAATCGGCGGCGGCGTTTTGTTGGCCGCCGGTTTAACAATCAGCGTCAGCCACACCGACGCCAGTAGCGCAGCACCCATAAAGACATAGGAGGCGGCAGGACTGCCGGTCGCCCCATTAAGATAGCCTACGATCCATGAACCGATGAAGGAACCCAGTGCGCCCATACTGTTAATCAGCGCCATGGCACCGCCGGAAACATTGCGCGGCAGCATCTCCGGAATGATGGCGAAGAACGGGCCATACGGGGCGTACATCGCACCACCGGCAATCACCAGCAGCGCATACGACAGCCAGAAGTTGCTGGAGCCCACCATCCACGAGCCGAGGAACGCCAGTGCGCCAATCAGCAGCAGCGGCCAGACAAACAGCTTACGGTTTTGCGTCTTGTCCGACGCCCACGACACCACCAGCATGGCGATGGTCGCCACCAGATACGGTACCGCCGACAGCCAGCCCGCTTCGACCATGCCCATCTGCGTGCCGTTACGCAGAATCGACGGCAGCCACAGCACGAAACCGTACACGCCGATGCTCCAGGCAAAATATTGCAGGCACAGCAGGATAACGTTGCGGTTGCGGAAGGCTTCGCTGTAGTTGCGCACCGCTTTAATGTTCTCCTGCTCCTTCTGCAGCTGCGCCTGCAGCGCCGCTTTCTCTTCGTCGCTCATCCATTTGGCCTGGGCCGGTTTATCCTGCACCATAAACCACCAGGCAATCGCCCAGATCACCGCCGGGAAGCCCTCGATGATGAACATCTCGCGCCAGCCAAAGGAGTTAATCAGGTAGCCGGACACCACCGACATCCACAGCACCGTCACCGGGTTGCCGAGGATCAGGAAGGTATTCGCACGGGAGCGCTCGGATTTGGTAAACCAGTTGCTGATGTAGATCAGCATCGCCGGCATCACCGCCGCTTCCACCACGCCGAGGACAAAGCGGATGGCGGCCAGCATCGGAATATTGCTGACGATACCGGTCAGCGAGGCGCAGCCGCCCCACAGAATCAGACACCAGAAAATCAGTTTTTTTACGCTGCGGCGCTCGGCATAGACCGCGCCGGGGATCTGAAAGAAGAAGTAGCCAAGGAAGAACAGGGCACCGAGCAGCGATGACATGCCTTTGGTGATACCGAGATCCTCATTTATCCCTGCGGCAGAGGCGAAGCTAAAGTTCGCCCGGTCCAGATACGCCAGACTGTAGGTGATAAACACGATGGGCATGATATACCACCAGCGTTTTGGCGCGATTGTCTGCGATTTCATGGGTGACTCCTCTGGTTGAGGCGGGCGCATTCTGTGGATGCGTCTCGAAATTAGGGTGTAGAGACAGTTTTAGCGTATTGGCACGGCATCGTAGCGGCGCGATTCATCGCGCGTTGTTGACGTTGCGTCCTGCATGTGCGCAATAAATTGCGCCGCTACCGGTCCGTGCGTTTGTTTAATAATCGCCGAGCGCTGCGCGCGTCGGCAGACCTTCGCTGTCGCCGGCAACCTGAATCGCCAGCGAACCAATTTTGTTACCGCGCAGAATCGCCTGCGGCAGCGATTTCCCTTCCAGCAGCGCGCTGATCAGCCCGACCGCAAAGCCATCGCCCGCGCCGACGGTATCCACTACATTCTCCACGTGGATCGGCGCAATCTGACCCTGTTCGCCCGCGGCGGTTTTATACCAGGCGCCGTCGCTGCCGGTTTTGATCACCACTGCCCGCACGCCTTTATCGAGGTAGAAATCCGCGATCGCTTCAGGCTGACGGTAGCCGGTCAGAATCAGCCCCTCTTTTTCACCTGGCAGCACCCAGTCGGCATATTCTGCCAGCAAATTCAGCTGCTTACGCATCTCTTCTTCACTGCGCCACAGCACCGGACGCAGATTAGGATCAAAGGAGATGGTTTTGCCGCGGGCGCGCATCTCTTTCGCCGCATGTTTAGCCAGCGCCAGCGAGCTATCGGAAAGCGCGGCGGCCACGCCGCTCAGATGCAGATGGCGCGCGCTGCCGAAATAGCTTTCGTCGAAATCATCCGGTGACAGGTGGCTGGCGGCGGAGCCTTTACGGAAATACTCCACTTCCGGATCGGAGCCGTCGTCCACGCGCGCTTTGAGCTGAAAGCCGGTGCGATAGCGGTTATCGATGGTCACGCAGCGGTGGTCAACCTGCTCTTTCGCCAGCTGCTGCAGGGTAAAACGGCCGAAGCTGTCGTCGCCGACGCGGCTGACCCAGCCAACCTGCAAACCGAGGCGCGCCAGACCAATCGCCACGTTAAGTTCGGCACCGGCAATGCGCTTCGTGAACTGATCGGCTGCGGCGAGATCGCCGGTTTGCCCGGCAATAAACATCGCCATCGCTTCACCGATGGTGACGACATCCAGCTGAGAAGTCTGTGTCATGATGAACTCCTTACACCGCACGCAGCAGATCGACGTAGTGGCGGGTCACCGCCACTAAATCTGCGCCGGCTAATGGGAACTCAATACCGCGCGGTGCATCGGCCGGCAGCGCCTGCAACAGCGTGCGCCAGCTGTCGTCGGCGTCATCCAGCGCAATGGCGCGGAAGCTGTCACCGTGCGGCACCGCCGCCTTAACATGAATGTAGCTCACGTAGCGACTGAGCTGCGCCGCTGCCTGCAGGGCGTCTTCGCCGGTCCAGCGCCAGTTGCCCATGTCGAAAGTCATATCCAGCGGCAGCGCGGCATCGCAGGCGTGATGGAAGAAGTGCAGCATCGGCGTCAGCTTACTGTCCGGCGTCTGATCGTTTTCGATGACCAGCGTGACGCGCGAGCCGGCCAGCACCTCGACCAGCTGGCGATCGGCCAGCGAGACATAGTGACCCAATGCCAGCTTGAGGCGCTGAGCGCCCAGCAGCTCAGCTTCCTGCAGGAACTGCGCCAGGCGCGGATTGAGCGCACCATCCGCCTGCCACAGCGCTTCCGGCACTGAATAGCTGACGCTGAGCTGATGCTGACGCAGCGCGTCGCTAAGCGTATGCAGCTGGCACAATTCGTCGTCGCTGAACAGCTCGCGGCGGATCTCGACGCCATCGGCACCGGCCGCTTTAATCAGCGGCAGCAGCGCTGCCTGGCCGCCCAGTTCTGCCACCTTGTGCGCGCCGTAGGCGGCCGTGACCACAATAATTTCCGCTTTCGACATCTTTCCTCCAGCCTGTCTCGCTGTATTGCCCGCCGCACCGTTTTGCGCCGGACAGCACGTTAATGTGCTGTAAAAAGCTTAATGGAACCGGTTCCAAAGGAAAGTAGCAGAGTGCGGAATTATGATCCTGCTCACGAAGTGAGCCGTGAAAAGCGGAATTAGCGCAGCGGCTGGCTGGAGCCGCGCACAATCAGTTCGCCGGAGAAAACCTGCTCGCGAATCGGCTGTTCGCTGCCTTCGATACGCGCGATCACCTGCTCCAGCGCGGCATAGCCGATCTGCCAGGTGGGCTGCTTCAGCGTGGTGATGCCGACGCCGGCCAGCGCCGCCCACTCCAGTTCGTCGAAGCCCAGCAGGCCAATGCTCTCGCCCCAGCGCAGCGTCAGACGCTGTAACGCCCGCGCCACCTGTAGCGTCAGCGCACCGTTGGCGGCCATCACCGCGCAGCGTTTGCCCGGATGGCGCTGATGAAACGCCTGCAGCACCTGTTCCAGCTGCGCCGGCTGATGCAACACCACTTCGGCATTCTCCGCCACCACCTGTGGCGCGCTGCTGATGGTGTCAAAGAAGGCGGCGAGACGTTCGCGGCGTGTATTGACGCTGCCGAGCGGCTCACTCAGAAACAACAGCGCTTCGTAGCCGTTATCCAGCAAATGCCGGGTGGCGATGCGGGCGGCCTCCGGGTTGTTGAGCCCGACCACGTCGCAGGCGAAGTCGGGAATTTTGCGGTCAATCAGCACCATCGGCAGCATCGACTGCTGCAGACGGTTGAGCACCTCTTCGTGCATCCCGACTGCATTCACCACAATGCCTTCCACCTGATAGCTGCTGAGCAGCTGCAGGTAGTGCTGTTCGAGGTCAACTTCGTTGTTGGTGTTACACATCAGCAGCGTGAAGCCGCGCGCGCGGCAGGCGGCTTCAATGCCGCTCAGCACATCCACCGAGTAGGGATTGGTGATATCGGCAATGATCAGGCCTATCAGCCGGGTGCGGCCGCGTTTGAGTCCGCGCGCCATCTGGCTGGGGCGGTAGTTGAGGTCGGCAATCGCCTGTTCGATACGGGCTTTCAGATCCGGCGAAAGCAGATGAACTTCGCCATTCAGATAGCGGGAAACGCTGGTTTTACCGGTTTTTGCCGTGCGGGCAACGTCACTGATTGTGGCTCGTGGCGGCCTGGTTTTCATCACATACACCTGATTAATTGCATCAGGCGAAGACTATCACAGCGCGGCACCCGCGCAATCACTGTGCGTCAGAAGTGAGGCGCAGCATTGGCTGCCACAGCGTCTGTAACTGCGCGGGCGGCGCGCCCTCCAGCAGCTGCAGCACCATTTCGGCGACGCGTTCGCCAATCCGCTGCTGTGATGATTGCAGAATCGCGTTGACCGGTTGCGTGATAATCGAGTCATGCGGCAAACCATCGTACACGTACAGGGGAATTGCCTGCGCGCCGCTCAGACGCCCGGCCTGCTGCAGGGCAATCGCTGCGCCTTCGCCGAGCGGGCTGCAGTCGGTGATGATGGCGTCAGGCTGAGTATCGTGCGCCAGCCAGGCGCGGGTTTGCTGATAGCCCGCGCGGCGCGAGGGCGGCAGCGCGGCCATCCAGCCAGCCTGCTGCGCGCAGGGCGTTGCGGGCAGCGCGTCGATAAACCCCTGCCGGCGGTCAAGAATGTAGGTGCTGGGCTCGTTACCGCCGAGATAGGCAATGCGCGTATAGCCCTGCTGCTGGCAGTGCTGTGCCGCCAGTAGCGTTCCGGCATGGTTATCATAATCAAACCAGGCGTAAGGCTGCGGCAGCTGACTGCGCCCCAGCGTAAGAAAGCGAAAACCCTTCTGCTGCAGGCGCTGCAATCGCACATCCTGCGGCGTGGTATGGGTGACAATCAGCGCGTCCAGCACGCCGCTGCGCAGCATGCGCAGCAAATTGCGCTGCTGATCCTGCGGTTTGTCAGGGAGCAACAGCAGATCGATCTCGTGCAGGGCGAGACGCTGATCGAGCGTCAGCAGCATTTCACTGTAGTAGCTGTCGTTGAGTGAGGCATTGCTGACCGGAAACACCAGCCCGACTGCATTGGCACGGCCGGTCTTCAGGCGGCGCGCGGCGGCATTCGGGCGATAACCGCGCCGGTCGGCTTCCTCTTCGATGCGTTTGCGGGTAGCAGCGGCGACATCATCAAACCCATTCAGCGCGCGGCTCACGGTGGTCACAGAGAGGCCAAGGGCGGAGGCGATAGCTTTGAGTGACATGATGGCTTTCCACTGATCAAATTTTGATCACGCTAGCATAAAGTCATCGCTGGCTCTATCGTCCGGCGATGTTTACGCGTTATCTGCTGCTTTACGCGTCAATAAGCGCGTAAAAACGCGTCGAAAGCCGGCCTGCAGCGGCAGACCGGCCTGTGCCTTAGCCCAGCGGACTCAGGGTAATTTCGACGCGACGGTTTTGTGCTTTACCGGCTTCGGTGCTGTTGCTGGCGACCGGGTTATCCGGGCCCATGCCCTGGGTGCGCAGGCGGTTCTGCGCCACGCCCTGCACGATCAGCGCGCTGGCGACGCTTTCTGCACGCTGCTGCGACAGGCGCATGTTCAGCGCGCGCGTGCCGGTGCTGTCGGTAAAGCCGACCACATTGACGGCGGTTTTCGGATACTCTTTCAGCACCATCGCCACGCCGGTCAGCGTATTTGCGCCGGCCGGTTTCAGGTTGGCGCTGCTCGAGTCAAAAGTCACGTTGTTCGGCATGTTCAGCACGATGTTATCACCCTGACGTGTTACGCTGACGCCGGTGCCGCGCATCTTGTCGCGCAGTTTGGCTTCCTGCACATCCATGTAATAGCCGACGCCGCCGCCCAGTGCCGCACCCGACGCTGCGCCAATGAGCGCACCTTTACCGCGATCTTTCTTCGACGAAGAGAGCACGCCCACGCCAGCGCCCAGCACCGCGCCCAGACCCGCGCCGATGCCCGATTTCCCGGCCTGCGATTCGCCGGTATAAGGATTGGTGGTACAACCCGACAGCGCCACGCTGCCGCTCATTAACAAGGCCAGCGCCAGTACACGCTTTTTCATGAAAAAGTCCCTCATACGGAAACGGGGAAAATGCCCCAAAACGGCACTATTATGCCGTTCAATGATGGGGAAATTCGTGAGGCGCAGTCTTAATTTGTAAACTTTTGCCTTAAAGATTATCGGGATGGCAGAAACAGCTGGTTTGATGATCGTTAATCAGCCCGCAGGCCTGTAAAAAAGAGTGGCAGGTTGTAGGCCCGACGAATTTAAAACCACGCTTCTTAAGCGCTTTAGACAGCGCAATGGCCGGTTCGGAGGTGGTTGGCGCCAGTTTATAATCCGCGTAACGGTGCAAAATCGGCTGGTTATCGACAAATGACCAGATAAAGCGGGAAAAGTCTTCGCCGGTGGCCTCCAGTGCCAGCAGCGCTTTGGCATTATTGATGATGGCTTCCAGCTTGCCGCGATGGCGGATCAAACCGCTGTTCTGCAGCAGGCGCAGCAGATCGGCCTCATCCATCAGCGCCACCGCCTGCGGATCAAAATCATGAAACGCCTGGCGGTAGTTCTCGCGCTTTTTCAGCACGGTGATCCATGACAGGCCAGCCTGTTGCCCCTCCAGACACAGCATCTCAAATAAGGCGCGCTTATCGGTCTGCGGCACGCCCCATTCCGTGTCGTGGTACGCCAGATAAAGCGCATCCTGTGTTACCCAGCCACATCGCTGCATTGCATCACTCCCTAAGCATGAGGAAAAAGCGGTCAGTCGCTTGACGTTTGAAAGAATCGATTAATAGTTAATCAATGGGTGCCGATAATAACGTCATGGACGTTCGCGCTGCAACCGGGTGAACGCTTCAGGATGATCATCAATTTCAAGGCCAACCCGATCCCTTCCGGCTCGTCAGGAGTCTTTCATGTGGCAGAACAGTCAGCGGACCGGCCAGCGTCTCCTTGCGCTGGCCTTTAGCGGTGGGTGGCTACTGGTGGCGGCCCTGCCGGCGCACGCGTGGGATCAGGCCAGCGAGAGCAGCGCGCCTGATTACAATGCGATACTTGCCGAAAAAATTTCCAGTAATCATCTGATGTTGACAGAAAACCGCGACAGCGATCTGCTTGATGCCGCGCTCAATCCGCCCGGCGGCGGCATGGCGCTGCACAGCGAAACGGCCAGCGTCGGCAACTCGCCGCTGGTGAACCGCTACTCGGCAGGCTGGAACCTGCCGATGAATGACCGCCTGCGCACCGGTCCGGTGGCGCAGTTTGCCGTCGATGATTCCACTCTCAGCTGCGCCGCCTGCGCGCCGGTTGATCGTAATAACGCCGAACACATCGCTTCACTGGGCTGGCGCGTGGATTCCAGTTTTGGCTGGATATCGCCGTGGGCACAGGTGAGTTACAGCCATCAGCTCAGCTTCGACGGCACGGCCGTGCCGCGCGATCGGCCGGAAGAGATGAACCGGGAAACGAACTGGATTGATGTCAGCGTCGGTGCCCGTCTGCCGCTCGGCCAGAACATGGCGGCGTTCGCCTCCTTCGCCCAGACCGGCGCGGTCAGCAGCGGCGAACAGTTCATTTACAACCTCGGCGTCAGCGCCAGCTTCTGAAGCGGCATGAAATGAGAAGTGGTGCCAGCCAGCAGAAATATAATAAGCGCGCTAATTATTTTCTGATTTGGTATCACAATGCGCGAAAACATTATTCTTATTAGCCGCGAACTGGCGGCCTTTATCATCAGTGGATTGGTGCTGGTCTTTTGTATGGCGATGGTCTACATCGACGTCAACTGGATGAACGATGCACTGCACGAAACCTCTTTCACCGAAGCGACACAGGAGCTGATGCTGGCGGTCATTGCCGCACTGTTCTTCCTCGCCGCCTGGCAACGACCGCAGCAGCGCAGCGCGCTGATTCTGGTCGGTGGCTTCTTCAGCTGCATGCTGATTCGTGAAATGGATTTTCTGTTCGACGTGGTGCAGCACGGCGCATGGCTGTGGTTTGCGCTGGCAACGACCGCGGCCTCGCTGGCGATGGCGCTGCGTCAGCCGCGGCAAATCCTGCCGGGCCTGGCGGCACTGCTGCAGCATCGCAGCTGGCAAATGATGGCCGCCGGGCTGCTGGCGGTGCTGGTGTTCTCGCGGCTGTTTGGCATGCATGAGCTGTGGCAGCAACTGATGCTGGATGGCTATAACCGCGTGGTGAAGAACATGGCGGAAGAGGGCAGCGAGCTGTTTGGCTACAGCCTGTGTCTGGTGGCATCGCTGCGCTATCTGTGGCAAACCCGCCCGGCGCTGGCAGCGGCACGCGCCAGCCGTCGCGTGATCAGCATTGAGGCGGCTGAACCGCACTTCGCTTCGCGCTAAATCCGCGCGGTTTTATGGCGATCCCCGGTGCTAAAACAGGTACACTGACCGCTTAGCACCGGGTCGCCGGTGCACCGGGTGAGTCAACGTCAGGTTTCTTCATGTCAGTCAAAATCTTATCTTCAACGCTGGTGGGGCTGGACGGCTTTTGCCACGATCCCCTCACCACGCTGCAGCAGGCCGATAACGGCACGCTGGCGGTGCTGCACAACAATGTTCCGGCGTTTTACGCGATTACGCCGCAGCGCCTCGCGCACCTGCTGGCGCTGGAAGCAGCGGCGCAGCAGCCGAATGATGTCACGCTGGACGACAGCCTGTTTCACAGCGACGCCGCGCCGATCGCCGTGCCGGTGGGTAAATTTGCCATGTATCCCGGCTGGCAGCCGGACAGCGACTTTCAGCGTCAGGCGGCGATCTGGGGCGTGGCGCTGAGCGAGCCGGTGACCGCCGCAGAGCTGGCGGCTTTTGTCGCCTACTGGCAGGCGGAAGGCCGGCTGTTTCACCATGTACAGTGGCAGCAGAAACTGGCGCGCAGCGTGCAGATGAACCGCGCCGCTAACGGCGGTCAGCCAAAGCGCGATATCACCCAGATCAGCAATACTGATTATGATATTCCCGATGGATTCCGAGGTGAGTAATGAAAACGCCGAACGATCTTTTCAGTCGCCTGAAAAAAATTATGCCCGCGGATGTGCAGCCAAAGTTTAAAAACGGCGCCGAGCTGCTGGCGTGGAATCAGGAGCAGGGCCGGCTGCGCTCAGAAGCGATTGTGCGCGAAAACCGCGCCATGAAGATGCAGCGCATCATGGGCCGCTCCGGCATTCGTGAGTTGCACATGAACTGCTCGTTCGACAACTACCGCGTCGAAAATGACGGCCAGCGCAAGGCGCTCAGTCTGGCGCGTGAATACGCCGCCGGGTTTGAGAACAGCATCGCCAGCTTTGTCTTCTCCGGCCGTCCTGGCACCGGTAAAAACCATCTGGCGGCGGCGATTGGTAACGATCTGATTCTGCGCGGCAAAAGCGTGCTGATTGTCACGGTGGCCGATCTGATGTCGAGCATGAAAGGCACCTTCAGCGGCGGCAGCGACCTGACCGAAGAGCGGCTGCTGCAGGATCTCAGCCATGTCGATCTGCTGGTGATTGATGAGATCGGCATGCAGAGCGAATCGCGCTACGAGAAAGTGATCATCAATCAGATTGTTGATCGCCGTTCGTCGTCAAAGCGGCCGACCGGCATGCTCTCCAACCTCGATCCGGCCGGCATGAACACGCTGCTTGGCGAACGGGTGATGGATCGCATGCGCCTCGGTAATAGCCTGTGGGTGCGTTTTGACTGGGAAAGTTACCGCAGCCGCGTGCGCGGTGACGAGTACTGATACGCGGCAGAAGCGGTAAAAACCCGGTTTTACCGGCGATTAACCGCCGGTGCGGGCTGCTAAACTTACACCTATTACTCTTTGTCAGGTGAGGGTGCGATGAAAGCAGCCGGGAAAGGACCAGCGGTACTTCGACTGAACAACCTCAAGCGGGTGATGACGCAGCTGCGCACCACCCGTATCACTTCCCGCCAGGATCTGGCGCTGGCGCTCGACCTGAGCAAAAACACCGTTTCCCTGATTATCGATGACCTGCTGGCGCAGGGGCTGATTCACGAGCTTGGCCCGGTCAGTGTGGCTGCGGCCGGGCGGCCCAAAATTGAGATCGAACTGCGCGCGGGTCAGCTGAAAAGCGCGGGCATCATGGTGGAGCGCCAGGCGATTCACTGGCGCGTGTGCGACTACTTTTCGCGCGTGGTGGCCGAGCAAACCTGGCGCACCGAAACGGCCGATGCCGACGGACTGCTGCACGAGCTGACGGAAGTGTGTCAGACGCTGCGCGCGGCGCATCCGGCGCTGCTGGGCGTCGCCATCGGTTTTCCCGGCATCATTGATTCTCAGCGCGGGCGGGTGCACTTTTCTGCGCCGCTCGGCTGGCAGGATGTCGATGTGCTGACGCCGCTGCGGCGCGGCGTTGAGCTGCCGCTGCGCATCATGAATAACGTCAAAGCGGCCGCGCTGCTTGCGGTGCAGCAGCTGGAGCTGAATAAAGCGCAAAGCCACTTCTATCTGCGCATCGCCGACGGCGTGGGCGGCGCGCTGGTGGAGCGCGGCGAGGTGTTCAGCGGCAGCAGCTGGACCGCCGGTGAGATCGGCCATCTGAGCGTGCAGCCCAACGGCGCGCGCTGCAGCTGCGGGCGACAGGGTTGTCTGGAGACGCTGGTGAGCCTGCCGGCGATCCAGCAGCAGCTGGCCCGGCGTAAGCCCGGCTTACGCTGGCAGTCTGGCGACAGCGAACCGGAGATCGTGTATGAGCTGATGGCGCAGACCGGCCGCTATCTCGGCCATGCGCTGAGCCAGGTGATGCAGCTGGTCAATCCGGCCAGCATCATCATTGACGGCCCGTGGAATGCGCAACCGGCGTTTGTGCAGGCGGTACAGCAGGCGGCACAGGCCGGCACGCTGGCGTTTACCTTTGCCCATACCGCGCTGCACTTTCTGCCGCAGCGCATCGATCCGGCCAACGGTCTGGCGCTGGCGGTGATTGAGCACTATGAACGAGCGGTATGACCGGCGGAGCAGCGTTTCTTTTTTGACTCGCCAGCGGGCATAATACGTTGATTGACAGGCTCTCTTTGCGGACCGCGCAATGAAAACGCAGCGCATCACTCTGGACGATATTGCGACTCTCGCAGGGGTCACCAAGATGACGGTGAGCCGCTATCTGCGCACGCCGGAAAAGGTCAGGGCGGAAACGGCGGCGAAAATCGCCAGCGTCATGGCCGAAATCGGTTATATCGCTGAGCAGGAAAATACCGCGGCGTCGCGGCACAATCCGCCGCGCATCGGCGTGCTGATCCCCTCATTCAATAATCAAATTTTTGCCGATCTGCTGGCCGGTATCGAATCGGTCACCAGCGCCCACGGCTATCAGACGCTGGTGGTCAACTACGACTACAATCCGCAGCGCGAAGAGGAGCAAATTGCCACGGTACTGGCTTTTAACGTGCAGGGATTGATCCTGACCGAGTCGGTGCACACCGTGCGTGCGGAAAAGTATCTCAACGCGGCCACTATTCCGGTCGCCGAAGTGATGGGACTGAGCGAGACGCGCGGGCGCATTAACGTCGGCTTTGATAATTACCGTGCCGGCTACGACATGACTGCGATGCTGCTGGCCAGCGGCAAACAGCGGGTGATTTATTTTGGCTCGATGTCCGACCGCCGTGACCAGCAGCGCTACGCCGGCTATTGCGATGCCGTGGCGGCGGCCGGATTGCCGGCCGGACGCATCGTTCCGAACAAAGTCTCTTCGGTGTCGATTGGTACTGGCATGATGACGCTGGCGCGCCAGCTCTATCCGCAGATGGATGCCATTCTCTGTACCAACGATGATCTGGCGGTCGGCGTGCTGCAGGAGTGTCAGGCGGCAGGTATTGCAGTGCCGCAGGCGCTGGCGATTGCCGGATTCCACGGACTGGAGATTGGTCAGGCGACAACGCCGCGGCTGGCCAGTGTGATTACACCGCGCTTCGAGATGGGCAAAGTGGCAACGGAAATTGTGCTGAAGAAGATTAACCAGCAGCCCACCATTGAACAGGTGGATTTGCATTATCAGCTGTCGATGGGCGCCACCATTTGAGCGGTGGCGCTTTGGTGCAGGCGCGACGTGCGCCTGCATAATTAACGCTTAGTCGCGTGCAGCGGTGGGCGGCACAATCGACGGCTGAGCGTGATGGGTGCGCTTCAGGAAACGGCTCTCCAGCAAGTTCCACGAGGTGTAAGCCAGCGCCAGCGTCATCACAATCGTCAGCCCCAGGCCAGCAAACGCGTTGGCATCGAACACACCGAAATGCTGCAGCACCTGAATAATCGGCCAGTGATAGAGGTACATGCCGTAAGAGAGATCGCCGTACTGGCTGATTTTAATCTCTTTACACAGGCTGGTGCAGAACAGAATCACTACCGCCGAAAACGCCACCGGCTCAACGATAAACGCGTAATCCGTGCTCTTGAACAGCAGGAACACCACCAGCGACACAATGGTGATCTCTTTCAGGCGGTCAAAGGTTGGCTGATGCACCGCCAGCAGGCTGCCAAAGAAGAAGTAGGACGACAGCGCAATAAACTGCTTGGCCAGCGTATCGGCTTTCGGGCCGCTGTACAGCGCGGTGAAGTAGAAGTACCAGGCGCAGGAGATAATAAAAATCACGCTCCACACTTTCAGCGGGCTTCGCTTCAGCAACGGCACGATAAAGGGCAGCAGCACGTAGAGTGTCAGCTCGGCTTTGATGGTCCACAGTGAACCATCCAGCGGCTGATTGGGATTGTTGGTAAACACGCCCGGCAGCGACGGCTGAATAAAGTTAAGAAACGAGAAGTTGGCGACCAGATATTTAAGGGTTTCTTTATTTTTCAGGAAATCCATCAGCGGCAGGGTAGTAAGACACATGCCAATCACAAAACACATGATGATGGTGAAAATATAAGCCGGCAATATACGTTGCGCGCGCTTAATAAAATAGGACGTCAGAGATTTACTTCTTAAGTAACTTTTTGCAATAAGAAAACCACTTATTGCGAAAAATCCTTTGACGGCAAAATCACTATTGAGAAAATGCGCCAGGAAACGGATATCGGCGTTTCTCGTCACCTCAGCGGAATGCACCAGCATTACGATAAAGGCGAGGGAAAGTCGTACGATGTCAAAATTGTTTTTTTCGTTCATGTCAGCATTCTTTCATTGAGTGACGACGTGCCAGGAAAAGCCATGAAAGACTTTGCATGGTTGCTTCGGAATATTCTTATCACAGGTGTTCTGCGTGAGCAGATGCAATCTATTAGAATTTTAATCCTCATAAAAAGCAAGCAATGTTCAGGACCAGTAAAATATTCGGATTTTCCCTGGATGACGATGAGAAAGGGCTTATTAATGAAAAAACGCTAACCAGTTGGCTAGCGTTATTTCTGGACCTAGCGGAACAGCTGGAAAGTGCGTGACACCTCATAGCCGACAATCGACTGCTTGCTCGATATGGTGTTGTAGTAGAGATAGTACAGCACCATCAGAATGGTGACAGCCACGGCAAGCACCTTCTTCAGCTTCCGGGTTTCCCAGATACACAGCGAAATAAGCACCGGCTCAACCTGCAGCAAATAGTTCGCCAGACGACCACCAGAAGCGTAATCCTGTAGCGCCATCCTCAGGCCACTACCGATGGCAAAAGTGATCACCAGAATGTAATAGGTATTAAACTTTTCCGGGTCGAAATTTTTAATTTTATCGCTCAGCAACATGTAGCTGAAGATAAAGACGAAGCCGATATTCTTCAGGTTCGACAGGGTCAGAATACCCTGTTCCTGGCGAGAATCGGCATCGGCATAGCCCATGGCCCTGTCGCCCAGCGCACCGAGGTGGCTGGAGAGCGCGGCGATCAGCGCTGAACTGCCGAGAAACGCCAGCGGCAGGCTGGCGACCACGATGGCAATTGGGATGTATTTGTTTTTACGCACAATCATCGCCAGCGGAATCAGCAGCGCGACAATCGCGGTGGCGTGGCTGATAAACGACAGGATGAAGGTGGTGATCATGCCAGACTTGCTGCGCCGCGACATGTGCCAGACGAAGCCCATTAAAAACGCCGAACATAAACCGAAGCGAATCTGGTTCATGTCTTTGTTGATAAACAGGTGCGCAGAGTAGACGGCGAGGGCCACCAGCGGCAGCGGTGTCAGCTTACGGAAGTAGTGCGCGTTGACACCAACAGCGATGACCGCGAAGACAAAGATGAAAATGTCCGGATTAGCGGTAAAGATACGTGTCGCGCCGGCAATGGCGTAAATGGCTGGTTCATAACGGAATTCCACGACCGCACGCCAGAAACCTTCGATAATAATTTTATCGATAAACTGGGCATAGAAGTCGCGATACTGGAAGTCATCAAGGCCGGTTCCCAGGCCACGAATACCGCCAAAAGTAAAAAGTACTACAACGGCAACAAAATAAAGCCACGTCCTGATTTGCGCTGTGTTTTCATTTTTACTTAACATGATTTCGACAATAGCGACGAAAGTCAGGCTAAGACTTATGATCCAGTAAATTCCCATGGTCACAGATTCTTATAGTTTAAAATTCACTTATAACATACGGCCTTGTTAACGTAAACATGAGAAAAGTCTAATTTTTCCTGGTCCGATATTATATTGAATAGGTTTTGCCATATTTATTTGCTACGGTTTCCACAGACATTTTTCGATGAGTATGTTTTTTTCATTATCTCGCGGGGAGCCGGAGCGTCACTGAGCGATTTTATCCGTTCGGTTTGACTTTTGTTACTGTTTTTATTCAGGATTTGGAGCCAGTGCGATGAGAGGGTTGCGGATATTTAGCCTGTTTTTTTTACTGTATCTTCCGGCCGCGTTTGCCAATAAGGAAATTCCGATCTGGCCAGGTGAAGTGTCAGCAAATAATAAATTTATTAATTTTAGTAAAAACCCGGCCATTAATAACCGGGCTGTTACCCACGTCGATGCGCCACAAATGATTTATGTTCCGGCAACCGGAAAAAATAATCATGCGGCGGTGCTAATCATTCCCGGTGGGGGTTTTTCTTATATTATGAAAGATCTTGAAGGGCTGGACGTGGCCAACGTGCTCAGCCAGCAGGGCTATGCTTCATTTGTGTTAATTTATCGTCTGCCACACGACGGTTCAGCGCAGTATCGCCAGCAGGCTTTTGCCGATACCCAGCGAGCGCTGCGGCTGATTCGGGCCAATGCGCAGCAGTACCAGGTGGCGCCTGACCGCATTGGCGTGATGGGCTTTTCCGCCGGCGCCTTTCTCGCCGCCAATCTGAGCAACACTCCCGATGAAGCTAACTATCAGGCGGTCGATGCGCAGGATAAGGTGTCGGCGCGCCCGGATTTCAGCGCCCTCATCTATCCGGTGCTGTCGCTGAAACAGGGCGTGACCCACCCAGGCACGCGCGCGGCGCTGTACGGAAAAGATCTCAGTGCCCAGCAAATGGCGCAGCTTTCGCAGGAAGATCGCGTCAGCGCACACACGCCGCCGACTTTTCTGGTGCAGGCGCTGAACGATGGCACCGCCTCACCGCAAAACGCGCTGGGCATGTTCAGCGCCCTGCGGCAGAACAAGGTCAACGTGGAGCTGCATCTGTTCCAGCAGGGCGGTCACGGCTTTGGCACCGGCCAGAAGCAACATCTGCCGGTGCAAAACTGGCTCACCCTGTTCCACGCCTGGCAAAGCAGCCTGGTGAAGCGGTAAGCGGGATGTTTATTGCTTTACAACACGATTGAACGGCAGCCAGCAATCAATGGCCAGCTGTAGCTGCTCGATACGCGTAGTCAGGCCAGCCAGACCCACGCTGAGCAGGTCGCCATCGCGCGCATCGACGCAGGCCTGCTCCAGCTGCTGGCAAAGCTGATTGATATCTGCCGCATAGATAATTTGCGCTGCCCCGGCCAGCCGGTGCAGCGTGCGTGCCAGCGCCGGCCACTGCTGCTGCGCCAGTTCCTGCTGGGCCTGTTGCAAATCGCGCTGATTCTCTTCGCATACCCTGAGCAGCAGTTTTGCCACCATATCGTCATCGTGGTGCACCATGGCGCGCAGCTGCGGCAAAGACAGCAATGCCGGCAGGGCAGCAGGCTGCGCCAGGGCAGCGTTAAGCTGATCCGGATGCAGCGGCTTAAATAGGCACGCATCCATACCAGCCGCGAGGCCGCGTTCGCGCGTCTCAGCCAGTGCACTGCCGGTAAGTCCGATGATTTTGTGACGATAACCACGGCGACGTAACACACTGGTCAGCGTAAAACCATCCATCAGCGGCATATGGCAATCGGTGATTACTGCATCAATCTGCTGTGTTGCGATGATCTCAGCTGCGAGCTCAGGCTGGCCGATCGCGGTAACACGATGCTGCAGCGCTTCCAGCTGACGGGTCAGCAGCAAACAATTCGCCGGATGATCGTCAACCACCAGGATATGCAGTGCCGGCGCGGCGGGCGGTGCATCAGTCGCGCACAGGGTTACCGGCGGCGGTGCGCGACTCGGTAGCGGCAGCGTGACGTGAACCAGGGTGCCTTCACCCGGCTCGCTGTGCAGGCGCATGCTGCCCTGCATCTGTTGCAGCAGCTGCGCGCTGATCACCAGCCCCAGTCCGCTGCCAGTTTGCTGACGACCGGCTGTGGTCTGCGCAAATGGCTGAAACAGCTGCTGTTGCTCCTGTTCGCTGATGCCAATGCCGCTATCCTGCACTTCAATTTCCAGCACCAGTTCGCCAGTGGCGTTTTGCTCACCGCTGAGATACACCGCCACGTTTCCCTGCGGCGTGAATTTAATGGCGTTGCTGATGTAATTGGCGATCACCTGACGCAGGCGCGGCGCATCAACCCAGACTTCAAGATCAGGCAGCGTAGTGTGATAGCTAAGCGTAAGGTTTTTTTCATGCGCCAGCCCCTGATAGAGCTGCAGTACCGGCTGGCACAGGGTCGCGATGCTATGCCACTGCGGTGCCAGCGTCAGCTGCCCGCGCTCAATCTTCGCCATATCCAGAATATCGCCCACCAGGCCGCTTAATGCCTGTGCCGATTGCCATGCAGTCAGCAGCGCCTCGCTGGCACCGGCCTTACGCGCTTCCAGCGCCAGCAGGCCGATGATCGCGTTGACCGGATTGCGAATCTCATGGCTCACGGTAGCAACCCAACGACTTTTGGCCTGATTTTCACGATCGGCACGATCGCGGGCGATCTGCAATTGCCGCTGCGCCCGGCGGCGGCGGCGGATTTCCCGGCCGCGCTGATACACCCAGAGCAGGCAGGCGAGGGAGACGACGGCTGCCACGCCCGCCAGCGCATAAAATGGCGTGCGATACAGTGGCCAGCTGCTGGCCGTCACCTCGGGCGTACCCTGCCAGCGGCTGGTGAGCTGCGAGATCTCACTGGGTAATATTTCATTCAGGGCCTTATTCATGATGCTGAGCAGCTCGGGATCGCCAGCGTGCACGGCGAAACTGATGTGAGCGGGCTGGGTGCCGACGCGCTGGGCAATGCGCATCCGTCCGGAAAAATAGCGTTTGATCAGGTAAGCGGCGCCCAGCTGGTTATGCACCATGCCATCGGCTTTGCCTTCCAACACTTGCTGCATGCCGAGACTGGCGTTGTCCACCAGCTGTAGCTGTACTTCAGGATAGTGTTGCTGCAGCCAGCCTATGACCGGGCTGCCTTTCATTACGCTGATACGTAAGCCCGAGTGCAGCGCGGCGGGTGCACCCGCGGTAGCGGCAGTAATCAGCACAAACGGCGTGTGCAGCCACGGCTGGGTAAAACGGCCAGGCCACTGCGCGTTGTAGGAGAGTGCGGCCACCATGTCGATTTTATGCTGTTGAAGCTGCATCAGGAGCGTGTCTTCGTGATACTCCGGCACGGCGACAAAATTGATACCGGTGCGCAGGTGGATTTGGTGCAGCAGTTCGGCACTGATGCCCTGAAACTGGTTACGCCCATCCAGCAGTGCCAGTGGCGCAAAAAACGGATTAAAACCCACGCGCACGCTGCCGTGCTGCTGTAGCCAGCGCTGTTCAGCAGCCGTAAGTGCCAGCGGTTGCTGCAGACGCCAGATGTCCGGGCGCTGTGTCCACTGGCGTGAGATCGCGCGATGCTGCTCTGCGGGGATCGCCGCGATGACGCGATTTATCGCACGCAGCAATACCGGCCTGCGCTGACTCACCAGTAGCCGACTGGCATCCTGCGCGCGTGGGGCGAGAATGTCGGCCAGCGCCAGCTGATTGAGGTAGTTGCGTTCAATTAAAAAGCTGGCGGAGGTCAGATTATCGAGCACGTAATCCGCCTCGCCGGTCGCCAGCGCCGACAGCGCGACGCGACTGGAGGCATAACGCATGATGTGCGCCTGAGGAAATTGCGCCCGGATTACGCTGTCGCTGAGATAGTGCTGGTCCACCGCCAGTCTGACTGGCGCTGCATAAGGCACCGGCTGCATGGCGCGATCGCGCTGGGTTACCACCACCGGTCGGTTGATCAGCAGATTCTGTGAGGCGTCCAGCTGGGCGTTGGCGGGCACAGTATTCCCGGCTTTGCTAAACAGCATATCAGCCTGGTCGGCAGCGATAGCGGCCAGCGCCGCGTCACGATCGGCATAGCGCAGCATCTCTATCCGCATGCCAAGTGCCTGGCTAATCAGCCGGGCGTAATCAGCAAATACGCCTTCCACGTTTTTTTCCTCGGATGACATATCAAGGAAGGTGAGATAAGGCGGAATATCGGGCGCCCACAGCGCAATGCGCAGCGTGGGCAACTGACGCAATACCTGCCAGTCGTCCTGCGACAGTTGCGGTATCAGCGGTGCCAGCGGTTCCCGCTCCAGCGGAATATAGAGCTGTGGCATCGGCTGCGCCACCGTGGGGCTGCAGCACAGCACCAGTCCGATAAACATCAGCAGACGGATCATGAGGCTTCCATTTGATTGCGGTGTACGAAAGCAAATAAATCACTCATGGTTTTGCAGTGCAGTTTATCCATTAACCGGCTTTTATAAGTGCTGACGGTTTTATTACTGACGCCCATCCGCGCCGCGATGCGCATATTATTCAGGCCCTTAATAATGTGATGAAAAACCTGAAACTCCTGTGGTGACAATGATTCAATCATTTTTTTCTCCGCCAGCGTGCTTTCCTGCTCCATTTGCTGCATAAAACCGCCCAGCGGGAAATAACCGTAACCACGTTGTGTCGCCTGAATAGCAGTGGCGATCTCTGGCATATCGGTTTTTTTACTGACAAAGCCATTGGCGCCGCTGCGCAGGCTCTGCACGGCATACACGTTTTCATTTTTCCCGGAGATAACGATGATTTTTCCTGGAAAACTCTGATCACGCAATGACTTAACCACTTCAATTCCGTCCAGTGACGGCAGGTCGATATCAATGATGACGATATCCGGCTGCTGCTGCTGAATCAGCGTTACCGCTTCCCGGCCATCGGCGCTCTCGGCCAGCACCGTATGTCCATTTTGTTCCAGCAAATAACGAACGGCCATCCGCGCGATCGGATGGTCATCAACCACAACGACCTGAGCCATAGTTAACCTTTTCCTGATGAGTGAATGACAGGTCAAACTTTAGCCGCTCGCTGAATTTTATATATTGCGTATGATCAAGAACAATAAAATAATTATTTGTAGTCTATGTCCTACAGAGTGAATTTAATTTCAAAAAGGAATTTTTTATTCCGCTTAGGGGAGTTTTGTTTCCTGGTGGGAAATATACATTCCGTTTCTGTCACTTAGTTCATTAATTAATTAACTGATGCCCAATCGCCTTTTCATCGTAATGGCTTTTACTGTGGCGGTTTGCCTTTTCCCATTTGGCAGCCTGATTAACGCGGATGACTGGTCAGGGCGTCATCCACGCTCAGCCAGGATAAATTGTTGCCGCCAGCGTGGTTTGCTACAGTAGCGGGAATTTCAGAGGAAACGTCCATGCCACGCGATAACCGCCTGTCCCGCTCGCTGCACGCGCTCATTCATCTTGATCGTCACGTTAAACGCGCCACATCCGATGCCATGGCAAAAATGCTCGGCACCAACCCGGTGGTGGTGCGTCGCATGATGTCAGGGCTGCGTGAAAAGGGGTATCTGGTGTCGGAAAAGGGGCACGGCGGCGGCTGGGAGCTGCGCGCGGACCTGCGCGATATTACGCTGCTGGATGTGTACCAGGCCATCGGCTCACCGGCGCTGTTCAGCATTGGCCCGGCGGCCGATTCTTCGCCCTGCCTGGTGGAACATGCGGTGGACGCCCGGCTTGACCAGGCGCTGGGTGAAGCCGAAGCGCTACTGCTGCAGCGCTTCGGCCAGATTACCGTGGCGGACATCGCCGACGATTACCTGCAAAAAATGGCCAGCCTCGGGCTGGATCCGCACACCTTTCCGCGCTGCAGCGACTAACCCGCGCGGCCGTTAATCCTGCTTCTGCAATTTGATCTGCGCGTCATGCTTCATCACATGCGTGGTGACGGCGGCCTGAAACACTTTAAACATCATACCGCTGACAAACGTGGTCAGCGTCAGCGTGATAAAGGCTGTCATGATCCAGTCGACCAGCGGCCAACCGCTATTCAGCAGCGTCGGGTGGTAAATCAGCATAGCGGCAAACACCACCCAATGGCTCAGGCAATAGAAACAGTGAAACAGATGACCGAGCAAGGCGTGTGTGCGTGCGGTCCAGGCGCGCAAACCGGCAAACAGTTCGGTCTGTGTCATGGTCATCGCGATGCTGGCTGAGGCCAGCGCAATCGCCAGGCACACACCCATGTCAGAGAGTAAAAAGGCATGCATAGATTTTCTCCTTTGTGACGATTGGCGCAGCGGAAAGAACGGCGGCTTATCTTTCATGTAACTTACAATATTACATGATGTGCGCTGACGCAACAGCGTGTTCTCCCCGGCAGAGTAGTGATATGTAAATTGGCGAGTTATCGCTATTTATTGGCTTTATGCGCAAACACAGCCAGTCGTCCTGTTTTTACAATGTCGCAGATTGAGTCGCACCACGGCATCAGGAGGAGAGGATGGATATTCACGCAGCCTTTATGCATCAGCTGATGATGTGGATAGAGGCGAATATTGAACAAAAGCTCATGCTGGAGACGGTCGCGCGGCGGGCCGGTTATTCGCAGTGGCATTTGCAGCGGCTGTTCCGCAGCTATACTGGCGTGGCGCTGGGAGCCTATATCCGTGAACGGAAGCTAACGGCTTCCGTCATCACCCTGCTCAGCAGTAACACGTCGCTGATGCAGATTGCGCTGCAGTTTGGCTTCGATTCACAGCAAACCTACTGCCGTACCTTTCGGCGTATGTTTGACCTGCCGCCCGGCGCGTTTCGCCGCAAATACCGGCACAGCCTGCCACCGATTGACGGTCCGGCTAGCCTGCTGATGCTGCATTCGCAGAGTCGGCTGGCGTCGTAAAGTATTTGCCTGGCGTTGAGCCGAAGGCGGCGCGAAACGCGCTGATATAGCTGCTGACGCTGTCGAAGCCCACCTGCCAGGCAACCTGCTGCACGCTGTGGCCTGCCGCCAGCCCTTCCAGCGATTTCAGCAGGCGCGATACCTGACGATATTTACTCAGGCTCATGCCAACCGCGCTGGACCAGTGGCGACTCAGGCTGCGCGCGCTCAGACCAGCCCACTGCGCCAGCTCCGGCCCGGTGCGTGTATCAGCCGGATCGTCCATCAGCAGGCGTGCAATCTGCCGCAGACGCGGCTCTTCCGGCAGCGGCAGGGTGAGTTCCTGCGGCGTGGATTCGTACAGTTCATCAAGAAACACCTGACCCAGCCGGGTATAGCGTGCGCTGCTCCACAGTTCAGGCTCCAGCACCGCCAGCCGTTCTGCCAGCGGCTCCAGCACGGTGGGGCAGGAGAGCAGCACCGGTCGATCCGGCAGCGGCGCAGCCAGCGCTTCGTCAATCAGTACCGTCCAGCCCAGCACGCGCCCCGGCCCGACAAGGGCATGGTCAAACCACGGCGGAATCCAGCCAACCAGCCGCGGCGGATTAGCAAAAATGCCCGACGAGGTGTTCACCGTCATCAATCCCTGGCGCAGACAAAACAGCTGACCGGCGGCATGACGATGCGTGCGTCGCTCGCGATCCAGCTCCTTAGACAGTGACACGGCAATGACTTTGGGCGCATCCGGCCGCAGCAGCCGCTGGCGCAGTTCTTCCTTACGCGGATCGCCAGAGAACGGAAGGTTGTCGGATGGATGGATGAGCATGGCTGGGCCTGAGTGGTGAGTGGCGGAAGATCACAGGAGTCGCATATGGTTCATAACCCTTTGTATTTATTTTTTTATGAATCATATCTTTCTTCATTATACATATTATTATACACATTTGCTTGAATGAAAAACTATCGATATATAAAACACCTGTGACCGATCTTACATAAAGAAACTTTTTCTTGGAAACACTGTGATACTGTTCACTACACATATTTATATTCAATATTCATATAGTTATGCTGTGAATGGTTGGTGAACAGTGAATACTTTACTGCTCACCGCTACAGGCTTATAGTCTGCTGTGAGCGAGGAGCGGACATGCTATGTGTTCGGTGCATTGCTGAGTGCTGTAATGAGAGTTTGCAAAGAAATAGTACTTTCAAATCACTCTGACTATTTCCATATGATGCAATTTTCCTGTGCTCAATTCGACTTATTTTCTCAAAGAAGCCGGTTTATATCTCTGACATATTTATTAATAGGGAAAGTAACTAGCCATCTAAATAGATGATATGGTTTCAAAATCACTAATATTACCGACTTTAAACTTTTTAAATTTATTCATGTTTACCCCTGGTATTATTGACAATGTCCAATAATAATAACAGAGCAGCCACTTGTATTTATCCCTGATTCTTGGGTCAGTTTCTGATTTATATATTTTATATATATCCTCCATTTCAAGTTTTACTTCTAACTGGTTACCCCCTTCAGTATCTATAAGTTGAGGGGAAAAATGTACCATATAGCTAGAGGCATTTTTAACAATCATAGTGAGGTTGTGTTCGCTCACATCTGGAATAATATCATCATCAATTAATATCCTAGGGTAAACTGCTTTTGTAGATTCCAGTATGTAAGCTTTCTCAAGCGCCTTAGATGATAAAAATGAGAACTTGTATTGCTTGTTAGTTTTTTCAATATGTTGTCCTTGGGATATTCCGCCTCGAATGAACAGGCCTTCAAAACTCAGATGTGCGGACAATACTTTGCAGAAAAATAATATGTTAAAAAAAGAAGTTTCTTTGTTTATATTTTTAGGATGTGTTATGATGATACTATCAGAGAAAAACTTCACTTCTAGTTTGCTTGTATCAATTAATCCATACTCGGAAACACTTTTCAATAATTCTAAAGATGAAGACAGTGCTCTTTCATACCTCCCATGCAGATTAAAACATCCACCGAAGAATTCATCAGATTTGTTTTTATATCCTAGAATATCTAAAAAAGCGCAGTAATAACTCTCACTGTCCAACGTGAAATTATCTATTTCATTCCAGCTATCCAATGCCATGTGATTCGCCTAAGCTTATGAATGTTAATGATTTTAACATATAAATTATATATACATATTCCCATTATGGTATTAATTTACAAAAAATCAATTGGTTTTTTTTGCGTAAAGATTTTGGAGGTTGATATGATCAATAAATGTGGTAGAGAGCCGCTTATGGCACACAGTTGACATTAGTACCAACAACCCGGATCGTCAGTTCAACTGAGCAGAAAAGCTGACAAACTCCGAATAAACACCAGCTGTGACGTTTCGGGCTGGTGTCTGATGTTAACGACATTATAAGTATCTTCATGCGCGGGTATAAGGACTTGCAATGCGTAAAATAAGTTCTATTAAACACTTTGTTATCAACCAAGAAAATTAATTTCTTTACCGAGTTGTAGATTTTAATTAAATTGAAAACGTACACATCAACGTGGGCAGAATGTAATTTCTAATATCTTGAAAGAACGATAAATATTTTGGCGGAAGACATCAACCCAGCCTTATACGAGGGACATTGAACTTGTAAAGATCAGAATGGATGATTTTTGTACTGACACCCATGGATTTTATCTGTAAAGATAAGTTGGAAAAATCTGAATTGGTTAGGCGAGGATCTAAACATACCTCATCAAATAGGGAATTAGGTTCAATGTCGATTTTATATAAACCGTTATATCCTTTGTTGTCATCAATATCATCCACAAGGATTCTTATTTCATTCTCATGGTTAAATTCAGTTCTCTTAACGCATAACAGTTCTGCAAAAATTTTGTTTTGTCCTCCTGAAATCATTGCTGTAAACGTAATAGAGTTCATGAAATTTATGATTTCTGACTTGTCTTTATACTCAACCTTTCCAATGAAATATTTCAAAGCGGCATACCTATCAGTATGTTTATATACTGTTGAGAACAATTTTCTGGCGGTTGTTTTAACTCTCACTCCAGTCTTGTCGTGGCTATATATTCTCCACATAGCATCAGTATCATCGTTTTCTGTCCAGCATTGTCCATACCATGTAAGATTTAAATCTTCGAGAGAGGCACTTACTCCGTTACCGCAATCAACCTCAGTTTTAAGAATGAAATTTTCATATGGGTCATCCCACATGGATGGTCTCACAAGAACTAATTGCTTTTCTGTAATCAAATCTTTGAAGCGGTCAAAACTGAAAATTCTGTAGATAGGAATGTCTAGATTCTTCATATTGATAGTATTATTTTCAAATTTATTATGCATTACCGACATAGTTATCAACCTTTTTAAAAATTATTTCAAACGTTGTGAATTAACTGAGTATTTTAGAGCGTAACAGTGTATAAATATTAGCGATTTTCATTTCAACAATTAATCCCTTTCTGGCTTTTAATCTTAGTGCAGAACTGGCGATACATTCTTAAGCATTACGATTCATCTAAGAAGTTAGCATTCTAATGCATCTTGATATTATGTGTTTTACTTGATTTTTCCTGATAACGCATGGAATGTCCACTCTTGGCACTGAGCGGCCTGATAACGTTTGAGGGTAAAAAGTTTTTTCTTGAAAAACTGTTCACTCTGGCCGGTGTGCAGGTTAAAAAAAGACCGGCTGTTGCCGGTCAGGGTAGTTTATTTTGCTGGAAAGTCATCACACTTTGGCAACCAGTCGCCGTTGCTTTCTTCTTTCAGTGTCAGGTTAGTCTGTATGCCCTGACTGGTTCGTCGTTTGTCGTAATTCAGTCCGTACTCTTTCAGCATGGTCGGCAATCCCTTTCCGAACATCGTCAGGCTCAGGGTGTTCTTGTAGCCGTGTGCTTCCATATAGACCAGATAGGCATGATAGATATATTGGCGAGGCTGGCGCGGAATAATGTTGGCATTACCCATATACATCCCGTCAGCGTCAGGCAATACCTCCAGATAACCGCAGAAATCAAAAGCCGGGTCGGCGTCGCGCTTGATGCTGAGTGCCTCGCTGGAGTTCTGCTGCGACTGGAGCAGCGCGCGGGCGGTCATCGGGTCGCTGAACCGCTGCATAAGTTGACGAACAATCACGGTCAGCTCGCGGGCGATTTTGTCTTTAAGATGCGGGTCGCGCTCCTCTGGCGCAATCTGTTCCGGGAAATGGAGAATAACCCGGCGACGGGAGACGCCGCCGCTGCGGTCGGTGAAGCGCATCGGGTTATTATTCACGGCCAGTATCACCGCCGGAATGTGTGTTGAATACGCATCCCGGTATTTGGGTCAACCGAGACCGCGTCGCCACGGGTGATGGCCTTGAGCCCGGCACCATCGCCGCTCCACTTTTCCTGGTCGGGCAGACGAATCAGTGAGAAGCCAATCAGCGCTGCACGCTCACGCGGAGATTCAAGTGTTTCAATCGTCGCGGAGGTGGCGTTGTCTTCGCCTGCGAGCATAGTCGCAATTTCAGCCAGAATACTTTTGCCGCTTCCACTTGGCCCCGTCACCTCAAGAAAGAGCTGCCAGTCATAGCGGTTCGCCAGCACCATAAACAGCGCGGCGAGAATAACGTCACGTTTGTCAGCGCGGCCACTAGCGGCGCGGTCGAGCCAGCACCAGAAATGTTGTGCATGCGTTTCCAGCGTTTTGCCCACCACCGGCGGGGTGAAATCCACCTCGCACAGAGTGCGCAGCCAGTGCGCCTTGTTGTGCGGGTTGAACGTGCCGGTTTTTGTGCCCAGCACCCCGTTACGGAAGCCAATCAGCCGCCGTGCCGGCGCGCCCTGCTGCGGAACAATCAGTTTCAGGGTCTCCACCACCGACGCAATTTTGCCTGACGAGAAGGGCGCGCGCAGGCGCTGGAAGAGTGCAGCCACATCGCGGGAGAAGTCAGCCGGGGAAATCACTTTTTAGGCTCCGGCTTCATAGCGCGAAAGGAGCTGGCCGTTCGGGTCAACCGCCAGCGCCTCGCCTTAGTGCTTATGCACGCGCATCGCTTTCTCACTGGTGCTCATGGCGGTAAATTCCGCCTCGCTCATGGTGTCGAACGGGCTGGCGACCGGTGGATTAATGGCATCGTAAATCGCCTGGCGCGTGGCATTCTCCCCCTGCTGCATAAATACATCATTCCAGTCACCGAACACCGGCGGCAGCGCGACAATTCTCTCGCAGGCTTTTGCGGCCGCTGCGGCTTTTGTCTGACCGTCACCGTTCAGGTCGCGGTCGGCGGCGAGGACAATCTGACAGGCCGGATACTGGCTGCTGGCAAGGCTCGCCAGAGAAAGGAGGTTGACGGACGACAGCGCCACCATCACGGCTTCGCCGGTCAGGTGATGCACGGTCAATGGTGCTGGCGCTGACACAGGAACAGCCAGGCACAGGCCACGGCGCGGCGATAAAGTGCAGCGCGCAGGACGGGCGGTAACGGCTGTTTCATACCTTTTCCTCCCCGTCGAGCCAGCGCAGGTTGCAGCGTTCGATCACGGCATCGAGCTGATCCGTCATCAGGTAAATCAGGGAAATGAGTTGCAGACGCTCTGCCGGATCGCGGCGGAGGATCACATTGTCCTGTTCCGCTGAAGCGTTCGCAACTTGCCACGCGACTGGCCAAAAAGAGAAAGCAGGCGGAGGACTGGGCCATGTTTCACTGCCCATTCTGTAAACAGCCTGCGCACATGCGCACCAGCCGCTATCTGACGGAAAACCTCAAACAGCGCAATCACCGGTGCACCAGTAGTGAGTGTTCGGCCACCTTCCGTACCACGGAGATGCTCGACGGCATGATATGCAAACCGGCAATGCCGGAAAATCAGGTCTTGCAGGCAGATATTCAGCAGTAATAATTTCCCGAAATCTCCCGATTTATGTGCGCCGGTACTGACTACCGGCTGCGCCCTGCCCCAAAAAATCCCGATATTTTTCCGCAAAATACCCTGCATGCATCAGATGCATTTAACTGCATTTATTTCGCTGTCAGTCGGAACCCCTCCCGCGCCAGTCCCGGCGCGGCCTGAGCCCGGTCATGCATCTGCATTAAAACGCCCTGCAAAGCGGGCAGGCGAGGCGGGGAAAGCACTGCGCGCCAGCATTAAAGTCTTTATTTAATTTCACGGCCCGGGCGGATCGCCGCGCCGCGCGATTT
The DNA here is from genome assembly GCF_043544755.1 of Pantoea sp. SGAir0184. NCBI lineage: Bacteria > Pseudomonadati > Pseudomonadota > Gammaproteobacteria > Enterobacterales > Erwiniaceae > Pantoea > Pantoea sp. SGAir0184. The sequence goes on from NZ_CP028050.1 coordinate 52,905, forward strand.
TGTGGGAGTGTCGAAGAGTGGGATAGCGATGTTTGAGGACGTCACGAGCCTCTGATGTGGGGAAATAAAAATCCGGCATAAGGCAGCAGAAATTATCTTCCATAAGCATGTTTTTTTGATTTATATTGGATGAATAATCAATAATTTATTGCGTAAATTATACATCGGATACAATAACGCCATTCTAAAATGGCGTTATAAATGCTAATTCTTTACTTATTTGATAGTTTTTTAATAATTGATGAATATTTAGCTTCTTCAAAAATAAAGCCATATTTTTTGAATGACTGCAAATAATTAAAATGCCCCTTTAAGGCGTTAATTGTCAAAGGAGTCTGATCATTTGATTTTATTGCTTGGTCAAATATTGCTCTAACTCTTCGACGATATGACCTAGGTGGCCTTAATGGGCCATTAATTAAAACGCCAGTGACTGATTGCCTGTTATTATATGAGAGTAGCCTGTGCTTTGAATTATTTAAGCTGAAGCCGAGAGAGTTTATTTTATTTTTTGCGAGGCTAACAAGCTCTTCTATCAAGTGTTTTTTATTGCCGCTAATTGATATGTCGTCAGAATATCGAGTGTATACACAGTCTCTAACTAAAGCTTGGTTTGTCATTATTTCATCGAAATCATACAATATGGCGTTTGATATATTGGGGCTGGTCGGTGCGCCCTGTGGCAAAGTACCATAGAGAGTTGTTAAACCAGCAATAGTGTTAACTATGTGCTCAGATATATTATTTCTTAAAAGGCAGTTCTTTATCATGGTTTTATTAATAGAGCCAAAATAATTCTCAATGTCTATATTTGCAATAAACTTATTGTTTTGATGTGGATAAGCATTATCATGAACACTTATCCCCTTCCTATATGAGAAACAGGAAGAATGAATGTTTAGTCTATTCAAAAAATAATCATTTATCCAGTACTGTGTTATCTTTAGGAATTTCCGTGGGGCTGATATTTTTCTAACGCCACCGCTCTTTTTAGGTATGTCAAAAACCCGATAATATTTATCAGGGTTTTTTATCATTGAGCTTATAAGCCGCGGTGTAAGTCCAATACAAGATGCGATCGTTAAAATACCGTTATTTTCGAAAAGAGGGTTATTCAGCGACTTGAAGGAATAGAAAATTGGAGCAGCGATAATTTTTTTTTCGGGAATGAGGCTGTCACTATCTTTTGAAAGGATGCTAGCCTGACTACTGGACATTGAACCAATTCGTAATTGCTCAAAGATCCGCACCCAAGCCTGTCTTGGGCGGCTGGGCAAGGTCCCGGACGCCCAAGACAGGCTTGGGTGCGGAACCTCTTTTATGTAAGGCCTTAACTGTAAAGACGGCGGTGCGCCGTCCATATTCTTTGTATCAGTAGAGGCTAGCACACCTAATCTAGTAGATTTCTGGCATTTGTCAAGAAGGAAAATACGTAACTTGTCTCTTAGTTTTTTTAAATTTGCTGAAAGTTTTTCATCACCAGATGGGGTTATAGAATATAGTTCGTTTTTAATGGAAACTAATTCTACATAACCAAATTTTTGTAATTCTTTAAGATGCTGTTTCAATGAATCAATGTCAGGTAATGCCCCATTATCTGCTAATATTAATCTTAAATAATATAATATCTCAGATGGAGCCGCAGGTTGAATAATTGAGTTGGCCCATAAAAGTAAGCGAAAGTTTATTGAGTTAGACATTTACCCCCCCAAAAGACCTTTGTTTTTAGAGACGAGCTTCTTATTCCTGATTCGTCTAATTAGGTTGTCAATTTTCTCATTTTCAATATCGGCTATGTCAAATATTTTAATGCTATTATCGTCACAATATTGAAAAACACCTAATGAAAAAAAACGGTCAAGGTTTTTTATTTTGTCATTGCAGATGACAATCAAATCTGGATTTTTAATGTTTTTGGTTATTTTATAATAACTTATTAGGGTTATCTGTGATAGGGTTAATTCATCTAAGACGAATATGATAATGCTATCACATTTTCTATTAATAAAATCTAATTCTGCTATGTGTATATAAACACTTTCTGTATCAGGCAGGGCTTGCTTTCCTCCACCTTCATAAATAACAGCATCTATTTTGCTAAGTTCAGTTTTAAGATTTTTTTATGCAAGAGTCAAATGACTTATCTTCCAAAATATTTGGGTAGCATAAAAAAACATTAAGATCAGAATTAACTAGTTCGTCCTCTAGGACATCTATTATGTTCTCTCTAAGTTCATTTGTAATTGACAAAACGTCACTGGCATAAATTGAAATGTTGAATTGTTTAACATTGGTTTCATTATTTGAACCAATAACGTTTACATTTGATTTTTGAATGTTGCTACTGCTCATTCTTCTGAGTATTTTTTGTTTTATTATTTGACCCAAATGTAAACATGCAAGATTTTTGTTTATTTGATTTATCCCCATCTTTTTTAGATCGAAAGAAGATTTTTGCGATAGCAGTAATAGCCAGCAATCCTATGCCAGAGAATAGCCATTCTTTATTCGCTAAAGCCCAATTAATTATCTCTTGCATTAATCCTATCCCTTTTCAGAATGCAGTCAGCATACCATTGTAACATTTTTCTTCTATTTTGTTCGTAACTGGCATGATTGTAAATGTCACGAATACTGTTTTTATCAACATGTGCTAATTGCATCTCAATCCATACACTATCAAACCCTTGTTCATACAGGATTGTCGACATCGTATGTCTAAAACCGTGACCTGTTGCACGTCCTTTGTAGCCAAGCAACTCAATCACCTGCGACACGCTCTCTTCAGATATAGGTTTACTGCGGTTGTTTCTACCAATAAAAATGTAAGGGTAGTGCCCTGTGATAGGTTTCAGTTGCCTGAACAGCTCAATAAGCTGAGTAGACAGCGGCACAAGATGAGGCCTGCGCATCTTCATCCGCTCCGCTGGGATCTCCCATATTCCTTTATTTAAGTCCACTTCGTCCCATGTAGCAAAGCGCATCTCTTTGGTTCATACACCAGTCAGCATGACAATGTTTGTCGCATTCTTTGTGATTATACTGCTGGTATAGGCCTCTAGATCCCGGGCAAAATGAGATAACTCTTCTGCGGAAAGAAAAAGATAGTGCTTTTGATTTGGTTGGTACTGCTAGAGCAATTGCTAAATCAGGTGCAGGGTTGTATTCAGCACGGCCAGTAATGATCGCATAGCGATAGACCTCGCCGCATCTTTGGCGCACTTTTCTGGTTTTCTCAAGCGCACCACGTTTCTCTATCCGCCGTAATACCTCAAGTAACTCCAAAGGTTTGATCTCACCCATAAGACATTTGCCGATAAAAGGAAAAACATCTTGCTCAAAAGTCTTAATGATTTCGTCACGGTATGCCAGTGTCCTGCGATCGGCTTTGTTTGCATGCCATTCTCGACAAATGGCTTCAAAGGAGTTTTCAGTGGAGAGCTATTGTGCCAGTATCTGGACTTTACGTTCTTCAACTGGATCAGTGCCATTAGCAACTGGTTTACGAGCTATCTCGCGCTTCTCACGGGCTTCTGCAAGGCTAACTAAATCGTAGCTACCAAATGACATCAACCGCGCTTTTCCGGCAAAGCGGAAACGGAAGCGCCAACCCTTTGAGCCGTCTGGATTGATGAGTAATGACAGGCCTTGACCATCGTTCATTGTGTAGGGCTTGTCTTGGGGCTTTGCTCGTTTGATTTGTATGTATGTTAGTGGCATGTGTATAAGTCAAAAATCTGTATAAAAAACCTATACACATCACTATACATATTTTCCGTGGATACAGGGAGAACTTGTCGGACGGTTACGGGTGAGGGATTTGCTATATATTTCTAAAATTATGGATTTTTAGACATTCTCGGATGGCAGCGGAGGAATTTTGGCGGAAGATCACAGGAGTCGAACCTGCCCGGGACCGCTGGCGGCCCCAACCGGATTTGAAATCCGGCCGCCTCACCGGAGACGACGATCTTCCTTTGAAGATGCCGCGCAGTATAGCGGCAATTGGCGGCAAAATCTTGATCGCAGCGGGGCGTTATTGCACCTTCTCGCCGTGATGCTGTCGATACTCCTTTGGCGTAGTGGCGTAGCTTTTCTTAAACACCGAATAGAAGTACTGCAGGGAAGGATAGCCGCACATCTGCGAAATTTCATTAATATTCAATGAAGAGCAGGCCAGCAGTTCACGCGCTTTCTCCAGCTTCTCGCGGTGAATCATGGCGTGAATGGTGTCGCCGGTCTCATCGCGAAAACGTTTTTCCAGATTGGAGCGCGACATGCCAATCGCATCCAGCACCTGTTCGACCTTGATGCCTTTACAGGCGTTAAAGCGGATGTAATGCATTGCCTGAATCACCGCCGGATCGCGCAGCGAGCGAAAATCGGTAGAACGGCGGGCAATGACTTTCACCGGCGGCACCAGAATACGTTGCAGCGGCAGCGTTTGCCGATCGAGCAGACGATGCAACAGCTTGGCGGCCTGATAACCCATCTGGCGCGTGCCCTGGGCCACCGAAGAGAGCGCCACGCGGGACAGATAGCGCGTCAGCTCTTCGTTATCAATGCCGATTACGCTGAGCTTCTCCGGCACCGGAATTTTCAGGTGTTCACAGGCCTGCAGCAAATGACGCGCACGCGCGTCGGTCACCGCGATAATGCCGGTCTGCGGCGGCAGCGTTTGCAGCCAGTCGGCGAGGCGGTTTTGCGCGTGCTGCCAGTTTTCCGGCGCAGTTTCCATCCCCTGATACACCACGCCCTGATAGCGCTCGCGCATCACCAGCTGGCGAAACGCCTGCTCGCGCTCCTGCGCCCAGCGTTTGCCGCTGGCGGCGGGCAGGCCGTAAAACGCAAAGCGATGAATGCCTTTCTCTTTCAGGTGGAGAAAGGCACTCTCCACCAGCGCAGCGTTGTCGGTGGCGATGTAGTGCACCGGCGGATAATCCTGCTGGCGGTGATAAGAGCCACCAACGCCGACAATCGGCACCGGCACATTGCTGAGCAGGCTCTCGATCGAGCTGTCGTCGTAATCCGCAATGACGCCGTCCCCCAGCCATTCGCGGATGTTGTCGATGCGGCAGCGGAAATCCTCTTCAATGAAGATATCCCAGTCGGTTTGCGAAGCCTGCAGATACTCGCCGACCCCTTCCACCACCTGGCGGTCATACACCTTGTTGGCGTTAAATAGCAGCGTAATACGGTAACGTTTTTCGTGCATCGTGGCGCGCTCCCTTAAACCTGTTGCGCATTGCATAGCACGGCGGAAAAGGCAGCAGAAATTGTTTGCGCCACATTGTGATCGCCCACGCGATTACACCCGGCGGCGCGTAGCCGTATCCATCCACACCGCCAGCAGTAAAATCGCCCCTTTAACGATGTACTGCCAGAAGGTCGGCACGTCCATCATGCTCATGCCGTTATCCAGAGACGCCATGATGAAGGCGCCCATCACCGCGCCAGCCACCGAACCGACGCCGCCCGCCAGGCTGGTGCCGCCAATCACGCAGGCAGCGATGGCGTCCAGTTCGGCAATATTGCCCGCCGAGGGCGAGCCAGCACCAAGGCGTGAGCTGAGGATCAGGCCGGCGATAGCCACCATGACGCCGTTGATGGCGAACACCGCCAGCTTGGTGCGCGCCACGTTGATGCCCGACAGGCGCGCCGCATCAATGTTGCCGCCGATGGCGTAAATCCGTCGTCCGAAGGCGGTGCGCGTGGCCATAAACATGCCGCCGAGCAGCAGCAGTGCCAGCAGCAGGACCGGTGTCGGCACGCCGCGGTAATCGTTCAGTAACCAGATGGCACCCAGCACCAGAACAGCGGTAATCGCCTGGCGTGCCACCGTGCCGCTGGCGGCTGGTTGTGATAACCCCAGCTGCTGGCGACGCAGCCGCAGCCGCCATTGCCAGAGAATAAACAGCGCCAGACCGGCGAAGCCGAAGCCAAAGCCAACACCGCCCGGCAAATAGCTTTGCCCGATCTGCGACATCGCCGGCGTTGTTGGCGCTACGGTGGTGCCATCGGTAATACCAACCAGAATGCCGCGAAACGCCAGCATGCCCGCCAGCGTGACGATGAACGAGGGCACTTTACGGTACGCGACCCACCAGCCATTCCAGGTGCCCAGCAACAGGCCAAGCACCAGCGTTACCACGATGGTCAGCGGCAGCGGCCAGCCGAGCCAGACGTCAAAGATGGCTGCGGCACCGCCCAGCAGGCCCATCATCGAACCGACGGAAAGGTCGATCTCCGCCGAGATAATGACAAACACCATGCCCACCGCGAGGATGCCGGTGATGGCGGTCTGGCGCAGCAGGTTAGAGACGTTGCGTGGGCTAAGCCAGGCACCGTCGGTGGTCCAGGTGAAGAACAGAGCGATAAGCACAATCGCTCCCAGCATCACCAGCACCTGCAGATTGAAGCGCGGAAACTTGCCCGGCGCTGGCTTGCCCGGGGTACCGGACAGGCTCTGGCTACTTTCAGTTTTAAGCATAATGTTCGCTCCGCAGGGCAGCTTCCATGACCTGCTCCTGAGTCAGGTTGTCGTTAATCAGATCGGCTTTGATTTGCCCTTCGTGCATCACCAATACGCGGTCACTCAGACCCAGCACTTCAGGCAGTTCGGAGGAGATAACAATCACCGCGATGCCCTGCTGCACCAGCGCGTTAATCAGCAGATAGATCTCCTGGCGAGCGCCGACGTCGATGCCGCGCGTCGGTTCATCCAGAATCAAAATGCGCGGATTGAGCAGCAGGCATTTGGCGAGGATCGCTTTTTGCTGATTGCCACCGCTGAGGCGGCCAATCGCCAGCTCGGGTGAAGAGGTTTTGACACGCAGACGGCGGATAGCATCGTTGATCGCCTGCTGCTCCTGCGCTTCATCCAGCGTGGAGAAGCGATGGCTGTATTGATCCAGCGCGGCCAGCGTGATGTTTTTCCCCACGCCCATCAGTGGCACGATGCCATCTTTTTTCCGGTCCTCCGGCACCATGGCGATGCCATGCGCAATCGCTGCCCGGCAATCGTCGATCTTCACCTGCTGGCCATCAATCCAGATTTCGCCCTGCCAGCGACCGGGCCAGACACCAAACAGGCACTGGACCGTTTCGGTGCGTCCTGCACCCACCAGCCCGGCAATACCGAGAATTTCGCCGCGCTTCAGGCTGAAGGACACATTATTAACGCGGCGCACGTGGCGGTTGACCGGATGCCAGGCAGTAAGGTTTTCCACTTTCAGTACCGTTTCGCCGATCTCGTGCGGCTGGTGCGGATAAAGTGCGGTGAGCTCACGACCCACCATCATCGTGATGATGTCATCTTCACTCAGCCCGGCCGCTGGCCGTGTGGCGATGTGCTGACCATCGCGGATCACACAGATGGTGTCCGAAATTGCTTTGACCTCATTAAGCTTGTGGGAGATGTAGATGCAGGCAATACCGTGCTCGCGCAGGTTAGTGATAATCCCAAGCAGCACTTCGGTTTCCTGTTCGGTGAGCGACGAGGTGGGCTCATCGAGGATTAGCAATCGCACCTGCTTATTCAGCGCCCGCGCGATCTCTACCAACTGCTGCTGGCCGAGGCCGAGCTCGCCAACTTTGGTGGCAGGCGAAACGTTAAGTTTGACCCGCTCCAGCAGCTGCTGGCAGCGCAGCGTCATGGTTTCATCATCGACCATACCGAAGCGACCCAGCTCGGCACCGAGGAAAATGTTCTCCATGACCGTAAGCTGCCGCACCAGCGCCAGCTCCTGATGAATAATCACAATGCCTTTACGCTCGGTGTCGCGGATGGTTTGCGCCTCGATGCGATCGCCGGCAAAGCGAATTTCGCCGTCAAATTCGCCGTGCGGGTAAAGCCCGCACAGCACTTTCATCAGCGTCGATTTGCCCGAGCCGTTCTCACCGCACAGCGACATGACTTCACCGGCTTCGAGCCGCAGGCTGACCGCATCCAGCGCTTTCACCGCGCCGAAGCGCTTGGTGATGTTGTTCATTTCCAGCAGCATCGATCTGCTCCTTCGCGTTTCAGGCGCTTAGAGTTCGCTCTGTTTATGGAAGCCGTCTTTCACCACGGTGCTTTCGATGTTGTCTTTATTGACCGGAATCGGCTTCAGCAGGCGCGACGGCACCTCTTTCAGGCCATTATTCAGCTTGCTGTTGCTGGCGGGCGTTTTGCCGTCGCCCAGTTCCACCGCAATTTTTGCCGCTTCGGTGGCGAGTTCGGTGATGGGTTTGTACACCGTCATGGTTTGCGTGCCGTTCATGATGCGTTTGATGGCGGCGAGATCGGCATCCTGACCGGAAATGGCGACTTTGCCCGCCAGTCCCTGCGCGCTCAGCGCCTGGATGGCCCCACCGGCGGTGGCATCGTTGGAGGCAACGACAGCATCAATGTGGTTGCTGTTAGCGGTCAGCGCGTTTTCCATAATTTTCAGCGCATTCTCTGGCAGCCAGGCATCAACCCACTGATCGCCTACGACTTTGATGCTGCCGTTATCGATGTAAGGTTTTAACACTTTCATCTGGCCGGCACGGAACAGACGCGCGTTATTATCCACCGGCGATCCGCCCATCAAAAAGTAGTTCCCTTTAGGTACCTGTTTAACCAGACTTTCGGCCTGCAGTTCGCCGACCTTTTCATTATCAAACGAGATATAAAAATCGATGTCGGCATTATTAATCATGCGGTCATAAGCGAGGACTTTAATGCCTTCGCGTTTCGCTTCGGCCACCACATTACTCAATACCTGACCGTTATAAGGAATGATGACCAGCACATCGACACCGCGGTTGATCATATTTTCAATCTGTGAGATTTGCGTCTCTTCATTGCCGTTGGCCGACTGGACAAATACTTTGGCCCCAGACTTTTCCGCCTGGCTGACAAAAATGTCCCGGTCTTTCTGCCAGCGTTCCAGACGTAAATCATCGATCGCCATACCGATTTTCACTTCTTTCGCCAGCCCGGCGTGGCTGAACAGGGCCAGTGCAGCGCTGAGGGCTAACAGCGTGTGTCTCATTTTCATCATGGTCATCCTGTAGGTTGAGGCTATTGTCGTTGTAAGGCTATGAACCAGGGCGGATGAATTGTTGCCCCGCGACGTGAACAACATCAATTACTGATTTTTATCCTGCTATTACGTTTTTTTGTTTATTTGTGATTCTTTGAGCGCGATCGAAATTTTACGCGCCCATCTGTTAAATCTTGCAGCGGCGCTGCGCGCCGGCACGCGATGTAATTAAATACATGGATTTGCGAGCTGCCGCACAAATAATAATTATCTTAAGTTCAGTGTGAAATATCGTAATTGAGCTGAACGCTTACGCCTCCGCAAAATAACGCTTCACTGCTGACCATTCGGGTCTGATGCTAAGGAGCACAACATGCACGCTTATTTCGACCAGCTTGAGCGCGTTGGTTATGAAGGGGCCAATACCACTAACGCACTGGCGTTTCGTCATTACAATCCGCAGGAAGTGATTCTGGGTAAAACCATGGCGGAACACCTGCGTTTTGCCGCCTGTTACTGGCACACGTTCTGCTGGAACGGGGCGGATATGTTCGGCGTGGGTGCCTTTGATCGCCCGTGGCAGAAAAATGGCGATGCGCTGCAGCTGGCGAAGCTCAAAGCGGATGTCGCGTTCGAGTTCTTTTACAAACTCAACGTGCCTTATTACTGCTTCCATGATGTCGATGTGTCACCGGAAGGTGATTCGCTGCGCAGCTACCAGGAAAACCTGGCGGTAATGACCGATAAACTGCTGGAAAAACAGCAGGAAACCGGCGTCAGATTGCTGTGGGGCACCGCGAACTGCTTTACGCATCCCCGCTATGCGGCCGGCGCGGCGACCAGCCCGGATCCGGAAATTTTCGCCTGGGCAGCCAGCCAGGTGTGCAGCGCGATGCAGGCGACGCAGACGCTGGGCGGTGAAAACTATGTGCTGTGGGGCGGACGCGAAGGATACGAGACGCTGCTGAATACCGATTTGCGGCAGGAGCGCGAGCAGATCGGGCGCTTCATGCAGATGGTGGTGGAGCACAAGCATAAAATCGGTTTCCAGGGGATGCTGCTGATTGAGCCGAAGCCGCAGGAACCGACTAAACACCAGTACGACTTTGATGTCGCGACGGTCTACGGTTTCCTCCGGCAGTTTGGCCTGGAAAAAGAGATCAAAGTGAATGTGGAAGCCAACCATGCCACGCTGGCGGGTCACTCTTTCCATCATGAAATTGCGACGGCGATTGCACTGGGCATCTTCGGTTCGGTCGATGCCAACCGCGGTGACAGCCAGTGCGGCTGGGATACCGACCAGTTCCCGAACAGCGTCGAAGAAAACGCGCTGGTGATGTACGAGATCCTCAAAGCGGGCGGCTTCACCACCGGCGGCTTAAACTTTGATGCCAAAGTACGGCGCCAGAGCACCGACAAATACGATCTGTTTTATGGCCACATCGGCGCGATGGATACCATGGCGCTGGCGCTGAAAGTGGCGGCACGTATGGTGAGCGATGGTGAGCTGGATAAGCGTGTGGCGCAGCGCTATAGCGGCTGGAATGGTGAGTTCGGCCAGCAAATTCTGAAAGGCGAGTTTTCTCTTGCCTCGCTGGCGGCGCATGCTCAGCAGCAGCAACTCAATCCGCAGCATCGCAGCGGACGTCAGGAGCAGCTGGAAAATCTGGTGAATCACTATTTGTATAATTTCTAATCCATCGGGAGCGAAGCATGGTTATCGGGATCGATTTTGGCACCTCCGGCGTTAAAGTGGCGCTGCTGGATGCGCACGGCCAGGTTCAGGCAACGGCCAGCGCGCCGCTGCAGGTGACGCGTCCGCAGCCGCTATGGAGCGAACAGGATCCCGAAAGCTGGTGGCAGGCCACCGATAGTGCCATGCAGGCGCTGGCGCAGCAGCACGATTTACGCCACGTCAGCGCCATCGGCTTTAGCGGCCAGATGCACGGCGCGACGCTGCTGGACGCCGCGCATCAGGTGTTGCGTCCGGCGATACTGTGGAACGATGGGCGCAGCAGCGCGCAGTGTCACGAGCTGGAGCAGCGTGTGCCATCGTCACGTCAGATTACCGGCAACCTGATGATGCCGGGTTTTACCGCGCCCAAATTGTTGTGGGTACAGCAGCATGAACCGGCGATATTTGCGCAGGTAGCAAAAGTGCTGCTGCCGAAAGATTATCTGCGCTGGCGGATGAGCGGCGATTTCGCCACCGATATGTCAGATGCGGCGGGAACGATGTGGCTGGATGTGGCACAGCGCGACTGGAGCGATGCAATGCTGGCGGCGTGCGGGCTGAACCGCAGCCACATGCCGCAGCTGTTTGAGGGCAACCAGATTACCGGCACGCTGCTGCCGGAAATTGCGGCACGCTGGGGGATGGAGCCGGTGCCGCTGGTGGCCGGCGGCGGCGACAATGCGGCTGGCGCCGTGGGCGTTGGCATGGTTGAGCCAGGACAGGGCATGCTGTCGCTCGGCACCTCCGGCGTCTATTTTCTGGTGAGCGAAGGCTATCTAAGCAATCCGCAACGCGCCGTGCACAGTTTCTGTCATGCGCTGCCGCAGCGCTGGCATCTGATGTCGGTGATGCTGAGTGCCGCCGCCTGTCTGGACTGGGCCGCTGCGCTGACCGGCTGCGACGACGTGCCGCACCTGCTGGCCGAAGCTGAACGCGCCAGCGCGCAGGCCACGCCGGTGTGGTTTTTGCCTTACCTTTCCGGCGAGCGCACGCCGCACAATAATCCGCAGGCACAGGGGGCTTTCTTTGGCCTGACGCACCAGCACGGCCGGCCGGAACTGGCGCGCGCGGTGCTGGAAGGCGTGGGCTTTGCGCTGGCGGAAGGCATGGATGCGGTGCATGAGTGTGGCGTACTGCCCAACGCGGTGATGCTGATTGGCGGCGGTGCGCGCAGCGCGTACTGGCGGCAGATGCTGGCGGACATCAGCGGACTGACGCTGGATTATTGTCACGGCGGCGAGGTGGGACCGGCGCTCGGTGCCGCGCGCCTGGCGCAGCTGGCAGTGGACCCGGCCAGCGAATGGCCGGCACCGGCGTTAGTGCAGCGCCATCAGCCGGACGCCGCGCAGCATCAGGCTTATCAGCCGCGCCGTGCGCGCTTTGCGCAGCTATATCAGCAGCTGTTGCCACTGATGTCCTGATTTGGCTGACGCATGGCCGGATGAGGTCGTAAGGCGTGAGCAGAGTCGGGTATGATGGGAAGAATCGATGAAGATACGTGGCCGGATTTGGCTGCGCATCTTCGCCCATCGTTACCCTTCATCGCCTGAGGAACCCACCATGCCGCAGCCCGTCTATTTTCTTGTCCTGCCGGGCGTCATGGCGCTCGACCTCACCGGGCCGGCAGAGACGCTGCAGCTGGCGGGCGGACATTTTGCGCTGCACTACATCGGCCCGCAGGCGAGCGTCACCTGCTCGACCGGCATGACCATTGCTGATATTGCACCGCTGCCCGCCACGCTACCCGATAACAGTCTGCTGATTGTGCCCGGCGTGTTCGATTCCCGCATCTGGTTCGATACCGGGGCAGCCGGGCAGGCGCGCGACTGGCTGCGCCAGCAACACGGCGCGATTCACACGCGGCGCATTACACTTGTGTGTATTTGCTCCGGCGCGCTGCTCTCCGCGCAGGCTGGCCTGCTGGATGGCGTACAGTGCACCACGCACCATGATGTGTTGCCGCGCCTGAAAGCTGCCGCGCCGGCTGCGCTGGTGAAAGACAACCGCGTATTTGTGGAAGATGCCGGCATCTGGACCAGCGCGGGGATAACTGCGGGTATCGATCTGGCGCTGCACCTGATCAACCGTCTGTGCGGCGCGCGGCAAGCGCTAACGGTGGCGCGGGAGATGGTGGTGTGGTTCCGCCGCTCGGGTGACGATCCGCAACTGTCGCCGTGGCTGCGTTATCGTAATCATCTGCATCCGGCGATTCATCGCGCGCAGGACGCGATGATTGCGCATCCGGAACATGACTGGTCGCTGGGCGCGCTGGCCGAACGTGCCCACGTCAGCGAGCGCCATCTGACGCGCCTGTTTCGCCAGCATCTGGGTATCAGCGTGCGGGAATATCACGAGCAGCTGCGGCTGGTAATTGCGCGCCAGCGCCAGCAGCAAGGGGAGGCGGCGGAGAAAGCGGCGCTGGCCGCCGGCTTCTCCTCGGCACGCCAGCTGCGCCGCGCCCGGCAGCGCTGGGACGATCAGCTCACCAGGTGATGCTTGTCCACGCGTTTTAGCAACATCGCCAGCAGCAGACTGCCCAGCAGGGTTACGCCAAAGACCCACGGCAGATCGAGCCACGGCCGTGACATATCGTCGTAATGATGGGTACGCAGATAGTGAATGAACAGCGCATGGAAACCATAAATCGGCAGCGAATAGCGTGAAATGGTTGCCAGCAGCGGCAGCGGCCGGTGGTTCAGCACATTTTTAAACAGCACCAGCAGGCTTATCGCCGCGATAAACACCAGTGGGCCACAGTAAAGATACCAGGTGTCATTAAACGCGCCGTTAATCTTCAGCATCTGTCTGGTGCCAAGCGCGATACCGATGACGCAGGCGATAAAACTCAGCCCGGCCAGCCAGCTGATGCCGCGCCTGTCGGTATCCATCACGCCAATCGCCCGTCCAAGCAGCGCGTACAGCAGGTAGTAAATCGAGTCGCCGCTGACATACAGATTGACCGGCAGCCAGTGGAACGGCCCCAGCGACTGGCTGACGGTGTTCGGATTGGCGATCACCGCAAGGATCAGCACCAGCAGCGCCACATAGCGCGGCGGCACGTTTTTCACCTGAATCAGCGGAGACAGCAGGTAGATGCCGATAATGGCGAAGAAGAACCACAGATGGTAGAACACCGGCTTCTGCAATAGCTTCAGCAGCGATCGGCCTTCGCTGATCGGCGTCAGCCAGGTGATGTAGGCCAGCGCGACGGCACTGTAGAACAGCAGGCACAGCACAATGCGCAGCAGATGACGGCCCTTCGCGCTGCGTTCGCCAAAGAACAGATAACCGGAAATCATGAAGAACAGCGGCACGCAGACGCGCGAAGCCGAGTTAAGCAGATTGGCGACGTCCCAGCTGGGGCCGGTGACTGCCATCGGTCCGGTGATGTACCAGGTGGTGGTGTGAATGACGATCACCATCAGACAGGCGACCGCGCGTAAGTTATCAATCCAGCAGATTTTTTGCGACATGGCTTCCTCGTGCGTACTCCGTGCGAAGAAGGGTAGCCAGTGCACAGCGGGCCAACAACCCCCGCAGCCTGGATTTCGGAGCTCTCTGTTAACCGCCGCACAACCGCACCCGCCTGCGCCAGGATTTCCGGCTGCACAATGCGCGGTCAAAGGGTATACTGTCGCACTCTTTTTAAATCCACCCGTATCGCGTGCGAATTCAACATGCAAAAGTTTGATACCAAGACCTTTCAGGGCCTGATCCTGACCTTGCAGGATTACTGGGCGCGTCAGGGCTGCACCATCGTCCAGCCGCTGGACATGGAAGTGGGCGCTGGCACTTCTCACCCTATGACTTGCCTGCGTGCTCTCGGGCCAGAGCCGATGGCGAGCGCCTACGTGCAGCCATCGCGTCGTCCCACCGATGGCCGCTACGGTGAAAACCCGAACCGTTTACAGCACTACTACCAGTTCCAGGTGGTGATTAAGCCGAACCCGGACAACCTTCAGGAGCTGTACCTCGGATCGCTGAAAGAGCTCGGTATCGACCCTGGCGTGCATGACATTCGCTTCGTCGAAGATAACTGGGAAAACCCAACGCTGGGCGCCTGGGGACTCGGCTGGGAAGTGTGGCTGAACGGCATGGAAGTCACGCAGTTCACCTACTTCCAGCAGGTCGGCGGCCTGGAGTGTAAGCCGGTGACCGGCGAGATCACCTACGGTCTGGAGCGCCTGGCGATGTACATCCAGGGCGTGGACAGCGTGTACGATCTCACCTGGAGCGACGGCGCGTTCGGCAAAACCACTTACGGTGACGTGTTCCACCAGAACGAAGTGGAGCAGTCGACCTACAACTTTGAGTACGCCGACGTCGATTTCCTGTTCAGCTGCTTCGAGCAGTATGAAAAAGAGGCACAGCAGCTGCTGGCGCTGGAAAAACCGCTGCCGCTGCCGGCCTATGAGCGCATTCTCAAAGCCGCGCACAGCTTCAACCTGCTCGATGCGCGCAAGGCGATCTCGGTCACCGAGCGCCAGCGCTATATCCTGCGTATCCGCACCCTGACGAAAGCCGTGGCGGAAGCCTATTATGCCTCCCGCGAGGCGCTCGGCTTCCCTATGTGCAACCGTAATAAGTAAGAGGCAGCCATGACCGATAAAACTTTCCTGGTGGAAATTGGCACCGAAGAGTTGCCTCCGAAAGCCCTGCGCAGCCTGGCAGAAGCCTTTGCTTCGCACTTTACCGCTGAGCTCGACAGCGCCGGTCTGGCGCACGGCGACGTCAGCTGGTTTGCGGCACCGCGTCGTCTGGCGCTGAAGGTGGCACAGCTGGCGGCCGCGCAGCCCGATCGTGAAGTAGAAAAGCGTGGCCCGGCCGTCGCTGCGGCGTTTGATGCCGAAGGCAAGCCGACCAAAGCGGCAGAAGGCTGGGCACGTGGCAACGGCATCACCGTAGAGCAGGCTGAGCGTCTCAGCACTGACAAAGGCGAGTGGCTGGTGCATCGTGCTGCGGTAAAAGGCGAAAGTGCGCAGGCGCTGCTGCCGGCGATGGTCGCGACCGCGCTGAGCAAGCTGCCGATTCCAAAACTGATGCGCTGGGGTGCCAGCGACGTGCAGTTCGTGCGTCCGGTGCACACCGTGACCCTGCTGCTGGGTGATGAGCTGATTCCGGCCACCATCCTCGGCATTCAGTCCGATCGCGTTATTCGCGGCCACCGCTTCATGGGCGAGCCGGAGTTGACGCTGGACAATGCCGATCAATATCCGCAGCTGCTGCAGGAGCGCGGTAAAGTGATCGCCGATTACGCCACGCGTAAAGCCAAAATCAAAGCCGATGCCGAAGCCGCCGCGCAGCAGCTGGGCGGTAAAGCCGACCTGAGCGACAGCCTGCTGGAAGAGGTGGCTTCGCTGGTGGAGTGGCCGGTGGTGCTGACGGCGAAGTTTGAAGAGAAGTTCCTCGCGGTACCGGCTGAAGCGCTGGTGTACACCATGAAAGGGGATCAGAAATACTTCCCGGTGTACGCCGAAGACGGCCAGCTGCTGCCCAACTTCATCTTCGTCACCAACATTGAATCGCGCGATCCGCAGCAGATCATTGCCGGTAATGAAAAAGTGGTGCGTCCGCGTCTGGCCGATGCCGAGTTCTTCTTCAACACCGACCGCAAAAAGCGTCTGGAAGATAACCTGCCGCGTCTGGAAACCGTGCTGTTCCAGAAAGAGCTGGGTACGCTGCGTGACAAAACCGACCGTATTCAGGCGCTGGCCGGCTGGATTGCCGCGCAGATTGGCGCTGATGTCAATCACGCCACGCGCGCTGGCCTGCTGTCGAAGTGCGACCTGATGACCAATATGGTGTTCGAGTTCACCGACACCCAGGGTGTGATGGGCATGCACTACGCGCGCCACGATGGTGAAGCGGAAGATGTGGCGGTCGCACTTAACGAGCAGTACCAGCCGCGTTTCGCCGGTGACGATCTGCCGTCCAGTCCGGTGGCCTGCGCCGTGGCGATTGCCGATAAAATGGATACCCTGGCCGGTATCTTCGGCATCGGACAGCATCCGAAAGGCGATAAAGACCCGTTTGCGCTGCGTCGTGCCGCGCTGGGCGTGCTGCGTATCATCGTTGAGAAGAACCTGCCGCTCGATCTGCAAACCCTGACGGAAGAAGCGGTGCGCCTGTACGGCAGCAAGCTGAGCAACGCCAACGTGGTTGATGATGTCATCGACTTCATGCTGGGTCGTTTCCGCGCCTGGTATCAGGAAGAGGGCCACAGCGTTGACACCATTCAGGCGGTGCTGGCGCGTCGTCCAACCCGTCCGGCCGATTTCGATGCACGTATGAAGGCGGTTTCGCACTTCCGTACGCTGGAAGCGGCCTCGGCACTGGCGGCGGCTAACAAGCGCGTGTCGAATATCCTGGCGAAAGCCACCGAAACCCTGAACGACAGCGTGCAGGCGTCCCTGCTGAAAGAGAACGCTGAAATTCAGCTGGCGACCTTTGTCACCGCGCTGGGCGACAAGCTGCAGCCATACTTTGCGGAAGGCCGCTATCAGGATGCTCTGGTGGAGCTGGCACAGCTGCGCGAAGCGGTGGATAACTTCTTCGACAACGTCATGGTGAATGCTGATGACGAAGCGGTGCGTATCAATCGCCTGACGCTGCTGGCGCAACTGCGCGAGCTGTTCCTGCAGGTGGCGGACATTTCGCTGCTGCAGTAAGCGATGGGCAGAAGTGAACCGAAGGGACGAGCAATCGTCCCTTTTTTTGTTTCACGCGGCAGAAGGGGTGAACAGGCGCGCGTCGCGCAGCAGGTGATCGTTACCGCGACGGAGGGTAAAGCCGCTGCGGTCAAAGAATTCCAGAATCTGCACCGCGACTTTGCGGCCGGTACCCAGCTGGTTGCGGAAGTCGGCGGCGCTGGTGCTGCCTCCGGCGGCCGCGCGCTGACGAATCAGATCGGCGAAGATCTGGATCTGCGCGCTGCGGTAGTAGCGATCGCGCACGATCGCCGTGATATGGCCGAGACGCGCCGCGGTGAGTAATAAACCGCGAATCTGCTCTTCATCCTGCTGCAGCGCATCGGCAATATCGCGCACCCACAGCGGCTGGTCGCTGAACAGCGGCTCGACCTGCTGCCACAGCGTGGCTTCCTGCGGATTAAAGCGCGGCGCGAAGTCGGGCAGGTGCAGCCAGCCCTGTTTCTGCCGCAGCTCGCCTTGTGCCAGCATCTGATCGATTAATCCCGGCACCAGCGGTGCCGGCGCATGCGGCAGCGCCACACGGCGCAGGCGATCGTAGCCGATGCCCGGCAGCTCCGGATGCTGCTGGTGGAAGGCGCTCAGCGCTTCCCGTAAACGCTGCTGCCAGGCGCTGGCCATGGTGTCGCTCATCAGGCTGGTCCCCAGCCGCACCGGATTCAGCGGCAGCAGCAGCGCGTCCAGCGCCGGCGCAGTGAGCTGGCGCGCCCAGCCGAGCTCGTCATACGCGGCCGGTTGATACGCCAGATGCGCCTGCAGGCTGGCGCTGTCATCGCGCGCCGCGGCCAGCTGCTGTAGCCACTGCAGGTAGTCCGGCTGGCGTTTACCGCGCTTTTTGCTGTCGCACAGCAGTACGCGTCCGCCGCCCAGCGTGTGCTGCGCATTGCTGTCGCGAATAATTATCCGATCGTTTTCCGCCAGCCACAGCGGCTGGCTGAGCACCAGTTCAGCCACATCGTCCGTGAGCTGCGTTAAGCGGCCGGTGACGTGGCTGGCCGCGTGATGCAGATGCACCGGCTGTGAGGCCGTTTTCAGCGGTTGCAGCAGGCGCAGTGCGACGATCAGCCGCTGCGTGCCGGCGGGACGTGGCTGCGCCAGCAGCCAGTCGCCGCGCGTAATCTGTGCCTTCTCCACGTCACCGACGATATTCAGCGCGATGCGCTCGCCCGCCTGCGCGCGCGTCACCGGCTGGTTCTGCGCATGCAGCGCCCGCACGCGCAGCGGCAGGTTCAGGCTGCTGAGCCACAGCGTGTCGCCCACCCTGACTTCACCGCTCAGCGCGGTGCCGGTGACCACCAGCCCGGTGCCTTTCAGCGTGAAAGCGCGGTCGATGGCGAGCCGGAAACGGCGGCCAGGCTCAAACGCCGGTGCGTTCAGGCTGCTGAGGTGCTGGCGCAGCGTTTCAATGCCCTGCTGCGTATGGCTGCTGGTAACAAACTGCGCTGCCGCTGGCCAGCCGAGCTGCTGCGTGAGCTGCGCGACCTGCTGCTGCACCTCCGCGATGCGTGCGGCGTCGACGCGGTCGGCTTTGGTCAGCGCCACGCTCAGCGGCGGCTGTCCGGCGAGGCTCAGCAGCTGTAAATGCTCACGCGTCTGCGGCATCACGCCATCGTCACAGGCCACCACCAGCAGCGCATGATGGATGCCGCCGATGCCGGCCAGCATGTTGGCGAGAAATTTTTCATGGCCAGGCACATCAATGAAGCCCAGCGTGCGGCCATCGGGCTGCGGCCAGTAGGCATATCCGAGATCGATGGTCATACCGCGCCGTTTCTCTTCCGGCAGGCGATCGGCATCAACACCGGTCAGGGCCTGCAACAGCGCGGTTTTACCGTGATCGACATGTCCGGCCGTGGCAATAATCATGGTACTAAGGTCCGTATCAGGGCGGCTTCGTCATCAAGGCAGCGTAAATCCAGCCACAGTTTGCCCTCCTGCAGGCGGCCGATCACCGGGCGTGCCAGCTGGCGCCAGCGCTGCGCCAGGGCGTTGAGCTGGCTGCCGTGACCGTCGCGTGGCGTGAAGGTGATAGCAAAGCTGGGCAGACGTTCGACTGGCAGCGAACCGCTGCCAATTTGCGAGGAACAGGCGGCGATCGCCAGCGAAAAATCGGCGCTGAAGGCGTGCTCCAGCGCCGGCATCAGACGTTCGGCCTGTTGCAGAATATCGTGCGCGCTGCGCGTCAGCAGGCGCAGTGTTGGCAGCGCCTCGTGCAGGGTTTCCGGCTGACGGTAGAGCTGCAGTGTCGCTTCCAGCGCCGCCAGCGTCATTTTATCGACGCGCAGTGCGCGCTTCAGCGGATGCTGTTGCAGCTGGTCAATCAGCGCTTTTTTGCCGACGATAATCCCGGCCTGCGGGCCACCCAGCAGTTTGTCACCGGAGAAACTCACCAGGCTCACGCCGGCCGCAATCAGCTGCTGCGGCATCGGTTCAGGCGGCAACCCGTACGCCGTCATATCCACCAGCGAACCGCTGCCGAGATCGCTGATCACCGGCAGGCCGTGCGCGTCGCCTAACTGCACCAGCTCGGCTTCAGACACGGCATGGGTAAAGCCCTGAATCTGGTAATTACTGGTGTGTACCTTCATCAGCAGGCCGCTATCCCCGGCGATGGCGCCGCGATAATCCTTCAGATGGGTGCGATTGGTGGTGCCAACCTCCACCAATCGGCAGCCCGCCTGGCGCATCACGTCAGGGATACGGAATGCGCCGCCGATCTCCACCAGTTCGCCGCGCGACATAATCACGTCGCGACCCGCTGCCAGGCTGGCCAGCATCAGCAGTACCGCAGCGGCGTTGTTATTGACGATACAGGCAGCTTCGGCGCCGGTTAGCTCGCACAGCAGTGCGCTGACTGCGCGATCGCGATGACCGCGCGCCGCGTCGTCCAGCGCATACTCCAGCGTTACCGGCTGGCGCAGACAGGCACTGACCGCCGCGATGGCGCGATCGCTGAGCTGCGCGCGCCCCAGATTGGTGTGCAGCACGGTGCCGGTCAGGTTAAACACCGGGCGCAGCGCGCTTTGCTGCTGCTGCTGTGCGCGGCGCAGCGCTTCATCCGGCCAGCTGGCGTGCCAGTGCGGTAACGATTGATGTTGCTGAATGTGGTTGCGCGCCTCCTGCTGCATGCCGCGCAGCTGACGCGTGATAAAGGCGGTACCGGATTGTGCCAGCAGCGGCTGCAGCGCCGGATCGCGCAGCAGGCTGTCGATGGCAGGGAGCTGACTGTAGAGGGCTTTCATCACATCACTTAGTGGGTGGGCGGAACCGTACGGGCAAAGCTTTCCCGCTCGAACAGCGTTTCTGCCAGTTTAACCAGCGCCGGGCGATTGACGCACCAGTTGGGCAGCACGCGGCGAAAATTGAGATAGCCCAGGGTGCAGCCGGTAGCGATATCGGCGAGGTTGAGCGTGCCGCTGTTGAGCAACTCGCCCTGTGCGGCGGCGGTTTCCAGCGCGTCGAGGCCGCGCGCGATTTTCTCGCGATTACGTAGCAGCACCTCTTCCGATTGCCGATCGCCGGGACGCATCTGTTCGCGCACGATCATCACCGCCGCATCATTGATGCCGTCGGCCAGCTTCTCCAGCTGGCGGATCTGCAGGGCGCGCAGTGCGTCGTCGGGCAGCAGGGCAGGCGCATCGCCACGCAGCTCAATCACCTGAGCAATGATCGAGGAGTCAAACCAGGTCAGCTGCTGGTCATCTATGAAGGCCGGCACTTTACCCAGCGGATTGTACTGCGGGACGTGGCTGTCAGGCTCCCACGGAGAGTGGTTGACGAATTCAAACACCAGGCCCTTTTCCAGCAGGATCACTGAGATTTTGCGCACAAACGGGCTGGTATAGCTGCCAATCAGTTTCATCGAAGCCTCCGTGTGAATGATCAATTCAGGCAACAGGGATGACGCAGGTGAATAAACCTGGTCGCCATGAATGGCGACCCTACCATGTCCGGCGTCCAATCATGCGCACGTGGCATCAATCCCCGGGAAACATAAACGGATTCAGGCTGCTGCGCGCGAATCCTTCCTGCTCCATGCGGGCATCCAGCACCAGCGAGGCGAGATCGTCGGCCACCGGTTCCAGCGCCGGATCTTTCTCCTGGTATAGCATCTTCAGATAGGTACCGCAGTCGCCGCAGCTTTCGGCTTTCACGGCAGCCTGCTCGCTGTCCAGCGACCAGTAATGCAGATCGCGCGTTTGCTCGCAGTTCGAGCACTTGCTGCGCACCACGTACCACTCGCTTTCGCACAGATTACAGTGCAGATAGCGCAGACCCTGCTGGCCAACGTCCATGTGCACCACGCTGGCGACCGGCACGCTGGCACACACCGGGCAGAACTGACGGTGCTCGCCATATTCGGCCCGCGCTTTGCCGGGGATCATCGCCGCCATCTGCGCCCAGTAAATTGACAGCGCCGCCCAGATGAACGGGGCTTTATCACTGCTGACCTGGGCGAATTCGCCTTCCAGCAGCGCGCTGGCAAGGGTTTCCAGCTCGGTGGACGAGGCCTTCTCCAGATTCTCCAGCACCGCCAGCGCCTGGCCGCTCATCTCTGGCTTCAGCTCGGCGATCAGCGAATGCAGCAGCCGCTGCCAGTGCACATCGCGCGGGTAAGTGTGGATATCCAGCGGCGGTTTGCCCTGCTGCGCGCTCTCTGCCAGCCGCTGATGCAGATCGATCTGCAGCGGATGGTCATACAGCACGATTTCCTGGGCCTGCGCGATCACCGCGGCAAAACGCAGGTAGTCGCCCAGCGGATTTTTCGCCGCCAGATCACGCAACCGCGCCGCACGGCGGCTGTAGAGATTTTTCAGCCGGGGGAAAAGTAACGGCGGAACTTGCTCCGCCGTGTTCTTTTCGCTCTTCTCCAGCTGCTCCTGCGGGATGATGCGAATACTCATCAGGGACGTTTTTCCTGTTGTGTTTGGCGTTGGCGCTGCTCGCGATACCAGCGTGGGTGATGTTTCTTCGCCCACGCGGCCGGTACCCAGCCCTCAACCATGGCGGTAATGGTGCCTTTCACCCACAGGGCGGCATAAATATGCACCATAATCGTCATGATCAGTGCCACAGCCGAGACCGAATGCACCACCAGCGCGGCGCGAATCAGCGGAATGGTGAAGTACCCGGCGAACCAGGGGCGCCAGATGACAATTCCGCTCGCCAGCAGCAAGACTAAGCTGATGATAGCAGCCCAGAACACACACTTCTGCCCGAAGTTGTATTTCCCGGTATCGCCCACCTCTTCATTACGCACGATTTTGCGGATATTTTTCGCCCATACCAGATCGTCGCGCTGGATAAGATTGTGCTTCCAGTAGCGTAAGAACATGATAATAAAGGCTGCAAACATCACCACGCCGACGAACGGGTGCAGAATACGCGCCAGCTGTGGCGTGCCGAGCACGTGCATCAGCCAGTTAAACGACGGGAAAAAGAAACCCAGTCCGCTGAGCGCGGCAAACACAAAACAGAACGCGACAATCCAGTGATTGATGCGTTCCGGCGCGCTGTAGCGCACCAGACGATCGCGCTTTTTCATCATTCGCGCTCCTCTTTTTCATGCAGGTTTTCGTCGTCGTCCTCTTCCACCCGGTTCGGACCGACACCAACGTAGTGGAACACCGCGGCGGCGAAGGTGGCGGCAAAGCCAATAGCAGCCAGCGGTTTCCAGACGCCTTTCCAGAAGGTGACCGCCGGGCTGATGCTGGGGTTGGCTGGCAGGCCGTGATACAGCTGCGGTTTGTCGGCGTGGTGCAGCACGTACATGACGTGGGTGCCGCCGACGCCCGCCGGATCGTACAGCCCGGCGTTGGCATAGCCGCGAGTGTTCAGCTCAGCGACGCGATCGGCAGCCAGCTGCTGCATATCGCTTTTGCTGCCGAAGTGAATCGCCCCGGTCGGACAGGTTTTCACGCACGCCGGTTCCTGACCGACGTTAACGCGATCGACGCACAGCGTGCATTTATACACGCGGTTGTCGTCTTTATTCAGCCGCGGCACGTCAAACGGACAGCCGGCGATGCAGTAGCCGCAGCCAATGCACTGTTCCGACTGAAAATCGACGATCCCGTTCGCGTACTGAATAATCGCGCCTTCCGACGGGCAGGCTTTCAGACAGCCGGGATCGGCACAGTGCATGCAGCCATCCTTGCGGATCAGCCACTCCAGCTTGCCGTTCTCCTCGACTTCCGAGAAACGCATCACCGTCCAGGATTTGGCGGTCAAATCCGCCGGGTTGTCATACACCCCGACGTTATGACCGACCTCGTCGCGAATGTCGTTCCACTCTGAACACGCGACCTGACACGCCTTACAGCCGATGCAGGTGGTGACGTCGATCAGTTTCGCCACTTCCTGCTGATGGTCACGCGCCTGCGGGGCAGGCGTGAAACCATTGGTGGCGGAGCGGCGGATAATGTCTTGCGATTGATAAGCCATATTCGTTCTCCGTTACACCTTCTCGACGTTAATCAGGAACGCCTTAAACTCCGGCGTTTGCGTGTTGGCGTCACCGACAAACGGCGTCAGGGTATTGGCGATAAAGCCTTTTTTCGCCACGCCCTGATAGCCCCAGTGAATCGGGATGCCAATGGTATCGACAGTTTTGCCATCGACGTTGAGCGGCCGCAGACGCTTGGTGACCACCGCTTTGGCTTTGATATAGCCGCGGTTGGAACTCACCTTCACCGTATCGCCCTGGGCGATGCCGAGCTTGTTCGCCAGCTTCTCGCCAATCTCCACAAACTGTTCCGGCTGTGCGATGGCGTTAAGCAACGCGTGTTTGGTCCAGTAGTGGAAATGCTCGGTCAGACGATACGTGGTGCCGACATACGGGAACTGCTCCGCTTTGCCCATCGCCGCCAGATCGTCTTTGAACACGCGCGCGGCCGGGTTGGAGACCACGTCAGGATGCAGCGGGTTGGTGCCGAGCGGCGTTTCAAACGGCTCGTAGTGCTCCGGAAACGGTCCTTCTGCCATTTTGTCGATGGCGAACAGGCGGCCCATGCCTTCCGGCTGCATGATAAACGGCCCGACGTTACTGCCCGGCGCGGCCGTGCTGTAGTCCGGAATATCCATACCGCCCCACTTGCTGCCATCCCATTTGAGGATCTGGCGTTTCGGATCCCACGGGTTGCCCTGCGGGTCGGCGGAGGCGCGGTTATACAGGATGCGGCGGTTCAGCGGCCACGCCCAGCTCCAGTTCAGCGTATTGCCCAGCCCGCTCGGGTCGGTGTTATCGCGGCGCGCCATCTGGTTACCGTCCGGCGTCCAGCTACCGGCGAAAATCCAGCAGCCGCTGCTGGTGCTGCCGTCATCTTTCAGATGGGCAAAGGTGCTGAGCTGCTGGCCTTTTTTCACCAGCAGCGTGCCTTTGTCATCGTAGATGTCCGCCAGCGCCTTGCCGTTGCTCTCCATCGCCACCTCTTCCGAGGCCGGATTGTCGGGCGTCAGGTAGTTCCAGGTCATGTTCAGCACCGGCTCTGGCTGTGCACCGCCTTCGCGCGCATACATCTCACGCAGACGCAGATAGATACCGGAGAGAATTTCACCGTCGTTGAGCGCTTCGCCCGGCGCATCCTGACCTTTCCAGTGCCACTGCAGCCAGCGGCCGGAGTTAACGATTGAGCCGTTCTCCTCGGCAAAGCAGGTTGACGGCAGACGGAACACTTCGGTCTGAATCTGCGCCGGATCGACATCGTTAAACTCGCCGTGGTTTTGCCAGAAGGTCGAGGTTTCGGTGTTGAGCGGGTCGATGGTGACGAGGAACTTCAGCTTCGACAGCGAATCGATCACTTTGCGCTTGTTCGGGAACGACGCCACCGGGTTAAAGCCCTGGCACAGATAGCCGTTAACCTTGCCCTGCGACATCATCTCGAAGTACTGCAGCACGTCGTAGCCTTTGTCCCACTTCGGCAGCCAGTCAAAGCCCCAGCTGTTCTCCGCCTGCGCTTTATCGCCAAAGAAGGCTTTCATCATGCTGACGAAGAATTTCGGGTAGTTGCCCCAGTAATTCACCTGGCCCGGCAGCGTCGGCTTCGGCGTGTTCGCCGCCAGATAGCTGGTGAGATCGGTCTGTTTTTCCGACGGCAGCGTCATATAGCCCGGCAGGCTTTGCGACAGCAGGCCGAGATCGGTCAGACCCTGAATATTGGAGTGTCCGCGCAGCGCATTGACGCCACCGCCGGCCATCCCCATATTGCCCAGCAGCAGCTGAATCATCGCCATGGTGCGAATGTTTTGCGCCCCGACCGAATGCTGTGTCCAGCCCAGCGCATACAGGAACGAGGTGGTGCGGTCGCGCGCGCTGGTTTCACCAATCAGCTCACAGACGTGCAGGAAATCCGCCTTTGGCGTGCCGCAGATGCGCTCGACCATTTCCGGCGTATAACGGCTGACGTGCTGCTTCAGCAGATTCCAGACGCAGCGCGGATGGCTCAGGCTGTCATCGCGTTTGGCAAAGCCGTCGTCGCCCAGCTCGTAGTTCCAGCTGGTTTTGTCATATTTGCGATTGGCTTCGTCGTAGCCGCTGAACAGGCCATCGTCGAAATGGTAATCCTCCCGCACGATCAGGCTGGCATTGGTGTACGCCTGCACATATTCACGCTGGATTTTGTCATTCTGCAGCAGCCACAGCAGCACACCCGACAGGAAGGCAATGTCGGTGCCGGGGCGGATAGGCGTGTAAAAGTCTGCCACCGATGCCGTGCGCGTGAAACGCGGATCGATAACAATCAGTTTGGCTTTGTTGTGAATTTTGGCTTCCATCGCCCAGCGGAAACCGACCGGATGCGCCTCAGCAGCGTTTCCGCCCATCACCACAACCAGATTGGCATTACGGATGTCGACCCAGTGGTTGGTCATCGCACCGCGACCAAATGTTGGAGCAAGACTTGCTACCGTTGGTCCGTGTCAGACGCGTGCCTGGTTGTCGACCGCCAGCATACCGAGCGATCGGGTAAATTTTTGCGTTAAGTAGCCGGTTTCGTTGCTGGAGGCCGAAGCGCACAGCATGCCGGTGGAGAGCCAGCGGTTTACCGTCACGCCGGCGGCGTTCTGCGCGATAAAGTTGGCGTCGCGATCGGCTTTCATCAGCTGCGCGATGCGCGTAAAGGCGTCATCCCAGCTGATGCGCTGCCATTTGTCGGAGCCTGGCGCACGGTATTCCGGATATTTCAGACGGCTGTCGCTGTGGACAAAATCAAGCAGGCCCGCGCCTTTCGGACAGAGCGCGCCGCGGCTCACCGGATGGTCCGGATCCCCTTCGATGTGGAAAATGGTCTCTTTGGCGTTCTTTGCGCCATCGCCGAGGCTGTACATTAACAGGCCACAGCCGACTGAGCAGTAAGTGCAGGTATTACGGGTTTCGCGGGCACGCAGCAACTTATACTGCCGTGTTTCCGCCAGCGCGGCTTCCGGCGTAAAGCCGAGCAGTGCTGCCGTGGTTCCTGCCATACCGCCAGCGCAGATCTTGAAGAATTTTCTTCGGCTGACATTCATGGGTAATCCTTGAGTCGACATTGCTGTAATAATTTTTTTGCGCTGGATGGAGCCGGGGTTCAGAATGGCTCCACGCAGGATTGCGTCAAAAGCGACCTGATATTACCACTACTTTAATGTGGTTGTTATGCGAGACGAGAGAAGTGAAAGCGAAACAGCAAAAAAGTAACCAGAATGTGAATGAGATCGCAGGACTGAGCCAGACCACCGTATGGCAGCGCCACGCGATTACCGAAGCGGAAAGCGACTGGCTGGCGCAGGAAGTGCCGGTGGCGCTGGTCTACAACGGCATTTCACACGTGGTGATGATGGCGACGCCGGATAATCTGCAGGCTTTTGCGCTCGGTTTTTCGCTCTCCGAAGGCATTATTGAGCAACCCGGCGAGATCTATGGCATGGATGTGGTGCCGGGCTGCAATGGGTTCGAAGTGCAGATCGAACTCTCCAGCCGGCGTTTTATGGCGCTGAAGGCGCAGCGTCGCGCCATGGCGGGCCGCACCGGTTGCGGCGTATGCGGGGTGGAGCAGCTGGATCAAATCGGCAAGCCGGTGCAGCCGCTGCCGTTTACGCAGACCTTCGATCTGGCCTGCCTTGATAACGGCCTGGCACAGCTGCGCGATTTCCAGCCCATCGGCAATCTGACCGGCTGTACGCACGCCGCCGCGTGGATGTCGCCGCAGGGCGAACTGCAGGGCGGCTGCGAAGACGTGGGTCGCCACGTGGCGCTGGATAAGCTGCTGGGTCAGCGCAGCCAGCAGCACTGGCAGCAGGGTGCGGTGCTGGTTTCCAGCCGCGCCAGCTATGAGATGGTGCAAAAATCTGCCATGTGCGGCGTAGAGATTCTGTTTGCCGTCTCGGCCGCCACCCAGCTGGCCGTTGAAGTGGCCGAGCGCTGTAACCTGACGCTGGTCGGTTTTTCTAAACCGGGACGCGCCACGGTGTACAGCCATCCGCAGCGTCTGATTAACGGTTGATGTGCGGTACATGCCGGGGATTTCATCGTTCGCGGCGTGCGGCGTACCGGGATGTGTCAGGCAATCTTTTATTACGCTGCGCTTTTCTGGTTAGCCTGCTAAATAATATGCATGCAATAGTTTTTAATGTGACATTCTTTTTGATAGGAATGAAGAAGTTGATGCGCTATCATTAACGTCTCAATCAATAATAATATATCCATTATGGCTTTAATTAAAAAGCTGCGGCAGCTGAATCGCAGGCGTAATTATTTAAAGAAAGAGATTAAATATTCTCTTGATCTTTATTTTGCAGCAAGGAAATGGAAAAAGTCTTGATGCCACAAACAGAATAAACAGGATATCAAATCCATTCTGCTGGTTCGCAATGAAGGTAAAATCGGCGATGCCATTGTTTCTACGTGTTTTCTCAGAGCGCTGTTTGAAGCCGGGTATCGTGTAGATATTCTGGCGGTAAAGGAGAATGAGAGCCTTTTCCGACACAACCCGTATATTCACAACATCTATCTCTCGGAGAGTTTCAGCGATTGTCATCAGCGCGATAAATATGACACCGCCATCGGGAATGAGGTCGTTACCCTTCTGAGAGACAATGCTTACGATTTATTGATCGATACGGCTATCTGGCAAACCGCGCTGTATATGCCCAAAATGATTGCCGATATCAATCCTAAAATGACGCTGGGTTTCAACAAGCCTGGCTGGCTTAAACCTTACGATATCAACATTCAGTTCGATCACCTTAATAACCACGTTAAAAATATCTATCGTGCGGTTCTTGACTATCTTCAGGTTGAGACGGTTGATGGGCTGAATTATGAAATATTTTATCCTGAGCGCATTGATGCCGAAATTCACCAGTCCGGCATGTTTTCCGCTGATGAGCACAATATTTTAATCAATATTTATGCCAGTCATGCCGATCGTGACCTCTCTGAGCAGCAGCTGAATGAGCTAATCGGGGCGATTGTCAGGCACAATGCGGCCACCAATATCGTGGTGCTCGATCACAAAGGCGCGCTGGAACAGGCGTCGCTGTACCCCGCGAAGTTATACCGCGTTCCCTCGCTGTATCACGCTTTCGCTGCGGTTAAGAAAAGTGATTGCGTGATTACTCCCGATACCGCCGTGGTGCATATCTCGGCGGCTTATAACAAAGCCCTGGTTGGCATCTATCAGGACTCAGTGAAAAATAATCAGCTGTGGTCGCCTGGCTACAGTAACGGCCATCAGATATTTTCCGATGAGTTTGTTTTTAAAAATGACGGACGGCTGGTTGAGAAAATAAGCCAAAAAATCCACACGCTGGTTCAGCCATAATCGATGAGGTCACCGTGCCGTCAGTACGGTGACCGTGCATCGGGCAGTTCCTTACACCACCTGCACCGCTAACGCCTGCTGCAGAGCGCTGAGCGCACCGGGCTTTGCCGCGCCGCCGTCGCAAATCAACAGATCGATATCGCCGACAGGGGCGTACTGAGTACGGCTGATCACGCCGAGTTTGCTGTGATCCGCCAGCAGCAGGGTGCGGCTGGCCTGCTGTACCATGGCGTGCGCGATGGCAGCTTCATGCGGATGGAAGCTGCTGGCGCCGTTTCGGGCATCGATGCCGACCGGTGACAGCAGCGCCACGTCGGCGCGATATCGATAAATTTCCCCCACCGTCATTTCTCCCCGCGTCTGCTGCGCGCCGGCCATCATCATGCCGCCCAGCAGCAGTACCTGATTATTCAGGGTTTCATGCTCTTCGGCCGCGCTAAGCGCCAGTGCCGCCTGCAGACTGTTGGTGATGATGGTCAGGCCGGACATGGTGCGCAGCTCTTCAGCCAGCAGCGTGGTGGTGGTGCCGGCATCGAGGAACAGCGTCTGGCCGGGCTGCAGATGTTGTACCGCCGCGGCGGCAATCGCGCGTTTCTCTCTGGCCTGTGCGTTACGGCGCACCTGCAGCGGCGGCTCCGGCGGGCTCTCCAGCGCCACCAGACCGCCATGTACGCGGCGCGCCAGCCCCTGCGCCTCAAGCGAAATGATGTCGCGCCGTGCCGTTTCCCGCGAAATACCCAGCTCTTTGATGATGCGTTCAGTGCTGAGCTGATGTTGCGTGCTCAGCAGCGCGCGGATGCGATGTAAACGGGTTTCCTGCAGCATGACGTTTCCCTGTGGCAGAGCGAAGCTGGGCCTAAGCTTACCTGAGTGTCATCGTGGCGTCATGTGTATTTGGTTGTATTTGTGTATTTGGTTGCATTTTTCACTAAAGCAGGCATGATGTTCGCAGAGATCAGGCTGCAAACACCCCTTTCACCTTCGCAACGGGAGTTACCATGGTTACACGTTCCACCATCATGGATACCAACAGTTTTCGCGCCGAACACGCCGACGCGCTGGATCCGGCCACCCGCACTCTGACGGACAAGCGCAGCAAAGTGCTGGGCGAATCGTATCGTCTGTTTTATCGCAAGCCGGTGCATCTGGTGCGCGGCGAAGGGCAGTATTTGTGGGATGCGGCGGGTAACAAATATCTGGATGTGTATAACAATGTGGCGAGTATCGGCCACTGCCATCCGGCGGTCATTGAGGCGGTGAATCAGCAGATGAAGATGCTGAACACGCACACGCGTTATCTGCACGAGCGCATTCTTGACTACAGCGAAGCGTTGCTGGCGACCACGCCGGAAGCCATCGACCGCGCCATGTATATGTGTACCGGCTCAGAAGCCAACGATTTGGCGATTCGCGTGGCGCGCGCCTGGAGCGGCGGCACCGGCATTATTGTCTCGCAGGAGGCGTACCACGGTACCAGTGATTTGACCTCTGGCGCGTCACCGGCGCTGGGTAGCGGTCAGCCGCTGGCCGCGACCACTCGCCTGGTGCCACCGCCGGATGCTTATCGCGTCGATGCGCCCGACCTCGGGGCATGGTTCGCCGACCAGATTCAGCAGCAGATTGATGACATGAAAGCGCACGGCATTAAATTCGCCGGTTTCCTCGCCGACTCGATCTTCTCCTCCGACGGCGTGCTGCCTAATCCGCGCGGATTCCTGCAGCAAGCGGTGGATGTGGTGCATGCTAACGGCGGCATTTTTATCGCTGATGAAGTGCAGCCCGGCTTTGCCCGTACCGGCGATGCCTTCTGGGGCTTTGCCCGTCACGGCGTGGTGCCGGATGTGGTCACCACCGGTAAGCCGATGGGCAACGGTATTCCGGTTTCCGGCCTGCTGGCGAAAAGCGACGTGCTGGCCGCGTTCAGCGACGAGATCCCTTATTTCAATACTTTTGGCGGCAACCCGGTGGCGATGGCCGCTGCGCAGGCGGTGCTGACGGTGATTCAGGAAGAGGGGCTGCAGGAGCATAGCCGCGTGGTCGGCGCACAGCTGCTGGCGGAGCTGCAGAAGCTGATGGATCGCCATGACTGCATTGGTGATGTGCGCGGTGCCGGGCTGTTTATTGGGTTTGAGCTGGTGCAGGATCGCAGCAGTAAGACGCCGGACAAAGCGCTGGCGCTGGATTTGATCGAGAAACTGCGCGATCACCATGTGCTGACGTCGGTGGCCGGGCCGTACGGCAACGTGCTGAAACTGCGTCCGCCGCTGGCGTTCCAGAGCGGTGATATCGACTGGCTGGTGGGAGCACTGGATAAGTCGCTGACCGAGCTGGGGCGTTAATTATTCAGATTTCAGGTCGCCATGAATGGCAACCCGACTGCATAATGTGCCAGATGCGCGTTGATGCGCATCTGGCATATATTAAAAGGACATCACGCCGCGGCAGTTTCCTGCGCAAAAATCTGCTCCATCTTCTGCCACGCCTGTGCCACATCATCATCGAGATTGAACAGGCCGGAGGTGCCGACAATAAACACGTCGACGCCCGAGGCGGCAATCTGCTTAAAGGTGCGCGCGTTGCACGACCCATCGATTTCGGTCAGATAGTGATAACCGTGCGTTTCCCGCATGGCGATCAGCTGGCGAATTTTGTTCAGCGTTTCCGGAATAAATTTCTGCCCGGCGAAGCCGGGATCGACCGACATCACCGTCACTTTATCCAGCAGATGCGCATATTCACGAATGCTGTCGGCTGGCGTAGCTGGATTCAGCACCACGCCGCAGCGACGGCCAGCCTCTTTAATTTGCGTCAGCAGGCGAAAAATTTTGTTATTCGCCGTCTCCGGATGGAAACTGATAATATCCGCGCCGGCGTCAATGCACATCGGAATAATATCTTCCGGGTGGTTCACCATTAAATGCACATCAATCGGCACATCGGTAATTTTACGCAGGTTCTCAATAAAGAACGGCGACAGCGTAATATTCTTAACATAGCTGCCATCCATAATATCGACATGATAGAACGAGGCGCTGGCGTTCATCGCTTCGATCTGCTCGCGGAAGCGGGTCAAATCCATGCACATCAGGGACGGTGAAAAGCGGGCGTTCATGCTGATTTCCTCATTACGCAAACAGCGCCCGCAGGCGCTGTCTGTGACATCAATGGAAGAACGAAATAATATGGCCGAGCACAATGCCGACGATACCGAAGTCCGCATCACCAAAGGTGGTGGACGCGAAGCCAAGGTCACCCATCAGCGGCAGCAGAATGGCGGGCAGGAAGGAGATCAGCAGCCCCTGGACAAAGGAACCGATGATGGCACCGCGCCGTCCGCCGGTGATGTTGCCGTAGACGCCGGCGGTCGCGCCGCAGAAGAAGTGCGGTACCAGGCCCGGCACAATCACGCTCAGACCGAACAGCGGGCACAGGAACATGCTGATCAGCCCGGCGGCGAAGCTGCACAGGAAGCCGATGATCACGGCGTTCGGCGCGAACGGGAAGACCGTCGGGCAATCCAGCGCCGGTTTTGCGTTGGGCACCAGTTTATCGGCGATGCCTTTGAACGCTGGGACGATCTCGGCAATCACCATGCGTACACCGGCAAGAATGATGTAAACACCTGCAGCAAAGGTGATTGACTGGATAATGGCAAAGACGATGAAGTTCTGGCCGCCGCTCACCTGGCTTTCGGTAAACTCTTTACCGGCGACCAGTACCAGCGCGACAAACAGAATCATCATGGTCAGCGAAATTGCCACGGACGAGTCGCGCAGGAAGTTGAGGGTTTTCGGTACTTTCAGCTCTTCAATTGACGGGCTGCCTTTGCCCACCGCTTTGCCGACCAGCGCCGACAACAGGTAGCCGGTGGAGCCAAAGTGGCCCAGCGCCAGGTCGTCCGAGTTGGTGATTTTGCGGGTGAACGGCTGCAGAATCGCCGGGCATACCACCATCATGGTGCCAAGAATCAGCGAACCGATCAGCACCAGCCAGAAGCCGTGCACGCCGCCCACTGACAGGATCACCGCCAGCATGGCCGACATATACAGCGTATGGTGCCCGGTCAGGAAGATGTATTTCAGCGGCGTGATGCGCGCCAGCACAATATTCACCAGCATACCGAACACCATGATCATCGCGGTTTCGGTACCGTAGTTTTTCTGAGCCAGCGCGGCCATCGCATCGGTATTTGGCACCACGCCCTGAATATTGAACGAGTGCTCGAATAGCTGGCTGAAGATGGTCAGGGTGGCCGCAATTAAGTTGGCCCCGGCGATAAGAATAACAAAACCCATGATGGTTTTTAGCGTACCGGAAATCACATCGGACACCGGTTTCTTTTGCAGTAATAAACCAATCAGGGAAAAAAGGCCGACAAGTATAGCGGGTGTTCCAAGAACATCCTTAATTATAAACTGCAGCATAAATTACTCCGTGTGAGTAAATTTCGTCGGGTCAATTACAGGTTGTCGGCGAGAATTTCTTTAATTCTGGCGTTATCCAGTAAATTGCTCAGGCCAAATACCTGTGCGCTGTGGCTCGACAGCTGGTCAGCGATATCTTTAGCGCTGATGATAATATCGGCCTGCTCGGATTTGGCAGAGGTTAAATCGGTATGACCCACTTCAGCCTCTTTACCCAGCTCCTTAATAATTTTCTTCACGTTCATTTCCACAATGAAACTGCTGCCTAAACCGTTTCCACACACAATCAGTACTTTTTTCATTTTCAGGTTTCTCTGGTGATTAATCTTTAATGACAGCTTCAATCGCTGGCAGGGTCGATGCCGACAGCAATTGCTGCAGGCGGGATTCGTCGCTGAACACCTCAGCCAGCGCGGTGATCATCTGAATATGATCGTCGCCAGACAGGGCGCACAGCATAATAACGACAAACACCGGGTCGTTTTCATCGGCGGCGAAATTCACGCCTTGTTTTACGTGCAGTAGCGACAGGCCGTTTTTGCGCGCACCCTGTTCCGGACGCGCATGCGGCATCGCCAGACCCGGCGCCAGCACATAATAGGGCCCCAGCTCAGCGTGCGAGGTAAAGATCGCATCCAGGTAAGCCGGGGTAATTGCCCCCTCCGCCAGCAGCGGCTCGGCCGATAAACGCACCGCTTCCTGCCAGTCGCTAACGTCGTCTATTACCCGGATATGTTGCGGTGTCAGCCATTGAGTGAGCATCAGTAATTCCTGTTTATTCGTCGATGCGGTGCACTGTAGGTGATTTTATCGCCTGGGTTCTGTGATGTTGCTCGCAAAAGTTAGCGCTAACACGAATGATGTTAAAAACTGTGTTAGCGATAACATTTTTGCGCGCGCGGTTTGTCACGCTGAGACCGGGGTGACATGCTCAGGCCAGCGAAAATCACGCAGCCAATGAGACATGCCCGATTCTGTGGTTTTTAACATGGCACCAATTTGCTTTTGGTTTTAAGCTGCGTGCGGATAAATCGAGCGCTACCCGGAACCAGCAGGGTAGAGACAGGAGAACGCATGACAGAAAAACGACGGCGCAGTACCGGCAAAAGCACGCTGGCCGATGTTGCCCGTTTGGTCGGTGTCAGCGCCATGACGGCGTCGCGCGCTTTGCGTATGCCGGAGAAAGTGTCGCCCGAAATTCGCGCAAGGATCGACGCGGCCGTCGCGGAACTGGCCTATGTGCCCAACGTGCAGGCGCGTAACCTGGCGTCAGCCTCGTCGCGGCTGATCACCATGGTGGTACCCTCATTTGCGACGCCGGGCAGCGCGATTGTGTCAGAGGCGCTGCAGGAGGTGCTGCGGCCGCAGGGCTATAACATGATGCTGGCCGAAGCCAATCACTCGGCGGCGGAGGAGAGCGAGCTGATTGAGATGCTACTCTCTTACAACCCGGCCGCGATGGTGCACTTCAATTTCGACAATGCCGCCGAAGCGCAGCGCCTGCTGAGCAACTCCGGCCTGCCGGTGATGGACATCGGCGGCGTGCATCAGGATTCTGCCGGCATCAGCATCGGCGTGGACTATGCGAAAGCTATTCGTCAGCTGGTAAACAGCCTGGTGGAGCGCGGCTATCGCCATCCCGGCCTGCTGTGCACACAAACGCACAGCACTATTTTCCGTCAGCTGCTTAATGGCTGGCACAGCGGGATGCTGGCGCTGAATCTGGCACCGCACCGCGTGGTGACCTCACCAAAAATGCCCACCTTTGCCGCCGGCCACAGCCTGCTGGCAGAGATCCGTCTCACCTGGCCGGAACTGGACGTCCTGATCTGTACCAGCGATGAAGTGGCGTGCGGTGCCATCATGGCCTGTCACGCAGCCGGCGTCTCGGTGCCCAGCCAGCTCGCGATTGCCAGCATCGGCGGTGGCCCGCTGGCGGCGGTGTGTTCGCCGCCGCTGACCAGCATTGTGCTGCCGTACGAGGAGATGGGACGCATGGCCGGTAAACGCCTGCTGGCGGCGCTCAACGGCGACGAACCGCCTGCCATCAATGAGCTGCCGGTGCAGCTTAAGCTGCGCGCCAGTACGCACAAGGTGTAGCCGTGTGTGCGCACCTTTTGCCAGATTGATCAAATCCTTATCATTACTAAGGCATTGATAACCCTTTTCCGGATCATGATTTTAACTATAATGATCCGACTGCTTATGCGGCACACCAGCAAGGTTGTGCTGCCAAACACTAAATGGAGAGGAAGAACATGAGTTATTCACTGCCATCCCTGCCGTACGCCTACGACGCACTGGAACCGCACTTCGACAAGCAGACGATGGAAATCCATCACACTAAACATCACCAGACCTACGTTAACAACGCCAACGCGGCGCTGGAAGGTACCGAATTCGCAAACCTGCCGGTTGATGAACTGATCACCAAACTGGATCAGCTGCCAGCAGACAAAAAAGGCCCACTGCGTAACAACGCTGGCGGCCACGCTAACCACAGCCTGTTCTGGAAAGGCCTGAAAACCGGCACCACGCTGCAGGGCGACCTGAAAGCGGCAATCGAAAAAGATTTCGGTAGCGTTGAGAAATTCCAGGAAGAGTTCGAGAAAGCGGCTGCGACCCGTTTTGGCTCTGGCTGGGCGTGGCTGGTGAAAAAAGGCGATAAGCTGGCGGTCGTTTCAACCGCTAACCAGGACAACCCACTGATGGGCGAAGCCATCGCTGGCGTGTCTGGTTTCCCAATCATCGGTCTGGATGTGTGGGAGCACGCTTACTATCTGAAGTATCAGAACAAGCGCCCTGACTACATCAAAGCGTTCTGGAACGTGGTGAACTGGGACGAAGCAGCAGCACGTTTCGCCTCGGCAAAATAAGTTCTGGCTTACGCTATGTGAATAACCGGTGCCTGCGTGCACCGGTTTTTTTATCGCCATCCTAAACCGCAGCTCAACAAACACCACGTCATGACCAGGCTAAAGTGGTTATTAACGCGCCGTTGATAATTTGGGGCATACAGTAGCCTTCAGTTATCTCGCGACGTAAAAATAATCATGTCTATTATTACACATTCTGAGCCGGACTCCGTTTCGTCGGCTGCGCTGTTTATACCTTTAGTCAGTGGAAAGCTGCGGCCAAATAAGCTGTGGAATAGCCAGCAATTTCGCCTGAAATTTGCCTTAAGGTCAGCGGTATTTCCACTGACCACCTTTAATTATCTCCATCAGCTGGCCAAACTCTCTTTTCTGCCGCAACTGTTAAACAGCCAGGGCTTACTGCCGGCTAAGCCGCATCGTCCCTATTTGCGCGCCGGTTTCAGCGTGGCGCAGCGTGCGCAGGCGATTCTCGATCATTATCAATTAATGGATAAGCTGGCGAATAATCAGCTGCGCCAGTTGCTGCTGAGCCCGAGCGGTAATCTCCTTGCCCGTTTCGACGGCAAAAACGAGGAGCAGTTTGCGATTTATTGCTGCTCTGGCCATTACGACCGGGAAGGGGAAATTACGCTGCTGCTTAATTATCAGGACATGACGCTGGCCTCGCTGTCATTCTCTATTATTCAGGAACAGCAGCAGCGCACGCTATTAATTGGGGGCTTGCAGGGGCCGCGGAAACATATTTCCAGTGACGTTATTCGCGATGCCACCAAAGCCGCGCACGGCGTATTTCCCAAGCGTCTGCTGATGGAAGCGGTATTTATTCTGGCGGCACAGTGCGGCGTACAGGCCATTACCGCGGTTGGCGATACCACCCATGTTTTCCGCAGTCTGCGCTACCGTCACAGCAAAGGTGATAAATTCTTTGCCAGCTATAGCGAGTTCTGGCTGTCACTGGGCGGGGAAATGCGGGGTGATGAGCTGTTTACGCTGCCGCTGAGCATGGCACGTAAAGATCTGGAAGAGATTGCCAGCAAGAAGCGCGCGGAGTATCGCCGCCGCTATGCCTTGCTGGATACGCTGGCGCAGCAGGTGCTGCAGGCTGCCGGGGCAGAACGCGACGTGGCCCACGCCGCGTAACGGCAATCAGAACGGCTGCTTCGCGTAGCCGGTCATCACCTTCAGCCCCATCTCGCGTCCCAGCGCGGTCATCGGGTGTACCACCACCAGGCCGCGCACGCTTTTCTTCAGCGCGCCCATGTTCGCCTGCTCTTTTTTGGTGATTTCACGGCTGAACGGCAGCTTTTTCAGCTGCTGGGCTTCTTTGCTCAGCTTCTCTTCGCGCACGTTGCGCAGACGCTCAATTTCCTGCACCAGCGTCTCTTTCTCTTTCAGCAGCGCGCCAAGCTTTTCGGCATCGCCCGCTTCCAGCAGCTGCGGTTCTTTGCGATTCAGCGCGTCCAGCTGGTCGCTGAGACGTTTAATCTCGGCTTTTTCTTGTTCTTTCATTGGGAAAACTCATTAAGGAAAACAGGCAAAGGATACATCAAATCCGCCCGCTTTTGCAGCGCAGCGACAACAGAGGCAACGGGATAATCGGGTGCAGCGCGGCGTGCGGGCAAAAAAATACCCAGCGCAAGGCTGGGTATTGACTGGAATTACAGAATGAAGCGGCTGAGATCTTCGTCGGCCACCAGTTCATCCAGATGCTGACCAACGTATTCGGCATCGATGGTGATCGATTCGCCGTGGCGATCGCTGGCGTCGTAGGAGATATCTTCCATCAGACGCTCCAGCACGGTGTGCAGACGACGTGCACCGATGTTCTCGGTGGTTTCGTTCACCTGCCACGCCGCTTCGGCGATGCGACGGATGCCGTCTTCAGTGAATTCAACGTTAACGCCTTCGGTGCCCATCAGCGCTTTGTACTGCACGGTCACGGACGCGTTCGGCTCGGTCAGGATGCGTTCGAAATCATTGACCGTCAGCGCCTGCAGCTCAACGCGAATCGGCAGACGACCCTGCAGCTCCGGAATCAGATCCGACGGGCTGGCCACCTGGAACGCACCGGAGGCGATAAACAGGATATGGTCGGTTTTGACCATGCCGTGTTTAGTGGACACGGTGCAGCCTTCCACCAGTGGCAGCAGATCGCGCTGTACGCCCTCACGTGACACATCCGGGCCCGACGACTGGCCGCCGCGCTTACAGATTTTGTCGATTTCGTCGATGAACACGATACCGTGCTGTTCAACCGCGTCGATGGCATCCTGCTTCAGCTCTTCCGGGTTCACCAGCTTGGCCGCTTCTTCTTCAATCAGCAGCTTCATCGCATCTTTGATTTTCAGCTTACGCGGTTTCTGCTTCTGGCCGCCGAGGTTCTGGAACATCGACTGCAGCTGGCTGGTCATCTCTTCCATGCCCGGAGGCGCCATGATTTCAACGCCCATCGGCGCAGCAGCCAGATCGATCTCAATCTCTTTGTCATCCAGCTGGCCTTCGCGCAGCTTTTTGCGGAACGACTGGCGCGCGGCGGACGGCTCAGCGCTCTGCTCCGGCTGGCCCCAGTTGTTTTTTGCCGGCGGGATTAGCACATCCAGAATGCGATCTTCTGCCATCTCTTCAGCGCGGTATTTGTTTTTCTCGATCGCCTGGCTGCGCACCATCTTGATGGCGGAGTCCGTCAGATCGCGAATAATCGAATCCACTTCTTTCCCGACATAGCCCACTTCGGTGAATTTAGTGGCTTCAACTTTGATGAACGGCGCATTGGCCAGCTTCGCCAGACGGCGGGCGATTTCGGTTTTACCGACGCCGGTCGGGCCGATCATCAGGATGTTTTTTGGGGTCACTTCATGGCGCAGCTCTTCGTCAAGCTGCATGCGGCGCCAGCGGTTACGCAGCGCAATGGCGACCGCTTTTTTGGCGCCGTCCTGGCCGATGATGAAGCGGTTAAGCTCGCTGACAATCTCGCGTGGAGTCATCTCAGACATGGTTTTGGTCCTTACGCCTTAGACGGTAATTCTTCGAAGTTAATGTTGTGGTTGGTGTAGATGCAGATATCACCGGCGATATTCAGCGCTTTGGCTACGATATCGTGCGCACCCATCTCCGTGTTCTCCAGCAGCGCGCGGGCGGCTGCCTGGGCGTAAGGCCCGCCGGAACCGATGGCAATCAGGTCATTTTCCGGCTGAATCACGTCACCGTTACCGCTGATGATCAGCGAGGAGTTCTCATCGGCAACCGCCAGCAGCGCTTCAAGGCGGCGCAGCATCCGGTCAGTACGCCAGTCTTTCGCCAGTTCGACCGCGGCTTTCACCAGATGGCCCTGATGCATCTCCAGTTTGCGTTCGAACAGTTCAAACAGGGTAAAGGCATCTGCGGTGCCGCCAGCAAAGCCCGCGATCACTTTGTCGTTGTAAAGACGACGCACCTTTTTAACATTGCCTTTCATTACGGTATTGCCGAGCGTCGCCTGGCCATCACCGCCGATCACGACCCGGCCGTTGCGTCGTACACTTACTATTGTTGTCACGGGCAGACCCCTTGTTGCAGTGGAAAAAAGACACCGCGCAGCGGGCGCGGCGTATCATGCAACCAGATATGGGGTAATCCTGTGGGGTTTCAACCCCCGGCAATATCTGATGCTGCAAATTGCCGGGGGCGAGCAGGGAGGATTAAGGCAGGGCGAGCGGGATACAGCTGCTGTGGCCGGAGCTGTGCAGGCGCTTCACGGTGCTGTCTGCGCTGCTGCGGTCTTTAAACGGCCCAATCACCACGCGATTCCAGCCGCCGCCAGTCGTGATGCGGCTTTCGAAACCTTCAAACGCCAGACCGGCGCGTACCGATTCCGCCTGATCGGTGCCTTTAAACGAGCCACACTGCACCATCCAGCGCTGGGTGCTCGCTTTCTCTTCCGTTTTGGCTTTGGCGCTCTCCTGCGGCTTCGCCGGCTCGCGAGTGATCGGCGCGGCCTGTTGCTGCTGCTGGCGTGCCGCCTGCTGCTGCAATTCCTGCTGGCGTTGCTGCTGCAACTGTTGCTGACGCTGCTGCTGCTGTAACTGCTGCTGCTGACGCTGCAACTGCTGTTGTTGCTGTTGTGCCTGCTGCTGACGCTGCAGCGTTTGCTGGCGCTGAGCCGGGGTTTGTTCGTTCCACGGCACTTCATTCAGCTGGGTTGGCTGCTGGCGCATATCGGCCTGCATCTGCTCCAGCAGCTGACGCTGTTCGTCGGTCAGCTGGGTTTGCGACTTGATTTCGCCACCGGCAGACGGCTCGGTGGGCGACGGCACGGTCACCTGACGATTTTCCAGCTCTTTGATGTACTTCCAGCGCTCTTCCGGCTTCGGCGGCAGGCCATTACCGTTGGCTTTATGATTCGGAATCACCGGTGTTTCTTCTTTTTTGTGATGCGAGATGAACCATAAACCACCGGCAAAGGTCACCAGCACTGCCACGGCCAGTACTATCATCAGCTTTGAAGTGCCGGAGCCGCCTTTGCTTTTCTTGCTGCGGCCTGCGGGTTTTTTGCGACGCGTCCCTGTTGAACGCCCGCGGCCTACGTAATCTCTCTGTGCCACTTTCGTTCTGATACCCTTCAAAAAAATGCCACTGGGCGTGTAAATGGGGTGTTAATTTTGCCCGGCAAGGAATGCGTCATGTTACTCAAGGGCTGGAACTTTGACCAGCACAGTCTGCCTTCAGAATCTGCTGAAAATGCAGGGTTCCCGCATTCATTTTTCGCGTTTTGCTGCCGGTGCAGTACTGCCGCGGACGCGGAGTTCGGCGTCGAGCAGGCGTGAACCGTTATTGACCCGTTTGCCCTGCAGCTCATCCAGCAGCAGCAGCATCGCTTCGCGGCCAATGGCAAAACGCGGCTGTGCCACGGTGGTCAGGGGCGGATCGTAGTATTGTGCCAGCTCGATATCATCGAAGCCGACCACCGACAGATCCTGCGGAATACGCATTCCCAGCTTACGCGCCTGGTTCATCGCGCCCAGCGCCATCAGATCGCTATGGCAGAACAGGGCTTTCGGCGGCTGCGGCAGGCTCATCAGCTGCTTCAGCGCGCTGGCACCGGCTTCAAAGGTAAAGTCGCCGTGCACAATCAGCGTGGGATCGATGGCGATATTGCTGCGGCGCAGCGCCTGGATGTAGCCCTGCAGCCGATACTGGCTGAGCGGGATATGTTCCGGTCCGGTGATGCAGGCGATCTGCCGATGGCCCAGCTGTAACAGGTGATTCACCGCTTCAAAGGCCGCGGTCAGGTTATCGATATGCACCGTGGGCAGCGCCATCTCCGGCGCGAACTCGTTGCCCATCACCATGGGCGGCAGATTGCGCTGATCTTCAATGCCGGCGTCAAACGGCAGCTGAGAACCCAGCAGTACCATGCCGTCAATCTGGCGCGTCAGCATCAGGTTAAGGAAGGTTTTCTCCTGCTGATCCTGATGCGCGCAGTCACCAATCAGCACCAGATAGCCTTCCTGCGCGGCGGTCACTTCCACGCCGCGGATAATCTCGCTGAAGAAAGGGTCACAGATGTCCGGCACAATCACCAGAATGGTTTGCGTGTCGCCGCGTTTGGCGTTGCGCGCCAGACCGTGCGGCGCATAGCCGACGGCCTGCACCGCCTGTTCTACTTTCTGCCGGGTCGCGGCGGAGACTTTTTCCGGATTCATCAGCGCGCGCGAAACCGTGGCGGTGGAGACGCCAGCCTGCTCGGCCACATCTTTCATGGTGGCTGCCGATGAGGGTTGCTTCTGATCCAACGTTAACTCCTGACGCGGTACAGCGCATAGATATTCACACATAGCCGGCCCAGTGCCGGGACGGGCACTATTGTTAACCCAACGCCGTGTGAGGTTGTTACTTAATTTGCATAAAAATTGTGACTTGTGCGACTTTTTTCGATCTGGCTCGCAGATGTGGCGCGGCTTAACTCTCGGTGGGGTCGATATCCAGCGTCCATTTGACTTTGCGCGCGGCGGGCAGGGTGCTGACCAGCGGCAGTGAACTGCTCAGCAACTGCTGCAGCCGCTTGCGTGACGGATGCTGTAGTAGCAGTTGCCAGCGCCAGCGTCCGCTGCGCTTCGGTGCCAGCGCCGGCACCGGCCCCATCAGCCACATCGCCTCATCTTTGAGCGGGCTGGCTTCCAGCAGGTTACGCAGCTGAGTAAGGAACTCCGCCGCCTGCGCGTTATCAAGATCTTCAGCGCGAAACAGTGCGTGGCTGGTCCACGGCGGCAGCTGCACTGACTGGCGCTCCAGCAGCGTCTGATCGGCAAACGCAAAATAGCCGCGATGCAGCAGCGTTTGCAGCAGTGGATGCTCCGGATGGTGCGTCTGTAGTAACACTTCGCCCTGCTTACCGGCGCGGCCGGCGCGGCCGGCGACCTGCGTGTAAAGCTGGGCAAAGCGCTCGGCGGCACGGAAATCGGCGGAAAACAGCGCGCCATCAACATCCAGCAGCGATACCAGCGTCACGTCCGGGAAGTGATGGCCTTTGGCCAGCATCTGCGTGCCGACCAGAATGCGTGCCCCGCCGCGATGCACATCGGCCAGATGCTGTTCCAGCGCGCCTTTGCGGCTGGTGGTGTCGCGATCGATGCGCGACACCGGTACGCCAGGAAACAGCGTACTGAGCTGCTGCTCCAGCTGTTCCGTGCCCACGCCGACCGGCAGCAGATGGGTAGAACCGCAGCCCGGACACTGATGCGGCAGCGGACGCTGGCTGTCGCAGTGGTGGCAGCGCAGCTGACGATGCTGCTGATGCAGCGTGTAATAACTGTCGCAACGCTGGCACTCCGCCAGCCAGCCGCAGTCGTGGCACATCAGCGCCGGCGAAAAGCCGCGGCGATTGAGAAACAGCAGAACCTGATTATCCGCCTGCAGGTGCTGGCGCATCTTGCCCAGCAGCGCCGGCGCAAGACCGCCTTTCAGCTGCTGTCCCTTGAGATCGATTAGCTGCTGCAGCGCCGGTTTGGCGTTACCGGCGCGTTTGGTCAGGTTGAGCTGGCGATATTTGCCGACACGCACGTTGTGCAGCGTCTCCAGCGCCGGCGTCGCCGATCCCATCACAATCGGCACATCTTCTTCGTGAGCACGGAATACCGCCAGATCGCGCGCCTGGTAGCGCCAGCCTTCCTGCTGTTTGTAGGAGCTGTCGTGTTCTTCATCAATGATGATCACGCCCGGCCGCGCCAGCGGTGTGAACAGCGCGGATCGTGTGCCGATGACGATGGCGGTCTCGCCGCTGCGCGCGCGCAGCCATACCGCCAGACGCTCGCTGTCATTGAGCGCCGAGTGCAGCACATCAATCGGCGCATCGAAGCGTTCACGGAAACGGGCGATAGTTTGCGGCGTCAGGCCAATTTCCGGCACCAGCACCAGCGCCTGTTTACCGCGCGCCAGCACATTCTCCAGCACGCTGAGATAGACCTCGGTTTTACCCGATCCGGTAATGCCTGCCAGCAGCCACGCGGCGTAATGTTCGTCCTCGCTGCGAATGGCGCCCACCGCCATCGCCTGATCGGTATTCAGCCGCAGCCGTTCACCTTTCACCGCGAAACTGGTGCGCCAGTCGTGCTGCTGTGGCGCATGTTCGCGCAGGTCGCACAGCCCTTTGGCACGCAGCGCCTGCAGCGCGGCATCGGTAAAATCCTGCTCGCCGATCTGATGCCGATACAGCGGCCGCTGACGCAACGCCGCCAGCGCCTGCTGCTGTTTCGGCGCGCGCTTCAGGCTTTCCAGCGCCACTTCGCGCCCGGCTTCGTTCACCACCCACTGCCACAGCGGCGCTTCCTGGGCCGGCTTGCCCTGACGCAGCAGCACCGGCAGCGCATGGCTGAGCACTTCTCCGAGCGGAGAGTGATAGTAGCCGGCGGCCCAGTTGAGGATGCGCCACAGCGCGGGTGAGAACAGCGAGCGGTCGTCGAGCAACGCATCAATCTGCTTCAGCTGGGCAAGGGGAAGATCGCTGGTGGCGTGCGTGCTAACCACGATGCCCGTCATTTTCCGGTTGCCGAACGGTACGCTGACGCGCGCGCCGGCCACCGGCTGCGGCGCATCGGCGGGCAGCAGGTAGTCAAACAGGCGAGGCAGCGGAACGGGCAGGGCAACCTGAACAACGGGCATGTCGATCTCTATCCGGTTCTGTAAAAAGGAGAAGTAGTTTACACGCTGGCGTCACCCCCGTCATACTTCAGCGCGCGGCGGCGC
Source organism: Pantoea sp. SGAir0184 (assembly GCF_043544755.1). Lineage (NCBI taxonomy): Bacteria > Pseudomonadati > Pseudomonadota > Gammaproteobacteria > Enterobacterales > Erwiniaceae > Pantoea > Pantoea sp. SGAir0184. The sequence continues at coordinate 97,673 of NZ_CP028050.1, forward strand.
TGGCCGCAGGCGTTTCCCCGGCATGGCAGAGCACGGCGCATTGCGCGGATTTGATCAATGCGCTCATTTTCTGTATACTATGCCGCCTTTGATGAGATGACTCGTCAAAGATACACCATTTATTAACCGCGTGTGGTGCTGTGCAGGTTCGCCTGGCACGGAGAGCGACACGGCCTTTTATGAGGTTCTCCCATGAAACAAGGTATTCACCCGAAATACGAAGCTGTGACCATCACCTGCTCTTGCGGCAACGTGATCAACACCCGTTCAACCATGACTGGTACCCTGAACCTGGACGTGTGCGGCAAATGCCACCCGTTCTACACCGGTAAGCAGCGTGTTGTTGACTCTGGTGGTCGTGTTGATCGCTTCAACAAGCGTTTCAGCATCCCAGGCAGCAAGAAATAAGATTATTTGCCGGCGAATCTTCACGATTCGGTTGCAAGAAAAAACCCAGCCTCGGCTGGGTTTTTTTATTTCTGGCCTCAGTATTCCCAGCTGTCGGGATCGATGCCCATCTCACGCATAATCTGTTTTGCTTCTTCCGGAATCTCGTCGCTGCGCTCTTTACGCAGATCAACATCATTCGGCAGCGGTTGCCCGGTGAAGGCATGCAAAAAGGCTTCGCACAGCAGTTCGCTGTTGGTGGCGTGACGCAGATTGTTCACCTGACGGCGGGTACGCTCATCCGTTAAAATCTTCAGCACTTTCAGCGGGATAGAAACTGTAATCTTCTTAACCTGCTCGCTCTTCTTACCGTGTTCAGCGTAAGGGCTGATATATTCGCCGTTCCATTCAGCCATGGGTTACCTTAATCAATAAAAAGTTGAATATGGGGAAATCCGTTGATTATGCCCGATTTTTCGATGCCTGACCGCTTAAACTGCCGGTTTTATGCTTACACATCGCGTTTCACAGGAAAGCGCGCTGAACACCAGGCGATGACGCGTAATTTTAGCGGGTATTGCGGCTTTGCTCAATCTATACGCAAAGACATTTAGATGTCCAGATGTATTGACGTCCAGTTGCGGAATGTTATTCTGTTGCCACTTTTTTATTACACTTCAGGAACAGTAAGCACCATGACGCGTAAACAGGCAACCATCGCAGTACGCAGCGGTTTGAATGATGACGAGCAATATGGCTGCGTTGTCCCACCGATTCACCTCTCCAGCACCTATAACTTCCTCGATTTCAACGAGCCGCGAGCGCATGACTATTCACGCCGTGGTAACCCGACGCGCGATGTGGTCCAGCGCGCGCTGGCTGAGCTGGAAGGCGGCGCGGGCGCGGTGCTGACCAACACCGGGATGTCGGCGATTCATCTGGTGACGACGGTGTTCCTGAAGCCAGGCGATCTGCTGGTGGCGCCGCACGACTGCTACGGCGGCAGCTATCGTCTGTTTGACAGCCTGAGCAAGCGCGGCGCTTACCGCGTGAAGTTTGTCGATCAGGGCGATGAAGCGGCACTGGCGGCGGCGCTGGCGGAAAAACCAAAGCTGGTGCTGGTCGAAAGCCCGAGCAATCCGCTGCTGCGCGTGGTGGACATTGCGGCCATCTGCGCCGCCGCGCGTGCTGCCGGTGCGGTGAGCGTCGTGGACAACACCTTCCTCAGCCCGGCGCTGCAGAACCCGCTGGCGCTGGGTGCCGATCTGGTGATCCACTCCTGCACCAAATATCTCAATGGTCACTCGGACGTGGTGGCCGGTGCGGTCATCGCTAAAGATCCGGCGCTGGTCACGGAACTCGCCTGGTGGGCGAATAACATTGGCGTCACCGGCGCGGCGTTTGACAGCTATCTGCTGCTGCGCGGCCTGCGCACGCTGGCACCGCGCATGGCGGCGGCGCAGCGTAACGCCCTGGCGATTGTTGATTACCTGAAGCAACAACCGCTGGTGAAAAAGCTGTATCATCCGTCTCTGCCAGAGAACGCCGGCCACCAGTTTGCCGCGCGTCAGCAGCGCGGTTTTGGCGCCATGCTCAGTTTTGAACTCGACGCCGATGAGGCGCGGCTGCGCTGCTTCCTGAAGGCGCTGCAGCTGTTTACGCTGGCGGAGTCGCTGGGCGGCGTGGAAAGTCTGATTTCGCACACCGCCACCATGACGCACGCCGGCATGTCGGCGGACGCGCGTGCCGCAGCGGGCATTTCCGACTCGCTGCTGCGTATTTCTGTCGGAATTGAAGATCACGAAGATTTAATCGCCGACCTGGATAATGCATTCAGGATCGCAGCCGAGGGGTAACCATGACGATTTCAGCAGGCGCGGGAACGCCGATCAAGCAGTTGCATAAATTTGGTGGCAGTAGCCTGGCCGACGCGCGCTGTTATCAGCGCGTCGCCGGTATCATGGCCGATTACAGCCAGCCGGGCGACTTAATGGTGGTCTCTGCCGCAGGCAGCACCACTAACCAGCTGATCAGCTGGCTCAAGCTGAGCCAGAGCGATCGCTTATCGGCCCATCAGGTGCAACAGGCGTTACGCCGTTTTCACAGCGAACTGATCGCTGCACTGCTGCCTGCTGAATATGCAGAAACCCTGACCGCAGCCTTCATCCGCGATCTTGAACGCCTGGCGGCGCTGCTCGACGGCGCCATCACCGATGCGGTGTACGCCGAAGTGGTTGGCCACGGCGAAATCTGGTCGGCGCGCCTGATGGCGGCGGTGCTCAGCCAGCGCGATATCGAAGCGGCGTGGCTGGATGCGCGCGACTTCCTGCGTGCCGAACGTGCGGCGCAGCCGCAGGTAGATGAAGGCAAATCCTGGCCGCTGCTGCAGGCGCTGCTGGCGCAGCATCCGCATAAGCGTCTGGTGGTGACGGGTTTTATCAGCCGCAGCGAAGCGGGTGAAACCGTGCTGCTCGGCCGTAACGGCTCTGACTACTCGGCAACGCAGATTGGCGCGCTGGCGGGCGTGAACCGCGTCACCATCTGGAGCGACGTCGCTGGCGTTTACAGCGCGGACCCGCGCAAGGTCTCCGATGCCTGCCTGCTGCCGTTGCTGCGGCTGGATGAGGCCAGCGAGCTGGCCCGACTGGCGGCGCCGGTGCTGCACACGCGTACGCTGCAGCCGGTCTCCAACAGCGACATCGATTTACAGCTGCGCTGCAGCTATCAGCCGGAGCAGGGCTCAACGCGCATTGAGCGCGTGCTGGCGTCCGGCACCGGCGCGCGCATTGTCACCAGCCACGACGATGTCTGCCTGGTTGAGATTCAGATTCCCGATAGCCACGATTTTGCCACCCAGCAGAAAGAGATCGATCTGCTGCTGAAGCGCGCGCAGCTGCGTCCGCTGGCGATGGGTATCCATCCGGATCGTCGCCTGCTGCAGCTGTGTTACACCTCGGAAGTGGTCAACAGCGCCTTTAACCTACTGCAGGACGCGGCGCTGCCCGGTCATCTGCAGCTGCGCGACGGTCTGGCGCTGGTGGCGCTGGTCGGTGCTGGCGTAACGCGTAATCCGCTGCACAGCCATCGCTTCTGGCAGCAGATCAAAGACCAGCCGGTCGAATTCGTCTGGCAGTCAGAAGATCACATCAGCCTGGTAGCGGTGCTGCGCGTCGGACCGACCCAGCACCTGATTCAGGGACTGCACCAGTCGCTGTTCCGCGCCGAGAAGCGCATCGGCCTGATTCTGTTCGGCAAAGGCAATATCGGCTCACGCTGGCTGGAGCTGTTCGCGCGCGAGCAGGAGACGCTGTCGGCGCGTACCGGGTTCGAGTTTGTGCTGGCGGGCGTGGCGGACAGTAGCCGCAGCCTGCTGAGCTATGACGGTCTCGACGCCAGCCGGGCGCTGGCCTTCTTTGATGATGAAGCCGAAGCGCGCGACGAAGAGTCGCTGTTCCTGTGGATGCGCGCGCACCCGTTTGACGATCTGGTGGTGCTGGACGTCACCGCCAGTGATTCGCTGGCGCAGCAGTATCACGATTTTGCCAGCCACGGCTTCCACGTCATCAGCGCCAACAAAGTGGCCGGCGCTGCCAGCGGCCAGAGCTGGCGCCAGGTACGCGATGCCTTCGCCAAAACCGGCCGCCACTGGCTGTATAACGCGACCGTGGGTGCCGGACTGCCGGTCAATCATACGGTGCGCGACCTGCGCGAAAGCGGCGACAGCATTCTGGCGATTAGCGGTATCTTCTCCGGCACGCTGTCGTGGCTGTTCCTGCAGTTTGACGGCACGGTGCCGTTCAGCGAGCTGGTCGATCAGGCGTGGCAGCAGGGCTTAACCGAGCCCGACCCGCGCGTCGATCTCTCCGGTCAGGACGTGATGCGCAAACTGGTGATTCTGGCGCGCGAAGCCGGTTATGACATCGAACCGGATCAGGTGCGGGTTGAATCGCTGGTGCCGTCACAGTGCGAAGGCGAATCCATCGACCACTTCTTCGAAAACGCCGACGAGCTGAACGAGCAGATGCTGCAGCGCTTCGAAGCCGCACAGGAGATGGGGCTGGTGCTGCGCTACGTGGCGCGTTTCGATGCCAACGGTAAAGCGCGCGTCGGCGTGGAAGCGGTGCGTCCGGAGCATCCGCTGGCGGCGCTGCTGCCGTGCGATAACGTGTTTGCCATCGAAAGCCGCTGGTATCGCGACAATCCGCTGGTGATCCGCGGGCCGGGTGCCGGCCGGGATGTCACCGCCGGTGCGCTACAGTCTGATATCAATCGTCTCGCCCAACTGCTGTAAACCTGCTGCGCAGACGGCGTCCGCTGTCTGCGTTTTTCCTTCTGCTTCCCCGTCAGGTGAATCCCTTTCACTTTGGTTGAATATTTGTCACGCCCGGCAAGCAATTTTATGTTGACGCTAAGCTGAAGATCGTTCATTTTGTGCATCTGGACGTCTAAACGTATGGATGTTCGCGGTTCGCAAATTAATCGATATGTGATGATGAGGTAACAGGATGAGTTTCTTTCATGCCAATCAGCGCGAAGCGCTGAACCAGAGCCTGGCTGAGCTGAACGGGCAAATTAATGTCTCTTTTGAGTTTTTCCCGCCCCGCACCAGCGAAATGGAAGCAACCCTGTGGAACTCCATCGACCGCCTGAGCAGCCTGAAACCCAAATTCGTCTCGGTAACTTACGGAGCCAACTCCGGCGAGCGCGACCGCACTCACAGCATCATCAAAGGCATTAAAGAGCGCACCGGACTGGAAGCGGCACCGCACCTCACCTGTATCGATGCGACGCGCGATGAACTGCGCGCCATTGCGCGTGACTACTGGAATAACGGCATTCGCCATATCGTGGCGCTGCGCGGCGATTTACCACCGGGCGGCGGCAAACCGGACATGTACGGCAGCGATCTGGTGTCGCTGCTGAAAGAGGTCGGTGATTTCGACATCTCGGTAGCGGCCTATCCCGAAGTGCATCCGGAAGCGAAGAGTGCGCAGGCGGATCTGATCAACCTGAAGCGAAAAATTGATGCCGGCGCCAGTCGCGCGATCACCCAGTTTTTCTTCGACGTGGAGAGCTATCTGCGTTTTCGCGATCGCTGCGTGGCTACCGGTATTGACGTGGAGATCGTGCCGGGCATTCTGCCGGTCTCCAACTTTAAACAGCTGCAGCGTTTCGCCACCATGACCAACGTGCGCGTACCGGGCTGGATGAACGCCATGTTTGACGGGCTGGATGATGATGCGGAGACGCGCAAAATGGTCGGTGCCAACATCGCCATGGACATGGTGAAAATCCTGTCGCGCGAAGGGGTGAAGGACTTTCATTTCTACACGCTAAACCGCGCCGAGATGAGCTACGCCATCTGCCACACGCTGGGTGTTCGCCCGACGCTGGCGGCATAAGCGTGAAAGGATAAAAAAGAGAAGGGGGCCTCAGGGCCCCCTTCTTGCTGTGCAAGGCGTGATGCGCCGCCAGCCGTTAGCCGGTGTTACGCATGCCGGCCGCGACGCCAGCGATAGTGACCATCAGCGCCTGTTCTACGCGCGCATCAGGTTCATCGCCGCGCTCTTCCTGCGCACGCGCACGCTGCAGCAGTTCCGCCTGCAGCACGTTGAGCGGATCGGTGTAGACGTTACGCAACGCGATGGATTCGGCGATCCACGGCTGGTCCGCCATCAGGTGCGCATCGTTCGCGATGGTCAGCACCGCTTTGATATCGGCATCGAGCTGATCGCGCAGCTGTTTGCCGAGCGGCCACAGCGATTTATCCACCAGACGCTGATCGTAATACTCCGCCAGCCACAGGTCAGCCTTCGAGAACACCATCTCCAGCATGCCGAGGCGCGTGGCGAAGAACGGCCATTCGCTGCACATGGTTTCCAGCTGATCCTGATGGCCTTCGTCCATCGCTTTCTGCAGCGCCGCGCCGGCCCCCAGCCACGCGGGCAGCATCAGGCGGTTCTGCGTCCAGGCGAAGATCCACGGAATGGCGCGCAGCGACTCAACGCCGCCGGTCGGACGCCGTTTCGCCGGGCGCGATCCGAGCGGCAGTTTACCCAGCTCCTGCTCTGGCGTCGCCGAGCGGAAGTAGGGTACGAAGTCCGGATTTTCACGCACATAGCCACGGTACATGGCGCACGAATAGGCTGACAGGCCGTTCATGATCTCCTGCCATTCGCGTTTTGGCTCTGGCGGTGGCAGCAGGTTGGCTTCCAGAATCGCCCCGGTGTAAAGCGACAGGCTGGCGATGGTGACTTCCGGCAGGCCATATTTGAAGCGAATCATTTCGCCCTGTTCGGTCACGCGCAGGCCGCCTTTCAGGCTGCCCGGCGGCTGTGACAGTAGTGCTGCATGCGCCGGTGCGCCACCGCGGCCAATCGAACCGCCGCGTCCGTGGAACAGCGTCAGGGTAATGCCGGCTTTGTCGCAGGTTTTAATCAGCGCATCCTGGGCCTGATACTGCGCCCAGCTGGCTGCCATCACGCCGGCATCTTTTGCCGAGTCGGAGTAGCCAATCATCACCATCTGCTTGCCGTTGATGAAGCCGCGATACCAGTCGATATTCAGCAGCTGGCTCATCACGTCATTGGCGTTGTTGAGGTCGTCGAGGGTTTCAAACAGCGGCGCCACCGGCATTGCGTAAGGGATGCCGGCCTCTTTCAGCAGCAGATGCACCGCCAGTACGTCAGACGGCGTTTTGGCCATCGAAATCACATAGGCGGCAATCGAGCCCTGCGGCGCTTCTGCCGCTACTTTACAGGTATCCAGCACTTCACGCGTGTTGTCGCTGGGCTCCCACTGCCGCGGCAGCAGCGGCCGCTTGGAATTCAGTTCACGGATCAGGAACGCCTGCTTATCGGCTTCTGACCAGCTTTCATAGTCGCCCAGTCCGAGATAGCGCGTCACTTCGGCAATCGCTTCGGTGTGGCGGGTGCTCTCCTGACGGATATCGATGCGCACCAGCGGCACGCCGAAGCACTTCACGCGGCGCAGCGTATCAAGCAGCTGGCCGTTGGCGATGATGCCCATGCCGCACTGCTGCAGCGACTGGTAAATAGCAAACAGTGGCTGCCACAGCTGATCGTTTGAAACCAGCAGATCGGCCGGACGCGGCAGGCGCTCGCCCTTCAGGCGGCGCTCCAGATAGCTCTGGGTGCTCATCAGCTGGCTGCGGATACGCTTCAGAATCACGCGATACGGCTCCAGCGCCTCCGCATCGCCACACAGTTCGCGCACTTCGTCGCTGCACTCGGACATCGACAGCTCCGACACCAGCACGCCGATGTCGCGCAGGAACAGGTCGGCGGCTTTCCAGCGGCTTAGCTGCATCACGTGGCGGGTAATCGGTGCGGTGACGTTCGGGTTACCGTCACGGTCGCCGCCCATCCACGAGGTAAATTTGATGGGCACGAAATCCACCGGCAGCTGGATGCCGAAGCTCTCTTCCACCTGCTGGTTCAGCTCGCGCAGAAACGCCGGCACGCCTTCCCACAGGCTGTTCTCCACCACCGCGAAGCCCCATTTGGCTTCATCTACCGGCGTCGGGCGATATTTACGGATCTCATCGGTGTGCCACGCCTGCGCCACCAGCTGACGCAGGCGGCGCATGACCTGGTTGCGTTCGTAGTCGGTGATGTCACTGTGGTCGAGCTGCTGCAGACAGCTGTTCACTTCGCCCAGCTTGTGGATCAGCGTGCGGCGGGTAATTTCGGTCGGGTGAGCGGTGAGCACCAGCTCCAGCGACAGCTCCTCAATCGCCTGGCGGATGGCCGGCTCGCTGAGATCGCTCTGCTGCTTCAGGCGCTCGAAGGTTTTTTTCAGCAGCTCCGGATGGTTAGCACCGTCGCCGCTGCGCGAAATGGTTTGATACTGTTCTGCCACGTTGGTGAGGTTAAGGAACTGGCTGAACGCGCGTGCCACCGGCAGCAGCTCGTCGTTAGACAGGTTTTGCAGCGTGGAGAGCAGTTCCTTACGATGAGTGTCATTTCCTGCACGGGATGACTTAGAGAGCTTGCGGATGGTCTCCACCCGATCGAGGATGTTCTCTCCCAGTGCATCCTTTATCGTATCCCCGAGCAGTTTGCCGAGCATACTGACATTACTTCGCATTGCGGAATATTGTTCGTTCATGTGACCCTGACACCCTTATCGTCTTAAATATAAAACCTCTATACCCAACGGGCATAACATCGTCTTTTATCTAGCCACGGTTCTTCCTGTTCGTCAATTGACTTAAATTGCCGGTATCGTGCTGCTAACTATCGGAAATTCATCGAATTTAATTGACAGGAGGTGGGATAAGTTATTCTTATTATCAAATCCCGGATAATGACGGGGCAATTTGCTGATTTCGCAGTGAAATGCCCCATCTTTTAATCATCAATGGCAAAAATGCTGCACAACCTGAGTGATAAGCGCATGAGTCGGCTTAATAAATGCGGTATCAATAAACTCGTCTGGCTGATGCGCCTGATTGATGGATCCAGGCCCTAACACCAGCGTCGGGCACAACTGCTGGATAAACGGCGCTTCGGTGCAGTAATTCACCACTTCTGTCGGCACCCCCAGCAGCTTCTCCACCACCTTCACCAGTTCATGATCGGCCGGGCATTCGTAGCCGGGAATCGGCGGATGCAGCTCACCGACAGTCAGACGGCCCGGCCAGCGCGCGCTCACCGGTGCCAGCGCTTCATTGAGTAAACCGTCGAGATCGCTCAGCGTCAGTCCCGGCAGCGGACGGATATCCATATGCAGCTCACAGCAGGCGCAGATGCGGTTCGCCGCGTCGCCGCCGTGGATATGGCCAAAGTTCATGGTCGGATAGGGAATGGCGAAGCCGTCGTGGTGATAGCGCTCTTTCAGCGTATTACGCAGCTGCATCAGCTGAGTAATGGATTCATGCATCAGCTCGATAGCGTTCACGCCGCGCGCCGGATCGCTGGAATGACCGGACTGACCCTGAATGCGGATGGCGTGCGACAGATGGCCTTTGTGGGCGCGCACCGGTTTCAGCGACGTCGGTTCGCCGATGATGGCGCAGTCCGGCCGCAGCTGGGTCGATTCAGAGAAGTATTTCGCGCCGGCCATCGTGGTCTCTTCATCGGCGGTGGCAAGGATGTACAGCGGTTTGCTGAGCTTCGTCACGTCAACGTCACGCAGCGCATCAAGAATAAAGGCAAAGAAGCCTTTCATGTCGGCGGTGCCTAAGCCGTACAGCTTGTTGTCGTGTTCGGTCAGGGTGAAGGGATCGCGCGTCCAGCGGCCGTCGTCATACGGCACGGTGTCGGTATGGCCCGCCAGCAGCAGGCCACCTGCGCCGCTGCCGCTGCGCGCCAGCAGGTTGAATTTGTGGCGCGTACCCGGCACCGGCTGGACTTCCACGCTGAAGCCGAGATCGCGGAACCAGCCCGCCAGCAAATTGATTAAAGTTTCATTGCTCTGATCCAGCGCGCTGTCGGTGGCGCTGATCGACGGTGTTGCAATCAGCTGGCGGTAGAGTTCGATAAAAGGTGGAATTTTTGTCTTCACTGTTGACGGTCCCTGGGTTAGGATGTATCAATATTAATGCATTAATAGTGAATAAAAATACATTAACGTCGTCTGCATGTGAACTGAAAAAAGCTGCAAACGGCATCGTGGGCAACGGGGCAATGCCGCGACCCGATACGTGTGACTGTAATAAGGTATACAGCCTGATGTTGAATACGCTGATCGTTGGTGCCAGTGGTTATGCTGGCGTAGAGCTTGCCACCTACCTGAATCGCCACCCGCATATGAACATAACCGCTTTGGCGGTTTCAGCGCAAAGCCCGGATGCCGGAAAGTTACTCTCCGATCTCCATCCGCAGCTGAAAGGCATCGTCGATTTGCCATTGCAGCCGCTGAGTGATGCCGCAGAGTGGGCCGGCAAGGTCGATGTGGTGTTCCTCGCCACCGCACACGAAGTCAGCCACGATCTGGCCCCGGAATTCCTAAAAGCCGGCTGCGTGGTGTTCGACCTCTCAGGCGCGTTCCGCGTTAATGACGACGGCTTTTATCAACAGTATTACGGTTTCAGCCATCAGCACCAGGCGTGGCTCGACAAAGCCGTTTACGGCCTGGCCGAATGGAACCACGAGCAAATTAAAGACGCGCAGCTGGTGGCGGTGCCGGGTTGCTATCCGACCGCCGCGCAGCTGGCGCTTAAGCCGCTGATTAAGGCTGGCCTGCTTAATCCGGCTCAGTGGCCGGTCATCAATGCCACCAGCGGCGTCAGCGGTGCCGGACGTAAAGCCAGCGTCACCACCAGCTTCTGTGAAGTCAGCCTGCAGCCGTACGGTCTCTTCAATCACCGTCACCATCCGGAGATTGTGGCCCATCTCGGCACGCCGGTGATCTTCACGCCGCATCTCGGTAATTTCCCGCGCGGCATTCTGGAAACCATCACCTGTCGTCTGAACGCCGGCGTGAGCCAGCAGGATGTGGCGGCGGCGTTCCACAGCGCCTACCACGACAAACCACTGGTGCGGCTGTACGACAAAGGCGTACCGGCGCTGAAAGGGGTGGTTGGCCTGCCGTTCTGCGATATCGGCTTTGCCGTGCAGGGCGAGCACCTGATTGTTGTCGCAGCGGAAGACAACCTGCTGAAAGGCGCCTCCTCACAGGCGGTGCAGTGTCTCAATATTCGTTTCGGCTTCCCCGAAACGCTGTCTCTGATTTAACGGACGGATAACCTGACCATGAGCAATCCTCTGATCATTAAGCTGGGCGGCGTACTGCTGGATAGCGAAGAAGCGCTGGCGCGTCTGTTTGATGCCCTGCTGGCGTACCGCACGCAGTATCAGCGTCCGCTGATCATCGTCCACGGCGGTGGCTGCCTGGTGGACGAGCTGATGAAGAAACTGGCGCTGCCGGTGAAAAAGAAGAACGGTTTGCGCGTGACGCCAGCCGATCAGATCGACATTATTACCGGTGCGCTGGCCGGCACCGCCAACAAAACGCTGCTGGCATGGGCGAAGAAGTACGGCATTGGCGCAGTGGGTTTATGCCTCGGCGATGCCGGCCTGGTGAACGTGGCACAGTTCGATGAGGAACTGGGGCATGTTGGCAACGCCACGCCGGGTAATCCGCAGCTGCTCAATACGCTGCTGGATGCAGGCTATATGCCGGTGATCAGCTCGATTGGCATCACCGACGGCGGCGAACTGATGAACGTCAACGCCGACCAGGCCGCGACCGCGCTGGCGGCGACGATCGGTGCCGATCTGGTGCTGCTGTCAGACGTCAGCGGTATTCTCGACGGCAAAGGTCAGCGCATCGCCGAGATGACCGCAGCCAAAGCCGAGCAGCTGATTGCCCAGGGCATTATTACCGATGGCATGATTGTGAAAGTGCATGCGGCGCTCGACGCGGCGCGTACGCTGGGCCGCCCGGTGGATATCGCCAGCTGGCGTCATGCTGAACAGCTGCCAACCCTTTTCAACGGCGTGTCGATTGGCACCCGGATTCTCGCATAATCAAGGATTACGACATGAGCACGCAAAACATCAAAAAAATCGTTCTGGCTTACTCGGGCGGTCTGGATACCTCGGCCATCATTCCCTGGCTGAAAGAGAACTACGGTGGTTGTGAAGTGGTGGCGTTCGTGGCCAACATTGGTCAGGATCCGGCCGATCTGGAAGGCGTAGAGAAGAAAGCGCTGCAGTCGGGCGCGTCTGAGTGCCATGTGGTCGATCTGCGTGAAGAGTTTATCAGCGAATACGTTTACCCGGTGCTGCAGACCGGTGCGCTGTACGAAGGCACCTATCTGCTGGGCACCTCAATGGCGCGTCCTATCATCGCCAAAGCGCAGGTTGAACTGGCGCTGAAAGTGGGCGCAGACGCGCTGTGCCACGGCGCAACCGGTAAAGGCAACGATCAGGTGCGTTTCGAAACCACCTATACCGCGCTGGCACCGCAGCTTAAAGTGGTGGCGCCATGGCGTGAGTGGAACCTGCGTTCGCGTGAAGCGCTGCTGGATTACCTGAAAGAGCGCAATATCCCGACCACCGCGTCGCTGGAAAAAATCTACAGCCGTGATGAGAACGCCTGGCACATATCGACCGAAGGTGGCGTGCTGGAGAGCCCGTGGAACGCGCCAAACAAAGATTGCTGGGTGTGGACCGTCGATCCGCTGGAAGCGCCGGATCAGCCAGAAAACGTCACCGTCAGCGTGGAGAAAGGCCAGGTTGTCGCGGTGAACGGTGAGAAACTGAGCCCGTTCCAGTGTCTGGAAAAACTCAATGCGCTGGGAGCGAAACACGGCGTGGGCCGGATTGATATCGTGGAAAACCGTCTGGTGGGCATCAAATCACGCGGCTGCTACGAAACCCCGGGCGGCACCATCATGGTCAACGCGCTGCGTGCGGTTGAGCAGCTGGTACTGGATCGCGACAGCTTCAAATGGCGTGAGCAGCTGGGTCAGGAGATGTCTTACGTGGTGTATGACGGCCGCTGGTTCGCACCGCTGCGTCAGTCAATCCAGGCCGCTGCCGCATCGCTGGCAGAGCTGGTGAACGGGGAAGTGGTACTGCAGCTGTACAAAGGCCAGGCCACGGCGATCCAGAAAAAATCGGCGAACAGCCTGTACTCAGAAGAGTTTGCCACCTTCGGCGAAGACGAAGTGTACGATCACCGTCACGCGGGCGGCTTTATTCGTCTGTTCTCGCTCTCTTCACGCATTCGCGCGCTGAACGAGCAGAAGAAGTAATACCGGCGGCAGGCGACATATTTTGCAGGGGCGGCTTCGGGCCGCCCTTTGTTTAACAGATTCAGGAGCAAGCAGATGGCACTTTGGGGCGGACGTTTTTCGCAGGCGGCAGATCAACGGTTTAAACAGTTCAACGACTCACTGCGGTTTGACTACCGCCTGGCGGAGCAGGACATCATCGGTTCGGTGGCCTGGTCAAAAGCGCTGGTAACGGTAAACGTGCTGAGCAGTGAAGAGCAGCAGCAGCTGGAAGCCGCGCTGAATGCGCTGCTGGAAGAGGTTCGCGCCAATCCGCAGCAGATTCTGCAGAGCGATGCCGAGGATATTCACAGCTGGGTGGAAGGCAAGCTGATCGACAAAGTCGGCGCGCTGGGCAAAAAGCTGCACACCGGGCGCAGCCGTAACGACCAGGTGGCGACCGATCTCAAACTGTGGTGTAAAACGCAGGTGGCACTGCTGCTGGAAGCCACGCGCGAGCTGCAGTCAGCGCTGGTAGCCACGGCTGAGGCCAATCAGGATGCCGTGATGCCGGGCTACACCCACCTGCAGCGGGCGCAGCCGGTGACGTTTGCCCACTGGTGTCTGGCCTACGTTGAGATGCTGGCGCGCGACGAGAGCCGTCTGCAGGATACGCTGAAGCGGCTGGATGTCAGCCCGCTGGGCTGCGGCGCGCTGGCCGGTACTGCTTATGAGATTGACCGTGAGCAGCTGGCCGGCTGGCTCGGCTTCGCCTCTGCCACGCGTAACAGCCTGGATACCGTGTCCGACCGCGATCACGTGCTGGAGCTGCTGTCTGATGCCTCGATTGGCATGGTGCACCTGTCGCGCTTCGCTGAAGACATGATCTTCTTCAACACCGGTGAAGCCGGCTTTATTGAGCTGTCCGATAAAGTGACGTCGGGCTCATCGCTGATGCCGCAGAAGAAAAATCCGGACGCGCTGGAGCTGATCCGCGGCAAGTGCGGTCGCGTGCAGGGCGCACTGACCGGCATGATGATGACGCTGAAAGGGCTGCCGCTGGCGTACAACAAAGATATGCAGGAAGACAAAGAAGGGCTGTTCGATGCGCTCGATACCTGGCTTGACTGCCTGCATATGTCAGCGCTGGTGCTGGACGGCATTCAGGTGAAGCGTCCGCGCTGTCAGGAAGCCGCCGAGCAGGGTTACGCTAACTCGACCGAACTGGCCGATTATCTGGTAGCCAAAGGCGTGCCGTTCCGCGAAGCGCACCACATTGTCGGCGAAACCGTGGTGGAAGCGATCAAACAAGGCGTCGCGCTGGAAGCATTAAGTCTGGCGCAGCTTAAGCAGTTTAGCGCGGCGATCGGGGAAGATGTTTATCCGGTGCTGTCGCTGCAGTCTTGTCTCGATAAGCGTAACGCGCGCGGCGGCGTGGCACCACAGCAGGTGGCGCTGGCGATCGGCGAAGCGAAGCAGCGCTTAAACCTGGCGTAATGCGCGCCAGGAAATTTCTTTCGTAAAAAAGAGACAATTCTTGATCGGCCTGGCGTGAAGAGTTCTTAAAGTGTGCTCGCAGTTAATTTGGAGAACATAAATGAGCACTTCACGCTTTGGCTACCCTTTCTTTCCTCTGGAGCCGGCCGTTGAAAACCAGGTTCCTGTCACCTTCGATTCCGCCTCGGTGAATGACGGCGGTTTTATTGTCGATGGCGAAATCACCCGCGATACGCGCCCTGCGCTGAACGGCTATGCCGGCCGTGGCGTCACGCTTGAGTGTTACCATCACGGCGAGTTAGTGGGCAGCACGCTCAGCGATGCTCAGACCGGCTACTTCAGTTTTACGCTGCCTGCCGCGCTGGCGGGCGGGAGTCATCAGTTCGTGGCACAGGTGGCGGCAATGCCGCAGAGCGCCAGCGCGCCCTTCACGCTGATCGTCGAAGACGCTGGTTTTGTACCGGTCACGTTAACCGCCATGCACAGCGGCACGCAGTTTATCTGGCCGGAAGAGAGCACTACGCAAACCCAGCCGACTTTTTCCGGTAAAGGCCAGCCCGGCAGCCGGGTTGAGCTGTTTGATAACGATGAGCCGCTCGGCAGTGCGCTGGTCGATAGCGATCACAAATGGACCTTTACGCCGTCTCATGCGCTGGCCGCTGGCGAGCATCAGATCGTGGTGACATGCGGCGCAGGGAATGTCAGTGCGCCGGTCAGCCTGATCGTCGCGGATGATGTTACGGAAGACGTGGCCCGGCCGGAGGCGCTCAGCGGCCTGCATCTGCACGACCTGCTGGCCAGCGTGCCGGTTAACCTGTTCCAGGACGCGGAGCTTAACCCGGACACGCAGCAGTATGAGCTGGTGCTGAATAATGACGATCTGCAGCAGGAGCTGACGCAGTCCGGTATCGTCGGCCACTCCCTGGTGCTGACGGAGCAGGATTTGCAGCAGTTGCTGGGTGATGTGCCACTGTGATGCAGAAGCAAAAAAAAGCGGGCTTTAAGTAGCCCGCCAACCTCTAGCTTCGGAATTACATATAGTTATAGGCACATCATCAAAGGGCTGGCACTCCCGGCCAACTCAGTGATTTCGTGAGCAGGTTGCAGGTGCTGCTCCAGATTGTTGTTGTTGCGTGTGTGCGTTAGCCGCTTTAACAATCTGTGGTCTTAATCAGATGGCCGGTATTATTCCTGTTCACCGCTTGATAGGGCTAATCGTTCATTGCTATTCTATCTATCGCCACGGGCTATCGTGGTTTGGAGGCTATCAATGAACATTCGTGATCTGGAATATCTGGTTTCGCTGGCGGAACATCGCCACTTTCGTCGTGCCGCTGATGCCTGTCATGTCAGCCAGCCGACCCTGAGCGGGCAGATTCGCAAGCTGGAAGATGAACTGGGTGTGATGCTGCTGGAACGGACCAGCCGTAAGGTGCTGTTTACTCAGGCTGGACTGCTGCTGGTGGATCAGGCGCGAACCGTGCTGCGTGAAGTGAAGGTACTGAAGGAGATGGCTAGCCAGCAGGGCGAAACCATGTCCGGGCCGCTGCACATTGGTCTGATTCCGACCACCGGTCCCTATCTGCTGCCGCATATTATTCCGATGCTGCATCAGACCTTCCCGAAACTCGAGATGTATCTGCACGAGGCGCAAACGCAGCAGCTGCTGGCGCAGCTCGACAGCGGTAAGCTCGACTGCGCGATTCTGGCGCTGGTAAAAGAGAGCGAAGCTTTTATTGAAGTGCCGCTGTTTGATGAGCCGATGAAGCTGGCGATCTATCAGGATCACCCGTGGCACGATCGCGATCGCGTGCCGATGTCGGATCTGGCCGGTGAGAAACTGCTGATGCTGGAAGATGGTCACTGTCTGCGCGATCAGGCGATGGGCTTCTGCTTCGAAGCCGGCGCTGATGAAGATACCCATTTCCGCGCGACCAGTCTGGAAACGCTGCGCAACATGGTAGCAGCCGGCAGCGGTATTACTTTGCTGCCGTCGCTGGCGGTACCGAATGAGCGCGTGCGTGATGGCGTGTGCTATCTGCCGTGTTATAAACCGGTGCCGCAGCGCACCATCGCGCTGGTGTATCGTCCGGGATCGCCTCTGCGCAGCCGCTATGAGCAGCTGGCAGAAGCAATTAAAACCCACATGCAGGGTTACCTGGACCGTTCGTTAAAACAGGCGGTTTAAGCCGTTTAACGCCGCCACGCGGTAGGCTTCGGCCATGGTGGGGTAGTTGAAGGTAGTGTTCACGAAATACTCAATCGTGTTACCGCCGTTCTTCTGCTCCATGATGGCCTGGCCGATGTGAATGATCTCCGCCGCACGCTCGCCAAAGCAGTGAATACCCAGAATCTCTTTGGTTTCGCGGTGGAACAGGATCTTCAGGCTGCCGACGTGCATGCCGACAATCTGCGCGCGTGCCAGATGCTTAAACTGTGCACGGCCCACTTCATACGGCACTTTCATCGCCGTCAGCTGCTGTTCGGTTTTGCCGACGGAGCTGATTTCCGGAATGGTGTAAATCCCGGTTGGGATATCTTCAATCAGGTGCGCGGTGGCTTCCCCTTTGATGATCGCCTGCGCGGCAATGCGGCCCTGATCGTAAGCGGCAGAGGCCAGGCTCGGGTAGCCAATCACGTCGCCCACCGCATAGATATGCGGCTGTGCGGTCTGATACATGCTGTTCACTTTCAGCAGTCCACGGCCATCGGCTTCCAGCCCGACGTTTTCCAGCGCCAGTGAATCGGTATTACCGGTACGGCCGTTAGCGTACAGCAGGCAATCGGCTTTGACCTTTTTGCCGGACTTGAGGTGCATGATGACGCCATCGCTGACACCTTCAATCTTCTCAAACTCTTCGTTGTGACGAATCACCACGCCGCTGTTCCAGAAGTGATAAGAGAGCGAATCAGACATCTCCTGATCGAGGAACGCCAGCAGGCGATCGCGGGTGTTGATCAGGTCAACCTTGACGTTAAGACCGCGGAAAATCGACGCATATTCACAGCCAATCACGCCCGCACCATAAATGATGACGTGGCCGGGTTCATGATGCAGGTTGAGGATGGAGTCGGAGTCGTAAATGCGCGGATGGGTAAAATCAACGTCCGCCGGGTGATACGGGCGGGAACCACAGGCGATGACAAACTTCTCTGCGGTTAAGCGCTCGCGCGTGCCGTCTGGCTGTTCCACTTCGATGGTGTTGGCATCAACAAAATGGGCGTCGCCCTGATAAAGCTCACAGCGGTTACGCTCGTAAAAGCCCTGACGCATGGCAGTCTGCTGGCTGATGACGTTCTCAGTATGATTCAGAATGTCGGCGAACGAGGAGCGCAGGAGTCGGGTGTGATCGCTATAGAGAGGGTTTTGATTAAACTCGATGATACGGCTGACAGCGTGACGCAGAGCTTTGGAAGGGATGGTTCCCCAGTGAGTACAACCGCCGCCGATGTTGTGGTAGCGTTCGATCACTGCAATGCGCGCTCCCTGCTTCACCAGCCCCATCGCCGCACCTTCGCCGCCCGGACCGGAGCCAATCACAATGGCATCGTAATCGTAAGACTTTTGCATACCAGTACGTCCTATGTTTCTATACATTTTTACAACGAGATTCTAACATCTCGCCGCGCACATCTGAATTCTAACAGCGTAAATAGGCAAAGTTTGACAATCAGTGAGGTTAACAGGCGGTCACAAACTTTGCGCCGCTGTACGCTGAAAAGTTTGTTATAGTGCCTGCCTGATTACTCACAAGGCCGGGAAAATGGGCGTTCGAGCGCAACAAAAAGAACGTACACGACGTTCACTGATTGAAGCGGCATTCAGTCAGTTAAGTGCAGAAAGGAGTTTTGCCAGCCTGAGTTTACGCGAAGTGGCACGCGAAGCCGGCATTGCACCGACCTCGTTTTACCGTCACTTTCGCGATGTGGATGAACTCGGCCTGACGATGGTCGATGAAAGTGGCCTGATGCTGCGCCAGCTGATGCGCCAGGCGCGCCAGCGCATTGCCAAAGGCGGCAGCATCATTAAAACCTCGGTCGCCACGTTTATGGAGTTCATCGGGAACAATCCCAACGCTTTTCGTCTCTTACTACGCGAGCGCTCCGGCACCTCAGCGGCCTTCCGTGCGGCGGTCGCGCGGGAGATTCAGCATTTTATCGCTGAACTGGCCGACTACCTTGAGCTGGAAAACCGCATGCCGCGCAGCTTTACCGAAGCGCAGGCGGAAGCGATGGTGACGATTGTGTTCAGCGCCGGCGCGGAAGCGCTGGATGTGGATATCGAACAGCGGCGCAAACTGGAAGAGCGTCTGGTGCTGCAGCTGCGAATGATCGCCAAAGGCGCGTATTACTGGTATCGCCGGGAGCAAGAGCGCCTGGCGGTTACCCTGGAAACCCCCGAAGAGTAATGTGATAAGGATAATGAAATGATTGAGCAAAACCCTCGCGATAAAGGAACGCTGTTACTGGCTTTTATCACCGGTTTAGCTATCAACGGCTCCTTTTCGGTGCTGTTCAGCACCTTTGTTCCCTTTTCGATTTTCCCGCTGATCGCCCTTGGCCTTGCCGCGTGGTGTCTGCATCAGCGCTATCTCAACCGCAATATGCCGGACGGCATGCCTTCGCTGGCGGCGGCATTTTTTCTGCTGGGGATCCTGGTGTACAGCGCGCTGGTGCGTGCCGAATATCCGGATATCGGGTCTAACTTCATCCCGACCATTCTGATGGTGGCGCTGGTGTTCTGGATCGCCATGCGCTTCCGCCGCAGCAAGAACAAGCACTGAAAACAATCACGGGAACCGCAGGGTTCCCGTTTTTTTAGGCTTTTCGCGTCAGTAACACACCGCATTCCATATGGTGGGTGTAAGGGAACTGGTCAAACAGCGCCAGCCGCGTGACGGTATGCGTGGCACTCAGTACGCTGAGGTTGTCGCACAGCGTCTGCGGATTACAGGAAATATAGAGAATACGCGGATAGGCCTGCACCATCTTCACCGTCTCGTCATCCAGCCCGCTGCGCGGCGGATCGACAAAGATGGTCTCGCACTGATAGCTATTGAGATCGATGCCTTCCAGACGGTTAAAGCTGCGCACGCCGTTCATCGCCTGGGTAAACTCTTCGGCTGCCATACGAATAATTTGCACGTTGTCGATGTGGTTGGCCGCGATGTTGTACTGCGCCGAAGCCACCGACGGTTTGGCGATTTCCGTCGCCAGTACGCGGCGGAAGTTACGCGCCAGCGCCAGTGAAAAGTTGCCATTGCCACAGTACAGCTCCAGCAGATCGCCGCGCGAATCTTGCGTCACGTCCAGCGCCCACTCCAGCATTTGAATATTCATCGCCGCATTCGGCTGAGTGAAGCTGTTCTCCACCTGACGATAGATCATCTCCTGACCGGCCACCGGCAGGCGCTCATCGACGTAATCGCGATCGAGGCAGATTTTGGTTTTCGTGGCACGGCCAATCAGCTGCACATCAAACCCTTCTGCACGCAGACTATCGCGCAGCGCAGTCGCGGCTTCGGTCCAGTCGGCTTCCAGCTTGCGGTGATACAGCAGCGAGATCACGATCTGGTTGCTGAGGGTGGAGAGATAATCGATCTGGAACAGTTTGAAACGCAGCGCACGATTATCGCGGATCGCGGCGATCAACTTTGGCATCAGCGTATTGATCAACTGGCTGGCCGCCGGAAACTGATCGACGCGGATACGCTGTTTGGTCTCTTGATCGAAGATGATGTGATAAAGATCGTCACCGTCGTGCCAGATGCGGAATTCGGCGCGCATACGATAGTGGCTGACCGGCGAGCGGAACACCTCCACGTCGGGCGCTGCGTAGGGGGCCATCATCGCCTGTAAGCGGCTGACTTTTTCCGCCAGTTGCGCGTCGTATTGTTCTATCGGGAGTTGTTCGGGTGTCATCTTCAATCCTGGTGTTAAGCCTGCCTGCCGGGCGATTGTAGGCATTCACCTGCTGATGTCCAGTCCCGGACAGTGCAGGAAGGCTGGCAGTCTGGATTTCCGGCCTTCTTAAACGTAGACTGCGGCTGCCGGCCTCCTTGAGTTAAAAGGGAATCCAGTGTGAATCTGGAGCTGACGCGCAGCGGTAAAAGAATGTCGTGGTGATCGCAATTGCAGACACTGTCCTGGCGGATGGGAAGTCTTCACCACTTATGATTCCCAGCCCGAAGACCTGCCGGTGTGACGTCGCAACTTCTGAGATCATCGCGTGCTATCGATCCCGGACCTGCGGCATCCTGCTTCGTCTTTTGGATGCTATAACAATGAAAACAACACACGCTTCGCTGTTTGCCTTTAGTGCAACGGCGTTGTCACTCTGGGCGCAATCTGGCTACGCGCAGCAGAATGATGATACGCAAATCGTTACCGCTAACCGGTTTTTGCAGCCGGTTTCCTCCGTTCTCGCGCCGACGACAGTCGTGACCCGCGACGATATCGATCGCTGGCAGGCGAAAAGCCTGACGGACGTCATGCGTCGCCTGCCTGGCGTGGACATCGCGCAGAACGGTGGCCTCGGCCAGTTGAGCTCGCTGTTTGTGCGCGGTACCAACTCCAGCCACGTACTTATACTCATCGACGGTATCCGGCTAAACCAGGCGGGTGTGTCCGGATCGTCTGATTTAAGCCAGATTCCGCTTTCTCTGGTCCAGCGCATCGAATATGTGCGCGGTGCGCGCTCGGCGGTGTATGGTTCCGATGCGATTGGCGGCGTGGTGAACATCATCACCGGTCGTGATAAGCCGGGCACGACGCTGAGCGCGGGCGTGGGCTCGAAAGGCTATCAAAACTATGAAGGTTCTACCCAGCAGCAGCTGGGCGCAGCCACAACGCTGACCATGGCGGGCAACTACACCTATACGCGCGGCTATGATGTAGTGGCAAACCTGCCGGATGTGTATGGCGATCCGGCGCAGAAAGATCGCGATGGCTTCATGAACAAGACACTGTATGGCGCGCTGGAGCACCAGTTCAGTGACGGGCTGAGCGGCTTTGTCCGCGGCTACGGTTTTGACAACCGTACGGCCTACGATGGCACCTACAGCTACGATAACAGTTTCAACATCAACGGATTAAACGATACCCGTCAGCTCTACAGCCAGACCTGGGACAGCGGCCTGCGTTACAGCAACGACATTTATTCGACGCAGCTGATCGCCAGCTACAGCCGCAGCAAAGACTATAACTATGATCCGCGTACAGGCCGCTACGGCCCGTCGACCACGCTGGATGACAGCAAGCAGTACAATGTGCAGTGGGGCAATACGTTGCAGGTGGCGCAGGGCAGCGTAAGCGCGGGTGTGGACTGGCAGAAACAGACCACGGAACCCGGCACCGCTTACGTGGCTGACAGCACCGAACTGCGTAACACCGGCATCTATGCCACCACCCAGCAGCAGCTGGGCAGCGTAACGCTGGAAGGCGCGGTACGCGGTGACGACAACAGCCAGTTTGGCTGGCACGGCACCTGGCAGGGCGGGGCGTCATGGGCGTTTGTTGATGGCTATAGCGTGTTTGCCAATTACGCGACGGCGTATAAAGCGCCTCGTCTCGGCCAGTTGTATGGTTCTTATGGCAACAGCGATCTGAAGCCGGAAGAGAGTAAACAGTGGGAAGCGGGCTTCTCTGGCCTGACCGGGCCGGTAAACTGGCGCGTATCCGGTTATCGTAACGATATCGATAATCTGATTGATAGCGATCCCACCACCTATATCTATTACAACATCGATAAAGCGCGCATTAAGGGCGTAGAAGCCACGGCGTCGTTCGATACCGGTCCGCTTAGCCATCAGATTTCTTACGACTATGTCGATGCGCGCGATGCTGAAACCGATCAACCGCTGGTGCGCCGTGCGAAGCAGCAGGTGAAATACCAGCTCGACTGGACGATTTATGAGTTTGACTGGTCACTGACCTATCATTATCTCGGCGATCGCTATGATACGGATTACAACCACTCCTTTACCCCGCAGCGCGTCAAACTGGGCGGTGTAAGTTTATGGGATCTGGCAGTTTCGTATCCGGTCACATCACAGCTCACCGTTCGTGGTAGAATTGCCAACCTGTTCGATAAAGACTACGAGACAGTGTATGGCTATCAAACTCCAGGAACGGAGTACTATCTCAGCGCCAGCTACAGCTTCTGATCTGCGCCCCACCGTGCTGGTGTTTGACTCCGGCGTCGGTGGGCTCTCCGTCTATGATGAGGTCCGGCAACTGCTGCCGGGCCTGCACTATCTCTATGCCTTCGATAATGCCGGCTTCCCTTACGGTGAAAAAAGCGAAGAGTACATTGTTGAGCGGGTCGTGGCGGTGGTGGAGGCTATCGTGCAGCGCGTGCCGCTGGCGTTAGTGGTCATCGCCTGTAACTCCGCCAGTACTGTATCGCTGCCAGCATTGCGTCAGCGCTTTGAATTCCCGGTCGTTGGCGTCGTGCCAGCGATTAAACCGGCGGCCCGTCTGACGCGTAACGGCGTAGTCGGCCTGCTGGCCACGCGCGGCACGGTGAAACGACCTTACACCCATGAGCTGGTGGCGCAGTTTGCGCGCGAATGTAAAATCGAAATGCTGGGGTCGGCGGAACTGGTCGAACTGGCGGAAGCCAAACTGCACGGAGAAACGGTGTCGCTGGACGATGTGCGTCGCGCAGTACAACCGTGGCTGCGTATGAAAGAGCCGCCGGATACCGTGGTGCTGGGTTGTACCCATTTCCCGCTGTTACGTGAAGAGCTGCAGCAGGTGTTGCCTGATGGCACCCGGCTGGTGGATTCGGGCGCAGCCATTGCACGGCGCACTGCCTGGTTGTTAGAGCACGAAGCGCCTCAGGCGCGTTCCAGCGGACAGAATGTGGCATTTTGTACGCGTATGGATGACGAAGTGGTGCAATTATCACCGGTTTTGCAGCGTTATGGCTTCCCGCTGCTGGAAAAACTGGCGATTTGACGGGCTTTCGCCGAAAAAAACAGCACTCGAAAATTAATTTGCATTTAGCCCTTGTCAGCCCGAAAGAACTCCCTATAATGCGCCTCCACTGACACGGCACAACGGCTTACGAAGCGCCCTGTTAGTGAGGTGGCCCTTAACGGCAACCTTCAGAAAAGCAAAAATAAATGCTTGACTGAGAAAGCGGAAAGCGTAATATACGCATCCCGCGCCGCTTGAGAAATCGCGGCACTGCTCTTTAACAATTTATCAGGCAATCTGTGTGGGCACTCGCAGGATTGATATCAACGTCTCCGGACGTAAAAAATATCAAGTCTTTGCTGAGTGAACACGTAATTCATTACGAAGTTTAATTCACAGAGCATCGCTGCACTCGTTGCAGCAAATCAAACTTAAATTGAAGAGTTTGATCATGGCTCAGATTGAACGCTGGCGGCAGGCCTAACACATGCAAGTCGAACGGCAGCACAGAAGAGCTTGCTCTTTGGGTGGCGAGTGGCGGACGGGTGAGTAATGTCTGGGAAACTGCCCGATGGAGGGGGATAACTACTGGAAACGGTAGCTAATACCGCATAACGTCGCAAGACCAAAGTGGGGGACCTTCGGGCCTCACACCATCGGATGTGCCCAGATGGGATTAGCTAGTAGGTGGGGTAATGGCTCACCTAGGCGACGATCCCTAGCTGGTCTGAGAGGATGACCAGCCACACTGGAACTGAGACACGGTCCAGACTCCTACGGGAGGCAGCAGTGGGGAATATTGCACAATGGGCGCAAGCCTGATGCAGCCATGCCGCGTGTATGAAGAAGGCCTTCGGGTTGTAAAGTACTTTCAGCGGGGAGGAAGGCGGTGAGGTTAATAACCTCGCCGATTGACGTTACCCGCAGAAGAAGCACCGGCTAACTCCGTGCCAGCAGCCGCGGTAATACGGAGGGTGCAAGCGTTAATCGGAATTACTGGGCGTAAAGCGCACGCAGGCGGTCTGTTAAGTCAGATGTGAAATCCCCGGGCTTAACCTGGGAACTGCATTTGAAACTGGCAGGCTTGAGTCTCGTAGAGGGGGGTAGAATTCCAGGTGTAGCGGTGAAATGCGTAGAGATCTGGAGGAATACCGGTGGCGAAGGCGGCCCCCTGGACGAAGACTGACGCTCAGGTGCGAAAGCGTGGGGAGCAAACAGGATTAGATACCCTGGTAGTCCACGCCGTAAACGATGTCGACTTGGAGGTTGTGCCCTTGAGGCGTGGCTTCCGGAGCTAACGCGTTAAGTCGACCGCCTGGGGAGTACGGCCGCAAGGTTAAAACTCAAATGAATTGACGGGGGCCCGCACAAGCGGTGGAGCATGTGGTTTAATTCGATGCAACGCGAAGAACCTTACCTGGCCTTGACATCCAGAGAACTTAGCAGAGATGCTTTGGTGCCTTCGGGAACTCTGAGACAGGTGCTGCATGGCTGTCGTCAGCTCGTGTTGTGAAATGTTGGGTTAAGTCCCGCAACGAGCGCAACCCTTATCCTTTGTTGCCAGCGGTTCGGCCGGGAACTCAAAGGAGACTGCCGGTGATAAACCGGAGGAAGGTGGGGATGACGTCAAGTCATCATGGCCCTTACGGCCAGGGCTACACACGTGCTACAATGGCGCATACAAAGAGAAGCGACCTCGCGAGAGCAAGCGGACCTCATAAAGTGCGTCGTAGTCCGGATTGGAGTCTGCAACTCGACTCCATGAAGTCGGAATCGCTAGTAATCGTAGATCAGAATGCTACGGTGAATACGTTCCCGGGCCTTGTACACACCGCCCGTCACACCATGGGAGTGGGTTGCAAAAGAAGTAGGTAGCTTAACCTTCGGGAGGGCGCTTACCACTTTGTGATTCATGACTGGGGTGAAGTCGTAACAAGGTAACCGTAGGGGAACCTGCGGTTGGATCACCTCCTTACCTGAAGATACCTTCCCGCGAAGTGCTCACACAGATTGTCTGATAGAAAAGTAACGAGCAGAAAAAACCTCTACAGGCTTGTAGCTCAGGTGGTTAGAGCGCACCCCTGATAAGGGTGAGGTCGGTGGTTCAAGTCCACTCAGGCCTACCAGATTTCTTCTCATGCCGCGTTATGTTTCCGGCTCGCATAGTTCACTATGCTTCGCGAAAACATGCCTTGCCTGAGACGAAATCACATTTCCCGTGTGAGAAATGTGACTCCTGGTGAGTGGTAGTAGATGGTCTCTGCAGTGACTGTATGGGGCTATAGCTCAGCTGGGAGAGCGCCTGCCTTGCACGCAGGAGGTCAGCGGTTCGATCCCGCTTAGCTCCACCATTACAGTACTGAAACTTACTTCAGAGTATACCGGCGACGGTGTGCTGCGAAGTATTTGCTCTTTAACAATCCGGAACAAGCTGAAAATTTGAAACGACGCGTCGTATTCATTCTCCGTAATAAGAATGAAATCACGATGCGTTCGGGTCTCTCAAATGCTTGCAGTCTGCAGCGTTGCAAAACGCCTGTGGGTTGTGAGGTTAAGCGACTAAGCGTACACGGTGGATGCCCTGGCAGTCAGAGGCGATGAAGGACGTGCTAATCTGCGAAAAGCGACGGTAAGGTGATATGAACCGCTACAGCCGTCGATGTCCGAATGGGGAAACCCAGTGTGTTTCGACACACTATCGTTAACTGAATACATAGGTTAACGAGGCGAACCGGGGGAACTGAAACATCTAAGTACCCCGAGGAAAAGAAATCAACCGAGATTCCCCCAGTAGCGGCGAGCGAACGGGGAGCAGCCCAGGACCTGAATCAGCTTGTGCATCAGTGGAAGCGTCTGGAAAGTCGCGCGATACCGGGTGACAGCCCCGTACACGAAGATGCATGAGCTGTGAGTCCGACGAGTAGGGCGGGACACGTGGTATCCTGTCTGAACATGGGGGGACCATCCTCCAAGGCTAAATACTCCTGACTGACCGATAGTGAACCAGTACCGTGAGGGAAAGGCGAAAAGAACCCCGGCGAGGGGAGTGAAACAGAACCTGAAACCGTGTACGTACAAGCAGTGGGAGCCTACCTGTTAGGTGACTGCGTACCTTTTGTATAATGGGTCAGCGACTTATATTCTGTAGCAAGGTTAACCGCATAGGGGAGCCGAAGGGAAACCGAGTCTTAATTGGGCGTTAAGTTGCAGGGTATAGACCCGAAACCCGGTGATCTAGCCATGGGCAGGTTGAAGGTTGGGTAACACTAACTGGAGGACCGAACCGACTAATGTTGAAAAATTAGCGGATGACTTGTGGCTGGGGGTGAAAGGCCAATCAAACCGGGAGATAGCTGGTTCTCCCCGAAAGCTATTTAGGTAGCGCCTCGTGAACTCATCTCCGGGGGTAGAGCACTGTTTCGGCTAGGGGGCCATCCCGGCTTACCAACCCGATGCAAACTGCGAATACCGGAGAATGTTATCACGGGAGACACACGGCGGGTGCTAACGTCCGTCGTGAAGAGGGAAACAACCCAGACCGCCAGCTAAGGTCCCAAAGTCATGGTTAAGTGGGAAACGATGTGGGAAGGCACAGACAGCCAGGATGTTGGCTTAGAAGCAGCCATCATTTAAAGAAAGCGTAATAGCTCACTGGTCGAGTCGGCCTGCGCGGAAGATGTAACGGGGCTAAACCATGCACCGAAGCTGCGGCAGCGACACTATGTGTTGTTGGGTAGGGGAGCGTTCTGTAAGCCGCTGAAGGTGTGCTGTGAGGCATGCTGGAGGTATCAGAAGTGCGAATGCTGACATAAGTAACGATAAAGCGGGTGAAAAGCCCGCTCGCCGGAAGACCAAGGGTTCCTGTCCAACGTTAATCGGGGCAGGGTGAGTCGACCCCTAAGGCGAGGCTGAAAAGCGTAGTCGATGGGAAACAGGTTAATATTCCTGTACTTGGTGTTACTGCGAAGGGGGGACGGAGAAGGCTAGGTTATCCGGGCGACGGTTGTCCCGGTTTAAGCGTGCAGGTGTGAAGACCAGGCAAATCCGGTCTTCTTTAACACTGAGGCGTGACGACGAGCCGCCACGGCGGTGAAGTAACTGATGCCCTGCTTCCAGGAAAAGCCTCTAAGCTCCAGGTAACACGAAATCGTACCCCAAACCGACACAGGTGGTCAGGTAGAGAATACCAAGGCGCTTGAGAGAACTCGGGTGAAGGAACTAGGCAAAATGGTGCCGTAACTTCGGGAGAAGGCACGCTGGCGCGTAGGTGAAGGGACTTGCTCCCGGAGCCGAGGCCAGTCGAAGATACCAGCTGGCTGCAACTGTTTATTAAAAACACAGCACTGTGCAAACACGAAAGTGGACGTATACGGTGTGACGCCTGCCCGGTGCCGGAAGGTTAATTGATGGGGTTATCCGCAAGGAGAAGCTCTTGATCGAAGCCCCGGTAAACGGCGGCCGTAACTATAACGGTCCTAAGGTAGCGAAATTCCTTGTCGGGTAAGTTCCGACCTGCACGAATGGCGTAATGATGGCCAGGCTGTCTCCACCCGAGACTCAGTGAAATTGAAATCGCTGTGAAGATGCAGTGTACCCGCGGCAAGACGGAAAGACCCCGTGAACCTTTACTATAGCTTGACACTGAACATTGAGCCTTGATGTGTAGGATAGGTGGGAGGCTTTGAAGCGTGGACGCCAGTCTGCGTGGAGCCAACCTTGAAATACCACCCTTTAATGTTTGATGTTCTAACGTAGGCCCGTAATCCGGGCTGCGGACAGTGTCTGGTGGGTAGTTTGACTGGGGCGGTCTCCTCCCAAAGCGTAACGGAGGAGCACGAAGGTTGGCTAATCCTGGTCGGACATCAGGAGGTTAGTGCAATGGCATAAGCCAGCTTGACTGCGAGAGTGACGGCTCGAGCAGGTGCGAAAGCAGGTCATAGTGATCCGGTGGTTCTGAATGGAAGGGCCATCGCTCAACGGATAAAAGGTACTCCGGGGATAACAGGCTGATACCGCCCAAGAGTTCATATCGACGGCGGTGTTTGGCACCTCGATGTCGGCTCATCACATCCTGGGGCTGAAGTAGGTCCCAAGGGTACGGCTGTTCGCCGTTTAAAGTGGTACGCGAGCTGGGTTTAGAACGTCGTGAGACAGTTCGGTCCCTATCTGCCGTGGGCGCTGGAGAATTGAGGGGGGTTGCTCCTAGTACGAGAGGACCGGAGTGAACGCACCGCTGGTGTTCGGGTTGTCATGCCAATGGCACTGCCCGGTAGCTAAGTGCGGAAGAGATAAGTGCTGAAAGCATCTAAGCACGAAACTTGCCCCGAGATGAGTTCTCCCTGACCCTTTAAGGGTCCTGAAGGGACGTTGAAGACGACGACGTTGATAGGCCGGGTGTGTAAGCGCAGCGATGCGTTGAGCTAACCGGTACTAATGACCCGTGAGGCTTAACCTTACAACGCCAGAGGCGTTTTGGTCTGAGAGACCGAAAGAATTTTCAGCTTTGTTCACCGGATTACGTCCAGTGGATTTTGTGCTGTGACAAGGCGGCACGCGAGACGACGGGAAGGAGCATACACGAGTATGTGACTGAGCGGCGCGAGCGGGGCAACGCAGTCAGAGCGCGAAAGACGCGGACGAAAACAGAATTTGCCTGGCGGCAACAGCGCGGTGGTCCCACCTGACCCCATGCCGAACTCAGAAGTGAAACGCCGTAGCGCCGATGGTAGTGTGGGGCCTCCCCATGCGAGAGTAGGGAACTGCCAGGCATCAATTTAAGACCCCTAATCGGGTCGTGACCTTCCCGGTGACGCGGAAAGGGCGAAATACCTGAAATCAGCGACGGTCTGATATCAGTACAGAATCGGTGGAGCGGTAGTTCAGTTGGTTAGAATACCTGCCTGTCACGCAGGGGGTCGCGGGTTCGAGCCCCGTCCGTTCCGCCACCCTAATTAGGGGCGTAGTTCAATTGGTAGAGCACCGGTCTCCAAAACCGGGTGTTGGGGGTTCGAGTCCCTCCGCCCCTGCCAGAAAATAATCCTTTGCTTCGGCAAAGGATTTTTTTTGCCTGAAATTCGGCACAGGCAAGAGCCTGAGTTTCATTTCTTCCACTCAAACTCCCTCATTTATTGCTTCAGTGAGTCAGGACCGGATATTTAAGCAGCTGACGAATGTGTGCCTGTTGATCGCTATTCTGCAGCCATACCGCATATAACGGTCGCACTGCGACAGGTGTGTCTGGAATAACCATCAAATCACTGTAAATGCCGTGCCAGAAATCAGGTAAAAAAGCGCAGGCTCCCGTGGTATGCAGCAATTCGCGGGTCACATGTGCTGAAGTGGTAGTTAATACCGGTACGTCATCACTGGAAAGATAACTTTCATGCTGATGGAAATCCGCGCCCCACTCGAGTTTGATGTAATCATATTTTTCACGCTTTTCAGTTTTGCGTGCGCGAAAGAGCGCGAGTGAAATATGACCGATCTGCTGACTGGTGAGTTCATCCATTTTTGGCGCTTCGGTGGTGATCAGCAA
Source organism: Pantoea sp. SGAir0184 (assembly GCF_043544755.1). Lineage (NCBI taxonomy): Bacteria > Pseudomonadati > Pseudomonadota > Gammaproteobacteria > Enterobacterales > Erwiniaceae > Pantoea > Pantoea sp. SGAir0184. The sequence goes on from NZ_CP028050.1 coordinate 127,699, forward strand.
ATCGAGCTGACGTTCATGTAACTGCTTGACCAGCAAATGGCGCTGAGCAATACGTGCTTCCAGATACAGGCTCTCCCGGTTCTCGTATAGCGTCTGCAGCCAGGGCGTAAGATACGCTTCCCAGAGCGATGCACTGGCACCGATTGATAGCTCATGGTGCTGCTGGGTATGCGAAACCTCCTTCTTTGCCATCAGCCAGGTACTCATCAGGCTCTCAGCGTAGGGCAATAAGCGCTCGCCTGCTGAAGTCAGCCGGATATTATTGCGGTGGCGGGTAAAAAGATTAACGCCCAGCTGATTTTCCAGCTGACGGATGCGAAAACTAACGGCAGATTGCGTGAGGTAAAGCGCTTCAGCAGCACGCCCGAAATGACGCGTTCTGCTCACTTCGAGGAAAGTTTTCAGTAATTCCGTATCCACAGCATTCTCCCAAAAAATGTTTGTCGTACTGATTTAAATGTTTTGTTTTACACTCTGTCAAGCCTATCTAATACTCCGCGCCATAAATAGCACGGCCATATGAGAATCAGGAGCGTGTAAGATGGCGGACAGCTTCGCAACAACTAATCGTTTCTTTGATAACAAACATTACCCTCGTGGTTTTTCGCGTCATGGTGACTTCACCATTAAAGAAGCTCAGCTTCTGGAACGCCACGGATACGCTTTCAACGAACTGGATCTCGCTAAGCGCGATCCGGAGACCGAAGAAGAGCGTCTGTTTATTGAAGTCTGTCGTGGTCTGCGTGAGCCGCAGACTGAGGCTGAACGTGTCTGGTCAAAATACACTGCACGTATCAAGCGTCCGAAACGTTTTCATACCTTGTCCGGCGGTAAACCGCAGATGGACACGGTGGAAGACTTCAGCGATAGCGACGATTAACATGACGGGGCTGATTTCAGCCCCGTTGTCATTCCAGGCTTTTATGCAGGTAAATCAGTAAACGATCGATACTGCGATATCCCACCGCCTCCTGCAGATGCTGACGCGTAATCTGCCGTTCACCCGCTAAATCTGCGATGGTTCTCGCCACTTTTAAGATGCGCTGCCACGCACGCACCGATAATCCCAGTGCATTCAGGATCTCCTCCAGCCATTCCGCGTCCTGCTGCTGTAACACACAATCACGGGCGATCTCCGGATTCGACAGCTGCGCATTCACTTTGCCCGCGCGTGCCATCTGTATCGCCCGGGCGGCCAGTACGCGGGCGCGCACCTGCGCGCTGGTTTCGCTGTGCTGCTGCTTCTGGCTGAGTGAGCCGCCCGGTAGCAGCGGAATCTCCAGCGACAGGTCGAAGCGATCCAGAAACGGGCCAGACAGCCGGCTGAGATAGCGCAGCACCTGCTGCGGCGTGCAGCGATTATGATTCCCCTGATAATGGCCCGTCGGGCTGGGATTCATTGCACCAATCAGCTGAAAGCGCGCAGGGAAAGTGACTTTGGCGCGGGAACGGGAAATGGCGATTTCACCGGACTCAATCGGTTCGCGTAACGCATCCAGCGCTTTGCGCTCAAACTCGGGCAGTTCATCAAGAAACAGCACCCCATTGTGCGCCAGCGAAATTTCGCCCGGCCGCGGCAGAGATCCTCCGCCGACCAGCGCATACAGCGATGCGCTGTGATGAGGCGCTCTGAACGGCCGTTTACGCCACTGATGATGTAGCGTACCGCTGCTGACCAGGCTGGCAATCGCGGCGCACTCCAGCGCTTCCTGGTCATCCAGCGGCGGCATAATACCAGGCAGTCGGGTTGCCAGCATGGTCTTACCGGTGCCGGGCGGGCCCAGTAGCAACAGGTTATGGCCACCGGCGGCGGTAATTTCCAGCGCGCGCCGTCCCTGCTGCTGGCCAATAATATCGCTCAGGTCCTGCTGCTCGTGCGGCACCGTTTCAGGCTGGTAATGGGCGACCGTCAGCGCCGTCTGGTTATGCAGGAAAGCGCAGATCTCCACCAGATGCTTGCCCACCAGCGTTTCACCCTGTTGTATCAGGCCGACATCCTGTTGATTCTGCTCCGCTAAGACCATCTGACGTCCGGCCTGCAGCGCTGCCATGGCAGCAGGAATCGCGGCCTGAACGCCACACAGCGCGCCGTTTAGCGCCAGCTCACCCAGGAACTCATAATGGGCCAGCTTATCGCCTGGCAGCTGCTCTGAGGCCGCGAGAATGGCGATAGCGATCGGCAGGTCGTAGCGCCCACCCTCTTTAGGTAAATCTGCTGGCGCGAGATTAATGGTGACGCGCTTCGCCGGAAAGGTGAAACCGCTATTAATAATGGCGCTGCGCACGCGTTCGCGGGCTTCTTTGACGGTGGTTTCCGGCAGACCAACCAGTGTCAATGCTGGCAGACCGTTGCTGATATGCACTTCAATCGTCACCAGTGGAGCCTGCACTCCGAGCGCCGCGCGTGTTAATACTTTCGATAAAGACATAACCGCTCCTTGTTGCCTTTATCCTTACTGAAAAAAAAACACACGGCGACCGCTGAAACTATCATCCTGAAGCGGTATTCAGGAAAATCGCTGCGCTTTTCATCCTGTTCATTAATTTTCGCAGCCAGATCGCAAAAGCAAAATAACGGTTGCGTCGCGGGCGTAATGAATAATTATCACAAATGCGAATAACCTTTTACTTACAAAGCGATAACGCACGTCAGCTGCGCGTGTCATAAAATTTTCCGATGAAAATTATTGTAAATCCCCTGCTAACTATGGTAACTCTGTAGGTATTACTTCGAACTAACGAAAAAACAGACGACACATGAAAGCCCTTCTACAAGTGATTAGCCTAGTCGTGATTAGCGTGGTGGTGATTATTAACCCACCGTGCGGGGCTACGCTTGGAGAAAGAAAGGCTTAAAAATCAAGCCTGGAATTCGAAAAACCCCCGCACCGTAAGGTCCGGGGGTTTTTTTTCGACCAGACGAAATATCAGCGAATCAGCGAGGAACAGATTATGAGCAGTAGCATAAAATTCTGTTGTTCCAGCAGGAATACAGGAGAATAACCATGACAGGTGCACAGTGGGTAGTTCAGGCTTTACGCGCGCAGGGTGTCGACACAGTGTTTGGTTATCCTGGCGGAGCAATCATGCCAGTGTACGATGCGCTCTACGATGGCGGCGTGGAACATCTACTGTGTCGTCATGAACAAGGTGCGGTGATGGCAGCGATCGGTTATGCGCGTGCGACCGGCAAAACCGGGGTTTGCATTGCGACTTCCGGACCGGGCGCCACCAACCTGATCACCGGGCTGGCCGATGCGATGATGGATTCCGTTCCGGTTGTCGCCATCACCGGACAGGTCTCTTCAGCGTTTATCGGTACCGACGCCTTTCAGGAGATCGACGTTCTTGGCCTGTCATTAGCCTGCACTAAACACAGCTTTCTCGTTGAATCGCTGGATGATTTACCCTCGGTGATGGCGGAAGCTTTCGCCATCGCGCAGTCCGGCCGTCCGGGACCGGTGCTGGTCGACATCCCTAAAGATATTCAGATTGCCAGCGGTGACCTGACGCCGCACCTGCTGCCGGTTGAAGAAGCACTGAGCCACTCACCGCAGCACATTGCCGAAGCGCGCGCGCTGATGGCGCAGGCGCAAAAACCGATGCTGTATATCGGCGGCGGTGTCGGCATGGCGCAGGCCGTCCCGGCGCTGCGGGCTATGGCGCAGGAGACCGGCATCCCGATGGTTTCTACCCTGAAAGGCCTGGGCAGCGCCGAAGCCAGCAGCGATCTCTATCTCGGTATGCTCGGCATGCACGGCACCAAAGCGGCCAACCTGGCGGTGCAATCCTGTGATTTGCTGATTGCCGTCGGCGCACGTTTCGACGACCGCGTCACCGGTAAGCTGGATACCTTCGCGCCGCACGCCAGCGTCATTCATATCGATATCGATCCGGCGGAATTAAACAAACTGCGTCGCGCTCACGTTTCACTGCAGGGCGACCTCAACCAGGTGTTGCCGGCGCTGAGCATGCCGCTGCAGATCGACGGCTGGCGTACTGAAGTTAAAGCGATGAACGCGGAGTTCGCGTGGCGTTACGACCATCCCGGCGAGGCGATCTACGCGCCGCTGCTGCTGAAGCAATTGTCAGATCGTAAACCTGACAGCGCGGTGGTAACCACCGACGTTGGCCAGCACCAGATGTGGGCGGCGCAGCACATGCGCTTCAGCGCGCCGGAAAACTTCATCACCTCCAGCGGTCTGGGCACTATGGGCTTTGGGCTGCCGGCTGCGGTGGGCGCGCAGGTTGCCCGTCCGGATGACACCGTTATCTGCGTGTCCGGTGACGGCTCAATCATGATGAATATTCAGGAGCTGGGCACCATCAAGCGTAAGCAGCTGCCGGTAAAAATCCTGCTGCTGGATAACCAGCGTCTTGGCATGGTTCGCCAGTGGCAGCAGCTGTTCTTTGATGGCCGCTATAGCGAAACCATCCTCACCGATAACCCCGATTTCCTCACGCTGGCCAGCGCCTTTGATATTCCGGGCCAGCGCATTAGCCGTAAAGATCAGGTCGACGCCGCGATTGATGCTCTGCTGAACAGTGAAGGTCCTTACTTCCTGCATGTTGCGATTGATGAGCATGAAAACGTCTGGCCACTGGTACCGCCGGGTGCCAGCAACGCAAACATGATGGAGAAAACCGTATGAACCAGCATCAATTGTCTATCGAAGCCCGCTTTCGCCCTGAAATATTGGAGCGCATTTTGCGCGTCGTGCGTCACCGTGGCTTCCAGGTCTGCGCGATGAATATGGCGTCCGCCGTCAATGCGGAGAACATTAATATCGAAATGACCGTTGCCAGCCAGCGCTCTGTCGATTTACTGTCTTCGCAGTTAAGCAAACTTATGGATGTCGCCTGTGTCGAGATCCAGCAACAGACAACACAACAAATCCGCGCCTAGTCGCCAAAGGAAATAACAATGAGTACGAAGAAAGCAGACTTTATCTGGTTCAATGGAGAGATGGTTAAGTGGGAAGACGCCAAGGTTAGCGTTATGTCTCACGCACTGCATTACGGCACCTCTGTGTTCGAAGGCGTTCGCTGCTACGACTCACACAAAGGTCCGGTGGTGTTCCGTCACCGTGAACACATGCAGCGTCTGCACGACTCCGCCAAAATTTACCGTTTCCCGATCAAAGCCAGCGTGGATGAGTTGATGGAAGCGTGCCGCGAAGTCATCCGCGTCAATAAACTGAAGAGTGCCTACATTCGTCCGCTGGCCTTTGTCGGCGACGTGGGCCTCGGCGTTAACCCGCCAGACGGCTTCACCACCGATGTGATCATCGCTGCGTTCCCGTGGGGGGCTTACCTGGGTGCCGAAGCGCTGGAGCAGGGCATCAACGCCATGGTTTCTTCCTGGAATCGCGTGGCGCCAAACACCCTGCCAACCGCGGCGAAAGCGGGCGGTAACTATCTATCTTCCCTGCTGGTTGGCAGCGAAGCGCGCCGCCACGGCTATCAGGAAGGTATCGCGCTGGATACCCAGGGTTATATCTCCGAAGGTGCTGGCGAAAACCTGTTTGAAGTGAAAGACGGCATCCTGTTCACCCCACCGTTCACCTCTTCAGCGCTGCCGGGCATCACCCGCGACGCAATCATCAAGCTGGCGAAGGATCTCGGTATCGAAGTGCGCGAGCAGGTGCTGTCACGCGAATCGCTGTACCTGGCGGATGAAGTGTTCATGTCCGGTACTGCCGCAGAAATCACGCCGGTACGCAGCGTGGACGGCATCCAGGTGGGTGAGGGCAAACGTGGCCCGGTGACCACCAAAATCCAGCAGGCGTTCTTTGGCCTGTTCACCGGCGAAACCGAAGACAAGTACGGCTGGCTGGATCAGGTGAATCCATAACAAGACAGTAACGCGGGTGCAGCAGCGCCCGCGTCATTTTTCAGACTGGAGTAAATAGAGCATGCCTAAGTACCGTTCCGCCACCACCACCCATGGTCGTAATATGGCGGGTGCCCGTGCCCTGTGGCGCGCCACCGGAATGACCGACGACGATTTCGGTAAGCCGATTATCGCCGTGGTTAACTCCTTCACCCAATTCGTACCGGGCCACGTGCACCTGCGCGATCTTGGCAAACTGGTTGCTGAGCAAATCGAAGCCGCGGGTGGTGTAGCCAAAGAGTTCAACACCATCGCGGTGGATGACGGTATCGCCATGGGTCATGGCGGCATGCTGTATTCACTGCCTTCACGCGAGCTGATTGCCGACTCCGTGGAATATATGGTGAACGCCCACTGCGCCGACGCCATGGTATGTATCTCCAACTGCGACAAAATCACCCCCGGCATGCTGATGGCCTCGCTGCGCCTCAACATTCCGGTGATCTTTGTCTCCGGCGGTCCAATGGAAGCCGGTAAAACCAAGCTGTCAGACAAAATCATCAAGCTGGATCTGGTGGACGCGATGATTCAGGGGGCGAACCCGAACGTCAGCGATGCCGACAGCGAGCAGATTGAGCGTTCCGCCTGCCCGACCTGCGGCTCGTGCTCCGGCATGTTCACCGCCAACTCCATGAACTGTCTGACCGAAGCGCTGGGCCTGTCGCAGCCGGGCAACGGCTCGCTGCTTGCAACCCACGCCGATCGTAAAGACCTGTTCATCAACGCCGGCAAGCGCATCGTTAACCTGACCAAACAGTATTACGAGCAGGATGATGCGCGCGTGCTGCCGCGTAACATCGCCAGCAAAGCTGCGTTCGAAAACGCCATGACGCTGGATATCGCCATGGGCGGTTCCACCAATACCGTGCTGCACCTGCTGGCCGCCGCGCAGGAAGGCGAGATCGATTTCAACATTTCCGACATCGATCGCCTGTCACGCAAAGTGCCGCACCTGTGCAAAGTGGCGCCGAGCACACAGAAATATCATATGGAAGATGTGCACCGCGCGGGCGGGGTAATCGGTATTCTTGGCGAGCTGGATCGTGCCGGCCTGCTGCACACCGACGTGCGCAACGTGCTGGGTCTCAACCTGCGCGAAACCCTCGATCAGTACGACATCATGCTGACCAAAGACGAAGCGGTGAAGAAGATGTTCCGCGCCGGCCCGGCGGGCATCCGTACTACCCAGGCGTTCTCACAGGACTGCCGCTGGGATACGCTGGATGACGATCGTCAGGAAGGCTGTATCCGCACGCGCGAACACGCATTCTCTCAGGATGGCGGTCTGGCAGTGCTGTACGGCAACATGGCGGAAGATGGCTGCATCGTGAAAACCGCCGGCGTCGACAAAGAGATCCTCACCTTTAAAGGTCCGGCAAAAGTGTATGAAAGCCAGGACGATGCGGTGGAAGCGATTCTCGGCGGCAAAGTGGTCGCCGGTGACGTGGTGGTGATCCGCTACGAAGGGCCGAAAGGCGGTCCGGGCATGCAGGAAATGCTGTATCCGACCACTTATCTGAAATCGATGGGCCTTGGCAAAAGCTGTGCGCTGATCACTGACGGACGCTTCTCGGGCGGCACCTCGGGCCTCTCCATTGGCCACGCATCGCCGGAAGCGGCGAACGGCGGCACCATCGCGCTGGTTAAAGATGGCGACATCATTGAAATCGATATCCCGAATCGTGGCATTAAGCTGGTGGTACCGGATAACGAACTGCATGCCCGTCGTGAAGAAGAGGAAGCGCGTGGCGAAGCGGCTTATACGCCGCACGGTCGTGTGCGTCAGGTCTCCTTCGCACTGCGTGCTTATGCATCGCTCGCCACCAGCGCTGACAAGGGCGCGGTGCGCGATAAGTCTAAGCTGGGAGGCTAATCTCTGATGGCTGAGTCTCAACCGCTTTCCGCGTCGCCCAATGGCGCGGAGTATCTGCGCGCGGTGCTGCGTGCGCCTGTGTACGAAATTGCCCAGGTGACGCCGCTGCAAAAAATGGAAAAAATTTCGTCGCGTCTTGGCAACACCATTCTGGTGAAGCGCGAAGATCGCCAGCCGGTGCACAGCTTCAAGCTGCGCGGTGCCTACGCCATGATCGCCGGCCTGACGGAAGAGCAGAAAGCGCGCGGCGTGGTTACTGCTTCGGCGGGTAACCACGCGCAGGGCGTGGCGCTCTCGGCCAGCACGCTCGGCATCAAGTCACTGATTGTGATGCCAGTGGCGACGGCGGACATCAAGGTTGATGCAGTGCGCGCGTTTGGCGGTGAGGCTTACCTGTTTGGCGCCAACTTTGACGAGGCAAAAGCCAAAGCGATTGAGCTGGCGGAGCAGCAGGGTTACACCTTCGTGCCGCCGTTTGATCATCCGGCAGTGATTGCCGGACAGGGCACGCTGGCGATGGAGCTGTTGCAGCAGGATGCGCATCTCGATCGCGTGTTTGTGCCGGTAGGCGGCGGCGGCTTAGCGGCGGGTGTGGCGGTACTGATTAAACAGCTGATGCCGCAAATCAAGGTTATCGCGGTCGAGTCGCAGGACTCTGCCTGCCTGAAGGCGGCGCTTGATGCCGGCGAGCCGGTGGATTTGCCGCGCGTCGGGCTGTTTGCCGAAGGCGTGGCGGTCAAGCGTATCGGCAGCGAAACCTTCCGCCTGTGCAAAGAATACCTCGACGACATCATCACCGTGGACAGCGATGCCATCTGCGCAGCGATGAAGGATCTGTTCGAGGATGTGCGAGCGGTGGCGGAGCCTTCCGGCGCGCTGGCGCTGGCGGGCATGAAGAAGTACATCCAGCAGCACGACATCAAAGGCGAGCGGCTGGCGCACGTGCTGTCGGGCGCCAACGTCAACTTCCACGGTCTGCGCTATGTCTCCGAGCGCTGTGAGTTGGGTGAACAGCGTGAAGCGCTGCTGGCGGTCACCATTCCTGAGCAGCAGGGCAGCTTCCTGCGTTTCTGCCAGACGCTGGGCGGTCGTGCGGTAACTGAGTTCAACTACCGTTATGCCGATGCCGACAACGCCTGCATCTTTGTTGGCGTGCGTTTAACGCGCGGCCTTGAAGAGCGCAGCGAGATCATAAGCCAGCTGACTGAAGGCGGCTATCAGGTGGTGGATTTGTCAGACGATGAGATGGCGAAGCTGCACGTGCGCTACATGGTGGGCGGACGCCCGTCAAAACCGCTGCGTGAACGGCTGTTCAGCTTCGAATTCCCGGAAGCGCCGGGCGCGCTGCTGAAGTTCCTGCAGACGCTGGGCGCGCACTGGAATATTTCACTGTTCCACTATCGCAGCCACGGCACCGATTTTGGTCGCGTGCTGGCAGCGTTCGAGATCAACGACAAAGAGCCGGATTTCGACACTCACCTCAACGCACTCGGCTATGAGTGGCACGACGAGGCCAGCAATCCGGCGTTTCGCTTCTTCCTCGCCGGCTAAACTACAGCAGGTGCCAGAAAGCATTAATCAGCGGCTCCCCGAGCCGCTTTTTTTGTACGCATACGCCAAGCTCCAGCGGCGCCACCGACTCGACATTCTCCAGCGTCAGCACGCGATTGCGCACCGGTTCCGGACTGTTTTCCAGCACCACATCCGGCAGCAGCGCGATGCCGCAGCCGAGCGCCACCATCGACACAATCGCCTCATGACCTGACACCGTGGCGTAAATCTGCGGGTTAGCAATGCGGTGGCGGCGAAACCATAAATCAATACCGCGCCGCGCCGGCCCCTGATCCGGCAGGATAAAGGGAATCTGCGACCAGTCCGGCTGTTCCTGCGTCGCCTGGCTGCGCACCGGGCAGGGCAGCGCCGGGGCGATCAGCACCAGCGGGATCAAACCCAGCGGTGTAAAATCGATACTGGCGGGCAGCGACTCCGGCCGGCCGGCGATGGCCAGATCCGCTTCGCCGGACTGCACCATTTCAATGGCATCGGCGGCGTCGCCGGTGGTTAGTTTGATCTCCACCTGCGGATGCTCTGCGCGAAAGCGGTCGAGAATCGGCGGCAGATGGCTGTAGGCGGCGGTTACTGAGCAGAACAGGCGCAGCTCGCCGCTCAGCGACGGACCGTTCAGGTCCATGACATGGCGCAACTGCTGATACTGCAGCAGGGTCTGCTGGGCGAACTGACGCAGCCGCTCGCCGGCTTCGGTCAGCGTCACGGTACGGTTGTCGCGCAGGAACAGCGCGTGTCCGACATCCTCTTCCAGCCGCTGAATCTGGCGTGATAATGTCGACGGGCTGACGTGCATGGCGCGCGCGGTGCGGCCAAAGTGGCAGCTTTCCGCCAGGTGAAGAAACAGTTTCAGGTCTCGTAAATCCATGCGCGTTTTGCCCTCAGCGTGATGTTGCAAATTCTGCAATGTGACGTTGTTAATATATCAATTTAAGCAACAGATTTCCTGTCATATGATGGGGTCATTCGCGGCGCTAAATCCGGCGCCGTTACTGAACAAAAGCAAACACAACATCTGAGCGGAGTACCCATGGCTAACTACTTCAACACATTGAATCTGCGCAATCAGTTAGCGCAGTTAGGCAAATGTCGCTTCATGTCGCGCGATGAATTCGCGGATGGCGCTAGCTTCCTGAAAGGTAAGAAAGTGGTCATCGTCGGCTGCGGCGCGCAGGGCCTGAACCAGGGTCTGAACATGCGTGACTCTGGCCTTGATGTGTCTTACGCACTGCGCGCTGAAGCCATTGCTGAGAAGCGTGCGTCGTTCCGTAAAGCCACCGAAAACGGTTTTAAAGTGGGTACTTACGAAGAGCTGATCCCGCAGGCGGATCTGGTGGTTAACCTGACACCAGACAAGCAGCACTCTGCCGTTGTGCAGGCCGTTCAGCCGCTGATGAAAGACGGTGCCGCGCTGGGTTACTCTCACGGTTTCAACATCGTCGAAGTGGGCGAGACCATCCGTAAAGACATCACCGTGGTGATGGTGGCACCGAAGTGCCCGGGTACCGAAGTGCGTGAAGAGTACAAACGTGGCTTCGGCGTTCCAACGCTGATCGCTGTTCACCCGGAAAACGATCCAAAAGGCGAAGGCATGGCGATTGCCAAAGCCTGGGCTGCAGCCACCGGCGGCGACCGTGCAGGCGTGCTGGAATCGTCCTTCGTGGCAGAAGTCAAATCAGACCTGATGGGCGAGCAGACCATTCTGTGCGGTATGCTGCAGGCCGGTTCACTGCTGTGCTTCGACAAGCTGGTGGCTGAAGGTCACGACGCGGCGTACACCGAGAAACTGATTCAGTTCGGCTGGGAAACCATCACCGAATCGCTGAAGTTTGGCGGCATCACGCTGATGATGGATCGTCTGTCTAATCCGGCAAAAATCCGTGCTTACGCGCTGTCTGAGCAGCTGAAAACCATCATGGCACCGCTGTTCCAGAAGCACATGGATGACATCATCTCGGGTGAATTCTCTTCCGGTATGATGGCTGACTGGGCGAACGACGACAAAAACCTGCTGACCTGGCGTGAAGAGACCGGCAAAACCGCGTTCGAAAATGCCCCGCAGTTCGAAGGCAAAATCGACGAGCAGGAGTATTACGACAAAGGCGTGGTCATGGTCGCGATGGTGAAAGCGGGCGTTGAGCTGGCATTCGAAACCATGGTTGACGCGGGCATCATCGAAGAGTCGGCTTACTATGAATCGCTGCACGAGCTGCCGCTGATTGCCAACACCATCGCCCGTAAGCGTCTGTATGAAATGAACGTGGTAATTTCCGATACCGCAGAATACGGTAACTACCTGTTCTCCTTCGCGGCCGTTCCGCTGCTGAAAGAGTTCATGACCACGCTGCAGCCTGGCGATCTGGGCAAAGCGGTGGAAGGCACGCAGGTGGATAACGCGCAGCTGCGCGACGTGAACGAAGCGATCCGCCAGCATCCAATCGAAGCCGTTGGCCGCAAACTGCGTGGCTATATGACCGACATGAAACGCATCGCCGTCGCGGGCTAAGGCACGCGAGACACAGTTTTCAGCCCAATCAAACCCCGGCTTGCCGGGGTTTTTTTATGTCTTATGTCTGGGGGCAGAAGGGTTTTTCTCACTATTTCCCTCACCCTAGCCCTCTCCCGCTGGCGGGAGAGGGAACCGTTCGGTGCGGGCTGATGTTTCTACACTTATCTATCAACATCGCGCGGACGCTCCCTCTCCCGTCTGTACAGTCCGGGGACATCGTGAACACTTGTTCGGGGACATGGTAGACACTTACAACTAAGGCATAAGAACCCGTTTATGGAGTCGCTTATGCCCTGGGATGCGAGAGATACCATGTCATTACGTACTGAGTTTGTTCTGTTCGCCTCGCAAGACGGGGCGAACATCCGCGAGCTGTGCCGCCGCTACGGCATATCTCCCGCCACCGGCTACAAGTGGCTTCGCCGCTGGGAGGAGGAAGGACCGTCCGGCCTTCAGGACCGCTCCCGCGCGCCCCGTCACTCACCCAGCCGCTCATCTGACGACATCACTGACCTTCTGCGTATGGCGCACGAGCTTCATCAGCACTGGGGGCCCGCAAGATTAAGCGCTGGCTCGAAGACCGCGGGCACGGCATGCCGGCCTTCAGCACCGTCCACAACCTGATGGCCCGCCACGGCCTGCTGCCGGGCGCAGCGCCGGGCGTCCCGGCCACCGGCCGGTTTGAGCATGCGGCCCCGAACCGGCTCTGGCAGATGGATTTTAAGGGCCACTTTCCCTTTGGCGGCGGCCGCTGCCACCCGCTTACCCTGCTGGACGACCACTCCCGGTTCTCGCTGTGCCTGGTGCACTGCGCTGACGAACGGCGTGAGACGGTACAGGAGCAGCTGGTCAGCGTCTTTGAGCGCTACGGCCTGCCGGACCGGATGACGATGGACAACGGCTCGCCGTGGGGCGACACCACCGGCACCTGGACGGCAGTGGAGCTGTGGCTGATGCGCCACGGCATCCGGGTGGGGCACTCGCGGCCGTATCATCCGCAGACGCAGGGCAAGCTGGAGCGCTTTCACCGCAGCCTGAAGGCGGAAGTGCTGCAGGGGAAGTGGTTCGCGGACAGCGGTGAGCTGCAGCGCGCCTTCGACCACTGGCGGACGGTCTACAATCTCGAGCGCCCGCATGAGGCGCTGGAGATGGCGGTGCCGGCGTCGCGCTATCAGCCCTCATCGCGGCAGTACAGCGTCCGCGTAGCGCCACCGGAATACGACGAGGGCGTGATGGTCAGGAAGGTGGATATCAGCGGGAAGCTGAGCGTAAAAGGACTCAGCCTGAAGGCGGGAAAGGCGTTCAGGGGAGAGCGTGTCGGGCTGAAGGAGACGGGGGAAGACGGTTATTACGAGGTGTGGTGGTACAGCACAAAAGTGGGGGTGATCGACCTGAAGAAAAAGTCGATCACCATGGGTAAAGGATGTTAAAAAGTGTTCACTATGTCCCCGAACACCTGTCTGCCATGTCCCCGGACTGTACAGGGAGAGGGCCGGGGTGAGGGCCAGGGTGAGGGACACACCGCACCATCCCCACACCGCCAATAAAAAACCCGGCCGGAGCCGGGTTCTGTCAACATGCAATCAATCACACCGCTTCATACAGCGTCTGATGGCGTGTCTCTTTACAGGCGATCAGCGCGATCAGCGTCAGCACCGCCATGGAGGCCAGATAGAAGCCCACCGCCTGCAAGCCGTAGTTCGCATTCAGCCAGGTCGCAATATAAGGCGCTACCGAGGCACCAAGTATTGACGACAGGTTGTAAGAGAACGACGCACCGGTATAACGAACTTCGGTCGGGAACAGTTCTGGCAGCAGCGCGCCCATCGGGCCGAATGTCAGACCCATAATACTCAGGCCGAGCAGCAGGAAGCCCATCACCAGAATCTGCGAGCCGGAGCCGAGCAGCAGCGGGAACATCAGCGCAAAGGCGATGATCATCAGCGTAATGGTGATCATCGTTTTGCGACGGCCAAAACGGTCCGCCAGCAGGCCGGCAATCGGCACCATCACACCAAAACCGATGACCGCCACCATCAGCATCCACAGGAAGCTGTTACGCGAATAACCGAGACCAGCCGGCGCCGGCGCGGTGCCGTAGCTCATCGAATACACCGTCATAATGTAGAACAGCGTATAGGTCGCCAGCATGATAAACGTGCCAAGAATGGTCGCGGTCATATGCTTGCTCAGCAGCGTACCGATAGGGATCCGCACCTGTTTCTTCTCTTTCTGCACTTTGGCAAACACCGGGCTCTCATGCAGCGATACGCGCACATACAGGCCGATAATCACCAGCACCGCAGAAAGCACAAAAGGCACGCGCCAGCCCCAGTTCATGAACTGCTCATCGGTCAGCAGCCACGAGAGCAGCAGGAACGTGCCGTTGGCAAAGAAGAAGCCAATCGGTGCGCCCAGCTGCGGGAACGAGCCGTACAGCGCACGTTTCTTCGCCGGGGCGTTCTCGGTGGCCAGCAGCGCCGCGCCGCCCCATTCGCCGCCCAGTCCCAGGCCCTGACCAAAACGCGCCAGCGCCAGCAGCAGCGGTGCCGCCACGCCAATGGTCTGATAACCCGGCAGCAGGCCGATCAGTACGGTAGAAACGCCCATGGTCAGCAGCGAGGCAACCAGTGTCGCTTTACGGCCCACGCGGTCGCCAAAGTGACCAAACAGCGCGGAGCCAATAGGGCGCGCAACAAAGGCAATAGCGAAGGTCGCCAGCGATTGCAGTGTGGCAACCGTAGCATCACCCTGCGGGAAGAAGATATGCGGAAAAACGATTACCGCGGCGGTGGCATAGATATAAAAATCGAAGAATTCGATCGCAGTGCCAACCAGCGAGGCAACTACCACTTTACTGCGTGAGTTAACCGGTGTGCCGTCGTGTGGTTGGTCGGGTGTTTCGGAGATGGAGGCTTGCATAACTGTTTCTTAATTGTAAATGTAAACAAAGAATCTTACGCACCTGTTTTGCCGCATTCAATGACGAAAAACCGCGTCACACCGGGCTTTGGCGGCGAAAAAGAGGATAATTTCTGAGTTACGGCAATCGGCGGCGGATGGGAAGGGTAAGCGCGGCTTTTCTGGCGTGATTCTCTGCAAAAGGGCCAAATAAAAGTGACCCTTTAGCGTTTCCTGCTGGTTTTTGCTGCTTTAGTAGCCAGCAGGAAACATTTTTTGCTGTTGCGGCAAATGTAACTGAATTGTCGCGTTAGGCAGAGTGATGCGGCTGCGACATCTCGGGATCATCCTTGTATTTTGCGGTGGCGATCCACGCGGCGCAGAACAGCGTCAGACGCGCGAAAAAGTAGAAGAAGGCCATCAGCCCCAGCACCGATCCAAAGGCGGCACCGGAGGGCGACGTCGCCAGCTTCGGCAGCGTCAGCGTCATAACAAACTTGATCACCTCAAACCCAATCGCCGCCAGCAGTGTTCCGCGCAGCAGCGCTTTTTTGCGCGGCTTATGGCGCGGCAGGATCCAGAAAATCCACAGGAACAGCAGATAGTTGGCGAAGATGGAGATCGACAGCGCGATGATGGTCATCGCCGGCCGCAGCCACTCAATATCGCCCAGCCCCAGCGCATTCACGATCGCCGCCTGCGCTGCGCCGGCAATCGAGGTCAGCGACAGCGTAATCACCAGCGCCAGCATCAGACCCAGCAGCGAAACCAGGTCGCGCAGATACTTCTTCCACCACTTTTCCTGGTCATCGGGCGTGCGTTCCCATACGTCACGCGACTGGGCGCGCACCGCTTCGCGCAGGTTACCCATCCAGTTAATGCCGGAGTAGAGCGCCAGCAGCAAACCGGTCAGGCCCACGGTCGCGCGCTGCTGAATCGCGGTATTCACGGTATTTTTCAGCGTGGTGGCCAGCGTCGGGTCGCTGATGCTGTTAACGATTTTGTTGATCAACTCAGAAAGCAGGTCCTGATTGGACGCCAGCACAAAGCCGACCGCCGCAAAGGAGACCATCAAAATCGGTATCAGCGAAAGAAATGAAAAATAGGTGATAGCCGCACCAAACTGGCTGCCGAGGCGATCGTTAAAGCGCTCCAGCGCGCGCAAAAAGTGCGCCACTGCCGGGATCGCCTGAAACCAGGCGGCAAAGCGTGAGACGCGCCTGATCGAGCCATCCACCGTTTTGTTCCCGGTTTTGATATCAATCAGCGGCTTAGCTTCAGCCGCTGAGGCTTTTGTGGTTTTGTCCGTCATAGACCTTCTGCATCCTGTTCACAGCGAAAATAAAATTATAGCCTGCCCGTTCAGGTCACGTATTCCTGCAGCACCTGACTCAGCCACTCCATAAACACCCGCACGCGGCGCGCCACGTTGCGACGGTGAGGATAGAGCAGGGAAATCGGCATCGGTTTGGCCGGGAAGTGGTGCAGCACTTCGACCAGCTGGCCGGATTCCAGCAGCGGCTGCACGCCAATCGCCGGTACCTGAATAATGCCCAGCCCGGCGATACAGGCGGCGCGATAGGTTTCGGTGCTGTTTACCGTCACCACGCCGCCGGTCTGCACGTAGTGGCACTGTTTGCCATCAAAGTACTCAAAGCCCGGCGAGGGCTGCCCCAGCTGTTGGGTATAGTGCACCATGGCGTGCTGGCCGAGATCGTCCAGCCGCACCGGCATGCCGAAGCGGGAAAGGTAGCCAGGGCTGGCGCAGTTGATCAAGGCGTGCGAGCCAATTTTTCGCGCAATCAGGCCGGAATCTTTCAGTTCGCCAACGCGCAACACGCAGTCAAAGCCCTCGCGAATCACATCAACCTGGCGATCGCTGCTGCTCAGTTCAATCTCCACGCCCGGATAGTGCTGCAAAAACTCCGGCAGGCGCGGCAGGATAAAACCGGTCGCCATTGCCACCGACATATCGACGCGCAGCTTGCCGCTCAGCGTGGCAGGATCGTGCTGGAACAGGCTGTCCATATCATCCAGCATCGACAGCAAATCCAGGCAGCGATCGTAATACACCAGCCCATCCTGGGTGAGATGCACACGGCGCGTGGTACGGTGCAGCAAACGTGTGCCCATCTGGTTTTCCAGCGCCTGCAGCTGGCGGGACACGCTGCCCTTGGGTAAACCCAGACTCTCAGCCGCGCGGGTAAAACTGCCCATTTCTGCCACCCGCACAAACACCTGCATAGCGTGAATTTTATCCATGTTGTTCACCGATTGTTGTTGTTAGTGAAACAGTGCTGTGTATTCCCCTGCGTTTATAGATCAATTATTCGCGAATATCCTTAATCCGTGTTCAATTTTCCAACCGGAGCGAAACATGTCTCATAAAATTGCATTGATTACCGGCGGTAACCGCGGTCTGGGCAAGAATGGCGCGCTAAAACTGGCGGCTAAGGGCGTCGATATTCTGTTTACCTGGCGCGGTCATGCTGAAGAAGCGCAGGCGGTCGTGAAGGAGATTGAGGCGCTGGGCGCGCGTGCGGTGGCGCTGCAGCTGGATGTGGGCGACAGTAAACAGTTCGATGACTTTGCGGCGCGGGTCAAAGCAACGCTGAACGAGACCTGGCAGCGCGATAACTTTGATTATTTAGTGAACAACGCTGGCCACGGTCATTACAAGCTGTTGGCCGAAACCAGTGAAGAGGAGTTTGATGCGCTGGTGAATGTGCATTTTAAAGGGCCGTATTTCCTGACGCAGAAACTGCTGCCGCTGATCGCCGATGGTGGACGCATCCTGAACATTTCCAGCGGTCTGACGCGCATGACGCTGCCGGGTTCAGGCACTTACGCCGCCATGAAAGGGGCGATGGAAGTGCTGACGCGCTATCAGGCGAAGGAGCTGGGCGAGCGCCGCATTCGCGTCAACATTCTGGCACCGGGGGCGATTGAAACCGACTTTGGCGGCGGTCGCGTGCGCGACACCAAAGATCTGAATGCGCATATTGCTTCAGTGACCGCGCTGGGCCGCGTTGGTCTGCCGGATGACATCGGTGATGCCATCAGCGCGATCCTGAGCGACGAAACCGGCTGGATTACCGCCCAGCGTATCGAGGCCTCCGGCGGTCAGGCACTGTAAAAACATCGCGCTGCGACCGGATCGTGTTAACGAACGGAGCAGCGCCCGTTTTACACCTCAATCGTGCCATCAATCAGTGTGAGGGTTTGCCCGCCGATCCAGATTGTCTCACCGGCAAAACGCACCACAATGCGACCGGCACGCTGGATGGCGCTGCCCTGACGCGCACAGTAATCCTGCCGCTGGCCCTGCGCCGCCAGATAGCGTGCCAGACAGGCGTTGGCGCTGCCGGTGACCGGATCTTCGACCAGGCTACCGTTCTCGACCAGCAGCGCGCGCACCTCGTACTGCGCCTCTGCATCCTGCGGCAGCGGTCCAAACAGGGCGATACCGTTCACACCCGCATGCTGCTGCAGCCGCAGTAAATCGTCCGCCTGGGTGACCACCTCCAGCACCGCCTGCGCGCTGCTCATCGGAATCAACAGCCAGCGAATCCCCATATCCGCCACGGCTGGCGTCTGGCTGAGATCGAACGCGTCACTGTGCAGCGCGCTGCTCATCAGCGCATCGCTTAACGGCGTCAGGCTGGCGTCCGGCGCGGCAAAGGCCAGCGTACCGTCAGCGCCAATCTGCACCTCCACCAGGCCCACGCCGCACTCCTGCACAATCTTACCCGCTGTTTTCAGGGGCCAGCCGGCTTCCAGCAAGGCATGCGCGGTGCCAAGCGTGGGGTGTCCGGCAAACGGCAGTTCGCCGCCGGGCGTAAAGATGCGCACACGATAGTCGGCTGTGGCATCCTGTGGTGGCAGCACGAAGGTGGTTTCCGACAGATTGGTCCAGCGTGCGATGGCCGCCAGCTGTGCGTCGCTCAGACCCTGGGCATCCATGATCACCGCCAGCGGATTGCCGCTGAACGCGCCTGTGGAGAACACATCCACTTGTTTAAACGCCACCTGCATGTTTGCTCCTTTCCTCATTGAGGTTGTCTGAAATCCGGATTTACATCCTGCAGATTGCTTAAGGCGTCTAACAGGACTATGAATAGATTAACAATTCTGCCAGCGGAGTCCGCTATGTTAAAAATTCTGGGCCGTAACTCGTCAATCAACGTTCGTAAAGTGCTGTGGCTCTGTTCAGAGCTGGATATTGCCTGGGAGCACGAGCCGTGGGGCGAAGACCCGCAGTCGTTGCACTCACCGCAGTTTATGGCGCTCAATCCCAACGCCATGGTGCCGGTGATCATCGAAGATGACTTCGTGATGTGGGAGTCCAACGCGATTCTGCGCTACCTCGCCAACAGCAACGGCGGTGAATGGCTCTACCCGGATAATCCGCGCGCGCGTGCGCCGGTCGATCAGTGGATGGACTGGCAGGCCACCGAGCTCAACACCTCATGGCGCTATGCTTTTATGTCGCTGGTGCGCAATTCGCCAGCCCATCAGGATCCGCGCCTGCTGGCTGCCGCCATCAAAGGCTGGAGCCACACCATGGGTATTCTTAATCAGCAGCTGGAAAAAACCGGGCGCTACGTCGCGGGCCGAAACTTTACCCTGGCCGATATTCCGGTTGGCCTGGCGGTGAACCGCTGGTTTGAAACCCCGCTCGACCATCCGGACTTTCCTGCCGTGCAAACCTATTACGAGCGCCTGACCGAACGCGAGGGTTACACCACCTGGGGCCGCAACGGTAAGCCCTGATCCTGACCCGGCGCGATACCGGTGATTTCACAGGCCAGCGCGCCGGTGCGTTTCAGTGCCCAGGTGTAACGCTCATCAAACGGATAGCAGCAGGAGAGACGCAGCGCATGGCGATAGCGATCGCTCAGCGAATAGAGCGCGCCCGGCGTGACGCAAATCTGCTCCTGCAACAGGCGATGGAACATCTCCACCGTGTCAACCTTGCCCGGCAGCTCGACCCAAAACACAAAGCCGCCGCGCGGCAGGGTAGCGCGCGTGCCCTGCGGGAAGTGACGGGCAATGATGCCGCGCGCCGCATCCAGATTGGCGGCATAGCGACGCCGCAGCGAACGCAGATGGTGATCATAACCGCCGCTGGCGAGGAATTCGGCCAGCGTTTCGCTCAGCAGTTTTGATTCGGTCATCGACGATACCGCTTTCAGCCGCGCAATCGCCGGGTGGAAGCGGCCGGCAGCCGTCCAGCCCACGCGAAAATCGGGCGCGACGGTTTTGGTAAAGCTGGTGCAGTAAATCACCCAGCCGTCGCGGTCAAAGGCTTTGACCGGTGGCGACAGCGGCCAGTCAAACTGCAATTCGTCATACAGCCCATCTTCCAGCAGCGGAACGTGGTAAGTGTTCACTAACTTCGCGAGACGCTTTTTATTTTCCAGCGGCATCACGTAGCCCAGCGGATTCTGCGCGCCCGGCATGGCGATCAGCGCCTGAATGCGCTGCTCCTGTAGCAGCATCTCCAGCGCATCCAGCGACAGGCCGTTTTGCGGATCGGTGGGGATTTCCAGCGCCTTCAGCCCGAGTGAGGCCAGCAGCGGGAACAAAAAGAAGTAGGTCGGCGATTCAAGCCCGACGCAGTCGCCCGGCTTCGTCACCGCACGCAGCGCCAGCTGCAGCGCTTCCATGCAGCCGTGGGTCAGGGTGATGTCCGCGACAGTCAGATTCAGGCCGGTGTGCAGGCTACGGCGCGCAATCTCCTCCCGTAAGCGCTCACTACCCGGCGGAAGCGCGTAGCGACCAATGATGTCGTTATCGCGGCGAATAAGGGAGGCGGTAATGCGTCCCAGTTTCGCCGCCGGAAACAGCTCACTATCCTGCGGGCAGGCCAGCGAAATATTGGTGTAGTCGGGGTGATTCTGCGCGGCGAACACCTGCTCGATCAGTTCCAGTTTTTGCGTGCTGGGGTCATTAACGCTGGCGCTCATTGGCCTGAGCGGTCGCGTCACCGCGGGCAGCACGCCACGCACGTAGTAGCCCGACTGCGGACGGGCTTCTATCAGGCCGCGATCTTCAAGGATATGCCAGGCACTTAGCACGGTATTGATGCTGACCTGGTGCGACTGTGCCACGCGCCGGATGGCCGGTAGGCGCTTACCCGGCTTCAGCGTGCCCTGATGGATAGATTCGGCAAAACTGTCCGCCAGCTGCTGGTACAGCGTCTGGCCGGATGAGAGAGGAAGGGACACAAAAGCCTCCGCGCGCGATAGGTACAATTTAAAATTGCCTTAACTGTATCCATCACAATAGTGATTTTGTGTCTCTGTTGCCATTGTAATTTGCGCATTAGCATGGTGTTTCGTTGATTCTCAGGGAAACGCACCATGCTCGATCCATCCTTCTTTAGCTACGTTACGGTGATGTCGATTACACCGGGTCCGAACAATCTGTTACTGGCCACGTCCGGCGTCAATTTTGGCTTCCGGCGCACGCTGCCGATGCTGTTTGGCATCCTGCTCGGCTGTGCGTTACAGATGCTGCTGGCGAGCGTGGCGCTGGAGCTGCTGTTGCACTGGATGGCGTCTGTGCGGTTGCCGCTGACGGTGGTGGGATGCAGCTATTTGCTGTGGCTGTCGTGGAAAATCTTCCGCGCCGGTGCGCCGCAGCTGCGCGAACGTCCGCGTCCGATGACCCTGCTGGGCGGCGTGTGTTTCCAGGCGGTGAATCCCAAAGCCTGGCTGATGGTCACCAACGTGGCGCTGATGTACGCCAACAGCAATGGTGTGCTGGCGGTGCTGCTCGGCTTTGCCGCCCTCAACCTGCCGTGCATTTTAATCTGGGCAGCGCTGGGCGATCGGCTGCGCCATCACCTGCAGATTGCGTGGAAACGTCAGGCGTTCAATACGCTAATGGCGCTGTCGCTGGTGGCAACCACCGGCTGGATGCTGTATGACGCGCTGCTGTTGAGCTGATGCCACGGCGTTGGATGGCGCGGTAAGCAGGGGCACAATATGGGGGCTGGTCAGTTAACGAAGCCGTACGACGCACCCTGATGTAGCGGCGCGATTTATCGCGCAATGTGCAATGTATTGTGCCGCTAACAAACGCGCGCTTCCTGGTGAATAAATCCCAGGCTGAACCGTCAGGGATTGCGTCATCCAAAGGGCGACACCGTAATCAAAAAAAGAGGCCGCGATTGCGGCCTCAGTCAGGTCTGTATTTACCGGTTGAAGGGACAGGCGTCGCCGCTTACTTGCCCACCACATGGGCGGTTTCACGGCCTTCGTCGTTGGCAGCTTCCGGCGTGATGACGGGTGCGTAATCCAGCTGCAGCACGCGACTGGTTTCGGCCAGCACCTTCTCGGTCAGCGCCACGTCGCCGTTCAGCTTGCGGCCCCACGATGGGATTACCGCGCGGATTTTGGTTTGCCACTCTGGCGAGCGCATCTGCTCCGGGAACACTTTCGCCATCAGCTCCAGCATAATCGGTGCTGCGGTGGAGGCGCCTGGTGACGCGCCCAGCAGCGCAGAGATCGAGCCGTCGGCCGAGGTGACCACTTCGGTACCGAGACGCAGCACGCCGCCCTCTTTCTCATCATTTTTGATGATTTGCACGCGCTGACCGGCCGTGACCAGCTTCCAGTCTTCCTGTTTTGCCTGCGGCACATAAGCGCGCAGTGCTTCCATACGATCGTCATCGCTTTGCAGCACCTGATCGACCAGATATTTCACCAGATCGAAGCTTTTCAGCCCAACCTGCATCATCGGCAGCAGGTTACTGCTGTTCATCGCGCCGAACATATCCAGCAGCGAGCCCTGCTTGAGGAATTTGGTGGAGAAGGTCGCAAACGGGCCAAACAGCAGCACCTGCTTGCCATCCAGCACGCGGGTATCAACGTGCGGTACCGACATCGGTGGTGCGCCCACGCTGGCTTTGCCGTACACCTTCGCCATGTGCTGCGCCACCACGTCCGGGTTTTCCGTGACGAGGAACGAGCCGCCCACCGGGAAACCGGCGTAGCCTTTTACTTCCGGGATGCCGGTTTTTTGCAGCAGCGGCAGCGCCGCACCGCCGGCACCGATAAACAGCTGGCGCGCGGTCAGCACCCGCGACTCACCGCTGGCGAGGTTGTGCAGGTTTACCTGCCAGCGCCCATCGCTCAGGCGCTTGATATCGCGCACTTCCTGACGCAGACGCAGGCGGAAATGCGCTTTCTTCTCCAGCGCGGCAATCAGCTGACGCGTCACCTCACCGAAGTTGACGTCGGTGCCCATGTCGGTCCAGGTGGCGGCTACTTTCTGTTTGCGGTCGCGCCCGTTCATCACCAGCGGAATCCACTGAGCAATCTGGTCACGGTCTTCGGAATAGTTCATGCCGCGGAACAAGGTGCTTTTCTGCAGCGCCTGGAAGCGTTTGCGCAGGAAGTCCACGTTGGCCTCGCCCCAGACAAAACTCATGTGCGGCGTGCTGTGAATAAAGCTTTGTGGATTACTCAGGTTGCCTTTCTGTACGTGATACGCCCAGAACTGGCGGGAAATCTGGAAGGATTCGTTAATCGCCACCGCTTTGGCAATGTCGATGCTGCCATCCGCTCTTTCGGGCGTATAGTTCAGCTCGGCCAGCGCCGCGTGGCCGGTGCCGGCATTGTTCCAGCCGTTAGAGGATTCGACTGCGACATCATCCAGCCGCTCGACCATCTCAATCGACCAGTCTGGCTCGAGATCCTGCAGCCAGGTGCCTAAGGTAGCACTCATCACGCCTGCGCCGATCAGCAGGACATCTACGTCTTTTCGTTCCTGAAGGTGTGTGCTTTCCATGCCAGCGGCGGCTAGCGCCAGATTTACCGCAGTGTTGCTCATGAGGCGACATCTCCTCTCTGTTGCCCTGAAGCTCAACAGGTTCGCAGGCGAAACAGCCACGCTTTTTGCAAGCGCGTTGCGCTATTTCTCAAAGGTTAAGACTCAGGTTTAAGCCATAGGTGTGATAACGGTTAACTGCACGTTATGCATATGCATTCGAATATAACATTCTCGTATCGGAATTAAACGTTTGTTTATTTTTTAAATGCAGAAATGATTCAGCATAAGAATTAATCAGCCCGACGGCGCTGTCATAAGGGATTTTTATCCCCTAATCAGGCAGTTATAGTAACGTAGTTGTTGCGGCAGTGTGAGGGAAATGGAGAGGGTTGATTTCACACGGTGAGCTGGATCACAAATTAACGCATTGAAAAAGATAGGTTTTAGCGAAATTGATTTTTTATGCGGATTTTATGTTGCCTGATGTTTCGCCAGATCGTGTAAAAATAATGTTACATTTGTGTGACTTTTAATTTGGGCACCGTGTCAGGCGCCCGTCAGAAGAAAAATGCATCACGTACACCGTTCAGCGCAGCTGGAACCAGCGGCGCCAGACGAAGCGGATAATGAAAAACTCAACGGTACCCAGCAGCAAAAACCAGACGCAGAACACTATGGTGTACAGCTGATTCACATCCTGCAGATGCAGAGCCTGCTGCAGCTGTTTTGCCAGCGCCAGGCCAAACGAAGGGGCGGGCAGCAGTAGCGCCGAAAGAAAGCCCAGCAGCAGAATGCCGCCTGGGATGATCAGCGTTTCAAACGGGTTTTTCATCGCATCATTCCAAATCAGTTAGCGCGGGCATTAGCGCATAAAACCGCGGCGCGGTGCAATCCCCGCAGCAGCGCGCGCTAAGAAATTTCTTCTATTCCATCCACTTAGCTACAGAAATAGCGGCAGTTAAGAGTTATAGCCTTTGCTATACTTAAACCCATGATTTTGTTGTCTTTTTTTTAGCGGGTTAGCGTGCTAGACTGCGCGCACTTTTTCATTACTGAACCCGATATGCGGACAAAGTGCAGGCTTAATCGTCTTATTTCACCGCATTGACTGAAAACCATGACATTTATCGCAACCCTGATTCTGGCCTTTGGTATGTCGATGGACGCTTTCGCTGCAGCACTGGGCAAAGGCGCGTCGCTGTATCGTCCGGGTTTCAAAGAAGCATTACGCACAGGGCTGATTTTTGGCGTCATTGAAATGCTGACGCCGCTGGTGGGCTGGGCCATCGGGCTGGCCGCCAGCCACTACATTATGGCGTGGGATCACTGGGTGGCATTTGGTCTGCTGGGCATTCTTGGCGGACGAATGATCATGGAAGGTTTCCGTCAGACGGCCGATGAGCCGTGCGAAGCGCCGCAGCGCCACGGCTTTATGGTACTGGCGCTGACGGCGGTAGCGACCAGCCTTGATGCGCTGGCGGTGGGTGTTGGCCTCGCGTTCCTGCAGGTTAACATTGTGCTCACCGCGCTCACCATTGGTGCGGCTACCACTATCATGGCGACCACCGGAGTGCTGGTCGGCCGCTTTATCGGTCCGGTAATGGGCAAATGGGCAGAAGTGCTGGGCGGCGTGGTACTGATCAGCATTGGCTGCACCATCCTGATTGAGCACTTAGGGCTGTTCCGTTAACGTCTGGCACGATGGGGTGGGCGCGTTTTTGTGATCTGGTTCAAAAATAATTGCGTGAAAAATGCGCGGGCGTTATAATTTTCGCGTAATTCTTCAACAATTTTTGTATCAGGTGCACCATGAAACGTTTTTTCCGCTCCGTGTTTCGCTCTTATGTTGAGACCTTCAAACACGTACCGCCGGGCGCCTTAAACTAAGCGCTCCGCCAGAAACCCTCGATAATCGCGGTCAGGGATCGACCTGTGGTTATCACCCGGCGCCGTTCCCCTCTGCGCACCTCTGTCACCAAAACTCACAAACATTAATTACTTTACCCTCAGGTCATACCGCTTTTCCGTCTGGCTTTTGATAACCTGCGCGCAAATTCTCTATAACATTGAGGCCATCATGCAGCTGTGCAGTTTTTCTCTTATTGACCAGGCAAGAAAAAGTTATGGCATCGTGCAACCCGACGGCGTGATCGATCTCGGTGCGCGGCTGGGCGACAGCTGTCCGGATTTGAAAACTCTGCTGCAGCGCGGTGGCCTGAGTGACCTGCAGGTGTACCTGAGCGAGCCGGTGGACTATGCCTTCAGCGCGATTCGCTTCCTGCCGGTGGTGGAAAACCCAGGCAAAGTCTTCTGCGTTGGTATGAACTATGCCGACAAGCGCCAGGAGTTTGCCGCCACGCTCGACGCGCCGACGCTGTTCGTACGCTTTGCCGATTCGCTGGCAGCACACGAGCAGCCCCTGCTGAAACCGGCGACCACGGCTGAATTTGATTACGAAGGCGAGCTGGCGGTGATCATCGGCAAAGCGGCTTATCAGGTAAAAGCCGCCGATGCGCTGCAGCATGTGGCGGGCTACAGCTGCTTTATGGATGCCACGGTGCGCGACATGCAGTTCACCTGGTTTACCGCAGGCAAAAACTGGCAGCAAACCGGCGGCTTTGGCCCGTGGATGACCACCGCCGACGACATCCCGGACCCGCAGCAGCTGGCGATCAAAACCTGGCTGAATCAGCGTGAAGTGCAGAACGATACCACGGCCAGCATGGTGCATCCGGTGGCGAAGATCATTGAATACATCTCGGCGTTTAGTCCGCTGTCACCGGGCGATGTCATCATCACCGGCTCACCGGGCGGCGTGGGGAAAAAGCGTACGCCACCGCTGTTTATGTTCCCTGGCGATGAGATCGAAGTGGAAATTGAGAAGATTGGTCGTCTGCGCCACCGCATCGTCTGACGTTTTGCTGCGCGGTGGCGAACGTTGCACTGCCACCGCGCTACCGCTTAAATAATTATTCAACAATACGAAATGTCCCGAATTTATATTTAAATGGCGCAGATTTAGTTATCAGGTTAAATAATTATTGTTAAGTTAATTTTCCTGCGATGTATTGCGTAAATATTTTTGTGATCGCCAACTAATTCCCTCGCTTTGCTATAGTTAAAATTAAAAGCAGCGGCGTATTATCGTCCACTGCCGATTCCGGCATGGAAATAAGGGATGATAATGAAAACCATCAGTCGCGAGATCATTAACGATCTCATTGACCGCGTGGGCGGTCGGGAAAATATTCTGTCACTTTCGCACTGTATTACCCGCCTGCGCTTTGTTCTGCAGGATGTCGACAAGGCCGATCCGGAGGCCATCCGCGCCACGCCCGGCGTTAAAGGATGCTTTAATTCTGCCGGACAGTTTCAGGTAATTATTGGAACCGAAGTTGACACTTATTATAAAGCGTTAGTTGAAGCACTAAATATTAGTGAGACCTCTAAGGAGCAGATTAAATCTGCAGCGCGCAGCCAGATGAAATGGCACGAGGCATTATTATCCCATTTTGCTGAGATATTTTTCCCGTTATTACCGGCGTTAATTAGCGGCGGTTTAATTCTCGGTTTCCGTAACGTGCTCGGCGATATTGCCGTGGCGGATGATAAAACCCTGGTGCAGCTCTATCCCGGTGTGAAAGGGTTGTACGATTTCCTCTGGCTGATTGGCGAAGCGATCTTCTTCTATTTGCCGGTGGGGATTTGCTGGTCGGTGGTGCGCAAGCTGGGCGGTACGCCAATCCTGGGGATTGTGCTGGGCATTACGCTGGTTTCACCGCAGCTGATGAATGCGTATCTGATTGGCAGCCAGGTGCCGGAAGTGTGGAACTTTGGCTGGTTCAGCATTGATCGGGTCGGCTATCAGGCGCAGGTGATCCCGGCGCTGCTGGCCGGGCTGGCGCTGGCAAAAATCGAACTGGCGCTAAAACGTATCGTGCCCGCCTATCTGACGCTGGTGGTGGTGCCGGTGTGTGCGCTGCTGCTGTCGGTTTTCCTCGCCCACAGCCTGATTGGCCCATTTGGCCGTCTGATTGGCGACGGCATCGCCTTCGCGGTGCGTCATCTGATGACCGGCAGCTTCGCGCCGATTGGTGCCGCGCTGTTTGGCTTCCTGTATGCGCCGATGGTGATCACCGGCGTGCATCAGACCACGCTGGCGGTTGATCTGCAGATGATTCAGAGCATGGGCGGCACGCCGGTGTGGCCGCTGATTGCGCTGTCCAATATTGCACAGGGTGCTGCGGTGGTCGGCATCATTATCGCTAACAAAGATCGTGCTGAACGCGACCTCACCGTGCCGGCCGCCATTTCAGCGTGGCTAGGCGTAACGGAGCCGGCGATGTACGGCGTCAACCTCAAGTACCGCTACCCTATGCTGTGCGCCATGATTGGCTCTGCGCTGGCGGCGCTGCTGTGCGGCCTCAACGGTGTGATGGCCAACGGCATCGGCGTGGGCGGCTTGCCGGGCATCCTCTCGATTCAGCCACAGTACTGGACGGTTTACTCGCTGGCGATTCTGGTGGCGATACTGGTTCCGCTGCTGCTGACCGTCATCATCACCAAACGTAAAGCGGCAACCGCCATCATCAGCCAGGCCGAGGTGCAACATGAACAGGCACGCTGAATATCCCTGGTGGCGCCAGGCGGTGATCTACCAAATCTATCCCAAAAGTTTTCAGGACAGCGGGGCGCGGGGCACCGGCGATCTCAACGGTGTGATCCAGCGGCTGGATTATCTGCAGCAGCTGGGCGTTGATGCGCTGTGGCTGACGCCGATCTATGTGTCGCCGCAGATCGATAACGGTTACGACGTGGCGGATTACACTGCCATCGATCCCGCCTACGGCACCATGGCCGACTTTGACCACCTGCTGGCGGAGACGCACCGGCGCGGTATGCGCATGGTGCTGGATATGGTGTTCAACCACACCTCGACCGAGCACGCCTGGTTTAAGCGTGCCGAAGCCGGTGAGCAGCCGTACGTCGATTTCTATATCTGGCGCGACGGGGTGCCCGGCACGCCGCCCAATAACTGGCAGTCTAAGTTTGGCGGCAGCGCCTGGGCGTGGAACGAACGGCGTCAGCAATACTATCTGCACCTGTACGCGCCGGAGCAGGCCGATCTCAACTGGGAAAACCCGGCGGTGCGCGAGGCGTTAAAGCAGGTGTGCCATTTCTGGGCGGATCGAGGCGTCGATGGATTGCGGCTTGATGTGATCAACCTGGTGTCGAAGCACCAGGATTTTAGCGACGATCTGCCCGGCCATGACGGGCGGCGCTTTTACACCGATGGTCCGCGCATCCATGACTACCTGCAGGAGTTCAACCGCGATGTGTTCACGCCGCGCGGGCTGATGACGGTGGGGGAAATGTCCTCGACCACGCTGGCCAACTGCCAGCGCTATGCTTCGCTGGCGCAAAACGAGCTGTCGATGACCTTTAACTTCCACCATCTTAAGGTGGATTATCCCCAGGGCGACAAATGGACGCTGGCGGCACCGGACTTTGTTCAGCTCAAGGCAATTTTTGCGGAGTGGCAGCGCGGGATGCACGACGTGGCGTGGAATGCGCTGTTCTGGTGTAACCACGATCAGCCGCGTATCGTCACGCGCTTTGGTGATGAAGGTGCGCTGCGCATCGCCTCGGCAAAATGCTTTGCGATGTTGCTGCACGGCATGCAGGGCACGCCCTATATCTATCAGGGCGAAGAGCTGGGAATGACCAACCCTCATTTTACCCGCATTGAGCAGTATCAGGACATTGAGAGCCACAACATCCACGCTGCGTGGCTGGCGCAGGGCAAGCCGGAGGCGGCAATCCTGGCGATACTGGCCAGCAAATCGCGCGATAACAGCCGTTCGCCGATGCTGTGGGACAGCAGCGCCAATGCCGGCTTCACGCGGGGTGAGCCGTGGATAGGCGTGGCGGATAACTATACGCTGATCAACGCGGCTAACGCGCTGCTCGACAGCAACTCGGTGTTCTATGGCTACCAAACGCTGATTCGGCTGCGTAAGCGTTACGCTATCTTCACCGAGGGTGATTATCAGGATCTGGCACCGCAAGCGTCACACATCTGGTGTTATCGTCGCAATTCGCCGCGTGAAAGCCTGCTGGTGGTGGCGAACCTGAGTCACAGCGCACAGCCGCTGCTGCTGCCGGAAGTTGAAGGCAACTGGCAGGTGCTCATGAGTAATTACAGTGAGGCATCGCCGCCTGGGGCATTGACGCACCTGCGGCCTTTTGAAGCGGTGTATTACTACCAGTCGTAACGGAGAAAACCGGCGGCGCGTTTCAGCAATGAGCAGAACGCGCCGCCTGCACTCACTTCAGCGTGCCGCATTCCGCCACGGCGAGATAATCGGTATACAGCTGCGGCGAACCGGAAAAGGACGCCAGTTGCTTCCACTCTTCATACATCTGTTTGGTATCCCGGTGCGCGCGCGCAAAGTCAGCCGCGCTGGCGGTGGCGATATCAGGCTGCGGATAAAACACATTCAGCGCCGCTTCACTCTCAATCTCCATCATCACCACATAGCCGTCCAGCCGGTTGCCGCTGTGACCTTTCAGCAGATGAAACTTCCAGCCGGGATAATCAACGATACGCGCGGCATTCTGCGCGATGAATTGCTCAAATTCCTGCGGCTGCACGCCCGGTCGCAGCGCCAGATAGTGGGTACCGAGAATGCGCGCGGTGCCGCTGCGGGCATCAAATCGCGGGCCACCCGGCAGCGTACTGTGAGGATTCTCTGCCAGCAGATCGAAATGGGTGAAAATTGTCGGGCGCCGCGCGAAGGTCGCCAGCTGGCGCCACTCGCTGAGCAGCGCGTCCGCGTCAGGATGCAGATGCCAGAAGTGCTCTGCCTCGGCGGTAAGTTCACCGTCATCCTGCATAAAGCGCGCGCGCTGTGCCGCATCTTTCATTTCAAACAGCATCAGGTATTGATCGACGCGCTCGCCGCGCAGACCGCGAAACAGCGTCCAGCGCCAGCCGGGATAGCAGGGGAGATGCACGCCTTTTTCGCGCACGAAGGTTTCAAACTGTTCAGCGGTGACGCCCGCTTCGGTGTCGATGGCGATATAAAAAAAGCTATAAACAGACTGGGACATAACAGGCTCCAGGCACGCCGTCGCGTGCCGTTGAGAGGTAAGGGCGGTTTAGTCGAACTGGGTATTGATGATGGCTTCTACCAGCACGCGGCCGGCGGGGGTGAGCGTGACGTAGCGGCCATTGCTGTGCACTAACTCGCGCTGCTGCAACTCACGCAGCGCACGGGCGATGGTCGGCTGGGCAAACAGGCTGACGCCAAACTTCTGCTGAAACAGCACATCGTCGAGCGGAATCAGCGTTGACAGCGCCATCTTGCAGCCGTTGATGGCCTGCTGATCCGGCGACATACCGCGCACCGAGGCGATCGGCAGCTCACCGTTATCCAGTGCGCGCTGATAATCGGCGTAGTCGGTCAGGTTAATCAGCTCCGCGCCGGCACATTTGGAGCTGCCGCCAAGGCCAATCGCCACTTCCGGTGCCTGCTGGTCGAGATCGGTAATGATCGCTTTCCACTTCTCCGGCGGTGCGCTGCGATGGTGGAAATACATGGTGGGATGTTCAAGGTAATCGCCATCCAGCCACTGCTCGGCCAGCGCGCGCATCTGATACTGCTGACCCAGGCTGGGCATCGCCGCATTCTTACGCTGCCAGGCATTTTCTCCCTCCGCCGATACGCCGGTGCGGCTCTCGGCGAACGGCTTCATGTGCAGCTTGGTGAACACCAGATGCGACAGGTCAAGCGCGCGCGCCTGCTGCAGATCGTCACGCACGTCGTCCACCGTTTGTCCCAGCAGGCCATACATCAGGTCGACGCTGACCAGGGCGAAGCCCAGCTCGCGCGCATCACGAATCACCTTGTAGCAGGCATCCGCGCTGTGCAGGCGACCACAGCCTTTGATCAGGCGGTCTGAGAATGACTGCGCGCCAAACGACAGTTTGCTGAAGCCCAGTTCGCGCAGCTGCGCGAGGAATTCGCGCGTCAGCGTGCCGGGCTCGCCTTCGAAGCGCAGCGTGGCTTCGCGGAAGTTGAAATGGTTGCGGTAAAAATCCATTAAGCGCCGCAGCTCATCCGGTGGCAGCAGCGAGGGCGTGCCGCCGAACAGGTTGAACTCACCCACCGGCACTTCACCCAGTGTCGGCAACTGCGCCAGCCACAGTTTCGCCTCCTGAATATTGCGATCGACGATATCGCGGAACAGCTCAGGCGCGCGCGGCGACTGCGGATTTACAATCACCGTAGGAAACTGGCAAAAGTGGCACTTGTAGCGGCAGGTAGGGATATACGCCCACAGATGAATTTGCGGCGCATGGCTCAGGCTGTGCTGCATGGCGCGGAAAAAATTCGGCAGCGGGAAATCGTCGATATCACCGGGAAATACATGGCAACCAAAAGGATCATGCACAACGTATTCCAGCAAATCGGCGTTTTCCGGCCGGCTAAGCACCTCGCATATGGCCGGGCGAGGATAGTGACGATCGATATCCTGCAGGGATTGCAGCCAGGCAGCACGCATCAGAACACCCCGCCGTTTGCAAAGTAGTTATGCGCCTCACCGGATTCGCGATCTTCGCAGTAATACCAGACAAAGCGGGCGAAATCATTTTCCGTCACCTGGGCAAAGCAGGCCGGCAGCGGCGGTGGCTCGCCAATCTCTGCGCCGACGGCACGACGCAGCGCGGCAAACAGCTCATGGCGGAATTCAAAATAGAGGCGAAACGCCGGGGTTTTGTAGCTGTGAATCGGCAGGAAATCGGTCACGCTCATCTCCAGCATTATGCTGTGAATGCGGTCGAACAGGCGTTCAGCCACCTCTGGCGTGAAGAAATCAATCACCGCGGCATCGTCGCGCAGCAGCGACGGATTCAGCAGCACCGGCAGCACCAGATTTTTTGGCACGTAATCTTTAATCGAGTAGTGCCACGCCTGCTGCGCCTGCTCTGCGCTGACATCGGTGAACGGCGTCAGTGCGGTGAGCGTGGGTCGCACATCTTTCATGATGATGGTGCCGTTATGGCCGTAGGCCACGCCTTCAATCACTTCGTGCAGCAGGTTATCCACCCGGCGGCTGTTGATCTGCACGCGGGAGTTGGGCGCATACACCGGTTTGCCGCCGGCGGCGATCACCTTGATGCCAAAATCCCAGTCGTCTGACAGATGTTCAACAAACTCACCGTTTTTCAGCTGATAAAAAATCTCAATGCCGCCCACTTCATCGTACAGCTGCTTTTCGACGCCAAAGCCTTTGCCGTCCGGAAAGCCGCCAAACAGGGAGAAGGAAGCGTGGCGGCAGCGCAGCGTTTTATCAATCTCCGCATACAGCCGCGGGCGCTCGTGGAAATCCGCGGTTTCGTAGTAGTAGTTACAGGTGCCCAGATCGCCGTTTTGCGCAATCATGGTGCCGACCAGTTCGTCGATCCACAGTGCATCAACGGTGCAGTCCGCATCGGCAGAGAGAATGTAATGTTTGCGCTGAAAACCGCTGGCCTCGTCGCGCAGACCGGCGCGCTGTGAGGCGAAATCCATGCCTTTTTTCCGCGCCGAAGAGACGCCCTGCACCGTCTCCTGCAGCTGATGAATCGTCAGCTGCGGATGCTGCGCGGCAAAGGCTTCAATCAGCGCGACCGAATTATCGGTGGAATTATTATCCACCATGATCACTTCCAGATTATCAAAATTAAACAATCCGCCGGGTGAACGCTGCTGCAATATTGATTCCAGCACCGCGTTAATACGTGCTGCCTCGTTATAAACCGGCAGCACGACAGAAATAAAACAACGGTTATCCATAGTCACTCCTTAACTACACATTAAATATCTGCCGGAAGATGTGATCCGACAGCAGGGATTTTCCTTTCTGATAATTGCGCGTGGCGATGGCGTCGCGGCGCGCGTCATCCTGTAACAAGGCACTGACGCGCTGAATAAAATCGGCATCCGGCAGGCCATCATGGCTGGCGGAAATTGCCATCAGTTCGCCTTCAAAACCGTACTGGCCATATACCTCGTGATAATATTCATAGCGGGTGGCGATATAACAGCGCTGATGGCTAATCGCTTCGCCAATCGGATTGCCGTAGCTGTCGTAATCCCATGCGGTTAAAAACGACACCACATCGCAGGCGTGATAAAGATCCTGAATGGTGGTGGCCTGTGGATTACGCTCCATAAAGTCGTGATTTAACGCGCCAAAAAAGATGACGTAACGCTCCAGCTGGAACCGGCTAATTAATTGCTTTAATGCGTGATAATGCACGCTGTCTTCCAGCGGATCGCCAGCGACCATTAAATAAACGCGCTGTGGCTGATGCTGCGCGATAAGTTCACTGTTCAGCGCATGCAACAGGTGAATATCCCGATCGAGTCGCTTAGCCGGAATAATTCGCGTAGTGCGGGTAATCACCTTGTCCTGCGCCAGCAACCCAAACTGGCGGCGTAAATCTTTGCGCGGATGGCTCGGGTCAAAAGGATAGGTATTACGCATCACCTCGATTTCGACCTGATGTTCGCACCAGGCCGCCAGCTGTGAGGCCAGTGCCTGGTTCAGCGTGACGTAGGTGATATGCGGCGAGGGCTGCGGCCTGACGGCATGTGGCCAGGGCGCGCTGCCGTAACGCGATGAAGTGGATTCGCTGTTCCACATCAGGTCGTGGTCGCGCCACAACACAAACCGGCCGAGCTGTTTTGCGGCGCCGTATTGCGCTATCGCCAGATAGAGCGCGCGGGTAAAAATAATATTATCCGGCAGCGTCCCGTTCTCAATGATTAAATAATTGATATCCAGCGCCTGCCATTTTGCGCACAGCGCGTTTGCCACCGCCTGTGCCATCTTTTCCGTCTGCTGCACCAGGATTTTTTCTGCGGTGGCATCCAGCGTCTGGCTATGATTAATCAGTACGTCATGAATATATTGCAGAAAGGCCGGGTTATAACCTTCCACCTGACGAATCTCATCGTGCCGGACTAATGTAAAATGATGCTTTAGCGAATTAATTTCATTTTCGGAATAGGGACGTCCGAAGTTTCCCTTATCAATTTTTATGTCGTAGCCGATATCAAGAAAGGAGGTGATTCCCTGCTCGCGTAAACGAACGGCAATTTTAGTGGCTTCTACCGTAATACCCGATAATGCCACGGCATCAAAAGAGATAAAAAGGGCCTTGCGTTGTAAATCCATTTGGTCTCCACGCTCATACCTGAACATTAATAGTGACTGAACGGTAAGTTAAATTATCCGGTCAAACTTTGATCTAATCCACAAAAGTTTACTGTGGCTAATTAATTCACCTTCGTTAATGCATTAATGGATAATAATACACTGAGGGTGGTAATTTATAATATTCGTCTTTGAGTTTTGTCTTAAAATAATAACTATTACCGGCGTATTTAGCGGTATATTTTCCTTATTTTGGGCTTAATAGTGCTGGATAGTAATTGCCATCATGCAGTTTAATTTATCTGATCAGACCCGGACTCAGGAGATAACACGGCGGCTGGAAGACATG
Organism: Pantoea sp. SGAir0184; assembly: GCF_043544755.1. Classification (NCBI taxonomy): domain Bacteria; kingdom Pseudomonadati; phylum Pseudomonadota; class Gammaproteobacteria; order Enterobacterales; family Erwiniaceae; genus Pantoea; species Pantoea sp. SGAir0184. The sequence goes on from NZ_CP028050.1 coordinate 162,779, forward strand.
TGGCGGGCGGATGAAGAAAGGGTGCGCATAACCTGCGCACCCGGAGAAGAGGATTAAGCAGAAACCCTGGTGTTACACCCCATCGGTGATCGGTTTTCTGACCAGCAGCAGGTAAGCCAGCGCGCCGACCACCGTGACGCCCGCACATATCATCAGCGCGAGGCTGAACGATTTGGTGGTATCCAGCACCCAGCCGGTAATTACTGGCGCAAAAGAGGCGAAAACGAAGCTGGCAAAGTTCTGGATACTGCCCACTGATGCCGTCATGCGCGCTGTGACGTTAGCGTGGATCAGGCCCCAGCATGAGGTACCGGCAAAGTGAATGCAGAATAGCGCCATCCCAATCAGCGTCACCGCGCTGGTGGTGTCGGTGGCGCGCGTCACAAAGGTGGTAAAGGCTGCGGAGAGCAGCATGCCGCTGACAATCGACACTTTACGTACTTTCACCGCGTCAAAACCGCGACGCACCAGCGCATCCACCACGTAACCGTTGAGCAGCATGCCCGCCGCGCCGAACAGGAAAGGAATGGCGGCCAGCAGGCCGGTGCTTTTCAGATCCAGATGATAGGTCGACTGCAGATAGCCCGGCAGCCAGGCGATGTACAGCCACGCGGTATAATTGATGCCGCTGAAGCCAATCATCATGCCCCACATGGTGCGCTGCTTAAACAGCCCACGCCACTCGGCGAAACTCAGCGGCTCTTTGCGTGACGCCACGCTGCCCGCCTGCAGATAGTGAATCTCTTCGCCGCTCAGTTTGTTGTTATCCCGGTCGCGATAGGTGAGATACCAGCCAATGGCGAGAAACATGCCCAGCACGCCGATGGTGACAAACATGCCGCGCCAGCCCATCACCAGCATCATTGCCGCCAGAATCGGCGGTGCCACCGACAGACCAATCATCGACGCCGCGTTAAACATCCCCATCGGCATACCACGATCTTTGATGTTGAACCAGTCGTTGATCACCTTCACGCCGCACGGGTTCATCGGCGCTTCGCCAATGCCCAGCCCGATGCGCACCAGCACAAACTGCGTGAAGTTATGCACCAGCCCGGCCGCCGCCTGAAACAGTGACCAGAAGAACATGCCGATGGCCAGCATAATGCGCGGGCCTTTGCGATCGAGCAGCGCGCCGCACGGCAGCTGGGCTAAACCGTAGGCCAGCGAAAACGCCGACAGCAGCACGCCAATCTCGGTGGCCGATAAGCCCAGCTCCTCGCGGATGGTCATGTTGGCCACCGACAGCGAGCTGCGGTCAAGGTAGTTGATGATGGCGGCGAACAGCAGCAACAGCATGGCGGTGATTTGAATCTTACGGATGCGCGGAGAGCGCACCACATCGGCGCGCGCCGGCACATAATCCTGCCCGGCGTGCTCGGGTGCTGGCGCGGTGGTGCCGCCGCGCGTTGATGTATTTTCCATTGCAACCTCCCAGGTTCGGGTACTTATCGTTATCAGTCTTGGGGTTCCTGCGGCAGCGAAACGGGCTGCCCTAAGGGGCTGCCTTCGAGACTAGAAGTAAACCGCGGGAGATGTTGCAAACATGTTTCTGATTCGTGCGGGCGCTTATGCTTTGTGGTTTTTAATCGGTTTTTAATTGTACTGCCGGATAGAGCGAATCATCGAGTGTTTGGCGGTTCTGAGATGCGCATGCAGCGCGCACAGCGCGTCGACATCCTGGCGGCTGATGAGCGCGGTAAGAATCGCCATATGCTCCTCCAGCGCGACAATGTTGCGTTGTTTCAGGTCGCTTTCATCCCACTGATAATGCGAGTGAAAAATCACAGAGATAATTTCCAGTGACTGATTGAAAAACGGGTTGTTGGCGGCGGAGAGAATCAGCGTATGCATCTCTTTATCCAGCGCGGCAAACTGGCGGTAGTTGCTGGCGATGGTGTCGCGCAGCGCGCGATGACGATCCAGCAGATCGCGCGCCTGCACCCAGCGTTCATCACCGGCGGCGAGGTTAAGAAAGCGGGTCAGCGCGTGCGTTTCCAGCATTTCGCGCAGTTCAAACAGCTTTTCGGCGTACTCCTGATCGAATTTCTTCATTCGCCAGTGGCCGCGCTTAACCGGTTCCAGCAGGTTATAGCGCATAAAGCGCAGCAGGAACTCGCGCACCACCACCGGGCTGACCCGCACCTGCTGCGCCAGCTGCAGCTCGGTGAAACTGTCGCCTGGCATCAGCAAGCGCTGGTTAATCAGGTTAAAAAACGCCTGCTCAAACTGCACCGCCTGTTGGTCGATCGGTGGGCTGAGTACGCTAAACCCATCCTCCTCGCAGGGATCGCGCACGATCACGTAGGTCTCAGCCACTTTTTCCAGCACGCCGCGCTGATGCAGATGCTGCAACGTGTGGCGCACCGTGGTGCGGCTGATATTAAACATCTCGGCCAGCGCCGCCTGCGGGGGCAGCGGCGAGCGCACATGGCGGCGGGCAATGGCTTCCAGCATTTGATTGATGACGTTCTGGCGCAGATTCTGGCTTCGGCTCATACGGCCCTCCGATTTTTTATGCATTAAAAACCACACAAAGCCCAAAAAAATCGCGCTGACTCACACTTCGCACAGCGCAACCTCCCGCCGCGGTCGATTTTCGCCATAACTGCGTGAACAGCCCAGGAGGAAACGATGACGAACATGAAAACGCTGGTGGTCGCCGAACCGCGCAGCATGGTGTGGCAGCAGCGCAGCGTACCGACGCCTGGCGCGCACGAAGTCCTGATTAAACCGATTGCCGCCGGCATTTGCGGCACCGATATTCACGCCTGGGCCGGTAATCAGCCGTTTTTCTCCTATCCGCGCGTGCTCGGTCATGAGCTGTGCGGTGAAGTGGTGGCGCTGGGCGCGGCGGCGCAGGGTTTTCAGCCAGGGCAGCGCGTGGCGCTGATTCCTTACGTGGCCTGTCAGCGTTGCGACGCCTGCTTAAGCGGCAAAACCAACTGCTGTGAACAGATTTCAGTGATTGGCGTGCATCAGGACGGGGGTTTTTGCGAGTTTCTCAGCGTGCCGGACACTAATTTGCTGGCGGTTGACGATGTGGCGCCCGAAGCAGCGGCGCTGATTGAGCCCTTTGCCATCAGCGCCCATGCGGTGCGACGCGCGGCGCTGGTCGCCGATGAGCAGGTGCTGGTGGTCGGGGCCGGACCGATTGGCCTGGGCGTCGCGGCGATTGCCGCCGCAGCCGGTGCGCAGGTGGTGGTGGCCGATACCAGCGCTCAGCGGCGCGCGCACGTTGCGCAGCAGCTGCAGCTGGCGACGATCGATCCGCTGGCCGATGATTTTATCGCCGCGCTGCGTGCAGAGTTTGGCGGGCGGCTGGCCGCGAAAGTGATTGACGCCACCGGCAGTCCGGCGGCGATGAACAGCGCCGTGCAGTTGATTCGTCACGGCGGCACCATCGTGTTTGTCGGCCTGCACAAAGGCGATCTGGTGATCCCCGACACCGAGTTTCACAAAAAGGAGACCACGCTGCTGGGCAGCCGCAACGCCACGCGGGAAGACTTCGACAAAGTGCGCGCCCTGATGGCCGGCGGTCAGCTGCGGGCCGATATGATGCTCAACCGCCATTACGACTTCTCGACGCTGGCCGAGACTTTTGAGCCCGGGGTGATCAACAACCCTGAGCTGATCAAAGGCGTCATCCATTTCGCCCGCTAGAGAGAGTGTCAGGCGCGCAGCGTGGCAAAAAAATGTTGCCGTACCGCCTCGGCGTCGACGCCCAGACACAACCGCTGGGCGCGCAGGCCGGCGAATGGATCGTCGCGCGAGGCGAGGGTGCTCACGCGCTGCAGCGTCTGGCCGCGGCTGATGCCTTCGGTCACCACGCGCACCGGCGCTGTCGTCACGCTGAACGCCTGCGGCAGCGCCAGCCATGACAGCGTCAGGGTATCGTGTAGCGCCATGCCATCAAATCCTTCTTTTTGCAGGCTGTAAGCCAGATAAGGCCGGCAGATGGCACTTAACACCGGCTGATTCAGCTGGCGCACTTCCTCTCCGCTGATCAGCACCTTGTGCGTCACATCCAGCGGCAGCATCACCACCGGCAGCGCCGAGGCCAGCACCTGATCGGCGGCATGCGGATCTTTCCAGATATTGAACTCGGCGAACGGCGTCACGTTGCCAGCGTGGCCGTCGGTGCCAAACGCGCCGCCCATGATCACCAGCTCTTTCATCAGCGGAATAATGTCTGGCGCCTGGTTGATGGCGCAGGCGATGTTGGTCAGCGGCCCGATTGCCACCAGGGTAATCGCATGCGGCTGCGCGCGTACGCTGTCGATGATGAACTGTACCGCGCTGTCGGCGGCCTCGCTGTACGGGTTATCGAAGGCATCGCCGAGACCGTCTGCGCCGTGCAGGGTAGCCGGTGCGGAAGGGGCCAGCGCCAGCGGACGCGCACAGCCGCGATACACCGGCGCGCTGATGTTCATCTTTGCACAGAACAGCCGGGCGTTTTTTACCGCCTGGCCAACCGCGACATTGCCAAACACCGTGGTGATGCCCAGCAGCCGCTGCGTGCGCGCCGCATACGCCAGCGCAAAGGCGTCATCCACGCCGATATCAGTATCAAAAATCAGGGTACGCATCGGAATCTCCTCGCTGATGATGTCTGCCACGGTAAAACATAATCGTCCCCGACGATACGCTGACGGCAGGTGAATATTGTCACCTCCGCCGCGCCAGCGTATTATCGTGCCTCTGAGGTGATGGCGTGCCACCTTACCCAACCGCCCTCTGGTTACAGACGGCTGATGACGCCTGACAACTTGCTTATCCCTGCGCGGGAGACGGCGGTGTGTCAGGTGCAGTTTCTGTCCTGCCGCGGCCCTGCGCGTATCTCAATTCAGGAGCTCCAGACTATGCTGAAGTCGCTGTTCGCGGTCATGATCGGTGGTGCCATCGGTTGCACGCTGCGCTGGCTTATTTCTTTGCGTTTCAATACGTTATTCCCCAACCTGCCGCCAGGTACACTGATCGTTAATCTGGTCGGTGGCTTTATTATTGGCGCGGCAATGGCGTGGTTTGTGCGCAATCCGCACATCGATCCCGTATGGAAACTGCTGATCGTCACCGGCCTGTGCGGCGGGCTGACGACCTTTTCGACCTTCTCGGCCGAGATCGTGGTGTTGCTACAATCAGGAAAATACCTGTGGGCAATGTCGAGCGTGATGGTGCATGTCATCGGTTCATTGCTGATGACCTTTGCCGGTTTCGCCGTGGTGAATCTGCTGGGCTAAACGACACGCTTGAAATCACCCTTAAGAGGGGGATACTGATCAGGATGCTGTGCGGGTGGCGCACAGCCTCTGTCACCGCTTTATCCGGACGATTAAGGAGCTGTTGATGTCTGCAAACCCGAAATTCCTTAACCTGGTGCTGTTAAACGGTGAATCGGCGCATAAGCTGCAGGCGGCGCGTGCCGCCGGGTTCGATCAGGTTGAAATATGGCGGGAAGAGGTTACTGAGCACACGGCGGCGCTGGCCGCGCAGCTAAACCTGGGCTTTACCAATCTGCAGGTGCTGCGTGACTTTACCGGCGCGCCGGACAGCGAACGGCTGCAAAAGCGCGCCGAACTGCGTGATTTCATTCGCGTCGCGCAATCGCTGGGCTGCGATACCATTCAGGCGCCGGCGACCACGCGCGAAGACTGCGTTGCGGAGCGCATTGATGAGGATCTGCGCTGGCTGGCCTCGGAAGCCGCGCGTTATAACATGCGCATCATGTATGAGCCGATGGCGTGGTGCAGCGTCGACAATACGCTGCCGCTGGCGTGGCAGCGTTTGCAGCGGCTGGATCAGCCCAATATCGGGCTGGTGGTCGACCTGTTCCACATCTGCGCACGCGGTGGCGATGCCTCTCAGCTCGACGGCATTCCGGCCGACCGCATTTATGAAGTGCAGCTGTGCGATATGGCGCAGATGCCACCGCAGGAAAAGCAGGCGCTGAGCGACTATGCGCGCCATCAGCGCTTACTGCCCGGCGACGGCATCATTGAAGTGGAACGCTTTGTTGATAAGCTGAAAAGTGCAGGCTATCGCGGTCCGGTGGGCATCGAAGTGTTTAACGATCGTCTCAAAGCACAGCCGCCGGAAGCGGCCGCGCGTCAGGCGTGGCAGGCGCTGCAGCGCTACTGGCCTTAATCCTGCAGGCACTGGGCGATGTAGGCCGCTGCCTGCATCGCGCCGTGGCTGGAAATGGTGTGACCGGTGGCGGGTTCATACTGTGCGGTGACCGCGACGCCCGCGCTCTGCAGGCGCTGCGCGGCGGAGACGGTTTCGCTGAACGGAATCACCTCATCGGCTTTGCCGTGAATCAGCAGCGCGGAGGCATGCGGCGGCGGCGTGAGCGGCTCGTCAAAGGCCAGGCGACCAGAAAAGGCCACCACACCAGCCAGCGGATAGCGTCCGGAGGCCAGCGCATCCAGCGCCATGATAGAGCCCTGCGAGAATCCCACCAGAATCACCTTTTGCCACGCGCCGGCCATCGCGTGCTGCGCCATCAACTGCTGCAGCGTGGCGTCAAAGGCGTCGCGCGCAGCCCGTACGCGTGCCGGACGGTTTTCCGGCGTGATGCCGGTCAGGCTGAACCACTGATAGCCCATCGCGTGCTCAAAGGGAAAGGGCGCATCGGGCGCGGCAAATGCCACGTCGGGCAGTAGCGCTGACCAGTGTTGCCCCAGCACCGCCAAATCCGCGCCATTACTGCCGACGCCATGTAAAAACACCACTAACGCTTTTGCCATTGCCCTGCTCCTTAAAAACCGTAGTCCGCCATATCCGGTCCCGCCGGCACGATGCCGTTGGGATTCAGCGCTTTAATCGAATAATAGCCCTGTTTGATGTGGTCGATGTTCACCGTTTGCCGCACGCCGGAGACCGCCAGCACACTCTTCAGGTAACGATCGAGCAGCGGGTAATCGCGCAGGCGGCGCAGGTTGCATTTGAACAGGCCGTGATAGGCGACGTCAAAGCGTATCAGGGTCACGAACAGGCGGATATCGGCTTCGGTCAGTCGTTCACCCAGCAGAAAAGTGCGGCCATCTTTCAGCCGTTGCTCCAGCTCATCAAGCTGCTCAAATACTTCATTAAACGCCTGCTGATAGCTCACCTGGGTGGTGGCGAAACCGGTGCGATAAACGCCGTTATTGAGACGCGGATAGATCGTTGCGTTCAGCGCGTCGATCTCCTGGCGCAGATCCTCAGGGTAGAGATCGAGCCGGTTGTCTGCCAGATCGCCAAAGCCGCTGTTGAACATGCGCAGAATATCCGCCGACTCATTGTTAACAATGGTCTGGGTTTTTTTATCCCACAGCACCGGCACGGTGGCGCGCCCGGTAAAGTCGGCGTCGGCGCGGGTATACAGCTGGTGGAGATACTCAGCGTTGTTCAGCGGGTCGCGATCGGCACCGGGATAATCGCCGAAGCGCCAGCCCTGCGCGCCAAGCTGCGGCTCAACCACCGACACGCTGACAATCTGCTCCAGCCCTTTCAGGCTGCGCGCAATGAGCGTGCGCGAGGCCCATGGGCAGATCAGCGCGACATACAGATGATAGCGATCCGGCTCGGCGGCAAATTCGCTGCTGCCATCGGCGCTAATCCAGTGACGAAAGCTGGAAGTCTGGCGTACAAAGCCACCCTGTTTATCGGTGGCCTGAACCGGATGCCACTCTGCGCTCCACTTACCGTTTACCAACATCGCTCTGCTCCTCTGAAGTGATGTCAGCAGCTTACCGTGCTGCTGTTATGCTGATAATCCGGGCAAAACGGCTTTTATTGTTTCCATAATGGAAGGAATCAGCCGGGCGGATGCAGGCGGAAGTGCTCGGCCAGAAAGTCGATCAGCAGGCGGGTTTTCTGCGCCAGATGGCGCGCGGGCGGATACAGAGCAAACAGGCCCATGGCTGGCGGCGCAAAGTCCTCCAGCAGCGTGACGATTTCGCCCCGCTGCAGCGCCGGTGCAGCGATAAAACCGGGCAGACGCGCAATGCCGAGGCCGGCCAGCGCCGCCTGCAGGCAGGCTTCGGTGTTGGAGAAGCACAGGCGGCCGCGAATCGGCATGCTGACGCTGTCGCCACACGGCGTAACGAACGGCCAGTGCCAGGGATCGCGAAAGTTGGTGTCGCTGATGCACTGATGCGTCGCCAGATCGCGCCAGTGCTGCGGCGTGCCGTGCTGCAGCAGATAGCCGGGCGCGGCGGCGAGGCGAATCGGCACCTCGCCCAGACGGCGCGCAATCAGGCTGCTGTCGTCCAGCTTGCCGATGCGGATCGCCATATCGAAGCCTTCATCGACGATATTCACGGCGCGGTCGGAGAAGTTGACGTCCAGCTCAATCAGCGGATAGTGACGCGCGAACGCCACCAGCACGCTGGCCAGCACCGCGGTGCCGAAGGTGCCGGGTGCGCTAATCTTCAGGCGGCCGGTGGGCGAGCGGGCATTCTCCTGCACCGTGGCATCCAGCGCGTCGAACGCCTCCAGCAGGGTTTTTACCCGCTCATAATAGGCGCGGCCGATCTCGGTGGGCGACAGCGCCCGCGTACTGCGCTTAAACAGCTGCACGCCAAGCTGCTGCTCCAGACGCGACACCAGCTTTGACGCCTGGCCGCTGCTGGTGCCGAGCCGGGCGGCGGCACCGGCAAAACTGCCGACTTCGAGTACGGCGACAAACATGCGATCACAATCAAGACGATCCATGGCATTTCCTGCAAGGAAAAGGGTGAGTATACACAGGCGAAGTGAAAAATCGTGGCACGGGCCGCGACAGCAATGTGCGCAGCATGGCGCAACGACCCGCTTTACATTCAGTGCGCCGCACCTTTCGCACGGCGGCAAAACCTGCTGAACTAGGCATTCGCCTTAAGCTGGCCGGGAGCCACCAATGCCTTTGCTTCACCTGTCATCGCTGGCGGAGATCACCGCTGCCGAATGGGATGCGCTGTTACCTGACAATCAACCTTTTTTGCGTCACGCCTTCCTGCTCGCGCTGGAGGAGAGTGGCAGCGTGCGCGCGGAAAACGGCTGGCAGCCGGATCATCTGCTGTGGCGCGAAGACGGCAGGCTGCGGGCGGCGCTGCCTGGCTACCGTAAACGCAATTCGTGGGGCGAATATGTGTTCGATCACGCGTGGGCCGATGCCTGCCAGCGTGCCGGCATCGCCTACTACCCTAAATTGCTCGGCGCCATTCCGTTCAGCCCGGTGACCGGTGCGCGGCTGCTGGGCGATGAGGCGGCGATTATCCCGATGCTGGAGGCGCTGCCCGATGCGTTGCAGCGGCACGGCTTAAGCGGGGCGCATATCAACTTCACCACGCCGCACGCCAACGCGCTGCTGGCAACCCAGCCGGACTGGCTGGCGCGCCTCGGCGTGCAGTATCACTGGCACAATCGCGGCTACCGCGATTTTCACGACTTTCTCGACACGCTGATGTCGCGCAAACGCAAGCAGCTGCGTAAAGAGCGCGAACAGGTGGCCAGCAGCGGCTTTGCGTTTAACTGGTATCGCGGCGATGACCTGCGTGAAGATCAGTGGGATTTTGTGTATACCTGCTACGCCAACACCTACGCGGTGCGCGGCCAGCGTCCCTATCTGACGCGCTCCTTCTTCAGCCTGCTGGCGGAGCGGATGCCGCAGGCGATTCGCGTGGTGATCGCCACGCTACAGCAGCAGCCCGCCGCCATGGCCTTCTGTCTGGTGGATGACGACACGCTGTATGGCCGCTACTGGGGCTGTCTGGCGGAGTTTGACCGGCTGCACTTCGAGACCTGTTTCTACCAGGGCATGGATTTCGCCATCGCCGAAGGGCTGCAGCGCTTTGATGCCGGTGCGCAGGGCGAGCACAAGCTGGTGCGCGGCTTTGAACCGCAACTCACCCACTCCTGGCACTATCTGTGCCATCCGGGGCTGCGTGATGCGGTCGGGGATTTTCTGCAGCAGGAGCGGGCAGGGGTGCGCGCCTGGGCTCAGGAAGCGCGCGACGCCCTGCCTTACCGGCGCGGTGATTAATCGACGCCGACAAATCCGCCGGTCTGATGCTGCCACAGACGCGCGTACAGCCCGCCGTGCGCCAGCAGTTCGCGATGGTTACCCATCTCAACAATGCCGCCGTTCTCCAGCACCACCAGCCGGTCCATTTTCGCGATGGTCGACAGGCGATGGGCGATGGCGATCACCGTTTTGCCCTGCATCAGCGTCTCCAGGCTCTCCTGAATCGCCGCTTCCACTTCCGAGTCCAGTGCCGATGTGGCTTCATCCATGATCAGAACCGGCGCATCTTTCAGCAGCACGCGGGCGATGGCAATACGCTGGCGCTGGCCGCCAGAGAGTTTGACGCCGCGCTCGCCGACGTGCGCATCCAGCCCGGTACGGCCCTGCGGATCGGAGAGCAGCGGGATAAATTCGTCGGCGCGGGCGCGCACAATCGCCGCCTGCAGTTCGGCTTCGCTGGCATCCGGGCGACCGTACAGCAGGTTTTCGCGAATCGAGCGGTGCAGCAGCGACGTATCCTGGGTGATCATGCCAATCTGACTGCGCAGGCTCGCCTGTGTGACCTGCGCGATGTCCTGATCGTCAATCAGAATGCGCCCGCCGTTGATGTCATACAGCCGCAGCAGCAGGTTCACGAGGGTCGATTTACCGGCGCCGGACGGGCCAATCAGACCGATTTTCTCGCCAGGCTTGATATTGAGATTCAGGCGGTTAATCACCTGGCGGCCGCCGCCATAGTCAAAACGCACATCCTCAAAGCGGATCTGGCCGCGCGTCACCTGCAGCTTTTTCGCCTGCGGCGCATCCTGCACGCTGAGCGGTTGCGCAATGGTATTCAGGCCATCCTGCACCATGCCGATGTTTTCGAAGATGCCGTTCACCACCCACATGATCCAGCCGGACATGTTCACCAGGCGAATCACCAGGCCGGTGGCCAGCGCGATGGCGCCTACGCTGATCAGCGACTGGCTCCACAGCCACAGCGCGAGGCCGGAGGTGCTGACAATCAGCAGGCCATTGAGCGTCGACAGCGTGATATCCATGCTGGTCACCATGCGGCTGGCGTGCTGGGTTTTGTCGGTCTGTTCCTGAATGGCGTCGCGCGCGTAGCGTTTTTCCAGATCGTTATGGGCAAACAGTTTCAGGGTAGCGATGTTGGTGTAACCGTCAACGATAGTGCCCATCAGCTTCGAGCGCGCCTCGGATGACACCACCGAGCGCTGCTTAACGCGCGGCACAAAGAAGCGCAGCGACAGGCTGTACGCCACAATCCAGACGATTAGCGGAATCATCAGGCGCCAGTCGGCTTCCGCGAACAGCACCAGTGAGGTCACGGCGTAAATCACCACGTGCCAGATGGCATCCACCAGCTGAACCGCCGAGTCACGCAGCGAGTTACCGGTTTGCATGATGCGCTGGGCGATACGGCCGGCAAAATCGTTCTGGAAGAAATTGAGGCTCTGCCGCAGCACATAGTTGTGATGCTGCCAGCGAATCATGCTGGTCATGCTGGGGTTAATGCTTTGATGCACCAGCATATCGTGCAGTGCGATCACCACCGGCCGCAGCATCAGCGCCACCGCCGCCATCCACAGCAGAATCGGCCAGTTATCGCTGAACAGCGTGGCGGGCGTGGTGTGATTGACCAGATCGATAATACGGCTGAGATAGCTAAACAGCGCCACTTCGATCAGCGCCTGCGCCAGCCCGACAATCAGCAGCGCGACAAAACTTGGCCACACCTGACGCAGATAATAGAGGTAAAACGGCCACACGCTGGCGGGTGGGGAATCGGTGGGGGCATCCTGAAAAATATTGATAAAACGTTCAAAACGACGATACAACATAAGGCCACTCTTTCCGATCGGTGAGAGTTAACAGCTTAGTGCAACTGAACAGGGATTATCGACATGGATTTGCAGATTCGCGGACGCGAACCGGGCGATGCCGCCGCCTATCAACGTTTATACAGTCATCCCGAGGTGTATCGCTGGACCACGCAGCTGCCGTTTCCCAGCGTCGCCACCTGGCAGAAAAAATTCGAGCGTATGGACAGCGAAGGCTATATCGGTTTTGTGGCAGAGATCGACGGGCAGATGGTGGGCGAGCTGACGCTGTTTACCGAACAGCGGCCGCGTACGCGCCACAGCCTCAGCTTTGGTATTGGCGTCGATCCGGCGTTTAGCGGGCGCGGCATCGGCGAGCGGTTGATCCGCACCGGCATCGACTATGCCTTTAACTGGCTGGGCGTGATTCGCGTTGAGCTGGAAGTGTTTCACGACAACCAGCGCGCGCTGCGTCTGTATCAGCGCCTGGGCTTTGAGCAGGAAGGCGTGAAGCGCAAAGCCTGCCTGCGCGAGGGCGAGTACCACGACATTATCGTCATGGCGATACTGCGCGAGTGATGGTTGCGTCGGCCTGGAACCAGGGTGCCCGGTAACCAGGTCGCCATAAATGGCGCCCCTACAATTTCACAGACTACCTGTAGGGTGCGCATTCATGCGCACCAGGAATCAGGTCGCCATAAATAGCGCCCCTGTGGCGTTTATAGGCTACCCGTACGGTGCGCGTTGCTGCTGTACGCTCTGGTCGCATCAACCTGGCGGTTCATGAAGCGCTAGCGGGCAGCACTGGCGGACACACGCTTGAACGCCATATTGGTAAAACAGCTGAAGAGTTAGTTGCCAGGCTGGAACGCAGGCCCTCTCTTTACGCGACCAGTAGCTTCAGGACAGTGAATGAGGCGGAGCAGCTAATTAGTCGGGTAATCAGGGACAATAGCCACCAGATAGAAATGTGGGTAAAACATCTCCCTCCCGGAATGAATGCCAAAATGGAACTGGAGAGAATTTTTGCCACTCAGACAGGTATCATGATTCGTCGTGGTTCCCCGGACGTTATTCGCTGCTATAGGGTTCGGCTGGTGCTTCGTTTTGAGCAGTGGCATGGAAAACCCTATTTTATTCTTACTGCGTTTCCTAAGGCCTGACATGAACCGTTCAAATTTCAATGAGCTAGGCTGTTTCATTACAATATATTTTGGTCAGGACTATGACCTTATAGATGATAGTGATGAAATCGAGCCAAAAATTGATGCGTTTTTACGCAACGAGCATCCCGCCAGTTGGCAGGGGCTAGCGGCGGATATTGATCTTTTTTTGAGTGAAAGTTCGGATCCAGAAACGACATTCGAAGCGTATTTTCAGGACGAGTTTGATCCTCATTTATGGGGCACCACTGCTGTCGATTTTCTGCATAGGGTACGCACAAACCTACGCAAAGCGCTGGCTGAACAATCCGATCAGCTCAGCTAAGACTGCTGGAAGTGGCCCACCATCTGAACTACGAACCAGATCGCCATAAATGGCGACCCTACAGGTAGCCCGTAGGGTGCGCATTCATGCGCACCAGGCAACCCAGCTCGCCACAATCGCGCCCCGGCAGTGTCCGCCTGCTACTGGCTGCGCTCGACGTATTTTTGCATATTCTCTTTGGTCACCAGCTCGAACGGAATCCACACGTGTGAAGCCACTTTCTCGCCTTTAATCAGCTTCTGCGCCACGTCTACCGAGGTTTTGCCCTGACCGATGGCGTCCTGAAACACCGTCACCTGCATCTTATCCTGCGCCAGAGCCTTCAGGCCGTCCGGCGTGGCGTCGATGCCGCCCACCAGAATCTTTTTATTGCTCTTTGCCAGCGCCATTGCCGCGCCAATCGCCATCTCATCGTTATTGGCCGCGACGATATCGATCGCTTCACCGTTGCCAATCCAGTTGAGCATCAGGTCCATGCCTTCGTTGCGCGCATAATTTGCTGGCTGCTTCTGTACCACTTTCATGCCTGGGTATTTCGCCACCACCTGCTCGACATCTTTGGTGCGCTGCAGCGCGCCGGCATCGGTCAGGTTGCCGATCATGATCGCCACGTTACCTTTATAATTTGCCAGCTTAGCCAGCGCCTCCATTTGCAGCGTGCCGGATTCGCGTTCGTCCGAACCAACAAACACCACGCCGGGCGGCAGGGTTTTATCGCCTGGCGTGCGGTTGACGTACACCAGCGGAATTTTCGCCTGCTGCGCCAGTCTGGTCAGCTGTGGTGTGCTGGCAGAATCCACCGGATCGACGATGATGGCATCCACGCCAGCGCTGATAAAACTCTGCACCTGGTCGGTCTGGCGGCCGACGTCGCCGCGCGCATCTTCAAACTGGGCATCCAGCCCGCGCGCTTTGGCTTCTTTATCAATGGCATGACGAATAATGGTAAGGAAGTTCTGGTCAAAATAGGCCATCGACACGCCGATCTTCTCCGCCAGCGCGGAAGCAGAACTGGTCAGCAGGCCAAGTAACAGTATCGCCTTGAGGGTTTTCATCGCAGACTCCAGAGTAAGCTGTTTATTAGAATAAATTTTTCATTGGTGTTAAAAATGGCTCAATGAAATCATTTTCAGCCTACGAGCCGGCAGCAGAGCTGGCAATCTGCTGCGTGGTAATTTGCTGTGTAGCGCACAATTTGCCCGACGCGCATGGATGCTTTGCCTGCTCATAGTGATCGCGCAAACTCTTTTCTCAGCGCTGGCGCACATTCCGCGGCGAAAGCCAGCACGGATTGAAGATTTTGTGCGCTACCGCACCCGGCTTTGTGTCAGCGACCAAAACCCGCGCCGTTTCGCCGCGCGGATTCCTTCATTCGCACAATGACCAGAGCAACACTGGCTTCCTATAGTTGCTGAACAGGGAAATCTGCGCGGTATTCCTGACCATCATCGCTTCGGGGCAGGATGCTCCTCCATCAAGGAATTCAGCCTATGTTGCAACGCAAAAACCGCAGCCAGAACAGCCATGTGCGTATCTGGATCCTTTGCCTGATTCTGTTCCTGTCAGTGGTCGCTTATGCCGATCGCTCGATCCTGTCGATCTCCGGCTCGGCGATCAAACAGGAGTTTGGCCTGTCGGCGATCCAGCTCGGCCTGATCCTTTCGGCCTTCAGCTGGGCGTATGTTATTGGCCAGATCCCCGGCGGATTGATTCTCGATCGCTTCGGCACCAAAAAGGTCTACGGCGTGACGCTGGCGCTGTGGTCGGTTTCGACCCTGCTGATGGGATTTGTCGGGGAGTTTTCCAGTGGCATGACCATGGCGCTGACGCTGATGTTTGCGCTGCGCTTCGCGCTGGGCCTGATTGAGGCGCCGAGCTTTCCCGCCAACGCCCGCGCAGTCATCATGTGGTTCCCGGGCGCAGAGCGCGGACGCGCATCGTCGCTGTTTGCCTCAGCACAATACTTTGCCGTGGCGATATTCTCACCGCTCTCCGGCTGGCTGGTGTCGCGTTATGGCTGGGAATGGCCATTCTTTGTGCTCGGCGGCATCGGCGTGCTGGCAGTGTTTGTCTGGGCGGGCTATATGCGCAGCCCGCGTCAGCATCCGCACGTTTCCGCCAGCGAGTTACATTACATTGAACAGGGCGGCGCGCTGGTGGATATCGACGCCGCGCAAACGCTGCGCGCACGGCCGCCGGTCAGCAAAGCGATGTTCAAAACATTGCTCACCAACCGCATGCTGTGGTGCGCCTACCTCGGCCAGTATTGCACCATCGCGCTTAGCTACTTCTTCATTACCTGGTTCCCGATCTATCTGGTGCAGGCGCGCGGCATGAACATTCTGGATGCCGGTTTCGCCACCATTGCACCGGCGCTGTTTGGCTTTCTGGGCGGCATCAGCGGTGGCTACATCTCAGATAAGCTGCTGGCGCGCGGCTGGAGCCTGTCGTGGGCGCGCAAAACGCCGTACATCGTTGGCATGCTGATGGCCGCCTCGCTGATTCTGGCGGCGGTGATCCCTTCCAACGCCGGCATTATCGCCATCATGTCGTTTGCCTTCTTCGGCAAAGGCGTGGCGGCGGGCGCGGGCACCTGGACCGTGGTCAGCGATACGGCGCCCAAAGAGGCGGTTGGCCTCGCCGGCGCGATCTTCAACGGCATCGGTAACATGGCGGGCTTTATCACGCCGCTGTTGTTTGGCGTGATCGTTGGCCTGACCGGCAGCTACAGCATTGGCCTGGTGTTCGTCGGCGCGCACTGTGTCGTCGCGGCACTGCTGTTCCTGCTGGTGATGGGCCCGATTGAACGCGTAGGCGATCGGTCTGAGGTTGCCGATCTGGAATCCCGATCGGAAATAAACTATGATGTTAAAAAGTGCACTTGAGCACTGTGCATGAGTGCACTATTTTACCTGCTGGTTCGTAAGACAGGCAGGGAAGCAGGATGGGTTCAATCAGGGCGTTTCGTCAGGCCTGGCTGGCACAATTTTATACCCATGGGACACCGCATGCGCAGATTCCGCGTGCGATTGAATCCGCGCTGGCGCGTAAGCTGGATATCATTCATGCCGCCACTTCGCATCAGGATCTGCGTTCGCCGCCGGGTAACCGTTTTGAAGCGTTGAAGCCGCCGCTGCTGGGTTACTATTCGATTCGGGTTAACGCGCAGTATCGGCTAATTTTCCAGTGGGCAAAAGGCGAAGCCTGGGATCTGTATCTGGATCCGCACCGCTACAAAAAATAGCGCTAACGATCCCTTCTGGCCCGCTACCCGTACCAAAGAGAGCACCTTATGAAACAAGCAATGCGCAAACCCACCAGCGTGGGGGACGTCCTGCAGTATGAATTTCTCGAACCGCTCAACCTCAAAGTGAATGATCTGGCGGAGATGCTGAATGTGCATCGCAACACCGTCAGCGCGCTGGTGAATAACAACCGTAAACTCAGCACTGAGATGGCCTACCGGCTGGCACGGGTTTTCGCCACCTCGATTGAATTCTGGCTTAACCTGCAGCGTCATCTCGATCAGTGGGAAGTGGAAAATGACGCCAGAACGCAGGAGGAGTTAAGCCGTGTCATGACGCTGAGTGCCTTTTTAGCCCAGCGCGGCACGCAGGTTGCCTGAACCTGTCCCGACCAGTCACGCCGCCCTGAAGATTTTTTGCTCAGCTGCCGATATCACTCCTTACCATCCACTGATATTAAGGAGCGATATCGTGATAAAGCTGATTACCGTTGACGAGCTGCGGCCAGGCATGTTTATCCACAAGCTTGAGGTCTGGTGGATCAAGGACAAACGCATTCGCAACCAGATGCTGATCACCGATAAGCGTCAGATCGCCCTGATCCGTAACGAGGGGATCCAGCAGGTATGGATCGATCCCGAGCGGTCGGTGCGCGCGCCTGCCACGCCGCAGCCGAAAAAAGACATTCCGCAGACGCCGTTTTTCCGCGAGATGGATCAGGCGCAGTGCATCTTCAACCAGGGCAAGCCGCAGGTGCTGGCGATGTTCAACGAAGCGCGCATGGGGCAGGGCCTCGATCTTGCCTTTACCCTTGAGCTGGTCGATGAAATTGCCGGATCGATTACCCGCGAGCCAACCGCACTGCTCAGCGTGGCACGGCTGAAAAATCATGACGATTACACTTACCTGCACTCTATGGCAGTGTGCGGTCTGATGATTTCGCTGGGCAAAAAAATGGGGCTGGATGAGCAGCAGCTGCGTCGCGTGGGCATGGGCGGATTGCTGCATGACGTCGGTAAAGCCGCGGTGCCGCTGACCATCCTCAACAAGCCGGATAAGCTCACCGACGAAGAGTTTACGATTATGCGCCAGCATCCAATCGTCGGTGCGCAAATGCTGATGGAAGCCCATGCGGATGAAGATTTGCTGGATATTGCGCTGCATCACCATGAAAAATTCGATGGCAGCGGCTATCCGCATCGGCTGCAGGGCGAAGAGATCTCGCTCTACGCACGCATGGCGGCGGTGTGTGACGTCTACGACGCGGTGACCTCCGATCGCCCGTATCGCAAAGGCTGGACGCCGGCGGAGGCGATGCACAATATGCTGAGCTGGCGCGGCCACTTTGACAGTGCGCTGCTGCACGCGTTTGTGCGCACCATCGGTATTTATCCGGTGGGCTCGCTGGTACGGCTGGCCTCCGGGCGCGTGGCGCTGGTGGTGCAGGCCGGGGAAAAATCGCTGCTGAAGCCCAAAGTGCATGTGTTCTGGTCGCTGCATTCGCAGCGCGAGGTCAAACCGGAAGCGCTGGACCTCGGCGACAGCTTCTGCACCGATACCATCACCGGCGCTGAGGACAGCGGCTTGTGGCACAACGTTGACCTGAATCGCATCTGGGCGCTGGAAAGCGCCTGATCTGCCCGCGTTTTTATACTTTCTTTACGCCCGATCTGCGCCTTTTTACCCCTTCTTTATGCCGCGCCGCGCATGCTTGCTGCACTACCAAATCCTCTGGAGGTTGCTGTGAGTGTGGGCGTGATAGCCGGCATCGTGCTGGTATTTTTATTACTGGGCTACCTGATTTATGCCCTGCTTAATGCGGAGGCATTCTGATGGCGGCGAATGCGTTTTTACTGATTGCGTGCTATCTGCTGGTGCTGATGGTGCTGGCGCAGCCGCTGGGCCGCTTGCTGGCGCTGATGGTGGCGGATAAACCCCTGCTGGCGCGCAGCGAACGCGTGCTGTGGCGTCTGGCCGGCGTTGACGGCGCGGCGATGCGCTGGCCGCACTATCTGCTGGCCATCCTGCTGTTTAACGCGCTCGGCTTTGTGCTGCTGCTGGCGATGCTGATGGGGCAGGGCGCGCTGCCGCTCAATCCTCAGCATCTGCCTGGCCTGAGCTGGGATCTGGCGCTCAATACGGCGATCAGTTTTGTCACCAACACTAACTGGCAGGCGTACGCGGGCGAGAGCACGCTGAGTTACTTCAGCCAGATGGCGGGCTTAACGGTGCAAAACTTCCTCTCGGCGGCAACCGGTATTGCGGTGGCGTTTGCGCTGATGCGCGGTTTTGCCAACCGTTCGCTGGAAACGCTCGGCAACGCGTGGCGCGACCTGACGCGCATCACCGTCTACGTGCTGCTGCCGATTAGCCTGCTGATGGCGCTGTTTTTTGTCAGCCAGGGCAGCATTCAGAACTTTGAACCCTATCATGCCTTCACCACGCTGGAAGGCGCGCAGCAAACGCTGCCGCTCGGGCCGGTAGCCTCGCAGGAAGCGATCAAAATGCTCGGCACCAACGGTGGCGGTTTCTTCAACGCCAACTCGGCGCATCCGTTCGAAAACCCTACGGCACTGACCAACTTTGTGCAGATGCTGAGCATCTTCCTGATCCCGGCCGCGCTGTGCTTTGCCTTTGGTCAGCAGCTGGGCGATCGCCGTCAGGGCCATATGCTGCTGTGGGCCATGAGCATCATGTTTGTGCTGGCGGTGGTCGCGGTGATGTGGGCTGAGCTGCGCGGCAATCCACACTTTCTGGCCCTGGGTGCCGACAGCGCGATCAACATGGAAGGCAAGGAAACACGCTTCGGCATTCTCAACTCCAGCCTGTTTGCGGTGATCACCACTGCGGCGTCGTGCGGTGCGGTAAACGCCATGCATGACTCCTTCACTGCGCTGGGCGGCATGGTGCCGATGTGGCTGATGCAGCTGGGCGAAGTGGTGTTCGGCGGCGTCGGTGCCGGCTTGTACGGAATGCTGCTGTTTGTGCTGCTCGGGGTGTTTATCGCCGGTCTGATGATTGGCCGTACGCCGGAGTACATGGGCAAAAAGATCGATGTGTGGGAGATGAAAATGACCGCGCTGGCGATTCTGGTGACACCGACGCTGGTGCTGCTGGGTACTGCGCTGGCGATGATGACCGAAGCCGGACGCGCCGGTATGGCCAACCCTGGCATTCACGGCTTCAGTGAGGTGCTGTATGCGGTATCGTCGGCGGCCAACAACAACGGCAGCGCCTTCGCCGGTCTCAGCGCCAACACCCCGTTCTGGAACCTGCTGCTGGGCTTCTGCATGCTGGTCGGCCGCTTCGGCATCATCGTTCCGGTGCTGGCCATTGCCGGTTCGCTGGCGGCGAAGAAAATTCAGCCGGTGGGCAACGGCACGCTGCCGACTCACGGCCCGCTGTTTATCGCACTGCTGGTGGGCACCGTGCTGCTGGTAGGTGCGCTGACCTTCGTTCCCGCGCTGGCGCTTGGCCCGGTGGCGGAACATCTGCAACTTATTCAGGGATAACGGAATCATGAGTCGTCAACAACTGGCGCTGTTTGATGCGGCGCTGACGCGCACCGCGATGCTGGATGCGGTGAAAAAACTCGATCCGCGCGTACAGTTTCGCAACCCGGTGATGTTTCTGGTGTGGATCGGCAGCGTGCTCACCTCGCTGCTGGCCATCGGTATGGCGGCGGGGCAGCTGAACGGCAGCGCCGGCTTTACCGCGGCGGTCGCCATCTGGCTGTGGTTTACCGTGCTGTTCGCTAACTTCGCCGAAGCACTGGCGGAGGGGCGCAGCAAGGCGCAGGCCAACAGCCTGAAAGGGGTGAACAAGCACAGCGATGCGAAGAAACTGGCGGAACCGTTTCATGGTGCGCAGTGGCGGCCGGTGGCGGCCGATACGCTGCGCAAAGGCGATGTGGTGCTGGTGGAAGCCGGTGACATCATCCCGTGCGACGGTGAAGTGCTGGAGGGCGGCGCATCGGTCGATGAGAGCGCCATTACCGGCGAATCGGCACCGGTGATTCGTGAATCCGGCGGGGATTTTGCCTCGGTAACCGGCGGGACGCGCATCCTGTCGGACTGGCTGGTGATTCAGTGCAGCGTCAATCCGGGCGAAACCTTCCTCGACCGCATGATCGCCATGGTGGAAGGCGCGAAACGCCGCAAAACGCCCAACGAAATCGCCCTGACCATTCTGCTGGTGTCGCTGACCATTGTGTTCCTGCTGGCGACCGCCACGCTGTGGCCGTTTTCCGCCTGGGGCGGTACGCCGGTTAGCGTGACGGTGCTGGTGGCGCTGCTGGTTTGCCTGATTCCCACCACCATCGGCGGACTGCTGTCGGCGATTGGCGTGGCGGGCATGAGCCGCATGCTGGGAGCCAACGTGATTGCCACCAGCGGGCGCGCCGTGGAGGCTGCCGGTGACGTGGATGTGCTGATGCTGGACAAAACCGGCACCATCACGCTCGGTAACCGCCAGGCGACGCAGTTCCTGCCTGCGCCGGGCGTCAGCGAGCAGCAGCTGGCCGACGCGGCGCAGCTGGCATCGCTGGCCGATGAGACGCCGGAAGGGCGCAGCATCGTGGTGCTGGCGAAGCAGAAATTTAACCTGCGCGAACGCGATCTCAGCAGCATGGGTGCCAGCTTTATCCCGTTCTCTGCGCAGACGCGCATGAGCGGCGTCAACGTGCAGGATCGCCTGATCCGCAAAGGCGCGGTCGACGCGGTACGCCGTCATATCGAAGCCAGCCACGGCAGCTTCCCGGCTGAGGTTAATGCCCGGGTGGAAGAGGTGGCGCGCGCCGGCGGTACGCCGCTGGTGGTGGCCGAAGGCGCGCAGGTGCTGGGCGTGGTGGCGTTAAAGGACATCGTTAAAGGCGGCATTAAGGAACGTTTCGCCGAGCTGCGCAAGATGGGCATCAAAACGGTGATGATCACCGGTGATAACCCGTTAACCGCCGCGGCGATTGCGGCGGAAGCCGGTGTCGATGACTTCCTGTCGGAAGCGACGCCGGAAGCCAAGCTGGCGCTGATTCGTCAGTATCAGGCGGAAGGGCGCCTGGTGGCGATGACCGGCGATGGCACCAACGACGCGCCCGCGCTGGCGCAGGCTGACGTGGCGGTGGCGATGAACTCCGGCACCCAGGCGGCGAAAGAGGCGGGCAACATGGTCGATCTTGACTCCAACCCGACCAAACTGCTGGAAGTGGTGCACATCGGCAAACAGATGCTGATGACGCGCGGTTCGCTTACCACCTTCAGTATCGCCAACGATGTAGCGAAATACTTCGCCATCATCCCGGCGGCGTTTGCCGTGACCTATCCGCAGCTCAATATGCTGAACGTGATGGCGCTGCATTCACCGGCCTCGGCGATTCTGTCGGCGGTGATCTTCAACGCACTGGTGATTGTGTTTTTGATTCCGCTGGCGCTGAAAGGCGTGAGCTATCGGCCGATGAGCGCGGCAGCGCTGCTGCGGCGCAATCTGTGGATTTATGGCGTAGGCGGTTTAGTGGTGCCGTTTATTGGTATTAAAGCGATCGACCTGCTGCTGACGCTGTCGGGCCTGGTGTAAGGAGAAGAGAAATGAGTCAGTTACGTCCGGCTATAGTATTGTTAGTGCTGCTTACCCTGCTGACCGGCGCGGTCTATCCGCTGCTGACCACCGGCCTGGCGCAGTGGTGGTTTCCGTCGCAGGCCAACGGTTCGCTGATTGAGCGCGACGGCGCGGTGCGTGGCTCAGAGCAGATCGGTCAGGCGTTCAGCCAGCCAGGCCACTTCTGGGGCCGTCCATCGGCCACCAGCGACGTGCCTTACAACGCGCAGGCGTCAGGCGGCAGCAACCTTGCCGCCAGTAATCCGGCGCTGGATAAAGCGGTGGCGGAGCGGGTGGCTGCGCTGCGCGCTGCCAATCCGCAGGCGCCGGCAGCGGTGCCGGTGGAGCTGGTAACCGCTTCAGGCAGCGGCCTGGATCCGGACATCTCCCCTGAAGCCGCGCTGTGGCAGGCACCGCGCGTCGCGGCAGCGCGCAACATGACGCTGAAAGACGTCGAGGCGCTGATTGCGCGCAACACCGAGCGTCCGCTGCTGCCGTTTATCGGCGAAGAAACGGTGAACGTGCTGCGGCTGAATATGGCGCTGGATGATTTGCAGGGATAGTTTCAAATCGCGCGAAGAATCGCGCCGCTACAAAAATGTGCACATACCGTAGCGGCGCAATTTATTGCGCAATGCCACATTGGTGCACGCGATAAAAATGGACCTCGCATGAACGACGAATTACCGCGCCCCGATCCCGATGCCCTGCTGCTCAATCACAGCGACAGCCATCGCGGTAAACTGAAAATCTACTTCGGCGCCTGTGCGGGCGTAGGGAAAACCTACGCCATGCTGCAGGAGGCGCAGCGCCTGCGTGCGCAGGGGCTGGACGTGCTGGCTGGCGTGGTCGAAACCCACGGCCGTGAAGAGACCGCCGCGCTGCTGCAGGGACTGGCGGTGCTGGCGCGGCGCGCCACTGGTCGGTCGCGCCATGCGGAATTCGACCTCGACGCCGCGCTGGCGCGCCATCCGGCGGTGATCCTGATGGATGAACTGGCGCACACCAACGTACAGGGCTCGCGCCATCCCAAGCGCTGGCAGGACATTGAAGAACTGCTGGATGCCGGTATCGACGTGATTACCACCGTCAACGTGCAGCATCTGGAGAGCCTGAATGACGTGGTGGGCGGCGTCACCGGCATTCAGGTGCGCGAAACCGTACCTGATCCCTTTTTCGACAGCGCCGATGAAGTGGTGCTGGTGGATCTGCCGCCGGACGATCTGCGTCAGCGGCTGAAAGAGGGCAAAGTGTACGTCGGCGACCGCGCCGAGCGCGCCATCGAAAATTTCTTCCGCAAAGGCAACCTGTTCGCGCTGCGTGAACTGGCGCTGCGCCGCACGGCCGACCGGGTAGACGATCAGATGCGCGCCTGGCGCGATCAGCAGGGGCGCGACAAAGTGTGGCACACGCGCGACGCGATTCTGCTGTGCATCGGTGACGACACCGGCAGTGAAAAGCTGGTACGCACCGCCGCCCGTCTTGCTGCCCGTCTCGGCAGCGAGTGGCATGCGGTGTATGTGGAAACGCCGCGCCTCAACCGACTGCCGGAAGCGCAGAGGCGCGCCATTCTGCGCACGCTGCAGCTGGCGCAGGAGCTGGGCGCGGAGACCGCCACGCTGTCCGATCCGGACGAGGCGCGCGCGGTGCTGCGCTATGCGCGCGAGCACAATCTCGGCAAAATCGTCACCGGCCGCCAGCCGCAGCGGCGCTGGCGACGCGACAGCTTTGCCCAGCGTCTCGGCGAGCTGGGGCCGGAGCTTGACCTGCTGGTGGTGGCGCTGGATGAGCCGGTGCGCGATGTGCCAGCGGCCCTGAGCGGCCAGCGTGCCAGCGGCGAGAAATGGCGGCTGCACCTGCGCGGGTGTCTGATGGCGATCGCGCTGTGCGTGCTGGTGACGCTAATTGGCCGCTGGTGGCTGGTGGAGTTTGATACCGCCAACGCGGTGATGATCTATCTGCTGGCGGTGGTGCTGGTGGCGCTGCGCTTTGGCCGCTGGCCGTCGGTGTTCGCCACGGTAATCAATATTCTGGCCTTCGACCTGGTGTTTGTGGCCCCCACCGGCACGGTGGCGGTATCGGATCTGCAATATCTGGTGACCTTTGCGGTGATGCTGGCGGTCGGGGTGATTGTCGGCAATCTCACCGCCGGCGTGCGCTATCAGGCGCGGGTGGCGCGCTACCGTGAACAGCGCGCGCGCCATCTGTATGAGATGGCGAAATCGCTTGGCAGCGCGCTGACGCCGCAGGATATCGCTGCTACCAGCCAGCGCGTCATTGAGGTGACGCTGCAGGCGCGCAGCCAGCTGCTGCTGCCCGACGAACAGGGTGAGCTGCAGTCGGCGGGTGAAAGCACCATCGGGACGCCGCCCGACCTCGGCATCGCCAAATGGAGCTACAGCAAAGGGCAACCGGCCGGTGCCGGCACCGATACGTTACCGGCGGTGCCGTACCAGATTCTGCCGCTGAAAAGCGGGGCACACTGCCGCGGCCTGCTGGTGGTTGAGCCGGACAACCTGCGCCAGCTGATGATTCCCGAACAGCAGCGGCTGGTGGAGACCTTTACGGTGCTGATTGCCAACGCGCTGGAACGCATGGCGCTGTCGCACAGCGAAGCCGCGTCACGGCTGGCCGCCGAGCGCGAGCAGCTGCGTAATGCGCTGCTGTCGGCGCTGTCCCACGATCTGCGCACGCCGCTGACGGTGCTGTTTGGCCAGGCTGAGATGCTGATGCTGGACCTCGCCAGCGAGCAGTCGAAATATGTTGGCCAGGCCAATCAGATTCGCGAACAGACGCTGAGCACCATCCGGCTGGTGAGTAACATGCTGGATATGGCGCGTATTCAGTCCGGCGGGCTCAACCTGCGCGAAGAGTGGGTGGCGCTGGACGAGGTGATTGGCGGCGCGCTAAGCAGCATGGGACCGGCGCTGAAAGGGCACGACTTTACGCTGGATTTGCCGCCGGAGCTGGTGCTGATCAAAGGCGACAGCGCGATGCTGGAGCGGGTATTTACTAACCTGATCGAAAACAGCCTGAAGTATGCCGGCAATGCCGCGCAGCACGGCATTCGCGCCTGGCGCGATAAAGCGCGGCTGGAGATCGCCGTATGGGATAACGGACCGGGCATTGCGCCGGAAAATCTGACGCGCATCTTTGACAAGTTTGCCCGCGGCGACAAGGAGTCGGCCGTGCCGGGCGTCGGGCTGGGGCTGGCCATCAGCAAAACCATTATTGAGTCGCATCGCGGACGCATCTGGGCGGAAAACCGGCCGCAGGGCGGGGCGGTGTTTCGCCTGTCGCTGCCGCTGCCGGCCGCGCCTGAAATTTCTGAAGAAGCACTGAAATAACTTCACATAAGTTCGGTTATACTCGATAGCTTGTCTGTTGATAAATGGGAACTTATGGAACGTTTTACCGAAAACCTGATGTATGCATCGCGCTGGCTGCTGGCACCGGTTTACATTGGACTTTCGCTGGGGCTGCTGGCGCTGACGGTTAAATTTTTTCAGGAAATTTTTCACCTGCTGCCCAACATTCTCAGCATCGCGGAAAACGATCTGATTCTGCTGCTGCTGTCGCTGGTGGATATGACGCTGGTCGGTGGCCTGCTGGTCATGGTGATGCTGTCCGGCTATGAGAACTTTGTCTCCAAGCTGGATATCGATGAAAGCAAAGAGAAGCTGAGCTGGCTCGGCAAGATGGATTCCGGCTCGCTGAAAAACAAAGTGGCAGCTTCGATTGTGGCGATCTCATCGATTCACCTGCTGCGTATTTTTATGGATGCGCGCAACGTCGCCAACGAAAAGCTGATGTGGTACGTGATTATCCACCTGACCTTCGTGCTGTCGGCCTTTGTGATGGGCTGGCTGGATAATATGTCGAAGGTTGAGAAGAAATCGTGACCTTTACGCACGAGCTGACCCATTGCACCAGGTGCGCATCAATGCGCACCCTGTAAAAACCGCAATGCCCGTAGGGTCGCCATTCATGGCGACCTGGCCAGTTGCACCAGGTGCGCATGAATGCGCACCCTACAAAACCTGCAGTGCCCCGTAGGGTCGCCATTCATGGCGACCTGGCCAGTTGCACCAGGTGCGCATGAAGGTACAAACCGGCCACATGGGTAACACTTTAGACCGGGCACATGGGTAACAGTTATAAACGGCATAGCAGAGGAGACTCACTATGCCCTGGACTGAGACTGTTACCATGCAACGCCTTGAATTCATCCTCGCCTGCCAGGCAGGCGGGGAATCCATGACGCAGCTGTGTCACCGCCACGGCATCAGCCGCAAAACCGGCTACAAGTGGCTCAGCCGCTTTAACCCCGGCGAGCTCTCCTCGCTTGAAAATCTCTCCCGCGCCCGCCATCTCCAGCCCGATAAAATCGCCCCCGACATCGCCGCGCGCCTTGTTCAGTTCCGCCAGCAGCACCCCGACTGGGGGCCAAAAAAAATCCGCCACTGGTTCCTCAGCAACGGCGCTGACTTCATCGTGCCCGCCGCCAGCACCATCGGCGACCTGCTGAAGGCGGCGGGAATGGTGCAGCCGCGGACGCCGCGTAAGCGAACGCCGGGCAACCTGCGCAGTCTCACGACACCCGTGAGGAATAACCACGTCTGGAGCGCTGATTTTAAAGGGCGCTTCCGCCTGAAAGACGGCAGCTGGTGCCGCCCCTTCACGCTCACCGATAACCACAGCCGCTACCTGCTGTCCTGCGAGCCGGGCACGTCGGAGACCACGGTGTTCGTGCGCGGCTGCATGGAAAAGGCCTTCCTAGAAGGCGGGCTGCCCGACGTTATCCGCACCGACAACGGCTCGCCCTTCGTTGCGCCGGGCATCCTCGCGCTGACGCAGCTGAGCGTGTGGCTGATAAAACTGGGGATACAGCCGGAAAGAACCGCGCCGGGCTGTCCGGGGCAGAACGCCCGCCACGAGCGGATGCACCGGTCGCTGAAGGTCGCCATGAGCCATCACGACGTCTTTGGCTCGCTGCCAGAGCAGCAGGCGTGGTGCAGCGGATGGCGGAACGAGTTCAATCAGGAAAAGCCGCATGAGGCGCACGGGCAGCAGCCGCCCGCAAAAATATGGACGCCTTCACCGCGGAAATGGAACGGAAAAGTGCCGGAGGTGGGTTATCCGGAGGGGGCGAAGCTGTACAAAGTCGGTGAAAAAGGCGACCTGAGGCTGAACGGGCGGACCTTCCTGAGCGCAGCGTTACGGGGCGAGTACGTGCGGTTCCTGGAAGTGGACGACGGCATTGACGTCATCCTCTTCGACAGGCTCATCCTTGCGTATTATGACCGGGCAGAAAAGCGTATTATCCGGATCGACTGACCACAAAAAGTGTTACCTGTGTGCCCGGTCTGATCTGTTACCCATGTGCCCGGTCGTACCTGAATGCGCACCCTACAAAAACCTGAATGGCGACCTGGCCCCTTACCGCACCGGCTGCGTGCCGGTCAGCTGCGGCATCACGTCCCTGATCATCGCGAAAAAATGCTGCAGGCGGGCCGGATAATAACTGGCCCACGGGTAGGTCAGCCACACCGGCAGCGGCGGCGCCTGCCAGTCGGGCACCAGCTGCACCAGCGCGCCGCTGGCTAAATCCTCCTGCACCACCCATGACGACACAATCGCGGCGCCCATGCCCGCCAGCGCGGCTTTGCGCACCGCGTACAGGCTATCGCTGGCGAGGCGCGGGGCAATCGCCAGGTTGATCGGCTGGCCGTCGCTGAGACGCTGCAGCGCAATTTCATTACGATAAAAACTGGTCAGCGCCAGCCACGGCAGCTGCGTCAGCTGGGTAACCTCTTTCACCGGCGCATGAGCCGCCAGCAGCGCCGGTGCCGCGACGACAAAGCGCGGCACTTCCGCCAGCAGCACCGCCACCACCGACGGATCGGTGGGCGCGCCGACCTGAATGGCGCAGTCAACGTTTTCACTGACAAAGTCCGGCGTGCGGTCGTTGAGCATCCACTCCACTGCCAGGCGCGGATAGCGCTGCAGATAATCCATCAGCGGTGCAATCAACTGATCCTGACCAAACGCATGCGGCGCACGCACGCGCAGCGTGCCGATCGGGTCGTCATTCGCGCCGGTTAACTCATCTTCCAGCGCGTGCCAGGTCGCCACCAGCTGCCGCGCCTGGGCATAGCAGCGCTCTCCGTCATCGGTGAGTTTCAGCGCATGGGTGGTGCGTAAAATTAGTTTCAGGCCGAGCCGCTGTTCCAGCGCCTGCAGACGGCGACTCACGGTGGGTTGGGTGGTGCCGAGCTGCGCCGCGGCCGCCGATAGCGAGCCGCTTTCAACAATGCGGATAAACGTCTGCATCAGTTCGATGCGGTCAACGCTGGTGAGTGTGCTCATACGTAACATGCATAACAGTTCTGTGTCATAGCAGTCTACCGCGTATGGCCGCAACGCGCTTTAATAAGCGCATTATCACGGGGGAAAACCACTATGTCTGCCATGTCTCAATCTTCTGCCATGCCTGCTGAAACGCTGCCGGCACCGCTGGTGTTTACGCTGGCGGCCGGTGCCGGTCTCAGCGTGGCATCGATTTACTACAGCCAGCCGATGCTGGATATCATCAGTAAACAGTTCAATGTGGGCATTGGCAGCGTCGGTATGGTGCCGATGCTGACCCAGGCCGGTTACGCGCTGGGGATTCTGCTGCTGGCCCCGCTTGGTGACCGCCACGATCGCCGCACCATCATTCTGATTAAAGGCTTGCTGCTGGTCGCCGCGCTGCTGCTGTGCGGCTTTTCCGGCGGTATCAATGCGTTGCTGATCGCCAGCTTTGTTACCGGATTAACCGCTACCGTGGCGCAGGACATTGTGCCAGCGTCAGCGGCGCTGGCACCGGAGCGCAGCCGTGGCAAAACCGTCGGCACGGTGATGACCGGGCTGCTGGTCGGCATTCTGCTGTCGCGCGTGGTGAGCGGCGTGGTGGCGGAGTATCTGGGCTGGCGCACCATGTACATGATGGCGGCGGCGGCGGTGCTGCTGAGCAGTCTGGCGCTGTGGCGCGCGCTGCCGCGCTTTACGCCGGGCACCACGGTGAGCTATCCGCGTCTGCTGCTGTCGCTGGCGCATCTGTGGCAGCATCACCAGACGCTGCGCCGTGCGGCGCTGGCGCAGGGCCTGCTGTCGGTAAGTTTTAGCGCCTTCTGGTCTACCCTGGCGCTGATGCTGAGCGATCGCTTCCATCTCGACAGCGCCGTGGCAGGGGCCTTCGGTCTGGCCGGTGCCGCCGGGGCGCTGGCCGCGCCGCTGGCGGGCAGTTTTGCCGACCGCATCGGCCCGGCGCGTGTCACCCAGTATGGCGCCACGCTGGTGATGGTGTCGTTTGCCCTGATGTTCCTGCTGCCGGTGCTGCCGGTGCCGGCGCAGCTTGGCCTGATTATCCTCAGCACCATCGGCTTTGACCTTGGCGTGCAGGCCACGCTGGTGGCGCATCAGACGCTGGTCTACAGCCTGGCGCCGGAAGCGCGCAGCCGCCTCAATGCGCTGATGTTCACCGTGGTGTTTATCGGTATGGCGACCGGCGCGGCGCTCGGCAGCCTGGCGCTGGCCCATTTCGGCTGGAATGGCGTGGTCAGCCTTGCGACGGCTGCCGCTGTGCTTGCGCTGCTGATTCGTCTCGCCAGTCGCCATCTGCAAAACTAATTCACGATCCTGTGCCAGGCTTAAAGGAGAATGTTATTTAAAAACGGAGCGTTATGAACTTCCTGGCCTGGACCGCCCTTACTGGCGGTCTGCTACTTTTGATGTCACTGGCTTCCGGCTGGATTCACCGGGGGCCGGTGACGTCGTTTGGTCTCTACCTGTTCGCGGGCATTCTGTGCGGCCCGTGGATGCTTAATCTGCTGCAAATCGACATTATCGGCCACGCCGAGCTCGCCGCCCATATCACCGAAATCACCATGGCCGCCTCGCTGTTTATCACCGGGCTCAAACTGCGTCTGCCGATGAGCGCGCACGCGTGGCGCGTCGGGCTGCGGCTGGCATTCCCGGCGATGTTGCTGACCGTCGGCGGCATGGCCTGCCTGATTCACTGGATTACCGGCTTTGGCTGGCCGCTGTCGCTGGCGTTTGGTGCCATTGTTGCCCCGACCGACCCGGTGCTTGCCAGCCTGATCTCTGTTAACGATGCGCGCGATGACGATGCGCTGCGCGTGGCGCTCTCCAGCGAGGCCGGCATGAACGATGGTTCGGCGCTGCCGCTGCTGATGCTGGCGCTGCTGCTAATGCATCCGGGCGCCTTCAGTCTGGAGCTGCTGGGCGGCTGGGCAGCGCGCGATGTGGTGTGGGCGATTGGCGGCGGGCTGGCGATTGGTTATCTGCTCGGCCGGCTGATCGGCCAGCTGGCGACCCATCTGCGCAGCGCGCATCACGACGTGGCGCCCAATGATTTCCTCGCGCTGGCGCTGATCGCCCTGAGCTACGCGGCGGCGCAGTCGGTGGATGCGTCTGGCTTCCTCGCTACTTTTGCAGCAGGCGTCGGCTTACGTCGCGCCGAGCTGCGCGTGACTAAACGCTTTCCACTGGAAGATTTACCGGAAGAGAAGCGCTACCTGCCGGCAGAGGTGCTGGTCAATCCTAACCAGCGTCTGAAGCAGCAGGGCGGCAGCCCGGTAAAATCGGTCGGCCTGGTGGTCGGCGATGCGCTGTCGTTTGGTGATACTATCGAACGCCTGCTGGCGGCAGCGATGATGGTGGTGCTGGGCATCACGCTGGCGCATCACTGGAATCTCACCGGCATCGGCCTGGCGCTGCTGCTGTTTGTGGTGGTGCGGCCGCTGGCGGTATGGCTGACCACCTGGCGCTGCGAAATGCCGTTTATGCGGCGGATGCTGATTGGCTGGCTGGGGATTCGCGGCATCGGCAGTATCAATTATATTGCTTATGCCTGGGTGCATGGCCTGCAGGGCCCGCAGGCGGAACAGATGATGGACATGGCGCTGACGCTGGTGGTGTGCAGCATTGTGCTGCACGGCATCACGGTGACGCCGCTACTGAACTGGCGTACTGCCCGGCAGGCGGCACGCACGCAGCAAGATGAAACGTGATTTTCTGGAAATAACGGGAGCTTATTATGAAAGCATTGCTTATCGCCCTGGTAGGGCTGTCGCTGTCCGCCAGCGCGCTGGCGGATGATACGGATGCCGACGCGCAGGAGAATATCTACGCCAGCCAGCTGTGCCACATTGTTAGCGGGGAGCAGAAAACCGGTGACATGCAGAGCTACACTGAGAAAATGAAGTCACAGCTGGCGGCCAGCCAGTCACCGTCGGCCATGAACAAACCCTCCTTTAACGAGGAAACCGCGCAGGAAGTGGTCAACGGCTGGCTGGAGCTGGGCGAAGAAGAGCGGGCGAAGCTGCGTCACGATCAGCAGCAGTGTGAGCAGACGGTGATGACTCAATTCCAGCAGCAGGATTAATTTTCCGTTCTCTTCGTGAATACGCGCCTTTTCTGGCGCGTTTTTTTATGGCTTTTTTGTACGAAATGCGTACATTATCGCCAGATTGAAACAGGACCTGCATCACATAATGAGACGCCGCCTCCGGGCTGGCGCATTTTCCATACCGGCTACTGGGCAAGATGATTACACGGCGTCGTTTTCTGTTGGCTAGCGGAGCAACCGTACTCTCCATGACGGCGGGCAAACTGTTTGCCCGGGATGACATTATTCCGCTCTGGCCGGACGACCCACCGGGTGGCGGCGGTCCGTCTGGCCTGCTGAAAGTCAGCGCTAACGGTTCATGGACCAATATCGTTTCTCCCGCCATTCAGCGCTTTCGTCCGGAGAATCCCAACGGCGAAGCGGTGATCGTTGCGGCTGGTGGCGGCTACCGTTTTATCGGCATGGGGCGCGAAGCCTGGCCGGTCGCGCGCTGGCTTAATGCCAACGGGTATACTGCCTACGTGCTGAGCTACCGACTGCCGGGTGAAAAGTGGCAGGCCGGCAGAATGGCGCCGCTGCAGGATGCGCAGCGCGCGATTCGCATGGTGCGCGCGATGGAAAACAAGGTGCACCTGCTGGGCTTTTCGGCCGGCGGCCATCTGCTCGGCATGGCGGCAGCGCGGCCTGACTTCGTCACCTATTCACCGCAGGATTCGCTGGATGACATCCGGCCAACCGCAGACAGCGTCGGGCTGATTTACCCGGTTATCACCCTTGAAGCGCCGTATCAGCACACCCGTACTCACCAGATGATCGTGGGCAATGACGCCACGCCGACCCAGGAAGCCAACTGGTCAGTGCAAAATTACGTTACCCGTGCCTATCCGCCAACCTTTCTGGCGCAGGCGGAGGACGATCATACCTCCAACCCCCACAACACTGAGCTGATGCGCGACGCCTGCCGCCGGATGCGCGTGCCGGTTGAGCTGATTGAACTGAGCAGCGGCGGCCATGGCTTTGGCCTCGGTAAAGCCGGCACCCCCGCCGCGCTGTGGGACCAGGCGTATGTCCGCTGGCTGGATAAGCTGGGTTAATTTCTTTACTGGCGCATCAATCGAGGAGCG
Organism: Pantoea sp. SGAir0184; assembly: GCF_043544755.1. NCBI lineage: Bacteria > Pseudomonadati > Pseudomonadota > Gammaproteobacteria > Enterobacterales > Erwiniaceae > Pantoea > Pantoea sp. SGAir0184. The sequence goes on from NZ_CP028050.1 coordinate 195,451, forward strand.
CTTGCAACGGCGCTGCAATAACCTTCCGCACAAACCGTAGCGGCGCAATTTATTGCGCAAAAAACAGCAGCGCAGCGGTCGGATTAGCGCGATAAATCGCGCCGCTACAATGTGTGCAGGATGATGGTGCAGAAATAAAATGCCGCACGAATCGTAGCGGCGCAATTTATTGCGCAAAAAACAGCGGCGCAGCGGTCGGATTAGCGCGATAAATCGCGCCGCTACGATGCGGTGCGCTCAGCGAGCATGGCGATTGAATCAGCCCGTGCCGTCACGTCAGATTAAAATACCGGTCCCAATCGAGGAGCGCTTGCAACGGCGCTGCAGTAACCCTCCGCACGAATCGTAGCGGCGCAATTTATTGCGCAAAAAAACAGCGGCGCAGCGGTCGGATTAGCGCGATAAATCGCGCCACTACGATGCGGTGCGCTCAGCGAGCATGGCGATTGAATCAGCCCGTGCCGTCACGTCAGATTAAAATACCGGTCCCAATCCAGGAGCGCTTGCAACGGCGCTGCAATAACCTTCCGCACAAACCGTAGCGGCGCAATTTATTGCGCAAAAAAACAGCTGCGCAGCGGTCGGATTAGCGCAATAAATCGCGCCGCTACGATGCGGTGCGCTCAGCGGGCATGGCGATTGAATCAGCCCGTGCCGTCACGTCAGATTAAAATACCTGTCCGGCTGGCTCGCTGCCGGCAGCGGGAAATCGTTGTTCATCGCTTTCAGATTGCGTTCGATATTCACGCACAGCGCATCCAGCGGCAGGTGATTGGGCGCGGTGCCGAACGGATCTTCCAGCTCCTCCGCCAGCGACTCCAGCGACAAAAAGGTGTACGAAATAAACACCGACACCAGCGGCGTCATCAGGTGCAAATCGGCCACCAGCGCGAACGGCAGCAGGGTGCAGAACAGATACACCGTGCGGTGCAGAATCAGGCTGTAGGCGAAGGGAATCGGTGTGCTGGCCAGCCGGTCGCAGCCACCCAGATACGCCGACAGATGATTGAGGTTGTCATCAATACTCTGCCAGACGATATCCGTCACTAATCCCTCATCACGCCGCTGCGCCAGCCATTCGCCCATGCATAACATGATTTGCGAGGTCGGCATCGGATGGCCGAGCACCGCGGCGTGCCACGCGGGCGGCAGCAGCCGCTGCAGATCGGGCTGGGCATCGGTTTTACGCAGCCGGTGTTTCAGGCTCCAGCTAAATGCCAGCTGCAGCCCGATAAACTCCTGCACCTGTTCCGCACGCAGTCCGCGCAGCGTTTTCACCTGGCGCAGCAGCGAGCGCTGAGTAATGTGCATATTGCCCCACAGCGTGCGCGCCTCGATAAAGCGCGCGTAGCTGGCGTTATTGCGAAAGCCAAGAAAGATGGCAATCGACACGCCAATCAGGCTGAACGGTGCGGTGGTCAGGTGAATGCCGAGCGTGGAATACCAGGGATAACCCAGTATGGCGATCACTGACATCAGCAGGTTAAGCGACAGGCGGAACGCAATGCGAGACAGCACTGAGCCGTGCCAGTCAAACAACCGGAGAAACCAGTGTTGATGAGGACGTACGATCATTTTGCGATGGTGTTTTTTATGATTTTGTCGCCACAGATTACGCCCGTCGCAGGCGCAGAATCAACGCCGGTGAGCCGCTGTTTTACCAGCAAAAACGCTGCGCTTTGACTAATTAATCTATTTGAATCAAGCTTCTAAAAACGCTTTGAACAAGTTGTAAAATTCTTTGCGTTATCTCTTTGTCCGCGCTTTCTCTAAAGTTTATTCCAGCAGCACAACACACAAATTTAAAACCACTTTAGAGGAAAATATCATGTCTAAACTCGACCTGCTTGACCCACAGAACTCAACCCTGATCTTCATCGACCACCAGCCACAGATGGCGTTTGGTGTCGCCAATATTGACCGCCAGCAGCTCAAAAATAACACCGTCGCCCTGGCGAAAGCGGGGAAAATTTTCGACGTGCCGGTGATTTACACCTCGGTAGAAACGGAAAGCTTCAGCGGCTACATCTGGCCAGAACTGCTGGCGGTACACCCGGAATCGAAGCCGATTGAGCGTACCTCCATGAACTCCTGGGAAGACGCGAAATTTGTCGAGGCGGTAGAGAAAACCGGCCGCAAAAAACTGATCATCTCGGCGCTGTGGACCGAAGTGTGCCTGACTTTCCCGGCTCTGATGGCGCTGAAAGCCGGTTACGAAGTGTATGTGGTGACCGATACCTCCGGCGGCACCAGTGTTGATGCGCACGAACGTTCCGTGCAGCGCATGGTGCAGGCGGGTGCGGTACCGGTGACCTGGCAGCAGGTGCTGCTGGAGTACCAGCGCGACTGGTCACGCAAAGAGACCTACGATGCAGTGATGGATCTGGTGCGTGAGCACAGCGGTGCCTACGGCATGGGCGTCGACTACGCCTACACCATGGTGCACAAAGCGCCGCAGCGTCAGGGCTGATTCAGCGGTAGTGCGGCAGGCGGGTTTTCAATGCGTCGATAAACAGCCGCAGCGCCATCGACTGATGCCGGTTCGGCGGGAACCACAGCGCGATTCCCGCCGACTGAATGCGCCAGTCGGCCAGCAGCTCCACTAATTTCCCCTGCTGCAGTGCCTCGCTAACGTACAGCGAAGGCACAAACGCAATCCCTGAACCGTTGATGGCCGCGCGCGCCATCAGCGCGTTATTGTCTAACGTCAGCGTACCCGGCACGTCAATCTCCAGACTTTCTTCCGCACTCTGATACTCCCAGCGATAGCGTTTGCCCCCGGGCAGGCGATGACGAATACACTGCTGCTGCAGTAAATCCTGCGGCTGACGCACCGGCGCGTGCGCCGCCAGATAGTCGGGCGAGGCTACGGTAACGAAGGTCAGCGGGCCGCCGAGCGCAATAGCCACCATATCCTGCGGCACATCTTCAATCAGACGGATGCCGGCATCAAACCCGGCGGCGGTGATATCTACCAGCGCGCCCTGAGCGGCGAAATCAAGCTGAATACCGGGATAGCGCGCGCTGAACTCGGGCACTACCTGATCCAGCAGCAGGCCAATCACCACATCGCTGGCGCTGATGCGCAGCGTACCGTACTGCTGCTGGCGGCTCAGGCTGACCTCGTGCAGCACCTCATCCATCTGATTGAGCAGCGGCGCGAGGCGCTGTAATAGCTGCTCACCGGCGTCGGTCAGCGACACGCTGCGTGTGGTGCGCTGAAACAGCTGCACGCCGAGGTTGTGCTCTAGCGTTTTCACCAGGTGGCTGAGCGAAGATCGCTTCAGGCCAAGCAGCTCGGCAGCGCGCCGGAAGCTGCGCTGCTCGCCCAGCGTTTTGATCGCCTGCAGTTCGTGCCATGAAGGGCGTTTCATTGGTGGTATTTCCTCACCAGGTCATGTGCGATTGGGGAGATTATGACCACCAGTAAAGCGATCTATCATCAGGTTTTCAACATGAGGAGCGCAAAATGAAAACCTGGTTAATTACCGGTGCCAGCAGCGGACTGGGCCGACTGATGAGTGAACGTTTACTTGAGCGCGGCGATCGCGTGGTGGCAACGGTGCGCCGCGAGCAGGCGCTGGAAGATTTGCAGCAGCAATATGGCGATCGGCTGCTGGTGATGCGGCTGGATCTGGCCGAAACGGCCAGTATCGCACCGGCCATCGCCACCGCCTTTGCCCGCGTCGGGCGTATTGATGTGGTGGTAAGCAACGCCGCTTACGGTCTGTTTGGCGCGGCGGAAGAGCTCAGCGACGCGCAGATTGCACGCCAGATCGCCACCAATCTCACCGGATCGATCCAGCTGATTCGCGCCGTCATCCCGCATTTGCGCCAGCAGGGCGGTGGCCGCATTGCGCAGATCTCGTCCGAAGGCGGCCAGGTGGCGTATCCCAATTTCAGCCTGTATCACGCCAGCAAATGGGGCATTGAAGGTTTTGTCGAAGCGGTGCGCCAGGAAGTCGTCAGCTTTGGTATTGAGCTGCTGCTGGTGGAGCCGGGCCCGACCGTCACCAACTTCGCCAGCGGGCTGGATATCGCCGCGCCGCTCGACGCCTATCGTGATAACGCATCCGGTCAGTTCCGTCGGGCGATTGAAGCGGGTGACTTTGCTATATTGGGTGATGCCGGAAAATGCGTGGCGGCCACGCTGGCGACGCTGGATCAGGAAACGATGCCGCTGCGGCTGGCGCTGGGCAGCACGGCCTATCAGCACATCGAAGCCGCGCTGGAAGCCCGGCTGGCAGAACTGCGCGCGCAGAGAGCGCTGGCGTTTGGCACGGATGCGTAACTTTGCCGTGTAACCTGGTTGCGCAGACCGTTATTAATGGCGGTCTGCGGCTGGTTAACACGAACTGGCTGACATCGTTGGCCCTTTTATTTACCTTAACCATAAAAACGATTTTTATTTTCGTTTTTAACGATATGCTTCAACAGATATTGGCATTTATCAACAACATTGCGGGCATCTTTAAATCCCTGTTCAATTACGGCAATATTTAATGCATGGTCGTCATGGTTAAACTGCATTGGTTCGGTATCGCACATGTTCCAGTCACGCGTTGTCGCTTCTGTCCAGTGATGAACGCTTTCTCCGGACCAGGCAATATTCTCTTTAAGCATTCTCACTGGGTTCCCGCCCCAGCAGCTATTGGAGTGTATCGTTTTCCCCGCCACCAGACTCATGGCACCAATTACGCTGCCGGAGTGGATTGATGAACCTTTTAAAATCATCGCGTTTTGTCCGATCCACACGTGATCGCCGATATAAATGCTACGGGAATGATTGATGCGCTGATTATCCGCAATGTTATATATCAGATGAGGATCGGCGGTTCGCATCCAGATACCAAAGGCGAGACAACAATGATTGCCAATGATGATATTTTTTTCTTCTGAGAGAATTAGCGTTAACTTTTCATTGAAGTAATTATGTCTGCCAATGAAGCAGACCGAATTTGAGAATGCAATTATTTTAACGATATAGGGTATCGCACTTTGGCTCAAATAAATGATTGAATTATCCGCCCGAAAATCCACTACGGAGTCCTGCAGGACTACGCCCTCCTCACATATCAGAATATTGTTCTTACCATGAAAATTAATCTGGCTATTGATGAGTGTCGGTTCTTTACCGAGAAATTTGTTACCTTCAATAAGCCTGAGCTGCTCTGGATGTAATATTGTCATTTTTCGCTACGTGAGTCGGGATGGCCGCTTTCAAAGCGGCCTGAATCACGTCGATATTAAGCGTTGCGCATCAGAACAGCAGGCTGTGCGCCGTGGCGCGCAGCGCAATGCCGAGCAAAATGCCTGGCACGGCGAAGCGGAACAGGCGTGGAAAACGGCTGGAGAGCCCGAGGAAAATGCCGATGCCGGGCAGATCGAAGGTCTGAATCAGCAGGCCTGCCGAGGCGTTGATGTTGTGCGCACTGTACTGCCCCTGTTCGACCAGACCGGCAACCACGCCGTAATAGGCGGTGCCGCCGGCCAGGCATTTGGTCAGCGCGGGCAGCACATACACCTCGGCGATATGCAGTTTGTGTAACAGCGGTGCCAGCAACTGCGTCAGCAGCTCAATGGCGCCGGCACTCTTCAGGATGCCCACCACCGACAAGGAAAGGATCAGCATCGGCAGCGAACCGAGCGCAAGGCGAATGGCGTCGGCGCCCGAGGTGTTGATGATGGCGATCAGCCCCGGCTTCGCGTCGCTGTTCTCCACGCCCTGATCTTCATCGCGCAGCGCGACGTCGGAAAGTTTACGGGCAAAAAAGTGATAGGTTGAGGCGGCCGCCAGCACGCCGCCGCTGATGGAGAACAGCAGCGCGGCGCTCCAGTTGAGCCCGTCAGGAATCAGCGGATAAAAGGCATTGGCCTGACCCATCGCAAACAGCATCGCCAGCGTGGCCGCCATGTGGCGGTCTGAGGTGCCGCGCTTCTCCATGATCGCCAGCGCGGCGAGCGGTGCGGCAAAGCTGACAAAATTTAACTGGATGAGTGCGAACAGCGCCAGGCCGGTAATCCCCAGCGGCTTCAGTAACGGCGTGGCATGGCGCACGACAAAATCCAGCACGCCCTTCACTTCGAGGTATTTCATGATGAATAGCATCACCACCATGATGGGAATCAGGGTGTAAAGCGCGACGTCGACCGCAGCTTTGCCCGACTCCATAATTATGCTGATGATATTCACGTGCTGACGTCGTCCCGTTACCGCAAAACGCTGGCCGCCGGGCCAGCAAAGCAAAAATCATAGCGGGTATGCGCGCTGTTGAGTAGTCAGCAAACAAAAAAGCCCCCAAACGGGGGCTGCGATGATGGCGCTGAGGCGGTGTTAGCGCATGGTGACGAACTCTTCCGCCGCCGTCGGGTGAATCGCCACGGTGTTGTCGAAGTCTTTTTTGGTGGCACCCATTTTTAGCGCCACCGCAAAGCCCTGCAGCATCTCATCCATGCCGTTGCCGATACCGTGTATACCCACAATCTTCTCCTCCGGCCCCACGCATACCAGCTTCATGCGGCACGGCTGACGGTGCTGGGTTACCGCGGTATACATGGCGGTGAACGACGATTTGTACACTTTCACCTGATCGTCGCCATACTGCTCACGCGCCTGCGGCTCGGTCAGACCGACGGTGCCAATCGGCGGATGGCTGAACACCACGGTGGGAACATTGCTGTAGTCGAGATGTTCGTCCGGCTTGTTGTTGAACAGGCGCTCAGACAGGCGACGGCCTGCCGCCACGGCCACCGGCGTCAGCTCGACCGCACCGGTGTTATCACCTACCGCATAGATGCCTTTAACGTTGGTGTTCTGGAACTTGTCGACCTGAATGTAGCCTTTGTCATTCAGCGCTACACCGGTCACCGCCAGGTTGAGATTATCGGTAGCGGGCTCGCGGCCAATTGCCCATACCAGGCAATCCACCGTCTGCTGCTGGCCGTTTTCCAGCTGCAGCGTCAGGCTGCCGTCAGCATTCCTGATCACCGCTTTCGGGATCGATTCGGTGTGCAGCGTCGGACCTTCCGCCTGCATCACTTCCACCAGCGTCTCAACAATCAGCGGGTCGAAGCTGCGCAGCGGCGCATGCTGACGCACAAACAGGTGAGTTTCTGCGCCCAGCGCATTCACCACGCCGGCCAGCTCTACCGCAATATAGCCTGCGCCTACCACCGCAACGCGTTTTGGCAGCGCCTCCAGCTCAAAGAAGCCGTCGGAATCGATGCCGTACTCTGCGCCCGGCACCTGTGGATGGCTGGGACGACCGCCGGTGGCGATCAGGATATGGTCGGCAGTAATGGTCTCGCCGTTCACTTCCACCGTGTGGGCATCGACAAAGCGCGCGAACCCTTTGATCACTTCTACCTGGTTTTTACCCAGCACGTTGTCGTACGAGGTGTGGATACGGTCGATGTAGGCGCTGCGGTTTTTCACCAGCGTTGACCAGTCAAAGCGATTAACGGTGGTATCAAAGCCGTAATCCGGACCGTACAGGTGAATCGCTTCGGCGATCTGCGCGGCGTGCCACATCACTTTCTTCGGTACACAGCCGACGTTGACGCAGGTGCCGCCCAGCTCTTTCGCTTCGATCAGCGCGCACTTCTGGCCATACATCGCCGCACGGTTAATGGAGGCGATACCGCCGCTGCCGCCGCCAATGGCGAGGTAATCAAAATGTCTGGTCATCCGTTGTGTCCATCTGTTGGAGGAAAACTGGCATAGAGTGTAACGCCGCTTCAGTTACCGGCGCAAAGTTTGCACCTATGTATGTAATAGGGTTGAATGCCGGCAAGGGGTTGGCTCAAAGGAACTTATCATGCACCTGACATTTCTTGGTACCGGCGCGGGCGCGCCCAGCCTGCAGCGCAACGTCACCGCCATTGCGCTGACGCTGTCGAAGCGCGGCGAGACCTGGCTGTTCGACTGTGGTGAAGCGACGCAGCATCAGTTTATGCGATCGGCGCTTAAGCCCGGCAAGCTGGAAAAAATCTTTATTACCCATTTGCATGGCGATCACATCTTTGGCCTGCCGGGTCTGCTCACCAGCCGTTCGATGGCGGGCCTGACCGAGCCGATGACGCTGTACGGTCCGAAAGGATTGCGCCAGTTTGTCGACACTGCGCTCAGCCTGAGTGGCTCTTATACCGGCTATCCGCTGGAGATTGTCGAGATCGAAGCCGGTCCGGTGCTGGATAACGGTGAGTTTCGCGTCACTGCTTATGCGCTAAACCACGTGGTCGAGTGCTATGGCTACCGCATCGAACAGCATGATAAGCCGGGCTTCCTTGACGCACCGCGCCTGAAGGCGGAAGGCGTGCCGCGCGGCCCGTGGTATCAGGATCTGAAACAGGGCAAACGCATCACGCTGGAAGATGGCCGCGAGATCAACGGCGCCGACTATCTTGGCCCGGCCACCAAAGGCAAAGTGCTGGCGATCTTCGGCGATACCGGCCCCACCGAGGTGGCGTTGCAGCTGGCGGCGAACGCCGATGTGATGGTGCATGAAACCACGCTGGAAGCGGCGATGGCGGAAAAAGCCAACGGGCGCGGCCACTCCACGACAGTGCAGGCGGCCAGCGTGGCACAGCGCGCTGGCGCAAAACGCATGATCGCTACGCACTTTAGCTCGCGCTATTTGTCGCAGGATCGGGAAAGGCTGCTGGCAGAGTGCCAGTCGGTTTTTCCGGCCACCGAACTGGCGCATGATTTTGCGATATTTGAGGTGTAGCGCTTATTCCGGCACGATTTGCGTCACGCTGTAGTGACCGGTGCCGGCGGGCACCAGTTTCTGGTGCAGCCACGGCAGCAGCTCTTCCATCTGCGCTTTCAGCTTCCACGGCGGGTTGATGACAATCATCCCGGACGCAGTCATGCCGCGCTGATCGCTGTCCGGACGCACTGCCAGCTCGATCTGCAGAATATTGCGGATGCCGGTGGCTTCCAGATCTTTCAGCATGTGCTTGATCTGCTGGCGCAACACCACCGGATACCACAGCGCATAGACGCCGGTGGCGAAACGTTTGTGACCTTCCTGAATGCCTTTCACCACATCCTGATAATCGCTTTTCATTTCGTACGGCGGGTCGATAAGGATCAGGCCGCGACGGGTCGGTGGCGGCAGTTTGGCCTTCAGCTGCTGATAGCCATCCGCGCGTTCAACGCGGGCGCGCGCATCTTTACTGAACTCACTGCGCAGCAGCGGGTAATCGGTCGGATGCAGTTCGGTGAGCTGCAGCTTATCTTCGTCGCGCAGCAGATGGCGGGCGATCAGCGGCGAGCCAGGGTAATAGCGCAGCGTACCGGTTGGGTTGAGGTTGCGAATCGCCGCCAGATAGGGCTTCAGCAGCGCCGGTGCGTCCGGCTGCTGCCAGATACGCGCAATGCCTTCCAGATATTCGCCGGTACGTTCGGCGTGCTCACCGCTCAGCTGGTAACGTCCGGCACCGGCGTGGGTGTCCAGATAGAGGAAAGGTTTCTCCTTCTCCATCAGGGCGGTGAGGATTAGGCTTTCAACGGTGTGTTTCAGCACGTCGGCGTGGTTGCCGGCATGAAAACTGTGGCGATAACTCAGCATAAAAAAGAGGGGTCCGCGGTTGGATCAATGAAGTCGAATAGATCGTGTGTGGCGCGATTATAGCCGCGCCGCATAAAAATTGCTGACGTTTTACCATCCGCTTAAGTTTTCAGCGCCCGGGTCGCTTTAGCGGAATGCGACCGGTCTGGTAGAGAACTAATTTCACGTAGGGATAATTCGACTCTCGAAATTTTACCGCAGATTAAGTAAGTTAGTAGCCGAAAACGAAGCGGTCGCGAGCGAAATGCCAGGAATGCGTCTCTGGCAAGGAAACTTTTCGGCCATGGCCGTATAATTTTTTGCTTCAAGCATCCTTAATAACTCCTGGTGACAATAATGAAAAAAATGACTGGTATCGCGGTGGCAAGCCTGCTGGCACTGGCCGGCTGCGCGAAACAACAGCCTGTTCATAGCCTGGTAACGCCGCCCGCCGCCGACGCTCAGCCGATGGCTGAATCCGCTGCACGGCCTGACGGCCAGCCGTTTGTAACCGAAGCGCCAGCCCAGCCGGCCGCTGCCTCGTTCGCTGACGATCGCGCCAGCAACATTCAGCAGTGCCGTAAAGAGCTGGATGCGATGCGCCTCTACAGCCAGGCGTCTTACGACAGCTACCAGGCGGAATTCCAGAAAATTGGCGCGCAGACCAACAAATATCTGCAGATTAAAGATTCGATCGGCGCGGATATTAACGATTTAGTCATGCCGCGCTATCAGTTCCAGATCCGTGAACTGTGCTTCCGCATTAAAACCCGTCTGTCACAGCTGATTATTCGCCAGGCCGGTTAACAATAACGGCGCAAGCCGACCCCTTTTTTAACAGCGCGACAACCTCGCGCGGTGGATGGCTTCATCTCAATTAACATATTGAGATGAGGCCTTTTGTTTTCTTAGCGGCAAGGAGCCGCGACTGGAGGTTTTGATGACACAGCGTCATCTGCTGGCGGTGCTGATTAGCGCGGCCTTACTGCTACCCGGACAGGCCGCGTCAGCGGCTGATGATGACATGCTGCGCGCGTTCAGCGAAGCAGCGCGCACCCTGCCGCCGGCACCGGCAGCAAAACCACAGCCACCTGCAAAACCGGCCGCTAAACCGGCGGCGAAAACCGTCAGCAAGGCAGAGAAAAAAGCCGCAACAGCGCCCGATCACAGTGCGGAACTGACGCGTCTGCGCGCGCGCGTGGCGGAGCTGGAAAAGCTGTCTGCGGCACCTGCGGTGAAAGCGGACGATGCGTTAAAGGCGCAGCTGGCTGCCAGCGACAAAAAACTGGCAGCGCTCAGCGCGGAGAAGCAGCAGCAGGAGAAAAACATCGCCACGCTGCAGCAGGCGCTGAAAGAGGCACAGCAGCAGCAAAGCGCCGGCAGCGCCCAGCTGACGAAACAGCTCAGCGACGCGCGCGCGGCGGCCACCCAGAGCGCCGACGCGCTGAAAGCGCTGAAAGCGGAAAACGACAAAGCGCTGGCGGCGTTGCAGGCTGAGAGCAAAAAGCAGCTCAGTGCCCAGCAGGCCGGGAACGATAAAAAACTGGCGGCGCTCAGCGCGGAGAAGCAGCAGCAGGAGAAAAACATCGCCACGCTGCAGCAGGCGCTGAAAGAGGCACAGCAGCAGCAAAGCGCCGGCAGCGCCCAGCTGACGAAACAGCTCAGTGACGCGCGCGCGGCGGCCACCCAGAGCGCCGATGCGCTTAAAGCGCTGAAAGCGGAAAACGACAAGGCGCTGGCGGCGCTGCAGGCTGAAAGCAAACAGCAGCTCAGCGCCCAGCAGGCCGGGAACGACAAAAAGCTGGCAGCGCTCAGCGCGGAGAAGCAGCAGCAGGAGAAAAATATCGCCACGCTGCAGCAGGCGCTGAAAGAGGCACAGCAGCAGCAAAGCGCCGGTAGCGCCCAGCTGACGAAACAGCTCAGCGACGCGCGCGCGGCGGCCACCCAGAGCGTCGACGCGCTGAAAGCGCTGAAAGCCGAAAACGAGAAAACGCTGGCGGCACTGCAGGCTGAGAGCAAAAAACAGCTCAGCGCCCAGCAGGCGGCAAGCGACAAAAAGCTGGCGGCGCTACAGGCAGAAAACGAGAAGGCGCTGGCGGCGCTGCAGGCTGAGAGCAAAAAGCAGCTCAGCGCCCAGCAGGCGGAAAGCGATAAAAAGCTGGCGGCATTACAGGCTGAAACCAAACAGCAGCTCAGCGCCCAGCAGGCTGAGAGCGCCCAAAAACTGGCCGCGCAGCAGACTGCAAGCGACAAACAGCTGAAAGCGTTACAGTCTCAGCAAACGGAAAGCGAGAAGAAGCTCACCGCGCTGCAGACGCAGCAGGCCGAGCGTGAAAAACAACTCGCCGCGCTGGATAGCGAAAAACAGCAGCAGGCGCACAACCTGGCGCAGCTGACGCGGGAACTGGAGGCGGCGAAGCAGCAACCGGCCGCCGCGCCAAAACTTTCTGCCCCGAAAAGCGATGCCGAACGCGATGGCTACACGCTGGGTCAGTTCATCGCCAGCAATGCGGTGGTGCAGCTGCAAATGGTCAAAGACATCGGCCTCAGCATCAGTATGGATCAGCTGATTGCCGGCTTAACCACCCAGCTGCAAAGCGGTGATTCGCTGCTTGATGGCGAAGAGATGGCGCGCCGTTACGCCACCATGCAGGCTTCCATTGGCAAAGGACTGAACGCACTGATTGAAAAAGGTTACGCGCAGCTGGACAAGAAAGTGGCGAAGCGTAAAGCGCTGAAGAAAGATCTCGGCATGCAGTGGTTTGCGGTGAAAAGCGTGAAAGGCAAACTGCTGCCGGACCAGCAGGCGGCGGTCAGCGTCCGCGTTACCACCCTGAGCGGCAAGGTAATCAATGATTTTTCGCATGATCAGGTGCCGTTCAACGACAGCCTGCCGCCACTGTTGCAGGAGGGCATGTCACTGACCGGTAAAGGCGGCGCAGTGGAAGGCTGGGCGCTGGCGAAAGATATTTACGAGCGCGAGCCGCTGCCACCGTGGGTCGCGCCGTATGATGTGATCCATTATCAGCTGACCATCAAATAACCTCTGGCCCGCCGTCTGGCGGGCTTTTTTCAACATTGCGCGCTAGATCGCGTCGCTACTGATACGTGCACTTATTGTAGCGGCGCGATTCATCGCGCGTTTTTCTCTCTGCCCTTGCGGGTGGCATTGATTTTCCCCTCGTCTGGCCGCATGTTAGTAAAATTGCGCCGCGCCCCTGCGCGCGGCCCCACTCCATGATGAAAGGACTGCGCTTATGACCAATCCGTTACTCACGCCTTTTACGCTACCGCCTTTTTCCGCCATCAAACCTGAGCACGTGGTTCCCGCTGTAACTGAAGCGCTGAACGACTGTCGCGCGGCGGTGGAGCGCGTAGTGGCGCAGGGCGCGCCTTACACCTGGGAAAATTTAGTCCAGCCGCTGGCGGAAGTGGACGATCGCCTGGGCCGCATCTTCTCGCCGGTCAGCCATCTCAACTCGGTAAAAAACAGCCCGGAACTGCGCGAAGCCTACGAGCAGACGCTGCCGCTGCTGTCCGAATACAGCACCTGGGTGGGCCAGCACGAAGGCCTGTATCAGGCGTATCGCAACCTGCGTGAGGGCGAGAGCTACGCACAGCTGGATACCGCGCAGAAGAAAGCGGTGGATAACAGCCTGCGCGACTTTGAGCTGTCCGGTATCGGCCTCGATAAACAGAAACAGAAACGCTATGGCGAGATCGCCGCGCGCCTCTCCGAGCTGGGATCGGCTTACAGCAACAACGTGCTGGACGCCACCATGGGCTGGAGCAAACTGATCACCGACGAAGCTGAACTGGCGGGAATGCCGGAGAGCGCACTGGCCGCAGCCAAAGCGCAGGCGGAAGCCAAACAGCAGGAAGGCTGGCTGCTGACGCTGGATATCCCGAGCTATCTGCCGGTGATGACCTACTGCGACAACGCCGCGCTGCGTGAAGAGATGTATCGCGCCTATTCCACCCGTGCCTCCGATCAGGGCCCGAACGCCGGTAAATGGGACAATGGCCCAATCATGGCGGAAGAGCTGGCGCTGCGCCACGAGCTGGCCGAGCTGCTGGGCTTTGACTCGTTCGCCGACAAATCGCTGGCAACCAAAATGGCGGAAAGCCCGTCTCAGGTGATCGACTTCCTGAACGACCTCGCCAAACGCGCGCGCCCGCAGGGTGAAAAAGAGCTGGCGCAGCTGCGTGCCTTCGCCAAAAAAGAGTTTGGCGTGGATGACATGAATCCGTGGGATCTCACCTATTACGGCGAGAAGCAGAAGCAGCATCTGTACACCATCAGCGACGAACAGCTGCGTCCGTACTTCCCGGAATCACGCGCGGTGAACGGTCTGTTTGAAGTGGTGAAGCGTATTTATGGCATCACCGCCAAAGAGCGTACCGATGTGGATGTTTACCATCCGGACGTGCGTTTCTTCGACCTGTTCGACGAGAGCGGCGAGCTGCGTGGCAGCTTCTACCTCGACCTTTACGCGCGCGAGCACAAGCGCGGCGGCGCGTGGATGGATGACTGCGTCGGGCAGATGCGTAAAGCCGATGGCAGCCTGCAGAAGCCGGTGGCGTACCTGACCTGTAACTTCAATCGCCCGGTCCAGGGCAAACCGGCGCTGTTCACTCATGATGAAGTGACCACGCTGTTCCACGAGTTCGGCCACGGCCTGCACCACATGCTGACGCGCATCGAAGCGCCGGGCGTATCCGGCATCAATGGCGTGCCGTGGGACGCGGTCGAGCTGCCGAGCCAGTTTATGGAAAACTGGTGCTGGGAGCCGGAAGCGCTGGCGTTCATCTCCGGCCATTACGAAACCGGTGAGCCGCTGCCGAAAGCGCTGCTGGATAAAATGCTGGCGGCGAAAAATTATCAGGCGGCGCTGTTCATTCTGCGTCAGCTGGAGTTCGGCCTGTTCGATTTCCGTCTGCATACCGAGTTTGATCCGGCGCAGGGCGCGCAAATCCTCGAAACCCTGCGTGAAGTGAAAAAGCAGGTTGCCGTGGTGCCGAGCCCGGAGTGGGGCCGCTTCCCGCACGCCTTCAGCCACGTGTTTGCCGGTGGCTACGCGGCGGGTTACTACAGCTATCTGTGGGCCGACGTGCTGGCTGCCGATGCCTATTCGCGCTTCGAAGAAGAGGGCATCTTCAACCGTCAGACCGGTCAGTCGTTCCTCGACAACATCCTGACGCGCGGCGGTTCCGAAGAGCCGATGGAGCTGTTCAAACGCTTCCGCGGCCGTGAACCGCAGCTGGATGCGATGCTGGAACACTACGGAATTCAGGGATAAGCCTGCTTGTGAAGATCGGTTTAGTGGATGAAACAGGCGCCGGAGACGGCGCCTTATTACATTTGGCGCAGCGCTGGGGGCTGGAGCAGGACGACAGCGCCACGCTGGCGCTGGTGCTGACAGCGCAGCATCTGGAGCTGCGTAAAGTGGACGAGCCGAAGCTCGGCGGCATCTTTGTCGATTTCGTTTCCGGCGCGATGGCGCACCGGCGCAAATTTGGCGGCGGACGTGGCGAAGCGGTGGCGAAAGCGGTGGGCATCAAAGGGGATTATCTGCCCGACGTGGTGGATGCGACGGCGGGGCTGGGACGTGATGCCTTTGTGCTGGCCGCGCTGGGCTGTCGCGTGCGTATGCTGGAGCGTCATCCGGTGGTCGCGGCGCTGCTGGAAGATGGTTTGCGGCGTGGCTATGAAGATGCGGAGATCGGCGGCTGGCTGCGCGAGCGCCTGACGCTGCTGCATGTGGTCAGCCAGCAGGCGCTGAGTGATATCACGCCGGCACCGGACGTGGTGTATCTCGATCCGATGTATCCGCACCGGCAGAAAAGCGCGCTGGTGAAGAAGGAGATGCGGGTGTTTCAGTCGCTGGTGGGGCCGGACGAGGATGCCGATGCGCTGCTCGAACCGGCGCGCCGTCTGGCAAAGAAGCGCATCGTGGTGAAGCGCCCGGATTACGCACCGCCGCTGGCCGGCGTCGCCACCCAATCGGCGGTAGTGACCAAAAGCCACCGTTTCGATATTTATCCGCCGTTGGTTCAGGCGGTGCGGCAATAAAACAGGTCGGCATCAATGCCGACCCTACAGCGTTAATGTTCATTGCAGGTTCGCCATTGATGGCGACCGAATCGCACCACATCCTGCAGGTTCGCCATTGATGGCGACCGAATCGCACCGTATCCTGTAGGGTCGCCATTCATGGCGACCGAATCACGCCGTATCCCTGCAGGGTCGCCATTGAGGGCGACCGAATCCGGTCCCGGCGACCCCACGCCTCGCGGTTATTCCTCTTCCTCGTCGCGCAGCGGCACAATCAGCATATCGATATGCACGGTATTGATCAGCTGGCGCGCCGACGACATCAGCTTGCTCCAGAAATCCTGATGATGGCCGCACACCACCAAATCGACATCGTATTTTTTAATCGCGTCCACCAGCACCTGGCCGAGATCGCCGCTGCCGCTCAGGGTTTCGCTAATCGGGTAACCGGCGTTGGTAGAAAGCTCGCGCAGCGCGGTGTGTGTCTCTTCCGAAATACGCTTCTGCATATCGCCGAGGTTGACGTCAATCAGCCCGGTGTAGAGATCTGAATAGTTCACGTCAACGTGAATCAGCGAGATTTTTGCATCATAAGGACGGGCCAGTGATACCGCTTTATCAACCAGTAACTGGCTTTCCGGGGAAAGGTCTACTGCAATCAGGATGTGTTTATAAGCCATGATAAAACTCCTTTCTCAAGATTCTGGGGGAACCCGAATTTCTGCCGTTCGGCTGGCGTAATCCTTTGCGCGTAACGGCGATGAAGCGCCACCAACCACAATGTCAGCCACGCAGGCGAATAATTGTTATATCCCGAGTATAGCCAGAGTAGGTAGCAAATGCTGCAAACCGAAGCCCGGCTGTGAGTCAGATCATGGGTTATCGCTTTTTTCGCTCGCGCTGAACGAAAATCATCGCTGGAAAAAATTTAAACAGATCTCCTACACTGAAAATGAGGGCCACTCCCGTCCGGGTAGCGCGCTCAGGTCCGCATAACAACAATGCAATTCGATTCATCTGTGGCTGGTTTATTTCCCGTGGGGCGTCTGCAGCTTTTCCCCGCTGCAGGTAACGTCATTGCGGCTCCAGCCGGGAGGGGAACATGATCAGCACTATCGCGCTTTTTTGGGCTCTGTGTGTGGTTTGTCTGGTGAATATGGCGCGTTACTTCTCATCGTTGCGCTCACTGCTGGCGGTGCTGCGCGGGTGCGATCCGTTGCTGTATCAGTATGTTGATGGTGCCGGTTTCTTTACATCCCACGGTCAGCCGAGCAAGCAGGTGCGGCTGGTGCGCTATATCTGGGAGAAACGCTATCGCGATCATCACGACGATGAATTCATTCGTCGCTGCGAGCGGGTGCGCGGTCAGTTTGTTCTGACCAGCGGGCTGTGTTTTCTGGTGGTGGTGAGCCTGATCGCTTTAGCGATTTGGCACTGAGAGGGGGAGCGGGTTCTGTCGCGGCGCGCTGTGTTGTATTCGCAACGCACCACGGCAGAACCGTGCAACGCTGAAGCGTTAAATCAGCTTCAGCGCAATCCAGTACAGCGAGCCAGACAGCAAAATACACACTGGCAGGGTGAATACCCAGGCCATTGCGATATTTTTGATGGTGCGGCTTTGCAGCCCACCGCCATCCACCAGCATGGTACCGGCGACCGACGATGACAGAATGTGCGTGGTCGAAACCGGCATCCCGGTGTAGCTGGCGATACCAATCGACACCGCAGCCGTTACCTGGGCCGACATGCCCTGCGCATACGTCATGCCTTTTTTACCGATCTTCTCGCCGATGGTGGTCGCCACGCGGCGCCAGCCAATCATGGTACCGATGCCGAGCGCCAGCGCGACCGCCACGATAATCCATACCGGCGCATACTCGATGGTGCCGAGCAGATCGCCTTTCAGCTTATTGAGGAAGCGCTTATCGTCGGCGCTGGTCTCCGGCAGCTTAGCGGCTTTGTCCGCGGTGTCGGAGATGCACAGCAGCAGACGACGCATCTGACCGCGCTGGTCAGGCGTGAGATCGCTGTAGCTCTGCAGGTTACCCAGCAGACCCTGCGCACGGTTAATCGCATCGAGCGCACGGGAGCTATCACAATGGAACTCCTGCGGGCCGCCGAGCGACTCTTCCGGCGTCGGCACCGCCGGTGGCGCCATCTGCACGATGTGCGTCAGCGACTGGCCGTGCTGCTGGTAATACTGCTCCAGATGGTTCACCGCATCGCGCGTACGGGTGATGTCATAACCGGAGGCATTCATATTCACCACAAAGCCCGCCGGCGCGACGCCAATCAGCACCAGCATGATCAGGCCGATGCCTTTCTGACCGTCATTGGCACCGTGCGAATAGCTCACGCCAATGGCGGAGACAATCAGCGCGATACGCGTCCAGAACGGCGGCTTTTTCTTGCCGTCGATCTTCTCGCGGTCAGCAGGCGTCATGTGGATGCGAGCCCGTTTTTTGGTGCTGCTCCAGTAGCGACGCAGCAGGAAAATCAGGCCACCCGCAATGATCAGACCAACAATCGGCGACAGAATCAGGGAGAGGAAAATATTGATGACTTTCGGCAGGTTCAGCGCATCCACCACCGACGTGCCGGTCATCAGCGCATTGGTGAGACCAATACCGATGATAGCGCCGATCAGCGTGTGCGAACTGGACGCCGGTAAGCCGAGATACCAGGTACCGAGGTTCCAGATAATCGCCGCCAGCAACATGGAGAACACCATGGCGAGCCCATGCGCCGAACCGACATTCAACAGCAAATCGGTTGGCAGCATATGCACGATGGCATAAGCCACGCTCAAACCGCCGAGCAGCACACCTAAGAAGTTGAACACACCGGCCATCACAACCGCCAGTTGCGCCCGCATCGCACGGGTGTAAATGACTGTAGCGACCGCGTTGGCAGTGTCGTGAAAGCCGTTGATTGCTTCGTAAAACAACACAAACAGCAGAGCAAGAACCAATAACAGGCCGGTGCTTAGGTCAAGACCAGCAAACAGATGTAGCATAAACGTTACGCCATTTTGGAGGACATGAACGCGGCGCATTATCTGCGACAACGTGCGCTATGGGAAAGAAAAATATAGCTCTTTTTTGTCTTAAATTTGTCATCCGGCAGGTAATTAAGGACAAAAAGACCGGAAAATGAGCAAGTTACAATATGACACATTTACGGCTTTTTTTTGACGCTGGCGCGAAAAGCCGCAGATCTCTACAATCAGCGCCTTTCAATCAGGTGGGTTAAGGCCGTGGAAAAATTTGACGTTATCATTATTGGTGCAGGCGCGGCCGGCATGTTCTGCGCGGCACAGGCCGGGCAATTGGGCCGTCGCGTGCTGCTGCTGGATAACGGCAAGAAAGCAGGGCGCAAAATCCTGATGTCCGGCGGCGGCCGCTGCAACTTCACCAATCTCTACACCGAACCGGCGGCGTATCTGTCGCATAATCCGCACTTTTGCAAATCGGCGCTGGCGCGTTATACCCAGTGGGATTTCATCGATCTGGTTAATCGTCACGGCATCGCGTATCACGAGAAAACCCTTGGCCAGCTGTTCTGCGATGACTCGGCGCAGCAGATTGTCGACCTGCTGCTGAAAGAGTGTGAAGCCGGCCAGGTGACGCTGCGGCTGCGCAGCGAAGTGCTGAGCGTGGCGCGCGACGACGACGGTTATACGCTGCAGCTGAATGGCTCGGCGGTTCGCGCGGACAAACTGGTGATCGCCAGCGGTGGTCTGTCGATGCCGGGACTGGGGGCAACACCGTTCGGTTATAAGGTGGCGGAGCAGTTTGGCCTGCGCGTCCATCCAACGCGCGCCGCGCTGGTACCGTTTACGCTGCATAAGCCGCTGCTGGAGCAACTGAACACGCTTTCCGGCGTGGCGCTGCCGACCACCATTACCGCTCAGGACGGCACGCTGTTTAAAGAGGCGATGCTGTTTACCCACCGCGGCCTGTCCGGTCCGGCGGTGCTGCAGATCTCCAGCTACTGGCAGCCGGGCGAGTTTGTCACCGTCAACCTGTCGCCGGAGACCGCGCTGGACGATTTTATCGACGTGCAGCGCACGGCGCATCCCAACCTCAGCCTGAAAAACAGCCTGGCGAAGATCCTGCCGAAGCGGCTGGTGGAAGTGTTGCAGGAGCTGCAGCAGATTCCCGACGTGACGCTGAAGCAGCTTAACAGCAAGCAGCAGAGCGAGCTGGTGACCACGCTGCACCAGTGGCGCGTGCAGCCAAACGGCACCGAAGGCTATCGCACCGCCGAAGTGACGCTGGGCGGCGTGGATACCACGCAGCTGTCGTCAAAGACCATGGAAGCACGTGATGTGCCGGGGCTCTATTTCATTGGCGAAGTGGTGGACGTGACGGGCTGGCTCGGCGGCTACAATTTCCAGTGGGCGTGGAGCTCAGCGTGGGCGTGCGCGCAGGCGGTTTAATTTTTTAATAGTCGAGTGGTTTTTCCCTCACCCTAACCCTCTCCCGCAAGCGGGAGAGGGAACTGACCAGTGCAGTTTGGGAAGAGGGAACTGGGCGGTGCTGGTAGGGGAAGAAGGAACTGGCTGGCGCGCCAGGGTGTAATCGGTCATCTTCAGCCTTTGCCTGCGAGCTTTTCACACTTGCCCCCGCTTCATGCCCCTTATTTTCCCCAGTTACGCACTGCCTTCCCCGCCCGCAGCGGACCGCTCCCTCTCCCGCTTGTGGGAGAGGGCCGGGGTGAGGGCAAACCCAAACCCAAACCCAAACCCAAACGACTAAGAATCTCCCCCATTTGTCAGACTGCACTGACCGGCGCGTAGGCCAGGTCTCATTAACCTTAAACCTGCCAGTCCTTAAAATAGCCTGAGGCCAGCCGGTCAGCACAGGGGAAGCGCAGGGATGAAAGACGCATACATGGATTGGTTCATTCACCACTTTATTCAGCCGCCGCGCCAGGCGCGCGTGCGTTTGCTGGCTTATACCGGCGGGCCGGTGGCCGCGCATCAGCTGGCGAACAGCCTGCCGCGCTGGCTCAATAACGATGTGCAGCACCTGCGACGCGGCATGATGCGCGAGTATCGCGCGCAGATTAACGGCATGGCGCATTTTCCGGCGCTGGTGACGGATTTCAATGACGCGCGCACGCTGGCGCTGGCGGAACTGCAGCCGCAAAAGGGAGGACGTATGCTGGTGATCAGTCCCGGCGCCGGACTGTTCTTTCTGTTTCAGCCGCAGGGCGGTGGACGCGTAGGGCGTGTCGCTTAACGCGCTGCGGTACCCTGTCAGCCAGACAGTGGCACCGCAGCAAAAGGCACGCTGAACGCGTGCCAGATAAGGATCAGAACTGCCAGCGCAGGCCTGCGCTGCCGCTCCACGGTGATGTCAGCTTATCGCCATGGCTCCAGCTGGCGTCCGCATACAGCGCAACATCGCGCGTCAGTGAGACGTTAACGCCCGCGCCCAGCTCCAGACGTTGGCCCGCAAGGTTGCTGTTCATGCGTTGATCGTTAACGCTGACGGCATTATCGCGCACCAGCTCCTGCGCCAGCGCGGCGCGCAGCCACGGCTGCACTTTGCCGCCGTTCTCCAGCGCCATCTCGCGTCCACCGGTCAGGTTCAGCGTTGCCAGGCGCGATCCGCCAGACGCCGCCTTCGCCGCCAGATCGTTACTCAGGCGGTATGCTTTACCCTGCACCCACAGCGAGGAGAACTGCAGTGATGGCTCGGCGAACCAGCCGTTCTGATAGTTAAACTTGCGGCCCAGCTCCAGCGAGGCGCCAAGTCCGGCGGTCTGATAGCTGCCGCTGGCCTTGCTGCCATCAGACATACGCGCGTCGGCGCGGTTGCTGAAGTTGTTGGCTTTCACCACCGCATCGGCGAACCAGCCGTCATTAAGCAGCCAGGTGTGATAGCCACCAATATAGAAACTGTTAATGGTGCCCTGGCTGCCGCCGCTGAAGGCCAGCCGGCTTTTGCTGATGCCGCTGAACACGCCGAGCAGGCGCTGGCCATAACCGGTGGTTTTGGCGCTATCGACGCCCATCGCCACGCCCTGCATCTGCTGGTGCCACGCCACGCCGCTGCGCGCGTTGATACGCCAGTCATTGCCGATGATGCGCGTCCAGGCGCCGCCCTGCGCTGCGCTGTCGCGCACTTCGCCAAGACGGGTACGCAGATTGGTCAGCTCGCTGTACCAGGCGATCGGCGCGGCGTTAAACAGTGCGGTGACTGTGGCGGCGGAAGGCGTTGGCAGTGGCTGCTCGTCCTCATCGTGCTTCTGCGCCAGCACCCAGTCCTGGCCGCGCTGTTCCAGCTGATACTGCCACGCGCCGGCATCCACCACGCCGTGCTCCAGCGTAAAGTGGGCATCGCCGCCACCGGTAGTCACCACCGTCAGCGCCGCGTCGCTTTGCTGCGGTTCGCGCCCGCTGTTACTGATCCCCAGCCGATGATCGCCGCTGGCATTGCCCGCAACACGAATCAGATCGCCCTGCAATGCTGCCAGATCGGTGTTCAGGTGATAGCTGCCGTTGCCGTCCAGCGTCTGCACATCCAGCGTGCTAAAGCCGCTGGCCTGCGGGGCAAAGCTCACGTTGCCGTCGCTGTGCAGCGTATTAAGCGTTGAGCTGGCGCGGAGCTGCCACTGGCTGCTGGCGTCGAGCGTCAGGCTATCGGCGCCCTGAACGCTGCCGCTCAGCTGTGAGGCGTCGCTTAGCGCCAGTGCCACCCGGCTGGCAGCGTCGGCGCGCACGTCGCCTTGCAGCCGTACATGGTTATCCGCATTCAGCGTCACCTCAGACGGCAGCGTGCCGCTCGCCACGTCCAGCAGCGCGTCGCCGCCCTGCAGCTGGCTGCCGTTGGTCAGCGTGATGTCAGCATTGCTGTTGGTCACTTTGATGGCCGCACCCTGCTGGCTGACGATTTGCGTACTGTCGAGCGTTACCGTGCTGCTGTCGCCGTTGCTGTTGGCGTTCACCAGCAAACCCGCCGCATGCTGGCCTGTGGTGCTGAGCGTGCTGTGCTGCAGCTGCATACTGCCCGAGCGCACCCAGGCGCCGTGCGCGCCAGCGCCTTCTGTTTTGACATCCACCTGTTTACCGCTGATCGCCGAGCCCGGATAGGCCAGCAGGCCAGTGGCTGAATCACCGGTGGTGCGCACCTGAGTGTTGGCCAGATTGATGTTGCCGCCGCGCGCGGCAAACACGCCGATGGCGCCGGAGCCATGGGTTTCCACCGTCAGATGCTGCGCATCAACCTGCGCTTCGCTGTACAGACCATAGCTGCCGGCTCCCTGCGTGCTGAGCGCGACATTTTCCAGCGTGGCGTTGCCAAATTGCGCGTGAAACGCGTGTGCGTTGTTGCCCTGGCTGCTGAAGCGACTGTCCTGCGCATGGGCGGAGGCGCTCTCCGAGGCGATCCACAGCGTGTGCGCGTTATCGGCGTGCGTGTTAAAGCTGCCGCCGAGCAGCGTGGCGGTCGAGCGATTGTTGACGTTGACCGCCATACCGCTTTGCGTGTCGACCGTAACGTTATTGAGCAGCACATCGCCGCCCAGCGTATACACGCCGTCACCGGCATCGGTGACGATCTGGCTATCGCTCAGCGTCACGCTGCCGCGTCCGCTGCTGCCCTGCGGGTTATAGATCTCAATGCCGCGATGACGGTCACTGACGTTGATCGCTACCTGACTGCCGTTCAGCGTACCGTTGCCCAGCTCGATTGCCGCACGCGTGCCGGCACCGCTCAGTTCAATAGTCACATCGCTAAGCGCCGCGCGCGCATTGCCGCGTCCGCCACCGCCCAGCGCTAATCCGCCGCCATTTTCACCGCTGGCGCTGATGCGGCTGTCGCGCAGCGTCAGCTGGCCCTGATTGAGGGTAACGCCGGTGGCATCGCGCCCGCGGCTGCTGAGCGTGACATCCGTCAGGGTGACCTCGCTGTCGCCGCTGGCCATCACGCCGGCGCTGCTGTCGCCCAGCGTGCTGATGCTGCCGCCGCGCATCACTAATTGTCCGTCGCTGAGGTTCGCGCCGTGCGCCATCACGCCGTCAGTGGCGAGATGGGCACCATCCAGTTCGATGCGTCCGCCGTTCAGTGCCTGCGCCGCATACAGCAGGCTACCGGTGGTGACGAAGTTCAGGCCAGGCACGGCGGTGGTGAGCAGGCTGCCGGCGCCGCTGGCCAGCAGCGGATAGTCACGCGCGCTGCGTGATTCGTAGCCGCTGGTCGCCGCGACTTTGGCACCGTCGAGCGCCTGCCACGCCGAGGCCGCCTGCGCACCGCTGGCAACCAGCAGCGCCAGCGCGCAGCTGTAAGAGAGAGGGGAAAGTCGGAAGTGTGCCATGTCTGTTCTCCTTTTTATGGCGTAAAAAAACGGGCGCATCAGTGCGCCCGTTGCGGGAATGGCGGAGCGGTGCTGCGCGGGGTTAGTGCAGCAGCTCCAGGGTAAGTCGTGCTTCACTACTGCTGAGCTGGGTGGCGCGCGCCGCGCTCTCCGGCAGCAGCGGCGTGATCTCAACCTGCGCGGTAAAGGTTTTGCCCTGCTGGATCGCGCCACCGCGCACCGCGACAAAAGTCTCACCGGGTTGCAACGCAATGCTGTTGCTGCTGGTGGCCTGCGCATTGCCGCTGCGCATCAGCTCTGCGGGCTGGCCGTCAACGCGGGCATTGAAGAGGCGAATCTTCACGCTGCCGCGTTCGCCATAGCGAAATGCCCCGTTCTGTGCGCGGTCGCCGCGTAGCGCCAGCTTCATTGCCTGGCTGTAGGGGCAGGCCACCGCCAGCGTCAGTTCACGGGTACCGGGCGAGAGCTGACCGGCTCCTGCTTCATCCAGCTGATAGCGGGTCTGGTTGCCAAAATTAATCTCCGGCATGCCCAGCGATAAACTGCACTGGCTGTCCTGCAGCATCGGCGGCAGGCTGGCGAGCGCGTTCTGGCACAGCAGCAGCGCTAACGCCAGCGCTGAAAAAGGGTATTTCATGGGTTTGTTTCCTTATCAGCTACATTGCGCGCTGGCGGTTTCATACAGGCTCGCTTCGGTAGGTTTTGGCGGCAATATCAGGTCGAAACTGCACAGCGTTTCGCCACCGACCTGCACATCCATCCTGCCGCCATCGCCAGCATCCGGAATAAATACCGCACCGTCGGCACCGACAGCAGTTACGAACAGGTTTTGTGGATTAAATACGCTGGCACCGTATGGCAGCGGTTTACCGGCCTTGTCTTTCACATCCACCAGCACGCGGCGAGTGCGCACCACGTCAAAGGCGATATAACTTACTGAGCCGCGCGCGGCGCTGGTTTCCTGCAGCGCATTCACGATATCGACATTCTTTTTCAGGCTGCGCGTATCAATCTGCACATCAGAACGGCGGAAAGTGTTCAGCGACGGAATCACCGCGTAGCCACGGCCATCGGTCCAGGTCGGGCCGCCTGGCGTTTCAATGCGTACGCCACTTTCGTCACCAACTTTGGCGATGCCGAAGGTATCGCTGATGCGATACGGCGACAGCGTAACGCCATGTTTGTGCATTGCCACGCCGCCGCTGGCACGCATCGACCAGCTGGTATTGCCGTCATTGCTATTGCTCAGGCTGCCGCCGAGCTGACTGACCGGCGTCACCATATCCATCGCACCGGTGACGCTGTTGCGCTGGCTGTGGAAATCTCGCTCGCTGCTCAGCGACCAGCTGCGATCCTGGCTCAGGCGATTGCTGTAACGCGTACCGGCACGGCTGCCGTTGCGCTGGCTATGGTTCACGTAGCTGCTGACGGTTTGCGCATCGCCGAACGGGATGTTGAGCGTCATATAAATACGATTGTCCGGCGTGCTGTAGCGGCCGCCGTTATCCCGCGAGGCATTGATGCTCAGATAGGCGCGGTCAAACGATTTCGTCCAGCCCGCGTTCAGGTAGTTGATGCTGTCACCGTCGAAGGTGCGGCTGCGCGCCCACGACAGCGACAGCGAACCGAAATCATCCAGCGCCCAGCCGATACCCGCACCAAGCTGGTCGCGCGCGCGGCCACGGTTATCCTGCTGATTGCGCTGCAGGCTGTCGCTGAGTTCGCGATAGCCGCTGGTTTGCCGGCTGGCATTGAAACTTAAGCTCACCCGTTCACTCAGCTGCTGGCTCAGCGAGGCATCCAGCGCCACGCCGCGATTACCGTGCTGCGCATCGTCCGCCAGCGTGGTTTGCAGACGGGTAATGGTGCTGTCCAGCGGCTGACTGGTCACGCTCGCCGCCACGGCACGCCACGGATTAGAGCCCATCACGCCCGCTGTTAAGGTATTACGCGGCGACAGGCGCCAGCCGCGCGAGGCGGTAGCCAGCCACGGAGCTTCAGCGCTACCGTTTTGCTCCAGTTTACCGATGCCCACCGACAGGCCATTGGCGCTGGCGGCGCTAAGCGGTAGCGAGGCCGCCGGTACGACAAATTCACGCTTTTCACCCTGACTGCCGGTCACGGTCACCTGCAGATCGCTGCGGGTATTCAGCAGTGAGAAGCCTTCAAGCCGGAACGGGCCGGCCGGCACCGTGGTGCTGAACACCAGCGCGCCCGACTGACGCACTTCGACCACCGAGGCGCTGCTGGCGATACCTTCCACCAGACCAGCACCGCCCTGTTTTTCCAAGGACAACTCGGGAAAAAGCTGTATGCCCAGCACCTGGCCGCTGCCAAACAGTGAGTTGACGAGGTTGATCTGACCGGCCTGCAACACTTTCTGTGAGGCTGCCAGCGTGCGCTGTGCGTAGGCCGCCTGGTGGCGCAGTAAGTTTTCCCCGTTAAAGCGCGTCAATGTCTGACGACTGCGCACAATCCAGTCGCTGAAATTCATCCCGGCCTCGCTGTCCAGCTGCATATAGCTAACGCCAGCAAAGCGGCCAGCGGAATCCATATACTGCGCATCGTAATTGAACAGACCGGCGACGCCGCCGTGCTGCCAGTCGCCGCTGTCATCGGCGGCGGCTAACGCCTGCTGCGGCACAATCAGCGTCAGACGCTCTTCACCGGGGTCAGTGTGCAGTTCCGCCTGCGGCCACAGGCTGTTCAGGCTGATGCGTTCACCATCGGGTAAACTTTTGGGCACCACCAGCTTCGCCTGCTGCAGAAAAGCACGATCGATACAAGGTTCACCCTGCTCGTCGAAATGCACGCGAATGCGGCCGCGTTCGCTGCCGTTAACGCGCAGATTGACGGGGTTATCACCGGCCATAAAACGTGGTGCGTCTTTAAAATGGACTGCCAGACGGGGATCGACGCCGCGCGCCTGCAGTGAGGCGAGGTCAAACTCTACCGGCTCTGCACCCTGGGCGGAAATGCTGCCCAGCGCCTGCATCAGGGCGAGGGCCAGTAGGCTGGGACGCAAAATGTGCGGTTTATTTTTATTATGTTGTGGCACGGCTCACCCCGCTTACCGCGTCAGCGGCGCGTCATAGGTATCCACGCTAAAACCCCAGGTGGTGGCGGGGGAAATACGTACCTGCGCAGCGTTGCTGACTTTTTTGCTGCCTTCCGGCTGCAAAGTAAATTGCTGGCCCGGCAGTACATAGTTATTGGGTAATTGCCAGACGGTATTATCCGGCAAGGTTTGTACCGCCTGCGCCAGACGGACTACGTAGGGCGAATCGTTTTTCACCTGCAGCGTATTACCATTAAATTGCCAGCTGAGGCGCTTCCACGGTGACAGATCTTTCTCCAGGCCGGCCGGGCGAATAATCACCGGCAGATTCTGGCGTACCGTCATGCGCACTTCACTTTTCCCTTTTTCCTGCGGCGGAATACCTTCAACCGTCACGCGCTTCAGGCGCTCGGTTTTTAACGAGGCGTTGCTGTTCAACATAAAGCGTACGCGCTGGGTTTTACCCGGTTCGACGCGTGCTGCGGGGGGTGTGACGGTTAGCAGCGTCTGCTGATCGTCGGGAATGTTTTGTAAAGTAGTTAACAACAAAACAGGAAAGTCATCGGTGTTTTTTATATTTAATACCCCCTCACCATCGCGCTCTTCAATGATAACGACTGAAGAGTCCGGTAACACCCCCGTGGCGTGAGTGAAAAAAGATATTGTGCTAAGAAAAATAATCATTGATGATTTTTTCATAGATTTAAAGGACATCATTTCTTCCTGGTTGTACAAAGACGCAAGAAAAGCCGGATTTCTCCGGCTTATAAAAAATTAAAGGTAAACCAGTTCCAGAGTAGCTGAGCCATCCAGTACAATTGGCTTGGTCAGATCAAGTTCTGAGCTTTTGTTAATATATGATTCAACTACGATATCGTAAGAAAAAACTTTTGCTGCTACAGGCACAAGTTCATTAGTCTTGGACATTGAATTCAGCCAGGTTTTGTCAGCTTGAGCCACTAATGCATAACCGTCATTCCATGACGTGCCTTTATTGTCCGTAGAGATAATTTTTGCTGCGGCACCATCAGCCATACCATTTCTTAAAATGGCGCCCCAGCCGCCAATGAGTTTATCATTTGATTTACCAAGGCCCATTGTAGGAAATTGGTCGCTATTAAAAAGTTTTACTCCCTGAGAAGGATATGACCTTTCTTCCCATTCTCCACGACCGGGAACAGTACCTACACGATTATTGGTAACATTTATGGCCATTTTAGCTGGTGAATCACAGGTGATAACTAAGTTACTCGATTTTTGTGAAAGAGTGGTATAGGCATCCTCTTTCAGACTTTCCGGCGAGATAACGCCATAATCAATAACACCACCACCAGCGATGTTGGCTTTACAGGCGATTGGTGCAATAGTGCCTTTAATTGTCAGATCTACACTTTCAGCCATTACGTTTGCACTGGCAGCCAGAACAGCGATCGCACAGGCGGTTTTCATCATGTTTTTCATCATTTCTATTTCCTTTGTTGTGTTGAATGACCTTCTTCCCTGATTGATAAAATGGAGAAGGTTTTGCTGTGAAAACATCAGAAGGTTAATGTCGTTTTCACAAGGTTATTGAATTCAGTATTTAGCCGCTGAAATTACATTCTCTTTCATCCGGCTGTTTTTTATTGCTTTGCATTCAGTGAATGGCTAAGCGATGAGGTTATAGTAATGCTGTTTTTATTTAATTCCCATGCGAATGTTCATCGGTGGTCTGTAGTCCTTGTCTTAATAATTAAACTGAGAATTCTGATGCGCCCGTTTAGACTTTTAATGGTTGTGTGTCAATTAAGACCGGTCTGTAATTTTTATTATCCTGCGAATTAATGGTTGTGTAATTATTTCGCTGCGCTGTTTGGTGCGCGGTGTTATTGCTGCGCTGTCCAGGTGCGCATGAATGCGCACCCTACAAAGTTGTAACGCTTTTGCATTGTGCGGCTTATGGCGCGAGTCCGGCAGCCGCACCGTAGTAGATTGCGCAATGAATTGCGCCGCTACGGTTTGTGCGTGTTGTTATTGCTGCGCCGTCCGGGTGCCAGATTGTTCATTCGCACCGGTTGCAGCGGTTTATGGCTGCACCATTCAGCTGCCCGGTTTCCAGACCGCAGGTTTCGTAGCGGCATTATGGCTGCGCCATTCAGGTGCCCGGTTTCCAGACCGCAGGTGTCGTAGCGGCGCGATTTATCGCGCGAATCCGCCAGCCGCACCGCGGTAGGTTGCGCAATAAATTGCGCCGCTACGGTTGGTGCGTGTTGTTATTGCTGTGCCGTCCGGGTGGCAGATTGTCCAGTCTCACCGGTTGCAGCGATGATATGGCTGCGCCATTCAGCTGCCCGGTTTCCAGGCCGCAGGTGGCGTAGAGGCGCGATTTATCGCGCGAATCCGCCAGCCGCACCGTAGTAGATTGCGCCATGAATTGCGCCGCGACGGTTTGTGCGTGTTGTTATTGCTGTGCCAACCGGATGGCAGATTGTTCATTCGCACCGGTTGCAGCGGTGTTATTGCTGCGCCATTCAGATGCCCGGTTTACAGACCGCAGGTGGCGTAGCGGCGCGATTCATCGCGCGAATCCGTCAGCCGCACCGTAGTAGATAGCGCAATAAATTGCGCCGCTACGATTGGTGCGTGTTATTGCTGCGCTGTCCTGGTGCGCATGAATGCGCACCCTACGGATTCATATACGCTTTGCGACGTGCGCTTTCCTGCTGCTTAAATCGGGCGGCGGCCGGTGCAGGCCAGCATCGCGTTCAGCGTGGGAAACCCGCTGCGCGCCAGGCTGTTGACCTTGCTGCGGCTGATCTCACGCGGGTGCAGGCCCATTTCACGCGCAATGCGTGCTGGCTTCATGCCGCGCAGCAGGGCGCAAATTACGCGTTTTTCGCGTGCCAGCGCATTGCGGCCCGGAGCGGCGTAATCGTAGCGCGACGGTTTGCGTTGCAGCTGCTGGCTCACGCTGCGCTGCAGTACCTCAGCCCGATCGTTTTTGCTCATCACCGTAGAGAACCCGGCGGCCACCAGCGTCTGACGCATTGGCTCGGTCTCTTCATCCAGCAGAATCAGCGTATGACCTTTAAACCACTCGGGAATCAGCAGCAGCTCGGCCAGGCCGGCGGCGTCACGCGGCAGTTCGGTAATCAGTAAATCGGCGTGGTTGAACATCAACTCTTCCGCTACCGTTTCCGGCGCAATCTGCAGCGTTTGTACGCTGCAATCCGTCAGCGGCTGGCACAACTCACGTAAACCGGTCAGCGCAAAATGGCAGCTGAGCGCAATAATGATTCTCTTCGGCTTATTATCACTGCCTGCTTTCACTGGAATCTCCTTTCCCATATTTACGCCCTTACATTTAAATACAACTCATATTGTTCGCAGAGTAATTAATTCGCGATGGTCAGATCTTACGATTAAATTACGCACAGGGATATGGGAATGTTCATCGGTGGTGTGTAGGACGCGACCTACGTTTTGTTATTTGATTGTGGTTGATTCAGGGTTGAATTTATTAGTCTAATAGTCAGGTAATTAACTTTTCTCTTTAAGGTCACGTCAGGAAATAAAACATGGCGAAATTTATTGTCGTCGACGATCATCCTATGGCCCGCATGGCGGTAAGCTTTCTTCTTGAAAAAGAAGGGCATAGCATGGTCGCCGAAACCGATGATGGTTATGAAGCGCTGCAGCTAATCGACCAGCATTATCCGGATATCGTGGTGATGGATATTGATATTCACTCGCTGAACGGCATCGAAGTGGTTAAAGCGCTGCGTGCTAAGAGTTTTCCGGGTATTATTATTATCGTCTCAGGTAAGAATCAGAACTTTTATGCGGTACAGAGTGTGCGCTGCGGAGCGAATGGTTTTATCAGTAAAAAGGACAATTTGCCGGAAATCATCACCGCAATTCGTGCAGCGCAAAGTGGCTATGGTTACTTCCCGCTGGCCGGTATTAATGTGCCGGCGGAAGAGAATCACATCCACTCCGATAAGCAGCTGCTGGAATCGCTGTCGCCGCAGGAATTTCAGGTGTTCACTTATCTGTTGAAGGGGCTGGATAACATGCGCATTGCTAACCGCATGAATCTCAGCAATAAAACCGTTTCAACTTACAAAGGCCGTTTGCTGGAGAAATTGCACTGCAAAAGCCTGCGCGATCTCTTTGCCTTCGCCAATCGTAATCATATGGAGTAGCGATGCTGCGCCTGGTCACTCTGCTTCTGCTGCTGTTGAGCCCGCTGCTGGCCGCCCAGCCGCAGCCCGAAATATTTCAGTTGTTCAGCCGTGACAAGCTGGCACCGATGCATATTGAGTTGAGCGGTGACGAGTGGCGCTGGCTGCGCATTAAACATGAGCTGCGCATCGCGGTGTGGACACCGGAGCTGCCGCCTTACCTGATCTATCAGGAGGCAGCGGGCAGCGGCAACAGCGTGGAAGGGATTTACGCCGATTATCTGCAACTGCTGGCGCGTAATCTTGGCGTGCAGGCGGTGATGGTGCGTTATCCCAGCCAGGCGGCGGCGCAGGCAGCGGTGAAAAGCGGCGCGGCGGACGCCTTGTTTAGCTCACCGGGGCGCGAACTGCACGATGCGGCGGCCTTCAGGGCAACAGACAGTTTTCTCATTAATCGTCCGGTGGTGATCGCCGCGGAGAAGCAGGCCTCACAGCCGGTGCCCTACAATGCACCGCTGCGCCTCGCCATGCGTGAAGGCTTTCTTACCGATGCTCAAATCAAACAGCATTTCCCTGACGCCACCATCGTGCGTTATCCCTCCAGCCAGGCGGCGCTGGCGGCAGTGGCCAGTGGCGAAGCGGACTATGCGCTCGGCAGCCTGCTGGCGGCAGCATTTCTGATTGAGCGCAGCTATGTCAATCAGCTGGCGCTGGCAGCGATTTTGCCGGAAGACGCGCTGTACGGCAGCCGTCTGGTAGTGAAAGCCGATAATCAGCCGCTGTTGCAAGCGCTGAATGCCGCCATCGCGGCTATTCCCGGCGAACAGCATCGGCTAATTTCGCGGCAGTGGACGCAGCGGCCGGACGTCTGGCGTTTGCAGGATCCGCTCAGCCTGACGCCGCGCGAGCAGCAGTGGCTGCAGCAGCATATGCAGGTGAAAGTGGCGTTCAATCCGTTCTCTGCACCGCTGGCGCTGCTGGATGAGCAGGGCGAATTTCAGGGTATCAGCGCCGATCTGCTGCATCTGATCCAGCTGCGCACCGGGTTGTTTTTCACCCCGGTGCCGGCGTATTCGTGGCGTGACGGCGTACAGCAGCTGGAGCATCATCAGGTAGCGATGCTGGCAGCGATGGCGCAGGATGGCGGCCATCAGGAGGCAGTGCGCTTTACCCGGCCTTACCTGAAGGTGCCGCTGGTGCTGCTGGTGCCGGACCAGCCTGATGCGCCGCAGGCGCTCTATCCCGGCATGAAGCTCAGTATCGTCAAAGGCAATCCGGCGCGTCAGGCGCTGCTGGATCGTTTCCCCACGCTGCAGCTGTCTGAAGTGGATAACGCCAGCCTGGCGCTGCAACTGTTGCAGGAGGGCAAGGTCGCCGGGCTGATCGATAACCAGCTGAGCGTGAACACGTTACTGGCGCGCTACGCGCAGCAACCGCTGAAGATCGTGTCGCGTCTGGCGCTGCCGCCGGTGGAGCTGAGCTTTGCCGTCAGCCGCGATCAGCCGGAGCTGCTGAGCATTATTGATAAAGCGCTGGCCGACATTCAGCCGAGCGAAATCTCGCTGATTGCCAGCCGCTGGCAGGGCACACCGCAGACCACGCGCACCACCTGGCAGCTGTACCGCGCGCAGTTTTACGCCATCACTCTGCTGACCGCGCTGCTGCTGATCGCCTGTCTGGCGTGGGTTAACTATCGCGGCAAAGAGGTGAAGCATCGCCGTCGCGCAGAAGCTGACCTGCAGGCTGAACTGCGCTTTCGTGATGCGCTGCTGAATGGCCTGCCAACGCCGGTCTACGTGCTGGATCGCAACTGGAACGTGGTCAGTGCTAACGGTGCGTTTCAGCGCTTTTTTGCCGGCGTCGACGCGCAGCGCCTGAGTTTTTCGCTTTACGATCAGCGCCATCCGCTGTCGCCGCTCATCAGCAAACTCTATCCGCTGATGAGCCCGGAAGCGGTCAACGATCCGGAGCTGGTGGCGCTGGCGCACAACAGTCTGTGGGGCGATACCGCCCAGGATCTGGAAATTGAGATCGAAAACGGCAGCGAAGCGCGCATGGTGCATCACTGGGCGCAGGAGCAGCGTGATGCGCAGGGCAATATTACCGGGCTGATCTGCGGCTGGCAGGATGTCACCGCCTACGAACTGCTGATGCTGGCGCTGCAGGCGGAGAAAAAGGTGGCGGATGAGGCCAACCGCGCCAAGAGTTCGTTCCTCGCCACCATGAGCCATGAGATTCGCACGCCGATCAGCGCCATCATCGGCCTGCTGGAGCTGGAAGGGCGCAAACAGCGCGACAACGAAGCCATTCAGATCGCCTACGAGTCGGCCAACACGCTGCTGGGGCTGATTGGCGATATCCTCGACATGGCCAAGATCGAGAGCGGTCAGCTGGAGCTGATGCCGGAGTGGGTCAGCACCGAGCAACTGGTGCTGCCGGTGGTACGGTTGTTTGACGGCATGGCCAGCGGCAAAAATCTGACGCTGCACTACCACAGCGACACGCCGCCGGGGCTGGAAGTGTTTATCGATGCCGCGCGCTTCCGCCAGGTGATCGCCAATTACATCAATAACGCCATCAAGTTTACCCACGAAGGCGGCGTCGAAGTGCGGGTGATCGGCCATGAGTGGGAAGATGGCTCGCTGGAGCTGGAAATTGAGATCGAAGACAGCGGCGTGGGCATCAGCGCTGTCGACCAGGCCAAACTGTTTCAGCCGTTTGCCCAGACCGAAGAGGGACGCAAGCAGACCGGCACCGGCCTTGGCCTGGTGATCAGCGCCCAGTTGCTGGAGAAGATGCAGGGCACCATGAACCTCAACAGCCAGCCGGGACGTGGCACGCTGATTCAGCTTAACGTGATGATGCCGGCACGCCGGGCGCGCAAGCTGCTGGAGAAAACCCGCGTGGCGCGCAGCCGTGCGCTGCCGCAGCTGAATATTCTGGTGGTCGACGACCATCCGGCCAACCGCCTGCTGCTGCGAAGCCAGCTCAGCGAGCTGGGCCAGCAGATCAGCGAAGCCAGCAGCGGCGAAGAAGCACTGGCGCTGCTGGCGCATCAGGCGTTCGATCTGATTATTACCGACTGCAATATGCCGGGCATGAGCGGCATCGAACTGACGCAGACCCTGCGCCGCAGCGGCAACGCGGTGAAAATTTTTGGTCTGACGGCCAATGCGCAGTCGGACGTGCGCGTGCGCTGCCTGGAAGCGGGCATGAACGCCTGCCTGTTTAAGCCGCTGAAAATTGACAAGCTGGCCGAGCTGCTGAGCAGCAACGAGCCAGCCGCCGAAGTGCCGGCGCTGGATTCGCTGCTGTCGCTCGAATCGCTGCGCGCCATGGTGTATCACGACGATGCGATGGTGGCGAAGATGCTGGCGAAGGTCGGCGAGGAGAGCCGCAACGATATGCAGCAGTGCTGGCGCCATTTTGATGCACAGGACTGGCCGGCGCTGGCTTCATCGCTGCATCGGCTGGGCGGATCGGCGCAGATCATTTACGCCGGCGAGATCGATGATCTGTGCGGGCAGATCGAGCGCGCCTGCCAAAGCGCTGAAGATCAGGAGGTCATCCGCGAAGGGCTTCTGCTGCTGGAAGAGAAGCTGGATACGCTGAACCAGTCGGTAGTGCATTATTTGCAGGCGTCGTGATGGAGTAGTGCGGTAATTGAAATGCGCGATAAATCGCGCCGCTACGGTTTGTGCGACGGGACAGTGCAGAGATCGCATCCGCAGATGGCGCGACTTATCGTGCAGATATCCCTTCCATGTGATGCCGCTGATAACCGCACGGGTTGTAGCGGCGCAATTTATCGCGCATTCCGCCGCGGTGCGGTAATTGAAATTGCGCGATGAATCGCGCCGCTACGGTTCGTGCGACTGGACAGTGCAGAAATCGCATCCGCGATGAATCATGATGGCGTGATTTCTCGCGCAGATATCCCTTCCATGTGATGCCGCAGATAACTGCACGGGTGGTAGCGGCGCAATTTATTGCGCATTCCGCCGCGGTGCGGTAATTAAAATTGCGCGATAAATCGCGCCGCTACAAAAATTTGCATCCTTTTAAATTGTTTAAAACGCCACTTTCACGCCGCTCAGCACATTCCAGTCGCTCACGCCGGGGCGATCCAGCCGCTGCTGCACCTGCAACTGCGTGCCGATCTCCACGTTTTCATGCAGCTGCCAGCTGACGTAACCGCCCAGCTGGGCGCTGTGGCGGGCGCGCTCAATCGGCAAGCCGCGCATATCACCGGCATCCAGCGTATTCTGCCTGCCGCTGTGCCAGACATAACGCGCCTCCAGCCCCAGCTTCACTGACGACAGCGGCTGATAATCATACTTAACACCGCCAGCCAGGCTGTACTGCGGCGTCAGCTGATAGTTCACCTGCGCACCCTGTTGCTCGGTAAAATCAGCAATATGCAACCACTGCACACCGGCTGCGGCCAGCGGCATCAGGCTATGCGCATCCTGCTGCCAGCGCCAGCCCGCTTCTGCACCGATATTGCCGCTAACGGCGCTGATCCGCGCCACTTCACCCTGGGTTTCATGGCGTAAGGTGCCGCGATAATGCGTCAGCCCCAGCGGTATCTCCAGCTGCCAGCCCTCAGGCGGCTGAATGCCGATCAGCGCATTAATGCCCTGGGTTTGCATACGCAGCTGGCTGCGTCCCGACGGCGTATCCGACAGCATAGTCACTACGCCTTTATGCACGCCCGCACTGAAGGCCAGTGGGCTCTGTTCCGCTTCCGGCGTCCAGCGCGCACCCAGCATCCAGCCCTGATAGCGGCTGGTGGCATCGCTATTGCCCTGCGCACTGCGATAGCGCTCGCCGCCGCTATAGCCATAGACAAACAGGTTGTGATGATCATCCAGGCTCATCTGCCGGGCAGCGAAGTGGAAGCGGGTTTGCATGGTGTCGTTGAGGGCATACAGCATGTTGGGTAGGGCGAGATAGGTCGGGATTTGTGGCGCGGGTGTGAGCTGTGGCGGTTCCGGCTCAGGCGGTGGAGGTGGCGGCAATATGACAACTTCGCCACGACCGGGTTCGGGTGCTGGTGTCACGCCTTCCGGTGTATCAATTAACTGAGGAATGCCATTGTCTGGCTCACCGGTCACAACCACGTTTTGTAACCGGTAATACCACAAATGATGGCTGTTGTTGCCGGCCAGCACGCTGCTCCGCACCAGGCCCGAGGTTGCCGGATTGATCTCATCAAACCACGAGCCGCGGGCGATCATTTTCCCAAGCTGTTTAATCCCTTCGCCGGTCTGGCGGCTGGCCTGCGCAAGCAGCGGCAGCTCAGGGATTTCCTGGGTTGATGGACCATGAAAGGATTCCGGTGGGTGCGGAATATTCGCAGCGTTAACGTTATTATTTTGTAATGGTGAAAATGCAGGGTAGCGCTCATCAGCGAATGCAGGAAGGCTATAACAGAACGTACTGATCACCAGCGTCAGCGGGGTAAGTTTCATATTCTCTTCCATGGATGAAAATAGCGAGAATCGCAAACCTAAAGCGACCGACTAACGTGGCAATTAAGTTTTGTCTGGTTTTTTTTCAGAAAAGCATAAAAAAGCCCGGTAAGACATGTCCCGGGCTGATGCGTGATGAGAGCCGCGATTAAAAACTGATTTTCACACCGGCCTGCAGATTCCAGTCGCTGATGCCTTCCTGCGTCAGGCGCTGCTGGCCCTGAAGCTGGGTGTTAAGCTCCAGATTATCCAGCACCTGCCAGCCGGCGTAACCGCTGTACTGCAGGCTGTTGCCGCCGCGTCCGGTGGCGAAGTGCGCCGCCTGCTGGCCGTCACCAATCGCCACCCGATCGCGCTGGCTGATGCGCTGCACGTAGCGCGTTTCCGCGCCCAGCTTCAGCTTCTCGTTGAGGCGGAAGTCGTATTTTACGCCGCCGGAGAGCTGCCACTGCAGCGGATTATCGTAGCTCACCTGTGCGCCGTCGCTGTCGGTGAAATCATTGATATCGAGCCACTGCGCATCCACACCGGCCACCGGCGTTAGCGCATGCGCGCCGGACTGCCAGCGCCAGCCGCTCTCGAGCCCGAGGTTCGCGCCGCGCGCTTTCAGCTGCGTCACGTTACCGCGCAGATCCGTGTTGACGCTGCCGCGGTACTGCATCACGCCAACCGGCACGGCCAGCTGCAGGCCCTGATCGGGCTGCCAGCTCAGTAGCGCACTGGCGCCTAGCGTATCAATGCGGGCGTGACTGTTGCCGTCACGCGCTTCCGGTGTGATGCTCAGGTTGCCTTTATTGACGCCGACACTCAGCGCCAGCGCGGACTGCAACGGGAAGCGGCTGCCAATCATCCAGCCCTGATAGCGGCTGTGGAAATCGTAGCCGTAATCCATAAAGCCGCCCGCACTGTGATAGCGGTCGTCACCGGTGTAGCCGGACACAAACAGATCCGGACGGCCCTCTGCGCCCGCCTGCTGCGCGCTGCTGCTGAACAGCGCTTGCAGATTGTGTGTCACGCTGTGGAAGGCGGCGGGCAGCGAGATGTAGGCCGGCACCTGCGGAATCACCGCCGCGCGTACCTTGCCTGGCTCCGGTTTTGGCTCTGGCTGCGGCACCTGCGGATTTTCCGGTTCCGGTTCCGGCTGCGGTTCTGGCTCGGGTTGCGGTTCAGGCTCCGGCTCCGGCTCCGGCTCCGGCAGGTAAGGTTCACGGTTATCCCCTTCCGCCAGCAGAATGTTTTGCAGACGGTAATCCCAGAACTGATCCCCTTCGCCCGCCACCAGACGCTCATCGCCACTGGCGCGGCCCGGTGCGAAGGCGTACAGACCGTAAGCCCAGGCGCCGCGCGCCACATAGCTGCCGGCCAGCTGGACGCTGTCGGCGTGCGCCTGGCCGCCGACCTGCACCAGCGACACGCCTTCAGTGTTATCCGCTGCGCCGTTGTGGTTGCGATCGCTATCGATCCAGCTGGCCTGCGGTTTTACCGTCAGCCACAGCGGCGCATCGTCCGGCTGTTGTAGATCGCCATCGATCAGCAGGCGATCGCTGGCGTTATTGCGGAACGCGGAGTTCAGCACCAGCGCCGTGTCGCGCCCGTGACGCAGATCGCCAAGGCGCATGGCCGACCAGCTGTCCGGCGCATTGTTCCAGCCCGGTGCCAGCGTGACGTTATCGGCGAGGCTGGCGTGATTGATGACGCCGCCGCCGGAGAGCAGCGTGCCGGCGGCCATGTTCATCGGCGTGTGCAGCTTGCCGCTCACTTCCAGCTCGCCCTGCTGCACCTCAACGCCCTGCTGGTTGCTGACGTCACCGCTCAGCGTCAGCCGGCCGTCACCGCTTTTAATCACGCGGCCCTGGCCACTGATATTGGCGCTGATGGTGGAAGCCAGCTCGCCCAGCGTGCTGACGTACTGCGCGATGTCAGCAATCAGGCTGGAAGCGGTGCCGCTCAGGTTGATGTCGCCGGCCATCGTGGATCGGCCCAGCACGTTAAGCGTGGCCTTGTCGGCCAGCGTGATGTCGCTGGTAACGTGAGCGTGCTCAGCGACGGTTAGCGCGGCGTCATGCGCCACCTGCAGCTGGTTGATGTGATACGTTTTGTCCTGCCAGTCATTGGCAAAGAACACCTTCCCGGCATGCTCAACCTGTTCGCCGCTCAGCGTTAGCACACCGTCGGCCACCGCCAGCTGATTAAGCTGCGCGCCGCCGGCCAGCTGCCAGCGCTGATGGGTGGTCACGTTGAGGTTATCGCGTGAGTCCGCTTCGCCCAGCTCGCCGAGGAACAGGCGGTTATCGCCGGTGAGATCGAGATGCGCCAGCGTCTGACTGCTGTTAACGATGCGCGCGCCGCTGTCATTGTGCAGGATATCGTCGAAGGTCAAATCGTGACCGTTAACGTCCAGCGTACCGCCGCGATAGCCGAAGCGGATGTTGTCAGTGCTTAACTGATCGGCGCTGTTGAGCACCACGGTCGGGCGGCCGCTGAACAGGGTGACGGTGGAGAACGCCTGTTTACGTCCCCGCGCGTCGGCCTGCTGGTCAAGGATGACCGTGCCGTCGCCGACGTTAAGCGCGCCGGGATTGATGCCGCTGGCGTTAACGTGCAGCGTGCCGGCGCCGATTTTGTGCAACGCATCGTCCTGCAGGCCGTTAACCTGCCACAGCACAGTTTTGTCTTTGTCGACCTCAACGCCGCCGCCGACCCAGCTGAAGTTGCCGTCGCCTGCGGCGCGCAGGGTGTAGTCGTTCGAGAAACGCAGCAAGCCCGCGCCGAGGTTGACCGACTGCGCCAGCTCGATGATGCCACCGTCGCCGTTAAAGCGCAGATCTTTGGTGGCATTGAGCTGATCATTGCTGGCTTTGGCGGGTGCGGTTTCTGCCTGAGCCTGATCAAGCCCGTGCCATTGCCAGGTTTTGCCATCCTGCATAATGCTATCACCGCGCCATTCGAGGGTAGTGCCGCCGCTGTCTTCAACATCAGCATCCCTGACGGAATCCAGTACCTCCTGCACATGCTTTCCATTAATTAATTCACTGGCAAAGGAATAATTGTAGGTAGTCCCCCCATAGCCACCAGAATGGACAGCGAACTGTACCCAGCGTTTTTCTACACTGTCCCAGGCAAACACCGGGCTACCGCTATCACCTCCACGGGTACCAATACTTAACAGGGAAAATGAGGGGTGATCAGGTGAAAAAATTCTCCACTTAATGTAGTCCTTATAAAAATTCGTAATGGCGCCGGGTTTAAAGGTTCCACCGGTGTTATAGACGTAGGCGCCATCGATAGGTATCAATTTACCGCTTTCTGGATCGTCGATTTGCTGATAACCCGCACCCAGGCGGGCAAATACGGTATAGCGACTGCGATTCGCTAATAATTCTTCACCGCCGATGTAAGGCGAAGGCGCGCTTTCGACGACCACCTTATTAACCCGCGGTAAATGAAAGTCTCGCGTAGGATCATTATTGTAATTAATGCCACGGTAAGTCGGCGAAAATTTGGCTTTTTTGCCTAAATTCAACGACAGAACATATCGAACATGTTTGGCACCTGTGACAAAAGATGGCGCGATAAATGAGCTGAAACCCTCGTCGCTGACCATGCTAAAGTCCGGCATCGGCACGTCCAGTACATAGCCTTCAAAGGTGCCGTCTTTGCGATAGAGGGGAATATCGGTGGCACCGATAGCATATTTGCCCCGGTTTTCGGCAAAATCGCGGTATTCCTGCACGTCAATGTCATGGCGCATAATCCCGGCATAGGGTGAACCGCTAAGGCACAAGGTACCAATCAGCAGCGCCAGCTGGCTTTTTTTCATGATGTTCATTCCCTGAATGACGAGGAAAATTGAGCGGGCTACTTTATAAGCACATCGGTGCATTCCCCGTTAAGCCTCGTCTCAATCTGCCGGAGAAAAGCCTGAAAATGGCGTGCGGCATGGCGCGGTGAATCTGTTAAGATCGCGGCGTTTTCTTTTTCAGCTGGTCAATAAATCCATGTTAAAAATCAAATCCCTGCTGCCGCTGCTGCTGGTTATCAGTGCGCTGATCTGGTGGCTGATGCCGCATTACAGCGATGAGGACAAGGCTTACTACATCGCGACTTTTTGTACGCTGACCCATGACGGCCGCGATAACAGCGCACAGGCGATGCAGCAGATTATTGAAGGCGGTAATTCGGATTACGCGCTGCAGAAGATTCATTTCCAGTCCGGGCTGGCGGAGCATCTGCAAACGGTGTGGCAGGATTTGTCGCCGCAACAGCAGCAGCAGGCAAGGCAGGACGCGTTTGTCTGCCGCCAGTTGTTTTCAGATAAGCTGCTGCCGGGCCAGCCGGTGCGCTGAGGAATAAAAGGGTTTCACCGGCCGGACAGGCACGGTGCGGCGGAACATCAGCGCGATAAATCGCGCCGCTACAATCTGTGCGGTCGACAGGCACCGAAATGACATTTTGCACGTACCGTAGCGGCGCAATTTATTGCGCAATGCCTGAATGGACACGGTGCACCTCAACATCAGCGCGATAAATCGCGCCGCTACAATCTGTGCGGTCAACAGGCACCCAAATGATATTTCGCACGTACCGTAGCGGCGCAATTTATTGCGCAATGCCTGAATGGACACGGTGCACCTCAACATCAGCGCGATAAATCGCGCCGCTACAATCTGTGCGGCCGACAGGCACCGAGATGATATTTCGCACGTACCGTAGCGGCGCAATTTATTGCGCAATGCCCGGATGGGCACGGTGCGGCGGAACATCAGCGCGATAAATCGCGCCGCTACAATCTGTGCGGTCGACAGGCACCGAAATGACATTTTGCACGTACCGTAGCGGCGCAATTTATTGCGCAATGCCTGAGTGGGCACGGTGCACCTGTGCATCAGCGCAATAAATCTCGCCGCTTCTACTCACGCGCTTATAAATATTTTCCCAAAATATCAGACGTGATTAACGTACCGCACAGCTAATACGCGCTGGAAACTTCCCATTATTTTCGCTTACCGGATTAACAACCTGTTTTTCCTGCTCGCTGCGATTAAACCCGACTTTGCGACACAGCGCGCAGGGATCGTCACTGCTGCGCAACAGGGCTTCGGCAGCATCGCTCAGCTGGCGTTTACGGCAGAATAGCGGCGTGCAGCCCATCACCTGTTTAAACGAGCGGGTAAAGGATTGCTGACTTTCGAAATGGTATTTAACCGCCAGACTGATAATCGGCGTGCGGCTGAATTTCAGCTCATTCACGCAACAAATCA
Source organism: Pantoea sp. SGAir0184 (assembly GCF_043544755.1). Taxonomy (NCBI): domain Bacteria; kingdom Pseudomonadati; phylum Pseudomonadota; class Gammaproteobacteria; order Enterobacterales; family Erwiniaceae; genus Pantoea; species Pantoea sp. SGAir0184. The sequence continues at coordinate 237,341 of NZ_CP028050.1, forward strand.
GTTTCTTTTTGCGAATATAACGCGCCAGCGTTTCGTTATGGTAACGGGCAAACAGTTTCTGTAAATACCATTTGGAATAGCCAGATTTCAGTGCAATATCATCAATGCTCAAACGTTGATCCAGGTTGGCCATAATCCATTCGGTCACCGAATCAATCACCCCTTGGTTGTATTTTTGCTGCATCATTATGGTCCTCCAATAACTCGACACAGTGTAATTAAATTAAACTTTTTAAGCACTGTCGTAACGTAAAGTTTTATCAGGAAATGGCTTTTTTATTAATTGTCATCAAGACTGGTCTTGTTTATCGTGAAATTAATCGCCGACATGTTGTGATGATGTTGAATAGTTGCCGTAATTACGGCCGTTATTATTAACGCAAATGGATTATCGCTTTGCGCGGCTTAACAGTTAAAGGTGTGACGGGCGGCGGCACGGCGCATCAATATCCACCGGCGGTTTTCGTGCCAGACTGAGGGTTTTTCCCTGTACAGAAGAGGTCACATGACGTTTCGTTTTCGATTAAAACCGTTACTGAGCGTAGCGCTGACGTCAGCGATGCTGTGCGGCACGCTCAGCGCGCAGGCCGCAGAGGCCGTGTATGGCGAGCAGCTGGAGGGGTTTCACTATCCTTATCCGCTGCAGCATTTTACCTTCTCCTCCCAGCAGCAGTCGCTCAGCATGGGCTATATGGACGTGAAGCCGGCGCAGCAGGCCAATGGTCAGACAGTGGTGCTGATGCACGGTAAAAACTTCTGCGCTGCCACCTGGGAAGACACCATCAACGCGCTGAGCCAGCAGGGCTATCGCGTGATTGCGCCGGATCAGATTGGTTTCTGCACCTCCACCAAACCCGCCCGCTATCAGTACAGCTTCCAGCAACTGGCGCAAAACACCCATCAGCTGTTAGCGCAGCTCGGCGTTGAGAAAGCGGTGATCGTTGGCCACTCGACCGGCGGTATGCTGGCGACGCGTTACGCACTGATGTATCCGCAGCAGACGCAGAAGCTGGTGCTGGTCAATCCGATTGGCCTTGAGGACTGGAAGGCGAAGGGCGCGCCGTGGCGCTCGGTGGATCAATGGTATCAGCGCGAGCTGAAGCTCGACGCGGCGGGCATTAAGAAATATGAGCAGCACACCTATTACAGCGGCCAGTGGAAGCCGGAATATGACAAATGGGTGCAGATGCTGGCCGGGCTGAATAAAGGACCGGGGCATGAGAAAGTGGCGTGGAACTCGGCGCTGATCTACGACATGATTTTCACCCAGCCGGTCTATTACGAGTTTAAAGACCTGAAGGTGCCGACCACGCTGATGATCGGCACGGCCGATGCCACCGCGATTGGCAGCGATATCGCTTCACCGGCGGTGAAAGCGCAGCTCGGCCATTACAATGTGCTGGGCAAACAGGTGGCACAGCTGATTCCCGGCGCGCGACTGATCGAGTTCCCCGGCATGGGGCACGCGCCGCAGATGGAAGCGCCAGCGAAGTTTAATCAGACGTTGATTGACGACCTGGCGCGTTAAGGTGAATGCCCGCGCAGCGGCTATCTGCGCGGCTGCCTTTTCTGATACTTGGCGGCGTACATACGTGCGTCGCTGCTTTCCAGCAGCTGCTCCAGCGATTGCGGCTGCTGCGGATCAAATTCCACGATGCCCGACGAAAACTGCAGCGTGTAACGCCGCTCCAGATCCTGCATCTGTTTATGCAGATAGTGGGCGAAGCGCGCCAGCGTCGCTTCCGCCTCGTCCTGACGAATGCCGTTCAGCAGCACCACAAACTCATCGCCGCCGAGCCGGGCAAAGATATCGGCATGGCGAAAACTCACCTTCATGGCATCGGCAAAGTCCATCAGCGCGCGATCGCCCTCGCGGTGGCCATGCCGGTCATTGATGGCCTTAAAACCGTCGAGATCGAGAAACGTCAGGCTGGCGGGCAGCTGTTTCAGCTGACACTCATTCAGCGCCATCTGACCCAGCGTCATAAAGCCGCGCCGGTTGGTGATTTGCGTCAGCTCATCGGACGTCGCGGTCTGAAACGCCACCAGCTCGGCTTCGGCCATGGCCGCCAGATCGCGCAGCGCGTGCAGATCCTCCGCGTTAAACTGGCGCGCATGATTATCGATGATGCACAGCGTACCGACTTTGGCGCCGGACGGCGTGCGCAGCGGATAGCCCGCGTAGAAACGCACCGGATTGTCTGCATCGGTAACCAGCGGATTATCGCTGAAGCGCGTGTCGGCCAGCGCGTCCTCGACCACCATCACTTCATCCTGCAGGATGGTATGACCGCAAAAAGAGATGTTACGCGCGGTGGTTGGCCGATCAAAACCGTCGCTGGATTTAAACCATTGATAGTCATTCTCCAGCAGACTGACCATCGCGACCGGAACGTCAAACAGACGTCGGGCGAGGCGGGTTAAACGGTCAAAACGCTCTTCTGTGGGTGTGTGCAGAATGTTGAGCGCACGTAACTGGGCCAGACGCTGTGATTCGTCCGCAGGCAGTGCAGGTGCTTTCATCGCGTAACTCTTGTTAATGATGGATGTGTTACAGCAAACCGGATGTCGTGCCCGCGCAGGGGCAGAGAGCACTAAACAACCGCGGCAATGCGCGATTGTTTAGCGTAACGAGAGGATCAGAGCACTTTTTGCTCGGCAAGATCAAGGGCGAAATAGCTGAAAATGAGATCTGCACCGGCACGCTTAATGGCACCTAAGCTCTCCAGCACCACATTACGTTCATCAATGGCGCCCGCCTGAGCGGCAAATTTGATCATCGCGTACTCACCGCTCACCTGGTAAGCCGCCAGCGGCAGCGTGGTGCGCTCGCGGATATCACGCAGAATATCGAGGTAAGCGCCTGCCGGTTTGACCATCAGCGAATCTGCACCTTCCGCTTCATCAATCAGCGACTCGCGAATCGCTTCACGGCGGTTCATCGGGTTCATCTGATAGGTTTTGCGGTCGCCTTTCAGCGCGGTGCCCGCCGCTTCACGGAACGGTCCGTAGAACGACGAGGCGAATTTGGTGGAGTAGGACATGATAGCGGTATCGGTGAAGCCGGCCGCGTCCAGCGCCTGGCGAATCGCTTTCACCTGGCCATCCATTGCTGCTGACGGCGCGATGAAGTCGGCACCGGCCTGCGCAGCAACCACCGCCTGTTTGCCGAGGTTAATCAGCGTCTGGTCATTGTCGACGCCGTGATCGCACAGCACGCCGCAGTGGCCGTGACTGGTGTATTCACAGAAGCAGGTATCGGACATGACAATCATTTCCGGTACCGTGTCTTTGCAGATGCGCGACATGCGCGCCACGAGGCCGTTTTCGTTCCATGCATCGCTGCCGGTGGCATCGGTGTGGTGCGAGATACCGAAGGTCATGACCGAACGGATACCGGCTTTGGCGATGCGTTCGATTTCGTACGCCAGACGTTTTTCCGGAATGCGCATCACGCCCGGCATGGCGTTGATTGGCACGTAATCATCCACGCCTTCTTCAACGAAGATCGGCAGGGCCAGATCGTTCAGGCTGAGGTGGGATTCCTGGAACAGTTCGCGCATCGACGCGCTTTTGCGCAGTCTTCTTGGGCGCTGAATGAGATTGAAATCAGACATGCTCGATTAACTTATGCTGGTGAAAAAAGTGGCGACAGTTTACCCCTTTTCGCCGGGTAGCATGAAGGATTGTGTGCGGTGCGGGCCGGGCGTCGTTGCCGGGCGTCGTTGCCAAGCGTTGTTGCCGGTCGGCATGAAGGTACAAACCGGCCACATGGGTAACACTTTAGACCGGGCACATGGGTAACAGTTATAAACGGCATAGCAGAGGAGACTCACTATGCCCTGGACTGAGACTGTTACCATGCAACGCCTTGAATTCATCCTCGCCTGCCAGGCAGGCGGGGAATCCATGACGCAGCTGTGTCACCGCCACGGCATCAGCCGCAAAACCGGCTACAAGTGGCTCAGCCGCTTTAACCCCGGCGAGCTCTCCTCGCTTGAAAATCTCTCCCGCGCCCGCCATCTCCAGCCCGATAAAATCGCCCCCGACATCGCCGCGCGCCTTGTTCAGTTCCGCCAGCAGCACCCCGACTGGGGGCCAAAAAAAATCCGCCACTGGTTCCTCAGCAACGGCGCTGACTTCATCGTGCCCGCCGCCAGCACCATCGGCGACCTGCTGAAGGCGGCGGGAATGGTGCAGCCGCGGACGCCGCGTAAGCGAACGCCGGGCAACCTGCGCAGTCTCACGACACCCGTGAGGAATAACCACGTCTGGAGCGCTGATTTTAAAGGGCGCTTCCGCCTGAAAGACGGCAGCTGGTGCCGCCCCTTCACGCTCACCGATAACCACAGCCGCTACCTGCTGTCCTGCGAGCCGGGCACGTCGGAGACCACGGTGTTCGTGCGCGGCTGCATGGAAAAGGCCTTCCTGGAAGGCGGGCTGCCCGACGTTATCCGCACCGACAACGGCTCGCCCTTCGTTGCGCCGGGCATCCTCGCGCTGACGCAGCTGAGCGTGTGGCTGATAAAACTGGGGATACAGCCGGAAAGAACCGCGCCGGGCTGTCCGGGGCAGAACGCCCGCCACGAGCGGATGCACCGGTCGCTGAAGGTCGCCATGAGCCATCACGACGTCTTTGGCTCGCTGCCAGAGCAGCAGGCGTGGTGCAGCGGATGGCGGAACGAGTTCAATCAGGAAAAGCCGCATGAGGCGCACGGGCAGCAGCCGCCCGCAAAAATATGGACGCCTTCACCGCGGAAATGGAACGGAAAAGTGCCGGAGGTGGGTTATCCGGAGGGGGCGAAGCTGTACAAAGTCGGTGAAAAAGGCGACCTGAGGCTGAACGGGCGGACCTTCCTGAGCGCAGCGTTACGGGGCGAGTACGTGCGGTTCCTGGAAGTGGACGACGGCATTGACGTCATCCTCTTCGACAGGCTCATCCTTGCGTATTATGACCGGGCAGAAAAGCGTATTATCCGGATCGACTGACCACAAAAAGTGTTACCTGTGTGCCCGGTCTGATCTGTTACCCATGTGCCCGGTCGTACCTGAATGCCGACCCTACAGCGCACCAGGCAACCGCCGAATCCCAACCCGCCGTTACCCGCAGGGCACGCATTCATGCGCACCAGGCCACCGCAGAATCATCACCCGCAGCACACTCGCAGGGCACGCATTGATGCACATCAGGAATCAGCAGAATCACTATTCGCCGTTACCCGTAGGGTGCGCATTGATGCGCACCTGGAAGCATCACCGCAGCACACACATTCTCACGCACCCGGCAACCGCAGAAACAAAACTCCCGCCAGGTGGCGGGAGTGAAGGGCAGATTACTCGTTGATGTCCGGGTGCTGCTGCACCAGGTTTTTCCGCTTCGCCTCAAGGCGGGCGATCTCTTCATCAATATCTTCAATCTTCTGCTCGATATTGTCGTGATGCTCCTGCAGGATCTCACGCGCTTCTTCGAGGTCCGATGCCGCCGGTGTCGCGCCGCGCAGCGGTTTGTTGGCGGTCTCTTTCATGTACAGACCGGTCACCAGACCGACCACCGCCACCACCATCAGATAGTAAGCCGGCATATACAGATTGTTGCTGGCTTCCACCGCCCAGGCGGTCACGGTTGGCGTCAGACCGGCAATCAGAATCGAGATGTTGAAGGCGCTGGCCAGCGCACTGTAGCGAATGTGCGTCGGGAACATCGCCGGCAGTGACGAGGCCATCACGCCGGTGAAGGCGTTGAGGATCACCGCCAGCAGCAGCAGACCGGCAAAAATCAGCCCCAGTACGTTACTGTTGATCAGCATAAAGGCCGGAATCGCACTGAAGAACAGGGCGATACTACCGACGATCACGAACGGACGACGGCCGAAGCGGTCGCTCAGCATGCCCATCACCGGCTGCACAAACAGCATCCCCATCATGATGGCGATGATAATCAGCACGCCGTGATCTTCCGAGTAGTGCAGGTTATGCGACAGATAGCTCGGCATGTAGGTCAGCAGCATGTAATAGGTCACGTTGGTGGCAAGCACCAGACCGATACAGGCCAGCAGGCTTTTCCAGTGTTTGCTGGCGATCTCTTTAAACGACACTTTCGGGCCGTCGCGCAGACCTTCGCGGTCGCCTTGCTCCAGCTTCTCAACATGCTGCTGGAACGCTGGCGTCTCTTCCAGTGCGTGACGCAGATACAGGCCGATAATGCCCAGCGGCAGCGCGAGGAAGAACGGAATACGCCAGCCCCAGTCGAGGAATTTCTGCTCGCCAATCACCGTTGAGATCAGCACCACCACGCCCGCGCCCAGCACGAAGCCGGCAATCGAACCAAAGTCCAGCCAGCTTCCCATGAAACCGCGCTTACGGTCCGGCGAATATTCGGCGACAAAGATTGACGCACCGGTATATTCCCCGCCCACCGAGAAGCCCTGCGCCATTTTCGCCAGCAGCAGCAGTATCGGTGCCCAGATGCCAATCGAGGCGTAAGAAGGGATCAGGCCGATACAGAAGGTACTGATCGACATGATGACAATGGTAATCGACAGGATTTTCTGGCGACCATATTTATCGCCCAGCATGCCGAAGAACAGGCCGCCCAGCGGACGGATCAGGAACGGCACCGAGAAGGTCCCGAGCGCGGCAATCATCTGCACGCCTGGCGAGGCGTCCGGGAAGAACACTTTACCCAGCGCGTAGGCCACAAAGCCATAAACACCGAAATCGAACCATTCCATCGCGTTACCGAGTGACGCGGCGGTAATGGCCTTACGTAAACGAGCGTCATCGATAATCGTGACGTCATCCAGCCCAATAGGTTTTACACGCTTCCTACGTAATTTCATGAGGTTACCCTGTATTGGAATTCAAAAAGTCCTCAACGCTGCGGACTCGGTGGAGCGTTCAGTCCGCGGCGTTGAGAAAATTAAAGCATAGCCGTGAAAGTGGTTTTTTCCCTGGCCTGCCAAAGCAATTATTACTCAGGTAATTATTGCATCCCGCGACAGAGTATACCGTTTAAATGTGATATTTGTCATGTTTCCGCCAATAACTGGCTATTTTTTGGCTAAAACTATGGCCGTTTTGGTCCACAATCGCGGCAAAAAAATTGTCTGAATCGCGACGCAGGCCGCAGCGTAGATGCGCGGGCGAGCGAAAATATCTATACTTGCGCCAGTTTCTCTGCCGGAGATCGGGCGCCGCATGGCACGCTTTGTTTTATTTGCAAAAAGTCTCTGTTTTGACGTTGACCAGCAGGTCCTCTTCCCGGTGCAGTCGCCCGCGCACCGCGTGGCACTGACGCCGCTGCAAACCGCTATTCTGCGGCGCGTGATTGATGCGGATGGCAAACTGGTGCGCAACCAGACCCTGCATGCGCTGTTCCAGCGCGTCCCCAGCGACACTCCGTTCGCCGAACGCCTGACGGCCACCATTGCCGCCATCAATCAGCAGGCGCAGCTGGCACACGCGCCGGGGCCGCTGGTGCATCAGGTGCCGCTGATTGGCTGCGTGCTGGCCGATCAGGTCGATGTGGCGCCGCTGAGCGATGAGCCGGTGGCTGCGCCAGCGGCAGCGGTGGTCAGTCCGCAACCTGCGCCCGCGCCGGCCAGCGTAAAGAAAAAGCGGCCTGTGCTGCGCTGGGTAATCGTTGCGCTGCTGCTGGTGAATGTCGCGCTGGCGCTGCTGGCACGCCAGATGTTTGCGCCTGTGCAGCACGATGCGCTGGATTTCCGGCCGCTGCTGCGCATTCAGAACAGCCAGGTGTTTATCCCCAGCCACCTGAAAGCCGATTCGTGGGTGGTGCAGGACGCGCTGCGCCGCTATCGGCAGTGGCAGCCGCGCCTGCCGGATGGCTCAGCGCCGCCGATGGTGTATATCAACCCGGTGCGCACCCGACTCTTTTCCAGCACCTTCCTGTGCGCCAAACCGATCGCGCAGAAGGACAACGAATGTATTTCATGGATGGTATCAGCGCAGGAGATTCCTGATGCGTAAAGCGATAATCACCACGGCGGTGGTGCTGGCCTTTGTGCTGCCGTGGGCGCTGGCGCTGCTGCTGCGGCCGGCAGAACCGGTACCGGAGTGGTGTGAAGTGCCGTATCGTATTGATCATGAAGGCGCGCCGGCTGGCGCGATTGATGCCACTATTCGCACGCGCTTTAAGGCGGACGGCAGCGGCAGCTCAACGCTGACCGGCACCGTCACGGTACGCGATCGCCACTATCGCCTGCATCGCGTATCCGATACCACCTGGCGCCGCCAGGGCGATTTCATGCTCAGCACCACGCGCAACGTACGTATCCTGGCAGACGACACCGTACCGCCCGCGCTGGCGGCGCAGATCGTGTTTTCGCCAGCGCGCGAGGGCAATAACGATTATTACCAGATGTACCAGCTGCCCAATGGCGACCAGATGATTAATTATGCCGGGCTGCCGCGCCTGTACTGCCACAGCTAACCCCGTTGCTGTCGACGCGCCGGGGGCTTAAAGCAGCGAGCGCAGCGGCGCGCCGTGCAGCCAGCCAGCAATATCTTCCACCGCCTCGCTGAAGTAAGTGCGGTAATTGGTGTCGGCGACGTAGCCCAGATGCGGCGTCGCGAGCACGTTCGGCAGCTGACGCAGCGGATGATCGGCCGGTAGCGGCTCCTGTTCAAAGACATCCAGCCCGGCGCCCGCCAGCTGACCAGACTGCAGTGCGCTGATCATCGCCTGCTGATCGACAATCCCGGCGCGCGAGGTGTTAATCAGCAGCGCGCCCGGCTTCATGTGCGCCAGCGCCGCGCCGTCCAGCAGATGACGGGTGCGCTCACTCAGCACCAGATGAATCGATACCACATCGCTCGCCCTGAGCAGCGCCGGCAGCGAAGCCATCTTCTCTGCGCCGCACGCCGCTGCGCGTGCTTCGCTCAGGTTCTGGCTCCAGGCGCACACGCGCATGCCAAAGGCGCGCGCCACGTTAGCCATCTCACCGCCAATCTTGCCCAGCCCAAGCAGGCCGAGGGTTTTGCCGTGCAGCGCCATGCCCAGCGTATGCTGCCACGCACCGTTGCTGCGCAGCGCCTGGCTCTCCGGCGGAATATGGCGTGCCAGACCGAGCAGCAGCCCCCAGCTCAGCTCCAGCGGCGCCGCGCTGCTACTGGCGGTGCCGCACACCGCAATCAGCCGTTCGGCACAGGCGTGCAGATCGATTGAGGCATTGCGCATGCCGGAGGTGACAATCAGCTTCAGGTTGGGCAGGCGGCCTATCAGCCGGGCGCTGAGTGGCGTGCGTTCGCGCATCACCACCAGAATGTCGGCGTGCGCGATGTGAGCGACCAGTTCATCTTCGTCGGCGTAGTGGCGGTGCAGCGCGCTAGTTTGTACCTGCGGTTGCAGCGATGCCCAGTCGGCCAGCGACAGGGCAACATTTTGATAATCATCAAGAATGATGCAGTTCAGGCTCATGGTGGTCCTCAACGGGAAGCGGTTGGCGCCCCTGCTGATTAAGCCAGGCGCGAAGCTGGTTATTGTCCATCGGACGGGCGTAATAATAGCCCTGAATAAACACCACGCCACGCTGCTGCAGATACTGAAATTGCAACGCGGTTTCTACCCCTTCACCCAGTACCTCGAGCTGCAGCTTGTGGCACAGATTGATGATGGCATCCAGCACCGGGGTTTCGATCTCCAGTCCTTCAATGGCGTTAATAAAGCCGCGGTCAATCTTCAGGTAATCGAGCGGGAAGGTCATCAGATAGGAGAGCGCACAGTGGCCGGTGCCGAAGTCGTCAATCGCCACCTTCATGCCGTGCGACTGCAGATAGCGCAGCTTGCGCGACACCGCGTCGCCGTCCTCGATCAGGCTGCGCTCGGTAAGCTCCAGCGTGATCAGCATCTGTTTGTCACGGATGTTGCGGGCAAAACGCATCATGTCCTGCACAAAATCGGGGTGCTGCAGATGCTCAGCTGCGAGGTTAAAGCCAATGTGGAAGCCCGGTTCAACCTGCCAGCTCTGGATATCTTCCGCCATCATCGCCAGCAAATGCTGGGTCAGCGGCACGATCATGCCTTCCGCTTCGGCATGGCTGATGAAGATATCCGGACGGATCATTTCGCCGTTAGGCCGCTGCCAGCGCATCAGCGCTTCCGCACCGGTGCAGCGCTGAATCCCGGTGCTGTACACCGGCTGATAGTGCACCGTGAACTCACGGTTGCGTATCGCCCGGCGAATTTCATCCGCCCATGAGAGGCGGCGGCGCAGCCAGTTGGCGGTCAGCACCATCAGCAATATCGAAAAGATGGCGGCCATCGGCAGAAAAATAAGCAGCGCCTGACGCCAGGCTTTGATCAGCTCGGCGGCGGGTACCGTCACGCTGACGCTGATTGGATAGCGGCTGGACTCCGCCTGATAGTTAGCGCTGCTGAGGTACAGCAGCTCTGGCTGGTCGTCCGGACCGCTGGCGATGGGGCTGCCGCCGTTGAAGCGCAGGCTCATCTGATAACGGTTCGACTCGCCGATGGCGCGCATGAAGTCCATCAGATACTGGCCATCAATCACCGCCCAGAAACCGCTGCTGTCCGGCAGGTGACGCACGAAAATCACCGCCGGGCGATCCGGTACGCCGGAGGTGCCGCGAATCGACAGGCTCCACCAGGCTTTGCCGGTCACCGGTGGCGGCTGCATCATCATCCCGGCCAGCGTGTCGTGCTGCAGCCCGTAAGCCGACGAGCAGGTGATTTCGCTGCCCTGCAGGGTACCAATCGAGCGGAAGTAGGCGTTAAGGGTGCCGGCCCGCTGCAAATCTTCATCAATATCGGCGCAGCGACGATTCTGGTACTGCCGCAGGCGGGTCACCATGTCCCATGCGCTGTCGCTCATCTTTTCTGCCTGCGTCAGCAGGGCATTGGCGGTGGCAATTTGCTGCTGGCTGACCGTATGGCGCGCCTCAATGGCTGTGCAAAATATGCCCAGCACCAGCGGTAATAACCCGGCACAGACAATCAACAGCCAGCCAAAATCGCGTTGTCGTTTTTGCAGAGGCACCAGACTTTCCTCGGTCGGTTTAAGCAGCATTCAGGGAGCGCGTTACGGCGTCAGCAGCATAACACTTTCCCGCGGCCGTGCATGTTAGCGTTTTGATTTTCCACCAATCTGATACAAGTCAATTATGGTTCGCGCTTTGCGTTTATTGACAATGTTTTGCCGTTACTGGCATTTCCCGGCAGGAAAACGCCTGTGGCACGAGATGAGTAAGAATGTTGCGCCAGAATCATCAGGCATGGCGATGCGCGCTGACGCCATACGGCGGTGGCGTCACTGCGCAGGGAAGCTGCCAGACGATCGGCAAATACCGATTGTCTGGCATCGTGGCGTGGTAAGACGTTACGGGCGCGACGCGGGCCGGTTAGCTTTGACGCGCAGGCGCGGTTTGGGGCGGCCATTACCCAGCATTATCGCCAGCCGGCTGCCGCCCGGCGTGGTTTCCATCAGGATTTTGGTGACGCTGGTCAGCGGCACCGACAGCAGCATCCCGACCGGACCGAGCAGCCAGCCCCAGAAAATCAGCGACAGAAATACCACCAGCGTTGACAGCCCCAGCCCGCGTCCCATCAGGCGCGGTTCCAGCATATTGCCAAACACCATGTGAATGGCACTGAACAGCGCCGCCACCAGCACGGCGTCATACACATCATTCAGCACCAGCGCCTGAATAAACGGCGGCACACCGGCGATAATCGGACCGATATTGGGGATAAAATTGAGGATAAAGGCGACAACGCCCCAGAACAGCGCAAATTTGACGTCCAGCAGCATCAGCACCAGCCACACCGCCAGCCCGGTAATCAGGCTGATCAGCGTTTTCAGTGCCAGATAGTGCGTGACGCCCTTCAGCGCCTTGTGCAATCCGGCGATGCGGATCTGCGGATTCATCATCGCATTGCGCAATTTGTACGGCAGATGGTGCACCTCAAACAGCATGAACACCACGGTCAGAATCAACAGCACCACATTGGTCATGGCACCGGAGAACTGCGCCAGCAGCGTGGTGGCCATGTTCATAATCACATTGGGATCGAGCCGTGCCGCCAGTGCGCTGGTGGAGATATTGATATGAAACTGTGCGGCGAAATGCTGCAGCACCGTCAGCTTCTGTTCCAGCAGGCTGCGGATTTGCGGATAGGTATCGCTGAACTCGCTTACCGAACTGGCCAGCACCCCGACCAGCAGCAGCATCACAATGAAGATCACCGTGATCACCAGCGAGATCGCCACGCCGCGCCGCAGACCCCGGCGCATCAGCAGGGTCACCAGCGGATTAAGCACAATCGCCAGGAAGCTGGCGAGTAAGAAGGGCACCAGAATATCCGACGCGGCACGAATGCCCGCCAGAATAATCACTAACATCGCCAGCTTGACCAGGATGTTCTGGCCAATTTTCTCCTGTGGCTTTTCGTTCATTCCCTCTCCTGAATGGTGGTTCGCTGTGGAAAGTGTAGTTGAACGCCAGTAAGTAATTGTTTGTTTAGGAGTAAGCGAAGCGAACCCGATAAGCACCGCCGGAGATACCGCCATCAGCCCGCCGCTAATCGACGGTGCGCACGGCGAGAAAAGGCGTATAGTAAAGCTTCAGCTATAAAAATTCCGTCAAACACGAGCGCAATCACTCATGCCTGACCAGCCCGCCGCGGCCGAATACAGCCGCTTTCGTCTGAATTTACAGATTCTCTCCATCGTGAAGTTCAACTTCGCCACCTATCTCACCATTGGCCTGCCGCTGGCGGTGCTGCCGGGCTTTGTCCATGACGGCCTGGGCTACAGCGCTTTCTGGGCCGGCGTGGTGATCAGCCTGCAATATGTCGCCACGCTGCTGAGCCGTCCGCATGCCGGTCGCTATGCCGACAGCTGGGGACCCAAAAAAGTGGTGGTGCTTGGGCTGTTTGGCAGCCTGGTGAGCGGACTGTGTATTTTGCTGTCGGCGCTGATAGAGGAGCAGGAAGTGCTCAGCCTCGCGCTGCTATGCCTCGGGCGCGTGCTGCTGGGCGTCGGGCAGAGTTTCTGCGGCACCGGCACCTCGCTGTGGGGCGTGGCGAAAGTCGGCTCGCTGCATATTGGCCGGGTGATCTCCTGGAACGGCATTGTTACCTATGGCGCGATGGCGATTGGCGCACCGCTTGGGGTGATGATCTTTCGCAGCGGCGGCCTGCTGCTGCTCTCCAGCGTGATTATCGCCATCAGCGTGCTGGCGATAGTGCTGGCGCTGCCCCGTGCGCCGGTGAAAGGCAGCAAGGCCAAACCGCTGCCGTTCCGCGCGGTGCTCGGTAAGGTGTACGGTTTTGGCCTGCTGCTGGCGATGGGCTCGGCGGGCTTTGGCGTGATCGCCACCTTTATCACCCTGTTTTATCAGGAGCAGGGCTGGGATGGTGCCGCCTTCGCGCTGACGCTGTTCAGCGCTGCGTTCGTCGGCATGCGCCTGCTGTTTCCCAATGCCATTAATAAACTCGGCGGACTGCGCGTCGCCAGCCTGTGTTTTGCCGTCGAGGCGATTGGCCTGCTGCTGGTGGCGGGCGCGTTCGATCCGTGGATGGCGAAGTTCGGCGCTTTTCTCACCGGCGCCGGTTTCTCGCTGGTGTTCCCGGCGATTGGCGTGGTCGCAGTCAAAGTGGTGCCGCAGCAGAACCAGGGCAGCGCGCTGGCCACATATACCGCTTTTATGGATCTGTCGCTCGGCATCACCGGTCCGATCGCGGGCTTTATCATGAGCTTCGCCGGCGTACAGCTGGTTTATCTGCTGACTGCGCTGCTGGTGGGATTTGCGCTGCTTTGTACCCTGCGGATGATCAAGCGTCAGGCTGGGATGCCAGCCGGGGACGCGGCGTCCAGGTCGCCATAAATGGCGCCCCTAAAGCATGACAGAGCGCGCATTGATGCGCACCGGGCAATCGACGTCGCCAGCACCGTAGGGTGCGCATTGATGCGCACCAGGCAATCCGCTGCGGCACTCACGCATCGGATGGGGGAAACAGGTGAAAAAAAGGCCTCCGACCGAGGCCAACACTAACAAAAGCGTGTCGCTAAGACACAGATAAGGGTTCGTTTCACATCGCATTGTCTGCAGATGCTGCAAAGAAAACATTTATTTCGTTTTAATTGAATTATGAAATAACGGATATTGGATCTGCCTCGCAAAAATTTCATATTTCGTTTCATCCAGCCACGCACCGGCGCTGACCCTCTCGCTGACGGATCGTCCTGATAATCTCCCTGCTGCTGATTACGGGTGCAGGCCGCATCGGCATTGTCATCAGGCCCGCACTTTGCGCCAGTCCGCTAATGCTGACGGAAAAATGCGATCCAGGCCGCTAAAAGTAAATTTTCCAAAAAGAACTATTTGAAAAATTTATTTCACTGTAATAGCTTCATAGCACGCTTTCCGTATTGCCTGATCGGGCGCGACCCAGACTGACCCGCGGCCTGCAGGGACCTTACACATCAAAGAGGCAACGACATGACTATCGTAGGAAACTTTATCGGCGGCAAAATCACGCACAGCGCCAGCAACGAAACCATTCCGGTCTACGATCCGGCGACCGGCAAAGTGATCCGCGAACTGACGCAAAGCACGGCGGCAGAAGTGGCGCAGGCCATTGAGGTCGCCCATGCGGCGTTTCCGGAATGGTCGAAAACGGCGCCGCTGCGTCGTGCCCGCGTCATGTTCAACTTCAAAGCGCTGATGGAAAAACATCGCGATGAACTGGCGGCGCTGATTGTTTCTGAGCACGGTAAAGTCTGGTCCGATGCGCTGGGTGAGCTGACGCGCGGCATCGAGGTGATCGAATTTGCCTGCGGCATTCCGCACCTGATCAAAGGGGAAAACTCACCGAACGTCGGTTCCGGCGTTGACAGCTATTCGCTGATGCAGCCGGTGGGCGTGGTCGCGGGCATTACGCCGTTCAACTTCCCGGCGATGGTGCCGCTGTGGATGTTCCCCATCGCGCTGGCGTGCGGTAATACCTTTGTGCTGAAGCCGCCGGCGCTCGATCCTTCTGCCTCGGTACGCATGGCTGAACTGCTGAAAGAAGCGGGGCTGCCGGATGGTGTGTTCAACGTGGTGCACTCCTCAAACGAAGACGCCGAGCAGCTGTATAAAGATCCTCGCATCGCGGCGGTCAGCTTCGTTGGCTCGTCCGGCGTGGCCGAGCACATCTACAAAACCGCCAGCGCGCATGGCAAACGCGTGCAGGCCTTCGGCGCCGCGAAAAACCACGCCATTGTGATGCCGGATGCCGATCTGGATGCCACTGTGAACGCCATCATGGGCGGTGCTTTCGGTTCTGCCGGGGAACGCTGCATGGCGCTGCCGGTGGTGGTGGCGGTTGGCGACGATACAGCCGATAAACTGATTTCGCGCCTGACGCCGCTGATCAAAGCGCTGCGCGTGGGGCCGGGCATGCAGCAGGGTGCCGAAGAGAATGAAATGGGGCCAGTGGTATCCGCTGCGCACCAGAAGAAAGTGCTGGGCTACATCGACAAAGGTGAGCAGGAAGGCGCGACGCTGGTGGTTGATGGACGCGGCGTGAAAGTCGCGGGCCATGAAGAGGGCTACTACGTTGGCGGTACGCTGTTCGATAACGTCACGCCGGAGATGGTGATTTGGCGCGAAGAGATTTTCGGACCGGTGCTGAGCATCATGCGCGCCAGCGACTTCGACAGCGCGCTGCAGCTGGTGAATAGCCACGAATTTGGTAACGGCAGCGCCATCTTCACCAGCAACGGCCATACTGCCCGTGAATTTGTGCACAACGTGGAAGCGGGCATGGTGGGCGTCAATGTGCCGGTGCCCGTGCCGATGGCGTTCCACAGCTTTGGCGGCTGGAAGCGTTCAGTGTTTGGTGCGCTCAACGTGCACGGTCCGGACGGGGTGCGTTTCTACACCCGCATGAAAACGGCGACCGTGCGCTGGCCGAGCGGTCAGCAGACCGTTTCTGAATTCAGTATGCCAACGCTGGGTTAATGTCGCGCAACAGGAGAAACAGGATGTCACTGATTTCAAAAGTGCAGCAGCCGGACAGCCACGGGCGTATCCAGCACGTGACGCCCGAGAGCGCCGGCTGGGAATATGTGGGCTTTGACGCTTATCTGCTGAAAAAGGGCCAGACGCTGCGGTTAAGCAGCGGCGAGAGAGAGCTGTGCCTGGTGCTGGTGGCCGGTCTGGCGTCGGTGAAAACCCGCGACGCAGAATTCCCTGGCATCGGTAAGCGCCTGTCGCCGTTTGAGCGCACGCCGCCTTACTCGGTTTACGTGCCGCATCATGATGAGGTTGAAGTCACTGCCGACAGCGATCTGGAACTGGCGGTATGCAGTGCGCCGGGCAGTGGCAATCTGCCGGCGCGGCTGATTGCACCGCAGGATGTAGGCGTGGAGCACCGTGGCAAAGGGCGCAACCAGCGCCTGGTGCATAACATTCTGCCGGATAATCAACCGGCCGACAGCCTGCTGGTGGTCGAGGTGTATACCGACGAGGGCGCGACCAGTTCGTACCCCAGCCACAAGCACGATGAGAAGGACAGCCCGGACGAAACCTATCTGGAAGAGACCTATTATCACCGTTTCGATCCTGAGCCCGGTTTCGCCATGCAGCGCGTCTACACCGACGACCGTTCGCTCGACGAGTGTATGGCCCCGTATAACCGCGATGTGGTAACGGTGCCGCGCGGGTATCATCCGGTGGCGACTCTGGCCGGTTACGATAACTATTATCTGAACGTGATGGCCGGGCCGGTACGGCTGTGGAAATTTACCTGGGAAAAGGATCACGCCTGGGTGAACAGTGAGCAGTATCCGCGCCGTTAATCGGGTCTCCGCGCGGTCGCCGGAAATGCGCACCAGGTTAAACGGCACACGCATTCACTGATGCGCACAGATAAAAAAGGCAGCCAGATGGCTGCCTTTGTTCCATTCGGTACCCGGGGTTTATTCGCTGCTGCTGTTATTCAGCGCCAGCGACACCGCCAGGGTTTGCGCCAGGCACAGCGAGGCCACCTGCGAGCGGAAGCCATCCACCTGCGCTTCGCGCACCACAAAACAGACATCGCTGAACGCTGCCAGCGGGCTGACCTGGCTGTCGGTGATGGCGATCTGATGCGCGCCACGTTTAGCGCCCAGCTCCACCAGTTCCACCGCTTCGCGCGCATACGGCGAGTAGCTGATAGCGATGACCACGTCTTTCGGATTCACCATGCTGAGCTGTTCAGTGAACATGCCGCCCAGGCCATCAATCAGAAAAGCGCGACGCTCCAGATGGCGCAGCGCATACACCAGATACGAGGCCACGCTGAACGAGCGGCGCAGACCGATGATGTAGATGTTCTCCGCCTCGTTGAGCATCTTCACCGCTTTGTTCAGCTGGTCGGGATTCGCCTGCATCGCCAGCTGCTGCAGCGCCTGGCTGTTGACCATGGTAAAGACGTTGAGGATCTCCACCGGGCTCTCCGGTGAGCTGGCGCTGTCGTCGGTGGCCGTCTGGCGGAACAGGCGCGCCCGTTCGGTATAGTTCACGGTCTCTTCCATCAGGTGCTGACGAAAGACCTGTTTCATTTCGTTGAAGCCGCTAAAGCCGAATGCGTTGGCGAAGCGGATCAGCGTGGAGGGCGGAACATCCGCCTGCTGGGCGATAGAGGCGACGGTATCAAACGCGATGCTGTTGCTGTTATCAAGGATATAACGAGCCACCTGCTTCAGGCGTTTACTCAGCGTCTCGTAGCGACGACGGATATCGTCCTGTAACAAGGTTAATTGCGTTGGGTTATTGGTCATTACTTCGGCCCGTCAGAAAAGGAAATATGGCTGGATAATGAGCGCTATAGTACCAGATGGATGGAAAATTTCATTTGTTTGACGCTATCGTGAAGGCTATTTCATCGGTTTATGAATTGCCTCACAAAACTCAGGGGGTTGAGGGCTTGCCCTCACCCTAACCCTCTCCCGCAGGCGGGAGAGGGAACAGTCCGGAGCGGTTTATGAGACAGGTCGCAAGGTTTTGCTTCTTCATTCAGTGAGAGAGGGGACAGTCCGGAGCGGTCTGACCGGTCTGACAGGACTGGTACAATGCTTAACGACCTGCCTGAACGGCTCCCTCTCCCGGAGGGAGAGGGCTGGGGTGAGGGCATCCGCGCGCAACACACTAAAAAGCGGCCCGTCAGGCCGCTTCTCAGTACATCCTCTGCAAATCCGTCAGCCGCGCGCGGCGCGCCAGTAGCCAATCAGGCGCAGATAATTGCCTTTCACGGTCTCAATCAGCGCCTTATCATCCAGCTCACCGTTCAGCCACTGGCGTGACGGCTGGCCAAAAATGGTGCGACCCACGGCAAAACCTTTCACCCACGTCGCCTGAGCAGCGGCGGCGAAGCCGGCTTTCAGCTTCTCTTCCGGCGCATCAAGGCCGAGTAACAGAATGCCGCGACAGTGCGGATCCTGCTGCTCAATCAGCTCGCCGATCGCCTGCCAGCTCTCCGCCGTCAGCGGTGGTAGCTTCCACCAGTCCGGCTGCACGCCCAGGCTATAGAAGTGGCTCAGCATGTCGTAATAGTAGGACTCGTTACGGTCCGGGTTGCTCTCCGGCAGAATCACTTCCAGCAGCAACTCGTGCCCGCTTTTGTTACAGCTGCGCCACACGTCAAGAACCAGTTCGTCCTGCTCTTTACGCAGTTCAGCACTGTCATGGGGATGGTAAAACACCAGGCATTTGACGACGTGTTCGGCCGGCCAGTCCACCAGCTGAGAGCCAATATTGCCGTGCTCAAGACGCAGTGGCCGTGAGCTCGGC
This sequence comes from Pantoea sp. SGAir0184, assembly GCF_043544755.1. Taxonomy (NCBI): domain Bacteria; kingdom Pseudomonadati; phylum Pseudomonadota; class Gammaproteobacteria; order Enterobacterales; family Erwiniaceae; genus Pantoea; species Pantoea sp. SGAir0184. Next base: position 256,139 of record NZ_CP028050.1, read on the forward strand.
AGCTCGATGGGCCGCCCAATCCACCAGTGCTTGCCGGTGATGGCGTTGAGCGCTTTCTGGCCGTACGTGGTATCCGCCAGGATACCACTCTTCTCATTGAGACCGGCTTCGTTAGCCGCCTCCTGTGCCGCCTGCAACAGCAGCAGCTTCAGCTGCGGAATGCGCTCCTCGCTGACGCCCGCTTCGCGCGCCATATCGGCCAGCTGTTTACGGTGGTCAAAGGCGAACACATTCAGCTCCGGCCACTGCTGCTTACGCGTGGTAACGCGATGCAGATGATTGAGGCGCGCGTCCAGATCCGGACGTTTCACCGCGTTATCGCGGCTGAGGAAATCGTCCAGCTCCTCTTTGGTTGGCATCGCCGGCGCACAGCCGTGACGGGATACCACCAGCGCGCCACAGGCGTTGGCGTAGCGGCATGCCTGCTCCCAGCTCTCATCGTTGAGCCAGCCGCGCAGCAGGCCCGACATAAACGCATCGCCGGCGCCCAGCACGTTGAGCACCTCAACGCGCACGCCGCTGTGCAGGCGCGTCTGTTCCCAGCTATCGGGAATCTCGCCCTCAAACACCACACAACCCAGCGGCCCGCGTTTGCAGACCAGCGTGGCGCTGCTGGCCTTACGTACATTTTTCAGCGCGGTCAGCGTATCGGTACTGCCACCGGCGATATGGAACTCTTCTTCCGTTCCAACAATCAGATCGAAATAGTGCACCACTTCCTGCAGCTGCTGCGTCACCTGGCCGGATTCAATGAAACGTGTTTCACCGTCACCCAGTGAGGTCAGACCCCATAGCACCGGGCGATAATCGATATCCAGCGCGGTGCGCAGACCGTTGCGCCGGGCAATATCCAGCGCTTTCAGCACCGCCGCCCGCGTGTCCGGATGCGACAGGTGGGTGCCGGTTACCGCCACGGCGCGGGACGAGGTAATGAACTCTTCGCGAATGTCCTCGGGAACCAGCCCCATATCAGCACAGTTGTCGCGATAGAAAATCAGCGGAAAGGTCTCTTCGTCTTTGATGCCGAGAATCACCAGCCCGGTCAGGCGCTGCTTATCGGTAATCAGCCCGTCAGTATTGCAGCCCACGCGCTGCAGTTCTTCACGCAGGAAGCGGCCATTGTGTTCGTCACCGACGCGTGCCAGCATCGCCGACTTCAGCCCCTGAATCGCGGTGCCATAGGCTACGTTGCCGGAAGAGCCGCCGAGGTATTTGTTAAAGCTGGTCATATCTTCCAGGCGCGAGCCAATTTGCTGGCCGTAAAGATCGACGGCGATGCGTCCAATACAAATCACATCAAGCCGCTTCTGTTGTGTACTCATACTGATGGTTTCCTTCTGTGATAAGCAGACACGGCGGGCGCTGCCGCCCACTATCAAGCGCAATGCTTCCGGGGTCTCGGGGTGCCTGACTGGCTATGTGGGCAGTATGAGGAATAAAAATTCCAAACACAATATGAAATGAAACATTCGTCGCGATTTTGTGAGCCAGGTAAAACTCTGGTGCCGCTACCTTTCCCGCCCTTTACGGCTTGCCCGTTTCGCGGGTGCTCTGGCTTGTGAGCCAGCTCGCAGGAAATGATGACGGATGAGAGGAAGCTGCTGACGTGAAATGAAATTTCGTTATGATGGCTGAGGCACAGCAGGCTGTTTCACTTTGCTGTCATCCCGTCCCGTCACCGCCCGCGTTTCAGCGCCGAATTTGATCTTCATCGCAAAATGAAATGTTTCTTCTGTAATCAGGTTCAATGGAAAAAACATTTGTTTATAATCGCCACACGTTTCACTTAGCGTCGGGCGCGTTTTCACCGCCGACCCGAACCGCGTCGTACCCCCTGAGCGGGTACCACATGTAAAGGAAGAAGCATATGGGCACTATCAGACTGACTACCGCACAGGCGCTGGTGAAATTTCTGGATAACCAGTACCTGAACGTTGACGGCGTTGAAACCAAATTCGTGCACGGCATCTTTGCTATTTTCGGCCACGGCAATGTGCTCGGCCTCGGCCAGGCGCTGGAGCAGGACAGCGGCGATTTACAGGTGTATCAGGGCCGTAACGAGCAGGGTATGGCGCACGCTGCCATCGGTTTTGCCCGGCAGTCGCTGCGCCGTCAAATCATTGCCTGTACCTCTTCCGTCGGACCGGGTGCCGCCAACATGATTACCGCGGCAGCCACGGCAACAGCCAACCGGATTCCTCTGCTGCTGCTGCCGGGCGATGTGTTCGCCACGCGCCAGCCGGACCCGGTGCTGCAGCAGATCGAGCAGAGTCACGATCTCAGCATCAGCACCAACGATGCCTTCCGCGCAGTGAGTAAATACTGGGACCGCGTGAGCCGTCCGGAACAGCTGATGACCGCCTGTATCAATGCGCTGCGCGTGCTGACCGATCCGGCGGAAACCGGGGCGGTAACGCTGGCGCTGCCGCAGGATGTGCAGGGCGAAGCCTGGGATTTCCCGGAATACTTCTTCCAGAAACGCGTGCATTTGCTTGACCGGCGTCTGCCGACGGCGGCCCAGCTGGACGCGGCGCTGGCATTGATTGCGCGTAAGCACAAGCCGCTGATTGTAGTGGGTGGCGGCGTGAAATACTCCGATGCCGGTCAGGCGCTGCTGAGCTTTGCCGAGCGTTTCAATATTCCATTTGCCGAAACGCAGGCCGGCAAAGGCACCATCGTTTCCGACCATCCGCTGAACGTGGGCGGCGTGGGTGAAACCGGCTGTCTGGCGGCGAACCTGCTGGCTAAAGAGGCCGATCTGGTGATCGGTATTGGTACGCGCTATACCGATTTCACCACGGCTTCAAAATGGATTTTCCAGCATCCGGAAATCAGCTACCTCAACATTAACGTCAACAACTTCGACAGCTACAAGCTGGATGGCGTGCAGCTGCTGGCGGATGCACGCGAGGGATTAACCGCGCTGGAAGGCGGACTGAACGGCTTTGAGAATCACTGGGGTGGTCAGATTGAACAGGCGCAGAGCAAGCTGCTGAAAGAGACGCAGCGCGTGTACGCCGCCACTTTCAACACCGACGACTTTATTCCGGAAATCGCTGACCACATCGATCGCACCGCGCTGTTCGCCGAGTTTGAGCGTTTGACAAAGTCGGTGCTGACGCAGAGCAGCGTGCTGGGCACCTTAAACGAACAGCTGCCAAAGGATGCGGTGATTGTCGCCGCCGCCGGCAGTCTGCCGGGTGACCTGCAGCGCGTATGGCGCACCAAAGATTACAACGCGTATCACGTTGAGTACGGCTACTCGTGCATGGGTTACGAAGTGAATGCCGCGCTGGGCGTGAAGCTGGCACAGCCGCAGCGCGAAGTCTACGCCATGGTGGGTGACGGCTCGTTCATGATGCTGCACTCCGAGCTGGTCACTTCGATTCAGGAAGGGGCGAAAATCAACGTCATCCTGCTGGATAACATGACCAATGGCTGCATCAACAACCTGCAGATGGAACACGGCATGGACAGTTTCAACACCGAGTTCCGCTTCCGTAATCCGCAGGGCGGCAAGCTGGATGGCGGCTTCGTGCCGGTTGATTTCGCGGCGATAGCCGCCGGCTACGGCTGTAAAACCTACCGTGTCACCACGCTGGAGCAGCTGAAAGCGGCGCTGGAAGATGCGCAGCAGCAGACGGTTTCGACCCTGATTGACATCAAAGTGCTGCCGAAAACCATGGTGCACAAATACTTCAGCTGGTGGCACGTCGGCGTGGCGCAGGCTTCCACCTCAGAGCGGACGCAGCAGGTGGCCGACAAGCTCAATCAGCATATTCAACAGGCGCGTAAGTACTAACCCTTTTCAGGCCGGCGCTGCCCGGCCCGTTTTACCCTACTTATCCGACTCTACAGGTGTAATTATGACGCTCAAACTCGGTGTAATCGGTACCGGCGCAATTGGTCAGGAACATATTCGTCGCTGCAACAACGTGCTGCAGGGCGCAAAAGTGGTGGCGGTTTCAGACATCAATGTGGAAGGTGCGCGCGCGGCGCTGCAGCGGCTGAATATCCAGGCCGAAGTGTATCAGGATGGTCATCAGGTGATTAACTCGTCGGAAGTGGATGCCGTGCTGGTGACCTCGTGGGACCCGACGCATGAAGAGTTTACGCTGGCCGCGATTGCCGCCGGGAAACCTGTGTTCTGCGAGAAGCCGCTGGCACTGAGCGCAGAGGGCTGCCGTCGCATTGTCGACGCCGAGATCGCGCACGGCAAACGTCTGGTGCAGGTAGGCTTTATGCGCCCGTATGATGCCGGCTATCGTGCGCTGAAAAAGGTGATCACCGACGGTGACATCGGCGAGCCGCTGATGCTGCACTGCGCCCACCGTAATCAGAGCGTCGGCGAGAATTACACCACCGACATGGCCATCACCAATACCCTGATTCACGAGCTGGATGTCCTGCGCTGGCTGACCGAGGACGATTACAAAAGCGTGCAGGTGGTGTTCCCGCGCACGACCTCAAAGTCACACGCGAAGCTGAAAGATCCGCAAATCGTGCTGTTTGAAACGCAGAAGGGCATCCGCATCGATGTGGAGATCTTTGTGAACTGCGCGTACGGCTATGACATTCAGTGTGAAGTGGTGGGCGAAGAGGGAATCGCCAGACTGCCGGAGCCGTCGGCCATTCAAATGCGCAAAGATGCCCGCCTTGGCAACGCGCTGCTGACCGACTGGAAAGATCGCTTTATCGACGCCTACGACGTTGAGCTGCAGGCGTTTATCAATGATGTGAAAGCGGGCCAGCTGAGCGGGCCTTCCGCCTGGGACGGCTTTGCCGCGTCGGTGGCTGCCGATGCCTGCCTGAAGGCGCAAACCAGCGGCGCGATTGAGCCCGTTGCCATGCCGCCGCGTCCGGCGTTTTACCAGAAATAATCAGGCGCGTGCGCTAAACCTATCCACGGCAGCGGATTACCGCTGCCTCTCTGTATCAGGGAGCTGAAAATGAACCAAGAGAACGTCAAACTGGCGATTGCGCCGATTGGCTGGACCAACGACGATATGCCGGAACTCGGCAGCGAAAATACTTTCCAGCAAACGGTCAGCGAGATGGCGCTGGCGGGTTTCACCGGTAGCGAAGTGGGCAGCAAGTATCCGCGCGATCCGGCGGTGCTGAAGCCGATGCTGGATATCCGCGGTATGCAGATTTGTAACGCCTGGTTTAGTACCTTTTTTGCCAACGGTGACAAAGCGAAAACCATCGATCAGTTCATCAACCACATGAATTTCCTGCACGCCATGGGCGCGCGCGTGATTGGCTGCTCGGAACAGAGCAAAAGCATTCAGGGCACGTCGCTGCCGGTGCTGGAGCAGAAGCCGGTTTTCACTGACGAAGAGTGGCGCCTGACGGCAGAGGGTTACAACGAACTGGCGGCGATCGCGGCGCAGAAAGGGATGCGCGTGACGCTGCATCATCACATGGGCACCGGCATTCAGACGCCAGCCGAGATCGACCGTTTTATGGCAATGACCAACGATAACGTCGGTCTGCTGTACGACACCGGCCACATTTACTACTCCGAAGGATCACAGCAGGTGATGCTGGATGTGCTGACCCAGCATCTGCCGCGTATTTTCCACGTGCATCTGAAAGATGTACGTGACAGCGTGGTCGCAGAGGTGCGCGCAAACTCGCTGTCGTTCCTCGACGGAGTGAAAAAAGGCACCTTCACCGTACCAGGCGATGGCGTGATCGATTTCAAGCCGGTATTCAAAATCCTTGATGATTACGGCTATAAAGGCTGGATGGTCGTCGAAGCGGAACAGGATCCGGCTATCGCTAACCCATTCGAATATGCGGTGAAAGCCCGTAAATATATTCGTGACAATGCCGGGCTGTAAGTTTGCGTGTTAATTAGCGCAATGAATTGCGCCGCTACGGTAAATTCGGCAGTGACTTTCGTCATTATCGACCGCACACACTGTAGCGGCGCGATTTATCGCGCTATGTATCAATTGCTCTTCTGCAATCGACTAATTTCATTTTCTTTATTCACTGTGTAATCTCCTGAATCCAGTGAGAACATCACGCCACCATCCTGCGTCCGCTGAATTTTCATCAGTAAATTTTTATCCAGACAATTAGCAGGAGGCTGCATTTGCTTAAAACAAATACGGTCTTCTTTTTCCAATGGCTGATATCCTACACCTGATGCATAAAAATAGTAGGTGATGGGGCCATTTTGATTAAAGGCTTTAATATTGTATTTTGACGTTATTTGCGGCTGGTGAATCAACCACCACCTTATTTTCTTATCGTCAGAGTAAGGCAGGTGATCGACGATAATTGATGCAGAATAGTAATCCTGGTGAACGTCAATAACGTTAACTTCCCTGAAGTTCAGGTAGCAATATATGCCACTGGCTAATGCAATAAGCAGAATTAATCCTGCCCATGTCTTCCTGTTCATTAACGGCCGCCTTCAATATCTATCACAGCATCCATGTTCGTCAGAAAAGGACGAAAGCCAAATTTATCACAACGTTGTAAGGTGAACCATATCTTAAAAAACTGAAATTGTCTGAATTTATGCTTGTGAATATCATGCGTATCCAGACCGAAATGATCCTGTCCGCTGAAGCGCATTTTTGCCCTCCAGCGCGCACCATTAACGTCAAGACTCAATATGTCAATTTTGGTAGCATAAACATCATGAACAGTAATGCCTAAACCATTTATTTTATCCATAATTAATGAATCGAACTTTGGCAGGATCGAGTTATTAATGGCAGAATTAATGTCACCTATATTTTTTAATGGCAGACCTTTGATACCATAATCAATATTAACATTGAGCGTATCAATTATGGCTTTGTGTGTACTGTTTATGCTTCTGTCGTTCATAATTTTGTCCCGATATGCCATATCCAGCGACAAATCCCGAAACGGCAGGCCGCTGGAGCGCATAAAATGCTCCAGCATCTTATTTATCAGGAAACGTTGCGGGCCAACAAGCGCGAAAGGTAATGACGTGGTTTGCATCTCAGCAAACAGCAGCCTGGCGCACTCCAGCGGTGAAAGCTTTTCGCCAGGTTTCGCATAAGCACCAGCAAAGCGCGACTGGGGATTATGGAAGGGATGCAGCCGCGTCATGCTCCATGGGTCGACCACATTGGAAATGTGGGTGAGGCCGAATTCGTTTTTCATCCGGCGTTCACAGATATCGCCGTAGCGCATATCGTCAGCGCCATAGTCATTAAACATGCGCTGTGTGGTGAAGATATTGAGCGGAAAAGTGGCTAAAGCCATGCGTGATACTCCCTGTCACTGACGAGTCCGTTAATCCGGTCGCGGATTATTTAGTCAGTAAGTGGAGCGGTGAGAATTGATCTGGTGCAGTGCCTTGTGTGAATAACCTCTCGCCGACACAAAAAGAGAAAAAACAAAAACCCCGCGCGGTGGCGGGGTTGAGGACAATGCTTAAGGCGATTACGAAGCCAGCGACAGCGCCGGTTTCTGGCCGTTTTCCGCCAGCCAGTCGCGGATGCGCGCCTGTTCGGCTTCGCTCAGCCACATACCCTGCTTGGTACGGCGCCAGATGGCGTCGTCCAGCTCGCGCACCCACTCGTGCTTCACCAGGTAACGCAGTTCGGCTTCATAGAATTCGTGGCCAAAGTTTTCACCCAGATCTTCACGGCTCTTCGCGCCTTCCAGCAGCACTTCAGTACGGCTGCCGTAGGTGCGGGCGAAGTGACGCGCCATGCCTTCGCTGATGAACGGATAGCGACGGCGCAGGCTGGCAGCGTAATCTTCACGCGTACCGGAGAAATCACCGCCTGGCAGCACGGCGTTTTTGGTCCACGCCGGACCGGCATCGGGGTAGTATTTCGCCAGTTTCTCCAGCGCATGCTCCGCCAGCTTGCGATAGGTGGTAAGCTTGCCGCCGAACACAGACAGCAGCGGTGCCTGACCGTTGTCATCGTGCACGTCCAGCGTGTAATCACGGGTGATCGCCTGCGGTGAATCGGATTCATCATCGCACAGCGGACGCACGCCGGAGTAGGTCCAGACGATATCGTCGCTGGTCAGTTGCTTTTTAAAGTGCGCGTTATACACCTTCAGCAGGTAGCTGATTTCATTGTCATCGATTTTGACATTTTTCGGATCGCCTTTGTACTCGACGTCGGTGGTACCGATGATTGAAAACTCATCCATCCACGGAATTACAAACACGATGCGGTTATCTTCGTTCTGCAGAATGTAAGCCTGCTTCTCGGTGTGCACGCGCGGCACCACGATATGGCTGCCTTTGATAAGGCGAATACCGTACGGCGATTTCAGCTTCAGGCCATCGTCAAAGAACTGTTTCACCCAGGGACCGGCGGCGTTAACCAGCCCTTTGGCGCGCCAGGTGTAGGTTTTGCCGGTATCGACGTCTTCCGCTTCCACCATCCACAGGCCGGCTTCACGCCAGGCGCGGGTTACGCGGGTGCGGGTGCGCACTTCGCCGCCCTGTTTCACCACTTCCTGCGCGTTAAGCACCACCATGCGCGCATCGTCTACCCAGCAGTCGGAATATTCGAAACCGCGCGTAATTTCAGGCTTCAGGGCCGATTCCGCGCCAAAACGCAGACCTTTACTGCCTGGCAGCGTAGTGCGCTTACCGAGGCGATCGTACATAAACAGGCCCATGCGGATCATCCACGCCGGACGCAGATGCGGGCGGTGTGGCAGACGGAAACGCATCGGGAAGGCGATGTGTGGCGCCATTTTCAGCAGCACTTCACGTTCGGCCAGCGCTTCGCCCACCAGACGGAATTCGTAATGTTCCAGATAGCGCAGGCCACCGTGAATCAGCTTGGAACTGGCAGAGGAGGTTGCACAGGCCAAATCCCGCGCCTCCAGCATCAGCACTGACAGGCCGCGTCCTGCAGCATCCACTGCAATGCCGGCACCGTTGATGCCGCCGCCGATCACGATCAGGTCTTTGGTTTCCACGTCATCTCCTCCGATGTTCGGAATAGTTCTAAAATGTTCGTTTTCGAGCGTAATAATAATCGGAAACCAACATTGACGCCAGCGCTTAACTCAATAAAAACATTCTTGCGTGATATAGCTAACATTTCGGCAGGAAAAAAATCACATATCCACAGTATTTGTCAGGTTATGGCGGCGGCTTATCAGGGTAAACTAACGCCAATTGATGACGAGGTAATGAGAGACCCATGGAAACCTTCGAGTGTATTAACGTCCTGCAGGCTAACGAGCATCTGGCACAGGGAGCGCAACTGGTAGACATCCGCGATCCGCAAAGCTTCGCCATGGGCCACGCCACCGGTGCCCAACATCTGACCAATGACAACCTGGCGACGTTCATTGCCGGCGCCCGGCACGACCAGCCGGTGCTGGTGATGTGCTATCACGGCAACAGCAGTAAAGGCGCGGCGCAGTTCCTGTTAAGCCAGGGCTTTAGCGACGTCTACAGCATCGACGGCGGTTTTGATGCCTGGCGCGCGGCGTTTCCGACGCAGGTCGCCATCGGCAGCCTCTGATTGACCGATTAAAGGAAGGAGAGCACCGCATGATGCGCATCACCCAGTTTAACCAGCCGCGTATGGCGCAGGCGTTTGTCGATTACATGGCGACGCGTGGCGTCACGCTGCGCATTGAGCGCGAAAGCCACTATGTCATTGTGCTGGATGACGACAGCAAGCTGGAGATGGTCGAAAACGAACTCGCGCAGTTCGTGCGCGATCCCAACCATCCACGCTATCAGGCGGCGAGCTGGCACAGCGGTACTACCGACAGCGGTCTGCGTTATGAGCGTGGCAATATCTGGGCAAACATTCGCGAACGCGCGGGCCCGCTCACGCTGACCATCATGATCGCCTGCGTAGCGGTGTTTATCCTGATGCAGATTGTCGGCGACGATGTGGTACTCGGCTGGCTGGCCTGGCCGGCGGATTCCTCCCAGTATTTTCAGGTGTGGCGCTGGTTCAGCCACGCGCTGCTGCACTTCTCGCTGCTGCACATTCTGTTCAACCTGATGTGGTGGTGGTATCTCGGTGGTGCGGTAGAGAAGCGCCTCGGCAGCGGCAAGCTGTTCGTTATCATGCTGATTTCAGCGCTGCTGAGCGGCTGGATGCAGGCGAAATTCAGCGGCGTGCTGTTTGGCGGGCTGTCCGGCGTGGTCTATGCGCTGATGGGCTACTGCTGGCTGCGCGGCGAGCGCGATCCCGAAAGTGGCATTTATCTCGAGCGCGGCCTGATTGGCTTCGCTATTGTATGGCTGGTGATTGGCTGGTACGGCGCCTTTGGCCTGTCGATCGCGAACGCTGCGCACGTCACCGGTTTGCTGGTGGGGCTGGCGATGGCGTTCGTTGATACGCGCAAACGCGCACGTCGCTAGCAGCAGGATAAAAAGAACACGGCCTTGAGCCGAGGAGAGAGATGTGAAGCAGACGCAACGTCATGACGCCATTATCGATCTGGTCCGGCGTCAGGGGTATGTCAGTACGGAAGAGCTGGTGGATCACTTTGAGGTCAGCCCGCAGACTATCCGGCGCGATCTGAACGATCTGGCCGATCAAAACAAAATTCAGCGTCATCACGGCGGCGCGGCGCTGCCTTCCAGCTCGGAAAACACCGCGTGGCAGGATCGCAAAATGATGTGGTCGGCGGAAAAGGCACGCATCGCCGAGCGCGTGGCGAGCCAGATCCCGGACGGTGCCACGCTGTTTATTGATATCGGCACCACGCCGGAAGCGGTGGCGCATGCGCTGCTCAACCACAACAATCTGCGTATTGTCACCAACAACCTTAACGTGGCGATTTTGCTGATGGGCAAGCCGGATTTCCGTGTGATCATCGCCGGCGGTGAAGTGCGCACGCGCGACGGCGGTATCATGGGGGAAGCCACGCTCGATTTTATCTCTCAGTTCCGGCTCGATTACGGCATTCTCGGCATCAGCGGTATTGATATGGACGGTTCGCTGCTGGAGTTCGACTATCACGAAGTGCGCACCAAACGCGCCATTATCGAGAACTCGCGCTGCGTGATGCTGGTGGTGGATCACTCGAAGTTTGGCCGTAACGCCATGGTTAACCTTGGCAACATGAGCCTGATTGATTACCTGTATACCGATCAAACCCCGCCGTTAAGCGTACTGAAGGTGATTGAACAGCACGAAGTGCATCTGGAGCTGTGCTGATTTCCCAGGTGCGCATCAATGCGCACCCTGTGATGCAGCAGGCCATGCTTACCAAACCGCACCCTTAGTGCATTGTGCCGTATTGTAGGGTCGCCATTGATGGCGACCAGGCCGCAGCGGCACGCCTTTTTTCACTGCATCTTCATTTCCCTGTCGCTTTTTTCAGCGTCCCCGGCTTAACTTACTCTTTCAGATTTGCGCTTGCCCGTGTTTACCGTTTCGGATGCAAAGGGATGCACTATGTCGCCGCTAAAATTCAATAAAACCCGCTTTGACGCCGCGCTGACCCGCCAGTGGCAGCAGCTTGGACTGACTTCCGCCCGGCAGATGACGCCGCATCAGCGGTGGCAGGCGCTCAGCCGGGCGCTGATGGAACTGCTCACCGCACAGCCGCCCGTGCCGCCGAAAAGCGCTCAGCGCCACGTTAATTATCTCTCAATGGAGTTTCTGCCCGGCCGGTTGACCGGTAACAACCTGCTCAATCTCGGCTGGTATAACGAGGTGGCCGCCGCGCTGGCAGAGCACCAGGTTGAGCTGAATGAACTGCTGGAGGAGGAGGTCGATCCGGCGCTGGGCAACGGCGGTCTGGGACGGCTCGCGGCCTGCTACATGGATGCGATGGCGACGGTCGGCCAGCCGGCGATGGGGCACGGCCTCAACTATCAGTACGGCCTGTTTCGTCAGTCGTTTGTGGCCGGACAGCAGCACGAAGCGCCCGATGACTGGCAGCGCGATCGCTATCCGTGGTTCCGCCACAACGCCGCGCTGGATGTGCCGGTGGGGCTGGGCGGTAAGGTCAAAAAGCGCGACGACGGCAGCGTCGAGTGGCGTCCGGCACAGCAGCTAATCGGCCAGGCCTGGGATCTGCCGGTAATCGGCTATCGCAACGGCATCACGCTGCCGCTGCGCCTGTGGCAAGCCACCAGCGCGCAGCCGTTTGACCTGACGCTGTTTAACGCCGGGAAGTTCCTGCAGGCGGAGCAGCCAGGCATTGAAGCCGACAAGCTGACCAAAGTGCTCTATCCCAATGACAACCATGCGCCAGGTAAACGTCTGCGGCTGATGCAGCAGTATTTCCAGTGCGCCTGCGCGGTGAGCGACATACTGCGTCGTCACCGGCTGGCGGGCCGTGCGCTGCATACGCTGCCGAATTTCGAAGTGATTCAGCTCAACGATACCCATCCCACCATCGCTATTCCGGAGCTGCTGCGTCTGCTGCTGGATGAGCATGGCCTGAGCTGGGACGACGCCTGGCACATTACCAGCCGCACCTTTGCGTATACCAACCATACGCTGATGCCGGAGGCGCTGGAGCGCTGGCCGGCGAGCCTGCTGCGCGAACTGCTGCCGCGCCATCTGCAAATCATCAAACAGATCAATCGCCAGCTGAAGCAGCAGGTCAAACAGCGCTGGCCGAACGACAGTGCCCTCTGGCACAAGCTGGCGGTGGTGAGCGACGGCGAAGTGCGCATGGCCAATCTGTGCGTGGTGAGCTGTTTCGCCGTCAACGGTGTGGCAGCGCTGCACTCGCAGCTGGTGGTTAACGATCTGTTCCCGGAATATCACCAGCTGTGGCCGCACAAGTTTCATAACGTCACCAACGGCATTACGCCGCGCCGCTGGCTGAAGCAGTGCAACCCCCTGCTGTCCGCGCTGATTGACGACAGCCTGCAGGTGGAGTGGGCCAACGATCTCGACGCGCTGGAATGGCTGGCGCCGCTGGCGAAGAAGAAAAGTTTTCGCCAGCAGTTCCGCACCATCAAGCAGCAAAACAAACTGCGGCTGACGGTGTACATCAAACGCGTGACCGGCATCGATATCAATCCTGACGCGCTGTTTGATGTGCAGATCAAGCGCCTGCACGAATACAAACGCCAGCATCTCAGTCTGCTGCACATCCTGCACTGCTATCGCCAGCTGCGCGATAACCCGGACAATCCCGACTTCGTGCCGCGCGTCTTTCTGTTTGGCGCCAAGGCGGCGCCCGGCTATTTGCTGGCAAAAAACATCATCTGTGCCATCAATAAAGTCGCGGAGGTGATCAACAACGACCCGCTGGTGGGCGATCGCCTGAAGGTGGTGTTTGTGCCGGATTACCGGATTACCGCCGCCGAGCTGATGATTCCGGCAGCCGATCTCTCGGAGCAGATCTCCACGGCCGGTTACGAAGCCTCCGGTACCGGCAACATGAAATTGGCGCTCAACGGCGCGCTGACGATTGGCACGCTGGACGGGGCTAACGTGGAGATTGCCGAGGCGGTCGGTGAGAAAAATATCTTTATCTTTGGCAACACGGTGGATGAGGTAAAAGCACTGAAGGCCGACGGTTATAGTCCGAAGAAACTGCGCAAGCACGATCGCTATCTCGACGGTTTGCTGAAGGAGCTGGAAAAGGGCAAATTCAGCGACGGCGACCGGCAGGTATTTGCGCCGCTGCTGGAGAGCCTGAGCAAACAGGGCGATCCGTGGCTGGTGCTGGCCGATTTCGCCGCTTATATCGCGGCGCAGCAGCGCGTCGAAGCGCTGTGGCGCGATCCGGAAGCGTGGACCAAAGCGGCGATTCTCAACACGGCGCATACCGGCCGCTTCAGTGCCGATCGTTCGATTCGCGATTATCAACAGCGTATCTGGCAGGCGGCGCGCTGAGCCGCCGGAAAATGACGCTGCATGCGTAATGTGCGCACGGCAACGAAGGAGACAACATGGCCATGAAGAAACTGGATCAGGCTGCACGGGATGCCGGTATCGCACTGAGTTTTATCAACAATAAAGGTGAGTCACAGACCATCAGCGACGACACCAAACGCGCGCTGCTGGCGCTGATGGACGCCCCGACGGGCAACGCGCCACCGCTGCCGCCGGTGCTGGTGTTCACGCCGCCCGGGCAGCCTGAACTGACGCCGCAGGGCAGCGACGACTACCGCTGGCAGCTGGTGAGCGAGCAGGGGCAGCACTATGACGGCACGCTGAGCGCGGGAGAAAGCCTGGCGCTGCCGGCAGAACTACCCGAGGGCTACCATCAGCTCACCCTGAGCACTTCACGCCAGCAGTGGCAAACGCGCATTATCATCGCACCGGCGCGCTGTTATCTGCCGCCGGCGCTGGCGCAGGGGGAGAAGCGCTGGGGCGCGCTGGTGCAGCTCTATACGCTGCGCTCGGCGCGTAACTGGGGCATCGGCGACTTTGGCGATCTGATGCAGATGCTGGAGCAGGTCGCCGCTCACGGCGGCGATTTCATCGGTCTCAACCCGCTGCATGCGCTCTATCCGGCGCAGCCGGATCACGTCAGCCCGTACAGCCCGAGCTCGCGCCGCTGGCTCAACGTGCTGTACATCGACATCAATCAAATCGACGAATTCACCCACAGTGACGCCGCCCAGCGCTGGTGGCACAGCGCGCCAACGCGCAAAGCGCTAAAACAGGCGCGCAGCGAAGCGTTTGTCGATTACCGCGCGGTGACGACGCTCAAGCTGACTGCGCTGCGTTTTGCCTGGCAGCACGCGCAGCCGCAGCTGACACAGCAGCCGGCGTTTCAGCAATTTCTTGCGGAAGGCGGCGATGCGCTGCGCTATCAGGCGGCATTTGACGCCATCGTGGCAGCGCGCAGTCAGCAGCATCCCGACGAGTGGGGCTGGGAAAAGTGGCCGTCAGGCTGGCAGCAGGCGCAGCAGCCAGAGGTGCAGCAGTGGTGCGCACAGCACGAGGACGACATTCTGTTCTGGAGCTGGCTGCAGTGGCTGGCGCAGCAGCAGTTCGCCGCCTGCTGGCAGCGTAGCCAGCAGCTGGGGATGGCGGTCGGGTTATATCGCGATTTGGCGGTTGGCGTAGCACAGCACAGCGCGGAAACCTGGCAGGATCCGCAGCTGTATAAGCTGGGCGCGTCGGTGGGCGCACCGCCGGATCCGCTTGGCCCGCTCGGGCAGAACTGGGCGCTGCCGCCGCTCGATCCACATGTACTGCGCGCGCGGGGCTATCAGCCGTTTATCGATCTGCTGCGCGCCAATATGCGCGATTGCGGGGCGCTGCGCATCGATCACGTTATGGCGCTACTGCGTTTGTGGTGGATTCCCTATGGCGAAAGTGCCGATAAAGGCGCGTATGTCGCCTATCCGGTGCACGACCTGCTGGCGATCCTTGCGCTGGAGAGTCAGCGTCAGCGCTGCATGGTGATCGGTGAAGATCTCGGCACCGTGCCGCAGGAGATCGTCAGCCTGCTGCGCGACCGCGGCATTTTTTCGTGGAAGGTGCTGATGTTCGAGTGCGGGGAGGGCGGGCAGTTCCGGCCACCGGCAGCCTATCCGCGCCAGTCGATTGCCAGCGCCAGTACCCATGATTTGCCGACGCTGAGCGGATTCTGGCATGCCGCCGATCTGCAGTTGCGCGAGCAGCTGGGGCTGTTTACTAAACGCAGCATGCTGAAGGCGGCCATCGCCGAACGCGATGGGCAGAGAAAAGCGCTGCTGAAGGCGATGAGCGAGGCGCAAGCCATTGATGCGCGCAGCAAAAACCGCGCCGGCCAGCGTCTGACGCCTGCGCTGAATCAGGGCGTGCACCGCTTTCTGGCGTACACCGACAGCGCCCTGCTGGGGCTGCAGCCGGAGGACTGGCTGGGAATGGAGACGCCGGTCAACGTGCCGGGCACGGTAGCCGAATACCCCAACTGGCGGCGCAAACTGCGCGTACCATTGGAGAAGTTGTTTAGTTACCGGAAAGTGCAGCAGCTGCTGGCGATCGTCAATGAAGGGCGTAAGAAGCCGTAAAACACGCGGCAGCCGGGGTGGCTGCCGCATCTTCTATCAGTAGTAGGAGTGCTCGCCGCGCTGATGCTCGGTGAGATCGCGCACGCCTTTCAGTTCCGGGAAGGCGGCCAGCAGCTCTTTCTCGATGCCGTCTTTCAGCGTCACGTCAATCATCGAGCAACCGTTACAGCCGCCGCCGAACTGCAGAATGGCGTAGCCTTCGTCGGTGATCTCCATCAGCGAGACGCGACCGCCGTGGCTGGCCAGCTGCGGGTTGATCTGCGCCTGCAGCAGATACTCCACGCGCTCAACCATCGGCGCATCGTCCGACACTTTACGCATCTTAGCGTTCGGCGCTTTCAGCGTGAGCTGTGAGCCGAGGTTATCGGTCACGAAGTCGATTTCCGCATCTTCGAGGTACGGCGCGCTCAGCTCATCGACATACGCAGACAGCTTGTCGAACTTCAGTTCGGTATCGGTGGCTTCAACCGCGTCCGGCGGGCAGTAGGAGACGCCGCACTCGGCGGTTGGCGTACCCGGGTTAATAACGAATACGCGAATCTGGGTGCCATCTTCCTGTTTTGACAGCAGTTTTGCGAAGTGCTCTTGCGCAGTATCAGTAATACGGATCATGGCGATTGCTCAATAGTTGACTAAAATACCTGGTTATAATACGCCCAACGCCGACGCTCTACAAGGTACGGCACAGGCATCCTATGTGTACGCTGGCCGCGCCCTGCGCCAGTAATAAGCGGCTGATTTCTCCCACCGTGCTGCCGGTGGTCACCACATCATCGATAAGCAGGATGTGGCGTCCGCGCACCGCCATTTCAAGGCGAAACGCTCCACGCAGATTGCTTTTCCGGGCGCGGGCGCTGAGCGCATGCTGCACCGCACCGTGACGCACCCGGCGCAGCCCTTCGCGGTATTCACAGCCGAGCCAGCGCGCCAGCGGTTTAGCCAGCAGCGCGGCCTGATTATAACCGCGCTGCCAGGCGCGGCGGCGATGCAGCGGCACGCTCAGCACCAGATCGATACGCGGCAACGGCTGCTGGCGGCGCTTTGTTAATAATTTTAACAAAAGCAGCCGCGCCAGCATCACCCTGAGTGCGGTTGCGCGCGAGAATTTGAGCTGCTGCACCCATTCGCTCAGCGGCGGCACATAATCACTCACGCAAGTGAGAGCGTGCCACGGCGGCGGCCGGCGCAGACAGCGTCCGCACGGCTGATCGCCGCTGGCCGGCAGTCCGCAGCAGGGACAGAGCGCCGGCAGCGCCGGTAGCTGACGCAGACATACGCTGCACAGGCCGTGCCGGGCGATCCGCAGCGGCAGACGGCATAGCCAACACAGGGCCGGGATTGCTAGCATAGCGACCTCCTTTTCACTTTTCGGGAGTGTAACCGATGAGTTCGCTTTACTGGCACACCACAGGCACAGGCGATCGCGATCTTGTGCTGCTGCACGGCTGGGGACTGAACGCCGAAGTGTGGCAACACATTGTTCCGCGACTCAGCCCGCATTTTCGTCTGCACCTGGTGGACCTGCCGGGATTTGGCCGCAGCCAGGGATTTGGGCCGCTGAGCCTGGCGCAGATGGCGCAGCAGCTATTACCGCAGTTGCCAGCGCGCGCCGTGCTGCTCGGCTGGTCGCTGGGCGGCTTAGTGGCCAGCCAGCTGGCGCTGAGCCAGCCCGATCGCGTGGCGGCATTGATTAGCGTGGCGTCGTCGCCGTGCTTTACCGCCCGGGATGAATGGCCCGGCATTCAGCCTGAGACGCTGGCGACGTTCCAGCAGCAATTGAGCAGCGATTTCCAACGCACGGTGGAGCGTTTTCTCGCGCTGCAAACCATGGGGACAGAAAATGCGCGTCAGGATGCGCGCCAGCTGAAAGAGGTGGTGCTGTCGCAGCCAATGCCGTCGGTGGCGGTACTGGAAGGGGGATTGAACATTCTGCGCCACGATGATTTGCGCAGCGCACTGGATGGGCTGACGCTGCCCTTCCTGCGTATTTATGGCGCGCTGGATGGCCTGGTGCCGCGCCGCATTGCGCCGCAGCTGGATGCGCGCTGGCCGCATTCGCAGTCGGTTGTCATCGCGAAGGCCGCGCACGCGCCGTTTATTTCGCACCCGGAGGCGTTCTGCCAGCAGGTGCAGCAGTTCATCCACGCAGCCACATAAACTGCCAGGCGGCCAGCACCAGCGGCTGGCTGCCATCCACGCGCTGCCCGCTGATCACATCCTGAAAAGGGCGCGCCTGCGGCAGCGTGGTGCTGATCTCGCGGCTGCTGAGATTGAACACGCACAGTAACCCTTCGTCGCTGTCCGCGGCGTGACGGCGCAGCAGCAGCACCGCGTTGTCGCTCTCCAGCAGCGTCATTGGATTGTCCGGATGGAACGCCGGCTGCCGGGTGCGCAGCTGAATCAGCGCGCTAAGCCGCTCAAACACCTGCTGACGCAGCGGGTTGCCGCCGCTGATTTGCTGTTCGATATCGCGCAGGCTGTACTTCTCACGGTTGATGGCGCGGTTGTGCCCGGCAGCGCGCACGCCCTCGTTGTCATTGCGCGAGCCGAGAATACTTTGAATATAGATGGCGGGCACGCCGGGAAAGGCCAGCAGAATCGCGTGCGCCAGCAGGAAGCGACGCAGGCGCGTGTCGTCATCGTCGGTCTGGTGATTGAGCGCATCCAGATACGTTACGTTGATTTCATACGGGCTGGTGCTGCCGTCCGGGTTGTTTTTATAAGAGACCAGCGCGCCCTCCAGCGCCAGTTCACGCACCAGCGCCACAATCTCGACTTCCGACAAAATTCCGCGTGCCGGATTGAGGCCAATGCCGTCGTGCGAGGCGAGAAAATTGAAGAAGGTGGTGCCGCCATCACCGGGCTCAAGCGTGCTGGCCCACTGGCGCAGCGCGCGCGCCGAGCCGGAGTGAATGGCGTGCAGCACCAGCGGTGGCAGCGAAAACTGGTAAACCATCTGCGCTTCGTCGTGGCCGTTGCCGAAATAGCTGATGTTATCCTGATGCGGCACGTTGGTTTCGGTCACGATCACCGTACCTGGCGCGACTTCGTTGGCGATGGCGCGAAACAGCTTCACCAGCTGATGGGTTTTGGTCAGATGGATACAGCGTGTGCCCGGCGTTTTCCACATGTAGCCCACCGCGTCCAGCCGCACGTAATCCGCGCCTTTGTTGAGATAATCCAGCAGCACACCCACCATGCGGATCAGCACCTGCGGATTGGCGAAGTTGAGATCGATTTGGTCGGCGCTGAAGGTGGTCCAGATAAAGCGCGTGTCGCCGTTAGCGAGGGTAAACGGCGTCAGCAGCGGTGAGGTGCGCGGGCGCGTCACGGCACTGAGATCGGTGGCGGGCGGCATGCTGATAAAGAAGTCGTCCCAGCCGGCATCCTGCGCCAGAAAGTGGCGAAACCACGCGCTGTGCGCCGACATGTGGTTACAGACGAAATCGAACATCAGCCGGGTTTCGCTGTGCAGCGCCGTGATGTGCTGCCAGTCACCGCAAATCGGGTTCACTTTGTGGTAATCGATAACCGAGAAGCCATCGTCGGACGAGTAGGGGAAAAATGGCAGCAGATGCACCAGGCTGAAGGTAGACTGCAGATGCTGCTGATAAAAGCGCGTAAAGCTGGCGAGCGTGGGCTGCTCGGGTTCGCGGAACTGGTCGGCGTAACTGATCAGCACCACGTCTTTTTCATCCCAGTGCGCTTTACGCGGCAGCTTTACCGTGTCGCGCGCCGCGCGGATGTGCGAAAGCAGGCGCTCGCGCGCCGCGACGGGGAAGCTACCTTCATAAATCTCATCGAGCAGGAAGTTGATAATGTCCATCGGATCGCCGGGTTACGCGGAAGGTCATTTTTTCACACGGTTTTTTCAGCGTAGTCCGCCAGGACAATTTATCAACCTCCTGTACTCGCGCGCCGCTTAGCGTTTCTTCCCAAACGCGGCCGCCAGCGCATCGCCCATCGCACTGTTACCGACGCTGGCGCTGGCAGGTTTGCCGCGGCCTTTGGCACCGGCGGCCGGCCGCGCGGCCTCTTTGCCTGCGCCACGGTTGCCGCCGCTGCGCGCGTTGCTCTCACCCGGCTGCTCATCCAGACGCATGGTCAGCGCGATACGCTTACGCTGCAGATCGACTTCCATCACCTTCACTTTGACGATATCGCCGGCTTTCACCACCTGATGCGGATCGTCTACGAATTTGTCCGACAGCGAAGAGATGTGCACCAGGCCGTCCTGATGCACGCCGATATCGACGAACGCGCCGAAGTTGGTCACGTTGGTCACCGCACCTTCCAGCACCATGCCCGGCAGCAGGTCGTTGAGCGTCTCCACGCCTTCGGCAAACTGCGCGGTTTTGAACTCCGGACGCGGATCGCGGCCCGGTTTCTCCAGCTCTTTGATGATATCGGTGACGGTCGGCAGCCCGAAACGCTCATCGGTGAAGTCGCGCGCATTCAGGTCGCGCAGGCTACCCGGATTGCCCATCAGTTCATTCAGCGCCTGTTCCGTAGCGGCGAGAATGCGCTCTACCAGCGGATAGGCTTCCGGATGCACCGTTGAGGCATCCAGCGGATTATCGCCGTGGTTGATGCGCAGGAAGCCGGCGCACTGTTCAAAGGCTTTCGGCCCAAGGCGGCTCACCTTCAGCAGTTGCTGGCGGTTCTGGAAACGGCCGTTTTCGTCACGCCAGCTGACTATGTTCTGCGCCATCATGCGCGTCAGGCCGGCGACGCGCGTCAGCAGCGCCACCGAAGCGGTATTCAGATCGACGCCAACGGCGTTCACACAATCTTCCACCACCGCATCGAGTTTTTTCGCCAGCTGGCTCTGGCTGACATCGTGCTGATACTGGCCAACGCCAATCGATTTCGGGTCAATTTTGACCAGCTCTGCCAGCGGATCCTGCAGACGACGGGCGATAGACACCGCACCGCGCAGCGAAACGTCGAGATCGGGGAACTCCTGCGCCGCCAGTTCGGAAGCGGAATAGACCGATGCTCCGGCCTCACTGACAATCACTTTTTGCGCTTTGATTTGCGGGAACTGCTTCTGTACGTCGAGGAAGAAACGCTCGGTTTCACGTGAAGCGGTGCCGTTGCCGATCGCCACCAGTTCAACCTGATGTTTCGCGCACAGTGCCGCCACCGAGGTTGCGGCTTTGGCCGCCTGGCCGGTATGCGGATAGATGGTATCGGTCGCGACCAGCTTGCCGGTGGCATCGACCACCGCCACTTTGACCCCGGTGCGCAGGCCAGGATCGAGACCCATGGTGGCGCGCATGCCGGCGGGAGCCGCCATCAGCAGATCGTGCAGATTACGGGCAAACACGTTGATCGCTTCGTCTTCCGCCCGTTCGCGGATGGTGCCCATCAATTCGGTTTCGAGGTGCAGCAGGACCTTGATGCGCCAGGTCCAGCTGACCACGGCTTTGCGCCAGCTGTCGGCCGGTGCGTTGTTCAGGCGCA
Organism: Pantoea sp. SGAir0184; assembly: GCF_043544755.1. NCBI lineage: Bacteria > Pseudomonadati > Pseudomonadota > Gammaproteobacteria > Enterobacterales > Erwiniaceae > Pantoea > Pantoea sp. SGAir0184. The sequence continues at coordinate 277,521 of NZ_CP028050.1, forward strand.
GGCCAAGGTGGTCGGCGATCAGCGTTTCACCGTAGCTTTCGCGCGGTGCTTCATCAAACTGCGGATCAGCGTTGAGCGACAGCTGTAAAATGCCTTCGTTACGGCCACGGAACATGGCCAGCGCGCGGTGCGACGGCACGCTGCTCAGCGCTTCGTGGTGATCGAAGTAGTCGCGGAATTTAGCGCCTTCTTCCTCTTTGCCTTCCACCACGCGCGCAACCAGATGGGCGTTCTTCCACAGGTATTCACGTACTTTCGCCAGCAGCGTGGCGTCTTCGGCGAAGCGCTCCATCAGGATATAGCGTGCGCCATCCAGCGCGGCACGCACATCGGCGACGCCTTTGTCCGCGTCGACATAACGCGCTGCCAGCTGCTCGGGGTCCTGAGACGCATCGTTCCACAGCGTCTCTGCCAGCGGTTCCAGCCCGGCTTCGATAGCGATCTGCCCGCGCGTGCGGCGCTTCTGCTTATAAGGCAGATAGAGATCTTCCAGCTCGGTTTTGTTCAGCGTGCCGTTGATGGCAGTGGCTAATTCCGGCGTCAGTTTGCCCTGGTCATCAATGGATTTCAGAATCGACTGGCGGCGTTCCTCCAGCTCACGCAGATAGCCGAGACGGCTCTCCAGCGTACGCAGCTGGGTATCATCCAGCCCGCCGGTCACTTCCTTACGGTAACGTGCGATAAACGGCACGGTGTTCCCTTCATCCAGCAAGCGAATGGCGGCGTCAACCTGGTCGGCGCGTGCCTTCAGCTCACCTGCGATAATCTGGCTCAGCGAATCTTTCATCATCAGTAACGGTCTTGCTTACACAGGGTTAGAAATAGGGGACAGTTATACGGACTGAGGCCGCAAATTGCCAGCCGCTGACCGGTGAATCCGTCTTTTTCTGAATGCAGCGCGCAACTCAGAGAAACTTAGCCACCTATGTGTTAAACCCCAGCGCAATGGCGTGCCGGTTGCTGCCAGGCTCGCCCCGCCTCTGCCCTATAATCCGTGGCAAACCACGGAAGGAGGGTGAAGCAATGATCAAATTACTGCTGCTGCTGGCCGGACGCGAGCTGCTGGTGCGTTATCGTCTGCTGATTTATGGCCTGGCGCTGTGCGGCGTGCTGCTGGCCGGCATGATCGTGGCGGACGTGCTGGTCGATGGGCATATCAATCTGTCGCTACAGGTGCTGGCACTCTTACTGTCGCTGTCGCTGCTGTTTAACCTGCTGAGCGGCGAGGTGTCGCTGCAGCGCTGGCTCAATCTGCTGTTTTCCCTGATTTTTGTCGGCACGCTGCTGGCCGGCGCGCTGTGGCACGGTGATGAAAGGCAACTGAAGAAACTGCTGCTGACGGTGATGGAAATCTGCCTGTTGTTTAACGGCCTGTTTCGCTGCCTGAGCGCGGCGCTGATTCAGCGCCAGCGCTGGGTGCGACATTTTATGCTGGGCTGCGGCGAGATGGTGCTCAGCGTGGTGCTGTTTTTCAATGACAACCTGCATACCTGCGTGTTGCTGGGCAGCTGGCTGGTACTGTTGCTGCTGTCGTTCAGCCTGACGGTGTGGCGCGTCTGGCGCCAGTGGCAGCGCCTGCCGGCGGGTCAGTCCGTTACGCTGCTGCCGTGGTTTTGTCGCGGCCATCGTCATATCGCGCGGCTCCGGCCGTGGCAGCAGGCCCGCTTTCCGCCGGTCGCCGCGGCATTTCCTCTCTGTGTCCACGTCTGGCAGGCGCAGTCTGAAGCCAGTCAACAGCCGAAGCGCTATGTGATTGACCGTTACATCGGCGTGATTAACGGTGAAGGGCACTTTTGTACCGGCCACGCGGCACTGAGCTTTGGCGAGCGCGGCTACATCAGCCTTTATCCGCAGCAGGAGATCGATCCGCAACCGCACGAGCTGCCGCGTCTGCTGCTGGCCGGACAGATTAACGATCGTCCCGGCCGTTTTCTCCCCTCGCTGGCGGCAGAGATTGCCGACTGGCGCAGCCCGGATTTAACCTTCAGTTTTCAGCACTACAACGGACAGGCGCTCGCCAGCTACTGGCAGGCCAACCGTGGTGACAGCCTGTATAATCTGACGGCAAAAAACTGTTCGACCACCGTGGTGGATGCGCTGGACGTGGCGTTTGAAGGCTATTACGGCCAGCGGCTGCAGCAGGTGTTTGCGCTGCTGCTGCAGCCGGCATTCTGGGGCGCCTGCGTGCTGCGCGAACGGGCAGAAATCATGACCTGGACACCCGGCCTGGTCGCCGATTATGTGCGCCTGATGAAAAAGACGCTGGGTGGCTGTCCGGGCAGGTAATGCTTTGTGATAGCCTCTGTGCAGTGAACAGGGCTGTAACCACGAGTGAAGCGATGAAAACCCAACTGATTACCCGCGAAGGCTATAACAAGCTGCGTGCTGAGCACGACCATCTGTGGAATGAGAAGCGGCCGGAAATCACCCGCATTGTCTCCTGGGCTGCCAGCCTGGGGGATCGCTCTGAAAACGCCGATTACACCTATAACAAGCGCCTGCTGCGCCAGATCGATCGCCGCGTGCGCTATCTGCGTAAATGCCTCGCCGAGCTGAAAATTGTTGATTATGCGCCGCAGCAGGAGGGCAAAGTGTTCTTCGGTGCCTGGGTGGAAGTGGAGAATGAGCAGGGCGACGTGAAGCGTTTTCGCATCGTCGGACCGGACGAGATCTATGGCGATACGGTGAAAGAGTACATCTCCATCGACTCGCCGATGGCGCGCGCGCTGATCAAAAAAGAGGTGGATGACGAGGTGACGGTAAACACGCCGGAAGGACAGAAGGTGTGGTTTGTGAACCGCATTGAGTACGTCACGGAAAGTGAGGAAAAAAGAGGCGGAGAGTAATGGCCTGGTGAAACAAGCCGGGGCGCAACTTATTCTCCGCTGGCGAAAGGGCTGGCAGTATAAGAGGGGGAAGCGCCGCAGCCTTGCCGCGCCAGATAAGCGTTATTTGCCCGGCGTGGTCGCCGTGGTCGTTGAGGTGCTGCTACCGCCGTGATCGCCGCCGCCCATGGTGGCCAGCGCGACGCCGAGCAGGGCTCCCACCGCACCGATGCCGATAGCATCGGAATTACCTTTGGCCGTGGTCGACGCCTGTGCGCCGGCGGCTTCGCCCGCTGGCGTAGCGGCCTGAACCTGTGTGAGGCTGGTGAGTACCAGAGCGCTCAGCAGAACAACGGTTTTTTTCATCTTTCTTCTCCACATGAACTCAGTAAGCAGGTACCGATGCAGTGTCGGAGATCATTTGCGCAGAGGAAAGGGGAGTTTACTGACTGATTTAAATCACTTTATTTAACGCTGGCCTTATTTTGCGCGCGCACTGGCACTGTTCCTAGCGCGGATACGCAGTCAGCGGTGAAAACGCGATATTTTATGCTACTGAGCGCGGCCGCTGGCTTATCCTGCAGGCGAAACTTAAGCCAAATGGCGCGCCCTGCCTGACGGCGGAAGCGGGACGGCCCGGCTGGACCACTCGCCGGCAGAAAACGGCGCTGATTTTCAGACAAGCGCTAAACGGCGTCAAAATCAGTCAGAAAAGCGCGAGCGGAGCCGCAGTTCGCGGTTAAAATTAAAGATAAGCTGCTGTTTAATATGCTTTGTAACAATTTCGGCTAGAATATAAACCATTAATGACTGTCACAGACAGGCATCTTTTTTACACAATATCGGCTCAGGCAATGGCGCCTTTGGGAGTTGAACATGCAAGAGAACTACAAAATTCTGGTCGTCGATGATGATATGCGTCTGCGCGCACTGCTCGAACGCTATCTCACCGAACAGGGCTTTCAGGTGCGCAGCGTCGCCAACGCCGAGCAGATGGATCGTCTGCTGACCCGCGAATCATTCCATTTAATGGTGCTGGATTTAATGCTGCCGGGCGAAGATGGCCTGTCAATTTGCCGTCGTCTGCGTAGCCAGAGTAACCCGATGCCGATCATTATGGTCACCGCGAAAGGTGAAGAGGTCGATCGTATCGTGGGGCTGGAAATCGGCGCCGATGACTACATTCCAAAACCGTTCAACCCGCGTGAGCTGCTGGCGCGAATTCGTGCCGTGCTGCGTCGTCAGGCCAATGAGCTGCCGGGCGCGCCGTCGCAGGAAGAAGCGGTCATCGCCTTCGGTAAGTTCAAACTTAACCTCGGCACGCGCGAAATGTTCCGTGAAGATGAGCCGATGCCGCTGACCAGCGGAGAGTTTGCCGTGCTGAAAGCGCTGGTGAGCCATCCGCGTGAGCCGCTGTCGCGCGATAAGCTGATGAACCTGGCGCGCGGGCGTGAGTACAGTGCGATGGAGCGTTCTATCGACGTGCAGATCTCTCGTCTGCGCCGCATGGTCGAAGAAGATCCGGCGCATCCGCGCTACATCCAGACCGTCTGGGGCCTTGGCTACGTGTTCGTTCCGGACGGCAGTAAAGCATGAGGCGATTGCGCTTCTCACCCCGCAGTTCGTTTGCCCGCACCCTGTTGTTGATCGTTACCTTGCTGTTCGTCAGCCTGGTAACGACCTACCTGGTGGTGCTCAATTTTGCCATTCTTCCCAGCCTGCAGCAGTTCAACAAAGTCCTCGCCTACGAAGTGCGTATGCTGATGACCGATCGGCTGCAGCTGGAAGATGGTACGCAGCTGGAAGTGCCGCCGGCCTTCCGGCGCGAAATTTATCGTGAACTGGGCATCTCGTTGTACACCAACGCGGCGGCGGAAGAGAGCGGGCTGCGCTGGGCGCAGCATTATGAATTCCTCAGTGAACAGATGGCGCAGCAGCTGGGCGGGCCGACCGACGTGCGGGTTGAGGTTAACAAAAACTCGCCGGTGGTCTGGCTGAAAACCTGGCTGTCGCCGGATATCTGGGTGCGCGTACCGCTGACCGAAATCCATCAGGGCGACTTCTCACCGCTGTTCCGCTATACCCTGGCGATTATGCTGCTGGCGATTGGCGGCGCCTGGCTGTTTATCCGTATACAAAACCGACCCTTAGTCGATCTCGAACACGCTGCGTTGCAGGTGGGGAAAGGCATTATTCCGCCACCGCTGCGCGAATACGGTGCTTCGGAAGTGCGTTCGGTGACGCGTGCCTTCAACCAGATGGCGGCGGGCGTGAAGCAGCTGGCCGATGACCGTACGCTGCTGATGGCCGGCGTCAGCCATGATTTACGCACGCCGCTGACGCGCATCCGTCTCGCCACCGAGATGATGGGCGAGGAAGATGGCTACCTGGCCGAGTCGATCAACAAAGATATCGAAGAGTGTAACGCCATCATCGAGCAGTTCATCGATTACCTGCGCACCGGGCAGGAGATGCAAACCGAGCGCGCCGATCTGAATAGCGTGCTGGGCGAAGTGGTGGCGGCGGAGAGCGGCTATGAGCGCGAGATTGAGAATGCGGTGATGGACGCGGAGCTGATGCTGGATATTAACCCGCTGTCGATTAAACGCGCGGTGGCGAATCTGGTGGTTAACGCGGCGCGCTACGGGAACGGCTGGATCAAGGTCAGCAGCGGTCAGGAATTGAATCGCGCGTGGTTCCAGGTGGAGGATGATGGTCCGGGCATTAAGCCGGATCAGTTACAGCATCTGTTCCAGCCGTTTGTACGCGGCGACAGCGCGCGCAGCACCAGCGGCACCGGCCTGGGCCTGGCGATTGTGCAGCGTATTATCGATGCGCATGACGGATCGCTGGAGATTGGCGACAGTGAACGCGGCGGATTACGTATCCGTGCGTGGTTACCGATTCCGGAAAACAGCGCCACGACGGCAGTAAGCAGTAACGTTAGTTAAATTTCCGCACCAACCGTCGCGGCGCAATCTATTGCGCATCCATCAGCGATATTACCGCTGCAGGCATACGCGATAAATCGCGCCGCGACGAAATGTGCCATCGCTAAGCCGCCGTTGTGGCGGCCAGGTTACCTCACAGCTGCGGGCCGGCCTGCACCAGCGCCTTACCGGCATCGTTATCGGTGTACTTCTCGAAATTGGTGATAAAGCGCTGCGCCAGCGCTTCGGCAGCCTGCTGCCAGGCGGCGGCGTCAGGCCAGCTGCGGCGCGGATCGAGAATGGCATCGTCCACCTGTGCCAGCGTGGTGGGCACCTGCAGATTGAACACCGGCAGCGTCACGGTCTCCGCTTCATCCAGCTCACCGGCCAGAATCGCGTTGATGATAGCGCGCGTGTCTTTCAGCGAAATGCGCTTGCCGCTGCCGTTCCAGCCGGTATTCACCAGATAGGCCTGCGCGCCGGACGCCTGCATACGTTTCACCAGCACATCCGAGTACTGCGTTGGATGCAGCGTCAGGAACGCCGCGCCAAAACAGGCGGAGAAGGTTGGGGTGGGCTGCGTCACACCGCGCTCGGTGCCAGCCAGCTTGGCGGTAAAGCCGGACAGGAAGTGGTACTGGGTTTGCTCCGGCGTCAGACGCGAAACCGGTGGCAGTACGCCAAAGGCATCGGCGGTCAGGAAGATGACCTTCTTCGCGTGGCCGGCTTTCGATACCGGCTGCACGATGTTTTCGATGTGCTCGATCGGGTAAGACACGCGGGTGTTTTCCGTCTTGCTGGCGTCGGCGTAATCGACCGTGCCGTCGGCGCGCACCACCACGTTCTCCAGCAGCGCATCGCGGCGAATCGCGCGGTAAATCTCCGGCTCGGCCTGCTCTGACAGATTGATGGTTTTGGCGTAGCAGCCGCCTTCGAAGTTAAAGACGCCGTCGTCGTCCCAGCCGTGCTCATCGTCGCCGATCAGCTGACGATCCGGATCGGTAGAGAGGGTGGTTTTACCGGTACCGGACAGGCCAAAGAACACCGCCACGTCGCCCGCTTTGCCGACGTTGGCCGAGCAGTGCATCGAGGCGATACCCTTCAGCGGCAACAGATAGTTCATGATGGCGAACAGGCCTTTTTTCATCTCGCCGCCGTACCAGGTACCGCCGATCAGCTGCATGCGTTCGGTCAGGTTAAAGGCGACAAAATTCTCGGAATGCAGCCCCTGCGCCTGCCAGTCCGGATTGGTGCACTGCGCTGCGTTCATCACCACGAAATCCGGCGTAAACTCAGCCAGTTCGGCCTCAGTCGGACGGATAAACATGTTTTTGACGAAATGCGCCTGCCACGCCACTTCCATCACGAAACGCACGCTGAGGCGGGTGTCCGGGTTGGCGCCGCAGAAGGCGTCAATCACAAACAGACGCTTGCCGGAAAGCTGTTGCGTGCAGCGATCTTTCAGCGCCTGCCAGGTTTCCTGTGACAGCGGCTGGTTGTCGTTCTTGCCGTTGCCAACATCGTTCCACCACAGCGTGTCACGCGTGGTGTCATCCCGCACGATGTATTTATCTTTCGGCGAACGTCCGGTGAAGATGCCGGTATCCACGGCAATGGCACCGCTCTGCGTCAGGGTGCCGCGCGCGTAACCTTCCAGCTCCGGGCGGGTTTCTTCCTGAAATAACGTGGCGTAATCAGGGTTGTACACCACCTCGGTGGTGCCGCTAATTCCGAGCGTTTCGAGGTCTTGCGATGTCAGGCCGTTAACGCGCATGTGACTGCTCCTTAAATCGGTACTTCATGGCATTTTTTATGAGGGTTTCTGCGTCCTGCTGCGCATAGCCGCACAGGGCAGATCGCGCGCAGTGTACACGTCTGAGCGAGGTGGAAAAGTGAAGAGAGTTAAAAATGCGAGCTGGAACGTGACAAGTAGAGAAATCTGCCACTTATGAAACTAAAGTTAGCGTAAATTAGTTAATTTCCGTGAAAAATCATAGCGCTACGCCGGCGGAAAATACGGGCGGCGTCACCGCCCGTTTGCTGATTAATGCAGTTGATCGCTATTGCCGGAGGGAGCGTTACGAATAGCAGCGATATCCACGGCGTCGTACACATAGTGCGTGCCGCAGTAGTCGCAGTGCATATCAATTTTGCCGTCTTCGACCAGAATCTCATCCACTTCCTCTGGCGGCAGCGTTTTCAGCACTTCACCGCAGCGTTCGCGCGAGCAGGTGCATTTAAAGCTGACCGGCGCCGGATCGTAAACCGTGGCTTCTTCCTGATGATAGAGACGCCACAGTACGTCAGTAGCGGGCAGCTCAATCAGCTCTTCGCTCTTCACGGTTTCGGTTAACGTGGCCAGATGGTTAAAGTCATCCAGGTTGGGCTCCTGCGCGGGCAGCACCTGCAGCAGAATACCGGCTGCGCCTTTCTCGCTGGTGCGAATGAACAGGCGGGTTGGCAGCTGCTCGGAACGCATGAAGTAATCTTCCAGACAGCCCGCCAGCGTATCGGCTTCCAGGCCGACCACGCCCTGATAGCGCTCGCCTTTCTCAGGCGAAATGGTGATCACCAGATAGCCGTTACCCACCATCTGCTTCAGGCTGCTGCCGGCGGCAATCTCCGCATCCTCTTTCAGCCGCGCCACGCCGCGCAGCTCCTGGCGGTTATTTCCGTTGATCACCGCCATGCTCAGCGGGCCATCGCCCTGCAGCTGCACGGTGATGTCGCCGTCAAATTTCAGCGTAGCGGTGAGCAGGCTGGTGGCGACCAGCAGTTCGCCCAGCAGGGTTTTGACCGGCTCGGCGTAGTCGTGGTTCTGCACGATGTCGCGCCAGGTTTGAGATGCGTTGACCAGCTCGCCGCGCACGGCGACGTTTTCAAACAGGTAACGATGCAGTTGATCTTGAACAGACATAAGGTTTCTCTCGTGGGGGCGCGAGTTATTCATCGCCCGACAATTTAAATTTCAGCAGATCGCGGCGCTCTTTTTTATCCGGGCGACGATCGGGATGCGGCATGGTCAGGGCATTCATTTTGCGCGCCAGCGCGTTCTTTTCGCGCTTTTCGATGCTGGCGGCCGTCTCCGCGTACATCTGCTGCGCTTCGCTGGCCGGACGCCGCTGGTCGCCGATGGCGGTGATGATCACCGTGCGCTCATCGTTGCCCTGACGCAGCGTCAGTTCGGCCTGCAGTTCGACCACTTTGCCCGGTTTGCTGCGCTGGCCGTTGTAATGCACTTTGCCGCCTTCAATCATGTCGCGAGCCAGCGCGCGGGTTTTATAGAAGCGCGCGGCCCACAGCCATTTATCAAGGCGGACGCCTTCACTGGTTTTCTCTTTCATTGCGGCTCCTGCTGTTACGCTGCGTCGCGCCGTGTGGCGATCGGTCGCACACGGTCGCATGACGCCGGAAAAATGGATCGGGCCGGTGCCGGATACCCAAAGGTATGGGTACAACGTGATAAATCAAGGGCGAGGTGCCGTTGCGGGCTGCCGATCCATCGCCAATCCCTTAAGCGTAATCGGCATTTTGTTTTCCGCCCTGAAAAACAGGGCGACAGGGTAGCACAGAAGGCGGAGGGTCAGAACAGCGAGCGCACGCTCTGCATAGTGCTGAGGTTGTGGTTAAAGCACTTGTCGTAATACTGCTGAATCTGCGCCATACGCAGGCGGTTGCGGTGGATGCGGCGCAGCGCCAGCAGGCCGTTGCTGACGGCGCTGACAATCAGCACCAGCATCAGCAGCGCGGTGCCCAGATAGCGCCACTGCGCCATGGCGTCGGGCTCGTTGTGCAGGGCGATATGGCGCGTGCCGTTGGCGTCGGTGGTAATGCTGGTAATGATACCGCTGGCGGCAAACGGCGTGTGCAGCAGCATGCCGGACAGGCGCTGCAGTTCGTGCCATTGTGAAGGGGCGTCGAGATCGAACAGCGCCACCGACGGCTGCGGCTGGTTCACCATCTGCCGGCCTTCATCGCTAATGATCAGGAATCCGCCCGGCGGCGGGCTGTTAAGGGTTTCCGCCGCGCGACGCGTCTCCCGCGAGAAGAAGGTCGAGGTGGCGGTGTTCACCAGATTCTCCAGCGCTTCGGCGCTAACCGGACGCAGCAGCACGTTCATGCCGTTGAGCTTGCCAGAATCCGCACGGTGAATCAGCGTATCCCAGTCTTTCGCATTACCGAGGTTGACCAGCGCATTTTTCAGGCGCACGCAGTCCTGCTGCTGGCTGCACAGCTGCTGGGTTTTCAGCACCAGGTCGGAGAAATCATCCAGCAGGATCATGCCTGATTTCTGAATCGCCGACGCCAGCTGCGGGTTAAGTTTCGGGTCGGTGTTGGTTTCCGGATGCAGCTGCTGCGTGGTGGTCTCCAGCAGCGCGGCGGCTTTATCGATGATGTCCGACTGCGGCAGCGGCAGCGGCGCAGCGTTGTTCCAGTAAATCGCCGAGCAGTCGAACGGCATCCAGGCGTAGCTGCGGTTGCTCTGGTAATTGCCCGGGACCGAACACATGCCGGTGCCGCTCACTTTCAGGCTATCGCCAATGTGCAGCGGCAGGGCAGTGAGTTTATCGACGCTGTTCACTTCCACGCTCTCAGTCCCTTTTAACCAGGCGAGGCTGAGTTTGATCGGCATGCTGAGCGGAATCCAGCTCACCAGCATCACCAGCACCAGCAGCGAACCGCACGCCAGCACCAGGTTTTTACGCCAGCGCTGTACCGGGAAGTTGCGGACTTCATCCTGCAGCGACAGGAAGCGCCCCTGGCGTACCACCTGACGATTCAGGTAGATATCCACATCTGTCACCTGGCCCAGGTCGTGCGCCACATAAGGCTGCCAGTGTGCCGGATAGATTAAGTCGATGATGCCGAGCGAAATGTTGCTCTGCTCCTGATTGGATTCGCCAAACAGGCCCCAGCGCTTCGGTGCGCCGCGCAGACAGTGCACATCGCGCAGCCCTTTTTCACCGGGGAATCGATACATAAACCACAGGCTGACAGCAACGATCGCGCCGGCGGGCAGCGCAATCCACAGCATCAGGCTGCCGGGCAGCACCAGACTGAGGAAAAACAGCAGGAAGGCGCAGCAAATGGCGCTCGCTTCACGCGTGCCGTCGGCGCGCGACAGCTGATACTCTTCCGGCGACTCTTTGCGCACCTGTAGCAGCTCGACGTTTTCGCTCTCCTCTTTACGAATCGAAGCGTTGGTCGACATCGGCCGCACCAGCGGTGGCAGCGCCGGTTGTTCCACCGCATAGTTCACCAGCGAGTGGCCGTTGAGCGAGATCACCAACGGCAGGGTCTGGGTACGGATCAGCTCGACGTAGTTTTCTTCAGCGATGTACTGCTCCCACAGCGGCGGCAGATGCACCTCGACTTCATCCAGGTAGTAGCGCCATTTGTGGGGATCGTCAGTGGAGAGGCCGTAACGGGTGATGGAGCGGGTAACGGGATAAACATTATTGCTCTGTGCGGTCAGCGCCAGCGCTTCGGGTTCCCGTGACGATCGGGTCGATCGCCCGCCGCTGTGCTGACGCGCTTTACCCAGCGACGCAATATACTTCTCAACGGCAGCGCGTTCTTCATCGGTGAGTTTACGGCAGGGCGGACTGATAAACGGCAGTGGTTTCGCCAACGGCGGACGATGCCGCATAGCGTACCAGTAGCCGATTCCGGCCACTAACGAACAGGCCAGCATGACAGCCAGAATGACGATAAGAGTGCTCATGCTTTGCTCAATCCAGCCAAAAAACTGCCGTCACGTTTACGATGTGCTCCCGGTAAAACCTGCAATACGAGTCAATTTTGGCGAGCAGAAGTCATTCTGACAAGAGGCAAATGAAACAAAATACCGCGCAAAATCATTGTATTATAAATTTGTTAGATTATTCCTTAACGGAATGGTACTCACAAGCCCCTCAATTAAACATCGGTATTATCCGAATTTGCTGCTACCCCGTTGACTTATTGTGAAAATCTTACTGTGCAGATAACAAGAAGTTGTTAGCGGCAGCGGGCAAATGTATGTCACCATGATTGAACCGCGCTGCGTGTCGCACAATGCTGCGGGCTTCGGTATGCTGACGTCATCGCGTTTCACAAGGCTGTGCTAAGTTTGAGGCTGATATGACCACTCCCCTGAAAAAACCTGACATCCTCAACGTGGAAGCGGTGGCCCGCTCCCGCCTGTTTACCATCGAAGCGGTTGATCTCGCCTTCAGCAACGGTGCGCGTCGCGTCTATGAGCGCATGAAGCCCTCCGATCGTGAAGCGGTGATGATTGTGCCGATCATTGGCGATGACGTGATCCTGATCCAGGAGTACGCCGTCGGACTGGAAACCTATGAGCTGGGCTTCCCGAAAGGTTTAATCGATCCGGGTGAAAGCGTTTTTGAAGCCGCCAACCGTGAGCTGAAAGAAGAAGTGGGCTTTGGCGCGCACCAGCTGGACGCGCTGGGCAAACTCACCATGGCGCCGTCCTATTTCTCCAGCAAGATGAATATCGTGGTAGCTGAAGGGTTGTACGAAGAGAAGCTGGAAGGGGATGAGCCGGAGCCGCTGATTGTACGCCGCTGGCCGCTCAGCAATCTGCTGGCGCTGCTGGAAGAGCCGGATTTTCGCGAGGCGCGTAACGTCAGCGCGCTGTTCATGGTGCGTGAGTGGCTGGTGAAGCAGGGGCGGTTGAGTTATTGAGGACACCTGGCGGCGCAATAAAAGGCGCGGAAAGTCGCACGGGGTAAAAACAAAAAGCCGGGGATTTCCCCCGGCTTTTTTGATCAAAACAGTTCGTGGCTTTCACCGTTGTCCATGATGGTGGTGCCCACATCATGCACCGAATACTCGGTCGGCTGGGTGCCGTTGATGAAGTACTCCTGGCGGGTGTTGCCGCCACCGTTGGCCAGCTTGCCGGTGCCGCGGTCAATGGTCACCGTCACCACACCGTCCGGCGGTGTCAGCGGCTGCACCGGCACACCATCCAGCGCCACTTTCATGTAATCATCCCATGCCGGCTGCGCACTCTTCGCGCCGCCTTCGTAGCCGGAGATCTGATCCGGAATCGCACCCGATACCGTGGTGCGACCCAGCGCGCGCGAATCATCGAAGCCAATCCACACCGACGTCACCACGCCCGGACCATAACCGGAGAACCAGGCGTCTTTGGAACTGTTGGTGGTACCGGTTTTGCCGCCGATATCGTTACGCTTCAGATCGCGACCGGCACGCCAGCCGGTTCCCATCCAGCCCGGTTCACCGAAGATGTTGGAGTTCAGCGCGCTCTTAATCAGGAACGCCAGCGGCGTGTTGATCACGTGCGGCGCATACTGCTGATCGCCGGCCGGCTGCGGCTGAGCGGGTACCTGCTCCAGCTCGGGCTGCGGCACGGTCTGATTCTGCTGCTGATTCGAGGTGGCGACGTTTTCCACGCTCTCTTCATTCAGCGCCACCGACTTTTTGGTGTCGCCATAGATCACCGGCAGATTGCACTGCGGGCAGGCGATCTTCGGCTGCGCCTGGAAAATCACGCCGCCCTGTTCGTTCTCAATCTTCGCGATGAAGTAAGGATCGACCAGGAAGCCACCGTTAGCCATCACCGCATAGCCGCGCGCCACCTGCATTGGCGTGAAGGATGCGGCGCCCAGTGCCAGCGACTCGGTATGGATAATGTTCTGCGCCGGGAAGCCAAAGCGCTGCAGATACTCAGCGGCGTAATCAACGCCCATGGCACGCATCGCGCGCACCATCACCACGTTTTTCGACTCACCCAGCCCCTGGCGTAAACGAATCGGACCCGCATAAGTCGGCGGCGAGTTCTTTGGTCGCCAGTCTGCGCCGGCGCCGGCATCCCAGCGTGAAATCGGCACGTCGTTGAGGATGGAGGCCAGCGTCAGGCCGCGGTCCATGGCGGCGGTATACAGGAACGGCTTGATGTTCGAGCCGACCTGACGCAGCGCCTGGGTGGCACGGTTGAACATACTCTGGTTGAAGTCAAAACCACCGACCAGCGCGCGTACCGCACCGTCTTCCGGATTAAGCGACACCAGCGCCGAGTTCACCAGCGGTACCTGTCCCAGCCACCACGCGTCACCGACTTTGCGTACCCAAATCTGCTGGCCAGCCTGCAGCACCTGAGTGACGCTGCGCGGCGTCGGGCCCTGCAGGGTGTCGGATTTATACGGACGCGCCCAGCGCACGCCGGCTAAAGTCAGCGAAACGCTGCTGCCATCTTTCAGCATGGCGGTGGCTTCGTCGGCGCTGGCGCTGGTGACCACGGCGGCATTCAGCGGACCGTAGACCGGCAGATTTTTCAGCGTATTGACGATGCGGGTGTGATCCCAGCTGGCTTCACCCACTTTCCACAGCACGTTGGTCGGACCGCGATAACCGTGACGCATATCGTACGCCATCACGTTGTTACGCACCGCCTGCTGTGCGGCTTCCTGCAGATGGCGGGTCACGGTGGTATACACCTTGTAGCCATCGTCATAGGCGCTGTCGCCGTAGCGTTTCACCATCTCCTGACGCACTAACTCGGTGAGATACGGTGCAGAGAAGGCAATTTCCGGGCCGTGATAGCTGGCGGTCAGCGGCGTGTTGCGCGCGTCGTTATACTGCTGCTGCGTGATGTAGTTCTGATCCAGCATGCGAGCCAGCACCACATTACGGCGCGCCAGCGCACGGGCGTGTGAATAGAGCGGGTTAAAGGTCGACGGCGCTTTCGGCAGGCCGGCGATCATCGCCATTTCACTCAGCGACAGCTGATCGACCGGTTTACCGAAGTACACCTGCGCCGCCGCACCGACGCCGTAAGCACGATAGCCGAGATAGATTTTATTCAGATACAGCTCAAGGATTTCATCCTTGCTCAGCAACTGCTCAATGCGAATCGCCAGGAAGGCTTCCTTGATTTTACGCATCAGCGTGCGTTCAGGGCTGAGGAAGAAGTTACGCGCCAGCTGCTGCGTAATGGTACTGGCGCCCTGCGAGGCGTGGCCGGAGACCAGCGCGATGCTGGCGGCGCGGAAAATCCCCACCGGATCGACGCCGTGATGCTCATAAAAGCGGCTGTCTTCGGTGGCGATAAACGCTTTGATTAGCTCAGGCGGCATCTGTTGCAGGGTGAGCGGGATACGGCGTTTTTCACCGTACTGGGCGATCAGCTCGCCATCCGCGCTGTAAACCTGCATCGGGGTTTGCAGGCGCACATCTTTCAATGTGTTCACATCAGGCAGCTGCGGCTCTATGTATTTGTACAAACCATAAACCGTGCCGGCTCCCAGCAAAATGCAACACACTGCAAGGATCAATAAATACTTTACGAACTTCACCTGAGAATTCCCATCTGTTGGCGTTTGGGCAGTTTATAAACAATCGCGCGGTAGTATAAAGGCAAGCCTGACGCTTTGATATACCCGTCATTCTTCATGCAATGCGGGTAATCATCCTTTTTCCTGTAACGATAAGGAGATCGCGCGCATGGCTTTTCAGCGCTGGCAAATTGGACTGGACATCCAGAACGGGCAACTCTGCGCCCTTGGCATTGAACGACGCCGTCACGGATGGCAGCTGCGACACTGGTGGCAGCAGCCGCTGCCGCACGATACGTTACGCAACGGCGTGTTGCAAACCTCGCCAGTGTTACAGGAGATGTTGGTGCGCTGGCAGCGTCATTTACCCAGGCGCTACTCACTGCGCGTTGGCCTGCCGCCGCAGCTGGTGCTGCAGCGTACGCTGCCGTTGCCAGAGACCTCACTGCGCGAGCCGGCGCTCAGCCGCTACGTTAACGCGTCCGCATCACGCCTGTTCCCGGTCGAGGCCGCCTCGCTGTCGCTGGATTACCGGCTGGGCGACAGCGCCAGCCAGCTGCACGTCACCGCCGCGCGCCGCGACGTCATCGCCCAGTGGCTGGCGCCGCTGCAGCAGGCCGGACTGCGCCCCGACGTGTTTGAGCTGAGCAGTCTGGCACTGACACAGATCGCCATACGCGTTCCGCTGCGCCCGCATCAGCTGCTGATCCATCCGCTCAGCGACCACTGGCTGTGGACGCTGGCCGGCGAAAATAGCGCCTGCGGCGCGGCGACCGAACCCCTGACGCTCGCCCATCTGCGTGACACCTTTCCCCAGGCACAAACGGTGTTCTGCACCTCACCGCAGGCGTTGCCGGAGGCGGAAGTGCAGCGCTGCAAGCCGCTGGCGCTGCTGCACTATCTGCAACCGCCGCTACCGGAAGAGGCGGGCGCGCTGGCGATTGCGCTTGGCCTGGCGCTGCGCCCGGAGGATTACTGATGCTGGCGGTCAATTTGCTCCCGTGGCGGGCACAGCAGTTGCTGCTACGCCGCCAGCACAGTGTGGCGTTGCTGGTTGTCGTGCTGCTGGTAACGCTGTTACTCACGCTGCTGCTGTGGTGGCGCGCTGAACAGCGGCTCCAGCATGCAGTCCGGCAGCACACCGATATGACCATTCAGCTCCAGCAGATCCAGCAGCGGCTGGCGCAACAGCAAACGCTGATGGCGCAGCGGGATGATCTGTTACGCAGGCAGCAGGCGCAGCAACAGCGGCTGCAGCAGCATCAACGCTGGCAGCAGTTCTGGCAGCAACTGCCCGCACTGATGCCGGAGACGCTGTGGCTGAGTCGCGTGGAGCGGCGTCAGGGGCAACTGGTGCTGGACGGTCTGGCGCAAAGCCTGGCTGATGTCAGCGCGTTCCGCCATCAACTGCAGACGCAACCGCTATTTGCGGCGGTGAAGCAGGGCAGCGTACAGCGTCAGGCGCAGGGAGATTACCGCTTCGCGCTGCGTGCCCGGCTGCAGGAGGCGACCGATGAATGAACTCATCCAGCGCTGGCTGCAGCTGGCACTGACGTGGCGGATAGCCAGCCTGCAGCTGCTGGCGCTGCTGCTACTCGGGCTGGCGTGGCTACTGCTGCTGCGTCCGCAACAGCAGCAATTCAGCACGCTGCAACAGCAGCTGTCACAACTGGCGCAGCAGCACCAGCAACGTCAGCAGCAGCTGGAGGCGCGACCGGCCATCGAACAGCTTCAGGCGGAGATCGCAACGCTGCAGCCAGCCGCAACGGCGGCGTCCGTATCGTTAGAGCAACTGGTGGCGGCGCGCGGCAATCTGCTCGAGGCCTGGCATCCGGACAGCCAGCCACAGCAGCTGGCGCTGCGCCTGAGCTGGCCGCAGTTTCTGCCGCTGTTCAGCGGGCTGGCTGCGACGGCGTTAGCGGTGCCACAGCGTTTTCAGCTGCAAGCGGAGCAGGGCGTGTTACACAGCGAGTTCTGGCTGGAGAGTGACGATGCGGAGTAGCGCACTGGTGTTACTGCTGTGCAGCAGCTGGGCGCTGGCGCGCGATCCGTTCCAGCCGCTGGCTGCCAGCCAGTGTCAGGCGCCCGCTGCCGTACCGCAGGGCTGGCGCTTACAGGGCATCATTGGTCGCGCGCCGCACTTTGTGGCCTGGCTGGTTTCACCGCAGGGCAAACGTCAGCGGCTGAGTGCACCGGCTGCTTTTCCGGTGGCACCGTGGCAGGTGACCCAGCTCAGCGCACATACGCTGGTACTGAGCGCCACGCAGAGCTGTCCGCCGCAGCACATCACATGGGTAATAAAAGGAGGATTTTATGAAAAGGATGACGCTGCTGCTGTGGCTGGCGCTGAGCAGTCCGCTGCACGCCGCTGATCAGCCCCTGAGCCTGGTATTTGATGATGCGCCGGTCGAGCGCATTCTGCAGGCGCTGGCTGACTATCAGCAAACCAACCTGCTGATCGCGCCGGGCGTGGAGGGGCGGCTGTCGCTGCGACTCGATAACGTCGGCTGGGAGCGCGCACTGGCGCTGGTCACGCGGCTGGCGAAACTCACGGTGATCCAGGAGGAGGGTGTGCTGCTGGTCTATCCGGAGAGCTGGCAGCAGCGACAGGCACAGCAGGCACAGGCGGAGCGTGAAGAGAAGCAGCTGCAGGTGCCGCTTGAGCAGCGCACTGTCACGCTGCACTACGCCAGCGCCAGCGATGTCTACCGCAGCCTGCAGGCGGAACGCTCGCTGATGACGCCGCGCGGCAGCGTGACGGTGGATAGCCGTACCAACAGCCTGTTGCTGCGGGACAGCGCGCAGGCGCTGCGCGATACCGAGCGCTGGCTGCAGGCGCTGGATCTGCCGCTGGAGCAGGTGGAGCTGTCAGCGCACATTGTTACCATCAATGAAGAGCATCTGCGCGAGCTCGGCGTCAGCTGGAGCACCGCACCCGGTGATGTCGTCACCGGGGCGCTGCGCAATCCGCAGCTGCTGGTGCCGCTGGCGGTGAGCAATCCGGCGATACGCGCCGGCGTCACGCTCGGACCGATGAGCGGCGAACTGCTTAACCTGGAGCTGAGCGCGCTGGAGCAGGAGAACCAGATTGAAATCATCGCCAGCCCGCGGCTGTTTACCTCGCACCAGCAGACCGCCACCATTAAGCAGGGCACCGAAATTCCCTATGAGGTGAAATCCGGTAACAGCGGCGCGACGGCGATTGAGTTCAAAGAGGCGGTGCTGGGCATGGAGGTGACGCCAGTAGTATTGGGCAACGGGCGTATTCAGCTCACGCTGCGGCTGAGCCAGAACATGCCGGGTCGCAGCCTGACGATGGGGGAAAGTCAGGTGCTGAGCATCGATAAGCAGGAAATCGCCACTCAGGTGACGCTGCGCGACGGTGAAACGCTGGCGCTGGGCGGTATTTTCCAGCAGCAGCGCACCCAGGGCGAAAAGCGCGTGCCGTGGCTGGGCGAGGTGCCGCTGCTCGGCAGTCTGTTTCGTCAGCAGACCGACGAGCGCAAAAAACGTGAGCTGGTGATCTTCATCACGCCGCGACTGGTCAGGGAAGCAGCGCTTACCGCCGGATAAAGCGGAAAATTCGCTCCATATGACCAACTGCGTTGACGCAGGGCAGGAATTAGCATACAAGGTTTAGCGATTTTAAAACGGTGTAACGGAACGCGGCAGGATAACCTTCCGGCGGGTGTCAGTGACAAGCGATACTGACATCGAAAGAAATATGCCCGAATTTTGGGTGGTACAGGACGTCAGCAACGGCACCAATTCCACAGTTTACGCAGGTAAGCTGTCGGGAGCGACAGGCCCAGCCAGCGCACCTGTAGCGCGCACAAGGATGGCAAAAAAGGAAGAGCGTTACCGTCTCGCGAACCACAGACCGGTCCTGTTTGAAGGTCGCCGGGGGCAATTTATTCGGTTGCCAAACGGCCATGAGTGTTGAGATAATTTTCCGTCTGACTCTTGCTAACGCTCATGAGGTCTCAGTTCCTGTCCCGCCAGCAATGTGCTGAACGCGGGGTATCATCAACGAATTCTTAGTAATACCGACAAAATGGCAGAGAAACGCAATATCTTTCTGGTTGGGCCGATGGGTGCCGGCAAAAGCACTATTGGTCGTCAGTTAGCTCAGCAACTCAATATGGAATTTTTCGATTCCGATCAGGAAATTGAGCGACGTACCGGAGCGGATGTAGGCTGGGTATTTGATGTGGAAGGCGAAGCCGGTTTTCGCGATCGTGAAGAGAAAATCATCAACGAGCTGACCGAGAAACAGGGCATTGTCCTGGCGACCGGTGGCGGCTCCGTCAAATCCCGTGAAACCCGTAATCGTCTCTCCGCCCGCGGTGTGGTCGTCTACCTCGAAACCACCATCGAAAAGCAACTTGCCCGCACTCAGCGTGATAAAAAGCGTCCGCTGCTGCAGGTTGACGAACCGCCGCGCGAAGTACTGGAAGCGCTGGCTGGCGAACGTAATCCGCTTTATGAAGAGATCGCTGACGTCACCATTCGCACTGACGATCAAAGTGCAAAAGTTGTCGCCAATCAGATCATCAACATGCTGGAAAAAAATTAATCCAGCACCCTGAGGGCTCAGCAATAGGTATCGGTCATCATGGAGAAGATCACTGTCTCACTGGGGGATCGCAGTTACCCCATCACCATCGCTGCCGGACTGTTTAACGATCCGGCTTCTTTTTGGCCGCTGAAAGCCGGCGACAATGCCATGCTGGTGACGAATCAAACGCTGGCACCGATCTATCTGGACAAACTCGCGACGCTGCTGAGCAACGCCGGGGTGAAAGTGGATCAGGTGATTCTGCCCGACGGTGAGCAGTACAAAACGCTGGCGGTGATGGACGAGGTTTTCACCGCGCTACTGCAGAAGCCGCACGGCCGTGACACCACGCTGATTGCGCTGGGCGGTGGCGTGATTGGCGATCTGACCGGTTTTGCGGCCGCCAGCTACCAGCGCGGCGTACGCTTTATTCAGGCGCCGACCACCTTGCTGTCGCAGGTTGACTCCTCGGTTGGGGGCAAGACTGCGGTGAACCATCCCCTCGGTAAAAACATGATCGGTGCTTTCTACCAGCCGGCTTCGGTGGTGGTTGATACCGACTGCCTCACTACGCTGCCGCCGCGCGAGCTGGCCTCCGGTCTGGCGGAAGTGATCAAATACGGCATCATTCTCGACGGTGAATTTTTCCAGTGGCTGGAGCAGAATCTTGATGCGCTGCTGGCGCTGGATAACACTGCCATGGCTTACTGCATTCGCCGCTGCTGCGAGCTGAAAGCCGACGTGGTGGCGGCCGACGAGCGTGAAACCGGCCTGCGTGCGCTGCTCAATCTCGGTCATACTTTTGGCCATGCGATTGAAGCGCATATGGGTTACGGCAACTGGTTGCACGGTGAAGCGGTTGCGGCAGGCATGGTAATGGCGGCGCGCACTGCTGAGCGTCTGGGTCAGTTCAGCGCTGCCGATACTGACCGCATTATTGCGCTGCTGCAGCGTGCTGGCCTGCCGGTTAACGGCCCGGCCAGCATGACGGCAGAAGCCTATCTGCCGCACATGATGCGCGATAAAAAAGTGCTCGGCGGCGAGCTGCGTCTGGTGCTGCCTCTCGCTATTGGCCGCTCCGAAGTGCGTGGCGGCGTGGCGCATGATATGGTGCTGGCTGCGATTAACGATTGCAAAGTATCTTGATTATCCCCGGACTACGTCGGGCTGCTGTCCGGCGGGGAACAGTGAGCAGTGATGCGGCACGTGGGAAGCGTGCCGTTTTACGGAGGAGGCTAAATGGATGAGTTCAAACCGGAAGACGAGTTAAAACCTGACGCCAGTGACCGCCGTCCCACGCGGCCTCGCAAATCGTCTTCTGCGCCGAAAGCGAAAGTACCGGTTTCCCGTCAGCATATGATGATGGGCATCGGCATTCTGGTGCTGCTGATTCTGGTGCTGGGCATTGGCTCCGCGCTGACCGGCCCGGACGAGAAGAAACCGGCCAGCAACAGCGCCAGCACCGGTAGCGCGGCACCGGCTGGCGGCGGCAGTGAAAAGAATATCGACCTGTCAGGTTCAACCACCATGAGCGGCCAGCAGAATGCCACGCCGTCGGCTGAGGGCAGTGCGCCGCAGAATACCGCCGGTAACGCCGCACCCGCCGGCAGTGACGGCCAGTCAATCTCCATGCCGTCTGTCTCCTCCACGCCGACTCAGGCCGCACCGGTTGACACACCGGCCAACCAGCAGCGCGTAACGCTGCCGGGCGATCTCAATACCGCGCTGAATAATCAGCAGGGTTCCGTTGATGCCGCGGCGCAGGGCGCACAGGGCAACAGTTCGCTGCCTACCGCACCGGCAACGGTCAGCGGCAGCGCTGGCAAAGCGGTCACGCCGCCGGCGGTACGCGCTGAGACGCCACCGCGCAGCCTCGGTGCCAGCAGCAGCCACAAAACCCCGGCTGCCAGCAAACCGGCTGCAGTGAAAGAGAACAAAACGCACACCACCACCGCGCACAACAGCGCACCGGCCAGCAGTGGCGGTGCCAGCAAGTCGCTGCCATCGGGCGGCAACTACACGCTGCAGCTGAGCGGTGCGTCGAAAGAAGCGAGCCTGAACGCCTGGGCGAAGAAACAGAATCTGAGCGGTTATCACGTGTATAAAACCACGCGTAACGGCCAGCCGTGGTACGTGCTGGTGAGCGGCGCTTATGCCACACCGGCCGAAGCCAAACGTGCAGTAGCTTCACTGCCGGCGGAAGTGCGTGCGGCGAACCCGTGGGTTAAACCGCTCAGCCAGGTGAAGAAAGAGAGCCAGTAAGTGATGTGGGGCCGCGCTGCTGCGGCCCCGTTCTAAGCGCAGATCTGCTGTCGGTTTCGCCACAGCCAATAATTAAGATGTAATAGCCACGACAGCATGAAGAAAAATCGCGCTTTCCTGAAATGGGCCGGAGGGAAATACCCGCTGCTTGACGATATCCGTCGTCATCTGCCACAAGGTGATTGTTTAATCGAACCTTTTGTCGGCGCCGGTTCCGTATTCCTCAACACCGATTATGACCGTTATCACCTGGCGGACATCAACGGTGATCTGATCAATCTCTATAATATCGTCAAAACGCGCACCGCCTCGTTTATTGAAGACGCGCGCCAGCTGTTCAGCGCCAGCGGCAATACGGCGGAAACCTATTACGCTCAGCGTACGGCGTTCAACGCCAGCACGGATACCTATCAGCGCGCCGTGCTGTTTCTTTATCTTAACCGCCACGGTTACAACGGCCTGTGCCGTTACAATCTGCGCGGTGAATTTAATGTGCCCTTTGGTCGCTATCGTAAGCCGTACTTCCCGGAAGCCGAACTGTTATGGTTCGCCGAGCGCGCGCAAAAAGCCACCTTTGTCTGTGAATCGTACGATGTTACTCTGGGCAACGCCCCTGCAGGCTCAGTGGTTTATTGCGATCCGCCGTACGCGCCGCTGTCGGCGACGGCTAATTTTACCGCTTACCACACCAACAGCTTTAGCCTGCGCGAGCAGCAGCACCTGGCGGAACTGGCCAGTAAGCTGGCGCAGGAGAGCCGCATCCCGGTACTGATTTCAAACCACGATACCCTGCTGACGCGCGAGTGGTATCAGCATGCGGATTTACACGTAGTTAAAGCCCGGCGTTCCATCAGCCGAAGCATAAGTGGTCGCACTCAGGTTGACGAACTGCTGGCGCTTTTCCGCTAGCCTGTTTCGTCCGCGACCAACGCATCACGCCAGCTCCGGCTGGCGCACAAAATTGGGAGATTCGGATGAAACAATTTTTACTGGCCCCATCAATCCTTGCCGCTGATTTTGCCCGCCTGGGCGAAGATACCGCTAAAGCGCTGGAAGCCGGTGGCGACGTGGTGCATTTCGATGTGATGGACAACCACTATGTTCCCAATCTGACCATGGGGCCAATGGTGCTGAAAGCGCTGCGCGATTACGGCATCACCGCGCCCATCGATGTGCATCTGATGGTCAAACCGGTCGATGCGCTGATCCCGGAATTCGCCAAAGCGGGTGCCAGCTTCATTACTTTCCATCCCGAAGCCAGCGAGCACGTTGACCGTACGCTGCAGCTGATCAAAGAGCACGGCTGTAAAGCCGGTCTGGTGTTCAATCCGGCAACGCCGCTCAGCTATCTCGATTACGTGATGGATAAGCTCGACATCATTCTGCTGATGTCAGTGAACCCCGGCTTCGGCGGCCAGTCCTTTATTCCGGGCACGCTGGATAAACTGCGCGAAGCGCGTCGTCGCATTGACCAGAGCGGTTACCAAATCCGTCTGGAAGTGGATGGCGGCGTGAAGATCGATAACATCGGTCAGATCGCGGCGGCCGGGGCTGATATGTTTGTTGCCGGCTCGGCGATCTTCGGTCATCCGGATTACAAGAAGGTGATCGATGAGATGCGCAGCGAACTGGAGAAAGTTAATGGCTCATTTCACTGATATTCGCGCGCTGGCGTTCGATCTCGATGGCACGCTGGTGCACAGCGCGCCAGGCCTGGCACAGGCGATCGATCTGGCGCTGGCCGATTTGCAGCTGCCGCCCGCGGGCGTTGAGCGCGTTTCAACCTGGATTGGCAACGGTGCGGACATCATGATGGCGCGGGCGCTCAGCTGGGCGCTGGGCCGTGAGCCGCACGCCGACGAGCAGCGCGACGCGCGTGCGCTGTTCGACAAACATTACGCCGCGACGGTGGAAGCTGGCAGTACGCTGTTTCCACAGGTGCAGGAGACGCTGGCTGCGCTGCATGCCAGCGGTCTGCCGCTGGCCATCGTCACCAACAAACCCACACCGTTTGTTGCTCCGCTGCTGCAGTCGCTCGGCATTGCCGACTACTTTTCTCTGATCATCGGCGGCGACGATGTGGTGGTGAAAAAACCACATCCGGCGGCGATTTTCCTCGTTCTCGGCCGTTTCGGCGTGCTTCCAGGACAATTGCTGTTTGTCGGTGATTCGCGCAATGATATTCTCGCTGCCCAGGCGGCGGGCGTGCCAAACGTTGCGATGACCTTCGGCTACAACTACGGTGAGCCGATTGCCACCAGCCAGCCCGATTTAACTCTCGATACTTTTAGCGAACTTTTGCCCGTTCTCGGGCTGTGATTATCAGGACATAACATGAGCAAACCCATCGTTTTCAGCGGCGCCCAGCCTTCCGGTGAACTGACCATTGGCAACTACATGGGTGCGCTGCGTCAGTGGGTGCAGATGCAGGATGATTTCCACTGCATTTACTGCATCGTCGATCTGCACGCCATCACCGTTCGTCAGGACCCGGCCGCGCTGCGCAAAGCCACGCTGGATACGCTGGCGCTGTATCTTGCCTGCGGTATCGATCCGGAAAAAAGCACTATCTTCGTGCAGTCGCACGTACCGGAGCACGCCCAGCTGAGCTGGGTACTGAACTGCTACGCCTACTTCGGCGAACTGAGCCGCATGACGCAGTTCAAGGACAAATCGGCACGTTACGAAGAGAACATTAACGCCGGCCTGTTCGATTATCCGGTGCTGATGGCGGCCGATATTCTGCTGTATCAGACTAACCAGGTGCCGGTCGGCGAAGATCAGAAGCAGCACCTTGAGCTGAGCCGCGATATCGCCGCGCGCTTCAATGCCCTGTACGGCGACGTGTTTAAAATTCCTGAGCCGTTTATTCCGAAGTCCGGCGCGCGCGTGATGTCACTGCTGGAGCCGACGAAGAAGATGTCGAAATCCGATGATAACCGTAACAACGTGATTGGTCTGCTGGAAGACACCAAATCGGTGGTGAAGAAGATCAAGCGCGCAGTGACCGACTCGGAAGAGCCGCCGGTAGTGCGTTACGACATCAAAGAGAAAGCGGGTGTGTCAAACCTGCTGGACATTCTGTCCGGCGTGACCGGTAAGCCGATTGCGCAGCTGGAGCAGGAGTTCGAAGGTAAAATGTATGGTCACCTGAAAGGTGCGGTGGCTGATGCTGTGTCTGAGATGCTGACTGAGCTGCAGGAGCGTTATCACCGCTTCCGCAATGACGAAGCGTTCCTCAACCAGGTGATGCGTGATGGCGCAGCGAAAGCCCGTGCGCATGCCCAGGAAACGCTGAAGAAAGTGTATGACGCCGTAGGCTTCGTGGCGCAGCCATAAGCCGGTTTGCCGGGGCGCGGCACAACGCGCCCCGCAGGCTTTACTTCACCCGATGCAGCGTCAGCTCTGCGCCATCCCAGAATAGCCGCGCATTGCCGTCGGCCAGCACGCTCAGTACCGCGCCCGGTGCCGGTCCCCACGCCTGATTGCCACAGTGCACGTTGAAGCCATAGCGAAAGCTGAAATCACGATCCTGTCCGGCCCCGCTGGCGGCGCTCAGGCGCGGTTTGCCCTGGCAATTGTCGGTCGCCGGATTAATGGCGCGTTCGGCAGTGCCGCGCGTCCAGCTAATCGCATTGGGTTTAAACGCCACGCGCGCGCCCATAAACTGCGGATCGTTTTTGATGTAAATCTGGCCGTTCTCCTTTTTCGGCGTCACGGCAACCACCTGCCATTCGCCCGTGACCGATGACCACGTTACCGGGGCGGCACTCACCGCCACGCTCAGCGGCATCAGCAGCGCCGCGGCCAGAGAAATAATGCGCATGGAAACTCCTTGTGATTGATTTGGCTGCTCAGTCTGGCGGCAAAGCGCAGCGCTGTACAGTATTTTACCGCATCAGAACCAGCGCAGCTGCGTGCGCAGGCTGACCACGCGGCCCACAATGATCAGCGCCGGACTGGCAAACTGCTGTGCCAGGGTCGCCAGCTCCTGCAGCGTGGCGCAGGCGACGCGCTGCTGCGGCGTGGTGCCGTGCTGCACGATAGCCACCGGCATCGCTGCGTCCATCCCGTGCCGTAACAGCTGCTGCTGAATGTCGGCCGCCTGGCTGAGGCCCATATAAAACACCAGCGTCTGCTGCTCCGCCGCCAGTTTGCCCCACTCCATTTCGCCGTGCTGCTGCAGATGGCCGGTGACGAAGCGCACGCTCTGGGCATGGTCGCGGTGGGTGAGGGGAATACCGCTGTAGGCGGCACAGCCGGAGGCGGCGGTGATGCCCGGCACCACGCTGAACGGGATGTTATGCTGCGCCAGCACCTCCAGCTCTTCGCCGCCGCGGCCAAAAATAAAGGGATCGCCGCCTTTGAGGCGCACCACACGCTTGCCGCGCTGCGCCTGCTCCAGCAGCAGCTGGTTGATTTGTTCCTGCGGCACGCAGTGATGGCCCGCCTGCTTACCCACGAAGAGGCGTTCGGCATCGCGCCGCACCAGATTAAGAATCGGCTCCGACACCAGCCGGTCATACACCACCACATCAGCCTGCTGGATAGCCTGCAACCCTTTCAGCGTCAGCAGACCGGCATCGCCCGGCCCGGCGCCGACCAGCACGACTTCGCCCTGCTGCGTCAGCGGCGCCGCAAACAAGGCATCGACCTGCGCGGCAGCGCGTGCCCGATCGCCGTTGGCCAGCGTTTGGGCCAGCCGATCGCTGGCAAAGAAGCGCTCCCAGAAGGCGCGGCGTGGCGCCATGGCGCTAAAATGCTGCTTCACTCGCTCGCGCAGTGAGCCCGCCAGCGCAGCCAGTTCGCCGAGATGCTGGGGCAGCATTGCCTCCAGCTTCTCACGCAGCAGACGCGCCAGCACCGGCGCGCGGCCTCCGGAAGAGACGGCGATCATCAGCGGCGAGCGGTCGACGATCGACGGCATAATGGCGCTGGCCTGCTGCGGCGCATCCACCAGGTTACAGAAGAGGCGGCGCTGTTCGGCGGCGTCAGCCACCTGCTGATTGACGGCATCATCGTTGGTAGCCGCAATCGCCAGCCAGCATTCATCCAGCCAGTCATCGGCAAAGGCGCCGTGCAGTAACGTCACTTTTCCCTGTTGAGCCCACAGCTGAAACGCCGGGGAAAAATCCCGCGCGCCGACGTACAGCTCTGCGCCGGCTTCCAGCAGCAAACGCGCTTTGCGTTCAGCCACATCGCCTGCGCCAACCAGTAAACAACGCTTGCCTTGCAGCCGACAAAACAGCGGAAAGTAATCCATAACGAATCCTGAAAAAAAGCCCGCACGGTGCGGGCTGTGGAAGGGATTATACCGATTTCAGCGGCGAAGCCTGGGCTTGCGTCTGCGGGCGCTGCGCCTGCGGCGTGGCATACCAGTAGCCGAGGCCCATCAGCACCATGCCAGAGAACATATTGCCGAGCGTCACCCACAGCAGGTTGTGGCCGATGCCGCGCAGCGTCAGGTCGGCGCTGTGCTGGCCAAACCACGACAGCGCAAATACCGTCATGTTGGCGATGGAGTGCTCGTAACCGGAGGCGATAAACGCCAGCAGGCACCACCAGATAGCGATGAACTTCGCGGCCCCTTCGCTGCGCACTGCCATCCAGATCGCCAGACACACCAGCCAGTTGCACAGCGCGCCTTTAAAGAACAGCGCCATCGCCGTCTGCGTGGTTTTTGCCAGCGCTACGCTGTGGATCAGCGAGCCGGCGTTCGGCAGCAGCGCACCAGCGGCGTAGTAGTAGAGCAGGGCGACAAACACTGAGCCGATCAGGTTACCCAGCCAGGTTTGCGGCAGCACGCACCACATCTGGCCGTGGCTGATGGTGCCGGCTTTGACGCCCACGGTGAGGAACATGGTATGACCGGTAAATAGCTCGGAACCGGCGATGATGACCAGCGTCAGGGCAATACCGAAGGTGGCGCCCATCAGCAGTGGACGATATGCCGGGTCCGCCAGATTACCGAGGGTGAAGATCAGGATGATCGCCAGGCCAACATAAGCGCCGGCCATCGCCGATCCAATCCAGAAGGCCAGCGGGCTGTGCTGCGCGGTGCGTACAATGCGCGCCGCATTGGCGGCGCAGGTGTTCAGGGTGTCAGAAAACATAGTGACGTCTCATAAAGTGAAGGAATTCTGTCAGGCGCAGACTTCGACCTGGCCGTTGCTGACGCGCACCGCATAGCTCGCCACCGAGCGGCTTTCATCTTCCAGACAAACGCCATCACTCAGGCGAAAACGCTGTTTTTTCAGTGGGCTGGCGACCCACAGCGTGTGCTGGTGTTCGGCGATCAGGCCGCGCGATAACACGCTGGCCTCAGCAAACGGGTCGATGTTGCTCAGAGCGTACAGCTGCGCATCGTCGCGCGGGCGAAAGATGGCGATCTGCTGGCCGTTAACCAGCGCGCACACGCCGGTAGCGGGCAGGATTTGTGTGAGTTCACACACGGTGTACCACTGGCTCATGCGTCAGCCTCCTCGATCAGGGTAATAGCGATGCGCTCCGCCGGACGCGCCGGGCGATGCTGCTCGCGTTCACTGACGTGCTGCACCAGCGGGTCGCGCTGCGGGCTGTTAATAAACGTGGCGAAGTGCGCCTGCTGCTGCGGGTCGTTAACCGTGGCGGTCCATTCACAGCGGACGTCAGCGCGCAGACGCGTCAGCTCCTGCTCCAGCTGCGCGTTAAGGCCGAGCCGGTCGTCGATAATCACGCTGCGCAGATAGTCGATGCCGCCGTCCATGCTCTCCAGCCACAGCGAAGTGCGCTGCAGCCGGTCGCCGGTGCGGATGTAAAACATCATGAAGCGGTCGAGATACTGCAGCAGCGTGTCGCGGTCGAGGTCAGCCGCCAGCAGATCGGCGTGGCGCGGTTTCATGCCGCCGTTGCCGCACACGTACAGGTTCCAGCCTTTTTCGGTGGCGATGACGCCGACATCTTTGCCCTGCGCTTCGGCGCATTCACGGGTACAGCCAGAGACGCCAAACTTCATCTTGTGCGGCGTGCGGATGCCTTTGTAGCGGTTTTCCAGCTCAATGCCGAAGCCGAGGCTGTCGCCAACGCCATAGCGGCACCAGCTGCTGCCGACGCAGGTTTTCGCCATGCGCAGCGCTTTGGCGTAAGCCTGTCCGGTTTCAAAGCCGGCGGCAATCAGCTGTGACCAGATGGCCGGCAGGTCGTCGCGCTGCGCCCCAAACAGGCCGATGCGCTGTGAGCCGGTGATTTTGGTGTAAAGGTTGTACTGCCGCGCCACTTCGCCCAGCGTCATCAGCCCCTGCGGCGTGATTTCACCGCCGGCGGTGCGCGGAATCACCGAGTAGGTACCATCTTTCTGGATATTGCCGAGATAGAGATCGTTGCTGTCCTGCAGCGGCGTGTGCTGCGGCTTGAGGATGTATTCGTTCCAGCAGGAGGCCAGCAGCGATCCGACGGTCGGTTTACACACTTCACAGCCGTAACCCTGGCCATATTTCGCCAGCAGCGCGTCAAACGACTTGATCTCCTCCACGCGGATCAGGTGATACAGCTCCTGGCGCGAATAGGCGAAATGCTCGCACAGGTGATGATTGACTTCGATGCCCTGACGGCTCAGCTCAGCGTTCAGCACCTGCGTAATCAACGGGATGCAGCCGCCGCAGCCGGTACCGGCGCGGGTTTCGGCTTTCAGCGCCGCCACGGTGTGGCAACCCGCCTGCACCGCGTTAACGATATCGCCTTTGCTGACGTCAAAGCAGGAGCAGATTTGCGCGCTGTCCGGCAGCGAATCGACGCCCAGCGCCGGTTTTTCGCCGCTGCCCGCCGGCAGAATCAGCAGCGCCGGGTTTTCCGGTAAGGCGATGCGATTGAGCGCCAGCTGCAGCAGATTGCCGTAGTCGCTGGTGTCGCCCACCAGCACCGCGCCGAGCAGAGTTTTGTTGTCTTCGCTGGCGATCAGGCGCTTATACACGTGCTGCTGTTCATCGAGCCAGATGTAACTGCGCGCGCCCGGCGTGCGGCCATGCGCATCGCCAATGCCGCCGACGTCCACGCCCAGCAGCTTGAGTTTGGCGCTCATATCGGCACCGGCAAAGACGCTGTCACGCCCGACCAGCGCATCGCTGGCGACCTGCGCCATTTTGTAGCCCGGCGCCACCAGACCATAAATCCGATCCTGCCAGGCGGCGCATTCCCCAATCGCGTAGATCGCCGCATCGCTGGTCTGGCAGCGATCGTTGATGGCAACGCCACCGCGCTGGCCGAGCGCCAGGCCGCACTGTTGCGCCAGCTTATCCTGCGGACGAATGCCGGTGGAGAAGACGATGAAGTCGACGTCGAGCGCGCTGCCATCGGCGAACGCCAGCGTTTTACCGCCCTTAGCGTGATGCACAATCTGCCGGGTATTTTTGCCGGTATGGACCTGCACGCCCATCTGTTCGATCTTACGCCGCAGCTGTTCGCCGCCCTGTGTATCCAGCTGTTCCGCCATCAGCACCGGCGCAAACTCAATCACGTGCGTTTCAATGCCGAGATTTTTCAGCGCGCCCGCCGCTTCCAGTCCGAGCAGACCGCCGCCAATCACCGCACCGCGTTTGCTGCGGCGCGCGCAGGCTTCAATGGCGTTGAGATCTTCGATGGTGCGATAGACAAAGCAGTCGCTGCCCTCCGCGCCGGCGATCGGCGGGATCCACGGATAAGAACCGGTGGCCAGAATCAGCGTATCGTAATGCACCGCACGACCGGTGTTGGAGTGAATCAGCTTTTCCTCACGGTTGAGGGTAATGGCGCGCTCGCCGAGCAGCAGATTGACCTGATGCTTTTCGTAGTAGCCTTCGCGCACCAGTGAGAGTTCTTCGGCGGTGTGGTGGGAAAAGTAGGCGGAGAGATGGACGCGGTCATAGGCGACGCGGGGCTCTTCACAGAAAACGGTTATCGCGAACTGCTCAGGGGCGGCTTTGTCGATCAGTTCTTCGATAAAGCGGTGGCCAACCATGCCGTTGCCAATAATAACGACACTGTGCTTGCTCATGCTTGCCTCAAAATTTGCGGGATCTGCGCCTACCTTAGCGCGCTGTTTCTGGCGCTTATTGACGTACATCAACTGCGGCTTTATATACCCATTTAGAGGTATGTTGCTGATTTTACGCGTTTTTATCTAAGTCTTTTATTTGGTTGAAAATTACCCAATGGCGGCAGAAAAGTTGCCAGCGGCGCGGCCGTTTTTCGTGCTAGCTTAAGATGTTGCGTTTTCAGCGGAGAAGGATATGACCCAGCAAGCGTTTAAGTGGATAAACAACCTGCGCCTGGCAGGCCAACCGGGTTTATGGCAGATCGAAATTCGCCACGGCAACATCAGCGCCATTATTCCGCAGCCGCCGCACGCGGCCGCCCAGCCGGATGCGCTGGATGCCGCCGGTGGCCTGGCGAGCGCGCCGTTTATCGAGCCGCATATTCATCTCGACACCACGCAAACCGCTGGCGAACCGGCGTGGAATCAGTCCGGCACGCTGTTTGAAGGCATTGAGCGCTGGGCTGAACGCAAGGCACTGCTCAGCCATGAGGATGTGAAGCAGCGCGCGCGGCAGACGCTGAAGTGGCAAATTGCCAACGGCATTCAGCACGTGCGTACCCACGTGGATGTGTCCGATCCCACGCTGACCGCCTTAACCGCGATGCTGGAGGTGAAAGCGGAGATGGCGCCGTGGATCGATATCCAGATCGTGGCCTTTCCGCAGGAAGGTATTCTTTCTTATCCCAACGGCGAAGCGCTGCTGGAAGAGGCGCTGCGCCTCGGTGCCGACGTCGTGGGCGCGATCCCGCATTATGAATTTACCCGCGAATATGGCGTCGAATCACTGCACAAGGCGTTTGCGCTGGCGCAGCGCTATGACCGGCTGGTGGACGTGCACTGTGACGAGATTGATGATGAGCAGTCGCGCTTTGTCGAGACCGTGGCGGCGCTGGCGCACCGCGAAGGCATGGGCGTCCGCGTCACCGCCAGCCACACCACGGCGATGCATTCGTACAATAACGCCTATACCTCACGGCTGTTCCGCCTGCTGAAGCTGTCGCAGATTAACTTTGTCGCCAATCCGCTGGTGAATATTCATCTGCAGGGACGCTTTGACAGCTACCCGAAACGGCGCGGCGTGACGCGGGTGAAAGAGCTGCTGGAGGCGGGTATCAACGTCTGCTTCGGCCATGATGATGTGTTCGATCCCTGGTATCCGCTCGGCACCGCCAGCATGCTGCAGGTGCTGCACATGGGGCTGCACGTCTGTCAGCTGATGGGCTATGAGCAGATCGACAGCGGTCTGCAACTCATCACGCACAACAGTGCCAAAACCATGCAGCTGGCGGATTATGGCGTGCAGGTAGGCAACGCGGCCAGCCTGATTATTTTGCCTGCTGATAACGGGTTCGATGCGCTGCGCCGTCAGGTGCCGGTGCGCTATTCGCTGCGTAAGGGCGTGCTGGTGGCGGCCACACAGCCGGCAAGCAGTGAAATTTATCTCGGTGCTAGCGAAGCGGTGACGTTCCGGCGTTAAGGGAGCGGGAAGGGGAATAGCGGCGCGAGGCTTCGCGCCGCTCGGGGATCAGGCAGTCTGGTGAGCGTGCTGGCGATGTTTGGTGACAAAGCCGAGCAGCACACACATCACAAACACCACCGCGTACAGCGCGTTCGCGGTGGACAGCGCCGCGTGGGCACCGCCTTTGGCCACGATCGGGCCGGTGACCACGAAGGTCAGCATGGTGCCGACGGTGCCGCAGGTGAGGATGAAGTTCACCAGCTTCGGCGATGACGCTTTGGTCTGCAGCGAGCCCAGCGTGATGATGGTGGTGTAAATGGCGCTGGAGAAGAAGCCAAGCGACATAATGATCCAGTGCAGCATGCTGGCATCGGTGGTTTTCACGAACCAGAACATCAGGCCGGTGGCCAGCAGCGCCAGCACCACCAGAATGCGTTGCAGGTCGAAGAAGCGCAGCAGGAAGCTGAACGCCCACATGCCGACCATATAGGCGGTCCAGAAGTTACCGACCAGCTGACCGGCGGCGGCGATATCCATGCCCATCGATTTGGTGGCGTATTCCGGCACCCAGGAGATGAAGCCGAGCTGGCCGAGGATGTAGCACAGTGCCGCGATCGACAGGAACAGCACGCCGATGCCCCACTTCTCTTTTTCGCCGCCCTGCACCGCGGCTTCGCTCTTCAGTACCGGGAACTCGACCATCAGCGTCAGGATGAAGATCGCCACGTAGATCACGCCAATGCAGGCGTAAACCCAGTACCACGGCAGCGCGCGCGCCAGCAGAATGCCCGCGATAATCGGGAAGATGGTGCCGGCCATGCTAAAGAACGAGTCGGTAAACAGCAGACGGGAACCGCGCTGGCGACCATCGTACAGATGGGTAATCAGGAAGGTGCCGATCGACATGGTGATACCGCTGACCACGCCGAGCACGAACATGCACAGCGAGAACACCGTGAGGTTATGGCTGGTCATCAGCCCGGCCACGGCGAGGATCATCAGCACAAAGCCAAAGATCAGCTGGCGCTTGAGTGGCACAATCACCATCAGCCAGGCGTTCAGGAACACCGCCGCCAGAATACCGGCGTTAAGGAAAGTGAAGGTGTTGCTCATCTCGGAGATGGGCAGCTGGAAATACTGGGCAATATTATCCAGCACCATACCGGTAACGATCACCAGTGCGCCGGTGAGCGCATAGGAGAAAAAGCTGATCCAGGTAAGGCCAATGCGATTACGGTTTGTCATGTTCTGAACCTGTGATGCGCCGACGTGGCAAAAAGTGTCATGAATTGTAAATGGATCTGTGATCGTAATAAACAAGCAGTGAAACGTGCGAGAAATATTTCATTAATAGTGTGATTTTCGTCACGCAAATGATTGCGCGACGGGAAAAGTATGACGATAGCAACATCAGCGTAAATATAGGTAAAACGCTGGCTCTTGTATTACATGCTCTTTACAATCAATCTCGTTTTTGAGCTTGCTCTCCAAGGTAAGGAATCTTTCATGCTTAAACGTACTTTGACAGCGGCGGTTGCCCTGTTAGCGCTCTCTTCTGTATCTGCTTCGGCTCTGGCGGCGAAAGGGGATACGCACGTGCTGCTCACCACCTCTGCGGGCAATATCGAACTTGAACTGGATAATCAGAAAGCCCCGGTTTCAGTAAAAAACTTTGTGGATTACGTGAATAACGGCTTCTACAACAACACCATTTTCCATCGTGTGATCCCGGGTTTCATGATTCAGGGCGGCGGCTTCACGGCGGATATGCAGCAGAAGCAGACCAACGCGCCGATCAAAAACGAAGCGGATAACGGCCTGCGCAACCTGCGTGGCACCATTTCTATGGCGCGTACCGCTGAGAAAGACAGTGCCACCAGCCAGTTCTTCCTGAACGTGGCGGACAACGCTTTTCTTGACCACGGCCAGCGCGACTTCGGCTATGCGGTGTTTGGTAAAGTAGTGAAAGGCATGGATGTGATCGACAAGATCGCCCAGGTGCCGACCAAAGATGTCGGGCCATACCAGAATGTGCCGTCAAAACCGATTGTTATCACTTCCGCGAAAGTCCTGCCGTAATCCCTCTGCGCGCCACCCCTGGGTGGCGCCGTCTGCCGCGCTCCGGCAAAGCTGAAATTTGCTCTTATACTTAGGGCACATCCTGCTTGCCGGAGGCGCTATGAGCAGCAAACTCACCGAAAAACAGAAAATCACGTTGTGGCAGCAAACCCGTGCGGCCAATTATCAGGCCAGCTGCAAACTGGCCGGTTATACGCTGAATGAACCAGCCGTCGAGAGCGCCCAGGCGGACGATCGTCTGGCATCGCTGAGGAGGCAATATGGCGGATAACAGCCTGGCGGTGCGCGATCCCTATTTGTGGCACAACGATGACGTGCTGAAAAACCTGCTGGAAATTCACGACGTGGCGCAGCTGCGTAAAGCCGAGCTGGCATTCAGCGCGGCGCGGCTGGCCACGCTGGCGCTCGGACCGGCCACGCCTGGCCTGCCGCACCTGCGCCACATTCACCGCACGCTGTTTCAGGATATCTACAGCTGGGCCGGCGAACTGCGTACCATCGACATCTGGCGCGACGACACGCCCTATTGCCACTGCGAGTATATCGAGAACGAGGGCAATGCGCTGATGAGCGCACTGGAGGAGGAAGAGGGCCTGTGCGACCTCGACCCGCAGACCTTCGTGGCACGCATCGCGCATTACTACTGTGAAATCTATGTTCTGCATCCGTTCCGTGCCGGTAACGGGCGGGCACAGCGCATCTTTTTCGAACAGCTGGCGCTGCACGCGGGCTATCTGCTGAACTGGGATACGCTGGAGCCTGAAAGCTGGCACCAGGCCATCGTCGCCGGCGTTGGCGGCGATCTCGCGCCGCTCAATGCGCAGTTTGCGAAAGTGGTGAGTCCGGCGCGTTAAAATGCGTAGAATAGCGGCGGTTTTACTGGCCTGAGGGCATTATGCTGCTGCTAATTGATAACTACGACTCCTTTACCTGGAATCTCTACCAGTACTTCTGTGAACTGGGCGCGCAGGTGCGTGTGGTGCGCAACGATGCAATGACGCTGGAAGAGATGACGGCGCTGCCGCTGAGCCATCTGGTGATCTCGCCGGGCCCCTGCACGCCGGATCAGTCCGGCATCTCGCTGGCAGCGATCCGCCACTTTGCCGGACGGCTGCCGATTCTTGGTGTCTGTCTTGGCCATCAGGCGATTGCGCAGGCCTACGGTGCGCAGGTGGTGCGCGCGCGCCAGGTGATGCACGGCAAAACCTCTGCGGTGCAGCACACCGGCCAGGGCGTATTCCGCAACCTGAATAATCCGCTGACCGTCACGCGCTATCACTCGCTGATTGTGGTGCGCGACACGCTGCCGCCGGAGTTTGAAGTCACCGCCTGGAGCCTGCGCGATGGCGTTGCCGATGAGATCATGGGCTTCCGCCATCGTACGCTGCCACTGGAGGGCGTGCAGTTCCATCCGGAGAGCATTCTCAGTGAGCAGGGACATCAGCTGCTGGCGAATTTCCTCAATACGTAACTTCCGTTTGCCATTGCATGATTTTTTATGCATATTTTGTGATTATAATTTCACATCAGCTCAACAAATAACCCGATGAGGTCATCAATGGCAGCGGAAAATCTAGCGGTAAGCCGGGAAACGTTCGATAACGTTATTTTGCCTGTTTATGCACCTGCGCAGTTTGTGCCGGTCAAAGGCAAAGGCAGCCGCGTGTGGGATCAGCAGGGCAAAGAGTATATCGACTTCTCCGGTGGTATCGCGGTCACCGCGCTTGGCCATTGTCATCCGGCGCTGGTGGAAACGCTGAAAAGCCAGGGCGAAACCCTGTGGCACACCAGTAACGTGTTCACCAATGAGCCGGCACTGCGCCTCGCCAGTAAACTGATCGCGGCGACCTTCGCCGAGCGGGTATTCTTCGGTAACTCCGGTGCCGAAGCGAACGAAGCGGCGTTCAAACTGGCGCGCTACTACGCCTGCAAAAAGCACAGCCCGTTCAAAAGCAAAATTATCGCTTTCCACAACGCCTTCCACGGCCGCACGCTGTTCACCGTCTCGGTGGGCGGTCAGCCGAAATACTCCGATGGCTTTGGCCCGAAGCCGGCGGATATCGTCCATGTGCCGTTTAACGATCTGGCCGCGGTGAAGGCGGTAATTGACGACCACACCTGCGCGATTGTGGTGGAGCCGATTCAGGGGGAAGGCGGCGTGATGCCGGCAACGCCGGAATTCATGCAGGGATTGCGTGCGCTGTGCGATCAGCACAACGCGCTGCTGGTGCTGGATGAAGTGCAGAGCGGCATGGGCCGCAGCGGTAAGCTGTTTGCTTACGAACACTATGGTATCAAGCCAGATATCATCACCACCGCTAAAGCGCTGGGCGGCGGTTTCCCGGTGAGCGCGATGCTGACCACCCATGAAATCGCCTCGGTGATGGCGCCGGGCGTGCACGGCACCACCTACGGCGGCAACCCGCTGGCCTGTGCGATTGCCGAAACCGCGCTGGATATCATCAATACGCCCGAGGTACTGAATGGTGTCGACGCGCGCCGTGAGCAGTTTGTCTCGGCGCTGCAGAAAATCAATGAGCAGTTCGACATCTTCAGTGAAATTCGGGGCAAAGGGCTGCTGCTGGGTGCCGTACTCAACGCGCAGCACGCCAGCAAAGCGCGCGATATCCTCAACGCTTCCGCCGCTGAAGGCCTGATGGTACTGACCGCCGGCAGCGATGTGATTCGCTTTGTGCCGTCGCTGGTGATTGAGCCGACCGATATCGCAGAAGGCATGGCGCGCTTTGCCCGGGCGATCGCGAAAGTCCTGAACTAACCTTTCGGCTTCAGCACGCTGAGCCAGCGGCCGTGATGCGGGCGCTGGCTCCACGCCAGTGAAGAAATGGTGTGCATCACATTGAGGTGCTGCAGAATGCGCTTCACATGCTGTTCGACAATCGTCACCGGCCCCTCATTCAGATTCTCCGGCGCTTCCAGAATATTGCTGTCGTTGCCCGGCCCGTCGTAAGCCAGCCGCTGCTGACAGCGCTGCAGCGCGATTTCACAGGACTGCAAATAGCGCTCCGCCAGCTTTGGCGTCAGCATGGTGTGCTCGCGCGCCAGAATGGTCATGGCGTTGATGTGCTCGACGATAAACTGGCTGTGAGTCACCCACAGGCGCATATCTTTCAGATACTGAAAGTTAAAGCCCGGTTCGGTGGACGCCTGGTTGAGCGAGTTAAACAGCGCGTTGTGCGCCTGGTTAACCTTGACGCGCTGATACGCCAGCTTCTCCGGCGCCTGCTCCGGACCGAGCAGCAGGCGCAGCGCCTCCTGATAAGCCTCCAGCGCATCGTGCGCATTATTGCGCAGCAGCCCGCTCTGCCACTGCGGCCATAGCCAGATCATACCGGCGAAGGCAATCAGGCAGCCCATCAGCGTATCCATCATGCGTGGCAGCAGGAACTGCGCGCCATTCAGTGACAGCAGCTGCAGCGAATACACCGCCGTCACCGTAAAGCCAATCATCGACCAGCCATAATATTTACGCGTGATCAGATAGCTGGCGAGCGTGATGACCAGCATGGTCAGCAGGGCAATCGACTCCGGAACAGCAAAGCGCAGCGACGCCGCGGCGATCAGCAAGCCGGCGAAGGTGCCGAGCGCCCGGTGCTGAATGCGCACGCGCGTGGCGCTGTAGCCGTTCTGGCTGACAAACATGATGGTCATCAGAATCCAGTAAGGCTTGGGAATATTGAAGAACAGCGCCAGCGCGCTGCCGAACATTAGCATCACCGCGAAGCGCGCCGCCGTCCGCAGCGCGGCAGATTTCAGCGACAGGTAGCTGCGCAGCGCCGGCAGCAGCGGCAGGCGGCGCTGGCGATCGGCCATCAGGTCGCGGGTGTACAGTGGCTTCTGCGTGCGCAGCACGCGGGCGATGCGGCTGAAATGGTAGAGGCAGAAATTACCGACCGGATTATCCGGGTGCTGCCGGGCAATTTTCTCCAGCGCGCCGAGCGGCTTCTCCATGTGGAAGCGTTCCGGCAGCTGGTGATAGAGAATGGCATCGGCCAGCACGCGCAGCCGTGCCGAAATGATTTTCGCGTTCCAGCGGATCACCGCCTCGGCGTGGCTCTGCTCCACCAGCTTTTGCACCTCTTCCGGCTGGTGCAGGCTGACCGAGATATGTTCCTGCAGATCGAGCGCGACCTGGAAAGCGCGCGTCAGGCGTTTATGGCTGTTATCACGGCTGGCGGACAGCATATGCATCTGCTGGTAGCAGGTGGTGATCAGATCGACCGCTTTCTGCTGGCGCGCCAGTAGCGGCGGCAGCGCTTTTTCCGGATCGGTCAGCTGCGTCAGCAGGGTGTATTTGGCGTCGCAGTAATCGGCCAGCTCGCGGTACAGCAGGCTGAGGGTCTCGCGCATCGGCTGCTCTTTCCACAGCCAGAACCAGAACCAGTTAAACAGCCCGTACCACAGCGTCCCGCCGATATACAGCAGCGGCGGGACCCACATCGGCATACGGCCGACGAGGCTTAAGGTAAAGATGGCGGCGATC
This sequence comes from Pantoea sp. SGAir0184, assembly GCF_043544755.1. Classification (NCBI taxonomy): domain Bacteria; kingdom Pseudomonadati; phylum Pseudomonadota; class Gammaproteobacteria; order Enterobacterales; family Erwiniaceae; genus Pantoea; species Pantoea sp. SGAir0184. The sequence continues at coordinate 316,486 of NZ_CP028050.1, forward strand.
AGCGTGCCGGGCAGCAAACGACCATGCAGCGGGCTGATTTCACCGGTCACGCCCACCAACAGCGGCAACACCAGCAGAATCAGCGGCAGCGGCACAGCGTAAGCCGTGAGGTACTGAATCAGAAAACTGCCGCTGGCGAACAGTGCGCCGCCGACAATCAGCCGTTTGAAGAACCGCTTGTGTGGCGTATCCAGACCGGCGATGTTGCAGCAGGCCGGCACCAGGGAGAACAGCAGCCCTTTTTGCAGATCGCCAAACAGCCAGCCGAGCGCCACAGGCAGGCACAGCACCAGCGTTTGCCGCAGCGCATAGTTAACTTCCGGATGATAGATGATTCGACGCCACATCAGCTCATCGTAAACAGAAACGGCGCGATGTTGCCATCACGCCGTAGGTGAGAAGAAATCAGCGGGTGCCGTAAACGACGATGGTTTTGCCGTGTGCAGAGATCAGGTTCTGATCTTCCAGCATTTTCAGGATACGACCCACGGTTTCGCGTGAGCAGCCCACGATCTGACCAATCTCCTGACGGGTGATTTTGATCTGCATACCGTCCGGGTGGGTCATGGCATCAGGCTGTTTCGCCAGGTTGAGCAGCGTTTGCGCGATACGGCCGGTCACATCGAGGAAGGCAAGGTTGCCGACTTTTTCAGATGTTACCTGCAGGCGACGCGCCATCTGCGCCGACAGGCGCATTAAAATATCCGGATTGACCTGAATCAGCTGACGGAATTTTTTGTAGGAAATTTCAGCCACTTCGCAGGCGGTTTTCGCACGTACCCAGGCGCTACGCTCCTGGCCCTCTTCAAACAGGCCGAGCTCACCGATGAAATCCCCCTGATTGAGGTAGGAGAGTATCATCTCTTTGCCTTCTTCATCTTTAATCAGTACCGCGACGGAACCTTTCACGATGTAGTACAGCGTTTCCGCTTTCTCACCCTGATGGATGAGGGTGCTTTTGGATGGATATTTGTGAATATGGCAATGGGACAGGAACCATTCGAGTGTAGGGTCTGTTTGCGGTTTGCCGAGAACCATTCGCTATTATCCTCTGTTGTAATCGTGCCCAAAATACAGGGGGCAGTTTTCCCTGTCAGGCGGTGAAATCGTCCAGCGTTTCCCGTGAGGGACAGTTATTCGGGGGTGGATTCGTAAGCGATGCTTTTGATTCGTCCCGCTTTCGTCTTTCGTGACGAAAATATTTTCAGCACTGTTTGTAGCATAGCTTTTGCAACCTGTCTCCTGTTGTCTCGCTTCAGCAGGTGGGGGATGCGTCTGCATTGCTGTTTGTCAGGTGAAAGCGTACTCTGGCGGCAAAACCGCCGCTTCAGGAGAAAGAATAATGCAGGCACGAGTGAAATGGGTGGAAGGGCTGACCTTTCTCGGAGAATCCTCATCCGGTCATCAGGTATTAATGGACGGCAATTCCGGTGATAAAGCGCCCAGCCCGATGGAGATGGTGTTGATGGCTGCGGGCGGCTGCAGCGCGATTGACGTGGTGTCGATTCTGCAAAAGGGGCGCAACGATGTCGCCGATTGTGAAGTCAAACTGACCTCGGAACGCCGCGAAGAAGCGCCACGCATTTTTACGCATATCAATCTGCATTTTATTGTCAGCGGCAAAGCGCTGAGCGATAAAGCGGTGGCGCGCGCGGTGGATCTGTCCGCGGAGAAGTACTGCTCGGTCGCGATCATGCTGGGCAAGGGCGTCGAGATAACGCACAGCTACGAAGTGGTGGAGCTGTAATCCAGCCGGGAGCGCGGCCCTGCGCTCCCGATCTCAGTTCCTCCCGGCGAAACTGGCGCGTTAGCCTGCGCTATTCAATACGTTTTCCTTCAATCAACCGCTGCACCAGCGGCGTCATGATCAACTCCATCGCCAGTCCCATCTTGCCGCCCGGCACCACCAGCGTATTCATGTGGGAAATAAACGAGCCCTGGATCATCGCCAGTAAATAAGGAAAAGCGATGCCCTCCAGGCCGCGAAAATGGATCACCACAAAGCTCTCATCCAGCGACGGAATCTCACGCGCGGCAAACGGGTTCGAGGTATCCACGGTCGGCACGCGCTGGAAGTTGAGGTGCGTGCGGGAAAACTGCGGCGTGATGTAGTTGATGTAATCTTCCATCGAACGCACCACCGAATCCATCACCGCTTCGCGCGAATGGCCGCGCTCGCTGGTGTCGCGCACCAGTTTCTGAATCCACTCCAGATTAACAATCGGTACCACGCCAACCAGCAGATCGACGTGTTCAGCCACGTTATGTTGCTGCGTCACCACGCCGCCGTGCAGGCCTTCATAGAACAGCACATCGGTGTTTTCCGGCAGCGGCTGCCAGGGCGTAAACGTGCCCGGCACCTGATTCCACGGCACCGCTTCATCGTAGGTGTGCAGATATTTGCGCGACTGGCCGAGTCCGCTCTGGCCATAGTCGCGGAAAGTCTGCTCCAGCAGGCCGAAGTCGTTGGCTTCCGGGCCAAAGTAGCTGATGTGACGCCCGAGGTCGCGCGCCTTACGAATCGCCATGTCCATTTCCGGACGGGTATAGCGATGGAAACTGTCGCCTTCTATTTCCGCCGCGTGCAGATCCAGCTGCTGGAAAATTTTACGGAAGGCGAGACTGGTGGTGGTGGTTCCGGCGCCGCTGGAACCGGTAACGGCTATGACTGGATGCCTGGCTGACATAACAGCGCTCCCTGTGAAGTCCGGCGATGAGCATTGTTACCACGAATTGCCGCCTGACGCATCAGCCGCGAAATTCCCGCCGCGGCATAATATTGACCGATTCATGCAATTCTGACCACACCAGTACCACTTCGCCCTGCTCAAGCTGGCGGCGCACGTCGGCCACTTTCTGCGTCAGGCTGCGCTCCTGCTCGCCATAATCGGTGCCTTCACGCAGCACAAAACTTTCTATCAGGTTTTCCAGCGTTGTCGGGTCGAGTTCTTGCCAGGGAATAATCACAGTTACATATCCAGATAAGTTGAGAGCCAGTCCGGCACGCGCTGCTCCAGCCACATTTTGGGTCGCAGCAGGCTGCCGCCCACGAAGCCGACGTGACCGCCTTGCTGCGTCAGCTGATACTCAATTGTGGCAGACAACTGCTGCGGCTGCGGGATCACCGCATCGGTCATGAAGGGATCGTCTTTAGCATGGATGATCAGCAGCGGCTTGCGCACGCCGGTCAGCAATGGCATGGCGCTGGCGCGCTGATAATAGTCGCGCGCATCAATAAACCCGTGGGCGCGGGCGGTAATCGCATCATCAAACTCACGCAGCCGGCGGAAGGCGCGCAGCTGCGTCAGATCGACCGGCAGCGTGCCCGGCCAGGCGCGCAGTTTGCGCGTGGCGTTTTTCTTCAGCTGGGTCAGCAGGTAGTGCTGATAAAAGCGTGAAAAGCCCACGTCCAGCTTCTGGCTGCACGGCTCCAGCGCCAGCGGCGCGGAAATGGCGACCGCGGCATCCAGCGGGGCCGACGTGCCCTGCAGCCCCAGCAGACAGGCCAGCATATTGCCGCCGAGCGAAACGCCGACCGCGGCAGTCGGCACCGTGCCCCATTCGCGCTGCAGCCAGTGCAGAAAATAGGTCGCATCTTCAGTTTCACCGGAGTGATAGATGCGCTGCAGACGGTTAGGCTCGCCGCTGCAGCCGCGGAAGTGCATGATCACCGCCAGCCAGCCGCGCGCCTGACACGCCTGCATCAGCCCATGGGCATACGGGCTGCGGAAACTGCCTTCCAGCCCGTGGAACAGCACCATGCGCGGCTTGTGACGTGCCTGTGCCGGATCTTCGCTCCACGCCAGATCGACGAAGTCGCCGTCTGGCAGATCGAGGCGCTGCCAGTGCGGGCGCAGCGTGACGCGCCGGCGCAGCAGGCGCGGCAGCAGCGTTTGCAGATGCGCATTGCCGAAGCCGCGCAGCGGGGTAAAGCGCTCGCCGCTCGGGCGATCAAAATAGCCTGGGATAGTACTTGTCTGATGCATAACTCGCTGATAGCTTCGATGGGTTGTTCGCTTTTCTGGGTGAGGAGCACCCGAATATACATGGAACTGAGTCTTTTTTTATCAATGCTGGGCTTTCTCTGGGTCGCGGCCATCACGCCAGGGCCCAATAATATGTTACTTACCGCCTCAGGTGCTAATTTTGGCTTCCTGCGCACCTTTCCACTGCTGATTGGTATCATGATTGGCATGCAGGTGATGTTGCTGATGGTGGCGTTTGGCATCGGCAGCCTGATTCTGCTCTATCCCTCACTGCATCTGGTACTGAAAGTGGCCGGTAGCCTCTACCTGCTGTGGCTGGCGTGGAAAATTGCCACCGCCGAATACGAAACGCTGGAGACCGACGATGCCAGCGTGAAGCAGATGCCTTTCTGGCAGGGCGGGTTACTGCAACTGATCAACCCGAAAGCGTGGCTGATGGCGCTGGGTGCGGTCGCCAGCTTTAGCCTTGCCGGCAGCGCCTATCTGCATTCCGTGGTGGCGATCAGCATCGGCATGGCGCTGGTGAACGTGGTTTCCGGCGTGATCTGGATGGGTTTCGGCTCGCTGATTGGCCGCCTGCTGCGCAGCCCGCGCGCGTGGAAAATCTTCAACCTCGCCATGGGTGCGCTGACCGCAGCCTGCGTGCTGTTGATCTGGCACTGAGTCAGCTGGAGGCGCGCTCAATGCGCGTCCACGGCAGCACTTCATGCACCACTGCCGCCTGGCGCTGACGGATGCGCGCCAGCAGCAGCTGCACGCTGCGCGCACCCATCTGGTTCATCGGCTGGGCAATGGTGGTCAGCGGCGGGTTGATGCTGCTGGTAAACGGAATGCCGTCAAAACCGACCACCGCCAGATCCTCTGGCACGCGCAGTCCGGCCTCCAGAGCAGCGTGAATCACGCCAACCGCCAGCACGTCCGATACCGCAAACACCGCATCCGGCCGCTCTGGCTGCGTTAGCAGTTCGCGCAGCGCCGCGCTGCCCGCTTCGCAGGAGATGTCGCTGGCGTAAGCGACGCCGTGCCAGTCAAGCCCCAGCTGCGTGATGGCCTCGCGATAGCCGCTTTCGCGCTGGTGCGAATAGAGATAGCGCATATCACAGTTGACCAGCGCAATGCGCTGACGCCCTTTGCCGGCCAGATAATGCACCGTGTCATAGGCCGCCTGACGGTTATCGATGGTGACGCTGGAGGCGTTCACCGAGGGATCGTACTCCGCACACTGCACCCACGGCGCATCACCAATCAACTCTTTCAGTCCCTGCAGACAGGCCGCGGCGTCCATGGTGATCACCCCATCTACCACTTTGCCGGCCAGCAGCGCCAGATAGGCGGTTTCGCGCCGCAGCTGTGACGCGGAATTACATAACAGGATGTGATAGCCATGCGCTTCGGCCTCCGCCTCGATGCCCTGCACCACCCGTGAACAGAACGGATTGGTGATATCGGAAATCAGCACCAGCAACATGTTGCTTTGCGCGGTACGCAGCTGGCGCGCCAGCAGGTTGGGCTGGTATTCGCACACATTAATTGCGGCCAGCACCCGTTTACGCGTATCTGGCCGGACGCCAGGATGCTGGTTTAACACCCGTGAAACCGTGGCTTTCGACACGCCCGCGAGGCGCGCAACTTTCTCAATCGACATGGAGGCCAGTACCGCTGTAAAAGGGGGAAAAAATCAAGACGAGATCAATACCACAGTCGGCATGTGAGCGCCTGACATATTTCTTCCGCACCAGCGGTTTTGTATTTGCACTTTTTGCATAGCGTTACCCGATGTTGATCTAAGAACCGATTTTTATTAGGGATAATTTTTAATTCCTTTATGAAATCATTGCTGCTGGCGACACTGCCGTCACGACTCAACATTGGGGTGCATGATGATGGCAGTAACCAAAACAATAAGCGCGGTAGCAGCCGCGTTAGCGCTGATGACCTTTCAGGCGCAGGCGGTCAATGTGACCGTGGCTTATCAGACGTCGGCGGAACCGGCCAAAGTGGCGCAGGCTGACAATACCTTTGCCAAAGAGAGCGGTGCCACGGTTGACTGGCGCAAATTCGACAGCGGCGCCAGCGTCCTGCGCGCGTTAGCCTCGGGCGATGTGCAAATTGGCAACATCGGTTCCAGCCCGCTGGCGGTGGCCGCCACGCAGCAGCTGCCGATTGAAGCTTTCCTGCTGGCTTCACAGCTGGGCAATTCTGAAGCGCTGGTGGTGAAAAAAGGCATCAGCTCGCCCAAAGATTTGATCGGCAAACGCATTGCTGTTCCCTTCATCTCCACCACCCATTACAGCCTGCTGGCCGCGCTGAAACACTGGGGCATCAAACCCACCCAGGTGCAACTGGTCAATCTGCAGCCGCCAGCGATCATTGCTGCCTGGCAGCGCGGTGATATTGACGGCGCTTACGTCTGGGCGCCCGCCGTCAATGAACTGGAGAAAGACGGCAAGGTGCTGACCGACTCGTCGCAGGTCGGGCAGTGGGGCTCACCGACGCTCGACGTCTGGGTGGTGCGCAAGGATTTTGCCCGGCAGCATCCTGAAGTGGTCACCGCTTTTGCCCGTAGCGCGATTGCCGCGCAGCAGGCCTATATCGCCAACCCGGAACAGTGGCTGCAGCAGCCGGATAACCTTAGCAAGCTGTCGCGCCTGAGCGGCGTGCCGGAAAGTGACGTCCCCGGACTGGTGAAAGGCAATACCTACCTGACGGCGCAGCAGCAGGTGGAACAGCTGGGCAAGCCGGTCAACAAGGCGATTGTCGATACCGCACAGTTTCTGAAAGAGCAGGGCAAAGTGCCGGATGCCGCCAGTGACTACAGCAGCTTTGTCACCACGCGCTTTGTTGCCCCCTTAGCCAAATAACGGAGGCCTTATGCTCAGCATCACCCATCTCAACGCACGTTACGCCGGGCAACCGGCGCTGCAGGATATCAATCTGCAGCTGGCCAGCCGCGAATTGCTGGTGGTGCTGGGGCCGTCCGGCTGTGGCAAAACCACGCTGCTGAACTTGATCGCCGGCTTTCTGCCGCTGGAGTCCGGCAGTATCACGCTGGATGGCAAGCCGGTACGCGGACCGGGCGCAGAGCGCGGCGTGGTCTTTCAGAACGAAGGGCTACTGCCGTGGCGTAACGTCATCGATAACGTGGCGTTCGGCCTGCAGCTGGCGGGCATGGCAAAAGCTGAACGGCACGATATCGCCCGCCGTCTGATCCGTAAGGTCGGGCTCGAGGGCGCAGAAAAGCGTTTTATCTGGCAGCTCTCTGGGGGTCAGCGTCAGCGCGTGGGGATTGCCCGTGCGCTGGCCGCTGATCCGCAGCTGCTGCTGTTAGATGAGCCGTTCGGTGCGCTGGATGCCTTCACGCGCGAGCAAATGCAGACGCTGCTGCTGACGTTGTGGCGCGATACCGGCAAGCAGATTCTGCTGATCACCCATGACATCGAAGAAGCCGTCTTTCTCGCCAGCGAACTGGTTCTGCTGTCGCCGGGTCCGGGTCGCGTAGTGGAACGCCTGAAGCTCGACTTTGGCCAGCGCTTCGCCGCAGGCGAGCCGTGCCGCAGCATCAAATCCGATCCGGCATTTATCGAACGACGTGAGTATGTCCTGAACCAGGTGTTCGCGCAGCGGGAGGCGTTTGTATGAGTGCCGTTATTGATGACAAGCGCCGGACGTCCCGCGTTCGTCGCCTGCGCTGGCCGTTTTCCCGCCAGCTGTCGCTGAGCCTGCTGAGCGTGGCCGTGCTGCTGCTGCTGTGGTGGGGCGTGACCGCGCTGGGGCTGATTGCGCCCTTGTTTCTGCCGCCGCCGCAGCAGGTGCTGCATAAGCTGCTGGTTATTGCCGGTCCGCAGGGCTTTATGGATGCCACGCTATGGCAGCACCTTGGTGCCAGCCTGACGCGCATGCTGGTGGCGCTGTTCTTTGCCGCGCTGATCGGCATTCCGGTGGGCATTGCCATGGGGCTTAGCCCGGCGGTGCGCGGGCTGCTCGATCCGCTGATTGAACTCTATCGACCGGTACCGCCGCTGGCCTATTTGCCGCTGATGGTGATTTGGTTTGGCATTGGCGAAACCTCAAAGATTTTACTGATTTATCTGGCAATTTTCGCGCCGGTGACTTTATCCACCCTGGCTGGCGTGAAGAATACGCAGCAGGTGCGGATCCGTGCCGCTCAGGCGCTGGGGGCGACGCGCTGGCAGCTGCTGCGTTTTGTCATTCTGCCCGGTGCGTTGCCGGAGATTCTCACCGGCCTGCGCATTGGTCTTGGCGTGGGCTGGTCCACGCTGGTGGCGGCCGAACTGATTGCCGCGACGCGCGGACTGGGCTTTATGGTGCAGTCGGCTGGGGAGTTTCTCGCCACCGATGTGGTGCTGGCGGGCATCGCGGTGATCGCCCTGATTGCCTTTAGTTTAGAACTGGGTTTACGTGCGCTACAGCGCCGACTGACGCCCTGGAATGGAGAACAGCAATGAACGAACGAGTGAATTTTACCGCGCTGGGTCCGTATATCGGGGCGCAGGTCAGCGATGTCGATCTCAGCCGTCCGCTGAGTGACGCGCAGTTTGAGCAGCTTTACCATGGTCTGTTGCGTCACCAGGTGCTGTTTCTGCGCGATCAGCGCATTACGCCGGAGCAGCAGCGCGCGCTGGCGATCCGCTTCGGCGATCTGCACATTCATCCGGTTTATCCGCATGCCGAGGGCGTGGAAGAGATTATCGTGCTGGATACGCATCAGGATAATCCGCCGGACAACGATAACTGGCATACCGACGTCACCTTTATTCAGACGCCGCCGGCGATCGCTATTCTGGCCTCAAAGCTGCTGCCGGAGAGCGGTGGCGATACGCTGTGGACCAGCGGAATTGCCGCTTACGAGGCGCTGTCAGAGCCGTTCAAACAGCTGCTGAGTGGCCTGCAGGCGGAGCACGACTTTAAGAAATCGTTCCAGGAGTATAAGTACCGTAAGACGGAAGAGGAGCATCAGCGCTGGCAGCAGGCCGTAGCGAAGCATCCGCCGGTGCAGCATCCGGTGATTCGCACCCATCCGGTGAGCGGACGCAAGGCGCTGTTTGTTAATGAAGGTTTTACCACCAGGCTGCTGGGCGTAAGCGAGAAGGAGAGCGAGGCGCTGCTGGGCTATCTGTTTGCGCACGCCACCAAGCCGGAGTTTCAGGTGCGCTGGCGCTGGCAGCCGAATGACGTGGCAATCTGGGATAACCGCGTGACGCAGCATTATGCCAACGCGGATTATTATCCGGCGCGGCGCGTGATGCATCGCGCGACGGTGTTAGGGGATGTGCCGGTGTGATTTCGGAGCGTTGATTGCCCTCACCCCAACCCTCTCCCGCCAGTGTACAGTCCGGGGACATCGTGAACACTTGTTCGGGGACATGGTAGACACTTACAACTAAGGCATAAGAACCCGTTTATGGAGTCGCTTATGCCCTGGGATGCGAGAGATACCATGTCATTACGTACTGAGTTTGTTCTGTTCGCCTCGCAAGACGGGGCGAACATCCGCGAGCTGTGCCGCCGCTACGGCATATCTCCCGCCACCGGCTACAAGTGGCTTCGCCGCTGGGAGGAGGAAGGACCGTCCGGCCTTCAGGACCGCTCCCGCGCGCCCCGTCACTCACCCAGCCGCTCATCTGACGACATCACTGACCTTCTGCGTATGGCGCACGAGCTTCATCAGCACTGGGGGGCCCGCAAGATTAAGCGCTGGCTCGAAGACCGCGGGCACGGCATGCCGGCCTTCAGCACCGTCCACAACCTGATGGCCCGCCACGGCCTGCTGCCGGGCGCAGCGCCGGGCGTCCCGGCCACCGGCCGGTTTGAGCATGCGGCCCCGAACCGGCTCTGGCAGATGGATTTTAAGGGCCACTTTCCCTTTGGCGGCGGCCGCTGCCACCCGCTTACCCTGCTGGACGACCACTCCCGGTTCTCGCTGTGCCTGGTGCACTGCGCTGACGAACGGCGTGAGACGGTACAGGAGCAGCTGGTCAGCGTCTTTGAGCGCTACGGCCTGCCGGACCGGATGACGATGGACAACGGCTCGCCGTGGGGCGACACCACCGGCACCTGGACGGCAGTGGAGCTGTGGCTGATGCGCCACGGCATCCGGGTGGGGCACTCGCGGCCGTATCATCCGCAGACGCAGGGCAAGCTGGAGCGCTTTCACCGCAGCCTGAAGGCGGAAGTGCTGCAGGGGAAGTGGTTCGCGGACAGCGGTGAGCTGCAGCGCGCCTTCGACCACTGGCGGACGGTCTACAATCTCGAGCGCCCGCATGAGGCGCTGGAGATGGCGGTGCCGGCGTCGCGCTATCAGCCCTCATCGCGGCAGTACAGCGTCCGCGTAGCGCCACCGGAATACGACGAGGGCGTGATGGTCAGGAAGGTGGATATCAGCGGGAAGCTGAGCGTAAAAGGACTCAGCCTGAAGGCGGGAAAGGCGTTCAGGGGAGAGCGTGTCGGGCTGAAGGAGACGGGGGAAGACGGTTATTACGAGGTGTGGTGGTACAGCACAAAAGTGGGGGTGATCGACCTGAAGAAAAAGTCGATCACCATGGGTAAAGGATGTTAAAAAGTGTTCACTATGTCCCCGAACACCTGTCTGCCATGTCCCCGGACTGTACACCAGCGGGAGAGGGGGCCGACCGTGCGTAGCAGGTAAGGCGGATTAAGGTTTGTTCCCTCTCCTGTGGGAGGAGGCTGTTCCATCGCGGGAGTAAGGTTTGTTCCCTCTCCCTATGGGAGAGGGTCAGGGTGAGGGCATCATCGCGCACCCTCTATGACATCATCGCGCACCTTTACCCCGCGAGCATCTGCTCCAGCTGCTCCTGCGCCTCCAGCCACGCCATTTCGACTTCTTCCAGCGCCGATTTGCTCTCCGCCTGGCGCTGCAGGGCGGCAGTTAAATCGGCCTTACGGTTTTGCTCGTAAATGGCGCTGTCGGCCAGCTGTGCTTCGGCTTCGCTGAGCTGCGTCTGCCATTTGGCCATCTGCTTCTCCAGCTTTTCGATCTCTTTGCGCAGCGGCTGCGTCTGCGCGCGCAGTTCGGCGTCGCGGCGCTTTTGATCTTTGCGGGACTGCGCGCTGTTGGCGTTGTCCTGCTTTGGCGCGGCATCCTGCTGCGTTTCCTGCTTCTGCAGGTCGCTCAGCCACTGCTGATAATCATCCAGATCGCCCTCGAACACATCCACTTTGCGGTCGTGCACCAGGTAAAGATCGTCGGTGGTCGAACGCAGAAGATGACGATCGTGCGACACCACCACCAGTGCGCCTTCAAAGTCGATCAGCGCTTCGGTCAGCGCCTGGCGCATATCCAAATCGAGGTGGTTGGTCGGTTCGTCGAGCAGCAGCAGATTCGGCCGCTGCCAGACGATCAGCGCCAGCACCAGCCGCGCTTTCTCGCCACCGGAAAAACGCTCAGTGGCTTCGCTGACTTTATCGCCCTGGAAACCAAAGCCGCCCAGGTAGTCACGCAGCTGCTGCTCCAGCGTTTTCGGGGCGATGCGCGCCAGATGCTGCAGCGGCGACTCATCGGCGCGCAGATACTCAAGCTGATGCTGCGCGAAGTAACCCAGCTTGATCCCTTTCGCCAGACCCACTTTGCCCGCAAGCGGCTCCAGCTCGCCCGCCAGCAGTTTGATCAGCGTGGATTTACCGGCGCCGTTACGCCCCAGCAGGCCGATGCGTGAACCCGGCACCAGGTTGAGTTTGATGGCATCCAGAATTACGCGCTCACCGTACCCCGCCGAAACCTGCTCCATTTTCAGGATCGGGTTAGGCAGGCTTTCTGGCGCGCGGAAGCTGAAGCTGAACGGGTTATCGACGTGCGCCGGGGCAATCAGCTCCATACGCTCCAGCATCTTGATGCGGCTCTGCGCCTGTTTGGCTTTGGTGGCCTGCGCGCGGAAGCGATCGATGTACTTTTGCAGGTGCGTGACTTTTTCCTGCTGGCTCTGGTACAGCGCCTGCTGCTGCGCCAGTTTGGCTACGCGCTGACGCTCGAACGAGCTGTAGTTGCCGGTGTATTCGAACATCGTCTGCTGTTCGATATGGATGATTTTGTCCACCACCGGGTCGAGGAAGTCGCGGTCGTGCGAGATCAGGATCAGCGTGCCGGTATAGCTCTTCAGCCAGCGCTCCAGCCAGATCACCGCGTCGAGATCGAGGTGGTTGGTCGGTTCATCGAGCAGCAGCAGGTCGGAACGGCATACCAGCGCCTGAGCAAGGTTGAGACGCATACGCCAGCCGCCGGAGAAATCGCTCACCGGCCGCATTAATTGTTCCTGGCTGAAGCCCAATCCGTGCAGCAGACTGGCGGCGCGTGCGTGTATGCTCCACGCCTGAATAGCGTCCAGCTTGCCGTGCAGCAGCGCAATGGCGTTGCCATCGTCGCGCGCATTGGCTGCCGCTAATTCGGATTCGAGCTGACGATATTCGCGGTCGCCGTCGATAACATATTCCAGCGCGGCTTTACTCAGCGCCGGGGTTTCCTGATTCACCCACGCCAGCGCCCAGTTGCCGGGAAAGGTGACGTTGCCGGCATCACTGCTGATTTCACCCTTCAGCAGTGACAGCAGCGTGGATTTACCGCAGCCGTTTTTACCCACCAGGCCGACTTTTTGCCCCGGGTTAATGGTGGCCGTTGCGTTATCCAGCAGCACATTAGTGCCGCGACGGATTTGTAATGCGGAAAAGACAATCATAAGCGCCGTATCGTCAGAATATGTTAATTTATCGGCAACATAATTCGATAATGTTTGTTGCGTCGAGCATGGTAGCGGAATTCCGCCGCGGTGACGACGCTTTGGAGGGGAACGATGTCGCAGCCGCCCAAAATATTGCTGCTTTACGCCCATCCGGAATCACAGGATTCGATTGCTAATCGGGTTTTGCTGCAGTCGGCTATGGAACTGGACCACGTCACGGTGCACGATTTATACGCCCACTATCCGGATTTCTTTATTGATATTCATTACGAGCAGCAACTGCTGCGCGACCATCAAATCGTGGTGTTTCAGCATCCACTTTATACCTATAGCTGTCCGGCACTGCTGAAAGAGTGGCTGGATCGCGTGCTGTCGCGCGGTTTTGCCAGCGGCCAGGACGGTAATGCGCTGGAAGGTAAATACTGGCGCAGCGTGGTGACCACCGGTGAGCCGGAGACGGCGTATCACCACAGCGGTCTCAATCGTTACCCGATGAGCGACATTATGCGACCGTTTGAGCTGACGGCGCAGATGTGTCGCATGCACTGGCTGACGCCGATGGTGATTTACTGGGCGCGTCGTCAGACACCCGAGGTGCTGCGCAATTTTGCGCGCGCCTATGGCGACTGGCTGGCGTCACCGCTGCCGAACGGAGGAGTGTGATGCAAGGCGAAACGTTACTCACCGCCGGCGTGATTTATCTGGTGGCGGCGGTGCTGGTGGTGCCGATTGCCGCCCGGCTCGGCATTGGTGCGGTGCTGGGCTATCTGCTGGCCGGTATCGCCATCGGTCCGTGGGGGCTGGGCTTCATCAGCGATGTGGACGAGATTCTGCACTTCTCGGAGCTTGGCGTGGTGTTCCTGATGTTTATCATCGGGCTGGAGCTGAACCCGGCCAAGCTGTGGGCGCTGCGGCGCTCTATTTTTGGCGTCGGTGCCGCGCAGGTGCTGGTTTCGGCAGCGATCCTCGGCGTGCTGCTGTGGCTGACCGACTTCAGCTGGCAGGCCGCGGTGATTGGCGGTATTGGCCTGGCGATGTCCTCGACCGCCATGGCGCTGCAGCTGATGCGCGACAAAGGCATGAACCGCAGCGAAGCGGGCCAGCTGGGCTTCTCGGTGCTGCTGTTCCAGGACCTGGCGGTGATTCCGGCGCTGGCGCTGGTGCCGCTGCTGGCCGGCAGCGACAGTGGCCATGTCGACTGGCTCAAGGTGGGCATGAAGGTGCTGGCATTCGCCGGTATGCTGGTGGGCGGACGCTATCTGCTGCGACCGATTTTCCGTTTCATCGCCGCGTCCGGCGTGCGGGAAGTGTTTACCGCCGCCTCGCTGCTGCTGGTACTCGGTTCGGCGCTGTTTATGGATGCGCTGGGCCTGTCGATGGCGCTGGGGACGTTCATCGCCGGTATTCTGCTGGCAGAGAGTGAGTATCGCCACGAACTGGAAGTCGCCATTGAACCGTTTAAAGGGCTGCTGCTCGGGCTGTTCTTTATTTCGGTGGGCATGGCGCTCAACCTCGGCGTGCTTTATACCCACATCCTCGAAATTCTGATCGGCGTGGTGCTGCTGGTGGCGGTGAAAACGCTGGTGCTCTATGTGCTGGCGCGCATTTATGGTCTGCGCAGTTCGGAGCGTCTGCAGTTTGCCGGCGTGCTGAGTCAGGGCGGTGAATTCGCCTTCGTGCTGTTTTCGGCGGCGTCGTCGGCAAAACTGTTCAGTGGCGATCAGCTGCCGCTGCTGCTGGTCACGGTGACGCTGTCGATGATGACCACGCCGCTGCTGATGCAGGGCGTGGATAAGATTCTGGCGCGCCGCTTCAACGAACCGGAAGAGGACGGCGAAAAGCCGTTTGTCGAGGACGATCAGCCCCAGGTGATTGTGGTGGGCTTTGGCCGTTTTGGTCAGGTGGTCGGGCGTTTGCTGATGGCCAACAACAAGCGCATCACCGTGCTGGAGCGCGATATCTCGGCGGTCAGCCTGATGCGCAAATATGGCTACAAGGTTTACTATGGCGATGCCACTGAGCTCGAGCTGCTGCGTGCCGCCGGAGCGGAGAATGCGCAGTCGATTGTCATCACCTGTAACGATCCGGAAGATTCGATGACCATCGTGCACTTGTGCCAGCAGCACTTCCCGCAGCTGGAGATCCTGGCGCGGGCGCGCGGTCGTGTCGAGGCGCATGAGCTGCTGCAGGCGGGCGTCACGCTGTTTTCGCGTGAAACCTTCTCCAGTGCGCTGGAGTTAGGCCGCAAAGCGCTGACATCGCTGGGCATGCATCCGCATCAGGCGCAGCGCGCGCAGCAGCACTTCCGCCGGCTGGATATGCGCATGCTGCGTGAACTGGTGCCGAGCCACGACGACAGCGTGCAGGTTTCACGCGTGCGTGAGGCGCGACGCGAGCTGGAGGACATTTTCCAGCGTGAAATGCAGCATGAAAAACGGCAGTTTGACGGCTGGGATGATGAGTAAGGCTACACTTAACGTATCCGTTCTGATGACGGGCAGGAAAGACTATGCGTAAACGTTTTATTGCCGGTGCGGTCTGTCCGCACTGTCAGGAGAAAGACACGCTGGCGATGTGGCGTGAAAACAATGTCGATGTGGTGGAGTGCGTGAAGTGCGGCCACCAGATGCGTGAGGCGGACAAGCAGGCGCGCGATCAGGTTCGCAGCACTGAGCAAGTGATTGGCATTTTTCATCCGGAGTAGCGCGATGGCGCAGCTTTTTTTAAGCTTAGCCTTACAGCGGTATTGAATTCCGCTACAATCGGCGCCATTAACGCTGAGCAGTATGGTCCAACAGCACTGTTGGCATCCTCAGTACTGAACCTTTCTGGTTGGTTATTGCACGCGAGAATAGACCAATGAGACGGGATTCTTTGTTCTCAACGGTTAGGAGATATCATGAAAGTAGCAAAAGACCTGGTGGTGAGCCTGGCGTATCAGGTTCGTACCGAAGACGGTGTGTTGGTTGACGAGTCACCGGTGAGTGCGCCGTTGGATTATCTGCACGGTCATGGTTCCCTGATTTCTGGTCTGGAAAAAGCGCTGGAAAATCACGCGGTCGGCGACAAGTTTGACGTGCATATCCCGGCAAACGACGCGTACGGCCAGTACGATGACAACCTGGTGCAGCGTGTACCGAAAGACGTGTTCATGGGCGTTGACGAGCTGCAGGTTGGCATGCGCTTCCTGGCAGAAACCGACCAGGGCCCGGTGCCGGTCGAGATCACCGAAGTGGAAGATGAGCACGTGGTGGTTGACGGTAACCACATGCTGGCGGGTCAGAACCTGAACTTCAATGTGGAAGTGGTTGCTATCCGTGAAGCCACGGAAGAAGAGATCGCTCACGGCCACGTTCATGGCGCTGACGGCCATCATCACGATCATGACCACGACCATGGTCACGATCATGAGCACGGTCACGGCGGCTGCGGCGGCCACGGTGGTTGCGGCTGCAACCACTAAGCGTAAAAAGGCCACCTGCGGGTGGCCTTTTTATTGGGCAGCAAAGCGCGCGATATTAATAGTGCGGCGGCGGGGTCTCTTCCGCTTGCGAAGCGACCATGGATGGGGCGGCGGCCTTCACTTTATCCACCAGCAGACGCACCTGCTCACGCAGTTTACTCATTTCCAGCTCGTGCTGAACCACCGTCTGATTGAGCTGCTCAATGGTATGTTCCTGGAAAGCCAGCTTGCTCTCCAGCGCCTCAAGGCGTTGATCCCATTCTGGTTGTTGCATCATCACTCCTCCTGTCGCGGTGCTGCGCGTTGATCTTGTCGGGCGTGATTCTACGGTCTTTCGTGTCAGAATCA
The DNA here is from genome assembly GCF_043544755.1 of Pantoea sp. SGAir0184. Taxonomy (NCBI): domain Bacteria; kingdom Pseudomonadati; phylum Pseudomonadota; class Gammaproteobacteria; order Enterobacterales; family Erwiniaceae; genus Pantoea; species Pantoea sp. SGAir0184. Next base: position 332,994 of record NZ_CP028050.1, read on the forward strand.
CCTGATATTTCACCTTCGGCCTGGCGTATGCATTGAATTCCCGCGTTGCGCCTATATCTCTGATGAAACTTCCTGAAGCAAAAAAGGTCGGAGGTTGACCGGGTAATTACACTGTGGGAGTGTTCGCCACTGCCACGTAAAGTTATAGTGTGGGCCACTGTCCGCAATGATTCCCGAGGTTTTGAAGCTTCGGTTTTGGAGAAAGGATGAAATCACTGTTTAAAGTCACATTGTTAGCTACCACCATGGCCGTCGCGCTGAATGCACCGCTGGCAATGGCAGCAGAAACCACTGCGGCACCGGCTGACGCAGCGCAGGCTGCGCCACAGGCGCCGAAAAATGCTGCCTTCAAAAACGAAGACCAGCAGTCAGCCTATGCGCTGGGCGCCTCCCTGGGTCGCTACATGGACAACTCTCTGAAGGAGCAGGAGAAACTGGGTATCAAACTGGACAAAGACCAGCTGATTGCCGGTGTTCAGGATGCGTTTGGCGGCAAGAGCAAGCTGTCTGACGAAGAGATTGAGCAGACGCTGCAGGCGTTTGAAGGCCGCGTGAAAGGGGCCGCTCAGGCGAAGATGGAAAAAGACGCGAAAGAGAATGCCGACAAAGGCACCGCTTACGCGGACAAGTTCGCCAAAGAGAAGGGCGTGAAGAAAACCGAATCTGGCCTGCTGTATCAGGTAGAGAAAGAGGGCAGCGGTGAAACCCCGAAAGACAGCGATACCGTGGTGGTTAACTACAAAGGTACGCTGATTGACGGCACCGAGTTCGACAACTCTTACACGCGCGGCGAGCCGCTGTCGTTCCGTCTGGACGGCGTAATCCCGGGCTGGACCGAAGGTCTGAAGCACGTGAAGAAAGGCGGTAAGATCAAGCTGGTGATCCCACCGAACCTGGCTTACGGCAAAAACGGCGTACCGGGTATTCCGGCCAACTCAACGCTGGTGTTCGATGTTGAGCTGCTCGACATCAAGCCGGCGCCGAAAGCCGATGAGAAAGCGCAGGCTCCGGCCGCTGCTGACAAGAAAGCGCAGTAAGCTGACTTGCACCGCCGCCTTCGGGCGGCGGTTTTGTTTTCGCTCATCCTGAATTTGCGGCGCGATGAGTAAAGCTCTGGCTAAAAACGGCGACATTTGCCAGACTAGCGCCTGCACAATGATCATAAGATGAGTCTGCCCCAATGCTGTCGAGACAGGCTCCAGCCATTTAGGGTAATGTCTTCGATGTCTAATCCATTCAATCCCGGCGAACTGACTGACTTCGATTTACTGGAGCAGCGTCCGTTCGAACAAGCAGACTACGATATTCTTAAATCCTACGAAGCGGTGGTCGACGGTCTGGCGATGCTGATTGGCTCGCACTGCGAAATCGTGCTGCACTCTCTGGAAGATCTTAAATGCTCCGCCGTGCGTATCGCCAACGGCGAACATACCGGCCGCAAAGTGGGTTCCCCGATTACCGATCTGGCGCTGCGCATGCTGCATGATATGCACGGCGCGGAGAGCAATGTGTCCCGCGCCTACTTCACGCGGGCCAAAAGTGGCGTGCTGATGAAGTCGGTAACCATTGCGATTCGTAACCGGCAGCAGCGGGTGATTGGCCTGCTGTGCATCAATATGAACCTGGACGTACCGTTTTCGCAGATTATGTCGACTTTCATGCCGCCGGAAACGCAGCAGGTGGATTCCAACGTCAACTTTGCCAGCTCGGTAGAGGATCTGGTCACCCAGACGCTGGAGTTCACTATTGAAGAAGTGAGCGCCGATCGCAACGTGTCGAATAACGCCAAGAATCGCCAGATCGTCCTCAATCTGTACGAGAAGGGCATTTTCGATATTAAGGACGCCATTAACCAGGTGGCCGATCGCCTCAATATTTCTAAGCACACCGTGTATCTGTATATTCGCCAGTTTAAGAGTGGCGATCTGCAGGGGCAGGATCGCTAATGCGCTACACGCTGCTGGTGACCGGGCCGGCTTACGGCACACAGCACGCCAGTAGCGCGCTGCTGTTTGCCCGTGCGCTGCTGGCGCAGGGACATCAGCTGGAAAGCGTGTTCTTTTACCGCGAAGGCGTGCTGAATGCTAACCAGCTCAGCGCGCCGGCCAGCGATGAAGTGGACATGGTGCGCGCCTGGCAGCAGCTGCGCGACGACAGTGGCGCGGCACTGAATATCTGTGTGGCAGCCGCGTTGCGGCGCGGCGTGACCGATGCGCAGGAGGCAGCGCGCCTGCAGCTGGCGGGCAGCAATCTGCAGCCCGGATTTACCCTTAGCGGCCTGGGCGCACTGGCGGAAGCCGCCCTGAGCTGCGATCGCCTGGTGCAGTTCTGATGAACCGCGTGGCGTTTCTGTTTACGCAGGCTCCGCACGGCAGCAGTGCTGGCCGGGAAGGGCTGGATGCCGTGCTGGCGACCGGCGCGCTGAGTGAGGATATCGGCCTGTTCTTTATTGGCGACGGCGTGCTGCAGCTCAACCGCGATCAGCAGCCGGCGCAGATTCTGGCGCGTGACTATATTGCGACCTTTGGCGTGCTGGCGCTATACGACATCGATCGCTGCTATATCTGTCAGGCGTCACTGCTGGCACGTGGCCAGAGCCTCACGGCAGCGCGCGTGCTGGATGCGCAGCTGCTGGAACCTGCCGCGCTGCGCCAGACGCTGGCAACTTATGACCGTATCCTCCGTTTCTGAGAACTGACCATGCTCTACACCCTGCTGCACTCTCCCTGGCAATGCGATTTCGATAGCCTGCTGCTGCTGTTACAGGAGGGCGATGACGTGCTGCTGTTACAGGATGGTGTGACGGCCGCGCTGGCAGGCAGTGAGAAGCTGCAGCAGCTGCTGGCGTCGCCCGCCACGCTGTGGGTATTAGAAGAAGACGTGATGGCGCGCGGGCTGGCTGCGCAAATTTCGACCAACGTGTCGCGTCTGAACTATACTGGTTTCGTTACGCTGACGACGAAGCATCCACAACAAGTGGCCTGGTGAAGGGTAAAACCTGGTTATTTCTTGACACCCTATGGGCACAGCCCTAAAATTCTGCCTCCTCGTAGTAATACGAGGCGATTTATTACGTGTTTACGAAGCAAAAGCTAAATCCAGGAGCTATTTAATGGCAACAGTTAACCAGCTGGTTCGCAAACCACGCGTTCGTCAGGTTGCTAAAAGCAACGTGCCGGCGCTGGAAGCTTGCCCGCAAAAACGTGGTGTTTGTACTCGTGTTTACACCACTACCCCGAAAAAACCAAACTCCGCACTGCGTAAAGTCTGCCGTGTGCGTTTGACTAACGGTTTTGAAGTCACCTCCTACATCGGCGGTGAAGGTCATAACCTGCAGGAGCACTCCGTGATCCTGATCCGTGGCGGTCGTGTAAAAGACCTGCCAGGTGTGCGTTACCACACCGTTCGTGGCGCGCTGGACTGCTCAGGTGTTAAAGACCGTAAGCAGGCTCGCTCCAAGTACGGCGTGAAGAAGCCAAAGGCTTAATGGTTCTCCGTTAAGTAAGGCCAAACGTTTTAACTTTAATGTCAAAATAAACTCGTAGAGTTTTGGACAATCCTGAATTAACAACGGAGTATTTCCATGCCACGTCGTCGCGTCATTGGTCAGCGTAAAATTCTGCCGGATCCTAAGTTCGGATCAGAGCTGCTGGCTAAATTTGTAAATATCCTGATGGTAGATGGTAAAAAATCTACTGCTGAATCAATCGTCTATACCGCACTTGATACCCTGGCTCAACGTGCTGGTAAAGATGGTCTGGAAGCTTTCGAAGTTGCACTCGAAAACGTACGTCCGACTGTCGAAGTTAAGTCACGTCGCGTTGGTGGTTCAACCTACCAGGTTCCAGTTGAAGTCCGTCCGGTTCGTCGTAATGCCCTGGCAATGCGTTGGATCGTAGAAGCTGCTCGTAAACGCGGTGATAAATCGATGGCTCTCCGCCTGGCGAACGAACTTTCTGACGCTGCAGAAAACAAAGGTACTGCAGTGAAGAAACGTGAAGACGTTCACCGTATGGCTGAAGCCAACAAGGCGTTCGCACACTACCGCTGGTAATCGCCACGTAGTTGTTGTTAAACCAGCGGGCGCTCATTCAGCCAACCCGCTGGGGTCGACTTACATTGAACGTCCGAGAATCAGAGGAATCAAATGGCTCGTACAACACCCATTGCGCGCTACCGTAACATCGGTATCAGCGCACACATTGACGCCGGTAAAACCACTACCACCGAGCGTATCCTGTTCTACACCGGTGTTAACCACAAAATCGGTGAAGTGCACGATGGCGCTGCAACCATGGACTGGATGGCGCAGGAGCAGGAGCGTGGTATTACCATCACCTCTGCAGCGACCACTGCGTTCTGGTCAGGTATGGCGAAGCAGTTTGAGCCGCACCGCATCAACATCATCGACACCCCGGGACACGTTGACTTCACCATCGAAGTAGAACGTTCTATGCGTGTGCTCGACGGCGCAGTAATGGTTTACTGTGCAGTAGGTGGCGTGCAGCCGCAGTCTGAAACCGTATGGCGTCAGGCAAACAAATATAAAGTTCCACGTATCGCGTTCGTTAACAAAATGGACCGTATGGGTGCGAACTTCCTGAAAGTTGTTGGTCAGATCGAATCACGTCTGGGCGCAACTCCGGTTCCACTGCAGCTGGCTATCGGCGCAGAAGAGAACTTCACCGGTGTTGTTGACCTGATCAAAATGAAAGAGATCAACTGGAACGACGCCGATCAGGGTACTACCTTCGTTTACGAAGATATCCGTGCTGAGTTGCAGGAACTGGCTGAAGAGTGGCGTGGCAAGCTGATTGAAGCAGCTGCTGAAGCTTCTGAAGAGCTGATGGAGAAATTCTTTAGCGGTGAAGAACTGTCTGAAGAAGAGATCAAATCTGCTCTGCGTAAGCGCGTACTGAACAACGAGATCATCCTCGTGACCTGTGGTTCTGCATTTAAGAACAAAGGTGTTCAGGCGATGCTGGATGCGGTGGTTGAATATCTGCCAGCACCAACTGACGTTCCGGCGATCAACGGTATCCTGGACGACGGTAAAGATACCCCGGCTGAGCGTCACGCAACTGACGACGAGCCGTTCTCTGCGCTGGCGTTCAAAATTGCCAACGACCCGTTCGTAGGTAACCTGACCTTCTTCCGCGTTTACTCAGGTGTGGTTAACTCGGGCGATACCGTACTGAACTCCGTGAAATCTGCACGTGAGCGTTTCGGTCGTATCGTTCAGATGCACGCCAACAAACGTGAAGAGATCAGCGAAGTTCGCGCAGGCGACATCGCTGCAGCAATCGGTCTGAAAGACGTGATCACCGGTGATACCCTGTGTGATCCATCTAACCCGATCATTCTGGAGCGTATGGAATTCCCTGAGCCGGTAATTTCTATCGCCGTTGAGCCGAAAACCAAAGCTGACCAGGAAAAAATGGGTCTGGCTCTGGGTCGTCTGGCGAAAGAAGACCCGTCATTCCGCGTATGGACTGACGAAGAGTCTAACCAGACCATCATCGCTGGTATGGGTGAGCTGCACCTCGACATCATCGTTGACCGCATGAAGCGTGAATTCAACGTTGAAGCGAACGTCGGTAAACCTCAGGTTGCTTACCGCGAAGCGATTCGCTCTAAAGTTACCGATATCGAAGGTAAACACGCCAAGCAGTCTGGTGGTCGTGGTCAGTACGGTCATGTTGTTATCGACATGTACCCACTGGAGCCGGGTTCGAATCCGAAAGGCTACGAATTTGTCAACGATATCAAAGGTGGTGTGATTCCTGGTGAATACATCCCTGCGGTTGATAAAGGTATCCAGGAGCAGCTGAAGTCTGGTCCACTGGCCGGTTACCCGGTAGTTGATCTGGGCGTGCGCCTGCACTTCGGTTCTTACCATGACGTTGACTCCTCTGAGCTGGCGTTTAAACTGGCCGCTTCTATCGCCTTCAAAGATGGCTTTAAGAAAGCACAGCCGGTTCTGCTTGAGCCAATCATGAAGGTTGAAGTAGAAACCCCAGAAGAGAACACCGGTGACGTTATCGGTGACCTGAGCCGCCGTCGTGGTATGCTGAAAGGTCAGGAATCTAACGCGACTGGCGTTCAGATTCACGCTGAAGTTCCGCTGTCTGAAATGTTCGGATACGCGACTCAGTTGCGTTCTCTGACCAAAGGCCGTGCTTCTTACTCCATGGAGTTCCTGAAGTACGATGATGCGCCGAACAACGTCGCTCAGGCCGTTATTGAAGCTCGTAGCAAATAAGGCTACGGTTTAAAAATTGTGAACTGATGCCTTCATCATTGATGAAGGCATAACGTAAGGATTATCGCCATGGCGAAAGAGCAATTTCAACGTAACAAACTGCACGTAAACGTGGGCACCATCGGTCACGTTGACCACGGTAAAACCACCCTGACTGCAGCCATCACCACCGTTCTGGCTAAAACCTACGGCGGTCAGGCGCGTGCATTCGATCAGATCGATAACGCGCCAGAAGAGAAGGCTCGTGGTATCACCATCAACACCTCTCACGTTGAATATGAAACCCCGACCCGTCACTACGCACACGTTGACTGCCCAGGCCACGCCGACTATGTGAAAAACATGATCACCGGTGCTGCGCAGATGGACGGCGCGATCCTGGTTGTTGCTGCGACTGATGGCCCAATGCCTCAGACCCGTGAGCACATCCTGCTGGGCCGTCAGGTTGGCGTTCCTTACATCATCGTGTTCCTGAACAAGTGTGACATGGTTGATGACGAAGAGCTGCTGGAACTGGTTGAGATGGAAGTTCGCGATCTGCTGTCTCAGTACGACTTCCCAGGCGACGATACCCCAATCGTACGCGGTTCTGCGCTGAAAGCGCTGGAAGGCGACGCTGAGTGGGAAGCGAAAGTCGTTGAGCTGGCTGGTCACCTGGATACTTACATTCCAGATCCAGTACGTGCTATCGATCTGCCGTTCCTGCTGCCAATCGAAGACGTATTCTCAATCTCTGGCCGTGGTACCGTTGTTACCGGTCGTGTTGAGCGCGGCATCGTGAAAGTGGGCGACGAAGTAGAAATCGTTGGTATCAAAGCGACTGCCAAGTCTACCTGTACCGGTGTTGAAATGTTCCGCAAACTGCTGGACCAGGGTCAGGCAGGCGAGAACTGTGGTGTTCTGCTGCGCGGTATCAAGCGTGAAGAGATCCAGCGTGGTCAGGTTCTGGCTAAGCCAGGCACCATCAAGCCACACACCAAGTTCGTATCAGAAGTGTACGTACTGTCTAAAGACGAAGGCGGCCGTCATACTCCGTTCTTCAAAGGCTACCGTCCACAGTTCTACTTCCGTACTACTGATGTGACCGGCAACATCGAACTGCCAGAAGGCGTTGAGATGGTAATGCCAGGCGACAACATCAAAATGACCGTTGAGCTGATCCACCCAATCGCGATGGACCAGGGTCTGCGTTTCGCAATCCGCGAAGGCGGCCGTACCGTTGGCGCGGGCGTTGTTGCTGAAGTTCTCGCTTAATTGCGTTAATAACGGTGGTAACTCCGGTTGCCACCGCAGCATGAAAAAGAGCACTTCGGTGCTCTTTTTTTTTTGCTTTGCATTGACCGGCACGCCTAATCCCACACAAAAGCTACGTTGAAATAAAAACCATTCTCATTTACACTTTGATCGGAAATTGTACTGGAGTGGGCTGTAAATGTACGTCTGTCTGTGTAATGCCGTAAGCGACCGAACCCTGCGTGAAGTTGTCCGCCGTTATCAACCCAAATCGATTCAGCAACTGCGCCAGCTGGTGCCTGTCGGCAAGCAATGCGGCAAGTGTATTCGCGTGGCGCGCGATATTATGGATGATGAAATGCAAAACGTGCCTCTTTACAAAGAGATAGCGTAACTACGCATCCGCTTCGCCTGAATAACCCCAAAAACTGTCGCGTTTTTTTGACTTCTTTTTATCCGCATCTACGCTCTATTTATCTGCAAGCGGAGGAAGCACAATGAAGGGCGACGGCAAAATCATTACTCACCTCAATAAATTGCTGGGAAATGAACTGGTTGCAATCAACCAGTACTTTCTACATGCGCGCATGTTCAAAAACTGGGGCTTAATCCGCCTCAACGATGTTGAATACCATGAATCCATTGATGAAATGAAACATGCGGACAAGTACATCGAACGCATTTTGTTTCTCGAAGGCATTCCTAATCTGCAGGATCTCGGCCGGCTGCGCATTGGTGAAGACGTACCGGAAATGCTGCAGTCGGACCTGACGCTCGAACTGGAAGGGGCGAAAGACTTACGCGAAGCGATTGCGTACGCCGATAAAGTTCATGATTACGTCAGCCGCGACATGATGATCGAGATTCTGGCGGATGAAGAGCACCATATCGACTGGCTGGAAACTGAGCTCGACCTGATTCAGAAACTGGGTCTGCAAAACTATCTGCAGGCCCAGCTGAAAGAAGAGGGCGATAAGTAGCGTTTGCCGTGCCGTTCCACCTGTTGATTGCAGCCCGCCCCGTGCGGGCTTTTTTACCGGAGCGTGCTTTTGCGGTTAAAAACGCAGCATGGGTTGCTTCCTGAACAGATTTGCGTATAATGCGCGGGCCTGCCGATATTGGTGTGGCGCGATTCGAGCAGAATCGCAGGCGATAGCGATTAGTGTATCGCCTGACAATACTCCCGATTGGGGAGTTATATGCTGAACGATTACACTCCCCCATCAATCGTAATGGGTGCGGGTAGTAATTTTTTTCGTTTATAAAATGTTTGGAGCCTTGGTCTCATGTCGAACCAAAGAATCCGTATCCGTCTTAAAGCGTTTGATCATCGCCTGATCGATCAATCAACCGCGGAAATCGTCGAGACTGCCAAGCGCACTGGTGCGCAGGTACGTGGTCCGATCCCGCTGCCGACTCGCAAAGAGCGCTTCACCGTTCTGATCTCTCCGCACGTTAACAAAGATGCGCGTGATCAGTACGAAATCCGCACTCACAAGCGTCTGGTAGACATCGTTGAGCCAACTGAAAAAACCGTTGATGCTCTGATGCGTCTGGATCTGGCTGCCGGTGTTGACGTGCAGATCAGCCTGGGTTAATCAGGTCATCGAGCGATTGAGAGGTTGATACAATGATTGGTTTAGTCGGTAAAAAAGTGGGCATGACGCGCATCTTCACTGAAGAAGGCGTTTCAATCCCAGTAACCGTAATCGAAGTTGAAGCAAACCGCGTTACCCAGGTCAAAGGTCTGGAAAACGATGGTTACCAGGCGATCCAGGTTACCACCGGTGCGAAAAAAGCAAACCGTGTTGGTAAGCCGGAAGCAGGTCATTTTGCTAAAGCTGGCGTTGAAGCTGGCCGTGGTCTGTGGGAATTCCGCACCGAAGGTGAAGAATACTCTGTTGGCCAGAGCATCAGTGTTGAAATTTTCGCTGACGTTAAAAAAGTAGACGTTACCGGTACCTCTAAAGGTAAAGGTTTCGCAGGTACCGTTAAGCGCTGGAACTTCCGTACCCAGGACGCTACACACGGTAACTCCTTGTCTCACCGCGTTCCGGGTTCTATCGGTCAGAACCAGACTCCGGGCAAAGTGTTCAAAGGCAAGAAAATGGCTGGTCAGCTGGGTAATGAGCGCGTAACCGTTCAGAGCCTGGAAGTAGTACGTGTTGACGCTGAGCGCAACCTGCTGCTGGTCAAAGGTGCTGTCCCGGGTGCAACCGGCAGCGACCTGATTGTTAAACCAGCTGTGAAGGCGTAAGGGGATAGCAATGGAATTAGTACTGAAAGACGCGCAGAGCGCGCTGACTGTTTCCGAAACTACCTTCGGTCGTGATTTCAACGAAGCGCTGGTTCACCAGGTTGTTGTTGCTTACGCTGCAGGTGCTCGTCAGGGTACTCGCGCGCAGAAAACTCGTGCTGAAGTAACTGGTTCAGGCAAAAAGCCATGGCGTCAGAAAGGCACCGGCCGTGCGCGTTCAGGTTCTATCAAGAGCCCGATCTGGCGTTCAGGTGGCGTGACCTTCGCTGCGCGTCCACAGGACCACAGTCAAAAAGTTAACAAAAAGATGTACCGCGGCGCGCTGAAAAGCATCCTGTCCGAGCTGGTACGTCAGGACCGTCTGATCGTTGTCGAGTCGTTCTCTGTTGAAGCGCCTAAAACTAAGCTGCTGGTACAGAAACTGAAAGACATGGCGCTGGAAGACGTGCTGATCATCACCGGTGAACTGGATGAGAATCTGTTCCTGGCTGCGCGTAACCTGTACAAGGTTGACGTGCGTGATGCAGCGGGTATCGACCCAGTTAGCCTGATCGCCTTCGACAAAGTCGTTATGACTGCAGAAGCAGTTAAGCAAGTTGAGGAGATGCTGGCATGATCCGTGAAGAACGTCTGCTGAAAGTACTGCGCGCGCCGCACGTATCTGAAAAAGCATCAACCGCGATGGAAAAAACCAATACCATCGTTCTCAAAGTTGCCAAAGACGCGACCAAAGCAGAGATCGTTGCTGCTGTTGAGAAACTGTTCGAAGTAGAAGTGAAAGACGTAAACACCCTGGTTGTTAAGGGTAAAGTTAAGCGTCACGGACAGCGTATCGGTCGTCGTAGCGACTGGAAAAAAGCTTACGTCACCCTGAAAGAAGGCCAGAACCTGGACTTCGTCGGCGGCGCTGAGTAAGTCGGAGGAGAAAGACAATGGCAGTTGTTAAATGTAAACCGACATCTCCGGGTCGTCGTCACGTTGTTAAAGTGGTGAACCCTGAGCTGCACAAAGGCAAGCCTTTTGCCGCGCTGGTTGAAAAAAACAGCAAATCCGGTGGTCGTAACAACAATGGTCGTATCACTACCCGTCATATCGGTGGTGGTCACAAGCAGGCTTACCGTATTGTTGACTTCAAACGCAACAAAGATGGTATCCCGGCAGTTGTTGAGCGTCTTGAGTACGATCCGAACCGTTCTGCGAACATCGCACTGGTTCTGTACAAAGATGGCGAGCGCCGTTACATCCTGGCCCCTAAAGGCCTGAAAGCTGGCGACCAGATTCAGTCTGGCGTTGATGCTGCGATCAAAGCAGGTAACACCCTGCCGATGCGTAACATCCCGGTTGGTTCAACCGTGCACAACGTAGAAATGAAACCAGGTAAAGGCGGTCAGATTGCCCGTTCTGCTGGTGCTTACGTGCAGATCGTTGCGCGTGAAGGTTCCTACGTTACCCTGCGTCTGCGTTCAGGCGAAATGCGTAAAGTCGAAGCTGAATGCCGCGCAACCCTGGGCGAAGTCGGTAACGCTGAGCACATGCTGCGCGTTCTGGGTAAAGCCGGTGCAACCCGTTGGCGTGGTGTTCGTCCTACCGTTCGCGGTACTGCGATGAACCCAGTCGATCACCCGCACGGTGGTGGTGAAGGTCGTAACTTTGGTAAGCACCCGGTAACTCCGTGGGGCGTTCAGACCAAAGGTAAGAAGACCCGTAGCAACAAGCGTACTGATAAATTTATCGTACGTCGCCGTAGCAAATAATTTTAGAGGATAAGCCATGCCACGTTCTCTCAAGAAAGGTCCTTTTATTGACCTGCACTTGCTGAAGAAGGTAGAGAAAGCGGTGGAAAGCGGTGACAAGAAGCCCCTGCGCACTTGGTCCCGTCGTTCAACGATCTTCCCTAACATGATCGGTTTGACCATCGCTGTCCATAATGGTCGTCAGCACGTTCCTGTCTTTGTTTCCGACGAAATGGTCGGCCACAAGCTGGGTGAATTTGCACCGACACGTACTTATCGCGGCCACGCTGCTGATAAGAAAGCCAAGAAGAAATAAGTAGGAGGAAGAGATGGAAACTATTGCTCAACATCGCCATGCTCGTTCTTCTGCTCAGAAGGTTCGCCTTGTTGCTGACCTGATTCGCGGTAAGAAAGTGTCGCAGGCTCTGGATATTCTGACTTACACCAACAAGAAAGCGGCTGTACTGGTTAAGAAAGTCCTGGAATCTGCCATTGCTAACGCCGAACACAACGATGGCGCTGATATCGACGATCTGAAAGTTGCGAAAATTTTCGTAGATGAAGGCCCTAGCATGAAGCGCATTATGCCGCGTGCTAAAGGTCGTGCAGATCGCATCCTGAAGCGCACCAGCCACATTACTGTGGTTGTGTCCGATCGCTGAGACTCTGGAGACTAGCAATGGGTCAGAAAGTACATCCTAATGGTATTCGCCTGGGTATTGTAAAACCATGGAACTCTACCTGGTTTGCGAACACCAAAGAATTCGCTGACAACCTGGACAGCGACTTTAAAGTACGTCAGTTCCTGAACAAAGAACTGGCAAAAGCGTCTGTATCTCGCATCGTTATCGAGCGTCCGGCTAAGAGCATCCGTGTGACCATTCACACCGCTCGCCCGGGTATCGTTATCGGTAAAAAAGGTGAAGACGTTGAAAAACTGCGCACGGTCGTAGCGAACATCGCTGGCGTTCCTGCACAGATCAATATCGCCGAAGTCCGTAAACCGGAACTGGACGCAAAACTGGTTGCTGACAGCATCACTTCACAGCTGGAGCGTCGTGTGATGTTCCGTCGTGCGATGAAGCGTGCTGTACAGAACGCAATGCGTCTGGGCGCTAAAGGTATCAAAGTTGAAGTTAGCGGCCGTCTGGGCGGTGCTGAGATCGCACGTACCGAATGGTACCGTGAAGGTCGTGTACCACTGCACACTCTGCGTGCTGACATTGACTACAACACCTCTGAAGCGCACACCACTTATGGTGTAATCGGCGTTAAGGTATGGATCTTCAAAGGTGAGATCCTGGGTGGTATGGCTGCTGTTGAACAACCGGAACCGGCTGCTCAACCTAAAAAGCAGCAGCGTAAAGGCCGTAAGTAAGGAGAGTCGCTGATGTTACAACCAAAGCGTACGAAATTCCGTAAAGTGCACAAAGGCCGTAACCGCGGTCTGGCGCAGGGTACGGATGTTAGCTTCGGTACTTTCGGTCTGAAAGCTGTTGGCCGTGGTCGTCTGACTGCTCGTCAGATCGAAGCAGCACGTCGTGCTATGACCCGTGCAGTTAAGCGTCAAGGTAAGATTTGGATCCGTGTATTCCCGGACAAACCAATCACCGAGAAGCCGCTGGAAGTGCGTATGGGTAAAGGTAAGGGTAACGTGGAGTATTGGGTTGCCCTGATCCAGCCTGGTAAAGTCCTGTATGAAATGGACGGTGTACCGGAAGAGCTGGCCCGTGAAGCATTCAAGCTGGCAGCAGCAAAACTGCCTATCAAAACCACCTTTGTAACTAAGACGGTGATGTAATGAAAGCAACTGAGCTGCGTGAAAAAAGCGTTGAAGAGCTGAACACTGAGCTGCTTAACCTCCTGCGCGAGCAGTTTAACCTGCGCATGCAGGCAGCATCTGGCCAGCTGCAGCAGACCCATCTGCTGAAGCAAGTTCGCCGTGATGTTGCACGCGTTAAGACTTTACTGACTGAGAAGGCGGCGTAATGACCGATAAAATCCGTACTCTGCAGGGTCGTGTTGTTAGTGACAAAATGCAGAAATCTGCTGTTGTTGCTATCGAGCGTTTCGTGAAGCACCCGATCTACGGTAAATTCATTAAGCGTACGACTAAGCTGCACATCCATGACGAGAACAACGAGTGTGGTATTGGTGACGTGGTTGAAATCCGCGAAACCCGTCCACTGTCCAAGACTAAGTCCTGGACTCTGGTTCGCGTTGTAGAGAAAGCGATTCTGTAATAGAATCCGCTTCCTCTAAAAACAAAATGAACGGCTCTATGGAGCCGTTCATTTTTTCTACCCATCTGCGAGAACCGGTGTTATAATGCCGCGCCCTCAATTATGGGGCTTTTTAACGACCTGAGGTTTGGGTCCCGAAGTAGTAGTTGACATTAGCGGAGCACTAAAATGATCCAAGAACAGACTATGCTGAACGTCGCCGACAACTCCGGTGCACGTCGCGTAATGTGTATCAAGGTTCTGGGTGGCTCGCACCGTCGCTACGCAGGCGTCGGCGATATCATCAAAGTGACCATCAAGGAAGCAATTCCGCGTGGCAAGGTGAAAAAAGGTGATGTCCTGAAAGCGGTAGTGGTGCGCACCAGGAAGGGTGTTCGTCGCCCGGACGGTTCTGTCATTCGCTTCGATGGTAATGCATGCGTTATTCTGAACAATAACAGCGAGCAGCCTATCGGAACGCGTATTTTTGGGCCGGTAACTCGTGAACTTCGTACTGAAAAGTTCATGAAAATTATCTCTCTGGCACCAGAAGTACTCTAAGGAGCGAACAATGGCAGCGAAAATCCGTCGTAACGACGAAGTTATCGTGCTTACCGGTAAAGACAAAGGTAAACGCGGTAAAGTAAAGAATGTCCTGACTTCTGGTAAGGTCATCGTTGAAGGTATCAACCTGGTTAAGAAACACCAGAAGCCGGTTCCGGCTCTGAACCAACCAGGCGGCATCGTTGAAAAAGAAGCTGCTATTCAGGTTTCTAACGTTGCAATCTTCAATGCGGCAACCGGCAAGGCTGACCGTGTAGGCTTTAGATTCGAAGACGGTAAAAAAGTCCGTTTCTTCAAGTCTAACAGCGAAACTATCAAGTAATTTGGAGTAGTACGATGGCGAAACTGCATGATTACTACAAAGACGAAGTAGTCCAGAAACTCATGACAGAGTTTGGCTACAATTCTGTCATGCAAGTCCCTCGGGTCGAGAAGATCACCCTGAACATGGGTGTTGGTGAAGCGATCGCTGACAAGAAACTGCTGGATAACGCAGCAGCTGACCTGGCAGCAATCTCCGGTCAAAAACCGCTGATCACCAAAGCACGCAAATCAGTTGCAGGCTTCAAAATCCGTCAGGGCTATCCGATCGGCTGTAAAGTAACTCTGCGTGGCGAGCGCATGTGGGAGTTCTTTGAGCGTCTGATCACTATTGCTGTACCGCGTATCCGTGACTTCCGTGGTCTGTCCGCGAAGTCTTTCGACGGTCGTGGTAACTACAGCATGGGCGTTCGTGAGCAGATCATCTTCCCAGAAATCGACTACGACAAAGTCGATCGCGTTCGTGGTTTGGATATCACCATTACCACTACTGCGAAATCTGATGATGAAGGCCGTGCTCTGCTGGCTGCCTTTGACTTCCCGTTCCGCAAGTAAGGTAGGGTTACTTAATGGCTAAGCAATCTATGAAAGCACGCGAAGTTAAGCGTGTGAAATTAGCAGACAAGTTCTTCGCAAAACGCGCTGAACTGAAAGCGATCATTTCTGATGTGAACGCATCCGACGAAGACCGTTGGAACGCCGTTCTCAAGCTGCAGAGTCTGCCGCGTGATTCCAGCCCTTCACGTCAGCGTAACCGCTGCCGTCAGACAGGTCGTCCGCACGGTTTCCTGCGGAAGTTTGGGTTGAGCCGTATCAAGGTCCGTGAAGCCGCAATGCGCGGTGAAATCCCGGGTCTGAAAAAGGCTAGCTGGTAATTGTCACCATTTGAATCACGGGAGTAACACAGATGAGCATGCAAGATCCGATCGCGGATATGCTGACCCGTATCCGTAACGGTCAGGCCGCGAACAAAGTTGCGGTCTCTATGCCTTCCTCCAAGCTGAAAGTGGCAATTGCCAACGTGCTGAAGGAAGAAGGCTATATTCAAGATTTTAAAATCGAAGGCGACATCAAGCCGGAACTGGAACTGACTCTTAAGTACTTCCAGGGTAAAGCTGTTGTAGAAAGCATTCAGCGTGTTAGCCGTCCAGGTCTGCGCATCTATAAGAAAAAAGATGAGCTGCCAAAAGTTATGGCCGGTCTGGGCATTGCTGTAATTTCTACCTCTAAAGGTGTCATGACTGATCGTGCAGCGCGCCAGGCTGGTCTTGGTGGCGAAATTATCTGCTACGTAGCGTAATCGGAGGATAAAATGTCTCGTGTTGCAAAAGCACCTGTCGTTGTTCCTGCCGGCGTAGAGGTAAAACTCAACGGTCAGGAAGTTTCGATCAAAGGCAAAAACGGCGAGCTGACTCGTACTATCAACAGTGCTGTAGAAGTTAAGCATGCAGACAACGCCCTGACTTTCGCTCCACGCGAAGGTTATGCGGATGGTTGGGCACAGGCAGGTACTGCCCGTGCGCTGCTGAACGGCATGGTTATCGGTGTTACCGAAGGCTTCACCAAGAAGCTGCAACTGGTTGGTGTTGGTTATCGTGCAGCTGTTAAAGGCAACTCTGTGAGTCTGGCCCTGGGCTTCTCTCACCCGGTTGACCATGCACTGCCGGCCGGCATCACTGCTGAATGTCCAACTCAGACTGAGATCGTGCTGAAAGGCGCTGATAAACAGCTGATTGGTCAGGTTGCAGCTGATCTGCGCGCCTACCGTCGTCCTGAGCCTTACAAAGGCAAGGGTGTTCGTTACGCCGACGAAGTCGTGCGTACCAAAGAGGCTAAGAAGAAGTAAGGTAACACTATGGATAAGAAATCTGCTCGTATCCGTCGTGCGACCCGTGCACGTCGCAAGCTCAAAGAGCTGGGTGCTACTCGCCTGGTGGTACATCGTACCCCGCGTCACATTTACGCACAGGTAATCGCCCCGAACGGTTCCGAAGTTCTGGTTGCTGCTTCTACTGTAGAAAAAGCTATCGCTGAACAACTGAAGTATACCGGTAACAAAGACGCCGCTGCAGCTGTAGGTAAAGCTCTGGCTGAGCGCGCTATCGAAAAAGGCATCAAAGATGTTTCTTTCGACCGTTCCGGTTTCCAATATCATGGTCGCGTCCAGGCACTTGCAGATGCTGCTCGTGAAGCTGGCCTTCAGTTCTAAGGTAGAGGTCTAAGATGGCACACATCGAGAAACAAGCTGGCGACCTGCAGGAAAAACTGATCGCGGTAAACCGTGTCTCTAAAACTGTGAAAGGTGGTCGTATTTTCTCCTTCACCGCTCTGACTGTAGTGGGTGATGGTAACGGCCGCGTTGGTTTTGGTTACGGTAAAGCGCGTGAAGTTCCAGCAGCGATCCAGAAAGCGATGGAAAAA
Organism: Pantoea sp. SGAir0184; assembly: GCF_043544755.1. Taxonomy (NCBI): domain Bacteria; kingdom Pseudomonadati; phylum Pseudomonadota; class Gammaproteobacteria; order Enterobacterales; family Erwiniaceae; genus Pantoea; species Pantoea sp. SGAir0184. The sequence continues at coordinate 350,007 of NZ_CP028050.1, forward strand.
GCTCGTCGCAATATGGTTAATGTCGCGCTGACTCACGGCACCCTGCAGCACCCGGTTAAAGGTGCGCACACGGGTTCTCGTGTGTTCATGCAGCCGGCTTCTGAAGGTACCGGTATCATCGCCGGCGGTGCAATGCGCGCCGTTCTGGAAGTCGCTGGAGTTCATAACGTTCTGGCTAAAGCCTATGGTTCCACCAACCCGATCAACGTGGTTCGTGCAACTATCGACGGCCTGGGCAATATGAAGTCTCCGGATATGGTTGCTGCCAAGCGTGGTAAATCCGTTGAAGAAATTCTGGGGTAATCACGATGGCTAAGACAATCAAAATTACACAAACCCGTAGCTCAATCGGCCGCCTGCCTAAGCACAAAGCCACTCTGGTTGGTCTGGGTCTGCGTCGTATTGGTCACACCGTTGAGCGTGAAGACACGCCAGCTGTACGCGGTATGATCAACGCGATTTCTTACATGCTGAAAGTGGAGGAGTAAGAGATGCGTTTAAACACTCTGTCTCCGGCCGAAGGGTCTAAACACGCTTCCAAGCGTCTGGGCCGTGGTATCGGTTCTGGCCTCGGTAAAACCGGCGGTCGTGGTCACAAAGGTCAGAAGTCTCGTTCTGGCGGTGGCGTACGTCGTGGTTTCGAGGGTGGTCAGATGCCTCTGTACCGTCGTCTGCCGAAGTTCGGCTTCACCTCGCGCAAATCATTCGTGACTGCAGAAGTGCGTCTGTCTGATCTGGCGAAAGTGGAAGGCGGTATCGTCGACCTGAACACGCTGAAAGCAGCTAACATCATCGGTGTACAGATTGAGTTCGCGAAAGTGATCCTGTCTGGTGAAGTATCTGCACCTGTTACGATTCGTGGTCTGCGTGTCACCAAAGGTGCTCGTGCTGCAATCGAAGCTGCTGGCGGTAAAATCGAGGAATAAGTAGCAGATGGCAAAGCAACCGGGATTAGATTTTCAAAGTGCCAAAGGTGGCTTTGGTGAACTGAAGCGCAGACTGTTGTTTGTAATCGGTGCACTGATTGTCTTCCGTATTGGCTCTTTTATTCCAATCCCCGGTATCGATGCCACTGTACTTGCCAAACTGCTTGAGCAACAGCGTGGCACCATCATTGAAATGTTTAACATGTTCTCTGGTGGTGCTCTCAGTCGTGCCTCAATCTTCGCGCTGGGTATTATGCCGTATATTTCGGCCTCTATTATTATCCAGCTGCTGACGGTGGTTCATCCCGCGTTGGCCGAGATTAAGAAAGAGGGTGAAGCTGGTCGTCGTAAGATCAGCCAGTACACTCGCTACGGCACACTGGTTCTGGCTATATTCCAGTCGATCGGTATTGCTACCGGTCTGCCGAATATGCCTGGAATGCAGGGCCTGGTATTAAATCCAGGCTTTGCTTTCTACTTTACCGCTGTTGTAAGTCTGGTTACCGGAACCATGTTCCTGATGTGGCTGGGCGAACAGATTACTGAACGAGGTATCGGTAACGGTATTTCGATCATTATCTTCGCGGGTATTGTTGCGGGTTTACCGCCGGCCATTGGCCATACCATCGAGCAAGCGCGGCAAGGCGACCTGCACTTCCTTCTGTTGCTGTTGGTTGCAGTTCTTGTATTTGCAGTGACGTTCTTTGTTATTTTCGTTGAGCGTGGCCAGCGCCGCATTGTGGTCAACTACGCTAAACGTCAGCAAGGTCGTCGTGTATATGCTGCACAGAGCACACATTTACCGTTGAAAGTGAACATGGCGGGCGTAATCCCAGCCATCTTTGCTTCCAGCATTATCCTGTTCCCGGCGACGATAGCATCCTGGTTCGGGGGCGGTACCGGTTGGAACTGGCTGACAACAATTTCGCTGTATTTGCAGCCAGGACAGCCGCTTTATGTGCTACTCTATGCGACTGCAATCATCTTCTTCTGTTTCTTCTACACGGCGTTGGTTTTCAACCCGCGTGAAACAGCAGATAACCTGAAGAAGTCTGGTGCATTCGTACCGGGAATTCGTCCGGGAGAGCAAACGGCGAAGTACATCGATAAAGTAATGACACGTCTGACCTTAATCGGCGCACTGTATATTACTTTTATCTGCCTGATCCCGGAGTTCATGCGTGATGCCATGAAGGTTCCCTTCTACTTTGGCGGCACCTCGCTGCTGATTGTAGTGGTTGTCATCATGGACTTTATGGCTCAAGTGCAAACTCTGATGATGTCCAGTCAGTACGAGTCTGCATTGAAGAAAGCTAACCTGAAAGGCTATGGCCGTTAATTCAGTAGCTTGAGAAGTTACGGAGAGTAAAAATGAAAGTTCGTGCTTCCGTCAAGAAATTATGTCGTAACTGCAAAATCATTCGTCGCGACGGTGTCGTACGTGTGATCTGCAGCTCCGAGCCTAAGCATAAACAGCGCCAGGGCTGATTAAGTCACATATTTTTCTTGCAAAGTCGGGTTGAGCTGGCTAGATTAGCCAGCCAATCTTTTGTATGTCGATGCGTTTCCATTTGAGTATCCTGAAAACGGGCTTTTCAGCATGGTACGCATTTATTTAATTATAGGAGTGCATAGTGGCCCGTATAGCAGGCATTAACATTCCTGATCAAAAACATACCGTTATCGCATTAACTTCGATCTTCGGTATCGGCAAAACCCGTTCTAAAGCCATCTGTGCTGAAACGGGCATCGCTGAAAATGTTAAGATCAGTGAGCTGTCTGAAGAACAAATTGATCAGCTGCGTGAAGCAGTTGGTAAATTCGTTGTTGAAGGTGATCTGCGCCGTGAAATCACCCTGAGCATCAAGCGTCTGATGGACCTTGGTTGCTACCGTGGTTTACGCCATCGTCGTGGTCTGCCGGTGCGCGGTCAGCGTACTAAGACCAACGCACGTACCCGTAAGGGTCCGCGTAAACCGATCAAGAAATAATCGGGGTGAGTAAATAATGGCAAAGGCACCAGTTCGTGCACGTAAGCGTGTAAGAAAACAAGTCTCAGATGGCGTGGCTCATGTCCATGCGTCTTTTAACAACACCATCGTTACTATTACTGATCGTCAGGGTAACGCACTGGGTTGGGCAACCGCCGGTGGTTCCGGTTTCCGCGGTTCACGTAAATCTACTCCGTTTGCTGCTCAGGTCGCTGCAGAGCGCTGTGCAGAAGCCGTGAAAGATTACGGTATTAAGAACCTGGAAGTTATGGTTAAGGGTCCGGGTCCAGGCCGCGAATCTACTATTCGTGCTCTGAACGCCGCTGGTTTCCGCATCACTAATATTACTGATGTGACTCCGATCCCTCACAACGGTTGTCGTCCGCCGAAAAAACGTCGCGTTTAACGTTCCGTTTTTTAGGTTAGTTGGAGAAAGAAAATGGCAAGATATTTGGGTCCTAAGCTCAAGCTGAGCCGTCGTGAGGGCACTGACTTATTCCTTAAGTCTGGCGTTCGCGCGATTGATTCCAAGTGCAAAATTGAACAAGCCCCTGGTCAGCATGGTGCGCGTAAACCGCGTCTGTCTGATTACGGCGGCCAGTTACGTGAAAAGCAAAAAGTTCGTCGTATCTACGGCGTGCTGGAGCGTCAGTTCCGTAACTACTATAAAGAAGCAGCGCGTCTGAAAGGCAACACCGGTGAAAACCTGTTAGCTCTGCTGGAAGGTCGTCTGGATAACGTAGTTTACCGTATGGGCTTTGGTGCCACTCGTGCAGAAGCACGTCAGCTGGTTAGCCACAAATCTGTAATGGTAAACGGTCGCGTTGTTAACATCGCTTCTTATCAGGTATCTCCGAATGATGTCGTAAGCATCCGTGAGAAAGCCAAAAAGCAATCTCGCGTGAAGGCCGCTCTGGAGCTGGCTGAGCAGCGTGAAAAGCCAACCTGGCTGGAAGTTGATGCGACTAAGATGGAAGGTGTGTTCAAGCGTATTCCTGAGCGTACCGATCTGTCTGCGGACATTAACGAACACCTGATCGTCGAGCTTTACTCTAAGTAAAGCTTAGTACCAAAGAGAGGACACAATGCAGGGTTCTGTGACAGAGTTTCTAAAACCGCGCCTGGTAGATATCGAGCAAGTGAGTTCGACGCACGCCAAGGTGACCCTTGAGCCGTTAGAGCGTGGCTTTGGCCATACTCTTGGTAACGCACTGCGCCGTATTCTGCTTTCTTCCATGCCGGGTTGCGCGGTGACCGAGGTTGAGATTGATGGTGTGCTGCACGAGTACTCCACCAAAGAGGGCGTACAGGAAGATATCCTGGAAATCCTGCTCAATCTGAAAGGGCTGGCGGTAAGAGTTCAGGGTAAAGATGAAGTCATCCTCACTCTGAATAAATCTGGCATTGGCCCTGTGACTGCAGCCGACATTACCCACGACGGTGATGTCGAAATCGTCAAGCCGCAGCATGTGATCTGCCATCTGACCGATGAAAACGCGTCTATTAGCATGCGTATCAAAGTTCAGCGTGGTCGTGGTTATGTGCCGGCTTCTGCCCGAATTCATTCGGAAGAAGATGAGCGCCCAATCGGCCGTCTGTTGGTTGACGCTTGCTACAGCCCTGTAGACCGTATCGCCTACAATGTTGAAGCAGCGCGTGTAGAACAGCGCACCGACCTGGACAAGCTGGTCATCGAAATGGAAACCAACGGCACAATCGATCCTGAAGAGGCGATTCGTCGTGCGGCAACCATCCTGGCAGAACAACTGGAAGCTTTCGTTGACTTACGTGATGTACGTCAGCCGGAAGTCAAAGAAGAGAAACCAGAATTCGATCCGATCCTGCTGCGCCCTGTTGACGATCTGGAATTGACTGTCCGCTCTGCTAACTGCCTCAAGGCAGAAGCTATCCACTACATCGGTGATCTGGTACAGCGTACCGAGGTTGAGCTGCTTAAAACGCCTAACCTGGGTAAAAAATCTCTTACCGAGATTAAAGACGTGCTCGCATCACGTGGTCTGTCTCTGGGCATGCGCCTGGAAAACTGGCCACCGGCAAGCATTGCTGATGAATAACCGGATCGCAGGTTAAGGTTTCACTGAGAAGGATAAGGTCATGCGCCATCGTAAGAGTGGTCGTCAACTGAACCGCAACAGCAGCCATCGTCAGGCTATGTTCCGCAACATGGCTGGTTCTCTGGTTCGTCATGAGATCATTAAGACGACTCTGCCGAAAGCCAAAGAGCTGCGTCGCGTAGTTGAGCCGCTGATTACTCTTGCCAAGACCGACAGCGTAGCTAATCGTCGTCTGGCATTCGCCCGTACTCGTGATAACGAGATCGTGGCAAAACTGTTTAACGAGCTGGGCCCGCGTTTCGCGAGCCGTGCCGGTGGTTACACTCGCATTCTGAAGTGTGGCTTCCGTGCTGGTGACAACGCTCCGATGGCTTACATCGAGCTGGTTGATCGTCCAGAAGCTCAAGCAGAAGCTGCTGCAGAGTAATTTGCAGTAACGTAAAAAACCCGCTTCGGCGGGTTTTTTATTGCCTGTCATTTCTTCCCATTTCCCCTCCATTCGCTATGCTGTTGGCAGACATGCCTGCAGGAGGTTTCTATGTGGCTTATCGATCAGCTGGCTGAGCAACACATCCGCGCCGCGCAGGAAAAGGGTGAGCTGAGCAATCTGCCTGGTGAGGGTGCGCCGCTCACGCTGGACGATGACTGTGGTGTGCCGGCGGAATTGCGCAGTGCCTGGCGACTGCTGAAAAACGCCGGCTATCTCCCACCGGAACTGGAGATGCGCCGCGACGCGCTGGCACTGAGCGATCTGCTTCGCGAACTCGATCCTGATGACTGCGAGGCGCGCGAACTGGCCAAACGCCTGACGCTGCTGGAGATGAAACTGCAGCAGGCTGGCATGAGCACCGATTTTCTGCGTGGCGAATACCGCCCGGCGATCGGTCAGCGGCTACAGCAGGAGAAATAGTATGTATCGCATTGGCCAGCTGGCAAAACTGGCGGACGTGACGCCGGACACCATCCGCTTTTATGAAAAGCAGCAGATGATGGATCATGAGGTACGCACCGAGGGCGGCTTCCGCCTGTACAGCGATAACGATCTGCAGCGCCTGCGTTTTATCCGTTACGGCCGGCAGCTTGGTTTCAGCCTGGAATCGATCCGCGACCTGCTGTCGATCCGCATCGATCCAGAGCATCATACCTGTGAAGAGTCAAAAGCGATCGTGGCGAAACGGCTGGATGAGGTGAACAGTATGATTGGCGAACTGCAAACCATTCAGCGCTCACTGCAACGGCTGGCGGAAACCTGCTGTGGCGACCGGCACAGTAGCGCCTGCTGTTCGATCCTCGAGGCACTGGAAACCGGTGAAGATCCGCATCCTGAAATTTGTTGTAGCAAGGATTGAATTCTGGCGCGCAGGGACTATAGTTGCGCCATCACTAACCGGAGGACGATATGAGTCACTATCAGCATCGAAAAGGCAAAATTAACGATAACGCCCTGGAAGCCCTGTTACACGATCCGCTGTATCGCCAGCGTGTTGAGCGCAATCAGAAGGGGAAAGGCAGCTACCGGCGTAAAGATAAACACGCGAAGGGAGCGAATCAGGAGGCCAGCGGTAAGCAACAGTGTTTACCTCTGGCCTTCTGCTTTAGTGATAAAAAAGCCGCCTGAAACTGGCGGCTTTTATTTATCACACTTTATTATTTTGTTGCTTAAGCAGGTCGCGAATCTCGGTCAGCAGCACTTCTTCATTAGTCGGTTTAGGCGCTGGTTTTTCCACTTCTTTCTTTTTATACAGTTTATTCATTACTTTGATGGCAATGAAGATAGCAAACGCCACGATGATGAAGTCAAATACCGTCTGAATAAAGTTACCGTACTCCATCACCACCGCTGGAATATCGCCCTCTGCTGGCTTGAGTACCCATTTAAACTGCTTAAAGTCGACGCCGCCAATCAGTAAACCGAGCGGTGGCATAATGATGTTCGCAACCAGTGACGATACGATCTTACCGAACGCAGCACCGATGATCACACCGACCGCCAGGTCCACCACGTTGCCGCGCATCGCAAAATCACGAAACTCTTTGAATAAACTCATTGTTATCTCCTTGCCTTGGCCAGTGGCTAAAGTCTAACAAACCTTCGTGTAATTGCCATTATAACAATGGATTAAACACCACTCTCACTGCAGCCCAATCACAACCCGTTACAGGAAGAACGGGCTCGGCTGGAACAGACGCTCAACGTCCGGCACAAACTTTTTGTCGGTGAGGAACATGATCACGTGGTCGCCTTGCTCAATACGCACATTATCATTGGCGATGATCACGTCATCACCACGCACCACCGCGCCGATAATTGTGCCCGGCGGCAGTTTAATATCTTCAATCAGGCGGCCGACCACGCGCGAAGTGGTTTCATCACCGTGGGCAATGGCCTCGATGGCTTCCGCAATACCGCGGCGCAGTGAAGAGACGCCGACAATATCGGCTTTGCGCACGTGGCCAAGCAGCGCAGAAATTGTGGCCTGCTGCGGAGAGATCGCAATGTCGATCACGCTGCCCTGCACCAGATCGACATAGGCGCGACGCTGGATCAGCACCATCACTTTTTTCGCGCCCATCTTTTTGGCCAGCATCGCTGACATGATATTGGCTTCATCGTCGTTAGTGACGGCGATAAACAGATCGACCTGATCGACATGCTCTTCTGCCAGCAGTTCCTGATCCGAAGCATCGCCATAGAACACGATGGTATCCTGCAGATGTTCAGCCAGTTCAGCTGCGCGCTGCTGATTACGTTCAATCAGCTTAACGCTGTACTGCTTCTCCAGCCGCTGCGCCAGGCCAAAGCCGATATTACCGCCGCCGACCAGCATAATGCGTTTATAGGGCTTTTCGAGCCGCTGCATCTCGCTCATCACCGCACGAATATGCTGACTGGCGGCAATAAAAAACACTTCATCGCCAGCTTCGACGATCGTCGATCCCTGCGGGCGGATCGGGCGATCCTGACGAAAAATGGCGGCTACGCGGGTATCGATATGCGGCATGTGCTCACGCAGGATCGACAGCGGATTGCCCACCAGCGGTCCGCCGTAATAGGCTTTGACCACTGCCAGGCTGACTTTGCCCTCGGCAAAATTCACCACCTGTAACGCGCCAGGGTACTGAATCAGCCGATAGATGTTGTCGATCACCAGCTGTTCAGGCGAGATCAAATGGTCGATGGGTACCGCTTCCGGCACGAACAGCTTTTCCGCATCGCGCAGATAATCGGCGGCGCGGATACGGGCAATGCGGTTTGGCGTGTTAAACAGCGAGTAAGCAATCTGACAGGCAATCATGTTGGTTTCGTCAGAGCTGGTCACCGCCACCAGCATATCCGCATCTTCGGCGCCGGCTTCACGCAACACGCGCGGGTGCGAACCATGGCCCTGCACCACGCGCAGGTCAAACTTATCCTGCAGCACGCGTAAGCGTGAGGGATCGCTATCAACCACGGTGATGTCATTGTTTTCGCCCACCAGGTTTTCAGCGAGCGTGCCGCCCACCTGGCCGGCGCCGAGGATAATAATTTTCATGGATACGTTGCTCTTGTCACTGTGCGCTGCACTATTTTTTCATCAGCTTAGCGTAGAAGAAACCGTCGCCGCCATTGATGGCAGGGAAAACCTGCCAGCCGTTAAGTTGCCCATGTGGCAGTGCCTGCGGCACCGCATCGTCATGCGTCGCGAGGAAAGCATCGATCTGCTGCTGGTTCTCCTGCGGCAGCACTGAGCAGGTGGCATAAAGCAGCGTACCGCCCGATTTCAGGCGAGGCCAGATGGCCGCCAGAATCTCACGCTGTAGCGCGGCGAGTTCGTCGATATCGCGATCGCGGCGTAGCCATTTGATATCCGGATGGCGTCGAATAACGCCGGTGGCCGAGCAGGGCGCATCCAGCAAGATGCGGTCGAATTGCTGCTCGTCGCACCAGGCCGCTGGCGTGCGGCCATCGCCCTGACGCACGTCAGCCTGCATCCCCAGACGCTGCAGGTTTTCCGTCACGCGCGACAGGCGCTGCGCATCGATATCCACCGCCATCACGCGGGCCTGCGGCGCAATTTCGAGAATATGGGTGGTTTTGCCGCCGGGCGCAGCGCACAGGTCGAGAATGGTTTCGCCGTTTTCCGGCGCCAGCAGCAGGGCGCAACGCTGAGCAGAGAGATCCTGCACCGTCACCCAGCCCTGCTCAAAGCCTGGCAGCTGACTGACCGGAGCCGGTGCTTCAAGACGCAGCGCATCCGGCGCGTCAGCACTAAACGCATTTTGATTCTGCTGGGTTAATAACGCCAGCCAGGCGTCACGGCTGTGATGCTGACGATTCACGCGCAGCCACATTGGCGGTCGCTGATTGTTTGCTTCCACAATCTGCTGCCACTGCTCCGGCCACGCGGTCTGCAACCGTTTCAGCAGCCAGCCCGGATGCCAGTAACGCTGCGGGCCCTGATTGACCTCCGCCAGCAGTACGTCCCGCTGACGCTGGAACTGACGCAGCACGCCGTTAAGCAAGCCTTTCAGATTTGCCCGCTTCAGTGCTTCAGCCCCGGCCACGGTTTCGGCCAGCGCGGCGTGCGGCGGAACGCGGGTATACAGCAGCTGATACAGGCCCACCATGATCAGATAGTGCAGCACGCGCTGTTTGCCGGTTAACGGCCGCGCCATCAGCTTATTAATCAACGCTTCCAGCTGCGGCAGTGTGCGCGTCACGCCAAAACACAACTCCTGCAGCAGCGCGCCATCGTTGTTTGCCAGCGTTTTTTGCGCAGCGGGCAGAATCGCGCTCAGCGATTCCCCTTTATCCACCACGCGTTCAATCAGTTGCGCGGCAAGGCTGCGCAGGTTGGTCGCTTTTTTCATATTCATTCATCAAACAAAAAGCCCGGCGGAAACCGGGCTGGAGAATCAGGCCAGAACGGTGCCGGGTGTAAACCATTCACGACGCGAATTGAGCAGATCCTGCGCCGCCATGGCTTTTTTGCCGGCAGGCTGCAGTGAGAGCAGATTCAGCACGCCGTCAGCGGTAGCAATCTGGATGCCGTGTTTGTCAGCCTGCAGAATTTCTCCCGGCTGGGCGCTGCGGTGTGGTAACACGCTGGCCTGCCAGACTTTAACCGGCTGATCGTCGATGAGGAAATAACTCACCGGCCACGGATTGAAGGCGCGAATGCACCGTTCCAGCTGAACAGCAGAGAGCGACCAGTCAAGACGTGCCTCTTCTTTGCTGAGCTTTTCCGCGTAAGTTACCAAGGTCTCATCCTGCACTTCGGGCTGCGCGCTGCCGGCGGCCAGCAGACTGAGCGTGGTCAGCATCCCCTGCGGTCCCAGCTGCGCCAGCTTGTCGTAAAGCGATGCGCTGGTATCGTCGGCATTAATCGGGCAGGTTATTTTGTGCAGCATATCGCCGGTATCCAGACCCACGTCCATCTGCATGATGGTCACACCGGTTTCGTTATCGCCGGCCCACAGTGAGCGCTGAATCGGCGCCGCACCGCGCCAGCGCGGCAGCAGCGAGCCATGTACGTTGATGCAGCCAAGGCGCGGCATCGTCAGCACCGCCTGAGGCAGGATCAGACCATAAGCGACGACCACCATCACATCGGCCTGTAGCCCGGCAACCAGCTGCTGATTCTCTTCCGGCTTCAGGGACTTTGGCTGAAACACGGGAATATCATGCGCCTGAGCCAGCACTTTTACCGGGCCCGGCGTGAGTTTGTTGCCACGTCCGGCTGGGCGGTCGGGCTGAGTAAAGACGCCAACCACCTGATGCTCAGAAGCAAGCAGCGCGTCGAGATGACGCGCTGCGAAGTCAGGAGTACCGGCAAAGATGATTTTTAACGGTGCAGACACAGTTCAACCTTCTGTTCGCTCTCAGGATGCGCGCGCATTCTGGCGGGCCAGTTTTTCCAGTTTCTGTTTAATACGCTGACGCTTCAGCGGCGACAGATAATCAATAAACAGTTTACCGTCGAGATGGTCGATCTCATGCTGGATGCAGATCGCCAGCAGACCGTCGGTTTCCAGCTCGAAGCTGTTACCGTCGCGATCCAGCGCGCGCACTTTGACCCGCTCGGCACGCGGCACAAACGCCCGCTGTTCCGGGATCGACAGGCAACCCTCTTCGATACCGGTTTCGCCGCTTTTTTCCAGCAGCTCCGGGTTAATCAGCACCAGGCGCTCTTCGCGGCTTTCAGAAACATCAATCACGATGATGCGCTGGTGAATATCCACCTGCGTCGCCGCCAGACCAATGCCTTCTTCGGCGTACATGGTCTCAAACATATCGTCGACAATACGCTGAACGTCAGCATTCACAGCCGCAACGGGTGCAGCAATTTTGCGAAGGCGATCGTCAGGGAAATGTAATACCTGCAAAACTGACATAAATATCCAGATCTGTATGCGTTAAAGAAAAGATTACTGCCTCATATTGTAGACTTTTTGGGACCTGATTGACAGCATTGTGCCGCATCAGAGCACGGCTGACAGGGAGCGCAGCATGGAACGCAGTGAAAGGATTATCAGGCTGACTTACGTCTGGGGTTTAAGCGGTGAGCGCGCCCGTCAGTTCATCATGGCGCTTCTGGCCGCCAGCCACATTGACGACGCGTGGCTGCAGCAGCACGGGTTGGACGACACGCAGCGGCAACAGTTTCTCGCCCTCTGTCCACGCCAGCTGGAAAAAACGCAGCGCTGGCTGCAACAGGCGCAACATCATCTGATTGCCTGCAGCGACGCACATTATCCCGCCCGGCTGCGGGAAATCAGCCGCTATCCGGCTGCCCTTTATATAGCGGGTGACCTCTCTGCACTCGCGACACCGCAGCTGGCGGTGGTCGGCAGTCGTCACTGTTCGCCGTATGGCAGAGAATGGGGCAGCTGGTTTACCCAGCAGCTGGCGCTAAGCGGTTTGACCATCACCAGCGGGCTGGCGCGCGGTATTGATGGCGTGGCGCATCGTGCCGCGCTGGAAGTGCAGGGCAAAACCCTGGCCGTGCTGGGCAGCGGGCTGAATCATCTCTATCCGAAAAGCCATCAGCCGCTGGCACAGGAGATCATCGCCAGCGGCGGCGCGCTGGTTTCAGAACTGCCGCTGTCGATGGCGCCCCATGCGGTAAATTTCCCGCGGCGTAATCGTATTATCAGCGGCCTGAGTCATGGCGTGCTGGTGGTTGAAGCTTCACTGAAGAGTGGCTCGCTGGTAACGGCGCGGTATGCGCTGGAACAAAACCGTAACGTGTATGCGCTGCCAGGCGCGCTGGGTAATCCTGGCTGTGAAGGCACGCACTGGCTGATTCAGCAGGGTGCGCTGCTGGTGGCGCATCCCAACAATATCCTTGAGGATTTGCATTCTGCCCTGCAATGGTTGCCAGCCAGCATCTCAGAAACAATATATTCACAACTCAGTGATGATGTGCCATTGCCATTTCCCAGCGTGTTGGCTAACGTAGGTGATGAGGTTACACCTGTTGACGTCGTCGCTGAACGTGCCGGCCAACCTGTGCCAGTTATCGCAGCGCAATTGCTGGAGCTGGAGTTAGCAGGATGGATCGCAGCTGTACCCGGCGGCTATGTCCGATTGAGGAGGGCATGCCATGTTCGACGTACTTATGTACTTGTTTGAGACGTATATCCACAACGAGGCTGAAATGCGCGTTGACCAGGATAAATTGACCGATGACTTAACCGATGCCGGTTTTCATCGCGAAGATATCTACAATGCGTTGAATTGGCTTGAGCGGTTAGCGGATTATCAGGATGGCCTGGTCGCGCCAGTATTGCTGGCTAACGATCCGCTCTCCATGCGAATCTACACGGAAGAAGAGAGCCAGCGTTTAGATGCCGAGTGTCGTGGTTTTATTCTGTTCCTGGAGCAAATCCAGGTGCTGAATATGGAAACGCGCGAAATGGTCATCGAACGGGTTATGGCGCTTGATACGCTGGAATTCGATCTGGAAGATCTCAAATGGGTGGTGCTGATGGTGCTGTTTAACATCCCCGGGTGTGAAAATGCCTATCAGCAGATGGAAGAACTGTTATTCGACGTCAATGAAGGTATGCTGCATTAATTTGCGATTAATGCATTCGGTAATATGAGTAAACCAGCACTATTTACCGTGCGTAAACACGATCCCTGCCCCGCCTGCGGGGCAGAATTAGTGATACGTGCCGGCAAACACGGGCCTTTTCTCGGCTGTGTGAATTATCCAACCTGCGACTATATCCGCCCGCTGAAAAGTCAGGGTGATGGCCATATTGTCAAAGTGCTGGAAGGCCATGCCTGCCCGCAGTGTGGTGCGGACAAAGTGCTGCGCCAGGGGCGATTCGGCATGTTTGTCGGCTGTAGCCACTATCCGGAGTGTGATTACACGGAAACCATCGATAAGCCGGACGAAACCGCAATTGCCTGCCCGCAGTGCGCCAGCGGTAAGCTGGTGCAGCGCCGTTCACGCTATGGCAAAACCTTCCACGCCTGCGATCGTTATCCCGACTGCCAGTTCGCGATCAACGCCACGCCGCTGGAAGGTGTCTGCCCCCATTGCCAGTTCCCGTTATTAATAGAAAAGAAAACCGCACAGGGCATGAAGCGCTTCTGCGCCAGCAAACGCTGCGGCAAGCCCATCGCCCAGGATGAAGAGTGATCATGAACCAGAGCCAGCATGCACCCGGAAGCCTCGACTTCTGCATCGAACAACTTCAGCAACAGCAAGTGATTGCTTACCCTACCGAAGCCGTATTCGGCCTTGGCTGCGATCCGGACAGCGAAAGCGCGGTGATGGCCCTGCTGGCACTGAAACAGCGCCCGGTAGAAAAGGGTCTGATTCTGATCGCCGCTGATTATACGCAGCTTGAGCCTTATATTGCCGATCGCGAACTCACCGTGCTGCAGCGCGAACGTATGTTTGCCAGCTGGCCGGGTCCGGTCACCTATGTGGTGCCTGCTTCGCCGCATACGCCGCGCTGGTTAACCGGCCGCTTTGATTCGCTGGCGATTCGCGTCAGCGATCATCCGCAGGTCCAGGCGCTGTGTCGCGGATTTGGCAAGCCGCTGGTCTCAACCAGCGCGAATTTAACCGGTCAGCCGCCGTGCCGCAGCGCCGCCGAAGTGGCAGAGCAGTTTGGCTCGCAGTTCCCGGTGTTGCAGGCGGCCACCGGCGGTCGCCTGAATCCTTCTGAAATCCGCGATGCTATTAGCGGTGAACTCATTCGTCAGGGCTGATTATGGAAAAGTTTGCCGTTTTTGGTCATCCCATCGCCCACAGCAAATCTCCGTTTATTCACGCCGCTTTTGCTGAGCAGACCGGTATTGAACATCCTTACGGACGCATCTGCGCACCGCTGGAAGGGTTCCCGCAGGCGATAGAGGCGTTTTTTGCGGCTGGTGGCAAAGGCGCCAATGTTACGCTGCCGTTTAAACAGCAGGCATGGGAATTCGCGGATGAGCTCAGCGAACGCGCGGCATTATCCGGCGCGGTAAATACCTTAAAGAAGAGAGCCGATGGTTCGATTCTGGGTGATAACACGGACGGCATCGGCCTGCTGAGCGATCTGCAACGGCTGCAGCTGATCCGGCCGGGCGATCGCATTCTGCTGGTGGGTGCGGGCGGCGCGGCGCGTGGGGTGATCCTGCCGCTGCTCTCGACGGGCTGCGCGCTGGTGGTGGTTAACCGCACGGCAGAACGCGCGCAACAGCTGGCTGAGCTTTTCCAGCACAGTGGAGCGATCCAGGCGATGAGTTTTGATCAACTGGCCGGCGAACGTTTTGATCTGATCATCAATGCCACCTCCAGCGGCGTAGCGGGCGACGTGCCGCCGCTGCCGGTTACGCTGATTGATGCGCAGGTGCGCTGTTACGACATGTTTTATCAGCAGGGGCTGACGCCATTTCTGGCGTGGTGCCAGCAGCACGGCACACAGCAGCTGGCGGATGGACTCGGCATGCTGGTGGGTCAGGCGGCGCATGCGTTTCAGCTGTGGCATGGCGTTATGCCGGAGATCGCGCCGGTCATTGATCAACTTAAACAGGCGATGCAGGCATGAATCAGGCAATCCAGTTTCCCGATCGGGAAAGCTGGGACGCAGTCCGGCAGGCGGTGCTGTTCCCGGTCTTGGTGAATGGTATGGGACTGACCTGCGCAATATCGCTGCCGGCGCTGCAGCAGCGCTTTGGTGCCGGAGAGGCGATGGCGCTGTTTAGCGCGCATCGCTGGGATCTGGAGGAAGAGGCCGAGCAGCTGCTCCGGGCGGAGCAGGCCGACGATCAGGGCTGGCTGTGGCTGCCCTGAGCCAGATATTCATCTTTCCAGCCGACATAATTACTGGCCGAATAAAGCAGTCCGGCTATTTCCGCTTCGGTTAGTGGCCGGATCTGCTTCACCGGGCTGCCTAAATAGAGATAGCCGCTTTGCAGGCGTTTACCGGGTGGCACCAGGCTGCCGGCGCCAATCATCACCTCATCTTCGACGATCGCGCCATCCAGCAGGATAGAGCCCATACCCACCAGCACGCGGTTACCAATGGTGCAGCCGTGCAGCATTGCTTTATGGCCCACCGTCACGTCTTCACCGATGATCAATGGAAAGCCGTCTGGGTTACTGCTGGATTTATGCGTAACGTGCAGCACGCTGCCATCCTGGATATTGCTGCGTTTACCAATCACCACTTTATTCACGTCACCGCGGATTGCTACCAGTGGCCAGATGCTGACATCATCAGCCAGCTCGACTTCGCCAACGACCACGCTGCTGCTATCCACCATCACGCGCTCGCCGGTATGAGGAATAT
This sequence comes from Pantoea sp. SGAir0184, assembly GCF_043544755.1. Taxonomy (NCBI): domain Bacteria; kingdom Pseudomonadati; phylum Pseudomonadota; class Gammaproteobacteria; order Enterobacterales; family Erwiniaceae; genus Pantoea; species Pantoea sp. SGAir0184. The sequence goes on from NZ_CP028050.1 coordinate 365,775, forward strand.
GTTGCTTATAAGGGCGCAGGGCTACAGACATTCTATTTCTCCTTTTCTGATGTTTCCCGCTAGCCTGCGGCTTCCGGTGCGGGTAAACAAGCTGATTTTTGCGCGGATCGCTCGCGATCGCAGCGAAAAGAGTGAAAACTCGCCAGTCGATAAAAAAGATCGAAAAAAGGGGTTGTGCAAAAAATCCGGATCCCTATAATGCGCCACCACTGAGACGGCAAAGCGGCAACGCAGACGGCTCAGCAGGGCGTGAAGTGATTCACCCCGCCGGAGAAAAACGCTGAAAAAAGTGTTTGACTCTGAAGGAGGAAAGCGTAATATACGCCACCTCGCGACAGCAGGCCGAGCGCCGCGTCGCACCGCTCTTTAACAATTTATCAGACAATCTGTGTGGGCACTCGCAGGATTGATATCACAAGCCTACGGGCTTTAAAAAATATCAAGTCTTTGCTGAGTGAACACGTAATTCATTACGAAGTTTAATTCACAGAGCATCGCTGCACTCGTTGCAGCAAATCAAACTTAAATTGAAGAGTTTGATCATGGCTCAGATTGAACGCTGGCGGCAGGCCTAACACATGCAAGTCGAACGGCAGCACAGAAGAGCTTGCTCTTTGGGTGGCGAGTGGCGGACGGGTGAGTAATGTCTGGGAAACTGCCCGATGGAGGGGGATAACTACTGGAAACGGTAGCTAATACCGCATAACGTCGCAAGACCAAAGTGGGGGACCTTCGGGCCTCACACCATCGGATGTGCCCAGATGGGATTAGCTAGTAGGTGGGGTAATGGCTCACCTAGGCGACGATCCCTAGCTGGTCTGAGAGGATGACCAGCCACACTGGAACTGAGACACGGTCCAGACTCCTACGGGAGGCAGCAGTGGGGAATATTGCACAATGGGCGCAAGCCTGATGCAGCCATGCCGCGTGTATGAAGAAGGCCTTCGGGTTGTAAAGTACTTTCAGCGGGGAGGAAGGCGGTGAGGTTAATAACCTCGCCGATTGACGTTACCCGCAGAAGAAGCACCGGCTAACTCCGTGCCAGCAGCCGCGGTAATACGGAGGGTGCAAGCGTTAATCGGAATTACTGGGCGTAAAGCGCACGCAGGCGGTCTGTTAAGTCAGATGTGAAATCCCCGGGCTTAACCTGGGAACTGCATTTGAAACTGGCAGGCTTGAGTCTCGTAGAGGGGGGTAGAATTCCAGGTGTAGCGGTGAAATGCGTAGAGATCTGGAGGAATACCGGTGGCGAAGGCGGCCCCCTGGACGAAGACTGACGCTCAGGTGCGAAAGCGTGGGGAGCAAACAGGATTAGATACCCTGGTAGTCCACGCCGTAAACGATGTCGACTTGGAGGTTGTGCCCTTGAGGCGTGGCTTCCGGAGCTAACGCGTTAAGTCGACCGCCTGGGGAGTACGGCCGCAAGGTTAAAACTCAAATGAATTGACGGGGGCCCGCACAAGCGGTGGAGCATGTGGTTTAATTCGATGCAACGCGAAGAACCTTACCTGGCCTTGACATCCAGAGAACTTAGCAGAGATGCTTTGGTGCCTTCGGGAACTCTGAGACAGGTGCTGCATGGCTGTCGTCAGCTCGTGTTGTGAAATGTTGGGTTAAGTCCCGCAACGAGCGCAACCCTTATCCTTTGTTGCCAGCGGCTCGGCCGGGAACTCAAAGGAGACTGCCGGTGATAAACCGGAGGAAGGTGGGGATGACGTCAAGTCATCATGGCCCTTACGGCCAGGGCTACACACGTGCTACAATGGCGCATACAAAGAGAAGCGACCTCGCGAGAGCAAGCGGACCTCATAAAGTGCGTCGTAGTCCGGATTGGAGTCTGCAACTCGACTCCATGAAGTCGGAATCGCTAGTAATCGTAGATCAGAATGCTACGGTGAATACGTTCCCGGGCCTTGTACACACCGCCCGTCACACCATGGGAGTGGGTTGCAAAAGAAGTAGGTAGCTTAACCTTCGGGAGGGCGCTTACCACTTTGTGATTCATGACTGGGGTGAAGTCGTAACAAGGTAACCGTAGGGGAACCTGCGGTTGGATCACCTCCTTACCTGAAGATACCTTCCCGCGAAGTGCTCACACAGATTGTCTGATAGAAAAGTAACGAGCAGAAAAAACCTCTACAGGCTTGTAGCTCAGGTGGTTAGAGCGCACCCCTGATAAGGGTGAGGTCGGTGGTTCAAGTCCACTCAGGCCTACCAGATTTCTTCTCATGCCGCGTTATGTTTCCGGCTCGCATAGTTCACTATGCTTCGCGAAAACATGCCTTGCCTGAGACGAAATCACATTTCCCGTGTGAGAAACGTGACTCCTGGTGAGTGGTAGTAGATGGTCTCTGCAGTGACTGTATGGGGCTATAGCTCAGCTGGGAGAGCGCCTGCCTTGCACGCAGGAGGTCAGCGGTTCGATCCCGCTTAGCTCCACCATTACAGTACTGAAACTTACTTCAGAGTATACCGGCAACGGTGTGCTGCGAAGTATTTGCTCTTTAACAATCCGGAACAAGCTGAAAATTTGAAACGACGCGTCGGTTCATTCTCCGTAATAAGAATGAAATCACGATGCGTTCGGGTCTCTCAAATGCTTGCAGTTCGCAGCGTTGCAAAACGCCTGTGGGTTGTGAGGTTAAGCGACTAAGCGTACACGGTGGATGCCCTGGCAGTCAGAGGCGATGAAGGACGTGCTAATCTGCGAAAAGCGACGGTAAGGTGATATGAACCGCTACAGCCGTCGATGTCCGAATGGGGAAACCCAATGCACTTGTGCATTATCGTTAACTGAATACATAGGTTAACGAGGCGAACCGGGGGAACTGAAACATCTAAGTACCCCGAGGAAAAGAAATCAACCGAGATTCCCCCAGTAGCGGCGAGCGAACGGGGAGCAGCCCAGGACCTGAATCAGCTTGTGCATCAGTGGAAGCGTCTGGAAAGTCGCGCGATACCGGGTGACAGCCCCGTACACGAAGATGCATGAGCTGTGAGTCCGACGAGTAGGGCGGGACACGTGGTATCCTGTCTGAACATGGGGGGACCATCCTCCAAGGCTAAATACTCCTGACTGACCGATAGTGAACCAGTACCGTGAGGGAAAGGCGAAAAGAACCCCGGCGAGGGAGTGAAACAGAACCTGAAACCGTGTACGTACAAGCAGTGGGAGCCTACCTGTTAGGTGACTGCGTACCTTTTGTATAATGGGTCAGCGACTTATATTCTGTAGCAAGGTTAACCGCATAGGGGAGCCGAAGGGAAACCGAGTCTTAATTGGGCGTTAAGTTGCAGGGTATAGACCCGAAACCCGGTGATCTAGCCATGGGCAGGTTGAAGGTTGGGTAACACTAACTGGAGGACCGAACCGACTAATGTTGAAAAATTAGCGGATGACTTGTGGCTGGGGGTGAAAGGCCAATCAAACCGGGAGATAGCTGGTTCTCCCCGAAAGCTATTTAGGTAGCGCCTCGTGAACTCATCCTCGGGGTAGAGCACTGTTTCGGCTAGGGGCCATCCCGGCTTACCAACCCGATGCAAACTGCGAATACCGAGGAATGTTATCACGGGAGACACACGGCGGGTGCTAACGTCCGTCGTGAAGAGGGAAACAACCCAGACCGCCAGCTAAGGTCCCAAAGTCATGGTTAAGTGGGAAACGATGTGGGAAGGCACAGACAGCCAGGATGTTGGCTTAGAAGCAGCCATCATTTAAAGAAAGCGTAATAGCTCACTGGTCGAGTCGGCCTGCGCGGAAGATGTAACGGGGCTAAACCATGCACCGAAGCTGCGGCAGCGACACTATGTGTTGTTGGGTAGGGGAGCGTTCTGTAAGCCGCTGAAGGTGTGCTGTGAGGCATGCTGGAGGTATCAGAAGTGCGAATGCTGACATAAGTAACGATAAAGCGGGTGAAAAGCCCGCTCGCCGGAAGACCAAGGGTTCCTGTCCAACGTTAATCGGGGCAGGGTGAGTCGACCCCTAAGGCGAGGCTGAAAAGCGTAGTCGATGGGAAACAGGTTAATATTCCTGTACTTGGTGTTACTGCGAAGGGGGGACGGAGAAGGCTAGGTTATCCGGGCGACGGTTGTCCCGGTTTAAGCGTGCAGGTGTGAAGACCAGGCAAATCCGGTCTTCTTTAACACTGAGGCGTGACGACGAGCCGCCACGGCGGTGAAGTAACTGATGCCCTGCTTCCAGGAAAAGCCTCTAAGCTCCAGGTAACACGAAATCGTACCCCAAACCGACACAGGTGGTCAGGTAGAGAATACCAAGGCGCTTGAGAGAACTCGGGTGAAGGAACTAGGCAAAATGGTGCCGTAACTTCGGGAGAAGGCACGCTGGCGCGTAGGTGAAGGGACTTGCTCCCGGAGCCGAGGCCAGTCGAAGATACCAGCTGGCTGCAACTGTTTATTAAAAACACAGCACTGTGCAAACACGAAAGTGGACGTATACGGTGTGACGCCTGCCCGGTGCCGGAAGGTTAATTGATGGGGTTATCCGCAAGGAGAAGCTCTTGATCGAAGCCCCGGTAAACGGCGGCCGTAACTATAACGGTCCTAAGGTAGCGAAATTCCTTGTCGGGTAAGTTCCGACCTGCACGAATGGCGTAATGATGGCCAGGCTGTCTCCACCCGAGACTCAGTGAAATTGAAATCGCTGTGAAGATGCAGTGTACCCGCGGCAAGACGGAAAGACCCCGTGAACCTTTACTATAGCTTGACACTGAACATTGAGCCTTGATGTGTAGGATAGGTGGGAGGCTTTGAAGCGCGGACGCCAGTCTGCGTGGAGCCAACCTTGAAATACCACCCTTTAATGTTTGATGTTCTAACGTAGGCCCGTAATCCGGGCTGCGGACAGTGTCTGGTGGGTAGTTTGACTGGGGCGGTCTCCTCCCAAAGCGTAACGGAGGAGCACGAAGGTTGGCTAATCCTGGTCGGACATCAGGAGGTTAGTGCAATGGCATAAGCCAGCTTGACTGCGAGAGTGACGGCTCGAGCAGGTGCGAAAGCAGGTCATAGTGATCCGGTGGTTCTGAATGGAAGGGCCATCGCTCAACGGATAAAAGGTACTCCGGGGATAACAGGCTGATACCGCCCAAGAGTTCATATCGACGGCGGTGTTTGGCACCTCGATGTCGGCTCATCACATCCTGGGGCTGAAGTAGGTCCCAAGGGTACGGCTGTTCGCCGTTTAAAGTGGTACGCGAGCTGGGTTTAGAACGTCGTGAGACAGTTCGGTCCCTATCTGCCGTGGGCGCTGGAGAATTGAGGGGGGTTGCTCCTAGTACGAGAGGACCGGAGTGAACGCACCGCTGGTGTTCGGGTTGTCATGCCAATGGCACTGCCCGGTAGCTAAGTGCGGAAGAGATAAGTGCTGAAAGCATCTAAGCACGAAACTTGCCCCGAGATGAGTTCTCCCTGACCCTTTAAGGGTCCTGAAGGGACGTTGAAGACGACGACGTTGATAGGCCGGGTGTGTAAGCGCAGCGATGCGTTGAGCTAACCGGTACTAATGACCCGTGAGGCTTAACCTTACAACGCCAGAGGCGTTTTGGTCTGAGAGACCGAAAGAATTTTCAGCTTTGTTCACCGGATTACGTCCAGTGGATTTTGTGCTGTGACAAGACGGCACGCGAGACGACGTGAAGGAGCATACACGAGTATGTGACTGAGCGGCGCGAGCGGGGCAACGCAGTCAGAGCGCGGAAGACGCGGACGAAAACAGAATTTGCCTGGCGGCAACAGCGCGGTGGTCCCACCTGACCCCATGCCGAACTCAGAAGTGAAACGCCGTAGCGCCGATGGTAGTGTGGGGCCTCCCCATGCGAGAGTAGGGAACTGCCAGGCATCAAATTTAGTGTGCTGATATGGCTCAGTTGGTAGAGCGCACCCTTGGTAAGGGTGAGGTCCCCAGTTCGACTCTGGGTATCAGCACCAGTTATGGCATGAGTTCGGTTTAAAAGAATTTGCCTGGCGGCAACAGCGCGGTGGTCCCACCTGACCCCATGCCGAACTCAGAAGTGAAACGCCGTAGCGCCGATGGTAGTGTGGGGTCTCCCCATGCGAGAGTAGGGAACTGCCAGGCATCAAACACGAAAGCCCTGAACATCTGTTCAGGGCTTTTTTGTTTTCCGCGGTGACCTTTATCTCAATAAAAGCCCTCAATAAAATCCACAGGCATAAAAAAGCCCCTGCCATGCTGGCAAGGGCTGAATGATGCGGCTAATCGGGTTCGCTTAGTGGATAACCTGCGACAGAAACGCCCGGGTCCGCTCGGATTTCGGATTCGCAAAGAACTCTTCCGGCGGCGCCATCTCCACGATTTCACCGCGATCCATGAAGATCACCCGATCGGCAACCGTACGCGCAAAGCCCATCTCATGCGTCACACACAGCATCGTCATCCCGTCTTCCGCCAGACCGATCATGGTATCCAGCACCTCTTTAACCATCTCAGGATCGAGCGCGGAGGTGGGTTCATCGAATAACATAATCTTCGGCTTCATACACAGCGAACGGGCGATGGCCACGCGCTGCTGCTGTCCACCAGAGAGCTGCCCGGGAAACTTATGGGCATGTTCAGCAATGCGCACGCGCTGCAGATAGTGCATCGCCAGCTCTTCGGCCTCTTTCTTTGGCATCTTGCGTACCCACATCGGTGCCAGCGTGCAGTTCTGCAGAACGGTCAGATGCGGGAAAAGATTGAAGTGCTGAAATACCATGCCGACTTCAGTACGCACGCGTTCAATATTGCGTACGTCATCATTCAGGTGGATGCCGTCTACGACAATCCGTCCCTGCTGATGCTCTTCCAGATGGTTGATGCAGCGAATGGTGGTAGATTTACCGGAACCCGAAGGGCCGCACAGTACGATACGCTCGCGCGGTTTCACCTGCAGGTTGATATCTTTCAGCACGTGGAACTGCCCGTACCATTTGTTCACGTTTTCGAGCGTAATCATCATGGCGTTAGCCGCCGTTGTCATTGTTTGTGTCATGTAAAACCTCAGTGCGATTTACGCCCGGTGTGGAAGCGCTTCTCCAGATACTGGCTATAGCGCGACATGCTAAAACAGAAAATCCAGTAAACCAGTGCAGCGAAGACATAGCCTTCGGTCGACATACCCAGCCATGTAGGGTCGACGGTTGCCTGCTGCACGCTACTGAACAGATCGAACAGGCCGATGATGATCACCAGGCTGGTATCTTTAAACAGCGCGATGATGGTGTTCACCAGACCGGGAATGGTCAGCTTGAGCGCCTGCGGTAAAATCACCAGCGCCTGGGTTTTCCAGTAGCCGAGCGCCAGCGACTCTGCTGCTTCGTACTGGCCTTTAGGCAGGGCCTGCAGCCCGCCACGTACCACTTCGGCGACATACGCCGACTGGAACAGGATCACGCCAACCAGCGCACGCACCAGTTTGTCTATCGTGGTGCCTTCCGCCATAAACAGCGGCAGCATCACTGAAGACATGAACAGCACAGTAATCAGCGGTACGCCACGCCAGAACTCAATGAAAATCACCGACAGGGTGCGTACCACCGGCATTTTAGAGCGACGGCCCAGCGCCAGCAAAATGCCCAGCGGCAGCGCCCCGGCAATGCCGACAGATGCAATAATCAGCGTCAGCGTCAGGCCGCCCCACTGGCGCGTTTCCACGCGATCCAGCCCGAAATAGCCGCCATACAGCAGCAGCCAGACGACGACCGGATAGATCACCGCCCAGCAGGCGATATAGCGGCCGCGGCGCGGCATGGATTTGATAAACATCGGCACAATCGACAGCAGGCCAATCACCAGCGCCAGATTGATGCGCCAGCGCAGCTCATGCGGATAGAGCCCGTACATGAACTGGCCAAAGCGCGCGTGGATAAAGACCCAGCAGGCGCCCGCTTTCGTACAGTCCGCACGGGTTTCGCCAATCCAGTTAGCCTGGAAGATCAACCAGTTCAGCGCCGGCGGGATAACGCTCCAGATAATCCACAGGCTGAGTAACGTGAGCAGCGTATTCAGCCAGCTGGAGAACAGGTTTTTACGCGCCCAGAGCCAGGCTTTACCCAGTGGATTGCCCGACACCGGCGGCGTTTCGTGTGTGGTCACAGACATAATGGTTCCGTTCTCTTAACGCTCAACCAGCGCAATTTTGCGGTTATAGAGGTTCATCAGCAGCGAAATGAGCAGACTGATAATCAGATAAACCGCCATGGTGATGGCAATGGTTTCAATTGCCTGGCCGGTCTGATTCAGTACGGTGCCGGCAAACAGCGACACCATATCCGGATAGCCGATCGCGGCCGCCAGCGAGGAGTTTTTTACGATGTTAAGGTACTGGCTGGTGAGCGGCGGGATAATCACGCGCATCGCCTGCGGAATGATCACCTGACGCAGCGTAACCGGGTTGGGCAGCCCGAGCGAACGTGCCGCTTCGCTCTGACCATGCGGTACTGACTGAATCCCGGCGCGAATCACCTCAGCAATAAAGGAAGAGGTGTAGATCGACAGTGCCAGCGTCAGCGCTGCCAGTTCCGGAATCATGGCAAAGCCACCGCGGAAGTTGAAACCGCGCAGCTCGGGCACATCCCAGTGCGTGGCGGCACCAAACAGCGTATGGGCGATCAGCGGCAGCAGCACAATTAAACCGGCCGCAGCGGGCCAGGTGCGGCGCAGCTGACCGGTTTTCAGCTGATGCTTGCGGTTGAAGCGGAACAGCGCGGCGCTGGCGGCGATGGCAATCGCCAGCGCGATCAGGAATGGCCAGGTGCCGGGTGCATACTCCGGCCACGGTATATACAAACCGCGGTTGCTGACAAAAGCCAGATCGAACGCGTTCAGCGCCTGACGCGGGCCCGGCAGATTGCGCAGCACGGCAAAGTACCAGAAGAAGATTTGCAGCAGCGGCGGGATATTACGGAACGTCTCGATATAAATGGTCGACAGCTTGCGCAGCAGCCAGTTATCCGACAGGCGCGCCAGACCGATGGCGAAGCCGAGGATGGAGGCGAAGACAATACAGAGCGCGGAGACCAGCAGGGTGTTGGTTAACCCGACCATAAACACGCGCGCGTAGGTATCGCCTTCGCTGTAATCGATCAGATGCTGGACGATGCCGAAACCGGCATTGCGCTCAAGAAAGCCAAAGCCGGAGGTGATACCGCGATTGGCAAGGTTGATCACCGTGTTGTGGATCAGATAACCCACCACAGCAAACACCGCCACAATCGCGACAATCTGGTAAAGCCAGGCGCGAACCGTAGGATTACCGAACGAAAAATCCCTTTTCACGGTTGGGCGTTGCGACATGTTAAAACCTCAGTGAAGAATACGCGTGGGCACCGCAGGATGCGGTGCCCGACTGGCAGGAGACAATTAACGCACTGGTGGAGCGTACTGGATGCCGCCCTGGTTCCAGAGCGCATTCTGGCCGCGTGCAATTTTCAGCGCGCTGTCTTTACCAACGTTACGATCGAACACTTCCTGATAGTTGCCAACCTGCTTGATGATGTTGTACGCCCACTTGTTATCGAGCTTCAGGTCTTTACCGAAATCACCCTCTGCGCCCAGCAGGTGTGCCATATCTGGCGTGGTTGGCTTCGCCGCCATCTCATCAACGTTCTTCGAGCTGATGCCCATCTCTTCCGCATTCAGCATGGCGAACAGCGACCATTTCACGATGGTGAACCAGTCATCATCACCGCGACGCACGACCGGGCCCAGCGGCTCTTTTGAAATCACTTCAGGCAGTACGATAAAGTCATCAGGCTTGCCCAGCTTGATGCGCAGCGCATACAGCTGTGACTGGTCAGAAGAGAGGGTATCGCAGCGGCCGCTATCCAGCGCTTTAGCAGACTCATCAGAGCGGTCGAAGGTGACCGGCGTGTACTGCATTTTGTTAGCTTTAAAGTAGTCCGCCACGTTCAGCTCGGTGTCGGTACCGGCCTGGATACACACGGTGGCGCCATCCAGCTCTTTAGCGCTTTTCAGACCTGCTTTCTTGTGGGTCAGGAAGCCGATGCCGTCATAGTAGTTCACGCCAGCGAACAGGAAGCCCATACCGCCGTCGCGTGATGAAGTCCAGGTGGTGTTACGTGACAGAATATCGACTTCGCCTGACTGCAGCGCGGTGAAGCGCTCTTTCGCCGTCAGCGGGGTGTATTTTACTTTGCTGGCATCGCCGAAGACCGCAGCGGCGGCAGCGCGGCACACGTCAACATCGATACCGGTGAATTTACCGCTGGCGTCAGCGTAGGAGAACCCTGGCAGACCATCGCTGATACCGCACTGTATAAACCCTTTTTTCTTAATGGCGTCCAGCGTGGTGCCTGCGTGCGCCTGCTGGGTCACGGCGAACAGCGAGGCGGCAGCAATCAGGGTGGAAAGCATCATCTTTTTCATAAAGCATCCTGTGTGGCGAGATCGTGTGTTGTTATGTTTGCGCGCACTTTACTGTGCGCTTATTTCTTTCTGTGGCGTTTGGCCATCCACGACACTGCAAAGCTGATGCCAGGTTTGCAGGATCCTGAATTCACTGGAAAGATCTTTTAATAAACGGACGTATCCGGAAAGTTGTCGCTACTATCGCGCACCAAAAGGCAGCATGACGAGTCGCCACGATCACAAATAGTGCAAAAAGTTTCACTATATGGAAGCAGTGTGAGCTAACGCTCATGAACAGGTGTACGGCAAAGTGGAATTACCGCTGAAGCGGTTCAGGATCACAAACAAAGCGGGCTGAGGGGCGATCGGAAGGATTTTTTCTGCGCAAAAACAGGGCAGGGCAGCGGCCCTGAGAGAGATGAGCTATCACGCCGGCGATTGCAACTATCGTTACCATTTTGACGATAATCGTTTCACGCGGTGTTAACGCACAAACAGCAGCAACAAAAACGCCAGCCCAAAGGCTGGCGTTATCGCAGCAAGGAACCAGAACGCTTAGTTCATGCCGTATTTTTTCAGCTTCTTACGCAGCGTACCGCGGTTGATGCCCATCATCAGGGCAGCGCGGGTCTGGTTGCCACGGGTATACTGCATCACCATGTCCAACAGAGGCTGCTCGACTTCAGCCAGTACCAGCTCATACAGGTCACTTACATCCTGACCGTTCAGTTGAGCAAAATAGTTCTTCAGTGCCTGTTTAACCGAATCACGCAGAGGCTTTTGCGTCACCTGATCCTGTGAGTTAACGGTAGAAACGGTCAGTACGTCAGAATTTACGCGTTGTTCGAACATAGTTCTTTCAGCTCTTTATTTCGTTTACGCAAGATTTTCGAAGTATGCCTCCAACGCCTCCAGCTGTTCGCTGGCATCCTCTATGGCGTTGAATGTGCGCCGAAACTGGTCGTCAGGGGCACTTTCCTGCAAATACCAGGAAACGTGTTTTCGGGCAATACGGTATCCCTTGCGCTGACCGTAAAAGTCGTGCAGCTCCCGTATGTGTCCAATCAGCATATGCTTCACTTCAGCCAGCGGCTTCGGTGCCAGCAGCTCCCCTGTGTCCAGATAATGCTGGATTTCCCGGAAGATCCACGGTCTTCCCTGAGCAGCGCGTCCCACCATCAGAGCATCGGCTCCGGTGTAGTCGAGCACTGCCCTGGCTTTGTGCGGGTCAGTAATGTCACCATTCGCGATAATCGGAATAGCGACGCTCTGCTTAACTGTCCGAATGCTGTCGTATTCAGCTTGCCCTTCAAACAAACAGGCGCGCGTGCGGCCATGAATGGTCAGGGCCTGAATACCACAGCGTTCAGCCAATTGGGCAATCTCTACACAATTACGATTTTCTTTATCCCAGCCAGTGCGAATCTTTAGCGTAACCGGTACATCGACTGCGTTCACCACCGCACGGAGGATTGACTCCACCAGCTGCGGATGCTGCAGCAGCGCTGAACCTGCCATCTTACGATTCACTTTTTTAGCCGGGCAGCCCATGTTGATGTCGATAACCTGTGCACCGGACGCAACATTAATGCGCGCGGCGGCGGCCATCTCATCGGGATCGCAACCCGCAATTTGCACGGCGCGAATACCGGGCTCGTCACTATGCACCATACGCAAACGTGATTTGTCACTGGCCCAGACTTCCGGGTTCGATGACAGCATCTCGGAGACAGTCATACCGGCGCCGTTGTCATAACACAGGGTGCGAAATGGCTTGTCGGATACTCCGGCCATAGGCGCAGCGATGAGTCGATTACGTAGCTGGTGATGTCCAATGCGCATGAAAAAGAAGTGACCCTAACTGTTCGCAAGGCGGCGTATATTACGCATTTTTTCCGGAAGATGAAAGGCCAAACTTTGAACAATTCGCCGTTTAAGATCAGGGAAATGGGGCTTAGCAGCGGGGTATTCATCATTACTTGTTTAAATTCAGTGCATTACAAAAATACGCTGAAATTGTGAGCAAAAGTTTTTCCAAAAATATGCGCTGAATCACAACATAAAAACCGCCACTTCCGCGAATCGGCAAGAGAAATGGCGGTGATATGATTGAAAAGTGAACGGTTTATTTACGTTTGGTGAGTATTTCGTTACTCAACCACCAGCCGGCCATTGAGCGGCTGCACCGGGCGGCTGTTACCGTGTTCACCCAGCACCGCGCTAAAGGCCTGCAGCTGCTGTGTGGAAGCCGTTACTGGTTGCTTCATCACCAGCCAGCGTACGCCTTCACTGCACGGTGGCGTGGTGAGTGAACCGCTGAAGCGGTAGTAACGGCGATCGGTCGGCAGTAGTGGCGTAATATCGACATCCTGCTGCAGCGTGGCCGGCTGATTGACCTGCGCCGGCAGCGTATCCAGCAGCGTCGTCAGTACCGGATTTGCCGCACCGGCTTCGAACATCACCCCGATGACCGCCAGCTGCTGCTGCTCGTCACTGAATACAAAGTGGCCCTCAAGCGGATAGCGTTTGCCGTCGATCAGGTTTTCGCTCGGAGTATGGAAGTGGAACTGCTTCAGCGCGAAGGTCTCGCCGTCCAGCGTCAGCGTATCGCCCTGCTGCAGGTTGATTTGCACGGTATGGCCGTTGTTAACAATGGCGGCCTGGCGCGCCTGCAGTTCCAGCGTCAGCGCCGGCAGACTGGCATGCAGCGCCTGGCGAATATCAATCGGCGACTGATTCACGCCCTGCTTGCAGACGTGAAAATCAGGGGACAGGTCGCCCCATTGCTGTGGCTGAGCATAATCCCAGGCGGCAGCCTGAACGTGAGCAAAAGGCGCTGCTGCCAGCAGCAGAGCGATCAGTGTGTGTTTGCTTTTCATCATCATTTATTCACTAAGCGATATATCAATGTTATGTGCCGCGCACGGCACGGTTAACAGGGATAGCGCTATCGCCTGGTGCAGCAGTCTACTGATTTCAATGTAAAGAAACGGCAGGAAAACGGGGCTGGCGGGGATTTGAGACAGGTCTCAGGCGGGCAAAATCGGGCCAGCAGTTGCTGGCCCATGCGTCGGTTAGCGGCGCACGCCAGTGATGCGACACCACTCTTCTTTTTCCGCCACGGCGTCCAGCGCAAAGCGCTCCGCATAGGCTTCACACACGCTTTCCGCCTGGCTGGCCAGCACGCCGGACAGACCGAGATGGCCGCCGGCTTTCGGCAGCACGCCAATCAGCGGCGCCAGTTCGCGCAGCGGACCGGCGAGGATATTGGCGACCACCACATCCGCCTGCAGGTTTTCCGGCTGCTGGTGCGGCAGATACAGCGACAGGCGGTCGGCCACGCCGTTGCGCTCCGCGTTATCGCGGCTGGCCTGGATCGCCTGCGGATCGATATCAATGCCGATCGCCCGGTCTGCACCGAGTTTCAGCGCGGCGATGGCCAGAATGCCGGAGCCACAGCCGAAATCGATCACCGTTTTGCCCTGCAGATCGAGACCATCCAGCCAGCTCAGGCACAGCGACGTGGTGGGATGGGTGCCGGTACCAAAGGCCAGACCGGGATCAAGCATCACGTTAACCGCATCCGGATCCGGAACGTCGCGCCAGCTTGGGCAGATCCACAGGCGTTCACCGAAGCGCATCGGATGGAAGTTATCCATCCATTCGCGCTCCCAGTCTTTATCCTCGATCTGTTCGATCTTGTGGCGGAAACCCGATCCCAGCAGCGGATGCTGGCTCAGTTCGGCCACTACATCGTCCATGGCGGTTTCCGCGTCGAACAGGCCAGTCACATCGGTATCGCCCCACAGCCGGGTTTCACCGGGCAGCGGCTCATACACCGGGTTGTCGTGCGTGTCCTGAAAGGTGACCGACACCGCACCGGCGTCCATCAGCGCGTCGCTGAGGGTTTCGGCGTGCTCGCCGGTGCTGTTAATTTTGATTTGAATCCATGGCATAGCTTTTCTCTTTTATTCCAGGGCAGCATCGCGAGCGTCAGGCGCGCTGCCGAACAGATTACCCACCAGGAAGGCCAGCAGGCTTAATGTCAACGATGGCACGATAGGGTGAAAGCCCCACAGTTCGATTTTCAGGCTGGCAAGCAGCGTATAGCATCCGGCTCCCACCACCATGCCACTAATGGCGCCCGCCGCATTGGCGCGCTCCCAGTACAGTCCCAGCACCAGCGGCCACAGAAAGACCGCTTCAAGGCCACCGAACGCCAGCAGGTTGAGCCAGATAATCATATCTGGCGGATTCCAGGCCGCCAGCAGCAGCAGCAGGCCGAGCACAAAGGTGATGGTGCCGGAGAGCAGCCGCAAACGCGCCTCGTTCTCGCTGTGCTGCGGCGCAATGCGCAGGTAAAGATCTTTGATCAGCGTAGCGGACGATTGCAGCAGCTGCGCGTTAATCGTCGACATGATCGCCGCCATTGGCGCCGCGAGGAACACGCCAGCCGCCATCGGTGGCAGCACGGTGATCATCAGCGTCGGGATCACGCGATCCGGAATCGCCAGATCCGGCAGTACCGCGCGACCGAGTGCGCCGGCCAGATGCATACCGAGCATCAGTATCACCACCACGATGGTGCCGAGGATGATACCGCGATGCATCGCTTTGCTGTCTTTGTAGGAGATGCAGCGCACGGCGGTATGCGGCAGCCCAATCACGCCAAAGCACACCAGTACGGCAAACGAACTGAGGAAGGTCGGATTGATGACGTTGCCGACGCCTTCCGGTGACACCAGCTGCGGATCGATGCTACGCAGTTTGGTGACCGCCGTTGCCAGACCGCCCGCCTGGTGGATGACGGCAAACAGCAGCAGGAAGGTGCCAATCAGCATCACCAGCCCTTGCATGGCATCGTTGAGCACGCTGGCGCGAAAGCCGCCGAACGCGGTATACAGCGCGATGGTGCCGCCAAAAATCAGCAGCCCGGTGTCATAAGGAATACCAGCGGCCGTTTCCAGCAGGCGTGCGCCGCCGATGAACTGTACCGTCATGGCACCAATAAACGCCACCAGCAGGCTGATACTGGCCAGCCAGATAAGCAGTGGGCTGCGGTAGCGGCCGTACAGCATGTCATTGAGCGTCACCGCGTTGTAGCGTCGTGCCAGAATCGCGAATTTTTTGCCCAGCACGCCGAGCGACAGCCAGACCGCCGGCACCTGGATCATCGCCAGCAGTACCCAGCCCAGCCCGTATTTATACGCCGCGCCCGGCCCGCCAATAAATGAGCTGGCGCTGATGTAAGTGGTGGTGATGGTCATCGCCAGCACAAAACCGCCCATTGAGCGACTGCCGAGGAAATACTCACTCAGGAAGTTGCCGTGGCGCTGTTTGCGCATGGCAAACACCGACAGCCCGGCAATCAGCACCAGATAGGCCAGCAGTGGCAGAATGATTTCAGTTTCCATCGTGGTCCTCCAGAGACATATCGCGGAACACCACGCGCACCATCAGCCAGCACAGGCCAATGAACAGCACGGGCGCGAACACGCAGGAGAACTCAAACCAGCGCGGTAAACCGGTGAAACCGCTTTGTGTGCCGCCGAGCCATGCGGACACGCCCCAGACGGCGAGGTACGCCAGCGTCAGGTACAGCGACCAGCGCGCCTCTTTATTAGCTTGCAAAAAACGCCCATCCATCATGCAACCTCAAAGGCAACAAAAATGAAAAAGGCCGGTTTAACCGGCCTCTGCATTGCTCTGCGCTGCGCTTACTTCTCGTGCAGGCCGAGTTTCTTCTCCAGATAGTGGATGTTAGTACCACCCTGCTGGAAGTTTTCGTCGGTCATGATGCGCATCTGCAGATCGACGTTAGTCTTGATGCCGTCGATGATCAGTTCCGCCAGCGCATTTTTCATGCGCGCGATAGCCACGTCACGGTTTTCGCCGTAGGTGATCAGCTTACCAATCATTGAGTCGTAATACGGCGGCACGCTGTAGCCGGCATAGATGTGCGATTCCCAGCGCACGCCAAAACCGCCTGGCGCGTGGAAACGGGTGATCTTGCCCGGGCTCGGCAGGAAGGTGTTCGGGTCTTCGGCGTTGATACGGCACTCGACCGCATGACCGCGCACCACCACATCTTCCTGTTTGATGGACAGCGGCTGACCGGCAGCAATACGCAGCTGCTCTTTGATCAGGTCGACGCCGGTGATCATCTCGGTGACCGGATGTTCCACCTGAATACGGGTGTTCATCTCGATGAAGTAGAACTCACCGTTTTCATACAGGAACTCGAACGTACCGGCACCGCGATAGCCGATCTCCACGCAGGCGTTAGAGCAGCGCTCGCCGATGTAGCGACGCAGTTCCGGCGTGATGCCGGGTGCTGGTGCTTCTTCGACCACTTTCTGGTGGCGGCGCTGCATGGAGCAGTCACGTTCGGCCAGATAGATGGCGTTGCCCTGACCATCGGCCAGAACCTGAATCTCGATGTGGCGTGGATTCTCGAGGAATTTCTCCATGTACACCATGTCGTTGTTGAAAGCCGCTTTGGCTTCCGCTTTCGTCATGTTGATGGACTGCTCAAGATCCTTGTCGCTGCGCACAACGCGCATACCGCGACCGCCGCCGCCGCCAGAGGCTTTGATGATCACCGGATAGCCGATGCGCTTAGCGATGGCACGGTTTTTCTCCATGTCGTCGGTCAGCGAACCGTCGGAGCCTGGTACGGTCGGTACGCCGGCTTTTTTCATCGCGTTGATTGCTGACACTTTGTCGCCCATCAGGCGAATGGTGTCGGCTTTCGGACCGATGAAGATAAAGCCAGAGCGCTCAACCTGCTCGGCGAAATCGGCGTTCTCAGAAAGGAAGCCGTAGCCCGGGTGGATCGCAACCGCGCCGGTGATTTCGGCGGCGGAGATCAGCGCCGGGATATTAAGATAACTTTTGACCGACTGCGCCGGGCCGATGCAGACGGTTTCGTCCGCCAGCAGCACGTGCTTCAGATCGCGGTCTGCCGTGGAGTGAACCGCCACAGTCTTGATGCCCAGTTCTTTACAGGCACGCAGAATGCGCAGCGCAATCTCACCACGGTTAGCAATGACAATTTTATCCAGCATGCTTCGCCTCGTTATTCGATGACGACCAGCGGCTCGTCGAATTCAACCGGCTGGCCGCTTTCCACCAGGATCGCCTTCACAACGCCGGATTTATCGGCTTCGATCTGGTTCATCATTTTCATCGCTTCAACGATGCACAGGGTGTCGCCAGCGTTCACTTTCTGACCCACTTCCACAAACGCTTTGGCGTCCGGGCTTGGGGTGCGATAGAAGGTACCGACCATCGGCGAACGCACGATGTGGCCGCTGACTTCAGGTTTAGCCGCTTCTGCAGCGACAGGCGCAGCAGCAGGTGCAACCGCAGCAGCCAGCGCAGGCTGTGGAGCCGGAACAGCATAAGCCTGCTGCATCATAGGGTAACCGACATTGGCAGGTGAACGGCTGATGCGAACTGACTCTTCGCCTTCAGAGATTTCCAGCTCAGCGATGCCGGACTCTTCAACCAGTTCGATCAGTTTCTTAATTTTACGAATATCCATGAGTGTGGTTCCGTACTCTGTTTAATTGGAATGTGACAGGCGTTTTACGGCCGTTTGTAAAGCCCACGAGTAGCCGTCGGCGCCCAGTCCACAGATGACGCCGGCAGATACATCGGAAAGATAGGAGTGATGTCGGAACGGTTCGCGTGCATGCACATTAGAGAGATGCACCTCAATAAAAGGAATGCTAACCGCCAACAGCGCATCGCGCAGGGCAACGCTGGTGTGCGTAAACGCAGCCGGGTTAATGATGATGTAATCGACGTTGCCGCGGGCTTCGTGAATACGATCAATCAGCTGGTATTCCGCATTCGATTGCAGATGACTCAATTTCACATGGTGCTGGTCGGCCTGTTGCGTCAGATCGCTGACAATCTGCGCCAGCGTCGTGTGACCATACTTGTCAGGCTCGCGCGTTCCCAACAGGTTCAGGTTGGGTCCGTTTAACAGCAGTATGTGAAATTTATGCGCCATCTTGCGGCTATCTCCTGCAATCAGTGAGGCATCGCGTAAAATACCGCGACATCCTTCATTTGTCACTCTTCAGAGTGAAAAAGAAGACTTCGCTTGCAATAAAGCCGGGCATTATATCCGTTTCGAGGCAATTCGCAGCAAAATACTGGTCTTATCTGCGAAGTTGATCCGGCGAGGCCCGAAGGCCACACCTTTTAACAGATCTCGCAGCAGGAAAACAACCTTGCGGGGATTATCGGCGCAGAAGTTTACGCAACTTATTGTAACGCCAGCCTAACAGCGCCAGCGCCAGTAGTGCATAAATCCACGGCTGCGGTGACAGCACTTTCACTGACCAAAGATAGTGGACAGGCGCGAGGATCGCGACCAGATAGATGCCGTTGTGCAGCGTTTGCCAGCGGCGTCCCAGTTTGCGCTGGGCGCGCTGAAAAGAGGTGATGGCGAGAGCAAACAGAATAATCCAGCTGATCATGCCCAGTAATAAATACGGGCGCGAGACAATCTCACTGCCGAGTAATCGCAGATGATCGTAGCCCAGTTCCAGCAGATAGTAGCTGGTGAGATGCAGACAGGCCCAGGCAAAGCACCACAGGCCGAGCAGCCGGCGGGTACGAATCAGCAGCGGCTGCTTCAGATAACGCGTCAGCGGGCTCACCAGCAGCGTCGCCAGCATCAGCTTCAGCGCCATGCGACCGGTAAAATGCTGGATATCTTTCGCCGGATCGGCGCTCAGCCAGCCCTGATTTGCCGCCAGAAACAGGTACACCAGCGGCAGAAACGCCGCCAGATGCAGCACCACTTTCAGCAGCGTAACGTGGCGTAATGTCAGGCGCACTCAGTAGTTCTCCCGTAAATCGAGACCGCGATACAGCGAGGCCACCTCTTTAGCATAACCGTTGAACAGCAGCGTCGGCTGGCGTTCCACCTTGAGAATACCGCCCGCACCGATAAAGCGCTCAGTAGCCTGCGACCAGCGCGGGTGGTTGACGTGCGGATTCACGTTAGCGTAGAAGCCATACTCGTTAGCGGCGATCTGGCTCCAGGTGGTAGGCGGACGATCGTGCGTCAGGGTAATTTTGACGATCGACTTAATCCCTTTAAAGCCATATTTCCACGGCACCGTCAGGCGAATCGGCGCGCCGTTTTGCGGCGGCAGCGCTTTGCCGTAAACGCCGGTGCTGAGCAGCGTCAGCGGATGCATCGCTTCGTCCAGCCGCAAGCCTTCAACATAGGGATAATCCAGCCCGCCGCCGATAAAGCGGTCCTTTTGTCCCGGCATCTGATCGGGCGCGTATAACGTCTGGAAGGCGACATAGCGGGCATTGCTGGTGGGTTCAGCCAGCTTCAGCAGCTTGTTGAGTTCGAAGCCTACCCAGGGAATCACCATCGACCAGGCCTCAACGCAGCGCATGCGATAGATACGCTGCTCCATAGCGAAACGTTTGAAGATGTCGTCCATATCCAGCGTCATCGGCTTCGCCACTTCGCCCTCAATGCGCAATTGCCACGGGTCGGTTTTCAGCGTGCCGGCATTGGCGGCAGGATCGGCTTTGTCGAGACCAAATTCGTAGAAGTTGTTGTAGCCAGCGACTTTATCAAACGGCGTCAGTGGCAGGTCCGCCTGCCACTGGGCGGGTTTACTGAACTGCAGATCGCGTCCGGCAGGCGCCGGCGGCCTGTCATTGCCCTTAAACCAGCTCAGCACATCGGCATGTGCGCCGCCGGGCAGACTGGCCGCGGCAGCGCCTAGCCCCAGCGCTTTCAGCACCTGGCGGCGGCGCAGATTAAAAATGCTTTCCGGCGTAACATCGGCTTCGGTAAGGATGTGCGTGCGCTTCATGGCGTTCTCCGGCAAATCGATTAACTGCAGCTAGCATGATCAAACGCTGCCCGGCGCGCCACTTTCGCTGGCAAAATGTGAAATTTCCTGGCCGGTGCGTTCTGTTGAGAATAGGCCGAAAAAGCCGCCCCGGAAGGCAGCGCTGCACACTTTGACGTTATACTCGCGCCGCAGGGTGGCGAAACCCGCCGCCGGGCGGGCGCTGATTTGGATCGGTAATTGTGATAATTTGCTCAGGTTTGCACCAGCGCGGCTGGCGCGAACCGTTGGCTGGCGTTCATAAACCGCAGTGATACAGGCACAGGGATGCGATTAACAACCAAGTTTTCTGCGTTTATTACCTTATTAAGCTTACTGGCGATGTTACTGATGCTGGTAGGCTGCGCTTTTAGTTTTATCTGGCTGTCGCAGCAGCGCGTAGAGAACCGTGTACAGACGCTGGCGACGGAAGTCGATAAAGCGCTGGCAAACCAGTCACCGCAGGAACTGACGCAGTGGCTGACGCGCCTGATGCCCGTCATCAATGCCGAACAGCTGGAACTGCATCACGATGATACCGTGCTGTTCCGCCTCGCGCGTCATGAAAATCCGATGCTGGAAGACGAGCCCAATCGTTTCATTCAACTGGATGTGCCGCTGGTGCACGCGCCGGGCATGGCGCTGCGCGTGGTGGTGCTCGATCCCGCCAAAACCTGGTTCCGCTCGTTCACCGGTGCCTACACGCTGATTATCCTGCTGACGGTGGTGGCGATCATGTCGGCACTGCTGGTGATGACGCACCGCTGGCTTAACCGCCGCTGGCAGCATATGGAGCGGCTGGAGGCGCGCGCGGAGCGTATTCTGGCTGGCGAGCGCGCGCCGCGCAGCGATACCATCGCCGAATGGCCGCCGAAAGCCAGCCGCGCTATCGATCTGCTGCTGGGGGATTTACAGGAAGCCGGTGAGCAGCGTCTGCGTATCGACACCTTAATCCGCACCTTTGCCGCGCAGGATTCGCGCACCGGCCTGAATAATCGCCTGTTTTTCGATAACCAGCTGGCCACGTTGCTGGAAGACCAGGAAGACGTTGGTACGCACGGTGTGGTGATGATGGTGCGGCTGCCGGACCTCGACACGCTACATGAAACCCTCGGACCGACGCTGGTCGATGAATACCTGTTCGACCTGGTGAACATGCTCTCCACCTTCGTGCTGCGCTATCCGGGTGCGCTGCTGGCGCGCTATTTCCGCAGCGACTTTGCCGTACTGCTGCCGCACCGCACTTTGAAAGAGGCCAACAGCATTGCCGACCAGCTGATCAACGCGGTGGATTCATTGCCGCCGATGCGCATGGTGGATCGCGATGATCTGATCCACATTGGCATCAGCGCCTGGCGCAGCGGCGAGTCGGTGTCGCAGGTGATGGAGAATGTCGAACTGGCCACGCGCCGGGCGGCGCTGCAGGGCGGTAACAACTGGTCGGTGGGCGAGGGCAATACGCTGGAGATGGGGCGCGGCAGCGTGCGCTGGCGCACCCTGCTGGAAAACACCGTGAACCGCGGCGGCCCGCGTCTGTACCAGAAACCGGCGGTGCTGCTGGACGGCAAAGTGCATCACCGTGAAATGCTGGCGCGCGTGTTCGACGGCGATAAAGAGGTGGTGTCGGCAGAGTTCATGCCGCTGGTGCTGCAGCTTGGCATGGCCGACAGCTGGGATCGCCAGCTGGTCATGCGTATTGCGGCGCTGTCGGAGGTCTGGCCGGATGAAACGCTGGCGCTGCCGGTGAATATCGATTCGCTGCTGCAACGGCCGTTCCAGCGCTGGCTGCAAAAATTGCTGCTGCAGTGCAGTAAATCGCAAAGAAAACGATTTTTATTTGAACTTGCTGAGGCGGATGTTTGTCAACACATCAATCGCTTAGTGCCGGTTTTCCGTATGCTGACCGCGTTTGGCTGTCGGATTGCGGTAGATCAGGCCGGATTAACGGTGGTGAGTAGCGCTTACATCAAGCAGTTCCCGATTGAGCTGATCAAGCTCGACCCGGGTCTGATTCGCAACATTGAGCGCCGTACAGAAAATCAGCTGTTCGTGCAAAGTTTGCTGGAGGTGTGTAAATCCACGCCCACCAAAGTCTTTGCCGCCGGAGTACGCACGCGCGCGGAGTGGCAAACGCTGGCCGGGCTGGGCGTCGCGGGCGGCCAGGGCGACTTTTTTGCTCCTTCGCTGCCGGTGAACAGTAACGTGAAGAAACACTCGCAACGTTACCGGATTTAGCGCGTCAGCCACAGATACGGCAGCAGGCGGCTATTTTTCGCCTTTATGCCGTGCGCAGCCGGCGCGATCGGCGGCGGGAAATGTTAGATTTTATGTCGGAATTCACCCGCGACCGGCGGGTGAATTTGCGTTTAGAGCGGCAGCTTAGCGCCGTTTAACGCCGGTGTCGGACGGCAGCACCGCCGCGAAAAATTATTCAGCCTGGTTTTTCACCGAAGCAGAACGTTTTTGCGCCTTGTAGCGGCTTCGCGTGGTTGGTAAAGTAGGCGGATTTTATTTTCCGCCCCCAGCTTGCAGGATTATCCCTTAGTATGTTTAAAAAATTTCGTGGCATGTTTTCCAATGACTTGTCCATTGACCTGGGTACCGCGAATACCCTGATTTACGTAAAAGGACAAGGCATCGTGCTGAACGAGCCTTCTGTGGTTGCCATTCGTCAGGATCGCGCCGGCTCCCCAAAGAGCGTAGCGGCTGTTGGTCATGATGCAAAGCAGATGCTTGGCCGTACGCCGGGTAACATCGCAGCTATCCGTCCGATGAAAGATGGCGTTATCGCCGACTTCTTCGTGACTGAAAAAATGCTCCAGCACTTCATCAAGCAAGTGCACAGCAACAGCTTTATGCGCCCCAGCCCACGCGTGCTGGTGTGCGTGCCGGTCGGCGCGACCCAGGTTGAGCGTCGTGCCATCCGCGAATCGGCGCAGGGCGCCGGTGCCCGTGAAGTGTTCCTGATTGAAGAACCCATGGCCGCGGCAATCGGCGCAGGTCTGCCAGTGTCGGAAGCGACCGGCTCGATGGTGGTGGATATCGGTGGCGGTACGACCGAAGTCGCGGTTATCTCCCTGAACGGCGTGGTTTACTCTTCTTCTGTGCGTATTGGTGGCGATCGCTTCGATGAAGCTATCATTAACTACGTGCGCCGTAATTACGGCTCGCTGATTGGTGAAGCCACCGCTGAGCGTATCAAGCATGAAATCGGTTCTGCTTATCCGGGTGACGAAGTGCGCGAGATCGAAGTGCGCGGCCGTAACCTGGCTGAGGGCGTGCCGCGTGGCTTTACGCTGAACTCGAATGAAATCCTGGAAGCGCTGCAGGAGCCACTGACCGGTATCGTCAGTGCCGTGATGGTCGCGCTGGAGCAGTGCCCGCCGGAGCTGGCGTCTGACATCTCCGAGCGCGGTATGGTGCTGACCGGTGGCGGCGCGCTGCTGCGTAACCTGGATCGTCTGCTGATGGAAGAGACCGGTATTCCGGTGGTGGTCGCAGAAGATCCACTGACCTGCGTAGCGCGCGGCGGCGGTAAAGCACTGGAAATGATCGACATGCATGGCGGCGATTTGTTCAGCGAGGAGTAATTCCTCTCCGGCTGAGACCGTGGTCAAATTGCGCAGGGAATAGCGACGATACCCAAAATCAGCACAACGGCAGGACGATGACCATCGCATGCCGCACGGCAGCCTCAGCAGCAGGCACCGGGCAGCAGCGGCACAACGTCGTCACTGCGGTTTGCAGGATGCGGGGTAACTGGCGACGCTGCGCACGACGGCGTATAGCGTCCAGCCCTGGAGGCGTGAGTGCTGACACTCACGCTTCTTCCCTGATGTCGAGGAATTCGCAGAATTTATGAAGCCGATTTTTAGCAGGGGACCTTCCCTGCAGTTGCGCCTGTTTCTGGCCGTGATTGTGGCTATCGCGATTATTGTCGCCGATAGCCGGATCAGCACGTTCTCCCAGATCCGCAACTACCTGGACACGTCGGTCAGTCCATTTTACTTCCTGGCCAACGGGCCACGACAGCTTCTTGACGGCGTTTCCGAAACGCTGGCCTCGCGCCAGCAGCTGGAGCTGGAAAACAAAGCGCTGCGCCGTGAGCTCTTCCTGAAAAACAGTGACCTGCTGATGCTGGGGCAATACAAGCAGGAAAACGCGCGTCTGCGCGAGCTGCTCGGCTCGCCGCTGCGTCAGGATGAGCACAAAATGGTGACCCAGGTGATCTCCACCGGCACCGATCCTTACACCGATCAGGTGATCATCGATAAAGGCAGCGTCAACGGCGTGTATGAAGGCCAGCCGGTGATCAGCGATAAAGGCGTGGTCGGCCAGGTGGTGGCGGTAGGGCAGATGACCAGCCGCGTGCTGCTGATTTGCGATGCCTCGCACGCCCTGCCGATTCAGGTGCTGCGTAACGATATTCGCGTCATCGCCGCCGGTAACGGCTGCAGCGAAGATCTGCAGCTGGAGCATCTGCCGGGCAATACGGATATTCGCGTCGGTGATGTGCTGGTGACGTCGGGCCTGGGCGGACGCTTCCCGGAAGGTTATCCGGTCGGCGTGGTGTCGTCAGTGAAAGTGGATACGCAGCGTGCCTATACCGTGATTCAGGCGCGTCCGACTGCCGGTCTGCAGCGTCTGCGCTACCTGCTGCTGCTGTGGGGTGCGGATAAGAACGGCGACATGCCGATGGCACCGGACGAAGTGCATCGCGTGGCCAACGAACGCCTGATGCAGATGATGCCGCAGGTGCTGCCGCCCGCGGGCGAAATGGGGCCGCCGGCACCCGCCATGATGCAGCAAAATCAGCAGATGGGGCCGCCACAGCCCGCCGCCAGCAGCCGTTCGCAGGGTAATCCGGCGAACTCGCGCGGAGGCCAGCCTTGAGTCGATATCGCAGCCAGGGGCGTTGGGTGATCTGGCTGTCCTTCCTTGTTGCGCTTATCCTGCAAATCATGCCGTGGCCGGATCAGATTTACATGTTCCGGCCATCTTGGCTGTTGCTGATCCTGATCTACTGGGTGCTGGCGCTGCCGCACCGGGTCAACGTGGGCACCGGCTTTTTCCTCGGCGCCATTATGGATCTGGTCGCCGGCTCAACGCTGGGCGTGCGTGCGCTGGCGTTCAGCATTATCGCCTATCTGGTGGCCTTTAAATTTCAGCTATTCCGCAATCTGGCGTTGTGGCAGCAGGCATTAATGGTTATGGTGCTGTCGCTGGCGGTTGATGTGATTGTTTTCTGGGCAGAATTTCTGGTCATCAACGTCTCCTTCCGCCCGGAAATCTTCTGGAGTAGCGTGGTCGACGGTATCCTGTGGCCCTGGCTATTCTTACTGATGAGAAAGATTCGCCGTCAGTTTGCTGTGCAATAAGGAATACAATGATAACCCTCTACCTGGCTTCCGGCTCACCGCGTCGGCGCGAGCTATTAACGCAGCTTGGCCTGCAGTTTGAGCGCCTGATTACCGATGTTGAAGAGCAGCGTCAGCCGGGCGAAGCGGCGGAGTCTTACGTGCGGCGTCTGGCCAGCGATAAGGCGCGGGCCGGCGTGCGGATAGCACCGCAGAATCTGCCGGTGCTGGGCGCTGACACCATCGTGGTGCTGAATGGCGAAGTGCTGGAGAAACCGCGTGATGCGGCGCATGCCGCGCAGATGCTGGGTAAACTGGCCGGGCAAACCCATCAGGTCATGACGGCCGTGGCGCTGGCCGATGCGCAGGGTGAACTGGATTGCCTGGTGACCACAGACGTGACATTCCGCACTATCACGGCAGAGGAAATTTCGCACTATATCGCCAGCGGCGAGCCGATGGATAAAGCCGGCGCGTACGGTATTCAGGGCCTGGGCGGCAACTTTGTGCGCCGCATCAATGGAAGTTATCACGCCGTAGTGGGATTGCCGCTGGTGGAAACCAGCGAACTGCTGAGCCATTTTCAGTCGCTGCGTGCGTTAAGGGGACAAGATGACGGCTGAACTGCTGGTAAATGTGACACCTTCTGAAACCCGTGTTGCCTATATTGACGGCGGCATTCTGCAGGAAATCCATATTGAGCGCGAAGCGCGGCGCGGTATTGTCGGCAATATCTACAAAGGGCGCGTCAGCCGGGTACTGCCGGGCATGCAGGCGGCGTTTGTCGATATCGGCATGGACAAAGCGGCCTTTCTGCACGCCTCAGACATCATGCCGCACACCGAATGCGTGGCGGGTGATGAGAAGAAGAACTTTATCGTGCGCGATATCGCCGAGCTGGTGCGTCAGGGACAGGATTTAATGGTGCAGGTGGTGAAAGATCCGCTCGGCACCAAAGGTGCCCGTCTCACCACCGATATTACGCTGCCGTCGCGCTACCTGGTCTTTATGCCGGGGGCTTCGCACGTGGGCGTCTCACAGCGCATTGAAAGCGAAGCCGAACGTGAGCGGCTGAAAGCGGTGGTTGCCGCTTACTGTGACGATCTCGGCGGCTTTATTATTCGTACCGCCGCAGAAGGCATTGGCGCAGAAGAGCTGGCGCAGGACGCGGCATTTTTAAAGCGCCTGTGGACCAAAGTCAGCGAGCGTAAAAAGCGCAACCAGACGCGCTGCCTGCTGTACGGCGAGCTGGCGCTGGCGCAGCGCGTGCTGCGCGATTTCGCCGGCGCAGCGCTGGATCGCATCCGCGTCGATTCGCGCCTGACCTGCGATCTGCTGGTGGAATTTACCAGTGAATATATTCCGGAGATGGCCAGCAAGCTGGAGCTGTACAACGGCAAGCAGCCGATTTTCGATCTCTATGATGTGGAAAACGAGATTCAGCGCTCGCTGGAGCGCAAGGTGGAACTGAAATCTGGCGGTTACCTGATTATCGACCAGACCGAAGCGATGACCACGGTGGACATTAACACCGGTGCGTTTGTCGGCCACCGCAACCTCGACGAAACCATTTTTAATACTAATATCGAAGCCACGCAGGCGATTGCGCGCCAGCTGCGGCTGCGTAATCTCGGCGGCATTATCATCATCGACTTTATCGACATGAATAATGACGATCATCGCCGGCGCGTGCTGCACTCGCTGGAGAGCGCGCTGAGCAAAGATCGCGTCAAGACCAGCATCAACGGCTTCTCCGCGCTGGGGCTGGTCGAGATGACGCGCAAACGCACGCGCGAAAGCATTGAGCATGTGCTGTGTGCCGATTGCCCGGTGTGCCAGGGACGCGGTTCGCTGAAGACGGTGGAGACCGTGTGCTATGAAATCATGCGTGAAATCGTCCGCGTCCATCACGCTTACGACTCCGACAGCTTCCTGGTGTACGTGTCGCCCGCAGTGGGTGAAGCGCTGAAAAGCGATGAGTCGCACGCGCTGGCCGAAGTGGAAATTTTTGTCGGCAAGCAGGTCAAAGTACAGGTTGAACCGCTCTACACGCAGGAGCAGTTTGACGTCGTCATGATGTAAGTCGTGAGGTTGAACGCCGTAACCCAACGGAAAGCAAGGAGAGGTGTGTGAGGCGGTTGCCGGGGATTTTGTTACTGCTGCTCGCCGCAATCATCGTCATTGTGGCGCTGCTGGTCAGCGGGCTGCGCCTTGTGATGCCGCATCTCAACAGCTATCGCGGCGAGGTGCTGCACACCCTTTCGCGCGTCAGCGGCGTCACCATCGATGCCAGTGAAATTCAGGGAAAATGGGAGAATTTTGGCCCGACCCTGCAGGTGCGCGATCTGCGTATCGACATGGATAAAGATGGCGAGCTGCAGATTGGCCGCGTTACGCTGGCGCTCAATGTGTGGCAGTCGCTGCTGCACTGGCGCTGGCAGTTTCGCGATCTCACCTTCTGGCAGCTGCGGCTGGCAACCAACCGTCCGTTGCTCACCAGCGACGAGCAAAAAAACAGCTTCAAACCGGCCCAAATCAACGATCTGTTCTTACGCCAGTTTGACCATTTCGATCTGCGCGACAGCAGCATCCGTTTTCTCACGCCTTCCGGCCAGCATGCCGAACTGGCGATTCCCCGCCTTACCTGGCTGAACGAGGACAACCGCCATCGCGCCGAAGGCGAAGTGAGCCTGTCCAGCTTCACCGGCCAGCACGGCGTGGTGCAGGTACGGCTCGATCTTAACGATACCAACGGGTTACTCAACGACGGCCGTATCTGGATGCAGGCCGATGACGTGGACGTGCGCCCGTGGATTGGCCGCTGGCTGCGAGATAATACCAGCCTGCAAAGCGCGCGTTTCAGCCTGGCTGCGTGGGTCAACCTGCGCGACGGTGAGGTGTACGCGGGCGATCTGCTGCTGAGCAAAGGCGGCGCACGCTGGCGCGGCGAGCAGGGTGATCATCAACTGCAGGTGGATGGCCTGACCGCGCATCTGGCGCGCTACCAGAATGGCTGGAGCCTGACGGTGCCGCAAACCCGGCTGATGACTGACGGCGTGGCCTGGGATGCCGGCCATATCGCCCTGCTGTGGAAGCCGGAAGATAAACAGATGATCGGCGCGAACAGTGCAGCGGAAGTGCGGGTGCGCGCCACCCGGCTCGATCTGCAGCGTCTGGCACCGCTGGTGCCGCTGTTTGCGCCGCTCTCGCCCACGCTGCTGGACAACTGGCGGGCGCTGCAGCCGCGCGGCTATATCGACGCGCTGGCGCTGGATATTCCGCTGGCGCAGCCGGAGCAGACGCGTTTGCAGGCGCGCTGGCGCGATCTGGCGTGGCAGCACTGGCAGCTTTTGCCGGGCATCAGCAATCTGAGCGGCAGCGCCAGCGGCAGTCTGAACCACGGCCAGCTGGATGTGCAGATGGGCCAGGCGGAAGTGCCGTACGGCGATATGTTCCAGGCGCCGTTACAGATTCAGCAGGTCACCGGCAGGATTAACTGGCTGCGCGATGCTAACGGCCTGACGCTGGATGGCCAGCAGCTGGACGTGCAGGCACGTTCGCTGTGGGCGCACGGCGATTTCCGCTATCAGCAAAATGTCGGTAAAGCGCCGCGCCTCGACATTCTTGCCGGGATTCGCGTCACCGACGCCGGTGATGCCTGGCGCTACTTCCCCGAGCCGCTGATGGGCCACGATCTGACGCAGTATCTCAGCGAAGCGGTCAAAGGCGGCCAGGTGGAGAATGCCACGCTGCTGTTTGCCGGCGATCCGCGTCTTTTCCCGTTTAAGCACCACGACGGCATGTTTGAAGTGGCCGTGCCGGTGCGCAATGCCACCTTCCAGTTCCAGCCAGGCTGGCCGGCGCTGCAAAACCTCGATATCGACCTCGATTTTATCAACGATGGTCTGTGGATGAAGGCGGCGCAAACCCGTCTGGGCGCGGTGGACGCGCGCAACGTCAGTGCGGTAATCCCGGATTACCTGAAAGAGAAGCTGATCATTGACGGTGATTTGAGCGGCGAAGGTAAAGATATCGCCGACTATTTCGCCCGCACGCCGCTCAAATCCACGCTGGGTGCGGCGCTGGAGCAGCTGCAGATTGGCGGCAACGTGCGTGGTTCGCTCAACCTGGATATTCCGCTGGATGGGGAACTGGTGCACGCCAGCGGTAACGTGGTGCTGAATAACAACAGCCTGCACATTAAGCCGCTCAACACCACGCTGAAAAACCTGACCGGACGTTTCCGCTACAACAACGGGAACCTGGAGAGTGAAGAGCTGCAGGCCAACTGGTTCGGTCAGCCCACCGGCGTGCGTTTCAGCACCACGGAAAATCCCGATGATTTTGGCGTTAACGTCAAACTGCTGGGCGACTGGCAGCCGGCGAAACTGGCCATGCTGCCCGCCAGCGTGAGCAGTAAGCTGGGCGGCAGTCTGGCGTGGCAGGGCAATGTCGACATCACGCTGCCGCATCAGGGTGGGGCGCGCTACAAGGTTGATATCAACGGTGACGGCAAGACAGTGAGCAGTCACTTACCTCCACCGCTGGATAAAGAAGCCGGTGAGGCACTGCCTATCGCCATTAATGCCAGCGGCGATTTGCACAGTTTTAACCTCAGCGGCAGCGTGCGTGAGCACCATCGCTTTAACAGCCGCTGGCTGCTGGAGCCGCAGCTGCGCGTCGATCGCGGTATCTGGCTGAATGATGCCAAAAGCACGCCGGCGCTACCGGAGCGGCGCGGGATGGTGCTTAATCTGCCGGCGCTGGACGGCGAAGCCTGGCTGGGGCTGATGACCGGCACGACGGGTTCACGCAATGCGCAGGGCGAGACGGACATCGGCGGCGCACTGCTGCCGGGCGATGTGACATTGCGCACTCCGGCCCTGACGCTCGGCGGCCAGCAGTGGCACGATGTTAATGCCACGGTGACCCAGGGCGCGGGCGGCAGCACGCAGCTGCAGCTGGAGAGCCGCGAAGCGCGCGGCAGCCTGCGAACCGCACAACACGCGCCGTGGCAAATCGACCTGAGCTATCTTTATTACAATCCGCAATGGAGTGATGGTGAAGCGGGCAAGGCCTCCTCGCCGTTCAGCGGGGACAGTGGCATTGATTTCCGCAGCTGGCCAGCGCTGCAGCTCAACTGCGCAGAGTGCTGGCTGCGCGGGCAGAAGTTCGGCCACATTCAGGCCAGGCTCCAGCCGCAGGGAGAGACGTTAGCACTCACTAACGGCAGCGTCGACACCGGCAGCTCGAAGCTCAATGTCGCGGGTGAATGGGTGAACAAAGCGGGCGAGCAGCGCACCTCGCTAAAAGGCAGCCTGAGCGGCAAAAATATCAATGATGCCACCAACTGGTTTGGCATGAACACGCCGCTGCGCGATGCGCCGTT
Organism: Pantoea sp. SGAir0184; assembly: GCF_043544755.1. Taxonomy (NCBI): domain Bacteria; kingdom Pseudomonadati; phylum Pseudomonadota; class Gammaproteobacteria; order Enterobacterales; family Erwiniaceae; genus Pantoea; species Pantoea sp. SGAir0184. The sequence continues at coordinate 396,780 of NZ_CP028050.1, forward strand.
CAAAATTGATTATGACCTGCACTGGCGCTCCGCACCGTGGCAGCCTTCAGAAAAGACGCTGAGCGGCACGCTGAAAACCCATTTCGGCAAAGGGCAGATTGCGGATGTGAACACCGGTCGTGCCGGACAGTTGTTGCGGCTGGTGAGCTTCGATGCCCTGCTGCGTAAGCTGCGCTTCGATTTTAGCGATACCTTTAATGAAGGTTTCTGGTTTGATTCGATCAACGGCACGGCGTGGATTGAAAACGGCGTGATGCGCACCGATAACCTGCTGGTGGATGGCCTCGAAGCGGATATCGCCATGCAGGGCAAAGTAGATCTGGTGCAGCGGCAAATCGACATGGAAGCGGTGGTGGCACCGGAGATCGGCGCCTCGGTTGGCGTGGCCACCGCGTTTGTAATTAACCCGGTGGTCGGCGCGGCGGTTTTTGCCGCCAGCAAGGTGCTGGCACCGTTGTGGAATAAGATTTCGCTGCTGCGCTATCACATCAGCGGACCGCTGGATAAGCCGGAAATCAATGAAGTGCTGCGCAAACCGCGCGAAGCCGATAAGAAGTGAATTTGACGCCGTCGGGGAATTGCCGCAGGCTATGACTATCCGAGCACATAATGAGTGAGAAACGATGACTCTGAATCTGGTAAGTGAGCAGTTACTAGCTGCGAACAGCATTAATCAGCAGGACCTTTTTTCCCTGTTAGGGCAGCTTTCAGAACGTCGTCTGGACTATGCCGATCTCTATTTTCAGTCCAGCTTCCATGAATCCTGGGTGCTGGAAGACAAAATCATTAAAGATGGCTCTTATCATATCGATCAGGGCGTGGGCGTCCGCGCGGTAAGCGGCGAGAAAACCGGTTTTGCCTATGCCGATCAAATCAGCCTCAACGCCCTGCGCCAGTCGTCCGAAGCGGCGCGCAGTATCGTGCGCGAGCAGGGCAATGGCAAAGCGCACGCGCTCTCCGCGGTGCTTAACCGTTCGCTGTACGCGCCGGTCAATCCGCTGGACAGCCTGACGCGCGAAGACAAAATCGCGCTGCTGCACCGGGTTGATAAAGTGGCACGCGCCGCCGATCCGCGCGTGCAGGAAGTGAATGCCAGCCTGAGCGGCGTCTACGAGCAGGTGCTGGTTGCCGCCACCGACGGTACGCTGGCGGCGGATATTCGTCCGCTGGTGCGCCTGTCCATTAGCGTTCAGGTGGAAGATCAGGGTAAACGCGAGCGCGGCGCCAGCGGCGGCGGTGCGCGTACCGGCTACGAATTCTTCCTCGCCGATGAGAGCGGCGACGTACGGGCCGATGTCTGGGCGCGCGAAGCGGTGCGCATGGCGCTGGTTAACCTGTCCGCCGTCGCGGCGCCAGCCGGTACGCTGCCGGTGGTGCTGGGTGCGGGCTGGCCAGGCGTGCTGCTGCACGAAGCGGTGGGCCACGGTCTGGAAGGGGATTTCAACCGCCGCGAGACCTCCGTCTTCAGCGGTAAGCTGGGCCAGCTGGTGGCGTCCGAACTCTGCACCGTGGTTGACGACGGTACCCTGCAAGGGCTGCGTGGTTCGCTGGCGGTGGATGATGAAGGCGTGCCGGGACAGTACAACGTGCTGATCGAAAACGGCGTGCTGAAAGGCTATATGCAGGACAAGCTCAATGCGCGTCTGATGGGCGTGCCGCCTACCGGTAACGGTCGTCGTGAATCCTATGCGCACCTGCCGATGCCGCGCATGACCAACACCTATATGCTGGCGGGCAAATCGACGCCGCAGGAGATCATTGAGAGTGTGGAGTATGGTCTCTATGCCCCTAACTTTGGCGGCGGCCAGGTCGATATCACCTCCGGCAAGTTTGTGTTCTCGACCTCCGAGGCTTATCTGATCGAGAACGGCAAAGTCACCAAACCGGTGAAAGGCGCGACGCTGATCGGCTCCGGCATTGAGGCGATGCAGCAGATTTCCATGGTCGGGAACGATCTGGCGCTGGATAAAGGCGTCGGCGTATGCGGGAAAGAGGGCCAGAGCGTGCCGGTCGGCGTAGGTCAGCCCACGCTGAAGCTGGATAAAATTACCGTGGGCGGAACGGCTTAATAATCATGCTGGTGCGCATCAGTGCGCACCCTGTCAAAACCGCGCAATGGGTTTGTACAATGCTTGTCAGTTATGAGTAAACAGCACGCACACTTTGGTAGCGGCGCAATTTATTGCGCGAAGCATGGATGGGAACGGTGCTGCTAGTAGTACGCGCGATTAATCGCGCCGCTACGAAATCTGCGGTAATTGAATTTGGTACTTAACTGATCGGCATTACGCAATTGTTTTGCCAGGTCACCTTTCAGGGTGACCTGGCATGCATAACTGCCCCGCATTTTCCCGTATGCGCCCTTCAGGCCGACCACACCAGCGCCAGACGGCGGCTAACTTTTGCGGTGCTGCTGATACTGCCTCGCCACCTGCCTGAAATACTCGGTCAGATAATTGATACACACCTGCACCTTGAGCGGCAGCTTATCCTTCTCGGTATAGACGGCATACACCGGGCGCGGCTCCGAGTGATACTGCGGGAACAAAATATCGATCTCCCCGGCGTTGATCTCATCAATCACCCACATCAGCGGTACATAGGCGATACCGCAGCCCGCTTTCAGCCAGCGAATCAGCGTCTGAGAATCATTGGTGACAAAACGCCCCTGCGGCGTCAGGCGCGTCACCAGGCCTTCCGGCGCCACCAGCTCGAAGGTGTTATCCGGGCGCACGCTGTACTCCAGCCAGGAAAAGTTGTCGATTTCAGCCGGCTTTTCCGGCGTGCCGTGCTGGGCCAGGTAGCTCTTCGCCGCGCATACCACCATCGGCATGGCGCCCAGCCGGCGCGAGAACAGGTTGGAATCCTGTAGCTCACCGACGCGTATCACCACATCCAGTCCGTTAGCAATCAGGTCCGGCGCCGGTATGCCGGTCATCAGGTTGACGCTCAGTCCCGGGTATTCGTGCAGCATCTCGCTGGTCATGGCGGAGAGGACATTTTGCGCCATGGTGGTTGAGCAGCCGATGCGTAAAATCCCGATCGGCGTGTTGTTGAAGGCGTACAGCTGTTCGTGTACCTGCGAGGCCTCTGCCAGCATGCGGCGGCAGCCCTGGTAATAAATCTTACCGGCTTCGGTCAGGCCCAGACTGCGGGTGCTGCGGTTAAGCAGTTTCACCTGCAGCTCATCTTCCAGTCTGGCAACAATCTGGCTAATTGACGAGACGCTGAGCTGCAGCTGGCGTGCGGCGGCGGTAAATGAGCCCAATTCAACCACTTTGGCGAAAATGGACATGCCTTTGAGTCGTTCCATTGTTTACTCTGGCTAAAAAGTGATTTAGCTCACAATATGTAGAAAACGTATAGTCAAGCGCGTTACTATACGCACGCTGGGTCTCTTCACCGCACCTGAACACGGCAGTGTTTACCCGATGATACGCTATGATTAGCTCAACGCGGCCTGAATGTTGTCATCAGATTATCCGTCACCCCACTATCATCAACCCGACGTGCCAGAGGGCATGAGGGCAGGTATCGGTGCAATCCGGCAAGGTCGAACTAAGGAACCGAAATGAGTGTGCTTCCGGTATTTGTCGTATTCGGGCTGTCTTTTCCGCCCATCTTCATTGAACTACTGGTTTCGCTGGCGCTGTTCTGGCTGGTGAAACGCGTGCTGACGCCCAGCGGGATTTACGATCTGGTGTGGCACCCGGCACTTTTTAACACAGCGCTGTATTGCTGTGTGTTTTACCTTGTATCCCGTCTATTCGTCTGAGGTTTTAAGTGAAAGCGCTAATAAGAAAAATCGCGCGTTACGCCATTACGCTCCTGCTGGTTATCATCGCTGTTATTATCATCTTCCGCGCCTGGGTGTTCTATACCGAGTCGCCGTGGACGCGTGACGCCAAATTCTCCGCCGACGTGGTGGCGATTTCTCCGGACGTGACCGGACTGATCACCGACGTCCCGGTACACGACAACCAGCTGGTGAAAAAAGGCGATACGCTGTTTATCGTCGACCGTCCGCGCTACCAGAAAGCGCTGGATGAGGCGCAGGCGGATGTCGAATATTACCAGGCGCTGGTTAGTGAAAAACGCCGTGAAGCGGCGCGCCGTAACCAGCTCGGTACCAGCGCGATGTCGCGTGAAGCTATTGAGCAGTCGAATAGCGACCTGCAGACCAGTGAACATCAGCTGGCCAAAGCGGTGGCGACGCGCGATCTGGCGGTGATCGACCTCGATCGCACCACCATCAAAGCACCGTCCGACGGCTGGGTCACCAACCTCAACGTCTACCAGGGTGAATTCATCACGCGCGGCTCGGTGGCCGTGGCGCTGGTGCAGCAGCACTCGTTCTACGTGCTGGCCTACATGGAAGAGACCAAGCTGGATGGCGTGCGTCCCGGCTTCCGCGCGGAGATTACCCCGCTGGGCAGCAACACGGTGCTGCGCGGCACGGTTGACAGCATCGCGGCTGGCGTGACCAACAGCAGCAGCAGCGTTGACAGCAAAGGCATGGCCACCGTGGACTCCAACCTTGAGTGGGTGCGTCTGGCGCAGCGCGTGCCGGTGCGTATTCGCCTCGACGATCAGCCCGGCAACCGCTTCCCGGCGGGGACCACCGCCACCGTGGTGATCACCGGTGACAAAGACCGCCAGACCAAAGTGTCGCCGATGGCGCAGCTGTTCAACCGCCTGCGTGAGTTTGGTTAAGCGGGGGCGATATGATTGAGTTTTTGCGTTTCCCGGTAAAGCTGACCTTCGCGCTGGTGGCAGCGCTGATGATTGGCTTTCACTTCAATCTGGAAACGCCGCGCTGGGCGGTGATGACCGCCGGCATCGTGGCTGGCGGCACCGCCTTTGCCGCGGGCGGCGATCCTTACTCTGGCGCGCTGCGCTACCGTGGCGTTCTGCGTATTATCGGCACCTTTATCGGCTGTATCGCGGCACTCACCATCATGATTGCGACGGTGCGCGCGCCGGTGGTGATGCTGCTGCTGTGCTGCCTGTGGGCCGGCATGTGCGTCTGGCTCTCATCGCTGATTAAAGTCGAAAACTCCTACGCGCTGGGCCTCGCCGGCTACACTGCGCTGATCATCGTGGTGACCGCGGATGCCAGCGGCGGCCTGACGCTGGCGCCACAGTTCGCCGTGGAGCGCTGCAGTGAAATTGTGCTCGGTATCCTTTGCGCCATTCTCGCCGACATGCTGTTTTCTCCGCGCTCGATCAAGAAAGTGATTGATGCGGAAGTGGATGCGCTGCTGGTGGCGCACTACCGCCTGCTGCAGCTGTGCGTGGCGCACGAGGATAAAGAGGAAGTCGACAAAGCCTGGAGCGCGCTGGTGCGCCGCACGACCGCGCTCAACGGCATGCGTAGCCAGCTGCTGATGGAGTCGTCGCGCTGGAGCAACACCAGCCGCCGGTTGCAAATGCTCAACACGTTATCGCTGACGCTGATTACTCAGGCCGCTGAGACCTTCCTGATTCAGAATTCGCGCCCGGATTACATCCCGCCGCAGTATCGCCTGCTGATTGAAAAAGAGGTAACCAGCGTCAGTGACGTACATAAGCGCATGAAGCTGATGCGCCGCGTTATTGGCGTCAGCAGTAAAAGCGTGCCGTTTACCCTGGCCAGCTGGGTCGGCGCAGCAACTGAATATCTGCTGCTGATCAATGGCGTCAAAAGTAACAGCCGTATCACCACGCTGGAGGAGAGCATTCTGCAGCGTGAGGTGGTGATCCAGGCGCGTTCAGCGGAGACGCATCATGCGATGATCAATGGCGTGCGCACCTTTGTCGCCACCGCGCTCGGTTCGCTGTTCTGGCTGTATACCGGCTGGACTTCCGGCAGCGGCTGCATGGTGATGCTGGCGGTGATTACCGCGCTGGCGATGCGTATGCCGAATCCGCTGATGATGGCGAAAGACTTCTTCTACGGCATGGCCTTTGCGGTGCCGCTGGGCATGCTCTACTTCATCTGGGTATTGCCGGGCACCCAGCAGAGTGCCTTGCTGTTGTGTATCGCGATTGGCGCACTCGGCTTTATCGGCGGCATCTTTGTACAGCGGCGGCAGATTGGTACGCTGGGCGCGCTGATCGGCACCATCAACGTGCTGGTGCTGGATAACCCGATGAAGTTTGAGTTCAACGTGTTTCTCGACAACGCGCTCGGCCAGTGGATTGGCAGCTTTGTGGCGATGATGGTGATTTTGCTGATTCGTGACAAATCCAAAGCCCGCACCGGACGCAAGCTGCTGAATCGCTTTATGTATGCTGCGGTGGCCGCGCTGACCACCAATCAGGCGCGCCGGCGGGAAAACCATTTACCGGCGCTTTATCAGCAGCTGTTCCTGCTGCTTAACCTGTTCCCGGGCGATATCGACAAATACCGGATTGCGCTCACGCTGATTATTGGTCATCAGCGCCTGCGCAACGCAGAGGTACCGGTCAATGCCGACCTGTCGGCGTATCACCGCCAGCTGCGCGCCACCGCCGACCGCATTATTGCGGCCAGCAGCGATGATAAACGGCGCTACTACTTTGAGCGCCTGCTGCAGGAGCTGGACGTTTATCAGCAGAAGCTGCAGCACTATGCCGCCCCGGCCAGCGTGACGGAACCGGTGAAACGGCTGTCGATGATGCTGGATAAGTACCAGAACACCCTCATCCAAATCTGAAACTGGCCGCTGCCTGGCGCAGCGGCTGGCCTGATGCCACGCTGACCCTCATTGCCCGATTATTGCCATCTATACTTTCCTGACAGGATGCTTACTGACAGGAGAATAACGATGTCCACTTCCCTGCAACAACACGAACTGTTCAATACTGGCTACTTCGCGGACGGCCAGTGGCACACCGCCAGCAGCACCTTTGATGTCACCAATCCGGCCACCGGCGAGGTACTGGCGCAGGTGGCGAAAGCCGGCAAGGCTGAAACCGAACAGGCGATTGCCGCCGCGCAGCGCGCCTTTCCGGCGTGGCGCGACAAAACCGCCAAACAGCGCAGCGAAATCCTTTATCGCTGGTACCAGCTGATCATCGAGCACAAAAGCTGGCTGGGCCAGCTGATGACCGCCGAGCAGGGCAAACCGCTGCAGGAAGCCGAGGGTGAAGTAGAGTACGCCGCCAGCTTTATTCAATGGTTTGCCGAGCAGGCGAAGCGCGCCAACGGCGAAATTATCCCGCCGGCCAAAGCCGGTTCACGCATTCTGGCGACGCGCGAGCCGATTGGCGTCGTCGCTGCCATCACGCCGTGGAATTTCCCGATGGCGATGCTGACGCGCAAACTCGGCCCGGCGCTGGCGGCCGGCTGCACCGGCATCATCAAGCCGGCCAATAACACCCCGCTCAGCGCCTTTGCGCTGGTGGCGCTGGCACAAAAAGCGGGCGTGCCGGACGGCGTGCTGAACGCGGTAGCCGGCGACACGCACGCCATCAGCGACGCTATTATGGCTTCCCGCGCGGTGCGTAAAATCTCCTTTACCGGTTCCACCGCAGTGGGGAAAACGCTGATGCGGAACGCGGCCGAAACCATGAAGAAAGTCTCGATGGAGCTGGGCGGCAACGCGCCCTATATCGTGTTTGACGATGCCGATATCGACGCGGCGGTGCAGGGGGCTATCGCCAACAAATTCCGCAACGCCGGCCAGGTGTGCGTCAGCGTTAACCGCTTCTATATCCACAACGCAATATACGACCGCTTTGTGCATCAGTTGGCTGAGGCGGTGGGCAAACTAAAAGTGGGCAATGGCGTGGAGCCGGGCGTGGTGGTCGGGCCGCTGATTGAGCCGTCTGCGGTGGAGAAAGTGGCGGAGCATGTCAAAGATGCGCTGAGCAAAGGCGGGAAACTGCTGGTGGGCGGCGAGCGCCATCCGCTGGGCGGCAACTTCTGGCAGCCGACGGTGATTGCCGATGCGCATGAAGAGATGCAGCTGGCGCAGGAAGAGACCTTCGGTCCGGTGGCTGCCTGCTTCCGCTTTGACGATGAAGCTGAGGTAATCGCGCGCGCCAACAACACCGAATACGGTCTGGCGGCTTACTTCTATACGCAGAATCTGCAGCGCGTGTTCCGCGTTTCGGCGGCGCTGGAAGCCGGCATGATTGGGATCAACGAGTGCGCAGTCTCGACCGAGCTGGCGCCGTTTGGCGGCGTGAAAGAGTCCGGGCTGGGACGCGAAGGATCGGTGCTGGGCATGGAAGAGTATCTGGAAGTCAAAGCGCTGCACCTCGGCGGTCTGGCGTAGCGAGAGGATGTCACCATGAGAACCGAGCGTTTCGACTTCAATGAAATCGTCGATCAGGCTCATTTCTATCGTCAGTTTTGCGAACGTTTCGCGCTAGCGGATCGCACCATTCACGATCTGGACGATCTGTGGGAAATGATCATCGGCGAGCAGATCCCGCTGCCGCTGGAAATTGCGTTCATCAATCTGGGGAAAGGGCAGAAACGCCGCTATGGTGCGCTGATATTGCTATTCGATGAGGCAGAAGAGGAGCTGGAAGGCCAGCTCCGCTTTAATGTTCAGTAGCACAACCAAAAAGGGCCCCGGCAGGCGGGGCCAAAGGGTTCGTCAGAATTGACGAGGAATTATTTGTACAGCTCTGCAGTCAGGTGATAGCTGTCACCGGTGCGCGCTTCAATCACTTTATACGCGCTGGCACCCTGCTCATCGGCTTTCTGAGAAAGCTGAGCGCGGTAATCCATAGGTGAGCCGCCTGTTCCGCTAACGGTAATAGTCTGGCCGGTAGATTGCAGATTCTGCGCGGATTCATCCGTTACCAGTTGGGCAGCCGAAGCGCCAAAAGCGAACAGAGAAAGCAGCGTAGCGGTTGCGATGGTTGTTTTGATTTTCATAATTCGTCTCCTCATTAGAATCAACAACCTGCGGCACGAAGAGGGTAAGCGGGTCGTCGATCTTCTCCCGGCGACTGCATAACGCCGGATCGATAGTTAAAGTTTATTTGTACAGTTCAGCCGTCACGTGGAAGGTGTTGTCCTGATTGTTCTCAATGATGCGGTAATGGCTGGCACCCTGAGCATCGGCTTTCTGGGACAGTTCCTGACGGATATTGGTCTGGTCGCCATCGACGCCGCTCACGCTAATGGTCTGATTCAGCGGCTGCAGATTTTCTGCCTGGGTGTTGGTTACCAGGGTAGCAGCACTGGCGCCAAAAGACAGAACGGAAGCCAGACTCAGTACAGCAATAGATAACTTGGTTTTCATGATTCACTCTCCTGAAATGGGGTGGGCAACCTGAGAGGCAAACGCCTCTCAAACGGGTCGCCGTTCACACTGCATCTTGTTCCGGCAAACTTATTTATAAAGTTCCGCGGTTGCGTGGTAGCTGTTGTCGTTATAAGCCTCAACAACGCGATAGGCTTTAGCACCTTGCGCTTCAGCTTTGGCGTTCAGCTGCTGATGGATATCCATCGGTGAGCCGCCAATGCCGCTGACGCTGATGGTGCCGACCGGCTGCAGGTTCGCTGCCTGTTCGGCGTTGATAGAATCTGCGGCGAAAGCACCAAATGACAGGGCAGATAGAACACTCAGGGTGGCGATAGTAGTTTTAACGTTCATGGTATTTTTCCTCGTCTTCTGTTTTTCTCTTTTTGATTTCGTGTGATTTGCATCACGAAAAGAAGTATAGATCTAATCACCCATGAAATTAATATCCCGCTAATAATGATTGGTTGTAATTCTTTATCCTTATGGCACATTTTTATAACGCAAAGTTATTAAAACCGCCTGGATCTTAACCAGGAGGGTGTATTTCCATGCAAAAACAATGATCTGCATCAAATTATCTTTTTGTGCGAAACAATGTGGTTGATCAAGCTGGCTGAGCGCTAAAAGCAAGAGATAACCGCTAAGCACTAATTGTAAAGCAGCGTAAAATAGCGCAAAGGGTTAAGCAGGCGAAAAGGTCGTACCAATACTTTCGCGTATTGAGAACCCGGCGGAATATGGCTAAGCGGTTATTTTGTAAGGTGTTGGCGATAAAACAGCGGGAGAAACGCGGGCGGGCAGGCAAGGTTACCGGCAGGTGAACCGCCGGTAACATACAGGGTTTTATAGTTCCTGTTCGAATAACACCAGCACGGCGTCATACAGCTGTTTCACCGTAAAGGCACGCGCTGGCGTAATAAAGATGGTGTCGTCACCGGCGATGGTGCCGAGAATGCCTTCGGCTTTGCCGAGGGAGTCGAGCAGGCGGGCGATCAGCTGGGCTGCGCCCGGGCTGGTATGAATCACTACCAGCGCATCGTTATAGTCGATATCCAGCACCAGATTCTTCAGCGGGCTGGTGGTGGTGGGCACGCCCAGTTCAGCAGGCAGGCAATACACCATCTCCATTTTGGCGTTACGCGTGCGCACCGCGCCAAACTTGGTCAGCATACGAGAAACTTTTGACTGGTTGATGTTGCCGAAGCCGTCTTCCTGCAGCGCCTGGACAATTTCGCCCTGAGAGCTGAACTTTTCTTCTTTCAGTAAGGCTTTAAACGCCTTTATCAGATCGTCTTGTTTAGATGGGTTTCGCATAAGCTACCAATAAAAGAGGGTTGCAGCAGGCAACAGGCCCGTCGCAGATAAATTATTATGCATTTAGATGAATTTTTATGCAATAAGCGGATGCGTGAATTCACGGCATGCGCGTGTGGGGCGGGCATGATAACAGAGTTTTATCCTGCACCAAAATCGCGCGCTGGCGCGCAAAGCGAAGGTTGCAAAGTTGTTATATTATTGAAGTGGTAACAACAAAACGATGATCATTGCCGTCCATAGTCTTCTGGCTGCGACTGGATCATTCAGGCGACTTCTGAAGTGGAGATGTCTCGGGAGCCGATTGCGGCGTAATGTTATTGCGCGACAGGTGTGTCGCTATCGCCTGAGAAGTTGATTAAACTCGTAACCTGATGGATTTCCGGCATATCTCTGCCCCACCTTAATAAGGAGTTCAGGATGAAAGTTGCCGTTCTCGGTGCAGCTGGTGGTATTGGCCAGGCACTCGCTCTGCTGCTCAAGACCCAATTACCCGCAGGTTCAGCCCTCTCACTGTATGACATTGCCCCGGTGACGCCAGGCGTCGCGGTTGATCTCAGCCACATTCCTACTGCCGTGAAAGTCGAAGGGTTCAGTGGCGAAGATGCCACGCCGGCTCTGCACGGCGCCGATGTGGTGCTGATCTCGGCCGGTGTGGCACGCAAACCTGGCATGGACCGCGCCGATCTGTTTAACGTCAACGCCGGTATCGTGCGTAACCTGATTGAACAGGTGGCGACCACCGCGCCAAAAGCGCTGATTGGCGTCATCACTAACCCGGTAAATACCACGGTGGCGATTGCCGCCGAAGTGCTGAAAAAAGCCGGGGTGTACGATAAAAACCGGCTGTTTGGCGTCTCAACGCTGGATGTGATTCGCGCCAACACCTTTGTCGCTGCCCTGAAGGGCAAACAGCCTACGGAGATTGAAGTGCCGGTGGTCGGCGGGCATTCAGGCGTGACCATTCTGCCGCTGCTGTCGCAGGTTAAAGGCGTCAGCTTCAGCGAGCAGGAGATCGCCGACCTGACGAAACGTATTCAGAATGCCGGTACCGAAGTGGTGGAAGCCAAAGCCGGTGGCGGCTCGGCGACGCTGTCGATGGGCCAGGCGGCTGCGCGCTTTGGTCTGTCGCTGATTCGTGCGCTGCAGGGCGAAGCCAATGTCGTTGAATGCGCCTATGTGGAAGGCGACGGCGAGTACGCGCGCTTCTTCTCGCAGCCGCTGCTGCTGGGCAAAAACGGTATCGCCGAACGCCGTCCGCTCGGGCCGCTCAGTGATTTCGAACAGCAGGCGCTCAACGGCATGCTGGAGACGCTGAAAAAAGATATCGCGCAGGGCGAAGAGTTTGTGAAGTAACCCGCGCGTAAAGAAAAAACGCCCGGCGCATGCCGGGCGTTTTGTTTTACAGGCCACCGGATTTGAAGGTCCGGCTGGCAGCCGAACCGTTGCTGGCGGGCGTTTTGCGCCCCAGCGTTTCCATCCGTACCTGGAACGGCGGGAACGGCATCTCAATGCCATGCTCTTCAAAGCCGCGCAGAATCAGCTGATGCAGCTCATGACGCAGCGGCATACGATGGCCCATCTCCGCCGCGTGCACGCGCAGCTCAAACAGCTGAATGCCCTGCTGCAGATCCACCAGGAACACATCCGGCGCTGGCATATCCAGCACGTAGGTGCAGCGATCGGCCGCCTGCTTCAGGATGGTCGTCACCTCTTCGCTGTTAACGTGGGCCGGTGCCGGAATGGTCAGCACCACGCGCGTCACCGAATCCGACAGCGACCAGTTGACGAACTGCTCGGTGATAAAGGCCTTGTTCGGCACAATAATCTCTTTGCGGTCCCAGTCGGTAATGGTGGTGGCGCGCGTATTGATGCGGGTGATGCTGCCGGTCAAATCGCGAATTGTCACGGTATCGCCGATACGGATCGGTTTCTCAAACAGGATGATCAGGCCGGAGATAAAGTTGGCAAAGATCTCCTGCATCCCAAAGCCCAGTCCCAGACCCAGCGCCGCTACCAGCCACTGCAGTTTTGACCACTCCACGCCAATAATCGAAAAGCCAATCAGACCGCCGACCAGCATCAGCGCGTATTTGGTCAGGGTGGTAATGGCGTAACCGGTACCGGGCGACAGGCTGAGGTGTTGCAGCAGCGCCAGCTCCAGCAGCGCCGGCATGTTGCGCACCAGCTGGGTGGTAATGATAAAGATCAGGATGGCGATCAGCACGGCACCCAGCGTAATGGGCTGTACGCTCTCGACGCCCTGCACCGTGGTGCTGGCATCCCACAGCGGAATGTTGTCGAGGAAGCTGAACGCGGAGTGAATCTCAGACCACAGCACAATCACCGACACCAGCGCAATCAGCGTCAGAATCGAGCGGACCAGCCGCAACGACTGCGCGCTGATCGCATCCAGATCGATAATCGGCTCTTCGACTTCCACGGTATCGGTGCTGACGGCAGACTGCTGCTCTTTTTCCTCTTCGCTGCGCGCGCGGTTGGCCAGCATATCGGCACGACGCTGGCGCGCGCGGTCAAAGGCGATGCGGCGGCGCTGAATCAGCATCCAGCGGCGAATGATGTGGTAAATCACCAGCAGGAAGAACCAGATGCCGACCGAGGTTTCCAGGCGCGCCAGCAGCGCCTGCGCGGTGGCCAGATAGCCAATGCAGGAGGCCAGCGCCGCCACCAGCGGAATGGCGATCATCAGGTTCCACAGAATCCGGTTAACGAAGTTGTCGCCGTCGCCCTCTTTATCTAAATAGAGCGGGATACCGGCGCGTTTCAGGCTGACGGTGACAATGCTCAGCGCCCCGCAGATCAGAATAAAGCACAAGCGCCCCAGCGTGGCGGAGAACTGCGGATCGTCGAGATTGGCGAAAGCAATCAGCAGCATAATCAGCGGTACGATCAGGCCGACCGTCAGCGAGTAATAACGCATGGCGCGCGCGACCCGCGCCTGCGGCCAGCGGAAGTGCACGACAAACAGGCCGTCAGGACGGGCAAAAGCCGCGCTGATCATGAATGCCCACAGCAGCGGCAGGGTGGCAGTGATGCCATCGCCAATCGCCACGGCAAATGGGTAAGGCCAGGCGTGCTGCAGGCCAAAGCCGAGCGCGGCCCACAGCACCGGCAGCGGCACCGCGACCAGAATCGACCAGAAGACGGTGCGCAGCGTCAGGCTGAAGCGGTCCTGCGTCACTTTCCCCACGCGGCTGGCCGCGCGCGCCATAAAGGCGTTGTAGTGACGACGCGTGCTGATGCTAAAGCCCACCAGCAGCATGGCACCGATAATCGGTAGCACCGTTTCGCGGTTGGTGAACATCATCGCCAGCGCTTTGCCCAGCTGGCCCAGCGTATCCAGCGACAGCAGGCGCGTCAGATCGGTGGCGACGTCCAGCGGATATTTCAGGCCAACCGGGCTGACGTCAGCGGTCCAGAACAGATAGCGGTGCGTGGCCTCTTTGACTTCACTCAGCGCGTCCTGCAGCTGCGTATTGGAAACCTTCAGCTTGGTGATTTCCAGAATCAGCGTGTCGCAGCCGGAAATCAGTGAGTTCAGCAGTTCACGCTGGGTTTTCAGCTGGGCATCCAGAATGCGCGTCTGTTCACTGGTGAACGGCGTGCCGTCCGCCTGTTTCTCTTTGCGCAGCGCCTGCTGGCGCTCCAGCAGGTCTTCATAATGCAGCCGCTGCACGCGCAGCTGGCCCATTTCACTGTCGATCTGCTGGGATTTCGGCATCTCCGGCAGGCGCGCCACCTGCGCGCGCAGCGCTTCACCCAGCAGATTCGACACGCCCAGCCACTGTGACTGCTCGCGCAGCGTACTCAGCGCCTGGCGCACCTGCAATGTCTGATTGGTAGCGAGACGCTGCTGCGAGGCCACCAGATCCATACGCTGCGCCTGCTGATTCAGATCGGCGGAGAGCTCGCGGTTAACGCGGAACTGATCGCTGATGGAGGCCGGCAGATCGCCGCTGTTTTCCGCCAGCTGTTCGGTGCGCTCCAGCGCCAGTTCGGCTTCGCGCTGGCGCTGGTTGTTGAGCTGATTGCGCAGCGCCTGCAGATAGTTATCCAGCTGGGTGGCTTTGCGCTGATGCACTTCCGCGCGCATGCGCGCCAGCTCCTGACGGTTATTGGCCGACAGCTGCGCCAGCTCCAGCTCATCGACCCGCGCTTTACTGGCAGCGCTCTCGGTCTGACGCGCATAAATCTGCGCCTGCGCCAGCGGGGTAGCGGCAGCCGCCACGCCCTGTGCGCGCCGTTCGCTTTCGGTCATGGCGCGCCGCGCATCGGTCTGCTGCTGCGGCAGCTGCGACAGAGAATCGCTGATTTCGCGGGCGCGATCCTGCTCCTGCTGCGCCTGGCGGCTCTCCTCCAGCAGCTGGCTGCTAACCTGCAGGATCTCCTGATCCAGCTCGGCATTGCTCATGTTGCTGCGCACTGGCTTGCTGCTGTCAGTCAGCGTGGCGATTTGCTGACGCAGCTCGCGCGCCAGCCGCGGGAAATCATCGATTACCTGCTGATACTGTTTCGCCCGTTCCAGCGAGTCGTCGCGTTCGGACAGGAAGTTAATTGCTGCTTCCAGCGCCTGCACCTGTTCGGCCTGGCTGGGCGAGCTTTTCGCGGATTTCGCCGTTTCCAGATCTTGTTTCAGCTGGCTGGCGGGTGGAACGGTGGCGGCAAAGACGGTGCTGCTGAGCACCAGGCTCAGCAGCAGAAAAAGAGAGGCGCGCACGGCGGTGTTTCCCGGAATTAGTCGATGAGCGGAGCGCTGTCGCCGGGCTGCGGCAGGGCGATAGCCAGCGGCTGACCCAGGCGGGTTTTGCTTTCGGCTTCAAGGCTTTCAGCCAGCTTGACGCGGTTCGGCGCGAACAGGTTGATCACCGTCGAGCCCAGCTTAAAGCGGCCCATCTCCTGACCTTTCAGCAGCACGACCGCGCCATCATGATCGGCCGATGGGTAGCGCCAGCGTTTGATCACCCCTTCGCGCGGCGGCGTCACGGTGCCGGCCCAGACGGTTTCGATGCTGCCGACAATGGTGGCGCCCACGAGGATCTGCACCATCGGGCCGTGATCGGTATCAAAGACGCAGATCACGCGTTCGTTACGGGCAAACAGGTTCGGGATGTTGCGCGCGGTCAGCGGGTTAACCGAGTAGAGATCGCCCGGCACGTAGATCATTTCGCGCAGGATGCCGTTACACGGCATGTGCACGCGGTGGTAGTCGCGCGGCGCAAGGTACGTGGTAACGAACTCACCGTCGACAAATTTTTCCGCCAGATCGTCATTGCCGGCCAGCAGCGCCTGCAGCGAGTAGGTGTGGCCTTTGGCCTGGAAGATCTGATCACCAGCAATACGGCCCAGCTGGCTGATGGCGCCATCCGCTGGCAAGGCCAGCAGCGAAGCGTCCGGATCGATAGGGCGTGCCCCCTCTTTTAACGGGCGTACAAAGAAGTCATTAAAGGTGCGGTAGCTGCCGGTGTGCGGCTTGCTGGCTTCCGCCATATCCACTTTGTAGAACCAGACAAAAATGTCGATGACCGCTTTGGTCAGCCAGCCAGCGCGGCGGCTGGCGCCCCAACCGGCGAGTTCGGTCAGCGCTTTTTTAGGCAGAATGTGATTCAGGCCGAGTTTAAAACGATCAAACACCGTTGCCTCCTGGCTTAATAACGTTTGGTTTACACAAAAGGGGGCGGATTGTAGCAGCGCCCCGGTCAGTTGGCGAATGTGCCGTTGTACCCGTTAATCTTCGCTGGCGGAAAAGTTTTTACGCGTTTTTACCTGCGCCATGCTCTCCAGAATACGGTGGTAGTTATCGAAGCGTGAAATGTCGATGATCCCGTTCTCCACCGCTTCGCGGATGGCGCAGCCTGGGTCGTTGTCGTGCTTGCAGTCGCGGAACTTACAACCGCCGAGAAATTCACGAAATTCGACAAATCCCTGGGTAATTTGTTCCGGCTCCAGATGCCACAAACCGAACTCGCGCACGCCAGGTGAATCGATGACATCGCCGCCGTGCGGGAAGTGATACAGCCGTGAGGCGGTGGTGGTGTGCTGGCCGAGGCCGGACACGTCCGACACATCATTGGTCAGGATCTCATCGCCTGCCAGGTCGAGGCCGAGCAGGTTGTTCAGCAGGCTGGATTTGCCCACGCCCGACTGGCCGGCAAAAATGCTGACCCGGCCGGTGAGCGCCGCTTCCAGATCCTTCAGTCCATCTTTGGCGCGGCTCGATACCATCAGTACGCGATAGCCAATGTGGCGATAGATATCCATCTGCTCATCGACAAACGCCCGCGCGTCGTCATCCAGCAGATCGGTTTTATTCAGTACCAGCAGCGGCTCCACGCCGAGCGTTTCGCTGGCCACCAGATAGCGATCGATAATGTTCAGCGACAGCTCTGGCAGGATCGCCGACACAATTATGATCTGATCAATGTTAGCGGCGATTGGTTTCACGCCGTCATAGAAGTCCGGGCGCGTCAGCACCGTCTGGCGCGGGTGTACGGCTTCAACAATACCTTTGCCGCCGTTTTCACCCGCGGCGCGCCACACCACGCGGTCGCCGGTGACCAGCGAGCGAATGGTGCGGCGGATATTACAGCGATGTACCTCGCCGGCGCTGTCTTCCACATCCGCGTGCATGCCAAAGCGGCTGATCACTACGCCCTCAGAGGCTTCACCAAACAGGCTGTCGTCCGGTTCCGGCTTTTCGTTCCGTTGCTGCAGACGACGCTGATGGTTGGCGCTGACGCGACGTTGTTGACCCTTCGACAATTTATTTTTGCTCACGCATCCTCTCACGCTTTCGCCAGGCTTCGCCCCGCTGGGCAAAACGTCTATGATACACCTTAATTCAGGCTAATGACGACTTTGGCAACAGGCGGGAAATGCATGACAGCGGGAAATGAAAACAATCTGATTTGGATCGACCTGGAAATGACCGGACTGGATCCGGAGCGCGATCGCATTATTGAGATCGCCACCATTGTAACGGACGCCAACCTCAACATTCTGGCCGAAGGTCCGGTACTGGCGGTGCACCAGTCCGATGCGCAGCTGGCGCTGATGGATGACTGGAACGTGCGCACCCACACCAATAGCGGGCTGGTTGCGCGCGTAAAGGCCAGCCAGCATGACGATCGTGCGGCGGAGCAGGCGACGATTGCGTTTCTGCAGCAGTGGGTTCCGGCCAACACCTCACCGATTTGCGGCAACAGCATTGGCCAGGATCGCCGCTTCCTGTTTAAGTACATGCCGGAGCTGGAAGCCTATTTCCACTACCGCTATCTGGATGTCAGCACGCTGAAAGAGCTGGCGCGCCGCTGGAAGCCAGAGATTCTGCCAGGCTTTAAAAAGGCCGGTACGCATCAGGCGCTGGACGACATTCGCGAGTCCATTGCCGAGCTGGCCTACTACCGCGAGCACTTCCTGCAGCTGTAAATCAACGCGGGTGCGCAGGAAAGCAGCAGTTTGCCGATTAAAACAGCAAACGCGCGCAAAGCGCAAAATTTTGCTTTGCAACGCTTGCGGCGGGAAGGATTTCTCGTATAATGCGCACCCCGTACCGGTGAAGAATTTACAACAGGTACGGAGCAGTAAAAGTAACAAATGTTCTGAATCAGGTAGTTCAGTTGCGCTAAGGCGGTCAACGCCGCAGCAGATTGAAAGACAATGATGCGGGAATAGCTCAGTTGGTAGAGCACGACCTTGCCAAGGTCGGGGTCGCGAGTTCGAGTCTCGTTTCCCGCTCCAGAACGTGCAGTAAAAAGTAATGCATCAGAATCAAGGATTTCAGCCGCGTCCAGGCCGTTAACGCCGCAGCGCAATGAAAGACGACGATTATGCGGGAATAGCTCAGTTGGTAGAGCACGACCTTGCCAAGGTCGGGGTCGCGAGTTCGAGTCTCGTTTCCCGCTCCAGTCTCTGTTGCAGTACGCCATCCAAATCACGGATTTAGTCTTTTTGCGGTTGTTGTGACTTAAGAATGCCGGTACATAATCGAGTATTTGAGTTTGCAACAAGGCGGCAACTGAGCGAATCCCTGGGAGCTTACACGAGTAAGTGACCTGGGTGAGCGAAGGCAGCCAACGCCGTGGCAGACTAAAATACGAAGATTATGCGGGAATAGCTCAGTTGGTAGAGCACGACCTTGCCAAGGTCGGGGTCGCGAGTTCGAGTCTCGTTTCCCGCTCCAGATTTTCATATTCACTAAAGTTATTTGCCCCCGGGCACAATCAGACATACAACTGCTGCAGTCGTTTTACCTGTGCGGTTCCGTTTGTTATCTGGAAATTTTGCACGCTGCGTGAGTGCCTGAGATGTCTGCGTCTGTTGCAGTAATCTTACAGGTTATCCACAATGCGCCCGCAACGTGCTGACGGCGTTTTACCCTATCTGCAAAACCGTTTTGAACAGAGTTATCCACAAGCTCTGGACAAGCCCCTGCGCGCAAAACCCGACGTAAATGTTTACAGTAATTATCTAACTCTATGTTTTTTATTGGGTAAATGATATTTCAGACTGTGAATGCCCCTTTTAGACGAAATAACGATCCACGTCACTATTCGGGGAAATAATTTTATTCACAGCATGTGGAAAAGCATAATATCCTGCGCGATTGCTCAATCATGCATCACGCGGTAACCCTTTCTCGACGGCGCGCACCAGCCGCTGCTGCTGTGCCGATTGCACCTCTACCGCCTGCGCCGCGCGCTTTTGCCGCTGTTGCGCTATCGCCCAGTCAATGTGCTCATCCAGCAGCGGATGTTCACCGCGCCGCTGTTCTAATGCCGTGAGATTCTCGGGTGCCCAGGGCGCATTACCCAGCGCCACCGCTACGTTACGCAGCCAGCGCAGATGGCCGATGCGGCGAATGGCGGAGCCTTCCGTGACGCGCAGAAAACGGGCTTCATCCCAGCCGAACAGTTCGACCAGCTGCGGCGCGTGCAGCACCGCGCGCGGCGAAAAATCCTCTTCGTCGGTCAGCTGACCATAGCGATTCCACGGGCAGATCAGCTGGCAGTCGTCACAGCCGTAAATGCGGTTGCCGATCAGCGGACGCAGCGCTTCGGGAATGGCGCCTTCCAGTTCAATGGTGAGATAGGAGATGCAGCGGCGCGCATCGACGACATAAGGTTCGACGATGGCGCCGGTCGGGCAGATGGTCATGCAGGCGACGCAGCGACCGCACTGCTCTTGCTGCGGCTCATCCACCGGCAGCGGGAGATCAATCAGCAGCTCGCCGAGGAAAAACCACGAGCCGGCTTCGCGATTAAGCACCAGCGAATGTTTGCCGGTCCAGCCGAGTCCGGCTTTGACGGCAATCGGCCGCTCCAGAATCGGCGCGGAGTCGACAAACGGACGAAAATTGAGTTCGCCGCAGTGGGCCTGGATTTTTTCTCCGAGCTTTTTCAGTCGATTGCGCAATACTTTGTGGTAATCGCGGCCCAGCGCGTAGCGGCTGACATAACCCAGCTGCGGTTTTTTTAACGTGCTGGCAAACGCGGCTTTGGCCGGAAGATAGTTCATGCGTACGCTGATTACGCGCAGCGTGCCGGGCAGCAGTTCATGCGGACGGGCGCGCATCATGCCGTGACGCGCCATCCAGTCCATCTCGCCGTGATACTGCTTCTCCAGCCACTGCTGCAGTTTCGGCTCTTCGGCGCTCAGGTCGGTATCGCAAATACCCACCTGCTGAAAGCCGAGTTCGCGCCCCCACTGTTTAATCTGTTGAGCGAGCTGTTGAAGATCGAGAGGGTATGACATGAGAGACCAGGCAATTGAAGCAAACGCACGCAGTTTACCACACTCTGTCTGGCCTGCGCAGGCCATGCCGCAACTGGAGTGCGACGCCGCCGATAGCCTGGGCCTGACGCTGTATGAACTGATGCAGCGTGCCGGGCAGGCCAGTTATGAACGGATTCGCCAGCAGTGGCCGCAGGCGCAGCACTGGCTGATTTTATGCGGCCACGGTAATAACGGCGGCGATGGCTACGTGGTGGCGCGGCTGGCGCAGGCCGCCGGGCTGAGCGTGACGCTGCTGGCCTGTGACAGCGAACGTCCGCTGCCGGAAGAAGCACAGCAGGCGCGCGACGGCTGGCTGGCGGCGGGCGGCGTGATTCATGCCGCCGACGCTGCCTGGCCGGAACACATCGACGTAATTGTTGATGCGCTGCTGGGCACCGGGCTGAATCGCGCGCCTGCCGCGCCTTATCAGTCGCTGATCGAACAGATCAATGCGCACGCCGCGCCGGTGTTTGCCGTCGATATCCCTTCCGGGCTGGTGGCGGCGACCGGCACCACGCCAGGGGCGGCGGTCGTGGCGGACTGTACGTTAAGTATGATTGCGCTGAAGCCCGGTCAGCTCACCGGCAAAGCGCGTGACCACGTCGGCGTGCTGCATTGCGCGACGCTTGGTCTGGACGCGTTTCTGGCTGGCGAGCCGGCGCCGATTCATCGCTACGCTGCAGCGGATTTACCGCGCTGGCTGAAGCCGCGTAAAGCCACCTCGCACAAAGGCGATCACGGCCGTTTGCTGGTGGTTGGTGGCGACAGCGGCACGGCCGGCGCGATCCGCATGACCGGCGAAGCGGCGCTGCGCAGCGGTGCCGGGCTTGTGCGGGTGTTAACGCATGAAGATAATATTGGTCCGATTCTCAGCGCACGACCGGAGCTGATGGTGGATGCCCTGAGCGACGCGCGGCTGGACGACGCGCTGGCGTGGGCGGATGTCATCGCCATCGGCCCCGGTCTTGGCCAGCGTGAATGGGCTCAGAAGGCACTGAAAAAGGTGGCACTGAGTGAAAAGCCGATGCTTTGGGATGCTGATGCGCTTAACCTGCTGGCAATCAATGCAGATAACCGTCAGAATCGCATCATTACGCCGCATCCCGGCGAGGCAGCACGCCTGCTCGGGGTGAAAACCGCAGAGATTGAGAGTGACCGCTTACACGCCGCGCAGACCCTGGCAAACCGCTACGGCGGCGTGGTGGTGCTGAAAGGTGCTGGTACGGTAATTGCCAGCGCGACGGGCGACATGGCGATTGCGGATGTCGGCAATGCAGGCATGGCGTCCGGCGGTATGGGCGATGTGCTGAGCGGTATTATCGCCGCCCTGCTGGGCCAGCAGGCCACCCTGTTTGACGCCGCCTGTGCGGGCTGTGTCGCGCACGGTGCCGCGGCGGATGCGGTAGCGCGACAGCGCGGGACGCGCGGCATGTTAGCCACTGATTTGTTCGCACTGCTGTGGCAGTTTGTTAATCCAGAGATGATCCAACAATAAAGCATGAAGACCTGTGTTATTCCTTTGCCCGATGAGGCGGCAACCCTGAATCTGGGTGCGCAACTGGCCCGCGTTTGCAGCAGCGCGGTGGTGATCTATCTGTATGGCGATCTGGGTGCCGGTAAAACCACCTTCAGCCGCGGCTTTTTGCAGGCGCTTGGCCATCAGGGCAACGTCAAAAGTCCAACCTATACGCTGGTTGAGCCCTATCAGCTGGGCGACCGCAGTCTGTACCATTTCGATCTCTATCGCCTCGCCGACCCGGAAGAGCTGGAGTTTATGGGCATCCGTGACTACTTCAGCGGCGACGCGCTGTGCCTGGTTGAGTGGCCGCAGCAGGGCGCGGGTGTGCTGCCAGAGCCGGATCTGGCACTGACGCTAAGCTACGTTGCCAGCGCGCGCGCAGCGGAAATCAGCGCGCATTCGCCGCTGGGCGATACGCTGCTGCAGCAGTTTCAGCAGGGCAGGGAACCGGCATGATGTCACGCGTTACCGGGATGATGCTCGCCCTGCTGTGTCTGTTCTCCTCGTCGGCGCTGGCCGCGACACTATCGGATATCAAAGTCGATAACGGCGACAGCCAGGCGACGGTGACCCTGAGCTTCAACGGCCAGCCGGTGTATGGCTTCTTTCCGCTGCACAACCCGAACCGGGTGGTGCTGGATATTCGCCAGAGCGGCAATATTCAGGGGCTGCCGCTCAACTTTAGCGGCGAAAACATCGTTAAACGGATTCGTAATAGCCAGCCGAAGGATAAGCAAAGCATCCGGCTGGTGTTTGAGCTGACCCAGGCGGCGAAAACGCGCGCCAGTACGCAGCGCGACGGCAATCAGTACCGCGTGGTCTTCACCATCAGCGGCACCCAGCCGGCCAGACGCACCACCGCGGCGGCACCGGTGACGCGTGCGCGCCAGAGCGACAGCGCCACAACCAGCCAGGGCAATCCGTTCAACGCCAATCCGGTGACGGCGGTGACCAGCAGCAACACCACGGTACGTCCGGGCGGTGCTGTCAGCCGTAATGATGCGGTGATCGTGGCGATTGATGCCGGACACGGCGGTCAGGATCCTGGCGCGTCGGGCCAGCACGGCTTACATGAAAAGAATGTCACCATCGCCATCGCGCGGAAGCTCAAGGCGCTGATGGATCAGGACCCGATGTTTAAACCGGTGCTGACGCGTAACGGCGACTACTTTATTTCGGTGATGGGCCGTTCCGAGGTGGCGCGTAAAGAGAACGCTAACCTGCTGGTATCGATTCACGCCGACGCCGCACCGAATCACTCTGCTACCGGGGCTTCGGTTTGGGTGCTGTCCAACCGTCGCGCCAACAGCGAAATGGCTAATTGGCTGGAGCAGAAAGAGAAACAGTCTGAGCTGCTGGGCGGCGCGGGCGATCTGCTGGCGAACAGCCAGGCCGATCCCTACCTGAGCCAGGCGGTGCTGGATCTGCAGTTTGGCCATTCACAGCGCGTCGGCTATGACGTGGCGGTTAAAGTGCTGCAGCAGCTGCGCGGCGTAACGCCGTTGCACAAACGTCTGCCGGAACATGCCAGCCTCGGCGTGCTGCGTTCGCCGGACATCCCTTCTTTACTGGTTGAAACCGGCTTTATCAGTAACGCCGGGGAGGAGCGGCTGCTAGGCAGCAGCGCGTATCAGGAAAAGATTGCCCAGTCGATTTACAAAGGACTGCGTAACTATTTCCTCGCGCATCCGCTGCAATCGGTCCCAAAGGAGGAAAACCGGCCGCTGGATCGCGCACCAGCGGTTAGCGTCGCCAGCAACCCGGCGACCGGCACCGTGCAGTACACCGGTGCTACCCAGCGTCATACCGTGACGCGCGGCGAGACGCTGTCCGGCATCGCCGCGCGATACAGGGTCAGCATGGCGACGCTGCGCGAGCTGAATAACCTGAAGCGCGATGTGGTGTGGGTCGGCCAGCGGCTGAAAGTGCCGGCCGGTTCCGTCGTCAGCAGCGCGGCCAGCCGTCCGGCGCGGCACAAAGTGGTGCGCGGTGATTCGCTGACGGCGATTGCCGCGAAGTACGGCGTCAGCCCGAAAGCCATCATGCAGGCGAATAACATGAAGTCGAGCAACGTGATGCTGGGGCAAAATTTAAAGATTCCACAATCCTGATGAGGGGCTGCGCGCAGCCCATACCTGATAAGGATCACCACCATGCCAATACAGATTTTACCGCCTCAGCTGGCGAACCAGATTGCCGCTGGCGAAGTGGTTGAGCGCCCGGCCTCGGTCGTAAAAGAGCTGGTGGAAAACAGCCTTGATGCCGGAGCGACACGCATTGAGGTCGATATTGAGAAAGGCGGTGCAAAGCTGATCCGCATCCGCGACAACGGCTGCGGCATTGCCAGAGATGAACTGGCGATGGCGCTGGCCCGCCACGCCACCAGCAAAATTGCCTCGCTGGATGATCTGGAGGCGATTGTCAGCCTCGGCTTTCGCGGCGAAGCGCTGGCGAGTATCAGCTCGGTGTCGCGCCTGACGCTGACGTCGCGCACCGCCGATCAGCAGGAAGCCTGGCAGGCCTATGCCGAAGGGCGCGATATGGCGGTGACGGTCAAACCCGCCGCCCACCCGGTGGGAACCTCGCTGGAAGTGCTCGATCTGTTCTACAACACGCCTGCCCGCCGTAAATTCATGCGCACCGAAAAGACCGAGTTCACCCATATTGATGAGGTGATTCGCCGCATTGCGCTGGCGCGTTTCGACGTTGCCATTTCGCTGACGCACAACGGCAAGCTGGTGCGTCAGTATCGCGGCGTGACGCAGGAGGCGCAGCGCGAGCGGCGTCTTGGCGCCATCTGCGGGACACCTTTCATGCAGCACGCGCTGCGCATTGACTGGCAGCACGACGATCTGGCGCTGCGCGGCTGGGTGGCCGATCCGGCGGGGTCGCGTCAGGTTACCGACCTGCAATACTGCTACGTTAACGGTCGCATGATGCGCGACAAGCTGATTAATCACGCCATCCGCCAGGCCTATCAAACCCAGCTCGGTGAGGATCAGCAGCCAGCCTATGTGCTGTATCTGGAGATTGACCCGCACCAGGTGGATGTCAACGTGCATCCCGCCAAGCACGAGGTGCGTTTTCATCAGTCGCGGCTGGTACATGACTTTATCTGGCAGGGTGTGATGAGCGTGCTGCAGGCCAGTCGCAGCGCCGAATTGCCGCTGGCCCATGCCGAAGAGCCGCCGCCGCAGTGGCAGCCGGAAAACCGCCAGGCCGCCGGGACAAATCACTTTGCTCAGCCGGCAACCGGCGCGCGCAGCGGTGGCAGTGCGGCATCCGGCGGCACGGGCGGCCAGTGGCAGCCGAAAGAGCCGGGCTATCGCGCGCGTGAAGGGGCGGTTTATCAGCAGCTGATAAAAACACCGGCGGCGGAGACGCCACGCGTACCGGCCGCTGAACCCGCGCCCGCGCCACGCCCGGCACCCGCGCGTGAAGCGCCGCTGGCCGCCCATATGCAAAGTTTTGGCCGGGTGCTCAGCGTGGTGCGCGAGCGCTATGCGCTGCTGGAGCGCGGGGAGACCTTGCAGCTGCTGTCATTAAGCGTAGCGGCGCGCTGGCTCAAACAGGCCCAGCTGCAACCCGGCGATGAGGGGCTCAAACCGCAGCCGCTGCTGATCCCGGTACGGCTGAAAATCGCTCACGAAGAGTTAAGCGTGATTGCTGCCCAGGCGGCGCTGTTAAGCCAGATGGGCATTGATTTACAACGGGAAGGACAGCATGTGACGCTGCGCGCTGTCCCTTTACCGTTACGAACACAAAATTTACAAATCTTGATTCCAGACCTGTTAGGCTATCTCGCCCGGCAGCAAGAGGTTTCTGCTTCCGCACTGGCCCAGTGGCTGGCGCGACGCGACGATGCGGCAGGACCTCACTGGAATCACTCGCAGGCGATCACGCTGCTGGCAGAGCTCGAACGGCTCTGCCCGCATCTGCTGAAATCGCCGCCTTCAGGTCTGTTACAGACCCTTGAGATTGAGAGCGCGCTAAACGCGTTGAAGCATGAGTGAACTGAACCAGGCTAGCCGGCCAAAGGCAATTTTTTTGATGGGACCGACCGCCTCCGGTAAGACGGCATTAGCCATTGCGCTGCGTCAGCAACTTCCGGTGGAACTTATTAGCGTTGACTCTGCCTTAATCTATCGCGGGATGGATATTGGCACGGCGAAACCGTCGGCACAGGAGTTGGCGCAGGCACCCCATCGCTTGCTGGACATTCGCGACCCGGCGGAGAGCTATTCCGCTGCTGAGTTTCGTCGCGATGCGCTGGCAGAAATGGCGGAGATTACCCAAAAAGGTAAGATTCCGCTGCTTGTTGGTGGAACCATGCTTTACTTCAAAGCGTTGCTGGAAGGATTGTCGCCGCTGCCCTCGGCCGATCCGGAAGTGCGTCAGCGAATAGAGCAAATGGCGGCGGAAAAAGGCTGGGAAGCCCTGCACCGCCAGCTGTGTGAAATCGATCCGGTCGCCGGTAGTCGTATTCATCCGAATGATCCGCAGAGACTTTCGCGAGCACTGGAAGTTTTTTTTATTTCGGGTAAAACTTTAACGGAACTGACAAAAACGGCCGGTGAAGCGTTACCCTACGATGTGTACCAGTTTGCTATCGCTCCGGCGAGCCGCGAACTGTTACACCAGCGCATCGCGTTGCGTTACGACCAGATGTTAGCGTCAGGTTTTGAAGCGGAGGCTCGGGCACTGTTTGCACGAGGTGATTTGCATACGGACATGCCTTCCATTCGCTGTGTTGGTTACCGTCAGATGTGGTCTTATCTGTCTGGCGAAATCGATTACGACGAAATGGTTTATCGGGGAATTTGCGCCACCCGGCAGCTCGCTAAACGCCAGATGACCTGGTTACGTGGCTGGCCCGACGTCCACTGGTTAGACAGTGACGCGCCAGAATTAGCGCGTAATGCGGTGCTTCAGGTTGTTAGTGCGTAGCAGGGATGATTGTGTACAATTGGTCCGTTATCGTGCGCAAATTTTTACGCAGTTTTTCTGAACCACGGTTCACAAAGTAACAAACAACAAGCATATAAGGAAAAGATAGAATGGCTAAGGGGCAATCATTACAAGACCCGTTTTTGAACGCATTGCGTCGTGAACGTGTACCGGTTTCGATCTATTTGGTGAATGGTATTAAGCTGCAGGGACAAATTGAATCCTTTGATCAGTTCGTCATTCTGTTGAAAAACACGGTAAGCCAGATGGTGTATAAGCACGCCATCTCTACAGTGGTTCCTTCTCGTCCGGTTTCGCACCATAGCAACAACGCGGGCGGCAGCGGTGGCAGTAACTACCACCATGGCGGAAGCAACCAGGGCGCTCAGTCGCAGCCACAACAAGACGGCGATAACGCAGAGTAATTCTGCACGGCCGTAAAGCCAGGGCTGGGGAGCGAGTGCGTTTTCCCGTCCTGGTTATTTTATTTTAGCGAGGTTATAGCTTGTTTGACCGTTATGATGCCGGTGAGCAGGCCGTACTGGTACACATCTGGTTCTCCCAAGACAAAGAGCTGGAAGATTTGCAGGAGTTTGAAACTCTTGTCTCTTCTGCGGGCGTCGATGCGCTGCAAGTGATTACCGGCAGCCGTAAAGCGCCACATCCCAAATATTTTGTCGGTGAAGGAAAGGCAGTTGAAATTGCCGATGCGGTGAAAGCGAGTGGAGCATCGGTCGTTTTATTCGATCATGCCTTATCCCCTGCTCAGGAACGTAATCTTGAGCGGCTGTGCGAATGTCGCGTAATCGATCGCACCGGCTTAATTCTCGATATTTTTGCCCAGCGCGCCCGCACCCATGAAGGGAAATTGCAGGTCGAGCTGGCACAGTTACGCCATCTTGCCACCCGTCTGGTGCGCGGATGGACTCACCTTGAGCGGCAGAAAGGCGGTATCGGGCTGCGTGGACCGGGTGAAACCCAGCTGGAAACCGACCGTCGCTTACTGCGCGGCCGCATCAGCCAGATTCTGTCCCGCCTTGAACGCGTGGAAAAACAGCGTGAGCAGGGACGTCAGGCGCGTGCGAAAGCCGATGTGCCGACCGTCTCCCTGGTGGGCTACACCAACGCCGGCAAATCCACCCTGTTCAACGCCATCACTTCAGCCAACGTATATGCTGCCGACCAGCTGTTCGCCACGCTGGACCCGACGCTGCGCCGCCTGAATGTGGCCGATGTCGGCGAAGTGGTGCTGGCGGATACGGTAGGCTTTATCCGTCACCTGCCGCATGACTTAGTGGCGGCGTTTAAAGCCACCCTGCAGGAAACCCGTCAGGCGTCGCTGCTGCTGCACGTGATTGACGCCGCGGATTTGCGCGTCAATGACAACATCGACGCCGTAAACGAAGTGCTGGCAGAGATTGAAGCCGATGAGATTCCGGTGCTGCTGGTGATGAACAAGATCGATATGCTGGATGGCTTTGAGCCGCGTATCGATCGCGACGAAGAGAACCGGCCGACGCGCGTATGGCTGTCGGCGCAGAGCGGTGCCGGTTTGCCGCTGCTGTGGCAGGCGCTGTCCGAGCGCTTAGCCGGTGAAGTGGCGCAGTATGATTTACGTCTGCCGCCGGAAGCGGGCCGCCTGCGCAGCCGCTTCTATCAGCTGCAGGCGATTGAAAAAGAGTGGAATGAAGAAGATGGCTGCGTAGGTTTGCAGGTGCGAATGCCGATTGTTGACTGGCGCCGCTTGTGCAAGCAGGAACCGCAGCTCGCCAGTTATATTGTTTGACCGTTGCCCAACTCATTTACCCCAAGACGTGCCCGGCACGTGGCAGGGTAAACTTATATACAATAAATGGAGTAGAGACATGGCGTGGAATCAGCCCGGAAATAACGGACAGGACCGCGACCCGTGGGGAAGCAGCAATAACCAAGGCGGCAACTCTGGGGGAAATAAAGGAGGTCGCGATCAGGGACCTCCTGATCTGGATGATATCTTCCGTAAGCTGAGTAAAAAACTCGGCGGACTGGGCGGTGGCAAACAGAGCGATAACGGCCAGCGCAGCGGCGGCAGCGGTGGCAAACTGGTTGGCATTGTCGCCGTGGCGGCAGTGGTCATCTGGGCAGCCAGTGGTTTCTACACCATTAAAGAAGCGGAACGCGGGGTCGTGACGCGTTTCGGCAAATTCAGCCATCTGGTTGAGCCTGGCCTCAACTGGAAACCGACCTTTATCGATCAGGTGCGGGCCGTCAACGTCGAAGCGGTGCGTGAGCTGGCGGCATCTGGCGTGATGCTGACTTCGGACGAGAACGTGGTGCGCGTGGAGATGAACGTGCAGTACCGCGTGACCGATCCGGAGCGCTACCTGTATGCGGTGACCAGTGCCGATGACAGCCTGCGTCAGGCTACTGACAGCGCGCTGCGCGGCGTGATTGGCCGCTCGACCATGGACCGTATCCTCACCGAAGGCCGTACCGTCGTGCGTAGCGATACCCAGCGTGAAATCGACGAAACCATTCGTCCTTACAACATGGGTATTACGCTGCTTGACGTCAACTTCCAGGCGGCGCGTCCACCGGAAGAGGTCAAAGCCGCGTTTGACGATGCGATTGCCGCCCGCGAAAACCGCGAGCAGTACGTGCGTGAAGCTGAAGCGTACGCCAACGAAGTGCAGCCGCGTGCTAACGGCCAGGCGCAGCGTATTCTTGAAGAGGCGCGCGCCTACAAAGAGCGGACTGTGCTGGAAGCGCAGGGTGAAGTGGCGCGGTTCGCGCGTCTGCTGCCGGAGTACAAAGCCGCACCGCAGATCACCAAAGAACGTCTCTACATTGAAAGCATGGAGCGCGTGCTCAGCCATACCCGCAAAGTGCTGGTTAACGACCGTGGCAACAGCCTGATGGTGCTGCCGCTGGATCAGCTGATGCGTGGCGGCCAGGCAGGCGGCCAGAGCGGTCAGAACAATGCCAATCTGATGAAGTTACCGTCGTCACCGGGCAGCAATGCCGGCCGCGGCGACACTTCATCCTACAGTCCGGACAGCATCATGGATCAGCGTCGCGCCAATGCGCTGCGTAACGATACCCAGCGCGAAGGGAGGGAGTAATCGATGCGTAAGCCAATCATCGCCGTAATTATTGTTGTTCTGGTGGTGCTGTACGCCTCACTGTTCGTGGTGCAGGAAGGCCAGCGCGGTATCGTGCTGCGCTTTGGTAAAGTGCTGCGTGATGATGAGAACAAGCCGCAGGTGTACGCACCGGGCCTGCACTTCAAGATTCCATTTATTGAAACCGTGAAGTCGCTGGATGCGCGCATCCAGACCATGGATAACCAGGCCGATCGTTTCGTCACCAAAGAGAAGAAAGACCTGATTGTTGACTCTTACATCAAGTGGCGCATCAGCGATTTCAGCCGTTACTACCTCGCGACTGGCGGTGGCGATGTATCTCAGGCGGAAGTACTGCTGAAACGTAAGTTCAGCGACCGTCTGCGTTCAGAAATGGGCCGTCTTGATGTGAAAGATATCGTCACCGACTCGCGTGGCCGTCTGACTACCGACGTACGCGATGCGCTGAACACCGGCAGTGCCGGCAATGACGACGAAGTGCAGACGCCAGCCGCTGACGATGCGATTGCCAGCGCGGCTGCCCGCGTTGAGCGCGAGACCAACAGCAATGAGCCAGCGCCAAACCCGAACAGTATGGCGGCGCTGGGTATTCAGGTGGTCGACGTGCGCATCAAGCAGATCAACCTGCCGACCGAAGTGTCGGACGCGATCTACAACCGTATGCGCGCCGAGCGTGAAGCGGTAGCACGTAGCCAGCGCTCACAGGGTCAGGAAGAGGCGGAAAAACTGCGCGCCCAGGCCGATTATCAGGTAACCCGTACGCTGGCAGAAGCGCAGCGTCAGGCGCTGATCAGCCGTGGTGAAGGGGATGGTGAAGCGGCCAAGCTGTTCGCCGACGCCTTCAGCCAGGATCCTGATTTCTACGCCTTTATCCGCAGCCTGCGTGCCTATGAGAACAGCTTCGCGGACAATCAGGACGTGATGGTGCTGAGCCCGGATAGCGATTTCTTCCGCTATATGAAGGCGCCAACTAACGTCTCGCGTTAATAACTGTTATAACCTTGAGGCCGACACTGATGTCGGCCTTTTTTTTGGGAAAACAGAATGAACACAACCGTCTGGATGGCGCTGGCTTTGGTGCTGGTGCTGGAGGGATTAGGACCGATGCTGCTGCCGCGCCTGTGGCGTCGCATGATTCTGGCGATGACGCAGTTACCGGACCGTATACTGCACCGTTTTGGCGGCGGGCTGGTGGTGGCGGGCGTGGTGATTTACGCCATGCTGAGCACGCACGCGAATGGCTGAGCAAAAATCTGCGCGCTGCCGCACGGCTAAATTGTGTCTGCTGCAGAGCATTGCCCCCAACATGTTGTAGTGATCAAAACTCAGGCAAAAAACAGCGCAATCGTATGCTAAAAGTGCTGAAAGAGTGAAAATCCGATGGTAGAATCCATTTTTAAGCAATCGGTGATTTTAGAAAATGGGTAAGAACGTCGTCGTACTGGGCACCCAATGGGGTGATGAAGGTAAAGGTAAGATCGTAGACCTTCTGACTGAACGCGCGAAATATGTTGTGCGTTACCAGGGTGGCCACAATGCAGGCCATACACTTGTCATCAACGGTGAGAAAACCGTCCTCCACTTAATTCCCTCTGGCATCCTGCGTGAAAACGTCACCAGCATCATTGGTAATGGTGTTGTGCTGTCGCCTGAAGCCCTGATGAAAGAGATGAACGGTCTGGAAGCGCGCGGTGTGCCGGTACGTGAACGTCTGCTGATCTCTGAAGCTTGTCCGCTGATTCTGCAATACCATGTGGCGATGGACCTGGCGCGTGAAAAAGCGCGCGGTGCCAAAGCTATCGGTACCACCGGTCGTGGTATCGGCCCAGCCTACGAAGATAAAGTTGCCCGTCGCGGTCTGCGCGTCAGCGACCTGTTCAACAAAGAAACCTTCGCCGTGAAGCTGAAAGAGATCGTTGATTTCTACAACTTCCAGCTGGTGAATTACTACAAAGAAGATGCAGTAGACTACGATAAAGTGCTGAGCGATGTACTGGCGGTGGCCGACATCCTGACCGGCATGGTCGTCGACGTGTCTGAACTGCTGGACGGCGCGCGTAAGCGTGGCGACCTGATCATGTTCGAAGGCGCGCAGGGTACGCTGCTGGATATCGACCACGGTACCTATCCGTACGTGACGTCGTCCAACACCACTGCTGGTGGCGTGGCGACCGGTTCAGGTATCGGTCCACGCTACGTGGATTACGTGCTGGGCATCGTCAAAGCTTACTCGACCCGCGTTGGTGCCGGTCCATTCCCGACCGAACTGTTTGATGAAACCGGCGAGTTCCTGTGTGAGAAAGGTAACGAGTTCGGTGCCACCACCGGCCGTCGTCGTCGTACCGGCTGGCTGGATGCGGTTGCAGTGCGCCGCGCGGTGCAGATCAACTCCCTGTCCGGCTTCTGCATGACCAAACTGGACGTGCTGGATGGCCTGAAAGAGGTGAAAATCTGCGTCGGTTACCGTATGCCGGATGGCCGCGAGATGACCACCACGCCGCTGGCCGCTGAAGGCTGGGAAGGCATCGAGCCGATTTATGAAACTCTGCCGGGCTGGAGTGAAAACACCTTTGGTGTTAAAACACTGGAAGGCCTGCCGCAGGCAGCACGTGATTACATCAAACGTGTTGAAGAAGTGACTGGCGTGCCGATTGATATTATTTCAACCGGTCCCGACCGTAGTGAGACCATGATTCTGCGCGATCCGTTCGACGCTTAATCACGTTTTGCAGGCCGGACACTGTCCGGCCTTCGTTTATCTGCTCTTTGACTCCGCTCACTTCATTTTTTCCTGCTGGTTTCGGGTGTTGCAGGAAAAAAGCGCTCCGGGTTTTCCACACTGGTTTATCATCAATGTTAATCGAAGCGCTCACGGGCGTTATAACAACAATATCGATGATTCACTGAGGTACATGTGCAGCTAACAAGTTTTACCGATTTCGGTCTGCGCGCCCTGATTTACATGGCGACATTGCCGCAAGGTCAGCAGACCAACATTACCGAAGTCACCGATACCTACGGGGTATCGCGTAACCATATGGTTAAGATCATCAATCAACTGAGCCGGGCAGGCTTTGTTGCCGCGACACGCGGTAAAAACGGCGGAATTCGTTTAGGCATGGACCCGGATAAAATCGTCATTGGCGATGTCGTGAGAAAAATGGAGCCTTTGCAGCTGGTAAACTGTAAAGAGTGTGCGATAAATCCCGCCTGTCGCCTGCGTAGTGCGCTGAATAATGCGGTCCAGCTATTCCTGCAGGAACTGGATAAATATACGCTCGCCGACCTGGTGCAAAACAACGATTCGCTTTACCACATCTTATTGTCCGAACCGCCGGTGGCAATTCCACATAAATGACATCGGAGGAACCGTAATGTCAAAAGATCCCTTTCAGGATAGAGAAGCTGAAAAGTACGAAAATCCTATTCCCAGTCGGGAATTTATCCTCGCGCTATTAGAAAAGCGTGAAAAGCCGGCGAGTCGCGAAGAGATCGCCGAAGAGTTAAACATCACCAGCGAAGATCAGCTTGAAGCGCTGCGTCGCCGCCTGCGCGCCATGGAGCGTGACGGCCAGCTGGTGTTCACCCGTCGCCAGTGCTACGCCCTGCCGGAGCGTCTGGATTTACTGCGCGGCAAAGTGATTGGCCATCGCGATGGCTACGGCTTCCTGCGCGTTGATGGTCAGAAAGATGACTTCTACCTCTCGGCGGAGCAGATGAAGTTCTGCCTGCACGGTGATGTCATCCTCGCCCAGCCGGGCGGCTCCGACCGCAAAGGGCGGCGTGAAGCGCGCGTGGTACGCGTGCTGGAACCGCGCAACAGCCAGATTGTTGGCCGCTACTTCACCGATGCCGGCACCGGCTTCGTGGTACCGGACGACAGCCGTCTGAGTTTTGACATTCTGATCCCGGCGGAAGAGACGCTGAATGCGCGCATGGGATCGGTGGTCGTGGTGGAAATCGTGCAGCGCGCGACGCGCCGCAGCAAAGCCATTGGCAAAATTACTGAAATTCTCGGCGACAACATGGGCACCGGTCTGGCCGTGGATATGGCGCTGCGCACCCATGAAATTCCCCACTCATGGCCGGAAGAAGTCGAGAAAGAGATTTCCAGACTGAAAGAGCAGGTACCGGAATCGGCGAAAAAAGGCCGCGTCGACCTGCGTGAACTGCCGCTGGTGACCATCGACGGTGAAGACGCGCGTGACTTCGATGACGCCGTTTACTGCGAGAAAAAACGCGGCGGCGGCTGGCGCCTGTGGGTGGCGATTGCCGACGTCAGCTATTACGTGCGTCCCGGCACCGCGCTGGATAACGAAGCGCAGCAGCGCGGCACCTCGGTCTACTTCCCGTCGCAGGTGATACCGATGCTGCCGGAGATCCTCTCGAACGGCCTGTGCTCACTCAATCCACAGGTGGATCGCCTGTGCATGGTGTGCGAGATGACCATCTCGGCCAGCGGTAAACTCACCGGCTTCAAACATTACGAAGCGGTGATGAACTCACATGCGCGTCTGACCTACAACAAAGTGTGGAGCATTCTGCAGGGCAACCCGGAGCTGCGTGAACAGTATGCGGCGCAGGTGAAGCACCTCGAAGAGCTGCACCGTATGTATGAGGTGCTGGAAACCGCCCGCGAACAGCGCGGTGGCATCTCGTTTGAAACCGACGAAGCCAAATTCATCTTCAACGCTGAGCGCCGCATTGAGCGCGTGGAGCGCACCGTACGTAACGATGCGCACAAGCTGATTGAAGAGTGCATGATTCTGGCCAACATCGCCTCCGCGCGTTTCGTTGAGAAACATCAGGAGCCGGCGCTGTTCCGCGATCACGATCGCCCGAGCGAAGACAGCATCACCAGCTTCCGTACCGTGCTGGGCGAGCTGGGCCTCAGCCTGCCGGGTGGGTCGAAACCGCAGCCGATCGATTATGCCGATCTGCTGACGCAGATTGCCGACCGTCCGGATGCTGAAATGCTGCAAACCATGCTGCTGCGTTCGATGAAGCAGGCGGTGTACGATCCGGAAAACCGCGGTCACTTTGGCCTGGCGCTGGCGTCGTATGCGCACTTTACCTCGCCGATCCGTCGCTATCCGGATCTGCTGCTGCACCGTGCCATCAAGTACCTGCTGGCTAAAGAGCAGGGCACGGTAAAAGGCAACACCACGCCAACCGGTGGTTATCACTACGATATGCAGCAGATGCTGCAGCTGGGTCAGCACTGTTCGATGACCGAACGCCGTGCCGATGAAGCGACGCGCGATGTGGCCGACTGGCTGAAGTGCGACTTTATGCAGGATCAGGTGGGTAACGTATTCAACGGCGTGATCTCCAGCGTGACCGGCTTTGGCTTCTTTGTTCGTCTCAACGATCTGTTCATTGATGGCCTGGTGCACGTCTCCACGCTGGACAATGATTACTACCGCTTCGATCCGGTGGGCCAGCGTCTGATTGGCGAATCCGGCGGTCGCACTTACCGTCTGGGTGATGCGGTGGAAGTGCGCGTTGACGCGGTGCACATGGATGAGCGCAAGATCGATTTCGCGCTGATCTCCAGCAAACGCGTACCGCGCGGTGAAGGGAAAACCGCGCGCGAGCGTGAGAAGCGTGGCGGCAAGCCACCGGCGAAGCGGCGCCGCGATGCGGGTCGCAAGGGCAACTTTGAGCCGGACGCCGCTTTCCGCGGTGAGAAGCAGCCGGCTGCGGCGAATAAAAGCGAGAAAAAAAGCAAAAAAGTCTCCGAAAAAACCCGTAAAATCGCCGCCGCAACCAAGGCGAAGCGCGCAGTGAAGAAGAAGGCCAGCGAAGCCTGATGGCCTCTTCACCCGCCAGCGGCCAGGTGCGTCAGCGCTGACGCACCTTGCTCAACCTGTTTCGCAGGCTGCGCCCCAACGCGCAGCCTGATTAATGTTCTGTATTCAATGATATACATCCAACCTTGAGCAAAGTAATGAGTGAAATAATTTTTGGCATTCACGCCGTGCAGGCGCTGCTGGAGCGTGATCCCCAGCGTTTTCAGGAAGTCTTTATCCTTAAAGGCCGCGATGACCGCCGCCTGCAGCCGCTGATCGCCGCACTGGAAGCTCAGGGAATTGTGATTCAGCTGGCCAACCGCCAGTGGCTCGACGGCCAGGTCGAAGGCGGCGTGCACCAGGGTATCGTGGCGCGCGTTAAGCCGGGTAAAAACTATCAGGAAGGCGATCTGCCGGATTTGCTGGCTTCACTGGATCAGCCGTTCCTGCTGATTCTGGATGGCGTCACCGATCCGCATAACCTGGGTGCCTGCCTGCGCAGCGCCGATGCGGCGGGTGTGCATGCGGTGATCGTGCCGAAAGACCGTTCGGCACCGCTCAACGCCACGGCGAAAAAAGTCGCCAGCGGGGCGGCGGAAAACGTGCCGCTGATTCGCGTCACCAATCTGGCGCGCACCATGCGTCTGCTGCAGGAGTACAACGTCTGGATCGTCGGCACGGCCGGTGAAGCAGACCACACGCTGTATCAGAGCAAAATGACCGGCGCGATGGCGCTGGTGATGGGTGCGGAAGGAGAGGGCATGCGCCGCCTGACGCGCGAACACTGCGATGAGCTGATCAGCATCCCGATGGCCGGCAGCGTCTCTTCCCTCAACGTTTCAGTGGCCACCGGCGTTTGTCTGTTCGAAGCGGTGCGTCAGCGCCAGGCGTGATCGCCGCCGCAAAACCTCAGCTGTACCAGGCATAACTGCACATCCTCTCCATACTTATAGCCACATCAGTACGGGCAACAGGAGAGGAGAGTGCCATGGCCTGGACCACTCACAGCGTATTCAATCAACCATCTCCGCTCAGCAACAGTAATCTCTTCACCGGCGACAGCGCGCTGTGCGAGGCGGTAGTGCGTGAAGGGGCCGGCTGGGACCGCGAATGGCTGGCGTCCGTCGGCCTGCAGCTCGGTAGCGCGGAGTCACTGGAATTAGGTCGCCTGGCCAATGCGCAGCCGCCGGAGCTGCTGCGTTACGACGCGCGCGGTGAGCGACTCGACGAGGTGCGCTTTCATCCTGCCTGGCATCTGCTGATGCAGGGCGTGTGCGCCAGCCGGTTACATAACCTGAGCTGGCAGCCTGACGTGCAGGGCAGCGCCATGGTGGCGCGCGCGGCGCGTTTCATTCTGCATGCGCAGGTGGAAGCCGGTTCACTTTGCCCGGTAACCATGACTCACGCCGCGATCCCGCTGCTGCAAACCCATCTGCCCGCTCCCTACGCCGACTGGCACGATCGGTTGCTGAGCGATCGGTATGATGCGCATCATCTGCCCGGCAGCCAGAAGCGCGGCCTGCTGATTGGCATGGGCATGACGGAGAAGCAGGGCGGCACCGATGTGCTGAGCAACACCACACGCGCCGAACCGCCTGGCACGCGTACGCCGGGCGAACCCTGGCGCATCACCGGCCACAAATGGTTCTTCTCGGTGCCGCAAAGCGACGCGCACCTGATTCTGGCGCAGACCGCCGCCGGGCTGAGCTGCTTCTTTCTGCCGCGCCTGCTGCCGGACGGCACGCGCAACGCCATTCGTCTTGAACGCCTGAAAGACAAGCTGGGCAACCGCGCCAATGCCAGTGCCGAAGTGGAGTTTCAGGATGCCTTCGGCTGGTTGATGGGTGAGGAGGGCGATGGCGTGCGGCTGATCCTGAAAATGGGCGGTATGACGCGCTTTGACTGTGCGCTCGGCAGCCACGGCCAGATGCGACGCGCGCTGGCGATAGCGCTGCATCACGCCGGTCAGCGCCAGGTGATGGGCAAAAACCTTAGCGATCAGCCGCTGATGCGCGCGGTGCTGGCGCAGCAGGCACTGCAGCTGGAGGGACAAACCGCACTGCTGCTGCGTCTGGCGCGCGCCTGGTCAACGCCAGCCAGCGCGCATGAACGGCTGTATGCACGCCTGTTCACTCCGGCGGCCAAGTTCGTGATCTGCAAAGCCGGTATGCCGTTTGTGGCTGAAGCCATGGAGGTGCTGGGCGGCATTGGCTACTGCGAAGAGAGTGAACTGCCGCGCCTGTATCGCGAGATGCCGGTGAACAGCATCTGGGAGGGCTCGGGTAACGTGATGTGCCTGGATGTGCTGCGTGTACTGGGACGGCATGCAGAGGTGCTTAGCATGCTGCAGGATGAGTTTGATGCGGTGAAGGGCAGCAATCGCCACTTCGATCGCTGCTGGCGTCAGCTGCGGCTGCAGCTCGGCAATCTGCGCGAAGAGCAGGCACGGCAGGTTAGCGACATGCTGATTCGGCTGGCGAGTGCCGCGGTGCTGCTGAAAGCGGCAGAACCGCCGCTGGCAGACAGCTGGTGCGCGCGTTATCTCTCATCGCGCCCGGCGCAGGCGCTGAGTGATGATCTGAACGCACGCTTACTGCAGCGTGCTACTGCCGCCTGAGGGCGCGCCGTACAGAATGGCGGTGGCATACCAGAAGCCAGGCATGGTGGTCTCATCGACCATCAGGATCTGATAGTAAACCGCACCGCTCTGATTGGCGCGTGCAGCGATCGCACGCTGCACATCATCCGGCGAGCCGCGTGAATGGGCGCTGACGGTGCCAAGCTTCGGCAGGCCATAGCTTTGCGCGCGGGTGATCTCCTGCGCCTGAGTGGTGGGCGCTGGCGGGGGTTGTGGCGTGGTGTGCAGTGCGGCACAGCCGCTCAGCAGCAGGCCCAGCAGCAGAATAAGCGTACGCATGGTGGCTCCGGAAAACAGGCAGATGACTCAAGTGTAAGCCATCTGCCCCGGCTCATCAGTCGTTGAGGCGGAAAATACTCACCAGCTGGGTCAGATGATGGCCTTTCTGACTCAGGTGCTGCGCCGTGTGTTCGGACTGGTTAATCATATCGCTGCTCTGATGGGTCGCATGGCTGATGTGGTTCATCGCCAGATTGACCTGACCAATGCCCGCGGCCTGCTCCTGGGCGGCGATATTGATTTCCCCCATCAGGGTTTTCACCTGTTCGATATGGCTGACAATATGGCTCATGGCGTTACGCGTTTGTTCCGAGAGCGCATGGCCAGCGGCCACTTTGTCGATCGAACTGGCAATCAGCCCGTCAATCTCCTTCGCCGCATTGGCGCTGCGCTGCGCCAGTGCACGCACTTCCGCAGCGACGACCGCGAAGCCTTTGCCGTGCTCACCGGCGCGCGCCGCCTCAACCGCAGCGTTGAGCGCCAGAATATTGGTCTGGAAGGCAATCGACTCGATCACGTGGGTAATGTCGGCGATGCTCTGTGAGGCAATGCGAATCTCCGCCATGGTCTCTACCGAGCGCGCCACGGTGCTGCCGCCCTGGCTGACGGTGCTGGCGGCTTCACCGACCAGCGCCATCGCCTGACGCACGTTAGCGGCGGTTTGCGCCACGGTTGCGCCAAACTGCTCCATGCTGGCCGAGGTCTCTTCGACGCTGCTCGCCTGGCGGCCAATCTGCTCGCTGATGCTGGAACTGCTGGCCGCAATGGTGTCGGTGCCGTCGCTGATCTCACGCGCGGCGGCGCGTACCTGGCCTACCACTTTCTCCAGGCCGTCGCCAATGCCGTTAATCGCGCTCACCAGCTGGCCGATCTCGTCGCGGCGCGCTGAGTCGAGGTGCGCCTGCAGATTACCCGCCGCGTACTGCTCGGCCAGATGGATCACCTGCTGCAGCGGCCGGGTAATGGCGCGCCGGCTATACAGCACAAAGCCAATGGCAAAGGCGAGCACCAGCGCCAGGCCAATCAGCATGAACAGATTGCGGCTGTGGGTGATCGGTGCCAGCAGGCTGGCGCGGCTGACTTCACCGGCGATAATCCAGTTCCAGCCCGGCAGTTGCTGCCACGCCAGCAGGCGGGTTTCGCCCTGATGCGCGATCTCCAGCAGGCCGTGCGGCTGCGTCAGGATCTGCTGCTGTACGCTGCGATCCCAGTCCGGCAGCTTGCCTTCGGACTGACGGGCAAACAGA
Source organism: Pantoea sp. SGAir0184 (assembly GCF_043544755.1). NCBI lineage: Bacteria > Pseudomonadati > Pseudomonadota > Gammaproteobacteria > Enterobacterales > Erwiniaceae > Pantoea > Pantoea sp. SGAir0184. The sequence goes on from NZ_CP028050.1 coordinate 436,657, forward strand.
TACTGGCCCTGTGCGCTGCCCGGCGTGCCGTTCAGCACGAAGAAGCTGCCGCTGTCGCCGAGACGTCGCGCCAGCACTTTCTCCCGCATCAGCGCGTACTGTTTATCAATCTGCACGCCAACAAACAGAATGGCGATGACTGCGCCGCTGTCGTCCTGCACCGGCTGGTATTGGGTGATATAGCGATGGCCGAACAGCGTCGCCAGGCCGCGATACACTTCGCCCTTATTCACGCTGCGCCACGCCGCGCTGCTGCGATCAAGCTGGGTGCCCACCGCGCGGCTGCCATCCTCTTTCTTCAGTGAGGTCGCGATGCGAATGTAATCCTCGCCGTCGCGCACAAAAATGGTGGAGACTGCACCGGTACGATCGAGAAAATCGTCCACGGCGATCTGATCGAGATTGAGGGTTTTCAGCCCGGCACGCAGCGTCGGCGTGCTGAACGATCCCACCTGAATGCGTGAGCTGTCGTCACGGCTAAATCGCTTAGGTAAAAAGCTCTGAAACAGCCGGGTATAGTTCGCCACTTCTTCCGATAAGGTCGCGTTAAACATCGTGGCCATTTCATTAATGCCGAGCACCTGGTTTTGCATATCGTCGACAGCCAGCTGCTCCAGCTGGCGCGCGGCGTTATGGCTGAGCGTTAACGTCAGGGCAAACAGCACGATTGCCACACTGAAAGACGTCAATACAGACAGCTTAATTCCGAGACTCATGGCGCTGAGAGAGAGACGCTTCATAAAGTACCTTTAATAAATAACTGGAGGGGTACAGGATCAACGGCAAAATGCGGCAAATGTTTAGGGCAGAAATTAATCGAAATAAATGTGATGTAGCTCGCGTTTTGGCCGGCAGCACGTACACTGAGACCAGTGATAATCATTCTCAACGGAGACGGTATGATTGAGTTGGCAACGGAGAACCTGGCGGGCATTGAGTGTATTCACGCGGCACCGGCCGGACAGCGGCTGGCGCGCTTACCCACCATCCTGTTTTATCACGGATTTACCTCGTCGAAAGAGGTGTACAGCTACTTTGCCGTGGCGCTGGCGCAGGCCGGTTTCCGCGTGGTGATGCCGGATGCAGAGATGCACGGCGCACGCTACAACGGCGATACCGACGCGCGCATGACGCACTTCTGGGAGATTTTGCGCCAGAACATCGATGAAGTGCCGCTGCTGGAAGCGGCGCTGCGCGACAACGATTGGGTGGCGGATGAGCGTTTCGCCATTGCCGGCGCCTCAATGGGCGGCATGACCGCGCTGGGCGCGATGGCGCGCTATCCACACCTGCACAGCGTTGCCTGTCTGATGGGCTCCGGCTACTTCATGCAGCTCAGTCAGACGCTGTTCCCGCCGCTGGTGGCGCACACGCCAGAGCAAAAAGCGGCGTTACAGGCGCGGCTGGCCCCGCTGGCGGCCTACGATCCCTGTCAGCAGCTGGCGCAGCTGGCTAACCGTCCGCTGCTGTTATGGCACGGTGAAGCGGATGAAGTCGTACCGTTTGCCGAAACGGTACGGCTGGAAAAGGCGTTGCGCGAGGCGCAGCTCGACAGCCGGCTCACCTTTCTGGCGGAAAAGCAGATCGGGCACAAAATCACGCCGCCAGCGCTCACCGCGCTGGTCAGTTTCTTTAAACATCATTTGTAAACGGAACGGGCTGGCGGCGCGAAGCACGCCAGCCCGGGATAACAGGCCGGACTACAGTTGTGACGACAAGCGGTCGGCGGCGCTGGTGTTCGCGCTGACCGGGTTACCGCCTGGCGCATCCAGCCGGTTAACGTAGACATAGCCTGAAGCCGCTTTGCTGCTGTTACTTCTCATCTGCAGCGCCTGGTCAGCGGAGCTGGCAAGAGCGGGGGTAGACAGGAAGAGACCCAGTAAAGTGGCGATAATGACAGCTTTCATAATCGACTCCTCACTCCAGGGATTTCACTCTCAGGCGCGCTGATTAAGCCAAACCGTTGCGCCTGTAGAGAGTTTAGTTCTTCACCAGTACGACGCCAGATCGTCGTGCTGAACGCCTCGTTCAGGGATTTTGAACAATCTCTGACTAACCTGCTGAATCTCAATCCTTAGCACAAAAGGTGTCCCCGCCTGGCACGACAGCGACAATTTGATGAATTGTGCGCTTGAGTTTCCCCGGCGAGGTCAGTATGATTACGCGTCAATTTTTCAGCTGCATTCAGAGGTGTGTTTCATCTTTTGGGTGATTCGCAACCTATAACGTTCCTTGCTTCCGTGGGCCGCAGCTGACCCTGACAGGAGGCTGAATAATCCGTAAGGAGCTATCGATGCGTCATTACGAAATCGTATTTATGGTCCATCCTGACCAGAGCGAGCAGGTTCCGGGCATGATCGAGCGTTACACTGGTGCTATCACTGGTGCACAGGGCACGATCCACCGTCTGGAAGACTGGGGTCGCCGTCAGCTGGCTTACCCGATCAACAAACTGCACAAAGCACACTACGTTCTGCTGAACGTAGAAGCACCGCAGGAAGTGATCGACGAGCTGGAAACTAACTTCCGCTTCAACGACGCCGTTATCCGCAGCATGGTTATGCGCGTTAAGCACGCGGTAACTGAAGCTTCTCCGATGGTTAAAGCGAAAGACGAGCGTCGTGAGCGCCGCGAAGACTTCGCTAACGAATCGGCAGAAGACTCAGATGCTGGGGATTCTGAAGAGTAATCCACGATGACGGCCAATCGGCTGCGCCTGTCTGGCACCGTGTGCAAGACGCCAGTTCGAAAAGTCAGTCCGTCAGGGATTCCTCACTGCCAGTTCGTGCTTGAGCATCGTTCTGTGCAGGAGGAAGCCGGGTTTCACCGGCAAGCCTGGTGTCAGATGCCGGTGATTATCAGCGGCAGCGCCCATCAGGCGATTACTCAACATATAACGGTCGGCACGCAACTCACACTCGAAGGTTTTATTAGCTGCCATCAGGCACGCAATGGCCAGAGCAAACTTGTGTTACATGCCGAGCAGATTGAATTGATAGATTCTGGAGACTAGCCAAATGGCACGTTATTTCCGTCGTCGCAAGTTCTGCCGTTTCACCGCGGAAGGCGTTCAAGAGATCGATTATAAAGATATCGCAACGCTGAAAAACTACATCACTGAAAGCGGCAAGATTGTTCCAAGCCGTATCACCGGTACTCGTGCAAAATACCAGCGTCAGCTGGCTCGTGCTATCAAGCGCGCGCGTTACCTGTCTCTGCTGCCGTACACTGATCGTCATCAGTAATCGGCAACTGTCCATTAACGACTTTAAGAGGATAAGGTAATGCAAGTTATTCTGCTTGATAAAGTAGCAAACCTGGGCAGCCTGGGTGATCAGGTTAACGTTAAAGCGGGCTACGCTCGTAACTTCCTGGTTCCACAGGGTAAAGCTGTTCCTGCTACAAAGAAAAACGTTGAGTTCTTCGAAGCGCGTCGCGCTGAACTGGAAGCCAAACTGGCTGACGTTCTGGCTGCTGCTAACGCACGTGCAGAGAAAATCAATGCACTGGGCACCGTTACTCTCGCGTCTAAAGCAGGCGACGAAGGTAAACTGTTCGGTTCCATCGGTACCCGCGACATCGCTGATGCAGTTACTGCAGCTGGCGTTGAAGTGGCGAAGAGCGAAGTTCGCCTGCCAAACGGCGTTCTGCGCACCACCGGTGAGCACGAAGTTGACTTCCAGGTTCACAGCGAAGTATTCGCGAAACTGGTTGTGAATGTAGTAGCTGAGTAATTTTTTACTTAGTTTGAAAGCGCCGGCCTTGTGCCGGCGTTTTTGTTTCTGTTGCTTACTGCGCGCGGATAAAGCTGCCGTCCGGCTGGCGGGTAAACAGCACCGGACCGTTACTGCTCTCGACCGTTAAGCCGGTCACCACGCCCTGCGCGTTCTGACGAATCTTCACCTGCTGACCACTCTGCAGCGCGCTCAGCGGCTGCCCATCGCCTTCCACCCGCGCCATGGCAAACACATCATTGACCGGCAGATTGTTGTCACGGAACAGCTGTGCCAGCGTCTGGCCCGAGGCCACGGTATAGCTGTGCCATTCGCCCTGAGCATCACTTTTCGGCGTCGTATTCTGCGGCGGCTGCGCATTGTTATCGTAGATTTCCGCCTGCATCGGCACCTCTTTGCCGCTGCTCTCTGCCGGACGTTCCACCGGATACTGCGGCGTACTGGCAGGCCAGAGAAACGCCAGCAGCATCACCAGCAGGGCAATAACGATACCGCGTCGGTGCAGCGGCGGCAGCGGATCCATCCAGCGTACGTTATCCAGCAGATGCCAGATGCGCTGCAGCACAGCGGGTATACGCGACGGGGTTTCAGAAGCCATTCTTTCCTCCTCCTCGCTGGCGGTCGTGACGCGCCTGTCAGGCAGCCAGCGTTGCAACCGGGAAAATAAGGTACGCGGTGCGCGCGTCCTGCGACGTCGTGGGGCGATTTGGCCCATGGATGCTCTCTTGTTCTATAGTATGGGCAAAGCGGGCGCGAAGTGCCTGCCAGCATTGAAAAATTTGACCTGCATATTGTTTCTCTTTCCCCGGGAAATGTCATCCGCGGCGCGCGAGATTTTACGCCAGCCGCCTGCGCTGTTATGCTGCCGGTTCTATTTTCTCCGGGATTAAGGAAACAAGATGACGACCCCTTCATTTGACAGCGTCGAATCACAAGCAAGTTACGGTATCGGTTTACAGGTTGGTCAGCAGCTGCAAGAGTCTGGACTGCAGGGTCTGCAGCCAGAAGCGCTGCTTGCGGGCCTGCGCGACGCGCTGGAAGGGAACTCACCGGCAGTTCCGGTTGACGTGGTACACCGTGCGCTGCGTGAAGTCCACGAGCGTGCCGAAGGCGTACGTCGTGAGCGCGTCGAAGCCATGGCGGCCGAAGGTCAGCAGTTCCTCGAGCAGAATGCACAGCGTGAAGGCGTGAGCAGCACCGAATCCGGCCTTCAGTTCAGCGTCATCACCCAGGGCGATGGTCCGATCCCATCACGTCAGGATCGCGTACGCGTGCACTACACCGGTAAGCTGATTGACGGCACCGTGTTTGATAGCTCCGTTGCCCGTGGCGAACCGGCTGAATTCCCGGTCAGCGGCGTGATTGCTGGCTGGATTGAAGCGCTGACCCTGATGCCGGTTGGTTCGAAGTGGGAGCTGGCCATTCCGCACAATCTCGCTTACGGCGAGCGCGGCGCGGGTGCCTCTATCCCGCCATTCAGCACCCTGATTTTCGAAGTCGAGCTGCTGGAAATCCTGTAATAAACAGCGGGCGCCGTGTCTGGCGCCCCTGTCACTACTTCTTCTCTGCCTGCTTCTGTAAATCCACCTGCCAGATTGCAAAGCCCGTTTCATCACTGCCGACGGCTTTCATCGGATAATCAGCATACTTCTCAATAAACTGCGTGGCTTTTGCGCCCGGCGCGGTCTCAAAGCGAATATCCAGCGGCGTTGCACTGGCGATCGGTGCCAGCCGCCAGTTGTGATCGGCCTGTGGCTGCACCGCGCCGTGGGCGCGGGTTTCGCTGCTGATGTAGGCGGCCACCACCGAGCGGTTCTCATCCGGCGAGGCAAAGGCGACATACTGCTCGCCGGTACCGGCAAATTTGCCGCCCCAGGCACGGTAATTATTGGTGGCAACGAGGAAGGTCGCTTTGGGATCGATCGGTTTGCCCTGCCAGCGCAGATCCTGAATACGTGATGCCGCCGGGTTAATCAGCTGGCATTCGGCGTCGTAGCGCGCCGGTTGCGTCACATCGATCTGATACTGCACGCCGTCGATCACATCAAAATTGTAGGTGCGGAAATCCCAGTTGATCAGCGACTGCGGCTGACGACGATGCACGTCGATCTGATTAAACTGCGCCGCCGAGCACTCCAGCCACTCTTTCACCTGCGCGCCGCTGACTTTCATCACCACCAGCGTATTCGGGTAGAGATAGAGATCGGCGGCATTACGGAAGGTAAGATCGCCTTTTTCCACTTCAACGTAGCTGGCCGGATCGTTCTTACGGCCGCCGGCTTTAAACGGTGCCGCTGCCGAGAGCACCGGTAAGCGGCCCAGATCGGGATCGCCCTGAATGAAGCGTTCGACGTAAGCACGCTGCGCATTATTGACGATCTGCACGGTGGGATCGTCCTGCACCAGCGACAGATAGCTGTACATCACATCCGCCGACTTGCCGATCGGTTTTGCCACAAATTCACGCGTAGCGCGATGATCGTCGGCCAGCACTTTCACCAGATCGGCATCTTCCGCCGCCAGCGATTTTTTCGCTACCGCATCGTAAACTGGCCGTGCCTCGGCTTTACCCTGGGTCACCTGCCAGTTGCCGCCGTCATTTTTCAGCACCAGGTCAACCACGCCGAGATGATCGCCCCACATGCCGGGCATCACCGCCGGTACGCCGTTAAGCGTGCCCTGAGCGATATCCGCGCCTTTAATCGCCGCAAACTCTTTGCCGGGAAACACCGCGTGCGCATGGCCGAACATGATGGCATTGATACCTGGCACCTGACTGAGGTAATACACCGAGTTTTCCGCCATGGCATGGTACGGCTCACTGCTCAGACCGGAGTGCGGAATAGCGATGATTATTTCAGCACCTTTTGCGCGCATTTCCGGCACATAGCGCTTCGCTGTCTCGGTGATGTCATCAACGCGCACTTTACCCTGCAGATTGTTGCGATCCCACACCATAATCTGCGGTGGTACGAAGCCGATATAGCCGATTTTCAGCGTATGCGGCTTGCCGTCGCGGTCTTTTACCGTGGTTTCTTTAATTAAATAGGGATTAAACAGCGGTTTCCCACTGGTTTCATCGATAACGTTGGCGTTGATGTAGGGAAAACGTGCCCCGGCAATTGCCTGCTGCAGATAGGGCAGGCCGTAGTTAAATTCGTGGTTACCCAGATTGCCTACCGCGTAATCCAGCGTATTAAGGGCTTTATACACCGGATGGATTTCACCCGGCTGCAGGCCTTTGGCCGCCATGTAATCACCCAGCGGGCTGCCCTGAATAATGTCGCCGTTATCCACCAGCACGCTGTTTGCTACTTCGCCGCGCGCCTGCTGGATGAGCGTAGCGGTGCGCACCAGACCAAACTTTTCGGTCGGCGTGTCTTTGTAGTAATCGAAATCCATCATGTTGCTGTGCAGATCGGTGGTTTCCAGAATGCGTAAATCCACCGTGGCAGCCTGTACCGTGGCGGCTGCAACGCACAGTGCCAGTAACGACATGCTCGCTTTGAACATGGCTTGCTCCTTGTTCGCTTTAATGGGCCTCTCAAAATAATGTAAAACCATGACGAATTATCATTTCAATTTGTGATGAGGCTCTGGATTTTGCCTCTTTCCTGCGCAAGCTGACGGAGTGCCTGCCATTCAGCATTGCGCCATAGCCGTCACCGGCGAACTATGGTATTGATAATCAAGGCGAATACCCTGAGCAGTAAACTGCTACAGCGCAACTGCTAAAATATCTGGAGACGGGCTGCCGATGTTTCGCCGGCAGCATCAGCCGAAATGAGGTGAACAATGTTAGAAAAAATTTGCCAGCTGGCGCGAAGCGCGGGCGATGCCATTATGCAGGTCTACGATGGCGCACAACCGCTGGACGTGACGCGTAAATCGGATGATTCACCGGTCACGGCGGCCGATCTGGCGGCACATCAGGTTATCGTGCAGGGCTTAGCGGCGCTGACGCCTGACGTGCCGGTGCTGTCGGAAGAGGATCCACCCGGCTGGGATGTGCGTCAGCACTGGCAGCAATACTGGCTGGTCGATCCGCTCGACGGCACCAAAGAGTTCATCAAGCGTAACGGCGAGTTCACGGTCAATATCGCGCTGATTGAGCACGGCAAACCGGTGCTGGGCGTGGTGTACGCGCCGGCGCTGGGGGTGATGTATTCTGCGGCCGAAGGCAAAGCGTGGAAAGAAGAGGGCGGCCACACCACGCAGATTCACGTGCGTGAAGCGCGACCGCTGCTGGTGGTGGTGAGCCGTTCGCACGCCGATAAAGACGAAGAGCTGAAAGAGTATCTGACCCAGCTGGGCGAGCATCAGACCACCGCTATCGGCTCCTCGCTCAAGTTCTGCCTGGTGGCAGAGGGCAAGGCGCAGCTCTATCCGCGCTTCGGGCCGACCAATATCTGGGATACTGGTGCCGGCCATGCGGTAGCCATTGCCGCTGGCGCGCACGTGCATGACTGGCAGGGCAAAACCCTCGACTACGCGCCGCGCGAGTCGTTCCTGAATCCGGGCTTCCGCGTCTCGCTGTTCTGATACGCTATGCGCGCCACCCGCTGTGGCGCGATCACGCCTGCAGCAGCTGATGGATCAGTTTCATCGCCTGCTGCACTTCATCCTGCGTCAGCGGACCGTCTTTGGCGTAACGCACATGGCCGGTGTTATCCAGAATCACAATCGCCGAACCGCCTTTCTCCAGCTGCCACGCCTTGCGCGCGTTGCCGTTGCTGTCGACAATGAACTGCGACCACGGATACTGCTGTTTATTGCTCTCAATGCTGCTGCGCACAAACATCCCGGTGCCGGGAATGGCATCATCGGTATTAACCACCGTGGTGGTCTGGTAGCGGTCGTGCGGCAGCTGGGCGGCTTTGATGGCTTCAATCAGCGCGGCGTTCTGTTCTTTGGCTGACGAGCGTCCGGCAATATGCAGGATGACCCGCACTTTGCCACTCAGCTGGGCGCTGTTCCAGGGCTGGTAGCGAAACTTCTCCTGCTGATACAGCAGTTCTCCTTTGTCGTTAACGCCGACTGCCGGTACGCGCTCGCCAACCTTAAACGCGTGGGCTGAGGCAAGGCTGGGCAGCAGCAGCGCCAGGGCTATCACGGAATGTGCCAAACGCATGGTAATGCTCCTTAGTGATCCGACCAGTTATTCATGTTTTTGCAATATTAGGCGTGGATGATGCGCCTGTCGCGATGAGATAGCAGCTTTGTAACCCATGCCACAATTCCTTAACCAATGAAGGTTTATACTGGATTTTGTGATCGTTATGACAGAGTTCTCTGTAATGATGTGTCAATTCAGTAAAAAATCCATTTTTTCGGAACATCGGCAAGGAATCATGTTCTATAGTTATGCCTCATTTGCGCTTCAAGGGCTCGTACCGAATTTGGCAACGGCGAAGCGTATTACATCTGTTCAGGAGTTAAACAGCATGAAGATCTTCCAGCGCTATAATCCGCTGCAAATTGCGAAATATGTAAAGACGCTATTTAAAGGAAGGTTGTACATCAAGGATGTTGGCGCGTTTGAGTTCGACAAAGGCAAAGTCATGTTGCCGCGCGTCAAGGATAAACAGCACCTTAGCGTGATGTCAGAAATCAACCGCCAGGTGCTGCGGCTGCAAGCCGAGTACAACTAAGCAAAAGAAAGGGCGCCGCTGGCGCCCTGAATCTTTCTGTAACCGCACGATCACTGCTACGCGGCAGGCCCTTCAGACTCATCCAGCGTACTCTTCGACACATTCAGCACCGGCGGGCGGTCATCAATGCGCGTCACCAGCAGCTGGTCGATGCGGTAGCTGTCGATATCCACCACCTCGAATTTGTAGCCGGAGAATTTGACGAAATCGGTGCGTTTGGGGATCTTACGCAGCATATACATCATGAAGCCGCCGATGGTCTCGTAGTTGCCGGACTGCGGGAACTCGTCAATATCCAGCACGCGCATCACGTCATCAATCGGCGTACCGCCTTCCACCAGCCAGGAATTCTCGTCACGCGCCACAATCTGCTCTTCCAGCCCCTGACCGACCAGATCGCCCATCAGCGTGGTCATCACGTCGTTAAGCGTGATAATCCCGACCACCAGCGCATATTCGTTCATGATCACCGCGAAGTCTTCGCCGGCGGTTTTAAAACTCTCCAGCGCCTCTGACAGCGTCAGCGTATCCGGCACAATCAGCGCCGAACGAATCTGCACGCCGCTGTTAAGCGTCATACTCTGGTTACCCAGCACGCGCAGCAGCAGCTCTTTGGAGTCGACGTAGCCCACGATATGGTCGATATCGCCGTCGCACACCAGAAACTTCGAATGCGGGTGTTGCGCGATTTTGGTTTTCAGGCTGGTTTCGTCTTCGTGCAGATCGAACCACACGATATTTTCACGCGAGGTCATGGACGAAGGCACGGTGCGTGATTCCAGCTCAAACACGTTCTCGATCAGCTCGTGCTCCTGCTTGCGCAGCACGCCGGCCAGCGCGCCCGCTTCTACCACCGCGTAAATGTCATCCGAGGTGATGTCATCTTTACGCACCATCGGCAGCTTAAAGATGCGAAAGAACACGTTGGCCAGGCCATTGAACAGCCATACCAGCGGGCGGAAAACCAGCAGGCAGAAGCGCATCGGATTGATGATGCGCAGCGCGATGGCTTCCGGCGCGATCATGCCGACGCGTTTTGGCGTCAGGTCGGCAAACAGAATAAACAGGCTGGTGACGATGGTGAAGGAGCAGATAAAGCTGAGCTGATCCGCCAGTTCCGGCTCCATAAAGCGGTAGAACAGGCTGCTGAAGGCGGGCGAAAACGCCGCATCGCCGACGATACCGCCGAGAATCGCCACGGCGTTGAGGCCAATCTGTACCACGGTGAAGAACATGCCAGGCTGTTCCTGCATCTTCAGCACGCGCTGCGCGTTGATGTTGCCTTCATCGGCCAGCAGTTTCAGTTTGATCTTGCGGGCAGCCGCCAGCGAGATCTCCGACAGAGAAAAAAATGAACTGATTACGATCAGTAAAAGAATGACAAGCAGGCTATCAAGCATAAAAGATCCGTTGGGTTAATCACTTGTCATTTTTGGCCTGGGCAGCGCGAAGAGGCGTACATCCGGTACTTACCCGTCAAACAGGGCTATCCGTGCCAAAAATGTCTGCGCCAGTTCGACAAAGTCACGTTAACGTCGGGGCAGAAATGCGTGCAGGCGAGGCCTGCTGGTCGCTGATTATAGCAGCAGCGCTATTGCTGCCGCCAGCGGCGTGATTGGCCGGCTCGGATTAATCCGAGTGGCGGCTGGCGGTGCGCAGAAGCGCGGCTTCGTTGTTGTATCGGTACGCACATTTACCGACAATAGCAGTCGATTTGGCTTAGCGGCCGTTTTTACGCAGCCGCTCGCAAAAAAGAGCGGCTATGCTGATGGGTATGCAAGGTGTGGTGATACCCTTTCCACCAGAGTTAACGCCCCTGCGGAATAGGGGCAGGCATTATTAACAGGAGTACGCGTGCCGCGATTTCATGCTTATTGCTTGGCCAGCCTGCTGCTTGCCGCACCTGCTGTTGAGGCAGCCAAAGTGCGACTGCAGCTGGAAGGCCTGACCGGGGAGTTACAGAAAAACGTCAGGGCGCGCTTGTCCACTATCGGCAGTGACGAGGTGTCGAACGACGGCCGTTTCCAGGCGCGCGTGGCTGCCGCGATCAAAGAAGGCTTGCGCGCGCTAGGCTATTACGAGCCGCAGATCGACTTTGAATCACGCCCGGCACCGCCGCAGGGTGGCCGTCCGGTGCTGATTGCCCGCGTCACCGCCGGTGAGCCGGTGAAGATTGGCGGCAGCACCATCGTGGTGGAAGGCGCCGCAAAAGACGATCCTGATTATCAGGCGTGGGTGAAGCAGGGCCGGCCGAAAGTCGGCAGCCAGCTCAATCACGGCGACTACGATAAATTTAAAAACGGCTTCTCCAGCCTGGCGCTGCGTAATGGTTACTTCGACGGTGACTTTAAGCAGAGCCAGCTTGGTGTCTCGGTAGAACGGCGCTTAGCGTTCTGGGATATCGACTACGACAGCGGCCCGCGCTATCGCTTCGGCGATGTCAGCTTTGAGGGCTCGCAAATCAATGAAGCCTATCTGCGCAACCTGGTGCCGTTCAAAAAGGGCGATCCCTACAGCTCACGCGATTTGGCCGAACTCAATCGTCGCCTCTCCGCCACCGGCTGGTTTAATTCTGTCGTCGTGGCACCTGAGTTCGATAAAGGGCGCCAGACCAAAGTGCTGCCGCTCAGCGCCGCCGTGTCGCCGCGCGTGGAGAACACCATCGAAGCCGGTGTCGGTTACTCGACGGACGTCGGACCGCGGCTGAAAGGCACGTGGAAAAAGCCGTGGATCAACGACAGCGGCCACAGCCTGACCTCCAGCGCCTATATCTCCGCGCCGGAGCAGCAGCTTGATCTCAGCTATAAAGTGCCGCTGCTGAAAAGTCCGCTGGAGCAGTACTACACCTTCTCCGGCGGCCTGAAACGCACCGATCTCAACGACACCAAATCGGACACCACCACGCTGGCGATGTCGCGTAACTGGGACAGCAGCTCCGGCTGGCAGCGCGCGGTTAACCTGCGCTGGAGCCTCGACCACTTTACTCAGGGCAGCGTCACCAACACCACCATGCTGCTCTATCCGGGCGTCAGCCTGAACCGCACCCGTTCGCGCGGCGGCCTGATGCCGACCTGGGGCGATTCACAGCGCTATTCGGTAGACGTGTCGGACACCACCTGGGGTTCAGACGTCGACTTCCTGATCCTGCAGGCACAGAACGTGTGGATCCGCACGCTGGGCGAGAAGCATCGCTTTGTGGCGCGCGGTAACCTTGGCTGGATTGAAACTAACGACTTTGAAAAAGTGCCGCCCGATCTGCGCTTCTTCGCCGGCGGTGACCGCAGCATTCGCGGCTACAAATACAAAGATATCTCGCCGCGCGATGACGAAGGCAAACTCACCGGTGCCTCAAAGCTGGCCACCGGCTCGCTTGAGTATCAGTACAATGTTTCTGGCAAATGGTGGGGCGCGGTATTCGTCGACTCCGGTGAAGCGGTCAACGACATCAAGCAGAGTAATGTTAAAACCGGTGCAGGCTTCGGCGTGCGCTGGTCTTCTCCGGTAGGGCCGATCAAGTTTGATATCGCGCGCCCGATTGGTGACGACAAGGAGCATGGATTGCAATTTTATGTAGGACTGGGGCCTGAACTATGAAGCTGTGGAAAAAGGTCCTGATCGGTATCGGTATTTTCCTGCTGGTGCTGCTGGCCAGCGTGGCGTTTCTGGTGGGTACCACGCCCGGATTGCATCTGTTGTTTAAAGGTGCCGATCGCTGGGTGCCGGGCCTGTCGATCAACAAGGTGGAAGGCGGCTGGCGCGATCTGACGCTGAGCGGCGTGAAGTACCAGATGCCGGGCGTCAGCGTGGATGCCGGGCGCTTCCATCTGGCGCTCAACCTCAACTGCCTGCTGCACTCCTCGGTGTGCGTGAACGATATCGCGCTGCAGGATGTCAGCGTGGTGGTCGACAGCAAAAAAATGACGCCCGCCAGTGCGCCGCCGCCGGAAGAGGAGAGCGGCAGCAGCAATCTAAGCACGCCATACCCGATTACGCTGAGCCGGGTCAGCCTGCATAACATCAACGTCAAAGTCGATGACACCGCCATTTCGCTGCTCGACTTCACCAGCGGCCTGCAGTGGCAGGATCGCGCGCTGACGCTCAATCCCACCCATATCCAGAGCCTGCTGATCGCGCTGCCGAAGGCGGCGAAAGTGGCGGACGAACAGGTGGTGCAGCCTAAAGTGCAGCAGCCGCAGCCGGATGAGAAACCGCTGGGCGAAACGCTGCAGGCGATGTTTGCCGAGCCGCTGCTGCCGGCACTGCCGGATTTCCAGCTGCCGCTCGACATCAATGTGCAGCAGCTGTTGGGTGAGCAGTTGCGCATCACTGGCGATACGGATGTGGCGATTACGCGTCTGCTGCTGAAGGCCAAAACTACCGACCGGCATGTGCAGCTGGAGACCTTTGACGTCGACTCGCCGCAGGGACAGATCAACGCCAGCGGCGATGCCCGGCTGGCGGATAACTGGCCGGTCAATTTTGTGCTCAACGGCTCGCTGAATCTCGATCCGATTAAAGGCGAGAAGATCAAACTGAACCTCGCCGGGGCAATGCGCGACGAGCTGAAGCTGGGCCTGAATCTCTCGGGGCCGGTGCGTGCCCAGCTGGACGCCGCCGCGCAGCCGGCGGTCGCCGGTCTGCCGCTGTCGCTCAAACTCACCAGCCCGCAGCTGCGCTGGCCGCTGACCGGTCCGGTGCAGTATCAGGCGGATAATCTCGACTACCAGTTCAGCGGCAAAGCCACCGACTATGTGATGTCGCTGCGCACCGCGGTGAAGGGCGAAGCGGTGCCGCCGGCCACCATTACACTGGACGGTAAAGGCAACGTGCAGCAGTTCAGCCTGGATAAACTTCGCGTGGCGGCGCTGCAGGGCAACATTGACCTTAGCGCGCTGGTGGACTGGAGCAAAGCCATCAGCTGGCGCAGCGAACTGACGCTGGCGGGCATCAATACCGCTAAACAGTATCCTGACTGGCCGGCAAAGCTCGACGGTAAAATCACCACGCGCGGCAGCCTGTACGGCGGTAGCTGGCAGCTTAGCGTGCCGCAGCTGGCGCTGAAGGGCAATGTGAAACAGAACGCGGTGAGCGCCGAAGGCTCGCTGACCGGCAACAGTTACAATCAGTGGAAAATCCCCGGCATTGACATCGCGCTGGGGCGCAACCATCTCGACGTGAAGGGCGAACTGGGCGACGCGCTAAATCTGGATGCCAGTGTCGATGCACCGCATCTGGATAACGCGCTGCCGGGCCTCGGCGGCGTAGCCAAAGGCACCATCAAAGCGCGCGGTACGCTGCAGGCGCCCCAGCTTCTGGCCGATCTTACCGCCAGCGGCCTGCGCTGGCAGCAGTTGCAGATCCGCCGTGTCACGCTGCAGAGCGATGTGAAATCCAGCGATCAGGTCGCCGGTAAACTGCAGCTGCGCGTGGAGCAGCTACAGCAGGACGCGCTTAAGATCGGCCTGCTGACGCTCAACGCCGACGGTAACGAGAAGCAGCATCAGCTGAAACTCAACGTGCAGGGCGAGCCGGTCTCCGGCCAGCTGGCGCTCAACGGCAGCTTTGACCGCCAGACGCAGCGCTGGCAGGGTAATCTCAACAATACGCGTTTTGACACGCCGGTGGGCGAATGGCGCCTGACGCGCGCGATGACGATTGACTACCTGAACAGCAAACAGAGCGCCACCATCGGGCCGCACTGCTGGCAAAACCCCAACGCGCAGCTGTGCGTGCCGGAGCCGATCGAGGCCGGTGCCAGCGGCCATGCGCACGTGGTGCTGAACCGCTTCGATCTGGCGATGGTTAAGCCGTTCCTTACCGATGCCACCCAGCTGAACGGCGTATTCAGCGGTGATGCGCGCGTGAACTGGACCGCCGACGGCGCGCTGCCGACCGGCACGGTATCGCTTAAAGGAAACGGCGTAAAAGTGGTGCAGGATGTGCAGGGGAATAACCTGCCGATCGCCTTCGACACGCTCAACCTGAATGCGGCGCTGCGTAATGGACGCGCGCAGCTCGACTGGCTGATTCACATCGTGAATAACGGTCAGCTGAGCGGCAACGTGCAGATCGCCGATCCGGAGAATCGCCGCCAGCTGTCAGGCAACATCGGCATCAGCAACATTTCGCTGGCGATGCTCAACCCGGCGCTGATGCAGGGCGAGAAGATCAAAGGCAACCTCAACAGCAATCTGCGTCTCGGCGGCACGCTGCAGCAGCCGCAGATCTTTGGTCAGCTGGGGCTGAGCGATGTTGATGTGGACGGCAGCTTTATGCCGGTCGATCTCACTTCGGCCAATCTCAACCTGGTGTTTAACGGCATGAGTTCCACGCTCAACGGCCTGATCCAGACGCAGCAGGGTAACCTCAATCTGGGCGGCAACGCGGACTGGAGCCAGCTGGATAACTGGCGCGCGCGCGTTACTGCGCAGGGCAGCCGTATTCGCGTTACCGTTCCGCCGATGGTGCGGATGGACGTTTCGCCGGACCTGGCGTTTGAAGCCACACCGGCGGCGTTCAACCTTGACGGCAAGGTTGATATTCCGTGGGCGCGCATCACGGTGCAGGAAGTGCCGGAGAGCGCTACCGGCGTGTCGTCGGATGAGGTGATGCTGGATGAGAACCTCAAGCCGATTCAGCCGAAAACCGCCGCGATCCCGATCAACAGCAATCTGGTGATCCACGTCGGCAACGATGTGCGCCTCTCGGCCTTTGGCCTGAAAGCGCGACTCAACGGCGATCTCAAACTGGTGCAGGATAAAACCGGCCTGGGCTTAAACGGACAAATCAATATTCCTTCCGGCCGTTTCCACGCGTATGGTCAGGATCTGATTGTGCGTAAAGGCGAGCTGCAGTTCGCCGGTCCGCCGGATCAGCCGTACGTCAACCTGGAGGCGATTCGTAACCCGGAAGCCACCGAAGATGATGTGACAGCCGGTCTGCGCGTCACCGGGCTGGCCGACGAGCCGAAGGTAGAGGTCTTCTCCGACCCGGCAATGTCGCAGCAGGAGGCGCTGTCTTACCTGTTACGCGGTCAGGGACTCAGCAGCGATGGCGACAGCAACGCCTTAACCTCGGCGCTGGTTGGACTGGGGGTTGCACAAAGTGGTCAGGTTATGGGTAAAATCGGCGAGACCTTCGGCGTCAGTAACCTTGCGCTTGATACCACCGGTGTCGGCGACAGCCAGCAGGTGCAGGTGAGTGGTTATGTGCTGCCGGGTCTGCAGGTAAAATACGGTGTTGGCATATTTGATTCACTGGCGACGCTCACTTTGCGTTATCGCCTGATGCCCAAACTCTATTTGGAAGCCGTGTCGGGTCTCGATCAGGCACTGGATTTGCTCTATCAGTTTGAGTTTTAGCAATGCGAATAATTGTCTACGGCAGTTTACGGCGCAAACAGGGAAATAGTCATTGGATGACCAATGCGCAATGGCTCGGCGACCATCAGATTGAAGGGTTTGCGCTCTACAATCTCGGTCACTATCCGGGCGTGGTTGAGGGGGACGGCACGGTGTACTGCGAAGTGTATCGCATCGACGCCAGCACCCTCGGCGAGCTGGATGCCTTGCGCAGCAAGAACGGCGAGTATAAGCGCCAGCTGATCCAGACGCCCTACGGCAGCGCCTGGCTGTACGTGTATCAGCGTTCGATTGCCGGTCGCACCCGCATCGCGAGTGGCGACTGGTTACGGCGCGATGACGCCGCAGAAGCGTAAATAAAAACACCGCCCAGTGGGCGGTGTTTTTTTATCTGCCGATCGCCATACATAGCGATGCGGCAGCGCTGACAGAAAACTTATTTCTTCTGTGCGCGCTCGAAAGAGGAGATGATTTCAGCTTTAGCCGCTTCCGCGTTGTCCCAGCCGTCAACCTTCACCCATTTGCCTTTTTCCAGATCTTTGTAGTGCTCGAAGAAGTGGGTGATCTGCGCTTTCAGCAGTTCTGGCAGGTCGTTCACATCTTTAATGTGATCGTACTCTTTGCTCAGCTTGGTGTGCGGAACCGCAACCAGTTTGGCATCTTCACCTGATTCGTCGGTCATCTTCAGCACGCCTACCGGACGGCAGCGGATCACTGAACCTGGCTGCAGCGGATACGGGGTTGGCACCAGTACGTCAACCGGGTCACCATCCAGAGACAGCGTGTGGTTGATGTAACCGTAGTTGCACGGATAGAACATGGCGGTAGACATGAAACGGTCTACAAACAGGGCGCCAGACTCTTTGTCCACTTCATATTTGATCGGATCGGCGTTGGCCGGGATCTCGATGACGACATAGATATCTTCTGGCAGATCTTTACCTGCAGGCACCTGGTTCAAACTCATCTGGCTTTCCTTCATTAGTCGTAAGTTGAGTGACGGCTATTATAGCCAACTGACTCTGAAAGTATGCCCCCTTTTTGGCGTTTCGGAATGGTCCAGCAGGCTACTTCGTGGTGACAAACAGCGACACAATCCCTGCCGCGATTAGCGGCCCGACCGGCACACCGCGAAAGAACGCCACACCAATCACCGTGCCAATCAGCAACCCACCAATCACCGACGGCTGCACGCTCATTAAACTGACGCCGCGACCGCCGAGCCAGGCAACAAACACGCCAACGATAATCGCCACAATCGACTGCCAGTTAGCAAAGGATTTCAGCAGCGACGAGGCCGGCAGCGTGCCGCTTGCCAGCGGTGCCATGACGGCCACGGTGAGAATGATGATACCAATCTGGATGCCCTGCTTTTCGACGTAGGGAAAGAACTGTGCCAGCGGCGTGAGCTTAATCACCAGCAGGATGAGAATCGAAATGGTGACGGCGCTGTTGTGGACGAAGTAGCTCAGGATGGCGAGGCAGATAAGTATGAGGGTCGAGGCGTAGGCAGCCATGGTTTCTCCGTGAATAATGGGCCGCTGACCGTGGCCAGCGCTAAGCGTGTTTAACGCCCCCATTTATCAACAATCATCGGGATTGGCGCAACTGCCTTTGTTGATTGATTGCAGCATCAGTGCCTGGTTGCGCACCAGACTGACGCCCTGCGCGCCCACTGACAGCGCCGCCATGGAGCCCTGACTGCTGAGGAAATAGCTGCGGCTGGCATCGGTCCAGCTATCACGGTAGGCCAGCCAGGCGCGCTGCGCATTACGCAGTTTGTCTTTGGGCTCACCGGTTAATTTCTTCATCAGCTGGCTATATTGCGCATTCATCTCTTTGTCCCACGCCTTATTGGCCGTGCTGTAGCACTGCGACATGCCGGCGGTGCTGGACTCTTTATTCAGGCATTGATTGAGCTGCTGATCGATAGGGTTTTGCTGTGCCATTGCCACGCTGGACGCGAACAGACAGGCAAGCGGAAGCCATTTTTTCATCGTTACATTCCTTGCTTTTAGCGCTACGAACTTCAGGAAATCTGAAGCGTAGATGATCGTAATCAGGTTGACCATCAATGAAGGATAAAGTTTCCGCCGGTCACTGCCGATAATCTCTCCGTTTTAGGGCTACT
This sequence comes from Pantoea sp. SGAir0184, assembly GCF_043544755.1. NCBI lineage: Bacteria > Pseudomonadati > Pseudomonadota > Gammaproteobacteria > Enterobacterales > Erwiniaceae > Pantoea > Pantoea sp. SGAir0184. The sequence goes on from NZ_CP028050.1 coordinate 455,534, forward strand.
GGATTCTCCCTTTTTTAAAGCGCACGGGAATTATCATGATCACACAGCTATCTATACGCACGGCTTTACTCTCTCTTCTGGCCTTTATGACGCTGCTGCTGCTGGCAGTGAGCGGTATGGGCATCTACGCCATCAATTCCGGCAACCAGTCACTTGACGCCATCAACCGTATTCAGGGCATTGAACTCAACAGCCTGTATCAGAGCAACGCCGATCTGATGCGTGCCCGCGCCAGCGCCGCGCTGGCGGTGCGCAAAATCGAAATCGGCCTGCTGGATGAGGGCGCCACAGTTACTAAACAAGCGCAGGCAGATGTCGCCAGCTCGCAACGCCATCTGACCGCGTTTATTGATGCCGGTACCGTCACCGCGCAGGGCAAAAGCCTCGCCGATGCGGTCGCGGCCGCGTTCAACGCGTATCAAAAAGGTGCCATGGCACCCATGATGGATGCGCTGCAAAAGCAGTATACCGATGAGTATTACCAGGTGCTGGAAGGCAACCTGTCGCAGCTGGCGGCTAACTATTCGAAGGCAGTGAACGACTTCAGCCTGTATGCCGACGAAGTCTCTGCCGCACGTCTGGCGGCAGCGGCGCACAATGAACTGCAGATGAAGATCATGATTGGCGTCGCCGTCGCGCTGACCCTGTTGCTGATTGCGCTGGCCTGGCTGCTGCTGCGTCGCGCGCTGCTGCGTCCGCTGGACGGGGCGATCCAGCATCTGGAGCAAATTGCAGCCGGCGATCTGTCGCAGCCGCTGCCGGCAGCGGCCAATAACGAAATTGGCCGTCTGAACCAGGCGCTGACGGGAATGCAGCTGGCGCTGCGCAACTCGGTCAGCCAGGTGCGTGAAGCCAGCCTGCAGATTGACGTCGGCAGCCGCGAGCTGTCCGCGGGCACGGTGCATCTGTCGCAGCGCACGGAAGAGTCGGCGGCCTCGCTGGAGCAGACTGCCGCCAGCATGGAGCAGCTCACGGCCACCGTCCGGCTTAACGCCAGCAACGCGCAGCAGGCCAATCAGCTGGCCAGTAGCGTGTCCGATACCGCCGACCGCGGCGCGGAAGTGGTGTGCTACGTGATGGAGAAGATGCGTGAGATCACCCACAGCTCCGATCGGATCGCCGATATTCTCAGCGTGATCGACGGCATCGCGTTCCAGACCAACATCCTGGCGCTCAACGCCTCGGTGGAAGCGGCGCGTGCCGGTGAGCAGGGGCGCGGTTTTGCCGTGGTTGCCAACGAAGTGCGCACCCTGGCCGGGCGCAGCGCCAGCGCCGCCAAAGAGATTCGTGAGTTGATCAGCGAATCACAGACGCGGGTCAAAGAGGGCAGTGACATGGCCACGCGCGCCGGCGAAACCATGGATGAGATCTCCAGTGAAGTGATGCGGGTCACCGCGCTGATGAAGGAGATCTCCATCGCCTCGGAAGAGCAGAGCCGCGGCATTGAACAGGTTAACCAGGCGGTGACGCAGATGGATGAAGCCGCACAGCAAAACGCCGCGCTGGTGGAACAGGCCAGCGCCGCTACGCAGTCGCTGGAAGCGCAGTCGCAGCAGTTGCAGGCATCTATGGCACAGTTCCGCGTGGCGACAGCATAATCAGGGTGGGGTCAGGGATGACCGGTAACGTTGCCTGCGTTCGCCCTGATGGATGGCGACGCGGGAGAAGATAACGCGGTAATTTACGCGGTGCGTCTTATGGTGCACCGCTGTTCAGACCGGCGGGAAATGCCAGAATCATGGCGGCCAGCCGATCATCTTCCGCCAGAAAATAGGCTGCCGGCACTTCCAGTACCTGCGCCAGTAATTGCAGCGTTAATAAATCCGGTTTATGCACGCCCAGTTCATAGCGATTAATACGCGCGCTGGCAGAAAACTCTTCAATCCCTGCGGCAATACCCAATCCTTTCTGCGACAAACCTTTCGCCAGACGCGCTTGTTTCAGGCGTCGACAAAAAGTGTCTTGCAGCGAGGAGGTCGGTTTCATGACTACGAGAATCGTAGATTTAGCGCTTGTCAGATACTACGAGTAACGTAGTATCGTTACGGGAATGGATAAGCGAACTAAGGAGAGTTGCGTGAATAATGCGAAGTCAGACTGGCATCCGGCCGATATCATTGCGGCGCTGCGTAAAAAGGGAACCTCAATGGCGGCGTTATCCCGACAGGCCGGATTATGTTCCACCACGTTAGCCAACGCGCTGGCGCGTCCGTGGCCGAAAGGGGAATTAATTATTGCCGAAGCAATTGGTATTTCGCCGGCTGAGATCTGGCCGAGTCGTTATTATGCGGAGAATGGTGAATTAATTAATCGTCAGGCAAGAATCAGAAATAAAAAATAAGTAAGCCTGGGCAACGGCGTAGTGCCGATTTAATTGCAATTAATCTCTGTATGCCGGTGCGCATAAATGCGCACCCAACATAAACCGTGCCATAGACCTGTAGGGTCGCCATTAATGGCGACCGAAAATCATTTACTGGCAAACATCACACGCAGGCATTTTAAATGCCCGCTTACTTACGCCTGATGTTCGTCCGGGAACTCACGCATAAAGCGTTCAACGTCGTCGACCATCGCATCATTACCGCAGAAGAACGGGCAGCGCTGGTGCAGCGTTTCCGGCTGAATATCGAGGATACGGTTTTTACCGTCGCTGGCTTTACCGCCCGCCTGTTCGGCGAGGAAGGCCATCGGGTTGCACTCATACAGCAGGCGCAGCTTGCCTTTCGGGTGGCTGGCGGTGCTGGGATAGAGATAAATGCCGCCCTTCAGCAGGTTGCGGTGGAAATCCGCCACCAGTGAACCGATGTAGCGCGAGGTGTAAGGGCGCTTCGTTGAAACATCTTCTTCCTGGCAGAACTTCAGGTACTTTTTCACGCCCTGCGGGAAGCGGATGTAATTCCCTTCGTTGATCGAGTAGGTGTAGCCTTTTTCCGGGAAGGTCATGCGTTCGTGGCTCAGGCAGAATACACCGAGCGACGGATCGTATGTAAAGGCATGAACGCCCACGCCGGTGGTGTATACCATCATAGTTGAGGAACCGTACACCACGTAACCTGCGGCAACCTGCTTGTGGCCCGGCTGCATGAAATCGGCTTCAGTGATTGGTGTGCCTGGCTCACTAATACGATGATAAATCGAGAAAATGGTGCCGACGGAAACGTTAACGTCGATGTTCGAAGAACCATCCAGCGGGTCCATTAATACTACGTACTTACCGTTCTCCGAACCTTCAAAGATGACAAACTCATCTTCTTCTTCGGAAGCAATCCCCGCGACCACACCGCGCGCCTTCAGTGCCGCTTTCAGCTTTTCGTTAGCGAACAGATCCAGCTTCATCTGCTGCTCACCCTGCACGTTCTCTACGCCGCTGGCACCAAGAATATCCACCAGACCCGCTTTGTTGATGTCGCGGTGGATGATTTTTGCGCCCAGCTTGATGGAGGAAATCAGCGCCGTCAGTTCACCTGTGGCGTGAGGAAAGTCGTGTTGCTTCTCGACGATGAATTCGCCTAACGTTTTCATAACACATTCCCTGAATCTACGATGGAGTGGCAGCAGCTGTAACAAGCTACCAACGTATGCGTACGCAGTTTAGCCGATTGAACTTCAAAAACCATAGTCCTAATCCGTTTCTTCCCTCCGGACTCGGCGTTACACTGTGCGCCGAACTTTTGAGTAATGGATCTTTTTATGCGCATTCACATCCTTGGGATTTGTGGCACTTTTATGGGCGGACTGGCGATGCTGGCCCGCTCGCTCGGACACGAAGTGACCGGTTCAGATGCCAATGTCTATCCGCCGATGAGCACGCTGCTGCAACAGCAAGGCATTGAATTAACTGAAGGTTACGACGCCTCGCAGCTGGATCCGGCACCGGACCTGGTGATCATCGGCAACGCCATGACGCGCGGCAACCCGTGCGTGGAAGCGGTGCTGGAACGCAACATTCCTTACCTCTCCGGACCGCAATGGCTGCACGATTTCGTGCTGCGCGATCGCTGGGTGCTGGCGGTGGCCGGTACCCATGGCAAAACCACCACAGCCGGCATGGCAGCGTGGATTCTCGAGGCCTGCGGCCTGGAACCAGGCTTTATTATTGGTGGGGTGCCGGGTAACTTCGACGTATCGGCAAAATTAGGAAAAAGTCCATTCTTCGTCATTGAGGCGGATGAGTACGACTGCGCGTTTTTCGACAAGCGTTCCAAGTTTGTACATTACTGCCCGCGCACCCTGATCCTCAACAACCTTGAGTTCGATCATGCCGACATCTTCGACGATCTGCGGGCGATCCAGAAGCAGTTCCACCATCTGGTGCGCATCGTGCCGGGTCAGGGCAAGATCCTGCTGCCGGAACACGATCACAACATTAAGCAGGTGATGGCGATGGGCTGCTGGAGCGAGCAGGAGAGCGTGGGCGACAATGGTCGCTGGCAGGCGAAGAAGCTGGTGCCGGATGCCTCGCGCTGGGAAGCGTGGCTCGACGGTGAGAAAGTGGCGGAAGTGAACTGGGCGCTGGTCGGCGAACACAACATGCACAACGGCCTGATGGCGATTGCCGCCGCACGTCACGTTGGCGTGAAGCCGTGCGATGCCGGCGAGGCGCTGAACAGCTTCATTAACGCGCGTCGTCGCCTCGAGCTACGCGGCGAAGTGAACGCGATTAAGGTGTATGACGATTTTGCCCATCACCCAACGGCGATTCTCGCTACGCTGGCGGCGCTGCGCAGTAAAGTCGGCGGCACCGCACGCATTCTGGCGGTGCTTGAGCCGCGCTCTAATACCATGAAGATGGGCGTGAGCAAGAACGAACTGGCCCCTTCGTTAGGGCGTGCCGATGAGGTATTCCTGTTCCAGCCGCACCACATTCCGTGGCAGGTCGCGGACGTTGCGGACGCCTGCATTCAGCCGGCGCACTGGAGCGCGGACATTGATACGCTGGTGGAGATGGTGGCTAAAGCGGCGCAGCCGGGTGATTCGATTCTGGTGATGAGCAACGGCGGCTTTGGCGGGATTCATCAGAAACTGCTGGAGCGGTTAGGTAAGTAATGCGTGGCCGGTTCAGGCCGGCCTCTGGCAGATAAGGGGGCTACCCTCATCCCAGCCTTCTCCCGCAAGCGGGAGAAGGGGCCGCCCGGTGCGGACGTCACATCCAGCGCTCGTCCTCAGCTACCTCAGCACTCTGCTTCAGCTACCTCAGCACTGCGCTTTAGATTCCCTCTCCCGCTTGCGGGAGAGGGTTAGGGTGAGGGCAGGGCAACCGTCCGCAGCGGACTTACGCTTCAGCCAGCTCGCGCAGGTACTGGAAAATCTGACGGGCGGCTTTTGGCGGCTTACTGGCGGCTTTCTCTTTCTGCGCGTTGCGGATCATACTGCGCAGCTGCTGACGGTCGGCGTGCGGATAGAGATTCAGCACTTCCGCCACCGCGTCATCACCCTGTTCAATCAGCCGATCGCGCAGCTGCTCCAGCTTATGGAACAGCGCAACCTGCTGGTTGTGGCGGTTCTTCAGCTTATCCAGCGCCAGGCGGATTGGCTCTTCGTCGCGCTGACGCAGCATTTTACCAATCAGCTGCAGCTGGCGGCGGCGGCCTTCCTTCTTAATGCGCTGCGCCAGTTCAATGGCGTCACGCAGCTGTTCATCAAGCGGGATCTTATCCAGGGAGTTTTTCCCTAAATCCACTAACTCGGCGCCCAGGCGTTTCAGCTCCTCGGCGTCGCGTTTAATTTCACTTTTACTGACCCAGATAATCTCTTCGTCTTCTTCTTCCTGATTATCCGGCACATCGTCGAGCCAGTCTTCGGGCTGCTTCGTCATCTGTTGGCTCCCTAAAAAAAGAGGCTAATCCTACCAGTTTATCGGGCGACTGCGAAATTGTTCTCTGAGTCTGATAGACTCAATAAATTCATACTTAAGATTAGACGGCAGGTCGATGAACGTATCTACTCAGGTTGCAGAACAACGTAAAGTGTTGGAACAGGCTGTCGCGCAGGCGCTGGAACTGGCGCAAGCCAGCACCGACGGAGCAGAAGTGGCGGTCACCAAAACCACCGGAATCGGTGTCAGTACCCGCTACGGCGAAGTGGAAAACGTCGAATTCAACAGCGATGGCGCGCTTGGCATCACCGTCTATCACCAAAACCGCAAAGGCAGTGCTTCCTCGACCGATCTCAGCCCGGACGCGATTAAACGCACCGTGCAGGCGGCGATCGATATCGCGCGCTACACCTCGCCCGATCCCTGTGCTGCGCCGGCCGAGCGCGATCTGCTGGCGTTCGAGGCGCCGGATCTCGATCTCTATCACCCGTGGGAGATCGACGCCGATCGCGCCATTGAGCTGGCCGCGCAGGCCGAGCAGGCCGCGCTGCAGGCTGATAAGCGCATCACCAATACTGAAGGTGGCAGCTTTAACAGCCACGTCGGCATCAAAGTCTTTGGTAACAGCCACGGCATGCTGCAGAGCTACTGCTCGAGCCGGCATTCGCTGTCGAGCTGCGTCATTGCCGAGCACAACGGTGACATGGAGCGCGACTACGCCTACACCATCGGCCGCGCGATGGGCGATCTGCAAAGCGCCGACTGGGTGGGCGCGGAGTGCGCGCGCCGCGTGCTGTCACGTCTTTCGCCACGTAAGCTGCCGACCATGAAAGCGCCGGTGCTGTTTGCGCCGGAAGTGGCCACTGGCCTGTTCGGCCATCTGGTGGGCATGATCAGCGGCAGCAGCGTTTACCGCAAATCCACCTTCCTGCTCGACGCGCTGGGCCAGCAGATTCTGCCGTCGTGGCTGACGATTGAAGAGAAGCCGCACCTGCTGAAAGGGCTGGCCTCGACGCCGTTCGACAGCGAAGGCGTACGCACCGAAGCGCGCGAAATCGTGAAAGATGGCGTGCTGCAGAACTGGCTGCTGACCAGCTATTCGGCGCGTAAGCTTGGCCTGCAAAGCACCGGCCACGCGGGCGGCATTCATAACTGGCGCATCGCCGGTCAGGGCCACAGCTTTGACGATCTGGTGAAGCAGATGGGGCGCGGTTTGATCGTTACCGAGATGATGGGTTCCAGCGTCAGCGCCATGACCGGCGACTACTCACGCGGTGCGGCTGGCTTCTGGGTTGAAAACGGTGAAATTCAATACCCTGTGAGCGAGATCACAATTGCGGGCAACCTCAAAGATATGTGGCTCAATATGGTAACGGTCGGTAACGACATTGAAACGCGCAGCAATATACAATGCGGATCGGTGCTGCTGCCGGAGATGAAAATCGCCGGACAATAAAGACATCGCTTGATGAAAGCAGCCCACAGCGGCTGCTTTTTTTTCGCCTGATAATAATTAAAGGAAAACGTTATGCGTAAGCATGTGATTGCTATGTTGTCTTTGTCGTTGCTGTTCTCTTCAGCCAGCCTGTTCGCGGCTGACCTGGAGCAGGATATGGATACCCTGAAAGACGGGCTGAGTGTCGTGAAGAAAACCTCTGACGCGCAGGAAATGCACGCTGCACTGGGCAAGATGCGTGCCGCTGCGCAGGATGCAAAAAAATCCACGCCGGAAAAACTGGAAGGTCAGGGCGCTGACAGCGCACAGATCAAGGATTACCACGCCGGTCTGGACTCACTGATTGCCCAGATCGACGTTGTCGACCAGCTGGCGCAGGCTAACAAGCTGGACGAGGCGAAAACCGAAGCGAAGAAACTGGAAGACATCCGTAACGCCAACCATAAGAAATTCCGCTGATAAACCGGGCCAGCCTGCAGGCTGGCCTTATTCCTGCCGCGGCCTCGCGTCATTCCACCGTTTTTATCCCGCTTTTTACCTCATTTCATGCATTTCGTGAGCGAACTCGCATAGTTCGTGCATCGTGCGATCTGGCGCACAGTCGCCCGTGGGATTTCCACTTTGAGGTGGAAATGTTGCGTCTCCACACTCCCAGGCAGACAGCGTAATTTCTTCTCAACGCGAATTATCTGACATTGTCCGCTGTAAACAGGAGTAACAAGGTGAGGAGTGATGCTGTCCCGCTGAAACCGAGCACGCCGGAGGCAATCCAGGCGCTGGCGGATAAGGTGATGAATCAAATCGCGGCGCTGTATGCCGCGCACCACATTGCAGCCAATGCGGTGCAACAGCAAATGCTGGCCTCACATGTCCGCGCCATGGCGGCTCGCTCTCTCACCGGAGAGGCGCTGCCGGACGTCGAAGCCGAACTGTTTGAGGACATCTCGCCTGAGACCATGGCGCTGGCGCAGCAGGTGGTGGATCTGTTTGGCAATTTGCCTGTCGAAGAAGCCTGGCTGCTGTCGGTGCATATCGAAGTGGCGAAATCGAACGAAGCATGAATTGAGAGAGGAACGGAATATGGTAACGGTAGTGATTGGCGATCGTCTGGGTAAAGGACAGAAAGTGGCAGCTGGCGTGGAAAAAGCCGGCGGCCGGGCAGTAGTGGTGCCGGGCGTGGCGGCGGATATGAAACTGGGCGATGTGATGAAGGCGGAAAACGCTGATTTCGGCATCTCCTTCTGCGGCAGCGGCGGTGCCGGTGCCATCACCGCGCAGAACAAGTACGGCTACAAAGCCAAACACGGCATGCGTTCGGTTGACGAAGGGGTAACCGCCATCAACGAAGGTGCCACCGTGCTCGGTTTTGGCTTCATGGATAAAGAAGAGCTGGGTGAGCGTCTGGTGCAGGCCTGGAATAAAAAACACGGCAGCTAAGCATGAAACAACAGTATGAGACGCAGGTCACGGTGCAGGGCAAAGGCGACAGCAAAGCAAAAGCCTTCGCCGATGCGCTCAGCAAGGTGCAGCAGCAGGTGCTGCGCACCAGCCAGAAAATTCTGTTGCGCATTGAACCGCTCGATGTGCGGGTGCTGCGCGCGCAGGAGAGCGTGCGGAAGGAGAAATTTCTGTTCTTCTTCCTCGCGCGTGAACGGCGGAATTACAGCGTGGAGCTGGAAATTACTGTCAGCGTCACTGTGATCGACACCGAGAGCGTGACCTTCACAGCAACGTAAGAATAACGACAACAAGGGTAACAATATGTTTTTAATCATTTTGTTTAAGTCGTTGATCATCGGTGGATTAGTCGGCGTGGGCGTTGGAGCGGGCGCGGCGCGCATGTTCCACGCGCCCGTCACGCAGGGGATGGGTGCCTTCCGTACGCTGGGCGAGCTCAACTCCTGCGAGGGCGATCCGGCTTCGCACTTCTCCTTTGGTCTCGGCTTCTTCTTTAACGCCTGGGCATCCTCCGTTGCCGCGGGCTCCTTCACGCAGGATGTGGATCACCGCATTCTGCCGAACTGGGGCGCGGCCGCACTGATGGTAAAGAACCGCAACGTCGCGGAAACGCTGCATAACCCGAAGCGCATGGCGATTGCCTGCGGCATCATCGGCATGATCGTGGTGGCCTTCCTGAACAGTACCGCTTCTGCCGTACCGGCTGCGCTGCAGGTGACCGCGGTAAAAGTGCTGGTGCCGGCGGCGAATCTGCTGGTGAACACGGTGATGCCGGTGATCTTCTGGCTGGCGGCGATAGATGCCGGTAAGAAATCGGGCTTCTGGGCAACCATTTTTGGTGGTCTGGCGCAGTTGATCATGGGTAACGCCGTGCCGGGTCTGGTGCTGGGCATTCTGATCGGTAAAGGCGTGGAAGAGAGCGGCTGGAACAAAGTCACCAAAGTGATGATGGCTGCGATTGTCCTGCTGTTTGTGCTGAGCGGCTTCTTCCGTGGCTTCGATGTGAAACTGCTGCAATCCTTCCAGCTCGGCATCCCTGGCTGGCTGGACATGATCCACAACAGCCTGAGCGGCAAATAAGGAGCCTTCAGCATGAACGAGAACGAAAACAAAGGGTTCTGGTACGCCGACTGGTCTTTCCCGCTGTTTGTCGGCCTGCTCTCCTCCGGCGTATTCGCCGGGACGCACATGTACTACCTGTACGGCATCGGTGCTTTTAACGAAGTGGCATTTGTTTCGATGCTGCGCTCCGGCATGGAAACCGGCGTGTACGGCGCGGTGGCGGCGTTTGGTGCCAGCTTCCTGTTTGCGCGCATCATTGAAGGCTCGCTGGTAGGGATTCTGGATATCGGCGGCGCGATTCAGACCGGCGTCGGCCTCGGTGTGCCGGCGCTGCTGCTGGGAGCCGGTATCGTGTTTCCGGTGGCGAACTTTGCCGCCTCGCTGGCTACCGGGCTGGTGATTGGCGTGGCGATTGGCTACGTGATTATCCTCGCGCGTAAATTCACCATCAACCAGAGCGATTCCACCTACGGCGCGGACGTAATGATGGGGGCCGGGAATGCCTCCGGTCGTTTCCTTGGTCCACTGATTATTCTGTCTGCCATGGCGGCGTCAATTCCGATCGGCCTCGGTTCGCTGGTCGGTGCGCTGCTGTTTTACCTGTGGAACAAGCCGATTACCGGCGGCGCAATTCTCGGTGCCATGGTGCTCGGCGCTATCTTCCCGGTTTCGCTGTAAGCGCGAAATGGCTGCACAATCCCGTAGCGGCGCGATTTATCGCGCAATAAATTGCGCCGCTACGGCATGTGCGCTCTGTAAATGGGGGTTTTATGTTTGATCTGATTCTGCGCCGCGCGCGTCTGTGTGATGAACAGCTGGTGGATATCGCGATTCGCGCCGGCAAAATCGCGGCGGTCGGTAAGGTGGACGGCGCCGCGCAACAGGAGCGCGATCTCGGCGGCCGCTACTACGTCAGCGCGGGCTGGATTGACAGCCACGTACACTGCTATCCCAAATCACCGATTTACCACGACGAAGCCGACGCGATTGGCGTGGCGCAGGGCGTCACCACCGTGGTGGATGCGGGCAGCACCGGTGCCGATCACATCGACGACTTTTATCAGCTGACGCGCAGCGCGAAGACCGAAGTGCGCGCACTGATCAACATCTCGCGCACCGGCATCGTCACGCAGAACGAGCTGGCCGATATGGCGCAGATCGATGGCGAAGCGGTGGTGCAGGCGGTACAGCGTCGCCCGGACTTTATTGTCGGCCTGAAGGCGCGCATGAGCAGCAGCGTGGTCGGCGACAACGGCATTCAGCCGCTGGTGCGCGCCAAAGCTATTCAGCAGGCGGCGGGCAATCTGCCGCTGATGGTGCACATCGGTAACAACCCGCCGGTGCTGGAGGAGATCGCCGCGCTGCTCACTTCCGGCGACATCATCACTCACTGCTTCAACGGCAAGCCGAACCGCATTCTGTCACCGCAGGGCGAGCTGAAAGCGGCGGTTAAGCAGGCGATCGCGCGCGGCGTGAAGCTGGATATCGGCCACGGCAGCGCCAGCTTCAGTTTTGCGGTGGCGCGCGAGGCGATTGCCCAGGGCATTCTGCCGGACACCATCAGCTCCGATATCTATTGTCGCAACCGCATCAACGGCCCGGTGCACAGCCTGGCGCACGTGATGTCGAAATTTTTCTCCATCGGCATGACGCTGCCGCAGGTGATCGCCTGCGTCACCGTTAATGCCGCAGCGGGTCTGCGTCTGGCCGGTAAAGGGCATCTGACCGCCGGTTATGACGCCGATCTGACCATTTTTACCGTCAAAGAGGAAGCCCGCCCGTTCGTCGATGCTGAAGGCGAACGGGTCACGGGTGAGCAACATTTGCTGCCGCTGGCCGTGGTGATCGCGGGCCAGTGGCATCTGACTGAGGAAGGGAAAGCACATCATGTCTTCGATTTATGAGAAATATGACCTGAAACAGGTGATCAACGCCTCCGGCCGTATGACCATTCTCGGCGTGTCGACGCCGTCCGCCGACGTGGTGGATACCGTCAGCTACGGCCTTAATCACTACTTTGAGATCAAAGATCTGGTCAATAAAACCGGTGCCTACATCGCGCGCCTGCTGGAAGTCGAAAACGCGGTGGTGGTGTCCTGCGCCTCGGCCGGTATTGCCCAGTGCGTAGCGGCGGTGATCGTTAAAGATAACGACTGGCTGCTGGATAACCTGCACGCCGCGCCGCTCAGCGTGCCGCACGACATTGTGGTGCCGAAAGGCCATAACGTGAACTACGGCGCGCCGGTGGGCAGCATGGTGGCGCTGGGCGGCGGACGCCTTATTGAGGCCGGCTACAGCAATGAGTGCTCGCCAGAACAGCTGGCGGCGGCCATCACGCCGACCACCGCGGCGCTGCTGTACGTCAAGTCGCATCACTGTGTGCAGAAAAGCCATCTCAGCGTCGAACAGGCGGCAGTAGTCGCGCGCAAACACGATATTCCGCTGATTGTCGATGCGGCGGCCGAAGAGGATTTGCAGTGCTATTACCAGATGGGGGCCGACCTGGTGATCTACAGCGGTGCCAAAGCGATTGAAGGGCCAACCAGCGGCCTGGTGATTGGCCGCAGCCAGTACGTCGAGTGGGTGAAACGCCAGAGCAACGGCATTGGCCGCGCGATGAAAGTCGGCAAAGAGGGCATTCTCGGTCTGACTCAGGCGATTGAAAACTACCTGCTGCAGAGCAAAACCAGCGGCGCCGACATGGTGGCGAAGATGACGCCCTTTATCGATAACCTCAACACGCTGAACGGCGTCAGCGCGCGCGTGGTGTGGGATGCCGCTGGTCGTGATATCGCCCGCGCTGAGATCAAATTTGATGAAGCGGTGACGGGCTGGCCGACCGGCGAGCTGGTGCAGGCGCTGAAAAACGGCGACATCGCCATCTATTTCCGCGGCTATAAAGCCAACGAAGGCATTATCGAAGCGGATGTGCGCAGCGTCAGCGCGGAACAGCTGCACATCATCTTTAGCCGCATCCAGGCGCTGCTCAGCGGAGGAAAACGCGCATGAATCTTAACCCCAATTTCTATCAGGGCCGTCTGTGCCTCAACGTGCTGGCCGGTTCAAAGCAGAATGCGCAGGCGATCTGGCAGGCGGCAGAAGGGCATGTGCTGGTCGGCGTTTTGTCGAAAAACTACGCCTCGAATGAGGCCGCGATTGCCGATATGCGCGAGTACGCGGCGCTGATTGATAATGCGCTGTCGGTCGGGCTGGGCGCGGGCGACCCGAATCAGTCGGCGATGGTCAGTGAAATCTCGGCAGAACTGCAGCCGCAGCACGTTAATCAGGTCTTTACCGGCGTGGCCACCAGCCGCGCGCTGCTCGGACAGTCACACACCATCGTGAACGGTCTGGTTTCACCAACCGGCACGCCGGGCAAGGTGAAAATTTCCACCGGTCCGCGCAGTTCGCAGGCGGCGGACGGCATTGTACCGATCGCCACGGCGATCGCCATGCTGCAGGATATGGGCGGCAGTTCGGTGAAGTATTTCCCGATGGGCGGCCTGAACGCGGTGGAGGAGTATCGCGCGGTGGCGGACGCCTGTGCGCGCCATGACTTCTGGCTGGAGCCGACCGGCGGTATCGATCTCAATAATTTCGAGGAGATCGTGCGGATTGCTCTGGAGGCCGGAGTCAGTAAAGTCATCCCGCACGTTTACAGCTCGATTATTGATAGCGCCAGCGGCGACACGCGCATTGACGATGTGCGTCAGCTTCTGGCAACGTGCAAGAAACTGCTGTAACAAATGAGTAACAGGTGAGGCTCCGTGAGATTTCCCAATCAGCGTTTAGCTCAACTCTTCGCGGCGCTGCAAAGCGAAACGCTGCCACAGGATGAGCTGGCGCGGCGTTTTTCCGTTTCAACGCGCACGGTGCGCACCGACATCACCGCGCTCAATGCGCTGCTGGAACAGCACGGCGCTCAGTTCGTGCTGGCGCGCGGCGCGGGCTATCAGCTAAAAATCGACGACGCGGTGCGCTTCGGCCGCCTGCAGCAGGAGAGTGCGGCACCGCTGCGGGTGCCGCGCACCTCGCAGGATCGGGTGCGCTATTTGCTGAGCCGCTTTCTCACCGCTGCGTATTCGCTCAAGCTGGAAGATCTGTCGGAAGAGTGGTTCGTCAGCCGCGCCACGCTGCAGAGTGACATGGCGGAAGTGCGCGAGTGGCTGGGCCGCTATCATCTCAACATCGAAACCAAGCCGCGCTACGGTATGAAACTGTTTGGCAGCGAGGCGGCGATTCGCACCTGCCTGACCGATCTGCTGTGGCAAATCGACCAGCAGACGCCGGACAGCCCGCTGCTGACGGTCGAGGCGCTGCACAGCGGCATGCTGGTGCAGCTGCAACCGCTGCTGGCGCAGTGCTTTACGCAGCACGCCATCCGGCTGAGCGATGAAGGCGAGCGCTACCTGCTGATTTACTGCGCGGTGGCGGTGCGCCGCATCAGCGAAGGCTTCCCGCTCAGCGATCCCGGCGCGGAGGATGTTGGCGAGGAGATACGCGAGGCGGCGCACGATCTGGTTAATCTGATGCGTCCGCTGGTGGGCAAAGGCATCTCGCAGGCGGAAGAGAACTGGCTGCGCGTTAATATTGCGGCGCGGCAGATTCAGGCGCTGGCCCCCAGCACCATCAACGCCGATGACGCGGATGCGCTGGTGGATTACCTGCTTAACTACATCAACACCCATTACAACTACCGGCTGCAGCAGGATGAGCAGCTGCGCGCCGATCTGCTCACGCACATCAAAACCATGATCACTCGCGTGCGCTATCAAATCCACATTCCCAATCCGCTGCTGAGTAACATCAAGCAGCACTATCCGATGGCCTACGATGTAACGCTGGCGGCCGTCACCAGCTGGGGCAAATACACGCCGTATACCATCAGCGAAAACGAGATTGGCTTTCTGGTGCTGCACATCGGCGTCGGGCTGGAGCGACATTACGATGTCGGCTACCAGCGACACCCGCAGGTGTTGCTGGTCTGCGACAGCGGCAACTCCACGCTGCGCATGATCGAGGCGCTGCTGCTGCGCAAATACCCGCAGCTGGTGGTGACGGCGCGGCTGTCGCAGCGTGACTACGAAGTGCGTGCGCACATTGATGAAGATTTTGTTATTTCAACCGCGCGGCTCAGCGAGAAGAACAAGCCGGTAGTGATGATGTCGCCATTCCCTACGGAGTTTCAGCTGGAACAGCTCGGCAAGCTGGTGCTGGTGGACCGCACCCGGCCTTACATGCTGGAGAAGTACTTCGACGCGCAGCATTTCATGGTGCTCGACCGGCCGATGAGCCAGTCGGCGCTGTTCCGCCTGCTGTGCGATCGGCTCGAGACGGAGGGCTATGTCGATGCTGATTTTTATCCTTCGGTTGAAGAGCGTGAAGCGATTGTCAGTACCATGCTGGGCGAAGGGATCGCGCTGCCACACTCGCTGGGATTACTGGCTAAAAAAACCGTGGTTTATACCGTGCTGGCACCGCACGGCGTGAGCTGGGGCGATGAGACGGCTTCGGTAATTTTTCTGCTGGCGATCAGTAAGAGTGAATACGAGGAGGCGATGGCGATTTACGATCTGTTTGTCACCTTCCTGCGCGAAAGGGCGGTGACAAGACTGCGCGACTGCGCTGATTTCGTCAGCTTTAAAGCGGTGGCGATGGATTGTCTGAGCCGGTTGTGATGGGGATGGGTGCGGTTTGTCCCTCACCCTAACCCTCTCCCGCAAGCGGGCGAGGGGACCGATCCAGCGGCGTGTGAGTTCAGGCGCTGATCCTCAGCTTCCCTCTCAAATCCTGCTCAAATAATTCTTCCCCGCATGTTGGGACCGATTCAGCGGTGTGTAAGTAGATTCCCTCTTAAAACCACGTTCGGGCGGCTCCCTCTCCCGCGTGCGGGAGAGGGCTGGGGTGAGGGCTGGGGTGAGGGCGAAAGGCCCCCAGCACCCGCAATCAGCCGCGTTTCGCCAGCAATTTTGGAATCTCACGCAGGCACCAGGCTTTGGCTTCACCCATGCTATCGCGGCGCCACGCCATAATAATATCCACCTCACGGGTGTACTCGGCGCTGACAACACGCAGGCGGCCTTCGGCGATATCTTTCTCCACCATCGGATAGGGCATGGTCGCTACGCCGAGACCGGCCAGCAGCGCGCGGCGTTTATCATCCATGCTGCTTACCGTCAGGCGCTGCTGTTTGTCCAGCAGCTGCACCGTCAACACCGGACGTTCGCGCGCGGTGTCCGCCACGGCGATGCCGCGATACTTAACGCGCGTGACCTCGGACAGCGGCTCGGCTTCCTGATGAATCGGGTGATCCGGACTGGCAACATACACGCTCATAATGCTGTACAGCTTGCGCGTGTTGATTTCGGTGGAGGCGCGAAAATGCAAATCCGGCGCGATCACGATGTCGGCGCGCCCCTGTTCCAGTCGTTCCCACGCGCCCGCCAGCACTTCGGTGACCAGCGAAATCTGCGTATTGGCTTTCTCGGCCAGCTTCTCTACCAGCGGGAACAGCAGCTCGGTCGGGATCAGCGCTTCGGCCACGATGGTCAGATGGGTTTCCCAGCCGCGCGCCAGCGCTTCGGCATCGGTGGTGAGTTTATCGGCGGCTTCCAGCAGCACGCGGCCGCGTTCCAGCAGCATTCGCCCGACGTTGGTGAATTTGGTGCGATGGCCGGAGCGGTCAAACAGCACCACATCCAGCTCCTCTTCCAGCTTCTGCATGGTGTAGCTCAGCGCCGATGGCACGCGTCCCAGCTCGTCGGCCGCAGCGGCGAAGCTGCCGCGACGGTCAATAGCATCCATCACACGTAAAGCTTCCAGGGTTAACGCGCGCTCTTTAGCCATGCCGACTCTCTGTCAGTAAATTTGAATATGCCAGGCAGATTAACTGGCTAACAATCCGGCGTCCAGCCTTTTACCATTGACGTATAAAGCCTGTGGTGGATTCTCACCGCAGTGCGTCGGAGGTAAAGCATGATGACAACCCGCTGCGCGTCCGCATGTGGCCAGGCCGATTTCGGTTGGTTGCAGGCGCGCTATAGCTTCTCATTTGGCCACTATTTTGATCCCCAGCTGATGGGCTACGCCTCGCTGCGCGTGCTAAATCAGGAAGTGCTGGCGCCCGGTGCGGCATTTCAGCCGCGCACCTATCCGCAGGTGGATGTGCTCAACCTGGTGTTGCAGGGTGAAGCCGAATACCGCGACAGCGAAGGCAATCACCTGGTGGCGCGCGAGGGCGAAGCGATGCTGCTGTCGGCCCGCCAGGGCGTCAATTACAGCGAACACAATATCAGCAAGGATCGCCCACTGACGCGCATGCAGCTGTGGCTGGCCGCCTGTCCGGAACGGGAAAATCCGCTGCTGCAAAAACGCGCGCTGCCGCAGCAAACCCATGTGCTGATTGCGTCACCGGATGGCGCGGACGGCAGTTTGCAGCTGCGTCAGCAGGTGTGGGTACATCAGGTCACGCTGGCACCGGGCGAGCAGTACAGCCTGGCGCTGCACGGACCGCGCGCCTATTTGCAGTCGATTCACGGTGCGCTTGAGGTACGGGCCAGCAGTGCGCATCAGGAGCAGCTGCGCTGTGGCGATGGGGCGTTTGTCAGTGAAGAGGCGCAGATTACGCTGCAGGCGGAAACGCCGCTGCGTGCGCTGGTAATTGATATTCCGGTGTAAAAAAGGCGGCCCTGTTGGTCGCCTGTGGCATTATTTCAGAATGGTAAAGGCGGTGGTGACGTGCTTCACGCCGCTGACACGGCTGGCGATATCCGCTGCTGCCTTCGCTTCTTCCTGCGTTACCAGACCCAGCAGGAACACTTCCCCGTTCTCAGTGGTGACTTTCACGTTGGACGATTTCACCTGATCGCTGCCCAGCAGCTGCGAGCGGATTTTGGTGGTGATCCACGTATCTGATGAAGACGTGCCGAGGCTCACTTTCTGCCCGGTGCGAATCTCGTTATACACCTCTGTCGCGCCATCAACGCCCATGGCGATCTGTTTCGCCCGGCTGGCGAGATCGGCTGACGGTGCCTGACCGGTCAGCAGTACTTTGCCCTGATACGCGGTCACGACCACGCGCGCCTGATTTTTGATCTGCTCATCTTTTGCCAGCGCGTTAGTGACGCGCAGCTCCAGCGTGCCGTCATCAACCTGCGTGCCCACGGTACGCGGGTCGGTGGCGGTTTTGGTGGCGACCGCAGCGCCGCCGGCGACAACCGCCACGCAGCCCTGCAGCAGCATGGCGGTTAACAGAATGGCGATAGCGTTCAATGCTTTCATTTGAGCTCCTTCAGTCATTCCTGGTGTGGGAACAAGGTGTTATCAATCAAATCGCACAGGCAGTTCAGCGTCAGCATATGCATCTCCTGAATGCGTGCGCTGCGATGTGACGGAATGCGAATTTCCACATCGTGCGGACCGAGCAGGCCCGCCAGCTCACCGCCGTCATGGCCGGTCAGCGCGACGATAGTCATATCGCGGGTAACCGCAGCTTCCACCGCTTTAACAATATCGCGGGTGTTGCCACGGGTGGAGATGGCCAGCAGAACGTCGCCGGCCTGTCCAAGCGCACGAACCTGCTTGGCATAAATTTCGTCGTGCAGACGGTCGTTACCGATTGCCGTCAGCATCACATTGTCCGCACTCAGCGCCAGCGCCGGCAGGCTGGGACGCTCAGTCTCAAAACGGTTAATCATGCTGGCGGCAAAATGCTGGGCGTTAGCCGCCGAGGCGCCGTTACCGCAGCTGAGGATTTTGTTGCCGTTCAGCAGTGACTGCACCAGCGTCATCGCGGCGCGGGAAATCGCATCTGGCAGCGCTTCGGCTGCGGCGATTTGCGTCTGAATACTTTCGGTAAAACACGCTTTAATTCTGTCCTGCACAAGACCACCTGGTTCTATCCATCCGCACGAAAGGCATCGGCCAGCCACACCAGTTCGCGCCCGGTGATGGCGATGATGTCAAAACGGCAATTCACCGTATCAAAACTGCCGCCGCGTGCCAGCAACCACAGCGCAGCGGTACGCAGCAGCTTTTGTTGTTTCTGGCGCGTCACGCTGGCAGCCGCGCCGCCAAAACGTGCATCGCGCCGATAGCGCACTTCAACAAACACCCAGCAATCCGCGTCGCGCATAATCAGGTCGATTTCCCCGCTGCGGCAGCGCACATTGCTGGCTTCCCACTGCAGTCCGGCGCGCTCAAGGTAGCGACGCGCCTGCTGCTCCTGCTCAGCGCCGAGGCGCTGGCGGTTTACTGCACCGGAACGATTTGTCCCTGACGATACTGGTTCCATGCCAACTTCCTGTTGATCACGCAATCCGTGTCGGCGCTCAGCTTGCCGGTGTTGCCATCAATGGCGAAGCCCGGTACCTGACGCATCTGGTTAAACTGGTTCGCCAGCGTCCAGGCATCAATGCCCATCGCATAGAGGCGTACCAGCGAATAGTCGTTGTTGAAACTGCGCGCCGCCTGCTGCATCAGGCCAGGATTGGCGCCGGACAGCAGCGGAATATCGCTGAACTGCAGGCCATCCATCTCCAGCCGGAAGTCCGGACCGGCACCGGCCTGCGCGCTGCGCGAGCTGGCATACAGGGCGATGTTATTGCGGCTGCTGGTGCGCATGGCAATCATCGGCTTGATCAGCTGCAGTTCGTCCTGGGTAGCAATAATGTAAACCGCATCAACGCTGCCGCTGCTGCTGGCGCTCTCAGGTGCAGGAGCGCTCGTCTGCGGTGCCGGAATCGTCAGACCGGCGACCGCCACGCCCTGCGGCTGGTCCGGCTGTACCGTCAGCGGCGTGCCGCTCAGTGCAATACCGGCGCCGCTGTTGATGCCCTGTTTCAGCTCGCCCACGCCGCCGAAACGCTGCTGCAGCACGGTTGCGCCGCCCAGCTTCTGCCACTCCTGCGCAAACGCTTTGCCCACGCGGTCGCCATAGCTACTGCGCGGCATCAGCAGCAACGGCTGGCGTTTGCCCTGATCCCAGATATGGTGCGCGGCATCGCGCGCTTCGTCTTCAGGAGAAAGCGCAAAATAGCAAATATTCGGATGGTTCTGGATCTGCTCTGGTTCGTTGAGCGCCAGCACGTTCAGCGGTGTCTGGCTGTTGGCGACCTGTTCCACGTTATTTTTCAGCAGCGGACCAACCACCAGGGTGGCACCATCCTGCTGCGCCTGCTGCATCACCTGAGCAATCGGCTGGCTGCTGGTGTCATACACTTTCACCTGGGCGCTGCTGGCAGGCTGCGCGACGGCTGGCTGTGCGGCGGGCTGCTGCGGCTGTGCGCTGTCTGACGGCGTGATGGCCGCGGCCGACGGACTGACTACCGCGTTGGCATCGCCACTGGCTGGTGTTGCCGTGCTGGCGGGCTGTTGCGTGGAGGCGCTGGCATCGCTGCTGGCGGGTGCGGCAGGGGCTGCCGGCGCAGTCAGCACACCGTTTTTCGCATCGTTGAAGCCTTTCTGGATGGCACTGGCGAACACCTGCGCCTGACCATTAAGCGGCAGCAGCAGCGCGATAGTGCTGGTCGAAGCTTTAGTGAAGTTCTGCACCTGGCTGAGCTGGGTCGGCAGGGTTTTCGCGCCAGGGTTTTGCGGATAGCGCGTCTGCCAGTCGCTAATGGCGGCTTTCAGCATCTGGGCATCCTGACTGTTGGCGTGCCAGGTATTCAGCAGGTCGAGCCAGCCCTGCAGCGTATTTTCGTCGGCGTTGATCACCACGCTGTTGAGCTGATCCTGGGTTAGCTGGGTCAGCGCCTGCCAGGTGGCGTCAATATTGCTCTGGTGATCGGCGCCTTTCAGCAGCGGTTCCTGAGCAATATAGGCGCGCAGCAGCGCGAGCGACGGACGATTTTGCGCAGCGGCAATCTGCAGCGCGTAGTAGCGCACCTGCTGATCCTGCGACAGGTCAGCGGCTTTTATCTGTCCCAGCAGCTGCTGAGCACCGTTGAAATCCTGCTGGGCAATTTGCAGCTGGGCGCGCAGCAGCAGCAGTTCCTGCTGTTGTACATCAGAGAGCTGCTGTGGCAGCTGACCGAGCTGGTTTTGCGCCTGTGGATACTTTCCTTCCTTCAGCAGGGCACGGATGGCAAGTAATTGCCAGTCGGTCTTGCTATCATCGCTGCTTTGCTGCACCTGCTGCAGATAATAGTCAGAGCGGCCCGTGGCAGGCCCCTGAACGTTTACGCTTGAGGTTTGCTGCGGTCCCTGGCCGCTACAGGCGGCCAGAATCAGGCCCGCGAGCAAAACAGGGACCAGGCGTCCTGCTTTATGACGTACGACTTTCGAAGGAAGCATACTGTATCCAGTGATGTTTTTTTCAAGATGCTCAATATTAAATCGGCAATTCGGATGAAACAATGAAACAACTCGATCGGGCAGAGATTTCTGCCAGCACGCTCTATATCGTTCCTACCCCGATCGGTAACCTGGGTGATATCACGCAGCGTGCGCTGACGGTGCTTGCGAGCGTCGATCTGGTCGCTGCGGAAGATACACGTCATACCGGGCTGTTGCTACAACATTTCGCCATCAATGCGCGACTGTTCGCACTTCACGACCATAACGAACAGCAGAAGGCCGACGTGCTGTTAGCGAAGCTGCAGGAGGGCCAGAGCATTGCGCTGGTTTCCGATGCGGGCACGCCGTTAATCAACGATCCGGGCTACCATCTGGTGCGCCGTTGCCGCGAGGCCGGGGTGCGTGTGGTGCCGTTGCCCGGTGCCTGCGCGGCGATCACAGCATTGAGCGCGGCGGGATTACCGTCCGATCGTTTCTGTTACGAAGGGTTTCTGCCGGCCAAAAGTAAAGGACGTTGCGATGCGCTGCGTGCACTGAGTGACGAGCCGCGCACGCTGATTTTCTACGAATCGACCCATCGCGTGCTGGATACGCTACAGGATATGGTCAGCGTATGGGGCGCGGCGCGCTACGTGGTGCTGGCACGGGAGCTGACCAAAACCTGGGAGTCATTGTACGGTGCGCCGGTCGGTGAATTGCTGGCGTGGGTGCAGGCGGATGAGAATCGCCGCAAGGGCGAGATGGTGCTAATTGTCGAAGGCCATAAAGCGGATGAAGAGACGCTGCCGGCAGAGGCGCTGCGCACGCTGGCGCTGCTGCAGGCTGAGCTGCCGCTGAAAAAGGCGGCGGCGCTGACGGCGGAAATTCATGGCGTTAAGAAAAACGCCCTGTACAAGTATGCGCTGGAGCAGCAAGAGGCGTGACAAACGCGGGCGGATCGCCTATTATCCCGCGCCGAAGCTGACCAGACAGTCGCCGCTTTGTCGTCGTCCCTTTCGGGGGAGACGGGCAGAGGGGAGGAAAGTCCGGGCTCCATAGGGCAGGGTGCCAGGTAACGCCTGGGGGGCGCAAGCCTACGACCAGTGCAACAGAGAGCAAACCGCCGATGGCCCAGTAATGGGATCAGGTAAGGGTGAAAGGGTGCGGTAAGAGCGCACCGCGCGGCTGGCAACAGTCCGTGGCACGGTAAACTCCACCCGGAGCAAGGCCAAATAGGGGTTCACATGGTACGGCCCGTACTGAACCCGGGTAGGCTGCTTGAGCCAGTGAGCGATTGCTGGCCTAGATGAATGACTGTCCACGACAGAACCCGGCTTATCGGTCAGTTTCGACTTTTTATAAAGACGCCCGCAGATGAAAATCTGCGGGCGTTTTGTTTTTGGTGAGGGTGCGTGCAGATGAATGACTGTCCACTCCTCTTTCTATGAAAAGAACGCGGCTTATCGGTCAGTTTCGACTTTTTATAAAGACGCCCGCAGGTGAGAATCTGCGGGCGTCTTGTTTTTGGGGGAGGGTGCGTGCTGCCCCTCATCCTAACCTTCTCCCGCAAGCGGGAGAAGGGACCGATTGTGCGTGGGATGAGTTGAGTATTCGGCCTCCAACACCACACTTAACTATTCCCTCTCCCCGTGGGAGAGGGTTAGGGTGAGGGCAGAAAACCGCACGTAGCCAGATAAAACAGCACAAAACCCCCATTTCTCTGCGTAAAGAAACGCAAATCCGCAAAAACATTCTTTTCCCTGTGCCAGAATAGGCGCGTGTTCAACTACTGAGGACAATTTTTCATCCACACCGGGAAAAGCAACAACGTGGATAAGTTGTAAAATTATGGATAACCATTTCGTTACACTTTACGTATTAACCTCTTCACCCACCTGCGTTTTCTCCTGCTCACTGAGCGATCGGCACTGGCGCTTCGCGCTGTAGTTTTTTCTCTCCTTCTTAGCTTTTTATCTTTTTCAGCTATCACGCTGCGGTTTGTGCGTGGATGGCGTTTATTTCTCACAGGAGAGAAATCATGCTGTACTGGATTTTATTAGCGTTAGCGATTGCTGCCGAAATTACGGGCACCGTCTCAATGAAATGGGCCAGCGTTAATGGCGGCAGCGCCGGCTATATTTTTATGCTGTTGATGATCGCCCTGTCATACATCTTCCTCACCTTTGCCGTTAAACGTATTGCCCTTGGCGTGGCTTATGCCATGTGGGAAGGCGTCGGTATTCTGTTTATCACCCTGTTCAGCGTGATGCTGTTTGACGAGGCGCTGTCGGTGATGAAGGCGGCGGGTTTGATCACGCTGATCGCGGGTATCGCGCTGATCAAAGCGGGGACATTCAGCCGTAAGGAGCTGCGTCATGACCACGCTTAACGTCGTGCATCTGGCCTGGCTGGCGCTGGCCATCGTGCTGGAAATTGTGGCGAACATCGCGCTGAAATACGCCAACGGCTTCCGTCGTCCGCTGTATGGCGTGGTATCGCTGGTGGCTGTCCTGGCGGCATTTAGCGCCCTGTCGCAGGCAGTGAAGGGGATCGATCTCTCGGTGGCCTACGCCTTGTGGGGCGGTTTCGGTCTGGTGGCTACCGTAGCGGCAGGCTGGATTCTGTTCGGGCAACGCCTGAACACCCGCGGCTGGCTGGGCGTGGCACTGCTGCTGGCCGGGATGGTGTTGATTAAATTTGCCTGAGGCAGCGCGATACTGCCTGCCTTCCTTTCCCAATGGCGGGAGAGAAGGGCAGGCATGCGTAAGCCAGCCGTTAACCGCGGCCGTGCGGCTCATCCCAGTCAAAAGCCGGTCCCAGCGAAATAACGCCGTTCGGATTGATGGTCTTGTGGCTGCAGTAGTAGTGATGGCGGATGTGCGGCAGGTTCACCGTATCGGCAATGCCCGGCATTTGATAAATATCGCGCAGGAAGCCGTTCAGGTTACGGTAATCGCTGATGCGATGACGATCGCACTTAAAGTGGGTCACGTAGACCGGGTCAAAGCGCACCAGCGTGGTCCACAGGCGCAGATCGGCTTCGGTGAGGCGATCGCCGGTCAGATAGCGATGCTGACCCAGAATCTGCTCCAGCCGTGCCAGCGAATGGAACAGCGCGGTTACGGCTTCATCATAGGCCGACTGTGACGTGGCAAATCCGCTTTTGTAGACGCCGTTATTGACGGTGTCATAAATCCAGCCGTTGAGTTCGTCGATCTTGTCACGCAGCTCGGGCGGGTAGTAATCGCCGGCGCGAGCGCCCTGCGCGTCGAAGGCGCTGTTAAACATACGGATGATATCGGCGGATTCATTACTGACAATCGTGTGCTGCTTTTTATCCCACAACACCGGCACGGTCACGCGCCCGCTGTACTGCGGATCGGCATGCAGATAGAGCTGATAGAGGAATTCGTTCTGATACAGCGAATCGCCGGTCGCGGCGGGGAAGTCATCGTCAAAGGTCCAGCCGTTCTCCAGCATCAGCGGGTGCACCACTGACACCGAAATCATCTCTTCTAACCCCTTCAGCTGACGCATCAGCAGGGTGCGATGCGCCCACGGGCAGGCCAGCGAAACGTATAAATGGTAACGATCGCGCTCGGCGGCAAAGCCGGCTTTCCCGGTTGGCCCGGCGCTGCCGTCTGCCGTGATCCAGTTACGCCAGACTGCTTCTGTGCGTTTGAAGCGGCCACCGGTTGACTTCGTATCGTACCAGGTGTCATGCCAGACACCGTCAATCAGTTGTCCCATAAGCCCTCCATAAAAAAACGGGGCGAGGAAAATCCCCGCCCCTGCTATTCAGTATATGTGCTGTTGCACGGCTTGTGTGCTTAGCGTGCGGTTGCTGGCATAAAGCGCTGACGAATCAGGCGGTCAATGCTGTAGGCGCCCGGACCCACCAGACCCAGCACCAGGAAACCACCGGCGATGGACAGGTTTTTCATGAACATCAGCTGGTTAACTCCTTCCGCAAAGTTACTGTGGAACAGGAACGCGGTCAGCAGCGTGAAGCCGGCGGTGAACAGCGCGGTGAAGCGCGTCAGGAAGCCGAACAGAATCGCCAGGCCGCCGCCCAGTTCCAGCAGAATCACCAGCGGCAGCAGGAAGCCGGGCACGCCCATCGCCTGCATGTACTGTGCGGTGCCCGCATAGGCGGTGATTTTGCCCCAGCCGGCAGTAATAAACAGGATGGTCATTAATACGCGTGCCAGCAGCAGGCCTGAGTCTTCGAATTTTTTCATCATTTACTCCAACAAGGTTTTTGGCGCAGGTTGTTGGCCTGCCGGGTTATTTTCCCTTTAAACCGCGTTAAACAGTTCGTCGGGCTGATGGAGGGAGATGATAGTCGCGCGCAGCAATAGTTGTAAGCGAGATAAACTGTCGATGTTATTCAGGAATTCTGAAGGAGGAAAACCGAACCTTTTCGATCCGGTTTAAAGTGGGGAAGTTAGCGTGGCGGCATCGCCGATTTGATCATGCGCCAGGTGCTCCACAGGCCGAGTCCGCGTTTGGCCCAGCGCATGATGCGGTTGGGGCTGCGGATCGACCAGATGGCGAGCGCGCTGCTGCCAATCGCCAGATAGCGGCGCAGGCTGAGAAACGTCAGCCAGCCGCGATCGTACTGCGCGGTGCTTTCCAGCCAGTCGCGGCGGGCAGCGCTGAGATCCAGCCGCTGCTGCTGTACCTGATTAAGCAATTCATGAATGCGTGCTTCACGTTCACGCTGACTCATGAGCGATGCTCCTCGAGTAAGGTGCGATCGGTGTCCAGCTCTTTGCGCGTATGGCGCAACAGCGTGGACTGCCGGGATTTACGCAACGTCCATAAACCAAAAATCAGCGCCAGCGCAAATAGCACGCCGGTGGTGATGGCAATCGCCATCAGCCGGTACTGCGCATCCACCGCCCAGATAATCAGCACCATCAGGCTCATCAATCCGAAAGCGGTAAACAGCATGGTCAGGCCTATCATGATCAGCATCTGGATCAGATTGGCTTTTTCCTCTTCCAGCTCGGCAACGGCCAGCCGCACGCGTGTCTCGACCATGCCAACCAGCGTTGTCACCACGCGCTGACCTACATTGAAGACCCCTTTGCCTGGGCCGTGGCTCTGATTCTCGCTCATATCAACGACGTGAAATCAGGATGCCGATCAGCACGCCGACTGCTGCGCCGATACCCACGCCGTGCCACGGATTTTCACGCACGTAGACGTCCGCTTTCTCCGCCGCTTCACGCGTGGTCTGCGCGATGCGTTCGCCGGATTCGCCCAGCCGCTCGCGTGAACTCTCAATGGCACCGCGTGCTTTGTGACGCAGTTTATCCAGCTCGCTTTTCGACTTATCAGCCGAGCTGCTCAGCACTTCTTCCAGGGTGTCGGCAAGGTTTTTCAGTTCCGCACGCAGATGTTCAGATGTGGTGTCTTTAGCCATGGTGTTCTCCATTACATCATTTATTTAAGTCCGATTAATAAGGCTCGGCCTGCAGCTTTTTCAGCTCCTGGCGTGCCTCTTCCAGCTTCCGTTCGCGCTTACCAATCTTCTCCTGGTCTTTGCCTTCCTGGCGATCTTGCTGCAGTTCGCGCTCGCGCTCCGCCACTTTATGCTGCTGGGCTTCAATGCGTTCAGCGTGGGCGGATTTCAGTTTCTCGTCAGTGCAGTTGGCGCGGACTTCAGTCAGTGCGCGTTCCAGTCCGGTGACCCGGCGCTGGTTGTCGTGCTGTTTCGCCATCTCAATTTCACGCTGAATATCCTGCTGTTTTTGCTGACACAGCGATTCCGCTGCCAGCAGTGAACCCGAGAGAGAGAAAAGAATCGCACCCAGCAGTAGTTGTTGTTTCATCAGGTTTTTACCTTCCATTGTTGACGACCTGTCGCAAACCGGACAGGAGGGGCATCCCAGCTTGTCGTCTGCTCGCGCTTACTTAAGAATAGACAGCAGACGAAAAAATTCAAAAAACACGCGGGGATAGCGAGGATTGAGGTGCCGCCGGGCGATGAACCCGACGGCGGGGATCAGCTATAGGTGGGGCGATTAGCGTCCACCACCTGCTGTGACGCCTGCGGACCCGCCGCCACGACAAAGCCCTGTGGCAGCAGGCGGCGCAGTACTTTCTGCGCGGCCAGGCTCTGCTCTTCATTCTCAAAATGAATGACCAGCGCATCGCCTGCCGAGGTAATGCTTTTAATCCGCACGCCCTGCGCCGAAAGCTGCTGGTAGAGATAAAAGCCGTCCGGCAGATTGGTGCCGCTGTGTGCCACGCGGATCTTCACCACCGTTTCATGCTGCATCAGTTTGGGCACAATGCCGATAGCCAGCAGCGCCAGCACACCAGCGCACAGCCAGGGGAGTAAACGCCTGGGGAAATTACGCAACCCTGTCATTACTGTGACTTCCCGTTCTGACCCGCCTGACGTTTACGCCACAGCACTACCAGTGAACCCACCAGACCGATGACCAGCAGCACCAGCGGCAGCAGCATCAGGCAGAACATCAGCTCATCTTCATAGCGGCGGAAAATGGGGGTTTTCCCCAGCGCAAAGCCGAGCACGGTAAGAATCAGCACCCACAGGAAGCCGCTCATCCAGTTAAAGAACTGGAAGCGGGCATTGCTCAGGCCAGAGAGGCCGGCAATGGTCGGTAGCAGGGTACGGACAAACGCGATAAAGCGGCCAATCAGCAGCGCAGACAAGCCGTGGCGGTGGAACAGACTATGGGCGCGCTGATGATACTGCGCGGGCAGATGGGAGAGCCATTTCTGCACCGTCGGCGTATTGCCAAGCCAGCGGCCCTGAATGTAACTGACCCAGCAGCCAAGGCTGGCGCCGGTGGTCAGCACCAGCAGGGTCAGCGGAAAGCTCATGGTGCCTTTCGCGATCAGCACGCCGACCAGAATCAGCAGACTATCACCGGGCAGAAACGCGGCGGGCAGCAGGCCATTTTCGAGAAACAGAATCATGAACAACACGCCATAAATCGCCCACACCAGCGTGGGGTCGGAGAGCATTTCGTAATCCTGCTGCCACAGGGCATGCAGCAATGCTTGCAAAATATCCATCAATCATTCCTGAACATCATTGTTAAACGTGCCCGTGAGGGGCTTAGGCGCAGGCGGGTTAAGTTATACATTTTAGGTATGCCACCTGAGCAGGATTTCCGGATCCATCCAGAATTGATTGTTAAATCAGCGACTTTTTATAGCCCTGTCGCAAAGGGTAAGAAAAGGGCGATAACTGTAACAAAAATCGCGGGATTCAGACAGTGTAAAGTCGCGGTCGCACAGGAGTTTTACCTTTTGACGCAGATGGTCAAAAGGAGCTTTACACGAGCTGACACTATTGCAGATTAACTGACTTTTTAGCCTGAAAATGCAGCGTTTCTGCCATTGCGGCTTCAGGGCAGGATCACCGGATTTTCTGCGAACATGTAGCGGTCGACGTTGAATTCGAAATCATCGGCGGTGGCGTCGAACAGCATCTGTTTAGTATTTTCCAGATGCTGCCACATCGCCAGTTTGCTGGCGGCGGGATCTTTGCGCATCAGTGCTTTTAAAATCTGATCGTGATCGTCGCACCAGCTGGTGATATGGCTCGCGTCAATGTGTTCGTGCAGCTTGAGCCAGTAAGGATTATGCAGCCGGTGCCGCCACATTTTCTCTACGATGGCGGCCAGCGCGCTGTTTTGGGTGGCCTGGGCAATGCGCACGTGAAACTCCATGTCCCATGTCGAATCGCGCGCATGATCTTCCTGCCGGGCTTTTTCCTGAATTGCCAGCAGTGCCACGATGTCCTGTGGACGGATCTGCGTGGCGGCAAATTCGGCGACATTGCTCTCAATCAACTGGCGCGCCTGCAGCAGTTCAAAGGGGCCATAGCTGGCAAACTCCAGCTGTTCGGCGGCGCTGTCGCGCGGTTGTGGCTGGTCGCTGATCACATGAATGCCCGACCCTTTGCGCACCTCGACGTAGCCTTCCACCTCCAGCATGATGATCGCTTCCCGCACCACGGTGCGGCTCACCTGGTGCGCCTCCGCAATCATCCGCTCTGCCGGTAACTTTGCCCCCACGGCATAACTGCCCGCTTCGATGCGCTGCTTGAGTTCGCTGGCGAGTTGCTGGTAGAGGCGGCGGGATTCGTTCAGGTCCATGATTTTTCGGTTCTGTGAAAGACGGTAAGTTGTTATACCACTTACCCTGCGATGTCGCAAAGCGCTGAAGCTGTTATACCATCTGGCAAGTTAAGAACCTGCGCGCCTGCTCAGGTTTGATATTTAATTGATAGAATATACATATGCTTAAGTCGATGGAAATCAGTGGTACGCCGGCTTTCGCCGTATGGCAATGATGGATAATGTGACGCAGTTGGCAAACAAATCTCCCTGTTGCTGAAATTGGTATGATAACTTTTGCGCATTAGCTGACCGATTTCATCTTCAAGGAAGCGACATGTTGCGACTCAACCGCCGCGATTTCCCCGGCGCACGCTATAGCGAACGCGTGATCCAGTTCGGCGAAGGCAACTTTTTACGTGCCTTTATCGACTGGCAGCTCGACTGGCTCAATGAACATCAGGGCACCGATGCCGGCGTAGTGGTGGTGCGACCGCGCAACCGGATGCAGACGGAGACGCTCAATCAGCAGGATGGCCTCTACACCACGCTGCTGCGCGGGCTGAATGACGCCGGGGAAGCGCTCAGTGAAACCCGGCTGATCCGCAGCCTTAATCGTGAAATTCAGCCTTATCAGCAGTTCGAAGAATTCCTGGCTCTGGCACGCGCGCCGCAGATGCGTTTTGTGTTCTCCAACACCACCGAGGCCGGCATCGCGTATGCCGAACAGGATCGGCTGGAAGATCAACCTGCGTCGTCTTTTCCCGGCAAACTGACGCAGCTCTTGTGGGCGCGTTATCAGCACTTTGCCGGTGCCGCCGATAAAGGCTGGCTGATCGTGCCGTGTGAACTGATCGACCATAACGGCGACACGCTGCGCGCGTTAGTGCTGCGTTATTGCCAGCAGTGGCAGCTGCCAGCGACCTTTGCGCAGTGGGTGACGCAGCACTGCGCCTTTTACAACACGCTGGTGGATCGCATTGTCAGCGGCTATCCGCCGGATGGCGCACAGATTGCAGCCCAACTGGGCTATGACGACCGCTATCTGGTGGCCGGGGAGCGCGACTACCAGCTGGTGCTTCAGGGACCGGATACGCTGATGCACGAGCTGCAGCTGACGGCGCTGGCGCCTGCCGTCAGGCGGGTGGATGACATCACGCCATACAAAGCGCAAAAGGTGGCGATACTTAACGGGGCGCACACTGCGCTGGTGCCGGTGGCGTTTCAGGCCGGGCTGGCGAGCGTGGGCGAGGCGATGAACGATGCGCAGCTGGCCGCTTTTGTCGACGCCCTGCTGCGCGAAGAGGTGATCCCGACGCTGGATTTGCCGCGCGCCGAGCTGCACGCCTTTGCGGATGCGGTGCAGCGCCGCTTTCGCAATCCGTTTATTCACCATGCGCTGCTGGCGATTGCGCTCAACGGCATGACCAAATTCCGTACGCGCCTGCTGCCGGCGCTGTTGCAGGCGCAGCAGCAGCGTGGCGACTGGCCGCCGCGCCTCACCTTTGCCTTTGCCGCGCTGCTGGCGTTTTATCGCGGCCAGCAGGATGACCGGCAGTGGCCACTGCAGGATGACGCGTACTGGCTGCAGCGTTTTGCCCGGCTGTGGCCGGCGGTCCTCACCGATCAACTCACCCCGCAGCAGCTGGTGAGCGACGTACTGAGCGACGCGCAGCACTGGGGCGAAGATTTAACCCAGCGGCCCGGTCTGGTTACGGCGGTCAGCCAGCAGCTGCACAACATTCTCGTCCACGGCATGCGGACGGCCCTTAGCCAACTGAGATAACGCGATGCATCAGGCAATCAAAATACATTCCCGCGACAACGTCGCCGTGGCGCTGCAGGATCTGGCGGCTGGCACCCAGGTTATCGTCGCAGAACAGCGGATTACGCTGCAGCAGGATATCGGGCGCGGCCACAAGTTTGCGCTGCAACCGCTCATCAGTGGCGAGCAGGTGATTAAGTATGGGTTGCCGATTGCCCATGCCACTCAGCCGATCGCCGTAGGCGAGCTGATTCACTCCAGCAACGCGCGCACCAATCTGAGCGATGTCGACGAGTACGTATACCAGCCGGAACACCTCACGCTGCCACCGCAGGCGGCGGATCGTGAGGTGCAGATTTATCGTCGCGCCACGGGCGAGGTTGGCATTCGTAACGAGCTGTGGATTTTACCGACCGTCGGCTGCGTTAACGGTATCGCCTGGCAGATTGTGTCACGTTTTCTGCGGGAAAGTGACGACGCGGCTGACATCGACGGCGTGCACCTGTTCAGCCACCCTTTCGGCTGTTCACAGCTGGGTCAGGATCATGAAAATACCCGCACCATGCTGCAAAATATGGTGCGCCATCCTAACGCCGGCGCGGTGCTGGTGATTGGACTCGGCTGCGAAAACAATCAGGTCGATATCTTTCGCGACACGCTGGGCGACTTCGACAGTCAGCGCGTGCAGTTTATGGAGTGTCAGAAACAGGATGATGAAGTGGAAGCCGGCCTGCAGCGATTGCATGCGCTGTACAACGTGATGCGTCACGACCGCCGCCAGCCGGGCAAACTGAGCGAGCTGAAGTTTGGTCTCGAATGCGGTGGCTCGGACGGCTTTTCCGGCATCACCGCCAATCCGCTGCTCGGCTGTTTCTCTGATCAGATGATCGCCAACGGCGGCACCACGGTGCTGACCGAAGTGCCGGAGATGTTTGGTGCCGAGCGCATCCTGATGAGCCGCTGTCGTGATGCGGCGATTTTCGACAAAACGGTGGCGATGATTAACGACTTCAAGCGCTACTTTATCGATCATCAGCAGCCGATTTATGAAAATCCATCGCCGGGCAACAAGGCGGGCGGCATCACCACGCTGGAGGAGAAGTCGCTGGGCTGTACGCAAAAAGCCGGGCAGAGTCAGGTGGTGGATGTGCTGAAATACGGTGAGCGGCTGCGCACGCCGGGGCTCAATTTGCTCAGCGCGCCCGGTAATGATGCGGTCGCCACCAGCGCGCTGGCCGGAGCCGGCTGCCATATGGTGCTGTTTACCACCGGACGCGGCACGCCGTACGGTGGCTTCGTGCCCACCGTGAAAATCGCCACCAACACGCCGCTGGCGGAGAAAAAGCCGCACTGGATTGATTTCAATGCCGGACGACTGCTGGAGGGCACCAGCATGGAGACGCTGCTGGCGGAGTTTGTTGAGACTATTGTGGCGATTGCGAACGGCCAGCCGGCGCGTAATGAAGCGAATGATTTCCGCGAGCTGGCGATTTTCAAAAGTGGCGTGACGCTTTAATGCGTCAGCGGTTAAAGCGCGGCACCGGAGCGTGCCGCGACGAGGATTAACCGGCAGTACGCGGCTGACGTTCCGCTTCCGCCTGACATACGGCGGCGGTAAACAGAATGTCGGTTGAGGAGTTCAGTGCGGTTTCGGCGGAATCCTGCAGTACGCCGATGATAAAACCGACCGCAACCACCTGCATCGCCAGATCGTTAGGAATGCCAAACATGTTGCAGGCAACCGGAATCAGCAGCAGTGAACCGCCCGCCACGCCGGACGCGCCACAGGCACACAGCGAGGCGACAAGGCTCAGCAGAATAGCGGTGGGCACGTCCACGGCAATGCCCAGCGTGTGCACCGCAGCCAGCGTCAGTACGGTAATGGTGATTGATGCGCCCGCCATGCTGATGGTCGCGCCCAGCGGAATCGATACCGAATAAGTGTTTTCATCCAGATTCAGGCGTTTGGCCAGCGCCATGTTGACCGGAATATTCGCCGCCGAGCTGCGGGTAAAGAACGCCGTTACGCCGCTTTCGCGCAGGCAGGTAAACACCAGCGGATAAGGATTGCGGCGGATTTTCTGAAACACCAGCATCGGGTTGACCACCAGCGCCATAATCAGCATGCAGCCAATCAGCAGCGTCAGCAGGTGGGCATATTGCCACAGCGCGCCGAAGCCGGTGGAGGCCAGAATCGATGCCACCAGGCCAAAAATGCCCAGCGGCGCGCAGCGAATCACACAGCGCACCACCCAGGTCGCGGCATTCGACGCGTCGTTCAGGAAGGCTTTGCTGCTCGGGCTGGCATGACGAAACGCCAGGCCAAGACCAATCGCCCACACCAGAATGCCAATGTAGTTGGCGTTCATCAGCGCTTCAATCGGATTGGCGACCATGCTCATCAGCAGGCCGTGCAGCACTTCGGTGATGCCGGACGGCGGGGTAATTTCGGTCGCGCCGACGTCCATCGACAGCGTCTGCGGGAACAGATGGCTGAAAATTACCGCGACCACCGCCGCGAAGAAGGTACTGAGCAGATACAGCATAATGATCGGGCGAATTCTGGTTTTTTGCCCCTGCTGATGGTTGGCAATCGAAGAGATCACCAGCACCAGCACCAGCAGCGGTGCCACGGCTTTCAGCGCGCGCACGAACAGTTCGCCCAGCAGACCGACGGCTAACGCGGCATCGCGTGAAAGCCACGCCAGCGCCACGCCGGCAACCAGGCCAATCATGATTTGTTTTACCAGACTGCCTGAGAACAGGATGCCCAGCGGTCGAAGAAGATTATTTAGCATATTACGGTCTTTTTATTGCGGTATGAGTGTTGTGCGCGGTTGCTCCGCGCCAAACGGTTTGCCCGGCGGAGTATAAGGAAAAGTCCTGGCGAGAAAAGAGATAATTCTGTCGGTGCGCGCCAGATCGGTTTTTTGATCTGCTGATGACGGGAAGTGTGACAGAGATATGAAACGCGAAGGTTGGCGCTGGCGAAACAAAGCAGGGGCGATTAGCGCCCCTGCAGAAGATTATTGTGAGATGCCTTTCTGGTCGTTTCTGTGGTTTACCCAGGCGTTAATCAGCAGCGTACCGCCGAGAATCACGCCGACCACCGTCAGCGAGATCGCCACCGGAATGTGATAGAACTCGACAATCAGCATCTTGATACCGATAAACACCAGCACGATCGCCAGACCGTACTTCAGCATCGAGAAGCGCTCTGCCACGTTGGCCAGCAGGAAGTACATAGCGCGCAGGCCAAGGATGGCGAACAGGTTAGAGGTCAGCACGATGAACGGGTCGGTAGTGACGGCAAAAATAGCCGGAATACTGTCGACAGCGAAAATAACATCGCTCAGCTCCACCATAATCAGCACCAGCAGCAGCGGTGTGGCAAACAGCACGCCGTTTTTGCGGGTGAAGAACTTTTCGCCGTGCAGTTCATCGGTCATGCGCAGATGCTTACGCAGCCAGCGCACCACCGGCTTATCGCCGACAGCAGCATCATCGTCCTCTTTCGCGAAGGCCATTTTGATGCCGGTAAACAGCAGGAAAGCGCCGAAGATGTAGAGGATCCAGCTGAACTGTGTGACCAGCCAGCTGCCGGCAAAGATCATGATGGTACGCAGCACAATCGCGCCCAGCACGCCGTAAATCAGCACGCGGCGCTGAAGATTAGACGGAATGGCGAAGTAGCTGAACAGCATCAGCCAGACGAAGACGTTATCGACCGCCAGCGCTTTTTCCAGCACGTAACCGGTGAGGAACGCCAGGGTTTGTGCCGTCGCGACTTCGCGCCCGGCGCTGCCGTCGAGATACCACCAGAACGCGGCGGCAAACAGCAAAGAAACGGAGATCCACACCAGCGACCAGACGGCGGCCTGTTTGAATGACATGGTTTGTGCGCCGCGTCGTCCCTGTAAGAAGAGATCGATCGCCAGCATGATGAGCACGACGACAGCGAAGCTGCCCCAGAGTAACGGTGTGCCTACAGAGTGCATAGTCGTATCCTGTCCTGAAAATGAAAAAACGGCTGAGTCAGAAGACGTCAGCCGCTTTATAGAGCTGCAAGCAAACCTCGCCTTCCGGCAAGGTCTCACTTACAACACAGAATCAATTCCGGGTTGCCTGACGACCGGATGCGCTACGCATCGTAATGACGATCGGTCAGCTTACAAGTTACTCCCCTTTGCTGCCGCCAACATACGTGCAAGCGCGAGCAGATTCAATGGGGGAGTTGTAATATTTTGCAATATTTACACTTCTTTCCGATCCGCCGGAAACACCACGCCGGTCTGGCGACGAATCTCTGTCAGCAACCGGGCGGTAATGCGTGAAACCTCCAGCGCAGGGTGCTCCACCTGGCGCGTTTCCACCAGCCGGGCAAAGGTCTCTGCTTCATACAGCATAGTATTGATGTGCTGTGGCTGCGTCAGGTTCTGGCTCTCGCCGCCGCGCGGAATCAGGCGCAGCTGCTGGCACTCGGAAATTTTCTCTATCACCAGCGAGCCGGCTTCGCCCTGGATTTCGCTGGGAATCAGGGAATCACTGACTTTCGAGTGCAGCAGCGTGACGTCGAAATCGCCGTAGTCCAGCACTACCACGCCGTGCGCATCGACGCCGCTTGCCAGCAGCGAGGCCTCAGCTTTCACCTGCTGCGGCGCGCCCCACAGGGTAACGGCAGCGGCGAGGCAGTAGTAGCCGATATCCATGATCGAACCGTTGGACCAGCGCGGGTTAAAGGTATTCGGGTTCTCACCGTCGAGATAGCGCTGATAGCGTGACGAGTACTGACAGTAGTTGAACAGCGCTTTGCGCAGGGTGCCTAACTGCGGCAGCGCCTGTTGCAGGCGCAGGAACGTCGGCAGACTGGCGGTTTTGAACGCCTCAAACAGCACCACCTGATGCTGACGCGCACAGGCAATCATCGCCTCAGCTTCACGCAGGTTAGAGGCCAGCGGTTTTTCGCAGATGACGTGTTTGCCGTGCGACATGAACAGCAGTGCCTGCTCACAGTGCAGCGCATTGGGGCTGGCGATATACACCGCGTCGATTTCCGCACTTGCCGCCAGCGCCTCCAGTGAGGTAAAGGTCAGCGGACAGGGATAATCCGCGACAAAGGCGTCGGCCTGCTGCTGACTGCGTGAATAGACGGCGCTCAGTTTCATTTTGACGCTCTCATGCGCGGCGTCGATAAACTGGCGGGTGATCCAGTTGGTTCCCACAATGGCAAAACGTATCACGGCTGGTTCTCCTGCACTCTGAAAGCGGCAGAGTAGCATGTTCCCTGGCGGCGCAGGCAGGCGAAATTTGATCCTGCGATCCGCATTCCAATATGATGATGCTAAACCCTTTTTTAACCGACATGCGGGGACGCCGGGTGAGCGGAAGCAAACACGCACTGAACTGGACCACACTGCTGATCGCCATTCCGGTGGGCCTGGTGGCCTCGCTGGTCACGCTGGCGTTTCGCGGCATCATCGATCTCATCAATCATCTGCTGTTTCACAGCGACAGCGAAATCACGGTCGCGATGCACGTCTGGCCGTGGATCTTCTGGCCGATGCTGGTGGGGGCGGGCGGGCTGCTGGCCGGCTGGTTCCTGCGCTACGCGGTGGCGATTGAGCAGCAGGAGACGGTGAAAACCGATTACCTTGAAGTGATTAACGCGCGGCTGGATGCGGTGCCCACCAAAACCTCGCTGTTTCGCGCACTGTCGTCGATTGCCAGTATCGGCAGCGGGGCGTCGATTGGTAAAGAGGGGCCGATGGTGCAGTTGTCGGCGCTGAGCGGCAGCCTGCTGGGGCGCTGGCTGCCAGCGTCCCTCAATATGCGCAACAGCGACATCGTCGCGATGGCCGCCGCCGCCGGTCTGTCGTCGGTGTATCACGCCCCGCTGGCGTCGGCGATTTTTGTCGCGGAAATTGCGTTTGGTATCTCTGCGCTACAGCGGCTGATTCCGCTGATTATCGCCTCGGCAGTGGCGGTGATGACCATGTGGTCACTGGGCTTTCGCAGCGCGCTCTATCCGCTCTCCGACACGCTGTTTCAAATGGATCTCACCAGCCTGCTGATGACGATAATCATTGGTTTTGCTGCGGGCGTGGCAGGCTGGCTATTGATCAAGCTGATTTCACGCAGCAAAGCGTTATTCAGCCGCGTGCGCTCGCTGCCGCTCAGGCTGGGCGCAGGCGGCTTTGCGGTTGGCTTACTGGCGCTGATCTCCACCGATATCCTCGGTAACGGCTATGAAGTGATCGTGAAAATCATTGAAGGCAACTATCTGCTGGCGGGTCTGCTCGGCCTGCTGGTGCTGAAAATGCTGGCGACCACGCTCTCGGTCGGCTCGAACGCGGTAGGCGGCCTGTTCACGCCCTCATTATTGATTGGTGCGCTGCTCGGCGTGGCGCTGGCACAGACTGGCGTGCTGCTGCATCTGCCGGTGGGCAATACACTGCTGTATGCGGCGGTGGGCATGGCTGCGGTGCTGGCGGCGGTCAGTCAGGCGCCGCTGATGGCGATGCTGATGGTGCTGGAGATGACGCTCAACAGCAGCCTGCTGTTCCCTCTGATGATCGCCTCGGTACTGGCGTCAATGCTGGTCTACCGGCTGCAGTCCGCCAGCACCTATCCGGTGGTAAGCCATCACCTTAATCGTTCAGAAGCGAAATATGATTTTGATAATATGCGGGTTGATCAGCTGATCATCCCCGGTGCGGCGCTGCAGCCGGCGGAATCGGTCGGGCAGGCGCTGGCGGTGAGTTCACTCAAGCGCGAGCGCTACGTTTACGTCATTAATCAGGCCGGTCAGTTTCTTGGCGTGGTATCAATTCATGACATTTCGCGCAAAGTGCTGGCACAGGAGATCACGCTGGATTCGCCGGTCAGCAGCGTGATGGATGATAATTTCCCCTGCATTTACCAGCACCAGAGCATGCGTGAAGGCTGGGAGGCGTTTGCGCGCGTGACGCTGGAGCGTTTACCGGTGCTGAATAATGCGCAGGAGCGTCGCTTCCTTGGCGCATTGACCAAAACCAGTCTGATCCAGAAAGCGCAGGAGTTTCTTTAGGCTGCGTTGCCGCGCAGCGCCTGTTCGGTCATCCACAGGCGTGCGTCGAACTCCAGCTGGTGGTAGTCCGGTTCCATGTGGCAGCACAGCTGATAAAAGGCTTTGCTGTGATCTTTCTCTTTCAGGTGCGCCAGTTCGTGCACCACGATCATGCGCAGAAAGGGTTCCGGCGCGAGGCGGAAAAAGGTCGAGATGCGAATTTCGGCCTTGGCTTTCAGGTTACCGCCTTGCACGCGGGAAATGGCGGTATGCAGGCCAAGTGCATGCTTCATCACTTTGATTTTATTATCCCAGATGACCTTGCTCACCGGCGGCGCGCTGCGCATATAGCGGTTTTTCAGCGCCTGCGTGTAGTCATAAAGCGCGCGGTCGCTGACGACGTCGTGCGTATCGGGATAGCGCTGCTGCAAAAAGGCGGCTAATCGCTGATTATCAATCAGCACTTGCACCTGTTCGAGGATGTTTTCAGGGTAACCCTGCAGATAGATTAATGACATTGGGATTCCCGACGAAAGACAGTATACTGCGCCCCCTTTTCAGGGCGAAAATCGCGCAAAGTGTACCACGCCGGAGATTCCATGAGCCAACTTGAACTGACCGATCGCACGCTGACGCTTCAGCGCTTCCCGCCGATGCGCGAAGAGAGCCCGCTACAGGCGTGGGACGCCGCAGATGAATATTTGCTGCAGCAGGCGCTGCCGGCAGGCCCGGTGCTGGTATTCAATGACAGCTTTGGCGCGCTGACCTGCGGGCTGAACGATCGGGAAATCTGGCACGTCAGCGACTCGTGGCTCAGCCAGCAGGCCGCCCGGCAGAATCTGCGTCTCAACGGTCTGGATGAAGCGTCGGTACACTTTCTTGATAGCCTGGCGCCGTTGCCGGCTGGCCCGGCGGCGGTACTGATTAAGCTGCCCAAAGCGCTGGCGCTGCTTGAGCACCAGCTGCGCGCGTTGCGGACGGTCGTCACGCCGGATACCCTGATTCTGGCGGCCGGTAAAGCCAAAGATATCCATAATTCCACGCTGCAGCTGTTTGAACGCATTCTTGGTGAGAGCAAAACCTCGCTGGCGTGGAAAAAAGCGCGTCTGATTTACAGCCATTTCAGCGCCCCGGCGCTGGCGGACGTGCCGGCGACCACCGTGTGGCCGCTCGACGAGACGCCGTATCACATCCACAATCACGCCAATGTGTTCGCCCGCGCGGCGCTGGATATTGGCGCGCGCTTCTTTCTGCAACACCTGCCGCACGATATTGAGGGCGAAATCGTCGATCTCGGCTGCGGTAACGGCGTGATCGGCCTGCAGGCGCTGGAACAGAATCCGCAGGCCGAGGTGCTGTTCGTCGATGAATCTTACATGGCGGTGGCTTCCAGCCAGCTTAACGTTGAGCTCAACCGGCCACAGGATCTGGCGCGCTGCCAGTTTCGGGTTAACAACGTGCTGAGCGGTTTTCCGTCGGACCGGCTGCATGCGGTGCTGTGCAATCCGCCGTTCCATCAGCAGCACGCGGTGACCGACCACCTGGCGTGGCAGATGCTGCGTGACGCCAAACGCTGCCTGCAGTATGGCGGCGAGCTGCGCATCGTCGGCAACCGCCACCTTGGCTATCATCAGAAAATGAAGAAGCTGTTTGGCAACTGCGAACTGGTGGCCTCTAACGCCAAATTTGTGGTACTGCGTTCGGTCAAGCTGCGTTAATCACAAGCTGAGCGCCAGTTTGGTGGCCTGAGCAATGGCGCGCCGTGCATCCAGCTCCTGCGCGACGTCGGCGCCGCCGATCAGCCGCACGGCTTTGCCGCGTGCGGTCAGCGCCTGCGCCAGCGTACGCAGCGGTTCCTGACCGGCGCAAATCACGATGTTATCTACCGCCAGCGTCAGCGCTTCCCCCTGATGGCGCAGGTGCAGCCCGTCATCATCAATCTTCAGATACTCGACATCGCCCCACATCTGCACGCCGTGCGCCTGCAGGCTGGCGCGATGGATCCAGCCGGTGGTTTTCGCCAGCCCGGCGCCCGGTTTGCCGGATTTACGCTGCAGCAGCCAGATCTGGCGGTCGGCAGGAGCCGGCTGTGGACGCATTAAACCGCCGCGCGCCTGCAGGCTGCGATCGATGCCCCAGTTTTGGTAGAAGTCTTCCTCGCGACCGGCGTGCTGCAGCAGAAACTCCGCGGTGTCGAAACCAATGCCGCCGGCACCGATAATCGCCACGCGCCGGCCAACCGGTTTTTTGTCGCGTATCACCTCGAGATAGCTCAGCACGCTGGGGTGATCGATGCCCGGAATCGCCAGCTGGCGCGGTGTGATGCCGGTCGCGATGATGACTTCATCCGCCTGTTCCAGTTCGTCGGCGCTGACGCGATGATTCAGGCACAGCTCAACACCTGCGGCTGCCAGCTGATGGCGGAAATAGCGCAGCGTTTCGCTGAACTCCGCCTTGCCGGGGATCTGGCGGGCGATATTAAACTGGCCGCCAATCTGCGCATTGGCTTCATACAGGGTGACGTGATGGCCGCGCTGCGCCGCCTGCAGCGCGAACGCCATACCGGCCGGACCGGCACCTACCACCGCCAGGCGTTTTGGCTGCGCGGCGGCGATGACCGGCATCAGCGTTTCATGACAGGCGCGCGGATTGACCAGGCAGGAAGTGACCTTACCGGCAAAGATTTGATCGAGACAGGCCTGATTACAGGCGATGCAGGTATTGATGGCGTCGGGCTGGCCCGCCTGCGCTTTGCTGACAAACGCGGCATCGGCAAGAAATGGCCGCGCCATCGACACCATGTCGGCAATACCGTCGCGCACAATCTCCTCCGCTACCTGAGGATGATTGATACGGTTGGTAGCGATAACCGGTACGCTGACGTGCTGGCGCAGATGCTGCGTGACCCAGGCGAAACCGGCACGCGGCACGCAGGTGGCAATGGTGGGAATGCGGGCTTCATGCCAGCCAATGCCGCTGTTGAACAGCGTCACGCCGCGCTGCTCCAGCGCCGTGGCAAGCTGCAGCGTCTCCTGCAGCGAGCTGCCGTTATTCACCAGGTCGAGCATCGACAGGCGAAAAATAATGATGAAGGCTTCACCGACGGCGGCGCGCACCGCCTGCGTCACTTCCAGTGCAAAGCGCTGCCGTCGCGCCACATCACCGCCCCAGCCGTCGTCGCGCTGATTGGTATGGGCGACCAGGAACTGATTAATCAGGTAGCCTTCGGAACCCATGATTTCGACGCCGTCGTAACCGGCCTGCTGCGCCAGCCGGGCGCAGCGCGCGAAATCCGCGATGGTTTGTGCAATCTGCGCTTCGCTCAGTGCCTGCGGTGTAAACGGGTTGATGGGCGCCTGTAACGCCGAGGGCGCCACCAGATCGCGCTGATAGCTGTAGCGTCCGGCGTGCAGGATCTGCAGCGCAATTTTGCCCCCCTGTGCATGTACCGCATCGGTTATCTGGCGGTGCCAGCCGCACTGGGTTTCGTCTGTGAGCATGGCTCCGCCCTGCGCCACCACGCCCTGCGCATTGGGCGCGATGCCGCCGGTCACAATCAGCGCAACGCCTTCCCGGGCGCGCTCGGCGTAGAAGGCAGCGAGGCGCTGAGCGCCATCAGCATGCTCTTCCAGACCGGTGTGCATTGAGCCCATCAGGAAACGGTTTTTCAGTTGCGTAAAGCCCAGATCCAGCGGGGCAAACA
This sequence comes from Pantoea sp. SGAir0184, assembly GCF_043544755.1. Classification (NCBI taxonomy): domain Bacteria; kingdom Pseudomonadati; phylum Pseudomonadota; class Gammaproteobacteria; order Enterobacterales; family Erwiniaceae; genus Pantoea; species Pantoea sp. SGAir0184. Next base: position 497,223 of record NZ_CP028050.1, read on the forward strand.
GATGCGGATAACGCTCAGTCATGATCACTTACTCAGTGAGTGGTCGGATGAGTGAACTCTAGCGGGAAAAGTGCGGGCTGGAAATTTGCGGCGCTCAGCCTGTGAGAAACATCAAAAAAAAGCAGGGCGGCAAGTCGCAGACGAAAGTATCGGACCACTTTCGCCAGGCACGGGAAGAAACCTGCGCGCCCTGTAATGGCATGAAGATTGGGCTAATAAATTAGCTCTGTGGTTATAAATTCCTGTATGACTCAATCTCTATAACAATCCCGGGTGAGGACGAGGTGATGATGCCATGCCTCAGTCGAATTAATCCGCAAGACTGGTCTTGATTTTGGCTTCAGCAGGCACCGTTTCGCCGTGCCAGTTCGATAATATCGACCAGATTCTTTGATTCGAGCTTTTGAAAAATCTTAGTTTTATAAGTACTGATAGTTTTGTTATTTAATCCTAATTCACAGGCAATGATTTTATTGGATTTTCCCTGCGCCAGCTGACGTAAAATAAGCGTTTCCCGCTCGGTCAGGCGCGACAACATATCCTGTTCATTCACATAGCGCTGGCGCCGGTCAAGAATATCGCCGGGCAGATAATTTACATTGTTAAATACGCAGCCAATGGCAGCGATCAGCGTCTGAATCGGATCGTATTTCGACACGAAGCCGTTAGCGCCCTGACTAAGCGATTGTATAAGCAGGTGATTGTTACTGCTCTGACTGAGCAGAATGACTTTCATCCAGGTTTTAGATTTTACGATATCGCGTAAAAAGGCGATGCCATTTTTCTCTTTAAAATCAGGATCTAAAATCAGGATGTCGATGTGCTGATGAATAACATCGTCAATACCATCATTAATTGTGTTTGCTGTAGTGACACAATTAAAGCCATTCATTAATAATAAAGCCTGCACCCCAGCCGCAACAAGGCGATGCTCATCAACGATGAGAATTTTTGCATTAAACATAGATCTCCCTTTTACGACACCGATATGATGGCGCTGGCGGACATTATGTCTGGCGGCTTATCCCGGCGAACCGAGAAATGTCTTGATAAGATTATGTTTTTATAAAACCTGCTGATTTTTCAGCCGATATTGTTCAAAGATAATTAATGTTTCATTGACGGTGTTAATTTCGCACGCGATGGCGGCAATCAGTTGCGCGACATCGTGTCCTTCCTGCTGGTGTTTCTCCAGCTTGCGCCCCAGCTCCATCAGCGCGCTGGCGTTAAGAATGCTGGCACCGCCTTTCAGCTTATGGCCAAGCTGTGACAGCGCGTGAGTATCAGTGGTTTGCTGCAGTGCTGCCAGTAATTCATCGTGGCTGGTGCGAATGCTCTCCAGCAGGGTGATGCAGCTGGCGGGATCGCGCTCAGCCAGCTGCATCAGCAGCGGCGCAAAAGTCGGAACCGCCACAGGGGCCGGCAGCGCGGCGACGGGGATGTCAGCAGCAGGTTGCCCGGTCAAGCCGGCTGCAGCCTCGCTGTCAGGCGCGTTTGGCGTGCGGCGCGGACAGTGGGTGATTTGCGCCAGCAACGTATCCAGATTCAGCGGTTTGAACAGACAGTCGTTCATGCCAGCCTGCAGGCAGCGCTGCATGATGTGCTGCTCGGCGGAGGCGGTCAGGCCGTATAGCGTGATCGGCGGCAGATGATGGTGGCGTTCATGCTGGCGCAGCGCCTGGGCAAATTCAAACCCGTTCATGCCGGGCATATTGCAGTCGGTAATGATTAAGTCAAAGCGCAGCGGATCCTGCTGCCACAGCTTCAGCGCTTCGACGGCGCTTTCGCTCACCACCACCTGATGGCCCGCCAGCTCCAGCTGTTTACCCAGCAGCAGGCGATTAGGCGCATGATCATCAATCACCAGCACCGACAGCTTGTCGGTGACCAGCGGCTGTGACAAATGCGGTTGAGTTTGATCGCGCGGTTCGCCGGCCGGCGCGCGGAAGTAGAAGGAGAACACCGATCCTTCACCTGGCGTACTCTCCACAATCAGTTCGCCATCCAGCAGCTCTGCCAGATTGCGGCAGATGCTCAGGCCAAGACCGGTGCCAATCTGCTGCTGCTGACGTTCACCGACCTGGACAAACGGCTCAAAGATAGCCTGCTGCTGCTCCTCAGTCATGCCGCAGCCGTCATCGCTCACTTCTATGACGAACTCACAACCTTCCTCATCCTGGCCAATCCCCTGCATCAGCACCACGGTTACGCTGCCGCGATCGGTAAATTTAATGGCGTTACTCAACAGGTTAGACAGGATCTGGTTGATCATCAGCGGATCGGTCTGTACCCAGTAGGCCGCGATGTCCATTTCTACGCGCAGATCGATCCCTTTGCTTTCGGCCTTGTTGCGAAACAGCGTCACCGCCTGATCGATCACATCCGGCAGGTAGACGGTTTCCGGCGTGGGTTGATACTGACCAGATTCGATCTTCGACAGATCGAGAATATCGCCAATCAGCGACAGCAGCGCGCGCGCCGAGCTGTAGGCGACGCGAATATTCTCTGACAGCGTCTCACACGGCTGCGAGCGGGTTTCCAGCTCCAGCAAACCAATGATGGCGTGCAGCGGCGTGCGGATCTCATGGCTCATGCTGGCGAGAAACTCACTTTTGGAGCGGTTGGCTTTGTCTGCGGTGTCCTTGGCCAGCTGCAGCTCCTGCAGCAGCGCGTTACGTTCGGTGACATCGACCCAGCCGCCGATCACCCCGGCAACTTCCCCCAGCCGATCGCGAAACGGCAGCGTCCAGTGATACAGATGGAAGGCCTGCTGGCCAAACATCAGCTGGACGTCGCGCATTACCGCTTCTCCATCCAGCAGCGTCTGCTGGTAACCATCTTCAATGGTATGAATGCTGGCGTTATTGGTGTTGAACACGTCCGACAGTCGTTTACCGATTACCTCGTCGCGTTTGATGTGCAAAAAGCGCAGATAGGCATTGTTACAGTCCACCAGCCGCGTTTGCTTATCGCGGATGTACATTGCCACCGGCGAGTCATTAAACAGCGTGTGGGTAAAATTGAGCTGATTTTTCAGCGCATTCTCTGCCTGCATACGCTGCTGAATCACTTTGCGCAGATGGTGGTTCCACAGCAGGATCAACAGAATCAATCCCAGCGATACCGAAACGATCAGCAGAATCGTTTGCTTGTAATTCTGCCACGAGCTGCTGAGAAACGGCGGTTCCGCCTGACGCCACTGCGCCATTAGCTTAAACAGCGTTTCCGGCGGGATGGCCAGCAACGCTTTATCGAGAATGCTGATCAGCGTCTCATTGCCGGGCTCTACGCGCATCACAAAGCGTGCGGGATCGGCGCCCAGCGTACCCTCGACGATCAGCCCGCTGCCAAAATGGTTGCGCAGATGGTAGTCGGCAAAAATTTTCGGCACGATCACCGCATCGACCTTGCGCGCCAGCAGCTGGCGCAGCGCATCCAGCGGACGATCGGTATCGCTGACCGACAGGTGCGGATAGTGCTCCTGCAGCCAGCTTTTCATCAGCGGATTTTTTAGCATCAGCGCCGAACCAAACGGAAAGGTGTCGCGCGCCATAATGTTTCCCGGCTGCTGATTGCGGATGATCACCCAATGCGAAACCAGCCACGGACGCGTAATCAGAGCCGGTTGTGCTTCGAACTGTGGCTCCAGAATTTCCAGCGGAAACAGCTTTGGCAAAGGACGTCCGCCGGGGTGTTCATGACTGGCGTGCGCTACAAAATTCAGGCCGGTCTGGCTGGTGATCAGCTCCAGCACGTCCGGTGCCATGCCGCGAAACTGCTCTGCCGGCGTCCGGCTGCTGAGCGGTGCCTGCGCCAGCGGCAAGGTGGTCTCGATGTGAATGTTGTTTTGCAGCCACTGCTCTTCGTCGGCGGTGAGCGCCAGCGGATTGCGTTGCAGTACATGATGGGGATCGAGCTGCCAGCGTTTGGCAATCTGCATGCGGATAGACAGCGGAATCTGCGGCAGCGCCTGGTTGATGGCCTCGGCCAGCGCAGGATACAGTGGACTGATGCCGAAACCGACGTTGAGCGGAATCGTATGCTCGTCGGCGAGAATTGTGAGCGCGTTGGCAAACAGATAGCGATTGAGGTGCGTCAGCGTTGCCGCGTTTCCCCAGACGCGCGCCGTCTGGCCATAAACGGTGGCGGCGACGGCATCATAGTAGCCCGGGAAACGCACCAGCTGCGCGTTTTCGTATGTCTCTTCCAGGTACTGGCGCTGCAGCGGCGTGCCTGACCAGGCGATTTGCTCGGGCATGCCGTTATTGAGAAAAAGGTCGCTGTCGGTCTTCAGTCCCATCACGCTGTAATCCAGCATCCACGGGGCGCTGGCCAGCAGCGGCTGCGACTGTGACGACGGCTGGGCGACGTAAATCGCCAGCATATGCATTTCGCCTTTCAGCACCGCCTGCTGCGCGGCGCTATGACTGGGGAAGTGATAAAGCTCAATGCTGGTCTCCAGCATGCTTTGAATCAGCGACAGGTAGTCGGCGCTCAGGCCTTCGAAGCGGCGCGTATCGGTATCCATATATATCGGTGGCTGTGATTTACCGGCCACTGCGACTTTAATCACTTTATTTCGAAAGGCAGAAGAGATGGGCTCAGCCAGCTGCAGCGCGGGCTGTGCGGTATCGTAACGCGCTAAAAGCTGCAAAGGTTTGACCTGCGCCTGCAGCGCGCCGCAAAAAAAAATAAACAGGACCACGCCCGCCAGACGGATGAAATTAACAGGATTAAACACCGTGCGTTCCTGAAGAAAATAAAGTCATTAATGCCGATAAGGGAAAAGGAGTATAAAGAGATTTTTCCCGCCTGCCTGATCTAATGCCGCATTAAGGATATTTTGCGACCATTCTCGAATGTTTAACTTATTATTAACATTCATGATTTTTTTTAGATGTTGCTTTTGCTTTGATTTCAAATATTTCAACGATTTATCCATAAAATGACCTTTCAAGACAATTCTTATGTGGTCCATTCGCAGAGTTACGTCAGAATTTTCGCAGTTTTTCCGGGGCCGCTCACCGCTGCTGTCCATTCATCCGGTAAAACTACCTTTTAATTAGCGGTAATAAGTTAAACGCGTAAGCAAAATTCTAATTTTTGTTAACCTGGTGACGTTTGGTTTAAACCGCTGCAGGCGATTTTCTCAGCAGCGGTCAGCGCATACTTTCAGGTCATTTTCACTGGTGTGGTTATCAGTACTGGACAAAATTGAGACTGTAATAAAGGAATAAAAGAATGGTATATGCACATAATAAACAGGTGCGTGTCGCTGTCCTTGATGATCACCCGATGGTTCGTACCGTTTTCGAGTTATGCCTGAAACACGAACCCGATATTCATCTGGTCGGGACCTGGTCTTCAAGTAATGAACTGTTTAGTCAGCTGCGCAGCACCACGGTGGATGTGCTGGTGCTGGATTTTTTGCTGGGCGAGCGGGAACTGGATGGCCTGGCCCTGGTGAAACAGCTGCGAAATCACTATCCGCAGCAAAAGATTTTGATCTCATCGTCCATGGAGAGTCCGGCGATTGTCAAAATGGTGCTGAGCGCCGGCGTTAAGGGCTTTATTGGAAAAAGCCACAATATGCAGGAGATCGTCCAGGCGATTCGTCAGGTGGCGCAGGGGCGGCTATTCCTGTCGCAGGAAGTGGCGTACGAGGTGGAAAACCTCTACGTGATGAATGAAGACGCCATCAACGAAAACCTCGATCTCTCCAGCAAAGGCAATATGTACGAGAAGGTCAAAACCCTTAGCCCGCGCGAAGTAGAAGTGGTGCGCTGTTTTCTGGATGGGCTCAGCGTGTCGCAAATTGCCGTGAAGTTTAAACGCAGCCGCAAAACCGTGAGCGGACAAAAGCAGTCGGCGCTAAAAAAGCTCGGCCTGCGCTCGGATTCGGAATTGTTCAAATACAGCCACGACCTGATGTCGGGTAGCTAATCCTTGTTTAAGGCGGTCAGGAATGGCCGCCGTCTCCTTTTCCGCCTCTCTGCATCACGTTCCCGGTAACAGCCGTTTTGTAACATCGCTTTGAGTGATGTCCGTCACAGTTTCGCCGGCCGTATCCCGCTGTGATAGCCCCCATTGCTACAGCACTGAAGGGGCTACAATGAACATTGAAACGCAATCCTGCGTCATTACCGGCAAAAAACAGGTCAGCGTCGCACAGCAGCAGGTGCAGTGGGACGGCACCGGCACGCTGGTGCGCATCACGCGCGGCGGCATCTGCGGGTCCGATCTGCACTACTATCAGGAAGGTAAAGTCGGCAGCTTCGAAGTGAAGATGCCGATGATCCTCGGCCATGAAGTGATCGGCTACGTGGTGGAGAGCGACGATCCGCAGCTCCAGCCCAACCAGAAAGTGGCGGTCAATCCCTCAAAGCCGTGCGGCAGTTGTAAATACTGCCTGCGCGAGCAGCAAAATCAGTGCACCTCAATGCGCTTTTTCGGCAGCGCCATGTATCTGCCGCACGTGGATGGCGGCTTCACGCAATACAAAGTGGTCGATAGCGCGCAGTGCGTGCCGTTTCCGCAGGAGGCAGATGACAGCGTAATGGTGTTTGCTGAACCACTGGCCGTGTGCATCCACGCCACGCAGCAGGCGGGCGATCTGAGCGGCAAAACCGTGTTCATTTCCGGCGTCGGGCCGATTGGCTGTCTGATTGCCGCCGCTGCCAAAGCCCGCGGAGCCGCGGAGATTATTTGCAGCGATATCAGTGAACGCTCGCTCAGCCTGGCACAGCAGATGGGTGCGACCGGCGTGATCCACGCGGCTAACGGTGATTTCACGCCCTACCTTGCAGATAAAGGCTTCTTTGATGTCGCTTTCGAGGCTTCCGGCCATCCATCTTCGCTGCAGCGCTGTCTCGACGTGGTGTGCGCCAAAGGCACGCTGGTACAGGTTGGCATGGGCGGCACCATTCCGGATTTTCCGCTGATGACGCTGATCGCCAAAGAGATCAATCTGGTCGGTTCTTTCCGTTTCACCCACGAATTCAACACGGCGGTTGACTGGCTGGCACGCGGCGTGGTCAATCCGCTGCCGCTGTTCAGCGGGGAGTATGACTTACAGGATATCGACGCGGCGCTGCAGTTTGCCGGTGATAAAACCCGGGCGGCGAAAGTCCAGTTAACGTTTTAAGGAGTCAGTATGAGTCAGCTATTTTCCCTGGCGGGCAAGCGTGTGCTGCTCACCGGTTCGGCGCGCGGCATCGGTTTTCTGCTGGCGCGCGGTCTGGCGGAGGCGGGCGCGGAAGTGATCATCAACGCCACCACCGAGGGCGGCGCAGAGCAGGGCGCGGCGAAACTGCGCGAGCTGGGTTATCACGCGCGGGCGAAGGCCTTCGACGTCACGCAGTCGGCGCAGGTTCAGCAGGCGGTGGAGGAGATTGAAAGTCAGTGGGGCGCGATTGATATCCTGGTGAACAATGCCGGCATTCAGCGCCGCCGGCCGTTTCTCGAGTTTCCCGAGCAGGACTGGAACGACGTGATTGCCGTCAACCAGACAGCGGTGTTTCTGGTGTCACAAACCGTGGCGAAAAGAATGGTGCAGCGTCAGCGCGGAAAAATCATCAACATCGGCTCGATGCAGAGCGAACTGGGGCGCGACACCATCACGCCATATGCCGCCTCCAAGGGCGCGGTCACCATGCTGACGCGCGGCATGTGCGTGGAGCTGGCGCGCCACAATATTCAGGTTAACGCCATTGCACCGGGCTATTTCGTCACCGAGATGACCCAGACGCTGGCTGACGATCCGGCCTTCACCGGCTGGCTGACCAAACGTACGCCGGCCGCACGCTGGGGCAAGCCGGAAGAGCTGATTGGCGCGGCGGTGTTCCTGGCGTCGGGCGCATCTGATTTCGTCAATGGCCACCTGTTGTTTGTTGATGGCGGTATGCGCGTCGCCGTGTAATGCCGTGGCGCGGCTGGCGTAATTGCCGGCGCGCGCCTAAACCTTAAACACCCCTCTGTCTTCCTAAGGATAATAAAAAATGCCAATAACCATAATTGTGCTGGGTGTGATACTGCTGCTGGTTCTGATGATTGTCTTCAAGGTCAACGGCTTCATTGCGTTGGTGTTTGTCTCGGCGGTGGTAGGTATCGCCGAAGGCATGACGCCGCTCAATGTGATGGCCTCGATTCAGAAAGGCATTGGTTCCACGCTCGGCGGCCTGGCGATGATCCTCGGCTTTGGTGCCATGCTCGGGCGGCTGGTGTCCGATACCGGCGCTGCCCAGCGGGTGGCCACCACGCTGATTGCCGCGTTCGGTAAACAGCGGCTGCAGTGGGCGCTGGTGGTCACCGGGCTGATCGTCGGCCTGGCGATGTTTTACGAAGTCGGCTTTGTGCTGTTGCTGCCGCTGGTGTTCACCATCGTTGCGGCGGCCGGACTGCCACTGCTGTACGTCGGCGTGCCGATGGTGGCAGCGCTGTCGGTGACGCACTGCTTCCTGCCACCGCATCCCGGTCCAACCGCCATTGCCACCATCTTTGGTGCTAATCTCGGCACCACGCTGCTGTACGGCTTAATCATTACCATCCCGACGGTGATCATTGCCGGCCCGATTTTCTCAAAATTCCTCAAAAGCTTCGAAAAGTCGCCGCCGGAAGGGCTGTATAACCCTAAAATCTTCACCGAAGAGGAGATGCCAGGCTTCTTTATCAGCATCTTTGCCGCGGTGATTCCGGTAGTGCTGATGGCGATTGCGGCAGTCTGCGAACTGACGATGCCGAAAGAGAATGCGCTGCGCCAGTTCTTTGAATTTATCGGCAACCCGGCGGTGGCGCTGTTTATCGCCGTGGTGATTGCGGTGTTTACCTTGGGTCTGCGCAACGGGCGCAAAATGGAGCAGGTGATGGATATGTGTGGCGATTCGATTGCCGCTATCGCCATGATCGTCTTTATCATTGCCGGCGGCGGTGCCTTTAAGCAGGTGCTGGTGGATAGCGGTGTCGGTAATTACATCGCCGATCTGATGAAAGGATCGTCGCTGTCACCGCTGCTGATGTGCTGGACGGTGGCGGCAATGCTGCGCATCGCGCTGGGATCGGCCACCGTCGCGGCGATCACCACCGCCGGCATCGTGACGCCGATCATTGCCGCCACCCATACCGATCCGGCGCTGATGGTGCTGGCCGTTGGTTCGGGTAGCGTGATCGCCTCGCACGTGAACGATCCGGGTTTCTGGCTGTTCAAAGGCTATTTCAACCTGAGCGTGGTTGAAACGCTGAAAACCTGGACGGTAATGGAAACGCTGATCTCCATCCTCGGCCTCGCCGGTGTGCTGGCGCTCAACGCCATCATTCACTAAGGCCCGCGCTTCACAGGGAGGTGAAGCGTGCTTACGCGCGGCGGCGAATCCACGAGAAACGTGACTGATAGCCGCTGTCAAAATGGGTGTTATAACGATAGCTCGATCCCGCCTCCGCCATGCAATAAGTACACACCGCCACGCGATCAATCTGCGCCGCCGGGATGCCGCGCTGTAACAGCAGGTCCTGCGCCAGTTGAGGCAAATCAAACCATACTCCCTGATGATGCGCCTGTGCCTGAGGTCGGATTGCCTGCGGATTATGCGGCTGTTGCTGTGACCAGCTTAACGCCGGCAGATCCGGGCGCTGCTGCATCTGTGCGATGCGATCAACGCCCAGCTCATAGCAGCACGGGCCGATCGCCGGACCGATCGCCACCAGCAGGGATGCCGGCGTCGCGCCACCCGCCAGCAGCTGATCGAGGGCACTGCTCAGCACGCCGCCGAGCGTACCCTGCAAGCCGGCATGCACCGCCGCCACCTGATGCGTTTTCACATCGGCAAACAGCACCGGCAGACAGTCAGCGGTGTAAACCGCAACCGGCCGATGATCGTCACCGATCACCCCATCGGATTCACAACTTTTCGGCGGCCGGTTTTGTCCGGCCAACACCACTTTTGCGCTGTGCCGCTGCTGTCCGTACGCCGCAGCGGCCGGTGCCGGCTGACCGGCAGGCTGAAAGGCATACTCCAGCCAGCGTTGACTCTCCAGCAGCGCCGAGCGCGGCCCGCGATTATCCATAAGTGTCTCCTGTGACCTGACCCCGGTTTTCCTCTGCCCACAGCTTACGTTAACTGCTACATTTTTAAAGCTTTACAAAAACTGACCATAATCACTTAAGGACGACATGATGAAAAACACCTCCTGGCTGGCCGCGGCGGGCCTGATTGCCCTGACGCTCACCGGCTGTGCCCAACCGCAAAAACAGCAGGCTCAGCAGCAACTCGGTCAGCAGTCGGTGCTGGCAGTCAACTGGTTCCAGCAGTCTGGCGAATATCAGGCGCTGAGCTGGCAGGCGTTCAACACGGCACGCATGGCGTTTGATAACGCTCCTTCGCTCACCGGCAAACCCAAAGCGGTGATTGTTGATCTGGATGAAACCATGATCGATAACAGCGCCTACAGCGCGTGGCAGGCAAAAAACGGCCAGCCGTTCTCCGGTAAAACCTGGTCAGCGTGGACGCAGGCGCGCCAGGCGACCGCAGTGCCCGGTGCCGTCGAATTTGCCAATTACGTGAATAGCCACGGCGGCACCATGTTCTACGTCTCGAACCGCGATCAGAAAGACTACGCGGCCACGGTCGATAACCTCAACAAGCTGGGCTTCAGCGGCGTAAGCGACAAAACCGTGCGTCTCAGTACCGGCAATTCCAATAAACAGGCGCGTTTCGACGCAATTAAAAATGCCGGCTACAACGTGGTGCTGTATATCGGCGATAACCTGAATGACTTCGGCGGCGCCACCTGGCATCAGGGTAACGCGCAGCGCCAGCAGTTTGTCACGCTCAACCATCAGCGTTTTGGCACCCAGTTCATTGTGCTGCCAAATCCACTGTACGGCGACTGGGAGAGCGGCATGGCTGAAAACTACAATAAGTTAACCCCGGAACAGCAGCTGCAGGTGCGTGAATCCCGCATGAAAGCCTGGAACGGTAAATAATTCGTCAAGCGAAATAGCGCCTGCCCTGGCGGGCGCTTATCGCAGGCGGTTAGCGCCAGTGATATTTACGTTTCTTTGTAATTATTATTCTGCTTATCATTTTCCCGATCTCTTACTTAATCCTTCCGCCGTCTTCAGTGAAATATCATCGCGAATAACGTTAAAACCAGCGAATATCACTATTCATAAATTTAGTAATTAGGATTTTTCTCAGCGAGCAGAGTGTAATCCACCATACCAGCGTAAAGGCGCAAAAGTTTTACGTGTATATATTTGTCAGTGCATCCGAAATGCGTTTTAAAAAATATTATTAATAGACTGATTATATTTATTTTTAATGAAATTCCTGCTGATTGCGTCACTTGCATTAACTTACTTTTTCATGACATTTGCTGACACTTATTTTACATAAGGTCGCTTCTTCTGCCGGGCTGAAATATTCCTGGTGCAAATCAATTCATAAGCGTCTATAACCAATTTCTGTGAGAAAGCGCCGTATTCACCTGCCACAGAACGCTAAAACCGTGCTGCGCCATGCATTTATTTGCCCGGAAGCGCTATTTGCGGATACAGAGAGAAGATAATTGTGACGACCCTTAAACCCTTATTAGCGAAAAATCGCAGTTGGGCACTCCAGCGCCGCGAGCGTAATCCAGATTACTTTGAACAATATCTGCATCAGCAGAAACCCCACTCCTTATGGATTGGCTGTTCCGACAGTCGCGTACCGGCAGAAGTGCTGACCGGCTCGCATCCGGGCGAGCTATTCGTGCACCGCAATATCGCCAATATGGTACTACCCGATGATGACAACTTTATCAGCGTGCTGCAGTACGCGATTTTTTATCTCGGCGTCGAGCGCATTGTGCTGTGCGGTCACTACGGCTGCGGCGGCGTGCAGGCGGCGCTGGGTCTGCCTGCCAGCCCGTTAGCGCAGGAGGATTCGGCGCTCGCCAGGCGCATTGCCGCGCTGCGGCGCGCATTGCAGCACGGGCTGGTGGCCTATCACGCCAGTCCCGCGCAGGAAGAGGAGAGCAGCAAGCTTAACCGGCTGATTGAAGCCAATGTCATCGCCCAGTTTAGCCAGCTGGTGCGCTGCGAGCCGGTGCAACAGGCCTGGCAGGCCGGACAGCAGCTGGATGTATTTGGCTGCGTTTATGACCTGCAGTCCGGCCATCTGAAAGAGTTAATCCAGCAATCGTCAGAGGAACCCTCATCATGAATCTGCAAACGCTTCGTCAGGATATTCCTGCTGGTCTGGTGGTGTTTCTGGTGGCGCTGCCACTGTGTCTGGGCATCGCGCAGGCCAGCGGTCTGCCGCCCTTTGCCGGTCTGCTCACCGGGGTGATCGGCGGTCTGCTGGTTACCGCGCTCAGTCCCTCGCGCTTTGCCGTGAGCGGCCCGGCGGCGGGGCTGGTGACCATTGTTGTGGCCTCAATCCAGACGCTCGGCAGCTTTTCCGCGTTTCTCACTGCGCTGATTCTGGCTGGCGTGCTGCAGTGCATGCTCGGCCTGCTGCGCGCCGGTCGTTTTATCTCGCTGGTGCCGGGCAGTGTCATCAAAGGGATGCTGGCGGCCATTGGCCTGCTGTTGATTATGCAGCAGATTCCGGTAGCGCTGGGCGCCGCGAGCGATGCCGGTCTGCAGTCGCTGGTCAGCGGGGAGTTTGCGTTTTCGCTCAGCGCGATGCTGGTGGCCGGTAGCGGGCTGCTGATTCTGTGGCTGTGGACCACGCCCGCGATCAAAGCGGTTAAAGCGCTGAGCTGGATCCCCGGCCCGCTGGTGGCGGTGCTGTTTGGCTGCCTCGCCACGGTGTTAGGCGATCGCCTGTTTCCCAGCCTCGGCGAAGGCCTGCCGCGTATCGTACTGCCGGCGTTTGACAGTATGTCGGCGCTGGTGGCGGAGCTGGAAACTCCTGACTGGCTGGCGTGGCAGAATCCGTCGGTGTGGGTGGTAGCGATTACGCTGGCGCTGGTGGCCAGCCTTGAAACGCTGCTCAGCCAGGAGGCGCTGAAAAAACTGCGTCCGCAGCACCCGGCGCCGTCACCGAATAAAGAGATGTTCGCGCAGGGCATCGGTAACCTGACCGCCGGCTTACTCGGGGCGATGCCCATTACCGCGGTGATTGTGCGCAGTTCGGTCAACGTCAGCGTGGGTGCCCAAACCAAACTGTCGATTCTGCTGCACGGCGTGCTGCTGCTGATTTGTGGCTTGTGGTTCAGCGCTCTGCTTAACGCGATTCCGCTCGCCAGCCTGGCGGCGGTGCTGCTGTATACCGGCTATAAGCTGGCAACGCCGCGCCTGTTCGTCGAACAGATTCGCATGGGCGCGCAGCAGTACGTGCCGTTTCTTGCCACCATCGGCGGTATCATTGTGTTTGGCATGCTGGCCGGGATTGGTATCGGTATCGCGACGCAGATTCTGTGCAGCATCTACCAAAGCCATCGCAACGCGCTGCAACTTACCCGCTATGACGACCATTACGTGCTGCGCTTTCAGCAAAACCTGACCTTTATGCACAACCCGAAGTTGCAGGGGCTGCTGGCGGAGATCCCGGAAAATAGCGTGGTGATTGTCGATCACGATAACGCCGAGTATATGGATCCGGACGTGAAAGCGGTGCTGCAGGATTTCGGGGATAGCGCCGGTGAGCGCGGCATCCGGCTGAGCCAGTGGCCGGTGGCGGTGAAATAACGTTCCCGCGCGCAGTCATGCAGTTTTTTTCGCCAGAATCGGATATCCCGGATATCCGATTTTTTTATTTATACGGCATAATTGCCGCTCACTGCGCCTGCCTGTTTCACATGCTGCCGGCGGGGCTGGTAGCTCGTCTCTGGCTTTCATGGCAGAGTGAGCGCCGCTCAGTCGCAGAGCAGGGCGACGAATACCGGGTTAATTAGCGAATTATCGCACGGATTTTTCAGGTTAAATGATTGCTGATGCCAGCGACGGATGGCAGCGATTTCAGGTTACAGGGTTCAGACGTATGCGCGTTAAGCTGTTTGAAGAGAATAATGTTAAAAAGAATGCTCTTTCGCTGTGTCTTATTACGCTGTTCTTCTGCTTTATTGGCAGCCACCTGCGTATTCCCGAAGAGTTTTCCCTGTTCTGGCCGGTGAATGCCCTCATCGCCGGTTTAATGGTGCGCAACCCGTTTTTACACACCACCTCCAGTTATCTGGTGTGTTTTGCCGCCATGATTTTCAACGATACGGTTTTTTCCGGCTGGGCACTGCCAGCGGTGACGATTAATTTTGCCAATATCCTGTTTATTCTGGTGTCAGTCAGCATGCTGATTAAGCATCTGCAATCGCCAACTGCAAACAGCCAGGTGTTCAACGCCATGCGCATCTTTCCGGCGTGCCTGCTCGGTGCAGCAGCCTGCGCCACCTGGGGTGCGTGGGCGCAGGATATCGACTTCAACGCGCGCTTTGTGGTGGCGTGGGCCGACTGGTTCAGCGAGCAGTTCTCCACCTCGCTGATGCTGCTGCCGGTGATGCTGACGCGTCCGCTGCGCAGCGTGCCGCTGCGGACGCTGGTGCACCCGGCCAGGCTGCTGCCGCTGCTCGCCGTGGCGCTGTCGCTCACGGTGGGGGCGCTGATTGGTGGCGCGGGCAGTCTGACCTTCCCGGTACCGGCGCTGATCTGGTGTGCCATTGTTCTGCCGATTCCGATCACCAGCCTGGTGATTCTGTTCACCGGCATCACCGAGATCGTGCTGGTCTCGCACGGCGTGATGAATATTCAGGGCGATGATTCGCTGCTGCCCATCAGCCATCTCACTTCTGCACGGCTGGGCGTGGCCACCGTGGCGCTCAGCCCGCTGCTGGTGGCGGTGAGCATGGACGCCATTCGCCAGCTTAACCATCGCCTGGCATTGCGCGCCAATTACGATTTCCTCACCCAGCTACTGTCGCGCTCCGGCCTGTATGAAAACCTGCGCCAGCAGCCGTTTTCCCTGCAGCGTGAAGCCGGCGTGATTATGCTGGATGTCGACTACTTCAAAGCCATTAATGACAATTTCGGCCATGATGCCGGCGATGGCGTGCTGGAGGAGATTGCGCGCCGTATTCAGCACGTGGTCGGCAGTCGCGGCCTGGTGTGCCGCTTTGGCGGCGAAGAGTTCGTGGTGGTGGTATTTGATTACACCCACAGCCAGCTGTTTCAGCTGGCCGAAGTGATTCGTCAGGCAATGGTGAAAGAGAAGTTCTGGATTCAGGGCAACACCGTGACCGTGACGGTCAGCCTCGGCCTGGCGCGCGGCGGTGCGGTTAACGAACGTGAATGGCCGGGGGTAATCAACCGGCTGGTGTCAGCGGCGGATAAACACCTTTACGTTGCCAAGCGCAATGGCCGCAATCAGACCTCACCGGCAATCGCGCCGCGCAGCATGGCGCATGACGTGGCCTGAGCCACGCCATCGCAGGTTACACGCTGCTTTTCAGCTGGCTGGATTGCTGATGACGCTGCTGCGCCAGTTCAATCAGGCGGGTAATCAGATCGCTGTAACTCAGGCCGGCCGCCTGCCACAGTTTGGGATACATGCTGATGTTGGTGAAGCCGGGTAAGGTATTCACTTCGTTGACAATAATGTCGCCCGTATCGGTGAGGAACACATCGACGCGCGCCATGCCAAAGCACTCCAGCGCCTGGAACGCGGTAATCGCTACAGCCCGAATGGCCTCGCTGGCTTCCGCACTGATGTCAGCCGGTACCACCACCTGCGCGCCGCTCTCGCTGATATATTTGGTGTCATACGAGTAGAAGGCGTCGTGCACCACAATTTCACCGCACGGGCTGGCTTCTGGCGCCTCGTTACCCAGCACCGCGCACTCAATCTCACGGCCACTGATGCCCTGTTCAATCAGGACCTTGCGGTCAAAGCGGAACGCCAGATCCAGCGCCGCGTCGAATTCATCCGGCTGCGTCACTTTGCTCACCCCAACGGATGATCCCTGATTGGCTGGCTTGATAAACAGCGGCAGGCCAAAGCGCGCAATCACCGCCTGCACATCCAGCGCCGCGCGCTGCGTCTGGGTGACGCTCAGCCACGGCGCCACTTTCAGGCCGGCATCGCGCAGCAGGCGTTTGGTGAAATCTTTGTCCATGCTGACCGCGGAACCCAGCACATCCGACCCGACAAACGGCAGATTGGCCATGCGCAGCAGTCCCTGCAGCGAGCCATCTTCGCCCAGCGTGCCGTGCACAATCGGGAAGATGACATCCAGCTGCGACAGCGGCTGCGCCTGCTGCCGCGTAATCAGCTGTTCCGCGCGGCTGCCGGGCACCAGCGCCACGTTTTCACCGGAGCGGTTCAGGGCAATCAGCGCCGGATTGTCGGCGTTGAGCAGAAAGCCTGAAGCGTCATTCAGATGCCACTCGCCCTGTTTGTCGATCCCCAGCAGCACCACGTCGTATTTGTTTTTATCGATCGCCTCAAGAATATTTTTGGCCGACTGTAACGACACTTCATGTTCGGCCGACTTGCCGCCAAATACGATACCTACCCGCTGTTTTGCCATTGCTCTTTGTCCGGTTGCAGTAAAGCGAGCAGCTAAGATAACACGCCCAGGACAGCGCTCAACAGCGCCGCGATTATTCTGCAGTTGATCGGTCGCCAGACCGCATTCAATCGGGCTTTGCCCACTTTATTCATAAATATTCTCCACCGTTTGAGACAAGTCTTGGACGGCCTGAAAGCTGCCTTCTGTCAGAATTTTCCCAATTCAAAGAAAAGTCTGCGGTGGACGATGCGTCCACCGTTTTTTGTCAGGTTTACAGGAGTCGGGAAATGATGGACCAGAAGCAGAATGCCGTGGAGCAGGATGCGCGTTCTGTTGCTCGTATCGAAACCACCGTGGATGACACGCTGTTAAAAAGCGTGGCGTGGATTTGCAAACACTACAAACGCGAGAAGAGTGAAGAGGCGCTGGTCGCCGGCCTGCCGAAAGCGACGCTGCTGTCGCCGTCGCAGGCGATGACCGCTCTGGAGAACGCTGGCATTACCGGCGGCATGGTTGAACGCCGCCTGCAGGATCTGCCGGAGCAGCTGATGCCGATGATACTGCTGCGGCAGAACGGCGGCGGCTGCATTGTGCTGTCGCGGCGCATTCACACCAATGAGGAGAATCAACGCGAGCTGCGTTTCCAGCTGATCATGCCGGAGGTGAGTGATAAAGCGGTGGAGATGAGCCTGGCGGAGCTCAACGAGATTTACGCCGGCTTTGCGGTGATGGCGAAACCGGCGGCGGTACTGGATGAGCGCGCCAGCGAAATGCTGCCGGAGGTCAAAGGCCACTGGCTGTTCAGCACCCTGTGGCGCTACCGCCGTTACTACCGCAGCGCCGCCATCGCCGCCGTGCTGATCAACGTACTGGCACTTTCCAGCATCTTCTTCACCATGAACGTCTACGATCGCGTGGTGCCGAACCAGGCGTTTGTTACGCTGTGGTCGCTGGCGATTGGCGTCACCATCGCCATGATCTTCGAAGCTATTACCCGCTTTGTGCGGGCACATCTGCTGGACATGGCGGGCAAAAAGGCCGACCTGGTGCTGGGCAGCATGCTGTTCCGTCAGGCGCTGTCGATCCAGATGGAGCACAAACCGGCCTCATCAGGCACTTTCGCCAACCAGATCCGTGAATACGAATCGGTGCGCGATTTTGTTGCCTCGGCGACGCTGGCGGCGATTTCGGATCTGCCGTTTATCCTGATGTTCGTCGGCGTGATCTTCTTTATCAGCGGTCCGCTGGCGATTATTCCGTTGATGATGATCCCGCTGATCATCATCGTCAGCGCCGCGATCCAGTGGCCGCTGGCGCGCATCATGAAGGAGAACCTGCGCGATGCGTCGCTGAAACAGGGCGTGCTGATCGAGTCGGTTGAAGGCATGGAAACGCTGAAAGCCGTGGGCGGTGAAGCGCATATGCAGCGCCGCTGGGAGAACTTCAGCGCGCTGCAGTCGGCTAACTCAATGAAGTCAAAACGCTATTCGACGCTGGCAACCGGCGTGGTGACCTTTCTGCAGCAGTTTCAGACCGTGATGCTGGTGGTGGCCGGGGTTTATCTGATCAACGCCGGCACCTTCACCATGGGTGCGATGATAGCCACCGTGATGCTGGCCAGCCGCGCCACCGGCCCGCTGGGTCAGGTGATTGGTCTGGCGGTGCGTTATCAGCAGGCCAAAGCGGCGCTGACCTCGCTGAATAAGCTGATGGAGATGCCGGTCGATCGCGACAGCAGCAAAACTTATCTGACCGATCCGCCGCTGACCGGCGAGATCTCGCTGAGCAACGTCAGCTTCTCTTATCCGGCACCGCCGATGAAGCCCAATCCGGAAATCCTCAAAGACATTTCGCTGACCATCAAGGCCGGTGAGCGCGTGGCGATTCTTGGCCGCATCGGCAGCGGTAAATCGACGCTGTTACGCGTGATGGCGCGTCTGTATCAGCCGGTGAAAGGGCAGATCTCCGCCGACGGACTCGATGTTAACCAGATCGATCCGGCCGACTGGCGCAAAGCAGTGGGCTTCGTCAGCCAGGATGCGCGCCTGTTCTACGGCACGCTGCGCGAGAACGTGATGATTGGCCGGCCGGATGCCACCGCGAATGAACTGCTGCGTGTGCTGAATCTGACCGGTCTCGATCACGTGGCGGCGCGCCATCCGAGCGGCATCAACCTGTCGGTCGGTGAGGGCGGTGAAGGGCTGTCGGGCGGTCAGCGTCAGTTAGTGTCGCTGGCGCGAACCCTGCTGACGCGGCCCAAAGTGCTGCTGATGGATGAACCGACCAGCGCCATGGACAGCATGACCGAAAGCCAGTTCCTTGCGCATCTGCGTCGCGCCAGCGAAGGCCACACGCTGATCGTCGTGACGCATCGTCCGTCAATTCTGGCGCTGGTCGACCGCATCATCGTGGTTGAGGAAGGAAAAATTGTCGCGGATGGCCCGAAAGAGCAGGTGCTGGCCGCGCTGGAAGGTAAAGGTAAAACCCGCCAGCCGCCGCGTCAGGCGGTAGAGCAGGCGGCGCGCGCACCCGCGCCGGCTAACGATGCTTCGGCAACGTCAGAGCCCGCCGTCGCCGCGGCAGAGGAGGCCGCAGTATGATCAAGTTAATGCCATGGCGCAGCCGCAGCAAAAATCTCTCAGCTGCGGATGCCGAATTCATGAATGACGTGCAGGCGTCCCTGCTGTCGCAAACCACGCCGGGATCGAAACTGGTGATGTGGATCATTATCGCGGTGATTGGCATCGGTCTCACCTGGGCAAACTATGCGCGGGTAGAGGAGATCACCAAAGGCGACGGAAAAGTGATTTCCCGCAGCCGCGAGCAGGTGATTCAGAGTCTGGAAGGTGGCATTCTCGCCGAAATGAACGTGCGTGAAGGCACGGTGGTCAACCGGGGCGACGTCCTGCTGAAAATCGATCCGACGCGTGCGCAATCAAGCTATCGTGAGGCGCTGAGCAAGGTGATTGGCCTGAAGGGCAGCATTGCGCGTCTGCGTGCCGAAGCCTACGCGCAGCCGCTGACGTTTGACGAGCAAGTGCAGAGCGATCCCGCCGTGGTTGCGCAGGAGACCAAAGCCTATGAATCACGCAAGCGCGCGCTGAACGACAGCATTAACTCACTGCAGCGCAGCTATGCCCTGTCGATGCGTGAAATTCGCCTGGCGGAGCCGCTGGCGGCGAAAGGATTGCTGTCTGAGGTCGAGCTGCTGCGTATGCAGCGCCAGGCGAACGACATCCAGGCGCAGATTGTTGAGCGGCGTAACCGTTACCAGTCTGATGCCAACACCGAACTGGCGCGGCTGGAGCTGGAACTCAGCCAGGTAAGCGAAAACCTGATTGGCCGCGCGGACGTGGTCGAGCGCACCACCATTACCGCACCGGTGCGCGGCACGGTGAAAAACGTGCGCGTTAATACCATCGGCGGCGTGATTCAGCCCGGTGAGCACATCCTGGAAATCGTGCCGCTGGAAGAGCAACTGCTGGTGGAGGGCAAAATCCGTCCTTCTGATGTCGCCTTCCTGCGTCCGGGGCTGCCGGCCAAAGTGAAAATCACCGCCTACGACTTCGCCATCTACGGTGGACTGGATGGCCATGTGGAATACATCAGTCCGGATACGCTGAAAGACGATCAGAAAGCCGCTTCCGGCCGACCGGATGACACCTATTACCGCGTGTTGATCCTCACCGATAAAAGTACGCTGCACGCAGGCAACAAAGATCTGCCGATCATTCCCGGCATGGTGGCCACGGTGGAAATCCGCACCGGCGAGAAAACCATCCTTGATTACCTGCTGAAGCCGGTACTTAAGGCGAAAGAAGCCTTCCGCGAGCGTTAATAACCATGAAAAATAATAATATGCACCGTCGCGCAGCGGCGCGGCGCCTCTCTTTGCTTGCCGGTTGCATTACGGTCATGATGGCTCCGGCCATCAGCGTAATGGCCGATTCGACCAGTGAACTGATGATGTTTGCCGAGATGAGCGGACATCGCCCGGCCGCCCCCGCTGCGGCACCGGTACGCAGCGTGCCGGTACAGCGCGTGCCCGTTGCGCCGGCCCAGCGCTTTGCAACCGCGCCGGCACCGCAAGCGATGTTTACGCAACCTCAGGTCGCGCCGGTTGCGCCACCGGTGGCCACGCCACGCGCTCAGCCGGCACCTACACCGACACCTTCACCGGCAGCGCCAATTGCACCACCGCCAGTGCAGCCGGTACAGGGCGGCGGTTTTCTGACGGAGGAGCAGCGCCAGCCGGAACCCAGGCAGACGAATCCGCTGCTGAAATCGGTACGCACTTTCAACCCGCAGCAGCCTGCGCCGGTGCCGGTGAATGAAGCAGAAGTAAAAGCACAGAGCGAGTTCAGCTATGTCAGTCCGCCGGTAGCGGAAACCCGAACCACTGCCGCCGATGCCGCCGTGGCGCGTTCACCGGTCAGCCTGAGCGGCGCGGTGGATGAAACCGTGGCTGAATCCGAGCTGCGGCAGAAATTCCTCTCGGCCGCGCGCATCACCTGGCGCATCAGCCCGGCGCTGAAATCATCCGTGGCGCAGACCGATGCCGCCGCTGCCAGCGTGGATGAGGCGAAAGGGCAGCGCTGGCCACAGCTGGATGTCAGCGCCAGTTCGGCGACCAAAGAGTTTGGTGGCGGGGTAAAAAGCGACGGTAGTCAGAGCAACGTGCCGGCGCTCGGCGTGTCGATGGCGACCAACCTGATTGATTTCGGTCAGACCAGCCGCACCATCGAGAGCCGCGAAGAGCGCGTGACCTCGGCGCAGCAGGCGGCGCAGGCGCAGCGTGAAGAGCTGGCGATGCAGGTCAGCAACGCGCTGATTGAGTGGAACAAGCAGCAGCGGATCATTGCCATCAGCCAGCAGTACGTGGCGCGCATGACCGAACTGACCACCATGCTGAGCGGCATTGTGCAGTCAGATACCGGTCGTCGCAGCGAGCTGACGCAGGCCAAAGGCCGATTGCTGCAGGCGCAGAGTTATCTGGAGAATGCCGAGTCGCGCGCGCGCGATGTCGAAATCACGCTAAACCGCCTGATGGGCAATAGTCGCGTGACGCTGCCAGCCAGCGATCGCTGGGCGATGAATTTTGGCGATCTCAATCGTCAGCTGGCCAGCCTGGATTATCATCCGCTGATCCTGCGCGCCAATGCGGAAACGCGAGCGGGGTTTAAAGAAGCGGAGGCGATTAAAGCTTCCGGCCTGCCAAAACTCAACTGGACGGTAACCAAAAGCACGCGTGAGGATCAGCTCGGTCGCCAGCAGGCGTGGCAAACCGGAATCAACGTTAGCTGGGGCCTGTTCCGCGGTGGTTCAACCAACGCGCAGGAGATTGCGGCGATTAAACGCGCCGAAGCCAGCCGTCAGCAGGTACAGGAGCAGCGACGTGATCTGGAAAATCGCGTGCGCGCTGCCAGCCAGGATGCACACTCCATGGCCGATCGCGCCGCGCTGTATAAGAGTCTGATCGTCGAGTCTGACCGCATCCGCAAAGACTTTTTCGATCAGTGGTATCACCTCGGACGCCGCTCGCTGCTGGATGTCCTGAGCGCCGAGAGCGATCTGTATAACAACCAGGTGAGCGAAGTGAGCAATCGCTTTGACAGCTACGCGGCGATCATTCGCGGCTACTCCAGTGCCGGCATCCTCAGCCGCTGGCTCACCACCGGACGTTAAGCGTCAGCGCACTGTGGCGGGTTAGCCGGTATCAGAAACAGCAGCGCAACCGGGATGGCAGCGAACGGCAGCAGGGCTGTGGCGGCGCTGCTGCTGTAGATCTGCGCAAAGAGTATCGCCCCGACAATTTGCCCAATCGCCAGCGTCAGAAACGCCGCCGCCACGCCAGAGGCCGCATTCTGTGGCGTGGCGGCGGCACCTGCAACCAGCAGAATACCCGACAGCGTGACGTATCCCGCGCCGCACAGTGCCGCCGCCGGTACCAGCCAGTAGCTAAAGTGGGTGAGCGCCGCCAGCAACAGCAGTGGTGCGGCCATCGCCAGCTGCGCCAGCCAGTACACCTGACGCATACCGATGCAGCGTGCCAGCGGGCCGGTCAGCGCGCCGAGAATGCCGGCCGCGCCGCTAACCAGCCACAGCATACTGGCGTGGCCCTCGTTCAGGTGGCTGTGCTGGCGTAACACATCCGGTCCAAAACACCACCACGCCGCGCTGGCGACACCGCTAAGGAAAGCGATGATGATCACCCGCTGCAGCGCGCAGTTGTGCAACCGATCGCGCCAGCCAACCGGCGATCCCGATGGATCGGCGCGCCCGGCGGGCAGGCAATAGCGTGCCAGCAGCAGGCTGATTAACGCCAGCGCGGCAAAACAGCAGCAGGCCGCGCGCCAGCCGCCGGGCATCAGCATAAAAATGGGCACTGACACAATAATGCCCGCGCCGGTGCCGGCGTTAATGAACGTGTTAGCGGCGGTTTGCCGCGACGCGTCAATTTGCCGGCTCACGGCACTGGCGAGCGCCGGGGAAGCCAGTCCGGCACCGAGACCGGCGATAAACAGCCCACCGGCAATCAGCCATGCGCTGCCGGCAGCGGCCAGCAGCAGTAAGCCGAGCATGGCCGTCAGTGCTGCCAGCATGGCGGTGCTGCGCACGCCCCAGCGCGCCAGCAGCAGTGTGGCGCCGGGCGTGGCCAGGCAGTAAGCCAGATAGCTGCAGGCGGCCAGCATGCCCGATGCGCGCGGGCTGAAGCTGATCTGTTGCGCCACCTGCGGCATCATCATTCCCCAGGCAAAACGCGCCAGTCCGTAGGTCACGGCGATCAGCATAAAGCCGCTTAGCGTCAGGCGGAGTGACGTTTTCATGACGCACTCGCCATCAGTTGCTCAGCCGCCAGACGTGCATTGACCGCGGCCTGCGGACCGTCAATCAAGCCGGCCATAATCGCCCCTTCAAACAGTATCCAGATGGCATCGGCCAGCGCTGACGGCGAAGTCCTGTGCGAGTGCGCCACGCAGGCACGGATGTAGCCGCGCTGCCAGTAGCGATAATCCAGCGCCTGCGCCGCCAGCTCAGCATCCTGTTCCGCGTACTCGCCGTACGCTTTGGCAAAAAAGCAGCCGAGCGATCCTTCCGCCTGCATCCACTGTTCCAGCACCGAAAACAGCTGGCTGATGGCCGCTGGATCGTCTGGCTGTGACAATAAATCGGCAAAGCGCTGCCGGCGCGCGGTCATCACCGCGGCGGTTAACCGCTCGCGCGACGGAAAGTGCTGATAGAGCGTACGCGTGGAGACCTTCGCCTCACGGCAAATGTAATCGGTGCTGGTGGCATGAAAACCGTTGTTGTAGAACAGCCGCTCGGCAGCGTTCAGGATGTGTTGTTTTTTACGCATACCTTAAAAAGTAAACCGATCGTTTTACTTTTGCAAAGTTGCGGGAGCGAAAAACGGGTGCGAGGCGGTTAATCACCGCCTGTTTCGAGGATGCAGCTTTGAAGAAATTATCAATCAGGAAACGCGCTTAGCCCAGTCGGGCGATGCGCGATCGGGCCTCATCCAGATGCTGTTGTAACGCGGCTAGGCAGGGCACAAAATGATCGGAGAAGCCATCGCAACTGTTCGCCAGAGACAAAAATTCCTCCGCCAAAGCCAGCGCTTCCCGCCATGTATCGCTGCTGACCACTTCCGGCAGGGACGCAGGCCGCAGCGTATTCACGATGGCGCCGCCCGCTCTGGGCGCAAAGCCCATCGGCAGAATGTCATAAGCCGGCGCGAGGTGGTATGGACGGCCATGGCGACTGATGAATGACAGGTTACCGGCGTGCATGTCGGTATTGCCGATCAGCATGCCGAATGCCCAAAGCCTTGCCGTGCTATTAGCGGCCTCAGAATGGACACACTTTTCCGCCACAAGCTGGTTGACGAGGACCGGCCAGCTTGCGCTGGCATTGCCGACGAACTCCGCATCAAGCGCCCGCAGCGAAAACACGCCGATACGGCCCATTTTGCCCACCCGATCAAAGCGGGGGATTTCGAGGAAGCGCTGCCCTGCAATATCAAACACGTCGGTCTCAACATCCAGTACTTTCAGGGCCAGATGTTCAGCCATCAGCAGATCGCGCCAGCGTTCGCTGACTGGGTTGTCATCTGCTGCGGTGAATTTCACCAGCACATGACCGCGTTCGGTATAGGTGCAGAATTTTGGCTGCTCGCCACCCGCAGATGAGCCCGGCACCTCACCAGCGCCCGCGGCCCGCGCCAGCTCGGGATACGCCGTCTCGCGCTCCACGGGAGTCGGTTCGGGCATTTCCAGGAAACGGCTGCGCGCCTGCTCGCCGATCAGCAGGTTGCCGATCGCATCATGACCTTGCGCCAGCAGCGCTCTGACCACCTCTGCGTCCGCCCATTGTTCGGGATTCGCCGGCAGACCGAGCCCGCTGGCATAAGTTGAGGCATACGCTCTGCCGAGATAGCCCTGTGGTCGCATGTCAAACAGCCACCACGGCAGCCCGTCACTGTGAAAGCTTTTGTGGTCCGCCTGCACCATCACAAATCCTTCCGGACGAACCGGAATCAGCTCACCAAGAGGTTTAATTTGCCCCTCATCGGTAACACGGTAAATCGGGGCCGAGCGGAATCCGCGAAACGTATCCCGCAGGGCATATTGAATAGATGGACCCGCCCCGATTTTGACGATGTCATTACCCAGTTCTCTAATCGCACGGGAAAGCGTAGGCTGGCTTATACCCATTTTTTCAATGAGTTGCCTTCCTGTCATCGGCCCGCTATGGAGAAGCTGACGTAGGGTTTCCGGATGCGTGGACATGGTGCTGAATCACTTTATAAATAGATAGGTGAATGGGTTTTTGAATAGATAATCTAGCAGGTAAGCGGCTGGCAGTCACTGGGATGTGCTGTGACTGGTGTGCAAAATGTGTGGTTCTGTGGGGTGTTGAGGCTGTATGCGGGCTTAACGGGGTAGATTCTCGCGTCGTTGTTTGTAAGAGGCGGTTGTTAACACAATTACAGCGTGAGGCAGTATGAGCCGGAAAGGCTGGCAAGACAGGTGATTTCAGGTTGAAAACGGGAAGGGGGCTGAGCATTGGAGTTTTAACTGTATCAGCAAAAAACGCAGGCCTTGCAACGCTATTGTTCAAATCTAAATAACAAAGCTATCTGTTTAAGGGTGGCTTAAGTAAATCAGATGAACAAGTGATTGGCGGCCCTCGCTAAGTTCGAACAACCGATCAAGCGATTATGAGTGTAAAATCAATAACTTACGTCAATATCCCCCTCTATACTTTTCAATACCTTCCCAATATAATAACCGCTGTATAAATAACCAGAAGTCATCCCAAATACGCGCTTGGGGAATCCTATAGGTATCCTGGCTGGACCATGCGATTCGCAGGATACCCTGATCGTGTGGTCGAGGAGGTTGGATGGAAACGTTCAAATTCACGAAAACCAGGCTGGAAGAGCTGCCTCCTGCTGCCAGGGGACAGGTGGAATATGGCGACACGGTCGTAAACGGGCTACGGATCCGTGTCGGCGTCAGCGGCACGAAAAGTTTCTGTGTATCCCGCAAGAAAAACGGCAAGTTTTTCCGGGCTACGCTGGGGCGTTTTCCTGCGCTTTCGGTGGAGAATGCCCGGGCGAAAGCCCTGGAGGTCATGGGCAGCATGGCTCTCAGCGGTCAGAACCCCAATATTCAGAAGCGCACGCACGAACGGGCAGCCGTCACCCTGCAGGATGCCCTGAACACCTATATTCTCAGCCGCGAGCATCGCCTGAAGCCGGCCACCGCAAAACAATACCGGAGCATTCTGGGCAACTATTCAGGGGACTGGCTCTCACAGCCTCTGGCTTATATCACCCGCGATCGCGTTGAAGCCCGTCATAAAGCCATCACGCATGGCACGGTCTGGTATGGTGCGGATAAGCGTTCCCTGCGACGGGGTACAGGGCAGGGTAGCCACGCCCAGGCGGATTTATGGGCCCGCGCACTGAGGGCGGTTTACCGTTTCGCACACGATCACTACCGGGATGAGGAAGGGCGAACCCTGCTTCCCGATCCACCCACACTGGTGCTCAGCACTAAGCGGAAATGGCATGGCACGGTCAGGAAAAGCGACCGCATCCGCACCCATGATCTTGGCCGCTGGTTATCTGCGATAGAGACGGTGAGGGAGCAGGCGGAGCGTGAACGTGATGATTTCGCAGCGACTGTGTGTGATGCCGTGGAGATGGCCACGTTCACGGGCCTGCGGAAGTCCGAAATATTCGGTCTCGCCTGGTCCTGCGTTAACCTGGGAGGCCGCTACTTCTGGATAGATACGACAAAAAACGGCGACCCGCTTGAACTGCCCATCACCCGTACCTTGCTGTTGTTGTTCCGCCGACGCGCTGCGGCGCGGCGCGGAGATCATCCTCTGGTCTTCCCAGGCATAAAGACCACCATCAAAGAATACCGCCACGTCACCGGGCGCATAAGCCGGTCAACGGTTCCTGAACCCAATCCGGACAATCTGCAGCCCATCCCGTTCAAGTGGCATGACGCGAGGCGAACTTACGGTACCGTGGCGGAGCTGGCCGGGGTAGGAAGCTATATCCTTAAGCGGCTGATGAATCACAGAACGCTGCGCAGTGCCGATGTGACCCAGGGGTATCTGCACTTTGGTGCAGATGAACTGCAGGCACCGGCAGCAAAAATTGAGCATGCCATCCTGGGCTACAGCGGGAGAGCGGATAAGCCCGAAGGCCTGGATGCCCGGCTGAAAGAAGCGCTGGAGCACCTCAGTGATGATGAGAAACGAAGACTGCTTTTTTCACTCTCGGAAAAGGTCAATGAGGTCAGAAAATGATTGATGAAATCAAAGCGGAAATGACAAAAAAGCTGGAAGAGCTGGCTATGGCAGAGCCGGTGACAGGTTATATCAATATATTTTACCAGGCGTTGTCCTTCAATGATGCAGACCGCAGGACGTTTATCACCGAAATTTCAGATCCGCTCTGGTGTATGGACCTCGCGAAAGGCAGCTATGACCGTGCCCGGCTGGCCCTGCTTAAATCCTATCTGCTGCTTCTGCTTGAACAGCACTACCACACAGCCATTTCACTCCTTCCTGTTCTGAAGTCTTTCGACATCCTGGGACAGACCGATACCGCAACGTTTATTGATGTCGCCATGAATAAGCTGCGTCAGTCTGAAGAATTCCGTCGGGAAGTGTATAGCGGCCATAACAGCAGGAATGCGTCAGGACGGCGTAATAAACATGCAGATGAAGTGATCGCGATAATGTCT
Source organism: Pantoea sp. SGAir0184 (assembly GCF_043544755.1). NCBI lineage: Bacteria > Pseudomonadati > Pseudomonadota > Gammaproteobacteria > Enterobacterales > Erwiniaceae > Pantoea > Pantoea sp. SGAir0184. The sequence continues at coordinate 524,972 of NZ_CP028050.1, forward strand.
GAAACCTGGCGCCAATATCCGCACACCCCTAAAAATGCCATGATCAAAAAAGTATATGGCCATTTGAAAGGACAGGTCAGTGAAGAAACGCTGGCACGCTGGATTAAAGAGGAGAAACTCGGGCCAGCTTCCAAAGTTCGCCCGTATCCGCCTTTTCGGCTGGTCATACCCTCATAGCGCGTTATGATCCCCTTATAGCGCGTTGTGATCCGATCACAGCGCGTTCTGAGACTACAAACAGTATCTCCGGCGATAGATATTCACCATCAGTCTATAACTGATATTGATGGTGATACTCATGCAATTCCCTCTCAGCCTGAAAACACCCCGCCGTCTGACCCGGTCAGAGGCAGCGCACTATCTGGGGGTTACGCCCCAGACCCTGGCTAACTGGGCCAGCACCGGTAAGGTGCAAATTCCGCATTACAAAGTCGGTCGCAAGGTTATTTATTTTCAGTCAGATTTGGACGCGTATCTGGTGTCCACGCGTCGTACGCAGACCATGTGAGGCTACCCATGCTGACTCAGCGAACCTTCACATGCTTCTGGCGGGATGAGTTTGATATGGCATCCGGAATTTATGCACTTGCTGATGTTCTGTATGGTGATCAGCCTTTGGGTTCGATTTCCTGGCGCTCTAGTTTTTCTCGGCATGCTTCTTTAACCCAGGAGCTGAACTTACCAGATCCTGCGGCAGTATCGATTTGCTCCAAAAGCTCATCTTCGAACCGAATGTTTTTAGCAGTGCTATTCAAACGATCAAAATTGCGCTTAGTTCTTTTCTCTTGCATCAATAGTCAGCCTTTAGGTTCGATGCCTCTGGACTGGAGTTCTTTGCGAAGTACCCGCTTAATCCAGGTCGCAAGCGTATTATCACCATCTTGTTTAGCAACTTCTTCTAATTGTTGCCTGAAGTCCTCATGCAAACGCATTTGGTATTGGGGAGAACGCTTCTCACTTTGTGTTGACATGGTAATTACCATTTCCTATATTTTATTACATGGTAACGACCATGTTAGTTTTCGTTTCCATACAAAGCAACGCCCCGCAGTGCTCGCAACACATACGGGGCGTCTTACCAAACCGTTAGTTGAGGTAACAGTTATGGCTGTGAACAAGCATACCCAAACTCGCCCTAAATATCAGTATCGCTTCCTAGCCGTTTCGCGTCAGGACCGGTCTGTACCCCCGCTCCGTCTCTGCACCGGCGCCGGCTCAGAGCAGGCTGTCCGCTGCCTTGCCCTCTCTCCCGCGGACCCGCTGCCCGTTCAGGAGGTCCAAAATGCGTGAGCCCATGGATTTAGATCAGGCTGAATTCCAGGCCGAGATGGCCACCTCGCTGTTTGAGGTGATTATGGACAAGGCCTGCCAGGAGTGTTCCCCCCAGCTGCGGCACCTCATCAGCCTGGCCTGCGACATCAACTTTGAGATCTACCGCGCGCTCAGGGCTGACGGAGGAAAGCACCATGATCAGTAACGTGAAGTTTAACGAGCTGGCCAGCCGGGTAGAGGCGCTCACTGCGCGCGTCGGGGACCTGGAGGCCAGCCTGAACGCGCTGGTGGATTCACAGGGCGGTACCATTCCGCCCGGCATGGCGCCGGTCAGCACGCTGGCGGCGGAGTTTGGCATCTCGACCAAAAAGGCGGAGGAGCTGGCAAAAAACGCCGGCGTGATGCTGGTGCGGCACAGGGCCGGAGGCTATCTGGTGCCGGACGAAAAATTCCGTGAGGCGGCCCGTCTGGTGCTGCGTGCGGCCAAACGGAAGTACGGCTCGGCGTACTGGTACCACCCGCTGATTGGCAAATTCCAGATGAGCGGAGGGATACCGAAATGAGCGTGACGGAAACGGAGACGGAAACCCTGTCTGACGCGCTGTTCACCTGCATCTACCTGTGGGTGAATGGTCATCCCGTTGATAAAAAAGCGGCCCGTGAGGCCGCTTCACGGCACCGCGATAAACATTCCTGCTACGGCCGGCTGGCACAGAAAATGAAGGACTTTGTGCCGGGCAGCGGCATGAGCTATGAAGCCCTGTGTGAGGCAGGCTTCTGCCAGACAGACGCAAAGAAGCAGCGCCAGACGCGGATGAACCTGATTGCCGGTTACACGGGCGGGGAGGCCGTTAAGGCGCTGCTGTGTGATGCAGAACGTATCAACCGCCTTTTTCCCGCCGGTAAAGAGCAGCCGGCAGCTCCCCGCCAGGCGGGGCTGTCCCTTTCCCAGATGGGGCCCAGCCAGCGCGGCGGGGTGCTTCTTGAGCATTACAGCGGGCAGCTGGCGCTGGATGCTGATTCAGACGTGGTGCATCACTATAACGGCATCGTCTGGCAGCCGCTGAGCGACCGGGCGCTGGCGCGCCAGATGGCGGCCATTTTTATTGACAGCGAAACGGCCTACTCCATGCCCGCCATGAAGAATGCCGTCGACGCCATGAAGCTGAGCCTGCCGGTGATGGGCGTGACGTCCCGCCATCTTGTCGGTTTCCGTAACGGGGTGTTCGACACCCGGCAGGGGATTTTCCGTCCGCACGACCCCGGTGACTGGCTGCTTATCGCCAGCGACGTCACCTTCACGGCGGCGGTGCAGAACGAGACGCTGGCCGGGCACGCGCCTGTTTTTCAGCAGTGGCTGAACGGGTGCGCCGGGCATCATCCGCGCAAGGCCGACCGGATACTGGCCGCCCTCTATATGGTGATGGCCAACCGCTACGACTGGCAGCTGTTCCTTGAGGTCACGGGGGCGGGAGGAAGCGGGAAAAGCGTGATGGCCGAAATCTGCACCATGCTGGCGGGTAAGGGCAACACCGTCTCAGCCAGCATGGCCGCGCTGGAGAACCCGCGCGAGCGCGCGCTCATCGTGGGGTACTCGCTCATCATCATGCCGGACATGACCCGCTATGCCGGTGACGGTGCCGGCATCAAGGCCATTACCGGCGGGGACAAGGTGGCGATCGATCCCAAGCATAAGCCACCGTACTCCACGCGCATCCCGGCCGTCATTCTGGCCGTCAACAATAACGCCATGACCTTCAGCGATCGCAGCGGGGGCATATCGCGGCGCCGGGTCATTTTTAACTTTTCACGGGTCATCCCGGAAGACGAACGCGATCCGCTGATGACGGCAAAGATAGAGGCTGAGCTGCCGGTCATTATCCGCCACCTTCTTACCCGCTTTACGGACCAGCAGGAGGCGCGTCAGCTGCTGTCTGAACAGCAGACGTCTGAGGAGGCCCTGACCATCAAGCGCGAGTGCGATTCGCTGGTGGATTTCTGCGGTTACCTGACGGCTTCACCGCAGTGTGACGGCATGTTTATCGGCAACGCAGAAATTGTTCCGTTCAGCCCGCGTCGCTATCTCTATCACGCCTACATGGCTTACATGCGGGCGAACGGACTGAGCAAGCCGGTATCGCTGACGCGCTTCGGTACGGACATGCCCGGGGCCATGGCTGAGTATGGTAAAGCGTATCTTCGCAGGAAAAGTACCAGGGGCCATATGCGCTCTAACCTCACGCTCAGCCAGGATGCTGAAGCGTGGTTGCCTTTTGCTGCCGGAGAACAGGAAAAATAAATAAATTAAAAAAGTGTCCACTACTCTCCACTTTGGTTAATTTTTATTTTTATAACAATAAGTTAATGGGTGGACAGTTAATTATTAACTCTCCACCCATTATTTATATATTTATTTTAAAACAAAGGGTTAATGGGTGGAGAGTCAGAGTGGATAGTATCCACCTTCCATCTAAAATGCAGAAAGAACAGGTGGAGAGTCTGAGGAATGGGTGGATAGTAGTGGACACTTGAATATCAACTCTCCACCCATTAACATTATGAAAATAAAGTAAAAAACGCAAAAAGTGGAGAGGTGGAGAGTTAAAGTACTATTCTTTTTTTTCGTGCGTTCAAAACAGAATTACTGTTCTTTTTAAGTTCGAAAATAAACAGGGTTAGCAAATCGCCCTGATACTGACCTGCACGAAAATGAAGGATGCTAAGGAGCCGAAGCGCCGGGCGTACATGCGGTTTGGCACAGACACGCCCGGAGCCATGGCAGAGTGTGGTAAAGTCTATCTGCATAGGGAAAATAGCAAGGGCCATATTCGCTCTAACCTCACCCTCACCCTGGATGCTGAAACGTGGTTACCTTTCGCTGCTGAAGAACAGGAAAAATAAATTAAAAAAGTGTCCACTACTTTCCACTGAAAGACTATGTTAGCTGCCTGAACTCAGAAAACTAAATGTCCTGCAGGTTAAGGCCGTAAATTTCCTTTTCGTGAGTTATACCGAGCTTACGCATTGCATTGCGCTTTTGTGAGCTGACCGTTTTCACGCTCCGGTGAGTTCGCTGTGCCGTCTGAGTTACGCTGAAGCCGGCCTGTAAGTATTCGATTATTTTTTTCTCCTTACATGATAAATTCTGATGCGCACAGCTTTTTTGGGTTATCCCTGCTGATGCGCCATAAATCTTACCTGAATTTCCATCATTCACTTTTCGGCAGGCGGCTTTAAGGACTTTTAAATATACCCGCGGTGGAAGTGATTTGCAGAGATAGGTATACAGTAATTGTTTCACCTGTGCTGCCGACTGCCTGTGCGGTAAACTCTCACCCACGGCAATCAATAAAATATGCGGATAATGTTCATGCAGCTCATTTATAAGACTTATAATCTGCATATCATCACTGGGGCGTGAGAAGTCAATCAGCGCAATATCTGCAGGATTCAGGCTCAATGAAAGAAGCATTTCACTCGCGCTGATGCAGGTATCAGTAATAATGATATCCGGATCCTCACTGATGAGGTGCCTCAGTCCGGACAGAAAGACAGGATGATCGTCAAGAATTATAACTTTGAATTTTCGCACAAGTAAGTCCTTCTGCAGAGTTACAGAGCCAGTCTCAGGCATGTGACAATGCAATCTGAGTATAAGCTAAAAAATAAATGATGAGATGGATGCGGATGCCTGTTATTAATTAACGTACAATATAAAATTGACATCCCCCGAAATAAATCAACCAGTTCAAGAGTTATGCCGGTTTTGATGATCCAAAAAAACATTAACAACCTTATTAAAGATGCGACTTCTTCCGGGCATGGCATATTTTTCATGCCCGGATGCTATTATTCTAGTGATAGGTCAGCGTAAAAGTCGCGTTACTGTCAGCCTTACCAGCGGTAACTTTTTCACCAATCTGGAGATAACGCGCCTTGAAAGGGATACCATTATTTCCGACGACCACTGAGCCGGCATCAAAAGCCTTTCCAAGCTCAACCGGCTTACCGTCATAGAGAACCTGAATACCAACGCCGCTGGCAACACCTTCACCTCCTGAGTCCTGTAGCGCCAGAATGCCCTGCGAGGGATCTATTGCGCCTGCAGAGCCAGTTTCGATGTTAACGCTAACCGCATTCTCGGTAGCGCAGTTTAATTGAACATCAAAAGCAGACTCGGAGGAAGCTGAACCCTGGCCGCGAAAATCGCCCGTATTAGTTGCCGGCATCGCAACGTTGATATTCTTGTTGGTCACCTCGCAAGTGCTTACAATATTAACTTCGTTGATCAGATTAACAAAAAATGCCGTATGCGCGCCCTCATATCCATAAGACGCAAGCGTTCCGGGAGTAATTTTTCCGCTAGTTATGCTGTCCGCTTGTGTCGCAAAGTTTATCTCAATATGTTCTGAAGGTATGAATATATCAGTAGCTGAACTCTTGCCATAAGACGGAGTGAGTAGTCTTATGTATCGTTTAATGAACCACACACTCATACGTACCCCCTCCGCAGGTGTATTCATCCAACTTTCATTCACTCGCCATGGACGAGTGTAATTAACCACAGGCCTGGTTTCAGGTGAACATTCAACCAGATTCTCTTCGACACTCACTATCGAAAATTCACCATGGTAAAGATTACCTTTCTGCCCTGGCGTAACAGTAATTACATCAGGAAGTCTTACATTGATATTTTTATTAACCCAATCATTAAGTGGCGTGCACGCTGCTAAAGCATGACTGACGCCAGATAAAATAAGACACACAAACAGCATGTACGGTATGAATTTTCTCATATTATAACCCCCTCAATGCCAGGTGAATCTTTTTCTGGTATTGAAATTATTAATAACCGATGGGATGAGTTGCAATTTTAATGAAATTATTGATTCCAGTGTTTTCTCGCAACTATTCCGGTAGATAGTAAAAAATTATATGTTTTACTTAAGATTACTTTTTTAGTGACAGAGTTAAGGAAGAGTAAGGCAGCTTATCTGCATCTCACTTCTGCTACGTTCAGGCCATGCTCAATATTTTTGAGGTCATATGAAGCTCTGCACTGTCGATCAGCCGTTTTTCCCCAGCTGACTGATAATGTACCTTTGAGGGACAGGCCCGACAGAAATACTTCGCCACTGTCGCCGACAATGGCGCTGTGTTTATCTTCCGTGGTCACCGAGGCGCCAAAAGGCACTGGACGTCCGTCGGCACGGATCAGGGTGATGAAGGCGCGTTGTCCAACCCGCGTTTTGTACTCCGCTCGCACTATCGCCCCCGGGTTGGCACAACGCCAGTGATAGCCTTTTCTACCTCGACGTCATCGGCAAATGAGCCGGTATCCAGCGCTAGCGAATTGTTCCGATATGGCGAAGTGTAGGGCACCACAGCATAGCCTCTCCAGTCGGTGCGGACGCCGTTGTAGTTCTGTAACAGCGCGCCGGCGGCGCCCGGCGCCTTGATCAGTCCCGCGGTCTCACTGGTTTTCTGGCCAAAGGTCACGCCATCCTCGTGAATAACCAGAGCGCCTTCAGCACCTGCGCTGATGCTTTGAGCTGCCGGGGTATAGCTGAGCGCTCCGTTCACTTCACCATAGGTCCCGCGATAACTGGCGCGTCCGGCACCTGAAGCCTCCTGCCCGCGGCTTCTGTACCCCTGCGAGACGCTCCAGTTTAACGCGTTGCCTTCAAGCGCCGTGCCGCTGAGGGTTGCCGTATGCATTGTCGAATCGTTAATGCGGGAGCTCATATTATAGCCAGCCCAGGTATTACTGCCGCGTAAGGGGACACTCAGGTTAAGCGACACTATCTGATCGCCGCTGGCCGTTTTCCCGCTGAAGCCAGAAGTGTTGCGGTTATAGGCGTAATTGAGCCCGTAGCTGACGCCTTTAAAACTGTTACTGTATCCGAGAGACCAGGAATTCAAACGACGCCCGCTTCCCCAGTAATCCTCCCGCAGCGCTGTAGCTGATAGGTAGCCGAAGTCGTCGCCGAGACGCTGCGTAAGCGTAATCTCCGCACGGTTACGGCGCCGCTCCGTCGACCTATAGGCACTATAGGGAGCGTAGCTGTTGAGCACTTCATGCAGGGTATAGAAGCCGCTGGTTGAATAACGGTAGCCGGCAATGGACACGTTAGTACCGGTCGTTGCCAGGCTTTTACTGTAGCGCAGCCGTACCGATTGACCGGACGTGGGATCAGCGCCCTCTGACTGCCCTGATGAATGGGTAACATCTGCAGATATAGCGCCAAGCCCCGCCATGTTTTTACCCAATCCGGCCGCGATCGCCTTGAAATGATCCGCAGCCTGAAAGCCAGCATAGCCGGTAAGCCCAAGGCCAAAACCGTAAATAGCTGTTGCCTGAGCTATCCGGGCATCATCCACACCGCGCCAGCCCGGCCGGTATTCTCCGAGCGTAATGCTATACCGAAGACGACCTTCACGCTGCATGACCGGGAGGGCAGCGAAGGGAACAAGCTGTCGCTGTACGCTGCCGTCAGTTTCGGTGATAGTCACTTCCAGGTCGCCGCTACCGCCCGTTGCATACAAATCACTGATTTCGAAGGGGCCGGCGGGCACGGAGCTCTGGTAGATAACGAAACCGTTCTGGCGAATCGTCACCTCGGCGTTGGCACCGCGGGCGATGCCGCGCACGACAGGTGCGTAACCACGCTGGCTCTCGGGCAGCATTTCATCATCGGAGGCCAGTTGCATGCCACGAAATGGCACGCTGTCAAAAATATCCGATGGTGATGCACTGTCGCCCAGCGTGAGCTGGCCTTCAAGCGCATTAATACCGCGCTGTGCATAGGTATAAGCGCTTTCCCAGCGGCCCTCGCCAGCCCGGCTACGCTGCCAGGTGCTATAATTTCTGAAACGCCATGCGCCCAGGTTCACCCCGGGGCGGAGGTTAATATACTGGCTCTGGCTGTTTCTTCCCTGACCGGTTCGGTCAAAGTTGTTTGTTGTACTAAGACTGTAATTGATGATTGCAGCGGTCAACCCGTCATCCCATTTATCAGGAGAAACGTAGCTCCTTACACCTGAAGAGACCGCCGCCTGCGGCAGGCTTAGCTTGAGGTTCTGATTTGTGAAATCAAAATCAGCGAGTGCCTGCGGAACAGCGCTCAGATCTGCGCATGAAGCGTCCCCGGCCTGAAGTTGAGGGTAACGATCTGTTCTGACACCCCATTCTTTGAGATCGGATACGCTCAGGCAGGGCTGCAATTTAGGTCCCTCAGCCGTCTCTGCGAGCCGGAAGTCCACCATACGACTATCCACTTCGATACCGTTCAGTAACACGGTAACCTGATAGGTCCCGGGAGGTTGATGCCCGTTTCCGAACGCCGTCAGGTCGGGCGTGTCAGTCTCTTTACTGTCGAGCTTTTCCAGCAGCGCCGGATTGAATGTCTCTCCGGCGGCCTGACCCATAGTCATCACCGGAATAAGCATCGCGCACAGCAGCGCCAGCGGCGTGGGGCGCAACACGAAGGGTAGAGTTTTCTCTGGAAGTCTCATAAATACTGACGGCCCGAATGTTAAAGTGAAATCTGATGTGCTTTATCCGGTGCGCCGTAATCGTTTAGCACCTTCCATTCAATCTGACTGCCCCGTGTACCCGCAGGCAGGGTAATACTGAGCTCTCCGCGCGGGTAACAAAACCGGGGTGTTCAACGGTTTTTCCATCCACACTGACGGAATAAAAATTCATGTAATACGGCGTAGGGTTTGACACGCGGACCTGATTACCGTTGCGCTGCCAGGTGAGCTTGCCGGCCTGCTGCGTGGCTGAGCTCTCTTTCAGAGGCGCGGGGCGATAAATCAGCTTCAGTCGCGTCTTAACCGCCAGCTGCAGCGTGTTTTTACCCTTATCGGGTGTTCCTGACGGTATGGCCTTAATGTTCAGCCAGTAGAGACTTTCACGATCCTGGGGTAGCGCCTGACCATTGTGAATAACGCGTAAGGTATTACTCTGCTTGCCATCCAGACGGAACAGCGGCGGCGTTACAACAAAGGTTTTGTCCTTCTGTTCGGTGGTAGTTTCAACCCACGACTGGATCAGATAAGGACTGGTTTCATTATTTTGTACCTGAATGGATGATTCTTTTTTTGCTGCGTCGTAAATTAAGCGGGTCCCTCCCACGGTGACGCCAGAAAAAGCCTGTGCAGAATAAATCGCAACGCCTGTCAATACAAACGAAGCCAGCAGCGCTTTCATATATTTCTCCGGGAATAAAGGGCTGCGCTGAATTAACAGCGCAGCAAAAAATCAGTTATAAACAATATCGAAGGAGGCAGTTGCGTTCGCATCACCCGCTGTGATGTCTTCTGCATCTGCCGTTGAAATATATACCGCACGGAACTTGGCATCAGCCGCACCACTGGTAATAGGAACGGCTTTTGAGTTGCTCAGCAGCTTGATTGGCGTACCGTCAACTTCCTGGATCTGCAGGCCAATTCCCGTTGCGGCATTAGCACCGGAAGTCAGGTCGATAATGCTATTATCGCCTGCGTTGGCGGTGCCATCGAATTTAACTGAAACCGAAGGTACGCCCGGGCATGATTTGAGACTGATCGAAAACTCGGTTGGCAGTGCGGTATCGCCTTTTGCTTTAAACTGATCTGCGCCAATGTTGCCCATAGTTACGGCGATTGGAGCACCGGTGCCTGCATCAATGTCACAGGTTTGATCGGTAATTTTACCTGTAAAGTTGATGGTGCCATCCGCCGCCTGAACACCAGTTGAAATAAGTGCAAAAAGAGACAGTGCAATAATATTACGTTTCATTTTTCTACCTTTAAATGACAGTGGTTGATCTATAAATTAACAGCAAAAAATAAACTAGTTGATGAGACGAGTTATCTTTGTTTGTTTTGCATGATTACTAAGCGAGAGTATTATTAAAAAAGATGAATGAACACCGCAACCCGCCATGGTTAACTTTAATTTATTTTTATATTCATTAAGCATTTAATTTATTAAAAGCCAATAAAATCAATAAATTAAAAATTATTATTCAATATAAACTTTATTAAGAAAGACTGAGGGAAATAGTCTCGCCGGCCGGTTTAGCGAAGAAGTCAGTTATAGAAGACGTTAAATGTTGCCGTCGCGTTGGCATTGCCTGGCCCTACAGAGTCTGCTGTAGAAATATATACAGCGTCAAACGTCGCTTCGGCAGCATTTGAAGTTACAGTTACCGGCTTGGAGTCTGACAGGAGCGGAATAGGAGTACCGTCCTTTTCACGGATCTGTACGCCTACACCTGTTGCAGTTTCGCCACTCGTGGTAAGCGCAATAATACTGTTATCGCCATCAGCAGGTGTTCCGTCAAATCTGACTGATACCGTATTTACGCCAGCCGCACAGGCAGCAAGAGTGATTTTAAACTCAGCGGGCTGCGAAACGGAGCCTTTTCCCGGAAACTGAACATGACTGAGATTCGCCATTGTGACGTCACCAGTGGTAGTGATATTACAGGTTTTATCTGTAACTGTTCCAGTGAAATTCAGGGTGCCATCTGCAGCCTGAGCACTGGCAACCAGTAATGTAATGAGTGCAACTGCTACATGTTTAAGCTTCATGAGGACCTTACTTTTTAATGATAAGAATTAAGCGTTATATTTACGAAAACATCGCTGCTACTTTGGGTGTTTGTTTCTGACAAGGTATTGTCAGGATATAACCGCAGAAAATATTATACCGCAACGATATTCACTGCTTGCAGAGTATGCCTCTTTATTTGTTTGCATATCAAAGGAAATTATTCGTCTTAATAAATTTTAATAGAGGAATAATGCTTAATAATATTAAATGCTGTGTTAAAGAATGCTTTTCACATGGAAGTCCCCTAGGTTAAGGGATCCGGTTCATGGCCATAATGAAAAAAAGCATTTTCTGGTTAATAATATTAAAATCTTCTGTCGCGACCTGACGCCAGACCAGCTCTTAACTTGATAGACGAGACACCATGGGTAACACACCAGAACGAGACGCTTCATCAGGCGTTGTCCTTTTTATCGGAAACGTCGCCCGGCTGGACCTGACTTCCAGAAGTCTGATAAGGCTGGATAATAGCAATGTCGCATCCTTGTCGGCATCGGCATCACGCTGCCTTTGCAGTTTTGTGGATTCGGTACATCAGGTTCTTTCTCCGGAAAGGCTGATAGAGGATGGCTGGCGCAGCCAGGGACTTGAAGCAACAGAAAACAGCGTTCGCGTGATGATAAGCCAGCTGAGGCGAGCCATTGCTTCCCTGAACCTACAGCATGAGATAACCATCCAGACCGTCTCAGGTGAAGGTTATATGATGCTGATCAGGCAAAAGGAGGCCGGGGCGCAGCCTGGTGTCCCTCTATCTGAAACTGAACCACAAAAAGCAACGCCATCCCCAGCCGGTGCTCAAATGAGTTTGTCCAAATCCTCAACGCCCAATCCTTCTCATTTTCAGGCACCTGACAGGCCTCATACGCTTCGTTTCTGGTATCCACGCGGCATGGCGCTGTTTGCTGGCGCGCTGATTGGGATCGGATGTGCGAAATGGATTGTTTCGTCTTTTCTTTTTATGCCTGCAAGCTATTACTACACAGAGTGGCAAGGGACTGCCCCACCTGGAAAATCCGTTTGGATCGCGGGTGGTAATCTTTCTGACGACCTTGTAAGCGAAACCCTCAGCATTTTTAGTCAGTACGCCTCAGACGATAGTAGTCGCCCTTATCTGTATATTAATGATGGCTTTAAAGAACAGTATTTGAGCCTTTTTGCCTGCCGGAAACCTGTCACAGAATCGGAGAATGGTTGTGAAGCCTTTTTTTTCAGGAAAAGTTAATCCCCTGATCGGATGGTTTATGTCAGCAATGGCAGCGGGCCTGGTACTTGGGTCTGTCCAGGAAGGTGTTGTTCTGGAGAATGTGTCACGTTGTGATACACCTGCTTCGGTTTATCACCTGTATGACAACGGTGACTGGAATGCAGCAAAAGGCATCTACCGTTTTTACCGGGATGGTTTTCATTCAGGCCACGTTGTCTATTCGGGCAACATTGTTAAGGCCATCAAAGGCAGCAGAAAAATCATACCTGTGCACCGTGAGGTTTTTTTTGAGTCTACTCTAAAAGGCAACACGGTGCGGTCAGTACAGACAACGTCAGCCAGACGCCTGGGAGACCGGAGTGAGGATAAGGACGTGCTGGAATTTATTTTTCCTGCACTGACTGCGGGCTCTGTATCAACCAGCTACTTATACCTGATTGACGGATCGGTGCTGGCTTACGGGACGGAAACGATGCCCAGGTTTATGTGCAGGACATGACACGTTTGAAAAGCGGTCCTGGTTTTTGCGATTCCCTCAGCGAATATCCGGTAAAAGCATGCCGGCGCCACGTGCGGGTTATGTCGAAAATGGTCTCAAACCGGGTAAGTTCGTTATGCAGTTGGCCGTCCGGAGAAGTAAGTGTAAACCGATTATGTGAGCATCCTGTCAGACCGGACTCGCGATCATTATTGAGGCTGGTTTAAGATGTCCGGCCCTCTGGGCGGACATCTGAATTTAGCCGTTACAAACCTGGTATCGGTCGTCGGCTTCGCCTGCTGACTGTAATCGAGCTCTGCACGCGCGAATGTATGGGGATCTGAGTAGAGCAGAACCCGCGCTCTTCAGAAGTGGCTGAGATGCTGAATATCATCGCGTTGAGACGTGTGTTACCGCAGATCCTGAAAATCGATAATGGCTCTGAGTTTGCGGGAAAAATGCTGGATAAGTGGGTGTACAAACGTGATCTCCGGATTGACTTCTCTCGGCCAGGTAGGCCTACGGATAATATCACGGAGGAATCATTCAACGGCAGGTCGCGTCAGGAGTGCCTGAACAGGAACGGGTTTATGTTCATTAAGGATGCCCGGTGCAAATTCGAGGCCTGGCGCATACACTATAACCATAGTCATCCCCCTTCTGCGCCGGGCTTGATGACTCCATCCGAATTCGCCGAGAAATCTGCCAATTGCCAGAATAAGCAATCAATCTCAAGCCGGTTATTCCTGGTTATGCATGGATCATGCTCGGGGTCAGGGTCAATACAGTGGTCAAAGTGACGGCGAATGGAAAATCAATGATTTAAGTTCCAGTTGAGCGTTAAGCAAAATGATAGGTAATGCCGCTGTCTGGGTTTTGCACTTTTAGGGTAAAACCTCATTCAGAAAAAAATCATCCCCTGAGCAGCCAGCCAGATGATGGCTGAGCGTGCTGACTTGAGCGAAGTATCAAACATTCCCCGACGCCATAAAAAACGAAATCTTAGACATAATGGCCTTTATCCTTAAAGTGAGAATCGATAATACAAACAACAGCTCACAGATTTATACCTGGCCGAAGAGCAGGGCTATCGTCAAACGAGGGGGCTGGATTAAGCGTCAGGACGCGGGTGGTCACTGTGACCACTCGTAATAAAATCAGGGGGTTATTGATTAATCATCTGACTTCCAGCTCTCCTAAGGCAGACAAAGTGACGGTCGCAGAAAAAAACCAAAGGCTTAGGCTGTGTTGGAGTGTTCGCCCTTTCTGAGGAGTCATTGCAACAACCTGAAGGTTTTGCACTATTTGGGCAAAACCCTTTCGGGCCTGACTTTCATTTTCTTAACCGACCACCAGCCTGTTGATTAGCAATTACTGTGGCCGGCAGGACGTGGAAAAATGCGCGGGTCCTCCCGGCGGGGTACCCTGTCCACGAGGCGGCGGCCCCGCGGAAAACAGCTGATTTTTGCATTTTCATGGTGGCGGCGGCAGGTCCCTTAACTTATTGATAATAATAAATAATATTTAAGATTACCTGTACACTTTTTTTTCAGGGGTGTCATTAGACCAGTTGATAAGGTTTTGAAATTATTGAATAAAATTGGGCTTCACCTGCCAGGTTGAGCTGCCTGGTCGAATTCAAACCACTTGTGGTGCCTTTCACTGGCGCATTTTTGAGATCGCAGAGGAGATGGGATTTTATAACACCACCAAAAGTAGACAGATGAAGTTGAAGAATTAAGGGGGGCAGCGCCTTTGGGCTGCGCTGGACGCAGAGTTTCTGGTGAAGCGTCTGGGGGGTACATTTCCGTGATACTGGCTGGCCAGCGTCAGGATTATACCGACGCGAGCAAAGCCTCTTACCAGTATTAAGCCTGAGCGGCGATATGCATTTGCTGAGCCTGAAGCTTGCCATCTTTGCGCGCAGCCAGAATTGCATCGCAAATACCAGCCAATATAGTGGTCGAGTAAGCAGACCCAACGAAATTTCTTGAAGGGTATATGAAGCGGATAGGGGGTTGGCGCTGACCTATTAACTCACTGTTTAAAGAGGGCTTTGATCGTTCGCTGGTCACTAAATTAACAAGTCGCGCTGATGCGCTTACAGGATAAAAAACCTAACCCCATACCAGCTGTACTTGCTTTTATAATTCGCGTCATATCTGCGTCATCCAGCACATAACACTCCAGCTCAACGCCACCAATTTCCAGGAGAGTATCTGACAATTCGTAGAAGACTTCAGGTAAAGCCGCTAATTCTTTAATTTCTGTCGCTGCTTAAAGTGCTGAAGCTCTGCGTGGCTCAGGTGTGAGTTTTGCAGCTCTTGCTTTACCACCGACAACTGAGCGTGTTTATTATCAAATATTTTTTCAAATTGAATATGACGATGCTATGTAAAACGTCCGCTTTACGCCAGCTGCGGATAATAATTAATAAAATAAGACATTATCGGGGTTCACTCAGCAGCTCACGAGATTAGGTGGGGAGGAATAGCACCACTGGATGTCAAAATAAGCAAAGAGCCATCAAGAATTTCTTATTGTAAATTATTAGTCTTAATTCAGGCTTTTAGCGGCAAGCGCGTCACAGAAAAGAGTGGCACAAATGCCAGCGAATTCATTTACGTCGTGTTCAGAATCGATAATACGAGACATCTGGTCGAGCAGGCCCATGACGAATCTTGCCTGGCAGCGTACAGAAATATCATCACGCAAGATACCTGCTCGCTGCTCACGCTCCATGTTCATCGTAATCCATGCGATCATCTGTTCTTTAGTTGTTTCACCGCTTGCGGGCTGGAAAAAACCAATTTCCGTCAGGTCGCGATCCCTTTGCAGAACGGTTAGAAAGCGAACGAAACTTTGACGGAGATCTTCATATAACTCTTCAGCGCTGAGTCCGGGAGAAATTAGGCACTGACGGGTTGCTTCGTACAATTCACTGCGAAATTCACTGACCAAAGTCTCAAACAGCACTTCTTTGCTGTCATGGTAAAGGTAAAATGCGGGCTGGCTCACCCCTGCCTCTGCCACGATGTCACTGATTTTAGTCTCATGGAAACCTTTTCGTGCAAAGACGCTTATAGCCGCTTCACGAAGTTTTGCCTGTGTATGAGCGGCGCGCTCAGCCCTTTTTGACATTTTGCTCATCCTCTCTCTTCTGAAGCAGAAAGATAACAAAAAAGTTGCGACATGTCAGCTCATTGGTTACTTTTAAGTAAGTTATTCATGAGTAACTTAAGAGGATAGATCATGACTGTTCCCGTAATTGCTATTTTTCAGGTAACTCCTGGTACCGAATCCACTGTTGAAAAGCTGTTCCGATCGGTTATTGATGCAACGCTTGCTGAAAAGGGCTGCATTAGCTACCAGCTCAATGTTGATGCAAAGAACGCAAGTCGCTTTATCTGGACAGAAGAGTGGGAGAGTCAGGTATTGCTGGATGAACATTTGAATGCCCCGCACATTCAGGCATTGTTTGCTGAGCTTCCTCAATATATTGAGACATCAGAAATCATCGCCCTTAAACCGCTTGCCGGTGGCAAAGCATGAAGCTTTACATATACGACCATTGCCCTTTCTGTACTCGGGTGCGCATGGCGTTTGCTATTAAGAAAGAGCCCATAACACTTTCCATTATCATGGAGGGAGATGAGGACACGCCATTACGACTTGTCGGTAAAAAAGTCGTCCCCATTCTGGAAAAAGAGGATGGATCGCACATGGCAGAAAGCCTGGATATTGTGCGCTATATGGACGGAGCCCACACTCCCGCGTTTTCTGGTCAGATTGATCAGAAGATAGAGTCCTGGATTAACGATGTGTGGTCAGTTGCTCTCAAGCTTTTCATTCCGCGCTTTACAGAGGCTGACTTTCCTGAATTGTCTACGCCTGGGGCCCGTGAGGCTTATCGCCGGCGTGAGGAAAAAGCCTTTGGTGACCTGACTGCGTTGACAGCCCGCACCTCTGCTCTCTGTAATGAAATGCTGACAAAGCTATATGATCTGGTGCCGCTGGTGGAATCACGTCATCACATCGATATCAGCGATATTGTTTTGTGGCCACTGCTGCGCTGCCTGTCTATTGTTAAAACACTTTACTTTCCACCTGCTGTTCGGGACTACGCTCTAAGGCTTGAATCCCGAACGGGAATTCCTTTGCTGTTTAACCAGGCAATATAAAGGAGAATGAGATGCCAGAAAAAACGCGTTCTGCACGGTTCATTCCAACCGAAATCGCCCGTCGCTTGCCAGAATACTCTGATAGCATGCTGGCTGATGAGTACCTTACAGACAGACCTGAAGCGAGTTGCCGTGTTTTTCGAGCCTATCATGGCGTAAAGCCGCATTATCATCAGCAGTGTGATGAATATCTTTATGTTCTTTCCGGACGGGGCACGTTCTGGATGGAGGACCCCAGCGATGAGGCTGAATTTGCTCCGGGTCACCTGCTTTTCTTCGAACGTAATGTTGTACATGCACTACCGAAGCTGCTGGAAGAGCCGGTGATTTTTCTGTCATTAGACAGTCCGCGTCGCAGTCCTGATGATATTATCTTCGTTGACCCGAATGATGGTGATGCAGGAAATTTCATGGCCCGAAATAATAAATAGAGATAATTATAGTGTTAACATTACACCGCTCATAGCGGACTTTTAATCCGCTATGAGTGGTGTGTTTTTTTTGCTAAATCAGGAAGCTGCCAATGCTTATTGATGTTTTTGAAAAAATATAAATTATTTCCTGTTTTGTGGGGTTTTATTTATCTATTGACAGCATTTTTATTCACAAATGAATTTCGTCGACTTTTACAGCCATCTCTCAGCGAACGGTCCTTGAAGACACTACGTTAATGATAAAACGGATAGTTCACATTTACTAATTGTGAAGGCCCAGGCTAAGTTGCTCATCTGCTTTCTGCTGGTTTGAGCGACTGAAACAGGCTCTGTCCGAGATCGCTTTAACATTATGCGAGTCAGCAAAATTCGATGTGCTGATTCTTATGAGTTATTATGATATTTTCTTAAGAGGGATAAAATATTAATAATTTTCAGTGCCACCCTAACCAAGGGGGGCGTCCAGGTCATAAAAGTTGCAGGACAGTACTTAACCATGAGTCGATTAAAAACTGACTTCATGAATCGAGGTTCTCGTCGAGTTTACCTGCTACAAAGTCAGCCATGGTTGAATCCGAAATGTAATTATAGTTCAGATTTGCAGGAAATAAATTATTTCCAGTATCAATGGTTGGTGAAAGGATCTTCAATTATTTTTTGACTTTTCAATTTGCCTGCAATGTGACGGATTCAAAATAATAATTACCGTCTATTTTGGTTATGGCTTTTTTGTTTCAGTATTATGAATGTTAGCTAATTCCTAAAAAAATGGCTGCAAAGCTTAATCTGAGTTCTATTGATATTCTTAAGTGATGAGTTTTTTTTCAACCCCTCATGAATAAAATGGGAATTGAATGTTTTGTGCTTAATTTGAATATGAAGTGTGACAAATTACTCACATCATGATAACAATCTGCCGCTTTATTTAATTTTTAGTTAAAACAGGCAAGGTATTATTGTGAATCAACGTTCAAAACTAAAAAGTCAGCCCGGATGGGCTGGCAGGTTACTTGCAGCTATTCTGCTATTGCTCGGACTCTATTTACTGGCTGGCGGTATATGGCTTATCTCGCTCGGCGGAAACTGGTATTACGGGATTGCTGGTATTCTTAGCATACTCTCCGGTTACACGTTGTGGCGGGGAAAGGCCAGTGCAGTGCTCTGGTTCAGCCTGCTGTTCTTCGGTACACTTTTCTGGACGATTGCTGAATCCGGAACCGATTTCTGGCGATGGGTGCCTCGTTTCGCACTGATTTTAGCCCTGGCGATTGCGTTTTCTTTCCATCTTTCCACGCTGCTGCCGCGTATGAAGCGCAAGCACAGCGGGGCAATCACTGGCGCACTAGCGCTGACGTTTATCGGGGCTGGTGGCCTGGCATTTCTGCCATCACATACCACTGAAGCAAACGGCTTTCCCCAACCTGATGGCAAAAATTTTACGGCAGATACTGGCACGGGTATGACCTCCCAAGAGGTCAAAAATGACTGGCCTGCTTATGGTGGCAACCTTTCTGCGGCACGCTATTCATCCGCCGCGCAAATCACGCCAGCCAATGTCAGTAAGCTGAAAGTTGCCTGGCAGTCACATGCGGGGGATTTACCACCGGGCGCGCGCTGGGGTACGGAAAATACTCCGTTGAAAGTGGGTGACTTCCTCTACGTCTGCACCGCGGCTAATAACATCGTTGCCTTTGATCCTGCAACCGGCAAGCAGAAATGGCGCTTTGATGCACAGATTAACCGTGACGCTCTGCCCTATACGCCAGCGTGTCGCTCACTTGCTTACTTTGATGCGACTCAGTACCCGTCTCAACCTGTACCAGTACAGGCCGAAAATCAGCCTGGGCAGCACTGCGACCGTCGCATCATTCTGGGTACTCTTGACGACCGTGTGATTGAAGTCGATGCGCAGGATGGAAAACGCTGTACTGATTTTGGTAACAATGGCGAAGTTTCCATCCTTGAAGATATGGGAGAGACCTATACAGGATATGTATCTATTACTTCAGGCCCGGTAGTGGTACGCGACACCATTGTAGTGGGTCATCAGGTCATCGACGGACAGCGAGTGTTTGGTCCACCAGGCGTAATCAAAGCTTTTGACGTGAGGACGGGTAAACTCAAGTGGGCCTGGGATGCGGCTAATCCTGACGACGCTACGCCTAAGCATGGCCCTGATGCTTACAAACGTGGCAGCCCTAACGTATGGACAACCTTCACCGGTGACGAAAAACTGGGACTTGTCTACCTGCCGGTAGCCAACCCGTCTGGGGATTACTGGAGTGCGCCTCGTACGGCCGCTGAACTGAAATACGGTGATTCGCTGGTTGCACTGGATATTAATACCGGCTTGCCACGCTGGAATTTCCAGACCACACATCATGACATCTGGGATTATGATCTGGGCTCACCTCCAACTCTGGTAGATTACCCCCAGCCTGATGGCAGTAAAGTGCCGGCCATCATTCTTCCGACCAAGAACGCTGAGCTCTATGTCCTCAATCGTGAAACCGGTAAGCCACTCTTTGATGTGATTGAAAAACCTGCGCCGCAGGGGGAACCGATCCCGCAATGCGCTCCCCTACGCAGCCGTATTCGACCTTCAACAGTATGCGTAAGCCTGATCTGACGCCGGAAAGCACCTGGGGACTGACTCCGCTGGACCAGCTCTACTGCCGTATCAAATTCCATCAGGCAGATTACCGGGGTGCTTACACACCGGGCTCGATAGGTAAACCGTTTATCTCTTATCCGGGTTACAATGGCGGCAGCGACTGGGGTGGCGTATCGGTCGATCCGGTAAACGGTCTGGTGATTGCTAACTACAACAATACGGTCAACTACACTGAGTTTGTGGCAAGAAGCGTGGCCGATAAGCTCAATGTGCATCCGTCAGACAAAATTGGCTATAACCTGGATACGCACGCCAGCCCGCTTACACCGCAGAGCGGCGCACCTTTTGCACTGAACATTAATCCAGGCTGGCAGAATGGCTTTACCGGCATGCTGTGTAATGAGCCATCCTATGGTGGTATTCGCGCAATTGACCTCCGCACCGGGCATACCGTATGGGATCGTCCCTTAGGCACCGCACGTAATAACGGTCCTTTTGGCATTCCCACAGGTTTGCCGATTAACATTGGCACCCCAAATAACGGCGGCTCAGCCGTGACTAAGGGTGGTCTGGTATTCATCGCAGCCGCTACCGATGACCTGATTCGGGCGATTGACATCAGAACCGGAAAAACGGTCTGGTCTGCACCATTACCCGCAGGCGGCCAGGCGAACCCAATGGTTTATGAGCAGAACGGCAAAGAGTATGTCGTTATTGAAGCCACCGGCCATCACTTCATGCGCACGGGCAAAGGCGACTATGTCATTGCTTACGCACTGCCTGATACGAATTAATCTTTCCAGTAAACATTACTGGGCCTGAATCCAGGGCTGCCGTTTTTATGATGGCAGCCCTTTTTTTCGTTTAGAGCAGACCCTTAAACCTGCAGATAAAACGGCTGTCGCCGGACTGGCTGCATCGGCAAGAATATTTCTCACTGATTAACTCGGCCGGTATCAGAGAAATTGGTAATGACATTGCATCTGTTTAGACAATCCGTGATCGAACAGGCCGCCACAGCGTCCATCCCCCTTGAGCCGGGTGTAATCAGTCATTCTGGCTCATCACTTACAAAAGCCCGACTTATCAGTTTCTGATGTTATTGCAGTTGCCAGGGGCAAAGGCAGGCGTTAGGATGGCCTCAGCATCAGATGTTTTATCTGTGATTACCTTGCGTGACAAAAATGACCGGAATACCCGTAGAAAGTCAGACTTTAATCAAAAGCATTCTTGCCACCGCTGCAATCGATAAGAACGGTATTTATAAATTACCGCCTGAACGCGTGCTGGCGGAGCAAATGGGTGTTCAGCGATCCATTATCCGTAATGCGCTATCTTCACTTGAGTTCTTTGGTTTTATTGAACGTAATCAGGGGAGTGGTACTTATATCCGGATGCCTCGTTTTTCTTTTGCAAATCTCTACTTTGATATCGCCACACAGCTTGGTTATATTTCCCTTGATACCATAGAAGATGCTCGGGAAATGTTTGAGAGAATGCTGGCGGAAGAAGCGGCTACTCATGCTACAGAAGAGGAAATAACGGAGCTCAGGCACCAGAGTGAACGCATGGTAGAAGCTGAGACTTTTGAAGAGAAAGTGGAAGCTGATTATCAGTTTCATCTTATCCTGGCAGGGATGACGCATAATCCGGTCATCATGCTTTTCTATCAAAGCATCGCTTCTTTTATTTCGGATCTGTTGCGAAAAAGACGCAGCATAATGAAAGATATGGATGAGTCAAAAACCCGCATAAACAGTAATCACAAGGATATTGTTCAGGCAATTGCTGTACGGGATCCTGAAGCAGCACGAGCCGCCATGAGAGCACATTTTTCGCTTTGGGAGCGGGAAAATATGCTTATAAGCTTGCTGATGAAGCAGCGCTAACTGGCAGTTGCGCTACTTCTAAAGGAAACTGCGCCGTTAATCTATTTTCGCACCGGCTGGTAATGGTTCACGAATGGTCAGAACCACAGTGAAGCACAGTGCAGCTGCAACCCCCAGCGTAATGAACACGGCATTCCAGCTATAGTGATCAAGCAGAACGCCCACAATCATAGGCATACACACTGCTCCAAGTTGACCGCCCATATTAATAATTGCATAGGCAACCGGATAGGTTTCTCGGGAAGCCCTCGCCATGGCATAGACTGAGTAAGCGGAATAACCCAGTGCTATCAGGAATCCAAGTAGGAACAGCAGCACGCCGAGTAAATACGGATTTTGGGGCGCAATGGTCATGAGACCGGTCATGACAATTGTGGAGACGGCGCTAAACATCATCAACGGCTTACGACGTTTCGCTAAGAGGTTGTCAGAAATCCACCCACCGCACAGATTACCCACTACGTTGCCCGCAAAGGGCGTGGCAGCGAGTGTTGCCGATGATACCAGAGTAAGATGATGTTCCTGCAGGAGATATTTGGGTAGCCAGGACATTATGACGCCATCAACTATACCGACCATACACATGTAACCTATTGCCGCACCGATAATATCCCAGGACCTGAAAACCTGCCGGGAAGATTCCAACGGACTGAGTTTTTCAGTTCTTATCAGGCGATCAATCCAGCTGTAGCGAAACGCCCGGCCAGAAGAACTTAACTTACGGCCCGACGGAATGCCCTCATCCATTTCTGCGATATATTCCGCTTCCTGCTGGCTGACGAAGCGGCTTTCAGAAGGCGTATCCCTCACAAGGACATACCACACCAGGGCCAGTACCACGCCGGGAATGGAGAAGAAAAGAAAAATGTGGCGCCAGTCGTAATTAATCAAGATCCACGCGCAAATGGGTGGCACTAACAGTGGCCCGAATTTGGAACCTGCTAAAAAAATACCGGTAGCTGTGCCTTTTTCGCTGGTTGGGAACCAGTTATTGATTGTAGCTGTAGAGCTGATCACAACTGGCGCTTCGCTAATTCCTACCAGCGTGCGCAGAATTTTCAGGTGGAGAACAGAATCAACTTTTCCCATCATGAAAGTAAATAAAGACGTCAATAACATGCCTGCAGCATACGAGAAACGGATCCCTTTACGTTTGACAAAAAAACCTGCTGGTATCTGACATAATCCATAGCCCGCAAAAAAAAGACTGATAATCATCCCGATTTCCGTGTTTGTCAGATTATATTCTTTCTGAATGAACGGGATGGCAAAACCAATATTAGCGCGATCAGCCTGTGCAACCATAAAAAGAACGAAAATTAGTGCGATGACAAACCATCGATAGTGGCTCGTCTTTTTCGATTTATTTATCATGTTAATCCCTTCAGGGTTCAGAAAGATGAATCATCTGAAATTTTTCAATATTTACACCCAGGCTTGCGCCTGGGAATAAATATAAATTTCATTATTTCTTTATCCAGGTAGCGATATTTGATGCCAGCGAACGGGCCGAGATTTCATAGCGGTCATGCAGTGTGGGTAACGCACCTGCATCAAGGAACGCATCGGGTAAGCCAACCTGCCTGAATGGCCTCGAAATCCCGTTACGCATCAACGCAGAAGCAACAGCTTCACCCAGCCCGCCAATAACAGTATGATTTTCTGCGGTAATCACCAGACAGTTACGCTTCGCCGCTTCGCGACAAATCGTTTCTTCATCCAATGGTTTAATTGTCGGCGAGTGCAGAATAGCCACGCTGATCCCCTGTTGCGCCAGCAAATCGCGAGCCTGAACAGCTCTCATTGTCATTAATCCTGAAGAGATGATCAGCACATCCTGCCCTTCAGTCAGCAGCCTGGCTTTTCCTATTTCGAATGTGTAATCGGGGAAGCGGTCCAGAATCACCGGCACTTTCCCTCGCAGCAGCCGCATATAGACGGGTCCGTCATGTTCATAAATGGCCGGCACAGCCTGCTGAATATCAATGGCATCACAGGGGTCAATGATAGTCATATTTGGCATTCCCCTGAAGATCGCAATATCCTCGGTTGCCTGGTGGCTGGGCCCATAGCCTGTTGTCAGCCCGGGCAGTGCGCAAATGATTTTTACATTGAGCTTCTCTTCCGCGATTGCCATGCAGATAAAATCATAGGCACGGCGTGCAGCAAATACCGCATAGGTCGTGACGAACGGTGTGGCACCTTCACGAGCCAGTCCAGCAGCGGCACTCATCAGTAACTGCTCCGCCATACCCATCTGATAAAAACGCGATGGGTATTCGCGCGAAAAGATGTGCAGATCGGTATAGGCTGCCAAATCGGCTGACATGCCGACAATATCCTCATGGTGTTTTGCCAGTTCCACCAGAGCATGGCCAAAGGGCGCAGGAATTGTTGCTTGGCCCTCTTCAGCTATGGACGCAATCATGGCGGAGGTTTTCAGTTTACGGGTAGTCATAATGACCTCATAAAGTCTTAAGGGGAATTCAGATATGACGCTGCAGCATGTCAAGCGCCTGCTGCCATTCGGCATCCGCTACGCGAATAAAATGGTTCTTATCCCGCTCTTCCAGGAAAGGCACACCTTTGCCCATAAGCGTATCAAGAATAATGACGCGTGGCTGACAGCCCGGGTGATGTCTGGCTGTATCGAACGCAGAGACCAGTGCCTGCAAATCATGGCCGTTCACGCGCTGCGTAAACCATCCGAAAGCCTCGAACTTTTTATCCACCGGCTCCGTCGCAAGTACTTCCTGGCTGTTGCCATCTGCCTGCTGACGGTTGACGTCAACCAGCGCGATTAGGTTATCCAGCTTCCAGTGGCTTGCTGAAAGTGCGGCTTCCCAAGTAGAACCCTCATTCAGTTCCCCGTCTGACAGAAGGTTGTAGACAGCGGCCGGGTTACCTTTTCTTTTCAGTCCCAGCGCCATTCCAACCGCAATACCCAGCCCGTGCCCCAGTGACCCACCAGTAATTTCCATGCCAGGGGTATACGCTGCCATTCCGGACATCGGCAAGATGCTGTTATCGCTGCCATAATTTTCGATCTCATCTTCGGCGATGATCTTCGCCTCTATCAGTGCCGCGTACAAACCGATAGCGTAGTGACCAATCGATAATAAAAAACGATCGCGACCTTCCCATTCCGGTTCATCTGCACGGAATGACATGGCATGGAAGTACGCCACTGTCAGTGCATCGGCTATGCCGAGCGCCTGTCCGATGTAGCCCTGGCCCTGCACTTCACCCATACGAAGGGCGTGCCGACGTATCGCCCAGGCATGCCCGGAAAGCTTGTCTAGTTTCTGCTGCAACTCTGACATACTGGATTCTCCTCAGATAGGTCACATTAATGGTTAACCAATTAACAACGGAGGAGGGTTGGTTGTCTACAAAGCACGCTATGATTGATAATGAACTGTGATTGTGATCGCTATAATGGTTTACCATTTATCAAGGTCACTGTGTAATCAGGTTTCTCAAACTGGTAAAATGTGGGCCGGATACATCTTTGATGAGTTCAATAATGAGAAAATATGCAGACATTCCTTCGCTGAAGTGCCTTCAGGTTTTTGAACAAATCGCACGTGCAGGCAATGTCCTTCGTGCGGCAGAAACATTAGGAATTACCGCTTCTGCAGCAAGTCATCAGCTGGCGAAGCTGGAAAAAAGCCTGGGGTGTCAGTTATTTGACCGTAACGCAGCGGGAGTAAAACTTAACTCCAAAGGTGAAGCCTATCTGGCCATGATCGGTGTTCATCTGCAGGGGCTGATGCAGGCATCAGAGGAGATGAAAGATTCAGATAAACTTAACAGAATTCGCATTCACAGTTCACCGACATTTGGATATATGTGGCTTTTACCAAGGCTTGAGTCGTTTCAGGATCAGTGTCCTGGCATTGAAGTTACACTGGCTTGTTCATATGAGGAAATAGACTTTTCTCGTGGAGAAGTTGATATCGCAATCAGGCATGGCCTTCCAGTCTGGGAGGGGTGTGAAATAATCTCTGTCAGAGATGAACATATCATGCCAATGGCATCACCTGAATATCTGGCACAAGCGCCGGTTAAGTCCCTCTATGATTTGATGACAAGACGGCTGATTTACTCTGAATCAACGCTCCTGCGCTGGCCCGAATGGTTTCGGATGCATCATCTTAATCAGCCTGCTCAGCCATGGCTATTGCGGTTTGATCGTTCCTATATGAGCATTGAAGCAGCGGTAATGGGACATGGAATTGTTCTTGAGAGCGACTTGCTTGCCGGCAGGTTTTTAGAAGAAGGTAAACTTGTGCGCGTATTACCAGATAATTTCACTCATGCTGTTAACGCACATCATATTGTGACCCCAGTGGGATACAGAAACAGGCCAGTTATTCAGCAATTTTTGAGTTGGACTGAAATGAGCTTGAGAGGCGAAATTGTTAGGCCATAATTCTATACAGGCTAAATGAGCCAGCCAACTAGAAATAAAATTAATAAGATTTGAATCTTCATAGGTACCTGGATTAGCTGTTACCTGATGTTACATACAGCATACCATTAGTCATACCCCCTCATTGCGGGTATGAGGCCTGAACTAGAATAAATTAGTTTTCTTTGAAATATTAATTGGTAAGGCTTACCTGTTGAGAAAAAATCCTAATCCTGCTGTGTTGAGGATAATCGATTTCTGGCTGGTGGTCATTCTTAAAATGAGGGCTTATATTTCTTTCAACTGGTTAAGAGTCAATCGTAATTGTTAAAATCTGAAACAGGCTTAATAACTGGATCATCTTCGAACTGGGTACTCGACAATGATTTAGGGCGAGAGGTTGCTGGTACCCTCGATACTGAAATCAGAGTGTTGTTAATCGAGTATTCCGAGAGGGGCCAAAATGACGATGAATTCATAAATCAAGACTTAAATTCTAGTTGAGCGTTAGCAAAATGAGAGGTAATACCGCAGATCGGGGTTTTGCACTTTTCGGGTAAAACCTTATTCAGACAAATTTATCGACTTCTGAGCAGATAACCAGCCTGATGATGGCTGAGTGCACAAGCGCTGGTAAAATATTGACATCCACAATCGCCACAGAGATAAATTCATTGAGGGGATGGCCTGTATCCTCAAAGTGAGGACGGATGAAATAAACAATAGCTTACGTGTTTTGTGCTTGGCCGAAGAGCCGAGTGGTCCTTAAACGAGGGACCGAATTAAGCGTCAGGACGCGGGTGGTCACTGTGACCACCCGTAGTGAAATCAGGAAGTTACTTACTAAGCATCTGTCTGTCGGACCTCGTAAGTCAGACAAATTGACGGTCCCCAACAAATCAAAGGTTTAGGCTGTGGCCGAATATTTGTCCTTATTGAGAAGTCATTGCGACTGCCTTGGAGTTTTGTTCTGCAGACATGGCTTTCACTTCTGGCCAACCAGCCGGCCAGATGATGGTCGATCATTATGGCAGTGTCAGGGCAGGGAATAATGAGCGGGTCCTCCCGGAGGGGTACCCCGTCCACGAGGCGGCGGCCCCGCGGAAAGCTGAAAATTTTTCACTATTCATCAGTGCAGCAGTAGATAGTTAACTATATGAAATAAAATAATAAAGTTCATCGACATTGCACGGGCGTCTGTGCAGCAGAGCCGCAGTTAAAGTGCGAGGAGAAGCCGGTCATTATGATACTAACCGGCACCAGGATGAAGGACACCGAGTAGCCTAAACGCCGAGCATACGAAAAGTAAGCTGAAGAACTGCCAGCTAAACCTAATTTTGAGGGCATCACTGGCAGCGATGATAGTTCATGGTTACTTTGTTCTGTATGCTTTTGAAAGCCTGACGTTGTAACGCCCGTAACGCTGGCTAGGATCATCTATCTCAATCAGGCCGATAGAGGCGAGATATTTCAATCTTTCCTCTAAAGCGAGATCACCTTCCATTTTTCCGAATCTTTCCTGAGTCTCTGACATAACCTCACCAACAACACGTGTAACAATAGTCCATTCATAAGTACATTCCTTCAGTATCATCTCCTGACAGGTTGCTTCATCAATATCAATGGAAGTTTTGAAGTTCATTATTTCCCTCCTTATTTGTGAAAAGGTAAGGTGGGCCAGGCCAGACCCCTTGAGCATTGCAATAGTCTTTCCATGCGCCACATTGTGTCATGCTTGGGCCTGCCTTCCTGCTGCCATGATAGTGGATACATCTTTCGTATTTTGCCTGGCAATATGAATGATACTTTGACGCTGTGAGCCTAGCAGCAGAAAAGTCTGGTATTGCTTTGAGCCAGTCCAGCTGACAGGCAGCTAGAGCAGCAGCTGGCTTTAGCTGGAGATTGTATTGTTCTGATAGCTTGTCACTTGCTGCGGTGATGTTGATTATCAGTGCTGTCAGGACAGCTATGAATGTTTTATTAACCACGTTTTCCCCCTCCGCCTGCGTTTACTGCGTCCGAATTAAAGACGGCTATCCTTGTACGCCTGTAATTATTCAGATCCACTTTTAATCTCAGTTTTTTAGATGCATGGCACATTTTTTACACACTGCAGTAGAGCGAGTTTCCTTAGACGATGAAAATAACGTTATTCACTCTCAGAGGAATGCGGGGCAAAGTGGGGGCAGTGGGTGCGATACCCCTTTCGCCTCCACTTTTTCCCTGTATACACACAGAAAGTGGGATCCATGCTCAAACCCGCGAATTTACTGGACTGAGAGGGAATTCTCAAGAAACAGCTGGGGGCGTGGCGGGGGCATATAAAAGTGGGAGCATGGTGGGAGCCGGAAAGGAAAGCAATTGTATGGAAAACCTGAATGTGGCCAGGTTAAAGTCTCTAAATTGAAAGGACTACTATTCTGGTTCGTTGTGTGAAAACTAAGGTATGGTATGAAAAATTTTCTGTCTAATTACTGCAAAATCTCAAATGAAACGTCTGGCCTGATAGCGCTGGGAATATTGCAGTCAGTAGTGATGGCCGCAGTTCTGAGGCAACGGGAAATGAAAGGCTTAGACTGGCATCCGATCCTATTCTGGAGTCTTTTGGTGGCTTCAACGTTGGGCATGGTATTGACCGCATTCAGCACAGGTAATGCCATCCTGTCACAACCTGGCTTGGGGAAATTCGAAAGGCTACTGCTGCTGGTACTTTTCGAGCTGGTCTTCATCGGTGTTCTTCTCTCCGCTGTTATCACCGTCAAATCTTTATAGTTTTGTTCATTATTATGGTTAGAGATTCTCTTTTACTCTCTTATCATGTGCGATTAATATCAGTCGTAAGCTGCCATACTCTATGCGTATCCCGGCTGTGATTCTGGTCGTAGACAGTAACGTCATGTCGTTCAGAACTATCAGATGCGGCATATCACTGTGTCGGGGCATTTTTAGCTTTACTTGTGTCACTCCAAAGAGCTGACATGATCCCTAATAACGATAAAAATTGAGAGACGTAAGATTTATTCTTGACTGTTCACGAAGTGTTTTCCTGATGACTCTCAAAAGCCTTCAGGGTTACCATAAGATTGAACAGTAGTGAACACTTTCATTTAAAGTGATCATTATGTAACCCTTTGATGGTAATCATAAAAATTCAGGGGAAAATAGGTAGCAAGATTCTTACTTTTTATGCGTTTTAAAAACAGAGTCACTGCTCTTTATCTGTCTGAGAAATTAGAATCTTTCATGCATAGCCGATCGGCAGTAAGCCGATCTAGAATCAGTAGGCGAAACTATTTTAGGCGATTAAAAGAAGGTGAGTATGAACAGAAATAACAAAAGGATAGAATTTTTCATCAAGTTTTTCAAGGAGGAGGTATATGCTAATGATTTTTTGAATGGTCATGTTTACATGAATAGACTCTCCTATTTTAGAGAAAACTATGCAGGAGAAAAAACAAATGCGGAAAATAATGTATCAGATAAGTATGAAGGTACCGATGGTTGGGTACAGCCTGAGCATGTAACTATTACTCTACAAGATACAGGGGAGATCATTACCCCTATAAGTCCGGTGCAGTATTTCAACCGAGGTTGGGATTTTTATAATCTATTTTGTGTTTTCAGCATATATTTAGAACCTGATAAAGATTCCTTTTTTAGTTTAGAAGACGCCTGCCGAGAATTACTTCCAAGTAGTGAAACATCCGCACTTGGAGAATATTGCGTAATTATAAAAGCAACAGAGTTTACAAAACTATTCGAGAAGGCTTGCGCTACATTATCTCTCAAGCTTTCTCATGATCTCGTTAATTATTTCGATAAGGCTAGTTTTAGTGGCCACTTTGAAGAGGGTCGTTCAATTTTTAATAAGGTTGATTCATTCAAGCACCAAAAAGAATATCGTTTTTGTATAGCTCCAGTTGACTATGGAAAAGATGCAAAAACTTTGTCATTAGGAGACATAAGTCATATTGCGCAAATATGTGATTTTAAGGATCTCAAAAAATATATACCGCTAGTTTTTCGAAGACTTGAACATTTTGATGGGAAAACTACATGGAGTTAAGTGATACCAAACAACCTTTATCAGATAACAGACTTCTTTTGCAGAGGACTTTTTTATAGTCAGTAAAAAATGCTCAGAGCTCATTTGTGTTTATGATGATGGACGTAAAGCTGGTGGATATCCTCTCTATGAGGGCTTGTATTCCTTTCAACTGGTTATGAGTCACGGTAATGATTTAAGCCTGAGGCAGGAGCCATAGTTGGCTGATTTTCAAACGATGGGCACGACAGTAAGTTAAAGCGGGAGGTCACTGTGATCCCCGGGACTAAAATCAGTGTGTTATTTATCGAGTATTTCGTCGACACCTTCCTGGACGGGGGGCCAAAGTGACGGTGAATGGGAAAATCAACGGCTTAAGCTCTAGTTGAGCATTAACAAATTGAGAGGTTATTCCGCTGCCTGGGGTTTTGCACTTTATGGGTAAAACCTTATTTAGACAAAATTATCGACTTCTGAGGAGATAACCAGCCAGATGATGCCCATCGCTGTGGTAGTGCCTGGGCAGGGAATAATGAGCGGGTCCTCCCGGAGGGGTATCCTGTCCACGAGGCGGCGGCCCCGCGGAAAAAGGCTGATTTTTGCATTTTCATGGTGGCGGCGGCAGGTCAATTAAGTTATTGATAAAAAAGGTTAATATTCAAGATCACCTGTACACTTTTTTCGTGGGGGTGTCATTAGACCAGTTTGTAAGATTATGAAATAATTAAATAAAAATGGTTTTCACCTGCCAGGCTGAGCTGCCTGGTCAAATTTAAACCACTTGTGGTGCCTTTCACTCATGCATTTTTAAAATCGCCGAGGAGAGGGGAATTTTATAACACCACCAGAACTGGACAGGTGAAATCGAAGAATCACAGGGCGTCAGCGCCTTTGGGCTGCTAGGTGAGCAGAGTTTCAGGTGAAGCGTTGAGGGGAATACATTTCCCTGATACTGGCTGGCCTGCGTCAGGAGGAGGGATAGTGAGCAGCCAGAACCCGTGCATTCGAACATCCAGGTGAAAAACTGCCAGTTACACCTGATATTGAGGGCATCATTGGCAATGAAGAGCATACATGGCTACTTTGTTCTGTATGTTTTTGAGAGCCTTACGTTGTACCGCCCGTAGCGCTGGCTTGGATCATCTATCTCAATCATACCGATTGAGGCGAGATATTTCAGCCTTTCTTCTATAGCCAGATCGCCTTCCATTTTCCCGAATTTTTCCCGGGTCTCTGTCATTACGTCGGCAACAACATAAGTGACAATCGTCCATTCGGAATTGCATTCCTTCAGGATCAGCTCCTGGCAGGTCGCTTCATCGATATTAATGGCAGTTTTGAAGTTCATCATTTTTATCCTTATCTTTGAAAAGGTATGGTGGGCCTGGCCAGACGCCCTGGGCATCACAATAATCTCTCCATGAGCCACATTGTGTCATGCTTGGTCCGATCTTTTTGCTGCCATGATAGGTGATACATCGGATGTATTTTGCGCGGCAATATGGATGATGCTTTGACGCTGTGAGCCCGGCAGCAGATAAATTTGGTATTGCTTTGAGCCAGTACAGCTGACAGGTAGTTGGAGCGGCGGCTGGCTTTAACTGTAGGTCGTATTGTTCTGATAGCTGGTCACTTGCTGCTGTTGCGTTAATTATCAGTGTCGTGAGAACAGCTATGTATGTTTTATTTATCACGTTCTCTCTCCGCCCGAGTTTGCTGCGCCTGAATCAAAGGCGGCTAACCTTGTACACCTCTAATTAACCAGATCCACTTTTATTCTCAGGTTATTAGATGCATGGCACATTTTTTAATCTTCAGAAAGGTGCGCTTCTTTAGACGGCGAAAATATTGTCATTCACTCTCAGAGGAATATGGGGCAAAAAGTGGGGGCCAAGTGGGGGAGTGGGGCCAATATCCCTTTCGCCACAATTTTTTCCTGCTTACATACTGAAAATGGGGCCCATGCTCAAACCCCAAATTTACCGGACTGAGAGGCGATTCTTAAAAACAAGCGTGGGCGTGATGGGGGCTCATGAATGCATACATGCTTTCTGATTGCCAATGGCTACACAATATGAATTTGCAAAGAACATCCGTGACCATCTCAGCGCACATCTGTGAATGCGTCGCTGAAAAAAGCCCCGTAAGGGGCTAATGGAGTGATAGCGAGATTGTTTTATTTATGCAGACATACCCATCCTGGCACACTAGACCATCCTCACAAGCGTAAGCGCGAAACTTTTCAAAACTGCCGAAAAAGGTAACGGTTAACCAGGCTGTAATTTACTGCAAGGCCACCTAACAGGTTCTCATGGCAGACTTGATGGAAATGATGTGTTGAACGTGAACTGTTTTGGCAAGTAACCACTGTTTCAACGAAACTCAGTTTGATTACTTTGCTGCATGCCCGCGACCATAGTGCCACTGGTATGAAACACATTGAGCTGCACGTAACCCGGGCATTTGCGCAGAGCCGCTCCGCAGAGAATATCTACCCGATTAACGCGAAAGCCGCGAGGAGTAAGAAAGGAAGACGAGTGAGGGAAAGATAGCTAATTCACTCACATGTTACTGGCTTGACAGCATGGCTTGCCAGGGAAACTTATTTGAATGTCCGCTTTGGGCCAGTAACGGATGTTCATACAATTATTGCTTCTGTAACAGCAGCCAAATCAGCAAAACAAGGTTTGCCTAAAGCACTATTACTACCAGAACCATGCACAGCAGCATCACGTAGATTCGCGCGTGCCAGACATCGGGGACGGCGGGGATAGCCCGGCGGCTGAACACAATACCCGCCCAGCCGGTCACCAGGAGCAAGCCCAAGATTTTCAGGCTGATAAATCCCAAAAATCCGCCTGCCTGAATTTTATGCCAGCCGCTTATCGCATATGTCATCGCACCGCACAGCGCTACCGGCAGGGAAAGCGGGTTGG
This sequence comes from Pantoea sp. SGAir0184, assembly GCF_043544755.1. Classification (NCBI taxonomy): domain Bacteria; kingdom Pseudomonadati; phylum Pseudomonadota; class Gammaproteobacteria; order Enterobacterales; family Erwiniaceae; genus Pantoea; species Pantoea sp. SGAir0184. The sequence continues at coordinate 558,043 of NZ_CP028050.1, forward strand.
CCGCACTAATACACGCGCGCATTGCATGGCCGTGTCGTCGTAACAGTGGCACCGTCATTACGCTGCCGCCAACGCCCAGCAGTGCAGCAATCATGCCGATTAGCATACCGCCACCGGTAACCGTCATAAGTGATAAACGACGCGGCGCGCTGCCGCTGAAGAAGCCTTTGCGTAACAGACAATCCCCAATCGTCGCCAGCATATAAAGGATAAAAAGCGCGCGAATCAGCGCCTCGCTTATCATTCCCGCTAACCACGAACCGACTACCGCGCCTGTGGCGATAAACCACAGCAGCGGAAACAAGACGGTTGAAGAAAGCCTGCCCGCTTGCCAGTTTTGGTAACTAACCCAGCCTGCGTTGAAAATCATCACCGCTGTCGAGGTGGCCACGGCAATATGCATCGCATTTCCTGCCAGCAGCGGCTGCCGCATCAGCAACTGATAAATAAATGGCACGACAACAAAGCCGCCGCCGAAGCCAAAAAGGACCGTGGTTATGCCGGTAGTAAAGCCGGCAAGTACTATTATCAGCAATTCGTTCAAGGAGGTGTCCCGTTTACAAGTGAGGCAGCAGCATATCGCGCCAGCGGCCCGCTTCCCATTTGCGCAGCGCTCAATTACCCTTGCAAACTGGTCAGATGGGGACGGATATGCGAAACGAGAAAATTGACGGCTTTGATCGGCTGAATCGCGATGTTGTGGCGCTCGGCAACGACTATGCGCAGGGATTTTTCCTGCCGCAACATCAGCACCGCCGTGCGCAGCTTCTGTATGGCGCAACCGGCCTGATGCACGTTTCAACCCGGGACGGGGAATGGGTGGTGCCGCCCCAGCATGCGGTATGGATCCCCCCCGAAATCCTGCATGCCGTCAAGTTCACAGGCGTAACGACGCGTAGCCTGTATATCGAACCCGCATGCGCGTCCAGATTGCGTAACATCAGCCGCTGCGAAGTGATTGCCGTATCGCCGCTGTTGCGGCAGCTACTACTGGAGGCGGTTGATTTGCCGCCGTGCTATGACAGCGTACGCGATCGGGCGCTGATAGATTTAATGCTGCTTGAAGTGGCGGCAATGCCAGTGCGCGCGCTCGAGATCCCTTTGCCGAAGCGGCCCGCGCTGTTGAGGCTATGTCAGGCTTTTTTACTTGCGCCAGCCATTCACGATCCGGCAGAACGCTGGGCCAGCGCGCTGTTTATGAGCGGCAGCACATTTCGTCGCCATTTTCAGCAGCAAACCGGCATGTCGTTTTCAGCCTGGCGTCAGCGAGCCTGTGTGGTCAGCGCGCTGGCAATGCTGCTAACGGGAACACCGGTAAACGAAGTCGCGTTGTCGCTCGGCTATGACAATGGTTCTTCCTTCGCGACGATGTTCCGTCGGGTTACCGGCCAGCCACCTTCATTTTATCACCCGACTTAACAGGGGGGCTTTGTCCACTGCTACCAGCTCAGGTCTGATAGCTTTCCTGCGCCATTGACTGAACAGACGCATGGCAGTTGCTGTTTTGAAGGTAGAATAAGCTTTGTAAAGCCAAGGTAAAGACGTAATGCTGGAACAATAACGTTCGCGTTGTGCTAAAAGCGGGCATCATTCTATGTTTGTTCAAGTACCCGCACTCTTAAAGCGGCTTCGCTTTCAAAGCATCAGCAATAAAATCAACGAAAGTGCGAACCTTAAATGGAATGCGCATCGCACTCGGGTACACTGCCTGAATGGTAAGCTCTGATGTCCGGTAATCTGGCAGCAGCTCAATAAGTTGGCCCTGCCTTATGTGCTCTCGAAAAACAAAACAGGGGCCATATACAATCCCTGTACCGCCCAAGGCCGCTTCCATTAACAAGTGGATATTGTTTGATGTGAGCCGGCAACGGCTTTCGATAGTGTGTGGCCTGTTATCTGTGTCATAGATTGTCCAGTCTCCGGCAGAAATTGCCTGGCTGAAAGCCAGGCGCGGCATACGCGAGAGATCATCTGGCGTTTCAGGCATGCCGTATTTTTTCAGAAAGTCTGTTGATGCGCATAAAACCATTTTACAGGGTGCCAGACGTCGGGTGACAAGCGTCGGATCGTCCAGATGTCCTATGCGTATGGCTACATCTATCCGTTCCTCAAGCAAATCAATATAATTATCCTCAAGGACAACACCTGCACTGACTTCCGGAAATTGCTCAAGGTAGCGTGACACAATCTTCCCCAGATGCATTTCGCCGAAGGCAAGAGGGGCGGCGATGCGTAACAATCCCCGGGGAGTGGCCTGAATGTCACTGGCTTCCCTGTCTGCGTCATCCAGAGCCTCGATAATCACTTTGCAGCGGTCATAATATCGCTGACCAACATCCGTAAGGCTCAGTCGGCGTGTAGAGCGCTGAATAAGCCGCACGTGTAAATCGGATTCTAAAGCACTGACATGTTTTCCTGCCATGGATGATGAAAGTTTAAAACGTCTTGCGGCCGCAGCAAAACTGCCTTCCTCAACTGCCGCAATAAAAATTCGCATACTGGTAAACTTGTCCATTACGCACACCATTCGATAATATGGTTATCGACTGTAAACACTATTCAGCCAATTATCATTTATAAGAACTGTAATTAACATTGTTTTAAACCATGAGGAGAATGAAATAATGAAAATTACAGTGAACAATACAGGTATTAATGTACAGCAACATGGTCGCGGTGAGCTTGCACTGGTGTTCCTGCATTACTATGGCGGATCATCCCGAACGTGGCAGAGCGTGATATCACAGTTACCTGATCACTATCGCACGGTAGCTATCGATCACCGTGGCTGGGGATTATCAGATGCGCCGAAGTCCGGATACCGGATTGCGGACCTTGCAAGTGATGCTGAAGGCGTCATTGCCGCGCTCAAGCTAAAGCGATATATCCTGATTGGCCACTCAATGGGAGGAAAAGTTGCCCAATTGATGGCATCCCGTCGGCCTCAAGGCCTTGAAGGGCTAATGCTGATTGCACCCTCTCCTCCTTCGCCCATGATGCTTTCTAAAGAAGATCGCGACAGGCTTACCAGTGCATATAGCAGCCGTGAATCAGTCGAGTTTGTTATCGACAATGTTCTGACGTCGAGGCCGCTTAGCCCGGCGCTCCGTGAGCAGGTCATTGAAGACAGTCTGAGCGCCGGAACTGAAGCGAAGGCTGCCTGGCCCGACATCGCCATGCGAGAAGACATTACAAGTGCAGTTGCCTCCATTAATGTTCCCGTAAGAGTCATATCAGGAGAGCTGGACCGGGTCGATACCCCGGAAACGTTGCAAAGAGAGCTGCTGCCTCGCATTCCTCACGCAGCAATGATGATTGTTCATGGCACAGGACATCTTTCGCCGCTGGAATCACCTCAAGAAATTGCAGGATACATTTCCAATTTCGCAGCTTCGGTTGAGAGGAGCGATACTGTCCATCGATCGCCAGCTGAAACCATTGCTGCATTTGATGAAGCATTTAATGCCGGAAATATTGACGCATTGATGTCTGTTTTCAGTAACCGTGCCTCGATGAGAATGCCCAGCAATGTTGTCATCGAAACTGATCCTTATGCATTGCGTATGGCTTTTACCACGTTGATAGCATCAAGGCCAATTATCAGAAACCAGATCCATACTCTTATCCCTTCAGGTGACCTTATTCTTGCCATCATTAAATGGTCGCTGACTACGACATTAGAAGACGGCACTCAAAGAGATGATTGCGGCGTCGCCACACAGGTGATGGAACAAGGGGCGGATAAGGGCTGGCGGATACGCATTTCAAACCCGACGGGAATTAACTGACTGGTCAATGTCCGCTTTTGCTCAAAGCGGACATTGCGCTTGCTGAAGAGCTTTATGCCACAGATGGCCTGAGCGTTAAGTAGCCTTAGGGTGAAATTAGCTTAAAGCAAAATTGACTGAATATAGGGTGGGTGAATCACTACTTTGCTCTACTTCAGGCCGGTATCCTATAAGTATCCTGGAAAACCAGCTTAATGGTAGCTTTTGAGGTAAGTCATTGATAATTTGGTGGCCCCTGCTGGGTTTGAACCAGCGACCAAGCGATTATGAGTCGCCTGCTCTAACCACTGAGCTAAGGGGCCAGCGGAGCGGGGATTATAAAGTATCTCGGTGGGGCGATCCAGCGTTGCGCAATCGGTTGGTGAAAATTCCCGCAATCACTGAGTCCTTGATCTCACAGCAAAAAATCCCGCAACCCTGGCAGATGCGGGCAATTAGCGCTCAGCGTTGGCGTGTTTTTGAGACAAGGCTTGCTGCTGCCTTGTCTCAGGATGCGCAGGTTCAGCGATAGCGCGTGGCGGGCTTATTCAGCGAGATAAATGGCAGGATGGCGCCGCGCGCCTGCTCAAAGCTTTGCCACAGGCCCATATCTTCCACCGAAGGGATAGTGATCGCTTCGCCGTCATCCAGACCGCGCAGCGCGGCGGCGACTAAATCGTCTACCTCCATCACCATCTCTGCCGGCAGGTCATCCACCGAGCGCCCGGTGCGCTGAAAGATCTCGGTGCGCGTCAGGCCCGGCAGCAGCGCCTGTACGCGTACGTTGTGGCCCGCCAGCTCACGCTGCATATTCCGCGTCAGCGAGAGCACAAAAGCTTTCGTCGCATTGTAGGCCCCGTTTGCCTGTTCGTTGACCAGCGCCAGTACCGACGCCACGTTCACGATGGTGCCCGCATTGCGGCTGCGGAAAACCTGCGCAGCCGTGTGAGAGAGCTGCGTCAGCGCCACCACGTTCAGTGCCAGCATGGTTTGCGTCTGGTCGATGCTGGCGTCGATAAACTCGCCTTCCACCGTCATGCCCGCATTGTTGATCAGCGTGGTAATACGCGTATTGTTCTGCAGCTCGCTATCAATACGCGCCAGATCCTCATGGCGCGTCAGGTCCGCGGCCAGCACGCTGACTTCCACGCCGTGCGCTTCGTGCAGCGACTGCGCCAGTGCGCTCAGACGTGCAGCATCGCGCGCCACCAGAATCAGGTCGTTGCCGCGTGCGGCCAGCTGTTTAGCGTAAGTTGCGCCGATACCGCTGGAAGCGCCGGTGATTAAAGCCAGTTGGTGTGACATGGAAAAGCCCTCTGTATGATGGTCGTCATATTGGTGTGCTGATAATATGACGACCATCATATCCATCGTCAAGCTGGAATATGACGATCGTAATAATTACACTGATTGCCATCAACGATGAGCAGGGTAATAACCGATGGAAAAGCTAAGCCATAAGGCGCGCACCCGGCAGCGCATTCTGGAAGAAGCGGCGGTAGTGATGCGCGAATGCGGCACTGAAGGCATTGGCGTGGCAGCGCTGATGAAGCGCGTTGGCCTGACGCACGGCGGGTTTTATGCGCACTTTGCCTCGCGTGAAGCGCTGGTCGAAGCGGTGATTAGCGAGATGTTTGCCGACTCGGCGCAGCGTTTTGCCGCCGTGCTGGCGATTGAGGATCCGGCTGAACGGCTGAACCAGTGGATCGATCGCTATCTGTCGGACCAGCACTGTGGCGCGCCGGGCGAGGGCTGTCCGATACCGGCGCTGGTCAGTGAAGTGGCGCATTTACCGCCGGATGCGCGGGCGCTGTTTTCGGCGAAGCGCGAAGCGGTGCGGCGTCAGCTGGTACAGGCGCTGCAGCAGCTGGGACACGCGCAGGCGGAGAGCATCGCCAGCAGCATGCAGGCCGAAATGGTCGGTGCGCTGGCGCTGGCGCGCGCCTGCACTGACGAGGCGGAAGCGCGCCAGATGCTGGAGGTGACGCGTCAGGGAGTCAAACTGCGTGCCGGGCTGGTGACAGCATGAGCGATCACGATATCCGCGACATCATCGCGCCCGATTTGCAGGTGCTGTTTTGCGGCATTAATCCGGGCAAATCTTCGGCGCATACCGGCTTTCACTTTGCGCATCCCGGCAACCGCTTCTGGAAGGTGATCCATCAGGCCGGGTTCACCCGCGAGCAGCTGCTGCCGGAGCAGGAACAGCGGCTGCTGGAGACCGGCTGCGGCATCACCATGCTGGTGGAGCGCCCCACCATTCAGGCCAGCGAGCTGGCGAGCGCGGAGCTGCGCGACGGCGGCGCGCGTCTGCAGGAAAAGGTGCTGCGCTTACAGCCGCGTGCGCTGGCGGTGCTGGGTAAGGATGCGTTTCAGAAGGCGTTTCGTCAGCGCAACGTGGCGTGGGGCGAGCAGCCGCAGCTGCTGGGCGAAACCCGCTTATGGGTGCTGCCTAATCCCAGCGGATTAAACCGCGCTTCGCTGGAGGAGATGGTCGCCGCTTATCGCCAGCTTCATGATTGGTTACAGAATAAGGCGTGAGCTGGCTCTGTTTCACAAAGTAATAACGTTGTTCATCGTTTTGTTTCTGGCTACACCGGATGCTCCACGCAAAAAAAGGAGCAGGGAGATGAAGCAACGCACCATGGTTCTGGCGGCACTGCTGCTGGCGGCGCAACCGGGCGTCCAGGCCGCAACGCTGAAGGTATTCAGTTCCGGCGGTATGTACCCGGTGATTGAAAGCCTGAAGCAGGATTATCAGCAGCAGAGCGGTGACAGCATTGAGCTGGAAGCGGCGCCGTCGATGGGTGACACGCCGCAGGCAATTCCGAATCGCCTCAAACGCCATGAAAGCGCGGATGTGCTGGTGATGGTGGATTACGCCATCAAGCCGCTGGAGCAGGCGAAATGGGTGGATAGCGCCAGCCATCAGGTGCTGGCGCACTCGTACATTGCCATGGCGGTGAAACAGGGCACCACGCCGCCGGATATCAGTACCGTCGCGAAGTTCAAACAGGTGCTGACCTCCGCCTCAAGCATCGCCGTGTCTGACAGCGCCAGCGGCAAATATATTCAGAGCAAGATGCTGGATAAGCTGCAGCTGGGCCCAAAAACGGCGGCGAAGATCACCGTGATTCCGGCCACGCCGGTGGGTGAGGCGGTCGCGCAGGGCAAAGCCGGGCTGGGCTTCCAGCAGAACAGCGAGCTGAAGGCGGTGAAAGGAATTACTGTCGTGGGACTGATTCCGCCGGCGGCACAGCAGGATACGCTGTACGGTGCGGTCATCACGCGCAGCAGCCAGCAGCAGCAGGCCGCGGCGAAGTTCGTGAAATACCTGCAGAGCGACAAGGCGCGCAGCGTGATGCAGGAGAAAGGGCTGACGCCATACTGAAGACAATAAAAAACCCCGGCTAGCCGGGGTTTTTACTGACCAGGACGATTAATCGTCGAGGAAGCTACGCAGCACTTCCGAGCGGCTCGGGTGGCGCAGTTTACGCAGCGCTTTGGCTTCAATCTGACGGATACGCTCACGCGTTACGTCAAACTGTTTGCCCACCTCTTCCAGCGTGTGGTCGGTATTCATATCGATACCGAAACGCATACGCAGGACTTTGGCTTCACGCGCGGTCAGGCCAGCCAGCACATCGTGGGTGGCAGAACGCAGGCTTTCCGAGGTCGCGGAATCCAGCGGCAGCTCCAGCGTGGTGTCTTCGATAAAGTCGCCCAGATGCGAATCTTCATCATCACCAATCGGCGTCTCCATGGAGATCGGCTCTTTAGCGATTTTCAGCACCTTACGGATTTTATCTTCCGGCATCAGCATGCGCTCAGCCAGCTCTTCCGGCGTTGGCTCGCGGCCCATCTCCTGCAGCATCTGGCGCGAAATACGGTTGAGTTTGTTAATGGTCTCAATCATATGCACCGGAATACGGATGGTACGCGCCTGGTCGGCGATGGAACGGGTGATAGCCTGACGGATCCACCAGGTGGCGTAAGTTGAGAACTTATAGCCACGGCGATATTCAAACTTATCCACCGCTTTCATCAGACCGATGTTGCCTTCCTGAATCAGGTCGAGGAACTGCAGGCCACGGTTGGTGTACTTCTTGGCGATGGAGATCACCAGACGCAGGTTAGCCTCAACCATCTCTTTCTTCGCACGACGCGCTTTGGCTTCGCCGATCGACATACGACGGTTGATGTCTTTCACCTGCTCAATGGTCAGGCCGGTCTCTTCTTCGATCTGCAGCAGTTTCTGCAGCGAACGCATGACGTCTTCTTCCACTTCCTGCAGTTTTTCTGACCACGGTTTGTTCATGGCCAGTGCCGCTTTGAACCAGCTCTCACTGGTTTCATTACCGGTAAACAGGGTGATGAAGTTTTTCTTCGGCATTTTGCACAGTTCAACACACAGCTTCATGATCAGGCGCTCTTGCGTGCGCACGCGCTCCATCATTTCACGCATGTTGTTCACCAGGTAATCGAACTGCTTCGGTACCAGGCGGAACTGTTTAAACACTTCAGAGAGATTGTTAATCTCGGCCACGGCGTCCGCATGGCTGCGGCCTTTGGCTTTGATCACGTTGCGCGTGGTTTCGTACTGCGTACGCAGGTCGTTAAACTTCTCGCGCGCCAGTTCCGGATCGATAGAGTTATCGTCGTCGGAGCTGTCGTCGTCGCTCTCTTCGTCTTCCTCTTCGTCGTCGTCGCGGTCTTCTTCCGATAGCTCAGAACCAACGTGGGTCGCGGTTGGTGCCAGATCTTCCTCGGCGTTCGGATCGACGAAACCGGTGATCAGGTCAGACAGGCGTGACTCGCCCGCTTCAACGCGATCGTACTGATCGAGCAGGTAGGTGATTGCTTCCGGGTATTCGGCGACAGAGCATTGCACCTGGTTGATACCGTCTTCGATACGCTTGGCGATGTCGATTTCGCCTTCGCGCGTCAGCAGCTCAACGGTACCCATTTCACGCATGTACATGCGTACCGGGTCGGTGGTACGGCCAATTTCAGATTCAACGCTGGATAATACCTGAGCGGCAGCTTCCGCGGCATCTTCGTCAGTATCGGTGCTGTTTTCATTCAGCATCAGATCATCGGCATCCGGGGCTTCTTCCACCACCTGAATACCCATATCGTTGATCATTTGGATGATGTCTTCGATCTGATCGGAGTCGACGATATCTTCCGGCAGATGGTCATTGACCTCAGCATAGGTCAGATAGCCCTGCTCCTTACCACGGGTGACAAGCAGCTTAAGCTGTGACTGCGGGTTTTGCTCCATAAGACGGTATCCACACTTCTGTTAATTAGATTGGTGTCGGTCGGCAGCGAGCCAACTATAACAGTGAAGGCGTTGTATTTTTGCCGCTGCCTTCAACGCGGCCAGGGCTTTGGCCCATCGTAAATCGGCACTTAAGCCGCTTAATATTCTGTCCGGCGCTAACTCACTTGCCATTTTCAATGCTGGCAGTGCTTCCAATCCTCACGTACGCCAGTACGCTCCGGTTGCTGCGCGCTGGCAGCCTTGAAACTGACAGCGACGTTAACGCCTATGGTATGTATGCATTGCTTCCGGCTTCGCTTACAGCGTCCATAAACCAGAAACATCAGGCAAGAAGGGCGGCGTTATCAGCCTTCATCATTCTGACCCGGTAAAATCTTATTTTTTGGCTAATGCCTGGCTTAATGCCCAGAATTCACGGCGTTCGGCGGCGCTCAGGCCTTCAGTCCGGTCGCGCGCAATCAGTGCTTCGAGGCGCTGCTCCAGCGCAGCATCATAGATGCTTGCCAGCGAGTCCTGGAACACTTCTTCCGCTTCGTCATCTACGATCATGTGGTTCCAGGTGGCCAGTGTTTCAAGGGGCTGGCTAAATTCTGTCCCGCGATATAACTCTAGTAGCTGTCCGGTGGTCAGGCCAGGATTCTCAGTACAACGGCGGACTAACTCCACAAACAGTGGCAATCCCGCTAATTTAGACTGCTCCAGCCCGTCCAGCGCAGGCACGATGGCGGCAAATTGCGGATTCTGCACCAGCAACGCAATCAGCACGCGCATGGTGGTGCGTTTCATCGGTGGTGCCACCGGTGCGGTACCGCTTTCCGCCTGCTTCGGCATCAGCTTGTCTAACTGGTTATCGTCCAGAATGCCGAGTTTATTACCCAGCGTCTGACGCATATAAATCCGCAGCGTTTCACCCGGAATCTGGCTAATCAGCGGCAGCGCCAGCGTCGCCAGCTTGGTACGGCCGTCGCGCGTACTCAGATCCACCTGCGGCATCAGGCTGTCGAACAGAAACGTGGAGAGCGGCATGGCCTGCTCCATCCGCGCTTCGAACGCTGCTTTGCCCTCTTTACGCACCAGGGTATCCGGGTCTTCGCCGTCGGGCAAAAACATAAAGCGTAGCTGACGACCGTCATTCATGTAAGGCAATGCGGTTTCCAGCGCACGCCATGCAGCTTCACGACCGGCACGGTCGCCGTCGTAGCAGCAGATCACGTTATCGGTCGAGCGGAACAAAAGCTGGATATGTTCCGCTGTGGTCGAGGTGCCCAGCGAGGCGACAGCATAATCAATGCCGAACTGCGCCAGCGCAACCACGTCCATATAGCCTTCCACCACCAGCAGACGCGCCGGTTGCGGATGATTTTTTTGCGCTTCATACAGGCCGTACAGCTGGCGGCCTTTATGGAAAATCGGTGTTTCCGGTGAGTTCAGGTACTTGGGCGTATCGTTGCCCAGCACGCGGCCCCCAAAACCAATCACGCGTCCGCGCTTGTCGCGAATCGGAAACATCACGCGATCGCGGAAACGATCGTAGGTGCGGCCGCTGTCATTGCTGACCAGCATGCCCGCTTCCATCAGCGATTCACGATCTTCTTTCTGCTGACCGAAACGCTTCAGTACGTTGTCCCAGCCGGCTGGCGCATAGCCAATGGCAAAGTGATCGATCACCTGCTGGCTCAGCCCGCGTGTGGCAAGATACTGTTGTGCTGATTTTGCCTGCGGATTGCGCAGGCTCTGCTGATAAAAGCTGTCTAAACCTTCCAGCAGCTGATACAGGCTCTGGCGCTGATGGCGCTCCATCGGGCTCGGACCATTGCCCGCTTCGTACGGCACTTCTAAGCCGTGCTGCGTGGCAAGCTCCTCAACGCTCTCGACGAAATCCAGACGATCGTGATTCATCAGGAAGTCGATGGCGTTGCCTTTGGCACCACAGCCAAAGCAGTAGTAGAACTGCTTTTCACCGCTTACGGTGAAAGAGGGGGTTTTTTCGTTATGGAAAGGACAGCACGCGTGATAGTTCTTACCCTGCTTTTTCAGCTTAACGCGGGCATCGATAAGATCCACGATGTCCGTGCGGGCAAGTAAATCATTGATAAATACGCGTGGAATTCGTCCAGCCATAAGCCCCGGTTTTTCAGCTCATAAACGGCAACAAGCCGCGCTTCCTTTCGGAAAGCACGGCCTCTTACTTGACTCTGTCTGCGTTTAACACGCGGCGGAAGCGAACTTCCGAAAAGAAATTAGTACAGACGAGTGCGGCGTGCGTTTTCGCGAGCCAGTTTCTTGGCGTGACGCTTAACAGCAGACGCTTTAGCGCGCTTACGTTCAGTCGTTGGTTTTTCATAGAACTCACGACGACGAACTTCAGCCAGAACGCCTGCTTTCTCGCAGGAACGCTTGAAGCGACGCAGTGCTACGTCGAATGGCTCGTTTTCACGTACTTTAATTACCGGCATGTAACTCTCACCTCGATAAAATTCGGTTTTTGCTGCTGACTGCGGCGCCAGCACTTTTCAAAATGGTGCAGCATTTTACTCCAGGCGCGGCTGGCTTGTAAAGCACCATGGACAATTTAGAACCAACAGGAGCGTTTGCCTGTGCGGCTGCCGGTTTTTTCAGGCCGTGGAGTATAGCGCACTCTTTGCGCGACAGAAAAACACTTTTTCGCGTGCGGAAGGGGGCAGGCGTCAGCCGGCCTGTGCTACACTGCGCGCCGCAAGAAGAGGGTGATAAAGCTATGCGAGTTCTGGGTATTGAAACGTCCTGCGATGAAACCGGCATCGCGATTTATGACGATGCGTCCGGTCTGCTGGCGAATCAATTATATAGCCAGGTAAAATTACATGCCGATTACGGCGGCGTGGTGCCGGAACTGGCCTCGCGCGATCACGTGCGGAAAACCGTGCCGCTGATCCAGGCCGCGCTGAAACAGGCGGGCTTGCAGGCCGGAGAGATTGACGCCGTGGCGTACACCGCCGGTCCCGGACTGGTCGGTGCGCTGCTGGTTGGCGCCACCATTGGCCGCGCGCTGGCGTTCGCCTGGAACGTGCCGGCAGTGCCGGTGCATCACATGGAAGGCCATCTGCTGGCGCCGATGCTGGAAGACAACCCACCGGCATTCCCGTTCGTGGCACTGCTGGTCTCCGGCGGCCACACGCAGCTGATCAGCGTCACCGGTATTGGTGAATATACGCTGCTGGGCGAGTCGATTGACGATGCCGCCGGGGAAGCGTTCGATAAAACCGCCAAGCTGCTGGGGCTGGATTATCCGGGCGGCCCGATGCTGTCGCGCATGGCGCAGCAGGGCACGCCGGATCGCTTTAAGTTCCCGCGTCCGATGACCGATCGTCCGGGACTGGACTTCAGCTTCTCCGGCCTGAAAACCTTTGCGGCGAATACCATTCGCGAACATGACGGTGACGAACAGGCGCGCGCCGATATCGCCCGCGCCTTTGAAGATGCGGTAGTGGATACGCTGATGATCAAATGCAAGCGTGCGCTGGAGCAGACCGGCTTCAAACGCCTGGTGATTGCCGGCGGCGTGAGCGCCAACCGCACGCTGCGTGAACGCATGGCAACCATGATGAGCGCGCGCGGCGGCGAGGTGTTTTATGCCCGTCCGGAGTTCTGCACCGACAACGGCGCGATGATTGCCTATGCCGGCATGGTGCGGCTGAAAGGCGGCACGCGCGGTGAGCTGGGTGTCAGCGTGCGGCCACGCTGGCCACTGGCGGAATTACCGGCCATCTGATAATAAAAAACCGGCTGCGCGCCGGTTTTTTTATTTCTTCTTTTTACGCTTCCACACGCGGTTTTCCTGACCGCGCCACAGGCGCTGAATATTGTCGTGATGGCGCAGCAAAATCAGGCATGACAGCATCGACACCGGAAAGGTGAACTGCGGCTTAAACCACCAGACGTAAAACGGGGCAATCAACGCGCTGACGATCGCGCCCAGCGATGAGTAGCCGCTGAGCAGCACCGTCAGCAGCCAGGTGCCGGTCATCAGGCCGGTCAGGTCCCAGCCAATCGGCGCGATGGCTCCAAACGCGGTGGCCACACCTTTACCGCCGCGAAAGCGGAAAAACACCGGATAGATATGGCCGAGGCAGGCGGCGATGGCCGTGAGACCAAGATACATCGGCGTGACGTGCAGCCACCAGGCGATCCATACCGGCACCATTCCCTTCGCCACGTCGAAAATCAGTACCGCGGCAGCGGCGGCTTTACCGCCAATACGTAACACGTTGGTGGCGCCTGGATTGCCAGAGCCTGCGCTGCGGGGATCGGGTAAACCAGCGAGTTTACAAACCAGGATCGCACTGGAAATCGAGCCGCAAAGATACGCGAAAATAATCATACCAAGCGCGATAGCACTCATAGCTTCGTACCGTTCCTTTTGGGTCGTTTTGTTCTCGATAAGCGTGGATAATACGCATAATCCGCCGGAAGTGGTATCCGGCTAAGCCAAAAACAGAGAGTGACATCATGGATATCGTATTTATAGAACAACTCACCGTGTTCACCACCATTGGCGTTTACGACTGGGAACAGGGCATGCAGCAGAAGCTGGTGCTCGATGTCGAAATGGCGTGGGACAACCGTCAGGCGGCGGTGAGCGACGATGTGAACCACTGTCTGAGCTACGCCGATGTCACCGAAGCGATCCTCAGTCATCTGCAGGGGCAGCGTTTTGCGCTGGTCGAACGGGTGGCGGAAGAAATCGCCGATCTGTTGATGAATCGTTTCAAAATGCCCGGAGTACGCGTGAAGGTAGGTAAACCGGGGGCTGTCGCCCAGGCGGCGAGCGTGGGCGTGAGAATTGAGCGCGGGACTATTCCTAAATAAATCCTGCGTGATTGCCATCACAATGAAACCAAACCAAATTATGGTGTGTCTCAGTGGAGGCCGCTGCGCTGATGAAGGGGAAGTGACCGAAATCCTTAAGGTTTCCTTCAGCAAGGTGCAGGCATAATTTCAGGCGGTAGCGGTGCGCGACCGCCTTTTTACTGTTTAAAACGGATAGAGGGTAAAATTTGATGGCAGACATTCATCAGCTATGGGTAGCTGCAATCCTGGGGGTTGTGGAAGGCCTTACGGAGTTCCTGCCGGTCTCATCCACAGGACACATGATTATTGTTGGCCATTTGCTGGGGTTCGAGGGTGAGAAGGCGGAAACCTTTGAAGTGGTGATCCAGCTGGGCTCAATCCTCGCCGTAGTCGTGATGTTCTGGCGCCGGCTGTTTGGCCTGATCGGCATTCACTTCGGCCAGGAGCGCCACGAAGGCGTCGGCAGCGGAAAACTGACGCTGATTCACATCCTGCTGGGTATGGTGCCGGCGGTGGTGATTGGCCTGGTGCTGCATGACCAGATTAAAACCCTGTTTAACCCGATCAACGTGATGTACGCGCTGGTGGTGGGCGGTGTGCTGCTGCTGGCGGCGGAATATCTCAAGCCAAAGCAGCCGAAAGCGGTGGGCATTGATGACATCACCTATCGCCAGGCATTTATGATTGGCTGCTTCCAGTGTCTGGCGCTGTGGCCGGGCTTCTCGCGTTCCGGCGCCACCATCTCCGGCGGTATGCTGATGGGCGTCAGCCGCTATGCGGCGTCCGAGTTTTCCTTCATCCTCGCGGTACCGATGATGATCGGTGCTACCGGACTCGATCTCTACAAGAGCATGGGCTTCCTGACGATGCAGGATTTCCCGATGTTTGCCGTGGGCTTCGTGACCGCCTTTATTGTCGCGCTGCTGGCGATCAAAGTGTTCCTTGAGCTGATCAAACGTATCTCGTTTGTGTCGTTTGCCATCTACCGCTTTATCGTCGCGGCAGCGGTTTACGCCATCTTTATGTAATGCGCGAGGCGCGGCCGGTTACGCTGGCCGCGCGTCGATTAACCCTTCCTGCAACGCCAGCACGCGCCGACGCGTCAGCTCTTCCCGCACCGCCGCGCCTGTGAAACCGGCCTCGACCACCGCTTTGGTGGGCACCGCCTGCGCCAGCGCAAACGCGCGCCGCAGATAATCGCCCTGCGGATAAGCCATGCTCTCCAGCGTCGTGCGCCCGCGTGCATCGGCTTCGCTGGTCAGTGCCATCTTTTCCACGCGATCGGGCTTGCGCCAGGCGTCGATGCGGTCAAACAGCGCCACCAGCGCGTCAGCCGGCTGGCGTTCAATGGTGTGCACCACATCGTGAAACTCCGTCACCACCAGGGCCAGATCGCGCACCTGGTTCGGCACGCGCAGCCGCTGGCACAGCGCTTCAACAATCGGTACACCGGCCGGGCCGTGACCATGATGGCTCGGCCACTTCTCTGGCGGCGTCAGCGCTTTACCCACATCGTGGAACAGCGTGGCGAAGCGCACGTCAAGCTGGTCGGAGAGCGCTGCGGCCATGGTCAGCGTCATCAGCGCGTGGACGCCGGTGTCGATCTCCGGATGCCACTTAACGGGGGCCGGAATGCCGTACAGGTTGTCGATTTCCGGGAACAGCACCTGTAATGCATCGCAGTCGCGCAGCAGCTGGAAATAGACCTGAGGATTGCGCGTCAGCAGCGCTTTTTCCGTCTCTTTCCACACCCGCTCTGCGGTGAGGTGCGCCAGTTCACCGCTGTGCGCCATCTCGCGCATCAGCGCCTGGGTTTCAGGTGCCACGCGGAAATTGAGGTGGGCGAAACGGGCAGCAAAACGCGCCACGCGCAGCACGCGCAGCGGATCTTCATTAAAAGCTGCCGACACGTGACGCAGGGTGCGCTGCTGCAAATCCTGCTGGCCGTGATAAGGGTCGATCAGCGTGCCGTCAGCGGCCTGCGCGATGGCATTGATGGTCAGATCCCGACGCTGTAAATCCTGCTCCAGCGTCACGTCCGGCGCGAACTGGGTCACGAAGCCGGTATAACCGTTGCCGCTTTTGCGCTCGGTGCGCGCCAGCGCATACTCTTCGCGGCTTTCAGGGTGTAAAAAAACCGGAAAATCCCGGCCCACCTGCTGATAGCCCTGCGCCAGCATGCTGTCGGGCGTTGCGCCCACCACCACCCAATCTCTATCTTTTACCGGCAAACGCAGTAAGGCATCACGCACTGCGCCACCGACCAGAAACGTCTTCACTCAACCACTCCAGAGGCAATCCACTTTTGCGTGCCGCGCACGCTTGTTACGTTATTGTTGCATACTTTGGCGAAAAAGCGGGCATGCCAAAAGGGGCATCTTACGATCCCCTCCAGGCAAACCACAAATGGCGTGGCGGCTTTAATTCATCCAGCGATCGTTTTTCTTGCGGCGCGGCACCATGTGCGGCAGCAGCAGACCGAGCAGCAGACCCACGCCGAGCACGCCGCCGCCATACATAAACCACTGCATGATGATGGTGCGCTGTTTGTCATCCAGCTGAACGTTAGCGGCGCTGACTTTCTTCTGCGCCACAATCAGCTCGTTGCGCAGCTTCTGATTCTCTTCTTTCAGGCCGTTGATGGTGCCGTCGCTGTTGGCCACCTTGTTCTGCATCTCTGACGTACGCTGATTCCAGCTGTTATCAATGTTCGCCAGTTTGTCGGTCAGCTCTTTGACCTGCTGCTCCAGCTGCGGCACGCGGGTGCGCAGGCTGGGGGAGGCGCTGAGCTGCGACAGCGGGATCCAGTTAGTTTTGCCTTCTGCATCGCGGATTTGCGCGTACTGCGAGTCATTATTGGTTTGCAGCAGCGTGACTTCTTCCCCGGCATTCAGCTTGCCAACCAGGCGATACTGATCGCCAGGGCCGCTGCGTACCCAGGTGGATAATTCGTCGGAGATGTAACGTTTTTCATCGGCCGCGTGGGCCGGTGCGATGGCGCTGAAAGCCAGCAAAGAGAGAGCGGCAAGTGTGATTTTTTTCATTCGATATCGTTTTTTCATGATGGGCGTAAATTTACCGGCACAGTCTGGAGTCGCTTCGCATAAATCTGAATGAGAACTATCCTGGTCTCAATGCGGTGCGAAAAGGGTCGTAAAAGCACAAGAAAGCAGAGACAGCAGGCTTGCGGTGCATTACTCTTCGCCAGATTAAACTCGTAAGTGCCAGCAGCGTATTGAATAAAAAATTATGACCATCGAAATCGAATTAAAGTTCATTGCCACCCCGCAAGCCGCCGAAAAACTGGCGCAGACGCTTGCCGCCTGGCCACATCAGCACCACGCCGCGCGTGAGCTGACCAACATCTATTACGAAACCGATGACAACCAGCTGCGCCGCTGGGATATGGGCCTGCGGATTCGCGGCGTGGATCAGCGCTATGAAATGACGCTGAAAACCGCCGGCAAAACGCTGGGCGGCCTGCATCAGCGTCCGGAATACAACGTCGACCTCAGCGAGCCGCAGCTGGACATTGCCCGCCTGCCGGCAGAGATCTGGCCGCAGGGGACCGATGTCGCCGCGCTGCAGCCGCGTTTGCAGCCGCTGTTCAGCACCCATTTCCAGCGTGAAACCTGGCTGGTGAGCGTTGGCGACAGCGAAATTGAAGTGGCTTTCGATTGCGGCAGCGTTGCCGCAGGGGAGCTGAGCGAGCCGCTGTATGAAGTGGAGCTGGAGCTTAAGCGTGGAGCGCGCAGCGATATGCTGACCTTCGCCAGTGCGCTGATCGCCACGGGCGGCCTGCGCCTCGGCAGCCTGAGCAAAGCGGCACGCGGTTATCAGCTGGCGCAGGGCAACGCGCCGCGACCATTGCGCGCGCTGCCGCTGCAGAAAATTGCCCCTAAAGCCACGGTGGAGCAGGGCATGGTTCACGCCATGAGCGCGGCGCTCGGCCACTGGCAGTACCATGAAGAAGTCTGGTTGCGCGGTAACGAAGACGCTCGGGCACGGGTAATTGAAGCGCTGGAAACGCTGCGTCAGGCGTTTTCCCTGTTTGGCACGCTGGTGCCGCGCAAGGCCAATAGCGAACTGCGTCAGAAGCTGACCCGGCTGGAAGAGCTGCTGGCGGACAGCGAGGCCAGCGCAGAAACCGTCTGCTTCTCACCGACCTCGGTCGAAGCTCAGTTAGCACTTACTCACTGGCTGGTGGAGTCGCAGTGGCAGCCGTGGCTGGACGAGAAGAACAAAAGCAAGCTACAGGGCTCGTTTAAACGCTTCAGCGACATCATGCTGGGGCGCATCGGCGCGGATCTGCGTGAAACCTTCGTCGACGTGCAGCTGTTCAATGAATTTCAGGACAAAGCTACGCGCCTGAACCGCCAGTTGCTGGCGGTGCATCTGCTGGCGGGGGCGTATCCGGCTGAAGAAGTCAGCCAGTGGCTGGCGGGCTGGCAGGAGTTGCAGCACGCCATTCGTGAAAAACAGGAGCGCGGTCTGATTCAGCTGGTCAATCTGGCGATCCGTCAACCGCCGTTCTGGCTGAATAACGGTGCGAAACGCTAAGGCTACGGCACCATCAATCATCAGGGAGGGAAGATGTCGTTACCGTTACCGACGCTGATGCAGGCGCAGCTCGCCAGCGTGGCAGAACGTCTGGGCCTGCCGCTGACGGCCATCACGCCGCAGCAGGCTGGCGCACTGACCTTTAGTGACTTTATCGTAGACAACCTGCAGCAGCATCCGGCGTGGTGGCAACAGCTGCAGCAGCAACCGCCGCAGCCCGAAGAGTGGCAGCACTATGCGGCCTGGCTGGCAGCGGCGCTGCAGCCGGTGGATAACGAAGCCTCCCTGATGCGCGAACTGCGCCTGTTCCGCCGTCATATGCTGGTGCGCATCGCGTGGATGCAGGCGCTGGAGCAGGCCAGCACCGGGCAGAGCCTGACGCAGCTCAGCACGCTGGCGGAAGTGCTGATTACCGCCGCGCGCGACTGGGTGTGGCAGGATTGCTGCCGCGATTTCGGCACGCCGTGCAACGCCGCCGGTGAAGCGCAGCCGATGCTGATTCTGGGTATGGGCAAGCTGGGCGGCGGTGAACTCAACTTCTCTTCCGATATTGACCTGATCTTTGCCTGGCCGGAAAACGGCGTCACCCACGGCGGCCGGCGCGAGCTCGACAACGCCCAGTTCTTCACCCGCATGGGGCAGCGCCTGATCAAGGTGCTGGATCAACCTACCGTCGATGGCTTTGTTTATCGCGTGGATATGCGCCTGCGCCCGTTCGGCGACAGCGGTCCACTGGTGCTGAGCTTTGCCGCGCTGGAAGATTACTACCAGGAGCAGGGCCGTGACTGGGAGCGCTACGCGATGGTGAAAGCGCGCCTGATGGGCGACGATGGCGGCCACTGGAGCCAGGAGCTGCAGCAGATGTTGCGCCCGTTCGTCTATCGCCGCTACATCGATTTCAGCGTGATCCAGTCGCTGCGTAACATGAAAGGCATGATTGCCCGCGAAGTACGGCGGCGCGGCCTGAAGGACAACATCAAACTCGGCGCTGGCGGCATTCGCGAAACCGAATTCATCGTCCAGGTGTTTCAGCTGATTCGAGGTGGACGTGAGCGCTCACTTCAGCTGCGCTCGCTGCTGCCGACGCTGCAGGCCATCGGTGAGCTGGCGCTGTTAACACCGGAGCAGGTTGATCATCTGCGCGCCGCCTACCTGTTTTTACGCCGGCTGGAGAATCTGCTGCAGAGCATCAACGATGAGCAGACGCAGACGCTGCCGGAAAATCCCCTCGACCGCCAGCGCCTGGCCTGGGCGATGGGCATGGCGGACTGGGCGACGCTGCTGGCACAGCTGGAGCAGCACATGGCCGGCGTGCGCCACATTTTCGACGAGCTGATAGGCGATGATGCGCCGGATGTCGACGATCAGCCGCAGCTGGCGGAGTTCGCCAGCCTGTGGCAGGACGCGCTGGAAGAGAGCGATTTGCTGCCGGTGGTACCGCAGCTGCAGGCGGAACAGCGCCATGCGCTGTATCGGGCGCTGAATGATTTCCGTCAGGATGTCAGTCGCCGCACCATCGGTCCGCGCGGCCGGCTGGCGCTCGATCAATTAATGCCGCGCCTGCTAAGCGAAGTGTGCGCACGTGACGACGCCGATGTGGTGCTGGCACGCCTGACGCCGCTGCTGCTTGGCGTATTAACGCGCAGCACCTATCTCGAGTTGCTGACCGAGTATCACGGCGCGCTGCGCCACCTGATTCGCCTGTGTGGCGCTTCGCCGATGATTGCCAGCCAGCTGGCGCGCTATCCGCTGCTGCTGGATGAACTGCTCGATCCGGCCACGCTGTATCAGCCCACCGCCACCGACGCTTATCGTGACGAACTGCGCCAGTATCTGCTGCGCATTCCCACCGATGATGAAGAGCAGCAGCTGGAAGCGCTGCGCCAGTTCAAGCAGGCACAGCATCTGCGTATCGCCGCCGCCGACATCGCCGGAACCCTGCCGGTGATGAAAGTGAGCGATCACTTAACCTGGCTGGCGGAAGCGATCATTGAATCGGTGGTGCAGCAGGCGTGGCAGATGATGGTGCAGCGCTATGGCCGCCCTTCGCACCTCACCAGCGACAGCGAGCGCGGCTTTGCCGTGGTCGGCTACGGCAAACTGGGCGGCTGGGAACTGGGTTACAGTTCGGATCTCGATCTGGTGTTTCTGCATGACTGTCCGGACGATGCCGAAACCGACGGTGAACGCGTTATCGACGGGCGCCAGTTTTACCTGCGTCTCGCTCAGCGCGTCATGCATCTGTTCAGCACCCGCACCTCGTCCGGCATTTTGTATGAGGTGGACGCGCGCCTGCGCCCTTCTGGCGCGGCCGGCATGCTGGTCAGCACCTTTGCCGCCTTTGACGACTATCAGCGCCATGAAGCCTGGACGTGGGAACATCAGGCGCTGGTGCGCGCGCGCATCGTGTTTGGCGAACCGGCGCTGTGTGAGCGCTTCGATGCGATCCGGCGCGGTATTCTCTGCCTGCCGCGTGAAGGCGCGAAGCTGCAAACTGAAGTGCGGGAGATGCGTGAGAAAATGCGCGCGCACCTCAGTAACAAGCACAAAGGTCGCTGGGAGATTAAAACCGATGAGGGCGGTATCACTGATATTGAATTCATCGCGCAGTATCTGGTCTTAGGTTACGCCGCCAGCCAGCCGGCGCTGACGCGCTGGTCGGATAACGTGCGCATTTTCGAACTGATGGCGCGCCACGGCATCATGGCTGATGAGGAAGCGCAGGCGCTGACGCACGCTTACGTCACGCTGCGCGATGCGCTGCACTATCTGGCGCTGCAGGAACTGCCGGGTCATGTCGATCCGGCATCGTTCGCTGACGAACGCGCCGTGGTGCACGCCAGCTGGCAGCGCTGGCTGGCCGCGAGCGATGCGGATGACACGGAGCAGTGAGCCTGGCGGCTTCTATGCTATTATCCGCGCATTATTTTGACTGAACGTTGAAGTCTGGAGTCTCTGCATGAAAGTAACACTGCCCGCGTTTGGCAAGGCCGCTGTGCTGGTTGTCGGCGATGTGATGTTAGACCGCTACTGGTACGGCCCGACCAGCCGGATCTCACCGGAAGCCCCGGTGCCGGTGGTTAAAGTGGATACCATTGAAGAGCGTCCGGGCGGCGCGGCCAACGTGGCGATGAATATCGCTGCACTCGGTGCGGACTCGCGCCTTATCGGTCTGACCGGTGCAGATGACGCTGCGCGCGTGCTGCGCGAAACGCTGGCGCAGGTGAAGGTTGAGTGCGATTTCGTCGCCCTCGATAGCCATCCGACCATCACCAAACTGCGCGTGCTGTCGCGTAACCAGCAGCTGATTCGCCTCGACTTTGAAGAGGGCTTTGAGCAGGTCGATCCGCAGCCGATTCACGATCGACTGCGTCAGTCGCTGGCACAGGCGGGCGCGCTGGTGCTGTCTGATTATGCTAAAGGCGCGCTGAGCAGCGTGCAGACCATGATTCAGCTGGCGCGTGCGGCGCAGGTGCCGGTACTGATCGACCCGAAAGGCACCGATTTTGAACGCTATCGCGGCGCGACGCTGCTGACGCCCAATCTGTCCGAGTTCGAAGCGGTGGTGGGCAAGTGCAAAAGCGAAGAGGAGATTGTCAGCCGCGGTATGCAGTTGATTGCCGATTACGATCTCTCCGCGCTGCTGGTGACGCGTTCGGAAAACGGAATGACGCTGCTGCAGCCGGGCAAAGCGCCGCTGCATCTGCCCACTCAGGCGCAGGAAGTGTATGACGTGACCGGTGCCGGCGATACGGTGATCGGCGTGCTGGCCGCAGTGCTGGCTGCCGGTGAAAGTCTGGAGGATGCCTGCTTCCTCGCCAATGCTGCGGCTGGCGTGGTGGTCGGCAAGCTCGGGACTTCAACCGTCAGTACCGTGGAGCTGGAGAATGCGATCCACGCGCGGCCGGACAGCGGTTTTGGCGTGATGACCGAAGCCGAGCTAAAAGTGGCGGTGGCGCAGGCGCGCCAGCGCGGTGAGAAAGTGGTGATGACCAACGGCGTGTTCGACATTCTGCACGCCGGCCATGTCTCTTATCTGGCCAACGCGCGCAAACTGGGCGATCGTCTGATCGTGGCGGTCAACAGCGATGCTTCCACCAAACGTCTTAAGGGCGAAACCCGCCCGGTGAACCCGCAGGAAAACCGCATGATCGTGCTGGGTGCGCTGGAGGCCGTAGACTGGGTGGTACTGTTTGAAGAGGATACGCCACAGCGGCTGATTGCCGAAGTGCTGCCGGATCTGCTGGTGAAAGGCGGTGATTATAAGCCGGAAGATATCGCGGGCAGTAAAGAGGTGTGGGCCAACGGCGGTGACGTGCGCGTGCTCAACTTTGAAGACGGCATCTCCACCACCAACATCATCAAAACCATTCGCAATCAGTAAACACGTAGCCGGCGGGAGCGAACTCCCGCCGCGTAAACCTTACTGAGGCGTATCGATTTTTCCTGCCGGATCTGGCGTGATCACTGCCGGAGCCGGGGCCGCCGGACTTTCGCTCTCCAGCTTCGCCAGACGTTGCTCCAGCGCTGCCAGTTTTTCACGCGTGCGCAGCAGCACCTGGGTCTGCACGTCAAACTCTTCACGATTAACCAGATCCATGCGGGTTAACTGCGCCTGCAATACCTGACGAATTTTCTTTTCCACATCGTCGCCAAAGTCGCGAATACCTTTTGGCATCGCTTCGTGCACCTGGCGCGCCAGTTGTTCAATTTTTTTCGTGTCGATCATGGTTGTTTCCTGGTTACGGTGGCTGATAACAGCGCGTGTTCCGACTCATCAAGCATTAAGTGTAATGCCAGAAACGAAAAGGTTAAACCCGAAATCCGCAACGCATGAAGTGCAAAAGCATTTGCACTTTTGTTGATTGCCCGACCAGGTGATTGGCGCTATAGTAATTTCGCTTATTCTCAGGGCGGGGCGAAATTCCCCACCGGCGGTAAATCAGCTTCGGCTGAAAGCCCGCGAGCGCTTTCGCTGTAAAGTGAAAGGTCAGCAGATCCGGTGTAATTCCGGGGCCGACGGTTAAAGTCCGGATGGGAGAGGGTAACGACATCAGCCGGGCTGCGCCCGCGTCACGTTATTGCCATGTGTTTTCTACGCACTCCTAAGCTCGCCCTGGTTCTGGTAACTCATATTTTATTAATAAGGTTTTTTTACCATGAATCAGACGCTTCTTTCTGAATTTGGCACGCCGGAACAGCGTGTAGAACGCGCCATTGATGCGCTGCGCAACGGGCGCGGCGTGATGGTGCTGGACGATGAAAATCGCGAAAACGAAGGCGATATGATCTTCGCCGCCGAAACCATGACCGTTGAACAGATGGCGCTGAGCATTCGTCATGGCAGCGGCATTGTCTGCCTGTGCATTAACGAAGCGCGCCGCCAGCAGCTGGATCTGCCGATGATGGTAGAGAACAACACCAGCTCTTACGGCACCGGTTTCACCGTGACTATTGAAGCGGCCAGCGGCGTGACGACCGGCGTATCGGCCTCCGACCGTATTACCACCATCCGCGCGGCGATTGCCGATGACGCTAAACCGTCCGATCTGAATCGTCCCGGCCACGTATTCCCGCTGCGCGCGCGCGACGGCGGCGTGCTGGCGCGCGGCGGCCACACCGAAGCGACGCTCGATCTGGTGACGCTGGCGGGCTTCAAACCTGCGGGTGTGCTGTGCGAACTGACCAATGATGACGGCAGCATGGCGCACGCGCCGGAAGTGATTGCGTTTGCGAAGCAGCACGCCATGCCGGTGGTGACCATTGAAGACCTGGTGGCCTGGCGCCGCCAGCATGAAACCCGTCAGGCCAGCTAAGCCGACGTGAAATAAATAAGGCCGGATGTGATGCATCCGGCCTTTTTTATGATTAACGGCTGGCGTAAAAAACGTGATTACCTATCACCACGGTACGCTGGAAGGCGTGGCGCCACGCCGGTCTGGCGCTGTGCGCATGAAAGAAGGTCGCGCCCTTTGTCACATCCGCCAGCTTACCCTCGACAATCCGCTGGGCCAGGCGCTGCGCGCGCTGCCAGCTTTTGTCATGCTGCGGCGGATGGCGATGGGGATGTTTGTGCAGAGACGTCCAGGAGAACTGTTTGGGTGCGTACACCACCGGACAGATCTCTTTGACGTCCCAGTTAGCCCGGTTCATGGTGACAGTGCCGACGGCAATCTGCCCCTTTACCGGTTCGCCGCGCGCTTCATGATAGATATTCATCGCCAGGCATAAAATGGCTCCCTGAATTAACATAACACTCCACTGCTTTCTAAGAGTCGCGTGGAGTGTAATGAGCCCGCCGTCGGGTGTTAACAAGACCCGTCTCGACTACGCCTTAACAAGACTAACTCGTTGATAGTTAAGGTCTAAGTGGTGATAAATGAGACGAATCTCGCGTCAGCCTACCCCGCTGGTTTGCAGCAACGTCAGGCTCAGGCCCATCACCGTCATGCCGCACAGCACGCCGTAGCTGGGATTGTTATGCGGATCGATTTCGCGCGCCAGCGGCATCAGTTCATCCACGGACAGCGCCACCATAATGCCCGCCACCGCCGCCATGATGGCCGCAATCATCACCGGTGAGACCGCCGGCCCCAGCAGCAGAAAGGCGATGATGCCACCAAGAATCTCCGCCATGCCGGACAGGCAGGCCCAGAACAGCGCTTTGGCTTTCGAGCCGGTGGCGGCGTACATCGGTCCGGCCACCGCCAGCCCTTCCGGAATATTGTGGATCGCGACGGCCAGCGCGATGCCCAGCCCCAGTTCCATATCGCTGCTGGCGGTGACAAAGGTGGCAATGCCTTCGGGAAAGTTATGCAGGCTGATACCGAGCGTCAGCAGGATCGCGGTACGTTTCAGGTTGGTGGGGCGGCGATTGACCGCCATCAGATCCTGCGGATGCTGGTGCGGTAGCAGGCGATCCATGGCGAAATAACCCAGTAAGCCGAGCATGAACATGCCGTAGCCAAGCACCGGCGACATGCCTTCCGCATGCAGCGCGGCGGGCAGCATTTCCATCAGGGAAATCAGCAGCATGATGCCAGCGGCAAAGCCGAGCGCAAAGGCCAGTACGCGGTTCGACGGCTTTTGACCGAGCACGCCAAAAATCGCGCCGACGAAAGTGGCACCGCCAGCCAGGATGGTTAGCAGCAAAGGTACTGACATGATGGGCTCCTTAATGATAATGATTACCAGTTACAATATAGTTAACCCCATAAAATATCGAGTTATTTAGCGTAAAGTTATGTCGGCAAAATCTTGTTCAAATTTGCTGATAAACATCATCACGCTTATCAGCGTTTTTCCCCTGGCGAAAGCGCGTATCGTGACAGTCATTAACGCGATCCCGACGCCAGAGGATGAATAATGACCCGCATGCCCGCTCTGTTTCTCGGCCACGGCAGCCCGATGAACGTATTAGAAGACAACCGCTATACCCGCGTATGGCAGCAGCTGGGCGAAACCCTGCCGCGTCCGCGCGCTATTCTCGCCATCTCGGCGCACTGGTACACGCGCGGTACGGCGGTGACGGCGATGAGCAATCCGCGCACCATCCATGATTTTGGTGGCTTCCCGCAGGCGCTGTTCGACGTGCGCTATCCGGCGCAAGGTTCGCCAGCGCTGGCACAGCGCGTTATCGATCTGCTGGCGCCGGTGGCGGTGCAGGCCGATCAGCAGTGGGGCTTTGATCACGGCTCGTGGGGCGTGCTGGCGAAGATGTATCCACAGGCGGACATTCCGCTGATTCAGCTCAGTATTGATGGCACCCAGCCGGCGGCGTGGCATTTTGCGCTGGGACGTAAACTGGCGGCGCTGCGTGACGAAGGCGTGATGCTGGTGGCCAGTGGCAACGTGGTGCATAACCTGCGCATGATTCGCTGGCAGGGCGCGGAAAGCGCTTATCCGTGGGCGGAGAGCTTCAACCAGTTTGTGCGCGATAATCTGGACTACGAAGGCGAGGCGGTGCAGCATCCGCTGGTGAATTATCAGCAGCATGAAGGCGCGCAGCTGGCTAACCCGACGCCGGAGCACTATCTGCCGCTGCTGTATATTCTCGGCGCGCGTGCTGAAGGTGAGGCGGTGAGCATCCCGGTGGAAGGCATGGAGATGGGTTCGATCAGTATGCTGTCAGTGCAGGTTGGCTGACACCTGTGCCGCCCGCAGACCGGGCGGCACGTGCATTACTCAATAAATGTGTGCGGATAGAAACGCGACAGATCCTGGGTGATCAGCGCACGATCTTCGCGCAGACCGATACCGGCAGGCTGATCGTCAATCAGCCAGCTGCCAATCAGCGTGTAGCTGTCGCCAAATTTCGGCAGCGGCCAGAACTGCTGGACGATCATGCCCTCTTCGCCATAGGGGCCGTCGGCGCGCGCGATTTCCTGACCGTTTTCCACGATGGTGATATTGGCACCTTCGCGGGAAAACAGCGGTTTCACCACATATTTTTCCATCTGCGGCGCGCTGGCATCATCGGCAAACCAGGCGGGCAGCAGGTTAGGATGGTTGGGGAACATCTCCCACAGCAGCGGTAACAGCGCTTTGTTGGAGAGAATGCTTTTCCACGCCGGCTCCAGCCAGCGCACGCCGGCATCGGCCAGCTTGGTCGAAAACATCTCGCGCAGCATGAATTCCCACGGATAGAGCTTGAACAGGTTGCTGATCACCTGATCGTGCTGATCGGTAAACTGACCTTTTTCGCCCAGCCCGATCTCATCAATGTAGAGAAATTCACTTGGCAGACCGGCTTCAGTGGCGCAATCCTGCAGATACTGTACCGTGGCGCGATCCTCTTCCGTATCGCGACAGCAGGCAAAGTGCAGCCAGTTAAAACCGTGCTGCTGGTGCAGCGTGGCGAAGCGCTCAATCAACTGCTCCTGCAGGCTGTTGAATTGATCGCTGCCCTGCGGCAGGTTGCCGGCGTTGAGCTGATCCTCCAGCCAGATCCACTGGAAAAACGCCGCTTCGTACAGCGAGGTTGGCGTATCGGCGTTGTTCTCCAGCAGCTTGATCTCGCCTGTGCCATCCCACGCCAGATCGAGGCGTGAATAGAGCGACGGCTGACGCTGCTGCCAGGATTCGCGCACAAAATCCCAGGTGTGTTTCGGAATGCAGAAACGGGTGAGCAGCGCTTCGCTGTTCACCACTTTTTCTACCGCCTGCAGGCACATCTGGTGCAGTTCAGCGGTGGCGGCTTCCAGCTGTTCAATTTGCGCCAGCGTGAACTGGTAATAAGCGTCTTCGCACCAGTAGGGTTCGTCATACATGGTGTGAAACTGAAAACCGTACTCGGTCGCTTTTTCGCGCCAGTTCGGGCGTTCGCTGATAGCAATACGTTGCATGCGCGCGCTTAGCCTCCCAGCGAGCGGCTGCCGGTGCTGGTGGCACTGCTGCGCTGCATGGTGTTCTGTTTGGCTACCGTCTCACCAAAGCCGCCACGGGTGATGGTGGACGTAGTGGCCGGTTTTGGCGCCAGCGCGGTTTTCGGTACGTTCATCGTGCGGCCGGAGGTGGCAGCACCGTAGTTTTTACCGGAAGCATCAACAAACTGGCCGTTAGCCGGGCTGTTCGGGGTTTTTGGCGAGAACAGCGGTTGCTGTGCAAAACCGGCGCCGCCGCCCATCAGACGACCCATCATGTAGCCGGCCATCAATGGCATCCAGAAGCTGCCGCTCTGCTGCGCTTCAGCGTTGTTCGCCGTGGTACCGACGCCCGCCTGTGCCGGGGTTTGCTGACACTGATTTTCGCCGAATTCCGCGACGCAATCTTCACGCGTGGCGTATTTTGGCGCGGTGCGCTCAGCCTCTTTCAGCGCGTTGTTGTAAGCGGTGGTGCACTGAGCGCTCTGGCCCGGATTGGCTTTCGCACAATCATCGGCGTTCTGGTACATCGAAACCGTTTCATCGCTCTGTTCGCAGCCTGCCAGCATAAACACGGCGGTGACCGCCAGTGCGACCGGCGTTAAATGGCGTGCCTGCCAGCTTTTACGGAAAGCGGCATGACGAATATTTTTTGTCCGTTTCATTATCTTCATCCTGTGCCCAAAGGTGGGGCTTAGGATAGGTGATGAGTGGTGGAAAATGAAGCGGGAAGCCGGGTGGCAAGGGGATCTTTACGTTGTTATACGTTTGAATGCGAAAGGGCCGCAAGCGGCCCCTTGAAGGCTTAATTAGCGAAAGGATTGGCGCTGTTACGTGCCGCGGCCGGACGGGCCTGAGCGGCGGCGGACGCGGAGGTCGCTTTCGGGCCGTTATCCACGCGCGCGGCCTGCTGGCTGTTTTCCGGCGCGACCACTTCTGGTGAGGTCGTCACTTCTTTGCCCAGCGTGCTGTTCAGCTGCTGCAGATCCTGCTCGTTCAGCGTGCCCAGCGCATATTTGATGTTCAGCTGGTTAATCAGGTAGCTGTAACGCGCATTCGACAGCTGCTGTTTAGCGTTAAACAGCGTGGTGGTCGCGTCTAACACATCAACGATGGTACGCGTACCCACCTGATAACCGGCTTCCGAAGCATCTAATGAGCTCTGCGCCGAGATTACCGACTGTTTGTAAGCGTCGATGCTGCTGATCGAAGCGTTCACGTTGTTGAACGAAGAACGGACGGTCTGAATCGCGCTACGGTGCGCGCCTTCAAGCTGCTCGCTGGCGGCGACGAAGTTATACTGCGCCTGTTTCACCTGCGAGGTCACTGAACCGCCGCTGTACAGAGGCAGTGAGAAGCTCAGGCCAACCTGGTTGGAGCCGGTGATCGAGTCGGTGGTACCGGCGCTCTGATTAGCGCGGCTGCCGCCGTATTTGCTGTTTGACAGACCGGTAGAGGCGGTCAGATCCAGCGTCGGCATGTGGCCGGACTCGGCGGAGCGAATCTGCTCACGCGCCAGATCCTGGCTCAGACGAGCAGACAGCAGGTTGAGGTTACGGCTCTCAGCCTGTTTCAGCAAATTGGATACCGCTTCCGGACGCGCCGTTTTGAAACGATCGATATTCAGTGACGCCAGCGACAGATAATCCATGCCGGTGATCTGACGCAGCGATTCCACCGCGTTATCCAGGTCGTTACGCGCGGTTACTTCGTTGGCCAGCACGCTATCGTATTGAGCACGGGCGTTCTGCACATCGGTGATGGCCACCAGACCGACGTTAAAACGCTGGGTGGTCTGATCCAGCTCGCGGTAGATCGACTGTTTCTGCGCTTCAGTGTAAGAAAGCGTATCAATGGCCTTCAGCACGTTGAAATAGGCGGTTGCGGTGTTCAGGATCAGATCCTGCTGCGCTACCTGATAAGTAACGTCCTGAATGCCGGCCGTTTTTTCCTGCAGCGTCAGCGCACGCCATTTCGACATGTCGAAAATCGTCTGCGTTAATTGCAGCGAGGCGCTGGTCGTGTTGGAATGGAGACCGCTGTTGTCGCGATAGCCGCTGTTATAGGTATAATCTGCACCCAGACCCAGCTGCGGCAGCAACGGGCTACGCGCTTCGTTAATTTTCTCAAAAGCAGCGTCGCGATCGGCGGCTGAAGCACGCAGATCCGGGTTGCTGAGGCGCGCCTGCTGGTAGACCTGCAACAGGTTTTCTGCCTGGCTGGCAAGGCTGAAACCGCCCAGGCTCAGTCCAATAAAAAGTGGGAGCAGTTTTTTCATTTGCATTCCTTGTGTTGCAGCAAATGCACAGAGAGTGTGCTGCAGGTAAGCCAAAAAATAATCGCCGATTCTACAGAGGCGGCGTCAGAGATAAGTTGGCTGAACGTGCCTTCTCCCCCTAATTTACGTAAATAATTCAGAAAGAACCACTCGGACGGAGCACAAGGGTTGGCTTTTCTTCGCTCCATCCCAATCTGCATAAGGAACCAGATGATGGCGGGTGAAAAAAAATCCCCTGTGACTTTCACAAAAAACGATGTAGAAATTATTGCACGCGATACTCGCTACGATGGTTTTTTTTCCATCGTCAGCTACCGCTTCCGCCATCGCCGCTTTAACGGCGAGATGAGCGGTGAAGTGGTGCGCGAAGTTTTTGAGCGCGGACACGCTGCCGTGCTGCTACCCTATGATCCCCTGCGCGACGAAGTAGTGCTGATCGAACAGATCCGCATCCCGGCCTATGATTCCAGCGCCACGCCCTGGCTGCTGGAGATGGTGGCCGGCATTATTGAACCGGGCGAAACGCCGGAAGATGTGGTGCGTCGTGAAGCGGTCGAAGAGGCTGGCCTCAAGGTTGGCCGCGTCAAACCGATAGTGAATTACTTAGCCAGCCCCGGCGGAACCTCTGAGCGTTTGTCGGTGCTGGTGGGCGAAGTGGATGCCAGCCAGGCAGAGGGAAATCACGGGCTGGAGGAAGAGAATGAGGATATTCTTGTGCATGTGGTAAGCCGCGAACAGGCTTATCGCTGGGTGGAAGAGGGGATTATTGATAACGCGGCATCTGTCATCGCTCTGCAATGGCTGGCGTTGCACCATGAGAAACTAAGAGAAGAGTGGAAGCCAACATGAAACAGCGCTATACCCCTGATTTCCCCGAAATGATGCGTCTGTGCGAAACCAATTTCGCTCAGCTGCGCCGCCTGCTGCCGCGCAGTGACGAGGCAGGTGCGTCGGTGATGTATCAGGTGAACGGCGCCAGTTATCAGCTGACTATTGAAGAGTCGACGCGCTACACCACGCTGGTGGAGATCCGCCAGGTGGCACCCGCAGTGAGCTACTGGAGCCTGCCGTCCATGTCGGTGCGGCTCTACCATGATGCGATGGTGGCTGAAGTGTGTTCCACTCAGCAGATCTATCGCTTCAAAGCGCGCTATGATTATCCTAATAAAAAATTGCATCAGCGCGATGAAAAACATCAGATTAACCAGTTCCTTGCCGACTGGTTGCGGTACTGCCTGGCGCACGGCGCGATGGCCGTGCCGGTGTGCTGATAGCGATACCCTGAATCCGCACGGGTATATAACGCAACGATAGCGTGGAGAGAAAGGAAACGCTTTGGATAGCCTGCTAACTCTTCCTGCGGCAAATGGGTCCGATATCAGGATTTTACAAATTACGGATACCCATCTTTTCGCGGGAAAACATCAATCGCTGCTTGGAGTGAATACCTGGTCGAGTTTTGATGCGGTGCTGGACGCCATCGCGGCTCAACAGCGCGATTACGATCTGATTATCGCCACTGGCGATCTCGCCCAGGATCACACCGTCGAAGCTTATCAGCATTTTGTTGCGGGCATTGCGCGTCTGCCGAAGCCGTGCGTCTGGCTGCCGGGCAATCACGATTTTCAGCCAGCGATGGTGGATACGCTGGCGCAGGCCGGCATCGCCGCGGACAAGCATGTGCTGCTCGGCGAGCACTGGCAACTGGTGCTGCTGGACAGCCAGGTTTTTGGCGTGCCGCACGGCATGCTGAGCGACTATCAGCTGGAGTGGCTGGACCGCACGCTGCGTCAGTTCCCCGATCGCTACACGCTGGTGCTGCTGCACCATCATCCGCTGGCCTCTGGCTGTACCTGGCTTGACCAGCACAGCCTGCGCAATCCGCATCAGCTGGATGCAGTGCTGCAAAACTTCCCGCTGGCGCGCCACCTGGTGTGCGGCCACATTCATCAGGAGCTGGATCTCGACTGGCACGGCCGCCGCGTACTGGCGTCGCCTTCGACCTGCGTCCAGTTCAAACCGCACTGCACCAACTTCACCATTGATACCGTGGCACCCGGCTGGCGCTGGCTGACGCTGCAGGCGGATGGCACGCTGCACACCGAAGTGAATCGTCTGCAGAGCGATCTGTTCCGTCCGGATCTGGATTCAGAGGGCTACTAAACCATGGCGGCGCTGATTTATCTGCACGGATTCAACAGCTCACCGCAGTCGGCTAAAGCGACGCAGTTACAGCAGTGGTGTCAGGCGCAGCATCCGCACATTGAGGTGCTGGTGCCGCAGCTGCCGACTTTTCCCGCTGAGGCTGCTGCGCTGCTGGAAGAGTTAGTGATGCAGTATGCCGGGGAACCGCTCGGGCTGGTGGGGTCATCGCTCGGTGGCTATTTTGCCACCTGGCTGTCGCAGTGTTTCATGCTGCCGGCGGTGGTGGTGAATCCGGCGGTGCGGCCGTTTGAACTGCTGGTGGATTATCTGGGTGAAAACCGGAATCCCTACACCGGCCAGCAATATGTGTTAGAGTCTCGCCACATTTACGATCTGAAAGTGATGCAGATTGACCCTCTGGAAGCGCCCGATCTACTCTGGCTGCTGCAACAAACCGGCGATGAAGTGCTCGACTATCGCCAGGCGCTGGATTACTACAGCGCGTGCCGTCAGACGGTAGAAGAGGGCGGCAATCATGCCTATATCGGATTCGAACGCCATTTTGCGCAGATGATTGATTTTCTGGGACTGAATACTCCCTGATGCTGCGGGATGGGCCCATTTTCCTATTGCTAATCAGACTGTTACGATGAGCCAATCTAGCTATAATGCTGACGCCATTGAGGTTTTAACCGGCCTCGAACCGGTACGTCGCCGTCCGGGCATGTACACCGATACCACACGCCCTAACCATCTGGGCCAGGAAGTGATCGATAACAGCGTCGATGAGGCGCTGGCTGGTCACGCCAAACGCGTGGAAGTCATCCTGCACGCCGATCAGTCGCTGGAAGTGATCGATGATGGCCGTGGTATGCCCGTCGATATCCACCCGGAAGAGGGCGTGCCAGCGGTCGAACTGATTCTCTGTCGCCTGCACGCCGGCGGTAAATTCTCCAACAAAAACTACCAGTTCTCCGGCGGCCTGCACGGCGTGGGGATTTCGGTGGTCAACGCCCTGTCGAAGCGTGTGGAAGTCACGGTGCGCCGCAACGGTGAGATTTACCAGATCGCCTTCGAAAACGGCGATAAAGTGCAGGATCTGGCGGTGATTGGTACGGTAGGCAAACGTAACACCGGCACCAGCGTTCACTTCTGGCCAGACGAAAGCTTCTTCGACAGCCCGCGCTTCTCGGTCTCCCGCCTCAAGCATCTGCTGAAAGCCAAAGCGGTGCTGTGCCCGGGTGTCGAAATTGTCTTTAAAGACAAGGTGAACGATACCGAGCAAACCTGGCTGTATCAGGATGGCCTGACGGATTACCTGAGCGAAGCGGTGAATGGCCTGCCAACGCTGCCGGAAAAACCGTTTGTTGGCAGCTTTGCCGGCGATGTGGAGGCAGTCGACTGGGCGCTGCTGTGGCTGCCGGAGGGCGGCGAGCTGCTGACCGAAAGCTACGTCAACCTGATCCCGACCATGCAGGGCGGAACGCACGTTAACGGCCTGCGTCAGGGCTTGCTCGACGCGATGCGCGAATTCTGTGAATACCGCAATATTCTGCCGCGCGGCGTGAAGCTGTCGGCGGAGGATATCTGGGATCGCTGCGCCTATGTGCTGTCGGTCAAAATGCAGGATCCGCAGTTTGCCGGACAGACCAAAGAGCGTCTCTCCTCACGCCAGTGCGCGGCGTTTGTCTCGGCGGTAGTGAAAGATGCCTTCAGCCTGTGGCTCAACCAGAACGTGCAGGCCGCCGAAATGCTGGCCGAGCTGGCGATCTCCAGCGCACAGCGTCGTATGCGCGCGGCGAAAAAGGTGGTGCGTAAAAAGCTGACCAGCGGACCGGCGCTGCCGGGCAAGCTGGCCGATTGTACCGCGCAGGATCTGAATAAAACCGAGCTGTTCCTGGTGGAAGGGGATTCTGCGGGCGGCTCCGCCAAGCAGGCGCGCGACCGCGAATATCAGGCGATCATGCCGCTGAAAGGCAAGATCCTTAACACCTGGGAAGTGTCGTCGGACGAAGTGCTGGCGTCGCAGGAAGTGCATGATATTTCGGTGGCGATCGGTATCGATCCGGACAGTGAAGATCTCAGCCAGCTGCGCTACGGTAAAATCTGTATCC
Source organism: Pantoea sp. SGAir0184 (assembly GCF_043544755.1). Taxonomy (NCBI): domain Bacteria; kingdom Pseudomonadati; phylum Pseudomonadota; class Gammaproteobacteria; order Enterobacterales; family Erwiniaceae; genus Pantoea; species Pantoea sp. SGAir0184. The sequence goes on from NZ_CP028050.1 coordinate 592,386, forward strand.
TCGCCGATGCGGACTCCGACGGCCTGCACATTGCCACGCTGCTGTGCGCGCTGTTTGTGAGGCACTTCCGCTCGCTGGTGCAGCAGGGCCACGTCTATGTGGCGATGCCGCCGCTTTACCGCATCGACCTCGGTAAAGAGGTGTATTACGCGCTCGATGAAGACGAAAAAGAGGGCGTGCTGGAGCAGCTGAAGCGGAAAAAAGGCAAGCCGAACGTGCAGCGCTTTAAAGGTCTGGGTGAGATGAACCCGCTGCAGCTGCGCGAAACCACGCTCGATCCCAACACCCGTCGTCTGGTGCAACTGACGGTCGACGAAGAAGACGTCGAGCAGACGTTACGGATGATGGACATGCTGCTGGCGAAGAAACGCTCGGAAGACCGCCGCAACTGGCTGCAGGAAAAAGGCGACCTCGCCGACCTCGAAGTGTGATGCAAACGGGACGCTGCGGCGTCCCTTTTTTATGCCGGCAACGCGTGCCATTGCTGCCCGTCCCGAACTGTCCCATCGCCGCATGCCCGTTAATAAAACCGCGCTGTGCGCGGCACAACCAGGCCGCCCGCTGCCCCGGGCCAGCGATAATCCCTGCGTTTTGCTGCATTGTGGTATCCTGCCGCTGCTGAACGTGGAGCAATCTACCTCAGCAGCCGTGAGAACGAGGCTAAGACCGGTCTCGAAGTAGCAATGCGCTGAGGTAGGAAGAGTGAAAATCACACTGGAAGAGTTACGCGCCTGGGTCGCGGTGGTGGACACCGGTTCGATTACCGCCGCAGCGGAACAGCTGGATCAAACCAGCTCCGGCATCAGCCGGGCGCTGAGCCGCCTCGAAAGCAAACTGCAAACCACACTGCTGCACCGCACCACGCGTCGCCTGGCGCTGACCGAAGAGGGGCTGATTTTTCTCGATCACGCGCGGCAAATCCTCGCGTCGGTGGAGCAGGCCGAAGAGCATATCGCGCAGCGGCGCGACATTCCTTCCGGACGGCTGCGCGTCAACGCCAATACGCCGTTTACCCTGCATGTTATCGTGCCGCTGGTTGCCGAATTCTGCGCGCGCTATCCGCAAATTCAGCTGGAGCTGAACACCGATGACATTGTCATCGACCTGCTTGAGCAGCAAACCGATATCGCTATTCGCATTGGTGAACTGCGCGACTCCACGCTGCGCGCCCGCGTGCTGGGCAGCAGCGCGATTCGCCTGCTGGCCAGTCCGGCCTATCTGGAAAAAGCCGGCGCGCCACAGAGCGTGGAAGATCTGCTGACGCACCAGCTGCTGGGATTCAGCCAGCTGGACGCGCACAATGTCTGGCCGGTATGGCAGCGTGAAGGCGAGTTTTTGCGCATCAAACCCACGCTGTGCGCGTCGAGCGGCGAAACCCTGCGCCAGCTGGCGCTGGCCGGCCAGGGCATTGTGCGGCTATCGGATTTTGTCAGCCGCGAGGATCGCGCCAGCGGCCGGCTGGTGCAGGTGCTGGAAAATGACACGCGCGAACTGCGCCTGCCGATTCACGCGGTGTACTATCGCAACCAGTCGCTCAGTTCCCGCATCACCTGTTTTCTGGATTTTTTACGGGAAAAAATTCAGGAAAATCATCTGTTATAGTCCTGTTCTGTTTGAATAACCTTTCCTGTTATGTTCTGCCCTCATCGATAAAAACGCTTTAATTCAATCGGTTAATGATTTAGCTATCTTTCGGTCGCCCATTTAAGAATTTTTTCCTAACGGGACATTTCTTATGTCTCGGATTTATCTCTTTCCGGATTATGTCGCAACTTTGAGCCCACCCGTGGGCAGAGCCAGGGAGATTGCGGCGCTTGCCTGCAAACGCGCAGTCAAAATTAATCGACGGAAGGAAGAATCATGAACGTTTCACCCGTAAGTGTGGCGGTTATCGATAAGAAAACCATAACCAAAGCGGAAGTGCTGCGCGCCGGTAAAGACGGCAAAGCAGTGAAGATTCAGGCAATTACCAACGGAAAATATCTGCTGACGCAGAACCAGGACGGCACCGCGCCTGAAAACATCACCGTTAAACGCGCAGGGAAAAACCTGCTGGTGATGCTGGAAGGCTCAGACGCCAGCAAGCCGGATCTGATTATCGAAGATTTCTTCGCTAAATCCGGCACCTTAGTGGGTAAAGCGGAAGACGGCGAAATGCACGCTTACGTCGCGACGGACGGCAATGCCGACCACGAAGCGGCCGCGCTGGCCGACGGCGAAACCACCGCGCTGGCGCTGGGTGAAGGCAGCGTTGATGATAATTCCGGTTACGCGCTGGCCAGCGGCTTTGAATGGTCGCCGGCGCTGATTGCACTGGGTGGCCTGGCGGCTATCGCGGCAGCGGCAGGCCTCGGCTATGTCGCGGCGAAACACCACTACGACAATAACGACGGCAGCCACAGCGGCAAAGGTGAAGGCGGCGGTGGCAGCGGCGGCGGCGATATCAGCAAGCCCACCATCAGCGATGTGATTGATGATATCGGCGACGTAACCGGTTCGGTAGCAAATGGCGGCCGTACCGACGACACCATGCCCACCTTCAACGGCACCGGTACGCCGGGCAATACCATTGAAATATGGGATGGTGAGACGCTGCTGGGTGAAGTGCTGGTGGATGACGAGGGTAACTGGACCTTTACGCCGGAAAAACCGCTGGCGGCTGGCAATCACAGCATCGTTACCGCCGAGCGTAACGCCGAAGGCGTGGTGGGTGAAGAGAGCGATCCGTGGGAATTCATCATCGATTTGACGGCGCCAGCCAAAGGCACCATCGGCAGCGTGATGGACGATATGCAGGATCCGCCGGTGCTGATCGAAAAAGGCGGCGTGACGAAAGACAATACGCCAACGCTGACCGGTAAAGCTGAAGCGGGCTCGACGGTAGAAATCTGGAACGACGGCGTGAAGCTGGGCACCGCAAAGGTGGACGCCGAAGGCAACTGGACCTTTACGGCTCCGGCGCTGCAGGATGGGCGACACGAGCTGAGCATCGTGGTGGTCGATCAGGTGGGTAACAAATCTCTGCCATCCGATCCGTTCATCGTTGATGTGGACACCGTGGCGCCGGAAAATCCGGGCATTGGCGTGATCAAAGATAGCGAAGGTAATCCGCTGGAAGACGGTTCCACCACAAAAGATCTGCGTCCGACGCTGGAAGGCACCGGTGAAGATGGCGATATCGTGGTGATTATCGACAACGGCAAGCCCATTGGTTCGGTGATTGTAGAAGACGGCAAGTGGACCTTCACGCCAGAAAACAATCTGAAACCGGGCGAGCACGAGCTGGAAATCGTGGTGCGCGATCCGGCCGGTAACGAATCGCCGGCCTCTGAAAAGGTCACGATTGGGTTTGAAGGCGACACGCAAGTGCCGGGCGATCCTGATCCTGTCGACGGCCTGCCCGATCCGGACGTTCCGGTTTCTGGCATGATTGAGCATATCTTTAAAGACAACAACGACGCCGGCGTGCGTACGCCAATCGAAAACGGCGGCGCGATGAACGATCCGAGCATCATTGTCGCCGGTAAAGGCGTGCCGGGCGAGCTGGTAACCATCTACATTGTCGGTCTTGAGAACAGCTACAGCTTCACTACCACGATTGGGGCTGACGGCAAATGGGAGCTGACGACGCCGGATCTGGCGGACGATGTTTATCAGCTGCGCGGCGTGTTCTCCAGCGATGGCGAAGTGACCGGCAAAACGGACATTTATGAAGTGGAAGTCGACACCATTCCACCGCCGCCGCCGGAGATTAATGCGCTTGAGCTGGCCGGTCTTGATATTTCCGCTCTGCTTTCGCTGGACAATCATGAACTGTTCAATGAGGCCGACGATCAGCCGCAGCCGATTAATGCGGAATTACTGCAGCTTAATAACGATGCGTTTAATGACTGGAATAATCAGGAAAGCCAGAGTGGTGTGATAGCTGAAAATAATTCCCAATCAGATGCGCTGTTCTTACAAAACGAAATCGAACAATTCTAATTTATCTGGAGCATACAGGTGCAATTTATTGCACCTGTGAAACTTAAATGAAAATTGCAAAAAAATTACTTTTAGCTTCACTGGTGTGTGCGCCAGTATTCACGACTTTTTCAACCCAGGCGCAAAATTCATTTGGTGCCGCATGGCGTAGTTTATCGCCGGTATCGGCAGAGCAGGCGCGGGTGGTTTATTATCGTCCGGCTTCATTAACCGGGGAAAAACCGGCGAATATTTATGTCGACGGTGAATTTCAGACGTCGTTACTGGCCGGTGGCTATACGGTGTTTTGTGTTGCGCCGGGAACGCATTCGCTGGGCAGTTATGTCAACGATGCGCCAGATTATCAGGGTAAACGCGCGCAATCGTGGAGTGATAAACTGGCTGCCGGTAAAACCTACTACATTCGCGCTAACCTCGATGACAGCGGTCGTCCACTGGTGGTCAGCCAGCAGCAGGCACAGCAGGAATTACTGAGCACCAAACGTCAGGCTCATCTGCTGTCGCGCGCATCGTCGGTGCAGCGCTGTCAGGAAGGAACGACTGAAGCTTATGATAACTATGCGTTTTCATCTGACCTGCTGTTCCGTTTCGGCAGCGCCAACAGCAACGACATCTCCGCACAGGGGCGCGAAGCACTCAGCAGTTTTGCCAGCATGCTGAAAAAGGAAAATGCTGCTCAACGCCACATCATCGTCACCGGCTTTACCGATCCGATTGGCAGCGACAGCAGCAATATGGCGCTGGGCCAGCGTCGCGCTGAGGCGGTGAAAGCACTGCTGATTGCTCAGGGAATGAATGCGACCAATATCACCGCGCAGAGCATGGGTGAGTCTCAGGTTGATACTAACTGTTCAGGCAGCCTGCAGGCGCAGAAAGCATGCTATGCCAGCGAGCGCCGGGTTATTATCAGTGTAGAAAATAAGTGATCTGATTTAATTATTTTAGCAGCGCATTCTCACATCTCATATTGATGAGGTGTGAGGCACTGTGCCTCGATAAAGTTATTAGAGGTTTATATAACTTAATCGATTAAGACGTTTCTCGTATTGTCTGCAGGCATAAAAAGCGAAATTAAACCTGTACTCGGCTGGAAATCCCGAAACATTATTTAACGTAAAAGGAATACACATCATGGCTAATATTACAGCAGCAGATAACGCGACCGTTATCTCGACCAAAGACCAGTTTTATAAATGGATTGATAAGAGCGTAGCAGGTGCCAACGGCGGCAAGCTGGAGATCACAGTCGATGGTAAAGTGCACATGGTTGATATCAGCGAGGACGGCAAATGGTCATTCGATCCAAAAACCAGCTGGTTAGACGGCACCCATGTCATTCAGCTGGTATCGATTGATAAAGCGACTAACCCGAGCCCACCGCGTATCTTCATTCTTGATATGGATACGACGCCTCCGGCAAAACCGGAAATCTGGCGCGTGATTGATGACGCTGCGGCGGAAGACCACTACCTGACGCCGGGTGACGCCACCAGCGATAAAACGCCGGCGCTGTCTGGTGTGGCAGAGCCTGGCACCATTGTTACCCTGTACGATAACGGTAAAGAGATCGGTTCAGTGGTAGCAGACAAAATGGGCGCATGGAGCATCACGCCGGAGCTGGCAGATGGCGAGCACCAACTGACCGTGATGGCGAAGGATACGGTTGGTCATGAAAGCCCGATCTCTGATGCTTTCAACCTGACGATTGCTGACGGTGTGGTCACTCAGGCGGTGAACGAAGCGGTATCTGTAACGCCAGCAGAATCAACCACTATGGACGCGGATCCGTTTCCGGGTAAAGCCATTAAAACCATCAATAAAAACATTATCTCGTTAAGTGCTGATAATGCTGAACCCAATGCATTAGTACAGATCGTTATTGATGATACAGTTTACACTACCCGTGCTGATGCCAGCGGCAAATGGCAGTTTGACTCGCCGGAAATGAAAGAGGGTTTGCACGTTGCTGGCATTCGTTATCTGGACCGTGCGGGTAACTGGGGACCATCAACTCAGCTTATCCGCAATATCGACACCTCTGCACCAGAAGCGCCGCAGATTATGCGCGTGATCGATAATGAAGGCAGCGCGGATAGCTATCTGACGCCAGGCAACTACACCAATGACAAAACCCCAACTTTGTACGGTGTTGCTCAGCCGGACAGCCTGGTAAAAATCTACGATATTCGCTCCAATGTGATTGGCAGCGTAAAAGCCGGTGCCGATGGCCGCTGGAGCTTCACGCCGGAACTGACCACCGATGGCACCCACGTGTTTAGCGCCAGCTACACTGACCGCTTCGGCGCCGAGAGCCCGCGTTCTGACAACTTCGCGCTGACGCTGGATACCTCTGTGCCTGGCACGCCATCACTGAGTGAGGTGTTGGATGACGAAGGACGCGTTACCGGACCGCTGAAGTCAGGTGACATCACCGATGACAAAACCCCAACCCTGTCGGGTAAAGCAGATGCTGGCGTGATTGTGCGCGTATGGGACGGCGACAAACTGATCGGTTCTACCAAGGCGGACAATCGCGGTGAGTGGAAACTGGACGTTGAGCTGGGTGAAGGTGAGCACTCGCTGGTTGTGGATTCCATCAGCAAAGGCGGCACCGTTTCTGAGAAAACCGATCCGTTCAAACTGGTTATCGACAGCAATATCCTGCCGGCACCGGTAGTGGATGAGATGGTCGCCAACAACGGTGATGAAGAGCGCGTGCTGCAGCCAGGCGATTCAACTAACGACACCACGCCAGTGCTGCGCGGTGAAGGCAACGACGGCGACATCATTTACGTGATTGTTGACGGCGAAAAAGAGCCGGTGGCTTCAACTGTCGTTAAAGATGGTAAATGGGAAATTGAATTGCCGGAGCTGGCGGAAGGTTCACACGATATTGAACTGATCGCTAAAGATCCGGCCACCGGCAAAGAGTCACCGACCTCAGATCCAATCAACGTGATTATCGATATTACGCCTCCGGATCAGCCGCAACCACCAACGATTGTCGATAACGAAGGTGACAACACCGGTCCGGTTGAACCAGGTAAGCCCATTGATGACAACCGTCCAGGTTTCGGCGGCGAAGGTGGTACCCCGGGCGACAAAGTGGAAGTCATCATTGATGACGGTAAAGGTAATCCGGTGGTGATTGGTACCGGTATCGTGGGCGAAGACGGCAAGTGGGAAGTGAAACCTGAGAACCCAATCGATGACGGTAACTATCAGGTTATCATCGAGATCACCGATCCGGCCGGCAACGAATCGCAGCCATCCGATCCTATCGATCTGATCATCGACACCAAAAAGCCTGGCTCAATGGAAGGTTCGTACATACTGGAGGATAACGTCGGTCCTATCCAGGGTGAGATCGAAAATGGCACGGTCACCGATGACAAACAGCCAACGCTGAAGGGCACGTCACCGGATCTGTCGCAGGTCATCATCTACATCGACGATCTGGAGCCGATCGTGGTTGACGTCGTAAACGGCGAGTGGAGCTATGAGCTGCCAGCGCTGGGCGAGGGTAACCACAAAGTTGAAGTTCAGCCGGTGAGCAAATCCGGTGTGAAAGGTGATAAAGAGGCCGCCATTAACTTCGAGGTTGATACCACCATTCCTGAGCCGGTTGAAGGTGGCGCAGGTGCTAACTTTGAAGGCGTGTTTGCAGATAAAACCGGCACTGAAATCCCGGTGCGGCCGGACACCAACGATGACACCCTGATCTTCAAAGGTAAGGGCTCAGAAGACGGTACTATCGTGATGATTTGGGGCGACGAAGCGCGTACCCAGCTGATCGGTTCTACCGTGGTAGAAAACGGCGAGTGGCGCTATGAGTCAGACAAACTGGCAGAAGGCGATTATGCCTTTAACGTCACGGTTCGCGATGCAGCCGGCAACGAACTGGTCATCGACCATACCGTTAAGACCAACGTCGACGTCACCCCGCCGCCGCCGCCAGAAATCAACTCGATCTTCGCTGCGGGTGCTACGGATGTAGAAGGGCTGATGAGCATGTCGCTGAACGACATCATGACGCAGGGTCAGGATTCACTGTTTATCGACAACGGCAAGTCACAGCTGGTAGTGAACGCTAAACAGGGCGAGGCGCTGACGCTGGAAGACATCCTGCCAGCCGGTGAAGATGCCAGCTCCTGGCAGCAGGCGACCGGTACCGTCACCGTCGGCGGCACCGAGTACAACGTCTACAGCAACGGTGATGCGGAACTGCTGGTGCAGAACCTGCACAACGAACAGCACTGATCATTGATTAGCTGCTAAACAAAAGCCCCGGTCGCAAAACCGGGGCTTTTTTTATGCCTGCAGCGGAAAAATCAGGCGGTCGGTTCCAGCACCAGAATTTTCACGTCCACCACGTCATCTTTGATGGTGGCGCGGTGCGCATCCATGTGCGGCATCTGCTGATGCTGCTCCAGATGGCGCAGCGATTCCCACTGCTCAAGCATAAAGATCGAGTCTGGCGAGTTCTGCTTCCACGGCACCTGCGCCTGATGATCGACCAGCGCATCGTACTGATGGCAACCCTCTTCTTCCAGCACCACAGGGATCAGTTTATTAATCGCCTCCAGTACCTGCTGACGGCGGCCCGGCTTAACGCAAATTTCTGCAACCACAGTTAACATAACGCTTCCTTCTGTTTTTTCCCGGTGTGCTTACAGTTAAGCAAAGATCTGACTGAGATGAGTCCGATAACGTGCGATATCGCGCGGCACGTCCGGCTGTTTAATCACGTCGTTACAGATAAAGGTCGGCAGACTTTCCATACCGAGGAACTGATTGGCTTTATGGAAGTGCAGGTACAGGCCGTCCACGCCGACGCCTTCAAAGAACTGGTCGGCATCGGTAAAGGCTTCCAGCGGGGCATTCCAGGTCAGCGACAGCATGTATTTTTTGCCCTGAATCAGGCCGCCGGAACCGTATTTTTTGCTGGCATCGCTGCGCGAACGGCCATCGCTGGCGTACAGCGCGCCGTGGCCCAGAGTAAACACCTCATCGATGTACTTTTTCACCGTCCACGGCTCGCCCATCCACCAGCCCGGCATCTGATAAATCACCACGTCGCTGTCGAGGTATTTCTGCACTTCGTCCGCCACGTTGTAGTCGCTATCAGCAACGGTCACCTGAACCTCATGGCCCAGATCGCGCAGCTGGCTGGCCGCCACTTCGGTCAGGGTATGGTTCAGCTCGCCTTTGGAATGGGCAAAGGTCTTGCCGCCGTCGATAATCAAAATATTGCTCATGGATAATTCGCTCCGTTTCTCATAGATGCCGCCCACTCTACGCGCGCGCGCGGGGCAAAAAAATGCGTGATTGATCACAAGACTTTTGCTCTTAAAGCAATAATGCCGTCACTTATGCAACAATCCGCACGCAAACCAACATCCACTTAAAAAGAACACACCATGAAAACTGTGATACTGAGTGCTTTACTACTGATGGCCGGCGCGGCTCAGGCGCAATCCCACCTTGATAACGTTCGCCAGAGCAAAATCCTGAAGGTCTGCACCACCGGCGATTACAAGCCTTACACCTTTTTGCGCAGCGACGGCCAGTATGAAGGGCTGGACATCAGCATGGCGCAGTCGCTGGCCGCCAGCCTCGGCGCAAAAGTAGAGTGGGTACCAACCACGTGGAAAACCCTGAGCGAGGATTTCGTGGTGAAACAGTGTGATATCGCGCTGGGCGGTGTCTCCGTGACGCTAAAACGTCAGCAGATCGCCTGGTTCGCCCAGCCGCTGGGCGTCGATGGCAAGATTCCGCTGGTGCGCTGCGCGGATAAAGCGAAGTACCAGACGGTTGAGCAGATCAACCAGCCGCAGGTGCGGGTAATCGAGCCGGCCGGTGGCACCAACGAAGCGTTTGTGCACAGTCATCTGCCGCAGGCCAGCCTGCAACTGGCGGAGAACACCGGCATTTTCCAGCAGCTGGTGGATAACAAAGCCGACGTAATGATTACCGATGCTTCCGAAGCGCTGTTCCAGCAGCAGCACTATCCGTCGCTGTGTGCCATCAATCCGCAACAGCCGATGCAATATGGCGAGAAGGCTTACATGATTCCGCGTGATGATATGAGCTGGAAGCTGTATGTCGATCAGTGGCTGCACCTCAGCACCGCCACCGGCGAATATGCGCAGATCGCCAGACAGTGGCTGGGCGTGGTGAAGTAATCGTTAGCGATAAAGGGTATTACGACAGGCGTTACCGTCCTGTCGCGGCGCAATTTATTGCGCAATCAGCAGCAGTGAGGCGGGTGAATACGTGTGATCAATCGCGCCGCTACGGCATGTGCAACTGACATCCTGCACTTGCGTAGCGGCCCTATTTATTGTTTTGAAATCAACGATACAATCCGGCTTTACCCAGCCCGCCAAACAGATTCATCTTGTAGCGAATCACCGCTTTCGCGGCGGCGATGGCGTCCGGATAAATCACATTCGGATCCCACCAGCTCTCCCGCGCGAGGATCTCGCGCAGTCGGGCGAAATAGGCAAACTTCATGTCGCTGGAGATATTGATCTTGCCCACGCCCAGCGTCACCGCCTCGGCAATCTCCGCGTCCGGATTGGCCGAACCGCCGTGCAGCACCAGCGGAATATCTACGCGCTGAGAGATATCCTTCAGAATGTGCATCTGCAGTTCGGGTTTCATATCTTTGGGATAGATACCGTGCGCGGTGCCAATCGCCACCGCCAGCGTATCGACGCCGGTGCGCTGCACAAAATCTTCCGCCTGCGCCGGTTCGGTATAAATCACCTTGCTCACGCCGCCTTCCACCGTAGTGCCGGTATCGCCGATGGTGCCGAGTTCGCCTTCCACCGACACACCCACCGCGTGCGCCAGCTTCACCACCTCTTTGGTCAGCGCCACATTCTCTTCGTACGGCAGCAGCGAGCCGTCAATCATCACCGAGGTAAAGCCGCACTGAATAGCGCGCAGCACCTGCGCAATTGAAGCGCCGTGATCGAGGTGAATGGTAAACGGCACGCGGCTTTTCAGAGTGCGTTCGCGCACGTAGCCAAAAAATTCATCGGTGACAAATTCCAGTTCGCTCGGATGGATAGAAATAATGGCGGGCGTATTGGTGGCTTCGGCTTCTTCCACCACGGCCCGGATAAAGCAGCTGTCAGCGACGTTAAATGCGCCGATGGCGAAGCGATGTTCACGGGTCGGGGCCAGCATCTCTTTCATTGAAATCAACATGTTTATATTTCCTTAGCGTGAGTTTTACCAGAGCCGGCGCACGCGCCGACCCGATGAGGGAAAAAAAGGTGGTGATTGCGCCGCGATACGGGCGGGCGCGCCGTCAGTAGCGGTTTGCTGACCCTGACCAGCTCAGATATTCAATAACCACTTCGCGACAGGCGGACTCCATCAGCGCCAGCACATCGGCCAGCTCAGCCTGCGGATGCTGGCGCAGCGCCTGCTGCACCGCGTGCTTACCGGCGTCGAACACCGCAGCGCCGACGTTGATCTTGGCGACGCCACAGGCGCTGACGCGGCGTATATCCTCCGCCGGGGTGCCCGAGCCGCCGTGCAGCGCCAGCGGCCGCGTCGTCACCGCGTGCAGCTGCTGCAGCCGTTCGAAGTCGATCTTCGGCTTTACGCCTGGCGGATAAAGCCCGTGCGCGGTACCGACCGAAATCGCCAGCAGGTCGATGCCGGTCTGCTCAATAAACGGCAGCACGTCTTCCACCCGCGTCATCTTAACGGCGGCATCGGCCAGTTCATATGTGGGCGCATCGGCGATATGCCCCAGCTCGCCTTCAACGCACACGTCAGCGGTATGCGCCATCTTCACTACCGCTGCGGTCTGACGAATATTGTCCGCCAGCGGCTCGGCCGATGCGTCAATCATCAGACCGGTAAAGCCGGCGCGAAACGCCTGACCAATCAGCGGAAAAGCTTTGCCGTGGTCAAGCGCCAGCGCCACCGGCACCGCGGCCTGAGCGGCCAGCGCCTGTACCAGCGGCGCCGCCACCGCTGGCGGAAAATGCGCGCTGTGTCCCTGATACACGTTGAGGATCAGCGGCGCGCGCTGCTGTTCAGCCGCCTGAATCGCCGCGCGGGCGGTTTCGAGGTTAAAGCAGTTGATTGCCAGCACTGCGTACTTGTGCTGGAAGGCGGCCTGAATCAGGTCATTCATCATGGCAAACATGCGGGCTCCTTATTCCAGAGTGAATTTGATCTCTTCATCGCGGACGCCGGGTGCTTCCACGTCATCGAACTCTTCATCCTGCTGCGTGACCGGTTTTTTCATCACCGACAGCATCACGCCGCACACCACGGTGCCAATGCCGAGCGCCAGGCAGAACAGCCACGGTTTGGTGAACAGCGGCACCACGAACATGCCACCGTGCGGCACCGGCGCTTCCACGCCCCACACCATAATCAGTCCGCCGGCCAGCGCTGAGGCCACCACGCAGCTGGCCACCACACGCAGCAGGTCGCGTGCCGCAATCGGAATCACGCCTTCGGTAATCATGCAGATGCCCATCGGGAAGGCGGCTTTCAGCGCCTCTTTCTCTGCTTTGGTGTATTTGTGGCGCGTCAGCAGATACGAGAGGGTGATGCCGAACGGCGGAATGATGGAGCCGACAAACTTCACCGCTTCCGGACCGTAAATGCCGTCGACCAGCATGCCGTCGGCGAACAGCGACATGGTCTTATTGATCGGCCCGCCAAAGTCGAAGGTAGCCATCGCGCCGAGGATGGCGCCCATCACGAACTTTGAGCCGCCCTGCATGGAATCCAGCAGATGAATCAGCGTCTTTTGCAGCCAGACGATCGGCTGGCCGATAAAGGTCATCATCAGCAGCCCGGCGATGATGGTGCTGAGCAGCGGCAGCACCATGATCGGCATCAGCCCCTGCATCGACTGCGGCAGCCTGATCACCCGGCGCAGCAGCAGCACGGTGTAGCCAACGAGGAAACCTCCCAGAATGCCGCCGATAAAGCCGGTGCCGATCTGGCCGCAGATGAAGCCGACGATCAGGCCGGGCGCAAAGCCGGGACGATCGGCAATCGAGTAGGCGATGGCGGCGCTGATCAGCGGCACAATCAGCCCCATGCCCCAGCCGCCGATCTGGTTCAGCATCCACGCAATGCTGCCGGTCTGCTTGCCGACGTCCGGTCCGCCAATCACCTGGCCGAGCGCGATGCAGATGCCGGCGGCAACGATCAGCGGGATCATCCATGAGATGCCGGTGAGCAGATGGCCTTTGATCTCCTTGCCGTACTGACGTTTGTGATCGCTCATGATCGATCTCCTCAGGCGCGCGCCAGTGAATCCGCCACTTTTTCGAGGAATTTCACCGGTGACTTGATCACCACTTCGGTTTTCACTCGCACGATGGGTTTGCCCTGAAAGCGCTCTTCGCCGTTGATCTTGACGTCAACCGCAAGGATCACCACGTCAGCGGCGTCGATCTGCTCACGCGTCAGCGGCGTTTCAGTGCCGATGGTGCCCTGGGTTTCAACGTGGATGGTGTGGCCCAGCGCGTGAGCCCCCTTAATCAGTTTTTCGCGCGCAATGTAGGTATGCGCGATGCCTGCGGTGCAGGCCGCTACACAGACGATATTCATGTGGCACCTCAAGGTGTTGGGTGTTAACAGAGGTCGGTTTCGGCGTACTGACTAAACAGCCGGATGATATTGCCGGGATCATTCTCCGCCAGCAGTCGGGCTATCACCTCATCATCGGCCAGCGCGCTGGCCACCTGCGACAACAGGCGAATATGGGTAGTGTTCTGATCTTCCAGCCGCACGGCGAACAGGATGATGCAGCGCACCTGGCTGCCATCCAGCGTTTCCCACGGAATGTCCTGCTGGGTGCGGCCGATGGCGAGCGTGGTTTGTTTGACCGCCGACGATTTGCCGTGCGGAATCGCGATATGGTTTTCGAAGCCGGTCGAGCCTTCCGCTTCACGCAGCCAGACATCGGCAATAAACGCGGCGCGATCGCTGATGGCGCCGTCACTCACCAGCAGATCGGTGAGTTCGTTGATCGCCTCTTCTTTACTGGTGGCGCTAAGCGCCAGGTTAACGCGGCGCGGCGTCAGAATGCGGGAAATGTCCATGGTTGCTCCTCATTCAATCAGTGTGCGGCCAACGCGCAGGGCGTGCCGTTGGGCAGCTGGCTGCCAATCATGGCGTCAGTGACCCGCCGGATATCGTCATCATTAAAAAAGGCGCTGACATACACGGCCGGAATGGCACCGGCGTCGAGGTGGATGGTGGTAATCACCAAATCCACCGCGTGGTGCTGACAAAACGCCGCCTGATTGCTGGCTGACACCACGCCGGCAATTTCCCAGTCCGGAAAAGCGCGTAATATGCGGCTCTTTAGCAGGTGCGAGGTACCCACGCCGCTGGAGCACACCACCAGGATGCGTTTGTGGGCGATCTGCCGCTCCAGTGCCGCCTGGAAATGGACGCACAGATAACCAATTTCATCCTCAGCCACCGGCGACAGGGCGAAGGTGCGCGCGGTCAGCTGCATTGCCTGCTGGGTCAGAGAAAATATCTCTTTCATTTCCTGTTTAATATCATCCAGCAGCGGATTGCGAATATGAATGTGATATTTAAGCCGGTTTAATAATGGCTTTATATGCACCAGCAAACCGTCAAATAATAAACGGTCCTGAGATAAGTCCTGCTGAATAAACGCCGAGAAACGATCAATTAATTCGCAGGTTATTTTAACCGACTCGGCAGTGGAAAATTGATTATGCAGCGTCACCTGATCGCCACGCTCTTCCACCACAATGCCGGAGGAGACGATATATTGATAAATAAAACCGACTTCATCGGCCGGCAATGCACAGCCGATGCGCTGCTCAATGCGCGCCACCATCTGCCGGGCAATGGTGAGAATCGACTGATCCAGATCGTGCGCGGTGGTGAGAATGTCCAGCGCCAGCGCGTTGCCCTGCGCCATGCGGTGCATCATGATCAGGATGTGCGTGCACAGATTGAGATACCAGGCATCGCCCAGCGGATAACTCAGCTGCTGCTCCATCTGTTGCAGCAGCGTCTGCACAAAAGCCACATCCTCTTCGCCAAAATAGTGCACCAGCGCCTGCTGGCTGCCGGGATCGAGCCGCGGCAGCAGTGGCGTACCGGCGACCTGTTGCTGCATCACATCGTTGATCAGCGACACCATCGCCTGACGCAGCGCCTGTTCATGGCCCTCTATGTGCGTGCCGCCCGGGCCGCGCTGCAGCGTTAATCCCAGCGGCTGCAGCCACTCTTCAATCACTTTCAGGTCATTCACAATCGAGGCGTGGCTGATAAAGTAGCGCTCGGACAGCTTGCTGATTGACGTGGCGCGCGGTGCATCGCTCAGGAGCTGGGAGGCGATTTTTATCCGCCGGCTGTTATGACTGAGCGCGTCGCCGGCCTCGTCGCCGTTCAGCTGCTGCTCCAGCTGCAAACGCTGCTGCATATCCTCAACCCGCAGCCGCACACCGCGGCCAGGGGTTTTCTCCAGCGTCAGCGCCCAGTTGCTGAGCCAGCTCTCCAGCCACTGCAGGTCGCGCTGAATGGTCTTTCCGGAGACACCGAGCTGTAACGCCAGCTGACCAATCGGCTGCGGCGCCGCCTGTTGCAACAGCAATTTCACTAACCGGTGTTGTCGCGAAGTCAGTATTTGCATTCGGTCACCCTTTATTTTGGTAAAACCTAATGGGATTTTTCCTTGTGGCATTTATTTCATTGCCAGCAAGCCGTCGCGAAAAAGGTGTGTCTTATGGAGTATGAATTTAGGAAAGGATGGCGGCAGCAACAATACTAAATGTTGTCCCGTCAGGCGGACAGCATTAATACACCGCGATGACGGGAAATTAAATGCGAGTTTGCTCACACAATAACGCGCTAAATAAGTGTGATGATGCTCCCAATCCTTTTTATTTTTCCAACCGGCGTCACGTTATTTAAAGCCGGGAGATTCTTTCTGTCCTCAACGGCTTCCCTGTGACTAAATCCCGCGAATAAGGTACTATCCTCGCCAAATGACCGCCGGATGACCCGCCGTTGCGGGCCACGAAGTGAGGATGCCAGCTTAATGAGTGAAATGACACAGGATGGCGCAGAGCGTCTTGCCCTGCACAAGTTTACTGAAAACGCGTACCTGAACTACTCCATGTACGTGATCATGGACCGTGCGCTGCCGTACATCGGTGACGGTCTCAAGCCGGTGCAGCGCCGCATTGTTTATGCCATGTCCGAGCTGGGGCTTAACGCCAGCGCAAAATTCAAGAAATCAGCGCGTACCGTCGGTGACGTGCTGGGTAAATACCATCCACACGGCGACAGCGCCTGCTATGAAGCCATGGTGCTGATGGCGCAGCCGTTCTCCTACCGTTATCCGCTGGTGGATGGTCAGGGCAACTGGGGTGCGCCGGACGATCCAAAATCCTTTGCGGCGATGCGTTATACCGAATCGCGCCTGTCGAAATATGCCGAAGTGCTGCTCAGCGAGCTGGGGCAGGGCACGGTGGATTACATCCCGAACTTCGACGGCACGCTGCAGGAGCCGAAAATGCTGCCGGCGCGCCTGCCGAACATCCTGCTCAACGGCACCACCGGCATCGCCGTGGGTATGGCGACCGATATTCCGCCGCACAACCTGCGCGAAGTGGCCGAAGCCGCGGTGCGCCTGATCGACAAGCCCAACACCACGCTGGATGAGCTGCTGGAAATCGTGCAGGGGCCGGACTTCCCGACCGAAGCCGAGATCATCACGCCGCGCGACGAGATCCGCAAGATCTACCAGAACGGCCGTGGTTCAATCCGCCAGCGTGCGGTGTGGAAAAAAGAGGACGGCGAAGTGGTGATCACCGCGCTGCCGCATCAGGTGTCGGGCGCGCGCGTGCTGGAGCAGATCGCCAGCCAGATGCGCAATAAAAAGCTGCCTATGGTGGAGGATCTGCGCGATGAATCGGATCACGAAAACCCGACGCGGCTGGTGATTGTGCCGCGCTCCAATCGGGTGGATCTCGATCAGGTAATGAACCACCTGTTTGCCACCACCGATCTGGAGAAGAGCTACCGCGTTAACCTCAACATGATCGGGCTGGATAACCGTCCGGCGGTGAAAAACCTGCTGGAGATCCTCTCGGAATGGCTGGTGTACCGCCGCGATACCGTGACGCGCCGCCTCAATCATCGCCTGGAACGCGTGCTGCGTCGTCTGCATATCCTCGAAGGTTTACTGGTGGCGTTCCTCAATATTGATGAGGTGATTCACATCATCCGCAGCGAGGATGAGCCGAAGCCGGTACTGATGTCGCGCTTTGACATCAGCGAAACCCAGGCCGAAGCGATTCTGGAACTGAAACTGCGCCATCTCGCCAAACTGGAAGAGATGAAGATTCGCGGTGAACAGGCCGAGCTGGAAAAAGAGCGCGATCAGCTGCAGGCGATCCTCGCCTCAGATCGCAAAATGAGTAACCTGCTGAAGAAAGAACTGCTGGCCGATAGCCAGACCTACGGCGACGATCGCCGCTCGCCGCTGCATGAACGTGAAGAAGCGAAAGCGCTGAGCGAGAACGAGCTGGTGAGCGCTGAGCCGGTCACCATTGTGCTGTCGCAGATGGGCTGGGTGCGCAGCGCCAAAGGTCACGATATCGATCCGGCAGGATTAAGCTACAAAGCGGGCGACAGCTACCGTGCCGCCGCGCGCGGCAAGAGCAACCAGCCGGTGGCGTTTATTGACTCCACCGGCCGCAGCTATACGCTGGATCCGACCTCGCTGCCGTCGGCACGCGGGCAGGGCGAGCCGCTCACCGGCAAGCTGACGCCACCGCCAGGTGCGGTGATTGAGCAGGTGCTGATGGAAGCGGACGATCAGAAGCTGCTGATGGCCTCCGATGCCGGCTACGGCTTCATCTGTACCTTTGCCGATCTGGTGTCGCGCAACCGCGCCGGTAAAGCGCTGCTGACGCTGCCGGAAAACGCCAAAGTGATGACGCCGCTGGCGGTGCACTCTGGCGACGACATGCTGCTGGCCATCACCCAGGCGGGGCGGATGCTGATGTTCCCGGTGGCCGATCTGCCGCAGATGTCGAAAGGCAAGGGCAACAAGATTATCTCGATTCCGTCCGCGGACGCCGCCGCGGGCGTGGACAAGCTGCAGTGGCTGCTGATTCTGCCGCCGGGCAGTTCCATCACTATCTACGTCGGCAAGCGTAAGCTGATCATGCGTGATGAAGATCTGCAGAAAGTGCGTGCTGAGCGCGGCCGTCGCGGTAGTGTATCGCGCGGACTGCAGCGGATCGATAGCGTGGAAGTGAATGCGCCAGCGCGGCCAAAAAGTGACGCGAATAGCGAAGAGTAAGACTGAAAAGGCGAAGGACTGCCACATTTGAGGAAGCTATGTTACTAATTTTACGCACGTTGATCGTTGTGATTTATTCGATTCTGGTTTGTATATTTGGCAGCATCTGGTGTCTGTTTTCACCGCGTAATCCGCGCCACGTGGCGACCTTTGGTCACATGTTTGGTCGTCTGTCGACGGTGTTTGGCGTCAAAGTCGAACTGCGTAAACCGGCGGATGCCGAAAGCTACGGTAACGCGATTTACATCGCTAACCATCAGAACAACTACGACATGATTACCGCCGCCAATATCGTGCAGCCGACCACGGTCACGGTGGGCAAGAAAAGCCTGCTGTGGATCCCGTTCTTCGGCCAGCTTTACTGGCTGACCGGTAACCTGCTGATTGACCGCGATAACCGCGCCAAAGCGCACGGCACCATCGGCGAGTTGGTGGCGCAGTTTAAAAAGAAGAAAATTTCCTTCTGGATGTTCCCGGAAGGGACGCGCAGCCGCGGACGCGGTCTGCTGCCGTTCAAGACCGGCGCGTTCCATGCGGCGGTGGCGGCGGGCGTGCCGATCATCCCGGTGGTGGTCTCTAACACCCACGGCAAAATCAAACTGAATCGCTGGAACAATGGCTTAGTGATCGTAGAAATGCTGCCGCCAGTGGATACCACGCAGTTTGAAACCACGTCGGTACGCAAACTGGCGACCCACTGCCGTGAATTAATGTCTGCTAAGCTGGAAGAGTTGAACGCTGAAGTCGCCGAACGCGAAAAAAACGGTAAAATCTAGCCGGCAAAAAATGGCTCACCCGCAGCGCGCAATGGCTCGATCTGTCGGGTGCATTGAGGCGCACCGGGCCCCGCCGCTTGTAGGGTGCGCATTCATGCGCACCGGGTCCCGGATGCGCATTGACCTAACCCGGACACACAGCCGCGCCGGTCGGGCGCTTCACAACACGATTAAAAATAACAACATGGACACGGCGTCTTCACGCCACGCTCAAAAGGTCTGAAGTTTTATGTCTTGCAGCAGACGTCAGTTTATTCAGCTTTCTGCCGGTATGGCGCTGGCTTCCAGCGTTATGCCTTACGCCGCCCGCGCCGCCGCGCCATTGGGCGATGTACCTTTGCCGGTGCCGCCGCTGATTGAATCACGCCGCGGTCAGCCGCTGTTCCTTACGTTGCAGCGCAGCCACTGGTCTTTTAACGGCAACAGCAACAAAGTGCCGGTATGGGGCATTAACGGCCTGTACCTTGGCCCGACGGTGCGCGTTTACAGCGGCGATGATGTCAAACTGATCTACAGCAACCGCCTCAATGAACCGGTGGCGATGACCGTCAGCGGTTTGCAGGTGCCGGGCGCGCTGATGGGCGGTGCGCCGCGCATGATGTCCGGCGGCGTAGACTGGGCGCCGGTGCTGCCGATTCGTCAGGGCGCGGCCACGCTGTGGTATCACGCCAACACGCCAAATCGCATGGCGCCGCACGTTTATAACGGCCTGGCGGGCATGTGGCTGATCGAAGATGACGTCAGCAAAGCGCTGCCGCTGCCGAAGCATTACGGCGTCGATGATTTCCCGCTGATTATTCAGGACAAGCGCCTCGATAACTTTGCCACGCCGGTTTATAACCCACCGTCGGACGGCGGGTTTCTCGGCGATACGCTGCTGGTTAACGGCGTGCAAAATCCGTATGTCGAAGTGTCGCGCGGCTGGGTGCGTTTGCGCCTGCTGAATGCGGCCAATGCGCGCCGTTTCGATCTCAGCTTTAGCGACAACCGGCCGTTTACGGTGATTGCCAGCGATCAGGGCTTCCTGCCCGCGCCGGTAGCGGTGCAGACGCTGTCGCTCGCACCGGGCGAACGCCGCGAAGTGCTGGTGGACATGTCGCAGGGCGATGAAGTGTCGATCACCGCAGGCACGGCGGCAGGCATTATGGATCGTCTGCGCGGGCTGTTTGAGCCGTCATCGATTCTGACCAATACGCTGGTGCTGACGCTGCGCCCGACTGGCCTGCTGCCGCTGGTGACCGACAATCTGCCGATGCGCCTGCTGGCGGATCAGATTCTTGATGGCGTGGCGGTGCGCACGCGCGAATTCCGCCTCGGCGATGGTACGCCGGGCATTAACGGTGTGCTGTGGGACATGAATCGCATCGATACTACGGTGCAGCAGGGCACCTTTGAGCGCTGGATCATTCACGCCGACCGTCCGCAGTCGCTGCATATTCAGGGCGTGATGTTCCTGATTAAGAGCGTCAACGGCGCGCAGTCGATGGGAGAAGATCGCGGCTGGAAAGATACGGTCTGGGTGGACGGTGATGTCGAACTGCTGGTGAGTTTCCCGCAGAGTTCGTCAGAGCATTTCCCGTTTGTCTATTACAGCCAGACGCTGGAGCTCGCCGACCGCGGCACGGCAGGGCAGATGGTGGTTAATCCGGTCGGGTGAGGTGCGTTTCTTTTCCCTCACCCTAACCCTCTCCCGCCAGCGGGAGAGGGAACCGTTTTGAGCGGTATGACTCACAGGCACACCGCTTCAGATTTGCGCGGACATCTCCCTCTCCCGCATGCGGGAGAGGGCCGGGGTGAGGGGGCAAACCGCACCTTTCACCCATCGCATCCTTAACCCACGTCACCCATTAAACTCTTCCGGATCCGGTCCCAGCCGCTTGCCTTTATCCAGCTTCGCGATCTCGCTCACTTCTGACTTATCCAGCCGGAAATCAAACACCTGGAAGTTCTCCTGAATGCGTGCCGGCGTTACCGACTTCGGAATCACCACCAGGCCGCTGTCCAGATGCCAGCGAATCACAATCTGCGCCGGCGTCTTACTGTACTTTTTCGCCAGCTCGCGAATGATCTCCTGATCAAACACGCCTTCACCGCCCTGCGCCAGTGGGCTCCACGACTCGGTCTGAATCTGATGCAGCGCATTCCACGCATGCAGCGTGCGCTGTTGAAGCATCGGATGCAGTTCAATCTGATTCACCACCGGCGACACGCCGGTTTCATCAATCAGCCGCTTGAGGTGCGCTTCATGGAAGTTGCACACGCCGATGCTTTTCGCCAGGCCCTGCTGCTGCAGTGCCACCATTTTCTTCCACGCATCGACGTAGTGGTCTTTCTGCGGGCACGGCCAGTGCATCAGATAGAGATCCACCTGCTCCAGCTGCAGCTTTTTCAGGCTGGTCTCCATCGCCTGCTCAACGTTCTGCTGGTCATCATTCCACAGTTTGGTGGTGATAAAGATCTCATCGCGCGCCACATCGGTTTCCTGCAGCGCCTGGCCAATCGCCTCTTCATTTTTATACGCGGCGGCGGTATCGATGGAACGATAGCCGACCTTCAGTGCTTCCAGCACCGCGTTGCGCGCTTCATCAATGCTGGCCTGCCAGACGCCAAGGCCGAGTTGCGGCATCATGTTGCCGTCGTGCAGTTTAATCCGGGGTTGCTCTGCCATAGTGACTCCTTATCGGTTGCAGTGACTTACCGTAGAAACGATGTGCTTAAGTCTAGTCAACAAACCTGACCTGAGGATCATTGTGGCAACCGAACGGCACTTTCGCCCGGTGCAATCCTGCAAAAATCTTGCCTGATTCTCCAGCCATCTGGAGCTTTATGCAGCAATGCGGCACACTGCGTTTTTTGCTGCCCGAGAGAGTGCCATGCCGAACGATGCCCTTTGCCGCCAGCTGGCGCAGCGCGTGATCGCGCTGATGCGCGAGCCACAAAAGCCGCTGTGTGCGGTGGAAAACGTACGGTTGATCTACGCTGAGGAACCGCTGCCGCGTACGCCGATGTTGTATCCGGCGGGCATCGTGATCCTGTTTCAGGGACACAAAACCGGCTACCTCGGCAGCACGGTGTTTCGCTACGACGCCACCAAATATCTGATGCTCACGGTCACGCTGCCGGTGGAGTGCGAAACCGACGCCACGCCGCAGCAGCCGCTGGCTGGTATGAGCCTCACCGTGGATCCGGCCAGTTTGCAGGATCTGCTGTTAAGCATTGGCGATGACGAGCAGTTTCAGCCGCAGCCGCAAACCTCCGGCATTCACTCCGCGTTTCTTAGCGAGGAGATGCTGTGCGCCGCGGAACGGCTGCTGGATGTGATGGATAAACCGCGTGACGCCCGCGTGCTCGGCCCGCAGCTGGTGCGTGAAATCATCTATTACGTACTGACCGGGCCGATTGGCGGCGCGCTGCTGTCGCTGGTCAATCGCCAGACGCAGTTCAGCCAGGTGGCCCGGGCGCTGCGCCGCATCGAGAACCACTTTGCTGAAAGCCTGAGCGTGGAAATGCTGGCGGCGGAGGTCAACATGAGCGTCTCGGCGTTTCACCATAACTTTAAGGCGGTGACCCAGACGTCGCCGCTGCAGTATCTCAAGCGTTACCGGCTGCATCAGGCGCGGTTAATGATGCTGCAGGATGGGCTGAAGGCCAGCGCCGCCGCCGTGCGCGTCGGCTATGAAAGCCCGTCACAGTTTTCGCGGGAGTTTAAACGGTACTTTGGCGTGACGCCGGGAGAAGAGGCGAGCCGCGCGCGCCAGACCGGGGCGCTGCAGCCGTTTGACGCCGCCTGAAACGGCGGCGCTTTACAGAGGTCAGGCTTTCTGGCGCCGCTTTTTCCAGATCACCACAATGCTGCCGCCGAGGCCGAGAAACAGCAGCACAATAGGCAGCACCATCAGGATCGCCATCACCTGATCTTCGTGGCGCTTGATAAACGGCACCTGGCTGATGCCATAGCCCATCGCCACCACAATCCCGACCCACAGCGCGCCGCTCAGCCAGTTGAAGAACTGAAAACGCCCGTTCTGCAAACCCGAAATGCCCGCCATGGTGGGCAGCAGCGTACGCACAAAGGCCAGAAAGCGGCCAACCAGCAGTGCCATCAGGCCGTGGCGGTTGAACAGGTGCCAGGCGCGCTGATGGTACTGCGCTGGCAAATGCATCAGCCAGCTTTTGACGATTTTAGTGTTACCAAGCCAGCGCCCCTGCAGATAGCTCAGCCAGCAGCCGAGGCTGGCAGCGGTGGTCAGAATCACCATGGTCGGCACAAAATCCATCACGCCTTTGGCGATCATCGCACCTGCCAGCAGCAGCAGGCTGTCGCCGGGCAGGAACGAGGCAGGCAGCAAACCGTTTTCCAGGAACAGCGTCAGAAACATCACGCCGTAGACAATCCACACTACATCCGGATTGGCCAGCGCGGCAAAATCCTGATGCCACAGCGCCTGGACAATCTCATGTAAAACACCCATCAGCTATCCCATCGAGTCACAAGGCTTGTATTTTAACCGTCCGGGACGGCGTAATCGTTGATCTCCGCTACGCCGCACCGGATGGTTTAAGTTTGGTTTATCTTTTTACGCTTTCAGGCGGGCAAAACCGGCTTTCAGGTCATCCAGCAGATCGTCAACGTGCTCGAGCCCGATATGCAGACGCACCAGTGTGCCGTCAAAATCCACGCCGCCCGCCGGACGAATTGCCGCCAGCTCTTCCGGCTGGTTCGCCAGAATCAGCGATTCAAAGCCGCCCCACGAGTAGGCCATACTGAAATGGTGGAAGCGATCGAGATAATTTGCCAGCTGCGCCGGGGTGAGTTTTTCATGCAGGATGAATGAGAACAGCCCGCTGCTGCCGCTGAAGTCGCGCCGCCAGAATTCGTGGCCTTTGCACTGCGCCAGCGCCGGATGGTTGACGCGCGCCACTTCCGGCTGTGCCGCCAGCCATTCGGCCACGCGCAGGCCGCTCTCTTCGTGCTGACGCAGACGCGTCGCCAGTGTGCGCAGGCCGCGGCTGGCCATGTACGCGGTGTCTGCATCCACCATCTGGCCCATCAGGTAGGAGTTTTCGCGCAGCTGCGCCCAGCAGCGCTCGTTGGCCACCGCAGTACCGATCATCGCATCGCTGTGGCCGATGATGTATTTGGTGCCGGCCTGAATCGAAATGTCGATGCCATGCTCCAGCGCGTTAAACAGCACGCCCGCCGCCCAGGTATTATCAATCATGATCACCGCGTCTGGTGCTTTGGCGCGCACCGCCGCGACAATTGCCGGAATATCCTGCACTTCCATGGTGATGGACGCCGGTGATTCGAGGAACACCACGCGGGTGTTCGGCTGCACCAGTTCGCCGATTTCACTGCCGATGCAGTGATCGAACCAGGTGGTGGTGACGTTAAGCTTCGCGAGAATTTTGGTGCAGAAATCCTGAGTGGGTTCGTACACCGCGCCGCTGACCAGAATATGATCGCCGCTGGTGACAAACGCGAGGATGGCATTGGCGACTGCGGCCGCACCGCACGGATAGAGCACGCAGCCGGCGCCGCCTTCCAGTTCGGTCATCGCATCCTGGAAGGAGAAATGGGTGAGGGTGCCGCGCCGGCCATAAAACAGTTCACCGCTGGCGCGTCCGGCGGTGGCGCGTTGTTTGTCCGCGACGGAGTCAAAAACCAGTGAGGATGCGCGCTGAATGACGCTGTTAACCGAGCCCTGAGTGTAACGTTTGCTGCGTCCCGCGGTGACAAGCCGGGTATCAATTTTTTTCGTTGCCATCACTGCCTTTCCTGACACGTCTCACAAAGCATCCAACTTACCACGAATCGCGGCGCGGGGTTGAGCCCGTTTGCCGAATATCAGAGTGACGCCAGCACAATCGCGGAAAGAGGCTGGATGTGGCTTTTATTACGCGGCGGAAAAGCAAAGCGCAATAAATTGCGCCGCTACGACCCGTGCGGGATGTTCGTCCGCGCCAGTTGCACCATTTCACAAACCGCACCCAACCGTAGCGACGCGATTTATCGCGCAACCGTGCCTGTTGCTCTATTCCGCAAACCGCACCCAACCGTAGCGGCGCGATTTATCGCGCTAAACATTGCGCCGTATCAATTCAGCGGGTTGCAGCTTTGTAAATAGTAATGAGAACCACTATCACTTCGGTCGGTTTTTTTGCTATGATCCGCGCTTCAATCGTGAACGGTGCAACAGAAGTCGGAGACGCAGCGTGGTAGCCAGTGACTTGATGCAAACGGACCTCTCCGTTTGGGGCATGTATCAGCATGCCGATATCGTGGTAAAAATTGTGATGATCGGCCTGTTGCTGGCCTCGGTCGTTACCTGGGCGATTTTCTTTGGCAAATACGCGGAGCTGAGCGGGGCGAAACGTCGCCTGAAGCGTGAACAGCTGGCGCTGGGCGAAGCGCGCTCACTGAATGACGCGTATCGCGCTGCCGAAAACTTCAAAGCCAACAGCCACAGTGCTGTGCTGCTCGCCGACACGCGTAACGAACTGGAACTATCTGCCGGCAGCGAAGACCTCGACGGCATTAAAGAGCGCACCAGCTTCCGCCTTGAGCGTCGCGTCGCAGGCTTCAGCCGCCACGCCGGTCGCGGTAACGGCTTCCTCGCCACCATCGGTTCCGTCGCGCCGTTTATCGGTCTGTTCGGCACCGTGTGGGGCATCATGAACAGCTTTATCGGTATCGCGAAAACCCAGACCACTAATCTCGCGGTGGTGGCACCGGGCATCGCGGAAGCGCTGCTGGCGACAGCGATTGGCCTGGTGGCGGCAATCCCGGCGGTGGTGATCTACAACGTCTTCGCCCGCATGATCGCCAGCTACAAAGCGTCGCTCGGCGACGTGGCGGCGCAGGTGCTGCTGCTGCAGAGCCGCGATCTGGACCTCGGCAACGTCGATACCGCAAAAGAAGTTAACCGTCCGGCGGCGGCCCAGAAACTGCGCGTAGGATAAGTATTATGGCGATGCGTTTAAATGATGATGCGGTCGGCGATGGCGAAATGCACGAAATCAACGTGACGCCGTTTATCGACGTCATGCTGGTGCTGCTGATCATCTTCATGGTCGCCGCGCCGCTCGCCACGGTGGATGTGCGCGTCAATCTGCCTGCTTCCACCAGCGCGCCGCAGCCGCGACCGGAGAAGCCAGTTTATCTGTCGATCAAAGCGGATAAGCAGATCTACATCGGTAACGATGCGGTGACCAAAGAGACGCTGGTGAATGCGCTCACTGCGCAAACCGAAGGCAACAAAGAGACCACCATCTTCTTCCAGGCGGACAAATCAGTCGATTATGAAACGCTGATGTCGGTAATGGATCAGCTGCGTGAAGCGGGTTATCTGAAGATTGGTTTGATGGGCATGGAGACGGTGAAGAAATAGTTTCACCGGCGTAATACCAGCACCATATCTGTAGGTCGTCATTCATGACGACCTTTTTTATTATGGCGGCCAGAGCGGGCCGCCATGTCACGAGCGGTGCCGAACTGCGGTTAAATCAGATTCACCGTTACGCCGTCCTGCACCAGCAGTTCCGCGTCGCCGTGGCTGAACACATGGTACTGGTTGCCAGCGATGGTCACGGTGCCGGTTTGCTGCGTCCAGCCGCTGACCGCTTCGCCTTCCGGCAGGATGTCGCTAAGCTGCACTGTTTCGCAGGCATGATTATCAATCATTAACTGCGTCTTACCATCATCGATAAACTGATCCTGTTGTCCTTGCTCAAGGATTTCATCTGGATCAATTTGTAATAAACTATTGATGGCATCGTCATGTTGTTCATCAATCTGATTAATCGTTGTATTAACAATCGGAACGGCTTTTTGCCATATAAAATTATCTAAATACAATCCTCCTAAGTCACGCACCTCAATATCAAACTTAGTAAATAACCCTTCATCGATAGAGAACTTATGGTGCAATACCCCTTCTGGTACGGAAACTTTTTCTGAATGTATGATGTTATTATCTTTGTCATAAAAATTTATTATGTAATAGCCTTTATTTCCACCTATAACGTTCAATTCTAAAATTTTCGATGTTGGGACAGTGAACTCTGCTTTAGAGTTTTCTCTCATTATAAGATTATTTCCCGTGTAAGCTTGATTGCCGACATAATAATAGTGGTTTGATAGTTGTACAACTCCGGCTAAAGGCTTCATAGCAAAATCACTTTTGAAATTATATTTGCTGTATAAGTTAAATTGACTGCCAACCCCTACACTAGGATAAGGTTTAGGTATGTGGCTTCCTAAAGATGATGGTAAACCCTCAAAATTACAACCGCTATTAACGTAATTGTATTGCTGTATATTTATAACATAGCTATCGCTGGTTTTATCGCTATCTATCGTCGAGACCGTAAACGCCCACGAGCCGAACTTAAGCGGTGGAGGGGTATAATTCCAGTCGCCTTTATCGTTTGAGAAGACAGAAACTGTAAATGTGTCCTTACCGTCTGTACATTTGATAACCACAGTACTATTTGCTTCCGCAACGCCAGAAAGAGTGGGAGTTCGATCATCGGTTTCCCCGCCATTACGGATTATGCCTGTTGATGTTCCCTCATCATCCCAAACAGATGTGATTTTCGGCACTATTGTGCCAGTTGTTATAATCTGCAATTCGAAAGTTTTACCAGAGGGAGTATATGTGGCGGAAGTCCCTGACTGGAATTCATAAAGGCCCTCTGTCAAATTTTTACTTTCATAAGTCCATGTTCCATCCGCTTCAGTTATTACGCTACCCAATAAGTCCCACATACCGGTTACGTTGCGATAGTGTATATAGACAATATTATTAGCTTCGGCACGGCCGTATAAAGTAGGAGTAGTATCGTCTGTAATCGCACCAGAACCGAGCATACCGGTAGACGGACCAAAATCGTCGTAAGCATGAGTAATCTCAGTGCGAGTAGATGCCGATAGATCAATATTAAGTATGAACTCTTCAGTCCAGCTGCTGCTGTCATTGGCTCGGAACTCCCAGTTACCGGCACTCAGCGCCGGATTCGGTGTCCAGCTCCAGCGGCTACCGTCCATCACTGCGTTGCCTGCATCGATCCATTCGCCTTTATCATTTCGATACTGGATTCTCACCGTGCTACCTGCTGGTGCGTTACCGCAAAGCTCTGGTGTGGTGTCATCAGTCAGCCCGCCGCTTTTCAATTCGCCAGTTGCATTGCCGACATTATCTATTGCGTGAGTGATTTCCAGGATGGCACCGGGATCGGGCGGGGTTGAGCCATCTTTTCCGATGATGATACTAAAAACATCCGAAACCTCACCCTCGCGCACCTTACCGGCAAAGGTTTCATTCGCCACCAGCGCCAAATCATGCTGACCGTCGGTAAGGTCAACCTCCGGCTCGATCTTCCACATCCCGGTATTTTCATCCGCCTTCGCGCTGCCGATAACCGTATTGCCTTCTTTCAGATAAACAATCACGCCTTTTTCCGCGATACCGGTCAGGGTGGGGCGGCGGTCGTCGGTCATCTTGCCAGAATCGAAGCTGCCGGTGATGTCACCCTGATCGTCGTACATGTTCAGCAGCGTCGGCGCTGCCGGCGGCGTGGTATCAATAATCAGCGTACGCAGACTGGGCGTACTGACGTTGCCAGCCTTATCAACCGACTGAAAAGACATGTTGTAGTAACCATCATCCAGTGGCGTTGCAGGTGTCCAGCTCCAGTAGCCGTTGGCAGGGTCGATATCTACCGTAAAGGTCTCTTTGCCGACGGTAATCAGCATGGTGCCGCCCTTACCGATTTCTGAATTTGCATAGCCAAAAAACGTGGGGGTGTTGGTATCGCGCTCGAGGTATTTCACCTCTTCATAATTGAACAGTTCCATGGAGATTATTCCTGTGTTTTTTTACGTCGGGTCCACCGCAGCGAGGGCCGCTGCGCCTTGTTACAGAGAGCGCATTTTGTAATAGATGATGTAACACGCCGTATGAGATACGTCCCGAAGGGAGAAAAATCCGAACGGATTAAAAACAGAGGAAAAGGAGAAGATGATGCCGTGCTGCACGCACGGCATCGGGGGATTACACCAGCTCGATTTTCACGCCGTCCTGTACCAGCAACTCGGCGTCGCCGTGGCTGAACACGTGGTACTGGCTGCCGGCGATGGTGACGGTGCCCGCCTGCTGCGTCCAGCCGCTGACCGCTTCGCCTTCTGGCAGGATGTCGCTGAGCTGCACGCTGTCGCCGGCCTGGCCGCTGACGCGCAGCTGGGTTTTGCCGTCGTCAATGAACAGGCCCTGCTGACCGGCTTCCACCACGTCGCTGAGCGTCAGGCCGAGCGGGGCGAGCGCGTTGATTTCCACCTCGCCCGGCGGCGTGGCGTCCACGACGATGCTGTACGCCGGCAGGCCAGCGTCGTAAGCGCCGTAGCTGACGCTGAGGCTGTGCGAGTCATCGCTGAGCTCTGGCGTGATAAAGCGCCAGTTGCCGTCTGCGCCGACCTGCACGCTGCCGATCAGCGTGCTGCCGTCGTAGACGTTGAGCACGCTGTTGGCCTCGGCGACGCCGCTCAGCTCCGGCTGGCGGTCATTAGTGATGCCGCCGTTGCTGACTTCGCCGATATAAAGCGCCACGTCGTCATACACGCTGAGGATTTCTGGCGTGTGCTGGCCGCCCGGCATCAGGACCAGCTCAAACGTATCGCTCCACTGGCTGTCGCCCTGCGCCTGCGCGGCAAACGACCAGACGCCGTACTCCAGCGCCGGCGGCGTGAAGCTCCAGTTGCTGTCTGCTCCCACCGTTACCACCGCCGAATGGGTAAACTCGCCGAAGGCACCGTAGCGCACCACCACGGTGCTGTTGGCTTCGCCGCGCCCGCTAAGGGTTGGTGTGGTGTCATCGGTGAGCGCGCCGCTCAGCAGCGTGCCGGTGACCGGGCCGAAATCGTCGGTGGCGTGGGTCAGCGTGGCATGCAGCGCTTCACTGCCGGCGAAGGCGATGTCGAGCGTAAAGCTGTCGCTCCAGCTGCCTTCCTGACCGGCGCGGAACTCCCAGCTGCCCGCTTCCAGCTCAGCCGGTGGCGTCCAGCTCCAGCGGGTGCCGTCGATCTGCGCCGCGCCGCCGTCGACCCATTCGCCGCTGGCGTTACGGTACTGCACGAAAACCGTGCTGCCCGCCGGCGCGCTGCCGTGCAGCTGCGGCGTGGCGTCGTCGGTGAGCGCGCCGCTCAGCAGCGAACCGGTGACCGGGCCGGCATCATCCACCGCGTGGGAAATCACCGTGGCGGCAGACCCGTCGCGGCCAATCAGCAGTTCGAACGGCGCAGACGGTTCGCCCTCGCGCAGCTTGCCGTTAAAGGTTTCGACCGCCACCAGCGTCAGCTGATGGGTGCCGTCGCTCAGGTCGGCGTCCGGCTCCAGCGTCCAGATGCCGGTTTTGGCGTCGGCCTGCGCGCTGCCGATCACCGTGTCGCCCTCTTTGAGGTACACCACGGTGCCCTTTTCGGCTACGCCAGTCAGGGTCGGGCGGCGGTCATCGGTCATGCGCCCGGCGTCGAAGCTGCCGGTGATATCGCCCTGGTCATCGTACATATTGAGCAGGCGCGGCGCGTCCGGCGCCGTGTAGTCGACCACCTGAATGAACTGGGCGGGGTCACCGATGTTGCCGGCGGCGTCAATCATGCGCACCGACACGACGTGTTCGCCTGGCGTCCAGTCGGCGGGCGGCGTCCAGCTCCAGCGGCCGTCCGGGCCGACACTGACTGTGTACGGCTTGTTGCCGTCGATGACGATTTCCGCGAAGCCATTGCGCGCCTGCGGACTGGTGCCGCTGTAGCCGCGGCGCGGGTCGTCGGTGTAGCGGTAAGTGGCGTTAAGAATCTGGTTCATGATGGCTCTCCCTTACACCAGCTCGGTTTTCACGCCGTCCTGCACCAGCAGCTCAGCGTCGCCGTTGCTCCAGACGTGGTACTGGGTGCCGGCAATGGTCACGGTTCCAGCCTGCTCGGCCCAGCCGTTTTGCTCACTGCCCTCCGGCAGGATGTCTTCGAGGCGCACGGTATCGCCCTGATTGCCGTTGACCATCAGCTGGGTTTTGCTGTCGTCGATGAAGAGATCTTTCTGGCCTTTAGAGAGAATATCTTCAATAGAGATGACATCTAAAACGTTAATATTTTCAATATTGAGTTGATGTGATGATTTATCGAATATTTTATCTGAAGGAACATCGACGCCCCACTCAATATCATCCATATACAACAGGTCCCAATACGCCTTGCTATCTTTTATGTATTGACCGTTTTCAACGATCACTTTATGGATAAGTTCGTTTTCAGGTGCAGTAAATGTATGGTTGACCAGACCGTTATTACTACCATTAAAACTTTTAACAACCTCCTGTTCAATTAGCTTTCCATCTTTATCATAATATGACACTTTAACTTCAGAGTCTCTGTCAGTGTTAAACATGAACTTGAAGTATTTCGATTGCTCTATCAAGAATTCAATTTTTGAGGAAACATAGTTGTTGCTAGCAGGGTCAAATTTCCCTATGAATAACCTTCTATCAAGCTCGCTTTCATTTCCCCATTTAGTGTTACGAACAACTCCACTCAAAGTGTTAATTGTTAGGCCGGAGTTTAAGGTTTTAGATTGATATTGTATTAAGTTAAATAAACCACTTTCTGAAAATATTTCCTTCGACGATATGAAGTCACTTTCTTTGATTGTTAAGTTAAAAAGGTTTTTTTTTGAGTTTATAGAGTAGGCTTCAAACTTCCACTCGCCGTAAGATAAAGGTGGTGGGGTTAAAGACCAATCTCCGGAAGGGTTCGCTGTAACTGAATATAAGAAACTTTCAGAGCCGTTAGTGTATTCAATATAAACTACGCTATTTGATTCGGCCTTCCCCTTTATTTCGGGGGTGGTATCATCAGTAATATCTCCAGTTGATTTGTTACCCTGGCGTGGCCCTGTATTATCAAAGGCTGCTTCAATGGTTGGAGTAAAAGAATCAGGCGCAATGATTTGCATGCTGAAGGTTTTTCCATTTATATCTCGTGTTGGCGTACTGCTTGCCTGGAATTCATAACTCGCAACAGGTAGTCGATCGGTGTTATATTCCCAGTGGCCATCGGCATCTGTTATAACGGTATCAAGGTAATCCCAATCCCCTAGAATATTACGATAAAAAAGGTAAACTGTACTATTGGATTCCGCCCGACCATGTAACGTAGGGATGCGGTCATCAGTGATAGCACCATTACCTAGCATACCTGTCAATTTACCTGAGTCATCCCATGCATGAGTAATTTCTGTTAGCAGGGCGGGGTTGGAATCTATATTTAGTTTAAACTCATCACTCCAGCCGAAACCAGCATTTGCCCGGAACTCCCAATTGCCTGCCTGTAACGCTGGATTCGGTGTCCAGGTCCAGGTATCTCCTTCAATGCTAGCTTTGCCACCATCAATCCATTGTCCATTGTTATTACGGTACTGAATTAAGACATCATTACCTTCTGTTGAGGAACCATAAAGTTTTGGTGAGGTGTCATCGGTAATGCCGCCACTTTTTAATAAGCCGGTATTTTCTCCGTCGTCATCAATTGCATGTCTAATTTCTACATTGACACCTGGTTTTGGCTGATTGTCGCCATCCTTGCCAATCACGATAATAAACTCGTCCGACGGCTTACCCTCGCGCAGCTTATCCGCAAAGGTTTCCGCCGCCACCAGCGTCAGGTTATGACGGCCATCCGCCAGATCCACCGTCGGCTCCAGCGTCCACAGACCGGTTTTCTCGTCGGCTTTGGCGCTGCCGATCACGGTGTTGCCCTCTTTCAGATACACCACGGTGCCTTTCTCGGCGATACCGGTCAGGGTCGGGCGGCGGTCATCGGTCATTTTGCCGGCGTCAAAGCTGCCGGTGATGGCGCCCTGATCGTCGTACAGGTTAAGCAACGTCGGTGCGACCGGCGGCGTGGTGTCGACGACCAGCGTGTGGAGTGAAGAGCGGCTGGTATTACCTGCTTTGTCAATTGACTGAAAGGCGATGTTGTACGCTCCGTCGGCCAGCGCTTCGGGCGGTGTCCAGCTCCAGCTTCCGTCCGTTGGGTTAATATCCACGTAGTAACGCTTATCGCCGAGAGTGATCTCGATCTGGCCGCCTTTGCCTATTTCACTTTCAACTTTGCCGGTAAAGGTTGGGGTGTTGGTGTCGCGCTCGAGGTACTTAGCCTCTTTAAAATCGAACAGTTCCATGGAGATTATTCCTGTGTTTTTTACGTCGGGTCAACTGCAGCGGGAGGCGCTGCGCCTTGTGATAAAGGGCGTATTTTGTAATAGATGACGTAACACGCCCTATGAGACATGTCCCGAAGGGAGAAAAGTCCGAGCAGAGAAAAAACAGGGGTAAAGGGCAGGGATTATGCCGTGCTGCGCGCACGGCATCGGGGGATTACACCAGCTCGATTTTCACGCCGTCCTGCACCAGCAGTTCCGCGTCGCCGTGGCTGAACACGTGATACTGGTTGCCAGCGATGGTCACGGTGCCCGCCTGCTGCGTCCAGCCGCTGACCGCTTCGCCTTCCGGCAGAATGTCGCTGAGCTGCACGCTGTCGCCGGCCTGGCCGCTGACGCGCAGCTGGGTTTTGCCGTCGTCAATGAACAGGCCCTGCTGACCGGCTTCCACCACGTCGCTGAGCGTCAGGCCGAGCGGGGCGAGCGCGTTGATTTCCACCTCGCCCGGTGGCGTGGCGTCCACGACGATGCTGTACGCCGGCAGGCCAGCGTCGTAAGCGCCGTAGCTGACGCTGAGGCTGTGCGAGTCGTCGCTGAGCGCCGGCGTGATAAAGCGCCAGTTGCCGTCTGCGCCGACCTGCACGCTGCCGATCAGCGTGCTGCCGTCGTAGACGTTGAGCACGCTGTTGGCTTCAGCAACGCCGCTCAGCTCCGGCTGGCGGTCGTTAGTGATGCCGCCGTTGCTGATTTCGCCGATATACAGCGCCACGTCGTCGTACACGCTGAGGATCTCTGGCGTATGCTGGCCGCCCGGCATCAGGACCAGCTCGAAGGTATCGCTCCACTGGCTGTCGCCCTGCGCCTGCGCGGCAAACGACCAGACGCCGTACTCCAGCGCCGGCGGCGTGAAGCTCCAGTTGCTGTCCGCGCCTACGGTTACCACCGCCGAATGGGTGAACTCGCCAAAGGCACCGTAGCGCACCACCACGTTACTGTTGGCTTCGCCGCGCCCGCTCAGGGTTGGCGTGGTGTCATCGGTGAGCGCACCGCTTAGCAGCGTGCCGGTGACCGGGCCGAAATCGTCGGTGGCGTGGGTCAGCGTGGCGTGCAGCGCGTCGCTGCCGGCGAAGGCGATGTCGAGTGTAAAGCTGTCGCTCCAGCTGCCTTCCTGACCGGCGCGGAACTCCCAGCTGCCGGCCTCCAGCTCAGCCGGTGGCGTCCAGCTCCAGCGGGTACCGTCCAGCTGCGCTGCGCCGCCGTCAACCCATTCACCGCTGGCGTTACGGTACTGCACAAAAACCGTGCTACCCGCCGGGGCGCTGCCGTGCAGCTGCGGCGTGGCATCGTCGGTGAGCGCGCCGCTCAGCAGCGAGCCGGTGACCGGGCCGGCGTCATCCACCGCGTGGGAAATCACCGTGGCGGCAGACCCGTCGCGGCCAATCAGCAGTTCGAACGGCGCAGAAGGCTCGCCCTCGCGCAGCTTGCCGTTGAAGGTTTCAACCGCCACCAGCGTCAGCTGGTGGGTGCCGTCGCTCAGATCGGCGTCCGGCTCCAGCGTCCAGATACCGGTGGTGGCGTCGGCCTGCGCGCTGCCGATCACCGTATCGCCCTCTTTGAGGTACACCACAGTGCCCTTTTCGGCGACGCCGGTCAGGGTAGGGCGACGGTCGTCGGTCATGCGCCCGGCATCGAAGCTGCCGGTGATGTCGCCCTGGTCATCGTACATGTTGAGCAGGCGCGGCGCGTCCGGCGCCGTGTAGTCGACCACCTGAATGAACTGGGCGGGATTACCAATGTTGCCGGCGGCATCAATCATGCGCACCGACACGATGTGCTCGCCCGGCGTCCAGTCGGCGGGCGGCGTCCAGCTCCAGCGGCCCTCTGCGTCGACCTTGACGGTGTACGGCGGCTGGCCATCAATAGCGATTTCCGCGAAGCCGTTGCGCGCCTGCGGACTGGTGCCACTGTAGCCGCGGCGCGGATCGTCGGTGTAGCGGTAAGATGCATTAAGAATCTGGTTCATGATGGCTCTCCCTTACACCAGCTCGGTTTTCACGCCGTCCTGCACCAGCAGCTCAGCGTCGCCGTTGCTCCAGACGTGATACTGGGTGCCGGCGATGGTGACGGTGCCGGCCTGCTCGGCCCAGCCGTTCTGCTCGCTGCCCTCCGGCAGGATGTCTTCGAGGCGCACGGTGTCGCCCTGGTTGCCGTTGACGATGATTTGCTTAGTGGCATCATCAATCGCAAGGTTCTCACTGCCGTGCCTGAGCACATCCTGCAGGCTGAGCGTCAGCGCGTTATTGCCAGCATTGTCCATCTGAATCACGCTGGTTTTGCTGCCGTCCTCCACCTGGTCGGCAAAAATCACTGTCTGATCTTCGCTATTGACCAGCAGCTGGTAGAGCTGATTATCGGCGTCGAAAACCTGGATCGGATCATAGAGATCGTTTTCGTCAAACAGATACAGTTTGCCACCGTTGGTATTAACCTCCGGATGGACGTATTCGCCCCATTTGATGTCGTCTATTAAAAAACCGATATCACTGTCGTCCGTTGTGGTTTCCTGGCCCAGGACAAAATCGATGTAACCAATTTTTTTACCCGGCGGTGCGATAAACTGATAGGTGTCAGGAGCTGTATCAGTACGGTAACCTACGGGTGCAATCATTTCACGGTAGAGAATTTCGCCGGTAGTTGAATAAACAATAATCTCATGCTGATTGGCTGAGTGAACAGTGCTTAGCGCAAACTCGATCTTTTCTGTGCTGCCAAAGTCATACGTGTAAGTGGAGTTATCGCCTAATATAAATGCACGATGTTCACCATAGCCATTAAAAACTCTGGAGGCTCCTATATTTGAAGCTACACCCTCATGTGCTTTTCCGGAGAATTTAACGCCACCCACTAAGACGTTAACCCGCGTCATGTCGAATTTGAAGTCAATGTCGTATTTGTCAAATGACTCCAGGCCAGAGCCAATATTGAGGCCCCAGGCAATGTGATCAATGGTGAACCCTCCATCATTAGTATTTTCAGGTCCGGAGTCATCTCCGACAATGAAGTCAATTTTTGATATCATTTTTCCGGGCTGAGCTATATATTCGAATTTTTCATATGTGTTATCTGTGGCTTTCAATGGACCTTCGGATAGTAATTCTCCTGTTGTGGAAAATATTTTTATTTTATGACGCTCAGGATGGAATATATGATTGTAATCAAAGGATATCTTATCGGTTTTATCGAAATCAATTTGATAGTGAGAGTTATTTTTTAAATATAATGAATTATGGCTATTTATTTCGGTATTTTCATAGACTTCAGCTTCGGAGCCTGAAAAGGTTCTAAATATCAGTCCACTAGCTATTGCTTCATCTTTGTTCAGTGCATACTTTTTACCTGCTGTAAGCGTGTCGAAAGTTTCGAACCCATGGTTGAGATCGCTAACATTTATATTAGAGTATCTTTGAGTAATAATGTTATCAATACCATACGCAGTAAGTGAACCTATAATATGAATCTCAGCATAGCTGATCTCTGAGTTGCCCGAACTAAATTGCAATATCTCTCTGGTATTACTTCTTTCACCATGGGGATAAACTCGTCCAAGTTCTTTCCCATTCTCATCAAAGAAACTGATATATGACTTGGTACTTTCCCAATCAAGCGCGGTGAGTTCAAAGTAATTTATTTTCTCCTGGAAATTTACTTTCTGGACAAATTCATTAACATTGCTATCTTTTCGGATGACGAAAAACCCGCCCCAGCGCTCATGATCTTCTATTGCTGTAGTGACATTATCATGCTTTTTATAGATAAATGTCAGATTTCCGTAATTCACATTTTTCGTGATATTGACAGGGGTAATGTCTTCAAAGTTGTAAACATGAGTAATGGTTTCACTGTCAATAATATTTAACGAATAATTTGCACTGTAACTATTGCCATTAGTGGTTTTCGCCCTGAAATCCCAGTTACCATATTCCAGCTCTTCCTTGGGCGTAAACGACCAGCGACCATTCGCATCCGCAACCGTTGACCCGCTATGCCAGGTTTTGCCGTCGCGTGAGTACTCAACCTGCACAACCGCATTCGCCTCGGCACTGCCGCGCAGCTCCGGCTGAGTATCATTGGTCAGCCCGCCCGATTTCACCTCACCGGTGATTTTGCCCACATCATCCCAGGCCATAGCGATCTCTGGTGCGACGCTGCCCGGCGCCACAATCTGCAGCCCAAACGGTTTACCGTTTGCATCTCGGGTTGACGATCTCCCGGCCTGAAACTCATACGTCCCCGGCATCAGTCGATCAGTCTCATACTCCCAACGCCCATCGGCGCCGGCAGTCACGCTGTCCAGCAGTTCCCATGCGCCCAGCACATTGCGATAGTGGATATACACCAGGCTGTTAGATTCGGCGCGGCCGTGCAGGTTTGGCGTACGGTCATCGGTAATCGCGCCGTTGCCCAGCGTGCCGGTGAACGGGCCAAAGTCATCGTAAGCGTGGGTGATTTCCGTTTTTGCTGCCGGTGCGAGATCGATATCCAATTTAAATTCATCAGTCCAGCCGCTGCCGGCGTTGGCGCGGAATTCCCAGTTACCGGCACCCAGCGCCGGATTCGGCGTCCAGCTCCAGTTGCTGCCGTTCATTACCGCATTGCCGCCGTCGATCCATTCACCTTTATCGTTACGGTACTGAATGCGCACCACGCTACCTTCCGGTGCGCTGCCGCGCAGCTCGGGCGTAGTGTCGTCGGTGATGCCGCCGCTTTTCAGTGAGCCGGTCAGGCTGCCGGCATTGTCGATCGCCTCAATGATTTTGGCCACGCCGCCCGGATCGCTCGGCACGTCGCCGTCTTTTCCGATAGTAATGTTAAACTCATCGGATACTTTGCCCTCACGCACCTTACCGGCGAAGGTTTCCGCAGCCACCAGCGTCAGGTTGTGACGGCCATCCGCCAGGTCCACATTCGGTTCCAGCGTCCACAGACCGGTTTTCTCGTCGGCTTTGGCGCTGCCGATCACGGTGTTGCCCTCTTTCAGATACACCACGGTGCCCTTTTCGGCGATGCCGGTCAGGGTCGGGCGGCGATCGTCGGTCATTTTACCGGCGTCAAAGCTGCCGGTAATGGCGCCCTGATCGTCGTACAGGTTCAGCAGCGTCGGTGCGCCCGGCGGCGTAGTGTCGACGATCAGCGTGCGCTGCGACGGCGTACTGAGGTTACCGGCGGTGTCGATGGTCATAAAGGAGATGCTGTATTCACCGTCGGCCAGCGCTTCTGGTGGCGTCCACTTCCAGCTGCCGTCCTGCGGGTTGATGTCGACAAAGAAATTCCTGTCGCCAAGCGTAATCATTACCTGGCCGCCTTTGCCCACTTCTGAATCGATTTTACCGAAAAACGTTGGGGTGTTGGTGTCGCGCTCGAGGTATTTCACCTCTTTAAAATCAAACAGATCCATGGAGATTATTCCTGTGTTTTACGTTGGGTCTATTGCAGCAAAGCCCGCTGCGCCTTGTTATAAAGTGCGCATTTTGTAATAGATGACGTAAAACGCTGTATGAGACCTGTCCCGAAGGGAGAAAAGTCCGAACGGGTGAAAAGCCGGGGGAAAGAGGGCAGGGTTATGCCGTGCTGCGCGCACGGCATCGGGGGTTACACCAGTTGCAGTTGCACGCCGTCCTGCACCAGCAGTTCGGCGTCGCCGTGACTCCAGACGTGGTATTGCGTGCCGGCGATGGTCAGGGTGCCGGTCTGCTGCGTCCAGCCATCAACCGCTTCGCCTGCCGGCAGAATATCCTGCAGCTGCACGCTGTCGCCCGGCTTGCCGTTCACCAGCAGCTGGGTGCTGTCATCCTCAATGAACAGCCCTTTGCCACCTTCGCTCAGCAGTTGGTGCAGCGTCAGCGCGTCCGGCTGGGCTTCATCCTGCGCCTGCTGATCGAACGCGGCGTCAGGGCTGACGTCGAGCACGAATTTGCTGCTCCAGTTGCTCTTCATCTCGCCGGTCGAGGCGCGCGCCTGATATTCCCACACGCCAGGTTGATGCAGATACGGCGAGGTGAAGCTCCACTTGCCGTCGGCATCGACCAGCACGCTGCCGGCGTGGCGCAGGCCTTCACCCTGCACGCCATATTCGATCTCAATCACCTGGCCCGGCGTGCCGCTGCCGTGCAGCGTTGGCGTGGTGTCATCGGTTGAGTCGTGCTGATAAACCGGCCCCTGCAGCGGGCCCGCGTTGTCCCAGGCGTAGTCGATGGTCGGTTCCAGCGGCGCGCCGGGGATCACCAGCAGCTCGAACTTATCGCTCCACGCACTGGCTTTGCCATCGGCCACGCCGCGCGAGCGGAAACCCCATTCGCCAAAATAGGTGAGTTCGAAGCCGGCGAACTGCCAGTTGCCCTGCGCATCGACCGTCACGCTGCCCGCGCTGTGCCAGCCGCTGTTACTCAGGTTGTACTCAATCTCAACGATGCTGCCCGGCGCACCGCGACCTTCCAGCACCGGCGTTTTATCGTCAGTGGTGCCGCGATGGTACACCAGGCCGGTATGGGCGCCGGTATCGTCACGCGCAAAGTCGATAGCCGGACGCAGATTCTCCAGCGCCGACATATTAAGGCTGAAATCCGGGCGGTAGTCGTCTTTGCTGTTCTCGTAAGAAGCATAGAAGGTGTAGATGCCGTCACCGCTGATCATCGCGCGCGACTGAATCACCCAGTCGCCGTTGGCATCGGTTTTAACGCTGCCTTTATAGCCGATTCCGCCGTGATCGTTCTGCGCGAACAGATAAACGATGCTGTTCGGCTCCGCGCGGCCCACGATCAGCGGCGAGAAGTCGTCGGTGGTGGAACCGCTGGCGAGCTGGCCCTGCACGGTGCCGACATCGTCAATCGCGTAGCTGATGGTCGGCGGCACCGGTCCGCTCTCAACCACGGTAACGTCGAAGTGATCAGAAGGATCGCTGACGCGGCCAAACTCGTCGGTGGCGGTGACGGTTAGCTGATGCCCGCCCGCGCCCAGCAGCGGCTCCAGCGACCATTCGCCGCTTTTACTGGCCACGGTGCTGCCAATCAGCCTGTCGTGATCGTACAGCCGCACCGTGCTGCCCGGCAGCGCATAGCCCTGCACTTTGGGCGTGGTGTCATCAATGGTGTGTCCGCGCCCGACCGGGCCGGTTTCGCTGCCGACGTCGTCAAACAGCGCGGTGATCGCCGGTTTGTCCGGCACCGAGAGCGCGACGTCAACAGAGAACGGATGCGGTTCACCGTTGTCGCCGATGCGCGCCACCATGTCGTGGCTGCCTTCGCTCAGCGAGAACGGCGGCTGAAATGACCAGCTGCCGTCGGCGGCAATCGGCGTGCTGTAGCGGTGATCGTTGATAATGAATTCAATGATTTCACCGGCCTGCGCCGGCAGGCTGCCGCTCAGCAGCGGATAAGGTGTGCCCACTCGCAAGGTATTAATGGATGAAAAGGGGTCAAAGCTGAGAGGTGTTAGCATAAGTATTCTCCACCAAAATCATCAACGGCGTGATTACCGTTGCCTGCCCAGCATAACGGGGGAGGGGATGGCGGCATGTACCAGAATCGTCTCGTTTCTAAGACTGATCTTAATAAGTTCTGCTAATGAAAAAGGCATTAAAAAGAGTGGGATATGGCTCATGATATTGTTTGCTGGGGTTTGATATCGCTGAATTTATGCTACTGGTAAAGTCGATAGTCTGTGCTGCACCTGTCACCTGGAAAGCTCAGAATTATTAACTTTCCTCATAAGCTGATCGGACCGGCGGTGTTAACTATTTGTTACCTTTGTTTGTACTTTTGTAAAGTGCAATGGTGAACAGGATCACATCTATTCACGCGCCGGCAGGCTAAAACAGGAGAAAAACCAGGAAGGACGATATGAGCCCAAGTCACGCTTTACAAAAGTCATCGCAGGGCGGTGCCAAAACCATCTTTAGCGTTACCAGCGGTAACTTTCTTGAGATGTACGATTTTATGGTGTTTGGCTACTACGCCACCGCCATTGCAAAAACCTTTTTCCCGGGCGACGATCCGTTCGCCTCGCTGATGCTGACGCTGATGACCTTTGGCGCCGGCTTCCTGATGCGTCCGCTCGGGGCGATTATACTGGGGGCCTACATTGACCATCACGGCCGGCGTAAAGGGCTGCTGCTGACGCTCGGCCTGATGGCGCTCGGTACGCTGACTATCGCGCTGGTGCCAGGCTACGCCACGCTGGGCGCGGCGGCACCGATTCTGATTCTGCTGGGTCGCCTGCTGCAGGGTTTCTCGGCGGGCGTGGAGCTGGGCGGCGTTTCGGTTTATCTGTCTGAAGTGGCCCCCAAAGGCCGCAAAGGCTTTTACGTCAGCTGGCAGTCTGGCAGCCAGCAGGTGGCGGTAATCTTTGCCGCGCTGCTGGGGCTGGGGCTTAATCATCTGCTGGCGAAGGACGCGGTGACCGAATGGGGCTGGCGTATTCCGTTTGTGGTCGGCTGTCTGATTGTGCCGTTCCTGTTCTGGATTCGCCGCATGCTGGAAGAGACCGAAGCCTTCAGCCAGCGCAAATCGCACCCGTCGATGGGCCAGATTGTGCGTTCCGTGGGACAGAACTGGGCGCTGGTACTGGCCGGCATGCTGATGGTGGTCACCACCACGGTGATGTTCTACATGATCACCGCATTCACCCCGACCTTTGGTAAAACCGTGCTGATGATGAGTGACAAGCAGAGCTTCCTCGTGACGCTGTTTGTCGGCATCTCCAACCTGTTCTGGCTGCCGGTGATGGGCGCGCTGTCGGACCGCGTTGGGCGGCGGCCGCTGCTGATTACCTTTACCGTGTTGATGATCCTGACGACCTGGCCGGTGCTGCACGGGCTGGTGGGATCGCCGACCTTTGCGCACCTGGTGGAAGCGGAGCTGTGGTTATCGTTCCTGTACGCCAGCTATAACGGCGCGATGGTGGTGTATCTGGCGGAGATCATGCCCGCTGAAGTGCGTGCTTCGGGCTTTTCGCTGGCTTACAGCCTGGCGACCGCGCTGTTTGGTGGTTTTACGCCGGCGATTTCGAGCTATCTGATTCATGCTACAGGCGATAAAGCGATGCCGGGCGTCTGGCTGTCGTTTGCCGCAGTGTGCGGCCTGGTGGGCACGCTGCTGATCGGCCGCATGGTGAAACAGTACCAGGCGCGGCACAGCGCAACGGTAGTGGGCGCGTCGCTGTAGTTCGAGTTGGTATGCGCTGCTCCTCACTTTAACATTTTCCCACTTGCCCTCACCCTGACCCTCTCCCGCACGCGGGAGAGGGAACCGTTCAGTGCGGTTTCGCAGACCTGCACTTCACCTCAACACTCGCTTGGTTGGCTCCTTCTCCCGCTGGCCCTCACCCTAACCCTCTCCCGCACGCGGGAGAGGGAACCGTTCGGTGCGGTTTCACAGACCTGCGCTTCACCTCAACACTCGCTTGGTTGGCTCCTTCTCCCGCTGGCGGGAGAAGGCGGGGAATGAGGGGCAAGCCAGCTCCTGCTCTGCCTGCTGGCCCTCACCCTAACCCTCTCCCGCACGCGGGAGAGGGAACCGCTCGGTGCGGTTTCGCAAACCTGCGCTTCACCTAAACATCCACTCGGTCGGCTCCTTCTCCCGCTGGCGGGAGAAGGCGGGGGATGAGGGGGCAAGCATGCTCCTGCTCTGCGCGCTGGCCCTCACCCTGACCCTCTCCCGCACGCGGGAGAGGGAACCGTTCAGTGCGGTTTCACAAACCTGTACTTCACCTCAACACCCGCCCGGTCGGCCCCTTCTCCCGCCAGCGGGAGTGTACGGTCCGGGGACATGGCAGACAGGTGTTCGGGGACATAGTGAACACTTTTTAACATCCTTTACCCATGGTGATCGACTTTTTCTTCAGGTCGATCACCCCCACTTTTGTGCTGTACCACCACACCTCGTAATAACCGTCTTCCCCCGTCTCCTTCAGCCCGACACGCTCTCCCCTGAACGCCTTGCCCGCCTTCAGGCTGAGCCCTTTTACGCTCAGCTTCCCGCTGATATCCACCTTCCTGACCATCACGCCCTCGTCGTATTCCGGTGGCGCTACGCGGGCGCTGTACTGCCGCGATGAGGGCTGATAGCGCGACGCCGGCACCGCCATCTCCAGCGCCTCATGCGGGCGCTCGAGGTTGTAGACCGTCCGCCAGTGGTCGAAGGCGCGCTGCTGCTCACCGCTGTCCACGAACCACTTCCCCTGCAGCACTTCCGCCTTCAGGCTGCGGTGAAAGCGCTCCAGCTTCCCCTGCGTCTGCGGATGATACGGCCGCGAGTGCCCCACCCGGATGCCGTGGCGCATCAGCCACAGCTCCACTGCCGTCCAGGTGCCGGTGGTGTCGCCCCACGGCGAGCCGTTGTCCATCGTCATCCGGTCCGGCAGGCCGTAGCGCTCAAAGACGCTGACCAGCTGCTCCTGTACCGTCTCACGCCGTTCGTCAGCGCAGTGCACCAGGCACAGCGAGAACCGGGAGTGGTCGTCCAGCAGGGTGAGCGGGTGGCAGCGGCCGCCGCCAAAGGGAAAGTGGCCCTTGAAATCCATCTGCCAGAGCCGGTTCGGGGCCGCATGCTCAAACCGGCCGGTGGCCGGGACGCCCGGCGCTGCGCCCGGCAACAGGCCGTGGCGGGCCATCAGGTTGTGGACGGTGCTGAAGGCCGGCATGCGGTGCCCGCAGTCTTCGAGCCAGCGCTTAATCTTGCGGGCCCCCCAGTGCTGATGAAGCTCATGCGCCATACGCAGCAGGTCAGTGATGTCGTCAGGTGAGCGGTTGGGTGAGTGACAGGGCGCGCGGGAGCGGTCCTGAAGGCCGGACGGTCCTTCCTCCTCCCAGCGGCGAAGCCACTTGTAGCCGGTGGCGGGAGATATGCCGTAGCGGCGGCACAGCTCGCGGATGTTCGCCCCGTCTTGCGAGGCGAGCAGAACAAACTCAGTACGTAATGACATGGTATCTCTCGCATCCCAGGGCATAAGCGACTCCATAAACGGGTTCTTATGCCTTAGTTGTAGGTGTCTACCATGTCCCCGAACAAGTGTTCACGATGTCCCCGGACTGTACAGGAGAAGGCGGGGGGATGAGGGGGCAAGCATGCTCCTGCTCTGCGCGCTGGCCCTCACCCTGACCCTCTCCCGCACGCGTGAGAGGGAACCGCTCGGTGCGGTTTCGCAGACCTGCACTTCACCTCAACGCCCGCGCGGTCGGCCCCTTCTCCCGCCAGCGGGAGAAGGCGGGGGATGAGGGTGCCAGCCTGCTCCCGTCTGCCTGCTGGCCCTAACCCTAACCCTCTCCCGCACGCGGGAGAGGGAACCGTTCAGTGCGGTTTCGCAAA
This sequence comes from Pantoea sp. SGAir0184, assembly GCF_043544755.1. Classification (NCBI taxonomy): domain Bacteria; kingdom Pseudomonadati; phylum Pseudomonadota; class Gammaproteobacteria; order Enterobacterales; family Erwiniaceae; genus Pantoea; species Pantoea sp. SGAir0184. The sequence goes on from NZ_CP028050.1 coordinate 637,069, forward strand.
CCTGCACTTTACCTCAACAACCGAGCGATCGGCCCCTTCTCCCGCTGGCGGGAGAAGGCGGGGGATGAGGGAATCACCCACTCCTGACCCCACCCCGCTAAAACGCCACATCCACCACCACGCTATCGCTGTAATTGCCCGCTGCGGGCGTATTCTGCGTAGTCAGAATCTGCGCCGTATAGGTAAAATTGCGCGTCACGGTATCCGCGTTGAGCGATGTCGAGGTCGCGCTGCTCCAGCGGTCGCTGCCGCTCGGGCCCCAGCGATTAGTGGTGGTGGTGCCTTTATAAATATCGTAAGCCAGCCGGTTGGTGCCGCTCGCCATCTGGCGCGTGGTGCCGCTGAAATAGCTGCCATTACTCAGTCCCACCGTATACGTGCTGCCCTTTGAACACACCACGTTAATCGTCTGCTGCACAGTAGAAAAACTGCCGACCAGCGGCGCACTGCCGAAGCTGACGTTCGGCGCCGTAATCGTGGTGCAGTCGTTAGTGATCACCATATTCACGGTGATCGGCATCGCCGTCCCGCTGCTGCTCTGCACCGTGCCGACGCACACGCCGGCCACATTTAACCCGGCACACACGTTATAACTCACTGTCAGCGTGAGGGTGGTGGTGTAACTGCCGGCGGCAATCACCTGGCCAGGCACGGTACGGAAATAGAGTGGAATGACAAAATTGAGGCTGTTGCCGAGCGCCAGCAGTGCGGAAGAGTTCCAGCGATAGCTGCCGCCCTGGCGCAGTTCGGTGGCACAGGCGCTGTCGATGCACAGCTGAATCGGCACGTTATCGGTGCCGCTGGCCGATGCCTTCATGGTGGCGCGCGTGCCGCTCAGGTAGTTGGCGGTGGTAAACGCATAGGCGACGTAATCGCTGCCCAGCAGGTTGAGCGTGCCGGTGCCGCAGTTAACGTTGGTGTTACTGGAAGTATTGACCGCCGTCGACTGCACGTAAAACGTGGTTTGCGTGCCAAAGCTGGCGCTGGGGGCCGAAAGCGAACAGAGTGCGTAGCTGCTGGCCGGCAGCAGCCACAGCAGCAAGAACAGAAATTTCCTCATGGCGAGATCCCTGACTGTGAGTTGTTGGCGGCATTCACTGCCGTACCAGGCGCGGCAGGCGGCAGCGGGCAGGTGAGTGGACCGTAAGTCTGCAGCGCTTTAGGCTGACCCTCAGCGATAGCCAGCGTGGTCTCGCACTGGCGGCCGTCCGGCGTCACCACGCGCATCGGGTTGCTGGCGCTGAGATCTTCCATCCACACGAGGCCGTCCCAGCCGACATATTCGGTGGCGCGATCGCGGCGCAACACCTGGCTGGAGACTGGCAGCGGCTGGCCGTCGCTGTCGTGCAGGATCACGCTGGCGGCGCGCAGGCGCTCCACCGGGAAATTCAGCAGATAGCCACTTTTGCGCTTCACCGCGAAGCGCTGCTCCACTCTCGGCGCGGTCATGTCAGCCGGCAGATCGAGGGTATCGATATCGTACTTCGCGCCGTAATAGCTGCTGATGGACGGCACCAGCAAATAGCCGGCGTCATCGGTGCGGCCCATCGTCTGGTTCTCGTAGCGCACCGTCACGTCCGGATAGCGGGTTTTCACCACCACAAAGGCATCGTTGATGTTGTTGGCGGCGAACACATGGTTGTCCATCAGCACCAGCGAGCCGGTGAAATCAGCCCACTGCGTGGTGTTGTCATCGTCGCCGTAAAAGCCGGCGGAAGTATCGATCTTGTTGTTGCGATAGCGCAGACTGCCCTGACGATAATCGCCGCTGTCGCCGCCCTGATGCGCCCATGACGCATCGTAAGCAAAACCGCCGTCGCTCGGCATGGCGCGCGACACGTACAGGCGCTGATTGCTTTGTCCCTGCTGATCGCGCTCGACACTAATTGATGCGCTGCTCTGTTCGCCAAACGGAATCACCAGCGAAATCGCGCCGCTCCAGTCGCCCTGCTGCTGGTCGCGGCTGGCGGAAATGTACAGGCTGCTGTTGCCCCACAGGTTTTTACTCCACGATAAATTCCACAGGCGGGTGCGATCGCCGCTGCCGCCGGCGATGTCCAGATACGCCAGACCGAGGCTGCCGTACTGGCTGAGCGACAGGCTGGCGGTGTACTGCGCGCTGCGTCTGGCGAGCGAATAGCTGGTATTGGCGCTGTCGCCGCGGCTGCCGACCAGCGCCAGGTTGCCGAAATCCGCGCTGCGCAGCGTGTGCTGGGTGCCGAGGCTGAACCAGCTGTTGTTGTACTGGTAACCCCAGCTGTACTGGGTACCGGGCCTGCCGTCCAGCTGGCTCTGCGCCAGCGCGGCGTTGATGACGCCCAGGCTGCCCAGCTTCACCAGTGCGCCGGCACCGCCCATCGCCACGTCGCTGCTGCCTTCGGCGTGCGATTCCAGCGTCAGCCAGTCGCGCAGGCCGTAACGATAGGATCCGCTGGCCGCCGCTGCGCCGTAATCAAAGTTTTTGATGCCGTAGTTCTCGCGAATCGCCCCGGCGGAGAAGGCGTAATCGGACAGGCCGGTTTTCAGCAGGCTGCTGGAGACATAGAACGGCAGCGTTGTCGTCACCTGACGGCCGACCGCGTCGGTGGTGGTGATCACCGCATCGCCCGCCCCGTTCACGAACGGCACATTGGTCAGCGACCACGGCCCCGGCTGAACGCTGGCCTGTGCGCTGCGGTAACCATTGATAAACAGATCGACTGACGACGGTACCGCCGCCTGGCCGCTAAAGGCCGGCAGCGGGTAAGTGACCAGATCCGGCCGCACGCTGAAGTCACGCGCGATCTGCACGCCGCCAAGGCGCACGCTGTTGCTCCAGCCCAGCGCATCCGTAATCAAATCGCCGGCGCGCCAGCTCAGCGCGGCGTTCTCGTTCTCGTTGCTGTACCAGGTGTCGTAGCGAATGTAACCCTGCTGCTGGCCGCGGGTGTCGCCCGCAAGCTGCTGGATATAGACACCGTTACTGGAGAACTGGCCGGCCGGACCGAACAGGCGCAGCTCATTCCAGCTGGAGAGGCGCGAACCGGCGTTGTCGGTGCGCGTGGCGTAGAAGTCGTAGTTGAGCAGCGCGCCGTTGCTGGCCTGGCCGGGATAGCGCGGACCGTTTTGCGGCTGACCAAGCGTCTGCTCTGGCAGCCAGGCGGGCGGTACCGTCAGCAGCAGGCGCTGGCGGCGTTCATCATATTCCACTTTAACCTCCCCCAACTGACCGGGAGCGACCTGTTCGCCAGCCAGCTTCGCCGCCGGAATGCCGGCGCGCTGCAGATCGCCGCTGCGCAGCCAGAACTCACCGTCGCGCCGCTCGACCGGCACAATCTCGCCCCGTTCGCGCTGGTTCACCACCAGTTCCAGCATGTATTGCTGGCCGCTGGCGCTGTGGCTGACGGCAGGCGGCGGTGGCAGCTCAGAGAAAGTCTCTGCGCTGCTCAGCGGGGAAAAGCACAGCACGCTGGTCACCGCCAGCGCGCAGGGAGGCGGCGTCAGTTTCATCAGCGCGCGGCAGCGCTGCGCCAGTGAGTTTTATTCACCTCGGCCGCGAGTTCACCGCTCACCGGGCTGTTCAGCGGCCAGCGGTGGCTGCTGTTAGCCAGCACATAGCCAAACAGGCCGTTGCCGAGCGCGCGACCGCCGACGGTGACGTTGCTCAGGCGCGCGTGGCCGTTGCCGCGATTGGTCAGCTCCAGCCAGCGTTTGCCGTCGCGGCTGACCTGACGCCAGCTGAGATCGGCTTTGGCGCTGTCGCGCGTCAGGCCATCGCCATAGACAAACAGCGGCACCGAGTAGCGCATCTGAAACGTCAGCCCGGCCTGATTCTCGCCCGGCGAGCGCGGCGTCGGGATCTCATCCAGCACCACTCGATAGGCTTGCTCTACGCCGGCGGGCGGCGCGCTCTGGCGAATCAGACGCACCAGCTGCTTCTGCCCCGGCTCCAGCCGCACCATCGGCGGGCTGGCGACCACCTGCTGCTGCGTTTGATACTGCTCCTGGCCGTCAATCTGCTGCCAGTTGAAGATGCGTACCTGCATGATGGTGGTGGCGTTACCGCGATTCTCCAGCCACAGTTCGCTGGCTTTTTCCTGTGGGTTGATGGCGGGATCGATCGGCCAGATCATCAGCGAGTTGGCAGCGAAGCTGGCGGGCGACAGGGCCAGAAGAAACCACAGAAGCAGGGCGCGCAGGCTCATCATTATTCATCCTTTTTTATGCTGCCGTCACCAGCTCAGGGTGACGGTTAACGTATCGGTATAGGTCCCGGCGCGCGTCGGGCCAGGCAGGGTTAACAGGCCATAAATCGGCAGCACGATGTTATTGGCGTTGCTGTAACTCAGCGCCACCGGCGAGTTAACCGGAATCGCCGTGGTGTGCGCTGCGTTGGTATACAGGCTGTACGCCACGGTATCGGTGTTACTGGTGTGTTTGAGATTGCGGCTGCTGGTGTAATTGCTGCCGCCGTTGATGCTCATGCTGAGGGCGGTACCCGGCGTGCAGGCGAGGGTAAGGGTGGTGCTTTGCACGTAGCTGGCGCTGACGCTGCTGCTCGCCACGCCCGACTGGGTGCCAAAATTCAGCGTGCCAAACACGCCGGTATTGGTACCGGAGATCACGCAGCCTGCCACCACTGACGCAGAGACCTGGAAGGTGGCCGTCGGCAAACTCCAGGCCGGGACGCTCCCTATCAGCAGGGCCAGGCTGCCAGCACGCAGCAGCCAGACCATCCTTCTTACCCCACCGCTGGCGTCAGTAGTTCACCGCCACGTTAATAGTATCGGTGTAGGTACCGGCCGGAATCAGTGGGTTAAAGCCGCCGCCGACTACCCGACCGTAAATGGCATAGTTGGTGCCGAGCGTCGGATCGGTGGTGCCGCTGGCGGCAATATTGGTGTTGTTGGCGATGGCGGTGGTAAACGCGGCGTCGCTGTACAGCGTGTAAGCAATGCCCTGCGTATTGTTGGAGCCGAGGATCAGGTAACGTGGCTGGCCGCTCACCGTACCGTAAATGGTGGCCGGTGCCGGATTACTGCTGGTGACCTGCACATTGAAGGTCTGGCCGGTGGTGCAGCGGACAAAAATGCCGTTCCCGGATGCGCCCACCAGGGTGGCGTTTAAGGTATCAAAGGTTGCAGCGCTGCTACCGAAGTTCAGGGTACCGAAGTTAACCCCGCTGGTGGCGGACTGACCGTTCACCAGACAGCCGGTGGTGAGCGTCAATGTGGCATTGATGGTTCCCGTTGTGGTGGCAGCAAAAACCGTTGCAGGGGCGAGCGCGGCGCTCAGACTGGTAGCCAAAAGAAAAAGCTTGAGTTTCATAATCAATCCTTACTGATTATCCAAGGTCAGTGCTTTTTCGCCTGGTGATTTATTAATGAAACGAACCCGTAAATAACAAGACGCCGCGATCGGCAAATGAACTTAATGCCCTGCCACCTAAGAAAATTCTTAAAGGCTGAGTTAGTGATTTATATCAGTTTTATTTACTATAGAACACCCTTTTGCCGCTTGTACAACGCACCGGAGAATTTTCGCTAATCAATTTCTCCTTTTCCCCGGTAATGCAGTCATAACAAGGGCTGGCGGCCCGTTAAAAAAACCAAACGGCAAGTGATTACCCCCTCTACCGCGACTTCAGGTTCAATGCTATGTTCATGCATTAATCAGATATCATTACTTTTCCCGGCCGCGACAGACGATGAGAATAAAAAATAGCCGTGCAATACCTCCAGTTATTTATGGATCTGTTTTTGTGTTGCCGCATCGCTGGTGGTCATTACCTGCCTCTCATTGATGTTTTCACTTTTTCTGTTGTTAATTGACGATACCGCACCTGCGCCGCCGCGGGTTGAGTTGAGGAGCGCACATGTTGCTGGTTACCTGGGATAGCGTTCTGGTTGCCGTTTCGCTGATTGTGGCGTTTATCGCGGCGTTTACGGCGCTGGATACCGCCGGGCGCGTCGCCGTGTCGCGCGGCCTGCTGGCGAAGCTGTGGCTGGTGGCCGGCGGCACGGCGATGGGCATTGGCATCTGGGCGATGCACTTCATTGGCATGCTGGCGATGATGATGCCGATGACCATGCGCTATGACATTCCGCTCACCGCCTTCTCGCTGCTGCTGGCAATTCTCACCAGCATCTTCGCCTTTGCGCAGGGCCTGCAGGGCAGCCATCTGACGCGCCGCCGGCTGCTGCGCGGCACGGTGATCCTCGGCAGCGGCGTGGTTGCCATGCACTATCTCGGCATGCTTGCGCTGCTGATTGAACCCGCCATTCACTGGGATTTGCGCCTGGTGGCACTGTCGGTACTGATTGCCTACGGCGCATCCGGTGCTGCGCTGTGGCTGGCGTTTCACCTGCGCCACGGCGAGAGCCTGCTGCTGATGCGCGCCTGCGCGGCGCTGGCGATGGGGGTAGCGATTGCCGGCATGCACTACACCGGCATGGCGGCCGCGCAGTTCAGCGCCCCAGGCAGCATGCAGCACCACGGCATGGGACAGGAGGGGCTGGCGGTGTGGGTAACCATCATCACGCTCACCATTCTCGGTCTGACGCTGCTGATCTCGATGCTGGACGCCCAGCTGCGCGCGGCGCGTCTTGCCGCCCGGCTGCGGCGCGCCAACAGCGAGCTGCGCCAGCTGGCGCTGCACGATAATCTCACCGCACTGCCCAATCGCGTGATGCTGGACCAGCAGCTCAGCACGCAAATCAAACACGCGACGCTGTATGACCAACCCTTTGCCCTGATGTTTATGGATCTCGACGGCTTCAAAGCGGTGAACGATACCTGGGGGCATCACGTCGGCGATCGTTTGCTGGTCGCCGTGGCGGAACGGCTGCGCAGCCAGCTGGATGCGGACATTTTGCTGGCACGCCTCGGCGGCGATGAGTTTGTCATGCTGTGTCCACAGTACGCGGCAACGCAGGCTGAAGCGCTGGCGCAGCGGCTGGTGCACAGCATTGATGCACCGTTTGAGCTGGATCGTTACTCGCTGCGCGTCTCGCTCAGCATCGGCATTGTGATCTTCCCGCAGCATGGCCGCAGCCCGCAGGAGATGATGTTCAACGCGGACTCGGCCATGTACCACACCAAGCACAGCGGGCGTAACGGCTGGAGCCTGTTTGAACCGGTGATGAGCGCGGTGGCGCAGCATCAGCTGGCGCTGGCCAACGATTTATGGAACGCGCTGGAGTGCCAGGAGATGCGCCTGTTCTACCAGCCGAAGTTTCGCGCGGGCGGGACCATTCTGATGGGTTTTGAGGCGTTACTGCGCTGGCAGCATCCGCGCCGCGGCTTGCTGATGCCGGATATGTTTCTGGCGCGCGCCGAGAAAACCGGCCAGATTGTGGCGCTCGGCAACTGGGTGATCAACGAAGCCTGCCGCCAGCTGCGACAGTGGCATGACGAGGGTAACCGCGACTGGAGCGTCTCGGTTAACCTCTCCGCACTGCAGTTTCATCAGCGCGATCTGATCGACACGCTGCGCCAGACGCTGCAGCGCTACCAACTGCCGGAAGGCGCGCTGATGCTGGAAATCACGGAAAACATCGCCATGCGCGATCCGCAGTTCAGCCAGCAGCGCATCGCCGAACTGCAGCGGCTTGGCGTCAAAGTGGCCATCGACAACTTCGGCATTGGCTACGCCAATCTGCTGCACCTCAAGCATCTTGAGGCCAGCGAGCTGAAAATTGATCGCGCCTTCATTAACAGCCTGCGTGCCGACAGCGAGGATGCAACCGTGGTAACCGCCATGCTGACGCTGGCGCAAAGCCTTAACCTGCGCATGGTGGCGGAAGGCGTGGAGACCGAAGAGCAGCAGCGCCTTCTGACCGGTCTCGGCTTTGACACGCTGCAGGGGTATCTGCTGGGCAAGCCAACGCCGGCGGAGCGCATCGGCGAATTCACTGCATCAACGCAGATTGCGCCGCACTTTCCTGATAACGTGCTGCCGCTCACCGGCGCCTGACCAGCAATTTTTGTTCTCCTTCACATCGGAAGCTTTCATCGTTCAGTGACTCATATCGGCAGCCGGTCTGCCGATAATTTCAATTATAAAACCAACATTTTCTTTTTCATTTCAACAACACCACAGCTGACTTAACACAGCTTTTTTATATGGGAAATCACTATGTTAGTGACTTCGTACGATGCGTTTACCGTTATCGTTTCGATACTGGTAGCGATGCTGGCCTCGTTTACCGCGCTGGATATGGCGGGGCGCGTCGCTTCCTCCACCGGTCGGGTGGCGCTGGTCTGGCTGCTGGGCGGCGGTTTCGCCATGGGCGTGGGCATCTGGGCCATGCACTTTATCGGCATGCTGTCGATGAGCCTGGATATGGTGATGAGCTACGATCCGCTGCTCACCGCCGCCTCAATGGTGGTGGCGATTCTTGCCTCCATCTTTGCCCTGTGGCTGGTTTGCTCGTCCGGCGACTTGCCGTGGCGACGGCTGCTGGGCGGCGCGCTGGTACTGGGTTCCGGCGTGGTGGCGATGCACTACACCGGCATGGCAGCGCTGATGTTTGAGCCGGGCATCAGCTGGAACTGGGGCTGGATTGCGGTTTCGGTGCTGATTGCGCTGGTGGCTTCCGGTGCCGCGCTGTGGCTGGCGTTCAACCTGCGCGAAGGGCATGGCCGCGTCACGCTACTGCGCGTCGGGGCGGCCGTGGTGATGGGCTGCGCCATTGCCGGCATGCACTATACCGGCATGGCGGCAGCGAACTTTCCGATGCACAGTCACGCCACGCATCACGGCGTGAACAGCGACTGGCTGGCGATGCTGGTCACGGTGGTGACGCTGGCGATCCTCGGCATTACGCTGCTGGTTTCGATGCTCGACGCGCGCATGCAGGCGCGCACCTCGATCCTCGCGCGTTCACTGGCGGAGGCCAACCGCGAGCTGGCGCAACTGGCGCTGCACGATAACCTGACGCGACTGCCGAACCGCATCCTGCTGGAGGATCGCCTCGAGCAGGCGATCAACAAGGCCAACCGCGAGCGCTCGCAGTTTGCGCTGATGTTTATGGATCTCGACGGTTTCAAAGCGGTCAACGATGCTTTTGGTCACCACGTCGGCGATAACCTGCTGATTGCGGTAACCGAGCGCATGACCGACCAGATGAAAGGGCATTACACGCTGGCGCGGCTGGGTGGTGACGAGTTCGTGCTGCTGATTGAGATCGGCGATCCCAACGATGCCGCCGCGGTGGCGGATGCGCTGGTAAAAGCCGTGGATCGCCCGTTTAGCGTGTCACGCTACGAGCTGATGGTGTCGCTGAGTATCGGCATCGCCGTTTATCCTGGTGATGGCAAGGACGAGCGCGAGCTGATGTTTAACGCCGACGCCGCGATGTATCACACCAAGAACAACGGCCGCAACGGCTACAACTTCTTCCAGCCGTCCATGAACACGCTGGCGCAGTCGCAGCTGCAGCTTAATAACGACCTGTGGCAGGCGCTGGATAGCAACGAGCTGCGTCTGTTCTATCAGCCTAAGTACTGCGCGCCGAGCGGGCCGATCATTGGCTTCGAAGCGCTGCTGCGCTGGCAGCACCCGACGCGCGGCCTGCTGACGCCGGACAAGTTTTTGCCGATTGCCGAGAAGACTGGCATGATCATTAATATCGGCAACTGGGTGATCAACGAGGCCTGCCGCCAGCTGCACATCTGGCATCAGCAGGGCCATCCGCACTGGTCGGTGGCGGTGAACCTCTCTGCCTTGCAGTTTGAGCAGTGCAACCTGGTCGACACCGTGACGCAGGCGCTGGAACAGCACCAGATCCCGGCAGAGCTGCTGACGCTGGAAGTCACCGAAACCACGGCGATGCGCGATCCGGAAGAGAGCGTGCGCATTCTCACCGAGCTGACCAGCATGGGGGTCAAAGCCTCGATTGATGACTTCGGCACCGGCTACTCCAGCCTGTTGTATCTCAAGCGCTTACCGGCCAGCGAGCTGAAAATCGACCGCGCTTTTGTTAACGAGCTGCAGGCGAAATCGGAAGACGCAACCATCGTCTCCGCCATCGTCGCACTGGCGCAGTCGCTGGATCTCAAAGTGGTGGCCGAAGGCGTGGAAACTCAGGATCAGCAGGCGTTCCTCACCGGGCTCGGCTGCGACACCCTGCAGGGCTTCCTGCTGGGCAAACCGCTACCGCCAGAGCGCATCAGCGAGCTACCGGATTTTGTGAAGGACAAACCCGCGGCGCTGACGGCGGAGTAGGGGCATAGCGGCAGAGCATTCCCCCTCTCCCGCGTGCGCGCAGTGTGTCTTTTCTCCCTCTCCCGCGTGCGGGAGAGGGCCGGGGTGAGGGCCAGACCGCACCCAACCCAACAAAAAGCCGCAGCATCCCTGACACCTTCGCTCAGCTTCCAGTCGTACGGTGCAACATCAGTTCTGAATGTCTCTGAGGACGCGATATCCTCTCCGAACCAATCCATGTAAACTGGCGCGCGACATTTCCGCAGCGGAGGCGCCATGGCCAAATACCAGCAGCTGGTAGATCAGCTACGTACGCAAATCGAAGCACGCATCTGGCCGCCGGGTGAAAAGCTGCCGTCGCTGCGCCAGCAGGCGGAGCAGAGCGGGTTGAGCCTGATGACGGTGATGCACGCTTACGAAGTGCTGGAGAGCCAGGGCTGGATTGTGTCGAAGCCGCAGTCGGGCTACTACGTGGCACCGCGCGCGGCGGAGAGCCGTCCGCGTTTGCCAACCCAGGCGATCGCTAAAACCGATCAGGCCGATACCAACAGCTTCGTGTTCGATGTGCTGCAGGCGACGCGCGATCCGGCCATCATGCCGTTTGGTTCTGCTTTCCCCGATCCGGAACTGTTTCCCCAGCGCCAGCTGATGCGCTCGCTGGTGAAGGTCTCGCACAATCTTAAACCCACCGATGCCCTGAATAATCTGCCGCCCGGTAATGAAGCGCTGCGAAAAATCCTCGCCCAGCGTTATGCGCAGCAGGGTATTACGCTGTCGCCGGATGACATCGTCATTACCAATGGTGCGATGGAAGCGCTGAATCTCAGCCTGCAGGCGGTGACCGAACCGGGCGACTGGGTGGTGATCGAGAACCCTTCCTTTTATGGCGCGTTGCAGGCGATTGAACGGCTCAAGCTGAACGCGATAGCTATCGCCAGCGATGTGGAGCAGGGCATCGATCTGGATGAGCTGGAGCAGGCGCTGCAGCGCTGGCCGGTGAAAGCCTGCTGGCTGATGACCAACCGGCAGAATCCGCTCGGCTTCACGCTTAGCGCCGGGCGCAAACAGCAGCTGGTGGCACTGCTGACGCGTTATCAGGTGGCGATGATAGAGGACGACGTCTACAGCGACCTGTATCACGGCCACGATAAGCCGTTGCCAGCCAGAGCGTTCGACCGCGAGGGTTACGTGCTGCACTGCGGCAGCTTTTCGAAAAATCTGGTGGCGGGATTTCGCGTGGGCTGGGTCGCGGCGGGGCGCTATGCGCAGCGCGTGCAGCGCATTCAGATGATGAGTACGCTCTCGACCAGCGCGCCGATGCAGCTGGCGCTGGCGGATTTTCTCAGCACCCGCAGCTACGATACGCATCTGAAAAAGCTGCGTCAGACGCTGGCGAAGCGCAAACAGCTGGCACAGCAGGCTCTACGCCGCGTGCTGCCCGCCGAGGCGCACATCAGCGATACGCCCGGTGGCTACTTTTTGTGGATTACCTTGCCGGAGCAGATTAACGCCACGCAGCTGTATCATCTGGCGCTACAGCAGGGCATCAGTATTGCGCCGGGCCAGCTGTTTTCCAGCAGCGAGAGTTTTAGCCACTGCTTCCGCTTCAACACCGCCTGGCCGTGGGATGCACGCGCTGAGGCGGCGGTAGAGACGCTGGGGGCGTTGATTGGTCAGCTGGCGCAGGGCGTTGCGGTAGAGAAGTGAGTGGTTTTTCCCTCACAACACCCGCAGCATTCTCACTTCGCAATCCACGTGGCCGGTACAGCCCATCGCGTCCGCAATCTGTTCAAAGCCCAGCGACTGATAGAGCTTAATGGCGCGCGTCAGGCTGCCGGTGGTCTCCAGGTAGCAGCGCCGGAACCCGCGCTGGCGGGCAAAATCCATTGCGCGCAGCGCCAGTTCGCGCGCTAAACCCAGCCCGCGCACCGACGGCAGGAAATACATCTTCTGCAACTCACAGATATCCGGTGCGCTGCAGGCGAGCGGTGCCACGCCGCCGCCGCCGACCACCTGACCTTCATGCTCCACGATCCAGTAGGCGCTGTCCGCCGCACTGTACAGCTCAAACAACCGATCGAGCTGCGGGTCGGACACGGTATAACCTTTATCCGCCGTCAGGCCGAACTCGGCGGAGACATCGCGGATCACCTGCGCAATCCGCGGATTATCGGCGGCGACAATCGGGCGCACCTGCAGGTTAAGTGGCGTGGCGGTGGTCATCATAATCTTCCGATAGAAAAAAGCCGGGCAGTGCCCGGCTTCGATTAAGCGTCAGGACTGAAGCGCTTACAATGCCGCAATCACGCCCTGCTGTTCAATCAGTTTTGCTTTTGATTGCTCCAGCTCGGCTACGCGCTCGCGCTCTTTCGCCACCACCGCTTCTGGTGCGCGCGATACAAAGCCTTCGTTAGCCAGTTTGGTCTGAATCTTCTCGATCTCGACATCCAGCTTCACCAGCTCTTTCGCCAGACGCTCCAGCTCGGCTTCCTTGTTGACCAGATCTGCCATCGGGATCAGCAGCTCTGCGCCATCAACAATCTTGGTCACCGAGACCGGACCTTTCTCGCCGGCTGGCAGAATGGTCAGGCTCTCCAGACGCGCCAGGCGCGACAGGAAGTTGCGGTTCTCTTCAACACGACGCTGCGCCGCCGGCGAGCAGTCGCGCAGCAGCACGTCGAGCGGCTTGCTCGGCGCGATGTTCATTTCGGCACGGATATTACGCACCGCCACAATCGCCTGCTTCATCCACTCGATATCGGCCTTCGCTTCCGCGTCTTCCTTCGCCGCGTCATACTGCGGGAACGGCTGCAGCATGATGGTATCGTGGTCGATGTTCTTCAGCACTTTCACGCGCTGCCAGATGGTCTCGGTAATGAATGGGATGATCGGATGCGCCAGGCGCAGCAACGCTTCCAGCACCGTCACCAGCGTGTTGCGCGTGCCGCGCAGCTCCGCTTCGCTGCCGCTGTTCATCACCGGCTTGGTCAGCTCCAGGTACCAGTCACAGAACTGGTTCCAGGTGAAGTCGTACAGAATGTTAGCAGCGATATCAAAGCGATAGCTATCCAGCGCTTCGCGGTACGCTTTCACGGTGCTGTTGAATTCCGTCAGAATCCAGCGATCCGCCAGCGACAGCTTCAGCTCGCCGCCGTTCTGGCCGCAATCCTGATCTTCGGTGTTCATCAGCACGAAGCGGCTGGCGTTCCACAGCTTGTTACAGAAGTTGCGGTAGCCTTCCAGGCGTTTCATATCCCAGTTGATGTCACGACCGGTGGACGCCAGCGCGGCGAGGGTGAAGCGCAGCGCATCGGTGCCGGAAGGCACGATACCGTCCGGGAACTGCTTCTCGGTGCGTTTGCGAATCTTCTCAGCCAGCTGCGGCTGCATCATGTTGCCGGTGCGTTTCTCCAGCAGATCTTCCAGCGAAATGCCGTCCACCATATCCAGCGGATCGATGACGTTGCCTTTCGACTTGGACATCTTCTGGCCTTCTTCATCGCGGATCAAACCAGTCATGTAGACGGTTTTAAACGGTACCTGCGGCTTGCCGTTCTCATCTTTGATGAAGTGCATGGTCAGCATGATCATGCGCGCAATCCAGAAGAAGATGATGTCGAAGCCGCTCACCAGCACGCTGGTAGGATGGAAGGTGCGCAGCGCTTCGGTATTCTCCGGCCAGCCCAGCGTAGAGAATGTCCACAGGCCGGAAGAGAACCAGGTATCAAGCACGTCGTCATCCTGGCGCAGCGTCACGTCGGTGGCCAGATTGTTTTCCTGACGCACTTCTTCTTCGCTGCGGCCAACATAGACGTTACCGTTGTTGTCGTACCAGGCCGGAATGCGGTGGCCCCACCACAGCTGACGTGAGATGCACCAGTCCTGGATGTCGCGCATCCACGAGAAGTACATGTTTTCATATTGCTTCGGCACAAACTGGATATCGCCGTTTTCTACCGCTTCCACCGCGACTTTCGCCAGCGGTGCCGTGCGTACGTACCACTGATCGGTCAGCATCGGCTCGATCACCACGCCGCCGCGGTCGCCGTACGGCACCGTCAGATCGTGTGGTTTGATTTCGTCGAGCAGGCCGAGCTCGTCAACGGCGGCGACAATCGCTTTACGCGCGGCGAAACGCTCCATCTTCTGGAACTGCGGCGGAATTTCATCGGAACAGGCATCGCTGACTTCACCGTTGGTGTCGAACACTTCCGCACGCTCGCGGATGTCGCCATCAAAGGTCAGGATGTTGATCATCGGCAGCTTGTGACGACGGCCCACTTCGTAGTCGTTGAAGTCGTGCGCCGGGGTGATCTTCACGCAGCCGGTGCCTTTCTCCATATCGGCGTGTTCGTCGCCGACGATCGGAATACGACGGTTCACCAGCGGCAGGATCACCTCTTTGCCGATCAGATCTTTATAACGTGGATCTTCCGGGTTGACCGCCACGCCGGTATCGCCCAGCAGGGTTTCCGGACGGGTGGTGGCCACCACCAGGTAATCTTTGCCTTCGGCAGTTTTCACGCCGTCCGCCAGCGGATAGCGAATGTGCCACATTGAGCCTTTGCTCTCGCGGTTTTCCACTTCGAGATCAGAGATCGCCGTGCGCAGTTTCGGGTCCCAGTTCACCAGGCGCTTGCCACGGTAAATCAGGTTTTCTTTGTACAGACGGACGAAGACTTCTTTCACCGCGTTGGACAGGCCTTCATCCATGGTGAAGCGCTCGCGCTCCCAGTCAACCGAGTTGCCAAGGCGACGCATCTGGCGGGTGATGGTGCCGCCGGATTCAGCCTTCCACTGCCAGATTTTTTCGATAAAGGCGTCACGACCGTAATCCTGACGCGTTTTGCCCTCTTCAGCGGCGATCTTGCGCTCAACCACCATCTGCGTGGCGATACCGGCGTGGTCCGTACCTGCCTGCCACAGGGTGTTTTTACCCTGCATGCGCTGGTAGCGGATCATGGTATCCATGATGGTTTGCTGGAAGGCGTGACCCATATGCAAGCTACCGGTGACGTTCGGCGGCGGGATCATGATGCAAAAGCTTTCCTGGCTGGTATCGCCATTCGGTTTGAAGTAGCCCTGCTGTTCCCAGTGCTCGTAGAGCGGCTGCTCGATATCTTGCGGGTTATATGTCTTTTCCATATCTGCTATGTCGTTTGCGGCGGGGGTGGCGTCGCCGTATTCAATTGGAAACCAACGCTGCGATACGCTTTATAGCGGTCACGCGCCAGTTGTTTCAGGGATTCTTCATAAGGTACGAAGTCTATCACTTCATGGAAACCGGTAGCAAAATCTGCAAACTGCGGCAGCAGGCTGATCAGCAGATCGCGCGGCGCACTGCCGCGTCGCTGCGGCCAGGCCAGCTCAACCGGCGCGCCGTAGCGCGGGCCTTCGCCGGCCAGATTGTGCGGCACAAAGGCGTTGGCCGGACGCTGCCACAGTGCTTCATCCAGCCGATTGGCCTGCTGTTCATCTTCGCAGGCAATCAGGATGCGCTTACCGTCTCGCCAGCGGCTGGCGGCCAACTCGCACACCAGCGCTTCGATGGCGCTTAAGCCGTCGCTGGCGCTTTCAGACTCCATCACGAAGAAGGTGGCGTTTTTCATGGCAGGTTATTTCCATCAATGACAGTGGGGCGCATTGTGCGACAGTAAGATTGCGGCGTCCAATAATAAGGTCGCCATCAACGGCGACCCTGTAAACCGTGCGGCTGATAATCAGGTCGCCGTGAACGGCGACCCTACACCGTAGGGTGCGCAGTGATACGTATCATTACACCCGTAGGGTGCGCATTCATGCGCACCGTTCCAATGGCCGCACGGTATTTAACGCATTTATACGCACCATCACACCCGTAGGGTGCGCATTCATGCGCACCGTTCCAATGGCCGCACGGCGTCAAACGCATTCATACGTACCGTTGCAGCATTCGCCCCGGCTCTTAATCGTCGCCGTTCAGGCCAGCGCGGTTCAGCAGGAACTGCGACAGCAGCGGCACCGGACGGCCGGTCGCGCCTTTGGCTTTGCCGGAGCGCCAGGCGGTGCCGGCGATATCCAGGTGCGCCCAGTTAAACTTGCGCGCAAAGCGTGCCAGGAAGCAGGCGGCGGTAATTGCGCCGCCCGGCCGGCCACCGATATTGGCCATATCGGCAAAGTTGGATTCCAGCTGCTCCTGATACTCATCGGCCATCGGCAGACGCCACGCGCGGTCGCCCGACTGCTCTGACGCGCTGATCAGCTCGTGCGCCAGCGGATTGTGGTTCGACATCAACCCGCTGACGTGATGGCCCAGCGCAATCACGCAGGCGCCGGTCAGGGTAGCGACGTCAATCACCACTTCCGGATCGAAGCGCTCAACGTAGGTCAGCGCATCGCACAGCACCAGGCGGCCCTCGGCATCGGTATTCAGCACTTCAACCGTCTGGCCGGACATGGTGGTCAGCACGTCGCCCGGACGCATCGCGCGCCCGTCCGGCATGTTCTCACAGCCCACCAGCACGCCGACCACATTCAGCGGCAGATTCAGCTCCGCCACCATGCGCATCACGCCGTACACCGACGCCGCGCCGCACATGTCATATTTCATCTCATCCATCGCCTCGGCAGGCTTGATGGAGATGCCGCCGGAGTCAAAGGTCAGCCCTTTGCCCACCAGCACGATAGGGCGCGCATCGGCGTCGCTGCTGCCTTTGTACTCAATCACCGACATCAGCGACTCGTTGTGCGAACCGGCACCGACCGCCAGATAGGCGTTCATGCCCAGCTCTTTCATCTGCTGTTCGCCAATCACGCGGGTGGTAACGTTTTTGCTGTACGCATCGGCCAGCTGACGTGCCTGCGACGCCAGATACGCGGCGTTACAAATATTCGGCGGCATATTGCTCAGGTCTTTCGCCGCTTTGACGCCGGCGGCAACGGCCAGACCGTGCTGAATAGCGCGCTCACCGCTGGTCAGCTCACGGCGGGTCGGCACGTTGAACACCAGCTTGCGCAGCGGACGGCGCGGCTCAACTTTGTTGCTTTTCAGCTGGTCGAAGTTGTACAGCGCCTCTTTAGAGGTTTCTACCGCCTGGCGCACTTTCCAGTAGGTATTGCGCCCTTTAACGTGCAGTTCGGTCAGGAAGCACACCGCTTCCATCGAACCGGTGTCGTTCAGGGTATTGATGGTTTTCTGAATCACCTGTTTGTACTGGCGCTCATCCAGCTCACGCTCTTTACCACAGCCGATCAGCAGGATACGTTCGGACAGGATATTTGGCACATGGTGCAGCAGCAGCGTCTGGCCCACTTTGCCCTCCAGCTCACCGCGGCGCAGCAGCGCGCTGATGTAGCCATCGCTGATCTTATCCAGCTGCTCGGCAATCGGTGACAGACGACGCGGTTCGAAAACGCCAACCACAATGCAGGCGCTGCGCTGTTTTTCCGGGCTACCGCTTTTTACACTGAACTCCATGCACTCTCCTGAATCTTAAAGACAACGGCCTTAGCTGTCGTTAGAATGTAGCGCGTTCGTAACCCATTAATTTGTTGCGACGCCATGACAATTTAACGCCGGCGGCCATAATGAGTGGGGTGACAATGTGTTGTTTTTTCACCACCCTAACGCGTTCGTCATACTATTTTAGCTACCATGACGGCCATTGATGAAGAAAAATGGCTGATAAGCGTTGAAACTAGCGATTTTCCTGCAAAAAGACAAGTTTTCACAGGCGTACTAAGCGTGATCATCATTAGATATCTGGTTCGGGAAACGCTCAAAAGCCAGCTGGCTATCCTGTTCATCCTGCTACTTATCTTCTTTTGTCAGAAGTTAGTCAGGATTTTGGGTGCGGCGGTGGATGGCGAAATCCCAACAAATCTGGTTCTGACATTGTTAGGACTTGGCGTGCCTGAAATGGCACAACTTATCCTGCCCCTAAGCTTGTTTCTGGCGATTTTAATGACCCTTGGGCGGCTGTACACCGAAAGTGAAATCACGGTGATGCACGCCTGCGGGCTGGGTAAAGGCGTCCTGATTAAAGCGGCGATGATCCTGATGCTGTTCACCTCGCTGGTGGCGGCGGTCAACGTGATCTGGCTTGGCCCGTGGTCCTCGCGTTATCAGGATGAAGTGACACAAAATGCCAAAGCCAACCCGGGCGCGGCAGCGCTGGCGGCGGGGCAGTTCCAGACCTCCAGCGACGGCAATACCGTGCTGTTCGTCGAAGACGTGAAAGGCAACAAGTTCGGCAGCGTGTTCCTGGCGCAACTGCGGCCGAAGGGCAATGCACGGCCATCGGTAGTGCTGGCCGACAGCGGTCACATGGAGCAGCACAAAGATGGCTCGCAGACCGTAACGCTGGACAAAGGCACGCGCTTTGAAGGCACGGCGCTGCTGCGTGACTTCCGTATTACCGACTTCGTCAATTATCAGGCGCTGGTGGGATACAAAGAGGCGGTGCTCGATCCCAACGATGCCGATCAGGCCGATATCAGCACGCTGATAAAAACCAAAACGCCACAGTTCCAGGCGGAGCTGCACTGGCGTCTAACGCTGGTGTTCGCTGTGCTGGTGATGGCGCTGATGGTGGTGCCGCTCAGCGTGGTTAACCCGCGTCAGGGCCGCGTGCTGTCGATGCTGCCGGCAATGTTGCTCTACCTGATCTTCTTCCTGCTGCAGAGCTCACTGCGCTCTAACGCGGCGAAAGGCCGGTTTGATCCGGCGATCTGGATGTGGGTGGTCAACCTGGCGTATCTGGCGCTGGCGGTGGCGCTCAACGTATGGGATACCGTGCCGATGCGCCGTTTCCGCGCGCGCTTTAGCCGTGGAGGATCCGTGTGATGTTTAAGGTCCTTGACCGCTATATCGGCAAAACCATCTTCAACACCATCATGATGACGCTGTTCATGCTGGTGTCGCTGTCGGGCATCATTAAGTTCGTTGATCAGCTGCGTAAAACCGGGCAGGGCGCGTATACCGCGCTGGATGCCGGTTACTACACGCTGCTCAGCGTGCCGAAAGATATCGAGATCTTCTTCCCGATGGCGGCACTGCTGGGCGCGCTGCTGGGGCTGGGCACGCTGGCGCAGCGCAGCGAACTGGTGGTGATGCAGGCCTCCGGCTTTACCCGTCTGCAGGTGGCGCTGGCGGTAATGAAAACCGCGATTCCGCTGGTGCTGCTGACCATGGCGGTGGGCGAGTTTGTCGCCCCGCAGGGCGAGCAGATGGCGCGTAACTACCGGGCGCAGCAGCTATACGGCGGCTCGCTGGTCTCGACGCAAAACGGCCTGTGGGCGAAAGACGGCAACGATTTTATCTACATTGAGCGCATTAAAGGCGACAACGAGATCGACGGCGTCAGTATCTATCGCTTCACCGACCAGCGACGTCTGCTGAGCGTGCGCTATGCCGCCACCGCAGTCTGGAATAAAGATCGCAAACTGTGGGAGCTGTCGCAGGTGGATGAGTCAGACCTGAAAGATCCGAAGCAGATTACCGGTTCACAGAGCCTGAGCGGCGAATGGAAAACCAATCTGACGCCAGACAAGCTGGGCGTGGTGGCGCTGGACCCGGACGCGCTGTCGATCAGCGGTCTGTATAACTACAGCAAATATCTCAAACAGAGCGGCCAGGAATCCGGGCGCTACCTGCTGAATATGTGGGGCAAAATCTTCCAGCCGCTGTCGGTGGCGGTGATGATGCTGATGGCGCTGTCGTTTATCTTTGGTCCGCTGCGAAGCGTATCGATGGGCGTGCGCGTGGTCACCGGCATCAGCTTTGGCTTCCTGTTCTACGTGCTGGATCAGATCTTCGGGCCACTGAGTCTGGTGTACGGTTTACCGCCGGTGCTAGGCGCGATTCTGCCAAGCGGCGCGTTCTTCGCCATCAGTTTGTACCTGTTGCTGAAGCGGCGGTAGTGATGGTTGCAGGGGCGCGATTCAGGGCGCCCCTGTCATTCCCGCACCGTTACCGTAGGGTCGCCATTCATGGCGACCTTTTTTATTCATGGCGACCAGGTCGATGCCCGCACCGTTAGCGCAACGTCTGCACCCAGCCCGGCAGCTGCGACAGCAAAAACAGCACCAGGCCAATGGTACCGCCCACCAGCGTGCCGTTGATGCGGATAAACTGCAAATCACGGCCAATGTTCAGCTCAATCTGTTGCGACATCTCGCGCGCATCCCAGCTTTTCACCGTATCGCTGATGTGACGGGTGAGAAACGCCGCAAACTCCGGCGCGACACTGCGCGCAGCGTCTTCCAGATGCTGATTCATTGAAGTACGCAGTGCTTCATCGGCGGCGAGCGTTTCGCCCAGCCACAGCGCCGCCAGCCGCACCCGCTCCTGCACGCGCGAATCGTCACTGTTGAGGTCGCTCTTCAGCCAGCGGCGCAGGTCCTGCCACAGCTCGCCGATATAACGGTTGAACGACTCATCCTCTTTCAGCCAGTGTTTGAGGGTCTCAGCCCGTTCGGCCATCTCCGGATCGCTTTTCAGCCGCTCTATCAGGCGCTGTACCGCGCGGTTAAAACCGAGGCGAAATTCGTGGCCCTGGTCGCGCGCCACTTCATCGAGAATCGAATCCACCGCGTTGGCGACCAGCTCGGCGCTGTGTTCGCCCAGCCATTCGGTCGGCAGCACTTTGGCTTTGATCGGATGTTCGCGTTTCAGCCAGCGCACAATCTGCAGCGCGATAAACTCGCGCGTGCCGGGTTTGTGCAGCAGACGCAGCAGCTGTTGCACTGCAGCGTCCAGCAGCTCCTGATGGCGATTGTTTTTGGTCAGGCTGTCCAGCAGCAGCGCGCTGGACTGGGTCAGATCGACCTTATCCAGTGCGCGATGCACCGCGCGGCGCAAAAAGCGCTGAATACGCTGATCGTCAGTAAGATCGAGGAAACCGCGCATCACCTGCAGCAGATGGCGGCCAATGCGATCGGCGTTGCCCGGCGTATTGAGCCACTGCGCCAGCAGCTGTGACGGATCGTGGCGGCGAATCAGTGCCAGCAGCGAATCGGTATCGAGAAACTTCTCCTGCACGAAGCGGCCAAGATTCTCGCCGATGCGATCTTTGTTGCGTGGAATAATTGCCGTATGGCGCGAGATGAACGGTACCGGCACGCGACGAAACAGCGCCACCACCGCAAACCAGTCGGCCAGCGCGCCGACCATCGCCGCTTCGGCAATCGCCTTCAGCCCCAGCACCCAGAACGTGGGCGGCAGAAACAGCGTCACGACAAAGGTCGCGGCGGCAATCAGCAGCAGCGACAGGGCCAGACGCTTGCTCCGTTTTAATTGTTGATATTTATCCATACCACGATCATAGCAGAGGGCGATTAACGGCGGCGTCCACCGAGCAGACTGCCCAGCACGCCGCGGATGATCTGATTAGTCACCTGGCGCGCCGCGCTTTTCGCCACGCTCTGTACCACGCCGTCGCGCTTGCCGCCGCGCGGCCCGGTGCTGCCGAACAGAATCTCTTTCAGCCCACCCAGAATGCCGTCATCCACCGCCACGCTATTGCCTTTGCTGGGCGGCGCATCGGCCTGCTGCGGCGCGGCCTGCACGCCTTGCTGTAACATTTCGAACGCCGATTCGCGATCGACGGCACTGTCGTATTTGCCGTACAGCGGCGAATGGTTGATCAGGCTGTTGCGTTCATCAGGAGTGGCCGGCCCCATGCGCGAGCCCGGCGCGATCACCATGGCGCGCTGCACCATCGACGGGCTGCCTTTCTCATCGAGGAAGGAGATCAGCGCCTCGCCGGTGCCCAACGCCTGAATCGCCTCCACGGTATTAAACGCCGGGTTGGCGCGCATCGTTTCGGCGGCGCTTTTCACCGCTTTCTGGTCTTTCGGCGTGAAGGCACGCAGCGCATGCTGCACGCGGTTACCCAACTGACCGAGCACATTATCTGGAATGTCCGCCGGATTCTGCGTGACAAAGTACACGCCAACGCCTTTCGAGCGAATCAGGCGAATCACCTGTTCCACTTTCTCCAGCAGTACCGGCGGCGCGTCGTTAAACAGCAGATGCGCTTCGTCAAAGAAGAACACCATCTTTGGTTTTTCCAGATCGCCGGCTTCCGGCAGCTGTTCATACAGTTCCGCCAGCAGCCACAGCAGGCTGGTGGCGTAGAGTTTCGGCTGCTGATAAAGCTTTTCCGCTGCCAGGATATTGATGAAGCCTTTGCCGTCAGCGTCGCAGCGCATCCAGTCACGGATATCCAGCATTGGCTCGCCAAAGAAGTGTTCGGCACCTTGCTGCTCCAGCGCCAGCAGGCCGCGCTGAATGGCGCCCACCGAGGCGCTGCTGATATTGCCGTACTGCGTCTGAAACGCTTTGGCGTTGTCACCGATGTATTGCGTCATGGCGCGCAAATCTTTGAAGTCCAGCAGCAGCAGGCCCTGATCGTCGGCGATACGGAAGATAATTTGCAGCACGCCGGACTGCACCTCGTTGAGGCTGAGCAGCCGCGCCAGCAGCAGCGGGCCGAGATCGGACACCGTTGCGCGCACCGGATGGCCCTGCTGGCCGAAGATATCCCACAGCATCACCGGATTTTTCTGCGCCTGCCAGTCGGTGACGCCAATCTTCGCCAGCCGCGCCAGCAGCTTTTCCGAGCCGTCGCCCGCGGCCGCAATGCCGGAAAGATCGCCTTTGACATCGGCCATAAACACCGGCACGCCGATGGCGGAGAAGGATTCTGCCAGCTTTTGCAGCGTCACGGTTTTACCGGTGCCGGTCGCGCCGGTTATCAGTCCGTGACGGTTAGCCATGGCGGGCAGCAGATGCAGTTGAAGGTCAGGCGTCTGGGCGATCAGCAGTGGGGTAGTCATAATGGTTGCGCTCTCCGGCATTGCGTAATGACTCAAAGAATAGCAAGCGGTGCGCGGGAGAGAGAGGGATATTTGGGTGAAAAATAAGGGGAGTTCCGGTTGCTGCCTGCGCGATCGGCTCCTTCTCCCGCGGGCGGGAGAAGGCTGTGATGAGGGGCAGCGCGCACCTACTTCTTCTCTACCGCATCGAAAAACAGCAGGCTCACGCCGATGCCCTGCTGCACGTGGCTGACATTATTGCGCACCGCCACCTGCTGCGCGCCCTGCAGCATCACCACGAACGGCGAATCCTGCTGTACGCGCTGTTGCAGCGCGGTATACAGCGCGCGGCGCTGGCTGGCGTCGCTCTCACCGGCTGCGGTGCGCGTCTGCGCGCTCAGTTCGGGAATCTCCCAGCCGACGCGCCATGCCAGCGTTTTCGAGCCGCCCGGCACGTTATAGGCAAAGGCGCTGGCGTTGGTATTCGGATCCACATAGTCGGCGCCCCAGTAAATAAAGATCGACTGGAAATCACGTCCGCGCATTTTGCTCCACAGTTCCGATTCCGCCACCGGCTGCAGTTCAATCTGCACGTCGGCTTTGGCAAAGCTGGCCTGCAGCGCCTGCGCCACGTCGATGTACGGCGGCTGGTTGATCACCGTCAGCGAGAATTTGCTGCCGGGCCTGATACCGCCCTGCGCCAGGATCGCTTTGGCTTTGGCCACATCGTAATGGAACGGCTGATTCTCCAGCGCGCCGTCAAAGCCCTGCGGCAGGAAGCTCTGGTGAATACGGTACTGGCCTTTCAGCAGATCGCGTGAAATGGCGTTGTAATCCACCAGCCAGCGCGCCGCCTGCCACAGCGCCGGATTACCCAGCGCCGGCTGCGCTTTGTTTTGCGTATTAAACGCCAGGTAATAGACCAGGCTCGACGGGAAGGCCTCAATGCGCAACTGCTGGTCGTTTTTCAGCGCATCGATCTGGTCCGGGCCCAACTGGTATGCCACATCGACATCGCCCTGCTGAATCAGCAGGCGGCGCGCACCGGCATCGGCCACGCCTTTCAGCAGGATGCGTTTCAGCTGCGGCTGCGGGCTGGCGTGCGGATTTGCGCTCAGCACCAGCGCCTGCTGCGGCACATATTGCTGGATGCTGAATGCGCCGCTGCCCGCGGAGTGAGTGTGCAGCCAGCCGTTGCCGCTGTCGTTGGTGGTAATGTGCTGCTGCACGGTTTTGCTGTCCACCACCGAGGCCACCGGCGCGGTCAGCAGGCGCAGCGCCAGTTCCTGACCAATCTGCGCCGGCCACTGAATCTCCAGCTGATGATCGTTCACAACCCGCAGCTGGCTGGCGATGTTGTCCGCCGTCCAGCCAAACTCAGCGAGAATAAACGACGGGGCTTTGTTGAGCTGCACCGCGCGCGTCAGCGAAAACACCACGTCCTGCGCGGTCACCGGGTTACCGCTAACGAAATGCGCATCCGGTTTCAGATTGAACACCAGGCTGTGCGGCGTGCTGCCGGGCTGCCATGAGGTGGCGAGCAGCGGCGCGAGTTTTTGTGGCGCATCGCGATCGGCCTCTACCAGCGTCTGATAAATATTGCGCTGCACGCTGTTACTGACGGTCTCAAAACTTTCTGCCGGGTCGAAGCTGATAATGCCGTCGAGCGGCACGGCCACCACCAGCGTGTCTTTTGGCGTGGCGGCCTGCAGGGCAAAGGCGCTGCTGAATAAGGTGAAGAACAATAAGAGTGCTCGCATCATGATTATCCTGAGTAATTGATGCGACGACTTTATCGCTGTCGCGCTGCTGGCTAAATGCCGGTTTGTTCTGAGCTGTGCCGGAAATAACAATTAATACCGGAAATTAACTAATCGGTTATTTTGTGCGCGCGCTGTCATATTCAGGAAATAAACCGCTCAGACGTTGCGCATTGAGCCAATAAGCGGTTATTGATAAGAATAAGCTCTGGTATGGAAGTATGATTTTTTCTGATTAATTAAGCTGAGCGACTATTTCTCACGCCGATTTGTTTCAGTCATTTGCCCAGTCTCTGGCGCTAATCTCCTGGCATTTGTACGGTTAAAAGCGCAATTCCCGCTGCGAAAGCGCGTCCACAGCGCCTGGCGACTTTTCGTCAGGTTGATGGTTTCTCATCAAAACACATTTATAATTTAATGCTTACATCCTGAAATATCTGTATCCATAAGATTGCCAGCTTGTTTGCCGATTTATAAATCTATTAACAAAAATAATTCCCTTTCTTAGCAAGTGAGAGTCTTCGCGCCATGCTTTTAGAAAAACCGACCACCAGACGTAAGTTTTTACTTGGGTCGTTGCTGGCTTTGCCATTAAGCGACCTGGTTTTAAAAGGACTGACTGCAGCCCAGGCTGCGGAAATGGCAGCACCGGACCTTGCCGACTATAAACCGATCTTTTTTAGCGCTGAGGAGTGGCAATTTATTCTGGCCGCGACCGATCGCCTGATCCCCGCCGGTGGCAACGGCAAAGCGCCAGGTGCGCTGGAAACCAACGTGCCAATCTTCATTGACCAGCAGTTGCACAGCCCGGAGTTCGGCGCAGAGATCTACCTGCAGGGGCCGTTTGACGTGCACGCGCCCGCCACCATGGGCTATCAGATCCCGTTCACGCCGCAGCAGATGTATCGCACCGGCATCAAACTGGTGGAGCAGTGGACGCAGAGCACCTACCACAAAGCGTTCTCTCAGCTGACGCTGGCAGAGAAAGACGCTGTGCTGACCAAAGTGAATAAAAACGACGGTATCGACTTCGCCGCACTGGGCGAACCAAACCTGAAAGCCTCGCAGTTCTTCAGCCAGCTGCTTTCCGATACCAAACACGGCTACCTCGCTGACCCCATGTACGGCGGCAACAAAGGCATGAAAGCCTGGATCGCCATCGGCTTCCCGGGGGCACGCGCCAGCTTCACCGAGTGGGTGAAGCAGCACAACGTGCCGTATCCGCTCGGACCGGTCAGCCTGATGGGCGAACGCGCCTGAATCCCCGTATTTGGTATGTGAGACAGAAAAACATGGCACAGATTACAAAGAAAGAAGTCGACGTCGTGGTGTGCGGCCTCGGCTGGGCCGGCTCGCTGATGAGCATCGAGCTGGCAATGGCCGGTCTGGACGTGCGCGCCCTTGAGCGCGGTGGCGAGCGCGACTACCCGGATTTCGCTTACCCGAAACCGGCCGATGAGTACGCCTATAACGTGCGCAACAAAGTGTTCGCCACGCCAAAAGAAGTGGCGGTCACCGTGCGTTACAACATGGACCAGACGGCGCTGCCAACCCGCAAATGGGGCGCATTTGCTCCGGGTACCGGCGTCGGCGGCGCGGGCATGCACTGGACAGCGGTACTGATTCGCCCCACGCCCACCGATATCAAACTGAAAACCTACGTCGATCAGGCCTATAAGCCCGGCATCCTGCAGGATGACATGCGCGTGATGGATTTCCCGTTCACCTGGGATGAGATCGAGCCGTATTTCTACAAGTTTGAGCTGATTTGCGGCCAGTCGGGCACCACCGGCAACCTGCGCGGGCAAATTCTGGAAGGCGGCGATCCGTTTGAAGGCCCGCGTTCTGAGCCGTATCCGCTGCCGGCGCTGGACGATACGCTGAACAACGTGATGTTCAAAGAGGCGGCGAAGAAGCTGGGCTATCATCCGTTCCCGAACCCGTCAGCCTGCGTCTCACGCGCGTGGAAAAACCCGTACGGCAACCAGATCGCTCCCTGCAACTACTGCGGCTACTGCTCGAAATATCCGTGCCTGAACTACTCAAAAGCTTCGCCGCAGACGGCGGTGATGGATGCGCTGAAGCGCATGCCGAACTTCTCCTATGAAGTGCACGCGGAAGTGTACAAAGTGGTGCTGCACGACGACGGCAAAACCGCGAAGGGCGTGCTCTATTTTGATGCCGACGGCAACGAAGTGTTCCAGCCTGCGAAAATTGTAGTGCTCTCCAGCTTCCAGCTGTACAACGTGCGCCTGATGCTGCTGTCCGGCATCGGCAAGCCCTACAACCCGATCACCGAAGAGGGCGTCGTCGGGCGTAACTATGCGTTTCTGTCCAACGGCGGCGCCACGCTGTTCTTCAAAGACAAAAACTTCAACGCCTTCGCCACCGCTGGCGCGACCGGTCAGATGTTCAACGACATCTCGCCTGGCAACTTCGACGGTCCGGGACTTGGCTTCCTGGGCGGCGCCAAAATCCACAGTTCGCAGGCAACCGGTACGCCGATTGGCACCGCGCTGCCGAAAGGCACACCAAGCTGGGGCATGGGGTACAAAGAGGGGCTGGAGCAGTGGTACAACCATTCGATGAAGATCAGTATTACCACCACCTGCCAGTCGTACCGCGATATCTATCTGGATCTGGATCCGCACTACACCGACCATCGCGGGCAGCCGCTGCTGCGTATGACCTTTAACTGGAAACAGAACGAGCTCAAGCTGCAGCAGCACCTGAAAGGCATCGTTGGCGACATCGCCAAAGAGCTGAATCCGGACAGCATGAGCATGAGCTTCCTGCCGATGGGCGCTGACTTTGACCTGACCAAATACGTCTCTACCCACAACGTGGGCGGCGCGGTGATGGGCGACAACCCGAAAACCTCGGCGCTGAACAAGTACCTGCAAAGCTGGGATGTGCACAACGTGTTTGTGCCGGGCGGTAACGCTTTCCCGCAGAACTTCCAGGCGAACCCGACCGACACCATCGGCGCGATTACCCTGATGGCGGCGCAGGCTATCAAAGAGCACTATTTGCAGAATCCCGGCCCACTGGTACAGGCATAAGCACATGAAATTAAAATCATTGTTAATCGCTCACGCGGTGCTGCTGGGAAGCTGTGCGGTGCAGGCGCAGGCAGCAGATGACGCATCACTGATTAAAAAGGGCGAGTACCTGGCGCGCCTTGGCGACTGTATGGCGTGCCATACCGTGGCCGGCAAAGCGGATTACGCCGGCGGACTGGCGATTGAGTCGAACCTCGGCACCATTTACTCCACCAACATCACGCCGGATAAACAGCACGGCATCGGCAACTACAGCGAGCAGCAGTTCTCGGACGCGGTGCGCAAAGGCGTGCTGCCGGACGGCTCGCGCCTTTACCCGGCGATGCCGTACCCGGATTACGCCAAAATCAGCGATGAAGACCTGCACGCGCTGTACGTCTACTTCATGCAGGGCGTGAAGCCGGACAGCGAACAGCCGCCGGAAACAAAGCTGAGCTTCCCGTTCAGCCAGCGCTGGGGCATGCGTTTCTGGAACTGGGCGTTTACCTCTGACAAACCGTTCCAGCCGATTGGCGGCGCGTCGGCGGAGGTTAATCGCGGTGCTTACATCGTGGAAAGCCTCGGCCACTGCGGTAGCTGCCACACGCCGCGCGGCCTCGGCATGAACGAGAAGGCGCTGGACAGCAGCGACGATCGCTTCCTCGCCGGCGGCAGCCTGAATAACTGGGAGGTGCCGTCGCTGCGCGGTGTGCCACGCTGGAGCGAGCAGGAGATTGTCGATTATCTGCAAACCGGACGTAACGATAAAGCCGCGGTGGGCGGCGAGATGACGTCGGTGGTGGAGCACTCCAGCTCGCACATGACGGATGCCGATCTGCAAGCGATTGCCGCTTACCTGAAGTTCCTCGGTGGCAATCCGCCGCTGCAGGCGTACGACGTGCAGGCGCAGCAGAAGACCGAAGCGAAGCTGACGGCGGCGAAGAATCTGTCCGAAGGCGAGCGTCTGTATCTCGACAACTGCGGTGCCTGTCACTTTGTCACCGGCAAAGGCGCACCGGGGATCTTCCCGGAGCTGGATCAGGCCACTATCGTCAATGCGCAGGACCCCAGCGGGTTGATTCACACCATTCTGGCCGGTGCGCAGCAGCCCTCAACGGAGAAAGCGCCGTCGACGCTGGCGATGCCGCCGTTTGCGTATCGTCTGACCGATGATGAAGTGGCGCAGCTGGCCACCTTTATTCGTCAGGGCTGGAGCAACCACGCGCCGGCAGTGACGAAAGAACAGGTGGCGGATGTGCGGAAAACGCTGCACTAAAACGTAGCGGCGCGACCTGGCGCGCTGTCCTGATGGCAATGCCCGGCGTCGCGTGATGGCGGGCATTGCGCGATGAATCGCACCGCTAGCGTACGGTGCGATTTTTTATTGTTTAATGAAACGTGTGCGCCACTTCCAGCACGCCGTTGATGACAAACTGCACGCCCATACACACCAGTAAAAACCCCATCAGGCGCGAAATCGCTTCGATGCCGCCTTTGCCGACCAGCTTCATGATGGCGCCGGAGCTGCGCAGCGAAATCCATAAAATCACTGCCACCGCCAGGAACGTCAGCACCGGCGCGATGGCCACCACCCACGCGGGGAAATCGACGCCGGCTTTCACCGTCGAGGCCGAACTGATGATCATCGCGATGGTGCCCGGTCCGGCGGTGCTCGGCATTGCCAGCGGCACAAAGGCGATATTCACCGTTTCGCGCGGATCGTCGCTGGCGTCGAGTTCATCCAGCTTGTGTTTGGCCTCCACCGAATGCCCGACCGGTTTGGCGGGGAACAGCATGCGAAAGCCGATAAAGGCGACAATCAGCCCGCCGGCCATGCGCAGCCCGGGAATCGAGATGCCAAAGGTGTGCAGCACCGCGTTACCGGCGTACCAGGCGACCATCATAATCAGGAACACGTAGATCGACGCCTGCAGCGCCTGGCGATTGCGTTCCTGAAAGTTCATGTCACCCGCGAGGCCGAGAAACAGCGCCACGGTGGTTAACGGGTTAGCAAGCGGCAAAATCACCACCAGGCCGAGCCCGATGGCTTTGAACAGTTCCAGCATGATTTATTCCACATCCAGGTGCGCCCATGATGGCGCGGTTAACAGGCACATCATTCAGACGCGCTCTTATTGCACCCAACCCGTAGCGGCGCAATTTATTGCGCATCAGACAGCGATGCGGCTGTCCAGGGCGCGCGAAAAATCGCGCCGCTACAGAATGTGCGATTAACGGGGGCAGACTCAGTCATCTGCATATCCCATCGTGGCGCAAAGCATTCAGACGCGCTCTTATTGCACCCAACCCGTAGCGGCGCAATTTATTGCGCATCAGACAGCGATGCGGCTGTCCAGGGCGCGCGAAAAATCGCGCCGCTACAGAATGTGCGATTAACGGGGGCAGACTCAGTCATCTGCATATCCCATCGTGGCGCAAAGCATTCAGACGCGCTCTTATTGCACCCAACCCGTAGCGGCGCAATTTATTGCGCATCAGACAGCGATGCGGCTGTCCAGGGCGCGCGAAAAATCGCGCCGCTACAGAATGTGCGATTAACGGGACAGAATCAGTCATCTGCATTTCCCATCGTGGCGCAAAGCATCATCAATGCTTCGGCGTTTCCATCGCTTCCAGCAGCTCGGGGAAAAAATCTTCCAGCAAATCCGGCGTCATCAGCTCGGGATAATGAATCAAATGCTCGCGAATGCGTTCATTCACGTCTGGCAGCAGGCGCTGGGCGGCGTCGCTGGCGCTGATTTTCTTCTGCTTCATCAGGCGCAGCACGTTATCCGGCAGGTTATCCTCATCTTCCTCGCTCTCCACGCCTTCCAGATCGTCCAGCTCATCCAGCAATTCCATCAGCGCTTCAATCTGCGGCGTGCGTGACTGATACTCTGCCGGCTTCTCATTCTCCAGATAGCGCAGCAGCGCGCGCACCGGCGAGCCGTCCGGCGTGGCGGGCGGTTCACTGGCGAACCAGCTGAGCAGCGCATGCTGGCTCACCTGATGCACGTGATAACCGTTGTCCACCAGCTCATCGGCGAGGATATCGGCGGTGTCGTGCTCAATCAGGCAAATATGGGTGCGACCCGGCGTGAACTGCTCCAGCCACTGATAAATCTCCTCAATCACGCTGTCGGCGTAATGAAACGTCTGGCTGAGGTAGCTGTCATCCGGCTGGTGAACGCAGATGCGAATCAGGTCGGGATCGAAGTAAATCGCAATGTTGATGCCTTTCATGCGCGGTGTCCTGTGTGGTGCAAAACCTCACTATAGCGTCAGGGCGCGCAGAAAAACATGCTATCGCCAGCAGCCGCAGCCACTGGCGATAAAAATTACCGCAAATCAGCACGATCCAGCCCGTAAGCGCTGTCGAGCGCGCCGGGTGCCATCTGCGACAGGATCATCAGCCGGTTCCAGGTATTGATCACCGCGATCTTAAAGGTCAGCTCGCTGATCTCCACCTCGGAGAAGTGCGCGCGCAGCTCACCGTACAGCGCCTCGTCAACGCCGTGCTCGCCAATGCGCGTCAGCGCTTCGGTCAGAGCAAAGGCGGTTTTCTCGCGCGCGCTGAACAGCGGCGATTCGCGCCAGATCGCCACATGGTGCAGCCGCAGCTCATGCTCGCCGTCAATCGCCGCCTGCTTGATGTGCATGTCAAGGCAGAACGCGCAGTGGTTGAGCTGCGAGGCGCGGATATCCACCAGATGCCTGAGCGACTTCTCCAGCGACGCGCTGGCGACGCTATTCGACAAATCCGACATCGCTTTGGCCAGCGCCGGGGTGGTTTTAAAATGGTTAACGCGTTGAGTCATGATTTTCCTCCGTCAGAACAGACGTTCAATGGTTTCGAGTGCTTCGGGTAATGCGCGGGCACGGCTGAGCGGGTCGTGCGTGCCGTCGACGCGGATAAACTGCACATCGCTGATGCCGATGTACGCCAGCGCCGCGCGCACGTACGGCGTGAACTGGTCATCCTGCATAAAGGGCCCGTGGGCAAACACGCTGCCGCTGGCCATCACGCAGTAAACTTTTTTGCCACTCACCAGCCCGACTTTGGTGCCTTCAGGCGTAAAGGCGAAAGTGCGGCCGGCGCGGGTAATATGGTCGAACCAGGCTTTCAGCACCGACGGCAGCCCGAGGTTCCACATCGGCGATGAGATAACCAGGGTGTCGCAGGCAAACAGCTGATCCACCAGCCGTTCCGAGGTGCGAATGGCGTTACGCTGCGCTTCATCACGCGCCTCCGGTGGGGTAAAAAAAGCCCTGATGGTGAAAGCATCGAGATGCGGCAGCGGCTGTTGCGCCAGATCCAGCACCGTCTCGTGCAGATCGTGATGGCGGCTGCGCAGCTTTTCGATCAGACGCGCTGAGGCGATGCGCGACGCCGATCCCGCCAGATCCGGGCTGACTTTAATGTGCAGCACATTCATGCAGTGGTTCCTCATACGATAGAGCGATAAAAATGCAGGCCGAGCGCCTGATAGCCGCAGCGCTGATAAAACGCCTGCGCCCGGGTGTTACTGATTGCGGTATCCAGCACCATGCGGCTGCAGCCGTACTCACGCGCCAGCACCGCTAAGCCGTCGAGCAGCGCGGCGCCGAAGCCCTGACCGCGCAGCGCGGGATCGCTTACCAGGTCATCGACGTAGCAGAAGCTGCCGTGGATAAAATTCTCCAGCAGGCGATAACCGGCCAGCACCGCCGGCTGTCCCTGATGTTCGATACCGGCGAGGTGATAACCCTGCGCCTGCTGACGCTGCGCCTGAGCGATAAACTGCGCCTCATCCGCCAGCCGCCCGCGCAGCGCACGCATCAGCGGGTAGCAGCGCGCGAGTTGTTCTGCGGTGGCGTAATGCACAATCTTCATGGCTGTCATCCGTATTGCGGGGGGAATGCCTGCATCTTAAACTGCTATGTCTGAGCGAACAGGGCCATTATGCGTGAAAACAGGTAGGACATAGCGCAGTGGCTGAGAAAGGAGTGACGCGTGGGTTACAAAGAGATTTACCAGCGCTTCCGGCAGCAGATTCTTGCCGGACAGCTTCGGCCGGGCGACCGCGTACTGGCGATCCGCGTGCTGGCGGGCGAGCTGCAGGTGGCGCGTAAAACGGTGGAGGCCGCCTATGAAATCCTTATCGGCGAAGGCTATTTTGTCAGCCAGGGTGCGAAGGGCACGCGCGTCAATCCACAGCTGAAGCTGGCGAGCGCAGCTACGCCACCGCGCGCACCGGTGACGACGCCCGCGCTGCTGCCGGTGACCGAGGGCAAAGGCGAGCTGCGGCTCGGCATCCCGGCGCTGGACGAGTTTCCGCACAAGAAGTGGCGGCTGCTGTCGGCGAAAGCGGCGCGCAGCCTGCGACCGGACGAGATGATGATACCGCCGGTGATGGGATATGCGCCGCTGCGGGCGGCCATCGCCAGCTACCTGAACATTTCGCGCGGCCTCAACTGCCAGCCGGAGCAGATCTTCATCACCAGTGGCTACCGCGCTAACCTGCGACTGATTCTGGCGGTGCTGGCGCAGCCGGGCGACAAAGTGCTGTTCGAAGATCCCGGCTACTTCTTCGGCCAGCAGCTGCTGAAGCGCATCGCACCCAATCTGCACTATGTGCCGGTGGATGGGCAGGGCGTCGACGTGGATTATCTGCTGCGCTATCACGCCGACGCGCGCTTTGCGGTAGTGACGCCAACGCACCAGAGCCCGCTGGCGGTTAGCCTGTCGCTGCCGCGCAAACATCAGCTGCTGGCGTGGGCGCAGCAGCATGACAGCTGGATTATTGAAGATGATTACGACGGCGAATTTCACTACACGCGCAAGGTGATTCCGGCGCTGAAAAGCCTGGATGTGCACGACCGGGTGATCTACACCGGCACCTTCAGCAAAACCATGATGCCGGCGATGCGCATCGGCTATCTGGTGATGCCGCAGCACACGCTGGCGCAGTTCGGCGAGCTGGGCGAGATTCTGGAAACTGGCCTGCCGCTGCTGCCACAGAAGATCCTCGCGCAGTTCCTCAGCGAAGGGCATTTTTATCGCCACATCAAGAAGATGCGCATCCTGTATCAGCAGCGCCGCCGCATGATGCTGGAGGCCATCGAAGCCTGTTTTCCGGGGCTGTTTACCTTTGAACTGACCGACGGTGGTATGCACATCGTGGCGTTTCTGCGGCGTGGCACCCAGGACGTGGCACTGGCGACGCTGTGGGCGCAGCAGGCGCTATACGCGCGGCCGCTGTCGGGCTGGTACGCGCAGACGCAAAAGCGCTATGGCCTGGTGATTGGCTACACCAATATCCAGTCGTTTGAACAGGCGCGGGCGCTGCTGGCGCGCGTGATGGATGAGACGCGGGCGTTGTTGAGGGCTTAGCGGCAGCGTGGCGAGAGAAGAGGGCGCGGGGGACAGCCCGCGCCGGCTGGCATAAGGTGAGCGGCGATTCAGACGGCAGGAAGGCGGCCTCTGAACCCACGCGAAGGAATCACATGCCGATGTATTTTTTGCCCTGCTTCAGCACCACATCGCAGGCTTTGGTTTTCAGCTTCTCACCCATTGGCGAGTTGCTCAGGCTCTGCAGATTCAGCTGCTGGCCGTTGCCGGTGTTCAGCAGGCCCTGCAGCCCCTGCTGGTAATCGGTTTTCTGCTGCTGCGCGGTGCTGCTGCTCAGGCCCAGCTTGCTCAGCACCTGATCCTTCACCGACTTCACGTTGTTATCCACCACGTTGTGCTGCACGCAATACTCCATCACGCCGGCGGCATTGGTCATGCTGTTGGCGCTCACCGCTTTATCGCCGCCGTTCAGCAGGCCGCTGAGCGAAGAGAGCGACAGTCCGCCGTTCTGCGTATTGCTGGTGGTGGTGTTGCCGCTGTTCTGCTGCGACAGCTGCGATGCGGCGCTGCTCAGCTGATCCTGCCAGCTCGCCGCCGATGCGCTACCGGCCACCAGTGCCGCCGCGATACCCCATCCCCAAACTAACCGTTGTGTTGCTTTTTTCATCTCAACCTCGTTGTGCTTATACGTCTGACTGCGTCAGTTGTGGTTAAGAGGCATGTGGCGGCAGAAAGTTCCGGAGAAGTGGCCGCCGCGCGCGAGTTTGGGAGTGTTCCGGAGGCGATTGCCGGGGTTTTGCGCAGCGTTTTTGGCAGCGCTGCTTTTTTCGACGCTTAGCGCACATCCCCATCGATTCCGGTTGCGCCGCAAGCGCGTAACGGTATAATCGCCCACGTTTTCCGCATCCTCTTCAGTGCCGAAGTGGCGAAATCGGTAGACGCAGTTGATTCAAAATCAACCGTAGAAATACGTGCCGGTTCGAGTCCGGCCTTCGGCACCATCTGATGCAACTTAAGTCGCTTACGAGCGGCTTTTTTTGTGCCTGAAATTCAGTAGCTGCAAGGCTTTTTTTGATTTTCACTTAGCTTAAGTCAACCTGATTCAATCAACATCAATTTACTGATGCGGGTACAACTGCAGGTATTTCCCGGTTCGATAATGTTTGTACCCACCTTGTTGATGTTCATTCGCTCTAGCGAATTGCGTTTTGCTCATTGGTCTGAAATAGATTTTGAAACATCAATGTGGACGATACCCGCAGAGCGCGATGCTATTGAAGGGATAAGGTACTCTCAGCGCGGCTCAAAAATGCGTACATCTCATTTGGTGCCGCAATCTCTGCAGGCGTTAGCAATCCTTAAACAGGTACACAAACTTAGTGGCGATCGCGATTGAATCGCCACGGCTTTAACAGACACCTCGGAGTCATTTAAGATGGCTTAAAGAGAGGTGCCCATGAGCGGTAAGCGTTATCCCGAAGAGTTTAAAATCGAAGCAGTCAAACAGGTTGTTGATCGCGGTCATTCTGTTTCCAGCGTTGCAACACGTCTCGATATCACCACCCACAGTCTTTACGCCTGGATAAAGAAGTACGGCCCGGACTCATCCACTAATAAAGAACAGTCAGATGCTCAGGCCGAGATCCGCCGACTCCAGAAAGAGCTGAAGCGGGTTACCGACGAGAGAGACATACTAAAAAAAGCCGCGGCGTACTTCGCAAAACTGTCCGACTGAGGTACGCCTTTATCCGCGACAACCGCCGTTGCTGGCCTGTTCGTTTGCTCTGTCGGGTTCTGGACGTCCATCCGAGTGGATTTTATGTCTGGCTTCAGCAGCCACATTCACAGCGTCACCAGGCAGACCAGATGCTGACCGGGCAGATCAAACAGTTCTGGCTTGCGTCTGGCTGCGTCTATGGTTATCGCAAGATCCATCTGGACCTGCGGGATAGCGGGCAGCAGTGCGGAGTGAACCGGGTCTGGCGGCTGATGAAGCGTGCCGGTATAAAAGCTCAGGTTGGGTACCGTAGCCCACGGGCACGTAAAGGCGAAGCCAGCATCGTGGTACCGAACAGGCTCCAGCGGCAGTTCAATCCGGACTCACCAGATGAGCGTTGGGTGACGGACATAACCTACATCCGAACTCACGAAGGCTGGCTGTATCTGGCCGTGGTGGTTGACCTGTTCTCCCGGAAAGTTGTCGGCTGGTCAATGCAACCCCGCATGACAAAAGAGATTGTCCTGAACGCATTATTAATGGCGGTGTGGAGGCGTAATCCTCAAAAACAGGTACTGGTTCATTCTGATCAGGGCAGTCAATACACGAGCCATGAGTGGCAATCGTTCCTGAAATCACACGGTCTGGAAGGCAGCATGAGTCGTCGCGGTAACTGTCACGACAACGCGGTTGCGGAAAGCTTTTTCCAGCTACTGAAACGCGAACGGATTAAGGAAAAGATCTACGGAACACGGGAAGAAGCCCGCAGTGATATTTTTGATTACATCGAAATGTTTTATAACAGTAAGCGTCGGCATGGCTCGAGCGATCAGATGCCACCAACTGAATACGAAAACAAATATTATCAACGGCTCGAAAGTGTCTAGATTATCCGTGGCGATTCAGTTTTAACAAAAGGCTTGAGTTATAATGTTTATATAGAACATTGACCATTAACTTTTAATTTGAGATATGATAACATGTTTTTGCACCATTCTTTGAAATATAAATAGACAATGAAAAATAGAAAGTTATATTGATTTACCTTTCAGGCTCGAATATATGAGCTGCCTTTTTTTGGCTGTTTAGAAAAGTGTTAGAAGGCATGAGTGATAAAAAGTACGTATTGATAAAGTCATAACGGGGAATGGTATTCCTGTACGTATAGGAGATTAGTTTTTCTGAAAGGTAATTTTAAAAATAGTGATATTTTATTTAAGGTGGGGTAAAAATTAAACAAAAATATCCATAGTCACTGAAGCCTATCCTTCATGATGTTAGCATAAGTCATTGCTTTAGCTATAGATATAAAGCTTGAGCAGGATTTTTTCTGAAGCGCAGATAGATGACATAATAAATTTCGCGCGAGAAGAGATACGTATCGGTAATGAATTTAATAGAAAGTGTATAACAATAACTTTTTGCTTGATAAAGGTAATGAAACTAAAGCATTCGAATGCACATGTTATCGCTTAGGTTTTTTTATGTTGCATTGGTTTTTTGATGATTAAATTAAATCAACTGCTTTCCACATCTTTTAATTATAGTGATTTAGTTTTTTCTTTGTTTTGTTTTTTATGTTATTTTAATGATTTTATTTTTCATATCAAAAAGTAAATGGGGTTGAGAATGAATGAAAATAAAAATTTGGAAGAAAATTACCTGAGTGATTTCAAATATTTCGTTAAAGGGTTGGGAGTTGTGATTCCTTTGTTAGGTCCAATGATAATAATTTATGGGGGAGTGCTGTTATTAAATATTTGCCTATCATATAATATAGACTTTGTTGATATGGTAAAAGTGAATGTTTTGGTTGTATTTGGATCGGCATCCTTTATCATCACTATGATAATTTCAGCGTCGTTGACAATAATTATTTTTAGTCAGCATTTCACTGCTCGATTCCTCGTTAAAAATTTAATATATTGTTCTAAGGTTAAATCGATAAGAAGATATCCAATCATTTTTTTGTTTTTAGGGTGTTTTTTGTTATCATCCTGGCCATACTTTATCCTGCTAGAAAACTTAACATTGATTATTTTTTCAATGTTCTTAATTGCTGTGGTTTTTGCTATGTATATCATGGCTTTGACTAAGTATAGGACTAAGAATATCACGCTTTATAAGCGCCTTATTCATGTAATCCATTGTCTAATGGCTTTATTCTCACCAATGTTTTTTGGATGTCTTGGTTTCGCCATAATAGTCATGATTTTTCAAGATAGCCTTGGAGGCGTCAGTTTGTTTAAAGCTTGCATGACCGTTTCTATCCTGTACTACTTGGTAATATTCCTCACTTTCCAAATGGCGCTGGCTTATAAAACACATAAAGAATTGACATTTTATTGCTTGGTTTTTTTTGTTTGCTTCTTCATGGTCTTTTCCCTTAAGTTTTCAGATGGTATTTTGATAAAGGTTATAGGCAGGGTGGGATTAGGTTTTGCATCTGAATGTTATTTAAAATCTGATTATGAAGAGCTTAAAATTCCTGATGTTTTCTCAAGGGAAACGATGAGTGATAAGATTATTCAACTTTCTGTGGTAACACATTTAGATAATATTTATTACCTAACAAGTAATTTAAGTCCAGCATCTCCAGCACAATTAAGATTTGAATCCGAAAAGCTTAAAAGGATTGGCTGTCCCCCACTTAATAATAAAATCATATCAAATGCGAATGGAAGATAATCCGTTTTTAGTAGATAAAACGTCTTTGATTGATTTGTTAAAGCAAGATGTATTCAAAATGACATCCCTACAGCGGCATTAATTGAGCAAGATCCATCAGGCCCACTCTCCGCCGCACGGGCATACTCATTCCCCAGAGAGGATGCTATGCCAGTAAACAAAAACCATCACCGCGAGACCTACCGCAAGCGCTTTGACAAGGTGTTCGACTACATCGAACGTCATCTTGATGAAGCGCTGCTGCTGGAGCAACTGAGTGAAGTGACGCACTTTTCGCCGTACCACTTTCACCGCCAGTTCAGCGCCTGGTGCGGCATGCCGCCCGGGCGTTACATCCAGCTGATGCGGCTCAAACGGGCGTCGTACCGGCTGGCATTCAATCCGCACGAGAAAATCATTGAGATTGCGCTCGATGCCGGTTTTCAGCATGCCGAATCATTCAGTCGCGCCTTTAAACAGGTATTTGACGTGACGCCGAGTGAGTTTCGTCAGCAGCCGGTATGGATTACCTGGCATCAGCGCATGCCTCAGCCACCCGTCAAACGGAGAGAGAGTATGTCAGTTGAGATTAAAATGTTTGCCACCACGCCGGTGGCGATGCTCACGCATCACGGCGATCCGCAGCGCATCAACGAAACGGCAGCGCAGTTTATTGCCTGGCGCAAAAGTAGCGGCGCATCGCCGGTGCGCAGCAGCCAGACGTTTGGTATCGCGCCGCACGATCCGGCCAGCACGCCAGCCGCGGATTTTCAGTATCACCTCTGCGGCTCGGTGACTGCACCGATTAACGAAGACAACGCCTTTGGCGTCGTTAACAGCACCATTCCCGGCGGACGCTGCGCGGTGCTGCGTCATCACGGTTCGCACAGCGCGCTGACCGAGCTGGCGCGTTCGCTCTATAGCGAATGGCTGCCGGCCAGCGGCGAAGAGCTGCGCGATTTCCCGCTGTTCTTCCACTATCACAACTTCGTGCATGAAGTGGCGGAACACGAATTGCTGACGGATATTTATCTGCCGCTTAAGTGATGAGGAATCCCGATGGCGAAGGTCATCGGGAATGACTTCATGCAGTAACACTGTCTGCTAACCTGAAACCTTAATTATGCTGAAACCTGCTGAGAGCAAGGCCTGCAGAAGACTTGATGTCGTATGTTTGCTTTCCATAATGTCGTATGTTTGCTATGATGAAAAAATGAACAGAGAGGACGCAACATGACTATTAAAGCGCGCATGCAGTCACGGCTGAAACGCTCTAAGCGTTATGTTTTCACGCGTGATGACTTCAACGATCTTGCCGGTTACGACCAGATTGGCCGTGTACTGCGGGAACTGGTGAACGAAGGTCAGCTGCTTAAGGTCGGCTATGGTGTGTACACCAAAGCAAGAAAGAACGCGATTACGGGCAAGGTAATGCCTGCTGCACCCGGCGGTTCTGCTGCCGTTGTCATCGAGACGCTCGAACGTCTGAAGGTTGATTATCGTCTGGTTGGCGCGTCGGATGCCTATAACAGTGGGAAAACCACGCAGATTCCTGCATCCATGCAGATCAAAACGTCGCCACGTTTTAAACGCACCTTGTCAGTAGGAAGCAGTAAATTAAATGGATGACTTCATAGCGTTATTTCCTGATGTAGCCGATGCATTAGGCATCGAGTCTGTCGCTATCGTGGAAAAGGATTTCTATATTGTTGAATTGCTGCGGCTGTTACAGCCTTTGAACTTCGGGAGCCATCAGCTGGTATTTTGTGGTGGAACCGCTTTATCTAAGGCGGGTATTGCGCTTAACCGCATGTCTGAAGATGTGGATATCAAGCTTGTTCCCGTCGCCGATTTCTTTGATAAAAACTCACGCACGCAGCGCAAAGCCATTCGTAAACACATCATCGCCGAAATAACGGAAGCTATAGCCGCTTCAGCGTTTTTTCGTTTTGATGAGGCATACCCTAAAACTATTCGCGATGAGTATCGTTATAGTGAACTTCCCATTCGTTATCCGCAGAAATACGCTCAGGTGCCATGCCTGAGGCCCTTCATTAAGCTGGAGATCATTGAGGCGACATTACTTGAACCGCCAGAAAAGCGTGATATTCAGTCGCTTGTCACTTCCCTGACACAACAAGGCGTTACGGTGCCGGGTTTTCCCTGTGCAACAGTGCTCGCTACCCAGGCGGAAAAGCTGGTGTCCATGATGCGCCGCACTGCGGCACGCATCAGAAGGCCGCAAAGGGAAGACGATGCATCTTTAGTACGGCATGTGTACGATAATTTCTGCATTACTCGCACCCATAAGATTGATTTAGCACGGCTAAAAGCATATGTGCGTCAATGTATTAAAGAGGATATCGAGCGGTATGGTATTCAATATCCCGAATTCTGCACCTCCCCAATTGCAGAACTCAGAATGGGTTTAGAAGAGCTGGCAGAGAATCCTGTTCACCGCCAGCGTTATCAGCAATTCGTTGTGCCCATGGTTTACGGCCAGTCTCCGGCTTCCTGGGAGGAGGCATTTGCCCGTTTTCGGCAGACGGCTATTGAGGTCCTCAGCGCCGCACGTTAATGCTTAGGCGAAGAGGGCAAGGCATGGCAAAATGCCCTGCGATCCTATCAGCACAGGCGAAGAGGCGACGATGACAGAGCAACTCGAACAGCGTATCTATGAACTGGTGCGGCGCTATGACGGCGTGTATCTGTTCAAGCAGAAAACGCTCACGCCGCAGATTGATATCGACAGCGATCTCAACTTCGAGCGCGACGAAGCCGCCGCGCTGATGGAGGAGTTTTTCAGCGAGTTCGCGGTCGATCGCGCGAATTTCGCCATTGAAACCTACTACCCGGACGAACCGTCGCTGGCGCAAATCCTCAACCCGTTCAATAAACGTGAAGTGCCGGTAGTGCCGGATTTCACGCTGGGCATGCTGATTGCGTCGGCGCAGGCGGGGCGCTGGCTGTTTGAATAATGCGGCAGCGCGCCGCTGCGGTTTGGCGGCCTGCGGCTCAGCGCGCCACGTGCACGCCAAATCCGCGCTCACCTTCCGCAAGATCCTCGCGCAGCGTCAGCGCCGGAATCGCATATTCACCGCCGTTCTGGCGACGGAAGGCAATCGGTTGATCCTGCGCTAAGCGATCCAGTCGTTGCGCCAGCGCGGCGCACCAGTCGGCAAAGCGCTCCTGCGCCGACTTCTGCACGCGATACAGCACCAGCGGTGGCAACACGCTGAAGCCGGGATAGAACAGCATGCCGTGCTGGATCGGGAACAGCAGATCCTCAATCGGGCCGTTGATGCCGCGCGGCGCGTAGTGCGACTCCCAGCCGCCGGTGGTCACCACCAGCATGGCGCGCTTGCCGGCGAGCGTGCCTTCGCCGTAGCGATCGCCCCAGTGATGATCGTTGTGCTCGCCGACGCCATAGGCAAAACCGTTGGCATAAACGCGGTCAAACCAGCCTTTCATGATTGCCGGCATCGAAAACCACCACAGCGGAAACTGAAAAATCACCGTGTCGGCCCAGCGCAGCTTCTCCTGCTCGGCGGCAATGTCCGCTGCCTGCAGCTGGTTGTCGTAGGCGAAACGCGAATCCAGCGTGGCATCAAAATGCGCGCCCACCGGGGGCGCCAGCGTATCGGCGGCATCCAGCGGCGCTTTCCACTGCATGGCGTACAGATCCGAAACCTGCACCTGATGGCCCGCCTGCTGCAGATGATTCACGGCAAAGTCTTTCAGCGATCCATTCAGCGAGCGCGGTTCCGGATGGGCATACACAATCAAAACATTCATGGCGGTATCCTGTGAGATGAAAACCGCTGCAGGTTAAGCCAGCGCTGGTTATAGTAGAAATCAATTACTGATATCTCAGGTATAGATGGCATGAATATGCACTCGCTGGATTTGAATCTGCTGCACACCTTAGACGTGCTGCTGGTGGAACAGAACGTGACGCGGGCGGCGCAGCGCCTCAATCTGTCGCAGCCGTCGGTGAGCGCCCAGCTGGCGCGCCTGCGGGTGCTGTTTGACGATCCGCTGCTGTTGCCCGGTCCGCGCGGCATGCTGCCCACCGCCCGCGCCGAGGCCCTGCGCGAACCGCTGCGTCTGGCGCTGGAAGCGCTGGAGCGCGCGGTGGCACCGCCGGCAGCGTTCGATCCGGCGCGCGCGGAGCTCACCTGGCGCATTGCCGCCACCGATTACATGTCATCGGCGCTGATCCTGCCGGCGCTGAAACTCATTCGTGAAGCGGCCCCGCGCAGCCGCATGGCGGTGTTTGCACTCAATCCGCCGCAGGTAGCGCAGCAGCTGGAGAAGGGCGAGCTGGATATGGTGTTTCACACCGGCGACAACGCGCCGCCGACGCTGCATCAGCGCCGCTTGTTCAGCGAGCGCTACGTGCTGGCTGGCCGGCACGATCATCCGCAGCTGCAGCAGCCCCTGACGCTGGACCGTTTTTGTCAGCTGGAGTTTGTGATGGTTTCGCCGGATGGCGGCGGCTTCAGTGCGGCCACCGATCGCGCGCTGGCAACGCTCGGCCGCACGCGCCGCGTCGCGCTCTCAGTGCCGCATTTTCTGTTTATGCTCGACACGCTGGCCAGCAGCGATTTGGTCGCTGTACTGCCGGAGCGCCTGGTGCGAAACGCGCCGCAGCTCACCGTACTTGCACCGCCGCTACAGATTGAAGGATTTGACATCCTGATGCTGTGGCACGAGCGCCTGCATCGCGATCCCGCCCAGCAGTGGCTGCGCCAGCAAATTGTCGCGGCACTGTAAACCTGAACTCTCGCCGAATAAGTAGTGGTCTTCATGCTCTCAGGCCTTGCCCGACAAGGCTTGCTCCTGCATTGCTGATGCGATTAGCGCCACCGCTCCACAGCACGCATCATATCAACACGACGAAACACTCGCGTTTTAACGTGCAGGAGAGAAGACCATGCAGATATTTGTCACCGGTGCCACCGGCTGGGTAGGTTCAGCGGTGGTGGAAGAGTTGATCGCGGCGGGCCATCAGGTGACAGGGCTGGCGCGTTCGGCGGAAAAAGCCGTGGCGCTGGCCGTCACTGGCGCACAGGTTATTCGCGGTTCGCTGGAGGATGCTGACGTGCTGCGTGACGCCGCGCGTTCTACGGACGCCATCATTCATACCGCCTTTAACCACGATTTCTCGCGCTTCGTGCAGAACTGCGAGCAGGACCGTCAGGTAATCGAGCTGCTCGGCGAGGCGATTGCCGGATCGGATCGCATGCTGCTGGTGACGTCCGGCCTGTCCGGTATGGCGCGCGGGGCGACGGAACTGGATCAGCCGCAGCCGGTGTCACCGCGTCAGTCGGAAGCGGCGGCGCAGGCGCTGTCGCAGCGCGGCGTGCATGTGGCGACAGTGCGGCTGGCGCCGTCAGTGCATGGTCTCGGCGACCACGGTTTTGTGCCGATTCTGGTGCGGCTGGCGCGTGAGAGCGGGATTTCCGCCTGGTGCGGCAGCGGTGAGAACTGCTGGTCCGGCGTGCACCGTCGCGATGCGGCGCGCGTCTATCGGCTGGCGCTGGAGCAGGGCGTCACCGAACGCGTTTATCACGCGGTGGCCGATGAGGCGGTGCCGTTCCGCGCAATCGCGGAGACGATTGGACGCCAGCTCGGATTGCCCAGCGGCGAGCGCGACCGGGCTCATTTTGGCTGGTTCGCCAACATGGCGGCGGGCAACATGGCGGTCTCCAGCCAGCGCACGCGCACGCTGCTGGACTGGTCTGCAACCCGCCCGGACCTGCTGAGCGAGCTCGATACGCCTGCCTATTACACCCATCTCTGATATCACGCTGCCGCTGCGTGCGGCAGTTTTTCTGGATTATATCAATGAAAAGTAATGTATTTATCACCTTGCTGCCGGTGACGCTGGCGGTGTTTATCGCTTTTCTCACCATGGGGATGCAGCTGCCGGTGCTGCCGCTGCATCTGCAGCAGAACCTCGGCATGGATACGCTGGCGATCGGCACGGTCATCGGCGCGCAGTTTGTCGTGTCGCTGCTGACGCGTTCGTGGGCGGGCAACTTCGCCGATATGCGCGGCGCGAAACGTGCGGTGCTGGCCGGGCTGTTGGTGGTGGCGAGTTCCGGTGTGATCTACCTGATTTCGCTGCTGTTCATTGATCGGCCTGCCAGCTCAGTGGCCATTCTGCTGCTGGGGCGTGT
The DNA here is from genome assembly GCF_043544755.1 of Pantoea sp. SGAir0184. Classification (NCBI taxonomy): domain Bacteria; kingdom Pseudomonadati; phylum Pseudomonadota; class Gammaproteobacteria; order Enterobacterales; family Erwiniaceae; genus Pantoea; species Pantoea sp. SGAir0184. The sequence continues at coordinate 681,754 of NZ_CP028050.1, forward strand.
GGTACTGGCGCTGGGCGAGAGCCTGCTGGCCACCGGCGCGCTCGGCTGGGGACTCGGACTGGTGGGACCGGCCAATGCTGGTAAAGTGATGGCGTGGATCGGTATCGCGATTTACGGCGCCTGGGCGCTGGGTGCGCCGCTGGGCGTGGCGATTTATCACGGCTGGCACTTCACCGGCATCGCCATGGCGATCATCGTGGTACCGCTGCTGCCGCTGATGTTTATCACCCAGGTGCGCGCCGTCGCGCCGACCTCGACCAAACGCACGCCGTTCTACAAAGTCATGGGCGCGGTATGGCGGCCCGGGCTGGGTCTGGCGCTCGCCAGCGTCGGTTTTGGCATGATCACCGCGTTTATCGCGCTGCTGTTTGCGGCCAGGGCCTGGGGCAACGCGTCGCTGGCGTTCACCGCGTTTGGCGTGGCGTTTATCGCGGCGCGCCTGTTCTTTGCCCATCTGCCGGATAAGCTGGGCGGCGCGCGTGTCGCGCTGGTATGCGTGCTGATTGAAGCCTGCGGTCAGCTGCTGATTTGGGGCGCTGATGACGCGACTCTGGTTTATCTCGGCGCGGCGCTGACCGGTTTTGGCTATTCGCTGGCCTTTCCGGCGTTCGGCGTGGAAGCGGTACGCCGTGCGCCGCCGCACACCCGCAGCCTGGCGATGGGGGCTTACGTGGCGTTTCTTGATATCGCCCTGGCAGTCACCAGTCCGCTGGCGGGTGCGCTGGCCGCCCACCGCGGCGTGGCTTCGGTGTATCTCGCTGGCGCGATTGCCGTGGCGCTGGCGATGCTGGTGGCGCTGAGCCTGATGGCGCGTCAGCCACAACCACAGACAGCGATGGAATAAGACCCGCCGCAAAAAATTCACTTCTCCCGCGCCGCAAAAATCATCACACTAGCCACCTTTACCATTAGGGAGAGATGGCATGAAAAGCCGATTGCTGCTGGCGCTGACGCTGTTCGCCAGCCTGAGCACGCCGTTGTGGGCCGATGAAGGCGTCTCGTTTAGCCATAAAGACTGGGAGCTGGCTTGTGATAATACGCTGACCTGCCGCGCCGCCGGCTACAGCGCCGAAGAGGGCGCGGGCGGATCGGTACTGCTGACGCGCGCCGGCGGGCCAGACAGCCTGACGCACGGGCGCGTGTTGCTGGCCGATACCGGCGACGATGATGCGCAGCAGGTGAATGCGCTGGCGCTGTGGATTGACGATCGCGCGCTGGGCGAAGTCAGCAAAGCGGAGAACGATGAGTGGACGCTGAGCGACGCGCAGACCCAGGCGCTGATCGCCGCCATCAAAGGCAGCGCCAGAGTGGAGTTTCGCGGTGCGGCCGAGCCGTTTGAGCTCTCCGGCAACGGGGCCTTTGCCACGCTGTTAAAAATGGATGAGGCGCAGGGACGGCTGAACACGCCGGGCGCGCTGGTGCGCAAGGGTAATCAGCCGGAAGCCAGCGTACCGGCGGCAATGGCGATGCCGGTGATTCAGCAGGTCCATGTGCTGAAAGCCGCGCCGCGCCCGCTGACGTCGGACGAACTGGCGCAGGTCAAGCCAAAGCTGATTGCCTCGCTGACCGACGACGACAGCTGTGACAATCTCGCGCCGTCCGACGATCAGCCGGAAGAGGGCGCAGAACCGCCTACGCTGACGCCGGTGGATGCGCAGCACGTGCTGATCGCCGCGCTGTGCTGGCGCGGGGCTTACAACGAAGGCTACGGTTTCTGGCTGCTGGATAACGCGCTGCAGGGCACGCCGCAGCTGATCACCGATTCCGGATCTGATTATCACGACGGCGTGATCAGCGAAGCGCAGAAAGGTCGTGGCATTGGTGACTGTTGGAGCACCGCTGCATGGGTGTGGGATGGCCGCCAGTTTGTGCAGAGCAGCGAGGCCACCACCGGCATGTGTCGTGCCATCCGCGCCGGCGGCGCATGGCAGCTGCCAACGCTGGTCACCGAAGTCAAACCGGCGGGGTAATGCTCAGCGCGCAACGCCGGGCGGCAGGGATGCTTAATCCGTCACAGATTTTGCCGCGTCCCACACGGCCATGACGTGGGCGATGGCGGTATCGATCTGCGCGCCGTTGACGCCGTCGCGCACCAGCACCGACACGCCCAGCAGAAAAGCGTCGAGGGCTATGGCGAGGGCGGCGGCATCGGTGTCGGCGCGCAGTTCGCCGCTGTCGATGCCGCGCTGCACGCAGGCCGTCATGCCTGCCAGCGTGCGGGCGCGTGAGCGCGCCAGCGGCTGCGTGACGTCCGCGTGTTCGGCGGAAGGCGCACTCATCACGCCCAGGCCGACCATACATCCCAGCGGATGGCCGGACTCACACTGCATTCTGGCCGAGCGCCGCAGCGCGTTCTCCATTGCGGTACGGGGCGGCAGGCTGTTATCCCACAGCGGCTCCACTACCTGCGCGTAAGTCGACAGATAGCGCTGCACACACTCCTGAAACAGCGCCTGCTTCGAGCCAAAGGCCGCGTAAAAGCTCGGTGCGGAAATACCGCCGGCAATTCCCGCCTTCAGCTGCGTTAACGATGTCGACTCATAGCCGTGCTGCCAGAAAATCTTCATCGCCTGTTCAATGGCCGCATCACGATCGAACGTACGCGGCCGTCCCATAGTGGCCATCTCAGTGCTCCGTTAAGCTCAATGTTTAAATACTAATCGATACATAAGTCGTTGACAACGGTCTCGCGCGTCAATTAATGTATCGATCAGTATATATTTGTGCCGGCGGGCGGCGGATAGCGTATCCGCAGGGTTGTTCCTGAACCGTAACAGGTTGTCGTACTTCGCCAATTTATATACTGATCGGTACATATAATTTCAATGACCGGCGCGCGCCTCAACTGCACGCTGATGACATCGGGAACGCTGATTGTGACGACTTTGAATACCGCCGCGGATAAAACCCGGCCGCTACCGCTGGGCGCGCTGCTGGCGCTGGCCATGACCGGTTTTATCTGCATCATCACCGAAACCTTACCGGCCGGACTGCTGCCGCAGATGGCGGCGGGCCTCGGCGTTTCCACCGCGCTGGCCGGGCAGACCGTAACCGTTTATGCGCTTGGCTCGCTGCTGGCGGCGATTCCGCTGACCATCGCCACTCAGGGCTGGCGCCGCCGTAACGTGCTGTTACTGGCTATTGTCGGTTTCCTGATTTTCAACTCCATCACCACGTTCTCGACCCACTTCGCACTGACGCTGGTGGCGCGCTTTTTCGCCGGCGCAGCGGCGGGGCTCGCCTGGAGCCTGCTGGCCGGCTATGCGCGGCGCATGGTGCCGGTCCATCAGCAGGGCAAAGCGCTCGCCGTGGCGATGGTCGGCACACCGATTGCGCTGGCGCTGGGCGTTCCCGTCGGCACCTGGCTGGGCACGGCGGTGGGCTGGCGCACGGCGTTCGGCATCATGTCGGCGCTGACGCTGCTGCTGATCGGCTGGGTGCTGCTGCGGGTGCCTGACTATCCGGGACAAAGCAGCGATCAGCGTCTGCCGCTGCGCACGGTGTTCATAACGCCAGGCGTGCGCCCGGTGCTGGGCGTGGTGCTGGCGTGGATGACGGCGCACAACATTCTCTACACCTACATTGCGCCGTTCGTTAGCCAGGCGGGCCTCGCCGGGCAGGTGGACAGCGTGCTGCTGGTGTTTGGCATCGCGGCGCTGGCGGCTATCGGCCTGGCCGGTCGCCTCGTCGATCACCACCTGCGAGTCGCCGTGCTCGGCAGTCTGGCGCTGTTTGCGCTGGTCTCGCTGCTGTTCATCTGGCTGGCGCGCTTGCCGCTGCTGGTTTATGTCGGCGTGGCGCTGTGGGGGCTGACGTTTGGCGGGGCGGCCACGCTGCTGCAAACGGCGCTGGCGGATGCGGCGGGCGAGGGCGCGGATGTGGCGCTGTCGATGAACGTGGTGGTGTGGAACAGCGCGATTGCCGGCGGCGGTCTGGCCGGTGGCGTGTTGCTTACTCACTGGGGCGTGGCGTCTTTCCCGCTGGCGCTGCTGTTGCTGCTGGCGGTTGGCTTCCTCATCGCACTGCAGGCGCGTCAGCACGGTTTTCAGGCCGGCGCGCGGCACCAGCGCGTACAAGGCCACTGACCTGCCGGGCTGACTTAAAAATTTAACCCACTGTTTTAAATGGCATTATCACAAAATGGAGATCAGTCACGTGTTCAAAAAATTACTGTTAACCCTGCTACTTGCCTCGACCGCGCTGTTTTCCGCCGCCGGCACCGCCGCGTATGAATTCCCGCTGCCCGCCGGTTTCACCAGCAGCTATCAAACTGTGGATGGCGTGCGCCTGCATTATGTGAAGGGCGGCAGCGGACCGCTGGTATATCTGGTGCACGGTTTCGGGCAGACGTGGTACGAGTGGCACCAGCTGATGCCGGAACTGGCAAAAAACCACACCGTCGTGGCGGTGGATCTGCCGGGGCTGGGGCAGTCTGACGTGCCGCATTCGTATCGCGCCACCGATGTCGCACCGCTGCTTTATCAGCTGGCACAACAGTTCGCCGGCGGCAAAAAGTTCGATCTGGTGGCGCACGACATTGGCATCTGGAATACCTATCCGCTGCTGGTGAAACATCAGGACAACATCCGCCGCGCCATCTTTATGGAAGCGCCGATCCCGGATGAAAGCATCTATCAGTTCCCGGCCTTTACGCCCGAAGGCGAATCCCTGGTGTGGCACTTCAGCTTCTTTGCGGCGCAGGGACAGCTCGCTGAGCAGCTGATCGCCGGTAAAGAGCGCCTGTTCTTCGAGCATTTCATCAAAGAACATGCCGCCAACAAAGCGGTGTTCACCCCGGCGCTGCTCGATCTTTACAGCAAATCCTATGCAAAACCGCACAGCCTGAATGCCGCCTTTGAATATTACCGCGTGCTGAATCAGGGAGTGGCGGACAATAAAGTGCTCTCCCGCGAGAAAATTGCTGTGCCGATGCTGGCGATCGGCGGTGGCGGTCACGGCGGACTGGGTGCTTATGAGCAGCAGGTGGTCAGCCGCTACGCCTCGCAGGTCACCGGCAAAGTATTACCTGGCTGCGGTCACTGGTTACCTGAAGAGTGCCCTGCGCCGCTGAATGCGGCGGTGATGGCGTTTCTCGCGTCCGGGAAATAACGCGGTGCGCAGGCCAGTTTTAGCGCTGGCCTGCATAGACGTGAGCGTCTCAGGCTTTATTCAGGCAGCACTGCTTAAACTTTTTGCCGCTGCCGCACGGGCAGGGATCGTTGCGGCCGGTTTTTTCACCGGCAAAATGCGGCAGCTGCGGGGCCGGATCGGGCTGCGCCATGCGCTGTTCCTGCCAGTACTCGTGCAGTTCCAGCGCCGCCGGGCGGATCGCCTCGATGCTGGCCTCAAACGCGTCCGGGGTGAAGGCTTCACGCTGCGCCAGCTGCTCTTCACTGCCGTGCAGCGCAATCGCCTGCAGCGCCGGTTGCTGTGCCGCCGGCAGCTGCGACCAGTCTGCATCCAGCGCCACGCCGCGCATATAGCCGTAGCACCAGTCTTCCACCACGGTAAACAGCTGGCCTTCCATCTCCTGCTCGCCGAACAGCGGATCAAACTGCTCTGGGTACTCCGCCAGCCGCTCGGCGATGTCGTTAAAGTGCTGGAAGGTCAGCGCCATGAAGCGGTCCATTTCGCGCGCGTTCGCCCACTGAGGAATCTTCTTCTCACCGCCCCAGATCGCCACCAGCCATTCGCTCGGTTCGATATCGTTCGGGCCGGAGAGCAGGGCGGTCAGCATGCCGTCCAGTTCGGCGGTGTCCACCACGGAGTGTTCGTTGCCATATTTTTCCAGCATGTCATCAAGCCAGTTCAGCTCTTTTTCGGTTAACGGACCCTGATTCATCCGGCGTCTCCTGCGGTGTGCATTGGTGGGCAAAAATTGCTGGGCGCGATTATAGCGGCAGCGCGCCTGATTTACCGCTTTTTGCATATCGATAGCCGAAGTGCGCCTAAAAAGGAATCGCCATAACTTATCGCGCAACAGTATTGGCGGGAAACGGCGGCGAATGTCAGCGTAAACGCAGGATTTACCGATAGCGAGGAGACAACATTATGGCGGATACCCTGCCAGTACTGGATCTGGCTCTGCTGGAACTACCGGACGCAGAGCAGGCAGCTTACCTGGCGCAGCTGCGGGAGACCGCGCGTGACGTCGGTTTCTTCTATCTGGTTAATCACGGCATCAACCCGCAACTGCTGCACAACGTGCAGAGTATCACGCGGGCGTTTTTTGCCCTGCCGCAGGCGGAGAAGCAGCGCGTGGCGATGATCCACTCGCCGCATTTTCGCGGCTACAACCACGCCGGTGTGGAATACACCCGCGACCAGCGCGATCAGCGTGAACAGTTTGATATCGGTGCCGAACGCGCGGCGCTGACGCTGCAGCCGGGCGATCCGGCGTGGAAACGGCTGCAGGGGCCCAACTTATGGCCGGAGGCGTTACCGCAATTGCGTCCGGTGATGCACGCCTGGCAGCAGGCGATGACCGCCATCGCGCTGCGCCTGCTGCGGGCCTTTGCCAAAGCGCTGGCGCTGCCGCCGGATGCGTTCGACGCGCTGTATGGCACCCAGCCCAATGAGCACATCAAGCTGATTCGTTATCCCGGTCAGGCAGCAGAAGCCAGCCAGCAGGGCGTAGGCGCACACAAAGACTCCGGTTTCCTCACCTTTTTGCTGCAGGACGATCAGCCCGGTTTGCAGGTGGAAGTGTCACCCGGTCACTGGGTGGATGCGCTGCCAAAGCCGGGCGCGTTTGTGGTCAACATCGGCGAACTGCTGGAGATTGCCAGCAATGGGTATCTGCGCGCCACCGTGCACCGCGTGGTGTCGCCGCCGGCTAATCGTGAACGCGTGTCGATCGCTTTTTTCCTCGGTGCGCAGCTGGACGCCGAAGTACCGCTGTATCAGTTGCCGCCGCAGCTGGCGGCAGAAGCCCACGGCCCGACCAGCGATCCTGACAATCCGCTGCTGCGCGAAGTGGGCTGGAACTACCTCAAAGGGCGTCTGCGTTCCCATCGCGATGTGGCGCAGCGCTATTACGCTGATGCATTAAGCACAGTGAAATCATAAGAAACGTAAGGAAAGCCCATGCAGAAAACGATGATAGCGTCACTGGCCCTGATGGCCCTGTTCAGCAGCGTGGCGTCCGCCGCGGCACTGCGCGTGGCCGCCGATCCGGTGCCGCACAGTGAGATTCTCAACTACATCAAACAAACCGACAAACAGCTCGACCTGAAGGTCATCGAGCTTAACGGCAATTTAAATGCCAACGAGCTGCTGGCGCGTGGCGATGTTGATGCCAACTATTTCCAGCATGTGCCTTATCTGCGCGATCAGGAAAAAGCGCTGGGCGAAAAATTTGCCGTGGTGGCGACCGTGCATATTGAGCCACTCGGGATTTATTCGCACAAAGTTAAATCCCTGAAAGATCTGCCGGATGGCGCGCAGGTGGCGGTGCCCAACAACGTCACTAACCTGAGCCGTGCGCTCTATCTGCTGCAGGCCAACGGCCTGATTACGCTGAAAAGCCGCAGTTCCAGTACACTGGTGACTACGGCGGACATCAGTGACAACCCGCACCATCTGAAGATCATTGAAGTTGAAGCGCCGCAACTGCCGCGCGCGCTGGATGATGCGCAGCTGGCGATTATTAACGGTAACTATGCCCTGCAGGCCGGGCTGGTGCCGTCAAAAGACGCGCTGGCGCTGGAACAGGCAAAGGATAATCCGTATGCCAACGTGCTGGTCACCACGCCAAAGCTGGCCAGCGACCCGCGCATTCTCGCGTTAGCGAAAGATCTCGAATCAAAGCAAACTGCTGAATTTATCAACCAGCACTACAAAGGATCGGTTATCCCGGTTAATCAATAATGCCCGGCGCCACCTGCGGCTGACAGGTGGCGCACCCGCTGTTCTGTGGTATATTTCGCCACCAACACCAGTGGCACCTGCTGCATAACATAAAAAATAACTTATCAATTGATGGCTACTTCCCGCTTCGTCAGGCTTCAGCGGCTGACGCTTTCTCGCGCATGGTTTCATCTGCGGCTGTCAGCCCTGTGTCTGCTGCTCAGCGGCTGTGGGACGCTGTCGCAAACGTCCGCGCCGGTGGGCGATCGCGTATACCTTTCCCATGCCTCCTTCCATGAAAACGTCGATGACATTGTGCGCCACTACATGCAGCAAAAGCAGGTAGCGGGCATCAGCATCGCCATTATTCATCAGCGCGGCGCGCCGCAGTTTTACAGCTATGGCGTCACCGATGCGCGTCAGCGTTATCCCATCACGCCGGATACGCTGTTTGCGCTGGGATCGCTGAGCAAAGGCGTTACCGCGGAGGTCATTATCGGGCTGGTGGATCGCGGCGAGCTGCACTGGAACGACACGCTGGCCACGCTGCTGCCGCGCGGCGTGCCGCTGAGTGAGGATGCAAAACGCATCACGCTGCTGCAGCTGGTCACGCACACCTCGGGGCTGCCGCGTCAGGATATGGATCTGCCGATGTTCCTGAAATTTATGGCTTACCTGCGCAGCGGCGAAAATTTTTACAGCAATCTGGATAGCGATGCCGTGCTGAGTTATCTGGCCGATTTCAGCGCCCCCGCGCACCCGGCGGCGCAGTATTCCAATCTCGGCTATGCGCTGCTGGGCTATATTCTGCAGCATCGCCTGCATCAGGACATTGAAACGCTGGCGCAGCATCAGCTGTTTGGTCCGCTCGGCATGACCAGCAGCAGCTTCCATCCGCAAACCCTGCGCGGCTATCCGTGGCGCGCGCTGGGCCACGCCGGCGATCAGCCGAAACTGATCGCGCGTGGTCAGCTGACGCCGGACTGGGCCTTTCGCGGCAATATGGTGGCGGCCGCCAGCCTGTACAGCAATGCGCGCGATCTGATTCGCTACCTCGATGCGCATCTGCACAGCGATGCGCACGGCGCGCTCGGTCAGGCGCTGGCGCAGGTCAATCATCCTTATGAGCAGCATGGCAATCAGGCGCAGAATATCGCCTGGGTAACCGATACCTATGGTCAGCAGCAGATCACTTATCAGGTGGGGTATATTGGCGGTTATGCCAGTTTTATCGGCTACGATCGCGTCCACGGCAATGCCATCGTGGTGCTGCAGAATGCCTTCAACTGGAGCAACTATCTCGGCATTGCGCTGCTGCGTGATTTGGCGCGTAAAGATCGCCGGGATATGAACACGGTTGCTTGCAATTTTGCTGCTCAGCAAAGCGCGCCGCCTGAGGTATGCTGTGGAGCGAAATTTGACGCGCTAAGCGCGGCGCGGGAACCTTCCGCACGTGGCGCTTGTCAGTAAATGGGACAGTTAAATAATTAACCAGAGTGGAAATCACCAATGCGCAGGACACACGTCACCCTTCTTTCAGCAGGAATTTTTCTGGGCGCTTTAAGCCTGACGCCAGCAGCGCTGGCAGAAGGTGAGCAAACCGATAGCGTACCGATGCCGCCGCAGGTGCAGCAAACCGCACCGGACGCCTCAGCGCCAGCGGCCACCAGCGATGCGCCCGCCAGCAGTGAACCGGCAGAATCCAGTGGCGATGTCGCGCCGATTCGCCCGTCACAAAACGGTCCGGGTGAAGCGCCATCCGCCGCCAATAATTACGATCTGCACACCATTATCATCGATTACAAAGAGTATAAAGTCGGTGACGTCGTGCCGGATGAGTACCGTAAAAAGCAGTACACCATCGTTGAGTGGCAGCCGCGCCACCTGCCTGCACCGCAGGAAGGCACGCACTGGGCTTACATCAACGCCAACTACATCCTGATCACTGACGACAGCGGCAAGATCGTGATGGGCAAATCCGGCGACATTTTCTTCAAGGGTTAATGCCCGGCAGCAGTCGCGCTAACTGCGCCACGCCTGCCATTATCTGACTGGTGCTGGTATTACCGTATCCCAGCACCAGTCCCTGCTGTTTTTGCCCGCCCAGATAAAAGCCGGACAGCGCGCCAGGCGCATAGCCATGGCGAAACAACTGCGCCGTCAGCGCCACATCATCCACCGTATCCGCCAGCGGCAACACCAGATGCATACCGCACTCACCGCCCAGCAGCGGCACCTGAGCACCAAACGTCTCCTGGAGCGCAGCCCGCAGCGTGGCCTGCCGCTGACGATACAGACGGCGCATTTTGCTCAGGTGGCGATTGAAATCCCCGCTGCGTAGAAACAGCGCCAGCGCCTGCTGTTCCGGCCGGTTACCGCCGCGTAACAGCTCATGCAAGGCCGGCCGCAGCCGTGGCAGTAGCGGGGCAGGCAGCACCATGTAGCCGATACGCAGCGCCGGAAACAGGGTTTTGCTGAAGGAGCCGATGTAAATCACCGGCGTCGGCTGCGCCATGCCCTGCATCGCGGCGATGGGCTCGCCGCTGTAGCGAAAATCGCTGTCGTAATCATCTTCGATAATCCACGTCTGATGCCGCTGTGCCGCCGCCAGCAGCGCCAGCCGGCGCGCGGCGCTCATGATCGCGCCGGTGGGATACTGATGCGTCGGCGTGGTGTAAATCAGCCGCGGCGGGCGCTGCTGCCAGTCCTGCGCTGTCGGTGCCAGTCCCTGCGCATCCACCGCAATCGGCTCGATCTGCAGATCGCCCAGGCGCATCGCTGCTTTGGCGCCGCGATAGCCCGGCTCCTCCACCCAGCCGGTGTCGCCACGATTGGTGAGCAGCGCGACGCACAGCGTCAGCGCCTGCTGCGCGCCTTCGGTAATCACAATCTGCTGCGGCGCACAGCGCACGCCGCGCGCCAGCGCCAGATGCTGCGCCAGCGCCTCACGCAGCGCCAGCTCACCCAGCGGATCGCCGTAGCCCAGCAGCTGTGCCTGCTGCGCGGTTTGATTGAGCGCGCGACGCCACTGCGCCAGCGGGAAATGCGCCAGCGCCGGCGTGCTCGGGCGCAGCGCCAGCTCCTGGCTGGAGAGGCGATGCAGCGAATGCAACCCGGCAGCGCGCGCGGAAACCGGCCAGTCGGCGCTGTCGTCTGACGTCTGCGCGGGCAGCGGCGTGTGCGCCAGTCGGCTGACGCGGCTTCCCTGGCGGTCGCTGAGGATAAATCCTTCCGCCTGCAGCTGTGACCAGACGGCGATCACCGTATTGCGCGACACCTGCAGTTCAGCCGCCAGCTGGCGGGTCGCCGGCAGGCGCGTGCCCGCCGCCAGCTGACCATTCAGTATCGCCTGGCGCAGCCGCTGATACAGCTGCTGTTGCAGCGTCAGGCTGCCGTCGGCCTCTGGCGGTGCCAGCAGCAGCGAATGCCGGTTTAATGCGCGCATCGGCGCCTCCGTGGATCTATCGATTTGTCACATTGTGGCGCTTTTTCCGGAACCAGCAAAGTGGCACGCTGCACGCTGTCACTCTCACACAGAAGGAATCGCCGTATGTCATCGCAGACCAATCGTTATGGACAACCCATCGGCCCGGCGCTGGAGGCGTGGCAGCCGCGCCCGCTGCCGCAGGGGCAGATTTTCACCGGCCAGTATTGCCGGCTGGAGCCACTGGATGCCGCACGTCACGGTCGCGAGCTGTATGCGGCTTATGCGCTGGCGGAAGATGGCCGCGACTGGACCTGGCTGCCGGTCGGGCGCTTTGACGATGAAGCGTCTTATCTGGCATTTGCGCAGCAGTGCCAGCAGAGTCCGGATTACCTGCACTTCGCGGTTATTGACCGGCAAAGCGGGCAGGCGGTCGGCTCGCTGGCGCTGATGCGCATTGAACCGCAGCACGGTGTGATGGAAGTCGGCTTTGTGGTGTTCTCTCCGCTGCTGAAGCAAACCCGCATGGCCACCGAAGCCCACTATCTGCTGATGCGTTACGCCTTCGAACAACTCGGCTATCGTCGCTACGAGTGGAAATGCGACAGCTGTAACCAGCCGTCGTACAACGCCGCACTGCGGCTGGGCTTTCGTTATGAAGGCACGTTCCGTCAGGTGGTGGTGTATAAAAATCGCAGCCGGGATACCGCCTGGTTCTCTATCATCGACTGTGAATGGCCGCAGGTGAAGCTGGGCTTTGAGCGCTGGCTGGCGGCAGACAATTTCGACGCCCGCGGGCAACAACGCGCCAGGCTGGAGACATTACGTCAGGCCTGACGCGCGCGCCGGGCTGGCTGCCCGGCTAACCGGCAAAAATATATTTGGCGGCTGACAACACAAAGGCGCTGGCCATCGCCATCAACAGCCGCCGATGCCACAGATTATCGCGTTTGAGCTCATTGAAACCGAGCTGCATGCGATGGTCGAGATCCAGCAGGCGCTCATCCACTTTTTCAAAGCGTTTATCAATTTGCCTGAATCGCTCATCGATTTGTTCAAAACGTTGATCGATTGTCCTGAATTGCGCATCCACCTTTTCAAAGCGTTTATCGATTTCTTTGAATTGCGCATCCATCTTTTCGAAGCGTGGATCGATTTGTTCAAAGCGTTGATCAATTTTCCGGAATTGCTCATCGACGTTATCAAACCGCAGCTCAATGGCTTTAAACGTATGGCGGACCTCATTTTCAAAATGCCTGAGGCTCTGTGCCAGTTTATCGACACGCTGCGCGGTGGCTTGATTTGCCCGCATCACGCCTTCCATGGCCTGCGAAAGGTGCGTTTTGGTCAGGCTGTTTTCCTGCTGCATTTGGGCAAAAATGTCGACCATCACTTCGGCCTGGTGATCGGCCACGCCCGCCTGCTGCAGCGCTTTGAATGCCTTATGGGTGTTCATCATCGTCGGTATCATCCCTGTTGCTCCTGGTCGCCTTTCCTGTTGCCTGCAAGGTTATCCAGGTGGTGATAGTTGCACCATGTGATGATGTGGATTTTGCGCGACGTCTCGAAAAATATCAATTCGTACAAAGAGTAACGCTAAGCGGCAATAAAAAGGGCCTGCACGCTGGCAGGCCCTGGTCTGGCACGCATTTCTATCAATTTTCGGGCTGCGGAATTATTTTTATCTCCGCCATGCCGATACCGAGTTTGCGTGGATCCTGACCGGTAATGTTGCCGAGATTAGACAGCTGTGGTTCTGGCGGCGTGATGATCAGGTTGCGGCTGGCGCCGGGGTTGGTGAAATGCAGCGTTTGCGTGGAGAACGCGTCACCCAGATTGAGCTGCTGCACTTGCTCGCCGACGCGCACCGGAATCGGTCGATGGGCGTTAGCCCCATAGGCGCGTGCGGTGATCACCACGTCAAAACGCGCCGGCAGCGGATCGACATATTCAATGTTCACCTCCGGCGCGAGGTTGGCGTTCGACCAGCGTCCCCAGCTTTCCGGCCGTGAAATACCGCTAAAGCGCTTCACGCTGGCCGGCGCGCCCGGCACGGTCAGCAGGAAGCTGTCCGCCTGGTAGCGAATGGCATTATCCTCGATGCGCATTTGCTGCTCGTTGAGCTGATAGGTCGCCGCACTGACCTTTACTTGCGGGAACTGCGCTTTGCCCTGCCACACCGGCTGGTCGATGCGCGTCACCGTGGGTTGTCCGCCGGTCTGGCCCATCGCCAGACAGAGATCGGTCGACAGCGCCAGCGCCGGCTGCCACAGCCGGCCCATTTTGAAGCAGCGATCGACCCAGACAAACTTATCGCTGGCGGCAAAATCGGCCAGCTGGAAGCGCAGCGGCGCGGCGTATTCGCCTTCCGGCAGCGGCTCTACCTGATGATCGGATACGCGGAACAGGATCGGCAGCCTGAACGTCGCGCCCGAGAAGCTAAAGGTATTTTTGGGCTGGTCGATGGTGAACGTCTTCATCTGGCTGGGGAAATTCCACAGCTGAATGATATCGGCTTTCCACGCCGTGACTTTCTTCGCCATGTCATCGAACTGGCTGGAGAGCGAGGCCGAAGACAGCCCGCTACGGCCAAGGCCAATCGCGTTATCCCCGCCGAGAATATCCAGCACCGTGGCGCCGTTATCCAGCGTGCTGCGCTTGCCGTCCAGCACCTCGGCCTGCGGCTGATCGCCACGGATCACCATAAACAGATCGCGGCGCGGCTGCTTGATCAGATACTGATGCGCCGTGTTATTCATCGCCAGATGATCGGAACTCACCACAATCACGGTATTTTTAAACCACGGCGAGGCTTTGATGCGGGCAATCAGGCGCGCCACGTGCTCCTGGGAACAGGCCACCGCGCTAAACGACTGATTGGGTTTACCGTCATAGCTGTAACTTTTGTGCTGACAGCTGCGCGAAATGAAGCCGTCCGGATGATGGGTGTCCACGGTGAGCGTAAACAGCGCAAAGCGTTTCTGCTGACGCGACAGCTCCTCATATTTTTCAAACACCTCATCCATCACCGTATCGTCGTAAAAGCCCCAGTTATTACGGTAGTTAGGGTCGGCGACGCGGCTCTTCAGCTCCTGCGAGCCGTACATGTTGGCGGCATCAAAACCGTGTGACAGCAAAAAGGTGTCTTTGCCGGCAAAGCGCAGGTCTGCGCCCTGAATAAACCAGTTCTCATAGCCGGAGTGTTTGAGGATATCGCCGAGGCAGATATTTTGCGGATAGAAGCTGGAAAGCGAAGCCGAGGCGTTGCCGTCGAACGGCGCAAACAGCGGAATTCCGCACTGCGACGCCACCATGCCGGCGATGGTGTAATCGGTGCCGGGCAGTTGCTCGGTGTTGCTGAAGTCAATGCTGTGATCTTTTTCGCGGCTCAGCTCCGGTGCCAGGCCAGGAAAAGCCTGTTGATCGAAGTAGGTGCGCTCAAGGCTTTCGCCGTAGATATACACCAGGTTGAGCTTCGGCGCGTTAATCTGCTTATTCGGCGTTTTGTAATAGGTTTCGAAATCCGAGTCGGCCTGACGCGCGTGGGAGGCGATCAGCTCTTTCACCTGGCGAAACGCCGGCGTGGTTTGCACCGAGCCGGCAGCACAGGCGATCGCCAGCAGGCTCCAGCCGAGATGATGCGGACGTTTATGCCGGCGCAGCACCCAGGAGAGAAAACAGAACAGTAAAAACAGGCCGATGATCAAGCCAAGCGCCGGTACCACATATTTGCTCACGCCCGCGCCGGTCAGGCTGTTGGTCAGGGTATAGAGCACCGCATCGTTGATGCCATCGCCAGTAAAATAGTTGCTGGCATACAGCGTGGCGTTGAGCACGATGAACAGGGTGAGCAGCAGCAAGATCAGGATAAACCAGAATTTATTTCGCCCGGCTTTATACGAATAGACTGCGATCGCAGCCAAAAAGAGCACTATTGAAAGCAACTCCAACGGCAGATCCTCACATAAAGTAAAAAGAACGCGTTACCTGCGTCTGCGGCCCTCTGCGGGGGTTTTGCGTCAATCTATATTGGCTGTCACAGGGCTGCAACACATCCAACCAGATTTGTGCGATGCATTGCGAATCGTTTAAGGCGGGTTTAGGCGGAGTCTGATTTAGTCTGGCAGCAACCGGCGCGCTGCTGCCAGCCAGGGCGGGCGCGGGTGTTACAGCTTACCGGTGAGATACTGCGCTTCGCCGTCGGCAAAGCTCCAGTCACCTTTGCTATTGGTGATAAAACTGATCATCAGATCGTTGCCCTGCACGCCACAATTTTCCCGCAGCTCGCGCGCTAACTCTGCCATGAAGTGCGTTTTCTGTTCTTCACTTCTTGGGCTGGTGTACACGCGCACCATCACCAGATTGTCGCTGCGCGCAAAGCCCAGCCCGGTATCCTGAAAGACCATCTGATAACGCTTGTTTTCATGAACAATCTGATAACGATCGCGCGACGGAACCTTAAATGCCGTGAGTACCGCGCGATGCGCGGCGTCGAGTAAGGTACGAATCTCTGCTTCAGAACGGCCCTGAATAACATCAAAAGTCAGTAACGGCATCAATAAATCCTCGTTTTTGCCCACGCGGAAAGAGTAGGATGAAACGCTATGCTGCCGCTTGCTGCCGGAAAGAAAAAGCGCGCTGATTAAAATGATTATTTATTATTTTGAACAATCATGATGAAAGAAATTAAAACCGATGCACTCTGGGTGCATTTGCACTGGCTGACGGTGCTGGCGGAACAGGGCAGTTTTACCCGCGCGGCTGAACGCCTGGATGTCAGTAAAGCGGCGATGAGCCAGAAAATCAAAGAGCTGGAGCAGATGGCGGGCGTGGCGCTGGTGCAGCGCACCACGCGCAGCGTGCGGCTGACGTCGGCCGGTGAAAAGCTGGTGGACGACCTGCGTGAGCCGTTTGCGCGCATCGCGCAGAGCTTCTTTAGCGTGCGTGACGAAGCCGGGCCGGTGCGCGGTCTGGTGCGCATCAGCGCGCCGGTAGCGTTTGCCCGGCAGCAGCTGGTGCCGATTATCGGCGACTTTCTGCGCGACTATCCGCAGGTGCGGTTGCAGCTCAACGTCAGCGATCGGCTGGTGTCGCTGGGCAGCGAAGGATTCGATCTCGCCATTCGCCACAGTCAGCAGCTGCCGGAAACGCACGTCGCGCTGCCGCTGTGTGAAACGCGCACGCTGCTGGTGGCCGCGCCGGACTATCTGACCCGTCACGGTACGCCAGATACGCCGCAGGCGCTGCAGCAGCATAACTGCCTCTATTATCCGCGCGGGCTGGAGTCGCCGCAGTGGCGCTTTCGTCTGCACAGCGATGACAGCGAAACGGTGCAGGTGAAGATTCAGGGTAATTTCGCCACTAATAACAGCGAGTCGATTCGTGACGCTGCGCTGCAGGGGCTGGGCATTGCTATGCTGCCAGACTTTAGCGCCAGCGCGGCGCTGGCCAGCGGCACGCTGCAGCAGGTGCTGCCGGAGTGGCAGGCGGTCGATGCCTTTGCCGACCGCCTGTGGGTGGTGCGGCCCTACGCAGCGCAGGTGCCGCGTGCCGTCACCACCTTTATCCACTGGCTACGCACGCGCTTTGTTGATGGGTGAGGCCAGCGGCGCGCTGAGCGGTGTACTAGGCTGCATCATCGCTCCCAGCAGGCTGCGACGGTTATAGTTACCGAGACGCAGATTGAAGTCGAGATGCAGCTGCTCAATGCCGCTCAGCTTGATCACCGGCGGCGGCGTATGCGGGCGCTGATGGAATAGCACCGTGTGCGCAAAGGCGTCACTTTGCCAGTTGCTCAGCCGCTGATAGTAATAGGCGTTGGCCTCGCATTTACGCAGATACAGGTTCACGCGGCGATGTTCGCGCATCGCCGCCTGCTGCGCCAGCGAACCCAGCTGCTGTGCCGGCTCGGCGATTTTCTGAGTCAGCAGGGCAAAATCATCGCGCTTTGCCAGCTCATTAAAATAGTTGTGCGCCCCCAGATGCTTGATCGGCGCGTACTGTTTTTGCCACTCGCGAATAAAAGGATTATTGGGCGCAGCGGCGAGAAACCAGTTTTCAATCACCGGTGCCAGATAGTTGACGGTGGCAATTTCGCGGTAATAGCCAATCACATCCATGCGGCGTTCCTGATGCGCACGGTGCACCCAGCTCAGGTCTTCAAATAACAGCGTGCTGCAGTCAATCGCAATACCGCCGTAGCGTAATAATAATTCGAGGCGAATGACTTCACTTTTTTGCTGCTCGCTTAATTGTGTCGAGGTAAAAATAAAATCCGGCAGGACTTCTTTAAGCGTTAAACGGTTTAATACATACACCTGATGGTCGGGATTATCCTGACGCAGCTGCTGGATATTTAACGCCATCGATTTCGGTAAATATTCATTGTCCCAGTACATCCAGATTTTTTTGGGTATTTCCGGCAGCGCTTTCTCACCCGAAAGCAACACGATATTGTCCTCTTCGCTGGGATCATATTCCGGCGCGCAGAGCGCAGTATGCTGTTTGTTCTGCAGTAATGTCTGGCCGGTGAAGGCGATTCTCTGCCAGTGTTGCCAGAGCGTAAGGGCTGGCTGGAAACGTTTTTTTGTCATGATGCACCTGATTATTGTGATTATGGGGAGCAAAGATTCCCTGATGCTGGCGGCTTGAGCGCGCTTATGTGTCCTGACGGCTGTGTGTAAAAAGACTACCCTTGCTTAATAATCGATCCGCAGCGGCAAGGCTACGAATTTTTTTCGCTTTCAGATTTACCGGAAACGCCGGGATCCGGGATGGCTAAAAAGAGGTATCAATAAAATGATGGGGGACGGCGTTTTTTATTTTTGCTCGATTAAGACTATTCCTAATAAAATAACCCTCTGCAGGCGCAGGCTGCGGCGCGGAATAAAAATGAGCGATCGGCGGTCCGTTAACCGCGCTGTATTTTCCTCTGGCCTCGCCGCCGCTTGCCCAACGCGGAGGCAGGTTAGCTACGCTTAGAGCAGGCAACGAAAAAAAGGAGACACTATGCAGCCACACAAGCGTGGGTTACTGGCGGTTGATAAGCAGGGCAACCGCGTGCTGTTTCTCAATCCCGACAGCTTCGCCGTTGAGCAGGAGCTGAATGCCTTACCGCCGCGACCGCATGAGCTGCTGATGCTGCCCGCGCTGGAGAAGGCGTATGTGCCGATCTACGGTGATGGCGTCCACGGCGACAATCCGCATCCGGGGCACAAGGTGGCAATTATCGATTTGCGCCGCCGGCAGATTCGCGGCTTTATCGATCTGTCACCGCTCAAGGCGCCGCACAGCGGCCAGCTGGGACGCGATGGCAAAGTGTATCTGTGCTGTGAACACAGTGCCGCGGTGGCGGTGATCGATCCGCACAGCGACACGCTGGAGAAAACTATCCGGCTGCCGTCGCACAACGCGCACCGGCTGACGCTGTCGCCCAGCGGCCGCAAGCTGTTTACTGAAAACGAAGAGGATGCCAGCATCACGGTGGTAGATCTGTGCGAGGCGGAAGGGCGCATCATTGATAACATCCTGCTGCCGGGACCGATTGCCGGCATTGCCGCCTCGCCAAAGCACCCTTACCTGGTGGCCAGCGCGGCAGACGCGCCGCTGCTGTACGTGGTGGATCGTCAGAGCCATCGTATCCGCCAGCGCATCACGCTGCCCGGCCATCAGCAGCCGTGCCAGGTGGTGCGCTTCAGCGCCAACGGTGAGCGGCTGGTGGCGATTGGCGACGGGGAAGGAGTGGTGACGCTGTTTGACGACTTGCTTAATCCGTTGGGTGACGTTGCGGTCGGCAATCAGCCGATGGATGGCTGTTTTAGCGCCGATAACCGCAGCCTGCTGATCGCTAATCAGGGTGACGGTTCGCTTAGCCTGATCGATCTGACGCAGATGAAGGTCATCGCCACGCCGCAGGCTGGCACCGGCTGCGAAGTCCTGAGCTACTTTCAGCTATCGTCCTGAGTGCGAAGGCCGCCATCAAATAAACGGCCGGTGATAAATCGCGCTGCTCCAGTGGCGGCTGCTGGCGTGTTTTTCTGCCTGCCAGCCGCGTTTGCGCAGTTGGCGCGCAATCAGTTTGTTCATAATACCGTGGCCCACCAGCAGCACCGTGCCCTGTTGCGACAGGGCTATCAGTTTGTCTGCCGCCCGCTGCGCGCGCTGCCGGGCATGCTGCACTGATTCCACGCGTCCGGCGTAACCGCACAGCCACAGCAGGCGCAGCAGCGCCAGCCACAGCGTCAGCGGCAGATGCAGGCGCGCGAACGGCAGCAGCGGCATCGCCACTTCACTGAACACCTCATCCACGTCCTGCGCCTGCAGACCGAGCCGCGCCAGCGACGAACGCGCGCGCGGCAACGGGCTGCAGGCAATCACGCTGGCCATGCGCGCAATCGCCATACTGCGCGGCGGCGGCGCATCACAAATCACCGCCTGGTCGTAGCCTTCACACCAGTCCGCCAGCGCCCGCGCCGTAAAGCGCCCGCTTACCGGATGGTCTGGCTTGCCGTGTCGCATGAGGATAATGGTCATGATGCTCCTGAGTGAAGGTCATCCAGTCTACTGCAGGCGCGCAGGATTTCGCGCGGCCCGGGCGGTTTTAAGAATAATGCCCGGGTGTCATCAAAACTTAACTGAAATGTGCGAAAACGGCGCGGTGAAAGTTTGGTCGCCGTTTTTGCCAATGATAAGCAATAGTCGTTAATCACGCAGCGTGCGTGGATTTTTTAATGACGCTGGCTGTAATGTAATGTCATGAATTAACGCCGTTTTTATCTTTTTATCCTGCACCATTGTGAAGATAAGTTAATTATTTTCCTGTTGATCACTTGATTTATCTACGCGCGTAGATAGACTGTCTTCACAGTGACAACTCACGGTGCCAGAGACGAAGTTGGCCTTGAGATGACCCAGTTACATTTGCCGTACTAATGCGATCGATGAAAAAAACATCGGCGAAATCAGGCAAATAGATGAATTCCAACACCAGGGAATTCCTTACTGACCTTTCATCCAGGTTTGCCTACTGAACGTCGCCACCGGGGAGTTCCGCTTGTTGCAAGGGAACCGACCCACGGATGGGCGTTTACTGTTTTCACCTCTTTCAGGGAAATGGTTATGACGGTACATCATTCCGTTACGCAACAAGGTTCACCCGCTTCCGCCGCCGATGCGCGGCTGGAAACCACCTCCGGGCGCAAAGATTTCTGGCGCGCCACCTTCTCCTGCTGGCTGGGCACCGCGATGGAATACGCGGATTTCGCCCTGTATGGCCTCGCTGCCGGCATCATTTTTGGCGATGTGTTCTTCCCCGAAGCCACCCCGGCGATGGCGCTGCTCTCCAGCTTTGCCACCTGGTCGGTCGGCTTTATTGCACGCCCGATCGGGGCGCTGCTGTTTGGCTGGATTGGCGATCGCAAGGGCCGCAAGGTAGTGATGATCAGCACCATCATTCTGATGGGCGCTTCGACCACGCTGATCGGCCTGATTCCTTCCTATGCAACGATTGGCCTGTGGGCGCCGGCCTGCCTGGTGCTGCTGCGTTTTACGCAGGGGCTGGGCGCCGGCGCAGAGCTCTCGGGCGGCACGGTGATGCTGGGTGAATACGCGCCGGTTGAGCGCCGTGGCCTGGTGTCGTCGGTGATTGCGCTTGGTTCCAACAGCGGCACGCTGATTGCGTCGCTGGTGTGGCTGGCGGTGATTCAGATGGATAAAGCCACGCTGCTCGACTGGGGCTGGCGTATTCCGTTCCTCAGCAGCGTGCTGATTGCTGCGGTCGCGCTGTGGATTCGCCGTCATCTGCGTGAAACGCCGGTGTTTGAGCGTCAGCAGGCGGAACTGCAGGCGCAGCGCCATGAAACGCTGGCGCAAAGCGCGACGCAACCCGACAGCCGCAGCTTCTGGCAGCGCAGCCGCGCCTTCTGGACCATGGTAGGCCTGCGCATCGGTGAGAACGGCCCGTCCTATCTGGCACAGGGCTTTATCGTCGGCTACGTCGCCAAAGTGCTGATGCTGGACAAATCGGTGCCGACCACCGCGGTGTTCATCGCCTCGCTGCTCGGTTTCCTGATCATCCCGTTTGCCGGCTGGCTGTCGGACCGCTTTGGCCGACGCATCACCTATCGCGGCTTCTGCCTGTTACTGATGGTTTACGCCTGGCCCGCCTTTAGCCTGATGGACAGCCGCGAGCCGGCCATCGTGATTCCGGTGATTGTGGTGGGGATGGCGCTGGCGTCGCTGGGCATCTTTGGCGTGCAGGCGGCATGGGGCGTGGAGATGTTTGGCGTTAAACACCGTTACACCAAAATGGCGGTTGCCAAAGAGCTGGGGTCTATTCTTTCAGGAGGCACCGCACCGCTGGTGGCGGCGGCGCTGCTGTCGTTTACCGGCCACTGGTGGCCGATTGCCGTGTACTTCTCGGCCATGGCGACCATCGGTTTCCTCACCACCTTTGTGGCACCGGAAACGCGCGGACGCGATCTGAATCTGCCGGAGGATGCTATCTGACGCGCAGGATCGTGCAACATTCTTTGATTACGCTGGCCGGTACTCCCGGCCAGCGGCATTAACGCAGAGGCAATATTGGCGAAATCCCCAACCGGAAATGTGACACGCAGTGACGTCGCCAAAGCCGCCGGAACCTCGGTGGCGGTGGTCAGCTATGTGATCAACAACGGACCGCGTCCGGTGGCCGAAGCCACGCGTCAGCGCGTGCTGGCCGCCATCCAGCAAACCGGCTATCGCCCGAATGCGGTGGCGCGCGCACTGGCCTCCGGCAGTACCAAAACCTTTGGCCTGATCGTGCCGAATATCGCAAACCCGTTTGTCGCCTCAATGGCGCACGTGCTGCTGCAGGAGTCGCTGAACCACGGCCACGTAATGCTGCTGGGCGATGCCGGCGACGATCGCCAGCGCGAGCTGGAGCTGATTCAGGGTTTGCTGAATCGTCAGGTGGATGGCCTGTTTTACACCAGCGTCGATCGCCATCCCTATATTGACGTCATCCAGGCGAGCGGAACGCCGCTGGTGATGCTGGACCGCATCGAACCGCGTCCCGGCGTCAGCATGCTGTGCGTGAACGAACGTGAAGCGGCGCGCCAGGTCACGGCGCATCTGCTCAGCCACGGCTATCAGCAGGTCGGCATGATCAGCGGTCCGCGTGAGATGCTTAACGCGCAGGATCGTATTCAGGGCTGGCGCGACGCCATGGCGCAGCACGGGCTGACGGTAGATGAAGCGCTGATTTTTCCGGCCGGCTATTCGCGCCAGGGCGGTTACGACGCCGGGCAGCGCATGATTGCCAGCGGCCGGGTGCCGCGCGCGCTGTTTACCAGTAACGAAGGGCAGGCGATTGGCTGTATTCGCGCGCTGTCCGAACATGGCCTGCGCGTGCCGCACGATGTCGCGCTGGTGTGTTTCAACGGTACCGAGCAGTCGGCCTTTCATGTGCCCACGCTCACCACCGTGCGCCAGCCGCTGCGCGAAATGGCACGCAGCGCCATCGCCATGCTGAAAAACGGTCATGGCGAGGCGCAGCTGGCCGAATTTCCTCACCATCTGGAGATCGGTGAGTCCTGTGGCTGCCAGCTATCTCAACAAAAATAAATATATAACATTATGAAAAGACTAATTATTGATTGTGATCCGGGGAATGGTATTGCTGGCGCTAACACCGATGACGGGCTGGCGCTGGCCTTAGCGCTGGCGTCACGCGCGCTGGCCGTTGAGCTGATCACCACCGTGAGCGGCAACACGCCGAGCGCGGTGGGAGCGCGGGTGGCTAAAGATCTGCTGCAGCGGCTCGGACTGAACATTCCGGTAGTGCAGGGCGCGCTGCAGGCGCTGCGCGAAGATCCGGCGCCGTGGCGCGCGCGGCTGGATAACGTCGCCGACCCGGCGCTGGGCGAACTGTGGCGCGGCGTGCGTCAGCCGCAGATGGTGGCAGCGGACGGCAACGATGCGGCGGGCGTGATGGGCCAGCTGATTTGTGACAATCCCGGCGAGTTTACGCTGGTGGCAATAGGCCCGCTGACCAACGTGGCGCAGGCGCTGCAGCGCTATCCGCAGATGGCGGATTCCGTAGCGGAGATCGTCATTATGGGCGGCGTATTCGCGCTGGATGACTACATCAAAGACACCAATTTTGGCCTCGATCCGGAAGCGGCGCATCAGGTGCTGCACAGCGGCGCCACCATCACGCTGGTGCCAATGGATGCCACCACGCAGACGCTGCTGACCCATCAGGATCTCACGCGCCTGACCGCCTGCGATCATCCACTGCCGCAGTTTGTGCGCGAAACGCTGCGACCGTGGATTGATTACTCCATCCGCACCCGCCATCTGCCGGGTTGCTGGATCCACGATGCGCTGGTCATTGCCTGGCTGCTCAACCAGCGCGTGGCGGACGGCGTGGATTATCACGTCGATATTGAGCTGCGTCCCGGTGCCACGCGCGGCAAGACCTGGCGCTATCGCACGCCGCTGCGGCTGGATGTCGGCGTGCCGGCGGACGCGGGCGCACTGGTGCATGTGATGCAGAACGTAAACAATCCGCTGCTGCTGGAAGTGATTGAGCAGACGTTCAACGGATTGAAACGCTGAGATTTTGCTGCGGCGCGCGGTCTCCCGGCCGGAGTACCGTGCGCCGCTTTCCTGCCGACACGCTTCCTTACATCGCGAATCACTCGCTGACAATTCCCCGCCGCGCGGCGCCTTTCTGACATGCTATATACAAATGGTTAACACAATAATAACCAGTGCAACCATTCGCTGGATAACGTTCCAATAAAAATCTGGCCGCGAGCCGGAAGCAATCAGACAGGATACCCTTATGTTTAACTGGACTGCGACCCAGCGCAACGTGGCTTTCGCCAGTTTCGCCAGCTGGACGCTGGATGCGTTCGACTTCTTTATTCTGGTGTTTGTGCTCAGCGATCTTGCGCGCTACTTCAACACCAGCGTCTCCGATGTTTCCATTGCCATTATGCTGACGCTGGCCGTACGACCGGTGGGCGCATTGATCTTTGGCCGGCTGGCGGAAAAATATGGCCGCCGGCCGATCCTGATGCTCAACATCGTGCTGTTTTCGCTGTTTGAGTTGCTGTCGGCATGGTCGCCCAACTTTGCTGCCTTCCTGACCTTCCGCGTGATTTACGGCGTGGCGATGGGTGGCATCTGGGGCGTGGCCTCTTCGCTGGCGATGGAAACCATTCCCGACCGTTCGCGCGGCCTGATGTCCGGCATCTTCCAGGCCGGTTATCCGTGCGGCTATCTGCTGGCGTCGATAGTGTTTGGCCTGTTCTTCGAACAGGTGGGCTGGCGCGGCATGTTCCTGATTGGCGCGCTGCCGATTCTGCTGCTGCCGTTTATCTATTTTAAAGTGCCGGAATCGCCGGTATGGCTGGCGGCACGCGAGCGTAAAGAGAATCACGCGCTGCTGCCCATCATCCGCCAGCACTGGAAAATCTGTATTTACATGGTGCTGCTGATGGCCTGTTTTAACTTCTTCAGCCACGGCACGCAGGATCTCTATCCGACGTTCCTGAAAGTGCAGCACCAGTTTGACGCCCACACGGTGAGCATTATCGCCATCGGCTATAACATCGCGGCGATGCTCGGCGGCATTACGTTCGGCTCGCTGTCCGAGCGTATCGGGCGTAAAAAAGCCATCATGCTGGCGTCGTTTCTGGCGCTGCCGGTGCTGCCGCTGTGGGCGTTCTCCAGCGGTTCCTGGGCGATTGGGATCGGCGCGTTCCTGATGCAGTTTATGGTGCAGGGCGCATG
This sequence comes from Pantoea sp. SGAir0184, assembly GCF_043544755.1. NCBI lineage: Bacteria > Pseudomonadati > Pseudomonadota > Gammaproteobacteria > Enterobacterales > Erwiniaceae > Pantoea > Pantoea sp. SGAir0184. The sequence goes on from NZ_CP028050.1 coordinate 706,808, forward strand.
GGGCGTGGTACCGACCTACCTGACCGAGCTGGTGCCGGCCAATGCGCGTGCGGTACTGCCGGGCTTCGTTTATCAGCTGGGGAATTTAATTGCTTCGGTCAACGCCACGCTGCAGTCACGCATTGCCGAAGCCCACGGCGGTAACTACGGACTGGGCATGGCGATTGTCGCCGGCACGGTGGCGGTGCTGATTTGCGTGTTCGTGGCGTTTGGCCGCGAGACGCGCGGCATCGAAATATCCGGGGCGGTGGCGAAAGAGACGCGTTAACGCGCCTCGCAGACGTCAATCCATTTCGCCGCCGTGAGCTCAGCCATGCGCTGCGGCGAAATGCGCACCGCGCTGTGAATCGAACCGGCCGCAGGTAACACTTCATCGAAACTGCGCAGCGACACATCGCAATAGACGGTCAGCGGATTTTCCAGCCCGAACGGGCACACGCCGCCGACCGGATGGCCGGTCCAGTTCACCACCTCATCCACGCTCAGCATGCGCGCTTTTGCCCCGAGCGCCGCCTTCAGCTTGCGGTTATCCAGCCGGGCGTCGCCGCGCGTGACAATCAGCACCACGCTCTCTTTCACTTTCAGCGACAGGGTTTTGGCGATTTGCCCCGGCGCCACGCCATGTACGCGTGCGGCCAGTTCTACGGTGGCAGTGCTTTCCGGCATCTCGATGATGTCGATATCCGGTGCGTGTTCGGCAAAGAAGTGCCGTACCGACTCCAGGCTCATTTTTTTCTCCGGTAAAAACAGAGCGTAAAAGCTGCCATAAGGCGGGAAAGCTGTAAACGGGAGAAACGGAGAATCTGTAACAGAATACGCCGCGCTTACACGGCATTTAACGTGCAGTTACCGCAGCGTTCGACGTCCGGAATGCGATAGCGCTGGCAGCAGCTACGCCGCTCCATCGCGCCGTTGCGCGGGATCATGGTGCGATACAGCGGATTATCACTGCCGTCGGACAGGGATTTGCTGAAAAACAGCGCCTGTTCCAGTTGATGCCGGGTGGCCGCAGGCAGCTGCTGCTGCAGTTCGCCAAGGAACCAGTAAAACGAGAAGCCTAAGTTGTTCCAGATCAGCCGCGCGTTGATATCACCGTGCTGCGCCATGCCGTTAACGGCGGGGATCAGGCCGTGCTGAATCAGGCGTTCGATACGCTGCTGCGGATTGAGATAGCGCGCATCCTCATCCTCCTGCACATCAATCCAGAAGGCGCAGGGATGGCCGTTTTCGTGGAACTCAACGTGGATACGCTGCGGCGAGCAGTCGAGCGCGCGCGGCTCCTGCAGCAGCGCCAGCATTAATGGCGGCAGCAGCAGGCCAAAATACCACTGGGCCCACAGCGACTGCAGCGGTTTGGCTTCCTGCGGAACATCGGGATGGTGGCGATAGAGATAGTCGCTGTAGCGCTGCGTCAGGCGGCGATAGTGAAACGGCGTGGACCATTCGGCCAGCGTCAGCGTGCCTGCGGGGGCCGGCTGGCCCAGCTTCACGTTTTCCCGCATGTAGCTGCGCTGGTCGCACATCAGATCTTCCAGCGCGCTGGCTAAGCTGCGATCGCTCTGCATAAAGATCAGCGGATGCGCGCTAAAGCGATGATCCTGACGCGTGATGATGGCCATGCGGCTCCTGAGTGAAAACGGGAAGCGAAAAACAAATGATAATCGTTCCCGATTCACTGAGCAAGATGCCAGCAGCGCTCACTGCCTGGCCACCGCGCATTTTGCGTGAAATCCCCCGGAGAGGGCGCGGCGTTGTCGCCGCACCGCTTACACCAGATCGCTGCTTACCGGCGCCAGCTTCGGTAAATCCTCCCACGCCAGAATGGTGTTACGTCCCTGATTCTTCGCCACATACAGCGCGCGGTCGGCGTTGGCCACCGCCTGGTCGAAGTCTTCTGCGAAAATCGGCGCGATACCGGCGCTGATGGTCACGTGGGTCGAGACTTTATCATTGAAGCGGTGGGGAATTTCCAGATCAACCACGTACTGACGGATGCGTTCGGCCAGCTTCATGGCAATCGAGGCGTTAACATTGGTCATCAGCACCAGAAACTCTTCGCCGCCGTAGCGCGTCACCACATCGCGCGAGCGCACCGCATCGCGAATGGCAACCGACACCCGCGCCAGCGCCTGATCGCCCATGGCATGACCGTAGTTATCGTTGTAGGCCTTGAAGTGATCGATATCCAGCAGCAGCACAAAGTGGCTGCCGGCATGATTTTCCATGATGGTATCCAGCCGGTTCTTCAGCCCGCGCCGGTTATACAGGCCGGTGAGCGGATCGAGCATGCTCAAATCGCTGAAACTTTGCTTCTCCTCATACAGCTGGCGCACCAGCCGCAGGGTGAAGGTGTCGAAGCGGCGGCGCATCAAATGGTGCAGCGAGAAGCCGATCAGCGGCAGCGTAATGGTGAACAGAATGGTCATTAAATGCTGACCATCGTCCAGTAACAGTACGGTTAATACCGGTGGCGTAATATGTAAACAGAACGCAAGCAAATAATCACTCAGGGCAATCGCGCTGATAAAAAATACGCTCAGCAGACTGATTATTAAAAAGCTACCGTCAAAATAAAACACCAGATGGTAACGATGATTGATATGCCAGGCCCACAGCGCGCCTAATAGCAATGCGACAGGATTTAATAACGGGAATTTTAGATTTGGCGCGATTAAACATAGCGCCAGCAGCGTGGTGCTAAAGCCCGCCACCAGTGTTACCGGCAGCGAATTGATGGGATTATCCGTGCCGAAAAACGGCAGCAGACAAAAAAGCGAAACGGCGACATTCAAAAACAAAAATAGCATCAGCGACAGCCGATACTTGCTGTGTTTCAACTCATCATAAGATTGTAATTTCATTATTATTACTCGTGACAGCCCTGAAATATCAAAGCGCTACCCGCAGGAAATAATCCCACAACGCGGATAGTGAGCACGTTTTTGCTGTGTTATCAAAATAGTTATCGGCGGCAATCTATCATTTTCCAGTAATTCTGTCATCCGGCGCGGGCAGGGCAAAAAATTCGCTGCAAGATGAGAAATATTGTCATATGATAATGGGAATATTTATCATTTGAAGGGTTGCGCGATGATCATGGCGATGATGGCCGCCTGCGGCTTGTGGGGCGTAAGCTGGGTGATGGGAAAACGTCTGGATAGCGGCTGGGGCGTGTTGCTGCCCTGCGCGGCCATGCCGGTATTTGCACTGTGGGAGCCGAGTTTCAGCCAGTGGCGCTTAGTGATGATCGTCGCGCTGCTGCTCACCGTGGTGATGCTGTTCCACCATCGTCTGCGTCATTATCTGCTGCTGCCTTCCTGCCTGGCGCTGGCGGGCGGTCTGGCGGCTATCTCGGTGAATTTTCACGTCATTTAACGGCGAGCAGAAACGACAATATCACGCAAAGGCGTGATAGCAGTGGTAACAATCAATGGGGATGTACTGCAGAAGAAGTGTGACAACGTTGGTGCGAAGAGAGGGACTTGAACCCTCACGTCCGTAAGAACACTAACACCTGAAGCTAGCGCGTCTACCAATTCCGCCACCTTCGCATCGTAGTTGTCTGTTTATATCACCGCATGGTGCGAAGAGAGGGACTTGAACCCTCACGTCCGTAAGAACACTAACACCTGAAGCTAGCGCGTCTACCAATTCCGCCACCTTCGCGCAGTGCACGCGATATAAACTTTGTGATTATTGGTGCGAAGAGAGGGACTTGAACCCTCACGTCCGTAAGGACACTAACACCTGAAGCTAGCGCGTCTACCAATTCCGCCACCTTCGCCTACCTGCAATACATTACAGTATTGCTAACCACGGAGGCGCATTTTAGAGATTTTACTCATTGCGTCAACACATATTTTGCGACGGTGAAACGACTGCTGCAAAAAGCAACGTTTTCCCCGTCGCATCGCGGATTTTACTACGCTTAGCGCGCTTTCGCGCCGCGGCCATATACGGCGCGATATACTTTGAAGCGGCCGGTCTGCGCCAGCACTTCATGGTTACCGAAGGTTTCATCCAGCACCTGCGGATAAGGCAGGAAGGCGTTGGCCACGATGCGCAGCTCGCCGCCGCTGTTTAGATGCTTCACCGCACCGCGAATCAGCGTGTGGGCGGCATCAAGGCTGGTTTGCAGACCATCATGGAACGGCGGGTTAGAGATGATCAGATCAAAACGGCCGCTGACGTCCGAGAACACGTTACTGGCAAACACTTCGCCTTCCAGGCCGTTAGCGGCCAGCGTGGCTTTACTCGCCTCGATGGCGGCGGCGTGCACATCGCACAGCCACAGCCGGACTTTCGGCGAATGCTGCGCCAGCGCGGCGGCTAATACGCCGCTGCCACAGCCGATATCCAGCACTTTACCTTTGGTGTGCGGCGTAAGAGTGGAAAGCAGCAGATCGCTGCCGATATCCAGCCCGTCGCGGCTGAACACGCCCGGCAGGGTATGAATGGTGAGATCGTCCAGCTGATAGCGATTGCCGAACGCGCTGGCGTCAAAGCTGGCCTGCTGCGTCAGCTGACCGTGATACAGCCCACAGCGGCGCGCGCTGTCGATCTTCTCCAGCGTGGCCCAGCTCTCCAGCATGCCTTCGGCGCTGCGCACGCCGCTGCGGTTTTCACCGACGACAAAAATATCGCAGCCCAGCGGCAGCAGCGACAGCAGGTTTTGCAGCTGGAACTGCGCTTCCGGTTTGTTCTTCGGCCAGAAATAGACCAGTGTGTCGCAACCGGCTACGTCGGCCGCACCGGCCACCAGCCCGTACACTGCCCGTTCACCGAGGCGACGGCTGAGGTTCTGCCAGTGATGGTACTGCTGAGTGTGCACGCGGCTCGACGCGGTCTCCAGCTGGGCGGGCAGGTCATCCTGCAGGTCGCCGGCGAACAGTACGTGGCGGGCGGTAAATTCATCACTGTGGCGCAGAATCACTTCGCTGGCCGGGGTAAAAGCAGACATGGAACGCTCCTGTTAAATCAGAGCGGCGATTATAGTGCTTTGTTGGCGCATGTTCGATGGGTTTGCTAGCATAGCGTCGCATTCTGGCAGGATTACAGGTAACAGCATGAGCACAAGGCGCGACTGGCTTCTACAGCAAATGGGGATTACGCAGTATCAGCTGCGACGTCCGCGCGTGCTGCAAGGCGAAATTGCCGTCACGCTGACGCCGGACACGCGGCTGGTGCTGGTCGCTGAGCAGGCGCCGGATCTGCAGGAGCCGCTGGTGCGTGACGTACTGCGGACGCTGAGCATTCAGCCGGGGCAGGTAATGACGCTGACGCCAGAACAGCTGCCGATGCTGCCGGAGCAGGTCGACTGTGCCGGCTGGCTGCTGGGCGTGACCAGCGATCATCCTTTTAACGGCATCACGTTCACCAGCGCCGTTTTCAATGAATTAATCAGCAGCGGCGCGGCCAAACGCGCGCTGTGGCAACAGATGTGTAACCATGACAGCCATCTCTTTCATCACCCCTGATTTACAGCCGCGGCTGCTGGAGATCGAGCGCCGCGCGCATGCGTTTCCGTGGAGCGAGCAGACCTTTGCCAGCAATCAGGGCGAACGTTACGTCAATCTTTGCCTGCACGCGGACGGCCAGCTGGCCGGCTTCGCCATCACCCAGGTGGTGCTGGATGAAGCGTCGCTGTTCAACATCGCGGTCGATCCCGCGTTCCAGCGCCGCGGCTATGCGCGTCAGTTACTACAGCAGCTGATTGCCGAACTGGAGCAGCGTGCGGTAATGACGCTGTGGCTGGAGGTGCGCGCCTCCAATCAGCCCGCCATTGCGCTGTATCAGCAGCTGGATTTTCATCAGGTCAGCGTGCGGCCAAACTACTATCCCACCGCCAGCGGGCGCGAGGATGCCATCATTATGGCGCTCACGCTCTGACGTCATTCAAAAGGGGCACTATGTTAAACGACTGGGACTGCATCCTGTTCGATGCGGATGACACACTTTTCCACTTTGACGCCTTCGCCGGCCTGCAGCGCATGTTTGCCAGCTACGACGTGCACTTCAGCGATCAGGATTACGCTGATTATCAGGCCGTCAACAAACCGCTGTGGGTCGATTACCAGAACGGCACCATTTCAGCGTTACAGCTCCAGACGCGCCGCTTCACGCTGTGGGGCGAAAAACTGCGCGTGGCGCCGGAAGTGCTTAACAGCGACTTTCTTAATGCGATGGCCGAGATCTGCCTGCCGCTGGATGGCGCAGCCCGCCTGCTGGATACGCTCAAGGGCAAGGTAAAAATCGCCATCATCACCAACGGTTTTACGGCGCTGCAGCAGGCGCGCCTTGAACGCACCGGCTTCCGTGACTACTTTGACGCGCTGGTGATCTCCGAACAGGTGGGCGTACCCAAGCCGGACGCGGCGATTTTTGACCATACGCTGCAGCTGCTGGGCAATCCCGATCACCGCCGGGTATTAATGGTCGGCGACACGCCGGAATCGGATATTCTCGGTGGTATGAATGCCGGCGTGAAAACCTGCTGGATCGATCACGGCACGCGTCCGCTGCCGGCGCACATCACGCCCACCTGGCAGGTGAAAACCTTGCCTGAGCTGCAATCTATTCTGACTGCTTAACAATCCCGATACCTGCTATTTTAGCGTATTAAACCAGCCTGGTCCGCCTGGCTGGTTTTTTTCACTGTCAGTTTGTCTTTATCACCCCTTTTTTATCGCCTGCCTGGGTTTTATCGCGCGCAGACAAAATGCGTGCCGCTCAGCGCCATTTTTTTTATGACAATTTTTAATGATCGCGCGAGCAAATTTTCATCTTTCATTTACAATCTTTCACAGTTTTAATGGATTGCTAAGAATAGTCTTAGGTTTACGGGCAAAAGTGACGCAAATTTGCATTAAAAATATTTGTTAACCTTTACTGAACTAATTTCCTCTGCTAGCGGCGCGTTGAAATTTTGTCAGGCTTCTGTAAACTTCCGTCAGACATTAACAAATGGATTGTGATTGCATGCTCACGGGCAGGTTTTACCTGGCTCGTGCGGTAGCTATGATGTTTCCAGTCTTTTATATGTTGTTGATATATCTCAATAAATAGCAATGCTGTCAGCGAATGCCGTAAGTTGTTGCTGTTATCCTTTTAATCGTTACCGATTAACCAGATTCATTGAACGTGATAGTTTTTAACCCAGGGATGGCATAAGAGAAACCGAGGTTTGGCTGTGGCCGACCCCTTCGCTTAGCAAAAATTGATCATGTTGCTGATTGTTTGTGAAACGATCAGAATTCTTCCGACATCATCCCTGTCACTAATGTTGCATTTTTAATACTTAATTCAGACTGATCAATTTTTGCCTCGCTGGCGCGATGCGTTAGCCACACTCATTAAAGGGTCAACTTTTTAACTGGTACTGAATCGACGCCGGCTCCAGTCGTGCGCACGGTTCATTTTGCTCTTAACCGGCCTCTGGCCACTTTTTAGGCGTTAATGGAACTAAACATGAAGAAAATGGTGAATCTCCGTATGGCGTTGGGCCTGATGTTTGTTTTCGCAGTGGCTGGCTGTAAAGCACCGCCAAAGATGACAGACGACACGATTGTCAGCAGCACCGTTGACGGCGTCACGCTGTCGCACCGTTATGCCGTCCAGCCGCCGGCACAGTTCAGCCCGGTGAACGAGGCTTATCGCGCGCTCTATCCGGCTTCGATCATGACCCGCCCGAGCTTCGGCGGCAAAGTGGTGGATACGCTGAAAAGCGGTGAAACCTACACCGTGATTGGCCAGGTTGAAAACAACTGGCTGGCACTTGGCGAGTCGGCGCAGGCCGCAGACGAAGCGCAGCCTGAGACTGCACCGGCCGATGACAAAAAAGCGCAGCAGCCGGCGGCTCAGCCTGCGGTACAGCTGATCGGTTATGTCCCGTTCCGCGCGGTGGTGAAAAGCGCGCTGTATGAGCAGACCATCAAAGCGGACCAGCCGAAGCGTCGCGCCCGCGCCAGCAGCAAGAAAAAGACCTGCGTCGCGGTGGATGGCGACAGCAAAGCGTGCCAGAACAGCAACAGCGGCACCTGGATCATCAACTAACACGGTAAGCAGGGAGGGCTGAATGATGACGATGATTTCTCTCCGCCGCGCCGGATTACTGCTGCTGGCTTGCCTGCTGGCCGCCTGCAGCAGCAACAGTCCGGCGCCGGTTGCACGCTACAATCTCGACTTTCAGGCGCATCCGCAGATCAACGCGGGTGCGCCGCTCAAAGTCCGGGTGATGTTGCTGACCTCCGATGCGGAATTCATGTCCGCTGATTTCTACTCCCTGCAGAACCAGCCCGCCACCGCGTTGGGCAGCACGCTGCTCAACAATCAGCAGTTCTTCCTGATGTCAGGTCAGCTGAGTAAAACCCTCAGCGCGAAAAGCCTGCCGGAAGCGCGCTTCATCGGCATCATGGCCGAGTATCAGGCGCTGGACGGTAAAGTCTGGCGCCTCGCGCTGCCCTTTCCGGATGGCGACGACAGCGCATTCTGGCAGTTCTGGAAAAATAACGATGGTGAGTTGAATGCCCGCGTCGTGGCGGATATCAACGGCCTGCGCGTGGTTAAGCAGTAAGGATGCCTATGAACCGAGCCGAAAAGGTTGTCTGGACCGAGGGGATGTTCCTGCGCCCTCACCATTTCCAGCAGTCGGAAAATTTTCTACACAGCACCCTGCGCGAGTGGGGGCAGTCGCAGCGCGCCTACACCTGGGGGTTTTTTGATCTCGAATTTGATGAAGCGCTGTTGCGCCAGGGAAAACTGGCGCTGAGTGCCGCCAGCGGATGTCTGCCTGACGGCACCTTTTTCTCTTTCAGCCAGCCACAGCACGGTCCGGCCCCGCTGGATCTGCCGGCGAATGTCGATCGCAGCAAAGTGGTACTGGCGATCCCGGCCCGGCGCAACGGGCGCGAAGCGGTGGCGTTTCAGGAGACGCAGGATTCACTAGCGCGCTATCTGGCGTGGGAAGCCGAAGTCGAAGATGACAACGCTCAGGCGGTCGGCGCTGCCACCGTTCAGTTCGGCAAACTGCGCCTGCGCCTGATGCTGGAACAGGATCTCACCGCGGAATGGACGGCGATGGGCGTGGCGCAGGTGATTGAAAAACGCAGCGATAACCACGTGCGCCTCGACACCGATTACATTCCGCCGATGCTGACGCTCAACGCCAGCCGGCCGCTGCAGAGCATGCTCAATGACCTGCACGGCCTGATTCAGCAGCGCAGCCAGCAGCTGAGCCAGCGCACGCCGGGTACCGGCCGTTTTAACAGTGCCGACATGGTCGATTTTATGCTGCTGACCTTACTCAACCGTCAGCTTGGCCTGCACGCGCACTTACAGCATCTGCCGCTGCTGCACCCGGAAACGCTCTACAGTCACTGGCTGCAGCTGGCCGCTGAATTGAGCAGCTGGATGCCGGCGCGCACCCCGGACGCGCTGCCGCTGTATGACCATGACGATCTGTACAGCTGCTTTACCCGCTTAACGCTGCTGCTACGCCAGGGACTGTCGCAGGTGATGGAAGAGAGCGCCATCCAGCTGCCGCTGACGCAGCGCTCGCACGGCCTCAACGTGGCCACGGTGCCGGAAAGCAGCATGGTGCGCGAGTTCGGCTTTGTGCTGGCGGTCAAAGCCAGCGTGCCAGCCGAGGCGCTGAAAACCCACTTCCCGGCGCAGATGAAAGTCGCGCCCGTTACCAAAATCCGCGATCTGGTACAGCTGCAGCTGCCGGGACTGGCGCTGAAAGCCATGCCGGGCGCGCCGCCGCAAATCCCGTGGCATGCCGGCTACAGCTATTTCGAGCTCGATAAGAACAGCGAGCTGTGGCAGGAGATGGAGCGCTCAGGTGCCTTTGCGCTGCATCTGGCCGGTGAGTTTCCGGGCCTGAACATGGAGTTCTGGGCCATTCGTAGTCAGTCAGAATAATCAAAACTGAGCACGCCGCATGATGCAGGAACAACAGAAACCGAACAGTGACGTCACACAGCAGGATGTCAGCCATCAGAATGTGCTGGTCGCCGCGGCGAATCCGCTGATTAACGCGATCCCGCAGATTCGCCACTCCGTCTCGCACGACGATCCGGCGCGACTGCGCCAGCAGCTGATCGATCAGATCCGTCGCTTTGAGCTCAGCTGCCAGCAGTCGGGGCTGAGTTATGAAGTGATCGTCGGCGCGCGCTACTGCCTGTGCACCGCGCTGGATGAAGCGGCGGCGCTGACGCCGTGGGGCAGCCGCGGCGTGTGGACCAGCAATGGCCTGCTGGTGACGTTTCACAATGAAACCTGGGGCGGTGAGAAGTTCTTTCAGCTGCTGGCCAAGCTGTCGCAAAATCCGCGTCAGCACATCCTGCTGCTGGAGCTGATCTATTTCTGCCTGCTGCTCGGCTTTGAAGGGCGCTACCGCGTGCTGGATAACGGGCGTTCGCAGCTGGAAACCATCAAACAGCGTCTGCTGCAGATGATCAAAAGCGTGCGCGGCAGTTACCCGGCGGCGCTGTCACCGCATCCCACCGATCAGCCGGTGCTGCGCAAGCTGTGGCGGCCGATGATTCCACTGTGGGCCTGTGCGGCGGTGGCCGGCTTTGCTGCCTGCCTGTTCTACATCGTCCTGAACTGGCGTCTCGGCGACTACACCTCGCCGGTGCTGGCCAGCATCTATCAGACCGCGCTGCCGGAAGTCCAAATCAGCAATCCGGCACCGCCGCCGCCCGCCACGCTGAACCTGAAAGCGTTCCTCAAGCCGGAAATTGATGCCGGCCTGGTGGCGGTGCGCGATGAAGCCGACCAGAGCGTGGTCACCCTGAAGGGCGATGGCCTGTTCGCCTCGGCATCCACCGAAGTGCGTGGCCGCTACGATGCGGTGATTCAGCGCATTGCCGCCGCGATGAATAACGTCAGCGGGAAGATTCTGGTGATTGGCTACAGCGACAACGTGCCGATTCGCAGTGCCCGCTTCGCCTCCAACTATGAACTCTCGCTGGCGCGCGCGCAGTCGGTGCAAACCCTGCTGCAGCAGCAGCTGGCACAACCGTCGCGGGTTAAAGCCGAAGGGCGTGGCGAAAGCCATCCGCTGGTGCCGAACACCAGCGCGGAGAATCGCGCCCGCAACCGTCGCGTAGAAATTACTCTGCTGGTCGCGCCGGATGCGACGCAAGCGGAACTCAACGGCCTGGCGAGAGGGAACTAATCCATGCTGAATATGCTTTTTGCGGTGCTGACCAGCCGCCTCGCCTGGGGTTTTGTCGGCATTACCGCGCTCTCCTTTATCATCTGGGTGATTGGCCCGGTGTTTTCCATTGTCGACTCGCGGCCGCTGGAGCCAGAGCAGAACCGCATCATCAGCATTGCGCTGCTCTATCTGGTGTGGGGGCTGAGCCAGGCGATTCCGCGCCTGTATAACTTCTGGCTCAACCGCAAACTGATGTCGAGCCTCGAAACCAGCAAAAGCGATGCGCCGGAGCAGGACCGCAAACGCCTGACCAATGAAGAACAGGTGCTGGCGAGCCGTTTCTCCGAAGCCACCGACATGCTGAAAAAAGCGCACTTCCAGCGCGCCAGCAGCAAGGGCGCGCCTTTCTGGGCGCAGCGCTTCAGCCATCAATACCTCTACCAGCTGCCGTGGTACATGATCATTGGCGCTCCGGGTGCCGGTAAAACCACCGCGCTGGTCAACTCCGGGCTGCAGTTCCCGCTGGCGGACAAGTTCGGCAAAGCGGCGCTGCGCGGCATTGGCGGCACGCGCAACTGCGACTGGTGGTTCACCAACGAAGCGGTGCTGCTGGATACCGCCGGTCGCTATACCACCCAGGAGAGCCAGCAGGAGCGCGACGCCAGCGAGTGGCATCATTTTCTCGACCTGCTGCGCAAATATCGCGGCCGTCAGCCCGTCAATGGCGTGATTGTCACGCTCAGCGTGTCCGATTTACTGACGCAATCGCCGGAAGCGCAGCGCAATCAGGCAATCGCACTGCGTCAGCGGCTGATGGAGCTGCACGATCGCCTTGGCATTCGCTTCCCGGTTTATGTGCTGGTCACCAAAACCGACCTGCTCAAAGGCTTCCGCAGCTACTTCGCTTCGCTGGATAAAACCCAGCGCGAGCAAATCTGGGGCTTTACCTTCCCATGGGCGCAGGCGTCGACCGCAGAGTTTGAGCTCAACAGTCAGTTTCAGCAGGAGTATTCACTGCTGCAGCAGCGTCTGGATGCCGGCCTGGCCGATACGCTGTTAGCGGAAAGCGATGCGCAGGCGCGGGCGGAGAGCTATCTGTTTCCGCAGGAGTTCGCCGCGCTGCGGCCGCTGCTGGCGGAGGCGCTGGATACGCTGTTTGCCCGTTCGGATTTCGAAACCCAGTTCGCTCCGCGCGGCATCTATTTCGCCAGCGGTACTCAGGAAGGACTACCGTTTGACCGCGTAATGGGCGAGCTGAGCCGCGCCCTGCATCTGCCGGGACAGCGCAGCGGCGAGTCCGGCAGCTGGGACCAGGTCGACAAAGAGTCACCGATCCCGCCGAACAAAGGCCAGAGCTTCTTCCTGAAAGGCGTGCTGGAAAATGTCATCTTCCAGGAGTCGGGCCTGGCGGGCAGTAACCGCTGGTGGGAGCTGCGCAATCGCGCCGGATTGTGGTCCGGCTATCTGGCGCTGCTGGTGCTGGTACTGATTGCCGGAGCACTATGGCTCACCAGCTACAGTAAAAACAAAGCCTATTTGCAGGAGATGGCGGGTAAAACGCCGCAGGTGGAGCAACTGGGACAACAGCTGGAACGCCAGGGCAATGGCGATCTGTTTGCGCTGGTGCCGTATCTCAACACGCTGCTGCAGCTGCCGAAAAGCGCCGACTTCTCGCTGGAAGATCCCCCGCTGACGCGCCGTATGGGGCTGTATCGCGGTACCGAAGTCAGCGACGCCACGCGCACCCTGTATGACAAAGCGCTGAAACAGCTGCTGCTGCCGCAGGTGGCGCAAAACATCACCCGCTGGCTGCGTAACGACAACGGCAGCGATGCGGATTACAGCTACGAAGCGCTGAAAGCTTACCAGATGCTGTATCAGCCAAAACATTATGACGGCAAATTCCTGCATGCCTGGCTGATGCTGAATATTAGCCGCGAACTGCCGCAAAACGTGACGCAGCAGGAAGTGAAACAGCTGGCGTGGCATCTGCAGCAGCTGCTGGAGACACAGATTCAGTCCTCGCCGTACGCGAAGGATGATGCGCTGGTAAAGCGCGAGCAGGCGCTGATTAACCAAATGCCGCTGTCGCAGCGCGTCTACGGACGTCTGAAGCGCCTGCTGCAGCGTGACGGCAGCCTGCAACCGGTCACCCTCGCGGCGCTGGGCGGGCCGCAGAGTGAGCTGGTGTTTTCACGCAAAAGCGGCAAATCAGTCAATGATGGCGTGGCCGGCCTGTTCACGCCAGACGGTTACTGGCAGCACGTTGATAAACAAATCGCACCGGTCACGCAGGCTCTGTTTCAGGATGATGTCTGGGTGCTGGGCGGCGTTGCGTCGCCGGAGAACAGTCAGCAGACCGACCTCGCGGTGCGCCAGCTCTACGTGCAGGATTACATCCGCCAGTGGGAGCAGTTCCTCAGCGATATCCAGCTCAACAGCAGCGCGGATTTGTCGCAGCGCATCAACACCGCACGTCTGCTGTCGGGCAACCACTCGCCGCTGCGCCAGCTGGTGGTTAACCTCAGTAAGCTGCTGACGCTGAACCGCGCACAGCCGGATGAGCAAAGTACCCAGGCACAGCCGGCGACGGGCAACAGCGCCACGCGCACTTTAGAAGCGCTGTTCAGTTCCTCCAAAGCCAGCGCGGCGCCGGGCCAGGGCGCAGCCCAGCAGGCACCGGAGCAGGCGGTGGCGGTGCACTTCGCGCCTGTGCTGGAGCTGGCACAGCCGCTGCAGCAGGGCAGTAAAGTGCTGGCGGTGGATGATTTTCTCCATCAGATCGACGATCTCTACCGCTACCTGACGGCGGTACAGGACGCCGCCAACAGCGGCATGCCGCCGCCGTCCGGCGATGCCATCAGTCGTCTGCAGGCCAGCGCCGGTCGCTTACCGGGTTCGCTGCAGAATATGGTTTCCAGCATGGCCGTGGGCGCCAGCAGCGATGCACAGCGCCGCGATATGGATAACGTGCGCAAGCGCATCACCATGGAAGTGGGCAGCTTCTGCCGCCAGGCGATTGCCGGCCGTTATCCGCTGGTGCGCAATGCGCGCAGCGAAGTGACGCCGGACGATCTCGCGCGCATGTTCGCGCCGGGCAGCGGGCTGATGGACAGCTTCTTCCGCGACAATCTGGCCAGCAAAGTGGATACCACCAACGCGGCGTGGCGTTTCACGCCAGGCATCGACGGCAAAACGCTGCCGGGCGGTGAGGCGCTGCTGCGTCCGTTCCAGCAGGCGCAGTCGATTCGTGATGCCTTCTTTGCTAACGGGGCGACCACGCCGTCGTTCCGCGTCACGCTGCGTACGGTGAAAATGGATAACGACATTCTCAACCTGACGCTCGACGTCGATGGCCAGATTCTGCGTTACAGCCACGGCCCGCAGGCGGTGCAGATGGTGAGCTGGCCCGGACCGGGCGGCACCAGCCAGGTGCGGATGCAGCTTGGTCTGACCAACGGCACCACCTCAACGCTGGTGACCAGCGGTCCGTGGGCGCTGAACCGCTTCTTCGATCGCGCTCGTTTAACCGCGGTCGGTGGCCTGACCCGCGAGGCCAGTTTTAACGTCGATGGCCATCAGGTCACGTTGTCGTTCACCCCTGGCAGTATTCGTAACCCGTTCCAGCTTCCCGGCTTTAGCTGCCCCTGAAACAGGACCTGATAATGACTCATTACGCAGCACCCGGCTGGTACGGCAAATTGCCCAGCTCGGGTGACTTTGTGAAGCGACGCTTCCCCGATGTGCTGTACCGGCAGTGGTCGAACTGGTTTCAGGTCGGACTGCATCACTGGCAAACCAGTGAAGAGAGTAAAAACGCCCCGTCGCGCGCCTTTCTCAAAGCGCCGGTGTGGAATTTTGTCGTGCCGCCGATGCTCGGCAGTCAACTGATCCAGATGGGCTGCCTGATTGCCGCCCGCGACAGCGTCGGCCGCAACTATCCGCTGTGCGCGCTGCGCCATTTTACTCCTGCCGAGTGGTCACCGGCGCTGCTGGCCCGCTCGGGCGAGTGGTATCAGCAGGTCGGCAATATGCTGCTGCGCGTGGTGCAAAACGGCGGTACGCCAGAGCAGCTCGACCAGGCGCTGCTGAGTATTCCGCAGCCCCAGCAGCCGCAAACTGACGGCGAACAATCGGACATTTTACAGGTGATTGGCGACGGCGAGCCGTCAACGCTCAACTGGAAACTGCCGGGTGACAGCTTCGACCCGCAGTTTTACACCAGCTTCTGGTGGACAAACCAGAGCGACGGTTTCCCGCTTTACACCCAGGTGCACAGCGGCAACTTCACCGCACAGCTGTTCTCACTGCTGTTCGACCCGGCCGGCGGGGCAAAACCCGGACGAAACGGACTTTATCCTCCGATGTTTGAATCCTGAGGCTAACCGCTATGACGATGAATATTGACGCGCTGCTGGCGCCGGTCAGCAGTGATAACCCCTGCGGCGACAACCTGGAGTATCACGCGGATTACCAGGCGATGGAGCAGGCCAGTACCGGTAAAGCCGAACAGCAGTTTGGCGAGACCATTATCCCGGCTGAATCAGCGGACTGGAATAAAGTCGAAAAGCTGGCGATTGACTTGCTCAGCCGCAGCAAAGACCTGCGAGTGATGTTAGCGCTTACTCACGCCTGGACCGAGCTGAAAGGGCTGCCTGGCTATGCGCAGGGGCTGAAGCTGATTGAGCAGGCGCTGCTGCTGTACTGGGAGCCGCTGTGGCCGCGACTGGAAGAGTACGGCGAACAGGATCCGTTTTACCGCATCAATGCGGTGGCGCTACTGGGCGATAAATCAGCGCTGAGCAGCGCGGTACGCCAGAGCTGGCTGCTGCGCTACGCCTCGGATGGCATCACGCTGCGCGATGCCGCAGCGCTGTGCGACGGCAGCAAGACCGAAGTCGCGGACTATCCTGGCGGTCTGCCGCGCCTGACCGATGAGCTGGCGCGCGGCGAGCAGCCCGGTATTGAAGCGGTGCTACAGATAAGTGAGCGTTTGCAAACTATTACCGAAACTCTGACAGAACAGCTGGGGGAAGCGGCGGTGCCGGAGCTGTCGCAGCTGCGCAGGCAGATCGCTATGATCGCCGAACGCTGTCAGGCCACTGACCTCAGCACGCTGCAGCCGGCCGTGGTAACAGAGCCGCCGCCGGAACCGAGCGTCGCCGCGCCCGCAGCAGCGGTTCGCACGGCTGACTGGCGCAGCGTGCAGCTCAGTTCGCGCGCCGATGCGCAGCTGATGCTGGAGAAGGTGAAGCACTACTTTGCTCAGCACGAACCCAGCCATCCGGCACCGCTGATGATCGACCGCGTACAGCGGCTGATTGAGCTCGATTTTATGGACATCATCCGCGATCTGGCGCCAGACGGCGTGCATCAGCTGGAAAATATCTTTGGACGCCGCGACTAAGCGAGCGTAACAACTCAACGCAGCGAGACCTGCGCGCCTCCTGCGAAACTTTACCCGCGCACCCTTAATGGAGAAAACCATGGCACCAACGAAATCCAGTGGGCAGAAGTTCATTGCCCGCAATCGCGCGCCTCGCGTTCAGATTGAATACGACGTGGAAATTTATGGCGCGGAACGCAAAATTCAGCTGCCGTTTGTGATGGGCGTCATGGCGGACCTGGTCGGTAAACCACTCGAGCCGCAGGCGAGCCTTGATGAGCGTAAATTCCTGGAAATTGATATCGATAACTTCGATGAGCGCATGAAAGCGCTGAAGCCGCGCGCGGCGTTTCAGGTGGATAACACGCTCAACGGCGAAGGCAAACTTAACGTCGAACTGACCTTTGAGAGCATGGACGATTTCTCACCGGATGCGATTGCCCGTAAAGTCGAACCGCTGAGCAACCTGCTGGAAGCGCGTACCCAGCTTTCGAATCTGCTGACCTACATGGACGGCAAAAACGGTGCGGAAGAGCTGATCGGTAAGATTCTGCAGGATCCAACGCTGTTGAAAGCGCTGACCCACCTGCCGAAGCAGGATGCAAACGCTGAAGGTAAGGAGGAGTAATCATGACCCAGTCTTCGCATCAGCAGCAACAGGGCGCCTCGCACTACAGCGAGAATGAACTCAGCGCCCTGCTGAACAAAGAATTTCGTCCAACCAGCGATCAGGCGCGTGCAGCCGTCGAAAGTGCCGTGAAGACGCTGGCGCAGCAGGCGCTGGAAAACACCGTCACCATCTCGAATGATACCTATCGCACCATCCAGGCGCTGATCGCTGAGATTGACGACAAGCTGTCACAGCAGATCAACCAGATTATTCATCATGAAGAGTTTCAGCAGCTGGAGAGCGCGTGGCGCGGTCTGAGCTACCTGGTGAATAACACCGAAACCGACGAGATGCTGAAAATCCGTTTCATGAGCATCTCCAAGCAGGAGCTGGGACGCAGCCTGAAGCGTTTTAAAGGCGCTGGCTGGGATCAGAGTCCGCTGTTTAAGAAGATTTATGAGCAGGAGTACGGTCAGTTCGGTGGTGAACCGTTTGGCTGCCTGGTGGGCGATTACTATTTCGATCACAGCCCGCAGGACGTGGAGCTGCTGGGCGAAATGGCGCGTATCAGCGCGGCGGCACACTGCCCGTTCATCACCGGTACCGCGCCGACCGTCATGCAGATGGAGTCATGGCAGGAGCTGGCGAACCCGCGCGATCTGACCAAAATCTTCCAGAACACCGAATATGCCGCCTGGCGCAGTCTGCGTGAATCGGAAGATGCCCGTTATCTCGGCCTGGTCATGCCGCGCTTCCTGGCGCGCCTGCCGTATGGCATTCGCACCAATCCGGTGGATAGCTTTGATTTTGAAGAGCAGACCGATGGCTCAAATCACAACGGCTACACCTGGAGCAACGCCGCCTACGCCATGGCAGCCAACATCAACCGCTCGTTCAAAGAGTACGGCTGGTGCACCGCGATCCGCGGCGTCGAGTCTGGCGGTGCGGTTGAAAACCTGCCGTGCCACACCTTCCCGAGTGATGACGGCGGCGTAGACATGAAATGCCCGACGGAGATTGCCATCAGCGATCGTCGTGAAGCCGAGCTGGCGAAAAACGGCTTCATGCCACTGGTGCACCGCAAAAACTCCGACTTTGCTGCCTTTATTGGTGCGCAGTCGCTGCAAAAGCCTGCGGAATACCATGATGCCGATGCGACCGCCAACGCACGTCTGGCTGCACGCCTGCCGTATCTGTTTGCCTGCTGCCGCTTCGCGCACTACCTCAAGTGCATCGTGCGCGACAAGATCGGTTCATTCCGCGAGCGTGATGAAATGGAGCGCTGGCTGAACGATTGGGTGATGAGCTACGTCGACGGCGACCCGGCGAACTCGTCACAGGAAACCAAATCGCGTAAGCCGCTGGCTGCCGCCGAGGTGAGCGTGGAAGAGCAGGAAGATAACCCGGGCTACTACGCCGCGAAATTCTTCCTGCGTCCGCACTACCAGCTGGAA
Source organism: Pantoea sp. SGAir0184 (assembly GCF_043544755.1). Lineage (NCBI taxonomy): Bacteria > Pseudomonadati > Pseudomonadota > Gammaproteobacteria > Enterobacterales > Erwiniaceae > Pantoea > Pantoea sp. SGAir0184. Next base: position 725,422 of record NZ_CP028050.1, read on the forward strand.
GGCCTGACGGTGTCACTGCGTCTGGTATCTAAACTGCCTTCACTCAAATCGAATGAGAATTGATTTTAATAACAAAGCACGCTGATACAGGCGTGCTTTATTAAAAACTCTGATTTATGCTGCTTTTTCATTTAATTAGGTTTTGAGATTTTAAAGGTTTTTGTTGGTTAAATATGACTATGGAGAGTGTGAATTATGTCTGATGTAAATAAAATTGCACAAGGTATGCTTCAATTAATTAATGGCAAACAAAGTATCAGGCATACATTCTTTGAAAGTGTAATCGGTGGTTTAACTTCATTCACACAAGATATCTCTTTAGTGGCAAAAGATTACTTTGATACTGATCATCGATGGAGAAATCAGACCGATAAAATCAGACTTGCAGCACTAATCAAAAGAGGGGCATCTTCGGATAGCCTGAAGAAAATGGCGACAATAGTGGTGCAAAACTATTGGAGTAACCTCACGGCTGAACAAGCTGAAAAGCTGGCAGCAAAAGTAGGAGGTACAATTGCGGGAAAAATGGCTTTTAATTATATAGCACTCAGTCAGATTCTCATTCTTTTCTTTGAAAAAGCTATTGCGCGCTTCATTTTCTCCCTTGGTATTGGATCTATTTTTTCAATTGGAGCTGCGGCTTCAGACTCAGTTTATTCATCAAACGATCTCAAGGCACGCAATCCAAAAATATATAATGAATTACGTAGTAATGGTGATCTGGATTTACTTTACTTTCTTCTTAAAGAATACCTCGACCCATATTTAGAGGCTATTGAATTACAGAGTACCAGTCCGACTTTATCCAATAATATTTTCAATGTTTATGTCGATGGGATCAGGAATGTCTAGAAAAGTAATACTCTATATTCTAAGCCTTTTCATTAGCAGTATCTCAGGTTTGCTTTTTTTTGGTTTGGGTGGTTATTGTATTTTCATCATGAACTGGTCCGGCGGGCTATGGATGAACATACTGAATGCAGTGATTCTCCTGGCAATCTTCACCGCTTCAGTATTTGTTTTACATCTGTCGGATCTGGTCAGGAAAAAAATCTAGATTTCACTTTTCTTAATAAAATAATAATTAATATAGTGAAAACAATAAATAATAACTGACCAATCAAATATCCTGAGGATATCAGGTCAATTTTCTCAAAGGCAATGGTTATGTATAAGGATTTAATCAATAAATAGCCGCAATAGCATGCTGAAAATAAAGAGAAGATTATTAAAATATTTAAAATTACTTTCATTGCTATATTAAGTGGCGATTCCTTCATTTTCTTTCCTCCGATTAATGACAATTGACGTGCGTTCAAAGAAAATAATGTTTCAATTTGAAAAAGTCAAGATTATTCAATTTTGATTTTATATCTCCATGTAGCGGAGATAACCTAGGAGCAATGGTAAACTATGGACTGGTTAAGCAGCCCCATACTTTTCTATTTGCTATTACGATGCTTCTAAAGCATTTTCTTAACTAAAGAAGAGTTGAAATTATGGCTATTGATATGTTTCTGAAAGTTGATGGTGTAACAGGTGAGTCTAAAGATTCAAACCATACAGGCTGGACAGATATTACCTCCTTTGGTTGGGGGGCAACGCAACCAGGTAATATGGCCGTAGGCGGTGGCGGCGGAGCAGGTAAGGCCGCATTTAATAATCTGGCTGTAGATGCTCTCATCGACAAATCCACTACAGCAATCCTGAAACATTGTGCAAGCGGTAAGCATATATCTAAAGTTGAACTTTCAGTTTGTAAAGCAGGTGGTCAACAAGTTGAGTATGCAAGAATTACTTTAGAAGATGTTTTGGTTGTTTCCGTAAACTATAATGGTTCTAATAACGGTGACGTTTTAGGCGTCAGCTACGCATTCCAGGCTGCTAAAGTCAAACAACAATACTGGGAGCAAACGTCTTCGGGCGGTAAAGGTGCTGAAAGTAGTGCTGGCTGGAATATCAAAGAAAATAAAGAAGCATAATTGCTTTCATGAGCGGCCCCTGTGGGGCCGCTTTGTAAGAATCATATTGAATGCAAGGTTTATTTTATTTGATTTACGAGGGTTATGATAATGGCTACTCATTGGAGAATACATGATAAAAAGATTTACCTTACTATTTGCATTAGCATGTGCTGTGAGATCTTTAGCAGTTAGGGCAGAATCCTTAGCTTTAGTTAGTTGTAAGAAACTTAATGGCAGGATAGAAGACCAGTGCGCTGAAGGAAATCTAAGTGATACAAGGTCTGGCTGACATCAATCAGCCTAAAAACGCACCAATCAATATGGTTAAAAAAACACTTACTGGTTCGCACATTGCGTACGACACGAAATAAAGCATGATAAATGCTCTTTTTAAAATAAATACGAATTACGAATCAGGATATTTGATAGCATGAAAGCGAAATTATATTGTTGTGTACTGCCTTGCTTACTCGTTTGGAATATTGCTTCCGCGACGACAGCGCTTATACCAGGCGATAAACAAGAATATAAGCCAGCTATAATGGCCCTGGCTCAGCACAGCGGACTCGAGCGTGTTGAATTGAATCTGCAGCAATCTTTCACCGTCAAACGCGACGATAAAAGCATAGGTATGCTGATACAGGGACGGGGTTGGGTGAGGGAGGTTCATCCAGTCTGTTTTATTGGCTGGAGCAGAGATGGCGAGCATGTTGACCAATTTTGGTTAACTATCGGTCAGGATGAATGGGAAGCGACAGGTTGCCACAAGATTTCTGCAGTAGGAATTATATCAGGAAAGAATGAACAGCAAGTGAAAATAGCGGTTGTTTATGAGGTTGAAGCTGCCGAGCGTTATGCTTTTAATTATTATATTTTGGGTCTAAATAAAACTGATGGTGATATTTACTATGATCGGGAAATAACACATCGATTTGAAAATAGTTATCTTAATAATATTACTGAGTTACGCAGGGCGTATGAAAAAATGTCAAATGGTTATACGCATAACAATCACTCTGAAAAAAGCGAAAAGATTATTAGGAGACACTATGAATAAAGTTGATTTCTTTCTGTATTTAGCTTTGCTATTGATTTTATTTGCGTTAATTATGCAGGTTTTTTCATGCTACATCTTTAAAAAGAATGAACGTAAATACATTGAGTTGGTCAATGAGTTCAGACGTCGTGATCTCGACTTAGACATAGTAACTAATATCTATTCTTTTTTGGGTTCTCTATTTAATGCCAATAAGATAGTCTATTTTATTGATCTTTATAATGGGAGGGCGATGAAGTTAGCGAAAGGAAAGCTTGTAAGTAATAATGCATACAATTTCATACAGTCACAGCCTAAAGAAAATATATCATGGATGCTGAGGCTTCATAATTTAAACCTTATAAGTTTTTTTCTGTTGTTTTCAGGCGTGGGTATCGGTTTGATTGTTGGTTTTATTTAATGAGCCAAATAATTTTTTGCCACGAATTCTAATAATGCATTACAGCCAAAAAATTATAATGTTTATTGAGTGGTCAATAGAATAAAATTGCAATCATTTCTAAGCCAACGAAAATTCTAAATGGCAAATATGACACAGCGCATCGCGTTTTAAAGCACAGCCTCAATCACCTGATATCGCACACAGCATCGTATTACCCGCTTCCTATATTCCGCGTCTTTCCCGGAGAGCCGCGCAATATAGATGCCGAACCGCTAACCGCAGGAACCCGTTATGCGCTTTACGATAATAACGACTAAACCCGGCCACCAGCCGCCGCAAACCCGCTGTGACTTTATGCCGCCCGGCGGCACCATTGGCCGCGGAGTGGACAACAATCTGGTGCTGCCGGATGACGATCGCACCATTTCTCGCCTGCAGGCGATTGTGCACATCACCGCCGCTGGCGAATGCCGCCTCACCAACCGGGGCAACGTGACGCGCGTACTGCTCAATGACATCCCGCTGGAGCGCGGGCGTCAGGTGGAATTACAGGATGGCGACGTGCTGGGCATCGATGATTACCAGCTGCTGGTCAACGATCTCAACGGTGCGCAGCAGCCGCAGGCCGCCACGCAGGCACCGCAGCCGGTGGTGCAGGCGGCGGTAATGGCTGATGCGCCACCGGCGGAAAAAGATGCCAGCACCGCCGCGATCCCCAGCGAGATCTGGGACAGCCTCGCCAAAGAGTTCTCGATCTCTGACGATCTGTCGAAGCGCAAAGCAGCGGCCGAGGTGCTGCCGGAGGCCAATCCGCTCACCGCGCCGGCCAGCCTCGATCGCAACCCGGAGGATCCGCTGGCTCAGCTGGTGAACGATGCGCCGCTGGATATTGGCCAGCAGCCGAAAAACACCAGTCTGTTCGATGAAGGCGATGCGCTGTTCGCGCAGGAAAGTATCTTCGACGATCGCACCCCCAGCACACTGTCGGCGCAGCAGAATGCCGCCGCGCAGCCGCAGGTCGAGAGTGCCACCGAGCTCGATCCGCTCAGCCTGTTTGGCAGCCAGAGCAGCAGCGACGTGCGCAACCACGACGATCCGCTCGGCCTGATGATGGGCAATGCGGTTCCGCTGGCGCAGCCGGAGATCGCGCCGGCACAGACGGTTCAACCGCAGCCCGTCGCCCAGCCGGAAACGCCCAGTGAACCCTCGCCGGAGACGGCACCGGTCGAGCTGGCGGATCTCAGCAGTTCGCCACTGTTTGATGACACCGAAACCCAGGCCACGTCGCCGCTGATCGAACCGCAGGTGGAGCAGCCGGAGACGGTCGCGCCGCAGATGGATTACGGCGGCATTACGCTGCCCACGCCGCAGGCGGTGCAACGTGTACCGTCGCCGACGCCGAAAGGGCGGCTGCGTATCGATCCGGTGGCTTCCAGCCATCAGAACGCGGCACCCGCCAGTCAGGCGACAGCCAGCCACAGCAGCGGCGACGCGCTGAAAGGCGAACTGCTGGATGCATTGCTGGAAGGCATGGGGTTGCGCGATCTGCAGCCCACGCCGCAGTTCGACCGCGAGCAGATGCTGCAGTTTGGCCAGATGCTGAGCATGTTCTCGCAGGGCACCGTTGCGCTGCTGTCGTCACGTTCGATTCTTAAGCGTGGCGTTAAAGCGGATATGACGGTGATCCTCGACGACGCCAACAACCCGTTCAAACTGCTGCCGTCCGGCAAAACCGTGTTGATGCAGATGTTTGGCAGCCGTATGCCGGGCTTCATGCCGCCGCGTCAGGCGGTGCGTGATGCGCTGATCGATCTGCAGGCGCATCAGCTCGGCATGATCGCCGGGATCCGCGCCATTATCGCTTCGATGCTGCAATCCTTTAATCCGGATCAGCTTGAAGAGGAAGCCCGCCAGGCGGGATCGCTGTCGCGCCTCGGCCTGCCGGGCAGCCGCAAAGCTGCGCTGTGGGAGCATTTTGTTGAGCGCTACGGCGAGACGGCGGGCGAGATTGAGGACGATTTCCATACCCTGTTCGGCGAAGCTTTCCTGCATGCCTACGACCTGGAAGTTAATCAGTACAAAGATTCACAAACCCACACGGATGACGCATGAATATCACCATTGCTTCCACGTCGAATCAGGGCGACCGCGCCAGCAATCAGGATCAAACCGGTGAGGTAATCGGCGAACGCTCAGCCTGCTTCGTGGTGTGTGACGGCGTAGCAGGATTTCCAGGCGGCGACGTGGCCGCCCGCATCGCGCGCAGCAGCCTGATGGAGGCGTTCGACGGTAACGCGCACCTGGATGCGCAGTCGATTCGCAACTACGTCAACCACGCGAATCACGCGATTCGCCAGCAGCAGAAAGCCAGCAGCGAGCACAGCCGCATGGGCACCACGCTGGTCAGCCTGTTCGTCGACCGCGACTACGAGCTGGCCTACTGGGCGCACGCGGGCGACAGCCGGCTGTATCTGTTTCGCCGCGGCTACCTCTATCACGTGACTACCGACCATAGCCTGGTGCAGCAGATGAAAGATGCCGGCCACCAGACCGAAGGTATCAACAGCAACCTGCTCTATTTTGCCCTCGGCATGGGCGATGAGCAGCGCGACGCCAGCTACAGCGATGTGGTGGAAATAGAAGACGGCGACGCCTTTTTACTGTGCACCGATGGCTTCTGGCACGGCGTGACGCTGGAGCAGATGCAGCAGTCGTTGCACATGGTCAATACGCCGGAAGAGTGGCTGACGCTGATGCAGCAAATCATCCGCAACGGTCAGCCGGATAACGGTCAGCAGGATAACTTCAGCGCGCTGGCCGTCTGGATTGGCTCACCGCAGGACACCACCTTACTGCACTCGCTGTCCGAAGCGGCGCAGTTTTTCCCTCTTCGAGATTGAGAACGCCAACATGAAACATGGATTACTGGGTCTGGCTGCGCTGCTGCTCAGCACGCACGCATTTGCTGAGAACTATCGCATCGTGCAGTCCCCGGCACAGAAACTGGATGTCTGGATTGATGACGTGAAAGATAACCAGCTGGCGAGCTGGTGTAAGCGCAATGTTGATCTGCGCATCGTCACCCACGGCGCGAAAAACGTCGCGGCGCTGGAGGATTTTCTGCCGCGCGTCGCCGGGCTGATGGCATCGCAGTGTAAAGCGCTGCAGCAGCTCAACTGGGCGCTCAATGATGATGACGGCAACCCGATCGCCAGCGGCAGCGCTGCCAAAGCGCAGCAGTGGCAAACGGTGGTAACGCCGCCGCCCGCGCCCGTGCAGCAGCCAGAGACCGCTGCGGTTGCCCCTGCCGCGCCGGTGCTTAACTCGCCGCAGGCCGATACCACGCCGTGGCTGCAGTTCAGCCTGCTCGACGGCTGTCACTTCCGTACCTGGTGGCAGCATCCGGCGCAGACCAGCGCGCTGTTCGTGCCGTCAAAACAGGGGCTGAGCTGCGGTCAGGATGGCTGGCTGAGCGGCCGCAGCAGCCTGACGCAGATGGGCAACGGTGCGGCGAAAAGCGTGGTGGTGACGTTCCTGCAGGGCTTCCCGATTGCCGGCCTGAATAACAAACAGCAGAGCGCCGAGCTCAGCATCACCACCGTCAACAGCGAACGCATGGTGCTAAGCAACGAGAAGTCGCCAGACAGCTGGCTGGTGCTGCCGTTCAGCAGCCAGTTCAACGGCTGGCAGGCACCGGATCAGGTGGTGGTGCAGATGCCCGCCAGCGATGCCGCCGATGAGAGCGCGCTGCGCGCACGGCTGCAGGAAGTACGCAAAGTGTGGTCGCCGTGGCTGAGCGCCAGCGCACCGCTGAAAGTCCAGCTGGTAGAACAGCTGCATCCGGAGCTGAAAGATCCCGCCGCCGCGGTTTACCGCACCATCAACTAACGCAAAAGGAGCTTGCATGGATTCGCTACAATCGCGCCTGGCCAGTGCCTCACTGGCCGATAACCTCGCCGATATCACCCGCCAGATTCAGGCCAGCCCGGCCAATGCCGACCTGCGCGCGGCGTTTGTGCAGCTGCTGTGCCTGGCGGGCAACTGGACGCGCGCGCAAACCCAGCTGCAATCGTGGCTGGCGCTGACGCCCCAGGCGCAGCCGACCGTCACCTTACTGCAGCAGGCCATTGCCGGTGAGCAGCAGCGTGAAGCGGTACTGCGCGGCGCGGCGCAGCCGCAGCTGCCGGGCAGCGCGTGGGCGTGGTGTGAAACCCTGCTGGCTGCGCTGACCGCCGACATCCGCGGTGACTTCGCGCTGGGTGCGGAGCAACGTGCCGCCGCGCTGGCGCAGGCCGAAGCCAATCCGGGTCAGCTGCAACAGCAGGAACAGACGGCAGACTTCGCGTGGCTGATGGACGGCGACAGCCGCTTCGGGCCGGTGTGCGAAGCCATCGCCAACGGCCGCTACTACTGGATTCCGTTCGCCGCGATCCGCGAGATGGAATTTCAGGCGCCTGCCAGCGTCACCGATTTGGTCTGGCGCCATACGCGCGTGCAGCTGGTAGATGGCAGCGAGCAGATTTGCCAGATCCCGGTGCGCTACCCGCTGCTGCCGGGGGCGGATGAGCGCTACCTGCGCGCCAGCGTCACGGAATGGCAGCCGCTGGGCCACGATGACAGCCAGTTTACCGGTCACGGCCAGAAGCTGTGGCTGAGCGACAGCGGCGAGTATCCGCTGCTGACGCTGCAGCAGCTGACGTTCCAGCCAGGCGGCAGCGATGAGCCGTGATAACAGCTCGCACAACGACGGCTATGCCCAGCTGCATGGCGGTTTCCGCGCGCGTAAAAATCGCGATGCGCTAACCGCGCGCGACAAGTTGCAATCCTCGTTACTCGATCGTCTGACTGACAACGCGCCGGACAAGCAGAGCGAAGCCAGCAATACCACGCTGATTTCCCACAGCACGCTGCGCCGCCACGTGCTGCGCGATCTGCAGTGGCTGTTTAACACCATCAACAACGAAGCCCAGCAGGATCTCAGCGCCTTTGGTGAAGTGCAGCGCTCGGTGTGGAATTTTGGCGTGGCGCCGCTGGCCGGACAGAATATCTCCGACATCGAATGGCAGGATATGCAGCGCAAAATGACCGATGCCATTCTGCACTTTGAGCCGCGCATTCTGCCGCAGGGGCTGCAGGTGCGCTGCGTCAGCGATCTGAAATCGCTCAGCCTGCACAACGTGTTATCGATTGAGATCAAAGGCCGCCTGTGGTGCGTGCCTTATCCGCTGGAGTTTCTGTTCCGCACCCAGGTTGATCTGGAAAGCGGTCATTTTGAACTACTGGATGCAGGTTAATCATGGACAGCAAACTGCTCGACTACTACAACCGCGAACTGGCCTATCTGCGTGAGCTGGGCGCGGAGTTCGCTGCGCGCTATCCGAAAGTCGCCGGGCGGCTGGGGATGCGCGGCATCGAAGTCGCCGATCCTTACGTTGAGCGCCTGATGGAGGGCTTTGCTTTCCTCACGTCGCGCGTGCAGCTCAAAATGGACGCCGAGTTCCCGCGCTTTTCGCAGCGGCTGCTGGAGATGATTGCGCCGTCTTATCTGTCACCTACGCCGTCGATGGCGATTGCACAGCTCACGCCGGACAGCCGTAAAGGCGATATCAGCAATGGCTTCCACGTGCCGCGCGGCACCATGATGGAGAGCCAGCACCTGAAAAAAAGCGGCGTAACCTGCAGCTACACCACGGCGCATGATGTCACGCTGCATCCGCTGCGCATCAGCGAAGTTTCACTCGGCGGCGTGCCGGGCGATCTGCCGCTGGGCGAACTGAAGCTCAGCGGTCGCGGTGCCGCCAGCGCGCTGCGCGTGCGTATCGCCTGCGAAGGCATTTCGTCGCTCAGCCAGCTGAATGTCGCCGATTTAATGCTGTATCTCAGCGGCCCGGACATTCAGGCGCAGAAACTGCTGGAGCTGCTGATGCAGCACCGCGTCGGCATCGTGCTGCAATCGGTCGAACAGAAACCGCTGCGCCAGGTGCTGCCGGATGACTCGCTACAGCAGGAAGGCTTTGCGCCAGAGCAGGCGCTGCTGCCGGACGATCTGCGTAACTTCGACGGCTACCGGCTGCTGCAGGAGTATTTTGCCTTTCCGGCACGTTTCCAGTTCATCAACCTGAGCCAGCTGGCACCGTTTCTGCGCCGCTGCGATAACGCACAGGAATTCGACATTATCATCCTGCTGGATAAGGCTGACAGCGCGCTGGAAAGCGTGGTGGACAGCAGCCATCTGGCGCTGCACTGCACGCCGGTAATCAACCTGTTTCCCAAAACGGCCGAGCGCCTGAAGGTCAGCGACAGCCAGCACGAATATCATCTGGTGGTGGATAATATCCGGCCGCTGGACTACGAAGTGCACTCGGTGCAGCGGCTGTTCGCCACCGTTGAGGGCAAGCGCGAAGAGCAGTTATTCCGCCCGTTCTGGAGCACCTTCAGCGGCGACGACGGCGATTACGGTGCCTATTTCTCGCTACGCCGCGAGCAGCGCACGCTGTCTGAGCAGGCGCAGCGTTACGGCACGCGCACCGGCTATATCGGCTCGGAAGTATTTTTGTCGCTGGTGGATGAGCATCACACGCCGTGGCGCGACGACATGCGCTACCTGTCGGCAGACGTGCTCTGCACCAGCCGCGATCTGCCGCTGATGCTGTTGCAGCAGGAGCAGGGCAATTTCGTCATGCCGGATTCGATCCCGGTCGGGCAGCTGAAGTTGTGTAAAGGCCCGACGCCGCCGCGTCCGGCGCTGGCCGAAGGGCTCTCCGCGTGGCGTCTGATCAGCCACCTGCAGATGAACTACCTGAGCCTGATGGACAGCAGCGACGGTCAGGGCGCCGCCGCGCTGCGCCAGCTGCTGAGCCTGTACGCTAATCTCGCCGAAGCGGCGGTGGCGCGCCAGATTGACGGTATTCGCCACTGCCAGCTTAGCGCGGTCAATCGCCGGGTGCCGGAACCGGGCCCGGTGGTGTTTGCGCGCGGCGTCAGCATCACGCTGGAGGTCGACGAACAGGCGTTTTCCGGTGCCAGCCCGTGGCTGCTCGGCAGCGTGCTGGAACGCGTGTGCAGCCGGCTGGTGGCGCTGAATAGCTTTACCGAATTCACCCTCAACAGCCAGCAGCGCGGCGAGGTGGGCTACTGGCCGCCGCGCATGGGCAGGAAGGCGCTGCTATGAGCGAGGCGCAGATCATTCCGCTGCAGCGCGCCCAGCGGCTGCCGGACGATTTCTGGCAGGCAGTGATGGCGGCACCGTGGCGCTACGATCTGTTTCAGCTGCTGCGCCGGCTGGATGCGCAGGGCGGCCAGCGCTATCCGCTGGGACGCGCGCCGCTGCCGAAGTTCGAAGCGCTGCGCATTGGTCAGCAACCGTCGCTGGCGTTTGCCCCGGCAACGCTGGCCAGCGTGCAGCCGCGCGCAGAGGACGCGCGCCATGACGTGGCGATTTACAGCTTTGGCCTGTTTGGCCCCAACGGTCCGCTGCCGACCCACCTGACGGAATATGTGCACGAGCGCATCGTGCACCATCAGGATCACAGCCTGGCGGCATTTGCCGACATCTTCCACCATCGCGCCACGCTGCTGTTTTATCGCGCCTGGGCCGATGCGCAGCCGGCCGTCTCGCTGGATCGCGCCGATAACCGCCGCTTTGTCGATTACCTTGCCTGTCTGGCCGGCATCGGTTTACCGGCGCAGCAGCAGGCCAGTTCGCTCAGCCTGCATGCGCGGCTGATGCTGGTCGGCCATCTTAGCCGCCACGGTCACGACGCTGAAGGGCTGGTACGCATTCTGCGTCACTACTTTGGCGTACCGGTGCAGCTGGCACAGAACGTGCCGCAGTGGCTGACGCTGGACGCGCGCGATCAGGCGCGGCTGGGAGCCGGACGCCAGATGCCGCGGCTGGGCGAATCGGCGTTCCTCGGTGTGGCGGTGCGCGATGTGCAGCACCGTTTTCGCCTGCGGCTCGGTCCGCTGAGCGCGCAGCAGTATGCCCACTTTCTGCCAGATGCGCCGGGCGCGCGCGAAGTGCGCGACTGGGTGCGTCACTATCTCGGCATCGAGATGCAGTGGGACCTCAGCCTGATCCTGGCGGCGGAAGAGGTGCAAAGCGTCACGCTGGGAGGCAATGCCCGGCTGGGCTACACCAGCTGGCTGGGACACGCGCCACAGCCGCAGGATCGCGAAGATTTCATGTTTGAGGTTGAGGCAGCCGCAAGCTAGCCCAATCGCTTTTCCCTGTTACACAGCCTGCTTCTTTCATTAAAGAGACCCGATATGTCAGAAATCAGCCGTGCCGTGTTATTCGGCAAACTGGATACGCTGTTATTTACCTCGCTGGAAAGCGCCACCGCCTTTTGTAAACTGCGCGGCAATCCTTATGTTGAGCTGGTGCACTGGCTGCACCAGCTGATGCAGCAGCAGGATGGCGACTTACAGCGGGTGATCAGCCATTTTTCACTGGATGAAAACGCGCTGACGCGGGATATCGTCGCGGCGCTCGACCGCCTGCCGCGTGGTGCGAGCGCGGTTTCCGATCTCGCCGAACACATCGACAGCGCCGTCGAGCGCGCCTGGGTCTACGCCTCGCTGAAGTACGGTGCGACGCGCATTCGCGGCGGCCATCTGCTGATTGGCATGCTCAAAACCTTCAACCTCGCCAGCGTGCTGAAAGGCATTTCCGGCCAGTTTGGCCGTATCAATGCTGATGCGCTGCTGGAGCAGTTCGACACGCTGCTCGCCAGCAGCAAAGAGGCACAGCAGGCGCTGGTGGCGCATCCGAGCGTGGAGAGTGCCGCACCGGCAGCCAGCACCAGCACGCTGGCGCAGTACGCGCAGGATCTCACCGCGCGCGCACGCGAAGGACGCATCGATCCGGTCACCGGCCGTGATGAAGAGATCCGCCAGATGGTGGATATTCTGATGCGTCGCCGGCAGAACAACCCGCTGCTGACCGGCGAGGCGGGCGTTGGCAAAACCGCGGTGGTTGAAGGCCTGGCGCTGCGTATTGCCGCTGGCGACGTACCGGCTCCGCTGCGCGATGTGCAGCTGTGGCTGCTGGATATCGGCATGCTGCAGGCCGGTGCCGGCATGAAAGGCGAATTTGAAGCGCGCCTGCAGGCGCTGATTAATGAAGTGCAGTCCAGCCCGACGCCGATTGTGCTGTTCGTCGACGAAATCCACACGCTGGTCGGTGCCGGCGGCCAGCAGGGCACCGGCGATGCCGCCAACCTGCTGAAACCGGCGCTGGCGCGCGGCCAGCTGCGCACCATCGGTGCCACCACCTGGGCCGAATACAAAAAGTACATTGAGAAAGATCCGGCACTGACGCGTCGTTTCCAGACCGTGCAGGTGCAGGAGCCGGATGAAGCCAAAGCGATTCTGATGCTGCGCAGCACCGTCAGCGCGCTGGAGAAGCACCATCAGGTACTGCTGCTGGATGAGGCAGTCAGCGCAGCGGTGAAGCTGTCGCACCGTTACATTCCGGCGCGCCAGCTGCCGGACAAAGCGGTGGCGCTACTGGACACCGCCTGCGCACGCGTGGCGGTGAGCCAGGGCGCACAGCCTGCGGCACTGGAAGATTGCCTGCATCGTCTGGCCGCGCTGGAGATTGAAGCGGAGATCATTGAGCGCGAAAGCAAAGTCGGGCTGGGCGATGCGGCGCGTTCGCAGGCGGTTGCCGCGCAGCGCGCGACGCTGGAAACCGAGCGCGATGCGCTGCAGCAGCGCTGGCAGCAGGAGCGTGAACTGGTCGATCAGCTGATTGCCCTGCGGGCGCGCTGCGTGACGGAGGGTGAAGCCGCGCTGCGCGATGAGCTGGACGCGACGCAACGGCAGCTGCAGCAGGTGCAGGGCGAAGCGCCGCTGCTGTTTGCCGCCGTGGATGCCAGCGTGGTGGCCGCCGTGGTCGCAGACTGGACCGGGATTCCGCTGGGGCGCATGGTGAAAAACGAAATCGACGCGGTGCTCAATCTCGCCGATACGCTCAACCAGCGCGTGATTGGCCAGCGGCACGGTCTCGATCTGATCGCCAAACGCGTGCGCACCTCACGCGCGCGCCTCGACAATCCGAACAAACCGGTCGGCGTCTTTATGCTGTGCGGTCCCTCCGGCGTCGGCAAAACCGAAACCGCGCTGGCGCTGGCCGAGTCGCTGTACGGCGGCGAGCAGAACATCATCACCATCAACATGAGCGAGTTTCAGGAAGCCCACACCGTTTCCACCCTGAAAGGCGCACCGCCGGGCTACGTGGGCTATGGCGAAGGCGGCGTGCTGACCGAAGCGGTGCGGCGTCGTCCCTACAGCGTGGTGCTGCTGGATGAGATCGAGAAGGCGCATCCGGATGTGCACGAACTGTTCTTCCAGGTGTTCGATAAAGGCTGGATGGAGGATGGCGAAGGGCGCCACATCGACTTCCGTAACACCATCATTATCCTGACCTCCAACGTCGGTACGCAGCTGATCAGCGCGATGTGCGCCGATCCGGAGCTGATGCCGGATCCGGAAGCGCTGAGCACAGCGCTGCGCAAACCGCTGCTGGAGGTCTTCCCGCCGGCGCTGCTGGGGCGCCTGCTGGTGGTGCCGTATTACCCGCTGAGCGACGCGATGCTGGCGGAAATCGTCCGGCTGCAGCTGGGACGTATTGTTCAGCGCCTCGCCGACAACCACGGCATCAGCGCGCAGATTGACGATTCGGTCATCAGCCAGATCGTGCAGCGCTGCACGGAAGTGGAGTCCGGTGGCCGCATGGTCGACGCCATCCTTACCAATACCCTGTTGCCGCAGATGAGCCAGATGCTGCTCAGCGCTCACGCCCGCGATGAACGCTATCGTCGCGTGCAGGTACGCTGTGAGCAGGGCGAGTTTGTTTGCCAGTTCGATGTCTAAAGCCGTTAGTGATCAGAGAGTTTTCGAAAATGTCGGAACACGATAATCCCCTCAACGTACCCAACGCTCTGCCGGTGGGTTACCGTTTCAATGAGTTTGAAATTAAAGAAGTGATCGGTGGTGGCGGCTTTGGCATTGTTTATCGTGCCTGGGATCATCAGCTGGAGCGTGATATCGCCATCAAAGAGTTTATGCCGGCTTCGCTGGCGGTGCGCAGCGATGATCTGAATCTGGTGCTGCGCAGCGAACGCTTCAGCAAAACCTTTCATGCCGGGCTGAACAGCTTTATTCAGGAGGCGCGCCTGCTGGCCCGCTTCAACCATCCCAATCTGCTGCACGTGCTGCGTTTCTGGGTGCAGAACGACACCGCTTACATGGGCACGGTGTTTTACAGCGGCACCACCTTATCGAACCTGCGCGAGCGCAATCCGCAACTGGTGGATGAAGCCTGGATTCGTCGCCTGCTGCCGCCGCTGCTGGGTGCGATCAAAACCATCCACGACGCCGGTTACCTGCACCGCGATATCTCGCTGGATAACATCCAGATTCAGAGCAGCGGCGAGCCGGTGCTGCTGGATTTTGGCTCTGCGCGTAAAACCATTGGTAACCTGTCGGATGAGAGCGAAACCATGCTGCGTCCGGGCTATGCGCCCATCGAGCAATACAGCGATAACGACGAAAGCGAACAGGGCGCGTGGACGGATATTTACGCGCTGGGCGCGGTGCTGCACACGCTGATCACCGGGGCGCCACCGCCGGTGAGCGTGGTGCGCAGCATCGAAGATAACTACCAGCCGCTGGCCGCGCGCCGCCTGCCGGGCTACTCCCAGGCCTTGCTGACGGCGGTGGACCGTGCGCTGGCGCTCAAACCGGAAGATCGGCCGCAGGATATTGATGCCTTTGCCGGGCTGATGGCGCTGCCAGAGCGCGAACCGGAACCGCTGCTGAGCGCCAAAATCAGCGGACCGGGCACCATGCTGGTGCCGGTGGAAGAGGCGAACGAAGCCGAAACGCTTTCACCGGTGAAATCGTTGCTGCGCCATCGCTTTGCGCTACCGGGGCTGGTGGCTGCGGGCGTGCTGGTGGGATTGTGCGTGGGGCTGGTGATGTCCGGGGGCGATGAGCCTGCGGCGCCGGCAGAGACGGTGCAAAACAGCGCGCCAGCTGCTGATCCGGCAGTTTCACCTTCAGCGCCGTCAGCGTCGTCAGCGCCAGCCGCAACGGCAGCGGTAACACCGAAAAAACCGCACGAAGCGGAGCCGCAGCCTGCACCGCCGCCGGAGCCGGTCGCGCAGGTTTACATCAAGCTGCAGCAGGGCGAACGCGTCCAGGTGAATGGCAAACCGCAGGCGCTGGTGCCTGCCGCCAACGGTTTTGCCGCGCTGCAGCTGGCGCCAGGCAATTATACCTTTGCCATCAGCGGCCAGGGCGGCACGCGCGAGCAAACGCTGACCATCAGCGAAGAAGGCGTCTGGTTGCTCGATCCACACAGTTAATCATCAGGGATTTATTATGTTCTCACGCATCACCGCACAGCTGCCGATGGACGGCCTGCTGTTCTGGAAACTCACCGGCGCCGAGGCGCTGTCGCAGTCGTTTGAGCTGAACGCCGAGCTGCTGGCCACGGACGCGCGCATTGACCGGCACGCGCTGCTGGGGCAGCCGGTCACGTTCACGCTGCCGACGCAGAGCCTGCTGTCGCCGCGCTACCTCAACGGGAAAATCACGCGGGTGGCGGTGCGCAGCGAGGAGCTGAGCGGGACGCGCTACGCGGTGTACCAGCTGCGGGTGGAGCCGGACCTGTGGCCGATGCGACGGGACCGCAACCTGCGGATATTCCAGGGACAGACGGTGCCGCAGATAGTGCAGACGCTGCTGCAGGAGAACGGGGTAAACGTGGAGACGCGGCTGGGCAGCAGCTACCGGGTGTGGGAGTACTGCGTGCAGTACCAGGAGAGCAGCTTCGACTTCATCAGCCGGCTGATGGAGCTGGAGGGGATTTACTACTGGTTCCGCCACGAGGCGGAGCGTCACGTGATGGTGCTGTGCGACGGGGCGGACCAGCACGAGGCGTTCGCGGGCTACGAGACGATACCGTACCACGTGACGGCGTCGGGCGGGAGCGTGACGGAGGAGGGCATCAGCCAGTGGTCGCTGTGCGAGAGCGTGACGCCGGGAATGTACAGCACGGACGACTACGACTTCCGCAAGCCGAACGCGTGGATGCTGCAGGCGCGGCAGAACCCGGTGTCGCCGGTGCCGGGGGCGGTGGACGTGTACGACTGGCCGGGCCATTTTGTCGACCACAGCCACGGGGAGTTTTACACGCGCATCCGTCAGGAGGTGTGGCAGGTTGCGCACCACAGCGTGAGCGGAACGGGGACGGCGACGGGCATCGCGCCGGGGTACCGGTTCGGCATCGTGAACGCGCCGCACTTCAGCGACAACGGGGAGTACCTGGTGACGTCGGCGCGGTACGACTTCGAGGAGAACGGGTACGCGAGCGGCGGCGGCGGTGCGCGGCACAACATCGCGTTCACGGTGCTGCCGTCGTCGGTGACGTACCGGGCGGAGCCGGCGACGGCGTGGCCGAAGACGCACGGGCCGCAGACGGCGAAGGTGGTGGGCCTGGCGGGAGAGTCAATCTGGACGGACCGCTACGGCCGGGTGAAGGTGAAGTTCCACTGGGACCGCCTGGCGAAGGGCGACGACACGAGCTCGTGCTGGGTGCGGGTGTCGAGCGCGTGGGCGGGCCAGGGCTTCGGCGGCGTGCAGATCCCGCGGGTGAACGACGAGGTGGTGGTGGACTTCATCAACGGTGACCCGGACCGGCCGCTGATCATCGGTCGCGTGTACAACGAGGCGAGCATGCCGCCGTGGGCGCTGCCGGCGGCGGCGACGCAGATGGGCTTTTTGAGCCGTTCGAAGGACGGCACGGCGGACACGGCAAACGCGCTGCGCTTCGAGGACAAGGCGGGCGAGGAGCAGGTGTGGCTGCAGGCACAGCGTAACCTGGACACACACGTTAAGAATGATGAAAGTCATAATGTCGTGAATAACCAGATTATCACCGTAGGTGCTAACCATGACACGCGTGTACAAGGCGATCATAGCATCGGCACGCAGGGGGATAGCAAAACACTGACGAAGGGCAATCGTACAGAAAGGGCTCTGGCCTCTTATATTATTGCTGCTGGCGACAGCGTGCGAATTGAATGCGGTCTTAGCGCAATTGAATTAACCAAAGAGGGTGAGATTAATTTCATTGGTAAAAATTTCAATCTCACTGTAGATAGCAAAGGCCAAATTAACACTAAAAGCGGAGAGTTACACTTAAATCCAACGGGTGGTTCTGCAGCTATCGTGGCACCCGGCAGCGGACATAAAGAAGTCATTAAGAACGAAATTGATCAATATTTTTCTTCATCTGAGGGTGATTAAGGGATAAGTATGGCAATTTATACTCTACAGGAAGCATCCCTGGAATTACCAGATGTATTTAAAGATAGAACCATGAACCTGTTTACGCTGAGTGAAAATAACGCCAGCGAATTTACATTTGTAGTATCTCGGGCATCCGCCTTGCATGATGATACTGTGCAGAAAGTTGCTGCCCGGGTAATTCAGGAGATGAGCACTACCGTTCAGGCATTCAATAGCGTTACATCACAACTTATCGTGGTTGATGGTTTACCAGCGGTTGAAGCTTTTTATCATTTTGAGAATGGTGGTGTACAAATATGGCAAAAGCAAACCATTCTCCTGCTTGATGATGAACCTGGCGGGAAGAAAATTGTCTGTTATATAGGGACTTGTCCGGGACATTTCAGTGAATATTATCAAAAGCAGTATCGGGCAATTATAGATAGCATTAAGTTTAATTCACGGAATAGTGAGGTTGGGTCCGCTCCCGTTGCCTCTGACTCTTCCGATATATTTTTCTCTCTCGACAATGATACGAAAATACTCACCGCACATGAGGGCGTCAATGCACTTTATCAACACGTTGATTTAAAGAGGGCATTGAATGGTAGTTATTTATTCTATGATAAAGCAGGAAATCCTCTCCATATCGCTGCGTTAAATAATGAAGAACCTCTCCGTTATGCGCTCTGGACTTCCGTGGGCAAAAATCTCTCATCTTTAACTCAAATGATTGGGATCGCTAAAGCGATTGAGGGACCAGAAGAATTAAGTGGTGAGAAGCAAATTCTTGCTTTTCTTCAGAGGCACAGGGATGAATAAATCATGGCGGAATTCAATGCGGCCAGAGAGCAGGACGACGTAGCGCATACAGCTTCTGAAGGATGGATGATAGCCGGTCTTATCGGCGGAGCGATACTTGGAGCTGCGGCTGTGGTTGTTACTGGCGGTGCGGCGTTGATCGCGGTATCCGCTGCGGCGGCAGGAGCTTGTGCAGCAGGTGGGATAGGCGAAGTACTGGGTAGTATGTCCTGGGCACCACGACATAACACCGGTAAGCTCATGTCTGGCTCTCCTAACGTTTTTATCAACAGCAGAGCAGCGATACGTGCCCATTTATCCAAAGGGACCTGTGATGAACACAGTGGTTCGCTGCAATTGGTCGCAGAAGGTTCAGATAAGGTCTTTATCAATAATTACCCAGCCGCACGCATCGGTGACCGTCTAACCTGTAGCGCCGAGATAGCCAGCGGATCTGCCAACGTTTTTATCGGCGGAGGGAAGTACCAGACCGATGACATTAATCCGGAAATTCCTGGCTGGGTTAACTGGATCATGATGGGAGTTGGAACGGCTGCCGTTGCAGTTTTAGCTTCGCCAGCCATAGCATTACTTGGATTAGCCGGCGGGATCGGCGGTGGCTATGGCGGCAGCTGGATTGGTGGCAGGCTCTTCGGTGAAGGATCGGATGGGCAAAAATGGTCTATGCTGGCAGGGAGCTTCATTGGCGGCGCTGCTGGCGGCAAAGGCGGGATGAAGTTTGATGGCTGGCGGGCAGGCGAACTACCACAGCCAATCGAAACAACTGCTGCCCATGTAGAAATATCTCCACGGCGTGCAGAATTGAATGAAAAATTTGGACGCACTGGAGATTTAAATAAAGATATTACGATTCGGGGTAATAAAGAAATAGCTCGGGATTGGTTAGAGTCCAAAGGCTTCGATCCCCAGCAAATTAAAGATTTTGATAATGGAATTGATTATTCGCAAAGAGTAAGTATCGAAACATTCAACAGAAATAAAGTTCTATATCAAAATCAAGTGCCTGGTGGGCGTCAGGGAAATTGGTATGCATTAAGTGAAGATGTTAAGCCTACCAGGCTTGGTATCAATCCAAAGGGTACTATATATGGAACTGAAAATGTGGTTGATAAGGTAGTTAAGCCTTATACTATACAGCATAAGGTCGAGATGTTGCGGAGTACGTCACTGCCTGCACTTGATACATGGTCGGTTAAGAACAAACCATACCAAACAGAAGGTGGAGCAATACAGTTGCTCTCGAATGAAAAAAGCGCGTTGAGGTGAAAATGGAAAAAAATGAATATACCGCTCTGGATTATATCAATAATGCTATAGAGGCAACTAATAAAAGAGCTGCGGAAAAGCCAGACTTCATACTGTTTCAAATTGCTTTGGAACAACTTATTTATATTAAAAAAATTTTAACTGGCCAAGAGAAAGATAAAAGCCCCATACATAGTATGACTTTAGGTAGTCTAGCGTCAAAAGAATTTGATACAACAGATCCAGAACTTGCGAAGCATCTTTCAAATGCAAATTATATTGCCTCACAAATTGGTGCAGGGCTTAAAGTTATCCTTCCTCATCAGGTCGATCCCGAATATGAGAAAAGGAAAAAAAGATACCTTAAAGGTTAGAGGGGAGTATACGATAATTAAATATATGTTAGTGTGTGGGATGGAGTGACCGTTTATTTTAAATCAGGAGGCGCACAAATGCGGTTTAATTTAGAGCGTCCCTTTGCTAAAGCTAAGCGCAATCTCCAGTTCAATTAATTATCCAATAATGTGATTTGGTCCTAATGCTTAGACGTTTAGCTTCGTTAGTTATTGCTTGAGATGCCTAAGCGCTGGGAACAGTGGTGGCTATGCTAGTAATCGTTGAATCGCCTTGGATAATCAAGATACTTTTGAGTCGTTGGTAATATCGTTTTTAATATTCTGTCAGTAGTATCTTCCCGCTCAAATCATGTTTACGCTTACTGTTATAAAAAATCGTTATGATCAAAAATATCGCTGTGTGCTTCTTCCAGCGTTATGTAAATATTTTCTTTATCAGTCGTAAAGTGGTGACTTGGTCAGGAGTGATTTTTAAACTTGGGGGGGAAATAGTTAAAAATTCCTGATGGCAACGAGTGGGGTGCCAGGGACACTGGCCCCATATGGCTTCCGGGTGGCAAACCACTAAATGGTGATTGGGAGGCAGTAGTGTCTACTAAAGGTGCGGAAAAGGCATTCATTACGAAGTTTATGATTTCAAAACTGGAGAGATTGATGATAAAGGGTGTTTTGATTTATGAGAAAAAGGTGACTATGCAATTGTCGAAGCTAATGATGGTTTTATATTGAAAGTATTGACCTCTAATTTTTATGAAAATTCTCATCTTGATGTAAGTAAGGGTTTTTTGATGGGTATCGATGATTTAATTAAAGAGAGAAACTTCAATGAAATGATTTCTTTGGCTGGTGATGTAAAGAAAAACTACAACTCTTACATAGATAAAGAAGTCAGGCGGGTTAATGTCATAGGCAAAAGTTTAATTGTGTGATTGTGCATTGTGAAATTAATAGTAGCAGTAAACTCATGGGATTTCACGCTGTATAAATGTGATGATTTATATTATGTTATGAAAGTTATTTTCAGTGAGGGGGATTTTAAGATAGATATTGAGAGATATTTTATTGTAACTGAATTTATTAGTGTCAATGCCACTAATGTTGAAGAACTTAAACATCTTTCAAGTAAGATAAGGGAGAGTTATTATCTTTTTAGAGGGAATGAAATAAGCAAAAAGGATTTTAATTTTATTTAAATTTAAATAATTCTGTTTTATATTAATGCATAAACCTGCAAAAAAAGAAACTTCATGCAAAATATTCTGATGAAGCTGAAGTCTTATAGCCATTTAATGCTTATTTTAAATCTATTGATAAAGTTAATAGTTGTGGTAAGGCAGTTTTAGTTTATTTATAAGGAACTATGATGATTGACTTACATGGATCTGATGATGTTATTAATCAGTACGCCGAAAGATATCATCACCTTTTGCCTGTAAGTAAAAGACAGGCATCTCGTTCTCCAGAAGGGCAGGATGCGCTAAATCAACCTGATTGGTATGAAAGCTACCCTCAGTTAAATACAGATGTTGATGCATTGGACCGGGCAAAAGGAGCTTTTCTGGGATTAGCTGTTGGCGATGCTGTGGGTACGACGTTAGAGTTTAAAATTAGAGATAGCGCCTATGTAGAAGATATGGTAGGCGGAGGCCCTTTTAAATTAAAGCCTGGTGAATGGACGGATGATACATCAATGGCTATTTGTTTGGCAGAAGCCTGTATTGAATCGGGGCGCGTTGATATTAATTTATTCCGCGATAAGATGGTTGACTGGTATAAACATGGTGTTAATAGCGTTAACGGCTATTGCTTTGACATTGGTAATGCGACGCGCTATGCCCTGGAGCAATATATGGAGAAAGGTGGGAGCTGGTTTGGAAATACGGCGAAAAATACTGCAGGTAATGCGGGATTAATCAGGCAAGCGCCAGCAGTCATTCTTAATTGGCGCTCATTGCAGGATATCTATTTCGCTACCAAAGCGCAAAGTATGGCGACGCATGCAGCTGCAGAATCATTATCGGCATGTAATTTTCATGGCTACCTTCTTCATATGTTGATCAATGGATGCAGTAAAGATGCTGTTTTTTCCCCGCATCTTATGCCATTAGTTTCAAGGGTGCTGATAATAAATGCCGGTGAGTACAAAAGTAAGCAGCGAGAACAAATTCGTTCAAGCGGATATGTTATAGACACGCTTGAGGCAGCTATGTGGGCTGTGTGGAATACTAATAATTTTCGCGACGCTATTCTCCTGGCCGCGAATTTAGCAGACGATGCTGATAGTGTTGCTGCTACAGCAGGGCAAATAGCAGGAGCTTTATATGGTTATTCTGAGATCCCTCATGAATGGCTTGATAAGTTAGCACAACGAAAAAAGTTAGAGTTGATGGCAGAGAAATTGTTTCTCATGGGATGTGAAAATGCTTGATGACAAACATCTTAACTTCATTTTTAGATGCATTGTCCTTAGGGTGGTAATTATATATTTTAATAATGAAAATTAGATTGATTCTCATCTGTCTCTTGTATGATACGGTAGTATATTTTCGACGGTGGTGGACCTTGGATACTTTGGGTATTTTTAATTATCAGTGTCTCTCTCAAGAATTTTTTTACCGATGCTATAAGTAGTCGAAGCGCCAGAAGTGATATTCGTAACTCTGGCCTTATGGTTTCAAAATAATTTTAAGCTGCGGGTTCAAAATGTGCCAGGCATCTGCTCAGTGAAATTATATTGCCGCTCAAATAAATTGTGAGCTGAAAGATTAGTGACTGGAAAATGGTTTTGGTTGGTGATAATAAAAGTGGTGGCAGCAGTATGGGGATCGCAGCGTTTTTATTTTTCTTATTGGTGACGATATATTTTATCTGGAGTAGTAAGGTTTCCTATGGAGGAAAAACACTGGCTGGCATAGGGAAAGCTTTTATTGGGATCTTTATCGCCATTATCGCTATCGGGTTTGTGCTTAAAGGACTGGCAGCGATAATCCCAGGTTTTACCAGGGACGCCGCAGGGGATTTAATGGAAGCGTTAGGTGTGTCTTTGGTTTTTATATGGGGGATGAGGTTTATGCTTGTTGCGTTGTGCAATATTTTTGGCGCAATTATGAATTTTCACAAGAAATATAATGCTGAAAATTACATAAGGTTTTCACCGGCTATCAATAAACTGACGCCAGGGCTGTTCATTTTTTCAAAGGTCATTCTTTCTCTTGGAGCTATAGTGATTTTTTACGGTATTTGGCTGGCAAACTAAATTAAGAAGGGGAACCGATTATGATTATCGATATAGACTCTGCTTTTCCTCTTGCGCTGGTTTTTTCTAAAGAAGAGATCGGGCAGCACTTCTGAAAATGCCTTTATGCTTCGGTCAGAGAAAAAATGCTGCATTACCGGGTTGTGCTGCCAAAAAGATTCAATCCAGCGGAACATTGCCCGGTCGCGGTCAATACCCGGCTCATCGGACAGTTCCCGAATATGAAATAAGAAAAAAGCACTACAAGACCGGGTGTTAATTTTTAGCGTAATGCTTATATGCTGCATTTCACGCTATGGCGTTTAACCTCCCCCGATGACTCAATCATTTAAATAAGTTACGGAATCTGCTTATGTTCTCACGCATCACCGCGCAGCTGCCGATGGACGGCCTGCTGTTCTGGAAACTCACCGGCGCCGAGGCGCTGTCGCAGTCGTTTGAGCTGAACGCCGAGCTGCTGGCCACGGACGCGCGCATTGACCGGCACGCGCTGCTGGGGCAGCCGGTCACGTTCACGCTGCCGACGCAGAGCCTGCTGTCGCCGCGCTACCTCAACGGGAAAATCACGCGGGTGGCGGTGCGCAGCGAGGAGCTGAGCGGGACGCGCTACGCGGTGTACCAGCTGCGGGTGGAGCCGGACCTGTGGCCGATGCGCCGGGACCGCAACCTGCGGATATTCCAGGGTCAGACGGTGCCGCAGATAGTGCAGACGCTGCTGCAGGAGAACGGGGTGAACGTGGAGACGCGGCTGGGCAGCAGCTACCGTGTGTGGGAGTACTGCGTGCAGTACCAGGAGAGCAGCTTCGACTTCATCAGCCGGCTGATGGAGCTGGAGGGGATTTACTACTGGTTCCGCCACGAGGCGGAGCGCCACGTGATGGTGCTGTGCGACGGGGCGGACCAGCACGAGGCGTTCGCGGGCTATGAGACGATACCGTATCACGTGACGGCGTCGGGGGGGAGCGTGACGGAGGAGGGCATCAGCCAGTGGTCGCTGTGCGAGAGCGTGACGCCGGGGATGTACAGCACGGACGACTACGACTTCCGCAAGCCGAACGCGTGGATGCTGCAGGCGCGGCAGAACCCGGTGTCGCCGGTGCCGGGGGCGGTGGACGTGTACGACTGGCCGGGCCATTTTGTCGACCACAGCCACGGGGAGTTTTACACGCGCATCCGCCAGGAGGTGTGGCAGGTGGCGCACCACAGCGTGAGCGGAACGGGGACGGCGACGGGCATCGCGCCGGGGTACCGGTTCGGCATCGTGAACGCGCCGCACTTCAGCGACAACGGAGAGTACCTGGTGACGTCGGCGCGGTACGACTTCGAGGAGAACGGGTACGCGAGCGGCGGCGGCGGAGCGCGGCACAACATCGCGTTCACGGTGCTTCCGTCGTCGGTGACGTACCGCGCGGAGCCGGCGACGGCGTGGCCGAAGACGCACGGGCCGCAGACGGCGAAGGTGGTAGGCCCGGCGGGGGAGTCAATCTGGACGGACCGCTACGGCCGGGTGAAGGTGAAGTTCCACTGGGACCGCCTGGCGAAGGGGGACGACACGAGCTCGTGCTGGGTGCGGGTGTCGAGCGCGTGGGCGGGCCAGGGGTTCGGCGGGGTGCAGATCCCGCGGGTGAACGACGAAGTGGTGGTTGACTTCATCAACGGTGACCCGGACCGGCCGCTGATCATCGGTCGCGTGTACAACGAGGCGAGCATGCCGCCGTGGGCGCTGCCGGCGGCGGCGACGCAGATGGGGTTTTTGAGCCGTTCGAAGGACGGCACGGCGGACACGGCAAACGCGCTGCGCTTCGAGGATAAGGCGGGCGAGGAGCAGGTGTGGCTGCATGCTGAGAAAAATATGGACACCGAGGTGGAAAATGATGAAACCCACTCGGTTGGTAGTAATCGCACTAAAACCATCGGCGGCAACGAAACCACTGAGGTTAAAAAGAACCGCACTGAAACCGTCGATCAGAACGAAACCATTACCATTCACCAAAACCGTACGGAAACAGTGGACGGCAATGAAACCATCACTGTGCACAGTAACCGCACTGAAACGGTTGATCAGAATGAAAATGTGCGTATTGGTCAGAATCAGTCAGTGACCATCAATGGCAACCAAACGCTGAAAGTCGATCAGACGAAAACTGAAACGGTCGCATTAGCCTCGATGTTAAATGTCGGGCTGGCGCAGAATACCAATATTGGTGCTGCTTATGTACTCAATGTAGGGGCCGGCTGGATGACTAACGTGGGTGCGATGCAAATGCACAACGTTGGCATGAAATATTCACTTAATACCGGGCGGGACATTGGCCTTTCAGCAGGAACATCGGCGGAGTTTAGTGCGGAAGACAAGATTACCCTGGTTTGTGGCGAATCGATGATCGTGCTCGAACAGAACGGCACCATTACCATCAGTGCAAACAAAATTAAGCTGGTTGGTGAGAAGGTGATAGACATTGACGGAACGCAGATAGATATCAACTAACTATGGAAAATTTTGTCAACTATAGTGCTTTCCCGGCACAGCTTTTTGAGTCGATAGACCAGCACGATCATGGATTTAGTGTGCTGGTAACACGCGTCAGTTACGATCTGGATATTCACAGCGGCCAACTTACGTTATGCGAAGATCAGGGTGAATTGGTTGAACAGGATGAATATTACGATGAGCCGGGCAGAAGCAGTGTTCGATTCGAGAGCGATCTGGCACCCTTTAAGCCGCGTTTGGATGTCATTATCAACGGTAGTGCTCACGCTCCGGAAGGTAAGCCGGCGCGTCATTTCACCGTCGGAGCGCGTATTGGCGATTTTACTCGTTTACTAAACGTGTATGGCCCACGCGAGTGGCGCAAAATGGTGACTAGCTGGCAATTAAGCGAGGCTAAAGCGATCACTGCTCTCGAATTACGTTACGAGCATGCGCAGGGCGGAATGTTCCGCTTAGATCATGGCGACGAGATTGCATCCGCCACTAATAGCGTCGGTGTTGGCTGGCTACCCGCCAGGGCGCAGAAACAGCTTAAGTTACAGCGTATCGCAGCGCCACAGTTTGAATTACTGCCCCAGCCGATTAAAAACATTGATGATGAAACCTTGCCTGCCGGTTTTGGTTTTTATGGTCGTGGCTGGAAACCGCGTATTGGCTTTGCCGGTACTTATGACGAGGCGTGGAAGCAGCAGCGTCATCCTTTTCTGCCGCAGGATTTTCGCTTTGATTACTGGTGTGGCGCTCATCCGTGGATGCAGTTTCCATTACCCAAGCCGCTGTCACATATTCCGGTTACGCTAAAAAATCTTATCTCACAACAGGATAAGCCCGGACAGGAAATCAGTTTTTCAGTACCGGTTGAAACCTTATTTGCCTTTGTCACCACACAACTGGGGGCTGGAGTAAGCTACGATTTGCAGCTGGACACGCTGGTGGTTAATTTGCCCGAGCGCAAAGTGCACTGTACTTATCGCACAGTGTTTTCTGAATTGCTTGAGGCAGCAGTAACAGAGTTACGCTTCATCACCGCAAAGGAACGTAAGGCGATAGTGCAGAAGGCACAACAACAAATCGCGGATACCAATGACGATAGTTTTACCCCGCTGCCGCCTTCACTGGTAGGGCTCATCTCGCAGGAGTCAGGTCATGGCTGATAATTACGCTGCACGCAAGGATGGTGTGTATAAGGTGGTGGGATTACTACCCGATTTGTGTTTCACCCCCGGCATTCAGCCGCCAGTGCCATATCCGGTTACTGCCACACTGGCACCCTCGAAAAGTACGGTGGAAAGCGTACGCTTCAATGGCCACCCGGCATTCGTCTATGACATTAGCTTTGTGCCGACGACTATTGGAGATGCGGCCGGGCGTAACAAGGGCGTAGTCAGCGGTACAGTTGAGGGTGACTGCTGGTCAATTGAGCACAGTCCGGATACCTATATCGGTGGTTTTCCCCTCAACCGCGTACAGGATATCTTTGCCATGAACGGCAAGGCCAAGGGAGGGCGCGGCGGTAATCTGACCAAAAAAGAAACCTGGGAGCGACGCAAGGCGCTGATAGCAAAAGGTAAGCAGAGCAGTGACCCAAAAGTTCGGGCAGCCGCTGAAAGGCTGGAACTGAATAATACGGGGATGGAAAAAGCGAGACTTGCCGACTATGTTTATGAACCACGTGATCCCACTAAGCCTATGCCAGAAATACCTGAAGGCTGGAGTGATATTAGTAATGATCCTGAAGCTCTAACCAAATATGGTTTGTCACCGCGTGACTTAAATGCGCCCGGTGCACCGCAATTCAAAGCTAAAGTCTATGCTCCAGATAAAGAAGTATTTGGAGATGATATGTCTGCTTCAGTGGTTTTTCGGGGTACTCAGTCTGGACCTGACTGGGCAGCCAATGCGCAGCAAGCATTAAATCTTCCCACCCCATACTATAAGCAGTCAGTGGAAATTGCGTCTCAGTTGGAAAACACCACGGCTAAGATTGACTGCGTTGGGCATTCACTTGGAGGAGGCATGGCTTCAGCTTGCTCTAGGGGAAGCGGAAAACCAGGCTGGACATTCAATGCGGCAGGATTAAACAAAAATACTGTTAATAAATATGGTGGTAGCGTAATAGATCGCACCGTTGAAAATGAAAACATAAACGCTTATCGCGTTAAAGGTGAGGTTTTAACGTCGGCTCAAGAGCCTGGCTTGTGGGGAGGCGCGCTGGTCGCTACTTTAGGTGGTGTAGGGGCATTACTGGGAGGTGTTGTAGGAGCTGCTATTGGTTCAACTTTAGGGATGATCATAGTTGCTCTGCCTGCTGCACTTGGATTAAAACACGATATGGATGGTGGCGTAGGAAATCCAGTCAATAGGCACTTCATGAGTCAGGTTATCCCCTGCATAGAAGCAGAAAAACAGGCTGATGAAGAAACATTAAGTACATTATGAGGGTTGTATGATAAAAAATATCAAAAATATCATGAGGTTATTTTTATTTATTCCTTTTGCTATAATGTCTAATATAGGATGTGCAAGTATGAAAGTGTCTGAGCCAGAGGCTTATTTTAGCGGCGAGCAGCTGCAATTGGCCCAAGCGATTAAAGAAGGGAATATTAAAGAAGTTGAAGCCTTATCTTCTAATGTGAATTTAAATAAGCCAGGTGGTGAGGACATGACTATACTGGTTTATTCATTGCTCGTAGCAAGTAGTAATGATACAAAAACGGGCTTTGATATCATCTCTTTACTAGTTAAGGCCGGGGCAGATCCACTATTTAATATACCAAATTACGGAAGTGCGGCTGAGGTGATGGCGACTTCAGACGATCCTCGTTACCTGAAGGCATTAATTGATGGCGGTCTGGATAAAAATGCAGTGAGCAATTATCGTCCGCTAATTATTAATGCAACTTCCCACCATTCAAGAAAAGTGCTGGAATATCTGGTCGGTATCGGTGCTGATGTAGATCAACCTGACTCAGCTGGCAAAACTGCACTGATGGTGGGATTGGGGAGGTATGATTTAGATGAAGTTGATTTCCTGTTACAACATGGTGCAAATCCTAACGTAAAAAATAAAGCAGGCTGGGGTTTTAGAGAAATGCTACAGAAAAAAATTGAAAAAGGCGACAATGATACTACAATGAAAAAACTTCTCGACATCAAAAAAATAGCCGAAAGTAAAGGCATGAGGACCTTTTAAGAAGGAAAGGGAGTGCTAAAAATTATTACAGGGACGTACTGCATAAAGTTCTTTGCTTTCGTATTCATTCTTCTTGTTGTGAATAAATGTCTGGCTAAGGCTGTTTCAGCTGAAAATAATTCTCAGGTTATGCTTTGAAAGCCGCTGTTGCTATCAGAGAGGGAAACGCTTTTGCAGTGGATACCTTAGCTAAGGTCGATATCCTGAATATGTCAGGCAAGAAGGGAATGACACTTTTGATGTACGCGCTTTTAACCGCAACAAACAAAAAAACAGATGCCAGTTTTCAAATCGTAACCGAACTGGTAAAGAAAGGCGCGGATCCATTGTACATTATTCCTCAATATGGCAGTGCTGCAGATGCTATGGCCCGCTCAAACGATCCCCGCTATCTTAAGGCATTGATTGCGGGTGGTCTTGATAAAAATGCTGTTAGTAGTGCACGTCCATTAATTATGAACGCAACGTCAGAAAACTCAATGCCTGTGCTGGAATATCTTGTCAGTATAGGTGCCGATGTTAATAAGCCCGATACCGCTGGTAAAACGGCGCTTATTTTTGCTTTGACAAGAATGGACCTCGATCAGGTTGAATACCTCTTACATCATGGCGCCAACCCAAACGCAGTGACAAAAGCGGGATGGGGGTTTAGCAATCTACCCGAAGACATGCTTAAAAAGGAAGGTAAAAACAATGATGCTACGGCACTTAAATTAATGGAAATCAAAAGACTTGCTGTTGCTAAAGGCATGCGGATTTGAGTTTAAACTTTACTGTTGTTACCTCTTAATTTATGGGGTTCTATGATTTCTCCACAAAAGATATTACCTTCAGCCTGAAATCTCAACCTACAGTTTAGTTAGTCACCATTTTAAATGGCGGCTGCGTCAACGTTACTTTACCTTTTATTAATCTGAAAGTACCCGCACATATCCTTACTCATTAATACCTGAATTTCCTGCACGGAGCTCCAATGGCAACCGGAAACACGATTGGTAAATTACAATATGCGCCTGCGCCCCAGGGTCACGTTACGGCGGGCAGTGCCAACCCGCCAAAAAAGAAAAGCTGGTGGAGCGATTATGGCGACTGGGTGCACACTGGCCTGGATGTCCTTGGCGCAGTACCCGTCATTGGTGCCGTAGCAGACGGCGCTAACGCTGCCATTTATACCGCTGAGGGCGATTATGGCAACGCGGCACTTTCAGCTGCCTCAGCTGCAGCCAACTTTGTGCCTGGGGGTGGAGCCGCTTTTAAAGCGGGTAAGCTGGCAGCGAAAGCTGGCAAAGCGGTTGAGGCGGCAAAAGTCGGGAAAACCGTCGCCAAAGAAAGCACAGCACTGGCTGAAAAGGCTGCAGTGAAGGCAGAAAGTTCTGCGGCCAGAGCAGAAACCAAAGCAGCAAAAAAAGAAGCTGACGAAGTTATTAAAGCGAAAAAGGCCGGCAGTAATAAAGGCGGAAATGATAAAGGACATGGGCAGAAAAAAACTGAGCCCTGCAAAATTCCGCAGAGGCCATTGCCAGAGGTTGAGATGGCAATTGGTAGTCCGGTAAATCCTTTACTGGGTATTAAATTACTTTTTGACGATCATGATAAAGATTTTTCTTTTCCCGCTGCGGTACCGCTTAACTGGCAGCGTTTGTATTTCTCCGACGAAACAGGTAACGGCTGGTTAGGTCAGGGGTGGTCTTTACCTTTCGCTCAGGAATTACGCAAAGACAACGAACTGCTGATTCTGGTTGATGAACAGGGTCGAGAAATTGATTTTCCCTGGCCACAGCCGGGTCGGGAGCCGCAGTTGCATCGCTATGAGCAGCTATCACTTTCCCAGCCACAGCCGGGCGAGTTTTGCATTTCTACGCCTGATGAAAGCCAGCACTGGCACTTCTCTCATCAGGCAGGAGAGGGCCGCTGGCTACTTACGGCAATCAGCGATCGCCATGGTAATCGCCTCACTCTGCAGTACAACGCGCAACATCAGCCGATAGTAATTACTGACAGTGCAGGGCGACGCTTCAATATTACCTTTACCCGACTGATGCTTGATGAAGATCGAAGCGTTGAACGTATCACTGCCGTAAGCGTTTGTTATCCATCTGCCCCCCTGAGTGCCGAAAAGCTCTGCAGCTATGATTATTCTTCTGAAGGAGATTTAAGTGCTGTTCGCAATGAGCATGATGAGGTGCTGCGTGAATTTCGTTATCGGAATCATGTAATGGTGGCACATCGTCGTGCGGGCGAACTTGAGTGTTTCTATCACTACGATAAACACGCACCGGATGGCAAAGTACTGGCGCATCGTGACTGTCTTGGCGGTGAATGGCGTTTCGACTACGCCAGTAACAGTACAACCGTCACTGACGCATTGGGCCGCGTCACGCGCTATGACTTTGACGATAACCACGAGTTAACCGGTTTTCGTGATGCTTCGGGCGGCTATATCCGCATTCGCCGTAACGCGCGTGGACAGATAATACAGCTTACTGATCAGGCTGGCCGTGTGACGCGTTATCGCTATGATGAGCGCGGTAACTGCACTGCCGTTATCGAACCGGATGGCCAGACGACACGCTTTGACTACCATGCTCGCTGGAACCTGCCAGTGCGGGTTACAAACATGCTGGGCGGTATTCGCGAATACCATTATGACGTTGCAGGCAGCCTGATTCGCTTCACTGATGAGATTGGCCGCATTACCGAATATAACCATGACGATCAGGGTAACCTGGTTCGTATCCGCGACGCGGCAGCAGGTGTTCAAAAGCTGAGCTGGAACAGCGCCGGCTTTTTAACTAGCCATACCGATTGTTCCGGACGCACCACATGCTTTGATTATGACAAGTACGGCTGGCTCAGGCAGCAAACTGATGCCGCAGGCAACGTTACCAATCTTTATAACCGTCGTGATGGCCTGCCACAGCGCATTGTGCATGCGGATGGCGGTGTCGAGCGCTTCGAGTTTGACCGCTGGCAGCGCCTGACAGCCTGGTATGACGCACAGAACCAGGCAACACGCTGGACGCTGGCGGGGGACGGTCTGCCGTTGACGCGAACAGATGCGCTCGGTAACCCTATTAGCTATGAATACGATCGCGCACGTCGTCTGGTTGCTCTCATCAATGAAAATGGCACGCGCTATAGCTTCAGTTACGATGTGCATAACAATCTGATCGGTGAACAGAGGTTCGATGGTTCTGCCACCTATTATGAATATGATGCCAGTGGAAATGCGCTGACGCGTACCGAGCGAGGCAACGGCAGCGGCCCGGAAATTCGCACGCATTATCGGCGCGATAACTGCGGCAGGCTGCTTGAGAAGCTGGTGGCACGCGGCGGAGATGCAAAGTGGCAGCGTACCCG
Source organism: Pantoea sp. SGAir0184 (assembly GCF_043544755.1). NCBI lineage: Bacteria > Pseudomonadati > Pseudomonadota > Gammaproteobacteria > Enterobacterales > Erwiniaceae > Pantoea > Pantoea sp. SGAir0184. Next base: position 757,849 of record NZ_CP028050.1, read on the forward strand.
CTTCAGTTACGATGCGCTGGGACGTCTGACAACTGGCGTCAATCACGGCGGACGTGTGGAGCTGGAGTGGGATGATGCCAGCCAGTTGCTGGCGGAGCGCAGCCTGATTCGTGGTATTAATTACGAGCTGCGCCATCAGTATGACGAGCTGGGTAACCGTACTCATACCAGGCTACCGGACGGTCGTGAGCTGAGTAACCTTTATTATGGCAGCGGTCACCGCGTGCAGGTCAATTTTGGCGGTCGCGTCATCAGCGAAAGCGAACGTGACATGCTGCACCGTGAGGTGCGCCGTACCCAGGGAGCGCTGGCCAGCGAGTATGTTCATGATGAGATGAGCCGGCTGGTGAGTCAGCGCGCTATGCGCGGTGACAGCACGGCGGTGGCACGTGATTATGTATGGCAACGCAACGGCCAGCTGATGCAGATGGTCGATCACTACACCGGTGACCACCGCTATGAATATGACGCACTGGGCCGACTCACGCGAGCGCAGGATGAGCGGTTTGCTTTTGACCCCGCACATAATTTGCTGAGTGAGGTCGGCGCGCCGCCGCTGAAGGATAACCGTCTAAGGGTGCACGAAGACCGGCGCTGGGCGTATGACAGCTTTGGCAACGTGGCTGAGAAGCGCATTGGTCGGCACACGGTGCAACAGTTTTCCTGGAACGCCGAGCACCAGCTGACAGAGGCGGTAAGCACGCGTAACGGCACAGAACAGCGCACTACTTACGGCTACGATGCGTTCGGCCGTCGCAGCTGGAAACGTGACGCCTTTGGCGTGACGTGCTTTATCTGGGACGGCAACCGTCTGCTGAGCGAAGTGCGTGGCTCGCGCCAGCATATCTGGATTTATGAAGACGAGAGCTTTGCACCACTGGCACAGATCAGTCTGCAGCAGGGTGAAACGGAGCACGCAGCGCAGGTACACTGGTATCATAATGACGTTGCAGGCATGCCGCGTGAGCTGACCAGTGCGGATGGTAGTGTAGCGTGGCGGGCAGAGTACCGGGCGTGGGGCAACACGGTGCGGGTAGAGCATGCGCAGACGCGCCATGCTGAGCCAGTACACCAGCCGCTGCGCTATCAGGGCCAGTACTACGATGCAGAAACGGGTTTGCACTATAACCGGTTCCGCTACTATGATCCGGATGCGGGGCGGTTCATCAGTCAGGACCCGATAGGGCTGGCGGGTGGGCTAAATCTTTATCAGTATGCGCCGAACCCGCTGAACTGGATCGACCCGCTGGGGTTAAGAAAATGTGATCCTGAAAAATGGGATGTAAGTTCTCATCAAAGTAATAAAAATGCTGTTAAAGGTAAAAATCTTGGACTGGACTCTCATCATGTTGGTCAGAAGAATATTATGAAAGATCTGGTTGAAGGATATGATCCTGCGACAGCTCCAGCCATATTAGTTCCTCGAGTCGGCCACACCGTATCTAAAGAAGGATTAGGCATTGTATCCAGAAGTAAAATAAATCCCAAGACTGGATTGCCATTTGCAAATGCCAGAGATGTCGTAGCGAGGGATATAAGGGAGTTAAGAAGGGTATATCCTGAGATACCAAATAGTAAACTTCAGGAACTTATCAAATTGAACAAGTCTATGTATCCTGAATTAAGATAAAGAGGCATGTATGAATCTTGACGAACAAGTAGTTAATGCTATCTTCAAAGAGTTGTTTGAAGATAACTCCGAGCGTTATAGGCAGTCTCTCAGCAAACCAGTAAATAATGATACTGATACCTATGGTAAAGCAAGAAATGCTCTGGCTAATCTAAGTCAGGCAGAAAAGGAATGTATATTTAAATTTATAGATCTCGCGATCGCCGATAGTGCTTCGGTCATATTAGGTACTCTGGATGGTTCTCATTACCCTGATAATATTGATGGTGATTTTATTGTGATCTATAAAGATGATGAAATACAAGGAAGCCTGCAAGATATATTTATAGAAAAAGCTGAAAGTAAAGGTATATATAATTAAAAAAAGCCGGAAGCGATCTTAACGATCCTTCCGGATTTTTATTAAAAATCTTGGTGGAATGGATCATATCCAGCCGATGCGAAATGGTAATTTCAGAAGCTCTTTCCCTAAAGACATGACATGGCATCATGTTGACATGCCTGCCACACCACAACTTGCTGATTTTAATAGTTATAAAAGTTAGTACAAGATTTATCATCCTGATGGTGCCGGGGGTGTAACAAATGGCGTGGCGGAAAAAAATGCAGAAAATAAAGGAGGTTAAATGATTGCTATTTAATATTTTGATGAGATGCTAAAGAAATACAAAGGGCTTCCGGATGTAGGTCGGCTATATGTGGACAGTTCATTTGATACGGAGTCTAGGGACGATATTTATAATGGAAAGTATTATCATTAAGAGAATGAAGATGAAGAAATTGATTTTGTAAATTAATATGATGATTTTTTAGACGCTCCAATGTTTACTGCTTTAATCGAAAATTACCTTGTAAAAAGCCCTGGTTCGACGAAACTCGATCTTTTCGAAGCCACGTTTTGTTATCTTGAAAATGATGACTTCTTAATGGACTAAAAAAATGGAGGCGATCTCAACATTCCCTCCGGCTTTTTCTTTTAAGCTGCCATGTTCTGTATGCGGGGCGGTTCATCAGTCAGGACCCGATAGGGTTGGCGGGTGGGCTGAATCTTTATCAGCATGCGCTGATCTCGCTGAACTGGATCGACCCGCTGGGGTTGACTAAGTGTAAGGATAGTTTGAGCAAGCCAGAAACAAAGCACTAAAGTGGCTTGAAGAAAGAGGCTTCAAGGCTGAAAAAGTTAACACAGGGAAGTTTGGATCTACCAGAGGCAAGCCTGTAGGAATGACGACTTCAGATGGTAAAACCGGATTCAGAATAGAATATGATGAGCGTAGTGGCGCTCATATAAATGTATTCAGCGGTAAAGAAAAAGGTGAGCATTATCTATTTGAAGCTACGGAGTCATCGGTGAAAAGACTGCAGAGATTATTTGACTTGCCATCAAAATTATGGAGAGCAAAGTGACTTTAGAACAGGATGTGTTATCAGATATGGATGGCTTTTCTCCAAGGCCAATAATTATTAATGAATGGGAGCCTGTTGCGGATATTCTTTCTGAAGCTTTTCAATGGAAAGGTTCAAAAATTGATTGGGATTCTTTATTAAGACATGTTGTACGGCCAATTAAATTTGATTCCATGCAGGTTGATTTTGATGTTAAAGAGTTCATAAAAGATAGTGGCTTATATGAATTCTTAAACAAAAAGGATAAAATTTACTATATCAATGATTCCTCACTTGATTTTGCGGTTTCTCTGGATCCGAAGATTTTCCTTGAGTTTGTGGTTTATGTGATTCACAATATTCCTCAGCATCACTATTTTTTTGACGAAAGTGCAAAATGGTGCTTAGCTATCACTTCTGAAGGTTATATTGATTTCGGTGTTAGGAATTAGTTATTGCAGCCATTGATTGTGATTAGAGCCTGTAAGTAATTATTTATAACAGCCCAATGCTTAAAGGTTAGCGCTCATGGGTCTACATTATTCAATGAACTGAAATTCATTGCCTGTCGCCAGTACTGAACCGGCAACTCTATTTTTGACGCATCCTTCATAGTCAGATAAATAGTATTTTGCACTGATTTATTAGTAGAGAACACCTGGCCTTTCTTTATATGTGCTTGGATCATGCTGTTTAACTATCCGATAGCGTTAGTTGTATTGATAGCTTTGGGGCTTATCCGGCGGATAATTGATTAACATTTTATCAAGTTTAGTATTGGATCGGGCTTATCATTTTTGAGGCTGAATATGCAAAGAAAAGAACTTATAGAGTTAATTGAAAAAATCCAGCGTGGTGAAGGCACAGAAGAAGAAGCGGATAATGATATTGACTTTCTTTGTAGAAGCGTTGCAGATCCTCAGGCTGCAAATTATATCTTCCAGGAAGATCTTAGTGCTGAGGAAATAGCTGACAAAATACTGGACTATAAACCTATCCAGTTATAAAAACGAAGTCGGAAGCTATCTGAATGATCCTTCCGGCTTTTTTACTTTAGCTGCCCGCCGTCAGGATCAGGCAGCCCTGTTCCACCGTCACCTTCTGACCCACCTCAAACCCCATCTCAGCCAGCCACTTCCCGGCAAGGTTTACCTGCGGCGTGCTCCGTCTCCTCTGTGCGGGCGGTATCCCACAACATACTGCCGTTCTGTCTTTGCCGCTTTATCTGCGGCGGTGCCTGACTTAGAATGCGTTCCAGCCATCATAACTACCTCACTTAGTGGTTGTGGTGAGCAGCCTGGCGGTAGCACATTGAGGACGAATCCAGGCACAAGGCTTGTCCCTTGAAGAATCTGTTTCATGGAGCCAAGACCCCCCCCTTACGGCAGATGATGCTAAGAAAATGATGATGGAGCTTAAGGGAAAGTTAAAAAACGTGATTTAACGCTAAGAAACGAGGCATTCCAAAAGGCAGAAAAATTCATAACTAATGCTAGTAAATGTGGGGGAGCTGATGCACCTGTAAGTAAAACATTTATGGTAAAAGACACTAAGCATGAACGCGTAGATATTGAAATTATTTCTGGGAAAGAATTTTTGGAGTGAATATGTTTAATAATTACCTTGTTAATGTGAATGAATATTTGGAACTGGAGTCTTCATTGCGAAATTTCTTTTTAAGCATTGTAAACAATGGAAACACAGTGGACTGCCCATATTACAATACCACCTTTTCAAATGGAACGCCGTTCATGGATGGTGATCCTATATTTTCAGCGAGAAAGAAAAATAATGGCGATGTCATTAAGGTTGTTTTAGATGAAGATACTGTTTCAATTACCGAGTTTGATAACCAAGTAGATGGTTCTTCCATCCATGTTATAGTTGCTAATGTCTCTTCTTTGGAGTTAATTAAAAAAAGAATTATTGATTGGTGCGTAAATTAAGAAGTATCTAAAGCAAAATGATATATGGCTGTATAAATTGGAAGTGACAATGATGAACTATATAGATATTCATTTTTAATACTGGAGACATTATTGGCTAAATATGATGTCAGTTTTGGATGTGGATAATTTTAATTTTGCTGAAGTAATCAAATCACAGATATAATCATCGCAAAACAGTCCAGTGTTGAAAGAAAATAAAGAAATTATTATTTTTTTCTCTACGTCTGTAATGATTATGAAGAGTCTCGACTTGCTGGTGTTTTATATTGGCTTCAAAGAGAGGTCAGTTTTATGAGTTTTAGTCTAAAAGTTTCAGTGAACTAGGAACGAAACTAGCACTATGATTCATAATTTAGCCGAATAACATTCTAAGACCCGATAGGGCTGGCGGGTGGGCTGAATCTTTATCAGTATGCGCCGAACCCGCTGAACTGGATCGACCCGCTGGGGTTACAACGCAAATGCTCTGATGTAAATGAACCTAACTGGGCTCCTCACGGCTATAAGCATGTGGCCCCCAAAAATTCAACCTGGAAAGATGTTATTAAATCGACAAAGTCAGGCCCAGCAAAATATAAACCTGGGACTGACATAGAATCACTTGAAAGATCAGTTTATAAAAATGGTGAGTCGGTGAGTAATGGAAAACCTTGGAAAGTGAAAGACATGGGGAAATTATTGTAGCCAGTGAGGGCAAAGAAAGTCGATGGTTAAGGGTTGAAGAAAGTGGGGGGACAATTCATGGGCACCCTATATCTGAAAATGAATTTATGAGGCTTACAAAATGATTAATATGGATTTCACAACTAAGGGCGGAATTGTGACATTTGATGACTTTCATATTGATGAAAAAAAACCATTGGAGAATTTCTTAGAAGACTTAAAAGAAGATATGCTCCAGGTTGAGTTTCCAGGTGGGTTTCTTTTAGATATTGGATGGAGACCATCATTTAACATTCGGGGGAGTTTTTTTGTTTCCCTAATTAAAGATTATGATTGGGGGGCGCCAATATTTAGTGATTCAGCAAGTAATATCGAAGTGCTTAAATTGAAAGTATCCGAGGCTATTAGGTTAGTGTAATGATTAGTGCATGATTAATTATGGATATTATTGCCTTGCGTTTTAAATTGGCGTTTTTTGATTATTTATTTATGATTGTAAAAAAATAATGTGCTATTTTATAACCAGATAAATAAAAATTCAGTTAACTACCAGAGAAGTTTCCACCAAGATCTAAACTTAGTCGTATAACGTATTAAGATCCGATAGGGCTAAACGGCGGGTTAAACCTCTCCTCTCATGCGCCGAGTCCGCTTAACTGGATTGGCCCATTGGGGTTGAGTAAATAGAATGTTATAGAAAATAAAGAATCGACGCGAGGCTATAAATCTGGCTAAACAATATTCTCAAGTCCCAGGGAATTCAATAGGCGGAAAAATAGATGAACTGAATGCAACCAGTCAGGATAAAAATTGGTCAATGATGAAATCTAAAGGTGCCACAAAGCTGGGCCGAGAATAAAAGTATGGTCCAAATAAATAGTTCAAACATTCAGCTGGTCATCCAGGTGCGGGTTTACCTAATATACCAAACATCATGATTCAGGTTATGTGCATTCAGTGAACTCTAAGGGTAAAGAGGTTGTATTTACATGGTGAAGAATGAAAGGATAATAAAATTCCCAGTACCAGACTGGAAAAGGTTGTTTTCGAAGGAGTTTGATAAAATTACAACCTGTTTCTGCTATCAATATGATATTGATGAGGGTTTTTATGGGCCTTATGGTTTTGACTCCTCTATCGCTAAAAAAATCATTAATGATTTCATAAGTGATTTTCTTTTTTATGATGTTATTGAAAGAAACTTAATTAACGTTAATAACGTTTATAGGAATGGGTTGTATGTTTCCTCAGATGGAAATCCCTTAGGTAACGAAATTGAAAGTTATTCAATGGCTGTTAAGAAAAATGAATTAAGGAAGAGAAGGGGGTTGAATGAAATTGAGGTTAAAAAACCTATGTTGTTAAGTATGGATAGCGAATGTAAAATCCCAGACAAAGTCATTTTTCACTTGATAAATAATCACATTCCTTTTTTTATTGTGAATGGTTACATGCCTGAAGCCGGTAAAAGCATAATGATTTTTTCAGATGAAGTGGTTGAGCGGTTTTTGGATGTTGTGAGAAAATATAATGTTGATATTTGTGCGGTTGATAATATAGATTTGATGAAGTCATGGTGAGAAATTTAATCTAAAACTGTGATTTTTATTAAGTCACTGCTGGATTGTCTTGGCAATACCAGGCAGACTCGCTGCAACGTAAGCCACGCAATCGGGGACAGGATACGGGGTATTATTACTACCGTTTCCGCTAATATGGTTGGGATGTTGGCCGGTTAATCAGTTAGGACCCGATAGGGCTGGCGGGTGGGCTTTATCTTTATCAGTATGCGCCGAACCCGCTGGCATGGATTGATCCCCTGGGTCTTTCAAAATGCCACTTAGATAATCCTAAGAAAAAAGTAAACAGTGCTGAAATAGGCGATATAGTAAGGACTCCATCATCACATCCTGAAGATTTTGTTAAAGTAAAAGGTGGGGATTATAAGAATAATCATACAAATGAAATATGGAGTAAAAGTAATACATCGCATAGTGATAAACAAGGCGAATGGAAAGTTGGTATAGGTAAAGCGGAACCAAAGCCAAGGCATAAAATAACTATAGGTATGAGTGATGGAAAGATCATTAAAATCGATAAGTAGCCTCTCACTAAATGAAATTAATTTCTCTGGATTTAGATTGTCCAAAAGTTGGGTCGGTTTTTTTGAAAAAAAAGATTCCTTTTCATACCCTCTAATTGACGAGGCTATTTCTTTATTCGAGGGTTTTTTTGGTAAAGAGGATGAAGGTGTAATTGTTATTACAGCTCTTTCATTTAATGATGAAAGAGAGGGTGATAGAGTAACGATTGATAATTATCAGGCTTTATATGAGGAGATGAAAGATAAAAAATTACTTTCACCAATGACTGACGATTTTGAAAGTTATCTTTATGGTGATTCTTGTTTGCCGGCTTTTTCACTCAGTCTAAGTAATAACAGTAATGACTTCAGGGGATTATCAAGATTGATGATGTGCCATGCTGGAGTTGTTGGTCAGGTTTGTTTTTATATTAATCTGAATTTAAATGTGGCCATTTATCCCCACGATGATGTTGGGTTTGGATGTATTGCTCTTAATGAAAAATATAAAGAATGTGAAAAGTTTCTGCATTATTGCGCGAAAAACGAATCGTTCAATGTTTTTATTGGTGGCAGTAATGGATTGGTAAAATTATGATGGTAGATGTATTTGAAAGTTTATTATTGACTTGTTTATCCAAAACTTTCTGGATGATTAGTGGTGAGTATAAATAATAACGCAAGATACTATTAATCAATCTAATAAAACTCTTGTGAATGGGGTGGTGTTATAAATATGGGAAAAATGTAACATAATGCCATTTTGTTGACGAGGCTGATTTGTGGTCTTAATGTTTTATGGTGATCTTTATTTAATTAAGTGGTAATGATTATATTCTTTATTAATTGATTGCTATTTTTGTTAGCTATGTTTTAGTGCGTTTTTTTCAATCATTGATAAATGATTTTTACAGGGGGCTTTAGTGTTCAGGTGAATTATCCAAACGGTATTTTATTGAAATAAATGCCCAACCTCGAGTCGGGATGAATTCTAAATCAACGGTGTCATAATGATGAATTAACTGTTAATTGTGATATTTAAATTAATGATTACATAATGATTAAAGGAAATGATAGTGTCGCACATTAAAAAGAAAATCTATTTAACAGAGGCTGAGGCAATTGATTTATATAAGGAGGTTGATTATATATTGGTGTCATTAAACAATATAGCTCATTATTATTATAACGAATCAAAAATCAATGAGGAGAAGCGAAGAGCGTATGAGCGAGAAACTACCAATTTCATTGATGACAATGATATTACTACATTGTTATCGAAGATGAGAGGAATGATTGGAGGTAAATTTGACCGTGAGCCTGGAGAGGATGATATGGACGATTTGGAGAGAGCTACTGAAAACAATAAATATTGGGAAGGTCCATAATTATCAGAGTGTTAGCATAAAATTTAATTCAAACTATCCTTATGTCGATACATTGCTATATCTTTTCGGGTAAGGATAGTGCTACAACTCTCCATAAATTTTAAGAGTAGTAGATGATCAGTTAGATCTAACCGGTGGTTTAAACATTAAAACCTGTATGCCTGATTATTAAAGCTGGATCGATTCGCGGATTTTATCAAATAAACGCTACGAAAAGAAAATAGTTTTAACAATTCGATCTATTAATGGAAATTTAAAGATTATTATACTCAGCGTGATATTTTAGCGCTGATGTCATAAGATGATTGCAAAATAGTCGTCACAGTTGTTATTGTGATAATAAATTTCCCTATTATGCCAAAAACTAACAATCCGTCATGACTGGAGAGTAATCATAATTAATCTATTAGAACTTAAGGCCCCGAAGTGAAGGTTCTGCAGCTGCTCAGGGCGCTGGATATCCTGGCTTAGGATATCAAGCTGTGGTTTCAAATCTCCCCAGAACATGGGTTGTTAAAACTATGAGGGTTCCCTGGTGAATGCTTTAAATGAATTAATGAGATCGCTCGAAAAAATAATAGTTGAGCTTAATGCGAATGGTAAAATTGAGTCAGCGATTTTTTTCACTATTCGTTATAATGAAATAATTAAGTATGGTGATGATTTTTCTCTTGAAATAGTTGAAACACTATCAACATGCAGAGCTATGTCTCAATATGCTAATTTCTCCCAGAAAGAAGAAATGCTGCTTGATGATGTCGTAGATAGTGCAATAGCGATTAAAATTAAGGTCCCATAATAGTAGCCGGACGCAATCTTAACGATCCTTCCGGCTTTTTCTCTTTAGCTGCCAGTCGTCAGGATCAGGCTGTCCTGTCCAACCTTCACCGTCACTCTGTATCCCATCCCAGCCAGCCACCTCCCGGCAATATTAATCTGCGACGTGCTTCTATAGAGAGCTATCTGCCTCAACCCTCTTTCCTCTCTGTCTCCACACTCTCCGCCGCCGTCTCTTCCTCTTTATCCTCTTTCACCGTTCTGCTGGCCGTCAGCAGGAACGGGGATTGCTGCCAGCGGGTGCGGCGGTCGCGCAGCAGGGTGCGGGTCAGGATAATGCCGATCGCCAGCGCCAGCAGCATCATCAGGCGCAGAATATTGGTGGTGTTATCCACCTGACGCGATTCCGTCACCAGCACATGGGTATCCAGCGTGATACGCAGAAAACCCTGCGGACCCTCTTTCCCTTCCAGCGGCTGGACAATCTGATGATTGAAATAACTACCAGCACGTTTACCGTCGAGCGCCAGGCGGTCGCGCACATTAATACTCTCACCGCTGTGGGCCACCAGGCTACCGTCGTCGGCATAGACCGAAGCGTCCAGCACGCGGCTGTTATCCGTCATCTGATTCAGGATGGCTTCAATCTGCGTGCGGTTATCGTCGCTGTTATCCATGAGCGGTTTCAGGCTGAACGCCACCTGGCGCGTCAGCGTGTGCGCCAGCTCCTCGACCTGCTCGGAACGGGCCATCTGATGGCCAAGACTAAACCATGACGCGCCCTGCATCAGCACCACTAACAGCGCCAGCGAGATAAGAACGATCACCGTGCGATGCAGGCGAAATTTCAGTGCGGTTTTGACCATCAGAAACCCGTGTGACGTAACAGCAGAAAGGCTGGCAATTATGTTGCCAGAACCCGCGCAGACAAGGTAGCCTCTTGCGTGGTTTTGTTGTCCCTACAGGAGCTGTAATGCCAAATCGTCTTACCTGGTGCGATCTGCCCGCCGATGTCTCTCTTTGGCCGGGTTTACCCCTTTCCCTGAGCGGTGATGAAGTGATGCCGCTGGATTACCGTGCCGGTCGGACTGGCTGGTTACTGTATGGGCGCGGGCTCGATAAACAAAAACTGACTGATTATCAGCATCAGCTGGGCGCGGCGATGGTGATCGTCAGCGCGTGGAATGTCGATGAGTATCAGGTAATCCGGCTGGCGGGCTCGCTGACGCCGCGTGCCAGCAAGCTGGCACATGAGGCTGGCTTTGATGTGGCGCCGCTTGGCAAAATCCCCCATCTGAAAACGCCAGGGCTGCTGGTAATGGACATGGATTCCACCGCCATCCAGATCGAGTGCATCGATGAGATCGCCAAACTGGCGGGCTGTGGCGAGCAGGTGGCGGAAGTGACGGAGCGCGCGATGCGCGGCGAGCTGGATTTTAAAGCCAGCCTGCGCGAGCGCGTGGCGAAGCTGGCCGGCGCTGACGCCAACATCATGAAGCAGGTGCGCGACACGCTGCCGCTGATGCCGGGCCTGACCACGCTGGTGCACAAGTTGCAGGCGCTGGGCTGGCAGGTGGCGATTGCCTCGGGCGGGTTCACCTTCTATGCCGATCACCTGCGGCAGACGCTGCATCTGGCCGCTGCGGTAGCCAACGAACTGGAAATGCGTGACGGTAAGCTGACCGGTGAAGTGCTGGGGCAAATCGTCGACGCGCAATTTAAAGCCGATACCCTGAACAGTCTGGCCCAGCGCTTTGACATCGCACCGGAACAAACCGTGGCGATTGGCGATGGTGCTAACGATCTGCCGATGATTAAAACCGCGGCGCTGGGTATCGCCTATCATGCTAAACCCAAAGTGAATGAGCAGACGGAAGTGATTATCCGCCACGCTGACCTGATGGGAGTGTTCTGCATTCTCACCGGCAGCCTGATTCACGAAGAGCGTTAACTGAGGATTTGATTTGGCCAAAGCGGCAAAACGCGCCTTCGTCTGTAACGAATGCGGCGCTGACTATCCGCGCTGGCAGGGGCAATGCAGCGCCTGTCACGCCTGGAATACCATTACCGAGGTGCGCATTGCCGCCTCGCCTGCGGCCGCGCGCAATGAGCGCCTGAGCGGCTATGCCGGCAGCGCCGGCACCAGCCGGGTGCAGAAGCTGTCGGAGATCAGTCTGGAAGCGCTGCCGCGTTTCTCGACCAGTTTTAAAGAGTTTGACCGCGTGCTGGGCGGTGGCGTGGTGCCAGGCAGCGCGATACTGATTGGCGGTAACCCTGGTGCCGGTAAATCAACACTGCTGTTGCAGGTGATGTGTAAGCTGGCGGAAGGGATGAAAACCCTGTACGTCACCGGCGAAGAGTCGCTGCAACAGGTAGCGATGCGCGCCCATCGTCTGGGATTACCGACGGAAAACCTCAATATGCTGTCGGAAACCAGCATTGAGCAGATCTGCCTGATCGCCGAGCAGGAGCAGCCGAAGCTGATGGTGATCGACTCGATCCAGGTGATGCACATGGCGGAGATCCAGTCATCGCCGGGCAGCGTGGCGCAGGTGCGGGAAACTGCCGCTTACCTGACGCGCTTCGCCAAGACGCGCGGCGTGGCGATCATCATGGTCGGCCACGTCACCAAAGATGGCTCGCTGGCCGGACCGAAGGTGCTGGAGCACTGTATCGACTGTTCGGTACTGCTGGACGGCGATGCCGATTCGCGCTTCCGCACGCTGCGCAGCCACAAAAACCGCTTTGGCGCGGTGAATGAGCTGGGCGTCTTTGCCATGACCGAGCAGGGCATGCGCGAAGTCAGTAACCCGTCTGCTATCTTTTTGTCACGCGGCGATGAGATCACCTCCGGCAGTTCGGTGATGGTGGTCTGGGAGGGCACGCGCCCGCTGCTGGTTGAGATTCAGGCGCTGGTGGACCATTCGATGATGGGCAATCCGCGCCGCGTGGCGGTTGGGCTGGAGCAGAACCGTCTGGCGATTCTGCTGGCGGTGCTGCACCGCCACGGCGGCCTGCAGATGGCCGATCAGGATGTATTTGTGAACGTGGTCGGCGGCGTCAAAGTCACCGAGACCAGTGCAGACCTGGCGCTGCTGCTGGCGATGGTGTCGAGCCTGCGCGATCGCCCGCTGCCGCAGGATCTGGTGATTTTTGGCGAAGTCGGGCTGGCCGGGGAGATTCGTCCGGTGCCGAGCGGCCAGGAGCGCATTTCCGAAGCGGCCAAGCACGGCTTTAAGCGCGCCATTGTGCCGGCAGGGAATGCGCCGAAGAAGGCCATTGACGGTATGAAGGTGTATAGCGCGAAGAAGCTGGCGGACGCGCTGGCGATTCTGGACGAGCTGTAAGGCGGGTTGTTGAGGGAGGGGTGGCTTGTGGTGTGGCCTGTGCTCAACCTTTGCCTTTATCTTTGCCCTCACCCTAACCCTCTCCCGCTGGGCGGGAGAGGGAACCGTTCGCAGGGGCGGGAAGTACGGTACCGATCTGTTGTTAACCGCTCTGTTCAGGATTTTCCCCCTCTCCCGCGGGCGGGAGAGGGCCGGGGTGAGGGCCCGCGCGCACCATCCCTCTAATTCCATGCAGGAGGCACTACATGTCATCGTTTGACTATCTGAAAACCGCGATTCGCCAGCAGGGACACACATTACAGCAGGTGGCTGATGCCAGCGGGATGACCAAAGGCTATCTGAGCCAGTTGCTGAATGCCAAAATCAAAAGCCCGAGCGCGCAGAAGCTGGAAGCGCTGCACCGTTTTCTCGGACTGGAATTCCCGCGCCGCGACAAAACCGTGGGCGTGGTGTTCGGGAAGTTCTATCCGCTGCACACCGGTCACATCTACCTGATCCAGCGCGCCTGTAGCCAGGTCGATGAGCTGCACATCATCATGGGCCATGACGATCCGCGCGATCGCCAGCTGTTTGAGAACAGCGCCATGTCGCAGCAGCCCACCATCAGCGATCGTCTGCGCTGGCTGCTGCAGACCTTCAAGTACCAGAAAAACATCCGTATCCATTCGTTCAACGAAGAGGGCATCGAGCCCTATCCGCACGGCTGGGATGTGTGGAGCGCTGGCGTGAAAACCTTCCTCGCGGAGCAGGGGATTGAGCCCGACTGCGTTTATACCAGCGAAGAACCGGATGCGCCGATGTATCAGCAGCATCTGGGCATTCCGGCAGTGGTGATCGATCCGCATCGATCGTTTATGAACATCAGCGGCAGCCAGATTCGTCAGGATCCGTTCCGCTACTGGGAGTACATCCCGACTGAAGTGAAGCCGTTCTTCGTGCGCACCGTGGCGGTGCTCGGCGGTGAATCGAGCGGCAAATCGACGCTGGTCAACAAGCTGGCCAACATCTTTAACACCACCAGCGCGTGGGAGTATGGCCGCGACTATGTCTTTTCGCACCTCGGCGGCGACGAGATGGCGCTGCAATACTCCGACTACGATAAAATCGCGCTCGGCCAGGCGCAGTACATCGATTTTGCCGTCAAATACGCCAACAAAGTGGCGTTTATTGACACGGACTTCATCACTACTCAGGCGTTCTGCCTTAAGTATGAAGGGCGCGAGCACCCGTTCGTGCAGGCGCTGATCGATGAGTACCGCTTTGACCTGGTGATTCTGCTGGAAAATAACGTGCCGTGGGTGGCCGACGGCCTGCGCAGCCTCGGCAGTTCGATGGATCGCCGCGAGTTCCAGTCGATGCTGGTCACCATGCTGCGTGAAAATCACATTGAATATGTGCACGTCAAAGAGGATGACTACGACACACGCTTCCTGCGCTGCGTCGAGCTGGTGAAGCAGATGCTGGGCAGCTAGCGCAGCACAACAAAAAAGGCGCCGCGGCGCCTTTTTGTTATCACAGCGATTACTTCGCCATGCGCTTGTACTTGATACGCTTCGGCTCCAGCGCTTCGGCGCCGAGGGTGCGTTTCTTGTACTCTTCGTACTCGGTAAAGTTACCTTCGAAGAACTCCACCTTACCTTCATCCTGATAGTCGATGATGTGGGTGGCGATACGGTCGAGGAACCAGCGGTCGTGCGAGATCACCATCGCGCAGCCCGGGAACTCCAGCAGGGCGTTTTCCAGTGCGCGCAGGGTTTCGATGTCCAGGTCGTTGGTTGGTTCGTCGAGCAGCAGCAGGTTGCCGCCCACCTGCAGCAGTTTCGCCAGGTGCAGACGACCACGCTCACCGCCAGACAGTTCGCCGACGCGTTTGCCCTGATCGGTACCCTTGAAGTTAAAGCGACCGACGTAAGCGCGGCTCGGCATTTCGGTGTTGCCGATGCGCATGATGTCCTGACCGCCAGAAACTTCTTCCCACACGGTTTTGGAATTATCCATCGCATCGCGGAACTGATCGACCGACGCCAGCTTCACGGTTTCGCCCAGCTCGATGCTGCCGGAATCCGGCTGCTCCTGACCTGACATCATGCGGAACAGCGTCGATTTACCGGCGCCGTTAGGACCGATGATGCCGACGATGGCGCCTTTCGGCAGCGAGAACGACAGATCGTCAATCAGCACGCGATCGCCATACGCTTTGCTCAGGTTCTTCACTTCCAGCACTTTGTCGCCGAGGCGCGCGCCAGGTGGAATGAACAGTTCGTTGGTCTCGTTACGTTTCTGATAATCGGTGTTGTTGAGCTCTTCAAAGCGCGCCAGACGGGCTTTGCCCTTGGACTGACGGCCTTTCGCGCCCTGACGCACCCACTCCAGCTCTTTCTCGATCGATTTGCGACGCGCCGCTTCCTGAGAAGCCTCCTGCGCCAGACGCTGATCTTTCTGCTCCAGCCAGGAGGAGTAGTTGCCTTCCCATGGAATGCCTTCGCCACGGTCCAGCTCCAGAATCCAGCCGGCAACGTTATCGAGGAAGTAACGGTCGTGGGTGATGGCTACCACGGTGCCTTCGAAGTCGTGCAGGAAACGCTCCAGCCACGCGACGGATTCGGCATCCAGGTGGTTGGTCGGTTCGTCGAGCAGCAGCATGTCTGGCTTTTCCAGCAGCAGACGGCACAGCGCGACGCGGCGGCGTTCACCACCGGACAGGTTGGCGATTTTGGCATCCCACTCCGGCAGACGCATGGCATCGGCGGCGCGGTTCAGCTGGGTTTCCAGGTTGTGCCCGTCGTGTGCCTGGATCACTTCTTCAAGACGACCCTGCTCAGCGGCCAGCTTGTCGAAGTCGGCATCCGGATCGGCGTACAGCGCGTACACTTCGTCGAGACGCTTCAGCGCGCCAACCACTTCCGCGACCGCTTCTTCCACCGACTCACGCACGGTGTGTTCCGGGTTCAGCTGAGGTTCCTGCGGCAGATAGCCGACTTTGATGCCCGGCTGCGGGCGCGCTTCCCCTTCGATATCTTTATCGATGCCGGCCATGATGCGCAGCAGGGTCGATTTACCCGCGCCGTTCAGGCCGAGTACGCCAATTTTGGCGCCAGGGAAAAAGCTAAGGGAGATATTCTTCAGAATGTGACGCTTCGGCGGAACCACTTTGCCGACGCGATGCATGCTATAGACGAATTGAGCCACGTTGTGATGAGCCTCTTGGTCTGTAATGGGTGGAACGTCAGATGCTGAAGTTTAGCCGTTTTCACCCGGCAATCACAGCCGCATTGCGCGCAATCTTCCGCAGCGGCGGAATAATGCTAGCCGCAGTGCAGGGTGAGCCTGGCCGCCTGCAGCACGGCGAGCAGCGCGGGCGGAGGCGGGCTGTCGCTGACCAGCATATCAAACAGCGAGAAGTCGCCAATGCGCGCCGGCAGTACCTTGCCGTACTTGCTGCTGTCGCCGACCACGATTTTGGTCTGCGCCCGCTGCAGCGCCAGATGCTTGATGGGCAGTTCATTGAGGTTATAACAGGTGGCACCCTGCGCGGCGTCCATACCGGCGGCAGAGATAAAGGCTTTATTGGGGCAGAGCGCATCCAGCACCGTGACCTGCTCGAGCGGGGTAAACACGGCGTTATCGGCGTGGAATTCGCCGCCGCACAGAATCACCCGACAGTGCGGCTTCTCTTTTAACGCCAGAAAGGTATTGATCGCGCTGCAGATGGCGGTGAAGGGCAGATCGTTATCGATCGCTTCTATCACCAGCGGCAACGTGGTGCCGCAGTCGAAAAACACCGTGTCGTTGGCCTGTACCAGCGCGGCAGCCCGCTGTGCCAGCAGACGTTTCTTGCTGACGTTGAGGTTTTGCTGGTCGCTGACAAAATAGTGCGCCACGTTCTGCCGCGGGTCGCGCATCACATAGCCACCCAGCAGCACCACGCCCTGCGTCGCGCCGGTTAAATCGCGGCGGATGGTCATTTCTGACACGCCCAGCAGTTGCGCGGCCTGTTTTAAGTGCAGGGTGTCGCTGTGTTTCAGCGCCTGCGCCAGCTTATTGATTCGTTCGTCGCGGCGGGTTTCCATCAGTAACAGTTCGCTCAACCTTCGCTGCGGCCGGAATGGCCGGGTGGAGGGTAAACATAAGTTTTTTCTTGCAGATTAACAACCTGTCTTCTGCCTGCCCGCCCGCCGCGCGGCTAAATCGCCACCAGCCCGCGCACGCCCTCGCTCTCCATATTCGCCCCTGCGCCGCGCTGCACAATTTCGCCGCGCGACATCACCAGATAGCTGTCGGCCAGTTCGGCGGCGAAATCGTAAAACTGCTCGACCAGCAGGATCGCCATGTCACCGCGCTGCGCCAGCTGACGGATCACCGCACCGATCTCTTTGATCACCGACGGCTGGATCCCTTCGGTCGGCTCATCGAGGATCAACAGCTGCGGCTGGCAGGCCAGCGCCCGGCCGATCGCCAGTTGCTGCTGCTGGCCGCCTGACAGATCGCCACCGCGCCGCGTTTTCATCTCGCGCAGCACCGGAAACAGCTGGTAGATCTCCTCCGGGACGCGGCTGGCCTGGGCGCCGGAGAAGCGCGCCAGCCCCATCAGCAGGTTCTCTTCCACCGTCAGACGCGGAAAAATTTCGCGCCCCTGTGGCACATAAGCGATACCGGCCTGCACGCGCTGGTGGGGCTTGCGCGTGTTAATCAGCTGGTTCTGCCAGCGAATCTCGCCAGATTTGACCGGAATCAGCCCCATCAGACACTTCAGCAGCGTGGTTTTGCCCACGCCGTTGCGCCCCAGCAGGCAGGT
This sequence comes from Pantoea sp. SGAir0184, assembly GCF_043544755.1. Lineage (NCBI taxonomy): Bacteria > Pseudomonadati > Pseudomonadota > Gammaproteobacteria > Enterobacterales > Erwiniaceae > Pantoea > Pantoea sp. SGAir0184. The sequence goes on from NZ_CP028050.1 coordinate 775,867, forward strand.
GATCTCGCCCGGGCGAGCCTCAAACGACAGACCGCGCAGGATATGGCTGCCGCCGTAATATTGATGCAGTTCTGCTACCTGTAACATCTTAGCGCCCCAGATATACGTCGATAACCCGATCGTCCGCCTGTACCTCGCGCAGCGATCCCTCAGCCAGCACCTGGCCCTGATGCAGCACCGTCACGTGGTCGGCAATGGTTTCCACAAAGCCCATGTCATGTTCCACCACCATCAGCGAGTGCTTGCCCGCCAGGCTGCGGAACAGTTCGGCGGTGTAGTCGGTTTCGGCATCGGTCATGCCGGCTGCCGGTTCGTCCAGCAGCAGCAGGTGTGGCTCCTGCACCAGCAGCATGCCGATTTCGAGAAACTGCTTCTGCCCGTGCGACAGCAGACCCGCCTGACGCTGGCGTTCGCCGCCGAGCCGCAGCAGTTTCAGCACCTCGTCGATGCGATCGCGCTGCTCGCCGCTAAGCCGGGCGCGCAGGCTGGCCCACACCGATTTATCGTTTTTCAGCGCGATTTCGAGGTTTTCAAACACCGTCAGCGCTTCAAACACCGTGGGTTTCTGAAACTTGCGGCCAATGCCGGCGCGGGCGATTTCGACCGGCGACAGCTGGCGCAGATCGGTATCCTGGTCGTAGATCACCTGGCCGCTGTCCGGCCGGGTTTTACCGGTGATCACGTCCATCAGCGTGGTTTTTCCCGCGCCGTTCGGGCCGATCACGCAGCGCAGCTCGCCGACGCCGATCTGCAATGACAGATCGGTCAGCGCGCGGAAGCCGTCAAACGAGACGTTGATGTTCTCCAGCAGCAGCACCGGATCGGTTTGCTGACGATGGCGATCCGCCGGGTGCGGTTGGGTAAACAGTTGCTCAGTCATGACGCCTCCGGCGCAGCAGGCCAATTACGCCACGCGGCAGGAACAGCGTGACCAGGATGAACATCAGGCCCAGGAAAAACAGCCAGTATTCCGGGAAGGCGACGGTGAACCAGCTTTTGGCACCGTTGACGATGGCCGCACCCAGCAGCGGGCCAATCAGCGTGCCGCGTCCGCCGAGCGCCACCCAAATCGCCGCTTCAATCGAGTTGGTCGGCGACATTTCACTCGGGTTGATGATGCCGACCTGCGGCACGTACAGCGCACCGGCCAGCCCGCACAGCACGGCGGAGAGCGTCCAGACGAATAGCTTGAAGCCCTTCGGATCGTAACCAATAAACATCAGGCGGTTTTCCGCATCGCGCACCGCCGTCAGCACGCGACCAAACTTACTGCGCGCCAGGGCAAAGCCCAGCGCCAGGCTGAACAGCAGCAATAGCACGGTCGCGATAAACAGTGCGATACGCGTGCCGGTGGCGGTGACGCTGAAACCGAGCAGGGTAGTAAAACCGGTAAAGCCGTTGTTGCCACCAAAGCCGGTTTCGTTGCGGAAAAACAGCAGCATGCCGGCGTAAGTCAGCGCCTGCGTCATGATGGAAAAGTAGACGCCTTTGATTCTGGAGCGAAAGGCGAAGAACCCAAACAGCAGCGCCAGCAGGCCCGGCACCAGTACAATCAGGCACAGAGCCCAGAGAAAGTGCTGGCTGCCGGCCCAGAACCACGGCAGCTCATTCCACGACAGAAACGACATAAACGCCGGCAAACCGCTGCCTGCAGCCTGGCGCATCAGGTACATGCCCATGGCATAGCCGCCGAGGGCAAAAAACAGTCCGTGGCCGAGCGACAGCAGCCCGGCGTAGCCCCACACCAGATCCAGCGCTACCGCGACAATCGCATAGCAGAGGATTTTGCCCACCAGCGTCAGCGTATAGGTGGAGATCGCCAGCGGATGGCTGGCGGGCAGCAGGGCGCAGAACGGCAGCACCAGCAGCAGCGCGGTCACGATGACGCCGAGAATCAGGCTGAGGCGCGGCGCTTTGCGCACCGCGCGTAAGGTCAGTGGCTGGCTCATCAGTCAATCACCCTCCCTTTAACGGCAAACAGACCTTGTGGACGTTTCTGGATGAACAGCACAATCAGCACGAGGATCAGGATTTTGCCGAGCACCGCGCCAATCTGCGGCTCCAGCACTTTGTTGAGGATGCCGAGACCAAAAGCCGCCACCACGGTGCCGGCCAGCTGACCGACGCCGCCGAGCACCACCACGAGGAATGAATCGATGATGTAGCCCTGACCCAGTTCCGGCCCGACGTTGCCCAACTGCGACAGCGCGACGCCGCCGAGTCCGGCAATGCCGGAACCGAGGCCAAACGCCAGCATATCGATGCGCCCGGTCGGCACGCCGCAGCAGTCCGCCATGGCGCGGTTCTGCGTGACCGCCCGCACATTCAGCCCCAGCCGGGTTTTATTCAGCAGCAGCCAGGTGAGCGCCAGCACCGCGATGACAAACAGGATTACCGCGATGCGGTTATACGGCAGCACCAGATTCGGCAGCAGCTGCCAGCCGCCGGACAGCCAGCCCGGGTTGGCCACTTCGAGGTTCTGCGCGCCAAACAGCATGCGCACCAGCTGAATCAGCATCAGGCTGATGCCCCAGGTGGCGAGCAGCGTCTCCAGCGGACGACCGTATAAGTGGCGGATGATGGTGCGTTCCAGCAGCATGCCCATCGCGGCGGTGACGGCGAAGGCCACCGGCAGCGCCAGCAGCGGGTACCACGCCAGCCACTGCGGGGCAAACTGCTGGAACAGATTCTGCACCAGCCAGGTGGCGTAGGCCCCGAGCATCAGCATCTCGCCGTGCGCCATGTTGATTACGCCCAGCAGGCCGTAGGTGATCGCCAGGCCGAGCGCGGCCAGCAGCAGAATGGAGCCGAGCGACAGACCGGTAAACGCCTGCCCGAGCCAATCGCCCCACATCAGGCGCTGCCTGATGTGCTGCAGGCTGGCGGCCGCAGCGGCGCGCACCTGCGCATCGGGTTCGTTGCTGGCCTGGGTTAAGCGCGTCAGGCTGGCCTGCATCGCCGGATCGCCCGATTCTCCGAGCAGCGTGACCGCTTTCAGGCGCAGCGCGGCGTCCGGGCTGGCGAGCTGCAGATTCGCGGCGGCCATCGCCAGCACCGCGTGCACCTTGCTGTCCTGTTCGGCGGCGAGGCGCTGTTCAATCAGCGGCAGCTGGTCAGGTGCGGCATCGTTTTGTAACTGTTGCGCCGCGCGCAGGCGAGTCGCCGCATCGTCACTCACCAGCTGGTGGGCGGCGAGGGCGCTGGCAATCAGCACGCGCAGCCGGTTGTTCATGAAGAGTTTTTTGGTTTCGCCGTCCGGCTGCCGGGCGCTGTCGAGCGGCAGAAGCTGGTCAGCCTGTTTGCTGAACGGCTGTTTGTTCTGGTCGATAACCACGCTTTCATTGCGCAGCGCCTGCAGCAGCGGCAAGCGGCTGGCCTGCGGCGCCGCAGCCCACTGCTGCAGCAATGTCGCCTGCTGCGTGCGGCTGGCAGCGGCGAAATCAGCGCCATCACCGGCCTGCGCCAGCCACGGCAGCAGTAACAGCAGGCAGCTGAGAATACGGCGGAGTGTCATGGTGATCATCCTGTTATGGTTACGTTGGGTGCGGTGTGGCCCTCATCAGGGTTAGGGCGTTGTCTGGCCCTCACCCCGGCCCTCTCCCGGAGGGAGAGGGAGACGCTGCTACAGGTGAGTTCGGTAGCGGCGTGCTGGCTCGATCGGTTCCCTCTCCCGCCAGCGGGAGAGGGTGAGGGCCAGCGGGCCAGAGGGCGAGGGCCATCAGCCTCCCCTTACTGCGCCGACTTCACCGGATAGTCCGGCTTCTTATCATTCCCGGCGATGTACGGACTCCACGGCTGGGCGCGTACCGGCTGTTCGGTCTGCCACACCACGTTGAACTGGCCGTTCTCCTCCACTTCACCAATCATCACCGGCTTGTGCAGATGGTGGTTGGTTTTGTCCATGGTCAGCGTGAAGCCGTCCGGTGCTTTGAACGTCTGTCCGGCCATCGCGGCGCGCACTTTATCCACATCGGTGGTGCCGGCTTTCTCTACCGCCTGTGCCCACATGTGCAGGCCAACGTAGGTGGCTTCCATCGGATCGTTGGTGACCACCGTACTGGCGTTCGGCAGGTTGTGCGCTTTGGCGTAAGCGCGGTAGTCGGCCACGAACTTCGCATTAGTCGGGTTATCCACTGACTCAAAGTAGTTCCACGCCGCCAGCTGACCGACCAGCGGTTTGGTGTCGATGCCGCGCAGCTCTTCTTCCCCCACCGAGAAGGCGATTACCGGAATGTCGGTTGCTTTAATGCCCTGGTTCGCCAGCTCTTTGTAGAACGGGACGTTGGAATCACCGTTGATGGTGGAGATCACCGCGGTTTTGCCACCGGCGGAGAATTTTTTGATATTCGACACGATGGTCTGGTAATCGCTGTAACCAAACGGCGTGTACACCTCTTCGATATCCTTATCCTGCACGCCTTTGCTATGCAGGAAGGCGCGCAGAATCTTGTTGGTGGTGCGCGGATAGACGTAGTCGGTGCCGAGCAGGAAGAAGCGTTTGGCGCTGCCGCCATCTTCGCTCATCAGATACTGCACCGCCGGGATCGCCTGCTGGTTCGGCGCGGCGCCGGTGTAGAACACGTTCGGCGACATCTCTTCGCCTTCGTACTGCACCGGATAGAACAGCAGGCCGTTCAGCTCTTCAAACACCGGCAGCACCGATTTGCGCGAGACCGACGTCCAGCAGCCAAACACCACCGCCACTTTGTCCTGAGTCAGCAGCTGGCGCGCTTTTTCGGCGAACAGCGGCCAGTTAGAGGCCGGATCGACCACCACCGGTTCCAGCTTCTTGCCCAGCACACCACCTTTGGCGTTGATCTCATCAATGGTCATCAGCGCCACATCTTTCAGCGGCGTTTCGGAAATCGCCATGGTGCCGGACAGCGAATGCATAATGCCGACTTTAATGGTGTCTGCCGCCTGTGCGGTAAAGGCGAAGCCCATGCTGGCAACGGTAGCGGAGAGCGCGAAAGCTTTAAGCAACGAACGTCGTTTCATCATTTAAACCCCTAACTGTGTTATCTGTTGTTATTCAATGGGTTGAAGCCGAGCCTGCTGTAACATATGCAACGTAATCTTCCTGACCTCGGCCTTACTGACGGCAATGTGGTCGGTTAAAATGCGCTGTGCCTCCTCGGTGTGTTGCTGAAAAATCGCCCGTAAGATCTGAGCGTGCTCGCGGTACGTGGCATCGACCCGGTCATCCCGCGTGAAGTCGAGACGGCGAATGATGCGGATTTTTTCTGTCAGCTCGGCGTGGATGCGCGCCATCTCCTGATTGCCCGCCGCGGCCACCAGCGCCATGTGAAACGCTTCGTCGTGCGCTGATACCGCTTTGCCATCTGCCAGCCGGGCATCGTCGATCCAGAAGGTTTTCAGCGCGGTCAGGGTTTCCGCGCAGGCCAGCGGCGGCAGCGCGCACAGGCGGCGCACCGCTTCGCGTTCCAGCACGGTGCGGAAGTCGTACAGCTCCTCGAAGTAGGCGAAATCGAACGGCCGCACCTGCCAGCCGCTGCGAAACCACACCTCGACGTAGCCTTCGCGCTCCAGCCAGAACAGCGCCTGACGCACCGGCGTGCGGCTCACCGCCAGCCGATCGGCGATTTCGTTTTCGCTGAAGCGGTCACCCGGCATCAGACGGAACTCAAAGATGTCCTGCTTTAGCGCCTGATAAACCTTTTCGGCCAGCGCTTCGGGACGGCCTTTGCTGCGGGGCGCGCTACTGTTCATACCTGCTCCTTAAGCCAGCCACAGCAGGGTGTCGCCCGGACTTACCGGACGGCCCGCCTGGCAGGCAATGCGTTTCACCGTGCCGGCCTGCGGCGCGACAATCGCCAGCTCCATCTTCATCGCTTCCACGATGATCAGCGTCTGGCCGGCCTGCACCGTATCGCCCGGCGCAACCAGCACTTTCCAGATGTTGCCGTTCATGTCAGCGCACACCGCCAGCGCATCGTCCTCTGCGTCGGCGACCACCAGCGTCTCTTCACTGGTGAGCGGCGCTTCCTGCTCTTCCTGCGCCCATAGCGTGACCTCCTGCTCAAACGCTGCGGCCTGACGTTCACGGAAAGCACTGATTTCCGGCGCGTTGTCGGCGAGGAACTGCTGATGCGCCGCGAAATCAAACTCGCTCTGCTCGATGCGGATGCGGGCACGACCGGCGCGGAAATCGTCGCGCAGCTGCGTCAGTTCCGCTTCGCTCACCGGATAGAAACGCACCTGGTCAAAGAAGCGCAGCAGCCAGGGTTCGCCGGCGGCAAACTGATCGTTTTGCAGGAACTTATTCCAGATGGGCAGCGTGCGCCCCACCAGCTGATAGCCGCCCGGTGAATCCATGCCGTAGATGCACATGTACATGCCGCCAATGCCCACCGTGCCTTCGGCGGTAAAGGTGCGCGCCGGGCTGTATTTGGAACTCAGCAGGCGATGGCGCGGATCGATCGGCACCGCGCACGGCGCGCCGAGATAGACATCGCCGAGACCGAGAATCAGATAGCTGGCGGCAAACAGGGTGTCGCGTACCGCTTCGCGGCTCGCCAGTCCATTGATGCGCTGAATGAAGTCAACGTTATTCGGCAGCCACGGCGCGCTGGCGCGAACCGTCTCTTTGTAACGCTCCACCGCGCCGAGCGTGGCGCTGTCTTCAAACGCCATCGGCAGCCAGACGATGCGCGACGGCACTTTCAGCGCGCTGACGTCACCCAGCCCGGCTTCCAGCTCCAGCAGCAGCGTCATCAGCTGCTGCTGACCGATCACCAGGCTGTCATAGCGCACCTGCAGCGAGCGCACGCCGGGCGACAGCTCTTCAATGCCGGGCTCTGCACGCTGGCGCAGCGCCTGCATCAGCAGGTGTACGCGCAGGCGCAGCGCCAGATCCAGCACGTTATCGCCGTACTCAATCAGCACATATTTGTCGCCCGCCTGGCGGTAGACCGCAGCAGGCGTGGTGGCGGTCGCCGGCAGCGCCGCTAACAGGGTGGCAGAACCGATGTCGCTCGCCGCCAGCGAAGGCACCGCGAAGGTCGGTGCGTGCTGGCTGCGCAGCGTGGTTACGCTGTGCGCCTGGGCTTTCTCCAGCGCGACCGCTTCGTCGGCGCTGATCGGGTGGAAGCGGATGCGATCGCCCGGTTTGACCTGGCCGACTTTCCACAGCTCGGCTTTGGCGATGGTGACCGGGCAGACGAAGCCACCAAGGCTTGGGCCGTCGTGCGTCAGGATCACCGGGAAGTCACCGGTAAAGTTCACCGCGCCGATGGCGTATTCGCAGTCGTGTACGTTAGACGGATGCAGCCCGGCTTCACCGCCGTTAGCGCGCGTCCAGCTGGGTTTAGGCCCGACCAGACGGACGCCCAGCCGGTTGGAGTTGTAATGCACCTGCCAGTCGCTGGCAAAGAACTCATCGATGGCAGCCTGGGTGAAGAAATCCGGTGCGCCGTGCGGGCCGTACAGCACGCCAATGCGCCATTCGCTGCCGTAGTGCGGCACCAGCGCGCGATCCAGCGCTTCAGGTTCGCTGACCGGGGCTGGCGTGGTGCAGGCGGCGAGCGCCGGCTGGGAGATCGGCAGCATGTCGGCGACGCGCAGCGTACGTCCGGCGTGGCCGCCAAACTGGCCCAGCGAGAAGGTGGCGCGGCTGCCGAGGTATTCCGGCACGTCGAAACCATTACGCACCGCTAAATAGGTGCGGCAGCCGCTCTGCGCGCGGCCCAGCGTCAGGGTTTGTCCGGCTTTCACCGCCACCGGCTGCCAGTAGTCGACCGTGCTGCCGTCGAGATCGGCCGGACAGTCGGCACCGGTCAGCGCGATCAGCGCATCGCTGTGGAAACGCAGCGTCGGGCCCTGCAGGGTGAACTCCAGCCCGGCGGCGCTGGCGTGGTTGCCAACGATACGGTTGGCCAGGCGGAAGGCGAAGTCATCCATCGGGCCGGACGGCGGCACGCCGATGTCCCAGTAGCCCAGGCGGCCGGGAAAGTCCTGAATGCTGCTGAACGTGCCCGGCTGCAGCACTTCGATGACGCTGGCCGCCGGCGTAAAGCCGTCAAGGAAGCGCGTCCAGACGTTACCGCTGCGGAAGGCGTCGGTCGCCACGATCTGACGCAGATAATCGAGATTGGTGGCGATGCCGTGCAGTTGGGTAGCGTCAAGCGCCTGCTGCAGCTTCGCCAGCGCGGCGTCGCGCGTTTCGCCATGCACGATCAGTTTGGCTACCATCGGATCGTAAAACGCCGTCACTTCGCTGCCGGTCTCGATCCAGCCGTCGACGCGCACCCCCGGCGGGAAGCTGACGTGGGTTAACACGCCCGGGCTCGGCTGGAAGTTTTTCAGCGGATCTTCGGCGTACAGCCGCACCTCAATTGATGCGCCGTGCGGTGCCTGCTGCAGACGATCCCAGTCGATGGCATCGGCCGCCGCCACCTGCAGCATGCACTCCACCAGGTCAAGGCCGGTGACGCACTCGGTCACCGGATGCTCCACCTGCAGGCGGGTGTTCACTTCGAGGAAATAAAACGCGTCCTGCGCGGCGTCATAGATGTACTCCACGGTGCCGGCGCTGCGGTAATTAACCAGCTCGCCCAGCCGCACCGCTGAAGCCAGCAGCGCTTCACGCGTGGCCTGCGGCAGATTAGGAGCCGGCGTCTCTTCCACCACCTTCTGATTGCGGCGCTGCAGCGAACAGTCGCGTTCGCCCAGCGCAATCACCTTGCCCTTGCCGTCGCCAAAAATCTGCACTTCCACGTGGCGCGCACGATCAATGCAGCGTTCAAGAAACACGCCGGCATCGCTGAAAAACTGTTCCCCCAGGCGACGCACGCTCTCCCACGCGTTCTCCAGGGCCGTGGCGTCGGCGCAGCGGGTCAGACCGATGCCGCCGCCACCGGCGGTGCTTTTCAGCATCACCGGATAGCCAATGTCTTCCGCCGCGCTGAGTGCGTCCTGCAGCGAACTGAGCAGCGGCGTGCCCGGCGTCATCGGCACGCCAGCGCTGGCCGCCAGCTCACGGGCGCGATGCTTGAGACCAAATTCGCCGATCTGCTGTGCGGTCGGGCCGACAAACGCGATGCCGGCCTCTTCGCAGGCGGCGGCGAACGGCAGGCTCTCCGACAGAAAACCGTAGCCGGGCCAGATGGCCTGCGCGCCGCTTTGCTGCGCAGCGGCCAGAATTTTGTCGATGCGCAGATAGCTGTCGCTGGCTTTGTCACCGCCAAGGGCGATGGCCACATCGGCTTCGGTAACGTGACGCGCATTGCGGTCGGCATCCGAATAGACCGCCACGCTGGTTACGCCGAGGCGCTTCAGGGTGCGGATGGCACGACAGGCGATTTCGCCACGGTTAGCAATCAGAACGGTGCTGAACATGATTAGTGATTCCCCTGTGACGTCAGCCAGTTGCGCCAGCCGCCGAATTCAGTGATTTCCAGCGCCTGCGTCAGCGCTGCCGGTTCGCAGATAAAGCCTTTCACGATGCGTCCATCCGCCAGCGTCAGCGAGCCGATGCCGAGCGGTGCCGGGATTTCCGCGACGAATTCGCCAAAGCGCGCCAGCGGGATGTCCCACAGTTCAACGGTGATGGCGGCGCCGCTGTCGCCGCGCAGCAGGCCGGGCTTTTTGATCGGGCCATCGAGCAGGGCGAACAGGCGATAGTGGCTGGCGGTTTGCGTCTCTTCGACCCACACCGCCTGACGCGTGGTGAGCTGGAAATTCAGCGGCATGCCGGTGAGATGAGCGCCGACCACCGCCACGCGCACGTGGTCAGGCGACGGTGGCAGCGCGGCGGGCTGCGGCGGCAGTGCTTTGCCGGTGGCCCCGAGCGGCAGCGCCAGCTGCTGCTGCCAGCGCAGGCCAAACGTCGCCAGCGCGCGGTCGTGCCACGCCGGGGCGATCAGCGTGATGCCCGCAGGCAGCCCATCGGCGCGGAACGGGCCAGGCAGCGCCAGCGCGCTGAGATCGGCCAGGTTCGTGAAGTTGGTATAGGTGCCGAACTGCGAGTTGTAGTGCACCGGCTCCTGCTGCATCTCTTCCAGCGTATGGATGGTGGGCGAGGTCGGCACCACCAGCGCATCGAACCGGGCCAGCGTCTGCTGGATCTGGCGCGTCAGTTCGGCACGCAGATATTCGGCCTGATACGCCTCGACGGCGCTGTACTGGCGGCCGCTGCTGACGATGCCGTACACCACCGGATCCATCTCTTCCGGGCGGTCGAGCATCTCGCCGACCGCCACGGTGCGCTCGGCCACCCACGGGCCGTAATAGAGCTGCTCTGCCAGCTGATGGAAAGGGGCGAAGTCGATAGGGTGCAGCGTCGCACCGCTCGCCGTAAGCTGCTCCAGCGCGCTGAGCCACGCCGCTTCCGCCTGCTGGTCACCGTAAAACTGCGGCGCGGCAGGGATCGCCAGCGAGGGTTGCGGCTGGAAACTGGCCGGTGCGCTGCGTAGCGACTGGCGCGCGTAGGCGTCACCGGCGTCGTAGCCGCCCGCGATGCTGGCGACGCTAAAGGCATCGGCAACCGTCAGGGCAAACACCGAGATGGTGTCATTGAGGCGGCAGGCCGGTACCACACCGCTGGCCGAGAACCAGCCTTTGGTCGGCTTCAGCCCGACGATATTGTTAAAACCTGCCGGCACGCGGCCGGAGCCGGCGGTATCGGTGCCGAGCGAGAAGCCGACCAGGCCGCGCGCCAGCACAGACGCGGAGCCGGAGCTGGAGCCGCCGCTGACGTAGGCTGGATTAAAGGTGTTGCTCACCGCGCCATACGGCGAGCGGGTGCCAACCAGACCGGTCGCGTACTGGTCGAGGTTGGTTTTACCGATGACGATAGCGCCTGCCGCTTTCAGCCTGGCCACCACGAAGGCATCGGCCGCGGCCTGATACGTCAGCGCCGGGCAGGCGGCGGTGGTCGGCCAGCCTGCCACGTCGATGTTGTCTTTGACGGCAAACGGCACGCCAAACAGCGGCAGCGCGGCCGGATTGCGCTGATACGCCGCCAGCAGCGGTTCAACCTGCGCCAGCAGCTGGGCCGGCGAAGCGAGGTACAGCCAGGCATTATCCTGGTTATCGAGTGCGTCGAGATGTGCGGCCAGCAGTGCAGGGATCTGCTGTGCATCCTGCTGTGCGCAACGTTGCCAATCCTGAAGCGTAAAACCGAAGGTCGATGCCATGAGTGAATTCCAGCTGGTATACAAGATGGCATTCAACAGAGCAAAGCACGTGCCAGAGTTGTAACTGAATGAAAACGCGTAGCTATTTGATGGGTAATAAGTTTTTCTGATGATTATTTGCACAATTGCGGCGCAGGCGCTGAACAATCACGGTGCGCCTGGGTAAATTTTGTGAAGAACGTGGCAAGAGCCGGTTGGCCTGGTTAGCATGAAGGGAGTCCGGCATAAGCTGGAGCGCAGCAATGAGGAGAGCGGAGTGGAGAAGTGGCGTAACTGGATGATAGGGATCTGTCTGGTCAGCACGGCCGGCAGCGTGTGGGCCGATTCGCTGGATCAGCAACGACAGCACTATGCGCAGATCAAACAGGCCTGGGACAACAAACAGATGGACCAGGTTGAGCAGCTGATGCCAACGCTGCAGGATTATCCGCTCTATCCGTACCTGCAGTACCGCCTGCTGGCGCAGGATCTCGATCAGGAGACCGGGCTGGCGGTGAAAAACTTTATTCAGCAGTATCCGACGCTGCCGCCGGCGCGTTCGCTGCAGACGCGCTTTGTTAACGTGCTGGCGCACCGCCAGGACTGGCCGGGCGTGCTCAGCTTCAGCCCGGATGAGCCGAAGCCGGTGCAGGCGCGCTGTAACTGGTACTACGCCAAATGGGCGACCGGTCAGCAGCAGGCGGCGTTTGACGGGGCCAAAGCCATCTGGCTGCGCGGGACCGCGTTACCGAACGACTGCGACAAGCTGTTCTCGGTGTGGCAGGCCTCAGGGCAGCTGTCGCCGATCACCATCCTCGAACGCATCCGCCTGGCGATGAAAGCCGGCAACGACAGCCTGGTTAATTATCTGGCGAAAATGCTGCCGGCGGATTATCAAACCACCGCCAGCGCGCTGATTGCGTTGCAGCAGAATCCCCAGACCGTCACCACTTTTGCCAGCACCCTCGGCCCGACCGATTTTACCCGCATGGCCACCAGCTACGCCTTTGCCCGCGTGGCGCGTCAGGATATGGACAATGCGCGCATGATGATCCCGCAACTGGTTCAGGCGCAGAAGATGAGTCCGGCGGAAGAGCAGGATCTGAAAGAGACGGTGGTGTGGCGCATGATGGGCGCCGATCTCACCTCGGAGCAGGCGCGCTGGCGCGATGCGGTGGTGATGAACAGCGAATCCACCGCGCTGATTGAGCGGCGCGTGCGGCTGGCGCTGAGTGAAAACGACCGTCGCGGCCTGAACACCTGGATTGCCCGGCTGCCGGTGGAAGCCAAAGAGAAAGATGAGTGGCAGTACTGGCAGGCCGATTTACTGATGGCGCAGGGGCGCAAAGAGGAAGCGGAAGAGATACTGCGTAAGCTGATGCAGCAGCGCGGTTTCTATCCGATGGTGGCGGCACAGCGGCTGGGCGTCGAGTATCCGCTGCTGGTGGATCAGGCACCGGCGGCGGACAATAGCGTGGTGCAGGGGCCGGAGATGGCGCGCGTGCGCGAGCTGATGTACTGGGGGCTGGATAACCTGGCGCGCAGCGAGTGGGCCAACCTGATCAGCAGTAAAACTCATACCCAGCAGCAGATGCTGGCGCGCTACGCCAATGAACAGGACTGGTGGGATCTTAGCGTGCAGGCCACCATCACCGCGAAAATGTGGGACAGCCTGAAAGAGCGTTTCCCGCTGGCGTGGCGCAATCTGTATCAGCAATACACCAGCGATAAAGGCATCACGCCAAGCTACGCCATGGCGATTTCCCGCCAGGAGAGCGCGTGGAACCCGAAAGCGCGCTCACCGGTTGGCGCCAGTGGCCTGATGCAGGTGATGCCGGGCACCGCCAGCCATACCGTGAAGATGTACAACATTCCGGGCTACGTTAACAGCAGCCAGCTGCTCGATCCGCAGACCAATATTCAGATTGGTACGCAGTATCTGGAGTATGTCTATCAGCAGTTTGGTCAGAACCGCATCTTCTCTTCTGCCGCCTATAATGCCGGCCCGGGGCGGGTGCGCAGCTGGCTGAATATCAGCGGCGGCAAACTGGATGCGGTGGCGTTTATCGAAACCATTCCCTTCTCGGAAACCCGCGGCTACGTGAAAAACGTGCTGGCCTACGATGCCTATTACCGCTACTTCATGGGCAAGCCGGATAAGATTCTCGCCGACGGCGAGTGGAATCGCCGTTACTGACTGTGTTATGCTTCCGTACTCGTTAATGAGTACGGAAGCCTTCATGAGCCAACCCCTTTCCCCGCAGCCGGTTGAAGACAACTGGCTGCGTTTCATCGACCTGATGCACAACGCGTTTTCCGATGACGTAGCGCTGCCCTTGCTGCAGCTGATGATGACGCCGGATGAGCGCGAAGCCTTAGGCACGCGCCTGCGCATTATCGAAGCGTTGATCAACGGTGATATCAGTCAGCGCGAGCTGAAAAACGAATTGGGCGTCGGGATTGCCACCATCACCCGTGGATCCAACAGCCTGAAAGAGGCGCCGCCCGAGCTGAAACGCTGGCTGGAAGCGCGCCTCGGGCGTAGCTGATCACTGCTGATACAGCGGGTGAGTGAACGGACAGAGCGCCAGAATCAGGGCCTGATGATAGACGCTGGAGCGGCTCAGCAGGCCGTGGGTGAAGGCGCCAATCGCACCGCCCTTGTGTTTGATATTCTCCACGCCGGTTAAGCGCGCCATTTCGTCACCGAGCTCATGCCCGGCAGCCAGACCGGCCATCACCACCGGCGGCAGCGTAAAGCTGGCAGAGCGGGATTCACCGCGCTGCTGCGCATTCTCCACCACCATCCAGGCAAAGGCGCAGTCGCCCTCGATGCCCGCTTCAATCGCCACCCAGTAATCCGCCTGTGGCCGCACATGACGCGCGTTCGCCACGCGCTGGCGTGCGCCAGTTCGCGTTTCGGCATCGCTTAAGGGCTGCGCGGCGACGCCGCTCTCGACCTCGACCCCTTCAATATGGCAGGATCCTTCGCCGAAAACGTCGTTGAACGCCTGAGCAATTGCGCGGATTTTTGCCGGATTGATGGTGGCTGCGACAACATGGTACATAATTACCTGAACCCTCAAGACAAATTTGTCGCAGTATAACGGAAATTAAGCATGTTACAGGTCTATCTTGTTCGTCACGGTGAAACGGTTTGGAATGCGGCCCGACGCATTCAGGGGCAGTCCGACAGTCCGCTGACGGATAAAGGTGAGCAGCAGGCGCATCAGGTGGGCGAGCGCGTGAAATCGCTGGGCATTACTCACGTGATTGCCAGCGATTTAGGACGTACCCGGCGCACCGCGGAGATTATCGCTGATGCCTGCGGTTGTACGGTAACGCTGGATGCCCGCCTGCGCGAGCTCAATATGGGCTGTCTGGAGCAGCGTCCGCTCGACGGCCTGACGGCGGAAGAGGAGAGCTGGCGTAAAGCGCTGGTGGATGGCACCGAAGGCGGCCGGATTCCGGGCGGCGAGTCGATGGAGGAGATGGCGACGCGCATGCATGCCGCGCTCAACGCCTGTCTCGATCTGCCGGCGGGTAGCCGTCCGCTGCTGGTCAGCCACGGCATGGCGCTGGGTGTGCTGGTAAGTACCATTCTCGGGCTGCCGGCCCATGCGGAGCGCCGTTTGCGTCTGCGTAACTGCTCGATTTCGCGCGTCGATCATCAGCAAAGCGCCTGGCTCGCCGCCGGCTGGGTGGTGGAGACGGCCGGTGATGTGTCGCATCTGGATGCCCCGGCGCTGGATGAGCTGCAGCGTTAATCGCGGTAGCGCACGGCGCAGAATGACCGCGTATCGGTGCGCATGAATGCGCACCCTACGAGGGCATGGGCAATGCGCATCGGCGACAAACGGTAGGGGTTGTTGCTGCGGTTGAATCGGTGCGCATGAATGCGCACCCTACGAGGGTATGGGCAATGCGCATCGGCGACAAACGGTAGGGGTTGTTGCTGCGGTTGAATCGGTGCATATAAATGATCGCATATCGGTGCGCATGAATGCGCACCCTACGAGGGCATGTGCAATCCGCATCGGCGACAAACGGTGATGCTTCTGTAGGGTCGCCATTCATGGCGACCTTCGGCAACGCCCGTTACTGCTGCGGACGAATCGGAATCAGATATTCGCAGCGAATCTCCATTGGCGGCTCGCTGCGCTTCTTGCCACCGTGCGTATAGAAGCGCTCAATATCCTGGCCCTGACGGCGCACCAGGCCGAGGGTTGGCATACAGGTGCCGTACAGCAGCAGAATAAACTCCTGCAGCGCAGTGCGCGGTCCCTGATAGCTGAACTGCACATAATCCCCGGCTTCCAGAATCACGCTCTGGTTTGACTGCATGCTCAGCGCCTGCTGGTCGGCCGGCACCGCCGTGGTGTACAGAATCTCCTGCTCATCATCCTTCTCATGACTGGCGCATACCTGATGCAGGCCATACAGCACCGGTGGCACGGTATCGGTCTCCAGCAGGAACTGCTTCCAGAAGTGGATGCGCATCTCGTCGCGGTAGCTGGAGATCTGCTCCAGCGTACAGGTATAGCTTTGCGTTTGCCCCACCAGCACCGTTTCCGGCAGCGTGACGAACTGCGCTTGCGGCATCGGGTAATCATCGAGGCGAATCGGCGGGCGAATGCCGTACGAATTCCACTCCGACGAGCGGCGATACCACGCAGGTGTCTGATTAAACTGCTTTTTAAACGCGCGGGTAAAGGTTTGCTGCGAATCGAAGCGATACTGCAGCGCAATGTCGAGGATCGGCCGGCTGGTGAGACGCAGCGCGACGGCGGCCTTGGACAGCCGGCGGGCGCGGATATACGCGCCGATGGCGTGGCCAGTAACTTCCTTGAACATTCGCTGCAGGTGCCACTTGGAATAGCCCGCTTTTAGCGCAACGTTATCGAGCGAAAGGGGTTGATCCAGATGGCTTTCCAGCCAGACAAGCAAATCGCGAATGATACCGGCTTGGTCCATAAAACATCCTCATAACTCTCTGGTGGCGCAACGATGAAGTCACCGAATAGTAGCACGAATTGCACAACGGCGCGGGGGTGGTTTGCCAGTTAACTGTGCTACATCAATGCGGGTTGAAACCCGTTAGGTTTGGTTCTCGGTTCGATTAACAGTACATTACATTCACATCTATTCCGTTTGCAATGGTAACTCAATGACAATAGCTCGCAATCTTATAGTCACGCTGGCAACATTTATGTTGAGTCAGAGCGTGCTGGCCGAGGAGATCGGCTCCGTTGACACCGTATTCAAGATGTTTGGCCCCGATCATAAGATCGTGGTGGAAGCCTTCGATGACCCCGACGTTAAAAATGTAACCTGTTATATCAGCCGGGCAAAAACCGGCGGTATTAAGGGCGGACTGGGTCTGGCGGAAGATACTTCCGACGCGGCCATCTCCTGTCAGCAGGTGGGACCGATAGAGCTTAGCGATAAAATCGCGCAGGGCAAGGCGCAGGGTGAAGTGGTGTTCCGCAAACGCACTTCGCTGGTGTTTAAAAAGCTGCAGGTGGTGCGCTTCTTTGACCAGAAACGTCATGCGCTGGTGTACCTGAGCTATTCGGATAAAGTGGTCGATGGTTCACCGAAAAATGCGCTGAGCGCGGTGCCGATTATGCCGTGGCACTGAGCCGATAAAAAAACGCCCTGACGGGCGTTTTTTTGTTTCGCGACGGACGCTTAATCCTGCAGCTCGCCGCAGAAGCGGTAGCCTTCGCCGTGGATAGTGGCGATGATTTCCGGCGTATCCGGCGTCGACTCAAAGTGTTTGCGGATGCGGCGAATAGTAACATCCACCGTGCGGTCATGCGGCTTCAGCTCGCGACCGGTCATCTTCTTCAGCAGGTCAGCACGCGTCTGGATTTTGCCTGGATTTTCACAGAAGTGCAGCATGGCGCGGAACTCACTGCGCGGCAGCTTGTACTGATCGCCGTTCGGGCTGATCAGCGAGCGGCTGTTAATATCCAGTTCCCAGCCGTTGAAGCGATAGCTCTCGACCTGACGGCGCTCTTCGCTCGGCATCGCCAGATTCATGGTACGCGACAGCAGGTTGCGCGCACGAATCGTCAGCTCACGCGGATTGAACGGCTTGGTGATGTAGTCGTCGGCACCGATCTCCAGACCGAGGATTTTATCCACTTCGTTATCACGGCCGGTGAGGAACATCAGGGCGACGTTAGCCTGTTCGCGCAGTTCACGCGCCAGCAGTAAACCGTTTTTGCCCGGCAGGTTGATATCCATAATCACCAGATTGACGTCGTTATCGGTCAAAACCTGATGCATCTCGGCGCCGTCGGTGGCTTCATAGACCACGTAACCTTCGGCCTCAAAAATACTTTTGAGGGTGTTACGCGTGACCAGTTCGTCTTCAACGATAAGAATGTGCGGGGTCTGCATGTTTCGCTACCTAAAATTTGCCAACAAATCGAAAACAGGGCGTACGGCGGTTGCCATAACTGTTCCACTGAACAGTGGGCCGTTCGCAACCGGTGTACGAAATGATCTTCGGAATACACCATCCATCTACGTCAACTTCAGTGTTAGCTCAGCCAGTCAGGATGAATATTTGCGTGCCCCGTGGGTATCGGACTGGCGCTTATCCTAACCGTATTAACAGCAACCTAACAGCACCAACAACAACCGATAAGCATAAAAACAACGCTTCGTTGACTTATATCAAATGCAAGTGTAGCACGTTAACACTTTTATGAAAAACTCTTACTGGAATGCCAGCTTAGCTCACAAAAAGCAGCATTTTCGCTACATTTCAGCTGCATCAGCGCAAAAGTAAAACCTGCAGGTAATAACTTTTCAATTGCATGAAAAATAATGTTTTAATATGGGTTTGGTGCATAAATTTTGCTTATTACGCATAATTACGCCTGCCCGGCATTTTTGCCCTGTTTTAACATCCTTAACATCTTATTTTCTCAGGCCCGTGCGGTTGGTATTTTGTCGCCTGCATGCCAACATAGGTCGGGTTATTAACCGTTCGATGGAAAAATCATGCATTTCCCCCTGATCCTTGTCTCACCCGCTCGCCCGGAGAATATCGGCGCGGCCGCCCGCGCCATGAAAACCATGGGATTTAGCGAGTTGCGTATTGTCGCCAGTGACGCCTGGCAGGATCCGGCCGCGCGGCGTGTGGCCCACGGCGCCGGTGAGATTCTTGACCACGTGAAAACCTATGACACGCTGAGCGCTGCGCTGGCGGATGTCGATTTTTCCGTGGCCACTACCGCCCGCAGCCGGGCGAAGTTTCGCTATTACGCCACGCCGGCGCAGGTCGAAACCATCCTGCAGGAGAAGCGTCAGTGGCTGAACCGCATCGCGCTGGTGTTTGGCCGTGAAGACAGCGGGCTGACTAATGAGGAGCTGGAACAGGTCGATCTGCTGACCGGCATTCCGATGGCGCAGGACTATCCTTCGCTGAATCTCGGCCAGGCGGTGATGGTGTACTGCTATCAGCTATCGGCGCTGCACCAGGTAGCGGCCGCGCCGGTTGAGGCGGCTAACGCGCAGCAGCTGCAGGCGCTGCGTCAGCGTTTTCATCAGCTGCTGGTGACGCTGGAGGTCAGCAATGATGCCAAGCTGGCGGACTGGATCGATCAGCGCATCGGTCTGCTTGAGCAGCGCGACAGCGCCATGCTGCACCGTTTGCTGCACGACGTAGAAAAAAAACTTATAGATAATTGCTCGGGAAAACCGGCGCCGGACAGTGAGTGATCGGGCGTCTGTGACGCTGCCTGAACGATCGCAATCCGTTTCGGCGTCTGCGGCGCAGCACTGCGCAGCAGCACCATTCGGGTGCAAAGACAAATTCGTTGACTTAACGTGCGCTTTGCTTTACTTCTGGAAGGCAGACGGACAAGACAAAGACAGACAGAAAAAATCTCAATGCGTAACCACAGCCTGAACACCACCATTATTATTACCACCACCATTACCACAGGTAACGGTGCGGGCTGACGCATACAGGAAAAACAAAAGAAAGAAGCCCGCACCTCAACAGTGCGGGCTTTTTTTTCGGCAAAAATTCAGGAGAGCTTCAATCATGCGAGTGCTGAAATTCGGCGGAACCTCGGTAGCCAATGCGGAACGTTTTCTCCGCGTGGCAGATATTCTGGAAAGCAATGCGCAACAGGGACAGGTTGCCACCGTGCTCTCTGCGCCAGCGAAAATCACCAATCATCTGGTAGCGATGATTGAGAAAACCATCAGCGGCCAGGATGCGCTGCCGAATATCAGCGATGCCGAACGCATTTTTGCCGAACTGCTGCAGGGGCTGGCCGACGCTCAGCCAGGTTTCGATTACGATGGCCTGAAAACCCGCGTTGAGCTGGAGTTTGCCCAGCTGAAACAGGTGCTGCACGGCATCAGCCTGCTGGGCCAGTGCCCGGATGCCGTGAACGCCGCCATTATCTGTCGTGGTGAGAAGCTGTCTATTGCCATCATGGAAGCGCTGCTGCAGGCGCGCGGCCACAAAGTGACGGTGATCGATCCGGTCGAAAAACTGCTGGCGGTGGGCCACTATCTTGAATCGACCGTGGATATCGCCGAATCCACCCGGCGTATCGCGGCCAGCCAGATCCCGACCGATCATATGATCCTGATGGCGGGCTTCACCGCCGGCAATGAGAAGGGCGAGCTGGTGGTGCTGGGGCGTAACGGCTCCGACTACTCAGCGGCCGTGCTGGCGGCGTGTCTGCGCGCGGACTGCTGTGAAATCTGGACCGATGTCGATGGCGTTTACACCTGCGATCCGCGTCAGGTGCCGGATGCGCGTCTGCTGAAGTCGATGTCTTATCAGGAGGCGATGGAGCTCTCCTACTTTGGCGCCAAAGTGCTGCACCCGCGCACCATCGCGCCGATTGCTCAGTTCCAGATTCCGTGCTTAATCAAAAATACCGCCAATCCTCAGGCGCCGGGCACTCTGATTGGCGGCGAAGGCGAAGTGGATGAAAATCCGGTAAAAGGCATCACCAATCTGAATAACATGGCGATGTTTAACGTCTCCGGTCCGGGCATGAAAGGGATGGTGGGCATGGCGGCGCGCGTGTTTGCCGCGATGTCGCGCACCGGCATTTCCGTGGTGCTGATTACTCAATCCTCCTCCGAATACAGCATCAGCTTCTGCGTGCCGCAGAGCGAGCAGGCGCGCGCACGTCGCGTACTGGAAGAGGAATTCTACCTCGAACTGAAAGATGGCCTGCTCGATCCGCTCGACGTGCTGGAGCAGCTGGCGGTGATTTCGGTGGTGGGTGACGGCATGCGCACGCTGCGCGGCATCTCCGCTAAATTCTTCTCGGCGCTGGCTCGCGCCAACATTAATATCGTGGCGATTGCTCAGGGCTCCTCTGAGCGCTCCATCTCGGTCGTGGTCAGCAACGATGACGTGACCACCGGCGTGCGCGTGGTGCATCAGATGCTGTTCGCCACCGATCAGGTGATCGAAGTGTTTGTGGTGGGCGTCGGCGGCGTCGGTGGCGCGCTGCTTGAGCAGCTGCACCGTCAGCAGGCGTGGCTGAAGGGCAAGCATATCGATCTGCGCGTGTGCGGCATCGCCAATTCGCATGCGCTGCTGACCAACGTGCACGGCATCGACCTCAGCAACTGGAAGGCGGCGCTGGCGGAAGCCAAAGAGCCGTTTAACCTCGGCCGGCTGATTCGTCTGGTGAAAGAGTACCATCTGCTCAACCCGGTGATCGTCGACTGTACCTCCAGCCAGGCGGTGGCCGATCAGTACGCAGACTTCCTTGCCGAAGGTTTCCACGTGGTCACGCCAAATAAAAAGGCCAATACCTCGTCGTGGAATTACTACCAGCAGATGCGTGCGGCGGCGGCGAAATCGCGCCGTAAGTTCCTTTACGACACCAACGTCGGTGCCGGTCTGCCGGTGATTGAAAACCTGCAGAACCTGCTGAACGCCGGCGATGAGCTGATCAAATTCTCCGGCATCCTGTCGGGCTCGCTGTCGTTTATCTTCGGCAAGCTGGATGAGGGCGTGACGCTGTCCGAAGCCACCCGCATGGCGCGCGAGCTGGGCTTTACCGAGCCGGATCCGCGTGACGACCTGTCCGGTACTGACGTGGCGCGTAAGCTGCTGATTCTGGCGCGTGAGGCGGGTCATCAGCTGGAGCTGAGCGACATCGACATCGAACCGCTGCTGCCCGCCAGCCTGACGGACATCGCCGACGTCGATCAGTTTATGGCGCGGCTGCCGGAGCTGGACAACGCCTTTGCCGCGCGCGTTGCCAAAGCGCGTGATGAGGGTAAAGTGTTACGCTTCGTCGGCGCGATTGAAGAGGGCGGCGCCTGCAAAGTTAAAATCGATGCGGTGGACGGCAACGATCCGCTGTACAAAGTGAAGAACGGCGAGAACGCCCTGGCGTTTTACAGCCGCTATTATCAGCCGATCCCGCTGGTTCTGCGCGGATATGGCGCGGGGAATGATGTCACCGCGGCGGGTGTGTTTGCCGATTTGCTGCGCACGCTGACGTGGAAGTTGGGAGTTTAATGATGGTAAAAATTTATGCACCGGCCTCGATAGGTAACGTCAGCGTCGGCTTTGATGTGCTGGGCGCGGCGGTTTCGCCGGTGGATGGCTCGCTGCTGGGCGACTGCGTGTCGGTCGAAGCGGCAGACCAGTTTAGCCTGCAGAATAAAGGGCGCTTTGTCAGTAAACTGCCCGCCGATCCGCAGGACAACATCGTTTATCAGTGCTGGCAGCGTTTCTGCCAGGCGATCGGTAAAGAAGTCCCGGTGGCGATGACGCTGGAGAAAAACATGCCGATTGGCTCAGGCCTCGGTTCCAGCGCCTGCTCGGTGGTGGCCGGCCTGATGGCGATGAATGAGTTCTGCGGCCAGCCGCTTAACGACACCGAGCTGCTGGCGCTGATGGGCGAGCTGGAAGGGCGCATCTCCGGCAGCGTGCACTATGACAACGTCGCGCCGTGCTTCCTCGGCGGCGTACAGCTGATGATTGAAGAGAACGGGATCATCAGCCAGGAGGTGCCGTGCTTTGATGACTGGCTGTGGGTAATGGCTTATCCGGGCATCAAAGTCTCCACGGCGGAAGCACGCGCCATCCTGCCGGCGCAGTATCGCAAGCAGGATGCCATCAAACATGGTCGTCTGCTGGCCGGCTTTATTCACGCCTGCCACACCCGTCAGCCGCTGCTGGCGGCTAAACTGATGCAGGATGTGATCGCCGAGCCGTATCGCACCAAACTGCTGCCGGGCTTTGCTGAGGCGCGGCAGGCGGCCAGCGACATTGGCGCGCTGGCCTGCGGTATTTCGGGCTCTGGCCCGACACTTTTCGCCGTTTGCAACGAGATGGCAACGGCACAGCGGATGGCAGACTGGCTGAGCCAGCACTATCTGCAGAATGAGGAAGGCTTCGTCCATATCTGCCGTCTTGATACGGCTGGCGCACGTAAACTGGGATAACGCATGAAACTCTACAACCTTAAGGATCATAACGAGCAGGTTAGCTTCGCGCAGGCCGTGAAACAGGGCCTCGGCTCGCAGCAGGGGCTGTTTTTCCCGCTGGAACTGCCGGAATTCGAGCTGACCGACATTGATGCGATGCTGGAGATGGATTTCGTCAGCCGCAGCAGCAAGATTCTCTCTGCTTACATCGGCGATGAAATTGCCGCGCACCAGCTGGCCGAGCGCGTGAAGAACGCCTTTGCTTTTCCGGCCCCGGTGAGCCAGGTGAGCGACGATGTGGCCTGCCTGGAACTGTTCCACGGTCCGACGCTGGCGTTTAAAGATTTCGGCGGGCGCTTCATGGCGCAGATGCTGTCATACGTGTCTGGCGCGGATGAGCAGATCACCATTCTGACTGCGACCTCCGGCGATACCGGTGCAGCGGTGGCGCACGCATTCTACGGCATGGAAAACGTGCGCGTGGTCATCCTCTATCCGCAGGGCAAAATCAGTCCGCTGCAGGAGAAGCTGTTCTGTACGCTGGGCGGCAACATCGAAACCATCGCGATCGATGGCGACTTCGATGCCTGTCAGGCGCTGGTTAAGCAGGCGTTTGATGACGAAGAGCTGAAGAAAGCCATCGGGCTGAATTCGGCTAACTCCATCAATATCAGCCGTCTGCTGGCACAGATTTGCTATTACTTCGAGGCGGTGGCGCAGCTGCCGCAGGAGAAACGTAATCAGCTGGTGGTGTCGGTGCCAAGCGGTAACTTTGGCGATCTCACGGCCGGCCTGCTGGCGAAATCGCTCGGTCTGCCGATCAAGCGCTTTATCGCCGCGACCAACGCCAACGATACCGTGCCGCGCTTCCTTGCCGACGGTCAGTGGCAGCCGAACGCGACCGTGGCAACGCTGTCGAACGCGATGGATGTCAGCCAGCCTAACAACTGGCCGCGTGTGGAAGAGCTGTTCCGCCGCAAAACCTGGCGCCTGACCGATCTGGCCTACGGCGCGGTGTCGGATGAGACCACCAAAGCCACCATGCGCGAGCTGGCAGAGCTGGGTTACCTGTCAGAACCGCACGCGGCGATTGCCTATCGTCTGCTGCGCGATCAGCTGCAGGAAGGGGAGTTTGGCCTGTTCCTCGGCACTGCGCATCCGGCGAAGTTTAAGGAGAGCGTGGAAGAGATTCTCGGCCAGCCGCTGCCGCTGCCGGAAGCGCTGGCCGCGCGCGCCGATTTGCCGCTGCTGTCGCATGCCATGAAGGCGGATTTCGCCGCACTGCGGGCATTTTTGCTGAAGTAAATACCCAACGGGCCGGTCACATCGGCCCATTATGCATATTTATCGCGGCGCGATTTAACGCGCGGGTTTTTAACAGACGCGCATTAATTTGCGCCGCTACGATTCAGGTGAAGCTGGCGTTATTGCTCGCGGCGCTTAAATACCAGCTCGTTACCCTTACTCTCCGCCGCATCAAAGAAATAACCGTCAACATCAAACTTCTTCAGCTGCGTCGGTTTCGTCAGGCGCTTCTCAATCACATAACGGCTCATCAGGCCACGCGCCTTCTTGGCGTAGAAACTGATCACCTTGAACTTACCGTTTTTCTCATCGAGGAACACCGGCTTAACCAGCTCGGCATTCAGCTGCTTCGGCTTGATGGCTTTGAAATACTCATCGGAGGCGAGGTTGATCAGCACGTCATCGCCCTGTTCCGCCAGCGCGTCGTTGAGCTTTTGCGTCAGCAGGTCGCCCCAGAAGCTGTAGAGATCTTTGCCGGCCGGATTCGCCAGTTTGATGCCCATCTCTAAACGGTACGGCTGCATCAAATCCAGCGGGCGCAGCAGGCCGTACAGCCCCGAAAGCATGCGCAGGTGTTTTTGGGCAAAATCAAAGTCGGCTTCGCTGAAGGTCTCTGCCTGCAAACCGGTATAAACATCACCTTTGAAGGCCAGAATTGCCTGCCGCGCATTATCGGGTGAGAAGGGCGGCTGCCACTGGCTGAAACGGTCGGCGTTGAGGTGCGCCAGTTTGTCGCTGATGCCCATCAGCGAAGCGATTTGCGCCGGGGAAAGATCGCGCGCCACGTCAATCAGCTGCTGTGATTTTTCTAACAGCGCCGGTTGGGTAAACCGTGACGTTGCCAGCGGGCTTTCATAATCCAGTGTCTTGGCTGGCGAGATAACCATCAGCATTGTGTCTGTCCTCGTTGACCCGCTGTTTTCAGGGGATTGATGGGAAAAATGTCGCGACGAGTGTAGCAAAAAAGCTGCACGGATCGGCAAATCGCTCCCATTTGTTAGCGCTATCGTAAAGGGCACGCGGCGATGTTGCGCCGCTTAGCCTGCGTGATATTATCGCAACAGCCTTTTACACCCTGACAGTCAACTTAAGAGAAAAGAGAACCATGACGGACAAACTTACTTCCTTGCGTCAGCTGACTACTGTGGTCGCCGACACCGGTGATATCGCGGCAATGAAACTCTACCAACCGCAGGATGCCACTACTAACCCTTCTTTGATCCTCAACGCTGCGCAAATCCCTGAATACCGCAAACTGATTGACGAAGCCATTAGCTGGGCACGTCAGCAGAGCAGCAACAAAGAAGAGCAGCTGGCGCTGGTTTCTGACAAGCTGGCCGTCAACATTGGTCTGGAAATTCTCAAACTGATCCCGGGACGTATCTCTACTGAAGTTGATGCGCGTCTCTCTTACGACACCGAAGCGAGCATCGCGAAAGCACGCAGCCTGATCAAACTGTACAACGATGCCGGCATCAGCAACGATCGTATTCTGATCAAACTGGCCTCAACCTGGCAGGGCATCCGCGCGGCGGAGCAGCTGGAGAAAGAAGGCATCAACTGTAACCTGACGCTGCTGTTCTCCTTCGCCCAGGCGCGTGCCTGTGCCGAAGCGGGCGTGTTCCTGATTTCGCCATTTGTTGGCCGTATCCTCGACTGGTACAAGCAGAACACCGACAAGAAAGAGTACGCAGCGCATGAAGATCCAGGCGTGGTATCCGTGTCTGAAATCTACAACTACTACAAGCAGCACGGCTATGAAACCGTGGTGATGGGCGCCAGCTTCCGTAACGTCGGCGAAATCATCGAGCTGGCCGGTTGCGACCGCCTGACTATCTCTCCGGGCCTGCTGAAAGAGCTGGCCGAGAGCGAAGGCAGCGTAGAGCGTAAACTGAGCTACAGCGGCGAAGTGAAAGCGCGTCCGGCTAAAATGACCGAAGCGGAATTCCTGTGGCAGCACAACCAGGATCCAATGGCGGTGACCAAACTGGCCGAAGGTATCCGCAACTTTGCCATCGACCAGGGCAAACTTGAGAAGATGATCGCCGAACTGCTGTAAGGTGATATGCCGTGGCGGCTGCCGGTCGCCACGGTTTTCGCGTTTCCCTCGCTGATGCTTTGTATTATCCTTTCTGCCATTCCCCTTTTTCTCACCGCCCCGCGGTCAACACAGCGATAACTCTATGGATACTTTACGTATTGGCTTAATTTCCGTGTCCGATCGGGCCGCTAACGGCATCTATCAGGATCAGGGCATTCCGGCGCTGGAAAGCTGGCTTAGCGCTGCGCTGGCGACACCGTTTGAGATTGACACCCGCCTGGTTCCGGATGAACAGCCGATGATTGAGCAGGCGATTTGCGAGCTGGTCGATGAACGTTTTTGCCACCTGGTGCTGACCACCGGCGGTACCGGTCCGGCCCGGCGCGACGTCACGCCGGATGCGACTCTGGCGGTAGCCGACCGCGAGATGCCCGGCTTTGGCGAGCAGATGCGGCAGATCAGCCTGCAGTTTGTGCCGACCGCGATTCTGTCACGCCAGGTGGGCGTGATCCGCAAGCAGTCGCTGATCCTTAATCTGCCAGGACAGCCGAAATCGATTAAAGAGACGCTGGAAGGGTTGAAAGCGGATGACGGCACGGTGAAAGTGCCAGGGATTTTCGCGGCTGTACCCTATTGTTTACAGCTGCTGGAAGGGCCTTACGTCGAAACCCACCCGGAGGTGGTAGCAGCTTTTCGCCCGAAAAGCGCACGACGTGAGACAAACGTCTGAAAATTGCCGTTTTCAGGCATAAAATGCAGAGTGACTGGTGTAGCAAAATATTGACGGTATAGTAACCGCAGCTTTACAACCATACTGACATGGCCACTGGATACCGCACTCTTATGGATTCGCTGACAACGCGTCGACTCAACCGCCAGGACTACAAAACCCTGGCGCTGGCTGCCCTGGGCGGGGCGCTGGAATTCTACGATTTTATCATCTTCGTCTTCTTCGCTGCGGTGATTGGCGAGCTGTTCTTTCCGCCAGACATCCCGGAATGGCTGCGTCAGGTGCAGACCTTTGCCATCTTCGCCGCCGGTTATCTGGCGCGCCCGCTGGGCGGCATCATCATGGCGCACTTTGGCGACAAAGTCGGGCGTAAGAAGATGTTCAGCCTGAGTATTCTGCTGATGGCGCTGCCGACGCTGGCGATGGGCGCGCTGCCCACCTACGCCAGCATTGGCATTGCCGCACCGTTACTGATGTTGCTGATGCGCGTGCTGCAGGGCGCGGCCATTGGCGGCGAGGTGCCGGGCGCGTGGGTGTTTGTTGCGGAGCATGTGCCGGAGAAGCGCATCGGTTTTGCCTGCGGCACGCTGACTGCAGGCTTAACCGCCGGCATTCTGCTCGGTTCGCTGGTGGCGACGGTGCTGAATACTTCGCTCTCGCCGGCGGCGATACGCGATCACGGCTGGCGCATTCCTTTCTTCCTCGGCGGCCTGTTTGGCCTGCTGGCGATGTATCTGCGTCGCTGGCTGCATGAAACCCCGGTATTTCGTCAGATGCAGCAGCGCAAAGCGCTGGCGGAAAAACTGCCGCTACAGACCATTCTCGCCAGCCATAAGCGCGGTATTGCGGTGTCGATGCTGCTTACCTGGCTATTATCAGCCTGTATTGTGGTGGTGATTCTGATGGCGCCGACGCTGATGCAGAAGCAGCATGGCGTGCCGGCGGCGCTCAGTCTGCAGGCCAACAGTTTCGCGACCGTGATGCTGCTGATCGGCTGCGTGCTGGCGGGCTGGATCGTCGATCGCTACGGTGCGGCGCGCACCTTACTGATTGGTTCGCTGCTGCTGGCGCTGTGCAGCTGGAGCTTTTTCCAGCAGCTTGGTGGCACGCCGCAGATGCTGTTCATCTGGTACGGTCTGGCGGGACTGAGCGTGGGCGTGGTCGGCGTGGTGCCGTTTGTTATGGTGCGGGCGTTTCCGGCGGCGGTGCGCTTCACCGGCATTTCCTTCTCTTACAACGTGTCGTACGCCATCTTTGGCGGCCTGACGCCGATCAGCGTGACGCTGATGATGTCGCTGACGCCGATGGCGCCGGCCTGGTACGTGCTGGCGCTGGCGCTGATCGGCATGCTGGTGGCGCTGTGGTTATGGCATGACAGCCGCCAGGCTAATGCGCAGCTGGATGTCTCGCTGCATTCATCGTAATGGAAGCGCGCGGAGCGGCATGGCTCCGCGCGCCGTTGATTACTCGCCAATCGGCAACACGCTGCGCTCAAACTTCTCGTTCAGCACTTCGCCCATCGCCAGATAAAAGGCGCTGGCACCACAGACGATGCCCACCCAGCCGGCGATGCGCAGCAGCGCCGCGTGATCCAGCAGATGGCCGATAGCCAGCAGCGCAAACAGCAGCGTCAGGCTGGCAAACACAAACTGCAGCACTTTTGCGGCCCGCAGCGTGCCAAAGAACAGAAACAGCGTGAAGAGGCCCCACAGTGCCAGATAAGCGCCGAGGAAATGGCCATCGGCGGCGGCAGCCAGTCCCATTTTTGGCAGCAGCAGAATCGCCACCAGCGTCAGCCAGAAACTGCCGTAGGAAGTAAAGGCGGTCAGGCCGAAGGTGTTGCCTTTTTTATACTCCAGCAGCCCGGCAAGGATTTGCGCGATGCCGCCATAAAAGAGGCCCATCGCCAGGATAATTACATCCATTTCAAACAGACCGGTGTTGTGTAAGTTGAGCAGGATGGTGGTCATACCAAAACCCATCAGGCCCAGTGGGGCGGGATTCGCCAGCGTGGTGTTGCCCATAATTCCTCAGCAGCAGCGTTATTGTTTATTGGTTTAACGCCCGCGCCAACAGCGGTGGGGCGCGGGGCGCTGCATCATAATCAGGTGGCTTTTGCCGCACTTTGATCTCACGCGGTAAGAGAATCTAAATTTTTTTTAGTTTTAACCCTTGATGCGCTTCGAAGCGGCCCCATTTAGTTGTCATCAAGCATTGTGAGGCAGCAAAAAAATCTGCCGCAGCAGTTGAAAGTGGTCAGCGTGACCGCATCTCTGCTTCACAACCCAATTTGGCAAAGAATTTAAGTGGGAGACGTTTAGATGGGTAAGATTATTGGTATTGACCTGGGTACAACCAACTCATGTGTGGCGATTATGGACGGTGGCAAAGCACGCGTGCTTGAAAACGCCGAAGGCGATCGCACCACACCGTCAATCATTGCATATACCGGGGATGGCGAAACTCTGGTCGGTCAACCGGCTAAACGTCAGGCGGTGACCAACCCGCAGAACACCCTGTTTGCAATCAAGCGCCTGATCGGTCGTCGTTTCCAGGACGAAGAAGTGCAGCGTGATATCAAAATCATGCCGTACAAAATCATCGGTTCTGACAACGGTGACGCATGGCTGGATGTGAAAGGCCAGAAAATGGCACCGCCGCAGATCTCTGCAGAAGTGCTGAAAAAAATGAAGAAAACCGCGGAAGATTTCCTCGGTGAACCGGTGACCGAAGCAGTTATCACCGTACCAGCCTACTTCAACGATGCGCAGCGTCAGGCGACCAAAGACGCCGGCCGTATCGCGGGTCTGGACGTAAAACGTATCATCAACGAACCGACCGCAGCGGCACTGGCTTACGGCCTGGATAAAGGTCAGGGCAACCGCACCATCGCGGTATATGACCTGGGTGGCGGTACCTTCGATATCTCTATCATTGAGATCGACGAAGTCGACGGCGAGAAAACCTTTGAAGTACTGGCGACCAACGGTGATACCCACCTGGGTGGTGAAGACTTCGACAGCCGTCTGATCAACTACCTGGTTGCCGAATTCAAGAAAGATCAGGGCATCGATCTGCACAACGATCCGCTGGCGATGCAGCGCCTGAAAGAAGCGGCAGAGAAAGCGAAAATCGAGCTCTCTTCTGCGCAGCAGACCGACGTTAACCTGCCGTACATCACGGCGGATGCGACTGGTCCTAAGCACCTGAACATTAAAGTGACCCGCGCGAAGCTGGAATCACTGGTGGAAGATCTGGTTACCCGTTCGATTGAGCCGCTGAAAGTGGCGCTGAATGACGCTGGTCTGTCGGTTTCTGACATCAACGACGTGATCCTGGTTGGTGGTCAGACGCGTATGCCAATGGTGCAGGCGAAAGTGGCGGAGTTCTTCGGTAAAGAGCCACGTAAAGACGTGAACCCGGACGAAGCAGTCGCTGTGGGTGCTGCGGTACAGGGCGGCGTGCTGGCCGGTGAAGTAAAAGACGTTCTGCTGCTGGACGTGACCCCGCTGTCGCTGGGTATCGAAACCATGGGTGGCGTGATGACGTCGCTGATCAGCAAGAACACCACGATCCCAACCAAGCACAGCCAGGTGTTCTCGACTGCTGAAGACAACCAGTCTGCCGTGACCATTCACGTGCTGCAGGGTGAGCGTAAGCGTTCGGCGGATAACAAATCGCTGGGCCAGTTTAACCTCGACGGTATTCAGCCTGCGCCGCGCGGTATGCCACAGATCGAAGTGACCTTCGACATCGATGCTGACGGTATTCTGCACGTGTCTGCGAAGGACAAAAACAGCGGTAAAGAGCAGAAGATCACCATCAAAGCTTCTTCTGGCCTGAACGAGGAAGAGATCGAAAAAATGGTTCGTGACGCGGAAGCTAACGCCGAGTCAGACCGTAAATTCGAAGAACTGGTGCAGACGCGTAACCAGGGCGACCAGATTGCGCACAGCACGCGCAAGCAGCTGGACGAAGCCGGTGACAAACTGTCAGCGGAAGACAAAGCACCGATCGAGTCTGCCCTGAACGAGCTGAACACCGCGCTGAAAGGCGAAGATAAAGCAGAAATCGAAGCCAAAATGCAGGCGCTGATGGAAGTGTCCAGCAAGCTGATGGAACTGGCGCAGCAACAGGCTCAGGCCGGCGCAGCGGATGCCGGCGACGCTTCGGCGAAGAAAGATGACGACGTTGTCGACGCTGAATTCGAAGAAGTGAAAGATAAAAAATAATTGCCCCTGACCGGGCGCGACGGCTGGCCTGACAGCCGTTGAAACCAGCACGGGCGTCGGAGATCTCTCCACGCCCGTGCGATCATGTTAAGGGCAGAGAAAAATGGCTAAGAGTGATTTTTACGAGATCTTAGGCGTCTCAAAATCCGCCGATGAGCGCGAAATCAAAAAGGCCTATAAGCGCCTGGCGATGAAGTATCACCCGGACCGTAATCCGGGCGATAAAGAGGCCGAGACGAAATTCAAAGAGGTCAAGGAAGCCTACGAGATCCTCACCGATGCGCAGAAGCGTGCAGCTTACGATCAGTACGGTCATGCGGCGTTTGAGCAGGGCGGTGGTGGCGGCTTCGGCGGCGGCTTTGGTGGCGGCGGTGCCGACTTCAGCGATATCTTTGGCGACGTGTTCGGCGATATCTTTGGTGGTGGTCGCCGTCAGCGCGCCTCACGCGGCGCCGATTTACGCTACAACATGGAACTGACGCTGGAAGAAGCGGTACGCGGCGTGACCAAAGAGATCCGCATTCCAACGCTGGAAGAGTGTGATGTCTGCCACGGCAGCGGCGCCAAAGCGGGCACCCAGCCGCAGACCTGCCCGACCTGTCACGGTGCGGGCCAGGTACAGATGCGTCAGGGCTTCTTTACCGTGCAGCAAGCCTGTCCAACCTGTCATGGTCGCGGCTCGGTGATTAAAGATCCGTGCAACGCCTGTCACGGCCACGGCCGCGTTGAGCGCCAGAAAACGCTGTCGGTGAAAATCCCGGCGGGCGTCGATACCGGCGACCGTATCCGCCTTAGCGGAGAAGGTGAAGCGGGTGAGCATGGCGCACCGGCTGGCGATCTGTATGTGCAGGTTTCGGTGAAGAAACACCCGATCTTCGAGCGTGAAGATAACAACCTGTACTGCGAAGTGCCGATCAACTTTGCCATGGCAGCGCTGGGCGGCGAGATTGAAGTGCCGACGCTCGACGGTCGCGTGAAGCTGAAAGTGCCGGCAGAAACTCAGACCGGCAAACTGTTCCGCATGCGCGGCAAAGGCGTGAAGTCGGTGCGCGGCGGTGCTGTCGGCGATCTGCTGTGTCGCGTGGTGGTGGAAACCCCGGTCAGCCTCAACGACAAGCAAAAAGCGCTGCTGCGCGAGCTGGAAGAGAGCTTCGGCGGACCCACCGGCGAGAAAAACAGCCCGCGTTCGAAAAGCTTCTTCGACGGCGTAAAGAAGTTCTTTGACGATCTGACCCGCTAATCGGGTGCGCAGACAGTAACAAGCGGAGAGGCGACTCTCCGCTTTTTTTTATGCGCAGTTCTGCCATGCAGATATTCAACGGTATTGTTTTTCGTCATTCACATCCCCGACAGCCGTTACCTTTCAAAAATACGCTGACACGCTGTAGGGTCGCCATTTATGGCGACCTCAAGCCGTGAAAATCTCCACTAAAAAACGCTTCCTCACCTTGCAAAAACCGGCTCCGTTTTCGCCAATAGCATTTTTCGGCATTGCGTCGAAAATATATCATAGGTATCTTGCAAGGCGTTTAATGAGAATGATTTTCGATAACATGCACCATTAGCGGTGTGCGGCAGCGCAGTAGCGCGGGACCGTCGCTGCAGGGAGAGAAACGTTGCCAAACCCGACTCACCACCGCGCTCCACAACGCGTGCGCAATGAATTACGCTTCCGTCACATCACCGTCGCCAGCAAAACGCGGGTGGCCGATGCCTTCTGGCGCATCGTCTTTAGCGGCAGCGATCTGGCGGGGTTCCACTCGCCCTCTTTTGACGACCACATCAAAGTGTTTTTCCCGGATACGCCGGGCGGTGCGCTGGCGCTGCCACACATGACCGACGAAGGCATCGTCTGGCCTGACGGCGTACGTCCGGCGGCGCGCGACTATACGCCGCTGGCTTTTAATGGCAGCGATTCGCTGACGCTGGATTTTTACATCCACGACGGCGGCGTCGCCAGCAGCTGGGCGAGTGCCGCTCAGCCGGGCGATCGCATTGCGATGGGCGGCCCGCGCGGCTCATGCGTCGTGCCGGTGGATTATGCCTGTCAGATTTATGTCTGTGATGAGACCGGTCTGCCGGCATTTAAGCGCCGCTATCAGGAAATGCAGGCACAACAGATTCATCTGCTGGCCTGTGTTGATGAGCCAGTCGGCCGCGCGTATCTTGGCGACCTGCCGGACGTCACGGTGAGCTGGCTTGGCAGCGGCAACATGCAGGCTGAGGCGCTGACGCCGCTGCTGGACCCGATTGTGCTGCCTGCTGATGACTACTTTATCTGGCTGACCGGCGAAGGCGCGGCGGTGAAACAGCTGAGCGATTACTTTACTCAGCAGCGCGCGGCGCACAGCGACCTGGTGCGCGCCGTCGCTTACTGGCATCAAAAATAACCGGCGCCCGCCCGCTGCCGCCTGTGTTGAATTTTACCAGGCACCAGACTACTATCAACCTCCCTCAACTGACCCCGGGAAGGCGATGAAACAGCAGCGGGATGTTCCAGAGCACGCCGATGCGGCACAGCGTGCCAGCTGTGCCGGCGCACGCAGAAAGCGGCGCGAAAGGATGCTGGATGCCAGTGATATTCGCCTGCTGATGCTGCACTTTCTGGCCAGCGGCGCGGCGCACGGTTATGAGCTGATCAAATCGGTGGAAGAGTTGTCGAAAGGCGAATATTCCCCCAGCCCCGGCATTATTTATCCCAACCTGACGCTGCTGGAAGAGATGGACGCCATTCGCGTGGTGGATGCCCAGGCCACGCGCAAAGCCTACGCGCTCAACGATGCGGGCCGCGCGCTGCTGGCGGAAAATGGCGAAAACGTGGCGGTGATTATCGGGCGGCTCACTTCGCTGGCGATCCTGGTCAACAACCGCAGCATTCCGCAGGTAGAGCAGGCGATCCATACGCTTCGCTATACGCTCAATCACCGGCTGTCGCAGGAGCAGATTTCACCGGCCACGGTGGAAATTGTCGTGGCGGCGCTGCAGGACGCGGCAGAGAAGATCGCCAACAGCTAAGCGCGTTACGGTTTCTTCTTGTCCACGTGCCCCAGTTCGCGATCCGGCCAGCAGACATCGCGCACCCGCTGCTTCAGTGCTGCCGCATCGGGAAAGCCGCCTTCCTGTTTGCGTTCCCAAATTACCTGACCATCAATGCTGATCTCGAACACGCCGCCGCTGCCGGGCTGGAGCGTGACCGCGCTGAGATCGCCGGCAAAGGTATGCAGCAGCTCCTGCGCCATCCACGCCGAACGCAGCAGCCAGTTACATTGAGTACAGTAGTGAATGGTTACTGCCGGTTTATCTGCCATCTTATCCCTCCTGTTAGTGCCTGATTAAACACAGGTTAACAAATTGTGCGCACAAAGATACATCCTGATGCAAATGATATTGATAATGATTACCAATTGCATTAAATTGTTTTCGCCATCATTTGACTCTCTATAAATCCCACAGGCATCCCTGCGGCGCTGCGGCCAGTGACGCAGGGCAGCTGTGCACTGAAGCGCGCACGACACTGTGCCACAGGTGCCGGGATCGATAACATTAACTGGCCAGCGTGACGCGCTGTTTCACGGTTTTTAGCATAAAGCCGTGGTTTTCTGGCAGCAAATAAGTGAGCGAATACTAACAATTAACCAGGTATTTCGCGCATGTCTTTCAACCTTCAGGGAAATTTCCGGCAGCGTCTGTTTAACGTCGCTGTCCTTGCTTCAGCCATTCACGCAGCCTGCAGCTATGCCGCCAGCGACAGCAGTACGCTGGCGCGTTCCGCAGAGAACAACAGCAGCAATGAACCGGTAATGACCGTTACCGCACCTAAGCAGCAGGCCGGCAGCAAAACCACGCTCACCGCCAGCGATCTGCAAAAACGCGGCGCCAATGACTTCGGTTCGATCATGCGTTATGAGCCGCTGGTCAGCGCCACTGGCGCGGCGGGCGGTTCGTCAGCCGGTAAAAGCGGCTTTGACCGTGCAGGCTATACCGGCTACAACATTCGCGGGCTGGAAAGTAACCGTGTCGGTCTGGATATTGATGGCATTCCGGTGCCGGACGCCACCGGTCGTCCGTACGTCAGTCGCGCCGGTAACAATACCTTCGGTATCGGTCGCGACTATATCGACCCGTATATGTTTGGCAGCGTCGAAATTGAGAAGGGCGCTACATCGGTGGAACAACCTAACACCGCCATCGGCGGTAACGTATCGTTTCATAACAAGTCGCCGGACGACTACCTCAGCAGCGATAAAACCCACTATTTCGGTTATCAGAGCGACTACAGTTCGGCAGATCGCAGCTGGCACAACGGCATCACCGCGGCGGCAGGGGATGATGAACTGCGCGGCCTGTTTGTTTACAGCCGCCGCGACGGCCAGCAGACGCGCAACAACAGCGGCGTAAAAGACGCCTACCCGGCCAACTGGCACTCGGATGCCTTTATGACGTCGGGCATCTGGCAGCCAAACGATCAGCACAAGCTGAGCGCCACCTTCGACTACTACCACAAAACCAATCACACCCACTACGATACCTGGGACAGCAGCAGCGGCAACACTATTTGGGGCACTGCGCAACAGCAGAGCGATTCGCGCCGCTGGGGCATTAACCTTGCCGACGAGTGGACGCCGTACAACGAGATGATCGATACGCTGACCACGCGGATTTACTGGCAGCAAACCGAGGCGCACGACACCACCTGGTTACCGACCAGCGCCAGTCAGTACGGCTTCGTCTACTCTGACTACAACGTCGATACCTTAGGGTTTGACACGCGCGCCAGCAAAACCCTCGGCCGCCACGAGCTGAGCGGCGGCGTCAACGCGCGTGTGGAGAACAGCGAGCGTCCGTTCCGCCAGGAGCCGAACCCGGGCACCTTCGGCACCATCACCCAGCCACAGTCGGACAGCCGTTCCTGGACCGTGGCCGGTTATCTGCAGGATAAAATCAATTTCGATCTCGATAGCCACAATTTCGCGGTGATTCCCGGCGTGCGCGTTATTCATCAAAGCACCAAACCGAAGAACCTCGGCGATCTGACCAACGGCAGCACGGTGCTGACCGAAGAGCAGGTGGAAAAACTGTACGGCAAGACCAATTCAGACACCGAAGTGCTGCCGTCACTGACCTTCCAGTACGATATCAACCCGGCGCTCACCACCTGGCTGCAATATAAGCGCGGCGTGGAGTTCCCGACCACCAGCCAGCTGTACGGCTCGTGGAACCTTGGTTCAAGCTACGCCGGCAGCGCGCAGTATGCGCTGATTGGTAATGCCGATCTGAAAACCGAGACCAGCAACAATTTTGAGTGGGGTCTGAAAGGACAGCCGACCGACGGCATCACCCTCAATACCTCGGTGTTCTACAACACCTACAAAAACTTTATTGCCTATACCCGCTATCGTCGCGCCACCAACCCGGCGATGTTCGTCAATGTTCCGGCCAACATCTACACCAGCTATCAGGCTGAGAACCGCGACAAAGCCTACATTTATGGGGCGGAGATCAGCACCCGCGTCAACTACGGCAGCTGGTTCCCGACCGTGGATGGCCTGAGCAGCACGTTCGCGCTCGGCTACAGCGAGGGGAAAGCGAAATCCCGCTATCTGGGCGACAAATACATCGATCTCGACAGTGTCGCGCCGCTAAAAGCGATTGTCGGCGTCGCGTGGGACGACAAAGCGCGCGGTTACGGCGCGGCGCTCACCGCCACCTTCGTCAAAGGCAAACAGGCCAGCGCCACCAACCGTGAGAGCTACAGCAACAGCGGGGCGGCCATCAGCGACGCCAGCAGCGAATACATGCGCGTGCCGGGCTACGG
Organism: Pantoea sp. SGAir0184; assembly: GCF_043544755.1. Lineage (NCBI taxonomy): Bacteria > Pseudomonadati > Pseudomonadota > Gammaproteobacteria > Enterobacterales > Erwiniaceae > Pantoea > Pantoea sp. SGAir0184. The sequence continues at coordinate 812,567 of NZ_CP028050.1, forward strand.
CCTGATCGATGCCACCGCGTACTGGCAGCTGACGAAAAACGTCAGGCTGAGCGGCGGTGTCTACAACATTACCGATCGTAAATACTGGGATTACCTCAGCAGCCGCACGCTGACCAGCGCCAGCGCGCAGGAGCGCAACGACATCAATCTGGCCGTGATGCCGGGACGCACCTGGCAACTGGGCGTGAACGTCGACTTCTAATCACTTTTCGCCATGCGGTGGCGCAGGGCATTTTCACGGGAGCAAGCGCAATGCATCAACGCTATCAACACTATCTGGCGCTGAAAGGCCAGCAGCCAAAAATGTACGCGCGTGATTTAGCCGCGCTGATGGGCATAGGGGAAGCACAGCTATGCGAAGCGCGCGTGGGCCACGACGCGCAGCCGCTGCGCGCCGATTTTCCGGCGCTGCTGACGGCGCTGGCGGCAGTGGGTGAGACCAAAAGTATTACGCGCAATGCCTGGGCGGTGCACGAACAGCTGGGAACCTACAGCAATCTGCATCTCGGCGAACATGGCGGGCTGGTGCTTAATCCGCGTGCGCTCGACCAGCGTCTGTTTCCCGCGCAGTGGCACAGTGCTTTCTTCCTGCACGAGCAGACCGCGCACGGCGAACGCCAGAGCATACAGATTTTCGATCGTCACGCTGATGCGGTGCTGAAAATCTACACCACCGCGCAAACGGAGATGCCGGCGTGGCAGGCGTTAATTGAGCGCTTCCGGCTGGCGCACGCGCCTCAGCTGCAGCCGCAGCCGGTCAGTGCCACGCCGTTCAGCGACAGGGTGGATGCCGGCACTGTCGAAGCGGAGTGGCGTGCCATGACCGATGTGCATCAGTTCTTTGGCCTGCTGAAGCGTCACCATCTCTCGCGGCCGCAGGCATTTCACGCGGTGCCGGATGATTTAGCGCGTCAGGTGAGCAACACCGCGCTGGCAACGCTGCTGCCCCAGGTACAGCAGGATGGCAATGAAATCATGATCTTCGTCGGCAATCGCGGCTGTACCCAGATCTTTACCGGCACTATCGGGAAAGTGGTGCCGCTGGATAACTGGATTAACGTTTTTAACCCCACGTTCACGCTGCATCTGATGGCGGATCGCATTCACGAGAGCTGGGTGACGCGCAAGCCGGGCGGCGATGGCTTCGTCACCAGTCTGGAGCTGTTTGCTGCCGATGGCACGCAGATTGCCCAGCTGTACGGCCAGCGCAGCGAGGGCACGCCGGAACAGGCACGCTGGCGCGAGCAGGTGATGGCGCTGACGCCGACAGGAGCCGCCGCATGAAAGCGCTGATCCTGACACTGCTTGCTCTGCTGACGCTGCCGGCGTGGGCGACGCAGCGCATCATTACTATCGGGGGCGATGTAACGCAGATCGTCTACGCGCTGGATGCGCAGGCGCAGCTGGTGGCGCGCGACAGCACCAGCCAGCATCCGGCGGCGGCCACCAGGCTGCCGGATGTCGGCTATATGCGCCAGCTCAACGCGGAAGGCATTCTGGCACTGAAACCGACGCTGGTACTGGCCAGCGCGCTGGCTAAACCGTCGCTGGTGTTGCAGCAGGTGGCGGACGCCGGGGTAACGGTGGTGGAGGTCAGTGGGGATAACCGCCTCGATGCCATCACGGACAAAATCGCCACCATTGGCAAAGCGCTGCAGCGTGAACAGGCGGCCCGCGCGTTGATCGACAAGGTCAACAAACAGCGTGCGCAGCTACCGCAGCAGCCGCTGCCGGTGAAAGTGCTGTTTATCATGGCGCACGGCGGTTTACGCACCCAGGCGGCTGGTGCGCAGACCGGCGCTGACGGCGCAATTCGCGCTGCCGGCCTGGTCAATGCCATGGGCGCGGTGCCGCACTATCAGCAGCTGTCACAGGAGGGCGTCGTGGCGGCAGCACCGGATTTGGTGGTGGTCGGCGAAGAGGGGCTGCGCACGCTGGGTGGCGAACAGGCGGTGTGGGCGCTGCCGGGCCTGCAGCTGACGCCGGCCGGCCAGCATCACGCGCTGCTGGTAATTGATGAGATGGCGCTGCTGAGTTTCGGCCTTGATACGCCGGGCGCGATTTTGCGCCTGCGCCATGCGGCGGAAGCCGCGCAGCATGATTAACCGCCTGATGATGCGCTGGCTGATGTTAATGAGTATCAGCATGCTGGCGTGCATGCTGCTGGCGGCCAACCTCGGCGCGATGCCGCTGTCGCTGCGCACGCTGTGGCAGGCGCCGCTCAGCGATCTGGCCTGGCAAATCTGGCTCACAATTCGCCTGCCGCGCGTATTGCTGGCGGTGCTGACTGGCATGGCGCTGGCGGTGTCCGGCGCGGTGATGCAGGGGCTGTTTCGTAATCCGCTGGCCGATCCCGGACTGCTGGGTATCAGCAGCGGTGCCGGGCTGGCGGTGGCGCTCTCAGTGGTGTTGCCGGTCAGCCTGCCGCCGCTGCTGACGCTGTGGCTGCCCTCGCTGGCAGCGTTTGCCGGCAGCCTGGTAGTGACGCTGCTGATCTTCAGCTTTAGCCGGCTGGCGCAGGGCCAGCTGCCACGCCTGTTGCTGGTGGGCATTGCGATTAATGCGCTGTGCGGCGCGGCAGTTGGCGTGCTGTCGTGGCTGAGCAACGACCAGCAGCTGCGTCAGCTGTCGCTGTGGGGCATGGGCAGCCTGACGGGTGCCCAGTGGCCGAGCCTGCTGGTGTGTGCGCTGCTGATTGTTCCGGCGCTGCTGCTGGTACAGACGCGCGCGCGTCGCCTCAATCTGCTGCAGCTGGGCGAAGAGGACGCGCACTATATGGGCGTCGATGTTAAACGCACGCAGCGCCAGCTGCTGGTGCTGAGTGCGCTGCTGGTGGGCACGGCGGTGGCGGTCAGCGGCATTATCGGTTTTGTCGGGCTGGTGGTGCCGCACGTGATGCGTTTTTGTCTCGGCAGTGACCACCGCTGGCTGCTGCCGGGCGCGGCGCTGGCGGGAGCGATTCTGCTGTTGCTGGCGGATACGCTGGCGCGCACCGTGGTGATTCCGGCCGAAATGCCGGTCGGGCTGCTAACCAGTCTGCTGGGCGGGCCGTGGTTCCTGTGGCAGATTCTGCGCCAGCAAAGGGGGCTGAATGAGTGAGCAGTTGCAGGCGCGCGGACTGCGGTTTTGCCGGGGAACGCGTACCTTAATCGATGATATTTCCCTGACGCTACCGCCGGGCGAAATGGTTGCCCTGATCGGCCCTAACGGTGCCGGTAAGTCGACGCTGCTGCGGCTGCTGACCGGCTTTCTGCACGCGGACGCCGGCGAATGCTGGCTGGGCGATCGTCCACTAACGGCCTGGCCGCGCGAACCGCTGGCGCAGCGCCGGGCAGTGATGCGCCAGCAAAACAGCGTCACCTTTCCGCTGCCGGCTGCCGACGTGGTGGCGATGGGGCGCGCACCCTGGCCGACCGGTAACTGCCAGGCGGTGGTGCAGGAGGTGATGCAGTTAACCGGCAGCGCGCCGCTGGCGCAGCGCGACTATCGCTCGCTGTCGGGCGGGGAGCAGCAGCGCGTGCAGCTGGCCCGGGTGCTGGCGCAACTGTGGCATGACGACGGCCCGCGCGGCTGGCTGTTGCTGGATGAACCCACCTCCGCGCTCGATCTCTACTGGCAGCAGTCCACTCTGCGCCTGCTGCACCGGCTGACGCGCAATGGCCGTTTTAGCGTCTGCGCGGTGCTGCACGATTTGAATCTGGCCTCACTGTGGTCGGATCGGGTGTTGTTGTTACACCACGGCCAGCTGGTGGCGCAGGGCGCGCCGCACGCGGTAATGACCGAACCGATCCTGACGCGCTGGTATCGGGCCGACCTGCAGGTGGTTACGCCGCCAGCGCAGGATCGGCCGCAGATACAGTTGCGGCCATAACTGCACCTGCACCGGGTCAGGGCGCCTGGCGGCAATCGACAATCAGCCGCCCACGCACCTGGCCTGCCAGCAGCTGTTCTGCGCCTGCGCGCGCCTCGCTCAGTGGAATCACTTTGGTCATTTGCTCCAGCAGCGCGCCGTCAACCAGCTCCGCCAGACGCTGCCACGCCTGCTGACGCAGCGGTTTGGCGCACATCACGCTGTCCACGCCGGCCAGCGTAACACCGCGCAGAATAAACGGCGCAACGCTGGTGGGCAGATCGAGGCCCTGCGCCATGCCGCAGGCGGCGACCACGCCGTCGCGCTGGATCCCGGCTAACACATTGGCCAGCGTGTGGCTGCCGACGCTATCGATCGCGGCGGCCCAGCGCTCTTTCGCCAGCGGTTTGCCGGGCGCGCTCAGTTCGTTACGGTCGATAATCGCGGAGGCGCCGAGCGTATCGAGCAGGTAGGCGCTGTCGCTGGCGCGGCCGCTGGATGCCACGACCTCATAGCCGAGACGCGCCAGCAGGCTCACGCTGAAGCTGCCCACGCCGCCGCTGGCACCGGTAACCAGTACCGGACCGTGCTGCGGTGTGATGCCCTGTTTTTCCAGCGCCAGCACGCACAGCATCGCGGTAAAGCCGGCGGTGCCAATCGCCATGGTTTGCAGCGGGCTGAGCGCCGCCGGGACGCTAACCAGCCAGTCGCCGGAGACGCTGGCTTTCTGCGCCAGCCCACCCCAGTGTTTTTCACCCACGCCCCAGCCGGTGAGCAGCGCAACATCGTCCTGCTGCCACTCCGGATGACGGCTGTGGATCACCCGGCCAACAAAATCGATGCCCGGCACCATGGGAAACTGGCGCACAATCGGCCCTTTATTGCAGATGGCCAGCGCGTCTTTGTAGTTGAGGGTGGAGTAGCTTACTTCGAGGGTAACATCCTGATCGGGCAATTGTTGCTCTGACAGATCCTGCAGGGATGTGCGGTATCCCTGTTCATCATTTTCAATGACCAGTGCCTTGAACATGCAGCCTCCGGCTGGTTGGAAGAAGTGCGCTCCATAGTACGCTTCTGTCTTAGGGAGTGCCAGGCGGATGGGCGCGGCAGGCTGTCGCTATCGCACCGGTGTTACATTCTGCATAACTTTGCGTAATCTTCGACTATTCAGGCAGTTAAAAATAGACGCCTTAACTATTATTCATGTAAATCAATGAAGTAGCACATTGGTGTTCTGCATCAAAATTCCGCCCTGATTGGTTGTTCCCGGTAAAAAAAGATGCCATCATGTCGCCCGAATTTCTTCCCCATCTTCATCGCTGAGGACGCCGCCATGTCCGGTACAATGCACATCTGCACTTGTCGCCGTGCGCTTCATGACAAGCGCGCCTCTGTCATCTGTTGTTCGCATTTCCCGCTCACCATGCGGTGAGGCTACGCCCCGTTCGCTGTTGGATATGAGTAAAGACAGACGCGATCTGGCTTTACTGATGTCTATCGGTTGCGGCCGCCGGACGTTATTCGCCGGGGAAATTTCCTCATTGCTGTGCCACTGGCACCCACTCATCCTTCATTACGGGGATTTGTGTTATGAACCCATTGAAAATTGCTGCCAGCGTAGCGGTAGCGCCAAGCCTGAGTCTCAACACCGCGCGCGACGTGGTGACGCTGGATAATACCGATTTCACCGACGTGGCCGCGTTAGTGGTCTCGCTGGCCGATACACGCAGCGGCGTGCTGACGCTGCTGCGCCAGACCGGCTTCAATCTGCCGGTGTTTGTCGCGAACGCCTTTGATGACGCGGTGCTGACGCTCCCGGGTGTGACCGGAGAGATCAACGGCGCAGCGGAAGAGTGGCAGGCGCTGGAGCAGGCGGCGCAGGCGTACGAGGCGGAACTGCTGCCGCCGTTTTTCGACACACTGACGCGCTATGTCGATATGCAGAACAGCACCTTTGCCTGTCCGGGCCATCAGGGCGGGGCGTTTTTCCGCCGCCATCCGGCCGGACGCCAGTTTTATGAGTTCTACGGCGAGAACGTCTTTCGCTCCGATATGTGTAACGCGGACGTCAAGCTGGGCGATTTACTGATCCACGAAGGCTCGGCCAAGGATGCGCAGAAATATGCTGCGCGCGTGTTCAACGCCGATAAAACCTACTTCGTGCTGAACGGTACCTCCAGCGCCAACAAAGTGGTGACCAATGCGCTGCTGACGCGCGGCGATCTGGTGCTGTTTGACCGCAATAACCATAAATCTAACCACCACGGTGCGCTGATCCAGGCGGGCGCCACGCCGGTTTATCTGGAAGCGGCGCGTAATCCGTTTGGTTTTATTGGCGGCATCGATGCGCACTGTTTCGACGAGACGTATCTGCGCGAGCAGGTGCGCCAGGTCGCGCCACAGCGCGCGGATCAGCCGCGTCCGTTCCGGCTGGCGATCATTCAGCTTGGTACCTACGATGGCACGGTATACAACGCGCGCCAGGTAGTGGATCGCATCGGGCATCTGTGTGATTACATTCTGTTTGATTCGGCATGGCTGGGTTATGAGCAGTTTATTCCGCTGATGGCCGGCTGCTCGCCGCTGACGCTGGAGCTCAATGAGAACGATCCGGGGATTTTTGTCACCCAGTCGGTGCATAAGCAGCTGGCGGGCTTCTCGCAGACTTCGCAGATTCACAAGAAAGATAACCATATTCGCGGCCAGAAACGTTTCTGCCCACACAAGCGGCTGAACAACGCGTTTATGCTGCACGCCTCAACCAGCCCGTTCTATCCGCTGTTCGCTGCGCTGGATATCAACGCCAGAATGCATCAGGGCGAAGCGGGGCGCAGCATGTGGCACGACTGCGTCACGCTGGGCATTGAGGCACGCAAAGCGATCCTTGAGCGCTGCAGCCTGATTCAGCCCTTCCTGCCGGAGCAGGTGCACGGCAAGCCATGGCAGGCGGCAGAAACCGCCACCATCGCCGCCGATCCGGCGTATTTCAGCTTCGAACCGGGCGCGAAGTGGCACGGTTTTGCCGGTTACGATGCCGGACAGTATCTGGTGGACCCGTGCAAGCTGCTGCTCACCACGCCAGGCATTGATGCCACCAGCGGCGAATACACCCGCTTTGGCATTCCGGCCACCATTCTCGCCAACTATCTGCGCGAGAACGGTATCGTACCGGAGAAGTGCGATCTCAACTCAATCCTGTTCCTGCTGACCCCAGCGGAAACGCCGGAAAAAATGGCGCATCTGGTGGCGATGCTGGAGCAGTTTGAACAGCACGTGCGTGAGGATGCGCTGCTGGCCGAAGTGCTGCCGAGCGTGTATCGCAGGCACGTTGAGCGCTATCAGGGCTACACGCTGCGTCGCCTGTGCCAGGAGATGCACGATTTGTACGTCAGCTACGACGTCAAAGATCTGCAGCGCGACATGTTCCGTCAGGCGTGTTTCCCGAAAGTCGAGGTCAATCCGCAGGATGCGCATCAGGCGTATATTCGCGGTGACGTTGAGCTGGTGCCGATCGCCAGCGCCGAAGGGCGCATTGCCGCCGAGGGGGCGCTGCCGTATCCGCCGGGTGTGCTGTGCGTGGTGCCAGGCGAAACCTGGGGCGGGGCAGTGCAGCGCTATTTCCTCGCGCTGGAAGCGGGTATCAATCTGCTGCCGGGCTTTTCACCGGAGTTGCAGGGGGTTTACACCGAGGAGGATGACAGCGGGCACAAGCGGTTAGTGGCGAATATGATGTTGTAGGAGGGGGCTGTTCCCTACCGCACGGCACCTTCTCCCGCAGGCGGGAGAAGGTGGCGATGAGCGCGAATCAATAACGGTGGTAGCTGCGCTGTGCCTGGCTCACTTTGTACAGATAGCGGCGCGACTCGGCCGACGGATGGTTGGTGGTCAGCGTCTGATACACCTGGCTCGGTGACATGCCGTTGATGGTGGCGAAGGCGCGGTCTTTATCGCTGGAGAACACGCGCAGCACGCTGCCCGCCCCGCCGTTATAAGCGGTGATCACTGCGTAACGGCGCGACAGCGGATCCTGAATCCCGCCGAGATAGCTCTTCTGCAGCAGCGACAGATATGCGGTACCGGCATCAATATTATTGGCCGGATCGAGCAGATAGCTGCGGCTCGGTTTACCCCATTTGCCCTTCATGCGGAACACATCGACCCCGGCAGTATGCTGCACCACCTGCATCAGACCCAGCGCATCGGCGTTGCTTACCGCATAAGGGTTGAAGCTCGATTCGGTCTGCATGATCGCCAGAATCAGCGAGGCATCAACGCCATACTGTTCGGCGGCTTTGCGCACCAGCGGCAGATATTTATGCGCACGTTTGTCGAGGTGGTTGGGCACCATCGGAATGGTCACCGACCAGATAACGTGCAGCCCGGAGGTGCGTCTCTGCAGTTTGTTCTGAATCAGGTAATCGGCAAAGTTACCGGCGCGTCCCTGCCAGCGGATCGGCTGACCGGTATTATCCAGCACCTGGCCGTAGAGCAGCGGCTCTTTACTGATCTGAATATCGTTGGCGTCGGAGTAGAGATCGACGTTGCCCGGATCGTCACCAATCAACAGCGTGGTGATGATGGCCTGACGCAGGCTGGCCATCGGATCGGTGCCGGAAATGGTCTCAATGGTGATGCTACCGCTGTCGAAGTTGATGTGACTGCGGGTGTAATAGTTATCGCTGTATTTGACGTAGTCCTTGGGTCCGGCGATCAGAACCTCATTGATTCCCCAGATATTCTCGATGTTGGCGGCAAATTGCCCCATCAGAATGTCAAAACCGTTGGTGTCCTTAACCCACTCTTCATGGTACTGCGATTTTTTTTGTCCGGAGCAGGAGACTAACAGGGGTGCGATGACCAGCAGTGCTATCAGTTTTTTATTCATTGTGAATGCGTGCCTGACTCGAAAAAGAGGGCCTCAAAGGGAGGCCCTGAACGTTTATTTTTCTGGCGGGGTGTAACCTTCAATGTGCACATCTTTGCCTTCGAACAGGAAATTCACCATCTCCTTCTCCAGCACTTTGCGATCTTCCGGGTTCATCATGTTGAGCTTCTTCTCGTTGATCAACATGGTCTGCTTGGACATCCACTGCTGCCAGGCTTCTTTGGAAATCTCATTGTAGATGCGCTTACCCAGTTCGCCAGGATAGAGCTGAAAGTCCTGGCCTTCAGCTTCGCGTTGCAGATAAGAACAAAAAATGGTGCGGCTCATTACTCTTCCTCTTCGGTCAAACTGGTTCGCAGTTGAAGCTGCCGGGGATGGCGCAGCTCATGCAGCAGGCGCTCTACCGGCGCGGCCAGCCCCACTGACGGTGGTTGCGCTAAGTTATACCAGAGACCGCCGGCTTCATCCATCAGCGACCCGGAGGAAGGCCACGCCAGCCACATAGGCACAATATCTAAGTGGAAATGGCTGAAGGTGTGACGAAACGCGGTAAGCTGCTGCGGTTTCGCGTAGATGCCGCGCGCCGCCAGCCAGTCAGTCAGCGCTTGCTCACTGGTGAACTGCGGGAAGCAGAACAGGCCGCCCCACAAACCCACCGGCGGACGCTGTTCCAGAAACACCTCGTCGCCGTGCTGCAGCATCAGGAACCAGCCGCTGCGCTCTGGTAGCGTGACTTTCGGTTTCTTACCGGGATAATCAGCCCAGTTGCCTTGTGCATAAGCCGCGCAGCCGCTATTCAGCGGGCAGATTTCGCATTTCGGGCGGGAGCGAGTACACACTAACGCGCCGAGATCCATCATCGCCTGATTGAACTGGCTGACGCCTTCCGCTGGCGTGACGTCTTCACTGATCTGCCACAGTCGCTTCTCCACCTCTTTTTTGCCCGGCCAGCCGCTCACCGCATAGCAGCGTGCCAGCACGCGTTTTACGTTGCCGTCGAGGATCGGGAAATGCAGGCCAAGCGACAGCGACAGGATCGCGCCCGCCGTGGAGCGGCCGACGCCCGGCAGCGCCGCGACCTCATCGAAATGGGGCGGGAATACGCCGCCGTGCAGCTCAACCACCTGTTTAGCCGCCTTGTGCAGGTTACGCGCCCGTGCGTAATAGCCGAGGCCGGTCCACAGATGCAGCACTTCATCAAGCGGCGCGGCGGCCAGGTCGGCAACCGTGGGGAAGCGCGCCATAAAGCGTTCGAAATAGGGAATAACGGTGGCAACCTGCGTCTGCTGCAGCATCACTTCGGAGAGCCACACCTTATAGGGCGTTTTCTCCAGCTGCCACGGCAGAGTTTTACGGCCAAAGCGTTGGTACCACTCCAGCACCTGTTGCGCGAACTGCGGCGCCTGCATCATAAGAAGGAAATTTTCCGTGTTTACTCTACAATCAGGCAGGAATTCCAGCACAGAGACATCAGGGTGTAAACCGGAAGATTGCAAAGGCTTGCTTCTGTTACTTAACTTTGCATAATGCCCGTTTCCCTGAACAGGCTAACCAGCAGGTTTCAACATGATTAATGACGTCATCACCCCGGAATTTGATGAGAACGGGCGGCCTTTGCGCCGTATCCGCAGTTTTGTGCGCCGCCAGGGGCGCTTAACGAAAGGACAGCAGCTCGCGCTCGACAATTACTGGCCGGAGATGGGCGTCGAGTATCAGCCGCAGCCGCTGGACATGGTTGCGCTGTTTGGCCGCGATGCGCCGCTGGTGCTGGAGATTGGTTTTGGCATGGGCGCCTCACTGGTGACCATGGCGCAGAACAATCCGCATCAGAACTTCCTCGGCATTGAAGTGCATGCGCCAGGCGTCGGTGCCTGTCTGGCCTCGGCCAAAGAGGCTGGCGTGCAGAATCTGCGCGTGATGTGTCACGATGCGGTGGAAGTGCTGGAGAACATGGTGCCGGACAATTCGCTGCGCATGGTGCAGCTGTTTTTCCCGGATCCATGGCATAAGGCGCGCCACAACAAGCGCCGCATTGTTCAGGTACCGTTTGCCGAGCTGGTGCTGCGTAAGCTGAAGCTGGGCGGCGTGTTCCACATGGCGACCGACTGGGAAGAGTACGCCACACATATGCTCGAAGTGATGAGCAGCATTGATGGCTACAGCAATCAGTCGGAGAGCCAGAATTACGTGCCGCGTCCGGAAACGCGTCCGTTAACCAAATTTGAGCAGCGCGGGCAGCGACTGGGCCATGGCGTATGGGATCTGATGTTTGAGAGGGTGAAATAATGGCTGTAAAACGTAGCCGCCGTTTACGTAAAAAGTTGCATGTTGATGAGTTTCAGGAGCTGGGCTTCTCTGTTGCCTGGCGTTTTGCCGAAGGCACCAGCGAGGAAGAGGTGGATGCCACGCTCGATCAGTTCATCAATGAGGTGATCGATCCGAATGGTCTGGCCTATGACGGCAGCGGCTATCTGGTGTGGGAAGGGCTGGTGTGTCTGCAGCAGACCGGCAAATGCACCGACGCGCACCGCGAGCTGGTGCGTAACTGGCTGGAAAAGAAAAATCTCGCCGATATTCAGGTCACTGAACTCTTCGACGTTTGGTGGGACTAAGTTTTATTACAGTATGCTGGTGCGCATAAATGCGCACCCTACAGGGGATTGCCCTTACGGGGGCGCCATTTATGGCGACCTGGACCGCATGCTGAAGCGTATAAATGCGTACCCTGCGGGGGATGGTCCTTTGTAGGGTCGCCATTTATGGCGACCTGGACCGCATGCTGAAGCGTATAAATGCGCACCCTGCGGGGGATGGTCCTTTGTAGGGTCGCCATTTATGGCGACCTGGTAACAACCGCAAACTGTCTTGCTCTTTCCCGCACAGAATACTCAGGAGATTTCATGGTTCGTAAGGCTCTTCTCGCCGCGCTGCTGCTGGCGGCGGCTCAGGCGCATGCTGACTATCAGTGCAGCGTCAATCCAAAGGATGATGTGATCATCAAACCCCAGAGCGTGCAGGTGGTGGGCAGCAACGGCAACCTTGAAATCACGCCGCAGGGCGATGTGCAGTTCAACGGCAAGTCGGTGAGCATCGATAACGCCACGCGCCAGCAGGCGATTGACTACCAGAACGCGCTGCGTCGCGATCTGCCGTGGGTCGACAGCGGCGCAACCACCCGTCTGGAACGGGGCCGCGTGGCGCTGGATAAAGTGATTGTCGAAAAACTCGGGGCGGACAGCAATGTGCGCAATCGCCTGACCACGCTGAACGGCCAGCTCAAGCAGCAGATGAACCGCATCATCGAGCATCGCCCGGATGGCCTGACCTTCCATCATCAGGCCATTGAGCAGGTGCGCGCCGACGGCGAGAAGCTGGTGCAGAGCACGCTGGGCGGGGTGTTGCAGGATAGTCTGAACGAGATGGGCACCAAACAGGCCGCCAGCGGCAGCAATCCGCTACAGGCGCTGATGGGCAACCTCGGCGGGCTACAGCAGTCGATTCAGACTGAATGGAACAATCAGGAGCAGGATTTCCAGAACTTCGGTCATGAAGTGTGTAACCGGGTGACCGCACTGGAAAGCCAGCGCAAGACGCTGATGCAGAACGTAAAGGGCTAAGCCAGCCGCGTTGCCGCTGAATGCACGGAACATCACGGCGTCATTGTTCTTCTGAACAGTGGCGCCTTTTTTATCCCCGCAACTTTTAAGCCATGATTTAACAGATTGTCTTAGATTCGGGACGAATCTGATAACGGCAAAATTTCCGCATTAATAACTATATCAACGGGCATTCAGCCTGTTGAAATTATTAATTTTTAAGGAAATTTTATGTTATTTTCTGACACCTCTGCTTCCAGTTCACACCCGGTTTTATCACCCCCTGTGGTTATCGTTGCCGAACGCGGCTGGTACAACGATCCGCAAAAACGCTGGCAGGGAACGGTACAAACGCCGGACGCCGTTGAAGTCATCGTGACGGTTAACGGTGGCAATCCGCTACGCGTGCCGGTGATAAATGGTCACTTCGAGTGGATGCCGCCGCAGCCGATGGCCGATGGTGAATACCAGCTAACCTTCACCGCCGTGGATGCCGCCGGCAATCACAGCGCACCCACGCGCGTGGATTACAATATTGATACCCATCCGCCCGCCAGACCGATCATTGAAGCGATTGAAGACCACGTTGCCGGCGGCGTGGAGGACGGTAACAGCATCAGGCGTAACGGCTATACCAACGATGATCAGCCGGTGGTACGCGGGCAGGTCGAAGCCAACGCGCTGGTTTATCTCTATAATGGCAACCAACTTCTCGCCTCTGTCCGTGCCGATGCGCAGGGCAACTGGCAGGCGCAGCTCGATCTGCCGCAGGACGGAACCTATAACCTGACGGCGCAGGCCGAGGACCGCGCCGACAACCGCAGTCAGCCGTCGCCGAAGTGGACCTTTCATCTCGATACGCTTACCCCGGAAACGCCGACGTTCAGCTATTACGACGACAATCGCGGGCTGTATCAGGGCCAGTTTGGCCGCGGCAAACCCACCGATGATGTCCGGCCGGAACTGCACGGCGAAGCCGAGCCCGGCAGCGTGGTGCGCATTCAGTATGCCGCACCGGGCGGAAAGTGGGTTGTCGGCGGTACGGCCACCGTCGACAGCAGCGGCCACTGGCACTGGACGCCGCCGCAGGATCTGCTGCCGGACGGCGACTGGCGTTTTCGCAGCCGCAGCAGCGATAAGGCCGGCAACGTCAGTCAATGGAGCGACAGCTGGACGCTGACCGTCGACACCCGTATCAACACGCCCACCATCCTGCAGGCTATCGATGACGTCGGCACCATCCAGCCGGTGCTGCCGGGCCAGACCACCGACGATAAGCGGCTCGATTTTTCCGGACAGGCCGAGCCTTACAGTCAGGTGACGCTATACCAGAACGGCGTGGCAGCCGGCAGCGCGACGGTGGGGGCCGATGGGCGCTGGCAGATTACCCCGGACCGCGACATGCAGCCGGGTAGCAACAACTTTACGGTAAAAGCGGTCGATCTGGCGGGGAATGTCAGCAACTATGCGCCCAACTGGGCGATTAACTATGATTCCGGCGTGAAGCACAGTTCTGGCGAAGAGAACTGGAACTGTCGCGCCAATACCAGCTGGCAAACCGGCCGGGTGTATCAGTACGGCGGGTTGAAAGTCACCGAACTGAAACATGGCACCAGCAACAACTGTTTCTATACCGGCATCATGAACCGGCCGGATGGCTATGAAAGCAAAGCGATTGAGATGCTGGATCATTCGATCGTGCAGTTTGATTTTGGTGCCACCAATTACGTGGAGTTCAATTATGGCTATCTCCACAATTGCGATACCTACGTGGATATCTTCTCCCCCAGCGGCGAGCTGCTGGGGCGCGAATACCTGCAGCCCGGCGGCGCCAGCCGGTCTGAGCAGGGGTTGAACACCTTTAGCTGGCAGGCTCCGGCGGGCCAGCAGATTGGCTATATTGACGTCCATTCGGGCGAAGATCCGGATACCTATAAAAAAGTGCTGTGCTGGAACGTGCTGGTGAAGCGCGATGTCGGCTGGATTATTGATACTGTGCGCTGGGGCAAAGACGAGAGCCTGGTACAGCACCATACGCTGCCGGAAACGCAGGAACAGGAGGGCGCGCAGCTGCATCTGAATGATGTGCAGCAGTGGCTGGCGGCGCACAGCGGACAACCGCTGCAGGGCTTCTCTGCGCTGGTGCTGGAAGGAGAACATCAGCAGCTTGATTATCAGCAGCTGACGCAGCATATCAGCGGCCTGCAGCATATCGATCTCACCGGCTCCGGAGACAATCTGCTGCAGCTGGATGCGCAGCAGCTGTTGCAGCAGGCGCACCAGCATGTGCTGCTGCCAGAGCGCACGCGCAGCTGGCTGATTGATGGTGATGCCGGCGACGTGGTGCAGCTCAGCGATAGCACGCAATTTTATCAGCAGTGGCAGCAGCAGGGGACGCAGCAGAGCGGTGGCAAAGTGTGGCAGGTGTTTGAGAGTCTCGACCACAGCGCGACGCTGTTAATCAATAATGAGGTGATGGTCGCCTGAGCGTAACAGATGCAGCCGTGCGGTTTAGTACGGCTGCCAGCGGAAAAGGCGCGTGCCTTCTCCGCTGAATTTACATGAACAGCTCCAGCAGCGAATTGAGGAACAGTTTGCCTTTTTCAGTGATCTGCCAGTGCTCTGGCTGTTCCTGCACATAACCGGCGGCGATGGCTGCGTCGATCTGCGGGCGAATCACTGCCTCGTCCAGCCCGGTGTAGCGCTGAAAATCGGCGCGCGGTGCGGCTTCCAGCAGGCGGAAACGGTTCATAAAGAACTCGAACGGCTTGTCCGCGTCCGGCACGTCATGCTGCTTATCCAGATAGTTGCCCTTCATAAAACCGCGCGGATGACGGGTTTTCACCGTGCGCACGATGCGCCCGTCCGGCTGCGTCAGCTTGCCGTGCGCGCCACAGCCGATGCCGAGGTAATCACCGAAGCGCCAGTAGTTCAGGTTATGCTCGCAGCGATAGCCCGGTTTGGCGTAGGCCGAGGTTTCATACTGCTGATAGCCTGCGGCGCTCAGCAGCTGATGACCCTGCTCAAAGATATCCCACAGCGCATCGTCATCCGGCAAAACCGGCGGGCGTGAACCAAACAGCGTGTTGGGCTCAATGGTCAGCTGATACCACGACAGATGCGGCGGGTTGAGGGCAATCGCCTGGCGCAAATCGTCCAGCGCCTCTTCCAGCGACTGATCCGGCAGACCGTGCATCAGGTCGAGGTTAAAGCTGCGCAGGCCGAGACCGGCCGCCAGCTGTGCCGCGCGGACCGCCTCGTCCGGACCGTGGATGCGGCCCAGGCGCGTCAGCTTTTGCGGACTGAAACTCTGCACGCCAATCGAAATCCGGTTAATGCCCGCCCGCTGATAGCCGCTGAAGCGATCGGCTTCCACCGTGCCCGGATTGGCTTCCATGGTGATTTCGGCGTCCGCCGCCAGCGGCAGGCGCGCGCGCGCGCCATCCATCAACTGCTGCATCGCTTCGCTGCTCAGCAGGCTGGGCGTGCCGCCGCCGATAAAGATGGTGCGCACTTCGCGCCCGGCGGTCAGCGGCAGATCCTGGTCAAGATCGTTGAGCAGATGCTGTACATACTCGCTGTGCGGCACTTCGCCTTTGAGCGCGTGCGAGTTGAAGTCGCAGTACGGACATTTCTGCACGCACCACGGGATGTGGATATAAAGGCTTAACGGTGGTAACTCAGGCATTGCGCATCGCTTCCAGCAGCAGCGTCAATGCTTTACCCCGGTGCGACACGGCACGCTTTTCATCCTTGCTCAGCTCGGCGGCGGTTTTACCCAGCGCCGGCACGTAGAAGATCGGATCATAACCGAAACCGCCTTCACCGGCGGCTGCGCGGATAATCTCCCCGGCCCAGCTGCCGTGGAACACCAGCGGCGTCGGGTCGGCGGCGTGACGCACGTACACCAGCACGCAGTGGAACTGAGCCTGGCGCTCGCCGTCCGGCACCTGCTCCAGCGCCTGCAGCAGTTTGTCGAGATTCTGCTGGTCGCTGGCATCAACGCCGGCATAGCGCGCCGAGTAAATGCCCGGTGCGCCGCCCAGCGCATCGACCGCCAGCCCGGAGTCATCGGCAATCGCCGGCAGGCCGGTGATCTGCGCCGCGTGACGCGCTTTCAGGATGGCGTTTTCGATAAAGGTCAGCCCGGTCTCTTCGGCAGACTCTACGCCCAGCTCGGTTTGCGCCACGATATCCAGGCCGAAGGCCGCTAACAGATCGGCCAGTTCACGTACTTTGCCCGGATTACCGGTGGCGAGCACAACTTTTTGCATAACAGTTCCAGATTAACGAATTACAGCAGGTACCAGAGACCCGGGAACAGGTCCATACCGAGGAAGTTCAGCGCATACAGCACCAGAATCACGATCATCGCTGAGAAATCGATGCCGCCCATCGCCGGCAGGATACGGCGAATCGGTGCCATCAGCGGTTCGGTCAGCTGGATCAGCACATAGTCCATCGCGCCGCGTCCCTGGCTGATCCAGCTCATCAGCGAGCGAATGATGATCACCCAGAACACCAGATAGCCGGCGGATTTGACCAGTGACAGCAGGCCCACCAGCAGGTTGGTCGGATCGACGGAGAACACTCCGACCTGAATCAGCAGCAGAATCGGATATTTCAGCGTGGTCAGCACGAATGCCAGCAGCAGCGACGCGGTGTCAATCGGTCCCAGCGCCGGCAAAATGCGGCGCAGCGGTTTAACAATCGGCTGGGTGATCTTCACGACAAACTGCGCCAGCGGATTGTAAAAGTCACAGCGTGACCACTGCATCCAGATGCGCAGCAGCAGCACCATCACGTACAGATCAATCAGCGTTTTGACTAAAAACGTCAGTGTTAACATGAGGTTCCTCAATTATTGTTGTGAAGGGCGTGCATAATCCCGCGCGCCAAATACCGCGGTGCCGATGCGCACCATCGTACTGCCTGCGGCAATCGCCGCATCCATATCGTCGCTCATTCCCAGAGAAAGCGTATCGACGCCTGGATAGTCCTGTTGCAAGGCACGAAACGCGCTGGCCATCTGCTGGCACACCGCCAGCTGGCGCGCGTAATCCTGCTCGGGCGCCGGAATTGCCATCAGTCCACGCAGGCGCAAACGCGGCAGGGCGGCAATCTGTTGCGCCAGCCCGGCGACGGCCTCCAGCATGATGCCAGATTTGCTGTGCTCGTCACTGATATTTACCTGAATTAACACGTTGAGCGGCGGCAGCGCGGCCGGACGCTGATCGTTCAGCCGCTGCGCGATACGCAGACGGTCAACGGTATGGCACCAGGCAAAGTTTTCCGCCACCAGACGGCTTTTATTGGATTGTAACGGCCCGATAAAGTGCCATTGCAGATCAGGATGTGCGGCCAGTTCGGCAACTTTTTCAACCCCTTCCTGCACGTAATTTTCACCGAAGGCGCGCTGTCCGGCGGCAATGGCTTCTGCGATAGCGCTCGCAGGTTTGGTTTTGCTCACCGCAAGCAGCGTAATTTCTTCTGGCGCGCGGCCGCAACGTGCGGCGGCAGCAGCGATCCGCTCGCGCACTTGCTGTAAGTTGTGCTCAATGGAAGTCATAGTCAGGAGAAGTTAAATGGATTTGGATGACGTTGTGGCGCTTAGTGTAAAGCATAATGCGGCCGATCTGCACCTTTGCAGCGGACATTTACCGCACTGGCGCCGGCAGGGCGTGCTGGAGCCAATACCGCAACAGCACAGCTTGCCTGAGCGCTGGCTGCAGGCCTTTAGCGAGCAGTGGCTTAGCGCCGCGCAGCGCAGCGAGTTAGCCAGCAGCGGTCACGTCGATTTCGCCATCACGCTCGGCAACGGCAGCCGGCTGCGCGCCAATCTGTTCCGCCAGCGTCACGGACTGGCGCTGGCGCTGCGGCTGATTGCCAGCCAGCCACCGGATATAGCGCGCCTGCAGCTGCCGGACGTGGTGCGCTCAATGCTGCAGCTGGAGGAGGGGCTTATCCTCATCACCGGCGCGACCGGCAGCGGCAAATCCACCACGCTGGCGGCACTGGTGGATAGCCTCAATCGTCAGCAGGCGCGCCACATTATCACGCTGGAAGATCCGATCGAGTTTGTCCATTACAGCCAGCGTTCGCTGATTCAGCAGCGCGAAATCGGCGCGCACTGCGCTTCGTTTCAGCTCGGATTAAAAGCGGCGCTGCGTGAAGATCCGGATGTGATCCTGCTGGGTGAGCTGCGCGACAGCGAAACCATCCGGCTGGCGCTGACCGCTGCTGAGACCGGCCATCTGGTGCTGGCCACGCTGCATACGCGCGGCGCGACGCAGGCGGTGGACCGGCTGGTGGATGTGTTTCCGGCCGAGGAGAAAAACCTCGTGCGCACGCAGCTGGCCGGCAGCCTGAAAGCGGTGCTGGCGCAGCGTTTAGTCGCCGCCAAAGCCGGCGGCCGCATTGGCCTGTTTGAAGTACTGGTGGCGACGCCGGCGGTCGCTAACCTGATCCGCGAAGGCAAAATGCATCAGCTGCCCGGTGTGTTGCAGACCGGCGCGCAGGCAGGGATGCAGACTTTCGCTCAGAGCGAGCAGGCCCGGCGTGAGGCGGGATTAATTTGAGCGGCGACGTGCCCTGAGAACCGTCGACACGGCGGCGCGAAACCGCGCGGCCGCATTCGGGCTGATTTAATGCGTCTCGAACCAGTCCTGCAGGATAATCACCGCGGACTGCGAATCAATATGGCCTTTCTGCAGCGCGCGATAGCCGCCGCGTTCGAACAGGTCGGCACGCGCTTCAACGGTGCTCAGGCGCTCATCCTGCAGCTCCACCCGCACGCCGAAGCGGCCGTGCAGCCGGTTCGCAAACTTGCGCGCGCGCGCCGTCAGCGGCTGTTCGCTACCGTCCATGTTGAGTGGCAGGCCAACCACCACGTAATCCGGCTGCCACTCTTTCAGCAGCTTACCAATGAGCTCCCAGTCCGGCGTGCCGTCCTGCGCTTTCAGCGCGGTGAGCGGGCGCGCAGTGCCGGTCAGCTGTTGCCCGATGGCAACGCCGATGCTTTTGGTACCGAAGTCAAAGCCGAGCAGCGTTTCACTGGCCATCAGGCGTGCCCTGCATCGCTGGTCATGTTGTGGATGTCCACACCCATGCTGCGCGCGGCTTCACGCCAGCGTTCGGCAATCGGCGTCTGGAACAGGATTTGCGTATTGGCCGGCGTGGTCAGCCAGGCATTCTCCAGCAGCTCATTTTCCAGCTGATCCTTCTCCCACGCGCAATAACCCAGCGCCACCAGCACGTTCTCTGGCTGTTCACGCGTGCCAATCGCTTCCAGCACATCACGCGAAGTAGTGATCACCGTATTGTCAGAAATGCGGATACTGGAGGAGAACACGCGCTGGGCCGAGTGCAGAATAAAGCCACGATCTTCCGCCAGCGGGCCACCGGCAAACACCGGTTTGTCCAGTTTGATGGCAGGATCGCGTTCTGATGGGCTGATCTTAAGTTTTTTCAGGATGCCTTCGACCGTCAGGTTGTCCATCGGCTTGTTAACGATCAAACCCATGGCACCCTCTTCGTTATGCTCGCAGATATACACCACCGAGCGTTTGAAGAAAGGGTCCTGCAGCGACGGCATCGCAATCAAGAAATGGTGCTGTAAATTCATTCTCACTCGTTTACCAAAAATAGCCGGTGCTGAACGGCTGCACCGGCTTTGGGTGGTTCACGGAGCTCTCACTCCTGCGGCATCCTCAGCCCAAACGTTTTTCAATCGCGTCCATCAGCATGCCGGTGATGGAGACCGGGAACGCCGCCTCGATTTCGCGGATGCAGGTTGGGCTGGTGACGTTAACTTCTGTCAGTTTATCACCGATAATATCGAGGCCGACAAAAATCAGCCCTTTGGCTTTCAATGTCGGACCTACGCGGCGGGCAATTTCCCAGTCGCTGTCGCTCAGCGGACGGGCTTCGCCGCGGCCACCGGCGGCGAGGTTGCCACGGGTTTCGCCGCCCTGTGGAATGCGTGCCAGGCAGTATGGCACCGGTTCACCATCGACCACCAGCACGCGCTTATCACCGTCTTTGATCGCCGGCAGATAATTTTGCGCCATGCAGAAGAACTGACCGTGGTTGGTCAGCGTTTCGGTGATCACGCCGAAGTTGGCATCATCTTTTTTGATGCGGAAAATCGACGCGCCGCCCATGCCGTCGAGCGGCTTGAAGATTACATCGCCATGCTCCTGCCAGAACGCGCGCAGCTGCTCTTTGTTGCGCGTCACCAGCGTGTCTGGCGTCAGGTCGGCAAACCAGGCGGTGTAGAGTTTTTCGTTGCAGTCACGCAGGCTCTGCGGTTTGTTAACGATCAGCGTGCCTTGCTCTTCCGCGCGCTCCAGCAGATAGGTTGCGTAAATGAACTCGGTATCAAACGGCGGGTCTTTACGCATCAGCACCACGTTAAGATCGGCCAGCGGGATAGTCTGCTCGCTGCCAAACGTATACCACTGATCGTAGTTCTGCTCGACGCTCAGCAGCCGGGTGCGCGCGTAAGTCACGCCACCACGCAGCGACAGATCGCCCATCTCCATGTAGTGAATTTCATAACCGCGGCGCTGTGCTTCCAGCAACATGGCGAAGCTGGAGTCTTTTTTAATGTTGATGGACGAAATCGGGTCCATAACGATGCCAAGCTTAATCATTATTCTCTCCTCAAAGGGGAATTCAGCCACCCCGTTCCGTGCGAAAGCGTTGTGCTGGTCAGTTATCTGCGTGTGTCTTCGGGCTGAAAGTATCCCTTAACCGAGGTCACCAAACCTCACCTGAAGTGCCGTGATGGCGGTGAGCGCCGTGGTTTCGGTGCGCAAAACGCGCGGACCGAGCAGGATATCGGTAAAGCCGTGCTGCGCCGTCATGGCAATTTCCTCTGCCGACAGGCCGCCTTCCGGGCCAATCAGCAGCCGTACGCGCTCAACCGGCTGCGGCAGCGTATTGATGCTGTGACTGGCGCGCGGATGCAGATTGAGCTTCAGGCCGTCATCCGCTTCGGCGCACCAGGCTTCGAGCGTCATCGCGGCGCGGATTTCCGGCACGCGATTACGACCGCACTGCTCGCAGGCGGCGATGGCAATTTTCTGCCACTGCTGAATCTTTTTCGCCAGGCGTTCGGCATCCAGCTTTACGCCACAGCGTTCAGAAAACAAGGGCGTAATCACATTCACGCCCAGTTCGATCGATTTCTGGATAGTGAATTCCATTTTTTCACCGCGCGACATCACCTGACCGAGGTGTAAGTGCAGCGGGGATTCGCGATCGTCAGGTTGGCTGGCAAGGACCTTTACTTTTACACGCTTTTTGTCGGCCTGGGTGATTTCGGCGCTAAAAGTCAGATTACTGCCATCAAACAGCTCGATCTGCTGTCCGGCGCTCATGCGCAGCACGCGGCCGACGTGGTTGGCGGCATCTTCATCAAGCAGAACTTCACTGTTAACGGTTAGAGCTTCGGGGTGATAAATGCGGGGTATGCGCATGCGGTTCCTGCCGGCGTTATGCCGCATCGCGCGATGCGGCCCAATCGAAAAAAGCTAGTGTAGGGTAGCGCTTTCAGCGCTGGCAAGCCTGCTGTACCCAGGAATTGTGATTTCCCTGCACCGCGGCAATGCGCTGGTCGCGTTCGCACTCCCACGGCGTGACCGGATACTGCTTGTTCCACGCGGTGAACAGCTGGGTTTGCTGGCGTGACAGGCGCAGATGATACTGGTCGCGCATATAGAAGTAGGTGCGGGCGATGGCGCCGCGCGCGCGCTCGGGAGGCTCGGCGCGCTTCTGCTTAAAATCGATCTTCATGCTGCACTGACCGTACGGCTGCTCGCCACCGTTCCACTGGCTGTACTGGAAGTTGTTGCGGTCGCCGTTCACTTCGCCGATTGCTGGCTGCAGGTTGTGCAGATCGCTTTCGATGCGGCGGTAATCTGCGTCTTTGCTGCAGTTTTTCCGTCCGCCATTTTGCCAGCACTGACGCTGATGACCAAACTCCCACGCCGGCATGACGTGTTCCCACTCGATGCGTTCCGCGCGGTTGGCGTTCTTGCGCACGCTATAGCCGCAGCTGCTCAGATCCGGCACGCCTTTTTTACCGTGCCAGCTGATTTTGCAGCCGCAGTAAAAATCCGCTGGCGCATCCGCGTTGATCTTTGCCGCGACCACTTTCGCCTGCTGAAAATTGTTCTGGTTGTAATGGGTGAGACTGAGGCTGTACGCGCTGAGCGGCGCGACCAGCAGAGAGAGTAATAACAGCGTTTTGCGAGACATATTCCAAAAAGTAACCTGGTACCGAAAAAGGGCGGCAGGGTAACAGAATGGTCGGGCGCGGGGAATGAGAATCGCGGACTAATCCGCTGCGTATTCACCGGGTTGCAGCAGGGTACCGCAATGCACGCAGCGATATTCGCTCTCACCACGCAACACGCGGTTGTGGCGGCGTACCGTCAGCTGATGTTGCTGGCAGCGACAGCGATAGGGGAAGGTATTGCTGCGCACCGAAGTGATGGCGAACTGGTGGGTGCGGCGGGCGGGCACGCCCAGCACGTCCTCCATCATCCACTTCCACTCTTTGCCGTGCGGCGGTACGCGGCCGAAGGTTTTCCACACCAGCAGATGCGCCAGCTCATGCGGCACCACTTCATCAATAAAAGCCTGCTGGTTTTCCAGCAGCAGCACCGGGTTGAGGCGAATTTGCCACTGCTCCAGCCACGCGGTGCCTGCGGCCGTACCGCGCTGCTGATAAACCAGCGTTGGCTCTTCGAAATGACGTTCGAGTTTTTGCTGAGCCAGCTGCAAAAAATGGCGCAGCGAGCGCATGACGGCTTGTTGCAGGGAGATGGGCAGACGTGGCGTTTTCATGTGCGGCAGCATAAGGCGTTGCCGCGGGGTACGCAACTGCATGCGTAAAGGGGGCAGATAAAAAAAGGGCCGCCCTGCGGCAGCCCCGGTTAACGCATCTGGCCTTATTGCTGGCCGATATCGCGCAGTTTTTTGCCCGACATCAGGTTGCGCTCGATGTGCTCCAGCGAGACGTTTTTGGTCTCCGGAATCAGCGCGACCGTCAGCAGAATAAAGAACACGTTCAGCGCGGCGTAGACCCAGAAAGTCGGCGCGTTGCCCAGCGAGTTCAGCATGGTCAGGAAGGTGGCACCAACGATCATGTTGGCAATCCAGTTGGTCGCGGTAGAGACGGTGATACCAAAATCACGCCCTTTCAGCGGCTGAATTTCAGAACACAGTACCCAAATCAGCGGACCGGCTGACATCGCGAAGCCAACAATGAACATCAGCAGCATGGCGATGGCAAAGTACTGCTCACCGGCAGAGTTAATGCCAATGTGCAGCATGGTACCAAGGATGCCCATACCGGCTGCCATCACCAGGAAGCCCAGCACCAGCGTTGGTTTACGGCCCCAGCGATCCACCAGACCGATAGCAATAAAGGTGGCCAGCACGTTCACCAGACCTACGATCACCGTGCCCCACATTTGCTGCGTGGTATTGGCGAAGCCGGCGATTTCGAAGATTTTCGGTGCGTAGTACATGATGACGTTCATGCCGGTGAACTGCTGCATCACCTGCAACAGCACGCCGAGGAACACCGCGCGGCGGAAGTTGCTGTTGCTCTGGAACAGCTGCCAGCCGGACTGTTTGATCTTCAGGCTTTCGCGGATCTCATCCAGCTCGCGTTTCGCCTGCTCGCTGGTGTCACGCAGGCGGTCCAGCACGCGCTGTGCATCGCGGAAGTCACCTTTCGCCGCCAGCCAGCGCGGGCTGTTTGGCAGGAACACCACGCCAAACAGCAGCAGCACCGCCGGAATAGTGATGATGCCCAGCATCCAGCGCCAGTCGCCCGAGGCACTGAACGCGGTGTCCGACAGGTAAGCGCCGAGAATACCGATGGTGATCATCAGCTGATACAGGGAAATCATACTGCCGCGGATCTTCTCCGGTGCGATTTCCGAGAGATACAGCGGGGCGGTATAAGAGGCAACGCCGACGGCAAGGCCGAGCACCACGCGTGCGGCAATCAGCATTTCCGGGTTTGGCGCCATTGCCGACCACAGTGAACCGATAACGAACAGGATGGCACCGGCCATCAGGCTCTTTTTACGGCCGAGACGCGAAGACATCCAGCCGCTGCCCACGGCACCGACCGCAGCACCGAACATCATTGAGCTGACGATCCACTCCTGCTGATGTGCGGTAACGTTGAAATCTTTCGCGATGAAGGGCAGGGCACCGGCGATAACGCCGATATCCAGACCGAACAGCAGGCCCGCCAGAGCGGCCAGAAAGCAGACAAACAGGGTCATCGCCTTGTTTGAGGTTCTGCTTTTGTGAGTATTACCAGGCATATTGCCTCCGAAGTTTATCCATCTTTGTTTTTATCAATGTTAAGTAAGCTGCCTGCGGGAAAAAGTGAGTGCGATCACATCGATGTAATCGGTTACACACGCTGAAACCCTGTAATCCAGCATTTTTTGCCCGAATCAGTCACATAACCAGTAAGGTATAGCACCCTTTAAGTTTCTGACATCACTATAAATATCGGCTATCAGACGACGCTGAAAATAACGCATTTTCATCACCGTTACTACGCTGAAAAATCTCTAAATTGAAGATATTAAAAGGATTTCAAAATGTAATCGTTAACACTTTGTTGTAAGCGCAGTGCTAACAGTGTAGACAGCGCTGAAAAATGCGCCTGCGGTGCTGTAGACAAAAAGTGTGATGGTGCAAAGGCGGGATAGGGGAAGCGGTCAGGGACGAAAGCGTGGAAATTTCGCCAGTAAAAAAGCCCGCTTGCGCGGGCTCGATTTTACCTTCTCCGCTAAGAGAAGATCGGGGTGAGAGCCGTTGCCCGCACCCGCGTTGATTACAGGCCTGCGGCCTCGCGCAGCTGGGCGGCTTTGTCGGTCTGTTCCCACGGGAAGTGTTCACGACCAAAGTGACCGTAGGCAGCGGTTTCTTTGTAGATTGGCTTCAGCAGATCCATCATCTGAATCAGACCGTATGGACGCAGGTCGAAGAACTCACGCACCAGCAGCGTCAGCTGTTCGGTTGAAACTTTCTCGGTACCGAAGGTTTCCACCATGATTGAGGTCGGTTCTGCCACACCAATCGCGTAAGAAACCTGGATTTCGCAGCGATCGGCCAGGCCAGCGGCAACGATGTTTTTCGCCACGTAGCGCGCAGCGTAAGCCGCTGAGCGGTCAACTTTCGACGGATCTTTACCGGAGAACGCGCCGCCGCCGTGACGAGCCATGCCGCCGTAGGTATCGACGATGATTTTACGACCGGTCAGGCCGCAGTCGCCCATCGGGCCGCCGATCACGAAACGACCGGTTGGGTTGATGTGGTATTTGGTGCTGGCGTTGATCCACTCGGTCGGCAGTACCGGCTTGATGATCTCTTCCATCACCGCTTCACGCAGATCGGCCTGTGAAATCTCTTCTGAGTGCTGAGTTGACAGCACTACCGCATCGATACCGACAATCCTGCCGCCGTCGTACTGGAAGGTAATCTGGCTTTTGGCATCCGGGCGCAGCCATGGCAGCGTACCGTTTTTACGCACTTCAGCCTGACGCTGCACCAGACGGTGCGCGTAGGTCACCGGTGCCGGCATCAGCACGTCGGTTTCATTGGTGGCGTAACCAAACATCAGGCCCTGGTCGCCCGCGCCCTGTTCCAGCGGATCGGTACGGTCTACGCCCTGATTGATGTCCGGCGACTGTTTGCCAATCGCGCTCAGCACCGCACAAGAGTTAGCATCAAAGCCCATATCGGAATGAACATAGCCGATTTCACGTACGGTATTACGGGTGATCTCTTCGATATCGACCCAGGCGCTGGTGGTGATCTCACCGCCAACCAGCACCATACCGGTTTTTACGTAGGTTTCGCAGGCGACGCGTGCTTTGGGATCCTGTTCAAGGATGGCGTCCAGCACGGCATCGGAAATCTGATCGGCGATTTTATCGGGATGTCCTTCTGATACGGACTCGGATGTAAAAAGGTGTTTAGCCATTCTGTTCTTTACCTTGCAAATGGTTTGAATTCGACTGCATAGCGTAAGCGGGATGATGCCAGCTCGACGCCCCTTCAGGCAAAGCCGCAAGCAGTAGGAAGTGTCAGCGTACCAGGCTCACACCGCCTGGATGTTAATCAGTTTAGATGGAAAACCATCTGGACGGCTATTTTAGGTCACTCAGTGCGCGTTTTTCCAGTGCTTTTTCGCCATCCGCATTTATCGCTACAGATCAACTGGAATATTTTCCTGACACCCGCCGCAGCGCGCCGACAAAGATTTTGCATTTTGCCGCGTCAGACTGTATAAAACGCCGCAGTTGTCCCATGGATGACGCCCCCGTGCGTCGCGCTGTCAGAGGCTGTTGATCTGATTTTCATCCACTCCGTTTCCGCATGCTGTTAGCAGGCGCTGGAGGTGATAAAAACAATGAACCACATTTTCGCTCTCTTCGGTTCACGGCGCCGTTCTGGCGCGCTGGCACGCCTTTCCATTTCCAGTTCTGCTCTTTTCTCTCGTCGAAGTTTTCTGCGCTGCGGTAATTATCCCGACACGAGCGCCGGCTAAGCTATTCCCCCAGTTTCTCTGCTGTGTTTCACTCGCCTGTGGTGAGGTGATGCGGGACGATTTTGCCCCGTTGTTCACCGCTTCCGGCACGGTGTTTTACACTTAACCTCAGTAAGGCGCACGGTAACCTGCTGAGGCAAGATAAGCAGAATGAGGAAATTTCCATCCGGCGCAGTAGCAGCAAAATCCGGCAACTTTTTCATATTTCAACGGAAAATTGAGGTTCGTGATGTCTGACGACATGAAGAATATCAAGGGTTCGTCAGCTGGCGAACAGGGTGTACTCCGCTCGATGCAGGAGGTGGCGATGAACGATCAGGACGCAAGCAGAATGCTGCGCACCTACAACATTGCCTGGTGGGGAAACAACTATTACGACGTCAACGAACTCGGCCACATCAGCGTCTGTCCGGATCCGGATCAGCCGGAAGTGCGCGTTGACCTGGCGAAGCTGGTTAAAGAGCGCGAGGCCGACGGCCAGCGCCTGCCTGCGCTGTTCTGCTTCCCGCAAATTCTGCAGCACCGTCTGCGTTCGATTAATGCCGCCTTTAAACGCGCGCGTGAATCCTACGGCTATAAGGGCGACTACTTCCTGGTTTACCCGATCAAAGTTAACCAGCATAAGCGCGTGATTGAATCGCTGGTCAACTCAGGCGAGCCGCTGGGGCTGGAGGCGGGTTCCAAAGCTGAGCTGATGGCGGTGCTGGCGCACGCCGGGAAAACCCGCTCGGTGATTGTGTGTAACGGCTATAAAGACCGCGAATATATCCGTCTGGCGCTGATTGGTGAAAAGCTCGGCCATAAAGTCTATCTGGTGATTGAGAAGATGACCGAAGTGCGCCTGGTGCTGGAAGAAGCCGAGCGGCTGAACGTGGTGCCGCGCCTCGGCATTCGCGCCCGTCTGGCATCGCAGGGCTCCGGTAAGTGGCAGTCGAGCGGCGGCGAGAAATCCAAATTTGGTCTGGCGGCATCGCAGGTGCTGCAGCTGGTCGATATCATGCGCAAAGCGGGTCGTCTCGATAGTCTGCAGCTGCTGCATTTCCACCTCGGCTCGCAGATGTCCAATATTCGCGATATCGCCACCGGCGTGCGTGAATCGGCGCGCTTCTATGTTGAGCTGGCGAAGCTGGGCGTCAACATCAAGTGCTTTGACGTCGGCGGCGGGCTTGGGGTTGACTACGAAGGCACACGTTCGCAGTCAGACTGCTCAGTCAACTACGGCCTGAACGAATACGCCAATAACGTGATCTGGGCCATCGGCGACGCCTGTGAAGAGCACGGTCTGGAACATCCGACCGTGATTACGGAATCGGGGCGTGCGGTGACCGCGCACCATACCGTGCTGGTCTCCAACATCATCGGCGTTGAGCGCAATGAATTCAGTACGCCGGTCGCACCGGATGCCGACTCACCGCGCCCGATTCAGAGCCTGTGGGATACCTGGCAGGAGATGCACGAGCCAAGCGTACGCCGTTCGCTGCGCGAATGGCTGCATGACAGCCAGATGGACCTGTTCGACATCCATACCGGCTATTCATCAGGCACCTACGATCTCGGTCAGCGCGCCTGGGCAGAGCAGCTGTATCTCAGCATCTGCCACTATATTCAGCAGCACCTTGACCCGAGCAACCGCGCCCATCGGCCGATCATTGATGAGCTGCAGGAGCGCATGGCGGACAAGATTTACGTCAACTTCTCGCTGTTCCAGTCGATGCCGGATGCGTGGGGCATCGATCAGCTGTTCCCGGTGCTGCCGCTGGAAGGGCTGAACAAAACTCCGCAGCGGCGTGCGGTACTGCTGGATATCACCTGTGATTCCGATGGCACCATCGATCACTACGTTGACGGCGACGGTATTGCCACCACCATGCCAATGCCAGAGTACGATGTGGATAATCCACCGATGCTGGGCTTCTTCATGGTCGGGGCGTATCAGGAAATCCTCGGCAATATGCACAACCTGTTTGGCGATACCGAAGCGGTTGACGTCTTCGCCTTCCCGGATGGCAGTGTAGAAGTGCAGCTGTCTGATGAAGGGGATACCGTGGCGGATATGCTGCAATACGTGCAGCTCAATCCTAACGATCTGATGACGTTATTCCGCGATCAGGTAAAACAGCAGCAGGATATTGACGAAGAGCTGCGGGCGCAGTTTCTTGAAGAGTTTGAGAGTGGGCTTTACGGCTATACCTATCTCGAAGACGAGTAAGTGTATTTCCCGCAACGGGCTCCGGCTGGAGCCCGTTATTATCACCTTCCCTGACAATCCATCCTGCCATTTATTCAATTCGTGATCGCTATCACTCTGAAATTATCCCGGCCGAAACAGCAAATTCAAACCGTTTATTAACAAAAGCTATCTGCTTAATTCAGCAGCGAAAGCGCATCGGCAGCAAAAAAATCGTTTTTTAAATCTGTGGCTTAGTGTTGCACCTGCCCGCAAATGACCAATCTTTCTTTTATGAGTTTCTGGCTATCTATAATAAAAATTTAAGCATAAGGCGGTGGGTTAGCGATGTGCAGGCCGTCGGTTTTTTGACGCTTTCTGGAATCCCGCTCTAAGCAGTGCATTATCTCATCTTAAGGACAAAGCCAGAATTTATACCAATGCTGTATAATTTATTTCTTATTAATCAATTGATTATTGGTTTTATTTTTTTGTCAGTGCCGATAAGTAAAATCTGAAATCTAAGAATTATCTGATCTTTATATGAAACATGCAGTGAAAATGGAGCTTTATTGATTGGTTTAAACGATTAAAGTTCACGCTGTTGTTCACTGAAATCTATTTTTCAAAATGTAAGTTGTAAGTTAACCTTCAGTTAAGGTGTTAAGTTTTATCGATGTTTCCCTTACGAATCACATGAGAAAAGCTGACGGTTTAACGCGCTGTCAGCCAGTGTAAGGATCGTAAAATGCGCTGCAAATCCGACTACATTCTGATGCTGGAGCCGGTTCACGCTATTTCCGGTGAAGTGGTGGCATGGGAATTGTTGACGCGTTTCGCAGATGATGCAGATACCAATAATAAGCGTAACCCTGACAGGGATGCAGGGTTCTTCAGTCGGCTTTCTGCTGACGAAAAATGGCAGTTATTCCTCCACCAGGTCGAAAAACTTATTCAGCTTTACCATGCGGGGTTTGAGCAGGTCATCAGCGTTAATGTAGACAGAGATATTGTTTCAGGCATTTTTAAAGATGCTGAAATACCAAGAAAACTGGCCGCGCTGACGCGATTACGGCTGGAAATCTCTGCCTTCTTCACCGCACGCTTTAATAGCGCCGACCTGTTGATCCTGAAAGGCGTAGCCAAAATCACGCCGGCCCCGTTATGGCTCGATGACTTTGGTCCGGGTTATTCCAACCTGACCATGCTCGATAGCGGAATATTCGACATCGTCAAGATTGATAAAAAATTTTTTTGGCAATTTGGCGAAGATCGCACTTTCGACATTCTGCTCGACCACCTCAATCAATTATGTCGCGGCGTGATTATTGAGGGCGTTGAACATCAACGTCAGGTTGATTTGCTGTCGAAAAAATCAATTTACGGCATGCAAGGCTACCACTGGAAGAGCGTCTATCTCACTGATTTGTTGGCGCAAGTCTGAAAAGAGTTCGGCAGAGCTGTTTTTCGCACGGGCGGCAAATAACGACTCAGCGCGTTTTCACTGTGCCTCTGGCAGATGAAACCGGCCTGGAGAGGATGTGAGTAATTCATTGAATTATTCGCGAAGAATACCGGTGTCTGGCGATACCGGCCGTTTTTATGGATGCCATTAAGCTTATAACTGCGCGGGATATCGATAAAATGAACAATATCTCTGTAACGCCTAAAGGCGGAACGATTGCTACTGAAGTGAGCGGTAATCAGGTTAATTTGACTGCTCCCAGTGTGGTTAAGCTCAACCTTAATCAGGCTGATATTAAGTCTTTCACACGCAATGGTAGTGATTTAGTGGTCACCACTAAATCCGGTGAAGTCGTTGTTATTCATAAATTCTACGATGCTAACGGCGACAGCGATCTGGTGCTGCAGGACGACAAAGGCGCGCTGTGGTGGGTGGAAGATCCCGGCACAGAAGGCTTCCAGTTTGTCTCTATCGACAGCACGGAAGGGCTGTTAGCGGAAAACGTCACGGGTGACGGAACACTGACCGCCTTTGGTATCGCCGGCGCTGCGCTGGCCGGTATCGGTGCGCTGATCGCCGGTAACAACGGCGGTGGCGGTGGCGGTGGCGGTGGCGGTGGTGGGGATAACGGCGGCGGCGACAATGGCGGCGGCGGTGATACCACGGCTCCGGCGGCAGTCAGCGATCTGCTGATCACGGATAACGCGGGCAGCGTGCAGGGCGCTATCACGGGCGGCACCAGCACCGATGACAACACGCCTACGCTGAGCGGCACGGCCGAAGCGGGGACCATTGTCAGTATTTACGACGGCACCACGCTGCTGGGCACGGTCACCGTCGGTGCCGATGGCCGCTGGAGCTTCACGACACCTGCCCTGGGTGAAGGGCAGCACAGCCTGACGGTTACCGTCACCGATGCGGCCGGCAACACCAGTCCGGCCACCAGCCCGGTTGATTTCACTGTCGATACGCAGCCACCGGCAGTTGCCACGGACGTGTCCCTGACCAACAACAGCGGCGGCAGCACCACGCCGGTACCAAACGGATCGAGCAGCGATGACAACACGCCGACCCTGAGCGGCCGTGGTGAAGCGGGCGCTGTCGTCAGCGTTTACGATGGTCAGACGCTGCTCGGCACGGCGCTGGTGGGCGCGAACGGCAACTGGAGTTTTACCACGCCAGCGCTGAGCAATGGCAGCCACAGCCTGACCGTGACGCTGACGGACGCTGCCGGCAACGTCAGCGCTGCGTCCTCGCCGTTTGTGGTGACGATTCAGGCGGGCCTGCCCTCAACCAGCAGTTCGCTGCAAATTACCGACGATAGCGATGCCACGCTGCGCACGCTGAGCGATGGCGCCAGCACCAAAGACAGCACGCCGGTGCTGAGCGGCCTGGCGAGCGCTAACGCCGTCATCACGCTGTACAACGGCACCACGCTGCTGGGCAGTACTATTGCCGACGGCAGCGGTCAGTGGCGCTTCACTCCCGCTACGCTGGCAGATGGTACTTACGCGTTCCGCGCGGTTGCCACCGACGCCGCCGGTAACGTCACCACCTCCGTCACCCTGACGGTCACCATTGATACCGTGGCGCCCGGCGCGGCAGGCGATCTGCTGCTGACCGGTGACAGCAATGGCACCGTGACGCCGATTGCCGCCGGCGGCAGCAGCAATGACAACACGCTGTCGCTGAGCGGCACGGCAGAGGCCGGCAGCACCGTTACGGTACGCGATGGCAACGTCGTGCTCGGCACGGCTATCGTCGGCAGTAACGGCAGCTGGAGCTTCACCACGCCAGCGCTTAGCGACGGCAATCACAGCCTGACTACCACGGTAACCGACAGCGCCGGCAACACCGGTCCGGCGTCAGCGGCTATCGTGGTCACCGTCGATACCACCGCACCGGCGGCGATCGGCGATCTGCAGGTGATCGACAACGTGGGTGCCAGCCAGGGCCCGCTGACGTCGGGCGCCACCACCGATGACAACACACCTACCCTGAGCGGCAGCGGCGAAGCCGGTGCGCTGATCAGCATTTACGACGGCAGCACGCTCCTGGGCAATACTCTTGTCGGGGCCAACGGCAGCTGGAGCTTTACCACGCCAGCGCTCAGCAACGGCAGCCACAGCCTGACCGTTACGCAAACCGATGCGGCGGGCAACGTCAGCAGCGCGACCGCGGAATTTGTGGTCAATGTGGATGCTGCGCTGCCACCCGCCAGCGCCAGCATTGAGCTGGTGGGCGACAGCGGCAATACCCTCGTCTCACTGCAAAACGGCGCCGTCACCAATGACGACAGCCCGACCCTCGCCGGCCTGACCCGGGCGGGCAGCCTCGTCCGCATCTTTGACGGCGGCGATCTGCTCGGCAGCACTACCGCCGACGGCAATGGGCAGTGGAGCTTTGCCCTGAGCAACCTGAGTGAGGGCGGCCATGCGTTCAGCGCCACCATTACCGACGTTGATGGCAATGTGATTGACACCGTCACTCTGAACATTACGGTTGATACCACGCCACCGGCGGCAGCCAGCGATCTGGCACTGCTGAACGATGCCGGCAGTACCGCACAGCCGGTAACGGGCGGCAGCACGATCAACGATGCGACACCGCTGCTGAGCGGCACGGCGGAAGCCGGCAGTATTGTCACGATTCGCGATGGCAACACCGTTCTCGGCAGCGTCAGCGTGGCCAGTAACGGCAGCTGGAGCTTCACCACGCCAGCGCTGGGCGAGGGCAATCACAGCCTGAGCACCACGGTGACCGATGCCGCCGGCAACGTCAGCCCGGCATCAACGCCGATCGCCTTTAGCGTTGACACCACCGCGCCTGCCGCCGTCAGCGGCCTGCAGGTGACGGATAACGCGGGCAGCGCCACCGGCGCGCTGGATTCCGGCCAGACCACCGACGATCGCACGCCAACCCTGAGCGGTTCGGCAGAAGCGGGCGCGGTGGTGCGTATCTATGACGGCACCACGCTGCTCGGTAGCGTTACCGCCGGCAGCAACGGCAGCTGGAGCTTTACGCCAGATGCGCTCACCAACGGGCAGCACAGCCTGACCACCACGGTGACTGACGCGGCCGGCAACGTCAGCCCGGCATCGCCGG
The DNA here is from genome assembly GCF_043544755.1 of Pantoea sp. SGAir0184. Taxonomy (NCBI): domain Bacteria; kingdom Pseudomonadati; phylum Pseudomonadota; class Gammaproteobacteria; order Enterobacterales; family Erwiniaceae; genus Pantoea; species Pantoea sp. SGAir0184. Next base: position 846,228 of record NZ_CP028050.1, read on the forward strand.
TGTTCACGGTCAACATTGAGGCGGGCGTGCCGGCCACCAGCAGCCTGCTGATTGTCACCGATGATAACGGCAGCACGCTGGTCGAACTGGCCAATAACGACAGCACCACCGACAGCACGCCGATTCTCAGCGGCCAGGCCGGGGCGGGCGATCTCGTCACCCTGTACAACGGCAGCACGGTTTTGGGCAGCGTGGTCGCGGGCAGCAACGGACAGTGGAGCTTCACGCCAGCGGCGCTGGCCGACGGCACCTACGCATTCCGCGCCAGCGCCGATAACGGCAGCGGCACGGTGACGGATTCGCCGGTAATCACCATCACCATCGACACCGTCGCGCCCGCGGCACCGACAGGCATCCAGCTGACCAACGATGACGGCGATCCGCTGGGCACTGGCAGCACTAACGTCTCTGCGCCAACCCTGAGCGGCAGCGGCGAAGCCGGCGGTGTGGTGATTATCTCCGATGGCGGTACGGTGATTGGCAGCACCACGGTGGGCAACGATGGCAACTGGAGCTTCACCACGCCGCCCCTCAGCGATGGCAGCCATAGCCTGACCAGCACCGTGACCGATGCGGCCGGCAATACTGGCCCGGCGTCAACACCGGTAACCGTCACCGTCGATACGCAGGCACCAGCGGCGGCAGGCAATCTGCAGCTCAGCAATGGCGACGGCACACCGGTTGCCGCGGGCGGCAGCACCAATGACACCACGCCAACCCTAAGCGGTACCGCTGAACCTGGCAGCACGGTGACCGTCAGCGACGGCGATACGGTGCTGGGCACGGCGACGGCAGGCAGCGACGGCAGCTGGAGCTTCACCCCGACCGCTCCGCTGAGCGAAGGGCAGCATAACCTGACGTCCACCGTTACCGACACGGCGGGCAATACCGGGCCGGGCAGTACGGCGGTGATTGTCATCGTCGATACCAGCGCCCCTGCTGTGGCCAGCGAGCTGCTGCTCAGCAACGACCAGAGCGGTACACCGGTGCCGGTCAGCAATGGCCTCACCAATGACACCACGCCGGTGTTGAGTGGCCGCGCGGAACCGGGCAGCACCGTAACCATTTCCGATGGCGATACGGTACTGGGCACCGCCACCGTCGGTAACGACGGCAGCTGGAGCTTCACCGCACCGGTGCTGGCAGCGGGCGACCATAGCCTGACGGCGACGGTGACCGATACCGCTGGCAATACCAGCGAACCCTCGGCCGCCCTCAGCTTTACCATTGATACCACCACGCCAGCCGCGCCGGGCAATGTGCAGCTCAGTGATGATCAGAGCGGCACGCCGGTGCTGATCACCAGCGGTGCCACTAACGACACCACGCCGGTCCTGAGCGGCAGCGGCACCGCCGGCAGCACCATCACCGTCTCGGATGGCAATACCGTGCTGGGCACCACCACGGTCAACGACGACGGCAGCTGGAGCTTCACGCCAGTCACTGCGCTGGGCGAGGGGCAGCACAGCCTGACGGCGACCGAAACCAGTCCGGCTGGCAATACCAGTGCACCGTCGGCTCCGCTGGAGGTGAACATCGATCTCACCGATCCGGCGCCCGCCGCAGACTTGCTGCTGGTTAACGATCAGGGCGCAACGCCGCTGCCGATCGCGGCGGATGGCGTCACTAATGACACCACGCCGCTGTTCAGCGGCAGCGCGGAGCCGGGCAGCCTCGTCGCGATTTACGACAATGGCAGCGTGATTGGCTCGGCGCAGGCCGATGCAAACGGCAACTGGAGCTTCACGCCGGATCCGGCACTGGAGGCGGGCACGCATAGCCTGACCACCATTGTCACCGACACGGCGGGCAACAGCGGGCCAGCGTCTGATGCGTTTGATTTCACTATCGATCTCACCGCACCGTCTGCCGCCGCTGATGTCGTGCTGAACAACGATAACGGCGAGACGCTGCAGCCGATTAACAGCGGCACCGCGACCAACGACACCACGCCGCAGCTGAGCGGCACCGCCGATGCCGGCAGCACCGTCACCATCCTCGATGGCAACACGGTGCTGGGCAGCGTGCTGGTGGGTGCCGGTGGCACATGGACCTATGCGGTACCGACGCTGAGCCAGGGCGAACATAGCCTGACCACGACGGTTACCAGCCCGGCGGGCAACGTTAGCGCACCGTCCGCGGCAATTGATTTTACCGTGGATACCACGGCACCGGCCGAGCCGACCGGCCTGCTGCTGGTGAACGATGAGGTTGATCCGGCCGTACCGGTGGCCTCTGGCGGGGCGACCAACGACACCACACCAGTGTTGAGCGGTAGCGCCGAGCCTGACAGCGTGGTGATCGTGCGCGACAACGGCGTGATCATCGGCTCGGCTACCGCCGGCAATGACGGCAGCTGGCGCTTCACGCCAGATACCGCCCTGGAAGCGGGCAGTCACAGCCTGACGGCCAGCGTCACCGATCCGGCAGGCAACGTCGGGCCGGAGTCAGCGCCGTACACCTTCACCGTTGATCTCACGCCACCGGCAGCGCCAGTGGACGTGGTGCTGAGCAATAACGATGGCAGCACGCTGGTGGCGATTGCCGCCAATGGCGCGACCAACGACACTACGCCGCAGCTCTCCGGCAGCGCCACGGCGGGCAGTATCATCACTGTCTACGATGGCGACAGCACGACGCCGATCGGTTCTGTGACCGTGGGCGCCGATGGCAGCTGGCAGTTTGTTACCGGTACGCTGGACGAGGGCGATCACAGCCTGACGGTAACGGTGACTGATGCGGCGGGTAACGTCAGCGATCCTTCCGCGCCGATTAGCTTTACCGTGGATACCACGGCGCCGGACGCGGTCGTCGATCTGCTGCTGGTGAACAACAATGTCGATCCGGCCACGCCGATCGCCTCAGGCAGCAACACCAATGACAGCACGCCGCTGCTCAGCGGAACGGCGGAGCCGAACAGCACCATCATCGTCTATGACGGACAGACGCCTATCGGCACGGCGACGGCAGGTAACGACGGCGCATGGACCTTCTCACCTGAACTGACCGATGGCTCGCACAGCCTCAGCGTGACGGTCACCGACGTCGCCGGCAATGTCAGTGCACCGAGCGCCAGTGTGGCGATCACCGTCGATACCGTAGCACCGTCGGCGGTCACCCAGCTGAGCGTCGCCAGCGACAATGGCAACGGCGATCCGGTCACCATCCCGAACGGCGGCTTAACCAGTGACAACACGCCGGTGCTGAGCGGCAGCGGCGATCCGGGCAGCCTGATTGTGATTACCTCTCAGAATGGTCCGGTGGGCAGCGTCACTGTCGGCAGCAGCGGCAGCTGGAGCTTCACACCAGCCAGTGCGCTGAGTGACGGCAGCTACACCTTAACCGTTGTGGCGCGCGACGCGGCGGGCAACGTCAGCGCGCCGGTCACGGCACAGCTGGTGATTGACGCCACCGCACCGGATCAGGTGACGGAAATCAGTCTCTCCAATGACAACGGCAGTGCGCTGGTAGATATTCCGTCGGGATCGACCACCAGCGATACCACGCCGTTGCTGGCGGGCGTTGCTGAGCCGGGCAGCACGGTGAACATTCTGGATAATGGCGCGCCGATTGGTACGGCGATTGCGGGCAGTGACGGCGCGTGGAGTTTCAACGTGCCAACCCTCACCAACGCGGCGCACAGCCTGACGGTGACCGTTACCGATGCGGCCGGTAACACCGGACCGGCGTCGGCACCGATTACCTTTACCGTGGATAGCCAGGCTCCGGCCCAGGCCACGCTGGAAGTGAATAACGACAACGGTACCGATCTGGTACTGGTGCCCGATGGCACCTTTACCAATGACAACACGCCACGCCTGAGCGGTACGGCGGAGGCTGACAGCCTGGTGACCATTTACGATGGCAATGTGGTGCTGGGTTCGACCACCGCCAATGCGGCCGGCGAATGGGTGTTCCTGTCGCCCGTGCTCACCGATGGTCAGCACACCCTGACGGCCACGGTGACGGACAGCCTCGGCAACGTCAGTGCGCCGTCTTCCAGCTTCACCGTTCAGGTTGATGCCACGCCACCGCAACCGGTCAGCGCCGTGCTGCTGCAGAATGACAACGATCCGGATAATCCAGTCACTATCGCCAACGGTGGCGCCACCAACGACAACACGCCGCTGCTGAGCGGCAGCGGTGAGGCGGGTGGTCTCGTCAACGTGTACAACGGCAACGTGCTGGTGGGGTCGGCGACGGTGGACACTGAGGGCAACTGGAGCCTGAATACGTCGCCGCTGGATAACGGCAGCTACACGCTGACGGTCGTCGTCAGTGACAACGCGGGTAACGTCAGTGACCCGGTGAGCATTGGCGTAACGGTCAACACCGTCGGGCCGGATCCGGTGCTGTCGTTTGAGGTCAACGCCAATAACGGTCCGACCGCACTGCCGCTGGTGGATGGCAGCTTTACCAACGACACCACGCCGGTGCTGAGCGGAACGGCGCAGGCGGGTGCCATCATCAATCTGTTGCAGGACGATACGGTGATTGGCTCGGTGGTCGCCGATGCCAATGGCGTATGGCGCTTTGAAACCAGCGCGCTGCAGGATGGCAGCTACGCCTTCTCGGTGCAGGTGGTGGATGCCGCTGGCAACGTCAGCGAGCCGGTTGGGCCGGTGAATGTCACCGTCGATACGCTGGTGCCAGACGCGGTTCCTGACCTGGTGGTCGCCGATAACGTGGGTGGCACGACGGGCCCGCTGGATGACGGCGCGTCGACTGATGACAACACGCCAACCCTGAGCGGCACGGCAGAAGCTGGCAGCACGGTGAACATCTACGATGGCACCACGCTGCTGGGCACTGCGCTGGCCGGCTCGGGCGGGGCCTGGAGCTTTACGACCGCGGCGCTCAACAACGGACCTCACAGCTTCACCGTGACCGTCACCGATGCGGCGGGCAACGTCAGCACGGCGACGCCGGCGTTCAGCCTTAACGTGCAGGCCGATCTGCCACCAGCCACCTCGACGCTGCAAATCACTGACGACACGGGCACGACGCTGGTGACGCTGGCAGACGGCGTGGTAACCCGCGACACCACGCCAACGCTCAGCGGCTCTGCCGAAGCCGGTCAGCTGATTCGTATTTATGACGCAAACACGGATGCGGTAATCACCAGCGTTACGGCGGATGCTAACGGCCAGTGGAGCTATACGCCGACACTGGCTGAAGGCAGCTACGCATACTACATTACCGCGCAAAACCCTGGCGGTGATGAGGGGACGCCATCGGCTACCCTCGGCTTCACCGTGGATATCACCGCGCCGGCGGTGGCCGCTGATGTGGTGATCAGCAACGATCGCAGCGGCACGGCGGTGCCGATTAGCGACGGCAGCGTCATCAATGACAACACGCCGGTACTCAGTGGCAGCGCCGAAGTGGGCAGCCTGGTCACAGTGTACGATGGCAACACCGCTATCGCGTCGGTGGTGGTGGGCGCAGGGGGAAGCTGGACGCTGACCACGCCTGCATTGAGCGAAGGGACGCACGCGCTGAGCGTGGGCGTCAGCGATGCGGCGGGTAACAGCAGCGACCGCACCCCGGCGCTTAGCTTCACTGTGGACAGCATCGCACCGAACGCCTCGACGCTGGTCATCACCAACGATGATACCGCGCAGCCGGTGCTCAACGGCGGCTACAGCAGCGATGCCACGCCAACCCTGAGCGGCGTAGCGGAAGCGGGCAGCACGGTCACCATCCTCAACAATGGTGATGTGCTGACCACGCTGACCGTGCCGTCCGGCGGCAACTGGAGCTACACGCCAGCGACAGCGCTAAGTGAAGGATCGCACACCCTGAGCGTTTCGGTGACCGATGCGGCGGGCAACGTCAGCACCAGCACCAGCGCGACGGTAATCGTTGATACCCTGGCGCCGGACGATCTGACGCTCACGGCCAGCAATAACAACGGCAGCACGCCGGTGACGATTGCTGACGGCGATACTACTAATGACAACACGCCGCTGTTACGCGGTGTGGCAGAGGCGGGCAGCGTGGTGACCATTCGCCTCGATGGCGATGTGGTGGCCTCGCTGACGGTCGGCAGCAGCGGTAACTGGAGTTACACCTCTGCGGCACTGAGCGACGGCAGTCACACCTTCAGCGTCACGGAAACGGACGCGGCGGGTAACACCGGCGAGGCGCTCAGCGTGACGCTGATCGTTGATGCGACGCCACCGCTGGTGGCTACCAACCTGACCATCACTAACGATGTGACCGGCGTCAGCATACCGGCTGGCGGCGCGACTAACGACACTACGCCAACGCTGAGCGGCAGCGCCGAGGCCAACACCACGGTTAGCGTTTATGACGGCAATACGCTGCTCGGCACGGCGCTCGTGAACGGCAGCGGCGCATGGAGCTTTGTCTCACCGACACTGGGTAACGGCGCGCATGCGCTGAGCGTGGTGGTCACCGATGCGGCGGGCAATACCGGCCCGCGCACCACGCCGGTGACCATCACCGTCGATACCGTTGCGCCGGGCGCGGCCACGCTGGTGGTCACCAACGACGTCAGCGGCAGCGTCATCCCGAATGGCGGCGTCACCAGCGATACCACGCCGGTGTTGAGCGGTCGGGCGGAGGCGGGCAGCATCGTCACCGTGCTGGATGGCACCACGCTGGTCGGTTCCGCGCTGGTGGGCAGTGACGGTAACTGGACGCTGACGCCAGCCACGGCGCTGAGCGAAACGCTCCATACGCTCAACGTCACGGTCACCGATGCGGCCGGTAACGTCAGTGCCACCACCAGCGCCACGCTGGTGATCGACACCACGCCGCCGGTGGCTATCACCGGGCTGGCAGCGGTAAACAACAACGGCAGCACGCCGGTGGCGATTGCGGCGGGTGGCGTCACTAATGACAGCACGCCACGCCTGAGCGGCACGGCGGAAGCCAACAGCATTGTGACCATCCGCGATGGTGATACGGTGCTGGGTTCGGTTACCGCCGCCAGCAACGGCAGCTGGAGCTTCGTCACTGGCACCTTGTCTGACGGTTTACACTCCTTCAGCGTGACGGCCACCGATGCAGCAGGCAATACCGGTCCCGCAGCGTCCCTGGCGCTGACCGTCGACACCGCCCCGCCGCTGGCGGCAACCGGGCTGACGCTGACCAACGACGTCACCGGTGTGGCTATCGTTAATAACGGGGTCACCAACGACAGCACGCCGACGCTGCAGGGCACGGCGGAAGCGAACGCGATTGTCACGGTTTACGATGGCAACGCGCTGCTCGGAACGGTGCAGGCTAACGCCAGCGGCAGCTGGAGCTTCGTCTCGCCGACGCTGAGTAATGCCGCCCACGCGCTGAGCGTGACGGTGACCGACAGCGCGGGCAACGTCAGTCCCCGTTCTGAGGTGATTAACCTCACCGTGGATACGGTGGCGCCAGCGAACACCAGTCTCACCATTATTAATGATGCGACCGGTGCCACCATCGTCAACGGTGGTGCGACCAACGACACCACGCCAACGCTGCGCGGCAGCGTCAGCGCGGCGGAGGCCGGGGCACGCGTCACCATTCTGGACAACGGTCTGGCACTGGGCACGGCGATTGTGCAGGCGGACGGCAGCTGGAGCTTCACGCCACTGGCGGCGCTGAGCGCCGGTCCGCACCCGATCACGGTGACGGTAACGGATGCCGCAGGTAACGTCAGCGGCACCACCGCGGCCACGGTGATCATCGATACCACGGCACCGGCGGCCATCACCAATCTGCTGGCGCTCAACAACAACGGCAGCACGGCGGTGACCATTCCGAATAATGGCGTCACCAACGATAGCACGCCGCTGTTGAGCGGCAACGGCGAGGCGGGCGCGCGCATCACGGTGTACGACGGCACCACATTGCTGGGCAGCACCACGGTGGGCAGCAACGGCAGCTGGAGCTTCGTGGTGGGCAACGCGCTGAGCAACGGCAGCCACACGCTCAACGTGACGCAGACCGACCCGGCGGGCAACGTCAGCCCGCAGGTGTCGACCACGCTGATCGTCGATACCGTGGTGCCGGTTGCCAGTACGCTGACCATCATTGATGACATCAGCGGTACGCCGGTGACGCTGGCGAACGGCGCCTTTACGCGCGATACCACGCCAACGCTGCGCGGCACCACGGAAGCGGGTGCCGTGGTCACCATCTACGACGGTGCCAGCGCCATTGGTTCTGTGACCGCGGGGAGTGATGGCAGTTGGAGCTTCACCACCGCCACGCTGGCGAACGGCGCGCACACGCTGAGCACCACGGTGACCGATGCGGCGGGTAACGTCAGCACCGGCAACATCACGGCGACGGTAAATGTGGATACCCTGCCTCCGGCGGCGGTAAGCGGGCTGGCGATCAACAGCGCCGGTACCCTCGTCACCGGTAGCGGTGAAGTGGGGGCCACGGTGACGGTGCGCGATGCCAGCGGCAACGCGCTCGGTACCACCACGGTCGGCAGCGGCGGCAACTGGTCGGTGACGCTCACCACCGCGCAGATCACCGGTGCGCCGCTCTCGGTGATCCAGACGGATCGCGCCGGTAACGTCTCGCCGGGGGCCTCGCTGACCGGTGCGATTCGCATCGTGGCGACCAACGACAGCAACGAGGTGGATTACACCAGCACGCAGGCAACGGTGAACAACGGTACGGTCAACTCGTCGCACACCGCGCTGCTGACCGTGGGGCTGGGTACGGTGCTCAATGCCAGCGTACTGAACAACGGTAATGCTTACCTGTTCAGCGTGGGTAACGATGACAGCCGTACCGTGACGCTCAACGGTTCGGTAACCAGCCTCGGCGTGGCCGCCAACTATTCGTTAAACCTGTACGAACAGCAGGCGAACGGCTCGTGGCAGTTGATCAGTATTAAGACCAACTACATTAACGCGCTGCTGACGATCGGTACGCTGAAAGGGGCAAACGTAACCTACACCGGACTGGGGACCGGCAACTATGCGGTGGTGGTGGCAGCCACCACCAACATTAGTGTGTTGCCAACCACCACGGTAAGTACGGTGTCGGATTTCACCACGCTGGCGGTCACCACCGCCGCGACGGTCACCGGTAACCTGCTGACCAACGACACCAGCTCCATCGCCGGGACGATTCCGTCCGGCACGGCGGTGGCGTCGGTGGGCAGCAGCGCGGTGGCGTCCAGCGGCAATACGGTGATCAACACCACCTACGGTACGCTGACCATTGATGCGAAGGGTAACTACACCTACACGCTGAAGGCCGGGCTGGATATCGATACCCTGCCATCCGCAGACACCTTCACCTACTCGGTGCGGGATGCCAGCGGTGCAGTGACCTCGGCGACGCTGACGGTGACGTTGCATAACGGTGCGGCCACCGCGCTGTTCGCCACCACCAGTCTGGCGGCGGAAACCACCACCAGCAGCGAGCATGATGCCAGCGGCAGCATCTGGGGAGACAGCAACGTCAGCCACAGCGGCACGCTGAGCATCCTCAATGAGCACGGCGATCTCACCACCGTGAGCAGCGTGGGCAGCACGGCGGTGGCCGGGGACTTTGGTGTGCTGACCATCGCCGCCAACGGCAGCTATACCTATACCCTGAACGCGGATGTGAATATCCAGAACATCACGCATAAGGAGGTGTTTACCTACACCCTGGCGTCGTCCGACGGCACCATCACCAGCAACACCTTTACCATTGAGCTTCACCCGACCATCACGGGCAGCGCCGCGGCTGACAGCCTCACCAGCAGCGCCTACGACGACACCATCACCAGCGGTGCCGGCGCAGATACGCTGGTTTATCACCTGCTGAGCAGCGCAGATGCCACCGGCGGCAACGGTCACGACACCTGGACCGACTTCAGCGTCGCGCAGGGTGACAAGATCGACGTCAGCAGTCTGCTGATCGGCTGGAATGATTCCACCAGTAATATCAATGACTTTGTGAAAGTGGATCATACCGCGGACGGCAATACGGTGTTGTCGATTGACCGTGACGGCAGCGGCACGGGGTACAGCAGTACGCAGCTGATTACCCTGGAAGGCGTAAACGTCTCACTGGAGGAGTTGCTGCAGCAACCGCATCAAAACCACACGGCTTAGTGGGTGTAACGCAGGGAAGCATAACGGGCACAGGGAGGTGCCCCTTTCTCTCTTTTACTGGTGAACAATCGATGGATCTGATGCAATCAGGCGCAACAACTCGCCGTACCTGTAAGCTCAGCGCCCTGTGTGCTGGCATTGTGTTTTTTCACAGTTCTCATCTTATGGCTGCCAGTGATGCCGTGACGCAGGCGGGGCGCATAACCTCAGCCGGTCTGGCGCAGCAGCAGGATCTTCCCTCCTTAACCGGTCAGGTGGCCGAACCCGCGCTGGCTAACGTGCCGGATACCTTAACCCTTAACCAGGCCGTACAGCGTGCCATCCAGTGGCATCCGGACATCGCACAGGCGATTGGCAAAATGCTGGAGCAGGCCAGCCAGGTCGATGTGGCGCAGGCCAAATACTATCCGCAAATCAGTGCCGGCATGAACAACGGCTACAGCAACGCCTACAGCGAAAAAGGCTTCAGCCCGTCATTTGTGCTGTCGGTATCACAGATGCTGTATGACTTCGGCAAAGTCAGCAGTTCGGTGCGCTCCGCCGAAGCCGGAGTGGCGCAGGAGCAGGCCAGCGTGCTGGTGAGTATTGATACCGTCGCGCACGACACCGCCGCCGCGCTGGTGCAGGTGCAGGGCTATCAGCAACTGGTGAAGATCGCCCAGGATCAGCTGACGGCGCTGAGTAAGATTGGCGATCTGGCGCGTCAGCGCAATGAAGAGGGGGCAGCATCGCTCTCGGACGCCACCCAGACCGACGCGCGTATCGAAGGCGCGCGCACCACGCTGACCCAGTATCAGGCCAGCCTCAACCGCTGGCGTGCCACGCTGGCCAGCTATCTCGGCTGGCCACTGGTGAAAAAGGTCAGCGATGCGTTTCCGCCCAGCCTGACGCGCGCCTGCGCGGTGGGCAAAGCTGACGACAAATCCAATCCGGCGGTGCTGGCGGCGTGGGCGCAGGCACGGCAGGCGCAGGCTAAACTGGATAACGCCAACGCGCAGAATTTACCCACCATTTCGCTGGAACCGCAGGTCACGCATTACCTCAACAATCACTACTCCGGCAGCGAAACGCTCGACCGCACCCAGTATTCCGCGTTCGTTAAAGTTGAGATGCCGCTGTATCAGGGCGGCGGCATTACCGCGGCGCGCGATGCGGCGGCCAGCGCGCTGCAGGCGGCCAATGCGGCGGTAAACTCGGCGCGTCTCAAAGCGCAGCAGCAGCTCAGCGAATCGCAAACCGAAGCGCTGAGCCTGTCGCAGAGCCTGGCGATCATGTCGCGCCAGCAGACGCTGGGCGAGAAGACGCAGCAGCTGTATCAGGATCAGTATCTGCAGCTCGGCACCCGTCCGCTGCTGGACGTGCTCAACGCCGAACAGGAAGTGTTTCAGACGCGCTTCGCCATGCAGCAAACCATCAGTCAGTTACGTTCACTGCAGCTCGACTGCTTATACAGCACCGGGCAGATGCGGTCAGCGTTTGCGCTGAATAACCAGCGCATCCAGTCCGTGGAGATCCAGCCATGACGCAATTACAGATTCCGGACGCCCCCAATGGCAATCCCGCCAGCGCCGCCGGTGGCGAGGTGCCGCTACACGGCTGGGCCACCGCCATTATTCTCATCGCGACCCATTATCGCCTGCCGTGCTCGCCGGGCATGATCATGGCTGCCAGCGAATGGCAGGGCAAACAGTCACATGATAAAGCACTGCGCCATCTGGCGCGTCAGGCCGGGCTGTCGCTGCAGCTGTATGAAGAGCATCAGTGGGAGATCAGCAGCTGGCGCTTGCCGCTGGCGGTGGAACTGAGCGACGGCCAGGTTGGCGTCATCACCAGCTTTGATGGCGATGACACGGTGCGCGTGCACCTGGCCGGCGATGAACAACCGGCGCCGATCGCGCTGAACACGCTGCTGCCGCAGATCCGCTACGCCGCGGCGCTGCGTCCGGTGACGGCCGCCAAAGATAGCCGTTTCGATCGCTATCTCGCCACGGTCAGGCCCGACTGGCTGCGCCGTCTGGTGCTGCACGACATGCGTCCTTACGGCTACGTGATGCTGGGATCGTTCCTGATAAACCTGCTGGCGCTGGTCGGCATCATCTTCTCGATGCAGGTGTACGATCGGGTGATCCCGGCACAGTCGTACCCCACGCTGTACGTGCTGTATATCGGGGTGATCCTCTCGGTGGTGTTCACCTATATTCTGCGCGTCGGTCGCGATCACGTCACCGATCTGCTCGGCAAGCGCGCCGATATGCGCGTCTCCGATCGCGTGTTCGGCCACGCGCTGCGGCTGCGTAACAGTGCGGTGCCGCGATCGACCGGTACCTTTATCTCGCAGCTGCGCGAGCTGGAAGCGGTGCGCGAAATGGTGACGTCGACCACGGTGACGGCGATCGTCGATATGCCGTTCTTCCTGCTGTTTATGCTGGTGATGGCGATCATCGCGCCGCAGCTGGCGTGGATCGCGCCGGTGGCGGTGCTGCTGATGATCCTGCCCGGCGTGCTGAGCCAGAAAAAACTGGCGAAGCTGGCGCAGCAAAACCTGAAAGAGTCGACGCTGCGCAACGCAGTGCTGGTGGAGAGCGTGCAGGGGCTGGAAGATATCAAGCTGATGCAGGCGGAGGATCGCTTTCTGCAGCAGTGGAACAGCTATATCCGCATCACCGCGCAGTCGGGCGTCGAGATGCGCAAAGTGATGCATGCGCTGATCAGCTGGGGCGTCACCATTCAGGGACTGGTGTACGCCAGCGTGATCGTGGTCGGAGCGCCGATGGTGATCAACGGCGATATCACCACCGGGGCGATTGTCGCCGCGTCGCTGTTGTCTTCGCGCATGATTGCGCCGATGGCGACGCTGTGTGGCGTGCTGGCGCGCTGGCAGCAGGTAAAAGCGGCGAAGAGCAGCCTCGATGCGCTGATGAATCTGCCGGTGGAGAACAGTAAAGACGAAACGCGCATTCACTGTCCGGTGCTGTTTGGCCACTATCAGTTCACCGATGCCATGTTCCGCTACTACAGCGATTCGCTGACGGTGGCACTGCGCATCAAGACGCTGACCATCAAGCCGGGTGAGCGTATCGCCGTGCTGGGGCGCAACGGCTCTGGCAAATCCACGCTGCTGCAGGCGATGGCCGGCGGCATGGATCTGGTGGGCGGCGAGCTGCGGCTGGACAACCTCAGCCTGCCGCATATTGATGTCGCGGACGTGCGGCGCAACGTCGGGCTGCTGACGCAGAACGCGCGGCTGTTCCACGGTACGCTGCGGGAAAACCTCACCATGGGCGCGGCGCACGCCACCGACGAAGCGATTTTTGCCGCGCTGACGGTCAGTGGCGGGGCCGATTTTATTCGCCGTCTGCCGCTCGGGCTCGATCATCCGGTCATGGAGGGCGGCGTCGGGCTGTCCGGCGGTCAGCGCCAGTCGCTGCTGCTGGCGCGCATGCTGCTGCGCGATCCTAATATCGTGTTGCTGGATGAGCCGACCGCTTCGCTCGACGATCATACCGAGAAGGATTTTATTGAGCGGCTGGGCGCCTGGCTGAATGGCCGCACGCTGATCGTGGCGACGCACCGCGCGGCGATTCTGTCGCTGGTGGATCGCATACTGGTGCTGAAAGAGGGGCAGCTGGTAATGGACAGCCCGAAAGAGAACGCGCTGCCGGCACCGCGCGCCAGCGGAGCGGCGGGGGAGGGACAGGCATGATGAAACAATTGCCGGCAAAACTGCGGCTGGTGACCGCAGCGGAGGTGGATTCGTCCGACGATCTGCTCGGTGAACTGAAATCGGAAAGCCACTACACCGGCGCAGTGCGGCTGATCGTCATCAGCACCGCGCTGATCGTGGTGGCGCTGGTGTGGGCGTGGTTTGGCATGCTGGATGAGGTCTCAACCGGCACCGGGAAGGTGATCCCCAGTTCGCGCGAGCAGGTGCTGCAGTCGCTGGAGGGCGGCATTCTTACGGAACTGTATGTGCATGAGGGCGATCGCGTGCAGGCCGGGCAGATCGTGGCGAAACTGGATGCCACGCGCTCGCAGTCCAGCGTCGGCGAGAGCGCGGCGCGCTACCGGGCCGCGCTGGCAGCGGCCTCGCGCCTGCGTGCGGAAGTGAACGATGATCCGCTTACGTTTCCCGCCGAGCTGAAGGGCTACCCGGATCTTATCGCGGCGGAAACCCGGCTGTATAACACCAAACGCGCCCAGCTCAATGATGCAACCCGGCAGTTTAAGGAGTCGCTGGCGCTGGCTAATCGCGAACTGGCGATCACCCAGCGACTGGCGAAAACCGGTGCCGCCAGCAGCGTGGAAGTGCTGCGCTTACAGCGCGATAAGTCTGACCTGGAGCTGAAACTTACCGATATGCGCTCGCAGTATTATGTGCAGGCGCGCGAAGAGTTGGCGAAGGCCAGCGCCGAAGCCGACAGCCTGGCGCAGGTGATTAAAGGACGCGAAGATACCGTAACGCGTCTGACCATCCGCGCGCCGATGCGCGGCATCGTGAAAAACATCAAAGTCTCGACGGTGGGCGGGGTGATTCCGCCCAACGGTGAGTTGATGAACATCGTACCGATGAACGATCGGCTGCTGATTGAAGCACGCCTTTCGCCGCGCGATATTGCTTTTATCCATCCCGGCCAGCGCGCGGTGGTAAAAATCTCCGCTTACGATTACGCCATCTACGGCGGCCTGAACGGCGTGGTGGAAAGCATTTCGCCGGATACCATCCAGGATGAAGTTAAACCGGAGATTTACTACTACCGCGTGTTTATTCGTACTGATAACGACTATGTGCAGAACAAGGCTGGCCGGCGCTTTGCCATCAGCCCTGGCATGGTATCCACCGTGGATATCAAAACCGGCGAGAAGAGCATCATGGATTATCTGGTCAAACCGTTTAACAAGGCCAAAGAGGCGATGCGCGAGCGCTAATTGCGATGCGCGGCAATCTCGGCGATAATCACGCCCATCAATCCCTTCCTCGTCGGGCCTAACGACGCGGAGGGGATTTTTTTCATCTATACCTTAACTGGCTAACCGATTTAAGGATTTAAGAGGACTCGTTATGTACAACACGCTGGGCAATCAGTACGACAACTCCCTGGTTTCTAACGCCTTCGGTTTCATGCGTTTTCCGCTGAACTTCCAGCCTTACGACAGCGACGCCGAGTGGGTGATTACCGGCGTGCCGTTTGATGCCGCGACGTCAGGCCGGCCGGGCAGCCGTTTAGGGCCGGGCGCGATCCGTCAGATCTCTACTAACCTGGCGTGGGAAGGCTGCCGCTGGCCGTGGGATTTCGATCTGCGTCAGCGCCTCAACGTGGTGGACTGCGGCGATCTGGTGTACGCCTTCGGTGATTCACAGGATCTGTCCGACAAGCTGCAGGCGCACGCGGAAAAGCTGCTGGCGAACGGCAAGCGCATGCTGACTTTTGGCGGTGATCACTATGTCACACTGCCGCTGCTGCGTGCGCACGCTAAACACTTCGGTAAGATGGCGCTGGTGCACTTCGATGCGCATACCGATACCTACTCCAACGGCCCGACTTTTGACCACGGCACCATGTTCTACACTGCGCCGCAGGAAGGGCTGATCGATCCGCAGCATTCGGTGCAGATTGGTATCCGTACCGAGTTCGATAAGAGCCTGGGCTTCAACGTGCTGGACGCCGCGCAGGTTAATGACCGCAGCGTGGATGACATTCTGGCCGAAGTGAAGCGCACCGTGGGCGATCTGCCGGTGTACCTGACGTTTGATATCGACTGCCTCGATCCGGCCCATGCGCCAGGCACCGGTACGCCAGTGATTGGCGGCCTGACCAGCGATAAAGCCACCAAGCTGATTCGCGGCCTGCAGGGTATGAACATTGTGGGGATGGATCTGGTGGAAGTGGCACCGGGTTACGATCACGCCGACCTGACCTCACTGGCTGCTGCCACGCTGGCGCTGGATATGCTGCACGTGCAGGCGGCGAATAAAGGTTAAGCGGCGGTGCGGGCGGCTGCCCTCACCCTGACCCTCTCCCCCAGGAGAGGGAACCGATCGAGCGGGCGGTGAGAACAGCACAGACTGCTCCCTCTCCCGCGTGCGGGAGAGGGAGGCGATCGAGCTGGCGGTGAGAACAGCACGGACTGCGCCCTCTCCCTCAGGAGAGGGAACCGATCGAGCGGGCGGTGATAACAGCACGGACTGCTCCCTCTCCCGCGTGCGGGAGAGGGCTGGGGTGAGGGGAAGAGCGGCGACTACTTACCATCCGCCGCGATGCGGTCGCGAATATGCTGCGCGCGCGACTCAGAATCCGGATGCGAGTCAAACATTGAGCTCTGGCGGCCCTGATCCAGCTTCGCCAGCTTCTCGAAGCTGGTCGCCAGACCAAGCGGATTAATGCCGCGCTTCTTCAGCAGATCGTACGAATAGTCATCCGCCTGCGACTCCTGGGTCTGTGAGAACTGCGCGTTAACCAGCTTCTCGCCCATCTCGCCCAGCTGTGACTGCGACAGCGAACCAATCACGCCACCCACCGACGCCGCAGCGTTGCGTGCCGCCGTGGTCGCGAAAGCCACCTGCATTGCTTTGCGCGTATGGCCGAGCGCGACGTGGCCCATTTCATGGCCGAGCACGCCTTCCACTTCGTTGTCGCTCATCATATCCATCAGACCGCTATAAACGCGGATACAGCCATTCGCCATCGCCCAGGCGTTGACGTCTTTGGTCAGATACACCTTGTAGTTGGCCGGTACGCCGTTGATGTTATCGCCCAGCGCGGCGGCGATTTTGTTCAGCCGCTGCTGATAGCTGCTGTTGGCTGGCGCCAGCTGGTTCTCTTTATCCATCTGGGCACATGACTGATCGCTCAGCTCTTTAACCTGGGCATCATTCAGCGAGTAAGCCTGAAACGCCTGCGCGCCAGACTGCAACAGTGCGTTATTATCCATTCCTTCGCAGCCGCTCAGCAGCGAAACCATTCCCAGCGCGACAACCATGGCGCGAATTTTCATATCAGCATCCTTTGAGTAACAAGTAGAGAAAACAAACACCTGAAAAACCACGCAGGTGTTTAAACGCATTGGTTATAGCGTGCCAGGGGCGGATTGGCTAGCAGACAGGCCCCGAAATGCAACCCTGAACCGCAGATTTAGCATCCTGATACATGTACTTTTGCCCCGATTTTCATGTACATTGATGTGCGACTTTTTTCTCGCTTCGCCTTATAACTCATTAATTACAATCAGTTAAGCGTGGCGGAGCATTAATCCGACCTGGAGTAGAAGATGCCCTCTCGTAAAGAGCTTGCCAACGCCATTCGCGCGTTAAGTATGGATGCAGTACAGAAAGCGAAATCGGGACATCCGGGTGCCCCAATGGGCATGGCCGATATCGCTGAAGTGCTGTGGCGTGATTTCCTGAACCACAATCCAACTAACCCGCTGTGGGCAGATCGCGACCGTTTCGTGCTGTCCAACGGCCACGGCTCGATGCTGATTTACAGCCTGCTGCACCTCACCGGCTATGACCTGCCGATGAGCGAGCTGCAGAACTTCCGTCAGCTGCACTCTAAAACCCCAGGCCACCCGGAATACGGCTACACCGCAGGCGTAGAAACCACCACCGGCCCACTGGGTCAGGGCATCGCGAACGCCGTGGGCTTCGCCATTGCTGAGCGCACGCTGGCGGCGCAGTTCAACCGTCCGGGCCATGACATCGTAGACCATCACACTTACGTGTTCATGGGCGACGGCTGCATGATGGAAGGCATCTCACACGAAGTGTGCTCCATCGCCGGTACCCTGAAGCTCGGCAAGCTGGTGGCGTTCTATGACGACAACGGCATCTCTATCGACGGTCACGTGGATGGCTGGTTCACCGACGACACCGCCAAACGCTTCGAAGCCTACGGCTGGCACGTGGTGCGTGGCGTGGACGGTCACGACGCCGACGCGATCAAAAAAGCGGTAGAAGAAGCCAAAGCGGTCACCGACAAGCCATCGCTGCTGATGTGCAAAACCATCATCGGTTTCGGTTCCCCGAACAAAGCCGGTACGCACGATTCGCACGGTGCCCCGCTGGGTGACGACGAAATCGCGCTGACCCGCAAACAGCTGGGCTGGAACTACGCGCCATTTGAAATTCCTTCTGATATCTACGCACAGTGGGATGCCAAAGAAGCCGGCCAGGCGAAAGAGAAAGCCTGGGACGAGAAGTTTGCTGCTTACGCCGCTGCGCATCCGGAACTGGCCACAGAGTTCAAACGCCGCGTGAACAACGAGCTGCCCGCTAACTGGCAGGCGGAATCGCAGAAGTTCATCGAGCAGCTGCAGGCTAATCCGGCAAAAATCGCCAGCCGTAAAGCGTCGCAGAATGCCATCGAAGCCTTCGGTAAGCTGCTGCCAGAATATCTGGGCGGCTCGGCTGACCTGGCACCAAGCAACCTGACCATGTGGTCTGGCTCGAAGCCGATCAATGAAGATGCCGCAGGCAACTACATTCATTACGGCGTGCGTGAGTTTGGTATGACTGCCATCGCCAACGGTATTGCGCTGCACGGTGGCTTCCTGCCGTACACCGCAACCTTCCTGATGTTCGTCGAATACGCGCGTAACGCAGCACGTATGGCGGCGCTGATGAAAATCCGTCAGGTGATGGTTTATACCCACGACTCTATCGGTCTGGGTGAAGATGGCCCGACGCACCAGCCGGTTGAGCAGATGGCCAGCCTGCGCACCACCCCGAACATGAGCCTGTGGCGTCCGTGTGACCAGGTAGAGTCTGCGGTGGCATGGAAATACGCTATCGAGCGCGTTGACGGCCCATCAGCCCTGATCTTCTCGCGTCAGAACCTGGCGCAGCAGGATCGTAGCGCTGAGCAGCTGGCTAACGTGGCGCGCGGTGGTTACGTGCTGAAAGATTGCGACGGCACGCCGGAGCTGATTCTGATTGCGACCGGTTCTGAAGTTGAGCTGGCAGTCGGCGCTTACGAGCAGCTGAGCGCGGAAGGTCGTAAGGTGCGCGTGGTGTCCATGCCGTCTACCGATGCGTTTGATAAGCAGGATGCGGCTTATCGTGAGTCTGTGCTGCCGAAAGCGGTTGGCGCACGCGTTGCTATCGAAGCCGGTATTGCGGATTACTGGTTTAAATACACCGGCCTGCACGGTGCCATCGTTGGCATGACCACCTTCGGTGAGTCAGCGCCAGCTGAGAAGCTGTTCGAAGAGTTCGGCTTCACCGTGGCCAACGTGGTGAAAACCGCGAAATCGATTCTGTAATTTCGCGTAACAAGTCGCGCCGCTGCGCGTTGTAGCGGCGCGATTCATCGCGCATTTCTGCTGCCATCCTTATGCTTTACCACGCGCAATAAATTGCGCCGCGACACCGATGTGCAGATCGGCGGCCCTGTTATCGCCTGAACCTGAAACGGTTCAATTATTCCTGCAGTAATAATTGTCATTGCCTGAATTTGTGACGCAGATCCAATAATCAGCAGCACAGTTGATCGCAATCATTCCTGTTATTCCTTCCATGCTTTATTCTCGCTGAACCGTTTCAGTTGCAGCCGTGTGCTCTCCGTCAGCAACCGTAACCGGGCAAGAATTCCCTGTACAAAACGCAGCGAAACGCTCAAGGTATTTGGCACGTTTTTTCAGGTGTGGCTGCAGGAAGTGAGATGACCATTCGTATCGCAATAAATGGTTTTGGTCGTATCGGGCGCAACGTGTTGCGTGCGCTGTATGAAACCGGTCGCCGGGCGGAAATCACCGTAGTGGCGATTAACGAACTGGCGGAAGCGGCTGGCATGGCGCATCTGCTGAAGTACGACACCAGCCACGGCCGCTTTGCCTTTGAGGTCCGCCAGGAGCGCGATCAGCTGTGGGTTGGTGACGATACCATCCGTATCCTGCATCAGGCTGAGATTACCGCGCTGCCGTGGCGCGAACTGAATGTTGATATCGTGCTGGACTGCACCGGCGTGTACGGCAGCCGCGACGATGGTGAAGCGCATCTGCAGGCTGGCGCGAAGAAAGTGTTGTTCTCGCATCCCGGCGGCAACGATTTGGATGCCACCGTAGTGTTCGGCGTTAACGAACAGGCTCTTAAACAAACTGACCGCATTGTCTCCAACGCATCCTGCACCACCAACTGCATTATTCCGGTGATCAAGCTGCTGGATGACGCCTTTGGCATTGAGTCGGGCACCGTGACCACCATCCACTCAGCGATGCACGATCAGCAGGTGATTGACGCGTATCACAGCGACCTGCGCCGTACCCGTGCCGCCAGTCAGTCGATCATTCCGGTCGATACGCGTCTTGCCGCTGGCATTACCCGTATTTTTCCGAAATTTAACGATCGCTTCGAGGCTATCGCGGTGCGCGTGCCGACGATCAACGTGACCGCCATTGATCTGAGCGTTTCGGTGCGCCAGGCGGTGAAGGCGTGTGAGGTCAACGCGTTGCTGCAAAACGCGTCAGAGGGGGCATTTCGTGGTATAGTTGACTATACGGAATTACCGTTAGTCTCAGTAGATTTTAACCACGATCCGCACAGTGCCATAGTGGACGGCACGCAAACGCGGGTCAGCGGTCACCACCTGATCAAAACCCTGGTCTGGTGTGACAACGAATGGGGCTTTGCTAACCGCATGATCGACACCACGTTAGCAATGGCCGCAAGCGGTTTCAGGTAAGACGCGGACTGCGTCTGGCAAAACTTATGAGAATCAACGAGAGGGTTCACCATGTCTGTAATTAAGATGACCGATCTGGATCTTGCTGGTAAACGCGTTCTGATCCGTGCCGATCTCAACGTACCAGTGAAAGAAGGGAAAGTGACGTCAGATGCACGTATTCGTGCTTCTCTGCCTACCATCGAAGCGGCGTTGAAACAGGGCGCGAAAGTGATGGTTACCTCTCACCTGGGTCGCCCGACCGAAGGTGAATACAACGAAGAGTTCTCCCTCCTGCCGGTTGTTAACTACCTGAAAGAAAAACTGAACGGCACTAACGTGACCCTGGCGAAAGACTACCTCGACGGCGTTGAAGTGGGCGCGGGTGAACTGGTGGTGCTGGAAAACGTTCGCTTCAACAAAGGCGAGAAAAAAGACGACGAAACCCTGTCGAAGAAATATGCCGCGCTGTGTGACGTGTTCGTCATGGATGCATTCGGCACCGCGCACCGCGCGCAGGCGTCTACTCACGGCGTGGGCAAATTCGCCCCTATCGCCTGTGCCGGTCCGCTGCTGTCTGCCGAACTGGAAGCGCTGGGCAAAGTGATGAGCAATCCACAGCGTCCGCTGGTCGCCGTGGTGGGTGGTTCTAAAGTGTCGACCAAATTCGACGTGCTGCAGTCGCTGGTGAAAATCGCTGACACCGTGATTGTCGGTGGCGGTATCGCTAACACCTTCGTGGCGATCGACAACAACGTCGGCAAATCGCTGTACGAGCCAGACTTCGTTGAGGCCGCTAAAGGCCTGCGCGACCAGTACGGCATTCCGGTACCGACCGATTCACGCGTCGGCACGGAATTCTCCGAAACTGCCCCGGCAACCGTGAAAAAGGTTTCCGAAGTAGCAGATAACGAAGAAATTATGGACTTCGGTGACGAAACCGCTCAGAACATGGCGAAACTGCTGAAAGACGCAAAAACCATTCTGTGGAACGGTCCGGTTGGCGTGTTTGAGTTCCCGAACTTCCGTAAGGGCACCGAAATCGTTGCCAACGCTATCGCAGACAGCGACGCGTTCTCTGTTGCCGGCGGCGGTGATACCCTGGCGGCTATCGACCTGTTCGGTATCGAGGACAAAATCTCCTACATCTCTACCGGTGGCGGTGCGTTCCTCGAGTTCGTGGAAGGCAAAAAACTGCCGGCAGTTGCCATGCTGGAAGAACGCGCGAAGCAGTAATTTTTGGGGGCAGCGCTTCGGCGCTGTCTGAAGGCTTGCCCGCTGTGGGCGAACAGATCGCATTCCCATTGGGGAGTGGACGATAAACGAAACAGGACACAACCATGTCTAAAATTTTTGATTTCGTAAAACCCGGCGTTGTCACTGGTGATGACGTTCAGAAAATCTTCAAAGTAGCGAAAGAAAACAAATTCGCTCTGCCAGCCGTTAACTGCGTCGGCACGGATTCCATCAACGCGGTACTGGAAGCTGCGGCTAAAGTTAAAGCGCCGGTCATCGTTCAGTTCTCCAACGGTGGTGCTGCCTTCATCGCCGGTAAAGGTTTCAAAACCGACAAACCACAGGGCGCTGCGATTTTCGGCGCAATCGCTGGTGCACATCATGTGCATCTGATGGCTGAACAGTACGGCGTGCCAGTAATCCTGCACACCGACCACTGTGCGAAGAAACTGCTGCCGTGGATCGACGGCCTGCTGGATGCTGGCGAAGAGCACTTCAAAAAAACCGGTAAGCCACTGTTCTCTTCACACATGATCGACCTGTCTGAAGAGTCACTGGAAGAGAACATCGAGATTTCTTCTAAATATCTGGCGCGCATGGCGAAACTGGATATGACGCTGGAAATCGAACTGGGCTGCACCGGTGGTGAAGAAGATGGCGTCGACAACAGCCACATGGACGCTTCTGCACTGTACACTCAGCCAGAAGACGTGGATTACGCTTACACCGAGCTGAGCAAAATCAGCCCGCGTTTCACCATCGCTGCGTCCTTCGGTAACGTGCACGGCGTGTACAAGCCAGGCAACGTGAAACTGACCCCAACCATTCTGCGTGATTCGCAGAAATACGTTTCAGAGAAACACGGCCTGCCGCACAACGCGCTGGACTTCGTGTTCCACGGCGGTTCCGGTTCTTCTGCTGCAGAAATCGAAGAGTCTATCAGCTACGGCGTGATCAAGATGAACATCGATACCGATACCCAGTGGGCAACCTGGGACGGCATCCTGCAGTACTACAAAACCAACGAAGCGTACCTGCAGGGTCAGCTTGGCAACCCTAACGGCGCTGACAGCCCGAACAAAAAATACTACGACCCACGCGTCTGGCTGCGTGCGGCACAATCTTCCATGGTTGTGCGCTTAGAGCAGGCTTTCAAAGAGCTGAACGCTGTCGACGTACTGTAATTTTTGCTTACCGTACAAAAAAGGCCCGAAAGGGCCTTTTTTTATGCGTCCCGTCTGGAAATCCCGGTTTATACAGCACATTTTTGGCGCTTCGCCCCATTATTGTTTACCCTTGTACTCGGGAGTGTCGGATTGAATCTGGCAGTTTTTGTACTTTCCTGCGGGAAACTCAACAACAGGGCTAACAAATGGAAGATCTTAACGTCGTTGACGGCATTAACAATGCAGGTGGCTGGCTGGTGCGCAACCAGGCGCTGATCCTCAGCTATGCGGTGAACATCGTGGCGGCTATCGCCATCATTATTGTCGGGATGATTATCGCGCGCGTGGTATCGAACGGCGTCAATCGCCTGCTGGTCGCGCGTCATATTGATGCCACCGTGGCTGATTTCCTCTCGGCGCTGGTGCGCTACGGTATCATTGCCTTCACGATTATTGCCGCGCTGGGCCGCGTCGGTGTGCAGACCGCCTCGGTGATTGCCGTGCTCGGTGCTGCCGGTCTGGCCGTCGGTCTGGCACTGCAGGGGTCGCTCTCCAACCTGGCGGCAGGCGTACTGTTGGTGACCTTCCGTCCATTCCGCACCGGTGAGTTCGTCGATCTCGGTGGCGTAATGGGGACCGTACAGAATGTACAGATCTTCTCGACCACGCTGAAAACCGCTGACGGCAAAATCGTGGTGGTGCCAAACGGCAAAATCATCGCCGGCAACATCGTTAACTTTTCGCGCGAACCTATCCGCCGCAACGAGTTCATTATTGGCGTCGCCTACGATGCGGATGTCGATCAGGTGATCGATCTGCTGCGTGAAGTGGTGGAAGCTGACGAGCGCGTACTGAAAGATCTGGGTATTCAGATTGGCCTGAACGAACTGGCGGCTTCGTCGCTGAACTTTGTGGTGCGCTGCTGGAGCAAAAGCGGAGATCTGCAGAACGTCTACTGGGATCTGATGAAGAACTTCAAGCGCACGCTGGATGCGCACGGTATCGGTATTCCTTATCCGCAGATGGACGTGCACCTGCATCAGGTGCAGAGCGAGGCGCAGCAGCCTGCGCGCAGCGAGTAAGTTATCAGGGCACCGGCTGGTGCCCTTGTTTTATCAGTTCCGCTAATGACCGATTAATTCTTTCCATTTCCGCTAATATCCGCGCCTCACTATACTGCACAACAACACCCCTTTTTCAGGAACTCTTCTGTGTTATCTGTTTACTTACAAGGGCTTGCCCTTGGTGCTGCGCTGATCCTGCCGTTAGGCCCGCAAAATGCCTTTGTCCTGAACCAGGGCATTAAGCGCCATTACCATTTGATGACCGCATCGTTGTGCACATTGAGCGATATTGCGCTGATCTGTGGCGGAATATTTGGCGGCAGCGCGCTGTTGCAGCAGTCGCCGGTTCTGCTGATGCTGATCACCTGGGCTGGCGTGGCGTTTCTGCTGTGGTACGGCTGGGGCGCGCTGCGCAGTGCCTGGCAGGGCGATGTCACGCTGGCGTCAGAGGCGGCGCTGAAGCAGGGGCGCTGGCGCATTGTCGCCACTATGCTGGCGGTGACCTGGCTCAATCCGCATGTCTATCTCGACACCTTCGTGGTGCTCGGCAGCCTCGGCAGTCAGCTGCCGTCGGCGGAGGCGCGCCGCTGGTTCGCTTTCGGCACCGCCAGCGCCTCGCTGGTGTGGTTTTTCGGTCTGGCGCTGCTGGCCGCCTGGCTGTCGCCGCGCCTGCGCACCGTGCGCGCGCAGCGCATCATTAATCTGCTGGTGGGTGGCGTGATGTGGTTTATCGCCCTGCAGCTGGCGCGTCAGGGCATCGCCGGCTGGTGATGCACATGCAGGCCGTAAAGCGCGGGCAGGGCGCCTGCGCTGGCCAGCAGCTCCAGCCGAATCTGGCGGAATGCGGTATCCGGTGGCAGCACATGATGGCACAGCGAGTGATGATTATCGCTGACCTCGGCCAGCAGCCTGTCATCCAGCCACAGGCGATAATGGGTAGTGCAGTGCGGCGTCACCGCCTGCGCATGGCCCATCTGCACCGTTTCCATCGCATGATCGAAATCGTTATCGAACAGCAACGTAATCTGGCTGGCGCGCTGCGCGTCCGGCCACTGCCAGCACACCCACGGCTGGCGATCGTCCGCCGCCGGCAGCCAGCCGTTGGTGTGGCTTTCCGGCCGCAGTTTACCGTTGAGCAAATAGTCGCAGTGCCACAGCCGCAGCGGTGTCGCCAGACTAAACGCGATCAGGATCTGATTGGGCGCGCGGCGCGGTAGCCAGAAATCAAACTCTTCCACGCCGTAATCGCCGTCGTTTATCTGCCGGGTGCGTTTCGCGACGCGCGGATTGAGGCTGTTGAAGACCATCATAATGCCCGGCAGGCGCTGGCGGGTGAGCGCCACTTCAACCGCCGGATTTTCTTCAAAGGCGATAAACAGGTAACGATCGCACTCCGCACGGTAGTCAAACGGCAGCGAATACGCCTCTTCAGCGTCAATCTGCAGGCTGTGTGTGGCCAGCAGCCGATCGCCGCAGGTATTGGCCGGATTGTCGCTGGTCAGCAGTGAAACCTTCAGCGTCTGCGTGGATGACGCCCGCAGCCGCACCGTCAGCGCCGGCAGGCGTTCTCCGGCTTTAAGCGGCAGCAGCAGGGCGCAGCGTGAGGTGAGGGCGTGCCAGCCGCCATCCGCGGGCAGGGCGTGCAGCGCGAAGGTGCTGCTGGCGCTGACCTGAGCGGCACCGGCCGGATGTGCCAGCTGCTGACGCGGAATGTACGCGCCGTGGCGCAGCAGCTGTTGCTGCAGCTGACCAATATGCTCCGGCTGCGCCAGCTGACGCGGTGTCTGGTTGTGCTGCTGACACAGCGCCGCCGCGCGGCCCACCACTTCGCCCAGCACGCCACAGGTGCACATCACGCGCGCGCTGCCAAAGGCAACGTGCGTGGCAGAGATAAGCCGACCGGTCAGCAGCAGATTATCCAGCGACTGGCTGTACAGCGCCCGAAACGGAATGGTGTAAGTGCCTTTGCTGTGGAACTGGCGGCAGCCGTCGTGAGCGCTGTACACGCCGTCGGCCGGATGCAGGTCAATCGACCAGCCGCCGTAGGCCACCGCATCGTAGTGGTCGCGCTGCGCGATGATATCCTGCTGACACAGTAGAGTATCGCCGAGAAAGCGTCGGCTCTCGCGCTTGCCGGGAATCAGCCCAACCCATTCAATGGTCAGCGTGTCGGCATCGGCAAACTCGCCGGAATTTTTGATGTAATCCCACACGCCCCAGACAATCTTCCACAGTTCCCACTTGATGGTTTCGCTTTCATGCACGGTATCCAGCCGGCCGCCCCACTCAAGCCACCACAGATCGCAGCCGTTGAGATCGGAGCTCAAACGTTTATAGCGCGGAATGGCGGTGATCTCTTTCAGCGCGAAGGAGGGCGGTACAAAGCGCACCGGCTGCGCGCTGCGTTTGGTATAAAAATAAATCGAGTGGCCGAGCTTGTGGCCAAACTGCTCGCCCGGCGCCATTTTTTCGCCAAACTCCTGCGGTGATTCTGCGCCCACACGGTGCGCTGCCCCGGCCAGATAGCCGAGCACGCCGTCGCCGCTGGCATCAATAAACTGGTCGGCCGTCACGCGATAGCGGGTCTGATTGATGGCGTTGAAAGCCTGAACCGCCTGCAGGCGCTGCGCGGATTTTTCGATGTCGCTGACTATGGTATTGAGCAGCAGCGTCAGACGCGGCTGCGCCTGCACGATGTCCAGCAGCACCATGTCGAACAGCACCGGGTTGCCCTCTTTGTTGCGCCAGAGGTTCTCCTCCATGATCTCGCCCATGATGCCGCCTTCACGCGCCCAGCGGTTGTTATTACCCATATGCGACGTCGCGCCGTTGGCCCACAGCCGCACTTCGCTGGAGGCGTTGCCGCCGAGCACCGGGCGATCCTGAATCAGCACCACCTGCTGGCCCGCGCGTGCCGCAGCCAGCGCGGCGCAGACGCCAGCCAGACCGCCACCGGCGACCAGCACATCGGCGTGTAACGACTGCAACGGAAAGGCACGCGCGGCCTGAGAAGAGAAAGTTTGCATCATGAGGTTACTCCAGCCTGAAGGCTGCTAAGATTGAATTTTTACCGTCACAAGGTGATTTATGTCTTCGCAACCCAACCAGAGCCTGATTGACGGAATTCGCTGCCTGCAATATCTGGTCTCCAGTGACAAAGCGGTCGGCGGCCGTGAACTGGCGCGCCAGATGGGGATGAACAGCACGCGGGTAAATCGTCTGCTGATGACCATGGCGTCCATCGGCCTGACGATTCAGGATGAACACCGGCGCTATCTGCCGGGCCCGGGCATTCATGCGCTGGCGGCGCAGGCCATTCGTGGATCGTCGCTGTTTGCTTCGGCACTGCCGCAGCTGGAGGCGCACGCGCCGCGCGATATCGTGGTGGCGCTTGGCGTGCTGTGGGAGGACCAGGTCATCTACATCTGGCACTCGGAGCCCGGCGAGCGCACCAGTACCAGCCAGGCGCTGGCCGGATTCCGCATGCTGCCCGCGTGGCAGTCGGTGATTGGCGTCGCGCTGCTGGCGGCGGAGAGTGACGAGGTGCTGCGGCCACGCTTCAGTGACGAACAGTGGGCGCAGATTGCGCCGCTGCTGGCGCGCAAACGCACCGGGGATTATCTGGTGTGGCATCGCGAGGACGGCGAAATCAGTATGGCGCAGCCGATCAATAACAACCGTGCGGCGCTGGCCTTCGCCAAAATCTGGCAGGCCGATGAAGCCCAGCTGGCGCAGCGTCTGCAACAGCTGCACGCGCTGGCGAAACGGCTCATCAGCGCGCGCTGACATGGTCAATTTTTCCTACCACAAACAGATAGCTGCAGATGCCAATAGCGGCCAGCACGGCGATAAAGGCCAGCGCCGGCGCGAAGTTGCTGCCGTCAATCAGGGCGCCGATGGCGATCGGCACTACGATGGATGACAGCGCGCCGGTAAAGTTAAATACGCCGCCGGCCAGACCGATCAGATGGCGCGGCGCCAGCGCGGTAACAAACACCCAGGTGATGGTCGCCAGGCCATTACCAAAAAACGCCAGCGACATAAACAGGATGATTAGCCGCGAATCTTCGGTGTAGTTAGCACCCAGAATGAACAGCGTCAGGAACAAGCCGAGGATCACCGGCAGCTTGCGCGCCACGCTGGCTGAGACGCCGCGCCGGATCATGCGGTCTGAGGCAAAGCCAGCCAGCAGCACACCACAAAACGCCGCGAAGTAGGGCAGCGACGCCACATAGCCGCTCTTGATAAAGTCCATGTGGCGATACTCCACCAGATAGGTAGGAAACCAGGTGAGGAAAAACCAGAAGGTGGCGGAGATGGTGAACTGGCCAATATAGATGCCGACCAGCTTGCGGCTGCGAAACATCTGCGCCAGATCGGCCCAGCGTGCGCGCGGCGGCTGGCTGTCCTGACGATTTTCCAGCAGTGCGCCGTTGTCACGCAGATAGTTAAGTTCAGCCTCTGATACGCCTTTATGCTGGTGCGGCTCGCGATACAGCAGATACCACACCAGCGCCCAAATCATGCCCGCCACGCCGGTAATCAGAAACAGCCCGCGCCAGCCAAACGCAGCCTGCACGTGAAACAGCAGCGGCGTCATACAGGCGAGGCCAACAAACTGTGCGGACGAGTAGATGCCAATTGCACTGGCACGCTCCTGCTCGGGGAACCAGCTGGAAATCACCCGATTGTTAGCCGGCATCACCGGTGCCTCGAAGGCGCCGACGCCGAGGCGCAGACCGAACAGCGCGCCGAAGCTGCTGGCAAAAGCGTGCAGCGCGGTGATCAGCGACCAGGCAAACAGCCCCGCGCCGTATACCAGCCGCGCACCGAGACGATCGATCAGGAATCCGCCGGGAATTTGCAGCGCCGCATAGATCCAGCCGAACGCCGAGAAGATCAGCCCCATCTCCAGCGGCGAGAAGCGCAGTTCACCGGCCATCTGCGTGGCGGCCACCGACAGGTTGGTGCGATCCATGTAGTTAATGATGATGTTGATAAACACCAGTGCCAGCATCATAAAGCGTGTGCGTCCGGCTCGCACGCTGACCGCGCTTTGGCTAAGTGGCTGTTCTGTCATAATACAACTCTCCCGAGGGGCAGAAGTGTTTCTTTAATAGAAACGCAGGCGGCGCTTTTCAGCGAATCTGTAGCGATAAATTTGCGATCGCGGATACGTTAAACCTGAGCAAAGCCGAACTTTTTGCTAATTTCAAACTCAGACCATCACGCATAGTAATGTGTTTTGGGTTTCGCCATAGTGGCGACCTGCAAATTGAACCCTTCAAGGAGGACTTTCGTGAAACTGAAAGCACTGGCGCTGGCCGCCGTAATGAGCACGGGCGCACTGTCCGGTCTGGTCCAGGCGGGAGAAGTGCCGAACGGACCGCACGTGGTGACATCAGGACAGGCCAGCGTGGATGCCCGTCCGGATATGGCTACGCTCTCCATCGTGGTGAATGTTTCGTCGAAAGACGCGGCGGATGCAAAAAAACAGGCTGACGACCGCGTGGCGCAATATTTTGATTTCCTGCAAAAGAACGGCATCGAGAAGAAAGATATTGATGCGGCTAATCTCAGCACCCAGCCGGAGTATGACTACACCAAAGAGGGTAAATCGGTGCTGAAAGGCTACCGTGCGGTGCGTCAGGTGGAAGTGACGCTGCGCCAGCTGGATAAGCTGAATGAGCTGCTGGACGGCGCGCTGAAGTCGGGCCTGAATGAGATTCGTTCTGTCGAGCTGGGCGTGGCTAACGCAGACAGCTACAAAGATCAGGCGCGTAAAGCGGCGATTGCCAATGCCACACAGCAGGCGAGCGCCCTGGCGGAAGGCTTCAATGCCAAACTGGGCCCGGTGTACAGCATTCGCTATCACGTGGCTAACTACCAGCCGATGCCGATGGCGCGCATGTACAAAGCGGCCGGTGCCGCAGCGGACACCACCGCGCAGCAGACCTACGAGCAGCAGAGCATCCATTTTGACGATCAGGTGGATGTGGTCTTCGAAATCAAACCGAATACGGCGCAGTAATCACAAGCTGTTAGCGTTTCCTGGTCGCCATAAATGGCGACCCTACGTGAATCACAATTGTTTACTGTAGGGTGCGTATTTATACGCACCAGGAAAAATGATGAACATACAGCCTGAAGATGTGGATCAGGCCGCAACTTCATCCTGGCGCAGCACGCGGTGGCCGTGGGCAATCAGCGCATCGGTCACGCTGCGCATCAGACGGCTTTCCGGCGCGAAACGGTGCCAGTACAGCATCCGGCGCTGATACAGACCCGGTGTCAAATCAACCAGCTCTCCCTGCGCCAGCTCGCGCTCAATCTGCAGGTGCGGAATCATACAGCACACCGATCCCTGTCGCGCCAGCTGCACAAAAGCCTCTGACGAGTTCACGATGTGGCACGGCACGCTGCCCGGCGATAAATCAAAGTTCTGCTGCAAAAAGGCCTGATGCATGTCGTCGAGGTGATCAAACGCCACCGCCGGGGCTTTCAGCAGCGCCGAGCGCGTCACGCCATTGGGGAAATAGCGCGCGGCAAATTCCGGCGAGGCGCAGAACAGATAGTCCAGCGCACCCAGCTGATCCACCAGGCAACTTGGCAACGGCTGCGGCTGGATACTCACCGCGCCGACCACTTCACCGCGCCGTAAACGCTCCTGCGTGCGGGTTTCATCTTCCACCTGCAGATTCAGGCGCACCGGCGAGTCGGCCAGTACATCTTTCAGCGCCGGCAGCAGCCAGGTAGCAAGACTGTCGGCGTTCACCGCCAGCGACAGCAGCAGTGGCGTGGTGCCGCCGTTATCATCGCCCAGCCACTCCTCTTCCAGCAGCTCCACCTGATGCAGCAGCGCCAGCAATTTTTGTCCCTGCTCGGTCGGGCGCGGCGGCACGGTACGCACCAGCAGCGGCTGACCAAATAAATTTTCCAGCTGTTTAATGCGCTGCGACACCGCAGACTGCGTGATGCACAGCTTCTGGGCGGCACGCTCAAAGCCGCGTTCGCGAATCACAGCATCCAGCGCCTGAAGCGTTCGATAATCCGGGCGTTTCATTGTTGTTCTCTCTCGTTCAGGGTGGAAACTACTATGCCATAAAACGGCGAAGCTGTGCGGCCGACGCGTTTTTGCGGGCTGGCTTCCAAAGGCTTACATCCAACGTCGGTCAGCCGCGCTTTTTGACAGCGCCTTGTTTTATACTACGCGCACTTCGATGTCGCACAGGTTTTAAACATACCATGACCCAGGATGAACTGAAAAAAGCGGTAGGTTGGGCAGCGCTGCAGTACGTGCAGCCAGGCACCATTGTTGGCGTAGGCACCGGTTCAACGGCGGCGCATTTTATTGACGCGCTTGGTACCATCAGGGATCAGATCGAGGGCGCGGTTTCCAGTTCGGAAGCCTCAACCGAAAAGCTCAAATCGCTGGGCATTCCGGTGTTCGATCTCAACAATGTGGATGCGCTGTCGGTGTATGTCGACGGTGCTGATGAGATCAATCCGCAGATGCAGATGATCAAGGGCGGCGGCGCAGCGCTGACGCGCGAGAAAATTGTCGCGGCGGTGGCGCAGAAATTTATCTGCATCGCGGATGCGTCCAAGCAGGTCGATGTGCTGGGCAACTTCCCGCTTCCGGTGGAGGTGATTCCGATGGCGCGCGCTTATGTGGCGCGGGAGCTGGTGAAGCTGGGCGGCCTGCCGGAGTATCGTCAGCACGTGGTTACGGATAACGGCAACATTATTCTCGACGTACATAATCTGCGCATCCTTGACCCGATTGCGCTGGAAAAAACCATCAATGCGCTGCCGGGCGTCGTCACCGTGGGGCTGTTTGCCGCACGCGGAGCGGATATTGCGCTGATTGGCACGCCGGACGGCGTGAAAACCATCACCAATTGATCTCACCGGCGCGCCGCCAGCGCCGGTTATTTCCATCCGCAAAACATCTTTTCTTGCTGCAGTGAAATTTGGTGACTTATGTCACAAATGATTCATCAACAGCAGGTTCGTACTTTGCGCTCTCGTCATCTCACGATTTTGTGTGGATTTGTGTTGTCTGCACGTGGGCGCGTGCTGGCGTGCAGGCAATCGTTTGTATTGCCGCGCCGGAAAATTTTGATATTTTGACAGAAGGCTACCTTATGGTAGTCCTCGTTGAATTCTGAATAGGGTCGGGAAATGGCAAAGGTATCACTGGAAAAAGACAAGATTAAGTTCCTGCTGGTGGAAGGCGTTCACCAGAGTGCGCTGGATAATCTGCGCGCCGCAGGTTACACCAACATCGAGTTCCACAAAGGCGCACTGGATGCTGAGACGCTGAAGTCCTCCATCCGCGATGCCCACTTCATTGGTATCCGTTCCCGTACCCAACTGACTGAAGAGATCTTCGCGGCAGCTGAAAAGCTGGTGGCGGTGGGCTGCTTCTGTATTGGTACTAACCAGGTTGATCTCAGCGCGGCAGCGAAACGCGGCGTGCCGGTGTTCAACGCCCCGTTCTCCAATACCCGTTCGGTCGCGGAACTGGTGATCGGCGAAATGCTGCTGATGCTGCGTGGCATTCCGGAAGCCAACGCCAAAGCACACCGCGGCATCTGGAATAAAATCGCCACCGGTTCGTACGAAGCGCGTGGTAAGAAGCTGGGTATCATTGGCTACGGCCATATCGGGATGCAGCTCGGCGTGCTGGCGGAAAGCCTCGGCATGCACGTATTTTTCTACGATATCGAAAACAAGCTGCCGCTGGGCAATGCCACCCAGGTGCGCCATCTCTCTGACCTGCTGAACATGAGTGATGTGGTCAGCCTGCACGTGCCGGAAACGCCGTCCACGCAGAACATGATTGGCAGCGAAGAGCTGGCGCTGATGAAGCCCGGCGCGCTGTTGATCAACGCCGCGCGCGGTACCGTGATCGACATCCCGGCGCTGTGTAATGCGCTGGCCAGCAAGCACCTGGCTGGTGCCGCCATCGACGTCTTCCCGGTTGAACCTGCAACCAATAGCGATCCGTTCAACTCGCCGCTGTGCGAATTCGACAACGTGATCCTGACGCCGCACATCGGCGGATCAACGCAGGAAGCGCAGGAGAACATCGGTCTGGAAGTGTCTGGCAAGCTGGCCAAGTACTCTGACAACGGCTCGACGCTCTCCGCAGTAAACTTCCCGGAAGTTTCGCTGCCGATGCACGCTGCCAGCGCCAGCCGCCTGCTGCACATCCATGAAAACCGCCCGGGCGTGCTGACCGCCATCAACCAGATCTTTGCCGAGCAGGGCATCAACATTGCCGCTCAGTATCTGCAAACCTCGCCAGTGATGGGCTATGTGGTTATCGATATTGATGCCGAAGAGGATGTGGCGGAGAAAGCGCTGCAGCTGATGAAGGCGATTCCGGGCACCATGCGCGCCCGTCTGCTGTACTGACAGTGCAGGGCGCCGCTGGGCGCCCTGTCTTTATCCCGCCAGCGTTTCCCACTGCCACAGCTTTGACGGCGTGAGAATCGCCGGCAATGGCACATCCCAGGCCGCCACCGGCAGCGCATCCACGCGCTGGCAGTCGTGCGCAATACCCAGCGGTAAAAAGCCATGCTGCTGCCAGTGCTGTAGCGTGCGATCGTAAAAACCCCCGCCCATGCCTAAGCGTTGTCCCTGCGCGTCAAACGCCACCAGCGGTACCAGCATCACATCCAGCTGATCGAGTGTGGCCAGCTGCGTAATATCCAGCGGCGGCTCAGGGATGCGCAGCTTGTTAGGTCGCAGCGGGGTTTCTGGCGTGTAGCGCAAAAAAAGCAGGTGACCGGGCGCAAACGGATGCAGCACCGGCAGAAAGACCTGCTTCTTTTGCTGCCACAGTTTGGCAATCAGCGGTCGGGTATTGATTTCGCCATCGACGGAGAGAAACAGCGCGATGCGTTGTGCGCTGGCCAGCGGGGCAAAATTGATGGCATGTTCAGCCAGCAGATCGGCGGCCTCAACCTGTTGCTCAGGCGTAAGATTGCGGCGCAGATGGCGCACATGCTGACGAATATCCTGACGGTCGAGAAGAGAAGATGCTGGCATGATGTCCCCGGCTGATAAGGCTGTTGATAGCCACATTATCACACCGGGAATAACAGGGTGGAACTAAGAGGAGATCTCCGAGATGCCGCCGCAGGCTGTAACCCTTGAACCCTTGGTTCAAGGTGAGTATGCCGTCGTAACCATCAGGCTTCTCGGACGGACCGAGCATGCTCACAGGTTACAGAGCGTCACACTCTGTTGGTATGAAATATCGGCTCAGGGGACTGGCCCGCTTGCAAACATCTCAGAGAAAATTGACTTCACCGTTACTCTAACACGAGTACCATGAAGTGTTATTCGAATTTAGGGCCCTGACGTTCAGTTATGCGACCTTGCTCAACTAATGCCTGCTCAATGGTCTGCTGCAGCATACGGATGCGTTGTTCCATATTGGCTGCGTAATCGCGCGTTTTACCTTTCTCTTGTGCCAGCTCGTGGCAAATGTTTAACGCGGCGATGAACACCAGCTGCTCTGTATTTGTGACTCTAGTGCGAACTTTTAAATCTTGCAACCGTTGATTGAGATCCTCTGCGGCCAGATTCAGCGCATCTTGCTGTTCAGGCGGACAATTCACTCTCAATGAACGACCAAAAATCTGAATATCTACCGGTTGTGCAGACATGCCACCATCCTGACTGATTACTTCGTTCGCATCTCCCTTACCTGTCAATGGGTTGGGAGGTGCGCAACTATATAGACCCGCGTGATAAGTTACAACCCCTTTTCTGGAAACCCTGAGGCACCTGGTGGTAGCATAACACGAACTTATTCTGCCAACGACGACCAAAGCTTATGTCTTTACAGAACGCAACACCCACTTACAACGCGCTGGCCGCGGCACTTTCCCAGCAGGGCGTAGGCATGACGCCCGCCGAGATGCACGGACTGCTGTGTGGCATTCTGTGCGGCGGCAATCAGGACAGCAGCTGGAAAACCCTGGTGCACGACCTGACTAACGAGGGCATGGCGTTCTCGCAAAGCCTGTCGCAGCCGCTGCAGGCGCTGCATGAAAACCTGGCCAACACGCTGGATGAAGAGGGTTTCCTGTTCCAGCTAATGCTGCCGGATGAGGAAGACATCACGGTGTTCGATCGTGCTGACGCGCTGGCCGGCTGGGTCAATCACTTCCTGCTGGGCCTGGGCGTGACGCAGCCGAAGCTGGACAAAGTGACCGGTGAGACCGGCGAAGCGATTGACGATCTGCGCACCATTGCGCAACTTGGCTACGATGAAGATGAAGATCAGGAAGAGCTCGAACAGTCGCTGGAAGAGGTGATTGAGTACGTGCGCGTTGCCGCGCTGCTGTGCCATGACACCTTCACCCGGCCACGCACGCCGACCGCACCGGAAGTGCAAAAACCTACGCTACACTAAGCGCGTCATCGTGGGCAGGTCGCTGCCCGTTTTCTACAGGGAGTGCAAATATGATTACACTGGAAACTTTCCGGCAACGTCGTCAGGCGCTGATCGCCCGCATGGCGCCCGGCAGCGCGGCTTTGATTTTTGCTGCACCTGAAGTGACGCGCAGCAACGACACCGAATATCCCTTTCGCCAGAACAGCGACTTCTGGTACTTCACCGGTTTCAACGAGCCGCAGGCGCTGCTGGTATTAATTAAGAGCGATGACAATCATAACCACAGCGTGCTGTTTAACCGCGTACGCGACCTGACGGCCGAGATCTGGTTCGGGCGTCGGCTTGGTCAGGAAGCCGCACCGGCGAAGCTGGGCGTTGACCGCGCGCTGCCGTGGGATGCGATTGACGAGCAGCTGCACCAGCTGCTCAACGGACTCGATGTGGTCTATCACGCACAGGGTGAATACGCGGAAGCGGATACGCTGGTGTTCAGCGCGCTGGAGAAATTGCGCCGTGGTTTCCGGCAAAACCTCAGCGCGCCGTCGACGCTGACCGACTGGCGTCCCTGGGTGCATGAGATGCGCCTGTTTAAAAGCGAAGACGAGATCGCCATTCTGCGCCGCGCAGGAAAAATCAGCGCGCTGGCACATACCCGTGCGATGCAGGCGTGCCGTCCCGGCATGTTTGAGTATCAGCTGGAAGGCGAAATCCATCACGAATTCACCCGCCACGGCGCGCGCTTTCCGTCTTACAACACCATTGTGGGCTCCGGTGAGAACGGCTGCATTCTGCACTACACCGAAAACGAAAGCGAAATGCGCGACGGCGATCTGGTGCTGATTGATGCCGGTTGCGAATTCCATGGCTACGCCGGCGATATTACCCGCACCTTCCCGGTTAACGGTAAATTCAGCCAGCCGCAGCGCGAGATCTACGACATCGTGCTCGCCTCGCTGTATAAGGCGCTGTCGATGTTCCGCCCGGGCATCAGCATCCATGAAGTCAACGACGAAGTGGTGCGTATCATGATCACCGGTCTGGTCGATCTGGGCATTCTGGAAGGCAATATCGATACGCTGTTTGAAGAGCAGGCGCACCGTCCGTTCTTTATGCACGGCCTTGGTCACTGGCTGGGGCTGGACGTGCATGACGTCGGCCACTACGGCACGCCCAGCCGCGACCGCCTGCTTGAGCCCGGCATGGTGCTCACCGTTGAACCGGGCCTGTATATCGCGCCGGATGCCAAAGTGCCGGCACAATATCGCGGCATCGGTATCCGTATCGAAGACGACATCGTTATCACCGCCGACGGTAATGAAAACCTGACCGACAGCGTGGTAAAAGACGCTGAGGCGATCGAAGCACTGATGGCGGCGGCGCGCAGCGTATGAGTATCCTGATTGCAGGCGGCGGCATGACCGGCGCCACGCTGGCACTGGCGATTTCGCATCTGACGCAGGGCCAGTTGCCGGTGACGCTGATTGAACGTCATCAGCCGGACAGCCGCGCGCACCCGGGCTTTGACGGGCGCGCCATCGCGCTGGCGGCGGGCACCTGTCAGCAGCTGGCGGAAATTGACCTGTGGCGGTCGCTGGCGGATTGCGCCACGCCCATTACCCACATCCACGTTTCCGATCGCGGGCACAGCGGGTTTGTTCAGCTGCAGTCTGAGGATTATCAGCTGTCGGCGTTGGGCAACGTGGTCGAGCTGTATGACGTGGGACAGCGCCTGTTTAAACGTCTGCGTGAGGCACCCGGCGTGACGCTGTGCTGCCCGGATCACGTTACCTCAGTAACCCGCAGCGCCGATAGCGTGCAGGCGACGCTCAGCAGCGGCGCAACGTTACAGGGCGCGCTGCTGGTGGCCGCTGACGGCGCACGCTCGCCGCTGGCAGCATCCTGCGGCATGCGCTGGCAGCGCGACGACTACCAGCAGCTGGCGGTGATTGCCAACGTCGCGACGCAGTTGCCGCATCAGGGCCGCGCGTTTGAGCGCTTCACGCAGCATGGCCCGCTGGCGCTGCTGCCAATGTCCGGCAACCGTCTGTCGCTGGTGTGGTGTCATCCGGCGGCCGCCGAAGCCACGGTTAAGCAGTGGGACGATGCCACCTTCCTGCATGAATTACAGCGCGCCTTTGGCTGGCGGCTGGGGCGCTTTACTCACGCCGGCCAGCGCGAAATCTATCCGCTGGCGCTGCAGACCGCAGAGCGTCAGGTGACGCACCGGCTGGCGCTGGTCGGCAATGCGGCGCAGACGCTGCATCCGATCGCCGGGCAGGGCTTTAACCTCGGACTGCGCGATGTGATGTCGCTGGCGGAAACCCTTGCGGCGGCGCATCGTCATCAGCAGGATCCGGGCAGCCACGCGGTGTTGCACCATTTTGCTGCGCGCCGCCAGCCGGATCGTGCGGCGACCATTGGCGTCACCGACGGTCTGGTGCGGCTGTTCGCCAACCGTTATGCCCCGCTGGTGGCAGGACGAAATCTTGGGCTGGTGGCAATGGACTACCTGCCATGGCTGCGAAACCCACTTGCCGTGCGCACGCTCGGCTGGGTTAAGCGTTAAGCATGAATTAAGGGGCAGCAATGCAAACATTTGATGTGGCGATTGCCGGTGGCGGCATGGTCGGTCTGGCGGTGGCCTGTGGCTTACAGGGCAGCGGCCTGCGCGTTGCGGTGCTGGAAAAAGCGCCTGAGCCACAATTTGATGCGGCGGCGCCAGCGTCGGTTCGCGTCTCGGCCATCAACGCCGCCAGCGAGCGTCTGCTGCAAAAACTCGATGTCTGGTCCACCATTCTCGCGCTGCGCGCCAGCGCGTATCACGGCATGGAAGTGTGGGATCAGGACAGCTTTGGCTCGATCAGCTTTGATGACGAGCAACAGGGGCTGTCGCACCTCGGACATATCATTGAAAACGAGGTGATTCACAGTGCGCTGTGGCAGCGCGCCAGCCAGTGTAGCGACGTGACGCTGATTGCGCCGGCTCAGCTGCAGCAGGTGGCGTTTGGCGATAACGAAGCCTTTATTACCCTGCAGGACGGCAGCATGATGAGCGCGCGCCTGCTGATTGCTGCGGACGGGGCCAACTCGTGGCTGCGTGACAAAGCGGATATCCCGATCACCTTCTGGGATTACGAACATCACGCGCTGGTGGCCAATGTACGCACCGATATGCCGCACGATGCCATCGCGCGCCAGGTGTTCCACGGCGACGGCATTCTGGCCTTCCTGCCGATGCAGAATCCGCACCTGTGCTCCATCGTCTGGTCGCTGTCACCGCAGGAAGCGGCGCGACTGCAATCCATGCCGGAAGCGCTGTTTAACCAGCAGCTGTCGGTGGCATTCGATATGCGCCTTGGTCTTTGCCAGGTGGAAAGCGAACGTAAAACCTTTCCGCTGACGGCGCGTTACGCCCGCAACTTTGCTGCGCACCGGCTGGCGCTGGTGGGCGATGCGGCGCATACCATCCATCCGCTGGCCGGGCAGGGGGTTAACCTCGGCTTTATGGATGCCGCCGAGCTGATTGGTGAAATCCGCCGTCTGCATCAGCAGGGCAAAGATATCGGCCAGCATCTCTATTTGCGGCGTTATGAACGCAGCCGCAAGCACAGCGCAGCGCTGATGCTGGCCGGCATGCAGGGTTTCCGTGAGCTGTTTGCCGGGCACCATCCGGCAAAAAAACTGCTGCGCGACGTCGGGCTGAAGCTGGCCGACACGCTGCCTGGCGTGAAGCCGTTACTGCTGAAGCAGGCCATGGGCCTCAACGACCTGCCCGGCTGGATCCGCTAACCCTCCTTATTACGGCACCGTTTCAGGTGCCGTTTTTCCTGCACTGACGTTACGCGATCCCCTCAAGGGTGGGCGTGGCAGTCGGCTGCCGCTTATGAATCACCGAACTGCACAGCGTTGTCCCTACCCATCGCGACCCTGTGCGCACCCGGTAACGTCACTGCAAAACCCGCCCCGGCACCATTATTGTGCATCGCTGCACCCAAATTGCCCTTCATTTGATTTATTCTAATTTCAGGCCTCAATTCGCATTACTTTAACTAATCCAAAATGTTTCTCGCCCCCGAACCATTTCCCTTGTCTGCGGCACGGCTTCCATTATTCGGCTGAATTACTGCGCAACAGGTGAATTATATGCGCGGTAAATCACATAAATGCAGTGAGATATGCTGGCGTGGCTGCCGGGGCAGCACAAAGGATGATAAGGTTTCACCCTCGTTTTCCTTATGGTTAATTGCCGTATTCGGTGGTAACTTCAGCGTAAAGAGAACGTTTGCGTCGCTCAAAACTGACGGCGCAGGCGCGTCACACTCACTTGTCTTCACAGGATGGTTATGACTCAGCAAACGCCTCTATTCGAACAGCATCAGGCCTGCGGTGCCCGCATGGTGGACTTCCACGGCTGGATGATGCCGCTGCACTACGGCTCGCAAATGGATGAACACCACGCGGTGCGCAACGATGCCGGAATGTTTGACGTTTCCCACATGACCATTGTCGATCTGCACGGCGCGCGCACCCGTGAATTTCTGCGTTACCTGCTAGCCAACGACGTCGCCAAACTGACTCAGCCCGGCAAAGCCCTCTATACCGGCATGCTGAATGCTTCAGCTGGCGTCATTGATGACTTAATTGTTTACTTTATGAGCGAGGATTTCTTCCGCCTGGTGGTCAACTCCGCCACGCGCGAGAAGGATCTGGCGTGGATCGCTGAGCATGCGCAGCCGTTTGGGGTTGCGCTCACCGAGCGTGACGATCTGGCGCTGATCGCCGTTCAGGGACCGAACGCGCAGCAAAAAGCACAGAGCCTGTTTAGCGCGGCACAGCGTGACGCGGTTGCAGGCATGAAGCCGTTCTTTGGCGTACAGGCCGGCGATCTGTTTATCGCCACGACCGGTTATACCGGTGAAGCCGGTTATGAAATCGCCCTGCCTGCCGCTCAGGCCGCAGATTTCTGGCAGCAGCTGCTGGCCGCGGGCGTGAAACCAGCCGGACTGGGCGCACGCGATACGCTGCGTCTCGAAGCTGGCATGAATCTGTATGGTCAGGAGATGGATGAAGGCGTTTCGCCGCTGGCCGCCAACATGGGCTGGACCATCAGCTGGGAGCCCGGCGACCGTGATTTCATTGGCCGTGAAGCGCTGGAAGCGCAGCGCGAGAACGGCACGGAAAAACTGGTCGGGCTGGTGATGACCGAAAAAGGCGTGCTGCGTAACGGTCTGACGGTGCGCTTTACCGATGCGCAGGGCCAGCCGCAGCAGGGCATCATTACCAGCGGCTCCTTCTCGCCAACGCTGGGCTATAGCATTGCGCTGGCGCGCGTGCCGGCCAGTATCGGTGAGCAGGCGATTGTTGAAATCCGCAATCGTGAAATGCCGGTGAAAGTGACTAAACCTATTTTTGTTCGCGCCGGCAAGCCGGTCGCTCAGTAATTTTTTTTCAGGAGAAATGGCGATGAGCAATGTGCCAAATGAATTGAAGTACCGTGATAGCCACGAGTGGGTGCGTAAAGAAGCTGACGGTACGTTTACCGTGGGCATCACCGAACACGCGCAGGAACTGCTGGGCGACATGGTGTTTGTCGACCTGCCTGACGTGGGCGCCAGCTTTGCCGTCGGTGACGACTGTGCGGTAGCCGAATCCGTGAAAGCGGCATCGGATATCTATGCCCCGCTGAGCGGTGAAATCGTGGCGGTCAACGAAGAGCTGGGCGATGCCCCGGAGCTGGTGAACAGCGAACCGTACGCCGCCGGCTGGCTGTTCCGCATCAAAGCCAGCGACGAGTCCGAGCTCGACGCGATGCTCGATGCCGAGGCCTATAAAAAGTCCATCGACGAGTAACCGGTAGTCTCGGAAGGTGCCGCACTGCGGTGCCTTCTTTTTTATCTGCCTGATTTAATGCCATTTTGTCACCCAGCCCGATTCAGGATGTACTGTAAATGACCCAGACTCTCAGCCAGCTCGAACATAACGGTGCTTTTATTGAGCGCCATATCGGTCCTGATGCCGCGCAGCAGGCCACCATGCTGGAAGCGATTGGTGCCAGCTCGCTGGCTTCGCTGATCGCTTCAATTGTGCCTGCTGATATCCAGCTGCCAGGCCCGCCGGCGGTAGGCGATGCCGCGACTGAACAGCAGGCGCTGGCAGAGCTGAAAGCCATTGCCAGCCAGAATCAGCGTTACAAATCCTGGATTGGAATGGGTTACAGCGCCGTGATCACCCCGCCGGTGATTCTGCGCAACATGCTGGAAAACCCGGGCTGGTACACGGCGTACACGCCGTATCAGCCGGAAGTGTCGCAGGGCCGTCTGGAAGCGCTGCTCAATTTCCAGACCCTGACGCTCGATCTCACCGGGCTGGATATCGCTTCAGCTTCGCTGCTGGATGAAGCCACCGCGGCCGCCGAAGCGATGGCGATGGCTAAACGCGTCAGCAAGCTGAAAAACGCGACCAAATTCTTTATCGCCGATGACATCCATCCGCAAACGCTGGATGTGGTGCGCACCCGCGCTGAAACCTTTGGCTTTGAGCTGATTATTGATCGCGCCGAAAAAGCCCGCGAGCACGACGATCTGTTTGGCGTGCTGCTGCAGCAGGTCGGTACCAGCGGAGAAGTGCACGACTACCGTGAACTGATTGCTGAGCTGAAAAGCCGCAAAGTGGTGGTGAGCGTGGCGGCGGATTTCATGGCGCTGGTGCAGCTGGAAGCGCCGGGCAAACAGGGTGCTGATATCGTCTTTGGTTCCGCCCAGCGCTTTGGCGTACCGATGGGCTACGGCGGTCCGCACGCGGCCTTCTTTGCCAGCCGTGATGAGCACAAGCGCTCCATGCCGGGCCGTATCATCGGTGTGTCACGCGATGCCGCAGGTAACACTGCACTGCGCATGGCGATGCAGACGCGCGAACAGCATATCCGCCGTGAGAAAGCCAACTCCAACATCTGTACCTCACAGGTGCTGCTGGCGAATATCGCCGGCCTGTACGCGGTTTACCATGGCCCGGCCGGACTGAAGCGCATCGCCTCGCGCATTCACCGTCTGACCTCGATTCTGGCAGCAG
Source organism: Pantoea sp. SGAir0184 (assembly GCF_043544755.1). NCBI lineage: Bacteria > Pseudomonadati > Pseudomonadota > Gammaproteobacteria > Enterobacterales > Erwiniaceae > Pantoea > Pantoea sp. SGAir0184. The sequence goes on from NZ_CP028050.1 coordinate 888,903, forward strand.
GCCTGCAAAACGGCGGCCTGAAGCTGCGCCATCACAGCTGGTTCGATACGCTGACCGTTGAAGTCGCGGACAAAGCGGCGGTGCTGAACCGTGCGCTGAGCTTCGGCGTCAATCTGCGCAGCGATATCCTCAATGCGGTTGGTATCACGCTGGATGAAACCACCACGCGTGAAGACGTGCTGGCGCTGTTTGCCATTCTGCTGGGTGACGCGCACGGTCAGGATATCGAGGCGCTGGACGCCGCGGTGGCGGCGGAAAACAGCGCTATTCCGGCAGGCCAGCAGCGTACCAGCGAATTCCTTACCCATCCGGTGTTCAACCGTCATCACAGCGAAACTGAGATGATGCGCTACATGCACAGCCTGGAGAAAAAGGATCTGGCGCTGAATCAGGCGATGATCCCGCTCGGCTCATGCACCATGAAACTGAATGCCGCCGCCGAAATGATTCCGATCACCTGGCCGGAATTTGCTGAACTGCACCCGTTCTGCCCGGCAGAGCAGGCGAGCGGTTATCTGCAGATGATCGGTCAGCTGTCCCAGTGGCTGGTCCAGCTCACCGGTTACGATGCGCTGTGCATGCAGCCGAACTCTGGTGCGCAGGGCGAATACGCCGGTCTGCTGGCCATCCGTCGCTATCATGAGAGCCGTAATGAAGCGGGCCGCACGATCTGTCTGATCCCGAGCTCGGCGCACGGCACCAACCCGGCGTCCGCGCAGATGGCGGGCATGGCGGTGGTGGTGGTGGCCTGTGATAAGCAGGGCAACATCGATCTCGGCGATCTGCGTGAAAAAGCAGCGCAGGCCGGTGACGCGCTGTCGTGCATCATGGTGACCTACCCGTCGACGCACGGCGTCTACGAAGAGACCATTCGCGAAGTGTGCCAGATCGTGCATCAGTACGGCGGCCAGGTGTACCTCGACGGCGCAAACATGAACGCGCAGGTTGGGATCACCACGCCTGGCTACATTGGCGCTGACGTGTCGCATCTCAACCTGCACAAAACCTTCTGCATTCCGCACGGCGGTGGCGGTCCGGGCATGGGGCCGATCGGGGTGAAGGCGCATCTGGCGCCATTCGTACCGGGCCACAGCGTGGTGCAGATTGACGGCGTGCTGACCCAGCAGGGCGCGGTTTCTGCGGCGCCGTTCGGCAGCGCATCTATTCTGCCCATCAGCTGGATGTACATTCGCATGATGGGTGCCGAAGGGCTGAAGCAGGCCAGCTCGGTGGCGATTCTCAACGCCAACTACATCGCCAGCCGGCTGCAGTCGGCGTACCCGATTCTGTACGCCGGCCGCGACGGTCGCGTGGCACATGAGTGCATTCTCGACATTCGTCCGCTGAAAGAGCAGACCGGCATCAGCGAGCTGGATATCGCGAAACGCCTGATCGACTATGGCTTCCATGCGCCGACCATGTCGTTCCCGGTCGCCGGCACGCTGATGGTCGAGCCGACCGAATCCGAGAGCAAAATCGAGCTGGACCGCTTTATTGACGCGATGCTGGCGATCCGCATGGAAATCGATCGCGTAGCCGACGGTGAATGGCCGGCTGACGACAACCCGCTGGTGAATGCACCGCATACCCAGATGGAAATCGTCGGCGACTGGACTCATCCGTACAGCCGCGAGCTGGCGGTCTTCCCGGCCGGCAGCGCCAACAAATACTGGCCGACCGTTAAGCGTCTCGACGATGTGTTTGGCGATCGCAATGTGTTCTGTTCATGCGTTCCGATGAGCGAATACCAGTAATTTGCAGGCGTAATCCAAACCCTTCAGTAATACTAAAGGCCAATTTGTCGGCCTTTTTTTATGGGAGAAGCATATGAATCTGGCACTGGTCACCGGCGGTAGCCGCGGAATTGGACGGGCAACATCGCTGCTGCTGGCGCAGGCGGGTTATCGCGTGGCAATCAATTTCCGGCAGCGCGCAGCAGAAGCGTTGCAGGTGGTAGCAGATATCGAAGCGCAGGGCGGCAGCGCGTTTGCCTTACAGGCGGATATTGCCGATGAAGCGCAGGTGGTGCGCATGTTCCGCCAGCTGGATCAGCAGCCGTGCGCGCTGCGCGTGCTGGTGAATAACGCCGGTATTCTCTTCTCCCAGTGCCGGGTTGAGGATCTGGATGCTGCGCGCATTCAGCGCGTGCTGGCAACCAACGTCACCGGCACGTTTATCTGCTGCCGCGAAGCGGTAAAACGCATGAGCACCGCACACGGCGGCCAGGGCGGCGCCATTGTTAACGTCTCGTCAGCGGCCGCGCGTACCGGCTCGCCCAATGAGTATGTCGATTATGCGGCGTCGAAAGGCGCGATGGACACGCTGACCAGAGGATTGTCACTGGAAGTGGCGGCGCAGGGGATTCGCGTCAATAGCGTGCGGCCAGGGCTGATCTACACCGATATGCATGCCGACGGCGGCGAGCCGGGGCGCGTTGATCGTCTCGCGGCATCGCTGCCGATGCAGCGCGGCGGCCAGGCGGAGGAGGTCGCTGCCGCCATCGCCTGGCTGGCCAGTGACGCCGCTTCCTACGTCACCGGCAGCTTTATTGATGCATCAGGCGGCCGTTGAGCCGCACTTCACAGCCTGTCTGCGCACGGCGCACATTTATACGTCGCGCGCCATTAGCGGTTACAGCACTTCACCATTGCTGGCAATCACCTGCTGATACCAGGCGAAACTCTTCTTCTTCGAACGGGCAAAGCTGCCGCTGCCGTCATCGTTTTTATCGACGTGGATAAAGCCGTAGCGCTTGCTGTACTGGCCGGTGGTAAAGGAGACGCAGTCGATGCAGCCCCACGGCGTATAGCCCAGCAGATCAACGCCATCCAGCGCCACCGCTTTTTTCATCTCTTCGATGTGCGCGCGCAGATAATCAATGCGGTAGTCATCTTCGATTACGCCCTCAGCATTGGCTTTATCAATGGCACCAAAGCCGTTCTCAACGATAAACAGCGGCTTCTGGTAGCGCTCATACAGCGCATTCAGCACGTAGCGCAGGCCGACCGGATCAATCTGCCAGCCCCAGTCAGACGCTTTCACATGCGGGTTAGGCACTACGCCGTCGAAGCCGGTGATCGGGTCGTCGACGCCGCTGGCTTTGGTGTCCACCGCGTTGCTCATGTAGTAGCTGAAACCGATGTAGTCGCAGCAGCCCTGACGCAGCGTTTCGGCGTCATCGGCTTCCATCGCAATGTGATAGCCCTTGCGCGCCCACTCTTTCAGCGTATAAGCCGGGTACGCGCCGCGCATCTGCACGTCGCTGAACACGTAGCGCTGATGCATCGACTCCTGCGCGCGCATCACGTCGTCTGGATGGCAGGAGAACGGATAGACCGGTACCATGGCGATCATGCAGCCAATCTGGAAATCCGGGTTGATTTCGTGGCCGCGCTTCACCACTTTGGCACTGGCAACGAACTGGTGATGCATCACCTGATACATCGTCTGCTCCGGCTTTTCATGCTCTGTGAATACGACGCCGGAGCAGCAGTAGCCGAACAGCGGATACTGCCAGTTGCGCTGGTTATTGATTTCATTGAAGGTCATCCAGTACTTCACCTTGTGGCGATAGCGCGTCATCACCACGTCACTGAAGCGCACAAAGAAATCGACCACTTTGCGATTAGCCCAGCCGCCGTACTCTTTAACCAGATGATAAGGCATCTCAAAGTGCGACAGGGTGATCACCGGTTCGATGCCATATTTCAGCAGTTCATCAAACAGGTCATCGTAAAATTGCAGGCCGGCTTCATTGGGCTGCAGTTCATCGCCGTTGGGGAAAATGCGCGTCCAGGCAATCGAGGTGCGGAAGCATTTGAAACCCATCTCAGCAAACAGCGCCACGTCCTGTTTGTAGTGTGAATAGAATTCCACCGCCTGATGGTTGGGATAGTGCTGGCCGGGCTGGACGCCGGGCGTGATGACGCGATCAACGCCGTGTGCGCCGCCGGTGAGAACATCGGCGATGCTGACGCCTTTGCCGCCCTGATCCCAGCCGCCCTCAACCTGATGGGCTGCCACCGCGCCGCCCCAGAGAAATCCGTTGGGTAACTGCAATCCTTCATTCATTTCAATACCTCGTCACGCTGTTGGCGAAAATAACACTGCCCGCAGTGTAACAACTGAAATAGCAAAGTCACGCTATAACACCGGCGCGGAAATGTGACTTGTTACCGCCAAAAAACAGGCTGTTTTATACTTGCGTGAGGCGGGCAATATAACGGCCCAGCGTCTCCAGAATATAAATGACCGGTACCTGGGTGGTAATATCGTAGCGGTCAGGCAGTTTCTCCTGCGGCACATGATAGGAGAGATTGAAATCCGCCATTTTCGCCAGCGAGCAGTTGTCGTGATTGGTGATGGAGATGATTTTACAGTGATGCAGACTGAACTGACTGGCAAAGCGCAGGATCTCTTCGGTTTCGCCAGAGACGGATAAAATAATCGCCAGCGCATTTTCCCAGGCGCTCTTACTCACCGGGTAATAAGGATCATCGATGTGATGACTGAATTTACCAATATTAGAAAAATAGCGTGCACCATATTTGCCGAGACTGCCTGAAGTACCGGCACCAATAAAGAAAATGTGCTCAGCCTCAATAATCATTTGCGCCGCGGTGGCAATCTGCTGATCAAATTCTGCGTTATTGATGCTTTTAAAAAAGCTCAGCATTTCTCCGACGCCGGAGGGCAGCAGCACCGGCGCGCTTTGCTCCTGCGCCAGGCGAAAACGGATGCGGAATTCTGACCAGCCGTCACAGTGCATTTTGCGGCAGAAGCGCAGCACCGTGGTGGTCGAGACGCCCGCCTGCGCCGCCAGTTCACGGATGGTCATATAACTGACACTTTCCCGGTGTTTGATGATGAAGTGATAAACCTGCATCTCAAGGTCATTCAAACGGGACAGGTCGCTGTGTGAAAACATTCGGGCGGCGCTCACGGCAAAAAGAAGCCTCAGTGTAACAGATTGGTTTGCCGCTGGGTTGTCACACCTCTTCACAGAATAATTTTAGCGTACATGTGTACTCTGAAATTGTTCTTCGCTACTCTGGTGCACAGAAAAAGCACAACTTTCGTTACGATGTTCAGGAATCCGACGCCATGGTACAGAACCGACTTATTGCCCAGGGCTATTCACTGGCCGAAGAGATCGCCAACAGCATCAGCCACGGCCTGGGCTGTGTGTTTGGCATCGTGGGGCTGGTGTTGCTGTTGACCCAGGCCGTTGAAATGCAGGCGAATATCACTGCCATTACCAGCTATAGCCTGTACGGTGGCAGCATGATTCTGCTGTTCCTCGCCTCGACGCTGTATCACGCCATTCCGCATCAGCGTGCCAAATACTGGCTGAAGAAATTTGACCACTGCGCCATCTATTTGCTGATCGCCGGGACTTACACGCCGTTTCTGCTGGTCGGGCTGCAATCGCCGCTGGCGCAGGGATTGATGGTGGTGATCTGGAGTCTGGCGCTAGCGGGCATCATCTTTAAGCTGACCATTGCGCATCGCTTTAAAGTGCTGTCGCTGGTGACCTATCTCAGCATGGGCTGGCTGTCGCTGGTAGTGATTTATCAGCTGGCAACCAAACTGTCGGCCGGCGGCGTCTGGCTGTTGGCGGCGGGCGGGATTGTCTATTCACTCGGGGTAATTTTCTATGTGTCGCGCCGTATCCCGTACAATCATGCCATCTGGCACGGTTTCGTGCTGGGCGGCAGCGTGCTGCACTTTTGCGCCATCTATTTTTACGTGATGTAACAAGGCCAGGGTCGCCACTGATGGCGACCCTGCGGCATACCAGCCGTAACCGTTACTCTTCCAGCGAATAGGGCAGCGGCTGAATGGTCAGCTTACCGTTTTCATCGCCTTCAACGCGCAGCACGCTATCCGGCTCCAGATCGTTGTTCAGCACCGCCTGCACCCACACGCTGCCATCATCCAGCTGTACGCCGCTCAGCACCGTGCCGGTGCGACGCCATTTGTCGCCCATCTGCAACTCCAGCGAACTGGCCGCGTCCGGTACTTTGCTGGCGCTGCCCGCCAGCCAGTAGAGCGCACGTTTGTTGGCGCCGCGGAATTTTGCGCGCGCCACCATCTCCTGGCCGGTATAACAGCCTTTTTTAAAGCTGATGGCATCCAGCGCCTGCAGGTTGGTGGCCTGCGGAATCAGCTGCGCCGTGGTGGCGCTGTCGATCACCGGCACGCCCGCCGCAATATCCAGCGCCAGCCACTGCGTGCTGTCATTCAGTTGCGCTTCCCCGGCCAGCTTCTGCTGCAGCGCTTCGGCCTGCGCCGGCGTGGTGACCAGCAGAAAACGTTCGGCCGGTTCGGCGAACCACAGCAGGGTGGTGTCATCCTGCTGCACCACTGGGATTGTGGCATCCGGCAGCGTGGCGAAAACGTTAGCCAGCGCGGCGCGCGCCTGAAAACCGGCAACGCCGAGCAGGACCGCGTCATCATCGGCCGCAATGGTCACTTTGGCGAACACCGCATACTTCTTCAGTTCGGTCACCTGCTGCTCGCGCAGATTGCGGCGCACCAGGTAGGCATAACCTTCTCCACGATGGAACAGACGCAGATTGCTCCACATTTTACCTTTGGCATCACAGTGCGCCGCCGGGCGATGCTGCGCTGCGTCCAACGCCGCCACGTCCAGCGTCAGCTGACCCTGCAAATAAGAGGTGCTGTCTTTGCCCTGCACCGATACCAGCGCCCACTCGTCGAGCGACATCAGCGTTAAAGGCAGGCGCGACGCCGCAGCGGGCTGGCGAGGCGGAAGGGTGAAAATCGGCATGAGTCCGTCCTGATCAATAAGGTTTATCCAGTAATATGCTTACCAATGTTAAAAGAGCAGTGCGCCATTGCAACCTGTTTGCGGAATCTGGCGCACAAATCGCGTGATAACCCTGTAACCGGTGGCATTGCTGTGCGTCATCGCGCGCAGCGTCTGGTTGCACGCCTGCAGCGCGGCGAAAAAGCAGGTACACTGAGCGCCACTGTTATCAGCTGTGGAAGAAGACACATGGATATTCATGACAAAGCGCGCGTCCAGTGGGCATGCCGTCGCGGCATGCTGGAGCTGGATGTCTCGATCATGCCGTTCTTTAAATATGAGTATGATTCGCTGAGCGACAGCGACAAGCAGGTATTTGTCGCGCTGCTAAAGAGCGACGATCCGGACCTGTTTAACTGGATGATGAACCACGGCGAACCGGCCGATCCCGAGTTCAAACGCATGGTGAAACTGATTCAGCAGCGCAACCGTGAACGCGGGCCGGTGGCAATGTAATCTGCGCGCGTCACGCAGCGCGCGGGCGCTGAATGTGACGCTGTTCGGGCTGGGTGGCGCGCTGTTGCTGAGCTGTCGCTGGCCGGCGGGCTGGGCCTGGGTTCAGATCGCGGTAGTGATTCTGCTGACACTGCAGTACTGGCGTAACGCGCGTCGCCTGCAGCAGCGCTGCGGAGCGCTCATGCTGGATGACAAGGGTGACTGGTACTGGCGCGGTGAGCGCTGGCAGGCGCAACGGCAGCCAGACTGGCTACCGTGGGGCGTGTTGCTGGTGCTGCGTAACCGGCGCGGGCAACGCTGGCGGCTATGGCTGCTGCACGACAGCATGCCGCCCGACGCGTGGCGCGCGTTACGCGCCCGCTGTTTTTTGCTGGATGGCGCGACGCCGCATTAAAGCAGCGCGGCGGTTTCGGTCAGAATCTGTTCGCACCACTGCTCGACGCGCTCTTCGCTCAGCTCAAACTGATTAACGTCGTCGAGCGCCAGACCGACAAACTGCTGACCATCGGCGGTCAGCGGTTTTTTACTGGTAAACTGGTAGCCGTCGAGCGGCCAGTAACCGACAAACTGCACGCCCATCGGCAGCAGCAGTTCGTACAGCATACCCAGCGCATCGAGGAACCATTCGCTGTACTCGACCTGGTCGCCCATGCCGTACAGCGCCACAATTTTGCCCTGCAGGTTGAGTGCTGGCAGCTGTTGCCACACCGCTTCCCAGTCCTCCTGCAGTTCGCCGAAATCCCAGGTCGGAATACCGAGAATCAGTAAATCGTACTGCTCCATCAGCGACGGATCGTCATCTTTCAGGTTATGCAGTGTGACTAATTCTTCACCGATAAAGTCGCGGATTTTCTCCGCCGTCATCTCGGTGTAACAGGTACTGGAACCGTAAAACAGACCGATATTCATGCAATTAATGCTCTGACTGAAACTCACTCTGGCGCAATTGTACCAGAAGCAGGCCAGTTTCAGGCATAATGAGCACGATTTCACACGGCGAGGGGCAACAGTGCAGGACAGCGATCTGATAGAACAGTTTCTCGACGCGCTCTGGATTGAGCGCAACCTGGCGCAGAACACGCTGGCGTCCTATCGTCAGGATTTGCAGACGCTCACTGCCTGGCTGCACCACCATGAGCGCACGCTGCTGACGCTGGAAGCCGCTGATTTACAGCAGTTTCTGGCTGAGCGGATTGAGGGCGGTTACAAAGCCACCAGCTCAGCGCGTACTCTGAGCGCGATGCGCCGTCTGTTTCAGTATCTGTACCGCGAAAAGCTGCGCAGTGACGATCCCAGCGCGCTGTTATCAGCGCCGAAATTGCCGCAGCGCCTGCCAAAAGACCTGTCAGAAAATCAGGTCGAGCGCCTGTTACAGGCGCCGGCGACGGACATACCGCTTGAACTGCGTGACAAAGCGATGCTGGAGCTGCTGTACGCTACCGGGCTGCGCGTCTCTGAGCTGGTCGGTCTGACGTTGAGTGATGTCAGCCTGCGTCAGGGCGTGGTGCGCGTCATCGGTAAAGGCAATAAAGAGCGGCTGGTGCCATTAGGTGAAGAAGCAATTTACTGGCTGGAGCACTATATGGAACATGGGCGGCCGTGGCTGCTAAACGGGCAGACCATTGACGTGCTGTTCCCCAGCAACCGCGCGCAGCAGATGACACGCCAGACCTTCTGGCATCGCATCAAACACTATGCCACCCTTGCCGGCATCGACAGCGAAAAGCTGTCACCGCACGTGCTGCGCCACGCATTTGCCACACATTTACTGAACCATGGTGCCGATTTACGCGTCGTACAGATGTTGCTGGGGCACAGCGACCTGTCGACCACCCAGATTTACACGCACGTGGCGACTGAGCGCCTGCGTCAGTTACATCAACAGCATCATCCGCGCGCCTGAGCAGCGGCAACAAGGATTTGAGATGAAAAAAACCGTTACGACGCTGGCTCTGCTGGTCAGCGCCTTTTCTGCGCTGGCCCATGCCGATGACAGCGCGATTCAGCAATCACTGAAAAAACTGGGTATGCAGCAGGCGGAAATCCAGCCGTCGCCGCTGCCGGGTATCAAAACGGTGATGACCGAAAGCGGTGTGCTGTACGTCACCGAAGACGGCAAGCACATGATTCAGGGCCCGCTGTACGATGTCAGCGGCGCGCAGCCGGTTAATGTCACCAATCAGCTGCTGGAGAAAAAAGTCGCCGCGCTGGCACCGGAAATGATTGTCTACAAAGCGCCGAAAGAGCAGCACGTGATCACCGTGTTCACCGACATCACCTGCGGTTACTGCCGCAAGCTGCACGAGCAGATGGCTGACTACAACGCGCTGGGCATCACCGTGCGCTATCTGGCGTTCCCGCGTGAAGGCCTGCACGGCCAGGTGGAGAAAGCCATGACCGCCATCTGGTGCAGCGCCGATCGCAACAAGGCGTTTGATGCCGCAATGAAAGGCGACGCACCGCAAATGGATGCGCCGGCGAGCTGCAAAATCAATCTCGATCAGCACTACAAGCTGGGCATTCTGTTTGGTATTCAGGGCACGCCCGCCATCCTCACCGACAGCGGCATGATGATTCCTGGCTACCAGGGACCGCAGGAGCTGAAGCAGGTACTGGACGGCCAGAAGCGTGGTGGTTAAGACACAGTGATGCACTCTGTAGAATTGCGTCGGCGTGAAGCCCAGGCCGACGCGCAGTTACCCGATGATTTACCGCCGCTGCTGCGTCGTCTCTACCTGCAGCGCGGTGTCAAAGACGCCGCCGAACTGGAACGCGGCGCGAAATTCCTGCTGCCGTGGCAAAGCCTTGGCGGCATTGAGCGCGCCGTGACGCTGCTGCACCAGATGCTGCAGCAGCAACGCCGTATCGTGGTGGTGGGCGATTTCGATGCCGATGGTGCCACCAGCACTGCGCTCACCGTACTGGCGCTGCGCAGCATGGGCGGCAACGTCGATTATCTGGTGCCGAACCGCTTTGAGGACGGCTATGGCCTGAGCCCGGAAGTGGTGGAGCAGGCGCGCGCGCGTGGCGCGGAGCTGATCCTCACCGTGGATAACGGCATTTCGTCGCACGCGGGCGTCGATACCGCACACCAGCACGGGATTCCGGTACTGATCACCGATCACCACCTGCCGGGCGAAACGCTGCCGGCGGCCGAGGCCATCGTTAACCCTAACCTGAGCGACAGCGCATTCCCGTCACGTTCGCTGGCGGGCGTCGGCGTGGCGTTTTATCTGATGCTGGCGCTGCGTGCCCATCTGCGTCAGCAGAGCTGGTTCAGCGACGGACGCAGTGAACCCAATCTGGCCGAACTGCTGGATCTGGTGGCGCTCGGTACCGTGGCCGACGTGGTGCCGCTGGATGCCAACAACCGCATTCTGGTGTGGCAGGGGCTGAGCCGCATCCGCGCCGGTAAATGCCGTGCCGGCATCCGCGCGCTGCTGGAGATTGCTAACCGCGATGCGCGTCAGCTGGCGGCCAGCGATCTCGGTTTTGCCGTCGGGCCACGCCTCAATGCTGCCGGCCGGCTGGACGATATGTCGGTTGGTGTTGCGCTGCTGCTGACGGAAGATATTGCCCAGGCGCGCATGCTGGCCAGCGAACTTGATGCGCTCAATCAGACGCGCAAAGAGATTGAGCAGGGCATGAAGAGCGAAGCGCTGGCACTGTGCGATGAGCTGGAGCGCCAGCATCGCGATCTGCCGCTCGGGCTGGCGTTTTATCACCCGGAGTGGCATCAGGGCGTGGTTGGCATCCTCGCGTCACGCCTGAAAGAGCGCTTCCACCGTCCGGTCATCGCCTTCGCGCCCGCCGGTGACGGCACGCTGAAGGGCTCTGGCCGTTCGATTGCCGGGCTGCACCTGCGCGACGCGCTGGAACGTATCGACACGCTCTATCCTGGGCTGATCATCAAATTTGGCGGGCACGCCATGGCGGCGGGGCTGTCGCTGGAAGAGGCGAAGTACGATGAGTTCCGCCAGCGCTTTGCTGCGCTGATCGACGAATGGCTGGAGGGCGAGGCGCTGCAGGGCGTGATGTGGTCCGATGGCGAACTGCATGCGCAGGAATTTACCCTGCACACCGCGGAAATGTTGCGGGAAGCCGGCCCCTGGGGCCAGGCGTTTCCGGAGCCGGTGTTCGACGGTCAGTTTAAGCTGTTGCAGCAGCGTCTGGTGGGCGAGCGTCACCTTAAGGTGATGGTCGAGCCGCTGGGTGGCGGCCCGTTACTGGATGGTATCGCTTTTAACGTCGACACCAGCCTGTGGCCAGACAGCAGCGTGCGTCAGGTGCAGCTGGCCTACAAGCTGGATATCAACGAATACCGCGGCAATCGCTCGGTACAGCTGATCATCGACCATATCTGGCCGCAGTCGTAACCTTTAGAACGTGACGTCGACACCGCCGCGCAGCACCTTCTCATCGCCGCGATCGGCCACGTGGCGGTCGGCACGCAGAAACAGCCGCGCGCGTGCCGACTGCACCAGATCAACCCGCGCACCAAACCACTGCGAGCGGCGATCGAGCTGCATACCCGGAATGGTAAAGCTCTGCTGACCGCTGCCGAAGCCGCTCCAGCGCGCGCTGACGTCCATCGACGGATTGCTGAACGCGTACTGGTATTCGCCGTACAGGCTCAGCATGCTCCACCAGCCCGCCGACCAGTCCTGGCGCGCGCTGAGATTCAGACCACCGTAACCGACGCTGCGGCGATAGCTGTCGCCGTCGCCCTGCAAACCAAACGCGCTGCCGCTGTCGCTGAAGCTGCCGGTTTGCAGGCCGGTTTCACGCCAGCCGAGGTAGGGCTCAATGCGATAATCCTCCTGCAGCGTCCAGCGATAGCCGCTCTGCAGCGCCGCCTGCCAGCTGTCAGTGCGGGCGGAAGAGGAGACCGGCGCGGCCTCGTCCAGCAGCACCAGGCGCTGCAGCTTATCGCGTCCATGCTGATAGCTGAGATTGCCCTGCCAGTACCAGGCTGGCGTCACCGCATAGCGCCCATACAGCATTACGCCCTGCAGGCTGTTCTGGCTGTTGCCGCCGGTGTCGTCATAGGTGGCATCAAGCTGAGTGTGCGTCCAGGCGATGCCGAGGCGCAGGCCGGGCAGGCCAAAGTCGCTGTCGGCACCCAGCGCGGTCAGGGTATTGCGATAGCGGTTGCCGAGATAGCCGTCCTGATCGAGCGAGCCGCGCAGCTGGCCGCTCTCCAGCCAGAAGCCAAAGCGCCCCTGTTCGCTGGCATCATCAATGCGGTTGTTGAGCAGGCGCGTCTGATAATCCAGTGCGTTAAACAGCACCGCATTGCCGGAGGCATGCGCCTGGCCGGACAGGGAGTTGATCGCCGCCTGTGCGCTGCGGGTGTCCGCCAGCGTCTGGAAGGCGCCTGCGGCCGCCAGCGCTGACTGCTGCGCACTGCTCAGCGTCGCCTGACCCTGCCAGCGGTCCGCCAGCTCAAACGCCTGCTCCAGGTTGCGGCTGGTTTGCTGCGCGCTGGCACTGTCCATTCCCATCGCCTGTGCCGCTGCGGCGGTGTTCTTGCGCGTGAGCTGGCCGGTAACGCTGTGGGCGTCATAGCTGACGGAACCGTCGAGAAATACGCCGGTATTGACCTGGCTAAACTGACCGCTCACGCCGCCGCCGCTGGTCAGCAGCGTTTCCTGCTGTTTCACCACGTAGCTGGCGGAGGGCGGCGCGAGATTCAGCGTGCCGTCGAGCGCCGCGTTGCCGGCCACGCGCAGCGGATTGTTCAGCGTGACGTTGAGCGTACCGTTGGCGCTTTGCTGATAGTTGCCCGCCACCTGCAGGCCGCTATTAACCGATCCCTGGTTGACCAGATTGCCGCCGATGCGTCCGCTGCCACCCAGTTTGCCGCTGCCGTTCACCAGCGCATTGCCGGCAATCGCACCGTCAATCAGCAGGCTATTGGCGGAGACCTGCGTCATGCCCTGATAGCTGTTGTTGCCGGTCAGCTGCAGCGTACCGCCGCGTTCGCTGCCGTCCAGCACCAGCCCGCGATCGCCGCTGATGTCATTGCTGAACACATACTGGCCGCCGTCGAGGCGCGCACTGAAGTCCTCTGCCCAGAATTGTCCCGGCCCGTTTAAGGCTTTGGCGGCGTTAAGATCGCCCCAGCCGAACGTCTCATTGTATGGCCGCCCGTTGGCGCTGTCGGCGACGTTATCGTGCGCATCACTGCGGTAAGTGGCGGTGGTCAGCAGGGTTTGCTGCAGATTATGGCCGCTCATCCACGGGAAACGCTGCAGCAGCTGCGAGGCCGCAGCCGTCACGCGCGGTGCGGCAAATGAGGTGCCGTAGCTGCGCGCCTGCACCCAGCTGCCGTCGGAGTTTTGATACAGGTAATCGGTATAGCCCGGTGCGGTCAGGCACCACGCGGCGGCCGCGCCGCAGGCGTCAAACGGTCCGGTGCCGGCTGCGCGGCCTGGCAGGTCATAACCGGTATGACTCAGGATACCGGTCACCGCCAGCAGATTACGCGCCAGCTGCGGGTCGTTATACATCAGCGGTGTCAGCACGTCCGGTGCCGGCGTGGCGCCGCTGTTGTTGCCGGTGATCATCACCGCCAGCCCATCTGCCGCAGCCACCGCGTTGAGCCCCTGATACAGCGACTGATAGCGCTGGCGCGCATCGGTTAGCGCCTGCTGGCTGGTGAGGCGCTCCTGCGAACCGTAGGACATATTGAAGATGCGTACGCCCTGCGCCACCAGGCCCTGCACGGCGCGCGCAGTATTGTCATAGCTGAAAATGTTATTTTGTGATGCCTGCGCTACATACAGCGCGCTGTCAGGCGACAGCCCCAGTAGCGTCATCGCCACCAGCGTGCCGTGGCCGTTGATTCCCATGTTGTCGTTAAGCGCGGTGTTGCTGCCGACATAGCTGGAGAAATTCACGTTGGCGTAATTAATTTCGCTGCGGCCCGGGGCCAGGCCGGAGTCAATGATGCCTACTTTATTGCTGGCGGCCGTGGCCGGCACCGCAGGTTCAACGACCGGCGTGACCGGGGTCAGGGTGCTGCCGCCGCCGCTACCACCGCCGCCGCCGCCACCACAGGCGCTCAGCAGAAACGGGATGAGGAGCGCCAGCAGGCGCGGTGAGGGTCGAAAAGTAACAACAGGATAATGCATGGCAACTCCTCATGCCTCTCAGGGCATGTTGTCGCCCGTTCACGTTAACGGGCCTGAATGCAGTCTTTCCCTGTCACGAATACTCCTGAGCAACGTGGCTGACAGACAGAACGCAATAGATGAAGCACTAACCCCTGAGATTCCGCCAGGGTGCAGAAAGGATAAGGTGCGCACTGGCCGGTTGATGGCCAGGACAGCGCAGCATTGCGCAGGCTAATCGCGCTATATCACGCTTCGAACCAGACATTTCTGATGGTGGAGTTTTAATGATTTTGTCTGAGAAATCATGGGTTTTAATGACGCCAGCTGGCGTTTATTGCCGTGATTATGTAGGAAAATTCTGAAGACGCACCGCGCCGGTGGCGAATGACAGCGGGATTTCTGGCAACCGCCATACCTGCTGGTTTCCAGAACTGGCGCAATTATTTTCTGCCGGTTCATACGCGGTATAGCCATTGATGTGCAAAGCTACAAACCAGGCGCGCTTTCGGGTAAACTAGCGCGTTACTTTTATCTCCTCTCACCGAATCGTCAAAAAAGACTGAAAAGCCATGTTTGAAATTAATCCGGTCAAAAATCGTATCCAGGACCTCAGTGAGCGCAGCAGCGTTCTTAGGGGGTATCTTTGACTACGATGCCAAGAAAGAACGCCTCGAAGAAGTAAACGCCGAGCTGGAACAGCCGGACGTCTGGAACGAACCTGAACGCGCGCAGGCGCTGGGCAAAGAGCGCGCCTCGCTGGAAGCGGTAGTTGAAACGCTCGACCAGATGCAGCAGGGGCTGGAAGATGTGCAGGGTCTGCTGGAGCTGGCGGTTGAAGCCGACGACGAAGAGACCTTCAACGAAGCCGTGGTCGAGCTGGACGCGCTGGAGGTGAAGCTGGGTGAACTGGAGTTCCGCCGTATGTTCTCCGGCGAATACGACAGCGCCGACTGCTACATGGATATTCAGGCTGGCTCCGGCGGCACCGAAGCGCAGGACTGGGCCAGCATGCTGCTGCGCATGTATCTGCGCTGGGCGGAAGCCAAAGGCTTCAAAACCGAGATCATCGAAGAGTCCGAAGGCGAAGTGGCCGGTACCAAATCAGCCACCATCAAAATCATCGGTGATTACGCTTACGGCTGGCTGCGTACCGAAACCGGCGTTCATCGTCTGGTGCGTAAGAGCCCGTTCGACTCCGGCGGTCGTCGTCACACCTCCTTCAGTTCGGTATTTATTTACCCGGAAGTGGATGACAACATCGACATCGAAATCAACCCGGCCGACCTGCGTATCGACGTCTATCGCGCCTCGGGTGCTGGTGGTCAGCACGTTAACAAAACCGAGTCAGCGGTGCGTATTACCCACCTGCCGACCAACATTGTGGTGCAGTGCCAGAACGACCGCTCGCAGCATAAGAACAAAGATCAGGCCTTCAAACAGCTGCGTGCCAAGCTGTATGAATACGAAATGCAGAAGAAGAATGCCGACAAGCAGGCGGCGGAAGAGAACAAGTCGGACATCGGCTGGGGCAGCCAGATCCGTTCATACGTTCTTGACGATTCGCGCATCAAGGATCTGCGTACCAGCGTAGAAACGCGTAACACCCAGGCCGTACTGGATGGCGATCTTGACCGTTTTATTGAAGCAAGTTTAAAAGCAGGGCTATAAGGAACCGACATGTCTGAACAACAACCGCAGAGCGCTGATGCCGCCCTTGAGTTAAACAACGAACTGAAAGCGCGTCGCGAAAAACTCAGCGCGCTGCGTGAAAAGGGCGTGGCGTTTCCTAACGATTTCCGCCGTGACACCACCTCCGATCGTCTGCATGCCGACTATGACAGCAAAGAGAACGACGAGCTGGAAGCGCTCGGCGTTGAGGTGAGCGTAGCCGGTCGTATGATGACCCGCCGCATCATGGGTAAAGCGTCGTTCGCCACCCTGCAGGATGTGGGCGGTCAGATCCAGATCTACGTTTCGCGTGACGATCTGCCGGAAGGCGTCTATAACGAGCAGTTCAAAAAGTGGGATCTCGGCGATATCCTCGGCGCGCGCGGTAAGCTGTTCAAAACCAAAACCGGCGAGCTGTCGATCCATATTTCTGAGCTGCGCCTGCTGACCAAAGCGCTGCGTCCGCTGCCGGACAAATTCCACGGCCTCGCCGATCAGGAAACCCGTTACCGTCAGCGTTACCTTGACCTGATCTCCAACGACGATTCGCGTAAGACCTTCAAAATTCGCTCACAAATCATGGCCGGCATTCGTCAGTTCATGGTTAACCGCGACTTTATGGAAGTGGAAACACCGATGATGCAGGTGATTCCGGGCGGCGCGTCCGCGCGTCCGTTCATCACCCATCACAATGCGCTCGACATCGACATGTACCTGCGTATCGCGCCGGAGCTGTATCTGAAGCGTCTGGTGGTTGGCGGTTTCGATCGCGTGTTTGAGATCAACCGTAACTTCCGTAACGAAGGTATTTCGCCGCGCCACAATCCAGAGTTCACCATGATGGAACTCTATATGGCGTATGCGGATTACAAAGATCTGATCGAACTGACCGAGAGCCTGTTCCGTACTCTGGCGCAGGACGTGCTGGGCACCACGGAAGTGCCTTACGGTGAGCACACCTTCGATTTCGGCAAGCCGTTTGAGAAGCTCACCATGCGTGAAGCGATCAAGAAATACCGTCCGGAAACGGACCTCGCCGATCTGGATGACTTTGATAAAGCAGTGGCGATTGCCAATGAGCTGCACATCAAAGTGGAGAAGAGCTGGGGTCTGGGCCGCGTGGTGACCGAGATCTTCGAAGAGACCGCCGAAGCGCACCTGATTCAGCCAACCTTCATCACCGAGTATCCGGCAGAGGTGTCACCGCTGGCGCGTCGTAATGACGAGAACCCGGAAATCACCGACCGCTTTGAGTTCTTCATCGGCGGCCGTGAAATCGGTAACGGCTTCTCCGAGCTGAACGATGCGGAAGATCAGGCCGAGCGTTTCCTGCAACAGGTTAACGCGAAGGACGCCGGTGATGACGAAGCGATGTTCTACGACGAAGACTACGTCACCGCGCTGGAGCACGGTCTGCCACCGACTGCGGGTCTGGGCATTGGTATCGACCGCCTGGTCATGCTGTTCACCAACAGCCACACCATTCGTGACGTGATCCTGTTCCCGGCTCTGCGCCCGACCGGTAAGTAATCAGGTTGCCTTCACCCTCACCCTAACCCTCTCCCGTGGGGAGAGGGGACTTGCCTGTACCCCGGTGGGAGAGGGCCGCTGTGGTTTTCTCCCTCTCCCCGTGGCAGAGGGCCGCTGTGGTTTTCTCCCTCCCCCTGTGGCAGAGGACCGCTGTGGTATTCTCCCTCTCCCTGTGGGAGAGGGCCGGGGTGAGGGCATCAGCGCGCACCCAACCTAAGACTTCACCACGCCCTCCAGCCACGCCTGGAACCGCGCATAAGGCACATACAGCGCCACATCTTTAAACAGCGTTTTGCCGCTTTTATTATCATCAATCCGACTGCTATAGCCGACAATCACCCCGGCCAGCGTGTCGTCGCTGGCGTTATACACCGCGCCGCCGGACATGCCTTTCACCACACCGGCATTGGCCGCCACCACTACGCAGCTGGCCTTATTCCAGTCATTGCTCAGCGTCGTATTGATCAGGTTTTTGCCGCTTGATGCCACCGGCAGCGCGGAGATAAAGCTATACCCATACAGATTAACGTTGTCGCCGATATGGCTGTTGCGGAACTGCGGGGGCAGATTGGCTTCTTTATTTGCATGATAAACCACGGCGATATCGCACTCCGGATGCCACGCCTTCACCCGATACAGCGAATATTTGGCCACGTGCGCCGCCGTCAGGCTGTATTCGCGCGTCAGGGGGATAGTGGTGCCCAGCGCACCCATGCCGAGCACGGTGGGGATGCCGGTGACGGTCATATCGACGCGCCTGGCCGCTTCTGAGCTGTATTCATAGTGCCCGACCGAGCAGCCGCTTAAGCCGCCGATCGTCAGCGCGATGATCCATCGCATAACTCTGTCCCCCTGTTGTGTTGACGCCGCATTACCGGGCAATCCATTGGGGTATCGGCAATGTGCGACCATCCTTTACTGCCTGATTTAACGCCAGAAAGCGCCGTCGCTGTGACAGCGATCACAACCTGTTATCAAGCGTAGTCTGTTATCGCCGTCCTGTCTCAGTGATGCATAAGCGACACTTTTTAGCGCCGGGATTATTGCCGCGCAGGCAAAATAGCCTTGCGGCCGCCCGGGTGGTTGAGAGTCAGAGGCTGTGCTTTAATAGCAGACTGTGACGCAGTTCAAAAATAAACATCCCCGCACTGTCGGAGGGATACGCGTCTGTCTTAACCGTACGGCGTTCGTCGTGCGGCCCGCCTGCAAAATTATTTTGGGAGAGTGTGTTATGCCTGTTGCATTACTGGCGCTGGCGCTGAGTGCGTTCGCCATCGGCACCACGGAGTTCGTCATTATGGGGTTACTGCCGGAAGTGGCGGGTGACCTGCAGGTGTCGATTCCTTCTGCGGGCTGGCTGATCAGCGGCTATGCGCTGGGCGTGGCCATCGGCGCGCCAATCATGGCGCTGCTGACCGCGAAACTGCCGCGTAAACGTACCCTGATTCTGCTGATGATCATCTTCATCATCGGCAACGTACTCTGTGCGCTGGCTTATACCTATAACCTGCTGATGCTGGCGCGCGTCATTACCGCGTTGTGTCACGGTGCGTTCTTCGGCATCGGTTCAGTGGTGGCGGCCAGCCTGGTGGCGCCGAGCCGTCAGGCGTCGGCGGTGGCGCTGATGTTTACCGGTCTGACGCTGGCCAACGTGCTGGGCGTGCCGCTCGGCACCTGGTTTGGTCAGCTGTTTGGCTGGCGCGCCACCTTCTGGGGCGTGGCGATTATCGGCATTCTCGCGTTCATCGCGCTGATTGTCAGCCTGCCGACTAACAAAGATGAAAAACCGGTACACCTGGCGAGCGAAATCAGCGCGCTGGCCAACGGCAAACTGTGGCTGTCGCTGCTGATGACGGTGTGTTTTGCCGCCGCGATGTTTGCGCTGTTCAGCTACATTGCGCCGCTGCTGTTACAGGTGACCGGCATCAGCGATCGCGGTGTCAGCTGGACGCTGTTCCTGATTGGTGCTGGCCTGACGGTGGGTAACATTGTTGGCGGGAAACTGGCGGACTGGAAAGTGTCGTTCAGCCTGATCCTCAGCTTCTCGCTGATCGCCGTGTTCTCGCTGCTGTTCAGCTGGACCAGCCATGCGCTGTGGCTGGCAGAGGTAACCCTGTTCCTGTGGGCAATGGCGACCTTCGCCACCGTGCCGGGCCTGCAAATTAACGTGGTGCGCCACGGTAAAGACGCGCCAAATCTGGTGTCGACGCTCAACATTTCGGCCTTCAACGTCGGTAACGCACTCGGTGCGTGGGTGGGCGGCGCAGTAATCGATAAAGGCTATGGCCTGACGGCGGTGCCGGTCGCGGCGGCAGCGCTGGCGGCAGCGGGATTAGTGGTTTGTCTGCTGACCTTCCGCAAATCGGGCGGTCAGCGCGAGACGGTGCGCGCTTAAGCCAGCCGCCGGGCGATGCGCTGCGGAAAGGTGGCCACCTGCTGCTGCAGGTGGTCGCAGAAGTGATCGACCAGCGCCGATGCCGGCCGATGCTGTGGCCGCACCAGGCTCACCGTGAACGGCACGGCAATACTGAAGCGGCGCATCACCACGCCGCTGTCGGCGTAATCCAGCGCCGTCAGCGGATTAACAATCGAAATACCCACCCCGGCGCGCACCATCGCGCACACCGACGCGGCGCTGTGCGTCTCCAGCACCAGCCGCCGCTCCACCTGCTGCTCATGGAACAGCGCATCCAGCAACTGACGATAGCTATCGCTGCGCGACAGGCTGACATAGTTTTCACCGTGAAAATCCTGCGGCGTCAGCACCGCCCGCTGACACAGCGGATGCTGCGGCGGCAGCACGCACACTTCATCACTGGTCAGCAGAGCCAGACGTTCAGTCCCGGCGGGCGCATGCTGGGTTTCGGTCAGACCGAGATCGTAGCGCTGCGCCGACAGCCACTCCTCCAGCAGCGGCGACTCCTGCGGAATAATATTCAGGCTCACCTGCGGATAGCGCTGTAAAAACGGCTGCAGCAGCGGCGGTAACAGCGACTGGGAAAAGACCGGCAGGCAGGCGATGGAAAGCTCGCCCTGGCGGAAATTGCGCAGCCCTTCGGCGGCATCCATGATGCGATCCAGACCGTACCACGAGCGCTGCACCTCTTCGTACAGCCGCAGCCCCTGCACGGTGGGCTGCAGGCGGCCGCGCACCCGCTCAAACAGCTGTAAGCCCAGCTGCTGCTCCAGCCGCGCCAGTTCGCGGCTCACCGTTGGCTGCGAGGTGTGTAACAGCGTGGCGGCCTGGGTCAGATTGCCGCTGGTCATCACCGCGTGAAAGATTTCGATATGCCGCCAGTTAATTTTTGCCATCGTCGCCTCCGTGTCATCCATATCATATTTGCATAGCTGATGCTTAAACAGATATTTTTCTGCATCACTGTGCTGTGGCTAAATGACAGCAACGACTCAGGAGAATGCTCATGCCACGTCCACTTAACGATTCCCAGACGGCGCTTAACGCCACAAATCTGCTGCCGCTGGCGCAGCGCTACAGCGGCCCGTTCTGGGCTTACGATGCCGAAATCATTCAGCAGCGTATTGCACAGCTCAGCGCGTTTGACGTGGTGCGCTTTGCGCAAAAGGCCTGCTCGAATATTCATATTCTGCGCCTGATGCGCGCTGCCGGCGTCAAGGTCGATTCGGTCTCGCTCGGCGAGATCGAACGTGCGCTGGCCGCCGGTTTTCAGCCGGGCGGCGAGGATATTGTGTTCACCGCCGATGTGCTGGACTCACCGACGCTGGCGCGCATCGCCGAGCTGAAGGTGCCGGTAAATGCCGGCTCCGTGGATATGCTGCATCAGCTCGGCGCGGTTTCGCCGGGTCACAGCGTCTGGCTGCGCATTAATCCGGGCTTTGGCCACGGTCACAGCCAGAAAACCAATACCGGTGGCGAAAACAGTAAGCATGGCATCTGGCACAGCGATCTGCCGCTGGCGCTGGCGGCGATTCAGCAACATGGCCTGCAGCTGGTGGGGCTACATATGCACATTGGCTCCGGCGTCGATTACGGCCATCTGCAGCAGGTGTGCGACGCGATGGTCGATCAGGTCGTGGCCTTTGGCCAGGACCTGCAGGCCATTTCGGCGGGCGGCGGGTTATCGATTCCTTATCGCTTTGGTGAGGAGGCGATTGATACGCAGCACTATTACGGCCTGTGGAACGGCGCGCGCGAGCGTATCGCGGCGCACCTCGGCCATGCGGTGAAGCTGGAGATCGAGCCGGGCCGTTTCCTGGTGGCGGAGTCGGGCGTGCTGGTGTCGCAGGTGCGGGCGGTGAAGCAGATGGGCAGCCGTCACTTTGTGCTGGTGGATGCCGGTTTCAGCGATCTGATGCGTCCGTCGATGTACGGCAGCTATCACCATATTTCGCTGCTGCCTGCCGATGGCAGCGCGCCGGGTGAGGCGCATGTGGAGAGCGTGGTGGCCGGGCCGCTGTGTGAGTCGGGAGATGTGTTTACCCAGCTGGAAGGGGGCAAAGTGGAAACCCGCGCGCTGCCAGCGGCACAGGTCGGCGATTATCTGGTGTTCCATGATACCGGCGCTTACGGCGCATCAATGTCCTCCAACTACAACAGCCGTCCGCTGATCCCGGAAGTGCTGTTTGAGCAGGGCGTGCCGCGTGAGATTCGCCGTGCGCAGACCATTCAGGAACTGCTGGCGCTGGAGCTGAACTGATGCGCATCGTGCCGCTCAGCAGCGTGCCGCATCACGCCAGCCAGATCACCGACTGGCTGTGGCAGGCGTTTGGTGACGGCACCTCGCGCGCGTTTTACGACAGCATTGTACGCAGTAGCCTGAACGGGGCCGCGTTTCCGGTGACCTTTGTTGCGCTGGACGACGATGACGTGCCGCACGGCACGGTAGGGTTCTGGCGTTGCGATTTGATTAGCCGTCAGGATCTCTATCCGTGGGTTGCCGCGCTGTATGTGGATGAAGCGGCGCGCGGGCAGGGGCTGAGCGCCGCCCTGCAGCAGCACGTGCTGGATTATGCCCGCCAGCGCGGCTATGCAACGGTGTGGCTGTGGTCAACGTTTGGCGGCTACTACGAGCGATTCGGCTGGCAGTATCAGTGTGATGCGCTGGAGTTTCCTGAGGTGCAGGTGAAGGTATATTCGCAGGATTTATAGTGGGTTGGGTGCGCGCTGGCCCTCACCCCAACCCTCTCCCGCAAGCGGGCGAGGGGGCTGACCGCGCTCTCCTTGCCGCGCGCTCTGGAACGTTCCCTCTCCCTCAGGGTGTACAGTCCGGGGACATCGTGAACACTTGTTCGGGGACATGGTAGACACCTACAACTAAGGCATAAGAACCCGTTTATGGAGTCGCTTATGCCCTGGGATGCGAGAGATACCATGTCATTACGTACTGAGTTTGTTCTGTTCGCCTCGCAAGACGGGGCGAACATCCGCGAGCTGTGCCGCCGCTACGGCATATCTCCCGCCACCGGCTACAAGTGGCTTCGCCGCTGGGAGGAGGAAGGACCGTCCGGCCTTCAGGACCGCTCCCGCGCGCCCCGTCACTCACCCAACCGCTCATCTGACGACATCACTGAGCTGCTGCGTATGGCGCATGAGCTTCATCAGCACTGGGGGGCCCGCAAGATTAAGCGCTGGCTTGAAGACCGCGGGCACGGCATGCCGGCCTTCAGCACCGTCCACAACCTGATGGCCCGCCACGGCCTGCTGCCGGGCGCAGCGCCGGGCGTCCCGGCCACCGGCCGGTTTGAGCATGCGGCCCCGAACCGGCTCTGGCAGATGGATTTTAAGGGCCACTTTCCCTTTGGCGGCGGCCGCTGCCACCCGCTTACCCTGCTGGACGACCACTCCCGGTTCTCGCTGTGCCTGGTGCACTGCGCTGACGAACGGCGTGAGACGGTACAGGAGCAGCTGGTCAGCGTCTTTGAGCGCTACGGCCTGCCGGACCGGATGACGATGGACAACGGCTCGCCGTGGGGCGACACCACCGGCACCTGGACGGCAGTGGAGCTGTGGCTGATGCGCCACGGCATCCGGGTGGGGCACTCGCGGCCGTATCATCCGCAGACGCAGGGCAAGCTGGAGCGCTTTCACCGCAGCCTGAAGGCGGAAGTGCTGCAGGGGAAGTGGTTCGCGGACAGCGGTGAGCTGCAGCGCGCCTTCGACCACTGGCGGACGGTCTACAACCTCGAGCGCCCGCATGAGGCGCTGGAGATGGCGGTGCCGGCGTCGCGCTATCAGCCCTCATCGCGGCAGTACAGCGGTCGCGTAGCGCCACCGGAATACGACGAGGGCGTGATGGTCAGGAAGGTGGATATCAGCGGGAAGCTGAGCGTAAAAGGACTCAGCCTGAAGGCGGGCAAGGCGTTCAGGGGAGAGCGTGTCGGGCTGAAGGAGACGGGGGAAGACGGTTATTACGAGGTGTGGTGGTACAGCACAAAAGTGGGGGTGATCGACCTGAAGAAAAAGTCGATCACCATGGGTAAAGGATGTTAAAAAGTGTTCACTATGTCCCCGAACACCTGTCTGCCATGTCCCCGGACTGTACACAGGGAGAGGGTCAGGGTGAGGGAAAGCCCGCCCCCGTTTAACCCGGTCCACCCACCGAATGCCTCCTGACCAGCGTCGGGCTAAACATATTGGTCACCTCCGGCAGCGCGGTGCCGTTGGCCAGCGCCAGCGCCAGCTGCGCGGCCTGCTGCGCCATGGTCACAATCGGATAGCGCACCGTGGTCAGGCGCGGACGCACGTAGCGCGACACCAGCACATCATCAAAGCCAATCAGCGACATCTCTTCCGGCACGCGAATGCCGTTATCGCTCAGCACTGCCAGCGCACCGGCGGCCATCGAATCGTTGTAGCACGCCACCGCGCTCACCTGCTTGCCGCGTCCGAGCAGTTCCGTCATTGCCTGCTCGCCACCGACCTCATCCGGTTCTCCCCACGCCACCAGCCGGTCGTTGCACGGCAGACCGTGCTCCTTCAGCGCATCGTAGTAGCCCTGCAGCCGATCTTCGGCGTCAGAAATGGTGTGCGTCGAGCAGATAAAGGCGATCTGCGTATGACCCTGCTGAATCAAGTGGCGCGTGGCCAGCCAGGCGCCGTAGCGGTCATCCAGCGCAATGCAGCGCGACTCAAACCCCTGCAGCAGCCGGTTCAGCAGCACCATGCCCGGCACCTGCTTCATCAGCAGCTCTAAATCGTCATCGGGAATTTTCTTGGCGTGCACCACCAGCGCGGCACAGCGATGGCGCATCAGCTGTTCAATCGCCTGACGCTCTTTCTGCTCATTATGGTAACCGTTACCAATCAGCAGAAAGTTGCCGGTTTGCCCGGCGACTTCATCGACCGCTTTCACCATCGCGCCAAAAAACGGGTCTGACACATCGCCTACCACCAGCCCGAGCGTTTCGGTGGATTGCTGCGCCAGCGCGCGGGCATTGGCGTTCGGGTGATACTGCAGCTGTTCCATGGCCTGGGTAACGGCGAGGCGCGAACTCTCGCTGGCTTTGGGCGAATTATTGATGACGCGGGACACGGTCGCGACCGACACCCCCGCCATGCGGGCAACATCCTTAATAGTAGCCATGCAATGGTCGACATCCGGGAAAACGTTTACACATGCTCTCAGTGTTACGGAAAAGCCCGGCAGCCGCAACCCGCCAGAATGTCAGCGCTGTCGCAAAAGTGCGGAAAATCAGACGCTCACGGTGAGGCTTTAGCCCGGTAACGGCACCGTGCTATGCTGCCAGCCTGAATCACACCTGCCTGCCGGACCCATAACCATGAAAACTCGTGTGCCGCACCTTGCGCACTGGGGCGCGTTTACCGCCGTCACCGAAAATCAGCGCCTGATTGCCTGCGAACCTTTCTTCGCCGATGCCGATCCTTCCCCGATGATCCACACTCTCCCTGAACTGGTGTACTCGGATAAACGCATCCGTCAGCCGATGGTGCGCCGTTCGTGGCTGAAGTCGCGTGAAAACAGCGATCGCACGCTGCGCGGCCGGGAGGATTTTGTCGCCGTGGACTGGGACACCGCGCTCAATCTGGTGGCGGAAGAGAACCGCCGGGTGCGCGACCGCTACGGCGCTTCCGGCATTTTCAACGGTTCGTACGGCTGGTCATCAGCCGGTCGCGTTAACCACGCGCGCACCCTGATTCGTCGCTTCTATTTCCAGGGCGGCGGTGGTGTTGATCAGCAGGGTAACTACAGCTGGGGCGCGGCACAGTTCTTTCTGCCGTACGTGATTGGCACTTATATGCCGCTCACCGGCCGCGTCACCGACTGGCCGCAGGTGGTGGAGCATGCAGAAATTTTCGTCGCCTTTGGCGGCCTGGCGCTGAAAAATGCGCAGGTGGCCTCCGGCGGCGCCGGCGAGCACAGCCTGAAACCGGCGCTGCAGCAGCTGAGCGCCAAAGGCACGCCGATCATTAACATCAGCCCGATGCGCGATGACTGCCCGGCATTCGTTAACGCCGAGTGGATTCCGATTCGCCCGAACACCGACGTGGCGCTGATGCTGGCGCTCGGCCATGAAATTACCCGCCGCAACGCTATCGATGAGGCTTTCCTCGCCAGCCACTGCACCGGCTGGCCGCAGCTGCGTGCCTATCTGCTGGGCGAAAGCGACGGCGTGGCGAAAACGCCCGCGTGGGCCAGTGCGATAACCGGCATCCCGGCAGCGCGTATCGCGCTGCTGGCGCAGCAGCTGGTGGGCAAACGCAGTTTTATCACCTGTGCTTATGCGGTGCAGCGCGCCCATCGCGGCGAGCAGCCGTACTGGATGATGATTGCGCTCTCGTCGATGCTGGGCCAGCCAGGACTGCCGGGCGGCGGCTTCTCTTTTGGCCATGGCTCGATGAATAGCGTCGGCAATCCGCGCCAGGAAGGCCCGGCGCCGCTGATGAGCACCGGCCCGAATCCGGCGAATCTGTCGATCCCGGTGGCGCGCATCAGCGACATGCTGCTCAATCCCGGGCAGCCGTATGCGTTTCAGGGCGAGACGCTGCACTATCCCGACATTCACCTGGTGCACTGGGCAGGCGGCAATCCGTTCCACCATCATCAGCAGCTCAACCGGCTGGTCGAGGGCTGGCAGCGTCCGGATACGGTCATCGTGCAGGATATCGTCTGGACGCCCGCGGCGCAGATGGCGGACATCGTGCTGCCGGCCACCACCACGCTGGAGCGCAACGACATTGGCGGCTCCTCGCGTGACCGCTTCGTGCTGGCGATGCACCAGGCGATTAAACCGCAGCATCAGGCGCGTAACGACTTTGATATTTTTGCCGATCTGGCCGATCGCCTCGGCTACCGCGAGCGCTTTACCGAAGGACGCAACGAGATGCAGTGGATTGAGCATCTTTACCAGCAGTGCGCGCAGGCGCATGCGCAGCTGGACATCGCGTTTCCGGAGTTCGAGGCATTCTGGCAGCGCGGTTTTGTTGAGATTCCGCAGGGCGGCAAGCCGTACGTGTTTATGGATGATTTCCGCGCCGATCCGCAGGCGCATCCGATTCACACCGCCAGCGGCAAAATTGAGCTGTTCTGCCAGACCATCGCCGATTACCAACTGGCGGATTTCGCCGGACATCCGGAGTGGCGCGCGCCGCAGGAGTGGCTTGGCGCAGCGCTCAGCGCGCAGTTCCCGCTGCACATGATTTCGGTGCAGCCTGCGGATCGCCTGCACAGCCAGCTGGATGCCACCGCCACGGTGCAGGCCGGCAAAACCGCCGGTCACGAAACGCTGTATATGCACATTGACGATGCCGCCGCGCGCGGTATCAGCGACGGCGATGAGATTGAAGTGAGCAATGCGCGTGGCCGTATGCTGGCTGGCGTTCGCCTGACGGACGGCCTGACGCCCGGCGTGGTGATCATCGCCACCGGTGCCTGGTTCGATCCCGGTTTTGGCAAAGCGTGGCAGCCGTGGGACCGCGCCGGCAACCCTAACGTGCTGACGCTCGACATCGGAACTTCGTCGTTAACTCAGGGACCAAACGCCATGAGCTGCCTGGTGGAAATCAAAAAACACGCCAGTTGCACAATCGGCTAACAATCTCACCGCTGGTTACATTTTGCCGGTAACTGTTGCGTTTGAGTGATAGTTTCTGCGCTGAGCAACTTGCTACAGTCAGGGTCCCAGAGGTATTGATGGGTGAACATCAACAGTTTTCTTGATTACACCGACCTGCGCAGATGCGCAGGTTTTTTTTGCCTGCGATCTGCCGGTGTGATGCGTCCCGTTGCGGTGACCTCAATCGGGCATAAACGAACTGATACATTGTTTTCCTGTCAACTCGCTTTACCTTTCTTTATAACTGCAGCTAACCCCTTTGGATTCATCTTTTATCGCAGCGGATCGCCATGCCCCCGATTAAAAAATTTCTGGGAAAAGACCAGATTAAAGCCCCGTTTAACCCGTTTCGTTTTCGTCTGATTTGTCTGGGCGTATTAGGCTGCATGGGCCTGCTGCTGGCGCGCGTCGGCGATCTGCAGCTGATCAATCATCCGATGCTGGAGCACGAGGCCGACCAGCGCTCGCTGCGGACCGTGACGCTGCCGACCAACCGCGGCACGCTGCTCGACCGCGACGGCCAGGCGCTGGCGCTCAGCGTGCCATCGCGCGATATCATCGCCGATCCGCTGCGCGTGCTGGAGGCCAATCCCGATTTCACCAGCGCCAAATGGAGCTATCTGGCGGCGGCGCTGAATCTGCGACCGGACGAGCTGCGCGCGCAGATCACCGCCAATCCGAAAAAGCGCTTCCTCTACCTCGGGCGCAAAATCGAGCTGGGCATTGCCAAAGATATTGCTGAGCTGCATCTGAAAGGCATCAGTTCGGTGTATGACGACAGCCGTTTTTATCCGATGAGTGAAGCCGCGGCGCCGCTGATTGGCATCGTCGGGGCGGACAATAACGGGCTTAATGGGCTGGAGAAGGGCTTTGACCGGGTACTGCAGGGCGAGCCGGGTAAAGAGGTGTATCGCCAGGACGGGGACGGCAACATTATTGCGATGATCGATTACGAGCCGCCGAAGCAGCCGCCGACGGTGCAGCTCAGCATCGATAAGTTTGACCAGTTTACGTTGTACAGCAAGCTGCGCGACGGCGTGCTGCTCAACAAGGCCGATTCGGGCGCGGCGGTGCTGGTGAAGATCGACACCGGCGAGATCCTCGCTATGGCGTCTTATCCGTCGTTCAACCCCAACAATTATGACAACGCCACGCCGGCGCAAATGCGCAATACCGCCATTAACGACAGCTACGAGCCCGGTTCAACGGTGAAACCGCTGGTGGTGATGGAAGGGCTGCAGCGTCATCTGGTGCGCCCCGATTCGGTGATCGACACCACGCCCTACAGCGTCAACGGCCACCTGATCCGCGATGTCGGCCACTGGCCGCGCCTGACCATGACCGGCATTTTGCAGAAATCCAGCGACATCGGCGTCTCGCACATCGCGCTGGCAATGCCGGCGGAAGCGCTGGTGAACACCTATCAGGCGTTTGGTCTCGGCAAGCCGACCGGGCTGGGGCTGACCGGTGAGAGCGTGGGCTACTTCCCGCTGCATCGCCAGCGCTGGGCGGACATCGAGCGCGCCACCTTTTCGTTCGGTTACGGTCTGCGCGTAACGCCGCTGCAGATTGCGCGTGAATACGCCACACTCGGTTCGTATGGCGTCTATCGCCCGCTGTCGATCACCAAAGTGACGCCACCGGTGCTGGGCAGGCAGGTGGCGGATCCGCAGATCGTGCAAACCGTGGTGCACATGCTGGAGAGTGACGTGCTGCCGGGCGGTACCGGGGTGAAAGCAGCGGTACCGGGCTACCGGCTGGCGACCAAAACCGGCACCGCGGAGAAGATGGGCAGCAGCGGCAAATATGACGGCGGCTACGTTAACTACACCGCCGGCATCGCGCCGGCCAGCCATCCGGAAGTGGCGCTGGTGGTGATGATTAACCATCCTACCGCTGGCGATCACTTTGGCGGCTCGGTGGCCGCGCCGGTATTTGGCAACATCATGGGGCCGGTGCTGAAACACATGAACGTGGCACCCGACGCGATTTACAGTAAACCGGCATCAGATAAATCTTAACGAAATCAGGATGTAAACGCGCAGTCGAGCTTTTCACACCTCGTTGCATTTCGCCGAACTCCGTTGCGATTTGCGGCTGTTATCCGCGCCGCCATTGCGCGACGATAAAGGTCCCAGAGGTATTGATTGGTGTGAAGATCGGCTGCTGCGGCAGCGATACCCTTGTGGTATTCACCCTGTTCGGTTGCACCGACCCACGCGGATGCGTGGGTTTTTTTTGCCTGTAAGTTGTCCTCCTCTCCCGTTTATAGCGCCTGCGCGCGCCATCACCGACCGCTGCCGGGCGCGGTTTAAATCCTGCATCTCTTAACGAAACGCTTACGGTTTGCGTATAGAAAACGTTCTGGCGATCCGCCGATAATGCGCGTCGTGATGATTTTCGCTGAAATAATCCCCTGCTTACCGGGGTTTTTACCCACACTTTTGCTGATCTGAAGACGCTGATGACTATCCATGCTCCCCGTTCTGGTTTCTCCCGCTGGCTGAAATGGCTGCTTGTGTTGCTGGTGCTGCTGATCGCGGCCGGCGTGATCTGGCGTGTGGCAGGCGGCAAGCGGGGCGCAGCACCCGGCGACCTGCCGCCAGGCGGTCATCGCGGCGCGGCGCAGATGAGCGGCCCGGCAACGCTGGTGCACAGCGGCATTGCCGCGACGACCGACGTACCGGTGTACCTGAATGCGCTCGGCACGGTGATCCCCAACGCCAGCGTCACCGTCACCAGCCGCGTGGCCGGGCAGCTGCAGCAGGTGTTCTTTACTGAAGGGCAGAAAGTCAGCGCCGGTCAGCTGCTGGCGCAGATCGATCCGCGCAGTTATCAGGCGACGCTGGCGCAGTATCAGGGCGATCTCAGCCAGAACCAGGCGCTGCTGCACAGTGCGCAACTGACGCTGGCACGCTACAAAAAGCTGGCAGCGCAGGACTCGCTGTCGCGCCAGGATCTGGATAGCCAGATTGCTACCGTCGGCCAGTATCAGGGCGCGGTGGCGGCGGATCAGGCGCAAATCGCCAGCGCAAAACTGGATATTGAGTATGCCCGCATCACCTCGCCGATCAGCGGCCGCGTAGGTCTGCGGCTGGTCGATCCGGGCAATATGGTGCAGACCAGCGACACCACCGGCATTGTGGTGGTGACGCAAATGCAGCCTGCCGCCGTGACGTTCAGCGTGCCGCAAAGTTACATCGCGCAGCTGACGCGCGCACTGCGCAACGGCCAGAGCCTGCCCGCGACGGCCTTCGATCAGGACAACAGCACCATACTGGCGCAGGGTGAGGTGAAGTACATCAGCAATCAGATCGATACCAGCACCGGCACCATCGAACTGAAAGCCAGCTTTCCTAACCAGGACGAAGCGCTGTTTGCCAACCAGTTCGTTAATCTGCGTTTGCAAACCGGCACGCTGAAAAACGCGACGGTGATTCCGGCGCAGGCGCTGCAGCTGAGCAGCGACGGGAGCTTTGTGTTTATTATCAACAAAGATAATAGCGTGACGCGCAAAGCGGTCACCGCCGGACCGGCACTGGGGGAAGATCGTCAGGCGATCCTGCAGGGCGTGGCGCCAGGCGATCGTCTGGTGACCGAGGGGATCGATCGTCTGACTAACGGCAGCAAAGTCCAGCTGGCTGACGACAGCAAAAGTACCCAGCCATGAATCCGTCTCGTCTGTTTATCCTGCGCCCGGTGGCGACGATTCTGCTGATGGTCGGCGTGCTGATCGCCGGTCTGTTCGCTTATCGCTTTCTCTCCACCTCGGCGCTGCCGCAGGTGGATTATCCGACCATTCAGGTTACCACCCTTTATCCTGGCGCCAGCCCGGACGTGATGGCCTCGTCCGTGACCTCGCCGCTGGAGCGTCAGCTCGGTCAGATGGCCGGTCTTAGCCAGATGACGTCTGCCAGCTCGGGCGGATCATCGATTATCACCCTGAAGTTCAGCCTCGATCTGTCGCTTGACGTCGCCGAACAGGAAGTCCAGGCGGCAATCAACGCGGCGAATAATCTGTTACCGGACGATCTGCCCAATCCGCCGACGTATAAAAAGGTCAATCCGGCCGACAGTGCGGTGATCACGCTGGCCGCCAGTTCCGACACGCTGCCGCTGACTGAGGTGCAGGATCTGGTGAACACGCGCGTGGCGCTGAAGCTGTCGCAAATCAACGGCGTGGGGATGGTGACCCTGGCGGGCGGTAATCAGCCGGCGATTCGCGTGCAGATGGATCCAAAAGCGCTGGCGGCGCACAAGCTGTCGCTGGAAGACGTCAATACGCTGATCGCCAACAGCAACGTCAACGGTTCGAAAGGCGGTTTCGACGGCAAATATCACTCGGTGACCATCGACGCCAACGACCAGCTGCGCACCGCGGCCGAATACGGCAATCTGATTCTCACCTGGCAGAACGGTGCGGCGCTGCGGCTGAAAGATATCGCCCATATCGAGCAGGGGCCGGAGAATCGCTTTCAGTCGGCGTGGGCCAATAACCGTCCGGCGATTGTCATCAGCGTGCAGCGCCAGCCTGGCGCCAACGTCATTCAGGTGGTGGATAGCATTAAAAAACAGCTGCCCGTTTTGCAGGCGGCGCTGCCGGATGGCGTGAAAATGCGTGTGCTCGCCGATCGCACGCAGACCATCCGCGCCTCGATCAGCGACGTACAGTTTGAACTGATGCTGTCGATCGCACTGGTGGTGATGGTGACCTTCCTGTTTCTGCGCAACGTGGCGGCGACGCTGATTCCCAGCGTGGCAGTACCGCTGTCGCTGATTGGCACCTTTGGCGTGATGTATCTCGCCGATTTCAGCCTCAACAACCTGTCGCTGATGGCGCTGACCATCGCCACCGGGTTTGTCATTGATGACGCGATTGTGGTGGTGGAGAACATTTCGCGCCGGCTGGAGCAGGGGGAAACGCCGATGCAGGCCGCGCTGAAAGGCTCGCAGCAGATTGGCTTCACCATTATTTCCCTGACGTTTTCCCTGATTGCGGTCCTGATTCCGCTGCTGTTTATGGGTGATGTGGTTGGACGGCTGTTCCGCGAATTCGCCATCACCCTGGCCGTGTCGATTCTGGTGTCGATGGTGGTGTCGCTGACGCTGACGCCGATGCTGTGTGCCTGGCTGTTAAGGCATATTCCTGAGGCGCAGCAGTCACGCTTTGCGCGCAAAGGCGGCGAGCTGTTTGACAAACTGGTCCGCGGCTATGACCGCCTGCTCAGCGTAGTGCTCAACCATCAGAAGCTGACGCTGCTGGTGGCGCTGGCAACCTTTGCACTCACCGCGCTGCTGTATCTGGCCATCCCGAAAGGGTTCTTTCCCACGCAGGATACCGGGCTGATTCAGGGGGTGACCGTGGCGTCGCAGGATGTCTCCTTCACGGCGATGGCGCAGCGTCAGCAGGCGCTGGCAACGGTGATCCTGCAAAATCCGGCGGTCGAGAGTGTGTCCTCAACCATTGGTATCGACGGCAATAACACCAGCCTCAATAGCGGGCGCCTGCAGATCAACCTGAAAGCGTTTGACCAGCGCGACGTCAAAGCCGATGAGGTGATTGCGCAGCTACAGCAGGCGGCGCGCCGGGTCGCCGGCATTCAGCTTTATCTGCAGCCAGCACAGGACCTGACGGTCAACGATCAGGTGACGCCGAGCCAGTACCAGTTCACCCTTGATGATGCCGACAGCGAAAACCTGGTGCGCTGGACGCCGCAGCTGATAGCTGCGCTGCAGCAGCGCCCGGAGTTTAATGGCGTGGTCAGCAACCTGCAGGATCAGGGGCGCGTGGCCTATGTGGAGCTGAATCGCGATAAAGCGGCGCGCTACGGCATCACGGCAGCTGACGTCGATACCGCGCTGTACAACAGCTTTGGTCAGCGGCTGGTTTCCACCATTTTTACCCAGGCGAACCAGTATCGCGTGGTGCTGGAAGTGGCGCCGCAGTATCAGCAGTCGCCGGCGTCATTTGATGACGTTTATCTGCCGGTGAGCAGCAGCGCATCAACCAGCAGCGACAGCGACAGTGAGACCACCACCACCGGCATGGTGAAACTCACCGCCATCGCCAGCGTGCATGCGCGGACCGGGGCGCTGATGCACATGCGCCTGAATCAGTTCCCGGCGGTGATGGTGTCGTTCAATCTTAACCCCGGTTATTCGCTGGAGGAGGGGCAGCGGGCGATTGCGCAGGTCACGCAGCAGCTTAAACTGCCCGCCAGCATAACGCTGCGCTATCAGGGTGAAACCGCGGCGTTTCAGAGTGCCACCGGCAACACGCTATGGCTGATTCTGGCGGCGCTGATCACCATGTACGTGGTGCTGGGCATTCTGTATGAAAGCTTTATTCATCCGGTGACCATTCTCTCCACGCTGCCGTCGGCGGCGGTCGGGGCGCTGCTGACGCTGATGCTGGCGGGCAGCGAATTCAGCCTGATCGCGCTGATTGGCGTCATTCTGCTGATTGGCATCGTTAAAAAGAACGCCATTATGATGATCGACTTCGCGCTGGAGGCGCAGCATAAGCAGCATATGACGCCGCGCGAAGCGATCCATCAGGCCTGTCTGCTGCGCTTCCGGCCGATTCTGATGACCACCATGGCGGCGCTGCTCGGGGCGCTGCCGCTGATGCTGGCCTCCGGCTCCGGTGCTGAACTGCGTCAGCCGCTCGGGCTGGTGATTGTCGGTGGCCTGCTGGTGAGCCAGGTGCTGACGCTGTTCTCCACCCCGGTGATCTATCTGTGGTTTGATGGGCTGGCGCAGCGCGGTAAGCGCTACGTGCAGCGCCGGCAGCAGCAGGCGCGGGGCGAGCCATGAACATCACCCGGCTGTTTATCTTTCGCCCGGTTGCCACGCTGCTGCTGACGCTGGCGATCCTGCTGCTCGGGGCGCTGGGCTACCGGTTGCTGCCCGTCGCGCCGCTGCCGCAGGTGGATTTTCCTACCATCATGGTCAGCGCCAGCCTGGCCGGCGCCAGCCCGGAAACCATGGCGGCCACGGTGGCGACGCCGCTGGAGCGTTCGCTCGGCCAGATTGCCGGTGTGACGGAGATGACGTCGACCAGCTCGCAGGGCTCGACCAGCGTGATACTGCAGTTTGAACTTGACCGCGATATCAATGGTGCAGCGCGCGACGTGCAGGCGGCGATCAATGCGGCACGCAGCCTGTTACCGAGTGCCATGGAGTCGCTGCCGACCTATCGCAAAGCGAATCCCTCGGACGCGCCGATTGTGATGCTGGCGCTTACCTCAGCCACGCGCACGCCGGGTGAACTGTATGACCTCGCCGAAAGCAAAATCGAGCAGGCGATGGGCCAGGTCAGGGGCGTAGGCGAGGTGTCGCTGATGGGCAGCGCGCTGCCGGCGGTCCGCATCGATCTGCAGCCGCAACAGCTGACGCACTATGGCATTGCGCTGGATACGGTGCGCAGCGCCGTCGCCAGCAGCACCACCAATCTGCCGAAAGGCATGCTGCAGGGCAGCAGCCAGTCCTGGATGGTGGACGGCAACGGCCAGCTGGACAAAGCGGCACAGTACCGCGACCTGATAGTCAGCTACCACGCGGGTAAGGCGGTGCGACTGCATGATGTCGCCACGGTGTATGACTCGGTGGAGGATCAGTATCAGGCCGGTTTTCTCAATTCACAGCCGTCGGTGATGATCGCCATCAAGCGTCAGGCCGGCGCTAACATGCTCGACACCATCGATGCCATCAAAGCGCAGCTGCCACAGCTGGAGAAAGATCTGCCTGCCGATACCCAGCTCAAAGTGGTGGTAGACCGTTCGCCAACGGTGCGCGCCTCCCTGTATGACACCGAAGAGACGCTGCTGGTGGCGATGCTGCTGGTGATTGCCGTGGTATTTGTCTTCCTGCGTAATCTGCAGGCGGTGGTGATTCCGGCGCTGGCGCTGCCGGTGTCGCTGATTGGCACCTGCGCGGTGATGTATCTGCTCGGCTACAGTCTCGATAACCTGTCGCTGATGGCGCTGATCATCGCCACGGGCTTTGTCGTTGATGACGCCATCGTGGTGCTGGAAAATATCACCCGGCACATCGAAGCCGGTCTGAGTCCGCTGCGTGCCGCCCTGCGCGGTGCCCATGAGGTGAGCTTTACGGTGCTGTCGATGACGGTGTCGCTGGTGGCGGTGTTTATCCCGATTCTGCTAATGGGCAGTATTGTTGGCCGCCTGTTCCGTGAATTTGCTGTGACGCTGACGGTCTCGCTGCTGATCTCCATGCTTGTCTCGCTCAGCCTGACCCCGATGCTGTGCGCCCGGCTGCTGCGGCCGAAGCCGCAGGTCACCCGGCGACCACATCCGCTCTATCAGCTAATCGAAAATGCGCTCAACGCGCTGCTGGCCGCCTACGCGCGTGGCCTGGCGTGGGTGATGGCGCACCAGAAGATCACCCTGCTGAGTTTGCTGCTCACCGTGCTGCTCAATCTGTTTCTGTTTAGCGTGGTGCAAAAGGGCTTTTTCCCCAATCAGGACACCGGCCTGCTGATGGGCGCCCTGCGCGCTGACCAGAACATCTCCTTCCAGGCGATGAAGCCAAAGATGCTGGCGTTTACCAAAATCATTGAGGCCGATCCGGCGGTAGACAGCGTGATGTCGTCAATGGGCAGCGGCATGTTTGGCTCGCGCAATAGCGCCAACTTTTTTGTCCGGCTGAAAGATTTTGACCAGCGCAGCGCCAGCGCCACCGAAGTGGCTAACCGGCTGAGCCTGAAAACCCGCCATATTGCCGGGGCGCAGCTGTTCCTGATGGCCGCGCAGGATCTGCACATCGGCGGGCGCAGCGCCAACGCTACTTATCAGTACAGCCTGCAGGCTGACGATCTCGACCTGCTGCGCCGCTGGACACCGAAAGTCCAGGCGGCGCTGGCCGCGATACCGCAACTCAACAGCGTGGATTCCGATGCGCAAACCGGCGGACAGGAGGTGGTGATCAATATCGATCGCGACCGCGCCACGCGGCTGGGCGTTAATGTGCAGATGCTGGACACGCTGCTGAACAATGCCTTTAGCCAGCGACAGATTGCCACGCTCTATCACACGCTCAATCAGTACCATGTGGTGATGGCCCTGCAGGATAGCGACACGCGCGATCCGGCCATGCTGCAACAACTGTATGTGATTAACGACAGCGGCGATCGCGTGCCGCTGTCGGCCTTTGCCCGCTTCAGCGGCGGCAACGCGCCGCTGTCGGTTGCGCATCAGGGCCAGTCAGCGACCAGCACCATCGCCTTCAACCTCAACGACGGCGTGTCGCTGGAGCAGGCGCAGACGCTGATTAAGCAAGCGATGGCACAACTGGGGTTGCCCTCCAGCATTCAGGCGGGCTTTGCCGGCACCGCCGCGGCGTTCTCTCAGCTCACCGCCACCATGCCGTGGCTGATTATTGCGGCGCTGGCGGCGGTGTATATCGTCCTGGGCGTGCTGTATGAGAGTTACATTCACCCGCTGACCATTCTCTCCACGCTGCCGTCGGCAGGCGTCGGGGCGCTGCTGCTGTTGCTACTGACCAATACGCAGCTGACGGTGATTGCGCTGATCGGCATCATTTTGCTGATCGGTATCGTCAAGAAAAACGCCATCATGATGATCGATTTTGCCCTGCACGCCGAGCGCAGCCAGGGGCTGTCGCCGCAGCAGGCGATTACGCAGGCGTGCCTGATGCGCTTTCGGCCGATCATGATGACCACGCTGGCCGCCTTCTTCGGCGCTCTGCCGCTGGCGCTGGGCAGCGGCGGCGACGCTGATTTACGCAGTCCGCTGGGGATTGCGATTGCCGGCGGTCTGGCCCTGAGCCAGTTGCTGACCCTGTTCACCACGCCAGTGGTCTATCTCTGGCTGGATCGTCTCAGCCGCGCCACCCAGCGTCAGTGGCGGCGCGTGCGTCATGTGGAATCCTGATTGATGAAAATGATGAACATTGGCGCGCTGACGGCGGCGCTACTGGTTGCTGGCTGTAGCGTTGGCCCCGATTATCAGCGTCCGGCGATGGCGCTGCCGACGCACTATAAAGAGGCCAAAGGCTGGACGCAGGCCACGCCGCAGGACGCCAGTCGCAAAGGGGAGTGGTGGACGGTGTATCACGATGCCACCTTGTCCAGCCTGCTGCGCCAGGTGAGCATCTCTAACCAGAACGTCGCCAGTTATGCGGCGCAGTATCGCGAAGCCCAGGCGCTGAGCGCGCAGTCGCGCGCGGCGCTGTTTCCCTCACTCGACTACGATGTCAGCAGCACGCGCAGCGGCAGCCGTGCCAGCACCAGCGGTCAGCGCAGCGTCAGCAACAGCCACAGCGCTACGCTGAATGCCAGCTGGGAGCTGGATCTGTGGGGCAAACTGCGCCGCACCCAGGAAGAGGATAAGGCCAGCGCGCAGGCCAGCCAGGCTGAACTGGCCAATGTCACGCTGAGCGCCCAGTCAGAGCTGGCGCAGGACTATTTTCAGCTGCGCATCATCGACGAAAAGATCGCGCTCTATCAGCGCAGCATTGAAGCTTATCAGCGCTATCTCAGCGTGATTAACAACAAGTACCGCGCCGGTAGCGAATCCCGCGCCACCCTGGCGCAGGCACAGATGCAGCTGGAGAGCGCCCGCGCTTCGGCGCAGGATTATCAGTGGCAGCGCGCGCAACTGGAGCACGCGGTGGCGCTGCTGCTGGGGCGTGCGCCAGCCGACTTTACGTTGCCGGTGGCGAAGCTGGATGCCACGCTGCCGTCCATTCCGCAGAGCCTGCCTTCGGCGCTGCTGCAGCGCCGTCCGGACATCGCCTATGCCGAACGTAACGTGGCGGCCGCCAACGCGGCGGTCGGGGTGGCGATTGCCGGTTATTATCCCGACCTGACGCTCAGCGCCAGCGGTGGCGTGACCGCCTCAGCGATCCACAGCTTATTGTCGCTGCCGAATCGCGCCTGGTCGCTGGGGCCGGAGCTCAGCGGTACGCTGCTCGACTTTGGCTCGACCTCGGCGAAAGTGGCGCAGGCGCGTGCCGCCTATGATGCCAGCGTGGCCACTTATCGCCAGACGGTGCTGAGCGCGCTGGGAGAAGTGGAAGATAACCTGGTGGAACTGAATACCCTGCAGGGGGAAATCGCCGCGCAGCAGCGCGCCGCCGTGGCAGCACAGGCGTCAGCACGCGTAACGCGCAACCAGTATGACGCCGGCATGATTGATTACCTTGATGTCGCTACCACGGAAAACAGCAGCCTGAGCGAGCAGCAGAGCCTGCTGTCGTTGCAGAGCAGCCAGTGGGTGAGCAGCGTGGCGCTGATCGCCGCGCTGGGCGGCGGCTGGCAGGGCGAATCACCCTGAATTCATCACGATAAATCACTGCGCTACTTGTCGAACATCCCCGGATCCTGCAAGGTAAGAACCATTTTTTACCGCTGCTAAGGAGCTGGCATGCTATTTACCGTTCTGCGTTTCCTCTGTCGCCTGTTATGGCGCGTTGAGCTGCGTGGCGATCTGACTGCCCTGCACAAAGAAAAAGTACTGATTACGCCAAACCATATGTCGTTTCTCGATGGCGTGCTGCTGGCGCTGTTTCTGCCCATCAAACCGGTGTTCGCCGTCTATTCTTCGATCAGTGAACAGTGGTATATGCGCCTGCTCAGGCCGGTCATCGACTTCGTGCCGCTCGACCCCACCAAACCGATGTCGATCAAACATCTGGTGCGCATGATCAACGAAGGGCGTCCGGTGGTGATCTTTCCGGAAGGGCGCATTACCGTCACCGGCTCATTGATGAAAATCTACAGCGGCGCTGGCTTCGTCGCGGCGAAATCCGCCGCCACCGTGGTGCCGATGCGTATTGAAGGCGCAGAGTACACGCCGTTTGGCCGCCTGGCCGGGGTGTTTAAACGCCGCCTGTTCCCGCGCATTACCCTGACGGTGCTGCCGGCCACGGTGATTCCCATGCCGGAAGCGAAACGCGCGCGCGACCGCCGCGTGCTGGCCGGTGAGCATTTACATCATGTGATGATGGAAGCGCGCATGGCGGTGCGCCCGCGCGAAACGCTGTTCGACGCTTTTCTCAATGCGCGCACCCGTTACGGGTTGAGTAAAGCCTGCATCGAAGACATCAACTTTAAGCCTGACAGCTACACCGGGCTGCTGAAAAAAGCGCTCGGTGTCGGACGCATTCTGGAGCGCTACAGCCAGCAGGGCGAATTCGTTGGCCTGCTGCTGCCGAACGCCACGGTGACCGCGGCGGCGATTCTCGGGGCTTCACTGCGCGGTCGCGTGCCGGCCATGCTCAACTACACCGCCGGCATCAATGGCATGCGCGCGGCGCTGACCGCCTCGCAGGTGAAAACCGTGTTTACCTCGCGCCAGTTCCTCGAGAAGGGCAACCTGTGGCACCTGCCGCAGGGGCTGACGGAGGTGCAGTGGATCTATCTGGAGGATCTGAAGGATACCGTCACGCTGCAGGACAAACTGTGGATCCTCGCGCACCTGCTGCTGCCACGCCGGGCACAGGTTGCCCAGCAGCCAGAAGACGCGGCAATGGTGCTGTTTACCTCCGGCTCGGAAGGCAATCCCAAAGGTGTGGTGCACTCGCATAAAAGCCTGCTGGCGAACGTGGAGCAGATTCGCACCGTGGCGGATTTCACCCCGCGCGACCGCTTTATGTCGGCGCTGCCGCTGTTCCACGCCTTCGGTCTCACCGTAGGGCTGTTCACGCCGCTGCTGACCGGCGCGCAGGTGTTCCTCTATCCCAGCCCGCTGCACTATCGCATCGTGCCGGAGCTGGTATACGACCGTAACTGCACCGTGCTGTTTGGCACCTCCACCTTCCTCGGCAACTATGCGCGCTTTGCCAGCCCGTACGATTTCGCCCGGCTGCGCTACGTCGTCGCCGGTGCCGAGAAGCTGCAGGAAGGCACGCGCCAGATCTACATGGAGAAGTACGGCATCCGCATCCTTGAAGGTTACGGCGTGACCGAATGTGCACCGGTGGTGGCAATCAACGTACCGATGGCCGCCAAATCGCATACCGTCGGGCGTATTCTGCCGGGCATGGATTCACGTCTGATTGCGGTACCCGGCATTGAGCAGGGCGGACGGCTGCAGCTGCGCGGTCCGAACGTCATGAATGGCTACCTGCGGGTGGAAAACCCCGGCGTGCTGGAGCCACCGGTGGCGGATAACGGCGAAGGCGAACAGGAAGCCTGCTGGTACGATACCGGGGATATTGTCAGCTTTGACGAGGGCGGTTTCTGTCAGATTCAGGGGCGCGCTAAACGCTTCGCCAAAATCGCCGGAGAGATGGTGTCGCTGGAGAGCGTGGAGCAGATTGCCCTGAAAGCCTCGGCGGAGAAACAGCACGCGGCGTCGCTGCGGCCCGATGGCCAGCGTGGCGAAGCGCTGGTGCTGTTTACCACTGACAGTGAACTCAGCCGCGAGCGGCTGCAGCAGGCCGCGCGTGAGATGGGTGCGCCAGAGCTGGCCGTGCCGCGCGATATTCGCTACATGAAACAGCTGCCGATGCTGGGCAGCGGTAAACCTGACTACGTCAGCCTGAAACAGCTGGCAGAAGAGGAGCGGGCATGAGTCAGTCGGTGAATCCGGACGCCCCGTTGCTGTCGCGCAGTATGCTGGCGGTGATCGTGGCACAGTTTTTCTCTGCCTTTGGCGACAACGCGCTGCTGTTCGCCACGCTGGCGCTGCTGAAAAGTCAGTTCTATCCGGACTGGAGCCAGCCGATCCTGCAGATGTTGTTTGTGGCCACTTACATTCTGCTCGCGCCGTTTGTCGGACAGATGGCCGACAGCTTTGCCAAAGGACGGGTGATGATGTTTGCCAACAGCCTTAAGCTGCTCGGTGCGCTGGTGATCTGCTTCGGCTTTAATCCGTTTCTCGGCTACACGCTGGTGGGCGTTGGCGCGGCGGCATATTCGCCGGCGAAATACGGCATCCTGACGGAGATCACCAGCGGCGCGCGGCTGGTGAAAGCCAACGGGCTGATGGAGTCGTCGACTATCGCGGCGATTTTGCTCGGCTCGGTGGCAGGCGGCGTGCTCGCCGACTGGCATCTGCTGGCAGCACTGGTGGTGTGTGCACTCACTTACGCACTGGCGGTGGTGGCGAATCTGTTCATTCCGCGTCTGCTGGCAGCGCGCCCCGGCCAGAGCTGGCACGCTGGCGCGATGCTGCGCAGCTTTATCGCCTCGGCACAGCTGCTGTGGCGTAACGGTGAAACCCGCTTCTCGCTGCTCGGCACCAGCCTGTTCTGGGGCGCCGGCGTCACGCTGCGCTTCCTGCTGGTGCTGTGGGTGCCGGTGGCGCTGGGCATCACGGACAATAAAACGCCGACCACGCTAAATGCCATGGTGGCGATCGGTATTGTTATCGGCGCGGCCGCGGCGGCAAAACTGGTCACGCTGCAAACGGTGCGGCGCTGCATGCCGGCCGGCGTGCTGATTGGCGTGATGGTGGTGCTGTTCTCGCTGCAGCATAGCCTGCTGAATGCGTATCTGCTGCTGATGCTGATTGGTGCGCTGGGCGGCTTCTTTGTGGTGCCGCTCAACGCGCTGTTGCAGGAGCGCGGCAAAGATACCGTGGGTTCTGGCAACGCGATTGCGGTGCAAAACCTGGGTGAGAACAGCGCGATGCTGCTGATGCTGGGGCTGTATACCGTGGCGATTAAGCTGGGTGCGCCGGCGGTCGCGACGGGCGTGGGCTTCGGCGCGCTGTTCGCCATGGCGATTGCCGTGCTGTGGTGGAGAACGCGTCGCTGAGCGGCGCAGAAAGGGACCAGGTCGCCATGAATGGCGACCCTACCCTGGCCCGGCGCATACGCCAAAACCACAGCAGGTACACGAGGGTAACACAAACCCTGTAGGGTGCGCGTTAACGCGCACCAGGGAGATTACGGTGCCGGATACGTGTACTGACGGTGAATCGCTTCCAGCGCCTCTAACACCTCGCCGCTCAGCGTCAGGTTGAAACTCTCCACGTTAACCTTCAGCTGTTCCATGGTGGTGGCACCGAGCAGGGTGCTGGCCACAAACGGCTGCTGCCGCACATAGGCCAGTGCCATCTGTGACGGATCCAGGTTGTGCTGTTTCGCCAGCGCCACGTAAGCAGCAATCGCCTGCTGTGACTGCTCGCCGCTGTAGCGGGTAAAGCGGCTGAACAGCGTATTGCGTGCGCCGGCCGGTTTCGCCCCGTTGAGGTATTTGCCGCTCAGCGTACCAAAGGCCAGGCTGGAATAAG
The DNA here is from genome assembly GCF_043544755.1 of Pantoea sp. SGAir0184. Lineage (NCBI taxonomy): Bacteria > Pseudomonadati > Pseudomonadota > Gammaproteobacteria > Enterobacterales > Erwiniaceae > Pantoea > Pantoea sp. SGAir0184. Next base: position 931,784 of record NZ_CP028050.1, read on the forward strand.
CCAGCAGTTCCACGCCCTCATGCTGGCTAATCTCTGCCAGACCCACTTCGAAACTGCGGTTCAGCAGGCTGTACGGATTCTGAATGGTGACGATACGCGGCAGCTCGTGCTTCTCCGCCAGCTGCAGGTAGCGCATCACGCCCCAGGCCGTTTCGTTCGAGACGCCAATGTAACGGATCTTGCCCGCGCGCACCTGTTCGGTCAGCGCTTCCAGCGTCTCCAGCAGCGTAACGGTGGCGGTGTTGTCACTATACTGATAACCGAGCTTGCCAAAGTAGTTGGTCTGGCGCTGAGGCCAGTGCAGCTGGTAGAGGTCGAGGTAATCGGTATTGAGGCGCTTCAGGCTGGCGTCCAGCGCTTCGCGGATGTTCTTGCGGTCCAGCGCCTGGTTGGGGCGAATCAGCGCATCGCTGCCGCGCACCGGGCCGGCGACTTTACTCGCCAGAATGATTTTGTCGCGGCTGCCGCGCTTTTGCAGCCAGCTGCCAATGTATTTTTCGGTCAGGCCCTGGGTTCCCGGACGCGGTGGCACCGGATACATCTCGGCGGTATCAATCAGGTTAATACCCTGGCTAACGGCGTAATCAAGCTGCTGGTGGGCGTCGGCTTCGCTATTCTGCTCACCAAACGTCATCGTGCCTAACCCCAGCTGACTGACTTCCAGCGTGCTATGGGGGATACGGTGATAATGCATTGCCGGCTTCCTTTTTTCATTATGAAACGGAATGTTGTGTTCTCTGGGACTATAGCCTGTGAAGTGGCGCAGAAGGAAGGGGGGAAAGTTCGGGAAATCGCCTGCACAGGGGGAAAACGCGTACAGGCGAGGCAATTTGGCACTTAACGCTCAATGATGGTGGAAACCTCGTCACCATTAATTTGCATAACATGGCCCTGTTCGTCGGTGTACTGCACCAGACCGGTTTCTTTATCAATCGACGGCTTACCTTCGGTCATAATCATGCGGCCATCTTTGGTGGCCATAACGTAATCACTGCTGCAACCGCTTAATGCCAGCGCCGCCAGCAGCAGGCCCACTGCACTTACCAACCCTTTCATTCTCAGCTCCCTCAAGCCACTTCAACAGCAAAAGTGTAGTAATAAATGCTTTTGCCAGCTGGAGTAATCGCATCATTCCTAAAATAACAGGGCGAGATGCGCTCGCCCTTGACAGGTTACGCTTTGTTTTTCCTGCTGCGCATCAGGTTCAGACACTCTACCGCCATGGAGAAGAACATCGCAAAATAAATGTAACCTTTTGGTACATGCATACCAAAACTCTCGAGGATCAGGGTAAAGCCGACCAGAATCAGAAACGCCAGCGCCAGCATCTTGACCGACGGATGCCGCTCAACAAACTCGCCAATCGCGCGCGCGGCCACCATCATCATCAGCACCGCGATGACCACTGCCGCCATCATAATGAACAGGTGATCGGACAGACCGACGGCGGTGATCACTGAATCCAGGCTGAAGATGATGTCGAGCAGCATGATCTGCACGATGGCGCCGAAGAAAGAGTGCACATTGGTTTTGTGCTCCTCTTCGCCGCCTTCGATGGTTTCATGGATCTCCATGCTCGACTTCCACAGCAGGAACAGGCCGCCGAACAGCAGAATCAGATCGCGCGCGGAGAAGGCGTGGTCCATGATGGAAAACAACGGCTGCGTCAGTCTCACCACCCAGGCGATGGAGGCCAGCAGCCCGAGGCGCATCAACATCGCCCCCATCAGACCCAGCCGGCGCGCCCGGTTTTGCTGGTGCTGCGGCAGTTTCGCGACCACCAGAGACAGGAAAATAATGTTATCGATACCCAGCACCACTTCCAGAATGGTTAATGTTCCCAGCGCCAGCCAGGCGTTGGGATCAGCAATCCAGTCAAACATGAATCCTTCATTCCTAAACGAAAAGTAAACGGGAATTATACACGGCGCAGGCGGCGCTGCCTAAAGCGATCCTGCAAGGGCGAAGTTGTACCGGGAATTACAGCAGAAAATGCCGTGCCAGCAGCGGTCCGGTAAAGCTCTTCTTGAGATAAAAACCGCGCGGCAGCGTCATGATCGGCTCGCCGTGTTCGCCGATGGCTTCGGTCAGCGCTTTGCTGTTGGCCGCTTTCGGCCGGATTTGCAGCCACGCACCGTGGCGGGCGGTGATGCGCTCCACCTGGCCGAGCACGATCATGTCCATCAGCTCTTCCCAGTCCTCACGTAACTGCTGCTCTTCCTGCGCATTCGGCTGCCACAGCAGCGGCGAACCCACGCGGCGCTCGGCCAGCGGAATGGCGCGATCGCCCTCCACCGGGATCCACAGCACCCGCGCCAGCTTGTGGCGCACGTGGCTGGTTTGCCAGGTAACGCCGCTGTTGCCGGTGAGCGGTGCCACGCAGACAAAGGTGGTTTCCAGCGGCTTACCCAGCGCGTCGACCGGAATGGTTTTGAGTTCAATACCGAGATGCGCAAAATCCTGCTCGGCTTTACTGCCGGCGCTGGCGCCCAGCAGCAGCTCCAGCAGCATACCGACCCAGCCTTTGTCACGGCGTAAATCGGCGGGCATCGGCAGGCCAAGCTGCGCGGCCAGCGCGGCAAAGCTCTGACCAGCCAGCTGTTGGGCACGCTGGAGCAGTTCGGCTTCGTTACGGGGCGCAGCAGGCAAGGCGGCAGGGCAATTCATGATAAAACTCGCATTGGTCAAAATATGGTCAGTAAGGGTCAGCGCGTGTTGTCCACACCGTGCCGGACAATGTAAACGTGATAATAGCATGATTCAGCATGCTTTTTTAGCGCGATTGACCAGGAGCTACCCAAGGTAAGAGGCGGTTATCCCGGTTTGTTATCGACAATGAACAGGATCTTAAACCCAGTTATCCACAGAAAAGTGGGATAACCCCACGTTTTGCCCACCCCTGTTTCCATTTACAGCCTTGACTTTGCCGAACTGCGCGCTTTTTTTCCATTCTCTGCCCAGGTTTAGGACATTCTCTGTGGATAAAATCAACGGTGATGGATCTTTGAGCAGCGGTAACCGCGTGGGGAAGAATAACCGGCTTTCACACCGTGTATCTGAACGGGTTAATTGGCTATCACTATGATAAATTGGGATTTTAGTGCTATTCTCCCCGGTGTGCATGAGAATTTTCCGAAGCGGTTATTCAACTCATTCCCGTGTTCTGCACAAAGCTATCCACAGAAAAGGTGAATAAGATCGCCGTTAAATGCCCCTGTCTGTTTATAACATGGCTATTATCTGTGAGTTATCCCATTGTTATCCGGTCAGCGGCGCGGATATCCAGTGGTTTACCGCCTGTAAGGAGTATGAAACAATCAGGCTATTCAAATTTAGCTTTGAGGTAGTCCAGTGATCGATGATGATGGCTACCGCCCGAATGTTGGTATCGTAATCTGTAACAGGCAAGGACAAGTGTTATGGGCCAGGCGCTTTGGACAGCACTCCTGGCAGTTTCCTCAGGGAGGCATCAATCCGGGTGAAACCGCTGAACAGGCGATGTATCGCGAACTGTTCGAAGAAGTGGGTTTACACCGCAAAGATGTTCGAATACTTGCTTCAACCCGTAACTGGTTACGTTACAAGTTGCCAAAACGTTTGGTGCGTTGGGACACAAAGCCGGTGTGTATCGGCCAGAAACAAAAGTGGTTTCTTCTGCAGTTGATGTGTAGTGACGCGGATATCAATGTGCAACACAGCAGCACGCCGGAGTTCGATGGCTGGCGCTGGGTCAGCTTCTGGTATCCGGTACGTCAGGTTGTCTCTTTCAAGCGCGATGTGTATCGCCGCGTCATGAAGGAATTCGCTGGCGTGGTGATGTCTATGCAGGAGAGTGCGGGGCAGCGCAATAACAACGCCGCCCATCGACGTAAAAGAGGATAGGCCACGCCCTTTATGCTCACTCAGTTGCGCGAAATTGTAGAAAAAGTGGCGAGTGCACCGCGTCTGAATGAAGCACTCGACATTCTGGTCAACGAAATATGCCTGGCGATGGAGACCGAGGTCTGCTCGGTTTACCTCGCCGATCACGATCGGCGTTGCTACTACCTGATGGCGACGCGCGGCCTGAAAAAGCCGCGCGGCCGCACGGTTACGCTGGCGTTCGACGAAGGTATCGTCGGGCTGGTGGGCCGCCTGGCCGAGCCGATCAACCTCGCCGATGCGCAAAGTCATCCCAGCTTCAAATACATTCCCTCCGTCAAAGAAGAGCGCTACCGCTCGTTTCTGGGTGTGCCAATCATCAGCCGGCGTCAACTGCTCGGCGTGCTGGTGGTGCAACAGCGAGAGCATCGTCAGTTCGACGAAAGCGAAGAGTCGTTTCTGGTTACGCTGGCCACGCAGATGGCCGCGCTGCTGTCGCAGTCGCAGCTTGGCCAGCTGTTCGGTCAGTTCCGCCAGACGCGCGTCAAAGCGATTGCCGCCGCGCCGGGCGTCGCCGTCGCACCTGGCTGGGTTGATGAAACACAGCCGCTGCTCGACCAGGTGTCCGCCGCCTCTACGCTCGATCCACAGCGTGAACGCGAGCGCCTGATTGTCGCCATGGGCGAGGCGGGCAACGAGTTTCGTCGCTTCAGCAAGCGTTTCGCGGCCAGCGTGCAGAAAGAGAGCGCGGCGATCTTCGATCTCTATTCGCACCTGCTCACCGATGCGCGACTGAAAAAAGATCTGTTTGCCGAGATCGAGCGCGGATCGGTAGCCGAGTGGGCGGTTAAAACGGTGATCGAGAAGTTTGCCGCACAGTTTGCCAGCCTGCAGGATCACTATTTACGCGAGCGCGCCGGGGATTTGCGCGTGCTCGGCCAGCGCCTGCTGTTCCACCTTGACGACACGCTGGTGGGTACTAATGCCTGGCCGGAACGCTTTGTGCTGGTGGCCGATGAACTCACCGCCACCACACTGGCGGAGCTGCCGCAGGAGCGGCTGGCGGGCGTGGTGGTGCGCGATGGCGCAGCCAACTCGCACGCGGCGATCCTCACGCGCGCCATGGGTATTCCGACCGTGATGGGCGCGGATATCCTGCCGTCGCAGCTCAACAAGCGGCTGCTGATCGTGGACGGCTATCGCGGCGAAGTGCTGATCGATCCGGAGCCGGTGCTGGTGCAGGAGTATCAGCGGCTGATCAGCGAAGAGAACGCGCTGAGTAAAATGGCCGAAGATGTGGTGGAGCAGCCCGGCGAGCTGAAAAGCGGCGAGCGCGTGCAGGTGATGCTCAACGCCGGTCTCAGCCCGGAACACGAACAGGCGCTCGACAACTGGGTTGACGGCATCGGCCTGTATCGCACCGAAATTCCGTTCATGCTGCAAAGCGGCTTCCCGTCGGAAGAGGAGCAGGTGGCGCAATATCAGGGCATGCTGCAACTGTTTTACGACAAACCGGTGACGCTGCGTACGCTGGATGTCGGCGCTGACAAACAGCTGCCTTACATGCCGATCAGTGAAGAGAACCCCTGTCTCGGCTGGCGTGGCATTCGTCTGACGCTCGACCAGCCGGAGATCTTCCTGGTGCAGGTGCGCGCCATGCTGCGCGCCAACGTTGCCTCAGGCAACCTGAGCATTCTGCTGCCGATGATCAGTCATATTGACGAGATCGAAGAGGCGCGGCGCCTGATCGATCGCGCCGGTCGCGAAGTGGAAGAGATGCTCGGTTATGCCATTCCGAAACCGCGCATTGGTGTGATGATTGAAGTGCCGTCGATGCTGTTTCTGATCCCGCATCTGGCGCAACGCGTGGATTTTATTTCCGTCGGCACCAACGATCTCACCCAGTATCTGCTGGCGGTCGATCGCAACAATACCCGCGTCGCCAACCTTTACGATTCGCTGCATCCGGCGATGCTGCGGGCGTTGCAAACCATCGCCAGTGAAGCCCGCCAGGCCAAACTGGAGCTGTGCCTGTGTGGTGAAATGGCGGGCGATCCGATGTGCGTCGCGCTGCTGGTGGGTCTGGGTTATCACCATCTCAGCATGAACGGCAAGAACATTCCGCGCGTCAAATACCTGCTGCGCCACCTCGATTATGAAGAGGCGCAGAAACTGAGCCAGCAGGGCGTGATGGCGCACACCGCAACGGAAGTGCGCCATCTGGTGTCGGCCTTCATGGAGCGGCGCGGCCTGGGCGGACTGATTCGCGGCGGACGTTAACTGTTTACATTTCTGCGGAAATTGTGAAAAGCGGCTGTGCTATGATGCGCAGCCTTTTATTGTATGGCCCTTTAGCCACGCCCTTTTGCGGGCAGAAAAAACATGGTGAAAGATGACTAACGGCTACATTTCATTTCCCCAATTCGATCCGGTGATCTTCTCCATCGGACCGGTTTCGCTGCACTGGTACGGCCTGATGTATCTGGTAGGCTTTGTGTTTGCTATGTGGCTGGCGGTGCGCCGCGCCAACAAACCCGGCAGCGGCTGGAAGAAAGAAGAAGTTGAAAACCTGCTGTACGCGGGCTTCCTCGGCGTGTTCCTCGGCGGCCGCATCGGCTACGTGCTGTTCTATAACCTGCCGCTGTTCCTCGACAACCCACTCTATCTGTTCAAAGTGTGGGACGGGGGCATGTCATTCCACGGTGGTCTGATTGGGGTGATCGTGGTGATGCTGATCTTCGCCCGCCGTACCAAACGCACCTTCTTCCAGGTCTCTGATTTCATTGCGCCGCTGATCCCGTTTGGCCTCGGTGCTGGCCGTCTCGGCAACTTCATCAACGGCGAACTGTGGGGCCGCGTGGCACCTGACTTCAAATTCGCCATGCTGTTCCCGGGTTCGCGCAGCGAAGACCTCGCGCTGGCGGCCAACAACCCGCAATATCAGGAACTGCTGAACACGTACGGCGTGCTGCCGCGCCATCCGTCACAGCTGTATGAGCTGTGTCTGGAAGGCATCGTGCTGTTTATCATTCTCAACCTGTTTATTCGCAAGCCGCGCCCGATGGGCAGCGTCTCCGGCCTGTTCCTGATTGGCTACGGCGCATTCCGCATCATCGTGGAATTTTTCCGCCAGCCGGATGCCCAGCTTGGCCTGTTCGAAGGCGGTATCAGTATGGGCCAGATTCTGTCGATCCCGATGATTCTGGCCGGCGTAATTATGATGGTCTGGGCGTATCGTCGTCGCCCGCAGCAACAAACGCGTGAGGTAAAATGAAACAGTATCTGGATTTGATGCAACATGTGCTGAATGAAGGCGCAGAAAAGGCCGACCGTACCGGTACCGGCACGCTCTCCATCTTTGGCCACCAGATGCGTTTCAATTTGCAGGACGGTTTTCCGCTGGTCACCACCAAGAAGGTGCATCTGCGCTCGATCATTCATGAGCTGCTGTGGTTCCTCAAAGGCGACACCAACATCGGTTACCTGAAAGAGAACAAGGTCACCATCTGGGACGAATGGGCGGATGAAAACGGCGATCTGGGACCGGTCTACGGCAAGCAGTGGCGCAGCTGGGGCAAAGCTTCCGGCGAAGAGATCGATCAAATCAGCAGGGTGATTGAGCAGCTGAAACGCGATCCGGATTCGCGCCGTATTATCGTTTCGGCATGGAACGTCGGTGAGCTGGATCAGATGGCGCTGGCGCCGTGCCACGCGTTTTTCCAGTTCTACGTGGCGAATGGCAAGCTGTCGTGCCAGCTGTACCAGCGTTCGTGCGATATCTTCCTCGGCCTGCCGTTCAATATCGCCAGCTATGCGCTGCTGGTGCATATGGTGGCACAGCAGTGCGATCTTGAGGTGGGTGATTTCGTCTGGACCGGCGGCGATACGCACCTGTACAGCAACCATCTCGAACAGGCGCGACTGCAGCTGACGCGTGAACCGCGACCGCTGCCGAAACTGGTGATTAAGCGTAAGCCCGCGTCGATTTTTGATTACCAGTTCGATGATTTTGAGATCGAAGGCTACGATCCGCATCCGGCGATCAAAGCGCCGGTCGCCGTGTAATCTGCTGCTCTTTAGCATCAGGCCCTGCCATCGCGCAGGGCTTTTTTTTGCCTGGCCTCCGCCCGCTTCTGCGGGGATTTTCTGAATCCGACGCGCAAAAAAAAGGGTGTTGTCTGCACCGGGCATAACTTTCCTGCGGCACGCTTTCCATCTTCTCTGTTTGCCGCTGTTGCTTTTCGTCCGGCAGGCGCAGAGTGCCGGTTATGAACAGAACCCAAAACGCCGGCTTTACGCTGCCGGAACTGCTGTTGGTTATGGTGATTGCCGGCATCCTCAGCATCGCCGCCTTACAGGGCTGGCAGCGCTGGCAACAGTATCAGCAACTGCGTGACAGCGTTCTGCAACTGCAGAGCTTTTTGCTGCGGCTGCGCGCACACGCCAGCTGGCACAACCGCGACCTCAGCCTGTGGCTGCAACCAGGCGAAAACGGCTGCCTCGGCACCGGGCCGCAGCCCGCAGAAGGGTGTCAGCTGCCGTCGCGCTGGCTGTTCCTGCCGCCTTATCGCGAAGTGCGCATCACCGCACTGGTCGGCGAGCCGGGCTTTTACGGCCGACGCGATGTTGCCCGGCCCGGTAGTATCGAACTGGAGAGCGCAGCTGGCCGCTGGCGCGTCATCCTCTCCGCCCGGGCGCGCATCCGGGTCTGCCAGCCGGGAGAGAAGGGATGCGAATAGCGCAGGGGGGCTTCAGTCTGCTGGAGATGCTGATCGCCATGGCGATTGGCGCGGTGCTGATGGTCAGCGTCGGCCGCTTTCTGCCGCTGCTGCTGGAACAGAACCTGCGCCTGCAGCAGCGGGTCCATCTGCAACAGGAGCTGCAGCAGATTGCCGGCTCACTGAACAAAGCGCTGCGCCGTGCCGGTTACTGTCACGGCCAGTGCAGCGGTGCGGCGCTCACGCTGGTGAGCAGCGGCAGCTGTGTATTGCTGCGCTGGGACGAAAACAGTAACGGACGCTGGGAAGGCGTCGGTCACAGTGAAAGCGATTATTACGGCTATCGTCTGCGCAACGGACAGCTGGAGATGCAGCGCGGCGTGGACGAGTGCAACAGCAACGGCTGGGAGCGCATCACCGATCCGGCATTCCTCACCCTCAACACCTTCCGGGTTGAGCGTCAGGGCACGCGGCTGCTGTTGCAGCTGGCCGCCACGGCGGGCCGCCAGCAGGCAGAGCTGACGATGATGATTGAGGGGCTGAATCTGTGAAGCAGCGGGGCAACAGCACGCTTGGCATGGTCGTGATGTTACTGCTGATGGGCGGGCTCACGCTGCACGCCGCGCGCACGCAGCTGGCGCAGGGCATGGCGCTGGTCGCCGACGAGCAGCAGCATCAGCAGGATTTCTGGCAGGCGCAGGCCGCTTTAACGTGGGGTCGGCTGCAAAACTGGCCGCGGGCCGCGGGCTGGCAGTGTCAGACCGCTCTGGCCGACGCGTGGCAAAGCTGTCTGCTGCGGCAGGAGGAGAATCATGGCTTATTATCGGCGCGCGGCACCGGACGTGCGCTCGTGCTCTATCAGTGGGTGTTGCTGCGCAACGGTCAGCTGCAGCCACAGCCGCATGGCTGGATCGACTACTGCCCGCTGGCGAAGGCGGAGCAGTGTCAGCTGCCAGAGGCGACAGCAGGGTTTTAGCCTGGCGGAAACACTGGTCGCGATGCTGCTGCTGGCGATGACCATCAGCACGCTGCTGCAGTATCATCGCGCACTGGCGCTGGGATTTAGCCAGCAGTGGCAGCAGCGCCAGGCGTGGCAGGTAGCCGGGCAGGCGCTGCTCGGGCGTGATACCACCGGCTGGCACATTGTGCATCAGCCGCAGAGTTTACCTGGCAGCTGCGTGCTGGATCGCGTTACCGTCACCGGACCCCATCAGCGCACGGCGTCACTGGCGCGGCTCAATTGCCGCGAAGGTGATGCCGGCGGGTAGGCAGGCCAGGCGATTAAGGGTAGAGTGACCGGGCTGCGCTTTCCCTTCTTTAAGGAGTTTTATGTTCCGGGTTTACCACTCCAATCGGTTAGATTTATTGAAAGACTTAGCGGTAGAGCTGATAAAACTCCAGCCGCTGGCCGATCCGCTCGCGGCTGAGCAGGTGCTGGTACAGAGCCCGGGCATGGCGCAGTGGCTGCAGATGGAGCTGGCTAACCGCTTCAACATTGCCGCCAACATTGATTTTCCGCTGCCCGCCAGCTTTATCTGGAGCATGTTCGTTAAAGTGCTGCCGGATATCCCGGAAGAGAGTGCTTTCACCAAAGCCAGCATGAGCTGGAAGCTGATGCACCGGCTGCCGGTGCTGCTGGAGCAGGAGGCGTTTCAGCCGCTGCGCAGCTATCTGCATGACGACGACGATCAGCGCAAACTCTACCAGCTCAGCGCGCGCGTGGCGGATCTGTTCGACCAGTATCTGGTCTACCGCTCCGACTGGCTGAACCGCTGGGAGCGCGGCGAACAGGTGGACGGGCTGAGCGATGCTCAGCAGTGGCAGGCGGCGCTGTGGCGCGATCTGGTCGAATTCACGCGCAGCCTCGGTCAGCCGATGTGGCACCGTGCCAACCTCTATGCACGGTTTATCCAGGCGCTGGAGCAGGCGTCAACGCCGCCGCCGGGACTGCCGCAGCGCGTCTTCATCTGCGGTATCTCTGCGCTGCCGCCGGTTTATCTGCAGGCGCTGGAAGCGCTGGGCCGCCATATTGATATTCACCTGCTGTTTACCAATCCCTGTCGTCACTACTGGGGCGACATTCAGGATTACGCCTTCCTCGCGAAGCTGCAGAGCCGCCAGCGGCTGCGCCTGCATTCGCAGGAGACGCAGCCGCTGTTCCGCGACCCGGATGCCGCGCCAGCGCTGTTTAACGAACTGGGCGAGCAGCAGCTGACCAATCCACTGCTGGCCTCGTGGGGCAAGCTGGGCCGCGACAACCTGTTTCTGCTGAGCCAGATGGAGTCAGCCGCCAACGACATCGATGCGTTTGTGGAGATGTCACCGGATAATCTGCTGCACTGCCTGCAGGCCGATCTGCTCAATCTTGACGATCGCGCGGTGATTGGGCTCAGCGCTGGCGAGCTGGCCGACAGCATGGACAAGCGCCGGCTCGATCCGCACGATCGCTCCATCACGCTCCAGGTGTGTCACAGCGCCCAGCGTGAAGTGGAAGTGCTGCAGGATCACCTGCTGGCGCTGATGGAAGCCGACCCGGAGCTGAAGCCGCGCGATATTATCGTCATGGTGGCAGACATCGACAGCTACGCGCCTTTTATTCAGGCGGCTTTTGCCAGTGCGCCGCCTGAGCGCTATCTGCCGTTCGCCATTTCTGACCGGCGCGCCAGTCAGGCGCATCCGGCCATCCTCGCGCTGCTCAGCCTGCTGGCACTGCCGGACAGTCGCTTTGCCTCAGAAGAGGTGCTGGCGCTGCTCGAGGTGCCGGCGCTGGCACAGCGTTTCTCCGTAGAGGAGAGCGGCCTGCGCCTGCTGCGCCGCTGGGTGATGGAATCCGGCATCCGCTGGGGACTGGATGACGCCAGCGTGGAAGCGCTGGCGCTGCCGGTCACCGGCCAGCACACCTGGCGCTTCGGCTTGCAGCGTATGCTGCTGGGCTACGCGCTGGAAAGCCGCAACGGCGACTGGCAGGGCATTCTGCCGTATGACGAATCCAGCGGCCTGATCGCCGAGCTGGCGGGCCATCTGGCCGAGCTGCTGGCGCGGCTCGACAGCTGGCGCACGCGCCTTGCGCAGACGCGCACCCTGGCCGAGTGGCTGCCGCTGTGCCGCGAGCTGATCGACAGCTTCTTCAGCGGCGATGCCGACAGCGAGGCGGCGCTGCTGCTGGTGGAAACGCAGTGGCAGGAGATCATTGAACAGGGGATGCAGGCCGCCTATCAGCAGCCGATTCCGGTCACGCTGCTGCGCGATGAGCTGCGTGCGCGCCTCGATCAGCAGCGCATCAGCCAGAGTTTCCTGGCCGGGCCGATCAACTTCTGTACGCTGATGCCGATGCGCTCCATCCCGTTTAAAGTGGTGTGCCTGCTGGGCATGAACGACGGCGTGTATCCGCGCACCCTGGCGCCGCTCGGTTTTGACCTGATGCAGCAGCAGACGCGGAAAGGCGATCGCAGCCGGCGTGATGATGACCGCTATCTGTTCCTTGAAGCGCTGATCTCGGCGCAGCAGCAGCTGTACATCAGCTACATTGGCCGGGCGATTCAGGACAACACCGAGCGCTATCCCTCGGTGCTGGTGACTGAACTGGTGGATTATCTGGCGCAAAGCTTCTGTCTGCCGGGCGATGAAGCCTGTGAGCCGGACGTCAGTGAGCAGCGGGTGCGGGCACATTTGCAATGCCTGCACAGCCGCATGCCGTTTGCAGCGGAAAATTTCCAGCCGGGAAGCCACGTGCAGAGCTTTGCCGCAGAGTGGTTGCCGGCGGCGACCGGCAGCGGCGTGGCGCAGCCCGGGTTTGTCCAGCCGCTGCCGGTTCAGCCGCTGACCACGCTGTCGCTGGAGCAGCTGCTGCGCTTCTGGCGTCATCCGGTGCGGGCGTGGTTTCAGCAGCGCCTCGGCGTGGCTTTCTGGATGGAGGAGAGCGAGCTGCCGGACAGCGAACCGTTCGCACCGGACAGCCTGGAGCGCTATCAGATTAACGCTGAACTGCTCAATACGCTGGTCAACGGTGACGATCCGGCCCAGCTGTATGCGCACCACCGCGCCGCCGGTAATCTGCCTTACGGCGCCTTCGGGGAACTTTTCTGGCAAAGCCAGACCGAAGAGATGCAGGAAGTGGCGGCGGAAGTGAGCGCGCAGCGGCTGCCGGCGGAGAGCTGGGAAGTCAACCTGACGCTGGGCGCAACGCAGTTGACCGGCTGGCTGACTCAGGTGCAAGCTGATGGGCTGTTACGCTGGCGTCCGGGCGTGCTCAACATCAACGATGGCCTGCTGCTGTGGCTGGAACATCTGGTGTATTGTGCGCTGGGCGGCAACGGCACCAGCCGCATGTATGGTCGCAAACAGAGCCGCTGGCGCTTCGCGGCCGTGGCACCTGCCCAGGCGCAGGCGCAGCTGGCTGAATATGTGGCCGCCTGTGAGGCGGGTCTGGCGCAGCCGCTGCTGCTGCTGAATAAATCCGGCGGCGCCTGGCTGGACGCCAGCTTTGACAGCAAATCCGGCCAGCTTCAGGAAGATGACGCCACGCAGAAAAAGGCGCTCAACAAGCTGTTGCAGGCGTGGCAGGGCGGCTACCAGGTTGAAGGCGAGGGCAGCGATCCCTATCTGCAGCGCCTGTGCCGCACGCTGGACGAGCCGACGCAGCAGCAGATCATCGCTGCGGCGCGTCAGTGGTATTTGCCGGTGCGCCTCGCGCATCAGGATGATGAATAGCAACGGAAGTGCGGCCTGTACCTTGGCAGCCACCGTCTTATAAGAAAGTGTTTGAGTATCCCGACCGGCGCAACGCCGGCGGATAAGGGTAACGTTAAGGGGTTGAAATGCGGATTTACGCACGCTGGATAGGAGCGCTGCTGCTGAGCATGCTGGCGCTGAATGCCTTTGCCGACGACGGGCGCGGCTGGCAGCCGATTGATGAAACCATCCGCAAGAGCGATCACGATCCGCGCAGTTATCAGGCCATTACCCTGAGCAACGGCATGACGGTGCTGCTGGTGTCGGATGCTGCCGCGCCGAAATCGCTGGCAGCGCTGACGTTACCGATCGGTTCTCTGGACGATCCCGACAGTCAGCTGGGCCTGGCACACTATCTGGAACACATGGTGCTGATGGGGTCAAAAAATTATCCGCAGCCGGATAACCTGGCGGAGTTTCTCAAGAAGCACGGTGGCAGCCACAATGCCAGCACAGCCTCGTACCGCACTGCGTTTTACCTGGAAGTTGAAAACGATGCGCTGCAACCGGCGGTGGATCGTCTGGCGGATGCGATTGCGCAACCCCTGCTCGACCCGACCAACGCGGACCGCGAGCGGCATGCGGTTAACGCTGAGCTGACGATGGCACGCTCGCGCGATGGGCTGCGTATGGCGCAGGTTGGCGCGGAAACCCTCAATCCGGCGCACCCCGGCTCGCGCTATTCGGGCGGTAACCTTGATACCCTGAGTGACAAACCCGACAGCAACCTGCATCAGGCGCTGCTCGACTTCTATCATCGCCACTATTCGGCGAATCTGATGAAAGCGGTGATTTACAGTAACAAACCGCTGCCGGAGATGGCGACGATCGCTGCCGAGACCTTTGGTCGCGTGGCCAATCATCAGGCCAGCGTGCCGGACATTACCGTGCCGGTGGTCACCGATGCGCAGAAAGGCATCATCATTCATTACGTGCCAGCGCAGCCGCGCAAGCAGCTGAAAATTGAGTTTCGCATCGCCAACGACAGCGACCAGTTCCGCAGCAAAACCGACACCTTAATCAGCTATCTGCTGGGCAACCGCAGCAAAAATACCCTGAACGACTGGTTGCAGCAGCAGGGACTGGCGGATGGCGTCAATGCCGGCGCGGATCCGATGACCGAGCGCAACAGCGGCGTGTTTGCCATCTCGGTTTCGCTGACCGACAAAGGCCTGGCGCAGCGCGATCGCGTGGTGGCTGCAGTATTCAGCTACCTTGATATGCTGCGCAAACAAGGCATTGACAAGCGCTATTTCGATGAAGTTGCGCACGTGCTGGCGCTGGATTTCCGCTATCCATCAATTACCCGCGATATGGATTACATTGAGTGGCTGGTGGATACCATGCTGCGCGTGCCGGTAACGCACACGCTGGATGCGCCTTATCTGGCCGACCGCTATGATGCGGCCGCGATCAGCGCCCGTCTGGCTGAGATGACGCCGCAGAACGCCCGCATCTGGTACATCAGTCCCGCTGAGCCGCACAACAAACAGGCTTACTTTGTGAATGCGCCTTATCAGGTGGATAAAATCAGCGCCGCGCAGTTCAGCGCCTGGCAGCAGCAGGCGCAGCAGATTCCGCTGTCGCTGCCGACCCTGAATCCCTACATTCCGTCGGATTTCTCCCTCATCCCCTCTGACGGTAAGCACTACGATCATCCGGTGGCGCTGACCAATGGTGACAGCATGCGCATCTACTGGATGCCGAGCCAGTTCTACGCCAGCGAGCCGAAGGCCGCTATTACGCTCGCGCTGCGTAACAAATCCGCGATCAGCGATGCGCGCCAGCAGGTGTTGTTTGGTCTCAACGACTACCTCTCCAGCCTGGCGCTGGATGAGCTGAATTCGCAGGCTTCGGTGGGCGGCATCAGCTTCTCTACCGGTGAGGACGACGGGCTGGTGTTCAATGCCAGCGGCTTCACCCAGCGCCTGCCGGAGCTGCTGAAAAAGCTGGTTGAAGGCTACGCCAGCTTCCAGCCGGATGCGCAGCAGCTCGAGCAGGCGAAATCCTGGTATCTGGATCGGCTGGAAGCAGCGGAAAAGGGCAAAGCGTTTGAACAGGCGATTCAGCCGATGCAAATGCTGTCCCAGCTGCCTTATACCCAGCGTGAGGCGCGACGCCAGCTGGTGAAACAGATCACGCTGCAGGAGGTGATGGATTACCGCGATGCGCTGATCCAGCATGCCACGCCGGAAATGATGGTGGTCGGCAATCTGTCGGCCGATCGCGTAAAACAGCTGGGCGAAGAGCTTAAACAGCAGCTGCACAGCACGGGGCACGGTTACTGGCACAGCGATTATGTGGTGGTGGATAAGCCGATCAAAGCCAACCTGCAGAAAACCGGCAGCAGCACCGACTCGGCGCTGGCGACGCTGTATGTGCCGCTCGGCTACAGCGAGTATCAAAGTATGGCTAACAGCACCATGCTTAGCCAGATTGTGCAGCCGTGGTTCTACAATCAGCTGCGCACCGAGGAGCAACTGGGCTATGCGGTGTTCGCTTATCAGATGCCGATTGGCCGCCAGTGGGGCATTGGCTTCCTGCTGCAAAGCAACAGTAAAGCGCCCGCTTATCTGCTGCAGCGTTTCCAGGCGTTCTATCCGCAGGCGGAACAGCGTCTGCGCAGCATGAAAGCGGAGGATTTCGCCCAGTATCAGCAGGCACTGATCAACGATCTGAAACAGCGTCCGCAAACGCTGGATGAAGAGGCCAACCGTTACAGCCGTGATTTTAATCGCCAGAACTTCGCGTTTGATACGCG
Source organism: Pantoea sp. SGAir0184 (assembly GCF_043544755.1). NCBI lineage: Bacteria > Pseudomonadati > Pseudomonadota > Gammaproteobacteria > Enterobacterales > Erwiniaceae > Pantoea > Pantoea sp. SGAir0184. The sequence continues at coordinate 947,855 of NZ_CP028050.1, forward strand.
TGAGAAAGCCATTGCGCAAATTCAGCAGCTGACACCGGCCAGCCTGGCTGACTTTTTCCATCAGGCCGTGCTGGCGCAGCAGGGCATGGCGATGATCTCGCAGATTGGCGGCAGTCACGATGGCACCCACGATGCGGATTACGCGCCGCTGCCGGGCTTTACCACCTGGGATGAAGTCGCCCGGCTGCAGCAGTCGCTCTCCGTGAAGAGTGATGCGCCATGAGTCAGCGCCCTGAATCGCTCAATCCCCTGACGCTGCCGCTGCAGGGTGAGCGTCTGATTGAGGCCTCCGCCGGCACCGGTAAGACCTTTACCATTGGTCTGCTCTACCTGCGTTTGCTGCTGGGACTTGGCGGACAGAATGCCTATGCGCGCCCGCTGTCGGTGGAAGAGATTCTGGTGGTGACCTTTACCGAAGCCGCCACCGCCGAACTGCGCGGCCGTATCCGGGAAAATATTCATGAGCTGCGGCTGGCGTGTCTGCGCGGCGTCAGCGCAAATCCGATGCTGATGCAACTGCTGGACGACATTGCCCAGCCCGCTGAGGCGGCCTCGCTGCTGCTGGCGGCGGAACGGCAGATGGACGAGGCGGCGATATTCACCATTCACGGCTTCTGCCAGCGCATGCTCAATCTCAACGCGTTTGAGTCCGGTATGCTGTTCGAGCAGCAGCTGATTGAAGATGAACAGCAGCTGTTGCGTCAGGCGACGGCGGATTTCTGGCGGCGCCACTGCTATCCGCTGACGCTGGATATTGCGCGCGTCATCGTTGCGGAATGGAGCGGGCCGGAACAGCTGTTATCGACGCTGCGCCCGTGGCTGCAGGGCGAGTCGCCCAGCCTGCGCCTGGCGCCGCACGACAGTGAAACCCTGACATCGCGCCACAGCAGCAACCTGGCACGCATTGCCGAAATGAAAGCGCAGTGGCGGGCGCTGGGCGAAGAGGTGCTGACGCTGGTCGGGCAGTCTGATGTTGATAAGCGCAGCTACAGCAGTAAAAACCTGCCGCTGTGGGTCAGCAAAGTCAGCGCCTGGGCGCAGAGCGAGACCGCGGATTACCAGATTCCCACCGAGCTGGCGCGTTTCGGTCAGCAGGTGCTCAATGAAAAAACCAAAAAGGGCGCGCCACCGCAGCACCCGTTGTTTGCCGCCATTGATACATTCCTGGCGCAGCCGCTGTCGCTGCGCGATTTGGTGATTGCACGCGCGCTGGTGGAGGTGCGTCACGCGGTGCGTAAAGAGAAACGCCTGCAGGCGCTGCTGGGGTTTGACGATCTGCTGAGCCGGCTGGACGAGGCGCTGCAACAGCCCGGCGGCGAGCAGCTGGCGCAGGCGATTCGCCAGCGCTTTCCGGTGGCGCTGATTGACGAATTCCAGGATACCGACCCGCTGCAGTACCGTATTTTCCGCACGCTCTATTTACAACAGCCGCAGCATGCGCTGCTGCTGATTGGCGACCCGAAACAGGCTATCTACGCCTTCCGCGGTGCGGACATTTTTACCTATATCCGCGCGCGCAGTGAAGTTCAGGCGCACTACACGCTGGATACCAACTGGCGCTCATCACCGGCGATGGTGGAGAGCGTCAATCAGCTGTTTATGCGCCAGCCCGCCCCGTTTCTGTTTGCGGACATCCCGTTTCTGCCGGTCAATGCCGCGCCGCCCAATCAGCGTTTGTCGCTGAGTATCGACGGCGAGGAACAGGCCGCGCTGCGCTTCTGGCTACAGCCGGGCGCAGGCTGCAGCGTCAGCGAATACCAGCAGCTGATGGCGCAGCAGTGCGCCGCTGATATCAGCCGCTGGCTGCAGGCGGGTCAGCAACAGCGCGCGCTGCTGGGCAAAACCCCCGATCAGCGGCCGGTGCAGGCCTCGGACATCACCGTACTGGTGCGCAGCCGGAACGAAGCCAATCTGATTCGCGCCGCGCTCAATCAGCTCGGCATCCCTTCGGTGTATCTCTCCAACCGCGACAGCGTGTATACCACGCCCGAGGCGCGAGAACTGCTGTGGCTGTTGCAGGCGATCCTTGCACCCGAGCAGGAGCGGATGCTGCGCACCGCGCTGGCCACGTCGCTGTTTGCCTTTGATGCCGCGCAGCTGGACGCACTGGATCAGGATGCACGCGGCTGGGATGCGCTGGTGGATACCTTTGCCCGCTGGCAGCAATTGTGGCACCAGCGTGGCGTACTGCCGATGCTGCGTCAGCTGATGCTGGAGCGCCAGCTGGCAGAAAATCTGCTGGCCTCAGAGAATGGCGAGCGTCGCCTGACCGATCTGCTGCATCTCGGCGAACTGCTGCAGGAGGCGGCGGCACAGCTCGACAGTCCGCACGCGCTGGTGCGTTATCTGGCGCAGCAAATCGCCCGACCGGACAGCCAGTCGGCCAGCCAGCAGCTGCGGCTGGAGAGCGACCGCCACCTGGTGCAGATTGTCACCATCCATAAATCCAAGGGGTTACAGTATCCGCTGGTGTGGCTGCCGTTTGCCGCCGGTTTCCGCGAGGCCGATATCGCGCTCTATCACGACCGCGAGCATTACAACGCGGTGCTGGATTTGCAGAATGATGAGCAAAGTCTGGCGCTGGCAGAGCAGGAGCGGCTGGCAGAGGATTTACGCCTGCTGTACGTGGCGCTGACGCGTTCGGTGTATCACTGCAGCGTTGGTGTCGCCCCACTGTTTCGCGGCACGCGCAAGAAAGAGGGCGAGAGCGATTTACATAAAAGCGCGCTGGGTTTCCTGCTGCAGCGCGGCGAGCCGGCCACCGCAGAACAGCTGGCGAGTTTACTGCACGACATCAGCGTGACCGGAACCGAAGTGGTGCTGGCGCAGCCGCAGGGCCATGAACGCTGGCAGGCGCTGGACGAGGTTGACGATGAGCTCGATGCGCGTAGCGTCACGCGCGCGCTGGCCGATCCGTGGCGTGTCACCAGCTACTCCGGGCTGCAGCAGCACGGCAGTCACCGTCTGCTGGATGTAATGCCGGGTTTCGATGCGGAAGCGGTCGGAGAAGATCGCGAGGCGGAAGTGCTGGAAGCCGCGCTGACGCCGCACCATTTCCCGCGTGGCGCAGCGCCCGGGACTTTCCTGCATACGCTGTTTGAATCGCTCGACTTCACCCAGCCGCCGTCAGCGCCACAGCTGGAACAGCAGTTGCAGCAGAGCGGCTATCCGCTGCACTGGCAGCCGATGCTGAGCGAGTGGATTACCCGCGTGGTGAACACGCCGCTCAACACTCAAGGGATCCGGCTGAGCGACATCACACCGGGCAATCGCCTGATCGAGATGGAGTTCTATCTGCCGATTGATGGACTGCTGACGGCACCGGCGCTGGACGCGTTGATGCGGCAGGATCCGCTGTCGCGTCAGGCGCCGCCGCTCGACTTCCGTCAGGTGCAGGGCATGCTGAAAGGCTTCATCGACCTGGTATTTCGCTGGCAGGGCAAATACTATCTGCTGGATTACAAATCAAACTGGCTGGGCGAGAGCCATCAGGCATACACACCGCAGGCGATGGCGCAGGCGATGATCGACCACCGTTACGATTTGCAGTATCAGCTGTATACGCTGGCGCTGCATCGCTATTTGCAGCACCGCCTGACGGATTACGATTATGAACAGCATTTTGGCGGCGTATTCTATCTGTTTTTACGCGGCATGGATGGCAGCTCGCCGGATAACGGGGTGTTCTATACCCGACCGACGTCAGATTTCGTTTCACAACTGGATAGCCTGTTTCGCGGGCCGGGAGCAGCAGCATGAGTAGCATGAGTACGCTATTGGCACAGGCGGCAGAACTGCGCCTGCTGCGGGCGCTGGATATTCAGTTTGCCCGGCTGCTGGCCGACGACGATCGGCCCGCACATCTGCTGGCGGCTGCCTGTCTCAGCGCGGAAGCCGGTGACGGTCACGTCTGCCTGCCGCTGTCGCAGCTTACCCGCGAAGGGCTGTTCAGCGGTCGTCATCCGGAGCTGGCGCACGCCATCTGGCAGGCCGCCGGCGAGCCGCAGGACTGGCCGACACTGCTGGCGGACTGGCAGGCGCTCAGCGCCAGCGATCGCCCGGCACCGGTGGTGCTGCGTGATAACCGGCTCTATCTGCACCGGCTCTGGCATCACGAAGGGGAAGTGGCGCGCTTCTTCCAGCCACAGGCGGCGCCGCAGCTGTTTGCGCCCGAACAGGTGCGCAGCGTGCTGGATACCTTTTTCGGCTGCCAGCCTGAGGACTGGCAGAAAATTGCGGCGGCGGTGGCGCTGACGCAAAAAACCGCGGTGATCTCCGGCGGGCCTGGCACCGGCAAAACCACCACGGTGGCGAAGCTGCTGGCGGCGCTGATTCGCCTCAGTGAGGGAACGCTGCGCATTCAGCTGGCCGCCCCTACCGGCAAGGCGGCGGCGCGGCTCACCGAGTCGCTGGGTAAGGCGCTGCGTAGTCTCGACGTCAGCGATGCGGAGCGCCAGCGTTTTCCGGCAGAAGCCACCACGCTGCACCGTTTACTCGGTGCCCAGCCCGAGACGCAGCGCCTGCGCTACCACGCCGGTAATCCGCTGCATCTCGACGTGCTGGTGGTCGATGAGGCCTCAATGGTCGATCTCGGCATGATGGCAAACCTGATCGCCGCGCTGCCCGCTCATGCGCGGGTGATTTTTCTCGGCGATCGCGATCAGCTGGCCTCGGTTGAAGCCGGTGCGGTACTCGGGGATATCTGCCGCTGTGCCGAGGCGGGCTACAGTCCGGTGCGCGCGTTGCAGCTCACCACGCTGACCGGCTGCGAGGTTGCCGGCACCGATGATGCGGTGGCCCCGGCGGTGCGCGATGCCATCTGCCTGCTGCGCAAAAGCTACCGTTTCGCGGCGCACTCCGGCATCGGTCAGCTGGCTGCGGCGGTCAACGCCGGCGAAGCGCAGGCGGTCGAGGCGGCCTTTCAGGCGGGCTTCAGCGATATCGTGCGCCAGCCGCTCAACGATGCCGAAGCGTATCAGGCGATGCTGACGCAGATTGCCGAAGGCTATCGGCCATTTCTCCAGCTGATTAACCAGCGTGCTGCACCGGCCGAGGTGATTGCTGCGTTTGGCCGTTATCAGCTGCTGTGCGCCCTGCGCGAAGGGCCATTTGGCGTGCAGGGGCTCAATCAGCGTATTGAGCACAAGCTGATGCAGCTGCAGCTGATTCGGCGCCCGGCAGGGGGCAGCCGCTGGTATCAGGGGCGTCCGGTGATGGTGACGCGTAACGACAGCGCGCTCGGCCTGTTCAATGGTGACATCGGCATTACGCTGTTCGATGAGGAAGGGCTGCTCAAGGTGTTTTTCCCGCTGCCCGATGGCAGCATCAAAGCGGTACAGCCAAGTCGCCTGCCGGCCCATGACACGGCATGGGCGATGACGGTGCACAAATCACAGGGTTCGGAGTTTGACCACACCGCGCTGGTGATGCCGGCTCAGTTCCTGCCGGTACTGACGCGCGAGCTGATTTACACCGCCATTACCCGGGCGCGCAGCCAGCTAACGCTGTTCAGTGATGAAGCGGTATTCCGGCGCGCGGTGCAGCTGCGCACGCAGCGGCGCAGCGGGCTGCTGGATCGCTTAGGGGGAGAAGAGGGTAGATGATTGCGCCGCCGCGGAGACTTTCCCTCAGCGGCGCTTTGATGAGCAGTGGCGCTTAGCGTAAGTCTGCCATCAGCACTTTGGAACGACGCTGATAGTTGTACATCTGCTTTTTGCTTTCAGGCAGCGACTCAATATCCACCGGCGTGAAGCCGCGCTCCTGGAACCAGTGGATACTGCGCGTGGTCAGCACGAACAGCTTCTTCAGCCCCATCTGCCGCGCCTGCAGCGCTACGCGCTCCAGCAGCAGCTCGCCGCGTGACGAGCTGCGATAGTCGGGGTGCACCGCCACGCAGGCCATCTCGCCGATTTGCTCGTCCGGGAACGGATAGAGCGCTGCGCAGGCGATGGTCATGTTGTCGCGCTGAATAATGGTGAATTTGTCGATCTCCATCTCCAGCTGCTCGCGTGAACGGCGCACCAGAATGCCCTGCTGCTCCAGCGGACGAATCAGTTCGAGAATCCCGCCGATGTCGTTGATGTTGGCGCGGCGAATCTGCTCGGCCGACTCCATGACAATCTGCGTACCGATACCGTCACGCGAGAACAGCTCCTGCAGCAGTGCGCCATCTTCCTGATAGCTGATCAGATGGCTGCGGCGCACGCCGCTGCGGCAGGCTTTGACCGCGCCACGCAGGAAGCGCACGGTGCCGGAGAGAAAATCACCGTCGCTCTCCATTTCATCAATCCGCGTCTGCGCCTCGTTCGGGAACAGCTCGGAAATGATGGTGCCTTCGCGATCGGTTACGCCCTGTTCAGAGCAGAAACCGATCATCTTCTCGGCTTTTAGCTTGATCGCCAGCTGCGTCGCCACCTCTTCCGAGGTCAGGTTAAAGCTTTCGCCGGTCACCGAGACCGCCACCGGACCCAGCAGCACAATGGCATTGTTATCCAGCTGACGATGGATCGCCTCTTCGTCAATGCGGCGGATGCGGCCGCTGTGGCAGTAATCGACGCCGTCATCCACGCCCAGCGGCTGAGCGATGATGAAGTTACCGCTCACCACATTAATATGCGCGCCCTGCAGCGGCGTATTATTCAGGCTCATCGACAGACGCGCCGTAATATCGAGCTGTAAACGCCCAGCCGCCTGCTTCACCAGCTCCAGCGATTGGGCATCAGTCACGCGGGTGTGTTTGTGATAAATCGGCTCCAGCTGCTGCTGCGCGAGGCTGGCATCGATCTGCGGCCGCGCGCCATAAACCACCACCAGGCGAATGCCGAGACTATGCAACAGGCCGATATCGTTAACGATGCTGGAGAAGTTCTCATGCTCGATGGCCTCGCCACCCAGCATGATGACAAACGTCTTGTCACGGTGGGCATTAATATAGGGAACGGTATGGCGAAAACCCTGAACCAGTTCGGTACTGCGTTCCTTCACGGCAAACCCTCTGTGAATGGTTATTCGAAATTTATGTATTTTTATGCTCTTTCGCCGCTTTTTGCAAGCATCGGACCTGACGTTACTTTACGATTTTCCTGATGCAAGCCACGCTAACAGACTGCATTATCTGATTTTTCCGGCAAGACAAGACATTCCTCATTGAATAAAGTTTTCGCCTTCTGCTCGTCAACTGACGATTTTTTAGACATAACACAGTAGCTGGAGCGGCATGTCCGAAGCTTTTACCCGAAGACGACTTTTACAGGGCGCAGGTGCGCTGTGGTTGCTGAGCGTGACGCGCAGCGGTTTTGCGGCCAGTCAGCACATTGTGGCCGTGCGCATCTGGCCATCCTCGACTTACTCGCGCGTGACGCTGGAATCCAACGTCGCGCTGCACTATAAGCAGTTCACGCTGAGCAATCCCGAACGGCTGGTGATCGATATCCAGAACCTGCATATCAACAGCGCGCTGAAAGGCATTGATAAGCTGGTGCGGGTGGACGATCCCTACATTAAAACCGCGCGCGTCGGTCAGTTTGATCCCACCACGGTGCGCGTGGTGCTGGAGCTGAAGCGCAGCGTGGCACCGAAAACCTTCACCCTCGATCCGGTCGCCGGTATTCGCCACCGGCTGGTGGTCGATCTCTATCCCAGCCAGTCGTCACAGGAAGAGGATCCGCTGCTGGCGTTACTGAAGGATTACAACCAGGGTGAACTGGAGCGCGATCAACCGGCGCAGGCGCCGCTACCGGGTAAAGCCGGGCGCGATCGACCGATTATTATCATGATCGATCCCGGTCACGGCGGGGAAGATCCCGGCGCGCACGGCAAGTACAAAACGCGCGAGAAAGATATCGTGCTGAAGATTGGACGCTATCTGAAAGCGCTGATCGACAAAGAACGTAATATGAAGGCTTACATGACGCGCAACGAAGATGTGTTTATACCGCTGCGCGTGCGGGTCGCGAAAGCGCGCAAGCAGCGCGCCGATCTGTTTGTCTCAATTCACGCCGACGCCTTTACCAGCCGGGCGGCGCGCGGCTCTTCGGTCTTCGCGCTCTCCACCAGCGGCGCAACCTCGGCCGCCGCGCGCTTTCTCGCCCAGACGCAGAACGAAGCGGATTTGATCGGCGGGGTCAGCATGAGCGGCGATCGCTATCTCGACCACACCATGTTCGATATGGTGCAGCGGCAGACCATCAGCGACAGTCTGAAGTTTGGCAAAGAAGTGCTGACGCGCATGGGCCACATTAACCACCTGCATAAACGCACGGTGGATCAGGCCGGCTTTGCGGTGCTGAAAGCGCCGGATATCCCGTCGATTCTGGTGGAAACGGCGTTTATCAGTAACGTTGAAGAGGAGCGGAAGTTGCGTACGCCGCGCTATCAGCATCAGGTGGCGGAAGCCATTCTGCACGGCATCAAGGCATATTTTGACAAAGGCGGCGTGCTGGCACGGCGTTAGGGCAGGGCGGCAGCGATGCCGCTTTTTACCGGGCGCAGAAACAAAAAAACACCCGTCAGGGTGTTGTGATGTTCTTCCGCAGAAGAAGTGGTTGCGGGGGCCGGATTCGAACCGACGACCTTCGGGTTATGAGCCCGACGAGCTACCAGGCTGCTCCACCCCGCGTCCGTCTGTCGCACTGAGCGACTTTGCACATTGTATTCTTCGTTAAGACAATTGGTTGCGGGGGCCGGATTCGAACCGACGACCTTCGGGTTATGAGCCCGACGAGCTACCAGGCTGCTCCACCCCGCGTCCGTCTGTCGCGCTAAGCGACTTGCCACATTGTCTCTTCATTACGAAGAATTGGTTGCGGGGGCCGGATTTGAACCGACGACCTTCGGGTTATGAGCCCGACGAGCTACCAGGCTGCTCCACCCCGCGTCCGTGGATGCGCACTATACACCGGGCGTATGATGATGCAACCCCTTTTTTGCGTTAAAGCGCTAAATAGACAAACAGTTGCTGAATTATTTGACCATTGGGCGATTTATTATACAGATGTGAGCGCGCTAGCCTGCGGCAGATTTCATTCTGTCTGCCCCTTTGCTATCGTCGCCGTGCAAACAACCAGCTTAAAAAGAGAAGGTAATGAAAGGACATTGGGCGAAGTATGCACTTACTGGCGCATTTCTGGCGCTGTTAGCCGGTTGTAGCTCTAAGCCGACCGATCGCGGTCAGCAATATATTGATGGCAAGCTGGAGCAACCGCTCGGGCTGGTGAATGAGCCGAACGCCAAAGGGCGTCCGGTCAATGGCCGTGATTTCGGCCTGCAGGTGCAGCAGATCCAGTCGGCGTCGTCCGGTCTGTATGGCCGCAACCTCGGCACTTACAGTGCGATTCAGAACTGGCTGCTCTCCGGCGCCGATACGCGTCAGCTGCGCCAGTTCGGCCTGAACGCCTATCAGATGGAAGGCACCGACAGCTACGGCAACGTACAGTTTACCGGTTACTACACGCCGGTGGTGGAAGCGCGTTATACCCGTCAGGGCGAATTCCAGTATCCAATTTATCGCATGCCGCCGCGTCCGCGCGGACAGAAGCTGCCAAGCCGCGCTTCTATCTATAGTGGCGCACTGGATGAGCGTTATGTGATTGCCTGGAGCAACTCGCTGATCGACAACTTTATGATGGACGTGCAGGGCAGCGGCTATGTCGATTTCGGCGATGGCCGTCCGCTGCGCTTCTTCGGCTACGGCGGCAAGAACGGCTGGGCTTACCACAGTATTGGTAAAGAGCTGATCGATCGCGGTGAAGTGAAGCGCGAAGATATGTCGATGCAGGCGATTCGGCAGTGGGCGCAGGAGCACTCACCGCAGGAAGTGCGCAACGTACTGGAAACCAACCAGTCGTTCGTGTTCTTTAAGCCGGAAGAGTATGTGCCGGTGCGCGGTGCCAGCGCGGTACCGCTGATTGCCAAAGCCTCGGTGGCGTCCGATCGTTCACTGATTCCCGCCGGCACGGCGCTGCTGGCTGAAGTGCCGCAGCTGAATGAGAAGGGCAAATTCAACGGCAAATATGAGATGCGCCTGATGGTCGCGCTGGACGTGGGCGGCGCGATCAAAGGCCAGCACTTCGATATCTACCAGGGCGTCGGCCCGGATGCGGCGCATCTGGCGGGCTTCTACAACCATTATGGCCGCGTCTGGGTGCTGAAAGCCGCACCGGGAACCGGCCAGCCGCTGTTCAGCAATCCGCAAAACGGCAATAATGGTTCATTGATTATCGGCGCAAATTGATAGGCTGCGCACCCTGGGTTTGTCGGGTGCGCGTCTGCGCATCGTACCAAAAGGTTAGCTATGAAAGTTGTCAGCGACGCCTGGCGCCAGCGATTTGGCGGCACGGCGCGTCTCTACGGGCAGGAAGCACTGCAGCGTTTTGCCGACGCGCATTTCTGCGTCATCGGCATTGGCGGCGTCGGTTCCTGGGCGGCCGAAGCGCTGGCGCGCACCGGCATCGGTAAAATTACCCTGATTGACATGGATGATGTGTGTATTACCAATACCAACCGTCAGATTCATGCGTTGCAGGGGCATGTCGGTCAGGCGAAAACCGAGGTGATGGCGCAGCGTATTCACGCCATCAATCCGGAGTGTGAGGTGATCTGCATCGATGACTTTATCACGCCGGACAATACCGCTGAGCTGATGGCGGCGGGGTTCGACTATGTGATTGACGCGATTGATAGCGTGCGCCCCAAGGCTGCGCTGATTGCCTGGTGCCGGCGCAATAAGATTCCGCTGATCACCACCGGTGGCGCCGGCGGACAGATTGATCCGACGCAGATTCAGGTCAGTGACTTAGCCAAAACCATTCAGGATCCGCTGGCTGCCAAACTGCGCGAGCGGCTGAAAAGTGATTTTGGCGTAGTGAAAAACAGCAAGGGTAAACTGGGGATCGACTGCGTGTTCTCTACCGAGGCGCTGGTGTATCCGCAGCCGGACGGCAGCGTATGCGCTTCGCGCAGCACGGCGGAAGGGCCAAAGCGCATGGACTGTGCCGCCGGCTTTGGTGCGGCCACCATGGTGACCGCCACCTTTGGTTTTGTTGCGGTGTCGCACGCGCTGAAAAAATTCCTCGCGCGCGCGGCGCGTCAGTCTGCCTGATGCGCGCGGGCGGCGCGCTGTACCGCCTCTGCCAGCGCCTGTAAACCACTGCTGCGCGAGGCGCTCAGCTGCGCGCGCAGCCCTAAGGTATCAAACAGCGCCAGCGGGTCTGTGGCTAACAGCGCTGCGGGCGTTTTTCCTTCCACCGCTGTCAGCAGCACCGCCAGCAATCCGCGCACAATGCGTCCCTCGCTGTCGCCGTAAAAATGCAGCGTGCCGTCGGCCCGCTGCTGGCTGCTGAGCCAGACGCGGTTTTCGCAGCCGGAGAGCTCAATTTCCGCCGTTTTCAGCGCTTCCGGCAGTGCCGGCAGCTGGCGGCTGAGCTGAATCAGCTGGCGGTAGCGATCTTCCCACTGATGAAAATGGGCAAACTTCTCCGTCAGGCTGGCTTCGGTAATCAGGTCACCAAACGGATGGGGGGCAAGCAGGGCTGATGTCATTACGTTACTCACTTAGTAAATCCACGGCATGGTGCATGGCGCGCACCAGCGCGTCCACATCCTGCAGATTATTATAGGGGGCAAATGAGACGCGCAGCGTGCCGCTGACGCCAAGCGCCGCCATCAGCGGCTGGGCACAGTGCTGGCCGGCGCGCAGCGCGATGCCCTGTTCCGCCAGCAGCGTCACGATATCGCTGTGGTGAATACCGGCGATATCAAACGCCAGCAGGCTGGCGCTGCCGCAGCGGTAACTGCGGAAGCCGGGAATAGCGCTGAGTTGCTCTTCGGCAAGGCTGGCCAGCTGCTGGCTCCAGCGTTCGGCTTTCCCGGCATCATACTGTGTCAGCCAGTCCAGCGCCGCACTCAGCCCGACCACGCCCGCCACGTTCGGCGTGCCTGCTTCAAAGCGCCACGGCACCGGCTGCGGCGTGAAGCCGCTGAAATCGACCTGCGTCAGCATTTTGCCGCCGCCCTGCCACGGCGGCATCGCGTCCAGCAGCTCCGCTTTGCCGTACAGCACGCCAGTGCCCATCGGACCGTACAGCTTGTGCGCGGAAAAGGCGTAGAAGTCGATATCCAGCGCCTGCACATCCGGCGGGCAGTGCACCACGCCCTGCGCGCCATCCACCATCACTTTCGCCCCGACGCCGTGCGCCAGCGTAATCGCCTGCGCCAGATCCGGACAGCCGCCGGTCACGTTAGACATCTGACCTATCGCCAGCAGACGGGTGCGCGCGTTGAGCAGCTGCGGCAGCAGGGCGATATCCGGCCGCCGGTCAGCGCCAAGCGGCCACTTTATCACTTTCGCACCGCTGGCCTGCGCCACCATCAGCCACGGCACCAGATTGGCGTGGTGCTCGGCTTCGCTCACCACAATCTCGTCGCCCGGCTGCAGGCGCGGCGCCAGCCAGCTGTGCGCCACCAGGTTGATGGCTTCCGTGGTGCCACGCGTCCAGACGATTTGCCGATCGTCCGCCGCCTGCAGCCAGTGCGCCACGCGCGCCCGCGCCTGTTCATATTGTGCCGTCAGCGCGCGGGCAGCGGCGAACTGGCTGCGGTGGACGGTGCCGCCGCTCAGCGAATAAAACTGCGCGGTCGCGTCAATCACCGCCTGCGGCTTCAGCGCGGTGGCGGCGCTGTCGAGATAGACACCCGCATCGCTCAGCGCGGGAAACTGCTGACGAAACTCGCCAGGAGAGAAATGGGTCATACTCAGCTCACTTACTTGGATGTTAGGACCAGGCTGAAAGCCACGCCGTGGCCTGGCAAAGCTGGAAAAGCGCGTTATGCTAATTATTGCAAGGTTTGAACCGAAACCCGCATAACGAATCGGTCTGTTCCAGTCGATCGCTCTGTTTGCTGCCACTGATCAGCGCACGCGGGTGGTTTAATGCAATCAATCTGCAAGGAGATAGAAGATGAATAAACTCGCCGCAGTGCTGGCCGTGTGCACCATGGCCTTTACCCTGGCCGCCTGTTCCAGCAACTACGTCATGCATACCAATGATGGTCGCACCATTGTTGCGGATGGCAAACCAAAAGTTGACGATGAAACCGGTATGATCAGCTATAAAGATGCCAATGGCAACGAGCAGCAGATTAACCGCTCAGATGTGAAAGAGATGGTGGAAATGGGCCAGTAAGCCCGGTTAGCAGGTAAAAAAAAGCACCGCAATTTGCGGTGCTATTTAAAATCACTATGGACAGACAGGGTAAATCTACAGGAATTAAAAGTTTGATCTGCAATCGTCAGATCAAAATGCAAACACAACATCACGACCACAAGCCAAAAGCTCTCTAAAAGTCTGCGATCTCTCGCACGTTTCCAGAAATCTTTTCGTTCCGGCTCAGGAAGTGCGGCAACTATAGGTATTTGCTGGAGCTTCCTCAACGGACAAATTATAATGTCTCGGATTAAAAAATCTAATACGTAACGACTTTGTATAAGTTGCAGTGTTACGCTGTCAATCCGGGTACGGAAAACCATGTCAAAACGCCTTCCGCCGCTTAATGCTCTTCGCGTCTTCGACGCTGCGGCCCGTCATTTGAGCTTCACCAAAGCCGCTGAGGAGCTGTTTGTCACCCAGGCGGCTGTCAGCCATCAGATTAAATCGCTGGAAGATTTTCTCGGTCTCAAGCTGTTTCGCCGGCGCAATCGTTCGCTGTTACTGACCGAAGAGGGTCAAAGCTACTATCTCGATATCAAAGAGATTTTTTCGGCACTGAACGATGCCACGCGCAAACTGCAGGCGCGCAGTGCCAAAGGGGCTCTCACCGTCAGCCTGTTGCCGAGTTTCGCCATTCAGTGGCTGGTTCCGCGCCTCTCCAGCTTTAATCTGGCTTATCCGGGCATTGATGTGCGTATCCAGGCGGTAGACCGTGATGAGGAGAAGCTGGCCGACGATGTCGACGTGGCGATTTTTTACGGCCGCGGCAACTGGCCCGGTTTGCGGGTAGAGAAATTGTATGCCGAATATCTGCTGCCGGTCTGCTCGCCGCTGCTGCTGACCGGCGACAATCCGCTCAAATCACCAGCCGATCTGGCGCATTTCACGCTGCTGCATGACGCCTCGCGCCGTGACTGGCAATCCTATATTCGTCAGCTGGGCTTGCAGCACATTAATGTTCAGCAGGGGCCGATCTTCAGCCACAGCGCCATGGTGCTGCAGGCGGCGATCCACGGCCAGGGCGTGGCGCTGGCCAATAACGTGATGGCGCAGAGTGAAATTGAGGCCGGACGGCTGGTCTGTCCTTTCAACGATGTCTTAGTGAGTAAAAATGCTTTTTATCTGGTTTGTCATGACAGCCAGGCAGAACTGGGTAAAATAGCCGCCTTTCGGCAGTGGATTCTGGAAAAAGCCGCAACTGAACAAGAAAAATTCCGCTTCCGCTACGATCACTAACGCGTTGCCTGCCGCACAGTGATGTGTGGTTTCACCTTGAGGATAAATGAATGTCCAGTCGTGCCATGTTTATATTTGCCGCCATCAGCGGCTTTCTGCTGGTGGCGTTTGGTGCTTTTGGGGCGCACGTGCTGAGCAAAGCGCTCGGCGCGGCCGAGATGGCGTGGATCCATACCGGCCTTGAATATCAGGCGTATCATACGCTGGCGATTATCGGTATTGGCGCAGCGATGCTGCGTCGCGCCAATATCTGGTTTTACTGGAGTAGCGCCGCGATGGCGCTGGGTATCGTCCTGTTCAGCGGTAGCCTGTATTGTCTGGCGCTGTCGCACCTGAAGTTTTGGGTGTTTGTTACGCCGGTTGGAGGCCTGTGCTTCCTGATTGGCTGGTTTTTGATGTTGATTGGCGCGCTGCGTCTGAAACGAAAGGCAGATCGCCATGAATAAAGTTTTACTCTATTGCCGTCCGGGATTTGAGAAAGAGTGTGCGGCAGAAATCAGTGCCAAAGCAGCGGAACGTGAAATCTACGGTTTTCCGCGTGTTAAAGATGACGCCGGTTACGTGCTGTTTGAGTGCTATCAGCCAGAAGAGGCGGAAAAACTGATCGCCACGCTGCCGTTCGCGGAGCTGATTTTTGCCCGGCAAATGCTGGTGGTGGGCGAGCTGCTGCGCGATCTCCCGCCAGAAGATCGTATTACCCCGATCGTCGGTATGCTGAGCGGCGTAGTGGAGAAGGGCGGCGAGCTGCGCGTTGAAGTGCCCGACACCAATGAAGCCAAAGAGCTGACCAAATTTTGCCGCAAGCTGACGGTACCGCTGCGCGCCAGCCTGCGCGACAGCAAAATCCTGCTGAATTATGAGAGCAATAAACGTCCGGTGGTGCATGTGTTCTTTATCGCGCCGGGCACCTGCTACGTTGGTTATTCGCTGCCGCACAACAACTCGCCGTTTTACATGGGCATTCCGCGCCTGAAGTTCCCGGCCGATGCGCCAAGCCGCTCTACGCTGAAGCTGGAAGAAGCATTCCATGTGTTCGTGCCGGCCGATGAGTGGGACGAACGGCTGGGCAGCGGCATGTATGCGGTCGATCTTGGTGCCTGCCCCGGCGGCTGGACCTATCAGCTGGTAAAGCGCAGCATGTGGGTCTACGCGGTGGATAACGGCCCGATGGCGCCGAGCCTGATGGATACCGGACAGGTTACGCACTGCCGCGAAGACGGGTTCAAATTCCGCCCGCCGCGCAGCAACATCAGCTGGCTGGTGTGCGACATGGTGGAAAAACCGGTGCGCGTCGCCAGCCTGATGACCGAATGGCTGGTCAACGGCTGGTGCCGTGAGGCGATCTTCAACCTCAAGCTGCCAATGAAAAAGCGCTATGAAGAAGTTACGCAGAACCTGGCAATGATGGACGCGGCGCTGAAGGAGAAGGGCGTAAACGCGCAGATCCAGGCGCGCCAGCTGTATCACGACCGCGAAGAAGTGACCGTGCATGTGCGCCGGATTTGGGCGGCAGTCGGCGGACGGCGCGACGAACGCTAGTTCTGCTTCATACTTTGCGCTATCGCGGCGTTGGCTGCGCCTGCTCGCCCCGGTCACATACTAATGTATGCTCCCGGGGACTCCCAGGCTTGCCGCCTTGCGCTAGCACAAATTATTTCGCAGAACTTAGTTGCACTCATCCGTAGCGGCGCGATTTATCGCGCAATGAGCGGGATTGAAACTTCCCTGAACAGCTCGGGCTTGTCGTCCTGCGGTGGCACAAATTATTTCGCAGAAACTAGGTGCACTAGCCCGTAGCGGCGCGATTCATCGCGCAATGAGCGGGATTGAAACTTCCCTGAACAGCTCGGGCTTGTCGTCCTGCGGTGGCACAAATTATTTCGCAGAAATTAGGTGCACTAACCCGTAGCGGCGCGATTCATCGCGCAATGAGCGGGATTGAAACTTTCCTGAACAGCTCGGGCTTGTCGTCCTGCGGTGGCACAAATTATTTCGCAGAAATTAGGTGCACCAGCCCGTAGCGGCGCGATTCATCGCGCAATGAGTAGGGTTGAAACTTCCCGGATCAGCTCAGGCTTGCCGCCTTGCACTAGCACAAATTATTTCGCAGAACTTAGTTGCACTCATCCGTAGCGGCGCGATTCATCGCGCAATAAATTGCGCCGCAACTAAACCCGCGATCGTTGTGGAATGGGGCTGAAACCTGCCTGAACAGCTCAGGCTTGCCGTGCTGCTGTAGATACCGTCTTGCCGGTTACCTGGCAAGACATATTTCGGCATCGAACGGACGACCCGATTTCAGCACGCCATAAGCCAGCTGCAGCAGCTTCTTCATCGCCGCGCACACCACGACTTTTCCCGTTTTCTTACCCGCATCCAGCCGTTTCTTCAGCGCACTCACCGCCGGATTCCACTTCATCGCCACTATCGCAGGCATGTACAGGGCCTTGCGCATCGCGCTGTTGCCCATCTTCGATATCCTGCTTTTGCCCTTCCACTCACCGGACTCCTGCCGCATCGGATTCAGACCCACCCACGCCACAAGCGCCTTGCTGCTGCTGAACCTCGACATGTCCCCCAGATACGCCAGCATCGTGCTGCTCAGCACGCCCGCGATGCCCGGGATGGACTCCAGCAGTTCCCTGTTCTTTTTAAGGCCCGGATCATTGTCGATATGGTCGTTTATTGCCCGCTTCGTTTCGTCTATCTGCGCATCCAGCGCCGCAATGACCACGCGGATTGAGGGCTGCACCACCGCATCCGAGACCTCCAGCCGGTTCTCTTCCATCTGCCGCATTTCCTGAAGATTCGTCAGGCGCTTCACCAGCGCCTTCAGCCTGCGTTCATTCAGCGGCGCCGGCTGCCACAGCGACGGGCCGTGCAGTTTACAGTAGCGCGCTATCATGCGCGCATCGTCTTTATCCGTCTTGTTACGGCTCAGCTCCGCCTGTCCGAAGCGCCTGATGCGCGCGGGATTTTCCACGCTGACATCATAGCCTTCGTCGTGCAGGAAGGTGGCCAGCGGCTCACTGTACGCGCCGGTAGCCTCCATGCAGATATGGCAGCAGCCGAACGGCTCCAGCCATTTTTTCAGGGCGATAAAGCCCTTAGGGGTGTTGGGAAAGACTTTGGTTTTGTAAGACGTGTCGCCTTTCCAGACGGCCACATCAAACTTTCCGGAGGCAACATCAATGCCGACAGGCATACGGGTTTGCATAGATTCTCCTTAACAGCACAGGGAAACCGCCATGACCATCCTTATGGATGCGTGCTCGGGGCACAGGATACCGTCCGGTCTTGAAGGCGGGAGTTAAGTTGCCGGGGATGAATCTACGAAGCAGGCTTTATGCCCAGGGGGCGCCCCCATCTCACCAGCAACTTCCCGATGATCAGTCGGGGATCATCATACCCGGAGGAGAATGATCGGGATATAAGGGGCGCCATTCATGGCGACCTCAATGACGCGCCGGACCCTGATACCGCAAGGTATTTAAATTCCCCTGCAACACCAAATCCCGCTTCAGCGTTGACACCTGTCGGCACACCTCCGCGGTCGCGCGGTGATCGCGTAACTTCTTCTGCCACTTCTCAGGTACCTGATCCAGCTGCTGATACAGGGCCTCGAGCGAACCAAACTGCAGCAGCAGTTCCCGTGCGCTTTTCGGTCCGATGCCGGGCACGCCTGGAATTTTGCTGCTGCTGATACCGCATAAGCCCCAGTAATCCGCCAGCTGGGCCGGCGCGACGCCGAACTCCTGTTCGATAAACGGCACGTCCAGCCAGCGCTTCTGAAAATAATCGCGGATGCGGATGCTCGGCGCCAGCAGCTGGCAGTAACCTTTATCGGTGGAAACGATGGTGGCCTGATGACCGGCGTCGGCCATCTTCACTGCCAGCGTCGCGGCCAGATCGTCCGCTTCATCCTGTTCGGCAACCCAGCAGCTGACACCGCTGGCCTCAAAGGCCGCCTGCAGCGAGGCCATCTCCTGCTGTAAATCGTCCGGCATCGGCGGGCGGCCCGCTTTGTAATCCGGCAATAACTGATGACGCCAGCCAGGCTGTCGGTCATGGCTGTCAAACACCGCCACCACGTGCGTTGGCCGCGTGTGGCCCAACAGCTGATGCAGCGCCGCCACGCAGGCCTCACGACAGGGTGAACCCTGCACCGCGTGCAGGCGGCGGATCAGATTGAGCGCGTCGATAATAAGCAGATGAAGCGACATAGTGATATCGGCAGCCCGCAGGCTGCCTTCCTGATGGGTTATTTGATGATTTCGTAGCAGGGGATGTAAGCGCTGCCGGGCAGCTTCATGCGCTGCTGCGCGACGAAGCCCTGCAGCAGTTCGTCCATACGGTGCATCAGATCGGCATCGCCTTGCAGCTGATACGGACCTTTTTCCCGGATTTCGCGGATCCCCATCTCTTTGACGTTACCGGCCACGATGCCCGAGAAGGCACGCCGCAGATCCGCCGCCAGTTTTTCTGCTGGCTGATTCGGGAACAGTTTGAGGTTGGCCATATTTTCGTGGGTCGGCAGGAACGGCACCTGCAGATCCGGCGCAATGCGAATCGACCAGTTAAAGCTGTAAGCATCGCCGGTTTCGCGGCGGTACTCTTTCACCTGCGGCATGGCTTTCTTCATCAGACGCGCCACTTCCGCAGCATCATCAATGATGATTTTGTAATGCCGGCGCGCAGCTTCACCCAGCGTATTAACGATGAAATCATCCAGCACGCGGAAGTAATCGGCGCTCTCTTTTGGCCCGGTGAGGATCAGCGGCAGGACCTGATCGCTGTTCTGCGGATTCATCAGAATGCCCAGCAGATACAACAGCTCTTCTGCCGTGCCCACGCCGCCCGGGAAGATCACGATGCCGTGCGCGATGCGCACAAAGGCTTCCAGACGCTTTTCGATATCCGGCATGATGATCAGTTCATTCACCAGCGGGTTAGGTGGCTCCGCAGCGATGATCGACGGTTCGGTCAGGCCGATAAACCGGCTGTCGTGATAGCGCTGCTGTGCATGGCCTACCGCTGCCCCTTTCATCGGCGCTTCCATCACGCCCGGACCACAGCCGGTACAGATGTTCAGTTCGCGCAGGCCCATCTGCGTCCCGACATTGCGGCAATATTGATATTCGACCGCGTTGATGGAGTGACCGCCCCAGCACACCACGGTGTTGGGATATTCGCCCACGTGCAGCGCGCGCGCATTGCGCAGAATAGAGAACACCTGATTGGTGATGTGCGCGGAGTCGGTGACATCCTGATTCTGCAGACGATCCGCTGCCGAGAGCTGACCGTTAACAAACAGAATATCGCGCAGTACGGCAAACAGGTTCGCCTGCAGCGAACGGATAATCCGGCCGTCAACAAACGCCTCTTCCGGCGGGTTGATCAGCTCCAGTTTCACGCCGCGCTCGCGGCGCAGCACGTTGATGTCAAAATTTTCAAAGCGGGAAAGCAGTTCGTGGCTACTGTCGGTCTGGCTGCCGGAGTTGAGTACCGCCAGCGAGCAGTTACGAAACAGCTGGTAGAGATCGCTGCTGGCAGTACGCTTCAGCATGTCGACTTCCAGCTGGGAGAGCAGATCCATTGAGCCAAGCGGGCTGATATGTGTAATCAAGAGAACTCCTTTACACGCAAATGCGTGACTGATGACGCTGCGCTTAACCCGTTGAGCGCAGTGACGAAAATCCTTCGGTAAGCACGCTGTCGCCCTCGCGCCTGTACCAGAGTACCGTTGTCGGCCGCGAATGCTCAAGTGGAACCGCGCATCCGTGCGGCGGCCCGCGAGACATCTCGCAATCTGCTACTGGCGCACCAGGCGGGAGTAGCCCGGCGTGAAGGGGACATTGCTGCGCCACGGATTGATATCCAGCCCGCCGCGCCGCGTGTAGCGCGCGTAGACGGTTAATGCTGCTGGCTGACAAAAGCGTTGTATATCGTTAAAAATGCGCTCGACGCACTGCTCATGAAACTCATTGTGCTGGCGGAACGAAATCAGATAGCGCAGCAGCGCTTCGCGATCGATACGCGGGCCCTGATAGCGAATCATCACCGAGCCCCAGTCCGGCTGATTGGTGATCAGACAGTTCGATTTCAGCAGATGGCTGACCAGCGTCTCTTCAACCACTTCGCTGCCCGTTGCGCTGGCGAGGTAATTGGCGTTAAAGCCGTAATCGCTGATGGTGATATCCTGCTCGTCGATGACATCGCCAGCGAAGTGCCCGATCGGCTGACCTTCCACTTCGCTCAGGCGAAACAGCGCCACGCTGACCTTGCCGTTAGCGCAGGCGCTGAGATCGCGCTCCAGCGTTTGCCGTACGGCGCCCCAGTCGGCGAAAATCGTCTGGTTAAAGCTGTTAAGATAGAGTTTGAAGCTTTTGGACTCGATCAGATTCACGCTGTCGGCGCTTAGCACCACTTCGCCGACCGCGACCTGCGGCACGCCTTTGCTGTTAAGCCAGGAGAGTTCATACAGCGTCCAGATATCTGCGCCGTGGAACGGCAGGTTGTCGGGATAGAGCCCGAGCGGCTCGCGATTCAGGCTGCGCGGCACCGCCTGCAGCAGCGTGTTATCGTAGCGATCAACATACGCGGTGGGCTTACCCAAAGTCAGGCCGCTCAGCGCCGTATCCCGGTTTTCAGAAGACATAACGGTTACCACTAAAATCCATCAAAGGGAGTCAGTGTAACCGATCACCAGCGAGAAGATGAATGATGCAGCAAACCGCAGAGGCCCTGCGCGATTTTACCGCCCGTTATGTAGCGCACTGGCAGCAGCAGCACGGCCATTTTCCCGCCAGCGCAGAGCTGTACGGCGTGCCGTCGCCCTGCATCATCAGTGAACTGGATGAGCGCGTTCTGTGGCAGCCGCAGGACTTTAGCCTGCCAGCCTCGCTGGCAGCCGTTGAGCGCGCACTGGATATTCAGCTGCAGCCGGACCTCACCACGTTCTATACCACACAATTTGCCGGCGACATGCACGCGCAGTTTGCACAGCAGTCGCTGACGCTGCTGCAGGTGTGGAGCGAGGACGATTTTACCCGCCTGCAGGAGAACCTGATTGGTCATCTGGTGATGAAGCGCCGTCTGAAACAGAGCCCGACGCTGTTTATCGCCACGACAGATTCGGAGCAGGATGTTATCGCGGTGTGTAATCTGACCGGCGAAGTGATCCTGGAGCAGCCGGGTACGAAGAAGCGGCAGAAACTGGCGGTGGATATTCAGACATTTCTTAATGCTTTACAACCGGTTAGTTCGTGAGTTGCAGACTTTTCTCGCAGCTCTTGTAAGAGATCTCTCACAACTGTTGTGCGAGATCGCCAGAACATTGCGCAGACTTCCGGAAGTCCGCAATGTAAAAATATTGTGAATCATGCAGTTATGGCATCAATCCGAAAATACAGACATGGCTTAATCGTTTAACGGCGCTTACTGACTTGTTATTGCGATGGTTTCTGCCAGAATAGTCACCACTGGCAGGAAGCCACGGATTGAGAGACGTTCAGGAGAATGTCAGCCAGGCGGCAGGAACGTAACGGAGTTTACGTCACAGGGAAGGCTTCAGGATGAAGCAGGACACTCCGGAGTGAGTAAAGGACACCTCCAGGATGGAGAATGAGAGCCACGCGGGATGTGGCGGGCCAGGATGCTAAGGACCAATGTCACGATGACAGGCGACGGAAAGCGCAGGAACAGTTGTCATGGATGAGCAGGGAGCACAGCGGTGGCGGGAATGCTGCAAACGAACCGGGAGCACTGTAATCACAGTGCTCCCTTTTTTTATGCCGTTTTTGCGCGCGCACCCACTAATGATATGCTTGCCGCCCCTTTTTGACGCGGAGGTAGCGTATGTCGACGCACCTGATTATTCAGCGGCTGCAGCAGGTCGAAGCGGTGATGCGCGAACACGGCCACTGGCAGACGCACGCCCCGGCGGCGGCGGCCTTTAATAGCACGCAACCTTTCTGTCTCGATACCCTGCAGCCGCTCGAATGGCTGCAGTGGGTCCTGCTGCCGCGCATGCAGGCGCTGCTTGACGCCGGCGCCGCGCTGCCGCAAAACTTCGCCGTTACGCCTTATTATGAGATGGCCCTGCCGCCCACCACGCCGGGCCATGCAGCGCTGCTGCTGACGCTCAGCCAGCTTGATGCGCTGTTTGCGCCGCCGGACGCCTGATGCTGGAGATCATTTATCAGGATGCATGGCTGGTTGCGGTGAATAAACCGGCGGGCTGGCTGGTGCACCGCAGCTGGCTCGATCGCAAAGAGAAAGTGGTGGTGATGCAGACGGTGCGCGATCAGATTGGTCAGCACGTATTTACCGCGCATCGCCTCGATCGGCCCACGTCTGGCGTGCTGCTGATGGGGCTCTCCAGCGAAATCGGGCGGCTGCTGGCGCAGCAGTTTGAGCAGCATCAGATTCAGAAAACCTATCACGCAGTGGTGCGCGGCTGGCTGGACGGTAGCGCAACGCTGGATTATCCGCTGGTAGAAGAGCTGGATAAAATTGCCGACAAGTTTGTCACGGAACCGCGCGCGCCGCAGCCGGCAGTCACCGATTATCGCGCGCTGGCGCAGGCAGAACTGCCGGTGGCCATCGGCAAGTACCCCAGCGCACGTTATACGCTGGTTGAGCTGTCGCCGCACACCGGGCGCAAACATCAGCTGCGACGCCATATGGCGCACCTGCGTCATCCGATCATCGGTGACAGCTCGCACGGCGATCTGCGGCAGAACCGCGGTGCCGCAGCCCACTTTGGCATGGATCGACTGATGCTGCACGCCAGTGCGCTGACGCTAACGCATCCGGTGACCGGCGAACCGCTGGTGATTCGCGCCGGGCTGGATCGCGTCTGGCAGCAGATGCTGCACCCGTTTGGCTGGCAGCAGCAGTTGCCTGATGTGCCGAGGGTTGAGTTTGCCGCTGAGGCAGTCCAGGATAAGCCGACAGAATAAAGGAGCTGCAAGATGGCAAAGATTGGCATTTTTACAGGTACGGTGTATGGCAACGCGCTGCTGGTTGCCGAAGAGGCGCAGCCGGTGCTGGAAGCGCAGGGGCATGAGGTGAAGGTGTTTGAAGATCCGTCACTCGCCGACTGGCAGGCTTACAGCAAAGAGGTCGCGTTAATTATTACCTCGACCACCGGGCAGGGCGATTTTCCGGACAATATCGCGCGGCTGTATGTGCAGGTGCGCGATGAGCTGGGCTATCAGCCTGAGCTGCGCTATGGCGTAATCGCTTTAGGCGACAGCAGTTACGACCACTTCTGTGGGGCCGGTAAGACTTTTGATGCCACGCTGCAGGAGCAGCAGGCGCAGCGTATTGGCGAGGTGCTGCTGGTGGATGCGACGGAAAATCCGGAGCCCGAGTCAGTGACCACGCCGTGGGTAGAGAGCTGGGGTAAGCTGGTGTAAATCAGGCCCTCACCCTAACCCTCTCCCGCAGGCGGGAGAGGGAACCGATCGCGCCGAAAGTTAATTTTGCATATCACGTCACCGGTGCCGGATTGAATACCGCCAGCTGATTACGGATTCCCCAGCGATCTGACCACGTCTGTTTACGTCCGCTGGCGATATCCAGAATCAGCTCAAACAGCCGCCAGCCGACCTGTTCAATACTCTCTTCACCCGTCGCGATGGTGCCGGCATTGATATCCATTAAATCGTGCCAGCGGTTCGCCAGCGCGCTGCGCGTCGCCATTTTGATCACCGGAATTGCCGCCAGGCCGTAAGGCGTGCCGCGCCCGGTGGTGAACACCTGCAGCGTAATGCCGGAAGCCATCTGCTGGGTGCCACAGACAAAATCGCTGGCCGGCGTGGCGGCGTAAATCAGCCCGCGCTGCGTCGGGCGCTGTCCGGGTGACAGCACTTCGACAATCGGGCTGCGGCCGGATTTGGCAATTGAGCCCAGCGCTTTTTCTACCACATTGGCCAGGCCGCCTTTTTTATTGCCCGGCGACGGATTCGCGCTGCGGTCGGTTTGCCCCTGGCTCAGATAATCGTCGTACCACGCCATCTCCTCCAGCAGCCGTTTGCCCACCGCTTCGTTTACCACACGCGGCGTCAGCAGATGGATCGCATCGCGCACCTCGGTCACTTCCGAGAACATCACCGTCGCACCACAACGCACCAGCAGATCCGAGGCAAAGCCAACCGCCGGATTGGCCGTCACGCCGGAAAACGCGTCGCTGCCGCCGCACTGGGTACCCACTACCAGCGCCGACGCCGGACAGGTTTCGCGCTGACGCTGATTGAGTTTTTTCAGATGGCGCTCGGCCACCTGCAGAATTTCATCGACCATCGCGCCAAAGCCCACGTGACGCTCATCCTGCAGGCGCACGATATCGCGCTCATCCAGCGAAATGGCCTGTACGTCCGGTGTACCGGTGAGCAGGCGCTCCGGCTGTAATTTCTCGCAGCCGAGGCTCACCACCATCACTTCGCCGCCAAAATTAGGATTCAGTGCAAGGTTGTGAATGGTGCGAATGGGCACCACCGCCGCCGGTGCGTTGATCGCCACGCCGCAGCCATATAAATGGTTGAGCGCCACCACGCCGTCGACGTTGCTGTAGCGCGGCAGCAGATCGCGCTCAATCAGCTGCACCACGTAATCCACCACGCCCGCCACGCAGTGCACGCTGGTGGTGATGCCGAGCAGATTGCGCGTGCCGACGCTGCCGTCGGCGTTGCGATAGCCTTCAAAGGTGTATCCTTCCAGCGGCGGCAGGGGCGGCGGCACGTTGGTTGCCAGCGGCAGGCTGGCCAGAGGTGGGGCGGCGGGCAGCGCCACCAGTGACTCCTCAATCCAGCTGCCGCGCGCAATCGGGCGCAGCGCTGTGCCAATCACTTCACCGTAACGCACGATGTCGCCATGCAGGGCGATATCGCTCAGCGCCACTTTGTGCCCCTGCGGCACATGCTCAGTCAGTTGCAGACCGTCATCAAAGCGGCTGCCTGCGGGCAATCCCTGATCGTTGACCACTATCGCCACGTTATCGGCGTCGTGCACTTTAATGTAGCGCGGTTTGTCTGTCAGAGGTCGGTTCATTGCTCACCTTCCGGTTCGTCGCACCGGTCATAGCGGTGCGGTTGAAATCACGTCCGTCACATCATCGTTATTTGCCAGCCTCAGTATAAGCAGGGGTATTGGCCCACGCATTGTGCAACTGACTGGCTTTGTGCCGCGATCGGCGCGCAGTTTGGTTCGTTTTACCAAACGCAAGTGAAGAGCCTCACAAAGCGTACGCTTGCTGTTCACTTTTACAGCAATCTGGCGGCTGGATGGCGGGTTCCGTGAGCCACGCCGCAGCGTTATGGGCAAATGCCACAAAATTGTGCCGGATTGGGGATTATCCTCGGGCGTTCCTCCAGTGTTTCGCGGCGATGCTGTTCCTATACTGATTGCCGTTCTTCAACGTTTGGTTATTCGTCACGACGCATCATCGTTTTGCCATAACAACAATCGCCGTGTTTAACCCAACATCATTCTGATACCCAACGCGATGTGTATGCAGTCAGAGTGAATGTAGCGTTCGCTATATTTCAGGAGTGCATCATGAATAGTTACAGCCAGACAGCGGCAGCGGTGCAGAAGCGCACCAACGCCCGTTACTGGATTGTGGTGATGTTATTTATCGTCACCTCGTTCAACTACGGTGACCGGGCCACCATTTCGATTGCCGGTTCGGCGATGTCGAAGGAGATCGGTCTCGATTCCGTCGGCCTCGGCTACATCTTCTCCGCCTTCTCGTGGGCGTACGTTATCGGTCAGATTCCTGGCGGCTGGCTGCTGGACCGCTTCGGCTCCAAACGCGTCTATTTCTGGAGCATCTTCCTGTGGTCGCTGTTTACCCTGTTGCAGGGCTTCGTCGACATCTTTAGCGGCTTCGGCATTGTGGTGTCGCTGTTCCTGCTGCGCTTCATGGTGGGACTGGCGGAAGCGCCATCTTTCCCGGGTAACAGCCGTATTGTTGCTGCCTGGTTCCCGGCGCAGGAGCGCGGTACCGCCGTCGCCATCTTTAACTCCGCCCAGTACTTCGCCACGGTGATTTTCGCACCAATCATGGGCTGGCTGGTGGCCGAGGTGGGCTGGGCGCACGTGTTCTGGTTCATGGGCGGGCTGGGCATCATTCTCAGCTTTATCTGGCTGAAAGTGATTCATGACCCGAACGATCACCCTGGCGTGAACAAAGCCGAGCTGGAGTACATGGAGCAGGGCGGTGCGCTGATCAACATGGATGCGAAGAAAGCCGAGCGTAAAGTGAGCTGGGATGAGAAATGGTTCCAAATTAAGCAACTGCTCTCCACCCGCATGATGTGGGGGATCTATCTCGGTCAGTACTGCGTTAATGCCCTGACCTACTTCTTTATTACCTGGTTCCCGGTGTATCTGGTGCAGGCGCGCGGCATGTCGATTCTTAAAGCCGGCATGATCGCCTCGATTCCCGCCATCTGCGGCTTCCTCGGCGGCGTGCTGGGCGGCGTGATTTCAGATTATCTGATGCGTAAAACCGGCTCGCTGAACATCGCGCGTAAAACCCCGATTGTCATCGGTATGCTGCTCTCCATCAGCATGGTGATGTGTAACTACACCGAAACCGAATGGGTGGTGGTGCTGTTTATGGCGCTGGCGTTCTTTGGTAAAGGCATTGGCGCGCTGGGCTGGGCGGTGATGGCCGATACCGCACCCAAAGAGATCAGCGGCCTGAGCGGCGGTCTGTTCAATATGTTCGGTAACTTCTCTGGCATCGTCACGCCGATTGCCATTGGTTACATCATCGCCACCAGCGGTTCGTTTGAAGGGGCGCTGATTTATGTCGGCATCCATGCGTTTGTGGCGGCGTTCAGCTTCCTGGTGATAACCGGCGATATCAAACGTGTCGAACTCAAACCCCGGTCATAAGGAACCGAATATGAATACGCAAAGTTCCCCGGTGATTACCGACATGCAGGTGGTTCCGGTGGCGGGTTACGACAGCATGCTGCTCAACATCGGCGGCGCGCACAGCGCCTGCTTCACCCGCAATATCGTGGTGCTGACCGACAGCGCCGGCCACACCGGCGTCGGCGAAGCGCCGGGCGGTGAAACCATCTATGAGACGCTGGTCGCGGCAATACCGCAGGTGAAAGGGCAGCAGGTGGCGCGCATGAACCGGCTGGTGCAGCAGGTGCACAAAGGTAACCAGTCGGCGGATTTCGATACCTTCGGCAACGGCGCCTGGACGTTTGAGCTGCGGGTCAATGCGGTGGCGGCGCTGGAAGCGGCGCTGCTCGACCTGCTCGGCCAGTGCCTCGGCGTGCCAGTGGCCGAACTGCTGGGGCCGGGTCAGCAGCGCGATGAGGTCACGGTGCTGGGCTACCTGTTTTACATTGGCGATCGGCGTAAAACTGATTTGCCGTATCAGAGCGGCGACGCGGCCGGTCACGACTGGTATCACCTGCGCCATCAGGAGGCGCTGACGCCAGACGCGGTGGTGCGCTTAGCCGAAGCGGCGCAGGACAGGTACGGCTTCAAAGATTTCAAACTGAAAGGCGGCGTGCTGCCGGGCGAGCAGGAGATTGCCTCGGCGGTGGCACTGAAGCAGCGTTTCCCGGACGCGCGCATCACCGTCGATCCCAACGGTGCCTGGCATCTGGATGAAGCCATCGCGCTGTGCAAAGGCCTGCACGAGGTGCTGACCTATGCCGAAGATCCGTGCGGTGCCGAGCAGGGATATTCCGGGCGCGAAGTCATGGCCGAGTTTCGCCGCGCCACCGGTCTGCCGGTCGCCACCAATATGATCGCCACCAACTGGCGGGAGATGAACCACGCGGTGATGCTCAACGCGGTCGATATTCCGCTGGCCGACCCGCACTTCTGGACGCTGAGCGGCGCGGTACGCGTGGCGCAGCTGTGTGATGAGTGGGGGCTGACCTGGGGCTGCCACTCCAATAATCACTTCGACATTTCGCTGGCGATGTTTACCCACGTCGGCGCAGCGGCACCGGGTAAACCGACCGCCATCGATACCCACTGGATTTGGCAGGAGGGCGACCAGCGTCTGACTAAAGAGCCGCTGCAGATCCGCAACGGCAAAATTGCCGTGCCGGACAAGCCCGGCCTCGGCGTTGAGCTGGACTGGGATCGCCTGCGCCAGGCTAACGCCCTGTATCAATCGCTGCCGGCAGGCGCACGTAATGACGCCACGGCAATGCAATATCTGGTTCCCGGATGGTCGTTCGACCGCAAGCGTCCGGCTTTTGGACGCCGCCATGCATAAGGAGCAGGAAATGAGTCACACCCCGAAAATTACTTCAATGCAGGTCATTCCGGTGGCCGGTTACGACAGCATGCTGCTGAATCTGAGCGGTGCCCACGCGCCGTTTTTTACCCGCAATATCGTGATTGTGAAAGATAACGCCGGCCACACGGGCGTGGGCGAGATCCCCGGCGGCGAGAAAATCCGTCAGACGCTGGAAGACGCGGCGGCGCTGGTGACCGGAAAAACCGTCGGCGAGTACAAAAATATCCTTACCCTGGTGCGCACTACCTTTGCCGATCGCGATGCCAGCGGGCGCGGCAATCAGACCTTTGACCTGCGCACCACCATTCACGTGGTGACCGGCATCGAAGCGGCGCTGCTGGATCTGCTCGGCCAGCATCTTGGCGTCAACGTGGCGTCGCTGCTGGGCGAAGGACAGCAGCGTGACCGCGTCGAGATGCTCGGCTACCTGTTTTACGTCGGCGATCGCCGCAAAACGTCACTGCCGTATCAGAGCCAGACCGATGATCCGTGCGACTGGTATCGCCTGCGGCATGAGGAAGCGCTGACGCCGGACGCGGTGGTGCGCCTGGCAGAAGCCGCCTACGAAAAATATGGCTTTAACGATTTCAAACTGAAAGGCGGCGTACTGCGCGGCGGTGAAGAGGCCGAAGCAGTAACCGCACTGGCGAAGCGTTTCCCGCAGGCGCGCGTGACGCTCGATCCCAACGGGGCCTGGTCGCTGAATGAGGCCATCCTGCTCGGTAAACAGCTGAAAGGCGTGCTGGCTTATGCAGAAGATCCGTGCGGCGCTGAACAGGGTTACTCCGGACGTGAAGTGATGGCCGAGTTCCGGCGCGCCACCGGTCTGCCTACCGCCACCAATATGATCGCCACCGACTGGCGCCAGATGGGCCACACGCTGTCGCTGCAGTCGGTCGATATTCCACTGGCCGATCCGCATTTCTGGACCATGCAGGGCTCGGTGCGCGTGGCGCAGATGTGTCACGACTTCGGCCTGACCTGGGGTTCGCACTCCAACAACCATTTCGATGTTTCGCTGGCGATGTTCACCCATGTGGCCGCCGCCGCACCGGGCGCCATTACCGCCATCGACACCCACTGGATCTGGCAGGAGGGGAACCAGCGCCTGACCAAAGAGCCGTTGCAGATCAAGGGTGGCATGGTGCAGGTGCCGCAGAAGCCGGGCCTTGGCGTCGAACTGGACATGGATCAGGTGATGCAGGCCCATGCGCTGTATCAGCAGCATGGACTGGGCGCGCGCGACGATGCGCAGGCGATGCAGTTCCTCGTGCCGAACTGGACATTTGATAACAAGCGTCCGTGCCTGGTGCGCTGATTTTATTCCGCGCGCCCGCGGGCGGCGGTGCTAAATAACAGGAGTAGAGATCATGAGCAATGCCTGGCCCAACCCTTTTCGTCGTCGTTTGCTGGCAGGGGAAACCCTGATTGGCAGCTGGTGCGCCCTTGCCAATCCTCTCACCACGGAAGTGCTGGGGCTGGCGGGCTTTGACTGGCTGGTGCTGGACGGCGAACACGCGCCGAACGACATCACCACCTTTATTCCGCAGCTGATGGCGCTGAAAGGCAGCCCGAGCGCGCCGGTGGTGCGACCGCCGTGCAATGAGCCGATCATCATCAAGCGTCTGCTGGATATTGGCTTCTATAACTTCCTGATTCCGTTTGTGGAAACCGCAGAAGAGGCGGCGCGCGCGGTGGCATCGACCCGCTATCCGCCAGCCGGTATACGCGGCGTGTCAGTTTCGCATCGTAGCAACATGTACGGCACGCTGGCGGACTACAACGCCACCATCAATGACAACATCACCGTGCTGGTGCAAATCGAAACCCAGCAGGCGGTGGACAACATTGACGCCATTGCGGCGGTTGACGGTGTAGACGGCATCTTTGTCGGCCCGGGCGATCTGTCAGCGGCGCTGGGCTATCTCGGCCAGCCGGCGCATCCGGAAGTGCTGAAAGTGATCCGTTACATCCTTGAGCGCGCCAAAGCCGCCGGTAAGCCGAGCGGGATTCTGGCGCCGGTGGAGGCTGACGCACGCCGTTATCTCGAATGGGGTGCCAGCTTTGTTGCCGTTGGCAGCGATTTGGGTGTTTTCCGCCACGCCACGCAGGCGCTGTGCGACAAATTTAAGCAGTAACTGACGAAGGGGAAAGGCAATGAAAATTGGATTTATCGGCCTCGGCATCATGGGCAAACCGATGAGTAAAAACCTGGTGAAAGCCGGTTACACCCTGGTGGTGCGCGACCACAACGCCAGCAACGAAGCCGAACTGGTGGAGCTGGGTGCCACCGTGGCGAAAACGCCCAAAGAGCTGGCCGCGCAGGTAGACGTGGTGATCACCATGGTGCCGAACTCACCGCAGGTGAAAGAGGTGTGTCTGGGCGAGAACGGCATCATCGAAGGGGCGAAGCCGGGACTGGTGGTGATCGACATGAGCTCCATCGCGCCGCTGGCCAGCCGCGAAGTGCATGATGCGCTGGCAGAAAAAGGCATCCGGATGCTGGATGCGCCGGTGAGCGGCGGTGAGCCAAAAGCAATTGAAGGCACGCTGTCGGTGATGGTCGGCGGCGATAAAGCGCTGTTTGATCAGTGCTACGATGTTCTTAAGGCGATGGCCGGTTCGGTGGTGCACACCGGTGATATCGGCGCGGGCAACGTCACTAAACTGGCCAACCAGGTGATTGTGGCGCTCAACATTGCCGCGATGTCAGAGGCGCTGTCGCTGGCCACCAAAGCCGGCGTCAATCCGGAACTGGTTTACCAGGCGATTCGCGGCGGTCTGGCGGGCAGCACCGTGCTGGATGCCAAAGCGCCCATGGTGCTGGATCGCAACTTTAAGCCTGGCTTCCGTATCGATTTGCATATCAAGGATTTAGCTAATGCGCTTGATACCTCACACGGCATTGGCGCACATCTGCCGCTGACCGCAGCGGTGATGGAGATGATGCAGGCGCTAAAAGTCGACGGGCAGGGTACGTCCGATCATAGCGCGCTGGCTTGCTATTATGAAAAATTAGCCAAAGTTGAGATCACCCGGTAGTGCCCGCGTCCGGTGTCTGCGGATGCCGGACGCTGTACTGCCTTAGCCAGACGGATTTCCGTCACCTACCGCGCTCGGATTGCCTATGAAAATTGTCATCGCACCGGATTCATACAAAGAGAGTTTGTCCGCCCTGGAAGTGGCTACCGCGATAGAAGCGGGATTTCGCGAAATTTTCCCCGCCGCTGACTATGTCAAAATACCGGTCGCCGACGGCGGAGAAGGCACGGTTGAAGCAATGGTGGCGGCAACCCAGGGCAACATCGTCAGACTGACGGTGACCGGGCCGCTCGGCGAGCCGGTCGACGCGTTTTACGGATTATCCGGTGATGCGCGTACCGCCTTTATTGAGATGGCGGCGGCCAGCGGGCTGGAGCTGGTGCCTGCGGCACAGCGCGATCCGCTGATCACCACCTCTTACGGTACCGGTGAACTGATCAAAAATGCGCTGGATCGCGGCGTCGATCACATCATCATCGGCATCGGCGGCAGCGCCACCAACGACGGCGGCGCCGGCATGGTGCAGGCGCTCGGTGCCCGGCTGCTGGACAGCGACGGCAGCGGGATTGGCTACGGCGGCGGGGCACTGCCGCAGCTGGCGAAGATTGAGATCGCCGATCTGGATCCGCGCCTGCTGCAGTGCCGCATTGAAGTGGCGTGCGACGTGACCAATCCGCTGATTGGCGAAGAGGGTGCGTCAGCGATTTTTGGCCCGCAGAAAGGGGCCACGCCGCAGCTGGTGCAGCAGCTGGATGCCGCGCTCGGCCATTACGCCGCGATTATTCAGCGCGATCTGGATATTGATGTGCTGCACATCGCCGGCGGTGGTGCAGCCGGCGGCATGGGCGCAGCGCTGCATGCGTTTTGCCACGCGGAACTGCGGCGCGGCATTGAGATTGTCACCGAAGCGCTGGGACTGGCGCAGCAGGTGCAGGATGCCGATCTGGTGATTACCGGTGAAGGGCGCATCGACAGTCAGTCAGTCAACGGCAAAGTGCCGGTTGGCGTGGCGCAGGTGGCGAAGCAGTTTAATAAGCCGGTGATTGGTATTGCCGGCAGCCTGACGGCGGATGTCGGTGTGGTGCATCAGCACGGTATCGACGCGGTGTACAGCGTGCTGTCGGGTATCTGTTCGCTGGAAGAGGCGCTGGCCAATGCCGCGCAGAATGTCCGCCTGACGGCAAGGAACGTCGCTGCCACGATCAAGGTGGGGCAGGGGTTGTAGGGGGAGGCGGTGCGGTTTTCCCCTCACCCTAACCCTCTCCCGGCGGGAGAGGGAACCGTCCGGCGCGATCCAGAGGAACAGCGCGAAATCCAAATCCTTGCACCATCAGCCCCCTCTCCCGCGTGCGGGAGAGGGCTGGGGTGAGGGCCCAGCGCACACCCCACAACCCTCACTACACCACGCCCAGCACCTGACGCGCTTCGCGCGCCACATTCGCCATCTCGTCGCTCAGCTCCAGCAGCTCTGGTTCCAGCGCTGCGATATCGCTCTCCTGATGCAGACTCTTCTCCAGCTGCTGACACAGCTGTTTCAGCCGCGGCACGCCGCTGTAGCTGGCGCTGCCGTGCAGCTTATGAATAATCTCGCGCAGCCCATCGACGTCATTCTGCGCCATACACTGCGCCACGTGCTGCTCCACTTCCGGCAGAAAATCCAGCAGCATCTGCAGCAGATCGCGCGCCAGCTCGGCTTTATTCGCCGCCTGGCGCAGCGCAAGCGCCCAGTCGAGTGAGGGCGCGATCGCCGGTTGTCGCACCGCGCTCGCCACGCTGCCCGGCGCATAGCGCTGCAGCAGCTGCTTCAGCTTGTCCTCATCAATCGGCTTGGCGAGATAATCATTCATGCCGGCGGCGATCAGCTGCTCGCGTTCGCCATCCAGCGCATGCGCCGTGACCGCGACAATCGGCGTGCTGGCGTGCTGTGGCAGGCTGCGGATGATCTCGCTGGCGCGAATGCCGTCGATGTCCGGCATTTGAATATCCATCAGAATCACGTCCAGCCGCTGCTGCCGCGCCTGATGAATCGCCTGACTGGCGTTGTCGCACAGAATGATGTTCTGGACCTGCTCCTCCAGCAATGCGCCGATCAGCTTCAGGTTGGCCGGATTATCATCCACCGCCATCACCGTCAGCGGCTGTCTTACGCCGCGCGGGGCGGCGTCGCTATGACGCATGTTGAGATCGAGCAGCATCGGCAGCAATCGCGTCAGCGACACCGGTTTGGCAATGCAGCCGGCAATACCGCGCGCGCGCAAATCGTCAGCGAACAGCATCATTTCGCTTGGCAGCGCCAGCAGCACGGAGTCGGCGTGTGCGCGCAGGCGGGCAATCAGCGCATCGGACAGCGTAGCCGGATGCGGATCGCTGACCGGCAGCCCCATCAGCAGCAGCGGGAAGTGGGCGTCGGGCAGATCGTCAAGGCTGGCAAAGTGCTGCACCTGCAGAGGCGTAATGCTCAGCATCTCCTGAACCGCTTTCGCCACCGCCGGATGGGGTTCGATATAAGCCAGCGGCGTGGCGTGCAGATCGTCCAGCATGCGTGGAATCGCCGGTGCGTTAGGATTGAGATCCAGATGTACTTGTACCCAGAAGGTGGAGCCCTGATTCTGCCGGCTGTGGAAGGCGATCTCACCGCCCATTTCGTGTACCAGTTTCTGCGTAATCACCAGGCCAAGACCGGTACCGCCGTGACGGCGCGAAATACTGGCGTCCGCCTGACGAAATGCCTGGAACAGCTGCGACTGCTGCTGCTCAGAGATACCGATGCCGGTATCGTGCACCTGAATCTCCAGTTCCGCCCGTGTGATGCTGAGATGACGCAGCTCGACGCGCAGATCAATGTGGCCGCGCTCGGTGAATTTGATGGCGTTGCCAATCAGGTTGATCAGAATTTGCTGCAGACGCAGCGGATCGCCAATCACATTATCCGGCACCTGTTTCTCCAGGCACACGGTGATCTCGAGGCCTTTCTCATGCGCGGACGGCGCCAGCAGCACCAGCGTTTCATCCAGCGTGGCGCGCAGCGGGAACGGGATCGACTCCAGCACCAGCTTACCAGCTTCCAGTTTGGAGAAATCGAGCACGTCGTTAATGATGCTCAGCAGGTTATTGGCCGAGCGCTCAATGGTGCTCATGTAATCACGCTGGTTGGTGCTCAGCCCGGTTTTCAGCATCTGGCGGGTAAAGCCAATCACGCCATTGAGCGGCGTGCGCAGCTCGTGCGACATATTGGCGAGAAACTCCGACTTGATGCGTGCCGCTTCCTGGGCGCGCTTTTTCGCCAGGTCCAGCTCGACGTTCTGAATCTCCAGCTGCTCCAGCGTTTCGCGCAGATCGTAGGTTGCCTGGTCGATGTTCTGCTGCATCTCTTCATGGTAGGCGGTGAGTGACATCGCCATGGCGTTGATGCCGTTTTTCAGGATGCTCAGCTCGCCCAGCATATAGCCATCCACGCGGCTGTCGAGCTGGCCGCGCCGGATGCGGTCCACGGTGGTAACCATGTTGCGAATCGGGCCGGTGACGTCGCGCATCAGTCGATAGGCAAACAACATGGCGATACACAGGCAAAACAGCAGCAGCAGAGTGGCGACAAACACCTCTTTGTACTGTTCCAGCCGCACCGACTGCAGATCCAGCTCAATCGCCACATAACCCAGCGGATTGCCTGCCGGCTTGGCGTCTTCACCCGGCAGTTCGTCCACCGAATAGCGTTCAGAGATAATCGGCGTGCGCAGCACCATCAGGTTGCCGTGTCGCTCCACCGACACGCCATCCGCCAGCGTGGAAATATCGGCTTTTTGCAGCAGCGCGAGGTTCTGGTTGTTATTGGAGCTGACGTAGATGTGATTGTTGTTGTCGAAAACCGTAATGGCACGGACAATATCGGAATGACGGCGATGCAGCAGGCTGACCAGCTCGCGAATCGCATCACGATTATGCCACGTCATGCCGTACTCGCTCGACACCGCCAGCGGTTCGATAATGTTAGCGCCGGCATCGCGCACCTGGTGCTGCAGTTCGTTGTAGCGGTGCACCACGAAGAAGGTACTGAGCAGCAGGCCAATCATCAGCGTCGGCGCCAGTATCAGAATCATCATTCGCGCCCGCAGGCTGTATTTGGTCATAATTGTGGCCTGGCGACTCCTGGCATTTTATCCCTGTGCAAAAACCGCGTACGGCTGCACACCTAATGAAAACTGAGAATTCACAATACTATGGCGCAATTTTACTCCGCAAAACAGCGCGTGACGACGAAGCAACGTCTCAGCGTCACCATTGACGAGCTCGATCCCTACGGTCAGGGCGTGGCGCGCCATAACGGTAAAACGCTGTTTGTCAGCGGCGCGCTGCCCGGCGAACAGGCCGAGGTGATCCTGACCGAAGATAAGCGTCAGTTTGCGCGCGGCAAAGCCAAAAAGATTACACAACCGAGCCCGCAGCGCCAGCAACCGCGCTGCATCCATTTCGGCGTGTGCGGCGGCTGCCAGCAGCAGCACGTGTCCGTGGCGCTGCAGCAGGAGAGCAAAGCGCGGGCGCTGGGCCGCATGCTGAGTCAGGAAGCGGCGCTGCCGGTGCAGGTGGATGAGATCATCAGCGCTGCGCCCTGGGGCTATCGCCGGCGCGCGCGTCTCGGTTTGCAGTGGCTGCCGAAGCAGCAGCGCCTGCAGATGGGCTTCCGTCAGGCGGCCAGTAACGATCTGATTGATGTGACGCAATGCCCCGTTTTGGTGCCCGAGCTTGAGGCGCTGCTGCAGCCGCTGCACCACTGTCTCAGCAGCCTGCACGCAGCGAAACGGTTGGGGCATGTGGAACTGGTGCTGGCGGATAACGGTCCGCTAATGGTGCTGCGCCATCTTGATGCGCTCTCCGCTGCGGACCGGACAAAACTGGAACGTTTTTCGCATGAGCACCGGCTGATGATCTGGCTGGCGGACGGCAGTGACGCGCTGCAGGCGCTCGGCGCGGAGCAGCCTTACTACCGCTCGTTTGATTTGCAGCTAACCTTTAGCCCGCAGGATTTCATTCAGGTCAACGATGGCGTGAATCAGCAGATGGTGGCACAGGCGATTGCCTGGCTGGATCTGCAGCCGGACGATCGGGTGCTCGATCTGTTCTGCGGCATGGGCAACTTCACATTGCCGCTAGGAAAGTTCGTACAAAATGCGGTGGGTGTGGAGGGCGTTGCAGCATTAGTGCGCCAGGCAGAGTATAATGCTCAGCTTAACAATCTCAGAAATGTCTGCTTCTTCCAGCACAATTTAGAGGAAGATGTCTCGCGCCAGCCCTGGGCGGCGCAGGGATTTAATAAGGTGTTACTGGATCCGGCGCGTGCCGGGGCCGCGGGCGTGATGTCGCATATCGTTAAACTTGCGCCGCAACGCGTGGTCTATGTTTCCTGTAACCCGACAACACTTGCCCGCGACAGTCAGACATTACTGTCGGCGGGCTACCATCTGGAAAGGGTCGCGATGCTGGATATGTTCCCTCATACCAGCCATCTCGAATCCATGGTGCTGTTTAGCAAAACATAAGCGATGTTTAAGTCGCTGTGGCAGGAGAGGATATGGTTGCGGTTAGAAGTGCGCATTTAAATACGGCCGGGGAATTTGCCCTTGACCAGTGGATCGCCAGCTTGAGTATCAGTAATCCGCAATCCTGCGAACGACTGGCGGAAACATGGCGCTACTGTGAAGCCGAAACGCACGACCATCCAGATCAGGCTCTGCTGCTGTGGCGCGGTATTGAGATGGTGGAAATTCTCACCATGCTCAGTATGGACATCGACAGTCTGCGCGCCGCGCTGCTGTTCCCGCTGGCCAATGCGGGCGTGGTGAGCGAAGAGGATCTGGAGAAGGCCTTTGGCAAAAGCATCGTCTCGCTGGTGCACGGCGTGCGCGATATGGATGCCATCCGCCAGCTGAAAGCCATTCACAACGACTCGATGGCCTCAGAGCAGGTGGATAACGTGCGCCGCATGCTGCTGGCGATGGTGGAAGATTTCCGCTGCGTGGTCATCAAGCTGGCAGAACGTATTGCCCATCTGCGCGAGATGAAAGATGCGCCAGAAGATGAGCGCGTGCTGGCGGCGAAAGAGAGCACCAACATTTATGCGCCGCTGGCCAACCGTCTCGGGATCGGCCAGCTCAAATGGGAGCTGGAAGATTATTGCTTCCGCTATCTCCATCCTGACGAATACAAACGCATCGCCAAACTGCTGCACGAACGCCGCATCGATCGTGAACAATACATTGATAACTTCGTCGATAACCTGCGTAAAGAGATGCAAAAAGAGGGCGTGCGTGCGGAAGTTTACGGCCGTCCCAAGCATATCTACAGCATCTGGCGCAAAATGCAGAAGAAGTCGCTGGCGTTTGATGAGCTGTTCGACGTGCGCGCAGTGCGCATCGTCGCTGAACGCCTGCAGGACTGCTACGGCGCGCTCGGCACCGTCCACACGCTGTATCGTCATCTGCCTAGCGAGTTCGACGATTACGTCGCCAATCCCAAGCCAAACGGCTATCAGTCGATTCATACCGTGGTGCTGGGCCCGCAGGGCAAAACGGTCGAGATTCAGATCCGTACCCGCCAGATGCATGAGGACGCTGAACTGGGCGTCGCGGCACACTGGAAGTACAAAGAAGGGCCGACGGCCAGCAACGCGCGCGGTGCCGCAGGGCACGAAGAGCGCATCGCCTGGCTGCGTAAACTGATTACCTGGCAGGAAGAGATGGCGGATTCCGGCGAGATGCTGGAAGAGGTGCGCAGCCAGGTATTTGATGACCGCGTTTACGTGTTTACGCCGAAGGGCGACGTGGTCGATTTGCCGGCCGGTTCCACGCCGCTCGACTTTGCCTACCACATTCACAGTGATATTGGTCATCGCTGCATCGGTGCCAAAATCGGCGGCCGTATCGTGCCCTTTACCTATCAGCTGCAGATGGGCGATCAGATTGAGGTGATCACCCAGAAGCAGCCGAACCCGAGCCGCGACTGGCTGAACCCCAACCTCGGCTATATCACCACCAGCCGCGGGCGCTCGAAGATTCATGCCTGGTTCCGTAAACAGGATCGCGACAAAAATATCGCGGCCGGCCGGCAGATTCTCGATAGCGAGCTGGGCCAGCTGGATATCAGCATGCGCGAAGCCGAGAAGCTGCTGCTGCCGCGTTATAACGTCAGCTCGCAGGATGAGCTGCTGGCGATGATTGGCGGCGGGGATATCCGTCTTAACCAGATGGTTAACTTCCTGCAGGCGAAGCTCAACAAGCCGAGCGCTGAAGAGGAAGATCGCGAGGCGCTGCGTCAGCTGACGCAGAAATCGCATCAGCCGTCGTCGGCGCGCAAAGAGAGTGGCCGCGTGGTGGTGGAGGGTGTCGGCAATCTGCTGCACCACATTGCGCGCTGCTGCCAGCCGATTCCGGGCGATGATATTGTCGGGTTTATTACCCAGGGGCGCGGCATTTCGATTCACCGCGCCGACTGCGATCAGCTCAGCGAACTGATTTCGCATGCGCCGGAACGCATTGTCGATGCGGTGTGGGGCGAAAGTTACTCCAGCGGTTATTCGCTGGTAGTACGCGTGACGGCCAACGATCGCAGCGGGCTGCTGCGCGACATCACCACCATTCTGGCCAATGAAAAGGTCAACGTGCTGGGCGTGTCCAGCCGCAGCGACACCAAAAAGCAGCTCGCCACCATCGATATGGATATCGAGATTTATAACCAGCAGGTGCTGGGTCGCGTGCTGGCGCGCCTTAATCAGGTGCCGGATATTATCGATGCGCGCCGCTTACATTAAGCCCTGCTGAGACCGGTGCGCAGCAATGCGCACCCGGGCAAAACCGCGTAATTACCCTGCAGGGTCGCCATTAATGGCGGCTTTTTATCTTGTTGTTCCGGGGACTTTCATGACTGCTTTAAACCGCCTGCTCACCATCATGCAAACCCTGCGCGATCCGGTGCGCGGCTGCCCGTGGGATCGCCAGCAGACCTTCGCCTCTATCGCGCCTTATACGCTGGAAGAGACCTATGAAGTTATCGACGCCATCCAGCGCGAAGACTTTGACGATCTGCGCGGCGAACTGGGCGATCTGCTGTTTCAGGTGGTGTTTTACGCCCGCATGGCCGAGGAGCAGCAGCGTTTCAACTTCGATGACATCTGCAACGCCATCAGTGACAAACTGGAGCGTCGCCATCCGCACATCTTCGGTGAAGTCCAGGTCGATTCCACGGCCGAAGTGCTGAAAAACTGGGAGGCGATCAAGCAGCGCGAGCGTGCGGAGAAGTCGCAGCACTCGGTGCTGGACGATATCCCTAAAGCGCTGCCGGCGCTGATGCGCGCCTATAAAATCCAGAAGCGCTGTCACAGCGTAGGCTTCGACTGGGACAGCCTCGGGCCGGTGCTGGATAAAGTGCATGAAGAGATCGACGAAGTAATGCATGAAGCGCAGCAGGCCGTGGTGGACAGCGACAAGCTGGAAGAGGAGATTGGCGATCTGCTGTTCGCCACCGTCAATCTGTCACGCCATCTCGGCAGCAAAGCGGAAACCGCGCTGCAAAAGGCCAACGACAAGTTCGAGCGCCGCTTCCGTCAGGTAGAGAATATCATTCAGGCCCAGGGGCTGAGCATGGAACAGGCTACGCTGGCGCAGATGGAAGCCGCCTGGCAGCAGGTCAAAGCCGGCGAATAACCTTATTCAGCCTCTCTGCGCAGCGCTGGTGATTATTCCAGCGCTGCGCATAAAATCACCGTCTGAGCTTACTCGATTCAGCCAGTCGGCAACTTTGTGACGTATGTCAACATTTCACCCGGCACTCTCCGCTATGTTACAGGCTGTAATGCGAGGAGGATGGTGTGATTCATCAATTGTGGCTGCGGACGACTTCGGGTATACTGTTTTCCCGTCCTGGTTATTCCACCGTCTTTAAACCTAAACTCTCAGGTTCAGCATGACAACGAATTATATTTTTGTGACCGGCGGGGTCGTTTCCTCTCTGGGCAAAGGCATTGCCGCAGCCTCCCTCGCAGCCATCCTTGAAGCACGTGGTCTGAATGTGACCATCATGAAACTCGATCCGTATATCAACGTCGATCCGGGTACCATGAGCCCTACGCAGCACGGTGAAGTGTTCGTCACCGATGACGGGGCCGAGACCGATCTGGATTTAGGTCACTACGAGCGCTTCATCCGTACCAAAATGTCGCGCCGCAACAACTTTACTACCGGCCGTATCTACTCAGAAGTGCTGCGCAAAGAGCGTCGCGGCGACTATCTGGGCGCGACCATTCAGGTCATCCCACACATCACCAACGCCATCAAAGAGCGCATCATTGAAGGTGGCGAAGGTCATGACGTCGTGCTGGTGGAAATCGGCGGAACCGTGGGCGATATCGAATCCCTGCCGTTCCTGGAAGCGATTCGCCAGATGGCGGTCGATGTTGGCCGTGAACACACCATGTATATGCACCTGACGCTGGTGCCTTACATGGCGGCGGCGGGTGAAGTGAAAACCAAGCCAACACAGCACTCGGTTAAAGAGCTGCTGTCGATTGGTATTCAGCCTGACGTGCTGATTTGCCGTTCAGACCGCGCGGTGCCCGCTAACGAGCGCGCGAAGATCGCCCTGTTCTGTAACGTGCCGGAAAAAGCGGTTATCTCGCTGAAAGACGTTGATTCGATCTACAAGATCCCGGGCCTGCTGAAATCGCAGGGTCTGGATGATTACATCTGCAAGCGTTTCAACCTGAGCGCGCCGGAAGCTAATCTGGCCGAGTGGGAGCAGGTGATTTACGAAGAAGCCAATCCGGGCGGCGAAGTCACCATCGGTATGGTCGGCAAATATGTCGAACTGCCGGATGCCTACAAATCCGTGATTGAAGCGCTGAAGCACGGCGGCCTGAAAAATCGCGTCACCGTTAACATCAAGCTGATCGATTCGCAGGATGTGGAAACGCGCGGCGTCGAAATTCTGAAAGATCTTGATGCTATCCTGATTCCTGGTGGCTTCGGTTACCGCGGTGTGGAAGGAAAATTGCTGACCGCGCAATACGCGCGTGAAAACAACATTCCGTACCTCGGCATTTGCCTTGGCATGCAGATTGCGCTGATGGAATTCGCGCGCAACGTGGCCGGGATGGAAGGCGCCAACTCCACTGAATTTGTGCCAGACTGTAAGTACCCGGTGGTTGCGTTAATCACCGAATGGCGCGATGAAAACGGTAACGTTGAACAGCGTACCGAGCAGAGCGATCTGGGCGGCACCATGCGTCTGGGAAGCCAGCAGTGCCAGCTGACGCCGGAAAGCAAAGTGCGCCAGCTGTACGGCTCTGACGTCATTACTGAGCGTCATCGCCACCGTTACGAAGTAAACAATCTGCTGCTGAAGCAGATTGAAGCGGCGGGTCTGCACATTGCAGGCCGTTCCGGCGACGATCAACTGGTGGAGATCATCGAGATCCCGAATCATCCATGGTTTGTAGCCTGCCAGTTCCACCCGGAATTCACGTCGACCCCGCGTGATGGTCATCCGCTGTTCGCTGGCTTTGTGAAAGCCGCGCAGGAGCACCAGAAGCGTTTAGCGAAGTAAGAGTTTAACGAATAGCGCGCGAACTTTTCGCGCGTTGTTTGTCTTAGGATTGACTAACTTGTAC
Source organism: Pantoea sp. SGAir0184 (assembly GCF_043544755.1). NCBI lineage: Bacteria > Pseudomonadati > Pseudomonadota > Gammaproteobacteria > Enterobacterales > Erwiniaceae > Pantoea > Pantoea sp. SGAir0184. Next base: position 990,282 of record NZ_CP028050.1, read on the forward strand.
TGAGGAAAATCGAATGTCCAAAATCGTTAAAGTCATCGGTCGCGAAATCATCGACTCCCGTGGCAACCCGACTGTAGAAGCAGAAGTGCATCTGGAAGGCGGTTTCGTTGGTCTGGCTGCTGCGCCATCAGGTGCATCAACCGGTTCACGCGAAGCACTGGAGCTGCGTGACGGTGATAAGTCTCGTTTCCTGGGCAAAGGCGTAACCAAAGCGGTTGCTGCGGTTAACGGCCCAATCGCTGACGCGGTAAAAGGCAAAGATGCCAAAGACCAGGCGAACATCGATAAGATCATGATCGAGCTGGACGGTACTGACAACAAATCCAACTTCGGTGCAAACGCCATTCTGGCGGTTTCTCTGGCAGCAGCGAAAGCAGCAGCAGCCTCTAAAGGTCTGCCACTGTACGCACACATTGCAGAACTGAACGGCACCCCGGGCAAATACTCTATGCCACTGCCAATGATGAACATCATCAACGGTGGTGAGCACGCGGATAACAACGTTGATATCCAGGAGTTCATGATTCAGCCGGTTGGCGCGAAAACCGTGAAAGAAGCCATCCGTATGGGTTCTGAAGTGTTCCATCACCTGGCTAAAGTTCTGAAAGCCAAAGGCATGAACACCGCGGTGGGTGACGAAGGTGGCTACGCGCCAAACCTGGGTTCAAACGCCGAAGCGCTGGCCGTTATCGCCGAAGCTGTTAAAGCAGCAGGCTACGAGCTGGGCAAAGACATCACCCTGGCGATGGACTGCGCAGCATCTGAATTCTACAAAGACGGCAAATATGTGCTGGCTGGTGAAGGCAACAAAGCCTTCACTTCTGAAGAGTTCACCCACTTCCTGGAAGACCTGACCAAACAGTACCCAATCGTTTCTATCGAAGACGGTCTGGATGAGTCTGACTGGAACGGCTTCGCTTACCAGACCAAAGTGCTGGGCGACAAAATTCAGCTGGTGGGCGACGACCTGTTCGTGACCAACACCAAAATCCTGAAAGAAGGCATCGAGAAAGGCATCGCTAACTCTATCCTGATCAAATTCAACCAGATCGGTTCTCTGACCGAAACCCTGGCTGCGATCAAGATGGCGAAAGATGCTGGCTACACCGCGGTCATCTCTCACCGCTCTGGCGAAACTGAAGATGCGACCATCGCTGACCTGGCGGTCGGTACTGCTGCTGGCCAGATCAAAACCGGTTCTATGAGCCGTTCTGACCGCGTTGCTAAGTACAACCAGCTGATTCGTATCGAAGAAGCACTGGGTGACAAAGCGCCGTTCAACGGTCTGAAAGAAGTTAAAGGCCAGGCGTAATCGCCTGCGGATGTGGCTAAACGGCCACATCGCCTGACATCAAGCCCCGCCTCGTGCGGGGCTTTTGCTTTTTATGGCACGAAGCAGCTGTGAAGCGACGCACAAAATCTGCCATAATCTGCGCCTCGAATTTCTGACGTGAGTAAAAAATGTTCTACCCGATTAACGAAATGTTCCAGACGCTGCAGGGCGAAGGTTTTTACACCGGCGTGCCGGCCATCTTTATCCGCTTACAAGGATGTCCGGTGGGCTGTAGCTGGTGTGATACCAAACATACCTGGGAAACGCGGGCGGATCGGGAGACGTCGCTGGGGGACATTCTGGTCAAAACCGTGGAGAGCGATGCCTGGGGCAGCGCCGATGCGGCCACGCTGATTGAGAGCATTCAGCGTCAGGGCTGGACCGCCCGCCATGTGGTAATCACCGGCGGTGAGCCGGCAATTTTTGACTTACGTCCACTGACCGAAGCGCTGGAAGCGGCCGGTTTTCAGTGTCAGATTGAAACCAGCGGCACGCATGAAGTGCACTGTTCCGCTGCCACCTGGGTGACGGTGTCGCCGAAGGTGAACATGCGGGGTGGCTACGATGTGCTGCCGCAGGCGCTGCAGCGTGCCGATGAGATTAAACATCCGGTGGCGCGCGAGCGGGATGTGGAAGCGCTGGATGCGCTGCTGGCTGGCCTGCAGGATGAGAAAAAACGCATTGTGGCGCTGCAGCCCATCAGCCGTGGCGAGGCGGCGACCAGACTGTGTATTGAAACCTGCATTGCCCGCAACTGGCGGCTTTCGATGCAGACACACAAATACCTGAACATCGCCTGATTCACCCGATGCGCACCCGGCGAAATCAACGCAATTGTGGCTGGTGCGCATCAATGCGCACCCTGTAAAACGCATTACACCGCAGGGTCGCCATTGATGGCGACCTGGCCAATGGTACCCGATGCGCATCAATGCGCACCCTGTAAAACGCATTACACCGCAGGGTCGCCATTGATGGCGACCTTCTGACCTTTACCGCGGCTGTCAGCCGCGATAGACGCAACCAGCGGTGCAGGTCTCTTTGATCATCACCGCACTCAGCTCAGGCAGAATCGGCTTCATCTCATCCCAGATCCATTTCGCCAGCACTTCGCTGGTCGGGTTCTCCAGACCGGGAATATCGTTGAGATAATGGTGATCGAGGCGATCGTAGATCGGCCTGAACGCCGCCTTCAGTTCGGCAAAATCCATTACCCAACCGGTATGCGCATCCACTTCACCGGTAATTTCCAGTCGCACCAGAAATGAATGGCCGTGCAGACGACCGCATTTATGCCCTTCCGGCACGTGAGGTAAGCGGTGGGCCGCTTCAAACTGGAACTCTTTAAACAGCGTGGTAGACATAATGGCTCTCAGACGTAAAAACCGCTGAAGTCTACCTGAAAAGCAGATTTTTCGCACCCGCCAGCGCTGAAAAGGGCATTTCTGCCGATCTGCCGCTTACGCCGTAAATTAACTGATTGAATTACGACAACTTTATTTACCACTTTTACTGGTTAGTCTGACCCAAAAAACCACTTAGTCATTTTGGTTATTTATTATGTCGAAGCCTTATTTAATCGTTAATATACAGGCCGGTAACCTACCCACTCTTCCGCCGCTTCCCGGTACGGATTTCTGACACTGGAATTTTTAACGCGATGACGACTCAGGCACCCCCAGCGATGCTTCCGCTATCCCCGGAGCAAATTGCGCGCTTACAGGCCGCGACCACCGATTTCAATCCAACGCAGCTGGCATGGCTCTCTGGCTACTTCTGGGGCATGGTTAATCAGGCACCGGGCACCGTTGCCGCGCCTGCGCCGGTCGCCGCTGAGGTGCCGGGCATTACGCTGATCTCCGCCTCCCAAACCGGCAATGCGCGCCGGCTGGCCGAGCAGCTGCGTGACGATTTGCTGGCGGCGAAACTGAGCGTCAACCTGGTGAATGCCGGCGACTATAAATTCAAACAGATCGGTCAGGAAAAACTGCTGGTCATCGTGACCTCAACGCAGGGCGAGGGCGAACCGCCGGAAGAGGCGGTGGCGCTGCATAAATTCCTGCTGTCGAAGAAAGCGCCGAAGCTGAGTGATACCGCCTTTGCCGTGTTCGGTCTTGGCGATACCTCCTATGAATTTTTCAGTCAGGCCGGTAAAGACTTCGACCAGCGTCTGGCTGAACTGGGCGGCGAACGCCTGCTGGATCGCGTGGATGCCGATGTTGAATACAGCGAGCTGGCCAGCGCCTGGCGGCTGCAGCTCACCGATATTCTCAAAGCGCGCGTGCCGGCGGAACCGGCAGCGCAGCTGGCAGCCAGCGCGGCTGGCAGCGTCAACCAGGTGGACAGCAGTCCTTACACCAAAGAAGCGCCGCTCACCGCCAGCTTTGCGCTGAACCAGAAAATTACCGGTCGCAACTCAGATAAAGACGTGCGCCATATCGAAATCGATCTGGGTGATTCCGGTCTGCGTTACCAGCCAGGCGATGCGCTCGGCGTATGGTATGAAAACGATGCGGAACTGGTGCAGGAGCTGCTGCAGCTGGTATGGCTGAAAGGCGATGAGCAGGTCGAGGTGCGCGGAGAAACCCTGCCGCTGGCCGAGGCACTGCAGAAACATTTTGAGCTGACGGTCAACACGCCGCAGATCGTCGAGCAGTATGCAGCCCTGTCGCGCAATGAGGCGCTGCTGGCGCTGGCGGGCGACAAGCCGAAGCTGCAAAGCTTCGCGCAGAGTTTCCCGATTGTCGACATGGTGCGCCAGGCGCCCACCGAACTGAACGCCGGCCAGCTGACTGGCCTGCTGCGTCCGCTGACGCCGCGGCTTTACTCCATCGCCTCGTCGCAGGCGGAGAGCGAAACCGAAGTGCATATCACCGTCGGCGCGGTGCGTTATGAAATTGACGGCCGTCAGCGCGGCGGCGGCGCTTCTACCTGGCTGGCCGATCGCCTGGAAGAAGATGGCGAAATCCGCGTGTTCATCGAGCATAACGATAATTTCCGCCTGCCGGCCAATCCGGATGCGCCAGTGATCATGATCGGCCCGGGCACCGGCATTGCCCCGTTCCGCGCCTTCATGCAGCAGCGTGAAAACGACGGTGCCAGTGGTAAAAACTGGCTGTTCTTTGGTAATCCGCACTTCACCGAAGATTTCCTCTATCAGGTAGAGTGGCAGAAATACGTTAAAGACGGTCTGCTGACCCATATCGATCTGGCGTGGTCACGCGATCAGGCCGAAAAGATTTACGTGCAGGATAAAATCCGCGCCAGAGGGGCGGAAGTGTGGCGCTGGATTGAAGAGGGCGCGCACCTGTACGTCTGCGGCGACGCCAATCGCATGGCGAAAGACGTTGAACAGGCATTACTGGATGTGGTGGTCGAACACGGCGGCATGGATCGTGAAACCGCTGACGAATTTTTAAGTGAGCTGCGCATTGAGCGCCGTTATCAGCGAGACGTTTACTAATGAGCGAAAAACATCCTGGACCGCTGGTGGTTGAAGGCAAACTTTCCGACGCCGAGCGTCTGAAAAAGCAGAGCAACTACCTGCGCGGCACCATTTTAGAAGATCTCGACAATGGCCTGACCGGCGGCTTTACCGGCGATAACTTCCTGCTGATCCGTTTTCACGGCATGTACCAGCAGGATGACCGCGACATCCGCGCCGAGCGCGCCGCGCAGAAGCTGGAACCGCGTCATGCGATGATGCTGCGCTGCCGTCTGCCGGGCGGCATCATCACGCCAACGCAGTGGCTGGCGATTGATAAATTTGCCACCGACAAAACGCTGTACGGCAGCATTCGCCTGACCAACCGTCAGACGTTCCAGTTTCACGGCATTCTGAAGAAGAACGTCAAGCCAACTCACCAGATGCTGCATGAAGTCGGACTGGATGCGCTGGCCACCGCCAACGACGTCAACCGTAACGTGCTGTGTACCTCGAACCCGGTGGAATCAGAACTGCATCAGGAAGCGTACGAGTGGGCGAAGAAGCTTTCCGAGCATCTGCTGCCGCAGACGCGCGCCTACGCCGAGATCTGGTGGGATCAGGAGAAGGTCGCCACCACCGATCAGGAGCCGATCCTCGGTGAGACCTATCTGCCACGTAAGTTTAAAACCACCGTGGTGGTGCCGCCGCATAACGATGTCGATCTGCATGCGAACGATCTGAACTTCATCGCCATTGCGGAGAACGGCAAGCTGATTGGCTTTAACCTGCTGGTCGGCGGCGGCTTGTCGATTGAGCACGGCAACAAAGCCACTTACGCGCGCACCGCCAGCGAGTTTGGCTATCTGCCGGTGGAGAAGATCCTTGATGTGGCTGCAGCGGTGGTCACCACGCAGCGCGACTGGGGTAACCGTACCGATCGTAAAAATGCCAAAACCAAATACACGCTGGAGCGCGTCGGCGTCGAGACCTTTAAAGCCGAAGTCGAGAAGCGTGCCGGCCTGACCTTCGAGCCGATTCGCCCATACGAATTTACCACCCGTGGCGATCGCATCGGCTGGGTGAAGGGCATCGACAAGAAATGGCACCTGACGCTGTTTATCGAAAACGGTCGCCTGCTGGATTATCCGGGCCGTCCGCTGAAGCGCGGTATCGCGGAGATTGCCAAAGTGCATCAGGGCGATTTCCGCCTGACCGCCAATCAGAACCTGATTGTGGCCGGCGTACCGGAGGCGCAGAAAGCGCAGATTGAAGCCATTGCGCGTGAGCACGGCCTGATGGAAGCGGTCACGCCGCAGCGTGAAAACTCCATGGCCTGCGTGGCCTTCCCAACCTGTCCGCTGGCGATGGCTGAAGCCGAACGCTTCCTGCCGTCCTTCGTCAGCAAAGTGGAGGAGATCATGCACCGCCACGGCGTCGGCGAAGAGCACATAGTGTTACGCGTTACCGGTTGTCCGAACGGTTGCGGGCGTGCCATGCTGGCCGAACTGGGCCTGGTGGGCAAAGCACCGGGCCGTTACAACCTGCATATTGGTGGTAATCGCATCGGCACGCGCATCCCGCGCATGTACCGCGAAAACATCACGGAAAACGAAATCCTCGCCAGCATCGATGAGCTGGTGGCGCGCTGGGCCAGCGAGCGCACGGCGGATGAAGGGTTTGGTGACTTCGTGATTCGCGCGGGCATTGTGCAGCCGGTGGTCGATCCCGCCCGTGATTTCTGGGACCCGGAGGCAGTATGACACTACCCGATCTCGCCAGCCTGAACAGCGGCAGCAAAGTCGATCGCATCATGGCGCTGGCGGAAAGCAACGTCCAGCTGGAAAAGCTCTCTGCCGAACAGCGCGTCAGCTGGGCGCTGGAGCAGCTGCCGGGCGCCTTTGTGCTGTCGTCGAGTTTTGGTATTCAGGCGGCGGTGTTGTTGCACATGGTCACGCAGCAGCGCCCGGATATTCCGGTGATCCTCACCGATACCGGTTATCTGTTCCCTGAGACCTACCGCTTCATTGATGAACTGACGCAGCAGCTGAACCTGAATCTGCAGATCTTCCGCGCCGAAACCTCACCGGCGTGGCAGGAAGCGCGCTACGGCAAGCTGTGGGAGCAGGGTGTTGAAGGGATCGAGCAGTACAACCAGCTTAACAAAGTCGAGCCGATGAACCGCGCGCTGCAAACGCTGGGTGCGCAGACCTGGTTTGCCGGCCTGCGCCGCGATCAGTCCGGCAGCCGTGCCAGCCTGCCGGTACTGGCCGTGCAGCGTGGCGTGTTCAAAATCCTGCCGATCATCGACTGGGATAACCGTCAGGTGCACCAGTATCTGAAGCAGCATGGGCTGAAGTACCATCCGCTGTGGGATGAAGGTTACCTCTCCGTGGGCGACACGCACACCACGCGCAAATGGGAGCCGGGGATGGCTGAGGAAGAGACGCGCTTTTTCGGCCTCAAACGCGAATGCGGGTTACACGAAGGCTGACGGGCGCAATTGCTGCGAGTGCGCATCGGTGCGCACCCGCAAAAACCGGCAGGATCTTACAACGTCGGATTAGCCAGCTCCGTCAGCAGCGGCTGCAAAATACGTACGCTGTCGCGCGTGCGCTGATGGATGCGCCCCGGCAACCAGTGGTCGATGTAATTCAGATTATCGCGCCCGGTCTGGTGGCGCACCGTACCCTCCGGAAAATGCGGTGAACGCGCGCGCTGCTGCTCACCGGCTTTATTGCCCAGCGCCCAGTTGGCCGCGGTGACGTCCAGCAGCGGAATCCCGGCTTTATCAAACGGATTAACGCCCGGGTAATCGTGTGCGGTCAGCACATGGCTGGCGGCCGTGATACCGTAACGGTGCGCAATCTGCAGGGCGCGCGCGCTGGTCTGCTTGCGTACCGCCGCTGGCGTATTCATGCCGTTATTAAAGTAGAGGCGATCGCCAACGATCAGGCTATTCAGATCGATCACCAGCAGCGTATCTTTCTTCTCCTGCACGCTCATGCGCGCCAGATAATCATCCATACCGTGTAAACCGGCTTCGCCTGCACTCAGCGCCACAAAGCGCACGCCATAGTGCAGCGGCGTTTGACTCAACGCCTGCGCCAGCTCCAGCATCACGCCCAGCCCGGAAGCGTTATCGTCCACGCCCTGCAATCGCAGGCCGCCGAGATTATTATCTGCCTCGTGCTGGCTGAGCGGTGTCCAGGTATCCAGATGGGTGACGATCAGAATCTCCTGCGGCACGCTGCCGGCGCGTGCGGCGATCACCGAGGTCGCCGTCACTTTATGGCGGCGCGTGATGCCCTGTTTCTCCAGCCAGTTATAGCTGGTATTAAACTGCCGGGTATTGCTCTGATAACCGAGCTGGGTGAACTGCTGCTGCAGATAATCTGCCGTCATCAGCTCGGCGGGGCTGCCGCTCATGCGGCCGGGGAAATAGGTGGCGATGTGACGCAGCTGCTGTTCGGCAAAGTGGCCTGGGGCGATCGCTGCAGCCTGCGCCAAAAGAGGCAAACCGCCGGCAATCAGTGCTGCCAGCACGCTGCGGCGGAGAGTGGCAAACATAGTGGTTGTCCTTTTCTGACATCCCGTCAGGGTAAAAAAATTCTGAGTTAGTATGAAACTGTGACGCCGCCTGCACAATTTGTATCGCTCCGAAACACCAGCAATATCATTTGTTAAGCACAAATTGTTATCAGCAATCCCGGTGCGTTATTCCATTTGGTAACTACTCATGCTAATTCGTAATTTCATCTGCCAGAAGGCGGGGACGTATAGTCGCGTTAACTTATTGTAAAACTAACAAGGTTAACGTGGATTACTTGCCTCTCTTTGCCGATCTCAAAAACCGTCCGGTGCTGGTGGTCGGCGGTGGCGAAATCGCTGCGCGTAAAATTGAGCTGCTGCGGCGTGCCGGTGCGCACGTGCGGGTAGCCGCGCGCGAGCTCGGCCATGAACTGCAGGCGCTGCGCGATATTAACGCCATCGAGTGGATTGCTCAGCACTTCGACGCGGCGCAGCTGGACGATGTTTTCCTCGTGATTGCCGCCACCGACGATAATGCTCTCAACGCGCAGGTATTTGATGCCGCCAATGCGCGCCACAAGCTGGTAAATGTGGTCGACGACCAGCCGAAATGCAGCTTTATCTTCCCGTCGATTGTTGACCGCTCACCGCTGGTGGTGGCGATCTCCTCCAGCGGCACCGCGCCGGTGCTGGCGCGTCTGCTGCGTGAAAAAATCGAAGCGCTGCTGCCCGCCAATCTCGGGCAGATGGCCGAAGTGGCCGGTCAGTGGCGCGACAAAGTCAAACAGCGTTACCACAAAATGTCTGACCGTCGTCGCTTCTGGGAGCGGGCTTTTAATGGCCTGTTTGCCAGCCAGATGGCGGCGGGTAACGTCAACGAGGCGCGCCGCACGCTCGATCGCGAACTGGAAAACACCTCCGATAATCAGGGTGAAATCACGCTGGTCGGTGCCGGACCGGGCGACAGCGGTCTGCTGACGCTGCGCGGGCTGCAGGTGATGCAGCTGGCCGATGTGGTGCTGTATGACCATCTGGTCAGCGACGAGGTGCTGGAGCTGGTAAGACGCGATGCCGATCGTATCTGCGTCGGCAAACGCGCCGGCGCCCATTCGGTGCCGCAGGAAGAGACCAATCAGCTGCTGGTGACGCTGGCGCAGCAGGGCAAGCGCGTGGTGCGCCTGAAAGGCGGCGATCCGTTTATTTTTGGCCGCGGCGGCGAAGAGCTGCAGGCGGCACAGGCGGCGGGCATTCCGTTCCAGGTGGTGCCGGGCATTACTGCGGCCGCAGGCGCAACCGCCTATGCCGGTATTCCGTTAACCCACCGCGATTATGCCCAGAGCGTGATGTTTATCACCGGTCACTGCCGCGCCGACGGCGACGGTATCGACTGGCCGTCGCTGGCGCGCGCGCGTCAGACGCTGGCAATTTACATGGGCACGGTGAAAGCGGCGGAAATTGCCGCCGGGCTGATCGAACACGGCCGCGCGCCGTCAACGCCAGTGGCGGTGATTGGTCGCGGCACGCGCCAGGATCAACAGGTGCTGACCGGCACCTTAGCACAACTCGAGGCGCTGGCAGCTGCCGCGCCGACGCCAGCGCTATTAGTGATTGGCGAAGTGGTGAATCTGCACGGGCAACTTGCCTGGTTCCAACATTCGGCACAGCAGGGGGCTCGCGAGTCCGCCGTTGTCAATTTGGCTTGAGGAAAAATTATGGACCAAAATCGTCTCACTCATCTGCGCCAGCTGGAGGCAGAGAGTATCCATATCATCCGCGAGGTGGCGGCCGAGTTCAGCAATCCGGTGATGATGTACTCCATCGGTAAAGACTCCTCGGTGATGCTGCATCTGGCGCGCAAAGCCTTCTATCCGGGCACGCTGCCGTTTCCGCTGCTGCACGTTGATACCGGCTGGAAATTCCGTGAAATGTACGAGTTCCGCGATCGCACCGTGAAAGCGATGGGCGCAGAGCTGCTGGTGCACCGTAACCCGGAAGGCGTGGCGATGGGTATTAACCCGTTCGTGCACGGCAGCGCCAAACACACCGACATCATGAAAACCGAGGGTCTGAAGCAGGCGCTGAACAAATACGGTTTTGATGCGGCATTCGGTGGCGCACGCCGTGACGAAGAGAAGTCGCGCGCCAAAGAGCGTATCTATTCGTTCCGCGATCGTTTCCACCGCTGGGATCCGAAAAACCAGCGTCCGGAGCTGTGGCACAACTACAATGGCCAGATCAACAAAGGCGAAAGCATTCGCGTGTTCCCGCTCTCCAACTGGACCGAGCTGGATATCTGGCAGTACATCTTCCTGGAAAACATCGAAATCGTGCCGCTGTACCTGGCAGCACCGCGCCCGGTGCTGGAGCGCGACGGCATGCTGATGATGATTGATGACGATCGTATCAACCTGCAGCCGGGTGAAGTGATTAAGCAGCGTATGGTGCGTTTCCGTACCCTCGGCTGCTGGCCACTGACCGGCGCGGTGGAATCCGAGGCGCAGACGCTGCCGGAAATCATTGAAGAGATGCTGGTCTCCACCACCAGTGAACGTCAGGGGCGCGTGATTGACCGCGACCAGGCCGGTTCGATGGAACTGAAAAAACGTCAGGGTTATTTCTAAGGAGACGCCGATGAATACCGTTATTGCCCAACAGATTGCCGAGCAGGGCGGCGTTGAAGCCTGGCTGACCGCGCAACAACACAAAAGCCTGCTGCGTTTCCTCACCTGCGGCAGCGTCGACGACGGCAAAAGTACGCTGATTGGCCGTCTGCTGCACGATACGCGCCAGATTTATGAAGATCAGCTGTCGTCGCTGCACAATGACAGCAAACGCCACGGCACCCAGGGCGAGAAACTCGATCTGGCGCTGCTGGTTGATGGCCTGCAGGCCGAGCGCGAGCAGGGCATCACTATCGATGTGGCCTATCGCTATTTCTCCACCGAGAAGCGCAAGTTCATCATCGCCGACACGCCGGGGCACGAGCAGTACACCCGCAACATGGCGACCGGTGCCTCAACCTGCGATCTGGCGATCCTGCTGATCGATGCGCGCAAAGGCGTGCTGGATCAGACCCGTCGCCACAGCTTTATTGCCACGCTGCTGGGCATCAAACATCTGGTGGTGGCGATCAACAAGATGGATCTGGTGGCGTACAGCCAGGAGACCTTCGAGCAGATCAAACAGGATTACCTCGATTTTGCCGCGCAGCTGCCGGACGATCTTGATATCCGCTTTGTGCCGATGTCGGCGCTGGAAGGCGATAACGTCGCCACCCCGAGCGTAACCATGCCGTGGTACAGCGGCCCGACGTTGCTCGACGTGCTGGAAACGGTAGAGCTGAAGCGCGTGGTCGACACGCAGCCGATGCGCTTCCCGGTGCAGTATGTTAACCGGCCGAACCTCGACTTCCGTGGCTATGCCGGTACGCTGGCATCGGGCGTGGTCAGCGTCGGCCAGCGAGTGAAAGTGCTGCCGTCCGGTGTGGAATCCAGCGTTGCGCGTATCGTCACCTTTGACGGCGACCTGCAGCAGGCGGCCGCCGGTGAGGCGATTACCCTGGTGCTGAACGATGAGATCGACATCAGCCGTGGCGATCTGCTGGTGGATGCCGCAGCCGATTTGCAGGCGGTGCAGTCCGCGACCGTCGACGTGGTGTGGATGGCGGAACAGCCACTGCAGCCGGGACAAAGCTATGAAGTGAAAATTGCTGGCAAGAAAGCGCGTGGCCGCGTCGAAAAGATTCTCCATCAGGTGGAGATCAATACGCTGGAAAAACGCGCGGTCGACAGCCTGCCGCTCAACGGCATCGGTCTGGTAGAAGTGACGTTTGATGAACCGATGGTGCTGGATGCTTACCAGCAGAACCCGGTGACTGGCGGCATGATCTTTATCGATCGCCTGAGCAACGTGACCGTTGGCGCCGGCATGATCCATCAGCCGCTGAGCGCCGCGCGCAGTCAGGCTGGCCAGTACAGTGATTTCGAGCTGGAGCTGAACGCGCTGGTGCGCCGTCACTTCCCGCACTGGAACGCGCGCGACCTGCTGGGCGGTCAGTAATGGCGCAGCACGACGAAAACGTGGTGTGGCATGACCACCCGGTCACGCGCACTGAGCGCGAACAGCAGCACGGCCATCGTGGCGTGGTGCTGTGGTTTACCGGGCTCTCTGGCTCGGGTAAATCCACCGTGGCCGGTGCGCTGGAGCAGGCACTGCACCGGCTGGGCGTCAGCACCTATCTGCTGGACGGCGACAATGTGCGTCACGGCCTGTGCCGCGATCTCGGTTTCAGCGATGATGACCGCAAAGAGAATATCCGGCGCGTGGGTGAAGTGGCGAAACTGATGGTGGATGCCGGACTGGTGGTGCTGACGGCGTTCATCTCGCCGCACCGTGCCGAGCGCCAGATGGTGCGCGATCTGCTCGGTGACGGGCAGTTTATCGAGGTGTTCGTTGATACGCCGCTGGCGGTGTGCGAAGCGCGCGATCCGAAAGGCTTGTATAAAAAAGCCCGTGCCGGCGAGCTGCGTAACTTCACCGGTATCGACAGCGTTTACGAGGCGCCGGACGCGCCGGAAATCCAGCTGGATGGTGAACAATTGGTTACAAAACTGACCGGCCAATTGTTAGACCTGCTGCGCCACCACGATATCATCAGATCCTGAACCGACAGCGGCAAATCTCACGGTTTGCCGCGCTTTAGCGTCAACAGGATCTCTATGCAGAACGTTACCCCCATGCTGGCACGCAAAGATGAACGCACCCCGGATGAGCCACGCTCATCGCTGCCGGGCGGCGTGATCGGCTTTCTCTCGTACTGGTGTGCGCTGGGCATCCCGTTTCTGCTGTACGGCTCTAACACGCTGTTTTTCTTTCTCTACACCTGGCCTTTTTTCCTCGCGCTGCTGCCGGTTTCGGTGCTGATTGGCATCGTGCTCAGCCTGATGCTGCGTGGCCGGCTGTGGTGGAGCGGCCTGATTACCGCCCTGGTGGTGGTGTGCCTGTTCTGGCTGCTGTTCTCCTTTCTCTCCGGCTGGTAATCCGGCGCTGATGTGCAAACGCATCGGCAGGTTACAAAACTTTACCTGCCGTCCGGTGCTTTCCCCGTCATTATTTGTCCAGACAAATCTGCTTGCGCGCCATTTTCGCTGCCGCAGTGGAGTCCGGCGTCAAGTTATGGGATGATTGAGCCGTTTTTCAGGGGGCGGGGATGGGAAAACTGACGTTACTGCTGCTCGTGCTGCTGGGATGGTTGCAATACTCCCTGTGGCTGGGCAAGAACGGTATCCATGATTACACGCGCGTCAGCGAAGACGTGGCGTCACAACAGGCGAATAACGCCAAACTCAAAGCGCGTAACGATCAGCTGTTTGCCGAAATTGACGATCTCAATGGCGGTTCAGAGGCGATTGAGGAACGCGCACGCAGCGAGCTGGGCATGATCAGGCCTGGCGAGACTTTCTATCGTCTGGTGCCAGACCAAAACAAACGTAATGCGCAACAAGCGGCGCAAAATCAACAACGATAAACCATGAATCAGCTCTCTTCCTCTGCGGATGTGATTGCCGTGGTGCCGGCTGCCGGTATCGGCAGCCGCATGCAGGCCGCCTGTCCGAAGCAGTATCTCACTATCGGTCCATTAACCCTGCTCGAACACAGCGTGGCGCGCCTGCTGGCGCATCCGGCGGTAAAGCAGGTGGTGGTGCCAGTCAGCCCGGATGACGGCTGGTTCGATAGCCTGCCGCTGGCGCAGGATGCACGTGTGCTGCGCGTCACCGGCGGCGAAACCCGCGCCGAATCGGTGCTGGCCGGATTACAGACCATCCGCCACAGCGCCTGGGTGCTGGTGCACGACGCGGCGCGGCCGTGTCTGCATCCCGATGATTTAGCGCGTCTGCTGGCGGTGCGTGAGCACAGCAAAGTCGGCGCGATTCTGGCGGCACCGGTGCGCGACACCATGAAGCGCGCGGAGCCCGGCAAAGGTGCCATTGCGCATACCGTTGAACGCGATGACTTATGGCATGCGCTGACGCCGCAGTTTTTCCCGCATGCGCTGCTGACCGCCTGCCTGACGCGCGCGCTCAATGAAGGCGCGACCATCACCGATGAAGCCTCGGCGCTGGAGTATTGCGGTTATCATCCTGAGCTGGTCAGCGGACGCAGCGACAATATTAAGGTAACGCGGCCGGAAGATCTGGCGCTGGCGGCCTTCTATCTCACTCAGATTCAGTTAAAGGAGCACGCATGATGCGTATCGGTCACGGTTTTGACGTGCACGCGTTTGGCGGCGAAGGTCCGCTGGTGATTGGCGGGGTGCGTATTCCCTTCGAACAGGGCTTTATTGCGCATTCTGACGGCGATGTGGCGCTGCATGCGCTGACCGACGCGCTGCTGGGTGCGGTGGCGATGGGCGATATTGGCAAACTGTTCCCGGACACCGATCCGGCATTCAAAGGCGCCGACAGCCGCGGTTTGCTGCGCGAAGCCTGGCGCCGCATCCAGCAGAAGGGCTACCGCATCGGCAACGTCGATGTCACCATCATCGCTCAGGCACCGAAAATGCTGCCGCACGTGCCGCAGATGCGCGTCAACATCGCCGAAGATCTCGGTTGCCACATGGATGATGTCAACGTCAAAGCCACCACCACCGAGAAGCTGGGCTTCACCGGTCGCGGTGAAGGCATCGCCTGCGAAGCCGTGGCGCTGCTGGTGAAGGCCGATCGGGCATGAGTGAACTGCTCTACCTGCACGGCGTACCCGCTGCTACCGGGGTGATCAAAGCCAGTCCCGAAGATTTCGTAGTGATTGAAGATCTCGGCTATCCCTATGATGGCGAAGGCGAACAGCTGCTGGTGCGCATCCGCAAAATTGGCTGCAACACGCGTTTTGTCGCTGAGGCAATCGCCAAATTCCTCGGCGTGCATCAGCGCGATCTCAGCTATGCCGGCATGAAAGATCGCCACGCGGTCACCGAGCAGACGCTGTGCTTCCGCGTGCCGGGCACGGCGATGCCCAACCTTGCCGGCTTCCAGCTGGAAGGCGTAGAGATCCTGCAGGTGATTCGCCACAAGCGTAAACTGCGCACCGGCGCGCTGGCGGGCAATGCGTTTCGTCTGGTGGTACGTCAGGTGTCCGATCGCGCGCAGGTGGAATCGCGGCTGCAGCGAATTCAGCAGCAGGGCGTGCCCAACTACTTTGGCGAACAGCGCTTTGGCCGCGGCGGCAATAACCTGACGCAGGCGCGCCTGTGGGCAGAGGAGAAATTCCGTCCACGCGACCGCAGTATGAAAGGCATTCTGCTGTCGGCGGCGCGCAGCCAGCTGTTCAATCAGCTGACCAGCGCGCGTCTGCAGCGTGACGGTGCGCTGGATCGCGTGCAGCCCGGTGATGCGCTACAGCTCAGCGGGCGCGGCAGCTGGTTTGTTGCTCAGACGGAAGAGTTACATGCGCTGCAGCAGCGTGTGGATAACCACGAGCTGCGCATCACCGCGCCGCTGGCCGGGCGCGGCGAGCCGGGCACCCAGGGCGAAACGCTGGCGTTTGAACAGCAGCAGCTGGCGGGCGCGGCCGATCTGCTCGGCCTGCTGGAGCGTGAACGCGTCGATGCCGCGCGGCGCGCCATGCTGGTGGTGCCGAAAGATCTGCAATGGAACTGGTGGGATGACGTCACGCTCGAGCTGCAGTTCTGGCTGCCGGCCGGCAGTTTTGCCACCAGCGTAGTGCGTGAGCTGCTGAGCAACGGCGTGGCGGCCCCGCTCGGCGACGAATAAGCGAACCCGGCGACCATGAGCAAAAATCTTACCATCAAGGATATTGCCGTACTCGCCGGTGTGTCGATCACCACCGTCTCGCGCGTGCTCAACAAGCATGCGTGGGTGTCGGAAAAAACCCGCACGCGGGTGGAGCAGGTGATCGCCGAGCATCAGTTCAGCCCCAACCTGATGGCGCGCGGCATGATATCGC
This sequence comes from Pantoea sp. SGAir0184, assembly GCF_043544755.1. Lineage (NCBI taxonomy): Bacteria > Pseudomonadati > Pseudomonadota > Gammaproteobacteria > Enterobacterales > Erwiniaceae > Pantoea > Pantoea sp. SGAir0184. The sequence goes on from NZ_CP028050.1 coordinate 1,006,532, forward strand.
GCCAGAGCTACACCCTCGCGGTGATCGTCTCTGACATCACTAACCCTTACTTCGTCACGCTGGTGGCGCAGATTCAGCAGGCCTGTCTGGCCATCGGTTACAAAATCACCCTGTACGATACCCAGTCGGCCAACCGCAGCCCTCAGCACGACGATGATGAAAGCGCGATTTTTCAGTCGATTATCGATAGCCAGATCGATGGGGTGATCGTGCTCGGCGGCCACAGCGACTATGCGCCGATTCCGGCCGGTTACCTGACGCTGCTGGAATCGCTGATGGACAAAATGGCGGTGGTGGTGGTGGGGCAGCCGCATCCTGCTGGCCGCTGGCCGTGCGTGATGCGCGACCAGCAGCACTGCGTCGGGCTGGCGGTGAATCATCTGCTGGCGCGCGGCCTGCGCGGTATCGCGTTTATTGGCGGCTCGCGCAAAGTGTGGGTGACGCGCGAGCGCGTCAGTCATTTCCACGCCACGCTGCAGCAGGCCGGCATTACGCCGCGCGACAGCTGGATCTGCCTGAATAACTTCTATCCTGAACACGGCTATCAGGCGGTTGATACGCTGTGGCAGCAGGCAGAGCAACCGCAGGCGCTGGTGGCAATCAATGATCGCGTGGCGATGGGCGCGATCCGCGCGCTACGCGATCGCGGCATTGACGTGCCTGAGCAGGTCGCGGTCATCAGCTGCGAGCGCTTCCCCGGCAGCGAGTATTTTATCCCGCGCCTGACCAGCGTCGATCACCAGAATCCGCAGCTGGGGCAAAACATTATCACCATGATGATGGCGCAGCTGGACGGCAGCTTAAGCCCGCACGCGCGCTGCAGCGCACCGCTAAAGCCGGTATTGATCCCCGGCGAATCCGCCTGATCTTCTCCCCTTAAACGTTCCGCCTGCTTTCGTTGCGCTTTGTTAGCGCGATCGCAATTTCACGATCCTTACGTTGACTTAATATGCGCCATTAAATAAGTTGGCTCACAACCTGAAAACGTTTTCAGGTTGGCGGGAAAACAGTTTAAGGAGCGGTAATGAAACCCACCATGATGACCTACATCCACCAGCAACCCGAGGTGCTGAGCCATCTGCTGGCGTGCTATCCGCAGGGATTACCGGTGCTGGGCAAGGCAAAAACAGTGCTGATTCTGGCCACCGGCTCCAGCATCAACGCCGCGCTCAGCGCCAAATATTACGTTGAGCAACTGACCGGCGTACGCATCAGCGTGCAGGAGCCGTTTCATTTTCAGCATTACGAGCAGTGGGATCCGGCGACCGATCTGGTGATCGCGATTTCACAAAGCGGCGAGAGCACTTCGACGCTGGCAGCGATCGACGCGCTGAAAAAACAGCACGGCGTGGCAACCTGGGGCATCACCAGCAAAATCACCAGTCCGCTGGCGCAGGCGGTGGATCACGCGGTAGACATCATGAACGGCGAGGAGCGCGTCGGTTATGTCACCAAAGGCTATGTCGCCACGATCCTGACGCTGATGCTGATTGGCGTGCACAGCGCGCGCCACAGCGGTCGCCTCAGTGCAGAGCAGGAGCAGCAGGCGCTGGCGCAACTGCAGCGCGGCGTCGACGCGATTCCGGATATCATCGCCCGCACCGAGCGCTTCTGGCAGCGCTGGCAGGACGATCTCACTGCGGCGCCACGCTTTATCTCGATTGGCTTTGGTCCGGCGATTGGCGTGATCAAAGAGATGGAGACCAAATTCAGCGAAACGGTGCGCGTGCCGTCGCAGGGCATTGAACTGGAAGCGTTTATGCATGGCCCCTATTTCGAAATCAATCCGCAGCACCGGCTGTTCTTCATCGACGTCGAGGCGCCGGTGCGCGAACGCCTGCAGCTGCTGCGCCAGTATGAGCAGCGCGTGACACCGCACGTCTGGAGTCTGTGTCTCGGGGAGAGCGATGATGCGCGCACGCTGGCACTCGGCGTGGAGGTCAGCGAATGGATGGCGCCGCTGCTGATGGTGATTCCGTTCCAGATCCTCGCGCATCACATCGCTGAAGCCAAAGGCAATAATCTGCCGCAGCGCATATTCACTGATTTTGGCGTGGCGATGAAGAGCAAAACCAAACCGGGTGATTACGACTAACGCCGGGCGCGAGCCATAAGGATAACAACAATGAAACTCGATTACGTGAAGCTGGCGCAGGCCATCAGGGAACAGGTCGGCGGCGACGATAATATCAGCCATATTTCACACTGCGCCACGCGACTGCGGCTGACGATAAACGATCTGGCCAGTGTCGATATGCCGGCCATCAGTAACCTGCCGGGCGTCATCCGCGTGGTGAACGCGTCCGGACAGCTGCAGATTGTGGTCGGGCCGCAGGTCGAACAGCTGTATCAGGCGATGCAGCAGGGCGCAGCGCCGGTGGCCGAGCCGGTGAAGCCCGGCAAAGACGAGCGCGGCGTTGCGGGCAAAATGCTGGCCACGCTCGGCGCTATCTTTACGCCCTACATTGGCGTACTGGCCGGCATCGGGGTGATCAAAGGCATCATGGTGCTGCTGCAGACGCAGGGCTGGGTGGCGGACGATGACCTGCTGTTCGCCATGTTCAACGCGCTGGCCAGCGGCGTGTTTGTCTTCCTGCCGCTGTTTATTGCCGTTACCGCGGCAGACCGTTTCGGTGCCAGCCGTTTCACCGCGCTGGCGCTGACGGCGGCGATGGTGTTTCCGCTCACCCAGCCGGATCTGCCGGCGCACTTTACGCTGTTCGGCCTGAGCATCAGCCTGAAGATTTACGGCGGCGCGGTGATTCCGGCGATTCTGGCGGTGCTGCTGCTGAGCAAGGTTGAGCACCGACTGAAACAGTGGATCCCCGAGGTGGCAGCGCTGGTGTTTGTGCCGTGCCTGTCGCTGCTGATTTGCGGCTTTGTGGTGTTCACGGTGATTGGCCCGCTGGCAGATTACGTTGGCGTCGGCATCGCCAGCGGCTACAGCTGGCTCTATCAGCTCAGCCCGATGATCTCCGGCGCGCTGCTGGCGGGCATTGGTCAGCTGTTCGTGGTGTTTGGTGTCCACTGGGGCATCATCCCGCTGGCGCTGATCAATATTCAGGTGCAGGGCTACGACACCATCATGGCGATGTTTATGTCGGCGGTGATGGGGCAGTTTGGCGCGGTTACCGGCGCGATCTTCATCGCCCGCAGCCTGCGCGACCGGCAGATTGCAATCTCGGCGTCGCTGTCAGCGTTCTTTGGCATCACCGAACCGGCGCTGTACGGCGTCAATCTCAAGTACCGCATGCTGTTTATCTTCGGCTGCATCGGCGCGGCGCTCGGCGGTGGCATCACCGGGCTGTTGCAGGTGAAAACCTACAGTTTCCTGCCGGTGCTGAACGTGTTTGAACTCGGCCTGTTCGAAGGCCCCGAGTCGAAGATGATCTATGAAGTGGCGGCAATTGCCGTGGCTTTCCTCACCCCATTCATTCTGACGCTGATTTACGGCCGCTGGACGCTGCGCAGCGTGAATAAAACCGGCGCCTGATGCGCTGATTCGTTAACACCAAAACAGGGAAATCGCATGCGGCTGCTTCGCAGGGCCGCGTGCACCTTAAGGAAAGGTCATGAACACATTCACCAGGAGAAAAAAGGCAGCGCTGCTGCCGCTGGCCACCCTGATGCTGGGCGCGGCACCGCCGGCGCTGGCGGAAGGATTTGTTGAAGACAGCACGCTGGAGGGCACCGTCTATTACTGGCAGCGCCACCGTGAGCGTAAAGATCTCGATCCGCACAGCACGCACTATCAGCACTATCAGACCAACCTGCATCACAGCACGCTGACCGGCGCGCTCGATTATCAGTCCGGCTATCTGGCCGATACCGTGGGCATTGATGTGGCGGCCTTCGCCACCTGGGATCTGTTTGAAGGCAGCCCGGCGCATCCCAACGAGATCAGCTTCAGTCACGGGCCTTCGATGTGGGAAGACCGTGGCGTTGGCGAACGTAGCGGACTGGATCTCTACCGTGCCGCACTGAAACTCAAAGCCGGCGACTACTGGCTGCGGGCCGGTTATATCCAGCCGAGCGGTCAGACGCTGCTTGGCACCCAATGGGGATTTCTGCCAGGCACCTACCAGGGCGTGGAAGTCGGGGCGGTCTATGACTATGGCGCTGCCGGCGCGCTGTCGCTGTCGTGGATGGGTGCCAACAAGTACAAAGCACCGTGGTATCGCAAAATGTACGAGTTTCGCGAAATCGATCGGCAAACACGCATTCCTTATCTGCACTCGCTGGGCGCGAAGTATGACTTCAAAAACGGCAACACGCTGGAGCTGGCGTGGGGTGAATCTCCGCATTATCTCGACAAATATTTCGCCAAAGCGGCACGTCAGACCACGCTGTGGGATAACCCGTTCAGCGTCAGCTGGCAGTTCTACGGCTCGCAGGATCGTACCGGTCGCCATGATGTTTACGATGAGTTTGCCTGGCAGCAGGGCCTGACGCTGGCGTACCAGTGGGATCGCTACCAGTTCCGGCTCGAGGGCAGCGCAGTACACGCACCGGGTAAACAGGGTTACTACACCGTGGCGATGACGCCGATCTATCCCAACTCCGCGGGCCGCATCGATATGTGGTGGGATTCGCGCTCTGACTTCAACGCCGACGGCGAAAAAGCGCTGTTCGCGGGCCTGATGATCGATCTCAGCGACATCGTCTGGCCGGGCGTCAGCATCGGTGGCTCGTTTGCCTGGGGCTGGGACGGTAAACCGGCGCGCGGCGGCGACTGGTCGCAGCAGCAGCGCCTGACGGAAACCGCCATCAACGGCGATCTGGTGTGGCAGGTGCAGTCCGGCTGGGCCAAAGACACGGTATTTAAGCTGCATCTCACCGCCTACAACAATCATAGCGATAACCCCAGCTGGGGCGGCGGCTATGGCAACGTTTTCCAGGATGAAAAGGACGTCAAATTCATGATGATTGCCCCTTTTAGCCTGTTCAATCACTCACGACACTAAGGATGATGACCATGAGGATTCGCTTCTCCGCGCTGACCGCAGCGCTGTTACTGGCCGGGCTGGCGCACGCCGAAACCCACGTTTTAATCAATCAGGTCGGCTACGATGTTGCCGCGCCGAAAAACGCTATCGTGCAGCTGACCGGCGACTCGCGCGCTAAGCCGCCGGTGAAATTTACCCTGCTGGATAATGAGACCAATAAAGCGGTGCTGAGCGGCACGCTGCAGCCGCAGGGTGACGTGCCGGGCTGGGGCGATCGCACCTTCTATCGTGCCGATTTCTCCGGCTGGCAAACGCCGGGCCGCTACGTGCTGCAAACCACCAGCAGCGACGGCGATGTGCGCTCCGGGCCGTTCATTATTGGTGCCGATCTGCTCGAGCGCTATACGCTGTCCGATGTGATTGCCTATTTCAAAAGCCAGCGCGTCACCGGCCTGTTCGATAAGGCGGACCGCAAACTGCCGCTGCCACCGGGCACCGGCAGCGGCACGGTTGACGTCCACGGCGGATGGTATGACGCCACCGGCGATTACGGCGTGCACCTGTCGCACCAGAATCTGACCTCTTATTTCAATCCGCAGCAGGCGCCGCTGGTGGCGTGGAGCTTACTGCGCGGTTATCAAAATCTCGGGGCGCGGGATAACCCGAACTTTGATGAGTATCGCCGGCGCATGCTCGACGAAGGGCTATACGGTGCCGATTTCCTGGTGCGCATGAAGCGGCCGGGGGAATCCTTCTTCCAGGCGATCTCATCGCCGGGCAAAGAGAAGCTGGCTCAGGACCGGGTGATCGCCAATCCCAACTGGCGCACGCAGATCAAAGAGAAGGAGTCAGATTCCACCATTGTTGAAGAGGAGGCGGTCGGCCCGCTGGCGTGGCAGGCCAGTTTCCGCTCCGGTGCCGGCATGTCAATTGCCGCGCTGGCGCTGGCCAGCACCATGGAGAATGACGGCAACTTCACGCGGCAGCAGTATCTGCAAACCGCAGAAGATGCCTTTGCCTTCCTGCAGAAAAATAACCTGCGCATGGTGAACGACGGCAAAGAGAACATCGTGGATGATTACACCGCGCTACTGGCCGCTACCGAACTGTATCGTGCCTCGCAAAAAGCGGTCTATCTGGCTGCGGCGCAGCAGCGCGCGGAGAGCCTGATGGCGCGACTGACGTCGCTGGATAACTGGCATGACTACTGGCGTGCCGACGGCGAAAAACGTCCGTTCTTCCATCCGTCCGATGCCGGTCTGCCGGTGATTGCGCTGCTGGAGTACGCGCGTATCGCGCCGCAGGCGCAGCAGGCGAACATCCGCCAGACGATAAAACGCTCGCTGGGCTTTGAGCTGGCGGTGACTAAAGAGAGCAATAACCCGTTTGGCTATGCGCGCCAGCTGATTCAGCTGAAAGACGGCGTGAAGCGCACCAGCTTCTTCTTCCCGCACGACAGCGAAGCTGCGCCGTGGTGGCAGGGCGAAAACGCGCGTATCGCCTCGCTGGCCGCCGCCGCCCGTCAGGCGATGCCGCTGTTCGCGGACGATAAAGCCTTTACGCAGCAGCTGCAGAGCTATGCCTGGGATCAGCTCAACTGGATCCTCGGTCATAATCCGTACGACGTCAGCATGCTGACCGGCAGCGGCTATCGCCACATCAGCTATCTGTTCTTCAACTCGTGGAAATACACCACGCTGCCGGGCGGCATCGTCAACGGGATTACCGGTGCGTCAAATCAGGTGGCGGACGGTATTGCCTTTGATGAAGGCTACGCGATTACGCGCAAGGATGATGACTGGCGCTGGGCAGAAGGCTGGCTGCCGCACTCGGCCTGGTATCTGTATGCGGTGAGCTTACCGGATCGTCACTGATGTCCTGAATCTGCCCGGCTTTACGCCGGGCTTTTTACTGCCTGCCGTCCGGTTGGACTGCTTATTGTTGCGACAACTGCCGACGGTTGCGTGATTTACGCCTACCACTTCCCGCGCCTCACCGCTAGAATGCAAACATCCTTGTGCTGCCAGCGCAGGACCGCTTGCGCCGCTGAAGGCGCAAAACGGGCGCGGCGGTCGGTGGACCGGTTAATGAAAAAGGTCAGAATCAGATGCGGATACGGCTCAGCAACGATGATGGAATTCAGACTCCCGGCATTGGCGTGTTCCCTGGCGTGAAGACATTACGACAGGTTGATCCTGGCGCCGGCGTGGCGCGGAAGAGGGCAGGCGACGGGCTGTACCAGGCTGAGGTGAACCCGGCATGGTAAACCGGCGCATCGAAACGCTTCTGGCCCAACTGCGCACGCAGGGTATTCACGATGAGCATCTGCTGAAAGCTATCGCTGATGTCCCGCGTGAACGCTTTATTGACGAGGCTTTTGAACATAAAGCCTGGGAGAACGTGGCGCTGCCGATTGGCAACGGCCAGACTATTTCTCAGCCTTATATGGTGGCGCGCATGACGGCGCTGCTGGAGCTGAACCCGACTTCGCGCGTGCTGGAAATTGGCACCGGTTCGGGTTATCAGACCGCCATTCTCGCGCATCTGGTTAACCACGTTTACTCGGTTGAACGCATCAAAGGGCTGCAGTGGCAGGCGAAACGCCGCCTGAAGCAGCTCGATCTGCATAACATTTCCACACGCCACGGCGACGGCTGGCAGGGCTGGGCCGCGCGGGGGCCGTTTGATGCCATTATTGTGACTGCCGCACCGCCAGAAATTCCGACTGCGCTGATAGCGCAACTGGGAGAAGGCGGCAAAATGGTGCTGCCGGTGGGTGAGGACCAGCAGGTACTTAAGCGCCTGCGTCGTCAGGGTGGTGAAATCATTGAAGAAACGATTGAGCCGGTGCGCTTTGTGCCGCTGGTTCAGGGCGATCTGGCATAAAGCCATCTTACGTATTTCTTCACAATCGTTACATGGCATGGCGCAGTTGATATTGTTACTATCCTTGTTAATCAATGCGAAAGCGCGTTTTTGACGGCACAGCTAGTGAATCATGCGGTCAACGTCGACACACAGTTTTATCCAGGATTGCCATCACGGGGGATCAATGAGCACGGGAAGCACAGTATTTCAATTACGCCGTCTGGCGGCACTTTCACTGGTCGGTTTTTGGCTGGCAGGCTGTAGCTCTGGCGACAACACACAAGCCCCCATCAGCCAGATTGGCAGCAACAGCGGTGATAGCGGTATGGCTGCAGCTCCCACCACAGGCGGCGGCATGATCGCCGCGCAGAACAGCACCGTGCCGGCGATGCCGCGTGGTGGAATGTTAAGCGGTGGTACACCATCAGCCGCGCCTGCAGGTGGAATGGTTAGTGGCAATAATAATGTGACCACCGAAAATGGTCGTATTGTGTACAATCGCAATTATGGGAATATTCCTAAAGGCAGCTACGGCGGTGAAACCTACACCGTTAAGCGAGGCGATACGCTGTTCTATATTGCCTGGATTACCGGCAATGATTTCCGCGATCTGGCACAGCGCAATAATATCGCGGCGCCCTATAGCCTGAGCGCCGGGCAGACGTTACAGGTGGGTAACGGTAACGGTCAGACCATCACCGGTGGTAACGCGATAACCGCAGCGGATGCCACGCAGGGCGGCGTTCCGGTGGCATCGAATCAGACGCAAATTAAATCCACCCCTGTTGCACAGCAACCTGTTATTACGTATTCTGATGATTCGGGTTCGACAGGCGGGAAAATGCTGCCGTCGAAAGGGGCAAATAATGTGGCAACGACCACAGCTCCGGTTACCGCACCGCCCACAGTTAGCAGCACAACTAATAGCACAACACCAGTGGGAAGCTGGCGTTGGCCGACTGATGGGAAGATCATCGATAACTTCTCCGCTGCGGAAGGCGGAAACAAAGGGATCGATATCGCCGGGTCGCGTGGACAACCTGTCGTCGCCACTGCATCAGGAAGAGTGGTATACGCAGGCAACGCGCTCCGCGGGTACGGTAATTTAATCATCATCAAACACAACGATGATTACCTGAGTGCCTACGCCCACAACGATACCATGCTGGTCCGGGAACAACAGGAAGTTAAGGCGGGGCAAAAAATCGCTACCATGGGTAGCACCGGAACCAGTTCAGTAAGATTGCACTTTGAAATTCGTTACAAGGGGAAATCCGTAAACCCGTTGCGTTATTTACCGCAGCGATAATCCGGCAGAACCTTAGGTGTTCTGCCCTTGGATCACGGGTAGGAGCCGCTTATGAGCCAGAATACGCTGAAAGTTAATGAGTTACACGATGATGCGGAATTCGAGGAGAACGGAGCTGAGGTTTTTGATGAGAAGGCTCTCGTTGAGAACGAACCTGGTGATAATGAAGTAGCTGAAGAAGAGTTGCTGTCACAGGGTGCGACGCAACGCGTTCTGGATGCGACGCAGCTTTACCTCGGCGAGATTGGTTATTCACCACTGTTAACGGCGGAAGAAGAGGTGTTCTTCGCCCGTCGCGCATTACGCGGTGACATTCCTTCTCGTCGTCGCATGATCGAAAGTAACTTACGCCTGGTGGTAAAGATTGCCCGTCGTTATAGCAATCGTGGTCTGGCGCTGCTGGACCTGATTGAAGAGGGGAATCTCGGCCTGATTCGCGCCGTAGAGAAGTTTGACCCGGAACGCGGGTTCCGCTTCTCAACCTATGCCACCTGGTGGATTCGTCAGACCATTGAACGGGCTATCATGAACCAAACCCGTACTATTCGTCTGCCGATTCACATTGTTAAAGAGCTGAACGTTTACCTGCGTACCGCGCGTGAACTGTCGCATAAGCTGGACCATGAGCCGAGTGCGGAAGAGATCGCCGAGCAGCTGGACAAGCCAGTTGACGACGTAAGCCGTATGTTGCGTCTCAACGAGCGCATTACGTCGGTTGATACGCCGTTAGGCGGTGATTCCGAGAAAGCGCTGCTGGATATCCTGGCCGATGAGAAAGACAACGGTCCGGAAGACACCACGCAGGACGATGATATGAAACAGAGCATCGTTAAGTGGTTGTTTGAACTCAATGCCAAGCAGCGTGAAGTGCTGGCACGTCGTTTCGGCCTGTTAGGCTATGAAGCGGCAACGCTGGAAGATGTGGGCCGCGAAATCGGTTTAACCCGTGAGCGTGTCCGTCAGATTCAGGTTGAAGGTCTGCGTCGTCTGCGCGAAATTCTGCAGACGCAGGGTCTGAATATCGAAGCACTGTTCCGCGAATAAGCCGTAGCTGGCAATAAAAACGGTGACCATAAGGTCACCGTTTTTTTATGCCTGTCATTCAGGCCAGCGCGCGCCGCGCACGCGCCGGTGGCAGGTTACATCAGGGTTTTCAGACGGTAAATCCACTCCAGCGCCTGTTTGGGCGTCAGGCTGTCCGGATCGAGCGCTTCCAGCGCCTCCACTGCCGGCGAGGTTTCTGCCACCAGCAGCGGCAGCTGTGAGCCTTCTACCGTTGAGCCGGCAGAACTGCCCGACAGCGCTTCCAGCTCTTTTAACTTGTGGCGCGCACGCTTAATCACCTCTTTCGGCACACCGGCCAGCGCCGCCACGGCCAGGCCGTAGCTCTTGCTCGCGGCGCCATCCTGCACGCTGTGCATAAAGGCAATGGTGTCACCGTGTTCCACCGCATCAAGATGCACATTCACCACGCCTTCCATTTTCTCCGGCAGGGTCGTGAGCTCGAAGTAGTGGGTGGCAAACAGCGTCATGGCTTTGATGCGATTCGCCAGGCTTTCGGCACAGGCCCAGGCGAGCGAAAGGCCATCATAAGTGGACGTCCCGCGGCCGATTTCGTCCATCAGCACCAGGCTGTTTTCGGTGGCGTTATGCAGAATGTTGGCGGTCTCGGTCATCTCGACCATAAAGGTAGAGCGACCGGAGGCGAGATCGTCGGCGGCACCGACACGGGTAAAAATGCGATCAATGGGGCCGATCACCGTCTCTTCCGCCGGCACATAGCTGCCGATCCAGGCCATCAGTGCAATCAGGGCCGTCTGCCGCATGTAAGTACTCTTACCGCCCATGTTGGGGCCGGTAATGATCAGCATGCGACGCTGCATCGAAAGCGACAGCGGGTTGGCAATGAACGGCTCTTTCAGCACCTGTTCCACCACCGGATGGCGACCGGCGGTGATGCGAATCCCGGCTTTCTCCTGCAGCACCGGGCGGCAATAGTTGAGTGTCCAGGCGCGCTCGGCCAGGTTGGCCAGTACGTCCAGTTCTGCCAGCGCCGCGGCGCTCTGCTGCAGCGCTTCGAGGTGTGGCAGCAGGCGATCAAACAGCTCGTCATACAGGCTCTTTTCCAGCGCCAGCGCTTTGCCTTTCGACGTGAGAACCTTGTCTTCGTACTCTTTCAGTTCGGGAATGATATAGCGCTCAGCATTTTTCAGCGTCTGGCGGCGAACGTAATGGATAGGCACCAGATGGCTCTGTCCGCGGCTGACCTGAATGTAATAGCCGTGCACAGCGTTGAAGCCAACCTTCAGCGTATCCAGCCCCAGTTTTTCGCGCTCGCGAATCTCCAGGCGGTCAAGATAGTCGCTGGCGCCATCGGCCAGCGCGCGCCACTCGTCCAGCTCGGCGTTATAGCCGGGCGCGATAACACCACCGTCGCGCACCAGCACTGGCGGCGATTCAATAATGGCGCTTTCCAGCAGTTCGCGCAGTTCGCTGAAATCCCCCATCCGATCGCGCAGCGCGTTGAGATGGGGCGCGGCCACGCCCGCTAACTGGGTATTGAGTTCTGGTAATTGCTGGAAGGCATGACGCATGCGTGCCAGATCGCGCGGACGCGCGGTGCGCAGCGCCAGACGTGCCAGAATACGCTCCAGATCGCCCACCTGGCGCAGCACCGGTTGCAGTTCTTCGCTCAGCGACTGCAGTTCGGCAATTGATTCCTGGCGGCGCGTGATGGTGGCCACGTCGCGCAGCGGCATATGCAGCCAGCGCTTCAGCATGCGGCTACCCATCGGCGTGACGGTTTTATCCAGTACCGCCGCGAGCGTATTTTCGCTGCCGCCCGCCAGATTCTGGGTGATTTCCAGATTGCGCCGGGTAGCCGCATCCATAATGACGCTGTCCTGCTGGCGCTCCATACTCAGCGAGCGAATATGCGGCAGCGAGGTGCGCTGCGTATCTTTGACATACTGCAGCAGACAGCCCGCCGCGCGCAGCGCCAGATGCGCCTGCTCGACGCCAAAGCCGCTAAGATCGCGCGTGCCAAACTGCAGGTTCAACTGCTGACGTGCGGTGTCGATTTCGAATTCCCACAGCGGACGCCGCCGCAGCCCGCGGCGCTGATCGATCAGCGTCATGGCCTGCAAATCTTCCGGATAAAGTAGCTCTGCCGGATTGGTGCGCTGCAGTTCGGCCGCCATGGTCTCGACATCGCCCGGCTCGCTAAGGCGGAAACGCCCGGAGCTGATATCCAGCGTGGCATAGCCAAAACCGCGCTGGCTCTGGAAGATGGCTGCCAGCAGGTTATCCTGGCGCTCCTGCAGTAACGCTTCATCACTGATGGTGCCGGGCGTTACAATGCGCACCACTTTACGCTCAACCGGCCCTTTGCTGAGTGCCGGATCGCCAATCTGTTCACAGATCGCCACCGATTCGCCCAGCTGCACCAGCTTCGCCAGATAGCCCTCAACGGCATGATAGGGCACGCCGGCCATCGGGATCGGTTCACCGGCGGACGCGCCGCGTTTGGTCAGCGAGATCTCCAGCAGCTGCGATGCGCGTCTGGCATCGTCGTAGAACAGCTCATAGAAATCGCCCATGCGATAAAACAGCAGGATGTCAGGATGATCGGCCTTCAGGCGCAGGTATTGCTGCATCATGGGGGTGTGGCCACTGAAGTCCATTTGCTCTGCTCCTTTCATCTCATTCTCACTCAGGATTCACTCTTTTGATTTCCGCTGGCTGGACAGGGGGCAGCCGGGGATGGATGATTATCACACTGGCGGATAACGAAAGGGCAAATGTTAGCATTTTTGCGCAGCCCGCTTCATCCGCCAGCCGATGTTTCTGGCTGGCGACCATATCAAATTGCGACAGGCGGTAAAAAGCAAATTTTACGCGGTGGGGAAAACTGTGGAGCCAGCGCGCAAATTCGGCGCTTAGCGCGGCCGGGCGCTGCCGCTGCCGCGCTACAGGTGAGTGTCAGTTCGGTCAGTGCACCCCTTACCTCTGCGGCGTTTTCATTACCTGAGCAGAGATATGGCTGGTCATAACTGCAGAATCACAACGGGCGTAAATTTACGACATTGCTCTGTAAGTCGCTTCGTTGAACGATTACCATGAGCATTCGTGTTTCATCTGGCTTATGGATATCCGATGCGTTTTAAGGTTGCTCTTCTTCCGCTTATTTGTTTGCTTGCTGCCTGCAGCAGTAAGCCTGCCCCCCAGCAGCAATCCGCCGTTGTGCCTGCACCGAAAGGGGGGTTTTTACTGGAACCTTCTCACGCCATTCAGCCGATGTTTGGCGACTTTGCCGGTAATCCGGCGGCAGAACAATTTATCGATCAGATGGTGGCGAAGCACGGTTTCAACCGCGACCAGCTGCATGCGGTCATTGGCCAGGCGAAGCGACTGGATTACGTGCTGCGCCTGATGGATCAGCAGGCGCCGAGCTATACGCCGCCGAGCGGGCCGAACGGCGCGTGGATTCGCTATCGCAATAAATTCATCACCCCGGATAACGTGCAGAACGGCGTCGCCTTCTGGAATCAATATCAGGATGCGCTGCAGCGCGCCCAGCAGGTGTATGGCGTACCGCCGGAGATCATCGTCGGGATTATCGGGGTGGAAACACGCTGGGGTCGGGTGATGGGCAAAACCCGTCTGCTGGATGCGCTGGCGACGCTCTCGTTTAGCTATCCGCGCCGTGCCGCTTACTTCAGCAGCGAGCTGGAAACCTTCCTGCTGATGGCGCGCACCGAGCAGGACGATCCGCTGGATCTGCGCGGCTCTTTCGCCGGTGCCATGGGCTACGGCCAGTTTATGCCGTCCTCCTATAAGCAGTATGCGGTCGATTTTAACGGCGACGGCCATATCAATCTGTGGGATCCGGTGGATGCCATCGGCAGCGTTGCCAACTACTTTAAAGCGCACGGCTGGCGTTCCGGTGAAAACGTCGCCGTGCCCGCCAGCGGTCAGGCACCGGCGCTGGAGAACGGTTTCAAAACCTCTTATTCAGTGAATACGCTGGCTGCCAGCGGTCTGGCACCGCAGGGTTCGCTGGATGGCAACAGCCAGGTCAGCCTGCTGCGGCTGGATCTCGGCACCAGCTATCAATACTGGTACGGTCTGCCTAATTTCTACGTGATTACGCGCTACAACCACAGCACGCACTATGCCATGGCGGTATGGCAGCTGGGGCAGGCGGTCGCCCAGGCGCGTCAGGGCAACATGCTTTAATTCTGTCCTTATAAAGTATGAGGGTATAAGATGGCGCCCGTTTTGCGGTGCCTTCTTCATCGCATACCGACCACTGAGGAATATGTATGACGACTTTACCTGCCTGCCCGGCCTGCCAGGCAGATTACACCTGGCAGGAGGGTGATAACCTGAACTGCCCCTCCTGCGGCCATATCTGGTCCGCCAGCGCGGATGACAGCAGCGAAGGGCTGGTAGTGCGCGATGCCAACGGTAACCTGCTGGCAGATGGCGATAGCGTAACCGTAGTGAAAGATCTCAAGGTGAAAGGCAGCTCTTCCACCCTGAAAATCGGCACTAAAGTGAAAAGCATCCGTCTGGTTGAAGGTGACCACAATATCGATTGCAAAATCGACGGCTTCGGTCCGATGAAACTCAAATCTGAGTTTGTGAAAAAAAACTAATTGCAGGACGGCCATGCGCCGTCCTGTTGCTTTTCCCCGCAGGATGCGGAAGTAATGACATCCGCATCCTGCGCGCTATCACCACGCCTGAGCCTGCAGCACCTGACTCCGCTGCGCCATCCACACTTTTTCTGCAACCGCACTTTTCTCTTCGCGCCTCGCGCAGCAAAACAGGTAGTGTGTGACTCTTCCACACAGACAGGAGCGTTGCTATGCAAGACTGGAATCCCCAGCTGTATCGTCAGTTTGAATCTGAGCGTACGCGCCCGGCACAGGAGCTGCTGGCGCGTATTCCCGTCCACGAGGTGCACTTTGCTACCGACCTGGGATGTGGCCCGGGCAACAGCACGGAACTGCTGGCACAGGCCTGGCCGCAGGCGCACATCACTGGCATCGACAGCTCTGAGGCGATGCTGGAACAGGCGCGGCAACGCCTGCCGGACTGTGATTTTCGTCAGGCCGATATCCGCAGCTGGCAGCCTGAGCAGCCGCAACAGGTCATTTATGCCAACGCGTCGCTGCAATGGCTGACCGACCACGAAACCTTGTTGCCGCATCTGGTAAACCAGCTGGCACCGGGCGGAGCACTGGCGGTGCAAATGCCGGATAACCTGCAGGAGCCGTCGCATCGTCTGATGCGTGAGGTGGCGGCCAGCTCACGCTGGCAGGCGCATATTTCGCCTCAGGCGGCAGAACGCAAACGCCTGCTGAGCAGCGATCGCTACTATGATTTATTAGGCGATGCAGGCTGTCAGGTCGATATCTGGCGCACCACTTACTATCATCCGATGGCGGATGCGCAGGCGATTATCAGCTGGTTGCGTGCCACCGGGCTGCGTCCGTTCCTTGCCGCGCTGGATGAGGCGCAGCAGGCTGACTTTTTACGCGACTATCATCAGGCGCTGCTGCCCGCTTACCCGACGCGCAGTAATGGACAGGTTTTGCTGGCCTTTCCGCGTTTATTTATGGTGGCGGTGAAAACGCACTGACCTCACCGGAACGCAGCGCGCAAAATGCGACGGTGGCGGTTGAAAAGGGCTTGTTGCCGCACCATTTACTGCTAACGTGAAGCGCCACAACAGGAGAAGGCGATGAACGACGAACAACTTCAGCAGCTCAGCCGACGTATTGGCGAACAGCTCAGGCATCGTCAGGCGACGGTGACGGCGGCGGAGTCCTGTACCGGCGGCTGGATTGCCAAGGTATTTACCGACATCAGCGGCAGTTCTGCGTGGTTTGAGCGCGGCTTTGTTACCTATAGCAATGAGGCCAAGCAGCAGATGGTTGGCGTGCAGGCGGCGACGCTGGCGCAGCACGGTGCCGTCAGTGAGCAAACGGTACGCGAAATGGTGACCGGCGCCTGTGCCGCGGCCGGCGCCGGCTACGGTATTGCGGTGAGCGGTATCGCCGGGCCGGATGGCGGCACGGCAGAAAAGCCGGTCGGTACCGTCTGGTTTGCGCTGGCAGGTCCGGAGGGCCGCGTGCTGGCGCAGCGCCAGCAGTTTGCCGGCGATCGTGATGCTGTCCGGCGTCAGTCGGTTAGCTGGGCGCTGCAGACGCTGCTGGATGAATTTCTGACAAATTAAACTTGATACTGTATGACTATACAGTATAATTAGCGGCAACAGAACGAGCAGGCATACACGGTGCCCGCTCACCCGGCATGATTAGGAGTGGAAATGGCGATTGACGAGAACAAACAGAAGGCTTTAGCTGCCGCGCTGGGCCAGATTGAGAAACAATTTGGTAAAGGCTCCATCATGCGCCTGGGTGAAGACCGCTCGATGGATGTTGAAACCATCTCTACCGGCTCCCTGTCGCTGGACATCGCGCTGGGCGCGGGTGGCCTGCCAATGGGCCGTATCGTTGAGATCTACGGACCTGAGTCCTCCGGTAAAACCACGCTGACCCTGCAGGTCATTGCTGCTGCGCAGCGTAAAGGCAAAACCTGTGCCTTTATCGATGCCGAGCACGCGCTGGATCCGGTATACGCCAAGAAACTGGGCGTCGACATTGATAACCTGCTGTGTTCGCAGCCGGATACCGGTGAGCAGGCGCTGGAGATCTGTGATGCGCTGGCCCGTTCTGGTGCGGTAGACGTGATCATCGTTGACTCCGTGGCGGCGCTGACGCCGAAAGCGGAAATCGAAGGTGAAATCGGTGATTCGCACATGGGTCTGGCTGCGCGTATGATGAGCCAGGCGATGCGTAAGCTGGCGGGTAACCTCAAGCAGTCCAACACGCTGCTGATCTTCATCAATCAGATTCGTATGAAGATTGGTGTGATGTTCGGTAACCCGGAAACCACCACCGGTGGTAACGCCCTGAAGTTCTACGCCTCCGTGCGTCTGGATATCCGCCGTATCGGCGCCATTAAAGAGGGCGACGAAGTGGTGGGGAGCGAAACCCGCGTTAAAGTGGTGAAGAACAAAGTGGCAGCACCGTTTAAGCAGGCTGAGTTCCAGATCATGTACGGTGAAGGCATCAACACCTTCGGCGAGCTGGTTGACCTCGGCGTGAAGCACAAACTGGTGGAAAAAGCCGGTGCGTGGTACAGCTACAACGGCGATAAAATCGGCCAGGGTAAAGCGAACGCCACCAACTTCCTCAAAGAGAACCCGGCGATTGCCAACGAGCTCGACGTTAAGCTGCGTGACATGCTGCTGACCGGTGCAACGGCAGAAGCGGCGACAGCGGATAGCGCGGCTGATAAATACGAAGAAGCCAGCGAAACCAACGAAGATTTCTAACCATACCCACGGGAGCAGCAATGCTCCCGTTTTGCTTTTTCCCGCCCGTGCTTTTCCTCTCTGCCTTCTTGCTTTACCCTGCGCAACAGTCACAACAAGGTAATCCTATGTCATCGACCTCATCACAGGCTCCGGAGCCTACCTTTTCCCGGGTACTCGATCGTGCCATGCGTATTTTGTCGCAGCGCGACCATAGCCGCGACGAGCTGAAACGCAAACTGCAGCTGAACAATCAGCGTGCGGCCTGGCTACAGCAACAGGAGAGCCAGCCGATACCGGAAGCGCTGCTGGAGAAAGTGCTCGACTGGTGTCAGGAGAATGGCTGGCTCAACGACCAGCGTTTTACCGAACGCTTTATTCAGAGTCGCGCGCGCAAAGGCTATGGTCCACAGCGGGTGCGCATGGAGCTGCAGCAAAAAGGCATCGACCGCGATGAGATAAACCAGGCGCTGTTCGATAGCGAGGTTGACTGGAGCCAGTGCGCGGGCGAGGTCGCTAAACGTAAATTCGGCGAACCGCTGCCGCAAAGCTGGGCGGAAAAAAGCAAAGTCCAGCGCTTTCTGATGTCGAAAGGCTTTATGATGGAAGACATTCAGGCGATTTTCAGAAATATTGACGACTGAAAGGCGATGGGATTTTACTTCCCATTGAAGAAAATTTATCTTATTCCCACTTTTTGTTCCTCAGTCAGTGGCGGGCCGGGCGCATGCGGTTTGCCAGCGAAAGGGAACGTTCGTTAGCGTGATTCCAGGAATTTTATGAGCAAGAGCACTGCTGAGATCCGTCAAGCGTTTCTCGACTTTTTTCATAGCAAGGGACATCAGGTTGTAGCCAGCAGCTCCCTCGTACCAAACAACGATCCGACGTTGCTGTTTACTAACGCCGGCATGGTGCAATTTAAAGACGTTTTCCTTGGTCAGGATAAGCGCGATTATTCGCGTGCCACCACGTCGCAGCGCTGCGTGCGTGCCGGCGGTAAGCACAATGACCTGGAAAACGTCGGCTACACCGCGCGTCACCACACCTTCTTTGAAATGCTGGGCAACTTCAGCTTTGGCGACTACTTCAAGAAAGAAGCCATTGCCTACGCCTGGGAACTGCTGACGGGCGAGCAGTGGTTTAAGCTGCCGAAAGAGCGTCTGTGGGTAACTGTATACGAAACCGATGACGAAGCCTTTGAAATCTGGGCCAATGACATCGGCGTACCGCGCGAACGTATTATCCGCATTGGCGATAATAAAGGCGGTGCTTACGCCTCTGACAACTTCTGGCAGATGGGTGACACCGGCCCTTGCGGTCCGTGCACCGAAATCTTCTACGATCACGGCGACCACATCTGGGGCGGCCCTCCGGGCAGTCCGGAAGAGGATGGCGATCGCTATATCGAAATCTGGAACATCGTGTTCATGCAGTTCAACCGTCAGGCCGACGGCACCATGCAGCCACTGCCGAAACCGTCGGTGGATACCGGTATGGGCCTTGAGCGTATCGCCGCGGTACTGCAGCATGTGAACTCCAACTATGAAATCGATCTGTTCGCGAAGCTGATTAACGCGGTGGCGCAGGTAACCGGCGCCACCGATCTGAACAACAAATCACTGCGCGTGATCGCCGACCACATCCGTTCATGTGCCTTCCTGATTGCCGATGGTGTCATCCCGTCGAATGAAAACCGTGGCTATGTGCTGCGCCGCATCATTCGTCGCGCGGTGCGTCATGGCAACATGCTGGGCGCGAAAGAAGCGTTCTTCTACAAACTGGTGGCTCCGCTGATCGAGGTGATGGGCGCAGCAGGTGAGGACCTCAAACGTCAGCAGAAGCACGTTGAGAACGCCCTGAAAAATGAAGAAGAGCAGTTTGCTAAAACGCTGGAGCGTGGCCTGGCACTGCTGGACGACGAGCTGGCGAAGCTGAAAGGCGACACCCTCGACGGCGAAACGGTGTTCCGTCTGTATGACACCTTCGGCTTCCCGGCGGACCTTACTGCTGACGTATGCCGTGAGCGCAATCTGAAGATTGACGAAGCGGGCTTTGAAGCGGCGATGGAGCAGCAGCGTCAGCGTGCGCGTGAAGCCAGCGGCTTCGGTACCGATTACAACACGGTTATCCGCTTTGATACGCCGACTCAATTCAAAGGTTACGACCACCTGTCGCTCGAGGCGACGGTGCAGGCGCTGTTTGTGGACGGCCAGCAGGTTGAGCAGGTCACAGCCGGGCAGGATGCGGTGGTGATTCTGGATCAGACCCCGTTCTACGGTGAGTCTGGCGGCCAGGTGGGTGATACCGGCGTTCTGACCGGGCAAAATGCTGAATTTAGCGTGCAGGATACGCAAAAATATGGCAAAGCCTTTGGTCATATCGGTAAGCTACGCCAGGGTCAGCTGCGGGTGGGCGATCGCCTGCAGGCGCAGGTCGATGAAGTGCGTCGTTCGCGCATCATCCTCAACCACTCCGCGACGCATCTGATGCACGAAGCGTTGCGCGAAGTGCTGGGCGATCACGTTGGCCAGAAAGGCTCGCTTAACAACGACAAGTACCTGCGTTTTGACTTCTCACACGGCGAAGCCATGAAGCCGCAGCAGATTCGTGCGGTTGAGGATATCGTTAACGCCCAGATTCGCCGCAACCTGCCTATCACTACTAACGTGATGGACCTGGAAGAGGCGAAAGCGCTGGGCGCCACCGCGCTGTTCGGTGAGAAGTACGATCAGCGTGTGCGCGTGGTCAGCATGGGCGAGTACTCCATTGAGCTGTGCGGCGGTACGCATGCGGCACGCACCGGTGACATCGGCCTGTTCCGCATTCAGGGCGAAGCCGGCACGGCGGCGGGTATTCGCCGTATCGAAGCGGTGACCGGTGAAGCCGCGATTGCACAACTGCACGCGCAGAGCGATCAGCTAACCGACATTGCTCAGGTGGTGAAAGCCAACCACAGTAATCTGAACGAGAAAGTGCGCGGACTGGTAGAAAACGTGCGTGCGCTGGAGAAAGAGCTGCAACAGCTACGCGATCAGCAAGCGGCGCAGGAAAGCGCTTCACTGAGTAGCAAAGCGGTTGAGGTGAAGGGCGCGAAACTGCTGGTAAGCGAACTCAGCAATGTCGAGCCAAAAATGCTGCGCACGATGGTGGACGATCTGAAAAATCAGCTTGGTTCTGCTGTCATCGTACTGGCAACCGTTGCAGAAGGTAAGGTGTCGCTGATTGCTGGCGTCACCAAAGATCTGACCGATAGGGTGAAGGCCGGTGAGCTGATTGGCGAACTGGCTGCGCAGGTCGGCGGTAAAGGCGGCGGGCGTCCGGACCTGGCGCAGGCTGGCGGAACCGACGCCCAGGCACTTTCTGGCGCGCTGGCTGGCGTGCCGGAGTGGGTGAGTAACCGGCTGTAACGAAATAAAATTAAGCATCGTGAAGAGCGCCAGGAACATCTGTTTCGGCGCTTTTTAACGCGGTGTGCACCAGGTAATGACAAAGTCCGGTTGATGTAGTGTATTTCGGCTAAACTAACTATCAGCAGAATGTATTGGCATGGCAGAACACAATGGTGTATTTGTCATAGGCATTGTTCAGCGTTATATGATGGATATGGCCGGGAGACCGAACAGGCCCGACTCTTTTAATCTTTCAAGGAGCAAAGAATGCTTATTCTAACTCGTCGAGTTGGTGAAACCCTCATGATTGGTGATGAGGTAACTGTAACGGTGCTGGGTGTTAAGGGTAACCAGGTCCGCATAGGCGTAAACGCGCCAAAAGAAGTGTCGGTTCACCGTGAAGAGATCTATCAGCGCATCCAGGCTGAAAAAACACAGATTACACCTCAATAACGTATTCAGTGCCTCGCTATGTGGCGAGGCGCTACCGCTTCTCTTCCTCCCGTCGTTGTTTTTATCCGTTCACGCTCTCCTGATTTTTCCGCGAATTATGTCGGCTGCCGCACGCTTTTACTGTTGATAAATCACTCTTTTTGTCGGCAAAACATGCGGATTGCACGTCATTTGCGCAATCAAACCTGAATCGGTAAAAAGTCGGGAAAAATTGTTTGACTTATAAGTCCGGGAAAGTAATATGTGCGCCACGCAGTGCCGATGAGCGGAAACAAAGTTCAAAAGCACGGTTCGCAAGAACGCGTAAGGTGAGGTGGCCGAGAGGCTGAAGGCGCTCCCCTGCTAAGGGAGTATGCGGTCAAAAGCTGCATCCGGGGTTCGAATCCCCGCCTCACCGCCATTTTCCGATGCATCCATAGCTCAGCTGGATAGAGTACTCGGCTACGAACCGAGCGGTCGGAGGTTCGAATCCTCCTGGATGCACCATCTTCTGCAAGATGGAAAGTGCCTCAGTGTGTCATGATGCGATAATCGTTCAGGACGTACTAAGGAGGATAACGTTGCTTCAGCAACGGCCCGCAGGGTGAGGCGCAAGCCGAATAATCCTCCTGGATGCACTATCTTCGGATATGGTATTTACTTCAGAGTAGTAAGAGTGAACGAGTAGTTCCTTTCATGGTGAGTTGTTAGCACCCTGCGTTGTACAAGAATCATTTAATGCATCCATAGCTCAGCTGGATAGAGTACTCGGCTACGAACCGAGCGGTCGGAGGTTCGAATCCTCCTGGATGCACCATTCTTTGTATCATTCCCAGGTTGATTTCAGTTAGTCCATCGTAAGAAAATCTCTCAATGCATCCATAGCTCAGCTGGATAGAGTACTCGGCTACGAACCGAGCGGTCGGAGGTTCGAATCCTCCTGGATGCACCATTTCTCTATGTTATTCTCAAGTTTGTTCAGTTTGTTCATCGAAAGAAAATCTCAATGCATCCATAGCTCAGCTGGATAGAGTACTCGGCTACGAACCGAGCGGTCGGAGGTTCGAATCCTCCTGGATGCACCATTTTCTCCGAGATGAAAAGTGCCTCAGTGTGTCATGATGCGATAATCGTTCAGGACGTGCTAAGGAGGATAACGTTGCTTCAGCAACGGCCCGCAGGGTGAGGCGCCAGCCGAATCATCCTCCTGGATGCACCATCAAATAAAAAGCAAACTGCCCTTGTGCGCTGTTCCGCTTGATTCCTGACCCGATTCAACATCCGCATTCCGAAAGATTTTCTCACGCGCCGTCTCCATCAAAAAATCACTGCATTTACCGCCATTTATCGCCGGTCGCGCGCTCTGACCTTATTCTGAAAACGAAAATTGCTAATGCTTTCAAAGCATTTGCGGTTAAGCCTGCCTGGCGACAACCTGAGCGCATTACGCTAAAGTAATGGCTCATTTTGTGGTGTTAATGGAGTCACAATGTACGACCACTATGACGCCCTGATTTTCGATATGGACGGCACCATTCTTGATACCGAGCCGACACATCGAAAAGCCTGGCAGCAGGTGCTGAGCCGCTATGGTTTCACCATGGACGAAGCAAAGATGGTGGCATTCAACGGGGCACCCACCTGGCAATTGGCCCGCTACATTCTGGAACAGAATCAGGCGCAGCACGATCCGCATCAGCTGGCGGCAGAGAAAACGGCGGCATTGAAAGCGATGCTGCTGGAAGACGTGCGTCCGCTGCCGCTGATGCAGGTGGTCAAAGCCTATCACGGTCGCCGTCCGATGGCGGTTGGCACCGGCAGCGAACACAGCTTAGCCAAAGCGCTGCTGGAAGCGCTCAACGTTTATCATCTGTTTGATGCGGTAGTCGGCGCGGACGATGTCCAGCGTCATAAGCCGCAGCCTGATACCTTCTTACGCTGTGCGGAGCTGATGGGGGTTGCGCCTGCGCGCTGCGTGGTATTCGAGGATGCTGACTTTGGCGTGCAGGCGGCTAAAGCGGCGGGCATGGATGTGGTTGATGTCCGTTTACTGTGAATGAATTTCTGACGTATGGATCGTTATTCGGCAGTAGCTTTCTGAGTGCAACGCTGCTTCCGGGCAGCTCGGAAGCGGTGCTGATTGCGTTATTGATCGCCCAGAAAGGGTCGGTCTATGGATTGTTACTGGCTGCATCAGTGGGAAACACGCTGGGCGGCCTGACCAACATTCTTCTTGGTCGCCTGATGCCAGCAACAGGGCAGGGGCGATGGCACGACACAGCAATGACGTGGCTACAACGATGGGGACCCGCAGCGCTGCTGTTTAGCTGGCTGCCAGTGGTGGGCGATTTACTCTGCGTGCTCGCAGGGTGGTTGCGCTTCTCCTGGCTGCCCTGCGTGCTGTTTCTCGCCCTGGGTAAAACGCTGCGTTATATCGTTATCGCGACCGCCACTTTACAAGGTATGCAATGGTGGCATTGATTCGCACAGATTCGAGGCTACGGTTAACATTATGCTGAACAAAAATAAATTATTCACACAGCGGGAGGTTAATGTGATCCCGGACGTATCAAAAGCGCTCTCCTGGCTGGAAGCGCATCCCGACGCGTTAAAGGGTATCGGCCGTGGCATTGAACGTGAAACACTTCGCGTCCAGCCGAATGGTCATCTGGCTACCACTGGCCACCCTGAATCGCTGGGTTCAGCGCTGAAGCACGACTGGATTACCACCGATTTTGCTGAAACGCTGCTGGAGTTCATCACCCCGGTGGATCAGAACATCGATCGCTCCCTGGCGTTTCTGCGCGACATCCACCGTCACGTGGCACGCGAGCTGGGCGACGAGCGCATGTGGCCGTTCAGTATGCCGGGCTATGTTGAAGATGTGGACAACATTGAGCTGGCGCAGTACGGCAGCTCCAATATCGGCAAAATGAAAACCCTGTATCGTCAGGGGCTGAAAAATCGCTACAGCGCGCTGATGCAGATTATTTCTGGCGTGCACTATAACTTCTCGCTGCCGCTGTCGTTCTGGCAGGAGTGGGCGGATGTCAAAGACGCGGAGAGCGGCAAAGAGACCATCTCGGCGGGCTATCTGCGCCTGATTCGCAACTACTATCGCTACGGCTGGGTGATTCCTTACCTGTTTGGCGCTTCGCCAGCCATCTGCTCTTCCTTCCTGCAGGGACGGGAAAGTAAGCTGCCGTTCGAAACCAACGGCGAAGGAACATTGTGGCTGCCGTATGCCACGTCGCTGCGCCTGAGTGATTTGGGCTACACCAATAAATCACAAAGCGGGCTGGGCATTACCTTCAATTCGCTGGAAGGGTATGTCGCTGCGCTGAAAGCGGCGATCAAAACACCGTCTGCCGAATATGCGGCGATGGGCACCAAAGACGCGGAAGGCAACTGGCTGCAGCTCAATACCAACGTGCTGCAAATCGAGAACGAACTGTACGCACCGATTCGTCCGAAACGCGTGACCCGCTCGGGTGAGGCGCCGTCCGATGCGCTGCTGCGCGGCGGCATTGAGTACATTGAAGTGCGTTCGCTGGACATCAACCCGTTCTCTGCCATTGGTGTGGATGCCGATCAGGCGCGCTTCCTCGACCTGTTCCTGATTTGGTGTACGCTGGCCGATGCGCCGGAGATGAGCGCAGATGAGCTGCTGTGCAGCCGGAAAAACTGGAACCGCGTGGTGCTGGAAGGGCGCAAGCCGGGTCAGGTGATCGGCGTGGGCTGCAGTGATACGGAACATCTGCTGGTTGATGTCGGTAAAGCGCTGTTTGCCGATCTGCGCCGGGTGGCTGAAGTGCTGGATAGCAACGACGGCAGCACGCAATATCAACAGGTTTGCGATCAACTGGTAGCGTCGTTTGACGATCCTGAGCTAACCTATTCGGCGCGCATTCTGCAAGCCATTAAAGAGCAGGGGCTGACCGGAGCTGGCGTGGCGCTGGCCGAGCAGTATCGTCATCTGCTGTGCGAAGAGCCGCTGGAAATTCTCACCGAGGCCGATTTTAGCCGTCAGGCGCAGGAGTCGGTGCTGAAACAGCAGCAGCTGGAGCAGAGTGATACACTGGATTTTGCCAGCTATCTGGCAGGTCGCGAAGGCTAGAAAAGAAAATGGCCACATCACTGTGGCCTAAATTAACATCTCTGTTGTCAGGGATGATGATAACAAATGCGCGTCTTTCATATATTCAGACGTTGGGCGAACAGAAAAGTTTCATCGTTTTAAAAAAAATCTCAAAACAGGAGGTGACGTATGCCACTACTGGATAGTTTTACTGTTGATCACACCATCATGGGCGCGCCAGCGGTACGCGTGGCGAAGACCATGAACACTCCGCATGGCGATACCATCACCGTTTTCGATCTGCGTTTCTGCCGTCCGAACATCGACATCCTGACCGAACGCGGCATCCACACGCTGGAGCACCTGTTCGCGGGCTTCATGCGTAACCACCTCAACGGTGACGGCGTGGAAATCGTCGATATCTCACCGATGGGCTGCCGCACCGGCTTCTATATGAGCCTGATTGGTACGCCAGACGAGCAGCGCGTGGCAAAAGCGTGGAAAGGCGCGATGGAAGATGTGCTGAAGGTAAAAGATCAGAACCAGATTCCGGAACTGAACGAATACCAGTGCGGCAGCTACAAGCTGCACTCGCTGGACGAAGCGCAGCAGATTGCGCGCAACGTGCTGGCGCACGACATTGGCGTTAACCGCAATGAAGATCTGAAGCTGCCGGCTGAAAAGCTGAAAGAGCTGCAACTCTAGTTGCCGCTTCTGCCATAAAAAACGCCGCGATTATCGCGGCGTTTTGTTTTTGTCGTCTCAGGAACCGATGGACGCTTTCAGCGGCTGATGCGGCGTAATGCGCACCTGCTTCACCATGTTGTCCTGCACATCAAGAATATCAATGTCGTAATGGCCAACCTGTACTTGCGTGTCCATCTGCGGGATCTCTTCCAGTGCTTCCAGCAGCATACCGTTGATGGTGCGCGCTTCCTCTTCCGGCAGCGTCCAGTTGAAGGCCTTATTAATTTCCCGCACGTTGGCGCTGCCTTCAATCAGTACCGAACCGTCGTTTTGCGGCATCACTTCTTCGGCCAGTGACGGTGACATAGAGGTGGTGAAGTCGCCGACGATCTCTTCCAGAATATCTTCGATGGTAACCAGTCCTTTGATGTCGCCGTACTCATCGATCACCAGCCCCACTTTCTTCTTATTGCGCTGGAATTTTACCAGCTGCACGTTAAGAGGCGTACCTTCCGGCACGTAGTAGATTTCATCGGCAGCGCGCAGCAGTCGCTCTTTATTGAACTCTTTTTTCCCGGCCATCATGCGCCACGCTTCGCGCACGCGCAGCATGCCGACGCTATCGTCCAGTGAGTCGCGGAACAGCACAATACGGCCATGCGGTGAGTTGCTTAGCTGACGCTCGATCGACTTCCACTCATCGTTGATATTGATGCCGACGATCTCATTGCGCGGCACCATGATGTCGTCAACGTTGACCTTCTCAAGGTCCAGCACCGATAGCAGCATGTCCTGGTTGCGGCGCGACATCAGCGAGCGGGATTCATACACGATGGTGCGCAGCTCTTCTTTGCTGAGAGCGGAGTTAATCGACCCTTCGGTCTTGATGCCCACCATGCGCATCAGAATGCGGGTAATGGTATTGAGCAGCCACACCAGCGGCAGCATCACGTACTGCAGCGGCGCCAGCAGAAAACTGCTGGGATACGCGACTTTTTCCGGATAGAGCGCCGCGACGGTTTTAGGCAGCACTTCGGCAAACACCAGCACCACGAAGGTCAGCACGCCAGTGGCGATGGCCACGCCGGCATCGCCGTACAGGCGCATACCGACAATGGTGCCGAGCGCCGAGGCGAGGATATTCACGAGGTTGTTGCCGATCAGCACCAGGCTAATCAGACGGTCGGGGCGACGCAGCAGTTTCTCAACGCGACGCGCGCTGCGGTTGCCGCTTTTGGCTTTGTGGCGCAGTTTGTAGCGGTTGAGCGTCATCATGCCGGTCTCGGAACCCGAGAAGTAGGCCGAGACCAGCACCATAATGATCAGCGTGATAATGAGCGTGGTGGTTGAAACATGTTCCAACGCAAAAATTCCTTTAGTGAGAGGTGAGCAGGTGCTGCAGAACGCGGCTGCCGAAATAGGCCATGGTCAGCAGCAGCGCACCGCCGCAGTTGAACCACACCACACGGCGACCGCGCCAGCCTTCATGATAGTGGCCCCACAGAAGCACGATGTAGACAAACCAGGCGATAATCGACAGCACCGCTTTATCAATGTTTTCCGGGCTGAACAGGTTATTCATAAAGAACAGGCCGGTGCACAACACCAGCGTCAGCAATACCACGCCAATCTGCGTGATATGGAACATTTTACGCTCAATGCTGAGCAGCGGCGGCATATCCTGGGTGAACGTCAGCTTTTTGTTCTTTAACTGATAGTCGATCCACGCCAGCTGCAGCGCATACAGCGCCGCGATGATCAGCGTGGCATAGGCAAACAGCGACAGACCGATGTGCACCATCATGCCAGGCGTGGTCTCAAGATGGGTGATAAAGGCGTTTGGCACAAAGGTGGCGAAGGCCAGATTGATCAGCGCAAAACTGTAAACAATCGGCAGCAGCAGCCAGCCGCGATTGCGCGACGCAACGATAGTCATGATGGCGCAGATGAGCAAACTGACCAGCGAACCAATATTCAGCAGGCTAAGATTTTGTCCATTATCGACGGCAAATATGCGTTGCTGTAGCGCTACCGCATGGGCAATCAGCGCCACGCAGGCGGATAACACGGCAAAACGCCGCCAGCCGCTGTTGCGTTTCAGCAGGCTCGGAATGATCAATGCAAGACTGAGAGAGTAGGCGAACAGCGCCACGATCGCGAAAACGAACATAGATCCTTTCAGGTGTCGGTCAGATAAGGAAAAAAGCAGTATAGCGCCAGCGGCAGCAGGCTCCAAACGATCTCACGGTCAATTGCAGAGATCGGCCTGGCTTCGTGTTATAATCCGCCGCATTGTGTCGCCCTGGCGGCCTCGCTACGCTATTAAGTGAGAGAGCATGTTTGATAATTTAACCGATCGTTTGTCGCAAACCCTGCGCAATATCAGTGGCCGCGGAAGGCTGACCGAAGACAACATCAAAGATACGCTGCGCGAAGTGCGTATGGCGCTGCTGGAGGCCGACGTTGCGCTGCCGGTAGTGCGCGATTTCATCAACCGCGTGAAAGAAGCCGCGGTGGGGCAGGATGTAAACAAAAGCCTGACGCCGGGTCAGGAGTTTATCAAAATCGTGCGCAACGAACTGGTTGCGGCGATGGGGGCCGAAAATAACGCGCTGAACCTTAATGCTCAGCCGCCGGCCGTGGTGCTGATGGCGGGCCTGCAGGGTGCCGGTAAAACCACCAGCGTCGGTAAGCTCGGTAAATTCCTGCGCGAAAAGCACAAGAAAAAGGTGCTGGTGGTGTCTGCGGACGTCTACCGCCCGGCGGCGATCAAACAGCTGGAAACCCTGGCGCAGCAGGTCGGTGTGGATTTCTGTCCGTCCGACCTCAGCCAGAAGCCGGTGGATATCGTTAACAACGCGCTGAAAGAAGCGCGTCTGCAGTTCTACGATGTGCTGCTGGTGGATACCGCTGGCCGTCTGCACGTTGACGAAGCGATGATGGATGAGATCAAACAGGTGCACGCCGCGATCAATCCGGTTGAAACGCTGTTTGTCGTCGATGCCATGACCGGTCAGGATGCCGCCAACACCGCGAAAGCGTTCAACGAAGCGCTGCCGCTCACCGGTGTGATCCTGACCAAAGTGGACGGCGATGCGCGCGGCGGTGCGGCGCTGTCGATTCGTCACATCACCGGCAAGCCAATCAAATTTATGGGGATGGGCGAGAAGACCGATGCGCTGGAAGCATTCTATCCGGACCGTATCGCATCGCGCATTCTCGGCATGGGCGACGTGCTGTCGCTGATTGAAGATATCGAGAGCAAAGTTGACCGCGAGCAGGCGGAAAAGCTGGCGAAGAAGCTGAAAACCGGCGACGGTTTCGATCTCAACGACTTCCTGGAGCAGCTTAAGCAGATGCGCAACATGGGCGGCATGGCCAGCCTGATGGGCAAACTGCCGGGCATGGGCCAGCTGCCGGATAACGTTAAATCGCAGATGGATGACAAAGTGCTGGTGCGCATGGAAGCCATCATCAATTCGATGACGCGCAAAGAGCGTGAGAAGCCCGAGATCATCAAAGGTTCGCGCAAGCGCCGTATCGCTACCGGTTCCGGTATGCAGGTGCAGGACGTCAACCGGCTGCTGAAGCAGTTTGATGATATGCAGCGCATGATGAAGAAAATGAAGAAGGGCGGCATGGCCAAAATGATGCGTGGCATGAAAGGCATGATGCCGCCAGGATTCCCCGGCCGCTAAGGCGACACAGCCCGAACCAGAAAAGTGAGACACTCAGGTTGCTTTTTGCGCCAAAATGAGTAAAATTTTCGGGCTTTTTATATTGCACCCGGGCCCCGTTCCTCGATGGGGCCCGGTTGTTTTATTAACTAAAGAGGATGTTATGGTAACCATTCGTTTGGCACGTCACGGCGCTAAAAAGCGTCCGTTCTATCAGGTCGTCGTCACTGACAGCCGCAATGCTCGCAACGGTCGTTTCATCGAGCGCGTAGGTTTCTTCAACCCGATCGCTTCTGGTCAGGCTGAAGGTCTGCGTCTGGATCTGGACCGTATTGAGCACTGGGTTGGCCAGGGCGCAACGCTTTCTGATCGCGTTAACGCGCTGATCAAAGAAGCAAAAAAAGCAGCTTAATCTGTCACGGTGGTGAGCATGAGCAGTAAACCTGCCGCACAGCCTCCCGTTAACCCAATCATTCTGGGCAAAATGGGTGCCGCTTACGGAATTCGGGGTTGGCTCAAAGTGTTTTCCTCCACTGAAGACGCTGAAAGCATCTTCGACTATCAACCCTGGTTTATCCAGCGCGCCGGTCAATGGCAGCAGGTCGAGCTTGAGGGTTGGAAGCACCACAATCAGGACCTGATCATCAAAGTCAAAGGCATTGACGATCGGGACGCTGCGGCACAGTTGACCAATTGCGAAATTACGGTTGACTCCACGCAGCTGCCGGCGCTGGAAGAGGGCGATTACTACTGGAAAGACCTGATGGGTTGCAAAGTGGTAAACCTCGATGGCTACGAGATGGGCAAAGTCATTGATTTGATGGAGACCGGCTCGAACGACGTTCTCGTCGTAAAGGCAAACCTGAAAGATGCATTCGGTGTACAGGAGCGGTTAATACCGTTTCTTGATGAACAGGTTATCAAGAAAGTCGATCTCGCTACTGGCACCATTGAAGTAGACTGGGATCCTGGTTTTTGATCTCCGGACAATCCGGTAACGTAACGGCGAACGCGATGTGGATTGGTGTTATTAGCCTGTTTCCTGAGATGTTTCGCGCTATTACCGAGTACGGGGTAACTGGCCGGGCAGTAAAGAATGGCCTGCTCAACATAGAGAGCTGGAGTCCACGTGACTTCACGCACGACCGGCACCGTACCGTGGACGATCGTCCTTACGGCGGCGGACCGGGTATGTTGATGATGGTGCAACCCTTACGGGATGCTATCCACGCAGCGAAAGCGGCGGCGGGAGAAGGCGCTAAGGTGATTTATCTTTCACCTCAGGGTCGCAAACTTGACCAGCAAGGAGTTTGCGAACTGGCGACCAGTCAGAAGTTAATTCTGGTTTGCGGTCGTTATGAAGGGATAGATGAGCGTGTGATTCACACTGAGATTGATGAAGAATGGTCAATCGGTGATTACGTGCTCAGTGGCGGTGAGCTGCCAGCAATGACGTTAATTGACTCGGTCGCCCGGTTTATTCCTGGCGTGCTGGGGAAACAGGCGTCAGCCGATGAGGATTCGTTCTCGGAAGGTTTGCTGGATTGCCCGCACTATACCCGACCTGAAGTGTTAGAAGGGATGGAGGTTCCGCCAGTTTTGCTGTCGGGCAACCATGCCGATATTCGCCGCTGGCGCCTGAAACAGTCGCTGGGCCGTACCTGGCTAAGAAGACCTGAACTTCTGGAAAACCTGGCTCTGACTGAAGAGCAAGCAAGGTTGCTAAGTGAGTTCCAGCGGGAACATCAGCAGCAACAAAACGATGAGGTGGAAGAGTAATCTTCCCTGACTATCAGTTTACCCAGGATAAGAGATTTAATTATGAGCAACATTATCAAGCAACTTGAACAAGAGCAGATGAAACAGGACGTACCTTCCTTCCGTCCGGGTGATTCCGTGGAAGTGAAAGTATGGGTCGTTGAAGGTTCTAAGAAACGTCTGCAGGCATTCGAGGGCGTGGTTATCGCTATTCGTAACCGCGGTCTGCACTCTGCATTCACTGTTCGCAAGATTTCTAACGGCGAAGGCGTTGAGCGTGTCTTCCAGACTCACTCTCCGGTAATTGACAGCATTACTGTCAAACGTCGTGGTGCTGTGCGTAAAGCCAAACTGTACTACCTGCGTGAGCGTACCGGTAAGTCAGCTCGTATCAAAGAGCGTCTTGGCGCGTAAGCGACATCCCAAAGTTAATAGCAAACAAGGGGTTGGCCATAAGGCCAGCCCCTTTTTTTATGGGCGTCTGAGGTGATAGATCGCCGTGTTGACCGGCCCGCTCTCCAGCACAATCAACCCGTAGCGGTAATCCACAAACGAGAAGCCGCTGCGCAGGGCCACGGCGCGGCTGGCGTGATTCTCTTCTGCAGCAAGAATCTCCAGCACAGTTATGTGTGGCTGGGCGAACGCCAGATTCACCAGCTGTGCCACTGCCCGGCGGGCAACGCCCTGTTGCTGCGCCTCGCTGCGAACCCAGTAGCCCAGCGCACTGAACTCACCGGGCTGACGCGCAAAACGTAAGCCAGCACCGCCCAGCAACCGATCGTTGCCATCGACAATCGCGAATTCTTCAGCTTCACCCTTTTGACGCTGCAGATGAGTAAAGTTGATCCAGCTGACGGCTTCATCAACGCTGTAATCCGCATGAGCCCATACCATCCACGGCTGCAGGCTGCCCAGAGACTGATTAACGGCATACGTAAACGCTTCGGCATCCTGCAGAGTAAAGGGACGCAGGGCGACTTCAGGGATAGACATAAAGCGATCCTGAATTAATTAAATGGATAACAGCATGTTAGCGATATCGTAAGGAAAAAACATCTGGCCTGGTCAGATTGGTGTAATTAAAAATTTACATTTTTGTTTGATAGATCTTACAGGCTTTAATGTTGTTAACTTAATGATTTATATATTTTAATTAACTTTTATTTTGTAGTTTAAAAGAGAGTGGTAATAAAAGTGTACATGCATGGATTGCATGATTTACATGCTGTGGTAAAGTAAGCGTCATCCTCAGTGAGGATCGTAAAACCGCATAACGAGTGAAAAAGGATCGCCATCATGCAAAAAGACGCGCTGAACAATGTGCATATCGCCGACGAACAGATTTTAATTACGCCACAGGAACTGAAAGCGAAGTTCCCGCTGACTGCGGCGCAGGAAGCGCAAATTGCCGCTTCCCGCCAGACTATCGCGGATATCATCGCGGGTCGCGATCCGCGTCTGCTGGTGGTGTGCGGTCCCTGCTCGATCCACGATACCGAAGCCGCACTGGATTACGCTCGTCAGTTACAAACACTCTCTGCACAGTTGAAGGATCAGCTGTATATCGTTATGCGCGTCTATTTTGAAAAACCCCGTACCACCGTCGGCTGGAAAGGGTTAATCAACGATCCTTACATGAACAACTCGTTTGATATGGAAGCCGGCCTGCACATTGCGCGTCAGCTGCTGGTCAATCTGGTGGAGATGGGCCTGCCGCTGGCCACCGAAGCGCTCGACCCCAATAGCCCGCAATACCTCGGCGATCTGTTTAGCTGGTCGGCGATTGGGGCGCGTACCACAGAATCGCAGACGCACCGTGAAATGGCGTCTGGCCTGTCGATGCCGGTGGGCTTTAAAAACGGTACCGATGGCAGCCTCGGCACTGCAATCAACGCCATGCGCGCCGCTGCGATGCCGCACCGCTTTGTCGGCATTAACCAGGCCGGTCAGGTATGCCTGCTGCAAACCCAGGGCAACCCGGATGGTCACGTGATTCTGCGCGGCGGTAAAGCGCCAAACTACGGCCCGGAAGATGTCGCGCAGTGCGAAAAAGAGATGCTGAAAGCGGGACTGCGTCCGGCCTTAATGATAGATTGCAGCCATGGCAATTCTAACAAAGACTATCGCCGTCAGCCTGGCGTAGCCGAATCGGCTATCGCGCAGATTAAAGATGGAAACCGCTCCATCATTGGCCTGATGCTGGAAAGTAATATTCACGAAGGCAACCAGTCTTCTGAGCAACCGCGTAGCGAGATGAAGTACGGGGTTTCCGTCACTGATGCCTGCATCAACTGGGAAACCACTGAAACTTTGCTGCGTGAAATCCATCGGGATCTGCAGGGAGTGCTGTCGGCGCGTCTGTCACACGAGGTGTAATGAGTCATGGTGGCTGAACTGACCGCGCTGCGCGATCAAATTGATGAAGTAGATAAAGCCCTGCTGGGGCTGCTGGCGAAAAGACTGGCGCTGGTGGCCGAAGTCGGCGAAGTCAAAAGCCGCTACGGTTTACCGATTTATGTGCCTGAGCGCGAGGCCAGTATGCTGGCTTCGCGTCGTAAGGAAGCGGAAGCGCTTGGCGTGTCGCCGGACCTGATCGAAGATGTACTGCGTCGTCTGATGCGTGAATCCTATGCGCATGAAAATGACAAAGGCTTCAAAACGCTGTGTCCTGAACTGCGTCCGGTGGTGATTGTCGGCGGCGGCGGTCAGATGGGACGTCTGTTCGAGAAGATGCTGACGCTCTCCGGCTATCAGGTGCGTATTCTTGATAAAGATGACTGGCCGCGCGCGGATGAACTGCTGCACGATGCGGGCATGGTGATCATCAGCGTGCCGATCCACCTGACCGAACAGATCATTGCCGATCTGCCAGCGCTGCCTGATGACTGCATTCTGGTGGATCTGGCGTCGGTGAAGAACCGTCCGCTGCAGGCGATGCTGGCGGCGCACAGCGGCCCGGTACTGGGACTGCATCCGATGTTCGGTCCGGACAGCGGCAGCCTGGCGAAGCAGGTGGTGGTATGGTGCGATGGCCGTCAGCCGGAAGCCTATCAGTGGTTCCTGGAGCAGATTCAGGTGTGGGGCGCGCGCTTACACCGCATCAGTGCGGTTGAGCACGATCAAAACATGGCGTTCATTCAGGCGCTGCGCCACTTCGCCACCTTCGCTTATGGTTTGCATCTGGCGGAAGAGAACGTCAATCTGGATCAACTGCTGGCACTGTCCTCGCCTATCTATCGCCTCGAACTGGCGATGGTGGGACGGCTGTTTGCGCAGGACCCACAGTTGTACGCCGACATTATCATGTCGTCGGAAAGTAATCTGGCGCTGATTAAACGCTACTATCAGCGTTTTGGTGAAGCCATCACGCTACTGGAGCAGGGCGATAAACAGGCGTTCATCAACAGCTTTGAGCGCGTGGAACACTGGTTTGGCGACTACGCGAAACGCTTCCTCGTCGAGAGCCGCAGCATGCTGCGCTCCGCCAACGACAGTCGCCAGTAATGATTAAGGCATCCGCGAGGATGCCTTTTTGTTTTACAGACGCGGTTCTACCGGTACCACGTTCTCACCCGGATAACAGCCCAGCACCTTCAGTGAACGCGTGAGCGCACGCAGTTCTTCCAGCGCCTGCTGCATATTCTCCGACTGCAGATTGCCCTGCACATCAATGTAAAACATCTCTTCCCATGGGTTACCGTTGATTGGCCGGTTTTCCAGCTTGCTCATGATCAGATTGTGATTACGCAACACCAGCAGTGCTTCAACCAGCGCGCCGGCCTGCTGGCCCGTCGCCATAATCAGCGTGGTTTTGGCCGGCACCTGGCTGGAGACTTCAATCGGTTTACGCGCGAGCACAATGAAGCGGGTATGGTTCTGCTGCTGATTCGCCAGGTTGCGCTCCAGCACCTGCAGACCATACAGCTCACCGCCGGCTTCGCTGCCCAGCGCGGCCACGTGCGGTGAGTTCATCGCGGCTACTTTTTCCATCGCCGCCGCCGTGCTTTCGGTGTATTCGATTTTCCACTGCGGGAAGCGGTTGATGAACTGGCTGCACTGCTGGAACGGCTGCGGATGGCTATACACGGTTTCAATCTGCTGCAAATCGGTATTACCGCTGACCAGCACGCAGTGTTCGATAGGAATGGTCAGCTCGCCGACGATCGACAGCGACGTTTGCTGCAGCAGATCGTACACGTCATTGATCGAGCCGGAGCTGGTGTTCTCAATCGGCATCACCGCGTAATCCGCCTGACCGCTTTCAACCTGCTGAATGATGTCGTGGAATTTCAGACACCCCATTTCCACCATCGAATCGAAGTGGCGCGTGGCGTATTTACGGGCGGCAAGGTGCGAGTAGGAGCCTTTTGGGCCGAGGAAGGCGATGCGCGGCGCGTGCGCATGTGGATGATTCAGGTTTTTCTGCAGCAGCGCCTGCTGGGTCAGCACCGAATCCTCAATCACTAACTGAAACAGGCGCGTGATGTAGTGCGCATCCAGCTGATGTTTTTTACCCAGTGCGATGAGGTTTTCCAGCAGGGCGCGTTCGCGCTCGACGTCACGAATCGGGCGATGGGTGGCCAGCTTGGCCTGCGCTACCTCAACGGCCAGCGCGCGCCGTTCAGCCAGCAGCGTTAACAGCCTGGCATCGACGGCGCTGATCTTATCGCGTAACGCCAGCAGCGGATTCTCGGGATTCATAGGGCTCACCTGTAAAATGTCCAATAAAAAAGCCTCCCGGTTGGGAGGCTTTGTTGTTCGTCTTCGCATTCATTTTCACACGACGAATCGCCTCCCAATCAGGGGAAGGTAAAAAAGAATGCGAAGAAGAACGGCAGCAGTTTCATGATCAATTCCGGCAATAAAGTGAACTGAGAGTAACCGCACAGCTTAAAAGCTGTCAATAAAAAACGCGCCCGCAGGCGCGTTGCTGAATAGCGATAAATTACCCGGCAGGGGTGAAATCTTTAACACTGCTGGTGGCGCGCCGTGCTTCAGGCTTGTGCTGTGCTTTATTTAGCTGGCGCTCCAGCTTGGCGATCAGGTCATTGATGGCCGTATACATATCATCGTGTTTCGCGCTGGCGACCAGCGTGCCGTTTGGCGTGTTAATGGTGGCATCAGCCACAAATTCTTTCGGCTCTTTCGATAACACAATGTGCGGATTTATCAGGTGGGTTTGCCATTTTTCCAGCTTGGCGAGACGGTCTTCGACATGGTTGCGGATTGCCGCAGTGATTTCCATTTGTTTGCTGGTAATGTTCAGAATCATAGTTAAACCTCTCTGTCATTTCCGTCTGGGTAGGACCAGCATACCGCGCAAATCAGGAAAATGTGTGATCTGGATCACACTGGAATGTCACTTTTTGTCAATGCCAGCGAATTGTGAGAAAGGCTGGGAAAAGGGCGAAAAAAGCTTGATGCACAGCGGGGATAGGGGCAAGATTGATGAGTTAACCGTAGCGGAAAAAACCATTTCAGACGGTTTTCTGACCAAAAAAAAGCAGCCACAGCGGCTGCTTTTTTAATGGCACGAAAATCAGGACGCGCTATTCGCCGCAATGATTTTCGCAACTTTGTCAGCTTCCGTCGTCAGCTGCAGCTGGCGATAGGCATTTTCCATCAGCGGCAGCGCGTCACGCGTGGCCTGGGTGTCCGGATAATCGCGCATCATACCTTCAACCCGATTAACAACGGCGACATAGGCACCGCGCTTGGTATAGAATTGCGCCACGGAGAGCTCATACTTCGCCAGGCGATCTTTCAGGAACGTCAGACGTTTCTGCGCATCTGCCGCGTACTGGCTGTTCGGATAGCCGCGCAGTAGCTGAGAGAAGTCACGGAATGCATCACGCGCATGGGTAGGATCGCGGTCGGAACGATCGATCCCGAAGAAGCCCTGCAGCGCGGAATCATCCAGTGCCATGTCCGTCAGGCCCTTCATATAGATCACGTAATCAATGTTAGGGTGCGTCGGGTTCAGGCGCATAAAGCGGGAAATGGCGGCTTGCGCCAGTGGCAGATCGGCATTTTTGTAGTACGCGTAGATCAAATCCAGCTGCACTTGCTGCGAGTAAGGACCAAACGGATAACGGTTATCCAGCGCTTCCAGTTGCTTAATCGCCGCTTTAAAGTTACCGTCCTGCAGCTTTTGCTGCGCTGTGGCGTAAATTTCAGACGGCGGGCTGTCCGGGACCGGGTCCGATGAGCCGGAACAGCCCACCAGTGCCAGGCTCAGGCTCAGTGTGGCAGCAGCCACCAGATGTTTCATACGCGTCATGACGAAATGATTATCCTCAAAGTGTTATGGCGGAAGCTGTCCGTATAGCTCCCGGTAATGACCAGTACGATAGCACATTATATTAAACGGCATCGCCGTGAAAACCCAACGTTAACGAAGAAGCTGTATATGGCACAACAAGTTCAACTCACCGCAACGGTGTCCGAAGCACAGCTTGGACAACGCTTAGATCAGACTTTGGCGGAATTGTTCCCTGATTATTCACGTTCCCGCATAAAAGAGTGGATCCTTGAGCGTCGGGTCAGCGTCAACGGCACCATCATCGATAAACCGAAAGAGAAAGTACTCGGCGGTGAGCGGGTGGCGATTGATGCCGAGATCGAAGAGGAGCAGCGCTGGGAAGCGCAAAATATTCCGCTGGATATCGTTTATGAAGATGACCACATCCTGGTGATCAACAAACCGCGCGACTTAGTGGTCCACCCTGGCGCCGGTAATCCGGACGGCACGGTACTGAATGCGCTGCTTTATCACTATCCGGCGATTGCCGACGTGCCGCGCGCCGGCATCGTGCACCGTCTGGATAAAGACACCACCGGACTGATGGTAGTGGCCAAAACGGTACCGGCGCAGACGCATCTGGTTGAAACGCTGCAGCTGCGTGAAATCACCCGCGAATATGAAGCGGTGGCGATTGGCACCATGACCGCCGGCGGTACGGTGAATGAGCCGATGGCGCGTCACTCTACCAAGCGTACCCACATGGCAGTGCATCCGATGGGCAAGCCAGCGACAACCCACTATCGCATCATGGAGCATTTCCGCGCTCATACGCGTTTACGCCTGCGCCTGGAAACCGGCCGTACTCACCAGATTCGCGTGCACATGGCGCACATTAACCATCCGCTGGTGGGCGATCCGCTGTACGGTGGTCGTCCGCGTCCGCCAAAGGGCGCTTCTGAGGCTTTCATCAGTACGCTGCGCGGTTTTGACCGCCAGGCGCTGCACGCCACTATGCTGCGTCTCTATCATCCGATCACCGGGATTGAGATGGAGTGGCACGCGCCACTGCCGCAGGACATGGTTGATCTGATTGAGGCACTGAAAGCCGATACCGACGAGTTCCGCGATCAGCTGGACTGGCTATGAGTGACTGGATCGTGCCGCAGTGGCCGGCGCCGGCGCGCGTGCAGGCTTATTCGACCACGCGGCACGGCGGCGTTAGCGCGGCGCCATGGGATTCCCTCAACCTCGGCGCGCACGTCGGAGACGAGGCGGATTGCGTGATGCACAATCGTCAGCGCGTGGTCGGGCAGCTGGCGCTACCGGCAATGCCGCAGTGGCTGGAGCAAGTACACGGCCAGACGGTGGCGCGTCTGCCGGCGGCTGCGCCCCTGCCGCGAGCCGATGCGGCGATAACGCGGGAAAGCGGCGTGGTGTGTGCAGTGATGACCGCCGACTGTCTGCCGGTGCTGTTTTGCAGCCATGATGGCAGCGAAGTTGCCGCGGCACATGCCGGCTGGCGCGGGTTGTGTCATGGGGTGCTGGAGCAAACGCTGGCACAGTTTCACTGCCCGGCGAGCGAGATTCATGCCTGGCTCGGTCCGGCGATTGGTCCACAGGCATTTGAAGTGGGGGCCGAGGTGCGCAGTGCGTTCCTGGCGCAGGATGCCGCTGCCGATGCGGCTTTTCGCCCGGCCGGCGAGAAATATTTTGCCGATATCTGGCTGCTGGCAACCCAGCGTCTGCAGGCCGCTGGCGTGCGATCTGTCACGGCTGACGCGCGCTGTACCTATCAGGAAAGCGCCGATTTTTTCTCCTTCCGACGCGACGGAATCACCGGGCGTATGGCAACTTTGATTTGGCTGAGATAACCTTACGCCGCAAGACGATCCAGTAAGCGTATTTTTTGCTCACAACTCAGGTCATTAACCTTGAAAATTTGAGGGATGACCTCATTTAATCTCCAGTAGCATTTTGACCTGTAATGGGAGGAATCATGCGTCTGGATCGTCTTACCAACAAATTCCAGTTGGCCCTGGCCGATGCACAGTCCCTTGCTCTGGGACACGATAATCAATTCATCGAACCCCTGCACCTGATGAGCGCGCTGCTCAACCAGGAGGGTGGATCGGTACGTCCGCTGCTCAGTGCGGCGGGAGCGGATGTCGCTAACCTGCGTACCAGCATCGAACAAGCCATCAATCGTTTGCCGCAGGTCGAAGGGACCGACGGCGACGTTCAGCCATCAGCGGATTTGGTCCGGGTACTGAATCTGTGCGACAAGCTGGCGCAAAAGCGCGGCGACAACTTTATTTCATCTGAATTATTTGTTCTGGCGGCCCTCGAATCGCGCGGCTCGCTGGCGGACTTACTGAAGTCTGCCGGTGCCACGGCGGACAAACTCGCTAAGGCCATCGAGCAACTGCGGGGAGGGGAAAACGTGAACGATCAGGGGGCTGAAGATCAGCGCCAGGCTTTGAAAAAATACACCATCGATCTGACGGAGCGCGCTGAGCTCGGCAAGTTAGATCCGGTTATCGGGCGTGACGAAGAGATTCGCCGCACCATTCAGGTATTGCAGCGTCGTACCAAAAACAACCCGGTGCTTATCGGTGAACCGGGCGTCGGTAAAACCGCCATCGTTGAAGGGCTGGCACAGCGCATCATTAACGGCGAAGTGCCGGAAGGGCTGAAAGGCCGGCGCGTTCTGGCGCTGGATATGGGCGCGCTGGTGGCCGGTGCGAAATATCGCGGCGAGTTTGAAGAGCGCCTGAAAGGCGTGCTGAACGACCTCGCCAAACAGGAAGGCAACGTCATTCTGTTTATCGATGAGCTGCATACCATGGTCGGCGCCGGTAAAGCCGACGGCGCGATGGATGCCGGCAACATGCTGAAGCCGGCGCTGGCGCGCGGTGAACTGCACTGCGTGGGTGCCACCACGCTGGATGAATATCGCCAGTACATTGAGAAAGATGCCGCGCTGGAGCGCCGTTTCCAAAAAGTGTTCGTCGCCGAACCGAGCGTGGAAGACACCATCGCCATTCTGCGTGGCCTGAAAGAGCGTTATGAGCTGCATCACCATGTGCAAATTACCGATCCGGCGATTGTCGCTGCGGCAACGTTGTCGCACCGCTATATTGCCGATCGCCAGTTGCCGGATAAAGCCATCGACCTGATTGATGAGGCGGCGTCGAGTATTCGTTTGCAGATTGATTCCAAGCCGGAACCGCTCGATCGTCTCGAACGGCGTATCATCCAGCTCAAACTGGAGCAGCAGGCGCTGAAGAAAGAATCGGATGACGCCAGCGTTAAGCGTCTGGAGATGCTGGAAAGCGAGCTGGATCAGAAAGAGCGCGAATATGCTGAGCTCGAAGAAGAGTGGAAAGCGGAAAAAGCCTCGCTGACCGGCACGCAAAACATCAAAGCCGAGCTGGAGCAGGCGCGTCTGGCTATGGAGCAGGCACGGCGTTTGGGTGACCTTGGCCAGATGTCGGAACTGCAGTACGGCAAAATTCCGGAGCTGGAAAAAAAGCTGGCAAGCGCCACGCAGGCTGAAGGTAAAACCATGAAGCTGTTACGCAACCGCGTAACGGATGTCGAGATCGCCGATGTGCTGGCGCGCTGGACCGGTATTCCGGTGGCCCGCATGATGGAAGGCGAGCGCGATAAACTGTTGCGGATGGAGCAGGAGCTGCATGCCCGGGTTATCGGCCAGGACGAAGCGGTTGAAGCGGTATCGAACGCCATTCGCCGTAGCCGCGCCGGTTTGTCTGACCCGAACCGGCCAATCGGATCGTTCCTGTTTCTTGGACCGACCGGTGTCGGTAAAACCGAGTTGTGTAAGGCGCTGGCTAATTTTCTGTTCGATAGCGACGACGCGATGGTGCGTATCGATATGTCGGAATTCATGGAGAAACATTCGGTGTCGCGTCTGGTCGGGGCACCTCCTGGCTACGTCGGTTATGAAGAGGGCGGTTACCTGACAGAGGCGGTGCGTCGTCGCCCTTACTCGGTGATTTTGCTGGATGAGGTGGAAAAAGCGCATCCGGATGTGTTCAACATTCTGCTGCAGGTGCTGGACGACGGGCGTCTGACCGATGGTCAGGGGCGCACCGTGGACTTCCGCAATACCGTGGTGATCATGACATCTAACCTCGGTTCGGATCTGATTCAGGAACGTTTCGGCGCGCTTGATTACGCGGAAATGAAAGATGTGGTGATGACGGTCGTCGGACACCATTTCCGTCCGGAGTTTATCAACCGTATTGATGAGGTGGTGGTATTCCATCCGCTGGGTGAAAAACATATTGCCTCGATTGCGCAGATTCAGCTGCAGCGGCTGTATCAGCGTCTGGAAGAGCGCGGTTATCAGCTGCACATTTCCGACGCGGCGCTAAAACTGCTGGGCGAAAATGGTTACGATCCGGTTTACGGCGCGCGGCCATTGAAACGGGCTATTCAGCAGCAGATTGAAAACCCGCTGGCGCAGAAGATTTTGTCTGGCGCGCTGGTTCCGGGAAAAACCATCGAAATGGATGTGCAGGACGATGCCATCGTCGCGCGTCAATAACGCAACGTGACAAAAACGGGCCTCAGGGCCCGTTTTTTTATACTGTTTCGCAAGAATCAGCTGGTTTTTGCAACGTGTTGCCTGGAAAGTGAGCGGTCGCGCAAAAACTGCAAATTAGCGCTTGTCAGGCGAAACGAAGTCCCTATAATGCGCCACCACTGAGACGGCAAAGCGGCAACGCAGAGGGCTCAGCAGGGCGTGAAGCGATTCACCCCGCCGGAGAAAAACGCTGAAAAAAGTGTTTGACTCTGAAGGAGGAAAGCGTAATATACGCCACCTCGCGACAGCAGGCCGAGCGCCGCGTCGCACCGCTCTTTAACAATTTATCAGACAATCTGTGTGGGCACTCGCAGGATTGATATCAGCGTCTCCGGACGTAAAAAAATATCAAGTCTTTGCTGAGTGAACACGTAATTCATT
Organism: Pantoea sp. SGAir0184; assembly: GCF_043544755.1. Taxonomy (NCBI): domain Bacteria; kingdom Pseudomonadati; phylum Pseudomonadota; class Gammaproteobacteria; order Enterobacterales; family Erwiniaceae; genus Pantoea; species Pantoea sp. SGAir0184. The sequence continues at coordinate 1,049,299 of NZ_CP028050.1, forward strand.
ACGAAGTTTAATTCACAGAGCATCGCTGCACTCGTTGCAGCAAATCAAACTTAAATTGAAGAGTTTGATCATGGCTCAGATTGAACGCTGGCGGCAGGCCTAACACATGCAAGTCGAACGGCAGCACAGAAGAGCTTGCTCTTTGGGTGGCGAGTGGCGGACGGGTGAGTAATGTCTGGGAAACTGCCCGATGGAGGGGGATAACTACTGGAAACGGTAGCTAATACCGCATAACGTCGCAAGACCAAAGTGGGGGACCTTCGGGCCTCACACCATCGGATGTGCCCAGATGGGATTAGCTAGTAGGTGGGGTAATGGCTCACCTAGGCGACGATCCCTAGCTGGTCTGAGAGGATGACCAGCCACACTGGAACTGAGACACGGTCCAGACTCCTACGGGAGGCAGCAGTGGGGAATATTGCACAATGGGCGCAAGCCTGATGCAGCCATGCCGCGTGTATGAAGAAGGCCTTCGGGTTGTAAAGTACTTTCAGCGGGGAGGAAGGCGGTGAGGTTAATAACCTTGCCGATTGACGTTACCCGCAGAAGAAGCACCGGCTAACTCCGTGCCAGCAGCCGCGGTAATACGGAGGGTGCAAGCGTTAATCGGAATTACTGGGCGTAAAGCGCACGCAGGCGGTCTGTTAAGTCAGATGTGAAATCCCCGGGCTTAACCTGGGAACTGCATTTGAAACTGGCAGGCTTGAGTCTCGTAGAGGGGGGTAGAATTCCAGGTGTAGCGGTGAAATGCGTAGAGATCTGGAGGAATACCGGTGGCGAAGGCGGCCCCCTGGACGAAGACTGACGCTCAGGTGCGAAAGCGTGGGGAGCAAACAGGATTAGATACCCTGGTAGTCCACGCCGTAAACGATGTCGACTTGGAGGTTGTGCCCTTGAGGCGTGGCTTCCGGAGCTAACGCGTTAAGTCGACCGCCTGGGGAGTACGGCCGCAAGGTTAAAACTCAAATGAATTGACGGGGGCCCGCACAAGCGGTGGAGCATGTGGTTTAATTCGATGCAACGCGAAGAACCTTACCTGGCCTTGACATCCAGAGAACTTAGCAGAGATGCTTTGGTGCCTTCGGGAACTCTGAGACAGGTGCTGCATGGCTGTCGTCAGCTCGTGTTGTGAAATGTTGGGTTAAGTCCCGCAACGAGCGCAACCCTTATCCTTTGTTGCCAGCGGCTCGGCCGGGAACTCAAAGGAGACTGCCGGTGATAAACCGGAGGAAGGTGGGGATGACGTCAAGTCATCATGGCCCTTACGGCCAGGGCTACACACGTGCTACAATGGCGCATACAAAGAGAAGCGACCTCGCGAGAGCAAGCGGACCTCATAAAGTGCGTCGTAGTCCGGATTGGAGTCTGCAACTCGACTCCATGAAGTCGGAATCGCTAGTAATCGTAGATCAGAATGCTACGGTGAATACGTTCCCGGGCCTTGTACACACCGCCCGTCACACCATGGGAGTGGGTTGCAAAAGAAGTAGGTAGCTTAACCTTCGGGAGGGCGCTTACCACTTTGTGATTCATGACTGGGGTGAAGTCGTAACAAGGTAACCGTAGGGGAACCTGCGGTTGGATCACCTCCTTACCTGAAGATACCTTCCCGCGAAGTGCTCACACAGATTGTCTGATAGAAAAGTAACGAGCAGAAAAAACCTCTACAGGCTTGTAGCTCAGGTGGTTAGAGCGCACCCCTGATAAGGGTGAGGTCGGTGGTTCAAGTCCACTCAGGCCTACCAGATTTCTTCTCATGCCGCGTTATGTTTCCGGCTCGCATAGTTCACTATGCTTCGCGAAAACATGCCTTGCCTGAGACGAAATCACATTTCCCGTGTGAGAAACGTGACTCCTGGTGAGTGGTAGTAGATGGTCTCTGCAGTGACTGTATGGGGCTATAGCTCAGCTGGGAGAGCGCCTGCCTTGCACGCAGGAGGTCAGCGGTTCGATCCCGCTTAGCTCCACCATTACAGTACTGAAACTTACTTCAGAGTATACCGGCAACGGTGTGCTGCGAAGTATTTGCTCTTTAACAATCCGGAACAAGCTGAAAATTTGAAACGACGCGTCGGTTCATTCTCCGTAATAAGAATGAAATCACGATGCGTTCGGGTCTCTCAAATGCTTGCAGTCCGCAGCGTTGCAAAACGCCTGTGGGTTGTGAGGTTAAGCGACTAAGCGTACACGGTGGATGCCCTGGCAGTCAGAGGCGATGAAGGACGTGCTAATCTGCGAAAAGCGACGGTAAGGTGATATGAACCGCTACAGCCGTCGATGTCCGAATGGGGAAACCCAGTGCACTTGTGCATTATCGTTAACTGAATACATAGGTTAACGAGGCGAACCGGGGGAACTGAAACATCTAAGTACCCCGAGGAAAAGAAATCAACCGAGATTCCCCCAGTAGCGGCGAGCGAACGGGGAGCAGCCCAGGACCTGAATCAGCTTGTGCATCAGTGGAAGCGTCTGGAAAGTCGCGCGATACCGGGTGACAGCCCCGTACACGAAGATGCATGAGTTGTGAGTCCGACGAGTAGGGCGGGACACGTGGTATCCTGTCTGAACATGGGGGGACCATCCTCCAAGGCTAAATACTCCTGACTGACCGATAGTGAACCAGTACCGTGAGGGAAAGGCGAAAAGAACCCCGGCGAGGGGAGTGAAACAGAACCTGAAACCGTGTACGTACAAGCAGTGGGAGCCTACTTGTTAGGTGACTGCGTACCTTTTGTATAATGGGTCAGCGACTTATATTCTGTAGCAAGGTTAACCGCATAGGGGAGCCGAAGGGAAACCGAGTCTTAATTGGGCGTTAAGTTGCAGGGTATAGACCCGAAACCCGGTGATCTAGCCATGGGCAGGTTGAAGGTTGGGTAACACTAACTGGAGGACCGAACCGACTAATGTTGAAAAATTAGCGGATGACTTGTGGCTGGGGGTGAAAGGCCAATCAAACCGGGAGATAGCTGGTTCTCCCCGAAAGCTATTTAGGTAGCGCCTCGTGAACTCATCCTCGGGGGTAGAGCACTGTTTCGGCTAGGGGGCCATCCCGGCTTACCAACCCGATGCAAACTGCGAATACCGAGGAATGTTATCACGGGAGACACACGGCGGGTGCTAACGTCCGTCGTGAAGAGGGAAACAACCCAGACCGCCAGCTAAGGTCCCAAAGTCATGGTTAAGTGGGAAACGATGTGGGAAGGCACAGACAGCCAGGATGTTGGCTTAGAAGCAGCCATCATTTAAAGAAAGCGTAATAGCTCACTGGTCGAGTCGGCCTGCGCGGAAGATGTAACGGGGCTAAACCATGCACCGAAGCTGCGGCAGCGACACTATGTGTTGTTGGGTAGGGGAGCGTTCTGTAAGCCGCTGAAGGTGTGCTGTGAGGCATGCTGGAGGTATCAGAAGTGCGAATGCTGACATAAGTAACGATAAAGCGGGTGAAAAGCCCGCTCGCCGGAAGACCAAGGGTTCCTGTCCAACGTTAATCGGGGCAGGGTGAGTCGACCCCTAAGGCGAGGCTGAAAAGCGTAGTCGATGGGAAACAGGTTAATATTCCTGTACTTGGTGTTACTGCGAAGGGGGGACGGAGAAGGCTAGGTTATCCGGGCGACGGTTGTCCCGGTTTAAGCGTGCAGGTGTGAAGACCAGGCAAATCCGGTCTTCTTTAACACTGAGGCGTGACGACGAGCCGCCACGGCGGTGAAGTAACTGATGCCCTGCTTCCAGGAAAAGCCTCTAAGCTCCAGGTAACACGAAATCGTACCCCAAACCGACACAGGTGGTCAGGTAGAGAATACCAAGGCGCTTGAGAGAACTCGGGTGAAGGAACTAGGCAAAATGGTGCCGTAACTTCGGGAGAAGGCACGCTGGCGCGTAGGTGAAGGGACTTGCTCCCGGAGCCGAGGCCAGTCGAAGATACCAGCTGGCTGCAACTGTTTATTAAAAACACAGCACTGTGCAAACACGAAAGTGGACGTATACGGTGTGACGCCTGCCCGGTGCCGGAAGGTTAATTGATGGGGTTATCCGCAAGGAGAAGCTCTTGATCGAAGCCCCGGTAAACGGCGGCCGTAACTATAACGGTCCTAAGGTAGCGAAATTCCTTGTCGGGTAAGTTCCGACCTGCACGAATGGCGTAATGATGGCCAGGCTGTCTCCACCCGAGACTCAGTGAAATTGAAATCGCTGTGAAGATGCAGTGTACCCGCGGCAAGACGGAAAGACCCCGTGAACCTTTACTATAGCTTGACACTGAACATTGAGCCTTGATGTGTAGGATAGGTGGGAGGCTTTGAAGCGCGGACGCCAGTCTGCGTGGAGCCAACCTTGAAATACCACCCTTTAATGTTTGATGTTCTAACGTAGGCCCGTAATCCGGGCTGCGGACAGTGTCTGGTGGGTAGTTTGACTGGGGCGGTCTCCTCCCAAAGCGTAACGGAGGAGCACGAAGGTTGGCTAATCCTGGTCGGACATCAGGAGGTTAGTGCAATGGCATAAGCCAGCTTGACTGCGAGAGTGACGGCTCGAGCAGGTGCGAAAGCAGGTCATAGTGATCCGGTGGTTCTGAATGGAAGGGCCATCGCTCAACGGATAAAAGGTACTCCGGGGATAACAGGCTGATACCGCCCAAGAGTTCATATCGACGGCGGTGTTTGGCACCTCGATGTCGGCTCATCACATCCTGGGGCTGAAGTAGGTCCCAAGGGTACGGCTGTTCGCCGTTTAAAGTGGTACGCGAGCTGGGTTTAGAACGTCGTGAGACAGTTCGGTCCCTATCTGCCGTGGGCGCTGGAGAATTGAGGGGGGTTGCTCCTAGTACGAGAGGACCGGAGTGAACGCACCGCTGGTGTTCGGGTTGTCATGCCAATGGCACTGCCCGGTAGCTAAGTGCGGAAGAGATAAGTGCTGAAAGCATCTAAGCACGAAACTTGCCCCGAGATGAGTTCTCCCTGACCCTTTAAGGGTCCTGAAGGGACGTTGAAGACGACGACGTTGATAGGCCGGGTGTGTAAGCGCAGCGATGCGTTGAGCTAACCGGTACTAATGACCCGTGAGGCTTAACCTTACAACGCCAGAGGCGTTTTGGTCTGAGAGACCGAAAGAATTTTCAGCTTTGTTCACCGGATTACGTCCAGTGGATTTTGTGCTGTGACAAGGCGGCACGCGAGACGACGGGAAGGAGCATACACGAGTATGTGACTGAGCGGCGCGAGCGGGGCAACGCAGTCAGAGCGCGAAAGACGCGGACGAAAACAGAATTTGCCTGGCGGCAACAGCGCGGTGGTCCCACCTGACCCCATGCCGAACTCAGAAGTGAAACGCCGTAGCGCCGATGGTAGTGTGGGGCCTCCCCATGCGAGAGTAGGGAACTGCCAGGCATCAAATAAGTAAAAAAGCCCCGAACGAGAGTCCGGGGCTTTTTTACGTCTGGCGATCGCCAAATCCACTTCACCCCTTGCAAAATCTCTCCCTAAAACTCCAGCTCTGTCACATTTTGTCATCCTGAACGGGCTCTGATTCCCCCGCGCTGCTCTCAGATGCTTTACTCATTGCTTTAGCGATGTTCTTCGCAAGGAAATGAGGTAAAAGATGACCGACTTACAACAAAAATCGGCCCAGCCGGAAGCGGCAGCCGTCAGTAAACAACGCATCTGGGCCATTGTCGGCGCGTCGTCCGGCAATCTGGTCGAATGGTTTGATTTTTACGTCTACTCGTTCTTTTCGCTCTATTTTGCCCATGTATTTTTCCCGGCCGGCGACACCACTACCCAGCTGCTGCAAACGGCCGGCGTGTTTGCGGCGGGCTTCTTAATGCGTCCTATCGGTGGCTGGCTATTCGGCTACATCGCGGACCGTCACGGCCGAAAAAGTTCGATGCTGATCTCGGTATGCATGATGTGTTTTGGTTCGCTGGTCATCGCCTGTTTACCCGGCTACGGCGAAATCGGCATTGCGGCGCCGGTGATTTTGCTGCTGGCGCGCATGTTTCAGGGCTTATCGGTGGGCGGTGAATATGGTACCAGCGCTACCTACATGAGTGAGGTGGCACTGGAAGGGCACAAAGGCTTCTACGCGTCGTTCCAGTACGTCACCCTGATTGGCGGTCAGCTGTTAGCCGTGCTGACAGTCGTGGTACTGCAACAAATCCTCAGTGATGAAGCGCTGCGCAGCTGGGGCTGGCGTATCCCGTTCTTTCTTGGCGCGGTTCTGGCAGTGGTCGCTCTGTGGTTGCGTCGCTCACTGAATGAAACCTCCGAGAAAAAGCACCGGGAACATCGCGATGCCGGCAGTATTTTGGGCCTGCTGCGTAACCACTCACGTGCCTTCCTGATGGTGCTTGGCTTTACCGCTGGCGGATCGCTAAGCTTCTATACCTTCACAACCTACATGCAAAAATATCTGGTGAACACGGCGGGTATGGATGCGCGCAGCGCCAGTGCGTTGATGACCGGCGCGCTGCTGGTATTCATGCTGATTCAGCCAATTGTGGGCGCGCTGTCAGATAAGATTGGCCGGCGGGCATCAATGATGATCTTTGGCGCTGGCGCAGCTATCTGTACCGTGCCGATTTTGATGTTGCTGCAGAATGTGCAAAGTAGCGGGCTGGCGTTCGTGCTGGTGATGCTGGCGCTGATTATTACCAGTTTCTACACCGCCATCAGTGGCATCCTTAAAGCGGAGATGTTCCCGCCGGAAGTGCGTGCACTGGGCGTGGGGCTTTCCTATGCGGTAGCTAACGCTATCTTTGGCGGTTCGGCCGAATACGTGGCGCTGTTGCTGAAGAAGCACGGCATCGAAACCACCTTCTTCTGGTATGTCTCGGCAATGGGTGCGCTGGCATTTCTGGTATCGCTGATGCTGCACCGCAAAGGCAAGGGGATTGCGCTGTGATTACTGGCTCAGGTTCCACAGGGCAATGCCGCTGGCCGCACCGGCGACATCCCAGCTGAGATCTTTCCAGCTCCAGCCGCTCCCGGCAGGGCGGCTGTCCCAGGCTTCTTTGGCCACGCCGAAGCTTAGCGAAAAGAGCAGGCCGAAGCGCAGATTTTGCCCGCGGCTCTGATGTTGATGCTGAGCGATCTCACTGCCGGCGGCAGCCAGGGCGGCAGAGGAGAAAAAGTGTTGCGCCTTATCCTGGCCGGTCCAGTTGTCCTGCGCCACATGCGCACATCCGCTACACAGTAATACCGCACAGAGGATGAGCGCACGCATCGGCTACAGCAGACGGCTAATAAGGCGATCGATACGGATGCGACGCAGACGGCGAATCAGCTTACGCACCTTTGCCGGATAATCAGAGATGCTCTCCAGCTCGCGGAAATGTTTCACCACCGTGGTGTGCTGACGGATCAGCGCCAGTTCCTTATCGCGCTGCTCTGCCAGCTGGTTGAGCGGATCGTGAATCAGCACCGCATTTTCCAGGTCGAGTCGCCAGGCGCGCGGATTGAGGTTATTACCGGTGATCATCATCCACTCGTCATCAACCCAGATGCCTTTCAGGTGATAGCTGTTGTCGCCATCTTTCCACAAACGTACCGTCAGCTGGCCGTTATTGACGTAATACTGCAACCGGCTGAGGAAGCGACGCAGGTTGATTTCATACAGATAGGGCAGCGCACCGATAATCTTGAACGGCTCGTGTGGCGGAATGTAGAAATCGTTGGCGGTTTTATCGCCGACGATGATCTCGACCTCTTTGCCCTGACGCAGCAGCTGGATCAGATTGCGCACCAGAATGGCTGGCAGGTTAAAGTACGGCGTGCACAGCGTGAGCTTACGCTCGGCGCAGGGCATTAAATGGAAGATGGTTTTATTCAGCAGGCTACGTTTACCCAGCCCGACCAGCGGCGTGACGGCCAGTGATTCGTTGCCGGCATCACCGGTAAACTGATAGTTGAAGCTGCGCAGCTCCTGACGAAACTGGCGGGTTTCATTCTTGATTTCCGGGCTGGAGGGACGTTCGGCCTGGTCGAGACGGTTAACGGCCTCAGAATGTTTGAGATTCTCGCCAATCCACTGAAACATGGTGTCCGCCAGCTGCGGATTACGGATCAGCTGATAACGGTCATAACGGTATTTGTCATGCTGATGCAGATAAACATCGTTCAGGCTGGCACCGCTGTAGAGCAGCGTATCGTCAATGATAAAGCCTTTCAGATGCAGCACACCAAGCGCTTCACGGGTATTCACCGGAATGCCATACACCGGAATCGCGATATCGGGATGCTGCGCCGCCATTTCGCAATACCAGTCGGCGTTCGTCAGGCCGCGCGCGGCACCGATACGGCCGCGCTGCGCACGATGCCAGTCCACCAGAATGCTGACATCCAGTTCCGGGCGCGCCTGACGCGCTGCATACAGCGCCTGCATGATGCTGCGTCCGCCGTCATCATTTTCCAGATACAGGGCGGCGATGCAGATACGTTTTTCTGCCGTGGCGATTTTCGTCAGCAGGGTTTCACGAAACTCGGCGGGCGAGTAAAGCGTGGTCACATCCGACACGGACTGTGACAGTTTAGGCAGCTGTGCGAGGTGTTGTTGGTGTTTATTGCGTTTGAATTTAGACAACATCACAGTGCACTTCTTCTCTGTTCATTGTATGGCCTTTTGCCATCAAATCATGATCCTAACGGTAAATAATAACATCAACCGGCCGGTTACGGAGGATTTTTACCTTTCTCTACAGCCAGGCCGCCGGTGTCAGCCAGCGGTAAATTCAGGCTGACAATGCCATCATCCAGTTGAATATTCACACGAAAATTGAGTTTTCGCGCCAGGGTAATCATGCCGGTATTGTGCGGCATGGTGATACCGTTCAATTGTTGCAGGCCATGATCGCGCGTATAGCGGATCATCTTTTCCAGCAGCCGCCGGCCCATGCCCAAACCCTTCAGGTCGGAACGCACCAATACCGAAAATTCTGCGTCGATATTGTCAGCATCGGAGATCGCGCGCGTCACGCCGATAATCTCATCGGCACCGTTATGCTGGCGTACTGCGACAATCGCCATCTCCCGGTCGTAATCGATCTGCGTCATGTTCGCCAAATCGTCGTGGGTAAACTCATTGATCTCACTGAAGTAGCGATAGTAAAGGTCTTCTTTGGTGACCTGGGCGATGAAGGCACGTAGCTGCGGTTCATCCTCCGGCAGAATCGGCCGAAACAGGCAGCGCTGGCCATCTTTAAGCTGCACCTGCTCTTCCAGATGGTGCGGATAGGGACGAATCGCCAGCCGCGCCTCACTGTCGCCATGAAACGGAGCCAGCTGCAGCGTCACGTCCAGCAGGGTAAAGGTATTGGCGGATGCCAGCAGCGGATGAATATCCAGCCGCTGAATCTCCGGACAGTCGACCACCAGGTTTGATACCTGCACCAGCAGCTGACTCAGACCGGTGATGTCCAGCGGTCGCAGTGCACTGCGGCTGCGCACTTTGCCGCTCTTCAGTGCCTGGATCACCAGATAACGCGCCAGTGTCATATTCAGCGGCGGCAACGCCACGGCGGCCTGCTTGTCAGGCTGCCACTCCACACCGCCTTCGCCCAGCATGATGATTGGGCCAAACAGCGGGTCATGCTCAACCACCACCCGCAACTCCTGTGCACCGGCGCGGTTCGCCATACTTTGCACCAGCAGACCGTCAATGCGCGCCTGCGGATGCGTTTCACGCACGCGATCGAAGATGGCATCTGCTGCCTGTTCAACTTCTGCCGCGCTGCGCAGATAGAGCATCACGCCCTGTACATCCGACTTATGTGCAATATCCGGCGAGCGCAGCTTGAGCGCCACCGGATAACCAATCTGGTCGGCAATCTTAGCGGCAGACTGGCTGTCGCTGGTGATCCAGGTTGGCAGCGTCGCCAGCCCGTAAGCCTGCAGTATGGGCTGCACCTCGTGCGTATCCAGCGTGGTAATGCCGCTATCCAGTGCCTGTTGCAGCAGCTGATGTGCCTCGGCGCTGTTTTGCGTCAGGCCCAGCGGCAGCGCTGGCGTTTCGCGTAGCTGTTTCTGGTTACGCCGATACTCAACCTGGTGCATAAATGCCGTCACTGTGCCTTCTGGCGTGCGCCAGGTCGGAATGCCGGCCTGGGTGAATGCGCGGCGGGCTTCCTGCGAAGAGTGTTCGCCGCACCAGTTGGTCAGCAGCGTCACCTGCTTACCCCGCGGATGCGCGGCCACCGCCGCAATAATCTGCGCAGCGGTTTCACTGGCCGGAGAGACGGCGCTGGGTGAATGGATGATCATCAGCGCATCCAGTTCATGGCTGTCGAGCAGCTGTGTTACGCAGGCCACGTACAGCGCGGGCGTTGCATGATCTTTCAAATCCAGCGGATTACCGCGCCCGATGCCCTCCGGCAGCAGGGCCGCCAGCGCCTGCAGCGTGGGCTCATCCAGCGTCGCCAGCTTGCCGTTACGCGCATAGAGTTCATCCAGCGCCAGCGCTGCCGGGGCGGCGCCGTTGCTGATAATCATCAGGCGCTCACCGCGCAGCGGGCGCATATGGCTGAGCGATTCCACGGCGGAAAACAGCTCATGCGTGTCCTGCACGCGCAGCAGACCGGCGCGCTGAATGGCGGCATCCCAGGCGGCATCCAGCCCGCTGGCGGTGCCGATCATCGCCTGTGCCTGATGGCTGCGACCGCTTTTGATCACCAGAATGGGTTTATTACGCGCTGCGCTACGCGAGGCAGAAACGAAGCGCCGGGCATCGCTCAGATGTTCCAGGTAGAGCAAAATGGCGCTGGTTTTGCCATCGCGTGCAAGAAAATCCAGCAGGTCGTCGACATCAATATCCAGGCTATCGCCCAGTGCGATAAACCACGAAAAGCCCAGGTTGCGCTGTTGCGCCCAGTCGAGAATGGTGTTGGAAACCGCCGCCGATTGCGAAATAAAGGCGATACGTCCTTTCGCAATCGGTACCGGTGAGAAGCTGGCATTCAGCCCCTGCCAGGGGGCTAACAGGCCCAGACTGTTGGGGCCCAGCAGGCGCATCTGCCACTGGCTGGCACAGGCTTTCAGCGCCTCCAGCTGGCTGGCCGGCGCGGATAGAATAATGCAGGCTTTACAGCCTTTTTCTCCCAGCTGCTGTAACAGTTCCAGATTGCGTCTGGCGTGGGTGCAGATAATCGCCAGGTCGGGGGCGAAGGGCAGGCTGGCTACGTCCGGCCAGGCCAGCACGCCGCTGACCGCCTTGTATTTGGGCGTGACCGGCAACACCGGACCGCCAAAGCCGCCCGCCAGCAGGTTGCGCATCATCAGATAGCCAGCGCGGCCCGGTTTTACCGACGCACCCAGCACCGCAATTGATTTCGGTCGTAACAGCGCTTCCAGTCCACGTTGGCTCATCATTCGCTCCTGCTCTCGGGATTGGCATGATTGTAAACGCTTTTGCGCCGGTTGCCGATTTGTCGATGTCAGGCTGCGAGCCAGCTTCAGAAATTATCTGCTTGCGCGTGTATCGGATGGTGGGGTTTACCGGCCAGATAGGCCTGACGGAAGCGTTCAAAGTGTTGCTGCAACGCCTGCGCCGCCGGGATATCACCTGCCTGTTCCAGCAGCGCGGCGGCCACTTCGGCGGTGCAGTGCTGGCCTGGCGCATGGGCTTCGCGCAGCGTGTAGCGCGACGGTGTCGCCACATTCAGTGACATCACCGGAAAGCTATCCAGCCACGGACTTTTGCGAAACATTTTGCGCGCTTCGGTCCAGGTGCCGTCGAGCATAATAAATAGCGGGGGCTTGCCGCCGGTGGGTGGCGTGGTCAGCACCTGGCGATCGGCATCGGCATAGGCACCGGGAAACACCACCATCGGCTGATAATCCGCCGTCTGCACCGCCGCCAGCAGCGCGGCGTCGGGCTCGGTGCGCGACCAGCCAAAGGCCTGGGTTTCCGGCAGAATGTCGGCAATCAGCCGACCGGTATTACTGGGTTTCATTGGTTCAGTATCAAACATCACCAGGCAAAACCGGCTGCGCGCCTGTTGCGGCTGCAGGGTCGCGCACAGACAGTTTTTATGCGGCAGCAGGCAGCGCTGACAGCGCAGCACGCGGTTGCCTCGGGCGAGAAACGGGCGCGTGGCACGCGCTAAACGCTGCGCACGCAGGCGCAGAACGGCATTTTCAGACATAGCATCGCGGACAGGGAAAAACGCCAGTGTAATAGAAGGGCAAAAACAAGGCCAGCGCGTGGCTGGCCCTGGGGGATCAGAGTGATTCGTCGAGCCATTCGTTGAATGGCGCTTTCGGCATCGCACCGTTCAGCATGTCCACCATCTCACCGTTTTTGAACAGCATAATGGTTGGGATGCTGCGGATGCGAAAACGCGTGCTGAGTGCAGGTTCCGCCTCAGTGTTCACTTTCACGAAGCGCACTTTGCCGCGCCGCTCGTCGGCGACGTCTTTAAACACCGGCGCGAAGTTCACGCACGGGCCGCACCATGGCGCCCAGAAGTCGACCACGACCGGCAGATCGTCCTGCAGGTATTTATCCAGCGTGGCCGCCGTGGCATTCACCACTTCACCGCTAAACAGCGCATCGCCGCAGCGACCGCATTTGGCTCCGTCGGCCAGACGTTCTTCTGGAACGCGGTTAGTTGCCTGACAGGAGGCACATACAGTATTCATCGTCACCTCAAACCGGACCTGTAAATCTTAGGATTGGTGAACATTATGAAAAGGTTGAATGCTATGCTCAATCTGGATTAAGCAATAGGTTCAATAGTTGATAGCTAAGCGCCGACACATCAGGTAATCTTCGCGCTCTCAATGCTGGAGGAACAGATGAACGACGAATTTAAAGGCAAAAGCGGCAAGGTAAAAGTGATGTACGTACGTGATGAGGAGGGCGGTCAGAAGCCAAATCCCCGTACCGGCAAAGGCGGCCGTCCTGCTGCGCGCCAGGAAGAGAATCGTCGCTCTGGTCCTCGCAGCACTCGTAATAATGAAGAGAGCGGTCGTCCGCGCACCGCCCGTGGCGATGATGCCGGGCGTTCGCGTGGTCCACGTGATGATGCTGGCCGTTCGCGCGGTCCGCGTGACGATAGCGCGCGCGGTCGTCGCAGCGATCGGGACGATCGCGGCTTCAGTGATTCACCTTGGCGCACCGTGTCACGTCCGCCTGTCGCCGCTGAAGCGGATGCGGGTGACGAAGCGGCCAGCAGCAAGCCGGTTATCGACCCGGAACTGATTCGCCGTCAGCGTCAGGAAGAGACGCGCGTATACGGCGAAAACGCCTGCCAGGCGCTGTTCCAGAGCCGTCCCGAAAGCATCGTCCGTGCGTGGTTTGTGCAAAGCGTCACGCCGCGCTTCCGCGAAACCCTGCGCTGGCTAGCGGCAAACCGCAAAGCCTATCACGTGGTGGACGACGCCGAGCTGGCGAAAGCGTCCGGGACTGAACACCACGGCGGCGTGTGCTTCATTATTAAGAAGCGCATGGGCATGCCGGTGGCGGAATGGCTGCAGCAGGCGCAGAGCAAAGACTGCGTACTGGCGCTGGAAGATGTCAGCAACCCGCACAACCTTGGCGGTATCATGCGCAGCTGCGCGCACTTTGGCGTCAAAGGTTTGCTGGTCAATGATGCCTCGCTGCTGGAGTCGGGTGCCGCAGTTCGCACGGCTGAAGGTGGTGCAGAGCACGTCCAGGCGATCAGCGGCGAAAGCTTTGCTGCGGGTCTGGAAGCATTCCGCAAAGCCGGTTACACCATCGTGACCACATCCAGCCACGCCGGTACGCCACTGGCGCAGGCGGCGCTGCCAGCCAAAATGGTACTGGTGCTGGGTCAGGAGCGTGAAGGTCTGTCAGACAGCGCATTCCAGCAGGGCGATATCAGCCTGTCGATTGGCGGTACCGGCAACGTTGAAAGCCTCAACGTCTCGGTCGCGACCGGTATCCTGCTCGCCGAGTGGTGGCGTCAGAACGCATAAATAAAAAAACGGGCCGCTGTGGCCCGTTTTTGTTTCTGTCACTCAGTGCGCGCCACCGCCGCCACCGCCTGCGCCAAACGGCGGACGGGCAAACCACACCAGAACCAGCAGGACCAAAAACACCCCCGCCGATGCCCAGAAGATCTCGTTAGCCGAGATAATCAGGCCCTGATTAGTAATTTGCTGGGCGATATAAGCCGACGCCTGCTGCTGCGTCATGCCCATGCTTTGCAGCTGGTCATACATTTGCTGCGAATTCGGATTGAATGGATTAACCGATTCCGACAGGTAGCTGTGATGCATCGATTCGCGGTCTGTCCACATGGTGGTGGTGATCGACGTTCCGATTGAACCCGCCAGCGTACGCACAAAGTTTGACAGGCTGGAGGCCGCCGCCATACGCTCTGGCGGCAAGCCGGACAGCGTAATGGTGGTCAGCGGCATAAAGAAGCAGGCCACCGCGAACCCCTGGATAAACTGCGGCCACGCGGAGGCACCGAAATCCATCCCCGGCTCAAACGTATACGCACGCCAGTAGAAGCACACCGCGTACATGATAAAACTGAAGGTTACCAGCCGCCGCATATCGAGCTTATGGGCGAAGCGACCAATGATCGGCGACAGAATCACCGGAATGATCCCCACCGGCGCCGATGCCAGCCCGGCCCAGGTGGCGGTATAGCCGTATACCTCCTGGAGCAGCTGCGGTAGCAGGACGATCGAGCCGAAGTACAGCATGTAAGCCAGACTGATCGACAGACAGCCGATGGTGAAATTTCGCTTCTTAAACAGCGACAAATCGACAATCGGGTGATCGTCGGTCAGCTCCCACACCAGCAGCACGGCCAGCGACACCACCGCGACCACCGTGAGCACGATGATTTCGGTTGAGCCAAACCAGTCGAGTTCTTTACCGCGGTCAAGCATCACCTGCAGAGAACCAATCCCCACCACCAGCAGCACCAGACCGACCATATCGATCGGGCGGATCTCAGTTTTGGTTTCGCGCCCACGCAGGGTTTGCAGCGTGAGCATCACCACCACCACGCCAATTGGCACGTTGATGAAGAAGATCCAGCCCCAGTGATAGTTATCGCTGATCCAGCCACCGAGAATCGGACCGCAGATCGGCGCAACGATTACCGTCATCGCCCACAGCGACAGCGCCACGCTGCGCTTGGCCGGCGGGTAGTTGTTCAGCAGCAAACTTTGCGACAGCGGAATCAGCGGACCGGCCACCACGCCCTGAATCACGCGGAAGAAGATCAGCATCTCCAGGCTTTCGGACATGCCGCACGCCCAGGAGGCCAGCGCGAACAGAATGGTCGACCAGGTGAACAGCTTCACTTCACCGACGCGTTTTGCCAGCCAGCCGGTGATCGGGATCGAGATGGCATTCGCCACCCCGAACGAGGTGATCACCCAGGTGCCCTGCGAGTTGGACGCCCCGAGGTTACCGGCGATGGTTGGGATCGCCACGTTAGCGATGGTGGAGTCGAGTACCTGCATGAACGTCGCCAGCGACAGGGCGATGGTCATCAGAACTAACGGCGCACCTTCAAGCGGCTTTTGTGCCATAACAGCCTCCCGCGAGGTTATTGCGCGTTGGCACGGACAATGTCAGCGATCAGCTGGTTAACCGGCGCAAGGTCGATTGCCAGCGCGTTACTTTCATACGCGGCCTGGGTGCGGACATTGCTGGCCAGCGCGGCGCCATCTTTGTTCTGGGTATCTACTTTCACCAGCGTGGACAGGCCGATACGCAGCGGATGTTGCGCCACTTGCTGCGGATCGAGTTCGATACGCACCGGCAGGCGCTGTACCACTTTGATCCAGTTACCGGTGGCGTTCTGCGCTGGCAGCAGCGAGAAGGCGCTACCGGTGCCCATATCCAGACCCACCACTTTGCCGTGATACTCCACATCATCGCCGTAGATATCACTGATTACCGTGGCGGGCTGACCGATGCGCACGCCTGCCAGCTGCGTCTCTTTAAAGTTGGCGTCAACCCACAGGTTGGTGGCCGGCACCACCGCCAGCAGCGGAGTGCTGGTGGAGATCTGTGAACCGACCTGCACGCTGCGACGCGAGACATAGCCGTCCATCGGGCTGCGGATGTCGGTGCGCTGCAGCGCCAGCCAGGCATCGCGCAGCTCAGCAGCGCTCTGTTTTACCGCCGGCTGATTTTCGAGGTCGGTATTCAGGATCATTGCCTGGTTCGCGTTGTACTGCTGAATCGCCACGTCCAGCTGAGCTTTCGCCGTGGCCACGGCATCACGCGCGTGCTGCAGCTCTTCGCGACCAATCAGATTGGCGGCACCGAGCGGCTCGCGACGTTTCAGGTCGGATTCGGCCTGATCCAGCGCGGTCTGTTGCAGCTTGATGGTGGCCTGATACTGTTTGCCGTTGATCATCAGCTGGTGCGTCTGGCGCACGCTGGTGGCCAGCGCGGTCTGCGCTTTCTCGAATGCCTGCTGCGCATCGGTTTTATCCAGGGACACCAGAATGTCACCTTTTTTCACCCGATCCGTATCCTCGAACCACACTTTATTCACGCTGCCGGAAACCTGGGCCATTACCTGCACCTGGTTGCCTGCCACGTAGGCGTCATCGGTTTCCTGGAAGTGGCGCAGCACCAGATACCAGTAAGCCAGATAACCCACACCAATCACGATAAACACGATAGCCAGCAGGATCAGCGCACCTTTGCGCTTCTTCTTTTTGTTCGCGGGCTGTTGCGGGCTTTGAGCTTCCGCTGTCGCACTCATGTCGTTCTCCACGTTTGCCATTTAGTCGGGATGTGTTGATCCATCAACACGGTCGCCCGAGTCGAAAAAGCCAGCGTTTGCAACGCTGGCCGGATAAAAGGGGATTAAAATAGCGATTTCGGTGGGTGATTGTGTCGCAGTTCTTGCTATTAACGCGACAGGGAAGCGATAACCTGATCTTCGTCCATTTTATCGAGACGGTTAAGCAACTTACGCGTAATGGCTTCCAGCTGCTCCTGCTCGGTATCGGTCAGCGAGGACCACAGATACTGCAGGCTCTGATGCTGTGGTGGCAGCAGCTGACGTAAGAATTCGTTACCTTTTTCCGTCAGATGCAGGTGCAGGCAACGGCGATCGTTATCGCTCTCACGACGCTCGATCCAGCCGCGCTTTTCCAGTTCATCAGCGATGCGCGTCGCGTTGGTGCGGGAAGAACCCAGCGCCGAGCTCAGCTCAGAAGGCTGAATGCTCTGGTTTTCCTGCGCGTCCAGCGTAATCAGCGCCATGAATAAAGTTTCGTTAATTCCCTGCGCCTTCAACATTTTGTTGCGATTATCCAGCAGCTTGCCCTGCATGTGCATGCACAGACGGGTCAGGATGATCTCCTGCAGCGGAAAATCTTTGTGGCGATTAGCACGGATGTTTAGCATCTGCTCAATGGGAGTAAACGAGCTTTCCATTAAAAACCTCTTAGTTGCAACAAATATAATAATGAGGGTGACAGATTAAGCGTAGTCATATTTTCCGCCTGTGATTGTTTGCACCGTCACACTGTCAGCACCTGGCGTTCCAGGTCGGTCCATAACCCTGGGCTCTGCGCCCTGACCAGCCGCTTTGCAGACAAAGCCGCCATCGTCATCAATTCGCTAAGCGAAACCTTCAGTGGATTGAATAATTTCGCGAGTAAAAATAACTTAGGTGAATAACTGTGTGGCTAACCATAACAAAGCCAATCATTAATGAACAGTATCGCTCACCACTTTGCATTGATCTTTACGTTTTCTAAACACTTTTCCCGGCCGGCTTTGCTGGAGTAAATCAATGGGTTAATCGACAAGGCACCGGTTAGTCCGGGTAACGCGCCAGCACCAGCGGCGTGATGAATTCCGTTCGTCGTCTGCCGTATAACCGGCATGTGGCAGGGTGAATGCCAGCGATAACGCAGACTCATCCTGGCGCGACGGACCCGATGCGGGCGGCGGAAAGGAGACATAGCTGGTGGGAAAAGCGGGTAAATAATCATATGTGGGTAATAGTAACCCAAAAAATTATTTCAATGTTGTGTTAATTAACAGGACGTACCAGTGCGCTATAGCGCACGCTTCGCTTACTGACGGGTCGGGAGGGCGGAAAATGGCGGCACCACGTGGCTGAGACGGGGTGCCGCGCGGGCTTATTTCGCCGCCGCCATGGCGTCGCTGACCCATTTATCAAATTCCGCCTGATGAGCTTTGATCCAGCCGTCAACGTGGCCGTTGATGTCCGCTTCTGAGGCGTGACCGGCATGCATTGCGGCGTTCTCGGCATTGATGTCGCCAATCGGCAGCTTCATTTCAGCAAACAGTTTTGCCGCCGCCGGATTCTTCTCCGCCCAGGCTTTGTTGGCCACGATATGCATGGTGTTCACCGGGAAGCCATAGTTGGCGCCGTTAGCCAGTCTGGTATCCACTTTGCTCTGCGCGCCTGGCAGTGAGGAGAACGGTACCTGTAACCACACCACATCTTTGCCTGGCTTCAGCACGTCGCTGACCCAGTATGGCGTCCAGGTGTAATAGAGAATCGGTTTACCCTGTTTGAAGCGCGTAATGGTGTCGGCAATCATCGCTGAGTAGTTACCCTGGTTGTGCACCACGGTATCGCTCAGTTTGTAGGCCTCGATCTGGTGGTTAATCACCGCCTCACAGCCCCAGCCAGGCGTACAGCCGGTCAGGTCTGCTTTGCCATCGCCATTGGTATCAAACAGTCTGGCCAGCTTCGGATCCTTCAGCTGCTCAATGTTGGTGATGTGGTACTGATCGGCGGTTTTCTTGTCGATCAGGTAACCCTGCGCGGCACCGCTGACGTAGGTGCCCTGGCGATAAAATTTATTATCCCCGCCGGCGGCTTTGTACATGTCGTCATGCAGCGGTTGCCAGTTGGTGGCGATAAACGTGGCATCACCGCCGGCAATGGTGGTGTAAGCCACGTTGTAATCCACTTCACTCGGCTTCTCAACGGTGTAGCCCAGCTTCTCCAGCGCGCGGCTCACCAGCAGCGTCTGGAAGGTCTCTTCGGAAATGGTACTCTGAGCCGGTTTAACGGTAATGCCTTTGCCCGGAAGGTCGGCGGCGGACACGTGCGTCGCGGCAACCGTGGTCAGGACGGCGGCGAATAGAGCTGTCTTGCGCATAGTCATTCCTTATTTTACGTGTGACGTCGGAGACGGGCGACCGCAGCGGGCCGCCCAAAGAAATCAGGCTTTTTTACTGAATGGACGCAGCAACAAACCCAGCGGCCCGCTGCTGTACCAGTGGCGGCTGCCACGGCTGCGGCTGTCGCGGCCTACCGACTGCGTCAGGCGGTCGAGAATGATGGCGAGGATCACGATACCGACGCCGCCCACGCTGGCGAGCCCCATATCGAGACGGCCAATACCGCGCAGCACCATCTGGCCCAGACCGCCAACGGCAATCATCGAGGCGATGACCACCATCGATAGCGCCAGCATCAGCGTCTGATTGACGCCAGCCATAATGGTCGGCATCGCCAGCGGCAGCTGGACCTTGAACAGCATCTGGCGCGGGCTGGCACCGAAAGATTCACTGGCTTCGATCAGGTCAGCCGGCACCTGCTTAATACCGAGTATGGTGAGACGCACCACCGGCGGCAGGGCAAAGATAATCGTCACCACCACGCCCGGCACGTTGCCGATACCAAACAGCATGACGATGGGCACCAGATAGACGAACGCCGGCGTGGTTTGCATCGCATCCAGCAGGGGCCGCACGATGCGCGCCGCGCGCTCACTGCGCGCCAGCCAGATGCCAAGCGGCAGGCCAATCAGTACGCAGAACAGCAGGGCGGTGAGCACCAGCGCCAGCGTCACCATCGCCTGGGACCAGGCACCGATCATGCCAATCAGCACCAGCGATATCAGCGTGGCGAGGCCCATCGCCGGGCTGGCAATCTGCCAGGCAATCAGCGCAAACACGACGATCGCCACTGGTGCAGGCAGACCCATCAGCAGTTGCTGGAAGGCGCTGAGGATATAATCCACCGGCACGCGAATGCCCTGAAACAGCGGGCGGAAGTGGGTTACCACCCAGTCAATGCCTTCGGTGACCCAGCGATCCAGCGGAATCAGCGTGGTGTGGAACGGATCCAGCAGGCTGAAGTGCTCCGGCGCCGCGGCCGGTGCACTGCTCAGCCAGTCGCTGCTGCTGGCGGCGCTGCTGACGGCATCGTGTCCACCACTGCTGGCAGCATCCGATGTACTGCCGGCGGCGTTGCTCCAGGCATCGGCGGCGCTGGCGCTGCTGTCAGCCGGTGTGCTGCTGCCTGTCGCGGACCACGGATCGCTGCTGGCTGCGGCGGCGTTGCTGGTGGCGGGTGGTGCGCTGGTCTGGCTGGCGCTTTCCCATGGATTGGCGTTTTGTGCACTCATGGCTGGGCTCCTTCACGATCTAAAGCGCGTAACAGCGTGCTTTTGGAAATGATACCGACGTACTGCTGATCTTCGCCGATCACCGGCACCGCACAGGGCGCCTGCGCGACGTGAGAGAGCAAATCGTTAAGCGAGGTATCGGCAGGAACCGCCAGCGGTGCGTCGAGCAGGGCGTTATCCAGCCCTTCACCGGCGGCGAGTGCCGCTTTCAGCGAGTCAGTGGAGACGACGCCGATGAATTTCTGTTTCTCCAGCACGTAGCCATATTCGCGGTCTTCATCCTGCAGCAGTTTGATTGCCGAACGCGGACCGAAACCGGCGGCCTTACGAATCAGCGCGCCGGCGCTGCGGCGGGCGATATCTTTGGCGCTGAAGACGTGACTGATATCCACGCCGCGGAAGAAGGTGCGCACATAATCGTTGGCCGGATTATTGAGGATTTCATCCGGCGTGCCGACCTGCACCACTTCGCCGCCCTGCATGATGGCGATGCGGTCGCCAATACGCATGGCTTCATCCAGATCGTGGGAAATAAACACGATGGTGCGCTGATGTTTCGCCTGCAGTTTTACCAGTTCATCCTGCATTTCCGTGCGAATTAATGGATCAAGTGCGGAAAAGGCTTCGTCCATTAGCAATATATCCGGATTAATCGCCAGTGCGCGGGCTAATCCAACACGCTGACGCATTCCGCCGGAGAGTTCATCGGGCCAGGCGTGGGCATAATTTTCCAGTCCGACCTGACGCAGCGCGTCGAGCGCTTTTTCCTGCCGCTCCTGCAGCGCCACGCCAGCTAATTCCATGCCGAACGCGGTATTATTTAGCACCGTCATGTGCGGCATCAGTGCGAATGACTGGAATACCATGCTGATTTTATTTCTGCGCACATCACGCAATTCTGCGTCGGATATTTTGGCAATATCGACGCCATCAATGATCACCTGGCCGCGTGTCGGCTCGATCAGACGATTGAGAAGGCGAACCATAGTGGACTTGCCGGAGCCGGACAGCCCCATGATGACAAAGATCTCGCCTTCTTCAATGGCCAGACTGGCATTTTTGACGCCGAGTGAGAGGCCTGTTTTCGCCAGAATACTCTCTTTACTCTCGCCTTTTTCAATCAGCTTAAATGCCTTTTCAGGATGATCGCCAAATACCTTATATAAATTCTTTACTTCGAGTTTAATTGCCATGCAGTAATGAAATTCCTGGTTAAATGTCTGACTATTTCTTGTTGTACCCTGCGTAAATTTAAGCGCCTATACCGTAGCATAGTGAGATTATCTGACAACCCTTAACGGAAATATCTGGCGTGACACGTATGGCGCGACAGTGGCTAATTCCAGTGCCTGCAAGGGATGAGACGGGGTAAATTTTTTCTGAATTTTTTGTGAAATTAAACCGGTTTCGGCCAGAATTATTGCCGGAAGGCGGATAAATCACGCTTAGTCAGGCGAAATATTCCGACGATGAATGGCGCTAAATAGATAAAATAATCACGCGCGGAATTAACGTTATTTCGGGGGGATGGCGAGAATGCTGGAAAGGAAAATGAATGGTCGGAGCGTGGTGGAATCGGCATGAAATTAATCTGGTCGGCATAAATGCCGACCCTGTGGATGTATCATCAACCTAACCGCTGGGGCGCGTTCCGGTCGGCATGAATGCCGACCCTACAGATGCATCAATATTACCGCTGCGGGCGGGTTCCGGTCGGCATAAATGCCGACCCTACAGATGCATCAACCTAACCGCCGGGTGCATTTCAGGCGACATGATTAACCCAACCGTAGGGTGCGCATTGATGCGCACCGCTTACGGTGCAATGCGCCCACTTACCGCGCACCGCACGCGACTAAAAATTCCAGTCCTCGTCCTCGGTTTCAACCGCTTTGCCCATCACATAGGATGAACCGGAACCCGAAAAGAAATCGTGGTTTTCATCGGCGTTGGGCGACAGCGCCGACAGAATCGCCGGATTCACCGCCGTCAGCTCCGCCGGGAACAGCGCTTCGTAACCCAGGTTCATCAGCGCCTTGTTGGCATTGTAATGCAGGAAGGTTTTCACCTCTTCAGCCCAGCCCACGTCGGCATACAGCGCTTCGGTGTACACCACCTCGTTTTCATACAGCGCCAGCAGTAAATCGATGGCGAACTGCTGCAGCTCAGCGCGGCGCGCGTCGTCAACGGTTTCCAGCGCTTTCTGGTACTTATAGCCGATGTAATAACCGTGTACTGCTTCATCACGGATAATCAGTCGAATCAGATCGGCGGTGTTGGTCAGCTTGCCGCGGCTTGACCAGTACATCGGCAGCCAGAAGCCGGAGTAAAACAGGAACGACTCCAGAAAGACGCTGGCGATTTTCTTCTTCAGCGGATCGCTGGCGCGGTAGTGATCCAGCACGATTTTCGCCTTGTTCTGCAGGGCGGTATTCTCCTCACTCCAGCGGTAGGCGGCATCCACGTCGGCGGTGTTACACAGCGTGGAGAAGATCGAACTGTAAGAGCGCGCGTGAACCGCTTCCATAAAGCTGATGTTCGACAGCACCGCCTCTTCGTGCGGCGTCAGCGCATCTTCCATCAGTCCCGGTGCGCCAATGACGTTCTGAATGGTGTCGAGCAGCGTCAGACCGGTAAACACCCGAATCGTCAGCTGCTGCTGCTGCGGGTCGAGCGACTGCCATGCCGGCAGATCGTTGGACAGCGGCACTTTCTCCGGCAGCCAGAAGTTGCTGGTAAGACGGTTCCACACTTCGAGATCTTTCTCGTCCTGAATGCGGTTCCAGTTAATCGCCTGAATCTGTTTAAGTTGCATAGTCATCATCACAGTGCACAGGAAACGCAGCCCTGTACCTCCGTGCCTTGTAGCGCCATCTGACGCAGTCGAATGTAATAGAGGGTTTTGATGCCTTTCTTCCAGGCGTAGATCTGCGCTTTGTTGATATCGCGCGTCGTGACGTCATCGCGGAAAAACAGCGTCAGAGACAGTCCCTGATCGACGTGCCGGGTGGCTTCGGCGTAAGTATCAATAATCGCTTCGGGACCAATCTGGTAAGCATCCTGATACAGCTCAAGGTTGTCATTGGTCATAAACGGAGCCGGGTAATAGACACGGCCGGTTTTGCCCTCTTTACGGATCTCAATGCGCGACACAATCGGGTGGATGCTCGACGTGGCGTGGTTGATATAAGAGATGGAGCCGGTCGGCGGGATCGCCTGCAGGTTCTGGTTATACAAACCGTGCTGCATTACCGACGCACGCAGCGCCTGCCAGTCCGCCTGGTCGGGCAGGGCGATGCCGGCATCGGCAAAAATCTGCGCCACCCGGGCAGTACGCGGCTGCCAGCTGTGTTGGGTATATTTGTCGAAATAGGCGCCGCTGGCGTACTGCGACTGCGCAAAGCCGTCAAAGCTCGCGCCGCGCTCCTGCGCCAGCAGGTTAGAGGTGCGCAGGGCGTGATAGGTCACGCAGTAGAAATAGAGGTTGGTGAAATCCAGCGCCTCTGGCGAACCGTAAGCCATGCCTTCACGCGCCAGATAGCCGTGCAGGTTCATCTGCCCGAGACCGATAGCGTGCGAACGGCGATTGCCTTCCGCCACCGACGGCACGGAGGTGATGTCACTCATCTCGGAAACCGCCGTCAGCGCGCGCACCGCCACTTCCACGGTTTGCGCCAGATTACGCGAATCCATGGCGTGGGCGATATTCAGGGAGCCGAGGTTACAGGAGATATCTTTGCCGACGCGGCGATAGCTCAGGTCGTCGTGATACTCGCTGGCGCTGTTAACCTGCAGGATCTCTGAACACAGGTTACTCATGTTGATGCGACCGGCAATCGGGTTGCTGCGGTTCACGCTGTCCTCATACATGATGTAGGGATAGCCGGACTCAAACTGAATTTCCGCCAGCGTCTGGAAGAAGTCGCGCGGCTTGATGAAGGTTTTACGGATGCGATCGTCGGCCAGCATCGCCTCGTAGTACTCGCTGATGCTGATATCAGCAAACGCCTTGCCATAAATACGCTCAACATCGTAAGGCGAAAACAGCGCCATATCGCGGTTCTCTTTGGCCAGCTGGAAGGTGATATCCGGAATCACCACGCCGAGCGACAGCGTTTTGATACGGATCTTCTCGTCAGCGTTTTCACGTTTGGTATCGAGGAAGCGCAGGATATCCGGATGGTGCGCATTCAGCCACACCGCGCCCGCGCCCTGACGCGCACCAAGCTGATTGGCGTAGGAGAACGCATCTTCCAGCATCTTCATCACCGGAATTACGCCGGACGACTGATTTTCAATGCGCTTAATCGGCGCGCCGGATTCACGCAGGTTGGAGAGCAGAAACGCCACGCCGCCACCACGCTTCGACAGCTGCAGCGCCGAGTTCACCGCGCGGCCAATCGACTCCATATTGTCTTCAATGCGCAGCAGAAAACAGGAGACCAGCTCGCCGCGCTGCTGTTTACCGCAGTTGAGGAAGGTCGGCGTAGCCGGCTGGAAGCTACCGCTCAGCATCTCGGCCAGCAGTTCCCGCGCCAGCGTTTCATTACCGCGCGCCAGCGTCAGCGCCACCATGCAGGCGCGCTGCTCAAAGGTTTCCAGATAGCGTTTGCCGTCGAAGGTTTTTAGCGTGTAGCTGGTATAAAACTTCCACGCACCGAGGAAGGTGTGAAAACGGAAGCCCCAGGCGTCAGCCTCTTCGTGCAGCTGGCACAGGAAGGCGAAATCGTACTGGTTCAGCACCCCGGCTTCATAATAGCCTTCGGCCACCAGATAGCGCAGACGCTCGCCGTGCGAGTCGAATGGCACGCTGTTGGGATGGACGTGCTGCTGGAAAAACTGGCGTGTGGCTTCATGATCTTTGCTGAACTGGATGCGGCCATCGGCGTCATACAGGTTCAGCATCGCGTTGAGCGCGTGGTAGTCCAGCTGTGTGCTGTTCAGGGTGTCTGTCGTTGCCAAAATTGGGTCACTCCCGCTTTAACATGGGCAATATCGTCGGCGGTTCCCATCAGTTCAAAGCGGTAGAGATAGGGAACCTGACATTTCTGCGCAATGATGTCGCCCGCCAGGCAGAAGCCCGCGCCAAAGTTGCGATTGCCCGCAGCAATCACACCGCGAATACCGCGCCGGTTGGCGTCATCATTAAGGAACTGAATCACCTGTTTCGGCACTGCCCCACGCGCACTGCCGCCGCCGTAGCTCGGCACCACTAAAATGTAGGGCTGGTCGATGTGCAGGCGCTGCGTGGCGTCGAGCGGAATACGCCGCGCAGGCAGGCCGAGACGGGTGATAAACCGGTGCGTGTTTTCCGACTGGCTGGAAAAATAGACCAGTGGAAACATCGCTTTATCCCCCGACGGCAGCGAGCTGGCGCAGGCCGGCGATTTTGTCGGGACGGAAGCCGCTCCAGTGGTCGTTGTGCGTCATCACGACGGGCACCTGGCGATAGCCGAGCGATTTGAGCTGATCGATGGCTTCCGGTTGGGTATCGAGGTTAATCAGCTGGTAGTCGATGCCACTGCGATCCATGGCATTTTTGGTGGCGTCACACTGGACACATTGGTTCTTGGTGTAAATAATAATGCGCATGATTCGTATTTCCCTCTGGTTGTGGTCAGGTTGCGAGATACGAAGCAAAAACCCTTTTGCTGCGAACGTCGTCCCTGCTGACATCTGGTAGCGAGTTGATGTGTTGAATACTAGATGTAGTGGTATTGGTGGTCAAGCCCACCAGATATAGGGTTTTGTGATTTAAGCAGCCGGATTAGGGCGAATGCCAGCGATGATGCGCCCTGGCGCAGGGAAAAAATTTTTGTAAAGGGTTTTGCGGCAATTTTAACCAGCCTGGCAGCGGCCGCATTGGCGCGCTAATGCGGAGTGACGCGCAAAAAAAAGCCCCGCATGCGCGAGGCTCCTGATGATTTTTAGCGGTTTAGCGGCGTGACATCAGCAGCGCGCCCAGCACCAGACCGACGGCGGCACCGACACCCACGCCGTACCACGGTTTGTCATGCACGTAGGCATCCACCTGATAACCCGCATCGCGCGCGGCCTGAGTCACGCGGTTGCCACTGCCGTTCAGTTTAGCGCGCGTCTGTTTCAGCAGGGCCTGCGCCTGGCTGCGTGCGCTATCCACTTCATCTTTGGCTTCACTGCCATAAGATTTCAGTAAGGCTTCCAGCGAATCGGCCAGTTCGTTTACATCCTGATTAATATCAATGTCATCGTTTTTGCTGGTTCGATTAAACATTTTTCGCTCCCTTTGACTTAAAACGTAATACTAAGTGTAGACGAAACGTGACTAAACGCAGCCGTGTGCCAGGCTTTAGGGAAATTCCGAATGTCCTGTGCTGTCGTGCTGATGTAAGGTTGCGGGGCTGTGAGAAGAGAGGAGCAAGCATGTATTTACGTCCGGATGAGGTAGCGCGCGTACTGGAAAAAGCAGGATTCGAAATGGACGTCCTGACACCCAAAACTTATGGTTATCGCCGTGGCGAAAACTATGTCTATGTGAATCGCGAAGCCCGCATGGGGCGCACAGCGTTGATCATTCATCCCACCCTGAAAGAAAAAAGTCAGCACTTCGCTGAACCCGCATCAGAGATGAAAACCTGCGACCACTACACGCAGTTCCCTCTCTACCTGATGGGGGATTCGCAGGAGCACTACGGTATTCCCCACGGTTTTAGCTCGCGCATGGCGCTGGAGCGTTATCTGCAGGGCGTCTTCGGCGCCTGACTGGTGTGCCCCGTCGCGGCGGGGCCGCACACGCTTTCCCAATCCTTACCTTTTCCCACGTTGCAAATTGCCGCGCGGATGCGTATAACTCTGTGTCCATATAGAAGTTTAGACGTCCATATGGATATAAAGAATGCAAACTGAACCGACGCCTTCGCAGGCAAACTTCAAGCGCAGCATGAAGGTGCGGCATCTGGTGATGCTGTCGCTCGGCGGCGTGATTGGCACCGGGCTGTTTTTCAACACCGGCTACATCATCTCCACCACCGGCGCAGCGGGCACGCTGCTGGCCTATCTGATTGGTGCGCTGGTGGTATGGCTGGTGATGGTGTGTCTTGGCGAGCTGGCGGTGGCGATGCCGGAAACCGGCGCGTTTCACGTCTACGCCGCGCGCTACCTCAGTCCGGCGACCGGTTACACCGTGGCCTGGCTCTACTGGCTCACCTGGACGGTGGCGCTCGGCTCCAGCCTCACCGCCGCCGGTTTCTGCATGCAGTACTGGTTCCCGACGGTGCCTGTGTGGCTGTGGTGCCTGGTGTTCTGTGTCGCCATCTATCTGCTGAATAGTGTTTCGACGCGCTTCTTTGCCGAGGGGGAGTTCTGGTTCTCCATCATTAAAGTGATCACCATCATTGCCTTTATCGTGCTGGGCGCGGCGGCGATGCTGGGGTTCATCCCGATGAAAGACGGCAGCGCGGCACCGGGATTACATAACCTGACGGCTTCCGGCTGGCTACCGCACGGTACGCTGCCGATTCTGATGACCATGGTGGCGGTGAATTTTGCCTTCTCCGGGACCGAGCTGATCGGCATTGCGGCGGGTGAAACCGAGCAGCCGCAGAAAGCGCTGCCGCTGGCGATTCGCACCACCGTGGCGCGCCTGATCATCTTCTTTATCGGCACGGTCTTTGTGCTGGCCGCGCTGATCCCGATGGATCAGGCGGGCATCGTTAAAAGTCCGTTCGTACTGGTGTTCGAAAAGATAGGCATCCCGTACGCGGCGGATATTTTCAACTTCGTGATCCTCACCGCGATCCTGTCAGCGGCAAACTCCGGACTGTACGCCTCGGGACGGATGCTGTGGTCGCTGGCCAATGAAAACACGCTGCCGCGCTGCTTTGCCCGGGTCAACCGGCGTGGCATTCCGCAGCTGGCCATCACCGTGAGTATGCTCGGCGGCCTGCTGGCGCTGTTTTCCAGCGTGATCGCCCCGGATACGGTGTTTGTGGCGCTGTCAGCGATTTCCGGCTTTGCCGTGGTGGCGGTGTGGCTGAGCATTTGCGCCTCACACTACATGTTCCGTCGCCGCTATCTGCAGGCGGGCAATGCGCCGCAGCAGTTGGCGTACCGCGCGCCGTTCTATCCGCTGGTGCCGATCCTCGGATTTACCCTGTGTCTGCTGGCGTGCATCGGGCTGGCCTTTGACCCGTCACAGCGCATCGCGCTATGGTGCGGCATTCCTTTTGTACTGTTCTGCTACGCTGCTTATTATCTGACGCAAAAACGCCAACACGCTTTCAACGCTAAGGAGACCGATGATGTCGCGTAACCCCATCGCTGCGGCCCTGACCCACACTGATACCCTGATTCTGGATGGCGCGCTGGCGACAGAGCTGGAAGCGCGCGGCTGTAATCTGGCCGATACGCTGTGGTCAGCCAAAGTGCTGATGGAAAATCCCGAGCTGATTTATCAGGTGCACTATGACTACTTCGCCGCCGGCGCTAATGTGGCGATCACCGCCAGCTATCAGGCGACGCCGCTGGGCTTCGCCGCCCGCGGACTGGATAGCGGCCAGGCCAGCGCGCTGATCCGCCAGAGCGTGGCGCTGGCCCAGCGGGCGCGCGACGATTATCGTGCCACCACAGGCAGCCAGGCACCGCTGCTGGTGGCCGGATCGGTCGGTCCTTATGGCGCTTATCTGGCCAACGGCGCCGAGTATCGCGGCGACTACGCCTTGCCGGCTGCCGAAATGAAAGATTTCCACCGTCCGCGCGTGGCGGCGCTGCTGGAGGCGGGCGTGGATTTGCTGGCGTGTGAAACGCTGCCGTCGTTTGGTGAAATTCAGGCGCTGATTAGCCTGCTGGCGGAGTTTCCGCACAGCAGCGCGTGGTTCTCCTTCACGCTGCGCGATGCGCAACACCTGAGTGACGGCACGCCGCTGAGCAAGGTGGCGGAAGTCATCAATGCCGCGCCGCAGGTGGTCGCTGTCGGCCTCAACTGCGTGGCGCTGGAGAGCGTGACGCCGGCGCTGCAAACGCTACAGGCGCTGACGGACAAGCCGCTGCTGGTCTATCCTAACTCCGGCGAGCAGTATGATGCGGTCAGCAAAAGCTGGCACTCGGCGCCGTCTGGCTGCACGCTGCACGATAAGTTCCCCGAGTGGCAACAGGCGGGCGCACGGCTGATTGGCGGCTGCTGCCGCACCACGCCGCAGGATATCGCGGCGATTGCCGCCTGTTGTCAACCGTAATAAAGCGCAGAAAAGCGCCACTGATAGCGCGATTGAGGCGAGTGAAAAGGTCGAGAGGGCAGTTTAGACTGTCCTTTCTGATTCTGAAGCGGACCTGCTATGAACCTGCGACATCTTCTTCCCGCCTGCGCGCTGCTGCTGAGCGGCTGTGCCACGATTGTCGGCACCGAAACGCAACCGGTAAAAATTGACTCTGTGCCGCAGGGCGCGCGTTTCACCGTGCAGGATGAAACCGGCCGCGCGGTGGCGCAGGGCTATACGCCGCAGACGGTGGATCTGGCGAAATCCAATGGCACCTATTTCGGTAAGAAACATTATCAGGTGATGCTGGAGAGTCCGGGCTACGTGCCGCTGACGCTGCCCATCGAGGCCAGCGCCAACCTGTGGTACGTGCTGGGCAATATTCCGCTGCTCGGTTTCCCAGGCTGGCTGGTGGTCGATCCGTTTTATGGTGGTATGTATGACCTGAAGCCAGCGCACCCGCAGCCGCATCTCAACGTGGTCGGCGCACGCGGCGGTTAATTTGCACGGATGCGTAGCGGCGCGATTTATCGCGCTTAGTTAAATACGCGCAATAAATTGCGCCGCTACGGTTCGTGCCGATGGTTATTATTGCGCGGTAGGTTTCACCATCGCATTACCGGATTTATGCTGTGCCAGGTACTGCTGCTGGAAAATGCACATGCGGATGGTGTTGCGGTACTCGCCGTTGATGAAAAACTCGTGCTTCAGCACGCCTTCCACCTCGAAACCGAGCTTGGTGTAGATATGAATCGCCTTCTCGTTCTCCTGATCGACAATCAGATACAGCTTGTAGAGATTGAGCACCGAAAAGCCGTAATCCATCGCCAGCTTTGCCGCTCTGCTGGCTAAGCCCTTGCCCTGATGCGCCGGGTCGATGATGATCTGAAACTCCGCCCGGCGATGCACGTGGTTGATCTCCACCAGCTCGACCAGCCCGGCTTTTTGCCCGTCGTGTTCCACCACAAAGCGCCGCTCGGTCTGATCGTGGATGTGCTTGTCATACAGGTCAGAAAGCTCCACAAACGCTTCGTACGGCTCTTCAAACCAGTAGCGCATCACGCTGGCATTGTTATCCAGCTGATGGACAAAGTGCAGATCTTCCCGCTCCAGCGGACGTAATTTTACCGTCATACGGTGTTCCTTTAGATGACTGAATGGCTGTTGGGCAGCGGCGCAATCTACCTTCGGGATAAACTGCGCCGCGTTGCGCTCATGCCATGCTAACCAACAATCCGGCCCTGCGCCATGCGCGCGGCGCGATCGCACATATGATCGATCACGTCAGGATCGTGGCTGACCAGCACCATCGTCAGGCCATCATTCTGTTTGAGATCGTTAAGCAGATTCAGGATCTCGGCCTGCACCGACATATCCAGCGCCGACGTAGGCTCATCCAGCAGCAGGATCTTAGGCTCCAGCAGCAGGGCACGCACAATGGCCACGCGCTGACGCTGTCCGCCGGACAGCTGATGCGGATAGCGATCCGCCAGCGCCGGATCCAGCCCGACATGGCGGAAGCCCGCGTTGATGCGATCGTCGATGTTATCGCGTCGCAGCAGCTTAAGCGGTTCCGCCAGCGTGCGGCGCAGCCGGTGGCGCGGATGCAGCGAAGCGTAGGGATCCTGAAACACCATCTGCACATCGCGCCGCAGCTGGCCGGTAAAGGGTTTGCCTGGCTGCACGGCGGTATTCGCCAGCGTCATCTGGCCGTGCCAGTGCGGATTCAGTCCGGCCATTACCCACAGCAGCGACGATTTACCGCAGCCGGAAGGCCCCACCAGACCGAAACACTCGCCGGCCGCCACCTGCAGGTTCACATCGTGCACCACGGTGCGCAGTTCATAACCCTGTTTATGCGAGACGCTCAGGTTAGCTAATTCAATCATGCATCTTCTCCAGCGCCGCGCGATCCAGCACCGGCAGGCGTTCGCCGTGCGTCGCTTTACCCGGACGGCAGGCCCACAGCGTGCGGGTATAAGGATGGCTGGCGTCTGACAGCTGCGCCGCCGGCAGGGTGTCCAGCAGGCGGCCTTTGTACATCACCATCACCCGCTGACAGTGCTCGGAAACCTGTTGCAGATCGTGACTGATCAGCAGCAGGCCCATATTGCGCTGCTCCACCAGACGACGAATCAGCGCCAGCACCTGATCGCGCATGGCGTGATCGAGCGCCGAGGTCGGCTCATCGGCAATCAGCAGATCGGGATCGGTAATCAGCGCGATCGCCAGCATCACGCGCTGGCCCATGCCGCCTGAGAGCTGATGCGGATAGCGCTTCATCAGCTGGCGCGGCTCGGGCAGGCCCACCGCGTCCAGCATCTCGCACACTTTCTCTTTGCGCTCGGCACGGCTCAGCTTGCGGTGCAGCACCAGCGGCTCTTCAACCTGCCAGCCAATGGTGCGCGTCGGGTTGAGCGCGTATTTCGGATCCTGCATGACCATCGCCACTTTGCCGCCGCGCAGGCCAATCCAGTCGCGCTCGCGCAGGTGCAGGGCGTCTGCGCCCGCCACCTGCAGCTGGTCAGCCTGCAGCTGCAGCGCGGGCGACAGCAGGCCCATCAGCGCACGCGCGGTCAGGGATTTGCCCGAGCCGGATTCACCGACCAGAGCCACGCGTTCGCGGCCAAGGGTAAAGCTGATGTTATCCACCAGCAGCGCGTCGTGGCTGCGAATCGTCAGCCCCTGCGCATCAATTAACAGATCATTTGGCATGGCGGGTATCCAGTCGGTCACGCAGGCCGTCGCCTGTCAGGTTAAACGCCAGGCTGGCGAACAGAATGGCTGCGCCGGGCGCTGCCGCCACCCACCATTGGTCGAAAATCACTTTACTGCCTTCTGCTACCATCGAGCCCCATTCGGCGGTTGGCGGCTGTACGCCCATGCCGAGGAAGCCCAGCCCGGCGGCAGAAAGAATAATCCCGCCGAGGCTCAGCGCGGCACGCACCACGGCGGTCGGCAGGCAGAGCGGCAGAATGTGGCCAAACATCAGGCGCAGGCCGGTAATACCCTGCATGCGCGCGGCGGCGAGGTAATCGCTGCGGCGCAATGCCAGGGTTTCCGCGCGTGCCTGCCGGGCAAACGGCGGCCAGCTGGTGAGTGCCAGCGCCAGCGCGCCGTTCATCAGGCCCGGACCCAGCATCGCCACCAGCGCCAGCGCAATCACCAGGTTGGGCAGCGACAGAAAAATATCGGTGATGCGCATCAGCACGCGTTCGGTCCAGCCGCCGACGTAGCCGGCGGTGATGCCGACTAACAGGCCAACCGGGATAGTCAGCACCAGGATCAGCGACACCAGCAGCAGCGTCGGACGTGCGCCGTAAATCACGCGCGACAATAAATCGCGCCCGAAGCCGTCGGTGCCGAACCAGTGCAGCGCAGATGGTGCCAGCAGACGCTGTTCAATCACCTGCGCGTTAGGATCAAACGGCGCCAGCAGCGGTGCCAGCAGCGCCATGACCACCAGCACGATCACCAGCGTCAGGCCGATGGTCAGCGAAGTGATACGCGCCCGGCGCCGGCGCGGGCGCACGGTTTCCAGTTCATGAAGTTGTTGAGTCATCGGGTTCTCGGATCGGTTAACCAGGTGAGAGCGTCGGCCACGGCATTGAGCAGGATAAAGCAGCTGCCAATCAGCAACGTAGCGCCGAGAATCGCCGGAACATCCGCGGAAAACAGCGCGTTGGTCATGTAGCGACCGACGCCCGGCCAGGCGAATACGGTTTCCGTCAGCACGGACCCTTCCAGCAGCGTGGCGTAGGAGAGGGCGATAACGGTGATCAGCGTGCCCAGCACGTTGGGGAAAATATGACGCAGCAGAATGCGCGCCCGGCCAGCGCCTTTCGCGCGCGCCAGCACCACATACTCTTTGCTGCTCTCTTCCAGCAGTGCCGCGCGCAGCAGGCGCGTAATGCCTGCCATCGCCAGCAGGCCGAGAATCACCACCGGCAGCCACAGATGGGCAATCGCGTTGCGAAACATTTCCGCATCGCCGGAGAGCCAGCTATCAATCAGTACAAAGCCGGTCTTCGGTTCAAGGGTATAAATCCATATATCATCCAGCTGGCCCGGACCGGCGGACCAGTGCAGCACGGCGTAGAACAGCAGCAGGCCCAGCAGGCCGAGCCAGAACACCGGCACCGAGTAGCCCAGCAGCGAGATAAAGCGCGCCACGTTATCAATGACGCTGCCCGGTTTCCACGCCGCCAGCAGCGCGAGCGTCACGCCGAACACCGCAGCGAAAATCATCGAACAGGTCGCCAGCTCAAGCGTGGCGGGGAAGGTGCGCATCAGGTCGGCGCTGACTGGCTGATTGGTCAGGTGCGACAGGCCGAGATTGCCCTGCGCCAGATGGCTGATATAGCGCCAGAACTGCACCAGCACCGGCTGATCCAGTCCCAGGTCGTGACGCACCTGAGCATAGGTGGCCTCGCTGGCGTGATCGCCGGCGATTTGTTGTACCGGGTCGACTGGCGACAGGTGCGACAGCATGAAAGTAAACGCTAACAAACCCACCAGCGTCACCAGCAGCGACAGCAGACTGGTGACGAGGCGGCTGAAGCGCTGCCAGAGTGGCCGGGCGAACCCGGCCGATGACGCTGACGCTGCCATTACTTCGAAACCTGCGCGTAATACACCATGTCCGGGTTGATCCCCTGCACATAGCCCTGCAGATTGTCGCGCAGCGCAATCAGGTTACGCGCCTGCAGGCCAATCACGTACGGCGAGTTCTTCAGCACTTCGCGCTGCATCGCCTGATAAAGCGCAACGCGCTTATTGCTGTCGGCTTCGGCCGTCGCCGCCAGCGTCTGTTTGCTCAGCTCCGGGATGTGCCAGTCTGAACGGTAAGCAATGGTTTTGCTGCCATCTTCCGGATTGTATGCGAAGGACGCAGCGTTGGTGTTCGGGTCGAAATAATCCGCGCCCCAGGCGTTGAGCGTAGCTTCATACTGATGCGCCTTCACGCGGGTGGAGACTTCAGAGCTTAAGCCCGGCTGCACTTCCACCTTCACGCCGCCTTTGGCGAAGCTGCCCTGCAGCGCCTGCGCGATATCAAGGTACGGCGGCTGATTGCTGGTGGAGAGCTTAAAGCTGACGTTGGTCAGGCCGGCCTTTTGCAGAATCGCTTTGGCTTTCTCCGGATCGTAGCTGTAAGGCGTGTCGTTCAGCGCACCGGGGAAACCCTTCGGCAGGAAGGTCTGATGCACTTCAAACTGGCCTTTCAGCAGGTCATTGGCGATACCTTTGTAGTCGAACAGGTAACGTGCCGCTTCCCACAGCGCCGGGTTCTTCAGTACCGGATTGGCACCGACATTGAACTGAATGTAGTAGAGCGACGCCATCGGAATCGCTTCGGTCTTCACGCCGGCTTTGCCCTTCAGCGCAGCGATCTGGTCAGCACCGAGGTTACGCGCGATATCGACATCGCCCTGTTCCAGCAGCAGACGGCGCGCTGCCGGCTCCGGCACGTTTTTGATCAGAATGTTTTTCAGCTTCGGTGCACCGGCCGGTGAGGTCGGGTTGGCGCTGAGCAGTATCGCTTCATGCAGCACCACTTTACGAATCTGGAACGGGCCGCTGCCGGCCGAGTGGGTGCCGAGCCACGCGTGGCCGAAATCACCGTTTTTGGCGTTGGCCTGCGCGGTTTTTTCATCAACGATCGAGGAGACCGGCGCGGACAGCAGGCTCAGCACGTAGGCCGGGCTGACGTTGGCGCTCCAGCTAATCTGTACGTGGTCTTCATCGACCTTTTTCAGGAAGCTGTCAACGTTGTCTTTGTTCCAGCCGAGCTGGGTCAGAATAAAGGACGGATCGAGGTTGAGTTTCACCACGCGGCCCAGCGAGAAGATGACATCTTCCGGGCGCAGCGGGTTACCGCTGGCAAACTTCGCGTCTTTGCGCAGCGCAAACGTCAGGCTGCGGTTATCGCTGCCCGGCTGCCACGACGTCGCCAGCGTTGGCTTAAGATCGGTCGGATTGGCCGGATCGGACTGCACCAGGCGCTGATAAATGTTAGTGAACGCTTGCACCGTGGTCAGTTCAAAGCCCTGGGCCGGATCAAAGCTGTCCGCATCATCCGTAGACTGCGCAATCACCAGCGTATCTTTCGGCGTGGCGGCCTGCGCAGAGAAGGCGGCTACCAGCGACAGCGCCAGCAGTGAGGGAATAATTTTTTTCATGTTGTTTCCTTGCCTTAAAAAAGTAACGCGAGTTTACGAGAGCGCTACAGTGAAGAATAGTCAATTTATGGCTATGCATATGCCGTAAGGTTCTAAGCGGTGCGCTTCAGTTATAAGCAAGAGGGCGCAATGCGATCGGATTAATCTGGCGCACCTTATATCCGCACGCTTTATCAACCAAATCGCAACGAAAATTAAATCAACCTGAACCCCGGAATAATTAACTTTACTTCGCTTTTCGCCCTCCTATAATAGCCGCAACTTCACACAGGAGAATTCAGTTGGACAGTCACCCTTATCGATGGCAATACAAGGCAAGCTGACGCGCGAATTCTTTTGTCGCTGCTTGCCAACATGGCGGGCAGCAATCCTCACCTGTTTCTGATGATTGTTCCCTGATAATGACACCACAGCGGGCTGATGCCCGTGGGAATAGCATCATGCACATGATTTTAAACGCACTTTTCCCTCCGCCTCGATGCGCGCGCTGATCTTCAGCGTGCTGAGCTTCCCTGCGCGTTAAGCCGCTTCAGGCTGCTGCTGCGCGCAGCGTTATCCAGGATTATGTTATTTCACTCGTTATTCAGCGAGCGACTTTCTTCGCCCATTATTTCCGGGAGGTAATATGGAAATTCCCGACAGGTTATTTTTAATTTAATCCGGTCACGCCGTGACAATTAATGTTTTCGACTTGTGCGCCTGGCGCGCAGGGATCGTTATTGCCGTAAAAAAATAAACGAGGAGTGTCATCATGACTGACATGAAACTCAACCAGGAAAAAAAAGCCTGGAACACCGTGCGTCCGGCACGTCAGAAAACCGCACGCTATCTGATTGAAGACGAAGCCGCTTTTACCGCCGACGAAACGCTGCTGCGCCTGCGCAGCGATGCGCTGGGGCTGGTCGAACGCGAAGCGGAAGCGCGGCTGCAGATTTATGGTCGTAATCAGGTAGAGCATGATAAAGCGCCACCGGCGCTGGTACAGCTGATCCAGGCTTTCAATAATCCGTTCATCTATGTGCTGCTGGCGCTGGCGCTGGTGAGCTTTTTCACCGACTACTGGATGCCGCTGCGCCATGGCGAGGAGACCGACCTGACCGGTGTCATCATCATTGTGACGATGGTAACGCTCAGCGGTTTGCTGCGCTTCTGGCAGGAGTTTCGCACCAACAAAGCGGCACAGGCGCTGAAATCGATGGTACGCACCACCGCCACCGTGCTGCGCCGGGAATCGGCGCAGCAGGCGCCGCAGAAACAGGAAGTGGATATCACCAGCCTGGTGCCTGGCGATATCATCTATCTGTCGGCGGGCGATCTGGTACCCGCCGATGTGCGGCTGCTCGACTCACGCGATCTGTTTATCAGCCAGGCGATTCTGACCGGCGAATCGCTGCCGGTGGAGAAATATGATGTCACCGGCCACGTAGCCAGCAAGCAGGCCAGCGCCAGCGACAAAGATGCATCGCTGCTGGAACTGGGCAGCGTATGCCTGATGGGCACTAATGTCTCCAGTGGCAGCGCCAAAGCGGTGGTGGTGGCGACCGGCGGGGAAACTTACTTCGGCAGCCTGGCGAAATCGATTGTTGGTAACCGCACACAAACCGCTTTCGATCGCGGCGTCAACAGCGTCAGCTGGCTGCTGATTCGCTTCATGCTGGTGATGGTGCCGGTGGTGCTGCTGATTAACGGCCTGACCAAAGGCGACTGGCTGGATGCTTCGCTGTTCGCGCTGGCGGTGGCGGTGGGACTGACGCCGGAAATGCTGCCGATGATTGTCAGCTCGAATCTGGCCAAAGGGGCGATTGCCATGTCGCGCCGAAAAGTGATCGTCAAACGCCTGAACGCGATCCAGAACCTCGGCGCCATGGACATTTTGTGTACCGACAAAACCGGCACGCTGACGCAGGACAACATCATCCTGGAGCATCATCTCGATTGTGCCGGGGTAGAGAACTCGCGCGTCCTGATGCTGAGCTGGCTCAATAGCCATTACCAGAGCGGCACGCCTAACCTGATGGATCGCGCCATCCTGCGCTACGGCAAAGGACGCATCAGCGCGGACATGAGCGACTACTACAGCAAAGTGGATGAGCTGCCGTTTGATTTTGTGCGTCGTCGCGTTTCAGTGGTGGTGCGTGACCGCCGCCTCAACCAGCAGATGCTGATCTGTAAGGGCGCGGTCGAAGAGATGCTGAGCATTGCCAGCGCCGAACGCGAAGGCAAACTGATTCAGCCGCTCAATGAAACCCGTCGCGCTGAGCTGCTGGCGCTGGCGCATCAGTACAATCAGCAGGGCTTCCGCGTACTGCTGGTGGCCAGCCGCGCGCTGGCGGAGCCAGGTCTGCAACAGGCGCTGAGCGTCGCGGATGAGCAGGGGCTGACCATCGAAGGGCTGCTGACCTTCCTCGATCCGCCGAAGGAGAGTGCGGCGAAGGCGATTACCGCGCTGAACGAGAACGGCGTAACGGTCAAAGTGCTGACCGGCGATAATCCGGTAGTGACGGCGCGCATCTGTCAGCAGGTGGGCATCGACTGTGGCGAGATCCTCACCGGCGAGGCGATTGCGGCGATGAGCGATGAGCAGCTGGCGCAGGCCGCGGCGCGCAGCTCGGTGTTTGCCAAACTGACACCGCTGCAGAAGTCACGCATTCTGCGTGCGCTGCAGCAGCAGGGCCATACGGTGGGTTTTCTCGGTGACGGCATTAATGATGCGCCGGCGCTGCGTGACGCCGATGTGGGGATCTCGGTCGACAGCGCGGCGGACATCGCCAAAGAGTCTTCAGACATCATCCTGCTGGAAAAGGATTTGATGGTGCTGGAAGAGGGCGTTATGAAGGGGCGCGAGACGTTCGGCAACATCATCAAGTACCTGAACATGACCGCCAGTTCCAACTTCGGTAATGTGTTCTCGGTGCTGGTGGCGAGCGCATTCATTCCGTTCCTGCCGATGCTGGCGATTCATCTGCTGATTCAGAACCTGATGTACGATCTGTCACAGCTGGCGCTGCCGTGGGACAAAATGGATCGCGAGTTCCTGCGCAAACCACGCAAATGGGACGCGCGCAACATCAAACGCTTTATGCTGTGGATTGGGCCAACGTCGTCAATTTTTGACATCACCACCTTTGCGCTGATGTGGTACGTGTTCGCGGCGAATTCCCCAGCGATGCAGTCACTGTTCCAGTCCGGCTGGTTTGTGGAAGGGCTGCTGTCGCAGACGCTGGTGGTGCACATGCTGCGCACGCGCAAGATTCCGTTTATCCAGAGCCGCGCGGCGCTACCGGTGCTGCTGACCACCGCCTGCGTAATGATTGCCGGCATTCTGCTGCCGTTCTCGCCGCTCGGCGCGATGGTCGGCCTGGTGCCGCTGCCATGGAGCTATTTCCCCTGGCTGCTGGCCACGCTGCTCGGCTACTGCCTGGTGGCGCAGGGTATGAAAACGCTGTACATCAAGCGCTTTGGCCAGTGGTTCTGAGTGCAGGAGGCGCGATGAAGCAACGCAACCTGGATAAAACGGTGTGCCACCTGCTGATAATTATGGTGGTCATCGTCGTGCTAACGTTAGTGTTCCGGTAAGGACAACAGGGCAGGGTATCCTGCCCTTTTTCGTGGCACACCAACCAGCGAGAGACAGATGAGCCAACAACAGCGAGCATTGATTATTGGGGCGTCAAAAGGCATTGGCCTGGCCGTGGTGCAGCAACTACTGCAGGCGGGCTGGCAGGTGACCGCCACCTACCGTTCCACGGCGGTTTCGTTTCAGCATCCGCAGCTGCAGTGGCTGGCGCTGGATATCACCGATGGCGCGCAGCGTGACGCGCTGGTCCGGCAGCTCGGCAACGCACCCTTTGATTGCATCCTGATTAACGCCGGGATTCTCGGTCCGCACGCGTCACAGCTGCGCGACGTGGACGATGCGCAGCTCAGCGAACTGTTCTTTACCAATGCGGTGGCGCCGGTGCGCCTGGCGGAGAGCCTGCTGCCGCTGCTGCGCGATAAACAGAGCGTGCTGGGCCTGACCACGTCGCGTCTCGCCAGCCTCAACGAGAACCGTGACGCGGCGATGCCGTTCTACTCAGCCAGCAAAGCGGCGCTGAATATGCTGAGCCGCGCGCTGGCGACGCAGATGCACCAGCAGGGCAGCACATTGCTGTCACTGCATCCGGGCTGGGTAAAAACGGATATGGGCGGTGAGGGCGCGGATATCACCGTCACCGAGAGTGCGCAGGGCATGGTCACGCAACTGCAGCAGTTTAGCGGGCGTGGCGGCCATCATTACGTGGATTACCGCGGCCAGCTGCTGAACTGGTAATGATTAACCTGCTGGTTAGCGCCAGCAGGTTTTTTTCTTACTCGTCCGGCGAATAGTACTGCACGCCGATTTCGATACGTTCGCGACCGCTCGCCACGCGGTGGCGGTTGGTATCGCGCAGCGAATAGATGCAGCCGCAATACTCCTGCTGATAGAAGCGCTCGCGCTTGCTGATCTCAATCATGCGCGACGAACCGCCACCTTTACGCCAGTTAAACTCCCAGTACAGCATATCCGGATAACGTGCCGCCGCGCGCACGCCGCAGTCGTTGATTTGCTGCATATTCTTCCAGCGCGAAATGCCGAGTGAACTGGTGATCACCGGGAAGCCGTGTTCATGCGCGTACAGCGCGGT
This sequence comes from Pantoea sp. SGAir0184, assembly GCF_043544755.1. NCBI lineage: Bacteria > Pseudomonadati > Pseudomonadota > Gammaproteobacteria > Enterobacterales > Erwiniaceae > Pantoea > Pantoea sp. SGAir0184. Next base: position 1,089,714 of record NZ_CP028050.1, read on the forward strand.
GCGCTCGAAGCGCATGTCGAAACACATGGTGCAGCGCACGCCGCGCTCCGGCTCCCACTCCATGCCACGCGCGCGCTCGAACCAGTTGTCTTTGTCGTAATCGGCATCAACAAAAGGCACGCCAAACTGCTCGGCAAAGCGGATGTTCTCCTCTTTGCGCAGCTCGTACTCTTTCAGCGGATGGATGTTCGGGTTGTAGAAGAAGATGGTGTAATCGATGCCGGAAGCCAGCATCGCTTCCATCACTTCTCCCGAGCAGGGAGCGCAGCAGGAGTGCAGCAGCACTTTATTATGGCCATTCGGCAAGGGCAGCGGCTGGCGTTGAAATGTATCGGACATAAAGTTAATTAATGGTTAAGGGCGATGCGGCAAGTGTAGGGGCAAAGGCCGGCCGATGCAAAGCGTCGGTGGCGTTTCAGGGAGGGGGCTGTGGTACTGCGTGGTACCCGCTCGCCGGAGATGCTTAGCGGCGCAATTGATCGCGTAATACATTGCGCCGCTTGCAGGGTCAATGACCCACCTTCGCGCATCACTGCGCAGGTCAGGTCTCGTCGTGAATGGTGGTCGACGCACCGTTCTGCTGCACCGAGCGGATGCCGTTTTCCGCCGCCTGTTTGGAACTGTACATCTCGCTGGTGGCGATGGTTTCGCCGTTGCTGGCTTTAAGCACAAACCAGTATTTCTGTGACAATGCTGTATCACTTTTTCTCAGTACGTAATATCCCATGTGCTTTCTCCTTGTGCCGGCACCCGATGGCCGGTTCGTTTACTATTCGCGCAGTCTGCTTATTAATCAATCACTGATTAGGAATTTGCCCGAATCCAGGAGCGAGATCGCAGCGTTTTGTATTAATCCGGTTGCTGGCAGGCACAAAAAAGGCCGCATCGCGGCCTTTTGGGGTAATGAGTTCGTGTCTATCACGCGGGTAAAGCCGTGATGTTCATGAATCGGGTAAATGCTTTACTGCGGGAGACACCTTTCGGATCGTTGAAAAATGGCAGCTGGAATTTCGGTGATTCTTCCAGTTTCAGGCTCCAGATATAATCACCGATAAAACGAAACTGGAGTGAATGGTCACTGATGTGCAATTGCTCAAATGTGCCGGAGTTATACTCATTGCCAATAGTGACAATTTCCTGAATGCCCTGAGAGAAATCAATCAGCACAATCGTTAGTGATTCCTCGTAGAGCACGTCATCCGTGACAAATAGCACATAGCGGTTATCAGTAACTTTAACTGCTGCCTCAAGGATTTTTCCGGGGATGATTATGCCGGTAGAACTACCGCTGAGTAATACCTCTGATTTCGCCTGTTCGCGGTCCGTTGCGTGTTGCACTTCAACCAAAGATACATCATTAACTATTTGCATCAGCGCCAAATCCATCCCATTTGCCATGCCGCGAGAGCAGCTCCTGCGAATGAAATTTAACTAAGTTCGCTGCGGATTAATATGCTTATGATGTAAAAACGCCTGATGCAGTGCACCAGGCGTTTTCGACTCAAATGAATGCAGAGCAATCGCTGTCTACATCAGAAGAAATTACTCAGAGACTTTCTTCTTCAGATCGCTGGCACCTTCTTTGGTTTTGTTCCAGCCTTTCTGCGCGCCTTCTTTGGTGGCGTCCCAACCTTTTTCAGTACCTTCTTTGGTGCTGTTCCAGGCTTTCTGTGAGTTTTCACTCGCTTTGCTGGTCAGGCTATCGCTTTTGCCTTCGGCAGCATGTTTGGCTTTGAGCTGCTGCTCTTCACCCTGATGCTGCGCCTGATGCAGTTTCTCTTTCGCCGTATTGGCGCCCGCTTTGGCGTCAGCGACGGTTTCATCGGTTGCGTGTGTGGCGGCAAACGCCGTAGAAGTCAGAAGAATAGCGGATAACGCAATAATCGTCTTTTTCATAATATATTCCCTCATTAAGCATCATAAGTGTTATGAGCGTAGTTAAGAGTGGCACAGAGCGCAACGCAGGGCATTAGGAATAAACTGTAAGTGAATCGTACCGTTTCTGTGGGCGTTTCTGGCATAAATGCGCAGCCGTGTGCCGTAGGAGCCAGCCATGCGTAATGCTCGCGCAGCGCAGAGGAGAAGGAAACGATGTGTGCTAAGTGCAATAGTCGGCTAGAGAAAAGGCGGGGCAACAGCGCAAGCCTAAATGGTTGTGCGATTTTTTGTGCAGGTACTGGAGTAAGACGTAAAAGCCAACTGGAATCACGCCATAGCCGATCAGGCAGGTCTTTGATTGAGATTACCGAAGCCCTGAACAGTGGGTTGATTGACTCAAAAGCTTCAAATAATGCAGACAAGGTCAGTATAATGTCCATGCGAGTCAGGCCAGGGAGGTGAAAATTATGGATGAAAAAACCAACAAAAAGTTGAAGAAAATTCAATCAAAAATTCGGGGTAATGATTTTAACAAGGCTGAGTTACTTAGTTTCAGAGCCGGTTATAAAGAGATAAATTCGGTTTTTACAAAGAAAATCACCTCGGATATTAACCTGCGTTCAGTCATCGCGATCTTGTCAAATGATGTGTCTTCAGTTGTCGTTATTTATCTCTATATTCTGATTCTTTTTACGGCGGCTTTTTGTTTTGTCGGTGAAACGGAAGGTGCAGGATTATTTTTTGGCATGATAGGTATTGCTGCCGTAGTGCATTTCATTTACATGGCCAGGAAAAATAAGTTAGGACTCTTCACCCAAGTGAAGCTGGTTAATCTCTATATTAGAAGTGTTTTCTAAAAATCCTTCTTGTAACCCCCTCTTCGGAAACGACAGACTCGAACAATTTATTGCCTGTTTGAGACGTCGTTAACCGTGAATGTTGACACAGCATTGTGCGAAAAATCAACTGCGCCACGCAGGCTCACCGGACAGGGCTGAACGCTCAAGTGCGCGGGTTTCCCGAATATTTCGCGCTGGCGGTGAACCAAACAGCCGTGAATATTCACGGGTAAACTGCGTCACGCTCTCATATCCTACCGCATTAGCAGCAATACCGATGGCTGTCCCTTCCGTCAGCATCAGTCTCCGCGCTTCAAGCAGGCGCAGCTGTTTCTGGAATTGCAGTGGGGTGAGCGTGGTGACATGGCGGAAATGCGTATGAAATACCGAGAGGCTCATACCGGCGGCGTCAGCAAGGGTTTTCATGCGCAGCGGTTGCGCATAATTGGCCCGAATGATTGCGACTGCCCGCGCAATCCGTCGGGCATGGCTGTCAGTACTGCCGAGGGCACGCAGCGCGCTGCCGTGTCGTCCTGACAGTAGCCAGTAATGTAACTCTCGCACCAACTGGCTGCCCAGCACGGCGAGCGCGCGCGGTCTGCTGAGCATGTTCAGCAGGCGCAAAGCGGCTTCTGCCACATCTTCTTCGATCTGATCAATGCTGACGGGCAAATCCGTGGCAGCCTCCAGCCCGACCATGTTTGCCATCAGTTCACTAATCACCGCCGCATCCAGTTCCACGACCAGAGAATAATAAGGGGTGTCGGCACTGGCGCTGATAACCTGACTCACGGTTGGCACGTCCATGGTGATCAGCAGGGATTCCCCCGCGCCAAAATCAAAACGATCAGTGCCCATGGTCACGCGTTTGCTGCCTTGCAGCACCATTGCGATCAATGGTTTAGTGATCGCGAATTGCAACGCGGTAGGCGCGGTCTCGCGCAGAATGAACACCCCATCAACTGGCGTTGCAGCAACGCCCGCTCCGTTGTGGTGTTCATCAGCATAATGCCTTGCCGCCTGCAGCAAAGCCGCCATCCTCCCGGCAGAGTTGAATTCATCGTCCCGTGCAGTGCGTTCCTCATAAGCGTGAAGATGCTTTTTCATATTATCAGGCAATCAATTAAAAATTTAAATTGCAATCATTCTAGTAAATACGGCATCAAATAAAAATATAAAAATAATCAGGCAATAATTAAAAATTATTGGGCAACCTTGTAAGTCTGCCGATTGTTAGAATCACTCTCCCACTATTGAGGAGATATTTCATGACAACCCTTTCTCTTGTAACTGGCGCCAGCCGGGGTCTTGGCCGTAATACCGCACTGAGCATTGCCCGTCATGGTGGTGATGTCATCGTGACTTATCGTACTGGTAAAGAAGCGGCGGATGCCGTGGTGAATGAAATTCAGGCGCTTGGCCGTAAGGCAGTTGCGCTGCAACTGGACACCAGTAACGTATCGTCCTTCCCGGGTTTCGTCGCCGCCGTGGGCAATATCCTGAAAGGTGACTGGGGACGCGAAACGTTCGACCATCTGATCAACAACGCCGGGCATGGGGAAATGGCCGACTTTAGCGCAACCACGGAAGAGCAGTTCGACGCGTTATTTAATGTACACGTCAAAGGAGTGTTTTTTCTGACGCAGTCGCTGCTGCCGCTGCTGGTCGATGGCGGACGCATCGTCAACTTCTCTTCGGGGCTGACCCGCGTGTCGTTCCCGGGCTTCTCAGCCTATTCGGCTGCCAAGGGCGCCGTTGAAATTCTCTCCGTGTATATGGCGAAAGAACTGGGCAGCCGCGGCATCACCGTGAATACCGTGGCCCCGGGAGCGATTGAGACCGATTTCCTGGGTAGCGCGGTGCGTGACATCCCGGATTACAACCAGGCGTTTGCTGGCATGACCGCGCTGGGTCGCGTGGGCCTGCCTGATGACATCGGTCCGATGATTGCCAGCCTGCTGGGACCGGACAACCGCTGGGTCACCGGTCAGCGTATTGAAGTCTCCGGTGGGCAGTCAATTTAGTTGCCCGATGATGGATTCCGCCCGGTGCGGAATCCATCCTGTTCCCTGATGCAATAAGAGGTATTTGATGCCTAAAATGATCATTCATGCGCCAGCAGGTACCTTTGATGCGGCTGAGCGTCAACAGGTTGCCAGAGATCTGACGCAGTTAGGACTTGATTGCGAGGCGCTGCCAGACTCCCCTCTGGTTCGTAGTACGGTATGGACCTACTTTGCCGAATACTCTTCTGATGCCGTTTTTATGGGAGACAAACCCGCATGGTTGCCGGTTGTGTCCCTTCAGATATATGTCATCAAAGGTGGCCTGGATGAGGGTGCAAAGAAGAGGCTGATTATGGGAGCAACCGCAATTCTGGATCGTCGTCCGTCAGGCACCTCTGTCGCTCCTGTCTATGTGGTGATTCATGAAGTCGAAGAAGCCAACTGGGGGATATTCGGTCAGCAGGCCGATCTGGCAGTGCTTCGCGCCAGCGATGTAAATGCTGCGGCGATTTGAAGGAAATGTTTTTGATAGGGGGGCGAGAAAACTATCAGGGAATGGTGTGAAGGTTATAGTGAGTGTCGTCTGAACTCCACGCTGAATTTTCGAGCCCCCTATGGAATTGCAGCGGGCTGGAGAAGGGATTAGGTTGCTGCAAAAATACAGACTGTCTCCCCCGCTGCCAACTATAATTGGAAATCCGTTTAACATGAAAATTATAATGGCTCAAAAGACAGGCACCTTCGCTGGCAGGACCGTGCCAGTTATTGGCTGGGCTGTAATGGCGTCAGACGTAAGGGTTATAGGCTGGGAGTCGATGAACCGTTACAACACGATAGTCCAGGCGGAGGATAAAATCTGGTGATGGATGATACTGAAAAGGCCATATTTGCACTGGTTGAAGAATATAACGGTTACTGTTTCTGGCTGCGTAAGCGTTTTCCACTGACACATACAACGGATTTGAACAAAGATTTCAGGATGGCGCCGGAAGACGCCGCTGAGCTGCTGGAAACTTTCGCGGAGCGATTTTCTCTCAACCCGAAAGAAATAAATTTCGGGCGTTATTTTCCGGCAGATAATGGTAAGGCGGAAAAACCTCTGACCATTCAGCTGCTAATTGATTCTGCGCGCGCCGGTCACTGGACTGATAAATAAAAAGCGCCCGCGGGCGCTCAATCCTGCCGCTGTGAGTTAGCTGCCATCTTTCAGATCGAGGTTGTAAAGTGCAAACCTTACAACCTCATCACCAAGCAGTCGTTTAACTCCTCAAAGCGTTTTATCGGCGGCATCAGTTCATTGCGCACAAGCATGTGGCTGGCCTCTTCAACGTCCCCGAACCCGCCGGTGTTGTTCGGGATAATTCCCAGCATCTGCGGCGGTACGCGGTGCGCTGCCATTATGTCGTCCCGACTGACATTTTTGATGTTCAGGAACTCATCTTTGGCCGCCACCTCTGACAGCGGGATGATCTGAATCCCGTCTTTCTTCCCGCTTTTCATCGCTTTGTGGATATTGTCCACGTCTTCCTGATTCTGAGCCGCGTCGGTCATGTACATGATTAAACCGTTATGACTGCCATTGAGATAATACTTGCGGCGAAACAGCGTTGCCGGCTCATTAAGCAGCGTGGACGGAATAGCGGAAAGGTATTCCGGCAGGCCTTAGATTTCCTGGTTGAGGTCCGGCTACATCAGGTAAAAGACGCTGCCGGCTGCGAACTGGTACGGCTGTGTGTTCATGCCGTACTGAGCGAACCAGTAGGTGTCTAGCTCGGTGCCCCGACATATGAATTTTGCCAGCGTCAGCTCAAGCGACAGCACGCCGCCGAGGCGGTTGGTGCGCTTCTCCAGGTAGGCGTTGCCGAACACCAGGTAGTCCTGAATACACAGGCTGAATGTCTACGCGTTTAACAGCGTGTGCGAGATAAACATGCTGGTCAGGATGTTGCGCTTCACATTGAACGGCGAGCTGTGATACATGGCGGCCCGGAATATGCGCGCCAGCCCGTCAAAGCTCACCGGCGGTTCATAGCAGCGATCGGTTACCACACACTTCACGTAATTCAGTAGATTGCGATGTTCCAGCACCTGTAACAGGTGCTGCGGCTTCAACTGCGTGGACGCAAAATGGACATGAACAAAAAAAGAGGTTACGTTTTCACGTAACTTCCTGTTTTGTTTGGTAGGCTGGTGGAATTTGAGTTTGTTTTTTATAATTCTGAATTATATGGTTTTATTTTAAATTCAACTTTTTCGTATACCTAGACGTATACCAATTCCGAGATCTCTTACTGGCAAGCTCTGGTCTAGCGCATTGTGCTTATCGCCTTGAATACCAGCTCCTCATTGATAATCACAGATTGTTGTTAGTAACTTCTATTTTTGACACGAAGTTGCACTTGTCGCCTCAACGGCAGCAACGAGAAAAGAGCGGAAGTCCGCAACTTTTTTGATTGCGGACGTTTTACTCACTCGCTCCGCTATAGATTAATGTGAAGCCGGTCAGAACAACTAGTAAATTCTCCTAAGCGTTACCTCAACCATATTATCACACTATAGGACGAAAATGATATTGATTGTAGAGTTTAGCGGATAATTCACTCTTCTTTATCTTTCGCTTTTTCGAATTCTTCCAGTTTTTTCAAAATGGCCTTGCCAGTTCTAACATGGCTTAATAAACTGGATATTTCATTTTCAAGATCTTCTTTGTCAGAGCAATATGATTCCCTGCCATCTATGGTAATTTTGCATGGGTAACCATTCTCCGACATATACCAGTCCGCTATAGGAATGGGATTTTTAGATTCATGATCACAGATTGACAAGCCTTTATAATCTTCTCTATCTAAACTAAGCGCGCTTAAAGCGCTTCCAAATATATTGTTAGTATTTTTAGGTTTTATCGTTCTGGTTAAGTTCCAAATACCAAAGTGTACTTTTGAATCATAGACTTCACTAAGCTGCCTATCCACTTCATTAATAACATCATATATTTCTTGCCTATTGGCCGCTGCAGTTTTAGCAGCATCAACACCTGCCAATAAATGTTTTTTAAAGTCGTTCACGATCTATCCTCTCAATTACAGAAATTATTGGTAAGTGATCAAATTTTGAGCTTGAGTTATTAATATACTGAAGGAAATCAGGGTCACTAAAAATAACTGTTTCGCTCTCGTTTAGGTGCCATGTTTTACCAGATATAAAATCAGATGAAAACATCATTTGGTCAAATGTTTTCCACTTGCTAAAATCATCATTCTTATAGTAGTAAGTGCCACCATGTACCCCGGAGGTATCTGAATTAGGATGCATTTTTGAGTAATTCATATGCCGCCAAAATGGATTATAGAGCAGACCAGGCCTCCTTTTAACTAGCGCTATGTCTCGGGTCGCGGCTAAATGATAAGTGATACTTTCATTAAAAGGTTCTTCATTGAAATCCCCTAATACAATGATTTTACTGTTTGCCGCTTGTTCGAAACAATCTGAGACAGCTGTTCTTAGCAGCATGCCAAGTTCAGCTTTTTTAGGCGAGTCTTCATAATCATATAACCGGCTAGACCAATGAACTAAAAATAACGTAAGTGGCTCTTGAGTTTCCATGATCACAAACTCAACCTTTTGCCCAGCATAAATTCGATTTCCAGTAGGGTGCAGCTTACTGATAACCGTGGAATCAGCTAATTGAAGGACATCAGACCTAAATATTATGCATATATCAAACTTCTTCCTACCTTCACGATATACGCCATCATAAACACTAAAACCATCTCCAACCACCTCGCTTATAAACTCAACATCAAGCTGTGAAACCTCGCATAAACATATAGCATCAATGTTTCTTTCGTTCAGTAATCGAATTAAAGTGAAAGCTACGTATTGTTTGTGTTCATCAGTGGATTTATTTTCTTTAGAGTGTGGCGAAAGACTAGTATTCCACCAACCCAAGGTAATTTTACCAAGATTTTTCATGAGTTATTTCGGTGGGGTTTACAGGAAAATTCATAATAATTCTTTAAATACTACTTAGTCAATATGAACAGATTACCATCTTAGCCGGACACGGGCCGGTTCGCCAGCGCCAGCAAACTTTCATTATACCTAATGACTGGACTCGTCTTCATCATGGAGCATATGCATTGATGCTCACGCGCTGTTGGCTAAGGCAAACTTCTGCTTTAGGCACAGATCAGCCCTGCCATCTTGGAAAGGATGCTGTCAGGTTTTATTGGCGCTGGTCAAATAATTTGTTAATGGTCGCCTAGTAAAATGTAATAAGCAGCATGGAGGAGGAACGGACACAGACAATGCTCCAAAAAGTAGACTTAAAAATAATTTTTTGAAAAATTCTTCACACTTTTCCATTTTTTGCATATTAAACAGTAGCTTGAGTGATGTTTGATTGGTGATGAATAACGAGGATTATTCACTGCTGGTGAAGCTTAGGCGTAAAAAACTGGCTTTCGCCGGTTCTGGTTAGTCAAATCGCAGTGGGATCATCGCATTTCGGAAGCCAGTCGCTACTGCTTTCATCCGTGAGGTCTAGATTGGTTTGCATCCCTGACTTCGTGCGCAGTTTCATGTAGTGATGTCCGTACTCCCGCATGATGCTTTCAAGCGGCAGGCCAAACATTTTCATGCTTAGCGGGTTCTTGTAGCCGTTGGCCTCCATATAGGCCAGATAGGCATGGTAAAGATAGCGCTTAGGCTGGAGCGGCCGGATGCTGGCAATGCCCATATACAGCGCATTCGGCTCCGGCGTGGTGAACAGGTAGCGGCAGAAATCCACCATCGGATCGGCGTCGCGCTTGATGCGCATGGCTTCATCTGAGTTCTGCTGCGACTGAAGCAGCGCTCTGGAGTCCTGCGGCTGGCTGAACTGCTGCATCAGCTGGCACACGATAACGGCCAGCTCACCGCTGATTTTTTCCTTTAGCTGCAAATCACGTTCACCCGGTGAGATAATTTCGGGAAAGTGCAGAATTACCAAGCGGCGCGATACGCCGCCGCAGCTGTCAGTAAAGCGCATCGGATTGTTGTTCACCGCCACAATCCCGCAGCCTGACTGACTTACGTATTGGCGTGTTTGATATGGCCACCGGCACGTTTAGTTCGCACAGCGTTCGGGCTAAAACCTCACAGGCCTTCTGCCACTGGTTAATGCGGGCCGCCGGGCATAATCACGACAAGCAGAAGCGCATCCTCGCGGCGTTATTTATGGTGCTGGCAAACCACTACGCTTGGTAGATTTTTCTCGAAGTTACCAGCCCCGGCGGCAGCGGTAAAAGCATCATGGCATCGATAGCCACTCTGCTGGCAGGAAAAGACAACACCACGTCCGACACAATTGACGCGCTGGAATCATCACGGGAACGCGCCAGCATGGTGAGATTCTCGCTGATTATTCTGCCCGATCAGGAGAAGTGGAGCGGCGACGGCGCGGGCATAAAGGTGATTACCGGCGGCGATGCGGTGTCCGTCGATTCGAAATACCGTGACGCCTACTCCACGAGCATTCCGGCGGTAATTGTTCCCACATGAGTGGCTCTATCAAGCTCGGCGTGACAATGAGTTGTTTACGTTCAACCTAGTGCTCATTTTTCTTACGCCATAGCATTTACCAAACGTACAACAATTTCTCAGAATTCAGTTGGGTTCCCCCCGGAAGATTGCAGACACAAAAAAGCCCGCAGGGCTTACGCCGTGCGGGCTTTCAGGACTTCATCGGATGACTCTGGTAATCACCGATGGAGAATTTTGGTGGGCTGGCGGAGTCTGACTTTATCTGTCAAGCAATTGAATTTGAGGGTTTTTTTATAATCAAGCATTGGGTTGTGTACCTAAACGTGTACCAATTATTGGATCTTATACCCCCAAGCAACACGGCAAGGATAACTAATGCTTGGCGCTAGATCCAAAATAAAATGATTTCAGAGAAAAGTGTTCATACTGTTCATCTTTAATCTTTGTTCAATATATTCAAACTGTTAGATAGTGAATGCTTTTAGGTAAGACCTACACTAGTGCGCACTTTTGATTATCACTTTAGCAAGACGACAAAAAGTGACTTGAGCCACTATGCTTAATGTGGAGTTATTAGACGCTTCTATTGTAAATGGTCCGCTTTGTACCAAAAGCGGTCATTGCCAATCTTGAACCATGATGAATTATTAGGATCAGGTCAACACAACAGGTCATAGTATGAGAAGAAGCCCTCTCAAGGAGGGCTGTTATCTAATATAACGTGTTTAGGTCTCACGTAGTATGCTTTATCGCGCGTGCTACATATTGAAGCGTCTCATCAGAATAGTTTTTGGTATTAACCTGTAAGAATGATGCACCTGCAACACTTCCTAAAAGGTTTGGCTCAAGGTAATACATGTGGTTTTCAGGACTTATCACTCCGTCTTGAATAAGCTGAGACAAAAGCATTCGTCCATCCTCGCCTCGTAACATACGAGCATGATTAACTTTATCTTGAAGCCTTGCCAATCGGCCTTTACTGTGAGATCTAAACGCCATGACGATTCGCCGGAATACCCTTAACGCTTCAGCAACACGATTATCGGAATTAGCATTTATTGGCTTGTTTGAAAACGCAGACCATGGAAAACCCTCTGATGATGGCCAGTTCACATAAAGCTCAGCTCCAGGGCGAACCAAAGGGGTACTAATAGTCCTATTACTTTCGAATCGGTTAGCTTCAAGAATAACGCTTGTGTTTCCCTCATCTTTTTTGACTGACTTAATAATCAATTTTTCACTATTTATGCGAAGGCATTCACAAGAGATACTAATAGGTGAAAAAAGCTCAAGCTGTTCGCTTGAAGCGAACTCAACATTTGAAGATTCCGTATTTATGAAAACGTTCCCTACTTTATTTCCGAGAACTATTGAGCTGTATCCATCGGATGTAAACTCGATCTCTCTTAAGTCTTCATCATTAGAATTAGAGATAATAAATTCAACATGAAGCTTCATGTCTTCATCATCGTTAACTATCAAGGTGGCAACGTCATTGATTTTTAGCTTAGATAGAGCAGAGTCGAAAAGAATTCCTATATATGAGCTGTCAATTTTTGAATTATCATGCTGAACCTTAGATTCAACGAAAAAATCAAATAGGAATGGGTTTGGCGTTGAAACGCCTAATAGGCAATGGTTCTTTGCAGCATTAGAAATGCTTTCGTTCTCACTCATCAATGCATAGGACAATATACATGCTTCAAAAACAGAGCTGGCAACCTTTCTTCCCGTCCCGTCTAAGAATGGATGTTGAGGTAACATACTCTCAACAGCATCGTTATACAAAGCAATTAAATCGCCACTTAGTATACTCATGCTATCTATAGGAGGAATATTAAATAATCGACATGCAAGTCGATTAAGTTGCTCATCAGTTGAATAAAGAGCTTCTTTTATTGCGTCAAACTTTTCAGGTAATTGCTGAGTCAGCTTGCCCTGCTCTCGCGACAGAACGGCTTTGCATATGCTCAGCAACATTTCACCGCTCAAAATATCTTTCATTTCCTCAAAAATTCTAGATGGATTTTTGATGGTACCAATAACTTTTGATACGGCTTCCAAAACCGGTGCATACCCGAAGAATCTAGTGGATTCAGCACCCGATATCTCTTTAAGTTCATCAACTACACCGCGGATTGAGCTTTCATATACTCCTGAGTGTATGCTAAGAGAAGATGATAAGTGTCTATATTCTTGCCTTTGACTTTTAGATAATTTTAGAAGACTTTTTTCGATGAAATCAGCAGCCTCTAACTCATTGAAAAATTCAATATCGAAAACAGGGCAGTTTATATTATGAATCTCACTTAAAATTAGCCAAGCCTCCTCAATAATGCCCACTCGGCCAAATATAACTATTGGGTTTTTATTTCTTTTTGAAACGTTACTGACGTCGAGTAAAAAATCTTCAAATGAATCTTGGGTTACTCTTAGTCTGGCTTCATCTAAAGAGTCAATTATTAAGCCAACCGTCCCAGCATTCCATGCTGGTAAAATATCTTTGTTTGCCAGTCCGCCAATAACATAATTTCCAGCAATGCTTGAAGCCTTTGATAAATCCAAATATATACTACCAGTTTTATTGCTTAACTCTCTCGCCATTACTGACTTACCAACAGCTCCGGGAGCGCTTATAAGAATTACTCTCGCACCATTAATATCTCCAGTTAGGTTTTCATTCAAAGTAAGTCTGGCTGGAACGTAGTCAATAGTTGAGTCTTGAGAGAAAAACCAACCATCACCATCTTCATTGTCACTTATTACATCAACGCCACTTAAAAGGTCTGATATGTCGTCTATTTTGTATTCCATATTGTTTCTTACTCCTATAATAAGTAAATCGTGATATGTTTTGTTCAATCTTGGACGTACAGTTGCTGACCTGCTCTCCAACGATATATCATATGTTAGCCCTCAAACCTAACGTTAATGAAAAATGAGAACGTTTGCTTTTCGCTGGCTTTGGCTGACATTAATAATTTCATCAAATATAAAAAAAACCGGACTAAGCCGGTTTACGTGATCTGATGTTATCAGGCGCTACATGCGGGCAACCAATCTGCCTCGCTGTCTTCATGTAGTGTGAGATTGGTTTGTATGCCGTTATTCGTTCTGCGCTTTAGTAGTACCCGTTCATACTCTTTCAGTGTCTGCGGCACTGCCTGGCCGAATGCGGTCAGGCTAAGCGGATGCTGATGGCCGCGCGATTCCATGAAGGACAGATACGCATGGTAGAGATAGCGCTTCGGGTTTATAGGGCGAATATTTGCGTTCCCGATAAATAGCCCATTTGGCGTGCTCAATGGCATCAGGTAACCACAGAAATCGACCAGTGGGTCAGCCTGTCTTTTAATCTCCAGCGCTTCGCCGGACGTCTGCTGCGCCTGTAGCAGCTCGCGGGCTTCATCAGGTGACGCGAAGCGCTGCATCAGGTGACGAACAATCACGGCCAGCTCGGTGCTGATTTTGTCCAGCAACTGCGGATCACGCTCTTTTGCCGGTATCACTTCCGGGAACGTCAGGATAACCCGGCGGCGCGACACACCGCCGCTGCGGTCGCTGAAGCGCATCGGATTGTTATTCACCGCCAGAATCACCGCCGGGATATGCGTTGAATAGGCATCACGGTATTTCGGGTCGATTGCAACGGCATCGCCGCCGGTGATCGCCTTGATGCCCGCGCCGTCGCCGCTCCATTTCTCCTGGTCAGGAAGAATAATCAGCGAGAAGCCCACTACGCTGGCGCGCTCGCGGGAGGATTCCAGCGTGTCGATGGTGGCGGACGTGGTGTTGTCTTTTCCGGCCAGCAGAGTGGCTATCGAGGCCATCACACTTTTACCGCTGCCGCCGGGGCCGGTCACCTCAAGAAACATCTGCCAGTCATAGCGGTTTGCCAGCACCATAAATAACGCCGCGAGAATGCGCTCCTGCTTGTCGTGATTATGCCCGGCGGCCCGCGTTAACCAGCGCCAGAATGCCGGGGCGTGGTCGGCAAGGTTTTCACCCGGACGCGGGGCGGTGTAGTCCACGCTGTTGACGGTGCGCAGCCAGTGCTCGCGGCGGTGCTGGCTGAAGGTGCCGGTAGCGGTATCAAACACGCCGTTACGGAAGCCAATCAGGCGGCGGGACGGTTCGCCCATCTGTGGCACCATCAGCTTGAGCGTGTCCAGCACGCTGCCGATACCGGCAGCGGAGAACGGTGCGCGCACCTTCTGAAACAGCGCGGCGATTTCCCGGCGCAGCGTCTTCGCCTCCATCACCTGCCATGCGCCGTTTTCATAGCGGCAGATTTCCTCCCCGACCGGCGGCACTGCCAGCGCCTCACGGTAATGGGCAACGAGCAACTCGGCTTTCTGGCTGGCGCTCATGGCCTTCAGGTCGGCCTCGCTGACGGATTCAAACGGGCTGAGCGGCTGCGGCTGAGTGAAGTCGGTGAGCTGCGCCAGCGTGGCGATATCACCCTGCCTCTGCCACACATCGTTCCAGTCACCCGTAACCGGCGGCAGGGCGGTTTTCCCGTCGCAGGCTTTCGCCGCTTCCTCTGCCTTTAACTGGCCGGTTCCGTTGTCGTCACGGTCCGCGGCAATCAGCATCAGCGCGCCGGGGTATGACTCACGCAGCCGCTTTGCCAGCGCGGGCAGGTTGTTGGCGCTCAGCGCCACGTAAACCGCCTGCCCGGTCAGCCTATGCACGGTCAGGCCGGTGGCGTACCCTTCAGTGAGCCACAGCGTTTTGCCATCCGGCTCGCCTGCCAGCCAGTACGTGCCTTTCACCTGCCCGCCGGGCAGGGTGCGCTTGTCGCCTGCGGCGCTAATGAGCTGCACGTTAACGGCGGTACCGTCTTCGCCGGTCAGCGGGATGAGCAAATCTCCGGCGGCAAAACTGACGCCACCACAGCGCAGCGCATCAGCAAGTGTGAGCGCCTGTATACCGTGCAGCCCTTTTGATGAAAGGTAGGCGTTGTCCGTGCGGCTGACAGCGGCGGTGATAAGCGCCTGCGCCCGTGCGGCTGCGTCTGCCTGTGTGCGGCTTTTGTCTGCGGCTTCATCATGCAAAACCGGGGCTGACTCCGGCAGCGTGCCGAGCATTCCGGCCACCTTCATGGCGGCCTCTTTAGCGCTGAGACTGAGCGCCTTTTCCACCAGGTTAAGGCCGTCACCGGCCCCGCACTGGTTACAGAGCCACGTTCCGCGCCCGTCCTGATTGTCGAATCGGAAACGGTCTTTACCGCCGCACGCCGGGCAGGCACCGTGTCGCCCCCCGGTGTGCACGCTGATACCGAGGGCAGGCAGAAGCTGCGGCCAGAATCCGGTGGCCGCCTTTACGGTGTCAGAGACGATATGTTTCATGTGCATGTTCTCCCTCAGTGCAGCGTGATGCGGCTGGCGGCCGCAAGCTGGCTGCGGAACAGCTCATCCATCATGGTGACGCCGAGCTGCGTCAGCCGCGGCGGCGCGGTCAGCAGGTCCGGCTCAACCATATCGCCCAGCATCGTGCAGGCCATCTCCATGCCTGCATCCGGGCCGTGGCGGCGCACATAGAAGCCTTCCAGCTCAAGGGCAATGGTCATCTGAAGCTCATCGAGCGTCGCTGACACGGTGATGCCGAGGTTTTTGCAGGCATTCAGATAGCCCTGCGCCAGCGCGCGGCGGTAAACGGCGGTGCGTACCTCAACGGGCAGGCAGGAGTGATTAACGGTCATCATGGCGGGCCTCCGTGGCTAACATGCGGGATTCACAGGTTTCAACAACTTTACCGAGCTGGTCGGTGAGCAGGGCAACGACCGAGGCCAGCGCCGCGCCGTCCGGCACGCAGCCGCGCGCGCTCATGCCGTTCACCGAGTCGAACATATCGAGCACGGTCACGCCGACCGCGTGCGCGTGCAGCAGGCGCAGGTAGTCAGCGTGTGGAATAGGGTAGGTCTCACTGTTATTCAGGCGTTTTGTGAGCGTGTTCATGCGACTACCGCCTTAACCGGCAGACGACCGGCAAAGGACAGGACGTAATCGCGGGCGAGGCTGGCGCGGGCGCTGCGTTCATCGCCTGCCACGGTACGCAGCATACAGGGCCGGGCGGTGGCATCAGTGCGTCGCACAGCGGCAAAAATAAAGGTGAATTTGGAACGAGACGTGCAGAGGATCACTGCCATGATGAATAACTCCTTTGTTAGCTGAAAAGAGCTACCACAGAAGTTCTCACGCTTGGGTGGTAGCCCGGACGGGGGTGAGAAACCGGCAACAAAGGAAACCGGCCAGCCCGAAGGCTGCCCCGCCCGGGCCACCATTACGCAGACGGCGCAACGGCGAAAGAACCGCTGCCCGGATAATGGGTGCACTGAGGCGATGACACAAAAAAACACGCCTGGCGCGTGTCGTGTCGCCTTTGTTTTGCTCGGGTTCTCACGCCCGGCTGCCGATTTTGCGGCAGCACGAAAACTGTATAACGGGCGCTCGCCAGAGAAAAGCCTTTTTTCACACATCGGGGCGTTTCCCTCAGCAACCGGTCAGGACGTGATCGGATTGCGGCGGATTTGATCGGAATTTCCCGTCTTCCTTCTTTGCGCCCTGCGTGGCAGGCTTCGCTTTTTTACTCAGCAAGGAAATATGGCCTTGCATCCCGCTGGTAAAAGCCAGTGCCGTGGCGGGTTTTCCGCTGACCGCCGCTGTCATACTTTCCGCGACTAAGGCGTCTTCTTCGCGGGTGAGCGGAAAGGTTTTTGTGCCGAAATGCAGCGTAATCATGCTGCACCCCCGGCGCGCTGTGCGATGCGGGCCTGCATCCAGCCGTCAATCTCTGACGCCAGCCAGGCGACGTTTTTACCGCCGAGGGAAATCTGTGAGGGGAACTGCTCCCGACTGATTAAGTCGTAAATGGTCGAGCGTGACAGGCCGCAGGTGCTGATGACTTCCGGCAGGCGCATGAAGCGGTCGCGCGGGTAAACGGCATCACGGATTAGGGGAATGGCAGGGGCTGGTACGGATGAAACTGCGTGCATGGTGTTACCTCATTATGAGTCCGGCCGGTGCTGTCCGGTTCCGGTGGTGTCTTCAGGTAACCCCCTATTCTGGTTATATTTCTGGTGAAGTAAACAACCCCCTGACTGCTGAAAAATGAGCAAAAAGCACTTCTCTTACCTCCTGTTTGCCTTTGTTTGCCAACGTTTGCCAGCGTTTGCCTTTTAAGAGCTTTCAGCGATTAAAAAGCTTTTATTAATAGAATTAAAATCTGAAAAAGGCTCGCCAGAAAAAAGCTTTTATCTGAGACTGTGTGCACATCTGTGAATACTCAGTGAAGACTTAACTTAAAAGTATTCACTGCCTTAATCACTGTATTAATTATCTTTTTTATCTCAGTGAATACCAGTGAACAGTTATATAAGAAATATCATCAGTTAGGGGGCTATCCTGTACCGGTTATGCCCTTGTTTGTTCATCGACAGGCGGAAAGCAATGAAATGCACTGTCCTGTGGTACACGACAGAATGGCCTCATCCTTTACAGACGATGAGAGACAATCATGACCACCCCGGACCAGAAACCTGCATCACTGGAACGCTTTGAGAATGCCCGTGCTGAACATACCGAAAGGATGAAAGCCTATAACGGCATCTGCGCCGATATCGCCCGCTGTGAAAAAGAACAGCAGGCAGCCATCGAGGCAGGGAAAGAAGCCGAGAGCAACTGGCGCACGAGCTTTCGCAACCTGCGAGGCAATCTCACCGACGAGCTGCGCGCCGAACATTCTCAGCGCATCGCCAGCCGTGAACTGGCCGATGAGTTCGGCGGGCTGCTTAAAGAGCTGGCGCTGGATAAGCAGGAGGTGATGCTGAAATGCTGCGGCAGTGGTAAAGAGTATGTTGAATCGCACCGGGAGGCTTTTACCGGGTTCGCGGATGCGCACTGGCAGTCAGCCCTGCGTAACGTAAGTCCGTCGCTGCTGTGGGCCATTAAGCTACGTCTCCGTCGCGAAGAGCTTTCCCCGACGTTTGCCGGAGACGACCGGGATAGTATTAAGGACGTGGCTTATCTGGTCGGTGAAGCGCTGACGCGGGCGGCTGCTGCTCTGCCGGACAGCATACTAAATGAGGCTCCGCTGCTGGAGAATATTGGGTTGTATCACCCGCCGCTAACGGGTATTGATATGGAGCTTTATCGCCATCCTATGCGCCGCCAGAAGCTGGCTGAATCAATCCGGGCGCAGCGTGCAAAGCTTCACGAGGGCAACCAGAAATGATGCACTGCCCTTACTGTAAAAGCGCTGCGCACACCAAATCGAGCCGCTATATGTCAGAGCAAGTGAAAGAGCGTTATCACCAGTGCACTAACCTGGACTGCTCCTGTACTTTCAAGACGAATGAAAGCATTACAAAGGTGATCACCGCACCGCCACAGCCGGAAAACGTACCGGAAGCACCACCGGAACCTGTACGAGAACGGCAGACGCTGGGCCGTTATGGTTCTGCATTCCGCCAGGTTCATTAACCCCGCACAGCCGCTGCCCAACCAGCGGCTTTTTTATGTCTGTCCTTTGTCTTTCTGAAGCCCTTTTTCTGGCCAGCCGCTTTGTAAAGAGTGATGCATGCATAGCGTGCATGGATCTGCATGCAAAACCATGCATTGTTCTCCACCGTTCAGGCCATACCGGGCGCGGCTCTGACCGCATCATGCACCTGCATGAAAAGCTATGCATAAAGCGGGCAGGCGTGGCGGGGATAGCATTGCGCGCTAACGCAAAAATAATTTTTCAAGATTAGAAAAGATTTTCCTCCCAAAAGCAATCAATAGCATCGCATGTAAGAACTTAGTCAAAAGTTAAAGTGTTATACATTTTATTCATTCTTCAAAATTAAACCCATCAGTTTCTTCCTTTATATTTCGTGAATAAAAGAAGTATTGTTCTAATTTTTTAATGGCGGAATTATAATCTGTATTGCTATTTAGTTTTACTAAAAGATTTTGATCAAAATCGTTAATTTTAAGAAGGCGCTTTACTTTTTGGTAGTCAGAGTTCAGGAGTTCGAAATTGCCTTGTGCTTTTTCCTCGTTATTAGCAATGTCAGTCTTTGATTGCCCTACCACTACTAATGGTCTGCCATATTGTAATGTCGCACGAGAAGCGTGCAGACTACCGCCTTTGATGCCTGTTTGAATTAAAAAGACCCCTGAAGATAAAGCAGCTTGAATTGCATCTCTCTTGACCAAATTTATTGGGTTTACTTTGGTCCCAATCGGGTACTCACTTACTAATGCGCCTTGCTTGTCTAAAATTTCTAATGCCAGTGATTCATTTGCTTTTGGATATGTAGAATCTAAACCGTGAGCCATTACAGCTATGGTTTTCCCCTGCAAAGCTAGAGTGCTTTTATGTGCAATAGTATCAATACCGTGTGCGAGCCCACTGATAATGTTAAAACCACTATTCACTAACCAAGTAGTGATTCTTTTTCCTATTTCCTCTCCTCTGATAGTAGGCTCTCGTGTGCCTATAACTGCAACATTTGTCTCGTTCAAGCATGAATAATTCCCTTTAGAGAAAATAAAGGGAGGGGGGGAGTTGAGATTTCGTAAGCTATAGGGATAGTTATTATCAAATATAGTATGAAGATTGACGTTATTAGAAAAACACTGGTCGCGCTGAATTTTTGCAAATTTTAACGCGCTATCCAGTTCTAACTTTGTATAAATGTTTTTTTTGCTAAAGGATTTGCCGACGATATCTTCAATTGTCATATCAAGAAAATAAGGTTCTTTTCTTAATGTAGACAATGTTTTTTCGCCAATTCCTTTGAGTCGACTTAAAGCTACTAGCTTTTCCCCGGCTTCTGAAAAAAACATTAAATTATGTCCTCGGTATGTGTACATGATCTATTATTATAGTAACCTGCGCAGCTTAAGAAGTAACTATCATTTTTTGGACTATACTGTTTGTACATATCAAGGCCACAAACTGGACATTCTTTTTCTTTAATATTAAGGACATATTTGCACTGTTCGGCCTCATGAAATCCAGTACATCCCCAAAAATGTATACCAGTACGTCCTTTCCTAAGAGTCAGTGCTCTGCCGCATTGAGGGCAAAATTTATACTCACCAGCTATACTTACTGTTTTTGCTAAACAAAGTCCCAAAATCTTTTGGGGACTATGTTGGTTTAATAAATTGAAAGCGCCCTGAAGCGTTGAGCCGGTAGTTATCACATCATCAATTACTAAAATCCTTTTTCCCCGAACTAAATTGAGGTATTTTTCCTTTAGTTTTAACTTGTCTTTTATCTCTTGAACGCGGTTTTCTTTACTTCCTAGGGTTTTCAGGCTTACAGCACCATCTTCAAAGTAAAACAAGTCATGAATAAAGTTGGTTCTGGAAAACCCTTGTCGTGAAACTCTATTTAGCATATTCTCCAGTCTAGGGTTTTTATTCTTCTTCGATGGGATGACTGTAACTAAATCAAAATAACTATTCTCGCCAAAGAAATATTTTGAGACTCTATCTATGCAATGCTGAATTAAAGAAACGATATAGTCAGGCATTACATATGTTTTTATGTGATCTTTTTTTGCTATTTCTAATGATAGCGAGTGTTGGTCGTGAATCTTAGCCGTTAATAAACCTTTTTGACTAAAGTATTTTCCTAGGCAAACAATCTCAATGTTGTCTTTTTTAATTGCTCCAACGTCACCACTTAGTGTCATGGGCATAAAATATAACCATTTTCGTGAGTGCACAAATTTATTTCTACTAGCGCAGATGTCAGCAATTAAATCAACGCTATCGAAACAGTCAATATCATCCATTAAGGCTGATGTTGAAATTATAGCGGATGGTATTACTCTGAAAGGAATGCGTGATGCCCAGGCTGGGGCTAGAGGTTTCACTCCAGCACTATAAGCAGCTATAAAATCTTTGTCATCATCTCCAATGTAAACTACTTTTGATGCTCTTGTAAGTCCAAGCTTTTCAAGAGCCATCTCGATTCCTTTTGGGCTTGGCTTTGCACCGTCTTTTAATACGTCATTATAAGTTATAATTACATCAAAATAATTTTCTAATGAATGATGTGTTATTAGCGATTCAGCATATTTTCTTGGTGAGTTTGTTATAAGCGCTGTTTTGATGGAGTTTTTTTTCAGATATTCGAGCAAAGATTTAGATTTAGCATAAATCTTGCTTTGATTGAGTGCATCCTGAGAGAGGTTAGCACTGTTACCGCTCTCTCTAAGCTGCTTAAGAGAGTCTGTACTTATTAAAGTATTGTCCAAATCAAAAAAAATAGCATCGAAGTCAATTTTCATCCTTGTCTCCTTGACAAGAACATTTTAAGTGTGAAGTGATTTATTCATGGATTTAAGATTTTTGCAATACTCTTTCTTGAGGAAAGTGAAGAATTTCTTACAAATCCGCCCCACCAGTTCATCAGGTCTACACGTTGTGCAATGTACGTTGAGCGGTTGTATGCTCTACGTACCTCATTTTTATCACTATGAGCTAAAGCTGCTTCGATTACGTCAGGGTTAAAACCTGCTTCGTTTAATGCTGTGCTCGCAATTGAACGTAACCCATGTGCGACAAGCTTTCCTCCGAATCCAATTCGTTTTAAAGCGGCATTAGCTGTCTGGCTATTCATGGCTTGCTTTGGGTCATTCCTGCTTGGAAAAACGTGCTTTCGATGAGCACTCATAGGCTTCATCACTTCAAGAATCTCTAATGCCTGAGTTGATAGAGGGACAACATGCTCTCGTTTCGACTTCATCCTTTCGGCTGGAATAGTCCAGAGTTTTGTATCAAGATCAATTTCTACCCATTGTGCACCAGAAGCTTCAGAAGGGCGCACAAGAGTTAACAGTTGCCATTCAATAAGGCATCGAGTTGGGACGGATAGATTTGACATGTTTAGGGAACGCATTAATGTCGGCAATTCTTCTGGTCGCAGTGTCGGCATATTTTGCTTTTTGGGTTTCTCAAAGGCCATTCCAACACCTGATGCCGGATTGGCATCAATCAGGCCGGTATTAACGGCATATATCATGATCTCGTTTATACGCTGAACTAAGCGACGAACTGTCTCAAGTGCGCCGCGAGCTTTAATCGGCTCCAGTGCCTCTACAATCGTTCTAGCCTTAAGCGCCTGAACAGAAATCTCACCGATAGTTGGGAAGATGTCCTTCTCGAGTGATCGCCAAATATCCTTTGCATAATCTTCGGTGACACTTTTGCTTTTAAGCTGGAACCACCTCTCGGCAACAACTGAGAAAATGCTATCTAACTCAATCTGACGCTGCTCAGAAACTTCCTCTTGCTGCTTCTGTGGATCGATTCCTTGAGCGAGAAGTGACAGATACTGATCACGCATCTGACGTGCAGCAGCTAGCGTTAGGGCAGGGTATGAGCCAAGACTAAGATTTGTGCGGCTACTACTTCTTGGCCTCTGATAGCGGAAACGCCATAGCTTCTTGCCAGACGTTTTGATTAGCAGGAAAAGCCCATCCCCATCATGTAGTGTGAAGTCTTTCTCTTGAGGCTTAGCTTTGAGGATTTCGTTATTGGTGAGGGGGCGTGTCATCCGCGCCATGACTGGTTTCCATCCATAATTGGTACACGTTTTTGGCCCACATTATAGCGTGTACCTAAACGTGTACCAATTATCTCTGGATTCAGGCGGATCATCTCGGAAGGTTACAGACACAAAAAAGCCCGCAGGGCTTGTGCCATGCGGGCTTTCAGGACTTCTACGGATGGCTCTGGAACCATCTTTGAAGAATTTTGGTGGAGCTGGCGGGAGTTGAACCCGCGTCCGAAATTCCTACATCCTCGGTACTACATGCTTAGTCTGGTCTTTACATTCGCTTGCCAGCTGCGGACAGACACGCCACTAACAAACTAGCCTGATTAGTTTTAACGCTTCAACCCCAGGCAGGGCATCCACGCGATCTCTTTTAGGTTTGACCTCTCTTGATCCCCGTCCTAAGAGCGGAGGCTAGGGAGAGAGGGCTCTAAGCAGGTTATTAAGCTGCTAAAGCGTAGTTTTCGTCGTTTGCGACTATTTTTTTGCGGTTTTTTAGCGAGGCCTACCGCACCTCGGCATGCACCTTGGGTTTCGCGAATCCCGTCGAATCCAGAATCAGCCCCAAGACTTCTTACTCTAGCAAAAAATTATAAAAGATTCCAGTGCTTAACGGCTGGCATTCTTCATAATTCGTGCTTTGTCCATCTTCCACTCGCGATCTTTAATGTCCGCACGTTTGTCATGTTCTTTCTTACCGCGTGCCACACCAATCTTCAGTTTGGCCCAGGCGTTTTTCCAGTACAGCGACAGCGCGACCACGGTGTAACCTTCGCGGTTAACGCGGCCGTACAGGGAATCCAGTTCGCGCTGGTTCAATAGCAGTTTACGGTTGCGCGTGGGATCGCACACCACGTGGCTTGATGCCACTGCCAGCGGCTGAAAAGTGGAACCGAACAGATAGGCTTCGCCATCGCGCAGCAAAATATAGCTGTCGCTGATGTTGGCTTTACCGGCGCGCAGTGATTTGACTTCCCATCCTTGCAACGCCATGCCGGCCTCGAACTCCTCTTCAATGAAGTATTCATGGCGAGCGCGTTTGTTGAGGGCAATAGTGGCTGAACCGGGTTTGTGAGCTTTTTTCTTTGTCATAGTGCGGCGTAGTCTACATCACTCAGTCTGTGGGCGCATCCCCTGTCCTGCGGGGCGGTAAAAAACACACTATTTTAGCACAGCTGGCAAAGGCGTGAATTTTTGTTTAGTAGCTTAAAATGGTATAATTCAACGGTTTTGTGACCAACAGGAACCATTATGGCCCAGATTAGCCGTTCAGCGCTGGTCCCGTATAGCGCTGAACAGATGTACCGGCTCGTGAATGATGTGGATGCTTATCCTGAATTTCTTCCGGGCTGTACCGGCAGCCGCGTGCTGGATAACAGCGGTAACCAGATGACCGCCGCGGTGGATGTTTCCAAAGCCGGCATCAGTAAAACCTTTACCACGCGTAACACCCTGACCGATAACCAGAGCATTCATATGCAGCTAGTCGATGGGCCGTTCCGCAAGCTGACCGGTGGCTGGAAATTTATTTCGCTCGGCGACGATGCCTGCAAGGTTGAGCTCAGCCTCGACTTTGAGTTCACCAATATGCTGGTCGAGATGGCGTTTGGACGCATCTTCAAAGAGCTGGCCAACAGCATGGTGCAGGCGTTTACCCAGCGCGCCAAAGAGGTTTACCGTGGCTGACATCAGCGTTGAAGTGGTGTACGCGCTACCGGATAAACAGTATCTGCGTGAGGTTAGCCTGGAAGAGGGCGCCACGGTTGAGCAGGCGATTCAGGCATCCGGACTGCTGGCGCTGCGCAAAGATATCGACCTGAGCAGCAATAAGGTCGGCATTTTCAGCCGTCCGGTCAAGCTGAGCGATACGCTGCAGGATGGCGATCGGGTCGAGATTTATCGCCCGCTGATTGCCGATCCAAAAGAGATGCGCCGGCAGCGGGCAGAGCGCGCGGCAACGAAAAAGTAAGTGTACAGGCATTAAAAAAGGCGCTCATGCGCCTTTTTTGTTGCGACTCACTCAGTCTTCAGTGCCGGTGAGGCGCGGTTTGTTGTCGATGTTTGTCAGCGTACCGTTGCTGTCGAAGGTCAGCGTCAGCGTCTGCTGCTTCACGCTTTCATGACCTGGCTCCTGACGGAACACATAATACCAGACGTTGCTGCCAAACGGGTCGTGCATCATCGGCGTACCGAGCGTGTAGGCAACCTGCTGCTGCGTCATGCCGGTGTGAATCTTCGAAACGTCGTTGGCGACCAGGTAATTCCCCTGATTGATATCCGGACGATACACAACGCGCTCAAGGGTGGAACATCCGGCGGTCATCATCAACATTACCACTGCCGCGGCAGTCAGCGTTTTACAGCGCATCTATACATTCCTTTTCTGGGGCCAAACGCCTTTCATCAGGCAGTTTTGTTGCCATCAAATTCTGAACTCTGCATACGGCAGGCTTTATTATGGCGATATGACTGCCGATGATAATAAACCTTTGAGCTATTGGAAACCTCTACAGAGCAAGCATATGACCACCAGGCCGGAAAAAAGTGCGGTGTCAGGCTGCTAAAAGTTCTTTTGCGTTCGCCAGCGTGTTGCGTGTGACTTCGCTGCCGCCAAGCAGGCGCGCCAGTTCCTGCAGACGCGCACGCTTATCCAGCGGCTGCATGTGGGTTTCGGTCATCGCACCGTCGGTCTCTTTGCTGACGAAGAAGTGCTGATGACCACAGCCCGCCACCTGCGGCAAGTGAGTTACGCACATCACCTGAGTCGATTCGCCCAACTGGCGCAGCATCTGGCCAACGACAGCGGCCGTCGGACCACTGATACCGACGTCAACCTCATCGAAAATCATCGCCGGAGTTTCCATTTTCTGTGCGGTGATCACCTGAATCGCCAGCGCAATACGTGACAGCTCACCTCCTGAGGCCACTTTACCCAGCGGCTGCAGCGGCTGGCCCGGGTTGGTGGTGACACGGAAATCAATACGGCTGGCACCTTCGGCCGTCAGCTGATCGGCATTGAATTCCAGCATAATGGCAAATTCACCGTGCGGCATGGCGAGGGTGCGCATGCTTTGCGTAATCAGCTGGCTCAGCTCCTGCGCCGAGGTGACGCGTTGCTGATGCAGGGCTTCGGCACAGGCCAGTGCGGCCTGATGATGAGCCACGACGTCGCTCTGCAGGCTTTCCTGATCGATCTCCTGCTGCGACAGCTGTTCCGCTTCATCCAGCAGCTGCTGATACAGCACCGGCAGCGCTTCCGGTGAAACATGATGCTTACGCGCCAGCGCAATCTGCCGCGACAGACGCTGCTCCAGCTCGTACAGGCGATTAGGATCAAGGTCGAGCCGTTCACAGTAGTGGCGCAGCTCATCGCTGGCTTCACTTAACTGAATCGCGGCTTCTTCCAGCAGGTTAAATACGCCGCTGACTTTATCGTCCAGCGAGACCAGCTCACTCAGCATATTACGCGCGCTATAGAGCAGGCTTTGCAGGTTGGTGTCATCGCTGTCGGCAAGAATTTGCAGCGCCTGCTGGCTGGTGGACAGCAGCTGACCGCTGTTTGCGAGGCGCTTGTACTCTTCATCAATCTGCTCAAACTCGCCTGGCTGCGGCGCAAATTCGTTGAGTTCTTTCAGCTGATACTGCAGCAGTTCGCGGCGGGCTTCACGCTCCTGCGACAGCTGCTGATGCTGTGCCAGCGTGCGGCAGCTGTGATGCCAGCGCTGATAGTGCTGACGCATCTCCGCCAGCCGATCGTCGTGTGCGGCGTAGGCATCCAGTAGGTGTTTCTGGTGATCGGTTTTGAGGAGCAGCTGATGCGCATGCTGACCGTGGATTTGAATCAGTAACTGACCGAGTTCGCGCAGCTGCGACAGCGGAACAGAGGTGCCGTTGATAAAGCCACGTGAGCGGCCATCGGCACTGATCACGCGGCGCAACAGGCATTCGTTGCCGTCGTCGAGCTGGTTCTCCGCCAGCCAGCGCTGGGCAGAGGGTGACGCTTTCAGCTGGAAGCGCGCGCAGATATCCGCGCGGCTGGCCCCCTGACGCACCATGTCTGCTTCAGCACGGCCGCCAAGGCACAGGCCCAGCGCATCAATCGCGATGGATTTCCCTGCGCCGGTTTCGCCGGTGATCGCTGTCATACCACGATGAAAGTCGATCTCCAGTTCACGAACGATTGCAAAATTACTGATGGTCAGTTGTGCCAGCATACAATTACCTGTATGTAAAAACAGATATGGTTTTTCATACAGTATAAACTGGTTTTTTATCCAGTAAAGTAGCCGGCAGGCCTTTTCAGAATAATTTTTTTGACCATCCGAGTTTTGAGCTTAAGGTATTAAAATAATTATAATTTTTGGGATGAATTAAATTGAGGTGATTGGCGCTGCGGCGAATCAGCACATCTTCCCCTTCCTGAATCGGCAGGGCGATCTGGCTGTCACAGCTGATCTCCAGGTCGCTGCGCAGTGAGGAAAAACGCAGGCGAATGGTGCTGCTACTGTTGATCACCAGCGGACGCGCCGACAGCGTGTGCGGGAACATCGGCACCAGCGCAATCGCATCGAGTGACGGCGTTAATATCGGCCCGCCCGCCGACAGCGAATAGGCAGTTGAACCGGTTGGCGTGGAAATAATCAGCCCGTCCGAGCGCTGGGAAAAGGCGAACACTTCGTCGATATAGACTTCAAATTCAATCATGTGCGCCACTTTGCCCGGATGCAGCACCACTTCATTGATGGCGCTGCCGATGCGCGGCGAACACTCTTCTTTGCATACCTGCGCTTCCAGCAAAAAGCGGCTTTCCACAAAATAATCGCCCTGCAGCACGTCATCCAGCTGCTGCTGCGCGTTATCTGGATCGAGGTCCGTGAGGAAGCCGAGATTGCCGCGGTTGATGCCAATCACCTTGATGTCGTAACGAGCCAGCACGCGCGCGGCGCCCAGCATGTTGCCATCGCCGCCGACCACCACCGCCAGATCGGCATACTGGCCGATGTCCGCCAGGCTGCCGGTACGCACATCCTGCAGGTTAAGCTCGCGGGCGATTTGCTGTTCCACGATCACGTCATAGCCTTTGTCAGTCAGCCAGCGCCAGAGCATTTCATGGGTGGTTAACGCAGTGGGATGGCGCGGATGACCGACGATCCCAATGCAGTTAAAGTGTTTGTTCATTTAGCGGGTGTTCCTCATAAGCCAAAACGGCCAGGCAATGTGATGGGTTCACTTGAAACCGTCAAACTGATCCCCATAATAAGCCAACCAGCGAGATGAATGTGCAAAACGCGGAGAAATTCATGAGTAGTAAAGAACAGAACACCCCAAACGAGCAAGTCTCAGACGAAATTCAACAGGAACAACAGCAGCCGGAAGCGGAGACAGCAACTGAGGTGGATCCGCGTGATGAGCGTATCGCCCAGCTGGAAGCGGAATTAGCGCAGGCGCAGGGTGGCGTGCGTGACGCCCAGCTGCGCGCGCAGGCTGAGATTGAAAATATCCGTCGCCGCGCCGAAATGGACGTGGAAAAAGCGCACAAGTTTGCGCTGGAAAAGTTTGCCAACGAGCTGCTGCCGGTGATTGATAGCCTGGAGCGCGCGCTGGAAGTGGCGGATAAAGATAATACCGAGCTGGCTTCGATGATTGAAGGCATCGAGCTGACGCTGAAATCACTGCTGGGTGCGGTGCGTAAGTTCGGCGTGGAAGTGGTGGGCGAAACTAATGTGCCGTTCAACCCGGAGGTGCATCAGGCGATGTCGATGATGGAGTCTGAAGAAGTGGCGCCAAACCACGTGCTGATGGTGATGCAGCGCGGTTACACCCTCAACGGTCGCCTGCTGCGCCCGGCGATGGTTGCGGTATCGAAAGCCAAAGGCTAAGCCGCTCCCGTGCAACAACGGTCGCTGATGCGGCCGTTTGTGTTTTCAGGGCAGCACCGGCGTCCAGTCGATGGGCGTCTGGCCGGCCTGGCTCAGCAGCGCATTGGCTTTGGAAAAATGCTGACAGCCAAAAAAGCCGCGATGCGCCGAAAGCGGCGAAGGATGCGGTGCTTTCAATACGTGATGACGCTGCGCATCAATAATGCTGCCTTTCTTCTGCGCGTGCGATCCCCACAGCAGGAAAATCACCCCTTCGCGATGGGTGTTGATGGCACTGATCACGTTATCGGTGAAGGTTTCCCAGCCGAAACGCGCGTGCGAATGCGCTTTGCCGGCTTCCACGGTTAACACCGTATTCAGCAGCAGCACACCCTGTTTCGCCCAGCTTTCAAGAAAGCCGTGCTGCGGACGCTGAAAGCCAGGAATGTCCTGTTCCAGCTCTTTGTACATATTCAGCAGCGACGGCGGAATGGCCACGCCCGGCAATACCGAAAACGCCAAGCCGTGTGCCTGATTCGGGCCGTGGTACGGATCCTGGCCGAGTATCACCACTTTAATATCGCCCAGTTCGGTGAGACGGAACGCGTTAAACACGTCCTTTTGCGGCGGATAGACCGTCACGCCCGCCGCACGCTCTTCGGCTACCGCTTTCAGCGTTTCCACGAAGTAAGGTTTTTCTTTCTCTTCAGCCAGCACATCGTGCCAGGTCAGCTTCTCAGCCATCATTGACTCCCTGCAAATTGATGCCTTTAGCTTAGCGTGTCCGGCGGGGCAGCAGAAGGGTAAAAATAAGTTGAACAATTGCAGAAAAAGTTAATGGTAAATATTGTTATAAATCAATTTATTAGGACAGGAGCGAAAATTCTGGCCGGGCGAAATTGATACAGGTCAAAACGAGCCAGTCAGCGCGGTGATATACCAGAGCATCACATAACCCGAAGAACCGCGCTGTGCTCGTGCCGCAGCGCTAAGCCTTGGAGGCCTCTATGATTACCGGTATTCAAATTACTCAGGCACAAAATCCGCAGCTGCTGAATTCGTTCTGGCTGCTGGACAATGAGAAAGCCGAAGCCCGCTGCCTGTGCGCAAAAGGCGATTTCACGGAAGATCAGGTTGTTGCAGTCAGCGACCTTGGCGAGATTGCTTACCGTGAAATTCCACTGGAGCAGAAACCGCAGGTGCGCGTTGAAGGCGGTCAGCACCTCAACGTTAACGTGCTGCGCCGTGAAACGCTGGAAGATGCGGTGAAGCATCCGGAAAAATATCCGCAGCTGACCATTCGCGTGTCGGGCTATGCGGTGCGCTTTAACGCGCTGACGCCAGAACAGCAGCGTGACGTTATCACCCGTACTTTTACCGAAAGCCTGTAATTGATCGGCTGACGAAAACGCACACAGCAATACAGGCCGCGCCGGTGCTTACTGGCGCGGCTTTTTTTATTTCCTGAAGAGCGAAGAGAGCCGACTGAGGGATTTTACGCCGCGAGAGTGCGATTTCGGCAGGCCAGAAAGCAAAAAATCGCCTCAGGGAGGCGATTTAATTGCTGCGATGCTGTTTTATTCCGCACCGCTCTCCGGTGTGCTGCTGCCGCTTGGCTTGCGGCGTTTACCGATATTTTTGGTATCGCGGTGACGTTTCTTCACGCGCGGTTTCTCTTCTTCTTTCGCTTTCTTCTCTTTGCGCTTCTCAAGCGCCTTTTTCGACGGTTTACCGGTGACTTTAGCACTCGGTGCACGCGTTTCCGGACGCAGCTCATCGATTACGCGCGATTTCAGTGGCTCGTTGACGTAGCGGCTGATTTTACCCAGCAGCGGATGGTCATGTGCTTCTACCAGCGAGATTGCGGTACCTTTGCGTCCGGCGCGGCCGGTACGGCCAATGCGGTGCAGATAGACATCGGCGGTGCGCGGTAAGTCATAGTTGATGACGTGGGTGACGTTATCAATGTCGATACCGCGCGCGGCGACATCGGTCGCGACCAGCACGTTAACGCGACCGTCATTCAGGCGTTTTATCGCTTCGTTACGGTTAGCCTGTACCATTTCGCCTTCGAGGTAGCTGCTGCGCAGGCCGGCTTCGTGCATCCAGGTCACCAGCTCATGCAGGCGCTCGCGTTTGCGTACAAACACGATGGCACGCTTCACTTCCGGCTGCTTTAGCAGATGCACCAGCAGTTTGGTTTTGTGCTCAAGGTTGTCGGCGCGGTAATACCACTGCTGAATCTTTTTGCGCTCGCTTTTGCTTGGATCGGCTTCAATCGCTACCGGATCGTTCAGCAGGCGCTCGGCGAAATCTTTGATGTTGTCGCCTTCCAGCGTGGCCGAGAACAGCAGCGTCTGTTTGCGCCAGCGCGTTTCACCGGCAATGGTCTCGATATCCTGCGCAAAGCCCATGTCCAGCATGCGGTCGGCTTCGTCCAGAATCAGCGTTTCTACCGCACGGCAGTCAAAGTTCTCTTCTTTGATGTACTGCAGCAGACGGCCGGTGGTCGCGACCACGATGTCCTGATTTTCACTGAACACTTCCGCGTGGTTCATATAGGCCACGCCGCCGGTGATGGTGGCGATATCGAGATGGGTATGTTTGGCCAGCTCGCGCGCCTGGTCGGCAACCTGCATCGCCAGTTCACGCGTCGGCGTGAGGATCAGAATGCGCGGCGGCCCTGATTTTTTACGCGGGAAATCGAGCAGGTGCTGTAAAGCGGGCAGCAGGTAGGCTGCGGTTTTCCCCGTTCCGGTTGGTGCCGAACCCAGAACGTCACGGCCTTCCAGCGCGGCAGGAATGGCCTCAGCCTGAATGGCAGTCGGGCGCGTGAAGCCTTTATCCTGCAGGGCTTCCAGCAGGCTTTCGTCGAGTTCGAGTTCGGAGAATGTGGTTACGGTCATGGTCTACCTCAGTTTGGGGCGCTGATTATAGACAGTTCAGCCACAATCTTCATCTGTTTGTGTTGCACAGGTGAAGGTGAATTCACTTCGCGACCACGTTACACTTCCGGCAGGAGCAAATTCAATGGTCGTTAAGCATGTCTCAGCCGCAACCGCCAGCGCGGGCGATGTTAAGAAAAGATGGGTTCACGTTTAAGCAATTTTTTGTCGCGCACGATCGCTGTGCCATGAAGGTCGGCACCGATGGGGTGCTGCTCGGTGCCTGGGCGCCGGTGGCAGGCGTACGGCGCATACTGGATATCGGCTGCGGCAGCGGCCTGATTGCGCTGATGCTGGCGCAGCGCACGCCGGATGACGTCAGTATCGATGCCGTCGAACTGGAGCGCAGTGCCGCCGCGCAGGCGCAGGAGAACGTCGCCGCGTCGCCGTGGGCGCATCGCATCGCGGTGCATGCGCAGGACATCGTCAGCTGGAGTGAGCAGGCAGAAAAACGCTACTCGCTGATTGTCAGCAATCCGCCGTTTTTCACCCCGGGTATGGCCTCAGCCAGCGTCGAACGCGATACCGCGCGCAGCACGGCAACGCTTGATCATCCCACTCTGCTGCGCTGTGCGGCACAGCTGATTGAAGAAGAGGGGCTATTTTGCGTGGTGCTGCCCGCGGATGCCGGCGAAAACCTGATTACACTGGCGCGTGCCGAAGGCTGGCATCTGCGTTATCGCTATGATGT
Source organism: Pantoea sp. SGAir0184 (assembly GCF_043544755.1). Classification (NCBI taxonomy): domain Bacteria; kingdom Pseudomonadati; phylum Pseudomonadota; class Gammaproteobacteria; order Enterobacterales; family Erwiniaceae; genus Pantoea; species Pantoea sp. SGAir0184. The sequence continues at coordinate 1,122,015 of NZ_CP028050.1, forward strand.
GGCACCTTACGCGCAGCGACCGCCGAACCGGCTGGTGCTGGGCTTTTCACCTGCCGCAGGCGAACTCGTGCAGGAGCGTCTCGCCATTCGTGATGAAGATAAAAGCTATTCGGCGGACTGGCTGAGCCTGGTAACCGATTTCTATCTGTTCCGCTAGGCTACCGGCTGCAGCACCGTAGGCTGTGCCTCGGGCAGCGTATGCGGATAGTCGCGGGTGAAGTGCAGCCCGCGGCTCTCTTTGCGCGCCAGCGCACAGCGCACCATCAGCTCTGCCACCTGTACCAGATTGCGCAGCTCCAGCAGATTGTTGGAGAGGCGAAAATGCGCATAGTATTCATCTATCTCCTGCTGTAGCAGCGTAATGCGGCGCAGGGCGCGCTCCAGCCGCTTGGTGGTACGCACGATGCCCATGTAGTCCCACATTAATAGCCGCAGCTCATGCCAGTTGTGCTGAATCACCACCCGTTCATCGGCATCGTCGACGCGGCTTTCATCCCACGCCGGCAGGTGATCGACGGCGTGCATCTGCGGCAGACGGCGCACAATATCTTCGGCCGCCGACCAGCCATACACCAGACACTCCAGCAGCGAATTCGATGCCATGCGGTTAGCGCCGTGCAGGCCGGTGTAGCTGACCTCACCAATCGCATACAGCCCGTCGACATCGGTGCGACCATGCTGATCCACCATCACGCCGCCGCAGGTGTAATGCGCGGCGGGCACAATCGGAATCGGCTGCTGTGTCAGATCGAGGCCAAACGTCAGCAGCTTGTCATAGATCATCGGAAAGTGGGCACGCACAAAGCTGGCCGGCTGATGGCTGATGTCGAGATACATGCAGTCGACGCCCAGGCGCTTCATTTCGTGATCGATCGCGCGCGCCACGATATCGCGCGGTGCCAGTTCGGCGCGCGCATCGAAATCCGGCATAAAGCGCGAACCGTCCGGGCGCAGTAGCCAGGCACCTTCGCCGCGCAGCGCTTCGGTCAGCAAAAAGTTTTGCGCCTGCGGATGAAACAGGCAGGTAGGGTGAAACTGATTGAACTCCAGATTGGCCACCCGGCAGCCGGCGCGCCACGCCATCGCGATGCCGTCGCCGGAAGCGACATCCGGATTAGTGGTGTACTGATATACCTTCGCCGCACCGCCGGTGGCCAGCACCACGCTGCGGGCGCGGCAGGTTTCAACCTGTTCGCGATTGCGATTCCAGATCCACGCGCCCACCACGCGCCGCGTTCCGGGCAGGCCAATTTTATCGGAGAGGATTAAATCCACCGCGTTGGCGCGCTCAATAACGCGAATATTGGGATGGCTGAGCGCCTGGCTGACCAGCGTGGTTTCGACCGCGCGCCCGGTGGCGTCGGCGCTGTGTAAGATACGGCGATGGCTGTGACCGCCTTCGCGCGTCAGGTGATAGCGCGCATTGCCGTTATCCTGTGGCTCGCGATCAAACGCCACGCCGTTATCGATCAGCCACTGTACGCACGGGCGCGCATTGCTGGCGATAAAATTCACCGTCTCGCGATCGCACAGGCCTGCACCGGCAATCAGCGTATCTTCGACGTGTGATTCAATGCTGTCGTTTTCATCAAACACCGCCGCAATCCCGCCCTGTGCATACAGCGTGGAGCCTTCGCTAATCTGCGCTTTACTCAGCACCGTTACCTGATAGTGCGGTGCCAGCCGCAGCGCCAGAGATAAACCGGCCGCGCCGCTGCCAACAATCAGTACATCACAGCTATGATCGGGAATGGGGTTCATGATGTTTAATTTACTAAACAAAAGGTCCCCCGAGCATAAGCCCGGACGCCGCTGGTGTGAAGTATTTTGAACAAAAAACGCGGGAAAATTCGACGCAATAATCAGATTGTAATGCGATTTCAGTAAGTTATGTCTGAAAATAAGCGATTAGTGTTTTTTATACCAAACACGCTGAAAATTCAGGGAATAAAGGTGAAAAATGCGGCGTCATAGGGTACTCTGCCAGCGATTATCGGTGCCGCCAACGACACCACCAGTGCGGTAAGTCGCTACACTGAAAGACCATCAACAACAACGATGTCAGGGCACCGGTACAGAAAATATCAGGTCGTGGTGAACTTCAGGCCAGAACGGGACTCTAAGCGCATGCTTGCTCACAATAAATGAGATGTGCTGGCAGTTCACTTACGCATAAAAGAGATTTGGGGAGACATTACCTCGGATGAGCGAGCAGTTAACGGATCAGGTTCTCGTTGAGCGGGTTCAGAAAGGAGATCAAAAGTCATTTAATTTACTGGTGATCCGATACCAGCATAAAGTGGCGAGCCTGGTTTCACGTTATGTCCCGTCAGGCGATGTGCCTGATGTGGTTCAGGAATCTTTCATTAAAGCGTATCGCGCACTGGAGTCGTTCCGGGGTGATAGCGCCTTTTACACGTGGCTGTACCGCATTGCGGTCAACACCGCGAAGAATTATCTGGTGGCTCAGGGGCGCCGGCCGCCGTCCAGCGATGTGGACGCGATTGACGCGGAAAATTTCGAAAGTGCGGGTGCGCTAAAAGAAATTTCGAACCCTGAGAACTTAATGTTGTCAGACGAACTGAAACAAATTGTTTTTCGGACGATTGAGGCGTTGCCTGAAGATCTGCGTATGGCCATCACCCTGCGGGAACTGGATGGTCTGAGTTACGAAGAGATCGCCGCCATCATGGATTGTCCGGTAGGTACCGTACGTTCACGTATCTTCCGGGCCCGGGAAGCCATTGATAATAAAGTTCAACCGCTTATCCAACGTCAGTGATAACGGCTACTGGAAGGGTACCAAAACATGCAGAAAGAAAAACTTTCCGCTTTAATGGATGGTGAAACTTTAGATAACGAGCTGCTGGCGTCGTTATCGAAGGATGCAGATCTACAAAAAAGCTGGGAAAGCTACCATCTGATCCGCGACACCCTGCGGGGCGATGTGGGCGAAGTGCTGCATTTTGATATCTCCGCACGCGTTGCTGCCGCGATCGAAAACGAGCCGGTGCGCAAAGTGACTTCGTTGATCCCGGAAGCACAGCCGGAGCCGTCGCGCTGGCAGAAAATGCCGTTCTGGCGTCGCGGTGGCGGCTGGGTTGCTCAGGTCACGCAGATTGGTGTGGCGGCCTGTGTGTCGCTGGCGGTGATCGTCGGTGTGCAGCACTACAACAGCTCACCAGCGGGTAGTGCGACGGAAACCTCGGACGCGCCAGCCTTTAATACCTTACCGATGATGGGTAAAGCGTCACCGGTCAGCCTGGGCGTGCCGTCTGATGCTTTTGACACCAACAGCTCAAATCAGCAGGTGCAGGAGCAGCGTCGCCGCGTGAATGCCATGTTGCAGGATTACGAACTGCAACGCCGTCTGCATGCCGATCAGGTGCAGTTTGAAAGCAATGCGCCGCAACAGGCGCAGGCTAACGTTCCCGGAACTCAGTCGTTAGGAACTCAACAGCAGTAATGAAGCAGCTTTGGTGTGCCGTTAGCCTGCTGGCAGGCAGCCTGCTTTGGTCATCTACCGCCCCGGCGCAGACATCTGCGTCCGGGGCGTTGTTACAGCAGATGGAGCAGGCCAGCCAGAACCTCAACTACGAATTCGCCTATATCAATGTCTCACGTCTGGGCATTGAATCCCTGCGTTACCGCCATGCGGTCATCGACAATCGCGTGTTCGCTCAGCTGTTACAGATGGACGGACCGCGTCGTGAAGTGATCCAGCGCGGCAACGACATCAGCTATTTCGAACCGGGTCTCGATCCGTTCTCGCTGCCGGGCAACCACATTATTGATGCGCTGCCGGCGCTGATGTTCGCTGACTTCTCGCGCCTTGGCGATGCCTACGATTTTATTCCGGTAGGGCGTTCCCGCATGGCCGATCAGATGTGCGAAGTGGTGCGCATCGTGTCGCGTGACGGCACGCGTTATAGCTACGTGGTGTGGCTGGACGTCGATACCAAATTGCCGCTGCGGATTGATTTGCTGGATCGCGACGGTGAGACGCTGGAGCAGTTCCGCGTCATCAGTTTTGCCGTCGATGAAGGCGTGCGCAATCTGATGCAGGGGCTGGAAAAAGCCAATCTGCCGCCGTCGCTGTCGTTACCGGCGGGCGATAAAGTGCAGCTCAGCTGGCAACCGGGCTGGCTGCCGGCCGGCATGAAGCTAATTTCGCAAAGCCGGCGTGATATTCCGGCGATGAACAAAACCGTAGAATCTCGTCTGTACAGCGATGGCCTGTTCAGTTTCGCTATTAACATCACGCCTGCCGATAAAAGCAGTTCGCCACAGTCATTGCGCACTGGGCGTCGTACGGTGCAGACCGAAGTGCGCGATAATCGTGAAATTACCGTGGTGGGCGAATTGCCGCCGACCACTGCCAAACGTATCGCGGACAGCATAGATTCAGGTGCGACAAAATGATGAGAGAATGGGCCACCGTGGTGGCATGGAAAGAGGGCGTCGCTACTCTGCATTCGGAAGCGAAAACCTCCTGCAACAGTTGTTCAGCGCGCAAAGGCTGCGGCAGCCATGCGCTCAACCAGCTGGGACCGAAAAACGCCCATGTGATGACTATCGCCAGTCCGGAGCCGCTACAGCCGGGCCAGCGCATTGAACTGGGCATTCGCGAAAGCAGCCTGCTCGGCTCTGCGCTGCTGGTGTATATGACGCCGCTGTTTGGTCTGTTCCTGGTCGCGGGCCTGTTCCAGATGCTGTTCCACAGCGACCTGGCGGCGGCCTGCGGTGCGCTGCTGGGTGGCGTTGGCGGCTTTATTGTTGCCAAAGGGGTTTCCAGCCGGTTTGGCGATCGCGAAGCGTTCCAGCCGGTGATTCTCAGCGTTGCGCTCCCGCCTGATGCGCTACGAGTGGAAAACCATAGTTGATCCCCGTTCAGGCCGCGTATTGCGCGGCCTTTTCATTTCGTCTTAATCGCTGAATTCTGTTGCGATTCCCCGCAGTTCCATTCTTTAACGCGCGGCGTTAACAGTGTAATATGCGTCGTCATTAATGAGGCTGACAGGGTTCCGGGTAAAGCTCACTTGCCTGAATGTGTCTGTGCTCACGTTTTCAACTGATTTTCTACGTGAAGATATTCATATAAATGAAGCACATACGAAATTTCTCCATTATCGCTCACATTGACCACGGCAAATCAACGCTCTCTGACCGTTTGATTCAGATTTGCGGTGGCCTGAGCGATCGTGAGATGGCGGCGCAGGTTCTGGATTCGATGGATCTGGAGCGCGAGCGCGGCATCACCATTAAAGCGCAGAGCGTTACGCTCGATTACCACGCGCCAAACGGTGAAACTTACCAGCTCAATTTTATCGACACCCCAGGCCATGTTGACTTCTCTTATGAAGTTTCCCGCTCGCTGGCGGCCTGTGAAGGGGCATTGCTGGTGGTTGATGCAGGTCAGGGCGTTGAAGCGCAGACCCTGGCGAACTGCTACACCGCCATGGAAATGGATCTGGAAGTGGTACCGGTACTGAACAAGATCGACCTGCCTGCGGCCGACCCGGAGCGCGTGGCGGAAGAGATTGAAGATATCGTCGGCATTGACGCCGCGGATGCGGTGCGTTGCTCGGCGAAAACCGGCGTCGGCGTACCGGATGTGCTGGAACGTCTGGTGCGCGACATTCCGCCGCCGGAAGGTGATGCGGAAGGCCCGCTGCAGGCGCTGATCATCGACTCCTGGTTTGATAACTACCTCGGTGTTGTGTCGCTGATCCGTATTAAAAACGGCACGCTGCGTAAAGGCGATAAAGTGAAGGTAATGAGTACCGGCCAGGTGTACAACGCTGACCGTCTCGGCATTTTCACGCCAAAACAAATTGACCGTACCGAGCTGAAGTGTGGCGAGGTAGGCTGGCTGGTGTGCGCCATCAAAGACATCCTCGGCGCCCCGGTGGGCGATACCCTGACGCTGCAGCGCAACCCTGCGGATAAAGCGCTGCCGGGCTTCAAAAAAGTGAAGCCGCAGGTGTATGCCGGTCTGTTCCCGGTAAGCTCCGACGACTACGAAGCTTTCCGTGATGCATTAGGCAAGCTGAGCCTGAACGACGCCTCGCTGTTCTATGAGCCAGAGAGCTCCACCGCGCTGGGCTTTGGCTTCCGCTGTGGCTTCCTCGGCCTGCTGCACATGGAGATCATCCAGGAGCGTCTGGAGCGTGAATACGATCTCGACCTGATCACCACCGCGCCAACGGTTGTGTACGAAGTGGAAACCACTGACGGAGAAGTGGTGTACGTCGACAGCCCATCGAAGCTGCCGCCGCTGAATAATATTGCTGAACTGCGCGAACCGATCGCTGAGTGTCATATGCTGCTGCCGCAGGAGTTTCTGGGCAACGTCATTACGCTGTGTATCGAAAAACGCGGTGTGCAGACTAACATGGTTTACCACGGCAAACAGGTTGCGCTGACCTATGAGATTCCGATGGCGGAAGTGGTACTCGACTTCTTCGACCGTCTGAAATCAACGTCGCGCGGCTATGCGTCGCTGGACTATAACTTCAAACGTTTCCAGACCTCTGACATGGTGCGCGTCGACGTCCTGATTAACTCAGAACGCGTTGATGCGCTGGCGCTGATTACGCACCGTGATAACTCTCAGTATCGTGGCCGCGAGCTGGTGGAGAAGATGAAAGATCTGATCCCGCGCCAGCAGTTCGATATTGCGATTCAGGCTGCAATCGGCAACCACATTATCGCTCGCTCAACAGTGAAACAGCTGCGTAAAAACGTCCTGGCGAAATGCTATGGCGGTGACGTCAGCCGTAAGAAAAAGCTGTTGCAGAAGCAGAAAGAAGGTAAGAAGCGAATGAAGCAGGTCGGCAACGTTGAGCTGCCGCAGGAAGCATTCCTTGCCATTCTGCATGTCGGTAAAGACAGCAAATAAGGAACTTTAATGGCTAACATGTTCGCCCTGATTCTGGTGATTGCCACTCTGTTAACCGGCATCATCTGGTGTATCGATCGCTTTAAGTGGGCCCCGGCGCGCCGGGCAAAGCAGGCGGCGGCACAGGCTCAGGCAGGTAATTCGCTCGACAGCAAAACGCTGGCCAAAGTGGCCGCGCAGCCAGGCTGGGTTGAAACCGCAGCGTCGGTGTTCCCGGTGCTGGCGGTGGTACTGATCGTGCGCTCGTTTATCTTCGAACCGTTTCAGATCCCTTCTGGCTCGATGATGCCGACGCTGCTGATTGGCGACTTCATCCTGGTGGAGAAATTTGCTTACGGCATCAAAGATCCGATCACGCAAACCACGCTGATCCCGACCGGCCATCCGCAGCGCGGAGATGTCGCGGTGTTCAAATACCCGAAGGATCCGAGCGTGGATTACATCAAGCGCGTGATCGGTCTGCCGGGCGACAAAGTGGTGTTTGATCCTTACAGCAAAACCCTGACCATCAACCCAGGCTGCGGCACGGGCAAGTGTGACACGGCGCTGCCGGTGACCTATACCAACATTGAGCCGAGCGATTTCATCCAGACCTTCAGCGGCTTTGATGGTAACGAAACCGGCAACGGTTTCTACCAGGTGCCGCAGGGCGAAACGCTGCGGGGCGGCCTGCGTCTTGGCACGCGCAAAGAGACGCTGGGCAACGTCACGCACGATATCCTGCTGGTGAACGAAGCGCAGAGCCAGGCGAGCATGTATTATCAGCAGCCGGGTCAGCCGCAGGCCACGTGGATTGTGCCGCAGGGGCAATACTTCATGATGGGCGATAACCGTGATAACAGCGCCGACAGCCGCTACTGGGGCTTTGTGCCCGAGAAGAATCTGGTCGGCAAAGCGGTTGCTATCTGGATGAGCTTTGAGAAACAGGAAGGACAGTGGCCGACCGGCGTGCGACTGAGTCGCATTGGCGGTATTCACTGATTTAAAAACGGTTGGCTTCCTGCGAGTCAGGGAGCCACTGCACACCAAACAGAACGTGCTGGACCTTCAGCCCTGTTTGGTATGCAGAGTCACAGACGCACAGAACAACTGGAATCGCATGAACCCCATCCTCATTAACAAGCTGCAGCGCAAACTGGGCTACACTTTTACTCATCCGGAATTACTGCAGCAGGCTCTGACTCACCGCAGCGCCAGCAGCAAACATAACGAGCGTCTTGAATTTCTTGGCGATTCTATCCTCAGCTATGTGATTGCCAACGCGCTGTATCACCGCTTCCCGCGCGTGGACGAAGGCGACATGAGCCGCATGCGTGCCACGCTGGTACGCGGCAACACGCTGGCCGAAATGGCGCGCGAGTTTGAGCTGGGCGAATGTCTGCGTCTGGGGCCGGGCGAGCTGAAAAGCGGCGGATTTCGCCGGGAATCCATCCTCGCGGATACCGTGGAAGCGCTGATCGGCGGCATCTTCCTCGACAGCAATATTCAGACGGTAGAGAAGCTGATTCTCGACTGGTACCAGAATCGCCTTGAGCAGATCAGCCCGGGCGATAAGCAAAAAGATCCGAAAACGCGCCTGCAGGAGTATCTGCAGGGCCGTCATCTGCCGCTGCCGTCTTATCTGGTGGTACAGGTACGTGGCGAAGCGCACGATCAGGAATTCACCATTCACTGTCAGGTGAGTGGGATGGCTGAACCGGTGGTGGGCGTGGGCTCCAGCCGCCGTAAAGCAGAGCAGGCCGCTGCCGAACAGGCATTGATCAAACTTGGCCTCGAATAAATTGTCATTTCGCAGCTTCAGCAGTGAGGCTGCCCAATCAGGACCCGAATGAGCGAACTCGAAACATACAGCGGCTTTATCGCGATTGTCGGCCGGCCTAACGTCGGCAAATCCACCTTACTGAACCAGCTGCTGGGGCAGAAGGTGTCGATCACCTCGCGCAAACCGCAAACCACGCGCCACCGCATCATGGGTATTCATACCGAAGGCGCTTACCAGGCGATCTACGTGGATACACCCGGGCTGCACATGGAAGAGAAGCGGGCGATCAACCGCCTGATGAACCGTGCTGCCAGCAGCTCCATCGGCGATGTTGAGCTGGTGATTTTTGTCGTGGAAGGTACGCGCTGGACGCCTGACGATGAGATGGTGCTCAACAAGCTGCGTGACGGCAAAGTGCCGGTGGTGCTGGCGGTAAACAAAGTCGACAACATCCAGGATAAAAGCATCCTGCTGCCGCACCTGCAGTTCCTCAGCCAGCAGATGAACTTCCTCGAGATCGTGCCGATTTCCGCCGAAACCGGTAAAAACGTGGATGCGATTGCGGAAATTGCCCGCAAGCGCCTGCCGCTGTCGGATCACCACTTCCCGGAAGACTACATCACCGATCGCTCGCAGCGTTTCATGGCTTCAGAAATCATCCGTGAAAAACTGATGCGCTTCCTCGGCGCCGAGTTACCGTATTCGGTTACCGTGGAGATCGAGCAGTTCGTCTCTAACGAGCGCGGCGGCTATGACATCAACGGTTTGATTCTGGTCGAGCGCGAAGGGCAGAAGAAGATGGTGATTGGCAACAAAGGTGCCAAAATCAAAACCATCGGTATCGAAGCGCGCAAAGACATGGAAGAGATGTTCGAGGCGAAAGTTCATCTCGAGCTGTGGGTCAAAGTGAAATCGGGCTGGGCGGACGACGAACGTGCGCTGCGCAGCCTGGGTTATACAGACGACTAATTGATGGAAGGCTGGCAACGCGCCTTTGTGCTGCATAGTCGCCCTTACAGCGAAACCAGCCTGCTGCTCGACCTGTTCAGCGAAAGTCAGGGACGCGTCCGCGTCCTTGCCAAGGGCGCACGCTCGCGCCGTTCCCAGCTTAAAGGCGCACTGCAACCCTTTACACCGCTACTGGTGCGCTGGGGCGGTCGTGGCGAAGTCAAAACCCTGCGTAACGCCGAAGCGGTGTCGCTGGCGCTGCCGCTCAGCGGCATCACGCTCTACTGTGGCCTGTATGTTAACGAGCTGCTGTCGCGGGTGCTGGAGCAGGAAATTCCCTTCTCCGAACTGTTCTTCGATTATCTCTCCTGTATCCAGACGCTGGCGGCGGCCAACGGTTCGCCCGAGCCAGCGCTGCGCCGTTTTGAGCTGGCACTGCTTGGCCATCTGGGCTACGGCGTCGACTTTCTGCACTGCGCCGGCAGCGGCGAGGCGGTCGACGACAGCATGACCTACAGCTATCGCGAAGAGAAGGGCTTTATCGCCAGTCTGGTGGTCAATCAGCGCAGTTTTACTGGCCGCCAGCTGCGCGCGCTGTGGGAGCGCGAATTTCCTGATGCCGACACGCTGCGTGCCGCCAAACGCTTCACGCGCATGGCGCTGAAACCTTATCTGGGCGGTAAGCCGCTGAAGAGTCAGGAGCTGTTCCGTCAGTTTGTGCCGAAAAAACGACCGAACGTGGCAAACGACGAGCGCGGGTGATGCACCTGACAGGCTCCGCGCGTTACACTGCAAACATACTGAACACATTTAAGGATTGTCATGGCTGAGTTGCTGTTAGGGGTCAACATCGATCACATTGCCACCGTACGTAACGCACGTGGCACAAACTATCCTGATCCGGTACAGGCCGCGTTTGTCGCGGAGCAGGCGGGCGCAGACGGCATTACCGTGCACCTGCGTGAAGATCGCCGTCACATCACCGATCGCGACGTGCGGATCCTACGCGACACCATTCATACCCGCATGAATCTTGAGATGGCGGTCACCGACGAAATGGTCGGCATCGCCTGCGACATCAAACCGCATTTTGTCTGCCTGGTGCCGGAAAAGCGTCAGGAAGTGACGACCGAAGGCGGCCTTGATGTGGCCGGTCAGCAGGACAAGGTCAACGCGGCAGTCAAACAGCTGAGCGAGGCGGGCATTCTGGTGTCGCTGTTTATCGATGCCGATCAGCGCCAGATTGAAGCGGCGGTCGCCAGCGGTGCGCCTTACATTGAAATCCACACTGGCGCCTATGCTGAAGCAGCGGAAGGGCTGGCGCGCGATGCCGAGCTGGCGCGTATCGCCAGCGCTGCGACCTTTGCCGCCAGCTGCGGCCTGAAGGTGAATGCTGGCCACGGTCTGACGTATCACAACGTCCAGCCAATTGCTGCCCTGCCGGAAATGCATGAGCTGAACATTGGTCACGCGATTATCGGTCGTGCGTTGTTCAGCGGTCTTGCAGCGGCGGTCAGCGACATGAAGGCGCTGATGCGGGAAGCGCGTCGCTAATGGCCATTCTGGGGCTGGGCAGCGATATCGTCGAAATCGAGCGTATCGCCGGCGTGATTGAACGCTCCGGCGATCGTCTGGCGCGCCGCGTGCTGAGCGAAGCTGAGTGGCAGCAGTATCAGGCGCATCAGCAGCCGGTGCGCTTCCTCGCCAAACGTTTTGCGGTGAAAGAGGCAGCGGCAAAAGCGTTCGGCACCGGCATTCGCGGTGGTTTAGCGTTCAATCAGTTTGAAGTGTACAACGATGCGCTGGGGAAGCCAGGCCTGCGTTTCTTTGAACAGGCCAAAGTGATTGCCAGCCAGCTGGGCGTGCAGCATGTGCACGTCACGCTGGCCGACGAGCGCCACTATGCCTGCGCCACGGTGATTATCGAAGATTAAGCGTGCAGCAGCACAAACTTCTCCCACAGCGCGTCGCGACTTTCCACGTGCTGTGGGTCTGAAAGAATAGTGTTATCAATCGGGCAGACGCTCTGACAGGTCGGCTCATCATAATGACCCACGCATTCAGTGCAGCGGTCAGCGTCGATCTGATAGATCGATTCACCCATGCTAATCGCCTGGTTCGGGCACTCAGGCTCGCACATGTCGCAGTTAATGCAGCGCTCAGTAATTATCAGTGCCATGGCATAAGCTCATCAGTTGCTTGTTTTCATTGCATGTTTCATGGTTAGTTCCGCTCTCCGGGGTAAAACGCCTGCTGAAATAGCGCTTTGCAGTTTGATTTTTCAATCGATGCAGGCGTAAACCAGCGGGGCGAGCCCCTGAGCGGCACGCATATTATCACGCCGGGTGGCGTTCAAAAAATGACTTAGCGTAGTATTCAGCCGCCAGCAGAACGTGGCTGCTACCAGCCGATCTGATGTCGCGCCATAGCCAGAAAACCACGCAACGGTAAGCAGAGCCGTTGCGCGGTTAGCGAAATAGTGGCGGCGCTGGCCTTTATTTTACCGGTGCCAGCACGTGGGTGGCATCCAGCGTCAGACAGTCACCTGGACATTGATCGCTGCCGTAGATAACGGGCGCCTTTGGCAAGGAAAACTTCATCGCGTGCTCTTTTTTAATCGCGTCGGCCATACCGGCAAAGGACCATGGCATACCCAGCGAAAGCGAACCGAACTCATCGTATTTTTTGGATTTTGCGACAGCAGGTAAGTTGTCACTATCGATACGATAATAAAGCTGGCCAGAATATTCTGCAGGCACGTTCTCTATGATTGCGTTGCTTAACAACTGATACTCGCGCTGCTGAGGCGTAGAAAAGCCCTTCTGAATATTCAGCATGCATGAGAGCACTGCAATAACGAGGCAAACGATACTGGCAGACGTGGTTATCTTCAGCTTATTAAAGATCACGAATAAGCCAGCAATGAAGGCTGAGGTAGTGATTAACGACAGCGCGATAACCGTGCGATAGGCTGCCCAGTCCTCACTCACCAAAAGATTAGGAATGCCCGCCGCCAGCAGGAAAAACAGGAACAGAAAAGCTTTACGCGGTTTGAAATCGGGTGCCTTCACAATGCCCACGATGATCAGTGAGCAGGAGATGATAATACTGACAATCGAGCGCCCGGTATCAAAGTTGCACAGCGCATTTCTGAGCGGCTCAGCGATAAACCAGGTGATTTTTTTCAGCGGCGCTAAGGTGATATTGGTTCTGGCCAGTACTTCATTGAACAGCACGAGCGGCAGAACTTTCGCCAGTACCAGTGCCATCACCATGCCAAATCCCAGCATCAACATCAGCTTGATCACCGCGCTGCGCTGATAATTATTCCGGGTCATGCCCAGATCGAGCAGGGCAAAGAATAAAAAGCTCATGGCTGCGGGTTGGTAAATCGCAAAGGAAAGCGTCAGGCAAATAGCCGACAGTAGCACCCGGCCCAGGCCTTTGTTTTCCGCCAGCGTTGAGTAACTGATGCCCGCCAGCAGCACGGACAGGACATAAGGAAAGCAGACTGTCCAGCCGACAAAAACCTGAAATGAAGGCAGCAAACAAATCAACGTGGCAAACGTCAGACGCTGGACCGCGCTGGCGAAAATGCTGCGACGCTCTAGGAAACGGATGATGTACCCGCCCAGTAAAATCAGGCTTAATAATGAGAGTACACGGAGCCAGGTCAAATCCTGCACGTCATCGATCAGGAAAGCGAAGAAGTAGCGGATGGCACCATAAAAAGGTCGGCCCGATAAGATATCCCATTTGAAAATACTGAATGCATCGGTAGTGGATGCGTATAAATAGAACCAGTCGTCGGAAAATCCGTATGTTGATAAATAAACCGGGCTATAACCGATGAGTAAAGCGATGGCCAGTATCAGATACATGGCGGAGGGATGACGCTCAAAAACTGTTTTTTTCATTTCCTGCTCTTAATCACGTAGCGTGGTCTTTGTTTGGACTCAATGTAGATTCGGCCAATATATTCGCCCAGAACACCGATGCCGATAAGTTGCACTCCACCCAAAAACAGAATGGAAACCAGCAACGAAGGGTAACCCGCCACCGGATTGCCCCAGAGCAGTTTATCGATGATCATCCAGAATCCATAAAGAAAGGAGAGTAACGCGACGCTACCGCCGATGTAACTCCAGATGCGTAAGGGGAAGGTTGAAAAACTGGTTAATCCTTCTAATGCCAGATTCCACAATTTCCAGCCATTAAATTTCGACACCCCTGTGACGCGTTCAGCCCGATCATATTCCACAATCGCTGTTTTACCGCCAACCCAGGATAAAATGCCCTTCATGAACAGATTCCTTTCCGGCAGGCTTTTTATATGTTCTACCGTCTCGCGCGACAGCAGACGAAAATCGCCAACGTTTTCCTCTATTTTCGGCGAGCTGATTTGGTTGTGAAAGTGATAAAACCACTCGGCTGTTTTACGTTTGACATGCCCATCGGCGCTGCGATCTTTCCGTTTAGCCAGAACCACATCGGCACCCGCTTGCCAGCGTTCAACCAGTTGATGGATAACGGCGATGGGATCCTGCAGATCAACATCAATCGGGATAACCGCGTCACCGGTGGCATGCTCTAGTCCGGCAAACAACGCGGGTTCTTTGCCGAAATTGCGGGTAAATGACAGCGCAATGACCAGCGGATCCGAGATGGCCAGAGCATTGATGATGTTTTCGCTGCCATCGCTACTGCCGTCATTGATAAAAACAATTTCCACCTGATAGCCGGCTAATTCATGACGAACCGCCTGATAAAAGAGCGGAATGGTTTCCTCTTCATTGAAGACGGGCACGACGAGAGACAATTTCATTTTACTTCCCTGAAAACGATGTAATTAGAGTAGATGAAGCCGCAACCCAGGCTAATAAAGGAAAAGAGTATCAGGGTAATCACCGGGGAAAGCGTGCAGGCGTCGGCCATCCAGCCAACCAGCGCCGCCATGCCTCCCATAAAGCTGACATAAAGCAGGTAACGCAAGGGCGTGGCTGCAGAAGAGAAGGTCCAGCGGGCATTAGCAAAAAAAGAAAACGTCACCGCAACGCAGAATGCACCAAAGTTTGCCATAGCCTGGCCTGACTCGAACAGCTTGAGAATAAGCGCAAACACCGTCCAGTGAATCGCGGTGTTGATAACGCCAATTCCTGCATAACGGGAAATAAGTTTCAGCATGACGAGAGAGATGAGTAAATTTGCCCTGATCATATACATCGGAAATTATCCTGCAAGCCCGATGCTGAAAATGCGTTTAATCGGGCCGAAACAAGGATAACGACAGGCAACAAAAGCATTGCCCCGCCCGATGATCAATTTCGGGCTAAGGCAGGGTGGGGAATACCCTGATCATGGGGCAATCAGACCAGCTTTTTCACTAGCTCCTCGCTGTGACGAATATGGCTGGAGGCGCGTTCCGGATCGTTCTGCACCAGCGCCATAAACAGCAGATCGGTCAGCGCCAGCTGGGCGCTGGTGGAGGAGATGGCCGCGCTGCGCGTGCTCTGCTCCTCGGCGACGGTGTACAGGCAGACCGTGGCGCACTGCTGCAGCGAATTCGGGGTAAAGCCGGTAAACGCCAGCACATCGGCGCCAATCGCCGCCGCTTCCTGCGCCGCGAGATTTATCTCGCGACGTTCGCCGGTGTAGGAGATTGCCAGCAGCACATCGCCGGGTGCCATCGCCTGAACGCTGGCCAGCAGCGCGTGCATGTCCTGCTCGGCGACGGCGTTGATGCCAATCTTCATCAGCTTCCACGAAAAATCTTTCGCCACCAGCCCGGAAGCGCCAATGCCGACCAGCAGAATGCGGTTGGCGTTTTTCAGCAGCTGCAGCGTTTCCGTGAGTTTCTCTTCGCTGTTGATATCCAGCGTGGCGCGAATCGCCGAAATTTTTTCCGTCAGCAGCTTTTCGCCGACAACTTTAAGCGGATCGTCACTCAGAATGTGGTTGTGCACGGTGATGGCATCGCGGTCGGCCAGCGACTCACTCAGCGCCAGCTTCAGCGCCGGAAAGCCTTTGTAACCCAGTTTCTGGGCGAACTTCACCACGCTCGACTGGCTGACGCCTGACTCTTCCGCCAGTTTTTGTGAACTCAGATGC
Organism: Pantoea sp. SGAir0184; assembly: GCF_043544755.1. Taxonomy (NCBI): domain Bacteria; kingdom Pseudomonadati; phylum Pseudomonadota; class Gammaproteobacteria; order Enterobacterales; family Erwiniaceae; genus Pantoea; species Pantoea sp. SGAir0184. The sequence goes on from NZ_CP028050.1 coordinate 1,137,734, forward strand.
CGTGCCCGATCAGGCTGCGACAGCAAAAAATCCGCCAGCCGACGCTCGTTCAGCGCCAGGCGTGGGTAGAGCTGGCGAATTCGCAGCAATGAACTCATGTCCGATCCTTAATCCATAGTCCCGCACACAGCTTAGCCGCTCGCGGAAGGAAATGTCTGGCCAGGAATGTCAGATGACATCGCGCCGACGCAGAGAATAAACTATTCAAATGGCATTGTAGCCATTGGAATTAAAAATGACAGCTTTCGCCCCGGCGCGCGATGCTGGCTACACTGTAGAGCAGGTATCGCCGCGTTTAGAAAAAGGAGTCGGGTTTGACAAAGGGTTCGCATCGCCGCGTAGTATTTTTTGACCTGGACGGCACGCTGCATCAGCAGGACATGTTTGGCACATTTATGCGTTATCTGCTGCGCCGCCAGCCGCTCAATCTGGTGCTGGTGGTGCCGCTGCTGCCGGTCATCGGCATGGGTATGCTGATAAAGGGCCGCGCTGCGCGCTGGCCGATGAGCCTGCTGCTGTGGGCTATCACCTTTGGCCATCGTGAGGCCACGCTGCGCCAGCGTGAGGCCGAATTTGCCCGCTGGTTTCGCGAGCGCGTTACCGCGTTTCCGGTGGTGCAGCAGCGGCTGACTGACTACCTCAGCAGTGAAGATGCCGATGTCTGGCTGATTACCGGCTCGCCGCAGTCGCTGGTGGAGCAGGTCTATTTTGATTCCGCGTTTCTGCCGCGCGTGAAGCTGATCGCCAGCCAGATGAAGCCGGGCCGTGGTGGCCGGGTATTAGCCATGCGCTGTCTCGGCCATGAAAAAGTGGCGCAGCTCGAGGAAAAAATCGGTACGCCGCTACAGCTGTACAGCGGCTACAGCGACAGCAAGCAGGATAACCCGCTGCTGTTTTTCTGCCAGCACCGCTGGCGCGTGACGCCGCGCGGTGAACTGCAACAGCTGGAGTGAATCGCAGCTGGATTCCGTCTATAATGCGCCGCCTTGTTAATCCGCAGGAGTTGCCCGTTGAACCCACAAACTGATGAATACTGGATGCGCCACGCGCTTGAACTGGCGCGGCGTGCGTGGGAGCAGGGCGAAGTGCCGGTCGGTGCGGTGCTGGTGCAGGGTGACCGAGTGATTGGCGAGGGCTGGAACCGGCCGATTAGCCAGTGCGATCCCACCGCGCATGCCGAGATTATGGCGCTGCGTCAGGGCGGAAAAGTGATTGATAACTACCGGCTGCTCGACACCACCTTATACGTGACGCTGGAGCCGTGCGTGATGTGTGCCGGTGCCATGGTGCACAGCCGGATTACCCGTCTGGTCTATGGCGCGAAGGATGAGAAAACCGGTGCCGCCGGTTCGCTGCTGGATGTGATCGGCCATCCGGGCATGAATCATCAGATTGAGATTGCGCATGGCGTGCTGGCCGAGGAGTGCGCCACGCTGCTGAGCGACTTTTTCCGTATGCGGCGCGAACAGAAACGTGCGCAGCGGCAGGCGCTGCGCGCCGATTAGTTCATCGCAATCTTCGGTTCGACAGCCGGATAACCGGCACCGAGTTCCGCTTCCAGCGCCGACTGCTGCGCCAGCCGTTTCTCCTGCTCCTGCAGATAGCCTACCAGGCTGATCTGATACTTACGGATGTTCTCAACGTAGTTATAAGCTTCGTGGCCGCGCGCATAGCCGTATGTGGTCTGCGCGTAATAGCGCTTCTGGCTCAGCATCGGCAGGCGCAGCTTAACGTCGGCCCAGCTGTCCGGATTGCCACCTTGTTTGAGGGTCAGCCGGCGTGCATCCAGCATATGCGCGTAACCCATGTTGTAGGCCGCCAGCGCAAACCAGATGCGTTCATCTTCCGGAATAGTCTCCGGCACTTTTTCCATCATGCGCCGCAGGTATTCGCTGCCGCCGCGAATGCTCTGTTCCGGATCGAGACGATCGTTCACGTCGAGGCTGTCAGCGGTATTGCGCGTCAGCATCATCATGCCGCGCACGCCGGTGGGCGAGGTCGCCTGCGGATTCCAGTGCGACTCCTGGTAGGAAATCGCCGCCAGCAGGCGCCAGTCGATACTGGATGCGTACTTCTCAAACAGCGGCTTGATATCCGGCAGCGTGTTATCAATTGCGCGCAGGAAGGTGCGGGTATCGACATAATCAAAGGTGCCGACGTGGCCGAGATACTTCTCTTCCAGCCGCGCCATGGTGCCTTCTTCCCCCATCTGACTGTAGAAGTCGAGCATGGCGGCGTTCAGGCTATCGTCATCGTTACGCGGCAGATACCAGGTCACCGGCTCTTCATCGGTAATATCAAACGCCACCGCCAGCTGTGGATGGATGCGCTGCAGCAGGCCGATGGTCACCGAATCCCCCACGGTATAGTCAAGCTTGCCGTCGGCAACCGCTTCCAGCAGCGCTTTCTGGCCCATATCGGTGGAAATGGCCCAGTCGAGATCGGGATAGCTGTCCGCTTTGGCGGAACGTAACGTTGACAGATAGGCTGAACCGGACTGCACAATCAGCCGGCCTTTCAGATCACCAAGGTTTTTGGGCCGCGGCTTGTCGATGCGATACACCAGCTGCTGCGACACCGAATAGTAGCTCGGGCCACTCTGATAACGGCTGAGGCGCTCGCTGTTGTAGATCAGCCCGGCGGCCAGCAGGTCGGCTTTGCCGTCGTCGAGATCGTCAAACAGGTCGCCGAGGTTGGGCCGCACCGTGACTTCCAGCTTCACGCCAAGATAATCGGCGAAGCGCTTCGCCAGCTCGTAGTCCATACCGGCTGGTGCATTATTGATGGTGTAGTAAGTCAGCGGCGAGTTGACGGTACTGATGCGCAACACTCCCCGCGATTTGATCTGTGATAACGCGTCTTTTCCGCCCCCGTACCAGGGGATGGACGGCCACAGCGCCAGCGCAAGCAGCACGGTGATCAGACCGATAAACAGATAATTTAATTTCAGGCGTTTCAAATAGTTGTCTCGTAATGGCTCACAGGCCTCTGTCTTTTAAAGGCAGTATTTATGTTGTTTTGCACTCCCAGAGCGAGGGGCATTTTGCGCAACAAAGCGCAACAGGGCAACTTATATAGCAAGATTTGCGCAAAATTCAGGCAAATCCCGAGGCTCAGTTTTTCTGCGCAAACGGTTTCGTAACCCGTGCCATTTCTCTATAATACCGCCCGTTTTCCCTGTTGCGCCCCATGAAGCGTCGCCCGGCGCTTCGAAGACGAGAGATCTTTAATGATGGAAATTCTGCGTGGTTCGCCCGCTCTGTCGGCATTTCGTGTAAACAAACTGCTGACCCGCTTTCAGGACGCTCATCTGCCGGTGAGTGATATTTACGCCGAGTACGTCCATTTCGCCGATGTCAGCGCACCGCTCAGCGCGGAACAGCAAGCCCGCCTGCAGCGTCTGCTGAAATACGGTCCTTCTCTCGCCGAACATGCGCCACAAGGGCGTCTGTTGCTGGTGACGCCGCGTCCCGGCACCATTTCTCCCTGGTCATCGAAAGCCACCGATATCGCCCACAACTGCGACCTGCCACAGGTATTGCGCCTGGAGCGCGGTCTGGCCTTCTATGTACAGGCACCGCAGCTGACTGACGCGCAGTGGCAGCAGCTGGCCAGCCTGCTGCACGACCGCATGATGGAAACCGTGTTCACGGAGCTCAGCGCGGCAGAACAGCTGTTCGCGCATCATGAGCCGCAGCCGCTGAAAAGCGTAGACGTGCTGGGCGGAGGGCGCGAGGCGCTGGAACAGGCTAACCGCACGCTCGGCCTGGCGCTGGCCGATGACGAAATTGATTACCTGCTCGATGCCTTCACCAGACTGGGCCGCAATCCGAACGACATCGAGCTCTATATGTTCGCTCAGGCGAACTCCGAGCACTGTCGTCACAAGATTTTTAACGCCGACTGGATTATCGACGGCGAAAAACAGCCGAAGTCGCTGTTTAAAATGATTAAAAACACCTTTGAGCAGCATCCGGAACACGTCCTGTCGGCGTATAAAGACAATGCCGCGGTGATGGAAGGCTCCGAGGTCGGGCGTTTCTACGCGGATGCGCAGCAGGGCGAATACGAGTTCCATCAGGAAGCCGCGCATATCCTGATGAAGGTGGAAACCCACAACCACCCGACGGCCATTTCGCCATGGCCAGGTGCCGCCACCGGTTCCGGCGGGGAAATCCGTGACGAAGGCGCCACCGGACGCGGCGCGAAGCCGAAAGCGGGTCTGGTCGGCTTCTCGGTTTCCAACCTGCGTATTCCCGGCTTTGAACAGCCGTGGGAAGAGGATTTCGGCAAGCCGGATCGCATTGTTACCGCGCTGGATATCATGACCGAAGGCCCGTTAGGCGGCGCCGCGTTCAACAACGAATTTGGTCGCCCGGCGCTGAACGGCTATTTCCGTACTTATGAAGAGCAGGTCAACAGCCATAACGGCGTTGAGCTGCGCGGCTATCACAAGCCGATCATGCTGGCCGGCGGCATTGGTAACATCCGCGCCGATCACGTGCAGAAGGGTGAAATCGTGGTTGGCGCGAAGCTGATTGTGCTGGGTGGTCCGGCGATGAATATCGGCCTTGGCGGCGGCGCGGCGTCCTCGATGGCGTCCGGCCAGTCGGATGCCGATCTCGACTTCGCCTCGGTGCAGCGTGACAACCCGGAGATGGAGCGTCGCTGTCAGGAAGTGATTGACCGCTGCTGGCAGTTGGGCGAAGCCAACCCGATTCTGTTTATCCACGACGTCGGTGCCGGTGGCCTGTCTAACGCCATGCCGGAGCTGGTGAGCGACGGCGGCCGCGGCGGCAACTTCAACCTGCGCGACATCCTCAGCGATGAGCCAGGCATGAGCCCGCTGGAAGTGTGGTGTAACGAGTCGCAGGAGCGTTATGTGCTGGCGGTTGCGCCGGACAAACTGGCGCTGTTCGATGAGCTGTGCCAGCGCGAACGTGCGCCGTACGCGGTGATTGGTGAAGCGACCGAAGAGCAGCACCTGAACCTTGCCGACAGCCACTTCGATAACAAACCGATCGACATGCCGCTCGACGTGCTGCTGGGTAAAACGCCAAAAATGACGCGCGACGTGGCCAGCCAGCAGGCGAAAGGTGATGCGCTGGTGCGGGACGGCATTACCATTGCCGATGCGGTAAACCGCGTGCTGCACCTGCCAACCGTGGCGGAAAAAACCTTCCTGGTGACCATCGGTGACCGCAGCGTAACCGGCATGGTGGCGCGCGATCAGATGGTCGGGCCGTGGCAGATCCCGGTGGCGAACTGCGCTGTGACCACTGCCAGCCTCGACAGCTACCACGGTGAAGCGTTTGCCATGGGCGAACGTGCCCCGGTAGCGCTGCTTGATTTCGCCGCGTCTGGCCGCCTGGCGGTGGGCGAAGCGCTAACCAACCTGGCCGCGACCGCGATCGGTTCGCTGAAGCGCGTGAAGCTGTCGGCAAACTGGATGGCTGCAGCCGGTCACCCGGGCGAAGGCGCTGGCCTGTACGCCGCGGTAAAAGCGGTGGGCGAAGAGCTGTGCCCGGCGCTGGGGATCACCATTCCGGTGGGTAAAGACTCCATGTCGATGAAAACCCGCTGGCAGCAGGGCACTGAACAGCGCGAAATGACCTCGCCGCTGTCGCTGGTCATTACGGCTTTTGCACGCGTTGAAGATGTGCGTCGCACCGTGACGCCACAGCTGCAGCCGGAGGGCGACAACCTGCTGCTGCTGGTGGATCTCGGCAACGGCGCCAACACCCTCGGCGCCACGGCGCTGTCACAGGTGTATCGCCAGCTGGGCGACAAACCGGCCGACGTGCGCGATGCCGCGCAGCTGGCCGGCTTCTTCAATGCAATTCAGACGCTGGTCAGCGAGCAGAAACTGCTGGCTTACCACGACCGCTCGGATGGCGGTCTGCTGGTCACGCTGGCTGAGATGGCCTTCACCGGCCACTGCGGTATTGAGGCGGATATCGCCGCGCTGGGCAGCGATGCGCTGGCAGCACTGTTTACGGAAGAGCTGGGCGCCGTACTGCAGATTAACGCTGCCGACCGCGCGGCCGTGGAAAAAGTGTTTGCCGATCACGGTCTGAGCAGCAATGTTCACGTCATCGGTAAAGCGCTGCCGGGTGACCGTTTTGTTATCCGCTCCGGCGACAGCGCGGTGTACAGCGAAAGCCGTACCACCCTGCGTACCTGGTGGGCTGAAACCACCTGGCAGATGCAGCGCCTGCGCGATAACCCGGCCTGTGCCGATCAGGAACATGAAGCGAAGAGAGACGATAACGATCCTGGCCTGAACGTGCAGCTGACCTTCCGTCCGGAAGAGGATGTGGCAGCACCGATGATCGCCACCGGCGCGCGTCCGCGCGTTGCCGTGCTGCGCGAGCAGGGCGTGAACTCGCACGTTGAGATGGCCGCTGCCTTCCACCGCGCAGGCTTTACTGCGGTTGACGTGCACATGAGCGATCTGCTGGCGGGCCGTCGTGGTCTGGAGGAGTTCCACGCGCTGGTCGCCTGTGGCGGCTTCTCCTACGGCGACGTGCTGGGTGCGGGCGAAGGCTGGGCGAAATCGATTCTGTTCAACGGCCGCGTGCGTGACGAGTTTGAAAACTTCTTCCATCGTCCGCAGACGCTGGCGCTGGGCGTATGTAACGGCTGCCAGATGATGTCGAACCTGCGTGAACTGATTCCGGGCAGTGAGCTGTGGCCACGCTTTGTGCGTAACCAGTCCGAGCGCTTTGAAGCACGCTTCAGCCTGGTGGAAGTGGCCGCCAGCCCGTCACTGCTGCTGGACGGCATGGTCGGTTCTCGCATGCCGATTGCCGTCTCGCACGGTGAAGGTTTTGTTGAAGTACGTGACGCTGCGCATCTGGCTGAGCTGGAAGCGAAAGGGCTGGTGGCGCTGCGCTTCGTCGATAACTTCGGTAAAGTCACCGAGACCTATCCGGCAAACCCGAACGGCTCACCGAACGGCATCACCGCCGTGACCAACGAAAGCGGGCGCGTCACTATTATGATGCCGCATCCGGAGCGCGTGTTCCGTACCGTCAGCAATTCGTGGCATCCGGCGGAGTGGGGCGAAGACAGCCCGTGGATGCGCATTTTCCGCAACGCGCGCAAGCAGCTGGGTTAAACCTGCATCCTGTCTCTTACCGGTGCCCATTCACGGGCACCGTGCCAAGGCCGCTCAACGCGGCCTTTTTTATTTTTTTGTCGCGTGGGCACCGCTGTCTATCCGCTGTTATTCGCTGACCTCTGTGGCATGTCGGAAAATGACGACAATCCCATGGCTGAATTGTCGCTAAAAGGTGACATTTAAATCGTTGTTTTTTATGGGTGCGAAGTTAGTGCGTTAAAGCCGTTGCTAATCGGCGACACTTTTTCCAGACCAGCCGGTCCGAAAGCGTCGTTAATTCCCTCTCTGAGCTGGCAGTATGCTGATTAACAAGGCTATTTATTTTCTGGCACGATAGTTGCTATACTCCTTATGTTGCTCATTCTCCTGTCTATGATTGCCCCGCACTGCGGTTGAGCTCATAAAATATCGAATGACGCACCAAACGGAGCCTGCCGTCCACCCAACCGATAATCGCTTGCTTTGCAACGTTATCAAGCACCGGACGCAACGTTGAGTTAGGCTCCACCTATTTTGCAGGCGATGCTGCGGCGTCGCTCTCACGGCAGGCCAAAAGGCCTGCCGTTTTCGTTTTCAGCCTTTCTAACCTTGCCGGACTTCGCTAGCATGCCTGCAACTCACCTCAAAGGAAGCGCGGTTGTGAAGAGATGGCGTCTGTTTCCCCGATCCCTGCGGCAACTGGTTTTAATGGCCTTTCTGCTGGTGCTGCTGCCGCTGCTGGTGCTGGCATGGCAGGCGTGGGAAAGCCTTTCAGCATTGAGTAATCAGGCGGCGGACACTAACCGCAACACCTTCACCGACGTGCGTCGCAGTGAGGCGATGGCGCGTACGGCGCTGGAGCTGGAGCGTAGCTATCGCCAGTATTGCGTGCTGGGCGATGCCAGTCTGGCACGCCTGTATCAAACGCAGTGGAGCCGCTACGGCCAGATGCTCAGCAGCCATGCCGCCAGCCTGCCCGATTTGCCAACGTTCAAAATATTGCAGAGCGCGCTGCCGCAGCTGGAAAAGCTGCAGTGTGATAACGGCAATCTGCTGGCACCGGCGGCGAGCGCGCTGGAGGCATTCTCCGCCGCCAACACCCGCATGGTGCAGGCCACGCGTGAAGTGGTGTTTTCACGCGGCCTGCAGCTGCAGCGCGAAATTGCCGATCGCGGCCAGTTTTTTGGCTGGCAGGCGCTGATACTGTTTTTAATCAGTCTGGTGCTGGTGCTGCTGTTCACCGGCATGATTATCGGCCCGGTTAAGCGCGTCGAACGCATGATCAACCGGCTGGGTGAGGGCAAAACGCTGGGCAATAGCGTCAGTTTTCGCGGGCCACGCGAAATTCGCTCGCTGGGACAGCGCATTGTCTGGCTCAGCGAACGTCTTAGCTGGCTGGAGGCACAGCGGCATGAGTTTCTGCGCCACCTGTCGCACGAACTCAAAACACCGCTGGCCAGCCTGCGCGAAGGCACCGAACTGCTGGCCGACCAGGTTGCCGGCCCGCTCAATGCGGAGCAGCAGGAAGTTGTCGCCATTCTCGATACCAGCAGCCGTCATCTGCAGCGGCTGATTGAACAGCTGCTCGACTACAATCGCCGGCTGGCGGAGAGTCCGCTGCGGCTGGAACCGGTGGCTATCGACGCTATCATTGATAGCGTCGTCAGGGTGCACTCACTGCCCGCCAGCGCGCGCCAGATGCACACGCATATCGATCTGCAGGCCCGCTATTGTCTGGCGGAACCGACGCTGTTGCAGCGAGTGATTGATAACCTCTACTCGAACGCCGTGAACTACGGTAGCGAATCCGGTAACATCTGGCTGCAGAGCCAGCAGAAGGGCAACCAGGTGTGGATTGAGGTGGCCAACACCGGCACGCCGATTCCGGCTGAAGAGCAGGCGATGATCTTTGAGCCCTTTTATCAGGGGAGCCAGCAGCGCAAAGGGCCGGTGAAAGGCAGCGGGCTGGGATTAAGCATCGCCAAAGATTGCCTGCGCAGGATGCAGGGTGATTTGCAGTTGGTCACGCGCACGGACGCGGACGTCTGTTTTCGTATCATTTTGACTACCAGCGCCGGGAATGCCTGATTAATGAAACTCACATCCAGCCGATTTCTCGTCGGCGCACTGATCGCCATCGGCCTGAGCGCCTGTCAGGCGCCTCCCCAGAGCAGTACGCCGCGCGGTGCGGTGAACCTGCCGGAGCCGGACGTGCGCCTGGCGGATTATCTGGCCACCGATTGCCAGAATGTCTGGCAGATTGAAGCACCGGCGGCCATGAGCAATCCACTTTACTGGCAGCGCGCTATCGACTGCGGTGAGCGGCTGTCGGCGGCCGAAGCGCGGGCGGAAGCGCGGCGCTGGCCGGTACAGAACTGGGCGCGCGCCTTTAAGCAGGGCATCCTGCTGGCGAACGGCAACGTGACGCCGGTGGAGCGCCGTCAGTACGTTGATACGCTCGACAGCTACAGCGCGGATTATCCGGCGGCGCTGCGTCCGCTGCTGCAGCTGTGGCGCAGTAACCAGGCCGCGCAGCTGGAGCTGAGCGAGGCGCGCGGCCGCTACGCCGCGCTGCAGCAAAGCAATGACGCCGAACTCGATCGCCTGCGTCAGCAGCAAACGCAACTGCGGCAAACGCTGGACGATACCCAGCGTAAATTGCAGCGACTGACTGACATCGAGCGTCAGCTGTCATCGCGCAAAGCGCCGGACAGCGGCGACAGCACACACGGTGCCAGCGATGCCCAAAGCGAGGAGCAGTAACCATGAAACAGGCCGCACGCTTACTGCTGGTGGATGACGATCCGGGCTTACTCAAGCTGCTCGGTATGCGTCTCAGCAGTGAAGGCTATCAGGTAGCGACCGCGGCCAGCGGGCCGGAAGCCCTGCGTCATTTGCAGAAAGAGAAAGTCGATTTGGTGATCAGCGATCTGCGCATGGATGAAATGGATGGCCTGGCGCTGTTTGCTGAAATCCAGAAGCGCCACACCGGATTACCGGTCATTATCCTGACTGCGCACGGCTCGATCCCGGAAGCGGTAGCGGCGACGCAGCAGGGCGTATTCAGCTTCCTGACCAAGCCGGTCGATCGCGACGCGCTGTACAAAGCGATCGACGATGCGCTGGCCCAGCGTGCACCGGTCAGCGATGACGGCTGGCGCGAAGCGATCGTTACGCGCAATCCGCTGATGCTGCGGCTGCTGGAGCAGGCGCACATGGTGGCGCAATCCGACGTCAGCATTTTGATTAACGGCCAGAGCGGCACCGGCAAAGAGGTGCTGGCGCAGGCGATTCATGCCGCCAGTCCGCGCGCCGGCAAACCTTTCATTGCCATCAACTGCGGCGCGCTGCCGGAACAGCTGCTGGAGTCCGAGCTGTTTGGCCACGCCAAAGGCGCCTTCACCGGTGCCGTAAGTGCGCGCGAAGGGCTGTTTCAGGCGGCAGAAGGCGGCACGCTGTTTCTCGATGAGATTGGCGACATGCCGCAGGCGCTGCAGGTGAAGCTTCTCCGCGTGCTGCAGGAGCGCAAAGTGCGCCCGCTGGGCAGCAACCGCGATCTTGACATCAACGTGCGCATCATCTCTGCCACGCACCGCGATCTGCCGAAGGCGATGGAGAAGAAAAGCTTCCGCGAAGATCTCTACTATCGTCTCAACGTGGTGAATCTCAGGATCCCGGCGCTGCACGAACGCGCCGAAGACATCCCGCTGCTGGCCAACCATCTGCTGCGCCAGTCGGCCGATCGCCACAAACCGTTTGTGCGCAGCTTCTCGGTCGATGCGATGAAACGGCTGGTGAGTGCCAGCTGGCCGGGAAATGTGCGCCAGCTGGTTAACGTGATTGAGCAGTGCGTGGCCCTTACTACGTCGCCGGTGATTGGTGACGCGCTGGTAGAGCAGGCGCTGGCCGGCGAGAACACGGCGCTACCGACCTTTGTCGAAGCACGCAACCAGTTTGAGCTTAACTATCTGCGCAAACTGCTACAGATGACCAAGGGTAATGTGACGCATGCGGCGCGTCTGGCTGGACGCAACCGTACCGAGTTTTATAAGCTGCTGTCGCGCCACGAACTGGACGCCAGCGAATTTAAAGAGTAGCTTGCTGCGGCAGCGTCAGGAACACTTATACTCATAGTTACCCGTCCATCATGGAGGGAGCGAAAAAAGGATCTGTGATGAAAAAGATCGATGCAATTATCAAACCATTCAAACTCGATGATGTGCGTGAAGCCTTAGCGGAAGTGGGCATCACCGGGATGACGGTCAGCGAAGTGAAAGGCTTCGGACGTCAGAAAGGCCACACCGAGCTGTATCGCGGTGCCGAATACATGGTCGATTTTCTGCCAAAAGTGAAAATCGAGATGGTGGTGGGCGATGATATCGTCGATACCTGCGTAGAAACCATCATGAAAACCGCGCAGACCGGTAAAATCGGCGACGGCAAAATTTTTGTCTTTGACGTGGCGCGCGTCGTGCGTATTCGTACCGGCGAGGAAGACGAAGAGGCCATCTGAGCCCTTCGCTCCTCACCAGACACAAAGCCTGCCGCGTGCAGGCTTTTTCATTTACAGCACTTTGTGCGGACCGAACACCTCGTAGTGAATGCGGTCGGCGCTGATGCCGGCGTCGGTCAGCTGGCGCGCAACAAACTGCATGAATGCCAGCGGGCCGCAAATCCAGAACTCCCCCTCTGGCTGGGTCAGTGCGGTTGAGACGGTGGCTAAATCCATCAGGCCTTGCGCGTCGTAACGTCCCGCGTCGTCAGCTTGCGGCTGGCGATACCAGACGTGGCGGCTAAAGCGCGGCAGCTGCGCACCCAGCGCTGCGACCTCATCAGCAAACGCGTGCTGCGCGCCGTTTTCGCTAGCGTGCAGCCAGCATACTGCGGCCGGGTGCTGCTGCTCCGCCAGGCTGGCCAGCATGGCTAATAGCGGCGTTTGCCCGACGCCGGCTGAGATCAACGTCACCGGCGTCTGCGCTGCTGCCTGCAGGAAGAAATCCCCGGCCGGCGCGGCGCACTGCACGATATCGCCAACCTTCGCATGCTGATGCAGCCAGCCGGAGACGCTGCCCTGCGCTTCGTGCTTCACCGCAATGCGATAGGCTTTGCCATCCGGCAGATGCGTCAGCGAATACTGGCGGTGCTGAATGTAGTCGCTGTCCGCCGGGCGCAGACTGAGGGTCAGATACTGACCGGGCAGGAAGTCCGCCACCGGCTCTCCATCATTCGGCACCAGCTCAATACTCTTGATCACCGAGCTCTGCGCGGTAATCGCACGGATACGGAAATCGCGCGCGCCGCGCCAGCCGCCGACCTTTTCTTCTGACGCACGGTAAATCGCTGCTTCACGCTGGATAAACACCTCAGCCAGCACGCCATAGGCTTTGCCCCACGCCGCCAGTACCTCATCGCCTGGATTGAGCAGCTCTTTAATCGTCGCCAGCAGGTTTTCCCCGACAATCGCGTACTGCGCCGGCTGAATATTCAGGCTGGCATGCTTCTGCGCAATTTTCTCCACCGCCGGCAGCAGCACCGCAAGATTTTCCAGGTTGCTGCCGTACGCACAGATCGCGTTAAACAGCGCTTCACGCTGATTGCCGCTGCGCTGGTTGTTCATGTTAAACACGTTCTTCAGCTCGGGATGCTGCGTCAGCATCCGCTGATAAAAGTGACCGGTCAGCTGCGGGCCGAGTTGAGCAATCGCGGGCAGGGTAGATTTCACGGTGGCGATGGTTTGCGCGTCAAGCATAGGCTGATCCTCAGGGTAATTTTAAACATGTATTTTAAATACATGTTATGCCTGTTGCCGCGTACTGTAAATCCCCGGTTTTGTCTGGGGTGACGAGTGCCAATCTGCTGGCGGGCGCGCAAAGCTGAAAAATTTTCCCGCTGCTGATGAACAAATATCCGGTTTTCTTCCCCGGCTAAAAAGCGTAAAAATCCCGTACCAGCGCCTTGCCAATCGTTTGCGTAAAAAGAGGGGATTGGCGCTACCGTCCCCTGGCAAAACCGTTTACACTGTTGGCCTTCGCCCCTTAGCCGGGGCTTAAACTGCCGTTAAAAAGTTGCTGAGTCAGGAGATGCGGATGTTAAAGCGTGATATGAACATTGCCGATTATGATGCCGAGTTGTGGCAGGCTATGGAGCAGGAGAAGGTGCGTCAGGAAGAGCACATTGAACTGATTGCTTCGGAAAACTACACCAGCCCACGCGTTATGCAGGCGCAAGGTTCACAGCTCACCAACAAATATGCCGAAGGCTATCCGGGCAAACGCTACTACGGCGGATGTGAATATGTGGATATCGTTGAGCAGCTTGCGATCGATCGCGCCAAAGCGCTGTTCGGCGCGGATTACGCTAACGTGCAGCCGCACTCCGGCTCCCAGGCTAACTTCGCGGTGTACACCGCGCTGCTGCAGCCGGGCGACACCATTCTGGGCATGAACCTGGCACACGGTGGTCACCTGACCCACGGTTCGCCGGTCAACCTGTCCGGTAAGCTGTACAACGTTATCCCTTACGGCATCGATGAAACCGGCAAAATCAATTACGAAGAGCTGGCCGAACTGGCGCAGACTCATAAGCCAAAAATGATCGTGGGCGGCTTCTCTGCTTACTCTGGCGTGTGCGACTGGGCCAAAATGCGTGAAATTGCTGACAGCATCGGCGCCTGGCTGTTTGTCGATATGGCCCACGTTGCCGGTCTGATCGCTGCTGATGTGTACCCGAACCCGGTACCGCACGCGCACATCGTAACCTCGACCACGCACAAAACGCTGGCCGGCCCGCGCGGTGGCCTGATCCTGGCGAAAAACGGCGACGAAGAGCTGTACAAGAAATTGAACTCCGCGGTGTTCCCGGGTGGTCAGGGCGGCCCGCTGATGCACGTTATCGCCGGTAAAGCCGTCGCGTTCAAAGAAGCCATGGAGCCGGAGTTCAAGGCTTATCAGCAGCAGGTCGCGAAGAATGCCAAAGCGATGGTGGAAGTGCTGCTGGAGCGCGGTTACAACATCGTCTCAGGCGGTACTTACAACCACCTATTCCTGATCGATCTGGTGAGCAAAGGTCTGACCGGTAAAGAGGCGGATGCCGCTCTGGGCCGCGCTAACATCACCGTGAACAAAAACAGCGTACCTAACGATCCGAAGAGCCCGTTTGTGACCTCCGGTGTGCGTATCGGTACGCCAGCAGTGACCCGTCGCGGTTTCAAAGAAGCGGAAGTGCGCGAACTGGCGGGCTGGATCGCTGACGTTCTCGACAATATCAACGACGAAGCCACTATCGAGCGCACCAAACAGAAAGTGCTGGATATCTGTGCCCGTCTGCCGGTTTATGCCTGATAAGCGCTAAACCCGCAGTGTGAAGAAGGATGGCGCAAGCCATCCTTTTTTTATTCCCTTTCGCAGGCGGCTTTGAGAAAGTAACGGCCATTCCGCGCACGGCGGAGCGTCAACAGGAGGAAACATGACCATCGGATCGGCCAGGTGGCTGGGACTGAGCTACTTCACCTACTTTTTCTGCTATGGCATCTATCTGCCGTTCTGGAGCGTGTGGCTGAAAGGCAACGGGCTGGATGCGGAAAAAATTGGCCTGCTGCTCGGCTGTGGCATGGTGGCGCGCTTTGCCGGCAGCCTGTTGATTGCTTCGCAGGTGAAAAATCCAGCGCAGCTGATTGTTGCGCTGCGCCTGCTGGCGCTGGCGACCTGTCTGTTCGCGCTCGGTTTCTGGCTGGGCAGTCAGTGGCTATGGCTGCTGCTGGTGATGATTGGTTTTAACCTGTTCTTCTCGCCGCTGGTGCCGCTGAGTGATGCGCTGGCGGCCACCTGGACACAGCAAATCGGGCTGGCCTATGGTCCGGTACGGCTGTGGGGCTCGCTGGCGTTTGTTATCAGCTCGGCGCTTACCGGTATGCTGGTCAGCGCCTGGTCATCGCAGGTGATTCTGCTGCTGCTGAGCGTCGGTGCGCTGGCGATGCTGTCCGGCATGCTGCTGCCGCCACAAACCCGACCGCAGGGTGAGCTACGCCAGGGCGCGAGCGGTGGCTGGGCGGCGTGGCGCGACCTGCTGCGCGAGAACAGCGTCTGGCGTTTCATGCTGTGCGTAACGCTAATGCAGGGCGCGCACGCCGCGTATTACAGCTTCAGTGCGATCTGGTGGCAGGAATCCGGGTATTCGGCCTCGGTGGTCGGTTATCTGTGGTCGCTGGGCGTGGTGGCTGAAATCGTAATTTTTGCCCTGAGCAACCGGCTGTTTCGCCGCTGGAGCGCGCGCGATCTGCTGCTGCTGTCAGGCATATGCGCGCTGGTGCGCTGGACGCTGCTGGGCGCCAGCACTGCGCTACCATTGTTGATTGTGGCGCAGATTCTGCACTGCGGCAGCTTTACCGTCTGCCATCTGGCGGCGATGCGCTTTATTGCCGCGCGTAAAGGCGCAGAGGTGATTCGTCTGCAGTCGCTCTATTCGGCGCTGGCAATGGGCGGCGGCATCGCGGTGATGACGATGGTGTGCGGCGTGCTGTTTACCCACCTGCACGGCCAGCTGTTCTGGGTCATGGCGCTGGTGGCGCTGCCGGCGCTGTTCCTGCGGCCACGCGCGGCTTAAGACTCCAGCAGCTGACGAATGCGCTGCTGCTGGTGATCGCTCAGTGGCAGCTCAGCGTGGATCAGCGGCGGCGAGTAGAGCGGCAGGGCGGTGGCGTAGGGCGTCACCACCAGTGCCACATCGCGCGGTGCGCCTTCACGCTGAAAGTGCAGCATATCCTGATAGGTAATATTGATTGGCAGCAGCATCATTTCCCGCAGCTGCTGCTCCAGCAGCTGTTCCAGCGCCGCGTCAGCGCCGGTCAGTAACAGCACCTGTTTCTCCTGTAGCGCGCTCTCCTGCATCAGCCAGCCACCAAACTGCACCGCCACCAGGCTCACTTCTTCTGCGCTAAACTGCGTGCCGAAATCGCTGCTGAAGTGCTGCAGCGCGCGCGCCGTGGTGCGCAGCAGGCGCGGATAGAGACGCGCTACGTCCAGCGCCACGCTGTTATCAATGCCGATGGCAAAGTGGCTACGATCCAGCGCCTGCGCCAGGTGAGTATAGAGCTGCAGCTTAAGCTGCTGCTGATTTTTGATGCGCGTCTGCGCCAGTTGCTCAAAGCGGGCAATCAGCGCTTCC
This sequence comes from Pantoea sp. SGAir0184, assembly GCF_043544755.1. Classification (NCBI taxonomy): domain Bacteria; kingdom Pseudomonadati; phylum Pseudomonadota; class Gammaproteobacteria; order Enterobacterales; family Erwiniaceae; genus Pantoea; species Pantoea sp. SGAir0184. Next base: position 1,153,998 of record NZ_CP028050.1, read on the forward strand.
ACCGCAGCCATCAGCTTGTGTGCCTGACTGTCCGCCAGCTGGCTGCCGTCTGGCGCGTGAATCAGGCTGAACAGCAGCGTCCAGAAATCGGTTTCGCTGACGTCCGGTGCCAGATGGCAACGTTTTTGCCAGTGATGGATCACGTCATCCGCTGCGCTGCGTTCAATCTTCGCCGCCAGCCAGGCGCGCTGGCGCTCGCTGAACAGCGCCGTCTGACGCTGACACAGCGCATATTTCATGAAGATTTGCAGAAACAGCCGGTCGCGAGGCGTGAAATCGCGCGCCAGCCGCAGGCTGCAATGCTGGATCAGCGCCTGCAAATTGGTTTCATCCCACAGCGCTTTCTCAATTTTCAGCACCTTCAGCCGCTGGCGCAGTGCCGGCGCAAAATGCGTGCAGACGAAATCCTGCGACAGGCGCAGCGCGCGGCGCAGCCAGTGCAGCAGGCACAGACGCCGGTCCAGTTCCGTGCCATGAATGCGAAAGCTGCCATCCACCATCTGGTGTAATTCCAGCTGGTGAAAGCGCTGTATCTCATCTCCGACATCCGCGATATCCTGTCGGGCGACAACAGGGTCCACGCCATTCAACTGGCAGAGCTTTTCAAGCGTTAACGCGGGAGCAGGCAGAAACAGCAGCAACAGCAGATGGCAACGACGCTGGGCGCGGCTGAAGAGGGGAGCAGTAGAATGCGCTGAACTCATCAATCGTGTTATCCGCAGGTCATTTTTCAGCTAAGAATAGCCAACTCCACGCGCTGACCCTGGCCTTTGTCATGACTTTTGTTCAGAGCTTCAGGGCGGGTCACAGTTTTTTCTGGCCCGGTATCCTTCTGACTTTAAAATTTGTTACTTTATAACATATGAAAATTGCGCTCGTTAGCTTTACGCTGTTGTTCAGCGGCGCCGTGTGGGCGCATCCACACAGCTTTATTGATATGCAGACCGAACTGATCGGTAAGGACGATCATCTCAGCGCGATGAAGATGGTATGGACCATGGACGAGATCACCTCCGCCGATCTGCTGTACGATGCCGGCAACGCCAAACCCGGCGAGGTGGTGTGGAAAAAGCTGGCGGCGCAGGTAATGGCCAATGTGCTGGGCCAGCACTATTTTACCGAAGTGTGGCAGGATAAAAATCGGGTGAAATTTCTCAACCTACCGCAGGAGTATCAGCTGTCGCGCAAGGGCAACAAAGCAGTGCTGGAGTTCATTGTGCCGTTCGGCGAACCGCAGTCGTTAAGCGCCAGGCAGTACCGCATCCAGACCTTCGATCCCAGTTACTTTGTTGATATGTATTATGACAATCCGCAAGCCATCACCATGGATGAGACCGTGAAAGCCCATTGCCAGTTTGACTTACACACGCCCAAACCGGATGACTCGCTAAAACAGTACGCGCTGTCGCTGGATAAAGCTGACGCACCGCCCGAGGATATGGATCTCGGCCAGCAGTTTGCCCAGACGGTAACCCTGACATGTCGTTAATTTCACTGCCTAACGCTTCCCGTCGCTGGTGGCCGCTGTGGCTGCTGGCTGCGCTGCTGATTATCGCGGGCGCGTTGCTGTGGCTGCACTGGCCGCAGATTCTGCTGCAAAGCGTACTGTGGCAGAAGGTTCTGCACCGTGAGATGACGCAGCTCCTGCAACAGGTGGCGCAGCAGCCGCAGCAGGCCGGTGTCACGCTGATGCTGTTTAGCCTGGCCTATGGCGTGCTGCATGCGCTGGGGCCGGGCCACGGCAAAGTGGTGATTAGCACCTTTCTCGCTACCCATCCGGCGCAGCTGAAAACCAGCATGAAGCTGACGCTGCTGGCGGCGCTGTTGCAGGGCACGGTGGCGATTGCTCTGGTGACGCTGATGCTGGTGGTGCTGCAAACCTCCTCGCGCCAGCTGCATCTCACCAGTTACTGGCTGGAGAAAGGCAGCTATTCGCTGGTGATAGCGCTCGGCGTCTGGGTGGGCTGGCGCGCGCTGCAGGGGTTACGCCGCGCGCTCCGTCCGGCGACCGGGCTCCAGATTCGCGCGGTACGGCCGCATCATCAGCACCATGCTGACTGCGGCTGCGGTCATGCCCACCTGCCGAGCGCGCAACAGCTGGCCGGTGCGGTAAGTGGCAAAACCCAGGCGCTGGTGGTGCTGTCGATGGGGCTGCGGCCCTGTTCCGGTGCCATTATGATGCTGTTGTTTGCCAAAGTGATTGGCGTATATGGCTGGGGCGTGGCCTCGGCGCTGACCATGGCGCTGGGCACCGCGCTCACCGTGTCGCTGCTGGGTTTGCTGGTGCAGCGCTCGCGCGTGCTGGCGGTGCGCCTCGGCAGGGTCAGCAGCAGAGGGACTGCGCAGTGGTTATTGCCGGCCGTGATGCTGGCTGGCAGCCTGCTGTTGCTGCTGGCCGGCTTTATTTTATGGCACAGTGCTACGCCCGGCTTCGGTGGCGGTCTGCGTCCTTTTTAATTAATACGCTTTAAAAAATAAGCGCAGCATGTTCCCTGAATATGCTGCGTTTTTTTTTGCCCGCGACGCAGAGTTTAATTTCTCTTGCCCGACGATCTGGTGAAAAGAGTTTTCTCTGTCTACGCTAGATAATATCAAAAAGGACAGGGTGTGCTCTTATATGCGTTACTCTTTATCGTCAATGTTTGTGAGGAAATAAATATGCCTGAAACCTGGACTAATAATGGCAGCACGGAAACGGTGGTGGAAACGCACGGCGGTTTACCGTTGAAACGCATTTCCTGGAGTGCCGTATTTGCAGGGGTGATTGCGGCATTAATCATTCATATTTTACTGGGGCTGCTTGGAACCGCAATCGGTGCCACGACCATCGATCCCCAGCAGGAACAAAATCCGCTGGAACACCTGGGGACAGGGGCGCTGATTTGGACCGGGGCCAGCATGCTGATTGCGCTGGCGGTCGGTAGCTACGTTGCCGGACGGCTGGCTCAGCGCGAAGGTGCGCTGCACGGTCTGCTGATGTTTGGTGTCAGTACCCTGATTACGCTGTGGCTGGCGATTTCACTTGCCAGCGGTATTATCGGCGGCGCCTTTAATATTTTAGGCTCCGGTTTTAATGCCCTGGGGAACGGTATTTCTGCGGTAGCGCCATCGGTGACAAATATGGCGAAAGAGAAGCTGCAGGAAAATAATATCAACCTGGATGATTTGCAAAATGAATTGCAAACCACGCTGCGTCAAACCGGCAAACCGGAACTGCAGCCGGAAAATTTACAGCAGGATGTAAATAGCGAAGCGAATAATGCGCAAAACCAGGCGAAACAGACGGCACAGAATCCACAGAATGCCGACAATGATATTGCCAATTGGATCCGTGGTGTACTGAGTCGTCATGCCGATACGCTGCAGGCTGCAGACCGCGATGCGCTGAAAAACATTATTAAAGCGCGGACCGGAAAAAGCGATCAGGAAGCGGAACAGATCGTTAATCAGACTGAGCAAAGCTATCAACAGGCGATGCAGAAATATCAGCAGCTGAAGCAGGAAGCGGAGCAGAAAGCGCGGGAAGCCGCAGAGAAAGCCGCGGCGGCAACGGCGAAAGCCAGCTGGTTTGCCTTCTTCATGATGCTGATCGAGGCGGTGCTGGCGGCGGTCCTCGGCGGTGTCGGTCGGCGTACCCAGCCGCGCACCGTGTTAACCCACGAGCGTCGGTAACAAAGTCAGTAATAAAAAAGGCGGCTGATTTAGCCGCCTTTTTTTGCTTAGCGCTTCAGCGCTTCGCTCAGTTCTTCGCGCATGCTGGCCAGCATCGCCTTCACCACACGCGGGTTACCGGCCACCAGGTTGCCAGACAGCATATAGCCGTGGTTACCGGTGAAATCGGTCACCAGACCGCCCGCTTCACGCACCAGCAGTTCACCGGCAGCGAAATCCCATGGCTTCAGGCCAATCTCAAAGAAACCGTCAACGCGACCTGCGGCCACATAGGCCAAATCCAGCGCAGCAGAGCCAGTACGGCGGAAATCAGCGCACTGGGTAAACAGTTTTGCCACGATGTTGATGAACGGCGTAGCGTGCTGCTTCAGCTTGAACGGGAAGCCGGTAGCCAGAATGGTGCCGTCGAGGTCACGCGCCGTGCTGCCGCGCAGGCGATAGCCGTTAAGCTGCGCACCCTGACCGCGTACCGCGGTGAATAGTTCGTTACGCATTGGATCGTAAACCACCGCCACTTCGGTGCGGCCTTTGATGCGCACGGCGATAGAAACAGCAAAGTGGGGCAGACGTTTGATGAAGTTGGTGGTGCCATCCAGGGGATCGATTACCCATTGAACATCCTGATCGTCGCCCGCCAGCTCACCGCTTTCTTCGGTGATGATGGTGTGTTGCGGGTAGGACTTGCGAATCACTTCGACAATCAGACGTTCTGCGTCGCGGTCAACATTGGTAACGAAGTCGTTGCTGCCTTTCTGGCTGGCTTCGACGGCGTCCGGGGTTTCATAATTCTTGGCAATCAAATTTCCGGCCTTGCGCGCTGCGCGCACGGCGATGTTGAGCATCGGATGCATCGGTATCTCTCACTGGATGTTAAAGAACGGGGTGAAAACGGCGCGGAGTATATCAGGGTGTTCAGCAAATGTCCTGCTTTTATGTTAGGATGCGCGCCATCATTTCCTTATCGCTATCTATTATGCTGCAAAATATCCGAATCGTACTGGTAGAAACCTCGCACACCGGCAACATGGGTTCCGTTGCCCGCGCCATGAAAACCATGGGCTTAAGCAACCTGTATCTGGTCAATCCGCTGGTGAAACCGGACTCGCAGGCCATTTCACTGGCTGCCGGTGCCAGCGATGTGATCGGTGAGGCGAAGATCGTCGATACGCTGGATGAGGCGATTGCCGGCTGTAGCCTGGTGGTGGGCACCAGCGCACGCTCGCGCTCGCTGCCGTGGCCGATGCTTGACTCGCGTGAATGCGGCATCAAAAGCGTGGAAGAGGGCCAGCAGGCGCCGGTGGCGCTGGTGTTTGGCCGCGAGCGCGTGGGCCTGACCAACGAAGAGCTGCAGAAGTGCCACTATCATGTCGCCATTCAGGCCAACCCGGAGTACAGCTCGCTCAACCTGGCGATGGCGGTGCAGATTATCGCCTATGAAGTGCGCATGGCGTGGCTGGACGCGCAGGAGAAAGCCAGTCCGCAGCCCCAGTACGAAGCCTCGCCGTATCCGCTGGTTGACGATCTGGAGCGCTTCTATCAGCACATCGAACAGATGATGCTGAACAGCGGTTTTATCCGCCAGGGCACACCGAGCCAGGTGATGAGCAAACTGCGTCGCCTCTATACCCGTGCGCGTCCGGAGCGCGACGAACTCAACATTCTGCGCGGCATGCTGTCGTCGTTTGAAAAACCCAAAAACGACAAGGGTAATAGTTGAGTAAAACACCAGGTTAAATAGTTGAGCGAAATACTCGGTTAAATAGTTGACCAAAATACTCGGGAATGTCAGACTGGCCTCCATTCTTCAGATAACCCGCCGACTCGCTGGCGGACGCTTACGAGGTTGTATGCTATGAGACTGACATCCAAAGGACGTTATGCCGTAACCGCTATGCTGGACGTTGCCCTGCACTCGCACGAGGGCCCGGTACCGCTGGCCGATATTTCAGAGCGTCAGGGCATTTCGCTCTCCTATCTGGAGCAGTTATTCTCGCGTCTGCGTAAGCATGGTCTGGTGGCCAGCGTGCGGGGTCCGGGTGGCGGTTATCTGTTAGGCAAAGACGCCGGCGCGATTGCAGTTGGTGCGGTGATTACCGCGGTGGACGAATCCGTTGACGCCACCAAATGCCAGGGTAAAGAGGGTTGCCAGGGCGGCGAGCGCTGCCTGACCCACGTTCTGTGGCGCGACCTGAGCGAGCGCATCAGCGACTTCCTCAACAACATCACGCTGGCGGAACTGGTGAATAACCAGGAGATCCTCGACGTGGCCGATCGCCAGAACAGCGTTGATAACCGTCGCTTCCAGCAGCATCGCGTGCAGGAAACCATCAACGTCAATCTGCGCGCCTGATCCTCTCCCGTTCAGCCTCTGCTGTTAACCCAGGAGAGGCTGAATCGTGCTATAAAGACGTATGATTTTTTATACGGAGTTTTAGCGCAATGAAATTACCGATCTACCTGGATTACGCAGCGACAACGCCTGCGGATCCGCGTGTCGCCAGCAAAATGATGCAGTTCCTCACTTTGGATGGCACCTTCGGTAACCCCGCTTCCCGTTCCCACCGTTTTGGCTGGCAGGCTGAAGAGGCCGTTGACGTGGCGCGCAACCAGGTTGCCGAACTGATCAACGCCGATCCACGCGAAATCGTGTTTACCTCCGGTGCCACCGAAGCCGATAACCTGGCGCTCAAGGGCGCAGCGCAGCAGCATCAGGCGCGCGGTAAACACATCATCACCAGTCAGACCGAACACAAAGCGGTGCTCGACAGCTGTGCTCAGCTGGCGCGCGAAGGCTTTGACGTCACCTTTCTGCAGCCCGGCGCGGACGGCATCGTCACGCCTGCGATGCTGGAAGCGGCACTGCGCGACGACACCGTGCTGGTGTCGCTGATGCACGTCAATAACGAAACCGGCGTGATTCAGGACATCGCCGCGCTGGGCGCGCTGTGTCACGCGCGCGACATCCTGTTCCACGTGGACGCCACGCAAAGCGTGGGCAAACTGCCGCTCGACGTCAGCGCGCTGCCGGTGGATTTGATGTCGTTCTCAGCGCACAAACTGTACGGGCCGAAAGGCATCGGCGCGCTGTGGGTGCGGCGTAAACCAAAACTGCAGATCGACGCGCAGATGCACGGCGGTGGTCACGAGCGCGGCATGCGTTCGGGGACCTTACCGGTGCACCAGATTGTCGGCATGGGCGAAGCCTATCGCATCGCGCGCGAAGAGATGGCGGACGAGAGCGCGCGCCTGGCTACGCTGCGCCATCGTCTGTGGCAGGGCATCAGCACGCTAAGCGACGTACAGCTCAACGGTTCACTCGAACAGGGCGCGCCGAATATCCTCAATATCAGTTTTGCCCACGTCGATGGCGAATCGCTGATCATGGCGCTGAAAGATCTGGCGCTGTCGTCGGGATCCGCCTGTACTTCTGCCAGCCTTGAACCTTCCTACGTTCTGCGCGCCATGGGCGTGGATCAGCAGCTGGCTTACAGCTCGCTGCGCTTTTCGCTGGGTCGCTTTACCACGCAGGAAGAAATCGATTATGCCATCGGGGTGGTACATAAGGCGGTAACGCGCTTACGGGCGCTGACGCCGGCCACTTCCCGCTAAATTTTCGCCCTGCGCCGGTCAGTGCGCAGGGATAACAAACGCAAACGGAGCCACGCGATGACAACACAACCCATGACGATTACGCTCAGCTCCCAGGCCGCCGACGCGCGCTGGGGCGAGAAAGCCTTGCTGAGCAGCAATGAAAGTGGCATGACCGTTCACCTGACCGGTGCCGATGCGCTGATGAGCATTCAACGTGCCGGACGCAAGCTGGACGGTCAGGGCATCCGCCACGTCGCGCTGAGCGGCGAAGGCTGGGATCTGGAGAAATGCTGGGCGTTCTGGCAGGGTTTCCGCAGCCCGAAAGGCCAGCGTCAGGTCGAATGGCCGACGCTGAGTGAGGCCGATCAGGCCGAATTCGATCGTCGCCTGAAGATCGTTGACTGGGTGCGCGACACCATCAACCTGCCTGCGGAAGATCTGAGCCCGGAGCAGCTGGCGCACAGCGCCATCGATCTGATCAGCGAAGTAGGCGGTGACGCGGTGAGCTATCGCATCATCAAAGGTGAGGATCTGCGTGAGCAGGGCTATGCCGGAATTCATACCGTAGGCCGCGGCTCGACGCGTCCGCCAGTGCTGCTGACGCTGGACTTCAACCCCGGCGGCGACGACAGCACACCGGTGTACGCCTGCCTGGTGGGCAAAGGCATCACCTTTGATACCGGCGGTTACAGCCTGAAGCAGAGCGCGTTTATGGATTCGATGAAATCCGATATGGGCGGCGCGGCAACGGTAACCGGTGCGCTGGCGCTGGCGATTGCGCGCGGCCTGGATAAACGCGTGAAGCTGTTCCTGTGCTGCGCCGATAACATGGTAAGCGGCAACGCGTTCCGCCTTGGCGACATCATCCGCTATCGCAACGGGAAATCCGTTGAAGTGATGAACACCGACGCCGAAGGGCGTCTGGTACTGGCCGATGGACTGATCGACGCCAGCGAACAGCGTCCGCAGCTGCTGATTGATGCGGCCACGCTGACCGGTGCCGCGAAAACCGCGCTGGGCAACGATTACCATGCGCTGTTTACCTTTGACGACGTGCTGGCGGAGTCGCTGCTGGGCAGCGCCACCAGCGAGAATGAAGCTTTCTGGCGTCTGCCGCTGGCCGAATTCCACCGCAACCATCTGCCGTCCAACTTTGCCGATCTGAATAACATCGCCAGCGCGGCACATGCAGCGGGCGCCAGCAGCGCGGCGGCGTTCCTCTCATGGTTCGTCAGCAACTATCAGCAGGGCTGGCTGCACATTGACTGCTCCGCGACCTATCGCAAAAGCGCGGTGGATCAGTGGTCTGCCGGTGCGACAGGCCTTGGCGTGCGTACCATTGCCAATCTGTTACTGAAATAATCCCGACAACGGCAGGCTGCAACCTGCCGTCTTTTTTGGAAGCCTATCCCTTATGAGTAACCGTCTTGAAGAGGTGCTGAAGCTGGCGGCCACCGAGCCTGCGCACCGTCCGGAATTTTTTCAGCTATTGCTGGAGGCCGATGTCTGGGTGCCGGGCGAAAGTCCCGCGGAGCAGTTTGATGCCACCTCGCCGGTAGAATTACAGCACTGGGAGAAAGAGGGTGGCGGCAGCGTGATCCCTTTCTTTACCTCAGAAGCAGCGATGAGCGAAGCCATCCAGGGTGAGCAGCCGTACCTGCGTTTACCGACGCGCACGCTGTTTGAAATGACGCTGGGCGAAACGCTGTTCCTCAATCCGAAACTGCCGGCCGGCAAAGAGTTTTCACCCGGCGAGATCGCGCATCTGCTGGGCGAAGAGGGCAGTGCGCTGAGCCAGCAAACGGTGCTGGAGGGCGGTCATGCATTGCTGCTGTCCGAAGTGGCCGAGCCGCCGGCGCAGATGATCGATTCGCTGACCCAGCTGTTTGCGAAATACAAACAGGTGCGTCGCGCCTACGTTGCCAGCATTCGTGAGCGTGCCGATGAACAGGCGAATCTGTTGATTGGGATTGAAGCCGACAGCGATATTGATGCGATTATTCAGGCGGCCGGCAGCGTGGCGACCGATACGCTGCCCGATGACGCGCCAATTGATATCTGTGAAGTGGTCAGCAACGAACAGGGTGTCAGCCATTTCTTCACCGCGCACATTACGCCGTTTTATGAGCGCCGCTGGGGCAGTTTCCTGCGCGATTTCAAAGGCAGCCAGCGGATTATTTAGTGCCGGTGCGCATCAGTGCGCCGATAAATCGCACCGATTTCACCCAGGTGCGCATAAATGCGCACCCTACGTGTAGGGTCGCCGTTTACGGCGACCGGTTATACGCACCACATCCGACACTTATTTCTCAATCGGTAAATCGTCGCGGCTGCCCCATTCTCCCCACGAACCGTCGTACAGCGTCACATCACGCACGCCCAGCGCGGTCAGCGCCAGAATCACCACCACCGCCGTCACACCGGAGCCGCAGCTGGCGACAATCGGCTGATCCAGCTTAATGCCTGCCTTTGCAAACAGATCGCGCAGCTCGGCGGCCGGTTTCAGCTCACCGTTGGCCACCAGATCGTTCCACGGCATATTCAGGCTGTGCGGGATATGGCCGCGCAGCAGGCCGGGACGCGGCTCATCCACTTCGGCATTGAAACGGTTGGCCGCGCGCGCATCGACAATCTGCGCGCCGCCCTCGTGGCTGATCAGCAGCACATCGGTCAGGCGCTTCACCTGGCTGCTGTCGTACTGCGCGTCAAACTCGCCTTCAGGCAGATTCACCGGACCGGTAGCCAGGCTGAAGCCAGCGGCTTTCCAGCCCTGCAGGCCGCCCGCCAGAATCGACACCTGTTCACAGCCAAAGGCGCGCAGCATCCACCAGGCGCGCGGCGCGGAGAACAGATTGCCTTCGTCGTACACCACCAGATGTTTATCCTGGCTGATGCCCAGCTCGCGCATCGCCACGGCAAAGGTCTCTGCGCGCGGCATCATATGCGGATACGGGCTGGTGTGATCGGACAGCGCTTCGATGTTGAAAAAAGGCGCATCCGGCAGATGCCCGGCCAGATACTCCGCCGTGATATCGCGCACCGCTTCCTGACCTGGCGGCAGCATGCGGGCATCCAGCACCTGCAAACGCTCTTCGTGGTAATGTTCATTCAACCAATCAGCGGACACAAACATGGCTGTCATAGCAACCTCTTCTCCATCAGCGGCAAAGGCCCAGTGTCCGGGAATGTGAAGGCTATCTCAAGGGTAACATTGCTAAAGTTGGCGGCTTGATGTGAAATTGCGCAGCACAACACGTTTAACCTTTTGGGGCTGGTGAGGGAATTACCATGGCAAGATGTGTAAAACGACTGCTGTTCAGCGTGCTGATCGGCGGCGCATTACTGGGCGGCGCGCAGCCGTCGCTGCAGGCGGCTGATACGCCTGCGCCGCAGGCCGCGACACACGCTCTCGCGGTGATCGACCTTTCCGAGCTGCAGCTGGACGGCGCGGCGGCGCTGGTACTGACCTTCAACCGCGCGCTCGACGGTCAGCAGGATTTCAACCACTGGATCAGCCTCACCGATGACAGCAGCGGCAAGGTCGACGGAGGCTGGGAGCTGGCGCAGAACGGCAAAGTGCTGCGCTTCCGCCATCCGCAGCCGGCGCGCAAGCTCACCGTCACGGTCAATGCCGGCCTGAAGGCCGCGGATGGCAGTGCCTTAGCCAGCCCATTCAGCCAGACACTCACCACGCGCGACATCCAGCCGATGGTCGGTTTCGCCAGTCGTGGCTCGCTGCTGCCGCTGCGCCTGGCGCAGGGACTGCCGGTGCTGGCGCTCAACGTTAACCAGATCGATGTTGATTTCTTCCGGGTGAAAAATGCCTCGCTGGCGGATTTTCTCGCCCAGTGGAATTACGGCAACAATTTGTCGTACTGGGAATCGCGCGATCTGCTGAAAAACGCCGATCTGGTTTACAGCGGCCGCTTCGATCTCAACCCGGCACGCAATACGCGGGAAAAAATGCAGCTGCCGCTCGGCGACGTCGCGGCGCTGAAACAGCCGGGTGTCTATCTGGCGGTGATGAAACAGGCCGGCACCTACAACTACACGCAACCGGCGACACTGTTCACCCTGAGCGACATTGGTTTGTCGCTGCATCGCTTCCCGGGCCAGCTCGAACTCTTTAGCCAAAGTCTTGCCAGCGGTGCGCCGTTAGAAGATGTCACCATTCAGCTACTGGATGAAAAAGGCCAACAGCTGGCGAGCGGCAGCAGCGACAGCGAGGGGCATCTGCGTTTAGCGGCTAACGCCAAAGGCAAGCTGCTGCTGGCGACCAGTAAAGGCCAGACTTCGCTCATCGACCTTAATCGCCCGGCGCTGGATCTGGCCGAATTCCCAATTGATGGTCCGCAAGGCTACGACAAACAGTTCTTCATTTTTGGCCCGCGCGATCTCTATCGTCCTGGCGAAACGGTCATCGTTAATGCGCTGCTGCGCGATGCCGATGGCAAACCACTGCCGCCGCAGCCGGTGAAAGCTGAAGTGGTGCAGCCGAATGGTGAAGTGGCACAAACCTTCGTCTGGCAGCCAGAGAACGGCGTTTATCAACAACGTTTTGCCTTACCGGCCTCGGCGATGACCGGTAAATGGACGCTGCGTATTAACAGCGGCGACAACCAGCCGCGCAGCTGGCCGTTCAATGTAGAAGATTTCCTGCCCGAACGGATGGCGCTGTCGCTTAAAAGCAACACTCAGCCTCTGTCGCCAGATGCCGACGTCACCTTTGCTGTCGAAGGTCGCTATTTGTATGGCGCGCCAGCGACAGGCAACGAACTGCAAGGCCAGCTGTTCCTGCGCCCGGCGCGTGAAGCGGTCGCTGCGTTGCCAGGTTATCAGTTTGGCGACATCACTGAGGAACTGAAACGTAGCCTTGATGATGTGGATGAAAAGCTGGACGACAGCGGCAGGCTGCAGCTTAAGGTTGAAAGCAGCTGGGCGGAGAGCCACTCTCCGCTCAACCTGATTTTGCAGGCCAGCCTGCTGGAGACCGGCGGTCGTCCGGTAACGCGGCGTGCCACGCAAGCGATCTGGCCTGCGGCCGCGCTGCCGGGCATTCGTCCGTTGTTTAACAGCGAATCAGTGTACGACTATCGCACCGATCGTTATAACGATGAGCCAACCGTGCCGGAAAACAGCCTCGCCGAATTTGACGTGGTGTACGCCAATGCGCAGGGCGAAAAGCTGGCGGCGCAGGATCTTGATGTGCGTTTGATCCACGAACGTCGCGACTACTTCTGGAGCTTCTCCGACAGCGAAGGCTGGCAGTCACGTTACGATGAAAAAGATTTGCAGGAAGAGCAGCAGCGCATCAGCATTGCGGCGGGCGGCACCCAGAAAGTCAGCTTCCCGGTGGAGTGGGGCACCTATCGTCTTGAAGTGCATGCCGGTGACAACATCGTCAGCAGCGTGCGTTTCCAGGCAGGTTACTGGTGGCAGGACAACACCAACGGCACCGGCGCGCTGCGTCCGGATCAGGTCAAACTGAAGATCGACAAAGCCGCCTATCAACCCGGCGACACCGCGCGTGTCACGGTGGAATCCCCGGCGGCCGGCAAAGGCTATCTGCTGGTGGAGTCGAGCAGCGGCACCTTGTGGTGGCAACCGCTGGATGTGCCGGCGGGCGGCGCAACCATTAATGTGCCAGTCAGTGCGGAGTGGAAACGCCACGATCTGTATCTCAGCGCGATTGTGGTGCGCGACGGCGACAAAGCGAACGGCACCACGCCAAAACGCGCGGTCGGCTTGTTGCATCTGCCGATGGCAACCGCCGCGCGCCGCCTGACGCTGGCACTTGAGGCACCGGACAGGATTCGGCCGGAACAAACCGTGAAAGTGAAGGTTAAAGCCCGCCGCGAGGGCGGTGCGCTGCCGCAGCAGGTGCAGGTATTGCTGTCGGCGGTGGACAGCGGCGTGCTGAGCATTACCGACTATGCCACCCCCGATCCGTGGAACGGCTTCTTTGGCCGCAAGCGCTACAACGCCGATCAGTATGACGTGTTCGGGCAATTGATTGAGGGCGGTGGCAAACTGGCGGCGCTGCGTTTTGGCGGTGACGGGGATGATGCCGATGCGCTGTCGCGCGGCGGTAAAAAGCCGGTCACCGAGGCGCAGATTGTGACGCAGCAGCTGCAACCGGTGACGCTGGATGCCAGCGGCGAGGGCACGCTGGAACTGCCGGTACCGGCCTTCAACGGCGAGCTGCGGCTGATGGCGCAGGTGTGGAGCGAAGACAGTTTCGGCGCGGCGGATCGTAAAATGGTGGTCGCCGCACCGCTGGTAAGCGAACTGGCGACGCCGCGCTTTCTTGCCAGCGGCGATCAATCAACACTGGCGCTGGATTTGACCAACCTCACCGATCAACCACAAACGTTGAACGTCACGGTTAACACCAGCGGCTTGATTGCACTCAACGGCCAAATCCCGGCCAGGGTGCAGCTGGCGAAGGGGGCGCGAACCACGCTGGCGATTCCGGTTAAAGCGCAGGACGGTTTTGGTGAGGGCGACGTGCAGGTGACCGTTTCGGGGCTGAGCCTGCCGAACGAGACGCTGGCACCGAGCGTGCGCCGCTGGAAGATTGGCGTGCGTCCGGCTTATCCGGCGCAAACCCTGAGTTTCGATAACGTAATGAACAGCGGGCAGCGCTGGCAGGTGATGGCAAGCGCTTTCAACGGCCTGCAGGCTGGCACGCTGAGCGGCCAGCTGTCGCTGAGTTCTCAGCCGCCGCTGAATATCGCCAGCTACATCAGCCAGCTATACGCTTATCCCTATGGCTGTCTGGAGCAGACCGCCAGCGGTATCTGGCCTTCACTCTTCACTAATCACGCCCAGCTCAGCGCGATGGGCATCAAAACCAGCAGCGATGAGGCGCGCCGCGCGGCAATTGACACCGGCATTGCGCGCCTGGCCGGCATGCAGCGCGGTAACGGCAGCTTTGGCCTGTGGAGCAAAGAGAGCAGCGAGGAGTTCTGGCTCACCGCTTACGTCACTGACTTCCTGCTGCGCGCCAGCGAAGCAGGCTACAGCGTGCCGGAGGGCGTGATTAATCGCGCCGACCAGCGCCTGCTGCGTTATTTGCAGGATCCGGCGCAAATCGAAACCAGCTGGAGTAGCGATGCCGATGCGCTGCGTTTTAGCGTGCAGGCCTATGCGGGGCTGGTACTGGCGCGTCAGCAGCAGGCGCCGCTCGGCGCGCTGCGGGCGCTGTATGACCAACGCGCCCAGGCGAAGTCCGGACTGGCGCTGGTGCAGCTTGGCGTGGCGCTACAGCAGACGGGCGATACGCAGCGCGCGCAGCTGGCGCTGATGCAGGGCATCGCGCTGCAACGCCAGCCTGACATGTGGCTGGGCGATTACGGCAGCCCGCTGCGTGACCGCGCGCTGACGCTGGCGCTGCTGAGGGAAAATCAGCTGCTGCCGGCGCAGCAGGGGCCATTGCTGATTGAACTGGCGCAAACGCTGCACGGGCAGCGCTGGTTCTCCACTCAGGAGAACAATGCGCTGTTCCTCGCCGCGCGGACGCTGCAGCAGCATCCGGGTGAAGCCTGGCAGGCCACGCTGCAGGACCAGCCGCTGCGCAGCGATCGGCCGCTGAGTCTCGGGCTGAGCGCGCAGCAGTTGCAGCAGGGCCTGACGGTGACCAGCGACACACCGTCGCCGCTGTACGGTACGCTCAATGTGGTGGGCTATCCGCGTACCGCGCCGTCACCGGTCAGCAACGTGCTCAGCATCAGTCGCGAATACTTCACGCTGGACGGTAAACCGGCCGATCTCAATAACCTTAAGAGCGGCGAGCTGCTGGTGGTGCGGCTGAAGGTGGGCGCCAGTCAGCGCGTCAGCGATGCGCTGGTGGTGGATCTGCTGCCGGCCGGACTGGAGCTGGAAAATCAAAACCTGAGCGACAGCAGCGCCAGCCTGGGCGACAGTGCCGATGCGCTGAAAGAGAGCATGATGGACATGCAGCAGGCAAACATTAAACATCTTGAGTTCCGCGACGACCGCTTTGTCGCCGCGCTGGCGCTGGATGGCTACACGCCCGGCACGCTGCTGTATCTGGCGCGCGCGGTGACGCCGGGCAGTTATCGTCTGCCGCCACCGCAGGTGGAGTCGATGTATGTGCCCGCGTGGCGCGCCATCGGCACCACGCCGGAAAAACTTCATGTGCGTTAAGCGCCCGTGACGCAGCGCCACCGACGCCTGTGCGGGCTGGCGCTGCTGTTACTGCTGCTGGTGGGCGCAGTATGGCTGCTGGACCGGCTCGATCCGCTGCCGCTGCGCCAGTTACAGCCGGCGCGGGTGGTGGTAGCGGAAGATGGCACGCCGCTGTGGCGCTTTGCCGATCGACAGGGTGTGTGGCGCTATCCGGTGACGCTGGATGAGGTGTCACCGGCCTATATCGAGGCGCTGCTGACCTACGAAGACCGCTGGTTCTGGCACCATCCCGGCATTAATCCGCTGGCGATAGTGCGCGCCGTCGGGCAAAACCTGCTGCAGCACGACATTGTCTCCGGCGGCAGCACGCTGACTATGCAGGTGGCGCGGCTGATTGATCCGCAGCCGCGTACCCTGCGTGGCAAAGTGGTGCAGGCGTGGCGCGCGCTGCAGCTGGAGTGGCATCTGTCAAAGCGCGAGATCCTCACGCTGTATCTCAACCGCGCCCCGTTTGGTGGCACGGTTGAGGGCGTCGGCGCTGCCAGCTGGATGTGGCTGGGCAAACCGGCGTCGCAGCTTACCCGCGGCGAGGCGGCGCTGCTAGCGGTGCTGCCGCAGGCACCCAGCCGTTTGCGCCCGGACCGCTGGCCGCAGCGCGCTGAAGCTGCCCGCAATAAAGTGCTGGACCGCCTGGCGCAGTATCAGGTGTGGCCGGCGCAGACCGTCGCCGAAATCAAACAGGAGCCGGTATGGCTGCCGCCGCGCCAGCTGCCGCAGCTGGCACCGCTGCTGGCGCGCCGGCTGCTGTCGCTGTCGCCCGAAAGCAAAATTACCTCCACGCTGGATGTGTCGCTGCAGCGCGAACTGGAGAACCTCGCTGCGTCGCTGCAAACCCGGCTGCCGCCGCGCACCTCGCTGGCACTGCTGGTTGTCGACCACAGCAGCATGAAGGTGCGCGGCTACGTCGGCTCGGTGTCTTTCAATGACGACAGCCGCTTTGGCCATGTGGATATGATTGCCAGCGTGCGTTCGCCGGGATCGCTGCTCAAGCCGTTTGTCTACGGCATGGCGCTGGATGATGGCCTGATTCATGGCGAATCGCTGCTGCAGGATGTGCCACGCCGCTTTGGTGACTATCGTCCCGGCAATTTCGACAGCGGCTTTCACGGCCCGGTCAGCGCCAGCGAAGCGCTGCAGCGTTCGCTCAATCTGCCGGCGGTGCAGCTGCTGGAGGCGCTTGGATCGAAAAACGTCGCCGCGCGGCTGCGCAACGTCGGCCTGAATCTGCGCTTTCCGGCGGGCGGTGAACCGAATCTGTCGCTGGTGCTGGGCGGCACCGGCGCGCGGCTGGACGACATTGTCGCCGCCTACAGCGCCTTTGCCCGCCACGGTAATGCTGCGCAGCTGCGCTGGCTGCCGCAGCAGCCGCTGCTGCAGCGCCCGTTACTGTCGCCCGGCGCGGCGTGGATTGTGCGCCGCATTCTCGCCGGTGAGGCGCAGCCTGCCGCCAGCGGGGCGGTCGCCGATATCGTGCCGCTGGCGTGGAAAACCGGCACCAGCTACGGCTATCGCGACGCCTGGAGCGTCGGTATCACGCCACGCTATCTGATTGGCGTCTGGGTGGGCAGGCCGGATGCCACGCCGGTTGCCGGCCAGTTCGGTTACGCGTCGGCGGTGCCGGTGATGCAGCAGGTTAATCACCTGCTGGCGGGACACCTGCCGGCGCGCGGCGTACCCGGCGATCCGCGCCCGGCGACGGTCAGCGCCGTCAGTATCTGCTGGCCCGGCGGCCAGCCATTGCCCGCCGGCGACGAGAACTGCCGGCAGCGGCGTTATAGCTGGGTGTTGAATCAGACCGTGCCGCCAACGTTGCTGGCGCCGGGTCAGGAGGGCGTCAATGGCTTACGCCAGCGCTTCTGGCAAAACAGCAAAGGACTGCGCGTGGCGGCGGATTGTCCGGATGCGCAAAGCCGGGAACGCATGATGTGGCCGCTGCCGCTTGAGCCGTGGCTGCCACCGGGCGAACGGCGGGCGCAGCGCCTGCCGCCGGTGGATGCGACCTGTCCGCCGCTGAATCAGGGGGACAGCGCGCCGCTGCTGGTGACCGGCGTGATCAATGGCCAGCGCGTGCAGCCGCTGCCCGGTAAGGTCGTATTGCTGCTGCCGGTGGCGGTACAGGGCGGGCAGGGTACGCAGCGCTGGTGGTTTTTAAACGGGCAGCCGGTGGAGCTTGCTGCGGGAAAAAGCAGCGCCTCGCTGGTGCTGCGCGAGCCCGGTCGTTATCAGCTGGTGGTGATGGATGAGGCCGGGCAGCTGGCTTCGGTGTCTTTCACGCGCGGCTAAACGCAGCGCTATGGCATATTTTTTGCGTGTTTGCCCCGACAGAAATCAATTATTTTCAATAATTCCTCTCTTCACTCATAGGCAAGGCGCGCCGATCTCCCTATAATCGGCGCGTTTTCTTACCGGGAGCGGGTTCCCGGTTTCTTCAGGATGCTAATCAGAGGTAATCATGGCAATCGAACGCACTTTCTCCATCATCAAACCAAACGCCGTCGCTAAGAACGTGATTGGTGCTATCTACAACCGTTTCGAAAGCGCTGGCTTCAAAATCGTTGGTGCGAAAATGCTGCACCTGACCAAAGAGCAGGCTGAAGGCTTCTACGCGGAGCACAAAGGCCGTCCGTTCTTTGATGGTCTGGTTGAGTTCATGACTTCTGGCCCGGTTGTGGTATCTGTTCTGGAAGGCGAAAACGCTATCCAGCGTCACCGCGATCTGATGGGTGCAACTAACCCGGACAACGCGCTGGCCGGTACGCTGCGTGCTGACTACGCAGACAGCTTCACCGAAAACGCCACCCACGGTTCTGACTCTGCAGAATCTGCGGCACGCGAAATCGCTTACTTCTTCGCAGAAAACGAAGTCTGCCCACGTACCCGCTAAGTGCGCGGTAGCGGATGCGGACAGGCGTCTTTACACCTTGTAACCGGTGGCTAAGACGTTCCCCTGGCATCACGCAGCAGATGTAGTACAATTATGCGCCCTTGTTGAGCCTGGCTCAGCGAGGGCGCTGTTTTTTTCCTATTCTTAACCAGAGCCGTAACGTGTAACAACGAGGCCAGAGAACATTATGTCCGAACAGATTGTGACGCCGTCGTCCGCTTCCCCCGTGGTTGTTTCCCCGAAAAACGAAAAAATTAACCTGCTGGATCTTAACCGTCAGCAGATGCGCGAATTCTTTGTTGAGATGGGCGAAAAACCGTTCCGTGCCGATCAGGTCATGAAGTGGATGTACCACTACTGCTGCGATGATTTCGAGCAGATGACAGACATCAATAAAGTGCTGCGTGGCAAGCTGATGCAGCGCGCTGAAATTCGTGCGCCGGAAGTGGCGGAAGAGATGCGCTCCAGCGATGGCACCATCAAGTGGGCGATTCGCGTCGGCGATCAGCTGGTGGAAACCGTGTATATCCCGGAAGCCGACCGCGCCACGCTGTGCGTCTCCTCGCAGGTAGGCTGTGCGCTGGAGTGTAAATTCTGTTCGACCGCGCAGCAGGGCTTTAACCGTAACCTGCGCGTGTCTGAAATCATTGGTCAGGTATGGCGCGCGGCAAAAATTATCGGTGCCGCTAAAGTGACCGGCCAGCGTCCGATCACCAACGTGGTCATGATGGGCATGGGTGAGCCGCTGCTCAACCTTACCAACGTGGTACCGGCGATGGAGATCATGCTGGATGACTTCGGTTTCGGCCTCTCCAAACGTCGCGTGACGCTGTCGACCTCGGGCGTAGTACCAGCGCTGGATAAGCTCGGCGATATGATCGACGTGGCACTGGCGATTTCGCTGCACGCACCGAATGACACCATCCGCGATGACATCGTGCCAATCAACAAAAAGTACAACATCGAAGCCTTCCTAGCGGCGGTGAAGCGCTACATTGGCAAATCCAACGCCAATCAGGGCCGCGTGACGATTGAGTACGTGATGCTGGATCACGTCAACGACAGCACCGAACACGCGCATGAGCTGGCGGCGCTGCTGAAAGAGACGCCGTGCAAGATCAACCTGATTCCGTGGAACCCCTTCCCGGGCGCGCCGTATGGCCGCAGCTCAAACAGCCGCATCGACCGTTTCTCCAAAGTGCTGATGGAGTACGGTTTCACCACCATCGTGCGTAAAACGCGCGGCGACGACATTGATGCCGCCTGTGGTCAGCTGGCCGGCGATGTTATCGACCGCACCAAGCGTACGCTGCGTAAAAAAATGGCCGGTGAAGCCATCTCTGTGAAGGCGCTCTGAAAGATCGCGCCCGCTGCTACGCATCGGGCGTCAGGCATGGCAGTCTCTGCGCTGAACTGACAGGGAGAGACTGAGATGCATAAAGGAATATCCGCCGCGCTGCTGGCCGGCTTTGTTGTAACCGGGTGTGTCGAAGCACCGGCGCGGCACGGCGCGGCCGATATCCGGCTGCAGCTGGGATTGCACTATCTGGCGGTGAAGGATTATGCCGCGGCGCAGCGCAATTTGCTGCGCGCGCAGCAGGCCGCGCCGCGCGATTACCGGGTGCCGCTGGCGCTTGCGCGCGTCGCGCAGGCACAGCAGAATAACGCCCGGACGCGCCATTACTACCAGCGCGCGCAGCAGTTAGCGCCGCTGAATGGTTATGTGGCTAACAATTACGGTGCGTTTCTCTGCGGTTTGAGGCAGTATGACGAAGCGCATCAACAGTTTAAGCTGGCAACTGAAGCGCAGCACAGCGACGCCGCTCAGGATGCCCTGCTGTTTTCGGGCTATTGTTACCTGCAGGCGGGAGAGGATCGCGCCGCGCGCCAGCAGTTCGATCTCGCGCTGGATGCCGCACCGGAGCAGGGCAGTATGCTGCTGACGGAAGTGGAACGACGGCTTGAACAGCAGCAGTGGGCTTCAGTGCCGCTGCTTTTAGAAGTTTACCATCAGCATTTGCCGGCAACGGCAGAGAGTCTGGGGTTACAGATACGTTTCGCCGCGCAACAGGGAAACGCTGCTGACGTTACACGTTATGGCGACCGGTTGGCGCGAAGTTTTCCACAATCGATACAGTACCAGCGTTATTTAGCTAATGAATACTGAAGCCACTCAAGAGAATTCTGCAGTACATTCCACAGGTGAACGCCTGCGTCTGGCCCGTGAGCAGATGGGGCTGACCCAGCAAAACGTCGCTGAGCGCCTGTGCCTGAAACTTTCTACCGTGCGTGATATTGAAGAGGATAAATCCCCGGCGGACTTGGCCTCGACCTTTCTGCGCGGCTACATTCGCTCTTATGCGCGTCTGGTGCATGTACCTGAAGATGACCTGCTGCCGATGATGGCGAAGCAGGCTCCGGTGCGTGCGGCGAAAATTGAGCCGATGCAGAGCTTCTCACTGGGTAAGCGTCGTAAAAAGCGTGACGGCTGGTTGATGATCTTCACCTGGCTGGTGATTTTCGTGGTGGTCGGCCTGACCGGCGCCTGGTGGTGGCAGAACCATAAAGCCTCGCAGGCAGATCTGGTGTCGATGGCTGACCAGAACGGCAGCAGCAGTGACAACAGCCAGTCGATTCCGCTGGGTGACAACAGCACAGACAGCACTACCGACAGCGACACTAACGCGGCCGGTACGCCGATTGACACCGGTGCCGGAGCGGCCAGCACGCCAGACAACGCTGGCAGTACCAGCAGTGCGCCAGCAGCGACCAGCAGCAACACGGCAACCAGCAGCGACAACGCGGTGGTGTCTCCGAGCCAGGCGCCGATTGATAACGCACCGCCAGCGGCCACCTCACCGGCGCCGGCCAACAGCGTGCCGGCAGGCTCAATGCCAACCGGTACCGCTGCCGTCAGCCAGCCCGCAGGCGATCCTAACGCCGTGGTGATGAACTTCAAAGCTGACTGCTGGCTGGAAGTCACCGATGCGACCGGTAAGAAGTTGTTCAGCGGATTGCAACGTAGCGGCGGTAAACTCAGCCTGTCCGGCACCGCTCCGTATCGTCTGAAAATTGGCGCTCCGGGTGCGGTTGACGTGCAATATCAGAATCAGCCCGTTGATTTAAGTCGTTTTATCCGTAATAACCAGGTTGCCCGTCTGACGCTGGGTGCGCAATAACGCGCAGCGCGCTTTCCGGGTAATTGTGGAGAGAGAATATGCATAACGAAGCACCCATTATCCGTCGCAAATCTACACGTATTTACGTCGGCAAGGTGCCGGTTGGCGATGGCGCGCCTATCGCCGTTCAGTCAATGACCAACACCCGTACCACGGACGTCGAAGCCACGGTGAATCAGATCCGTCAGCTGGAGCGCGTCGGCGTGGATATCGTGCGTGTGTCCGTGCCCACTATGGATGCGGCGGAAGCCTTCAAACTGATTAAGCAGCAGGTCAACGTGCCGCTGGTAGCGGACATTCACTTTGACTACCGCATCGCTCTGAAAGTGGCCGAGTACGGCGTCGATTGCCTGCGCATTAACCCGGGCAACATCGGTAACAACGAGCGTATTCGCCAGGTAGTGGATTGCGCCCGTGACCACAATATTCCGATCCGTATCGGCGTTAACGCCGGTTCGCTGGAAAAAGATCTGCAGGAAAAATACGGTGAGCCAACGCCGCAGGCGCTGCTCGAATCTGCGATGCGTCATGTTGATCACCTCGATCGCCTCAACTTTGACCAGTTCAAAGTGAGCGTCAAAGCCTCCGATGTGTTCCTGGCGGTGGAATCTTACCGTCTGCTGGCAAAAGCCATCGATCAGCCGTTGCACCTTGGCATCACCGAAGCTGGTGGCGCGCGTGCGGGAGCGGTGAAATCAGCGATCGGCCTTGGTCTGCTGCTGGCGGAAGGGATTGGCGATACGCTGCGTATTTCACTGGCCGCCGACCCGGTTGAAGAGGTCAAAGTCGGCTACGACATCCTGAAATCACTGCGCATCCGCTCACGCGGCATCAACTTCATCGCCTGCCCGACCTGTTCGCGCCAGGAGTTTGACGTCATTGGCACGGTGAACGCGCTGGAAGAGCGGCTGGAAGACATCATCACGCCGATGGACGTCTCGATCATTGGCTGCGTGGTGAACGGTCCCGGCGAAGCCACGGTCTCGACGCTCGGCGTCACCGGCGGCAACAAGAAAAGCGGTTTCTACGAAGATGGCGTGCGCCAGCGCGATCGCCTCGACAACAGTGACATGATCGATCAGCTGGAAGCGCGCATCCGTGCAAAAGCCACCATGCTGGACGAGAGCCGCCGCATCAACGTGCAGCAGCTGGAAAAATAAAGGACGGTGTGCGCCCGGCGCACGCCAGTTGTGATTGAACCTGTGCGGTTTCATCCTCATAAGGTATGATGCCGGACAGGTTTTTTTGTATTAAGAGATTCTAACGTGGCGAAGAATATTCAAGCGATTCGCGGGATGAACGATTACCTGCCGGCAGATACCGCCATCTGGCAGCGTATTGAGGGCACCCTGAAGCAGGTGCTGGCCAGCTACGGCTACAGTGAAATCCGTCTGCCAATCGTCGAGCAAACCCCACTGTTCAGCCGCGCGATCGGTGAAGTCACCGACGTGGTTGAAAAAGAGATGTATACCTTTGAAGACCGCAACGGCGAGAGCCTGACGCTGCGTCCGGAAGGCACCGCAGGCTGCGTGCGCGCCGGTATCGAACATGGTCTGCTGTACAATCAGGAGCAGCGCCTGTGGTACATCGGTCCGATGTTCCGCTACGAGCGTCCGCAGAAGGGGCGCTATCGCCAGTTCCACCAGATGGGTGTCGAAGTGTTTGGCCTGCAGGGGCCGGACGTGGACGCCGAGCTGATCATGCTGACCCATCGCTGGTGGAAAGCGCTGGGTATTGCTGACCACGTTGAGCTGGAGCTGAACTCCATCGGTTCACTGGACGCGCGCGCCAACTACCGCAGCGCGCTGGTGGCCTTCCTCGAACAGCATAAAGAGGTGCTGGACGAAGATTGCAAACGCCGCATGTATACCAATCCGCTGCGCGTGCTGGACAGCAAAAATCCGGATATTCAGACGCTGCTTAACGACGCGCCGACGCTGGGTGAATTCCTCGACGAGGAGTCACGTGAACACTTCAGCGGCCTGTGTGCGCTGCTCGACGATGCCGGCATCAAATACCGCATTAATCAGCGCCTGGTGCGCGGCCTCGACTACTACAACCGCACCGTGTTCGAATGGGTGACCAGCAGCCTCGGCTCGCAGGGCACCGTGTGCGGCGGCGGTCGCTATGATGGTCTGGTGGAGCAACTGGGCGGCCGCGCGACGCCGGCGGTCGGTTTTGCCATGGGGCTCGAGCGTCTGGTGCTGCTGGTGCAGGCGGTGAATCCGGAATTTGAACCGACGCGCATTGTTGATGTCTATGTTATCGCTTCGGGGCAGGGCGTGCAGTCCGCCGCGATGCAACTGGCGGAAAAACTGCGTGATGCCGACCCGGCGCTGAAGCTGATGACCAACTTCGGCGGCGGTAACTTCAAGAAGCAGTTTGCCCGTGCAGACAAGTGGGGCGCACGCATTGCGCTGGTGCTGGGCGAAGACGAAGTGAAAGCGGGCCAGGTGGTGATTAAAGACCTGCGCACCGGCGATCAGCAGACGCTGGCGCAGAGCGACGCCGCCGCGACGCTGCACACGCTGCTGCAGTAAGCGCAGCACTGCAACAGGCATTTTAAGGAGAGGGATTGCGTGGAAGTTTACAGCAACGAAAACGAACAGGTTGATGCGCTGCGTCGCTTCTTTGCCAATAATGGCAAAGCGCTGGCGGTCGGGGTCATCGTCGGTATCGCTGCGCTGGGTGGCTGGCGTTTCTGGAGCAGCCATCAGGAAGGAGCGGACAAAGCCGCGTCGGCGCAGTATCAGCAGCTGACCAGCGCCATGCAGGCAGACAAGCCGCAGACGCTGGAAGCGGTCGCCAGCTTCGCCAGCGAGAACAACAACACCTACGGTGCGCTGGCCGCGCTGGATCTGGCTAAACAGTACGTTGCCGCCAACCAGTTAGACAAAGCCATCACGCTGTTACAGAGCGGGCTGAAAGACACCAAAGATGCCAATCTGCAGGCGGTGATCAACCTGCGTCTGGCACGCATTCAACTGCAGCAAAATCAGGCCGATGCCGCCCTTACTACCCTGAACAATGTGAAGGGTGATGGCTGGACAGCCATTGTGGCGGACATTCGTGGCGAAGCACTGCTGAGCAAAGGCGATAAGCAGGGCGCCCGTGATGCCTGGAGCAAAGGTGCGGAATCGCAGGCTTCTCCTGCGCTGAAGCAGATGCTGCAGATGAAGATGAATAACTTAAGTTAAGCCAGTCAAGAGAGCGCACATGGAATTACGTAAATACCTGCTGCCAGGGCTGATGTCAGTCACTCTGCTCAGCGGTTGCTCGCTGTTCAGCGGCGAAGAAGATGTAGTGAAAATGGCCCCGCTGCCGAAGGTTGAAAACCAGTTCACGCCGGAAACCGCGTGGAGCACCTCGGTCGGTGACGGCGTGGGTGATTTCTACTCCAATCTGCATCCCGCCTGGCAGGACGGCACCGTGTATGCCGCCGACCGCTTCGGTATCGTGAAAGCGCTCGACGCCAGCAACGGCAAAGAGAAGTGGAAAGTGAACCTCTCTGAGAAGACCGGCTTCTTCTCGAAAAACATTTCGGCACTGCTGTCTGGCGGTATCACGGCCAATGGCGATCGCCTCTACATCGGTAGCGAGCGGGGACAGGTATTTGCCCTGAACAGTAGCGACGGCAGCATTGCCTGGCAGACCAAAGTGGCTGGCGAAGCGCTGTCGCGTCCGGTGGTCAGCGATGGTCTGGTACTGATTCACACCAGCAACGGTATGCTGCAGGGGCTCGATCAGAGCAGCGGCGCGGTGAAATGGAGCGTGAATCTGGATATGCCAGCGCTGTCGCTGCGCGGTGAATCGGCGCCGGCAGTAGCGTTCGGCGGCGCGATTGTTGGCGGTGATAACGGCCGCGTCAGCGCGGTGATCATGAACCAGGGTCAGCTGATCTGGCAGCAGCGTATCTCCCAGCCAAGCGGCGCGACCGAGATCGATCGTCTTAACGATGTCGACACCACGCCGGTGATCGTCAATGGCGTGGTCTATGCGCTGGCCTACAACGGTAACCTGACGGCGCTGGATCTGCGTTCCGGTCAGATTCTGTGGAAGCGTGAAATCGGCGGCGTCAAAGATCTGATCGTCGATGCCGGTCGCATCTATCTGGTGGATCAGGATGACCGCGTGATTGCGCTCAACGCCGATGGCGGCGTGGCGATCTGGCGTCAGAGCGATCTGCTGCACCGTAACCTGACGTCTCCGGTGCTGTTCAACGGTTACCTGGTGGTCGCCGATAGCGAAGGCTACGTGCACTGGATCAACACCCTGGACGGCCGCTTCGTGGCGCAGCAGAAACTGGACAGCGATGGCTTCCAGACCGAGCCAGTCGTGGCCGGTGACAAGCTGCTGATCCAGGCGAAAGGCGGTGAGGTCTACGCCATCACCCGTTAAGGCGATGGCCCGACGGGCAGCGTTTCGCACGCATTGATACGGCTCCTGATTCGTCAGGGGCCGTTCTGTTTTTAGTCAGGCATGATATTCTTGGCGCCTGCGGCCTGAACCTGACGGCAAATGCCGTTATAATCACGCCATTCGGGCGATTTATTTTTAAAACTGAGGCAAGTGTTATGGTACCTGTGGTCGCGCTGGTTGGGCGTCCCAATGTGGGGAAATCCACGCTGTTTAACCGCTTAACGCGCACACGTGATGCGTTAGTGGCCGATTTCCCTGGACTGACTCGCGATCGCAAATATGGTCGCGCCGAAGTGGAAGGGCGCGAATTTATTGTTATCGATACCGGCGGTATTGATGGCACCGAGGAAGGCGTGGAAAACCGCATGGCGGAGCAGTCGCTGCTGGCGATTGAAGAGGCCGATGTGGTGCTGTTTTTAGTTGATGCGCGTGCTGGCGTCATGCCGGCGGATCAGCAGATCGCCAATCATCTGCGTTCGCGCGATAAAGCGACGTTCCTCGTTGCCAACAAAACCGATGGTCTCGATCCGGATGCTGCGGTGCTGGACTTCTACGCGCTCGGCCTGGGTGAGATTCACCCGATTGCCGCGTCGCACGGTCGTGGCGTCACCAGCCTGCTGGAAACCGCGCTGCTGCCGTGGATGGATGACATCGCGCCGCGGGAAGTCAGCGAAGAGGACGAAAACGAAGCTTACTGGGCCGCGTTAGCCGCCGAAGAGAACGGTGAAGCGCTGGAGGAAGAAGAGGAAGAAGCCTTCGATCCGACCGGTCTGCCGATCAAACTGGCGATTGTCGGGCGTCCCAACGTAGGTAAGTCAACGCTCACCAACCGTATCCTCGGTGAAGATCGTGTGGTGGTGTATGACATGCCGGGCACCACGCGTGACAGCATCTACATTCCGATGGAGCGTGATGACCGCGAGTACATCCTGATTGATACCGCGGGCGTGCGTAAGCGCGGCAAAATCACTGATACGGTGGAAAAATTCTCCGTCATCAAAACGCTGCAGGCGATTGAAGATGCCAACGTGGTGATGCTGGTGATTGACGCGCGTGCGGGCATTTCCGATCAGGACCTGTCGCTGCTCGGCTTTATCCTGAATAGTGGGCGCTCACTGGTGATTGTGGTCAACAAGTGGGATGGCCTGTCGCAGGAGATTAAAGATGAAGTGAAAGAGACGCTGGACTTCCGTCTCGGCTTTATCGACTTCGCGCGCGTGCACTTTATCTCGGCACTGCACGGCAGCGGCGTGGGCAACCTGTTTGAATCCGTGACCGAAGCGTACGACTGCTCGACCAAGCGCGTAAATACCTCCATGCTGACGCGTATCATGAACATGGCTGCTGACGACCATCAGCCGCCTCTGGTGCGTGGCCGCCGCGTGAAACTCAAATACGCGCATGCCGGTGGTTATAACCCGCCGATTGTGGTGATTCACGGTAATCAGGTGAAGGATCTGCCGGATTCCTACAAGCGTTATCTGATGAACTACTTCCGCCGCTCGCTGAACGTGATGGGAACGCCGATTCGCATCCAGTTTAAAGAGGGCGATAACCCGTATGCGGGCAAACGCAACCTGCTGACGCCAACCCAGCAGCGTAAGCGTAAGCGTCTGATATCGCATCTGAAGAAAAACAAACGCTAAACATGATGAGGGCCCGGATGGGCCCTCTTTTTTTGGCGTAACATCCGGTTTATCACGATCCTCAGCCACGATTCCGGAGTCATCATGCTCACCCCATGTCCTCACTGTCAGCAACCGCTCACTTACAGCGAACAACGCTTCGATTGCCCGCACTGCCAGCGTCATTTCACCGCGCTGGCCTGCTGTCCCGACTGCCAGCAGCCGCTGCAGGTGCTGAAAGCGTGCGGTGCCATAGATTATTTCTGTACCCACGGTCACGGCCTGATCTCAAGCAGGCGCGTGCATTATCGCCCGGAAGACGTCAGGGAATGAGGGGTTGCGATAGCGCGAAGTGGCGCTGGCTGCTCGCTTCGCGCTACGTTTGTAGCAAAAATGCTATTGCCCAGTAACTACCGCGTTATGGATGTTCACTTTTAATTGTACCGGATGGTACAATCCTGCCCGCCTTGTGGCGAATGCCAGCGAATGTTGTTCCTGCGGCCTCGCTCACAAGCGCTGCATAACGGGCGTAGCTCCCGTACCAACAGATATAAAATAAAGCGTAACGGATAACTTCCTGTCCCTGCTCAGTCAGTAGGACATTGACCGGCTGCTCCCGCATTCCGGCCGCCACGCGTTATTTTTTCAGGAGAGTTTGTGTTATGGCAGAAAATTCCGCTCGTCCCGGTAAAGGGTTGAGTCTCTGGTCCGTGTTATTCGGGCTGGTCCTGCTGGCGATCGGCCTGTTCTTCGCGATCGGTGGCGGTAAACTGGTGGCCCTGGGCGGCAGCTGGTACTTCCTCATTGCCGGTATCGTCATGTTACTGTCGGCGATTCAGTTCTTTCGCCGTAAATCCTCGGCGGTTACGCTGTTCATTCTGGTCTTCGCCGGCACGTTGATCTGGGCGCTGTACGATGCTGGCTGGCAGTTCTGGCCGCTGGTGTCGCGCCTGATGGTGCCGGCCGGCCTGATGGTGCTGGCGTTTATTACCTGGCCGGCGCTGCGTAAGCGTGAGGGCAAGGCCTCGCTGGCGAAGCTTTCGTATGCGCTGTCGGCGGTGATTGCCGTTGGTATGGTGGTCACCTTTGTCCAGATGTTCCAGCCGCATCCGACTGTGGCTTTCACCGGCAAGCAGCTGCCGCTGATCCCGGTAGATAAAAGCAAACCGCAGCAGGACTGGAGCAGCTACGGCCGTACGCCGCAGGGTGACCGTTTTGCCGCTATCGACCAGATTACCCGCGACAATGTGAAAGACTTGCAGGTTGCCTGGACGTTCCATACCGGCGACACGCCGATCAGCCCGACCGGTAACGGTGCAGAAGATCAGGAAACGCCACTGCAGGTGGGTAACACCCTGTATCTGTGTACGCCGCACAACAACGTGATTGCGGTGGAAGCCGACAGCGGTAAGCAGATCTGGAAGCGCGAAATCAATGCGCAGGCGCAGGTGTGGAACCGTTGCCGTGGTCTGGCGTATTTTGATGCCACCAAACCGGTACAGCAGCCAACGCAGCCGGGCTCCACGCCGGTGCCAGCGGTAACGCTGGCGGCGGGCGATAGCTGCCAGCGTCGCATCCTGATGAACACCATCGATGCGCGTCTGATTGCCATCAACGCCGATAACGGTGAACTGTGTGAAAACTTCGGTAACCACGGTGTGGTCGATCTGAAGCAAGGTCTTGGCAGCGCGCCGGACCCGCAATATCAGCTGACCTCGCCGCCGCAGGTAGCGGGCACCACGGTCGTGGTGGGCGGTCGCGTCGCGGATAACGTCCAGACAGACATGCCTGGCGGCGTTCTGCGTGGCTTCGACGTCATCACCGGCCAGATGCGCTGGGCGTTTGACCCGGGCAATGAAGATCCGAATGCCGTGCTGATGCCGGGTCAGGATTACACCCGCAGCACGCCAAACTCATGGGCGCCAATCTCTTACGATCCGGCGATGAACACCGTGTTCCTGCCGATGGGCAGCTCGTCGGTGGACCTGTGGGGTGCCAACCGTACCGCGCTGGATCACAAATATGGCGCGTCGGTGCTGGCGCTGGATGCCACCACCGGTAAAGAGAAGTGGGTGTATCAGACGGTCCACAATGACCTGTGGGACTTCGACCTGCCAATGCAGCCGAGCCTGGTGGACTTCCCGATGAAGGACGGTACCACCAAACCTGCGGTGGTGATCGGCGGGAAAACCGGCATGATCTGGGTGCTGGATCGCCTGACCGGCAAGCCTTTAACCAAAGTTGAAGAGCTGCCGATGCCGCAGGGCCATATCCCGAACGAGCAGTACACCAAAACTCAGCCGCACTCGGTAGAAATGCCAAACATTGGCAATCAGAAACTGACCGAGTCAGACATGTGGGGTGCTACGCCGTTTGACCAGCTGGCTTGCCGTATTGCTTTTAAAGGCATGCGTTATGACGGCCTGTTCACCGTGCCGGACACCGATGTTTCGCTCAGCTTCCCGGGCTCGCTCGGTGGCATGAACTGGGGCAGCATCTCGTTCGATCCGAACAACCAGTACATGTTCGTTAACGATATGCGTCTCGGCCTGTGGGTGCAGATGATTCCACAGGACACCACCAAATCGGCTGCCAGCAACGGCGGTGAAGCCATCAACACCGGCATGGGTGCGGTACCGCTGAAAGGCACGCCGTACGCAGTAAACAAAAACCGCTTCATGTCGCCGCTGGGCATTCCATGCCAGGCACCGCCGTTCGGTACGCTGTCGGCCATCGACATGAAGACCCGTCAGATTGTGTGGCAGGTGCCGGTGGGTACGGTGCAGGATACCGGTCCGTTTGGTATCAAAATGCATGCGCAGATGCCGGTCGGTATGCCGACGCTGGGCGGTACGCTGGCAACGCAGGGCGGTCTGGTATTTATTGCCGGCACCCAGGATTACTACCTGCGCGCCTTCGACAGCTCAACCGGTAAAGAAGTGTGGAAAGCACGTCTGCCGGTGGGCAGCCAGGGCGGACCAATCAGCTATGTTTCGCCGAAAACCGGCAAACAGTACATCCTGATCTCTGCAGGCGGTGCGCGTCAGTCGCCGGATCGCGGTGATTACGTGATTGCTTACGCGCTGCCCGACAGCAAGTAAGCCGCAGTAAAAGAAAGGCCGACATCATGATGTCGGCCTTTTTTATTAACCTTCCGTGGCGTACTCCTTCCTGTAAGGATCCTTACTTACTTCTGCTTAGAGGGGCGACGGCTTTTTTGACCTCCTTTTCTTCCAGCTTCCCTGGCTCTCTCAGGATCGTTCCTGAAATTGCCCCCACTGACTTTGCCGCCCGCGCTACCGGCTTCCCTGGCGCGCTCCGGGTCCTCTGCAAAGTTCCCGGCACCGCCTCGTTGCTTGGTTTGTGTCATAGCAGAGACCTCATCTAAGGGTATTTTCTTTGATGTGGACTAGCTAGCCACGTTATCCAGTATAGTCAGTTAGTTACGGCGATGCTGTGGGAACTGTCTAAGTTATTCTTCGCCATCGCGCCACAGCGCCTGCAGTTCAGGAGGCGCAACGTTTTCCGGAATCAGAATCACAATCGTTCCGGCTTCGCGGTGAGTCGCGTAGCTAATCTGGATGCGGAAATAGCGCTGGTCGCCGCGCCCGATGCTGGCGGCCTGTTCCTCCGGCTCGCCGAGCGGCAGCGCCTGCTCCAGCACGTTGCACACGCGCTGCTTCTGCGGTTCCGGCAGCTGCGCCAGCGCAAATCGCCGCTCGCTGCGCAGGCCGGGGATAAATGCAATGCCGCCTTCACGCGCCAGCTCAATGATGGCGTCATCGGTCAGCTGAATATTCACCTTACACCTACCTCGTGCCACGCGGACTGGATCGCCTGTGCCACCGTATTATCAAAACGTTTTGCGGCATGCTGTACGGTAAAGCGCGCAAAGGTGCTGAAGTCGGCATCCTGCGGCAGTTCCTTGTCGCACAGTGTGTCGTACCATGCCTGACCGGCCCGTTCCCAGGCAAAGCCGCCCAGCGCGGTCGCCGCCAGATAGAAGGCGCGATTAGGAATGCCGGAGTTAAGATGCACGCCGCCGTTGTCTTCGCGCGTGTCGATATAGTGATCCATATCGGCAGGCTGCGGATCTTTGCCGAGCAGCGGATCATCATAGGCGGTACCGGGCGCGGACATCGAGCGCAGGCCGCTGCCCTTAATACCCGCCGCCAGCAGCCCTTCGCCGATGATCCAGTCGGCCTGATCGGCGCTTTGCCTGAGGTGATACTGCTTCACCAGCGAGCCGAACACATCGGACATCGATTCGTTGAGCGCACCCGCCTGCTGGAAGTAAATCAGCCCGGCTTCGGTTTCGGTCACGCCGTGCGTCAGCTCGTGCGCGACCACATCAATGGCAATGGTAAAGCGATTGAAGATCTCACCGTCGCCGTCGCCAAATACCATCTGCTGGCCATTCCAGAAGGCGTTCTGGTACTCCCTGCCGTAATGCACGGTGCCATCCAGTTTCAGGCCTTTGTTGTCCAGCGAGTTGCGCTGGTAGATCTGCCAGTAGAAATCATAAGTGATGCCGAGATAGTTCCACGCTTCGTCTGCGGCGACGTCACCGTTACCGGGCTGGCCTTCCTCACGGATCAGGGTGCCGGGCAGATTTTGCGTATTACCCGCGTCGTAGATAGCACGCAAAACACTGCCGGGCTGCGCAGTGCTGGCTGCGCTGGCGGTGTGAGGATGTTCCGCCATCAGCTGTTGCACGTGGGTGAGGGTGCGCCGCGCGTAATCCTGCTGTGCGCCGGAACAGTTATCGATGATGTTTCGCAGAATATACGGAGGAATAACGCTGTAAGGCATGTCGAACTCCCTGACGGATGGGTATGTCAGAAAGTATAGACCTGCTTATCAATCGTGCGCCGCTGCGTCTGCAGCCCGCGCGATTTACAGGGGGTTATCAACCATTTATGCGTCTGAAAAGATTATCACGCCTTACGGCTGCGCGTCTTCTGTGGTTGTAACGCCGTCACCTGACTCTCCACCCAGCCATCATCCAGCCGGGTACGCAGCAGATCGCCGGTATGCAGCTGACGGGTCTTTTTCACCACCTGGCCCTGAGCATCGGTGGTGACGCTAAAGCCGCGCGCCAGCGTCGCCAGCGGACTCACGCCTTCCAGCTGTGCTGCCAGCGTACCAAAACGCTGCCGGCTGTGATTGAGCTGTTTTTCCATGCCCTGCTGCAACCGGTAGTGCCACTGCTGTAACTGCTGCTGAGCGCGCAGAATACGTCCCTGCGGCTGCTGGGATTGCAGGCGCTGCAGCAGGCGGTCCTGCTGGCGACGCGCCAGGCGCAGCCGCTGGTCGACCGCTTCCTGCAGACGACGCTGCAGCTGAATCAGCGTGGTTTGCTGGCGTGCCAGGCGCAGCTGCGGATGCTGTTGTTGCAGACGATGCTGCAGCCGGGTGAAGCGGCGCTGCTGCTGCGCCACGTAATAGTCCATCGCCATCTCCATGCGCTGCTGCTGAGACTGCAAACGGCGCAGCAGCTCGATCTGGTTGCGGCTCACCAGCTCGGCAGCGGCAGAAGGCGTCGGCGCGCGCAGATCGGCAACAAAGTCGGCGATGGTGACATCGGTTTCATGCCCAACGGCGCTGACGATTGGCAGGCGGCTGGCGAAAATCGCCCGCGCCACGCGCTCGTCGTTGAAGCTCCACAGATCTTCCAGTGAACCGCCGCCGCGCCCGACGATCAGCACGTCGCACTCGTCACGCTGGTTGGCCAGCTCGATGGCGCGCACGATGGCGGCGGGCGCATCAACGCCTTGCACTGCGGTCGGATAGATCACCACCGGCAGCGAGGGATCGCGGCGATGCAGCACGCGCAGCACATCGTGCAATGCCGCGCCGGTGGCAGAGGTGATCACGCCCACCTGGCGCGCCGGCTCCGGCAGCGGCTGTTTAAACTGCTGGTCGAACAGCCCCTCCGCCGCCAGCCGGGCTTTCAGCTGCTCAAACTGTTGCTGCAGCAGCCCTTCACCGGCCGGATGCATGCTTTCGATAATCAGCTGATAGTCGCCGCGCTGCTCATACAGCGTGATGCTGGCACGCACCAGCACCTGCTGACCGTGCTGCGGGCGAAAGCTGACGCGTCGATTGCTGTTGCGGAACATGGCACAGCGCACCTGCGCGCCATCGTCCTTCAGGGTGAAGTACCAGTGACCGGAAGCGGGCTGAGTGAAATTGGAAATTTCAGCGCTGAGCCACACCAGGCCCATCTCATTTTCCAGCAGTTGGCGCACCGTGGTGTTCAGGCGGCTGACAGTAAAAATATTGGCGGTTGGCGGTAGCGACATGTGATGAGGATCAAATTTCAAATCAGAGGGTTAATTAACCGATACTACATGCCTGCCCCGGAGGATCAAGACTTTTTCCGAAAAAACACTGGAGGCAACCGATTTCGGCCTGTATAATGCCGCGGCAATATTTTATCTGTTTTAAACGCCCCAGGTGGAGATATTGCAATGTTAAGAATCGCGAAAGAAGCCCTCACATTTGACGACGTCCTGCTCGTTCCCGCTCACTCCACTGTTTTACCCAACACGGCCGATCTCAGCACCCAGCTGACCAAAAACATCCGTCTCAACATTCCTATGCTGTCTGCAGCGATGGACACCGTAACCGAAGCCGGTCTGGCGATTGCGCTGGCGCAGGAAGGCGGTCTGGGCTTTATCCACAAAAACATGTCGATTGAGCGCCAGGCGGATGAAGTTCGCAAGGTGAAAAAACACGAAAGCGGCGTCGTAACGGAGCCACAGACCGTGCTGCCAACCACCACGCTGGCCGAGGTGAAAGAGCTGACCGAACGTAACGGCTTCGCCGGTTACCCGGTGGTCAACGCCGACAACGAGCTGGTGGGCATCATTACCGGTCGTGACGTGCGCTTCGTGACCGATATGACGCTGCCGGTGACCGCGGTCATGACGCCGAAAGAGCGCCTGGTGACGGTGAAAGAGGGTGAAGCGCGTGAAGTCGTGCTGCAGAAAATGCACGAAAAACGCGTCGAGAAAGCGCTGGTTGTTGACGACAGCTTCCACCTGCTGGGCATGATTACCGTTAAAGATTTCCAGAAAGCCGAGCGTAAACCTAACGCCTGTAAAGATGCGCAGGGCCGTCTGCGCGTCGGTGCCGCAGTGGGTGCCGGTGCCGGCAACGAAGAGCGCGTTGATGCGCTGGTCGCTGCGGGCGTTGACGTACTGCTGATCGACTCCTCGCACGGCCACTCCGAAGGCGTGCTGCAGCGTATCCGTGAAACCCGCGCAAAATATCCGGACCTCGAAATCATCGGCGGCAACGTGGCGACCGGTGCAGGCGCACTGGCGCTGGCTAACGCGGGCGTGAGCGCGGTGAAAGTGGGCATTGGCCCGGGCTCCATCTGTACTACCCGTATCGTTACCGGCGTCGGCGTACCGCAGATCACGGCAGTATCCGACGCGGTTGAAGCGCTGGAAGGTACCGGTATTCCGGTCATCGCTGACGGCGGTATCCGTTTCTCTGGCGACATCGCCAAAGCCATCGCCGCGGGTGCGTCGGCGGTAATGGTTGGCTCCATGCTGGCCGGTACCGAAGAATCTCCGGGCGAAATTGAGCTCTACCAGGGCCGTGCGTTCAAATCCTACCGCGGGATGGGTTCACTGGGCGCGATGTCCAAAGGCTCGTCTGACCGCTACTTCCAGAGCGATAACGCCGCCGACAAACTGGTGCCGGAAGGCATCGAAGGGCGCGTTGCCTATAAAGGCCGCCTGAAAGAGATCGTGCACCAGCAGATGGGCGGCCTGCGCTCCTGCATGGGCCTGACCGGTTGCCCGACCATCGACGATCTGCGAACCAAAGCCGAGTTCGTGCGCATCAGCGGCGCCGGCATCAACGAAAGCCACGTGCACGATGTGACCATCACCAAAGAGTCACCGAACTACCGCATGGGTTCATAATCCCGTAAGATTTCCCGCCCGGCTCCAGCCGGGCGCTTTTATTATTAAGTCCATCCCAATGGAAACGCCTCAATGACGACTGAAAATATTCATAAACATCGTATTTTGATCCTCGATTTTGGTTCTCAGTATACGCAGCTGGTCGCGCGCCGCGTGCGTGAGCTGGGCGTCTACTGCGAACTCTGGGCGTGGGATGTCACCGAAGAGCAAATCCGCCAGTTCAACCCGAACGGCATCATCCTGTCCGGTGGCCCGGAAAGCACCACCGAGCACAACAGCCCGCGCGCGCCGGAATATGTGTTCAACGCCGGTGTGCCGGTGCTGGGCGTGTGCTACGGCATGCAGACCATGGCGATGCAGCTGGGCGGTAAGGTTGAAGGCTCGAACGAGCGTGAATTTGGTTACGCGCAGGTTGAAGTGACAACCCCGAGCGCGCTGGTGCGTGATATCGAAGATGCCATCAGCGCGGCGGGCAAACCGCTGCTCGACGTGTGGATGAGCCACGGTGACAAAGTCACGGCGATCCCGGCAGACTTCGTGACGGTTGCCAGCACCGAAAGCTGCCCGTTTGCCATCATGGCCAACGAAGAGAAGCGTTTCTACGGCGTGCAGTTCCACCCGGAAGTGACGCACACCCGTCAGGGCCTGCGCATGCTGGAGCGTTTTGTGCGCGACATCTGCGGCTGTGAAGCGCTGTGGACGCCAGCCAAAATCATCGAAGATGCGGTAGAGCGCATCCGTGAGCAGGTAGGTGAAGACCGCGTGATTCTCGGCCTGTCCGGCGGCGTGGACTCGTCCGTGACCGCGATGCTGCTGCACCGCGCGATTGGCGAGCGCCTGACCTGTGTGTTCGTTGATAACGGACTGCTGCGTCTGAATGAAGCTGAGCAGGTGATGGACATGTTCGGCGACCACTTTGGTCTGAACATCGTGCACGTTGCGGCAGAAGGGCGCTTCCTCGACGCGCTGGCGGGCGAGAACGACCCGGAAGCCAAACGTAAGATCATCGGCCGCGTGTTCGTGGAAGTGTTCGACGAAGAAGCACTGAAGCTGACCGACGTGAAATGGCTGGCGCAGGGCACCATCTATCCGGACGTGATTGAGTCGGCGGCTTCAGCTACCGGTAAAGCGCACGTGATCAAATCGCACCACAACGTGGGCGGTCTGCCGAAAGAGATGAAGATGGGCCTGGTTGAGCCGCTGAAAGAGCTGTTCAAAGATGAAGTGCGTAAAATCGGTCTGGAACTCGGCCTGCCTTACGACATGCTGTACCGCCATCCCTTCCCGGGCCCGGGTCTGGGCGTGCGCGTACTGGGTGAAGTGAAGAAAGAGTACTGCGACCTGCTGCGTCGTGCCGATGCCATCTTTATCGAAGAGCTGCGCAAAGCCGATCTGTACAACAAAGTCAGCCAGGCCTTTACCGTGTTCCTGCCGGTGCGCTCCGTCGGCGTGATGGGCGATGGCCGTAAATACGACTGGGTAGTTTCCCTGCGCGCTGTCGAAACTATCGACTTCATGACGGCCCACTGGGCGCACCTGCCGTACGACTTCCTCGGCCGCGTCTCCAACCGCATCATCAACGAAGTGAACGGCATTTCACGCGTGGTTTATGACATTTCAGGTAAACCGCCTGCGACGATTGAGTGGGAATAGAGCTGCTTTTAACTTGTTGATTTTATCAGGTTAGAGACGATATCTATAATTCGTATATCATCAATTGTGGTTTTCATGGCATGTGTAAGGCATGCCATGAAAATCTTTAGGGCCATGACTAGTTACATAACGCTGGCATGGTATCAGGAAAGCGCATAAGCAACTCCTGATGAGACAAGATTAAATTCTCGAATCATGTTCGAACATCATGCATCATCTCGCGTCCCATCGTCGCTTCAGAGAAACCAGCCTATCGTCGTTATTTAGTGCGCTGCTTGCCTCTCCAATTTGTTTCAATATCTCTTCTGTTCCATATGGCCATGTTAGCGCGTTGTCTGGTAGAACGGCATAAAGTAAAGCCAGCGCCTGTTCCGGGTACCGGTTTACTATGTTGCCTCCTGATCGACGAAGCTCTGGTAGCATCAAATGGTCATGCTCAATTCTACCCAAGAACGGCAAAACCAATGCAGCTATGGTAGGAAATTCATCGCCGCTAGAGAAAGCCAATTCGCAAAGGCGAGCCGACGTGTTGGGTGTTCTGGCTGAAAGTTGGCGCGGCCAAATCTGCAGCAGTTCGGGAAACTGTCCTCTCCATCGTTCGTTTGAGTTTTCGTTTATCTCGTCAGACCATCGTTGAGCCTGCCATAGTATTCGTGACCGAAACTCGTCATCGACTATCAAAAGTAAGCTGCGCATCTCATCATTGGAGATACAACGCTCGCCGGTGATGCCGTCAACAGTTCCCCACCCGGCAAGGATCATACCTGCGATGATTTCACTATATGAACGTCGCGATGGGAGAGGGTCAACAGCGAACTGCAGCATGTCATTCTTCAACCGCATATAGAGCTCTCGATTTGGAGTTCTCGCCTTCCACAAGAAGCCTGACCATGCTGCGTCGCGATCGCTCCTGTCGCTACCCTGAAGCGCAGGCAATAAGTAATGTTCTGTCCATTTCGGGTCGACAGCAAAAAACCAGGTGAGGTTGTGGAAAAAGATCACAATCGCATGTCTGCGCAAGTCATCTGGAAGTGCCAACAGTGCCTCAGCGTGAACAACCCATTCGTAAGGAAGACTTTGATTTTGATTGAGATTATCCGTACGAGGATCGTTAAAAAGCACCTGCGCAATCTTACCTGTAGGAGAATTAATTGCCTCCATAGCCCAGTCTGGTGCCTTTGAACCTCGAATAATTCCCGAACGACCTTCGTCCGGCGATTCACGAAGGACGCCAACCAGCTTATTCAAAATGCGGTTGAAAATAGGAAGGTAATCTCTGCTTAGCTTCGTACTGGCATTTTGCAGCCAATCGGTCGCGGGGCGGAGAATCGTTGCAAGCTGCACATTTGGATAGCGAGATAGTCGTTCGGCAATCAAACAAGCTAATTTTGCCTTGTCATTCTTTCGTGCCTCTGAAGTAAGGAACCGTTGCCATGCCCAATCTGGAAAATTCCCTCGTTTAGCAGCATAGGTCAAAGCAGCAAAAGCGCGCGCAGGGCGGTGAGCGGCCAGCCCGGAAAAAGGATCGTTCTCGACGAGAAAATCGTCTGATCGACCACTACGTTCTTTCGCTCGCAGCAGTACTAGTGAAAGGGGGATTTCTGCTAGCTCCTCATGGCTAGTATTAGTCCTGACCCATCCAGTCCGACTTTCCAACGATTCAGCAGCCCTCCCGCCATAGTCCTCTTTCCAGTCGGGCACAGCAGCACGAAGCAGTTTCGCTTGTTTACGGGTGCTAGCTGAAAGTTTGCATTGTGAGTCTTGAAGCCACTGAATGCGATCCAGAATCGACCAGGCTCGTCTGCTATCGAAAGCTGCAACTTTCTCGTGCTGCCATCGCTTTGGACCTACCAACAGCTTTTGTTCGATTAACTTACGCGATGCCCTACTGAGTTTCTTCCATCGCTCTGCGATAACCAGTAATAGGTCTCGTTGATGGTAACTATCCCAGAAGGCGGTATTGCTTAAAGACGATATGAATAGTCCAAATTCATTATCTGGAACAACACTTTTTTTTCCTGATGCCCATATTCGTAGCCGAGCAAATATTGTGTCATCTTCCGTAGGCCATGATATAAATTCTCGTTTAGCTGCTGATTTATTAGTTTGAACTAGTTGTGTGAACAGTTCCGCAAACTGGATTACGAATGCTGAAAGCCCATGCTTTCGATGATAGTCGTCGGCACCTTCAAAATTATCTTTCACTAATGGGCTTATATTTCTAAGGCCGAAGCCGCCAATTTCTTGTTCTAGCGAAAGAGCCAGTTCGAGATTCTGTCGTAGGGCTTTAACAATTGCTGAACACCATTCATCAGGAACAGTGATTGTTTCGTGCTTTTCAGGATATTTAACGTCCATCCACAGCAAGTTATCGTCGTCTGCCTGAACGGTCTCTGCTTCGGGCGATTTCGGTGTATTCCGGGAAGAAGGCCTTGCAGAAAGGTGGGGCCGAAGCACCTCTCCAAAGCGCCTAACTATAGCGCTACTCCATCCCTCAACCTTGATAACATCTTGCAGCTTATGCCACTCTTGATAAAAGTCTTCGACGTGGCTCCAGGTTTCAAAAAGCAACCTCCAGGAGTTACGAATGTTCTGCGGTATGGGGTGATTGCTTCGCTCTAGCTCCCAAGATATAAGCCGTTGAATGTTATTATTAAGTGACGACTGATGGGATGCCCACCATACAGCAGCAGGTTGGTCGCAAACTTTTGCGAGCCATACGCCCAATTTATCTATGCGCGGAACAATACGTGGTAAATGATTAGCCCAATGACCGCGAAACGCAGTAAGATTTTCATCGCGGATCGCTGCTTTATCAAGATGATTAAGTTCGAAAGCATCCCACGCATTGGATGGTGTTTCTCGCTTGGCGTAATTATTTTCAGGATCTGGTTTAGTCGGAAGGGGGTCTGAATCAAGGCCATATTGATCGAATGGATCAACATAGGCTTCTTTGCTACTAAGTGAGATTGAATTAACCGGCCTTGCGAATCGTCGGTATTTATCGAACACACAAAGCCATTCAGCAGGGGGAAGAACCTCTCCCTCGCAGAACCTTTTTACTCCTTCGTAGGTTGAAATAACATGTGTTACCTGACCCCGTTCATGAGGCTGAAGCGCTGTCGGTCCTTTTTTGGATGTTTCAATCACCTTTGTTAACCAGGCATCAGGATTACGAGCTCGCTCTGCCCAGGCATCAAGAGATTGCCATAAGGCAGCATGTGCATCATCTGGACTGTATGGGATGGCTTCAACACCTTTGTGCCGCCATCGTGCGATGGCATCGTCATGGTCGCCAGATTGGAAAGCATAAGCGTTTTCGCGGTTCCCTGAGGTTTTACGCAAAGCTTCAAGAAGGTATTGAACTGGAGGATCGTCAGCCGTATACCCAACAAATACAACAATATACTTTCCAAGGATTTCACGAATGAAGGCTGTTGCCCACCCGTCGGATAGATATGCACGACCAAATTCTGAACTTGAGAGAACAAAGCCATCATTTTCAGCAGCTGTATAAGTCGGCGTTGAGCGGCCATGGAGATAAACTATTCCGTTGATCTCATTTGGAAGTGAAGGGTTCGGTAATCTCGGTGGTTGCCATACACGAAGATTGCGCCCGCAGTCATCAAACAGTCTATCGAAGTTTGTCGTGACTAATTGAACAGTGCCTTCTGGCGTCGTCGCCAAGTCTAGCAAAATCCTGTGAGCAGTCAGATCGCAATTCGCAGGTGGTTTTAATGCAGATGCAACCGCCTCCTCGATATCGCGTGAGGCGAAGTCTCTTTCTAGAAGCCCGAAAACACGGTCAGCAGATATGACGCCGGGTATGCCAACACGGTGGTCAATCACTCTAGCTTCTTGGATTAGTCTATAAGCAGGACTATTTTGGTCGACACCAAGCCTGGCAACTACTTGACTTGCTAAGCCAAAGAAATCTGGTAATTGAGCTCGCGCTCGGGATACGCCCGCCCCGCAAAAGAAAATTACTCTGCCCTGATCTCTGGCAAGAAGTAGATCATCAGGGATTGATGGTCCGTTGGGTAAAAATCGCAAATCCCTTCCTCCATACTTTGCGTTATTTTCAAACTATAAAACCTAAGACATAATTGTTAGATTTTTGATTGAATTCTTTATTGTCTAAATTTACAACATTGCCTGTTTATAAGTTGTAGTTCTGATCACACCCGATAAAATAATTAAAAAGTTTTTAAACTGAGAACATTATCTGACTTAGGCCAATGGCTCACATGGTGTTTTTTTTAGCATGACATAGTGAGTACTTGTTAATAAATTGATTGTCAGTGATTAGAGCTTACCATTAATACTGAAGTGGAAGTATTTCCCACTCAGCTAACCGCCAGCACCTGAAGCCTCAAAGCCCGCGTAACTGCGAGCTTTTTTATTCTGCCATCTTTCGCGTCGCCCTATCCGCGCAGAACCCACACACAGCGCCTACAGCCGCGCCGCCTGTTGTTCAATAAATTCCCTGAACCACTGCTGGGCGGGATGCGCGTCGCTGCGCCGATGCCAGATCAGGTTGAACACCATTTCAGGCAACGACAGCGGTGGAGGGAACAGTACCAGCTGGCGACTGGCCTGCGCATGCAGCGCCACGCGCTTCATCACGGTCGCGGTCATGTGGGTTTGCGCCACGATAGACGGCACCGTAAACATCTGCTGGACCGTCAGCCCCAGCCGGCGCTTTTTACCCTGCTGCGCCAGTACCTGATCAACCAGGCCGTACAGTTCACCTTCCGGCGAGACCAGAATATGCGGCAGCGCCAGGTAGCTCTCCATGTCCATGCCGCGTCTGGCCGCCGGATGGTTGCTGGCGACGATGGTGACGAATTCGTCGCGCAATACCGGCCGGGAGATGATGCGGCTATCGCTGTGGGTAGGCATGACGCCGATGGCGACATCAATCGCGCCGGCATCTAACAAATCGACCGCGTGATCGCGGTTAGTAAACGCCTGCACATTCAATGACACGCCGGGGGCGGCGTCCTGTAGCGCCTGCATTAACGAAGGTAGCAACACGAAAGCCGGATACTCCGACACGCCCAGTTTGAAGTTTATTTGCGCTTTTTCCGCTGCAAACGCGGGCTTTGCCACCAGCGTCGCTTCGAGCTGGCGCAACGCCCCGGCGATGGGGCCGGACAGATCGCGCGCACGCGCGGTCGGCAGTAAACCCTCCGCGCTGCGCATGAACAGCGGGTCACCGAACAGGGTGCGTAACCGTGACAAAGCCGCACTCATCGCCGGCTGGCTGACGCCCACCTGGGTCGCCGCCCGCGTGACGTTGCGCTCGTTCATCAGCGCGTCAAAAGCCACTAACAGATTAAGATCGATGCCATGAAAATCCATACGGCAAATAATCACTCATATTGAATATTTGTTGGACGAATTGTAGGGCGCTGCGCAAAATTCCACAACCAACCCCCACCTGAAAGTGAATAACGATGAATCCAGCAGCAGAATCAGAATACGTACAACGGCTCAAAATTGAACGACAGGCGGTAGAGACGCTCTATCAGGCCTTCAGCGACAACAACCCCGATCTGGTCGATAGCGTGCTGGCACCGTCATGGGAAGACATTCCGCTGGCGCCAGGGCAAGTTGCCGGACCGGAAGGCATCAAGCCGATCATTCGCATGCTGGCGCAGGCTTTTCCGGACGTGCAGATCGTGGTGCATGACATGATTCAGGAACCGGGCCGCATCGCAGCGCGGGCAGAAATCAGCGGCACCCATCTCGGCGAAATTTTCGGTATCGCGCCGACTGGCACGAAAGTCAGCTTCCGTCTGCATGAGTTCCATGCGCTGGAGGACGGCCGTCTGATCACCACCTGGCACATGGAGGATTGGTTTGGCCTGTTCCTCCAGCTTGGCCAGTTTCCGCCACAAGCCTGAATCAGACCGGAGAGTTGATAATGAAAGCAGCATTGATTGATACGTTTGGCACCGCCGATGTGCTGACGATTGGCGAACGTCAACTTCGCGCCGCCAGGCCGGATGAGGTGACGGTGCAGGTTGAAGCGGCGAGCGTTAATCCGCTGGATGTGAAAATCATCTCAGGGCACATGCAGCAGGTTTTCCCGGTGGACCTGCCTTACGTGCCGGGCATGGATTTCTGCGGCGTGATTACAGCGGTTGGCGATCACGTGGGCCATTTAAACGCGGGCGATCGCGTATTCGGACGCACGCCACCGGGCGCAGGCGGGGCTTTTGCAC
Source organism: Pantoea sp. SGAir0184 (assembly GCF_043544755.1). Taxonomy (NCBI): domain Bacteria; kingdom Pseudomonadati; phylum Pseudomonadota; class Gammaproteobacteria; order Enterobacterales; family Erwiniaceae; genus Pantoea; species Pantoea sp. SGAir0184. The sequence goes on from NZ_CP028050.1 coordinate 1,197,402, forward strand.
AAAGCCTGGTGATCGCCGCCGATGACGTATGCCTTGTCCCGGCAGCGATGAGCGCTGAACAGGCCGCAGCGCTGCCTACCGCGTTTGGCTCCGCGCAGCAGGCATTGTTCGATGTGGGCCAGCTGCAGCGCGGCGAGCGCGTGCTGATTCACGCCGCAGCGGGTGGCGTCGGCAGCATGGCCGTCCAGCTGGCGCATCAGGCGGGCGCTTATGTCATCGCCACGGCGTCGGCGAAAAACCACGCGCTGGTGACCAGTCTGGGCGCCGATGAGGTGATTGATTATCGTACTGAGGACTTCACGGCCACGCGCGATATCGACCTGGTGATTGATAGCGTCGGCGGCGAAACGCTGAGCCGCTCCTGGTCCGTGCTGCGCGCCGGCGGGCGCATTGCCACGCTGGTGGAGTTCGGCATCACGCCCGTCGGCGGCCAGCACGGCGAGTTTGTCTTCTTCGCCAGCGCGACGCCGTATCTTGCCCGGGCGAGCAGCCTGTTCCAGGCCGGGCAGTTACAGGTCATCACCGACGCTATCTTTTCGCTGGATGATGCACGCTCCGCACTGGAGAAGGTGGCGACCGGCCATGCGCGCGGCAAAGTGATTATCCGCGCCAATCCTTAACGCCTGGCGTCATGTCGCAGTAAAAACGCGCCCGCTACCCCGCGGGCGTTTGTTTACCGGTCTGTCGCAGGGGATAAGGATGTGTTAATAATCTGGCGTTAACGGCAGAGGCTTCAGGAGGAAACGTGCTGTTTAATTTCAGAGCCGCGGGCAAGCGCGCACCACCTGGCAAACGCTCGCTGACATCCATCATCATTCTCTATCTTGCGATGCTGTGCGGTACGGCTTTTCTCGCGTTTCTGCCGCTGATCTGCGCGATGGGCGCCGGATATGTCGCCAGTCTGGCAGGCTGCCAGCTGGACGAAGGCAACGTGCATCCCTGTTACATCCTGGGAGAAGATCGCGGCCAGTTGCTGTATGAATTAGGCGTCATGGGCTGGTTCCTGCTCGGCACCATTCCCATGGGTGGGATACTGTTTTTACTCGCGACGCTCACCTTCATCGTTCAGCTGGTGGGCTATTACCGGCAAACACGCGCTGAAGGTAATCGGTAATTTGCGTCAGTGCTGTTCCGCACAAATCTCCAGGCAAAACCCGAGAAATGCCTCCACCGCCGCCGGGGCCAGACGGCGCGAAGGCCGGGTGATAAACAGCGGATAGGTTTCGTCAGGCCAGTCGGGGAAAAGTTCGACCAGTTCACCGCTGGCGATCAGATGTTGCACGCTCAGCACCAGCACCTGGGCCACGCCGGCACCGCCGACGCACGCCTGTACCATTAAATCCGGATCGGTGGTGGTCAGATGGCCGTGGGTGGCGACCGTCAGCCGCTGCGTGCCGCGATGAAACTCCCAGCTAAAGGGCTTATTGCTGCGCGGATCGATGTATTGCAGACAATTGTGCTCAGTCAGCTGCTGCGGCTGCGTCGGGCGGCCACAGCGTGCCAGATAGTCCGGAGCGGCCACCGTCAGGACGCGCGTTTGTAACAGCAAGCGTGAGGTCATGGTGGACGGCGGCTGCGGCCCGAAACGCACCGCAACATCAATACCTTCTGCCACCAGATCGCCTACATCGGGCTGCTGCAAAATCGTCAGTTCCAGATGCGGATAACGGGCACGCAACAGCGGCAGCTTTGCCGCCAGCACATAGCGGGAAAACAGCGGATTCAGGCTCACGCGCAGCGTACCGCGCACCGTCACGGCGGCACCGGAGACGTAGTTTGCTGCTTCTTCAATCCCTTCCAGATGCGGCGCTGCCCGCTCATACAGGCTGGCACCTTCGCTGGTGAGATGCAGGGTGCGGGTGGTGCGATCCAGCAGGCGCACGCCAAGACGCTGTTCCAGTCGTGAAATCGCCCGGCTGACGCCCGAGGCGGATAACCCCAGCACCTCACCGGCGCGGCTGAAGCTGCCGGCTTCAACCACGGCTGCCAGCACGCTCATGCCGGATAATAGTCGGCCATCAAAACTCATCCTGTTCTCCATCTTTGATTTTTAGCAAAGATCATTTGCCTGAGCCTACCTTTATCAAAAATGCGCTGCAACTTATTGTGTGCCCCGAAACGCGACCGGCACTGAACGCCGGATTCCTGATCCCTTTTGAGGAGAATGTTATGACTGTACGGCGCACCCTTTTTAAAGGCGGCACTATCCTGACGCTGGACGCCAGCGTGCCCGACCTCGTCTGTGGCGATGTGCTGATTGAGGACGATCGTATCGCCGCCGTGGGGGAAAACCTTTCCGCCGACGATGCGCAGGTGATTGATGCCCGCGGCCATATCGTGATGCCAGGCCTGGTGGATGCGCATCACCATATGTGGCTGGGTGCGATGCGCCGCCTGATGCCCAACGTTGACGACCTGTTTGTCTATATCGATGTGGTGGCAGAAACGCTCGGCGCGCATTACCGTCCGCTGGATATGTACCTCAGCACCCGGCTGACGGCGCTGGCTTGCCTGGATGCCGGCATCACCACGGTGATTGATGCCTGCCACAGTTCACGCAGTCCGGCGCATACCGATGCGGCGCTTGACGCGCTGCAGGAGAGCGGGATTCGTGCACTGCACATGGTTGGCGCAGCAATGGATAAGCAGGCTTCCAGCGATCATCTGCCGGGCGATCTGGCCCGTCTCGCCAGCCGCTGGAACCACGCCGACAGTCGCGTACAGGTTGGCCTGTTTGGCCAGCTCAACCTGGCGTGGTGGCGCGTGGCGCGCGAGCTGGATATGCGCATTCTCACCGAGTTTATTGGTGACCTGGCGCAGCTGCCGGCGGAGTTTGCCGAACCCGGCTTGCTGGGTCCGCACAACATTTTCAACCACTGTACGCGCGTACCGGCGCACACCTGGCAGCAGCTGGCGGACGCGGGCGTCAACATTACCGTGAATCCGCGTTCGGATGCGCTGTTTGGTTTCGACGACGACAGCTTTGCCTGGCAGCAGGCGGTCGATCGCGGAATGACGCCGGCGCTTGGTATCGATCTCGATACCGCCTTCGGCAGCGATCTGTTCGGTGAAATGCAGGCGCTGTTTAACCAGCAGCGCTCAGCGATGCGCTATCGCCGCTTCCGGGGCGAAAGCGACGTACCGGCACCGATTAGCGTGGAAGCCGTACTGCGGTCGGCAACGATTAACGGCGCGCGTGCGGCCGGGCTGGAGCAGCAAACGGGCACGCTGACGCCAGGTAAACAGGCCGACGTCATTATGCTGCGCACCGATGGTATTGGCGTTTTCCCGCTGACCAGCGTGACGGCAACGGTGGTGCAGGCGGTGCAACGCGCCGATGTTGATACCGTGATGGTAGCGGGTGAACTGCGTAAACGTCATGGTCAGTTGCTCAACGTCGATGTGGCACAGCTGAACGCGGAAATCACCGCTTCGCGCGACTATCTGCTGAATGCCAGCGGCTATCACCATCCTTTGTTTGCCTGATTTTCCGCAGCGCGGCGGCCTGCCGCGCTGTCTGTTCATCTATGGAGGCTGTTATGTCTGCATTAAGCGCGCAGGCTGAAGCTGCGCATTTGTCGCGACCGGCGACCGGCGTGATTGCCGCGCTGTTTTGCGGTTATCTGGCGGTCGGCTTGCCGCTGCCGGTAATCCCGCTGTTTATCCATCAGCATCTCGGTTTCAGCAACCTGTGGGTCGGGCTGGTGATCGGGATACAGTTTGTCGCCACCGTGCTGACGCGCGGTTACGCCGGTCAACTGACCGATCGCGTTGGCGGTAAGCGCTCGGCGCTGCAGGGCGCGGCGGTGTGCGCGCTGGCTGGCGTGCTCTACTGGCTGGCCGCACTGCCGGGCTTTTCACCGGCGGTCAGTCTGGCGCTGGTGATTGCCGGACGGCTGGCGGCGGGTATGGGCGAAAGCCAGTTCGTCACCGGCTGCGTGGCCTGGTCAATCGCCTCGGTCGGGCCACAGCGTGCCGGTCTGTCGATGTCCTGGACCGGTATCGCCATGTTTGCCGCGCTGTCGCTCGGTGCCCCTGCCGGCATGATGCTGTATCAGCATGTCGGCTTAGCGGCGGCGATGCTGGCCTGCATCGCGGCTCCGCTGCTGGCGGCGCTCATCGCCACGGCTGCCAGCGGTTATCGCGTGGTCGGGGGAACACGTTTGCCGTTCTATCGGGTGATTGGCCGCATCTGGCGGGAAGGCTGTGGCCTGATGCTGCAGGGCGTCGGACTGGCCGGCCTGACGGCCTTCGCCTCGCTCTACTTCGCCGCGCGTCACTGGCAGCTGGCCGGCTGGGTGATGACCGCGTTTGGCGTTGGTTTTATCGCCGTGCGCCTGGTGCTGGGACATCTGCCGGATCGCATTGGTGGCTACCGCGTGGCGGCTTATTCACTGCTGGTGGAGGCGCTGGGGCAGATGCTGCTGTGGTTTGCGCCTGACGAAACCCTGGCGCTCACCGGCGCGCTGATTACCGGTCTTGGCTGTGCGCTGATCTTTCCCGCCCTCGGCGTGGAAGCGCTGAAGCGCGTGCCGCCGGCCAGTCGCGGCAGCGCCATGGGCGCCTTCGTTGCTTTTCTCGACATCGCTTATGGTATTTCCGGACCGATTGCCGGTGCCATCGCCAGCCACTTCAGCTATGCCGCCGTCTATCTGTTTGGTGCGGCCTGTGCGCTGCTCGGTGCGCTGCTGGCGCTGACATCGCGCGCCGCTTCACTTCACGCTTAAGGAGTTTTCCATGTCACGTATTTTTATTTCCGGTTCATCCACCGGCCTCGGGCTGATGGCGGCTGAACTGCTGGTTGAGCAGGGCCATCAGGTGGTGCTGCACGGACGCAACGCCGCGCGTGCCCGCGCCGCGCAGGAGGCGCTACCGCAGGCTGAAGCCGTGGTGAGCGGCGACGTGATAACCATCGCCGGCGCCCGCAGTGTGGCGCAGCAGGTTAATGCGCTCGGCAGATTTGATGCGGTGATCCACAACGTGGCGGTTGGCTATCGCGAGCCTTATCAGTTAACCGCAGATGGCCTGCCGCATCTGTTCGCCATCAACACGCTGGCACCCTATATTCTTACGGCGCTGATTGAACGGCCGCAGCGGCTGATTTACCTCAGCTCCGGCATGCATCATCATGCCGAAGCTAACCTGGATGATATTTTGTGGCAGCGGCGGCGCTGGCACGCTTCGCAGGCTTATGCTGAGAGTAAACTGCATGATGCCATACTGGCGTTTGCCATCGCCCGGCGCTGGCCGCAGGTATACAGCAACGCGCTGGAGCCAGGCTGGGTGCCGACCAAAATGGGCGGTGCCGGGGCACCCGACGATCTTGATCAGGCGCATCGTACCCAGGTGTGGTTAGCCACCGCCGATGAGGCGCGGGTCAGCGGAGAGTACTTTTATCACCGTCAGGCGCTGGCGGCTAATCCGCAGGCGCGCAATCCACGGCTGCAGCAGCAGTTGCTGGCGATATGCGCCGATATCAGCGGTATCGCCCTGCCTGACTAAGGAAAAATCAGCTGACCGGGCACCGCAACGCATTTTTTGTCCACCGCATAGTTGGTGAATACAGACGCTACCGTTTCGGCGCATCATGGCGGGAGCGTTTTTTCACCACCGGGATGCCCATGCATGTTGCCTGTTAAAGCTGTTTTACTCTCTTTTCTCTGTGTGGTGTTACTGTCGCTGGCGGCCAGCCTGGCGCAGGCGACGCGCAGCGGTGAGTTCACCACCGAACGCGGCGGCTGGGCGACGGCGCGGCGTGATTCGGCCGGGCTGGCACCGGATCCGCAGCGCTTCGCCAGTGAGGCAATTGTGCAGGTGTATGCTGCGCCGACCTACGGCTGGAAAGGTGCGGTGGCCGTGCATCCGTGGATTATCTTTAAGCGCGCCGGAGAAACCCGCTACAACCGTTATGAGGTGATCAGCTGGGGCAGCGGCGATAAAGTGCGGCGCAACAGCAATCTGCCGGACGGCTACTGGTACGGTGCGCGTCCGCGTTTGCTGGTGTCACATCGCGGTGCGGCTGCGCAGGCGATGATCCCGCAGATTGAAGCGGCGATTCAATCCTATCCGTGGCCCAATACCTATCATGCGTGGCCGGGCCCCAACAGCAACACCTTCCTCGCTCACATTGGCCGTGAAGTGCCGGCGCTGAAGCTCGATTTGCCCGCCAATGCTATCGGTAAGGATTTCCGTTCGCTGCTGCATCCGCTTGGCCTGCCGCCATCCGGGCGCGGCGTGCAGCTGTCGCTGCTCGGCGTGCTGGGCGTGACGCTGGGTGCGGAAGAGGGCGTGGAGGTGAATCTGCTGGGACTTAATCTGGGGCTGGATTTCACCCCGCTGCGTCTGCGGCTGCCGTTTATCGGCGGGGTGGGGCAGGATAATTTACAGAAGGATAAGCCCTGAGACAGCGCCGCGCCGCGACAGCATCGGTTCGCGGGTGGCGCGGGCTCGCAGCCGTTAACAGACGCCGAAATCCCCGTCTTCATGATAGAGATTGACGCTGTCGGCCTTCACCTCGATCTCTTTTTTGATCGGATCGTCAACGCGGGCGCACCACAGCGTGTCGCCCGCAACGCGCAGCACCTGCATTTTTGGCCCACCGGTTTTCGCCTGCACAAAATCATCCACGTTAAACATCACTGCTCTCCAGCTGATTAGGGATCAACGCTGATTGTAGCTGCGCTTTAGTGGCCGTGCAGCAGAAACAGCGTGGCCAGACCGAGGAAGATAAAGAAGCCGCCGGTATCGGTGATGGCGGTGATCAGCACGCTGGAGCCGACCGCCGGGTCGCGTTTGAGTTTGGTCATGATGAGCGGAATCAGCACGCCCATCAGCGCCGCCAGCAGCAGATTCAGCACCATCGCCAGCATCATCACGCCGCCCAGTTGCAGGTTGTCGTACATCAGCCAGGTCACGCCACCCATGATGCCGCCCCAGAACAGGCCGTTAAGCAGCGCCACGCCCAGTTCGCGCGCAATCAGAAACGAAAAGTTGCCGGGTTCAACCTGATGCAGCGCCAGCGCGCGCACGATCATGGTGATGGTCTGATTGCCGGTGTTACCGCCAATGCCGGCGACAATCGGCATCAGCGTGGCCAGCGCCACCAGCTGCGAAATGGTGTCCTCAAATAGGCCAATGACGCGCGAGGCGATAAACGCCGTACACAGGTTGACGGCCAGCCAGGTCCAGCGCTTTCTTACTGCCTTGCGCACCGGTGCAAACACGTCTTCACCCTGGCTGATGCCGCCCATCTTACGGATGTTGCTTTCGTTCTCTTCGTTCACCAGGTCAATGACATCTTCCACGGTGATACGGCCAATCAGCTTGCCTTTGGCATCGGTCACCGCAGCAGAAATCAGGTTATAGCGTTCGAAGGCGCTGGCGGCCTCTTCCGCTTTGTCATCCAGCTGGAAAGTGGTGGGGCGCGCGTTCATCACCTCAGCCACCAGCGTTTTAGGCTTGTTGAGCAGGATATCGGTCAGCGCCAGTTCACCCAGCAGCTGATTGTGTTCGTCGGTGATGAAGATTTTATCGGTGCCGTCCGGCATGCTTTTGCGCTTGCGCAGAAAGCGTTGCACCGTCGCCAGCGTCACGTCTGAGCGCACGGTCAGGATATTGAAGTCCATCACCTGGCCGACGCGATCGCGATCCAGCTCAATCACGTCCAGCAGCCGGGCGCGCAGGCTGGGATCGAGCGTGGTGAGCAGGCGGCCGGTGAGATCGCGCGGCAGATAACGCGCCAGATAGACCTGATCGTCAATATCCAGCGGCTCGATGGCGCGCAGGATTTCGCGGTCGGTCATCTCTTCCGTCAGGCTGGCCCATACGGTTTCGGAGGCCTCCACCAGCACGCGACCGCGCTGCTCGTAGGGCACCAGCCGCCACAGTGCCAGACGCTCCTCTTCCGGCAGCGCTTCGAGAATGTCCGCGAGGTCGGCGGCGTGCAGCTGCGGCAGTTCATGCTCCAGCTGCTGACGCCAGCCGGTGATTTTGCGCAGTTCGGCGGCATTGAGGTCGACGGATTTATCCAGCAGCACATCGACTAAATCGTGCTCGCTGAGCAGAAGGTGCAGAATTCGCTGGCGGGTTTCTGATAGTTGTTGTGCGTGCGAAGCAGACATAACGCGTCCTTTGTGTCTGTAAAGTCAGGTCAAAGTGTAGCGCGTTGCGGGTAAAGTGGACGTAACAAGCAGCATTGCCGCGGCGGACAATGTGATGGCAGAGCGACGATGACCCGCAAATTCCTTAGCGCGTCTCGCTGGTGCTCAGTGTGACCGGTTCAGGTGCGGCTTTCTTTTGCTGATGATGCTCGATGGCACCGGGAATAATGAAAATCAGACGGCCAACCAAAATAAAGAAACTGATCAGCAAAACGATGCGGGTCATGGTACCGGTTTTGGGACGTCTTCGTGCAGAGATGGCGTTATTCACGCGGGGTGGTTCCTGTCAAAGCCCGGCTGGGCGGTGGCAACATTTAGTCACAACCCGACCGGGAGGTCAACCGCTGCGTGAAAAATGAGCAGAAAAGGTTAAGATTGCCTTGATCGATATCAGCCGCCGGGCGAAGCGTGCGTCATCGACTCTGCAGGGGCGTCATTGATGGCGACCGAAAGCCGCATACTTTCACCAACCGCACTAATCCGTTGTAGGGTCGCCATTGATGGCGACCGGACCATCTTGTTGCCAGACATCAGTAGCTGGCTTTCTGCGCCAGCAGGGTAGCGAAGCGATACTTAATGCGCTGACCGTGTTCATCGCGGCGATGCAGTTCACCGACCTCTTCGTTGTACTTCACGATGTGCCAGTTACGGTAATAATGGCTCAGCTCGCCCGATTTAAAGGTAAACGGGAAGTTTTGCGTGTTGGGATAATCGTCGGTGCTCATCGCCGCCACAATCAGGTTGTAACCGTACTTGCGCGTGCTGGCCTGCATATCGGCGATCAGCTGCGGAATGGTCGCCGGCTGCAGGAACATCATCACCACGGTGGAAAACACAAACTGATAATCACCGTTGAAACGCACCTGATTCAGGTCGCACTGTTCGGTATGTATCTGCTGTAGCTGCTCTTCCGCGATGATGCTGTTAAGGCGCTCCAGGCTCTGCGGATTGTTGTCCCAGGCGGTCACCGTAAAACCGTGCTGATTAAGCAGCAGGCTGTTGCGGCCCTGGCCGCAGCCGAGGTCCAGCGCGTTACCCACTGCCAGTTTTGGCAGCGCGGCCAGCACTTCGGAGTGGGGTGGCGTCAGGCCGTATTTCTCCGCAAAATAGTTATCGGGGCGTGTTGTCATAGTGCTATTGCGGGCCTGAAGCCCGCGTTACTCCTCTTCCAGCATCAGTTTCCAGCCGGTGACGTCATTCCAGTAAGCCTGCTCCCGCTCCAGATCCAGCTGAACCAGCGTGTTCTGGCTGAGGAAACCGGCCGGGAAGGTCAGCGTCCAGTGACCATCGTCGGTGCTCAGCTTCAGCGTGTCGGGGCGCGTGGTGGCCTGACGCTGATTGTTCAGCAGGGTGCCGAGCCGCAGCAGGAAGATCATCGGCAGGAACTGTTTCTTTTTAAATAAGGTGAAACGCGGCATCTCATCCTGCTTCACCGCTTTACGGTGGAAGCGTACCAGCGTGGCCAGCAGCATCTGTTGATCCTGATTAAAGCCCGGCATATTGGAGTTCTGCAGGATGTAGGCCGAATGGCGCTGCATACCGCTGTGGTTGATGGTCAGCCCGACTTCATGCAGCAGCGCTGCCCACTTCATCAGCGCCGTCAGCTGGGGATTGGCCAGCTTCGGGTTCTGCTCCAGCCACTGGCTGTACAGCTGTTCGGTGGTTTCCAGCACGCGGCGTGCCTGGTCGCTGTCGATGGCGTAATGATTTGCCAGGCTCTGCGCGGTGCGGCTGCGGATATCCTGATGGCGGAAGCGGCCCTCCATCTCATACAGCACGCCCTCACGCAGCGCGCCATCCGACAGGCGCAGCTCGCGAATGGCCAGCGCGTCAAACACGCCACACAGAATCGCCAGCCCCGGCACAAACACCGCCTTGCGCTCATCCGACAGGCCCGGCAGGCTCAGGGCAGCAAAGGATTTGTGCTTCAGCACTTCGCTAACCAGCATGTCGAGGTTTTCCGGCGTCACGCGCTTCTCTTTCTCGCCCATCGCCAGCAGCACTTCACAGGCCGCTTTGATACTGCCGGACGCGCCCAGCGCATACTGCCAGCCCTGCAGACGGTACTGCCACGCCAGCGTTTCCAGCTTTTGCGCGGCGGCCAGCCGGGCGCGGCGGAAATTCTCCTGGCTGATTTCGCCTTTCGGGAAGTAGAGGTTGGCGAAGCTGACGCAACCCATGCGGCGACTCTCCACCAGCTGCGGCTCAAAATCTTCGCCGATCACCAACTCGGTTGAACCGCCGCCGATATCAATCACCAGCTTGCGGCCTTTCTCCGGCTGCGTGTGCTCAACGCCCATAAAGATCAGGCGCGCCTCTTCATTGCCGGAGATCACCTCGATCGGATACGGGATGACTTCCGCGGCGCGCTGCAGAAACTCTTCCGCGTTGGACGCGATGCGCAGCGTGTGCGTACCGACGATGGTGACGTTAGCGGCACTGAACCCCTGCAGGCGCTCGGCAAATAGCGCCAGGCAGCTCAGCCCGCGCTCCATCGCCTCTTCGCTCAGGCGATTTTGCGCATCCAGCCCGTCGGCGAGGTGCACGCGCTGTTTCAGGCGTCCCAGCACCTGCATGGCGCCATCCACCACACGGGCAATCACCATGTGGAAGCTGTTCGAGCCGAGATCGATGGCGGCGAATTCCTGCGGTTTCGGCGTACTTTTATGGGAGATTGGCATAGGCGTTATTCGGGTTGTTCCAGTTTCTTGATGTAATCGTAAATCGCCAGCTGCGAGCGCACCTTCTTGCGATTGCCGCGCGGAACATAACGGTTACTCAATTCTTTGTCTACGATGCGGGCTTTTACCGTATCACTTAACAGAATGGCAATGATATCCAGTATGCGCTGTTTCAGGCGCGGATCGAGCACCGACACCGCCACTTCGATACGATAATCGATGTTGCGCGTCATCCAGTCCGCCGACGACAGGAATACTTTTTTATCGCCGCCGCTTTCAAAAATATAGACGCGGTCGTGCTCAAGGTAGCGGTCAACGATACTGGTGATGCGAATATTTTCACTGATGCCCGGCAAATCGGGGATCAGCGAGCACATGCCGCGCACCAGCAGGTTGATCTTCACGCCGGCCGATGAGGCGGCATACAGCCGATCCACCAGACCATTGTCCACCAGGTTGTTGATTTTCAGCGTAATGCCGGAAGGATTGCCCTGCTGCGCGTTGGCAATCTCGTTATCAATCAGCTGATACAGCATGGCGCGCGAGTTTTGCGGCGACACCATCAGGTGTTCGAACGTTACCGGGCGATACGGGTTTTCGATAAAGTTAAATACGCGCCGGACTTCGTTGGTGATGCGCGCATCGGCGGTCAGCAGCGAATAGTCGGTGTAAATACGCGCGGTTTTTTCGTTGAAGTTGCCGGTACCGATGTGGGCGTAACGCACCACTTCTTCGCCCTCGCGGCGGGAGATCAGGAACAGCTTGGCGTGAATCTTCAGGCCGGGCGCCGAGAAGATCACGTGCACGCCCGCTTCGGTCAGCCGCTTCGCCCAGCGAATGTTGGCTTCTTCATCAAAGCGCGCCTGCAGCTCGACCACCACCGTGACCTTTTTACCGTTGTAGGCGGCGTGGATCATCGCATCCATAATGCGCGAATTCTTGGCCACGCGGTAAATGTTGATCTTGATGGCCAGTACGTTCGGGTCAAACGACGCCTGACGCAGCAGCTCCAGCACGTGTTCAAAGGTGTGGTACGGATAATAAAGCAGCACATCGCGATTGCGGATGGCATCAAAGCCGTTGCGGAAGCCATCAAAACCGATATGACGAATCTGCGGCAGCGGACGATTTTCCAGATTGGCTTTGCCCACGTTCGGGAAGCCGATGAAATCTTTGAAGTTATGATAACGGCCGCCCGGCACAATCGAGTCGTAGCTGGAGATCGATAGCTTATGGCGCAGCATTTCCACCATCGCATCGGGCATATCGCGCTGATAGACAAAGCGCACCGGTTCGGCGGTCAGGCGCTGTTTCAGGCTGGAGGACATCAGCTCCAGCAGGCTGGATTCCATCTCCGTGACCAGGTCGTACTCGGCGTCGCGCGTCATTTTCATTGAGTAGGCGTTCAGCGCGTCGTAATCAAAGAAGCCTTTAAAAATCTCATCAAGGCAGTAGCGCAGAATGTTATCGAGCAGAATCATTGGCTTGCGACGGCGCGGCGATTCTGCCGGCAGATTCACAAAGCGCGGCACTTTATCGGACGGGATCTCCAGCAGGGCGTAACGGATTTCTTCGCCGCGGATAATCTCTACCGCCAGATAGGTGTAGTCGTCTTTCAGGAACTCAATCAGGTCGGTGTCGTGGTTGATCAGAATGGGCGTGACGTGCTGGCGCAGTTGATGCTTGAAGTAGTAGCGCAGCCACTCCTGCTGATTGGGTGACAGCTGGCGCTCGTTGATCAGGAAAATCTGGTTGCGTGCCATTTCCAGCAGCAGGTCGTTATACAGCGCATCGAACTCCTGATCCGATTTCTGTACCCGCAGCTGAATCTTTTTCAGCAAATGGCGCAGGGTGGTGGGCGTCCCCTGTTCTTCACCAATCAGAATGCGGCGCTTGAGATCGGCAAAGCGCACTTTGTAAAACTCTTCCAGGTTATTGGAATAGATGCCGAGAAAACGCATGCGCTCAATGAGCGGATTGCTTTTATCAGCGGCTTCCTGCAGCACGCGTTCGTTAAAGGTTAACCAGCTTAGTTCTTTTTCTATATACAGCTTTTCCTGACCCATTCTGACTCCGTGATGCTGTTGCTGGACGGAATGTCCGGCGGAATAAACGCAAAATTGCGGTTCCGCTCAGTGTCCTCCACCATTATGGCGAGAGTATGGCAGCCTTGTCCAACCTCAACAGTTGTCTTATCAATCAGCTACGGGCAACATAGCGGCATAACTTCAAGGGTAACTCTGGCCTGCATGAGCATAAATCGTATTCCTGTCCACTTTAGTGACCGTCGTCGACGCGCCATCGATCAGTTCGTGCGCCGCATCGTCACGGCCTGCGGTGTGGGAATTTTACTGCTGATGCTGCTGCTGTTCTTCTGGCTGATTTGGGTGGTGATGCCGCTGTTCAGCGCGCCGGGCATGCAGCCGACGCTCAGTCAGCAGCTGTGGGACAAAGCCCCGGCGCTGGCGCTGGGCAGCGAAGGCCAGCTCGGCTGGCGCATCAGCCGCAACGAAGCGCGCTTTATTCCGCTCGACGGCCAGCCAGCGGGCGACGCGCTGGCGCTGAACGGCCAGCCGCAGGCGGCGGTGACCAGCAGTGACGGCAGCAGCGTATTGCTCAATATGCAGGGCGATCTGTTGCTGATGCAACCGCTCATCCACGGCCAGCACGGTGAATGGTATTTCCCGCTGGGCGATCGGCCGCTGCATCTGCCGCAGGGCGCGGTCAGCCAGATGGCGCTGGCAGTGCCGGGCGATCACCAGTGGCGCATCGCCGCACAAACGCCGGCCGGTATCAGTCTGCTGACCTTTGCCGGCCAGAAACGCGTCGACCAGATTGTATTGCCCGGTGAGCAGGCCGACCTGATGCGGTTGTCGCCGGACGGCACGCTGCTGTACACCAGTACCGGACGGCTGTTGCGGGTGTGGCAGATTACGCCGCAGGGTGCGCAGCTGCGGGAAACCCAGACGCTGTCTCAGCAACCGCGCAGCCTGCAACTGCTGGCGGGCGGGCGCAGCTTACTGATTCAGGATGCGCGTGGCATTCAGCAATGGTTTGCCATCACCGGTGACCACGGGCCACGGCTGCAGCAGATTCACACCTTCACGCACAGCGCGGGTGTGCTCGGCATCGTGCCTGAGGCGCAGCGGCGCGTTTTTGCCAGCTTTGACGCGCAGGGCGTGGTGCGCCTGTTCGCCAGCAAGCAGGCAGGCCCGATTGTCACGCGCCAGCTGGCCGCGGGCATCAGCGCGCTGGCGCTGTCTCCGCGCGGCGATAGCCTGATCGTCGAACGTGCCGGACAGTGGCAGCAGTTCGCGCTGGATAATCCGTGGCCCGATTTCAGCTGGCGCAATCTGTGGCAGAAAATCTGGTATGAAAACTATCCGCAGCCGGACTGGGTATGGCAGTCCACCGCCGCCGGCGACAGCTATCAGGCCAAATTCAGCCTGATGCCGCTGGTGATCGGCACGCTGAAAGCGGCGTCGCTGGCGCTGCTGTTTGCCACGCCGCTGGCGCTGGCGGCGGCAATGTATACCGCATGGTTTATGTCGCCGGGCCTGCGCCGCTGGGTCAAGCCGGGCATTGAAATGATGGGCGCGCTGCCGAGCGTGGTAATTGGCCTGATCGCTGGCGTGTGGCTGGCGCCGCACATCAGCCGCGCGCTGCCCGGCGTGATGCTGCTGCCGCTGGTGCTGGCCGCCACGCTGCTGGTGTGCGGCGTGCTCAGTCCGCGTTTGCCGGCGCGCTGGCGGCGGCCCGGGTTTGAAGTGCTGCTGCTGATGCCGCTGCTGTTACTGGTGACGTTACTGACGCTGTGGCTGCCGACACTGTGGTGGCCGCAGATGGGCGAACAGCTGGCGCACTATGAGCAGCGTAACCTGCTGGTAGCGGCGCTGGCGATGGGCTTTGCGCTGGTGCCGCTAATCTTCACCCTGGCGGAAGATGCGCTGTTTAGCGTGCCGGTGGCGCTGGGGCAGGGCTCGCTGGCGCTGGGTGCGACACCGTGGCAAACCCTGACGCGCGTGGTGCTGCCGGGCGCGTCGGCAGGCATTTTTGCCGCGCTGATGATCGGCTTTGGTCGTGCGGTGGGCGAAACCATGATTGTGCTGATGGCCACCGGCAACACGCCGGTGAGCGAAGGCGGACTGTTTGCCGGGCTGCGCGCGCTGTCGGCCAATATCGCCATTGAAATGCCGGAAGCCGCGGCGGGCAGCGCCCATTATCGCATCCTGTTTCTCAGTGCGTTGCTGCTGCTGATATTCACGCTGGCGATCAACACCGTGGCGGAACTGATTCGTCAGCGGCTGCGCCAGCGCTACAGTCAGCATGAGGGGCAGGCATGAGCGCGCTGCGTCAAAACGATCGCTGGCGCTGGCTGACTGCCGGTGCGGTCGCCGTCTGCCTGCTGGCATTTACCTTATTAATCGGCCTGCTGGGCTGGCAGGGCGTCAGGGCGTTCTGGCCGCAGCCGGTCGATCAGTATCAGTTCCAGCCGCCGCAGGGGGCACCGCTGATGGTGCTGGGTGAAACGCTGGATCGCCAGCAGCAGGGCGATCGCTGGCGCTACGTAGTGAAAACCGGCAACCGCGATTTTGCCGCGCCGGATTTCCGCGTCATCGTCAGTCAGGGCGAAGCGCAAACCCGACGCCCGGCAGAAGTGCTGGTGCTACAGCGACGCAGTGGCGGCAATGCCTACGGCTGGCTGGTGGAGCTGCGTGAAGACAACGAGGTGCTGACCGCGCGCGACCGCGATGCACTGCTGCAGCAGCGGCTGAAGCAGGTGCATGAGCAGCTGCGCCAGGCTAGCAACATCCGGCGTATCGAAATGGCGCGCCTTAACGCCCAGCTGGAGAGTCTGCAACAGCAGGCTGACGAGCAGCGGCGCGGTGGTCACTTCAGCCTGCAGGATCAGTCAGAACTGGATGCCAACAGCGCAGCGCTGCATAAACGCTTCGGCGCGCTGGCGCAGCAGCTGGCGCATCTGCAGCATGAAAGCCAGCGCGATACGCTGGTACTGCGCGACGTGCAGGGCGACGATCATCTGATTCCGCTGGCGCAGGTGGTGGCCGCCTGGTATCCAAACAGCCTGAGCCTCGGGCAGAAAATCGGGCATTTCCTCAGTCAGATCTGGCAGTTTGTCAGTGACTCGCCCACCTCGGGCGGCAGTGAAAATGGCGCGCTGCCGGCGATTTTCGGCACCGTTTTGATGGTGCTGCTGATGTCGGTGATTGTCATGCCGCTGGGCGTGGTGGCCGCCGTCTGGCTGCATGAATACGCCGGGCGTAACGCGCTCACCCGGCTGGTGCGCATTGCGGTGGTGAATCTGGCTGGCGTGCCGTCGATTGTGTATGGCGTGTTTGGCCTCGGCTTTTTTGTCTGGCTGATTGGCGGCACCCTCGATCAGCTGTTCTTCTCCCGCTCGCTGCCCAATCCTACCTTCGGCACGCCTGGCCTGCTGTGGGCGGCACTGACGCTGGCGCTGCTGACGCTGCCGGTAGTGATCGTCGCCACCGAAGAGGGGCTGTCGCGTATTCCGGACAATCTGCGTCAGGGCTCGCTGGCGCTGGGCGCGACTCAGGCAGAAACGCTGTGGCGCGTGGTGCTGCCGCTGGCGGTACCGGCGATGCTCACCGGCCTGATTCTGGCGGTGGCGCGCGCCGCCGGCGAAACCGCACCGCTGATGCTGGTGGGCGTGGTCAAAATGGTGCCTGAGCTGCCGGTCGATGCGGTGTTTCCTTACCTGCATCTTGACCGTAAATTTATGCATCTCGGTTTTCAGATTTACGATCTGGCCTTCCAGAGCCCGAACATCGACGCCGATCGACCGCTGGTGTATGCCACGGCACTGCTGCTGGTGGCGATCATTCTGTCGCTTAACCTGCTGGCGATGGTGCTGCGCCATCGGCTGCGCGAGCGCTACCGGCTTATGACGCACTAATAAGGTTTACACATGACGCCCGATTACGCTATTGCGCTTACCGTTAATCAGCTGTCGCTGTGGTACGGCGAACGCCAGGCGCTGAATAACATTGATTTGCAGATCCCGAAGCATCGCATCACGGCGCTGATTGGGCCCTCCGGCTGCGGTAAATCGACGCTGCTGCGCTGCTTCAATCGCATGAACGACGTCATTGATGGCTGCCGCATCGAAGGTGAGATTCTGCTCGATAGCCACGCGGTGATGCAGGCGAACCAGGATCTGCCGGCGCTGCGGCGGCGCATCGGCATGGTGTTCCAGCGCCCGAATCCGTTTCCCAAGTCGATCTATGAGAATGTGGTTTACGGTCTGCGCTTGCAGGGCGTGCGCGATCGTCGCGTGCTGAATGAGGCCTGCGAACGCGCCCTGCGGGCGGCGGCGCTGTGGGGCGAAGTGAAAGATCAGCTGGGGCAGAATGCGCTGACGCTGTCGAGCGGTCAGCAGCAGCGGCTGGTGATTGCGCGCGCCATCGCCATCGAGCCGGAAGTGCTGCTGCTGGATGAACCCACCTCGGCGCTGGATCCGATCTCGACGCTGGTGATTGAAGAGTTGATGACCACGCTGAAGCAACATTTCACGCTGGTGCTGGTGACGCACAACATGCAGCAGGCAGCGCGCGTATCCGATTACACCGCGTTTATGCATAACGGGCAGCTGGTGGAGTTTGATGAAACCGACCGGATTTTCACCGCACCGCAGGCGCGGCGCACCGAGGATTATATTACCGGCCGGTTTGGGTAAGTATTGTTAGGTTAGCGCGAAGAATCGCGCCGCTACGAAATGCGCAAAGAAATCATGTAGTAATAAAACCCGGCACAGCCCCGTAGCGGCGCAATTTATTGCGCAATTCCTGCAAGCGCACGGCGTAAAGGTCAATCAATCGTGCGCATAACCTTCCGGCGGCAGCGGTTCGCCATCCAACCACGCTTTGCCCGCGCGCATCTGCAAGCGTCCTTCGACAAACCAGCTGATCACCAGCGGATAAATCGCGTGCTCCTGATGCTGCACGCGGGCGCTGATCTCAGCTTCGTCATCGTCAGTAAATACCGGCACACGCGCCTGCAGAATGATCGGTCCACCGTCCAGCTCGTCAGTCACAAAATGCACCGACGTACCGTGTTCCGCGTCACCGTTCGCCAGCGCCTGGCGATGCGTATGCAAACCGGGATATTTCGGCAGCAGCGACGGATGAATATTCAGCAGACGATCGTGATAATGCGCGACAAACGCCGGGCTCAGAATGCGCATATAACCGGCCAGCACCACCAGATCCGGCGCATAAGCGTCGATCTGCTGCATCAGCTGGCGGTCAAAGGCGTCGCGATCGGTGAAATCCTGCGCGGACAGCGCGTGAGCAGGCACGCTGGCCAGCTGCGCCCGCGTCAGACCATAGGCCGAGGCTTTATTACTGAAAACGGCAGCCACGCTGCCGTTGATACGCCCGCTCTCGCAGGCGTCGAGGATGGACTGAAGATTGCTGCCGTTGCCGGAGATCAGTACAACCAGTTTCTTCATGGGTTAATAACCACACGCTCTTCGGCATCTGACGCGTTAATCACGCCAATTTTCCACGCCTGCTCGCCAGCCGCGGTCATCAGCTGTACCGCTTTGTCGGCATCGGCCGGGCTCAGCGCAATCACCATGCCCACGCCGCAGTTAAAGGTGCGGTACATCTCGTGACGGCTGACGTTACCGGCCTGCTGCAGCCAGCTGAATACCGCCGGCCACTGCCAGCTTTTCTCGTCAATCACCGCCTGGGTGTTATCCGGCAGTACGCGCGGAATGTTTTCCCAGAAGCCGCCGCCGGTCAGGTGGGCAATGGCGTGCACGTCAACCTGCTCAATCAGGCTGAGGATATTTTTCACGTAGATGCGGGTCGGCGCCAGCAGGTGATCGGCCAGCGGTTTGCCTTCCAGCTGTTTGGTGGTGGGATCGGTCTGGCTGACTTCAAGAATTTTACGCACCA
Source organism: Pantoea sp. SGAir0184 (assembly GCF_043544755.1). Taxonomy (NCBI): domain Bacteria; kingdom Pseudomonadati; phylum Pseudomonadota; class Gammaproteobacteria; order Enterobacterales; family Erwiniaceae; genus Pantoea; species Pantoea sp. SGAir0184. Next base: position 1,216,185 of record NZ_CP028050.1, read on the forward strand.
GCGAGTAGCCGTTAGAGTGCGGACCGCTGGAGCCCAGCGCGATCAGCACGTCGCCATCCTGCACTTTGCTGCCGTCGATGATCTCAGATTTTTCCACCACGCCGACGCAGAAACCGGCCACGTCGTAATCTTCGCCGTGATACATGCCCGGCATCTCAGCGGTTTCACCGCCGACCAGCGCACAGCCCGACTGCAGACAGCCTTCGGCGATACCGGTGATCACCGCGGAGGCGGTATCCACATCCAGCTTGCCGGTGGCGTAATAGTCGAGGAAGAACAGCGGCTCAGCGCCCTGTACCACCAGATCGTTCACGCACATCGCGACCAGATCGATGCCGATGCTGTCGTGGCGTTTGAGATCCATCGCCAGACGCAGCTTGGTGCCGACGCCATCAGTTCCGGAGACCAGCACCGGCTCGCGGTATTTCTGCGGCAGCGCACACAGCGCGCCAAAGCCACCCAGTCCACCCATCACTTCCGGGCGGCGGGTTTTCTTTACTACGCCTTTAATACGGTCAACCAGATCGTTACCAGCATCAATATCAACACCGGCGTCTTTGTAGCTGAGAGAGGTTTTGTCGGTCACTGCGGAATCCCCACGCGATTGCGGTTGGTGGCAAAAATTAAGCGCGGCAATTCTACCAGTGCAGGCAAACGTTTGCGAGTCCCATCTCAGGGCACCTTTGCAGCGTGCTGATTTTTCGCTAATCCTTATTCTCAGGCGATTTGTGCACGTTACCTGACCAATCACCGGTGGCGCGGCGGTAAAAAGGCGGTATAATCCGGCGATTTTTTTTTAGCTCAACTCAATTCCGGGAGAATAATCATGAAGATCGTGGAAGTCAGACACCCGCTGGTCAAACATAAACTGGGCCTGATGCGTGAGCATGATATCAGCACCAAGCGCTTCCGCGAGCTGGCTTCGGAAGTGGGCAGCTTACTGACCTATGAAGCCACCGCCGATCTCGAAACCGAGCGCGTGACCATTGAAGGCTGGAACGGTCCGGTCGACGTCGATCAAATCAAAGGCAAAAAAATTACCGTCGTCCCGATTCTGCGTGCTGGCCTTGGCATGATGGAAGGTGTGCTGGAACACGTACCGAGCGCGCGCATCAGCGTGGTGGGCGTTTACCGTGACGAAGAGACGCTGGAGCCGGTGCCTTACTTCCAGAAGCTGGTGTCAAACATCGAAGAGCGTATGGCGCTGGTGGTTGACCCGATGCTGGCGACCGGCGGCTCGATGATCGCCACCATAGATCTGCTGAAGAAAGCCGGCTGCAACAGTATTAAAGTGCTGGTGCTGGTGGCCGCGCCGGAAGGCATTGCCGCGCTGGAGAAAGCGCATCCGGACGTTGAGCTGTACACCGCGTCAATTGATCAGGGCCTGAACGAGAAGGGGTACATTATCCCGGGCCTCGGCGACGCCGGCGACAAGATTTTCGGAACCAAATAAATAAACCAGCCGGCCAGAGAGTCGGCTTTTTTTTGGCAAAAATACCGTTCAGTCAGACACTGTATCTAAAGGATGCACATTTTGTAGCGGCGCGATTTATCGCGCTGATGCCGGGCAAGCTATGGTGCCCATCCGGACAAGGCGCAATGAATTGCGCCACTACGATAAGGTGCGGCGTTGACGAACGAGCATAAAAATAAACGTATAGGGGATAAATGATGACTCGCAGAGCCATTGGCGTTAGTGAACGCCCGCCACTGTTGCAAACCATTCCGCTCAGCCTGCAGCACCTGTTCGCCATGTTCGGCGCTACCGTGCTGGTGCCGATTCTGTTCCACATCAACCCGGCGACCGTGCTGCTGTTCAACGGCGTCGGCACGCTGCTGTATCTATTTATCTGTAAAGGCAAAATTCCGGCCTATCTTGGCTCCAGCTTTGCCTTTATCTCGCCGGTGCTGCTGCTGCTGCCGCTCGGTTATGAAGTGGCGCTCGGCGGCTTTATCCTGTGCGGCGCGCTGTTCTGCATCGTGGCGCTGATTGTGAAGAAGGCCGGCACCGGCTGGCTTGATGTCATGTTCCCACCGGCGGCGATGGGTGCCATCGTGGCGGTTATCGGTCTCGAACTGGCTGGCGTGGCGGCGAATATGGCCGGGCTGCTGCCCGCTGACGGCACCACAGCGGACAGTAAAACCATCATTATTTCGCTGGTGACGCTGGCGGTGACGGTGTTTGGCTCGGTGCTGTTCCGTGGTTTCTTCGCCATTATCCCAATCCTGATTGGCGTGCTGGTCGGCTACGCGCTGTCGTCGGCAATGGGTATCGTTGACTGGAGCGCAGTGGAAAACGCGCCGTGGTTTGCGCTGCCGACCTTCTATACGCCGCGCTTTGAATGGGCCGCGATGCTGACCATCCTGCCCGCAGCGCTGGTGGTAATTGCCGAGCACGTGGGCCATTTGGTGGTGACCGCCAACATCGTGAAGAAGGACCTGATTCGCGATCCGGGTCTGCATCGCTCGATGTTCGCCAACGGCCTGTCGACCATGATCTCCGGCTTCTTTGGTTCCACGCCGAATACCACCTATGGTGAAAACATTGGCGTCATGGCGATCACCCGCGTTTATAGCACCTGGGTGATCGGCGGTGCGGCGATCTTCGCCATTCTGCTCTCCTGCGTCGGTAAACTGGCGGCCGCGATTCAGGCGATCCCGGTACCGGTGATGGGCGGGGTGTCGCTGCTGCTGTATGGCGTGATTGGCGCTTCCGGTATTCGCGTGCTGATTGAATCCAAAGTTGACTACAACAAAGCGCAGAATCTGATCCTTACCTCGGTGATCCTGATCATTGGCGTCAGTGGCGCGAAGGTGCACGTGGGCGCCGCCGAGCTGAAGGGCATGGCGCTGGCCACCATCGTCGGCGTTGGCCTGGCGCTGATTTTCCGGGTAATCAGTCTGTTACATCCGGAAGAAGTGGTGCTGGACGCGGAAGAAAAACGCGAGCTTTAAAGGATCCTGCGGGCAGGGAAGCCCGGTTCATCTCTGCGGAGGATCGTGATAAACTTGCCCGGTTTTCTGCCCGCTCATCCGTTGAGGTACTTCTGAACACGCCGGCACAGCTTTCACTGCCACTCTATCTACCCGATGATGAAACCTTTGCCAGTTTCTGGCCGGGGGAAAATCCGTCACTGCTGGCGGCGCTGCAGGGCGCGCTGGCGCAACAGCACGGCAGCTATCTCTACTTCTGGTCGCGCGAAGGCGGCGGCCGCAGCCATTTGCTGCACGCAGCCTGCGCCGAAATGTCCGCGCGCGGCGAAGCGGTGGGTTACGTGCCGCTCGATAAGCGCACCTGGTTCGTGCCGGAAGTGCTGGAAGGCATGGAGAATCTGGCGCTGGTGTGCATTGATAATATTGAGTGCATCGCCGGCGAAGCCGAGTGGGAGATGGCGATCTTCGATCTCTACAACCGCATTCTGGAAACCGGCAAAACCCGCCTGCTGATCACCGGCGATCGTCCCCCGCGTCAGCTCAATCTGGGCCTGCCGGATCTGGCGTCACGTCTCGACTGGGGACAAATTTACCGCTTACAGCCGCTGTCCGACGAGGACAAACTGCAGGCGATGCAGCTGCGTGCCGGCCTGCGCGGCTTTGAGCTGCCGGAAGACGTTGGGCGTTTCCTGCTGAAACGCCTCGACCGCGAAATGCGCACGCTGTTTGACACGCTTGATCGTCTTGATCGCGCCTCGATCAGCGCACAGCGCAAGCTGACCATTCCCTTCGTGAAAGAGGCGCTGGGGCTTTAGAGAATCTCCAGCACCGCTTCCGGCGGACGACCAATGCGGGCGCGGTCGCCCTGAATCACAATCGGCCGCTCGATTAGTTTTGGATGCTCCGCCATCGCCTGTAACAGCTGTTTTTCGCTGAGATCGTTACTGGCCAACCCCAGCGTTTTATAGATTTCCTCGCCGCGGCGCATCAGCTCGCGCGCGCTGTGCATGCCCAGCTGTTGCAGCAGCGTTTTTAGCGTATCGATGTCCGGCGGCGTGTCGAGATACAGCACCACCTGCGGTTCAATGCCCTGTTGCTGCAGTAGCGCGAGGGTTTCGCGGCTCTTGCTGCAGCGCGGATTGTGATAAATACGGACCATGTTTTTTATCCTGGGTAATCCATTGTTGCCAGGTGCGCATGAATGCGCACCCTACGAATAACTGCTGGTGCGCATCAATATGCACCCTACGAATAACCATTGGTGCGCACCTAAATCCTGCCGGCCATCCACCCGCGTAACCGGCTATTTACCCTTTTGCATACTGCTTAAAACGCCGCTGTAACTCGCGGAACTGGTCGATACGCGCATCGTAACGCGCCTGCTTCAGGCTGCCGAGCGGTACCTGGGCGCTGGCGCTACTCAGAGTGGTGATGGCCTGATCGAGCTGGCCGTTCAGCGCCAGACTTTCAGCCCGTGCCGAAAGCTCCTCATCGCGCAGCCCCTGCGCGGCTGAGGCCTGCGCCAGTAAATCCCATGCGTTGAGATCGTCAGGATGCGCAAAGGTGTAGCGGTTCAGGATGCGGCTGGCGTTGGCTGGCTGCTTCGCCTCGACGTAGGCGTTCGCCAGGTTAAGCTGCAGCACCGGGCTGGTCTGGCTGCCGCGGGCGGCGTTCAGCATGCTGATGGCCTGCTGCGGCTGGTTCAGACCGATGTCGATATCGGTCATGATATCAAGGAACCACAGGTTATCCGGCTGCTTCGCCAGCAGCGGCGCGATGATCTTTTTCGCGTTGGCAAAATCTTTCGCCTGCAGGAACTGCACCGCTTTGCCGTACTGCGCCGCCTGCTGTTCCCGCGTGTTGCCTTTGGCGTACTCATTCAGTAAATCGTCAGTCAGCTGATTGCGGCCGGTGGAGTACATACCCAGCGCGCGCACCTTCGCCATATAGAAATCCTGGGACGACTGCACCACCACCGGGCGCATCTGGTTGGCGCGGTTACGCGCGTCGGCCAGGCGGCTATCGGGCAGCGGGTGCGTCAGCAGTATTTCCGGTGGTTTTGACGAGAAGCGGCTTTGATCGGCCAGCTTTTGCAGAAACGCGGGCATCGCCTGCGGATCGAAACCGGCGCGCTGCAGCACCTGAATGCCGATGCGATCCGCTTCCTGTTCGTTGCCCTGGGTGAAACTGATGATGCCCTGTTGTGTACCGGCCAGCGTACCGGTCAGTGCCGCCATCCCGGCCTGCGGGCTGGCCAGCGCCAGCAGAATCGAACCCAGCGCGCCGACCCAGGTGAGCGGGGCGCTGCGCTTTTGCTCTTCCATGGCGCGCGCCAGATGGCGCTGCGTCACGTGCGAAATTTCGTGCGCCATCACCGACGCCAGCTGGCTTTCGTTATCGGTATAGCGGAACAGTGACGAGTGCAGCACCACATTGCCGCCAAAGAAGGCGAAAGCGTTGAGCTCGTCATTCTGAATCAGGAAAAAGTGAAACGGCGTGCGCACCGAATGGGCGTGTGCCACCAGCCGCTGGCCGAGTTCATTGATGTACTGATTGAGCAGCGGATCGTTAATCAGTGGCGCGCTGGCGCGCAGCTGGCGCACGTAGAAGTCGCCAATCTGCAACTCCTGATTAATGGAGAGCGTGGATCCTGCCGTGGTGCCCATGTCGGGCAAATTGTCGCTCAGATCGGCGCGGACACCGACCGCAGGCGTGAGCAGCAGCGCAGGAATAAGGGCCGCCAGCACTGATTTTTTCAACCGGTTAAACATGCCTTGATCCTGTAAAAGTCTCCTGCCATTGGACAGGAAAGTCATGCCAATGTTCTGTGGCGGCGTTTCCTTTTCTGCCGCGGCTCTATCTTAACCACAGTGAGGATACAAGCAAATGCCGCCGTCACATTGACGTGATGGCAAAGAATGGCTGACTGACGCGAAATTTGTAGCAAAAAATTGAATAGCGAAAAGGCAAAAGAAAACGGCGCAGCGCCCTGATGAAATTAAAGTTACGTAAAGTTGCTCAAAATAATTGAAGCTGGCATGGTTTTTTCCAGGTTTACTCTGAAAAACACGCCTGAAATCCCACGGTTGGCCCGCTTTATCCATCAGTGATTTTTATCGTGCTGCTCTGGCCGTGCATCACCAGCCCAGAAATGAATGGTCAGGTTTTGCTCACTGGTCAACTGGCGGCGCGCGATGACAGCATTAGCCCGCACGATGAGGCGCTGTCATCTGCTGTGCATCCCTTTCCCTGGTGACTGCTGGTTTTTCCGGCCAGCTATTTTTCAACTCGCCCGCACAGCTCAATTAACAGCCTTATTCAATCCGCTGGCGCGATGATTTCTGCTGGCAGCCAAACGCCGGACAGCCCGCCAGTACAGGCGTTTTGCCCGCCGCGCGCTGTGGTATAGATAAAGCACTTTTTCAAACGGACTGTGAATTAACGCGCAGTGCATGCCGGAGAGTTTCTATGCGTTCTGTTGTTTCCTATGCCCTGATTGCCATCGTGGGTGGGATGGTTGGTGCCGCCGTAATCAAAAGCGATGACCTGTATCAGCGTATCGCGGGCCATTTTTCCGCTGAACCTGCCGATCCGGACGGGTTCTGGAGCACGCCGGCGGTCGCGGGCTACGGCAAAATTCATTATGAAGCCGACGCCGCGTTTAAACCGGCGGTGGGGCTGAGCAACAAAGTGGTATTTCAGCTGACCCGCAATGAAGGCGATATCAAACGGCCTAACCTCGGGCTGGAGCGTGTGGCGCGCGTGGTCAATCTGTACATCGCCGCTGGCGTACCGGCCGAACAGCTGCAGTTTGTGGTGTCGATGACCGGCGATGCCACGCCCGCCACGCTGGATAACGCGCATTTTAAGCAGTTTTACGGCGTCGATAACCCCAACCTCGCGCTGATTGGCGCGCTGAACAAGCTGGGCGTCAAAGTCTCGGTGTGTGATCAGTCGGTGGCGTTCCATCACTATCCGCGCGACTGGATCGACCGGTCGGTGATTCATGCATTATCCAGCCCGACCACGGTGTCGACGCTGGAAAATCAGGGCTATGCCTTTTTACAGATGTAATCGCGTCTTTGGTTAAGGAGAAGTGTCATGCGTCCAGCATCCTATATTGTTATCGCCGCGCTGGCGGGCTTTGTCGGCGGAAATGTGCTGCAGCTGCCGGAACTGGTGGATAAAGTCAGCGGTAAATTCGCTGACCAGAAAACCGAACCGGCGGATTTCTGGAGCACGCCGGCGATTGCCGGTTACGGTAAAATTCACTTTGTTAACACGCCGGATTACAACCCGGCCAACACGCCCGGGCTGAGCAATAAGATTGTGTTTCAGATCAACCGCAGCGAAGGGGATATCCATCAGCCAAACCTCGGCCTTGAGCGCGTGGCACGCGTCACCAACCTCTATTACGCGGCTGGCGTGCCGCTGAATCAGCTCAACTTTGTGGTGTCGATTAACAGCGATGCGGTGCCGGCCGCGCTCAATAACGATCAGTTCCGTAAAGCGTACGGCAGCGATAACCCTAACCTGAAGCTGATTGATGAGCTGAAGAAAGCCGGGGTGAAAGTGACCATTTGCGACCAGTCGGTGGCCTTCCATCAGCTGGAGCGCGACTGGATCGACACCCGCGTCACGCATACGCTCTCCAGCGGCACCACCGTCGCGTCGCTGCAAAATGAAGGGTACGCCTTCCTGATGCTGTAATCCTGCCGACAGCAGTGCAGGCTGCTGTCATCTTTTCGTCATCCCTTCGCGATGTCACTGTCACAGTTCGCCGTTAGTTTAGGCGCCAATGAGATCGATCTCATCGGCACTTTACGAGGCGAACATGTCCGATTTACTCACGGTGGCAAAGCTGGCAGGCGTTTCACGCGCCACGGCCGCGCGCGCCTTTTCCGATCCCCATCTGCTGCGGCGCGACACGCTGGAGAGAGTACTGGCGGCGTCGGAGCAGCTCGGCTTTCGTCCTAACCACATCGCGCGCCAGCTGCGCACGCAGCACTCCACCACCTTCGGCGTGCTGCTGCCCTCGCTGCTTAACCCGATCTTCTCCTGCCAGTTACAGGCGATGGAACGCCAGGCGCGCGACGCCGGCTATGGCCTGCTGGTGGCCACCAGCGATTACCAGCCCGAGCGCGAAGCCGCCATCGTGGAACATATGCTGCGCCAGCGCGTGGCGGGCCTGGTCCTGACGGTGGCCGACGCGGATAACAGCGCGGTGCTCAGCACGCTGCAGGCGGCTGGCCTGCCGTTTGTGCTGGCGCATAACGTGCCGCAGCACAGCCACTGGCCGGCGGTGTGCGTGGATAACCGCCAGGCGATGCGCGAAGCCACCGCACAGCTGCTGGCGCTTGGTCATCGCCGCATTGCCATGGTCGCCGGACCGATGCTGCAGTCAGATCGTGCGCGCCTGCGCTATCAGGGCTATTGCGACGCCATGCAGCACGCGGGCCTGACGGCGCTGCCGGTGATTGAGATGGCCAGCCACACCCAATCCGACTTTACGCTGCTGGCCCCGATGCTCAGCGGTGCCAGCCCGCTCAGCGCCGTGATCTGCACCAACGACCTGCTGGCCATCAGCCTGATTGGCGCGGCGGCGCGCGCGGGCGTACCTGTGCCACAGCAGCTGGCGGTGATGGGCTTTGACGGGATTGCGATGGGGGCACAAATGGCCCCGTCGCTGGCCAGCGTAGCGCAGCCCGCCGAACGGCTCGGCGCCTGCGCCATCGATATGTTGTTGCATAACGTCAGCCGCGGCACCCGCGTGCTGCCACATCAGTTGCGGAGCGGTGAGAGTGTTGCTGCCCCCGCGTTTATTGCCACCACCAGGGAACCTCATGATGCTGCATAAAAAAGTAAAAATTTACGCCGGCGCCATCGCGCTCAGCGCCAGCGCGTTGTTTACCAGCCTGACGCAGGCGGCGGAAACCGCCATCTGTTACAACTGTCCGCCCGAGTGGGCCGACTGGGGCACTCAGCTCAAAGCGATTGCCAGAGACACCGGCATTCAGGTGCCGCAGGACAACAAAAACTCCGGCCAGGCGCTGGCGCAGCTGGTGGCGGAGCAGGGCAATCCGGTGGCCGACGTGGTCTATTACGGCGTCAGCTTCGGCATTCAGGCCGACAGCGCCGGCGTGGTCGCCAGTTACAAACCGGCGCACTGGGATGACATTCCTGCCGGCATGAAAGACAGCAACGGCAAATGGGTGGCGCTGCACTCGGGCACCATGGGCTTTATGGTCAATGTCGATGCGCTGGGCGGCGCGCCGGTGCCGCAATCGTGGGACGACCTGCTGAAGCCGGAATACAAAGGCATGATTGGCTATCTCGACCCGGCCAGCGCCTTTGTCGGTTACGTGGCGGCGGTGGCAGTCAACCAGGCGAAGGGCGGCAACATGCAGGACTTCACGCCGGCGCTGAACTGGTTCAAAAAGCTGCAGGCGAATCAGCCTATCGTGCCTAAGCAGACCGCGTATGCGCGCCTGATTTCCGGCGAGATTCCGATTCTGCTCGACTATGACTTCAATGCTTACCGCGCCCGCTACAAAGATCACGCTAACGTCGCCTTTGTTATTCCCAAAGAGGGCACGGTAACGGTGCCGTACGTCATCAGCCTGGTGAAGAATGCACCGCACGCGGCAAACGGCAAAAAAGTGATCGACTATGTGCTGTCGGACAAAGGGCAGGCCATCTGGGCCAGCGCGTTCCTGCGCCCGGTGCGCACCGGCGCCATGAGCGCAGAAGCGAAGAAATATTTCCTGCCGGACAGCGACTATGCGCGTGCGCACACCGTTGACTATCAGCAGATGGCGGCAGCGCAGAAAGCCTTCTCGGCGCGCTATCTGAGTGAGATTCGCTGATGGCGATGACCGACACCCTGGCGGCTTCGTGCCGCCGGACACCGCGCCTGGCCGGCAGCCGCTGGCTATGGCTGACGCTGCCAGCGCTGCTGTTCTTCTGCGCCTTCTGGCTGCTGCCGTTTGTCCGGCTGCTGCAGATGGCAATGCAGGACGACCGCAGCACCCGGCACAGCGGCTACTGGACGGTACTGACGCAGCCACACTACCTGCTCAGCCTGCTGAACACCGTGCTGCTGTCGCTCGCCGTCACGCTGGTGACGCTGGCCATCGCCGCGACAGTCGGCTGCTTTCTGGCGCGCCAGCGCTTCAGCGGACGCAGCACGCTGCTGGCGCTGCTGACGTTTCCGCTGGCCTTTCCGGGCGTGGTGGTGGGATTTCTGGTAGTGATGCTGGCGGGCCGTCAGGGACTGCTGGCGCAAATCAGCCTGGCGCTGTTCCACGAGCGCTGGATGCTGGCCTATTCGTTTACCGGCCTGTTTATTGGCTATCTCTATTTTTCACTGCCGCGCGCCATCATCACGCTGGTGGCGGCGAGTGAAAAACTCGACCGCTCTCTTGAAGAGGCGGCGCGTTCGCTGGGTGCCAGTCAGTGGCGCATCACCTGGGATGTGATTGTGCCGGGGCTGCAGCCGGCGCTGCTCTCCACCGGCGCGCTCTGTTTTGCCACCAGCATGGGTGCGTTCGGTACCGCTTTTACCCTGGGCACCGATCTGGCGGTGCTGCCGCTGACCATTTATGGCGAATTCACCAACTACGCCAATTTCGCCACCGCCGCCGCGCTGTCGGTGGTGATGGGCGGCGTCGCCTGGCTGGCACTGATGCTGGCGCGCCGACTGGCCCATCAGGAGGTGACATGAGACGTCGCGGCCTGTTCAGCCTGCAACTGCTGGTCACCCTACTCACCGCCCTGTTCATGATCGTGCCGGTGGTGCTGTCGATGCTGGCCGGCGTGACTAACAACTATTTTACCGGCCTGCGCAGCGGCCTGACGCTGAAGTGGGTGACGCAGGTATGGCAGCTTTACGCCGACACCTTCTGGCTGTCGCTGCTGATTGCGCTGGCCTGCCTGCTGATCACGCTGCTGATCGGCGTGCCGGCAGCGTGGGGATTGCTAAAAGCGCCGCGGCGCTGGGCGGCGCGCATCGAAGAGTGCCTGATGCTGCCGGTCGCGCTGCCGGGCCTCGCCACCGCGCTGGGCATCATCCTGCTGTACGGTCAGTTCTCCGGCCTGCGCGATAGCTGGCTGTTCATTCTCATCGGTCACGTGCTGTTTACCTTGCCGTTTATGCTGCGCCCGGTGCTGGCGGTAATGCAGGCGGTGGAGATGCCGCGGCTGGAAGAGGCGGCGGCCAGTCTCGGTGCCAGCCTGTGGCAGCGCTTTTTTACCGTGGTGGTGCCCAACTGTCGCAACGGCATTCTCGCCGGGGCGTTTATGGTGATCACCCTGTCGGTGGGTGAGTTCAACATCACCTGGATGCTGCATACGCCGCTGACAAAAACGCTGCCGGTGGGGCTGGCAGACAGCTATGCCTCAATGCGACTGGAAGTGGGATCGGCCTACACGCTGATCTTTATTCTGCTGATTCTGCCGCTGCTGCTGATGCTCAACGCGGTCAATCACTGGCTCAACCGTACGCTCACGCGTGCTAATAAGGAGGCGGCATGAACCCTGCGGCCGTAACCGTTACGCTGCGCCACTGTGCGCGGCACTTTAATCACCAGCTGGCGCTGCAGCCGCTCGATCTGACGGTGCAGCCTGGCGAAACCCTGGTGCTGCTCGGTCCGTCCGGCTGTGGCAAAACCACCACGCTGCGCATCATCAGTGGCCTGGAGCGCTGTGACGACGGCGGCGAAGTGTGGTTCGACGATCGTAACGTGACCGACCTGCCGATCGAGAAACGCAACGTGGGCATGGTGTTCCAGAACTACGCGCTGTTTCCCCATCTCAACGTGGCGCAGAACGTCGCCTACGGCCTGAAAGTGCAGGGCGTGGGGCGCGCCGAACGCGACGCGCGCGTGCAGGAGATGCTGGCCCTGGTGGATCTCAGCGCGCTGGCGCAGCGCAGTATCGACAAGCTGTCGGGCGGTCAAAAGCAGCGCGTAGCGCTGGCGCGTGCGCTGGCGGCGCGTCCGAAGGTGCTGCTGTTTGATGAGCCGCTGGCGGCGCTGGATGCGCGCCTGCGCGACCGGCTGCGGCTGGAGATTGGCGCGCTGCTGAAACAGCTGGCGATTACCGCCGTGTACGTCACGCACGATCAGCAGGAAGCGATGGCGCTGGGCGATCGCATTGCGGTGATGGAGCAGGGACGTCTGGTGCAGATCGATACGCCGCAAAATATTTACCAGCGCCCGGCGTCACAGTTTGTCGCGGATTTTGTCGGCGCGATTAACTGTGTCGGGGTCGATGCGCGTGGCAATCCGCAGCATTTCTGCCGCCCGGAGGATGTGCTGCTGGCGGCGGACCAGCGCTACGCACGCCCTGGTTTTATCCTCGGCACCACCTTTCTCGGCGCTGCGCAGCGGCTGAGTATTGATATCGGGCTGGCGGCGCCGATCCAGGTTGATCGCCATGCGCGCGAAGCCTGGCACGCCGGCCAGCCGGTAAGCTGGACGCTGGCGCAGGATGCCGCGCTGCACTTTTCTGCCTGATAAGGAGCTGTTGTGACTGACGCAATGACGCTGATTGCGCAAATCAGCGATTTACACATCAAGGCCCATGGTCGTCTCTCCTATAAAAAAGTGGATACGCACGCTGCGCTGCTGCGGGTGATCGACACGCTGAATCAGCTGGTGCCGCGACCGGATACGGTGGTGATTACCGGCGACCTGGTGGATTTTGGCACTGCGGAAGAGTACCAGACGCTGCGCGAGGCGCTGCGCCATCTGCAACTGCCGTTCCTGCTGATGCCGGGCAATCACGACGATCGCCAGCAGCTGCGCGCCGCGTTTCCGGAGCATCACTACCTGCAGCACGGCGAAACGCTCAACTGGCAGATGCGTGTGAATCATCTGCAGCTGCTGGCGCTCGACTCCAGCGTACCGCATCAGCCGTGGGGCTACGTCGATGACGCACAGCTGCAATGGCTGGCAGAGCAGCTGGCGCGTGAGCCTGATTTGCCGACGCTGGTGCTGCTGCATCATCCGCCGTTCCTGAGCGGCATTGGCCATATGGATCGGCAGCCGCTGCGCAATCCGGCGGCACTGGCTGCCATCGTTGGTCAGCATCCCCAGGTGGAACGGGTGCTGAGCGGCCACCTGCACCGCTCGGTGCAGGCGCGTTTTGCCGGCACGCTGGCCTGCGTGGCGCCCGGTGTGTCGCATCAGGTGGCACTGGATTTGCGTGACCACGGTCCGGCGAACTTTGTGCTGGAGCCGCCCGGTTTTCTGCTGCATCGCTGGCAGCCGCAGCAGGGAATGAGTACGCATCTGTGCGCGATCGGCGATTATCCAGGACCGTGGCCGTTTTACGATGCGCAGGGTTTAATTGATTAGCACCAGTAATAGCACAATAAAAAAGCGTTCCTGAGGGTCTGCGTCGTAGTCAATTTGGCTCAGAGGTGTACAATTGTCTGTTACCTCACCAGGGTAAACACCTCCAATTATAACAAGATAGTCAGGCACGCTAACTTATGAAGCTACTCACCAGGGCGGTTGCGCCATGTTAACGCGCATCCGGCCAAAAACTGATCTGCGCACGCTGATTGCGCTGCTGGCGATCACCAGTATCGTCATCACACTGGCTAATACGCTGTACGCCACCTGGCGCGTACAGCGCATGGTGCTGATCGAAAGCACCCTTGAAGCCAATCGCGCTTACGCCACCAAGCTGGCAGCCACCACCGAAGTGTTTTTCCAGCTGGCGCAGTCGCAGCTGCACTACAGCGCCAATCAGCTGGGTAAAGATTTCGATAATCCCGAACTGCTGCAGCAGGAAGTGAACCGACTGCGCGAACAGACCAGCAGTTTTAACTCGGTGGCAATTGTCGATAGCAACGGCGTGATTAAAGCCATTTCGCCGGAATCGCTGATGCTGAAAGGCATGCAGCTCACCAGCCAGTCTTCGCGCGAAGCATTGGCGCAGCGCCAGCCGATGGTCAGCCGGCCCACCATTTCTGCCACCAATAACCTGCTGGTGTTTGTTTCCTGGCCGGTGTGGAGTACCGATGGGCGCTATCTTGGCTACGTCGGCGGCACTATTTATCTGAAGAAAAAAAGCATTCTCAACGTGCTGCTCGGCGAGCAGTACTATCGTGACGGCACCCATGTTTATGTGCTGGATCGCGAAAACCGCGTGCTGTATCACCAGAACAATCAGCTGATTGGCAAAAACGTGCCGGGCATCGTCAGCGATCGTCAGCGCCAGGAGCACAGCAATGGCGAAGTTCAGCTGACGGAAGAGGGTACGGCGAAGCTGGCGGGCTACGCTGTGGTGCCCACCACCGGCTGGATGGTGGTGGCGCTCAAGCCGACAAACGTCACGCTGGCGCCGCTCTCCGGGCTGCTGCTACAGGTGCTGAAGAATTCGGTGCCGTTTGCGCTGCTGACACTGCTGGTGGCGGTGATTCTGGCCCGGCTGATTGCCTTGCCACTGTGGCAGCTGGCGCGTAAAGCCAGCCAGATGGATACCCAGGGCGTTTCCGGTGAAATTGGCGTGATCCGCGCCTGGTACTTTGAAGCGGCACAGGTGAAGCGCGCGCTGCTCACCGGCATTGGTCTGGTGCAGGATAAAATCGGCCGGCTCAAGTCAGAGGTGCAGAGCGACCCCATGACCAGCCTGCTCAATCGCCGCGGCCTGAGCGCGGTGCTCGACTATTTCGATACCATGCAGCAGCCGTTTGCCGTGCTGGCGCTGGATATTGACCACTTCAAACGGGTGAATGATAACTTCGGGCATGATGTTGGCGACGAGGTGATCAAACAGGTGGCGCGCACGCTGCGCCAGAGCGCGCGTCAGACCGACGTGGTGTGCCGCAACGGCGGCGAAGAGTTTCTGATGCTGCTGCCCGCCACCGCCCCTGATGAAGCGCGGGTGATTGCGGAGCGCGTGCGTACCAGCATTGCCGGCGGCTGGATTGATCCGGTCGGGCAGATCACGATTTCGATTGGTATCGCCAGCTGGCAGCCGACGCACGGCAGTCAGGAGCAGATTCTGAAGCAGGCCGATGATGCGCTGTATCAGGCGAAAAACGCCGGACGTAACTGCGTGGTGATCGCCGGGCAGGAAGCGCTGGCCAGCACGGTTTCGCGCTATTAACCGGGCAGCGTCACAGCAGGATAAAAAAACGGGTGCCTGGCGGGCACCCGCGGGTAATCAGGCTGATTTCAGGTAATCGAGCACGATATCGTGGTGGTTCGAGGTTTTAAAATCGTCGAACACCTTCTCCACTTTGCCATCGCCGCCAATCAGGAAGCTGATGCGGTGAATGCCGTCGTAGGTTTTCCCCATAAAGGTTTTCTCACCCCAGACGCCAAACTGCTCGCAAACCTGATGATCTTCATCCGACAGCAGGGTGAAGTTGAGCAACTCTTTCTCGACAAAGCGAGACAGTTTTTCCGGCTTGTCGGTGCTGATGCCCAGCACTTCCACGCCCGCCTTCTTTAAATCATCCATGTTATCGCGCAGACCACAGGCCTGCGTGGTGCAGCCCGGCGTCATGGCTTTCGGGTAGAAATAGACCAGAACGCGCTGTCCCTGGAAGTCGGCCAAATTTACTTGTTCGCCATCCTGATCGGGCAAGCTAAATTTCGGTGCGGTGTCACCGGCTTTCAGTGGATTCATCACAACTCTCCATTTTTTTCTTCATGCTGTGGGTAATACACCATCAGCGGCAAAAGCGCCAGGTGGAGTTTACCTCAGGGTTATTTCACTACACGGTATGCCAGCGCGGCAGAGTGTGTGGCGGAATAACCCGGAGCCTGATTCAGACGGCGCTGTGCGCGTCGTCGGTGACACTATAGAGGCGAATTGAACCTTGTGCATGCAGTTCTTCGCACAGCCGATGGAAAGCCTGCTCAAACGGTGCGCTGGCATGATTCGCCGGGCTGTGCGCGGTCATCTGAATATAGAGCACCGGCGGCTCGTCGTCCTGGGCGGGCGTGATGCGCGACACCAGCTCGGCGATGTTCATCTGATGTTTATCGAACAGATCGGTGAAGCGTTCGATGATATGCGGTGAGTCCGGCACTTCCACCTGTACCCAGACGGTGGCGGGCATCGGCGGCGTGACGCGCGCGTTGGTGCGCTTCATCACGATCAGTAGTTCCAGTTCGGCACCCTTCATCGGCAGGGTCGACTCAATCAGGGTAATGGCGTTCCAGCTGCCGGAGAGCAGCATAATAAAGGTGAACTCGTCGCCCAGCATCGCCAGGCGGCTGTCTTCAATATTGCAACCGCAGCTGCTGACGTGGCGGGTAATGGTATTGACGATACCCGGACGATCAACGCCCAGAGCGGTGATCACCAGATGGTGCGGCTGTGACTGCGGCAAAATGGCGTTTCCTGTACGTTCGCTAATAACCATAAGGTAAACATAAAAAAAACTGCTGACAAGCGCGGTAATGGCGTGGCTCGCTTGCTTTTCTTTCGGCGGAAAACGTAACATGAGGCACTTGTTTGTCGAGGGGATAGCCCATGTTCACCGGAAGTATTGTTGCGCTCATTACGCCTTTGAATGAAAAAGGTGATGTCTGCCGCGCAAGTCTGAAAAAACTGATTGATTATCATGTCGCCAGCGGTACGGCGGCGATTGTTTCTGTTGGCACCACCGGCGAATCCGCGACCCTCAGCCATGAAGAGCATGGCGATGTGGTGATGCAAACCCTGGAGCTGGCCGATGGCCGCATTCCCGTGATTGCCGGGACCGGCGCAAACGCCACCGCCGAAGGGATCTCTCTGACAAAACGCTTCACCGGCACCGGCGTAGTCGGCTGCCTCACCGTAACCCCATACTACAACCGTCCGACGCAGGAAGGTCTGTACCAGCACTTCAAAGCGATCGCCGAAAGCACCGATCTGCCCCAGATGCTGTATAACGTCCCGTCACGCACCGGCTGTGACATGCTGCCGGAAACCGTTGCCCGCCTGGCTGAAATCAAAAATATTATCGGAATCAAAGAGGCCACCGGGAACTTATCGCGTATTTCGCAGATCCAACAGCTGGTTGGAGATGAGTTCATTATTGTCAGCGGTGATGACGCGACAGCGCTGGACTCCATGCAACTGGGCGGCAAAGGCGTTATTTCGGTCACGGCTAACATTGCAGCACGTGAAATGGTTGAACTCTGTGCGCTGGCACAAGAGGGCAAATTCGCCGAAGCGCGTCGCCTGAATCAGCGTCTGATGCACCTGCACCAGACGCTTTTCTGTGAACCGAATCCTATCCCGGTGAAATGGGCCGCGAAACAGCTAGGATTAATCGCCGATGACACGCTGCGCTTGCCGATGACGCCGCTGACCGAAGCCGGTCAGGCGAAAACCGCGCAGGCGCTGATCCAGGCGGGTCTGCGATAATTTAGGGAGAATCAATGAGTTATTCAGTTAAGCGCTCGACGCTGGCAACCGTGGTGGGCCTGTCCACCCTGATGCTGCTAACAGCTTGTTCCAGCGATCAGCGTTATAAGCGCCAGGTCAGCGGTGATGAATCTTACCTGCAGGCGCCTGAACTGCATGATTTAAAAGCCCCGGCGGGCATGATTCTGCCGCTGCAGAATGGTGATTACGATGTGCCGCACAGCGTGGCGAAAGGCGCGCTGGGTAAAGAGCTCGACATCCGTCCACCGGCGCAGCCGCTGGCGCTGATGAACGGCACCCGCGCGCAGTTCACCGGTAACACCGGCGTGCTGGCGGTTGACAGCAGCCGTGGCTCCATCTGGTCGCAGGTGGTGAACGTGGTGCAGTCATACAAATTCCCGGTTGCCCAGCGTGATGATGCGGCGCAGCAGCTCACCACCGACTGGGTGCAGTGGAACCGTGCTGACGAAGATAACCAGTATCGCGGCCGTTACCAGATCAGCGTGCAGAACCAGGGCTATCAGCAGGTGCTGACCGTACGTCTGCTGGAACTGCAGCAGCAGGGCCAGACGGTTACCACGCCGGTCCAGGTTCAGCGCTATACCGGTCAGATGCTGAATGACATCAGCACCGGTCTGGATAAGATCGATACCGCCAGCCAGGATGCGGCTGCCGGACGTGCCAGCGGACAGATTGATGTCCAGAGCGGCGCGGACGACACCGGCCTGCCACTGCTGGTGCTGCGCTCACCGTTTAACGTCACCTGGCAGCGTCTGCCGGCGGCTCTAAAGCGTATGGGCATGGAAGTCACCGATGACAACCGCTCGCAGGGCAGTCTGAAAGTGACCTACAAGCAGCCGGGCAGCAGCGCGTTTGACGCCATCGGCGCGAAAGATCCGGAACTGCCAAACGGCGACTACAAGTTGCAGGTGGGCGATCTCGATAACCGCAGCAGCCTGCAGATCATCGATCCGAAAGGACACGTACTCACCCAGGCGCAGAATGATGCGCTGGTGGCGGTCCTGCAGGGCGCGCTGAACAAATAAATGCAATAAAGGCCGGAGATTCTCCGGCCTTTTTGTTTTGGTTTTGGCATAATAGCGCCCGGCGAGGTAAACGATTGCGTCAGGCAGTCATCGCGCGGTGAAACACCGCTGAACACGGGTTCTTTCATGTTTGGAGTTAACAAGATGCAAAAGCGAGCTGAGTTGTATCGCGGTAAAGCGAAAACCGTATACAGCACCGACAATCCGGATCTGCTGGTACTTGAATTCCGCAACGATACGTCAGCAGGAGACGGTGCACGAATCGAGCAGTTTGATCGTAAAGGCATGGTGAACAACAAGTTCAACCATTTCATCATGACCAAACTGCAGGAAGCGGGCATTCCGACCCAGATGGAAGCGCTACTTTCTGATAACGAAGCGCTGGTGAAAAAGCTGGAGATGGTGCCGGTAGAGTGCGTGGTGCGCAACCGGGCGGCCGGATCGCTGGTGAAACGTCTGGGCGTGGAAGAGGGCATGCTGCTCAATCCACCGCTGTTTGATCTCTTCCTGAAAGATGACGCCAAACACGACCCGATGGTCAACGAATCGTACTGCGAAACCTTTGGCTGGGTGAGCAAGGCTAACCTGGCGCGCATGCAGGAGCTGACCTTCAAAGCCAACGAAGTGCTGAGCAAACTGTTTGATGATGCCGGTCTGATTCTGGTGGACTTCAAGCTGGAGTTTGGTCTGTTCAAAGGTGAAGTGACGCTGGGCGACGAATTCTCGCCAGACGGCGCGCGTCTGTGGGACAAAGAGACCATGGACAAGATGGACAAAGACCGTTTCCGTCAGAGCCTCGGCGGCCTGATCGAAGCCTACGAAGAAGTCGCACACCGTCTCGGTGTGAAGCTGGACTAAGTTTCAGTCTGCGCCGCGGTCGGTAACCGCAGAGTTCCCGCTCTGCTTCCGGCATCGCGGCGCAATTCATTTCCGCCCGTCACCTCATCTTCCTCTCAATATCGCGCCCGCTGCATCGGCAACGCTGGTGATTAACCGTGCCGCCAACTAAAATCATGCAAAAGTCATTGATAACAGGAGCAGGCCATGCGCTGGCAAGGGCGTCGTGAAAGCGACAATGTGGAAGATCGTCGCGGCGATTCGCCGGGTTTTAGTTCTGGCGGACGCCAGATTCGTCTGCCGCGCGGCAAGGGCGGCATTATTCTGCTGATTGTGGTCGCGGTCGCTGGCTATTACGGCTACGACCTCACCGCGCTGCTTGAAGGCGGCGCGCCGGTGTCGCAACAGCAGCAGCGTCAGGTTAATTCGGCGCAGGATAACGAGGCGGCCAAATTCACCTCGGTGATCCTCGCCACCACTGAAGATACCTGGGGCAAACTGTTCCAGCAGATGGGCAAACAATACGCGCCGCCAAAGCTGGTGATGTATCGCGGTGCGACGCGCACTAACTGCGGTACCGGCCAGTCGGCAATGGGGCCGTTCTACTGCCCGGCCGATCAGACGGTATATATCGATCTCTCCTTCTATGACGACATGAAAACCAAACTCGGAGCCGGGGGGGATTTTGCCCAGGGTTACGTCATCGCCCACGAAGTGGGGCATCACGTGCAGAAACTGCTGGGTATCGAACCGAAAGTGCGCCAGATGCAGCAGGGCGCCACGCAGGCGCAGGTGAACCAGCTGTCGGTGAAGATGGAGCTGCAGGCGGACTGCTTTGCTGGCGTCTGGGGGCACTATATGCAGCAGGAGAACATTCTTGAGGTGGGCGATTTGCAGGAAGCGCTGAACGCCGCCGAGGCGATTGGCGACGATCGTCTGCAGCAGCAAAGTCAGGGGCGCGTAGTGCCGGACAGCTTCACACACGGCACCTCACAGCAGCGCTATACCTGGTTCAAACGCGGTTTTGACAGCGGCAATCCAGGCCAGTGCAACACCTTCGCCAGTAACTGATGTTGCACGCTGAACTGACGGCAGCGATGCAGCAAGCCGGTATCCGCCGTCTGTGCGTGATAGCCGGTGAAGCTGGCTGGGCGCGCCAGGAGGCGGCCACATGGCAGGCCGCACTGCCCGGTGACTGGTTAACGGTCAGCGACAGCGATGACTTCCCGCAGCGCGTCGCGCCTGCAGCGCTGCGTAACCTGCTGGGCCGGGAATTCCGGCATTCCATTTTCGATGCGCGCCACGGCTTTCATGCGGAAGCGTTCGCCGCGCTGGCCGGGACGCTACGGGCCGGCAGCTGGCTGCTGTTACTGACGCCAGACTGGAACGCCTGGCCGGCGCAGCCCGATCGCGACAGCCTGCGCTGGGCCGATGTCGACCAGCCCATCGCCACGCCGCATTTCATCCACCATCTGCAACAGCATATCCTGCAGGATGCGCAGGTGATGCTGCTGCGTCAGCACCAGACGCCGCGCCTGCCGGCACCGCAGTCCTTCGCGCCGTGGCAGTGTCGCGCCCCCGAGCAGCAGGCGCAGATTGTCCGTCAGCTGTGCGCCATGCCGCCCGGTGTCGCGGTGATCATTGCCCCGCGCGGTCGCGGCAAATCGGCACTGGCGGGGATGCTGGCGCGCCAGACGCAAAGCGCGCTGGTGACGGCGCCGGCCAAAGCCGCGACGGAGGTGCTGGCACAGTTCGCCGCTGAGCAGTTTAGCTTTATGGCGCCGGATGCGATTCTCGCTCAGCCGCAGGAGGCTCAGCCGCTGGCGGAATGGCTGATTGTGGATGAGGCCGCGGCCATCCCCGCGCCGCTGTTACAGCAGCTGGTGCAGCGTTTTCCGCGCGTTTTGCTGACCACCACGGTGCAGGGCTACGAAGGTACCGGGCGCGGTTTCATGCTGCGTTTCTGCGCCACGCTGCCGCAGGTGCGCTACTTCCAGCTGGATGAGCCGCTGCGCTGGTCGGCGCAGGATCCGCTGGAGCAGTGGCTGAGCGCGGCGCTGCTGTTTGCTGAGGCCGAAGCCTGCGACGCACCCGTGCAGACAGCAATTTTTGCCGCTACGCCCGCGCAGCACGCCGACGCCTTACAGGCTGGCTATCGTCTGCTGGCGAGCGCCCACTATCGCACCTCGCCGCTCGACCTGCGACGTATGCTGGATGCACACGGCATGCATTTCTGGCTGGCCGGGCAGCCACAGCAGGTCACCGGCGCGCTGTGGCTGGTGGAAGAGGGCGGACTGGATGCTGCGCTGGCGCAGGCGGTATGGGCTGGCTTACGTCGTCCGCGCGGCAATCTGGTGGCGCAGTCATTAGCGGCACATGCCGGTTTTACTGAAGCGGCGACGTTACGTTCGCTGCGCATCAGCCGCATCGCCGTGCAGGCCGCGCAGCGCCAGCGCGGCATCGGTCGCGCGCTGGTGGCGACGGCGCGGCAGCAGGCACAGGGCGCGGATTATCTGTCGGTGAGCTTTGGCTACACCGCAGCGCTGTGGCAGTTCTGGCGCGCCTGCGGCTTTACGCTGGTGCGTATCGGTTCACAGCGCGAAGCCAGTAGCGGTTGCTATGCGGCGATGGCGATTTGTGCGCTGACGCCAGCCGGTGAAGCCCTGCAGCAGCGTGCCGCGCAGCGTCTGGCGCGCGACTGGCCGTGGCTGCAAAAGCTGATCGCGGTGCCGCTGACCCTGTCGTCCGCCGACCATCAATCCCTCAGCGCCGACGACTGGCCGCTGCTGGCCGCGTTTGCCTGGGCGCAGCGGCCCTATGAAGCCAGCTATCCGGTGCTGCAGCGGCTGGCTGGTGTCGCATCGCCACCGTTGCTGTGTGCCATACTGCAACAAAAACAAACGCTGAGTGAAGCGGCACGGCTGGCCGGCGTGAGCGGGCGTAAAGCGCTGATGCTCAGGCTGCGCGCGGAGGCGGCTGACGCACTCATCATGCTGGATGCCGCTGCCGCGCAGCACTGGCAGCAGCGCCTCGGCACATTGCAATAAATCCATTATCTCGTTCAAATTTTCCCAATATCACTTTGCCGTCAGCGGCGTATAGTGATTTGAGGAGGACGTTATGGCACTACGATATGTAATTGTTCAGCAACCGGATAACGCCGCGCAGCTGTTTTTGCTGTATCACGGCGTGAACGACAACCCCGATTCGATGGCGCAGATTGGCAGCTGGTTCGCGCAGGCGTTTCCGCAGGCGCAGGTGGTGTCGGTGGGCGCACCTTATCCGGCCAGCGCGCCGCAGGGCCGCCAGTGGTATGCCGAGATACCGGAACACGACCGCTCGCAGCAGCAGGGCGTGGATGCGGTGATGCCGTCCTTTGTCGAGTCGGTGCGTCACTGGCAGCAGCAGAGCGGCGTGCGGCCGGAAGCCACCGCGCTGGTCGGTTTTTCGCAGGGCGGCACCATGGTGCTGGAAGGCGTAAAAGCCCAGCCGGATCTGGCGGGACGCGTGGTGGCCTTTAGCGGCCGCTACGTCACGCTGCCGGAGCAGGCCAGCACGCGCAACACTATCCATCTGATTCACGGCGATTATGACGAGCAGGTGCCGATGCAGCATGCGGAAGCGGCGATGCAGCGCTTAACTGCGCTGGGCGGCGATGTGACGCTGGATATCGTTGACGATCTGCCGCACGCAATTGATGAACGCAGCATGCAGCTGGCACTGAATCACCTGCGCTATACCGTGCCGCGTCGCTATTTCGATGAGGCGCTGAGCGGGGCGAAGCCGGGTGACGACGATGTGGTCATGATGGTGTGAGACATGCGCGCCATAAAACAAAGGTCGCCGTGCGGGGCGACCTTGTACTTTAAACGATCAGCGGCGACTACTTCTTTTTCGGCCAGTCGTCGTCATCGTCCCACTTATCGTTGAAATCGCGATGCGGTGGCAGATCCGGTTTGTTATCCATATATTTTTTATGATCGATGCGCTTCAGGTCTTTATAGACGTTCATCAGCACGCCCACCATCAGCAGAATCACAATCACCCACCAGTACTCTTTTAACCATTCCATGAGGTTTCTCCTTCAAGGTGTCATCAGGCGATCAGCTGTTCCATAATGCGCTGATACATCCGGCTCAGCAGCTGCAAATCCGAGGCTTTCACGCACTCATTGATCTTATGAATAGTGGCATTCACCGGGCCGAGCTCCACCACCTGTGCGCCCATGCGGGCAATAAAGCGCCCGTCAGAGGTGCCGCCGGTGGTTAACAGCTGCGGCTTGATCTCATTATAGTGCGCCACGGCGTTGACGACCGCATCCACCAGCTTGCCGCGTGAAGTCAGGAATGGCTGACCGGACACATTCCACTCCAGCGTATAGCGCAGCTGGTGGCGATCGAGCAGCGCCGCCACGCGATCTTTGATCATCTGATCGGTCAGTTCGGTGCTGAAGCGGAAGTTAAACTGCACGAAAAACTCGCCGGGAATCACATTGTTACTGCCGGTGCCGGCCTGCACGTTGGCGATCTGCATGCTGGTCGGCGGGAAGAACTCATTGCCCTGATCCCATTCGGTCGCCACCAGCTCGTTGAGCGCTGGCATTGCACGATGTACCGGGTTATCAGCCAGATGCGGATAAGCCACGTGGCCCTGCACACCGTGAAGGGTCAGATTGGCAGTCATGGAGCCGCGACGGCCGTTCTTCACCACATCGCCAACCACTTCGGTGCTCGACGGTTCGCCGACGAGGCAGTAATCCATACGTTCGTTACGCGCCATCAGGCGCTCAACCACTTTTACCGTGCCGTTAACGGCGCTGGCTTCTTCATCGGAAGTGATGAGAAACGCCAGCCGGCCTGCATGATTGGGATGAGCAGCAACGAAGCGCTCGGCCGCCACCACCATCGCCGCCAGCGAGCCTTTCATGTCCGCTGCGCCACGACCAAACAGCATGCCGTCGCGAATCGAAGGTTCAAACGGTGGGCTGATCCAGCGATTGGCATCGCCCGGCGGCACCACATCGGTGTGCCCGGCAAAAGCCAGCGTTTCACCCTGGCCGCGCGTGGCCCAGAAGTTAAGCGTATCGCCAATGTGCATCGGCTCGACGTGAAAACCAATCGCCTCCAGGCGCGCAATTAACATGGCCTGGCAACCGGCGTCATCCGGACTAAGCGAGGGGCGACGAATAAGCTGCTGAGCCAGCTCAATGACCGGACAGAACATGTTATGACTTCTCCTGGATAAAGGCGTGATAAACGGGTTCTTTGAAACCCACCAGCAATGTACCGTCTGGCGCCGCCAGCACCGGACGTTTGATCAGCGCCGGGTGCGCCAGCATCAGCGCTTTGGCGCTGGCCGCATCGCGGATGGCATCGCGTTCCGCTTCCGGCAGCTGACGCCAGGTGGTACCGCGCGTGTTCAGCAGCACGTCATACCCCAGCTGGTCGATAAAGGATTGCAGCAGCGCCGCATCCAGCCCGTCAGCGCGATAATCATGAAAATGAAAGTCGATGCCGGAAGTGGTCAAATAGTTGCGTGCTTTTTTTATGGTGTCGCAATTCTTAATTCCGTACATCACCCACTGCGCTGTCATCGCGTATTCCCGTCCTGTGTTAAATAAAGCGCGAGTTTACCATAGCGCGCCGTGGGCTGTGAGGTCAGACGCGCGGCAGCGCTGTTTTTCATCTCTCCACGATGCCAATAAACGATGCTAATCAGGACCAGTAAACGCTTTCACTTGCCTGCGAAATTGTCGCCTGCGGCACCATTAGCGATCTAAGAATTATCTCAGGCGACGAAAACGGGCCTGACGGGTTAAGTCCGCACTTTTGTGAGTCGCATTAACAGGTTGCTGAAATGTGCGTCAGTCCGCAGTTTCGGCAAATTCAAGCTTTCTGCGGTAGTTGCCGATAGTGATGAGAGGTGGAAACGTATTCACCTGTAGAAAAAAACGGCGTAAAATCGCCACTACAAGAAGAGAGGGTATTATGGTTGAACACGAACTGGGGAACTGGAAAGAATTTATCGAAGCGATGTTACGTAAGTAATTCGTGAAGAGAAAAGCAGGGCACTTCCCAACTTGCTGTTATTCTTACCGCACACATCAATAAAGCCGCCATTCATCATGGCGGCTTTTTATTTGCCCGGAGTTAGCCTCAGTCGTGCGGCTTTGCCCGCAGCGGGAAGCGGCGGCGCACCAGCACAAAGAACAGCGGCACAAAGAAGATCGCCAGCACCGTGGCGGAGATCATGCCGCCCATCACGCCAGTACCGACCGCATGCTGGCTGCCGGAACCGGCACCGCTGCTGATCGCCATCGGCAGCACGCCGAAAATAAAGGCCAGCGACGTCATCAGAATCGGCCGCAGGCGCTGCCGCGATGCCTCCAGCGTCGACTCCAGCAGTTCACGCCCTTTGCTGTTGATCTCATTGGCGAACTCGACGATCAGGATCGCATTCTTCGCCGACAGGCCAATCACCGTCAGCAGGCCGACCTGAAAGTAGACGTCATTCTCCAGTCCGCGCAGCCAGGTGGCGACCAGCGCGCCCACCACGCCCAGCGGCACCACCAGCATCACCGAGAACGGAATCGACCAGCTCTCGTACAGCGCCGCGAGGCACAGGAACACTACCAGCAGCGAAATCGCATACAGCGCCGGCGCCTGCGAGCCGGAGAGACGTTCCTGATAGGAGGCACCAGTCCACTGGAAGCCAACGCCGAGCGGCAGCTGCGCCACCAGCTTCTCCATCTCATCCATCGCCGTGCCGCTGCTGACGCCGTTAGCCGCCTCGCCGACAATCTCCAGCGACGAATAGCCGTTATAGCGTTCAAGACGCGGTGAACCGGTCTCCCAGTGGCTGGTGGCGAAGGCGGAGAACGGCACCATGCCGCCGCTGTTGTTGCGCACATACCATTTGTTGATGTCGCCCGGCAGCATGCGGAATTCCGGTGCCGCCTGGACGTAGACTTTCTTCACGCGGCCGCGGTCGAGAAAATCATTCACGTAGGTTGAGCCCCAGGCGGTGGTCAGGGTGTCGTTGATGGTATCCAGCGACACGCCGAGCGCCTGCGCTTTGCGCTGGTCGACATCAATCTGCAGTTGCGGGCTGTCGTCGAGCCCGTTGTGGCGCACGCGCGACAGCGCCGGATTGTTGTCGGCCAGCGCCAGCAGCCGATCGCGCATCGCCATCAGCTCGGTGTGCCCGATGCCGCCGTGATCCTGCAACTCCATGTCAAAGCCGGAGGAGCTGCCCATGCCGGTGATCGCCGGTGGACTGCTGGCGATGACGCGTGCCTCTTTGATCTTTTTAAAGGCTGCGGTGGCGCGATCGATGATGGCAAACGAGGTGCGATCGCGACCTGGCCGCTGCTCCCAGTCCTTCAGGCGCACAAACAGGCGCGCCACGTTTTGCCCGTTGCCGCCCGGACCGGCACCGATGGTGGAGAACACCGACAGCACATTGTCCTTTTCGGCAGTCAGGTAATAATCCTCAACCTTTGCCACCACCTGCGAGGTTTGCTGCAGCGTCGAGCCCGGCGGCAGTTGTACCTGAGTAAGAAATACGCCGCGATCTTCCAGCGGCAGGAAGGAGGTAGGCAGACGAATAAACAGGAATGCCATCACGCCGATAATCGCCAGGTAGAGCAGCAGCCAGCGGCCGCTCTTCAGCAGAATGCGCGCCACGCCGCGCTCGTAGCGTTCGGCGCTGGCATTGAAGTGACGGTTAAACCAGCCGAAAAAGCCGCGCCGGCCATGGTGCTGGCCCTGCGCCAGCGGTTTGAGCAGCGTGGAGCACAGCGCGGGCGTCAGAATCATCGCCACCAGCACCGACAGCACCATCGCCGAGACAATGGTGATGGAGAACTGGCGATAGATAGCGCCCACGGTGCCGCCAAAGAACGCCATCGGCACAAACACCGCGGACAGCACCAGCGCGATGCCCACCAGCGCACCCTGAATCTGCCCCATCGATTTACGCGTGGCGGCCCGCGGCGATAATCCCTCTTCGCTCATGATGCGCTCAACGTTTTCCACCACCACGATAGCATCATCCACCAGCAGCCCGATGGCCAGCACCATGGCGAACATGGTCAGGGTGTTAATACTGAAGCCGCAGGCGTACAGCACCGCAAAGGTACCGAGCAGCACCACCGGCACAGCAATGGTGGGGATCAGCGTGGCGCGGAAGTTTTGCAGGAACAGGTACATCACCAGAAACACCAGCAGGATCGCTTCCAGCAGCGTTTTCACCACGTCCTTAATTGAGGCTTTGACGAACGGCGTGGTTTCAAACGCCACTTTGGCTTCCAGCCCGTGCGGGAAGTATTGCGCCAGTTCGGCAACACGGGCGCGCACCAGCTTGTCTGTGTTCATCTCGTTAGCGCCGGAGGCCAGCTTGATGCCGAGACCGGAGGCCGGCTGGCCGTTATAGCGGCTCAGAAAGTCATACTTTTCGGCGCCCATGGCAATGGTGGCCACGTCGCCGAGCGTCACCACTGAACCGTCGGTGTTGGTTTTCAGCGTAATGGCGCGAAACTGCGCGGGCGTCTGTAGCATTGACTGGGCGTTAACCGTAGCGTTCAGCGCCTGTTTGTCCACCGACGGCAACCCGCCGACCTGGCCGACCGCCACTTGGGTGTTCTGCGATTCGATGGCGCTGACCACATCGTCGGTGGTTAGCGCGTAGTTAATCAGCTTGTTGGGATCGAGCCAGATGCGCATGGCGTATTGCGAGCCGTAGGCATCGACCTGGCCGACGCCGTCGATGCGGCTGAGCGGATCCTGAATGTTACTGGCGACGTAATCGGCAATATCCTGTTTATCCATGCTGCCGTCGGTGGAGACAAAGGCGATCATCAGAATGTTGCTGTCGCCGGTTTTGTTTACCGTGACGCCCTGCGACTGCACCGCCGCTGGCAATTTGCGCAGCGCGCTCTGCAGCTGATTCTGTACCTGTTGCCGCGCTTCATCCGGGTTAGTGCCGGCGGTAAAGGTGAGGGTGATCTGCGCCTGGCCGGTGTTGCTGCTGTTCGAGGACATGTACATCAGGTTATCGATTCCCGTCATATTCTGCTCGATAACCTGGGTGACGGTGTTTTCCAGCGTCTGCGCGGATGCGCCGGGATAGTTGGCGGTGATGCGCACGTTGGGCGGCGCGAGATCCGGATACTGTTCCACCGGCAGCGAGATAATGGCCAGCGTGCCACACAGGCACAGCAAAATAGCCAGCACCCAGGCAAAAATGGGGCGGTCGATAAAAAAGTTCGACATGAAACCGACACTCCTCAGCTGCGTACTTTGTACTTGTTATTAGTAAAAGCGTGCCGCACGCTGCGCTTCACGCTGGCGGAGTGCAAGGGCGATCCTGAAAACTCCGGCTGCTGCTTACTGTACGCGGGGCAAATTAGGGAATCGTGGATAAATTATGGAGAAAGTGTAAAAGTCGCAGCAGCTTTATGTGCGCAATCACACATTGCGGCTCTCCAGCCACAGCACCGTTGCCGCAACGCGGGAACGGACGTCGAGCTTACGCAGCAGGTTGCGGATATGCACCTTTACCGTTTCTTCGGAAATGTGCAGCGTGGCGGCAATCTCTTTGTTGGATAAGCCGCGTGCTACTTCCTGCAACACATCCAGCTCGCGCTCGGTCAGCTGTCTGAACGGATTGGCGCTGGGCTGGCGGGTCGCCAGATATTCTGCCACCACCTCGCTGAACACGTTCTCGCCCTGTGCGCCGCGCATTACCTGCGCCAGCAGCAGCTCCGGTTCGCTGTCTTTGAGCAGATAGCCATCGGCACCGGCATCCACCATGGCGTAAATATCGCTGCGCGCGTCGGACACTGTCAGCACCAGAATGCGTGCCGCGACGCCCTCGTGGCGCAGCGCCTTCAGCGTATCCAGCCCGGACATGCCCTTCATATTCAGATCGAGCAGAATCACATCCGGTGCCAGACGGCGCGCTTCGGCCAGCGCTTCGGTACCGTTATTCGCCTCAGCCACCACTTCCAGACGCGGTTCCAGCGCCAGCAACTGGCGGATACCGCGACGCATCAGCGGATGATCGTCAACGATCATAATAGACAGGGAAGGGTGAGCCATAGGTTCTCCAGAGTTTCAATCCATTTGCTAAGTGTAATGCGTTAAGCCAGCCGGTGCGCGGGGCGGGCGGGAAAACGCAGCGTGACGCAGGTGCCCTGCGCCTGCGGGGTAATCAGTAAGCTGCCGGCGAGACGCGCCGCGCGCTCGGCCATGATGGTTAGCCCGTAGTGGCCCGGCGGCTCTTCTACGCTATTGATACCGCAGCCGTCATCTTCGATGGTCAGCAGGTGCTCATCATCAGCGACACGCTGATAGCGAATCTGAATCTGCTGCGCCTGCGCGTGACGAATTGCATTGAGCAGCGCCTCGCGTGCAATCTGCAGCACGTGCACCTGCTGCTGGGCATCCAGCGTTTGCAGGCCAGGCTGATAGTCAAAGGTAATCGCCGCCTGCGACTGCTCCTGCAGCGGGGCGATCATCGCCTGCATCGCCTGCACTAAATCGGCCTGTTCAATGCTCAGGCGGAAGGTGGTGAGCAGTTCGCGCAGCTGCTGATACGCCTCGGCCAGCGCGCGATCGAAATCGGCGATGATCGCCTGTGCCTGCGGCTGGCTGCTATCAACTGTGCGCCGCAGCAACGTCAGCTGGATACGCAGAAAAGAGAGCGACTGCGCCAGCGAATCGTGCAGCTCGCGCGCAATGGTGGCGCGCTCTTCAATCAGCAGCATCTGCTGATACTGCTTCTGCGTCTGCCAGATCCACAGTGCACGCGCCAGCATGTTGGCCAGACTGTGCATCAGCTCATCGGCCGGCGGCGCGCGGCGGGTTTGCCAGCACAGTTCGCCGAGGCGCTGCTCTTCCTGCTGCAGCGGCAGCCGCTGCCAGCTGAGATCGTCGGCGGGCACGCCGGCCTGGAAAGCGATATCTTCGCTGGCGATTTGCAGCACCTCCAGCGCTTCCCGCCGCTGCACCAGCCGCAGCAGGCCCTGAAACAGCTCGGGATTGAGCGGGCTGCCGGTGAGAATCTGCGAGCTTTCATACAGCAGCGACAGCGTGCGGTTGGCCTGGGTTAAATCTTCGGTTTTATTGCGTACCGCGCACTCCAGCAGGCGATAGTGCGAATGCAGCCGCTCCGCCATAGTGGTAAACGCCTGCGCCAGCACGCCCAGCTCGTTGGGCTGATGCACGGAAAGCGGCGGAAAACTGAAATTGGCCTGCTCGACGTATTGACTGGCGGTGACCAGCGAATCAAGCGGACGCACCACGTTGCGGCGAATAAAGCCAATGCTCCACAGCGCCAGCGCGACAATCGCCAGAAAGCCGAACAGGCTGCTGGCGGCCACCAGATGCATTTTCAGCTCGGCATAGTGCTGCACCGCCAGCACGAAGCGGTCAATCTCACTGACGTAGCCCGCCACGCGCTGCTGGTACACCTGCGCCCGCGCCGGCTGCAGCGTCTCCTGCAGTACCGGCCAGCTGTCGCGCAGATAGCGGTAGCGGCTGCTGACTTCAATCGGCACCCACGGACGCTCCAGATGTTGCAGCGCCGGTGACTCCAGCGTCTGCTGATATTGCTGCATATGGTGCGCCAGCTGCTGCGGATCGCGCGTGCTGTCCCACGCCAGCCGGTAGATTTGCATGCGCAGCGAGCCGGCGACATTCACCGCTTCGGCATCGCGCAAACTGCTGGAGAGCGTCATCAGCGCCAGGCCGGTGGTTAACAGCGACAGCAGCACAATCGCGCTGAGCGCGCGGGCAATGGTGCGGGTAACGGGACGTTTCACTATCACAATAATAACCCTTACAAGAGCGGGGGATTATAAGTCAGCCGCAGCGCGGGTGCGAGCGCGAAATTGACACATCTGGTTACTTTTACCAGAGAAACTCACTGCGGTTTACGTTTCCCTGGATTACTGGCGTTTGGCTGGCGAAATATTGAACGCCTTTACCGCCCGCGCAGCCTGGTTTGCACTGGCTCGCCGATACTTTGACGCGTAACCCTTTCCCGCACGACAACAGGAGCACCTCATGAAGACACGTTATGCCGTAATGACTGCTGCACTGCTTGCCAGCGCATCGTTTACTACCCTTGCCGCCTCGCCGTTGAGCGAGGCACAAACCCAGGACCTGCAAAGCAGCGGCACCGTTTCGGTGAGCGGCGTGCGCGGTTCGCTGGATGACGCCGCCCGTCAGCTGTCGCAAAAAGCGGAAGAGATGGGCGCCAGCCACTATCGCGTCATTGGCATGCAGAATCCAGGCGATTCCAGCATGTGGAGCGGCAGCGCCGAGATTTACCGTTAATGCCCTTAATTATTCCCCTCTGGTAGTTTTTTCCTGTAGCCACCGATTACCGGCCACCCCGTTGGCCGGTTTTTTTGTGCGTCGCGACGGATTATTACAAATCAACCCGTGCAGTCAGCCAGTAAATTTTGCTTCGTTCATGCAGAACGGGTAGGATTCATCGCCGTAATTTCCCGGCTCGCCGCGCGGCATCGTTCCGCCGCTCAGGGGCCGGTTTTACCCCATTTCGCACTGCCCGGCGCAATCGATTGGTTACGCGGTGATTGATGGACAGGACAAACAGGAAAGCTATGAAATCTACTAAAAAAACGCCAGCCGAACAGCGTGCTGCGAGAAGGCGCTGGCTTAACTCTCACGACACGGGTTACCACAAAGCGATGGGTAACCGTCAGGTACAAATGATCGCCATTGGCGGCGCTATCGGTACCGGTCTGTTCCTCGGTGCCGGCGCGCGTCTGCAGATGGCCGGTCCGGCACTGGCACTGGTGTATCTGGTGTGCGGTATCTTCTCCTTCTTTATTCTCCGTGCGTTGGGCGAGCTGGTGTTGCATCGCCCTTCCAGCGGCAGCTTTGTTTCGTACGCGCGTGAATTCCTCGGGGAAAAAGCGTCCTACGTCGCGGGCTGGATGTATTTCGTTAACTGGGCGATGACCGGTATCGTCGATATCACCGCGGTAGCGCTTTACATGCATTACTGGGGCGCGTTTGGTGATGTGCCGCAGTGGGTATTTGCGCTGGGCGCGCTGGCGATTGTCGGCACCATGAACATGATCGGCGTGAAGTGGTTCGCCGAGATGGAATTCTGGTTCGCGCTGGTGAAAGTGCTGGCCATCGTGGTGTTCCTGATTGTCGGCGTGGTGTTCCTCGGCAGCGGTAAACCGCTGGACGGCAACACCACCGGCTTCCACCTGATCACCGACAACGGCGGGCTGTTCCCACACGGTCTGCTGCCGGCGCTGGTGCTGGTACAGGGCGTGGTGTTTGCCTTCGCCTCGATTGAGCTGGTGGGCACGGCGGCGGGCGAGTGTAAAGACCCGAAAACCATGCTGCCGAAAGCCATCAACAGCGTGATCTGGCGTATCGGCCTGTTCTATGTGGGTTCCGTGGTGCTGCTGGTACTGCTGCTGCCGTGGAACGCCTATCAGGCCGGACAAAGCCCGTTCGTCACCTTCTTCTCCAAACTGGGCGTGCCTTACATTGGCAGCGTGATGAATATCGTGGTGCTGAGCGCGGCGCTGTCGAGCCTGAACTCGGGCCTGTACTCTACCGGACGTATTCTGCGTTCAATGTCGATGGGCGGCTCGGCGCCGCAGTTCATGTCGAAGATGAGTAAGCAGCAGGTGCCGTACGCCGGTATCCTGGTGACCATCGGCGTGTACGTGATCGGCGTAGTGCTCAACTACTACGTTCCGTCGCAGGTGTTTGAGATCGTCCTGAACGTGGCGTCGCTGGGGATTATCTCCTCGTGGGCGTTCATCGTGGTGTGCCAGATGCGTCTGCGCAAAGCCATCAAAGAGGGCAAAGCGGAAGATGTCAGCTTCAAGCTGCCGTGGGCGCCGGTTACCTCGTGGCTGACGCTGCTGTTCCTGGTGAGCGTGCTGGTGCTGATGGCGTTTGACTACCCGAACGGCACTTACACCATTGCTTCAATTCCGCTGATTGCCGTGCTGCTGGTGCTCGGCTGGTTTGGCGTGCGTAAGCGCGTGCAGGCGGAAGCGATGAAAGAGCACGAGCATCATCATGATGATCAGGATGATGCGGCGCCTAAACTGGCGGAAGACAACGCGCGTTAATCGCAGCGATGCTCACCTGCGGGGGCCAGTCGGCCCCCGTTTTTATTGCAATTCTCCTTCTCTTGATCCCGCATCGGGAATTACACCTTTCGGGTGATATAGCCCTTCATAACCTCAGGTTATTTTACGCACCATCTCTACATCCCCGCATTGAGGTGAGCCGATGGCGCTGTCGCGACGTGAACTCTTTACCGGGCAGCGCGTCATGCCTGCCGGCGGTATCGCGTTGCCGTGGTGGCGGGGAGAGAGCGGCTGTGACGGCTGCGCCCGCTGCGTACAAGCCTGCGAGAGCGGCATTATCCGCATCGCCGCTGGCGAAGCGCCGCAGCTCGACTTTCTGCAGGGGGAATGCACCTTTTGCGCCGCCTGTGCCGATGTCTGCCCGCAGCCGCTGTTTCAGCCGCGCGACACTGAACCTTTTAGCCGGCGCATCCGCATCGACAGCCGCTGTATCGCTTTTCTCGGCGTTAACTGTCGCAGCTGCCAGGAGAGTTGTGAGCAGCAGGCGATCCGTTTTCGCCTGATGCCCAACGGCATCGGCCAGCCGGAAATCCTTCCGCAACACTGCACCGGCTGTGGCGCCTGTATCGCGCCGTGTCCGGTCTCAGCCACAGGACTGCATCATGACGAATAACGACAGCTGGCACGTATGTGGCCTGGTGATTCAGGCACGTCCGACCGCGATCGCGGCGGTGCGGCAGGCGCTACTGAACTTTGCCGATAGCGACATCGCGGCGGAAGATGCCGCACGCGGCACGCTGGCGCTAACGCTGGGCGCGGCCGACAGCGCCACGCTGCTGAGCAACATAGAAGCCACCCGCAACATCCCGGATGTGCTGGCGGTATCGCTGGTTTATCACCAGCAAGACGAAATTGAAGAACCCTGTAAGGAAGCATCATGAACCTGAGTCGTCGTGATTTTATGAAGGCCAATGCGGCGGCTGCTGCTGCAACGGCTGCTGGTCTCACCATTCCGACCGTGACCAAAGCGGCCACCAGCCTGGCTGAGCCGATTCGCTGGGAAAAAGCGCCGTGCCGGTTTTGCGGCACCGGCTGTGGCGTGCTGGTCGGCACGCAGAATGGCCGCGTGGTCGCCTCGCAGGGCGATCCGCAGGCGGAGGTTAATCGCGGTCTGAACTGCATAAAAGGCTACTTCCTGCCGAAGATCATGTACGGCAAAGATCGTCTGACCCAGCCGCTGCTGCGCATGACCGACGGCAAATTTGATAAGAACGGCGAGTTCACCCCGGTAAGCTGGGATCAGGCGTTCGACATCATGGAAGCGAAGTTTAAGGCTGCGCTGAAAGCCAACGGCCCGGAATCGGTCGGCATGTTTGGCTCCGGCCAGTGGACCGTATGGGAAGGTTACGCCGCATCAAAGCTGATGAAAGCCGGCTTCCGCACCAACAACCTCGATCCGAACGCACGCCACTGCATGGCGTCTGCGGTGGTGGGCTTTATGCGCACCTTCGGCATGGACGAACCGATGGGCTGCTACGATGACATCGAGCAGGCCGATGCGTTTGTGCTGTGGGGATCGAACATGGCCGAGATGCACCCGATTCTCTGGTCACGCCTGACCGCGCGGCGTCTCAGCAATGACAAGGTCAAAGTGGCGGTGCTGTCGACCTATCGCCACCGCAGTTTCGAGCTGGCCGATAACGCCATCGTCTTCACGCCGCAGAGCGATCTGGCGATCCTCAACTTCATCGCTAACTACATCATTCAGAACAATAAAGTCGATAAAACCTTCCTGCAGAATCACGTCACGCTGCGTAAAGGCGTGACGGATATCGGCTACGGTTTGCGCCCGACCAATCCGCTGCAGGCGGCGGCGAAAAATCCGGACAACGGCGAGTCGACGCCGATCAGCTTCGATGAATATGCGAAATTTGTCGCGGAATACACGGTGGAAAAAGCCAGCGCCATGAGCGGCGTAGAGCAGGATCAGCTGATCGCGCTGGCGGAGCTGTACGCCGATCCGAACGTCAAGGTGGTCTCTTACTGGACCATGGGCTTCAACCAGCATACGCGCGGCGTGTGGGCGAACAACCTGTGCTACAACATCCACCTGCTGACCGGCAAAATTTCCCGTCCGGGCACCGGACCGTTCTCGCTCACCGGCCAGCCATCGGCTTGTGGCACCGCGCGTGAAGTGGGCACGTTTGCGCACCGTCTGCCAGCCGATATGGTGGTGAACAATGACAAACACCGCGCTTTAGCTGAAAAACTGTGGAAGCTGCCGCAGGGCACGGTGCCAGCCAAAGTCGGTCTGCACGCCGTGGCGCAGGATCGCGCGCTGAAAGATGGCAAGCTGAATGCCTATTGGGTGATGTGTAACAACAACATGCAGGCCGGGCCGAACCTGACGCAGGAGCGCATGCCGGGCTGGCGCGATGCGCGCAACTTTGTGGTGGTATCCGACCCGTATCCGACCGTCAGCGCCCTGTCTGCCGACCTGATTCTGCCGACGGCGATGTGGGTAGAGAAAGAGGGCGCCTACGGCAACGCCGAGCGCCGTACCCAGTTCTGGCATCAGCAGGTGAAAGCGCCGGGCGAGGCGAAATCGGATCTGTGGCAGCTGGTGACCTTTGCCAAACGCTTCCGCGTTGAGGACGTGTGGCCAGAGGCGCTGATTGCTCAGCAGCCTGAGC
The DNA here is from genome assembly GCF_043544755.1 of Pantoea sp. SGAir0184. Classification (NCBI taxonomy): domain Bacteria; kingdom Pseudomonadati; phylum Pseudomonadota; class Gammaproteobacteria; order Enterobacterales; family Erwiniaceae; genus Pantoea; species Pantoea sp. SGAir0184. The sequence continues at coordinate 1,252,166 of NZ_CP028050.1, forward strand.
TGAAAGGCAAAACCCTCTACGACGTGCTGTATGCCAACGGCCAGGTGAATCAGTTCCCGCTGAGCGAAGTGGCCGACGACCGCCTTAACGATGAAGCGCGTGAGTTTGGCTTCTATATCCAGAAAGGCCTGTTCGAGGAGTATGCCAGTTTTGGGCGCGGCCACGGTCACGATCTCGCACCGTTTGATACTTATCACGAGGCGCGCGGTCTGCGCTGGCCGGTAGTGGACGGCAAAGAGACGCGCTGGCGCTATCGTGAAGGTTTCGACAGCTATGTGAAAGCCGGTGAGGGCGTACGTTTTTACGGTAAGCCGGACGGCAAAGCCACCATTTTTGCCCTGCCGTACGAGCCGCCAGCGGAAGCGCCGGATGCCGAATATGACCTGTGGTTCTGCACCGGTCGCGTGCTGGAGCACTGGCACACCGGCACCATGACGCGCCGCGTGCCGGAACTGCACCGCGCGGTGCCGCAGGCGCTGCTGTATATCCATCCGCTGGACGCCAAAGATCGCGGTTTCCGTCGCGGTGAGAAGGTGCGCGTGGTATCGCGTCGTGGCGAAACCCTCGCCACCGTGGAAACGCGCGGGCGTAATCAGCCGCCGCAGGGGCTGGTATTTATGCCGTTCTTTGATGCCGGCGTGCTGGCCAACAACATCACGCTGGACGCCACCGATCCGCTGTCGAAGCAGACCGATTACAAAAAATGCGCCGTTAAGCTGGTGAAAATCTGAGGCAGGATGCAATGAAACCTTTTATCACTCTTGTAACCGTTGCCGCCCTGATGCTGGGCGGCGTGGTGTACGCTAATAACGGCGTCGATCTCAATCAGTCACCGGAAGTGACGGCAACGCAGCAGGGCACCATTCATCAGCCCAAAGAGCAGAGCCGCAAGCCGCTGAACTATGTTAATCAGCCGCCGGTGATCCCGCACAGCGTGGAGGGCTACCAGGTGACGAAGAACGTGAACCGCTGCCTGCAGTGTCACGGCACCCAGAGCTATCTGACCACCGGCGCGCCGCGCGTCAGTCCGACGCACTTTACCGACCGCGACGGCGTGGTGAGCAGCACGGTATCGCCGCGTCGCTACTTCTGCCTGCAGTGTCACGTGCCGCAGACCGATGCCAAACCGGTGGTGGAAAACACCTTTAAGCCGGCTGACGGCTTTGGGCAGTGAGGTGGCGATGAAACAGAAACTTTTACGTATCTGGCGCTGGTGGCGACGCCCCAGCCGTCTGGCGCTCGGCACGCTGCTGATTCTTGGCTTTGCTGGCGGCATCATCTTTTGGGGTGGTTTTAACACCGCGATGGAGATGACCAACCGCGAGCAGTTCTGTATTGGCTGTCACGAAATGCGCAACAACGTCTATCAGGAATATATGCAGACGGTGCACTACAACAACCGCAGCGGCGTGCGCGCCACCTGCCCGGATTGTCACGTGCCGCACGAGTGGGGGCCGAAGATGATTCGTAAGATCCAGGCGAGTAAAGAGGTGTACGCCAAGATCTTTGGCCTGATTGATACGCCGCAGAAGTTTGAAGAGACGCGTATCGAGCTGGCGCAGAACGAATGGCGCCGGATGAAGAATAACAATTCGCAGGAGTGTCGTAACTGTCACAACTTCGATTATATGGACTTCACCGCGCAGAAAACGGTCGCCGCCAAAATGCACAGCAAAGCGGTGCAGGACGGACAGACCTGTATCGACTGCCACAAAGGCATTGCCCACCATCTGCCGGATATGAAAGACCAGCCAAACGGTTTTTAATCGCGACCCTGGCCGCGCCTGCCGGTGCGGTATCAGGGTTTTCGTGCCGACCGGTTGAGGCAGCCGCAAACCACACAACATTCTAGCGGCGCGATTTATCGCGCTAAGTTAATCACTACACCGCTGCCCGGATGCGCAATAAATTGCGCCGCTAAAATTCGTGCGGCATTTTATTTCTTCACCATCATCCTGCACACATCGTAGCAGCGCGATTTATCGCGCCAAGTTAATCACTGCACAGCTGCCCGGATGCGCAATGAATGGCGCCGCTACGATTCGTGTGGCATTTTATTTCTGCACCATCATCCTGCACACATTGTAGCGGCGCGATTTATCGCGCTAAGTCAATCATTACACATCTGCCCGGATGCGCAATAAATTGCGCCGCTACGATTCGTACGGCATTTTATTTCTTCACCCTCATCCTGCACACATCGTAGCGGCGCGATTTATCGCGCTAAGTTAATCACTGCACAGCTGCCCGGATACGCAATGAATTGCGCCGCTACGATTCGTGCGGCATTTTATTTCTGCACCTTCATCCTGCACACATCGTAGCGGCATTTTATTTCTGCACCTTCATCCTGCACACATTGTAGCGGCGCGATTTATCGCGCTAAGTTAATCCCTGCACAGCTGCCCGGATGCGCACTGAATGGCGCCGCTACGATACGAGCCATGAAGGTTGAAGGGGAGTTAATGCTGAGCTGACAGCCTTACGCCATCGCAGGCAACCTGCTCCACAATTCAGATAGTTTTCCCTGCGGCTTCGGCCTATTATCTCAGGCTCCCTCAGCTACGCAGTGGAGCGGCTATGTCGTTAAAGATCAACATCATCAAAGATAAGTTGTTGTCTGATAATTATTTCATTCTGCGCAACTACACCTACGAACTCACCCGCAGCAACGGCGACGTGGTACGTCACAAACGTGAAGTCTACGATCGCGGCAACGGCGCCACCATCCTGCTCTACAACCGTGAAAAAAACAGCGTGGTGCTGATTCGCCAGTTCCGCATCGCGACCTATGTTAATGACAATACCAGCGGTGAGCTGATTGAAACCTGCGCCGGGCTGCTGGATAACGACACGCCGGAAGATTGCATCCGTAAAGAAGCGGTGGAAGAGACCGGCTATCAGGTTGGTAAGGTCGAAAAGCTGTTTGAGGCCTACATGTCGCCGGGCGGCGTGACCGAATTGCTGCACTTTTTCGCCGCTGAATACAGCGATGCGCAGCGCGCTAACGACGGCGGCGGCGTTGAAGATGAAGAGATCACCGTACTCGAGCTGCCGTTTCCTCAGGCGCTGGCGATGGTGAAAGAGGGCCGCATTCGCGACGGCAAAACCATTATGTTACTGCACTATGCGCAGCTGATGGGCTGGTTGCAGGCATAACCGCGGCGGTAATTCGCAGGGCCGGCACGAATGCCGACTCTGCCGATGCCGGGCGCAATGCATTGCGCCACTACGCCATGTGCGTGATTTCCGGAGCATTTAACGGCGTTACTTCACACTCTGGATGGGCCTGGATGCGTGCCAGCGCTTCGGCGTAGGAGGGCATGGAATTGGCCGCGCCGGAACGCTCTACGCACAGCGAGGCAAACGCCGCTGCAAACAGCGCCGCCTGCGGTAACGCATCGCCGGACGCCAGGCGCGCCGCCAGTGCGCCGTTGAAGGCATCGCCGGCACCGGTGGTGTCGAGCGGCTGGGCAGGAAACAGCGGAATACGTAGCTGCTGCTCCGCGCTGGAAAGCAGTGCGCCCGCGGTGCCAAGCGTAATAATCACCTGACGCGCGCCCTTACGGTGCAGCACTTCGGCGGCGCGCTGCGCGCTGGCGAAATCGGTCACTTTTATCCCGCTCAGCTGCATCGCTTCGGTGCTGTTGGGCGTTAGCAGATCAACCTTAGCCAGCAGCGCATCGCTGACTTTCTGCCACGGTGCCGGATTCAGAATGACAAACGTGCCGCCGGCACGCGCGTTGTCGATCATGCGCTGAATGGCGCTGAGGTTGTTCTCCAGCTGCACCAGCAGAATATCGGCGGCAGCCACGGTGGGCTGACAGCGCGCCACTTCGGCCGCGGTCACGGTGGTATTTGCGCCGGGATAGACCGATATCATGTTCTCGGCATCATCGCCTGCCACGTAAATCAGCGCGTTGCCGGTGGGTTTCTCTTTACAGGTGAACAGCGTAATGGCATCGAAACCGGTCTTCTCCAGATGGCGGCGGGCAAACGTGCCAAAATCGTCATTACCTACCTTACCGATATAGTGCACGCGCGCCCCGGCGCGCAGCGCGGCGGTGGCCTGGTTGGCCCCTTTGCCGCCGGGCCCCATCATGCTGTTGTGCGCCGTGAGCGATTCGCCCGGCAGGGGGAAACGGTTCATCACCGCAACCACGTCGAGGTTGAACGAGCCAAACACACACACTTTTCCTTTCATTGCGCGCTCCTGAACAGCCGTTCTGCGGCGAGGCAGGCGCCGCGACAGCCGGTGTGATCGGTGGATTGACTGAAGATGATTTTCAAACCATCCCGCGTGGCCGGCGGCCGTAAATGCTGCTGGATCTGACTGCGCAGCTGCGCCAGCGGGAAATCTGCCATCGCCAGCACGCCGCCGCCCAGAATCAGGTACTCCGGATCGAGAATGTTCATCTCGGTGGCGATCAGCTGCGCCAGACGCTGCACAAACGCCTGCAGCGCCGGGTCAGAACCGTGATGGGTAAACAGCGCCGACATCGGCGTTTGCGCCGCATTGGCCTGCGCCCAGTGGCTTAACCAGTGGCCGGAGGTCACGGTTTCCGCGCAGCCGTGGTTGCCGCACGGGCAGGGCAGCGCGTTACCGGCCACCGGCACGTGGCCGAGTTCACCGGCTCCGCCATGCTGACCATGGTAGAAGCGGCCGTTGATCCACAGGCTGTTGCCCATGCCGGTGCCAGGATACAGACCTACCGCATTTTCCGGCAGCTGTTCCAGCTGCATTAAATCCCACAGCATCAGATGGTTAACGTCTTTATCCATCGCCACCGGCACGCCCAGTCGTTCACTCAGCAGCGCCGCTACCGGCTGGTGATCGAGCGCCTGAATGAACGGCAGTGAAATTACCTGCTGGCGATCGCGGCTGAGAATGCCCGGCAGGCCGAGCATCACACCGCTGACCGGCTGCTGCTCCAGCGTTTCCGCAATCAGCTGCCCCAGTGCGGCCAGCGCATCGGGCTGTTGCGCCCAGCTGGCGGTGGGCACTTTACGAAAGCTGCTCCAGATGCGGCCCGCCTCCATCAACTGCAGACGGGTGCCGGTGCCGCCAATGTCGATACCGAGCCAGCGTGTTGTCATGCCGACACCTGCGCCAGGCCCTGCGCTTCATCAATGCTCTCACGCATCATGTTCCACGCGGTGGCGAGGTCTTCGTGAATGTTAAACAGGCCGGAGGTGCCGACAATCAGCACTTCGGCACCGGCACCGACCAGCGTGTTGTAGGTGCGCGTATTACAGGAACCGTCAATCTCAATCAGGTAGCGGTGGCCGTGCGCCTGTTTCAGCGCCTTCAGCTCCTGCACCTTCTGCACCATCTCCGGAATAAACGGCTGACCGGCATAGCCCGGGTCCACCGTCATCACGGTGATTTTATCCAGCAGATGAATGTAATGATGGATAAAGGAGACCGGCGTGGCCGGGTTGAGCACCACGCCCACTTTTTTGCCGTAGCTGCGAATCAGGTTAATCACGCGGAACGCATCACGATTGATAGTTTCAGCGTGCGGACAAATGTAATCGGCGCCGGCATTGGCCACCGCTTCAATAAAGTCGGTCGGCTCTTCCACCATCAGATGCACATCGATCGCCACTTTGGTATGCGGGCGGATCTGCTCAATAAAGAACGGCGACAGGGTGATGTTTTTAACGTAGTGACCGTCCATGATGTCGATGTGCAGGAAGTCAGCGCGGGAGTCCAGCACGGCCAGCTGGTGCTTGATCTCCATCAGATTCATACACATCAACGACGGGGAGACTTGAATACGCATCATACTTCCTTTTTTTCGGTCAGAGGATTAAGCGCCGCGGCCAGCTTGCTGAGCCTGACGGCACGGTGATCGTTAAAGCGCGCTTTGAGTTGTTTGAAGGCCAGTACCACCACCAGCACGGCACCCCACATCGCCAGGCTGACATGCTGGCTGATGTTCATCAGGTTGAAGCCGGTGGAGAGCACCTGCAGCGCAATCAGCGCCAGCACCACGCCGGTCACGCGGCCAAAACCGCCGTTGGGATCGGTGCCGCCGAGAATAATGGCCAGTACGGTCAGCAGCAGGTAGGCATCGCCGTAACCCATGCGCGCCGAGTTAAAGCGCGCCATCATGATCAGACCGGCCAGCACGCACAGCAGGCTGGAGATGACATACACCAGCATCACCATACGGTGGGTATTGATGCCGCTGAACCAGGTGGCGTTGATGTTGCTGCCGCCCATGTAGATGCATTTACCGGCGCGGGTTTTGCCGAGGAACAGCGCCAGCAGCGTGGCGGCAACCAGGAATACCCACAGCGGCAGCGGCATGCCCAGCAGCGTGTCTGAGCCGAGCGACTGCACCACCGGCGGCATACCGCTCACCGCCGCACCTTTGGTCAGCCAGATGCCGATGCCGTTGAGCGTCATCATGGTGGCCAGCGTCACCAGAATCGGGTGCGCGCCGATGCGCGTTACCATCACGCCGGTGATCACGCCAATCACGGCGGCAATCACCATCGCGCCGACGATGGCGATAAACAGCCACAGCAGCTGCTGACCGGTACCGGCATCAGCGGGCAGGGCGCTCATCAGGGTCCAGGCGATGAACAGCGCCGTCAGGTTGGCGGTGGCGATGATGGCGAGGTTCAGGCCGCCGCTGAGGATGGCGATAAACATCGCCAGCGTTAACAGGCCCAGCTCCGGCAGCTGAAACGCCATGCTCATGAAGGTCGAGTCGGTGAGAAAGCGGTCCGGCAGCATGACGGTGAACGTGGCCAGCGCCAGCGCAATCAACAGCATCAGGCCGATGTTGGTGCCGTCCGGCCGCAGCGCAGAGAGTGATTTCATGGTGATTGCTCCTTCCGTCAGACGAAACTGACGTCGGTTTCTTTACGTTTTTTGTAATGGGTGACGGCAATCGCCACCATAATCGTGCCGCCGACCACAATGTTCATGAAGTAGTTGGAGACGCCGATCAGATTGAGGCCGTTTTTCAGGATGGCGATCAGGAATACGCCCATCAGCGTGCCGCTGACCGTGCCTTTGCCGCCCATCAGGCTGGCACCGCCCAGCACCGTCGCGGCCAGCACATCCAGCTCACCGCCTACCAGCGCGTTGGGCACCACTTCGCCCATGCGGTATACCTGCACCAGTCCGCCAATCGCCGCCATCGCTCCGAGCCAGCCGTAGGCAAACACGTGAATCAATCCCACGCGGATGCCAATACGCCGCGCCGATTCCGCATCGCCGCCCACCGCATACAGCTGACGGCCCAGATTGGTTTTGTTGAGCAGCAGCGCGGTGAGGGCGGCAATCACCAGCATGATCGCCAGCGGTAAGCCAATCTGGAAACTGTTGCCCTGTACGCTAAACGGCAGCACGCTGCGCAGGGTGATCCACCAGTCCGGCAGCGAGTAGAGGCTTTTGCCGCCGGTAACCCACATCAGCAGACCAAACAGCAGCGACTGCATGCTGATGGTGATGATGATCGACACCACGCGCAGCGAGGTGATCAGCAGGGCGTTGATCACGCCAAACAGCGTGCCACAGACGATAGCCAGCAGAATGCTGAGCAGCGCGTTATCAAACTGGAACTGCACAAACAGCGAGGCGATCAGGTATTGCACCACCGACGCGACGGCGGCGAAGGAGATATCGATACCGCCGGTCACCAGCACTACAAACAGGCCGAGGGCGAAAATGCCGGTAACGGCGTAGCTTTCCGCCAGATCCAGCAGGTTCTGCACTGTCAGGAACTGATCGCTGGCCAGCGAGAAGAACACCATGAAAGCCAGCAGCACCCAGGCGAGCCAGCCCTGGCTGGAGTGCGGACGTAAACGAGAGAAATCAGGCATTAATCACCTCCGCCAGCTGTTCCTGCGCCACGGTATCGGGTTGGTATTCGGCATGGATGGTGCCGTCGCGGAAGTGCAGGATGCGGTCGCAGTTGTACCAGACCTCCGGCACTTCGTCGGAAATCAGGATGATCGACAGTCCCTCTTTCGCCAGCTCGTGGATCAGCTGATAGATGCTGGCCTTGGCACCGACATCCACGCCGACGGTCGGCGAGTCGAGGATCAGAATGCGCGGCTGGGTCAGCACCCATTTCGCCAGCACGATTTTTTGCTGGTTGCCGCCGGACAGGGTGGAGATCGCCAGGTTAGGATCGGCCACGCGCACGCCGAGCTGCTGAATCCACTGCAGGATCAGCTTGTTCTTGCGGTATTCGTCGATCAGGTGGAAACGGTTTTGCAGCTTATCGAGGATCGGCAGCACCATGTTGTCGGCCACCGACTGCTGCTGCACCAGGCCGAGCGTCAGGCGATCTTCCGAAACGTAGCCGATGCCGGCTTTGATGGCGTCTTCATGCCCGCGAAAACGCACCGGCTTGCTGTCGAGCCAGATTTTGCCGCTGTCCGGTTTGGTCATGCCAAACAGCGACAGCGCCAGTTCGGTGCGGCCGGATCCGAGCAGGCCGCACAGGCCCAGCACTTCACCGGCGTAGAGTTTGAAATTGACGTCATGATACTGACCGGCGCGTGTCAGCTTCTCCACTTCGAGAATCGCCCGGTCGGCGTTGCGCGTTGGCGCTTTTAACTGGTAGTCGAGCTTGAGGCCGGTCATCAGTTCGGTCAGGTGATGCGGCGTCATCTCTCTGGCTGGCCAGCAGCCCATCTTGCGGCCGTCGCGGATCACCGTCACGCGATCCGAAATCTCCAGCACTTCATCCAGCCGGTGACTGACAAACACCACGCAGATGTTTTTGTCTTTCAGATAGCGCACGGTGCGCAGCAGCTGATTGACCTCGGTACGCGTCAGCGACGCGGTGGGTTCATCCATAATCACCAGTCGTGCATCGGCCACCAGCGCGCGGCAAATCGCCACCTGCTGGCGCTGGGCAATCGACAGCGCGGCGACTTTCTCATTCAGATCGAGATCGAATTTCAGCTCATCAATAATGCCGCGCGCGGTGTCGCGCAGCCGGGCCTGACGGTGCCAGCCGAGCAACCCGTTGAGGTTATGCTCAAAAGCGATGTTCTCCGCCACGCTCAAATTGGGGAACAGCGACAGATCCTGGTAAATCACCTGGATACCGAAGTCGCGCGCCTGACGGGTGGTCAGACGCGGGAAACTCTGGCCGTCGCCGAGGGTGATGCGGCTGCCACTGTCCGGGGCGTGCACCCCGGAAATGACTTTAATTAAGGTGCTCTTGCCACAGCCGTTGGTGCCAGCGAGACAGTGCACTTCGCCGGCCAGCAGGGTCAGCGAGATATCGCTCAGTGCGCGGTTGCCACCAAATGTTTTCGACAGGTTGTCGAGCGCAATCAGCGTCTGTGGAGTGACCTCTTGCATGTTACAGCCCCATTTTCACCAGTTTTGGCAGGTTCTCTTTATCGAGACTTTCGGTGTTGTTACCGAGAATGGTGTGCGTCGCCTCGTCCACCTTCACTTTGCCCAGCCCTTCAATGGTCATGCCGTCGGTGATCGGCTCTTTTTTCTCCATCATGTCGGCGATACGCACAAATACTTCACCGGCGGTCTGCGGATTCCAGATATAGCCGCCCTTGATAGCACCGCGCTGTACCAGCGACGCGCCCTGGCCCGGGCTGAAGGCGCCGATGACGCACACCTGATCGATCTTGTTGCGGTTCATGACCGCGCGGCCGGCGCCAATCGGTCCCTGAGAACCAAAGGCCATAATGCCTTTCAGATCCGGGTACTTAGACATCAGCTCGTTGGTGGTGCGGATGGAGTCATCCAGCGATTCGCCGACGCCGAATTTGTCGGTCACCAGCTGCATCTTCGGATAGTGCTGTTTCTGGTAGTTGAGCGCGGCGTCGGTCCACTCCTGATGCAGTGGCACCGTCAGGCTGCCGACATACATGGCGTACTTGCCTTCTTCATGCATGCATTTCGCCAGCGCTTTCATATGGTTGATGCCGTGGGTCGGCGCATCGACCAGCTCGAAATCCCAGTTGGCGTCTTTCTGGCCGGGCGATTCGTGAGTAATCACCATGATCCCGGCTTCACGCGCGCGCTTCAGCACCGGCTCAAGCACTTTCGGGTCGTTTGGCACCACGCCGATGATATCGACCTTCTGCGCAATCAAATCTTCAATGGCGCGCACCTGCAGCGCCGGGTCAGCGGCGGTTGGCCCGACCATCCACGCGTCGATGCCGCGTTTTGCCGCTTCACTTTTGATGCCCGCTTCCATGGCGTTGAACCACGGAATACCGCCAATTTTTACCACGATGCCCATGCGTATTTTGTCAGCGGCCTGCGCGCCAGCGGCGGCAAACAGGGCAAGCAGAGAACAGGCGATAAGATGTTTTTTCATAAAGACTCCGGATTAATTTTTTATTAGCTGCATCGAATGGCTGCGTTGCGAGCAATCAATAATATTGACGCCGTTCCACGCCAGTTCTTGTTCCAGCTCTTTGTCTTTTAATTGGTCAGTGATGAGAAAATCCACATCGCGGTAATGACAAATACGCGCGAATGAGGGGCGCAGAAATTTACTGCCGTCCAGCAGCAGATGTTTTCTTTCTGCCGCTAACAACATTTGCTGTTTTAAATGTGCGTTGTTTTCGTTACCTTCGCGTAAATAACCGTCATTTCCCAGACTGCTGCAGGAAAAAAAGATCTTATTGATCTGAAATTCCCGTAGCGGCTGCTCTGCGACGACGCCGTGGAAATCTTCATAACGGTCAGAATATTCTCCACCCAGGCAGATGGTGCGGATACTGCCGCGCGCTGCAAGGGTCTGGACGATTCTGATAGAATTGGTTAACACCGTTAATTCAATATCCGGTAGCTGTCGTGCCAGATACCAGCAGGTGGTACTACTGTCGAGTAATAAACAATCACCGGGGCTGATAAAATCGAGTGCCCGTTTGGCTATCGCCATCTTGGCCTCGACGTTTTCATTCATGCGCTGGCGAAAAGATAATTCATACTCGTTAATACCGCGTGTATTTCCCTGAATGTTGGCGGCCTGTCGTTTGGCTGGTACTGCACCACCGTGACTGCGCTGTAATACGCCACGTTTCTCCAGCTGCGTTAAATCACGGCGAATGGTTTCCTGCGAAACCTGACACAGCGTGACTAATTCAGCGACAATGACCCGACCATTTAAATTAAGCTCGTCAATAATTCGCTGCTGTCTTTCAATCGGCAACATGACTTCCCTCCGATGGCTATAAATTACTGGATGCCGGAATGTGAAAATGTGGGCTGGGCACGAGTCCGCAGCGACCAACTGGCCCGGCGGCATTAAGGTGATTTTCATTGGATTTTTTATGTAAATGAGATCTCTTTATTTCAGATTTGAGTGATCGCATTCACATAAATGCGCGTTATTACGCGAGGGAATGAGAGAGACCATGCACAGCGTTGACGCTCTGTCAGCACCATAGCATGACCGCTTATGACCGTTTGTGTGTATTTGACCGTTTTGTGAAGGGGGTAAAAATTGTCCGACGAATCCGATTGAGCAGAAATCAGCCGCACCGGATGATGGAGCTGTTGCGCTATTCCACACAGATCGCCCATAAGGCGACGGCTTTTTCAGCAGTTAACTTCGCTTTTCAGGCCACTTCACAGTTTCGGCCTGATGACCGCGCATGCATTGCGCTATCATTTTCTTTCCAGGAATCGGGGATCGTTTTTTTTCATGTCGTATTGGATGAAGTCGCTGCTTTTATTGCCCTTTCTGCTGATCGCCAGCGTACAGGCCGAGCCGTTGCAAAAGTCGTTTTCCGACTGGCAGATCACCTGCAACAACGCGGCGTTCTGCGTGGCACGCAGTTTTCCTGGCGATAATGGCCTGGTGATGACGATTTCGCGTCACGCCGGGGTCAACGATCGGCCGCTGCTGCGCATTGATTACGGCAGCGCCTACAGCGGTGCATTGCCGGGCGCGGCGCTAAAAGACAACCTGCTGCTCGACCAGCGCCGCCTTAATCCGGACCTCAAACACTGGACGGTGGAGCCGCATCATCTGGCCACCAGCAACGCCATCGCCATCGACGAATTTCTCGCCCAGACGCTGGATGCCAGCAATTTACAGCTCACCTATAAAGCCAGCGCCAGTATTCCGCTGCGCGGTATGAAAGCGGCGCTACTGCTGATGGATGACGTACAGGGGCGGGTTAACGGTGCCAGCGCCTGGGTAAAGCGCGGTGATCGCGTGCAGTGGGATGTGCCACCGCCGCCCTCAATTCCGCAGCTGCCGGCAGCGCTGCCCGCACCCGCGCCGCTGACGCAGCAGGAAACCACCGGCCTGATCGATTACGGAACCTGGCGCGTCAATACCGATAACTGCTCGCTCGATCCGCTGCGGCGGGAAGTCAGCGTCGCGCCACTCACCGACAGCAAAGCGCTGCTGCTGATAAGCTGCGAAACCGGGGCCTACAACGTGATCGATCTGGCGTTTGAAGTCACGCGCACCCAGCCGTATGTGTCGCGCGGCATCACGCTCAACCTGCCGTTTACCCCGCCGTCGCGCACTGATAATCAGCTGGAGCTGGTGAACGCCGAGTTCGATGCCAGTAACGGCCAGCTGTATACCTTCAGCAAAGGGCGCGGTTTAGGCGATTGCGGTGTGGCCACACGCTGGCAGTTTGATGGTAATGCTTTCGTGCTGGCGGAGTATGCGGAGGAGAAGACTTGTGATGCCTGGCATAGTAGTGATGACTGGCCCACCCTCTGGGTCACTCAGTAATCCCCGTCATCCTTCGTACTGCAGGGGCGTTGGCTGCGGCTGCTCACCCCGGTCACTTACCTGAGTAAGCTCCCGGGGATGCCCATCCTTGCCGCCTTCCTGCAGCACGAATGATTTAGGGGAGGGTTCGCAGTAACTGCTCGCTATTTCTCACTCTTGCTACAATTAATTATCAAAGGCTTAGCGGATATTGCCGATCATCATCGGTGAGCCCGTCTGGTTGCCCACCAGCTCAGCCAGCATGTTGTTAACGCCATCGCTCATCGGGGTGAAGCGGGTCAGCGGCGAGCGCGTCACCACGACAAATACGCCGACGTTGTGCTGTGGCACCATCGCCATGTAGGTGATGAAGCCGCCGCCGCCGCCGGTTTTCTGAATGATGCCCGGATGGCCCGCCTTCGGTGCCATGTAAACCCAGCCCATGCCCAGCGCGTCGGCGCGTCCTGGCACGTCCATGCCTTCCACCTTGGTCAGCTGGTCGCGGCGATAAATCAGCGTTTGCAGCCGATCGATCTGCGGCGTGCGGTGATTCACCGCCGAGTTGAGGAACTGCTGCATCCAGCGCCCCATATCGTCCGGCGTGGAATACACGCCGCCGCTGCCGATGGCTGCCAGCGTGTTATTGCACGGGCTGGCCCCTTTTTCGGCAATCATCAGGCGCTGACACTGATCCGGTGATGGCGTGAAGGTGGTGTCCTTCATGCCGAGCGGACGCGTCACCAGCTGCTGCAGCAGGGCCGGATAAGGCATACCGGCGGCTTTAGCCAGCGCGTCGCCCAGCAGATCGAAGGCGAGGTTGGAGTAAGCCGCCTGCGTGCCTGGCGCGGCTTTTAGCTGCGCACCGCGCAGCCACTGCCAGCGATCCGCTTTGGTTGGCCAGACAAACACCGGACGATGCGGTTTGCCGCCCGGCTGCTCGCGCGGCAGGCTGCTGGTGTGGGTGGCGAGATTGATCAGCCGAATCGGCTGGCCGTTGTAAGTCGGTACGCGGGCACCCGGCGGCGCGTATTTGCTCAGCGGATCGTCAAGACGAATCTGGCCGCGCTCGGCCATCTTCACCATCACTTCGCTGGTCATCAGTTTGCTTAGCGAGGCGATACGGATCAGTGAGTCCTGCTGTGGGCGCACATTATTGCCGGGACGGGTTTCGCCAAAGCTGGCGAACACGCGCTGGTTACCATCAATTGCCACCAGCGCCATGCCGGTCGCACCGCTGCCGTAAAAGATGTGTTCTGCATAGCGATCGACAATCTGCGAGGCCAGCAGCGGATCGGGCGATACCTGCGCCGCGCTGGTAAAGGGCAGCACAGCAACCATTAAGGCCAGTAAAAAAGGAGTACGTTTTTTCAACGGGAAAGCGTCCGCTATAGGAATCGGAGGAAAACCTATAGTAATCAGTTTGCGCAAAGCGGGAAGGGGGCGGGGCGGATTTTTTTCTGTATCAGGCTGTGAAATAAAACGGCCCTCTCCCGGTAGCGGGAAAGGGCCAGACACTCAGGCAGGTTTAAGCAGCGATTCGGCGTGGCTCACCACGTTCTCGACGGTAAAGCCAAAGGCCGGGAACAGCTTGCCGGCTGGCGCGGATTCGCCGAAGGTGGTCATGCCGACAATTTTGCCGTCGATGCCGACGTATTTGTACCAGTAGTCGGCGATACCGGCTTCAACCGCCACGCGCGCGCGCACGGTGGAAGGCAGCACCGATTCACGATAGGCCACGTCCTGTTTATCAAACACGTCAGTGCTCGGCAGCGACACCACGCGCACCTTGTGGCCGTCGGCACTGAGTTTCGCTTCGGCGCCCAGCGTGATCTCCACTTCGGAACCGGTGGCAATCAGGATGACGTCCGGCGTGCCGTCACAATCCTTGAGGATGTAACCACCGCGCGCGATGTTCTCTACCTGTTGCGCGCTACGCTCCGGCTGCAGCAGGTTCTGACGCGACAGAATCAGCGCGGTCGGACCGTGATGGCGCTCAATCGCCGCTTTCCACGCTACGGCGGTCTCGACCTGATCGCACGGTCGCCAGGTGCTGAAGTTTGGCGTCACGCGCAGGCTGGCCAGCTGTTCAACCGGTTGGTGCGTCGGGCCATCTTCGCCCAGACCAATTGAGTCGTGGGTGTAGACCATAATCTGGCGCGCTTTCATCAGGGCGGCCATGCGCGCTGCGTTACGCGCGTATTCGACGAACATCAGGAAGGTGGCGGTATAAGGCACAAAGCCACCGTGATGCGCGATACCGTTGGCAATCGCCGTCATGCCAAATTCGCGTACGCCGTAATGAATGTAGTTACCGGCGTGATCCTCTTTGATCGGCTTCGAGCCGGACCAGATAGTGAGGTTGCTGGGCGCGAGGTCGGCGGAACCGCCGAGGAACTCCGGCAGCAGTTTACCGAAGGCTTCCAGCGTGTTCTGTGAGGCTTTGCGGCTGGCGATTTTCTGCGGGTTAGCCTGCAGATCGCGAATGAACTGGCTGGTTTTGTTTTCCCAGTCAGCCGGCATTTCGCCCTTCAGGCGGCGGCTGAATTCGTCCGCCAGCTGCGGATGCGCTTGCTGATAAGCCGTGAACTTCTCTTCCCAGGATTGCTCCTGCGCGGCCCCGGCTTCTCTGGCATCCCACTGCTGATAAATATCCTGCGGGATCTCGAACGGACCGTAATTCCAGCCGAGCTGTTTACGCGTCAGCGCCACTTCCTCTTCGCCCAGCGCGGCCCCGTGCGACTCCTCTTTGCCGGCTTTGTTTGGCGAGCCAAAGCCGATTACCGTACGGCAGATGATCAGCGAAGGCTTGTCGGTGACGCTTTGCGCTTCTTTGATGGCCGCCGCGATGGCGTCCGGATCGTGGCCGTCGATGCCTTCGGCGCTGCCCACCACGTGCCAGTTATAAGCTTCAAAACGCTTGTGGGTGTCGTCGGTGAACCAGCCTTCGGTTTCGCCGTCTATGGAGATACCGTTGTGATCGTAGAAGCCAATCAATTTGCCGAGGCCCAGCGTGCCGGCCAGCGAACAGACTTCGTGCGAGATGCCTTCCATCAGACAGCCGTCGCCCATAAATACATAGGTAAAGTGGTCGACGATATCGTGGCCCGGCTGGTTGAACTGGGCCGCCAGCGTGCGCTCGGCAATCGCCAGACCGACGGCGTTGGCCAGCCCCTGGCCGAGCGGGCCGGTGGTGGTTTCAACGCCCGGCGTGTAGCCAATTTCCGGGTGGCCCGGCGTTTTTGAGTGCAGCTGGCGGAAGTTTTTCAGCTCTTCCAGCGGCAGATCATAGCCGGTGAGATGCAGCAGGCTATACAGCAGCATCGAGCCATGCCCGTTAGACAGAATGAAGCGATCGCGATCCGCCCAGGCCGGGTTGGTCGGGTTGTGCTTCAGGAAGTCGCGCCACAGCACCTCGGCGATGTCAGCCATGCCCATCGGCATACCTGGGTGGCCGGAATTTGCTTTCTGTACCGCATCCATGCTCAGGGCGCGGATCGCGTTAGCTAACTCTCTGCGTGAAGACATAGGGTTCTCCCTTGTGATTGGGCAAAAGCGGACGGGCCGCGACCCGTCCGGCAGAAGGTGAGGTCAGGATTACAGGCGGGCGGCCAGCACGTCTTCCAGCTTCTGCTGGTCAACGGCAAACTGGCGGATACCGTCGGACAGTTTCTCCACCGCCATCGCATCTTGGTTATGCTCCCAGCGGAACTCCGCTTCGGAGAGCGGTGCCGGCTGGTGGAAGCCCTCGGTTGATGGCTCCAGTTTGCGCTCCACCGGCGCTTCGCTGTTGGCCAGCTCTTCCAGCAGGTTCGGGGAGATGGTCAGGCGATCGCAGCCGGCCAGCGCCACAATCTGCTCCACTTTACGGAAGCTGGCACCCATGATGACGGTGTTGTAACGGTGCTTTTTGTAGTAGTCGTAAATACGACGCACCGATTTAACGCCCGGATCTTCGTCGACCACATACGGATCGAGCGGTTTGCGCGTGTTGTACCAGTCGTAGATTCGGCCGACAAACGGCGAAATCAGGAACACGCCGGCTTCGGCACAGGCGCGCGCCTGGGCGAAGGAGAACAGCAGCGTCAGGTTACAGTTGATGCCGTTCTTCTCCAGCTCTTCCGCCGCTTTGATGCCTTCCCAGGTGGACGCCAGTTTGATCAGAATACGTGAGCGGTCGATGCCGTTCTCTTCATACAGGCGGACCAGTTTCTCCGCTTTGGTCACACACATGCCACGATCGAAAGAGAGGCGCGCATCCACTTCGGTCGAAACACGGCCCGGTACGCTTTTCAGAATTTCCATACCGAGGTTGATCGCCACTTTATCGCTGGCGTTGATGATTTGCGTCTCTTTGCTGCCGCCCTGTTTTTTCGCGTACTCAATGGCGTCATCAATCAGGTGTTTGTAAGCGTCGAGGCCGGCAGCTTTGAGGATCAGGGATGGGTTAGTGGTGGCATCTTCCGGATGGTAATGGCGAATGGATTCGATATCGCCGCTGTCCGCCACCACGGTGGTGAACTGTTTTAATGCATCTAGCTGGTTCATCGCTTAACTCCTTGATTAGCAATAATGTGGGCAAAACAGGCACCCGGGCAGTCATCGTCTTAGGTGCGCCCTTATCGGGGAAGGGAGGTTCCACACAGTGCAACAGACGCCGGATGAAGAAAATGCGTTTTCTCTGATTGTGACGTCGGGGCGCGTTTCTGATAGTCAGGCCTGCCTGATCGGTTCAGCTCAGCGTTTTGCCACCCTTAAGCATAGCAGGCTGTCCCAAAGCCGCAGGCGAAGCCGTGGCAATCCGTGCCCTGGCGACTGTGCGTTCTTTGAGCGCCTTCACCCTCTTTTGCGCCGCGCGTTCTTATACTGAGGGCTTTTCAGCCGTGCAAAAGGATGTCTGATGGACGATCAACTCAAGCAAAGCGCGCTCGATTTTCACCAATATCCCACCCCCGGAAAAATTCAGGTGTCACCCACTAAGCCGCTGGCGACGCAGCGCGATCTGGCACTGGCCTATTCCCCCGGTGTGGCGGCACCCTGTCTGGAAATTGCCGCCGATCCGCTGGCCGCGCACAAATACACCGCGCGCGGCAATCTGGTGGCGGTGATCTCCAACGGCACGGCGGTGCTGGGGCTCGGTAATATTGGCGCGCTGGCCGGCAAGCCAGTGATGGAAGGCAAGGGCGTGCTGTTCAAAAAGTTTGCCGGCATTGATGTGTTCGACATCGAAATCGACGAGCACGATCCGGACAAGCTGATTGAGGTGATCGCCGCGCTGGAGCCGACGTTCGGCGGCATCAACCTTGAGGACATTAAAGCGCCGGAGTGTTTTTACATTGAGCAGCAGCTGCGGCAGCGCATGCAGATCCCAGTGTTTCATGACGATCAGCACGGCACCGCCATCATCTGTACCGCGGCAGTGCTTAACGGCCTGACTATCGTGAATAAGGCGATTGCCGACGTGCGGCTGGTGGTGTCGGGCGCTGGCGCGTCAGCCATTGCCTGCCTCAATCTGCTGGTGGCGCTTGGCATGCAGCAGAAAAATATCGTGGTGTGTGATTCAAAAGGCGTGATTTACCGCGATCGCGAAGCGGACATGACGCCGACCAAAGCCGCCTATGCCGTGGAAGACAGCGGGGCGCGCACGCTGGATGAGGTGATTGGCGGCGCGGATATTTTTCTCGGCTGCTCCGGTCCGAAAGCGCTGACGCCAGCGATGGTGCAGAAGATGGCGCCAAATCCGCTGATTCTGGCGCTGGCCAATCCGGAGCCGGAGATCATGCCGCCGCTGGCGAAGCAGGTGCGGCCGGATGCGATTATCTGCACCGGGCGCTCGGATTTCCCCAACCAGGTGAATAACGTGCTGTGCTTCCCGTTCATCTTCCGCGGCGCGCTGGACGTCGGTGCCACCGCCATCAACGAAGAGATGAAGCTGGCGGCGGTACATGCGATTGCCGCCCTGGCGCAGGCGGAACAGAGCGACGTGGTGGCGTCCGCTTACGACGATCAGGATCTGAGCTTTGGCCCGGAATACCTGATTCCCAAACCGTTCGATCCGCGTTTGATTGTGCAGATAGCTCCGGCCGTTGCCAGAGCGGCGATGGATTCCGGCGTGGCGACGCGACCGATTGCTGACTTTGACGCCTACCGCGAGCAGCTCACCGAGTTCGTGTATAAAACCAATCTGTTCATGAAGCCGATCTTCTCGCAGGCGCGTAAAGCGCCGCAGCGCGTGGTGCTGGCGGAAGGCGAAGAGGTGCGGGTGCTGCACGCCACTCAGGAGCTGGTGTCGCTCGGGCTGGCGAAGCCGATCCTGATTGGTCGTCCCAACGTGATTGCCATGCGTTTGCAAAAGCAGGGGCTGAAAATCGAGGCCGGGCGTGATTTTGAGATCGTGAACAACGAGTCCGACCCGCGCTTTAAGGAGTACTGGAATGAATATTATCAGCTGATGAAGCGGCGCGGCGTCACGCCGGAAACCGCCCAGCGCGCGGTGATTGGCAATCCCACGCTGATCGGCGCCATCATGGTGCATCGCGGCGAAGCGGACGCGATGATTTGCGGTACCATCGGCGACTACCGTGAACATTATGACGTGGTGGAGAAGGTGTTTGGCTTCCGCGATGACGTCAAGGTCGCCGGGGCGATGAACGCGCTGCTGCTGCCGAGCGGCAACACGTTTATTGCCGATACTTATGTGAATGAGGATCCCAGCGCTGAGCAGCTGGCGGATATCACGCTGCTGGCGGCAGAAACCGTGCGGCGTTTCGGCATCGAACCGCGCGTGGCGCTGCTGTCGCACTCCAGTTTCGGCACTTCGAACGCCCCCGGCGCGCGGAAGATGCGTGAGGCGCTGGCGCTGATTCAGCAGCGAGCACCGGAACTGGAAATTGATGGCGAGATGCACGGCGATGCAGCGCTGGTGGAGAGTATTCGTCGCGAGCTGATGCCGGACAGCCCGCTGAAAGGTACCGCCAATCTGCTGATCATGCCGAACGTTGAGGCCGCACGCATCAGCTACAACCTGCTGCGCGTGTCCTGTTCGGAAGGGGTGACGGTGGGGCCGGTGCTGATGGGCATCCGCAAGCCGGTGCATGTGCTGACGCGCATCGCCTCGGTGCGACGCATTGTTAACATGGTGGCGCTGGCGGTGGTGGAGGCGCAGACCGAGCCGTTGTAAGCGGCAGGGCGACCCCACGGGGGCGCGTTTTATCGGGTTATTTAGCAGGGTGCGCATGAATGCGCACCTGGCTTATTTTTCCAGCCCCAGCCAATCCTGCACCGGCAGGAAATCGCGGGTCAGCGCGGCTTCCGGGGAGTCGTCGGCGGGTTGATAATCATATTCCCAGCGCACCAGCGGCGGCATCGACATCAGAATCGATTCGGTGCGACCGCCGGTCTGCAATCCGAACAGCGTGCCGCGATCCCACACCAGATTGAACTCAACGTAGCGGCCCCGGCGGTAAAGCTGGAACTGACGCTCGCGCTCGCCCCATGCCACCTGTTTACGCTTTGCCACAATCGGCTGATAGGCCTGCATGAAACCGTTGCCGACCGCCTGCATGAAATCAAAGCAGTGGTCAAAATCCGGCGTATTCAAATCATCAAAAAACAGGCCGCCAATGCCGCGCTGCTCGTTGCGGTGTTTCAGGTAGAAGTAGTCGTCACACCACTTTTTGTAGCGCGCATAGACGTCGTCGCCAAACGGCTGGCACAGATCGAACGCGGTCTGATGCCAGTGCCGGGCATCTTCTGTGAAACCGTAATAAGGGGTGAGATCGAAACCGCCACCAAACCACCAGACCGGATCGGCGCCCGGCTTTTCGGCAATGAAAAAGCGCACGTTGGCGTGGCTGGTTGGCACATACGGATTTTCCGGGTGTACCACCAGCGACACGCCCATCGCTTCGAAGCTGCGGCCCGCCAGCTCCGGGCGGTGCGCGGTGGCTGAGGCGGGCATCTGCTCGCCATACACATGGGAGAAATTAACCCCAGCCTGCTCGAACACCTTGCCATTACGCAGCACGCGGCTGCGTCCACCGCCGCCGCCGGGGCGTTGCCAGGTGTCTTCGGCAAAGCTGGCGCTGCCGTCTTCCGCCGCCAGACCGGCGCAAATATCATCCTGCTGCGCCAGCAGATAGGCTTTGACGCGCGAAATATCGGGATTGCTCATGGCTCACTCATTGCAAAAATTTGCCGCGATTCTAGCACAAAACGCTATCAGGCCTGGCGACGATCGTACTCATCAAAGTAATTGACGATACCGTCGGCAATCGCCCGGGCAATTTTCTGGCGAAACGCCGTGGTGCCCAACAGCTGTTCTTCACGCGGGTTGGTGATAAACGAGGTTTCCACCAGCACCGACGGAATGGACGGGGATTTTAGCACCGCGAACGCCGCCTGCTCGGTGTGCTGGCTGTGCAGGTGATGCACCGGACGAATCTGGTCCAGCACGTGTTTACCCAGCGTCAGGCTGTTGCGAATGGTATCGGTCTGCACCAGGTCGAACAGGATCTGGTTAAGGTAATTATCTTTTTCCTGTACCGCCGCGCCGCCCACTTTATCGGCGTCGTTTTCGCGCTGCGACATATAGCGCGCCATGGCGCTGCTGGCACCGCGATTGGAGAGGGCAAACACCGACGCACCGTTAGCTTCCGGGCTGGTGTAGCCGTCGGCGTGAATCGACATAAACAGGTTGGCGCCGTGCTGATGCGCAATCTCCACGCGCTGGTAGAGCGGAATGAAGTGGTCGCTGTCGCGCGTCAGCCGCACTTCCACCTTCGGGTGGTTCTGCAGCAGCGTACGCACGGTGTTGGCGATCTCCAGTACGATGTGCTTCTCTTCTGAGCCTTCCTGACCCACCGCGCCAGAATCAATGCCGCCGTGACCGGGATCGATCATCACAATGCGCTTGCCGCTGGTGGCCGGTTTCGGCGGTGTATGGCGTGCGCTGACGGGCACTGCCGCGCGCGTTTCCTGCGCCTGGACCGCGCGCGGCGACAGCACCGCCAGCGCCAGGCCGGAGAGGATCAGCTGGCGGCGATTGGTCAGGCGCCGCAACAGTGAAATCTTGTTCATTAACATGTCCCTGAGAGTAAACCTGCCCCGTGTTATAGCCTAAGCGCCGTCCGGCGGCGACTGCCGAACCATTTCAGGACATTACTTTGTATTTCAGGCCGCGAATCGCTATTTAGCCGTTTTTTTCAGCCGTTGCGCCCTGCGAGGGTTGCGCCTGGCAAAGAATGCGTGATAATCAGCGAATTGTGCCTCATTGCAGGGTAACGCCGATGGAAATCCGCTCCTTCCGCCAGGAAGATTTTGAAGAAGTCATTACGCTCTGGGAGCGTTGCGATCTGTTACGGCCGTGGAACGATCCGGAACTCGACATCGAACGCAAAATGAACCATGACCCGGAGCTGTTTCTGGTGGCTGAGGTAGGCGGCGAGGTCGTGGGCACGCTGATGGGCGGCTACGATGGCCATCGCGGCTCCGCCTACTATCTGGCGGTGCATCCTGATTATCAGGGCCGGGGATTTGCCAATGCGCTGATGAACCGGCTGGAGAAAAAGCTGATTGCGCGCGGCTGCCCGAAAATCCATCTGATGGTGCGCGAAGAGAACGATCAGGTGGTGGCTTTCTACGAGAAGCTGGATTACGAGCCGGTCGACTCGCTGCTGCTGGGCAAACGCCTGATTGAAGACCGTGAATACTGATTCCACGCGTCGCGCGGCCGGGTTTCTGCCCGCCATGCAGCAAAGCGAATAAACTTTTTGCCGGTTTGCGACTCCAACAGGCACGCCAGTCGGCACAAAAGAAAGGAGTTTGCATGAAAGTTGTTCGTCCCGCCCTGCTGGTCAGCGCCCTGGTGCTGGCCGGTTGCGCCAGTTCCGGTTCCTCTTCCCCTGCCAGCACCAGCGAAAGTCACTGGTACAATCCGCTCAGCTATCACTGGTCGGCGCTCAATCCGTTTAGCTGGTTTGGCAGTTCGCTCACTGTCACCGAGCAGGGCGTCGCCGGGCTGAACAGCAACACGGCAATGTCGGAGTCCGCCATTAGCGCCGCGCTGAACAATGATTATCAGCTGCGTCAGGGTATGCGCACGCAGAACGGGCAGGTGGTGGATTTCTGGCAGGCGCTGGATGACGGTAAGGTTAAGCTGGTGATCAATGGCCAGCGCAGCGTCGAGCGCATTGAAGTGCTCGATAGCGACGCGCGCAGCGCCGACGGCAGTAAAATCGGTGATGCGTTCAGCGATAAATTCAGCAAAGCGTTTGATAACTGCAAAATGGTTGCCGGGCTGGATGTGCGCGATGTTGAGTGCCGCGCGCCGGGTAGTCAGCATATCGCCTATATCTACAGCGGCGAGTGGCACGGTCCGACCGGGCTGATGCCGTCAGATGATACGTTAAAAAGCTGGAAAATCAGTAAGATCGTCTGGCAGCGTTAACTGGCGAAAAAATTGCGTTAACGCATCTTCTGCGCAGGGCTTTCCGGTATGATACCGGCGAAAAAACGCCGTTAACTTTTATGCCGGAGAGCATTGTCATGTCTCAGTTTCAGAGCGGGATCCTGCTGGAGCACCGCCGTTTCGCCATTTGGCTGGAAGCCCGCGCCACCGGCGACCTCGCTGCGCTGCGTCAGGGTTGCCACGCCTTTCTGCAACAGCTGGCTGCGCTACAGCAGCAATTCCCGGACGCCGGTCTCGGTGCGGTCATCGCCTTTGGTGATGCGCTGTGGCGCGATCTGCAGGGCACCGACTCAGCTCCCGAACTCAAAGCTTTCACGCCGCTCGGCAAAGGTGCGGCACCGGCGACCCAGCGCGATCTGTTGATCCATATTCAGTCGCTGCGTCACGACGTGAACTTTTCGCTGGCGCAGGCGGCGCTGACGGCGTTTGCCGGCGCGGTCGCCATTGAAGAAGAGACGCACGGTTTCCGCTGGGTCGAGGATCGCGATCTTTCCGGTTTTGTTGATGGCACCGAAAACCCGCAGGGCGAGGCGCGCCAGCAGGTGGCGATCATTGCTGACGGCCCGGATGCCGGCGGCAGCTATGTGTTTACCCAGCGCTGGGAGCATAACCTGCCGCAGTTCAACCGGCTGGCGATTGATAAGCAGGAAGCGATTATTGGCCGCACCAAACAGGACAATGAAGAGCTGCCGGGCGATCAGCGGCCAGCGACGTCGCACCTGAGCCGCGTGGATTTGAAAGAAGCGGGCAAAGGCCTGAAGATTCTGCGCCAGAGCCTGCCGTACGGCACCGTCAGCGGTCGCCATGGCCTCTATTTTATTTCGTACTGTCATCGCCTGTATAACATCGAGCAGCAGCTGCTGAGCATGTTTGGCGAGCGCGACGGTAAGATGGATGCCATGTTACGGTTCACCAAACCGGTGAGCGGCAGCTACTTCTTTGCCCCTTCGCTGACGGCGCTGCAGGCGCTGTCACGTTAATCCATCGTGTTTTACCGGTGCGCCGCCGTGCGCACCTCATCCCCGCTTGACGCGGCTCAGTTAATCCCGCCCTGCGCATAAACTCTGCCGCTGGCTTATGCCTTTTTAGACTTTGAAATCCCTAAACGATATATAAAACCGTTACAGCTTTCGCCAGAGTTATAAATACACTGACAGCATCTAATGGCATAGGCTCGAACTCCATTTCTCAGGGTGCAGCATGACACGTTCGGTTTCGAAAAAATGGCTTGGCGGTATAGCGCTGTCGCTGAGTTTAGCGGGCGCGGCACAGGCAACAGAGCTGCTCAATAGCTCTTACGATGTGTCACGTGAACTGTTTGTTGCCCTGAATGCGCCGTTTGAACAGCAGTGGGACGCGGCGCACCCTGACGACAAGCTGACCATTAAGCAGTCACATGCGGGCTCCTCAAAACAGGCGCTGGCCATTCTGCAGGGGCTGCGTGCTGATGTTGTCACGTACAACCAGGTGACCGATGTGCAGGTGCTGCACGACAAAGGCAACCAGATCCCGGCCGACTGGCAGAGCCGTCTGCCTAACAGCAGCTCACCGTTTTATTCCACCATGGCGTTCCTGGTGCGCAAGGGGAATCCAAAGCAGATTCACGACTGGGCCGATCTGGCGCGCGATAACGTGAAACTGATTTTCCCGAATCCGAAAACCTCCGGTAACGGCCGTTACACCTATCTGGCCGCGTGGGGCGCAGCCGACCAGGCGGACGGCAAAGATCAGGCCAAAACCGAAGCGTTTATGACGAAGTTCCTGAAAAACGTCGAAGTGTTTGATACCGGCGGCCGTGGTGCCACCACCACTTTTGCCGAGCGCGGGCTGGGTGATGTGCTGATCAGCTTTGAATCGGAAGTGAACAATATCCGTAACCAGTACGGTAAAGACCAATACGAAGTGATTGTGCCGAAAACCAACATTCTTGCTGAATTCCCGGTCGCGTGGGTCGATAAAAACGTCGAACACAATGGCACGGCGGAAGCGGCGAAAGCCTATCTTAACTACCTCTACACGCCGCAGGCACAGAAAATCATCACCGGCTTTTACTATCGCGTGAACAACCCGCAGCTGATGGCGGAGCAGAAAGATCGCTTCCCGCAGACTGCGCTGTTCAATGTTAATGACGCGTTTGGCGGCTGGCCACAGGTGATGAAAACCCATTTCGCCAGCGGCGGTGAGCTGGATAAATTACTGGCAGCGGGGCGCGGCTGATGTTGGCTTCTGCACAGAAACGCGTTCTGCCCGGTTTTGGTCTCAGCCTTGGCACCAGCCTGCTGTTTACCTGCCTGATTCTGCTGCTGCCGATCAGCGCGCTGATCATGCAGCTGTCGCAGATGACGCTGGCGCAGTACTGGCAGGTGATCAGCAATCCGCAGCTGGTGGCGGCGTATAAAGTTACGCTGCTGTCAGCGGGCGTGGCCTCGCTGTTTAACGCGGTGTTTGGCATGCTGATGGCGTGGATTCTGACCCGCTATCGCTTTCCCGGCCGTACGCTGCTGGATGGCCTGATGGACCTGCCGTTTGCGCTGCCGACGGCGGTGGCCGGCCTGACGCTGGCCGGGCTGTTTTCGGTTAACGGCTGGTACGGTCAGTGGCTGGCACATTTTGATATCAAAGTGTCTTACACCTGGCTCGGTATCGCGGTGGCGATGGCTTTCACCAGCATTCCGTTTGTGGTGCGTACCGTGCAGCCGGTGCTGGAAGAGTTAGGCCCGGAGTATGAGGAAGCGGCGGAAACCCTCGGTGCCACGCCGTGGCAGAGTTTCCGGCGCGTAGTGCTGCCGGAAGTCGCGCCGGCGCTGCTGGCCGGGACCGCGCTGTCGTTTACCCGCAGCCTCGGTGAATTTGGCGCGGTGATCTTTATCGCCGGTAACATCGCCTGGAAAACTGAAGTGACCTCGCTGATGATTTTTGTTCGCCTGCAGGAGTTTGATTATCCGGCTGCCAGCGCCATCGCTTCGGTGATCCTCGCGGCGTCGTTGCTGCTGCTGTTTGCGATTAACACCCTGCAGAGCCGCTTTGGCCGCCGTCTGGGAGGTCACTGATGGCTGAGATTTCACAGATCAATCATGCCGAGCGTCAGCCGGTGAACTGGGGCAAATGGCTGCTGATCGGCATTGGCGTGCTGGTATCGATTGGCCTGCTGGTGGTGCCGATGGTCTCCATCTTCTGGGAGGCGCTGGGGCAGGGCATCGGCAAGGCCTTTAGCAACCTGCAGGATGGTGACATGCTGCATGCTATCTGGCTGACGGTGCTGGTGGCGCTGATTACCGTGCCGGTTAACCTGGTGTTCGGCACGCTGCTGGCCTGGCTGGTGACGCGCTTCACTTTCCCCGGTCGCCAGCTGCTGCTGACCCTGTTCGATATTCCGTTTGCCGTGTCGCCGGTGGTGGCTGGTCTGATGTATCTGCTGTTCTGGGGCGTGAACGGCCCGGCTGGCGGCTGGCTTGATGCGCACAACATCCAGGTGATGTTTGCCTGGCCGGGTATGGTGCTGGCAACGATTTTCGTCACCTGTCCGTTTGTGGTGCGCGAGCTGGTGCCGGTGATGCTGAGCCAGGGCAGCCATGAAGATGAAGCCGCCGTGCTGCTGGGCGCGTCTGGCTGGCAGATGTTCCGCCGCGTGACGCTGCCAAATATCCGCTGGGCGCTGCTGTACGGCGTGGTGCTTACCAACGCGCGCGCCATCGGCGAATTTGGTGCGGTATCGGTAGTGTCCGGCTCGATTCGCGGCGAAACCTATACCTTACCTTTACAGGTTGAATTACTGCATCAGGATTACAACACCGTGGGCGCTTTTACCGCCGCCGCGCTGCTGACCCTGATGGCAATTGTGACGCTGTTTCTGAAAAGCGTGGTGCAGTGGCGATTAGAGCATCAGCAGAAGCGCCAACAGGAGGAAAATCATGAGCATTGAGATTAAACACATTAATAAAGCATTTGGCGGCACGCCGGTGCTGAACGATATCTCTCTGGATATTCCTTCCGGCAAGATGGTGGCGCTGCTCGGACCGTCCGGTTCCGGTAAAACCACGCTGCTGCGCATTATCGCCGGGCTGGAGCACCAGAACAGCGGGCAGATCCATTTTCATGGCAAAGACGTCAGCCGCACGCACGCGCGCGATCGTCAGGTCGGCTTTGTGTTTCAGCACTATGCGCTGTTCCGCCATATGACGGTGTTCGACAACATCGCCTTTGGCCTGACGGTGCTGCCGCGCCGCGAGCGTCCGAACAGCGCCGAAATTAAGCAGCGCGTTACCCGCCTGCTGGAGATGGTACAGCTGGCACATCTGGCCAACCGCTACCCGGCACAGCTCTCCGGTGGACAGAAACAGCGCGTGGCGCTGGCGCGTGCGCTGGCGGTTGAGCCGCAGATTCTGCTGCTGGACGAACCCTTTGGCGCGCTGGATGCCCAGGTACGTAAAGAGCTGCGCCGCTGGCTGCGTCAGCTGCATGAAGAGCTGAAATTTACCAGCGTGTTTGTGACCCACGACCAGGAAGAAGCGATGGAAGTGGCGGATAGCGTGGTGGTAATGAGTCAGGGCAATATTGAGCAGGTGGGCGCACCGGATGACGTGTGGCGCGAACCCGCGACCCGCTTCGTGCTGGAGTTCCTCGGCGAAGTGAACCGCTTTGACGGCGAAGTGCACGGCTCGCAGTTCCATGTGGGCGCGCATCGCTGGCCGCTGGGCTATACGCCAGCGCATCAGGGCGACGTGGAGCTGTTCCTGCGTCCGTGGGAAGTTGACGTGTCACGCCAGAGTAGCCTGGAGACGCCGTTGCCGGTACAGGTGCTGGAGGTCAGTCCGCGTGGCCACTTCTGGCAGCTAATGGTTCAGCCCGTCGGCTGGCAGAGCGAGCCAATCTCGGTAGTGTTTGCCGGTGAACAGACGGCGCCGATCCGCGGCGAACGGCTGTTTGTTGGTCTGCAACAGGCACGTATCTATCAGGGCACCACGCCGCTGCGCCCGGTTGCCTTTGCCGAAAGCGCCTGATATTTTTGTCACTCCTTCGGGCGGGATTTTCCCGCCCGATTTATTTGTACTCCTTTCGGCTGGAATGACACCGTGACCACTCTGGAAAACACCATCGGCAACACGCCGCTGATTAAGTTGCAGCGCCTGACGCCGGATAACGGCAGCGAAATCTGGCTCAAGCTGGAAGGCAACAATCCGGCAGGTTCGGTAAAAGATCGCGCGGCCTGGTCGATGATCCACCACGCTGAGTTGCGGGGTGAAATCCAGCCCGGCGACACCCTGATCGAGGCCACCAGCGGCAATACCGGCATTGCGCTGGCGATGATTGCCGCGCTGAAAGGCTACCGGTTACGCCTGCTGATGCCGGAGAACATGAGCCAGGAGCGTCAGGATGCGATGCGCGCCTACGGGGCTGAGCTGGTTTTGGTGACCCGCGAGCAGGGCATGGAGGGCGCACGCGATCTGGCGCAGGCCATGGCGCAGCGCGGTGAAGGCAAAGTGCTGGATCAGTTTAATAATCCCGACAACCCGCTCGGTCACTATCTCACCACCGGCCCGGAGATCTGGCAGCAAAGCCACGGTCGTATGACGCATTTTGTCTCCAGCATGGGCACCACCGGCACCATCAGCGGCGTCGGGCGCTATCTGAAAGAGTTTGCCCCGGCGGTGAAAGTGATTGGTTTACAGCCGCAGGAGGGCAGCAGTATTCCCGGTATTCGTCGCTGGCCAGCGGCCTATCTGCCGGGGATTTATCGCCCGGAGCTGGTGGATGAAGTGATAGATATGGCCCAGCAGGAGGCAGAAGAGACCATGCGCGCGCTGGCGCAGCGCGAAGGCATTTTCTGCGGCGTCAGTTCAGGTGGGGCTGTGGCTGGCGCATTGCGCATCGCGACAGCGCAGCCGGGCAGTGTGGTTGTCGCCATTGTCTGCGATCGCGGCGATCGCTATCTTTCCACCGGCGTTTTTCACCGCTAGTTCCCCCGCCTGTTTCTGGCTTCGTGCGCCCTGTGACGCGGCGTACGGGCCATTTTTGTCTATAGTCTCCCTAAGCATGTTCTGACGCGGTCACTGTAAGGATCGCGTAAAACCGGCTGCTTTCCCGCGGCACTCAGGACAAAATAGCGGCAATTTTGTACGAGAGAAAAAGATGAAAATCCTGCTTGTTGATGACGATGTTGAACTTGGCACCATGCTGAGCCAGTACCTGATTGCCGAAGGTTTTGAAACCCAGCTGGTGCTGACCGGCAGCGCCGGGATTGAAGGGGCGTTATCCGGACACTACACCGCGATGATTCTCGACATCATGCTGCCGGATATGAGCGGTATTGATGTGCTGCGTCAGGTGCGGCAGAACAGCCGCCTGCCGGTGATTATGCTGACGGCGAAGGGCGACAATATCGACCGCGTTATCGGCCTGGAGATGGGCGCGGATGACTACGTGCCCAAACCCTGCTATCCGCGCGAGCTGGTGGCGCGTCTGCGCGCGGTGCTGCGTCGCTTTGAAGATCAGGCACCGGTGCCGGATAAGAAAGAGGTCCTGCGCTGGGGCGATCTCAGCCTGAACCCGGCCACGCGTATCACGGAGTGGCAGGGCAAAGCTTTTGATCTCACCGCGTCGGAGTTCAATCTGCTGGATTTGCTGCTGCGCGCACCGGACCGCGTGGTGTCCAAAGATGAGCTGTCGGAAAAGGGGCTGGGCCGTCCGCGTGAAGCTTACGATCGCAGCGTGGATGTGCACATCAGCAACATCCGCCAGAAGCTGGCTGCGCTAACCGCAGACAGCGTGAATATTGAAACCGTGCGCAGCATTGGTTATCGCATTCGATGAAACACAGCTACCGTGGCCGCATGTTCTGGAAGATCCTGCTGGGCTTCTGGATTGTGTTTGTGATTATCAGCCAGCTGCTGTGGCTGGGCTTTACCTTGTCAGGAAACCGTCACGAGCCGCCGGAGATTGTGGCGGTGCGTCGGATCGTTAATCTGCAAATGGCTTCAGCGGTGTCGGTACTGGAGCGCGGCGGCCCCAGCTCGCTCGACGATATGATGGCCGACTGGGAGCCGAACGATCGCCAGTTTTTCTCAGTGATTCAGCACGCCAGACCGGCCACTACGCCGGACAATGCACCGCCGGAGACCTTTAATCAGCCGTTTCACGGGCCGTTTCCGCAGGTGATTGTGCGCTGGGTGAAGGGTGCTGACGGTAAAGAGTATGAACTGCGCTATGACGTCAAAGGGCTGCGCGAAGACAGTTCAATGGGCGGCGGAGGCCCGCGTCGTATTCTGAATATCCCCGAGCCGATGTTTACCTTTGCCGGCGCGCTGGGGCTGCTGTTCAGTCTGCTGCTGGCGTGGAACCTGACGCGGCCAATGCGTCAACTGCGCGAGGGGTTTGCCCGCGTGTCGCGCGGTGATTTGTCGGTGCGGCTCTATCCGGTGATGCGCCGCCGCCATGATGAGCTGTCGATTGTGGCCCAGGATTTTGATGCGATGGTGGAGCGGCTGGATACGCTGGTGAAAGCGCGCGAGGAGCTGCTGCACGATATCTCCCACGAGCTGCGCTCCCCGCTGGCGCGCCTGCAGTTGGCCACCGGTCTGGCGCGCCAGACGCCGGAGTCGGTAGCATCCTCACTCAATCGCATCGACGAGGAGGCGCGCCGCCTGGATAAGATGATCGGCGAACTGCTGACGCTGTCGCGCGCTGAGCATGAGAGCATGCCTGGCGAGCAGTATTTTGATCTGACCGGCCTGCTGCATGCGGTGGTAACCGATGTGCGCTACGAAGCGCAAATCCCCGGTGTGCACGTTGATTTTCTGGTGGATGAGAACGCGGATTACACCGTGCGCGGTAATGCTGAGCTAATCCGCCGCGGCGTGGAGAATGTGCTGCGCAACGCGCTGCGTTTCTCGCATCAGGGGCAGCATATCAGCGTGCAGTTGCAGGCGGAGAATCAGTGGCTGGCGATTCGCGTGCGCGATCAGGGGCCAGGCGTGGATGATGAGAAGCTGTCGAGTATCTTTGATCCGTTCGTTCGGGTGAATTCACCGCTGATGGGCAAAGGCTACGGGCTGGGGCTGTCGATTGTGCGCAAAGTGGTTCTGGCACATCACGGCGAAGTTCAGGCGGTGAATCGTCCGGAAGGCGGGCTGGAAGTGACGCTGCGGCTGCCGCGCTGGAAGCAGGCGTAATCTAACCGCGTACACCGAAGCATCAGGCGGTCGGCGTGGCGGGGCAGAGGAGTAAAGCGTCCCGCGCCATGGACGGCGCGGGCCGAGGCCCAGGGATGGTTTATGCCGTCTTTACGATCTGCCCCGCCACGCTGACCGACCGCAACGAATGGCAGAGCTCGGTTAACAACGGGCAAACAAAAACGGCACCCATTGGGTGCCGTTTTCACGCAATCAGCGCGGTTTACTTCCTGATGCGGATAACCGGCGTTTCGCCCACGGTAACCTGACCGGAGAGTTTCACCAGGTCTTTGATCTCATCCATATTCGAGATCACGACCGGGGTCAGCGTGGATTTGGCTTTCTCTTCCAGCAGCGGCAGATCAAACTCGATTACCACATCGCCTTTTTTCACTTTCTGGCCTTCTTCAGCGATGCGTTTGAAGCCTTCACCTTTCAGTTCTACCGTGTCGATACCGAAGTGCACGAACAGTTCGATGCCGTTATCAGACTCGATAGAAAACGCGTGGTTGGTTTCGAAAATCTTGCCGATAGTACCATCCACTGGTGCAACCATTTTGTTGCCAGTAGGTTTGATGGCGATACCATCACCGACGATTTTCTCTGCGAATACCACATCAGGTACGTCTTCGATATTCACGATTTCGCCTGACAGAGGCGCAACGATATCGATAGTCCCTGACGCGCTCTCTGATTTATCGCCAAAAAGTTTAGAAAACAAACCCATGATCTTCTCCTAAGCAGTAATTTGGGGCCAGCGTCTCGTGGATCAGCAGAGCGTTTTTTCTTTGATGAACTTGTTCACCAGGTTCATCAAATCTTCCGCTGTGGGTTGAGCCAGAGCCTGCTCTGCCAGTGCCTTCGCATCTTCGAAATTGGTATTGCGAATGATCTTCTTGATGCTTGGGATTGAAATGGCACTCATGCTGAATTCGTCCAGCCCCATTCCCAGTAACAGTAGTGTAGCACGTTCATCACCAGCCAGCTCACCACACATGCCGGTCCATTTCCCTTCGGCATGTGATGCGTCGATCACTTGCTTAATGAGGCCCAGTACAGATGGCGTCATTGGGTTATAGAGGTGTGAAATCAAATCATTACCACGATCGACCGCCAGAGTATACTGCGTCAGGTCATTTGTCCCAATACTAAAGAAGTCGACTTCTTTCGCCAGATGGCGGGCAATCACTGCGGAAGCCGGGGTTTCCACCATGATGCCCACTTCAATGGACTCATCAAAGGCTTTACCTTCTTCACGCAGCTGTGCCTTCAGCATCTCCAGTTCAGCCTTCAGGAAGCGCACTTCTTCCACCGAGATGATCATCGGGAACATGATGCGCAGTTTGCCGAAGGAAGACGCACGCAGAATGGCGCGCAGCTGGGCATGCAGAATCTCTTTGCGGTCCATGGCGATACGAATCGCACGCCAGCCGAGGAACGGGTTCTCTTCTTTTGGCAGGTTCATGTACGGCAGATCTTTGTCGCCGCCGATGTCCATAGTACGCACGATCACGGCCTGGGAACCCATCGCTTCCGCCACGGCTTTGTAAGCCTGGAACTGCTCTTCTTCGCTTGGCAGCGAATCGCGGTCCATGAACAGGAATTCAGTACGGTACAGACCAACACCTTCCGCGCCGTTGCGCTCAGCACCGGCGACATCACGCACGGTACCGATGTTGGCGCATACTTCAACCTGATGGCCGTCCAGCG
Source organism: Pantoea sp. SGAir0184 (assembly GCF_043544755.1). Classification (NCBI taxonomy): domain Bacteria; kingdom Pseudomonadati; phylum Pseudomonadota; class Gammaproteobacteria; order Enterobacterales; family Erwiniaceae; genus Pantoea; species Pantoea sp. SGAir0184. Next base: position 1,285,198 of record NZ_CP028050.1, read on the forward strand.
TAATCGCTGGCAGATCTTTCAGTTTCGCCAGCTCGTGCTTCTCAGACAGATACTGCGTCTGAATCGCTTTCAGCTCTTCCTGCACGTCGTCGGTCGGATTGACGTAAATCTTGTTGTTCACGCCATCGATAATCAGGAAATCACCGTTTTTCACGGTAGCGGTCACGTTACCGGTGCCGACAATCGCAGGCAGCTCCAGCGAACGCGCCATGATCGAGGTGTGTGAAGTACGGCCACCCAGATCGGTAATAAAGCCCAGCACCTTTTTCAGGTTCAGCTGTGCGGTTTCGGATGGCGTCAGATCTTTTGCCACCAGAATGGATTCGTCAGCAATGGCGCTCAGGTCAACGATATGCAGACCCAGAATGTTCTGCAGCAGACGCTTGCCGATGTCACGTACGTCAGCCGCGCGCTCTTTCAGATATTCGTCGTCGAGCTCTTCCAGCGCTTTCGCCTGGCCTTCAACCACAGAGTGGGCGGCGGCGTCAGCAGTTACGTGATCTTTTTTAATCAGGTCGATGATTTCCTGCTCAAGCTCTTCGTCTTCGAGCAGCATGATGTGACCTTCAAAGATCGCCGCTTTCTCTTCACCGAAGGTTTCACCGGCTTTCACACGGATGGCTTCAAGCTGCCCGGCTGCTTTGCTGCGACCGTCGAGGAAGCGCTGAACTTCCTGCTCAACCTGGTCGTCAGTAATCTTTTTACGGCTGATGACGATCTCGTCTTCCTTCAGCAGCAGTGCTTTGCCGAAAGCGATACCCGGTGATGCTAAAATGCCTGAAATCATAACCCTACCTTTTAATCACGATGGCTCATTGACCCAATGCGTTGCCACTGTCGCGGAGCAGTACTCTAAGGAAGCAATAACGCGGACAGGTTGTCCGCGATCAACATAATTGCACTCAATGGGGCAAAGGAGTCGGTTTAATGGCTTGCCGGAGCGGAATTACTCCAGTTCAGCCATCAGTTTGACCAGATGCTCAACCGCCTGCTGCTCGTCTTCACCTTCTGCAGAAAGCGTAACAACCGTACCCTGAGTCAGACCCAGAGTCTGCAGTTTGAACAGGCTTTTCGCGCTGGCAGATTTGCCGTTAGAAGTAACAGTGATTTCAGACTGGAAAGCCTTCGCTTCTTTCACGAACTGAGCTGCAGGACGGGTATGGAGGCCGTTAGGTGCGGTAATGGTAACTTCTTGCTGGAACATTCTATTTCCCCAACTTTATCAGGTTTGGTGTTATGGATCTAAAGTCTAGCCTGGAGCCGTAACTTTAGCCTGTGTAGGTGCGCTGGTACGGCATCACGCTGACCAAAAAATGCGCTTGAATGAAAAAGTCATTTTTTCGATGACGGATCAAAACTGCTGCAATACGTCACTCTGCTGATTATGCCGTGATTCGCCGTTTCACCAAATCAGTAAATCGATTCAGCTTGATCCACTTCAAAGGCAGATTAATTTCAGGCACCGAAATAATTGGCTGCTTAAATACCAGAGCCGCATCACTGAAATCAATCTGCCCGGTGGTAAAAGTGAGATCTGCGCCACAAAAAAGCACCCATTTGGGTGCTTTTTTCATCATTTTCAGACTCTGTCGTTTACTGTTGCAGCTCTTTTTCGGTGAACAGATCGGCAAACAGTGCGGTACTGAGATAGCGTTCGCCGGAAGAGGGCAGAATCACCACAATATTTTTATTGGCGAAGGCTTCATCTTCCTGCAGCTTAAGGGCAGCCGCCACTGCTGCACCGGAAGAGATACCGGCCAGAATGCCTTCCTCTTCCATCAGTTGACGCGCGGTGCTGATCGCTTCTTCATTGGTGATGGCCACCACGCGGTCAATCAGTTTCAGGTCAAGGTTGCCCGGAATAAAACCGGCACCGATGCCCTGAATCTTGTGCGGACCCGGTTTGATCTCTTCTCCCGCCAGCGCCTGTGCGATGACCGGGGAATCCGTAGGCTCAACGGCCACGGTGATCAAATCCTGCTTGCCTTTGGTGTTCTTGATGTAGCGGCTCACGCCGGTCAGCGTACCGCCGGTGCCCACGCCGGCAATGAAGACGTCTACGGCGCCGTCAGTGTCTTCCCAGATCTCCGGGCCAGTAGTCTTTTCGTGAATTTCCGGGTTGGCCGGGTTGCTGAACTGCTGCAGCAGCACATATTTGTCCGGATCGCTGGCAACAATCTCTTCTGCTTTAGCGATGGCGCCCTTCATGCCTTTTGGCCCTTCGGTCAGCACCAGATTGGCGCCCAGCGCTTTCAGCAGCTTGCGACGTTCAATCGACATGGTCTCAGGCATGGTCAGCGTCAGCTTGTAGCCGCGCGCAGCGGCGACATAGGCCAGCGCAATGCCGGTGTTGCCGCTGGTTGGCTCTACCAGCTCAACGCCCGGTTTCAGAATACCGCGTTTTTCTGCGTCCCAAATCATATTGGCACCGATACGGCATTTAACGCTGAAGCTCGGGTTACGCGACTCGACCTTAGCCAGAATGCGTCCATTACCGATGCGGTTCAGTCGAACCAGCGGCGTATGACCAATTGTCAGAGAGTTGTCTTCATAGATCTTACTCATAGCCCGTCCTTAACTGTATGAAATATTGGGAACCCTCAGAGCATACCTGTTCTGACCCCCGGCGGAAGGAAAGAAATCGTATATCTATATAGCCTGCAACCATAAGCCTGATGCAAAAATGCATAAGGCTTTTTGATGCATTATAGATGACGCGCATGCTGGCTGCGGTAGCGATCGACCCACATGGCGGTCGCGCCGCATACCGCGACCGGCATGATGGCGAGATTGAGGATCGGAATCATGGTGAACAGACTGACCAGCGCGCCAAACTGCATATTGGCGGTTTTATGCTGACGCAGCGCGTTACGCATCTGAGGAAAACTGACTTTGTGGTTGTCGAACGGATAGTCGCAATATTGTATCGATAGCATCCAGGCGCTAAACAGAAACCACAACACCGGCGCCACGGTCTGGCCAAAGCCGGGGATAAAATAGAGCAGCAGCAGGCCCAGTGCGCGCGGCAAATAGTAGCCGAGCTTCTGTAACTCGCGCTTCATGATGCGCGGGATGTCTTTCATCATGCCGAGCCAGCCACTGTCCGGTAGGGGTTTTCCGGTCAGACGTCCTTCCAGCTGCTCCGCCAGCAGGCCGCAAAACGGCGCGGCAATCCAGTTGGCGATGGTGGAGAAGAAATAGCTGAATACCAGCACAATCGAAATCACCGCCAGCGGCCACAGCAGATAGCTCAGCCACTGCAGCCAGTCCGGCACGTGCGACATCAGCTGTGGAATCCACTGGCCGAGGCGCTGAAACAGCCAGATAAACGCACCGCCCAGCAGCACAATGTTCACCAGCAGCGGGATGATGACGTAGCGGCGGATACCGGGCAGACGCACCAGTTTCCAGCCCTGGGCAAAATAATGAATACCATTCATGGATGAGACCGAATTCTCAGCGGGCATAGCGAGCCTTTCTCCTTTATGTAGCGGCGCCAACATCATAACCTGGCTTTTTATCGGTGACAGGCGCACTTTGCGCGAAAAAACAGCAAAAAAGCGTGGGGCAGCTATCTTATTTGTCAGAAAATACTGCACAGACTTGCACTTGTGTAGCTGGGCAAATACAGTTAGAGGATAAAGTTTGCCGTGGTGGCAAGGTATTGGAACAACAGAGAATACAATGATGCAGGATTTGCGTCTGATATTAATCGTTGTTGGCGCGATCGCCATAATAGCGCTGCTTCTTCACGGACTGTGGACCAGCCGTAAAGAGCGCTCTTCCGTGTTTCGCGATCGCCCGCACAAACGTCTGAAACAGCGTGAAGAAGCGGATGACGATGATCTGCTGAACAGCGAAGACGATGGCGTCGGCGAAGTACGCGTGCGTCGTCAGCGTGATGCCGAAGACGAGCCGCAGTTCGATGCGCCGGTCACCAAACCTGCTGCTCCGCGTGCGCCGGAACCGGTGCGTCAGCCATTCCCACGCCAGGAAACGCCGTTAAGCGGCGATCCGCTGCTGGACGATGAGCCGGTACGTCAGTCTGCACCTGCGCCACAACCGCAGGCGCCGGTAGCGCAGCCCGTGCCGCAGCCACAACCGATTCAGGCCGATCCGCTGCTGGATAATGAACCGCTGTCCGCCACCCAGCCGGCTCCGGAGTTTACCGCCGCCGAGCCGGAGGTTAAACAACCTGAACCTGCGCCTGTGCAGGAAGCTGCACCGCAGCCGCAGCCCGCTGCGCCGGGCAGTAAAAAAGAAGCGGTGCTGGTGTTGCACGTTGCCGCGCATGCCGGTGGCGCACTGAACGGTGAAGCGCTGCTGCAGGGCATTCTGCAGGCCGGCTTCCAGTTTGGTGAAATGAACATTTTCCATCGCCATCTCAGCCCGGCCGGCAGCGGTCCGGTGCTGTTCAGCCTGGCAAACATGGTTAAACCGGGTTCGTTCAATCCGGATGAAATGGGCGATTTCACCACGCCGGGCGTCTCGATCTTTATGATGGTGCCGTCCTACGGTGACGCCAATCAGAACTTTAAGCTGATGCTGCAATCGGCACAGCGCATCGCCGATGATGTCGGTGGCGTGGTGCTGGATGATGAGCGTCGCATGATGACACCACAAAAGCTGGAAACCTATAAAGCACGCATCCGCGAGGTTATTGGCTAAGCGCCGCCAGCAGTATCACCCTTTAACTAAATAACCCCCGCTTGCCGGGGGTTTTTTATCGGACGAGAGAATATGACATCGGTTCAGGAGCAGATCACCGCGCTGCGCACCACGTTACGCCACCACGAATACCTCTATCACGTGATGGATACGCCGGAAATCCCGGATGCAGAATATGACCGATTGATGCGCGAACTGCGTGAGCTGGAGAGCGCGCATCCCGATTTAATCACCCCGGATTCTCCCACCCAGCGCGTGGGCGCGGCACCGCTTGCCACCTTTGAACAGGTGCGCCACGAAGTGCCAATGCTGTCGCTCGATAACACCTTTGATGAAGCCGGATTTCTTGCCTTCAATAAGCGCGTGCAGGATCGCCTGAAAAGCACTGACGATCTCACCTATTGCTGCGAGCTGAAGCTGGATGGTCTGGCAGTAAGTTTACTATATGAAAACGGCCTGCTGGTGCGTGCCGCCACGCGCGGCGATGGCACTACCGGCGAAAACATTACGGCGAACGTGCGCACCATTCACGCCATTCCGCTGCGCCTGCACGGCGACAATATTCCGGCGCGGGTAGAAGTGCGCGGCGAAGTATTCATGACCGAAAGCGGCTTTGAGAAGCTGAATGAGGAAGCGCGACGCACCGGCGGCAAAGTGTTTGCCAACCCGCGTAATGCGGCAGCCGGCTCGCTGCGCCAGCTCGATCCGCGCATCACCGCGAAACGTCCGCTCACCTTCTTCTGCTACGGCTTTGGCCTGCTGGAGGGCGGCGAAATGCCTGCCAGCCACTGGCAGCGTCTGCAACAGTTTAAGGCCTGGGGATTACCGGTCAGCGATCGGATTCGCCTGGTGCACACCGCGGATGAAGTGCTGGCGTTTTATCGTCAGGTTGAGCAGGACCGTCCGTCACTCGGCTTTGATATTGACGGCGTGGTGATCAAAGTCGACTCGCAGGCGCTGCAGGAGCAGCTGGGCTTTGTGGCGCGCGCACCGCGCTGGGCGGTGGCATTCAAGTTCCCGGCGCAGGAGCAGATGACGATCGTGCGCGACGTTGAGTTTCAGGTCGGACGTACCGGCGCGATTACGCCGGTGGCGCGCCTCGAACCGGTGCAGGTCGCGGGCGTGATAGTCAGTAATGCGACGTTGCACAACGCCGATGAAATCGCCCGGCTGGGGCTGCGTATCGGTGACAAAGTGGTGATTCGTCGCGCCGGTGACGTGATTCCGCAGGTGGTCAACGTGGTGGAATCCGAACGTCCGGCGGATGCGCGCGAGATTGTGTTCCCCAGCCACTGTCCGGTGTGCGGCTCTGACGTAGAGCGTGTGGAAGGCGAAGCCGTAACGCGCTGTACCGGCGGGCTGATTTGCGGCGCGCAGCGTAAAGAAGCGCTGAAGCACTTTGTCTCACGCCGTGCGATGGACGTGGACGGCATGGGCGATAAAATCATCGACCAGCTGGTGGAAAAAGAGTACGTCAAAACCCCGGCCGACCTGTTCCGTCTCACCGCCGGCAAGCTGACCGGACTGGACCGCATGGGGCCGAAATCAGCGCAAAACGTGGTGGACGCGCTGGAAAAAGCCAAATTCACTACACTGCCGCGCTTCCTGTATGCGCTCGGCATCCGCGAAGTGGGCGAGGCGACGGCGGCCAACCTGGCGAACCACTTTGGTGAGCTGGAAAAGGTCATGAACGCTGACCTTGATGCGCTGATTGCGGTACAGGACGTCGGCAAAGTGGTGGCAGCGCACGTGCGCAACTTCATGGAAGAGGAGAGCAACCGTGAAGTGATCCGCCAGCTGACGGAGGAGGTGGGCGTGCACTGGCCGGCGGTGGTGGTGGTCAAAGCCGAAGAGATCGACAGCCCGTTCGCCGGAAAAACCGTGGTACTGACTGGCTCGCTGTCGCAGATGAACCGTGACGATGCCAAAGCGCGGCTGACGACGCTGGGGGCCAAAGTCAGCGGCAGCGTATCGAAAAAAACCGATCTGCTGATCGCCGGTGAGGCCGCCGGTTCCAAGCTGGCAAAAGCGCAGGAGCTGGGGATTGCGGTGATCGATGAAGCCGAAATGATTCGCTTACTGGGCGCCTGAGATGGATAAGCAGCAGCTGGTTGAGATTGCCAATACCGCGATGCCGTTTGGCAAATACAAAGGGCGGATGCTGATCGATGTGCCGGAAGAGTATCTGCTGTGGTTTGCGCGTAAAAATGAGTTTCCTGCCGGCAAACTAGGTGAGCTGATGCAGCTGACGCTGGCGATCAAAATCGAAGGCTTACAGGGCTTGGTTAAACCGCTCAAGCGCAGTGAATAAGTGACAGGCCCGCAGTTGCGGGCCTGATGTTTTATGACTTCTGCGCTTCAATCTGCTGCTTCGCCAGCTTCTTCTCATTGCCGGCTTTATAGCGCTGGGCAATGAACGAGCACACCATCAGCTGGACCTGATGGAAGATCATCAGCGGCAGGACAATAATCCCCACTGCGCTGGCCGGGAACAGAATGTTAGCCATCGGCACACCGTTTGCCAGGCTCTTTTTCGAGCCGCAAAACAGCACCACAATCTCATCCGCACGGCTAAAGCCAAACAGCCGGGAAGCGCCAAGGTTGATCGCCAGTGCGACGAACAGAATCAGCAGGCTGCCAGCCAGAATCCACAGCAGGGTATCAACGCCAACGCGATGCCAGATGCCGTTAACCACCGCTTCACTGAACGCCGAATAGACCACCAGCAGAATCGAGGTTTGATCGGTTTTGCCAATCAGGCTGCGATGCTTCTCCACCCAGCCACCAATCCAGCGGCGTGCCAGGTGGCCCAGCACAAAGGGCACCAGCAGCTGCAGCATGATTTTACCAATCTGCTCGAGGCCGTTACCCGGCGCATCGCTGTGCACATTCATCACCAGGTTAACCAGCAGCGGCGAAATAAAGACGCCCAGCAGACTGGAGGCGGAGGCGGCACACACCGCCGCGGCAACGTTACCGCCCGCCATGGAGGTGAAAGCAATCGCGGACTGCACCGTCGCCGGCAGGATACACAGGTAGAGGAAACCGGTGTAAATCTCCGCGCCGACGTTAACCGGATGCCACCACACCAGCAGCAGGCCAAGGATCGGGAAAATCACGAAGGTACTGCACATAATCCACAGATGCAGCCGCCAGTGGCTGCTGCCGGCGATGATCTTCTCACGCGACAGTTTGGCACCGTGCATGAAGAACAGCAGGGCGATGGCCGCGGTGGTCAGGTATTCGAAGAAATCGACAAACCCGCCTTTGGCCGGGAAGAAGCTGGCCAGCAGCACGGTGATGATGAGTTTGACCATCATCGGATCAAGTCGTAAAAAGCCCATTGTTACAATCCGGTTAAATGTAATAAATGATGCTGCTGATTGTGCGTCAGACGCGTTTAGAAATAAAATTGATTTATTGCATTAATCTATGAGCGTAATCGATGAATTACACCTTACGACAGCTGCGCACCTTTGTGGCGGTGGCGCAGCACGGCAGTTTCAGCCAGGCAGGGCAGGCGATTGGGCTGAGCCAGTCGGCGGTCAGTCACAGTATTAAAGAGCTGGAAGCGGAGATGGGCGTACGGCTGCTGGATCGCACCACGCGCGAGGTGTTACTAAGCGAAGCCGGACAGCAACTGGCAACGCGGCTGGAACGACTGCTGGAGGAGCTCAATATCACGCTGCTCGATGTGCGCAGCTATGGCGAGCAGCGCAGCGGCACGGTGCGCGTGGCGGCCAGCCAGACGCCCTCGGCGCATCTGATGCCGCAATGTCTGGCCAGCAGCCAGCTGCGTTACCCCGACATTCGGGTGATTCTGCACGACCGCGTGCAGCAGTGGGTATTGCAGAGCGTGCGCAATGCGGAAGTCGATTTTGGCATCGTCATCGGTCCGCTGCAGGATGCCGATTTTGATAGCGAGGAGATTCTGCAGGAGCCGTTTTTACTGTTGTGTCATCAGGATGATGCGCTGGCGCAGGTGCCGCAGGCCCAGTGGTCAATGCTGGCTGGTCGCGCTATGGTGCTGCAGGATTACGCGTCGGGCAGCCGATTGCTGGTCGATGCCGCATTGCAGCGGCTGGCGCTGAACGTACAGGTGGTGCAGGAGATTGGCCATCCGGCCACGCTTTATCCGATGGTGGAAGCGGGCATTGGCATCAGTATTTTACCGGCACTGGCGCTGCCGCTGCCGTCTGGTCGTAAGCTGACGGTGCGCCGGCTCTATCCGGAGATCAATCGCAGCCTGATGCTGATTAAACGCAAAAACCGGTCACTCACCCCGGCAGCGGAGGCTATCTGGCAGGAAGTGCGTCAGCAGGCGGCGCTGCTGACGCAGGATCGCGCGCTTAATCCGGCGTTTTAAACATAAACGTCAAGTTGGTTGCTGTCGGTTGGGCGGTTGATACCATCCGCTTTCACTGCAGTAACCTCCTGTTTCTCCTGCTTCTGCTCCGCTTTCTCCTTTTCCTGCTTCTGCAACTGCTGGATTTGCGCCTGCAGCAGCTGAATCTGCGCGTTAATCGTCTCCTGCTTATCCTTTCTTTGCTTCTCGGTCAGGCTTTTGTCCTTCGCGATGTCTTTCAGTTCATCGTTCAGGCTGGCGATTTGTTTGGTCAGGCTGGCGATTTTCGAGGCGCTATCGCTACTGCCGGATGCGCTTCCGGATCCCGAAGTACTGCTGCTGCCAATATTGGTATTGGTCGAAATGGTGGTCATAACGTTCTCCTTGCAAATGTGCCCTTTCGTTATCGGAACGCAGCCGCTGCGGCTTGAGGGTGAGAGGTGTTAAATTTGCGAAAAGGTTTCGTCAGGAATGAGGGCGAAAGGGGATAGGGCGGGCACGGCCTCAGGCAGAGCGGGTTCTTTCTTCACAGCTGAAGCAAAAAAGCGCCCTGAGAATGTAAGAGCGGTCAGATAAGGCAACCGCAAGTCGCACACCATTTGTAGCGGCGCGATTCATCGCGCAATAAATTGCGCTGCTACCAAACGTGCAACCGTGGTTGAATGCAGTTTCAGCTTAACTGGCAGCCTTGGGGGTGGGATGTGAAGAAACGAAAAAAGCGCCCTGATGGCGTAAGGGCAACCAGGTAAGGCAACCGCAAGTCGCACCCTATTCGTAGCGGCGCGATTCATCGCGCAATAAATTGCGCCGCTACCACATGTGCAACTTTGATTGAATGCAGTTTCAGCTTAACTGGCAGCCTGGGGGATGCGAAGAAACGAAAAAAGCGCCCTGATGGCGTAAGGGCAACCAGGTAAGGCAACCGCAAATCGCACACCATTTGTAGCGGCGCGATTTATCGCGCAATAAATTGCGCCGCTACCAAACGTGCAACCGTGGTTGAATGCAGTTTCAGCTTAACTGGCAGCCTGGGGGAACGTGAAGAAACGAAAAAAGCGCCCAAAGGGCGCTTTTTCCTGAATTTGGTGGGTCGTGCAGGATATGCCTCGGCCCATCCGGGGCCTCGCCCTGCGGGTGATGCTGGCGCATCAGCCTGAATCGCTCCCGGCGATTCAGTCGAACCTGCAGCAGGTTCTCATCCTGCACGTTGAGCATCGGCGCACAGAAACGAAAAAAGCGCCCTGAGGGCGCTCTTTTCTGAATTTGGTGGGTCGTGCAGGATTCGAACCTGCGACCAATTGATTAAAAGTCAACTGCTCTACCAACTGAGCTAACGACCCGAAGTGGTGGGTGATGACGGGCTCGAACCGCCGACCCCCTCCTTGTAAGGGAGATGCTCTACCAACTGAGCTAATCACCCACTTCGGTACTGCTTAACAAGAGTGTCATCTGACTAAGATATGGTGGGTGATGACGGGCTCGAACCGCCGACCCCCTCCTTGTAAGGGAGATGCTCTACCAACTGAGCTAATCACCCATATCTTATCTCTTGTTCACTGCGGGCCATCTCATTAAGAGTGGTGGGTGATGACGGGCTCGAACCGCCGACCCCCTCCTTGTAAGGGAGATGCTCTACCAACTGAGCTAATCACCCCCGCTGTGTGGAGTCGCATTATAGGGATCCTTCGAAGTGAGTCAACGCTTTTTAAAACATAAATGTGCGTTCGCTTTAAATTTAGACATCATGCAGCGCTTTTAGCCAATGTGCTGGTTTTATTAGCAGAAAAACGCACTTCTGCCCGCGCCGCCAGCGTGACAGTGATTGAGGAATCAGCCTCACCTGCTAGAATATGCGCACTGTTTTTCCGCGTTAACCCGTTTTTTTGTCATCCAGACAACGAAACCTGCGCATTTAAGGCAATGCTGAATGAAAATCAAAACTCGCTTCGCACCCAGCCCGACGGGCTACCTGCACGTCGGTGGTGCGCGTACTGCGCTTTACTCATGGCTTTATGCTCGCCATAACCAGGGCGAATTCGTCCTGCGTATCGAAGATACCGACCTGGAGCGCTCCACGCCGGAAGCGATCGAAGCCATTATGGATGGGATGAACTGGCTGAATCTCGACTGGGATGAGGGCCCGTACTACCAGACCAAACGTTTCGACCGTTATAACGACGTTATCGACGAAATGCTGGAAGCCGGTACTGCTTATAAATGCTATTGCTCGAAAGAGCGTCTGGACGCGCTGCGTGAAGAGCAGATGGAAAAAGGCGAGAAGCCCCGTTATGACGGCCGCTGCCGCGACAGCCATGAACATCATGCTGCCGATGAGCCGTGCGTGGTGCGCTTCCGCAACCCGCAGGACGGTTCGGTAATTTTTGACGATCAGATTCGTGGTCCGATCGAATTCAGCAACCAGGAACTGGATGATCTGATCATCCGCCGTACCGACGGTTCACCGACCTACAACTTCTGTGTGGTGGTCGACGACTGGGATATGGGCATCACGCACGTTATTCGTGGTGAAGACCATATCAACAACACGCCGCGTCAGATCAACATCCTGAAAGCGATTGGTGCGGAAGTGCCAACTTATGCGCACGTATCCATGATCCTCGGCGATGACGGTAAAAAGCTGTCCAAGCGTCACGGCGCGGTGGGCGTCATGCAGTATCGCGACGACGGCTACCTGCCGGAAGCGCTGCTTAATTATCTGGTGCGCCTCGGCTGGTCACATGGCGATCAGGAGATTTTCAGCGTGGCGGAAATGACTGAACTGTTCACCCTCGATGCGGTGAGCAAATCGGCCAGCGCCTTCAACACCGAGAAACTGCAGTGGCTCAACCATCACTACATTAATACGCTGCCGCCGGAATATGTCGCGACCCAGCTGCAGTGGCACATCGAGCAGCAGAACATTGATACCCGCACCGGACCGGAGCTGGCGAAGCTGGTGACGCTGCTGGGCGAGCGCTGCAAAACGCTGGTCGAAATCGCCGCGTCCTGCCGCTACTTCTATGAAGAGTTTGACGCGTTTGATGCGGATGCAGCGAAAAAGCATCTGCGTCCGGTGGCGCGTCAGCCGCTGGAAGTGGTACGCGACAAGCTGGCGGCCATCAGCGACAGCGACTGGAATGCGGAAAACGTGCATCACGCCATCCAGGCTGCTGCGGATGAACTCGAGCTCGGCATGGGCAAAGTCGGTATGCCGCTGCGCGTTGCCGTAACCGGTGCCGGTCAGTCGCCTGGGCTCGACGTGACGGTGGAAGCCATCGGCCGCAGCCGCAGCGTGGCGCGTATCGAAAAAGCACTGGCGTTCATCGCGGAGCGTGAAGCACAGGCCTGATTGAGCTGAACAGCGGCCTGTCAGGCTGCTGTGATGCGGCAGGCAACAAAAAAGCCGGAAGCATCTCACTGCTTCCGGCTTTTCTATTCTTCCTGGATTCCTAACCGCTGTAATACGCCCCTGATCCCTTCCCGCAATAACAGCGCCGCCAGTTGTTCCTGTTCGGTGGGCGTCATTTGCTGGACAGAATTTATTAATAACGCAGGTAACGTATTTTGCTGAGCGCCGTAATTCGCCGCCGGTTCGTTTGCATGGCGGGTGGACTGAATGAAGCTTTTGACACGCTCATCAATGTGGATTAATCGCGCCTTACCGCCCTGTACACCGGGCTTGGGCGTGGTCGTCCAGTTTTCACGCTTGATCCATTTATTCACCGTCTGCCGACTGTAGCCCGTTTCCAGCGCGAGCTCTTCGGGAGTGAGCCATTCCTTTTTCACGATGCTGTCCCTGTTAAATACATTAGCTCTACATATTACAACAAAACGTTACGGGGAAAAGTAATCAAGGCAGAAAATGCCTTTTGCTGTGCGACAAAAGGCAAAATCGGTTTACTGCGCTTCGCTGACCGCCGCCTGTGCCGGACGGAAGGCGAGGAAATAGGTGAGGCCGACAAAGATCGCACCGCCCACACCATTGCCTAAAAATACCGCAACCACGTTAGGTGCAAATTCTGCCCAGCTCATCTGACCGGCAAAAATTGCGGCAGGCACGATAAACATGTTGGCCACCACGTGCTGGAAACCGATTGCCACGAAGGCCATCACCGGGAACCACATGCCGAAGATTTTGCCGACCATATCTTTACTGGCGAAGGCCAGCCACACCGCCAGACACACCAGCCAGTTGCAGCCGATGCCGGAGATGAACGCGTGCATGAAATCGGCGTTCACTTTGGCATGCGCGATCGCCACGGTTTTCTTCAGATAGTCGCCTTCGGTCATGCCGAGCAGATGGCCGAAGAACCATGCTACCGCAACGCTGCCAATAAAATTGGCGATGGTGACCCAAAACCAGTTACGCAGCACGCTGAAACCACTAATGCGGCGCGCGAACCAGGCAATGGGCAGGGTCATCATGTTGCCGGTCAGCAGCTCGCCGCCCGCCAGCACGGTCAGAATCAGTCCGACCGGGAATACCGCCGCACCGAGGAAGCCGGCAAACGAGCCCCATTCAGCAGGCAGCTGGTTAATAACGTGCAGATCGAGCAGGAAGCCGGTCGCGATAAACGCGCCAGCCATAAAGCCAAGAATTAATAAGGTGGAAACCGGCAGACGGCTTTTAGCCACGCCGGCCTGAATCGCCAGTTGCGCGATCTCTTTAGGTGTATGCAGCGACATAGTTCACTTTTCTTTTATTAAACAAGGAGGACGTGCTGGCCGGTTAGCGAGTGAATACCCTGGACGGCTAACCGGTTAATTAGCGCGCTAAGTTTTACACGCACCATTAACGAAAACAAGCCTGACGCTAACATCTTTAACCTAAAGTTAACCTCGGCGTGGTGCACCGTTGAGGCGGCGTTGAGATAACGGCTGAGGGCAGGGATGACGAGTACGCGCTGCGCTGAAAAAAAAGCCACGGCGACACAGGGTTGCCGCCTTTTTCAGCGATCGCACGCAGAACGAGAATTTGCCGTTGACACTCAAACAGCGGTCTCATATTATGCCGTCCGTCGAGGTAACTCGGCGGTTTTTTCGGTACGGGGCTATAGCTCAGCTGGGAGAGCGCTTGCATGGCATGCAAGAGGTCAGCGGTTCGATCCCGCTTAGCTCCACCAAACCGCTCCCAACGGTTTGCACTGAAAAAACGAATTCCAGATGTGGGGGTATAGCTCAGCTGGGAGAGCGCTTGCATGGCATGCAAGAGGTCAGCGGTTCGATCCCGCTTATCTCCACCAATTCTCTGTTCGTTCAGAACAAACGTACTTAAAACCCGATAATAATACTGCCCTTTTGCGCAGTGTGACGTTGCATTCGCCGACTGGCTGCGCGCAATGGCGCTGACCTGCAGCGCCTTTTCGTGTTAAACCGTTACGGCCTGTGGCTGCAGCTGCAGCACGCGAAAACCGTGGGTACCGTCGCGATCCAGTTGCGCCACCAGACCATATTCCCAGTCGAGATAGGCCTGCATCACGTCCGGTTCAATATCGGTGCCTTCGTACGGGCGGCGATAACGATCGATGGGCGGCGAGAGCAGGCGCTGCTCGCCCTGTTCGGCGGGCAGACCGGCGGCACGCCAGGCTGCATTGCCTCCCGCCAGCACCCGCACCGGTTTGCCGGTCAGCGTGGCAATTTGCTCCACGGCATAGCTGGCCAGCAGACTGCTGCCGCAGGTCAGCACATAGCGGCCTGCATCGGGCAGTAGAGCCTTGCCCTGCTGCTGCAGGGTGGAACGCAGCAGCCAGGCCGCCCCGGGAATATGGCTGTTGCGGTAATTGGCGAGCGTGGTGAAATCCAGCACCTGCGTGTCGCCAGCCGCCAGCCACTCGGCCAGCTGCGCGGGGGAGATCGATTCCGGCGCAGCAACCGGCGCGACCTGCGGCTGCCAGCTACCGACAGCGCTGAAATCGCTGGCCTGCAATGCGTCAGGCACCGCCACCTGCCAGCCAAGCTGCGCCAGCCAGGAGCCGGTCATATTGGCGCGGACACCGTCATCATCCACCAGCACGATACGCGCACCGCGCACGCTGGCGTAGTGATCGGTCTCCTGTACCAGCTGGCCGCCCGCCACGTGACGGCTGCCCGGCAGATGACCGGCGGCGTACTCTTCGGCATCACGCACATCAAACAGGTAGGTGGTGCGCGCTTCCTGCTGCCAGCGCGTCAGTGTCGCCAGAGAAATGCGTGTCACGCCGGCGCGATCGGCAATGGCGCGGGCCTGGCTCGCGGCCTGACGTTGCGCGGTTTCGCTGGTGTTGCCATAGCGGCGGCTCTGCCCATGCTCCAGCGCATGACCGGCCAGCGTCCAGCCAATGGTGCCGTTGCGCAGCGCGAATACCGGATTACGAACACCGGCATTGATCAGCGACTGCGTGCCAATAATGCTGCGCGTGCGTCCGGCGCAATTCACAATCACCGTGGTGCGCGGTGAGGGGGCTAAATCGCGCACGCGCAGCACCAGTTCGCCGCCCGGTACGCTGGTGGCGCCCGGAATGCTCATGGTGTGATATTCATCGAAGCGCCGCGCATCCAGCACCACCACGTCGGCATCATCGCTAATCAGCGCCTGTACCTCATCGGCGGAGAGCGAAGGCGTGCGGGCATGATGTTCTACCAGTTCGCCAAACGCTTTGCTGGGTGAATTAACATCGATAAACAGCTCGCCGCCAGCCGCCTGCCAGCCGGCTAAATCATCGGCCAGTAACGTGACCTGCTGATAACCCAGTGCGGCGAGACGTTCAGCAGCGGTCTGCGCCAGGCCTTCGCCGTTGTCATACAGCGTAATGGCGGTGTGACGTTGGGGAATGCGGTCCAGCAGCTCCAGCTCCAGCTTTGACAGCGGAATGTTGACGGCAAACAGCGGATGCCCGGTGGCAAACAGCGCTTCATCGCGCACGTCAATGATCGCCACTTCCTGTTGCTGACGCAGCGCTGCCAGCAGTTCCGCCGCCTGGCGAAACGGGAAAACCGGTTTAGTCATGTGAAAGGTCCCAAATGTTAGGTAGATAACGGTTGCTGTAGCCGGAAATAAAGCGCTTTTCGTGGCCGTCGGCGGTGTAGACCGCGCGCTCAACCGCGCCGATATTCGCGCCATACACGTGGATACTGACAGAGACGCGATCGTCATAGGCGTTGCTGACGCGATGGATATCACCGACCGTTGGCGACACCGCCTCCACGTTGCCGGGTTCAAGCCGCACCGGCGCACCTTCTGCCTGTAAACCGTGCGGGCCCGGCTGCCACGATTGTGAAATCTCGGCGCCGCGCAGCATGCCAATCAGTCCCCAGACGCGGTGATCGTGAATCGGCGTCTGCTGACCCGGCCCCCAGACAAAACTCACCACGGAAAAGCGCTGCTGCGCATCGGCATACAGCAGATATTGCTGATAGTGCTGCGGATGGGGCTGGGTAAACGCCTCATCCAGCCAGTCATCGTGGCGAATCAGTTCGGCCAGCCAGCCGCTGCCCTGCCGCAAAATGGTCGCTTCGTCCGGCTGGCTGTCGAGCAGGGTGGCCAGCCGGGCGACGAAGGTGCGCAGGCGATGGTGCTGATAATCACTCATGATTTGTCTCCCGGCGCGTGCTGGGCGATGCGGTTAGCGGCGGCGGACAGACTGAAGTCAAACGCCTGGCTGACATCGACCTGTTTTGGCAACACCTGATAACGATGGAAAAAGTCGGCGGATTTCTGCAGCGTGGCAATCAGGTGCGTGTCAAACACCAGCGGGCGGATGCGCGCATCGTCAATCCAGCTACGGGTAATGGCGGGGGGCATATTCAGGGTTTTGCTCAGCACGCCGGCGAATTGCTGCGGATGGTGTTGCGCCCAGATTTGCGCCTTCGCCAGTCGCGCCAGCAGGTCGGCAATCGCTTCCCGCTTGCCGGCGTCCTGCAACGCTTCATTGCGGGCCAGCGCGTAGGAGTAACCGGACATAATGCCTTTACCGCCGCCGTCCGGCACGCGCACCGTGCCGTCGATGGCGGTCGAGGTGGCGATATAGGGCTCCCACGGCGCCCAGGCCGCGACCGCACCGGACGTCAGCGCCGCGCGACCATCCACTGGTCCGAGGAAGCGCAGCGTGACATCCTGCGGCGTCAGGCCAGCGCGCTCCAGCAGGCCAAGCAGCAGATAGTGTCCCCAGCCGCCGCGGTTGACCGCGATCTGCTTACCTTTTAAATCCTGCAGCCGGTGAATGCCGGCGTCGGGGCGGGTCAGCAGGGCGATGCTGTCCGGGTTATTCTGCCAGGCACCCACGGCTTTCACCGGCGCGCCTGCCGCATAGACAAACAGAAACGGCAAATCGCCGGTAAAGCCAACGTCGAGCGCCCCGGCATTGAGCGCTTCCTGCACCGGTGCGCCGGAGTCAAAGGCGGTGAGCTTAAGATCGTAAGGCAGATTGTTCAGTTCGCCCGAGGCTTTCAGGGCGGCAAAACGATCGCCTTTCACATCGCCGAGGCGCAGTGTGACTTTATCGGCCGCCAGTAGCGGCTGGAGTGACGCGAGGGCCAGCGCAACACCGGCAAACAGAGCGACGAGACGCATCAGGCGCTCCTTTTTTCAGTTGCGCTGAGCGCAGCCACTTTTTCACGCGTCAGCGGCAGCAGTTCACGGCCGTATTCCACCGCGTCATTCAGCGGGTCAAATCCGCGGATCAGCACGCTATGAATGCCGAGGCGATAGTAATCCAGCAGGGCCTCAGAAACCTGATCCGGCGTGCCGACCAGCGCGGTGGAGTTGTAGCCGCCCTGCACCAGTTTTGCCACGCCGGTCCACAGCACTTTATCGTGGCGATCGCTCTCATGCGCCGCCGCCAGCAGACGCTGCGCACCGACACTCTGCGGCTTCGGCAAACCAAAGGTATAGCCGGTCTCCGCCAGCTGCTTCTCTGCGGTGGCGCGGATATGTTCGGCGCGCTCCCAGGCTTCTTTTTCGGTGTTACCCAGAATAGGCCGGAAGGAGATGTTAAACGCAATCTGGCGCCCCTGCGCGGCCGCCGCCGCACGCACGTTACGTACCGTCTCGGCCGCGCCTTTTAACGGTTCGCCCCACAGCGCGAAGACATCGGCATGCCGCGCCGCCACGTCAATCGCCTCCGGTGACGATCCGCCGAAATAGATCGGCAGCTTATGTTGCAGCGGTTTAATGGCAGAGAAAGCCTGCTCAGCCTGGTAAAACCGGCCCTGATGATCGTAAGGCTGTGGCGACTCAAGGCTCTGTTTCAGCACGCTGAGAAATTCGTCGGTGCGCGCATAGCGTTCAGCCTTGCTGAGAAAATCACCGTCGCGGCGCTGTTCGCTGTCGCTGCCGCCGCTGATAATGTGCACGGCCAGGCGGCCGTCGGTGAGATGGTCGAGCGAAGCCAGCTTGCGGGCCGCCAGCGTGGGCGCGACAAACCCCGGACGGTGCGCCAGCAGGAATTTAATCTTCTGGGTATGCGCCGCTGCGTGAGCGGTGACCAGAAAGCCATCGGGTTGATCGGACCAGTAGCCGACAAGAATGCGGTCGAAGCCGGCCGCTTCATGGGCGCGGGCAAAGCGGGCGATGTAATCTTTATCGAACAACGTGCCGGATGCGGGAATGATTTCTGAGGCAAGCCGGTGGCCAATCATGCCAAGGAACTGAATGCTCATGCGATTCTCCTGAGGTGAGGTCAGAAGGAAAAGCTACGGGCGCAGACGGCAACAACGGAAATTCAATATTGTGCAAAGGGTTTGCGGGAAACGGTGAAGCAGGGCGTGACGCGGCGGCAGGCTGACTGGCGCGGGATATAACGCTTAGGTATATAGAAGAAGAGAAGGGCGAGCCGCAGCCCGCCCTGTACATTAGAAGCCCAGCACCAGACCAGCGATAGCGGCGGAGAGCACGCTCACCAGCGTCGAGCCGTACAGCAGTTTCAGGCCGAAACGTGATACCACGTTACCCTGCTCTTCATGCAGACCTTTGATCGCGCCTGCGACAATGCCGATGGAAGAGAAGTTGGCGAAGGAGACCAGGAACACCGACAGAATGCCTTCCGCATGCGGCGACAGCTGACCGGCGATTTTCTGCAGGTCCATCATTGCAACGAACTCGTTAGAAACCAGCTTGGTCGCCATGATGCTGCCCACCTGCAGCGCTTCGCTGGATGGCACGCCCATTACCCAGGCAAACGGATAGAACACATAGCCCAGCACGCCCTGGAAGCTGATGCCGAAGATGGTATCAAACAGCGCGTTGAGGCCGGAGATCAGCGCGATAAAACCAATCAGCATCGCCGCAACGATAATCGCCACCTTGAAACCGGCCAGAATGTATTCACCCAGCATCTCAAAGAAGCTCTGACCTTTATGCAGATCCTGCAGCTGCAGGTCTTCTTCGCTTTCCACGCGGTACGGGTTAATCAGCGACAGCACGATAAAGGTACTGAACATGTTGAGCACCAGCGCGGCCACCACGTACTTTGGCTGCAGCATCGTCATATAGGCGCCCACAATCGACATCGACACTGTCGACATCGCGGTGGCTGCCATGGTGTACATGCGGCGCTGTGACATTTTGCCGAGGATATCCTTATAGGCGATAAAGTTTTCTGACTGTCCCAGAATCAGAGAGCTGACGGCGTTAAAGGATTCCAGTTTGCCCATGCCGTTGATCTTCGACAGCACGGTACCGATAGCGCGAATCACCCACGGCAGGATGCGGAAATGCTGCAAAATACCGATTAGGGCCGAGATGAAGACGATAGGGCACAAAACATTGAGGAAGAAGAAGGCCAGACCTTTCTCGTTCATGTTACCGAACACGAAATTCGTACCCTCTGCTGCATATTTGAGCAGATGATCAAACAGCCCGGCGAAACCTTTAACAAAGCCAAGGCCTGCTTCGGAGTTAAGGAAGAACCACGCCAGCAGCACTTCAATCACCAGCAGCTGAACGATATAGCGAATCCGGATACTCTTACGATCGTGACTGACGAGTAACGCCAGCACGGCTACCACCACCAATGCTAAAAGGAAGTGCAAAATATGGGACATATCGGCTCCAAATTTGAGGAGGGTTGTATTTTGCTGCGTATTCTATGTAACGCGTTACTTAAAAACGAGATCAAAACCACAATATAAGTATTCGGTATCGCTTTATTTCTCAGATTAGTCTCACCGCTCACAACCTGTTTACAAATCGATCACAAGAAATATCCACAAAGAGATTGTCTATAATTTGACCCGGGAGTAGAGTGAAACCTGTTGCATAATTTTTAGCAAGCGCTAACTTTACCTTGCGGTATAGCAATGGCTATACTTTATAGCAACATCTATCAATGCGATAACTATAACCAAATTTCACTTGCCTTGAATGCCCCGTAAGCTGGATGGGTCAGACAAGCGTTAGGACAGGGTCAAAACTATGTCAGAAAGTCGCACCGCCGAGCGCGCCGCTCGCGGAGCCAGAAAGATCAAGCTCGCGCTGCTGGGACCGGCCTTCATCGCGGCCATTGGTTATATCGATCCCGGCAACTTTGCCACCAACATCCAGGCGGGGGCCGCGTACGGCTACAAACTGCTGTGGGTGGTGGTATGGGCCAACATCATGGCGATGCTGATCCAGCTGATGTCCGCCAAGCTGGGCATTGCCACCAGTAAAAACCTCGCCGAGCATATTCGCGATCGCTTCCCGCGTCCGGCGGTGTGGTTCTACTGGGTACAGGCGGAGATCATCGCCATGGCCACCGATCTGGCGGAATTCATCGGGGCTGCGCTCGGCTTTAAGCTGCTGCTCGGCATCTCGCTGCTGCAGGGCGCGGTGTTAACCGGTATCGCCACGTTCCTGATTCTGATGCTGCAGAACCGTGGACAGAAGCCGCTGGAGCTGGTGATTGGCGGGCTGCTGCTGTTTGTCGCCGCCGCTTATATCGTTGAACTGTTCTTCTCGCAGCCGCGCGTCAGCGATCTGGTGGTGGGCATGGCGCTGCCGAGCCTGCCCACTTCTGACGCGGTATTCCTCGCGGCTGGCGTGCTGGGCGCGACCATTATGCCGCACGTCATTTATCTGCACTCGGCGCTGACGCAGTACGGTAATAAAGGCAGCAAGGCGGAGCGCTACTCCTCCACCAAGCTCGACGTGGCGATCGCCATGACCATCGCCGGTTTCGTTAACCTGGCGATGATGGCCACCGCAGCGGCCGCGTTTCACTTTAGCGGTCACACCAGCATTGTCGATCTCGACCAGGCCTATCTGACGCTGCAGCCGCTGCTGGGTCACGCGGCGGCGATTGTGTTCGGGCTGAGTCTGGTAGCGGCCGGCCTCTCTTCTACCGTGGTGGGCACGCTGGCCGGCCAGGTGGTGATGCAGGGCTTTATCCGCTTCCACATTCCGCTGTGGTTCCGTCGTACCATTACTATGCTGCCGTCCTTTATTGTTATCTGGGCGGGCTGGGATCCGACACGCATTCTGGTGATGAGCCAGGTGCTGCTGAGCTTCGGTATTGCGCTGGCGCTGATTCCGCTGCTGTCGTTCACCGGGAACCGTGACATCATGGGCGATGAACTGGTGAACTCACGCCTGATGCAAAATGCCGGTCGGCTGATTGTGGTGCTGGTGGTGGCGCTGAATATCTATCTGCTGGTGGGCGAAGCGCTCGGCTGGTAAGCAAATGGCTGAATAAAAAAATCCCGGCTGCGTCTGCGCCGGGATTTTTTTTAATGGTGATGATGGTCGTGGCGGTCATGCCGATCGTGCCGGTGATCGTGACGCCAGTGTTCGCGACGTTCGCGCTCGTGCCAGCGGCGCTCACGTTCACGCTCCCAGGCTCGATGGCGTTTCCACTCTTCGTGACGCCACCAGCGATGATCGTTGTACTGATAGCGATCGTGCCACCAGCGCGGTTCACGCCAGCGACCGCCGTCCCAGTAGTAGCCGCGACGATCGCGATCGCCGAGATGCAGCGTGACGCCAGGGGCCAGATTGATGGTAGCGCTACTGGCTTCAGCTGTGTGCAGCGCCAGAGGGGATAACGTTGCCAGCAAAGCGGCAAACAAAATTGCACGTTTCATACTTTCTCCTCATCGATAGCATCGAGGCTACCGTGGCGCTAGTGTGCCATATCGGACCAGACACGCCTTGAGATTTAGTCTGAAAAAGTGCCAGCGAAAGGTTGCGCAGCGTTTTCTGCTAAGGACAGCGCCCGGAAAAGTCCGGGCGGGTAAACGGTTACATCAGAATTTGCTCAATGGCAGCGATCTCGTCCGCCGTTAATTCAGGCTGGCTCAGCATGTCGACGGCATCATCGATCTGCGCGGTTTTACTGGCGCCGATCAGCACTGACGTGACGCGCGTGTCGCGCAGCACCCAGCGCAGCGCCATTTGCGCCAGCTTTTGACCGCGCTGCTGTGCCAGCGCCTGCAGTTGCTGCACCTTTGCCATCTTCTCTGGCGTTAGCTGGTTTTCGTTGAGGAATTTGCTGCCGCTGGCGATGCGCGAATCCTGCGGAATGCCCTGCAGATAGCGGTCGGTCAGCACGCCACCGGCCAGCGGCGAGAAAGCAATACAGCCGACGCCATTGTCACCCAGCACGTCGAGCAGACCCTGTTCCGGCGTGCGTTCGAACATCGAATAGCGCGGCTGGTGGATCAGGCAGGGGGTGCCGAGATCGCGCAGCATGGCGATAGCGGCGGCGGCTTTATCCGCCGGGTAGTTCGAAATCGCCGCGTACAGCGCTTTACCCTGACGCACCACCTGATCGAGCGCGCGCATCGTCTCTTCCAGCGGCGTTTCCGGATCCGGGCGATGGTGATAAAAGATATCCACGTATTCCAGCCCCATGCGCTTCAGGCTTTGATCGAGGCTGGAAATCAGGTACTTGCGTGAGCCCCAGTCGCCGTACGGACCGTCCCACATGGTGTAACCCGCTTTGGTGGAGATCACCAGCTCGTCGCGCAGGCCGTGAAAATCTTCGCGCAGAATGCGGCCAAAGTTGCTCTCCGCAGAACCGGGCGGCGGCCCGTAGTTATTGGCCAGATCAAAATGGGTTATACCGCGATCGAACGCGTGACGCAGCAGCGCGCGGCTGTTGTCGACGCGCGTGCTGTCGCCAAAGTTGTGCCATAGACCCAGCGAAATCGCCGGCAGCTTCAGGCCGCTGCGGCCGCTGCGGCGATACTGCATCTGGTGATAACGTTCGGCGTGGGGAAAAGTACTCATGCAGCATTCCTGTCTCAGGTGGGAGAAAGTGGCATCAGCATAGCAGTGTATGCGTTTACACTGCGCCGTAACGCGGCAAAGATCGCAACTTACAGAATTTTCTGTCGTCGTAACGAATGCTTGCCATGCATGACAGCGCGATGATGGTGAAAATCTCGCCAGTTCAGCCACATCGCTAATACTCCTGATCATTCCCCCTCACAGGAGCGGTCGATGAACACTCTTAACGTTGGCGACTATTTACTGCATCGTTTGCACCAGGCGGGTATCCGCCATCTGTTCGGCGTACCCGGCGACTACAACCTGCAATTTCTCGACAGCGTCATTGACCATCCCGGTATTACCTGGGTCGGCTGCGCTAATGAACTTAATGCCGCCTATGCGGCCGATGGTTACGGTCGCTGCAACGGCGCGGCCGCGCTGCTGACCACTTTTGGCGTCGGTGAACTCAGCGCGATTAACGGCATCGCCGGCAGCTACGCCGAATATGTGCCGGTGATTCACATCGTCGGCGCACCCGCCAGCCACGCGCAGCAGCAGGGCGACTGCGTGCATCACTCGCTCGGCGACGGTGATTTTGGTCATTTTCTGCGTATGGCCCAGGAAGTGAGTGCCGCCAGCGCGGTGCTGAGCGCCGACAACGCCGTGGCTGAAATTGATCGGGTCATCGCTGGCGCGCTGCAGCAGCACCGTCCGGGCTATTTGCTGCTGGCGGTGGATGTCGCCGCCGCCACGGTAACGCTGCCGTCAGCCAGCGCCAGCCCGGCACCGGCTGAAAACCGCGACGTGGCGCAGGCGTTTGCCGCAGCGGCGGAGCGCCTGCTGGCACCGGCGCAGCGCGTGGCGCTGCTGGCCGATTTTCTCGCTGCCCGCTGGCAGCTGCAGGCACCGCTGGCTGAGCTGCGTGCGCTGCGCGCCATTCCGGCTGCCACGCTACTGATGGGCAAGGGCGTGCTGGATGAGCAGCAACCGGGCTTCGTCGGCACCTACGCCGCCAGCGGCAGCCGCGAAATCGTGCGCGCGGCAATTGAAGACACCGATGTCACCCTGTGCGTCGGCGTGCGTTTTACCGACACCCTGACCGCCGGGTTTACCCAGCAGCTGTCGGCGCAGCGGGTGATTGATCTGCAGCCGTTTCATGCCAGCGTCGCCGGGGAAACTTTCGCGCCGCTGACTATGGCGCAGGCGCTGGCGGCGCTGCTGCCGGTTTATCAGCGCCACTGCGCGCACTGGGCCACGGGCGTGGCCGACATGCCGGACGATGCACCGCCCGCTGCTGCCGCCATAATCAGTCAGCAGGCTTTCTGGCAGGCGATGCAGCGTTTCCTGCAGCCCGGTGATATTATCCTTGCCGATCAGGGCACGGCGGCGTTTGGCGCTGCCGCGCTGCGTTTACCGCATGATGCGCAGCTGCTGGTACAACCTTTATGGGGTTCCATTGGCTATACTTTACCCGCCACCTTTGGTGCCCAGACGGCGCAGCCCGACCGGCGCGTCATTCTGATCATCGGCGATGGATCGGCGCAGCTGACCATTCAGGAACTGGGATCGATCCAGCGCGACGGCTTAAGCCCGATCATTTTTCTGCTGAATAATGAGGGATACACTGTCGAACGCGCGATCCATGGAGCGGAACAGCGCTACAACGACATCGCGCAGTGGAACTGGACCGCGCTGCCGCAGGCGATGAGCCTGAATTGTGCGGCTCAGAGCTGGCGCATCAGTGAAACGGCGCAGCTCGACGCCGTGATGGCGCTGCTCAGCCAGGCGCGTTGCCTGTCACTGATTGAAGTGGTGATGGAGAAACAGGATTTGCCGCCGCTGCTGCGCACCGTCACGGCGGCGCTGCACCAGCGCAATAGCCACAAAGTTTAGGACAGTTGCCTCTGTACAGTTGGGCTGGCGACAGTCAGGCTGTGCGTCGCACTGAATGACCAACGCTCATCGTGCAAGGTGAGCGTTGTTGTTTTATTGGCAGGCTTTTATAGTGTCCTGCACTTGTTTATGACCCAAGCGGAGCAGCAGAAGAATGACAAAATACGCCCTGGTCGGCGATGTGGGCGGCACTAACGCTCGTCTCGCCTTGTGTGAGGTGGAGACCGGCGCCATCTCCCAGGCCAAAACATTCTCAACATCAGACTACGACAACCTTGAAGCAGTTATCCGTCACTATCTGGATGAGCAAAAACAGGACATTCGCGACGGCTGCATCGCCATCGCCTGTCCGATCACCGGCGACTGGGTGGAGATGACCAACCATGACTGGGCCTTCTCAACGCGTCAGATGAAGGAAAGTCTGGGCTTTACTACGCTGGAAATCATTAACGATTTCACCGCGGTTTCCATGGCGATTCCAATGCTGACGGCGCAGGACGTCCTGCAGTTCGGCGGCAAATCGCCGGTGCAGGATAAACCGATTGCAATCTACGGTGCCGGCACCGGGCTCGGCGTCAGCCATCTGGTGCACGTTGATAAGCGCTGGGTCAGCCTGCCGGGTGAGGGCGGTCACGTTGACTTCGCGCCAAACAGCGAAGAAGAGGACGCGATTCTCGAAGTGCTGCGCGCCGAACTGGGTCACGTTTCTGCCGAGCGCGTGCTGTCGGGTTCCGGACTGGTTAACCTGTATCGCGCGATTGTGAAATCCGATCAGCGCGAGCCGGAAAACCTCAAGCCAAAAGATGTCACCGAGCGGGCACTGCAGGATAGCTGTATTGACTGCCGCCGCGCGCTGACGCTGTTCTGCGTCATCATGGGACGGTTTGGCGGCAACCTGGCGCTGAACCTCGGCACCTTTGGCGGCGTCTACATTGCCGGTGGCATCGTGCCGCGCTTCCTCGAGTTCTTTAAAGCGTCCGGCTTCCGCGCGGCGTTTGAAGACAAAGGCCGCTTCCGCGATTATCTCGTCGATATTCCTGTCTACATGATCACTCACGACCAGCCGGGCCTGCTTGGCGCCGGTGCCCATCTGCGCCAGGCGCTGGGGCGCGTGCTGTAATCTGACGGGCGAACGGCTTCCCGTGCCGTTCGCCTTCAAAGATGCATCAGCTGGCGAAACGCCTTCACCTTGCTGCGACTCACCGGCACCTGCGCATCCATATCGCGCAGCTTCACCAGATAGGTGTTGTTAAACCACGGTTCGATCTCGCCAATCTTGCTCAGATTAACGCAGTACGAACGGTGGCAGCGAAAGAACATCGACTCAGGCAAACGGCTGCAAAACTCGCTGATCGCCATCGACATCACATAGGCTTCGCGCCGCGTGTAGACAAAGGTCAGCTTTTCATGCGCTTCAACGTAATAGATATCGTTGATATCGGTCACGATAATGCGCTCATCTTTAACTAAATTCACCGTTTGCGGCGCGCTGGCTGCCGGATTGTGCTGCTGCGCCTGCTGCTGTTGTGCACTGGCCTCCAGCTTGTTCAGCATGGTGATGATGCGCGACTCGTGATAAGGCTTGAGGATGTAGTCAAACGCCTGCAGTTCGAAGGCCTCGACCGCGTGCTCTTTCCACGCGGTGATAAACACAATCAGCGGCTTATGGATAAACTGGTTGATGTTCTGCGCCAGCAACATGCCGTCCAGTGACGGGATGTTGATATCGAGAAAAATCACGTCCACCCGATGAGTCTGCAGATACTTCAGCACTTCCAGCCCATCATCAAAGCAGGCTTCGATGCTGATCTGGCTATGCTGCTGGATCATCCAGCTTAGCTCCTGCTGCGCCAGGAATTCGTCTTCGACAATAATGGCTTTCACGCTGAGGTTTCCGCTAACGGGGTGAGCGGGCCGGACAGCCGCTGACCACTTTTGCTGAGGGTAAAGGCGATTTCCGTACCGGGCTGATGACGGGTGATGGTTAAGCCGTGGCCGGACAGCAGTTTCACCCGGTGATGCACATTCAGCAGGCCAATTTTGTTGCCCGGCATTTCGTTGCGCGCTACCCGGCTGACCACCTCTTCGCTGATGCCGGCACCGGTATCGCGCACCGCCACGCGCACGCGATCGCCCAGATCTTTCACGCTTAGCGTGACCACGCCTTTGCCGCGACAGGGCTGAATACCATGCACGATGGCATTCTCCACCAGCGGCTGGATCAGCAGGCTGGGCAGCGAAAAGTGCAGATCCTCATCGATGTCGTAAATCATCGACAGCTTGTCGCCAAACCGCGCCTGTTCAATGGCGATGTAATCTTTCACCTGCCACAGCTCTTTTTTGATGTCGATGGGTTCATCGTCATTGAGTTCCAGGTTGTAACGCAGGTAGCGCGACAGATTAATCACCAGCTGGCGCGCTGTGTCCGGATTGAGGCGAATCGATGAGGAAATGGCATTCAGCGCGTTAAACAGGAAGTGCGGGTTGATTTTGCTTTGCAGCGCGCGCAGTTCCGCTTTATTGGCCATCTCGCGTAACTGCTCGGCACGCGAGACTTCCAGCTGCGTCGAGATGATTTGCGACAGACCGACCGCCATCTCTTTCAGTGAACCAGTAATACGATGGGCGCGGCGATAGTAGATTTTCAGCGTGCCGGTCACTTCCCCTTTTTCCCAAAGGGGAATCACCAGCATTGAGTGAATGTCTTTGGTGCGGTGTGCCTCATCGTTATTCTTAATGATAATTTTTCCGCTGGCGATCGCCTGCGCGGTGGTCGGACTGATGCCGTCGTCGCCGTTGTGGTAGTTCTGCTCGCCGTAGCCGACGTAAGCCAGAATCTGTTTGGTGTTAGTGATCGCCACCGCATCGGCATGGATGTCGCTGCGAATGATGGCGCACACTTTGCGCAGCGAGTCGCTATTAACCTGACGAAACAGCGGCAGGGTTTTGTTGGCAATCTCCAGCGCCAGCTTGGCCTGACGCGCGGCAATCGCCTCTTTTTCCCCTTCGACGCTCTGCACCAGCAGCACAATCAAACCAATGCTCGACGCGCCGAGAATCATCGGCAGCGCAATTTCCGACACGATGGTTAAACCGAGTGACATCGGTTTCGCCCACAGCACGATCAGCAGCATGGTCAGGCTTTCACACAGCATGCCGCCGAGGATGCCAGCGCGCCAGCGCTGCTCTTTGCTGACGAAGCGGTTGATGGCGCCGGCGGCGATACCGGCGACAATGCTGGTAATCAGACAGGGCACCGAGGTGATGCCGTCGATATCAATAAGGAAGCGGTGCACGCCGGCAATCACGCCGGTTGCAATGCCGACCCACGGCCCGAACAGAATGCCGCCTGCCATGACCGCAATCACCCGGACGTTGAGCAGTGAGCCGTCAACGTTGATGCCGGACCAGGTGCTGAACAGCGCAAACAGCGAGAAGATGGCGGTCACCACGGCTTTTTCGCCGATTGAGTGCTCATCTTTTTGCAGTAGCTGACGAAATACGCGGGTGCGGGTCAGGAAGAACAGGCAGATCAGCATCAGCGCGGCGCGGTCAAACACCGCCAGCAGCATGTCGAAATGGGAAGGCACGGTGTTCTCCGGAGCAGGCAAGGTTGCGGACATGATAAAAAATGTGATCGCGATCCGCCAGCGTCCCGGCAAGCTGCAGACGTTTCTCATAGCCTGGATCAATTTTTAAGGTGCGCGCTGCCGGTGCGCATGAATGTCAGCCCTGTAAAATGGGCCGCTGACGCACCGTAGGGGCGCCATTTATGGCGACCAGATCCGCCCGTAACATCCGACCCTGAAGGGAAGCAAGGCAGATTATCCGCTATGAAACCTGAAAAGAGGAAATCCTGAGTGCTAAAAAGAGGATTGCTCAAAGCGTGCAGCGTTCACTGGTTGTCACGGATGCGGTTTGCTATGTTGCCGTAAGCACAACAGCGGAGCGTGGCCATGCAATTACTCACCCCTCGTTTGTCCCTCAGCCGGTTACAGCCGGAAGACTGGCAGATTTTCAAAGCGGTACATGAAGACGCCGCGACCATGACCTGGGTGAGCGAGATCCCCGATGAAAACGACATCCGCCAGCGCTTTAACGAGCGGCTGGCACCGTGGCAACCCAGCAGTTTTCACATGCTATGCCTGGTGGCACGTCTGCGCGACAGCGGTGAAGCGATTGGCCTGTTTGGCTGTAGCGCCGAGTGGCATCCGTATCGTCAGGCCGAAGTGGGTTACATGCTGCGCCACGCCTGTACCGGTCAGGGCTATGGCAGCGAAGCGTTGCAGGGATTGTGCACGTTCCTGCTGCAGGCCGACTTCCACAAACTCAAAGCGCTGGTGATTGAGGGCAACTGGCCGTCGCGGCGCATTCTGGAAAAGAACGGTTTCGCGCTGGAAGGCACGCTACGCGATAATTACCGGCTCAACGGTCAGTGGGTAAACGATTGGGTGTTTGGGCGCTTAAACGAAGCAGGCTAAGAAAATTTGCCGTCCCCCCTCGACAATATTGTTATCAGCGCGTTATGTTCTTGTTTCGGTCACGGCAGTGACCAGCGTCGCTCGGACGGTCCGGGCGCTAACGTAATCCAGAGGACATCATGGCTGATAACAGCACACCCCGTCGTTTCTCGCGTATTGAACGTCTGCCCCCCTATGTATTTAACATCACGGCTGAATTGAAGATGGCTGCGCGCCGGCGCGGCGAAGACATCATCGATTTCTCCATGGGCAACCCCGATGGCGCGACACCGCCGCACATCGTGGAAAAGCTCTGTCAGGTGGCACAGCGTGAAGACACGCACGGCTACTCTACCTCCAAAGGGATTCCGCGCCTGCGCCGCGCCATTTCGCGCTGGTACGCCGAGCGTTACCAGGTGGATATCGATCCGGAATCTGAAGCCATCGTTACCATCGGCTCGAAAGAGGGCCTGGCGCACCTGATGCTGGCGACGCTCGATCACGGCGACACCGTGCTGGTGCCCAATCCCAGCTACCCGATTCACATCTACGGTGCGGTGATCGCCGGCGCGCAGGTGCGCTCGGTGCCGCTGGTCGCGGGCGTCGATTTCTTCAATGAGCTGGAACGCGCCATCCGCGAAAGCTACCCGAAACCGAAGATGATGATCCTCGGCTTTCCGTCCAACCCGACATCGCAGTGCGTGGAGCTGGACTTCTTCGAGCGCGTCATCGCGCTGGCGAAACAGTACAACGTGCTGGTCATCCACGATCTGGCCTACGCCGACATCACCTATGACGGCTGGAAAGCGCCGTCAATCATGCAGGTGCCGGGCGCGCGCGATGTGGCGGTGGAATTCTTTACCCTGTCAAAAAGCTACAACATGGCAGGCTGGCGCATCGGCTTTATGGTCGGCAACAAAGAGCTGGTGGCGGCACTGGCACGCATCAAAAGCTATCACGACTACGGCACCTTCACACCGCTGCAGGTGGCGGCGATTGCGGCACTGGAGGGCGATCAGCAGTGCGTGCGCGATATCGCCGAGCAGTATAAACGCCGGCGCGATGTACTGGTGAAAGGGCTGCATGAAGCGGGCTGGATGGTCGATCTGCCGAAAGCCTCGATGTACGTCTGGGCGAAAATTCCCGATCACTATGCGCATCTGGGATCACTGGAATTTGCCAAATTGCTGCTGCAGGAGGCGAAAGTGTGCGTCTCGCCGGGCATTGGCTTTGGTGACTACGGCGATACCCACGTGCGTTTTGCCCTGATTGAAAACAGCGATCGTATTCGTCAGGCGGTGCGTGGCATTAAAGCGATGTTCCGCGCCGACGGTATTTTGCCGGGAACGGTAAAAGCGGTGGAAGAAGCAGAGTAACTACAAATCGGGGCGACTGAGCGGTCGCCCCGGCTGGCGTCTTTACAGCATCAGCACGAAGGTGCCAACCCAAAGTAAGACGAAGAAAGAGATTCCCATCAAGGCGTATTTCACAAAACAACTCCTCTGAGCGGTTACAATGATGGCGATCCCAAACCAGCGTAACCCGAACAGAATAAGAGAAAGGTGGAGTTCATCATCGCTACACGCTTTCTACTCAGGTCGCTTCGGGCTGCCCCGAAACAGGATCGAGCGCTAATTTACGCGGATTCGATCCGAAAATAAATAGGTCACTTCTGAGAAGTTGCTCACATTTTCATCGGGTCTCAATCTGCGGAATCGCCGACATGCCGACACGTAATTGCGCCAGATCGCTCTGATGCGGATCCAGCACAATTTTCACCGGCAAACGCTGAACCACTTTAGTGTAGTTGCCGGTGGCGTTATCGGGGGCAATCGCGGAAAACGTAGCGCCGGTAGCGGGGGCGATACTGTCAACGTGACCGGTGAAGGTCTTGCCGGGCAATGCATCAATCTTCACCACCACCCTCTGGCCCGGGCGTACATCCGCCAGCTGCGTCTCCAGATAATTGGCGGTGATGTAAGTCTGCTGCAGCGGCACCACGGCCAGCAGACGCGTACCCGCGCTGACCCAGGCTCCCACGCGCACCGAACGCTGACCCACCATGCCATCCACCGGCGCAATAATACGCGTATAAGAGAGATTCAGCCCGGCCTGGTCGACGCTGGCCTGCGCCGCCGCGACATCAGCCTCCGCCTGACGCAGCGCGGCCTCAAGCACCTTCACCTGTTGTTCGGCCGCCGCCAGCGCCGCTGCGCTCTGGCGCACCGTAGCGGCCGCGGAACGCTGGGTTGAGCTGGCTTTCTGCTGATCGTCAGCGGCTATGGTGCCGCTCTTGTACAGCTGGTTATAGCGCGCCGCGCTCTGTCCGGCATACTGCGCCGATGCCTGACTGGCGGCCAGCGTGGCACGGGCCTCGGCAATGGTGGACTGCTGCTGGTCGAGCTGCGCCTGCGCGCTCAGCCGTTTGGCGTCGCTGACCTGCAGATTCGCCCGCGCGGTCTCCAGCGCCACGCGATAGTCGCGGTCGTCGAGCGTCGCCAGCACGTCGCCAGCCCGTACGCGCTGGTTATCCTGCACGTTGACGTGGGCGATATAGCCGGACACCTTCGGGGCCACCAGCGTGTAATCGGCATTCACCCAGGCATCATCAGTGCGATGGTCGTTGCCGGTCATGGCTGACCACAGCCAGAACGCCATCGCCAGCAAAACCAGCAGCAGGGCGCTCAGCAGGATTGTTCGTTTCATAGCAAAAGCGTGCATAACAGTTATTCCGGAGTTTTGGTAACAGGTTGAATCAGGGTTTGCGGTGGCCAGACGCGTTTCGCCAGACACAGCGTCAGCACTAACAGCCCGGCAGCGAAGGCGATCAGCATCAGATAGGCATCGCTCAGGCTCAGTACCATCGCCTGATGCTTCAGCAGGGTGGCGAAGCCGCTGAGATTGGCCGCGCTGCTGGCGCTGCCGTCGGCCAACAGTGGCAGGCTGCTGCTGGCCTGCTGGCTATCCGCTGCGGTCATTAGCCAGCTGCGACTGGCAGCCTGATCGACCAGCACGCTGGAGTGAAACTGCTCGCGATGGCTGATAAACCACTCCACCAGCGTGCTGGCGGCGATGCTGGCAAAGCCGCGAACGGTATTGAACATGGCGGAGGCGAACGGTCCTTCCGGCGGCGCGACCACGCTGGTGGCGCTCATCAGCACCGGCAGAATCACCATCGGCTGACCAAACGCCTGCAAGATTTGCATCAGCCAGAAGTTCTGCCGCGCCCAGTCGGTGGTGATCTGCATGCCCAGCAGGCAGGCGGTCGCCAGCAGCAGCACACCGGCGCTCAGCACCCAGCGGCAGTCAATCCAGCGGATATTCAGCAGGCTGGCGACCAGCGGTGCAATCAGCAACTGCGGCAGGCCGATGGTCAACGCCAGCGGCGCGAACTGCAGCGTGCGAAACCCCTCCACCTGACCAAAATAGGCCGACGGCAGCGCCGAACCGGACAGCGCCAGAATCAGTACACCCGCCAGTGCCAGCAAACCGTGCGACAAATTACGCCGGCGCAGCATCTGCAACTTAAACAGCGGCAGCGGGTGAAACCATTCATTAATAAAGAACACAATCAGCAACGCCAGCGCGCTGAATAATAGGGCGACAAACAGCGGCGAGCTGAGCCAGTCGAGACGCTCACCCTGCGTCAGCGCCAGAATCAGCAGCGCCATGCCCGAGCAGCCGCTCAGCATGCCGAACAGGTCAATCTGTTTAAATCGCTCAGTGCGCAGCGGATCCTGCGGCAGACCCCAGCCGATCAGCAGCATGGCGATCAGCATGGCCGGCACCACCTGCCAGAACACAAACATCCAGCTGACGTCATCGGTCCAGAACGCCGCCAGCGACGCCGCCAGATTCGGGCCAAACGTGGCGGTGAGGGCGTAAGCACTCAGCCCATAAAGTTTGATCGGCGGTGGCAGAAAGCGCAGCGCCACCGTCATCAGCAGCGGCGGTAGGGCGCCGCCAAACAGTCCCTGCACCACGCGCAGCGCAATAAACAGCGGGGCCGTGGGCATAAAGGGCAGCAGGACACCGCACATCATGAAACCGGCCGACACCGCCAGCGCGAAGCGGCGCAGCGAAAAGGTGACGGCGAACCACGGTGCAATCATCATCGCGGCGACTTCCGCTGCCTGATAAGCCGAAATAATCCAGCTGCCGTCATCGTAGCTAATGCCGACTGCGGCACGGATATCGGCCAGCGCGATGTCGGTGACGCGATCGTTTAATCCGGAGGTCAGCGCGGCGATCAGCACCCCCACCAGCCCCAGCGCGAGGCGCAGGGTAAAAGGATGCGGTGCCGGTGCCGCGACGGGCTGGGCATTCATAGCAGGTGTCTCGTTATTAGTTGATGCAGTGTATTGCGATGTGATACAGCTCGCATCTTACATTTCGATATGGTGTATTGCAATGTGATACAGGGTGTAAAAGTGCGATCGTTCGCGCTAAAGTAGGGCAGGCCAAAAAGGAACGTATCATGGTAGAACCTCCCTCAAGCCGTGAGGATGAAAAAGCGGGTGGCATTCAGGTCATTGCGCGTGCGGCAAAAATTTTAAATGCGCTCGGTGAGCATCCGGGCGGCATGAGTCTGGGTGAAATTGCGCAGGTGGTCGATCTGCCGCGCTCGACGGTGCAGCGCATCGTGGCGGCGCTGGATAGCGCGCAGCTGGTGCGCAGCGGCGGGGCAGGCGGGCTGCGCCTCGGTCCGGCGTTGCTGAAGCTGATCTCCAGCGTGCACAGTGACGTGGTGGAAATTGTCCGGCCGTTCCTCGAACAACTCTCGGCGGAAATCAATGAAACAGTATCGCTGGCGCGGGCCAGCGGGACGCAGCTGGCGATTGTCCATTACGTGGTGGCGACGCGTGAGCTGCGCGTGGTGCCCCACATCGGCCTGAATCTGCCGCTCTACAGTACGTCCGGTGGCCGGGCGCTGCTGGCGCTGGAGAGCGACGAAGATGTGCGGGTGATGGTCGGTGAAGCCTATGCGGAACTGACGGAAATGACGGTAAAAACGCTGCCGCAGTTGCTGACGCTGATTGCGGAGGTGCGCGCCAGCGGACTGGCTATCGATCGCGGCGAAACGCTGGAGGGCATTTCCACCATGGCGGTCGCGATTGATACGCTGTTCGGGCGCTTCTCGATCTCACTGCTGGTGCCGACCGCACGTTTTCACCGCCAGGAAGCGCATTACCGGACAGCGCTGATAAAGTGTAAAGAGGCGCTGATTCGCGAAATTGGCAAAATAACTGCTGCGGAAGGATAACCGACTGATGAAAACCTTGCTGATGGCCATTGATAACTCACCGGTGGCGGAAAAAGTGATCGCCCTGACCATTGAACAGGCGCTGGCGCAACAGGCGCAGGTCACCGTGCTGTGCTGTGTCGATCCGGCTTATTCGTCGTGCAATCAGCCGATTGAGATCGACGCCGGGGAAGACCCGGACGATTTTGTCGTGGCGCAGGATGAACAAAACACGGCTGAAATGGTGGTACGCCATGCGCTGGCACCGCTGCTGCGCGCTGGCATTGACGCACGCGGGCTGATTCTGGCCGGTGAAGCGGCGGAAACCATTGTGGCGCAGTCTGAGGCGTTGCACGCCAGTATGATTATAATGGGCCGTCGTCACCTGTCGCCGCTTAACCGCCTGCTGAAAGGCTCGGTAAGCGCAGCAGTGATTGAACGCGCCAGCTGTCCGGTTTTAATTGACGTTCGCAAGGATTAATGTCGCTCCATGTTCTCGCTTTTCCCGCTCACGCTGGCCGCTTTTGTGCTGCTGGCGATCATCATCGTGATACTGCTGCGCACCACCGCGCTGCGCGTCTGGCAGGGTGTCCTGCTGTTTTTGCTGCCTGTGCTGCTGGCCAATCTGCTGTGGTTTAGCTGGCTGCATCCGCGTCAGGAGCGCGAGGCGCTGGCGGCGCAGGTGGCTACCCAACTGAGCGACGCGCCGGGTTATCGCGTGCTGAAAGTGCAGGAGCCGGCGCTGTGGCAACTGCTGAATCGTGAGTTGCAGCACAAGCTGGCAGAGGGCGTACCTGCGGAGCAGGCGCTGGGCGATATGCGCGGCTGGCTGATGGATTTGGTGAATCAGCGCATGGCGCGCGCCAGCGATGCGGCGATCATCAACTATATCCGCGTTTCGGTGCAGGAGATGCAGGCGCTGCAGCAGCAGGATACGCAGCGCTGCTTCCGTTTCCTCTATCCGCAGGTCAGCGGTGGCGTCAATCTGCAACAGGTGCTGTCGCCGGAGCTTAATCAGCGTGATGGTGAAGCGCTCGAGGCACTGCTGCAAAACAGTACCGGCGACGAGCTGGCGGTGGATCAGCCTCAGGCGCAGCGCGATCTGCAGCGCGTGGTGGAAAAACTGTATGGCAAGTGGGGCGATAAGCTGCAGCAGCTGAATATGCCGGCGGATACGGCGGTGGATCGCGGCACGATGTGCGCGATGTCGATTGATCTTTACAGCGGAATTCTCGCATTGCCGGACAAACAAGCGGCCAATCTTTTGCGTAAGATGGTCAGCCTTACCGGATAACGGGCGAAAAAAAAGCCCGCTCAGCACGGGCATAAAGGTCACTTTCAGTATGTCTTTTTGTGGGTATCACCTGGTGTGGTGCAGACTTCGTTTTGTCTGAAGTCATCTTCTCACTGCTGATGTGATAAGGAAAACCGTTTGGTTTTATTGATTTGATTGGCGAAAGCTTTGCATTAATCGGACATTTCGCGTCTTTTTCCTATAGAGGCGTGTGGCGTTGCCTTTTACACTGCAACGTCTGATGAGGACACCCTAATGAATAAAATGCTTATTAGCGCGTTAGCGCTTTTTATGCTGGCCGGTTGTAGTGTCAGCAAACCCGGGGGTTTTGAGCGCGTGGATGAAGATGCCCGTTCAAATACCGTACAGTATCGTTACGATCCACAGAAGCTGGATAAAGATGCGCTGGAACTTGATCTGGCGAATTACTGTAACCAGCGCGGCTTCGATAAAGTCGAATCGCTTCCGGCGCAGGACAGCAATTTGCCTGGCCTGAAGAAAGTCTGGTATCAATGTAATTACGCGGTGAAAAGCTAAAAAATAAGGGCGGGATTGATTCCCGCCCTTTCTATATTCATTTTTTATTATGTGCTGTGTGTGCTTTGCCCAATTACCAGTGACGATAGCCGCCATGGCCGTGATGCCAGCCGCCGCCGTGCCCGTGGCCCCAGCCGGGACCGCGTCCATGGTCGTGCTCGATAATACACCCGCTTAGCATGGTCATCATCGCCACCACCGAAGCGACTTTTATTAACTTCTTCATGGAGAGTCCTCCTCTTTTCCAATGAGGCCAGATTAACCGGGAAAAGTGGAGTGAAGATGCAGTGAATGTAGAGTTATTTCCGTAATTATTACCAGATATGTCAATTACAAGCTAAAAGTGACAGGGCGGGAAATAAACCAATCGGAATAAGCTGAATAGCGCCTGATAATAACCCGATTACTCTGAAATGCAAGGTTAAATAACAGTCATTCTCAATGCGTGATCCATTCTGTGGTTATCAATAAAAAGCCTGCCGTGCATTTACACGGCAGGGTGGTGAGTTAATTATGCAGTACTGGCGCGACCAGGTTTTGACGATTTGGCAGGCGGATACTGAGCGACAGCACCAGCGAGATCACCAGCAGCGTCATAATCAGACTGAAGGTCACGGTGAAGCCGCCGAACACCGAAGCCACCAGCGAGCCAAGCACGCTACCGATGCCGAAGCCGAGATAGATCAGGCCGTAGTTTTTGGTCAGGTTGTTGAGGCCGAAGAAATCGCTGACCAGTGACGGGAAGACGGTGATGGTGCCGCCAAAGCTGAACGCCACGCAGGCCAGCGACAGGAAGAAGGTGGTTTCATTCATGTGGGTGAATAGCAGGATGCTCATGCCGCTTAGCGAAACCAGCTGTGCCAGCGAAATGACCCGGATGCGCGCCATTTTGTCCGACAGCACGCCGAGAATCAGTCGTCCGCTCAGGTTGGCAATGGCAATTACCGTCACCGCATTGGCCGCCGTTTGCGTACTCAGGTGCACCAGGCCTTCACCAATGTCTTTCGCGACGCCAATCACATACAGACCGCTCATGCAGGCCGTCAGAAACATCAGCGCCAGCATCCAGTATTGCGGCAGGCGCACCGACTGCGCCAGCGTAAACTCCTGTGTGGCCTGCTGCTGACGTGAACCGGCCTGCTGCAGCGGCGCATCGCGCATCATCAGGGCACCGGCAATAATCATCGTCATCGCCAGCACACCCCAAATCACAAAGGTATTTTCAAGCCCCTGAGTGCTAAGTAGCGCGCCACAGATAAATTTAAAGCCGAGACTGCCGAGGCCGTAAGCGCCGATCGAACAGGCCGAAATCAGTCCTTTGCGCTCCGGAAACCACTTCACGCAGTTAGAGAGCGTCATCAGATAGCCCGCGCCATCGGCCAGCCCGACCAGAATGCCGGCGCTCAGGTACAGCATCATCAGGTTGTCAGCATGGGCGGTCAGCCAGAAGCCAATGGCCATCAGAATGCCTGCACCGATAGTGACATTGCGCACGCCAAAGCGCTCCTGCAGCTTGCCGGCCAGCGAGGAGGCAATCGCCAGACCAAGACTGAGCAGACCAAAGGAAAAAGCCACCTGGCTGACCGGCGCATCCAGTTTCTGCGCCAGCTGGCCATTAAACAGGCTCCAGGTATAAACCGAGCCGAGCGCGAACTGGGTAATGATGGTGCCTGCGAGGGTAAGGATACGGACACGCTGATGATTAGGGGTAACGGCTGTTGTCATTTTTCTCTCTCCCATCCGGGAATACGGAATCTGCAGCGATAATAAGCCTCACGCGGGCGCGGGTGGTGCGGACGGGCGTGAACGGAGCGGGAGACGGAATGAAATGCTGTGAAAACGGTATGAATGGCATTGCGCCTTTGCTTAAGCGCAGCGCGGATGTCGTCA
Source organism: Pantoea sp. SGAir0184 (assembly GCF_043544755.1). Taxonomy (NCBI): domain Bacteria; kingdom Pseudomonadati; phylum Pseudomonadota; class Gammaproteobacteria; order Enterobacterales; family Erwiniaceae; genus Pantoea; species Pantoea sp. SGAir0184. The sequence goes on from NZ_CP028050.1 coordinate 1,323,691, forward strand.
CATGAACAGGCATTGCGACAGGTGAGCATGTGTAACAGGGTGTTTTAAGCGCAGCATCTGCGCGGCAAAACACAGGAACTTTGCCAGGCTTATAGTTCACTCAACAGGAGGAAATATGAAAGACCGGGCATATGAATCCGTATCCAGCGGGGATGAGGTTTGCTGCATCATCGGTCAGGCGGTTATCGAGTTAAGCGATGAACAGCAGCCTGTGACCAGGTCCACCCTGTCGCTGAAATTACTGGCGATGGCCGACCGCGACAGAGATGATGAACGCGTTCTGCTTTACTGGATTGCCAGAAAAGCCATTAACCAACCTCACCAGCTCAACATCGGCGTCGGGGGCTGGCGCTAGAGGAGTGACAGAGCGGGCGCCATGCCCGCTCTTGCTTCAGGCCAGACGTAACCGGCGATGAGCCGGCCAGCGCACGAACATCACCATATTCCCTGCCAGAATCATCACCAGCCCGACGATAGCATTGCTATGCCACTGATAGCCTTCATACAGCGTCGAAAGCGTCAGCGCCACCAGTGGAAACAGCAGGGTGCTGTAAGCCGCCAGGCTGGCACCGATGCGCCCCACCAGCGTGAAGTAGGCACCAAAGCCCAGCACCGAGCCAAACAAAGCCAGATAGCTCATCGCCCCCAGCCACTGCAGATTGAGTGCCGGTGCCAGCGCGTCGCCATTCACCAGCGCCAGCAGGGCCATGATCAGCGCACCGTACAGCATGGCGTAGCTGTTGGTGGTCAGCACGTCGCGCTGACGACGCTGATGGCGGGTAGAAATCATATTGCCAAAGGAGAAACCGAGCGTGCCCAGCGCGCTCAGTCCCACGCCCCACAGCAGCTGCGGCGCAACATGGGCTGACTGAATATCCTGCCAGAACAACGCAACAATCCCGCCGAGGCCCAGCGCGGCGGCGGGCAGCAGGCGGAAAGGCGGGCGCTGGCGGAAAAAAATCCAGCTGTTGAGCGCGTTATACAGCACCGCCATCGAAAAAATCACCGACTCCAGTCCGGTGCTGATCATCGCTGCCGCATGGTAAAAGCAGACAAAATTAAAACCAAATACGCAGCCGCCCTGTAACAGACAAAACAGGTGGTCACGCGCATCCAGCGTACGCAGACGTTTCAGCAGCCGGAGAAGCACCAGCATGGTCAACGAGGCGAACAGGAAGCGCCAGAATACCGCCACCAGTACCGGCGTATCGGCGGCCTGCTGCTGCAGAAAAATCGCAATCCAGGTGGTGCCCCAAATCAGCACCACCGCGAGGTATAACATCAGGTTCATCAGAAACTCTCCGGCGGAATCAGGCTCGCAGTGTGCCTGAGTGACAGGAGCGCGGCTTGCATGGCTTTGCGCAGCACTTGCAAATTCTTGCGCTTTTTCCCGCCTGGTCCGGCATTGGCCTGTTTTCTGTCCGGTCAGTTGCGTAAACTACAGACATCAACCCAGAGAGCGATGTCAGACCATGCCGGAATATCAGACGTTTACTATGCTTCAGCGTCACAAAGCACAGCTGCGCGATAGCGTGCAGCTGAGCGGCGGCATTCGGCTGGCGGCGTGGTTCAACAGTGGCGATCGCGTGACCAACCTCAGCGATCACCATACGCTTAGCCTGTACGTTGCCGATGGTTACGACACCTGGCACAAAACACCGCACGGCTGGCGCAACGGCGGCGCGCCGGATCGCTTTTGCCTGATGCCGTCTGGCACCGAGTCGACCTGGGATCTGCGCGCGGATTTATCCTTCGTGCACCTCTACTGCACCGATGCGCATTTGCGTCACCTCGGTGAGCAGGTGTGGGATCGCAGCCCGGCGCAGCTTAACCTGCATGAGAAGATTTTTGCCGACGATGACCGCATCACCCAGCTGTATCGTCATTTTCTGCTGAGCGCCGACTGGCAGCAACCGGCCAACCAGCTGATGCTGAGCAGCGCCTCAACACTACTGATGACCCATCTGCTGCAGCGCTACAGCGAGGTACAGTGGCAGTTGCCGCAGGTGCGCGGCGGACTGGCGCCGGCGGTATTGCGCCGCGTGCTGGCGCTGATCGATACGCAGCTGGATCAGCCGTTAACGCTGGCCCAACTGGCGGCAGAGGCGGCGCTCAGCGAATACCATTTTGCACGTATGTTCCGCAGCAGCACCGGCGAAGCGCCGCACCAGTATGTGATGCGCCGCCGTATGGAAGCCGCGCAGCAACTGCTGCAATTCAGCGCGCTGTCGCTGACTGAGATTGCCCTGCGCTGCGGTTTCCACTCTTCCAGCCATTTCAGCAACCGCTTCCGCCAGCTGCACGGCATGGCACCCTCGGCATGGCGTCAGCGCTGACGGGGCAGTTGCATTGAATTTTGCGAGAATTGCATTACTGATTACGCTACAGCGGGTAAATGCGGCTGCACATCCCTATGTGCCTGCTTAAACCAGTCAGGTGTTGCCTGGTGAAATATAGCACTTAATACTCAGGATAGTACCAACATTGTCCCGCAGATGGATATTCGCTCAGATACCTGGGAATGATGTAGTACAAGGCTTGCGTCGATCTTTTTAACAGGGAGGTTTAACAGCATCACATTATCGTCCTGTATAAAAATGCACGCTGCTGCTATCCGAAAATTTTATCTTTTTATGTCATTTCATCTGACGAAAATAATTAAACCCCGTTTATTTGAACGAAAAGAAATGTTGGAATTTGAAAAAGTAGTCTGTTTTTCACATGCTCAGTCACGTCCGGCCTCTCATTTTTTAACAAAGTACAAAATCAGATATTTCTCTTGATTGGTGGCATTTTGAACAGAATCACGCCCTAAGCCAAATTGATCTCTCGTTGCATGTCCTTATCCCACAGGGCCTGAAGGGGTAATGCAAGAAAATTCTTATTAATCATGAAGATGATCTGGAGATGTTAAAATCGGGGTTTGTAATATTTTTTTACATTTTCCCGTTTCCGGTCAGACAGGGAACGTTCTTACACTGCGGCTATTGGGTTTTATCCGAAATTTTTTATTTCAGACAAATGCCTAAAAAATAGTGTCGATATGCTGGTGAATGGAATGCACTCGCTTTTTTAATTCCGGAGTTTTTATTCCCGTCGGAGGACGTGAACCGGGACGTTGTTCTGGCTGGGTTTGCCTTTCTTACTAATTTCTCACTGGCATTGACCGTTTCTATCATTCAATAGAACAGGGACAGCCATGTCTAACTCTTCCTTTCAGTCCGAAATCCCCAAGGCACGTATTAACTTAAAACTTGACCTGCATACCGGAGGCGCAAGCAAGAAAACCGAGCTTCCGCTGAAATTATTGGTGGCGGGCGACTTCAGTCATGGTCAGGCGTCCGCACCATTATCAGAGCGAGCCAAAGTTAATCTGAACAAAAATAATTTTGACGCAGTGCTTTCCGAATATTCGCCAAAAGTCACGGTTGCCGTTAAAAATACGCTGGTCGATGACGGCAGCGAAGACAGCATCAGTCTGACTTTCCAGAGCATGAAAGATTTCTCTCCGGAACAGGTCTCCCGGCAAATACCTCAGCTGAAGGCCATGCTTTCCATGCGTAATTTACTGCGTGATTTAAAAGCCAACCTGCTGGATAACCAGGCCTTCCGAAAAGAGCTGGAAAAAATTCTGCTGGACCCGGCGTTAAGTGCAGAGCTGCGCGCTGAGCTCTCAACCCTGGCACCAAAACAGCCATAACCATCACGATGATTTAACGGATTAATAAGGAAGATGCTGATGTCTGTAAATAATGAGAATGCGACGGGTGGCGAGAGCGTGGTGCTGGAACGTCCGGCAGCCGGTGGGGTTTATGCCACCCTGTTTGAAAAGATCAATCTCAACCCGGTTTCTGAGCTGAGCGCGCTGGATATCTGGCAGGATGCGCAGGCGATGTCGGATGCAACGGCGGATGAGCGTTTAACCGCCGGCATGCAGGTATTTCTGGAGTGCCTGAAAAAATCAGGCGCAAAAGTTGAAAAACTCGACAAAAACCTGATTGACCATCATATAGCCGCGCTGGATCACCAGATCAGTCGTCAGCTGGATGCGGTCATGCACAGCGAAGAGTTCCAGGCAGTGGAGAGCCTGTGGCGCGGTGTGAAATCCCTTGTCGACAAAACCGATTTCCGCCAGAACGTGAAAGTCGAACTGCTGGATATGTCAAAAGAAGACCTGCGTCAGGACTTTGAAGACAGCCCGGAAATTATCCAGAGCGGCCTGTATAAACACACCTACATTGATGAGTATGACACACCAGGCGGCGAGCCGATTGCGGCGCTGATTTCCGCTTATGAGTTTGATGCGTCTGCGCAGGATGTTGCCCTGCTGCGCAATATTTCAAAAGTGTCTGCTGCGGCGCATATGCCGTTTATCGGCTCTGCCGGCCCGCAATTCTTCCTCAAGGATTCAATGGAAGACGTGGCGGCCATCAAAGATATCGGTAACTATTTTGACCGCGCTGAATACATCAAGTGGAAATCCTTCCGCGAGACGGACGATTCGCGCTACATCGGTCTGGTGATGCCGCGCGTACTGGGTCGCCTGCCGTATGGCCCGGATACCGTTCCGGTGCGCAGTTTCAACTACGTTGAAGAAGTCAAAGGTCCGGATCACGACAAATATCTGTGGACCAACGCCTCGTTTGCCTTCGCATCCAACATGGTGCGCAGCTTCATTAACAATGGCTGGTGCGTGCAAATCCGTGGTCCACAGGCCGGTGGTGCGGTGCAGGATCTGCCGATTCATCTGTACGATTTGGGCACCGGTAATCAGGTGAAGATCCCGAGTGAGGTAATGATCCCGGAAACCCGCGAATTCGAGTTCGCCAATCTCGGTTTCATTCCGCTGTCCTACTACAAAAACCGCGACTACAGCTGCTTCTTCTCAGCCAACTCCACCCAGAAACCTGCGCTGTATGACACTGCGGATGCCACCGCCAACAGCCGCATTAACGCCCGTCTGCCGTATATCTTCCTGCTGTCGCGTATCGCGCATTATCTGAAGCTGATTCAGCGTGAAAACATCGGCACCACCAAGGATCGGCGTCTGCTGGAACTGGAGTTAAACACCTGGGTGCGCGGTCTGGTGACCGAAATGACCGATCCGGGCGATGAGCTGCAGGCTTCTCACCCGCTGCGCGACGCGAAGGTGGTAGTGGAAGATATCGACGACAACCCGGGCTTCTTCCGCGTCAGGCTGTACGCCATCCCACACTTCCAGGTAGAGGGCATGGACGTCAACCTGTCACTGGTTTCCCAGATGCCGAAGGCGAAATCGTAAGCGAAGGCAGGAAGCCAATGAAAACGGAACAACCGTTATGGGGCAGGGGCGTTATGGTCTCTCCCCAGCACTTCCAGCAACAGGTCGCCTATGCGGCCTGGTCTGCGGAATGCATCGCCCGGCTGGGCCTCTGCCATCCCTGGGGGATGATTACTGCCACCTTCGAACCTGATGCACTGAAGCTGGGCCGCCTGCAGGCCCGTCATCTGCACATCCGTTTTCCTGATGGCACGCTTATCGACACCGAGAACGCCGATGACCTGCCGCCGGTGCTGATGCTTGAGGGCGAATCACAGGACGTGGTGGTGGTTCTGGCACTTCCGCTGCTGCGGGCAAATGGCGGCAACTGTCTTAAACCCGATGAGGTGGCCGAGCGCCCTGTGCGTTATCGCCAGCGCTGGCGGGATGTCCGCAACACCTTTGGCGACGATACCCGGCAGATTGCAGTGATGCAGCCAGAGCTGACGCTGCGTTTTGCCCATCAGAACAACAGTGATTATCTGACCTGTCCGGTCGCCCGTCTGCAGCAGGATTCCCAGGGCAGCTGGGCACTCGATGAAACCTGGCTTCCGCCACTGCTGGCTCTGCAGGGCAGCCGCTGGCTGGTAACCCAGCTGGAACAATTGATGACGCAACTGCGTGCCCGTCTGAGTCGACTGATGTCCATGCGGCGTGAAAGTAACGAGCGCATGGCCGACTTTGCCGTGGCTGATGTGTCGTTGTTCTGGCTGCTCAATGCCCTGAACAGCGCAGAACCGGTGCTCGGCCAGTTTCAGCGTAACCTGCAAAGCCCACCGGAGCGTTTGTACCCGGAACTGGCGCGGCTTGCGGGCAGCCTGCTGACTTTCTCGCTGGAACATCAGGTGAGTGCTATTCCGGTCTGGCAGCATGAACAGCTGAATAGCGTCTTCCCGCCGCTGTTCGACTTACTGGGCGATCTGCTGGAAGCCAGCCTGCCGTCGCGGGTGGTGGCGATTGAGCTTGAGCACGATGCCCGGCTACACGTCTGGCAGGCCCGTCTGCATGACTCCCGTCTGCGCGAAGGGGCGGATTACTACCTTTCCGTGCGTTCACCGATGCCGGTGGCACAACTGCAGGAGCAGTTCCCGCGCCAGTGCAAGATCGGCAGTCCCGATCATGTCAGGAGTATCGTCAATTCCTCACGGGTGGGCGTGCCACTGACGCCACTGCGCCATGTGCCGGCAGCCATTCCGCTGCGTCTGGAAAACCAGTATTTCAGCCTTGATGTCTCGCATCCCCTGGCCAGTGAAATGCTTCAGAGCGGCACCTGTATGTTTTACGTTCCGGGCATGCTCGGCGAGCCTGAACTTGAACTTTTTGCGGTACTGAGAACATGAGTGAGCCTAAACGCAGTACTGCTGCGCCCATTGATATTGATGCTCTGCTGCAGGATACCTGGCTGCAGGTCATCAGCCTGCGTCACGGTCCGACGTTTCAGGATGGAGAAGGGCGCACGTTGTGGGAGCGTTGCATTGCCGATGTTGAACGTGTGCAGCGTGAGCTGAAAGCGAGCGAACTCGATGAAGTCAGCTGTCAGCATATTCTCACCGCACAGTGTGCGCTGCTTGATGAGGCGGTCAAAGGTCGTGGTGTGGAGGATGACGCCTGCGTGCAGTGGTATGACATTCCCCTGCAGGGGCACTTCCTCGGCACCATGGATGCCGGTGATACGCTGTGCGATCGCATGCGTGATGTGCTGCGTGAACCAGCGCCTGACCAGGCTGTCATGACCTGCTTTCAGCGGGTCATGATGCTGGGGTTCCTCGGCAGTTTCCGCTCTCTGAACGATCCGGAGCGCCAGAAGCTTATCAACGCGCTCAGTGAACATGTCACGCCGTTCAGCTATCCACCAACCCATCCGGTTCTGGCGGAAAGCCGTACCGGACGAGAAATGGGCGGCTGGCTGGCGTCATGGCCCGTGCGTATTGGCCTGAGCGTGGTGCTGGTGGCTGCGCTGTGGTGGGGACTGAGCCACTGGCTGGATCAGATGCTGGTGACCCTGCTGCCGGGAGCCGTGAAATGAGTCCTGCACAGCAGCGCGGGCTTGCGCTGTGGGCCGCCCTGCTGAGTGCCGTGGTTTGCCTGAGTTTCCTGCCGGTATCGCGACTGGTTTCGGTGCTCTTTCTGCTTGCGGTGCTGGGGCTTATCCTGGCGTTGTGGATTGTCGCCAGGCGTCGTGCGGAGCATGACGTCGCCCTAAATCTGGATGACCTCCCGGAAGCCACTTACCGTCAGCCTGTGGTGCTGGTCTGTGGCGATCTGCCGCTGGCATGTATGCAGCAGTCACCGGTGCTTACTGTGACACAGGGATGCTGGATCCGCGTGGAGGAACATCAGGATCTGCAACAGGTTGCCCGTCAGATACTGGGGTTGCGTCCTGACTGGGGCCGACAGCTGTCGGTGATGGTCAGCGTCTGTCCGCAAAAACACGCCGACAGCGAGCGACTTACCCGTCGTCTGCTGGCCCTGCGCTGGCAAATCAGCCAGCTGCGTAAAGAAACCGGGCATTCTGTGCCGCTGGTTCTGAATGGTCAGGTTGGCAGTGCGATGACCAATGATCTGCTCTGGCAGGCGGTTATCCCGGGGGAAGGGGTGAGGGTCTGGCGTGCGTCTTCAGCGCCGGGCTCAGTCGCTGCATGGGTCACCACCGGTGGCGCGCCTGCGATGCAGCAACAGGTGCTGATGAACAGCCTGATGAGCTGGTTCCGGTTGCACGTTAAAGCGGTCTTCATTGATGAGAGCCCGGATGTTCCGGTCATTGCACCGGTTGCAGTGCTGTGGGGATTGGGACCGATCCTGGCCGGAAGTCTGGCCACATCGGTGTGGACGGCATGGCTGTCCCGTCATACTGCGATGCAACAGGTAGCGGGCTGGCAGCCGGTGGGAACGGACAGTACGGTTATTGCCGCGTTGCCGGATTTTATCCTGCCGCTGCTTCCGGAAGGGCGAGGCCTGACGCCGCATGGGCAAGCCTTCCGTTATGCGCTCGCGATTTTTACGCTGGCGGCCATGGCTGCACTGCTCAGCAGTGGCTGGAACAATCGCCAGTTGCTGCAGCGTGTCAGCTTCGATATTGCCCGCTATGAACGCATCCCGATGCAGGATTTCGCGCCCAAAGCCGACGCTGTTGCTGTCCTGCGTGACGATGCGGCCGGGCTGGATGACCAGGCGCGCAATGGCGTACCGATGCGGATGGGCTTTGGTCTGTATCAGGGCGAGCGTCTGCGAATGCCTGTGCTGGATGCGATCCGTTCGTATGTGCCCCCGCCACCGCCGCCAAAACCGCAGCCGAAACCGGTGCCGAAAATTGTCCGCCTCGACAGCATGTCGCTGTTCGATTCCGGCAAATCCACGCTGAAAGCCTGGTCCACCAAAATGCTGGTGAACTCACTGGTCGGCATCAAAGCGAAGCCGGGCTGGCTGATTGTCGTGTCCGGCCATACCGATAACACCGGTAACCCGCAACTGAACCAGACGCTGTCACTGAAACGTGCCGAAGCGGTACGCGACTGGATGCGTGACACCGGTGATGTACCGGAAAGCTGTTTTGCGGTGCAGGGTTATGGCGAAAGCCGCCCAATCGCAACCAATGACACGACGGATGGGCGTGCGCTTAACCGTCGCGTCGAAATCAGTCTGGTACCGCAGGCTGATGCCTGCCAGATACCGGGCAACACCCAGACGTCATCGCAGGATGATGACGTATCACAACACAACGGAGAGTAATCCATGGCAATCCCTGTTTATCTTTGGCTGAAAGACGACGGTGGTGCGGACATTAAAGGTTCCGTAGACGTTAAGGACCGTGAAGGCAGCATCGAAGTTGTCGCTCAGGATCACAATATCTACATTCCGACCGACAACAACACGGGCAAACTGACCGGCACCCGTATCCACACGCCGTTTATGTTCACCAAGGAAATCGACTCGTCCAGTCCGTATCTGTACAAGGCAGTGACCACTGGCCAGACCCTGAAATCAGCAGAGTTCAAGTGGTACAAAATCAATGACGCCGGTCAGGAAGTCGAATACTTCAACACCAGACTCGAGAATGTGAAGGTGGTGAAAGTGAATCCATTGATGCATGACGTTAAGAATCCTTCTTACGAAAAGCACAATCACCTCGAACAGCTTGAACTGCGTTACGAAAAAATCACCTGGACCTACAAAGATGGAAACATCATTCATTCCGATAGCTGGAACGAACGTGCCACCGCGTAATGACCTGCCGTGCCAGGTGCTGCAGGGTTGTTGTTTAGAGTAACGCCTGATGCGGATGGGGAAACCTGTCCGCAGCTTTTAGCAAAGCCCCTTTGTGCTGAGGGGACAGTTAAAAAGTGAACATCCAAAAATCTGGCCTAATGCGCTTAGGCTTCCTTACTAAACGGAAAAGCGATGGGCGGTAGCGTGCCTGAATGAATCAGGCTTATTTCTGAGACATAAAAGGAGAAAATTATGCCATTTACTTTTGATGATTCAGCTGCCAGGCAGCGCTGGGAAAGAGGAAAATCAATCAGTGTGCCGTCTGCCGGAATGCGGAAATATCACGACTGGCGTAGATATATTCTGACCGGCCGTTCTCCGTCAGATGCTGCAAGACTTGCAGGAGATATGAATTATGAAAAATTGAAGGGCAACAGTAACCTCTATTCTGTCCGGCTTACACAGCAGGACAGGGTTTTATTCTCGGTGGCAGGAATGTCCATAACGATCCTGGAAATTGGTGGCCATTATTAGACCCGGCCCAAATCAAAAAACACACCATTTAATCGTCGCGTTTCAGATGCTGTAACCCTGCCTGAAAGGACATGAATTGTGTGCGGTGAGGCTCTTCCGGTTGGGGATATCTGTAACCGATAGTCCCCATACGGTAAAACCCGATAGTGCGCGTCAGAATGGAGAAAGTCTTTATGGAGCATCACGCATCAACCTTATTACGCCGCCTTAACCCTTACTGTGCTCGCGCACTGGAAGCCGCCGCCTCCCTGTGTCAGACCCGCGCCCATGCGGAAATTTTGCCGGAGCACTGGCTGCTGAAGCTGCTCGAACAGGGGGAAGGTGACCTGACGGTACTGGCACGCCGCTATGAGTGGGATATGGATATGCTATGGCAGGATTTGCTTGCCTGGCTGGCTGGATAAACTGCCGCGTTCAGTCCGTCAGCGTCCGCAATTGTCTGACACTCTTCAGACGCTGATGCAGGAAGCCTGGCTGATTGCTTCTCTTAACGGTGAGGAACAGATCCGCAGCGTCCATCTGCTGATGGCGCTGGTTGATAAACAGAAACTGGTGCGCTGTGACGGGCTGTGGCCGCTGCTGACGCTGGGCCACAGTCAGCTGGAGCGTCTGCGCCCGCTGCTTGATGGGCAGTCGGAGGAACGCCCGGAACGGCAACAGGCAGCGGAACTTGCGCAGAGTCATGGTGGTGAGGTGGAGTTTGTCGGGCGCCCGGTCGGCGCGGCCATAAAGGAAGGCGAACTCAATCCAGCGCTGCAGAACGCACTCGATAAATTCACACTCGACGTTACTGCCAAAGCCAGAGAAGGCAAAATCGACCCGGTCTTTGGGCGCGATACGGAGATCCGCCAGATGGTGGATATTCTCTCGCGTCGTCGCAAAAACAACCCGATTCTGGTCGGCGAACCGGGCGTCGGCAAAACCGCGCTGGTGGAAGGCCTGGCTTTACGTATCGCTGAAGGCAACGTTCCGGAAAGCCTGAAGCCGGTTGTTCTGCGCACCCTCGACCTTGGTTTGTTGCAGGCGGGCGCAGGCGTGAAGGGCGAATTCGAACAGCGCCTGAAAAACGTGATTGATGCGGTGCAGCAGTCCCCGGTACCGATTCTGCTGTTTATCGATGAAGCGCACACCATCATTGGCGCCGGCAACCAGGCCGGCGGCGCGGATGCCGCCAACCTGCTCAAACCGGCACTCGCCCGTGGCGAACTGCGTACCATCGCCGCCACTACCTGGTCTGAATACAAGCAATACTTCGAACGCGATGCCGCGCTGGAGCGCCGCTTTCAGATGGTAAAAGTAGACGAGCCGGACGACGAGACCGCCTGCCTGATGCTGCGCGGCCTGAAAGCCCGCTACGCCGAACACCACAACGTGCATATCACTGATGATGCAGTACGCGCAGCCGTCACGCTGTCCCGCCGCTATCTGACGGGCCGCCAGCTGCCGGACAAGGCGGTTGCTTTGCTGGATACCGCCGCCGCACGTGTGCGGATGAGTTTCGACACGGTGCCAGAACAAATTGTGCGCCTGAAAGCAAAACTGACCGCGCTGGCACTGGAAGCGCAGGCGCTGCGGGAAGATATCGCCGCCGGCAGCAACCGTCACGATGACCGCCTGGGTGCCATTGAGCAGCAGCGGACTGAACTGGAGACGCGCATCGAAGAGCAGGAAGCACGTTTCAGCCACGAAAAAGCGCTGGCACAGCAACTGACGGCCAGCCGCCAGGACATCAGCCAGCAGGCTGAGATTTCCGACCTGCAACAGCGGCTCGAACAGGCGCAGCAGGGCGATGTGCTGGTTCAGGTGGATGTGGACACCCGCACCGTCGCGAATGTAATCGCCGACTGGACCGGCGTGCCGCTGTCCTCGCTGATGAAAGACGAGCAAACCGAACTGCTGATGCTGGAAAACGAAATCGGCCAGCGTGTGGTCGGGCAGGACGTGGCGCTGACCGCCATCGCCCGGCGCCTGCGCGCGGCGAAGACCGGACTCACGTCAGAGAACGGCCCGCAAGGCGTGTTCCTGCTGGTCGGCCCGAGTGGCGTCGGTAAAACCGAAACCGCGCTGGCGCTGGCGGACGTGCTGTACGGCGGTGAAAAATCGCTGATTACCATCAACCTGTCCGAGTACCAGGAGCCGCACACTGTTTCCCAGTTGAAAGGCTCACCGCCGGGCTACGTGGGTTACGGTCAGGGTGGCATTCTCACCGAAGCGGTACGCAAGCGCCCGTACAGCGTGGTACTTCTCGATGAGGTGGAAAAGGCGCACCGCGACGTCATGAACCTGTTCTACCAGGTGTTTGATCGCGGCTTTATGCGCGACGGCGAAGGGCGTGAAATCGATTTCCGCAACACCGTGATCCTGATGACCTCCAACCTCGGCAGCGACCATCTGATGCAGTTGCTGGACGAACAGCCGGAGGCCAGCGAAGGCAATCTCCACGAGCTGCTGCGCCCGATATTGCGCGACCACTTCCAGCCGGCGCTGCTGGCCCGCTTCCAGACGGTGATTTACCGCCCGCTGGCAGAAGCGGCGATGCGCACCATCGTGGAAATGAAGCTGTCACAGGTCAGCAAACGCTTACATCGTCACTACGGTTTGACCACGCAGATTGATGAGAGCCTGTATGGCGCGCTGACCGCCGCCTGCCTGCTGCCGGATACCGGCGCGCGCAACGTTGACAGCCTGCTCAATCAGCAGATTCTGCCGGTGCTGAGTCAGCAACTGCTGAGCCACATGGCCGCCAGACAGAAACCACAGTCGCTATGGCTGAGCTGGAGCGAGGAAGAGGGGATCGGGCTGGAGTTTGACCGGACTGAAGGAGATAACGCATGAACTCCCGTCTCCCGATCAGATTCAGCCACAGCCATCACCAGTTGTCGGTGAAAGGATGTGAAGCCGGGCTCGATGTACTGGCGTTTGACGGCGATGAGGCGCTCAGCCGGCCGTTCAGCTACCGTATTGAATTCACCAGCTCTGACCATGCCATCAGCAAAGAGATGATGCTGATGAAAGCGGCCTCCCTGACGCTGCAGGCCCCGGTTGACCAGGGTTACGGCATCAAAATGCAGCAGGCGGTGCGCACCCTTCAGGGCGTGGTGAGCGGCTTTGAACGCCTCGGTACATCAAAAGATGAAACTCATTATGCCCTGACGCTGCAGCCACGCCTGGCGCTGCTCGACCGTTCACACCAGAACGCCATTTATCAGGACATGTCGGTGCCGCAGATTGTGGAAAAAATCCTGCGCGAGCGTCACAACCTGCGCGGTCAGGATTTTCTGTTCTCGCTCTCAAAAGAGTACCCGCGCCGTGAGCAGGTGATGCAGTACGGCGAGGATGACCTGCGCTTCATTACCCGCCTGCTGGGTGAGGTGGGTATCTGGTTTCGCTTTACCACGGATACGCGTCTGAACATCGACGTGGTGGAGTTTTACGACGGTCAGCAGGGGTATGAAAAAGGCCTGACGCTACCCTCGGTGCCGCCGTCGGGCCAGCATTCAGACGGAGTGGACGCGGTGTGGGGGATGGAGAGCCACCATAACGTGGTGCAGAAGCAGGTCAGCACCCGCGACTACAACTACCGACAGGCCACGGATGACATGAATACCGAGGTTGATGTGACCCGCGGGGATGCCACCACCTGCGGGGATGCCTACCACTGGGGGGACAACTACCTTACCCAGGGTAATGCGTACGACCGCAATCCGGCTGCGGAGTCGGGGGCGTTCTATGCCCGCATTCGTCATGAGCGCTACCTGAATGGCCAGACCCGGACCCATGCCATCACCAGCTGCCCGACCCTCTCTCCGGGCCAGGTGCTCAACGTCACCGGTGGGTATGAAGTGGCCGAGGTGTTTGCTCAGGGCGTGGTCATCACGGCGATGCGCAGCCATGCGCGGCGTGACCGGGATTTTGAAGTGCATTTTGACGGGATCCCGGACAGCACGGATTTTAGTTTCCGTCCTGAGCCAGGCTCACGCCCGGTGATGGCCGGCACATTACCGGCCCGCGTAACCAGCACCACAGAGAACGACACCTACGGCCACATCGATAAAGACGGCCGCTATCGCGTCAACATGCTGTTTGACCGGGATAACCGGGAAACCGGGTTCGAGAGCCTGTGGGTGCGCCAGTCCCGCCCGTATGCCGGCGACACTTACGGTCTGCACCTGCCGCTGCTGGCGGGCACCGAAGTGGCGATTGGCTTTGAGGACGGTAACCCGGACCGGCCATACATCGCCGGCGTGCTGCACGACTCGGCGCACGGCGACCACGTCACCATCCGCAACTACAAACGCAACGTGCTGCGCACCCCGGCGAACAACAAAATCCGCCTCGACGACGAGCGCGGAAAAGAGCATGTCAAGGTCAGCACCGAGTACGGCGGCAAGAGCCAGCTGAATCTGGGGCACCTGGTCGACGGCGAAAAGCAGAAGCGTGGAGAGGGTTTCGAGCTCAGAACCGACAGCTGGGGCGCCATCCGGGCACAGAAAGGGATGTTCATCAGCGCTGATGGCCAGACGAAAGCACAGGGCCAGGTGCTGGAGATGCAGCCGGCGGTCAGTCTGCTAAAAGGAGCGTTGAATCAGGTAACTGGGTGGGGAACGATTACGCAGACTCACCACAACATAACGCCTGATTCTGAGCCGTTAAGAGCATTTGTTTCCGCTGCCAGTGAGCTTAAAGAGCCTGCGCTGCTGCTGTCTTCACCTAAAGGTATTGCCGCCGTTACGCCGGAAACGACTCTGATGCACAGCGGGAAAGGGTTGTACCTGCAGAGCCTGGGAGAAGTCAATATCACCGCAGCACAGCGCTATTCGGTGAACGCAAGTCAGGCGGTTTCGCTGCTAGCCCTACAGGAAGGAATGCGGCTGGTATCTGCCAAAGGTGCACTGGAGATTGAATCACATAGTGATGTGCTGTCGCTGACTTCCCTGAAGGATGTCACCGTCCAGTCAACGCAGGGACACCTGCAGCTGACGGCAAAGAATGGGATCACGCTCGCCTGCGGTGGCGCTTACATCAAGCTCACGCCACAGGGCGAAATCAACGTGCATGGTCCAGGCCTGTTAAGCCTCAAGGGGCAACATAAATTACAGGGCCCGGCGAGTGAGGATTATCCGCTGCCTGAATTGCCTTCATCAGTATGCAAAGAGTGTCTGAAAAAGGCGCAGCGGCTGGCACAGGGCTTTGTGCCAAGGGAGGCATAAATGAACACGACCCATATCACTGACTGGGTGAATCTGCTTCAGCAAACCTGCGCTGATATAAATCTGACTCACCTTGATTTTATTCTCGACCAGTGCGGTATTGATTTTTCCGTCATTCCGGTACTGCGGGATTTTTCACCACCTTTGGTATGGCAGTCTCTCTATCAGGGCTTGCCGGAAGATGCCCTGCCAGAAGAGTCGCCGCTGTTGATCAGGATCTCTTTGAACGATCCGCTTCAGAAACAGTGGTTGATTGAGCTGGCTCAGAAAGTACAAAAAACTGCTCCACTACTGGTGCTCTGTTCTCCCTGGCCTTTCGCTACACTGGCGGAATGGTTAACAACCTGTACCGATGCGACACATGAAGGACGGGCGGGGCTGTTCAGATACTTTGATGCCCGTATTTTTCCTTATTTGTTCTCTCATATTCTGGAACCTGATCAGCAGGCCCAGTTGCAGCGCCCGGCGCTCTTCTGGAGCTGGCTGGATCCTGACGAGAAGCCGGGGTTGCTGATGGGGCAGGGAGCACAGCCCGCCATCAACGAGAAGTGCCAAAACATCGCTTTGAGCGATAGCCAGTTTGAAGCCCTGATGTGCATCTGCGATGCCAGGCTGATGCTTCGCTATCGGGACGTTCCCGATACGGGATTTGCTTCGCAGGCTGAACGGTTTACGGCCTGTTTCAACGGCATGCTTTCAGCCACCGCCAAAGGGATGCTACTGGATAAAGAGCGCGAGGATTGGGTGATTAAGACCCTGATCGGACGGTCCTCAGCAGAAGTCTGAAAGTGGGTTCATGAGGCAGTTCGCCTTCCGGAGAGGCTGCCATACAAGGAATGTAAAATGAAATTACGACATTACCTCATGGTACTGGGTGCCCTGCTGCTGGCGGGCTGTAGCCAGCCGGTGGCAAAGGCGGAAAACCGGAGCGGCGGCGGTGGGATTATTGTCGCCATCAACCATACCAAATTGGCGATCAACCATTTCAGCGTCGACGGTCAGTCGGGCATCGATGCTATTGGTCCGTATCAGGGCGGCGGCGGGGGGTGCTGCTATGGCGTGCCGGCGAAATGGCGACCGGGTATGACGGTGAGGGTGGACTGGGAAAGTGGCGAAGCATCAACAAAAGGGTTTCCAGGATTCGCTGATTCAAAAAAATACAGAGAATGGCGAGATAAAATTAAGGCCCAGAATAAGCAGCACAGTGCGGTGGTACCAGTTCCGGACTATACGGGACAGGAAATCTGCGGGATCACGGTGCATTTTCTGCCCTGTGATGAGGTGAAAGTGACGACCAGTTGTGCCAACTATGGCCATCCGGAACATCCGATCAAAGAGCCCCTTAAGATGCCGGAGCCAAAAGTATGTCCAAAATAATCACCGATCTGGTGTGGTTCCCGCCGGCGTTTCCGGCTCAGGGGCGTTTACCCACTCAGGCTGCGCTGGTTGGCGCAAACTGCGCGCAGCAGGACAGCTACGAGCTTACCTGGCGGCAGGACTGTGCATATCAGCCTGTTCTTCGATGGCAGCGGCAATAACCTTAATCACGATCTGGCCTTTATTCCTCTTCAGTAATGCTCAGCCATGCCATCCCGAAAAGTCATGGCTGAGTAAGACGGACGTTATCAGTTTCTTCATCAAAGGAATGCAAAATGAAAATACAACATTACCTCGTGGTACTGGGCGCCCTGCTGCTGGCGGGCTGTAGCCAGCCGGTGGCAAAGGCGGAAAACCGGAGCGGCGGCGGAACCATAGAGGCAATCAATCACACCAGATGGGCAATCAACCATTTCAGCGTCGACGGTCAGTCGGGGATAGACATTATCGGGCCGTACCAGGGCGGCGGCGGTGGCTGCTGCTATGGCGTACCGGCGAAGTGGCGGCCGGGTATGACGGTCAAAATCGACTGGGAAACTGGAGTAGGAGATATGGATGGGTTTCCAGGCTTTGGTGATGACGCCAGGTATCTTGCCTGGGAAAAAAAAATGAAGGCTCAGAATCGTCAGCACAGCATCGTGGTACCAGTTCCAGATTATACGGGGCAGGAAATCTGCGGGATCACGGTGCATTTTCTGCCCTGTGATGAGGTGAAAGTGACGACCAGTTGTGCCAACTATGGCCATCCGGAACATCCGATCAAAGAGCCCCTTAAGATGCCGGAGCCAAAAGTATGTCCAAAATAATCACCGATCTGGCGTGGTTCCCGCCAGCGTTTCCGGCTCAGGGCGTTTACCCACCAGGGCTGCGCTGATGGGCGCAAACTGCGCGCTGCAGGACAGCCACGAGCTTACCTGGTGGCAGGACTGTGCATATCAGCCTGTTCTTCGACGGCACCGGCAATAACCTTAATCACCATCTGGCTTTTATTCCCCTTCATTAATGCTCAGCCATGCCATCCCGAAAAGTCATGGCTGAGCAAGACGGACACCATCCGTTTATTCATCAAAGGAATGCAAAATGAAAATACGACATTATCTCGTGGTACTGGGTGCCCTGCTGCTGGCGGGCTGTAGCCAGCCGGTGGCAAAGGCGGAAAACCGGAGCGGCGGCGGTGGGATTATTGTCGCCATCAACCACACCAAATGGGCGATCAACCATTTCAGCGTCGACGGTCAGTCTGGCATCGATGCTATTGGTCCGTATCAGGGCGGCGGCGGGGGGTGCTGCTATGGCGTGCCGGCGAATTGGCGGCCGGGTATGACGGTCAAAATCGACTGGGAAACAGGAGTGGGATACTCAATGGATTTTCCGGGTTATGCCGATGAACAAAAATTTTTATCCTGGGCCCAAAAAATAAAAGCCCAGAATAAGCAGCACAGTGCGGTGGTACCAGTACCGGATTATACGGGGCAAAAAACCTGCGGGATAACGGTGCACTTTATGCCCTGTGATGAGGTGAAGGTGACCACCAGCTGCGTGAGCCCCGGCCGGCTGGGCTACCCGATCAACGAGCCCCTTAAGATGCCGGAGCCGAAAGTATGTCCAAAATAATTACCGATCTGGCATGGTTCCCGCCAGCATTTCCGGCTCAGGGGCGTCTACCCACCAGGGCTGCGCTGGTTGGCGCAAACTGCGCGCTGCAGGACAGCCACGAGCTTACCTGGCGGCAGGACTGTGCATATCAGCCTTTTTTCGACAGAACCGGCAATAACCTTAATCACGATCTGGTTTTTATTCCTCTTCAGTAATGCTCAGCCATGCCATCCCGAAAAGTCATGGCTGAGCAAGACGCACGTCATCCGTTTCTTCATCAAAGGAATGCAAAATGAAAATACGACATTACCTCGTGGTACTGGGTGCCCTGCTGCTGGCGGGCTGTAGCCAGCCGGTGGCAAAGGCGGAAAACCGGAACGGCGGCGGTGGGATTATTGTCGCCATCAACCACACCAAATGGGCGATCAACCATTTCAGCGTCGACGGTCAGTCTGGCATCGATGCTATTGGTCCGTATCAGGGCGGCGGCGGGGGGTGCTGCTATGGCGTGCCGGCGAAATGGCGACCGGGTATGACGGTGAAGGTCGACTGGGAAACGGGGGTGGGCGGCTCAAAGGGTTTTCCCGGCTTTGCAGATAGAGAGAAGTTCAAAAAATGGAAAAAAAATATGCAGGCCCAGAATAAGCAGCACAGCGCGGTGGTACCAGTACCGGATTATACGGGGCAAAAAACCTGCGGGATCACGGTGCACTTTCTGCCCTGTGATGAGGTGAAAGTGACGACCAGCTGTGTAAGCCCCGGCCGGCCGGGGTACCCAATCAACGAGCCATTGCAAATGCCGGAGCCGAAAGTATGTCCAAAATAATTACCGATTTGGCATGGTTCCCGCCAGCGTTTCCGGCTCAGGGGCGTTTGCCCACCAAGTCTGCGCTGGTTGGTGCAAACTGCGCGCTGCAGGACAGCGATGAACTGGCCTGGCGGCAGAAGCTGTGCCTGGCCGCCAGGCGGCGCGTGGAGCCTCCCTGCTGTAAAACTTTACACATCAGCCTGTTTTTTGACGGCACCGGCAA
Organism: Pantoea sp. SGAir0184; assembly: GCF_043544755.1. Classification (NCBI taxonomy): domain Bacteria; kingdom Pseudomonadati; phylum Pseudomonadota; class Gammaproteobacteria; order Enterobacterales; family Erwiniaceae; genus Pantoea; species Pantoea sp. SGAir0184. The sequence continues at coordinate 1,342,944 of NZ_CP028050.1, forward strand.
TAACCTCAATCACGACTTATATATTGCTGACCCAAAGCACCCCACTAATATTGCCCGCCTGTTCCGCGCCACTATCGGCCAGGGCTATGCCGGAGGGCTGGCAGATAAAACAGCGGAGCTGCTGGATGCCAGCGGCAGCGGCGATGACAAATACTACAAATATTATATTCCCGGCGTCGGGACACCTTTCCCCGAGGTGAACGACCTGGATTTCAGCATGATGGGGCTGGCGGCGGCGACGCACGGGGAAGACAGAATCAACTGGGGCCTGCTGCGGATTATCGATGCCCTGAAGCGGACAATGGGCCTGGATACGCTGTCGGACGACGAAAGCTGGAAGGCGGTGGAAAAAATGGCCACCTCTATGGCGTCCTTTGGGCTGACCGGCGCTGCCAACCGTTTTGAGACCTTCCATAGCCTGCTGAAAGATATGGCACCAGAGCTGCAAAAGGCTCTGGTACCCACCGAGCCCGGAAAGCCAAAGCTGTTGGGAATCAAGCTGTACGTGTACGGCTTTTCCCGCGGCACAGCGGCAGCACGAGCTTTTGTCCGCTGGCTTAGCGAACTGCTGCCAAAGCCTGAGGAGGGAAAAGACAAACCCGAGCAGTGCCTGGCAGTGGGCGATCTGAAAATTTCGCTCAGTGTGGAGTTCCTGGGCCTGCTGGACACGGTGGCCTCGGTGGGCGTGGCGCATATCGCCCCGGTGGCGGAAGGGCATATGGGCTGGGCAGACGAGACCCAGGAACTGCCGGCAGAGAAGATCTACGGCGGCTTGATTAAAAAGTGTGTCCATCTGGTCTCTTCCCACGAGCAGCGGCTGTGTTTCCCGCTGGATTCGATCCGCCGTCCGGATGGTACGTATCCGGCGAACAGCCAGGAGGTGGTTTATCCGGGAATGCACTCGGATTTAGGCGGGGGATATCCACCGGGAGATCAGGGAAAGGCCAATGGTGATGGCGATAGTTTGCTGTTGTCACAAATTGCTTTAAATGAAATGTACGCCGCTGCTTTTGAATCAGGTGCCCCTCTAAAAGTTCCAGAGGATAGTTTACCTGAGGATCTTAAAACTCAGCGCTGGAGGGTAATGGATGCCGATAGAGTCTTAGAATTCGATATTGATACTGCTTTAGTCAATCGTTTCAACGCCTGGCGCGAGCTTACCCTCGGTCTGAGTTCGTCCACAGTCCCGATTCTCCCCGAACAAGCCGCAATATACGATCCACCGCGCGCGCCGGTCAGCCTGGAGAAAGCCCTTGAAGATCAGATGGGCTGGATCACCGCCTGGCGTATTAACCGCTATGCCGGGGGAACCTACAAGACCCAGCGCTTCTATGTCGATTCGGCGGCAAATGGGCTGGATAAAGACAGCGATCCGCTGGTCAGAAAGCAGTCTGAGGATGACTGGAAAGAAGCACAGAAAAAAGTTGACGATGCTCGTAAGGAAATAATTGCCGAACATAAACCTGAAGATGGCTTCCTGATGCTCCCGCCGGGGCCAAAGGATTTCGACGCCGCGCTGGGGCAAACCCAGCTGCGTCAGGCCGCAGAGGAGTTCAGAGAGGATTACCACGGCCTCTCCCGGTCGGGTACCGGTAACTGGATTTTTACTGCGGTTGATTCAATGAGTAACGCCATCTTCCTGCTGAATAACGATAATGAGTATGGCGAATGGCTCAGCATGAAAACCGCCGGAGACGATCGTATAAAAATGCTTTTCCCGGCGGCCGGCGAAGCGAGTAACGCCACTGAACCAGGCGGGCTGGTGCGGGCACTGTTTGACGATCAGATCCACGATTCCCGCGCGTGGTTTATGCACAACGCCTTCGGCTCCCGCGAACCCTGGGGCAGCTATTTCCTTTACCGGATGATCTATTTCGGCAGCTGCAGCAGTAAGCCAATGACGCCGTTGATGATTGCCGGAGCGGTGGTGGGCGTCGCGACCCTTGCCGCAGGCGCGGCCGTTATCATCAGACAGAAAAGCGCGAAGGGCAAACTCGCGGGGCTTGCCGGTACCGCGGGTGCCGTTTACCTCGAAACGCAGGCCATCGATCTGCTTTCCGGCAAACCGCTGCCAATGCTGCCCAACGCTGCACAGCTGCAGGCGCCAACGATGGAGCCAGGCACAGTGGTGGCTCAGCAAACGCAGCTCATCAGCGATCAGCGGCTGGCACTGGCAAAAACGATGATTGAGTCCAGCTGGGCGGAAAATCTTAAGGCGACCGTAACGGCCTGATTCAGGGAAGGATGAAGGATGAAAACAGTGATACGCGAGGGCGATACCCTGCGGGAGTACGGTGGGAAAGTGCTGGGCGGGCATTATCTGTGCTTCGGGAAAGGGATCGCCTGTAAAGGCGATGCAGTGAAGTGCAATAAACATGGCATCACGGTCATCAGTGAAGGCAGTTCGTTATCGGAAGTGGACGGACAGCCGGTGGCGCTGCATGGTCATCGTTGTGCCTGTGGCTGCACGCTGGTGAGCTCTTTTCCCGATTGCGGCATTGAGCTGTGAGACCATTCCCGGAGTATCCACCCTACCGGGTGGCGCGCGCCCCTGACGGCAAGCGATGGCTGTCAGCGGGGGCGCTGATGGTGTTGCTGTGCGGGGGAGGCGGCGCGCTGCTTCATCCTGCCGGGAGCGGTGCCGGACTGGTGATAAAAGGAATGACAAGCGCGGTGATTCTGATGGGCGTGCTCTGGTTAATACGCCTGCTGTATTACCGGACGTCGGCCCATAACGCCCGGTATTACCAACAACTGGTTGAGCAGCAGCAGCAGGCCTGGTGGCAGCGGCATCAGCACCGTTTCGCGCTTAGTGAAATGGTGCTGCTGGGCCCGGCCGGGACCGATTCGCCACACTGGTTGCGGCTGCTAAAGCGGGAGCATCGGGTTCCTGAGATAAAAAATGAGTCGAGCGGGAAAGCGCTGCGTATCGGTCGAACGCTGGTCGATACGGTGGCTGAACGCGAGGCTTTGCTGGCAAAAATGCTGGTGCTGCAATGGCGGACGCAGCGTGCAGATTCCTCTCTGCCACGCTTATGGCACTGCTACTGGCAGGGTTCTCTGGATGCCTGGCGTGCATTCTGTAGCCAGATGCAGGTTTCATTTCCGGACGTGGCGCTTCCTGAAAAACCGGAGACATGGCAAGGCGAAGAGACGTTGTCTGCACTTGCCGCAACGGCTCAAACGCTCCCTGAAACAGAGGCCATTCTGGTCGCCGGGTGTCATTCAATAGCTGCCTCGTTTAATTCTGCGCAGCCTGCCGGTGAGTCCGCTGCACTGTGTCTGGTCGCGCATAAAGGGCTGATCAGTCTCACCCGGGGGGAAGTTTACGATATCGCCGGGAAAGAGGTTTTAACCGCAGTCTGCGAACGAGCGGAGCAGCAAAGCGACCTCGAAACGCCGCATGACACCTGCATCCTGTTCTCACAGCCGGCGCTGCCCGCCCTGGCGCAAAGCGGCTGGAATGTGACCCATCACGTTCAGGACCTCAACTGGGGGAACCCCGGTGATATGGAAATGCTTATCGTGCTGATTCTGGCGGCTCTTTACGCAAAAAATTATCAACAACCCTGCGGCTGGATAGCCAAAGATCCTCTACATACTCTCGCTCTTGGAATTATTAAACCTTATGGTGAAGGAAAATAAACCCGCTGAATTTTCGGTGTTTGCCACGGCGGTGTTGTTTGTTGCTACTGTCACGCTACTTGTGCTGGCAGGTGGGTTACTGTGGTGGTATTGGGGGGAAGATCTCTCCACGGAATGGGACGTGATACGTCGAATCATGACGGCCTGTTTTGTTGTCTGGGGAGTGTCGCTCTGCGTACTGGTGCTGGGGTTTATCGCTTTTCATTTAATGATTCGGGAAAAAGTGATGGGAGAGGCTTCTTCCAGACCGGTCAAAAATAAAAGAACGCTCCGTCTGCCGCTCAGGGCGGACATCAGCAACCATCTCCGTCGTCGTTATAGCCTCTTCTGGCGAAGTAAAGTCCGCCTGCTGTTAGTCACAGGCGATGAAAACGCCATTGCTCAGTTGGTGCCCAACCTGCAAGCCCGCCAGTGGCTGGAAGGCAACCGCACGGTCTTGATTTACGGCGGCAGCCTGACTGCTGAATCCGATAAGGAAAAATACACCGCGCTGCGTAAACTGCGCCGCGGGCGCCCGCTGGACGGGATTGTCCGCGTCATGCCGCCGTCGTTTAATCTGACTCCGCAAATCAGTGACAACGATTTACGCGGTCTGGAAAAAATCAGCGAACTGCTGCGCTATTCCGCTCCGGTTTATTTGTGGCAGCTGTGCGACAGCGCCTGGTCGCAGGCAAAACGCACTGAACAGACGGTAGGGGCGACTTTTCCCCTGCGTGCTGAGCCTGACGATATTTGTCGTCAGCTTGAACGGATGCTGTCGGACCTGCGGACGCAGGGGGTGAGTCAGGTCGCTGAGAACAACGGCCACGACTTCCTGCTGCGCCTGGGCCAGCACCTCAAACACGGCGGTATCGCCCGCTGGGCTCAGCAACTGGTGCCATGGCTGACAGCCTCCCAGCAGCGCGTTCCGCTGCGAGGTCTGATGTTCAGCCTGCCGGACAGTCACTCTATTCATCCGACAGAGGGAACAGCCGACGCTGAGAAATATATCCCACAATCACAACGCCATGCGCTGACTTTGCCGGAGACCTGGCAGGGTATCGTGGACGACTGTATCCGTGTTCGTGGCCGCCGAGTCGGTATGGCGTGGGAACAGACGCTTGCCTGGACGCTGATGGCCATCATGGGTATCTGGGGCGCGGGAACGCTGCTGTCGTTCGCGGTCAACCGTCAGCAGATCGTTTCTGTTGCTGAGCAGGCCCATGCCCTGGTGGAGCATCCTGCGGTATCGGATGAGCAGCTGACGGCGCTGCATACGCTGCGTAATCATGCCGGCCGCCTGCAGCATCGTATTCAGGAAGGCGCTCCCTGGTATCAGCGCTTTGGCCTGGACCATAACCCGCAGCTGCTCGAGGCATTGCTGCCCTGGTATGGCGTGGCGAACAACCGCCTGATCCGCGATCCGGCCAGTGCTGCGCTGACTAAAAAACTCAATGCGCTGGCGAATTCCGAACCGAACAGCGATCGGCGCGCTCAGCTGGCGACGCTGGGCTATGACCAGCTGAAGGTCTGGCTGATGATGGCGCGTCCGGATAAAGCCGACGGCGCGTATTACGCCCAGACCATGAAAGCTGTGCAGCCGACGCGAAAGGGCATTTCAACCGGTCTGTGGCAAAGCCTGGCGCCGGATTTGTGGGCTTTCTACATCAACGAACTGCCCGGGCAACCACAGTGGAAAATTACCCCGGATGCGCAGCTGGTGAGCCAGAGCCGCCAGGTGCTGTTGCAGCAAATTGGCCGGCGTAACGCCGAAAGCACGCTGTATGAAAACATGCTCATATCGGTGCGCCGTAACTTTGCCGATGTGTCGCTGGAAGACATGACCAGCGGTACTGATGCCCGCCGCCTGTTCACCACTGATGAAGTAGTACCGGGCATGTTCACCCGTCAGGCGTGGGAGGGCGGTATTCAGCAGGCTATCGAAAAGGCCGCCAACTCCCGCCGGGATGAAATTGACTGGGTGCTGAGTGACAGCCGGAAAGCGGTCTCTTCAGATCTGTCGCCGGAGGCCCTGCAAGCACGCCTGACGCAACGTTACTTCACCGACTTTGCCGGTAGCTGGCTGAGCTTCCTTAATAGTCTGCGACTTAATCCTGCGAACAACATCGCAGACGTTACCGACCAGCTGACGCTGATGAGCGATGTCCGCCAGTCGCCACTGATTGCCCTGATGAATACCATTGCCTGGCAGGGGCAGACCGGCCAGCACAGCGAAAGTTTTTCGGATTCCATTATCAAATCGGCTAAAGATCTCGTAAGCGGACAGGACAAGCCAGCGATTGACCAGTCTGCATCAGGGCCGCAGGGCCCGCTGGATGACACCTTTGGCCCGCTGCTTCAGCTTTTAGGTAAAAACAAAGGCAGCAACGTTATGTCGGCGGATACGTCACTGAGCCTGCAGACGTATCTGACCCGCATCACCCGCGTGCGCCTGCGCCTGCAGCAGGTGGCCAGCGCCTCTGATCCGCAGGCAATGATGCAGACTCTGGCGCAGACCGTGTTCCAGGGCAAAAGTGTGGATCTGACCGACACTCAGCAGTACGGCAGTCTGATTTCGGCAAGCCTGGGCGAAGAGTGGAGTGGTTTTGGCAGCACGATGTTTGTGCAGCCTCTGACTCAGGCCTGGGAGACCGTGCTTCAGCCGTCGGCGGCGAGCCTGAATGATAAATGGAGCCGCTCGGTTGTCGCCAACTGGCAAACTGCCTTTGACGGACGTTTCCCGTTTGCCGCCAGCAAAAGTGATGCCTCTTTACCCATGCTGGCTGAATTTGTGCGTAAGGACAGCGGGCGTATCGAGCGCTTCCTGACGACAGAGCTCAACGGAGTGCTGCACAAAGAGGGCAGCCAGTGGGTGCCGGATAAGGTCAACAGCCAGGGGCTGAGCTTTAACCCGGCGTTGCTGCGGGCGATTAATCAGCTGAGCCAGCTGTCAGACATTCTGTTCACCGATGGCAGCCAGGGCATCAGCTTTGAGCTGCAGGCGCGTCCTGTACCGCAGGTAGTGGAAACCCAGTTGATTATTGATGGACAAAAGCTGCATTACTTCAACCAGATGGCCGACTGGCAGAGCTTCCGCTGGCCGGGTGACACTTACAAACCGGGGACGATGCTGACCTGGACCTCAGTCAACGCCGGTGCGCGTCTGTTCGGGGATTACAGCGGAACCTGGGGCTTTATTCGCTGGCTGGACCAGGGCAAACGCCAGCAGCTTGACCGCAGCCAGTGGATGATGAGCTTTACTGCCCCGGACGGTCGCACTTTGCAGTGGGTGCTGCGCTCACAACTCGGGAAAGGTCCGCTGGCGTTGCTGGATCTGCGCGGTTTCACGCTGCCGGATCAGATATTCAGTGTCGACAGCGCGGCCACCGCGCAGGCGCTGATGGCTAACATCGCAAACAGTGACATGGATGAGGTTGAGGAATGAGCACACTGCAGAATCTGGTCACCGCCTGTCAGGCTGACGAAACTCAGCTGCGGCAGCAGGCCCAGGCACGCACGGAAAACTGGCAGCCCTGGCTTGCGCCGTTAAGTGATACCCCTCCGACCGGTGAAGACCCGGGCTATGATGATGATTTTCAGCGTATCCGCGAAGAGGTCAATAAACTCTCCGGCATTGATACCGGGTTGATTTGTACGCTTGCCGAAAAACTGCTGACCACTGCGGCCAAAGATATCCGCATTGCAACTTATTATTGCTGGGCGCGCCTGCACCAGGACGGCGAAGCCGGTTTTGCCGAAGGACTTGAGCTGCTGGCGGGATTGCTGCAGCGCTATGGCACGCAGCTTCATCCTCAGCGCGAGCGGAGCCGTAAACCGGCGCTGGAGTGGCTCGCAGGCTCCCGCGTTCTGGACAGCCTGTCACTCTGGCCGGAAGTGATTCGCGACCATGCACTGCGCACTGCCGGTGCGCTGCTGCTGTTGCGCGACAGCCTGGATACAGAGCCGGAAGCATCGCGGCCAGAGCTGAATGCCTTGTACAGCGCGCTGGAATCCCGCCTGATGAAGGCCGGTGGTGTGGATGCCGTGGTACCGCAGAACGCAGGTGATAAGGCTCCGTCACAGATCTCCACGCCTGTGACGGAGCCAGATGCGCCAGTGCTGAGCCGCATCACCTCCGGTCAGGATTTACTGGCCCAGGCCCGCACCCTGACCGGATATCTGCGTGAGCAACCCGATGGCTGGCTTGCCGCACACCGGCTGATGAAAAGCCTGCGTCATGACACGTTGCACAGTATTCCTGCGCCGGATGCACAAGGGAAAACCCGTATAGATCCGCCTCGCGCAGACCAGCGTGCCATGCTCAAACGTCTGTATCTGCAGCAGAGCTGGGGCGAAATACTGGAGCAGGCAGACAGCGCCTTTTCGCGTGGCGCTAATCACCTCTGGCTGGATTTGCAATGGTATATCCACCAGGCGCTGATGAAATCGGGGCATGAGGTGCTTGCCGGGATCATCGCAGCCGACCTGAAAGGGTTGCTGCGTCGCCTTACCGGGCTTGAAACCCTGGCCTTTAATGACGGTACGCCGTTTGCCGATGAAGTGACGCTGAACTGGATAAATCAGAACGTACTGGACGATATGTCCGGCTGGCGGGATGAGCCGGTCAGCGCCGCCAGCACGGATGACAACGATATTCTGGCGCTTGAGCCGGAAGCGCTGGATAAAGCGGACACCGACGGTCTGGATGCCACGCTTCACTGGCTACAGACACGCCCGGGCACCGACTCGACAAAAGACAGATGGTTGCTGCGTTTGCTGATGGCCCGCGTGGCCGAGCAGAAGGGCAAAAATGAACTGGCCCTGCATCTGCTGGGAGAGCTCGACAGTGCCGCACAGTCAATTACCCTCACGCAGTGGACACCGGCATTGCTGTTTGAAGTGAAATCGCGCCGCCTCAGACTGCTGCGCATGAAAGCTACACGCAGTGAAACTGATAAATCACGGTTACAGCCAGAGATGGACCAGCTTCTGGCGGGTCTGATTGCGCTCGATCCGGCCAGCAGCGCAGTGCTTTGCGGTTAAAACGCCAGGCATACCTTTAAAACACACATATTCAGGTTTTTATGGATGATTTAACCCTGCGTTACTACGACGCTGAAATGCGCTACCTGCTGGAAGCAGGTGAAGAGTTTGCCCGTGCTCACCCCGAGCAGGCGGCAATGCTCAATCTCGATAAAGCAGGAGCGCGCGACCCGTACGTGGAGCGACTGTTCGAGGGCTTTGCCTTCCTGATGGGCCGGCTGCGCGAGAAGCTCGACGACGACCTGCCTGAACTGACCGAAGGGCTGGTCAGCCTGCTGTGGCCACATTACCTGCGTACCATTCCGTCAATGTCGGTGGTCGAGTTCACCCCTGACTGGCGCGAGATGAAAGAGCCGATGCGCATCGTCAAAGGTTTTGAGGTGAACTCGCGGCCGATCGGCGAGAAGGGCACGCGCTGCCGGTATACCACCACCAGAGAGATGACGCTTCAGCCGTTGTCGCTGGAACATGCCCGTCTGTCGACTGACCCTGACGGGCGTTCGGTTATTACTCTGCGTTTTCACTGCAGTGACCTCGCTGACTGGACGCGCATCGATCTGAGCTGTATTGCGCTGTATTTCAACGCCGACGCGCCGCTGGCCTGTGCCATGCATGAAGCCTTCACCATGAATGTCGACCGCCTGTGGCTGCGCCTGCCGGGTGACATCGACACAAGGCCGCTCAACGGGTATTTCACCGCGCTGGGCTTTGGCGATAACGACGACCTGTGGCCGAAGGGCAGCAGCAGCTTCAGCGGCTATCAGCTGTTGCTGGAGTATTTCACCTTCCGCGAGAAATTCATGTTCACGGGCCTGCGTGGGCTGGAGACCGTGGTCTTTCCGGCTGAACTCCCCTGGTTTGAAATCGACGTGGTGCTGGCGGAGCGCTGGGAACATGACTTCAGCTTTACCGAAAAGCATCTGCGCCTGAACTGTGTGCCGGTGATTAATCTGTTCCCGCTGGAATCTGACCCGCTGACGCTCAACTCCCTGCAGACCGAATACATGCTGCGCCCGATGCGCGTGCAGGATGGTCATACCGAGATTTATGCGGTGGATTCGGTGATGTCATCCAGCCAGCATAGCTATGTGCCGTTTTCGAGCTTTCGCCATAAAGGCGGCATGATGCGCCATCAGGCCCCCGAATATTACTACCACACGCGCGTACGTCGCGGTCCGTCCGGTCTGCATAACACCTGGCTTATCCTCGGCGGTGAAGCGTTTGATAACCACACGGTGCCGGAAGACGAGAGCCTGTCGCTGACGCTCACCGGCACCAACGGCCAGCTGCCACGACGAGCTCTGCAGAGCACGGTGCTTGATACGGTGATGAAAACCACCTCAGCCAGTATCGCCGTGCGTAACCTATGTGCGCCGACACTACCCTGTTATCCACCGGCGCAGGACCGTTTCCACTGGCGCGTGCTGAGCCATCTCGGCAGCGGATTCCTGTCGATGATGGACAATGCCGACGTGCTACGCGGGACGCTGGCGCTGTACGAATGGACCGACAGTGAGATGAACCGCCGTCGGCTGGAAGCCATCATTGACGTTAAGCACCGCGAAACCGAGCGTTTCGAGCAGGGCTATCTGGTACGCGGTGTGCAGATTGAGGTGACGCTGGACAGTCACGGCTTTGCCGGGCGCGGCGACATCTGTCTGTTCGGCGAGATGCTGAGCCGCTTCTTTGCGCTGTATACCGATATCTATCTGTTCAACCGCCTGATTATCATCCTGCAACCGACTGGAGAGCGCCTGGAATGGGAAGAGAAGCACAACCGCCGCATTCCCGGCTGACCCCGCGGCTGGAAGCCGACCTTCACCGCATCAACTTTTACCGCTTATGCCAGCTGCTGGAGAAGCGTAATCCTGGCAGGCCGCTGATGGGTTCGACCAGCCACCCGGCGGATGACCCGGTGCGGTTTGCGCCACATCCGGGGATGGGATTTCCGGCCAGCGAAATAAAGGCTGTCGAATATGACGAGGAGGATGACAGCAAGCCACCGCTCATCCGCACGACCTTTATGGGGATGTACGGGGTTGATTCCCCCTTGCCGACCGCCTATCTCGACGACATCACTCAGCGTCGCGAAGGTCACGAAGCGCTGCAGGGTTTTCTGGATATCTTCAGCCACCGTATCCTGACGCAGTTTTACCGTATCTGGCGTAAATACTCCTACCCGGCCACATTTGAGCCCGGCGGTACTGATACTATCTCGCAGTCACTGCTGGGTCTGGTGGGACTTGGGATACCGGGCACCGCAGAGCACATCGCCACCCCGGTGTCCCGATTTCTGGCGCTGCTGGGTGTGCTGCAGCAGCCAGGTAAAACCCAGGAGGGGATGCAGGCCCTGGTGAGCCTGCTGGCACCCGACACGACGGTGCAGGTGAGCCCGTATTGCCTGCGACCAGTGGCAGTCAGCCAGCCGCTGGGCTTTTACGGCGATGACGATTTTCTGCTGGATGGCAATACACCGCTGGGCGAAGATGCGATGGATGCCAACAGCCAGTTGCTGATTGCTCTGTTCACCGATAACGAGCAGGAATCACAGGGCTGGAAACCGGACGGCCTGCTGTATCAGGACTTTCTGGTGATGCTGCGGGTGTATCTCGGCTGGCGCTTTAAAGCAAAAATCACCCTGACCACCCGAACCCGCCTGCTGGTCGCGCCGCCGCTCGGTGAAGGCCCATTCTGGCTGGGGATGAATGGCGTTCTGGGCGCGCAAGACGAATATCTCCCGGAGGATTTTCCGCAGACCTTTACCACGGAACTGGGTTATTACGCCGGGCTGGAGCCTGCATCATCACAACAAGGAAACCGACGTGTTACGTACAAGTTTGATTAAATCCGCATGCTGGCTACCTGCGCTACTGGCATTCAGCCTGACGGGCTGTGGGGTGACGCAGGGTATCACCGATGGCACCAAATCGGCATTTAACGCCGTGTTTTACAAAAAGATTAAGGTGCTGCACCTGGATTTCACCGCCCGTGAGGCGCTGAACACCGATTCCCGTGAAAGTAATTCGCTGTCTGAGCCGGTGGTTATTCGGGTCTGGCAGCTGAAAGACCGTAAAACCTTCGACAAAACGGTCTATCAGCAGCTACTCCGGGATGGCGACACGATCCTGAAAGCCGATCTGCTGGCAACCCGGGATGTAGTGGTAAAACCTGGCGGTGATGCGAACCTCGATATGCCAATGGAAGAAGATGCGCAGTTTGTCGCCGTGGCAGGGCTGTTCCGCCATCCGGATAGAGTTAACAACACCTGGAAGCTGGTGATAGGGCGTGAAGACCTTGACCCGGATAAGCCGCGCATTCTGGAAGCCGGTAACAACCATTTGACGCTACAACCGCTCAAGGACGACTGATGCCCCAGGGACATAACACACCTTCGCTGTATGAAATGCTCACCGGCAACTTCACCGGCGGCCTCGACCTGCATCAGGTCAGCGAACAGAATCAGGTGATTTTGTCCGTGCTCGATAACATGCAGCGCATCCTCAACTGCCGCGCCGGCACGCTGGCGCATCTGCCGGACTATGGTCTGCCCGATATGACCAAAATCCTGCAGGGCATGCCGGGTACTGCCCATGAGCTGATTGGCACCCTATCTGCTGTTCTGCTCAGGTATGAGCCACGCCTGAAGAGCATCAGAGTGGTGCTGCTGGAGCAGGCGCAGCCCGGCGAACTGCGCTACGCGATTGATGCGGAACTGAAGGGATTCGGTCTGTTGCGGTACGGCACTGAGTTTATGCCGGAGGGGCGCGTTCTGTTGCGGCATCTCAGGCAGCAGCAATATCTTGATGGTAAAGCGCAAATCTAAGCGGCATTATTACGAACGAGGCTGAATAATAAAATAACACATGGATTTGAATATGAAAAAATTGATACCACTGTTGGTTTTTAGCTTATTAGTGACTCTGCAGGCTGAAGCAGCCAGAGGCAGAAAACCCTGTTCTGGTGCAAAGGGTGGTATTGCACACTGTACCTCAGATGGACGTTTTGTCTGTAATGACGGAAGCCTGAGCCAGTCGAAGAAAATTTGCTCCAGGTATGATTCGTCAGAAAGCACGCAGCAGGCAAAATCACCGCTTAACAGCGGAAAAACGCAGACCAAAAAGATCGCCACATCAAAGAAACAGCCACAGCCAGTGGCTCAGGATCAGAACGATTTGCTACCACGAAAACCAACCTGCGCCCCGCTTTATATGGCCAGCAAACCCGGCTATACGAATTTACCTATTTGCACCGGTAATCAATATTAATTAAGGCGGGAAGGGGGGCGGTAAAGAAATATTTGCATCGTTCATCGCTCAGAACAGGCAGAAAACCAAACTGCATAATTAATTATCCTCCCACGCTGTACATACCTCACAGAGACAATAAGTCATGAATGACATGCTTGCCCGTCGGATTAAAACCGGCAGCGACCCGCGTAAGCTGCCGGATTATGCTGCTCTGCGTGAAGAGCTGAGCAAATTGACCCATCCGGCACGGCCGGATATAGACTGGCTTTACGTTGAACAACGCTGCCTTTCTCTGTTCGAACAAAATGGAGTGGAGTTGCAGACCGCGGCCTGGTACACGCTTGCCCGCCTGCAGCTGGCTGGTTTGGTCGGATTGAATGAAGGTCTGGCGCTAGTGGAAGCGTTGGTGAGCCATCAGTGGGGGGCGCTGTGGCCGCAACCGATTCACGCGCGCATGGATATTCTCACCAGCCTGAGCCAGCGCGTGCAGCAGCAGATGCGCCCCCTTTCCCTGAATTATGACGATCTGAGTCAGCTTTATCGTGCTGAACAACTGCTTACCCGCCTGGGGACCGTGTTACAGCGGCTGGAGCTTAAACATCTTAGCCAGCTTGATACATTGCGTGCTCTGATGCACAACAGTGCCGCCAGGCTGGAAAGCCGTGACGGTGCGACCAGCGACATCTTGCCCGGTACCACGATAGATAGCGGGGCGATATCTGCACACCCGCATGAAACGAAAACTTCGCATAGCGCCAGATGGGTGTATGTCGCGCAGCAGCAACATCAGCCAAAGATTAAGGTGCAGACAGCGGCAACGGCCCGCGGTAATCATTGGCAATTTTTCAGTGCTGGGATGTTTACCATGCTGCTTATCAGCGTAGTCGCGGTGGGCGGCTGGCAATATCTGCACCGGCCCGATCCACTGCAGGCTCAGCTCGTGGCATCGCTGGCTCCTGTGCCCGCCACACTCACGTCACAGCAGCAGGATGTGCTGCGGCAGCGGACGTCCATACCATCAGCCTTGATCGCCGACACGCAGCAGCAGTTATCTCGTCTGGAACAACTCGCGCCCGACTGGAATATTGCGTATGGCCAGCAGCTGGTGGAGCAGGCGCAGGCGCTGTGGCCCGAACAGACGGGTTCGTTATCTGCGCGGTGGCAGTATCAGCTTGAGGCCAGCACGTTGCCAGCGCAAAACCTTGCGGCCTGGCATCAGGGGATGATGAAGCTGGCACAGTTAAGCGAGCGGCTGAATGGACTGGATGAGCAAAAAGGCAAATACATCACAGTGAGTGAACTGAAGTCCTCAGTATTTGGCATGATGACCCGTTTTCAGCAGGCTGAGCCCATCGAGGAACAATTGCGGCAAATTCACTCGCTACCAGCCAGTGCGCCCCAGCGGCAACAGCTTATCCGCCAGCTCGAACAGCACCTGCGATCGCAGATTTAGACCTTGTGGCAGATGAAAAACAGCATTGAGGTTGCAGAGCTACCGGTCAAATGATCCAAGCGTAGACCCGCACAGCGACTTCTTAATCCGCAACCTGCGCCGTAAATCCACTGGAGGCTCGGGTGGAGATAGTGAATTGAAGAAAGGTGAAACTGAAATAATTTCTTGATTAGTAAACCGGAGGGAGTGTGTAAAACCGTTTTTGTCAGTTATGCTTAAGTTATTCTCACTAGCTACAACTCATTGAGAGTTTTGTTAATCAGTTACTATCTTTCAACAAGTTTTTCTTATTAGCATGGAGAGGTTATGGCAAGTAGAGCAATATTGGTTAATTTAGATGCGATGATTAAGCGTGCGGATTTTGCAACGGAAACTGAAGATGAAACAACTTTTGATACCATAAATAGCATTTCGGTTAGAGATTTAAATGATTTTACTGCTATTCTAAGAAAGCCTGACTTCCAAAGAGAGACTAACCACTGGTCACCAAATCAAGTGGTATCAATGCTAGAAAGTTATGTGACAGGTGACCTTATTCCAGCTGTTATCTTATGGAAAAGCTCATATATATTTGTAATTGATGGCGGACATAGGTTGAGTGTCCTTAAAGCCTGGATTGAGGACGATTATGGTGATGGCCCTTTGTCAATTAAATATTTTGGAAACGAAATATCAAAAGAGCAAAAAAACATTGCTGAAAAAACTAGGCGTCTCATTAATGAAAAGGTAGGGAGTTGGGCGCATTTTAAGCAGAGACTTTCTGATGAGGAAATCTCGCCAGCAGAGCGAAATAAAATCACAAATATTTTAACTCGTGGTCTAACTATACAATGGGTTAAAGGAAATGCAGACAAGGCTGAGAGTTCATTCTTTAATATAAACATGCAAGGGACGCCATTAGATGAAGTAGAAGAGTTATTATTAAAAAATAGGCATAAACCTACTTCTATCTCAGCACGAGCGGTTATTCGAGCAGGTAAAGGGCATCGTTATTGGTCCGCTTTCAGTAAAGAGTATTCTGATAAAATTGAAAACGAAGCTTACAAGTTGCATTCAATACTTTTCGACCCGGATCTTAACACGCCTGTTAAAACTTTAGACCTGCCATTAGGCGGAGCTAGAGGTGTCAGAGTAGCCATACAACTATTAATAGATTTTATCTTAATCGCCAATCGTGATGTTCACGGTAATCCTAAATCATTAGACAAACAATCTGATGATAATGCTGGTGATAAAACGGTACAATCTCTTAAACTTGCAATAGATTTGGCCGATAGAATAACAGGGAATGGAAATGGTAGTTTAGGTCTACATCCGGCTGTATATTTTTATGGTCCAACAGGTAGGCATACTAGCCCAATGTTTCTAGGGACTGCTTCATTAATTGCTGATAAAATAAAGTGTAATGATAAAGATTTCTTTAAAAAATTCACATCAGTAAGGTCTAAGTTAGAGCACGTTTTAGTGAAGGACAAAGAACTAATTTCGATGATTATACAAAAGAATAGTTCGAAGGTAAGGGATGTTAAATATAAAGATTTTTTAGATAATCTAATTAAGAAACTGCATGATGAAGAAGATATTACAGAATCAGAGTTAATTAAGATTGCTGGATTGCAGGGTAAAATTGTGGCAGGTGACTTCAATACTGCTAATAAGAAATTTTCAGATGACCAAAAGAGTAAGGTCTTTATCAATGCGGCTCTCTCATCTGCAATTAGATGTTCTATTTGTAATGGTTACTTGGATTCGGCAAAATCTGTTTCTTACGACCATATAGTAAGAGTTAGGGAAGGTGGTATTGGAAGTGGAAGCAACTGTCAACTTACTCATCCATATTGCAATCAATCCGTTAAAAATTAAAATTAGCCCTTTAATTAGGGCTGTTAATTATTACATATGTACTCCAATGAAATATTTTTAGCCTTCAATTATTGCGCATCATTATAAACTCACCTTGCGGGATTCTTATTAATATACGCAAGTTGCATTTCATTCTAAGTGCTTTCAAAATCGTGTTCATTATATGATGCAAATTGTTCCCCGTTAGCCATCCATGATAGTCAAACCTCTTTATCATTTTATTGATACTGGCATCACTCATTGGCTCTCTAACGTAGTTCATGCCATAAAAACATGTTCGTATTTGCCTGGTAACTCCTTCAATTCATTCAAATGCTATACTGCCTGAGACGAAAGCAGTACCAAATGAGAGTTGTGCTTATTCATTCGCCATTTCGCGATTTCCCACAGATCGTTAACCAAATCAAACTCACACCACGAAACCTTACTAAATTCAACGCTGCGAACACCAGTAAGCATAAGTAACTGTGTAGCGTATTTAGTCAGTGAGCTTCCCTGATACCCTTTAAGCGCTTCAACGAAAGCTGGAATCTCTGTCTGTGTCAGGAAAAAAGTAGTTCTGATGGGGCCTGTTTAATGTGATAGCTATATCGGGCGCAAAATTATATTTAGCTCTGCCCGTTACCCCAGAAAAGTTAAAAACTCCATCGCATTGGCGGCGGATCTTGCTCTAACGTAACACTGTCCTCAATTTTTTACAGGACGGTCAATCATTCAAGTGGCTGTTCGCTTGATAAGCCATTTCTGAATCGCCAGCCCTTAGGTCATTGGGTTCTATTAGCAGTGATAAGCATGCGCCATTATTGAAGGGGCATAGCTTTAGTACGCGTAGTCTGGGTTTGGGTATCGATGGCAACATATGTGAATAGAAAAAAGAACGAACCGGGTTTTACGCAAAACTATACATATCCGCGTAAGGATTCTATTAGACGTTAGCAGGCAAAATATGATAACGAAAAATGATTATCTTCTTGAAATGCAAGGCTTTTTAGATGCGGCAGGATGATATGAAATAAAAGATGGTGTCCCCTGCAGACATCATTTCTGCTGGACAGTTATATGATATGTAAGCGGTTTTCGAGTTCAGAAAATGGGCTGTGCCCGCAATTATGCCCACAATGAAACAGGTGTACGTTCAGGCGTCTGATTTTCGCGAAAATGACGCCTTCCAGCGCCGATATTCCTGGTATTCCCACCGGGACACCCGACCATACTTACGGGGCGGTGGCAGTCTGCCTTTCTCGATTTGCTTGTAGAAGTAGCGGTCGGTAAAGCCAGAATCCTGCATCATAAATTTCATGTCAATCAGTGAATCGTCACGAAGTTCCATCATTTTTCTCCTGGTATTAAGTCTGCCGGTCTGTTCACGATCCCCCGGAGCAGGACTGCCGGATACAGGGGCCGTCAGAAACGGTGCCCGGCATTAAAACCGGGCACCGGCTTCAGCGGCTGATGAGCATGGCCATTACGGATGAGGCCACTGCCACACTGACCAGACCGGTCATCAGACCGGCCCCGATCGCTAGCGCGACCATGTAGATGTACCCTAACTGGCGCATCGATTTAAACCTCCGTTCATGATCGCTTTTCAATGGAATTCCTCCTCTTTGCAGATGCCATCACCTCTCCCTGGCGTTACATCGTCGGCACGGTGGGTCAGTGCCGGATAAAACGCGAAAACGGTGATGCAAATCTGAAATAAAAGCCCTGACGCAATAAGCAGGGTGATGGTCAGAAAGCTCCCGTCAGCGACAGCTGGCTGCTCACAAAGGGGATCAGGAAACCACGTCATGTCTTTCCTCCGCCTGGCTATCAATGCGCCCCCAGTCACGCATCAGCGCGTTATTGCAGAGCGCTGAGCGTTCATTTGCCCACCGGCGATTAGCGTCACGTCGTGCCAGTCCGGCAGCCGCCGTCCATGCCGCTGCGGCAAATCCGTAAGCGCCGGCGTTCTCAGCTTCTGCAGCAATACTGGCCAGCCATACATAAGGCGCGGGCTTCTGCCGGGAAGTGTCTTTATTCATGGTGTCCCCCTTAATGGGCTGGCGGCAACTGGCCTGTTAAGCCGGATGAGACGCCCGGCCGACAGGCCCGGCTGGTGGATGCGTTCAACAGCGCTGAGAGGCGGGTAATTGCGCTGCGCCTGGCCATAAGCCAGTTGCCAGATGAAATACTGATACGCCTCCTCCGCATCGGCCTGTTCACAGCACGCCTTCACTTCGGCGTCCTGCCGCCAGTGACGAAAGCCGGAAAGGTAAGGAGGAAAGCGCTGCAGCAGGCGTGCAGTTTCATCATCAATCCACTGCTCTTTTTTAATAATTTGCTGCTCTTCCTCGCTGAGTTCATGTCGGCGATGTTCCAGCTGGACAAACGGCATCATGGTTTGCCCTCCTGCACCCAAATACGCACAACATGTTTCAGCCCTTTCTTCAGCGCCGGCAGAGGGGGCAGGGGAGGCAATGCGGGGGGCGCGGAAGAGGAAAAGCTTGCGCTGGTCAGAATGTTCTTACGGTCAAACTCAATATCGCGTATGGCGTCAAAAGGGCGAGCAAAAGCGGCATCGCCCCTGATGTGTTGATGCATCATGGGAAATGTTCCTTTGAACAGTCAGTTAACGGTAATGGGTGTCGATACGTCCGGCAGTAAAAAGAAGAGGCAGGGGTGACGCAGGCGTTAAGACTTCGGGAAAAGCCGGTATCTGAGCCCGCCGTTATCCTTCTTCTTCACGACGGGCAGCGCGGGTCGCGTTGAGAATTTGTGCCGGATCGCCGGAGATGCGCGTATGAATCACAAACGTGCCCGTGTGGGTGACGCGGGCATCCGGCGCGGCCATCAGTGCTGCCCTTATCACGCGATCATGCAACCACGCCCGAAAAACACTGGTTTTGATCAGGAGCGTGGCGTGCGTGGGCGTCGCGCTGTATTGAATCTTCATGGCTGTCATTCCTCTGGATGAATAAAAATACCGAAAAGCTGTCAGTCACGGCTGGCAGACCCAGTCAGGCCGTTCACCCACACCGAGATAACAATCGAGAATATCCAGCAAGCGCGGGTAAAAGCTGAGCGCACGTTCCCCATCCATTTTAAGGATGTCCCCGCGGCTGAATGCGCGCCATTGCGCTGGCGTATGCATCTGGCAGCCTGCTTTTACCCAGTCACCGTGGGTGATCTGGATGTCGTAGGTCTCGCCCAGGATTAACCAGGTTTTCTCCGGCAACCTCGTGGTCAGCGTTATCACGCCGCGCAGATCGGTCCCGTTCAGACGGGCATCCCGCAGGTCAGCCACACGCAGATCGGTCGACAGAAACGTTGCATGATTCATCGACGCATGATTGAGCTTTGCGTGAAACAGTGAGGCAAAGGAGAGATTGCACCTGTCCAGGGCTGCATATCGCAGGTTTGCCATTCGCAGTTGGGCGCGCTCGAAATCGGCCCCGTAGAAGAGGGCATGTTCTAGATTGGCCCGGGTCAGATCGGCACCTGCCAGGCACTGACCGCTCAGGTTGAGCCGTTTACCTTCCGCGCCCGCAGTTACAAGCCAGCGTTTATGTTCTTCAAGATGATGGTGTAGTTTGTCCGGTTCCATAATGCGTTTCCTCTCTGGCCGGTATAGCCGGTTGACGAATGACAATGCCGGTTCAGATTTGTTTGTCATAATCGGCGTGGCTGAGTAATTCCCAGCTCCGACCGTTGTTGCGTGAAAGCAGGCGCCATTGCGGGTTAACGCGCAGCGACAGATACTTTTCACGGTAAGTGCGTCTCGCATGGATCTGTCCGGCACGCCACTTTTCGAGCTGCTGTTTTGCGCGCCGGGATATCCTGTCGGGTACATGAGGCTTGGACATCACGGAAACCTCATCTCAGCGGCGCAGGCGGCGGCCAGCCTCTGCACAAACACCCAGGCAACGCCTTCCCCGAAACTGACAATCTGCCGGCTTCTGTTCAAAACGCTGGCGGTGAAGGTGTACCGGCCAGTGCGGATCTGAATAACCATAGAGAACCTCCTTCAGGCATAAAAAAACCGCCACAGCGGGCGGTCTTTAACGTTGTGCTCAGGTGTTCAGCTGCCATGCTGTCCCTTACCTTCATGGGCGATTGCGCAGGAACTGGCAGGACGCAGCTCTGGATAGCGTTCAAAAACGGAGGTTAAGGTGGATACCAGCATCTTATCCAGCGGGCCCATCACGCTTTGACGATACAGGTCTGCTTCCGCCGAACTGACTTTCCCTTCCTGCACCAGGGCATTGATTTGCTGGACTGACGTCGTAAGAGTGTTAAAAACGGCGAGCATGGTCTCTGTCACGTATTGTGCTGCTTCACGGTTCTGCATGATGACCTCCGGGTCAAATGATTACCCTGACGGGCGGGGTTAACGTGGTGACGCATCAGAACTCATGGTGACCCTGATCATCTATCACGATGATACGTGTGGTCCTGATAAACTCAGCCAGATTAGCGCCGGTATGTTGCCAGTGCTCCAGCGCCAGAAGCACATCGCTGCGGGTCTGGCAATGGCAGGCATTCACATATGCCTGAATGTGGGTGAGGGTGAGGCGTTGCATCTCTTCCTGAGACAGTACTTCAGAGGATTTGTTTTTATGCATGGTGTTCTCCGGGTCTGGACGAAAAAAAAGCCGCGTATGCGGCTGTCTTAGCTGTTTACTGGTTCAATCTGAGAAAGGGGCAGGGTTAGCTAATACTGACTAAAAAAATCACTCCGCTTTGTGCTGCGATAATGTTCCGTCTGCCTCCTTTACTGTCCTCTGTTATTTTTATTTACGTGCCTGTGATTTTTATCTGTGAATGTCTACGCAAATGCTTCTGACATGGCACAGAACAGGCGTCAGCTGCTCGCATTAAAAACTCGCCGAAGCGGGTTATATTAAGTGAGCGGTTTTCCTTTAAGCGGCCATCTGACGGCACTGTTCAGCACAGTGGTGGCAGGCTTTTGAGCACGCCTGACAATGGTCATGCTGATGCTTACCGCACTCGTCACCGCATTTCTGGCAAATTTCAGCGCATAACTGACATAGCTGTTTAGCTGACTCACTTTTAAGAGCCATAAACTGCGCGGCGAGCCGACAGGTATTCGCACATTGCATGTCCATCCTGATGCACTCACGCATCATTTCCAGATTTTTTTCTTCCAGGCATGATGCCGCACAGTTATCACAGGCCGCAGCACACAGATAACAGGCTTCGATGCATTTTTTATACTGCTCTGACATATTTCCTCCTGGTCTTGGACTATCTGTTAAGCCTGGAAAAAATCCCTGATTATGCAAATGTGGAATTAATTAATAACTTTTTCAGCACTTTGTTTATCTGACAATGTGTGTAGCATCCTTTCGGACTCTGCGATGGCCGGCACGGTAAAAAGCCACACCTGACAGGCATATGCCCCTGTCAACTTCACCAAGGTTGTACCTGGAAGCGCCGGCCAGGATCTGTTTGTGGTACTCCGTTTCCGTCTCCACTGCCTTCCTGATGCGATCGGTGAATGCTCGCCTGCAATTGTTTTCAGCACAGCTGAGTTCCGTATTCCTTGCTGGTGGTTCCCATCCCAGCTCTGCAGCCAGAATCATTTCAATCCTTCGGCACTCAATGGCTTCAACCATACGACGCCTATGTCGGCGTGTTCTGGCGTTGTCTTTCATTACAGGTTTAACAGATCTGCCATAGCTGATATTTGCCATACATCCCCCCGTTAAGTTACTGGCTGCACAGTCGCAACAATGCACTCAGTAACCTTATGTTCGGTGCGTTCTCGGCACCTGCCGTAGAGCTTCCCGCTCGTTGTTAAAGATCACTTAGCTTAAAGCTGTAAAGCTAAAGTGAACCAACCTTATCGCTAAGATAAATATCTGTCAATATCAAATTGATAAATATGAATTGTAATGTTTATCATTTTGAAGTCATTGGTTTTTTTGACAAAAAACCCGCTCAGTGCGGGTTAGGAATGAAACTATTAGTTAGGCGGGACGGTCAGGAAGTCAGCAGGATGGATCCAAATGCTCAAAAAAACGCGTGTGCTTTAAAATGGCAGCAACATACTGCACCTGCTCAATTTCACTCGCATCTAGCGTTATTGGGCGGTGCTCATTATTGATGCTTGTTAAGAGATAAGAGCCATCTCTGGTTTTATTGTATATTTTTATCATGTTGCGGCCGTCTTTGGTTCTTACAAACACCTCGTCCCCGACTTGTACAGGCGTGTTTGGCTCTATAACGACAAACTCACCCGATTGAATTCTCGGCCACATACTGTCGCCTTTTACCCTCAAACCAAAAGCCTCTTTATCCTGACTGCAGATGCATAACCATCCACCTGGTTGCTCGATCATATCGACAGAACCATCAGTGCCAAGCCACGCTTCGCCAGCAACTTTGACAAAACCATTCACGGGTCTGCCTGCAATCTCCAGTTCATCCACTTCAGCGCTTTTGGAATGAAGACTGTCCAGCCATCCTGTTGGAAGCTCGAGGCCAGTCTCTATTCGCCGTGCAAGCCTGTCGCCAATTTTTCTGAAAGCATCGTTTCCTAGCACCTGACTGAGTTGAGCGGGATTGAGACCGCACATCTCTGCAAAGGATGCTTTAGTAGCTTCTGGCTGCTTCATATGCTCTTCAAGAAGCTGCGACAGGTTCAGTTTTCTGATTTCTTTATTTTCCATCCCGGAATTCTCACATGATTTATCCATATGATAAATGCTCATAATGATAAATCGCATTGCATGTTATTTATCTATTTGATAACGTCTGGTTGCTCATTTACTCAGGAGGGACAAGTTATGAGTAACGACCTTTTGCGCTGGCGTAAAGAGGCCAGCAAAGAAGAATGGGCTTTACTGGCCGAAAAAGCCAACACAACAGTGGGGTATTTGGATCTGCTTGCGTATGGCTTTCGAAGGGCTTCGCCTATGAAAGCCCAAAAGATAGAGAATGCTTCCTTAGAGTTTGTACCTCGTAAACCTGTAACCAAAGAAAGTCTGGTTTTCTATTCACGCGATTAATCGTGAACATCGAGACACCATTCGAAACGGAGCTGTTATGAGCATGACACTTATGGCTCAAGCGATGAGCATCAAAGTCGGAAATCCCATCCGAAAACTGGTGTTGATTAAGCTTGCAGACAATGCAAATGACAAAGGTGAATGCTGGCCTTCCTATCAACATATCGCTGATCAGTGTGAGATTGGCCGATCCACGGTTAAAAGCCATATCAAAGCGCTGGAAGATATGGGCCTGGTTCGCCGGGAGTTCCGTAAAAATGGTGTGTTAAACCAGTCTAACCTGTTTCACATCACCCTGGATAAACCGGTGGAAATCGTTTCAAAGGGAAATTCAGTCAGGGAAAAACGGAAAGAAACTGGTGGGTCAGATGCTGACCGGGGTGGGGCAGGAGATGCCCGGGGGGTAGGTCAGGAGATGACCGGGGGTGGGTCAGGAGCTGCCCGGGGGGGTGGGGCAGCTCCTGACCCCATAACCAGTCACTCTTTTGAACCAGTCAATGAACCTAAATACATAACACCCGTTGCTGACGCAACGAATGCGGAATTTATACCGCGATCGCGATACGCCTTCGAAGGCAACATCGTGAAGCTCAACCACGCGGATTTCACATCGTGGCAGAAGCTCTATGCAAACGTGGATCTGGTTTACGAGCTGCGGAAACTTGATATCGAGTTCACGCATGAAAAACCCAGGAACTGGTTTATCACAGCCAGCCAGAAACTCAGCTACCAGAACAAACAGGGCGCCTGGCGCGGCCAGCCATTGGCGGGCGTTGTAAACCAGCCCCACTGGAACGATCTCAGCGAGTGGGAGAATAATTTCATATGACGCATCGTGAAGCCGTTTTCGATGATCTGCTGCAAAGCAAAGTGCCAGGAACGGAGGGGAGCAGCGCGCAGCCTGACAATCGCGGTTTTAGCTCAGCCATTGAGCAGCTGGTGGACATGCTCTTCAGCGCGCTTAAGCTGGTCTTCCCTGCGTCCATCAGCACAACGCTGAAAGCCCCTCGTGACGAAGCCGCAGCGAAGCGTCAGTGGGTGGCAGCATTCGCCGAAAACGGCATCACATCCAGACAGCAAATATCGGCTGGCATGAAACGAGCGCGTGCCAGCGGTTCCCCGTTCTGGCCATCCCCAGGACAGTTCATCAGCTGGTGCAAAGAGGGTGAAAGTGGCGCTGCAGGCTTACCGGATGAAAATGCGCTGTATGACATGGTCATGCGCTACAGTGCACGACGCGGCTTGTATCGCTCCCCGGAAGTCTATCCATGGCAGGCTAATGCGCACTACTGGATGGTGACGAACCTGTACAGCCAGATGCGCTTAAAAGGTCTCAGCGAATCAGAGTTGCGTGGAAAATGCCGCACCGAACTCCATAAGATGGCCAAACGGATTTTGGCAGGCGAATACATCCCGCCGCCACGCCCTCAGGTTGAAAAGCTACATGTGCCCGTAAACAGCGAAACTGCGCTTGCACATATTGGGCAGATGAAGGCGCTGCTTAAAGCAAATGCTACAAAGCAAAAAGGTGACATGTCGGCATGATTGGGCAGCAAATCCACTTTCAATGAGCACGCATCGCTGATACTGTCCGAACAGTTCATGTAAAACCCATTTAGCATTCATCTACGGTCAGGAAGGACCCTTAATGGTTACGGTTGAAGAATTGAAAGTTAAGTATCCAGGTGCTGAGGCTAGCCAAATGGGTGACAGTCCGGCGTTGGCGAGCGAGCTCGCAGCACTGATTAAAAACGGGATGAAAACGGTCTCCTGCGGAGCGTTTACCTCATACCAGAACGAAAAGTCTGCGCCAAAGATTGGGAGCTATACCATTATCCTTAATGGTCAGAACGTTCCGGTCTGCGTCACACGGCTGATATCAATGCGACTGGTGCGTTTTTGTGATGTTACTGTCGAACTCGCCCGCAAGGAAGGAGAGGGAGACTTAAGCCTGGAATACTGGCAAAAAGAACATAAGCGGTTTTTTTCTAATGAAGGAAATTTTTCTAACGATATGGAGCTAATTGCAGAAGAGTTTCATCTGATTGAAGTTTTATAAGTCACAGTGAATAATTTTGCTTTTGGATTCCCGGCCTTATGAGTAACCCCCTTTATAAATAGGTTGTCTGAAGAAAGTCAATATTTTTAGAACTTACATCAAATGTCTAGTTTGGCTTTGAGTTAAAAATGAAGAAAATAATGACTATCAAACAGCTATGGCAGTTACAAATAACATAATCGGTCAGTAGCCATTAGCCATCACCCGCGCTAAACAAAATTGAAAATGCATTTCGCCTATACGCCGGACCTATAGGTAAAGGCGCGTGCAACTAATAAGCAGATAGCTTCTGATGATAATTAAAGACCTATGCGGAGTGGGATAATGCACGCCTGATCATGCTGAGTGCCAACACGTGACTGAGAGTTAAAGGAGGGTTACTGAATCATTACAAAGCCAGCGAGCTTACTGGCCAAGGGCCCATGGACCGACTAACGATTGATGATAATATGTATGGCGATTTTGACTGATAGAACTACAGCTTTAAGATGAGTCTTGTATGCATCATCAAGTGATGCAATGATAGTTGGATCACAACTGAAAACCTCGAAACGGTGGAGTGTGAGTAGTGGTAAATCATAATCAAATCATGTGCTTGTTAACTTATTGAATCAGTGTTATTCATTCGTTCAGTTCTGACTGAACAACTGTTATTATATTCAGTAATTTGTGATTTGAGTAAAGTGACAATGCGTACAATTGAAATGTGTGCCGGAGCAGGTGGCCAAGCTTTAGGGTTGCATAATGCAGGATTTGAACATAGCGTACTTATCGAAATCGATAAGTATGCTTGTGCTACTTTAAGACATAATAATGAAGCTTTAGGCTTGAACTGGGGACCGGTCTTACACGAAGACCTAAAAAAATTCGCAGAAGAAGAAGCATATAAATATGCAGGAAAAATAGACTTAGTTGCTGGTGGAGTTCCTTGTCCTCCTTTCAGCAAAGCTGGCCTTCAACTGGGTGAAGACGATGAAAGAGACCTTTTTCCTGCAGCATTGCAAATTGTCTCAAATGTTATGCCTACAGCGGTAATGATTGAAAATGTAGCAGGACTTCTTGATCAAAAGTTTACAAGTTACAGAGAATCCATCATATCAAAACTTAAAGAAATGGGTTACAAGTCTGAATGGCGAATATTACAAGCTAGTGATTTTGGAGTGCCTCAACTTCGACCTAGAGCAATACTTATAGCTTTTAAAGAGTCAGTCTTTGATCTGTTTAAATGGCCAACACCTACAGTTTTAAAACCACTTACTGTAGGTGAAGCTTTGCATGATTTGATGTCTTCTAAGGGATGGCAAGGAGCAGATGTATGGAAAACTCTTGCTAATACAGTTGCGCCAACTTTAGTTGGTGGGTCAAAAAAACATGGTGGGCCTGATTTAGGGCCTACCCGGGCAAAAAAACAATGGCAAACCATCAATATTTATGCTCATCGAGTAGGCAACGATGATGAAATTCCCGGTCCGGAATTTCAGGGAGTTCTGCTACGGGACGGTACTGTTAAGCCGGGGTTTGAAGGTATGCCTCTGCTCAACGTACGAATGGCCGCTCGAATTCAAGGGTTCCCTGATGAGTGGACATTTGTTGGGTCAAAAACTCATGCATATCGTCAGGTAGGCAATGCTTTTCCTCCACCGGTCGCTCAGGCAGTTGGCGAAAGTATTAGAAAAGTAATTTTGTCATTAAATAGTAATGAAGATATTGCTTTGTAATAGAAGTTTTTTATTCTGTATGGCATAGTTAGTCACCGGCTTTTCAAAGCCGGTGGCTGACTTAATTCCGATGACCAAATTTAGGGAAGCTGATTATATTGGTTGTCATTTCTTCTAATTTCGGAATGTTGTATAAAAATCATAAGTGTAATTTAGGATGAATATTTAATCTGTGTGCTATTCGATATTGCTTAAATACCTAATGGCTTTTTTTTAGATAATAAAGAGGTGTTGAATGTCAAATGTAGAAAAAAACTGGTTCTTTGATGATTTCGATGAAGATGATGAGCTTCAAATCGATGAATATGACATTAGTTCTGCCCCTAATGACTTCAATGTTATGACATTATTCAATTTCATTCAGTCAGGTTCTATCAAAATTCCAGGCTTTCAAAGAAATTTTGTTTGGGACATAAAAAAATCCTCAAAGCTGATTGAGTCTTTGATTCTTGGTTTGCCAGTGCCCCAGCTTTTTATTTATGAGCAAGGGAGAAATAACTTTCTTGTTATAGATGGCCAGCAACGCCTCATGTCTGTTTATTATTTTATTAAACAAAGATTCCCAAAAAAAGAAAAGAGGGCAGAGTTAAGGCAAATATTCGAGGCGAATAACGGTATACCTGAAGATATACTTTATAATGATGATTACTTCCAGCGATTTAATCTGTCTCTTCCCACAGGTTTGGTTGATCGTGTGAACCCTTTTCATGGGAAAAATTATGCAACTTTAGCTGACTATAAGACGCAATTTGATCTTAGGCCATTAAGAATTATAATAATAAAACAAAATACTCCAGAGGGTGATGACTCCTCTATGTACGAAATATTTAATAGGCTAAATAGTGGTGGTGCAAATCTTAAGCCGCAGGAAATTAGAACTAGCATGTATCATTCATATTTCTATGAGGTAATACAAGATATCAATAAATTGCCTGAATGGCGTTCAATCTTGGGGTTGCCAACATTAGATATTAACATGAAAGATAACGAAATTCTTCTGCGTTGTATCGCTATGCTTATTGATTTTCAATCATATCGTTCCTCGATGACGAAGTTCCTTAATCAGTTTTCGAATAAAATGAAAAAAGCGGATAAAGGTAGTGTCGACTTCGTTAAAGAGATTTTTTATAGCTTTTTAGAAGCCTGTTCAGAATTACCTGATAAGATTTTTTACTCAAGAGGTGGTAACAGATTTAACATTGCTCTTTTTGAGTCAGTTTTTCGTTCAGTATGCCTGCCATATTTCGAATCGAAATCGTTAGTTGATTATAAAATTGATAATGAAAAAATTGAGAGGCTGAAAATCGATGAGTCATTCGTTGATGCTTCGTCGGAAGGTACAGCCAAAAAGAGTAATATTGAAAGAAGATTTGAAGTAGCTGACTCTATCTTTGGTAAAGAATAAAGCCTGAGGGACTTGTTATGAGTGAAACTATTGTTGACACTTTACATGCCGAGTTCTCGACTTTAATAGGGTTTCTCAATGAAAGTAATGAAATATCGTTCCAAAACCTAGTAAATGATAATTTTAGAAAATCTCTTTTATTATCTTCTGCAAGCTATTTTGAGACCGTGCTGAGTGAGTGCGTTTATCAATTTGTAGTAGATTGCACATATGAGAAACATGTTATTGCATTTATGATAAGGCGTAACGTTATTGAGAGAAAATATCATACATGGTTTAATTGGGGTAAGGCAAATAATGCCAACTCTTTTTTTGCTCTTTTTGGGGATGAATTTTCGACATATGCGCAAAAATTTGTTAAGGAGAATGAGTATATATCAGATTCAATAAGAGCATTTCTTGATATAGGTACTAATAGAAATAGGTTGGTTCATCAAAATTTCGCAAGCTTTTCACTAGATCAGACTGCCGAAGAAATCTATGATAATTATAAGTCTGCGAAACATTTTGTTGAATGGTTTCCCGGTTTCTTAAAGCAATTCAATGATGCAGATAGAAATTAGCGATTTACCACGTCTTGTTTGAATGCTTGGCTCGGATTGTTATACCAAGAGTTGTTTTTAAAAGAACAGCTCTTTTTCAAATGTAACTCCTTAATTGACTTGCTGAAGATTTACTTAAGGTACTGCTGACTGAAGAATGAATGAATATTATATCATTTTGTCTTGATGGTGTCGGGTGTATTTGTGTGGTTAATTTGAATTGGTATTTATTGGTTAGGGGCTTTGATTTGTAATTTTTTAACCTTCTAATATGGTTTTATTGCAAGTTGTTTTTTTTGTGGCATGCAAACTACAAATGATTTTTGCATCTATTTGCGCTCAAGTATTGATTAATAAAGTCTATTCAAAAAAATCTTGATTTGTGATAAGTTAGTTCATGGTTATGAGAACGGTTAAAAAATGTCAATAAAATATAAGATTATAGATTTATTTTGTGGTGCAGGAGGGTTATCTGCCGGTTTTTGTCATGGGGAGATGTCAGAGCATTTCGAAAGCATTCTCGCCATAGATAATGATGCTGCTGCCATCAAGACTTATAACGCAAACTTCAACTCACATGGCATTAAAGCCAATATTGAGGAATGGAATGCTTTTTATGAGGTTCCGTTTGCCGATATCGTGATCGGAGGACCACCATGCCAGGGATTCAGCCTCCTCAACAAAAACAGGAAAGGGGATCACCGCCGAGCCCTCTGGGAACCCTACATGGACATCATTCAACTCTCCGGCGCTAGTATGTTTGTAATGGAGAATGTTCCAGGCCTCCTTAAAAGCGATGAGTTTGCAGATATTACTTCCAGAGCTGAGTCAATGGGATTCATACTTCTGAATCCGCAAGTGCTTAACACCGCTGATTATGGTGTGCCTCAAACCAGGAAAAGAATCATAGTTGTGGGCATCAAACGAGTAATGTTCGACTTGGATAACATTCCGGCCTTCCCGCCAGTACCTACCCATCAAGCACCTGAGAAAGCTGGGGTGCTTCCTCAGTGGATTTCTACCCGAGAGGCAATTGGTGATCTCCCCGAGCCAGTTGGAACTGAAATTCGTGACGAAATGCCGCCACTAAATCTTCATTTTGGCCGCAATCCTACCGAGATCTCTAAAGAGCGTTATCAGGCTGTCCCGCCTGGTGGCAATCGTTTCGATCTGCAGAAAAACCGTCCCGATTTGACTCCTGCCTGCTGGGTTAAAAAAACATCAGGTGGAACTGATTTGTTCGGGCGTCTCTGGTGGGAAAGACCCTCTGTGACTATACGTACAGAATTCTTCAAGCCCGAAAAAGGGCGTTATCTACATCCTGACCAGCATCGTCCCATTACGCACCGTGAAGCAGCAAGGTTAATGTCTTTCCCTGATGATTTTGTGTTTTTAGGCTCGAAAACTGAAGTGGCACGCCAGATTGGGAATGCTGTTCCTCCACTTTTTGCTAAGAAAATTGCGGAATACGTTCTTGATGTGATGCGCGTAAAGAAAGAAAATGAGTCATCCGCCAAGAAAAAAAGCGCTGCTTAAGAAGGTAAACGTTTATGGACGAACTCAACGCAGAAAGTGCTGCAGCTTTCGCTGAAGCTCGCAGAGAATTTCATGCAGAACTGCTCCTGGCTACATTGACCACTAATGCAGCAGGTGTAGTAAGCAATGCCGACGGTAACAACAACACCAGTAAGGCGATAGCGCGTGAAATTGCAAGGCTACTACGGGCTGAGACCATTGGTGAAAGGATTGCTGGTCAAACCTCAGGTAATCAGTTCGAAAGCATTTGCGCGCAGTTTGTTGAAAAAACCTTCCTGAAACTTGGCCACCTGCGTCCAGGCAAATGGAAGGTACAGCAAGTATCCGGACGTAATCGCCTGGAAATAGCGAAATATGAGCAATATGCCCATCTTATAGCTTTAGATAAAGCTGCCCGAAGTGATGCTCAACTTGCCGCTGCGTTGGGAAGCGACTATACAATTACACCTGATATCGTTGTTGCTCGTGAGCCTGAGCATGATAGTGTCATCAACAAGCCTGAACTTATCGTAGATAATTCAGTGACTCTGATGTCAGGCCTTCGCAATTCAAATGGCGGTAAACCGTTATTACATGCAAGCATTTCATGTAAATGGACAATAAGAAGCGATCGCGCACAGAACGCGCGCTCTGAAGCGCTCAATCTGATGAGAAACAGGAAGGGCACTCTTCCACATATCATGGTAGTGACCGCAGAACCGACCCCAAGCAGGCTCGCCTCTATTGCCTTGGGTACTGGTGATATAGATTGTGTCTACCACTTCGCTCTTTATGAACTTCAAAAAGCTGTTGAGCTTCTAGGTTTGCATGACGCCGCAGATATGTTGGCAGTCATGGTCGATGGGAAGAGGCTCAAAGATATTTCTGATTTGCCCCTTGATTTAGCAATTTGAGCATATAGAAGCAAATCAAGCCGTTATATCTATTTAAGATTTTTAAAATATATCTTCAGCCCCTGTAAGCACAAATAAGCCTCTTCGAGGGACATGCATTATGGAAACTTTCATTCCCATAATTCATGCCTTCTTATCTTTACGACTGGGACAAACGGGAGCTCTTGCGCTTAATGTGGCGCATTGTCAGGAGTAAAAGTTTGCTCTTGCACGCACGAATGCCAGAAATTGCTCAATGTCAGTATGCTGGTAGCCCAGCAGGCGGCCGACCAGTCTGATGCGATGCTCATTGAAAGGGTCTGCATCCTTACTGAGTTCATATTTGAGTTCTGTGGCGCTGATTTCAAAGCCGGGCAAATAATAAATTCGGCCCAGTCCGTCTTTGTAATCAACATGTTTCATCTCCAGACCTAACGGGTTTGTGATGAATTCGACAGGAACGAAGTACTCAAAGTATGCCACGCTCTTCAGTTTCTTCTGCATCAGTGCGTACTCAATGCCTTCATGCGGATCGATTCCCGTGGGGACAGAATAGCCGGTACATTTTTGCGGACTGATCGTACCGACCGCTTTTTCACTGGAAGTCTTCTCATCAACCCCGCGCCAGCCTGCCGCCAGAAAGCTCACGTAATTGCGGTCGAAGTCGTCGAAGATATTGCTAATTTTTTGCGCCTCCTCCTCAGCGCCGGGGCGAAAGAAAATCATGCCATAACCAGAGGCTATCGGTATGGCGCGCAAATCAATTCCTTTGGGGTTAACAAGGAATATCAGAGGTATCGCGCCGGTGTATACCACACAGTTGATTTTCCTCTCGGCTATACTCGCATATTTGATCTCCTCAATGGTGGGGAAATCAGAACTGCCGGTAACATGATTATTCATGGCTATCACCTTAGTGCAAGGGCAGACGACACGCGTCCGCCAAAAGTAAATGGATTTATTCTTCCCCAAAAAGGGTGTCAAGGATGAGGTTATTCATCGCAATGTTAATAAATATTCCCATGACCATAATGAAGTTGGTGCCGCCAGGATAGAGATGGCACAAACGCAAAGTGACATCAAATATCGTGTAAAAGGTCGAGGCAATTATCCAGGCCCGGATGAAAAAATCGCACGGCTCCTCCTGTCTTTTTGTCGGCGTTATTGACGCAACAGCCTAAAAAAACTCCCTCACAAACACTGTGAGGGAGGCACAGGCTAAGTGTTTAAGGCGCTGTCTCTTTTCCCGGACATTGGCCTGACGTTTGCCATTAAGGCGGGGCCTATCTTATCCATCTCGCGATTAATTAAAAGTCCTGTGAGGTATTTTCCGTGTAACTTTAGATATTAGGTTGTTTCATGGTGTGAAATAGTCAAAAGTAAATCCGAAAAATACATCTTTCAGATTAATTTTTTTATAAAGCACTCCAAAAAAACTAAAAATACTGATTTGATAAACTTATCTGAAAAATGGTGAATAAAATTGAGCCCTGTCAATCCGGAATAAGTGAGGAGGAGTGATATCAGGAGGAAGGGGGTTAACTACGGCGCTGGGAATTAGAGCTGCGATTTAAACGTGTACAGGCTAATTCGTGCACTGCAGGCGATAAAGGGTGCGCTGTCAGTTTGCTTATTCAGCCCGGATGCCCTACATCTGGCTGACCCGGATTTGAATAAGGGAGTGACTGTTCTCTATTTATGGTGGCATTTGGGGGATGTTTTGACCGGGTTCAGCCTGATTATGCCTGAACCCCTGCTGGCCCGGAACGACAAACAACTGGCGTAATCTCAGGACCGGTTTTTCAGCTGTCTTTGCTCACGACGGTACAACGTATTTTCTACAGGTGTCAGCGGTTGGTAAGACGCCGTACGGTAAGAGACGGCCTGCGCAGAGGGCTCGTTTGCGGTGAACCGACGGTCAAAATCCAGTGTTACACCATTAAGTTCAGCCATCATCCTGACGTAACCCCTCAACATATTTTCTTTAAATCGAAAACAGCCTTTTCTTCCCTTAAGGGCAGGGATAATGACCCGCCCGAACGCCTGCGTTTTCAGCTTTGAAAACTGTCTGTCAAACTGCTTACTCTCAAGCTGGCTGTAGCCACGTGCCTCACAGATATGATGGTATGAGTTAAAGATGGTTTTCTTTTCCCGCTGCAGATCGCCAGTGTCAGCCATCGCCCACAGCATATGGTGAAAATACTCTGCACGACAGTGAGTTGCCTGAACATAATCGTATTTCAGTGTTTCTGCCACTGAGCTCACTGCGTCCCTCAGTCCCTCCAGAAACAACGTCTGATCAATCTGCTTTACCTCTTCCTCTCTGGAGAAAGCGCACTTGAGTATTTTTTCGCAAAGCAGATGAACATAGTGCGGATAACCGTCACTGAGACCGGAAATTTTGAATTTCACATCCTGACTGAGAGTGAGGCCAAATTCACCAAATGCTCTGTCGATAATTTCATCCCTTCCACTCAAGGACAATGCCTCAAGTGGCGTCTGGTGGATCTGGCGTTCACTGGACAGGTGTCCGCCAATCAGTGAGTGTAGAGAATCACTGATGCCCGTAAAGATAAGCTTAAGACTCAGGTTCTGATCGCCCAGGGCTTTTATAAGCCGCCCGAAATTCTGCCTTTCCTCAATACTTGCTATCTGGTCGAATTCGTCAATCACAATGTGCGGCACGGGTGAGTGCTTGCCTGACAGTCCGGACAGCGCCATCACCGCAGACGAGACAGAATTCACCTCATGCACGACGGGCTTTTCTGTTTTCTTCTGCTGTGCGGACAGGCCTGTCTCCATCAGGTTGACACTGGCACCCCATGTGGTTTCAGACACCAGCTCTGCGGAGACTTTTGCTTTGAGCAAAATGTCTTTCACAATGGAGCTGAGCGTAGAGCCAGACTCGCAGCCGACAATTATGGGGTCATTATGCGTCTGAAGCTTTACTGCCACCGTCTGTGCCAGCGAAGTTTTCCCCACGCCACGGTCACCATAGATGAATACGTGGCGACCATCGACATAAAGGGCTGCTTCGATTTCATGGACCTGTTTTTCACGACCGAAAAGCATTTCGTAAGAGGAAATGGGGGCCGAGGGACGGATGACTTTATTGAGTTTCTCGTAAAATTCCTGACAAGATAAATTCTGTATAGACATCAGTATTCCTTCAGAGAAATCAGGGGTTAACACAATTCATAATATTTTCAGGTAACCGGACAACACCGGAGTCTGTTAACAAGGCGCACATCAGAGTTCGATGCATTGTATCCCTGACGCGCTTTTTTAAAAGGACTTTGCTGTTGTACGTTGTGTGAGATAATTCAGGCCTTTAAGTAAGGATTAAATCACGCGGTAATCTGGCGTCCATTTTTACCCTCCATTTCAATCCGGGAGATAACATGCGCGATATTCAGCAAGTGCTTGAACACTGGGGAGCCTGGGTTACAAATAACCCGGAAAAAATATCTTGGTACAGGGTTGCAGCCGGATTTACCGGGCTCTTTCCAGATAAGGTGATCTCACGCCCTCAATGTTGTGATGAGGATGGGCTGATAATCAGTCGTTGTGTCGCTAAACTTTATGCCAGAAATGCAGACCTCCATGACCTGCTGGTGGACTATTACATTCTTGGCCATACCTTCCTCTCGCTGGCGAGAAAACATCACTGTTCAGACGGACACATCGGAAAGAAACTACAGAAAGCCGAAGGCATTATTGAGGGGATGCTCGTCATACTCGATGCGCCACTTGAAATGGACCGGTTTGTACACCGCGTGCCGGACGCTTATTCCTGTGAACCCGCTTTACGTACGTAAAAGTCTGCGTATTCTTTCAGCATCGGTTTATCAGCTTCACGCATTGCAACCGGATTAATGTTGAAAAGCAAGCGTCCTGGCGCTTGCCTCAAATTACTTATTTTCCGGTGAAGCGACTGCGGTAAAGATATGCCAGGGGTGTAAGTGAAGTTTGTCACAGGCTATACGGTGATCGCCGTGTTTTCGCAGCATAATAAGCTCGCGCGTCAGAGTCAGGAGCTCATGCTTCAGATTCATGCTTGAGGGCAAAACTAATTGTCTCCTGATATCTGCAAAGAGATGCAGGCTACGGGCGGTGCAACAGGACTGTGCCTTTTCAAGCGAGTCTGAATACGTGAAATCTGCAGCGTCCACACGCTTGATTCCGTAGACGTAATCAAGTTCGTCGAAATCCGGTAGCAGTTCGGTCTCGTCGACTTCCACTTCGAACACTGAAAGAAAATTGTCCCTGCGGAACACGGCCTCTTTGTTAGCCACGTATATCGCATAACCAATATTATCCGTCAGGTAGACGAGGCCATTCGTTGTGGGGAAGGGAGATGATTCATCGTAAGTCCGTTTAATTTCGTGAAGAATTTTTTCTGAGCTGATAATGCTCTGCGAGGCACTGAATGATGTGCCGTTATAAAGACGCATTGTTTACCCTGGTTGGCTTTTGTCCGGTTTTTTTAACCGGGTATCGCATGCTGCGCAACATAACAAAGCCAAAACAGGATGCTATGCCATAAACGCCTGCTTATGCAGGCGTTTCTTTTACAGATCCCGGTCAGTCAGGAGGAGAATCAATGCACAACAATCTGAACGGCTGGCCAGCTTTAGAAGCGCTGATACAAAGCTGGTGGCGGGGAGAAACGCCTGTTGGGGCTATTCTGCTGGCGATGATTATGGCTGTGCTGCGTATCGCTTATACCGGCGGAGGCTGGAAAAGAATGATCCTCGAAGGTCTGCTGTGTGGTGCGCTGACATTAACCGTCGCCTCAGGACTGACTTATCTCGACTGGCCACGAACGGCAACCATCGCGATCGGCGGCGCTGTCGGGTTCATCGGGGTAGATTCCCTGCGCGCTTTTGCCTTGCGTTTTATCAATAATCGTCTCGGTGATAAAAATGAAAGCGAATAATGCCCGCGGGATTCGTAATAATAATCCCGGCAACATACGATGGGGAGATCACTGGCGGGGACTCGTTCCGCAGTTACAGCAAACAGACAAAGCGTTCTGCCAGTTCGTCAGCCCGGAATACGGTATTCGGGCCATGATGATGATTCTGAAACGCTATCAAAAGCAGCATGGTCTCAATACGATCGCGGGTATCATTCATCGCTGGGCACCGCCAGAAGAGAATGACACTCAGGCCTACATAAATAGCGTGGTTACAGTGACCGGCATTCCTGCACACAAGCAAATTGACGTAACGGACAGCGCAACGATGTTGAAACTTGTCCAGGCCATTATCGTTCACGAAAACGGATATCAGCCATACGATGCTTCAGTGCTTCAAAGGGCAGAGAAACTCGCACATGAGTAATCTGCGAAATCCCTTTCTGTGGTTCATTTTCCTGGCGATGGGCTTATCTGGCCTGCTAGCGAGTGAGCCACTGTGACGTAAATACTTTCAGACATAGCTATACATAACGAAGCCCCGGGGTGCTGGAACACCACGGGGCTTCTGCTTTCCAGCGTTACACCACTAACGATGA
The DNA here is from genome assembly GCF_043544755.1 of Pantoea sp. SGAir0184. Classification (NCBI taxonomy): domain Bacteria; kingdom Pseudomonadati; phylum Pseudomonadota; class Gammaproteobacteria; order Enterobacterales; family Erwiniaceae; genus Pantoea; species Pantoea sp. SGAir0184. Next base: position 1,379,836 of record NZ_CP028050.1, read on the forward strand.
ACATAGGTGAACTATAAACGAATTATGTTGAGGTTAACTATGAAAAATGGTCTCGAACCGGAAGCACCAGATAACCCTAAAATAACTAAAGCGGCTGCCTTCGCAATTCGCCTTATATCGATTTCTATCTTCATATGGGCTATACGCTGGTGGTGAAGTGAACAGATGCCTGTCCAGCTTGCTCTTTATTTTTATTATTATTCTCAGTTGGGCTACCGACCATTTTCATAATGGAATGCTCCAGGCTCAAAAGGCAGAGCATGTCGCCCGTAAAGAACAGCTGAAATCTCAGTCCGTCCTTAAGAGCACATTGGCAGCAGTCACACTATTTCAGGATATAGCCCGTATCACGCATGAAGACAGGCGAAGCAATTTTGCTGAAAGCGAGAAGCGCATTATCCGTATCAGGAAGGAGATGCAAGAAGATGCCTGTGCTCACCATCCTGTGCCTGCCGCTGTTGCTGACCAGTTGCGCGCGCACAGAGACAGAATTCGTGCCCACTCAAGTGGTACCAATCCCGCCGCAATTGCTGGTGGACTGTGAAATTCCTGATATCCCAGAGCCCATGACATACGGTGACAGTCTGGAGCTGAATGAAAAGTTTCTTACTGTCATTGAGAACTGCAACCTGGATAAGGCAGCGATTCGGAAAATTGAAGAAAGTCGGGCCTCGCAATAGCAGGGCTCTACTTCTCCATCAATAAATCCATGCGCCTCGTACGCGCAGCTATTAACCCAGAGCCTACAGAAAAGTGAGCCTGAGAGATCCCGTATAGGTGCGGACCTCTCTGGGGCGGTTTCTCTGTGCGACAGGCTCACTTTTCTGTAGGTATCCGAAATGAATGAACTGACATTTAACAATCACAGTGTCGTGCCATTTGATAACGGTGACGGGAAAATCTGGTTCACGGCTGATCACCTCGCTGAGTTGCTGGGATACAACGATGCTAAACAGGTAAACAAAATCTTTCAGCGCCATGAAGCCGAGTTTTCAAACAGCATGACAATGCGGACCAAAGTGACGAAGAATGGAATAAACAATAGCTTACGTGAAATTTCGGTAAGGCTGTTTTCTCCACGTGGTGCTCATCTTATTGGCATGGTGTCACGTACCAAAGTCGCTAAGGAATTGCGTATCTGGCTGCTGAACTTGGCAGAAAAAGAGTCCGGTATTGAGTTAGGGCAACTCCCTGTTAACGAACTTGCCAGCCTCACGCGGCAGAAACTTCACGATGCGATAGCAGTGTTTGACCAGAAATCGTTCACCTTACGGGGGCAGCGCGGCAGTGGACTCATGGCGCAGCGTAAGCGCGATATCAAACGAGTGAAAGAAGCGACGCGTTTGGCTCTTAGTCTTACGCAGATGGTCATTCCGGATCTGGGCGAGTTTTCTCTGGAGGAGACATCATGAATCTGACGCCGGCTCAGTTTCTGGAGAAACACATCATCTCGGAGCTCACCCGTCAGGGCTTCGCCAGTAACGTCGCAAATATCGGTGCGCGCGAGGCGCTGAAATTTTACCGTCGCGCTGGCTCGTGCGGAGGAAAAAATAAGATATTCGACGAATGTCTGAGCGTGGCGAAAGCGTGGGCGGTTAAAAGTCAGGGCAAAAAGAAAAATGATCCCCCGCTGCGCGCTGAACCTGCGGGTCCTCCCGGCGGAGTACCCTGTCCACGAGGCGGCGGCCCCGCGGAAAACGGCTGATTTTTGCATTTTCATGGTGGCGGCGGCAGGTCTCTTAACTCTATGAAAATAATGAATAATTTTTAATATCACCTGTACACTTTTTTTATGGGGGTGTCATTAGACCAGTTCGTAATATCATGAATTTACTTAATAAAATTGGTTTTCACCTGCCAGGTTGAGCTGCCTATGTCGAATGTAAGTGGAATCGGTGATGCTTATCACTGGAGCGTGTTCAAGATCGCAGAAGCTTTCGGACTGCACCGTGACACCGTAAAAAAGCGCCTCTTCGCCGCCAACATTCCGGTGGCTGCGACAGCCAGGGGTAATCCCGTATATGCGCTGCAGCATGTCGGACCGGCCCTGTTCGGCGTGAAGTGTGAAACCGCTGACTCCGTTCATGATCCGTCCCGGATGGAGCCGAAAGAGAGAAAGGACTGGTATCAGTCAGAAAATGAAAGGATCAAGCTGGAAAAAGAGCAGCGCAAACTCATCCCTGTGGATGAAGTGGTCGTTGTTTATTCGTCAATGAGAAAGGCTGTCGTGCAGGTTCTGGAGACTATTCCGGATATTCTCGAGCGCGATTGTGCCCTTTCACCACAGGCTGTCAGCGTCGTACAGAAATCAATCGATGACCTGCGGTATACCCTCCAGGAAAAATCATATGAGGCTTGTGCTGCGGAGTTAATGCCGGGCGATCAAGGAGAAAGCCACGAGGAGGAATAATGAGTTTTTCATCAGCCCGAAATTCTGGCAGGGACATCGCGGCAGGGTTTTCCCCACCACGTCGCATGCCGGTTTCAGAGGCTGTGAGAAAATTCATGCGTGTTCCCAAAGGTGCCGGTAACTCGGTTCCCTGGGAGCCAGAGCTGACCCCTTATATCATCGAACCGATGAACTGCCTGACATCGCGTGAATATGATGCGGTGATTTTTGTCGGTCCGGCCCGTACCGGAAAAACGATCGGCCTCATTGACGGCTGGATTGTTTATACGATTGTCTGCGATCCCTCAGACATGCTCGTCGTGCAGATGACGGAGGACAAGGCCCGGGAACATTCTAAAAAGCGCCTGGACAGAACCTTCAGAAGCAGCGCAGCGGTCAGGAAAAGAATGAGTCCCCGCCGCAACGATAACAATGTCCACGACAAGACGTTCAGAGACGGCTCATTTCTTAAAATCGGCTGGCCTTCAGTGAATATTCTGTCGTCGTCGGATTACCGGTTTGTCGCGCTGACCGATTACGACCGCTTTCCGGAGGATATCGACAGCGAGGGGGACGGCTTCTCTCTTGCATCCAAACGAACCACGACCTTTATGTCTGCTGGTATGACGCTGGTGGAAAGCTCACCCGGCCGGGATATCTGCGATACAAAATGGAAAGCCTCAACCCCGCACGAAGCGCCGCCCTCAACCGGGATACTGTCACTGTATAACCGGGGCGATCGCCGACGCTGGTACTGGCCCTGCCCACACTGCGGGGAATACTTTCAGCCAGAAATGGCCAATCTCATGGGCTATCACGATGATATCGACCTGGTGCGGGCCAGTGAGGCTGCACGTCTGCAGTGCCCGGCCTGTCAACACATCATCCCCCCGGAGATGAAACGGGAACTGAATATCCGCGGGGTCTGGCTGAGGGATGGCGAGGCGATTAATCGCGACGGGAACGTGACCGGGGAGGGGCGTCAGTCGAGGATTGCTTCATTCTGGATGGAGGGACCGGCGGCGGCCTATCAGACCTGGGCACAACTGGTTTTTAAATACCTCACTGCTGAACAGGACTACCAGAAAACGGGTAGCGAAGAAACGCTCAAAGCGGTCGTCAACACTGACTTTGGCCGGCCTTATCTTCCCCGGGCTGCGTTTGAACAGCGCAGGGGAGAGCTTCTGGAACAGCGGGCTGAGGAGATCCCCGAGCGAACCGTTGCGGACGGAGTGAACTTTCTGGTGGCAACCGTGGACGTTCAGGGCGGCCGGCATCGTCGGTTCGTGGTACAGGTTACCGGCTACGGCAGCATGGGAGAACGGTGGATCGTTGACCGGTATAGCCTCCGCCATTCGCAGCGCTGCGACGACGGAGGAGAAAGCTGCCGCCTTGATCCTGCCAGTTACCCTGAAGACTGGGATCTGCTTATCCCGGATGTGCTGCACAAAACCTGGCAGCTGGCCGGCGACCCTTCAAAGCGCATGTCACTCATGGCGATGGCGGTGGACTCCGGCGGTGAGGATGGCGTCACTGATAATGCGTATCGGTTCTGGCGTAAATGCCGCCGGGAGGGCGAGGGGAAGCGGGTTTACCTGTTTAAGGGCGACAGCCACAAGCGGGAAAAGCTGATCACCCGGACCTGGCCTGACAATACCGGGCGTTCTGCCCGGCGGGCAAATGCCGCCGGCGATGTTCCCCTCTACCTGCTCCAGACGGATGCGCTCAAGGACCGCGTCAACAACGCGCTGTGGCGCGACGCGCCGGGACCAGGTTATGTCCATTTCCCGGCGTGGATCGGCAGCGGGTTTTATGACGAGCTCACCTATGAAGAGCGCACGCCTGATGGCCGGTGGCGTAAACCGGGGCGCGGAGCCAATGAAGGATTTGACCTCCTTGTCTATGCCGAGGCGCTGGTGATGCTGCATGGGTACGAAAAAATCAAATGGCCTGATGCTCCTTCATGGGCGCGCCGGGAAACCTGGATTGAAGAGAGTGAGACCGATAGCGCTGCGGAACGAGAGGCTTCCCGCCTGAATAACCGCGTCCACACATCCTCATCAGGCACGACGACCGATATGACTAACAATCCCTGGATTACAAACGGAGGCTGGGTATGAACCAAGGCGATGTGGAAGCCATGATCCGTGCTTATACCGAGGCAGAAATTGCCGTTCTGGGCGGCAAAACTATCATGCTGAACGGGCAGTCCATGACCATGGAGAACCTGACAGCGATTCGTGACGGGCGGCAGGAGTGGGAACGCCGTCTGACCCGATTGCTTGAGAAGCGCACCGGGCAACCAGACTATCGCCTGGCGAGGTTCTGATGTCGCTTCTGGATCAGGCAATCGGCTTTTTCTCGCCGTCGTGGAAGGCCGCCAGGCTGCGTGCCCGCATGCAGATCCGCGCCTATGAGGCCGCGACCCCCTCGCGAACGCACAAAGCCAGACGCGAAACGCGCTCCGCCAACCAACTCAATCAGGCCGGTGCCATTTCCCTCCGTCAGCAGGCCAGAGCGCTGGATGCAAACCACGACCTGGTGATTGGGATACTGGACAAGCTTGAAGAACGCGTGATTGGTTCAAGAGGCATCATCGTGGACCCCCATCCGCTGCTTAAAAACGGTCGGGTGGCGACAGAGCTTGTTAAATCCATTCGTAAAAAATGGGCTGAGTGGTCACTTCGGCCTGATGTCACCGGTGAGTTCTCACGGCCGGTGCTGGAGCGTCTGATGCTGCGCACCTGGCTCAGGGACGGGGAGGTTTTTGCTCAGATAGTGAGCGGACATGGAACAGGGCTTAGCGCTGACGGTGGGGTACCCTTCTGGCTTGAGGCGCTTGAGCCCGATTTCGTGACCATGAACTCCGATCCCGCCACCGGTCTGATTCAGGGCGTCTGGCTAAACGAATGGGGTAAGCCGCAAAAGTACCAGGTCTATAAAAACCTTCCCGTCAGCGGTTTGCTGTCGGATACCAAAGACGTGCCCTCTGACACCATGCTGCACCTTAAATTTTCACGGCGCCTGCACCAGGTCAGGGGCATTACTCTGCTGTCCGGCGTAATGATCCGCCTGAGCGCCCTGAAAGATTACGAAGAAAGCGAACTGGTCGCGGCGCGCATTGCTGCTGCGCTGGGCATGTATATCAAAAAGGGTGATGGTCAGGACTATTCAGACAGCCTGAGTGACAGCGGTGAGCGTGAACTGACTATCCAGCCGGGCATGCTTTATGACGACCTTCGTCCGGGGGAAGAGATTGGCATGATCCGCTCAGACCGTCCCAACACCAGCCTTGAGTCATTCCGTAATGGCCAGTTACGGGCGGTGGCGGCGGGTACACGTCTGAGCTTTTCCAGCACTGCCCGCAATTACAGCGGGACATACAGCGCACAGCGGCAGGAGCTGGTGGAGTCTACCGACGGGTATCTCATCCTTCAGGACTGTTTTATTGCGGCCATCACGCGGCCGGTTTATCGCGCATGGCTGAAGCAGGCGGTTGCGGCGGGCGTCATTAAGCCGCCATCCGATATTGAGCTTTCCACACTATATGACGCCATTTATTCGGGTCCCGGCATGCCCTGGATCGATCCGGTGAAAGAGGCGACAGCCTGGAAAATTCAGATACGGGGTGGGGCGGCAACCGAATCCGACTGGGCACGGGCATGCGGCCGTAATCCTGATGAGGTTAAACGCCGCCGCAAAGCGGAAGTTGATGAAAACCGAAAAGAAGGGCTGGTGTTTGACACTGACCCGGCAAACGACAAAGGAGTCAGCAGTGACCGAGAAAATAAAGCCGATAAGCCAGCGTCAGGCGATACAGGCGAAGAAGACTGAATCCTGGTTCTGGATGGCCGCAAGGGGCGAAGCTGAGGCAGAGATTTATATCTATGACGAAATCGGTTTTCAGGGGGTGCCGGCAAAACAGTTTATCAGTGACCTCCAGGCGCTTGGCGAGATCAAACATATCACCCTTCATATCAACTCGCCGGGTGGCAGCATTTTTGAAGGGATCGCCATTTTCAACGCCCTTAAATATCACCCTGCTGCGATTACGGTTCATGTCGACGGCGTGGCCGCGTCGATGGCTTCCGTTATCGCCATGGTCGGCAATCCGGTCATCATGCCGGCGAACAGTTTCATGATGATCCACAAGCCCTGGGCCGTCGCGGGCGGCGACGCCGATGACATGCGTGATTTTGCCGAACTGCTGGATAAGACAGAGGCTGTGCTTATTCCGGCGTATGCCGCAAAAACCGGGCTGTCCCGGGAGGTTATCGCCGGGATGCTGAAAGAGGAAACCTGGATGGACGGAACCCAGTGTGTCTCGCTGGGGTTCGCTGACCAGTTGGTGCCCGCGGTTCAGGCCATGGCCCACATTGATTCAAAACGTATCGAGGAGTACGAAAAAATGCCAGAAAACCTTCGCACTATGCTGACGCCCCCGCAAAACAGCGTGGCGCACGAGCCTGCTCAGCCCGCACCCCAGACCGTTTTAAATGAAACGGGGTTACGTGAGCAGTTTCTGGAAGAACAGCGTGCGCGCGCAGGGGCGCTAAACGATCTGTTTGGGATGTTTGGCGATAAATATCAGGCACTGCAGACAGCGTGCATCGCCGATCCGACGTGCACGCTTGAGCTGGCACGAGAGAAGCTGCTGAATCAGATGGGCAAAGACAGTACCCCCTCAAACAAATCAGCCGCAACTCACATTTATGCTGGCAACGGTAACTTCACCGGGGACGGCATCCGACAGGCTATCATGGCGCGGGCCGGTCATGAGCCGCTTCAGGCGGATAATCCCTACAACGCCATGGCGCTTCGCGAACATGCACGGCTGTCTCTGACTGAGCGTGGATTTGGTGTGGCGAGTTATAACCCGCTGCAGATTGTCGGGCTGGCGTTTACGCACAGCACGTCCGATTTTGGCAATATCATGCTTGATGTGTCCGGCAAGTCCCTTCTTCAGGGCTGGACGGATGCACCGGAAACGTTTGAAGAATGGACCAAAAAAGGACAGCTGTCCGACTTTAAAGTCGCACACCGTGTGGGGCTGGGTGGCTTTCCTTCTCTGCGTCAGGTTCGCGAAGGTGCAGAGTACAAATACGTCACGACCTCTGACAAGCAGGCAACGATTGCACTGGCCACCTATGGTGAACTGTTCAGCATTACCCGGCAGGCCATCATTAATGACGATCTGAGCATGCTGACTGACGTCCCCATGAAGCTCGGCCGCGCAGCGAAAGCCACTGTGGCGGATCTGGTGTACGCCATTCTGACCACGAACCCGCTACTTTCGTCAGACAGCCTGCCGCTGTTTGACGAGGCACGCCATGCCAACATGCTGGAAAAAGCCTCAATGGATGTGATTTCTCTGGATAAGGCCCGTCAGTTGATGCGCCGTCAGAAGGAAGGCGAACGCCATCTCAACATCCGTCCGGCTTTCGTGCTGGTGCCAACCGCCATGGAGTCCACGGCCAGTCAGGTCATCCGCTCAACGTCTGTCAAAGGTGCTGACACCAACGCTGGCATCATCAACCCCGTACAAAACTTTGCGACGGTCATTGCCGAACCCCGTCTGGATGACGCCAGCCAGAGCACGTTCTATCTGGCTGCAGCAAAAGGCTCGGACACGATTGAGGTCGCTTACCTTAACGGTGTGGATACGCCATTTATTGACCAGACTGAAGGCTTCACCTCGGATGGTATTACCACGAAAGTACGCATCGATGCTGGTGTGGCACCGATTGACTATCGCGGACTGGTGCAGTGCGTTGCCCCTGTAGTTGACCCTGAAGTTAACCCTAAAGTTAATCCTAAAGTGGCGTAACGCTCTGCGTGCCCGAAAGGGCTTTTTTTTATGTCTGAAATCCGGTCCTCAGGGACCGTGAAGGAGAATCAGTATGGCAAAGAACTATCTGCAGGACGGTAAAACGCTGACGTTCATCGCAAAAGAAGACTATAAAAGCGGCGATATGGTGCAGGTGGGAGATCGTGTTGTTATTGCCGTCACCGATACGCCAAAAGGGTGTGCCGGCACCGGCCTGGCGGAAGGGGTTTTCATCCTGCCAAAACAAAAGGATGTCGCCATACAGGCCGGAAAACCTGTCTCCAAACTGGGCCAGCAGGTTGTCGCCGCTAAAGCGGATGGTACTGTGCCGATCGGTACCGCCTGGGAAAACGCCAGTGATAAGGCGGTCATGGTAGCCGTTAAGCTTGGATAACCGGGTAAAAAGTCTGGCTGACAGAATGGACCGTGTTACTGCACGCCGGTTTGGTCAGCCGGTGGTGATTAACGGACGGGCAATGTGTGCAGCCGAACACGCCTTTACGGCTGACATGGGGCCATTGTGCGGCGAGGGGCTGTCACTCATTGTTTTCGACAGGGCTTATGAGCCCGGGCGGCACGACAGGGTTGAATGGCAGACAAAACGCTGGAGGGTGACCCGCTGGCAGCTTTACAACAACAAACCGCAGATCTGGCTGGAGGAGGAGAACGATGCAGGGACTGAGGCAGGCGATGATGAACCTGCATGAACTCGATCGTCAGCTGGTGCCCCGGGCCCTGGTGCAGGCGGTAAACCGCGTGGCGCGCCGCGTCATTACGCGCAGTACTCGCCAGGTCGCAAACGAGACCGGCGTGCCTCAGAAGCTGATCAGGCAGCGCGTCCGACTCCGGCTGGCCACGGCCAGTCATGCAGCCCCCTCTGCACGGCTGCTGATTAATCGTGGCAATTTGCCCGCAATCAGTCTGGGCGCAGCCCGAATGCAGCTGTCCCGGCGCAAGACAGCGACCGGCCGGCACGGCAGCGTGCTGAAAATCGGGCGGTTTACTTTCCGGAATGCATTTATACAGCAACTGGCTAACGGCCGCTGGCATGTCCTGCAGCGGACCGGCCGCAGTCGCTATCCGGTTCAGGTCGTAAAAATCCCGCTATCCGGGCCTCTGACCGAACGTTACCAGAAAGAAAGCCAGCAGCTGATGAAAACGGACATACAGGCAGAGCTGGCTGGCGCGCTCAGACAGCAACTGAGGCTATATGTCAGGAAAAGAGTGTGAAAAAACACGCTGAAATCAGGCGCACGTTTACGGATGCGCTTAAGTCCCACATCCGCGGGGCGGCCTTTTATGATGGCCGCCCCGTTTTTATTGATGAGAAAGAACTGCCTGCTGTGGCGGTGTATCTCTCAGACGCGCGCTACAGCGGGAGCTACCTGGATGCAGAAACCTGGCAGGCCACGCTGCATATTGAGGTATTCCTGCGGGCAACCCAGCCGGATACGGCACTCGATGAGTGGGTTGAATGCCATATTATGCCCGCGCTCAGTAGCGTGCCGGCGCTGTCGTCCGTCATCGATGCGCTGATGCCGCAAAGTTATGACTGGCAGCGTGACAGCGAGATGGCAAGCTGGGGATCAGCCGACCTCACTTATCTCATTACCTATCAGATGTAAGGAGCCCTTATGGCCACACCTAATCCACTTGCGTCGGTGAAAGGCGCAGGGACCACTTTGCTGATTTTTACCGGCAATGGCGATGCCACGGCTAAACCGCTGGACGATAACGGCTGGACGCGGCTGGCGCAGATCCGCGAGCTTCAGCCTGGCGAAATCAGCGCGGAAAGTTACGACGATACCTGGCTCGACGATCCGAATGCCGACTGGAAAGCCACGGCGCAGGGCGAGAAGTCGGCCGGCGAAGCCAGCATCACGCTTGCCTGGAAACCCGGTGAGCAGGGACAGAAAGATTTACTGAGCTGGTTTCACAGCGGGGAGGTGCGCTATTACAAAATCCGCTATCCGAACGGCACGGTTGATCTGTTCCGGGGCTGGGTCAGCAGCCTGGGCAAGACGATTCCGGCAAAAGAGGTCATCACGCGAACCATCAAAGTAACGAACAGCGGCCGTCCTGTTCTGGCAGAGGAAATTTCGCAGTCGCCCGAACCTGTGCCACATTCTGACAATAACCATGAGAATGGAGGACTGTGATGTTTCTGGAAAAGACCGTGTTTCATTACGGGCCTGAGCAAATGGAGTTATCTGAACTCACAGCGCTGCAGCGCGCCGAGTTTTTTGATTTTTTTGCCAGTTCTGACGTGGTCAAAGACAAGCTCCTCACTGACGCGGCCCGGAACGCAGCCCTTGTCAGGCTCAATACGGAGTCGTATGCCTGGCTTGTCTCCCGCGCGATCTGGAACTGTCATCGTGAGGCGGACGTTAACGATATTTATCAGGGGATCCTGGCCGACTGGCCCGAAAAGGCGCTGTGTCTGGCTGCGGAAACGGTGATGGTTCTCAGCGATCTCAACGGGGATGGAAAGCCGGCCGAGCCATCCGGCCCCGGGGAGGAGGACGTGAAAGTAAAGCCGATGGACGGGAGCTGAAATTTATCATGTTTCTGGCCCATGAGTTTCGCCGCCCTGACTGGCGCCGGATGCTGAGCGAGATGACGTCTTCTGAACTCGCAGACTGGCAGCGTTATTTTGCCGCGGTGCCGTTCAGCCATCGCCTGCTGGATGCGGAATTTGCGGCGCTCAGCAGCACAATGGTGGCGCTCGCCACTGGCGAATGCGGACTGACTGCAGAAGATTTCAGCCTGCTCAGTCGCTCTGAAACGGGTGACCTCATGACTGATGACATGTTGATGAGCGTGGCCGAGTCCATGGGAGGAGAACGCCATGTCCCAGCAGATTGCTGATCTTGTCGTAAACCTTGGGGCTGAGACTGCCCGGTTTCACGAGCAAATGGGCCGGGTCGAACGCCAGTTGAAAAACGCGGGGCAGCAGGCCGGGCGCACTGCGCAGCAGGTTTCCTCCGCTTCACGCGCTGAAGTGCAGGCCACGCAGGCAAAAGCCCGCTTTCTCAGCCAGCTCAAGGCACAGCTGGCCACACAACGGCTTTCACGTGAGGAGATGCTGAGAACGCGCGCGGCACAGCTGGGGCTGGGCGACGCGGCGGAAATCTATATCCGTAAGCTGGAGTCGGCCCGTCAGAAAACGCACTCTCTTGGACTGGAAAGCGCGGCGGCGCGGCGCGAGCTTGGCGTGTTGTTTGGCGAAATGGCGCGGGGCAATTTTGGGGCACTTCGTGGCTCCGGCATTACGCTTGCGAATAATGCCGGATGGATAGAAAAGCTGATGACCCTACGCGGTCTGAGCATAGCCGGGATGGTGGGCGGTATTGCCGCTGCTGTCTGGGGACTGGGGAGAGCCTGGTATCAGGGTAGTCAGGAAGCAGAGACCTTTAACAGGAAGCTTATCCTCACCGGCCACTATGCCGCCCGGACAACCTCAGCGCTTCAGGCGATGAGCCGCTCTCTGGCGGGCAACGGTATTACGCAGCATGACGCGGCTTCTGTGCTGGCGGAAGTCACCGGCTCGGGTTTATTTAACGGGCAGCACCTCCGGCAGGTCGCTGACGTCGCGGCCCGTCTCAAAACGGTGACCGGGCAGGCCACCGAAGAGACTATCCGGCAGTTTGCGCGGCTTCAGGATACACCCGTCACTGCTGTCCGGGAACTGGATAAATCCCTCCACTTTCTGACTGCCACTGAACTCGAAAGCATCTCCCGACTGGCTGAACAGGGACAGGAAACCGAGGCGGCTACACTTGCGATGGATCGTTACGCCGACACGCTGCGTCTTCGCAGCGATGAGGTGGCGCAGCACCTTGGCACGCTGGAAAAAACCTGGAAATGGCTGGGAGAGACTGCCGCAGGGACCTGGGATGCCATGCTGGGCATCGGGCGCGAACGTTCACTTGAGGACCAGATTGCCGCACTGAACGCAAAGATCCACGCTGGTGGACGGGCACTGGGCAAAGCCTGGGTTCCGGTGACGCAGCAGGACAGGGATCGGCTGTCCGGGCTTGAAGAACAGAAATTTCAGCGTGACCTGAAGGCCGCGCGGGACAAAGCCGCACAGGATGAGGAAATCCGTAAAAAACGCCGTTTCGATGCTGACCAGACTCTGAAAAAACAGTACGAAACGGAAGAGGAAAAACACCAGCGCGCGCTGTCAGTTATTCGCCACTCGTGGGCGTCACGCGAGGTCAAAGAGGAGGCGATGCGCCGTGAAAAACAGCGCTATGACTCGCTTGCTGCAGGCCGCCGAAAAGGGCGGGGCATACCTCAGCCGTCCGCGGCAGCCCTCGCAGGCGAAAGGGCGCAGGCTGACATGCTGGCACTGCAGGCCCGACTACAGGCTCTGAAGACGCATCAGGAAGCCGGTATTGTCAGCCAGCAGCGTAAAGACCTCTGGGCCTCCCAGGCGAAATTTCATGTTCTTGAGGAAGCCGCACAAAAACGCCAGCTGACCCATGAGGAAAAATCCCTGCTTGCCGGTAAAGCCGGCGTCCTGCTTCAGCAGGAAAAACTGGCCGTGATGGGGGATGAAGTTGCGCTTCAGGAACGCATGAATCAGCTTCAGGTGCAGGCTGGAAAATTTACGGAGCAGCAGCGCACGCGGCAGGCGGAAATCGCGGCGCTTGAACACGGTCTGTCGGCACGTGAGGCGCAGCAGCATGCCAGCGTTACCCGACTCGGTGCTAACTATGCAGAGGCACCAGATATGCTCGCTGCGGTGCTAAAGGCGCAGCAAAAAACCTGGCAGGCGGAAGAAAAGCTGCGGGCTGACTGGCTGGCGGGCGCAAAAGGCGCGTGGGCGGAGTACCGTGATGCGGCACTCGATGCCAACAGCCAGGTAAAACAGGCGTCATCCAGAACGCTGGATGGGCTAAGTACACAGCTGAGTACCCTGCTGACCGAGGGGAAGACCGGTTTTCGCGACTTTACCCGAAACATTCTGAGCATGCTCACCCAGATCCTGATGAAAATGACGCTGGTCAGGGGCGTGGATTTTTTCGCCGGACTGCTTAAGCAACATGCGTTGTCATTTCATGCGCAGGGGGGCGCTTTTCATTCTCAGGGGCTTCGCGCCTTCAGCGGAACGGTGGTGCGTACCCCCACACTGTTTGCTTTTGCTCAGGGGGCAGGCGTCATGGGTGAAGCCGGACCGGAAGGCATCTTTCCCCTGCGTCGCGGGGCTGACGGTAAGCTTGGCGTGGTGGCCAGGATGACAGCAGCCGGTCTGAAATACGCCCCCACCTTTAACGTGACCATTCACAACGATGGCCGCAACGGGCAGCTCGGGCCGGAGGCCGCCAGAATGATGTACGAGATGGGGCGTCAGGGCGCGAAGGATTTCTTCCTGCAGCAGCAGCGTGACGGCGGCATGATGAGCGGAGGCCGTGGGTGATGGAAACATTTGGCTGGAAGGTCAGGCCGGGCATGCGTACAGCGCGTGAGCCGCGTGTAAAGACCATCCGTTTTGGTGACGGGTATGAGCAGCGGCGCGCAGAGGGCCTGAATGCGATGCAAAGCCGCTACACCATTATGTTGTCAGGTCCTCACACCGCTATGCAGGCGGTGGAGGGTTTTCTTACCCGGCACAAGGGAACCCAGGCTTTTCAATGGCAACCCCCCGGCCAGCCGGCAACCGGCATCTTTGTCTGCCGGAGCTGGTCAATCGTAAGGCTGGCAACGCGTACGGAATTAACCGGCGAATTTGAACAGGTTCCTGCATGAGGTAACAGTGATGAATACCCTTCCTCCTCAGACTCTGAGCGAACTGATTCGGACAGCGCCCTCTGCCCGGATCGATCTGTGGGAAGCCGATCTGACTGCGACAGGCGGCAGGCGCTATTTTTTCTGCAACGAGCAGAACGAATGTGGCAAAGCCGTTCTCTGGCAAAAGCGGCGCTACCGTCCTTATCCCGTCAGAATCGAAGAGAGCAGTATGAACGGCAGGGGAGCGGCTGCACGGCCGTCACTCGTGGTGTCGAATCTGTATGGGATCGTGACCGGGCTGGCTGAAGCGCATCAGAGCCTGGTGGGGGCAACCGTCATACGTCGTGTCGTCTGCGCGCGTTTTCTGGACGCCGGGAATTTCAGGCTCGGCAATCCCTTTGCCGATCCGCAGCAGGAAGTGGTCAGCCGGTATATCATTGAGCAACTCGCTGAACTCACTTCCCTTACGGCCCGGTTCATTCTGGCTGTGCCGACGGAAACCGATGGCCTGGTGTGTCCCGGGCGCATCATGCTGGCCGACCTTTGCCCGTGGGAATATTTGTCAAAAGACTGTGGGTATACCCGGCCAAGTGATGAACACAAGCCTGTGCAATCCACCAGCAATGACACGCCTGATCACTGTGGTAACTGTGCGGCAGGTTGCCGGCAACGAAATAATATCGGGCGCTTTGGCGGTTTTCTCTCACTGAACGCTTACTCTGCAGAATGATGTCGACACAAAATGCAGCCTCCGTCGGGCACCTGTCAGAGGCTATCTTCGCTCACGCCCGGGCGTGTCATCCACAGGAGTGTTGCGGTCTGGTCATCCTGACACCGGACGGCTGCCAGTACCGCCCCTGCGTTAACGCATCCCCGGAGCCTAGCCGGCATTTTCTGATTACGCCTGAAGAGTATCTGAGCATTTCTGCTGCCGGCACGATCATCGCGCTGGTTCACAGCCATCCACACGGGCCACCTGAACTGAGCCCTGCGGACAGCGCCGCGATGAGGCACAGTGCCTGCAGCTGGTGGCTGGTCTGCGGTAACAACATCTATTGTTTTGGAGATGAAAATGCACCCAGCTGAATATCCCCCCGAAAGAACGCGGCCAGTAAGGGTATGCCTCTACGGCAGTCTGGCCAGGTCTGGCAGGCGCATTGACCTGCATGTGTCAACCGCTGCAGAAGCGCTGCATGCACTGGTGATGCAGTCCGGTGAGTTCAGACGCCTATTCAGCGAAGGACTTTATCAGGTGCGTATTGCCGGCAGCGATGCGGATGCTGACACGCTCCATGCCCGCCTGCACGAAACGCTTCCGGATGGCGCAGTGATTCATCTGGTACCCCGGCTGCAGGGCGCTTCCCGTCGCGGCCTGCTTCAGCTGTTTGCAGGCGCTGCACTCATTGCGGCGTCATTTATTCCAGGCCTGAATGCGTTTGCCTGGACAGTGGGCGCGACAACGCTTTCGCTGAGCGGAGCGGCTTTTTCGCTGGGTGCCAGCCTGATGCTGGGTGGCGCCGCTCAACTGCTGGCACCCCGACCGGCGGGCGCATCGGCCATGAATGACAAAAGTACCTGGTTTTCAGGCACAGATAACATGACGGCACAGGGCGCGCCAGTACCTGTTCTGTATGGGGAAATGCGGGTGGGGTCTCGCGTGATATCTCAGGAAATTGCCACCCGGGATATGAGCGGAGAGGGAAAAGTGATTGTTATCGGTCACTGAAGATCGCCCGCACAGGTCGGATTGTTGTTAGTAGCTATTTCTTTGGGATTTCTACCATAAAACCATCAACAGTCCAACTTGACTGACTAACTTCATAGCCAAGTGATTGCAGACGTTTAAAAGTCTGATCAAAAACTGTCACAAAATCTTCTTCACTCAAGCCCTCGAGATCCAGATCAGTCAAGCTGACATGGAATGAAGTATGGCCTATGCGAATTTTCTCGTTAATCACAGCAAATGTACGCTTAAAGATGATGTTAGAAAGTTCATCCTTTGCTCGGCTAACGACTGCAAGAGCATCCTTAGCGGATATGAGCTCATCTTCGGGCAACTCGTCTAGGAAACTTGAATCTAATCGGAAAACAATTTCAGCGTTTAAGGAGCGATTGTTTTCTCTAGAGGCTTCTTCAATTTTTTCCTTTAATTCAGCAGGAAGCCTGATTCTGAATTGCGGATCTTCACGACTCATTCTAACTCCAGTGTTAGAAGAAATTAGCAACTTTAAAAATTATGCCCCACGGTGGGGTTGACATCAATGACGCACGGTGTGACACTTGTTTCGTCCCACGGTGGGGCATAAAGGAGAGTAATCATGGAAAAAGCTAAAAATATGTACCAGCGGAAGATTCGCATCCCTGATGACATCAAGCGTGCAATAGAAGTAAATGGCGAGCAGCAGAGTCGTCAGTTTAACACTGAGGTGATTTATCAACTGAGAAAGGCATATGGACTAATAGGTGGGAAAAGTGCTGAGGCTTGAAAATGGCGAAACCCCGCAGTGCTCGAACACTAACGGGGCCTCTATCGTTAACCCAACTTGCGGAAAGATTAACATGAACATTGTAGCCAAATCAGATCTCAACTTCCACGGCATTCAA
The DNA here is from genome assembly GCF_043544755.1 of Pantoea sp. SGAir0184. NCBI lineage: Bacteria > Pseudomonadati > Pseudomonadota > Gammaproteobacteria > Enterobacterales > Erwiniaceae > Pantoea > Pantoea sp. SGAir0184. The sequence continues at coordinate 1,396,392 of NZ_CP028050.1, forward strand.
CTGCAACCTGTTGCAAATTTAAATGATATTTGGCTTTCATCTGCTGATGTAGCTAAAGCACTTCATTACAACAGCACCAAGTCTGTCACCAACCTGTTTAACCAGTACAGCGATGAGTTTTCACCCGGAATGACAATGGTCATTGAATCAATGACCAATGGTATCAGCGGTACTTCGCGCCGAATGAAGGTTCGCGTGTTTTCTCTGCGTGGCGCTCATTTGCTGGCAATGTTCGCTCGTACCCCGGTCGCTAAGGAGTTCCGCCGCTGGGTGCTGGATATTCTGGACCGCGAGATTGCTGTTAAAGTGCCGGCTCAGTCAGCGCCAAGCGAGCGCGAACGTCACGCCTACAACGTGGAAGCTCTGGCTCACCATTATCAGGTCATGTATGAGGCATGGAAAACGCAGATTGAACCGGCACTACGCGCTATAGAATCGCCTCTTGCTGGACGTCTTTGTGACAGATTTCAGGATGGAAAGGTGTTTATGAGTTATGTGAAGCAGGGAGCTGAAAAGCAGTTAAAGGAAGGAGAAAAGGCAAGGATTCGCTAAAAAGAAAAACCGCCAGTGGCTGCTGGCGGGGTTCGTCAACTACTGATTGGAGTCTTACATGCAACAATCTTCATCGACTGGTTTCAATGTAGCAAAAACAAACCTGGCTGTCGATCCCCTAGGATTTCCCATCATTGAATGGGCTGGCGTAAGAGTGGTTACTACTGATTCCCTCGCAAAAGGGTATGGAACGGATGTAATCCGCATTCAGCAAAACCATATTCGTAATGAAGATCGATTCATCGACGGCGTGCACTATTTCAACGTCAAAGGCGCAGATCTTAAGGAGCTGAAGAACAGACTATCTTCAAGCGAGTCTGTTGGTAAAAATGCCCGCAGCCTAACTTTATGGACAGAAAAGGGTGCAGCTCGTATGTCCAAAATTGTCGACACCGACGAAGCATGGTCATTCTTTGAAAGGCTGGAAGATTCGTATTTCCGACCTCAGGCGGTGACCGCACTGCCGATGAGTTATGAGAAGGCGTTGGAAGATTTACTGGTTAAGGTGAAAGAGAACCGAATCCTGGCTGAGCAACGAGATCATGCCGTCGAAACGAAGGCGTGGATCGGCGAAAAGCGCGAGGCCACTGCAATGGCAACAGCCTCGGTTGAGAAGCGCCGAGCCAACGCACTGGCTGAGAAATTGGGTGAATGCAAAAAACATGCAACCATCAAGGCCGTGCAGCGCGTAACTGGAGAATCATTTAGCCACTGGCCTATGAAGAAGTGGTGCGCCGCCAACGGCCAATCCCCGAAAGATGTCCCGGACGAGACTTATGGCACTGTTAAATCTTGGCCTGCAGAAGCATGGAAGGCGGTTAACGACATCGACCTGAAAAGGATTTTCTGAACTACAAAAATTAAGTAGTTACCTACACAAAAAGTGTAGGTCTAACATTTCAACCCGCTTCGGCGGGTTTTTTATTTCTACAAGAGAGTCGTTATGAGCATTTTTCATCGTCACGAAAAAACGCCGCACGACAGACCCGACAACCTTCGATCATCTCAGGTCCTGAGTGTTATTGATGTGATCAGTGAGGGTCCCATTGTCGGTCCTGTCAGTGGCAACAAAAGCGTACTGGTTAACGGTACACCTGTTCTGGGATCGGATGGTCGGGTCAATATCCCCGGCGTCAGCATGCGTTTTCATGCCGGAACAGCGGATCAGCGGCCGCTGGGCGGATTTGAGGCCTCGACTCGGGAAACGCTGATCAATGCTGATGTGACCGCACTCAATCCCGTCACGCGCACGGTGGAGGGAAAAGACATTAACCGGCTTCGTCTGACGCTGGGCGTTCGCCAGCTCTTCTCGGTCAACAAGAAAGGCGAAACGCGTAATGCATCAGTGACCCTGAAGATCCTTATCCGGCATCCCGATAGCTCCAAAACGGAAAAGGAAATTACTGTGAAAGGGTGCACGCACGAGCCGTTTGCGTTCTCGGTCGTGCTCGAAAAACTGCCCCCTACGCCCTTTGACGTTTGCGTAACGCGCATTACGCCGGACAGTAAAGACACTCGCCTGCTCAATAAGACATTCTGGGCCTCATACAGCGAAATCACGGATGCCCGTCAATGCTATCCCAATACGGCCGTCGTGGGGCTGAAGATTGACTCTGACAAGTCAGGCAACCAGCGGGCGGACCGCAATTACCTGATGCGGGGACGCCTGGTCAGGGTGCCGAATAATTATAACCCCGTAACGCGCAGCTATGGAAAAGAAGCGTGGAGTGGGGACTTCATTGTAGCCTGGTCAGATAACCCAGCCTGGTGCCTCTATGACTTACTGACGCATCCGCGCTATGGCCTCGGTCAGCGTATGGGAATGGCGGACGTTGATAAGTGGGCGCTTTACAACATCGCACAATACTGTGATGGAAGCGTGAACGATGGATATGGCGGAAAGGAACCGCGCATCCGGTGTAACGCGTGGCTGACGCAGCAAAGAAAGGCCTGGGATGTCATCAGTGATTTCTGTGCCATGATGCGCTGCATGCCCGTCTGGAACGGTCAGCGCCTGACGTTTATTCAGGATGCCCCTTCAGATGTTGTCTGGACCTACACCAATGCCAGCGTGGCGGGCGGCCAGTTCCATTACAGCTTCAGCGCGCTGAAAGACCGCCATAACGCCGTCGAAGTGCGTTTTATCGATCCCCATAACAACTGGCAGCCGTCGGTTGAGCTGGTGGAAGACAGTGCGGCCATAAAGCGTTACGGACGCAACCTGCTGAAGATAGATGCCTTTGGGTGTACCAGCCGCGGGCAGGCACACCGGACCGGGTTATGGATCATCCAGACGGAGCTGCTGGAAACCCAGACCGCCGATTTTTGCGTGGGCGCAGAAGGGCTGCGCCATATTCCCGGCGACATCTTCGAAATCTGCGATAACGACTATGCCGGCACCACGGTCGGCGGCCGTATTGTGGATGTGGTACCGGAAACGAAAACCATCCGTCTTGACCGGCCCGTATCACTTTCAGGTGAGGGCGGGGCAACGCTTAATCTGATCAGCGAGTCTGGCGAGCCTTTTACTGTCAACGTGCACGGGCGTACTGAACACGACTGTGTGCAGGTGGATGCGTTACCCAGTGGGATGACATCGCTCAGCGTGTCACCCGGAAGCGTGTGGGGGCTTAAACAGCCTGCCCTGCGCAAGCGGCTGTTCCGCTGCGTGGCTATTCGGGAAAGCGAAAACGGGGGATATGCGGTAACGGCGCTGCAGCACTGCCCGGAAAAGCAGGCGCGGGTGGATGAAGGCAAATCCTTTTCGGCTGCCCCCACCAGCGTGCACGGAATGTTGCCGCCTGCTGTCCGGCATCTTCGCACCCGTGTGGACGTGTCATCCGGTCATATTCAGGCCACAGCGCTGTGGGATATCCTGCAGACAACCGGCAGCGTGCGCTTTGACGTGCGCGTGACGCGCGGCGAGAGCGCCTCAGGCCGTCTGGTTTTCCGCTGTGCAACCGAACGCCCGGAATGTCTGTTCACGCTGCCGGACGCCGGCCGCTACACGTTAACCGTCACCGCGATCGGTGATGCCGGGCAGAAAGGTGATCCAGCCTCGACCGGCATCACCATTGCCGCGCCCGAGCCACCCGTCTCCATCGACGTAACGCCGGGCTACTTTCAGGTCTCTCTGGTGCCGCATCAGGCGATTTATGACGGCACGCTGCGATATGAATTCTGGTATTCCGGAACCCGGCTCGCTGACGCGCAACAGGCCGAATCCCAGGCGCAGTATCTTGGAGAAGGACGCTGCTGGATAAAAGACGGCCTTATGCCGGGCAATGTTCACCATTTCTATATCCGTAGCGTGAACGCGCTGGGCAAATCTGCTTTCACTGAACAGTCCGCCAGTCCGAGCGACAAAGCGGACGATTATCTGGCGTTTTATAAAGGAAAAATCAGCGACACGCATCTTGACCAGAGCCTGCTGTCAACAATGACGCAGCTGTCAGAAGGTGCAGCAAGCATTGGAAAAATTGAGAAAAGCTGGAAAGACACGGAAGGGCGGCTGAACTCGCAATGGTCGGTCAGACTGGAGCAGATGAAAAACGGCCAGTATTGTATGACCGGCTTCGGCATGGGGATCGAGGAAAAACCCGAGGGGATGCAGAGCCAGATCCTGATGGCTGCCGATCGCGTGGCTTTCGTCAATCCGGCAAACGGGAATACCGTGCCTGCACTGGTCATTGAGCACAACGATATTTACTTCCGGGAAGCACTCATTAAGCATTTGCGTGCTGTCAGTCTGACCAGCGGTGGGTCACCGCCTTCATTCAGCCTGACGCCCGACGGGAAACTGGCAGCAAAGCAGGCTGATATCAGCGGTACCCTGCGGGCGACCGCAGGCGAGCTTGAGAAGGTTCGTATCAGAGACAGCTGCACCATCGAGGGTGTGCTGGATGCGAAACAGATTACTGGAGATATATATAATGTTCAGTCCGGTGGCGTAACCTTGCCGAAGGGTGTCTTTAGCTGGTCAGACAAAGCGGGAGAACATGTTTTGTTCAAAATTGCTGGCGAGACCTTTGATCGCATCTTTGAATCAAATCTGACGCTGACCGCAGAGTGCATAAAAAACCGGCAGGAGTTTAAGTTGATCATCCGGCATCATACAAAACCTGCCTTTTATGAAGATCATGTGCTTGCTTACGCTGATACCGGAAATAAAGGTAAATCACCTGGTATGAGTTACAAATTAAATGGCATCCGCTTGCCAGCGATCGGCCGTTCGCGTGTACATGAGATTATCATGGTCATTGGTAATAGTGGGCGTCGTGGAGGTGTTGTCTGTAAGGCCCCGCCCGGCGAGGTACCAAGGTTTACCGCTTACCGGGCCGGCCGGCAATTTGTCACGGGCGCTGAGCGATAATCATCGGCTGTGAACTGGTAACGTACGCTCTTCAGCGCGGGCGGCGCATGCCTGCTGTCGGGCGGCAGGATATCCGCAGCAGGGGAGTTGTTGCCGTCTGAAATGCGTGGCGACAGGTAAAAAAAAGCCCGAACGGATCGTCGGGCGGCATCAGGTCCGAGCCAGACCTCTCTGGTGTTGGCTTAGTCTCGTTGAGCAGCTTAATCCAGCCATACCTGGCTGAGGAATAAAGGGAAACTACTCTCGAACGCAGCAGCATTGCTGTGTTACACGTTCATCATAATCCATGCATGAAAACTTTCCGTTAAGATTGTGTAATTATAGGATTTAAGTATGGGTGAAAGGCGATAAAGCCGGCCGGCCGCCAGGGTCAGGCGAAAAAAGCCTGCGTTACACAGGCATCAATTCGCTCAAAGGGAAGGGTAATCCAGAATGCCAGTCAGGCTGGCTCATCCACACTACAGGGTTGGGGCAGAATAGATACAAATTAACGACGCGTGCGCAAAAATGAGCACGTTATGGGGCCGCAGCCAGTAAAAGCCGGCCGAAGAAAGGCGTCAAAACGGTTTGCCGGATATCAGAAGTAAAAAAAGCCCCGGACCCAGCAGGTATCCGGGGGATAGCCAACATTGCCTTAATACGGGTATGACAGAGCATCTGCCTTCACAGATGGTCACAGGCCAATACTAAAACATCCTCAGCAAAATTCCAGGCGTTCAGGCAGCCATCCGCTGCTGGTCAGAGGTCTGACGAAAAAGTTTTCAGGTCAGGAGGCAGTGGGAGGTGTGTGTCTGACAGGAACAGGGCCGGCAGGCGCTGATATGTCGCTGAAACAAGGGGAAAGGGAAATCCTGAATGCCAGTCGTGCTGGCTTCGCCACCATGCAGTGTCTGTAAGGAATAGATAATAATTTATCTTTTGCTCTGGATTGAGCACCTTACGGGTATAAAGGGTGCTGAATCCTGGCCTGCATGAGAGAAAAAATATCTATGCCCACCAATGGCTTTACAAAAACCCCAACCGCAGCGGCTTGATCAGTTCTACCGATCGATATTACTGTTTATCCATACAGTATTTATCACGGAGGTAAATGACCATGCCACGCGACTACGAAATCATGATTGCTTTCCGGCAGGCGGTGAAACGCGACGCTGCCGGCCGCTACACCATCAGCACACTCGACTTCATCAGAGAACTTGACCGTCTGAACTGGCATTACACGCTGCGGGCGGCCAATAAGTGGATTGAGATGCACACCACAACGTTCCGCGACATCACCAAAACCGACGGTGAAGAGCGCCTGTTTCAGGTGTTCAATCCCAATGGCGGTGTGTGATGTTTGCCCTGGTCGATGTGAACTCGTTCTATGCGAGTTGCGAAACAGTATTCAGGCCCGATCTGCGGGGAAAGCCGGTAGTGGTGCTGAGCAACAATGACGGATGTGTCATTGCCCGTTCGGCAGAGGCCAAGGCGCTGCAAATCCCCATGGGCGCGCCGTACTTCAAGCTGAAGGATGAATTCCGCCGGCACAAGGTGCAGGTGTTCAGCTCCAACTACGCGCTATATGCCGACATGAGCAACCGCGTGATGAGCACGCTGGAGAGCATGGCGCCGGCCGTGGAAATTTACTCCATCGACGAAGCGTTTATGTGCCTGGACGGTATGCAGCGCAATCACCCGCTTGAGGACTTTGGCCGCGCTGTCCGGGCGCGCGTTAAGCAGGAAACGCACCTGATCGTAGGCATAGGGATAGCGCAGACCAAAACGCTCGCCAAACTGGCTAACCATGCCGCCAAGAAGTGGACGAAGACCGGCGGCGTGCTGGACCTGTCGAATATCGACCGTCAGCGCAAGCTTATGGCGCTGGTACCGGTTGAGGATGTCTGGGGCGTCGGCCGGCGTATCAGCAGGAAGCTCAACGCCATGGGCATCATGACCGCGAAAGACCTGTCAGAGCAAAGCACCTACACCATCCGCAAACACTTCAGCGTTGTGCTGGAACGAACCGTCAGAGAGCTGCGCGGTGAGCCATGCCTGCAACTGGAAGAGTTCGCGCCAACCAAACAGCAAATCGTCTGCTCCCGTTCATTCGGCTCCCGGATCACCAAATACGACGACATGCGTGAAGCAATATGCACCTTCGCCGCGCGCGCTGCAGGCAAGCTGCGCGGAGAGCGCCAGTATTGCTCGCAGATAGCCGTGTTCGTCCGGACCAGTCCCCATGCCGTGGGCGAAGTCTTCTATGGCAACCAGTCGACAGGCAAGGTGCTCACGCCGACCAACGACACGCGCGACATCATCCGGGTGGCCATTGAAGCGCTCGATCGCATCTGGCTTGAAGGACACCGCTATATGAAGGCTGGTGTGATGCTGGGCGATTTTTACAGCGAAGGCGTGTCGCAGCTGAATCTGTTTGATGAAAACAAACCACAGGCCAACAGCGAGGCGCTGATGCGCGTGATGGATGGTCTCAACCTGAGCGGGAAGGGGAATCTATGGTTCGCAGGGCAGGGTATACAGAACACATGGGCGATGAAACGCGAGATGCTTTCGCCGGCATACACCACAAAAGTTTCCGACCTGCCGGTGGTCCGGTGCTGATCATTTCACGCCCGTCTGAAACGCTTCACATTCCAACGTGTGATGGCGTGGCGATAATCGACAGGTCGGTTCGGCCAAAAGTGGGTGACACAATCTACTTTGTGGCTTTCGGCATCTGCCAGCTCGGCATGCTGGGTCGCAATTACATCGCCTGCGAAGACGGAGAAACGTTTGAGGGAGAGGCGCTGGAAGAGATAACGATCATCGGCGTGCAGACGTGGGGAGTGATATCGGCGCGGAAGGATAACCGGCCGATAATCTGAGTGTTACTCCCTTCCATCCAGCCAGTCAGCCCATCGCTGCATCATTTCATAGCGGTTATTAAGGTATTGCGCGTGGTTATATACCCCGCGCGTACCCTGAGAATTAACGTGGGCAAGCTGCGCCTCTATGGCGTCACTGTTCCAGTGAAGCTCATTCATTACGGTACTGAACTGGTGCCGGAACCCGTGTCCGGTCGTCTGACCCTCATAGCCGAGCCGTCGGATGAGGCCCAGAATGGCGTTTTCACAGATGGGCTTTTTCGGATCGCTTCTGCCCGGGAAACACAGGGTGTGACGTTCAGTGAGCTTCTTCGTCAGTGACATCAGCGCATGCACCTGATCTGACATCGGTACGATATGAATGCGCCGGCTTTTCATGATCTCTGCATCAACAGTGATGAGGCGGCTTTCAAAATCGACATTTTCCCACCTGAGAAACCGCACCTCCTTCGTTCTCAGGGCCGTGTAATGCAGGACAAGCGCCGCATTTTTTACAATGACGCTGCCGGAATAGCTGTCAAGAGCACGGTGAAACGCCTGGATACGATCCATGGTGAGAAAGGGGAAATTCTTTTTCTGGTAGCTCTGCTGCGCGCCGATAAGGTCTGGGGCCGGATTGTAGCGCGCACGGCCGGTTACGATCGCATAGCGGAACACTTCACCGCACCGTCTTCTGGCTTTGCCTGCCCGCTCCAGAGCGCCTCTGTCTTCGTAGCGTCGTATCACTTTCAAAAGCAGCGTTGGCTCGATCTCATCCATCCGGAGATGGCCGATGAGCGGCAGGATGTCGGTTGTGAACATCCCGTACAACTCGTCGGCATAGCCCGCTGACCACACCTGAGATTTGTGGGCATACCACTCCCTGAAAATGCCCTCAAAAGTCAGGGTATCCGGCATCGGTTCCTTTTGCTTCAGCGCCTGTTTTTGCCGGGCCGGATCGACGCCGGAAAGCAGGGTCATTTTCGCTTCCGCCTGGCGTGCGCGTGCTTCGGCCAGGGATATGTGTGGCCAGGGACCAATAACCAGCGTTTTCTCTTTACCGTCAAAGCGGTAGCGGAGCCGCCATACCTTCTTCCCGGTAGGCGGGACAAACAGAAACAGACCGCCTGCGTCGGACAGACGATAGGACTTCTCTCTGGGTTTGGCGGCGTCGATCTGCCTGACCGTCAGCATGTGGGCATAATTCCGGGTTATATTTAATTGTGCCCACAATATGCCCGCAAAAAAGCGGTGTAGTCAACGCAGTTTGGTTCATTTTGGTTCGGGCTTAAAAGGGTTAACGTTATGTTTTTAGGGGGATTTGTTCGGGTGGGTTGAGGCGGGTTCGGGTCGTTATGGTGTCCCCTGCAGGAATCGAACCTGCAACTAACCCTTAGGAGGGGCTCGTTATATCCATTTAACTAAGGAGACGTGCGGCGCGCAGTATAGCGCACCGTGCAGGGGATTTTAACCGTGGGCCGCCTGTTTGCTCAAAGTGTCAGCAATCAGGCAGTGGCGATCACGCTTTTTCCTGATTTTTCTGCTTTTCCTGCTTCTCTTTACGCTTCTGTTCGGCTCGCGCTTTGGCTTTGGCCGCTTCGCTCATGTCGTTACGGATCTGCGCGTGACTGATCAGGGCAAAAATCAGCGTACCGCCGGTGATGTTGCCCAGCAGGGTGGGCAGTGCAAACGGCCACAAAAACTCCTGCCACGGCAGCGTGCCGGCAAACACCAGATACAGCACTTCAACCGATCCGACCACAATGTGCGCCAGATCGCCCAGCGCCACCAGCCAGGTCATCATCACAATCACCACAATTTTGGCGCCGCCAGCGTAAGGAAACATCCACACCATGGTGGCGATGATCCAGCCTGAAATCACTGCGTTGGCAAACATTTCTCCCGGCGTGTGCTCCATCACTTTTTCGCTGATGGCGGTGAAGGCCTGGCGCGTGGCGTCATCGAAAATCGGCATATGATTAAACGCCAGCGCGCCCAGCGCGGTACCAATTAAATTGCCGATCAGCACCACGCTCCACAGCCGCAGTAGCAGCATAAAATTGCCGCCGGTGGGTTTATGCATCACCGGCAGTACGGCGGTGACGGTATTCTCGGTAAACAGCTGCTGGCGCGCCATAATCACGATGACAAAACCAAAGGTGTAGCCGAGATTCTCCAGCAGATAAGCGCCGGGCACGCCAGCGAGGTGTACCTGAAAAATGCCTTTCGCCATCAGCGAGGCGCCCATAGATAAGCCGGCGGCAATCGCTGACCACAGCAGCGCCATGCCGTCGCGTTCCAGCTCCTTTTCACCGTCCTGCCGAATCTCTTCATGGATCGCCGCAGCCCGCGAGGGCAGGGCGTCTTCGTCCACTTCAATATCCGTGCCTTGTTCTTTTTCTTCACTGTCCACGTCATTGTCATGCGTGTTATTTGATGGCGATGGCTTCATTTTTTCTCCCGGTGATAATGCCAGTGCGTAATAAGCGTAGACGCTTTTAGCAAGGGCGAAATGTTACAAAGATTCAAATTAAGAGTAACAAGAGATTAGCAAAGGTGGTTTTTTGAGCGCTTTCTTGATCTGATGCGCATGAATACCCCATTTGGGGGAAGGGGGAGCTTGCGCACAGACTTCGGCCCCTGGTTTGAGTGTGGTATTATTCCCGCCTCATTTATTGCTATGAATCTCCCTTCTATGCTCGAAGTGATTAATCTCGCTTGCGTTCGCGATGAGCGAACCCTGTTCCACGGACTGAGTTTTCAGGTGCAGGCGGGCGATGTGGTGCAAATCGAAGGGCCCAACGGCGCAGGCAAAACTTCACTGTTGCGACTGCTGGCCGGGTTAAGCCGGCCAGAGCAGGGCGAAGTACGCTGGCAACAGCAGTCTATTCGCCGGCAGCGCGAAATATGGCAGCAAAACCTGCTGTATCTCGGCCATCATCCGGGCGTGAAATCGGTGCTGTCGCCGCGGGAAAATCTGCATTTCTGGCACGGCGATCGCAGCGAAGACACGCTGTATGACGCGCTGGAGCAGGTCAATCTGCTGGGCTATGAAGAGGTGCCGGTGGCTCAGCTTTCTGCCGGGCAGCAGCGGCGCGTGGCGCTGGCGCGACTGTGGCTCAGCCCGGCTCCGGTGTGGATTCTGGATGAGCCGCTGACCGCCATCGACAAACACGGCGTGGAAAAATTAATGGCGCGCTTCGCCGATCATGCCGATAACGGTGGCGTGGTGATTCTGACGACCCATCAGGATCTGCCGGACAGCCATGCGCGCGTGCGCAAAATTCGTCTTACATCGGAGTGGGCGTGATGCTTGGCCGGGTTATTCAGCGTGAGTTAAAGATTGCCTTTCGCAGCGGCGCGGAAGTGATTAATCCGCTGTGGTTTTTTCTAATTGTGATTACGCTGTTTCCGTTAGGCATTGGCCCAGAACCGCAGCAGCTGGCGCGCATCGCACCTGGCGTCGCCTGGGTAGCCGCGCTGCTGGCATCGCTGCTGGCGCTGGAGCGGCTGTTTCGCGACGACTTTCTCGATGGATCGCTGGAGCAGCTGCTGTTGCTGCCGACGCCGCTGCCGATCACCGTGCTGGGCAAAGTGATTGCGCACTGGCTGATTACCGGGCTGCCGCTGATTTTACTCTCGCCGCTGGCGGCGCTGCTGCTGTCGCTGGATTTTGCTGGCTGGCGGGCAATGGCGCTGACGCTGCTGATCGGCACGCCAACCCTGAGTTTTCTCGGTGCGATTGGTACCGGCCTGACCGTCGGGCTGCGGCGCGGCGGCGTATTGCTGAGTTTACTGGTGTTGCCGCTGTCGATACCGGTACTGATTTTTGCCAGCGCGGCGATTGATGCGGCCGGTCAGGGGTTACCGATCGGCGGTTATCTGGCGATTCTCGGCGCCATGCTGGCGGTCAGCGCCACGCTGTCGCCGTTTGCGACCGCCGCCGCGCTGCGCATCAGTCTGCATTAAGGCGGGCCTCCGGCAGAGAGGCCGCCATCCGAATTCTTATTTAGTGTGAGCAATGTCAATGTGGAAATGGTTACACCAGTGGGCAAAGCCTGAGCGGCTTTACCAGCTATGCGGTCGCTTGATTCCCTGGTTCGCAATCCTGGGCGTCGGTGCGCTGCTGCTCGGCTGGATTTGGGGATTCGGCTTTGCGCCGGCGGATTATCAGCAGGGCAACAGCTTCCGCATCATGTACATTCACGTGCCGGCGGCGATGTGGTCGATGGGCGTCTATGCCTCGATGGCCATCGCCGCTTTCATCGGCCTGGTGTGGCAGATGAAAATGGCCGATCTGGCGGCTGCGGCGATGGCGCCGATTGGTGCGGTGTTTACCTTTATCGCACTGGTGACCGGCTCGGCGTGGGGCAAGCCGATGTGGGGCACCTGGTGGATTTGGGATGCGCGTCTGACTTCTGAACTGGTGCTGCTGTTCCTCTATATGGGCGTGATTGCGCTCTATCACTCTTTCGACGATCGCCGCACCGCCGGACGCGCGGCCGGCATCCTGATTCTGGTCGGCGTGGTTAACCTGCCGATTATTCACTTCTCCGTGCAGTGGTGGAACACGCTGCATCAGGGCTCGTCGGGCATTCTGCAACAGGCGATCGATCCCAGCATGCGCACGCCGCTGCGCTGGTCGATTCTCGGCTATCTGCTGGTGTTTGGTGCGCTCACCCTGATGCGTCTGCGCAACCTGATTCTGTTTACCGAGCGTCACCGCCCGTGGGCGATTGACGTGGCGCAGGGAGGACGCAAAGCATGACGCCTGCCTTCTCATCGTGGAGCGAGTTTTTCGCCATGGGCGGCTATGCCTTTTACGTCTGGCTGGCCGTGTGTTTTACGCTGATTCCACTGATCGGTCTGGTGCTGCACACCGTGTTGTTCCGTCGCCGCCTGCTGGCAGAGATTCGCCAGCGTCAGTCCCGCGAGCGCCGCATCCGCGCGGCAAAAGCCAAACAAGCTGCCAGTGAAGCAGCAGGAGAGTCCGTGTGAATATCCGTCGTCGTAACCGCCTGTATGTGGTGGTGGCGGTGCTGGTGGGCTTAGGTCTTGCCACGTCGCTGGTGATGTACGCGCTGCGTTCCAACATCGACCTGTTCTACACCCCGAGTGAAATTCTCTACGGCAAAGGTGAGGATCACCAGAAGCCTGAGGCCGGTCAGCGCCTGCGCGTCGGCGGCATGGTGATGCCCGGTAGCGTCAAACGCGATCCGAAAACGCTGGCGGTGTCGTTCAAACTGTATGATGCCAACGGCGTGGTCAGCGTCAGCTACGAAGGCATTCTGCCGGATCTGTTCCGCGAAGGGCAGGGCGTGGTGGCGCAGGGCGTGCTGGAGGACGGCAATCTGGTCAACGCCAAAGAGGTGCTGGCGAAGCACGATGAGAAGTACACGCCGCCGGAAATTCAGGACGCAATGAAGAAGAATCATAACGGACCGGCAGCGGCCTATCAGCCGGCGGGTACGCAATCATGATGCCGGAAATTGGCAGCTTTCTGCTATGTCTGGCGCTGGGCTTAGCGCTGTTATTAAGTATTTATCCGCTGTGGGGCGCGGCGCGTCAGGATGGCCGGCTGATGGCGCTGGCGCGTCCGCTCACCTGGGGCATGTTCCTGTGCATCGCCGCCGCGTTCCTCGTGCTGGTGCACGCGTTTGTGGTCAACGATTTCACCGTCGGCTACGTTGCCACCAACTCCAATTCGCTGCTGCCGGTGTATTACCGCATCGCCGCCACCTGGGGCGCGCATGAAGGATCGCTGCTGCTGTGGGTGCTGCTGCTCAGCACCTGGACATTAGCGGTGGCGATTTTCAGCCGCGGCATGCCGCAGGATGCGCTGGCGCGCGTGCTGGCGGTGATGGGGATGATCAACCTCGGCTTCCTGTTGTTCATCATCCTCACCTCGAATCCGTTTACCCGCACGCTGCCGAACTTCCCGATTGATGGGCGCGACCTCAACCCGATGCTGCAGGATATCGGGCTGATCTTCCATCCGCCGCTGCTCTATATGGGCTATGTTGGCTTCTCGGTGGCGTTTGCCTTTGCCATCGCGTCGCTGATGGCGGGCCGGCTGGATACCGCCTGGGCGCGCTGGTCACGTCCGTGGACCACCGCGGCATGGGTATTTCTTACTATTGGTATCGTGCTCGGTTCCGCGTGGGCGTATTACGAACTCGGCTGGGGCGGTTGGTGGTTCTGGGATCCGGTTGAAAACGCGTCCTTTATGCCGTGGCTGGCCGGTACTGCGCTGATGCACTCATTGGCAGTGACAGAAAAACGCGGCAGCTTTAAGTCGTGGACGGTGCTGCTGGCGATTACCGCGTTCTCATTAAGCCTGCTGGGCACCTTCCTGGTGCGTTCCGGCGTGCTGGTGTCGGTGCACTCGTTCGCCTCCGATCCGGCGCGCGGTATGTTCATCCTCGCCTTCCTGGTGATTGTCATCGGCAGTTCGCTGCTGCTGTACGCCCTGAAAGGGGGCCAGGTGCGCAGCCGCGTGCAGAGCGAAGCCTGGTCGCGCGAATCCTTCCTGCTCGGCAACAACGTGCTGCTGATTGCCGCAATGCTGGTAGTGCTGCTCGGTACGCTGCTGCCGCTGGTGCATAAACAGCTCGGGCTGGGCAGCATTTCGGTTGGCGAGCCGTTCTTCAATACCATGTTCACCTGGCTGATGGCGCCGTTCGCGCTGATGCTCGGCATCGGGCCGCTGGTGCGCTGGCGCCGCGATGAGCCGCAAAAGCTGTGGAAGCGGCTCGGCGTGGGTCTGCTGGTGACGCTGATCCTGTCGATCGTGCTGCCGTGGCTGTTGCAGGATCGCATCGAAGCGATGACGGTGATTGGCCTGCTGATGGCCATCTGGGTGATCCTGCTGACGCTGATGGAGCTGCACGAACGCGCTACCCATCGGCATCGTTTTCTGGCGGGATTGCGCCATCTGTCGCGCAGCCACTGGGGCATGGTGCTGGGCCATCTTGGCGTGGCGGTGACGGTGGTGGGCATTGCCTTTAGCACCCAATACAGCGTTGAGCGTGACGTGCGCATGAAGGCCGGCGACAGCGTGGATATCCACAACTATCACTTTATTTTCCGCGACGTGCACAATCTGCAGGGCCCCAACTACAGCGGCGGCGTGGCGATTATCGATGTCACACGCAACGGTAAGCCAGAAGCGGTGCTGCATGCAGAGAAACGCTTCTATACCGCAGCGCGTACCATGATGACGGAAGCGGCGATCAGCGGTGGCTTTACGCGCGATCTCTACGCGGCGCTGGGCGAAGAGCTGGATGACGGTTCCTGGGCGGTGCGTATTTATTACAAACCCTTTGTGCGCTGGATCTGGTTCGGCGGCGTGTTTATGGCGGTGGGCGGCCTGTTATGCCTGCTCGATCCGCGCTATCGCTCGCGCAAAAAAGCACAGCGCGAGGAACTGGCATGAATAAAAAGATCCTGTTTATTCCTTTAGTCCTGTTTTTGCTGCTGGCGGCGGCGCTGCTGTGGCAGCTGACGCGCAACGCCAGCGGTGACGATCCTACGCGCCTCGAATCGGCGCTGATCGGTAAACCGGTGCCGGTGTTTAAACTCGAAGCGCTGGATCAGCCGGGTAAAATCTATAACCAGCAGGTGCTGACCGATGGCAAACCGCTGCTGCTGAATGTCTGGGCCACCTGGTGTCCGACCTGCCGCGCCGAACATCAATATCTCAACACGCTGGCGGAGCAGGGCATTCGCGTGGTTGGCCTCAATTACAAAGACGATCGCAGCAAAGCCGTCACCTGGCTTAACACGCTCGGCAATCCGTATGCGCTGAGCCTGTATGACGGCGACGGCATGCTCGGTCTGGATCTCGGCGTCTACGGCGCGCCGGAGACTTTCCTGATTGATGGCCACGGCATTATCCGTTACCGCCACGCCGGCGACATGAACGACCGGGTGTGGAATGAAGAGGTGAAGCCGCTGTGGCAGAAATACAGCAGGGAGGCCGGCGTATGAAACAGCTGCTTATGCTGCTCACGGGGCTGCTGCTGAGCACCAGCCTGTGGGCCGCGATCGATACTTATCAGTTCGATTCGGTCCAGCAGGAGGAGCAGTATCGTGAGCTCACCGCATCGCTGCGCTGCCCGAAGTGCCAGAACAACAGTATTGCCGACTCCAACGCGATGATTGCCGCCGACATGCGGCTGAAAGTGTATGAGCTGATGAAGCAGGGCCAGAGCCGCCAGCAGATCATTGATTACATGGTGGCGCGTTATGGCAACTTCGTCACTTATGAACCGCCGGTGACGCCGTCGACGCTGATTCTGTGGGTTGGGCCGGCGCTGTTTGTGGTGCTCGGCGGGCTGATTATTATTCTGCGCAGCCGACGCGGCAACGCGCGCAGCGAGCTGGATGACGATGAACAACAGCGCCTTGCGGCGATTCTGAAGCGTGACGGGAAGCCGTAATGACTGGATTCTGGATTACCCTGATTATTTTACTGGCGGCGGCGACGGCGCTGTTTGTCGGTGCCGGCTGGCGGCAGCGTCAGGCCAGCAGCGGCGATCGCGATCGTCTCAATACCGATTTTTATCAGCAGCGTCTGCGCGAGCTGGAGCATGACGAAGCCGAGGGCGTGGTCAGTGAACGTCCGGAGATGGTGCGCGAACTGCAGCAAACGCTGTTGACCGACGTGCCCGGCGACGCGGCGGCACGCGCGCATCACAGCAGCCGCTGGGTACTGCTGCCGGGTGTGATCGTCCTGGTGCTGGTGTCGGTGGGCGTTTATCTGAAAACCGGTGGCCTCGCCCAGCTGGCGGGCTGGCAGAGTGTGCAGCAGGAGTACCCGGCGCTGCGCGCGCGGGTGATGGATCCCAATGCGCAGCCGCTGACCATGGAAGAGCTGGCGCGTCTGCAGCTCGGCCTGCGCACCTCGCTACAAAACGATCCGCAAAACCTCAATGACTGGGCGATGCTGGGCCGCCTCGGCATGGTGCTGAACAATTCCACCGATGCCAGCCAGGCCTTTGAGCACGCTTTGCAGCTGGCGCCGGACAACCTTGAACTGCAGCAGGATTATGCCGAAGTGCTGACGCGCTCCAGCGATCCGCAGGATAACCGCCAGGCCAATATGCTGCTGAAAGACCTGCTGAAGCGCGACCACAGCAACGTGCGCACCCTCAGTCTGCTGGCGTTCAATGCCTTTGAGCAGCAGCAGTATGGTGAAGCGATTGGCGCGTGGCAGGTGATGCTGAAGCTGCTGCCGGCCGGCGATCGACGCATTACCATGATAGAGCGCAGCATTGAACAAGCGAAAACCGACGCGGGACAGCAAAATAGCCAGCTGGCATTGACGGTGAGCTTAACGCCAGAGGCAGAAAAAATGTTACCGCCGGGCGGAGTGTTGTATATTTCTGTGTCTGACGGTGTTTCACCGGTGCCTGTGGCTGTAAAGCGTTTACCGCTCAGCCACTTCCCGCTATCGCTTACGCTGGATGACAGCAACGCCATGATGCCGGATCGCCTGCTTTCGGCGCAGCATCAGGTGCAGGTCAGGGTGCGCATTTCGCGCGATGGTAGTGCTAATCCGCAGTCCGGCGACTGGTTTGGTTTAAGCGCGGTCACCCCCTGGGATGGTCACCAGCCGATGGCTGTTGAGGTCAATCAGCAGCAGCCCTGAAGCGATACACCTTTTATCTGCACAGGGAGAGAAGAATGAATAATCGCCTGACCGGCCTGGCGCTGGCCAGTTTACTGCTGGTGGGATGTGCCAGTTCCAAACCGGCCGACGAGACGACGCCTGCGCAGCGCAGCGATCCGCTCGAAGGGTTCAACCGCACGATGTTTAACTTCAACTACAACGTGCTGGATCCCTATGTAGTGCGCCCGGTGGCGGTTGCCTGGCGTGATTACGTGCCGGTGCCGGCCCGTACCGGGCTGAGCAACTTCCTCGGTAACCTTGATGAACCGGCCAGCATGGTGAACTCAATTCTGGTCGGCGAGCCGCGTCAGGCGGGCATTCACTTTACCCGTTTCTTCCTGAATACCGTGCTCGGCCTCGGCGGTTTCATCGACGTCGCCGGCAAAGCTAATCCCCAGCTGGCGCGTGAAGTGCCGCACCACTTTGGCAGCACGCTGGGCCGTTATGGCGTTGGCTACGGTCCGTACGTGGTGCTGCCAGGTTACGGCAGCTTTACCGTGCGTCAGGATGGCGGCGACTACGTCGATACGCTTTATCCGGTGCTGAGCTGGCTTACCTGGCCAATGTCGATCGGTAAATGGACGCTGGAAGGGGTGGAAACGCGCGCGCAGCTGCTTGATTCCGACGGCCTGCTCAGACAGCAGCAGGATCCGTACGCCTTTATCCGCAACGCCTATTTCCAGCGTAACGATTTCCTCGCCAGCGGCGGCAAGCTGAAGCCGGAGGAGAACCCGAACGCCAGCGCGATTCAGGACGATTTAAAAGATATCGACTCTCAATAAATGACAACGGCGACCAACAGGTCGCCTTTTTGTTTTCAGCTGGCGACCCGCATGGGCCGCTGCACTGATTATCAGAACTTGTAGTTAAAGTTAGCGCCGTACAGCCAGGCCTTACCTTCGGAATTAAAGGTATAAGGACCTTCTTTCACCGTCACGTGCTGACCGTGCATATAGGAAACCCCGACATCCACCGACGCGTCCGGCGTGAAGGCGTAAGACGCACCGGCGCTCAGCCACAGGCGATCCTGATCCGGAATCGAGATAGAGCGTTTATCCGCCGGCACCGGGCTGTCATCAAACGCGATACCGGTACGGAACGTCCAGTTGTCGTCGTAGTTGTAGGTGGTACCTAACGCGATGCGATATGCATCACGGTAGCCTTCATCTTTATAGAACAGCGTCTGGCCGTTGCTGCCGGTGGCTTTCAGCTCCTGGAACTGGCTCCAGCTGGTATAAGCGAGGCTGTAGTGCACCGCCCACTGTGGCGCCACTTTATGCCAGCCGGACACTTCCCACATTTCCGGCAGGTTCAGCGTCAGCGAACCCGGAATGGTGGCGCCGCTGGTGCCATACGGCAGACCCAGCGCAATCGCCTGCGGCGTGCCGTTAAAGGCGCGCGGGATATTGCTCTTATAGTCGCCGTCGAAGTCGATCTTCACTTTGGAACGATAGGTGAAGCCGAAGCGGTTGTTTTTATCCACTTCATACAGGATACCGGCGTTCCAGCCGTAGCCCCATTCGTCACCTTTCAGGTGCGCGACCTGGGTATCGGCCGGCAGACCGGCGCGGGCACCGGCTTCACCGGCGTAGCGCTCAATTTTCGCTTTGGCGTACACCGCGTCAAAGCCGACGCCGAAGCTGAAGTTATCATTTAACCGATAAGCGGTGCTGAGGTTGAAGTTGCCGGTCATCAGATCGGTTTTGCCACCAAAGCCGCCCGCGGTGTAGCCGTTATTAAATTCGGTGGCCAGACCGTAGTTCGAGGTGGCCGAGGCGCCAATCCACCACTGATCGTTAATCGGATGCACATAATGGATGTTCGGGATCCACTGGTTTGGCGCAATATTGCTGGCGTTGAGGCTGTTGCCGGTCGGGCTGTTACCGCTGATATCCACTTCCGGGTCGATATAGACGGCACCGATGGAGAAAGAAGGGCGGTCCATCAGGGCCATGGTGGCTGGGTTACGGCTGGCAGAGGCGGCGGTATCACCCATGGCGCCTTCACCGGAATAGGCGCGGCCCAGGCCAATTGCTGAGAATTCGTTAAGTTGAAAGCCTGCGGCGTAGACGTGAGAAGAGACGAGCGCCACTGCAGCTGCCACAGCTGACTTTGCAAACAGGTTCTTATGGTTCATGACCACAACCTCATCTAAATTATTATTAAACGTAGTTACGTCGCGTAACAAAGGACGGCGGATTGTAGGGACTGACGATACAGACACATATCAGACCAGTGCGACGAGTATAGGTCCGACCTGTGTATTTGTTGCAATATTGTTTTTAAAATATTTCTGCTTTGATCGATAAAATCAGATCTGCTTAACAAAATCCTTGCGGTTCTGCTCCAGCATAGCGAGTCAAATTTGTTTTGGATCAAATTTTAGTGTGATATTCGTCACTTAGCGGGCGGAAGATAGCCGCGACGTGGCATCCGGCGTACACTTTGCAGCAGAAAATGATCCGATAGTGTTGATTTATCGTCAGGAGAAAAACATGACTGATGCCATTAGAAACTGTAGTGCGAACGAAACGGCAGCCTGCTGCTGCGTTGACGTAGGCACCGTGATGGACAACACCGATTGCAGCGCCAGCTGGTCAGGCGTGTTCGCTGACCGTCAGGCGGCAGAAGCAATGCTGGCCGAGCTGAGCGCCAAAGCGCGCCAGGTCGAGTCCGATCCGTGCGAGATTCATTCGCGCTTTACCGACGAAGCAGACGGCGTGCGCCTGGACGTCGATTTCACCTTTGTCTGCCAGGCCGAAACGCTAATTTTCCAGCTCGGCTTACGCTAATCCCGCCGCTGCCGACCCGCTTTTTCGGCAGCGTTGCCTCTTTTTCGTGTTACTCCTCGCACTTTTTTTCTTCTGTTATTGGCGACTTAGCAACACCTGGTTAACACTGATGATCAGGTCAGACCTGTTGGGCAATGATGCTCAGGTCGTAAATTACAGGTGAGTGCAATGAGCAAAGCGCAGCCGCTGCTGACGCGTCAGGGCGAACGTATCGCCATTACCCACGGATTACGCACCCCGTTTGCCCGCCAGGCAAGCGACTTTCATGGCATTCCGGCGCTGGAGCTGGGGCGCATGGTGGTCAGCGAATTAATGGCGCGCAGCGAATTGCCGGTGGAGGTGATCGATCAGCTGGTGTTCGGCCAGGTGGTGCAGATGCCGGAAGCCCCCAACATCGCGCGTGAAATCGTGCTGAGCAGCGGACTGAGCGTGCACACCGATGCCTACAGCGTGAGCCGCGCCTGCGCCACCAGCTTTCAGGCGGTGGCCAACGTGGCGGAAAGCCTGATGGCCGGGACCATTGATGCAGGTATTGCCGGTGGCGCCGACTCCTCCTCGGTGCTGCCGATTGGCG
Source organism: Pantoea sp. SGAir0184 (assembly GCF_043544755.1). NCBI lineage: Bacteria > Pseudomonadati > Pseudomonadota > Gammaproteobacteria > Enterobacterales > Erwiniaceae > Pantoea > Pantoea sp. SGAir0184. The sequence continues at coordinate 1,417,198 of NZ_CP028050.1, forward strand.
TCAGCAAAACGCTGGCGCGCGCGCTGGTTGACCTCAACAAAGCCCGTACCCTGAGCAAAAAATTACACATCTTACGCCGCCTGCGCCCACGCGATCTGTTGCCGGTGCCGCCGGCAGTGGCGGAATACTCCACCGGTTTACGCATGGGCGACACCGCCGAGCAGATGGCCAAAACGCACGGTATTACGCGTGAGCAGCAGGACGCGCTGGCGCTGCGCTCGCACCAGCGTGCAGCACAGGCCTGGCAATCCGGCGTGCTGGCGCAGGAAGTGATGCCGGCGTTTGTGCCGCCGTGGAAAGCACCGATTGAGCAGGATAACAACATTCGCTTTAACGCCAGTGCGGCGGATTATGCAAAGCTGCGTCCGGCGTTTGACCGTCGACACGGCTCGGTCACCGCGGCCAACAGCACGCCGCTGACCGATGGCGCGGCGGCGCTGATTCTGATGCGCGAAGGGCGCGCGCGTGAGCTGGGCATTACACCGCTCGGTTACCTGCGCAGCTATGCGTTTGCCGCGATTGATGTCTGGCAGGACATGTTGCTCGGACCGGCTTACGCATCACCGCTGGCGCTGGATCGCGCCGGCATTACCCTCGGCGATCTGACGCTGATCGACATGCATGAAGCCTTTGCCGCGCAGACGCTGGCCAACCTCAGGCTGTTTAACGATGAACGCTTTGCGCGCGAGGTGCTGAAGCGCGATCGCGCGCTGGGCGAAGTCGACGAGACGCGTTTCAACGTGCTGGGCGGTTCCATCGCCTACGGTCATCCGTTCGCCGCCACCGGCGCGCGCATGATCACGCAAACGCTGCATGAGCTGCGGCGGCGCGGCGGCGGCTTAGGGCTGGTGACCGCCTGTGCCGCTGGCGGATTAGGCAGCGCGATGGTTCTGGAGGCCGAATAATGAGCGAATCTGCATTCCATTTACAGATGCGTCCGGATCACGTTGCGGTGATCACCATTGATGTGCCGGGCGAAAAGATGAACACCCTGAAAGCGGAGTTTGTGCCGCAAATCCGCGCGGTGCTGGCGGAGGCGCGCAGCGATGCGCAGCTGGCGGGCCTCGTGCTGATTTCGGGCAAACGCGACAACTTTGTCGCCGGTGCGGACATCAGCATGATCGCCCGTTGTGAAACGGCGCAGCAGGCTGAAGCGCTGGCGCGGCAGGGACAGGAAGTGATGGCGGAGATCGCCGCGCTGCCGTTCCCGGTGGTCGCCGCCATTCATGGAGCCTGTCTTGGCGGCGGCCTGGAGCTGGCGCTGGCCTGCGATGCGCGCATCTGCTCGCTGGATGAGAAAACCCGTCTCGGCCTGCCGGAGGTACAGCTCGGCCTGTTACCCGGTTCCGGCGGCACCCAGCGGTTGCCGCGTCTGATTGGTGTGCAGCAGGCGCTGCCGCTGATCCTCAGCGGCAAACAGCTGCGCGCTAAGCAGGCGCTAAAGCATGGCCTGGTGGATGATGCGGTGCCGCAGGCGATTCTGCTGGCAACCGCCGTGGCACGTGTACATGAAGGAAAGCACGCCGCACGCAGCCTGTCGCGCCGCGATCGCCTGCTGCAGGGGCCGCTGGCGCGTCCGCTGCTGTTTACGCTGGCCAAACGCCAGACCGACGGTAAAACCCATGGTAACTATCCGGCCACCGACCGCATTTTGCAGGTGGTGCGCATCGGGCTGGAGCAGGGCAGCGCCGCCGGTCACGCCGCGGAAGCGCGCGCGTTTGGCGAGCTGGCGATGACCGTACAGTCGGCCGCACTGCGCAGCCTGTTTTTTGCGTCCACCGCCCTGAAGAAAGAGCCGATGGCGGATGCGCCGCCGCGCCCGCTGCAGCAGATTGGCGTGCTGGGCGGCGGGCTGATGGGCGGTGGGATTGCCAGCGTCACCGCGCTGAAAGCCGGTCTGCCGGTGCGAATCCGCGATATCAACCTGAACGGCGTTAACCACGCGCTGCAGTACAGCTGGGATTTGCTGAGCAAAAAGGTAAAACGTCGCCAGCTCAAGCCGGCGGAACGCCAGCAGCAGATGGCGCGCATCAGCGGCGGCACCGATTATCAGGGCTTCCGCCAGCGCGATCTGGTGATCGAAGCGGTGTTTGAGGATCTGGCGCTGAAGCAGCAAATGGTGGCCGAGATTGAAGAACACTGTCAGCCGCACACCATCTTTGCGTCTAACACCTCCTCGCTGCCGATTGCGCAGATCGCCGCCGGCGCGCAGCGCCCGGAGAATGTTATCGGCCTGCACTTCTTCAGTCCGGTAGACAAGATGCCGCTGGTCGAGGTGATTCCGCATAGCGGCACTTCAGCACAGACGCTGGCCACCACGGTGGATCTGGCGCGTCGTCAGGGCAAAACCGCCGTGGTGGTCGCCGACCGTCCCGGCTTTTATGTTAACCGCATTCTCGCGCCCTATATAAATGAAGCCATGCGCTGTCTGCTGGAGTGCGAGCCCATTGAACACATTGATAGCGCACTGGTGAAATTTGGTTTCCCGGTCGGCCCGCTGCAGCTGCTGGATGAAGTCGGTATTGATGTCGGCAGCAAAATCAGCCCGATTCTTGAAAAGGCCTACGGTTCACGCTTCAGCGCGCCGCAGGCGGTGAGCGCTATCCTGGCCGACGATCGCAAAGGGCGCAAAAACCAGAAAGGTTTTTATGATTATCAGCGCACGCGCTGGCCGCGCAAACGTCAGGCCGATGCCAGTCTGTACCGCCTGCTGCAGTTAAAACCCCAGGCGAAACAGAGCGAGCAGCAGATCGCCACGCGCTGCGTGATGCTGATGCTTAACGAGGCGGTACGTTGTCTCGACGAAGCGGTGATCCGCAGCGCCCGCGACGGCGACATCGCGGCAGTGTTTGGCATCGGGTTTCCGCCGTTTCTCGGCGGGCCGTTCCGCTATATTGACCAGCGTGGTGCGGGCGAGATCGTCAATACATTACGTACATTAATGCAGCAATACGGCGAGCGTTTTACGCCCTGTGACGCGTTAGTGGCAATGTCAGAAGGGAAAACGAATTTTTACACTTCTGCACATTCATGAATAGCCGCACGGATTCAGCGGGTTAGAATCGGGGCCGCGCAGTGCCTGGCGCGGCACCATTCTGAGATATGCTTATTTAATAAACAACCGGTTGACTATACTCAAGCCATTGGGGTAAAACACAGCGTTCATTCGCAGAATGAAGCGTCTGGTGCTGTGGTACCCGGCGATATCGACAAACAACAGCGGTGCTTTATGCAAGTTTTTATCATGCGTCACGGCGACGCAGCTCTGGAAGCAGCGAGTGATGCGGTTCGTCCTCTCACCCTGTGTGGCTGCGACGAATCACGTCAGATGGCGAGCTGGCTGAATGGTCAGACGCCGGGAATCGATAAGGTGCTGGTCAGCCCTTATCTGCGCGCCGGGCAAACGCTCGCCACGGTACGTGAAGCGCTGAAACTGCCGGAAGGGCAGGAAGTGCTGCCAGAACTGACGCCAGGCGGCGATCCGGGCATGGTCGCCTGCCATTTACAGGCGCTGGCAGTGCAGGGTGCGCACGCGGTGCTGGTGATTTCGCATCTGCCGCTGGTCGGCTATCTGGTTTCCGAACTCTGCCCGCAGGAAGCACCACCGATGTTCGCCACCTCCGCCATTGCCTGCGTGGAGTTTGATGCCGACGCCTGCGAAGGCAAGCTGGCGTGGCAGGTGAGTCCGGCCAAATTAGCCAAAGCCATGTAATTCCCCGTCATACTTCAGGCCGCAGCTGCGTTAGCTGCGTCAATTCACCCCAGTCACTTACTGATGTAAGCTCCTGGGGATTCATTTCCTTGCCGCCTTGCTGCAACCTGAATTATTTTGGGGAATGATGTGCGCTCAAACCGCAACTGCGTTGGCTGAGTCATTTCATCCCAGGCACTTCTTCGCATAAGCTCCCGGGGATTCATTCCCTTGCCGCCTTGCTGCAACCTGAATTATTTTGGGGAATAATAGAGATCACTTTATTTCCCACTCGCTGTCCCTTTGCCGGTCAGGGTAATTCCGGCGGCTGCCACTCTTCGACTTCAATCAACACCAGCAGCGCGGCGTCGCCGCCAAACAGTTTGGGTGCCTGGTGAAACGCCATCACGTGCGGATGCTGTGCCAGCCACAGCGGGGTTTGCTGCTTGAGAATGTGCTTGCCGTGGCCGGTCATCACGCTGGCACAGAAAATATGCTCGCGGCGGCAGGCGGCAATCAGCGCGCCGAGTTCCTGTTTCGCCTGAAGCTGGGTTAACCCGTGCAGATCGAGAAAAATCTCTGGCGTGTAATCGCCACGCCGTAATTTTTTCAGCTCGTAATGGCTGACGTCGGCGCGCACGTAGCGCGTCGGCCCGTCGCTGGAGAGCAGGGGCTGAAACTCATCGGAGAAATAATGGCTGTTATCGGCCTGCTCAGACAGCAGCCGCTTCAGCGGCACTTCACGGCTTTTCGCTGCCGGTTTGTGCACGATCGTATCCTGTTTCAGCTGGCGCGTACCGCTCATTAGCTGGCGGAACAGCGCCTGGTCGTCCTGGCTTAGCGGCGTCTTTTTACTCATGTCTTAGTGAATCATCAGAAATGGCGGGTGTCTGGCCGTTACCTTACCGCTAAGCGTCAACAAATGTCAGCTTTTTCACCTCGCTGCGCTGAATTCTGCCCGGCTTCATGGCACACTATCGGCCGATTGATTTTATGGCCTGCGGAGGGCTACGTGGACAAGATTTTCGTCGATGAGGCAGTGAACGAACTGCACACCATTCAGGATATGCTGCGCTGGGCAGTAAGCCGCTTTTCGGCGGCGGGCATCTGGTACGGCCACGGCACGGACAATCCCTGGGACGAAGCGGTCCAACTGGTGCTGCCGACGCTCTGGCTGCCGCTGGATATTCCGGAAGACATGCGCCACGCGCGCCTGACCGCCAGCGAACGTCACCGCATCGTGGAACGCGTAATCCGTCGCGTTAACGAGCGCATTCCGGTGGCCTACCTCACCAATAAAGCCTGGTTCTGCGGCCATGAATTCTACGTCGATGAGCGCGTGCTGGTGCCGCGTTCACCGATTGGCGAGCTGATCGAAAACCGCTTTGCCGGCCTGATCAACGAAACGCCACGCCATATTCTCGACATGTGCACCGGCAGCGGCTGCATCGCCATCGCCTGTGCGTACGCCTTCCCGGAAGCGGAAGTGGATGCTGTCGATATCTCCACCGACGCGCTGGCCGTGGCTGAACAGAATATTGAAGAGCACGGTCTGCTGCATCACGTCACGCCGATTCGCGCCGACCTGTTTCGCAATCTGCCGCAGGTTAAATATGATCTGATCGTCACCAACCCGCCGTACGTCGATGCCGAAGACATGGACGACCTGCCGAACGAATATCGCCACGAGCCGGAGCTCGGTCTGGCCGCGGGCAGCGACGGCCTGAAGCTGGTGCGCCGCATCCTGGCCTGCGCGCCGGACTACCTCAGCGAGCAGGGCGTGCTGATTTGCGAAGTTGGTAACAGCATGGTGCACATGATGGAGCAGTATCCGGACGTGCCCTTTACCTGGCTGGAGTTTGATAACGGCGGTGACGGCGTGTTCATGCTGACGCGCGATCAAATCGTCGCGGCGCAGTCGCACTTCTCATTCTATAAAGACTAAAAATCGGGGCGAGCGCTCGCCCGCAACATCGCAACAAGGAACCCCCATGGCCGGAAACAGCATCGGACAACTTTTTCGCGTTACCACCTTTGGCGAGTCGCACGGTATTGCGCTTGGCTGCATTGTTGATGGCGTGCCGCCCGGCATCCCGCTGACCGAAGCCGATATTCAGCACGATCTCGATCGTCGTCGTCCCGGCACTTCGCGCTATACCACCCAGCGCCGCGAGCCGGATCAGGTGAAGATTTTGTCCGGCGTGTTTGAAGGCGTCACCACCGGCACCTCCATCGGTCTGCTGATTGAAAACACCGACCAGCGTTCGCAGGATTACAGCGCGATTAAAGATCTGTTCCGTCCCGGCCATGCGGATTACACCTACGAACAGAAATATGGTCTGCGCGACTATCGCGGCGGCGGCCGCTCCTCGGCCCGCGAAACCGCCATGCGCGTAGCGGCCGGTGCCATTGCTAAAAAGTATCTGCAGATGAAGCACGGCATCGTGGTGCGCGGCTATCTGGCGCAGATTGGCGACATCGCCTGCGAACTGAAAGACTGGAGTATCGTGGAAGATAACCCGTTTTTCTGCCCCGATGCCGACCAACTCGATGCGCTGGACGAACTGATGCGCGCGCTGAAAAAAGAGGGCGACTCCATCGGTGCCAAAGTCACGGTGATGGCCGAAAACGTGCCGCCGGGCCTCGGTGAGCCGGTGTTCGATCGCCTCGACGCCGACCTGGCGCACGCGCTGATGAGCATCAACGCGGTGAAAGGCGTGGAGATCGGTGATGGTTTCGCGGTGATTAACCAGCGCGGCAGTCAGCACCGTGATGAAATCCGCAGCAACGGGTTTCAAAGCAACCATGCCGGCGGCATTCTCGGCGGGATCAGCAGCGGCCAGACCATCAGCGCCAACCTGGCGATGAAACCCACTTCCAGCATCACCGTGCCGGGCAACACCATCACCCGCGACGGCGCGGAACTGGAGATGATCACCAAAGGCCGTCACGATCCCTGTGTCGGCATCCGCGCGGTACCGATCGCGGAAGCAATGATGGCGATTGTGCTGATGGATCACCTGCTGCGCCAGCGTGGGCAGAACGCTGACGTCAACAGCAGCGTCCCGCGCTGGTAAGCCGCATGATACGCCGCCTGTTACTCTCCCTTGCCGCGCTGCTGTGCAGTGCGGTCAGCCTGGCTGCCACGCCGTGGCAGCAAATCCATCAACCGATTGCCGGCAGCCCGCAGTCCATCGGCAGCTTTGCCAACGGCTGTATCGTCGGGGCGCAGCAGCTGCCGCTCAACTCGCCTAACTATCAGGTGATGCGTCAGGATCAGCGACGCTATTACGGCCATCCGGACCTGATCGCCTTTATCCAGCGCCTCAGCACCCAGGCGCACCAGCTGCAGCTGGGCCAGGTGCTGATTGGTGATATGGGCATGGCCGCCGGCGGACGCTTTAGCAGCGGCCACGCCAGCCATCAGACCGGTCTCGACGTGGATATCTGGCTGCAGCTGCCGCAGAGCCGCTGGACGGCACAGCAGCTGCTGAAGCCGCAGCCGCTCGATCTGGTTGGGCCGGACGACCGTCAGGTGATCGCGCGTCACTGGCAGCCGCAGATCGACAGTCTCATCAAGCTGGCGGCGAAAGATGACGACGTCACGCGCATCTTCGTCAATCCGGCGATTAAAAAGCAGCTTTGTGCCGATGCCGGTAGCGATCGTGCGTGGCTCCACAAAGTGCGGCCGTGGTTCGCCCACCGGGCACACATGCACGTGCGCCTGCGCTGTCCGCCGGGCAGCCTGGAGTGTGAAGATCAGGCGCCACCGCCGCCGGGTGATGGCTGCGGCGCAGAGCTGGAGAGCTGGTTCCTGCCGAAGAAGCCGGGCACTACGCCGCCGGTGAAGAAGTCGCCGCCGCCGTTGCCGCCTTCCTGCCAGGCGTTACTTGATAAGCATCTACTGTAGGAACCTGAGATGGATCTGTTTGTTGTCAGTCCGATCGTGCTTGGCGTGCTGTTTCTGGTCGCGGTGCTGGCGGCCTTTATTGATTCCATCGCCGGCGGTGGCGGTCTGCTGACCGTGCCGTCGCTGCTGGCGGCCGGTCTTTCGCCGGCGCAGGCGCTGGCGACCAACAAGCTGCAATCGGTCGGCGGCTCCTTCTCGGCCAGCCTCTATTTTGTGCGGCGCGGCGCGGTGAAACTGCGCGAGCAGCGGCTGAATATCGCCATGACCTTTCTCGGCGCGATTGGCGGAACGCTGCTGATTCAGCATATTCAGGCTGAGATACTGCGCCAGATACTGCCGCTGCTGCTGATCAGCATCGGGCTGTGGTTCCTGCTGATGCCGCGTCTTGGCGAGGCCGATCGCGAGCAGCGTCTGCACGGCCTGGCGTTTGCGCTGGTGGGCGGCGGCTGCGTCGGCTTTTACGATGGCTTCTTCGGCCCGGGTGCCGGCTCGTTCTATGCGCTGGCCTTCGTCACGCTTTGCGGCTTCAATCTGGCCAAAGCCACCGCCCACGCCAAAATCCTAAATTTCACCTCCAACTTCGCCAGTCTGCTGTTCTTTATGTTCGGCGGCAAGGTGGTGTGGGGCACCGGCGTGATTATGCTGCTGGGGGCGTTTATTGGCGCACGCCTCGGCGCCAGGCTGGTGCTGAGCCGCGGTCAGAAGCTGATTCGCCCGATGGTGGTGACGGTGTCTGCCGTGATGAGCGCTAAGCTGTTGTGGGACAGCCACGGCAGTGTCATTCTCGCCTGGTTTGCCGCACTGTAATCCGCACTCGTCAAAACCGGCCGCCAGTGCGACAATGGCGGCGGTTTGTTTAAAGATTAAAATATTATGAGTAAAGAGCACCATTATCAGCAGCTGGTGGAGATTTTTGACGGCTGCTTTGCTGAGGATTTTCAGACGCGTCTAATTAAAGGCGATGATGAACCTATTTATCTTCCAGCGGATGACACCTCACCGTGGCACCGCGTGGTGTTTGCCCATGGCTTTTACGCCAGCGCGCTGCACGAAATTTCGCACTGGTGTATTGCCGGTGAAGCGCGGCGCAAGCTGGTGGATTTTGGTTACTGGTACTGCCCGGACGGGCGCGATGCGCAAACGCAGGGCCAGTTTGAAGCGGTGGAGATTAAGCCGCAGGCGCTGGAGTGGCTGTTCTGTGTGGCAGCCGGCTTTCCCTTCAACGTCAGCTGTGACAATCTCGACGGCGATTGTGAACCGGATCGCATCGCGTTTCAGCGCAAGGTGCATGCACAGGTAATGCATTATCTGCAGCACGGCATTCCGGCGCGTCCGGCGCGCTTTATTGATGCGTTAGCCAGCTATTATGGTACGCCTGCACTGACGGCGGCACAGTTTCCGTGGCCGGAAGATCTGTGAGCCGCACTCCGATAAATGAAGGATGATGAGAAGATGATCGTAGAATTCGAGTCCCGCATTCTGGCGCTGATTGACGATATGGTCGAACACGCCAGCGACGACGAACTGTTTGCCAGCGGTTATCTGCGTGGCCATCTGACGCTGGCAGTAGCGGAAATTGAGCAGAGCGGCGAACACACGCCGGAAGCGCTGCAAATTCAGGTCACCAACAGCCTGCAAAACGCCATCGCCGCCGGTGAGCTGTCGCCGCGCGACCAGGCGCTGGTAGTGGGCATGTGGGATAACCTGTTTACCCAGGCGCGCCTCACTGCCTGACTGGCCGGGGCGATCGCTCGCCCCGCGCTTTAGCGTCCTGCCTTTTTCCCTTTCAGCAATTTGCGCACCCAGTAACGGTTGGGATGCAGCGCCGCCAGCGTGCTGCTGTCCAGCGGCTGCGGCTCGCCGCTCATTTGCGCCGCCAGCACTTCTGCCGCCAGCGGTGCGCTGCACAGTCCGCGCGACCCCAGTGCGCCAAGCACGAACAGGCCGGGATGCACCGGCGCTTCCGCAATCTGCTCGCCGCGCGCGCGCTGCGCCGGTAAATCCTCATACTCACTGAGCGTCGCCGCGTAATCTGGCACGCTGCCGCTCATCGGCAGGTGATCGCGCGTGGCGCAGCGCACGCCGCTGCGCGCTTCATCAGCGCTGACGTCAACCTGCGTCGGCCAGCTGACCTGCGGCAGACAGTTAATCAGCCGCTGGCGATTCTCCTGCTGATCGTCGGCGCGGAAAGCGGTTGTCGTTTCACCGCGATGGTAGCTGGCACCGATGCAGTGCGTGGCAAAGTTCGGGCTGACCGGGGTGAGATAGCCGTCGTAACACAGCACGGTGCGCAGCGGGTTCAGCGCCGCGTTGGTCGGCACATGGCTGACCTGACCGGCCACCGCATACACCGGCAAATCGCGGCTTTGCCCGATCGCCTGCAGCGCATGGCCGTTGGCCAGCACCACCTGCTGATGGCTTACCGCAGGCTGTTGGGCGAACTGCAGCGTCCAGCCTGCCTGCTGGCGGACCAGTTGCGTCACGCGATGCAGCCAGTGCATGCGCAGTCCCTGAGTCTGGGCATACTCCAGCAGATTGCTGGTGAGCTGTGACGGCGACAGCCAGCCGCCCTGCGGATAGAAAATACCGCCGCAGTCGAGATCGACGCCGGCCAGCTGTTGCGCCTGCTGCGGGCTGACGCCGTGCGCCAGCTCGTGCGGCAGATCCATGCTCAGCATCTGCGCGATCTTCTCCGCGCTTTTGGCATCCCAGCCGAGCTGCAGCACGCCGCTCCACTGATGTTCGAACATCACCGGCAGCGCATCGTACAGGCGACGGGCAAAGCTGAATGCCGCCGGGAAAAAAGTGGCGAGCGCCGGATCGTGCTGGTTAAGCAGCGGATAGAGCGCGCCCTGACGATTACCCGATGCGCCGAGCGCCGGGGCGGCATCGGCGCAGTACAGCGTAACCTGCCAGCCACGCCGCAGCAGCGCCAGCGCCAGCACCGCGCTGGCCACGCCGCCGCCAATCAGCGCCACCTCGCGGCTGGCTGCCTGCGGACGCGCATACCACGGCTGAGCCGCTAGCTGCCCGGGGGCGCTGTCCAGCAAGCCGGTCAGCATTTCACGCTTGTGGCCGAAGCCTTTGCGCTTCGCCACGCTGAACCCGGCCTGCTGTAAGCCCCGCCGCACAAAGCCCGCCGAAGTAAAGGTGGCGAAGGTGCCGCCGGGCCGCGCCAGCCGCGCCATGGCGGCGAACAGCGAAGGCGTCCACATCTCCGGGTTTTTCGCCGGCGCGAAGCCATCTAAAAACCACGCGTCAACCTGGCCGTTGAGGCTGTCATCAAAAGTATCAATCAGCGCGTTAATATCACCCAGCCACAGATCCAGCGTCACCTCGCCGCCATTGAACAGCAGGCGCTGACAGCCGGGCAGGGCCAGCGGCCACTGCTGCTGTAGCTGTCCGGCCCACGGGGCCAGTTCCGGCCAGTGCGAGTGCGCGCTCACCAGATCGGCGTGGGTCAGCGGGTATTTTTCGCAGCTGATGAAGTGCAGGCGGCGCAAGCCGGCTTGCGGATGGGCGGCGCGGAAGCGATCGAACGCCTGCCACAGGGTAAGAAAGTTGAGTCCGGTGCCAAAACCGCTCTCGGCAACGATGAACAGATCGCGCGGATGTGCGGCAAATCGCTGCGGAAGATGGTTACCGTCGAGGAACACATAGCGCGTCTCCTCCAGTCCGTTGTCGTTGGAGAAATAGACGTCGTCGAACGCTCGGGAAACAGGTGTACCCTGATCGTTCCAGTTTAATTGCGCGTGTTCAACCGGGGATAACTTCACGGGAAAGGCTCATTTTTCAGGCAGTGGCGCGATTTTAGCGAGTGGCGTCACATGACGCAAATTTACAAAAGGAAATGGCTGATCGGACTTGTTCGGCGTACAACTGTAAGCTAGAGTGCACGTCAATCCAAAAGAAGTGGAATGAGGACTATTGAATGAAACGTGCAGTGATTACTGGCCTGGGTATCGTTTCCAGTATTGGTAATAACCAGCAGGAAGTGCTGGCTTCCCTGCGTGAAGGCCGTTCCGGAATCACTTTCTCCGAAGAGATGAAAGATGCCGGCATGCGCAGCCATGTATGGGGTAACGTCAAACTGGACACTAACGGGCTCATCGATCGCAAAATCGTGCGTTTCATGAGTGATGCCTCAATCTATGCCTATCTGTCGATGGCAGAAGCAATCAAAGATTCCGGCCTGACGGATGAGCAGTACCAGAACAACCCGCGCGTCGGTCTGATTGCCGGTTCCGGTGGCGGTTCCCCGCGTTATCAGGTGTTCGGTGCCGACGCGATGCGTGGCCCGCGCGGCCTGAAAGGCGTTGGCCCATACGTAGTGACCAAAGCGATGGCGTCCGGCGTCTCTGCCTGCCTGGCCACGCCGTTCAAAATCCACGGCGTCAACTACTCCATCAGCTCGGCGTGCGCCACCTCGGCACACTGCATCGGTAACGCGGTAGAGCAGATTCAGCTGGGCAAACAGGATGTGGTATTTGCTGGCGGCGGCGAAGAGCTGAGCTGGGAAATGGCCTGTGAGTTCGACGCCATGGGCGCGCTCTCGACGAAATACAACGAAACCCCGGAAAAAGCGTCGCGTACTTACGATGCCAGCCGTGACGGTTTCGTGATCGCCGGCGGCGGCGGTATGGTGGTAGTGGAAGAGCTGGAGCATGCGCTGGCGCGTGGTGCCCACATCTACGCTGAGATCGTCGGCTACGGCGCAACCTCTGACGGCGCTGACATGGTGGCACCGTCAGGCGAAGGCGCGGTGCGTTGCATGAAGATGGCGATGCAGGGTCTGGATACGCCAATCGACTACCTCAACACTCACGGCACGTCAACGCCAGTCGGCGACGTGAAAGAGCTGGGCGCGATTCGCGAAGTGTTTGGCGACAACACGCCATACATCTCTGCGACCAAAGCCATGACCGGTCACTCGCTGGGTGCGGCAGGCGTGCAGGAAGCGATTTACACCCTGCTGATGCTGGAGCACAGCTTCATCGCGCCAAGCATTAACGTGGAACAGCTGGATGATGCAGCGAAAGGCATGAACATTGTGACGCAGCCAACCGAAAAAGCGCTGACCACGGTGATGTCCAACAGCTTCGGCTTCGGTGGCACCAACGCCACGCTGACCCTGCGTAAATACCAGGCGTAACGCTTACGCTAATGCTCAAAGGCCGGTTAATCCGGCCTTTGTGGTTTTTGTCGCTGATGGATTCAGGTTGCCAGCAGCCTTACCAGCTTCGCGCAGGCGCGGTCAATTTCGCCGGGCGTCAACGCCGCAAAGCCGAGTATCCAGCCCTGCTGTGGCGATGCGCCGGCGTAAAGGGGTGACAGCGGCGGCAGCAGCAGACCGTCTGCCTGCGCCAGGTGTGTGAGCCGCGCCTCATCTCCCTGTAATAACTCAACTGTCAATTGCAACCCGCCTGTCGCTGGCAGCGGCCGCAGCCACGGCTGCAGATGCTGTTCCAGCTGCACCAGCAGCCGATCGCGCCGGCTATGATAGAGCTGACGCATCAGCCGCAGGTGGCTGGCGAAATAGCCTTGCTGGATAAATTCGGCGGTGATCGCCTGCGGCAGCAGGGCGCTATGGCCGTCAAGTACGCTGCGTGCGCGACCCAGCGCCGTCACCAGCGCCGCGGGCACCACCATCCACGCCAGTCGCAGCGATGGAAACAGGGTTTTGGAAAAGGTCCCCAGGCTGATAACCCGGCTATCGGCTTCCATGCCCTGCAGCGCCGGCGCCGGGCGACCGTCATAGTGAAATTCACTGTCGTAGTCATCCTCGATCAGCCAGCTATCGTGCTGACGTGCCCACGCCAGCCACTGCAGCCGCCGCGCGAGGCTCATCGGTGTGCCGGTCGGATACTGGTGGCCGGGCGTCAGATACACCAGTTGCGCCCGGCCGCTGAGTGGCTGCGCGCCCTGATCGTCCAGCGGCATGGCGCGGCAGCGGGCACCGGCGGCGAGAAAGGCGTTCCGCGCGCCACGGTAGCCCGGCTCCTCCAGCCACACTTCATCCTCTGCATCCAGAAACATCAGCGCCAGCAGCTGCAGCGCCTGCTGTGAACTGGTGAGCATGATGACCTGCTCAGCCGTACAGCGCACGCCGCGCGACAGCGCCAGATAATCCGCCACCGCCTGGCGCAGCGGCGCATAACCGAGCGGATCGCCATAGCCCATCACCTGACTGCCCAGCGCGCGCTGTACGCTGTGGCTCAGCCGCTGCCACTGGCGGTGCGGAAACGCGCGCAGTTCCGGTGATCCGGCGGCAAAGGCAAGGGGAAAAGGGGGATCCTGGCAGCCACCGGTCGCCAGCACCTGCGTGCCGCGCTGCGAAAAGCGCGGTGCGCGCTGCGCTGTCGCCTTTTCCGCCGGTGGCGGCAGGGCGATAGCGACGAAGGTGCCGCGTCCGCTGTGCCGCTGCACGTAGCCTTCGCTCTCCAGCTGGCTGTAAGCGGCTTCAACCGTCACGCGTGACAGCGCCAGATCGGCAGCCAGCTGGCGGCTCGAAGGCAGCTTCTGCCCGAAGCGCAAATGGCCGCTGACAATGGCCTGGCGCAGCGTGGCGCACAGCCGCTGACGTAAACCGCCCTGCGTCTGATGGCGAAACAGTGGCAAAAAGGCGTGCTGCATAATGGTCTTATCGCTACAGTCAAAGTGGTATCAGGATGCAGACCACTTTGCCGTACACTGCAGGGACATCACAACAGGAGAATGCCATGTCAGCCGTTTTGTTTTATCCGCCCGCCAGCCCGCAGCACAGCGTGGCTTATTTGCAGCACAAACTCAGCTATTACACCGATGCCTGGGATCTGGCGGCGGATTTGGCGCAGGGCGTCACGCAGATTGTGGTGATTGATGCCCGCAGCCGCGACGCGTATCAGGCCGGACATATCTGCGGCGCGCTGTCGTTGCCGCATCGCGAGATGGATGCAGCCAGCACCGCGCGGCTCGATCGTCACCGCGTCTATGTGACTTACTGCGACGGCATCGGCTGCAACGGTTCGACCAAAGCAGCGCTAAAACTGGCTGAGCTGGGGTTTCAGGTTAAAGAGCTGATTGGCGGGCTGGATTTCTGGAAGCGCGACGGCCACCCGATGGCGTGGGGCGTGGCGGCAGGCGAGTGGCCCGCCGCGGCACCCGCGGCGAAGTGCGGCTGCTGAGCGCGATGGCTTAACTACAGCAGCAGCCAGAGCAAAAAGAAGAACAGCGCCAGGCCGAGCACCAGCGTCAGCGCCGGGCGCTTCGCCAGTGGACGCGGCAGAATTTCGACAAACGGTGCCCAGATTGGCTGCGGACGCAGCTCGCTGTCGGCCAGCGGCGTTTCGCTGTTGCGCTCGGCGCGGCGGCTGAACAGCAGCATCAGCAGATCCTGGCTCTGCGCCGGCGTCAGCAACGTCTGCGGCGTGGCCTGGAAGCGCTGCAGGCTGTAATCCTCCAGCATGCGCTGCTCGTCGTGGCTCAGCGGCTGTTTGAGCGAGCTTTCCAGCAGCTGCAGCGTCGGCGCGCTGTGCTGGCTCAGCGTCTGGCGCACCTGTAAAAACTGCGTCAGCAGTGGGAAGTGGCGCGACGGAACCGGGTCGCCGCTTTTCAGATTGACCAGTTTCAGCGTGTCGGCCAGCACTTTTACCGGCGATTCCCCGGTCGCGGCGGCAAGGCGCGTGACCTGCTGGTTGAGCGCCTGCTGTTCGGCCGGTAACAGGGTGCGATCGGTAGTGCGCGTCTGCTGCGGCTGCGGGATTGCCATCTGACCGTTCTGCAGCATGGTCAGCACCTGACGCAGCTGATCCTGGCTCAGCGCGCTCAATACCGTCTGATTAAACTGCTGACGGATAAAGTCGCTCACCGCCTGACGATTGTTGCCCTGCGGCAGTTTTTCCAGCAGCTGCTGCAACAGCTGGCGCGTGGCGTGGCTGTTCTGCACCTGGGTCAGACGGCTGTTAAGATGCTGCTCGGCCGCCGGAAAGTGGCGCGACTGCAGTTCGGCGTCATTTTTTACGCCCACTTCATGACGGATGCCAGCCCACAGTTCGGGCGCTTTCAGCGTGCTGAGTGACATGATACGGACGATCAGGCGTTCCAGCGTGGTGCGCTGGGCCGGGGAGAGCGGCTGTTCACCTGCCGCAGCGCCGGGGCGGCCTGCGCCGTTAGCCGGGTTAACAGATGAACGATCGCCCGCGGGCACACCGGGACCGCTGAGAGGTTGCATGGCGGAATCCTTGAAAAACGAGTCAGATCCGGGTGCGCCGGAAAAACGATGGCACATGATAGCAAAAGCCCCCGGGAAATCCACGGGGGCGGCAGGGAGAAAAACAATAAGACACGGATTTATTCTGCGGCGGCCAGCTTCATGCGCTTGCGACGCCAGCGCTTCCACAGCGGCGGCACCACCAGCACGGCGACAGCCAGCACCAGCAGCACTTTACAGATCAGGCTTTCCCACAGAATTGGCAGGTTGCCGTTGCTGATTGACAGCGCGCGGCGCAGGTTCTGCTCCAGCATTTCGCCCAGCACAAAGCCGAGAATCAGCGGCGACATCGGGAAATCCATCTTACGCAGGATATAGCCGAAAATACCCAGCCCGACCATCAGCAGCAGGTCAAACGTAGTGCTGTGCACCGCATACACGCCCACCGCCGAAATCGCGGCAATTGCCGGTACCAGGAACCACAGCGGAATGGTCAGCATGCGCGCAAAGATGTTGATCATCGGGATGTTCATGATCAGCAGCATCACGTTACCGATCAGCAGTGCGGCGATCAGCCCCCAGACGATGTCCGGCTGCTCGGTAAACATCGCCGGACCGGGCGTGATGTTATACAGCGTCAGCGCGCCGACCATCACCGCCGTGGTGCCGGAGCCGGGAATGCCCAGCGTTAGCATCGGGATAAACGATCCGCAGGCTGAGGCGTTGTTCGCGGCCTCCGGCGCTGCCACGCCGCGAATGTCACCCTTGCCAAACTGATCGCTGCCGCTGATTTTCTTCTCACTCATATAGGCAATGGCGCTGGCGATGGTGGCACCGGCACCTGGCAGCACGCCGACAAAGAAGCCAATGAACGAGGCGCGCAGCGTCGCGCCGGTGGCCTGTGCCGCCTCTTTCATATTGAACAGCATGCGGCCGCTGGCGCGCACCATCTTCTGGCCGCTGCTGGTGGACTCCAGCATCAGCAGAATTTCGCTCACCGAGAACAGGCCGATGACCACCACCACAAACTGGATGCCGTCTGAGAGATGCACGCTGTCAAAGGTAAAGCGATAGACGCCGGTATTCGCATCGACGCCCACCGTCGCCATGCCGAGGCCAATCAGCGCAGCGAGGAACGACTTCAGCGGGTTGTGGCTCATCATGCTGCCGAGGCAGGCAATGGCGAACACCATCAGCGCGAAATACTCTGCCGGACCAAACGCCAGCGACCAGTTGGCGAGGATTGGCGCAAACAGAATGATGCCGATGATGGCAATGGTCGAGCCGATGAACGAGCTGACCGCCGAGATCGACAGCGCCACGCCGGCTTTGCCCTGCTGCGCCATCGGATAGCCATCCAGCGCTGTCATGATCGCCCCGGCATCCCCCGGCACGTTAAGCAGAATCGACGAGATGCGCCCGCCATATTCGCAGCCGATGTACACCGTTGCCAGCAGGATCAGCGCGGATTCCGCCGGTAAGTGCAGCGCAAACGCCAGCGGCATCAGAATTGCGACGCCGTTAATCGGGCCAAGCCCCGGCAGCAGGCCGACGATGGTGCCGATAAAGCAGCCTATCAGGGCAATCATCAGGTTTTCCGGCGTCATGGCGACGGCGAAGCCCTGCATCAGAAAAGACCAGGTATCCATAAGTGACTCCCGTTAGCTCAGCCAGCTGCCGAAGGGCAGGGTGACATCCAGCAGATGATCGAAGGCGTAGAACAGTGAAATGCCCATTACCGCGCCGGAGAGCGCCGCCGCCCACCAGCGCGCACCAAACAGCATGCCGATGCCAAAAGTCAGCAGCGTGGTACACAGGGCAAAACCAAGACGCTCAAACAGCCAGCCGTAGACAATTAGCATTACGCACAGCGCCAGCAGCTTTTTCAGCGTTGAGGCCACCGGCCACTGCACGCTGTCCGGCTTGCGCAGCAGCATCATCACCGCGCAGATCGCCATCAGCCCGAGCAGCAGCAGCGGGAAAGGGCGCGGGCCAACCGGTTCGTAGCTGTACTCGCTCTGAATCTGCCAGCCGATAAACAGTCCGGCCAGGCACAGCACCAGCCAGACGGCAGCAAAAATACGATCGCTCATGTGCGCCTCCGTTATTTCGCCAGGCCGAAGGATTTCGCCTGTTCGCGATAGTCAGCCACCTGTTTTTTCACGTAGGCGTCCAGCTCGCTCCCGAACAGGTTGAACTCAAACAGACCGCGCAGATCGCGCTGCTGCTGAAACTCTTTGGTGGTGACCAGTTTTTTAAACGCCTGTTCCCACCACTGATAATCGGCGTCGCTGACTTTAGGGCCGAGGTAATAGCCGCGAATGATCGGCCACTCGACGTTAAAGCCCTGCTCTTTGGCGGTCGGGATGTCAGCCAGTTCGCCCGGCAAACGTTTATCGCTCATCACGGCCAGCACGCGCATCTTGCCGCTTTGCAGATGGGGCACCATTTCACTCATGTCGCCTGATACCACCTGGATGTGGTTGCCGAGCAGCGCGGTAACCGGTTCGCCGCCGCCTTCGAACGCCACATAGCGCATTTTGCGCGGATCGATACCGGCTTCCCGCGCCAGCAGCGCCGTTTTCATCCAGTCCTGGCTGCCGATGGAGGCGCCGGCACCAACCACCACTTTGGTCGGATCGTTCTTCATCGCCGCCAGCAACTCACCCAGCGTTTTCCACGGTGCATCGGCGCGTACCGCCACCATGCCGTAGTCGGTGCCGACGGCCGCCAGCCACTTCACATCATCCACCGAATAACGGCCAAACTTGCCCTGCGACAGGTTCAGCAGCGACCCGCCGGAGAAGGCCACCAGCGTGCCTGCTTCGGCGGGTCGCTGCGCAATGATGGCGTTATAGGCCACGGCACCGACGCCGCCCGGCATGTAGGTTACGCGCATTGGCGTGGTGATCTGCCCGGTTTCCTGCAAGGAAACCTGGATCAGTTTACAGGTCAGATCAAAACCGCCGCCGGGTTTGGCCGGGGCGATACATTCGGTCCGCTCGGGTGCTGCGGCCTGAGCCGCCGCGAGGGAAAAAGCCAGCAGGGTTGTGGCAAAGGCGGTGCGCATTGTTTTTTTCATCTGTCGCTCCATTGTTTCTTCCAGAGTGTGATTGCCACCGAACATTCGGGGTTGCTGAATTGTTAAAACAGCAACCTTTCATTTACCTTTCAGCCATCGGCAAAACTAACAGGATGTGATATGCGTCTCTTACTGGTGGAAGATACCGTGGAGCTGGCCAACTGGCTGCAGAAAGCGCTGACGCAAAAAGGCTTCGCCGTGGACTGGGTGGCCGACGGGGTGGCGGCGGACCATGTGCTGCAAAGCGAAGACTATGCGCTGGTGGTGCTGGATGTGTCGCTGCCGCGGCTGGATGGAATGGCGGTGCTGGCGCGCCTGCGCCGGCGTGGGCAACACGTGCCGGTGCTGCTGCTCACCGCACAGAGCGCGCTGCAGCAGCGCGTCCAGGGACTGAATGCCGGCGCCGATGATTACCTCACTAAACCGTTTGAGCTGGACGAGCTGGACGCGCGGTTGCGCGCGCTGCTGCGCCGCAGCCAGGGGCAGGCAACGCAGACGCAAAGCCTTGGCCAGCTGGAGCGCGATGCGGAAGGCTATTTCCTGCTGAATCACAAACCGCTGCCGCTGACGCCGCGCGAGGCCAGCGTGCTATCGACGCTGATGCAGCGTCCGGGGCGGCCGGTGTCGCGCCAGCATCTGTACGAGCAGACCTTCACGCTGGCGGATGAGGCCAGCCCGGAGAGCATTGAGCTGTATGTGCATCGGGTGCGTAAAAAGCTGGCGGGCAGCGACGTGGCGATCGTCACGCTGCGCGGGCTCGGTTACAGCCTCGAGGTTCAGCCGTGCGACTGATTCACTCGCTGCGCGGCGAATTGCTGGCATGGCTGGGGGTGCCGCTGCTGCTGCTGTGGGGATTATCGGTCTACACCCACTATCAGAGCGCGCTGCAGGCGGCAAATCAGGCCTACGATCGCTCGCTGCTGGCCTCGGCGCGCACCGTGGCCGAGCGGCTGGTGGTACGTCATCAGCGGCTGGAGGTGGATGTGCCGTGGGTGGTGCTGGACAGCTTTGAGCGCAACATGAACGACCAGCTGTTCTACCAGGTGATTTCGCCTGAAGGGCACACGCTGTCCGGCTACCCTGATTTACCGCTGGTGCCGGGCAACGCCCCGCTGTCCGATGTCTATCCGGCGCTGGTGCATTTCTACGATGCGCACTACCGCAAGCAGCCGATTCGCGTGGCCGCGCTGTGGCAGCCGGTGAACGAGGAAGGCGTGCAGGGCATGGCGCTGGTGCTGGTGGCCGAAACGCTTAACTCACGCCACGCCTTTGCCGACAGTCTGCTGCGCACCGCGCTGATCAGCCAGAGTTTTCTGGTGCTGATCACGTTGCTGCTGGCCGGGCTGCTGCTGCGGAAAGTGCTGCGCCCGCTGCGCCGGCTATCGCGCATGATGCTGCGCCGCGCGCCGGGCGAACTGACGCCGCTGCCGTCGCTGCTGCCGTGGTCCGAACTGCAGCCGCTGATCGTCGCCTTCAACCGCCATCTGGAGCGGCTGCGCGGGCTGCTGGCGCGGCAGGAACGCTTTAGCGCCGATGTGTCGCACCAGCTGCGCACGCCGCTCACCATCCTGAAAACCCAGGTTGGCGTCGCGCTCAGCAGCGACGACCCGCAGCAGTGGCGCGAAAGCCTGCAGGGCATGCGCCACACGCTGGACGACACCGTTCAGCTCACCGATCGCCTGCTGCAGCTGGCGCAAATCAAGGCGCGCCACGGCGAAGACAAGCCTTTCAGTGAGGTTAACCTGAGCGACATCGTGCAGCAGGCCTGTTTTAGCGGTTATGCGGCGGCGCGGCGTAAACAGATCGACCTGGGGTTTGAAGAGCAGGCGGCGAGCCAGGTGCAGGGCGATGCGCTGTTGCTGGCCGAGCTGTGCGCCAATCTGCTGGACAACGCCATCAAATACACGCCACACGGCGGCACGGTGACCGCGCGGCTGCGGCAAAAGGTGCTGGAGATTGAAGACAGCGGGCCGGGCATCGCGGCGGATCAGCAGCGGCAGGCGCTGCAGCCGTTTGGCCGGCTCGATCACGCCAGCCAGCCCGGCGCGGGCATTGGACTGGCGCTGGTGCAGGATATCTGCGCCTGGCACGGCGCACAGCTGCAGCTGGACCGCAGCCCGCAGCTGGGCGGCCTGCGGGTGACGGTTAGCTTTCGCTGATCGGCGGAGTCATCGCGCGCGCTTTACGCAGCGGGGTTTTCAGCCGCTGCGCCAGAATCACCCCGACCAGCGTCAGACCGCCGCCAATCCAGTGATAAGCATGCAACTGTTCGTGCAGGAACAGCACGGCAATGATGGCGGTAAACACCGGCACCACGTTCATGAAAATACTGGTGGTGCTGGCGCCGAGGCGCTGCACGCCAAGGATCCACAGGAACGGCGCCACAATCGAGGCAAACAGCCCGGCGAACAGCACCAGCGGAATATTGTCGGCGTTCAGCGCCACCTCCGGCGCGTGCCAGAAGCCGGGCAGCAGCAGCAGCACGCCGAAGAAGATTTGCACGTACAGGCTTTGCCACGTCGGCAGCGGGATTGCCCAGCGCTTCGTCAGTACGCCGTACAGCGCGTAGGAGGTTGAGGCTGCCAGCATCATCAGCTCGCCGTTGCCGAGGCGCTGGCTCAGCAGCTGCGCCGGGTTGCCGGCGCTCACCAGCCACACCAGCCCGGCAAACGACAACAGGCCGCCAATCAGAATGCCGCGCGTCGGCGCCAGGCGCAGTACCACCAGGCTGAGCAGGATGGTCAGCAGCGGAATGGTGGCGCCGAGAATCCCCATCATCACCGCCGAAACGCTGTGTGCCGCATAATAGGCGAGGCTCTGGTACAGCACCATGCCGAGCAGGCCCAGCACCAGCAAGCGCCACAGCTGGGTTTTGATGGTGTGACGATGGCGCCATACGCCCGGCAGGCAGAACGGCGTGAGCACCAGCAGCGCCAGCAACCAGCGATAAAAAGAGATGGCAGCAGGATCGATGCTGCCGGCAGACAGCTTGCTGACGATGGTGTTGATCGACCAGATCAGCACCGCCACCAGCGGTAACAATAAGTTCATAGTACGGCTCCAAATGTAAATCGCGACTAGCTTACGTTTGACCGGTTTAAAGCAGATAGTTAAAATCGGACAAAATTCGTTAGTGACCGGACAGAATGAATCTTCAGGTTGAGTATCAGCCACCGCGCGACGCGCCGCTGCTGCGTTTTTTCATGCGCTATGAGCAAACCAACGCCAAAACCGAATACCTGCCGCACCAGCACGACTGGGGCCAGGCGATATTCGTCACCAGCCACGTGCTGGAGATGGAAGTGGAGGGCGAGCGGCTGCTGACGCCGGCCGAAATGCCGATCTGGATCCCGCCGGGCCAGCGCCACAGCAGCTACAACCACTGTCAGGCGCAGTTTCGCACCTTCAACCTTGCCGCGGATTTATGCGCCGGCATGCCGGTGAAAGCCTGCCTGCTAAGCGTGGACGCCATCGTGCACGCCATCATGAATGATTTTGCCCGCCGCGCGCTGGAGCAGCCGCAGAGCGACGCCGACTGGCGGCTGTGCGAAGTGCTGATTGATCGGCTGCGTCTTGCACCGGTGAACACCAGCTATCTGCCGATGTCCGACGATAAATTCCTCGCGCCGATTCTGCGCGCGCTGGAAGAGAACCCGGGTGATAACACCACGCTGGCACAATGGGCGAAGCGCGTGTTTACCACCGAGCGTACGCTGGCGCGGCGCTGTCAGCAGCAGCTGCAGATGTCATTCAGCGAGTGGCGCCAGCGTTTACGTTTCCTGCGCGCAATCGCGCTGCTGGAGCAGGGCTGCAGCGTGCAGGGCATCGCCCACGAGCTGGGTTACAGCTCCGCCTCTGCGCTGATCGTGATGTTTCAACAGCAGGCAGGCACCACGCCGGATCGCTATCGCAGTCGGTTAGGTTAATCCCCGGCTTTGTGCCATGATATGCCCCGTTTATTTCAAGCAGACAGGACCGCCGCCGTGAAAATTCTCGTCGATGAAAATATGCCCTACGCCCGTGAACTGTTCAGCCGCACCGGAGAGGTGGTGGCGGTGCCGGGCCGCCCGCTGCCAGCAGCCGAACTGCAGGATGCCAGCGCGCTGATGGTGCGCTCCGTCACCAAAGTGGATGCCGCGCTGCTGGCCGGCACGCCGGTGAAGTTTGTCGGCACCGCCACTGCTGGCACCGATCATGTCGATGATGCCTCGCTGGCGGCGGCCGGTATCGGCTTCTCGGCCGCGCCGGGCTGTAACGCGATTGCGGTGGTGGAATATGTGTTCTCCGCGCTGCTGCTGCTGGCCGAACGCGACGGCTTTGATCTGCGCGATCGCACCGTGGGTATCGTCGGCGTCGGTAACGTGGGCGGACGGCTGGCCAAACGCCTCGCCGCGTGGGGAGTAAAAACCCTGCTGTGCGATCCGCCGCGCGCCGATCGCGGCGATGACGAAGATTTCCACTCGCTCGACGCGCTGGTGGCCCAGGCCGATATCCTGACCTTTCACACGCCGCTGTTTAAGGACGGCCGCTACAAAAGCTGGCATCTGGCGGATGCCGCGCTGCTGATGGCGCTGCGCCCCAACACCATTCTGATCAATGCCTGCCGGGGGCCGGTGGTGGATAACGCCGCGCTGCTGGAGGTGCTGAAACTGCGTAACGATCTCAGCGTGGTGCTGGACGTGTGGGAACCGGAGCCGGATCTCAACCTCGATCTGCTGGACAAGGTCGATATCGCCACCGCGCATATCGCCGGTTATACCCTTGAAGGGAAAGCGCGCGGCACCACCCAGGTATTTGAGGCGTGGAGCGCATTTATCGGTCAGCAGCAGCAGGTGGCGCTGGACACGCTGCTGCCGCGCCCCGAGTTTGGCACCCTTACGCTGCACGGCAAGCTCGATCAGCCGACGCTGAAACGCCTGGTGCATCTGGTGTATGATGTGCGCCGCGACGATGCGCCGCTGCGCAAAGTGGCCGCGCAGCCGGGCGAATTTGATCGCCTGCGCAAGCAGTATGTCGAGCGCCGCGAGTGGTCTTCGCTGCAGGTGATCTGTGATGAGGCGGAGAGCGCGGCGCTGCTCAATCAGCTTGGCTTCAGCGCCACGCTGCAGGCGAATCACTAATCTCTGATTTTTCTGAATTAATGGGCGATGCATGTCATCGCCTCTCTTTTTTATGTCATTGTCTGGAGTAAACCAACATGTCTGACGGCTGGAATATTGCGCTACTGGGCGCGACAGGCGCAGTAGGGAACGCTGTACTGGAACTGCTGGCGGAACGCCAGTTCCCGGTTGGTGAGTTGTATCTGCTGGCGAGTGAAAACAGCGCCGGCGAAAGCGTGCGCTTTGACGGTCGCTCGCTGCGCGTGCAGGACGCGGCGGAATTTGACTGGTCGCAGGCGCAGCTGGCGTTCTTTACCGCCGGTCGCGAGGCGTCGGCGCGTTATGCCGAAGAAGCCGCCAGCCAGGGCTGCCTGGTAATCGACAGCAGCGACCTGTTCGCGCTGGAGCCGGACGTGCCGCTGGTGGTGCCGGATGTCAATCCACAGGTGCTGGCGGATTACCGCAATCGCAACATCATTACCGTGGCCGATGCGCTGGTGAGCCAGCTGTTAAGCGCCATCAAACCGCTGGTGGATACCGCCGGTTTAGGCCGTCTGCAGGTGACCAATCTGGTGTCGGTCTCCAGCCACGGCAAAGCGGCGGTAGACGGCCTGGCCGGTGAGAGCGCGCGGCTGCTGAACGGCGTACCGGCCGATGAGCACTATTTTGGCCGCCAGCTGGCGTTCAACCTGTTGCCGCAACAGGCGGACAGTGCCGGCAGCGTGGCGAGCGAGCGCCGGCTGGTCGATCAGGTACGGAAAGTGCTGCAGGATGAAGGATTACCGATTGCGGTGAGCAGCGTGCAGGCGCCGGTGTTCTACGGCAACGCGCAGATCGTCTATATCGAAAACCTGCGCCCGCTGTCGGCGGAGGAAGCGCGTGACGAACTGGCGCGCGCCGACGATATCAGCCTGAGCGACGACGGTGATTACCCGACGCCGGTCAGCGACGCCTCCGGCAGTGAAGCCCTGAGCATTGGCAGCGTGCGCAACGACTACGGCATCCCGGAGCTGCTGCAGTTCTGGTCGGTGGCCGACAACATCCGCTTCGGCGGCGCGCTGATGGCGGTGAAAACCGCAGAGAAGCTGGTGCAGGAGTATCTGTATTAATGCTGGAAGACGCGACCCCGTTTAAGCTGGCGCTCGGCATTGAATATGACGGCAGCCGTTACTACGGCTGGCAGCGCCAGAATGAAGTGCGCAGCGTGCAGGAAAAGCTGGAAAAAGCGCTGGCGAAAGTGGCCAATCACCCGGTGAGCGTGTTCTGCGCCGGACGCACCGACGCGGGCGTGCACGGCACCGGCCAGGTGGTGCATTTTGAGACCACCTCCTCGCGTGCCGACAGCGCCTGGACGCTGGGCGTGAACGCCAACCTGCCGGACGATATTGCGGTGCGCTGGGTGAAAGCGGTGCCGGAAAGCTTTCACGCGCGCTTCAGCGCCACCGCGCGCCGTTATCGCTACGTGATCTACAACCAGCGGCTGCGCCCGGCAATTCTCGGTAACGGCATTACCCATTTTTACCATCCGCTGGATGCGGAAAAGATGCACCGCGCCGCCCAGGCTTTACTGGGTGAGAACGATTTTACCTCGTTCCGTGCAGTGCAGTGCCAGTCGCGCACGCCGTGGCGCAACGTGATGCATCTCAACGTCACGCGCCTGGGGCCGTACGTGATTGTGGATATCAAAGCCAACGCCTTCGTGCATCACATGGTGCGCAATATCGTCGGCAGTCTGCTGGAGATTGGCTGCGGCAATCAGCCGGAAACGTGGATGGCCACGCTGCTGGCGGCAAAAGATCGCACGCTGGCGGCGGCAACGGCGAAAGCCGAAGGGCTGTATCTGGTGGCGGTGGATTACCCTGCTCAGTTTGCGTTACCTCAGCCTGCGCTGGGACCGTTGTTCCTCGCGGATTCATTTTAATCGGAAAGTGTCAGGGAGTTAGCTGTTATGGAGTTTATCCACTTTATCGTCGATTTCATTCTGCACATTGACGTGCATCTGGCCGAGCTGGTGGCGCAGTACGGCATCTGGATTTACGCCATTTTGTTCCTGATTCTGTTCTGTGAAACCGGGCTGGTGGTTACGCCGTTCCTGCCGGGTGATTCGCTGCTGTTCGTCGCCGGTGCGCTGGCGGCGCTGCCGGGCAACGACCTCAACGTGCACCTGATGGTGACGCTGCTGGTGATTGCCGCGATCCTCGGCGACGCGGTTAACTACACCATTGGCCGGCTGTTTGGCGAGAAGCTGTTCAGTAACCCGAACTCGAAAATTTTCCGCCGCAGCTACCTCGACAAAACCCACGCGTTTTACGATCGCCACGGCGGCAAAACCATTATACTTGCGCGCTTTGTGCCAATCGTGCGAACCTTTGCCCCCTTTGTGGCGGGAATGGGACACATGTCTTATCGCCACTTCGCGCTCTTTAACGTGACAGGCGCGCTGCTGTGGGTCCTGCTATTCTCCTATGCCGGTTACCTGTTTGGTGACCTGCCGGTGGTGCAGGAAAACCTTAAGTTGCTGATTGTCGGCATCATCATTGTCTCGGTACTGCCAGGCGTGATTGAAGTGTGGCGTCACCGCCGCCAGGCGCGTCAGCACAAGTCGCAGTAAGCCTGTTACCAGATTTTTATCCACAGCGTGAACGGGTTGTGGTTTAATGAGCGACATTTACGGCCTGCTGAAGGTGATTTCAGCAGTAACGACAAGACTGGACCAGGTCAGCATTAAACAGAAAGGTCATCAATGAGCTGGATTGAACGCATACTGAATAAAAGCACTACCACGCCTTCGCGCAAAGCCAGCATCCCGGAAGGGGTGTGGACCAAATGCGATAGCTGTGGTCAGGTGCTGTACCGCGCCGAGCTGGAGCGCAACCTTGAAGTCTGCCCGAAGTGCGACCACCACATGCGTATGCACGCGCGCGAGCGTCTGCATAGCCTGATGGATGAAGGTTCGATGACAGAGCTGGGTAGCGAGCTGGAACCGAAAGACCTGCTCAAGTTCCGCGACTCGAAGAAGTACAAAGATCGTCTGGTTGCGGCACAGAAAGAGACCGGCGAGAAAGATGCGCTGGTGGTAATGAAAGGCCAGCTGCACGGTATGCCGGTGGTGGCTGCCGCGTTTGAGTTCTCCTTTATGGGCGGCTCAATGGGCTCGGTGGTCGGCGCCCGTTTCGTGCGTGCGGTTGAGCAGGCGCTGGAAGACAACTGCCCGCTGATCTGCTTCTCCGCCTCTGGCGGTGCGCGTATGCAGGAAGCGCTGCAGTCGCTGATGCAGATGGCGAAAACCAGTGCGGCGCTGGCAAAAATGCAGGAGCGCGGTCTGCCGTATATTTCGGTACTGACTGACCCGACCATGGGTGGCGTCTCCGCCAGCTTCGCGATGCTGGGCGATTTGAACGTCGCAGAGCCAAAAGCGCTGATCGGCTTTGCCGGCCCACGCGTGATTGAACAGACGGTACGTGAAAAGCTGCCGCCGGGCTTCCAGCGCAGTGAGTTCCTGATCGAAAAAGGCGCGATCGACATGATCATCCGTCGTCCGGAAATGCGCTTTAAGCTGGCCAGCCTGCTGGCGAAAATGATGAACCTGCCGGCACCGCTGCAGGATGGTGATCGCCCGACTGCGGCTGAGCCGGAGAGCAACGAAGCCTGACAGGCAACCGAAAGGCGCATATCAATGCGCCTTTTTATTCACGCACTACATCGTAAAGAGCTAACAGGGCACATGGACACTCTTCACCTCCCGCAAGCCACGTCGCCTCTGGCCACGTGGCTTCATTATCTTGAGCATCTGCATTCTCAGGCTATCGATCTGGGCCTGGACCGTATTCAGCGCGTCGCCGCACGCCTCGACCTGCTTAAACCCGCTCCGTTTGTCTTCACCGTCGCCGGCACCAACGGCAAAGGCACCACCTGCCGTACGCTGGAAACCCTGCTGATGGCCGCAGGCTATCGTGTTGGCGTCTACAGCTCGCCGCATCTGGTGCGTTACACCGAACGCGTGCGCGTGCAGGGCGCTGAGCTGGATGAAGCCCGGCACAGCGCCAGCTTTGCCGCCATCGAGGCCGGACGCGGCGATATTTCGCTCACCTACTTTGAGTTTGGCACGCTGTCCGCGCTCAATCTGTTCCGTGAAGCGCAGCTGGATGTCGTGATTCTGGAAGTGGGGCTGGGCGGCCGGCTGGATGCGACGAACATTGTCGACGCCGACGTGGCGGTGATCACCAGCATTGCGCTGGACCACACCGACTGGCTGGGGCCGGATCGCGCCAGCATCGGCCGCGAGAAGGCCGGCGTATTTCGCGGCGGTAAACCGGCGGTGGTCGGCGAGGCCGATATGCCCGACACCATTGCCCAGGTGGCCGCGGAGAAGGGTGCGCAGCTGTTACAAATTAACCGCGACTGGCAGTGGCAGCGCGAGGGCGACACTTGGACGCTGCAGGATGCCCAGGGTGAACTGCGCGATCTGCCGCTGCCCCAGGTGCCGCTCCCTAACGCGGCCACCGCGATTGCGGCGCTGCGCGCTTCCGGCCTGACGGTGAGCGAGGCGCTGATTCATCAGCATCTGCCGCTGGCGATTCTGCCGGGACGTTTCCAGACGGTCAGCACCGCGCCGCGCGTGATCCTTGATGTGGCACACAATCCGCATGCGGCTTATTATCTGGCTTCACGTCTCGCTGAGCTGCCGGCACACGGCACGGTGCATGCGGTGGTTGGCATGCTGCACGACAAGGATATCGCCGGGACGCTGGCTGCGCTGGCACCGCAGGTCAAACGCTGGTACTGCGCGCCGCTCGACGGCCCGCGCGGCGCGTCCGCTGATGAGCTGATGGCGCATCTGCAGGGCGGCAGCGCCTGGCAGAGCGTTGAAGCCGCGTGGCAGGCGGCGCGGCAGCAGGCTCAGCCCGACGATGTGATTCTGGTGTGCGGCTCGTTCCACACCGTGGCGCAGGTAATGCAATCGATGGCAGCGGAGAACGGCAGTGGCAAGTAAGTTTCAGAATCGTTTAGTGGGTACGGTGATTCTGGTGGCGATTGGCGTCATCGTGTTACCGGGTCTGCTGGACGGTAAGAAAAAGCATTATAAAGAGGAGTTCGCGGCGATTCCGCTGGTGCCAAAGCCTGACGATCAGCAGGACAGCGAAATGGTGCCGCCAGTGACGCAGCCGCTGCCGTCGCAGCCGCCGGAAGGTGCGAGCGCGGCGCAGCAGGCGCCCGCCAGCAGCGCAACGCAAAACAGTGCCGCCAGCGGCAGCACGCAGCCAGCGCAAAACAGCCAGCCCAGCGTCGTGACGCCGCCGCCGGTGCACCAGCAGCAGAAACCGGCAGAGCAGGTGAAGCCGAAGCCGGTCGAGCAGCCGAAGCCTAAACCGGTGGAGCAGCCGAAACCGAAGCCGGCAGAACAACCGAAAGCGACAGAACAGCCCAAAGCCACAGAGCAGCCGAAAGCGGCGGAAACGCCGAAGCAGAGCGAGCCGGTCGCACCAGCAGGACAGGCGTATGTGGTGCAGCTTGGTGCCCTGAAGAACGCCGCCAAAGTGAATGAGATCGTGGCGCAGCTGCGGCTCTCCGGCTATCGTGCCTTTACCGTGCCGTCGACGCCGGTGCAGGGGCAGATCACCCGCATTTACGTGGGGCCGGATGCGTCCAAAGCGAAACTGCAGGGCGCACTCGGTGAGCTGAAAGGCATCTCCGGCCTCGGCGGTGTTGTGAAGCCGTACAGCACACGCTGATCAACTGATAAGCCGCGCCGATAGCAGAAACAGGCGCGGCTTTTGGCGTGTTTTTTAGCGAAGCGTTACTGAAAATTTATGGAATATCAGCAGGTTAAATGGCTGACATCAACAAGGGCGAGGAAAGTTTTTTTCATCGCCCTTTTTCTCGGGACAGAACCGGAAAACCCTACGCAAACGTTTTCTTTTTCTGTTAGAATGCGCCCCGAACTGGATGCAGGGGTGCAAATGCACTGTACTGGAAGCGTTCATGATCTGGATTGATTACGTCATTATTGCGGTAGTTGGTTTTTCGGCTCTGGTCAGCCTGATTCGCGGGTTTGTCCGGGAAGCCTTATCTCTTGTTACCTGGGGATGCGCGTTTTTTGTCGCCAGTCATTACTACGCCTACCTTGCAGTCTGGTTTACAGGTTTTGACGACGAACTGGTTCGCAACGGCATCGCCATCGCGGTGTTATTCGTTGCCACCCTGATTGTGGGTGCCATCGTGAACTATGTGATCGGCTCGCTGGTTGAGAAAACCGGCTTGTCGGGAACCGACAGGGTGTTGGGGGTCTGTTTCGGGGCGTTGCGTGGCGTGCTGATTGTATCCGCCATTCTCTTCTTCCTTGATACATTCACCGGCTTTTCAAAAAGTCCGGACTGGCAACAGTCTCAACTCATTCCCCAGTTCAGTTACATCATCAGGTGGTTTTTCGATTACCTGAAAAGCACGTCGAGTTTTTTACCCCGGTAACACCGGGAGTGCGGCTAATGAGGAAATGACAACATGTGCGGTATTGTTGGTATCACCGGTTTTATGCCAGTAAACCAGTCGATCTATGACGCGTTAACGGTGCTGCAGCACCGCGGGCAGGATGCCGCCGGCATTTGTACCATCGATGCGCTGAACTGCTTCCGTCTGCGTAAGGCCAATGGCCTGGTCAGCGACGTGTTTGAAGCGCGCCACATGCAGCGTTTGCAGGGAAATATGGGTATCGGCCACGTGCGTTATCCGACTGCCGGCAGCTCCAGCGCCTCTGAAGCGCAGCCCTTCTACGTGAACTCGCCGTACGGCATCACGCTGGCTCACAACGGTAACCTGACCAACGCCCATGAACTGCGCAAGCAGCTGTTCGAAGTCGGTCGCCGTCATGTGAATACCACCTCAGATTCCGAAATCCTGCTCAACATCTTTGCTCAGGAGCTGGATCGTTTTCAGCACTATCCGCTGGAAGCTGACAACATTTTTGCTGCCGTGGCGGCAGTGCATCAGCAGGTGCGCGGCGCTTACGCCGTGGTGGCGATGATTATCGGTCACGGCATGGTTGCGTTCCGCGATCCTAACGGTATCCGTCCGCTGGTACTGGGCAAGCGTGAGCTGGCCGATGGCCGCACCGAATACATGGTGGCCTCAGAGAGCGTGGCGCTGGATACGCTGGGCTTCGAATTTATTCGTGACGTTGCGCCAGGCGAAGCGGTGTACATCACCGAGCAGGGCCAGCTCTCAACGCGCCAGTGCGCAGAGAACCCGAAAAGCAATCCCTGCCTGTTCGAGTACGTTTACTTTGCGCGTCCGGACTCGTTCCTCGACAAGATCTCGGTCTACAGCGCACGCGTGCGCATGGGCACCAAGCTGGGCGAGAAAATTGCCCGCGAGTGGGAAGATCTCGATATCGACGTGGTGATCCCGATTCCGGAAACCTCGACCGATACCGCGCTGGAGATTGCCCGTATTCTGGATAAGCCGTACCGTCAGGGCTTTGTGAAAAACCGCTACGTGGGCCGTACCTTTATTATGCCGGGTCAGCAGCTGCGCCGCAGTGCGGTACGCCGTAAGCTCAACGCCAACCGCGCTGAGTTCCGCGATAAAAACGTGCTGCTGGTGGATGACTCGATTGTGCGCGGCACCACCTCTGAGCAGATTATCGAGATGGCGCGTGAAGCGGGTGCGAAGCGCGTCTATCTGGCGTCGGCGGCACCGGAAATCCGCTTCCCTAACGTCTACGGCATCGATATGCCGAGCGCTACCGAGCTGATTGCGCACGGCCGTGAAGTGGAAGAGATTCGTCAGCTGATTAAAGCCGATGCGCTGATTTTCCAGGATCTGCAGGATCTGATCGACGCGGTGCGTGAAGAGAACCCGGATATTGCCCAGTTCGAATGCTCAGTGTTTAACGGCATCTACGTCACCAAAGACGTTGACCTGCAGTATCTGGAATATCTGCAGTCGCTGCGTAACGACGATGCCAAAGCGATTGCGCGTCAGAATGAAGTGGAGAACCTGGAACTGCATAACGAAGGTTAAGGTCAGTCTCAGGCAGACGAAACAGGGCGGGCGCAATCCCGCCCTGTTTGTTTTTGTATTTATGGCGGCGGAGCGGCTATTATTGGCGCACTCTTTTGCAGCAAGGCTGAATTATGAAACGACTCATCATTGGTATTTCCGGCGCCAGCGGCGCGATCTACGGCGTGCGTATGCTGCAGGTGCTGCAACCGTTAGCCGAAGTGGAAACCCATCTGGTGATGAGCCCGGCGGCGCGGCAGACGCTGGCGCTGGAGACCGATTACAGCCTGCGTGACGTGCAGGCGCTGGCCGATGTGGTGCACGATGTGCGCGATATCGCCGCCAGCATCTCGTCCGGCTCGTTCAAAACGCTGGGTATGGCAATTCTGCCGTGTTCCATGAAAACCCTGTCCGGCATTGTGCACAGCTACAGCGACAGTCTGCTGACGCGTGCCGCCGACGTGGTGCTGAAAGAGCAGCGCCGGCTGGTGCTGTGCGTGCGGGAAACCCCGCTGCATCTCGGTCATCTGCGCATGATGACCACCGCTGCCGAACTCGGCGCACTGATTATGCCGCCGGTGCCGGCGTTTTATCACCGCCCGCAGCGCATCGACGATTTGATTGATCAGACGGTCAACCGCGTGCTGGATCAGTTTGATATCGAGCTGCCGGAAGATCTGTTTACCCGCTGGCAGGGTGCATGATGGTGCAATAATGCACTGAATGCGTGCAAAAGCGCGGGGCCGATCACTGTTCGTGCATCTTGTGCACCAAAAGTTAACAATCTCACTTTTTCTTCCTCACACCGCTGTTATATTTCCCTCACAAACTAAGTGCTTGCGTCCCAGATGGACGCGGTATTTAGTGCGCCTGCGCACAGTTTCGCCGATTTGCACAACTGGCATGAAACCTGCAAAACATT
Source organism: Pantoea sp. SGAir0184 (assembly GCF_043544755.1). NCBI lineage: Bacteria > Pseudomonadati > Pseudomonadota > Gammaproteobacteria > Enterobacterales > Erwiniaceae > Pantoea > Pantoea sp. SGAir0184. The sequence continues at coordinate 1,450,088 of NZ_CP028050.1, forward strand.
CAGCGCAAACACATCACGCACCACATAACAATAAGCACTTCACTTGAGGGTTACCTATGAAAAAGCGAGTTCTGGCTCTTTCTCTGATGCTGGCTATGTCCGGCGCTGCGAGCGTGTTCGCAGCGGTACCGCAGTCGCTGCGCATCGGGACCGATCCAACTTACCCGCCGTTTGAGTCCAAGAACGCGCAGGGCCAGCTGGTTGGCTTTGATATCGACCTGGCCAACGAGATCTGTAAGCGTATCAAGACCAAATGTACTTATGTGGAAAGTGATTTCGATGCGCTGATCCCGTCGCTGAAAGCGAAGAAGATCGACGCCATCATCTCTTCACTCTCGATCACCGAGAAACGTCAGGAAGAGATCGCCTTCTCGGAAAAACTGTATGCAGCGAACGCGCGTTTAGTGGCGCCGAAGGGGTCTAAACTGCAGCCGACCATTGAGTCGCTGAAGGGCAAAAACATCGGCCTGCTGCAGGGCACCACGCAGGAAACCTACGCCAATGAATACTGGCGTCCAAAAGGGGTGACCGTCACGCCGTATGCCAACCAGGATCTGGTGTATCAGGACCTGAACGCTGGTCGTATTGATGCGGCGTTCCAGGATGAGGTGCAGGCGAGCGAAGGCTTCCTTAAGCAGCCGGTCGGGAAAAACTACGCCTTCGCCGGTCCGGCGGTGAAAGATGACAAAATCTTTGGCGTCGGCACCGGTATGGGCCTGCGTAAAGATGACGCTGATTTGAAAACTGCCATCGACAAAGCCTTTAATGACATGCGCAAAGACGGTACCTACGACAAGATTGCGAAGAAGTACTTTGATTTCAACGTTTACGGCGATTAAGACTCCTGTTCCTGAACGGGTGTATTGAGTCACGCTAACGTGGGTCATAACTATTCACTCCGGGCGCTTACTTATGTAAACTCCCGGAGTTCATACGCTTGCCACCATCCTTCCGTGATTCACATCCTGGTCAGGACTGTCCGTGTGTTGTTGGACAGCGTTTGTTTATTTCCCTCACGACAGGATCGAACCCATGTTGTATGGCTATTCTGAAGTAATTCTCAAAGGCACGCTGGTGACCCTTGAGCTGGCGCTCAGCTCGGTGGTACTGGCCGTGGTGCTGGGCCTGATAGGGGCCGGCGCCAAACTCTCCCGCAATCGCCCGCTGGCGATGATTTTTGAAGGCTACACCACGCTCATCCGTGGCGTGCCCGACCTGGTGCTGATGCTGCTGATCTTTTACGGTCTGCAGATTGCCCTCAACGCTGTAACCGATGCGCTCGGCATGGCGCAGTTTGATATCGACCCGATGGTGGCCGGTATTATTACGCTCGGCTTCATCTACGGTGCTTACTTCACTGAAACCTTCCGTGGCGCGTTTCTCGCGGTGCCGAAAGGGCAGATTGAAGCCGCCACCGCCTTCGGCTTTACCGGCTCGCAAACTTTCCGTCGCATTCTGTTCCCGGCGATGATGCGCTTTGCGCTGCCCGGCATCGGCAACAACTGGCAGGTGATCCTCAAAGCCACCGCGCTGGTGTCGCTGCTCGGCCTTGAAGATGTGGTTAAAGCCACGCAGCTGGCCGGCAAAAGTACCTGGCAACCGTTCTATTTCGCGATTGTGGCCGGGGTGATTTATCTGGTGTTTACCACGCTGTCCAACGGCGTGCTGTGGTGGCTTGAACGCCGCTACTCGGTAGGGGTGAAAAGGGCAGAGTTATGATCGAGATTATTCAGGAGTACTGGAAACAACTGCTCTGGACTGACGGTTACCGTTTTACCGGCGTGGCCATCACGCTGTGGCTGCTGATTCTGTCCGTGGTGATTGGCGGCAGCCTTGCGGTGCTGCTGGCCATCGCGCGCGTCTCGCCCAATCGCTATATCTCCACGCCGGTGTGGCTGTTTACCTATGTGTTTCGCGGCACGCCGCTGTATGTGCAGCTGCTGGTGTTCTATTCCGGCATGTACACGCTGGAGGTGGTGAAAGGCTCCGAGCTGCTGAACGCCTTCTTCCGCAGCGGCCTGAACTGTACGCTGCTGGCATTTACCCTGAACACCTGTGCTTATACCACCGAGATTTTTGCCGGTGCCATTCGCGCCGTGCCACACGGTGAAATCGAAGCCGCGCGCGCCTATGGTTTCTCGCCGTTTAAACTTTACCGCTGCATCATTCTGCCGTCGGCGCTGCGCACCGCGCTGCCCGCCTACAGCAATGAAGTGATTCTGATGCTGCACTCCACCGCGCTGGCGTTCACCGCCACCGTGCCGGATTTGCTAAAAATCGCGCGCGATATCAACTCGGCGACCTATCAGCCGTTCACCGCGTTCGGCATCGCTGCGGTGCTGTACCTGATTATCTCTTACGTGCTGATTAGCCTGTTCCGCCTTGCGGAGCGCCGCTTCCTCGCGCATGTGAAACCCTCTTCGTCGCACTGAGTATGACTATGGCTGAAAATAAATTAAGCGTTACCGAACTGCATAAGCGTTACGGTGAACATGAAGTTCTGAAGGGCGTGTCGCTGCAGGCCAACGCCGGCGATGTGATCAGCATTATTGGCTCGTCCGGTTCCGGGAAAAGTACCTTTTTACGCTGCATCAACTTCCTCGAAAAGCCGAGTGAAGGCACCATCGCGGTTAACAACGAGGCGATAAACCTGGTGCGCGACACCGATGGCCAGCTGAAAGTGGCCAACAAGGAGCAGCTGCGTTCGCTGCGTACCCGGCTGACCATGGTGTTCCAGCACTTCAATTTGTGGAGCCACATGACGGTGCTGGATAACGTCACTGAAGCACCGATTCAGGTGCTGGGGCTGAGCAAAGCCGAAGCGCGTGAGCGGGCAATTAAATACCTCGATAAAGTCGGTATTGATGCGCGCGCGCGTGCCAAATACCCGGTGCATCTGTCAGGCGGCCAGCAGCAGCGTGTCTCGATTGCCCGCGCGCTGGCGATGGAGCCGGAAGTGTTGCTGTTTGACGAACCGACCTCAGCGCTCGATCCGGAGCTGGTAGGCGAAGTGCTGCGCATCATGCAGAAGCTGGCCGAAGAGGGCAAAACCATGGTGGTAGTGACGCACGAGATGGAGTTCGCCCGTCACGTATCCAACCACGTGATTTTTCTGCATCAGGGCAAAATCGAAGAGCAGGGCGCGCCAGACGAACTGTTCGGCAACCCGAAAAGCCCGCGCCTGCAGCAGTTTTTGAAGGGATCGTTGAAATAGGTTTCTGAACCGTTGCGGCGCAATGTATTGCGCGTTTCCCGGCGATGCGGCGGACAAATCCGCGCGATACATCGCGCCGTGACGAATCACAGAAATTTTTAATTAATCATTCAGCAGTTTCAGCGCGGTGTCTTCATCCGTCACCAGCCCGGAGATCCAGCCGCCGTGCAGCGCGGCGTGAATCGCTGCGTATTTGCGCGCGCTGCCGGCAAAGCCGATGATATTGCGCTGCGTCTGGCTCTCCAGCAGCACGCTGGTCAGCAGCTCATCGGTTTCGCCGTACACCCGCTCTCCCTGCTGATTGAAAAAATGCCCCAGCATTTCACCCACCACGCCGCGTGCGTTGAGCGCTTCTACCTGCGCATCGGTGATAAAGCCTTCGGCATTGAGCGGGCAGCCCGGCATCACTTCGCCAATGCCGACAAACGCCACGTTTGCCTGTAGCGCACGCTGGGTGACGCGCTGATAGACCTGATGCTGCACCCACATCGTCTTATCCTGCGGCGTGTCAGCATACAGCGGCGCCGGAATGAAGAAATATTTGCCCTGCATCTTCTCCGCCATTTTCAGCGGTACGTCGTAGCGGGTACCGGAATCGTCACGCGCAATCGCGCCGATCATTGACACACACTGATGCTGTGGCCGTTCAACCCACGGCAGCGCATCAATCATTGAGCGCAGCGTTTTGCCGGAACCGATGCCAAATACCTGCGGCGTCTCTTCGTTGATAAACTGCGCCATCACCGCCGCGCCTTCCACCGCCAGCATTTGCTGAATCGCCTCATCATCCAGCCCGGCTGACGGCACCACGCGGCACAGCGTCAGACCAAACTTTTGTTCGATCTCGCGCGCCAGATGCAGGCAGTGCGTGACCGGATGGTCGATCTTCACGCTGACCATGCCCATCTCACGTGCGCTGGAGACCAGCCGCTGCGCCACCTGCCGCGATAAGCCCAGCGCGCGCGCAATCTCCTGCTGCGTGACGCCTGCCACGTAATACATCCACGCTGCCCGCGCCGCCAGCTCCTGCTTCTTCTCTTCTCTGCTCATCGCCTTGTTCCGTCAAACTCCGATGCGCCAGTTTATCGCGTCTTGCTCCTGAAGCGTTAACTGAGCAAAAGCCCTAAAAAAGAGCAAAAGTATTAAATGTGATGAATCTCGCAGAACGATCGCCCCGGCGGCGACTATGCTACGCCTCATCGGGCAAATGCCCTCCTTTGTGGCAAATGTTTATTTCGAGGCGACTATGACGACGAAATCAGTGTGGATGCATATCGGCGCAGGCTCTTTTCACCGCGCGCATCAGGCGTGGTATCTGCACCAGCTGCGCCAGCAGGGCGATGACAGCTGGAGCATCGCGCTCGGCAACATCCGCGGCGATGCGGTAGCGCTGCTCAACCAGCTGCAGGCGCAAAACGGCGAGTACGTGCTGGAAACCGTGACGCCGGAGGGCGAGCGCGCGTATGAAACCATCACTTCGCTGCGCACCATCCTGCCGTGGGACGCGGAGATCAGTGCGCTGGTGGCACAGGGCGCCAGCGCTGAGACAAAAGTGATCGGTTTTACCGTGACCGAAGCGGGTTACTACCTGACGCCGGCGCATGAACTCGATCTCAGCCAGGCGGATATCCAGGCCGATCTCCGTGGTGAGGCGCGCACTATTTACGGCGCGCTGACCCGCATTCTGCGCCAGCGCGTGGCCCGCGGCGGTGCGCCGGTCACGCTGCTCAACTGCGATAACCTGCGTCACAACGGCGAACGTTTCCGTCACGGCATGCTGGCGTTTCTCGCCGCGCAGGGCGACCACGCGCTGGCCAGCTGGGTGCGCGATAACACCACTTCGCCAAACACCATGGTGGATCGCATTACGCCGCGCCCCACGCCGGATGTTGCCGCACGCGTCAAAGCGGCCACCGGCAAAGACGATGGCGCGGCGGTGATGGCGGAATCGTTTATCCAGTGGGTGATTGAGGATGATTTTATCGCCGGACGCCCGGCGCTGGAAAAGGTGGGCGTGGAGCTGGTGGCGTCGGTGCTGCCGTGGGAAGAGGCGAAAATCCGCATTCTCAACGCCACGCACGCGGCGATTGCCTGGGCCGGCACGCTCACCGGCCATGACTACATTGATGACAGCACGCGTCAGCCCGCGATCTATCAGCTGGCGTACGACTACATCACGCAGGACGCGATCCCGTCACTGTCGCCCAGCCCGCTGGATCTGGCGGATTACCGTGACGTGGTGCTGGCGCGCTTTAGCAATCCCTACATCAAAGACACCAACCAGCGCGTTGGTGCTGACGGGCTATCGAAAATCCCCGGCATGGTGACGCCAACGCTGCGCGAATGCTATCAGCGCGGCGCAGAACCGACCGCTACCGCCGTGCTGCCGGCGCTGTTCTACCTGTTCCTGCAACGCTGGGCCAGTAACCAGCTGCCGTATGCGTATCAGGATGGCGTGCTCAATGCTGACGCGCTGCGCCAGCAGCTGAGCGGCGAGAATGCGCTACAAACCTTCCTCAGCGACCGCGCGCTGTTTGCCGAACTGGCCGATGACCGTGCTTTTCATGCGCTGGTGACGCGCAGCGTAGACGCCATAGAGCAGCAGCTGCTGCAGCCGGCGACGGTGTAAGGAGCGCACAGCATGTATCTCGGCATTGATATTGGCACCTCTGAACTCAAAGCGCTGATCGTTAACCCGCAGGGCGAGATTGTGGCGTCGAATCACGCCACGCTCAGCGTGCAGCGCCCGCATCCGCACTGGGCGGAGCAGGACCCCGAGCGCTGGTGGCAGGCGTGTGGTCAGGCGATCGCCGGGCTGCGCCAGCAGACACCGGACGCGTGGGCCGCGATCCGCGCCATCGGTCTCTCCGGTCAGATGCACGGCGCCGTGCTGCTGGATGCCGCCGGAGAGGTGCTGCGGCCGTGCATATTGTGGAACGACACGCGCAGCGCGGCGCAGTGTGATGCGCTGCGCCAGCAGCATCCGCAGATGATGGAAATCGCCGCCAACCTGATTATGCCCGGCTTTACCGCGCCGAAACTGCACTGGGTGGCGGAACATGAGCCCGAAATCTTCCGCCGCATCGACAAGGTGTTGCTGCCGAAGGACTACCTGCGCTGGCGTCTGACCGGGCGCTTTGTCAGCGAGCCGTCGGACGCCGCCGGTACGCTGTGGCTCGACGTGGCCCAGCGCGACTGGTCTGACGCACTGCTGGCAATTAGCGGGCTGACGCGCGCACAGATGCCCGAACTGGTTGAGGGCAGCGCGGTCAGCGCCACGCTGCGCGCCGATCTGGCCAGCGAATGGGGCTTAGCCGCCACGGTGAGCGTGGCCGGCGGCGGCGGTGATAATGCCGCGTCGGCGGTGGGCGTCGGTGCGGTTAATGCGGGCGATGCCTTTATCTCGCTCGGCACATCGGGCGTGATCTTCGTGGTTAACGATCGGCTGCGCGCCGATCCGCAATCCGGCGTGCACGCTTTCTGCCATGCGCTGCCGGGACGCTGGCACCAGATGAGCGTGATGCTCAGCGCCGCCAGCTGTCTGCGCTGGCTGTGCAATCTGCTGTCGGTCACCGAAAGCCAGCTGATGGACGAGATGGCACAGCTCAGCGCGGAACAGCTGCGTCAGGCACCGCTGTTTCTGCCGTATCTCTCTGGTGAACGCACGCCGCACAATGATCCGCAGGCGACCGGGGCATTTTTCCATCTGCGCCACGAAACGCCGCGCGCGCTGCTCGGCTATGCGGTGATTGAGGGCGTAGCGTTTGGCCTGGCGGATGGCCTGGCAGTGCTGGGCGATACGCAGCAGCAGATTCAGCAGTGCAGCCTGACCGGCGGCGGTGCGCGCAGCACGCTGTGGGCGCAGCTGATTGCCGACGTGCTGCAGCTGCCGATAGTTACCCATCCGGCCAGCGCCTCCGGCGCGCTGGGTGCGGCGCGACTGGCGTGGCTGGCCGACGGCGGCAGCGAAGCCGACGTGTGCCTGAAGCCGCCAGTGCAGGCGCGCTATCAGCCCGATGCGGCGCGCGGGGCCGTGCTGCAGCAGCGGCTGCGCCTGTTCCGTGAACTCTATGTACAACAACAGCAGGCGCGCGCGTTGCTGCCTGCCTGATCGGATTAGCGAACGGAAGGAAGATTGTCATGCAATCGAACGCATACTGGTTTGGCTTACCGAAAAAGATGTTCTGGGGCTTTCTGGCCATCGCCATTTTCATGGCCGGCGACGGCTTCGAAATGGCGTTTCTCTCGCGCCACATCACTGACATGGGCTTTTCGCCGGCCCAGTCGGCGGTGGTGTTTACGTTTTACGGTCTGGCCGCCGCGCTGGCGGCGTGGGCCTCCGGCGTGGTGGCGGAACTGATTACGCCGCAGCGCGCCATGATGATTGGCTTTGTGCTGTGGATCGTCATGCATGCGCTGTTTATGTCGCTGGGGCTTGGGCTGCGTAACTATCCGCTGATGGTGCTGTTCTACGGCATTCGCGGCCTGGCCTATCCGCTGTTTATCTACTCGTTCATGATGATGCTGGTGCAGGTGCTGCCGCGTGACAAGCTGGCCGCCGCCACCGGCTGGTTCTGGGCGATGTACTCCGTGGGGATTGGCGTGGTGGGCAGCTACCTGCCGAGCCTGACCATCCCGATGCTGGGCGAAACCGGCACCTTATGGCTGGCGATTGTCTGGGTGGCGTGCGGCGGCGTGCTGGCCTACTTCAGCCTGCGCAACGTGCCGGTGGACCGTTCCCGCGTTAATCTGCCGCTGCGCGATAAGATGACGGAGATGTCGCGTGCCGTAACCATTCTGTTCACCAACCAGCATGTGTTTTATGCCTGCCTGATCCGCATCATCAATACGCTGTCGCTGTTCGGTTTTGCCATCATCATGCCGCTGCTGTTTGTCGATCGGCTCGGCTTTACCATCTCCGAATGGCTGCAGATTTGGGCGGTGTTTTTCTTCGTCACCATCTTTACCAATATTTTCTGGGGCATTACCGGTGAGAAGCTGGGCTGGATCCGTCAGGTGCGCTGGTTCGGCTGTCTCGGTATGGCGATCTCCAGCCTGGCGTTTTACTACCTGCCGCTGTATGCCGGGCATAACTTCTGGGTGGCGCTGATTCCGGCGATTATGCTGGGGATCTTTGTCGCTGCCTTTGTGCCGATGACCGCGGTGTTCCCGACGCTGGAACCGCATCATAAGGGCGCAGCGGTATCGATTTACAATCTGTCGGCCGGGCTGAGTAACTTTGTTGCCCCGGCGATTGCCTCGCTGCTGCTGCCGTTCTTCGATATCGTCGGGGTGGTGTGGGCCTATACCGCGCTCTACCTGTTCGCCGGCGTGCTGACCTTTATCATCCGCGTGCCGCAGCCGGGACACACACGGGAAGCGTCAGCGGTGAAGTCGTCGGTGGTGCAGCAGCGTAGCTAAAGCTGAGTGTCAACCTGTCGCACCGGCAGCAAGGACTGCCGGTGCTGACATGGCGCTATTCCAGCTTCTGTTTCACTTTCTTCACGTCGTCAGCGCTGACCGGTGCGGCGGCATTTCCCCAGCTGTTGCGGATGTAGCTCACCACTGCGGCGATCTCCTCATCACCCAGCGTGCCGGCAAAGGCCGGCATTGCCGGTGCCGTGGGGCGGGCATCGGTATCGACACCGCGACTGCCGGCGGCGACCACCCGAATCAGCGAGGTGGCATCCTCCTGATTGAGCAACGGATTGTCCGCCAGCTGCGGGAAGATATTCTTCTCACCGCGGCCGCCCGGGCTGTGGCAGGCTGAACACTTCGCCGCATAGATTTGCGCGCCCAGCTTCATGCGATCGTCCGTCGCGGCAAGTGCAGCGGGCACTTGCTCATCACGTGATTCACCGCTTTTCAGGTACACCGCCACCGCCTGCAGATCTTCATCGCGCCAGTGCTGCGTGGAGTGACGCACCGCGTCGGCCATTGGACCGGAAGCGATATCGAAACGGTTCACGCCGGTACGCAGGTAGCTGACGATATCCTGCTGGCTCCATTTGCCCAGTCCGCTGTGCGGGTTCGCGCTGATGTCCGGCGCCATCCAGCCTTCGACCACTTCACCGCGCAGGAACGCGCCATTTTTATCGCCGCCGAGCAGGTTTTTCGGCGTGTGGCAGGTGCCGCAGTGGCCCGCGCCCTGCACCAGATACGCACCGCGATTCCACTGGGCGGATTGACGGGCGTCCGGCTGGAACGCGCCCTGGTCAAAGTTGATCCAGTTCCACACCATCAGGCTGGTGCGGATGTTGAAAGGGAAGGGCAGCTGATTGGTCTCGACCGGGTTGTGTATCGGCTGCAGCGTCTGCATCCATGCCCACAAATCCTGCAGATCCTTATCCGACATTTTGGTGTACGCGGTGAACGGCATCGCGCCGTACAGCCGCTTGCCGCCGTGGCCGATACCCTCGGTCATGGCGCGGCGGAAATCTTCATAGCGCCAGTTGCCGATGCCGGTTTCGCGGTCCGGCGTGATGTTAGCGCCGACCAGTGTACCAAACGGCGTCTGCAACCTGACGCCCCCGGCAAACGGCTGCTGCGGATCGGCGGTGTGGCAGGCGGTGCAGTCCGCCAGCGTGGCGATATAGCTGCCGCGCGCGTACTGATCGTATTCCGGCTGGGCGTGAGATACAAAGCTGGTGAGCAGCAGCGCGGCAGCGCACAGAGAGAGGCGTGTTTTCATGCGGTAATCATCTCCCCGGGACGTTGCAGATAGTAGTGACGAATCGCATGCGCCGCTTTGAATGCCAGCGCGCCGACGGTGCCGGTCGGGTTATAGCCCGGGTTTTGTGGAAAGGCTGACGCGCCCACCACGAACAGGTTCGGTACATCCCACACCTGCAGATGTTTATTGACCGAGCTGGTTGAGGGATCGCTGCCCATGATAAAGCCGCCAACCACGTGCGACGACTGATACGGCACGCTGCTCCAGTGGCCGGTCATCGGTTTGACAATCATCTCGCGCGGGTTCATCGATTTAGCGATTTCCGCCACTTTACCCGTGCAGTACTGCGCCATTTTCAGATCGTTCGCTGCAAAGTCGAAAGTGATGCGCAGCAGCGGTCGGCCATGCGGATCTTTGTAGTTGGGATCGAGCGACAGATAGTTGGTGCGCGTGGTGTAGCTGCTGGCCTCGCAGCCAATCGACATGGTGCTGAGGTAGTTGTCTTTCAGCGCGCGTTTCCACTTCGAGCCCCACTTGGGCGTGTTGGGCGGCAGCGGCCGGTAGCCAATCGGTGCCGAGCCGATGGGCGTCACGCGGATGCTGCCGCCGCCAAAGAAGCCCAGACCGCTGTGGTCAAAATTATCGTTATTGAATTCATCAATGCCCATGCCCACCGCGCCGGCACCGATAAACGGGTTAAAGTTTTTGTTGTCAAAAAACAGCGTGACGCCGTTGGCGGTCTGGTAGGCGTAATTGCGGCCGGTGGTGCCTTTGTTGGTGACCGGATCATAAGCCTGGCCAATGCCGGAGAGCAGCATCAGGCGCACGTTTTCAAAGGTAAAGGCGGCGACGATCACCAGATCGGCTGGCTGTTCCCACTTATCGCCGGAGGAATCAATGTAGGTGACGCCGGTGGCCTGTTTGCCGCTGGCATCGGTCAGCACTTCCAGCACTTCGCAGTTGGTGTACGCGGTAAAGTTCTCTTTGCGCATCAGCGCCGGCAGCACGGTGGTGATGGCGCTGGCTTTCGAGTAGTTGGCACAGCCGTAGTTGGTGCAGAAGCCGCAGAAGGTGCAGGGACCCATGGTGACGCCATAGGGATTGGTGTACGCCTCGGAGACCAGCGAGGAGGGCACCGGAAAGGGCTGGTAGCCGAGATTTTTTGCTGCTTCGGCAAACAGCGTCGGACCATAGGGCTGGCGCAGCGGCGGCGTCGGATAGTCGGCCGACCGCGCACCTTCGAACGGATTGCCGCCCGCCCGTTTCTCTCCCTGAATATTGCCGGCGTAACCCGAGGTGCCGGCCACGCGCTCAAACTGCATGTAGTGCGGCTCCATCTCTTCCCAGCTGGTGCCCCAGTCCTGCAGCACCAGCTCATCCGGAATGGCACTGGCGCCGTAGCGTTCGGTCAGGTGGCTTTTCAGGCGAAACTCTTCCGGCTGAAAGCGAAAGGTAATGCCGGCCCAGTGATTGCCCGCGCCGCCGGTGCCGTTGCCCGGATGGAACGAGCCCCAGGTGCGCATCGGCAGGGCGGTTTGCGACGGATTGTTGCGCATGGTGCAGGTGTTCTGCCGCGTGCGTAGCATCAGCTCTTCGCGCATCACGTAGCGCAGCTCGTCGGTGACGGTGCCAATATTGAAGTCGCGCGCGGTGTCGCGCCACGGGCCGCGCTCAATGCCGATCACTTCCAGACCTTCGTCGGCCAGTTCATTGGCGATAATCGATCCGGCCCAGCCGAGACCAATCACCACCACATCGGTTTTCGGTAATTTTTTCATCGCTTATCCCCGTGCTTTCCATTGCGCAATGCTGATCGGCTCTAAGCCTAGATTTTCGTTATGGCGCTCAATGTATTCGCGATAGTCGTAGCGCGCGCCGGGAAAGCCCAGCATCTTCCACGACACCATGTCTTTGTTGCCGCCGTAGATCGGATCGGCAAAGAAACCTTCCATGGTGTTGTTCAGCACCTCGAGAAACAGCGACTGCGCATCAAAGCCGCTGAAATGCACCTTTCCGGCCTCCATGTCTGCCAGCAGCGCGTCCTGCTGCGCTGGCGTCAGATCGACAAAGTTCTTTTGCGAAGTTTGCTGCACGTAGCGGTTGAGCGCCGCCAGCCCCTGGCGATAGCGCTGTTGCGGCACCAGCGGCGACTGGTCGCCCTGCTCGGTGGTGCCCTGCTGAAACGGGCCCTGCATGTAGAGGCGTTCGAAGGTGCCATAAAAGCCGTGCAGCTGGCGGTCGATAAAGACAGCGCAGCCGGCTTCTTTGCCGCCCACGCTCAGCTCGTCCGCCGGAATAATGCGGTCAACCATGGCTTCTACGGTGCGCGCTTCTTCATCGGTGAAGAACAGCCAGCCCTGAGCCTGGAACTGTTCTGGTGGGTTATCGGCGAAGGGTGTCCAGCCGGGAGCGCCCTTGAGGGAGACGGCATCGGCGGCGCGGGTGACGCCAGCGGCAACGCCCAGCGTCGACCAGGTCAGGACCTGGCGTCGTGTGACACCGGGCAGGGTTTTGGCTCGTTTTTTCATTATCGCTTCCAGACAGAGTAACAAGATAAGGCGTAACCGGCCGGCGTGCGCGGCGGCACAGCGGTCCGGAATCTTCAGTTTTTGTAAATTTTTATGGCGAATGTTAACTGTAGACGGGCTGGGTGGTGGCGACCAATAACCGCACAAAAAAGTGCACTATTTGATAATCCGCCGGTTATTTCCTGAACTAAGCGCTACGTTAAATCTGCAGGCTTCGCTTGAACTCAGCGCGCTGGCTGCCAGGCTTAACCGTTTCAACCACGAAATAACCAGGAGGAAATATGTCGCGCTTTGCAGATAAAGTGGTGGTGATTACCGGAGCCGGATCCGGCATTGGTGCCGCAGCGGCGCAGCGTTTCGCCAGTGAAGGCGCACAGGTGGTGCTGGTGGGCAGAACCCGCGACAAGCTGGAACAGGTGCTGAGCACGCTGAGCGGCGAGAATCATCTGGTGGCACCCTGCGACGTCGGCGATGCGGATCAGGTTAAACAGCTGGCAGAGCAGGTGCAGCAGCAGTATGGACGCGTGGATGTGCTGGTGAATAACGCCGGCAGCATCGTGCAGGGCAAAATTCACGAAGTGTCGATAGCGGACTGGAAATCGCTGATGAGCACTGACCTCGACGGTGTATTTTACTGCACCCACTTCTTTATGCCCGCGCTGCTCAACAGTAAAGGCAACGTGGTGAATACCTCGTCGGTATCCGGACTGGGCGGCGACTGGGGCATGAGTGTCTACAACGCCGCCAAGGGCGCGGTGACCAATTTTACCCGCGCGCTGGCGATGGATTATGGCACCGACGGCGTGCGCGTTAACGCCGTTTGCCCTGGCTTTACCTTCACCGATCTCACCGAAGAGATGAAAAACGATGAGGCGCTGCTCGCACGCTTCTATGACCGTATTCCGCTGGGCCGCGCCGGTGAACCGGAAGATATCGCCAGCGCGATTGCTTTCATCGCCAGCGACGACGCGCGTTATATCACCGGTGTTAACCTGCCGGTCGATGGCGGCCTGACGGCGTCGAACGGCCAGCCGAAACAGGCGTGAGTGATAACAGGCGGAGAGTCAGGTGTACTGTCACCGTCAATCCGCCTGTTAGTCGGTCATGGCTCACTCGCTTCGCCATCGTCACTTGCTGACACATAGCTGGCCGTATAACCGCCGTTCGCTAACGCCACGATTCTGGCAAAGCCAGACGCGCCAAAATGCATGCCGGCAATCACCGTATTTTCCGCTGCCACCTGCTGCAAAATACGCCGGCGCGTCTCTCTGGCCATGACGGGATCAATATCGAAGGCGATAGAAACCTGCGGACAGGCCAGCTGAACAGGCGGGTAATGCACAATATCACCCCAAATCAATAAACGCTCGCCGTCTGAATTAATGCGAAAACCGCAATGCCCCGGGGTATGGCCGGGTAACGCCAGCGCACGGATTCCCGGGCTGATCTCCTCATCCGCCATCAGCTGCAGCCGCGGGCCATAAGCCTGCAGGGTGCGCCGCACCAGCGCCGCGTTTAACTGCGCGCGTTCACTCAGCTGGCTGATCGCCGCATCATCCTGCCAGAAGGCGGCTTCGCTGTGGCTAAGGCAGAGCCGGGCATGGCGAAAGACCGGCTGACCCGCGCTGTCCAGCAAGCCGCCAATATGATCGGGGTGCGCATGGGTTAATAACAGGGTATCGATGTCGTCCGGCGTCACCCCGGCCAGCTGCAGATGAGGCAGTAATTTGCCGCTCTGCGCATCGCGTTTTCCCATCCCGGTATCCACCAGAATCACGCGTCCCTGACCGCGGATCAGATAACAAAACACATGGATGTCGCCCGGCTGTGCTATGCCTGCCTGGCGTTGCAGATCGACCGCATCGTCGTGGTGAATATCCGTTAATAAACTCAGACTGGCTTGCATAGTGCCGTCGCTGATGGCGCTGACCTGATATTTCCCTGTGGTGTATGAAAATATTGCCTGGCTCATAATGATCTCTGTGCGCTAATTTATTCGTTCACGTTAAACAAAATAACGCGGCAATTTTCGCGGCGGATTAGCGCGATGATAATGCTGCGTCAGTGGCTGTTAGCGCGATAATGACGCTAACACCGTTAAGGTGACCAGTGTCATTTTTGACAGAGTTGAGACCCGGATTGTCATGGACATAAAAATTTTGCGCGCTTTTGCCACTGTCGCGGCGCTGGAGCATATTGGTCAGGCTGCGGAACGGTTACATATTTCGCCGTCACCGCTTAGCCGGCAAATTCAGCAGCTGGAAAGCGAACTGGGCATGGTGCTGTTTCACCGTGAAAAGAAACGTCTGCGCCTGACGGACGAGGGTAAGCGCTTTCTCACCGAGGTGACGCCCTTTTTGCAGCATCACGAACGGTTAAAAGAGTATGCGCAGCATCTGCAGCAGGGTGACGTCGGCCGGCTGGATATAGGATATGTGGAGGCGGCTATTCACTCGCGCCTGCTGCCTGCGGCACTGGCGCGGCTGGCACCGGGGGCGGGCATTGATGTCCGGCTGCATGCGTTACGTTCCGCACAGCAAATTGCCCGGTTAGAGGCGGGGGCGATCGATATTGCCATTGTGCATACGCTGCCGCACGATGACGCGGATTTTGTGCATAAGAAGATCGCGACCGAACCGTTGCTGCTGGCGATGCCAGCATCCAGTGCGCTGACCGCACCCGTGGCGGCTGATTTGCACGGTCGGGCGTGGATTGCCGACCAGGAAAATCTCAACCCTGCCGCGCGGGCGCGATTGCTGGCAGCCTGCCAGCGCGCCGGCTTCCAGCCGGATATTCGTTTTGAAGTGAATGGTCCGCTGGCCGCGCTTGCCTGTGTCGAAGCCGGGCTGGGTTTCACCCTGATCCAGCACAGCCTGGCGCGCATCGTTCCGGATAACGTTGTGCTGATGCCGCTACCCGATCTGGCGCTGAAGATTGTGCTATATGCCGTCTGGCGCAGGCAGGATACCCGACCGTTAACGGCGCGTTTCCTTCAGCAGCTTTGCCTCACGCCCGCCGTGGCGCCGCGGTAAGCCTGAGCGGAGACGCATCAGCCGGCGACATCCTGCAGCGCTTCCTGCAAATCGTACCAGCGGAAACCAAAGCCGGACTCTTCCAGCCGCTTCGGCAGCACGTGCTGTCCGCCCAGCACCAGCACGGCGGATTCTCCCATCATCAGTTTAATGGCGCTGGCCGGAGTGCGCATAAAGGCCGGACGGTGCATCACCTGGCCCAGCGTGGCGGCGAACTGCTCGTTGCGCACCGCGTAAGGCGCCACCATGTTGAACGGGCCCTGCAACTGATCGTTATCGATCAACCACAGGATGGCGTTGACCAGATCGTCCACGTGGATCCACGGCAGGTACTGTTTGCCGCTGCCAATCGGTCCGCCGACGCCAAGTTTGAACGGCAGCTTCATTTTGCTCAGCGCGCCACCTTCGCGCGCCAGCACCACGCCGGTGCGCAGCAGGCACACGCGGGTGCGCTCGCTTTGCGCCTTCAGCGCCAGCTGCTCCCAGCGGGCGCAAAGGGTGTGGGTAAACTCCTCGTGGCCCGGATCGTCCTCGGTCACCACCACATCGCCGGTATCACCATAAAAGCCGGTGGCCGAGCCGGAAATCAACAGGCGCGGCGGATTACGGCTGGCGTGGATCAGCGAGACGATCTGTTCAGTGATTTGCCAGCGGCTTTCGCACAGGCGCTGCTTCTGCTGCTCGGTCCAGCGCTTGTCGGCAATCGGTTCTCCCGCCAGATTGATGACGCCGTCAATAGCATTGAGATCGGACTGCTGGTTAATGCCCGACCACAGCATCACGCGCGCATCGAGTTTTTCCCGCGCAGCCGCCACGTCACGCGTTACCACATTCACCTGATGGCCCAGCTGCAGCAGGCGCGGAATTAAATGGCGACCTATCAAGCCGGTACCACCGGTAATAAGCAGGTGCATGTTTAGTCTCCCTGTCATTAATTATCTGCTCTGAATTGAGCATAGAAGAGAAGTGCCGCTGCGGCGTGACAGCGCTTACGCTTATGATGAAAAACCGCCAGTTTGCCGTGGTCCTGCGGCAAAACATCGGACCAGCGCGCCATTGCCTTAGCCGGCAAAAATCGGTAAACATGATGCACACCTGACGCTTAGCCGAGGCAGCTGATGAACTATCCCGCCATTACCTTGTGGTCCGATTCCTGTTTTTTTAGCCCGTATGCCATGTCAGTTTATGTTGCGCTTACCGAGAAGGGCATTCCCTTTACGGTCAGGCGCGTTGACCTGTCGCGCAATGCACAGCTTGACGAGGAATACCGCGGCCTGTCGCTGACCTGCCGTGTGCCCACGCTGCAAATTGATGATGTCAGCCTGAATGAATCCTCGGCCATCGCCGAATACCTCGAAGAGCGTTTTCCGGCGCCGGAGTTTGAGCGCCTCTATCCGCGCGATCGCGAAAAACGTGCCCACGCGCGCGAAGTGCAGGCGTGGCTGCGCAGCGATTTACTGGCGCTGCGCACGGAGCGACCTACCGAAGTGCTGTTTGCTGCTGAACGCTTTGCTCCGCTCACGCCCGCTGGCGAACAGGCCGCCAGTAAATTGATTGCCGCGGTGCAGCGCCTGCTGCCGGACGGCCAACAGAACCTGTTTGGCGAGTGGTCGATTGCCGACACCGACCTGGCGGTGATGATTAACCGGCTGGCGCTGCACGGCGATCCGCTGCCGGTGAAGCTGCAGCACTATGCAGAATTCCAGTGGCAGCGCGCCTCAGTGCAGCTGTGGCTGGCCGAGTCGGGTAAAGCACGCTAAAACCTTGCGGCGGCGAAAAGAACGCTTTACCTTAGCGCTCATTCTAATAAAGCATCGCAAACAGGCGCGTGCTGGGCACGCCGAAAACAGAGAAAGGGTTACCGGATGGTGGATCAAACGGCAGGTGACGGTATCGAGTGGGTGGATATCGTTAGCGAAGAAAACGAAGTGATTGCGCAGGCCAGCCGTGCGCAGATGCGTGCGCAATGTCTGCGCCATCGCGCTACCTATATTGTGGTGCACGACGGCATGGGCAAGATTCTGGTGCAACGCCGTACCGAGAGCAAAGATTTCATGCCGGGTATGCTGGATGCCACTGCGGGCGGCGTGGTGCAAAGCGGTGAAGACCTGCTGGAATCCGCCCGTCGTGAAGCGGAAGAGGAGCTCGGCATCGCTGATGTCCCGTTCGCCGAGCACGGCAAATTCTACTTCGAAGATCAGCACTGCCGCGTATGGGGTGGGCTGTTCAGCTGCGTGTCGCACGGTCCGTTTGCCATGCAGGAAGAGGAAGTGGATGAAGTGTTCTGGATGACGCCGGAAGAGATCACCGCCCGCTGTGATGAATTCACCGATGATTCACTCAAAGCCCTGTCGCTGTGGCTGAGCCGCAACAGTGACGCGGTGCGCAGTAAGCAAAGCAGCGAAGCCTGATTCCTGCGCTTCCGCAGCAAGGCACCCTAAGGGTGCCTTTTGTGTTTAATGCTGGCTGAGAATGCGGGTGAGAATGTTCAGCGCCGTACTGAACTGGGCGTCCGGAATGGTTAGCGGATAAAGAAAGCGGATCACGTTGCTGTGCACGCCGCAGGTCAGCAGGATCAATCCTTCGGCCAGCGCCTGCTGCTGAATCGCTTTGGCGATCTCCGCTGAGGGTCGGCCGCTGGCGTCATGAAACTCCGCCGCCATCATCGAGCCATAGCCGCGTACCTCGGCCAGCGCACGGCAGCCGGCGCCGTTCAACGCTTCCGCCAGCTGCGTACCGAGCCATTGCGCACGCGCGCACAGGTTTTCCTCACTGATAATATCCAGCACCGCATGCGCGGCGGCAATTGCCGGCGGATGGCCAGCATAAGTGCCGCCCAGACCGCCCGGCTCCGGTGCATCCATCACCGCGGCCCGGCCGCTCACCGCCGACAGCGGAAACCCGCCTGCCAGACTTTTCGCCAGTGTGATCAGATCCGGCTGCACCTCATAATATTCGCTGGCAAACAGCCTGCCGGTGCGCGCAAAACCGCTCTGTACTTCATCGGCGATCAGCAGGATGCCGTGGCGATCGCACAGCTGGCGCAGCGCCGTCACAAACTCTGGCGGCGCGACATAGAATCCGCCTTCGCCCTGAACCGGTTCAAAGATGATGGCCGCCACCTGCTGTGGCGCAATATCGCTGCGGAAAATCATCTCCAGACTGTCGAGCGCATCGTGCACGCTGACGTTATGCAGCGCATTGGGGTAACGCGCATGAAATACCGGGCTGGCAAACGGGCCGAAGCCGGTTTTGTAAGGCAGTACTTTGCCGGTCAGCGCCATGGTCATATTGGTGCGACCGTGGAACGCGCCGCTGAAGGCGATAATCCCCGGGCGGCCGGTGGCTGCGCGCGCGATTTTCACCGCGTTCTCAACCGCCTCGGCGCCGGTAGAGAAGAAGGTGGTTTTCACGGCGCCTTCAATCGGCACCAGCGCATTCAGACGCTCCGCAAGGTGAATGTAGTTCTCATACGGCACGATTTGAAACGCGGTATGAGTGAAGCACGTCAGCTGCTGCTGTACCGCCGCCAGCACTTTGGGATGCCGGTGTCCGGTATTGAGCACCGCAATGCCAGCGGCGAAATCAATATATTCGCGCCCCTGTTGGTCCCACAGCGTGGCGTTTTCGGCTTTCGCCGCAAAGAAATCACACATCACGCCCACGCCACGCGGCGTGGCCTGTAACCGACGGCTGTGCACATCACTGTTGCTCATTGCTGACCTCGTAAGTCGCGGGAGAGTGTAATCAGTGTTAGCGCGCAGGCGGGATTTTGCCAGTACGTTTATACGGGCAGGGTTGTGGCGCAGGATAAAAAAAAGCACGCCCGGGCGGGCGTGCTGATGCGGAGCGGGGAAGGGGATTAGCCTTCAGCCTGCTGCGACTGAATCGCCGTCAGCGCAATGGTGTAGACAATATCATCGACCAGCGCACCGCGTGACAGGTCGTTAACCGGTTTGCGCATGCCCTGCAGCATCGGCCCGATGGAGATCAGGTCGGCAGAACGCTGCACCGCTTTGTAAGTGGTGTTACCGGTGTTGAGATCCGGGAAGATAAATACCGTCGCACGTCCGGCCACCGCTGAGTTCGGTGCTTTAGACTTGGCGACGTCTTCCATGATTGCGGCGTCGTACTGCAGCGGGCCATCAATCACCAGATCCGGGCGTTTTTCCTGCGCAATGCGCGTTGCTTCACGCACTTTCTCTACGTCACTACCGGCACCGGAGTTACCGGTAGAGTAGGAGATCATCGCTACGCGTGGATCGATGCCGAAGGCTTTAGCGGAGTCGGCGGACTGAATCGCGATCTCGGCCAGCTGCTCCGGATTAGGATCCGGGTTGATGGCGCAGTCGCCGTACACCAGCACCTGCTCTGGCAGCAGCATGAAGAATACCGAGGAGACCAGCGAGCTGTTCGGCGCGGTTTTGATCAGCTGCAACGGCGGACGAATGGTGTTGGCGGTGGTGTGAACCGCGCCCGAGACCAGACCGTCAACTTCGCCGCTTTCCAGCATCATGGTGCCCAGCACCACGTTATCTTCCAGCTGCTCCTGCGCGACCACTTCGGTCATGCCTTTGCTCTTTCGCAGCTCAACCAGGCGCGGCACGTAGTTGTCACGCACCACCTGCGGATCGACAATTTCAATGCCTTTGCCGAGCTCAACGCCCTGCGCTGCGGCCACGCGCTGAATCTCATCCGGATTGCCCAGCAGCACACAGGTGGCGATGCCGCGCTCGGCACAAATCGCCGCCGCTTTAACGGTACGCGGTTCGTCGCCTTCCGGCAGGACGATGCGCTTGCCGGCTTTACGCGCCAGTTCGGTGAGCTGATAACGGAATGCCGGCGGTGACAGACGACGGCTGCGTTCGGACGTCGCGGTCAGCGATTCAACCCAGTCAGCATTGATAAAGCCGGCCACGTACTCCTGCACTTTTTCGATACGCTGCGTGTCGTCAGCCGGCACTTCCAGATTGAAGCTCTGCAGGCTGAGCGAGGTTTGCCAGGTGTTGGTTTTTACCATGAACACCGGCAGGCCGGTCTGGAAGGCGCGTTCGCACAGACGGGCGATCGGCGCTTCAATCTGATAGCCACCGGTCAGCAGCACCGCACCAATTTCGATGCCGTTCATCGCCGCCAGACAGGCCGCCACCAGCACGTCAGGGCGGTCGGCTGAGGTCACCAGCAGCGAGCCCGGACGGAAGTGCTCCAGCATATGCGGGATGCTGCGCGCGCAGAAGGTGACGGATTTGACGCGACGCGTATGGATTTCACCTTCGTTGATGATCTCCGCGTTGAGATGGCGGCACATATCAATGGCGCGCGTCGCGATCAGATCAAAGCTCCACGGCACGCAGCCCAGCACCGGCAGCGGGCTGTTGGCGAACAGCTGCTTAGGATCGATGTTGGCGATGCTGGCTTTTGAGGAGTCGTCGAAAATTTCTGACAGATCCGGACGGGTGCGGCCCTGCTCATCCACCGGCGCGTTGAGTTTGTTGATGATGACGCCGGTGATGTTTTTGTTTTTGCTGCCGCCGAAGCTGCTCTGCGTCAGTTCGATGCGCTCTTTCAGCTGTGCCGGTGAGTCGTTACCCAGCGACATGACGAAGACGATCTCCGCGTTCAGCGTTTTGGCAATTTCATAGTTCAGCGCCGAGGCAAACTGATGTTTGCGCGTCGGAACCAGGCCTTCCACCAGCACCACTTCCGCATCTTTGGCGTTGGCGTGGTAGTTGGCGATGATCTCTTCCATCAGCACATCCTGCTGGTTAGAACCCAGCAGCGACTCAACGCGGGACATCGGCAGCGGAACCGCGGCCGGAATAGCGGAGTTTTTGCGAATGATGGTGGTGGTCTGGTCTGGCGCATCGCCGCCAGCGCGCGGCTGGGCGATCGGTTTGAACACGCTCAGGCGCACGCCTTTGCGCTCCATGGCACGAATCACGCCAAGGCTGACGCTGGTCAGGCCGACGCTGGTGCCGGTAGGAATAAGCATAATTGTACGTGACACTATAGAAACCTCGCGGTGTTACAGGGTGTCAAAAACAACACCGTCAGCCGAAGCTGACGGAGAGAAACATTACGCGGTGAGGCGCGCGGCATCCTGGGCGATGACCCACTCTTCATTGGTTGGAATCACCACCGCCGGGCGGGTCCCTTCTTTATTGATGAAGCCGGACTTGCCGAAGCGTGCAGCCAGGTTGCGCTCGTGGTCAACCTCGAAGCCAAGCAGACCCAGTTTGTCCAGCGCCAGCTCACGCACCATCGCCGCGTTTTCACCGATACCGCCGGTAAACACTACCGCATCCAGACGGCCTTCCATCAGCGCGGTGTAGCTGCCGATGTACTTCGCCAGGCGGTGACAGAACACATCCATCGCACGTTTGGCATCGTCTTTGGTGGCGTAGTTATCTTCCACGTAACGGCAGTCGCTGGTGACTTCGGTCAGGCCCAGCAGGCCGGACTCTTTGGTCAGCAGTTTGTTGATCGCATCCACGCTCATGCCCAGCGTATCGTGCAGGAAGAAGACGATAGCCGGATCGATGTCACCGCTGCGGGTGCCCATCACCAGACCTTCCAGCGGCGTCAGACCCATTGAGGTATCTACGCACTGGCCGTTACGGATGGCCGCCACAGAACCGCCGTTGCCGAGATGGCAGGTGATGATGTTCAGCTCGCTGACCGGCTTGTTCAGCATTTTGGCGGCTTCCTGCGTCACATAGTAGTGACTGGTGCCGTGCGCGCCGTAGCGGCGCACGCCGTGCTCTTTATACAGGTTGTACGGCAGGGCATAGAGATAGGACTCTTCCGGCATAGTCTGATGGAAGGCGGTGTCGAAAACGGCGACATTTTTATCCGACAGGTGCGGGAAGTTTTTCATGGCTTCGTCGATACCGATCAGGTGCGCCGGATTGTGCAGTGGCGCGAAGGACGACGCGTCTTTGATGCCCTGAATGACGGACTCGTCAATCACCACTGATTGCGTCAGCTGCTCGCCGCCGTGAACGATACGATGGCCGATTGCAGCGATTTGTGCCGAAAGCTCTGGTTTTTGTGCCAGAATAGTTTTAACGATGAAGTTCAGCGCTTCGCTGTGCGCTGCGCCCGCGCCGAGCGGGGCTTCCTGTTTGCTGCCGTCCAGTTTCCACTTGATGCGCGCTTCCGGCAGGTGGAAACACTCCGCCAGACCGGAAAGGTATTCGTCACCGCTGGCTGGATTGAGAATGGCAAACTTAAGAGAGGAGCTGCCGCAGTTGAGGACCAGTACTAACTTCGTCGACATGGAAGTACCTATTTTGTTAAATAGTGGCTAAAAATAACGCAATCAGACTAACAGCGTAGCCTATGAAAGCTGGTAGATTAATGATTAACATCATGCGCTAGTCAAAAAAGAAACGACACGCAAAAAATTTCGGTAATTTTACGCAGATTTTTGAAATCCACGAAGCGAAACATGGTTCCAGCGCGCTCTTTTATTGAGCTGCGGCTTCCGGTAATGTTGCAAAAACGGCGTCAGAATACCCACTGTGACCCGCAAAGACAAAATCTTTTGAAGGATGTCACGTAAAGTTGTGTAGTTGTAAATTTTTTTTAAATGTTGCAGTAATAGTTGAGGTCTACCATGGCGAATGACGCAGGCAATCCAGGCTGGTTCGGCTTATTTCAGCGCGGCCAGCACTACATGAAAACCTGGCCCGCCGACAAACGTCTGGCGCCGGTGTTTCCTGAGAACCGTGTGGTGACGGCAACCCGCTTTGCGATTCGCTTTATGCCACCGCTGGCCATTTTTACGCTGACGTGGCAAATCGCGCTCGGCGGGCAGCTCGGTCCGGCGATTGCCACCGCGCTGTTTGCCTGTAGCCTGCCGATGCAGGGATTATGGTGGCTGGGTAAACGTTCCGTCACGCCGCTGCCGCCAACGCTGCTGCACTGGTTCCACGAAGTGCGCGCCAAACTGGAAGAGGCCGGACAGGCCATTGCCCCCGTTGACGGCAAGCCGACTTACCAGGCGCTGGCGGATGTGCTCAAGCGTGCTTTTAAGCAGCTCGACCGTACTTTCCTCGACGATCTTTGATCGCATGGCGCTTTTCTCTGCCAGAGAATTTGCGCCCAATCCCGGTTCAAATCAAAGAATAGTGATGCGGATATACACGCATCGCTTTCGTTGTGTAATCATTTCTGCATTGTTTAAATCTTAAGCGGCCCTGCGGCCCGGGAGTAAACCATGGAAATGACCCATGCACAGCGACTGATTCTTTCTAATCAATACCAGATGATGGCGATGCTTGAGCCGGATAACGCCGAGCGCTATCGCCGCTATCAGACCATTATTGAACGCGGCTATGGACTGCAATTGCGCGAGCTGGACAAAGAGTTCGGCGAACTGAGCGAGGCGACCTGCCGTACGCTGATCGACATTATGGAAATGCATCATGCGCTGCATGTTTCCTGGTCCAATCACAAAGCGCCGTGCAACATTGAAGAGCGTCGCCTGGCGTTTCTCGGCTTCGACGCGGCCACCGAAGCGCGTTACCTCGGCTATGTGCGCTTTATGGTTAATGTGGAAGGGCGCTATACCCATTTCGATTCCGGCACCCACGGCTTCAATGCGCAAACCCCGATGTGGGAAAAATACCAACGCATGCTGGCGGTGTGGCACACTTGTCCGCGTCAGTATCACCTCAGCGAGAATGAAATCGCGCAAATCCTCAATGCCTGAATAAGGAGCAACGTGTGAAGTACAGGGGTTTTCTGTTTGATTTAGACGGGACGCTGGTGGATTCACTGCCGGCCGTGAATCGCGCCTGGTCAAGCTGGGGCGCACGCCACGGCCTTGCTGCGCAGCAGGTGCTGGACTACATTCACGGCAAACCGGCGATCAACTCGCTGCGCCACTTTATGGCGGGCCAGTCTGAAGCAGCGATCCAGGCCGAATTTCGCTGGCTGGAGCAGCTGGAAGCAGAAGACACGGCAGGCGTGCAGGCGATTGCCGGTGCACACGCGTTGCTGACCACCCTGAACGCACTCGACATTCCCTGGGCGATTGTGACTTCGGGATCGATCCCGGTGGCGCATGCCCGTCACAAAGCGGCCGGTTTACCGCTGCCGGAGGTGTTTATTACCGCCGAGGACATTAAATTCGGTAAGCCCAATCCTGAACCTTATTTGCTGGGCGCTGAGCGGCTCGGGCTTTCTGCGCCAGAATGCGTGGTGGTGGAAGATGCACCGGCGGGCATTATCGCCGGGCTGGAAGCGGGCAGCGCGGTGGTGGCGGTCAATCCGCCGGCCGATGCGCCACGCCTGAGTGAAGTGGCGCTGCAGGTGGAAAATCTGCAGCCGCTGCACATCAGTAAACAGCTGGACGGTTACTTCAGCGTGACGCTCCGCGCCTGAAACAGCCCACGCTGAGCGGCGCAGGTTACAGCGGCGTATCCTGGGAAATTTCATCCAGCGACAGGCTGAAGCTGGGGATGAAGACTTCAACGAAGTAATCCATCTCCGGCGATCGCCGCTGCGCCAGCGTCTTCTCCAGACGGGCTTTGGCCAGCAGAAACTCGTTGTTGCCGGCCGATAGTTCTTCAAGGCACTTGAGGTAGGCGCACAGCGCATCAGCCTGTTTTACCACCGCCTGCTCGCTCTCGCTATGCAGGTGCTCATCCAGCAGCGGACGATATGCGTCCTGCAACTCAGGCGGCAGCATCTCAATCAGCTTGTGCTGCGCAATCTTTTCAATCTTCTTGTATTCATGGGCAATCTGCGCGTTGTAGTACTTTACCGGCGTGGGCAAATCGCCGGTCAGCACTTCGCTGGCATCGTGATACAGCGCCAGCATGGCGATGCGATCGGCATTCAGATTGCCGTTAAATTTTTTGTTTTTAATGATGGCCAGCGCATGCGCCACCATGGCGACCTGCAGACTGTGCTCGGAGACATT
Source organism: Pantoea sp. SGAir0184 (assembly GCF_043544755.1). Classification (NCBI taxonomy): domain Bacteria; kingdom Pseudomonadati; phylum Pseudomonadota; class Gammaproteobacteria; order Enterobacterales; family Erwiniaceae; genus Pantoea; species Pantoea sp. SGAir0184. The sequence continues at coordinate 1,475,466 of NZ_CP028050.1, forward strand.
TTCCGTGCGCACATTGCGCATCAGCGGCCAGCGGTTGATGAGTTTCAGGCGGGAGAGGTGGGCGAAAAAGTGGCTACGGGTCATGGACGGTTCCTGTTGCACGGCGGGGAGCTTGTGCGGCTCCCCGAAAGTCAAACAGTATACGCGTCACAGATTACTGGCGATAGCCTTGCAGGAAGCGACCAAACTTGTTGATGGCCATCTCGAGGTCGTCCACGCGCGGCAGGGTAACGATGCGCACGTGATCCGGCCACGGCCAGTTAAAGGCAGTGCCCTGCACCAGCAGCACTTTTTCCTGCAGCAGGAAATCCAGCACCATTTTCTGGTCGTCCATGATGTTGAATTTCTTAGCATCGATGCGCGGGAACATATAGAGCGCGCCCTGCGGCTTCACGCAGCTGACGCCGGGAATATCGTTAATCAGTTCCCAGGCGCGCTGGCGCTGCTCGAACAGCCGTCCACCCGGCGCGATAAACTCGCTGATGCTCTGATAGCCGCCCAGCGCAGTCTGAATGGCATGCTGTGCCGGCACGTTAGCACACAGACGCATCGAGGCCAGCATCTCCAGACCTTCGATATAGCCTTTGGCGTGCTTCTTCGGTCCGTTCAGTACCATCCAGCCCTGGCGGAAACCCGCCACGCGGTAGGTTTTGGACAGCCCGTTGAAGGTCACGGTCAGCAGATCCGGTGCCAGCGCGGCAATCGAATGATGCTGGGCTTCGTCATACAGAATCTTGTCGTAAATCTCGTCGGCGAAGATGATCAGGTTATGCTGGCGGGCGATCTCCACGATCTCCAGCAGCAGCTCTTTGCTGTACACCGCACCGGTCGGGTTGTTGGGGTTGATGATCACGATCCCGCGGGTACGCGGCGTGATTTTGCTGCGAATATCATCCAGATCCGGGAACCAGCCCGCGGATTCGTCGCACAGATAGTGCACCGCTTTGCCGCTTGACAGCGAAACCGCCGCCGTCCACAGCGGATAATCTGGCGCGGGCACCAGCATCTCATCGCCGCTGTTCAGCAGCGCCTGCATCGCCTGCACGATCAGTTCAGACACACCGTTGCCAATATAGATATCTTCTACCGTAACGTCGCGCATGTCGCGCGCCTGGTAGTGCTGCATGATGGCTTTACGTGCTGAATAGAGACCTTTCGAGTCGCAATAGCCTTGCGCGCTCGGTAGGTTACGAATCACGTCTACCAGGATTTCATCAGGGGCTTCAAAACCAAACGGGGCAGGGTTGCCGATGTTGAGTTTGAGAACTTTGTTGCCTTCTTCTTCGAGACGTTTAGCTTCTTTCAGTACCGGGCCACGAATGTCGTAACAGACATTTTCCAGCTTGCCGGATTTATCAATTTGAAAATTCATCGTTACCGCCTTAATGGGCAGAGTCCTTTTAACCTGCCACTAAAATCAAACCTGCTCAATTTACTCCTCTCACCGTAACAAAAGAAGGGCAGCGCTGGGTTTTGGCGCGATAGCCAGGCTTTGCCGGATTCAGTGGCGTGAAACGCATTTTTAACTATTAAAACTGGTTTAATTATCTATTAAAATGGCAGGAGTCAACATTAAATGCTTGCGCTGATCGGGTCGCCTGTAAACCGGGATATCCAGCCACACGCCGCGCCATTCAGCAATTTTTCATTTAACTGCGGTCTGAGGAATGGTTAGCGACTTGATGAAATAGTTAAAGGAATCTTGTTAGATGCCGAAAAAATGTGCAGCAATGATTAAGCACTATCTGGCATGCGGCGATGACGACGGTTATTTGCTTTGCCAGGCGGTTGAAACCAGGCCCCGTCAGCCGGGGATAAAACCGCGTGGCAGCGGCTTAAATAGCATTTACGCTGTCACTTTAACGCTTATCATTCAGTTTAAGAACCAGGCGGGTTAAAAAATCAGCAGCGTTGTGGCAGGATGTGCCGGAAATGGCTTTTGGTCAAAAATTACGATGTTTTGAACAAAAACATTTCCATTTATAGCGTAAAAATGATTAAGTATAATTTATTATTTGATGCACTTTATCGCTTCGCATCAGCATAACAAGATGTTATTCCTTTTTGCCCCGCAGGACAGTTTGGCGGGAAACCAGGCAACTACACAGCTTCCAGCAACGTTCTACTGACGTCCCTGGCCCAGGAAGTTGTTCTGACTTTTACGACGCCATTGCCCGTTTTGCGGTGATGTGTTCGTCGGCATCCGCCTGACTCGATTTTTTCATGAGCGCCTTCACACAGGGCGATCATTAAGCACCATTACCACTTATCTCTTTGATAAGTATGGTAATACACCAGGGTAGTAGTTTCAAAAAATCTTATAAGTGAAGAAATAACATGACTAATGCAAATCGTCCGATACTGAATCTCGACCTCGATCTGCTGCGTACTTTTGTCGCCGTTGCTGACCTGAATACCTTTGCAGCCGCCGCTGCAGCAGTATGCAGAACGCAATCAGCCGTAAGCCAGCAGATGCAACGTCTGGAACAATTGGTAGGTAAAGAGCTGTTTGCCAGACATGGACGTAACAAATTGCTGACTGAGCATGGCATTCAGCTGCTTGGATACGCCAGGAAGATCCTGCGTTTCAACGATGAAGCCTGCACTTCTTTAATGTACAGCAATATCCAGGGCGTGCTGACGATTGGCGCGTCTGACGATACCTCTGATACCATTCTGCCGTTTCTGCTTAACCGCGTAACGTCAGTGTATCCGAAACTGGCAATCGACGTCCGCGTGAAGCGTAATCCGTTTATGATGGAGATGCTGAACCAGGGCGAAGTGGATCTGGTGGTGACCACCTCCAGTCCGGGTAACTTCACCTACCAGGTGCTGCGCACCTCGCCAACGCTGTGGTACTGCGCGGCAGACTATATTTTCCAGCGTGGTGAAGCCATTCCGCTGGTGCTGCTGGATGAGCCAAGCCCGTATCGTGACATGGCGATCGATCATCTCAACGAAGCGGGTATCCCGTGGCGTATCTCCTACGTGGCTTCCACGCTGGCGGCGGTACGTGCGGCGGTAAAAGCGGGGCTGGGTGTCACCGCGCGTCCGGTTGAAATGATGAGCCCGGAACTGCGCGTGATGGGGGCAGCAGAAGGCCTGCCGGTGCTGCCGGATACGCAATATCTGCTGTGCCGTAATCCGGACAGCGATAATGAGCTGGCACTGGCCATCTTCAACGCGATGCAATCCACTAACGATCCTTACAATCTAAGCGCGAATCCGGACGGTACGCTGCTGCTGGATGATGAAGAGTAAGGTTGACCGTTACTGGTAATCCGTCACAACCGGCATGCCAGATAATTGTTAAAAGTTAGAGAAAAGAGCCTTAGCCTGATGAAAATCAGCTAAGGCTTTTTTTATGGCGGTTATTTCCGCTTTTTTAGCACGATTTGCACCTGATAATTTCACTAACTTCCTGAAAAATGAAATGTGTTTCATTTTCATCCTGCGCGGAATTTATTTATCATTTCGTGCCAACTTTATCTCCGCCTGTCGCCAGACCGCCTGCCGGTTTTTCCAGCAAAAAACGTCAATATGTGTTCTGGATCAAAAAAATACCCCCGATAAGGGGGGGGAAATCCGCGCAAGACCTGTCAAACTATGATTGTTAAACGCACGATCCATGCATGTGAATACCCGCTACACTGAAATTAACCGTACAAACTGAAGCGATTTAGCTGGCGCTCAGAGGTGCATATGTTAATAATATGATGCGGGTGTAAATTAATGTTTGGATACTTTTGTCAAAGTTGACAAAAGGTTATAGAAAGGAGTAAAAAACCCCATAAAATTGCTGCTTAATTGATAAAGACAGCAAAGTTTATAAGGTTTTTTATCCTTCCCTTGAATCGATGTGGTGTGTTTGCTGCGACAGTGCAGGATGCCATCGCCACTTTTGATGAGTAAGCAAAGAGTATGTCAACAACCACAGAAGTCATCGCTCATCACTGGGCGTTTATTGTTTTCATTGTTATCGCGTTTGGCCTGTGTGCCTTTATGTTAACCGGTGGCTGGTTGTTAGGTGGACGTGCACGCGCGCGTCATAAAGACACGCCGTTTGAATCCGGTATCGAATCCGTCGGTGATACCCATATCCGCCTCTCGGCAAAATTCTATCTGGTTGCGATGTTTTTCGTCATTTTCGACGTCGAAGCCCTCTATCTATACGCATGGTCGACCTCCATTCGCGAAAGCGGCTGGGTCGGCTTTGTCGAAGCCGCAATTTTCATTTTGGTGCTCCTGGCAGGCCTGGTTTATCTGGTGCGCATCGGTGCGCTGGATTGGGCGCCTGCGCGTCGTCGCGTAGTCGTCAAATCGAGCCCGGTCAGCCACAGTCACACCAACCCTCATAAGCAGTAAAAGCGAGGCAATAAGATGGACTACACGCTGACACGCGTAGACCCGAACGGGGGCGATAACGACCGTTATCCCCTGCAGAAACAGGAGATTGTTACCGATCCTCTGGAGCAGCACGTTCATCGCAGCGTCTATATGGGCAAGCTCGAGCACGCCCTGCATGACATGGTGAACTGGGGTCGTAAAAACTCTCTCTGGCCGTATAACTTCGGCCTTTCCTGTTGCTACGTGGAAATGACCACGTCATTCACCGCAGTACATGATGTGGCGCGTTTCGGTGCGGAAGTAATGCGCGCCTCGCCACGTCAGGCTGACTTTATGGTGATCGCCGGTACGCCGTTTACCAAAATGGCGCCGGTGATTCAGCGTTTGTATGACCAGATGCTGGAACCAAAATGGGTGATTTCGATGGGGGCCTGCGCCAATTCCGGCGGCATGTATGACATCTATTCGGTGGTGCAGGGTGTGGATAAATTCCTGCCGGTTGATGTGTATATCCCGGGTTGTCCGCCACGTCCGGAAGCTTACATGCAGGCGCTGCTGCTGCTGCGTGAGTCCATCGGCAAAGAACGTCGTCCACTCTCGTGGGTGGTTGGCGATCAGGGCGTGTATCGCGCCAATATGCAGTCTGAGCGTGAAAGAAAGCGTGGTGAGCGTATTGCCGTCACCAACCTGAGAACCCCAGACGAAGTTTAAGCACCCCGTACACGGATGGAGCCACGGCCGCAGCAGATAATGACAACGTAGTGTGTGCCGCCATCCTGACGCCTTCTTTTGAGTGCCTGATTACAGGCCGGAATGGTGAGTAACGTATGACAGATTTAACCACGCAAGATCTCGCTCAGCCTGCATGGCAAACCCGGGATCACCTGGATGATCCGGTGATCGGCGAGCTGCGTAACCGTTTTGGGCCGGATGCCTTTACCGTTCAGGCCACCCGCACCGGCATTCCGGTCGTCTGGGTGAAGCGTGAACAGCTACTGGAAATCATTGAATTCCTGCGTAAGCTGCCGAAGCCGTACGTCATGCTCTATGACCTGCACGGTTTCGATGAGCGTTTACGTACCCACCGCGCCGGTCTGCCCGCCGCGGATTTTTCCGTTTTCTATCACCTGCTGTCGATTGAACGCAACCGCGACATCATGCTCAAGGTGGCGCTGTCTGAAAACGATCTGAATGTGCCCACCATCACCAAAATTTTCGCCAACGCCAACTGGTACGAGCGCGAAACCTGGGAGATGTTTGGTATCACCTTCAACGGCCACCCGCACCTGACGCGCATCATGATGCCGCAGACCTGGGAAGGGCACCCGCTGCGTAAAGACTACCCGGCGCGCGCCACTGAGTTCGATCCTTTCACGCTGACTAAGCAGAAAGAAGATCTGGAGATGGAGTCACTGACCTTCAAGCCGGAAGACTGGGGCATGAAGCGTGGCACCACCAATGAGGACTTCATGTTCCTCAACCTCGGTCCGAACCACCCTTCAGCGCACGGTGCCTTCCGCATCATTCTGCAGCTGGATGGCGAAGAGATCGTCGACTGCGTGCCGGACGTGGGTTACCACCACCGCGGCGCGGAGAAGATGGGCGAGCGTCAGTCGTGGCACAGCTATATTCCGTATACCGACCGTATCGAGTACCTCGGCGGTTGCGTAAACGAAATGCCTTACGTGCTGGCGGTGGAAAAGCTGGCGGGCATCACCGTACCGGATCGCGTGAATGTGATTCGCGTGATGCTGTCAGAGCTGTTCCGTATCAACAGCCACCTGCTGTACATCTCCACCTTTATTCAGGACGTCGGTGCCATGACGCCGGTGTTCTTTGCCTTTACCGACCGTCAGAAAATCTATGACGTGGTGGAAGCGATCACCGGTTTCCGTATGCACCCGGCGTGGTTCCGCATCGGCGGTGTGGCGCACGACCTGCCGAAAGGCTGGGAGCGTCTGCTGCGTGAGTTCCTCGACTGGATGCCGAAGCGTCTGAAAGAGTATGACAAAGCTGCGCTGCGCAACACCGTGCTGATGGGCCGTTCGCAGGGCGTTGCCGCCTATAACATGGACGAAGCGCTGGCGTGGGGCACCACCGGTGCCGGTCTGCGCGCCACCGGTCTGGACTTCGACGTGCGTAAATGGCGTCCCTACTCCGGCTATGAAAACTTCGACTTTGAGGTGCCGGTCGGCGCGGGCATCAGCGACGCTTACACCCGCGTGCAGCTGAAGATGGAAGAGATGTGGCAGTCGCTGCGTATCCTGGAGCAGTGCCTGAAAAACATGCCGGAGGGTCCGTTCAAGGCCGATCATCCGCTGACCACGCCGCCACCGAAAGAGCGCACGCTGCAGCACATTGAAACCCTGATCACCCACTTCCTGCAGGTTTCGTGGGGCCCGGTAATGCCGGCCAACGAATCGTTCCAGATGATTGAAGCGACGAAAGGGATCAACAGCTACTACCTGACCAGCGATGGCAGCACCATGAGCTACCGCACCCGCGTGCGTACGCCAAGCTTCCCGCATCTGCAGCAGATCCCTTCGGTGATCCGCGGCAGCCTGGTATCCGACCTGATCGTGTACCTCGGTAGTATCGATTTTGTTATGTCAGACGTGGACCGCTAATTATGCACGATCAAAAAATTGCCATTCAAACCATCGACCCGAATGAGGTCTTTGTGCTGAGCGAGGCCGAGCACCACGCTATTGAGCATGAGAAACATCACTACGAAGATGCGCGCGCAGCCTCAATTGAAGCGCTGAAGATCGTGCAGAAGCAGCGCGGCTGGGTGCCGGACGGCGCGATTAACGCGATTGCTGAGGTGCTGGGCATCCCGGCCAGCGACGTGGAAGGCGTGGCGACGTTTTATAGCCAGATTTACCGTACGCCGGTTGGCCGCCATGTGATCCGCTATTGCGACAGCGTAGTGTGCCACATCACCGGTTACCAGGGCATTCAGGCGGCGCTGGAGCAGAACCTGAACATCAAGCCGGGACAAACCACGCCGGATGGCCGCTTTACGCTGCTGCCAACCTGCTGCCTCGGCAACTGTGACAAAGGCCCGACCATGATGGTGGATGAAGATACCCACGTTCACCTGACGCCGGAAGGCATCGCCAACCTGCTGGAGCAGTATCAATGACCATTAAACAGATCATTCGTACTGCGGAAACCCATCCGCTGACCTGGCGTCTGCGTGACGACAAACAGCCGGTATGGTTCGATGAATACCGCAGTAAAAACGGCTACGTTGGCGCCGATAAAGCGCTGAAGGGCATGAGCCAGGACGAGATCGTCGCTGCAGTGAAGGATTCCGGCCTGAAAGGGCGCGGCGGTGCGGGCTTCAGCACCGGCCTGAAATGGAGCCTGATGCCCAAAGATGAATCCATGAACATCCGTTACCTGCTGTGTAACGCCGATGAGATGGAACCTGGCACTTATAAAGACCGCCTGCTGATGGAGCAGTTGCCGCACCAGCTGGTGGAAGGCATGCTGATCAGTGCGTTTGCGCTGAAAGCCTACCGTGGCTACATCTTCCTGCGCGGTGAATACATCGAAGCCGCGGAAAATCTGCGTCGTGCCATCGCCGAAGCCACTGCCGCGGGCTATCTCGGTAAAAACATTCTTGGTACCGGCTTCGATTTCGAGCTGTTTGTTCACACCGGTGCGGGCCGCTATATCTGCGGCGAAGAGACCGCGCTGATCAACTCGCTGGAAGGGCGCCGCGCTAACCCGCGTTCCAAGCCGCCGTTCCCGGCCAGTGCCGGCGTCTGGGGCAAACCGACCTGCGTTAACAACGTTGAGACGCTGTCCAACGTGCCGGCGATCTTCCTGAATGGCGTGGAGTGGTACAAAAACATCTCCAGCAGCGAAGACACTGGCACCAAGATGATGGGCTTCTCCGGCCGGGTGAAAAATCCGGGCGTGTGGGAGCTGCCGTTTGGTACCACCGCGCGTGAAATCCTCGAGGATTATGCCGGCGGAATGCGCGATGGCCTGAAGTTCAAAGCCTGGCAGCCGGGCGGAGCCGGTACCGACTTCCTGACCGAGCAGCACCTCGACCTGCCGATGGAATTTGCCAGCATCGGCAAAGCCGGCAGCCGTCTGGGTACCGCGCTGGCGATGGCGGTCGACCACGAAATCAATATGGTGTCGCTGGTACGCAACCTCGAAGAGTTCTTTGCGCGCGAGTCGTGCGGCTGGTGTACGCCGTGCCGTGATGGTCTGCCGTGGAGCGTGAAGATCCTGCGTGCGCTGGAGCAGAAAAAAGGCCAGCCGGGGGATATCGAAACCCTGCTGCAACTGTGCCGCCAGCTCGGTCCGGGCAAGACGTTCTGCGCCCACGCACCGGGTGCCGTTGAGCCACTGCAGAGCGCGATTAAATATTTCCGTGACGAGTTTGAAGCTGGCATTGCGCCGCAGGTGTTTGGCAATACCCGCGCCATTGGCGGGATTCAGCCTAACCTGCTGAAAGCGCGCTGGTAAGCCGCCGTCGTACACGGAATCGCCCGGGCCTGAGGCTGCGGGGCAGGAATTAGATGTTTAACGCTCGTCTGCGGACGAGCCTTACGGAAGCATGTTCACTATGGCTACAATCCATGTAGACGGTAAAGAATATGATGTGAACGGAGCGGACAACCTGCTGCAGGCGTGTCTGTCTCTGGGCCTTGATATTCCTTATTTTTGCTGGCATCCGGCGCTGGGAAGCGTGGGAGCCTGCCGCCAGTGCGCGGTGAAGCAATTCCAGAATGCCGAAGATACCCGTGGTCGCCTCGTCATGTCCTGCATGACGCCTGCGTCTGACGGCACCTTTATCTCCATCGACGATGGCGAAGCGAAAGAGTTTCGTGAAAGCGTGGTGGAGTGGCTGATGACCAACCACCCGCACGACTGTCCGGTGTGCGAAGAGGGCGGTAACTGTCACCTGCAGGATATGACGGTAATGACGGGACACAGCTTCCGTCGCTACCGTTTTACCAAGCGTACCCATCAGAATCAGGATCTCGGGCCGTTTATCTCGCATGAGATGAACCGCTGTATCGCCTGTTACCGCTGCGTGCGCTACTACAAAGATTACGCCGATGGCAAAGATCTTGGCGTGTACGGCGCGCATGACAACGTCTACTTTGGCCGTCCGGAAGATGGCACGCTGGAGAGCGAATTCTCCGGTAACCTGGTAGAAATCTGCCCGACCGGCGTGTTCACCGATAAAACCCACTCTGAACGCTATAACCGTAAGTGGGATATGCAGTTTGCGCCCAGCATCTGCCAGCAGTGCAGCGTGGGTTGTAACACCAGCCCGGGCGAGCGCTATGGCGAGCTGCGTCGTATCGAAAACCGCTACAACGGATCGGTGAACCACTACTTCCTGTGCGACCGTGGCCGTTTCGGCTATGGCTACGTGAACCGTAAAGATCGTCCGCGTCATCCGGAACAGCTGCGCGGCAGCGACCGTATCACGCTGAACGCAGAACAGGCGGTTAATGCCGCCGCGGATATCCTGCGTCAGGCGAAGAAGGTGATCGGTATCGGTTCACCTCGCGCCAGTATTGAAAGCAACTTCGCGCTGCGTGAACTGGTGGGCGCGGAAAACTTCTCAACCGGTATGCCGGCAGCTGAGCAGGCGCGGGTTGAGTTGATGCTGAAAGTGCTGCAGCAGGGCGGCATTTACACGCCATCGCTGCGTGAAATTGAAAGCTATGACGCCGTGCTGGTGCTGGGTGAAGATTTGACTCAGGTCGGTGCCCGCGTGGCGCTGTCGGTGCGTCAGGCCGTTAAAGGCAAAGCACGCGAAATGGCCGCCGCTCAGAAAGTCGCGGACTGGCAGATCGCCGCCATCCTCAACATTGGTCAGCACGCCAAACATCCGCTGTTTGTCACTAACGTTGATGAAACCCGTCTCGATGATATCGCCGCGTGGAGCTATCGCGCACCGGTGGAAGATCAGGCCCGCCTGGGCTTCGCCATCGCGCACGCGCTGGATGACAGCGCACCGGCGGTTAGCGATTTTGACAGCAGCCTGAACGGCAAGCTGGACGTGGTGGTACAGGCGCTGGCCGGCGCGAAAAAACCGCTGATCATTTCCGGTACCCACTCGGGCAGCACGGCAATGATTGAAGCGGCAGCCAACGTGGCTAAAGCGCTGAAAGCGCGCGGTGCCGACGTGGGTATCACCTTCCTCGCCGGCGCGGCCAACAGCTTTGGTCTCGGCCTGATGGGCGGCCAGTCGCTGGACAGCGCGCTGGAGCAGCTGGATAAAGGCGAAGCGGAAGCGCTGGTGGTGCTGGAGAACGATCTCTACCGTCACGCGCCGAAAGCCACCGTCGATGCGGCACTGCACAACACCGCGCACGTGATTGTGGTTGACCATCAACGTACCGCCACGCTGGAGAAAGCCGGTCTGGTGCTCTCCACCGCCAGCTTTGCCGAGAGCGACGGCACCTCCATCAACCATGAAGGTCGCGCCCAGCGCTTCTTCCAGGTTTACGATCCGGCCTATTACGACGATAGCGTGGTGATGCTGGAGAGCTGGCGCTGGCTGCATTCGCTGCACAGCGCTGTAGAGAGCCGCCAGATTGACTGGACGCAGCTCGATCACGTGATTGATGCCGCGATTGTGGCGCTGCCGCAGCTGAAAGGGATTAAGGACGCGGCGCCGGACGCCAGCTTCCGCATCCGTGGTCAGAAACTGGCGCGTTCACCGCATCGTGCCAGTGGCCGTACCGCCGCGCGCGCCAACATCAGCGTGCACGAACCGCGTCAGCCGCAGGATAAAGACACTATGTTTGCCTTCTCCATGGAAGGTAACAACCAGCCGTCGGCACCGCGTTCGCAGATTCCTTTTGCCTGGGCACCAGGCTGGAACTCACCGCAGGCGTGGAACAAGTTCCAGGCGGAAGTGGGCGGTAAACTGCGTCATGGCGATCCGGGCGTGCGGCTGTTCGAAGCCAGCGAAAGTGAACTGGACTGGTTCAGCCAGGTTCCGGCACGCTTCGTGGGCGGCAGCCAGTATCGCGTGGCACCTTACTATCAGCTGTTTGGTAGTGAAGAGATGACGCAGCGTTCGCCAACCTTCCAGAAACGCATGGCAGCGGCCACGCTGGTGATCAACCCGGCAGATGCTGAGAAGCTGGGCGTTAATAACGGTGCGTCCGTGGAGCTGGTTTGCGCCGGTGAAACGCTGCGTCTGCCGGTGCGCTTCTCCGCGGCACTGCAGGCGGGGCAGGTGGGTCTGCCGCTCGGCATGCCGGGTGTACCGCCGTTCCTCGCGGGTGCGCAAATTGACAAACTGCAGGAGGCAGCGCAATGAGCTGGCTGACACCGGACGTTATTGACATCATCCTGCAGGTGGTGAAAGCCATTGTGATCCTGTTGGTGGTGGTGGCCTGTGGTGCCTTCATGAGCTTTGCCGAGCGTCGTCTGCTCGGCCTGTGGCAGAACCGTTATGGACCGAACCGCGTAGGCTGGGGCGGCTCGCTGCAGCTGGCGGCGGACATGATCAAAATGTTCTTTAAAGAGGACTGGGTTCCGCCGTTTACCGATCGCTTCATCTTTACCCTGGCACCGGTCATCGCCTTCGTTTCGCTGCTGCTGGCGTTTGCGATTGTGCCGGTTTCGCCGAGCTGGATGGTCACCGACCTGAACATCGGTCTGCTGTTCTTCCTGATGATGGCGGGTCTGGCGGTATACGCCGTACTGTTCGCGGGCTGGTCGAGTAACAACAAATACTCGCTGCTCGGTGCAATGCGTGCCTCCGCGCAGACCCTGAGCTACGAAGTGTTCCTCGGCCTGTCGCTGATGGGCGTGGTGGCGCAGGCGGGTTCCTTTAACCTGAACGCCATCGTTGAGAGCCAGACGCACCTGTGGAACATCATCCCGCAGTTCTTTGGCTTCGTGACCTTCTGTATTGCCGGCGTCGCGGTGTGCCACCGTCATCCGTTTGACCAGCCGGAAGCGGAACAGGAGCTGGCCGACGGTTACCACATCGAATATGCCGGGATGAAGTTCGGCCTGTTCTTTGTCGGTGAGTACGTGGCCATTACTACCGTATCGGCGCTGATCGTCACCCTGTTCTTTGGTGGCTGGCACGGTCCGTTCCTGCCGCCGTTCATCTGGTTCGCCCTGAAAACGGCGTTCTTTATGGTGATGTTTATCCTGATTCGTGCTGCGCTGCCGCGTCCACGCTATGACCAGGTGCTGTCGTTCGGCTGGAAAGTATGTCTGCCGTTGACGTTATTGAACCTGCTGGCCACTGCCGCAGTGATTCTGTACAACGCGCAGTAAGGGGTTTTGAGATGACTTTAAAAGATATTGTCGTTGGCTTCGGCACGACAGTGCGCAGTATCTGGATGATTGGCATGCATGCCTTCGCCAAGCGCGAAACCCAGATGTATCCGGAAGAGCCGGTTTATCTGCCGCCGCGCTACCGTGGCCGTATCGTGCTGACGCGCGATCCGGACGGCGAAGAGCGCTGCGTGGCCTGTAACCTGTGCGCCGTTGCCTGCCCGGTCGGCTGTATTTCGCTGCAGAAAGCGGAGATGCAGGATGGCCGCTGGTATCCGGAATTTTTCCGCATCAACTTCTCGCGCTGCATCTTCTGTGGTTTATGTGAAGAAGCGTGCCCGACCACCGCGATTCAGCTGACGCCGGACTTCGAACTCGGTGAGTTCAAGCGTCAGGATCTGGTGTATGAGAAGGAAGACCTGCTGATTTCCGGCCCGGGTAAATATCCGGAGTACAACTTCTACCGCATGGCAGGTATGGCGATCGACGGTAAAGACAAAGGCGACGCGGAAAACGAAGCCAAACCGATCGACGTTAAAGGCTTATTACCTTAAGGAGCCAGGTATGGAATTTGCGTTTTATCTTTGCGGACTGGTGGCAGTGCTGACGACATTGCGCGTCATCACCCACACCAATCCGGTACATGCGCTGCTGTACCTGATTGTTTCGCTGCTGTCGATTGCCGGCGTGTTCTTCTCAATGGGTGCCTATTTTGCCGGTGCGCTGGAGATCATCGTCTATGCCGGTGCCATCATGGTGCTGTTTGTGTTCGTGGTGATGATGCTTAACCTGGGTAAAACCCAGCAGGATCAGGAGCGCGAATGGCTGAAGCCGTCGCTGTGGATCGGTCCGGGCATTGTCTCGCTGCTGCTGCTGGTGGTGATGATCTACGCCATCCTGACCGCGACCGACCAGGGTATTGATGGCACCGTCATTGATGCCAAAGCGGTGGGCATCAGTCTGTTTGGCCCGTATGTTCTGGCGGTTGAGCTGGCGTCAATGCTGCTGCTGGCCGGTCTGGTGGTGGCGTTCCATATCGGACGTGAAGATCGTCAGGGCGAAGTGCTGAGCAACCGCGTGTCAGACGCGGCGGCCAATAAGGAGGAGCACGCATGATCCCGTTACAACACGGCCTGATTCTGGCTGCTGTGCTGTTTGTTCTCGGCCTGACCTCGCTGGTACTGCGCCGCAACCTGCTGTTTATGCTGATCGGTCTGGAGATCATGATCAACGCCGCAGCGCTGGCGCTGGTGGTGGCAGGCAGCTACTGGGGACAAGCCGACGGCCAGGTGATGTACATCCTGGCAATCAGCCTCGCGGCGGCGGAAGCCAGTATTGGTCTGGCGCTGCTGCTCCAGCTATATCGTCGTCGTCAGACGCTGAACATTGACACAGTGAGCGAGATGCGCGGATGAATCTTCTCTATTTAACCGTATTATTTCCGCTGATTGGCTTCCTGCTATTGGCGTTTTCCCGTGGTCGCTGGTCGGAGAACCTGTCGGCTGCGGTGGGGATGGGTTCAGTGGGCCTTGCGGCGCTGACCACCGTATTTGTTGGCATGGATTTCTTCAGCCAGGGTCAGCAGCCCTTTACCCAGGCGCTGTGGACCTGGATGCATGTGGGTAACTTTGACATCAAAGTGAACCTGGTGCTGGATGGTCTGTCGCTGACCATGCTGTCGGTGGTTACCGGCGTCGGCTTCTTCATCCACATGTTCGCTTCCTGGTACATGCGCGGTGAAGAGGGCTATTCACGCTTCTTCGCCTACACCAACCTGTTCATCGCGAGCATGGTGGTGCTGGTGCTGGCCGATAACCTGATGCTGATGTACCTTGGCTGGGAAGGGGTAGGGCTGTGTTCCTACCTGCTGATTGGCTTCTACTACAGCAATCCGGAAAACGGCAAAGCGGCGATGAAAGCCTTCATCATCACCCGTGTCGGTGACGTGTTCCTCGCCTTTGCGCTGTTCATTCTCTACAACGAACTGGGTACGCTGAACTTCCGTGAGCTGATGGAGCTGGCCCCGGCGCACTTCGCGGCGGACAACCACATGCTGCAGTGGGCGACGCTGATGCTGCTGGGCGGTGCCGTGGGTAAATCGGCACAGCTGCCGCTGCAGACGTGGCTGGCCGATGCGATGGCCGGTCCGACGCCGGTCTCCGCGCTGATCCACGCTGCCACCATGGTAACCGCAGGCGTCTATCTGATTGCCCGCACCCACGGTCTGTTCCTGCTGACGCCGGAAGTGCTGCATCTGGTGGGTATCGTTGGTGCGATTACGCTGGTGCTGGCGGGCTTCGCCGCGCTGGTGCAGACCGACATCAAACGCGTGCTGGCTTACTCCACCATGAGTCAGATCGGCTACATGTTCCTGGCGCTGGGCGTACAGGCGTGGGACGCCGCGATTTTCCACCTGATGACCCATGCGTTCTTCAAGGCGCTGCTGTTCCTCTCTTCCGGTTCCGTGATTCTGGCCTGTCACCACGAGCAGAATATTTTCAAAATGGGCGGTCTGCGTAAGAGCATCCCGCTGGTGTATGTCTGCTTCCTGGTGGGCGGTGCCGCGCTGGCTGCACTGCCGCTGATTACCGCCGGCTTCTACAGTAAGGACGAGATTCTGTTCGGTGCGCTGGCTAACGGTCACATCAATCTGATGGTCGCCGGTCTGGTGGGTGCATTCCTTACCTCAATCTACACCTTCCGCATGATCTTCATCGTGTTCCACGGCGAAGAGAAAATTCATGCGCATGCCGGTAAAGGCATTACGCATCACCTGCCGCTGATTGTGCTGCTGGTGCTCTCGACCTTCGTTGGCGCGCTGATTACGCCTCCGCTGGCGGGCGTGCTGCCACAGAACGAGTTTGGTGAAACCGGCAAAGTGGCGCTGGAAATCACCTCGGGTGCCGTGGCGATTATCGGTATTCTGATTGCCGCCGCGCTGTGGCTGGGCAAACGTCAGCTGGTCACCCGCATCGCCAACAGCGCGCCGGGCCGTTTCTTCGGCACCTGGTGGTTTGCGGCCTGGGGCTTCGACTGGCTGTACGACAAGGTATTTGTTAAACCGTACCTTGGCATTGCCTGGCTGCTGCAGCGCGATCCGCTCAATTCACTGATGAACCTGCCGGCGCTGCTGTCGCGCATCGGTAATAAAGGTCTGGTGGTGAGTGAGAACGGCTATCTGCGCTGGTATATCGCGTCGATGAGCGTCGGTGCCGTGGTGGTGCTGGCGCTGATGCTGGTGATTTAACGATTGATGAGCGGGGCGCGATGGTTTAGCGCCCCACGTAAGAATGTTCAAAATTGTCTGATGCACGGGTGAGATCAACGCAGTCAGTTTGGTGTTCGCCAGCGCAGCAACCGGCGCGTAGTAATACGTGAACGTTGCCCGCGCGGGCGAGGCGAAACAGGCGCGTCAGATAGCCTGAACGAAGACGAAAATAGGGAATGTACGCCGTGTTATTACCTTGGCTAATAATTATACCCTTTGTTGGGGGCTTGCTTTGCTGGCTGGCTGAGCGCCTTGGCGCGAAGGTGCCGCGCTGGATTGCCCTGATCACCATGGGGCTGACGCTGGCGCTGGGCCTGCAGCTGTGGCTGCAGGGCGGCTATTCGCTGACGCAGGCTGCGGGCCTGCCGCAGTGGCAGTCGACTTTCCTGGTGTCGTGGATCCCGCGCTTTGGCATTAATTTCCATCTGGCGCTGGATGGCCTGTCGCTGCTGATGGTGGTGCTGACCGGCCTGCTGGGTCTGATGGCGGTTCTCTGCTCGTGGAATGAAATCGAAAAGTATCAGGGCTTCTTCCACCTCAACCTGATGTGGATTCTCGGCGGCGTGATCGGCGTGTTCCTCGCCATCGACATGTTCCTGTTCTTCTTCTTCTGGGAAATGATGCTGGTGCCGATGTACTTCCTCATCGCGCTCTGGGGTCACAAAGCGTCTGACGGGAAAACCCGTATCAGCGCGGCAACCAAATTCTTCATCTACACCCAGGCGTCAGGTCTGGTGATGCTGATTGCCATTCTGGCGCTGGTGTTTGTGCACTACAACGCCACTGGCGTCTGGACGTTCAGCTATGAAGAGCTGCTGAAAACCCCGATGTCACACACCGTTGAGTATCTGCTGATGCTCGGCTTCTTCATCGCCTTTGCGGTGAAAATGCCGGTGGTGCCGCTGCACGGCTGGCTGCCGGATGCCCACAGCCAGGCACCGACCGCTGGTTCGGTTGACCTTGCCGGTATCCTGCTGAAAACTGCGGCTTACGGCCTGCTGCGTTTTAGCCTGCCGCTGTTCCCGAATGCGTCGGCGGAGTTCGCGCCGATCGCCATGTGGCTCGGCATCATCGGTATCTTCTACGGCGCCTGGATGGCGTTCTCGCAGACCGATATCAAACGCCTGATCGCCTACACCTCGATTTCGCACATGGGCTTCGTGCTGATTGCCATCTACACCGGCAGCCAGCTGGCGTTCCAGGGCGCGGTGGTGCAGATGATTGCGCACGGCCTGTCGGCCGCGGCGCTGTTCATCCTGTGCGGTCAGCTGTATGAACGTCTGCATACCCGTGACATGCGCCAGATGGGCGGCCTGTGGTCGCGCATCAAGTGGATTCCGGGCCTGTCGCTGTTCTTTGCCGTGGCTAACCTCGGTATGCCGGGCACCGGTAACTTTGTGGGTGAGTTCATGATTCTGACCGGCAGCTATCAGGTGGTGCCGTTGATTATCGTGATTGCCACCTTCGGCCTGGTATTTGCCTCGGTGTACTCGCTGATCATGATGCAGCGCGCTTACTACGGCGAAGCCAAATCAAAAGAGCCGCTGGCTGGAATGTCGCCGCGCGAATTCCTGACCATCGGTGTACTGGTCGTGCTGCTGGTGCTGCTGGGCGTTTATCCGCAGCCAATCCTCGACACGTCCCATGCTGCGATGAGCAATATTCAGCAGTGGTTTACCGCTTCAATTTCAACTACAAGGCCGTAATTCGCCATGACAATAACTCCTCAACAATTGATCGCGTTGCTACCGCTGTTAATCGTCGGATTGACGGTGGTGGTTGTGATGCTGTCCATTGCGTGGCGACGCAACCACTTTGTTAATGCCACGCTGACGGTCATCGGTCTTAACCTCGCGCTGCTGTCGCTGTGGTTTGTGGGCCACGTGGGCGCCATGGATGTCACGCCGCTGCTGCGCGTGGATGGCTATTCGATGTTCTATACCGCGCTGGTGATGCTGGCGAGTCTGGCAACCTGCACCTTTGCTTATCCGTGGCTGGCCGGTTTCCCGGACAACAAAGATGAGTTCTATCTGCTGGTGCTGATCGCGGCGCTGGGCGGAATCGTACTGGCCAGCGCCAACCATCTGGCGGCACTGTTCATCGGTATTGAACTGCTGTCGCTGCCGCTGTTTGGTCTCATCGGCTACGCCTTCCGTCAGAAGCGCTCGCTGGAAGCGGCGCTGAAGTACATGATTCTGTCGGCTGCGGCTTCTTCATTCCTGATCTTCGGTATTGCGCTGGTCTACGCCGATTCCGGCAGCCTGAGCTTTGTGCAGCTCGGCAAAAGCCTGAATGACAGCATGATTCAGCAGCCGCTGCTGCTGGTAGGGCTGGGCATGATGATCATCGGTCTTGGCTTCAAGCTGTCGCTGGTGCCGTTCCATCTGTGGACGCCAGACGTTTATCAGGGCGCGCCGGCTCCGGTCTCGACCTTCCTCGCCACCGCCAGCAAAATCGCTATCTTTGCGGTCATCATGCGTCTGTTCATGTACGCACCGGTAACCGACAGTGAAGCGGTGCGCACCGTGCTGGGTGTGATTGCCTTCGTCTCGATCCTGTTCGGTAACCTGATGGCGATTTCGCAGAGCAACATCAAGCGTCTGCTCGGCTATTCATCTATCGCGCATCTTGGCTATCTGCTGGTGGCGCTGATTGCGGTGAAAACCCATCAGCTGTCGCTGGAAACCGCCGGCGTCTATCTGGCCGGTTACCTGTTCAGCAGCCTCGGCGCCTTCGGTGTAGTCAGCCTGATGTCGAGCCCGTACCGTGGTCCGGATGCCGATACGCTTTACTCGTATCGCGGTCTGTTCTGGCATCGTCCGATTCTCTCCGCCGTGATGACGGTGATGATGCTGTCGCTGGCCGGTATCCCGATGACGCTGGGCTTTATCGGTAAGTTTTACGTCATCGCGTCCGGTGTTAACGCGCATCTGTGGTGGCTGACCGCGGCGGTTGTCGCCGGTAGCGCCATTGGTCTGTATTACTACCTGCGCGTTACGGTGAGCCTGTACCTCAGCCCGCCGGAACTGCACACTCGTGATACTCCAGCCAACTGGGCGTTCACCGCCGGTGGTGTGGTGGTGCTGATCTCCGCTATCCTGGTGTTGCTGCTCGGTGTTTATCCGCAGCCGCTCATCACGCTGGTGCAACTGGCCCAGCCGCTGATGTAAACAGTGCGTCATCTTCACAATCAGGCCTGCGGGCCTGATTTTTTTTGCCTGCAATTTGAGAGTTTGATCACATTGCTCCGCGTGTCAGCCCCTGTTACGTGCTGCCCACTGCGTTTAGCGCATGCGCTGTGATAGGCTGTGAAGATCACTTTTTTCGCTCAGACAAGGAAGCATGATGGATATGCAATGGCTTGATTGCCACCACAGTGAACTGACCGCGCAGCAGCTGTATACCGTGCTGGCGCTGCGCAATCAGGTGTTTATCGTCGAACAGGCCTGTCCGTATCAGGATATAGATGGCCAGGATTTGACAGCTGATAACCGCCATCTGCTGGGCTTTCTTGATGGCAAACTGCTGGCGTATGCGCGTCTCCTGACGCCCGCGCTGGCTTCCTCGCCGGTGACCATTGGTCGGGTGATTGTGTCGGAAGAGGCGCGCGGCCTGAAACTGGGCTATCGGCTGATGGAGCAGGCGCTGAACAGCTGCGAACAGCACTGGCCGCAGCGGGCGGTGTATCTGTCCGCGCAGGCGCATCTGGAAGGCTTTTATGGTCGCCTGGGCTTCCGGGCGGTCACGGACGTTTATCTGGAAGATAATATTCCGCACGTCGGCATGCAGAAAAACTAACGGCGAGGTGTTGGCCTCGCCGTGCAGGTTAGCCCGGCGTCATCTGCCGGTCGTCGGTGTACTTGCGCTGATCGGGCGGTGGCGGGAAGTACTGATACAGCCAGGTTTCGCTCAGCGTCTCATCTTTGGTGCGCAGGAACAGGCGCATATCCACCGGTTTGGTTGAGTCGCTGTTCGGATACCAGTCAAACAGGATACGGTAACCTTTCAGCGGTTCGACGTAGAGAATCTCTACCTGTTTGAAGGTGCCGGACGACACGGTGATTACCGGTTCGATGCCTTTCGGCGCGGCCGCCTGCAGGTCGCCGCCAATGAAATCGATAGCAAAGCGGCGGCACCACTGGTCCGGGAAGTGTTCGCCCGGTGCCCAGCCTTCCGGGAAGCCACCAATACCGGTGCGCGTGGCATCAACGCGGGCCAGACCGCTGCGAACCGGCGGCAGCTGGCTCCAGTAGAGTTTGTACTGGAAATTAAACTCGCTGCCAGCTTTGACCGGCTCGGCCGGCTGCCAGAAGCAAACAATGTTATCCAGCGTTTCCCCGGTTGTCGGGATCTCCATCAGGTTGATGGCGCCTTTACCCCATTTACCGATCGGCTCCACCCACAGGCTGGGGCGTTTGTCATACCAGCCAATCACGTCCTGGTAATCTTTGAAATCATGATTCAGCTGCAGCAGACCGAAGCCGCGCGGGTTTTCATCCTGATAGGCATTAAACTGCAGGCGCTGCGGGTTATTCAGCGGACGGGCAATCCACTCGCCGCTGCCGCTCCACATCGCCAGGCGATCGGAGTCATGAATCTGCGGATGATAGGTATTGCACATGCGGCGCTCGTTGGTACCGCAGCTGAACATGCTGGTCATTGGCGCAATACCGAGCTGACGAATCTCGTTGCGCGCAAACAGGTGGTTTTCCACCTCCATCACCACGCGTTTTTCTTCGCAGTGAATGGTGAACTTGTAGGCACCGGTGACGCTAGCCCCGTCCAGCAGTGCATACACCACAAAGGTGGTGTCTTCAGCTTTTGGCGTCTCGAACCAGAAGGCGGTGAAGTCGGGAAACTCTTCCTGGCCATTGCTGAAGGTGTTAACCGCGACGCCACGGGCTGACAGGCCATATTGGTAGGTTTCATCTACCGCGCGGAAGTAGCTGGCACCGAGGAAAGAAACGATGTCGCGTCGCGCCAGCTCCGGTTTTTTAAAGGCGCGGAAACCGGCAAAGCCGAGGTCGGTTTTACCCACCAGCTGCTGGGTATCCACGTTGGCGTTGTGATAATTAAACAGTTCCGGACGGAAGTGGATTTCCCGCGCCTCGCGGCTGGCGGCATCCACGGAGAACATGCGAATGCGGCGCTTAAAGCCCATGCCAACGTGGAAGAACTGCACATCCAGCTCGCGGTCGGCGATGTTGTTCCACAGTGAGTGGTTAGCGTCGTACTGAATTTCGTTATACGCCTGCGGTGTCAGATTGGCCAGGGTCGCGGGCAGGGGGCCGGGCGCGCCGCCCCAGGGCTGTTTGGCCAGTGCCGCGGCTTTCTTTTTCAGCACATCGAAATCGAAGCGCACGGCGGTTCCGTCGGCGATGCCATCATCGGCCCAGGCGGACTGCGCAAACAGCGAGGAGAGCCCGGTCATGCCGCTAACGGCAGAGAGGGCCATGGACGCTTTCATAAATTTTCTACGATTCATGCCGGAAATCTTTTCCTTAGCTGCTCGGGTGTATTGAGGCTGTCGCAAGACATTTAGCGTCAGGCTACAGGGGGTTACGACAGTGGCGAAAATAAAAAATTCAGTCCGCTGAAAATTTATCAGATTAATCAAATAAACGAAGCACAATTCCGCGTGCAACGCCCCGGATGACATAACTTTGCGTTCAGCGCGGCAAAAAGCGCAGTCAGCGGATGACGGCGCGGCGCAAAAACGCAATTTATGACTATAGTTAATCGACACCGCATTTAAACATGGAGGATTGTGAACATGTCATCTACCGATCAATTTGAAACCCGTCTTGATGACGATCTGGCGCTGCTGACGGAAACGCTGGAAGAAGTGCTGCGCTCCTCGGGCGATCCGGCGGACCAGAAATATATCGAACTGAAGCAGAAAGCCGAGCAGGCGCTGGAAGACGTGAAGAATCGCGTGAGCCAGGCGTCCGACAGCTATTACTATCGTGCCAAACAGGCAGCGTATCGTGCCGACGATTACGTGCATGAAAAACCGTGGCAGGGCATTGGTATCGGTGCGGCTGCCGGTCTGTTTGTTGGCCTGCTGCTGGCGCGCCGTTAATCCCCGTGGGCGCGATGTCCGTCGCGCCCGATTCCTGCTTTGCCGCTGTTTCCTTTCCGCATCGCGATTAACCCGCTATTTCGCACCGGCGGCGATTGTGTTTCGCCTGCGCGCTCCCTACAGTGAAAGCCACAGGGATAAGGAGAAGAGATCGTGATACGTGTCGAAATGCTCTCAACGGGCGATGAAGTGTTACATGGGCAGATTGTCGATACCAACGCCGCGTGGCTGGCCGATATGCTGTTTCAGCACGGCCTGCCGATGACCAGTCGCAGCACGGTCGGCGATGCAATGAGCTCGCTGGTTGAAGCGCTACAGAGCCGCAGTCAGATTGCCGACGTGCTGATCGTGAACGGCGGTCTCGGGCCGACCAGCGACGATCTCAGCGCGCAGGCAGCGGCCACCGCCAGTGGCAGCGAGCTGGTGCTGCAGCAGGCGTGGCTGGAGAAGATGGAAGCCTGGTTTGCCAGCCGCGGGCGGCTCATGGCACCCAGTAATCGCAAGCAGGCGGAGATTCCGGCCAATGCCGAATTGATCGATAACCCGGTCGGCACCGCCTGTGGGTTTGCCCTGCAGCTTAATCGCTGCTGGATATTCTTTACCCCCGGCGTGCCGTCAGAATTCAAAGTGATGGTTGAGCAGCAGATTATTCCGCGTCTTAAGGCGCGTTTTACGTTGCCAGACCCCCCGCTGTGCCTGCGTCTGACCACCTTTGGTCGCGGCGAGAGCGATATCGCCGCCGAGCTTGAACCGCTGCCGCTGCCGGAAGGCGTAGTGATGGGCTACCGTTCGTCGATGCCCATCATTGAGATCAAACTGACCGGCCCGGCCAGCCAGCGCGTGGCGATGGAGCAGGTGTGGCAGCAGGTTAAGTTACTGCTGGCCGAGTGCACCATTTTTGAAGGCTTTGAAGGATTGCCGGCCGTGCTGGCGCGGGAACTGCACGATCGCGGCTTCCGCCTTGCTCTGAGCGAACAATACACGGCCGGGTTGCTGCACTGGCAGCTGGCCGCCGCGCAGGTGCCGCTTAGCGCCGCCGAGCTGCTGCCGGCACGTGAGGAGTCTTTGGAAGCGCAGGTTACGCGCACGCGTCAGTTAGCCGCTCAGCAGGGTACAGTGCTGGCCTTGTCGGTTGGCGATCTGCAGGAAGGGGAAGTGTCGATTGCGCTGCACACCCCGGAAGCCAGCTGGGGCCAGCGGGTGAAATTTACCCACGGGCGGCACAATCTGGAAACCCGGCAGAAAGTGGTAGCGATGATGGCGATGAATATGCTGCGCCGCTGGCTGCACGGCAGTGAAGTCAGTACCGGTCACGGCTGGATTGATGTCCTGGAGACGGTAAAGAGCTGACGCTTTCCAGGCTTGTGATTGCTGATGCCATGGGATCAGCATCGCTTTGTGTTGGGTGCCGCGTCGTGAGAGGCATAGCCGCTTGCCGCACCGGCATAAACCCTTCCCTGGGGCCTGCCGCCGCGCCATCCATGGCGCGGAGGCTGCTGCAAGCGGCTATGCCTCCCACGCCCTGCTGGATTCGGTGGTCGCTGTTGTCGGGTGCCAGTTACAGCAGCACCAGAATTGAAAGGGAAGAGGGGGAAGCTGGGCTTAGCCGGACGTCACGCGGCAGGGATGCCGCGTGTCGAGGCCCGCAGGGAGCGGGTTTTGCCGTTCCGGCGTGCTCAGTTCCCCCTCTGACCATGCGGGATCTTAACGCGATAAAAGGAGATTCAGCAGTACGGCCGGCAGGTTACAGCTCGATCTCAATCTCCCCTCTGGCCTTACAACAGCAGGGCAGAATCTCGCCCTGCTGAATAAACGCCAGTGGGGTTTCCGCATAATCCACTTCGCCTTTCAGCAGACGCATGCGGCAGGAGCCGCAGTAGCCTTCACGACACTGAAACTCGACGCACACATTGTGTGCTTCCAGCGTCGTCAGCAGATTAGGGTGTTCGTCTGCGCACTCCAGCCGGGAGCCGGAGCTGCGCAGGATGACCACGGAACGGCTCATGCTTACAGCTGGAAATCGTTGAAGTCGTCTTCGCCCACTTCGGAGTCGATCTGACCCACCAGATAGGAGCTCACTTCAACTTCCTGCGGCGCCACCTGCACGTTATCTGACACCAGCCACGAGTTAATCCATGGAATCGGGTTAGAACGCGTCTGGAACGGCAGATCAAGGCCCACCGCCTGCATGCGGATATTGGTGATGTACTCAATGTACTGGCACAGAATGTCCTTGTTCAGACCAATCATTGAGCCGCCGCTGAACAGATACTCAGCCCACTCTTTTTCCTGCTCGGCTGCTTTCTTAAACAGGTCGAAGCACTCGTCGCGGCACTCGGCGGCGATCTCTTTCATTTCAGGATCGTCTTCACCGGTACGCATTAGATTCAGCATATGCTGAGTGCCGGTCAGGTGCAGCGCTTCGTCACGGGCAATCAGACGAATAATCTTGGCGTTGCCTTCCATCAGTTCGCGCTCGGCGAAGGCGAATGAGCAGGCAAAGCTGACGTAGAAGCGAATCGCTTCCAGCGCGTTAACGCTCATCAGGCAGATATACAGTTGCTTCTTCAGCGCACGCAGATTCACGGTCACGCTCTTGCCCGCCACCTGATGCGTGCCTTCACCCAGCAGATGCCAGTAGTTGGTCATCTCGATCAGATCATCGTAATACTTCGAGATATCCTGCGCGCGCGCCAGAATCTGCTCGTTAGTCACGATGTCATCAAATACCAGTGACGGATCGTTGACGATATTACGGATGATGTGGGTGTACGAGCGTGAGTGGATGGTCTCGGAGAACGCCCAGGTTTCTACCCAGGTTTCCAGCTCGGGAATCGAAATCAGCGGCAGCAGCGCTACGTTCGGGCTGCGGCCCTGAATGGAATCCAGCAGCGTCTGATACTTCAGGTTACTGATGAAGATGTGCTTCTCGTGCTCCGGCAGCGCCTGATAGTCGATGCGATCGCGCGAGACGTCAACCTCTTCCGGACGCCAGAAGAAAGAGAGCTGCTTCTCGATCAGCTTTTCAAAGATGTCGTATTTCTGCTGGTCGAAACGGGCAACGTTCACTGACTGGCCGAAGAACATCGGCTCTTTCAGCTGGTCATTTTTATTCTGTGAGAAAGTAGTGTAAGCCATGACTAAGTCCAAAAGTGAAACGGGCCAGCCGCTGCTGGCCCAGACACGATAAGGCGCCCGCAGGCGCCTTTCGATCAAATTTTACAGGCGCCGCTTTCGCAGCCATCGTCCTGAATAGACGGCGCCAGATCGTCCTGCGCATCCTCGGCACCGTCACGGGTGTTTTGGTAGTACAGGGTCTTCACGCCAAATTTGTACGCGGTCAGCAGATCTTTCAGCAGCTGTTTCATCGGCACTTTGCCATTGGCGAAACGGCCTGGATCGTAGTTGGTGTTCGATGAAATCGCCTGATCGATAAACTTCTGCATCACGCCAACCAGCTGCAGATAGCCGTCGTTCGATGGCATCTCCCACAGCAGTTCGTACTGATCTTTCAGACGCTCATACTCCGGTACCACCTGGCGCAGAATCCCGTCTTTCGACGCTTTGATACTGATGTGACCGCGCGGCGGCTCGATACCGTTGGTGGCGTTCGAAATCTGCGAAGAGGTCTCAGACGGCATCAGTGCAGACAGCGTGGAGTTGCGCAGGCCGTGGGTTTTAATCGACTCACGCAGCGCTTCCCAGTCAAGGTGCAGCGGCTCATTACATACGCTGTCGAGATCCTTTTTATAGGTATCGATCGGCAGAATGCCCTGCGAATAAGTGGTCTCTTTAAACCACGGGCAGGCACCTTGCTCTTTCGCCAGCTCGTTGGAGGCTTTCAGCAGCCAGTACTGAATGGCTTCAAAGGTTTTGTGCGTCAGGTTGTTGGCGCTGCCGTCGGAGTAGCGCACACCGTGTTTCGCCAGGTAATAGGCGTAGTTGATCACGCCAATACCCAGGGTACGACGGCCCATCGCACCGCGTTTTGCCGCCGGAATCGGGTAATCCTGGTAATCGAGCAGGGCATCCAGCGCGCGTACTGCCAGCGTCGCCAGCTCTTCCAAATCGTCCAGGCTTTCAATCGCACCGAGGTTAAAGGCGGACAGGGTGCACAGCGCAATCTCGCCGCTTTCGTCGTTGACGTCTTCCAGCGGTTTGGTCGGCAGCGCAATCTCCAGGCACAGGTTAGACTGACGCACTGGCGCAATGGCCGGATCGAACGGGCTGTGGGTGTTGCAGTGGTCAACGTTCTGCACGTAGATACGGCCGGTTGAGGCACGTTCCTGCATCATCAGCGAGAACAGATCGACGGCTTTCACGCGCTGCTTGCGGATGCTGTCGTCCTTCTCATATTTGGTATACAGACGCTCAAACTCATCCTGATCGGCGAAGAACGCGTCATACAGGCCTGGCACGTCGGACGGGCTGAACAGGGTGATGTCTTCGCCTTTCAGCAGGCGGGTGTACATCAGCTTGTTGATCTGCACGCCGTAATCCATATGACGCACGCGGTTGCCTTCAACACCGCGGTTGTTTTTCAACACCAGCAGGCTTTCCACTTCCAGATGCCACATCGGGTAGAACAGCGTTGCCGCACCGCCGCGCACGCCGCCCTGCGAGCAGGATTTTACCGCCGTCTGGAAGTGCTTATAGAACGGGATACAGCCGGTGTGGAACGCTTCACCGCCGCGGATCGGGCTGCCGAGCGCACGAATGCGACCCGCGTTGATGCCGATACCGGCACGCTGTGACACATATTTCACAATAGCGCTGGAGGTGGCGTTGATGGAATCCAGGCTGTCGCCGCACTCGATCAGTACGCAGGAGCTGAACTGACGGGTCGGAGTGCGCACGCCGGACATAATAGGCGTAGGCAGCGAAATCTTGAACGTGGAGATCGCATCGTAGAAACGCTTGATGTAATCCATACGCGTATCGCGCGGATAGCCGGAGAACAGGCAGGCGGCGACCAGAATATACAGGAACTGGGCGCTCTCGTAGATTTCACCGCTGACGCGGTTCTGCACCAGATATTTGCCTTCCAGCTGCTTCACCGCCGCGTAGGAGAAGTTCATGTCGCGCCAGTGGTCGATGAAGCCGTCCATCTGCTCAAACTCTTCGGTGCTGTAGTCTTCCAGCAGATGGCGATCGTATTTGCCCATCTCGACCATTTTCACTACCTGGTCGTACAGCTTCGGTGGCTCAAACTGGCCGTACGCTTTTTTACGCAGGTGGAAGATCGCCAGACGCGCGGCCAGGTACTGGTAATCAGGCGCGTCACGGGAGATCAAATCAGCAGCCGCTTTGATGATGGTCTCGTGAATGTCCGAGGTTTTGATGCCATCGTAAAACTGGATGTGCGAACGCAACTCAACCTGCGAGACGGAGACATTGTTCAGCCCTTCAGCTGCCCAGTCCAGCACCCGGTGAATCTTATCGAGGTCGATGCGCTCCTGGCGGCCATCGCGTTTCGTAACGAGCAGACTTTGGTTCATGTCGCGTGTTTACCTGTCCATGAAATACAAAATTATCCCCCGTCTATTCACAGGCGGCTCATTGTGAGTAAGCCTGTGGATAAACACTATATATAGGGGGTGCGGAAAGTTTGAACAACAATATGGTGAGTATTCTAGTCAGCAATCGGATCATCACAAGAGTTGATTTTCACAAAATTTTACGCCCTGGGGGGTGGGGAAAATCCTGGATCCCCACGCCACAAGGCCTGCACCTGGTGTCAACGGATAACAGGTTTTTTTTCAATTTTTGATCGAGCGCGTGTTTATTGCTCAACCGCTGCGATTCGGGAAATTTCCCAGGCGAAAAAAGCCCGCGCCGCTCCGTCAGCAGCGAACTTATCTGCGTTTGCTTATGAATTTTTTATGACCTTTTCACCTTACAAAAAGCGCATCGCAGCGTCTAAAAGGAAATTGATCTGGATAGGGCCAGCGCGTGATAAACCGGGGGCGGTCGGAAGTGAAAGGAGGACTGGCAGTTAGTAGGGCGTTATGCCGTTCAGTTAAGTAAATTGCCGGTCGTAGATTCCATAGCGGCGCGATTTCTCGCGTAATACATCGCGCCGCTACAACAGCGCTGCCCACGGGCGGGCAGGCGAAACAGGTCGTTTACGCCTGACGGTGGGTATGCACCATATAATTGACGTCCACCCCGCGGCCAAGGCGGAACTGATTGGTCAGCGGATTGTAGTGCAGGCCAGTCATATTGCGTTCACGCAGGGCGGTTTCGTCCACCCAGTTCAGCAGCTCGGCGGGACGAATAAACTTTTTCACGTCATGGGTACCGCGCGGCACCATGCGCAGCACGTATTCAGCACCAAACACCGCCAGCAGCCAGGCTTTAGGGTTACGGTTGATGGTGGAGAAAAACACCTCGCCGCCCGGTTTCACCAGCTGCGCGCAGGCCAGCACCACGGAACGCGGATCCGGCACGTGTTCCAGCATCTCCATACAGGTCACCACGTCGTACTGACCGGCATGGCTGGCCGCATGGGCTTCAACCGTCTGCTGCACGTAATTGACGCTCACGCCGCTCTCCAGCGCGTGCAGACGCGCGATCTCCAGCGGCTCGGCGCCCATATCCAGACCGGTGACCTCCGCCCCTTCGCGCGCCATGCTCTCGGCGAGAATGCCGCCGCCGCAACCGACATCCAGCACTTTCTTACCGAACAGCCCATGGCTGTGCTGGGCAATCCAGCCAAGCCGCAGGGGATTAATGCGGTGCAACGGCTTAAACTCACCCTCTAAATCCCACCAGCGTGATGCAACCGCCTCAAACTTAGCAATTTCGGCGTGGTCGACGTTCTGGCGGCTTTCCTGCGGTTGTTCATTCATTGAATCATGACTCCTGACAAAATATGCCACCAGTATAAACGTATAAACCCTGCGAGGCATCTCTCAGCGCAAAGGAAAAGCGCCACAAAACCCTGCTTTACGTTCACCGCACGCAAGCGATGTGATATACTTTCGCACCTTTAAAATCCGGGATTATGTAGAGGGATAGCGGCTCCATGAGCGACCTTGCGAGAGAAATTACACCGGTCAATATCGAAGAAGAGTTGAAAAACTCCTACCTCGATTACGCCATGTCGGTCATCGTTGGCCGAGCCTTACCCGATGTACGTGATGGCCTGAAGCCGGTGCATCGCCGTGTGCTTTTTGCCATGAGCGAACTGGGTAACGACTGGAACAAACCCTATAAAAAATCTGCCCGTGTGGTCGGTGACGTTATCGGTAAATATCACCCACACGGTGACTCCGCTGTGTACGAAAGTATCGTGCGCATGGCCCAGCCGTTCTCCCTGCGCTACATGCTGGTCGACGGTCAGGGTAACTTCGGTTCGGTCGACGGCGATTCCGCCGCAGCGATGCGTTATACCGAAGTGCGCATGGCGAAGATCTCCTCTGAACTGCTGGCTGACCTGGAAAAAGAGACGGTCGACTTTGTGCCGAACTATGACGGCACCGAGCAGATCCCAGAAGTCCTGCCGACCAAAATTCCTAACCTGCTGATCAACGGCTCCTCCGGTATTGCCGTCGGCATGGCGACCAACATTCCGCCTCACAACCTGACGGAAGTGATCAACGGCTGCCTGGCGTTTATCGAAGATGAAAACATCAGCGTCGAAGGGCTGATGGAGCACATTACCGGGCCGGATTTCCCGACCGCCGCCTTTATCAACGGTCGTCGTGGCATTGAAGAAGCCTACCGCACCGGGCGCGGTAAAATTTACATCCGCGCACGCGGCGAGATTGAAACCGACGCCAAAACCGGTCGTGAAACCATCATCGTCAATGAAATCCCGTATCAGGTGAACAAAGCGCGCCTGATCGAGAAAATTGCCGAGCTGGTGAAAGAGAAGCGCGTTGAGGGCATCAGCGGCCTGCGTGACGAATCTGACAAAGACGGCATGCGTATCGTCATTGAAGTGAAACGCGATGCGGTCGGCGAAGTGGTGCTCAACAACCTCTACTCGCTGACGCAGCTGCAGGTCTCTTTCGGCATCAACATGGTTGCCCTGCATCAGGGCCAGCCGAAGATCATGACGCTGAAGGAGATCATTGAAGCCTTCGTTCGCCACCGCCGTGAAGTGGTGACGCGTCGTACCATCTTCGAACTGCGTAAAGCGCGCGATCGTGCGCACATCCTTGAAGGTCTTGCGATTGCGCTGGCCAACATCGATCCGATTATCGAGCTGATTCGTCGTGCTCCGACGCCAGCCGAAGCGAAAAGCGGCCTGCTGGCGCAGTCGTGGGATCTCGGCAACGTCGCCGCCATGCTGGAACGTGCCGGTGACGACGCCGCGCGTCCGGAGTGGCTGGAAGCGGAGTTTGGTATTCGCGACGGTCGCTACTACCTGACCGAGCAGCAGGCACAGGCCATTCTTGATCTGCGTCTGCAGAAACTGACCGGCCTTGAGCATGAAAAACTGCTCGACGAGTACAAAGAGCTGCTGGACCAGATCGCCGAACTGATTCACATCCTGCAGAGCGCCGAGCGCCTGATGGAAGTGATCCGTGAAGAGCTGGTGGCGATGCGCGATCAGTTTGGCGATGCACGCCGTACGGAAATCACCGCTAACAGCGCTGACATCAACATCGAAGACCTGATCAACCAGGAAGATGTGGTGGTCACCCTGTCGCATCAGGGCTACGTCAAATACCAGCCGCTGTCAGACTATGAAGCCCAGCGTCGCGGCGGTAAGGGCAAATCGGCGGCGCGCATTAAAGAAGAAGACTTTATCGATCGTCTGCTGGTGGCCAACACCCACGACACCATTCTGTGCTTCTCCAGCCGTGGCCGCCTCTACTGGATGAAGGTCTATCAGCTGCCGGAAGCCAGCCGTGGCGCGCGCGGTCGTCCGATCGTCAACCTGCTGCCGCTGGAAGCCAACGAGCGTATCACCGCGATTCTGCCAGTGCGTGAATACACCGAAGGCTTCAACATCTTCATGGCGACCGCAGACGGTACCGTGAAGAAAACTGCGCTGCAGGAGTTCAGCCGTCCGCGCAGTGCCGGCATCATTGCCATCAACCTGCGTGAAGACGATGAGCTGATTGGCGTGGCGCTGACCAACGGTAACGACGAAGCGATGCTGTTCTCTGCCGCCGGTAAAGTGGTGCGCTTCGCGGAGAGCGCGGTGCGCGCCATGGGCCGTTCGGCTTCGGGCGTGCGCGGCATCAGGCTGGCCGAAGGCGACAAAGTGGTGTCGCTGATTGTGCCACGTGAAGAGGGCGCGATTCTCACCGTGACGCAGAACGGCTACGGCAAGCGTACTGCTAACAGCGAGTATCCGACCAAATCGCGCGCCACGCAGGGCGTAATCTCGATTAAAGTCACCGAGCGTAACGGGCCAGTGATTGGCGCGGTACAGGTGGTGGATAGCGATCAGATCATGATGATCACCGATGCCGGTACGCTGGTGCGTACCCGCGTGTCGGAAGTCAGCGTGGTGGGCCGTAATACGCAGGGCGTGATCCTGATTCGTACCGCGGAAGATGAAAACGTGGTCGGCCTGCAGCGCGTCGCTGAACCGGTGGAAGAGGAAGAACTCGACGCCATCGACGGCAGCGTGGCAGAAGGCGAAGACGATATCGCGCCGGAAGTCGACAGCGACGACGACGCACCGGAAACAGACGACGAAGAGTAACCGTTCATTGTCTATCACAAGCGGCAGGTCAGGGCAACCGACCTGCCGTTTTTTTTGTCTGACTTTCACTCCCAAAGTCGCGTGCCAACTGGCTTTTTCGCCCTGATAAAGCTAGTGTATGAGAACTTTTCAACGTCCCGATAACCCTTGCCGCCAGTGAGTCTCTTTTGAAATATCTCGTCTCCTTTCGCACCACGCTTCGCATCTCGCGCTACCTGTTTCGTGCGCTGGCACTGCTGCTCTGGTCGCTGGGTGCACTGTTGACCACTTTCTACATCATCAATGTGCTGCACGAGAAAGAGAACGCGGTGCGCCAGGAGTTTGCCACCAATTATGGTCAGGCCGAATGGTATGTGCGCCACTCCGCGGATGTGATGCGCGAGCTGAAGTACATCACTGAGAATCGCCTGAGCAGCAGCGTCAACGGGCTGGATATGCTCAACGGCATGCCGGGCGGCAAAAGCACGCTGCCGCAGTTTACGCCGCTGTTTACCGACGGTGACTGCACGTCAATGAGCAACACCTGGCGTAACTCGCTCGATTCACTGAGCTATTTCATTAACTACTGGAAAAGCAATTTTGCCTCAGCCTATGAACTCAATCGGGTGTTCTTTATTGGCGGCGAAAATCAGTGCCTGGCAGATTTTACCATCGGTAACAATAATCCGGTCGATCGCGAACGCAGCCTGAAGGCGCTGCGCGAAAACGTGCTGCACTACCGCAGCGGCAACGAGGAAGAGCGGCGTAATCCGATGTACTGGATTACCAATAGCAGCCAGCCAGGCATCGGCAACTTCTACATGGTGGTGCCGGTTTACGTCGCCAACAAACTGCAGGCGCTGCTCGGCGTGGAACAGAACATTCGCCTGGATGAATTTATTCAGCCCGGCGGGCTGCCGCTGGTGGCCACCATCACCGATGAAAACTATCGTCCGCTGATCAGCTCACGACGCGGCGGACCCGGTTATTCGCTGGACGATCTGCCGGATAACAGCACCTGGTTTGGTTATCTTGACGGCTATCGTCAGCTGGTGCTGAAAAAGCCGCTGCCGCCGTCCAGCCTCAATGTGGTGTGGTCGCTGTCGACCGATGTGCTGATGGATCAGCTCAAGCTGATGCTGATTAACGCGCTGCTGCTCAATATTCTCAGCGCGCTGATTCTGTTTACCCTGGCATGGGTGTTCGAACGCCGCATGTTCCTGCCGGCGGAAGACAACGCCCACCGGCTGGAGGAGCACGAGCAGTTCAACCGCAAGATTGTCGCGTCAGCGCCGGTCGGCATCTGTATTTTGCGTACCAGCGATGGCACCAACATCCTCAGTAATGAACTGGCGCATAACTATCTGACGCTGCTGACGCAGGAAGATCGCCTGCGGCTGAACGAAATCATCGGCGGCCAGCAGGTTAATTTTGTCGATATGCTGACCGGCAGTAACACTAACCTGCAAATCAGCTTTGTGCATTCGCGCTACCGCAACGAGAACGTGGCGATTTGCGTGCTGGTCGACGTCTCGGCGCGCGTGCGCATGGAGCAGTCGCTGCAGGAGATGGCGCACGCCGCTGAGCAGGCCAGCCAGTCCAAGTCGATGTTTCTTGCCACCGTCAGTCACGAACTGCGGACGCCGCTGTACGGCATTATCGGTAACCTCGATCTGCTGCAGACCAAATCGCTGCCGAAGGGCGTGGATTCGCTGGTCACGGCGATGAACAACTCATCCAGCCTGTTGCTGAAAATCATCAGCGATATTCTCGACTTCTCGAAGATCGAGTCCGAGCAGCTGAAGATTGAGCCGCGTCCCTTCTCGCCGCGTGAGGTGGTCAACCATATTGCCAGCAACTATCTGTCGCTGGTGGTGCGCAAGCGCCTGACGCTGTATGTGTTCATCGAGAACGATGTGCCGCTGGCGCTGGACGGCGATCCGCTGCGCCTGCAGCAGGTGATCTCCAACCTGCTGAACAACGCCATCAAGTTCACCCACACTGGCTGCATTATCCTGCACGCCTATGTCAAAGAGGGGTATCTGGCGTTTCGCGTGCGCGACACCGGCGTGGGAATCCCGGCAAAAGAGATCACGCGCCTGTTCGACCCGTTCTTCCAGGTCGGCTCCGGCGTGCAGCGTAATTTCCAGGGCACCGGGCTGGGACTGGCGATCTGTGAAAAGCTCATCAACATGATGGATGGTGACATCGAAGTCGATTCTGAACCGGGCATGGGCAGCCAGTTCGTGGTGCGTATTCCGATCTACGCCGGACAGCAACCCGCGCCGCCGCTGCTGGATGGTCTGCAGGAAAAAGCCATCTGGCTCGACCTGCGCAACGACTATCTGGCGGCCTTCCTGCTGCGTCTGCTCCAGCAGCAGGGCATCCAGGTTGCGCACTATCAGGGGCGGGCTGGGGCGGACGATGTGATGATCTGCGATCACCACGACGCGCCAGCGCAGACGGTACGTGCGCGCATCCGTATCTGTGGTGAACACATTGATATGCCGCAGGAAACGACGCCGGGACAGTGGGTGCACAGCAGCGCGACGCTGCACGATCTGCCGCTGCTGCTGGGCCGGATTTATCGCATTGCCATCGACAGCGAAACGGCGACCACGCTGGAACTGCCGGTGCCGCAGCAGGCCTCCAGCTATGAAGACATCATGGTGCTGATTGTCGATGACCATCCGATTAACCGGATGCTGCTGTCTGAACAGCTTGGCACGCTGGGCTATCAGACCAAAACGGCGCAGGACGGCGTGGATGCGCTCAACGTGCTCAGCCGCAACCATATCGATATCGTACTGAGCGATGTCAACATGCCAAACATGGACGGCTACCGGCTGACGCAGCGTCTGCGACAGTTGGGGCATGCTTTCCCGGTGATTGGAGTGACCGCTAACGCACTGGCGGAAGAGAAACAGCGCTGTATGGATGCCGGCATGGATAACTGCCTGTCAAAACCGGTGACGCTGGATGTGCTGAAAACCACGCTGGCGCTGTATGCCGAACGTGTTCGCAAAAGCCGGGAAGGATAAGCAGGGCAGAGGAGAGGCGGTGCCGAAGCACCGCCGCAGGGATTACTCTTTGTCGACCTGAGTGGCGCTGACGGAAGAGAGGTAGTTCAGCAGCGCGATATCGTTATCCACGCCCAGCTTCATCATTGCTGATTTCTTCTGGCTACTGATGGTTTTGATACTGCGGTTCAGCTTCTTGGCGATCTCGGTAACGAGGAAACCTTCAGCGAACAGACGCAGCACTTCGCTCTCTTTCGGAGACAGACGTTTGTCGCCGTAGCCGCCGGCGCTGATTTTCTCCAGCAGTTTGGCCACGCTTTCCGGCGTGTACTTTTTGCCTTTCTGCAGGGCTGCCAGCGCTTTTGGCAGGTCAGTTGGAGCACCCTGCTTCAGCACGATGCCTTCGATATCCAGATCCAGTACCGCGCTCAGGATCGCCGGGTTATTGTTCATGGTCAAAACAATAATGGAGAGATCCGGGTAGTGACGCTTGATGTACTTGATCAGCGTGATGCCGTCGCCGTATTTTTCGCCCGGCATCGACAGATCGGTAATCAGGACGTTGGCATCCA
Source organism: Pantoea sp. SGAir0184 (assembly GCF_043544755.1). NCBI lineage: Bacteria > Pseudomonadati > Pseudomonadota > Gammaproteobacteria > Enterobacterales > Erwiniaceae > Pantoea > Pantoea sp. SGAir0184. Next base: position 1,510,687 of record NZ_CP028050.1, read on the forward strand.
GTTTGGACAAGCTATTGATCAGTGCTGTTGAGTCTTCAAACTCACCTACCACATTCACCCATTCGATCTGTTCCAGAGATTTACGGATACCGAACAGAACGATTGGATGGTCATCGGCAATAATTACATTCAGGTTATTCATCTTATTGGTTACCTTGCTGCAGCAGTTGGTTGACGTACGCGTCAATTTCACTGGTGGTATTTTTAATGGTTAAATCGTCGCACAGTTTAATGTGCTGTTCTAACTCTTCACAAAGCTGTTTACCCGGCAGTAAATTGAGCATGGCAAACACGCCTTTCAGGCGATGCGCTGTCTGAGCAAGCGAGGGATAGTCCTTCTCCGCCGACTCAGTATACAGTCTCTTCACATCTGGCGGTACTGTCTCCGTAAACAGCTGGAAATAGCCGCCGCTCAGCAGCGGCGTGGCAGCCTCATCGTCGTCGCTCTCCTCTATCGAATCATGAGCCAGTTGCTTCTCAATCAGGGCCAGCAGCGCATCAAGCAGCGCATTGCTGAGATTGAAATTGACCCGGAATTGCTGGTCGTTGAGGGCGTGATGCCCCATTTCGTCGCCCGCCAGCAACAGCGCCCAGCCGTGCAGACGTGCCGGATCGTCCGTCACCAGCACATCATGCTCCTGCCCGGACAAGCGCTCATCCGAGGTCAGGCAGTTTGCCCCCCAGTTCTCGAGGTGGCGGCAGACAATTTTGTGTACGTCTTCGACCGCAATATCCACCAGCGCCGTCACGCCTTCCAGCAGTTTCTCTTCCTGCTCGCTCTGCTGCTCCAGCGCCAGCGGCAGCTGAATGTTGTAGCGCGTGCCGATATCCGGTTTGGCGATAATCTCCAGCTGGCCGCCCATCTGTTTGCACAGCTGCTTACACAGGAAAAACGCCATGCCGGACGCCTGACCGTAACGATCCTGCGTGGTTTCGCCGAGGTAAGGGAAATCGACGTTGGCCAGCTCGTCGCCGGTCAGACCTGAGCCGGTATCCACCAGCTGGAACAGCACGCTGTTGGCTTTGCTGTCGCTGGCTTTGATATCAAGGGAAATCTTGCCCCAATGCGTGGTGGTGAGCGCGTAGTGCATCAGCGTGGTCAGGACTTTACGCAGCGCGCGGCGATCGCCAAAGCGCATCTCGTCGTTGGCCAGCTGATTGTTGACCACCAGCGTCAGCCCTTTGCGGCGCAGCAGCGGCAGGCTCTCCAGCGCAATCTCATCCAGCAGGTCCTGCAGGTTAAACACGCCCGCATCCGGCGACCAGTCGTGGGCTTCCAGCCGGTTGAGCAGGACGATATCGTCCACCAGCCGCGCCAGACCCTGGCTCTCATCCAGCAGATCCAGCACGCTCTCGTCGTCATCGCGCTGGCTGAGCTGCACCAGCTGCGTCACCATGCTCTGCAGCGGACGATTAAGCGCATGGCCAAGATTCTGCATCAGCTGCTGGCGCATCTGGTGGTTGCGATCCAGCACCTGCTGCGCTTTTTGCAGCTTCTTATTCACCAGCAGCTCGCGATCCTGATCGCGCATCATAAACAGCTGGGTGTGCGGCGACAGCATGCTGCGCGCGTGGCGAATCTCATACACTTCGTTATTGATGGTAGCCTGCAGCACGCCCTGATGCTGATCGGACATATTGATGATCTTCTGCAGATTGAGATGCGGCAGCAGATGCTCAGCGATTTTGTTGCTCAGCAGGGTGCGATTGGTACCAAAGTCATACACCAGCAGCCCGACCGGCAGGCTGGCGACGATCTCCTCATTCAGCATACGCAGCGAATCAAGCTCAGCGCTCTGGTTCTCATTCGGTCGCAGTGACTGCTGGCGCAGCAGCGTAATGCCGGCGATAGACAGCAGGAACAGTACCAGGTTGATCAGCAGCGGCCACATCAGGTTATGCAGGGTATCCATCGCCAGGCTGGCGAGCGGCACCCGGTATACCAGCTGGAGCGAGGTGCTGGGCAGCGTGGCGGCAATCTCCAGGTTCGGGTTAACCAGCGTCACCGTGGTGCTTTCGCTGCTGGCGTCATCGCTGGTGGCGCTGCCGGGCTGGCTGGCATCCTGACGCAGCTGGAAGTTCTCCAGCGGCATACTGCGTGGAATCAAATCGTTAACCGGCAGATCGAACGCCACCACCGTAGCTAAATGACCTGGCTGGTTAAACGTGGTGCGCAGCGTGAAGTAGTGATCGTTCTGCCAGGCAAAGTGGCGCAGCGGCGAGAAGCTTTCGCGTTCGTCGAGCGCATTGGCCTGCTGCAGCATTTCGGCACGGCGGCTGTCCACCAGCGTATTGATCGCGCTCTCTTTATAGCGCGTCGCCATATCCTTGAGCGGCAGGGTCGAGATCATGATCAGGCTGTTGTCCTGACCATTGAGGAAGTACATCGACCACGCCGGATTTTCAGCGCCCCACAGCGTATCGAGATAATTGGACATGCGCAGCGTCATATCCAGCGTGCTGCTGTCGTGCGAGCCGAAAATCAGCGCTTCGGTCTTGCGGCGGGTTTTCTCCAGATAGTAAACATCCGGGCGCAGGCGCGTCTCCTGCAGGCTACTGTTCGGCGTAGAACCCGCGGCGCTGGTGGCGAGATTTTCATAGATTTGCCAGGTGGCAAAGCGGTAAGCATCAATGCGTTTTTGCATCGCGCGCGCCAGGTCAGTCATGGCGTAGCGCTTTTCCATGATCCACGCATTCACACTGTTGTGCACCATGGCGCCGAGCGCGAGAAACAGCACCAGGTTAAACACCACGAAAAAGCGCGTTACGTTGCCGGAGGTCAGCGGAAATTTATAAGGCAGCATAGGTGTCTCAGGATCCTGCAATTAACGCGCGACCAGCCGGGCGCTGGCGGCAACCGCCAGCAGCAGCAGGGCGATAAGTAAAAACGCGCCGCTCAGGCTGAGCCACTGGGAAATAAAGCCGATTAAAGCCGGGCCTGAAAGAATACCCGCATAGCCGAGCGTTGTCATGGCGGAAATCGCCAGATTGGCCGGCATATCCTGTTGATTACCGGCGGCATTAAACAGCATCGGCACGGTATTGGCCAGGCCAAAGCCCACCAGCAAAAAGGCCAGCAGCGCCGCCTGCGGCCACGGCAGCAGCACCGCCAGCGTCATGCCGGCTGCCGCCGCCAGCGCACCGGTCAGCATCACCGGATAGCGGCCAAAGCGCTGAATCACTTTATCGCCCGTCAGACGACCTATGGTCATGGCGATGGAGAAGATGGCGTAACCCAGGCCAGCGTGCGCCACGCTCATGCCCGGACTTTGCAGCAGCAGCAGGGCGCTCCAGTCGAGTACCGCGCCTTCCGCAAGGAACAGAATAAAGCACAGGCAACCGAGGAAGGCGACCCAGCCGCGCGGGATCACCAGCCAGGGTTGATCGGGCTGATGCAGGCGCTCTGTCATCAGCGTCGGCAGGCTGCACAGCAACAGCAGCACCATCAGCAGCATGATAACGCCGACTGCCTGCAGCGGTGTCAGACCCGCACCAAGTAACAGGCTGACCGCGCCGGCGCCGAGAATACCGCCAAGGCTGAAGAAACCGTGGAAACCGGACATCATCGGCTTCGCCGCCGCTTTCTCAACCTCAACCGCCTGCACATTCATGGCCACATCCAGCATGCCGAGCCCGGCACCGAACACCATCAGCGTAGCGGCCATCAGCCACATCACATCCAGCGTCGCCAGCAGCGGCAGTACTGCCAGCACCACCAGCGTGGAGCACAGCATAACGCGGCGGCAGCCAAAGCGTGCCACCAGCGCACCGGTCACCGGCATTGCCGCCAGTGAACCAATGCCAAGACACAGCAGCAGGCCGCCCAGCGACGCGCCCGTCAGCTGGAGACGCTGGCTGGCAAACGGCACCAGCGGTGCCCAGGCAGACATGCTTAAACCGGCGATGAGAAAAACGAGGCGTGTTCCCAGATTGACACGCTGATGCAATTTGTTGGGCTGTGCGGCGTCCAGTGCTGTCATAAAGGTGTCGTTGTCATAAGTCGTTCGAGCGACGAAGTTTAGCATTAAAGCTGGCGCGGCACCGCTCAATGAAGGTGAAGAGCGGGGCAAAAATGGTCGCCAGAAAACAGCATATTACCGATCTTTTGCCAGGCGCTGCGCTTTTCCAGACATTTCCTGGACTCCATAAGCTCTCTGGCTCTTAGTAAACCGACAGATTCTGTGAAAATTTGGCTTAAGTTGGGGTGAGAATCGATTGCTGCGGCAGCGCTAACTGACTGAATAGTGGTAAAGAATATTCCGCCAGCGGTTGGGCAAACGCATCGGCTATATTCCCATTCAACTTTATTACGCCCGGAAATTAACATTGCGCAATCATGACTAAGTAATGAACAAAAAGTGCGAAAACGAACAAATAATGGCGTCCTGAGTGGCGGTTAATTTAACCTCAGCAAACAGGTTTACATAAAATTACACAGCGGAAGAAAAATGGCAGGCAAAAAAATGCCGGACAATCATGTCCGGCGGGAATTAGGGTAAATCTCTCATTCGGGGTGAATGAAGGTAATAATGAAATAAATGATGATAGCGGGAATAATTGTATGCGCTGAGTGGCGTTAAGTTTTATCATTCAGTGCGGCAGCTTATCTTGGCTTATCTCTATGTATTTAAATGAATAAAATTCGGTTTATCAATTAGTGCGATATTTTTTGCCGATGTGTGCTGATTATTAGTTCCGCGAAATTTACATTTAGAAATAACTATTTAATACAATGAAACACTTTCGGAAATTTAGTATCATTTTCGTGATAGATTATTGCTCTCCATAAAATAACAATGGCTTGCCGGCTGAATTTTTAAGCATTCAGTTAGCAGTGGCACATATAAAAGGCACATTACAGAGGGTAATAAAATGAAACGTCGCGTTCTCTCCCTGATGATTCCTGCATTGCTGGTGGCAGGCTCAGCAAGCGCAGCTGAAATTTATAACAAAGATGGCAACAAATTAGACCTCTACGGCAAAGTAGACGGCCTGCACTATTTCTCGGACAACGATGGCCAGGACGGTGACCAGTCTTACCTGCGTTTTGGTTTTAAAGGTGAAACTCAGGTGACCGACCAACTGACCGGCTACGGTCAGTGGGAGTACCAGGCTGCGCTGAACACCGCAGAATCGCAGGGCACCGCTAACAGCTACACCCGTGTCGGCTTCGCCGGTCTGAAATTCGGTGATGCGGGCTCGTTCGACTACGGCCGTAACTACGGCGTACTGTATGACATCGGCGCCTGGACTGATGTGCTGCCGGAGTTTGGTGGTGACACCTACGGCGCGGACAACTTCATGTTCCAGCGCAGCAACGGCCTGGCGACTTACCGCAACAGCAACTTCTTCGGCCTGGTGGATGGCTGGAACTTTGCCGTGCAGTATCAGGGCAAAAACGACAACCCAACCGAATCCTCTTCCGGTCGTGATGTCCTGGGTGAGAACGGCGACGGCTGGGGTCTGAGCACCACCTATGATCTGGGCTCCGGCTTCGGTCTGGGTGCGGCGATGTTCCAGTCTGACCGTACCAACAATCAGAACGGCAACGCGCCAGGCATTCTTGGTCGCGGTGATAAAGCCGAAGCCTACACCGGCGGTCTGAAATATGACGCTAACAACGTGTATCTGGCGGCGATGTACACCCGTTCTTACAACGCAACCCGCTTCGGCGCGGTGGATTCCGCTGCGTACGGCTATGCCAACAAAGCGGACAACTGGGAACTGGTGGCACAGTATCAGTTTGACTTCGGTCTGCGTCCGTCGCTGGCCTTCGTCTCCTCACGCGGCAGCGATATCGAAGGTTACGGCAGCCAGAACCTGAAAAAATATGTCGACGTGGGTGCGACCTATTACTTCAACAAAAACATGTCGACCTATGTTGATTACCAGATCAACCTGCTGGACGACAACAACTTCACCGATGCGGCCGGTATCAACACCGACGACATCGTTGCGCTGGGCCTGGTTTACCAGTTCTAAGCCAGAGAGCGTGGCCTGCGGGTCACGCTCTGCTCTCCAGCAGCGCGTTCAGCGCCGCCTGCAGCGTTGTCGTCACCTGCTGCGCCGCTTCCCCCATCTGAACCTGCACGATTGCGCCATCCACCAGCAACACGATCTGCCCGGTTTTATCCTGCTGCGCCGCGCTGAGTCTTTCGGCAATGGCGGCCGCCATCTCCCGCTTGTGCTGGCGAATCAGGGCGCTCGCTTCCGGCAGGGTATCAGCCAGTTCTGCCGCGCTATTAATAAACGCACAGCCGCGAAAATCCTCCTCCTGAAACCAGCTCAGTAACGCCGCCGGCAGCGCCACGTTGATGGCAGGCTGCTGCGCCAGCGCGCTGCGAAAGCCGCTCATCCAGCGCTGATGGCGCTGCTGCAGAAACGCCAGAATTAAGTCATTTTTGGCCGGAAAGTGGCGGTAGAAGGTCACTTTGGTCACGCCAGCCGCGGCAATCACTTTATCGATGCCGGTAGCACGGATGCCTTGCGCATAAAACAACTGTTGCGCGCTGAGCAGGATGCGGTCACGCGCGCTGGCGCTGGCATCAAACAGCAGGGGTGCGAGCATAAGAAAAAATTCCTGTTTACGGGGGTAGACAGAATTGTCTACATACGGCAGGATGAATCAAGTAGACAGATCTGTCTACATCATCAGGAGATAAAAATGCTCATCCCCCCGTTCGATCATCAAAGTGCCTTAGAAAAAGTGCGTATGGCGGAAGATGCCTGGAACAGCTGCGATCCGCAGCGCGTGTCGCAGGTTTACAGTGAAGATACCCGCTGGCGCAATCGCAGCGAATTCGTTAACGGTCGCGCGGACGTCGTGACCTTTCTGCAGCGCAAATGGGCCCGCGAGCTGGATTATCGGTTGATTAAAGAGTTATGGGCGTGGCACCACGATAAGCTGGCGGTGCGTTTTGCCTATGAGTGGCGCGATGACAGCGGCAACTGGTTCCGCAGCTACGGCAATGAAAACTGGCACTTTGGTGCCGATGGTCTGATGATTCAGCGCTTCGCCTGCATCAACGATTTGCCGATTAGCGCTGAAGCGCGGCTGTTTCACTGGCCGGCTGGCAGACGCCCGGACGATCATCCGGGCCTGAGCGAGCTGGGTCTGTAATTTACGGCGCGTTGCGCCAGCGTCTGGCCTTTGCCGCCTGCTGCGGGGATGTGGTGGCAGGCGGCAGGCTGCCTTCCAGCGCCACGCCCGCCAGCGTAAAGGCGGAAAAGCTCAGCCAGCGCTGCCATTTATCCTGTTGTTCTGTTGCCTTACTCATCTTGCACCTCGCTGATGTTCAACCCACCATCAACGCTGCACAATTCATGCCATGCCACCGCTCTCAGCGCCACGCACCCCGCGGCCGCTTTGTTACACTGCGCCAGCGCTGAAGCGGTGCAGGATGCACGACGCTGGTGCAATGCCTTAACGTCGGCGCGACGGATAGTGCTGAATCAGGCGGTGGCGATAGTGCTGCCAGCAACGGAAGCTTCCGTAAGCAAATAACCCGGCGGTAATAGCAAGAATCATATAAATCATCTGTCGCTCCTGTAAGGATTCTCGTGCAGGAACGCAGTATGCTGTGCCAGCCAGCGATCAACTTCAAGCAGCTTTAGACGGTTTTACAAGCGAGTTATGCTTTGTAATAGGCTGTAGTAATGAGTTACAGACGAGGAATTGATGAATTTTCAGAACATTCTGCTGACAGGCATGGTAGCACTGCTGCTGAGCGGGTGCGAGCAAAAAACGGCGCAGCAGGCGCTGGTGCTGGAAGGCAAAACCATGGGAACGGTGTGGCGCGTGAGTCTGGCGGGCGTGGATGCTCAGCGTAAGGCCGCGCTGCAGCAGGCAATTCAGCAGCAGCTCGATCGCGACGATGGCGAACTCTCTACCTGGAAAAAGGACTCGGTGCTGTCGCGCTTCAACCAGTATCAGGGACAGGATCCCCAGCCGGTCAGTGCCGATATGGCCGATATCGTCACCCGCGCGCTGCGTATTGGCCAGCTGACCGGCGGCGCGATGGACATTACCGTCGGGCCGCTGGTGAATCTGTGGGGCTTTGGCCCGGCGCAGCAGCCGGCGCACACACCATCGGATGCCGCCATCGCCGCCGCCAAAGCGCAGACCGGCCTGCAGCACCTGCGCGTGATTGAAACGGTCAACGGCCAGTGGCTGCAGAAAGATCTGCCTGGCCTGTATGTCGATCTCTCCACCATGGGCGAAGGCTACGCCACCGATCACCTGGCGCGGCTGATGGAGCAGCAGGGCATCACTAATTATCTGGTGTCGGTGGGCGGGGCGGTGCTGAGTCGCGGCCTGAATGCCAGCCAGCAGCCGTGGCGGGTAGCCATCCAGAAACCGACCGATCGCGAGAACGCCGTGGAGGCACGCGTTGATCTGCAGGGGCACGGAATCAGCACCTCCGGCAGCTATCGCAACTATTATGAACTGGATGGCAAACGCATCTCGCACGTGATCGATCCGGCCAGCGGCCGACCCATCGATCACCGGCTGGTCTCAGCCACGGTGATAGCCACCACCGCGCTGGAAGCCGACGGCTGGGACACCGGGCTGATGGTGCTCGGCACCGAGCGTGCCAAAGCGCTGGCGCTGAAACAGCATCTGGCGGTGTATCTGATTACGAAGCAGGGCGACGGCTTCAGCCACTGGATGTCGCCACAGTTCAAATCGTTTCTTATCGATCAGCCCTGACCTGACAGGAGGTAACTGTGCTGGATCTATTTAGTGAAGACGCGCCATGGCAGGAACCGCTGGCTGAGGGCGCGGTGATTCTGCGTCGCCGGGCGCGCGAGCAGGCCGATGCGCTGCTGGCGGCGATTCATGACGTCGCGGCCCTTAACCCGTTTGCCCATCGCATCACGCCGGGTGGACATCGCATGTCAGTCGCCATGACCAACTGCGGTGATTTTGGCTGGTCGACCGATTCGCGCGGTTACCAGTACACCGAACAGGATGTCAGCAGCGGCCGTAAATGGCCGCCGATGCCCGCGCTGTTCCGCACGCTGGCGCAGCAGACCGCGCAGGAGGCCGGCTTTGCCGGTTTCAATCCGGATGCCTGCCTGATTAATCGCTATGAGCCCGGTGCCAAACTGACGCTGCATCAGGATAAGGATGAGAAAGTCTTACGCCAGCCGATTGTCTCGGTGTCGCTTGGCCTGCCGGCCGTTTTTCAGTTTGGCGGTTTCGAGCGTGGCGATGCAACGCAGCGCGTGCTGCTGGAGCACGGCGATATCGTGGTGTGGGGCGGTCCGTCGCGCCTGCGCTATCACGGCATTTTGCCGCTAAAAGCGGGCATCCATCCGCAGGCTGGCGCGTTCCGTTACAACCTGACATTCCGCCGCGCCCAGTAACCGTAAAACGGATGAGAATTATTCTTGCCTTCACCCGAGGCGCCATTAAACTGCAGGCTGCCTGGTTGACCTCTGGATAATTTTTAATGGCATTGCTTCAGGTTGTTTTTCGCCAGTACCGCTGGCCGTTTATCGGCGTGATTGTGCTGACGCTGCTCAGCGCCGCGCTGGGTATCGGGCTGATCGCCTACATCAATAATGAACTGATCGTGGCAGTTAATACCTCGCTCACCGTGCTGCCGGGCTTTCTCGCCCAGCTGTTTCTGCTGATGGCGGTGACGCTGGCATCGCAGCTGGCGCTGACTCAGCTCGGCCACCATTTTGTCTGGCGGCTGCGCGGTGAGTTTATCAAACGTATTCTGGATACCCGGGTTGAACGCATTGAGCAGATTGGTAACGCTCAGCTGCTGGCCGGCCTGACCAGCGACGTGCGTGCCATCACTATCGCGTTTGTGCGCCTGCCGGAGCTGATTCAGGGCATCATTATTACGCTGGGTTCCGCGATCTATCTGGCGTGGCTGTCACCGCAAATGCTGTTGATCACCACGCTGTGGCTGGTGGTGACGCTGATCGGCGGCTGGCTGCTGGTGTCGCGCGTCTATCAGCACATGGCGAAGCTGCGCGACATCGAGGACGAGCTGTACCGCGATTTTCAGACCATCATTGAAGGGCGCAAAGAGCTGCAGCTTAACCGCGAGCGCGCCCAACTGATTTACGACACCGTGTATCAGGAAAATGCCACGGATTATCGTCGTCACATTGTGCGCGCCGATACCTTCCATCTCAGCGCCGTGAACTGGTCGAACATTATGATGCTCGGCGCGATTGGTATTGTGTTCTTCATGGCCAACGGTCTCGGCTGGGCCAATACCGCTGTCGCCGCGACCTATTCGCTGACGCTGCTGTTCCTGCGCACGCCGCTGCTGGCGGCAGTAGGCGCGCTGCCGACGCTGCTCAGCGCACAGGTGGCATTGCGGAAAATTAATACCTTCGATCTGGCCCCTTATAGCGCCGGATTCAACGCGCTGCCGACGGTGAGCGACTGGCAGACGCTGGAGCTGCGCGACGTCTGTTTCCATTATGGCGAGCACGGTTTTGCCGTCGGGCCGATCAACCTGACGCTGCGCCGCGGTGAACTGGTGTTTCTGATTGGCGGTAACGGCAGCGGTAAATCCACGCTGGCGATGCTGCTGACCGGGCTGTATCAGCCGCATTCAGGCCACCTGCTGCTGGACGGTAAAGAGGTGGATTGGCATAACCTTGATGCTTATCGCCAGCACTTTTCGGCGGTATTCACTGACGTGCACCTGTTTGACCGTTTGATTCGTCGCGGTGGTGAGCCGGCTAATCCGGCGCTGGTGCAGCAGTGGCTGGAACGGCTGAAAATGCAGGACAAGCTCAAGCTGGAAGGCAACCGGGTACTCAACCTGCAGCTGTCGAAAGGGCAGAGCAAGCGCCTTGCTCTGCTGCTGGCGGCGGCGGAGGAGCGCGATATCCTGCTGCTCGATGAGTGGGCGGCCGATCAGGACCCGCACTTCCGCCGCATCTTCTACCGCGAGCTGCTGCCGTGGCTTCAGGCGTCCGGCAAAACCGTGTTCGCCATCAGCCATGACGATCACTACTTTATTCATGCCGATCGGCTGCTGGAAATGCGCGATGGGCAGTTAAGCGAGCTGACTGGCCGCGAGCGCGAAATGGCCACGCTGGACGCTGTCAAACGCACCGATACCGGCCATTGACGGCTGGCGGCAAAGCTTAGCAAAAACCCTTATTGGGCAGGACGTTGTCAGCGGGATACAGTGAATGGCAGCAGAGATCCTCGTCTCTGCCTCCCTGGAACACTTCTGTCGTCTTGTGTTGTCACCGGCCCGGGCTCATTCCGCGCCGGTTTTTTATTGCGTGCAGGCCGGGTGAGTGAGCAGTGTGACCACGCGCGCCGGATGCAGCCAGAAGCGTGCGTCCAGCACGGTGCTGCGGGTAAATTCCGCGCTGAAATCCTGACACAGCTGCAGCCGCGCGCGCTGCTGCGGCAGGTCGAGATCTATCAGCGCAGCCTGATGAAACGCCATGGGCTGATGCAGCCGCGGCCATAGCGCCTTATAAAGACTCTCTTTCAGCGAAAACAGCAGCGTTGCCGCCTGCGCAAAGGGCAGCGGCTGGCCCTCGAGCAGCGCGCGCTCCTGCGCGTTCATCAGCAGTTCCGCCGTGTCCTGCGCGGTTTCCTCTGCCATCACCTGCTCAACATCAATACCCACATACAATGCCTCGCGCGTCGCGGCCATCACCACGCAGTCATGGCTGTGCGACAGTGAAGCACGAATGCCTGCCGGCCAGCACGGTGAGCGATCCGGCGCGTTGTGCAGCACAAAATCAGAGATTCCCAGCTGCGCCAGCTGTTGCCGCACCAGCCAGCGGCTGGCGAGATATTCAATTTTGCGTTTGCTGGCTGCCTGCTGTAGCGCGGACGGCAGCGGCAGTTGCCACTGCGCAGGTAAAGCGGCGTGCCACTGTTGCCGATCAAAGCGGCACCACGCCAGCGACAGCGATTCAGCGGTGTGGCCAGCGGCGGTGATAAAACCACAAGCGGGCAGCGGCAGGGGCGTTTCGGCTGAGAACATAACGAGTAACGGCTGATGGAAAAGCGTGTTTTACCAGTCAGCCGCGGGCAGAGCAAGCCGAAAAGGCTGCGGCGGGTTAGCGATTTGGCGGGATAGCGAAGCTCTTCATCTGCACCACAAAATGGTGGTGGCCTTTGGTAATGCGTGCACCACGGTCACACCAGTGGCTCGCCAGGCGGAAGAAATCATCGCTGCCAATATCATACGCCAGCTCCACTTTGCTGATGCCTGAGTGCAGGAGTTCTTCCGCATCCTGCAGGTTTTTTGCTTTGATGACCATAACGAGATTCCATCAAATAAACGGGAGCTTTAGGGTAGGGGAAATCTGTGACATTTTTGTTTCACTTTAATGAATTGCTGTCACAAATCAGTAAAAACGTGATCCCGGTTGGCTTTGCTGACTTCAGTTAAGTACCTGTTTCGCAGCATGAATGAAGTGTGATGCGAGATTATGCTGCAGGATTTTGCACCCTGAACAGTAAGGTCAGGGCCTGTCGCAGAGGTGACGAATAGCCGCGTCTGGCGCGGTAATGGCGCGGTCATTTTCCATCTCTATCCTCTCGGTGATGGCTGTATTATGAAGCCCATCACACATCAATAGCCGCTTCGTTTAACCGGGGTAAAGCATGGGCGTAACATGCTGGTGGCTGACGAAGAGGCTAAGGAGCGAACGATGCAAAAACTGGCTGGCATAATGTTACTGGGTTGCATGAGCGTAGGCGCTGCACAGGCAGCAGATCTCAGCTTCCAGAATGCGCAGGGCAATATTGAAATGGTGCCCGGCAAACCCACCTTTGTGCATAAACTGCACTACCGCAAACTCTATGATGAAAAGCCGTTCCCGGATGCGGTGATTTATTACTACAGCAACGGGGTGTATAAAATCCTGTCGCAGGGCGAAAATCATTATGGCCTCTACGTGATGCAGGGCAGCGTTGAGGACCAGAGTTACACCATCCGCTATATTTCAACGCCGTCAAAAGACTGGGGTAACAAAACCGCCTTCCATCAGCTCACCTTTGTGAATGGCGCGCAGGCAAAGGTGTTTATTCAAAACGCGATTACGGATACCGGTGAGCAGATCGCCCAGCAAAACGGCGAGTTTTTGCTGCAGGATCACGATCCCGCGCACGCGGCGGCAGACCGCTGGGATGATGATTTAAAAATCAAACGCTGACGGTTTAGCCGTTCATCTGTGCCGCGATCGTCGCGCGTTTGGTTGCGGCACCCGATGCGTTATCCACAGCAAAGATTTTCCCTATCCCAGCGAGAATTGTTTCCGGCTGGCAACGCAGCGGAAACTCGATAATTATCAGGGCATGACTAAATATCGTGTAAGAGTGGGTTTTCACAACCCCTCAGCCCTGACCTTCAGGCAGCTGGATGAAATACTGGAACCGCAACGCTTCTGGCGCAGTGACACGCGCAGCGGTACGTTTCGCTACTTCATGGAGTATGAATATGAGTCGGACGTACGCGATATCTGCGAAGTGTGCGAGCTGGCTTATTCGCAGGCGTGTAAGGTGAAGAAATGCCCACTGATTCTGGTGCAACCCTGCGAGGCAGAGGTTTCACTCAGCGTTAACGATTGAGACTCGCCGCAGCGAATCTCAATCCTGCTGGCATCATGCCGCCATTTTACGGCACTCTTCTGCACAGCGCTGACAGGCCTGAGCGCATTGCTGGCAGTGCTGGTGTTGATGCTGCTGGCACGCCTGCGCGCACTGCTGGCAGATGTCGGCGCAGAACTGACAGAGCTGCTGCACCGATGCACTGTTTAGCGCCATGAACTGCGCCGTGAGGCGACAGGTATTGGCGCACTGCATATCCAGCCTGATGCATTCGCGCATCATCTCCACATTTTCCTCATCCAGACAGGATGTTGCGCAGTGGTCGCACGCGGCTGCGCACAGATAACAAGCCTCCACGCAGCGTTTATATTCATCAAGCATGTTTCCTCCTTGCATTGGTGATTAACCGTTTAAGCCTGGAAAGGATTGGTCATTATGCAATGAAGGAAAGCGTTAGGATTTATTACCGCGCTGTGCTTAACGCCGCGATTTTACAGCAGAAAATAAAAAAGCAGCCATAAAGGCTGCTTTTGTTTGGGATTTTGGTCGGCACGAGAGGATTTGAACCTCCGACCCCTGACACCCCATGACAGTGCGCTACCAGGCTGCGCTACGTGCCGAACGTGGAGGGTTATACTACTGGTTCCGTTGGCGATTGCAATATGCCGGCAGCTTAACTGCCTCATAATTAATCAGTTTGCCGTGAACCGTTTCTCTTCCGTCAGCACCTGCAACAGTAGCGCCAGCTGAGGTTTATGATCTTTCAGCTCTTTGCCCTGGGCATCGTACGCGCTGTAGTTACCGTTGTTGCTGAGCACCAGCGTCACCGTTGGCGTGGTCACCACCAGTTTGCCATCTTCACTGCTGGCGACCCAGTTATGGCTGCGCTGCGCGGCAAACAGATCTTCACCCTGTGAATAGTTAACCGGATTAGTGCGCACGTGCAGCAGGCGCTGCATCAGCGTGGTCATCACATCCTGCTGATCTGTCAGGCGATCGATGCTCTGCGCCGGGGTATTCGGCCAGTGCACCACCAGCGGCACCTGCAGCGTCGCGCGGTTGCCCGGATTATCGCTGTTGTCGAAGGTAATGGCGCGCTGCGCCGTGATCACCACCACGGTATTCTTCAGCGCATCATTCTGCTGCAGCGTATGCAGCACCGTTGCGATTTGTTCATCCACGCCTGTCGCCTGGCGCATATAGCTGCGCTGGCGCGCTTTGGTGCTGTCGCCGGTTACCGTCACGCCGTTGAGCGCGATCCATGAGAACCAGGGCGCGCCGCCTTTCTGACCATTGAGCCAGTTCTGCCACTGCGTCACCGTGGTGCTGTTGGGCTGGGTATCAGCCTGCGGCAGGCTGTAATCCGCCAGCAGCGCCTGACGGTACAGCGGCTGGCTAAAGCCATCGGAAGAGAACAGGCCGAACTGATAACCCTGGCTGTTCAGCGCGCCGAGCAGGGCAGAGGGCATGCGCGCCGCCAGCACGCCGTCCATGTAGCTGGAGGAGATACCATAGAACAGGCCGAACAGGCCTTTTTCCGGCTGCAGTCCGGCGCTGTAATGCTGGGTAAAGCGCACATTTTCACTGGCGAACTGATTGAGCGACGGCAGCGCTTTATCCACCGTGGCATTGTTCAGTCCGTCCACCGTCAGAATCAGCAGGTTGTGGCGCGTTCCGCCATCGCGGAACGTAATATCGCTGAGCGGATACTGCACCGACAGCGCTTCCGGATCGCCCTGTTGCACCAGACGGCGCTGATACTCCTGCGCATCCAGCAGGCCGTGTCGCTCCAGAAAGCGCCGTGCGGTCATCGGATAGGAGAGCGGCAGGTTGGCACGCTGCATGGTAATCGGCCGGTAGAAGTTGGCGTCGGCCCAGATATACAGCAGATGACTGGCAAAGAAGGCGCTGATAAACAGCGCGGCCAGCGGCTTGCCAAACGAACGCCGGTTAAGGCTGCGCAGCTTTTGCCAGCTCCAGGTGGCAAATAGCATCTCAACGAGGAAAATCAGCGGTACGCTGATAAACATCAGCTGCCAGTCGCGCGCCATCTCGCTTTGATCGGGGTTGACCACCAGTTCCCACACCACCGGATTGAGGTGCAGATGGAAACGGTTGAACACCGCGCTGTCGACCATAATCAGCGTCAGCCCGGCCGTGGCGACCACGGCGGAGAGCACGCGCAGCAACCGCTGCGACATGGCGACAAACGTCAGCGGGAAGATAATCAGCAGATAAGCGGCAAACACGATAAAGCTGAAATGGCCAATCCAGCTGGTAAACGCATAAATACGGCCGGCGAGGGAAGAGGGCCAGTCGGCGACCAACAGGTAGCGGCTGCCTAAAATAAGCGCAAACAGAATATTAAACAGGGCAAACCAGTGCCCCCAGCTGATCATCTGGGAGACTTTTTCACGGTAGCGCTGCCGGTTGGTTACCATATTTATGAGGTCAAATCTGCAATTTAGTGGGCGTTGTCATCGCGCACGGAAGACTGCAGCGCTTCCGCAAACGAGCGGGCGAGGCTGCGGCGCTGGGCCGGTGCGATGTCGGTGTTGATCAAATTGGTCACCATGTTCCCCAACACCATCAGGGAAAGATCGGTTGGCGCTTTGTCTTTTTCAAGAACCTGCGCCAGCTGCGCGAGAAGCTGTTCGACGCGCGCGTCGCTGTAACGGGATGATTGTGGCATATCGTCGACTAATCAAGTGTGAAAACGCGGTATATTACCGTAACAACGCACTTTTTTCCGCAATTTTATCGCAAGCAGAACGATCAGTTTGTGCGCGCAGTTGAAAGCGGCTGCGGGCGGTGTTTGAATACGCGCCTGAGCCAAAAGGAGAGTCTACCATGAGTCTGGATATCGACCAGATTGCCCTGCATCAGTTAGTCAAACGTGATGAAAACCAGCTGGAACTGGTGCTGCGCGATACTCTGTTACCTGCCACGCAGGCGGTAGAAGAGATGGCGGAAGAGTTACACCGCGTCTATAGCGCCAAAAGCAAGGCTTACGGCCTGTTTAATGAAGACAGCGAGCTGGCGGAAGCGCTGCGCAACTGCCGTAAAGGGCAGGATGACTTCCTGGCGTTCAGCCGTGCGGCTACCGGACGCCTGCGCGACGAGCTGAGCAAATACCCGTTCGCCGAAGGCGGCGTGGTGCTGTTTCTGCACTATCGCTATCTGGCGGTGGAGTATCTGCTGGTGGCGGTGCTGAACAGCCAGTCGAGCATGCGCGTTAATGAGCAGCTCGACATCAGCAGCACGCACTATCTGGATATCAACCATGCCGATATCGTGGCGCGTATCGATCTCACCGAGTGGGAAACCAACCCGGAATCCACGCGCTACCTGACCTTCCTGCGCGGACGCGTGGGGCGCAAAGTGGCCGATTTCTTCATGGATTTCCTCGGCGCCAGCGTCGGTCTGGATACCAAAGCACAGAACCGCGGGCTGCTGCAGGCGGTAGATGATTACTGTGCCGAGTCCAGCCTGGATAAAAATGAGCGCCAGAACTATCGCCAGCAGGTCTACAGCTACTGCAATGAACAGCTGCAGGCGGGCGAGGAGATTGCGCTGGAAGATCTCTCCAGCGAGCTGCCGCCGCTGGGCGAAAAAACCTTTCAGGCGTTTACCCAGGAGCAGGGTTATGAGCTGGAAGAGCATTTCCCGGCCGACCGCAGCACCCTGCGTCAGCTGACGAAATTTGCCGGTAGCGGCGGGGGATTAACGCTTAACTTTGATGCCATGCTGCTGGGCGAGCGCATTTTCTGGGATCCGGCCACCGATACGCTGACCATCAAAGGCACGCCGCCGAATCTGCGCGATCAGCTGCAGCGTCGTACCGGCGGCCAGTGATCGCCGGATTTGCGCCATAAAAAAACGCCGCAGATGCGGCGTTTTTTCGTCAACCCGTTAGCGATTAAGCGCGAACGAAGTCGATGTGGTGCAGTTTTGGCTTGAACGGGTGACGCTGAACAGCCTGAACTTTAACTTTGGTTTCTTTACCGTCAACAACCAGAGTCAGCACGTCGCTGTAGAACTCAGGCTTAGCCTGCATGTTCATCACAGCGTCGTGGTCCAGTTCGATAGAAACCGCAGCGTCTTTACCGCCATAGATGATGGCCGGGAATTTGTTCGCTGCGCGCAGGCGGCGGCTCGCACCCTTACCCTGCTCTTTACGTACTTCTGCATTAATAGTGAACATCTTAAGATCTCTTCTATAGTTCCTGCTACAGGCGACCCAGCAACAGGACGGTTATTCAATACGCTTTTACGGATGCAAAAGCGGGCGGCATTATAGCCGGATTGCCACAGCGGGGCAAATGATTCCGCCGCTTAGCGCAGCTCGTTGGCGCGGCGATAGCGTCCCTGATAATCGAACATTTTTTCCCGCACCTGCCAGAAGTGGCCTTTGGCGCGCGCCACCACAAAATCGGGATGGCGCAGCAGCGGCTGTAACGCCACCACATCAGCGGCGGTCTGCCAGCCGAGCTCCACGCCGGGCGCACGCTGATGCGGCCGCATAAACAGCTGCTCAAAGGCGGTGCGCTGCGCCGCAGTGCGCAGGCGAAAGCGCTCGCTGACGCTGGTGCCATCCTCATCATAATAGGTGGCTTGCAGCCACTCGCCTTTATCATCGCGTCCGTGCGCCAGCGTCATACCACTGCAGCGCAGTACGCGCGCGTCTTTCAGCTTCAGCGCCGCTTTCAGCATATCATCGGGGTCGACCAGCACCTTATCGCACTGCTGGCAGCGGCGCGCGGCGATATCATTTTCTGTACCGCAGTCCGGGCAGCTTTTAAAGCGGAAACGGTAGTCGCACTGCGCGCGATTGCCCTCGTCATCGTCGATCACGCCCTGACAGCGGCGGCCAAAGTGCTCAATGACGTGGCCATCTTCGGTCGCCTTGCCCCAGAAGGTGTTGGCAAAGCCGCAGGCCGGACAAAACACCTGCACCGGCTGGTTATCGCTGGCGCCTTTCGGTGCGCCGACTTCGGGCGTAAAGAGATCGTGCGGGTTTCCGGCGTAATCAAGGATCAGGCAGTCGGTTTTGCCCGGTGCCAGCCGCAATCCGCGACCGACAATTTGCTGATACAGGCTGACCGATTCGGTCGGGCGCAGAATGGCGATCAAATCGACGTGCGGCGCGTCAAAGCCGGTGGTCAGCACCGCCACGTTAACCAGAAACTTAAGCTGCTGCGCTTTGAACTGCTGAATCAGCCGGTCACGCTCTTTCACCGGGGTTTCCGCCGACACCAGCGCACTGTTTTCCGGCAGCAGGCTGAGAATTTCCCGCGCGTGTTCAACGGTCGCGGCAAACACCATCACGCCGCGGCGCGTCTCAGCGAACTCGATGATCTGTCGCATGATCTGCGGCGTGACGCGCTGCTGCTGTTTCAGTTCACGGTTAAGATCGGCCTCACTGAACAGGCCATTATTCTGCGGGATCAGCCGACTGAAATCGTACTGCACCACCGGCATATCCAGCCGCTCAGGTGGCACCAGAAAGCCATGTTTGATCATATAGCGCAGCGGCAATTCGTAGATGCAGTCGCGGAACAGCGCATTATCATCGCCGCGCACCATGCCGTGATAGTGGTACTGGTAAATCCAGCCTTTGCCCAGGCGGAATGGCGTGGCGGTCAGCCCCAGCAGACGCAGCTGCGGATTGTGCTGGCGCAGATGGGCGAACAGCTGCTGATACTGGCTCTCCTCGTTGTCGCTGATGCGATGGCACTCATCGACAATCACCAGCGAAAAGGCGCTGTCAAAACTGGCCAGATTGCGCGCCACCGATTGCACGCTGCCGAACACCACTTTACCGTCGCTCTGCTTGCGCTGCAGGCCCGCGGCGAAGATGTCCGCCTGCAGGCCATACGCCTGATATTTACTGTGGTTCTGCTCCACCAGTTCTTTGACGTGAGCCAGCACCAGCACGCGACCGCGCGCCAGCCGCGCCAGTTCGGCGATCACCAGGCTTTTGCCGGCGCCGGTCGGCAGCACAATCACCGCTGGCGTGGCGTGGCGGCGAAAATGGGCAACGGTGGCATCAACGGCTTCTTGCTGATAGGGGCGCAGGGTAAACGACATGGGAACCGGCTTTTTCTGGAACGGACGCGCATTATGCCATGAAAGTGGCTGAAACGCAGGATCGGCACTATTAGCAGGCGAAGGTTCAGGCTATACTGCCCACACTTTTTCAACGGTTAACCCTGCTCTCAATTATGCCGTGGCCGCCGCGCTACGCTGTAAATGATTTACCGGGCAAACGCCGTTTCAGTTCCCCTCCGCAGTAACAGGCAAAAAAGCGAATTCATGCGACTCGACAAATTCATATCTCAGCAACTGGAAGTTAGCCGTGCCATCGCCGGCCGTGAAATACGTGGCAGAAAGATCACCATCAATGGCGAAGTGGTGCGCGACACCGCGTATAAAGTCCTGCCGGACGATGCCGTAGAGTACGACGGCAATCCGCTGACGGTGCAGCAGGGCCCGCGCTATTTCATGCTGAATAAACCGCAGGGCTATGTCTGCTCCACCGACGATCCGGATCATCCCACCATTCTCTATTTCATTGAGGAGCCGGCGGCGTTCAAACTGCACGCGGCAGGGCGGCTGGATATTGATACCACCGGGCTGGTGCTGCTGACCGATGATGGTCAGTGGTCGCATCGCATTACCTCTCCGCGCCATCACCTGGAGAAAACCTACCTGGTGGAACTGGAGCAGCCGCTTGATGCGGGGCTGATCGAAAAATTTGCTGCCGGCATTCAGCTGCACAACGAGAAAGATCTGACCAAACCGGCGCAGCTGGAAATCCTCGATGAGAAAGCCGCGCGCCTCACCCTCAGTGAAGGGCGCTATCACCAGGTGAAACGTATGTTTGCGGCGATGGGCAACCACGTCACGGCGCTGCATCGCGAAAGCATCGGTGAGATTGTGCTGGATGACGAGCTCGGTGAAGGCGAATACCGTGAACTGACCGAGGCGGAAATCAACAGCATCGGCCTGCCGGACGAACTGAAACAGCGCAAATAGCGGGAGACAGTGGTGCGTAAGGAAAAAAATTCACCGGTGGGATTAGTGGTGATTCTGGGATTGCTGGCGATGCTGATGCCGCTCTCCATTGATATGTATCTGCCGGCAATGCCGCAAATCGCCCGTGAATTCGCGGTGTCGGCCGGCAGCGTACAGATGACGCTGAATCTCTACATCCTCGGCTTCGCCATTGGTCAGCTGGTGTATGGCCCGCTGGCCGACAGCTACGGACGTAAACCGGTGATTGTGCTTGGCACGCTGATTTTCGCCTGCGCGGCGGCAGCCTGTGCGCTGTCGCAATCCATTGACCAGCTGATTCTGATGCGTTTCCTGCACGGGCTCTCCGCCGCCGCGGCCAGCGTGGTGATTAACGCCCTGATGCGCGACAGTTATTCGAAAGAAGATTTCTCGCGCATGATGTCGTTTGTCATGCTGATCACCACCATTGCGCCGCTGCTGGCCCCGATCATCGGCGGCTGGCTGCTGCTGCTGTGGAACTGGCACGCCATCTTCTGGACGCTGGCATTGGCCGCACTGATTACCACCGTGCTGGTGGTAACGCAGATCCGCGAAACGCTTAAGCCCGAGCAGCGGCAGCGTTTTCACCTGCGCACCACGCTGAGCAATTTTGTCGCGCTGGTGCGGCACAAACGCGCCTTCAGCTATATGCTGGCAAGCGGCTTCTCGTTTGCCGGGCTGTTTACCTTTCTTAACGCCGGGCCGTTTGTTTACATTGAAGTGAACCATGTGTCGCCGCAGAATTTCGGCTACTACTTTGGCCTCAACGTGGTGTTTCTGTTTGTCATGACGCTGATTAACAGCCGCGCGGTGCGCCGTTTCGGACCGCTGGCGATGTTCCGCCTCGGTCTGCTGATTCAGTTTGCCATGGGCATCTGGCTGCTGATTGTCAGCGCGCTTAACCTCGGTTTCCTGCCGCTGGTGTTTGGCGTGGCAATGTTTATTGGCTGCGTATCGACCGTCTCCTCCAATGCGATGGCGGTGATCCTTGACGAATTTCCCCATATGGCCGGCACCGCATCCTCGCTGGCCGGTACGCTGCGCTTTGGCGTCGGTGCGCTGGTTGGCGCGCTACTGTCGCTGGTCAGTGTCAACAGCGCCTGGCCGATGGTCGCCACCATCGCGCTGTGCGCTACCGTCTCAATCGTGCTGTTCAGCTACGCCGCCCGTCCGCGCCACGCAGCATAACTCTGGCGGGTACCCGCAGGGGCCCGCCGTTCATTCCTCTCCCTGATTTGTCTCTCTCCGCGCTATCGTCCTGCCTAATGTTTCCATATTGTGAAAATTAATTGATAAAAAAGTAACGACATTGCGTCTAAAATGATTGTTAAGCGCCGCGTAACGCGGTAAACATAGGCATAAATGCGAGAAAGCTCGCAAATAATAAAGTTGCATCACGCTTTGTGCTTAAAACGAGAAGGCTATCCTTGACGTCCGTATGCTGAGCTTGCCAGGTGGGGATTCACCGCGATGAAGCCGTCCGTTGTGAATAACGTTACTGTCTCTGGGAACCGAAACACTATGCTGCAACTCTCGGTTGTGCATCGTTTACCACAACTTTACCGCTGGTCGCTGGAACATGCCGGCGCCATTGAACGCCAGGAAGCAGCGAACGGCGCGCATGACGGGGATCTGGTCGCGCTGCGCCTGCTGAGCCATGATGGCCATCCGGCGCTGGAGATCCTGCAGCAGCTACAGGAAACGCTGGCGCAGATTCAGGTCGAGTGCAAAATTGCCGAATGTGAAGGGCAGCCGTGTTTGCTGATTCAGCGCGGCGACGAGAGCGCCACTAACTGCTGTCTAAAAAATCAGGGCGTGGCGATCGCCGAAACCTTTGACGGTCACTGAGGCCCGATCTCGCCCTGCGCGGAGGCCAGCAGCTGACGCGTATACTCTGCTGCAGGCGCGTTGAACAGCGCTTCGCATTCACCCTGTTCCACCACTTCACCCTGGCGCAACACCACCAGCTGATGACACAGCGCGCGCACCACCTGCAAATCGTGACTGATAAACAGATACGCCAGCTGATGCTGCTGCTGTAAACGGCGCAGCAGGGTGAGGATCTGCTTTTGCACCGAGCGGTCCAGCGACGAGGTGGGTTCATCCAGCACGATTAGCTGCGGCTGCAGGATCAGCGCGCGGGCAATGGCGATACGCTGGCGCTGACCGCCAGAGAATTCCGCCGGGTAGCGGCTGCGGCTCGCTGCCTCCAGGCCAACCTCTTCCATCACCGCAATGACTCTGGCTTCCTGTTCGGCAGCGCTGAGCTGCGGCTGGTGCACCGCCAGCCCTTCGGCAATCACCTGCTGTACCGTCATGCGCGGATTGAGTGAAGAGTTGGGATCCTGAAACACCACCTGAATGCGCTGGCGCAGCGGCAGTAGCTGCTTCGCGCTCAGCCGATGCAGCGGCTGTCCGTCGAACCAGATCTCGCCGCGCGCAGCAATCAGGCGCAGCAGCGCCAGGCCGGTGGTGCTTTTGCCTGACCCGGATTCGCCGACTAACCCGAGGCTTTCGCCGCGCCGCAGGGTAAAACTGAGATTGTGTAGCGCGGTTTTTTCCGCCACGGTGCGCTTCAGCAGTCCACGGCGAATCGGGAAACCCACCTGCAAATTAGTTACCTGCAACAGCGGCGGCGCGTCGTTCAGCGGCACCGGTGCGCCGTCCGGCTCGGCGGCCAGCAGCTCGCGGGTATAAGGCTGCTGTGGCTGGCGAAACAGTGCGTCACAGCGGTTGTGTTCCACCTCGCGCCCGTTGCGCATCACCGTCACACTGTGGGCCAGCTGACGCACAATGTTCAGGTTGTGGGTAATGAACAGCATGCCCATGTTCAGTTCGCGCTGCAGTTCGCGCAGCAGCTGTAAAATCTGTGCCTGCACCGTGACGTCCAGCGCCGTGGTGGGCTCATCGGCAATCAGCAGTTTGGGCTGGGTCAGCAAGGCCATGGCGATCATCACGCGCTGGCGCTCGCCGCCGGACAGCTGGTGCGGAAAATCCTGCAGGCGCGTCGCGGCCTGGCGAATGCCTACGCGATCGAGGCAGCTGAGAATCTCAGCGCGCGCCGCTTCACGCCGCATGCCACGGTGCAGCGACAGCACTTCATACAGCTGCTTTTCCACGCTGTGCAGCGGATTGAGTGACACCATCGGCTCCTGAAAAATCATCGCCATCTGGTTGCCGCGCAGCCCGCGCATCTCACGTTCGCTGGCCTGTAACACATCGCGCCCGTCAAACAGGATCTCGCCCTGCGGATAACTCACCGGCGGCTGCGGCAGCAGACGCATAATCGACAGCGCCGTCACGCTCTTGCCCGATCCCGATTCGCCCACCAGCGCCAGCGTTTCGCCGGCGTCAATGCGCAGCGAGATATCTTCCACCACGCGGCGCGGCCCGAACGCCACCGCCAGATGATTCACCGTTAACAAACTCATTTAGCGCCCCCGGCTCGGATCAAAGGCATCGCGTACCGCTTCGCCGATAAAAATCAGCAGTGACAGCAGCAGGGCGAGGGCGAAGAAGCCGGAAAGGCCAAGCCACGGTGCCTGTAAATTGTTTTTTCCCTGCAGCAGCAGTTCGCCCAGCGACGGCGAGCCCACCGGCAGGCCGAAGCCGAGAAAATCCAGTGAGGTTAAGGTAGTAATCGAACCGCACAGGATAAACGGCAGAAAGGTGAGCGTGGCGACCATGGCGTTGGGCAACATGTGGCGCAGCATGATGCGGCTATCGCTCACGCCCAGCGCGCGCGCGGCGCGGATATAATCAAAGTTACGCGTGCGCAGGAACTCAGCGCGCACGACGCTCACCAGGCTCATCCAGCCGAAGATCACCGTCAGCAGTAACAGCCACCAGAAATTGGGCTGAATCACGCTGGAGAGCAGAATCAGCATGAACAGCGTCGGCATGCCGGACCACACTTCAATCAATCGCTGGCCGATGAGGTCAACGCGGCCGCCAAAGTAGCCCTGCAGGGCACCCACCACAATGCCAATCACGCTGGAGAACAGCGTTAACAGCAAACCGAACAGCAGCGAGATGCGCGTGCCGTACAGCAACCGCGCCAGTACATCGCCACCGTTAGCATCGGTACCCAGCCAGTTTTGCGCGGACGGCGGTGACGGGAAGGGCACGTCGGTGGCGAAATGAATGGTGCTGTCGCTGAAGCGGATGGGGGCCCACAGCGCCCAGCCCTGCTGGTCAATACGTTGCTTCAGCCACGGATCCTGGTAATCGGCCGGCGTGGCAAACTGGCCGCCAAAATCGCTCTCGCTGTAGTTAAACAGCAGCGGTGCGTACCAGCGCTGCTGATAGTGCACCAGCAGCGGTTTGTCATTGGCTAATAATTCCGCGCCCAGCGACAGCACAAAAATGAGCAGAAACAGCCACAGCGACCAGTAGCCGCGCCGGTTATGACGAAAGCGCTGCCAGCGCTGCTGGTTAACGGGAGATAAACGCATCAGCGGCCCTCAAAATCAATGCGTGGATCGACCAGCGTATAGGTCAGATCGCTGAGAATATTCATCAGCAGGCCAATCAGCGTAAAGATATACAGCGTGCCGAACATCACCGGATAGTCGCGCTGAATGGTGGCATCATAGCCGAGCAGCCCCATGCCGTTGAGTGAGAACATCACTTCAATCAGCACCGAGCTGGTGAAAAACATACTGATAAAGGTGGCGGGAAACCCGGCGATCACCAGCAGCATGGCGTTGCGGAACACGTGGCCGTAGAGGATGCGCTTCTCATCCAGGCCCTTGGCGCGCGCCGTGACGACGTACTGTTTGCGCACCTCATCAAGGAACGAATTTTTCGTCAGCATGGTCAGGGTAGCAAAGCCGCCAATCACCGTAGCCAGCACCGGCAGGGTGATATGCCATACATAATCGCTGATTTTGCTGTACCACGGCAGCGTGTCAAACTGCGGCGAAGTGAGGCCGCGGAGCGGGAACCAGTCGAGATAGCTGCCGCCGGCAAACAGCACAATCAGCATGATGGCAAACAAAAACGCCGGAATTGAGTAGCCGATGATGATAAAGATGCTGCTCCAGATATCAAACGCGCTGCCGTTGCGCACCGCTTTTTTGATGCCCAGCGGAATCGACACCAGATAGATGATCAGCGTGCTCCACAACCCGAGGCTGATCGACACCGGCAGGCTCTCTTTAATCAGCTGCAGCACCGAGGCGTTACGAAACAGGCTGTCACCAAAGTCAAAACGCAGGTAATTCCACAGCATTTCGCCATAGCGCTGCAGCAGTGGCTTATCGAAGCCGTAGCGATGGGTTATTTCTGCCACCACTTCCGGATCCAGCCCGCGTGCGCCGCGGTACTGGCTGTCGCCGGGATTGTCGCGCACCAGCGCACCGCGCGCGCCGCTGTCACTGCCGCCGCTGCCAGGCAGACCGGTGCTATGACCAAACTGGATGTTGGCCAGCGCCTGATCGACCGGACCGCCCGGCGCAATCTGTACGATAAAGAAATTCAGGGTGATGATGGCCCACAGCGTGGGAATAATCAGCAACAGCCTGCGCAGGAAATAAGCACCCAAACCGCTCTCCTCAGCGTCGATCGGCCGGTAAACGACCGGCTTTGTTCACATCGTACCACCAGTTTTCCAGCCCGGTGGCAAACGCCGGTTTAATCTGCGGATGGGAAAACTTGTCCCACCAGGCCAGCCGCTGCTCGGCGTTGTACCACATCGGAATCATGTAGGCGTTCCACAGCAGCAGGCGATCCAGCGCCTGACCGAGCGGCAGCAGCGCTTTTTCATCGCCCTGATGCGCCACGATCTGCTGCACGAAATGGTCGACCAGCGGATCTTTTACCCGCGCGGTGTTCCACGAGGAGCTGATGTAATCCGACTGCCAGACATACTGCAGGCTGGTGGAAGGCCACGGCATCGCCTGATAAAGCGACGGAATCATGTCGTAATCGCCTTCGCGCAGCCGGCGCAGATATTGCGAACTGTCCACCTGGCGCAGCGTCATCGTAATGCCAAGCCGTGCCAGGCTGTGCTGGAACGGCAGCGCCCAGTCGTTCTGAGAACCGCTGCGCAGCAACAGTTCAAACTGAAACGGCTGGCCGGTTTTCACGTTCACCAGCTGCTGATTTTTGATCTGCCAGCCGGCCTGCTTCAGCAGCGCCATCGCCCGCAGCAGATTGTTGCGGTCAAAGCCGCTGCCGTCAGAGTGCGGCGGCGCGTAGGCGTTGTTAAAGACTTCGGCAGGCAGCTGCGCCTTGTAGGGCGCGAGCAGGACCAGCTGATCGGCGTCAGGATAGCCTTTAGCGGCGTAAGCGGTGTTCTGGAAGTAGCTGTCGGTCCGCTTGTAAGCGCCGTAGAACAGCGCTTTGTTCATCCACTCAAAATCAAACGCCAGCGTCAGCGCCTCGCGCACGCGGCGGTCGGCAAACAATGCTTTCTCGTTATTGAACGCCAGCCAGCGCGTGTCGGTAGCGACGTCATTCGGCGTGGTGGCTTTCACAATGGCGTGGCTGGTGAAGTTGCGCCCGCGATATTGTGTGGCCCATTTCTTCGCCGAACTCTCCTCGCGCAGATCATAGGCACCGGCCTTAAACGCTTCAAAAGCCACGTTGTCATCAAGATAGTAGTCGTAGCGCAGGGTATCAAAATTAAAGCGACCGCGGTTCACCGGCAGATCGGCCGCCCAGTAGTTCTTCACCCGGCTATACTGGATGAACTGGCCGGATTTGTACGAAGTGACGCGGTAAGGCCCGCTGGCGAGCGGCGGATAGCCAATCGGCTCATTGAATTTTTTGTTCTGCCAGAATTTTTCCGGCAGCACCGGCAGCGTGATCCAGCTCAGCACCAGGTCTTTATCTGGTTTGGGCATCTCAATGCGCACCGTCAGCCGGTTCAGCGCTTTCACCTGCACGCCACGAAACGCCACGCGAAACTGCGGCACGCCTTCGGTCATGAATTTGCCGAAGGTGAAGGCGACATCCTGCGCGGTGATCGGTGTACCGTCCTGAAACTGCGCGTGCGGATTGATCGACACCTCCATCCAGTGATAATCGCTGGGATAGCGTGCTGATTCGGCGATCAGCGGATAGTAGCTGCCGGGCTCATCGTCTGAGGTGGTAAACAGGCCGTCGTACAGCGTGTCAGTGCCGATACCGGGATTGCCGCGCGACGCATAGCGGTTGAAGTTGTCGTAAGTGCCCACCACGGCGAGGATGATCTTGCCACCTTTTGGCGCCGCCGGATTGGCGTAATCATAATGGCTGAAGTTGACCGCGTATTTCGGTTCGCCCAGCTTCGCAAAGGCATAGCTTTCATGGATAGTGACCGCGTGCACCGGCGCAATGGCGCTGCACATCAGTAGTGCTGTGGCAAGACGAAGCAGCATAAGTGGGGCGCTCTCCTGTGATAATCCGCACTGTATGGTAGCAGTTTCATGCGCGGTACGTGACGTTAACCCAAACTGGCCTGGCTCTGATAGTAGCTGATCAGCTTTTCCGGACGCAGCGGGCGGCTAAACAGATACCCCTGCAGATGCGTGACGCCCCGGTTAACCAGCCAGGCCGCCTGGTCGCCGGTTTCCACCCCTTCCGCCACGGTTTTCAGGTTGAGTTTCTTTGCCAGCAGCAACACGGTGTCAAGCACCGGCGAGGTTACGGTTTCGGTGCCGATACTCTGCACAAAGCCGCGATCGATTTTCAGGTAGTCGAACGGATATTTTTCCAGATAGATCAGCGCGCTATGGCCAGTGCCAAAATCATCGATGGCAATCTTGAAATTGTGTTCATGCAGCCAGGCGAAGATTTCGCCGGCGTTCTTCTCCCGCACCATGGTGCGCTCGGTGATTTCAAATACATAGTTAAAATGATCGGCGGGCATACTGGCGATCCATGCCTGCACGTCGCGGCGAAAACTGGCCGATGCCAGATGCTGCGGTGACATATTCAGACTGAGACGGGTGCCGCGCGGCAGTTGCTGACAGAGAAAACGCGCGTCGCGCGCTACCAGGCTGAACAGATGTTGGGTCAGAGGAATAATCAGGTTTTGCGCTTCGGCGTGGCTGATAAATACATCAGGGGGGATCATGCCTTCAACCGGGTGAGTCCAGCGCAGCAGCGCTTCAACGCCATAGGGTTTGCCGTTGTGTGCCGTTACCAGCGGCTGATACTCAACGTGAAACTGACCGCGCCGGATGCCAAGCAGGATTTCACGTCCCGGTCGCTGATGCAGCGACAGCAGCAGCCAGCTGATTGCGGCAACCAGCAGCGCCAGCAGCAGGCCGGTCAGCAACGCCAGCGTGTAATCGCGTGAGGCCAGCGTGCTGCCGTAAAGCACAAAGCGCATGCTGCCGTCATCAAGCGTCAGGTCGGTGAGGGCGGGCGGCAAATCGCGGCTGCGCACCACCTGGCTGGTGCCGCTGAGCAGCGCGCTGTCGCCTGCCACCAGCGCCATGCGCGTGATTTCGGGATGGTAAGAGGCCAGCAGCTGGTAAGGCGTCATACTGAGGTTCATGGTGGCGAGGATGCCGGTTTCGTTCGCTCCCGGACTTTTCAGCCATAGCGCCAGCGCTGGTTTGGCGGGCTGCAGCGGTGTGCCGGGCAGCAGGCGGACGTCACGGTCGCGCTCCAGCTCTGAATCGGGTGAAATGGCGCTGGCGGCCAGCAGAAATGCGCCGGTGGCCGAAGAGCAGTAAGCGTTGCCGTCGCGTACCAGTAATATCGCGCGAATGTTGCCGGCAAAGGCGGCGCGAGAGGTCAGCTCACGGTTGACGCTGTTGCAGCTGAGTTGAGTGTATTGCTGCAGTGGATAAAGGCTCTCGACCAGGGTTGACATCACCTGTTGCAGATCGTCACGGCTGTGAGCCAGCAGCTGCTGGTGTTGCTGGACGCGTTTTTGCCAGGTCAGCGTGAGCAGGACGGTGACAAACAGGATAAAAAACGCGACCCCAATAATTACGCTACTCCAGGCGATGCGCCGCGAGTAGCTGGCATGACGATTTAACGTCCCCGACAGTGGCATGGAGTTGGTTCCCCTGATCTTGCCCTTTTTATTATAAAAACGCATACAACTGTGCTGGTTCAAGGCAACGAGAATATAACGAGGCTGCGCGAAAAGTCTCGTTATATTTTTGATTCACAATTACTTTTTCCGCCATGGATTTGGCTTAAGCAACCGCAGACGAAAAAAAACGCTGCCGGGGCAGCGTTTTCAGATTCTCTGGCTGAGAACATCAGGAAGGAAGGGGGTTAACTGGGGTTTTTTGCCAGTACCCGACGCGCTTCGCGGTAGCGGTTTTTCCAGTAACTGTCGTTAAGGCTGGAAATCATCACGCCGCTGCTGGTAGACGCGTGTACAAAATTGTCGTTGCCGAGATAGATGCCGACATGGCGACCGGTGGAGCCGGCGCGGAACAGCACTAAATCACCCGGACGCAGCTTACTGCGTGAAATCTCTTTACCGCTGTCCTGCTGTTCCGATGTGGAACGCGGCAGCTCTAAACCAAACTGTTCGCGAAAGGTGCGCTGAACAAAAGCAGAACAGTCAATGCCGCGTTTGGTGTCGCCGCCTAAGCGATAACGCACACCTTTCCAGTCACTGTACTGCTCCATGATGCGGGACTTAACGTCCACGTTCTGCACCATTTGTTCAAATTCGTCCTGAGACGCCTGAAGTAAAAAACCATTCTGGTTGTTAACTTCATGATTCTCGTTATTCGCGTTCTGACCGTTATGGGTACTGCTACATGCCGATAAGAGGGTTGCTAATGCTACTGCGGGAATAATCCGCCTGAGGTATCTCAGAATTGGTTGAGACTTGACCATTGTACGTGTTTTCCTTCGATGTCCTTACGACAGAATGTCGCCAGCCAGATGACAAAACGGGTTGAGATTAATAAGTGCGACCCTCTAAGACAATTCCTTAATTACTGAAATGTGTTAATGCACACATTTTTGTTGCTTAAGGTACCGAATTTTATGCTGCACGGTAGTAATCGGAGTTGAGGTTAACCGATTACAGACCGCGTGGCGAGTGCTTTTATATAAATTTTTATAGGTTTTTTTGATGTGAAATCAATCTGTAACACAACGGTTACTTTATCAACAACTGGTAGCGATTTAAGCGTCAATTAACGGCAGGAACAGCGGCTAATTCTGGCGCTAAGGGAGATTTTAAGAGGGTTCTGACTGGACAGGCCAGGAATAACGCCATGGTCAGACGATTTGACGCATAGGTTTTTCTTTTATCAGAAAACGCTTAGTCCGCTAATAATTTATTGCAGGATTAAATAAGCGCAGGCGATCTTAAAAACAGTGAATAATCGCCCGCGCTAAACTATTACGCCTGGGGTTTATATTTTCCGGGCAGCGAACGATTGAGCCAGTTCACCAGTTTGTCGCTGGCCGGTGTTAATAACCACCAGCTCAGGCCCACCAGCACCACCGAAAGCGAACCGACCGCGATATCGGTAAACCAGTGTGCGCCTGCCATTACGCGCGGCAGGGAAAAGACCACCACAATCAGCAGGCCCATCAGGAAGGCGCGGAAGCCGAAATAGCGCCACATAAAGCAGGCGAAGATAATCAGCATCATGCCGTGGTCGCCGGGGAAGCTGTCTCTGGACGCATCTTTTGCCGGAATGCCGGTCAGTTCGCTGACGCGATGCACGTTATCAAAGAACAGCGTCGGGCTGGCATGCTTAACCGGCAGCAGATGGCCCAGCTGGTTAAGAATCACCGCCGTCAGCAGCATGGTGATACCAATCGCCAGCATACGACGTCGGCCCTGCGGCGTTTCGCGGCGCCAGAACCACAGATAGAGCAGACCCATCGCCAGCAGCGACACCGCGTCAAAACCGCGGAAATTGGTAATCGCCACCAGCAGCGCAAAGCCGTGATGGTCGACCATCTGGTCGTTAAAGCCAAAAAAGATGCCTTTGTCGAGAGCGAACCAGAACCCGTGCTCCGGCGGCAGATACCACGACATAAATAGCATCACACCCAGCGCATTCAGCAGCAGGATGGTGATCAAACGAGTAGTGCGCATAAAAGTAACTCAAAAAGAAAAAAATAACGGGCAAACCTACCGCAGCTAATTTAAACGAATCTTCAACAGGGCAGTCTGCAAGGCGTTCCAGTCGGCGGCCTGATGGTGGATCAATTCGATACGGCTATCGGGTGGCGTGACCGGGCGCGTTTCGATGAACAGGTCTTCGCCCTGACGGTTAATGCTGACCAGACCGTCAGCGGTACGCAGCACGCCTTTCACGCGATCCACCGGCGCAAGCCGCGCCCACTCTAAAGCCGGAATGGTATCGAACACCGTGTCACCATCGAAAATCCAGCCACAGGAAGCATAGCCCTGACCTTCATTTAACGCACGACGCCAGCGCGCTTCGCCTTCCAGTTTCAGCGCCGCCAGCCCCTGCGGGCGTGACGAATGATGATGGTGCGCCGCATCGGGTACCGCACGATCCGCCAATGCCGGCTGACTCAGCAACGCCGGATCAATGTTGCCCCAGCTGGCTTCCACCAGTTGACGGTCGCCCAAATGCTGCTGCTGCCAGCTCGCCAGCCGCTGGCGATCTTCCGCATCCCACTTGTCGCTCTTGTTGGCGATGATGATGTCTGCGGCGATCAGCTGGTCGCGAAAGTTTTCATTCTCCGTGACGCGCGTATCGGCTAACTGACGCGGATCGAGCAGCGTCAGCGTGGCGTCCACGCGAATCCACGGCTGATAGACCGCCGCGCGCAGCATATTCAGTAACTGTTTGGGATGGCCGAGGCCGGTGGGTTCGATAATCAGGCGGTCCGGCTGAGTCTGCTTCAGCAGCATATTCAGCCCGACCTGCAGCGGCAGGCCGTTAACACAGCACATGCAGCCGCCGGGGATCTCTTTCAGCGTGGCGCCGCGGTCGGCGAGCAGGGCGCCGTCAATGCCGATCTCGCCAAACTCGTTGACCAGAATGGCCCACTTCTCATTGGCCGGTTTGTGCGCCAGCAGATGTAACAGGGTGGTGGTTTTACCGCTACCGAGAAAACCGGTAATCAGGTTCACGCGCGTCATGATTTACTCCGTTAAAATAGCCGCGCCGGACAACCGCATCCGGCGCGCAGGCTGTTGTTATACTATAACAATCAACCGCCCCCGGAGAAAATCGTGCGCTTAATCGGCGCGTCCCATATAACGACGCTCGGCAATATGGATACGGATGCGATCGCCATTGCTCAGGTACTCCGGCACCTGAATCGACAGCCCGGTGCTCATGCCCGCCGGTTTGGTGCGCGCACTGGCGGATGCCCCTTTGATGCCAGGTGAGGTATCAACGATCTCCATGTCTACCGTCTGCGGCAGTTCCAGCGCCAGCACCTGACCATCCATGGTGAGCACCTGGATACCGGGAATGCCGCCTTCCGGAATAAACAGCAGCTCTTCTTCGATCTGATCTTTTTTAAAGCTGTACGGCGTGTAATCTTCGTCATCCATAAACACGTATTCGTCGCCATCAATGTATGAGAAGGTCACCGCGCGGCGGCTGAGCTGGATGGCATCAATAATGTCGTCACCCTTGAAGCGCTCTTCAACTTTCAGGCCGGTGCGTACATCGGTGAAACGCATCTTGTACAGCGTGGCGGCACCGCGCGCGCTCGGGCTCTGGACATCGATATCCTTCACCAGCAACAGTTTACCGTTCCAGGTGACGGCCATTCCTTTTTTGATTTCGTTTGCCTTTGGCATAATGCTTGACTCGCTATAACCAGGTAGATGCGCGCCAACTTACTCGCGCGGTGAAAAACAGGCAAGTGAGGCCGGTGAAAATTGTTGGTCGCGCATAGAATTCCGCGGTGCAGACTGCTATTGTCGGCCGCTAATCTTTGCAGGAGCGCATGATGTTATGTCGAGACCAGTGCGGTGCCTGCTGCACAGCCCCCTCCATCTCTTCCCCCATTCCGGGTATGCCTGACGGCAAACCGGCCAATACCCGCTGCGTTCAGCTCGACGAACAGCAGCGCTGCAAAATTTTTGGCTCGCCGCTGCGTCCGGCGGTGTGTGCCGGTTTACAGCCACAGGCGGAGATGTGTGGTAACAGCCGCGCCGATGCCATGATCTACCTGCTGCAGCTGGAAGCCGATACCGCGCCCTGAGTTTAAGCTGACGCGAGCTGAACAGCACGCTCGTCGCAGGTGCCGCGTTACAGCAACGCGTCAGCGCGCCCGCTGTGAAAAATCCTAAATCCGCCGCGAAGTGTGCGGAGCATCAAAAATCTGCTACGCCGATTGCGCATTTTCTTGCCTGTAACCGGGTGCTGTACCATATTCCCTGAAACGTTTCAGCGTTGTCCTCCCGGCTAAGTCCGTGTCGCACAGCGTATTTTTTCGCCATCAGGCTGAAACGATTCACTTTCAGCAAGCGAGGAGAAATATGTTCCAGCTCGAAGTTCAGGCCATTCACACCGGCGCCAGCGCGTCCGATAAAGAACAGGCCATTCGTCAGGTTGCCGCTGCGCTTACCGCGGCCGGAAATGTGGCCGAAGGCTACGTCGACGGCATGCTGGCGCGCGAACAGCAAACCACCACTTTTCTCGGCAACGGCATCGCCATTCCGCACGGCACCACCGATACCCGCGATCTGGTGCTGAAAACCGGCGTGCAGGTTTATCAGTTCCCGCAGGGCGTGGACTGGGGTGATGGCCAGACAGCGTACGTCGCCATCGGCATTGCCGCCAAATCTGACGAGCACCTCGCGCTGCTGCGCCAGCTGACCCACGTATTAAGCGATGACAGCATCGCGGAGCAGCTGAAATCTGCCTCTGCTGAAGAGCTGCGCGCGCTGCTGATGGGTGAAAAGCAGGCCGCTGAATTCCAGTTCGATACGTCGCTGATCGCCACTGACGTGGCCGCCAGCGATCTGATTACGCTGCAGGCGCTGAACGCCGGTCGTCTGCAGGCGGCCGGTGCCGTCGACGCCAGCTTTGTCGCGGACGTTGTCTCGCACGCACCGCTCAGCCTCGGTCAGGGCATCTGGCTGAGCGACAGCACGCACGGCAACCTTAACAGCGCGGTGGCAGTGAGCCGCAGCGCGACGCCGCTGACGCATCAGGGCGAACCGGTAGCGCTGCTACTGACGGTTGCCGCCACCGATCAGCGCCCGCTTGAGGTGCTGGGTTACCTCAGTAATCTGCTGCTGAACAAGCAGGCTGAACGCCTGCTGAAGGCGGACGCGGCGGGCATTCTCGCGCTGCTGACCAGCGAAGTTGATGAAGCTGCGGACGTCTTAACCGCGGAATTCACCATCCGCAACGAGCACGGTCTGCATGCGCGTCCGGGCACCGCGCTGGTGAGCGTGATCAAGCAGTTCAACAGTGATATCACCGTGACCAATCTCGACGGCAGCGGTAAGCCGGCTAACGGGCGCAGCCTGATGAAGGTGGTCGCGCTGGGCGTGAAGAAAGGCCATCGTCTGCGTTTCACCGCCAGCGGTGACGATGCGCAGCAGGCACTGCACGCTATCGAAGAAGCCATTAATAGCGGTCTGGGCGAGGGGGCAGCATGAGTCGTCGCGTTGCCACTATCACCCTGAACCCGGCGTACGATCTGGTCGGCTACACGCCGGAGATCGAGCGCGGCGAAGTTAACCTGGTCAAAACCACCGGGCTGCACGCTGCGGGTAAGGGCATCAATGTCGCCAAAGTGCTGAAAGATCTCGGCATCGACGTTACCGTCGGCGGCTTCCTCGGCAAAGAGAATCAGGACGGCTTTCAGCAGCTGTTCAGCGAACTCGGCATCGCTAACCGTTTTCAGGTGGTGCAGGGCCGTACCCGCATTAACGTTAAGCTGACGGAAAAAGACGGCGATGTCACCGACCTCAACTTCTCGGGCTTTGACGTCACGCCACAGGACTGGGACCGCTTCACCGCCGACTCGCTGACCTGGCTGGGCCAGTTCGATATGGTGTGCGTCAGCGGTAGCCTGCCAGCCGGCGTTGCGCCGGACGCGTTCACCAAATGGATGAGCGATCTGCGCACCCACTGCCCATGCATCATTTTTGACAGCAGCCGTGAAGCGCTGGTGGCCGGTCTGAAAGCGGCACCGTGGCTGGTAAAACCCAATCGCCGCGAGCTGGAGATCTGGGCCGGCCGCAAGCTGCCGACGCTGCAGGATGTGATTGACGCCGCGCACCAGCTGCGCGAGCAGGGCATTGCCCACGTGGTGATCTCCCTCGGTGCGGAAGGCGCGCTGTGGGTCAATGCCTCTGGCGAATGGATCGCCAAACCGCCTGCGTGTGAAGTGGTCAGCACCGTAGGCGCCGGAGATTCGATGGTTGGCGGCCTGATTTATGGCCTGCTGATGCGGGAATCCAGTGAACACACGCTGCGTCTGGCGACGGCGGTGGCGGCCATGGCCGTCAGCCAGAGCAACGTCGGCGTGACCGATCGTACCCAGTTGGCCGCGATGATGGCGCGCGTCGACTTACAACCCGTTAACTAACAGCAGGAGAGCGATAATGAAAACGCTGCTGATAAAAGATTCGTCACTCGGCCTGGCATCGGGCCATTTAGCCTCGGAACGTCTGCAGGCGGCGGCAGGGCAGGCAGGACTGACGCTGGTCGACAGCGCCGCGGACGCCGAACTGGTGCTGGTGATTGGCCAGCAGGTTACCGACAACGCGCAGCTCGCCGGCAAGTCCGTTGCCCTCGTGGACGTGCAGCAGGCGCTGCGCGATCCGCAGGCCGCGCTGGCGCTGGCTAAAGATGCGGCGCAACCGTGGCAGCCGGCTGCGGCAACCCCGGCGGCAAGCGCACCGGCGCAGAGCACCGGGCAGAAACGTATTGTGGCCGTCACCGCCTGTCCGACCGGCGTGGCGCATACCTTCATGGCAGCCGAGGCGATTGAGGCGGAAGCCAGCAAGCGCGGCTGGTGGGTAAAAGTGGAAACCCGCGGCTCAGTCGGCGCCGGCAACCCGATCACCCCGGAAGAAGTGGCGGCGGCCGATCTGGTGATCGTTGCGGCGGATATTGACGTTGATCTGGCGAAGTTTGCCGGCAAGCCGATGTACCGCACCTCCACCAGTCTGGCGCTGAAGAAAACCGCACAGGAGCTGGATAAAGCGCAGGCGGAAGCTAAAGTCTGGCAGCCTTCCGGCAACCAGGCGGCAGCCAGCCAGAGCGACAGCAAAGAGAAAGCCGGTGCCTATCGGCATCTGCTGACCGGCGTATCTTATATGCTGCCGATGGTGGTCGCCGGCGGTCTGAGCATTGCGCTGTCATTCGCCTTTGGGATTACCGCGTTTAAAGAGCAGGGCACCTTAGCCGCGGCGCTGATGCAGATCGGTGGCGGCAGCGCCTTTGCGCTGATGGTGCCGGTGCTGGCGGGCTTTATCGCCTTCTCGATTGCTGACCGTCCGGGCCTGACGCCGGGTCTGATTGGCGGCATGATCGCCACCAGCATCAACGCCGGTTTCCTTGGCGGCATCATCGCCGGTTTCATTGCCGGTTACGCCGCGAAACTGCTGAGCAGCAAAGTGAAGCTGCCGCAAAGTATGGAGGCGCTGAAGCCGATTCTGATCATTCCGCTGGTGGCCAGTCTGATTACCGGCCTGCTGATGATTTACGTGGTAGGCAAACCGGTTGCTGGCATCATGAGCGGCCTGACCAGCTGGCTGGCGAACATGGGCACTGCTAACGCGGTCCTGCTGGGCGCGATTCTGGGCGGCATGATGTGTACCGACATGGGCGGTCCGGTGAACAAAGTGGCTTACGCGTTTGGTGTTGGTCTGCTGAGTTCGCAAACCTACGCGCCGATGGCCGCGATCATGGCGGCCGGTATGGTGCCACCGCTGGCGATGGGGCTGGCAACGCTGGTAGCGCGTCGTAAGTTCAATAAAGGTCAGCAGGAAGGCGGTAAAGCCGCGCTGGTACTCGGCCTGTGCTTTATCTCCGAAGGTGCCATTCCGTTTGCGGCGCGTGATCCGATGCGCGTGTTGCCATGCTGTATCATGGGTGGCGCAGTGACCGGTGCGATCTCCATGGCGATGGGGGCCAAACTGATGGCGCCGCACGGCGGACTGTTCGTCCTGCTGATTCCAGGCGCCATTACGCCGGTGCTGGGTTACCTGCTGGCGATTGTGATTGGTACGCTGATTGCGGGTCTGGGCTATGCGATTCTGAAACGTCCGGAAGAGGAACTGGCCAAAGCCGCGTAACGGCAGCCAGGAACAACAAAGGGAGCCGCGGCTCCCTTTTTTTTTATTGGCGCAGGCCCCGGTGAAACCCGTTACGCCTGCTGCTCGGCCTTCAGCCAGGCAATTTCATCCTTCCAGATATCCGGATTGATGGTTTCGAGAATCATCGGGATACCGTCAAAACGCGCATCCTTCATCAGCCAGCTAAACGCGGTCTTGCCAATGTTGCCCTCGCCGAGGCTGTGATGGCGATCCACGCGGCTGCCGAGCGTACTTTTAGCATCGTTGAGGTGCATACCGCGCAAATACTGAAAGCCCACCACGCGCTCAAACTCGGCAAAGGTGGCTTCACAGGCGGCTTCGCTGCGTAAATCATATCCGCCAGCGAAGGCGTGGCAGGTGTCGATGCATACGCCGACGCGCGATTTATCCTCGACGTGGTCAATAATCGCCGCGAGGTGTTCAAAGCGGAAACCGAGGTTGCTGCCCTGACCGGCGGTATTCTCAATCACCGCTACCACGTTGTGAGTTTTATCCAGCGCAATGTTGATCGACTCGGCGATGCGCTTCAGGCAGGCATCTTCATCAATCTGCTGCAGGTGGCTGCCGGGATGGAAGTTGAGCAGCGTCAGACCAAGCTGTTCGGCGCGCTGCATCTCATCGATAAACGCCTCGCGCGATTTCTCCAGCGCGTCCATTACCGGGTGGCCGAGGTTAATCAGATAGCTGTCGTGCGGCAGGATTTGCGCGGCGCTAAAGTTGTATTGATCGCAGGCGGTTTTAAAAGCGTCGATCACCTGCGCAGAGAGCGGCGCGGCTTTCCACTGGCGCTGATTTTTAGTGAACAGCGCAAAGGCTGTGGCTTCGATTTCATGGGCCCGGAT
Organism: Pantoea sp. SGAir0184; assembly: GCF_043544755.1. NCBI lineage: Bacteria > Pseudomonadati > Pseudomonadota > Gammaproteobacteria > Enterobacterales > Erwiniaceae > Pantoea > Pantoea sp. SGAir0184. The sequence goes on from NZ_CP028050.1 coordinate 1,549,340, forward strand.
CACTGCCTGGTCTACGCCGCCGGATGCGCTAACGTGTGCGCCGATATATTTCATGCCGCTCTCCTGAATGGGCGATTACTAATGCAAAACGCCCATGATAGCGGATGCGCTTACGCCATGAAATGTTGCACCAGCACATTCAGTGCGCCGCCGCCGAGAATCAGCCAGATAAACATCAGCAGACCAAGCAGCAGCGGTTTGACACCCGCCTGCTTCAGCGCGCCAAAACGCGTGGTTAAGCCCAGCGCTGCCATCGCCATCGCCAGCAGCAGATTCGCCAGCTGATTCAGTCCCGCTACCACCGGCGGTGGCAGCAGATGCAGCGAGTTAAACAGCGCCACCACAATAAACAGCAGGGCAAACCACGGAAAGCGGATCGGCTGCTGTGCCTGACGCTGGTGGCTGCGCTGGCGCTGCAGCCAGCTGCCGAGGATCAGCAGAAACGGTGCCAGCATCATCACCCGCAGCATCTTGGCGATGACTGCCGTGTTCTCCGTTTCCGCGCCCATCGCATGGCCGGCCGCCACCACCTGCGCCACTTCGTGCAGCGTCGAGCCGGTAAAGACGCCAAAGTGCTGCGCGCTGACCTGCGGCAGCAGCGTCCAGAGAAACGGGTACAGCACAATGCCGACGGTGCCAAACAGCACCACGGTGGCCACCGCGACCGCCACTTTCGACGGTGCGGCTTTGATCACCGGTTCACTTGCCAGCACCGCTGCAGCACCGCAGATGCTGCTGCCGGCACCAATCAGCCACACGGTTTCGCGATCCATTTTCAGCAAACGGATGCCGATCAGGCAGGTGATCAGAAAGGTTGAGCTTAGCACCAGCACATCAATCAGCACGCCGCTAACGCCGACATCGGCGATCTGCTGCACGGTGATGCGGAAGCCGTAAAGAATGATGCCGAGGCGCAGCAGTCGCTGTTTGGCCAGCAGCACCCCACTGTCGCACGGGGTCGCAACGCGGGGATACAGGCTATTACCCAGCACGATGCCGATAATGATGGCCAGCGTCAGCGCGCCGAATCCCGCGCCCGCCAGCCACGGCTGACTGGCCAGCCACGCGGCACCTGCGGCGATGGCGGCGGTCAGCAGCAGTCCCGGCAGCCAGCGATGAACATGAAAAGGGGTTTTGTTGACGCTTAGTTCAGCCATAATACGCTTCTCCTCAGTGAGGCTTTAGCGTGCGCCTGGCTGGCTTAAAAGTGAAATTGATAATATATTTATAATCAACCGGAATAAGTGATAAGGAAGGGCAACAATGTTCATGCGCTTGCGCCGCTGGGCGAAGCTCATCAAACGGGACGTGCTGACGCTGTGGTTTGCCTGTCGCGATCCGCGTACGCCGTGGTGGTTTAAGCTGCTGGCGTTTGGCATCGTCGCTTATGCGCTCAGCCCCATCGATCTGATTCCGGACTTCATCCCGATTATTGGCCTGCTGGATGACGCGATTATCATCCCGCTCGGCGTGATGATCCTGCTGCGTCTGCTGCCGCGCGATGTGCGCATCAGCAGCGCCGAACGCGCCGAGGTGCAGCGGGCGCGCGGCAAAAAGATCGTCAGCTGGAGCGGCCTGATTCTGATGCTGCTGATCTGGCTGGCGGTGGTGATCTATCTGGTGAAGCGGTACGCCATGTAAGGAGCACGCATGCACATTACGCTGCGTCAGATTGAAGTGTTTACCGAGGTGCTGAAAAGCGGCTCCACCACTCAGGCCTCGCAGGTGCTGGCGCTGTCGCAGTCGGCGGTCAGCGCGGCCCTGGCCGATCTGGAAAGTCAGCTCGGCGTACAGCTGTTTGACCGCGTCGGCAAACGGCTGGTGCTCAACGAGCACGGCCGGCTGCTCTATCCGCGTGCGGTCGGGCTGCTGGAGCAGGCGATTGAGATCGAACAGCTGTTTAAAGAGGACAACGGAGCAATTCGCCTGTTTGCCAGCAGCACCATCGGCAACTATCTGCTGCCGGGGATGATCGCCGCGTATCGCCGCGATTTTCCCACGCTGCCGCTGGAGCTGAGCGTTGGCAACAGCCAGGACGCCATCAATGCGGTGGCCGATTTTCGCGTCGACATTGGCCTGATTGAAGGGCCGTGCCATGAGCCGGATATCATCAGCGAACCGTGGCTGGAAGATGAACTGGTGGTGTTCGCCGCGCCGGATGCGCCGCTGTTACAGCAGCCGGTGACGCTGGAGACGCTGGCCGCTGCGCCGTGGATCCTGCGCGAGCGCGGTTCCGGTACGCGTGAGATTGTCGATTACCTGCTGCTGTCGCACCTGCCGCAGTTTCAGCTGGGGATGGAATTAGGCAATTCGGAGGCGATTAAACACGCGGTGCGCCACGGCATGGGCATCAGCTGCTTATCGCGTCGGGTGATTGCCGATTTGCTGGAGGCGGGCACGCTGACGGAAGTGCCGGTGCCCCTGCCGCGCCTGACGCGTACCCTGTATCGCATCCATCACCGGCAGAAACATCTGTCGAAAGCGCTGAGCCGCTTCCTCGCCTATTGCCGGGAATAGCCGCGGTCTGCCCTGTGCTGTGGCTAATAATTCCCGGCCGATTATGAAGGTAACTAATAACCCGAGGCGAATGCTATACAGTGCAGGCTTTGCTGCTACAATCGCGCCTTATTTTTATCCAGCATAGCGTTTACACATGCATAATGACTCAAAAACAACACAACAACCTGGGCTGCGCCGTGAATTAAAAGCGCGCCATCTCACCATGATCGCCATTGGCGGTTCTATCGGCACCGGCCTGTTTGTCGCCTCGGGTGCCACTATCTCTCAGGCGGGTCCTGGCGGTGCGTTACTCTCCTACGCGCTGATCGGCCTGATGGTCTACTTCCTGATGACCAGCCTCGGCGAACTGGCGGCGTTTATGCCGGTCTCCGGTTCCTTTGCCACCTACGGCGCCAAATATGTCGAAGAGGGCTTTGGCTTCGCGCTGGGCTGGAACTACTGGTACAACTGGGCGGTGACCATCGCTGTTGACCTCGTCGCCTCACAGCTGGTGATGAACTACTGGTTCCCGGACACGCCAGGCTGGATCTGGAGCGCGCTGTTCCTCGGTCTGATGTTCCTGCTCAACTACATTTCGGTCAAAGGCTTCGGCGAGGCGGAATACTGGTTCTCGCTGATCAAAGTCGCCACCGTCATCATCTTTATTGTGGTCGGTGTGCTGATGATTACCGGCATCCTGCGCGGCGCGGAAAATGCTGGCTGGCACAACTGGACGGTGGGAGATGCGCCGTTTGCCGGCGGGTTTGCGGCGATGATTGGCGTGGCGATGATTGTCGGTTTCTCCTTCCAGGGCACCGAACTGATCGGGATTGCCGCCGGTGAATCAGAAGACCCGGCGAAGAATATCCCGCGCGCGGTGCGCCAGGTGTTCTGGCGTATTCTGCTGTTCTATGTGTTCGCGATCCTGATCATCAGCCTGATTCTGCCGTATACCGATCCACAGCTGCTGCATAACGATGTCACCGATATCAGCGTCAGCCCGTTCACGCTGGTGTTCCAGAATGCCGGTCTGCTGTCCGCAGCGGCGGTGATGAACGCGGTGATCCTGACGGCGGTGCTGTCGGCGGGTAACTCCGGCATGTACGCCTCAACGCGTATGCTGTTTAACCTGGCGCAGGAAGGCAAGGCACCGCGCATTTTTGCGAAGCTGTCGAAAGGCGGCGTACCGCGCAATGCCCTGCTGGCGACCACGGTGGTGGCAGCGCTGTGCTTCCTGACCTCGAAATTTGGCAATCAGGAAGTGTACCTGTGGCTGCTGAATACGTCAGGGATGACCGGCTTTATCGCCTGGCTCGGCATTGCTATCAGCCATTATCGCTTCCGCCGCGGCTATGTGGCGCAGGGGCTGAATCTGGCCGATCTGCCTTACCGCTCCGGCTTCTTCCCGCTGGGTCCGATGTTTGCGTTCGCGCTGTGTCTGATCATTACGCTGGGGCAGAATTATCAGGCATTCCTCGCCGATCGCATCGACTGGTACGGCGTAGCCGCAACCTATATCGGCATTCCGCTGTTCCTGGTGATCTGGCTGGGCTATAAGCTGACGCGCGGCACCCGCTTCGTGAAATACAGCGAGATGGAATTCCCCTCCTTTAAGCAGTAATGCCTGACAACGCGGCCCCGGCCGCGTTTTTTTTGCGAACTATTACACTATGCAAACCTGGCGCAAACCATTCGGGCTTTGTTACAGAGACAGCATTGATAATTATTATCACCTGCTCTATTGTGGCAGCCGTTATAAGGCGACAGGAAACAGGTAGAACAATGCGTAGTACGGACTCCGCGCTGGTGGCGGAACATGGCACCGAAGCCGATACCCTGACCCGTTATCGTCAGGTTCTGCGTCAGCGACTGCTGCTGATTGGTGTGCTGGTGCTGGCGATCCTCGCTTCAGTTATCCTCGATTTCACCCTTGGCCCGGCCGGCCTGACGCTCAATACGCTGTGGCAAACGCTGCTCCATCCCGCAGCGGTGGATGCTGGCACGCGCGTGATCGTCTGGGACATCCGTCTGCCGTATGCGCTAATGGCGGTGGTGGTCGGCTTCTCACTCGGCCTCGCCGGTGCTGAAATGCAGACCATCCTCAATAACCCGCTGGCCAGCCCGTTTACGCTCGGCGTCTCGTCGGCAGCGGCGTTTGGTGCCGCGCTGGCGATCATTCTCGGCATTGGTATTCCCGGCGTGCCGGACCAGTGGCTGATCTCCGCCAATGCCTTTGTCTTCGCCTTGTTTGCCGCGCTGATGCTGGATGGCATCACGCGCTGGACCAAAGTCTCAACTTCCGGCGTGGTGCTGTTTGGCATCGCGCTGGTGTTCACCTTTAACGCCCTGGTTTCGATGATGCAGTTCATCGCCAGCGAAGATACGCTGCAGGGCCTGGTGTTCTGGACCATGGGCAGTCTGGCGCGTGCTTCATGGGAAAAACTGGGCGTGCTGAGCGCCGCCTTTGCCATCCTGCTGCCGTTCTCGATGCTCAGCAGCTGGAAACTCACGGCGTTGCGCCTTGGTGAAGATCGCGCGGTGAGCTTCGGCATTGATGTGCGGCGTCTGCGGCTGGCGACGCTGTTGCGCATCAGCATTCTCTCGGCGCTGGCGGTGGCATTCGTCGGCCCGATCGGCTTTATCGGCCTGGTCGCGCCGCACATAGCGCGCATGATGTTTGGTGAAGATCACCGCTACTATCTGCCGGCCAGTGCGCTGACCGGCGCGCTGGTGCTGTCGCTGGCGTCGGTGGCCTCGAAAAACCTCATTCCCGGCGTCATCATTCCGGTCGGTATCGTCACCTCGCTGGTGGGCGTGCCGTTCTTTCTCAGCATTATTCTGCGGCATCGGGGGACAGTGTGATGGAGCAGGGCTTACGCGTCAGCCACTTTTACGCCGGTTACCCGAAGCGGAACGTCATCGACGATCTCAATGTCACGCAACTGCCACGCGGCAAAATCACCGTGCTGCTGGGGCCCAACGGCTGCGGCAAATCGACGCTGCTGCGCGCGCTGGCCGGTCTGAGCAAAGGGCAGGGCGAGCTGTGGCTCAACGGTGAAGAGCTGATGAGCCAGCCGTTTGCCCGGCGCGCGCAGCGCGTGGTCTATCTGCCGCAGACCCTGCCAGCCGGTGTGCATCTGCACGTGCTGGAGTCGATCATCGTGGCGCAGCGTGCCTCCGGCGGATTACACAGCGCCGCCAGTGAAGCGGAGATCATGCACCTGCTGGAGCAGCTGGGCATTGCCCATCTGGCGATGCGTTATCTCGATCAGCTGTCCGGTGGCCAGAAGCAGCTGGTCGGGCTGGCGCAGTCGCTGATTCGCCGTCCGGAACTGCTGCTGCTGGATGAACCGCTCAGCGCGCTGGATTTGAATTATCAGTTCCACGTGATGGATTTGGTGCGGCGCGAAACCCGGCTGCGCAACATGGTGACGGTGGTGGTGGTGCATGACATCAATATCGCGCTGCGTCATGCCGATCACGCGCTGATGCTGAAGCAGGGGCAACTGCTGGCCGACGGTGTGCCGTCGCAGGTGATTACGCCGGAGACGCTGGCGCAGGTGTATGGCGTGCGCGGCCGCATTGAGCACTGCTCACAGGGCATGCCGCAGGTGATGATTGATGGGCTGGTGGCGGAATCACTGGCCTGACGCCAGACACGTTCTGCCCCTCAGCATCAGAGGGGCAGAGAAGTGCACTACGCCAGTAAATGCTGCGCGTGGAACCGCAGATGGTCCTCCACAAAGCTGGCGATAAAGAAGTAGCTGTGGTCATAACCCGGCTGGATACGCAGCTCCAGCGGGAAGTTCTGCTCGCGCGCCAGCGCTTCCAGCCGCTCCGGGCGTAGCTGATCGGCGAGGAACTGATCGCTATCGCCCTGATCGATCAGCACCGGCAGGCGATGTTCAGCGTTCTGCATCAGCAGGCAGCTATCCCACTCGCGCCACGTCTGGCGATCGTCGCCCAGATAGGCGGCAAAGGCTTTCTGTCCCCACGGCACTTCGGTCGGGTTGACGATTGGCGCAAACGCGGACGCCGACGCAAAGCGCCCGCCGAGGCGCAGCGCCAGCACCAGCGCGCCGTGGCCGCCCATCGAATGTCCCATTACCGACTGGCGATCGCTCAGCTTGAAGTTATCCGCCACCAGCGCCGGCAGCTCCTCGCTGAGATAATCGAACATGCGATAATGTGCCGCCCACGGTTGCTGCGTGGCGTTGAGATAAAACCCGGCACCCTGGCCCAGATCGTACCCGCTGTCATTGGCCACTGCATCGCCGCGCGGGCTGGTGTCCGGCATAATCAGCACCAGACCGAGTTCGGCCGCCACGCGCTGCGCACCGGCTTTGGTGGTGAAGTTCTCATCGTTGCAGGTCAACCCGGCGAGAAACCACACCACCGGCGGTGGCGCGTCGTCGCGCGGCGGTGGCAGAAAAATGCTGAACGTCATCGGGCAGTTGAGCACGGCCGACTGATGACGCCAGCGCTGCTGCCAGCCGCCAAAAATACGGTGTTCTTCCAGCAGCTCCAGAGTGGATGCCATGTCGCCTCCTGCTTATTTATTAAAATGCACCACGGAACGGATCGATTTGCCTTCATGCATCAGCTCAAATGCCTCGTTGATCTCTTCCAGCGGCATGGTGTGGGTGATGAAATCATTCAGCGCAAACTTACCGTCGAGGTAATCCTGCACGATGCCCGGCAGCTGAGTGCGTCCTTTCACGCCGCCAAACGCCGACCCGCGCCATACGCGACCGGTAACCAGCTGGAATGGTCGGGTAGATATCTCTTCGCCGGCACCGGCAACGCCAATAATCACTGATTCGCCCCAGCCTTTATGGCAGCACTCCAGCGCGGAACGCATCACGTTGACGTTACCGATACACTCAAACGAGAAGTCCACGCCGCCGTCGGTCATCTCGACGATAACCTCCTGAATTGGCTTAGCAAAATCTTTCGGATTAACCAAGTCGGTTGCGCCCAGTTTGCGCGCCAGGTCAAACTTGCTGGTATTGATATCAATACCGATGATGCGACCGGCCTTCGCCATTTTCGCCCCAATGATCGCCGACAGGCCAATACCGCCGAGGCCGAAAATCGCCACGGTGTCGCCTTCTTTCACTTTGGCGGTATTCATCACCGCGCCCATGCCGGTGGTCACGCCACAGCCAAGCAGGCACACTTCTTCCAGCGGCGCTTCTTTGCTGATTTTCGCCAGGGAGATTTCCGGTACGACGGTGTACTCAGAGAAGGTCGAGGTGCCCATGTAATGGAAGATTGGCTTGCCGTCTTTGAAGAAGCGGGTGGTGCCGTCGGGCATCAGCCCTTTGCCCTGCGTGGTGCGGATTGCCTGACACAGGTTGGTTTTGCCGGAGAGACAGAATTTACACTTGCCGCACTCTGGCGTGTACAGCGGGATCACGTGATCGCCGACCGCTACGCTGGTAACGCCTTCGCCCACCGCTTCAACCACGCCGCCACCTTCGTGACCGAGGATCGCCGGGAATACGCCTTCCGGATCTTTACCTGACAGGGTGTAAGCATCGGTATGGCACACGCCGGTGGCAACGATACGCACCAGCACTTCCCCTTTCTGTGGCGGCATCAGATCCACTTCTTCAATCTTCAGCGGTTCGCCAGCAGCCCAGGCCACGGCCGCGCGGGTTTTAATCATGTTCATGCAATCCCTCTTCCTGTGATGTCGTGATTGGATAAAAAATAACGCTTACTCAGCGGCCTGCAGCGGATGCAGCAGTTCATCGTTGAGCGGGCGGTCATCAAACATTTCAATAATCAGATACTTCAGCGCCTCAACGTTGGGCGTAAAGGCGTCGCGGCGCCACATCAGCCAGGTGGCCGTGTCGCGCCAGGTCGGCGGCAGGCTGTGCTGCTGCACGCGCGCGCGGGCCGGCATCTGCGCCAGCACCGAGGCGGGAATCATCGCCACGCCGCCGCCACCGGCTACGCAGGCGACCATGGCGTGATAAGACTGAATCTCCATAACGCTGTGCGGTGCGCTCTGGCTGTCGCGATACCAGGACTCCAGCCGGGTGCGGTACGAGCAGCTGTTGCCAAAGGCAAACAGCGTATCACCCTGCGTATCGCGGGCGCTGAGAATCGGCGCGTGTTCGAGGCTGGTGATCAGCACCATCTCTTCACGAAAGGCGATGCAGCCATTCAGGTCATCATGACTGGCCGGACCGTCCACCAGCGCCGCCGCCAGCGTGCCGGCGCGCACTTTATCGATGATATCGCCTGAGGTGCCGGTCACCAGCGACAGCGCGACGTTGGGGAAGCGCTGATGATAGGCGGCCAGCAATCCCGGCAGGCGGGTGGCGGCGGTGCTCTCCATCGAACCGAAGGCAAAGTTACCACCGGGTTCACCGGCGCGCGCCATGTTCAGCGCCTCGTCGCTCAATGCCAGAATGCGCTGCGCATAATTGAGGAAATTGTGGCCCATCGGCGACAAACGAATGCGCTGCTTCTCACGAATAAACAGATCGACGCCGATTTCTTCTTCCAGCTGTCGCAGTCGCGTGGTGAGATTAGACGGCACGCGATGCAGCATTTCAGCGGCGCGCGCCAGTGAGCCGGTTTCGGCCACGGAACAGAACATGCGGAGCTGTACTAAATCCATATTCTCTTCTCGTAAACAACTTGGTTAATATTATTCACTTTTCGTGAGTCTAAACGTCATGCATGCTGCTGACAAGTGATAATCCAATCGATCCGGAGTCAGAATGGCGTGGCGAGTCGCGCTTAGCGCGTTTTTAAGTTTAGTGGTTGCAATGGGGATTGGGCGATTTGCCTTTACCCCGCAGGTGCCGCTGATGATTCACGACGGTCAGCTCACGCTCGCCAGCGCCAGCCTGGTCGCGGCGCTGAACTATCTCGGTTATCTGGCCGGATCGTTTGACGCGATGCGCGCGCAGCGGCGCGTGGAGTGGCGGCTGCAGCTGGGTGTCTGGGGTGCCGTCGCGCTGACGTTGCTGTCCGCCTGTATCAGCGGGCCGTGGCTGCATGCGGTGGTGCGTTTTCTGATCGGCGTCGCCAGCGGCTGGGCAATGGTGCTGGTGGCAGCATGGAGCAATGAGCAACTGCTGCATCACGGCCGGCCGGGCCTGTCGGCAGCGGTGTTTGCCGGTCCCGGCACCGGCATCTTCATCAGCGGCATGCTGGCGGTACTGCTGCACGCCAGCGGCGTGAGCGCGGCGTTTGCCTGGGCGGCATATGGTGTGCTGGCGCTTCTGCTAATTGCCGCGATTGCGCGTTTCCTGCCGCGCAGCGGACAGCTGCATCGTCCGCAACAGGCCGCCGCACCGCTGCTGCTGACGCGTGACCTGAAGCGCCTGATCCTCAGCTACAGCCTCGCTGGCTTTGGCTATATTCTGCCCGCCACCTTCCTGTCGCAAATGGCGGCGGCGCGCTTCCCTGATAGCGCTTTTGCGCAGTTTGTCTGGCCGGTGTTTGGCGGGGCGGCGGTGATCGGCATCGTGCTGGGGATCGTGACGCGCCACTGGGGCAGCAGCCATCGGCGGCTGGCGCTGGTGCTGTGGGCGCAGGCGCTGGGCGTGATCGCCGCCATCGTACTGCCGGGCATCAACGGTCTGTTGCTGGCGGCGCTGCTGATTGGCGGCGGCTTTCTCTGCGTGGTGCAGCTGTCGCTGCAGTACAGCCGGGAGCTGGCGCCGCACCACGCGCGCTATCTCGCCGGCCTGCTCACGACCGGTTATGCCATCGGACAGCTCGGTGGGCCGCTGCTGTCCTGGATTTCCAGCCTGCTGTGGCACCGGCTCGATCCGGCGCTGTGGGTGGCCGGCGGTGGTTTGCTGCTGGCGGGGGCGCTGGTGATGCGGCGATCGCCCACCTGAAACGCTTTCATTTCCAATCGGATTGATTGCTGGATTAAGCGCGCATTGTGTTTCACAATACGCGCTCAGAATTTCCCCCGCAGGCGCAGACCTGCGGGCGCATCACCTGCCGGAGAAGAGTACGATGAGCACCTTAAGTCAGGAAGCCGCCCTGGTTCACGAAGCACTGCTGGCGCGTGGCCTGGAAACGCCATTACGCGCCCCGGTGCGCGACATGGACGACGCGTCACGCAAGCGCGAGATCGCCGGCCACATGACCCAGATTATGCAGCTGCTGAATCTGGACCTGGAAGACGACAGCCTGATGGAGACGCCGCACCGCATCGCCAAGATGTACGTCGACGAAATCTTTTCAGGTCTGGATTACGCTAACTTCCCGAAAATCACCGTCATCGAAAACAAGATGAAGGTGGACGAAATGGTCACCGTGCGTGATATCACCCTGACCAGCACCTGTGAACACCACTTCGTGATCATCGACGGCAAAGCCACCGTGGCCTATATCCCTAAAGACAAGGTGATTGGCCTGTCGAAGATCAACCGTATCGTACAGTTCTTCGCCCAGCGTCCGCAGGTGCAGGAGCGTTTAACCCAGCAGGTGCTGGTGGCGCTGCAAACCCTGCTGGGCACCAATAACGTGGCGGTGTCGATCGATGCGGTGCACTACTGCGTGAAAGCGCGCGGCGTCAAAGATGCGACCAGCGCGACCACCACCACTTCACTCGGCGGATTGTTCAAATCGAGCCAGAACACGCGTCAGGAGTTCCTGCGCGCGGTACGCCACAGCTAAGCAGCGCGGGCGGCGTCGTTGTCGCCCGTGTTCCTCTCACCGTCAGGGCACTCGATGCAACGCTATCTCGCGCTGGATTTCATTCGTGGTTGCGCCATTCTCGGCATATTGCTGCTGAATATCGTCGGCTTTGGTCTGCCCTCGGCGGCCTATCTCAATCCGGCCTGGCAGGGTGAAGCCTCCGTTTCTGATGCCTGGACCTGGGCAATCATGGATGGCCTGGCGCAGCTAAAATTCCTGACGCTGTTTGCGCTGCTGTTTGGTGCCGGACTGGCACTGCAGGTGCCGCGCGGCAGCCGCTGGATCTCCTCACGCTTAACGCTGCTGGTCTTCATCGGGTTCATCCACGCGGTGTTCCTGTGGGAAGGCGACATCCTGCTGGATTATGGCCTGATTGGGTTGATTGTCTGGCGCATGCTGCGTGACGTGCCGTCGGAGCGGGCGCTATTACATACCGGCGTGCTGCTCTATCTGGTGGGCTGTGCCGTGCTGCTGGTGTTTGGCGTCATCTCCAGTCCGCAGCCGACGCGTTCGTGGCTGCCGGGCGCGGCAGATCTGGAGTATGAGAGCTACTGGAAACTGGTCGGTGGCTGGGAAGCGGTGCAGAATCGCCTCGAACACCTGTCATCCGGCCTGATGGCGCTGGCTTCGCAGTATGGCTGGCAGCTGGCCGGGCTGATGCTGATCGGTGCCGCGCTGATGCGCAGCGGCTGGCTGAGCGGCCAGTTTAGTCTGCAACACTACCGACGCGCGGCGGCGCTGTTACTGACCATCGGCTGGCTGATTGCCATACCCGGCGTGCTGGCGCAGTGGCTGCTGCAGTGGGAATTTCGCTGGAGCGGCTTTTTCCTGCAGGTACCACGCGATCTCGCCAGTCCGTTTATCAGCCTTGGCTACGCTGCACTCTGTCTCGGTTACTGGCCGGCCATCGCCGCCACGCGGTTCAGTTACGCCATTCAGTGCGTCGGGCGCATGGCGCTGAGCAATTATCTGCTGCAGACGCTGATCTGCACCACGCTGTTCTACCGCTTCGATCTGTTCCTCAAATTTGACCGCCTGCAGCTACTGGCTTTTGTACCGGCCATCTGGCTGGTCAATATTCTGTTCTCCGTGCTGTGGCTGCGCGTCTTCCCGCAGGGACCGATGGAGTGGCTCTGGCGCCGACTGACGCAGCTCGCCGCCGGAAAAGCGGATAACGCGTCCGCCGGCAGATAATGATGTTCATCACAAAGGTTGCATAATTGTATGTAACCGTTTTCATCTGTGTGACGTAATTCACGCAGCTGTTTCCGATGCCCTGACAGAATAGCGCCGTTACGCGCCAGTCGCGCCTTTTCTCCTCTGTGGAACAACTGCATGATAACGATTCGTGATGTCGCCCGTCAGGCCGGGGTTTCCGTTGCCACCGTGTCGCGGGTGCTCAATAACAGCAGTGCAGTCACCTCTGATACCCGCGAAGCCGTGCTGCAGGCGGTTGAATCGCTCGGCTACCGGCCGAATGCTAACGCGCAGGCGCTGGCTACCCAGGTGAGCGATACCATCGGCGTGGTAGTCATGGACGTTTCCGATCCCTTCTTTGGTGCGCTGGTTAAAGCGGTGGATACCGTGGCGCAGCGCATGCACAAGCATGTGCTCATCAGCAATTCGTGGCATCAGGAAGAGAAAGAGCGCCATGCCATTGAGGTGCTGATTCGCCAGCGCTGCAACGCGCTGGTGGTGCACGCGAAAACGCTTACAGACGCGGAACTGGCCCGGTTTATGGACCAGGTTCCCGGTATGGTCCTGATTAATCGTACTATTCCGGGATATGAGCACCGCTGCGTCTGCCTCGACAATGTTACCGGGGCGCAGGTAGCGACGCGCATGCTGTTACAGCAGGGCCATCAGCGCATTGGTTACCTCAGCTCCAGCCATCCGATTGAGGACGTGGCGCAGCGCCGCGATGGCTGGCTGCAGGCGCTGGCGGAGCAGGGCATCCGCCCGCCGGAGGGCTGGATTGCGCATGCCGAACCGGACATGCAGGGCGGTGAAGCCGCGATGGTGGAACTGCTGGGGCGCAATCTGCACCTCACTGCGGTGTTCTCCTATAACGATGGCATGGCGGCCGGTGCGCTCACCGCGCTGAAAGATAACGGTATTCAGGTGCCGCAGCATTTCTCTGTCATCGGCTTCGATGACATCCCCATTTCCCGTTACACCGACCCGCAACTGACCACGGTGCGCTATCCCATTGTTTCTATGGCGAAACTGGCGACTGAGCTGGCCCTGCAGGGCGCAGCAGGCACGCTCGATCCGCACGCCGCGCACTGCTTCATGCCTACACTGGTGCGGCGCCATTCGGTGGCGCAGCGGCAAATTGTGGAGTCGGTCACTAATTCAGGCGATAGCGCCGTGTAACCGTTTCCAATCTGTGATTGTATTCACAGTTAATTAACATGGCGCTCACTATGATGGCAGCGTCTTACCGGACTGAAACATTATGTAACGCCGGGCTTTCCTTCCCCGGTCTGGTTTCAGTAGCCGATTGAAATGGTTCACAACACACTTCAGGAAGCGTTTACCTACAGGGAAGTCAGGATAGCGATGGTGGTCCGGCTTGGTAGCAGCGCCTGCCCCATAAAAAATAGCGTTTCAACCGACTGCGCTGTCTGCCCGCAGGCAATACGGCGCGATGAAATACCCTGCATAAAAAAACCGGAGATACCATGAATAAGAAGGTTTTCACGCTCACAGCACTGGTTGCCAGCATGATGTTTGGTGCAACTGCGCACGCCGCCGATACCCGCATTGGCGTGACAATTTATAAATATGATGACAACTTCATGTCGATGGTGCGCAAAGACATCGAAAAAGAGGCGAAAGCCGTTGGCGGCATTCAGCTGCTGATGAACGACTCACAGAACGACCAATCCAAACAGAACGATCAGATTGACGTGCTGATGGCGAAAGGCGTGAAAGCGCTGGCCATCAACCTGGTGGATCCGGCTGCTGCGGCAGTGGTGATCGACAAAGCGCGCGCGAACGACGTGCCGGTGGTGTTCTTCAACAAAGAGCCTAACGCGAAAGTGCTGGCCAGCTACGACAAAGCTTACTATGTCGGTACCGACTCCAAAGAGTCCGGCATCAAGCAGGGTGAGCTGATCGAGAAACACTGGAAAGCCACGCCAGCCTGGGATCTGAACAAAGACGGTCAGATTCAGTTCGTGCTGCTGAAAGGTGAACCGGGCCATCCGGATGCTGAAGCGCGTACCAAATACGTTATCGAAACCCTGAACAAAGACGGCATCAAAACCCAGCAGCTGGCGATGGATACCGCAATGTGGGATACCGCGCAGGCGAAAGACAAAGTGGACGCCTGGCTGTCTGGCCCGAACGCCAACAAAATTGAAGTGATCATCGCGAACAACGATGCAATGGCGATGGGTGCGGTTGAAGCGCTGAAGGCGCACAACAAAACCAGCATTCCGGTATTTGGTGTTGACGCCCTGCCAGAAGCGCTGGCGCTGGTGAAATCCGGTGCGATGGCCGGTACCGTGCTGAACGATGCGGAAAACCAGGCGAAAGCCACGCTGGACATTGCTAACAACCTGGCCAATGGCAAAGAGCCAACCGCTGGTACCAACTTCAAGATGGATGGCAAAGTAGTACGCGTACCGTACGTACCGGTTGATAAAGAAAACCTGTCGCAGTTTGTGAAGTAATTCGTCCCGGGCGCGGCTTTTCTGCCGCGCCTTATTGCATCTGACCAACGCTTTTTTTAGCCAGGTAAATTATGGCCAGTGAGAATCCGACCACACAGCGAGAATATCTGCTGGAGATGACGAATGTCTCGAAATCATTTCCAGGGGTGAAAGCCTTAGATAATGTGAATTTAAAAGTGCGGCCGCACTCCGTCCATGCCTTAATGGGTGAAAACGGCGCCGGCAAATCCACTTTATTAAAATGCCTGTTTGGGATTTATAAAAAGGATACGGGGAGCATCCTGTTTCAGGGTGAGGAAATAGATTACAAATCCTCCAAAGAGGCGCTGGAAAATGGCGTTTCAATGGTGCATCAGGAATTAAATCTGGTGCTGCAGCGCAACGTAATGGACAACATGTGGCTGGGGCGCTATCCGCGCAAAGGTCCGTTTGTCGATCAGGATAAAATGTATCGTGATACCAAAGCGATCTTTGATGAATTAGATATTGATATCGATCCGCGCGATAAAGTCGCGACGCTTTCAGTATCACAAATGCAGATGATTGAAATCGCCAAGGCGTTTTCCTATGACGCGAAAATCGTCATTATGGATGAGCCCACATCATCGCTGACCGAAAAAGAAGTTAACCACCTGTTCACCATTATCCGTAAGCTGAAAGATCGCGGCTGCGGTATTGTTTATATTTCGCATAAAATGGAAGAGATTTTCCAGCTGTGCGATGAGATCACCATTCTGCGTGACGGCCAGTGGATTGCCACTCAGCCGCTGGAAGGGCTGGACATGGACAAGATCATCGCCATGATGGTCGGCCGTTCGCTCAACCAGCGCTTCCCGGACAAAACTAACGTGCCGGGTGAAGTGATTCTTGAGGTGCGCAACCTGACCTCGCTGCGCCAGCCATCGATCCGTGATATCTCGTTTGACCTGCACAAAGGCGAGATTCTCGGGATTGCCGGCCTGGTGGGCGCCAAGCGTACTGACATTGTGGAAACCTTATTTGGTATCCGTGAGAAGTCGGGCGGCACCATTAAACTGCACGGTAAAGCGATTAATAACCACAGCGCCAACGAAGCCATCAACCATGGTTTTGCGCTGGTAACGGAAGAGCGGCGTTCCACCGGGATTTATGCCTACCTGGATATTGGTTTTAACTCGCTCATTTCTAATATTAAGAAATATAAATCCAGTATGGGTCTGCTGGATAATAAACGCATGAAAAGCGATACCCAGTGGGTCATTGATGCCATGCGGGTGAAAACACCCGGCCATCATACCCAAATTGGATCGCTCTCCGGCGGTAATCAGCAAAAAGTCATTATTGGTCGCTGGTTATTGACGCAGCCGGAAATACTGATGCTTGATGAACCGACGCGCGGTATTGACGTCGGCGCTAAATTCGAGATTTATCAGCTGATCTCGGAGCTGGCGAAAAAAGAAAAGGGCATCATTATTATCTCTTCTGAAATGCCAGAGCTACTGGGCATTACCGACCGTATTTTAGTAATGAGTAATGGTCAGGTAGCGGGCATTGTCGATACTAAAACGACCTCGCAGAATGAAATCCTGCGTTTAGCGTCATTACACCTTTAATGAAGCAAGGGCTTTAACATGAAAGCGACTACTAAAAAGAATGCGCTAACCTGGTTAAAAGAGGGCGGCATTTATGTTGTCCTGTTGGTACTGCTGGCGATTATTATTTTCCAGGATCCGACCTTTTTAAGCCTGATGAACCTGAGTAACATTCTGACTCAGTCATCGGTCCGTATTATTATCGCACTCGGCGTAGCCGGTCTGATCGTGACCCAGGGCACCGACCTGTCGGCAGGGCGCCAGGTGGGTCTGGCGGCGGTGGTGGCGGCAACGCTGCTGCAGTCGATGGATAACGCCAACAAGGTGTTCCCGCATCTGGAAACCGTGCCGATTCCGCTGGTGATTCTGACCGTGTGCATCATCGGTGGCGTAATTGGCCTGGTTAACGGCGTGATCATCGCTTACCTGAAGGTGACGCCGTTTATCACCACGCTGGGCACCATGATCATCGTTTACGGCATCAACTCGCTGTACTACGACTTCGTGGGCGCTTCACCGATTGCCGGTTTTGACGCTGGCTTCTCGAAGTTTGCCCAGGGCTTCCTGCGCTTCGGCGACTTCAAGCTGTCGTTCATCACCTTCTATGCGATTATCGCCATCGTGTTCGTCTGGATCCTGTGGAACAAAACCCGCTTCGGCAAAAACATCTTTGCTATCGGCGGTAACCCGGAAGCGGCGAAAGTCTCTGGTGTTAACGTTCCGCTTAACCTGATCCTGGTGTATGCGCTGTCCGGCGTGTTCTATGCCTTCGGCGGGATGCTGGAAGCGGGCCGTATCGGCAGCGCCACTAACAACCTCGGCTTTATGTATGAGCTGGATGCGATTGCGGCCTGCGTGGTGGGCGGCGTGTCGTTCGCTGGCGGGGTAGGTACCGTCGCGGGTGTGGTGACCGGTGTGATCATCTTCACCGTCATCAACTACGGTCTGACCTACATCGGCGTGAACCCATACTGGCAGTACATCATCAAGGGCGGCATCATCATCTTCGCCGTGGCGCTTGATTCGCTGAAATACGCGCGTAAGAAATAGCAGAGAACAAGGTCAACCATCAGGGCTGCGGCAACGCGGCCCTTTTTGTTTTTATTGCACAATAAGGATAGCGGTGAGACTTGCAGGGATGGCCGCTATTTTGTAGGGTGCGCATTGAGGTACAAACCGGCCACATGGGTAACACTTTAGACCGGGCACATGGGTAACAGTTATAAACGGCATAGCAGAGGAGACTCACTATGCCCTGGACTGAGACTGTTACCATGCAACGCCTTGAATTCATCCTCGCCTGCCAGGCAGGCGGGGAATCCATGACGCAGCTGTGTCACCGCCACGGCATCAGCCGCAAAACCGGCTACAAGTGGCTCAGCCGCTTTAACCCCGGCGAGCTCTCCTCGCTTGAAAATCTCTCCCGCGCCCGCCATCTCCAGCCCGATAAAATCGCCCCCGACATCGCCGCGCGCCTTGTTCAGTTCCGCCAGCAGCACCCCGACTGGGGGCCAAAAAAAATCCGCCACTGGTTCCTCAGCAACGGCGCTGACTTCATCGTGCCCGCCGCCAGCACCATCGGCGACCTGCTGAAGGCGGCGGGAATGGTGCAGCCGCGGACGCCGCGTAAGCGAACGCCGGGCAACCTGCGCAGTCTCACGACACCCGTGAGGAATAACCACGTCTGGAGCGCTGATTTTAAAGGGCGCTTCCGCCTGAAAGACGGCAGCTGGTGCCGCCCCTTCACGCTCACCGATAACCACAGCCGCTACCTGCTGTCCTGCGAGCCGGGCACGTCGGAGACCACGGTGTTCGTGCGCGGCTGCATGGAAAAGGCCTTCCTAGAAGGCGGGCTGCCCGACGTTATCCGCACCGACAACGGCTCGCCCTTCGTTGCGCCGGGCATCCTCGCGCTGACGCAGCTGAGCGTGTGGCTGATAAAACTGGGGATACAGCCGGAAAGAACCGCGCCGGGCTGTCCGGGGCAGAACGCCCGCCACGAGCGGATGCACCGGTCGCTGAAGGTCGCCATGAGCCATCACGACGTCTTTGGCTCGCTGCCAGAGCAGCAGGCGTGGTGCAGCGGATGGCGGAACGAGTTCAATCAGGAAAAGCCGCATGAGGCGCACGGGCAGCAGCCGCCCGCAAAAATATGGACGCCTTCACCGCGGAAATGGAACGGAAAAGTGCCGGAGGTGGGTTATCCGGAGGGGGCGAAGCTGTACAAAGTCGGTGAAAAAGGCGACCTGAGGCTGAACGGGCGGACCTTCCTGAGCGCAGCGTTACGGGGCGAGTACGTGCGGTTCCTGGAAGTGGACGACGGCATTGACGTCATCCTCTTCGACAGGCTCATCCTTGCGTATTATGACCGGGCAGAAAAGCGTATTATCCGGATCGACTGACCACAAAAAGTGTTACCTGTGTGCCCGGTCTGATCTGTTACCCATGTGCCCGGTCGTACCTTGATGCGCACCGGCAGCATCGCCGCGATCCTGCTTAACTCGCCAACGTCAGATCCGGCTGCTGGCCTCTCGCCGATTATTTCCGCAGCTTCTCTTCCAGCTCAAGCAACTGTTCCGGTGTGACCGCCGGGTAGCTCTGCGCATCTTCCGGCACTTCATGCACCGCCGGAATCGGCACCAGCGGGCCAAGGAAACGCGGCTCGCGCTTCATCAGATAGAGATCCGCCAGCGCACCGAGGCGCGCACCCACCTCGCGGAACCGCACCGACAGCATATTCTTGGGCGACGGCACGGCGTAGCACTGCGCCTGAATGCCCAGATGCTGGGCGATATACAGCGCGCGTTCGCAGTGGAAGCGCTGGGTAATGATGATGAAGTCGTTGGTGTCGAAGACTTTGCGTGTGCGCACAATCGAATCCAGCGTACGGAAACCGGCATAATCCAGCACGATGTCCGAGGGATCGACGCCGGCTTTGATTAAATCGCGTCGCATGGTCATCGGCTCGTTGTAGCTCTGCAGCGCATTATCGCCGCTCAGCAGCAGATAATTTACCTTGCCGCTGTTGTAAGCGTTGAGCGCGCCCTGAATGCGATACAGGTAATACTGATTGATGACGCCGGTGCGGTAATACTTGGCGGTGCCCAGCACCACGCCGACCTGGCGATGCGGCAGCGAAGCGACATCTTCATAAATAAACGGCGCGGTTCGCCAGCTAATCCAGCGATCGAGGCCGAGCGCGGTCGCCATCACCAGTAAGATGATGATAAACAGACCAAAGAAAACGCGTTTAAGTATGCGCACGGGCACTCGGTTGACGAAAATTCAGATGGGTCAAGGCTACTTGAGGCGGCACGGCTAAGCAAGTTCGCGCCGGTCGGCTGGCGTTTTTTTAAGCGCTGCCGCACCTGAAGCGTGCGGCAGCGTCGGTCTGCAATTAAATCGAGGTACGGCGGTAGTGACGATACTGCGGCAGCCAGAAGTTGTTGTTGATGGCTTTCGACAGCACGTCCTCGGAGGTGACCACCGCCACGCCCGCCAGCTGCGCCGCTTTGCCCACTTCCATGGCGATCACTTTGGAGACGCCCTGGATGTCCTTAATCTCTGGCAGCACCGGACCTTCACCGTCGTTAACCAGCGGTGAGCAGTCAGCCAGCGCGCGGCTGGCGGTCATCAGCATCGAATCCGTTACGCGGGTAGCCCCGGCAGCGATCACGCCGAGACCGATACCCGGGAAGATATAGGAGTTGTTGCACTGGGCAATCGGGTAGGTTTTGCCTTTCCAGGTGACCGGTGCAAACGGGCTGCCGGTGGCGACCAGCGCGTCACCGTCGGTCCAGGCGATGATATCTGCCGGCGTTGCTTCCACGCGTGAGGTCGGGTTCGAGAGCGGCATCACGATCGGGCGTTTGCAGTGCTTGTGCATCTCGCGAATGATCTCTTCGGTGAACAGTCCCGGCTGGCCGGAAACGCCAATCAGGATATCCGGCTGGGCATTGCGCACTACGTCGAGCAGTGAAATCGAATCGCTGGTGACGTCCCAGTCTTTCAGATTGTCGCTCTTCTGCACCAGCTTGCTCTGGAAATCGAGCAGGTTAGGCAATTTGTCAGTGAGCAGGCCGAAACGGTCTACCATCATCACGCGCGCGCGCGCTTCATCATCGCTCAGGCCTTCGGATTTCATCTGTGCGACGATCTGCTCGGCAATACCGCAGCCGGCGGAACCGGCACCGAGGAACACCACTTTCTGCTCGCACAGACGGCTGCCTGCGGCGCGGCTGGCGGCGATCAGCGTGCCCACCGTGACAGCGGCCGTGCCCTGAATATCATCATTGAAGCAGCAAATCTCATCGCGGTAACGCTCCAGCAGCGGCATGGCGTTTTTCTGCGCGAAATCTTCAAACTGCAGCAGCACGTTTGGCCAGCGGCGCTTCACCGCCTGAATGAATTCATCAACGAAGGCTTCATACTCTTCGCCGGTGATGCGCGGATGGCGCCAGCCCATGTAGAGCGGATCGTTCAGCAGTTGCTGATTATTGGTACCGACATCCAGCACCACCGGCAGGGTGTAGGCCGGGCTGATGCCGCCGCACGCGGTGTACAGCGACAGCTTACCGATAGGAATGCCCATGCCGCCAATGCCCAGGTCGCCGAGGCCGAGAATACGCTCGCCGTCGGTGACTACGATGACTTTGACATTCTGCTTGGTGGCGTTTTGCAGCATGTCTTCAATGCGGTCGCGGTTGTTGTAGGAGATAAACACCCCGCGCGCGCGACGGTAAATTTCAGAGAAGTGCTCGCACGCCGCGCCAACCGTTGGGGTGTAGATGATCGGCATCATCTCTTCCAGGTGGTTGTCCAGCAGGCGATAGAATAGCGTTTCGTTGGTGTCCTGGATGTTGCGCAGGTAGACGTGCTTGTCGTTATTGTTTTTGAAGTCCAGGAACTGACGCCAGGCGCGCTCGGCCTGCTCTTCGATGGTTTCTACGGCGTCTGGCAGCAGGCCATTGAGGTTAAATTCGTTACGTTCTTCCAGCGAGAAGGCGCTGCCTTTGTTCAACAGCGGAAATTCCAGCAGGATCGGACCCGCGTAAGGAATATACAGCGGACGTTTACTTTCGTACTCGAGTTCCATGCAGTGTTTGCTCCGGTTGCAGTGTTTTCTGACGTGTCGCCAGCAAGAAGGTAACGCCAGACCCGTTTATTGTGAAGTTCTGGCGCCCGATCCTATGAAAATTCCTGCAGATGTACAGCTTTTGTTAATAGAAGGTCACAAAAGCGGTAAAAGGATCACTAAACTGTTGGTTTCGAAACTAAAGTAACTGAGAAATTGCTGCAGCCGAGCGCGGCGAGGGTGGTGCGGGTGGCATCAAACTGGCTCAGCGTGGCGTCGGCGCTTTCTGCCAGCACTGCCTGCTGAATCTCTTCCAGCGCTTCGTTGTGCATGTTCATCAGAATCAGCGCGGCCTGTAATGGCGGCAGGCTCGGGTTAAAGGCGGCATTTTCGGCATAGCGCCCGGTGTAAATCTGGCCGCTGCGGCTCTGCAACGCCACGCCGCTATAACTCTGGCTATAAGGTGCATGGCTGCGGCTGGCGGCATCAATCGCGGCCTGCTGCAGCGCATCGCCCTGCGGCAGGAAACCGTGGTCGACCGGCGTCAGCAGCCGTTCGCTGATATTGAGATCGGCCGGGCCAAAGGCATCCGGTAAATAGTCGGCCAGCGTGCTGACCGCGCGGCCCGGCAGGCTGATGCGAATCGCCGTACCGCTATTCAGTTCATTCATAAACTGGCGGCAGTGCCCGCACGGCGTGTAGTTGACGGTAATGGTCGCCAGCTGCGCTTCGCCCCGCAGCCAGGCATGCGTGACTGCGCTCTGCTCGGCGTGGACCGTTTGCTGCAGCGGCGCATGTAAAAACTCCATGTTGGCACCGAAATACCAGTGGCCACTGATGCCGCGCGCAATAGCGCCCACGTTAAAGTGCGAAACCGGTGCCACGGCACAACAGGCGGCAATCGGCAGCAGTGCGAGTGCCAGCGCATCATCATCCAGACCGGTTGCCTGTTGCAGCTGAGCCACTTCCTGCGGTCGCAGCACGCCATGAAATTCAGCAGCGTCCAGCAGCGGCTGAAGCGCGCTCTGCAGCGCAGCGGGCAGGGCAGAGAAAGCGGAAGTGAATCGTGCATGCATGATGTTATGGCCTCATTAACTCGTCAGCGGCGGAGCGCCGCCTCAAGGTTTATATGTGATCCATGTCGCTATGACAATGCAAGCTGATTGGCTTGTTTCAACTTTGCGAGATCTCTCGCAAGTTTTACCCCAGTAAGCGCATCAGCAAAGGAAAAATGAAAGGCGCCAGTAACGAGGTGATGATGCCGCAGATTACCAGCGCCAGTGAACTGAAGGCGCCTTCCTGATAGTCAATCTCCGCGGCGCGCGCGGTGCCGAGCGCATGTGACGCGTTGCCAATCGCCAGCCCGCGTGATGACTTGCTGCGCACTTTAAACAGATTCAGCAGCATGTGACCAAACACCGCGCCCAGCACGCCAGCAATCAACACGCAAATGGCGCTGATGGCGGGAATACCGTGTAGCGAGCCCGACACTGCCATGGCGATGGGCGTGGTCACCGACTTCGGCAGGATGGTGGCTGCGATTTCCGGCGTCGCCCCCATCCACAGCGCGATCGCCGTGCCGGACACCATGGCGGTAATGCTGCCGATAAAACAGACGCTGATGATGGTTTTCCAGCGCGCGCGAATCTGGTGCATTTGCTCATACAACGGCAGCGCCAGCGCCACCACGGCGGGCTGTAGCAGCTGATTAAGCAGCGCGCTGCCAGCAAAATAGCGCGCGTAGGGCAGGTGCGTCAGCAGCAGCAGTGGAATAATGATCGCCATGGCCACCAGCAGCGGATTCACGATGGAGAGGTTGATTCTGGCTGCCAGACGGCGTGCCAGCAGATACGCCACCACAGTAAGTGGCAGTGACCACCAGGCGTCACTCATGGCCGGACTCCTTCGGACGCTGCAGGCGCTCGGCGCTCAGGCCGACAATCAGCAACACCAGCAGGGTGCTGACCATACAGGAGACGACAATCGGGCCAAACTGTGCGCTGAGGATATCGGTGTAGCCCATCACGCCAACGCTGATCGGTACAAACAGCAGCGCCATGTAGCGGATCAACAGCTGACAGCCGGGTTTCACCCACGTTACCGGGATAATCTGCAGCGCCAGCAGGGCAAACAGCAACAGCATGCCAAGGATGCTGCCAGGAATGGTAAATGGCAGCAAGGCAGCAAGGCCGTTGCCGGCGTACAGCGCGGCATAGACGATGGCAAAGGCGCGCAGATAGCGCCAGCAGGCAGATAGCACGGTGGGCATGTCAGGCTCCTGTTTTCGTGGCGCTTCATCATACGCATTAAGCGCTTAGCGTGCTAGCGATCACACTGGAATGCAGATTCAGGATTTCAACACCTCTGCTTTGAAGCTGAGTAAAGCGGCGTAAGCTGGTGGCCAGAGCGAAGGAGCAGCGATGAACCACACCGTCCAACCGCAGCGCGCGCTGCGAAAGGCGATGCCGCAAGCGGAGCAAAAACTATGGCGCTATTTACGCAACCGAAATGTGTGTGGCGCGAAGTTTCGCCGCCAGCATCCAGTTGGAGGGTACATCGTTGATTTTGCCTGCGTTGAGCAATCGCTGATCGTGGAACTGGATGGTGGACAGCACAATACGCCTGAAGATCAGGCTTACGATGCCCGGCGCACGGCGTATTTACAGCGCTGCGGCTGGCGCGTAATTCGCTTCTGGAATCATCAGGTATTTAATGAGTTTGAGGTGGTGATGGCGGAGATTTATCGCTGTCTGATGCTGGCGCAATGAGTGCGGTGCGGTTTTCCCCTCACCCCGGCCCTCTCCCGCAGGCGGGAGAGGGGGTAGCCTTGTGCGGGGTTTTGCTATGTGCAGGTTTGATACATGGGTGACAACGTGCGCTGTTCGGCCCTTTTTAATGCGGGAGAGTGAGTCAAGCGAACGAGGTGCATGCCTGGCTCTAAACCCAAACCCCGCACTCAGCAGTTCCCTCTCCCGCACGCGGGAGAGGGGTAGTCTTGTGCGGGGTTTTGCTATGTGCAGGCCTGGCTCTGAACCCAAACCCCGCACTTAACGGTTCCCTCTCCCGTAAGCGGGAGAGGGTTAGGGTGAGGGGCAGCGCGCACTGACCTTTACTTCACCGGCATACCCGGCTGGGCACCGCTATCCACTGTCAGCACAAAGCTGCGCTTCTGGAATCATCAGGAGTTTAATGAATTTGAGGCGGTAATGGCGGAGATTTATCGCTGTCTGATGTTGGCGCGATAAGCGCGGTGCGGTTTTCCCCTCACCCCAGCCCTCTCCCGCAGGCGGGAGAGGGGGTAGTCTTGCGCGGGGTTTTGCTATGTGCAAGTCTGGCTCTGAACCCAACCCCCGCACTCAGCGGTTCCCTCTCCCGCAGGCGGGAGAGGGTTAGGGTGAGGGCCAGAGCGCACCAACCCTTACTTAACCGGCATACCCGGCTGGGCACCGCTATCCACTGACAGCACAAACAGATCTTTGCCGCCAGGGCCGGCAGACAGCACCATGCCTTCGGACACGCCGAAACGCATTTTGCGCGGCGCCAGGTTAGCGACGATGATGGTCATCTTGCCCACCAGCACCGACGGATCCGGATAAGCGGCGCGAATGCCCGAGAAAATCTGGCGCTTCTCGCCACCCAGATCCAGCTGCAGACGCAGTAGCTTATCGGAACCTTCTACCAGCTCAGCCTGCTCGATCAGCGCTACGCGCATGTCGACTTTGGCGAAGTCATCAATGGTGATGGTCTCGCCAATTGGTGCATCGGCCAGCGGACCGCTTGCCGCCGGCTGGTTCGCCGCTGCTGCGTCCTCTTTCGAAGCCGCAATCAGCGCCTCCACTTTTGCCATCTCAATACGACCATACAGCGCTTTAAACGGCGCTACGCTGTGGTTGAGCAGCGGCTGCGCAATGCCATCCCAGTTCAGTTCGCTTTGCAGGAAGGCTTCTGTGCGCTCGCTCAGCGACGGCAGCACCGGCTTCAGCCAGGTCATCAGCACGCGGAACAGGTTGATACCCATAGAGCAAATCGCCTGCAGGTCGGCATCGCGGCCTTCCTGTTTCGCCACCACCCACGGTGCCTGCTCGTCAACGTAGCGGTTGGCCAGGTCGGCCAGCGCCATGATCTCGCGGATCGCACGGTTGTATTCGCGGCTGGCCCAGGCTTCACCGATCTTCTCTGACGCATCAACAAAGGTCTGATACAGCGCCGGATCTGCCAGTTCGCTTGCCAGCTGGCCGTTAAAGCGTTTGGTGATAAAGCCGGCGTTGCGTGAGGCGAGGTTCACCACTTTATTAACGATGTCAGCGTTCACGCGCTGGACGAAATCTTCCAGATTAAGGTCAATATCGTCGATGCGCGAAGAGAGCTTGGCCGCGTAGTAGTAGCGCAGGCTGTCGGCATCGAGATGCTGCAGCCAGGTGCTGGCTTTGATGAAGGTACCACGCGATTTCGACATCTTCGCGCCGTTCACCGTGACATAACCATGCACAAACAGGTTGGTCGGCTTGCGGAAATTGCTGCCTTCCAGCATCGCTGGCCAGAACAGGCTGTGGAAATAGACGATGTCTTTGCCGATGAAGTGATACAGCTCGGTGCTGGAATCTTTCTTCCAGAACTCGTCGAAATCGATGTCGCCGCGTTTGTCGCACAGGTTCTTGAACGACCCCATATAGCCGATTGGCGCATCCAGCCAGACGTAGAAGTATTTGCCCGGCGCGCCAGGGATCTCGAAGCCGAAGTACGGCGCATCGCGGGAGATATCCCACTGTTGCAAACCGGCTTCAAACCATTCCTGCATCTTGTTCGCCACCTGCTCCTGCAGCGCGCCGGAGCGCGTCCACGCCTGCAGCATCGCGCTGAAGGACGGCAGATCGAAGAAGAAGTGTTCAGAATCGCGCATCACCGGCGTCGCACCTGACACCACCGATTTCGGCTCAATCAGCTCGGTCGGGCTGTAAGTCGCGCCGCACACTTCGCAGTTATCGCCGTACTGATCGGGCGATTTACATTTCGGACAGGTGCCTTTGACGAAGCGGTCAGGCAGGAACATGCCTTTTTCCGGATCGTACAGCTGCGAAATGGTGCGGTTTTTAATGAAACCGTTCTCTTTCAGGCGCGTGTAAATCAGCTCAGACAGCTGGCGGTTTTCGTCGCCGTGCGTGGAGTGATAATTGTCATAGCTGATGTTGAAACCCGCGAAATCGGTCTCATGCTCCTGCTTCATTTCCGCAATCATCTGCTCCGGCGCGATACCCAGCTGCTGGGCTTTCAGCATGATCGGCGTGCCGTGGGCGTCGTCCGCACAGATGAAGAACACCTGATTGCCACGCATTCGCTGGTAACGGACCCACACGTCAGCCTGAATGTGTTCAAGCATGTGACCTAAGTGGATAGAGCCGTTTGCGTACGGCAGGGCGCACGTTACCAGTAGTTTTTTAGCGACTTGAGTCATAATTTGCGTAGCATTCCGTGAATAAAAAATCGGGCTTAGATGTTAACCGAAGCACCCTCTGGCGTAAACACAGCAGCTCGGCCACGTCACTTTTAGCGCCTATCTGATATGATTGATGGCACACCGCCATCGTCTGGCGTCATGACTAAATAAGGAGTTGGGATGACCGCACAATCCCGGGACCATCATTCACCTGAAGCGTTGCGCGCCGTGGTTATCGGCGTGCTGAGCGAGTTTGAGCATCCGACGTTGCAACACAATCTGACTACCCTCAAAGCGCTGCGCCACGTGGCGCTGCTCGACGACAAGCTGCACATTGAACTGGTGATGCCATTTGCCTGGGCCAGCGCGTTTGAGGCGCTGAAAGCCCAGACCAGCGCGGAACTGCTGCGCCTGACCAACACGCGCGCCATCGACTGGCGGCTGCGTCATGACATCGCCACCCTGAAACGCGTGAAAAATCAGCCGGGCGTCAACGGCGTGAAAAACATCGTCGCCGTCAGCTCCGGTAAAGGTGGCGTGGGCAAATCCAGCACTGCCGTGAATATGGCGCTGGCGCTGGCGGCCGAAGGAGCGCGCGTCGGTATTCTTGATGCGGATATTTACGGTCCGTCGATCCCGGACATGCTCGGCACCGAAAAGCAGCGTCCCACCTCGCCGGATGGCACGCACATGGCGCCGATCATGGCGCACGGCCTGGCAACCAACTCTATCGGCTATCTGGTGACCGACGATAACGCCATGGTGTGGCGCGGACCGATGGCCAGCAAGGCGCTGATGCAGCTGCTGAATGAAACGCTGTGGCCGGATCTCGATTACCTGATTCTGGATATGCCGCCGGGCACCGGTGACATTCAGCTGACGCTGGCGCAGAACGTGCCGGTGACCGGCGCGCTGGTGGTGACCACGCCGCAGGACATTGCGCTGATTGATGCGCGCAAGGGCATGGTGATGTTCGAAAAAGTCAGCGTGCCGGTGCTGGGCGTGGTGGAAAACATGAGCATGCACATCTGCAGCGAATGCGGCCATCACGAGCCGATTTTTGGTACTGGCGGTGCGCAGAAGCTGGCTGAGGATTATCACACCCGCCTGCTGGCTCAGCTGCCGCTGCACATTAATCTGCGCGAAGATCTCGACGATGGTGAACCGACCGTGATTCGCCGTCCGGAGAGTGAATTCACCGCGCTGTATCGTGAACTTGCGGGCCGGGTTGCCGCCCAGCTTTACTGGCAGGGTGAGGTGATTCCGGGCGACATCGCCTTCCGCGCGGTTTAAGCCTTAGCTGCCGCTGGTGCGTGACGCCAGCGGCAGGTGCATCAACACGTACTGGCCCTGTTCACTCTCTCCCAGCGCTTCGCGCTGCCAGCCGTGCTGCTGATAAAACTGCAGCGCCGCTTCGTTCTGTAGCAGACATTTCAGCGCGCCGGTGGAGGTAAAACGCTGCTGCACCGCGTTCAGCAGTGCACTGCCGACGCCCTGGCCCTGAAAGGCCGGATCAACATACAAACTGTGCAAAAAATTATCGTTGTCCATTACGCCAGCAAAGCCTGCGCGGTGGCCATCGATCTCCGCCACCAGTACCGTTTCACCGGGAATAATCGCGTCGAAATCTTCAAGCTGCCAGTCGTCGCCGGCCAGCCATGTCCAGTTATGACGGCGCGCCGCGAGATACAGCGTGCGTAGAAAAGGGCGGTCGGCTTCTTCAAAAAGACGAATTTTCACTTCCAGACTCCATAACGAGTAAGCGGGCACGTTTTGTAGCGGCGTTGTGCACGCAGTAAAATCGTGCAGCAAAGATGATTGAATGTTTATAAAAAAATAGCAGTTGCCGTGCGCAAAGATAAAGCCTGTTAACTCTGCGGCTTTTCTGTGTAGAATGCCGCGGCAAGCCGCATCAAATCTGGCGTCGGCACTTTGATAGCTTTTGATTATCTGATTGATAACGTCTGCATATTAGAAGTTGGCCCGAAAATTATGTAGCCTGCATCACATCTTTTTAACGGAGGTCACCCATGTCTATCATCAATACCAAAATCAAACCGTTCAAAAACGCTGCATTCAAAAACGGCGAATTCATCGACGTAACCGAGAAAGACGTTGAAGGTAAATGGAGTGTTTTCTTCTTCTACCCGGCTGACTTCACCTTTGTATGCCCGACTGAACTGGGTGACGTGGCAGACCACTACGAAGAGTTCCAGAAACTGGGCGTAGACATCTACTCCGTTTCAACTGACACGCACTTTACCCACAAAGCCTGGCACGGTTCTTCAGACACCATCGCGAAAATTCAGTATGCGATGATCGGCGACCCGACCGGTGCTCTGACCCGTAACTTCGAAATCATGCGTGAAGCTGAAGGTCTGGCTGACCGCGGTACTTTCATCGTTGACCCGGAAGGCATCATCCAGGCCATCGAAATCACTGCAGAAGGCATCGGCCGTGACGCATCTGACCTGCTGCGTAAAGTGAAAGCGGCTCAGTACGTGGCTTCTCACCCAGGTGAAGTTTGCCCGGCTAAATGGAAAGAAGGCGACGCAACGCTGGCTCCATCACTGGACCTGGTTGGCAAAATCTAAGTCACCTACGCCCTTTGATCTTTCTTCCATCGGGTGCTGCGGCACCCGATTTTCTTCACAGGAACTCACTATGCTCGACACCAATTTAAAAACCCAGCTCAAGGCCTACCTTGAGAAACTAACGAAACCGGTTGAGTTGATTGCCACACTGGACGATGGCGCAAAATCCGCAGAGATCCGTACTCTGCTGACCGATATCGCGAGTCTGTCTGATAAAGTCAGCTTCCGTGAAGAGAACGATCAACCGGTACGTAAGCCATCATTCCTGATTACTAACCCTGGCAGCCACAGCGGTCCGCGCTTTGCCGGTTCGCCAATGGGCCACGAATTTACCTCACTGGTGCTGGCTCTGCTGCAGACCGGTGGACATCCGTCGAAAGAGGCGCAGAGCTTGCTGGATCAGGTTGTTGCGCTGGACAGCGACCTGCATTTCGAAACCTATTACTCTCTGTCGTGCCACAACTGTCCGGACGTGGTACAGGCACTGAACCTGATGGCAGTGCTCAATCCGCGCATCCGTCATACCGCCATCGACGGTGGCATGTTCCAGAACGAGATCACCGAACGCAACGTCATGGGTGTGCCGGCGGTTTACCTCAACGGTAAAGAGTTCGGTCAGGGTCGCATGAGCCTGGCAGAAATCGTCGGTAAGGTAGACACCAACGCGGATAAGCGTGCGGCTGAAGAGCTGAACAAGCGTGACGCCTATGAAGTGCTGATCGTCGGCAGCGGCCCGGCGGGCGCTGCGGCGGCCATCTACTCGGCGCGTAAAGGCATCCGTACCGGCCTGATGGGCGAGCGCTTTGGCGGCCAGGTGCTGGACACCGTTGACATTGAAAACTACATCTCCGTGCCGAAAACCGAAGGGGCGAAGCTCGCCGGTTCTCTGCGTGCGCACGTTGATGACTATGACGTTGACGTGATCGACACCCAGAGCGCCATCAAGCTGATTCCGGCAGCGAAAGAGGGTGGCCTGCACGCCATCGAAACCGCTTCTGGCGCAGTGCTGAAATCACGCAGCATCATCATTGCTACCGGCGCACGCTGGCGCAACATGGGCGTTCCAGGCGAAGAGCAGTATCGCACCAAAGGTGTTACCTACTGCCCGCACTGTGACGGCCCGCTGTTTAAAGGCAAACGCACGGCGGTGATCGGCGGCGGTAACTCCGGCGTTGAAGCGGCCATCGATCTGGCCGGTATTGTCGAGCACGTTACGCTGCTGGAGTTCGCCAGCGAAATGCGCGCCGATAAAGTGCTGCAGGATAAACTGCGCAGCCTGAAAAACGTCGATGTGATCCTGAACGCGCAGACCACCGAAGTGAAAGGCGACGGCAGTAAAGTTACCGGTCTGACCTACATCGACCGCAATAACCAGACCAGCCACGAACTGGCGCTGAGCGGTATCTTCGTTCAGATTGGTCTGCTGCCCAACACTAACTGGCTGGAAGGCGCGGTAGAGCGCAACCGCATGGGCGAGATTCTGATCGACGCCAAAGGCGAAACCAGCCTGAAAGGCGTATTTGCCGCCGGCGACTGCACCACGGTGCCGTACAAGCAGATCATCATTGCCAGCGGGGAAGGGGCTAAAGCGTCACTGAGCGCGTTTGATTACCTGATCCGCACCAAACCGGCTGAATAAGTTTTGCGATAGCCACGCAAGCGCCCTGCAACCTGTGTTGCGGGGCTTTTTTTTAACCCAGCCAGCGACGCGCCTGTTCATCGCTGATATCGCGATAATAAATTTTATGGATGCGCTCGCCGCAGCGTTTGCATTCGGCTTCGAGGTACGTGGAGTACCGGTAACGGCCGCCGGGGGCAACGGCGCCTTGACGGGAAATGGTGATATTGTGCCAGTGGTGCGCGTGCGGAAGAAAACTGAATAAAGTCATTAGCGATTCCGGGTGAAGGTGAAACAGCGGTCTTCAAATCCGGAAGGGAATTAGGCCGTGTTACGCCGCCGGCCGGTTTGATATTAATCAAGTTGCGCGCTTTCTTTTGTTTATTTCCCGCATACTGCCCCGGCAGATTAAATTAACTATCCTGATGAATTTTAGGGCTTTTGGGAAAATTGATCTCCGTCGAATTGTTTATATTTTCCTGATGATCAAAAAATTATGAAAATTGATGGCGCACGTATTTTTGCTTATCGTTGTCCGGCAAAAAAAAGTGCCCCTGCCGCAGGATTTACAACTTTAAGCTGACCCTTTATGCTGTGAAGGCACGTCTGACACGGACGTGCATGACTCGGGGTGCCCTTCTTTGTGAAGGCTGAGAAATACCCGTAATACCTGATCTGGATAATGCCAGCGTAGGGAAGTCAGATGCCTGACCGCATTCGCCTTCCTGATTGCCGGTTGGGAGCCTTATGACACAGCCTGACCCTCTTTCCCCGGCGCAACTCGCGCACTCTCTGCAACTGCTGCGGCAGCAGGCACCGCTGGTGCACTGTATGACCAACGACGTGGTGCAAACTTTTACCGCCAACGTGCTGCTGGCACTGCAGGCTTCGCCCGCGATGGTGATTGATGGCGATGAAGCGGCGCAGTTTGCCGGTTTTGCCGATGCGCTGCTGATCAACGTCGGTACGTTAACCCGTGAGCGCCGCGATGCGATGCTGGCGGCGGTACAGGCCGCTAACCAGGCCGGCACACCGTGGACGCTCGATCCGGTGGCGGTAGGCGCGCTAACCCTGCGTACGGAATTCTGTCAGCAGCTGCTGAGCCTGCGACCGGCGGCCATTCGCGGCAACGCTTCAGAGATTCTCGCCTTAGCCCACCAGGCCACGGGCGGACGCGGTGTGGATAGCGTGCATCAGGCCGATGCCGCACTGAACGCCGCGCAGCAGCTGGCGCAACGCTGCACGACTATCGTTGCGGTAACCGGCGAAGTCGATTACGTCACCGATGGCCGCCATACGCTGGCGATTCCCGGCGGCAGCCCGCTGATGACGCGCGTGGTCGGCACCGGTTGTGCGCTATCCGCCGTAGTCGCGGCGTGCAGCAGCCTGCCGGGCGAGCGTATCCAGCACGTGGCAGCGGCCTGCCGCTTGATGTCGCTGGCCGGTGAGCAGGCCGCGCGCAGCGTGGCAGGGCCGGGCAGCTTCGTCGCCGCTTTTCTCGATGCGCTGTGGACGCTGGAGGTGGCGGCATGAAACGCATCAATGCATTGACCATTGCCGGCACCGATCCCAGCGGTGGCGCGGGTATCCAGGCGGATCTGAAAGCCTTTTCCGCGCTCGGCGCGTACGGCACCAGCGTGATTACCGCGCTGGTGGCACAGAACACCCGCGGCGTGCAGTCGGTGTATCGCATCGAACCGGCATTTGTTGCGGCGCAGCTCGACTCGGTGCTGAACGACGTGCGCATTGACGCCGCGAAAATCGGTATGCTGGCGGAGACGGCGATCGTCGAGGTGGTGGCAGAGAAGCTGAAACGCGCCAGCCTGCCGTTTGTGGTGCTGGATACGGTGATGATTGCCAAAAGCGGCGATGCGCTGCTGTCGCCCGATGCGGTAGCCAGCATTCGTGAACGGCTGCTGCCGCAGGTATCGCTGATCACGCCCAACCTGCCGGAAGCCGCGGCGCTGCTGGGTTGCCGCATGGCGCAGGACGAGGCGAGTATGCTGCAGCAGGGCGATGCGCTGCTGGAACTGGGCTGCGAAGCGGTGCTGATGAAGGGCGGTCATCTCAGCGATGCGGAAAGCCCGGACTGGCTGATCACCCGCGCCGGCCGCCAGCGCTTTACCGCGCCGCGCGTTAACACCCGTCATACGCACGGCACCGGCTGCACGCTGTCGGCGGCGCTGGCGGCATTGCGACCGCGCCATGCGGACTGGGCGGGCACCGTAGCGGAGGCCAAGGCCTGGCTGCAGCAGGCGCTGCTGCACGCCGATTCGCTTGAGGTCGGCCACGGCATTGGGCCGGTGCATCATTTCCATCAGTGGTGGTAGGGCGTAACGCCAGATTGCCGTTTTTTCACTGCGTATCCGTCTGAAAAATGGAGTCAGCAATTTGCCAGCCTGGCGCGTTTCGGTCCAGGCTGTGGGGGCGAATCGGCAGGTGCCGGTTCTTTTCCAGCCATTTATCAGGAGCGAACATGACGGACATCGTACAGTTATTGGGTAAAGAGGCGGATACGCTTCTTCAACATCGCTGCATGACCATTCCAGCGGACAGCCTTTATTTGCCGGGCGCGGATTATGTCGATCGCGTGATGATTGATAACAATCGTTCTCCTGCGGTACTGCGCAATATGCAGACGCTCTACAACACCGGCCGTCTGGCGGGTACCGGCTATCTGTCGATTCTGCCGGTGGATCAGGGCGTCGAACACTCTGCCGGCGCCTCGTTCGCTGCCAATCCGGCCTATTTCGACCCGAAGAATATCGTCGAGCTGGCGATTGAAGCCGGCTGTAACTGTGTGGCATCAACCTATGGCGTGCTGGCCTCCGTGTCACGTCGCTACGCGCACCGCATCCCGTTTATGGTCAAGCTGAACCATAACGAAACCCTGAGCTATCCCACGCAGTATGACCAGACGCTCTACGCCAGCGTCGAGCAGGCGTTCAACATGGGCGCGGTTGCGGTCGGCGCCACCATCTATTTTGGTTCTGAGCAGTCACGCCGGCAGATCGAGGAAATTGCAGCGGCCTTCGAGCGCGCGCACGAGCTCGGCATGGTGACGGTGCTGTGGGCTTATCTGCGCAACAACGATTTCAAGAAGGATGGGGTGGATTATCACGCCAGCGCCGATTTAACCGGTCAGGCTAACCATCTGGCGGCCACCATTGGTGCCGACATTGTGAAGCAGAAAATGGCGGAGAATAACGGCGGTTATAACGCGGTGAAGTTTGGCCACACCGATGAGCGCGTGTACAGCAAGCTGACCAGTGAGAATCCGATCGACCTAGTGCGCTACCAGCTAGCCAACTGCTACATGGGCCGCGCCGGGCTGATTAACTCCGGCGGTGCTTCAGCCGGTGCGACCGATGTGGCAGAGTCGGTGCGTACGGCGGTAATCAATAAACGCGCCGGCGGCATGGGGCTGATTCTCGGGCGCAAGGCGTTTAAGAAGTCGCTGAAAGAGGGCGTGGCGCTGATTAATGCGGTGCAGGATGTGTATCTGGCGAAGGATGTGACGATTGCCTGATGGTGTGAGGTGCGTTTTTTCACCCTTACCCTCACCCTAACCCTCTCCCGCGAGCGGGAGAGGGGACTGTTTTGTGCGGTTTTTTAATGCGTTAATTCTCTGACAGCTTACTGAAACAGCTCCCTCTCCCGGTGGGAGAGGGCCGGGGTGAGGGCATCACACCGCACCGCATCACACCGCACCGCACCGCATCACACCGCACCGCACCGTATCAAACCGCATCGCACCACACCACAAGCTCAAAGCACCCCAAAACACTACGGCCCTTCAAACCATTCGCTGTT
This sequence comes from Pantoea sp. SGAir0184, assembly GCF_043544755.1. NCBI lineage: Bacteria > Pseudomonadati > Pseudomonadota > Gammaproteobacteria > Enterobacterales > Erwiniaceae > Pantoea > Pantoea sp. SGAir0184. The sequence continues at coordinate 1,584,302 of NZ_CP028050.1, forward strand.
GCGCTCGGCAATCGGCGTGATGGTCAGAATCATCTCCTGCAGATGTCGCCGCATCGCCTTCTCCGCCGCATCGGCATCTTGCGCTTTCAGCGCGGCAAAAATCTCTTCGTGCTGCTGAATCAGGCTCTCCGGCGGCGACACTTCGCTCAGCGTCAGAAAGCGCACGCGGTCCATCGTCGCTTTAATGTTCTCCACCGTCTCCCACGCCAGCAGGCAGTCAATGCCTTCGGCAATCAACCGGTGAAACTCATCATCGAGCGCCAGAAACGCCTGGCTGTCGTGGCGTTCCGCTGCCAGACGCTGCAGCTGCAGATTGTGTTCCAGCGCCATCAGTCCGGTGGCAGCGATCTCCAGCGCGGCGCGGCGAACCACGGCGATCTCCACCGCTTCACGGATGAAACGGCCGTCGGCGACGCGCTGGGCGGAGATTTTGCGCACGAAGGTGCCGCGCTGCGGCAGGACCTGCACCAGGCCGGCTTCCGCCAGTTTGATAAAGGCTTCCCGCACCGGCTGCCGCGACACGTTGAAGCGCGCCGACACTTCTTTCTCCGACAGCAGCGAGCCCGGATGGATCACGCAGGTCACGATATCCTTCCGCAGATAGCGATAAATCTGCTGATTTACCGGTTCGCTGGTGGTTATGGTATAGGCAATCGACATGCAGCAATATCCGTATTACGGCTGGCCGCCGCCAGCCCGATGAGAAAGCGTCAGTCTAATCAGCACGCTGCGTCTGCGCTACACATTTGTGCAGGCGGCTTAGCCTTCTGTGACCAGCGCCTGCACCGTGGCGCGTGCACCGGTAAGCCGCAGCTGCTGATACAGCTCGGTAAGACGCGTAACAAACACTGAGTGATAACGTAAATCGTCGCCGAACACCGCCTGCAGGCGCAGTAAGGCCTCAACGCGCTGCGGACCCTCCTCGCTATTGGCAACAATGCTGGCCAGCTGCGCGCTGAGCGGATCGCGAATCTCAATCGCCGCACCCTGCTCATCGACGCCGCTGATATAGCGCATCCAGCCTGCTACGCCCAGCAGCAGATAATCACAGGCCGTCCCGTTACGCAGATGCCAGCGCACGCTATCCAGCAGGCGCTGTGGCAGCTTCTGCGTGCCGTCGGTGGCGATTTGATAAGTGCGATGTTTAATCGCCCGGTTTTCGTAACGGGCGATCAGCGAGTCGGCATAGGCGACCAAATCAACATCCTGCGTGCGCAGCGTGGGTGCCTGATCCTGCAGCATCAGCGCGCGCGCCGCCTGACGAAAATTGGCATCGGCCATGCAATCGCTGATGTGCTGATACCCGGCCAGATAGCCGAGATAAGCCAGGAACGAGTGGCTGCCGTTGAGCATGCGCAGCTTCATCTCTTCGTACGGCAGCACATCACGCACCAGCTCCGCACCGGCCTGTTCCCACGCCGGGCGGCCGCTGACGAAGTTATCTTCAATCACCCACTGGAAAAAAGGTTCGGCCTCCACCGCCACCGGATCGCGACTGCCCAGCCGCGCTTCCAGCGTCGCGAAAGCTTCATCGGTCATCGCCGGTACGATGCGATCCACCATGGTTGAGGGAAAGGTGAGGTGGGTCTGAATGTAATCCGCCAGCGCCGGGCTGCGACGCTGCGCCAGCTGGGTTATCACATTGCGCGTAACGTGGCCGTTCTCCGGCATGTTATCACACGACATCACGCTAAACGGCGGCAGATCGCGCTGGCGACGGCGTTCAATCGCCGCCAGGATCACGCCGGGCAGCGAGCGCGGCGCGTCAGGATGCGCCACATCGTGCACGATGTCCGGATGCGTCAGGTCGAGCTGGCCGCTCGACGGCAGCGAACAGTAGCCTTTTTCCGTGACCGTCATCGACACGATGGCGATTTCCGGCTGGCTCATCGCTTCAATCACCGCCTCAATACCGTCACTTTTCGCGTGCAGCGCCTGGGTAATTACGCCAACAATGCGCGTGTGCAGGCTGTCGTCGGCCATTTCGGTCACGCTGTACAGCAAATCCTGCTGGCGCAGAGCGGCGATCAGCGCGCCGCTGTTGAGATTCACTTCGCAGTAGCCCCAGTCGCTGCCGTGCTGCGCCAGTTGGTCAGTGGCCAGCGCCTGATGCGCGCGGTGAAAGGCACCAAAACCGATGTGCACCATGCGGGTTTTCAGCTGGCTGCGGTCGTAAGTGGGGCGCTGTACGTCAGCGGGAAGGCGATCGGGTTGTAACATGCATAATCCTTGTGGCAAACGGGGCGCGGCGCCCCGGCAGAGTCATTCGATTAAACGGAAACCGGTTTGTCGCTGGCTTTCGGGCTGCGAATCACAAACAGCACCAGCAGCGCACCAAGGGCCGCCACCACGCCCGCCAGCACAAAGGCGCTGTCAAATTTGCCGGTGTGCTGCACGATGAAGCCGGTAACGATCGGGCCGATAATGCCGGACAGGCTGCCAATCAGGTGAATAAAGCCGCTGATGCTGCCGACGCGGCTCTTGTGCACCACATCCTGAATAATCGCCCAGTAAATGGCACCGGTGATGTAGAGGAAGAAGATGGAGATCGACATCATGATCACCGCCGAATTCACCTCTTTGATGGTGCCCGCCAGCGCCACACATATCGCTGCCGCCAGCAGCGACACTACCAGCACAATCTTGCGTGATAGCAGCAGCTTACCGGTAATATTAAAGATTTTATCGGAAATCCAGCCGCCCAGCGCCAGGCCAACGAAGCCGACAATCCACGGGATCATGGTAGTGATGCTCATGGCTTTGATATCCAGCCCGTGCGCCTGCACCAGATAGGCCGGGAACCAGCTCAGGAAGAAGAACAGAATGTAGTTGTAGCAGAAGAAGGCGAAGGCGGTGACGAGGATAATCGGCTGACGCAGATAGTAGCCCATGCCGTGCGCTTTGCCGTCCGCGTCGATGATATCCGCCGGCTCTTCCGCTTTCAGTTTCTCTACCAGCGCGCGCTCCTGCGCAGAAACGCGCTTACTGCGCGCCGGATTATCGGCGGCGAAGAAGAACCACAGCGCCATCCACACCAGACCAATCAGGCAGATCACCACAAACGCCGGACGCCAGCCGAAGGAGAGCGCCAGGTAGCCGACAATCGGCCCGGCGACCGCGCCGCCGAGCGGAGAGCCGGCGCTCAGCAGGCCCATGGCGGTGGCAGCCTGCTTTTTCGGGAACCAGCCGTTGATGGCTTTGTTGGCCGAGGCGCAAATCGGACCTTCCGCCATGCCGAACAGCACGCGCAGAATCATCATCGACCAGAAACCGGTCGCCAGCGCGGTCATGCCGCAGAACAGCGACCACAAGCCGACGGCGGTGCCGAGCACAATCGTCGGGCCAAATTTATCGGTGGCCAGGCCGCCAATAAAGTTGAACAGCGCATAGCCGAAGAAGAAGCTGCCGAAGATCAGGCCGAACTGCTCGGCATTGATCATCAGATCTTTTTCCACCAGCGGCACGGTGAGCGACAGGGCAATACGATCGAGGTAGTTGATCATATAAACCAGGAACAGCAGCAGTACGAGGGTCCAGCGTAGATTCTTCAGCATAGAAACTCCGTTTCCCTGTTCTTCTTCAGGCTGCAGCATCACGGGGAGATGACCTTGATGACCGCGGCGCTGCGCCTGATTTATGCAGGGGATTATTGTTGTGGCCGGCGGGTACGCACCGGCGTCAGGGACATCTGGTGTGGCGCCTCACTCAATCCATTTGCAGGATCACTTTGCAGCAGGTGCACGGGTCTTGTTCAAATAGCGTCATGGCGCGCTCGATCTGCGCCAGCGGGAAATAGTGGGTGACCAGTTTCTCCGGCTGGATCAGCCCCTGTTCCAGCCACGCAATTACCTGCGGGAAGCGGTTGCTGTTCAGGCGCGAGGTAAACAGCGACAGCTCTTTGCTGGTCAACGCCTGCTGCGTCAGGCTGCACGGCTCAGCAGAAAACCCGAGCAGGCCGATGCGCGCCGCCGGCGAGGCCAGCGCAGCCGCTTCAGCGAGGATCGCCGGATGGCAGGCGGCGTCGATAATCAACGTCGGCTGAACGCCTTCCAGCTGCGCCGCCAGCGGGATCTCGCTGTTGTTGAACAGGCGATCGGCACCGTTTTGCTGCGCCAGCGCCAGCCGCTCCGGCAGGCGGTCGACCACCAGCACCTGCTGTACGCCGTACACGCCTTTCAGCACCTGAATGGCGGTCAACCCCATCGGACCGGCACCGTAAATCAGCGCCACATCCTGTGGCTGCGGTTTGAGGAACGCCGTGATATTCGCGGCAATGGTGAAGGGCTCAACCAGGCTGGCGAGTTGGTCGGGAATGCTCGCCGGCAGGCGATGAGCATTTTGGGCTGGTGCCACCGCATACTCGCTGAAGCCGCCGTCGCGGTGGACGCCAATCACCTGCAACGACTGACAGACATTAGGACGGCCAACGGAGCAGGGATAGCAGTGGCCGCAGCTCACCACCGGATCGACCGCCACGCGCTCGCCCAGCCGACTGGCATCAACGTCCTGTCCGACCGCGTCAATCACGCCGAAGAACTCATGGCCGATGACGCGCGGATAGCGGGCAAATGGATTGTGACCGTGCCAGATGTGCACGTCAGAGCCACAGATGCTGGCAAATTTCACTTTTACCCGTACTTCATCAGCGGCGGGCTGCGGCAGCGCGCGCTCGGCCAGCAGCAGTTTGCCCGGTTGTTCAATCACCACACTTTTCATCATTCACTCCTGGCTGGTGGCCTGAAGGCGCGGCACACCAGTAATAACGCGACAGTAATGACGAAAAAATACGCGCAATAATACTACCATACAAGTTGCTGTTGCAGAGTTGTGAACGCAATCACAGAGCGGATGGGGTAGTTGTAAAGAGAGGTTTAAGAATGGCGTTGCGGTGCGCATCACTGCGCACCCTGTAACGTCGTTACCCGGATTACAGGGTCGGCATTCAGGGCGACCGGAATAAACGCAGCAAAATGACAGGCCTGCGGCGATCGACGGCTCGCTCGCCGCGTAACATCACGGCTGCCGTAGCGTCACCGCGCTGAGCGTGCGCCACAATAACTCTTTATCCTGCGGTGACACATTACGCTGCTGAATGTCGCGCATAAATTCGGCCTTCTCTGGTGCCTGCAGCGTCGTGCCCTGTTTCAACTGCGCGGCAAGCTGCGTCAGAATCGCGTCGCTGTAATGACCAATGCTTTTGCGCACCTCATCCAGCGGACGCGGCTGCCAGTGCGGCTCCGGCGTCGCCAGCCAGTCGGCTCGATAGCGATACTGCACCGCTTTCGCCACATCCATCTGTGCCTGAATAAACGGCTGTACCGTGGCATCGTCCAGGCCCAGCTGACGCGCTTCCGCCAGGGCTTTGTCCAGCACCTTACGCTCCTGACCCAAATCTTCAATCGGCTGATGATGCTGCGCTTTATAACCCGCCACATCCTTCATGTAAGACAAACGCGTGTTAATAAGCTGGCCCGGCGAAGGACTGCTGAGTTCTGCCGCGGCGGCGGAACAGCTGCAAATCAGCAGCGCTAACGTGGCCGATCGTAACTGCATTTCCATACTGATGCTCCCAATGTTCAACCCAGGCGCTGGATCTGCGCGAGGCTCAGGCTAAGACAAAATAATGACATGACAAAGTACAGGGTGAAAAATTATCTTGTTTTTTAATCTACCAACTAGTAGGTTTGTTTTCCAGCGCCTTTTGCCGCAATGTTATTGCGCATCAGGTTGAATGATTTCTGGCACAGGGCTGCCGCTGAGGCAGCGCTTATCATCAAAAGGAACACTCCATGACGGTCTTATCACATTACAAACGCCTTTCACTGCTGATTGCCGGTTCACTGCTGGCTGGCGCCACGCTGTCGCCGGCGATGGCGGCAGAGATGGCGGGGCAAAAAGTGCAGGTACGTGGCGTTGTTGAATCGGTAAACGGGCAGCAGCTCACTATCAAGTCACGCGAAGGATCGGAGGTCAGCGTGGCCATGAAGCCAGGCGCGATGGTGTCTGCGGTGGCGAAGGCCAGCATCAGCGACATCAAAAAGGGCGATTACGTGGGCATTGCCTCGCTGCCGAAAGCAGGCGGCGGAGATGGCGCGCTCGAAGTGCTGATTTTCCCGGCGCAGCTGAAAGGTGCAGGCGAGGGCAACTTCAGCTGGGATCTGAAGCCGGGCAGCTCAATGACCAACGCCACAGTCGCCAATAGCGTTACCTCGGTGGATAACAGCGAAGTGACGGTGAGCTATCACGGCCATCAGAAAAAAATTGCCATTCCGGCCGGTACGCCGGTGGTGACGCTGGCGGCGGCCACCCCGGATGACCTGAAACCCGGCACCACGGTGTTTGTTCCTGCCGAGAAAGGCGCCGACGGTAAGCTCACCGCAGGCAATATCATTGTCGGCAAAAACGGCGTAGTGCCGCCGATGTAATCCGGCTCCAGCCAGGCCTCGCCTGGCTGGTAAGGGGCTCGATGATGCAACAGCCTTCACCTTCCCGCAGTAAAACGCTGATTCGTCGTCATTCGCTGCTGGTGCGCGTGACGCACTGGGTCAACGCCCTGTGTTTTGCCGTACTGCTGATGAGCGGACTGCAAATCTTTAATGCGCATCCGCGTCTGTATGTCGGCCTGTATGGCGCGGACCATGAGCAGCCGGTGTTTGAAATCGGCAATCGTCAGCAGCAGGGATTTGTCCGGCTCGGCTCGCTGCAGCTGAATACCACCGGCGTGCTCGGTGTCTCGAAGCTGGAGGGCACGCTCACAGCGCGCGCGTTCCCCGGCTGGATGACGCTGCCGTCGTGGCAGGATTTGGGAGCCGGTCGCCACTGGCACTTCTTTTTTGCCTGGCTGCTGCTGTTCAACGGCGTGATTTATCTGCTGCACGGTTTCTGGCACCGGCACTTTCGCCGCGATCTGTTGCCCGACCGTCAGCAGTTGGGCGCCCGTCATTTGTGGCAGGAGATTTGCGACCACGCCCGGCTGCGCTTCGCCCGCGGTGAAGCGGCGCGGCGCTATAACGCGTTGCAGAAACTCAGCTATCTGCTGGTGATCTTCATACTGCTGCCGCTGATGCTGCTCAGTGGATTAACCCTGTCGCCAGCGCTGGATGCGGCGCTGCCGTTTTTACCCGATCTGTTTGGCGGCCGTCCCACGGCGCGCACGGTGCACTTTGTCACCGCCACGCTGCTGGTGCTGTTTGTGCTGGTGCATGTGGTGATGGTGCTGGTGTCAGGCGTGTTCAATAACCTGCGTTCGATGATCACCGGCCGTTACGCGATCGACAAAGAGGATACCCCATCATGAAAATCGAGCTGTCGCGTCGCCGCCTGCTGCTGGGCGCGCTGTCCGGCGCCGGCGCGGCGCTGCTGAGCGGTTGCGATCAACTGACGCAAAACGACACGGTCAGCGGCTGGCTCAATCAGACCGAGCGGCTGACGCGTGCCAGCCAGCGCCTGCTGGGCGGCCAGCGGCTGGCACCGGAGTTCAGCGAGGCCGATATTTCGCCGCTGTTCCGCGCCAACGGCACGCAAATGCCCGACTCCGACGAGTATGCGCGTTTGCTGGCGAACGGGTTTGCCGACTGGCGGCTGCGCGTCACCGGGCTGGTGCAACAGCCGCTGAGTTTATCGCTCAGCGATCTGCAGCGGTTCCCCAGTCGCACGCAGATTACCCGGCACGACTGCGTGGAGGGCTGGAGCGCGATTGGCAAATGGCAGGGCGTACCGCTCGGACTGGTGCTGGATGCGGCGCGCCTGCGGCCAGGTGCCCGCTACGTAGTGTTCCTGTGTGCCGACGAACTGGAGCAGACGCTGGACGGCAGCGGGCGCTACTACGAAAGTATCGATCTGCAGGATGCGTGGCATCCGCAAACGCTGCTGGCCTACCGTATGAACGATCAGCCGCTACCGGTCGCGCACGGTGCGCCGCTGCGTCTCCGGGTCGAGCGCCAGCTCGGTTACAAGCACGCCAAGTATCTGATGGAAATTAAAGTGGTGGATTCGTTTGCCCAGCTGTGGGGCGGACGCGGTGGCTACTGGGAAGATCGCGGTTACGAGTGGTATGGCGGTATCTGAACGTCAGAACGCAGAAAAGCAAAAAGCCTGCTTTAAAAGCAGGCTTTTCTAAATCTGGCTCCTCTGACTGGACTCGAACCAGTGACATACGGATTAACAGTCCGCCGTTCTACCGACTGAACTACAGAGGAATCGTTTGGAACGGGGCGCATATTATCGGGCAGGCTGTGGCTTGTCAAAGCTCTTTTTCACAATTTTTTCTGACTGCTGAATAAAGCGTCAATTGCCCGACGCGGGCCCGCGCGATGGCGCGAATTAGCGCCAGCACTGCGCCTGATTGTGAGAGATGTCACCAATGCTATGCAAAATTACATTCTGATTTGTCGCTTCTGTCAGATACCTCGCATGTATGATCACAGATATTTCATTTTTCCGTTGTCGCCGCCCAAAACGAAACATATATTCCGGGAAACTCATCCCCGTGAACCGCAGGTGCAGCATGAACAAAGTCAGAATCGGTATGATTGGCAGTGGATATATTGGGCGTTGTCACGCGATTGCCTATGCGCAGGCACCCACGGTGTTCGCCCTGAAGGGTGAGATTGTGCGCGAGATGCTGGCAGAGGTGAATTCGGCGCTGGCGGCGCAGCAGGCGGCGACGTTTGGCTTTGCCCGTTCGACGGGCGACTGGCGCGAGCTGGTACGCGATCCGCACATCGACGTGGTCGATATCTGCGCGCCCAATTTCCTGCACAAAGAGATGGCGCTGGAGGCGATTCGCCACGGCAAGCACGTCTACTCCGAAAAGCCACTGTCGCTCTCGGTGGCCGATGCCGAAGAGATGGTGCAGGCGGCAGAGCAGGCGGGAGTGAAAACCCTGGTAGGCTTTAACTACATGAAAAACCCCACCAGCCAGCTGGCACGGGAGATTATCGCGCGCGGTGAGATCGGCGAGGTGGTGCACTTTTACGGCACCCATAACGAAGATTATCTGGCGCGCGCGGAGACGCCGCTCGACTGGCACTGCCAGAAAGCGCTGGCCGGTCTCGGCGCGCTTGGCGATCTGGCGGCGCATATCGTCAACATGGCGCACTATCTGGTCGGTGATATTGATGAGGTGAGCGGTGACATGATGACGGTGATCAAACAGCGACCGGATCCGAAGGCGCCGTCACGTCTGCTGCCGGTGGAAAATGAAGATCAGGCCAGCGCGCTGCTGCGCTTTAAAAATGGTGCGCACGGCGTGATTGAAACCTCGCGTATCGCCTGCGGCAGCAAGATGGGGCTGACTTATGTGGTGACCGGCACCAAAGGCACGCTGCGCTACACGCAGGAGCGCATGGCTGAGCTGGAACTGTATCTGCACGACGATCCGGCCGGTCGCCAAGGCTTTAAAACCATTCTCACCGGTCCGGCGCACCCGGATTACGCCAGCTTCTGCGTCTCGGCCGGTCACGGCATCGGTTTTAACGATCAGAAAACGGTCGAGATTCGCGATCTGATCAACGGCATCGCCGCCGGCGATCGCATGTGGCCGGATTTTGCCGAAGGGCTGCAGGTGCAGAAGGTGCTGGAAGCCGTGGCGATTTCCGCCGTGGAGCGCCGCTGGATGAAGGTGTGATGCAGAGCGTCAGCCGCAGACGCACGTAACCGGTCGCCATCAATGGCGACCCTACACGGTGCGTGCAGGGATGGCGAGCCTCACAGGGTGCGCATTTATGCGCACCGGGATAATGCAGGAATTTTCCAATGATTACGCCAGCAACGCACACTGCGGTGGCAGGCGGCAGCTCAACGCACCGGGCTGCACCTCAATCACAAACTCGCTGCCGGACAGCGGCTCGCCGTCGAGGTTAAAGGTCATCTCATGCGGTGAACGGATGGTCAGCGACGTCAGCTGTGCCGCGACAATGTTCGGGTTTTCGTCGTCGCGCGTCAGCGAGTGCAGCAACGTTGGCAGCAGCTCCTGGGCGGTTACGATGCTGAGATTGAGCTGTCCGTCATTGATCAGCGCTTCCGGACATAACCGCTGCCCGCCACCGGCCTGACGGCCATTGCCAATGCCAATCACCAGCGCGTCACCCTGCCAGTGAAAGCCCGGTCCGCTGATTTCGCAGCTGTCCGGCTTCAGGGCATCAACGCGCATCAGGCCATGGATAAAATAGGAGACGCCGCCCAACGCCGATTTCAGTTTCTCCGGCGTTTCGGTGGTGATGCGCGTGCCAAAACCGCCGGTCGCCATGTTGATGAAGTAACGGTCGCCGTTCACCCGCGCCAGATCGATGGCCGTGGCTTTGCCCAGTACCGCCAGCCGCAGTGCCGCTTCCATTTCTGCCGGGATACCGGCGCTGGTAGCAAAATCGTTGGCGGTGCCAAGCGGTAAAATCCCCAGCACCGGCCGCTGCGCTGGCGGCAGGGCGGCCAGCGCGGTGGCAATCTCATTGATGGTGCCATCGCCGCCGCCAGCCACCACGGTTTCCGCCTGCAGCTGCAGCGCTTCCTGCACGTAGCGGTCACCGTCGCCTTTTTCCCAGGTCACGCGCACTGCCAGGTTAAAGCCTTCGTCGCGCAGGGTATTCACGGCGGCACGCAACTCTTCATTGCCTGCGCCTTTTCCATTCAGAATCAGCAAAGTGAGGGGTTTATTTTGCATTATCGCTTCCCTGATGAGTAAGACAGAGCTGTGGTTATAGCATAGCTGCGGCGGGAACTTTATCGGCGAACGATGAAAAAAGAAAACCCGCACGGGGGAGCCGGGCGGGTGAATGAGGTGGTTCCTGGTACTACCTGCTGTTTGTTGTTACTCGTTAGCAGCAGGCGCGATTCTAAAGCGCGGCGAAGCGGCGGTCTGTGATCCTGTTCTAACTTCGCCGTTTTCTTTTCATTTAGTGCGATTTTTACCGTGCGGATCGTAAGTGCTGTTACCGTCGGTAAAATTGCGCAGCAGCAGCGCATAGGCCAGATCGACCCCCTCCGGCACGCTGATCCAGACGCGATGACCATCTCCCGGAGCGACCTCAACCGCGGCACCCTTCTCATTCTGCATCGCCTGCAGCGTGCAGTTGAGATTGCCGTCCGGCGTCATGATCTCTACGCTATCGCCCAGCATGAACTTGTTCTTCACCGCCACCTGCGCCCACGTACCGCGCCGCTCACCAGTGAATTCACCGACAAACTGCTGACGCTCCGAAATGGAAAAACCCTGCTCGTAGTTTTGATAGCTGTCATGGGTGTGGCGACGCAAAAAACCTTCGGTATAGCCGCGGTGCGCCAGCCCTTCCAGCGTCTCCAGCAGTGCCGGATCGAAAGGTTTGCCGGCGGCCGCATCGTCGATTGCGCGGCGGTACACCTGCGCGGTGCGCGCACAGTAGTAGAACGATTTGGTGCGGCCCTCAATTTTCAGCGAATGCACGCCCATCTGGCTCAGGCGTTCGACGTGCGCCACCGCGCGCAGATCTTTCGAGTTCATGATGTAGGTGCCGTGCTCATCTTCGAACGCGCTCATCACCTCGCCTGGCTTCATCTTCTCTTCCAGCAGGAATACCCGGTCGGTAGGCTGACCGACGCCGAGCGTCGCGGGCTGCACCGCAACCGGCTGATGAAAGCCAACAATGTTGCCGACCTCATCCTGCTGGCCTTCGGCCACGTTATATTCCCAGCGGCAGGCGTTGGTACAGGTGCCCTGATTGGGATCGCGCTTATTCAGATAGCCAGAGAGCAGGCAGCGGCCGGAGTAGGCCATGCACAGCGCGCCGTGGACAAAGATTTCAATCTCCATCTCCGGCACCTGCTGGCGAATTTCGGCGATCTCCTCCAGCGACAGCTCGCGCGACAGAATCACGCGCGTCAGCCCCATCTGCTGCCAGAACTTCACCGTGGCCCAGTTCACCGCGTTAGCCTGCACCGACAGGTGAATCGGCATCTGCGGGAAGGCTTCGCGCACCAGCATGATCAGGCCGGGATCGGACATGATCAGCGCATCCGGCTGCATCTCGATGACCGGCGTAAGATCGCGGATAAAGGTTTTCAGCTTGGCGTTGTGCGGGGCAATGTTCACCACAACGTAAAACTTCTTGCCGAGCGCGTGCGCCTCGCTGATGCCTTTGGCGAGGTTTTCATGGGTGAATTCGTTATTGCGCACGCGCAGGCTGTAGCGCGGCTGGCCGGCATACACCGCGTCGGCGCCGTAGGCAAAGGCGTAACGCATATTTTTCAGCGTGCCTGCCGGCGAAAGCAGTTCGGGTTTAAGCATGGGGCGTTCTCACTGATGTCAGGTCAGCATGCCATCACGAATGGCACGTGCAGCGGCCGCGTCAGGCGGCCCTGCAAAAGGTGGGGAATTGTAGGCAGGGCGACTCCCGATGTAAATTGACCTGGATCAATCTAAGCGGTTACAGCAGGCGGCCAACATCCGCTTCCCAGCGATATCCCATGCCGTACACGGCGCGAATAAACGGCTGTTCGGCATCAAGGTTCTCCAGCTTGCGCCGCAGGTTCTTGATGTGGCTGTCAATGGTGCGATCGGTGACCACGCGATAGTCGTCATACAGATGGTTCAGCAGTTGCTCGCGCGAAAACACTTTGCCCGGCTCCAGCGCCAGGGTTTTCAGCAGGCGGAACTCGGCGGGCGTCAGCTCCAGCGGCTGTTCGCGCCAGCTGGCCTGAAAACGCCCTTCGTCGATCAGCAGATGCGAGGCCAGCTGCGCCTCTTCTGGCGAACGTTTCACCCGGCGCAGAATGGTTTTCACCCGCGCCACTACTTCACGCGGGCTGAAGGGTTTGCAGATATAGTCGTCAGCGCCAATCTCCAGCCCGAGCAGGCGATCAATCTCTTCCGTGCGTGCGGTCACCATGATAATCGGCAGCTCAGAGAAGCGGCGGATTTCCCGACACAGCGTCAGGCCGTCACGGCCCGGCAGCATCAAATCCAGCAGCATCAGGTCTGGCGGCGTTTGTTGCACATAACTCAGTACCGCGTTGCCATCGGCGAGGTGGTGCGTGCGGTAGTTTGACGCCTGCAGGTAATCAATCATCAGCTGCGCCAGTTTGGGTTCGTCTTCCACAACAAGAATCAGGGGATCGCTATTTTCCGTGCTCATAAAGGGTGTCTAGTGAGGAACATACGGCAAGTTTAGCGTGATTTTCAGCCCACCTAAATCAGAGTCGGCCGCATTAATGCTGCCGTCATGCGCCTCAACAATATTCTTGCAGATCGCCAGACCGAGCCCGGAGCCGCCGCTGGCGCGATTGCGTGAGCTTTCGGCGCGGAAGAAGCGCTCAAACAGCTGCGCCTGCTGCTGACGCTCGACGCCCGGTGCGCTGTCGGCAAACTGCAGCTGCCACTGCTCGCCGCTGAGCTGCATACTGAGCTGCACCGTGCCGCCGGCATCGGTGTAGCGCAGGCTGTTTTCCAGCAGGTTAGTAAACAGCTGCATCAGCCGGTCCGGATCGCCAAAGCTGCTGGCCTGCGCCGGCAACATCAGGCTGAGCGTCAACCCCCGGCTGCGATAGCGTTCGCCAAAACTGCCCGCCACCACCTCCAGCAGACTGACCAGATCCACCGGCTGTTTGCGGTAGGCGAGGGCGCCCGCGTCGGAGAGCGACAGCTGGTGCAGGTCTTCCACCAGTTGTGTCAGCAGCGCGACTTCACTCTGCAGCGAACTGATGGCGTCGGGCGTCAGCTTGCGCACGCCATCCTGCATCGCCTCCAGTTCACCGCGCAAAATCGCCAGCGGCGTACGCAGCTCATGGGAAATATCGGCCATAAAGGCGCGCCGGTTGCTCTCATTTTTCTCCAGCGAGCGCGCCAGCTGGTTGAAGTCGCGCGCCAGCTGACCAATTTCGTCGCTGCTGCCGACCTCCACCCGGGTGGTAAATTTGCCCGCCGCCAGCTGATGGGTGCCGTCCACCAGCCGTTTCACCGGCGCCAGCAGGCCGCGCGCCAGCAGCCAGGTGACCAGCGCGGCCAGCAGCGTGGTGAGGCCGACAATCAGCCAGCTGGTCTGACGCTGCTGATGGTCAAAGTTGATGTCGGTGCTGCGCGTCAGCCGCTCGGCGGGCGAGGCAATCACCCAGCCAACAATCTTGCCGTTGCTGGTGGTGATATTGCGGCGTGAGCCTTCCGGCGGCACCGGCGAGCGCGGGCCGGACAGTATTTTGTACTGCTGATCGATAATCCAGAACTGGGTGCGCCAGCCGTGCGGCGGCAGCTGCGTGCCGCTGCCAGGATTCTGTTCCAGCGAGCGCAGAATGGTGAAAATCAGCCGATCGTTGTTACGCAAAAAATCCCAGCTACCGTGCTGTTCGTATTGATCGGCCAGCGCATCGCTCAGCAGCGTCAGGCGCTGCTCGTTGCCCTTTTTGATGTAATCGACAAAGCCATGCTCAAAGCTGAGGCGCACGCCCCAGTGCATGGTGATGATCACCAGCATGCAGGTGGAAAAAATCGCCATAAACAGTTTGGCGCTGATGCCGAGTTTTACCGGCTGCTTCATCCTTTTCTCCTGCCTCTCAGGTCCACGTTTTTACTCACATCGGCGGGTACGCGCCAGAACACCAGCGCCGGCAGCGCAATCACCAGCGCCATGCACAAATAGGTGTACATGAAGGTTTGATGGGTCGCGGCGCTGTCGCTCACCGCGCCATGGCCGAAAGCGCCGAGCAGCAAACCGGCCACGGTGACGCCGATACTCATCGACAGCTGCATGATCATCGACAGCAGGCTGTTACCGCTCGAGGCCAGTTCGTCTGGCAGCTCTTTCAGCGTCAGGGTATTCATGGATGAGAAGCGGATGGCATTGACCATGCCCTGCAACAGCAGCACCACGGGCAGCAGCCAGATCCAGCCGAGCAGCGCCACCACGGGAAACAGCAGCACCACCAGCGCCAGCGCCAGCGTGCCGCCCACCAGCGCGTTACGATAGCCAAACAGATTTACGATGCGCACCACCACGCGTTTGATGCCCATGTTGCCCAGCACCATCGGGATCATCATCAGCCCGGCGTGGAACGGGCTAAAGCCGAGGCCCACCTGCAGAAAAATCGGCGTCATAAACGGCAGCATGCCGCTGCCGATGCGGCCGGTGAAGCTGCCGAGCAGGCCGATGGCGTATATGCGGTTGTCAAACAGCTTCAGGCTAAACAGCGCGTTATCGTTGTTGCGACCGTGCATCAGGTAGAACAACAGGGAAAACACCCCCAGCAGAATCAGCAGGCACAGCAGCAGCGGTGAGCCGCCGGCGCTGCGCTGGCCGTCGAGCGCCAGCGTCAGCGTAGCCATGCCGACCGCCAGCAGCACAAAACCGAGGAAGTCAAAGCGTCGCGTCTGCATGGTGTAGTTCGGCATCAGCAGCAGCGTAGCAATGGCACCGATGATGCCGACCGGAATGTTAATCAGGAAGATCCAGTGCCAGCTGGCATACTCCACCAGAATGCCGCCCAGCGCCGGGCCGAGCAGCGGGCCAATCTGGCCGGGCAGGGTGACAAAGGTCATGGCCGACATGTACTGCTCACGCGGCACGATCTTCATCACCGTCAGCCGGCCGACCGGCACCATCATCGCGCCGCCGATGCCCTGGACCACGCGCGCCATCACCAGCTGGTCAAGTGACGTGGCGAAGGCACACAGCAGCGAACCGAGGCTAAACAGCACGATGGCGCAGAAGAAGATGTTGCGCACGCCAAAGCGGTCCGCCAGCCAGCCGCTGAGCGGCAGCGTGACCGCCACGGTGAGCACGTAGGAGACAATCACCGAGTGCATATGCAGCGGGCTGACGTTGAGATCGTGGGCCATCGCCGGAATCGCGGTGTTCACAATGGTGGTATCCAGCGTCTGCATAAAAAAGCCGAAGGCCACAATCCACAGTTGCCAGCGGACAGTGGCGGTTTGTGCGTTCATGGTCATCCCGTGTTAACAGTTTCATCAACCGCAGGTCGCGTAGCGGCGCGATTTATCGCGCGTTGAATTGCGCCGCTACGCTTAGTGCAGGTATGGCGTTATGGCTCCGTTATCAACCGCGGCTGCTTTTTCCGTCGGCGCAGTTTATCCATCATCAGATACACCACCGGTGTGGTGTACAGCGTCAGCAGCTGGCTCATCACCAGCCCACCGGCAATGGTGATGCCCAGCGGCTGGCGCAGCTCCGCGCCGTCCCCGCTGGTCAGCACCAGCGGCAGCGCACCAAACAGCGCCGCCAGCGTGGTCATCAGAATCGGGCGGAAACGCAGCTGGCACGCCTGGAAAATGGCGTCGCGCGCCGACAGGTTGCCGTTGCGCTCCGCCTCCAGCGCGAAATCCACCATCATGATGGCGTTCTTTTTCACGATACCGATCAGCAGCAGGATGCCGATCAGCGCAATCAGGCTGAACGGCGTATTAAACAGCTGCAGCGCCAGCAGCGCGCCGACGCCCGCCGAGGGCAGGGTAGAGAGAATCGTCAGGGGATGCACGTAGCTCTCATACAGAATGCCGAGCACGATATACACCGCAGCAATCGCCGCCAGCATCAGCCACAACTGGTTCGACTGCGAATCCTGAAATACCTGCGCGGTGCCGGCAAAGCTGCCGCGCACGCTGGACGGCACGCCAATCGCAGTGATGGTGCGGTCAATGGCCTCCGATGCCTGCGACAGCGAGACCCCTTCCGGCAGGTTAAACGAGATGGTCGAGGCCGCCGACAGCCCCTGATGGTTGACCGAAAGCGGCGCGTTGGCCGGCTGCCATTTGGCAAACCAGCTGAGCGGAATCGCTTTGCCGTCGCTGTTGATCACGAACATCTGATCCAGCGCGCTGACATCCTGGGTATAGCGCGGATCCACCTCCATCACCACTTTGTACTGATTCAGTGGCTGGTAGATGGTGGAGATTTGCCGCTGGCCGAAGGCGTTATTCAGCAGCGCATTGGCCGCCGACACGTCGATGCCGAGGCGCGCCATACTTTCGCGATCGTAAGTCAGCGCCATTTCGCTGCCGTTGTCCTGCTGATCCGAGTTCACATCGGCCAGCTCTGGTAGCGCGGCAAACGCCTGGCGGATTTTCGGCTCCCACTCACGTAAATCGGCGAGGTTATCCGACAGCAGGCTGTACTGATAGCTGGCGTTCGATTCACGTCCGCCGACGCGAATATCCTGTACCGCATTGAGGTACAGGTTGGCACCCGGTTCTTTCGCCAGCTTCACGCGCAGGCGGGCGATCACTTCCTGCGCGCTTTCGCTGCGTTCTGACAGCGGCTTGAGTGACACAAACATCGAGCCGCTGTTGGTGCGCGAGCCGCCGGTGAAGCCGGTGACGTTATCGACCGCCGGGTCAGCCTTGATGATGTTCATGAAATCCTGCAGCTTGCCGCGCATCGCCTGAAACGAAATGCTCTGATCGGCGGAGATAAAGCCGTTGAGACGGCCGGTATCCTGCTCGGGCATAAAGGTTTTCGGGATGGCGATAAACAGCCAGATGGTCAGCCCGACGGTGCCGAGCAGCAGCAACAGCACCCAGATCGCGTGGTTCAGCACCCAGCCCAGCGAGCGCGCATAGCCCTGCTGCACCGCCAGCAGCACGCGGCCAAATCCGCGCGTGCGCGGCTGGCTGCGCTTCGTCTGCGGTTTCAGCAGATACGCGCACATCATCGGCGTCA
The DNA here is from genome assembly GCF_043544755.1 of Pantoea sp. SGAir0184. Classification (NCBI taxonomy): domain Bacteria; kingdom Pseudomonadati; phylum Pseudomonadota; class Gammaproteobacteria; order Enterobacterales; family Erwiniaceae; genus Pantoea; species Pantoea sp. SGAir0184. The sequence continues at coordinate 1,601,938 of NZ_CP028050.1, forward strand.
GGGTGATGGAGATAAACAGCGAGATGAGAATCGCCACCGACAGCGTGATGGCAAACTCCGAGAAGAAGCGGCCAATAATACCGCCAATCATCAGCAGCGGCAGGAACACCGCAATCAGCGACAGGCTCATCGACAGCACGGTAAAGCCCACCTCGCGCACCCCGGTGAGTGCCGCCTGCAGTGGCTTCATGCCGGCTTCGACGTGACGCGCGATGTTCTCCAGCACCACGATGGCGTCATCCACTACAAAGCCGGTGGCGATGGTCAGCGCCATCAGCGACAGGTTATTCAGGCTGAAACCGCACAGGTACATGGCGGCGAAGGTACCAATCAGCGATACCGGTACCGCCGCCGCCGGAATTAGCGTGGCGCGGCCGTCGCGCAGGAAGAAAAACACCACCAGAATTACCAGCGCCACGGCGATCACCAGGGACTGCTCCACTTCGTGCAGCGAGGCGCGGATAGTGGGCGAGCGGTCCTGGGCGATTTGCAGGTCGATAGCCGCCGGGATCACCTCATGCAGCTCCGGCATTTCCGCCCGGATGCGGTCGACGGTATCGATAATGTTGGCGTCCGGCGACTTGCGCACCACCAGCAGCACCGCTGGTTTACCGTTGGTCATCCCGGCGTTGCGCACGTCCTGTACCGAATCCTGCACGTTCGCCACATCGCTCAGCCGCACCGCCGCGCCGTTGTTGTAGTGCACCACCAGCGGCTGGTAGACGCTGGCGGTTTGCAGCTCATCGTTGGTCCGCACCTGCCAGCGCTGCTGGGTATCGTCGATGGCGCCCTGCGGACGGCGCTGGTTGGCGTTGCTGATGGCGGTGCGCACCGCATCCAGCGACACGCCCTGATTAAACAGCGCCTGCGGATTGAGGTCGACGCGCACCGCCGGCAGCGAACTGCCGCCCACCGTGACATCGCCAACGCCATCAATCTGCGACAGCTTCTGTGCCAGTTGCGTCGACGCGTAATCATACAGCTGACCGGGATTATAAATGTCCGAGGTCATGGTGAGGATCATGATCGGCGCATCAGACGGGTTGGCTTTGCGGTAGGTTGGACGATTGGGCATGCCGGTCGGTAGCAGGCTCTGGGCGGCATTGATCGCCGCCTGCACGTCGCGCGCCGCGCCGTTGATGTCGCGGTCGAAATCAAACACCAGGATGATGCGCGTGCTGCCCAGCGAGCTGGTGGAAGTCATTTCACTGACGCCGGCAATGCGCCCCAGCGAGCGCTCCAGCGGCGTGGCGACCGAGGCCGCCATGGTTTCCGGCGACGCGCCGGGCAGCGAGGCCGAGATCAGAATCACCGGGAAATCCAGCTGCGGCAGCGGCGCCACCGGCAGCAGACGGAAGCCGAGAATGCCCGCCAGCGCAATCGCCAGCGTCAGCAGCGTGGTGGCAACCGGCCGATGGATAAACAGGGCGAAAAACTTCACGACTGCGCCTCCGTGCCTTTCAGACGCCGGCGCGTGGCATGGGCAAGGCGATCAAACAGCAGATAGATCACCGGAGTGGTAAACAGCGTCAGCACCTGGCTCAATACCAGGCCACCGACCATGGCGATGCCGAGCGGACGACGCAGCTCTGCGCCGACGCCGGTGCTGAGCATCAGCGGCAGCGCGCCAAGCAGCGCCGCCAGCGTGGTCATCAGAATCGGCCGGAAGCGCAGCAGACAGGCCTGATAGATCGCCTCACGCGGCGCCATGCCCTGTTCACGCTCGGCGGCCAGCGCGAAGTCGATCATCATGATGGCGTTCTTCTTCACGATACCGATCAGCAAAATGATGCCGATGATGGCGATGATATCCAGCTCGTTGCCGCTCAGCATCAGAGCCAGCAGTGCGCCAACGCCGGCGGTGGGCAGCGTCGACAGAATGGTAATCGGATGGATGAAGCTCTCATACAGCACGCCGAGCACGATATACATCGCCACTACCGCCGCGACGATCAGCCAGATGGTGCTGGTCAGCGCCGCTTCAAACGCCAGCGTGCTGCCCTGGAACTGCGTCATCATCTCTGCCGGCATGCCGACCTGATCTTCCGCCGTGGTGATCGCCTGCAGCGCATCGCCGAGCGAGTAGCCGTGCGCTACGTCAAACGAGAAGGTGGCCGACGGGAACTGGTCGAGATGATTAATGCTCAGCGCAGCGTGGCGCTCTTCGACTTGCGCGATGGCGCTGAGCGGCACGCTGCCGCCGTCGCTGCTGTTCAGGCGAATCGCGTCGAGGCTGGCGAGACCGGGGGTTTGCGTGTTGTCCTGCTCCAGCACCACGCGATACTGATTGGCCTGGGTGTAAATCGTTGAGATCAGGCGCTGGCCAAAGGCGTTGTACAGCGCGTTATCAATGTCCGCCATGCTGATGCCGAGCCGGCTGGCGCTGTCGCGATCGACGCGCACAAAGGCTTCCAGCCCCTGATCCTGCCAGTCGCTGCTGACATTGCGCAGCTGTGGCAAGGTATCGAGCTGTGCCAGCAGTTTCGGCACCCAGCTGCCCAGCGACTCCAGCGAACCTGACTGCAGGGTAAACTGGTACGGCGTGCGGCTCGCCTGGGTATCAATGGTCAGGTCCTGTACCGGCTGCAGCCACAGCGACACGCCGGGCAGGCGATCAATCGCCTGCTGCAGCCGCTGCTGCACTGCCGGAATACGATCATCACGCTGGTCCAGCGGTTTCAGGTTGATTTGCAGCCGCGCGCTGTTAAGCGCCGCGTTGGTGCCATCCACGCCGACGAACGAGGTCAGGCTCTGCACCGCCGGATCTTTCATAATGATCGACGCCACGTCGCGGGTGCGCTGCGCCATACTGGCGTAAGAGACCGACTGCGGCGCCTGCAGCGTGCCCTGAATGATGCCGTTGTCCTGCTGCGGGAAGAAGCCCTTCGGAATCACCACCCACAGCAGCACCGTCAGCAGCAGCGTGCCAAGCGCCACCGACAGCGTCAGCCACGGATGGCGCAGCACGCGCGTCAGCCAGCGGCCATAGCCGGCAATCACCTTATCGAACATCGCCTCGCTGGCGCGGGAGAAGCGGTTCTGCCTGCGCAGCGATTCGGCGCTTAGCATGCGCGCGCACATCATCGGCGTCAGCGTCAGCGAGACCACTGCCGAGATCAGAATCGCCACCGCCAGCGTCACGGCGAACTCGCGGAACAAGCGGCCAATCACATCGCCCATGAACAGCAGCGGAATCAGCACCGCGATCAGCGAGAAGGTGAGGGAGATAATGGTGAAGCCAATCTCACCGGCACCTTTCAGCGCGGCGGTCATCGGCTTTTCGCCTTTTTCGATGTAGCGCGAGATGTTCTCGATTACCACGATAGCGTCATCGACCACAAAGCCGGTGGCGATGGTCAGCGCCATCAGCGTCAGGTTATTGATCGAAAAGCCGAGGAAATACATGGCGGCAAAGGTGCCGACCAGCGACAGCGGCACCGCGACTGCCGGAATAATGGTGGCCGGGACGTTGCGCAGAAACAGATAGATGATCATCACCACCAGCCCGATGGCCAGCATCAGCTCATGCTGGGTATCCGCTACTGAGGCGCGAATGTTGGTAGTGCGATCGGTGAGCAGTTTGACGTCAACCGACTTCGGCAGCGTGGCGGTCAGCGACGGCAGCAGCGCGCGGATGCTGTCAGCGGTAGCGATAATATTGGCGCCCGGCTGGCGCTGCACGTTCAGCACAATCGCCGGCTGACGGTTGGCCCAGGCGCCCAGCCAGCTGTTTTCTGCGCCCTGTTCAACCGTGGCGACGTCGCCCAGCCGCACCGGCGCGCCGTTGCTGTAGCTGACGATCAGCTTGCGGTAATCCTCCGCGGAGGTCATCTGGTCATTGGCCGACAGCGTGATGGAGCGCGTTGGGCCATCAAGACTGCCTTTCGCCGAGTTGACGTTGGCGTTGCTGATGGCGGTACGCACCGTCTCGCTGGTGAGGCCGAGGGCCGCCAGCGCCTGTGCGTTCATCTTCACCCGCACCGCCGGACGCTGGCCGCCGGAGAGCGTGACCAGACCGACGCCGGAGACCTGGGAAATCTTCTGCGCCACCCGCGTCTCCACCATATCCTGCACCTGCGTCAGCGGCATACTGGTGGTGGTAACGGCCAGCGTCATGATTGGCGGATCGGCCGGATTGACTTTGCTGTACACCGGCGGATTAGGCAGATCGCCAGGCAGCAGGTTAGTGGCAGAGTTGATCGCCGCCTGCACTTCCTGTTCGGCAACGTCGAGCGCCAGCGTCAGCTGGAACTGCAGCGTAATCACCGAGGCACCGCCGGAGCTTTGCGACGCCATTTGCTTCAGGCCGGACATCTGCCCGAACTGGCGCTCGAGCGGCGCGGTAATCGACGAGGTCACCACATCCGGGCTGGCGCCGGGATAGAGCGTGACGACCTGGATGGTCGGGTAATCGACTTCCGGCAGCGCGGAAACTGGCAGGAAGCGATAGCCCAGCACGCCGGCCAGCAAAATCGCGATCATCAGCAGCGTGGTGGCCACCGGGCGCAGAATAAACTGGCGTGACGGGCCGCCGCTGGCGTCGGGAGGCATCACCTGCATTATTGACGTTCTCCGCGAGCCGGTTGCGCCGCGCGCGTGCTGTGCGTGGCGGTACTCTGTGCGGCGACAATCTCCACCGTGGCGCCTTCGGTCAGGCGGTCGAGACCGTCGGTGACCACGCGCTGACCGGCCTGCAGCCCGGCATCAATCACCACTTTCTGGCTATCCTGCAGCCCGGCGGTGACGCGTTTCTTGCTCACTTTGTTATCGCTGTTCACCACCCAGACAAAGTGGCCGTCGTTGCTCATCTGCAGCGCGGCAGTTGGGATCACCACCGCGTTTTGCAGCGTATCCACCTTCAGCCGGGCATTAACAAACTGATTGGGAAACAGGGCGTCGTCCTGATTGCTGAAGCGCGCCTTGAGTTTAATGGTGCCGGTGGTGACATCGATCTGGTTATCAATGCTCAGCAGCGCACCCGTGGTCAGCAGGGTTTTATTGCTGCGATCCCAGGCTTCAACCGGCAGCGGCTGACCGCTTTTCTGGGCTTTCAGGATCTGGCTGATGTTGTTCTCGGCAACGCTGAACACCACGTCAATCGGGTGCGTCTGGGTGATCACCACCAGACCATTGGTATCGCCGGCGGTAATGTAGTTGCCGACATCCACCTGCTTCAGCCCGACGCGTCCGGCAATCGGCGCGGTGATGCGGCTGTAGGTCAGATTGAGCTGCGCGCTGGCCACATTGCCTTCGTCGGCTTTGATGGTGCCGAGGGTTTCACTGACCAGCGAGCGCTGGGTATCCAGCTCCTGCTGCGACACCAGCGAGGTTTTTGCCAGCTTTTCATAACGGCTGAGGTCGCGGCGCGCGTTAGCCAGCGTCGCCTGATCTTTGGCCAGCTGGCCCTGCGCCTGGGTGAGCGCTACCTGCCATGGGCGGGGATCGATTTCTGCCAGCAGCGCGCCGGCCTCCACCTGCTGACCTTCCGTGAAGTGCAGCGCCATCAGCTGGCCGTCGACCCGGCTGCGCACCGTAACGGTGTTGGCCGCGGTGACGGTGCCGAGTCCGCTGAGGTAATAGGGCACGCTTTCGGTGGTCGCCGTTGCGGCCTGCACCGGTGCCAGCGGACGGCGTCCGCCGCTATTGTTGCCACCGCGTCCGTGATGCGGCTGGCCATCAGCCTGGGTAGCCTGTGCAGGCTCGGCCGGATGCTGCCACCAGTAGTAAGCGCCCGCCAGCGCAGCCAGCACCACCACGCTAATCAGGCCTGTTTTTAATCGTTTATTCATTGCTCTGTGTGCTCTCCGGCGGTTTCGTTTTCCCCACATGCGCGCGCAAACGAACCGCGGCGCAAACGAAATGATTGTAGTCGCCCGGGTCGGGCAAAAATTGAAGGAATTAAGAATATCGCCCCGGGCACGCTAAGTATTCATATTCAGTAAATATTTTGGCAGCAATACGCATAAGCGTGACTTTTTCCTTTGCTAAGCTGAATGACAGACCAGTCTCGTTTCACTAAGGAGGATCACATGCGTCAACACAAAACCCGTCAGCTGGGCGACAGCGGTATCAGCGTGCCGCTGCTGACGTTTGGCGGCAACGTTTTTGGCTGGACGGTCGATGAAAAAACCTCGTTTTCACTGCTCGACGCGCTGGTGGAAAAGGGGCTGTTCTTCATTGATACCGCAGACGTCTACTCTCGCTGGGCGCCGGGCAACGCCGGCGGTGAATCGGAAACCATCATCGGTAAGTGGCTGAAAAAAAGCGGTAAGCGCGACAGTATCGTGCTCGCCACCAAGGTAGGCATGGAGCTGACGCCGGAGAAAACCGGGCTGAAACCGGCCTATATCCGCCAGGCCGTGGAAGATTCGCTGCGCCGCCTGCAGACGGATGTCATCGATCTCTACCAGGCGCACCGTGATGACGACAGCACGCCGCTGGTGGAGACGCTGAAAGCCTTCGACTCGCTGATCAAAGAGGGCAAAGTGCGGGCAATCGGTGCGTCCAACTACAGCGCGCAGCGCCTGCAGGAAGCGCTGGACATCAGTAAGCAGGAGGGACTGGCGCGCTATGAAACCCTGCAGCCGGAGTACAACCTGTACGATCGCCAGGAGTATGAAAGCGGACTGGAGCAGGTGGCGGTGAAAAACGGTCTCGGCGTGATTAACTACTACTCGCTGGCCAGCGGTTTCCTGAGCGGGAAATACAAGAAGCCGGAAGACGCCAGTAAAAGCGCGCGCGGCCAGGGCATTGTAGAAAAATACCTCAACGATCGCGGTAAGCGCATCATTGAAGCGCTGGAAGATGTCGCGGCCTCGCACGACGCCTCTGCTACTCAGGTGGCGCTGGCGTGGCAGATTGCGCGACCGAGCATCACGGCACCGATTGTCAGTGCCACCTCGCTGCAGCAGCTGGATGAGCTGGTGAAAGCCACCGAGCTGGAGCTCAGCAAGCAGGAGATTGAAGAGCTGGCCAGCGCCAGCAAGCCGTAACGCGAAGCGGGACGCTGCGGCGTCCCGTCACGTAATAATTTTTTCGCCACGCAAAAAATGCCTTTTTCCTCCAGAACATATCCATTCATCGATCGCTGTCACAATTGCGTTAAGTCACTGTCACCTTTGCACTCACTGCGCACAGATTTGCAAAAATTGACATAACCTCAGCATTATTCTCTGCCCGTTCCTCTCCGGAAATTCACAGAAGAATAATCATCATGAACAGAAAAAAAGCAGTGCAGCATATGCCTCGCCTGGCAGCGGGCACCCTGATGTTTGCCATGTTGAGTGCGTCGGCGTTGGCAGCCGATGCGTTCAGCTACGATTCCCCCTATATGTTTGGCGACTGGGGCGGTAACCGAACGCAGCTGGAAAACGACGGCGTGAAGTTCGACGTTAACTACACCATGGAGAGTGCCTCGAACCTGGGCGGCGGTGCCGATACCAACACCTCGATGCGCTACAGCGATCAGTGGGCGTTTGGCCTGAATCTTGACCTGCAAAAACTGCTCGACTGGCAGGATGCGCAGTTCCAGATGACCATTACCGACCGTAACGGTCGCAATATCTCCGATCAGGTGGCAGACCGCCGTACCGGCATGCTGTCATCGGTGCAGGAAGTGTACGGACGTGGCCAGACCTGGCGTCTGACGCAGTTCTGGCTCAGCAAAGGGCTGTTTGATAACACCGTCAACCTGAAAGCCGGTCGCGTCACCGTCGGGGAAGATTTCGACAACTTCGACAGCAAGTTCCAGAACCTCGCATTCGGCAGCGGCCAGGCGGGTAACTGGCGCGGCGACCGCTGGTTTAACTGGCCGGTTTCCCAGTGGGGCGGCCGCGTGAAGGTTAACTTTACGCCGGAAGTGTTCTTCCAGGTGGGCTTCTACAACCAGAACAGTGCCAACTACGATCGCGGTGACGGTTTCCGTCTGGATACCAGCAACTCCGAAGGCAACCTGGTGCCGGTGGAACTGGGCTGGAAACCGACCTTCGGCCCGGCCAACCTGCCGGGTAACTACCGCATTGGTTACTACTACTCGTCGGCCAACGGCGATAACTACGGCAGCTGGCGCGATGGCGCTTATCAGAGCAAGGACCACGCCTACGGCGGCTACGTGCTGTTACAGCAGCAGCTGACCGCACAGGGCGGCGATGCCAGCCGTGGCCTCGGCGTGACGGTGCAGGCAGTGATGAACGATCACAAAACCTCGAAAACCGACAACTATCAGTCGATCAGCTTTACCTGGAAAGGGCCGTTTGATGCGCGTCCGCAGGATGAGATTGGCGTCGGCGCGGCGCGTATTCACGTCAACAGCGCGTATACCCGTTCGCTGCGTCAGCAGAATGATGCCAACGGCGAAACTGATTTCGACAGCCCAACCTATCTGCCGATTCAGGATGGTTCCGAGTACAACTACGAGGTTTATTACAATGCGCAGCTGACCAAATGGCTGCAGCTGCGTCCAAACCTGCAATACGTGGTGGCACCGGGTGCGGTGAGCGAAGTGAAAGATGCGTTTGTGGGTGGGATCAGTGCGAACGTGAATTTCTAATCTGGCAGAATGTGTGACTTTTCCCTCTCCCTTTGGGAGAGGGCAGGGTGAGGGGAAAATCGCACAGAGCTGTCTGGCCCTCACCCTAACCCTCTCCCGCAAGCGGGAGAGGGAATTATCTGAACATCACTTCGGCCCAGCGCGCCAGGCCGGCGGTGACCGAGCCGAAATCATCGCCGCTGGCGATGGGTGTATCGGGCAGCGCCTGCTGCAGCGCGGCGCGCAGGATCGGCGAACGGGCGCTGCCGCCGGTGAGGTAAATCACCTCCGGACGGGTGTCACAACTGGCCAGCGCCAGCTGCACCTGCTCAAGAATGCGCGCCAGCGGCTGATTGATCGCCTCTTCCAGCTGCGCGGCGCTGATCTCCGCCTGCAGCGTTTGCGCAATAAACGCCAGCGAGGCCGCAGTCTCGCGCTGATCGGAGAGCGCAATCTTGCTCTCTTCCGCCGCGCGCACCAGCCGGTAGCTCAGCTTCTGCTGCCATACTTTCAGCAGATGCGCGACTTTATCGCCCTGTTCGGCATCACGCACCAGATCGCGCAGCAGCTTGCCGCTGGCGGCCGAGTAGAAGTCGCTTTGTGCCGGCACATCGTTAATCGCCACCGCGTTCCACCACGGCAGGGCGGGCAGGGCAGTGCCCTTCAGCGTGTTACCGCCCAGACCCAGCAGCGGCATCAGCGTTTTGAACGCCAGCATGATATCGAGGTCGTTACCGCCGACGCGGCAGCCGCTGTGGCCAAGCAGGCTGGCACGGCGATCGGACTGATTACGCCACTGCGGACCCATCAGCAGCATGGAGCAGTCGGTGGTTCCGCCACCGATATCCACCACCAGCACGCGTGTCTCCTGCTGCAGCGTGGCTTCAAACTCCAGACCGGCGGCAACCGGCTCGAACTGAAACTCGACGTCGCGGAACCCGGCACGCTGTGCGGCACGCAGCAGAATGCCCTGCGCCTGCTGGTTGGCATCTTCACCGCCCAGCCCCTGGAAGTTGATTGGCCGGCCAATCACGGCCTGATCAATCGGTTGGTCGAGCTGGGTTTCACCCTGCTGGCGAATGTGCAGCATCATGGCGCACACCAAATCTTCAAAGAAGGCGATCTGCTGGGGTTTCAGGCCGCTGGCGCCGAGGAACGACTTCGGCGATTTGACGAACCACACCTCTTCCGGATCAACCATATAGTGCTGCAGCGCGGTCAGACCAAACTGTACGCTGGCAGGCGTTACCTCGATATCCTCTTCGCGGTTATAACGCAGCGCGCGCTGCAGCAGCGCGGTGCTTTCGCTGTCTGGCGTGGGGACCTGATGGTGGCGGTGCAGCCATTCACTGATGGCTTCGCGCGTGGGCGCGCAAATCATGGAGGGAAGCAGGCGCTGACCGTTTTCCAGTGTCAGTAACCGCGGTGTGCCGCTATCCGTTACCGCGATGGAACAGTTAGCCGTGCCGTAGTCGAATCCGATAAACATTGTATCCCCCATGCCAGAAAAAAGGGGGCGACTTTAGCGCAGCCAACGCGGGCTGGCAATGGGCAGCGCCGCAGTTTATCCCTGAACTTCCTGGTAAACCTGATACTGGCCGCGCCCGGCGTGTTTGGCGCTGTAACAGGCGACATCGGCCTGCGACATCACCACATTGCTGATGCAGTTATGCTGATCGATTTGCGTGATACCGGCGCTGGCGCCGACGTGATACGGCCGGTCCTGCCAGATAAAGGTAAAGTCATGCACCGCGCTGACGATGCCCTGCACCACCTCGCGCACCTGGTCAACATTGCTGTAGGGCAGCAGCAGGCCAAATTCGTCACCGCCGAGGCGCGCCAGCACATCGCTATTGCGCAGGTGCTGCTGCATGAGATCGGCCAGTGCGCGCAGCAACGCATCGCCAGCGGCATGGCCGGCGGTATCGTTGACCGCTTTAAACTTATCCAGATCGATAAACACCAGCACGTGCTCGCTGTGATGCGCGGCGGCGTCATTCACCAGTCGCTTCAGCTGCTGTTCAAAGCTGTGACGGTTCGGCAGGCGCGTCAGCATATCGTGGGAGGCGCTGTAGCTCAGGCGTTTCATCATGCGGCGCGACTCGCTGACGTCATGAATGACCATTACGGCACCAATGTCGCTGCCGGTCAGGGTTTTCAGCGGCGTGATGCTGTAGTGAATCTCGACCTGGGCACCATCCGGGGTATGCAACACCAGCTCTTCTTCGAGGTCCGGTGTGGTTTTGCTGGCGGGCAGGCTGCACAGCAACAGATTCTCCACGCGCGGCCCCTGCGCACCACGCGTAATCGTTAGCAGTTCGCTCAGCGCCACGCCAGCCGCTTTCGCCTGCGGCCAGCCGCTCAGCGTCTCGGCCACCGGATTCATGAAGGTCACCCGCATCTCATCGTCAGTACAAATCACCGCTTCACCGATCGAGTCGAGGGTGATCGCCATGCGTTCCTTCTCCTGGAACAGCGCTTCATTCAGCGTACGTAGCGAGGTGATGTCCTGGCAAATGCCCAGCATGCGTTCGATCTGCCCGTCCTTACTGATGATGCTATTGGCCTCGGAGCGCACGTAGCGCACGCCCTGCGGCAGATTGATGCGGTACTCCAGCTGAAAGGCGCTGCGGCGTTCAATCGCCTGCTGAATGGTGAGCGCGGCCGCTTCACGTTCCTGAACATCGACCAGATGCAGCCACAGGTCGTAGCTCGGCACCCGGTGCGGCTCCAGCGCAAATAACTCGTACATGCGCTTGTCCCATAACATCTCGCCGTTTAGCAGGTTCCACTCCCACACGCCGATGCCGCCCGCTTCGTTGGCCAGCGTGATGCGCTCCATCAGCCGCTGGTTGACCTGCTCGCTCTGCTTCAGCTCGGAGATATCCACAATCTGCGCGATAAAGTAGAGCGGTTGCAGCCGCGCATCACGCACCATTGAGACCGTGAGGCGCGCCCAGACGATCTCGCCATCTTTGCGGAAATAGCGCTTCTCCAGGGTATAGGTCAGGATCTCACCGGCGATCAGCCGCTCCAGCTGCTGCAGGTCGCTGTTGAGATCGTCCGGATGGGTGATCTGCTGGAAGGTGAGTTTTTTCAGCTCTTCCGCCGCGAAGCCCAGCGTGCGGCACAGCGACTGGTTGACCTGCTGCCAGCCGCCTTCCGGTGATACCAGCGCCATGCCGATGGCGGAATACTCCATGGCGTTGCGGAAGCGGGTTTCGCTTTCGCTGATGTGGTGCTTTTCACGCTGGAAAGCATCCATCACCAGCGACATCACGTGGCTCGGCAGCAGCACCAGCAGAAACGGCAGCCAGGTGCTGACCTGGCCGAGCAGCAGATCGTTGCGCGCCAGGTTGACCCAGTCGAGCGCCAGCAGCAGCGAGATAAAGCTGGCGTTGAGGAAAAACAGCAGAAAGGCTTCGAATTTGGGCAGGCGCACCGCGCACCAGAACAGAATCACCACGATGAAGGTAAACGGCCACGGCAGGAAACGCAGCGCCAGATAGCTGGCCAGCAGCGTGACGATTAGCGTGAGCAGCGTCTCCAGCTGACGTTCCGGCGTGATCAGCTGGCGCAGCGGTTTATCAGGCCACAGCAGCAGCACCGGACCGAAGGCCAGCACGCCAATCACTTCAGAGATCACCCAGGTGGAGAAAAACGGCAGCGAGGCGTGGCCGTCGACGTGCAGCATCCATAGCGCCACCACGCCGCCCAGCAGCGGCGCGATCAGGCCCGCAGCCAGCGCAAAGCGTATCCAGTCGGCCAGTGAGTTGAGCGGGGCTTTGCGGTCGAGCAGCGCGCGCAGCATCAGCCCGCCGAGGATGGCCTGCACCATATTAAGGATGGCGAATTTGACATTGCTCAGGGCCGGGCCGATCACCAGCAGATTGGCCAGCGCCGTGCCGAGCACGCAGCTGGCCAGCAGCAGCGGTACCTGTCGCGAGGGCGCGCGGAACACCACGACGGTCATTAACGCGGTGGAGTACCAGAGCGGGGAAATGCGGCCGCTGACGACAATCAGTTCCAGACAGAACAGCGTCAGTAAAAATGCCAGCGCGCAAAGCAGCAGGGCGCTGAGCCACTTTTTTTGCGGATTATCCTGCGAGGTTACTATCTCAAGAGTCATGCACGAATCCAGCAGCGCGCATTGATTACTCGAAGAAAAATGCGCCAGTCAATCTCTTAATCCATGCTAGCACATCTGTCAGATATCTTTGTGCGGAAATGTTTTTTTGCGGCCTGCATCCAGGTGCGCATGAATGCGCACCCGACAAAAACCGGTGAAATCTGCTGGCAGTATCGCGCCTGCTGGATCTGCAGTAATTCAGGTAAGGACACGACAAATTGCACAATTTTGTAGCGGCGCGATTTATCGCGCAATAAATTGCGCCGCTACCGTATGTGCAATCATTTGTGGAACGTGTTCAAAACGTAATGGACATACCTTACACCCTTTACCGCGCAACGCACTCAGCGAAACAAATCGGCGCGGGTGAAGGGCTTTTCCAGCCCGGCGAGGTCAGCGGAAAAACGCTCGAGGAACTGCTGGGTGGTGGCGACGCGGCCGTGGCCCATCAGCAACAGCGGAATCAGAAATGCCACTGCCACCTGCACCACGCTAAAACCCTTCAGCGCGGTGCGACGCTGGCTCAGCAGGAACGCGCTGCTCAGGGTAAAGCCCAGCATCAGTCCGGCCAGTACTTCACTTACCGAGTGCGCATGGATCACCAGGCGCGATAATCCCACCATCAGCGGAATCAGATAGCCGATACCGATGGTCAGGGCGCGCCAGAACGTAGGCCAGCGGCCGGAAATCAGCCACATCATCACCGGCCACAGCGTCGCTGACATCGCGCTATGGCCGCTGAAACCAGTAAAGTTGTAGCGCGCGCTGCCAATGCCGAAGCCGAGAAACATAATCTTCGAGATGCTGACCAGCAGGCCCGCCAGGCCAAACGCCAGCAGCCAGTACCAGACGGTGCGACGGTTATCGCTTTTCCACGGCAGCACCAGTGCGATGATCACCGCAGTGGGGATCAGCAACATACTGTCGCCGAAATAGGTCAGGGTTCTCCAGCTCATACTTTTCCTTGCAACGACTATCGGGCTCCCGCCAGTCACACGGCGGGCAGAGAAACAGTGTATCGATTAAGCCGCTGGCTGCAAAACGGGATAGTCTGAAAAGGCGGCGCGCCGGTTTTCACTGGCATCAACCCGGTGAAATCCCTATAATTGCCGCCAACTAACCCTCTCAATCGGCCTGTTTTTGTGCAGACAGAAACCGGCTCCAGTTATCAGGTCTTAAAAAAGTATGACTGACAAGTCTCATCAGTGCGTGATCGTTGGCATTGCAGGTGCATCCGCATCCGGAAAAAGTCTTATTGCCAGCACGCTCTATCGTGAAATCCGTGACCAGGTCGGTGACGAGCATATCGGTGTGATCCCCGAAGATGCCTACTATAAAGATCAAAGCCACCTCACCATGGAAGAGAGGGTGAAAACCAACTACGACCATCCGAGCGCGATGGACCACGATTTGCTGCTGCAACATCTGCGCGCGCTGAAGGCTGGCGAAGATATCGACCTGCCGGTTTACAGCTACGTTGAGCACACCCGCACCGACGAGTGTATTCACCTGAAGCCGAAGAAAGTGATTATTCTGGAAGGGATTCTGCTGCTGACCGATGCACGGCTGCGCCAGGAGCTTAACTTCTCGATCTTCGTTGATACCCCGCTGGATATCTGCCTGATGCGCCGTATGAAGCGCGACGTCAACGAGCGCGGGCGCTCGATGGACTCGGTGATGAGCCAGTACCAAAAGACCGTGCGCCCGATGTTCCTGCAGTTTATTGAGCCTTCCAAGCAGTATGCCGACATCATTGTGCCGCGCGGTGGTAAAAATCGCATCGCCATTGATATCCTCAAGGCCAAAATTAACCAGTATCTTTGACGACGCCCGTCCGGTTCAGCGGGACCGGAACGGGACACCGTGCGTCCGGATGGACGTGACGCGAACGGTTTGTCACAACCTGACCACCTTTCGCTACACTTAATCATGGAGTTGCTGCGATGAGATTATGCGATCGCGATATTGAAAGCTGGCTGGACAGCGGCAAGCTGGCCATCGATCCCCGTCCGCCGGTTGAGCGCATCAACGGTGCTACCGTGGATGTGCGCCTCGGTAACCAGTTCCGAACCTTTAGCGGCCACACCGCCCCATTTATAGATTTGAGTGGTCCAAAGCATGAAGTGAGCGCGGCGCTGGATCGCGTGATGAGCGATGAGATTGTGCTGCCGGAAGGCGAAGCGTTCTTTCTGCATCCGGGTGAACTGGCGCTGGCGGTGACGCTGGAATCCGTCACCATTCCCGACGATCTGGTGGGCTGGCTGGATGGCCGCTCGTCACTGGCGCGCCTCGGGCTGATGGTGCACGTTACCGCGCACCGTATCGATCCGGGCTGGCAGGGCCGTATCGTGCTGGAGTTTTACAACTCCGGTAAGCTGCCGCTGGCGCTGCGTCCCGGCATGCTGATTGGCGCACTGAGCTTTGAACCGCTGTCCGGGCCGGCGGCGCGTCCTTACAATCGCCGCGAAGACGCCAAATATCGCGGGCAGCAGGGCGCTGACGCCAGCCGTATTGATAAAGACTAACGTTTCTCCTGGAGTGATTTCGCGCCAGCGGCCTGAAATCTGACGGTGATGAGGATGCAATGAGAAGACTGATAACCACGCTGGCCATCCTGTTAGTGGTGGTCGTAGCGGGCATGACGGCACTGGTGTTGCTGGTCAATCCCAACGACTTTCGTACCTATATGGTACAGCAGGTAAAACAGCGCAGTGGTTATCAGCTTGAAGTGAGCGGCGACCTGCGCTGGCACGTCTGGCCGCAGCTCAGCATTCTGGCGGGCCGCATGAGCCTGACCGCGCCCGGCGCCAGCCAGCCGATGGTCACCGCCGATAATATGCGC
This sequence comes from Pantoea sp. SGAir0184, assembly GCF_043544755.1. Classification (NCBI taxonomy): domain Bacteria; kingdom Pseudomonadati; phylum Pseudomonadota; class Gammaproteobacteria; order Enterobacterales; family Erwiniaceae; genus Pantoea; species Pantoea sp. SGAir0184. The sequence goes on from NZ_CP028050.1 coordinate 1,617,436, forward strand.
CTGGACGTCAATCTGTGGCCGCTGCTGTCGCATCAGTTGAGCGTCAGCCAGGTGATGCTGAAAAACGCGATTATTCGCGCCACGCCGGACAGCGCGGTGCAGAAACCGCAGGGCGCGCCGATTGAGCCGGGCGACAGTGAACCGGCCATCGCCGCCAGCAACGGCTGGACCTTTAACATCAGTAAACTGCGCATCGCCGATAGCCTGCTCATCTGGCAGCAGCCGGGCGGTGACGAGTACAACTTCCGCGATCTCAACCTCAATCTGAATCAGGACGATAACCGGCAGGCCAGCGTTGAGCTGGCGACACGCGTGTCGCGCAATCAGCGCAATCTCAGCCTGAACCTGAAAGGGCAGATGGACGTGGCGCACTATCCGCACCGTATCAGCGGCCAGCTGGATGAACTGGAGTACACGCTGGACGGCGCTAACCTGCCGCCGCAGGGCATTAAAGGGACGCTGAGCGGGCAGGCGCAGTGGGATGGCGACCAGCAGCAGTTTGCGCTGAACAAGCTGCAGTTAACCGCGAACGACAGCGCCCTCGACGGCAGCGCTGAGGGCCGGCTGGCCCTGCCGCAGCAGCTCAACCTCGCGCTGCACGCGACCTCGCTCAATCTGGATAACCTGATGGCCAGCGCGCCCGCCAGCGATAACAGCACCACACAGCAGGCTAACGTGATGCGCACGCCGGTGATCGCTGAGCCGCGCGCGCACAATAACGCCGACTCGCCGCTCAACAGTATGGATTTACAGCTGACGCTTGACGCTGACAGCAGCGTGTGGCGCGGTCTGACGCTCAGCAATCTGCAAATTGACGCCCGCAATCAGCGCGGACTGCTGACGCTCAACAAGCTGCAGGGCAAATTTGGTGACGGCCACTTTTCCATTCCCGGCTCGGTGGATATCCGTCAGCCGGTCACGCAGGTGGCGTTTCAGCCGGAGCTGAGCAGCATTGCCATCGCGCCGCTGCTTAAAGCGCTGGAACTGCCGGCTTCGCTGCAGGGCACGGTCTCGCTCAAGGGCGACATCAGCGGTGCCGGGCTGAGCGTGGCGGAGGCGAAACAGAACTGGCAGGGCAATGCAGAACTGGAAGCCACTAATCTGCAGCTGGCGCAGCTGAATCTGCAGCAGATGGTGCGCCGCGCCGTGGCGCGCGTCAGCAATCGCGTCAGTAACGATCAGCCGGATGATCAGGGAATTGAACAGTTAAGCGGTCGCATCAGCCTGAAGCAGGGCAACGTCACGCTGCCGGATCTGCAGGGCGGCAGTAGCCGGCTGGCGCTGCAAACCCACGGCAACGTGGATGTGGTGAAGCAGCAGCTGGATGTCACCATTAATATGATTCTGCGCGGCTGGCAGGGCGACGACCGGCTGGCGAAAGTCCTCAACGGCCAGCCGATTCCGCTGCGCATGTACGGCAGCTGGGGCAATCTGCAGTATTCGCTGCCGGTGGATGACGTGGTGCGCCAGCAGTTACAGGGCGAAGCCAAAACGCGCCTCAATCAGTGGCTGGATAGCCAGAAGTCTGCACCGCGGCAATAAAACCCGATGCCGGTGCGCATGAATGCGCACCCTACAAAAAACCGATGCTTTCCGTGTAGGGTCGCCATTTATGGCGACCAGCTAAGCAACACGCGATAAATCACGCCCCGGCACCGGGTTAAATAGACGGTGCGGGCGCGACCGGCACAATCTCGACTTTTTGCACCCGATGGTTCTCCACCTGCAGGGTGCGCAGCAGATAATCCCCGACGCGCAACTCCTCACCTTCGGCCGGCACGTGCTGCAGGCTATCCATCAGCAATCCCGCCAGTGTATGGTAATTGCGCCTCTCGTCGAGCGGCAGCGCCACGTACAGCGCTAAATCTTCCAGCGGCATATGGCCGTTGGCGATCCAGCCGCCATGCTCTGCGGGCTGAATATCGTAACGGGCATCAATCTCTTCCCCTTCATTGGGCAGGTTGCCGGCGATGGTCTCCATCACGTCGCTCAGCGTTACCACGCCTTCCACCGAACCAAACTCATCCACCACAAAGGCAAAATGGGTGCGCGCATGGCGAAACTGCTCCAGCGCCTGCAGCAGGGTGACGCGCTCGGGAAACACCAGCGGCTGGCGAATCAGCGCACGCAAATCCAGCGATTTACTGTGCAGCGACTGATGCAGCAGATCGATCACATGCACCACGCCCAGCGGCTCGCGTCCCTGTTCGGTGATCAGCAGGCGCGTATGCTGGTTGCGGTCGAGTTTATCCATGATCGACTGCGGGTCTTCGCTCAGATCGATGTGCTCGACGTCATGGCGTGACGTCATGATGCTGTTGATCTGGCGCTGACCCAGACCCAGCACGCGCATTATCATGCGCCGCTCCTGACGATTAAACAGCGCTGCGCCCTGGTTATCGCTCAGCAGCGATGCCGTGTCGGCATCCAGATCGGCGCGCTGTGCTTCACCGCGCAGAATGCGCAGCACGGCTTCGGCGGTGCGCTGGCGCAGCGGTCGTCCGGCGGTAAGAAAACGGCGGCGATTAAACAGCGCCAGCTGGTTAAAGATCTCAATCACAATCGAGAAGCCAATGGCCGCGTACAGATAGCCTTTGGGGATGACGAAGCCGAAACCCTCTGCCACCAGACTAAAGCCGATCATCAGCAGAAAGCTCAGGCAGAGAATCACAATGGTAGGATGGCCGTTAACGAAGCGCGTCAGCGGCTTGCTGGCCAGCAGCATTAACAGTATGGCGATGGTCACGGCGATCATCATCACCGGCAGGTCGTTGACCATACCGACGGCGGTAATGACGGCATCAAGTGAAAAGATGGCGTCCAGCACCACGATTTGCGCCACCACTGGCCAGAATTTAGCACCGCTGTTATTTTGACCCGACTCCTCGTCGCTGCCCTCCAGCCGGGCGTTCAGTTCGGTGGTGGCTTTAAACAACAGGAAGATACCGCCGCCCAGCAGCAGCAGGTCGCGTGCGCTGAAGCTGTGCTGGAAGAGGGTGAACAGCGGTTGGGTCAGCGTAACCAGCCACGACAGCGACGCCAGCAGCACCAGCCGTGATACCAGCGCCAGCAGCAGGCCGAACACCCGCGCGCGGTCGCGCAGCGTCGGCGGCAGCTTCTCCACCAAAATGGCAATAAAAACCAGGTTATCAATACCCAGCACCAGCTCAAGAACGATTAGCGTGACTAATCCTGCCCAGAGCGACGGATCGATGATCCACTCCCACATACTTTCATCACCATAATGTCTAAAAATGAGCTTAGTCTGATGATAGTTAATCGTCAGACAGGGTACAAATACGCCCCGGCCGCGCGGATGTCGCGGGCTGGCGGCTTATTAGGATTAATCTTACCTTGTTCAGCCGGGAGATAAGTGAAAAGTATGGATAAACATCCTGTGTGGATGAAGACCACTATTTATTCTCATCCAGCGGCAAAAGCGTACATTTTTAATGCGACTAATCTGAAGGCGGGTATCGAATTATTCTGAATTTTGGCGTGAAATTGCCTGGCGGGGCTGGCATCAATACTTATGGCTGGTAGTCTTTTTCCTAAAATAGTGCAGGGAAGACGGGGCCTACTTGTAAACAAGCCAGTAATAACTAGTATAGCAACGTGTTAGTAAATGTCTGCGCCAATGTTGTTAATAGCGCGCTGTTTAGCTTCTTAATGTTGTGAATTGTGATCGTGCACGGGTTAAGGCGGGTATTTCCCGGCGTGGCGACAAAGCGCGGACAAAAAATAGGGTGTTGTAAGCGGTATTGGCAGCGACAGCCAAGGGCGGTAGCGTGCCTGACGTAGTTTTCACAGGTTAAGAATTGTCTGGCCTTGCGGCAAAAGGAAGTCAGACTAATCTGTTGGTATTTATCACAATTTTCTTGCTTAACTGGAAAGAGAATTGGCCTAAATGCCGGGGAGTTCGCCGCAGTTTGTCTCGCTGGTTTAGTTAGTGCATCGCTCATTAATTACTCAGGCTTAGGCGTTAGGGATTAAGGGAAATAAAATAAAAGAGTCAAATATGCGCGATAATGAATTTACATATAAAAGTCTTCTGACAAAAATTTTACTGGCGTGCTCGGATTTAATTTGTTTCAACGCGGCATTGTTTATTGCACTCGCGCTGATTAATTCGTTCGCCGATTCTCCACTGGCAGATATTTCTGAAAAAGACCTCAACTTAAAAATCGCCACCCATGTCTGTCTGTCCTTAATTTGTACAGGCTGGTTCTGGGTTCGCCTGCGTCATTATACCTATCGCAAACCCTTCTGGTTTGAGCTGAAAGAGATCTTTCGTACCATTCTCATTTTCTCTGTCATCGATTTGTCAATTTCAGCATTATCACAATGGCAGATGTCCCGTTTTGTCTGGGTATTAACGTGGATTTTAGCGCTGGTGTTGATTCCGTTGGCGCGCGCTATTTCCAAACGCGTACTGAATCATTTCGGTATGTGGAAAAAGCAAACCATTATTATTGGCAGCAACCGTAACGCGCAGGAAGCCTGGCAGGCGCTGCAGAGCGAAGAGGTGATGGGCTTTGATGTGATCGCCTTCTTCGACGTCGATGGCAGTTGCCCGCAGGCCAGCATCTCCGGTGTACCGGTGCTGCATAACGAGCAGGAGCTATGGCAGCTGACCAACAGCGAAACCCAGTTTATCGTTGCGGTTGAGTTTGAGCAGAGCCAGCACCGCGACCGCTGGCTGAAAATGCTGGCGATGCATAACTGTCGCTCGGTCTCGGTTATCCCGACGTTGCGCGGCGTACCGCTGTACGGCACCGATATGGCTTATATCTTCAGCCATGAAGTGATGATTCTGCGTGTGAATAACAACCTGGCGAAACGCACCTCGCGTGTCCTGAAGCGGGCATTCGATATCGTCGGCGCGCTCAGCATCATCATCGCGCTGTCACCTGCGCTGCTGGTACTCGGCTTCATGGTTGGCCGTGATGGCGGACCACCGATTTACGGTCACGAACGTGTGGGTCTCAATGGCCGCAAGTTCAAGTGCCTGAAGTTCCGCTCGATGGTAATTAACTCGAAAGAGGTGCTGGAAGAGGTGCTGCGCACCGACCCGGTAGCCCGCGCCGAGTGGGACAAAGATTTCAAACTGAAAAACGATCCACGTATTACCAAAGTCGGTCATTTCATCCGTAAAACCAGCCTGGATGAGCTGCCGCAGCTGTGGAACGTCGTGCGCGGTGACATGAGCCTCGTTGGCCCGCGCCCGGTGATTGAAGATGAACTCTGCCGTTATGCCGGTGATGTTGATTATTACCTGATGGCAAAGCCAGGCATGACGGGATTGTGGCAGGTCAGCGGTCGTAACGACGTTGACTATGAGACGCGCGTCTATTTCGATTCGTGGTATGTCAAAAACTGGTCGCTGTGGAATGACATCGCGATTCTGTTTAAGACGGTCGGCGTGGTACTCAAACGCGACGGCGCTTATTGATAGACAGCAAGGGCAGGGGACGAAATAACGTTCCCGCCTGATAACTGCCGGTGCTGGGAGTGTCTGTAACTGATAACTGCCATTATCGAGCCCGAACAGAGCGGGTTATTAAGCCGCTTAACGATAACCCACTTTAATTGAAGTCGTCTGCAACCAGGATGACAACATAAACCAGGGAGCTAATGATAATGAACCTCAGTTTCAGTGTTTAATTCCTTGCCTTTATTTTTGTTAGACGCTTACACAGCGGCGTTTTCGCCTCTATCAATCATTAACTGATAGCGAAGAACCAGATGATAATGAAAACTAAATTGATACCGTTACTGGTATCCGCGACTTTCCTCTCCGGGTGCACCATCGAACCAGGTTCGCACCTTTCCACTAGCGGAAAAGATGTCATTGAGCAACAGGATAGCAATTTTGACATCGACAAATACGTTAACGTCTTCCCTCTGACGCCGCGTCTGGTTGAACAGATGCGTCCGAAGCCGCTGGTTGCTCAGGCTAACCCGCTGCTGCAGAACGAGATTCAGAGCTATCAATACCGCGTTGGCATCGGCGACGTACTGAACGTCACCGTATGGGATCACCCTGAGCTGACCACGCCGGCCGGTCAGTACCGTAGCGCCAGCGACACCGGTAACTGGGTGCAGGCAGACGGTACCATCTTCTATCCGTACATCGGTAAAGTACGCGTTGCAGGCCGCACCGTGACGGAAATCCGCAGTGAAATCGCGCGTCGTCTGGCGCAGTTCATTGAAAGTCCGCAGGTGGATGTCAATGTGGCCGCGTTCCGTTCGCAGAAAGCCTACGTGACCGGTTCGGTCACCACCTCCGGCCAGCAGCCGATCACCAACGTGCCGCTGACCGTGCTGGATGCGGTGAACGCCGCGGGTGGCCTTGCTGCCGACGCCGACTGGCGCAACGTGGTGCTGACGCACAACGGCCGCGAGCAGCGCATTTCGCTGCAGGCGCTGATGCAAAACGGCGACCTGAGCCAGAACCATCTGCTCTATCCGGGCGATATCCTTTACGTACCGCGTAACGACGATCTGAAGATCTTCGTAATGGGCGAAGTGAAACAGCAGACCACGCTGAAGATGGACCGCAGCGGCATGACGCTGGCTGAAGCGCTGGGTAACGCACAGGGCATGGATCAAACCACCTCTGACGCCACCGGCGTATTCGTCATTCGTCCGATTCGCGGTGCTAACCGCACCAAGATCGCCAACATCTATCAGCTGAACACCAAAGATGCGGCGTCGATGGTGATGGGCACCGAATTCCAACTGGAGCCGTACGACATTGTCTACGTCACCGCAACACCAATCACCCGCTGGAACCGCGTGATTTCCGGACTGCTGCCGACCATCGTGGGTATCGACGATGCAAGCTCCGCAGCGCTGCGTTTCCGCAACTGGTCGGACTAAGGTTTTACCATGATTAAGTCAGTGTTAGTCGTCTGCGTCGGCAACATTTGCCGCTCCCCCACCGGGGAGCGTCTGTTTAAACGCGCACTTCCGCATACCCGTATCGCCTCTGCCGGTCTTGGCGCCCTGAAGGGCCATCCGGCGGATAAGACGGCCAGCGCCGTCGCCGCTGAACATGGCGTCTCGCTGGACGGTCATGAGGCTCAGCAGTTAACGGCCAGCATGTGCCGTGACTTTGACCTGATTCTGGTAATGGAGAAGCGCCACGTTGAGCAGGTGAATCGCATCGATCCGGCCGCGCGGGGTAAGACCATGCTGCTGGGCCACTGGCTTAACCAACAGGAAATTGCGGATCCGTACAAAAAAAGCCGTGAGGCCTTTGAAGAGGTTTACGGGTTACTGGAAAACGCTACCCAGAAATGGGTTAACGTACTAAGCCGATAGTTGGGAATATCCATGAATATCAAAAACAAGGTTATGACTGCGCCAAAAGAAGATTCGAATGGATGGGATCTGGCGCATCTTGTGGGACAGCTGATCGATCATCGCTGGATCATCGTGGCGGTCACCGCTTTCTTTATGCTGATGGCAACGCTCTACACACTGTTTGCTACGCCAATCTATAGCGCGGACGCTATGGTGCAGGTGGAGCAGAAAAACACCGCCTCGGTGCTGAACGAATTACAGGATGTGATTCCGACCACGCCAGCATCAGACACCGAGATTCAGATCATCGAATCCCGCATGGTGATTGGTAAAACCGTTAACGACCTCGGTCTGGACACGGTCATTCAGCAAAACTACTTCCCGGTGATTGGTAAAGGTCTGTCGCGCCTGATGGGCAACAAGCCGGCACAGATTGCCATTTCACGCCTGGAAATTCCGCGCAGCATCGACAAACGTACCGTTGAGCTGGAAGTCACCGGTCCGCAGACCTATACCGTGAGCAAAGACGGCGACGAGCTGTTCAAAGGCCGCGTCGGTCAGCTGGAGCAGCACGGCGACGTCACCATGCTGGTTAGCGGCATTCAGGCTGACGAAGGCACCAGCTTCAGCGTCACCAAGCTGAGCGACCTGCAGGCGATTAAAACTGTGCTGGGCGCGCTGACCGTCGCCGATAAAGGCAAAACCACCGGCGTGCTGGGCCTGGAGTTCCAGGATGAAGATCAGGAGCAGGCGAGCCGCGTGCTGAACCAGATCGTCAACAACTATCTGCTGCAGAACGTTGAGCGTAAGTCTGAGCAGGCGGAAAAGAGCCTCGAATTCCTGCGCACCCAGCTGCCTAACGTGCGTGCCAAGCTGGACGATGCGGAAGACAAGCTGAACACCTTCCGTCGTCAGAACGAGTCGGTGGACATGTCGCTGGAAGCCAAATCGGCGCTCGACTCGTCCGTTAGCGTCCAGAGCCAGCTGAACGAGCTGACCTTCCGTGAAGCCGAAGTTTCCCAGCTGTTCACCAAAGACCACCCGACGTACCGCGCGCTGCTGGAAAAACGCAAAACGCTGGAAGCGGAACAGGCGCAGCTGAACAAGAAAATCTCGGCCATGCCGCAGACCCAGCAGGAGATTCTGCGTCTGACGCGTGATGTGCAGGCCGGTCAGGAAATCTACATGCAGCTGCTGAACCGTCAGCAGGAACTGGGTATCAGCAAGGCCAGCACCGTGGGTGATGTGCGCATCATCGACCGTGCTGAAACCAGCACCAGCCCGGTAGCACCGAAGAAGCTGCTGATTATTGTTGCGGGCCTGATTGTTGGTCTGATGCTGTCGGTTGGTCTGGTGCTGCTAAAAGCGCTGTTCCACCACGGTATCGACAACCCGGAGCAGCTGGAAGAGCTGGGCATGAACGTCTATGCCAGCGTACCGCTCTCCGAGTGGCAGCGTAAGAAAGACACCGAAGCGCTGGCGCGACGCGGCAGCAAAGAGAAGTCGGATCCGCACAACACGCTGCTGGCGCTGGGTAACCCGACGGACCTCTCCATCGAAGCGATTCGTAGCCTGCGCACCAGCCTGCACTTCGCCATGATGGAAGCGAAAAACAACATCCTGATGATCACCGGTGCCAGCCCGGGTATTGGTAAAACCTTTATCTGTGCCAACCTGGCGACGCTGGTATCCAAAGCAGGTCAGCGCGTGCTGTTCATCGATGGTGATATGCGTCGCGGCTATACCCACGAGCTGCTGGGTGCGGATAACAAGACTGGCCTGTCTAACGTGCTGTCAGGCAAGAGCGAGTTCTCGCCGGCGATGATTCAGAAGGGCGTGTACGGTTTTGACTTCCTGCCGCGCGGTCAGGTGCCACCGAACCCGTCTGAGCTGCTGATGCATCGTCGCATGCAGGAGCTGCTGGACTGGGCGAGCAAGAACTATGACCTGGTGCTGATCGATACGCCGCCGATTCTGGCTGTGACCGACGCTTCCATCATCGGTAAGCTGGCCGGTACCTCGCTGATGGTGGCGCGTTTCGAAACTAACACCACTAAAGAGCTGGATGTCAGCTACAAGCGCTTCGCTCAGAACGGTATCGAGATTAAAGGCGTCATCCTCAACGCCGTGGTCCGTAAAGCGTCGAATGCCTATGGTTATGGCTACGACTATTACAACTACGAATACGGCAAAGAGAGCAAAAGCTAAGCACTATCGGGGGCGGATTTTCCGCCCCTTTTTATGACTAAAATGCGTTAGCGAGGTGCGCATAAATGCGCACCCTACGTGGACGGTGCAGGAGAATTGACCTCTCTGCTGGTGCGCATAAATGCACTGACGGTCAGAACCGTGCCCGAGGCTGTAGGGTCGCCATTCATGGCGACCGGCAAACCGCTTTCTCGAACATAACGCCATGCATGGCGACTAAATTTTTCGGTGCGTTTTGCACCATCCAACATACACACAGCACAATCTTAGGTATTTCCGTGACGGTACGAAAAGTCTTATTGAAAAAGAATACTAACGGCATGATTTTTCAGAACAAAGCCGATTCCTTTCTACAGGCCGCTCGCGTTACCGTTGAATCTGGAACAGCTGTTTAAGAGGTGCTGGCAATGCAGGACATCCGCTTCTCAATTGTAATTCCCGCTTATAACGCGTCGAAATCGATTGTCACGACGCTGGATTGCGTCAAAGCGCAAACCTATCGCAACTTTGAAGTCATCATCGTGGATGACAAATCCGCTGATGCCGCGGAACTGGCGCAGGTGGTGCGCGGCGAGCGCTATCAGGATCTGGACATCAAACTGGAGCTGTCTGAGGTCAAACTCAACGGTGCCGGCGCGCGCAACAAAGGTATTGAACTGGCGCAGGGCGACTTCATCAGCTTCCTCGATGCCGACGACGAGTGGCACGCGGACAAGCTGCTGGAAGTGTGCGATACCATCCGCAAGCTGGAAGCGCAGGGTAAATCGCGCTATGTCATCTTCAGCCAGGTCAATATTCATCAGGACGGCAGCTTTCTCAAAGTGATGCCGATGCAGCCGCCAGGGAAAAATGAGACCGTGGCAGAGTACCTGTTTGGCTGTTACGGCTTTATCCAGACCAGTACCATCGTGCTGAAGCGCGAAGATGCCGCCAGAATCCAGTTTGATGCGCGCTATATTCGCCATCAGGATTATGACTTCTGCATCCGCGCCGACCGCATGGGCTACGAATTTGTGATGATCGCCAAACCGCTGGCGACCTACCATCTGGTGACCAAATTTGGTTCCAAACACAAAGGCGAGTCGGTGAAGTACTCCTTCTTCTGGCTCGACACCATGAAGCCGCACCTGACGGCGCGCGATATCCATACCTACAAAGCGTTCAAGCTGCCTCTGCGCTACAAAATGGATGGCAATTCGCTGCTGGCCAGCGTCAGTTTTGCGCGCTACTTCTTCCTCACCAACCGTGATAACCGCGCCTACTTCATCAATCGCCTGGTCGATAAGCTGAAGTCGCGCTTCACGGGGCGAAGAGCGGTTTCCTGATCGATTTATGACTTTCACTTGCTCCCGCAGCGGGAGCATTTTTTCGGTTCCTGACACTCCGGGTATACAAATGACAAATCATGTTGGCACCATCGGTATCGTGATGCCGATGTACAACGCGCGCAACACCGTGCTGCGTGCGGTTGAGTCGATCGTGAATCAGACCTACAGCGACTGGCATCTCTACCTGGTCAATGATAAATCCACCGATGATTCACTCGCTTTTGTGCGCGAGCACTGCCAGGACGCGCGCATCACTATCCTCAGCAACGAGGTCAACCTCGGCGCGGCGGAAACGCGCAACGTGGGTCTGCGCGCGGCCAAAGAGGAGATCATTGCGTTTCTCGACAGCGATGACGAATGGCACGCGGAGAAACTGGCCGAGCAGGCCGCGGCGCTGGCCGCCGGTGACGACTTCGTGATCACCCATTATCACTACAAAACCAAAACCGCCGATCACGACATCAACTACCACAAACCTTATCTGCAGCAGGAAAACTTCGTGAAGAAGCAGTATCGCGTCTGCTTCTCCTCGGTGTGTTTCCGTCGTCCGCCACAGGGCATCTTCTTCCAGCGTAAAGGCCATGAAGACTTCCTGTTCCTCTATGAGCTGTTCCTCCGTTACAAACAAGCCCGGGTGATTCAGAAGACGCTGGTCAACTACTACGAGCTGGGCGATTCGCTGTCGCGTAACAAAAATAAAGCGGCGAAATGGCACCTCGAATTATTAAGAATTATCTATAAAAACAATCCTTTAAAAATCTATTACTATTACGGCTGGTATATGGTGAATGGGGTTCTTTTCACCCTTAAGCATCGCTAATAACCGTCTTACTTTGAGCTGCAGCGGCGTTGGCTGCGCGTGCCCACCACAGTCACTTACCTGAGTAAGCTCCTGCGGATGGTCCCGCTTGCCGCCTTGCTGCAACTCAAACTACTCGGTTATTGAAATCGCCATTTGTTTGAGGTGGAAAGCATTTTCATGAAAAAGATTGTTTTAGTTATTAAGGATGCCTACTCCTACGCAGGCACGGAGAACATCTGCAACTTCATGTCGGAGTGCCTCGGTGAGGAGCATGCCGTCACCATTTACTCGCTGGAAGGGCACGGCAAAACCTTTTACCCGTTTGAGCGGGTGAAAGAGATTGTCAGCTTCGAAGGCCACAGCAACCCGATTAAAAGTGCCGTGGCGCGCATCCATCAGGAGGGCTTCGACAGCGTATTCCTGATCAGTATGGGGCGCCTGAGCGTGATGTTTGCCTTCTGGAACCTGATGGCAATGAAGAAAAAAACCTTCAAAGCCTACGCCTGCGAGCACATCGCCATCAACTCGTTCAGCAAGCCGATCAAACTGCTGAAGTGGCTGCTGCTGCGCTACTACGACCAGGTGATCGTGCTGACTGACAAAGACCATCAGGTCTTCACCCGCTGGCATATCCCCAGCCAGCAAATTCCTAACCCGGTGGTGTACAAATCCTGGCAGCGCGAGACGCGCAGCCGTCAGGCGCTGGCGGTAGGCCGCCTCGATAATCAGAAGGGCTTTGACCTGCTGCTGGATATCTGGGCCGACTTCAGCAAAAAACACCCGGAGTGGAAACTGGTGATCGCCGGTGACGGCGAACTGCGCCAGCAGCTGCACGATCAGGCCGCGGCGCTGGGCATCACCGGCAGCGTTAACTTTGTCGGCAAAGTCAGCAATATCAATGATTACTACCGCGACAGCGACATGGCGCTGATGACCTCACGTTATGAAGGACTGCCGCTGGTACTGCTGGAAGCCAAATCCTGGTCGCTGCCGGTGGTGGCCTATGACTGTCCGACCGGACCGCAGGAGATCATCAATCACGGCGAAGATGGCTTCCTGGTGCCAATGAACGACAAAGCCACTTTCCTGGCGCGCATGGAGCAGCTGGCCAGCGACGATCGCCTGTTCTTTGCCATGAGCGAAAAGACCAAAGAGACGGCGCTGAAGTTTGACGGTAATCAGATCAAACAGAGCTGGCTGGCGCTGGTGTAACCACTTTTATCGTGCCTCGGGGATACCTTTTCGGCCGCCATGCGGCCCCATGACCACGGGATTGTTAGCATGAAAAGAAGAGAAGTCTTGCAAACTGCAGCCTCCTCCATTGTTGCCGCGCTGTCGGTGAGCGCGTTTTCCAGTTACGCCGCCAAAAGTGGTCAGCCGGCGCTGAAAGCGGTTGATGCCTCCAGCGTCCCGCCGGGCGATGTGCCGATTCTGACGCCGGAAAACGTCTATACCATGCCACCGCAGTTCTGGCAGAACTTTGAAGGCAAACTGTGGATTGGCGCAGCAGGCAAAGATGCCAGCCAGGCCGGCAACCAGATTCCGGTGTATCTGCGCGACGCCAGCGGTAAGGTGTCCCAGGTGAGCCAGCCAATTGCGCTCAACAAAGGCAACTTTGCCCAGTTTATTCACGATAATGCCGCGTTAATCGCCAATCCCGCGCACTCGATGGTGGTGGAAGATAATCAGGGCAATACGCTGTTTTCCATCAGCGACGTGTCGCGCCCGAACGCCAGCAACTTCAGCCAGCGCCTGGCGCAGCCGAACGGCTACCAGCTGATCGGCGAAATTCCGTCGGTGGAAGAGCTGCGTAAAACCCGACCGCTTTTTGCCGGGGCGAAAATCAAGCTGAAAAGCTGGCACGAAGGGCTGGAAGTGGGCGGCGGCGAGTTCGTCGGCGTGTATGGCGAAGGCGAAGATGATGGCGGCGTGATTTTCAGCGGCAACGGATTCTACTGGCGCCGCGTGGTGGAAGATTTCAACCGTCTGACGCTGTTTGACTTCGGCGCCATCGCCGATGGCAAAACCGATACGGCACCGGCGATCAAAGCTATGTATCAGTGGTCGCTCAAGGCTAACCAGCAGATCTGCGTACAGTTTCCGGCAGGCACCTTCTTCGTGACCGGCTGTGACTTTGGCGATCAACAGCAGCGCTTCTTCCGCATTTCCGGCGCGATGGTTAACTTCGGCTATTTCCCGGCGACCACGCTGGTTTCTGACGGTCGTTCCGAATTCCTGTTCCAGGTGAATGCGCGCTGGACCGAAATCTCCAACCTGATCTTCAACGGTCAGAACGACAAGCGGCCAAACAAACAGGGGCTGTTCCGCAACACCTGTCCAGGCGGCCAGTTCTTCCGCGGTGCCTGCCTGCGCTTCAACCGCGTCGGTGGCACCTCGATCAGCCTGCTGGATACGCTGGATTGCAAAATCGACCAGTGGTACGCCGACACCTGTACCGGTGACGTGATCAAAGCCAGCTGGTCAGGACAGAAGCAGGGTGCGTGGGACCACAGTACGGCGATTGAGCTGTCGAACTTCAACGCCCAGCGCTGTACCGGCGGCATGGTACTTAACCTGCCGCGCTGCAGCCAGTCGATCATTCATAACGGCTGGATTGAGCACAGCGAGCACCCCGGCGATATCTCGAACGGCCAGTGGATCATTGATGCGCTGAGCCTGGAAGATTGCAAAAACCCGCTGAACGCGCGCAATTCCCGCCTCAACATGCGCCAGACCAATCTGCAGTCTGGCAGCTGGATCGATAACTCGCTGGAAGGCGAGCGCTGGCTGAATATCTGGGAGATGGGCTCAACGCGGGTAGAGTCTTACGGCGTGGCCATCGACGGCAGCCTGAAATACAACTACATCACGTCGCGTTTCCGTCTGACCAACAACACCAATCAGGCCACCTGGTTCGAGCTGGGTAATTTTTACTCGCCCACCGTGGGTGACAGCTGGGAGATCGAGCTGTTTGGTCAGTCGCAGTTCAGCAACGGCAGCGACAAACAGCCACTGCTCGACGTGATGGGCGGTAAACAGACCGGCGGTCGCGCGGTGATTCATCTGCAGCGCAAAACCAGCAAGGCGGAAGCCAGCTGGTCCGCGGAAGGCAGTTCGCCGGTGCTGGAGGTGCGCGTCGATGCACGCAGCGATACCGATAGCAAAGTGTTCGTCAAACTGGCGGGCTGGACGCCGACGGCGGTGGTGCTGATTAAGAGCACCGCCAAAGACCGGTTCCTCACCGGCCGCTGCGCGCGCGTTGATGCCACCATGGCGCAGGGCAGTCCGACCAGCGGCAGCCAGCCGGCCCCGCAGCGGTTTAGCCTGCACAACGGTAAAGCCGGCATCGGCGGTAATGAGCAGGGCGATTTGCTGCTGGCGTCGCGCGCGCTCAAGGCCGAAGAGGTGGATACGCGCCAGCCGAAGGGGTTTGTTTCAGTGGTGATCAACGGCGAGCAGGTGGCGCTGCCGTATTTCGCGCTGAAGTCATGAGGGTCAGCGGCGGTCGCCATGAATGGCGACCCTACATCCGTGCACTTCTCATCATCGCGCACAGGACTTGTAGGGTGCGCATTTATGCGCACCGCTAAACAGGTAACGCATTTACGTCACAACAGGCAGTCGTTAATTTCGGGCCGCTGGCCCATTAGCAGTTTTTTCTTACAGAGTTCACTTAGCCAGTATGGAACTGGCGGCTTGTAAAAAATTACAAAAATTTATCTGGAGTTTTTATGAAGATTTTATTGGTGGGTAACCATACCTGTGGAAATCGTGGGGATGGCGCGATTTTACGTGGACTGATTGATTCATTGCAGGCCGCGCGTGGGGATCTGGATATCGATGTCATCAGCCGCTATCCAACCAGCTCCGGATATTTACTGCAGCAGCACATCCAGCAGGATTCGCTGTTTCTGCACAACAGTAAGGCGCCAAAAGGGCTGGTCAGCAGCCTGAAGCGCAAAGTCGCCAACCGTCTGATGCCGGACATCATGATGGCGCACCTCGGCAAAGGCGGCGTGTATAAATCCTTCTCGGTGCCGCCGCATCTGGCGGAATTCACCCGCAGCCTGGCGAAATATGATGCCATCATTCAGGTCGGCGGCTCGTTCTTCGTCGA
Organism: Pantoea sp. SGAir0184; assembly: GCF_043544755.1. Lineage (NCBI taxonomy): Bacteria > Pseudomonadati > Pseudomonadota > Gammaproteobacteria > Enterobacterales > Erwiniaceae > Pantoea > Pantoea sp. SGAir0184. Next base: position 1,633,199 of record NZ_CP028050.1, read on the forward strand.
TCTGTACGGCGTCACCCAGTTCGATCACGCGCTGTGCGCGCTGATGGCGAAGAAGCCGCTGCACATGATTGGTCACTCGGTGGGCCCGTTCGAAAACCCGCGCGTCAATGCGCTGGCAAACTTTGTTTTTGACCGCGTCGACAGCCTGGTGCTGCGCGAAGAGGTCAGCCTCGATCGCCTGAAGCAGGATGGCGTGACCACCAGCCGGGTGAAGAAGGGCGTGGACACCGCGTTCCTGGTGCAGGCGCGCGAGGTGGAAAATCCGAGCCACAACCTGCTGCACTGGCAGAACATCATTCAGTCGCGCAAAACCATCGCTATCACCGTGCGTGAGCTGGCACCGTTCGACAAACGTCTTGGCGTCACGCAGAAAGAGTACGAAGCCGCGTTTGGCCGGGTGATCAACGCCATGATCGCCGAAGGTTATCAGGTGGTGGCGTTCTCCACCTGTACCGGCATCGACAGCTATGCCAAAGATGACCGTATGGTGGCGCTGACGCTGCGCGACCACGTTGAGCAGCCGGAGCACTACCATGTGATCATGGACGAGTTCAATGACCTGGAGCTCGGCATCCTGCTCAGCCACTGCCATCTCACCATCGGCACGCGCCTGCACTCGGCAATCATCTCTATGAACTTTGGCACGCCAGCCGTGGCCATCAACTACGAGCACAAATCACTCGGCGTGATGAACCAGCTGGGTTTGCCGCAGATGGCCACCGACGTGCAGAGCCTGATGGACGGCTCGCTGATCGACAAAGTGCAGACGGTGCTGGCGGACTACGACAACGTGAAGCAAAAAGTGAACACCGCGGTGGCGCAGGAGCGTGAAATCGGCAACCGCATCACCGAAGAAATTCTCAACGTCCTGGGGTAAGTGATGAAGCTAACCTTTTTCACCATGCGTTTTCCGGTTGCCTCTGAGACGTTTGTCCTCAATCAGGTGACGCATTTCATCGATGCCGGCTATGACGTCGAGATCATCTCGGTGTTTCCGGGCGACATGATCAACCGTCATGCCGCGTTCGATGAGTACAATCTGGCGGCGAAAACCCACTATCTGCTGCCGGAAGAGAAGGTATCAAACCTCGACAAACTGACCCAGCGCATCGGGCTGATGCTGCCGAAAATCGCCAAACCGGCGCTGCTGAAGTCGCTTAACGTTGGCCGCTACGGTGCGCAGGCGAAAAAACTGCTGCTGCCGGCCATTGTCGCAAATGCCCGGCAGACCTTTACCGCCGATGTGTTCCTGGTGCACTTCGGCTATGCCGGTGCGCTGGCGAATAAACTGCGCGAGCTGGGAGTGCTGAAGGGCAAGCAGGCGACGGTGTTCCACGGCGCGGACATCTCGCGTCGTCACATTCTTGAAGAGCACAAACAGGATTACATCAACCTGTTCAGACAGAGCGAACTGATGCTGCCGATCAGCCATCTGTGGGAGAACAAGCTGATTGAGATGGGCTGTCCGCGCGAGAAAGTGCACGTCACGCGTATGGGCATCGAGCCGGAGAAGTTTAACTTCCAGCCGCGTGAAGCATTCCACAAACCGCTGCGCATCGTTTCGGTGGCGCGCCTGACCGAGAAAAAAGGGCTGGACGTGGCGGTCAAAGCCAGTGAAATCCTGCGTGATAACGGTGGCCAGTTCCAGTTCACCATCATCGGTAACGGCGAGCAGGACGGCATGATGCGCGAGCACATCGCACGTGCCGGCCTGGAAGACATGGTGACCATGCCGGGCTTCAAGCCGCAGGAGGAGATTCGTCAGGCGCTGAGCGAGGCCGACATCTTCCTGCTACCGTCGAAAACCGCCGCCGATGGCGATATGGAGGGCATTCCGGTGGCGCTGATGGAAGCGATGGCGGTCGGCTTACCGGTGGTGTCCACCTACCACAGCGGCATCCCGGAGCTGATTCAGAATAACGTCAGCGGCTGGCTGGTATCGGAAAATGATGCCGACGAGCTGGCGGACACGCTGCTGCGCCTGTCGCGCGGTGACGTTGACGTTGCGCCGGTGGTGGCCGCAGCGCGCCATAAAGTGGAAACCGAGTTCAATCAGCACATCGCTTACGGTGAGCTGGCGAAAATTCTGGAGCGCATGGTGTGAGTGGATTAAAAAAACAGGCGGTGTGGCTGTTTGGCAGCACCTGCTTTGCCGCGCTGCTGCAGGTGCTGCAGCTGGCGGTGCTGGCGCGCAAGCTGGAAGCGCACGAGCTGGGTTTGCTGGCGATCATCAACGCCATTCTGGCGGTGGCTACCGTGCTGCAGGACATGGGCATGAGCAGCTACATCGTGCATCGTCAGGAGATTACACGTCGTGAGCAGAGCACCATTTACTGGGTTAACGTCTCGCTGAGCTTCTGTACCGGTCTGATCATGCTGGCCATCGCCTGGCCGGTGGCGTGGTTCTATCATCTGCCGGAGCTGACGGCGCTGATTATGCTCACCAGCCTCAACTTCCTCGTGCTCGGCCACCTGTCGCAGTATCAGGCACACTATGTGAAAACCAAACGCATGGTGACGCTGGCGAAGATTGAGATGGGCACCAAGCTGTTTGCCTTCCTGTGTACGGTGGCGATGCTCTATTTCACCTCGCTGACGGTGGCGGCGGCGATTCTCGGGCTGTTCATCAACGCCTTCACGCGCATTCTCTGCATGATCTACTTTGGCGAGAAGTCGTGGCGGCCAACGTGGGAGTTCGACGGCAAAACCTTTGTCAGCGCGGTGCGTTACGGTATCTATCAGCTGGGTTCGCAGACCATTAACCAGCTGCGTACTCAGGCTGATGCGCTGATCGTCGGTAAAGTGATGGGTGCCGAGATGCTGGGAATTTACTCACTGGCGAAAGAGCTGATTCTGCAGCCGCTGAAGCTGGTGTCGCCGGTGATTAACCGCCTGGCGCTGCCGCGCTTCGCCGAGAAGCAGCACGATCCCGAGCAGCTGAAAAAACTGTTCCTTAAGGGCACCTTCGTCATCATGCTGTTCAGCAGCGCGATGTACCTGGCGATTGGTATTCTGTCTCCGGTGATTGTGCGTGTGCTATATGGCGCTTCGCACGAGCAGGTGTATCACCTGATCCCGCTGATGCTGCTGTTCGGTATGCTGCGCCCGATGGGCGGCCTGACCGGCGCGATCTCCCAGGCGAACGGACGCACTAACGTCGAGTTCTACTGGAATATCGTCGCCAGCCTGGTGGTGGTAGTGGTGCTGGCCACTACGTGGATCTGGCCGAACGTGATTTATGTGGCGCTGACGCTGTCGATTTCACAGGTGCTGATCTCCGCCTTCGCGCATCCGTTCTTCATCAAACCGGTGATTGGCATCCGCTTTATGCCGTATGCGCGCCAGTGGGTGTCGGTGTCGGTGGTGTTTGTCGGCCTGATGCTGCTGGTGAATCATTTCAACCTGTTCGTGATGCCCGAGTGGTTTGAGGGCTGGCTGTAAGCGGTGATGACGGGAGTGGTCGTTGGCAACGGCGACCGCCCGGCATCATCAGATGTGATCGGTGACTGACGTGCAACCGCCGGTGCGCATCAATGCGCACCCTACAAAAACCTGCTGTGATCCCGTAGGGGCGCCATTCATGGCGACCTTTCAAAAATACGCTTCCATCTTCGCCCCAATGATGTTTCCGCAACGCCGGTCTGAACGCTCAACAATCACTGGCCTCACCGGTCATTGCTCAGCACTCTGCCTTCCACTGTTTTTCAGCCATTTAGCCGCTTTTTTTTCCCGCCTGATTACCGGGTGGCAGATGGACTTTTTGACGATTTTTTATGTGTTGACAGAGAGTTAGTGCCAGTTTTTCAGATAAAGATTATACTTGCTCAACCGGCCGATCCTGCATAATCGACCCCACGTATTCACTTCATGAAATGGAATAAATATGACCAAGCTTAAAGCAGTAATCCCGGTTGCGGGTCTCGGTATGCATATGCTCCCTGCGACTAAAGCCATTCCGAAAGAGATGCTGCCTATCGTCGATAAACCAATGATTCAGTATATTGTCGACGAGTGCGTGGCGGCGGGCATCAAGGAGATTGTGCTGGTCACCCATGCTTCCAAAAATGCAGTGGAAAACCACTTCGATACCACCTACGAGCTGGAAGCGCTGCTTGAAGCGCGCGTTAAACGCCAGCTGCTGAGCGAAGTGCAGTCAATCTGTCCGCCGGGCGTGACTATCATGAACGTGCGTCAGGCGAACCCGCTGGGTCTTGGCCACTCGGTACTGTGTGCCCGTCCGATGATTGGCGACAACCCATTTGTGGTGGTCCTGCCAGACGTGCTGCTGGATGACTCCACCGCTGACCACCTGCGTTACAACCTTGCCGCGATGGTGGCACGCTTCGAAGAGACCGGCCGCAGCCAGGTTCTGGCGAAACACATGCCGGGCGAAGACCTGTCTGAATATGGCGTGCTGACCACCGAGCAGCCGCTGGATAACCCGGGCGATATCAGCACCATCACCAACTTCGTGGAAAAACCTGAGCATCCGTCCGAGCTGAACTCAGACCTGACCGCCGTGGGCCGTTACGTGCTTTCTGCGGATATCTGGGGTGAACTGGAGCGCACTGAGCCAGGCGCCTGGGGCCGTATCCAGCTGACCGATGCAATCGCCTCCCTGAGCCAGAAAAAACCGGTTGATGCTCAGCTGCTGACCGGCACCAGCTTCGACTGCGGCCGTAAACTCGGCTACATGCAGGCCTTCGTCTCGTACGGTCTGCGCAACAACACCCAGGGCCGCGATTTCCGCGAAGCAATCCAAAAAATTCTGGCAAAATAATCTCTTTCCCCGCCGCGCAGGTTGCGCGGTTTTAAAGGAGTACACATGGCTATTTTGGTAACGGGCGGAGCAGGGTACATCGGCTCCCATACGGTGCTGGCGCTGTTAGAGCGCGGCGACGACGTTGTAGTCCTGGATAACCTTTGCAATGCCTCGCGCGAAGCAATCAATCGCGTTGAGAAGCTGGCCGGTAAGAAAGCGGTATTCGTTGAAGGCGACATCCGCGACCGCGCCTGCCTGCGCGATCTGTTTGCCAGCAATGACATCTCGGCCGTCATCCACTTCGCCGCGCTGAAAGCGGTAGGCGAATCCACGCGCATGCCGCTGGAATATTACGAGAACAATGTCGCCGGGACCGTGGTGCTGCTGGAAGAGATGCGCGCCGCCGGCGTGTGGAACTTTATCTTTAGCTCATCCGCCACCGTGTATGGCGCTGACGCACCGGTTCCGTACGTCGAAACGACGCCTATTGGTGGCACCACCAGTCCGTACGGCACCTCCAAGCTGATGATTGAGTTCGTGATGCGCGACTTCGCCAAAGCCGAGCCGAACTTCAAAGCCATCGCGCTGCGCTACTTCAACCCGGTCGGCGCGCACGAATCCGGTGAGATTGGCGAAGACCCAACCGGTATTCCGAACAACCTGCTGCCGTACATTGCGCAGGTGGCGATTGGGCGTCTGGACAAGCTGGGCGTGTTTGGCGATGACTACGCGACGCCAGATGGCACCTGCCAGCGCGACTACATTCACGTCGTCGACCTGGCGGAAGGGCACCTGAAAGCGCTGGATCACCTGCCAAAAGTTGAAGGTTACAAAGCTTACAACCTCGGCGGCGGCAAAGGCTTCTCAGTGCTGGAGATGATCAAGGCGTTTGAGCAGGCGTCCGGTAAACAGATTCCGTTCGAGTTTAAACCGCGCCGCGACGGCGATCTGCCCGCGTTCTGGGCGGATGCCAGCCTGGCCAACAAAGAGCTCGACTGGCGCGTCACGCGCGGTATCGATGCGATGATGCGCGATACCTGGAACTGGCAGTCGAAGAACCCGAATGGGTTTAAGTGATTAAGCAGGTAATGAGTAAAAACCCGGCATATGCCGGGTTTTTTTATGCGCAAATAATTTACTTTGATGTTTTTTTGGTCAGGTATTCATTTGCGGGATGCAGAAAAATCCTAATCAGCGCCAGGCCAATGCATCAAGTTCACAACTCATCATATTGATTTAGTGAAACCTCGCTGCAGCCTTTCATTCTGCGAATCGGCGACTATATTCTTTCAGACTCAGTAGCTTGGCGATAAACGCACCGGTGAAAGAAAATTAAGATTCGTCGCGCTGGCATCAGACAATAACCATGTTAATTCGGCAGCACAAAATGTATTATTTGTGATGGTCTCAGACAAAGCGGTTGATGCTGCAATATTGACCATAATTAGCCGAGACGGAAAGCACAGGATTGACTTGTTACACAGCATATTGGTTGCTGCAAGCCAAGGGCGGTAGCGTGGCTATTTTTTGCTTTGCTGAAAAATTGTCCCGCTGGAAATGATAGAGCAGTCTAAAAGACACATTAGAGGTTGTGGAATGTTACTTCCCGTAATCATGGCCGGAGGAACCGGCAGTCGTTTGTGGCCCCTTTCACGTGAATTGTATCCAAAACAGTTCATCAGCTTGCACGGACAGCACTCGATGCTGCAGGAGACTGTCAACCGCCTGACCGGTGTCGAAGCGCGAGCTCCGCTGGTCATCTGCAACGAAGAGCACCGTTTCCTCGTCGCTGAACAGCTTCGTCAGATCAACAAACTTTCCCATAACATCATCCTTGAACCGGTTGGTCGCAACACGGCGCCGGCGATTGCTCTGGCAGCGATTAACGCGATTGAGCAAGGCGATGATCCGGTACTGTTAGTGTTAGCCGCCGACCATGTCATTGAGAACCGCGCGGCATTCCACCAGGCCATCACCACCGCAACGAAATATGCCAAGCAGGGGCATCTGGTCACCTTCGGCATCGTGCCCACCGGACCTGAAACCGGTTACGGCTATATTCATCGCGGTGAGCAGCTGGCGGGTGATGAACATGCGCCGTTTAGCGTGCAGCGTTTTGTGGAAAAGCCTAACCTGAAAACGGCTCAGGATTATCTGGCTTCCGGTGAATATTACTGGAACAGCGGGATGTTTATGTTCCGCGCCAAACGTTATCTGCAGGAACTGGAAAAATTCCGTCCTGATATTCTGGATGCCTGCCGCCGTGCCATGGCGAATGTGGCAGAAGGTAACGACTTCATCAGCATTGATAAAGACGATTTCATTGCCTGCCCGGATGAGTCCGTTGATTATGCCGTGATGGAGCAAACGGACGCTGCCGTCGTGGTGCCGCTGGATGCAGGCTGGAGCGATGTCGGATCCTGGTCCGCGCTGTGGGAAGTGAATGAAAAAGATGCAGCCGGTAACTCGCTGAAAGGCGATACCTTCCTGCATAACACTAAAAATTGCTACATCAACAGCGAAGATCAGTTAGTGGCAGCTATCGGCGTGGAAAATCTGGTGATTGTTAACACCAAAGATGCCGTGCTGGTGGCGCGCAAAGATCAGGTTCAGGACGTCAAACGCGTGGTGGAGTTCCTGAAGAGCGAATGCCGTACGGAATATCGTCGTCATCGTGAAACTTACTGGCCATGGGGACGCTGCGATCTGGTGGTCAATACCGGCCGTTTTAATGTAAATCGTATCACCGTTAAACCGGGTGAACGTTTCGAATTACAGATGCATTATCACCGAACTGAACACTGGGTGATCTTATCCGGCACTGCCAAAGTGACTATTCAGGATAAAACCTTATTGCTGACGGAAAACCAATCGACCTTTATTCCTATTGGCCATCAGCACACGTTAGAAAATCCAGGCAAGATTCCGTTAGAGCTGCTGGAAATTCAGTCAGGCTCCTATCTGGGCGATGACGATTTAATTCTGATTAAAGAACAATTTGCAAGTAAGTAAGGACAGACGAGATCATGGCAGCATTGACCTGTTTTAAAGCTTATGACATTCGCGGTGAGCTTGGCGCGGAATTAAATGAAGAAATTGCATATCGTATTGGTCGCGCTTATGGCGAATTTTTAAAGCCGGAAACGATTGTTGTGGGCGGCGATGTTCGGCTGACCAGCGAAAGCCTGAAAATGGCCCTGGCCAATGGTTTAATGGATGCGGGTACCAATGTACTTGATATCGGCTTAAGCGGCACGGAAGAGATTTATTTCGCCACCTTCCATTTAGGCATTGATGGTGGCATCGAAGTGACGGCAAGCCATAATCCGATGAACTATAACGGCATGAAGCTGGTGCGTGAAGGTTCCCGTCCGATCAGTGGCGATACAGGCTTACGTGATGTTCAGCGTCTGGCTGAAGCTAACGATTTTGCGCCGGTCGATGCAGCTAAGCGTGGCAGCTATAAACAGATCTCGGTATTGGATGCCTATGTCGATCACCTGATGGGCTACATTGATCTGTCAAATTTCACCAAACCCATGACGCTGGTCATCAACTCGGGTAATGGCGCTGCCGGTCACGTTATCGATGAGATCGAAAAGCGCTTCCAGCTGGCGAATGCACCGGTCACCTTCATTAAAGTTCATCATGAAGCGAATGGTCATTTCCCTAACGGTATTCCTAATCCCTTACTGCCAGAGTGCCGGAAAGATACCTCCGATGCGGTGAAAGCGAACAAAGCCGACATGGGCATCGCATTTGATGGCGACTTTGATCGCTGCTTCCTGTTTGACGAGAACGCAGAGTTCATCGAAGGTTATTACATTGTTGGCCTGCTGGCCGAAGCCTTCCTCAAAAAAGAGCCTGGCGCGAAGATCATTCACGATCCCCGTTTGACCTGGAACACCATCGACGTCGTCACTAAAGCGGGTGGCATACCTGTTATGTCTAAAACAGGTCATGCGTTTATTAAAGAGCGCATGCGTGAAGAAGATGCGGTGTACGGCGGCGAAATGAGCGCACACCATTACTTCCGTGATTTTGCCTATTGCGATAGCGGAATGATTCCATGGCTGTTGGTAGCAGAGTTGCTGGCGGTGAAAGGAATGACGCTGTCTGAACTGGTTGCGGAACGTATGAAAGCGTTTCCTTGCAGTGGTGAGATTAACTATAAAGTTAATAATGCTAAGGATATTTTACGTTCTCTTGAATTGAAATATACTAATTGCTCAACAAATGTTGACATTATTGATGGTTTAAGTTTTGAGTTAGATGGTTGGCGTTTTAATGTTAGGACGTCTAACACGGAACCACTACTGAGGCTGAATATAGAAACGCTAGCTAATAAAAAGTTAGTGAAAGAAAAGGTCTTTGAAATTGAAATGCTTATAAAAGGTCAGGGCGATTAAATGATTGGCTTATTAAGAACGATCGTTCAATATAGAGGCTTTATCTACGGAAATATAAAGCGTGAATTTCAAACTAAATATCAAAATTCATTGCTTGGCGCTGCGTGGAACATCATAAACCCATTATCAATGATAGTGGTTTATACAATTATTTTCTCCCAAATAATGAGGGCGAAACTACCCGGGGTTGATAATGCATTTGCATATAGCATTTATCTTTGCGCAGGAACATTTACATGGGGAATATTTAGTGAAATAATTTCCAGGAGTCAAAATGTTTTTATTGATAATGCAAATATTATAAAGAAGATAAACTTCCCCAGGATTTGCTTGCCAGTAACAATCGTTTGTAACTCTCTGGTTAATTTCAGTATTATTTTTTCTTTGTTTACAATATTTCTTATAATAACCGGGACATTTCCCGGACTTGTATATTTTGAAATTTTCTTAGTATTGGCAGTTGCAGTTGTTTTTGCTATTGGATTAGGTATGTTAGTTGGAGTATTGAATGTTTTCTTCAGGGATGTTGGGCAAACCTTCACAATCATCATGCAATTTTGGTTTTGGTTCACACCTATTGTATATCCAATTAATATCATTCCTGAACGTTTTCATGGTCTAATGAAGTTTAATCCAATGGCGCCTGTTATTGAAGCAAGCCATGCGATTCTTGTTCAGGGTAAAAGTCCGGAATGGATCACGCTAGTGCCGAGTCTTGTCATTGGCCTCTTGCTTACAATATTGGGTATGAGACTGTTTCGAAAAAATGTTGGTGAAATGGTGGATGAATTATAATGGGAACTATAGTTGTCAACCAGGTAGGTAAAGCTTACAAAAAGTATTCAAGCCGATGGAAGCGTTTAGCTGAATGGTTCATACCAGGTATAAATGATCTTCATGAAACTAAATGGGTGATAAAAGATATCAGTTTCACTGTAAAGCCAGGGGAAGCCGTTGGAATTATTGGCATAAATGGTGCCGGGAAAAGTACTTTATTAAAAATGATAACCGGAACTACCCTCCCTACCACTGGAAATATTTCTATCTCTGGGAAAGTAGCAGCTCTACTTGAGCTTGGAATGGGGTTTCATCCTGATTTTACAGGTAGACAAAACGTCTTTATGGCTGGACAGTTGCTCGGATATTCCGTACAAGAACTTCATAGACTGATGCCAGAAATAGAAAGTTTTGCGGAAATAGGTGAATATATCGATCAACCTGTACGTGTATATTCGAGTGGTATGCAAATGAGGCTTGCATTCAGTGTAGCAACTGCTGTTCGGCCAGACGTGCTAATAGTTGATGAAGCACTATCAGTGGGTGACACTTATTTTCAACATAAAAGTTTTGATCGAATTAGAGAATATGCAAAGTTAGGAACTACCCTATTATTAGTGTCACATGATAAATCAGCAATACAAAGTATTTGCGACCGGGCAATTTTACTTAATGCGGGTAGAAAAGAGTTTGAGGGTAACCCCGAAGCAGTTATGGATTTTTATAATGCTATTCTCGCGGATAAGGAAAAAAAATCCATTGAACAAAGAATAACATCTGATGGGAAAGTGCAGACTACTTCAGGTACAGGCGAGGCTAATGTAATTTCTACCGAGATTTACAATGAGAAGGGCGAAGTTTCAGAGCATATAAATGTTGGAGAAACTGCCACACTCGCGATTAAAGTTAAAGTTAATGAGGATATTCCCAAACTAGTTGTTGGATACTCCTTTAAAGACCGACTTGGCCAAATTGTATATGGCACTAATACTTATTTAAAGAATAAAACTATAACAGATGTAAAAAAAGGTGACATCTATGAGTTTTATTTCAAGTTTCCGATGAACCTTGGTACAGGAAGTTATTCAGTCCAAACTGCATTGGTAAGTTCTGAGACACATCTTACGGATAATTATGAGTGGAAAGATTTAGCTTTAGTATTTAATGTTATTAATACGGATAAAGAATTATTTGCTGGTGTGGCATGGATAGATCCTAAAATAGAGATTGTAAAACAATGAAATTTATAAGCTACGCTCAGAACTTCGAAGATATTATTTTAAAGCGCGCGCTGCATCACATAGATAAAGGTTTCTATATTGATGTTGGTGCAGCCTGGCCAGTTCAGCATTCAGTAACGAAAGCTTTCTACGATGCTGGATGGCGAGGGATCAATATTGAGCCTAATCCAGAATTTTTTATACAATATGACTCTGAAAGACCGGAAGATATAAACTTACAACTAGCTATTTCGAATCGTGAAGGTGAGCAGATAATAAATTTCATCAGTGACACTGGTTTGTCAACGATGAATAGCAAAATTACTGAGATGCATCATGAGCAAGGTTACAATCCTAATCCCGAAAAAGTAAACGTAACTACCTTAAATCATATTTTCGAAACTTATATAAAGAATGATAAAGATGTTCATTTTCTTAAAATAGATGTTGAGGGGTTAGAGTCATTAGTCATATCGGGATGTGACTGGAAAAAAAATCGTCCATGGATTGTGGTTGTTGAGGCGACAATCCCTATGTCTCAGGAACTCAATCACTCTGAGTGGGAAGATACACTGCTTCAGGCAGATTATTCTTTTGTATATATGGATGGTTTGAATCGATATTATATATCTGAAGAGCATAAAGAGCTGGCACAAGCTTTTTCAATTCCTCCAAATGTATTTGATAATTTTATATTACATTCGGAATATCTAAAGGAGCAAGAGTTAATTAAAGCTCGAGTTACAAACGAAGCGTTAAAGAAAGAACTGAAAGAAGTTAATCAAGATTACAAAAAACAACTTAAATTTATTGAGTCTCAGAAGCATGAGAATTGGGCATTGCGTCACCAAATCGCTTTAATCTATAGCAGCAAATTTTGGCGATTTGGAATGCCGCTTCGGATTGCTATAAAATATAGTGGTAAACTATATCGATTCGTAAAGTATTATAATAAAAAAGATTCACCTAAAGCTTTTGTTCGTTTTATTCTGGTAGAATTGCAGCGCCGCCCTAAACTTAAAGGTTTAATTAAAAAAATCATACAAAATACCGGTTTTAAAAATATAATTGCTAAAGCTGTTTATGACAGTGTTAAACCACCGGTTGTGCACCAAGCTAGTACGCTGTCCAGAAAGGCAAAGGTATTTAAGTTGCAAATAATCTCATCGAATGTCGATGTCAATAAGTCTAGTAAGGATTGATGATGCGTATAATTATTGATATGCAGGGATGGCAAGCATCCAGTCGAAATAGAGGTATTGGTCGATACACTTTATCACTTATCAAAGAAGTGTTACTGCTTGATAGTAAGCACACTTTTATTTTACTTTTCAATGCTGCATTTGAGGATTCGATAACTGAATTTAAAAATGAGATAAGCAATGACTTAAACTTTATTAATCGCTTCAAAATAGAACTTTGGCATCCTGTTACCCCAACCCGCTATCTTAATTCTGAAAATGAGCAAAACAGGAACTTATCAGAAACTATATATCGTTCCCATATTGCTTCTTTAAAACCTGATTTCTTATTGCTAACCAGTTTGTTCGAAGGTTTAATTGATGACGCTGTTTCATTTTTAGACGGGCATGAATGCTTTACGACAGGTGTGATTCTTTATGATTTAATACCAATGATATACCCTGAGAAATATTTGAGTAATAATGTTCTTAAGGAATGGTATGATTCAAAGGTTAGCTATTTAAAGAAAGCAGATTATTTATTTAGTATTTCAGAATCTGCCGGTTCAGAAGCAATTAAATATCTTGAGTGGGATCCTCTAAAGGTTATAAATATTTCAACTGCAGCAGACAGCAAGTTTATTCCAAAGGTTATATCAAAAGAAACTTCTGATGCAATATTTCGAAAGTTCGGATTGAATGAAAATTTCTTGATGTATACAGGCGGTTGGGATTACAGGAAGAACATCGAAAAACTGATCGAAAGCTATGCACTATTGCCAAATGAAATGCGTAGTAAACATCAATTAGTCATCGTCTGTTCAATTCCTGAGGAAAATGTCTTAATTTTGAAATCCTTAGCTAAAAGCTTGGGTTTGACCGAAAATCAACTTATTCTCACTGGGTATGTTTCAGATGAGGAGTTGCTGACAATGTATAACCTTTGTCACGCATTTGTGTTCCCATCATGGCACGAAGGATTTGGTCTGCCAGTTTTAGAAGCTATGTTATGTGGCAAGGCTGTGATTGCAAGCAATGTTTCAAGTTTACCAGAAGTTCTGGATTTTGAAGAAGCGCAGTTTGATCCTCGAAATATAAATGATATGGCTGATAAGATTCAGAGAGTTTTGTCAGATGATGATTTCAGAAAAAGAATAATTGAGCATTGCTCAACTCAAGCTCAAAAATTTAGCTGGAGAAATTCAGCTACTAAGTTGATAAATTCAATTGAAGAATCTATTAAATATAAATCTTGTGAAGCCATAACTTCAAAATCAATTAATTTTAACAAAAGAAAACTAGCATTTATATCTCCGCTGCCACCTGAAAAAAGTGGCATAAGCTATTACAGTGAAGAGTTGCTACCTTATCTTTCTGAATATTATGATATTGATGTAATAAATAATGATCCAAATGTACAGAATAGGGAAAACGTATCAGGATGTGAAGTTAAAACTGTCGATGAGTTTATTCATTCTTATAATAATTATGATCGGGTTTTGTACCAAATTGGCAATTCTCACTTTCATGCGCATATGTTTAAACTCATCAAGAGGCATCCTGGTATAGCTGTAATGCATGATTTTTATTTATCAGGTGGAATACACTGGCTATCGAAAAATGGAGAAGGTGAAGAGTTTAATTATTCTTTTAATGATTATTTGTACGAATCTCATGGTTTTTCTGCTGTTTCATATAATAACTTAGAAATTAATGATGGGAATGCAATTGAAAAATACCCATGTAATTATCCTGTGTTAGAGAACGCACGTTCTGTAATTTTTCATTCTAGATATTCCTTAAATCTGGCAAGTGAGTGGTACAAAAACTTTCCACTCAGTAAACTCAATGTTATTCCTCTGCTGAGAATACCAGCAAAGTCACAAAATAAGAAAATGGCTAGAGATTACTTAGGCTTAAGGGAAGATGATGTTGTTATAATATCATTGGGGTACATAGCACCAACCAAACTAAACGATAGGATTATTCGTGCTTATAATCAGGCTAATACCAGCGCCAAAAATACTAAATTAGTATTCGTTGGGCATAATCCTGACAGCGATTATGGAAGAAAAATTTTATCATTAATCGATAATTCTCCTCGAAAAGAAAGTATTGTTATTACTGATTGGGTAAGTGATGATGATTATAAACAATGGATAGCTGCTGGAGATATTGGCATCCAATTAAGAACTATGTCGAGAGGTGAAACTTCAGCTGCTGTATTAGACTGCATGAATTATGGCCTGGCTACAATAGTAAATGCTAATGGAAGTATGTCCGAACTTGCAGTGGAATCAGTAAAACTTCTTGATGATGAATTTACAGATTATGACTTGAAAGTTGCTATTGAAGATTTTGTGAACGATGCTTCTAAAAGACATGAGTTTGGTCGCAATGCGCGACAAAATATTTTAATGAAACATTCCCCGGAACATTGCGCGAAACTTTACTATCAAGTAATTGAAGATTCTTATAGCAATAAAACATTGATGGATAATATTTACCAGGATAGAACAAAGTTTAATTCTATACCTGAAGAACTATTGAATATTTTTTCACAGTCTTTAGCTGATACATTAGCTTTACCTACGCCACATAAAATTTATGTTGATGTTACTGGTTTTTTAGACAATCAAAATTATAAATTATTAGCTGAGTTTATTTTAAGCTTTAATGAAGGTCTTCCTAAAAACATCCATATTGAGCTTGTTCATTACGATGGAAATGAAAAAAGATTTGTTCAGTCACAATCAGTTGCAAGCAAAGTATTGTTACTGAATGAAATGAATATCTCAGATGATATATTGGATGCTTTTAAAGATTCTATTGTCCTAACATTTAATCCTAAAATAAATGATTTGTTGAATTCGAGGTCCTTCTATGGTGATCTTTCTGCGTGCAATAAAGTTTTAATTGTATTCTCTGAAGAAGATTTCATCGTTTTCGCAAAGGAGCTGGCTGACAACGATGATATTAAACTATCTGTTGGTTTATGTTTTAAAAACATTGAAGAAATTGTAGTGTTAGATGTTAAGGATGATTGCTCAATTAAGTCAATGGGATATAATGAATTACCCCTGAAGAATGTAACTTTTTACAGTACTGCTGATTTTGTTAACAGCCTCGCTAATGTAGAAAGTTATTAATTTTTGATAAATGTATGGAATAAGATGATGTCTCAAAAAATCGCAATCGTAACGGGTATTACAGGTCAAGACGGCGCATATCTTGCTGAACTCTTAATTAATAAAGGTTATATCGTTTACGGAACCTACCGTCGTACCAGTTCGGTTAATTTTTGGCGAATTGACGAGCTGGGGATTAAAAATAATTCTAACTTAAAGCTTGTAGAATATGATTTGACGGATCTGTCTGGCAGTATTCGTTTGCTACAACAGAGCGGTGCTACTGAAGTTTATAATTTGGCAGCTCAGAGTTTTGTCGGTGTTTCCTTCGAGCAACCATTAACAACTGCTGAAATTACCGGTATCGGACCTGTTAATCTGCTTGAAGCAATTCGTATCGTTAACCCGAAAATCCGTTTTTATCAGGCTTCCACATCAGAAATGTTTGGAAAAGTTCAGGCTATTCCACAGAAAGAAGATACACCATTTTATCCGCGCAGCCCATATGGCGTGGCTAAGTTGTATGCGCACTGGATGACGATTAACTACCGTGAAAGCTATAACATTTTTGCTTCAAGCGGAATTTTGTTTAACCATGAATCCCCGCTGCGTGGTCAGGAATTTGTTACTCGCAAAATCACTGATTCAGTTGCAAAAATCAAACTTGGTAAGCTTGATGTACTTGAACTGGGCAACCTTGATGCGAAACGCGACTGGGGCTTTGCTAAAGAGTATGTAGAAGGAATGTGGTTGATGCTTCAGGCAGATGAACCGGATACCTTTGTACTTGCTACCAACCGAACAGAAACTGTACGTGACTTCGTATCGATGGCATTTAAAGCTGCTGGTATTGAATTACGTTTCGAAGGTAAAGACGAACAGGAAGTGGCAATTGACGTGGCAACAAATAAAGTTGTTGTAAAAGTGAATCCGAAATTCTACCGTCCAGCCGAAGTTGAATTACTGATCGGTAATCCCCAGCGTGCTAAGGATATTCTTGGATGGGAACCTAAAACTACTCTTGAAGAGTTATGTGCTATGATGGTTAAAGAAGACCTTCGCCGTAACGAACAAGGATTCTCTTTCTAATATGACTCATGGCAAAAAAGCATTGATCACCGGGATCAAGGGCTTTACCGGCCATTATATGGCAGCGGAACTTTCCGCTGCTGGATATGATGTTTATGGCCTGGGTTCAGCTTCCTCGGATAATATCGATAACTATTTTCAAGTAGATCTCACAGATAAGATTCAAGTTAAAAACGCAGTAGATTGTATAAGTCCCGATGTGGTCGTTCATTTGGCAGCAATTGCTTTTGTTGGTCACTCAAATCCGAACGCATTCTATGATGTCAACCTTTCCGGCACGCGCAACTTGCTATCTGCGTTAACAGAAACAAAGAAAAAGCCCGAAGCCGTATTAGTGGCAAGTAGCGCAAACGTTTATGGAAATAATATTGCTGGTAAGCTTAATGAATCAACGCTTCCGAATCCTGCCAATGATTATGCCGTTAGCAAACTTGCTATGGAATACATGGCTAACCTGTTTAAAGATAAGTTGCCACTAATTATTACCCGTCCTTTTAACTATACGGGAGTAGGGCAAGCTGAGAATTTTTTAATTCCTAAAATTGTCAAACATTTCCGCGAACGCAAAGACGTTATTGAACTTGGTAATATAGATGTATGGCGTGACTTCTCTGATGTACGAGATTTAGTTAAATGCTATGCTGAATTACTAAAGTGTAAAGCTTTTGGGGAAGTGGTCAATGTTGCTACTGGAGAGATGCATTCACTTAGAGATGTTATTAGCCTTTGTGAAGATATTACCGGTCACTCCATAACCATTGAGGTAAATTCTGGTTTTGTTAGACCAAATGAAATCAGAGAGTTGTGCGGTGATATTTCGTTGCTGAATAGTCTGATTGGCCATGAAATGCAAAAAGTACCACTTAGGGAAACTCTGAAATGGATGCTGGAAATAAAAAGCTAGAGGTTGTTTTCTCTACGGATTGCATAAAATACCCTTTAACGGGTATCGGGCGTTATGCTTTTGAACTGGCGAAACAACTTCAGCAACGGGAAGATAAACTTTCACTGACTTTTTTGCATGGAACAAGAATAAGAGATTCATTGGCGGTTGCAAGTGAATCTTCGCAATCCGTTCAGTCGCTTAAGCGAGAGTTACAAAAAAGCAAAATAGTTAGTGAAGTTTATCGCCTTATTTTTCCTCATTTAAAAGCCCGGGCACTTAAAAAATTCAAAGATTACATTTACCATAGTCCTAATTATTATCTCCCTCCGCGTGTTAAAAATTGCGTTGCGACTTTTCACGATCTGTCAGTATTTCATTGGCCACAGTTCCATCCTGCTGGGAGAGTACATCTCATGCAGAAAGAGCTGCGTAACACTGTAAAGCGTGCTTCGGTATTGATAACGGATTCGTATTATACAAAAAATGAGTTGATGGAATTTTTTTCGTTGGATGAGAAGAAAATTTCAGTTGCACCATTGGCGTGTAATCACCAATTTCATTCGCGAACTCAAGAGGATGTTCACGCAGTATTGGATAAGTATCATTTAAAATGGCGTCGCTTCTTTCTTTATACTGGTACAATCGAACCCAGAAAAAATATTTTAACGCTTCTACGTGCATATGATCGCTTGTCATTACAAGAGAAGAACAATTTCCCGCTCGTTATTAGCGGATATAAAGGCTGGGAAAATGAAGAGCTCTTTCGTCTTTTTGATAAAGGCGAGCGGGAAGGCTGGTTGAAATATTTAGGCTTTGTGCCAGGTAACGATTTACCCATGCTCTTTAGTGCTGCTAACAGTTTCCTCTTTCCTTCGATTTATGAAGGGTTTGGATTACCAGTACTGGAGGCTATGTCATCTGGCACTCCCGTTATTTGTTCAAATGCAACGTCATTACCTGAAGTTGTTGGAGATGCCGCGCTAATGCATGAACCGGAAGACATAGAATTGCTCACGCATTATCTGAAAATGATGATTAATGATGAGGAGTTGAAACACAAAATGATCCAGGTTGGTCTTAGTCAAGCCCAAAATTATTCGTGGTCATTCTGTGCCGATAAAACGATAGAAGCGTATGATCAGGTTTCTAAATTAATATGATAAAAGTCCTTCACTGCTATAAAACATATTACCCGGATACTTTTGGTGGGATTGAGCAAGTTATTTATCAGCTCGCTGAAGGCGGTGTGAAAGAAAATATCCAATCAACGGTTTTTACGCATAGTCCTGATTTTGATGATGCTATTTCAATGTTGGATCATCATACTATTCATCGTGTTAAAACATTATTTGAGTATGCTTCTACGCCAATTTCATTTACTGCTATTGCTGAGTTTAAAAAGCTAGCAACACAAGCAGACATTATTCATTATCATTTTCCCTATCCGTTTATGGATGTCCTGCATTTCTCAAATTTTACAAAAAAGCCATCGATCGTAAGCTATCATTCAGATATTGTTAAACAAAAGGCCCTGCTAAAACTTTATACACCATTGATGAATAGGTTCCTTTCCAGTGTAGATTGCATTGTTGCTGCATCACCAAATTATGTTGAAAGTAGCCCGATTCTGCAAAAATTTAAAGATAAAGTTAAGGTCATTCCCTATGGTCTGAATGAAATTTTTTATCAAAACAATGATCCCCAGGTATTAGAAAAGTGGTCCCAGCGATTCCCTAACGGCTTTTTTCTTTTCATTGGGACTTTTCGTTACTATAAAGGGCTTCACATACTCATCGATGCTGTCGCTGGTAGTGATTATCCTGTTGTCATTGTTGGTGCGGGACCCATCGAATCTGAACTGAAAGCGCAAGCCCAGTCGTTGGGTATCGACAATATTCATTTCCTTGGTGCATTACAGGATGACGATAAATCTGCGTTATTACAGCTTTGCACTTGCTTAGTTTTTCCTTCACATCTTCGTTCAGAAGCTTTTGGTATTTCTTTGCTTGAAGGGGCTTTGTACTCAAAACCACTGATTTCAAGCGAAATTGGAACCGGTACTACTTTCATCAATATTGACGGTCTTACCGGTCTGGTTGTCCCGCCTTCAGACCCCAGGGCTTTACGCGAAGCTATGGATGAGATCTGGTTCAACCCAGAGAAGGCTCATACCTTTGGCCAGGCTGCTCAACAACGATTCGAAAAACTTTTTA
The DNA here is from genome assembly GCF_043544755.1 of Pantoea sp. SGAir0184. Lineage (NCBI taxonomy): Bacteria > Pseudomonadati > Pseudomonadota > Gammaproteobacteria > Enterobacterales > Erwiniaceae > Pantoea > Pantoea sp. SGAir0184. The sequence goes on from NZ_CP028050.1 coordinate 1,652,864, forward strand.
CAGCGGACAAGATGATTGAAAGTTATGCAGGTTTATATATGTCTCTGTTAAATAAGTAAATTTTATCATTCGCTGCATTTCTCAAAAAGCATCAATAATTACCTCTTATCACCTCTCATGAGTTAACATATTGGTCACTTACTGAATGGTGTTACTGGTAACACCTAGCGAGACCACAGACAGGAGTATGTAATGTCCAAGCAACAGATCGGCGTTGTAGGTATGGCAGTGATGGGGCGCAACCTTGCTCTTAACATCGAAAGCCGCGGTTACACAGTCTCAATCTTTAACCGTTCACGTGAAAAGACTGATGAAGTTATCGCTGAAAATCAGGGCAAAAAACTTGCTCCTTATTACTCCGTGGAAGAATTTGTCGAGTCGTTAGAAAAACCCCGCCGCATCCTTCTGATGGTACAGGCAGGCGAAGCGACAGATAAAACCATCGCTTCACTGACGCCACACCTCGATAAGGGCGACATTCTGATTGATGGTGGTAACACCTTCTATAAAGACACTATCCGTCGTAATAAAGAACTGTCTGATCAGGGCTTCAACTTCATCGGTACCGGTGTCTCCGGCGGCGAAGAGGGCGCACTGAAAGGCCCATCGATCATGCCTGGCGGTCAGAAAGAAGCGTATGAACTGGTAGCGCCAATTCTGGATAAAATTGCTGCGCGTGCAGAAGACGGTGAAGCCTGCGTTACTTACATCGGTCCGGACGGTGCTGGTCACTATGTGAAGATGGTTCACAACGGTATCGAGTATGGCGATATGCAGCTGATTGCAGAAGCATATGCTTTACTGAAAGGCGCACTCGGTCTGAACAATGAAGAGCTGGCTAAAACCTTCACTGACTGGAACAACGGTGAGCTGAGCAGCTACCTGATCGACATCACCAAAGATATCTTCACCAAAAAAGATGAAGACGGTAAATACCTGGTTGATGTAATTCTGGATGAGGCAGCCAACAAAGGTACCGGTAAATGGACCAGCCAGAGCTCCCTGGACCTTGGCGAGCCACTTTCTCTGATCACTGAGTCAGTATTTGCTCGTTACCTCTCTTCACTCAAGTCACAGCGTGTTGCAGCTTCTAAAGTGCTGAGCGGCCCTCAGGCACAAGCCTTCACCGGTGACAAAGCTGAGTTCATTGAGAAAGTGCGCCGTGCATTGTATCTGGGTAAGATCGTTTCTTATGCTCAGGGCTTCTCTCAGCTGCGTGCGGCTTCAGAAGAGAACAACTGGGATCTGCATTACGGTGAAATCGCGAAGATCTTCCGTGCTGGTTGCATCATCCGTGCACAGTTCCTGCAGAAAATTACTGATGCTTATGCGACCGATGCTAACATCGCAAACCTGTTGCTGGATCCCTACTTCAAAAACATCGCTGATGAATATCAGCAGGCGCTGCGTGATGTTGTCTCTTATGCCATCCAGAACGGTATTCCAACGCCAACCTTCTCAGCGGCAATTGCATATTACGATAGCTATCGCTCAGAAGTGCTGCCTGCCAACCTGATTCAGGCGCAGCGCGACTACTTTGGTGCGCACACTTATAAGCGTATCGATAAAGACGGTGTGTTCCATACTGAATGGCTAAATTAATATTCTAAAAAAAAGTCCCAGCTTGCTGGGGCTTTTTTTATTCTATTTAATAACTACCTCGGGATTTTTTTTGTGAAATTGATTATTCAAATGCCGTGTTTTAATGAGGCTGAAACTTTAGAGATTGCATTGGCTGCATTGCCTCGTGCTGTTGAAGGTTTTGACAAAGTAGAATGGCTAATAATTGACGATGGAAGTACAGACAATACTGTTGAAGTTGCAAAAAAATGTGGCGTAGATCATATTGTACAACATATGGGTAATAAAGGGCTTGCAGTAGCTTTTATGTCCGGAATCGAAAACTGTTTAAAGTTAGGTGCAGACGTAATAATTAATACAGATGCAGATAATCAATATGATGCTAGCAACATCCCTGATTTGGTTGAACCAATATTGGCACACAGATCAGAAATGGTTATTGGTGCGCGTCCCATTTCCACCATTGAGCATTTCTCACCTGCAAAAAAAATGTTGCAAAAATTAGGTAGTTGGGTTGTACGTGGAGCGAGTAAAACAAACATTCCTGATGCTCCTAGTGGATTTAGAGCTATTAGTCGCAATGCAGCTCAAAAATTAATGGTTTTTAGTGAATATACTTACACACTTGAAACGATTATTCAGGCAGGACAAAAAGATATATCAATTTGCTCAGTGCCGGTGAATGTTAATGAAGATTTAAGACCCTCTAGATTAGTTAAAAGTATACCATCTTATATTCAAAGAAGTATATTTACGATAATTAGGATTTTTGTTATTTATAGACCATTTCGTTTCTTTTTGACGATTGGGCTTATTCTGATGCTATGCGGTTTATCCATAAGTTTAAGATATCTTTACTTTTTTATAACAAACTCCGGTGAGGGACATATTCAGTCATTAATCCTTTCGGCTGTTTTATTAATGATGGGTTTTCAAACTATTTTGGTTTCTTTTTTAGCTGACCTGCTTTCTGCTAATCGAAAATTATTAGAAGATATAAGGGTCAAAGTCAACGAAATGAGATCAAAGGAAAGTAATTGAGATTTGGTATCTATATGCCCATTACAAAAAAAAAGATTAGTTTTATTTTTAATTTGTTTGGCGGATGCTTGGCAATCTTAAGTGTCTACTTTGTAATTCGAAAGCTAAGCGAATATTCGAACGAAGATGTTAGGTTTTTTTTAAATCACACTAATGTTTTTACTATTGTTTTAATATCTGTGTGTTATGGATGCTTTAGCCTATTACTAGGCTGTGTGTGGAAAAATATATTAGGTTATGTTGGTGAGTTTAGAACTTTTGGTTGGGCCATAACAATAAATGGTATCACTCAATTAGCTAAATATGTACCGGGTAACATCATGCATTTAGCCAGCAGACAGGCTATATCTGTTGCCGCAGGGGCAAATGGAAATAAAATTGCAAAATCGATTTTTATTGAGTTGGTGATTTTACTGTTTGTTGGCGGAACCATTGGAGTAATGGTTTTGCCGAGTTATTTGAATATTAATTACGAATGGGTATCCTGGTGTGTTTATCTTTGTGTTCTTGTTTCAATGGTGTTCGTACTTAGTAAGTTTTTGTCAATTCATTTAGCTAAAGCATTCGTACTTCAAACAATTTTTACCCTGCTCACTGGTGTTGCATTTTTAATCACATTGAGAATTGTCGATCCGAAAGCCGATTTGTCTATTGAGCAAAGTGTATTTATTATTGCATGCTATGTTTCTGCCTGGCTTATAGGACTTGTGACGCCTGGAGCTCCAGCAGGGTTAGGTATTCGCGAATATATTATTGTTTATTTATTAAGTGGCTTAGCCAGTGAAAGTAATCTTCTTTTGGCTGTAATTATTTCAAGAGGGATTACTGTTTTAGGTGATTTTTTTTATTTTATCATTGCATTAATATTGAAGGCGTGTAGAGGAAGTGACGTTGAAAATCAGCATGGATATTAAGTCAAAAGATATTATAATTTTTGCTATTCTTTTTTCTTTAATTGCTTATGTAAACAATTTGATTCCATGGGCTACCTTGCCAACACTAGGCCAGGTTCTTTGGACGTTGGGGTTTGCTAAGTCTATTACACATAATGTCCCGTTTGACTTCTATGCCCATGATTTTGGATATCCAGCTGCAGCACCAATTTCTTTTGGGTTATCTGCAGTAATTCCAATTAGTATATTACTACGATTTGGTTTAGACGGTAACATCGCATATACGTTGGTTTTTTTGTTCTTCTTTGTATTATCATATTTCTCTGTTTACAAATTCTCAAGGGGCTTTGGAAATTCAAAATTAGTCAGTCAGCTAGCTGCAACTTTATGGCTATGCTTACCTGTTGTAACAAATCATGCGGACTATTCCATGCTTTCATTAGGAATTGCGCTAATACCTTTCTATCTGTTGACGTCATTTGCCTTTATAAAAAATAAAGATTTTTATTTTTCTAAAGAGTTTATCATTAAATCCGTATTGTTTTATATAACGGTTTTAATTTCTGTCTTTATGGATGGTTATACATTTGTTATTTTGGCTATATCAGCATGTTTATTTTTTATTATTTATTTCTATAATGAATGTAAAAATTACAAACGTGTAATTGTTATAGGTATTATGATGTTGCTGGGGTTTGGATTTGCATATCTTGCTTATACAGGATTCATAAATAAATCAGAATATTCAAAAGACCCAATTGAAGTGTTCCGAGGTTGGGGCATTGATGTTACTTATTTAATCATTCCATCTTATTCAATATCCTGGATTTCAGATTTTTTGAACTTGAGCGCAATAAGAACAACGGAAGAACAATTCGGTGATGCGTCAGTTTGGAATACAACATTTTCTCTGCCATTGATTGCTATGGGTTTATGGGGGATATTCAAGGCAAATAAGAGCAAGTTTAAAAATATATTGTTATGTTTGTTTCTATTTTCTTTTTATATGTCATTAGGCCCATCACTAAAGATTGAGTCAGTAAAGCCTGAAGGTTATAACGAAGAAAATTCAACTATCAATACTATGATAATGCCTGAAGAATATTCCGTAATTCCTACCGGAAATGAACTGTTATATAAACATGTTCCTGGTGTTAATTCAATGCGGGCCACCTATAGATGGAGCGTGTTGATGTTGTTTAGTTTGATGATTTTATTCTTGATGTCATGTTCAAAATACAATCAAAAATATATTTCTATTGTTATTTTAATAAGTATCTTTGTTTATATGCCTAATCTGGGTGCTAACTTAAGAGAAGGGGTTAAGTATAATGTTTCATATAAAGAAATTAATGAAACCCTGATCGAGAAATTTAAAGAAGATATACCCAAAAATAGCATTGTTGCGTTCCTGCCTTGGGGTAATGATTTTTTTGTTAACTATATCTCTCCATACTCAGGGTTCAAGGCTTATAATATTGGTGGTGATAAAAATCTTGATATTGCTAAAGCTGAGTGGCCTGAAAGTTTATTGGCATTTCACAACAGTTTAAATGGAAGAGGAATTGAAGATATCAAGCATATTTTCTTCAGTAGTGATGCTGACTATCTCATAATTCCCTATTTTGACCTGTTGTGGTCTGCGCATGTATGGCCATGTCAATCGAATGCTGAAATGGTTTCTCACAAAAATAATGATTTTGTCTTAGCTTGTCTAAAAGCAAGAAGAGAATCTTATAAGAATATTTTGTCCGATCTTAAGAATAGTCAGGATTTTATTATTAGAGAGAATCAGTTCTATGCTGTTGTGCAAATTAAAAATAAATTTCTAAATTATCCTGTAACTGCTTCGTTGAAGAACTTTGGTGATGGTGATATACGAAGGGTATTGGGTAATGGCTGGTATCCTTTAGAAGACGAACATGTGTGGTCATTACCTAAAGCAACATTAATACTTTCTCCAAAGCGTGAAGGAGGAGCTGGGTTTGTTAAAATACACTTCAATGTTTATGGCGCGGCAAAAGATAAAAACAAAGCTGTTAATTTCACTCTGACTCAAGGTGATTATATGAAGAGAGTGAAAATATTAAGTGAAGGAATAACACAGGATGTTGATATTCCATTGCCACATATTGATATTAAAAGCCATGTTAATATAGAGGTTGAAGATCCTAAATCGCCGTCTGAAACTATTAATGGCTCAACTGATAATAATTTATTAGGAATATCATTGATATCAGTTGATATTAAATAAATGCCCGGAGCAGTAAAATAATTTACTGCTCCTATTTTAATTCAAACCACCAGCAACTCCCCCTTACGTCCCGCATTCTCCCCCGCCAGCCTCACCACCAGCATTCCGGCCGTGACAAACTTGGTCAGGTTTCGTGCATACAGCATGCCGCCAAACTCAGCCACCAGCGGTGTCACGTAGTCATTGATCGGGTCGACAATCTCCGCCACCACTTCGCCCGCTTTAACCCACTCACCTAATTTTCTGCGGTTCAGCAGCAGTCCGGAGTGTGGCGCGTGGATGTACTCACAGCCCGCCAGTTGCGTTGGTGCATGGATCAGGGCAGGGGAGTCTCCGATTTCTCCGGCAATATATCCCCCTTCAATCAGCGCGTTGATAATCGCATCCGCATCTTTCTCCGCCTGTTCCGGCGATACATCGGCTACGCCGCGCAGTTCCAGCGTCACCGGCAGCAGGCCGCGCGGCATGGGGTAGTCTTTGCCAAAACGCTCAGCCAGCGTCAGCCAGGGTTCGCAGCAGGCTTCATCAAAGGGCTCTCCGCCGGAGATCTGCGCCAGTAGCTGCACTTCACTGCCAAGCCAGCGCGCCAGCGGCTCAATCTCCGGCCAGGCGTGCGGTGTAGTGTAAAGATGCGGTAAGGCATCCCAGTCACAGTGCAGGTCAATCATCAGGTCTGCCTGGCTGGCCATGCGCATCAGGGTGAAGCGCTGGGCCTCCAGTTCGGTTTTGGCGATGCGGTCGCGGTAGTGACGATCGATGGCGTCGCGAATCAGTCGTTTGTTTTCATATTCACTCTGTGTCAGCGAGCCCGCCAGTTCTGCCGCCAGCGTATCGCCCAGCGCCGGGAAGCGACGGTTAAAATCCTGACCAGAAAGAGTATGAAAACGTCCGAGATGAGTGCCGTGCCAGTGCTGACCCAGCGCGAGCGGATTTGCGACCGGCACCAAAGTGACTTTGGCTTTTAGCTTGCCCGCCGACTCCAGCGCCAGCAGCTTCTGCTTGAGATACCACGCCACCGCCATGCCCGGCAGTTCATCGCCGTGCAGCGCCGCCTGAATATACACACGCTGCTGTGAGTCGGTGCCGAAGTGGAAGCTGACAATTTCCCGCTGGGTGCCCAGCGTCGCGCTTAACAAAGGATGATGTTGTTGTTGCATAACGCAGTCGATGTCCTGTGTCTGGGGCACGCTCGTGGCCGCGCCGCATGAAATTGATGAAGGGAATTATAGTTCTGCTGGAAAAAGGGCGGCAAATGCGCCGCCCCATCGATCACTGTTTAATAGAGATATCCGTTGCAAAATACTTCTTCTGCAAGGTATCAAAGGTACCGTTCTTTTTGATCTCCGCGAAAGCATTGTCCAGCGCGGTTTTTAATTCGGTGTCGCCTTTGCGCAGGCCGATGGCGGTGCCGGGGCCGATAATCGGATCCTGCACAATCGGGCCAGCCAGCTCGAAATCTTTGCCCTGCGGATGCTTCAGGAAGCCGTTCGCGGCCTGTGCGGCATCGGTGAACACCACGTCAAGACGTCCGGAAATCAGGTCGCTCTCAACCTGTGCCTGATCGCCATACGGCACCACGTTCACGCCGTGCGGCTGCCATTTCGCCAGCGCGTAGCGCTCCTGCACGGTGCCCTGTTCCACGCCCACGGTTTTGCCTTTCAGCGATTCCGCGGTGGGCAGCAGGCCGGAGCCTTTACGCGCAATCAGCTGGGTGTGGGTGTCATACAGCGGCACGGTGAAGTCGATCTGCTTCAGACGCTCTTCGGTGATACCCATATCCGACAGGATGGCGTCAAACTTACGTGCCTTCAGCGCCGGGATCATGCCGTCGAACTGGCTCTCGACCCACACGCATTTGGCCTGCATCTGGGCGCACAGCGCATTGCCGAGGTCGATGTCAAACCCGACCAGCTTGCCCTGCGGCGTTTTGGATTCAAAAGGGGGATAGGTAGGATCAACGGCGAAACGCACCTGATCGATTTTTGCCTGAGCGCCGAACGCGCAGCCTGCCAGCACAGCCAGTGCCAGCGTCTGGCGCAGACGGGCGGTAAAACGGGAACTTGCCATAGTTGCGGTCTTCTTTTGTCGTGATGATAAGTCATCGAGAGTACCGCTCAGCGTGGTGTATGGCAATTAGAGTATTATTTTCATCACGTTACCATTATGCAGTGCGCGGTAATCTTCCACCTGCAGTACCACCGACTTCTCCAGCAGCCCGGCGTTAAAGGCAATTTCGTCGTAGCGCTCGAACAGCAGCGGGTCGACCACCAGCTGTAAATCCGCATGAAAGCTAAACGGCGGAATCGCGCCAAACACGCAGCCGGTCAGCGCATCCACTTCAGCCGGCGAGGCCAGCGATGCGCGACGGCCACCCACGGCGGCTGCCACTTTATTCAGGTCGGCCTGCTGATCGGCTGGCAGCACCGCCAGCACATGCTGTTTGATGCCGTTGCCCTTGACGTGACACACCAGCGCTTTGGCACCTTGTCCCACTTCCGTGCCACGAATCGCGGCCACGGCTTCACATTTACCGGTCGCTTCATGCTCCATGAGTCGGTAACGGGCGTTGTGCTGATCGAGCAGGGCGAGCAGTTTTTCATGCGTGGTCATGGAGGTTTCCATTCTGATGAAGCGCAATTGATCGCACTCTTTTGCGAACTATGCTGCTCAAAATCGAGCCAGAAAGCCCGTTTTGAGCAGCATGGCGCACAATTGTTACTTATGGCGTGCGCGCAGGTTGTTGATGATGGTGCTGAGATCCAGCTCCTGATCCTGCAGCAGCACCAGCAGATGGTACAGCAGGTCGGAGGCTTCGTTAGTCAGTTCGTGGCGGTCATTGACGGTAGCAGCCAGCGCGGTCTCAACACCTTCTTCTCCCACCTTCTGTGCGATGCGCTTGGTGCCGCTGGCGTACAGCTTCGCCGTATAGGAGCTGGCCGGATCGGCACTTTTACGCGAGGCCAGCAGCTGCTCCAGCTGATACAGGAACGTCCAGTCCGGTGCGGCAGGCGAAAAGCAGCTCGAGGTACCGAGATGGCAGGTGGGGCCAATCGGATTGGCCAGCACCAGCAGTGTGTCGTTATCGCAATCCGGCGTGATGCTGACCACTTTGAGGAAGTGGCCCGACGTTTCGCCTTTGGTCCATAAACGGTTTTTGGTGCGGGAGAAGAAGGTGACGTTGCCGTCGGCCAGCGTCTTGTGCAGCGCGTCCTCGTTCATATAACCGTGCATCAGCACTTCGCCGGAGACGTTGTGCTGGACGATGACGGGCATCATGCCCGCGGTTTTGGCCCAGTCCAGTCTGGCCAGTTGTTCTGCAGTTAACACGCGCGAATCTCCACACCGTTGTCGATCAGGAAGTTTTTCAACTCGCCGATATTGATAATTTGTTTGTGAAACACCGAAGCCGCCAGCGCGCCGTCGACGTTTGCCTGCTCGAAGGCTTCGAGGAAGTGCGCCATGGTTCCTGCGCCGCCGGAGGCGATCAGCGGCACCTTACACACGTCACGCACCTTCTTCAGCTGCACCAGGTCGTAGCCGTTACGCACGCCGTCCTGATTCATCATATTCAGTACGATCTCACCAGCGCCCAGCTTCTGCACTTCCTCTACCCAGTCCAGCGTTTCCCACTGGGTAACGCGGGTGCGCGCTTCGTCGCCGGTATACTGATTGACGTGATACTTGCCGCTGGCTTCATCAAACCAGGTATCGATGCCCACCACGATGCACTGCACGCCGAAGCGATCCGCCAGCCGGGTAATCAGCGTTGGATCGGCCAGCGCGGGCGAGTTGATGGAGATCTTGTCCGCGCCAAACTGCAGAATGCGCGCCGCATCTTCCGGGGTTTTGATGCCCCCGGCGACGCAGAACGGAATATCGATCACTTCCGCCACGCGCGATACCCAGCTTTTATCCACCACGCGGCCGTCGGAAGAGGCGGTGATATCGTAAAACACCAGTTCGTCAGCGCCTTCCTCGGCATAGCGCTGCGCCAGCGGTACGATGTCACCAATGATTTCGTGGTTGCGGAACTGCACGCCTTTCACTACTTGCCCGTCACGCACGTCCAGACAGGGGATTATCCGTTTTGCCAGCATGCAATTGCCTCCGCTACCATAAATTTATCTTCCAGCAGGGCGCGACCGACAATCACACCCTGTGCACCGCTGCCGCGCAGGGCAGCGATATCGTCCAGTGAACCGATGCCGCCGGAAGACTGGAACGCGATATCCGGAAACGCCTGGGATACTTCCTGATACAGCGCCACGTTGGAGCCGCTCAGCGTGCCGTCGCGCGAAATATCGGTGCACAACACATGTTTCAGGCCCACCGGCTGGTACCAGCCAATCACCTCTTCCAGCGTCACGCCTGCCGCTTCCTGCCAGCCGCTGATCGCCACTTCTTTGCGATTGCTGGCGTCAATGCGCACGTCAAGCGCCAGCACAATGGCGTCGGCACCAAATTCGCTGAACCAGCCTTTCACTTCTTCCGGCTGCTTGACTGCGGTGGAGCCAACCACCACGCGCGTGGCGCCGGCTGCCAGCAGGGCGGCCACATCGTCACGATGACGGATACCGCCGCCAACCTGTACCGGCACGCTGACGCCGCGTAAAAGCGTGGTTAGCAGCGGGATCTGGCGCTTTGCCGGATCTTTCGCCCCGGTCAAATCCACCAGATGTAACACTTCCGCGCCCTGGCGTTCATAATCCTGCAGGCGCGGCAGGGGATCGTTGCCGTAATCACGCTGCTGGCCGTAGTCGCCCTGATGCAGGCGTACCACTTTGCCGTCGATCAAATCTAATGCGGGGATAATCATCACATCTCCAGGAAGTTTTTCAGCAGCTGCGCGCCGGCTTTACCCGAGCGCTCCGGGTGGAACTGCACGCCGAAGAAGTTATCTTTCTGCAGGGCGGCGGTGAACGGCAGGCCATAGTCGCACTGGGCGATGGTGGCGGCATTCACCGGCATGGCGTAGCTGTGCACAAAGTAGAAATAGCTGCCGTCCGGAATGTTGCGGAACAGGTGATTGCCGGCCTGCGCGGTGATCTGGTTCCAGCCCATGTGCGGCAGCGGTAAACCCCGGGTATCCATCAGCGATACCGGCTCATCAACGATGCCCAGCGTGCTGACGCCGCCGTTCTCATCGCTGCCGCGTCCGAGCAGCTGCATGCCGAGACAGATGCCGAGCACCGGCTGGGTGCAGGCTTTCACCAGCTCGATCAGATCGCGCTCCTGCAGCTGGTCCATCGCCGCCCGCGCGGTACCGACGCCGGGCAGAAACAGTTTGTCGGCGCGTAGTACCACGTCCGGATCGCGGCTCACCTCGGGCGTGTAGCCGAGGCGCTCAATCGCCCACTTAACCGAAGAGAGGTTGGCGCAGCCGGTATCAAGAATCACCACGTTCATTACAGCACTCCTTTCGAGCTCGGCAGGGTGTTGCCCTCAACGCGAATCGCCTGACGCAGCGTGCGGCCAAAGGCTTTGAACAGGCTTTCCACGCGGTGATGATCGTTGCGGCCTTTGGTTTTCAGGTGCAGCGTGCTCATCATGGCGTACGACAGCGAGCGGAAGAAGTGCTCGACCATTTCGGTGCTCAGGTCGCCAACGCGCTGGTAGCTGAACTCGGCTTTGTATTCGAGGTGCGGACGGCCGGAGATATCCAGCGCGCAGCGCGCCAGGCACTCATCCATTGGCAGCACGAAGCCGAAGCGGCCGATGCCGCGCTTGTCGCCCAGCGCCTTCAGCAGCGCTTCGCCCAGCGCCAGGCCGGTGTCTTCTACCGTGTGGTGATCGTCGATATACAGGTCGCCTTTCACCTCGATGTTCATGCGGAAGCCGCCGTGCACGGCGATCTGATCCAGCATGTGATCAAAGAAGCCGACGCCGGTGTTAATTTTGCTGCCGCCTTCGCGATCCAGCCACACTTCCACTTTAATCTGCGTCTCTTTGGTGTTGCGGTTCACCAGCGCGTGACGGTCGCGTTTGGTCAGGCGCGCCTGAATCGCGTCCCAGTCTTCGCCTTCCGCACCGTAGCGCAGGCCCTGAATGCCCATGTTCTGCGCCAGCTGGATGTCGGTCAGACGGTCGCCAATCACATAGCTGTTGGCGGTATCCAGCGCGCCGTCGGCCAGCCAGGCTTCGACCATTTTGGTCTTTGGCTTGCGGCAGTCGCAGTTCTCTTCCGGCAGATGCGGGCAGATCAGAATGTCCCTGAAGTTCACGCCCTGTGAGCGCAGGATCTGCATCATCAGGTTGTGCGGGCCGTCAAAATCGGCCTGCGGGAAGCGCTCAGTGCCCAGGCCGTCCTGGTTGGTGATCATCACCAGCTGATAACCCGCCTCCTGCAGCGCCAGCAGGGCCGGGATGGCGTTCTTCTCAAACGCCAGCTTCTCCATACGGTCCACCTGAAAATCCGTCGGCGGCTCAGAGATGAGGGTACCATCGCGGTCGATAAAAAGGATCTTCTGACTCATGCTTGCTCCACAGATAAGGCTTGCAGCGCGGCGATTAGGCGCTCGCACTCTTCACGGGTGCCGATGGAGATGCGCAGACATCCCGCCAGGCCAGGGTTTTTGTTTTGGTCGCGCAGAATAATGCCCTGATCCCACAGCGTTTTAAATACTTTTGGCGAGTCAGTGAAGCGCGCCAGAATATAGTTAGTCTCGCTCGGGAAGACCTGCTGTACCACGCTCAGCTGCGGCAGCTGTTCGCACAGCCAGGCGCGGTTGTCGTTAAGCTGCTGCGCGTGCTGACGCATCAGCGCGATGCCTTGCTCGCTCAGCGCCTGCGCCGCCACGTCGGCCACCGGCGTCGCCAGCGGGTAAGGTGCAATCACTTTCAGCAGCAGATCGATCACCGGCTTGTTGGCCAGCGTAAAGCCGCAGCGCAGGCCAGCCAGCGCAAAGGCCTTCGACAGCGTGCGCAGAATCACCAGGTGCGGGAATTCCTGCAGCCAGCCGGCCAGCGTTGCTTGCGGGCAGAACTCAATATAGGCTTCGTCGGCCACCACCAGCGCTTTGCCGGCGGTCATCGCCAGCAGCTGGCGAATGTCATCCTGATTAATCAGATTGCCGGTCGGGTTGTTCGGGCTGCACATGTAAACCACTTTCACGCCGTCCAGCTGGTCCGCGATGGCGGGCAGATTGAGCTGCCAGTTATCCAGTGCCGGCACGGTGCGGTACTCAATGCCGATGGTTTCGGCGCTGACGCTGTACATGCCGTAGGTTGGCGGGCAGAACAGAATGGCGTCTTTGCCCGGTTCGCAGAAGGCGCGCATCAGCAGCTCAATCCCTTCATCCGCCCCGCGGCTCACCAGCACCTGCTCCGGCTGAACGCCGGCATAGGCGGCATAGCGCGAAATGACTAATTTGGGCTGGCACTCCGGATAGCGGTTCAGCGTCTGCTGCGACAGCTCAAACGGCACCGGCAGCGGAAATTCGTTCGCATTCAGCCATACATCACCGTTGCCACCAAGGCGACGAGCAGACTGATAGGGCGTCAGCGCACGCACGTTGGCGCGGGCTAAATCTTCAACGTTGTTGCTCATGCTTGCTCCTTCAGGGCGGCGACGCGCAGGGTCACGGCATTTTTGTGCGCGTCCAGCTGTTCCGCGGCGGCGAGGGTTTCAATGGTGGCGGCGAGGTTGAGGAAGCCCTGCGGCGTCAGCTCCTGGACCGTCATGCGTTTCTGGAAATCGGCCAGCCCAAGGCTGGAGCAGGTCGCGGTGTAGCCATAAGTCGGCAGCACGTGGTTAGTGCCGGAGGCATAATCACCGGCGGATTCCGGCGACCAGTCGCCGAGGAACACCGAACCGGCGCTGGTGATCTCCTCAACCAGCGCGCGCGGCTGGCGCGTCTGGATAATCAGGTGCTCCGGGCCGTACTGATTGGAGATTTCCACGCACTGCGCCAGATCCTGCGCTACGATCAGGCGGCTGCTCTCCAGCGCCTGACGTGCCGTAGCGGCACGCGGCAGCTGCGCCAGCTGTTGTTCAACCGCCAGCGCCACGCCTTCGGCCAGCTGTAGTGAAGGCGTCAGCAGGATCACCTGGGAATCCGGACCGTGTTCGGCCTGCGACAGCAAATCTGAAGCGACAAATGCCGGCGTCGCGCCTTCGTCGGCAATCACCAGCACTTCAGACGGACCGGCAGGCATGTCGATCGCTGCGCCGTCGAGACGCTGGCTGACCTGGCGTTTTGCTTCGGTCACGTACGCGTTGCCCGGGCCAAAAATCTTGTCTACTTTCGGCACGCTTTCTGTGCCGAAGGCGAGGGCAGCAATCGCCTGCGCGCCGCCGACCTGAAACACTTCCTGCACGCCGCACAGCTGCGCCGCATACAGAATTTCATCGGCAATTGGCGGCGGCGAGCACAGCACCACGCGGCCACAGCCGGCGATGCGCGCTGGCGTTGCCAGCATCAGCACGGTGGAGAACAGCGGCGCCGAGCCGCCAGGAATATACAGGCCGACCGATTTCACCGGACGGGTGATCTGCTGGCAGCGCACGCCCGGCTGAGTTTCCACGTCCACCGGCGGCAGAATCTGCGCGTTGTGGAAGGTTTCGATATTCGCCATGGCGTCTGCCATCGCCTGCTTTAAATTGTCGCTCAGCCGCTCGCCGGCCGCCTGCATCTCAGCGGCGGACACGCGCAGATTCTCCACCTGAGCTTTGTCGAAGCGCGCGCTGAACGCCCGCAGCGCCGCGTCGCCCTGCTGTTTCACCTGCACCAGCACGTCCTGCACGGTAGCGCTGATGCTGGCCGATGCCGAGATTGCCGGACGCTGCAGCAGCGCCTGCTGCTGTTCGGCACTGCACGCCTGCCAGTCGATAGGTTGCATGATTGCGCTCATCGGTTACTCCAGCATTTTTTCAATTGGCAGCACGAGGATCGAACTGGCGCCCAGCGCCTTCAGTTTTTCCATGGTTTCCCAGAACAGCGTTTCGCTGCTCACCATGTGCATCGCCACGCGGCTCACTTCACCGGCCAGCGGCAGCACGGTAGGGCGCTCGGCACCCGGCAGCAGGGCGATAACTTCTTCCAGCCGCTCGCTCGGCGCGTGCAGCATGATGTATTTGGATTCACGCGCTTTTATCACGCCCTGGATGCGCGTCATCAGCGTATCCACCAGCTGCTGTTTCGCCGCTGGCAGTTCGCCATCGCGCTGAATCAGCACCGCTTTGGAGCGGTAAATCACCTCAACTTCACGCAGGCCGTTGGCTTCCAGCGTGGCGCCGGTGGACACCAGGTCGCAAATGGCATCGGCCAGACCGGCGCGCGGTGCCACTTCAACAGAGCCGTTCAGCAGGCAGGATTTAAACGCGATGCCTTGTTTATCAAGGTATTTCTTCAGCAGGTGCGGGTAAGAGGTGGCGATACGGGCATTATTCAGGCATTGCGGACCGGTGTACTCGGCATCGACTGGCATTGCCAGTGACAGGCGGCAACCGCCGAAATCGAGGCGGCGCAGCGTAAAGTAGCGCGGGTCTTCGCCCTGCGCGCGGCGCGTCAGCAGCTCCTCTTCCAGCACGTTTTCGCCAACGATACCGAGGTCGACCACGCCATCCATCACCAGGCCAGGGATATCGTCATCGCGCACGCGCAGGATGTCGATCGGCATGTTCTCCGCAAACGCAATCAGACGCTGCTGCTGAAGGTTAATTTTAATACCGCAGCGTGCCAGCAGTTCGCGTGATTCATCACTCAAACGGCCAGATTTCTGCATAGCTATGCGTAAACGGGTGTTATCTAACATGGTTCCTGTCCTCTTATTCAATCCTGTCTGAAGCGTATCGGGTTGCGTTAGCCCATAAAAAAACCCCCGGAAGATGATCTTCCGGGGGCTCTCTTTGCGCTCGCACCACTGGAAGATCCTAAACGTCTTCCAGCACACATCGCCTGAAAGACTAGTCAGGGTGATGGTGATGATGGTGGTTGAACTGAACGCGTGTCATAAAAAATTCCGTTGCTGAATGAGTATTCATTTGCGTGCTGATTAACCTAACGAAGATGGCGGCGCTTGGCAACCCTTTTTTAACGTCAGTTTTCGCAACCTTCGGCAACAGTTTGCGCTGGTCTGGCTGACGCGCTGGCACTAAGATGGGGTGTCTTAGCGCGGGAGAGCAGGAGTCGATATGAAAAAGGTGGCGATTGTAGGTCTGGGATGGCTGGGAATGCCGCTGGCGATGGCGCTGTCAGCGCGCGGCTGGCAGGTGACCGGCAGCAAAACCTCACCGGACGGCGTCGATGCGGCGCGCCGCTGTGGTATTGATGCGTTTCAGCTGGTGCTGTCACCGGAGCTGGAGTGTGAAGCAGACAATTTGGCCGCGCTGATGGCGGTGGATGCGCTGGTGGTGACGCTGCCTGCCAGCCGCACCGTGCAGGGCGGCGAAGATTACATGCAGGCGGTGCAGAACGTGGTCGATACCGCGCTGGCGAATAAAGTGCCGCGCATCATCTTTACCAGCTCTACCTCGGTATACGGCAGCGGCGACGGCGTAAGAAAAGAGAGCAGTGCGCTGCAGCCGGAGACGGTAGCGGGCAAAACGCTGGTGGAGCTGGAAAACTGGCTGCATGACCTGCCGGGCACCAGTGTGGATATCGTGCGTCTCGCCGGACTGGTCGGCCCGAACCGCCATCCGGGACGTTTCCTCGCCGGTAAAACCAACCTGGAAAACGGCGCGCACGCGGTGAACCTGGTGCATCTTGATGATGTGGTCGACGCAATTGTGCTGCTGCTGCAAACGCCAAAAGGCGGGCACGTTTACAACCTGTGCGCCCCGAAACATCCATCACGCGACAGCTTCTACCCGAGCGTGTCGAAGCAGTTAGGCCTGGTGCCACCGACGTTTGTTGCCGAGCCGGTGCGCGCCAGCGGCAAGGTGATTGACGGTTCGAAGATTTGTCACGAGCTGGGGTTTGAGTACAGCTACGATGACCCGATGAAGATGCCGCTGGAGTAGGGGCGGTGCGGGGTTGCCCTCACCCTAACCCTCTCCCGCCCGCGGGAGAGGGAACCGCCCGAGCGCGCATTCCTGGTACTGCTCCCGGCTTAAATAAAGGCACTGTCATTCTCCCTCTCTATGCAGATGAACGCACCGTCTTTCTCCCTCTCCCCGTGGGAGAGGGCCGGGGTGAGGGCAGCAAACCGCACCCACCTTAAACCCCCAGCCGATCCCTTAACGCATACCAGGCCGCGCCCATCGCCGTCAGTGGCACCTTAAAGCGTCTTCCGCCGGGAAACGGCAGGTGCGGCAGCTTCGCAAATGCATCAAACCGCTCTGCATGGCCGCGCAGCACTTCGGCGATCAGCTTGCCGGAGAGGTGCGTGCAGGTCACGCCGTGCCCGCTATCACCCTGCATAAAGAACACATTCTTCTCCAGCTGACCAAACTGCGGCATGCGCGACAGCGTGAGCAGGAAGTTACCGCTCCAGCGATGGCTGATCTTCACGTCGCGCAACTGCGGAAAGGTGCGCAGCAGCTTGGGCCGGATCAACGCCTCGATGTCTTCCGGTTCGCGCGCGCCGTACACCACGCCGCCGCCGTACAGCAGGCGGTTGTCGGCGGTCAGGCGGAAGTAATCCAGCAGGTAATTACAATCTTCCACACAGTGGTTATTGGGCATCAGCCCCAGCGCCTGATCGCGGCTCAGCGGCTCGGTGGTGACGATCTGCGAGCCGCACGGCATGCTTTTGCGCCCCAGTCGCGGTTCCAGTTGCGACGGCAGATAGGCGTTGCCGGCAAAAATCACAAAGGTGGCACTGACTTCACCCTGTGCGGTTTTGACCCGATTGGGTGCGCCGTAGGTCACTGCCAGCGCCGCCGACTGCTCATATATACGGCCGCCGTGCCGGCGAATCGCCTCGGCTTCACCTAACGCCAGATTGAGCGGATGCAGATGGCCGCCGCGCCGGTCCAGCAGGCCGCCGACGTAACGGTCGGTGGCCACTTCACGGCGGATACCGCGCTCGTCCAGCAGCTCCAGATCGCTGTTGCCATAACGCGCCCAGCTGGCCTGCTGGCTGCGCAGATGCCCCATCTGACGCTGATTGAGCGCAGCAAAAATGCCGCCGGGACGATAGTCGCAGGCAATGGCGTAACGATCGATGCGGTCGCGGATAATCTCCGCCCCTTCGAACATCATGCTGCCCAGCATCTGCGCAGTCTGTTTGCCGTAGCGCTGCTCAATCACATCGACATCGCGACTGTAGGAATTCACCACCTGGCCGCCGTTGCGGCCGCTGGCGCCAAAGCCGACGCGGGCCGCTTCCAGCACCACCACATCGTAACCGGCTTCGGTGAGAAACAGCGCGGAAGAGAGCCCGGTAAACCCGCCGCCGATGATGCAGACGTCACACTGAATGCTCTCCTGCAGCTGCGGCCACGGCGCGTGCGCGTTGGCGGTCGCGGCGTAATAACTTTGCACGTGGTGCATCATAACCTCCTGTAGCGCGTGAACTCAGAAATTGGCGGGCGTATGCGCGCTGACAATGCGACACGGCTGATCTGACGTATTGGTAAAACTGTGCGGCAAACCGGTATCAATCACGTAACTTTCGCCGCGGTTAAGGTGATAACTCTGACCGTTCACCACCAGGGTGATTTCCACCTCCAGCACCGTGCCGGTCTCTTCCCCCGGATGGCGCAGTTTTTCACCGGTGCTGGCCCCCGGCTCGTAGCGCTCCAGCAGCATCGCCAGCGCGCGCTTAGCCGCACCGTTATCAATCAGCTGTAAAGAAACACCGAGACTGCCGATCTCAACGCAATCATCCGGCCGTACGATGATGCGCGGCGTGGCATTCTCTTTCGGCTCTGAGAAAAACTCCGACAGCGACAGCCCATACACTTTGAGTAGCTTTTGTAACGTGCTGACTGCCGGGCTGACTTTATCCTGCTCAATGGTGCTGATGGCGCTGTGTGTTAAACCTGACAACTCAGCGACGCGACGCTGAGACAATCCCAACTCCTGCCGGATTTGCGATAAGCGTCGTCCGGGCGCCAGAGTGGCATCATTCATGGCTGCTTTTCCTTGTGATAACGTGCTGCGGCGTGGATAAAGGCCTCGAATAAACGGCGCGAGACCGGATCGCGATCGGATTGCCACTCCGGATGCCATTGCACCGCCAGCGCAAACGGATGCTGGCGCAGGCTGACGGCTTCGATCAGGCCATCCGGCGCGCGGGCTTCAATGCGTAACTGCGGGCCCGGCTCGCGAATGCCCTGGCCGTGCAGCGAATTGACCGCGAACGCGGCAGCGCTGCCCAGCAGCTGGCTCAGCAGGCCATCGGGTTCGGGCTGCACCAGATGCGCCGGCGCGTACTGCTGCTCCAGCGGCTGACTGTCATCTTCGCGGTGCTCCTGAAACAGATGCGTCTGATGCAGCTGGCGATGCAGCGCGCCGCCGTTGGCAACCACCAGCTCCTGCAAACCGCGGCAGATGCCCAGCATCGGCATCTTTTTCCCGCTGGCGTGGGTGATAAGCGCAAAGGATAAGCGGTCACGCGACGGATCGGCATGCGCCTCATGACCCTCTTCACCGTAATGCCAGGGTTCAATATTGCTTGGGCTGCCGGTGAGCAAAATGCCGTCCAGCAGCGTCATACTGTTTTCTAATAGCTGCGGCGCGTGCATCAGCTGATGCGGTAAAGGCAGCGGCACGCCACCGGCGAGCACCACGGCGTCGAGGTATTTGTTATGCACGGTCTGCCCAACGTGGTTGCCGATGGGGTTCTGGCACATCACTACGCCAATCAAAGGCTTGTCAAAAATAATGCCCATTACGTCTCCACGCTGCTGTTCAATATTTTCGCCGGTTTTGCGCGCCAAGTAGAAAAAGTGTGCAATATATTGTCAATCTAGCAACCGTCTGGTTGTTCTTCAAACAGAATTGTTACATTTGCACACCATTTGCGTTAGAGCTATGTTAGAGGTGTGGCTGTTATTTTGAGCATGTGCAAACCATCTTAAACGGTATAGGGCGGGTGGGAAGATGACGAACCTCGTGGAAGTAGAAGACTTCACGCGACACAGTGAAGAAAAACGAACCAGCGCGTTCCAGCTGGAGGTGAAAACCTGGCTGGAACGCCATCCGGAAACGCAGTATGTCGATATTCTGTTAAACGATCTCAACGGGGTATTTCGCGGTAAACGCATTCCCGTCTCCGCGTTAGCCAAGCTGGAAAAAGGGTGTTACTTTCCGGCCTCGGTTTTCGCCATGGACATTCTCGGCAACACCGTCGAGGAAGCCGGCCTCGGACAGGCGCTCGGCGAACCTGATAACCTCTGCATACCGGTCCCCGGGACCTTAATTCCTTCCGCCTCTGACCCGCAACGCATCGCCCAGCTGCTGCTGACCATGTGCGACCAAGATGGCACTCCCTTTGACGTTGAACCCCGAAACGTGCTGAACCGGCTGTGGCAACAGCTGCGCAATCGCGGTCTGTTTCCGGTGGTAGCGGTAGAGCTGGAGTTCTATCTGGTGGACAAAAAGCGCGATGCCGAAGGCTATATTCAGCCGCCATGCGCGCCAGGCAGCGAAGAGCGTAACATGCAGAGTCAGGTCTATTCGCTGGATAATCTCGACCATTTCGCCGACGTACTGCGCGATATCGACGCGCTGGCGAAACTGCAGAATATCCCCGCCGACGGCGCGCTGGCGGAAGCCTCGCCGGGCCAGTTCGAAATTAACCTGCACCATACGCGCGATATCCTCAAAGCCTGTGACGACGCCATTCTGCTGAAGCGGCTGGTGCGTCAGGTGGCAGAAAATCACGGCATGACCGCCACGTTTATGGCCAAGCCGTATGAGGAGTATGCGGGCAGCGGCATGCACGTACACATCAGTATGCTGGATGCCGCCGACCACAACGCCTTTGCGCTGGATGATGGCAGCGATTCGCAGCTGCTGAAGCGCGCGCTGGCTGGCATGATCGATCTGATGCCGGCATCAATGGCGCTGCTGGCACCTAACGTCAACGCGTTTCGTCGCTTCCTGCCGGAGGCGTTTGTGCCGCTGCAGGCGTCATGGGGACATAATAACCGCACGGTGGCGCTGCGCATTCCCTGCGGCGATGTAGAAAACCATCGCGTCGAGTACCGTGTGGCGGGTGCCGATGCCAATCCGTATCTGGTGGTGTCAGCAATTATTGCCGGTATCTTGCACGGTCTGGATAATCAGCTACCCTTACCGCATCCGGTGAAGGGCAATGGCCACGAGGCGGAAGGGCTGGAACTGCCGATTCGCCAGAGCGATGCGCTGTACGAGTTTGAAAACAGCTATCCGCTGCAAAAGCTGCTCGGCGAGCGTTTCAGCGGCGTGTGGCACAGCTGCAAACAGTATGAACTGCGCGAGTTTGAACGGCTGATCACCGCCACGGAAATTGACTGGATGTTAAAGAACGCCTGACCGACAGAAGAATTGATCCAACGTCTTGTGTCGATGGCCTAAGTTGGGGCAAAATACGCGCCCTGCAAAAGACAAAACATAACCGACGCTTATTACGTCGGTTATTTTTTTGCATGGTGCTTTCACTACATGAACGAGGCCGGACACGCATCCGGATAGATAGACACTGAAACACGCTTGTGCGTGAGATTTGAGGAACAAAGATGGGACTGTTTACAATTGCACCAGCGCATGCTGGTTCTCGCTTCCGTGATGATTATGGCGCGGCGACAATCGCAAACACTAATATCACTTCTCACTGCAGCACGTTGCGCAGTATCCCTGTGGTACAACTGAACTCAGTTGTTGCTGTAGGGGGCCTGAACAATGTCGCTTAATACCTCTGCCGCACCACAGCGTGCACATCTGAAAAAATCTCTGACTCTGATCCCGGTCGTCATGATGGGCCTGGCGTATATGCAGCCAATGACCCTGTTTGATACCTTCGGCATCGTGTCAGGCCTCACCGACGGTCACGTCGCCACCGCTTATGCTTTCGCGCTGATCGCGATACTGTTTACTGCCGTGAGCTACGGCAAGCTGGTACGCCGCTTCCCATCTGCGGGCTCCGCTTACACCTATGCTCAGAAGGCTATCAGTCCGCACGTCGGCTTTATGGTGGGCTGGTCATCACTGCTGGACTATCTGTTCATGCCGATGATCAACATCCTGCTGGCGAAAAGCTACTTTGAGTCGCTGGTGCCGGGCATTCCGTCGTGGATTTTCGTGGTGCTGCTGGTGGCGTTTATGACCATCTCCAACCTGCGTGGGATCAAAACCGTGGCCAACTTCAACAGCGTCATTGTGGTGCTGCAGGTAGTGGTGATGGCAGTGATCACCGGTATGGTGGTGTATGGTGTGGCACACGGTATTGGCGCCGGTACGCTGACCAGCACTAAGCCGTTCTGGTCGGAAAATGCGCAGGTGGTACCGATGATTACCGGTGCAACCATTCTGTGCTTCTCGTTCCTTGGCTTTGACGGTATCAGCTCGCTGTCGGAAGAGACCAAAGATGCCGAGCGCACCATTCCACGCGCGATTTTCCTGACCGCGCTGATTGGTGGGGTGATCTTTATTGGCGTCTCGTACTTCCTGCAGCTGTATTTCCCGGATATCTCGCGTTTCCAGAATCCGGACTCTTCACAGCCGGAAATCATGCTGTTCGTGGCGGGTAAAGCGCTGCAGATCGGCATTCTGATTTTCTCGGTGGTGACGGTGCTGGCCAGCGGCATGGCGGCACATGCTGGCGTTTCGCGTCTGATGTACGTGATGGGCCGTGACGGCGTATTCCCGCAGCGTTTCTTTGGCTTCGTGCATCCGAAATTCCGCACGCCGTCGCTGAACGTGCTGCTGGTTGGTGCGGTAGCGCTGCTGGCGATCAACTTCGACCTGGTCACCGCAACGGCGCTGATTAACTTCGGTGCGCTGGTGGCGTTCACCTTTGTGAACCTGTCGGTGATTGCCCAGTTCTGGATTCGTGAGAAGCGTAATAAAACGCTGAAAGATCACCTCAACTATCTGGTGCTGCCCATCATGGGTGCGCTGACGGTGGGTGCGCTGTGGATCAACCTGGAAGAGACCTCGATGGTGCTCGGCCTGGTGTGGGCGGCGATTGGTATTGTTTACCTGGCGTTTGTGACCCGCACGTTCCGCAATCCAGTACCGCAGTTTAGCGAAGAGGTGTAAGGCTTTTCCCTCACCCTAACCCTCTCCCGCCCGCGGGAGAGGGAACCGCCCGAGCGTGAGTCAGGTATCAGCCCAGTAGCTGTACCAGAACGCACCATACCTCTCCCTCTCCCTGTGGGAGAGGGCCGGGGTGAGGGCATCAGCCCGCACCATACCTCCCCCTCTCCCCGCAGGAGAGGGCCGGGGTGAGGGCACCAAAACGCACTATACCTCTCCCTCTCCCCGTGGGAGAGGGCCGGGGTGAGGGCATCAGCCCGCATGAAACCCTGCTACGATACCAGCTCCTGCGCATACAAATACAGCGCTTTCAGCTGCGCCATCTTCTCTGCATCGCCCTCATGTAAACTGGCCAGCGACTCCAGCTCCAGCAAAAACGCCTGTACCCGCTCCGCATTAAGCTGCTCGCGGCGATGCTGCAGCCAGCGCTGCTGCTCTTTATCATCCAGCGTGCCAGGGAAGTTGCGGGCGCGATAGCGGAACAGCAGCTTCGCGATACGTTTATCCTCAAAGGTCAAATCGAGCGCCGGCAGGTTCTGCGGCGGCGTCTGGCGCAGGATGTTCATGCCGGCGCGATCGGCGTCGCTGAAGAAGCCATCATACAGCTGCGCATCGACATCCTCCGACGGCGTGAACGGCTCCGCTTCGGCAAACAGCGTCACCACATTTTCCCGCACTTCGGCATGCTGGCGCAGCAGGGCCAGATTCGCCAGACAGTGCTGACGATCGATACCCAGCCGTTCGGCATCTTCCGGGCGCAATGTATTGGCCGGGGCCAGGACCGGGCACTTATTGATGTGCACCAGCTTGATCGGCACCGCCGGCAAATCGCCCAGATCGCTGTGTCGCGTATACAGCCGCTCGCGCAACTCATCCGGCGACAGCGTCAGCAGCGGCGTCATGTCGCCGGCCAGATCGGCCACGATCAGCGCGTTTTTGTTATCCGGATGCCATGCCAGCGGCACAATCCAGCTGGTATTACCGCGCGCTGCGCCGAACATGCCGGAAACGTGCACCAGCGGCTTCATCTGCGGAATATCAATCAGCGTCATCAGTTTCTGCTTGTTGCGATGGGTAAACAGAAACTCAAACAGCTTCGGCTGCTTCTCCCGCACCAGCTTTGCCATCGCCAGCGTGGCGTACACATCGGACATGGCATCGTGCGCCTGTTCGTGTGCCACGCCGTTAGCCTGGGTGAGATGCTCCAGCTTAAAGCTCGGGAAACCGTCGTCGTTCTCCGGCCAGACGATGCCTTCCGGGCGCAGCGCATAGCAGGCGCGCATCACGTCGAGCAGATCCCAGCGCGAATTGCCGTTCTGCCAGCTCCAGCCATACGGGTCGATAAAGTTGCGGTAGAAGATATTGCGCGTCACTTCGTCATCGAAGCGCACGTTGTTGTAACCGATCACACAGGTCTGCGGTTCGCTGAACAGCGCGTGAATGCGCTGAGCAAACTCCACTTCCGGCACGCCGCGCGCGTTGGCCACCTGCGGCGTGATACCGGTGATCATTACCGCTTCCGGCTGCGGCAGGTAATCGTCCGCGAGCTGGCAGTAAAACACCTGCGGTTCGCCCACGGCGTTAAAGGCTTTGTCGGTGCGCAGGCCTGCAAATTGCGCCGGACGATCCAGCGACGGGCTTTTGCCGAAGGTTTCATAATCGTGGAACAGAAAAGTAAACTCAGAGGCGGGCACGGCGTTATCCTGGCTATGGAAAATCAACGCACAGAATAGTCGTCAGCCCGGTACAGCACAACCTCGATCGCCATCGCTGCGAGCGGGCGCGCAGCATTTGTCCGCGGTTCATACTTTTTTTCAATTTATTCAGATATCAAAGCGCTATTTGCCGTAAAACGTGCGGCGGTAAATTCATTTATTTGATGTTGAGGAAGAAGTGTTGAAAAGGCGTCTGTTGGTAACTGTATCTGGAATGATTGTTTGGGCATCGCTGGCGCACGCGGATGACAGCATGCCGTTTCCCCTGACGCCGCCGGCCATTGATGCCGCGTCCTGGGTGCTGATGGACGCCACCACCGGGCAGATCCTCACCGCAGGCAACCCGGATGCGGAGCGCAACCCGGCCAGCCTGACCAAACTGATGACCGGATATGTCGTTGACCGCGCGGTCGATCAGAAGAAAATCACCCGCGACGATGTGGTCACGGTGGGTAAAGACGCGTGGGCCGCCGGCAATCCGGTGTTTAAA
This sequence comes from Pantoea sp. SGAir0184, assembly GCF_043544755.1. NCBI lineage: Bacteria > Pseudomonadati > Pseudomonadota > Gammaproteobacteria > Enterobacterales > Erwiniaceae > Pantoea > Pantoea sp. SGAir0184. Next base: position 1,677,964 of record NZ_CP028050.1, read on the forward strand.
GGCTCGTCGCTGATGTTTCTTAAGCCGGGCGATAAAGTCACCGTGCGCGACCTGATGCGCGGCGTGATCATCGATTCCGGCAACGACGCCTGCGTGGCGCTGGCCGACTATGTGGCCGGCAGTCAGGAGAGCTTCGTCAACATGATGAACAGCTACGTGCAGAAGCTCGGTCTGACGCACACCCACTTCGAAACCGTGCACGGTCTTGATGCGCCGGGGCAGCACACCACCGCGCGCGATCTGGCGGTGCTGTCGCGCGCCATCATCAACGGTGAGCAGGATTTCTACGCCATGTACAGCGAGAAAACCCTCAGTTTCAACGGCATTACCCAGAACAACCGTAACGGCCTGCTGTGGGATCAGAATCTGCACGTCGACGGCATGAAAACCGGCCACACCGAGAGCGCCGGGTTCAACATCGTCGCCTCGAACATTGTCGGTCGTCATCGTCTGATTGCGGTGATTATGGGCGGGAAAAGTTCGAAGGGACGAGAAGAGCAGGCGCGTAAACTGCTGGTATGGGGACAGAACAACTTCGACACCGTGCAGCTGTTCCACGCCGGGAAAAAGATCGGCAGCGAAAACGTCTGGTACGGCAACCCGCACAAAGTGGACGTCGGTACCACCGAAGATATCTATCTGTCACTGCCGCGCAGCGAAGTGTCGAACGTGATGGCGAAGTATGTGATCAATCGTAAAGACCTCGAAGCGCCGCTCAAAGCCGGCGAGCAGGTGGGCGAAATTCAGGTGCTGGATAAAGACAAGCAGCTGGCCAGCTATCCGCTGTACGCGCTGCAGTCGGTCGATGAAGCAGGCATCATCACGCGCATCAGCGATTACGTGAAACAGAAACTGTAAGCCGTCGGGCGATAAGCAAACGCTGCGTTACATCCTTGTGTGCACTGAGAAAACAAGATGTAGCGCAGTTGTATTATTGCGCAAAAAGTTGCGCCAGCCCCTCAATGTTCGTGCTGCACCAGGGTAACATAGCGCGCAAATTTTTATCGCACCCGGACCACCATGTTACGCGCTGATAAGCCCATCTCTCCGATTGAGTTCTGGTTTTACCGCCACTACCGCGCCGTGCACGGCGTACGCATCGCTATCGCCTTTGTGCTGTGCTTCCTGTTTGTCCGTCTGACCGATATTCCGGAAGGCACCTGGCCGCTGATCACGCTGGTGGTGGTGATGGGACCGATCTCCACCTGGGGCAATGTTTTGCCGCGCGTGGTGCAGCGTATCAGCGGTACCTTTGCCGGGCTGATATCAGGGCTGATCGCGCTGAAGCTGGAGCTGCTGTCACTGCCGCTGATGCTGGTGTGGTGCTTTATCGTGATGATCGTCTGCGGCTATCTGACGCTGGGCAAACACCCGTATATGGCGCTGCTGATCGGCATCACGCTCGGCGTGGTGGTCGGCGCGCCGGCCGGCGATTTCACCGTGGCGCTGTGGCGCGGCGGCGATGTGATCCTCGGCTCGCTGATGGCTTTACTGTTTAGCGCCATCTGGGCGCAGCGCGCCTATACTCACTGGCGCATTCAGCTGTCGGACGCCTTTATCAACATGGCGAAGATTCATCACGCTGGCTTTTCCGCCAACCTGGTGGAGAAGCCGCGCCTCAATCCGCGCTTCCAGAAGCTGCTTACCAGCGTGATCAAAATGCGCGCGCTGCTGGAGCCAGCGAGCAAAGAGACGCGCATCCCTAAATCGGTGTTTGAAGCCATTCAGACCATTAACCGTAATATGGTTAACACCATGCAGATGCAGATTGAAGCCTGGTGGGCGTCGCGCGAAAGCCATCTGATTCTGCTTAACGCGCCGACACTGCGCCGCACGCAGCAGATGACCGAGAACACCCTGAACGCGCTGGCGGCGCTGATGGTAAAAGGCGAGACCGAACAGGTGATTGCCAACAGCCACGAGCTGGAAGCCATCACCCAGGAGCTGGAAGCGCTGATCGCCAACGGCAGCGCGCGGCTGGAGACCACCGCGATTTACGGTTACGTCTGGCTGAGTCTGGAGCAGGCGCGTCAGCTGGAGCGCATGACCGACCTGGTGCGTCTGGCGCTGCGCAAATAGTTTTCTCAGGCAATGACTTAGTGCGAATTGCCCTTTCTTTGCGCTAAGATAAGTGCCAGTCCGAATTTAGCGGTGAAAATTGCGAACCCGGCTTATAAGCCGCTAAGCTAAATGTCTTCCCGGTTTATGACTATTTTGCCTGCCGCGGCAGGCCACAAGAAAGGTGCCAACATGGAAAATGCCAAGCAATCATTTCAGGACGTACTGGAGTTTGTGCGTATGTTTCGTCGTAAAAACAAACTGCAGCGCGAAATTACGGACAACGAAAAGAAAATCCGTGATAACCAGAAACGTGTGTTGCTGCTGGACAACCTGAGCGAGTACATCAAACCTGGTATGAGCGTGGAAGCGATTCAGGAAATCATCGCCAGCATGCGCGTGGATTATGAAGATCGCGTAGATGAGTACATCATCAAAAACGCCGATCTGTCGAAAGAGCGTCGCGAGCTGTCGAAGAAGCTCAAAGCGATGGGCGAACCGAAAGGGCAGTAAGCTCTACAGGCTTGATAGCCGCGTTTTGCTCCAGGGTCGCCCTTTACGGCGACCTTTTTAATGCCCGCGCCAGCTGCTGTAACTGATGCGCAATCTCCGCCACATCCACCTGCTGCTGCAACGGCGCCGCCGTGGTGGCGCGCAGGACCAGCTCGGTCTCCAGCGGCTGACTGTCCGGCATCTCTCCCTCAAGCTGCGCCAGCAGACGATCGACGCTCACCGTGCCTAACTGCTGTAAATCCTGGCGCACCGTGGTCAGCGGTGGCTGATACCACGCGCTCTCCGCCGTATCGTCGTAACCGATGATCGACATCTCCGCCGGAATTCGTACGCCATGCTGATGCAGCGCGCGCATCGCGCCCAGCGCCATTTGATCGTTAGCCACCAGCAGCGCCTGCGGCAGCTGGTCGGGCAGCAGTGTCAGCAGCGCCTGGTAGCCGGACGCTGCGCTCCAGTCGCCGCTCAGTACGCAGTCCGGCACCAGCTGATGACGCGCCAGCGCCTGTTGCCAGGCGCTAAATCGCGCCCGCGCTGACGCGGAGCTGGCAGGCCCGTTCAGCACGCCAATCTGCCGGTGGCCGAGCGCCACCAGATGATCCACCGCCTGCTGCGCACCGCTGGCGCTCTGATACTGACACTGCGCCACGGCCGCGCTGCGCTCCACATCCAGAAACAGCGTCGGTTTGCTGCCGCACTGCTGCTGAATCTGCGCCGCCTGCGCGGCATCCAGCGGCAGGTTGACCAGCAGAGCATCGACGCGCTGCGCCAGCAATTCATGCACCGTGTCCTGCGCGTGGCTGGTGGCATTGGCCATGGCGATCACCAGATGATAGCCCTGCGCCGCCGCGCGCTGCTGAATCGCCGAAGCAATCTGCGCCGGCGCCATTAGCGCCAGATCGCTGGTCGCCAGCCCGAGCGTGCGCGTGGCCTTGCCGGCCAGCTGCTGCGCGACCCGGTTTGGCACGTAGCTGAGCTGCTGCATCGCGGCTTCCACCCGCGCGCGGGTGCGGGGTGACACCTGCGCGGAATGGTTCAGCACCCGGGAAACCGTTTGATAGGAGACGCCAGCCAGCCGGGCGACATCGTCAAGCGTTACGGAACGCGCTGTCATTAATCCCTCCTGATGAGAATGCGGCGAGTGTAGCAAATTTTTCCCTGCCGTCGCGGTATTAAGGCGTTACACTGCCAGTGATAACGCAAGGAGAAAGTGATGCAGCTCAATGACCATCAAATTCAGGATATCAACACCATTGCCGCCTGGCTGGCGCTCGATCAGCTGCCAAAGGACGGTACGCTGGAGGTCGATTTAGCCATACTTGCCGGACATGCGGTGCTGCCAAACGTCGAAGCGGTGATTGCGCTGGCGAAGAAATATCAGCTGCCGTTGCTGATCAGCGGCGGCATCGGTCATTCAACCGCGCTGCTGGCCGCGATGATTGCCAGCCATCCGCTCTATCGCCAGATCGACACCGCCGGCAAGGGCGAAGCGCAGCTGCTGGGCGAGATGGCGCGCGTGTTCGCTGAGCTGCCTGACGATCAGCTGCTGCTGGAAACCGCCTCACGCAACTGTGGCGAAAACGCCGCCCTGAGCCAGCGCCTGCTGGATGAGCAGCAGTGGCAGCCGCAGCGCGTGCTGCTGGTGCAGGATCCGTTGATGCAGCGCCGCAGCTGGGAAACCTTCCGCTGGCAGTGGCGCGATCGCGAGCATGCGCCGGAATTCATCAGCTGGCCGGTGTTTGTGCCGCAGGTGATGATGGATGCGGGCATGCTGCGCATCGTTGGCGCGCCGCCGCAGGGGTTGTGGTCAGTGGAGCGTTTTCTGTCGCTGCTGATGGGCGAGGTGCAGCGCCTGCGTGACGACGCCAGCGGCTACGGCCCGAACGGCAAGGGGTTCTTCGGACACGTTGATGTACCCGACGCGGTCGAAGCAGCCTGGCAGCGCCTGATGCAGCTGCCCGGCGTGCAGTCGCGGCTGGGTTAAGCCGTTCCCCAGGATTGGGTGAATCCGATGGTTCCGGCGTGATATCGGTCGCCATGAATGGCGACCCTACAGTATCGTAGGGTGCGCATTTATGCGCACCAGGTTATTCCCGCGTACGGGGCCGTAGGGGGCGCATTCATGCGCACCTGGCGCTACGCACCGGACTTATCACCGCGTCTGCAAATACACCTGTAAATTCACATACACCGCGTTCAGCAGCGGCGTTGCCACCGCATGGCGCGCGCCGCGCACCAGCAAATCGCCGATGATCTGATCGGCTTCGATATCGTAGCCCTGGGTTAAATCGCGGTACATGGATGAGGTCATCGCTGCCTCAGGATTGTTCAGCGTCTCATAAATCTTCGCCGTCACGGCCGGACGCTGTTGGTAGCCATCGGCGGTGATCACCGCCAGCACCTCGGCGAAAATGCCCTGTAACAGCGCTTCACCACCGGCTGAACGCAGGATGTGCTGCGTATTGCCGCGCGCCACACAACACACGGCACCCAGCGTGCTCAGCAGCAGCCACTTCTCCCACAGCTCACTGATAATGTTATCGGCGAACACGCTATCAAATTGCGCATCACGCAGCGCGGCATCCACGCGCGCCAGACGGGCATCGTTGTTGCCGTCCAGCGCGCCGTAGTAAAGCACGTGCAGCGGCGACAGCTGCATCACTTCGCCGTGCTCGCCCAGCGTGGCGTGAATCTTACACAGCCCGCCAATCACCTTGTCACCGAAACGTGCGCGCAGCGTATCAATGTGACGCATACCATTGAGGATCGGCATGATCAGCGTCTGCGCGCCAACCGCCGGGGCGATATCTTCCATCGCCTGTTCCAGCGCAAAGCTTTTCACCGTCAGGATAATCAGATCGTAATCACCGGTCAGCGTCGAGGCCAGCGCCAGCTGCGGTTGCAGCACCGTGCTGCCCTCCGGCGTTTGCAGCACCAGTCCAGTCTGTTGCAGCTGCTGCTGGCGGCGCTCGCGCACCAGAAAGGTCACATCACGGCCGGCCTGCGCCAGGCGCGCGCCAAAGTACCCGCCGGTGGCACCGGCTCCCACAATCAGAATACGCATGGACTGTTTTCCCGTTAGGCATGAAAGCCTTACCTTAAAGCGCTGCGCGTCACTGCGCCACACCGCAAATGCGGAAAACCGTGACAATCTTAGCGATGAGCAAAAAAAGCTCAAACTGTTCGTATTCATTCGTACAATGGGTTTATGCTGGGGCACAGCGGCGGGCAATGGTGCCTGCCGGTTTTTTTCGTCAACAGACTAAGGACGCATCATGCCCCGACCCCTCCCCATCGAACGTTATCGCAACATCGGCATCTCCGCGCACATCGATGCCGGTAAAACCACCACCACTGAGCGCATCCTGTTTTACACCGGAATGAGCCACAAGCTGGGTGAAGTGCACGATGGCGCGGCAACCACCGACTGGATGGCGCAGGAGCAGGAGCGCGGCATTACCATCACCTCGGCGGCGGTCAGCTGCTACTGGCCGGGCATGGACGGCAGCTTCACGCCGCACCGTATCAACATCATTGATACGCCCGGACACGTTGACTTCACCATTGAAGTGGAACGCTCAATGCGCGTGCTGGATGGTGCCGTGATGGTGTACGACGCGGTCGGTGGCGTTCAGCCGCAGTCAGAAACCGTGTGGCGGCAGGCGAATAAATACCACGTGCCGCGCATTGCGTTCGTCAACAAGATGGACCGCCAGGGCGCGGACTTTTTCCGCGTGGTGCAGATGATGAAAGATCGCCTGCAGGCGCATCCGGTGCCGATTGTCATTCCCATCGGCGCTGAAGAGCAGTTCAGCGGGGTCATCGATCTCAACAAAATGCGCGCCATCTACTGGGACGACGCCAGCCAGGGCATGAGCTTTAGCTATGCGCCGATTCCGGACGCGCTGCAGGCGCAGGCGGCGGAGTGGCGGGAAAACATGGTGGCAGCAGCGGCAGAAGCCAGCGAAGCGCTGATGGATCGCTATCTGGAGCAGGGCGATCTCAGTGAAGACGAGGTGATTGCCGGGCTGCGGCAGCGCACGCTGGCGGGCGAAATCCAGCCGATGCTGTGCGGCAGCGCGTTTAAAAACAAAGGGGTGCAGCGCATGCTCGATGCGGTCATCGAACTGATGCCTTCGCCGCTCGACGTGCCACCGGTCGCCGGCATCAACGAGCGCGGCGAACACGACGAACGCCATGCTGACGATGAGGAACCTTTCTCGGCGCTGGCGTTCAAGCTGATGAGCGATCCTTATGTCGGTCAGCTGACCTTTGTGCGCGTCTATTCTGGCGTGCTGCGCAAGGGTGACAGCGTGTGGAACGCGGTAAAAGGGCGTAAAGAGCGCATTGGCCGCATCGTGCAGATGCAGGCGAACGATCGCATTGAGATCGATGAAATCCGCGCCGGCGATATTGCCGCCTGCGTCGGGCTGAAAGAGGTCACCACCGGCGAAACGCTGTGCGATCCCAATGCGGTGATCACGCTGGAGCGCATGGAGTTTCCCGATCCGGTGATTTCGCTGTCGATTGAGCCAAAGACCAAAGGCGATCAGGAAAAAATGGGGCTGGCGCTGCAGCGGCTGGCGGCAGAGGATCCGTCGTTCCGGCTGCACACCGATGAGGAGTCCGGTCAGACCATCATCTCCGGCATGGGTGAACTGCATCTGGAGATCATCGTCGACCGTCTGAAACGCGAGTTTGGCGTGGAAGCCAATATTGGCCGGCCGCAGGTAACCTACCGCGAAACCATCCGCAAAACGGTGCGCGAGGTGGAAGGGAAATTCGTGCGTCAGTCAGGCGGTAAGGGCCAGTATGGTCACGTGGTGCTGACGCTCGAGCCGCAGGCGGCCGGAAGCGGTTTCGCCTTTGAAGACGCGACCAAAGGCGGCGTGGTGCCGCGCGAATTCATTCCTTCGGTGGAGAAGGGCATTCGCGAAGCGCTCAACAGCGGCGTGCTGGCCGGTTATCCGGTGGTCGACATCAAAGCCACGCTGACGTTTGGCTCTTATCACGACGTTGACTCGTCCGAGATGGCGTTCCGCATGGCGGCGATCTTTGGCTTCAAAGCGGCAGCGAAGCAGGCTAATCCGGTGATACTTGAGCCGGTGATGCAGGTGGAAGTGGAGACGCCGGAAGAGTATGCCGGCGGCGTGATGGGCGATTTGTCATCCCGGCGCGGCACGCTGCAGGGCATGGACGAGCGTTTCGGCGCGCGCATTATCCGTGCTGAAGTGCCGCTGGCCGAGATGTTTGGCTACGCCACCACGCTACGCTCAATGTCGCAGGGTCGCGCCACGTACAGCATGGAGTTTGCCCACTACGCCGAAGCACCGCGTAACGTCGCGGAGGCGATTATCGCGGCTCGTGCACAGTAAGCTTGCTGGCGGCAGGGATGTCGCCGGTTAGTGCTTAATTTACAGCGCCGTCACGCCCAGCGCGGCGGCGTCATCTTCCCAGCGTTTAACCTCGTCAAACCAGTCGCGCTGCGGTACAGAAAAGCCCGCCAGCAGGTTGGCCTTCATCACATCCTTGTAGTCCTCCACATTGGCCAGCTCAAATAGCGTGCTGCGCAGCTTTTCCAGCAACAGACTGTCGGTTTTCGCCGAGGTTATCAGCGGCAGCGCGGCACACAGCGGGGTTTCACCGATAATGGCTAAGCCCTGCAGCTCCTGCGGCCGGTATTTGCGCAGCAGCGCCCAGGTGATGCAATCAATCGCGGCGAGGTCGGCCTGTCCGGCGCGCAGCGCGGCAAGCGACTGGCGGTGGCTGCCGCTGAACCGGGTAGTGGCGAAGAATTTGCCGTCCTGGGCCAGCGGCGCGACCACGTAGCGCAGCGAATTGTATCCGGAGTGTGAGTCATTGCTGTTGCACACTGCGCGACGGTCGCGGAAATCGGCGAGGCTCAGGTTCTCATCTTCCTGCCGTGCCACCAGCCAGCTGCGATAGCGCAGGTCATGGCAGCCAGGCGCATTGGACTGAAACGTGCCCACCAGTTGCACGTCAGGCAATAGCGCGACCAGCGGATAGCCGCAGGTCTGACTCAGCAGCAGATTGTCATCACGCCAGTGTGGCAGCAGGTCGTCGTGCCACTGCACCTCAGCCTGCACGCCGCGCTTCGCCAGCAGCCGCGTCAGCACTGAGGTCATGGCCAGCGTGCTCGGGTGGTCGATGTCGTACATCGGTAAAGAGATGATGTGCATTCTGTGCGTCCTTGTGGTGTCCCGGGTGGGCGTTAACGTCGATCGGCTGACGCCAGAAGCGCTTCATCCATTCGCCGTAACCGGCAACGCGAAAACCCTGATTACGCTGATAGTAGCCGTCGCGGTAGAGCAAATAGACTTTGCGCAGACCGTACCAGGGTAAACCGGGCAGATCGTGATGTACAGAATGATAGTTGAGATTCAGGAACAGCAGGCGCCACGGCCAGGCCGCCTCGTTATTTACCGAGCGCGCCAGCGGCGCCTCATCGGCACGATGTTCGTAAAATGAGCGCACCTTGGTCAGCATCAGTGCCGGATAGCTCACCGCCAGCACCAGCCACAGCGGGGAAAAGCCGTGCAGGCTGAGCCAGTAAAACAGTCCGGCCAGCAGTAGCAGGTGCACCAGCCACATCATCATCGCCGGCACGTCGCGCTGCACCACGCTTTGCGTCAGCGCGCGCAGCGTGGCGAGGATATCCAGCAGCGGTCCCAGCAGCAGACGTCCCGGAAAGGTATTACGCAGATGGATAACGCGCTGTTGCCAGGGTTTGAGCCGAGCCCAGTGCGCCGGCGACAGATAATAGGTTTCCGGATCATCATGCGGATCGGTCAGGGTGTGGTTGCGGTGATGCGCCAGATGCGAATCCCGGTACAGACCATACGGATACCACACCGCCAGCGGCAGCGTGCCAAACAGCTGATTAAGGCGCGGCAGGCGCGTCGGATGGCCATGAATCAGCTCATGCTGCAGCGACAAATACCAGGTGGTGAACAGGATCAGCAGCAGCGTGGCGAGGGGCAGGCCCAGCGTTTGCCAGTACAGCACGCTGGCGAACCAGCCGCTATAAACGGTAATGATTAACAGCCAGGTCGGCAATTCGCTGCGCCAGAGCCAGCTGCGCGCCAGCTGGTGCACCACTTCACGCTGTTGCGCACTGAGGTAGGCGGAGGTTCCTTTGACCATGTTCATGTATTCAGTCAGCGAGACGGGAAAAGATGCGCTCACGATGCGCGATACGCGTGATAAACACAAAGACGGAAAATTGCTTTGTTATGCAAAAAAGTTGAAGAAGCGCGCGAAAACTATTGGCTATCAGTCCTCTTCGCACAGGCGTAACCTTACCTCATCGAATTCTGATTGATGACGCCGGCGCCGTTCTGGCCCGCGAGGAGCATTTAGCATGAAAAAAATTGGCTTTTTATCTTTCGGTCACTGGACCCCGTCACCACACTCGGCCACCCGTTCGGCGCAGGATGTGCTGCTGCAGTCGATTGACCTGGCGGTCGCCGCCGAAGAACTGGGTGCCGACGGTGCCTATTTCCGCGTACATCACTTTGCCCGCCAGCTGAGTTCACCGTTTCCGCTGCTGGCGGCGGTCGGTGCCAAAACCAGCCGCATTGAGATTGGTACCGGTGTGATCGACATGCGTTACGAAAATCCGCTGTATATGGCGGAAGACGCCGGGGCAGCGGACCTGATCGCCAACGGCCGTTTGCAGCTCGGCCTGAGCCGTGGCTCGCCGGAGCAGGTGATTGAAGGCTATCGGTACTTTGGCTTCAATCCGCGCGAAGGGGAAACCGATGCGGATATGGGACGTCGTCACACCGAAGAGCTGCTGGAAGTGCTGCGCGGCGAAGGGTTTGCCAAACCCAATCCGCAGCCGATGTTCCCGAATCCACCTGGACTGCTGCGCCTCGAGCCGTATTCCGAAGGCCTGCGCGAGCGTATCTGGTGGGGCTCCGGCTCGAACGCCACATCGATCTGGGCGGCCCAGCTGGGGATGAATTTGCAGAGTTCGACGCTCAAGGATGACGAGACCGGCGAACCGTTCCATGTGCAGCAGGCGAAGCAGATTCGCGCCTATAAAGAAGCCTGGCAGGCGGCAGGGCATCAGCGTGCGCCGCGCGTGTCGGTCAGCCGCAGTATTTTTGCCCTGATGAACGACACCGACCGCGCTTACTTTGGTCGCGGCGGACAGGAGCAGGATTCCGTCGGGTTCCTCGATGAGAAAACCCGCGCCATCTTTGGGCGTAGCTATGCCGCAGAGCCGGAGCAGCTGATCAAACAGCTGGCACAGGATGAAGCGATTGCGGAAGCCGATACCCTGTTGCTGACCATCCCTAATCAGCTTGGCGTGGATTATTGTGCGCACGTGATCGACAGCATTCTGACCCACGTCGCGCCAGAGCTCGGCTGGCGTTAAGCCACAGTGCGCAGGGAAGCGCACCATTATTGAAATTTAATAACCCCAATAACTCTGACCGTTGCATTTCAGGGTTATTGGGGTTATTTTATTGCTTTCAGGACGTAGCAGGACACGCGCATGGATAGCCGATCGCTAATGGCCGAAATCAAAGCCGACGGCTGGGAGCTGATACGAATTAACGGTAGCCACCATCATTTTGTCCATCCGACGAAAAAAGGCCTGGTCACGATACCGCATCCAAAAAAGGATTTGCCGATTAAAACGGTAAAAAGTATCAGAAAACAGGCCGGATTGACCGTCCATTAATTTGCAAGAGGCACACTTATGTTTTACCCCATCGCAATCGAAGCGGGAGATGAAACCACCGCGTACGGCGTTACGGTGCCAGATTTACCCGGCTGCTTTTCCGCGGGAGATACGCTGGAAGAGGCCGTAAAAAACGCCAAAGAGGCGATTACCGGTCATCTGGAGTTAATGGTTGAACTCGGCCAGGATATTCCGGCGGTCTCGGACCTTAAATCGCTGATGAAATCGGCGGAGTTTGCTGGTTACGTGTGGGTGCTGGTGGATGTTGATGTGACCCGGATTCTGGGCGGCTCGGAAAAAATCAATGTCACTTTGCCTAAGTTACTGATTGATCGCATCGACCGTTGCGTGGCGACGCATCCGGAATTTAAAACCCGTTCAGGGTTTCTGGCGCAGGTTGCGCTGGAGCGCATTGCTAAAAGTAATAAAAATTAATTTATTAATTTTTTTGGCTATAACAAAAAATTTGACCATTAAGCCTATTAGTGGATAATCCTTAAATATAATATTTTCTAACCCGCATGTTTGTGATTTTTTCAAATGCTATTCCTAATAAAGGAGTTGATAGAGATGGCTACAATGCAGCAAGAATTAACAGTACGCGGTGAACAAGTTGAGAGAATTTACATTAATTATGTGAATAAAAAATACATAGTTAATAGAAGGTATCAAAGGAAGCTTATTTAGACAATTGAGGAAAAGGAAAATTTCATTGATTCAATAATTAATGGATTTCCAGTGCCAATAATTCTTCTTGCTGATCAAAAAGGAAGTCAAGGGAGTTTGGTAGAAATAATAGATGGAATGCAGAGAATGGATGCAATAACATCTTTTATAAGTAATGATTTTCCTGTTGGAGGTTATTACTTTGATTTAAATACATTTGCTACTACAAAAGATCTTCTAGATAAAAATGAGCTTGTTCAAAAGCAACCAGTTATGAAAAGAGATGACTGTCTGACAATTTCAGCTTATCCAGTACCTCTTTCAATATATGAGTTTTCAGATGGTGAATCAGTCGATGAAGTATTTCGTAGAATTAATTCAGGTGGTAGGCAACTATCTCGGCAAGAATTAAGGGCCGCTGGTGCTATAAATTCTTTTGCTGATTGTGTCAGGGTTATTTCTTCGAGAGTTAGAGGTGATACTTCAAATAGCTCTTTGCTTCTGTTAAATGATATGAAAACCATAAGTATAACAAACAGGGATTTACATTATGGAATTAATGCAGACAATGTTTTTTGGGTGAAGAATGGCATACTTACTAAAGATCATCTAAGGCAAAGCCGTGATGAAGAACTAGTTGCTGATCTGTTAGCATATATGCTTTCCGACACTCCCGTATCTTCACGTACAGAATTATTTGATGATTACTATGGTGCTACGTATCCTTTACGTGGCGCTAATTTAGAACGCTTTGAAGAGATGGATCAGTCGATTAGAAGAAGAAATCCTGATTTAGTTGACTTAGATTACCAGCGTACGCATGATACGTTGATGTTATTATTGGCAGAAGCTGATACAACTTTTTCAAATCTGATTTATCCAGACGGCAATGCTAACCCTGTCCCTAGATATTTCCAGGCTGTATTCTTAGCTTTCCATGATTTAATTGTCAAGAAAGGAAAGGTTCTTGCTAATCGCGCAGGGGCAATTGCAGCATTAACTAATAAGGGCAAGTTGATTGCAATCCAGGAGGGAGGAAGATGGGGGGCTGAGAGTAGGGGGGCTGCCGTAAATTCTGTAGTTGGAATGATTCAGCAATATTTTGAAGATGACGCAAATCCTGATCCAGCTCAGGTGCATTGGGTCACTAAATTACAAAATTTATTAACAAATTCTAAAACCGAGCAAGCTGCCTATGACTTTAAACAAGGATTTCTTGAATTATCCAATAATCCTAAGTTCGATGAGGATTCTTTCACAAAGATACTTGAAACTTGTACTGCAATAGCAAATATCCAAAAAGGACACAAAGGATATGTCATAGTCGGAGTTTGTGATAACTCGGCAACTGCGTTGAGAATTGAAGAAATGTTTAACGTTACTCCAGTCGTTTTTAATGGATTCAATATTACTGGAGTTGAGCATGAAGCATTGCATCTCAATAAAAATCTTGATCAACTCTTCCACTTAATAACTGATAAAATAAAGAATTCCGAGATATCCGAACCATTAAAATCATATATAAATAGCCATTTGAAGTGCGTAAGATATTATGATAAAACAATTTTCGTGTTTGAGGTTGTTGGTCAGGATAAACCATCGCATTTCAATAAAAAATATTTTGAGCGTAACGGAACTAAAGTTATTGAAGCAGATTTTGAGAATTATGCTTCGTTGTTTTCTAGGTTTAGCTAATAGTTAGTGTTCTCATGTTTTAATAACCAAGCGCTTTAAAGGCTTGGTTATTAAAACTCTAAATATAAAAATCGATTAATCTGCGCCCAATTCCCACCACAGCTTATCCAGCGCGTAATAACGGTCGCGCTGCGCCTCTGGCTGGTTCAGATCGCGCTTCCACGGTTTGGCGAGAATGTAGTGCAGATTCTTCACCTCATCGTCATGCCATAAGCCGGCATGCTGGAACGGCAGGGTTTTCAGCGCGTTATAAATGTACGGCAGCGGCAGCCAGCGTCCGGCAAACACTTCATTGAGCAAATCCTGTTCGGAGAACGGATAGCGGCGCAGGTCGTCAATCTCAGCCACTTTCTGGTGCAGCCAGTCGAATACCGCTTGATCCGGTTGCAGCACCAGAAAGCCGCCGTTGAGATAGTTATCAAGATCGGCGGGCGGTGTCTCACCGCGCGCCTGCCAGGTGTAGTGACAATGCTCCGGCTGCCAGCTGTCGGGATAGCTGGCGATTTGATTCGGGTTGCAGCGGCAGGCGTGACAGGCCGCCAGCGCATGCTTGCCGAGGTCAAGCGTAAACAGCTCATCCATGTTGCGCAGCACCAGCATATCGGCATCAAGAAACACCACGCGCTCGCAGCCGGTCAGCTCCCAGGCGCGCAGCTTGCTCCACACTTCACCAAACTGTGCCGAGGCATAATGCTGCTCCAGCGCGGCGTCCGGCATCAGCGGCTGGACCGGATGGATCACGCAGCCCAGCGCCTGTAATGCTTCGCGCATGTTCAGGTCGATGGCATCGGTGACCATCACAATCAGCGGCCAGCGCGTTTCGCTGCGTTTGAGTGAGCGATGCAGCGCTTTCACCCCGACATAATATTCCGGCTGCGTTAACAGCGTTACCCAGGCGTACATAGCTTCTCCCCATCAAAATCAATCAAACTCAATCAAACAAAGCCGTGACATAGTCATTGCTAAAGCGGTGCGTCGGATCCAGCTGTTCACGCACTGCACGAAACGCATCCCACTGCGGATAGATGGCGCGCCACTGATAGCGCTGCGGATCGTAATATTTACCCCAGTGCGGACGTCCGCCTTCTGCCGCCAGCAATTTTTCCACTTCGGTGAGGAAATGCAGTCCGTCCTGCGACAGCGAGCCGTCATCCGCGTAATACACCACGAAACCAAAAAAGCAGGTCGGCTGCTGATGCGCCGGGCTCATCCACGCCTGAGAAGCGCCGGTGCAGCGCAGGATGATGGGATAGTGCATGTGCGGACGATTCTGTGCGTACCAGGCTTTGATCTTGCTGATAATTTCCGGCGTTTTGGCCAGCGGCACGCCAATCTCGACGTTGATCTGCGGTACGGCGATGCCACGACAAAACAGCTGGTAAATATCGCCGCTGATGTCGGTGAAATCACGGAAGCGGGTGACGGTACGGAACTGTTTGCCGCCTTTGCCGTGAATCTGCGTGTCGCGATGCATGTGTTCCAGCGTCTGATCAATGGTGTCGTTGAGGCTGCTGTCGGCCTGATCGCCGTGCTCAATCACTTCGCGCTGATGGTCGTACCACGCCTGGCTGTCTTCCGCACTGGCGACATCGGCGTTCCAGACATGCATCAGGTTGTCATCGACAAACCACCACGCTTTGCTGAGTTCGTGCTGCTCATTCCACGTCAGCAAATCCTGTTCCAGAGAATCGGCAGACGCGGCGAATTTATGGCAGGTAAACAGGCGAAATGGCTGAGTACGCAAGGTAATGGCGGTGACGATGCCGAGCGCGCCAAGCGACACCATTGCCGCCGGGAAATCGGCGTCGCCACGCTGAAACTCGCGCACGCTGCCATCGGCCAGCACCATGCGGATATGCAGCGCTTCGTCCGCCAGCGAACTCTGTGCCAGGCCCTGACCGTGGGTGCCGGTTGCCAGCGCACCGGCCAGCGTCTGCACCGCTATCACGCCGGGCGAGGAGGCGAGCATGCGATCCATCTTTGTCAGGCTGTCATACACCTGCTGCAGCGGCGTGCCCGCGGCAAACGTTACGCTCTCTTCATCCTGAGCGAGGATGCCGCGCAGCGCACTGAGATCCAGCAGCACGTCCTGCGGCTGTACGCACAGCATGCGACCGGGCGACAGACGGCTGCCGAGCACGCGCACTTTGCCGTGCGAGTCGCGCAACAGCTGTTGCAGCTCGGCTTCACTACGCGGCTGATGCAACTGCTGGCGCTGGCCAACTACCGAATTCTGCGCCCAGTTCCAGAGCGCAGGCGTGTCATCGGTATTTTGCGTGTTGCGTAACGGATAGAGGAGAGCATCTTTCTTCACTACAGCGTTCCTTAATCTGAGGTCTGTCACGGTCCCGGTTATTTGATCAAGCGTAGACCATCACAGCGAACCCGCAGATTACGGGGCTTTGCGGATATAGCGCAGCGTGGCCGTCACCGCCAGCTGACGGTTGCGGCGAATACTGTCCTCTTCACTGTCGTGGGGGGTAAACAGCGTGTGGAAGGTGTAGCGGTTGGAGACGTGATGCACACAAATACTGCTGAGCAGGCGGTGTACGTCCACGGTATCCAGGCCGTCGATAAAGATGCCCTGACGCTGGCCGCGAGACAGGATGTCATCCAGCAAATCGAGGGTACTTTTGTTCATCGCTTTGATGCGCTCCGACTGCATGATGTAACGCCCGCGCAGCAGGTTTTCTGTACACACCAGGCGCATAAAATCGGGATGCGTGACGTGATAGTCAAAACTGGCTTCCACCAGTTTGATCATCGCCTCTTCCGGCTCCAGCGTAGTAAGATTCAGGCCGGTTTCATGCTGGCGGATCGCCTGATACACCTGCTCCAGCACCTCAATATACAGCTTCTCTTTGTTGATGAAGTGATATACCACCATGCGCTTGGTGGTCTGTGCCAGTTCAGCAATCTGCTCCATTCGCGCGCCCTGCATACCGTATTCGGCGAAGGTTTGCAGCGCACCCGCGAGGATGCGTTTTTTCAACCCTTCCGGGTCATTTTTACGTTTGGGTGTGGTATCCGACATAGCGCTCAATAACGGTCAATCAAACAGGCATGGTAGCACAGCCGCCCGGGGCCTTTTGGCGCGATGAGCGGCGGCATGGCTTTATTCATTTCAGGAATAGCATTCCCGGATAAATCATAATGCTGGAATAAGCAACTGCGTATACTGCGCGTATCTGTCGATCACGGCAGCTTATTTTGACTCGCGTAATAATAACACTCAGGAAATAATTTATGCACACACGCTTTGTATCAGCCAAAAATAAATTGTTGTTAACCGTCGGCGCGTTACTGGTTGCCGGCAGCGTGGTCGCGCCGTTTTCAGTGGCGCAGGCGGCGGATAAAACCGCGGTGAAGGTCGGTATCATGAGCGGCGAGGACGAAGACGTCTGGCGTGAAGTAATAAAGCAGGCCGCCGCGAAAGGGCTGACGGTGAAAACCGTGATTTTCAATGATTATAATCAGCCCAACGAAGCGTTACAGAATGGTGAAGTGGATGCCAATGCCTTCCAGCATCAGCCGTTCCTGAATAATCAAATCAAGGTCAATCATTACGATATCGTGCGCGTCGGCGATACCGCCGTCTGGCCGATCGGTCTCTATTCGAAGAAAGTGAAAAGCGCCGCCGCTCTGAAAGACGGAGCGGTAATCGGCGTGCCTAACGATCCGTCGAACGAGGCGCGCGGTCTGGTGCTGCTGCAGCAACAGGGGCTGATCAAACTCAAACCGGGCGTCGGCATTGCCGCCACCACGGCCGACATCACTGATAATCCCCATCACCTGAAAATCAAAGAGCTGGATTCCGGCATCATTGGTCGCTCGGTGCCGGATCTTGATGCAGCAGTGGTCAATACCGACTGGGCGCTGAAAAGCGGTCTGACCGCGGCGGATCGTATCGCGCAGGAGCCGGTAAAAGACAATCCGTACAACAACTTTATCGCGGTGAAAAAAGAGAACGCCAGCGCCCCGTGGGTGAAAACCCTGGTGGCATCGTACCAGAACGATGCCGTCAAAACGGTGTTTGACAAGGTCTACAAAGGCACGGGCGAAACCGCCTGGTAAGGAACCCATCCATGACGCTATTTTCCGAGGCCACCGTGCCCCTGACCGCCGTGGCGCGCGGCGTGATCGATGAGGCAACAGTACGCGATCGCGTGGCGCAGCACAGCAACGTGGTGCGTTTACAGGGCGTGTCGCGCCGTTTCGGTCAGACACAGGCGCTGCGCAATGTCTCACTGACGGTGCAAAAAGGCGAAATCCTTGGCCTGATCGGGCGCAGCGGCGCCGGAAAATCGACGCTGATTCGCTGTCTCAACGGGCTGGAGCAGCCTGATGAAGGCGTAATCGAGATTGAAGGGCGGCGTATTACCGGTCTGTCGGAACAGCAGCTGCAGGCGGTGCGCAGTCGCGTCGGCATGGTGTTTCAGCACTTCAATCTGCTGTCGGCAAAAACCGTGGCGCAGAATGTGGCGCTGCCGCTGAAAATAGCTGGCATGGAAAAGGCGCAGCGCAACCAGCGCGTAGCGGAACTGCTGGCGCTGGTAGGGTTGAGCGACAAGGCCGGACACTATCCGGCGGCGCTCTCCGGTGGACAAAAACAGCGCGTCGGCATTGCCCGCGCGCTGGCTGCCAGCCCGGCGCTGCTGCTGTGTGATGAAGCCACGTCGGCGCTCGATCCGGAAACCACCCGCTCGATTCTCGCGCTGCTGAAATCGCTCAATCAGCAGCTTGGTATCACCATTCTGCTGATCACGCATGAGATGGAGGTGATTAAATCCGTGGCGCATCGCGTGGCCGTCATCGACGCCGGGGAGATTGTCGAGCAGGGCCCGGTGTGGCAGGTGTTCGCCCATCCGCAATCCGCGCTGACGCGCACGCTGCTGCGCGGGCTGCTGCCGCAGCTGCCGGAAAATCTCGCAGCGCGGCTCAGCGAACAGCGTGAAGGTGAGGCGATCTATAGCGTTCACTTTGCTGGCGTGGCGGCGCAGGGGGATTTGCTGACGCAGTTTGCCAGCGCTCTGTCGGGAAAATTTCGCCTGCTGCAGGGGGGGATCGACCACATTCAGCACTACGCGGTAGTGCGTTTCTTTATTGCGCTCCCGGCCGCCAACGCTGCCGATGAGTATCAGGTTCTCAGCTGGCTGCGTGCGCAGCAGGCACAGGTGGAGTTGGTCGGTTATGTCGCCAGTGATGATTGATTTACTGCTCAACGCGTTGGGTGAAACGCTGCTGATGACGGCGGTGGCCGGCCTGTTTTCGCTGCTGGCCGGATTACCGCTGGGACTGATTCTGGTGACCACCAGCCCCGGCGGCATTGCTGAAAACCGGAGCATCAATCGTCTGCTGGGCGTAGTGATCAACGGCTTTCGCTCGCTGCCGTTCATTATTCTGCTGGTGGCGCTGATTCCCTTTACCCGTCTGCTGGTCGGCACCTCCCTGGGCACCTGGGCCGCAATTGTGCCGTTATCGATCACCGCTACGCCGTATTTTGCCCGGGTAGCGGAAGTTTCACTGCGCGATGTCGATCGCGGGCTGATTGATGCGGTGCGTGCCATGGGCGCCAGCAAATTACGTATTGTCTGGGAGGTGCTGATTCCTGAAGCGCTGCCGGGCATTCTTTCCGGTTTTGTCGTCACGCTGGTGGCGCTGATCGGCGCCTCGGCAATGGCGGGTGCCATCGGGGCGGGCGGCCTGGGCGATCTGGCGATTCGCTACGGTTATCAGCGTTTTGACACTGCGGTGATGGTGGCGGTGATCGCCGTACTGATCGTGCTGGTGTGCGGTATCCAGTGGCTCGGCGATCGGCTGGTGCAGCGCATTGACAGGCGGCACTGAGAAAAACGTCTGCGCCAGTACGCTCTCCTGCAGACAAATGCTTCGCATCAGGCGCTGGCGGTGAATATTGTACAAAAACTCAACAGGCCCCTGTTAAAGGGGCCTATGGGTTAATCAGCAATTCATCCATCCTGGGCAGCAGGTAAAGACAGTTAATTCTGATGGAATGAATGATTAAAAGTCGTATTGCAAACTCAAACGATTCTGCCAGAAATGTGAATCGTACAGAGGCGATGTCTGCACGCCGGCAAAATCGGTCACGCTTAATCCTTTTAATACACCGCTAAACGCCCAGGTGAAATACACCAGATATTCCGACTGATTAATGCTGGCAGACTGTGCCGAGGGTTTTAAATCCATAAACGAATATTGTGTACCCAGAGAAAGATGCTCATTAAGCACGTAGTTCAGGTTGGTCATATATGCATTGCCACTGCCAAGATCCTGGGTACTGGTGAAAAACGGCTGGGCGAAATAGGGGCCCGATGAACTGTTGTGGGCATAAGGCACCACCAGTGAACCGTTACCCCAGCTATTGGGGCTGGCAGCAATATGGTCGTAGCCCAATTTCCAGTTCAATGCAGGGGTGAAACTCAGCGCGAGCTGAGCACCGTAAGAGGTGCTATTGACCTCTCCGGCCAGCGCTTTCCCTAAGCTGGTACCGCGAATAAACTGCAGAGCCACATCCGGCTGCAACAATGTATCCTGCCACTGCATATGACTTTCGCCATAGACAACGCGGGAATAATCAGCATATTCCTGATACCACACTTGTCCGGTAAGTTTTTTGTTATCCCACTGGGTGCCCTGTCCGCCACCAATCGCCCACATGCCGTTAGTGCGCTCATCGATATCCGAATAGGCCGTGGTATCCAGGAACTGATCGTCGCCCCAGGGCTTGTACCGCCAGACTTTGGTAGCATGCAAATACTGGGTGCTGTCGCCATAATTGGCATCAACGCCCCTGAAGAGTATCGGTGTAATACGCCAGTCATAGTCACCGACGAAGGGAATGTTAATGCGTTGATCGCCGGCAGTAATTTTAAAATCATCCTGTTGCCAGCTTAAATAAGCTTCCCCGATATTGGTCTGATTATCACCAATGTCGCTGATGGTATGCGCTTCATCCGGGTGATCAATCCCCCGCAAAAAGATGGCGCTCACGCCAGCGCGAAAACCATACGCGGGAGCCGTTTCATATTTCACACTGCCGCCGTAACTGGTGGTGTCCTGATTAAAGCCTTTGGAAAAATAGGCATTGTGTGTGGAGTAGTAGAGCGTACGTAAACTGCCGCTAACGGTACCGCAGGTGAATATATCGCTGAAGCTGTCTACACCGCTGGCATCGTAATGACAGTCGCTGATATTACTTTGTGTCGCAGCCAGTGTTGCTGGCGCGAAGGGGAAAAACAGCGCAAGTAAACCGACACGTTTTAGTGCTCTCATTGCATGATCCCTGAATAAACACACCCGTTGAGGAAAGCGTAACTATGCCAGCCGGGTGAGAGGATCACCCGGCGGTGAGTTATGCCGTAAATAAAAAGTGATGATCAATTAACGCCGGGAATATGTACCGCCGGCAAGGTTTCACGTACTTCCCAGCCACGTAGCTTGCCGGGGTTTAATAAGTTGTAAGGATCGCAGGCGGATTTTAGGGCAACCACATCAGGCCGCACCATACCTTGTTTGCCATCCTCAATATGAATGACATGCGGATTATTTATTTTCACATTATGGCTACGATAAATATCCATAATGGCGTTGAGCCGTTCCGGGCTGCTGTAACGGATTAATGGCAGGCCGCTACAGGTGAGCGCACCGTTCATGTCGCGCAGAAATTCAATATGTGACATCACCTCATCCGATAATTCAGCTTCCATTGCCAGCACCTGTTGATGGTAATTATCCACGGCATAAGCGGTTTGCAGGTAAGTCAGGGTTTTATCAACCTTCAATGCCTGCAGGGTGGTGTGGTTCCAGCAATATTCAATCAGGGAATGGCCGCTATTTTCCCCTTCGGCAAAGTGCAATGCATTACGGCCGTTGTGTTGTGCGAGGATGGCGGGCAGCAGGCCATCACTCTCGCTTCCCGTCACTGAAATGACACCGTGTTGAGCCCGAATCTGCGCCTCCGCTAAATCGCTGAAATAATCCAGCACCGGTGCGGCAAATACCGCGATTTGACGTTTAACAATGCCAGGTGAACGCGCCAGCGCATCGGCATAAGCCATCGCGGAGGGGAAATCGGCGAAGGTATCCAGGCGCTCTATCCAGTCGTGGCAGGGTGCCAGTGCCAACTCGATCTCCAGCACGATGCCATTGCTGCCGTAAGCATGATGCAACAGCAGGGCATCCGGTGCCTGCAACGTAATGATGCGCGGTGTCTCTTCCATCGTCATCATACGAATTGACAGCACGTTGCCTGGCGCGGCCAGCGGACCGTAGTTAATCGATCCTACTCCGCCAAAACCGCCGCCAAACAAACCACCCAGCGTGGCAAGTTTCCAGGTTGAGGGCATGCAACGCAGCTCCCAGCCATGCGGGCGGGTATGTGCTTCGAGATCGCCCAGACGAATGCCAGCCTGCGCGCGCACCGTACCGGTACCCATGGCGGTGACGCTGTTCAGGCGTGTCATGTCGACCATGACACCGCCCTCCAGCGGAATCAGCTGGCCGTAGTTGCCGGTGCCGCCCCCCCGGAGATTCAGTGGGATACGCGCTTTGGCACAGGCTGCCACAACGGCAAGCAGTTCGTTCTCATCGCGTGGACGAACAGCCAGCTCGGCGAACTTCTCTTCCAGCTGGTGTTTAAGCACCGGGCTAAACCAGTGAAAGTCACGTGACAGACGTTTTACTTTCGGCGCTTCTTTAATCCAGTCAAATTCCGGCAACGCCGCGACCAGCGCCGCCAGTGCAAACTGGCGATCGGGTTCAGACATGTATAGCTCCTGTCAGTCGAAGAGGTGATGGGCGGTTGATGATCCGCCCGTGTTGCATTAACTCGGGCTCAATTCGCTCTCATGCCATGCTGCCAGTACGCGGCGCGTGAGCCATGACATCAGTGCAAAGAGCAGGAAGCCGGCCAGGGAAATCAGTAACAATGCGGCAAACATCAACGGAATATTGAGTTGATAGCCAGCCTGCAGGATCTGATAGGCCAGCCCGGTATCCGTGCCGCCGGTGCCTGCAACAAATTCCGCGACCACTGCGCCAATCAGCGACAAGCCACTGGAGATGCGCAACGCACCAAAGAAATAGGGCAACGCCGATGGAATGCGCAGGCGTATTAAAATTTGCAGGCGCGATGCATGGTTGAGCCTGAAATAGCTCAGTAGCCCCGGAGACACGCTACGTAAACCTTGTGTGGTGTTTGAAATGATCGGGAACACTGCCATCAGAGTGGCGCACACCACCAGGGACAACGTGGTGTCTTTCACCCAAATAATGATCAGCGGCGCAATGGCGACAATCGGCGTTACCTGCAGAAAGACAATATAAGGAAATAACGCCGTCTCGATAAACCGATTCTGCACCAGTAAAAACGCAATGATGGAGCCAATAACCGTCGCCAGCACAAACGAGATCACCGTGATTTTCAGCGTGTAAAGTAAGGACATAAACAACGCCGGAAAGTTTTGCGCCAGGCTTTGCGCCACGACGAGTGGAGAAGGGACCAGAAAGGCGGGCACCTTAAACGCGGTGACCAGAAACTGCCACAGTAACAGCATGGCAATGGCGACCACCGCCGGAAACAGCCATTGTTGAAATTTACGGTTTGCTGCAAGCGGTTTCATGCTTTGCTCTCCTGACTGGCTGCGAGCAGGCCGCGC
Source organism: Pantoea sp. SGAir0184 (assembly GCF_043544755.1). Taxonomy (NCBI): domain Bacteria; kingdom Pseudomonadati; phylum Pseudomonadota; class Gammaproteobacteria; order Enterobacterales; family Erwiniaceae; genus Pantoea; species Pantoea sp. SGAir0184. The sequence goes on from NZ_CP028050.1 coordinate 1,701,283, forward strand.
TGCAACAGCTGCGCATAATGGGTAAACGGCTGACTGACACGAAACGCATCATCACGCGGCAGGCTGGTTTCAATGCGAATATCATCAACAACGCGACCCGGTCGCGCGGCCATCATAATCACACGCTGCGACAGGAATACGGCTTCCTGAATCGAGTGGGTCACAAAAACTACTGTAAGCTTTTGCTCCTGCCACAAATCGAGCAGGTCGCTGTCCAGTTTGTTGCGGGTGATTTCGTCCAGCGCGCCAAAGGGCTCATCCATTAACAGCACCCGGGGACGCGTCACTAAACCACGGGCAATTGACACCCGCATCTGCATGCCACCGGAAAGCTCGCGTGGCAGTACATGACCAAACTGACCCAGGCCAACCAGTGCCAGAATCTCCCGCACCCGGGTGTCGGCTTCACCGCGTGGTACCCCCGCCAGATCCAACGGCAGGCGTACATTATTATGCACGCTGCTCCACGGCATCAGGGTGGCTTCCTGAAACACAAAGGAAAGCGGCAGATCGCGTTGATTCTCCCGACGATCGCGACGAAATAGCATCAGTTTGCCATCACTGGGTTCAATTAAGCCGGCAATCATTTTCAGTAAGGTACTTTTGCCACAGCCGGAAGGGCCGAGCAGTGAAACAAACTCGCCCTGGCGCACGGTCAGTTCCACCGGCAGCAGTGCCCGCGTCCCGTTGGGATAGATTTTCTCCGCGGAGAGCACCTCAATCGCCGGCGGCGCTGCAGGCCGTGGCTGGCTGTCCGGATTGATCGGCGTTATGTTGCTGGCGGTGTTCATGGCATGACCTTAACGTCTTTGATGAACTGCAGCGTGTAGCTACCCGCAAACGGCACTTTGGCCGGATCGATTAGCTTGTTATCCACCAGCAGCTGCCATGTCTGTTTTAGCCGTGGCTCGGTAATAATACCGATACCCGCCGTTTGCGCGTCGCCGCCCGTCACCATCTGGTATTTCTTCATCTGGGCAATACCGAAGGCGATCTGCTCCTCGCTCATCTGTGGATTCTCTTTCCTGATGAGGACGTTGCCAGCGCTCGGATCCTGCAGATAGTTTTTCCAGCCCTGCATTGAGGCTTTAACGAATGCGGCTACCGCCTGCGGACGTTTTTCAATGGTTGATTTCATGCACACAATGCTGTTGCCGTAGGGCGGGTAACCCCATTCGCTGATCGGGTAGACATTGGCTTGCGCATGGGCTTTCTGCACAGCAAAAGGTTCCGAGGTGATATAACCCTGCTGCACCAGCGTTTTGTCTGCGAGGAATGGCTGGATGCTGAACGTGTACGGGCGCACGCGCGCATTCTTCAGGCTGAGCGCACTCTGCGCCCACGGCCAGTAGGAGGTATAAGCTTCCGCCGCCAGCAGGAAGGTTTTACCCTGCAGATCCGCTTTATCTTTCACATCAGGATGGGTAAGAAAAGCAATTGCCGAGTGCTGGAACGTAGTGGCAACGGGCACGGCTTCAACACCCTGCTGCCAGGATTCAAGCGCCTGCATGTTATCGCTGATGATGCAGTCTGCCTGACCCGCCGCCATCAACTGCATGGTGTGAACCTGGGGACCACCCATTTTAATGGTGACGTCCAGCCCGGCATCTTTATACAGGTTCTGCGCCAGTGCCTGATAAAAACCGCCATGCTCTGCTTGCGCATACCAGTTGGTCATAAAGGTGAATTTCTCCGCCGCCATGCTCTGGGCCGACAGCGCCAGCGACAGTGCGGCAATCATGCTTAATTTTTTATTCATCGTGATCCCCCGGTTAGCGCGATGTTAAGAGTGATGCAGCGTCGTTGTGGTCTAATACTTTGCCCTGCCAGTGGCCTGTGCCCCATGCCGGTTCAGCGCGGGTTACCCAGCTCATTTGATGCATTTCGGTGATCACCTGTGCCCAACTTTCCGCCAGCGAATCCAGAATCGCCGCGCCTTGTTCGGGCGTCGACGGCAGTGGATCGCCAATCACGCCGCTGGGGCCGAAATCATAAGAAGCCCATGCCGCCATGGGTTTACTGGTCGAGAGTGTCGGGCAGGGGAAGGCAGGCGGATAATTCGCCACGGCTTTGCTCATCTGCACGGTGTCGGGGGCGAGTGCCAGCATCAGTGCGGTTTCCGCATGACCGGCATGCATCGCCATTTGGCGCTCTTTATCGTCCATAAAGCTTTCGGCGCAGTTAGGCACTTTGAAGGTGTCCTGCATAATGATGATCATGTCACCGTGGCGCAGACGCAGTTCGCGTGCGGCCATTTGCAGCGGCTGCGGCTGGCCGCCATGGCCATTCACCATGAGAAACTTGCGAAAACCGGCGCGATACAGCGATTCACCAATCTCCAGAATGGTATGTAATAAGGTTTCGCCGGTCAGCGTTAACGTGCCGGGAAAATGCAGGTGCTCATCGGATTTACCGTAGGTGATCGGCGGAATGGCGTACGCGGGGATGTCAGCGGGCAAACGTGCCAGCGCATGCCCGACCACGCCCGATGAAATCACGCTGTCCACGGCGCACGGCAGATGAGGGCCGTGCTGTTCAATCGCCCCGGTCGACAAAACGATTACCGTGTTGGCTTTATTATCCAGCGTGGCAATGTCGGTCCAGCTCAGATACGGCAAAAAGCGGTTTGCCGGGATATAACCATGCAACATACTGTTTCCTCGCGTTATTGTGGCAACCACGCCGTGGCTTCAACTTCGATTAATACGTCCGGGCTGGGCAACATTTCACTGACCTGCACCACCGTTGACACCGGCGGTTCATCCGGGAAGAACTGCCTGCGCACCCGGCTGTAGTGCGGGAAATGGTCCAGATTGCGGAAATACTGCACCAGTTTGAACACATCGCTCATCTGCCCACCGGCGCGTTCAACGGTGGTGCGGATGCTCTCCAGCACATACCAGCTCTGTGCCAGAATCGGGCCCTCTTTGAAATCGGTAGAGAATTCACCGCTGCGTCCCAGCAGCCGTTGCGCCGCGTCAGGGATATCGCTGTAACCGCGCACGATGGTGGCGGTTTGCGGGTTCACCGGAATAATGCCGGAGAGAAAAATAAAGTCGCCGACGCGTCGCCACGCCGCATATTTGGCCAGCGGTTTACCCGCGCCATCATCAAGCGTCATCTGTTTCGTCTCCATAACGCACACCCTGTTTGAGCCGATAGCGCTGGCGCTGGCGCAGCGGCCAGCTTGCCGCATCGGCAGACGGAAAAATCACCACATCGTTGTGATAAAGCGCATCGGGCTGGCAGATGAGCTGAGAGGCTTCATCAAAGGCAGAACCCAGCTGCAGGCTCAATACGCCGCTGAACAGGGTATCGAGCGGGTCATAACTGCCGAGGGGGCAGAAAGCGTCCTGCACGTTATCAGCGCCCAGCAGCAGTGAAAGCCCCCGCGCCTGCGCTTCTTTCACCAGCGTCAATCCGCGCTGACGCGGTGTGCGATCAGGCACCGCGTCCTGCAGCAGCAGGTTGGTCAGGGGCAGGGCGATCAGCGTCACGCGGTGCAGGGCCAGCCGGTCAAGAATTTGCAGGGCATCTTCCTGTTGAGACAGCGCACAGCTGTGGCTGCAGGTAATCTGGCCACTGAACGGATGTTGTTGCAGGTAGTTCGCCAGCCAGCGCATGCCCTGCGCATCGGCATTCAACTCTTCATCTATGTGCAGGTCGATATCGAGCTGCCACTGTTCGGCCGCGTGCAGCAGATTGGCGAAGGCGACTGCATCCCAGTTGCTGCTGTGGATGAAACCGCCGAGAAGCGCGCCCGGACCGCTGACGGCCACCTGGGCGGCAATATGCTGCGCATCATCCTGGCGGGCAAAAAAGCTCAGCGGGGCGAGCGCCACGCGTTCAATACGGCACAGCGGATGCTGTAACTCACCGATCACCTGCCACGCCAGCGGCGCTTCAGGGCTGAACCAGTCGACGTGGGTGCGCAATACACCTACGCCACTCCCCACCGCCCAGCGCAACGCCTGCTCAGCGCGCTGCTGCAAATCCTCACGGCTCCAGTGCACGCGATCCTGATGCATCGCGGAAATCGCAGCCAGTAAACCGGGCTGGCGTGCCGGGCTACGCTCAAAGGTGAACGTTTTATCCAGATGCGCATGCGGTTCGATCAGTGCGGGAAGCACCAGCGCGCCATTGAGCGGCAGATAATCGGCACATGCTCCTTCACAGGGCGCGAATTGCAGCCCGTCAGGGTGAAAATGTAACGTCGCCAGCTGCGGCTGATGGCCCTGCATCGGCCAGTTGTCTGGCAGCAGCCAGCGGGGTAAGCGTGCGCCGGTCGCGCCCGGATAGATTTTCATAAATCCAGCACCAGCAGCGGAGATCGCGCACGTGAGCAGCACAGCACGATGCAGTCATTCGCGGCACGCTCTTTCTGGCTTAACACCTCGTCACGGTGGTCGGGTTCACCCGCTAACACCCCGGTAATGCAGGCACCGCACATGCCCTGTTCGCAGGAGAGTTCGATGTCGATGCCTGCCGCTGCCAGCACCCCGGCAATGCTTTGCGTCTGCCCGACGTGAAAACGCGCGCCGGAAGAAGCAATCTCCACCTCGAAGCTGTCGCCTGCAGGGGGGATTGCCGCATCAGCATGGAAACGTTCGCTGTGCCATTGTTCTGGCTGCCAGCCCTGTTCCAGCGCCCGCTGCTGCAGATGTTGCATAAAGCCAGCCGGGCCGCAGGCTACCAGCGCGCTATTGGCTGATGTTTCCAGATCGTCAGGTATACGGGTGCGCAGGCTGTCACCTTCGCTGCTGTAGTGAATAACGACACGATCACCGAGTTGCGCCAGACGCGGTGCAAACGCCAGTTCATCATGACGTTTGAGGTAGAGATGCAGCGTAAACGCCGCCTGCCGCGCGGCCAGGGCTTCCGCCATCACCAGCAGCGGCGTGAGGCCAATACCGGCCGCAAAGAGTAAGGTGCGCGGTGCATCCGGCAGGGGAAAATGGTTGCGCGGTGCCGACAGGGTTAAGGTATCGCCGACATTCAGCTGTTGATGCAACCAGCGGGAACCGCCCGTCGAGGCGGGATCAAGACGCACGCAGATTTCATAGCCAGCCGCACTGGCTGGCGAACACAGGGAGTACTGGCGCACCCCGCCGGCTGGCAGATGGACATCAATGTGCGCGCCCGGTGTAAAAGGCGGTAGCGGTTGGTCGCTGGCACTCTCCAGCGTCAGTAACAGATTGCCAGCACCGTTGGACTGCTTTGCGATGACGGTGACAGCCAGGTGTGTTGATTTCATAATCAGCCTGTCTTTGCAGGGCTGTCATCAGCGTTAGCGCCGCGCATACCCTTGTCTTTATCATGGATGCGATTATTATTTTGCCGTTGTGTAAGCGTCCATCTGTTTAATTCGCATGATGCGTTGCAAAAAAGAGAGCACCCACTATGTTTGCCTTCTCACGTTTTCTGATTTATTTCACCGAAGTGGCACGTCAGGGTTCGCTACGTAAGGCTTCCGAGGTGTTACACGTCTCTGCCTCCTCTATCGACCGGCAGATTTTGCGCGTGGAGGAACAGCTGGATATGCCGTTGTTTGAACGCCATCCATCAGGTTTATGTATGACTTCCGCTGGCGAAATCCTGTTTAATGCGGCCAAAAACTGGCAACGTGATTTTGGTCGTGTTTGTACCCAATTAGAGGATCTGCGTGGCTTGCGACATGGCCATGTGCATATCGCCACCATTGATGCCATTAACCGCGGTTTTTTCTCATCAATCCTGCAGCGTATCCGTGAAGACTATCCGGGCATTTCGTTTACCCTCACCACCATGAGCAATATCCATATCGCGAATGCGCTGACCGCCGGTGATGCTGATTTTGGCATCATGCTGAACCCACAAAGCTCGCGTGAACTGCTGGTGAAATCCTTTGCCGATCTGCGTCTGGGGATTGTGGTTAGCCGACATCATCCCCTGGCAGCGCTGGAATCTATTCGCTTCAGCCATTGCGAACCCTGGCCGTTTATTGTGCCCGCCGCGCCATTAATGCTGGCCGATCCGCTGGAAGCGCTCATTAACAGTTCTGGCATTCGCCTGAAGGAAGTGGGGCGCACCAATAACATTCATATGCTGCGATCGTTAGTGCGTGATGATGTTGGCATCAGCCTGATGTGCTGGCTGGATATTGTTGATGAATATCGTCGGGGAGAACTGAAATTCATTCCGCTGATCGACACGGTATTAAAACCCTTTACTCTGTCACTGTGCGTGGCACCACAACGCCAGTTATCGGTGGCCGCGTCAATGATGCTCGGGCAGCTCGAGTTATTCTTTGCAATGATAGAGAGTGAAGAAGCGCTGGCGGGGAAGGAAGAGAAGCATATCGGGTAAACGCCGGACTTGCCTGCCAGATATTGCAGCGGGTGGTGACGAACAACACCTATTGTAGATGTCAGGTCAGTCTGGTAGCGCCACAGCAGCCTCCTTTAATACAGGTATCACGATGGTGAAGATTGAACACGCAGACCCGCGCTCGGCGGAATCACAGTGGCTGATTGAAAAACTCTCCGCAGAGCTTGCGGCTATCACTGGCGATGGCGGAAACAGCCGCGCCAGCGTTGACACCTTTCAGGGTGAAGGCGCGTTGTGGGTGATCGCGAGAGACGCGCAGGGCACGGCCGTCGGCTGCGGCGCGTTACGGCCGGTGGCTGCCGGGATCGCTGAACTGAAAAGGATGTTCTCCGACCGCAGTTTGCCGGGCATCGGCTGCTCCTTGCTCAGCGCTCTGGAAGCCGCGGCAAAAACGTTGGGATATCGTGAACTGTGGCTGGAAACCCGGCATGTTAATCAGCGCGCCGTGGATTTTTATATCAGGCAGGGTTACCGGCAGAGAGAAAATTACGGACCCTACCGCGGCCGGGAAGAGGCCATTTGCCTGGGCAAAACGTTATAAAATAAAGGGCTGGCTGACATCAGTCCGGCGGGTTTGATTTAGCGGCCCGTATCACCCTCCATCGCCCAGCAAACTCACCACAACAAAAAGCCCGCTCAGGTTTCCCTGAGCGGGCTTCTTTCAATCTGGCTGGATATTAAAATTGATATTTAACGCCGCCCTCGCGGGTACGCCAAATAATCATAAGAATATTTTTGTTGATACAATTTTTGGGCGGTTTCATATCAGAGAAGCAAAGCCTGTCTTCGTTACCTTGCGCTTGATAGCCTTTTCCCAAAGCATAAATAGCAATCAGGAATGGCGTGTTATTTCCAGATGGAATGTTATATTTATCCAGTATTTTTTCACGATTATTTGTCCACCATTCAATTTTTCTGGATTCAGCGGAAGGTAAATTATTAACAATAATCTGTGCTGTGTTGCCATCATAATGAGCATCAATAACAGAAACTTTATCATTTCCGAAAGAAAGATAAATGAGGCTGCATAAAGCTATCACCAGGGCTGGAATAACTAACTTACGCATCATCGCTTTCCCTCGATATCGATCACCGCTTCCATGTTAGTCAGAAATGGACGGAAGCCGAATCTGTCAAAATGTTGCAAGACAAACCAGATTTTGAAAAACTGGAACTGGCTGAATTTTTGCTTACCTATATCACGGGCGTCAAGCCCAAAATGATCCTGCCCGGAAAATTTGATACTCGCACGCCATCCAGCGTTGTTAACATTAAGACGGATAATTTCTATTTTCGTTGCATGGACATCATGCACAGTAATCCCCATGCCATTGATTTTATCAAGTAGCATCGAGTCAAATTTCGGTAGAATTGACAGTTTAATGGCTGAAGTTAATTGCTCTAATTTTTCCTGAGGAAATCCCATGCTGTTATAGTCAATAAATAACCCAATGGTCTCACGCATGATCGACGTTGTTTTTCTGGCATCATAATCAGAATGTAACTTATCACGGTACGCTAAATTAAGTTGAGCGTTATAGAATGCTGAACCGCGTGAAAACTGAAAATGCCTCAGCATTTGATTGATAAGATATCTGTGCGGACCGATGAAAGAGTAAGGCAGAGAGGTTACCTGCATCTCTTCAAACAGCAGTTGCGCACATTGTTCAACGCTGAGTTTGCCACCACGGTGTATGCCATTGTATGCCCCTGCGAACCTCGATTGCGGAGTATCAAAGGCAGTCAATCGGGTCAGGGTGTAAGGATCCACCACGTTCGATATGTTGACCAGTCCAAACTCTCTTTTCAGCCTCTCTTCCGGGATATCCCCATAACGCATGTCGTCAGAAGAGTAATCATTAAAACGCCGCTGGGTGGTGAAAACCGTTGCTGGAAATACAGCATTACTCATAGAAAGTGCTCCCTTGCTGGTGTTTGTCCCTGTTGAAACACACATGAATGCGCAGATTTGCCCATGCTGCGGGTTTTACCGCATCACTGCCTGGTGCCAGAACAAAAAATGGTCATTAAATTCCGTAAGCGGCACAGAGTTTTTGCGGAGCATCCCCGGGGAGCACATGCCTGCGACTGAGGACAGGGCGAATACAGCGCTGGTCAGCCAGCAAGCCATGGCAGGATGGTGGTGTGGAGAAGGGGGGGACGCAGAAGACAAAAAGCCCGCTCAGGTTTCCCTGAGCGGGCTTCTTTAAATCTGGCTCCTCTGACTGGACTCGAACCAGTGACATACGGATTAACAGTCCGCCGTTCTACCGACTGAACTACAGAGGAATCGTTGGAACGAGGCGAATATTAGCGATGCCGCTCCCCGTTGTCAAAGCCCGATCGCACACTTCTGGTTTAAGTGCGCGTAAAAGCAGCGGATTGCTGCTTTTCTGCCTTGAATGGGCAGATTTCAAACTGCCAGCAAGATCTCACTTTAAACGCATTTCCTTTGAGATGTTAGATGCGTGTCAAAGTTTTGTTATTTGCCGATTTTAAAACAATCATTTCAGTGCTTTTATGATGAAAATTTCAAAAGAAGAATGGATGAAACAAATGAACTGCTTATCATCACGCCGGAAACGAGTTTTGTCCGCTCAATGCTTCTTGCGAAAGTAACATATTGATAAGGAAGATGTTGAAAAAAGGAGCAGCACGGTACCGATAGCGTCAGACCAGAAGCCTTACCTCTACGAACAGAAAAAAAACGCCAGCGACGTTGAGTGAATGTAAAAGATATTTTTCATTCGCGGACTCAGCCAACCTGAGCACGTTAACAAATAAGAAGGGTTACCTATGAAATTCAAAAAAGCGTTAGTGACTTCCCTGTTAGCTTGCATGTTACCTGCCGCTGTGATGGCAAAAGATATCCAGGTGGGCGTTTCTATGGCGCTGTTTGATGACAACTTCCTCACCATCCTGCGCACAGCCATGCAAAAAGAGATGCAAAAAGACAACGTGAAAGGCCAGGTGGAAGATGCCAAAGGCGACGTCTCTCAGCAGCTGCAGCAGGTACAAAACTTCATCGGCCAGGGCGTCGACGCCATCGTCGTTAACCCGGTCGATACTAACGCGGTGAAGCCGATCATGGATGCCGCGACCAAAGCCGGTATTCCACTGGTATTCGTCAACCGCAAACCGGCGGGTCAGCTGACCGACAAGATGGCGTACGTCGGCTCCGACTCTGAACTGGCGGGCCGTCTGCAGATGGAAGCACTGGCCAAAGCGATGAACGGCAAAGGCAACGTGGCGATCCTGATGGGCGACCTGGCGAACGAATCAACCCGTGACCGTACTAAAGGCGTCGAAGCGGTGGTCGCCAAATATCCGGGCATTAAGGTGGTACAGAAGCAAACCGCCAAGTTTACGCGTAACGATGCGGTAGACGTGGTGAGCAACTGGATGACCGCCGGTGACGATATCCAGGCCATTGCCTCAAACAACGATGAAATGGCGATTGGTGCGCTGCAGGCGCTGGGTAAAAACCCGAACCACATCCTGATTGCCGGCGTGGACGGTACGCCTGATGCGCTGCAAATGCTGAAGAATGGCAAAATGGTTGCCACCGTATTCCAGGATGCGAAAGGTCAGGGCGAAGGTGCCGTACAGACTGCGGTGAAACTGGCGAACGGCGAAAAAGTGGAAAAAATCATCAACATCCCTTACCAGCTGATCACCAAAGACAACATGGCGCAGTTCGAAAACCGTAACCAGAAATAATCGCTCCCCCTTAAGCCGTACGGAGGTGATGTATGACCGCTTTTGCGCTTGAAGCCGAAGGCATCAGCAAGTTCTTCCCCGGAGTGAAGGCACTCGACAATGTCTCACTGCGTATTAAGCCGGGGTCGGTACATGCCCTGATGGGTGAAAATGGCGCGGGCAAATCCACTTTAATGAAATGCCTTATCGGGATGTATCGTCCCGATAAGGGCACTATCCGCATTAAAGGGGAGCCAGTGCAGTTTCAGGACACCATGGACGCGCTGCGTTCCGGCATTTCCATGATTCACCAGGAGCTGAATCTGGTGCCTTACATGACCGTGGCGGAGAATATCTGGCTCGGTCGTGAACCGATGAAATACGGCTTTGTCGATCACGGCAAGCTCAACCAGCAGACGCAGGAACTGCTTAACAAGCTGAATATCCGTCTGAAAGCCGATCGGCTGGTCGGCGAGCTCAGCATTGCATCCCAGCAGATGGTGGAAATTGCCAAAGCGGTGTCGTGGAACTCCGACATCGTGATTATGGATGAACCGACCTCGGCGCTGACGGAAACTGAAGTGGCGCATCTGTTCACCATCATCCGCGACCTGCGTGCCCAGGGCAAAGCCATCATCTATATCAGCCATAAAATGGATGAAATTTTCGCCATCACCGATGAGATCAGCATCTTCCGCGACGGCACCTGGGTCGGCAGCAACAGCACCACCGCCTTTACCCGTCAGTCGCTGATCACTCAGATGGTGGGACGCGAACTGACGCAGCTGTTCCCTAAATTCAACAGCGCCATCGGCGAAGAAGTGCTGACGGTGCGCAACCTGACCTGCAAAGACCGCTTTACCGATGTCAGCTTCAGCGTGCGCAAAGGCGAAATCCTCGGCGTGGCCGGGCTGGTGGGTGCCGGACGCAGCGAGGTGATGGAGAGCCTGTTCGGCATGGAAAGCTTCGACAGCGGTGAAGTGCTGATTGATGGTGTGCCGGTGAAAATCGACTCGCCGTCGACGGCGATTGAGAAGGGCATGGCGTTTCTCACCGAAGACCGCAAAAAGTCCGGGCTATTTCTGGTGTTATCGGTGCTGGAGAACATGAGCATCGTCAATATGCCCGATTACATCGGCAAAAGCGGTTTCGTTAGCCACATGAAGATGGCGCAGGACTGCATGGAGCAGATCCGCAAACTCAATATTAAAACGCCGACCATGGATCAGATCATCAATAACCTCAGCGGCGGTAATCAGCAGAAGGTGCTGATTGCGCGCTGGCTGCTGGCGCAACCGAAGATTCTGATCCTCGATGAACCAACCCGCGGCATTGATGTTGGCGCCAAAGCCGAAATCTACCGCCTGATCAGTGAACTGGCTAACCGTGGCGTGGCCATCATCATGGTGTCCTCTGAGCTGCCGGAGATTCTCGGCATGAGCGACCGGGTGATGGTGATGCACGGCGGACGTATAACCGGCATCCTCGATAAAGAAGAGGCCGACCAGGAAACCATTTTGTCGTTGGCATCCGAGTGAGGCACGAGACCCCTATGAGTAACGTAAAAGTAACGGCCCCGCAGGCCACCGAACAGAGTTCTTTCTTCGGCAATCTGCGCCATAAACTGCCGAAAGACACCGGCATCTTTGTCGTGATGTTAGGTATTGCGCTGATTTTTGAAATAGCCGGCTGGTACGTGCGTGACCAGTCATTTTTGCTCAACACCAACCGTTTAGTGCTGATTGTGCTGCAGGTGGCGATCATTGGTATCATCGCCGTCGGCGTCACCCAGGTGATTATTACTACCGGTATCGACCTGTCGTCCGGTTCGGTTATCGCCCTGACGGCGGTGGTTGCCGCCAGCCTGGCGCAGACGTCTGACAGCCTGTCGCCGATGTATCCGTCGCTGGTCAATCTGCCTGCCGCCATCCCGATCGTCGCCGGCATCGGCGTCGGCCTGCTGTGCGGCGTGGTCAACGGCGTGCTCATCACTAAAACCGGTATTCCGCCGTTTATCGCCACGCTCGGTATGATGGTGTCGGCGCGCGGTCTGGCACAATATTATACTCAGGGTAACCCGATCAGCTTCCTGTCGGACGGCTTCACCTCCATCGGCCAGGGCGCGATGCCGGTGATTATCTTCCTGGTGGTCGCCTTCCTGTTCCACATCGCACTCAAACACACCCGCTACGGCAAATATGTCTATGCGATTGGCGGCAACATGACCTCCGCCAAAGTATCGGGCATCAACGTTAATAAATACCTGATCATCGTGTATACCATCGCCGGGGCGCTCTCGGGTCTGGCGGGGGTGGTGCTGGCGGCGCGCGTCAGCAGCGGCCAGTCGAGCATGGGCATGGCGTATGAACTCGACGCCATCGCCGCCGCAGTTATCGGTGGCAGCAGCCTGATGGGCGGCGTCGGGCGGATTACCGGCACGCTGATCGGCGCAGTAATCCTCGGTTTAATCAAAAGTGGCTTTACCTTTGTTGGCGTCGATGCCTACGTGCAGGACATCATCAAAGGGATGATCATCGTCGCAGCGGTTTCAATCGATATGCACCGCAACCGCAAAAAACGCTAACCCGTTCTGCTCCTCTCTTCCGGGAGAGGAGCAGGGTCAAGGCGGTAATTGCACGCTGCCGGGCTGCCGGCATCGTCAGACGCAATAAGTTTTCCCACTGATAGCCACCGCGCAATTTCTCTTTATTCTCCTTTCTGCCCCCGCAATCCGTGCATTTTCTGCCCGTTTTGCACCACAGCAGCACGCGCAGTCATCACTTTTTTGCACATCTGCCTCGCAAATGCTGCACCATCAGGGTGCGTCATCGCCAGCGGATAAACGTTATGGGTCATGTGCGGCACTTATTAACCCATTCGGGGTAATCAGAAACGCTTATTTTCCCGTTCGTTAGGAAAATTCTGGTCAGTGCCCGCCGGGTAAAGATCAAACCTGGCCTGCATATTGCAATTTCTTTGTCACAAGCCAGCAGGCTGAGAACTCATCATTTGGGCATTCGGGGATCCGTGACGGAGGCAATATGAACTTAAGACGACTGAAATACTTTGTAAAAATCGTCGATATCGGCAGCCTGACGCAGGCAGCAGAAGTCCTGCATATCGCACAACCTGCACTCAGCCAACAGGTGGCGACGCTGGAGAACGAACTCGACCAGCAGTTGCTGATCCGCACCAAGCGCGGCGTAACGCCAACCGAAGCCGGTAAAATTCTTTATGCTCACGCACGCACCATTCTGCGCCAGTGCGAACAGGCGCAGACAGCGGTGATCAACGCTGGCCAGGCGCTCAATGGTCAGGTATCGATTGGCCTCGCGCCGGGCACGGCGGCCTCTTCACTCACCATGCCGCTGCTGCAAACGGTGCGCGAGCAATATCCTGATGTGCTGGTTTATCTGCACGAGAACAGCGGCACTTCACTCAATGAGAAAGTGATGAATGGCCAGCTGGATATGGCCGTGCTGTACGATCGGGCGCCGACTGCCGGTATCAACAGCATTCCGCTGATGAAAGAGGAGCTGTATCTGGTAGGGGCGACGGCCTGTCCGGGTGCTACGGTGGATCTGGCTGACGTGGCGCAGATGAACCTGTTCCTGCCGCGTGACTACAGCGCAGTGCGCAAACGCGTGGACGAAGCGTTCTCGCTGCGTCGTCTGAGCGCGAAAATCATCGGTGAAATTGAGTCGATCTCAACTTTAACCGCGGCGGTGTCGAGCGGCATGGGCGTTACCGTACTGCCGGAGTCGGCAGCACGCGCGCTGGTGAGTTCAACGCATGCGTGGATGGCACGCATTAACAGTCCGTCGCTGAATCTGCCGCTGTCGCTGAACGTCTCAGCGCGCCTGCCGCTGTCGCCATCGGCGCAGGCGGTAAAAAACATCCTGCTGTCGCTGCTGAATAAGCCGATGGTGGAGGAGCGCGAGCTGATGTTAGTGGGTTGATAGAGAGAGGTTTTTCTCCTCACCCTAACCCTCTCCCGCTCGCGGGAGAGGGAACCGTCTGGCGCAGCCATCCATCCCGGTACGCCATCTCAATCTCGCGCGATCCGCTCCCTCTCCCTATGGGAGAGGGCCGGGGTGAGGGCGGCAAAGCGCACCCATCCCCAACCTCACGCTTATTACTATTCCGCATAACACACCGTTTTTTATTATTTGTTGCAATCACACCAACTTCATAACATGGACGAAACAGGGGCAGGAAACAGGAGAAAAGGGTGTGAATTTCCAGCAACTTAAAATTATACGCGAAGCGGCCCGTTGCGAATTCAACCTGACAGAAGTCGCCAATACGTTGTTTACCTCGCAATCGGGGGTGAGCCGGCATATTCGCGATCTGGAAGATGAACTGGGCGTGGAAATCTTCATTCGTCGTGGCAAGCGGCTGTTAGGCATGACCGAACCGGGCAAAGCGCTGCTGACCATTGCTGAACGCATCCTTGATGAGGCCGGCAAAGTGCGCCGGCTGGCGGATGTGTTTACCAATGAGACCAGCGGCGTGCTGACCATCGCCACCACGCACACCCAGGCGCGCTATAGCCTGCCGCGCGTCATCAAAGCGTTTCGCCAGCTCTATCCCAACGTGCGGCTGGAACTCAATCAGGGTTCACCGCAGGAAATAGTCGCCATGCTGCTGGCCGGTGAGGCCGATGTCGGCATCGCCTCGGAGCAACTGGTAAATAACACCAGCCTGGCGGCATTCCCGTGGTTCAGCTGGCACCACTCGCTGCTGGTGCCGCACGATCACGAGCTGCTGGCGAATCAGCCGGTCACGCTCGCCAGCCTCAGCCGCCATCCGCTGATCACCTATCGTCAGGGGATCACCGGTCGCTCGCGCGTGGACCGTGCATTCCAGGCTGCTGGCCTTCGCCCGGATATCGTGCTCAGCGCGCAGGATTCTGACGTGGTGAAAACCTATGTCGAACTCGGGCTGGGCGTCGGTATCCTTGCCGATCAGGCGTGCGATATTTACGATGGCGAAGACCTGGTGAAGATCGATGCTCACCATCTGTTTGATGCCAACACCGTGTGGCTCGGACTGAAGCGCGGCCAGCTCCAGCGCAACTACGTCTGGCAGTTCCTTGAACTGTGTAACGCTAACCTGTCACTGGAAGAGATCAAACGGCAGGCGCTCTCTTACGAAACCGACGACGAACCCGCCATCGATTTCCAAATCTGAGTTTCCTCTCTGGCCCGGTGCGGGCCTTTTTTATTTGCTTCCGCAAACGGACGTGGCAAGCTGGCGGGCAGAACGCCTCTCAGGGAGAACAGAATGAATTCGATATTGCGCGCCATGACCCTCGCGGACGCCGAAGCGGGTTATCGCCTGACTCAGCAACTGGGCTGGGCGCACCGCCGTGAAGACTGGCAGCAGCTCATCGCCCTGGGTGAAGGCGTGGTGGTTGAGGCGCAGGGCGACTATCTCGGCGGGGCGATTGGCTGGCGCTGGGGGCCGGACGCCGCCACTATCGGTCTGGTGATTGTGAGCGAACAGGCGCGCGGACGCGGTATTGGCCGCCAGGTGATGCAGGCAATGCTGGAAAAATTCTCCGGCTGCAACGTGCGGCTGCACGCCACCGATATGGGGCAGGTGCTGTATGAGAAGCTCGGCTTCAAGGCCTGCGATCGCGTGGCGCAGCACCAGACGCGCGCGCTGGCGCAGCAGCCTGCGGTAATCGTACCGGATGGCCTGACGCTGCGGCCGGCCGTTGAAGCGGATGCCGCCGCCATCGACGCACTGGATTATCAGGCGAACGGGCTGCGGCGAACGCGTCTGCACCAGCAGCTGCTGGCGCAAAGCGTGGTGCTGCAGGATGCACAGGGCAGGTTGCAGGGGTTTGCCAGTCGCCGCCGCTTTGGGCACGGCTGGACCATCGGCCCGGTGATTGCTGACGATGTTGCGGCGGCGCAGGCGCTGGTGTCGCAGCTGATGCAGGATCTGACGCAGCAGTTTGTCCGGCTGGACACGCCCGATGCCCGGCTCGGCGCGTGGCTGCTCAACCTTGGGCTGGCGCAGGTCGATGCGCCTTATGCGATGGTACACGGCACACCGTGGCGGGTGGCACCGAACGGGCCGCAGACCTTTGCGCTGGTCTCGCCTGCGCTGGGTTAACTAAGCGTAACGGCGGTGATTTCTAAGCCAGACGCGGCGAACGTCGCCGAACAGGCGTTATCTGTCACATTCCATTTCGTCGGCTACCCTTAACGTTTATTGCAAACGTCTAAGGGAGAGCCCGTCATGAGCAAGAAAACCAGCGATTTCTTTGTTGAACGCCTGCAGGCATGGGGCGTCACGCGCATTTATGGCTATCCGGGCGATGGCATCAACGGCGTGCTGGGCGCTATCCAGCGGGCCAATAAAGCCGGTGCAGGCATCGAATTTATTCAGGTGCGACATGAAGAGATGGCGGCCTTTATGGCTGCCGGTCACGCCAAATTTACCGGGGAGCTCGGCGTCTGTCTGTCGACCGGCGGCCCCGGTGCCACCCATCTGCTCACCGGCCTGTATGATGCCAAAATGGATCACGCGCCGGTGCTGGCGATTGCCGGCCAGGCGGAAACCACCGCGCGCGGCGCCAGCTACCAGCAGGAGATGAATCTGGACCGCATCTTCGCCGATGTGGCGAACTTTGTGCAGGAAGCGGCAGCCCCGGCGCAGGTCCAGCATCTGGTCGATCGCGGCGTGCGCATTGCCAAAGCGCAGAACGGCGTCGCGGTGATCATCCTGCCGAAAGATCTGCAGGATGAGAACTGGCAGCCGCCGCAGCATGCGCACGGATTTACCCATTCCGGGCCGGGCTATCAGCGGCCAAAGATTGTGCCCTACGACGAGGATTTGCGCCGTGCCGCAGAAGTGCTTAACGCCGGCAAAAAAGTCGCGGTACTGATCGGTGCTGGTGCGCGCGGTGCTGCGGTTGAAGTGGTGCAGATTGCCAATGTGCTCGGCGCGGGCGTGGCCAAAGCGCTGCTGGGCAAAGACGTGCTGCCGGACGATGCGCCTTTTGTCACCGGTTCGATCGGCCTGCTCGGCACCAAACCGTCGTGGGAGCTGATGCAGAACTGCGACACTTTACTGATGATTGGCAGCGGTTTTCCGTGGACCGAATTTCTGCCGCCGGAAGGTAAAGTGCGCGCGGTACAAATCGATATCGATCCGGCGATGCTGGGGCTGCGCTATCCGTGCGAGGTCAACCTGCACGGCGACGCGGCAGAGACCCTGCGCGCGCTGTTACCGTTACTGACCCATAAAGCGGATCGCCACTGGCAGGAGGAGATTGCGGTGCAGGTGCGCGACTGGTGGGCGTTGATGGAACAGCGCGCCATGGCGCCCGCCAACCCGGTCAATCCGCAGCGTGTGGTGTGGGAGATGTCCCCGCAGCTGCCGGAAGATGCGATTGTCACCTCGGACTCGGGCTCCTGCGCCAACTGGTTTGCGCGCGATTATCGGGTGAAGCAGGGCCAGCGCGCCACGCTGTCGGGTGGGCTGGCTTGCATGGGGGCCGCCGTCCCGTTTGCCATCGCCGCGAAATTTGCCTTTCCCACTCAGCCAGTGGTGGCGCTGGTGGGCGACGGAGCGATGCAGATGAACAACCTGGCCGAGCTGATCACCATTCAGAAATACTGGCAGCAGTGGGCCGATCCGCGCCTGATTGTCTGCGTGTTCAATAATCAGGATCTCAATCAGGTCACCTGGGAACAGCGGGTAATGGAAGGCAATCCGCGCTTTGAAGCTTCGCAGCAGCTGCCGGACGTGCAGTATGCGCGCTTTGCCGACAGCCTCGGTTTGCAGGGCATCTATGTCGACCGGCCGGAGGATCTGGCGGCGGCGTGGCAGCAGGCGCTCAGCGCCACCCGACCGGTGTTGCTGGAGGTTAAAACCGATCCGGAAGTGGCCCCGCTGCCGCCGCATATCACGCTTAAGCAGGCCAAAGCCTTTATGTCGTCAATGGCGAAGGGCGACCGCGGCATGGCGCAGGTGATTAGCGACACCGCCAGCCAGTTGCTGCACAGCAAGGGTTAGCGCGCTGTCCTGTTTATGCCCGGGATAACGCCGGGCTAAATATTTACTGTTTCACTGTAGGGTGCGCGTTAATGCGCACCTGAAATATACAATCGGTCTGATTCCCACTGTTTTGCATTATCTATAATATATTGCCGTATATGCAGTAATTCGTTTTCATTGCGGATAACGCGATCGTAGAAGCTGCGTTGCCAGATTTTATATCCTGCCTGGCGCGTGACGCCGCCTTTAAACAAATTAATTATTTGATTGATGGAGCGTTCATTACGTTCCTGTAACCACAGGATGGCATGGAAGTGATTGGGCATCAGCGCAAATGTATCAAGCGTGGCGAAACGCGTCCGGCGCGGAACCTCGTTCCAGGCGGAGATAACGATATTCCCTAAAGGCGAGGCTATCATTATGCCAAGATGTATATCGCCAAATAAGGAGCGACGCTGATGACACACCAGCGTTAAAAAATAGGCGCCTGCCGAACGATAATTATAATGCTTCAGGCGGGGATATTTGCGATTTTTCATTATGACCTCCTTGTGCAAAAAGAATGTGCTCCTTTTATTTGCGTAAAGCCATTAGAAGAGGGGAACGTTGGGAGTTGCATTCCAGATATTCAGAGCGCGATGAATGGGTTATTTTTAGATGAGTGCGGGGTTTTACCAGGTCGCCATAAATGGCGACCCTACAGGGTAGGGATTGTGTTTGGTCGCCGTAAATGGCAAACCCACAGGACGGTGCGGGGTTGTGTTTGGTCGCCGTAAATGGCAAACCCACAGGACGGTACAAGGTTTTGTAGGGTGCGCATTTATGCGCACCAGGACAAAAACAAACGAATTAAACGCCGTTCTCCTCACACCATCCGCTCAATCTCGCTCAACGGCACCGCCCGGCTGAACAAATATCCCTGCAGCTCATTACACCCGGCATCGGCCAGCGCGTTTTTCTGGCCCTCGGTTTCGACGCCTTCGGCGGTGACGGTCAGGCCCATGGCGTGGCCGAGGCGCACCACGGATTCGACAATCGCGGTGGAGTTCTCCGCCACGCCCAGCGACTGGGTAAACGACCGGTCGATTTTAATCTTGTCGACCGGAAACGTGCTGAGATAATTCAGGCTCGAATAACCGGTGCCGAAATCATCCAGCGCGATACGGAACCCGGCGTCGCGCAGCGCGATGATACTGTTGCGCGCTTCGTGTTCATCCTCAATCAACACGCCTTCGGTGATTTCCAGCTCCAGCCGCTGCGGATCGGCACCTTCCGACTGCACAATCTCAATCATGCGTTCGACAAACCCGCTGGCGCGGAACTGCACCGGTGAAACGTTCACCGCCACAATCACCTGCGGTAACTTCAGGGCGGTTTTGCAGGCCTCGCGCAGCACCCATTCGCCCAGCGGAATAATCATGCCGGTCTCTTCAGCGATGGCGATAAAGTCCGCAGGCGAAACATCGCCGCGCTGCGGATGATGCCAGCGCAGCAGCGCTTCCAGTCCGACAATCCGCTGGCCGCTGATCTCCATCAGCGGCTGATACCACACCGCCAGACCGTCGTACGTGACCAGCGCCTGACGCAGATCCGCCGCTATCTGCTGCCGTGTACGCAGCGATTCATCCATCACCTTTTCAAACTGACGATACTGACCGCGTCCGCCATTTTTCGCCTCGTACAGCGCAATGTCGGCTTTGCGCATTAGCTCCAGCCGGTCAATGCCATCGCGGGGTGCCAGCGCCAGGCCAATGCTGACGCCAACCCACAGCTCGTTGCCCACCAGCTGATACGGCTCGCCCAGCGCGGCGATGATGCGCTGCGCCAGCGCCTGCACCTGACCGATATTCTCAACTTCCGGCATCACGATGATAAATTCATCGCCGCCAATACGCCCGACGGTATCGCTGGCGCGCACCAGGTGACTCAGGCGGCGCGCCACCTCGATAATCAGATCATCGCCAGCGTGATGGCCCCAGGTATCGTTAATGATTTTGAAGCGATCCAGATCCAGCAGCAGCAACGCCACGCGCTGGTCGTGACGGGTCGCGGCGGCCAGTGCCTGAGTCAGCCGATCTTCAACCAGCGCCCGGTTCGGCAGCCCGGTCAGCACATCGTGAAACGCCAGATGCTGCGCCTGCGCCTCGCTGGCCCCGAGCTTCAGCAGCGACTGCGATAAATCGAGCGAGGAAGTCCAGATACGCCGCACCATAAACAGACACAGCAGGGTGATCAGCAGCACCGAAATCAGCGTGGAGGGACCGAGAGTACGCAACATCTGCGCGCCCGGCTTGTCCGGATCCCAGCTGAGGTAGCCGACGATATCGCCCTGACGCGAGGTCAGCGGATAGCGTGCTTTGCGGTCGCTCTGCGGTACGCCATCGCTAAAGAAGAGCTGCCGCAACTGACTGCGTTCAGACAGGTTGCGCAGATAGCCATCATCAAGAAACTTAATACTCACCAGCCGGTAGCGCCCGGCCTCGCGCGTGCTGCTGATATCGCCCACCGCCAGCGCTGCCGCACGCTGGCCGATGCGCACAAAATCCGCGCGGTCGGCCGGACCGGGTACCTCATCACTGCTTTGCACCAGTGGCGTCTGCAACAGATCGCGCAGGTACGGCCCGATGCGCAGATCCGCCACCGGCTGGCCGTTGCGCCACACGGCGGTCGGCTGATTGGTGCGGTCAAGCAGCACAATCAGCTGATGATCAAACATATCGTACAGCCAGCTACCGACGTTTTGATTCAGCCAGTCGCTGTCCGGCTGCGGCTGCGCCAGTTGATCGGCGAGCGGGGACCAGCGCGTCAGGCTGCGCAGCTGGCGCAGATGTTCACTCAGGCTCTGATTGAACGAGGCAGCGATCATCCGCTGCTGCTGCTCGCGCGCCTCATGGTTGGTGGCCGAGGTGCTCCAGAACAGGCCGAAACCGGCACCGAGAAAAGTCAGCAGCAAAATCGCCACCAGCGGCAGGATCACTTCGCGCAAAAAATTGCGGCGAAAACCGTGCGAAAGTTTGAAGGTGTTTATCATTTTAAGGTTTCACGCTCCGGGCAGGGCTTACTGAATAAATTAGCAGAATTTACGCAGCCTGCATCTGGTAAGGGAAGCGTTAAAGGCGTGAAACTGCACGCGATTTTTTTGCGCATAGTCACAAAGGTAACAGTTAAGTGGATTTTATTGAATTGGTCGCCGTCTGGCTGCCATCCTGCTGCCTTAAAGCAAATTCATCCGCACGTCACTGAGCCGTCACGGCACTGTCATCTGTCTCCCGCACTGTAGTCGCCATTCCGCAGCCTCTTCCGCTGCGCCCCTCAACCTGAAGCGAATGAGGTATTGAGCGTGATGGAGATATCCAGACATCCGACCACTGTTTATCAGGCGGTTGCCGCCCAGCTGGAGCAGGCGCTGCAGGAGCGCTATCGCTGCGGCGATTATCTGCCGTCAGAACAGCAGCTGGCCGATCACTATGCCGTCAATCGCCACACGCTGCGCCGGGCCGTGGATGAGCTGGTGAACAAAGGCCTGCTGCAGCGGCGCCATGGCGTCGGCATCCTGGTGCTGATGCGCCCGTACGACTACCCGCTGCATGCCCAGGCGCGCTTTAGCCAGAATCTGCTGGAGCAGGGCAGTCATCCCACCAGCGAACGGCTGCTGGCGGTACTGCGTCCGGCCAGCAGCGACGTGGCCGCCGCGCTGGGCAGTGACGAGGGTGCCAGCGTCATTCATTTACGCACCCTGCGGCGCGTCAACGGCGTGCCGGTGTGCGTAATCAATCACTATCTGGCCGACCTGCGCTGGTGGCCGGCGCTGCAGACGTTCCAGCACGGTTCCCTGCACGACTTCATGCAGCAGCAGCTCGGCCTGCAGCTGAGCCGCCGTCAGACCCGCATCAGTACCCGCCGCGCACAGGCCAAAGAGTGCAAACAGCTGGAGATTACGCTGCACGCGCCGCTGCTGTGCGTGCGCACCCTGAATACACAGCCGGACGGTCAGGTGGCGGAGTACTCCGTCAGCCTGACGCGTGGCGACATGATTGAACTCACCCTGGAGCACCAATGAAACAGCAAACCGCCCGTCAGCACTGGCTTTCGGTGCTGGCGCACAGTGAAGCCAGCGCGCTGGCCAGCCACTGGCAGTCGCTACAGCTTACACCCGCCTTCGAGCGCCTGCGCCCGGCGGAAACCGGTTTAACCCGTTTGCAGGCGCGCATGGGCGGCAGCGGGAAACGCTTCGTCATGGGCGATGCCACCGTCACCCGCGCGGTGATCAGACTGCACGACGGCACGCTGGGTTTTAGCTATGTGCTGGGGCGCGATAAGGCGCATGCCGAACGCTGCGCGCTGATTGATGCGCTGCTGCAACAGCCGGAAACCCAGGCGCTGCTGCAGGAAAAAATTATTGCGCCGCTGGCGGCACTGCGTGAAGAGCAGCGCCAGCTGCGCGCGCGGGAGATCGCCAGCTCCAAAGTGGATTTCTTTACGCTGGTTCGCGGAGATAACGAATGACATTACTGGCAAGTTTTAACCATCCGGTTGCCGACGCCCAGCGCGCCTTCCGCCGCATTCTCAAAGCGATGAGCGAGCCCGGCGTGATGGTCTCGCTGCCGCTGGCGCAGGGCTGGGGCGATCTCTCCCCGGCCGCAACGGCGGTGCTGCTGACGCTGGTCGATCAGGAGAGCGCGCTGTGGCTGGATCGCCGAGTGGACAGCGATATCGTGCGCAGCAACCTGCGCTTTCACACCGGCGTACCGATTGTCGATGAGCGCGATGCCCCGTTTGCGCTGACCCACGCGGCGGCCAATCCCGATCCCGCCTGCTTCGCCGCCGGTGACAATCTGTCCCCTGAGAAGAGCACCACGCTGATTGTCGAAGTGCCGTCGCTCAACGGCGGGCTGACGCTGCGCCTCTCCGGGCCCGGCCTGCGTGAGCCGCGCGCCATCGCGCCGCAGCTGCCGGCCGCCATTCTGACCTATCTGCGTGAGCGCCCGCATCCGTTCCCGCAGGGGGTGGATCTGATTTTCACCTGCGGTGAAGCGATGATGGCGCTGCCACGCACCACCGACGTGGAGGTGTGCTGATGTATGTAGCCGTGAAAGGGGGCGAAAAGGCGATTGCCAGCGCCCATCAGCTGCAGGCCGATCTGCGCCGTGGCGATCGCAGCGTCGCGGAGCTGGGCTGCGATCAGGTGGCGCAACAGCTGGGGCTGGCGGTGGACCGGGTGATGACCGAAGGCGGCATCTTTGATACACAGCTGGCGGCCTTAGCTATCAAACAGGCCAGTGGTGATTTGGTCGAGGCGATTTTCCTGCTGCGCGCCTACCGCACCACGCTGCCGCGCCTCGCGGACAGCCTGGCGCTGGAAACCGCGGAAATGCGCATCGAGCGCCGCATCTCGGCGGTTTACAAAGATCTGCCCGGTGGCCAGGTGCTGGGCCCGACCTATGACTACAGCCACCGCCTGCTGGATTTTACCCTGCTGGCCAACGGCGAAACGCCGTCCGCCGCGCGTGACGATCAGGCGCTGGCGCAGCGTTGCCCGCATGTGTTCAGCATGATGACGCGTGAAGGGCTGGCTGCGCGTGAAGAGGATGATGGCAGCGAGCCGTGTGACATTACGCGCCAGCCGCCCGGTTATCCGGCGTCACGCGCCGCCCGCTTACAGCAGCTGGTGCGCGGCGACGAGGGGTTTCTGCTGGCGCTTGGCTATTCGACCCAGCGCGGCTATGGCCGCAACCATCCGTTTGCCGGTGAAATCCGCACCGGCTATCTCAGTGTGTCGATCTGCCCCGAAGAGCTGGGTTTTGAGATTGAAATTGGCGAGATCCTGCTGACCGAATGCGAAATGGTCAACGGCTTCACCACTCAGGGCGACAGCGCGCCGCACTTTACCCGCGGCTATGGTCTGGTGTTCGGACGCGCAGAGCGTAAGGCGATGGCGATGGCGCTGGTGGACCGTGCGCTGCAGGCACCCGAGTATCAGGAGCGCATTGCCGGGCCGGCGCAGGACGAAGAGTTCGTGCTGTCGCACGCCGATAACGTCGAAGCCGCCGGCTTTGTCTCGCACCTGAAACTGCCGCACTACGTGGATTTTCAGGCGGAGCTGGAGCTGCTGCAGCGGCTGCGCCAACAGCATCAGGAGCAGAATGATGAGTGAATTAACCGGCTACAACAACGGCTATCTGGATGAGCAGACCAAGCGCACCATCCGCCGCGCCATTCTGAAAGCGGTGGCGATTCCCGGCTATCAGGTGCCGTTTGCCGGCCGCGAAATGCCGATGCCGTATGGCTGGGGCACCGGCGGCATTCAGATCACCGCCAGCATCATTGGCGACAGCGACGTGCTGAAAGTGATCGATCAGGGCGCGGATGACACCACCAACGCGGTCTCTATCCGGCGCTTCTTCCAGCGCGTCAGCGGGGCGGCAACCACCGAAGCCACCAAAGACGCCACGCTGATCCAGACGCGGCACCGCATTCCGGAGACGCCGCTTGAAGAGGATCAGGTGCTGATTTTCCAGGTGCCGATCCCGGAGCCGCTGCGCTTTATCGAACCGCGTGAGACCGAAACCCGCACCATGCACGCGCTGGAGGAGTACGGCATCATGCAGGTCAAGCTGTATGAAGATATCGCCCGCTACGGCCATATCGCTACCACCTATGCCTATCCGGTGAAGGTCAACGATCGCTACGTGATGGATCCGTCGCCGATTCCCAAATTCGACAACCCGAAGATGCACATGATGCCGGCACTGCAGCTGTTTGGTGCCGGACGTGAAAAACGCATTTATGCGCTGCCGCCCTACACCAAAGTGGAAAGTCTGGATTTTGACGATCACCCGTTCAGCGTGCAGAGCTGGGAACAACCCTGTGCGCTGTGCGGTTCGCGCCACAGCTATCTCGACGAAGTGGTGATGGATGATGCCGGTACGCGCATGTTTGTCTGCTCCGATACCGATTTTTGCCACCAGCAGCAGGAACAACAGCATGCACAGTGAACAGCCGCTGCTCGCGGTCAATAACCTGACGCACCTCTACGCGCCGGGCAAAGGTTTTGAAGACGTCAGTTTTGCGCTCTATCCCGGTGAGGTGCTGGGGATTGTCGGTGAATCCGGATCGGGGAAAACCACGCTGCTGCGCAGTCTGTCGGCGCGTCTGGTGCCGCAGCAGGGCAACATTCTCTACCGCGACCGCGACCTGTATCAGCTGAGCGAGAGCGATCGTCGCCGGCTGCTGCGCACCGAGTGGGGCGTGGTGCATCAGCATCCGCTGGACGGGCTGCGTCCGCAGGTGACGGCGGGCGGCAACATCGGCGAACGCCTGATGGCGATTGGACAGCGGCATTATGGCGACATCCGCAACGAGGCGCTGCGCTGGCTGCAGGACGTTGAGATCCCGGCCAACCGCATCGACGATCTGCCCACCACCTTTTCCGGCGGCATGCAGCAGCGTTTGCAGATTGCGCGCAACCTGGTGACGCAGCCGACGCTGGTGTTTATGGATGAGCCGACCGGCGGGCTGGATGTCTCGGTGCAGGCGCGCCTGCTGGATCTGCTGCGCACGCTGGTGCGCGAGCTGAATCTGGCGGTGATTATCGTCACCCACGATCTCGGCGTCGCGCGTCTGCTGGCGCACCGCCTGCTGGTGATGAAGCAGGGCAAAGTGGTGGAGAGCGGACTCACCGACCGGGTGCTCGACGATCCGCACCATCCGTACACCCAGCTGCTGGTTTCATCGGTGCTGGCATAGAACACGCTGGCGGTGCGCATTAATGCGCACTACTCATGAGGTGTGCACCAATCGTAGCGGCGCAATTTATTGCGCTCAGTTGAACAGCGAGCGTTGCTGTTAAATGCGCGATAAATCGCGCCGCTACGGTTACGTGCGGCTGCACGAATCATTATCAGGACATCAACATGCAACCCATTTTGCGCGTAGAGAATCTCAGCAAAACCTTTGTGCTGCACAACCAGAACAGCGCCGAGCTGCCGGTGCTGCAGCACGCCAGCCTTGAAGTGGCCGCCGGCGAATGCGTGGTGCTGCACGGGCGCTCCGGCAGCGGTAAATCCACGCTGCTGCGTGCGCTGTACGGTAACTATCAGGCCAACAGCGGCCACATCTGGCTGCAGCATCATGGCCAGTGGGTCGATCTGGCACAGGCACCGGCGCGTCAGATGCTGGCGATCCGCCGTGACACCGTCGGCTGGGTCAGCCAGTTTCTGCGCGTGATTCCGCGCGTACCGACGCTGGAGATCGTCATGCAGCCGCTGCTGGAGCGCGGCGTCGAACGCGCCCGCTGTGAACAGCGCGCCCGCGAACTGCTGACGCGTCTTAACGTGCCGCAGCGCCTGTGGTCGCTGGCCCCCTCGACCTTCTCCGGCGGGGAACAGCAGCGCGTCAACATCGCACGCGGCTTTATCGCTGACTATCCGGTGCTGCTGCTGGATGAACCCACGGCGTCGCTCGACAGCGCTAACAGCGCGGCGGTGGTGGAGCTGATTGAACAGGCGCGCGCCCGCGGCGCCGCTATCGTAGGTATTTTCCATGACGAAGCGGTGCGCGCCCGGGTGGCCGACCGCCTGCACGTCATGCAGCCGCTGCACACAGGAGAACAGGCATGATCGTGAATAATGTCCGGCTGGTGCTGGAAAATGAGGTCGTCAGCGGATCGCTGGAGATGCGCAGCGACCGGATCGCCAGCTTCAGCGACAGCGGCAGTCAGCAGCCGGGCGCGCTGGACGGCGGGAACGCGTTTTTGCTGCCGGGGCTGGTCGAGCTGCATACCGACAACCTCGATAAATTTTTCACGCCACGGCCCAAAGTCGACTGGCCGGCGCATTCGGCGATGAGCAGCCACGATGCACTGATGGTCGCCAGCGGCATCACCACGGTGCTGGACGCCATCGGCGTTGGTGACGTGCGCGACGGCGGTCATCGCCTCGAAAACCTGAGCAAAATGATTACGGCGATTCAGGACAGCAACCGCAAGGGCATTAACCGCGCCGACCACCAGCTGCACCTGCGCTGTGAGCTGCCGCACCACACCACGCTGCCGCTGTTTGAAGCGCTGATGAGCACCCCGGAGCTGTCGCTGGTGTCGCTGATGGATCATTCACCCGGCCAGCGCCAGTATGCATCGCTGGAGATGTACCGCACCTACTATCAGGGCAAATATCAGCTCAACGATGAGCAGATGGATCAGTTTGAGCGCGAACAGCTGGCGCTGGCTGCCGAATTCTCCACGCCGAACCGCAACGCCATCGCTGGCCTGTGCCAGGCGCGCGGTATTCCGGTTGCCAGCCACGATGATGCCACGGCGGCGCATGTCGCGGAGTCACACGCGGTGGGCAGCGCCATTGCCGAGTTTCCCACCACGCTGGAAGCGGCTCGCGCCTCGCGCGACTGCGGCATGCAGGTACTGATGGGCGCGCCCAACATTGTGCGCGGCGGATCGCACTCCGGCAATGTCGCGGCGTGGCAGCTGGCCAGCCACGGCCTGCTGGACATCCTCTCGTCGGATTACTATCCGGCCAGCCTGCTGGATGCGGTATTCCGCCTGGTGGCCGACGAGCGTAATGCGCTGACGCTACCGCAGGCGGCGGCGCTGGTCACGCGTAACCCGGCACAGGCGATTGGCCTGCACGATCGCGGCACGATTGCGGAAGGGCTGCGCGCCGATCTGGTGCTGGCACACACCGATCACGGTCATGTGCACATTCGCCACGTCTGGTCACAGGGCAGGCTGGTGTTCTGATGGCGCGCCTCATCTGGCTGACCGGGCCCTCGGGCTCGGGTAAAGACAGCCTGCTAAACGCGCTGCGCGAGGCGCCGCCGGACAAGCTGGTGATCGCCCATCGCTATATCACGCGGCCGGCCGATGCCGGCGGTGAAAACCACGTGGCGCTGAGCGAAGCCGAATTCCGTCGGCGTGAAGCGCTCGGCCTGTTCGCCATCAGCTGGCGCGCACACGGCCTGAGCTACGCGCTCGGCGAGGAGATTGACCACTGGCTGGCGCGCGGTCTTAACGTGCTGGTCAACGGTTCACGTCTGCATCTGCCAGTCGTGCGCCAGCACTACGGCGAGCAGCTGCTGCCGCTGGTGCTGCAGGTCTCGCCGGCCGTGCTGGCGGCACGGCTGCGCCAGCGCGGGCGCGAAAGTGAAGCCGACATTCAGCGACGGCTGGCGCGTGCGGCAGAACCGCTGCCCGCCCACTGCCACGCGCTCAACAACGACGGCGTGCTGATCGACACGCTCCATCAGCTGCGCCAGTTACTGGAGCATCCGCCATGAATCTGACCTTTCTCGGTACGGGCGGCGTGCAGGCCGCGCCGCTGTTCGGCTGCGACTGTCGCGCCTGTGAACGCGCCCGGCAGCAGCCACGCTATGCGCGTCACGCCACCAGCGCGCTGATCGACACCGGTCGCGAGCGCATCCTGCTCGATGCCGGCCTGCCCGATCTGCATCAGCGCTTCCAGCCCGGTGAGCTGAGCCGCATTCTGCTGACGCATTTCCACATGGATCACGTGGCCGGCCTGTTCAGTCTGCGCTGGGGCCGGGGCGCGTCGATTCCGGTGTGGGCGCCACCGGATGAAAAGGGCTGCGACGATCTGTTTAAGCATCCCGGCCTGCTGGCGTTTCGCCCGGCGCTGACGCCTTTTGTCGCGCACAGCTTCGGCAGCCTGCAGGTGACGGCGCTGCCACTGCAGCATTCGCGGCTGACTTACGGCTACCTGTTCGACTGGCATGGCACGCGGCTGGCGTGGCTGTGCGACACCTGTGGTTTGCCGCCGGACACCGCCGATTTCCTGCAGGGCCAGCCGCTCGATCAGCTGGTGATCGACTGCAACGATGCGCCGCGCGCCGCGGTGGGTAATCACAACGACGTTACCCGCGCACTGGACATCGTGGCCCGGCTGGCTCCGCGCCAGGCATGGCTGGTGCACCTGTCACATGAGATGGATAACTGGTTGCTGGACAATGGGTTACCGGAAAACGTCAGCGTACCGTTCGATGGCCAGCAGATTGCTGTCGGTTTGCGCGACGCTGTCACCGTTTAATCATGGTTCTGTCATCAGACCTTCATCGCCAGTGTCCGTAATAACGGGCAATCAACACCTCAGAAGAGATGGAGCGCAACATGGCACAGGCACTACTCAAAACCGTCGTCGACAATGCACATCCTGCCCAGCGCCATGGCGACAAGGTGCTGTCGGTGCAGGGGCTGTGCAAAGCCTTCGGTGATAACCGCGTGCTGGATGATGTCAGTTTCGATCTGCATGCCGGCGAGCTGGTGGCGGTAATCGGCCGCTCGGGCGCAGGCAAATCGACCCTGCTGCATATGCTGAACGGCACCATTGCCAGCAGCGAAGGCGCGATTCTCAGCATGCGTCACGGCGAGGCGGACCGCGATGTGGTGACGCTCAACAGCCGGCAGATGCGCGAATGGCGCAGCGAGTGCGGCATGATCTTTCAGGACTTCTGCCTGGTGCCGCGCCTCGACGTGCTGACCAACGTGCTGCTGGGCCGGCTCAGCCAGACTTCAACGCTGAAATCCTTTTTCAAAATCTTCTCCGACACCGACCGTGCGCAGGCGATTGAACTGCTGCAGTGGATGAACATGCTGCCGCAGGCGCTGCAGCGGGCGGAGAATCTGTCCGGCGGCCAGATGCAGCGCGTCGCCATCTGCCGCGCGCTGATGCAGCGCCCGAAAATCCTGCTGGCCGACGAGCCGGTGGCGTCGCTCGATCCCAAAAATACCAAACGCATCATGGATGTGCTGCGCCAGGTGAGCGAGCAGGGCATCAGCGTGATGGTCAACCTGCACTCGATTGAACTGGTGCAGCAGTATTGCACCCGGGTGATCGGCATCCAGCGCGGCAAAGTGCTGTTTGACGGCCATCCCGCTCAGTTGACCGACAGCCTGCTGCATGCGCTGTACGGCGACGAAATTAACCAGCTCCACTAACTCCCACGGCAAGAGAAAATCTCACAATGAAACTGACTGCTTTAGCTTTACTGACAGGCGCTCTGATGGCTTTTGGCGTTAACGCAGCGGATGCACCGAAACAGCTGAACCTGGGAATTCTGGGCGGGCAGAACGCCACCCAGCAGATTGGCGATAACCAGTGTGTGAAAACCTTCTTCGACAAAGAGCTGGGCGTGGATACGCAGCTGCGCAACTCGTCTGACTATGCCGGCGTGATTCAGGGGCTGCTGGGCAATAAGATCGATATGGTGCTGAGCATGTCGCCGGCGTCTTATGCCTCGGTCTATCTGCAAAACCCGAAGGCCGTGGATATCGTCGGTATCGTGGTGGACGACAAAGATGGCTCGAAAGGCTACCACTCGGTGGTGATCGTCAAAGCCGACAGCCCGTATAAGAAGCTGGAAGATCTGAAAGGTAAATCGTTTGGCATGGCCGATCCGGATTCGACCTCCGGCTTCCTGATGCCCAATCAGGCCTTTAAGAAAGAGTTTGGCGGTACGGTGGACGATAAGTACAACAACACCTTCTCCAGCGTGACGTTTTCCGGTGGCCACGAGCAGGACATCCTCGGCGTGCTGAATGGCCAGTTCGACGGCGCGGTGACCTGGACGTCGCTGATTGGCGATTACAACAGTGGCTATACCTCGGGGGCCTTTGGTCGTCTGATTCGTATGGATCACCCGGATCTGATGAAGCAGATCCGCATCATCTGGCAGTCGCCGCTGATTCCTAACGGCCCGATTCTGGTGAGTAATAACCTGCCCGCTGACTTCAAAGCGAAAGTGGTGGCCGCGATCAAAAAGCTGGATAAAGAAGATCACAGCTGCTTTGTTAAAGCGGTGGGCGGTGCCCAGCACATCGGCGCCGCCAGCGTCGCGGATTACCAGAATATCATTGATATGAAGCGCGACCTGATGAAGGGTGCTCGCGGGTAACGAGCGGGTGGCTTTGTGCGGTATTTCCCTCACCCCAGCCCTCTCCCGGGGGGAGAGGGAGCCGCACGAGCTACCGGACAATTCCCTCGCCGCTGGCAGTAGAGGATGGAGCACGTGCCTGCATCATACTGCCGGACAATTCCCTCTCCCGCTGGCGGGAGAGGGTTAGGGTGAGGGCAATCCCTCGCCATCAACAAAGGATCTCTCCCTTGACCGATTTCGAACACTACTACCAACGTATTCGCCGCCAGCAAAAGCGCGACACGCTGCTGTGGTCGCTGCTGCTGGTGGCGCTCTATCTCGCGGCCGGCAACGTGGCGGAATTCAACCTGGTCACGGTCTGGCAATCGCTGCCTCATTTCTTTGACTACATCGGCGCGACGCTGCCGGTGCTGCACCTGCCGCTGCTGTTCGCGGACGTCAAAACCGAAGGTTCGCTGGCTTACTGGGGCTATCGCCTGCACTTTCAGTTGCCGCTGATCTGGGAAACCCTGCAGCTGGCGCTGTCCTCCACCCTGATTGCAGTACTGATTGCCGCCGTGCTGGCGTTTTTCGCCGCTGATAACACCCAGACGCCGCGCAGCCTGCGCATGGCGATTCGCGCCTTTGTTGCCTTCCTGCGTACCATGCCGGAGCTGGCGTGGGCGGTAATGTTCGTGATGGCGTTCGGCATCGGCGCTATCCCCGGCTTTCTGGCGCTGGCGCTGCACACCATCGGCAGTCTGACCAAACTGTTCTACGAATCGATTGAGAGCGCCTCCGATAAACCGGTGCGCGGTCTCGCCGCCTGTGGTGCCAGCAAGCTGCAGCGTATGCGCTTCGCCTTCTGGCCGCAGGTGAAACCGACCTTTCTCTCCTACAGCTTTATGCGGCTGGAAATTAACTTCCGCTCCTCCACCATCCTCGGGCTGGTGGGCGCGGGCGGCATCGGTCAGGAGCTGATGACCAACATCAAACTGGATCGCTACGATCAGGTCAGCATGACGCTGCTGCTGATCATCGTGGTGGTGTCGCTGCTGGATACGCTATCCGGCTGGCTGCGCCGCCGTGTGGTTGAAGGAGACGTAAAATGATCGCCTTAGCGCCCGACGTGGCGAAACTGAAACAGCAGCATGCTGCACTGTTTGCCGCGCAAAACCGTTATCTGCGCCGCATCGCGCTGATTGCACTGGCGCTGGTGCTCTACTATCTGTTCTTCTTCAGCGTGTTCGGCATCGACTGGCAGCGCTTTGTCATCGGCTGCCAGCAGCTCGGACGCTATTTCCTGCGCATGTTCGTCTGGCAGGATTTCGTCAACTGGCCGTTTGGCTACTATTTCTCGCAGGTCGGCATCACGCTGGCGATCGTGTTTGCCGGCACGCTCACCGCCACCGTCATCGCGCTGCCGGTCTCCTTTCTGGCAGCGCGCAATGTGATGCACGATCCGCTGACGCGGCCAATATCGCTGCTGGTGCGCCGGCTGCTGGATGTGCTGCGCGGCATCGACATGGCCATCTGGGGATTGATCTTCGTGCGGGCGGTAGGCATGGGGCCGCTGGCCGGGGTGCTGGCGATTGTGATGCAGGACATCGGCCTGCTGGGCAAGCTGTATGCCGAAGGGCATGAAGCGGTTGAACGCTCACCCAGTCGCGGCCTGAGCGCAGTGGGGGCCAACAGCCTGCAAAAACACCGTTATGGCATTTTTACCCAATCGTTTCCCACCTTTCTCGCGCTGAGTCTGTATCAGATTGAATCCAACACCCGCTCGGCGGCGGTGCTGGGCTTTGTCGGTGCCGGTGGCGTCGGGCTGGTCTATGCCGAAAATATGCGCCTGTGGAACTGGGATGTGGTGATGTTCCTCACCGTGATTCTGGTGGTGGTGGTGATGGTGATGGACGCCATCTCCAGCCGGCTGCGTAAACGCTACATCACCGGGAAAGGGGTGCCGCTGTGGCAGCCTGCCGCGCGCGACTGAGCCGTTCACTGCGCTGCCAGGCGCGCTCCAGCGCCTGCACCAGCTGCGCCTGCTGCCAGGGTTTCGCCAGCCGTTCACACAGCGGCAGCGTCACCGGTGTCTGGCGCAGATCCTGACCGCTGATCAGCAGGGTGGCCAGCTGTGGCCACTGCTGCTGCGCCTGACGAATCACATCCGCACCGTTCAGGGCACCCGGCAGCATCAGGTCACTGATCAGCAAATCGATATCCGGCGTCTGGCGCAGCAGCGTCAACGCGCTCTCGCCGTCAGCACACTCCAGCGTCAGATAACCCAGCTGATGCAGATGTTCGCACAGCGTCTGGCGCACCGCCGGCTCGTCATCCAGCACCAGTATCAGGCGATCGCGGCTGGCGCGCGGCGTCAGCACCGGCGCGCTCACCAGCGGCTGCGCGGCTTCCGGCGCGCGCGGCAGCAGCAGACGCACCGTGGTGCCCTGGCCCGGCGCGGTCTCCAGTTCGATCTGTCCGCCGGACTGGCGCACAAATCCGTACACCATCGACAGCCCCAGCCCGCTGCCGCTGCCGGTGGCTTTGGTGGTAAAGAAGGGTTCAAACACCTGTTCCCGCACCTCGGCGGACATGCCGCAGCCGTGGTCAATCACTTCAATGGTGACGCGGTCGCGCTTGCCATCGGCCTCCTGAATCCGCTGATTCCAGATGCGCAGGCGGATCTCGCCGCTCTGGCGCTCCATGGCATCGCGCGCGTTCACCACCAGATTCATCAGGGCGTTCTCCAGCTGGCCGGCATCAATCCACGCCGGCCAGCCGGGGCGCTGCGCATCCACCACCAGATGCTGGCCGGGCAGCAGGGAGTGCTGCAGCAGCGACTGCAGATTTTCCACCAGCTCCACCACCGCAACGGCACGCGGATAAAGCGCCTGCTTGCGTGAGAAGGCCAGCAGACGCTGCGTCAGCTGTGCGGCACGATCGGCGGCCAGCCGCGCGCGCTCAATGCGGCTGGCCAGCGTGCCGGGCGGCAGCTGATCGACGGTCAGCGCCAGGCTGCCGATGATCACCGCCAGCAAATTATTGAAATCGTGCGCCAGGCCGCCGGTCAGCTGACCGACCGCTTTCATCTTCTGGCTGTGCAGCAGTGCCGCTTCCAGCGCCTTACGTGAGGTGCGCTCCAGCACCGTGTTGACCATGCCGCGCCGCGGCACCGGGCTGAAGCGCAGTTCCAGCGTGCGGCCATCCGGTAACCTGACTTCCTGCGCGTCGTGCAGGCTGCTGAGCTGCACATCGACGCGATCGAGCAAACGCTGATAGTGCATGCCGCGATACAGCTCGCGTGGTGCGAAGCCCAGCAGTTCGGCATACTGCGCATTCCACACCACCAGCTGACCGCTGTTATCAAACAGCGCGAAGCCGTCGCGCATGGCGAGGAAGGTCGATTCCAGCTGGTTGCTTTTCTCTTTCAGTAGCTGCGAGGTGTGCGCCAGCGAAGCGGTATTGCGGGCAAACACGTTGAAGGCGCGCGCCAGATCGCCCAGCTCATCGCGCCGTGCCAGGCCGGGCACGCTGACGCTTTTCTCCCCCTGCGCCAGCCGCGTCATGGCGTGCGCGATGGCGGTAAGGCTGGAACCGAGATTGCGGTAGATGTAGTAACCGGCGTAACCGGTAATCAGCAGCGCCAGCAGCATAAACAGACCGATGAAATCGATGATTGAATCCAGTTCCTGATGGGCGGTGGCGCTGCGCGCATCGCTCTGCTGCGCTACCAGCTGAACGTAGTGGGTGATGTCTTCGTTGAGCATCGCCACCAGCGCCTTGATGCGATACGTGGCGTAGGCGATGGCGATGTCACTCTGCTCCAGCTGACCGGCCACCGGCAGCAACTGCTGGCTGGTGCTGACCAGCCGGGCGCGCTGCATCGCCAGTACGCCCTGCAGCGGCAGCGCAGACCAGATCGGCAGCACGCTGTTGAGCTGTTGCACTGCGGC
Source organism: Pantoea sp. SGAir0184 (assembly GCF_043544755.1). Taxonomy (NCBI): domain Bacteria; kingdom Pseudomonadati; phylum Pseudomonadota; class Gammaproteobacteria; order Enterobacterales; family Erwiniaceae; genus Pantoea; species Pantoea sp. SGAir0184. The sequence goes on from NZ_CP028050.1 coordinate 1,736,196, forward strand.
CTGCGGCGTGGCGGACTGAATTGCCACGGTTAACAGCGCGGCCGTCTGCTGGCGCAGCGGCAGAAACGCACCGTCGCTGGCCAGCAGGTCGATGCGGTTGAGCAGCAGCTGCGCCTGCCACAGGCCGCTGAGCATCACGTTACGCTGTAAATGGCGCTGATGCCCCTCCAGCAGCAGCTGGCTGATGCTTTGCTCCAGCATCTGGCTGCGCTCGCGGATGCGTGCCAGCAGCGCCGGCTGCTGTGCGGCCAGCGGCGCGCTGGCCAACTGACTCAGCGACTGCTGCAGCGCCTGCTGGGTCTGTTGCAGACGCGCCGACTCGCTCTGGTATTCGAGCGCGCCCACCACCTGCGCCAGCCGCACCGCGGCGATAGCGACATTGGCCGTATCACGCGCCAGCGCCAGGCTGCCGTTCATATCGGCCAGCGTTTGTGCCTGTGCCTGCTCCTGAATGTGACCGGCGTGGCGAAAACCGAAAATAGCCACCAGGCTCACCGCCAGCGTAACGCTCACCACCAGCAGGTTAAACATCAGCAGGCGCCCGCGCGCGCCGGCGTGCCAGTGCAGACTGTGACTCATTGCCGCCGCTCCTTACCGCTCAACTCCGGCGAGTATAGAAGCGCGACCGGAGCGCAATATGACAAATATGAACGGCGTCTGACATTTTCCATTTATCTGGCGTTGCTTAACTCGCGGCTATTCACTGGCAGCAGGAGCCTGAAGATGGCGGCGACACCGATATTAGAAATGCGGGCAATTACCCGGCGCTTCGGCAGCTTCTATGCGCTGAAAGGCGTCGACCTGACCGTCTGGCCGGGTGAAGTGCACGCGCTGATGGGCGAAAACGGTGCCGGTAAAAGTACCTTAATGAAGATTCTGGCCGGCGCGTATACCGCCAGCAGCGGGGAAATTCTTATCGATGGTCAACCCTACGCCATCAGGGGCCCGAAAGAGGCGCTGGCGGCAGGGATCACCCTGATTTATCAGGAAATCAACCTGGCACCGAATCTGACGGTGGCGGAAAACATCTTTCTCGGCAGTGAAATTTCCCGTGGCGGGCTGGTGAAGCGTCGCCATATGGCGGAAGAAGCGCAGCAGGTGATTAACCGCCTTGGCGCGCAGTTCAGCGCCACCGATCTGGTGAGCCGCCTGAGCATCGCCGAGCAGCAGCAGGTGGAAATTGCCCGCGCGCTGCATCGCAACAGCCGCATCCTGGTGATGGACGAACCCACCGCTGCGCTCTCGAATCGCGAAACCGAACAGCTGTTTGCGCTGATCAAACGCCTGCGCAGCGAAGGCATGGCGATCATCTACATCAGCCACCGCATGGCAGAAGTGTACGAACTCTCCGATCGCGTCAGCGTGCTGCGCGACGGCCAGTACGTTGGCAGCCTGACGCGCGAACAGCTGAACGCCAGCGAACTGGTGCGCATGATGGTTGGCCGTCCGCTCAGCGATCTGTTCAACAAAGATCGCGCCATTAGCTTCGGCGAAATTCGCCTGGCGGTAAATCATCTGACCGACAACCGGAAGGTGCATCCCTGTAGCCTGGCGGTACGCGCCGGGGAGATTGTCGGGCTGGCCGGGCTGGTCGGTGCCGGCCGCAGCGAGCTGGCGCAGCTGATTTTTGGTGTGCATCAGCCAGCCGGCGGGGAAATCTGGATCGACGGTGAAAAAGTACAGATTCACTCGCCGCGAGACGCCATTGCGCGCGGCATCGGTTTCCTGACCGAAAACCGCAAAGAGCAGGGGCTGTTTCTGGAGCTGGCGGCGCAGGAAAACATCGTGATGGCCACACTTGAGCGCGATGCCAGCTACGGCCTGCTTAACCGGCGCAAAGGGCAGAAAATCGCCAGCGAGGCGATTCAATCACTGAATATCCGCGTGCCGCACGCCCAGGTGCGCGCCGGCGGCTTATCCGGCGGCAACCAGCAGAAGCTGCTGATTTCGCGCTGGGTATCGATAGCGCCGCGCATCCTGATTCTGGATGAGCCGACACGCGGCGTGGATGTCGGCGCCAAGAGTGAAATCTACCGCATGATGAACCAGATGGCGCAGCAGGGCGTGGCGATTTTGATGATCTCCAGCGAGCTGCCGGAAGTGGTAGGCATGAGCGACCGCGTATACGTGATGCGCGAAGGCACCATCGCCGGTGAGCTGAGCGGCGAGCAGATTAGCCAGGAAAACATAATGACACTGGCCACCGGCGCGCAGCCGGTCCAGGCCTGAGGAGACGGGAATGACCAGTGAAACCGCACGCGTAAAAAGTCCAACGCTAAAACGTGCGTTGATGAGTGACCTGCTGCAAACCGTGGGTATCTTGCCGATTCTGATCCTGATCGTGGCGGTATTTGGCTTTGTCGCCCCGAACTTTTTTACCGAAGCTAACCTGCTGAATATCACGCGTCAGGCCTCCATCAACATTGTGCTGGCGGCGGGCATGACATTTGTCATTCTCACCGGCGGCATTGACCTCTCGGTTGGCTCAATGCTGGGTACCACGGCGGTGGTGGCGATGGTGGTGTCGCTCGATCCGGCGTTTGCCGGGCTGACCATCCCGGCCGCGCTTGGAGCCGGACTGATCATGGGGCTGTTCAACGGCATTCTGGTCGCCTGGGCGGGCCTGCCGCCGTTTATCGTCACGCTGGGCACCTATACCGCGCTGCGCGGGGCGGCCTATCTGCTGGCTAACGGCACCACGGTGATCAATTCGGATATCAACTTTGAGTGGATAGGCAACGGTTATCTCGGACCGATCCCGTGGCTGATTATCATTGCCTTTGCGGTGATTGCGCTGTGCTGGTTTATTTTGCGCCGCACCACGCTTGGCGTGCACATCTATGCGGTGGGCGGCAACATGCAGGCAGCGCGCCTCACAGGTATTAAAGTCGGCGCGGTGCTGGTGTTTGTCTACGCCATGAGCGGTCTGCTGTCCGGGCTGGGTGGCCTGATGAGCGCATCGCGTTTGTACAGCGCTAACGGCAACCTCGGCGTGGGCTATGAGCTGGACGCGATCGCCGCGGTGATTCTGGGCGGTACCAGCTTTGTCGGCGGCATTGGCACCATTACCGGCACGCTGATTGGCGCGCTGATTATCGCCACGCTGAACAACGGCATGACGCTGATGGGCGTGTCGTACTTCTGGCAGCTGGTGATTAAGGGCGGGGTGATCATTATTGCGGTGCTGATCGATAAGTACCGTACGCGGCATCACGTGGGGTGAGGGGCGGCCGCTGGCCCTGGCCCTCACCCCAACCCTCTCCCGCTTGCGGGAGAGGGGGCTGTCCGGAGAGAAGATTTAGAAAACAAGTGCTTCACCTGAACACCACGCAGAACGGTTCCCTCTCTCGCTCGCGGGAGAGGGGGCAGCCCGGAGCGAAGATCTGGAAAACGAGAGCTTCACCTGAAAACTATGCAGAACGGTTCCCTCTCCCGCACGCGGGAGAGGGTTAGGGTGAGGGCAAAGGCAAAGGCAATCAGGGCATAAAACCAAAAAAGCAGGAGAACATCGACTATGCGTTTTAATCCGATTATCACCGGACTGCTGGCCGCGACGCTGTTCAGTGCGCCATTTGTGCAGGCCAAAGAACTGAAATCCATCGGCGTGACGGTGGGCGATCTGGCTAACCCGTTCTTCGTCCAGATCACCAAAGGGGCGGAGCTCAAGGCGCGTCAGCTGGCGGGCGATAAGGTCAACGTGACGCTGGTCTCCAGCGGCTATGATCTTGGCCAGCAGGTAGCGCAGATTGACAACTTCATTGCCGCTAAAGTGGACATGATCATCCTCAACGCCGCCGACTCCAAAGGCATCGCGCCGGCGGTGAAGCGTGCGCGTGATGCCGGCATCGTGGTGGTGGCGGTAGACGTGGCCGCGGATGGTGCCAATGCCACCATCACCTCTGACAACACCCAGGCCGGGGCCATGGCCTGTAAATACATCTCCGACCGCCTGAAAGCCAAAGGCAACGTGGTTATCATCAACGGACCACCGGTGTCAGCGGTGCAGAACCGCGTGGAAGGCTGCATGAATGAGCTGAAAACCCACCCGGATATCAAACTGCTCTCTTACAACCAGAACGCCAAAGGCAGTCGCGAAGGCGGACTGGAAGTGATGACCGGCCTGCTGTCGGCCAATCCGAAGATTGATGCCGTGTTCGCCATCAACGATCCTACCGCTATCGGTGCCGATCTGGCGGCGAAACAGGCGCAGCGTAGCGAATTCTTTATCGTCGGCGTCGATGGATCGCCAGACGGCGAAGAGGCGCTGAAGCGCAAAGGCTCGCTGTTTGTCGCGACACCTGCCCAGGATCCGCAGGTGATGGCGGCTAAAGCAGTGGAGATTGGCTATGACATCCTGCAGGGCAAGCCAGCGCCGGATAAGCCGGTGCTGATTCCGGTAACGCTGATCGATCGTAACAATGTCAGCAGCTACAAAGGCTGGACGGTGAAATAAGCCACACGGGCGTCGCGGTGCACCTTGCGCGCCGCGACGTCCGCCGGAGACGCAGCTATGCAACGTTCCGAAGTTAACGCGATTTTGCAACTGACCCGTGAATTCTTTCTGCGGCAGGATGTGCATCTGCCGCCGTGGGCCGATTACGGTCTCAGCCAGTGGCGCGCGCTGGACACCTCAGCCGCTGCCGAACTGCTGGCACTGCACCTCGGCTGGGATGTCACCAGTTTTGGTGCCGATGATTTCAGTCAGACCGGCCTGACGCTGTTTACCCTGCGCAACGGTTCACGCGGCGGACAACCGTGGGGCAAACCGTATGCGGAGAAGATCATGCACGTGCGCGAAGGGCAGGTGACGCCGATGCATTATCATCCGCAAAAAATGGAAGACATTATCAACCGCGGCGGTGGCAACCTGATTGTCACGCTACACAATCGCGACGGCGATCGGCTGGCGGATTCGCCGGTACAGGTCACGCTGGATGGCATCTGCCAGACCCATGCCGCCGGTTCCCAGCTGCGGCTGTCACCCGGCGAAAGCGTAACGTTACTGCCCGGTGTCTGGCACAGCTTCTGGGGCGAAACCGGCTACGGCGATGTGCTGGTGGGCGAAGTCTCCATGCCCAATGACGATGAGCACGACAACGTCTTTCTTACCCCGCTGGCGCGCTTTAATCCGATTGATGAGGATGAAGCGCCGCGCTGGCTGCTGTGTAACGAATATCACCGCTGGCTGGCATAACAGGAGTGTTCCATGGCACTGATCTCTCTGGCGCAGGGCCTCGCCCATGCGCAGCAGCACGGTTACGCGCTCGGCGCGTTCAACGTTCTCGACACCCACTTTCTGCGCGCGCTGTTCCATGCGGCGGAGCAGCAGCGTTCACCGTTTATCATCAACATTGCCGAGGTGCATTTTAAATACGTCAGCCTGGAACCGCTGATCGCCGCTATCCGTGCCGAAGCGGCGCTGCACGCCATCCCGGTGGTGCTCAACCTCGATCACGGCCTGCATTTTGATGCAGTGATGCGGGCAATTCGCCTCGGCTTCACCTCGGTAATGTTCGATGGTTCAACCCTGAGCTATGACGAGAACATTCGCCAGACGCGGGAAGTGGTGAAAATGTGTCACGCGCTGGGCATTTCGGTCGAGGCTGAGCTGGGCGCCGTGGGCGGCGATGAGGGGGGCGCGCTGTTTGGCGAAGCGGACAGCAATAAATTCACCGACCCGGCGCTGGCGGCGGAATTTGTCCAGGCAACCGGCATCGACTGCCTCGCCGTGGCCATCGGCAACGCGCACGGCAAATACAAAGGCGAGCCCAGGCTTGATTTTGACCGTCTGGCGGCAATTCGCGCAGCGGCCGGCATTCCGCTGGTGCTGCACGGTGGTTCCGGCATCAGCGACGCCGATTTCCGCCGCGCCATCAGCCTCGGCATCCACAAAATCAACTTCTACACCGGTATGTCGCAGGCGGCGCTCGGGGCGATTGAAACGCAAATCACCCAGCGCGACGCGCGCTACGACTCGTTCGCCGAACTGTTAATGGCGGTTGAACGCGACATCGCCAGCGTTGTGGCCCAGCAGATGCAGGTGTTTGGCAGCGCCGGGAGGGCCTGACATGGCAGCACGCAACGGCATTCTGGCGGCGGGTAACATGCTGGTGGATCACGTGCAGCGCATCAGCCACTGGCCAGAACAGGGCTGGCTGGCGGAGATTAGCCACAGCGAGAAATGCAGCGGCGGTGCGGCGCTGAATGTGCTGTTTACCCTGGCGCGCATGCAGGTCGGTCTGCCGCTGGCCGCCGTGGGGATGCTGGGCGAGGACAGCGACGGTGATTACCTGCTGCAGCTGCTGGATGAACATCATGTTGACCGTCAGCACGTACAGCGCACCGGTGCGGCAGCCACGGCGATGACGCAGGTGATGACCGCGCCGGACGGTCAGCGCACCTTTTTTCACGCGCGCGGGGCTAATGCGCAGCTCGATGTGGCGCACTTCGCTCACCTCGCCACCGCGCACCGCATCTTCCACCTCGGCTATCTGCTGTTACTGGATAAGCTCGACCAGCCCGATGCGCAGTACGGTACCCGCAGCGCCCGGCTGCTGGCGGAGATGCAGCAGCGCGGTTATCTCACTTCGCTCGATCTGGTTTCGCGCGCCGGCGAGTATCAGGCGCTGGTGAAGCCGGCACTGCGCTGGCTCGATTATCTGGTGATTAACGAACTGGAAGCGCAGGCGCTCACCGGCATCGAGCTGCGCAGCAGTGGCACGCTGGCGTCGCCGGCGGCGTTTGCTGCGGCGGCACGCTGGCTGCTGGCGCAGGGTGTGCGCCAGCGCGTGGTAATTCATGCACCGGAAGGCGCCTGGGGCCAGCAGTCAGCGGGCGACGGCCTGTGGCAGCCCGCCTGGTGCTTAGCGGCAGAGGAGATTGTCGGCAGCGTCGGGGCGGGCGACGCCTTCTGCGCCGGCGTGCTGTACGCCAGCCATCAAAACTACAGCCTGCAGCAGACGTTAAAGCTGGCCCATACCTGCGCCAGCTTTAATCTGCATGCGGCCAACGCGCTGGACGGCATCCGGCCACTGAGCGAGATGCAGCGCTGGATGGATCAGGCGATTTGCGTTTCGCGCGCCGCGGCGGACGGGCGCATTACATCGGCGGAAAAAACATAGCCCAGTCCGCGAATGGTGCGGATCAGGATCGGCTGATGCGGATTAGCCTCGATTTTGCGTCTGAGGCGCATGATCAGCACATCAATGGTGCGATCGAACACGTCGAGGCTCTCGCTGTGGGTCAGCTCCAGCAGCTGGTCGCGCGTCAGAACCTTACGCGCGTGGCCGACCAGCGCGCGCAGCAGACTGTATTCGCCCTGAGTGAGCGGCACGCTTTCACGCTGCGGATTGAACAGCTGACAACGCACATCATCCAGCCGCCAGCCATTAAACTGCCAGCCCTCATCAATCACCGTTTCCGGCTGCGCCAGTCGCCCGCAGCGGCGCAGCGCCGCACGGGCCCGCGCCACCACCACACGGGGATTAAAGGGTTTGGCGATATAGTCGTCGGCGCCCATCTCCAGCCCAACCACCATATCGGCTTCCGATCCCATGCCGGTCAGCATGATCACCAGCAGCTCAGGGCGCTGACGCTGCATCTGCTGTAATACCAGCAGGCCGTTGGTATCGGGCAGCATCATATCCAGCATCACCAGGGAGATTTCCGGATGCTGCGCCAGCAGCGCCAGGGCGTCGCGCCCCTGATGACAGCTATAAACGGTAAACACATGTTCGCTCAGCACATCGTGCAGCAATTCGCAGATGGCACGATCATCATCAACGACCAGAATCGCGGGCTTCATTGCACTGCCTCTTTTGTTGCGAAAGGGTTAAACGCAGTGTAACCCGGCGTTTTTAAGCTGCTGAAACGCGCAGCAGAAACGTGAGCGCCATCGCCTGGCAGAGTGTGAAAGCGTGCGTTACCGCAATATTTCACCCCCGGCTGCGCACGGCGGGAAAACGTTTGCGCGCAGGTGGTGCAATGCACCATAATCGCGCCTCGTTCTGGTTCAGAATTTTCTTAGCCGCAACGGCACGCTGAAACGGAAACGATTGCGTCAGGGAGTGGCATAGCAATTGCTATGTGGACAGGGGATAGCACACGACGTTCTGCTGCCAGCGGTGGCAAAACGCCGGCATAAAAAAATAATTTTCCTCACTTTTTCCGCGTCAGCTTAGCCACCACGCGCGGAATAGCGGGAAAACGCCTTGGCAAGAGAGAGCAGGCCTGCGGGCCGTCTCCGCTGATGAGAGATGATGATGTTAGAAAAACTTTTTAAGTTAAAAGCTCACCACACCACGGTGCGCACCGAAATCATTGCCGGTATCACGACCTTTCTGGCAATGGCCTACATCCTGTTTGTGAATCCCAGCATCCTCGGGGCGACCGGTATGGATAAAGGCTCGGTGTTTGTTGCCACCTGTCTGGCCGCGGCCATCGGTTCGATTCTGATGGGCCTGATCGCCAACTATCCGATCGCGCTGGCACCGGGCATGGGCCTGAACGCCTTCTTCACCTACACCGTGGTGCTGCATATGGGCTACACCTGGCAGATCGCGCTGGGTGCGGTGTTCCTCTCGGCGGTGATCTTCTTTGCGCTGTCGATTTTTAAAATTCGCGAATGGATTATTGCCAGCATTCCGCTGCCGCTGCGTGCCGGGATTGCGGCAGGCATTGGCCTGTTCCTCGCACTGATTGCGCTGGAAGGAGCGGGCATCGTGGTGGATAACCCGGCTACGCTGGTCGGTCTGGGCGACCTGACCAAACCGGGTCCGCTGCTGGCGCTGCTGGGCTTCTTTATCATTGTGGTGCTGGAAGCGCGTCGCGTGACCGGCGCCGTACTGATCGGCATTCTGGTTGTTACCTTTATCTCGATGGGCATTGGCCTGACGCCGTTCGCGGGCGTGTTCTCTGCGCCGCCGTCGATTGCGCCGACCTTTATGCAGCTGGATATCGCCGGCGCGTTCAACGTTGGCCTGGTGAGCGTGATCTTTGCGTTCCTGTTTGTCGACGTGTTTGATAACACCGGCACGCTGCTGGGCGTGACGAAACGCGCCGGTCTGGCCGATGAGCAGGGCAACGTGCCGAAAATGGGCCGTGCGCTGATCGCCGATAGCGCCGCTGCGCTGTTCGGTTCACTGCTGGGTACCTCAACCACCACCAGCTATGTGGAGTCCGCTGCGGGCGTCAGCGCCGGCGGTCGTACCGGTCTGACGGCGATTGTGGTCGCCATTCTGTTCCTGCTCAGCCTGTTCTTCTCGCCACTGGCGGGTAGCGTGCCGGTCTACGCCACGGCGCCAGCGCTGCTGTTCGTCGCGGTGCTGATGGCCTCCGGTCTGGCAGAAATTGACTGGAAAGATGTCACCACGGCTGCACCGGTCACCGTGACCGCGCTGACCATGCCGCTGACTTACTCAATCGCCAACGGTATCGCCTTTGGTTTTATTACCTGGACGGTGGTGAAACTGCTGAGTGGCCGCACCAAAGAGGTCAATGCGGCGCTGGTGATTCTGTCGATTCTGTTTGTGATTAAACTCGGCTGGCTGAGTGCCTGATGCTGTGTTACGGAAGCCCGCCCGGGCTTCCGTGTAAGTTGTTACATTTGCGCAAGGATTGTTTGCGTGATGTCTCGCAATTCCTGCCCGTCCCCACTTTTCTCTTTCAGGCCTGTTGTTTACTGTCTCTCCGTAAATTCTGCCATGCGCAAATTTTTTGCCTGCAGTGGCGGGATCGTGGAATGTTTAATCGCTGCCGCTCTGCTTAAATAGCGGTGTAGTGAGGCGATGACACAAGGTTGCTGAAGAAGGACAAGATAATGGATTATCCCGTTTGCACGCTGTCGCATCGGTTGCCGCCTCGCCTTCTGGCGTTAAGAAATCAGGGAGCACCGCTAATGGTACGATTAACCCAACACGTAGAACAGCTGGCGAACACCACTCAGCTGTTACAGCAGGATGTCGCGGTCCTGACCGCGCGTTTTGAAAATTTTGCCACCAGAGCGGACGTGGAACGCGTGCGTACCGAACAGGGGCTGATGTGCAATCAACTGATGAATGAGATCGGTCAGGTGGAGAAGCGTATCGATAAAAAGTTCGAACGGTTAAATGGCAGACTGATCTGGACCCTCATGTTGCCGGCTATCCTCGCCGTACTGGCATGGTTTGTAAAAGTGGCGGTGCTGAAAATTTAAGGTTGCCAGCAGAAATCCGGCCCGTCCATGGGCCGGAACAGCGGATTTAGCGGAAGGGCGGTTCGTTGAAGGTACGTAGTTTTCTGGAGTGCAGTTTGTCACCCTCGGCGCGCAGCAGCTCAACCGCGCAGATGCCAATCTGCAGATGTTCCGAGATCGCGCCCTCATAGAAACGATTGGCCTGGCCGGGCAGCTTGATCTCACCGTGCAGCGGTTTATCCGAGACGCACAGCAGGGTGCCATACGGTACGCGGAAACGATAGCCCTGTGCGGCAATGGTGGCGCTCTCCATATCCACCGCCACCGCGCGACTCAGGTTGAAGCGTAACGCAGATGCGGAGTAGCGCAGCTCCCAGTTGCGGTCGTCTGTGGTGACGACCGTACCGGTGCGCAGGCGCTGCTTCACCTCTTCGCCGGGCATACCGCTGACCGCTTTGGTGGCGTCGTACAGGGCACGCTGCACCTCCGCAATGCTCGGGATCGGGATATCCGGCGGTAGTACGCTGTCCAGCACGTGGTCGTCACGCAGATAGGCGTGTGCCAGCACGTAATCGCCGATGCTCTGGCTTTCACGCAGGCCACCGCAGTGACCAATCATCAGCCACGCATGTGGACGCACCACCGCGAGGTGGTCGCAGATGGTTTTGGCGTTCGACGGACCGACGCCAATATTCACCAGCGTGATGCCGCGACGATTGGGCGAGGTTAAATGCCAGGCGGGCATCTGATGCTTCTTCCACGCCAGATCCGACATCATCGCCGTTGGGTCCTGCGTTTCCGCCGTGATCACCACGTCGCCGGCGCAGGCGAGACTGTCGTACGGCGTGCTGGGGTCCTGCACCTGCTCAATCGCCCAGCGCACGAACTCATCGACGTAGCGCGTGTAGTTGGTGAACAGCACAAACGGCTGGAAGTGTTCTACCGCGGTGCCGGTGTAGTGACGCAGGCGCGCCAGGGAGAAATCGGTGCGTAGCGCGTCAAAATGCGACAGCGGGAACAGCGCGTCGGCGTTGAACAGGCCATCAGCGGTTTCATCGCCAATCTGCGACAGCTCGGTCGTCGGGAAATGGCGCGCAATACTGGCGCTCATGGAGCGGTCCAGCGACAGGTCGGAGCCATCAATCACATAGGGATAAGGGATTTCCTGCTGTGACGGACCCACCTCAATCAGCACGTCGTACTCTTTTTCGATCATCTGCAGCTGTTCGCTGAGATAGTGACGCAGCAGCGCCGGGCGCGTGATGGTCGTGCTGTAGCGGCCGGTGTGGGTAAAACGTCCCCAGGCGCGGGTGCGATTTTGCTGCGGGCCTTCACCCTGCCAGGTGATGCGCAGCTCCGGATAGACAAACAGCCCCTGCTGGCGCAGTCCGGCGTCCGGCAATGTGCCGCTGGCAGTGAACGTGCGAATGGCGTTGCGCAGCGCTTCAACCGCGTCGTCATACAGACGCTCCAGTTGATCCAGCGCCTGTTCAGTGGTCAATCCGTTCCGTTGCGTATTCATAGATTCTCCTTCAGCAAGTTGGACCGATTTGACCAGAGCATAGCGGATAAACTTCTCATCACGATGAAGAATCTGTGATCGAACGCATTCTGCACCATCACGGTGCTGGTAGGCGGCAAAAGGCTGGCTATGTTTATCAGGTGCAGGGAGGCCACATCGCACGTTTTCCGCCCGGCTGCGATGCCGCTGCAAAAAATTGTCACCGATTGTCTTCTCTGGCGAGCTTTTTGCTTAAATTTCAACCGTGGTCGCGCTGACCACACTGCTCTCGAAGTGTTTCAGATTGATTTCTCCCAGGCCGTGGTATGGCTCCGTTCCTGACCCGTTGAGGATTGAAAGCATGTCTTTGAAATTCATAAAACACCCATTGAAGGTGGTGATGGCAGGTTGTTTAAGCATGGCGTTCTACGCGCAGGCTGACATAAAGATCGGCGTGGCCGGTCCGTTTACCGGACCGAATGCTACGTACGGTACACAATACTGGAAGGGCGCCAGCCAGGCCGCGGCGGACATTAACGCGGCGGGCGGCATAAACGGTGAAAAAATTGTGCTGGTGCAGGGCGATGACGCCTGCGAACCCAAGCAGGCGGTGGCCGTTGCCAACCGGCTGGTGGATCAGGACAAAGTGATGGCGGTGGTGGGCCATTTCTGCTCGTCCTCGACCATGCCAGCCTCAGAGGTGTACGACGAGGCGGGCGTACTGGCGATTACGCCCGGTTCAACCAATCCACAAATCACCGAGCGCGGCATGAAAACCCTGTTCCGCATGTGCGGGCGTGATGACCAGCAGGGAAGTATCGCCGCGAACTATATTCTCGATACGCTGAAAGCGAAGAAAGTGGCGGTAATCCACGATAAAGATACTTACGGTCAGGGGCTGGCGGATGCCACCAAAGCGGCGCTGGAGAAACGCGGCGTCAAAGAGGTGCTGTATGAGGGGCTGTCGCGCGGTGAAAAAGACTTCAACGCGCTGGTCACCAAAATCGGCGCGGTGAAACCGGATGTGGTCTATTTCGGTGGCTGCCATCCGGAGGCGGGTCCGCTGGTGCGGCAGATGCGTGAGCAGGGCGTCAATGCGGCTTTCTTCTCCGGCGACTGCATCGTGACGGAAGAACTGGTGACTGCCGCCGGCGGTCCGCAGTTCACCAAAGGCGTGTACATGACCTTCGGCAATGACCCGCGCACCATCGCGGATGGCAAAGCGGTGATTGAAAAATTCCGCGCCAGCGGTTTTGAGCCGGAAGGGTATACGCTGTACGCCTACGCCTCCATTCAGGCTCTGGCCGCCGCCTACAAAGCGGCAGGTAAAGACAATGCCAAAGCCAGCGACTGGCTGAAGGCCAACAGCGTTGACACCGTGATGGGCAAGAAGGCGTGGGACGAAAAAGGCGACCTTAAAGTCTCGGATTACGTGGTCTATCAGTGGGATGACAAAGGCAAATATCACCAGCTGTAATTCGCTCTGCGGCCCCGCGCGCAGCGGGGCCGTTCGCATCTGAGCGTGACCTGTGCACGCCTTCCACCTGCGAGAGACAATATGGACGCCTTTTTTATACAGCAGCTGATTAACGGCCTGACGCTGGGCGCGGTCTACGGGCTGATCGCCATCGGCTACACCATGGTTTACGGCATTATCGGCATGATCAACTTCGCCCACGGCGAGGTGTACATGATCTCTGCTTATCTGTGTGCGATCGGGCTGGCGCTGCTCAGCTACTTTGGCATTCACTCCTTTCCACTGCTGATCTTTGGCACGCTGTTGTTCACCATCGTGGTCACCGCCGCTTACGGCTGGGCCATTGAGCGCATTGCCTATCGCCCGCTGCGCAATTCCACCCGACTGGCACCGCTGATCTCTGCCATTGGTATGTCGCTGATTCTGCAAAACTATGTGCAGCTCAGTCAGGGACCGAATCAGCAGGGCATTCCCACCTTGCTCAGTGGCGTGCTGCGTATGGAGATCGACGGCGGCGTGGTGCAAATCACCTGGACCAAAGTATTTATCCTGGTGGCGGCGCTGTGCGGGATGGCGCTGCTGACCTGGATTATCCAGTACACCAAACTGGGCCGTATCTGCCGTGCGGTCCAGCAGGATCGGCGCATGGCGTCGATTCTCGGTATCAATACCGACCGGGTGATTTCGCTGGTGTTTGTCATCGGCGCGGCGATGGCCGGGCTGGCCGGGGTGCTGGTTACCATGAACTACGGCACGTTTGATTTCTACGCCGGCTTCATTATCGGCATCAAAGCCTTCACCGCGGCGGTGCTGGGGGGCATCGGTTCGCTGCCCGGCGCGATGCTGGGCGGTTTGCTGCTGGGCGTGGCCGAGGCGCAGTTCGCCGGGCTGGTGAACTCCGATTACAAAGATGTGTTCTCGTTTTCGCTGCTGGTGGTGATTTTAATCTTCCGTCCGCAGGGACTGCTGGGCCGGCCGCTGGTCGCCAAAGTGTGAGGAAGCCAGAATGAAGGCAATGACGCAAACAAGCGGCATCCGTCAGGTGCTGCTCGACACGCTGCTGGCCGGTGCCGTCGCGCTGGTGGTGTTCGGCCCGGTAGTGGGCGTGGTGCTCAGCGGCTACAGTTTTACGCTGTCGCCGCTGCGCGTGGCGCTGCTGGTGGCGGTGGTGATGGCAGGACGTTTGCTGCTGGGGCTGTTTCTGCATACCGCCGTGGGGCGCCGTTTTCTGCGCAAGTTTGAGGGCAACGATGACGGCGTATACGTGCGTGAACCCGGGTACCGCTCGCGCCTGCGCTGGATAATACCGCTGCTGCTGGTTGTGGCCCTGGCGTTTCCGTTTCTCTCCAGCAAGTATCTGCTGACGGTGGCGATTCTCGGGCTGATCTATGTGCTGCTGGGACTCGGGCTCAATATCGTGGTCGGCCTCGCCGGGCTGCTCGATCTGGGCTATGTGGCATTTTACGCCATTGGTGCCTACGGGCTGGCGCTGGGCTATCAGTATCTCGGGCTGGGTTTCTGGAGCATGATCCCCATCGCTGCGCTGCTGGCGGCATTGGCCGGTGCGCTGCTGGGCTTTCCGGTGCTGCGCATGCACGGTGACTATCTGGCTATCGTCACGCTCGGCTTCGGTGAAATTATCCGGCTGGTGCTGAATAACTGGTTGTCGTTCACCGGGGGGCCGAACGGCGTCTCGGTGCCGTCACCGACCTTTCTCGGCCTTGAATTCGCCCGCCGGGCAAAAGAGGGCGGCATACCGTACCACCAGTTTCTGCATCTCGATTACAACCCCAACATGAAGTTCATCTTTATCTACGTCGTGCTGGTGCTGGTGGTGCTGCTGGTGCTGTTTATCAAGCACCGGCTGACGCGCATGCCGATTGGCCGGGCGTGGGAAGCTTTGCGTGAAGATGAAATCGCCTGTCGCGCTATGGGGCTGAATCACGTGCTGGTGAAGCTGTCGGCCTTCATGCTCGGTGCCTCAACCGCCGGTATTGCCGGGGTATTTTTCGCCAGCTATCAGGGGTTCGTTAATCCCACCTCGTTTACCTTTTTTGAGTCCGCGCTTATTCTGGCCATCGTGGTGCTGGGCGGGATGGGCTCGACGCTCGGCGTGGTGCTGGCCGCGTTTGTGCTGACGGTGGCGCCCGAGCTGCTGCGCAGCTTTGCCGAGTACCGCGTGCTGCTGTTTGGCATGTTGATGGTGCTGATGATGATCTGGCGTCCGCGCGGCCTGGTGCGCACCGCACGCGTCGGGGTGCCGCTGAGAAAAGGAGTACGCCATGAGTGATGCCATCCTGCAGGTGGATAACCTGATGATGCGCTTTGGCGGCATCAAAGCGCTGAATGATGTCAGCCTGCGCGTGGAGCGCGGCTCGGTCACCGCGCTGATTGGCCCCAACGGCGCGGGCAAAACCACGGTATTTAACTGCCTGACGGGATTTTATCGCGCCAGCGGCGGGCGCATTGTGCTCAATGCCCATCAGCGCAGCACCGATGTGATTCAGGTGCTGGGCCAGAAGATTCAGCCGGGTGACTGGCTGCGGCCGGCGCGGCTGGGCTCGCGCATCTGGTACAAGATGTTTGGCGGCGCACATCTGGTCAACCGCGCCGGTCTGGCGCGTACCTTTCAGAACATACGCCTGTTTCGCGAGATGTCGGTGGTGGAAAACCTGCTGGTGGCGCAGCATATGCAGGTCAACCGTCAGCTGCTGGCCGGCATCCTCAATACCCGCGGCTATCGGGCAGCGGAGAGTCGCGCGCTCGATCGCGCTTTTTACTGGCTGGAGCGTGTTGATCTGGTCAGCAGTGCCAACCGGCTGGCCGGTACGCTCTCTTACGGCCAGCAGCGCCGGCTGGAGATTGCGCGCGCCATGTGCACCCGGCCGGAACTGATCTGCCTGGATGAGCCCGCAGCGGGGCTTAATCCGGTCGAAACCGAGGCGCTGAGCCAGATTCTGCACCAGCTGCGCGCCGATCATCGCATCAGCGTGCTGTTGATTGAACACGATATGCCGATGGTGATGCGCATTTCCGATCACATCGTCGTGCTGGATCACGGTGACGTGATCGCCCAGGGCACGCCGCAGCAGATTCGACACGATGCGAAGGTGATCGCCGCTTATCTCGGCGCGGAAGAGGAGAGCGAGCATGGCTGAAGCAATGCTGGCGTTTGAACAGGTGGATGTGTTTTACGGCCCGGTGCAGGCGCTGAAGCAGGTGTCGCTGACCGTGGCGGAAGGGGAAACCGTGGCGCTGATTGGGGCCAACGGTGCAGGAAAATCCACGCTGCTGATGTCTATTTTTGGTCAGCCGCGCATTGCCAGCGGTGAAATTCGCCTGCGCGGAGAGCCCATTAGCCAGCGGTCGACCCATTTTATCGCCGCCAGCGGTATTGCCCAGGCGCCGGAAGGACGGCGCATCTTTCCGGATATGACGGTGGAAGAGAACCTGCTGATGGGCACCATCGCCATCGGCGAGCGCTACATGAAGCAGGATAAAGAACGCATGTACACGCTGTTTCCACGCCTGCTGGAGCGGCGAAAACAGCGGGCAATGACACTCTCCGGCGGCGAGCAGCAAATGCTGGCGATCGCCCGAGCGCTGATGAGCCGGCCGCGTCTGCTGCTGCTGGATGAACCCAGCCTCGGGCTGGCCCCGCTGGTGGTAAAGCAGATTTTCAGCATCCTGCGCGAGCTGACGCAGCAGGGCATGACGCTGTTTCTGGTGGAGCAGAACGCGCGCCACGCGCTGCAACTGGCGGATCGCGGTTATGTGATGGTCAATGGCGAAATTCGTCTGAGCGGCAGCGGTAGCGAACTGTTGCACAACGAAGAGGTGCGCAGCGCCTATCTGGGCGGCAGCGTCGGCGCGGGCGGGGAGTCAGCAAAAAGTTTGTAATAATGATTAAATGGTGACGGGAAACACTTTGCATAATCGTTAGCAGCCTATCATCATTATTACTCTACTTCTTAACCAAAGTGATTTGGTACTCCCTTGCAAAATCCTGGCGTAGCAGTAATGCGGGCGATCAGAAACACGGCGTGGTATCCCAAACGCCGTGCTTATCGCACGCTGTTGTGGCGTGAAATCACCCCACTGGCGGTGCCCATCTTTATTGAGAACCTGTGCGTGATGCTGATGGGGGTTCTCAGTACCTTTCTGGTGAGCTGGCTGGGCAAAGAGGCGATGGCAGGCGTCGGGCTGGCCGACAGCTTCAACATGGTGATCATCTCCTTTTTTGCCGCTATCGATCTCGGTACCACGGTGGTGGTGGCGTTCAGCCTGGCCAAACGCAACGGTAAGCGGGCGCGTGCGGCGACGCGGCAGTCGCTGGGCCTGATGACGGTGCTGGCGTTTGTGCTGGTGATCGCCATCGAGTTCTGGGGGCATCTGATCGTGGACGTGATCGCCGGTAACGCCGAGCCGCAGGTAAAAGAACTGGCGCTCAGCTATCTGCAAACCTCCGCGTGGAGCTATCCGGCGGCGGCGATTGCGCTGATAGGCAGCGGCGCGTTGCGCGGTGCCGGCAACACCAAAATTCCGATGCTGATCAACGGCGGCATGAATATCCTGAATATCATCATCAGTAGCGTGCTGATCTACGGTGCGCTCGGCTGGGAAGGGATGGGATTTGTCGGTGCCGGGCTGGGATTAACCATTTCACGCTATATCGGTGCCGCTGCGGCTATTTACGTGCTATATCGCGGCATCAGCCCGGCACTGAAAATCACGCTGGCCAGCTATTTCCGCCGCTGGGATCGTAACATCCTGATGGAAGTGCTGGGGATTGGCGTACCGGCCAGTATCGAATCTGTGTTGTTCAACGGCGGTAAACTGCTGACGCAGATTTTTGTCGCTGGCATGGGCACCAATGAGATCGCCGGTAATTTTATTGCCTTCTCCATCGCCACGCTGATCAACCTGCCGGGCAACGCGCTGGGGTCGGCGTCGACCATTATCACCGGCAGGCGCTTAGGGAAAAATCAGGTGATGCAGGCGGAGCGGCAGATCAAGCACGTATTCTGGCTGGCGATGATTGGGCTGTGCACGCTGGCGTTTATCACCGTGCCGCTGGCGGGCACGCTGGCGCGATTCTACACCCGCGATCCGCAGGTGATTGAGGTAACCAAACACCTGATCTGGCTGAATGCCGCCTTTATGCCTGTCTGGACCGCCTCCTGGGTGCTGCCGGCCGGGCTAAAAGGCGCGCGCGACGCACGGTACACCATGTATGTATCGATGTTCAGTATGTGGGGCGCGCGCGTGGTGGCCGGTTATCTGCTCGGCATTGTGCTGGGCATGGGGGTGACTGGCGTCTGGCTCGGCATGTTCCTCGACTGGACGGTGCGCGGTATCTGCTTCTGGTGGCGTTTAACCAGCGGCAAATGGCTGAACAATTACCGCAAAATGCTCGCGAAGAGCAGTGGCCCACAGGGCTGAGGAATCCCCACAAAAAGACAGGCACAGGGTTTTGTGATCGGGTTATTGCGCCAGCAAAAACAGATCGCACCCTATGCCTGCCATACCCGGCCCCGCCTCAAGCCGCACGGCTATTTTCGGACTGACCGCTGCCTTTCCGCTGGCAACCTAACTCAGCGCTTTCGTGAATTCGAACGTGATGCGACAACTGTGCGCCTTGCCACGCATACGGGCCGCTTCAGCGTTTACACAAATCTTCAGGCTTGCAGCCCGGAGCAGTACAGTACAAAAAGCTTGCCTTCATCGTGGCGGTTATACATCCAGCTGCGATGATTCAGCGCGAGTGAGATGATCGATGGCTGTCAGGCTGGCGCAGCCCGAACAAGCTGCCTGCACCGGCTCATCACCTGCTGAGCCCTCGCCAGTAAACCTAAAAAATTTTTTTATTTTCCTTAAGAATTGTCTTTATTGCGCCGTCCTGAAAATGAGAGCTTTCTTAGTGCGATGGGTGTAGAGATGATGGCAGTCAACTGGCAGACAATAGATAAGGTTGTATACATCAACCTGAACAAACGCAAGGATCGCAGGGTACGTATCGCTCGTCAATTAAAAGCAATTGGCGTACCACGTGAAAAGATTGTCCGTTTTGAGGCTATTGAAGAAGCGCCAGGCTATATCGGCTGTATTAAATCACATATTCTCGTGCTGCAAATGGCTCAGCAAAACGGCTGGAAAAATGTATTGATTCTGGAAGACGATATGGTTTTCCATGATGATATTCAGACCAAACAGCGAATTGATCTATTTCTCTCCTCTTTACAGCAGATCAACTGGCATGTCGCGCTGCTCGCTGCCCACTATGATAACGTCGTGCCGTTAAAAAGTGTGGATTTTATTGTTAAGCCGCAATATGCATGGTGCGCTTGCGCTTACATTGTGAACAGTGATTACTATTCCACTCTCATTGATAATTATGCAGAAAGCTTGCAGGGGTTACTGGCGGGTGGCGTTCCTCAGTGCTGGGCTTTAGATGTACGCTGGAATAGTTTGATAAAACGTGACCGCTGGTTGGGTATCTTTCCCAATGCGGGCTATCAGGCCGCTGATAAAAGTGATATTGAAAACCAACCTGTTGATTATCGAGCGCATTTCGCTAAAAAATTAGAAGAAATAGTCTGGCCAGCCTATCAACCTGGCGAAGAAAAGATAAAAGTGGATATCTTTTTCCAGTGGGCCCCCGGCTGGACTAACTTTGAGTCGGTATATCGCGCTATGCAGGCCAAACCGCATTTTGATTGCCAGATTATCCTTGCGCCCTATTTCAGTCGGGGCACAAAAGCACCGGATTACACTGCACAGCGTGATTTATTAAATGATAAGGGTATCCGGTATACCGAGTATCACGAGTATGAGATTACAGCGCGTAAGCCCCATGTGGTTTTTTTACAAAATCCTTATGATGATGCACGTCCCAATGAACTGCAAAGTTTGACGCTTAATCGACGCAATATTTCTATCGCCTATATTCCTTATGGGTTAGATATGGGTGATGGCGAGAGAAACCGTGTTTATCAGTACAATCTTCCCTGTCAAAATGTTGCCAGGTGGGTATTCGTTCGCTCTCAGCGGCATAAAGATGAGTTTGCTAAATATTGCGGAAATGGCAATCATCACGTCTATGTTAGCGGACATCCAAAGCTAGATAACTATCCATCACGCTTTGGCGTCCAGACGGATGGCAAAGTTAATAAAGGCAAGCCAACGCTATTATGGGCGCCGCATTTCGTCATGCCTGATGATGAAAAGATGTGGTCTACGTTTAATTTATATACACAGGCAATGCTTGATATCATCAAACGTGATGACGTCAATTTGATTATTCGGCCACATCCGCTTTTTAAACAATTTCTGGATATTCGTAAAGAGCGCGGAACACACAGCGAAACTGCTCAGAACTGGCAAATGCTGCGCGAATACTCTCATCTCAAATCACATGTGGAGTGGGATTTTTCTGCAGATTATCGCTACGCCTTTTCACAATCAGATGCGCTGATGGCAGATGCAGGATCGTTTTTGCTGGAGTATTTACCTTCGCGTAAGCCAATCCTTTTCCTGACTCATGAAAATTGCCTCGGTATTAACAGTAGCGCTGAATTTATTTATGACGCTTATGACGTTGCGAATGAATCCGCAGATATTAAAACTTTCGTTGATAATCTTGTTTCAGGCAAGGATCCCATGCGTGATAAGCGACTGCAGGTTTTACGTGATGAACTTCATATGCCAGAGCAGGGCGCAGGCAGTGAGATTGTAAAAATCATTGAAAAAACCCTTATGCCCGCTGGAGTTCATCACAATGTCTTCTAAACGCGCCGCAATATTACTGGTTGCTGGTCAGGGAACGAGAATGGGGCATCTGACCCTAAATTATCCTAAATGCTTGCTGCCGGTCGGTGAAATCACAGTGCTGGATACGTTGCTGACTGAGCTGTTAAAATGCGGCGAGCGTGAAATTGTACTGGTTACCGGTCATCAGTCATCAGTTGTAGAACGCTGGATTAAAGATAATTATGCTGATGCTAATATTAAGTTAGCGCACAATGATAATTATAAAAATGATGTTAACATATTATCCGTTGAAAAAGGTGTCCGCGCGCTTAATCATCCTGAATATGGCTATACAATTATCGAAACGGATGTTCTGCTGGATCCACGTGTATGGCCGCGGTTAATGCAAGCTGAAATGGGCAGTGACAGTTTTTGGCTCACCCATGGTTATTACAACTCTTGTCTTACTGGCGGTATTGTCGAAGCCAGTAAAGCTGAACCTGCTATAAAGAAAATTGCCTATGTGCCCGATTACGACTCCGCATTTGATGGCTGGATGAAAATGGTCGGCTTGCTAAGTGTCTCTCCGGAACAGGTGGAAAAAGATCGACGCCTGCGGCAGACGTTTTTACAGCAAAGCACCCAGCAATATTACATGGCACCCTGGATTGTACACCGCTCTTGCTTACCCTGCCGTGCTGTAGATATTACGGATTTGTTTGCAAGATCTTTCAACGAAGAAGTCGATTACCGGCAGGCGGTTGCGGATTATCATTTATTATTAGAAAATTTTGAGGCACTAAAATGAATGTAGAGTTTTTTGAACCACAAAAATTGCGCCATATTGAAAAATTCAGTTCACGTCGCGTTGAATGGTTGCGTAATAAAATTATTCAGGAAGGCGTATGGGTAAAACCTCTGGCGCTTGATCTACACCATAATCTGGTACTGGACGGCCAGCACCGTATGGAAGTCGCGCTCAGTCTGGGACTAAAAAGAGTGCCGGTCGTACGATTTGATTACGCCTCGGTGCCATTAAGATCGTTGCGCGAAAATCATCAATTTGACTGGCAGGAAGTGGCGCGGCGTGCATTAATCAATGACATCTACCCTTATAAAACGGTAAAGCATGATTTCGTTGTACCCATGCCGGTATGTCAATTTTCGCTGCAGGAGTTAGGCTATCATGGTTGAAAATGCCATCATTCTGGCCGCCGGCAGAAGCCTGCAACTGGATGGTAAAAATAAAGTTTTAATTCGCCATCCCAAAACGCGGAAAACGATTCTCGACTATGCTATTGATGCCTTTCATGGGAAAAAAATTACCGTAGTTATTGGCTTTGGTGCGTTACAGATTATGGAGTCCTACCCTAATCTGAATTACGTTATCAATGACAACTGGGCAACGACTAATAATGCAATGAGTCTGGGATTGGCCCTGAATCAGATTAATAGCCCCACGTATGTTGTCTCGGGAGATATGTTTTTTTCTCCTCAGCTTATCCATGAAATGGATCACGCTGAGGGAAATCTCGTTTTGACTCACCAGCGGCATAATCGCATGCTGACCTCCATTCATTGTGACGTTAATCGCCAGGGCATCGTGGAGGAGACGTATCTGGGACCGATACGCGCCGCAGAGCACCCTGAGGCTATGGGTCTGTTTAAAGTCAGTGATATGGCACTCCTGAGTCAGTGGCATAAGCAATGCCTGCGGTATGGTAATTTGTATGCCGCCCAAACGTTACCGTGTCAGAAAACGACAGCACTCTTCGCTCACGACCTGGGGGAGCATGCATTTAATGAAATTAATACGCTGGCAGATTACTGGCGTCTGATGCAGGAGGATCACGGTTAATGATACGAGCTATTACGCTGGGCTTGCCTTACTCCGCTATTTCCGACGGGCATTCTGAGTCACGTTTACATCACTTTCGCACGTTAGTGATTGATAAACTCCAGTCTCGTCGTTGGCCACTGCGAACCTTACGTTTAACCCTGCCACCATTGAATGAGCGTGATGAAGATGAGATTTATACCCTGCCAGCACGAATAAATTCAATCAATGCGTTGGCTGAAAGACTTGATATTCGTTGGTTTTGCTTACCGCTGGACTTAACGCATGGCGATAATTACCACGGACGGTTAGATGCCGCGTTTGCTTTACTCTTCAGGCAACCGCGTATGTTTCTGAATCTGATGGTAGCCGATGAGCAGGGTATAAATATTCGAGCCAGCCATGACGTTGCCCGTTTCATGTTGCAGGTAGCACATCGCAGTAATAATGGCTTTGATAATTTCCGCCTCGGTGCCTCATTGCGTTGTCCGCCAAATGCCCCGTTTTTTCCCTTTTCCCGGCATGAAGGTGAGACACTGAAGTTTAGTTTTGCCCTCGAAACTACCGATATTGCTTTGGAATTGAGTGAGCAGGTGCGGGAAGGCAACATGCTGCTGGCGGACTTTGCTGACCAGTTTATTCTTCGACTCTGCGCACGCTTACGCGAAATTGATGCATTCGGTCATGAGCTGGCGTCTGATTCAGGGCTTGAGTATGCCGGTCTGGATGCCTCGCTGGCGCCTTTTCCGGATGGCAGTATTTCTGTCGGCAGGTTAGTTGAAAATCTTGGTGCGCGTCCTGGTGGCGTTCAGGGATCACTCTTTATAACCAGTATTCTGACGAATGCGATTAAAAGCGCAGTCGCAATCAGTGGTGCTCGCGCAACGGGTTTCAATGGCGTCATGTTCTCAGTACTGGAAGATGATGCCCTGGCGAGTACCAATAATCGTCGTGCATTAAGCATTGATACGCTTAATGCATGGTCAACTGTTTGTGGTTGTGGATTAGATATGCTCCCGGTGCCAGGTTCGACACTGCCTGAAGATATTGCCGCGATTATTCTTGATACGGCTGCACTCGCGGTGCGGTTAACGAAACCGCTCGGTGTACGTTTATTACCTATTCCTGGCGGAGAGGTAAATGAATTTACACGCTTTAATTATGACTTCCTCTGCAATAGCCGCATTATGAATGTCGCGAAAAGTGATGTTGATTTTTCTGCTGATAATGAACGCTGGACGTATCGCTAAAATCAGGCTTAATGAAATGTTAGATGCAAAAAAAGTGAAGGATTTTTGGGATCGCCGACCGGATAATTACAATAAGTTATCGTTTGAAAGTTTAGCAAGTCTGGAAAACGATCCAAAATTTCTCGATATTAAAATTCGCACAGAGATGCAAAAAGTTTTTGCCTGGTTGCCTGACCTGACAGGGAAAACGGTACTTGATCTCGGCGCCGGGGTCGGGCAGTGGGCTTTTCGTTTTCAGCATGAGGGCGCAAAAAAAATCACCGCTGTAGAGTTTTCAGCTGCAATGATTGAAGTGGGTAAGCTTGAAGCCAGAAAACGCAATATTGATAATGTCGATTTCATTCTTTCATCTGCCGAGAATTATTGTAGCCAAGAGCAGTACGATGTCATTTTCATATCTGGCCTGATGATCTACCTTAATGATGAGCAAGCTGAAAAATTGTTAGGTAATTTGCGTGCTTACAGTAAACCAGAAAGCACTATATTATTGCGTGATGGTACGGGTGTCGGTGAAAGATTCGAAATCAATAACCGCTATTCTGCGAATCTGCAAGCAGAGTATTCGGCTACATATCGAACTGCTGAGCAATACGAAGACCTATTTGCGCGACATGGTTTCAGCTTAACCAGGAGTGAAAATATGTTCCCTGAAGGTCATATGCTTAATAAGTATCCTGAAACCCGATTACGCCTTTATCACTTTGAGCAAAAAAATGATTAATATCTCACCTCTCTATGACGATGTTAGCTGGCCGGCAGATGAAGGTGTTTTAGGCGTCGTAGGCGTAGCCCCCTGGGCAACACTGGATTTTTGCCAGCAGCTGTATGGCCTGGTTCAGGCAGATAAAGAGTGGCAATATCCGCGACTTATTATTGATAATAATAGTAAAATTCCCAGCCGCGGGCGTCATTTGCAACTGGGTGAACGTGATCCTTCTCCCTGGATTCACGCAACTATTACAGAACTCGCTGCTGCGGGTGCTACGGTTGCCGTTGTGCCTTGTAATACCGCTCACCTCCTTTGGTCGCGCTGGAGCAAGGACGCAGCTATTCCGGTTATTAATATTATTGATGCCACACTTGAGCATATTGCGCCTCAGGGCAAGCGGGTCGTTGTGCTCGGTTCGCAAATGTTGTACCAGAGCAGGCTGTATCAGGATGCGCTTACGCAACAGCACGCCGAGATCGTCAATGTAGCTGCATCCACCCAACAGCTAGTGACACGCTGCATTAACGAGATAAAAGCGACAAAAAGCGTGTCTGAACTATCAATGCGCCAGTTAGCGGACGCCGTAAATAGCTGGAAGCAACAGGGTGCTACGCACATTATTCTGGCTTGCACAGAGTTGAGTTTGCTAAAACACAGCGCGATCTGGCAGGAAATGACGTTAATTGATTCGAGCGAAGCTCTCGCGCGTGCCGCTTTGCGCGCCATATCATTTCGCCGCCTGCGTAATTAAGGCGGACGAATTATTTCAACGTCGAAGGGCCGCTTAACTCATTAATTTTCCCGCCCCCGGGCCTGTGAAAAGACTGCTTTGATTTTCCCCCGGGCGGGGTAAACACCAGTTTGTATCACACTGTATCTCCCGCCACACAGCACACACGCCGTTGCATAACCCGCCAATCTGTACATATCCGCTATACATCGCCGTGGTCTTCTGTACGCATCAACCGAATGCATGGAGATACCACGATGTTAACCCGACTGTTTATTTCAACGTTACTGATGGGCGCCTCTGCGACCTGCGCCTGGGCGGAGCGACTGAGCGCTGCTGACGTGCTCGGCCCGGCGGCCGTGGCGCCACTGGATCATCCCCAGCCGCCTGCGCGATTAATTGTGGATGCGCCGCTGGCCGGACCGCTGCGCAAGGGCGCGGTGTTTATCCAGTACCGGGCAGAAAATCTGCGCATCGAGCCCGTGTTTGGCCAGGAAGCGCTGAAAATCACGCCGCGCATCGGCCACATTCACGTCATCGTGGATGACAACCCGTGGCACTGGGCGGACACCAGCGGTGAGCCGGTGATTCTGGTCGGTCTGCCTGTCGGGCCGCACAAGGTCACCCTTATTCTTGCCGATCCTACGCATAAACCGATCGACAGCAAAACCATCACCTTTAACGTGCCCGTACAGATTGCACCGCACTGATTACCCGGAGATAAATTATGAAAACACTGTTACGTCAGACTCTGTTGGCAACGCTGGTTCTCACGGCGGCAGGCACCGCGTTTGCCGCCACCCCGGCCTCACACGATTACGCCGCTGACTTCAGCCACGTGCAGCAGATCAACGCGGGCGTGCTGAACACAGGCTATGTGGACATCGGTCCGCGTGACGGCCAGGCGGTGATTTTGCTGCACGGCTGGCCGTACGATATCCAGAGCTATGCTCAGGTGGCACCGGCGCTGGCGGCAAAAGGGTATCGGGTGATCGTGCCGTATCTGCGCGGCTTCGGCAGCACGCGTTTCCTGTCGGATAAAACGCCGCGTAACGGCCAGCCTTCGGCAATCGCAGCGGACGTCGTGGCGCTGATGGATGCGCTCAATATCAAGCAGGCCGTGCTGGGCGGCTTTGACTGGGGCGCACGCACCGCGGACATCGTCGCGGCGCTATGGCCGGAACGGGTAAAATCGCTGGTGTCAGTCAGCGGCTATCTGATCAGTAGCCAGCAGTTGGGTAAAAAACCGCTGCCGCCAGAGGCCGAACAGCAGTGGTGGTATCAGTTCTATTTCGCCACTGAGCGCGGTCAGCAGGGGTATGCTGCCCATACACACGACTTTGCGAAACTGATCTGGCAGCAGGCATCGCCCGGCTGGAAATTCAGCGATGCCACCTTTAACCAGAGCGCCAAAGCGCTGGATAATGCGGATCAGGTGGCGATCACTATCAGCAACTACCGCTGGCGCCTGGGCCTGGAAAAAGGCGAGCAAAAATATGCCGCTTATGAGAAAACATTAGCCACGTTACCGACAATTCGCGTCCCCACCATCACCATCGAAGGGGATAATAACGGGGCGCCGCACCCGGCACCGGAGACGTACCGCACCAGGTTCAGCGCCAGCTACCAGCATCGCACCTTCACGGGCAATATCGGACACAATCCGCCAGCGGAAGCACCGCAGGCGTTTGTGCAAGCCGTTGAGGATGCGGCCGCACTGTAGCGGAGTAATTCACGACCCGGACCGGCCATCGCGTGCCGGTCTTTTTTGCATAAGTGGCTGACAGGAGGCTGTTTTGGAGCACGTTGATCACATTCTGGTGGTGGATGATGACCGGGATATCCGCGAACTGATAACCGACTATCTGATTAAGTCCGGTTACCGCGCCACCGGTGCGGCCAATGGCCGCGAAATGCGCGCCGTGCTGAGCAGCAGCCTGGTGGATCTGGTGGTGCTGGATATCATGATGCCGGGGGACGATGGCCTGACGCTGTGCCGTCAGCTGCGCAGCGATCCCCGGCAGAACCTGCCGGTACTGATGCTTACTGCCCGCAGCGAAGAGACCGATCGCATTCTCGGGCTGGAGATGGGGGCGGATGATTACCTGATCAAACCCTTTGTGGCACGTGAGCTGCTGGCGCGCATCAAAGCGATCCTGCGCCGTACCCGTGCGCTGCCGCCGAATTTACATATTACCGGGGCCGGCCGCATCATTGCCTTTGGCGAGTGGCAGCTGGATACCTCCGCGCGCCATCTGCTGGACAGCGACGGCGTGATTGTGGCGCTGAGTGGCGCAGAGTACCGCCTGCTGCGCGTGTTTCTCGACCATCCGCAGCGCGTGCTGAATCGCGATCAGCTGCTCAACCTGACGCAGGGCCGTGACGCGGAGCTGTTTGAACGCTCGATCGATCTGCTGGTTAGCCGGCTGCGCCAGCGGTTACGCGAAGATGCCCGTGAACCGGCCTACATCAAAACGGTCCGCAGCGAAGGTTA
Organism: Pantoea sp. SGAir0184; assembly: GCF_043544755.1. Taxonomy (NCBI): domain Bacteria; kingdom Pseudomonadati; phylum Pseudomonadota; class Gammaproteobacteria; order Enterobacterales; family Erwiniaceae; genus Pantoea; species Pantoea sp. SGAir0184. The sequence goes on from NZ_CP028050.1 coordinate 1,764,114, forward strand.
CGTACTGGCGAGCACGGTGGTGATCAAAGAGGCGCATCAATGAGGCTATGGCCGCGATCGCTGCTGTCACGCCTGCTGATTATCGTGTTGGGCGGGCTGCTGCTGGCGAATACTCTCACGCTGGCAAGCCTGCTGATTGAACGCATGAGCAGCGCTAAAAGCGTGATGCTGGGCAACCTGGAGTACGATGTGGCGACCAGCGTGGCAATCCTCGATCGTCTGCCGGCGGACGAGCGTCCGGGCTGGCTGGCGAAGCTGGCGCGCGGCAACTATCGCTACAGTCTGTCGCCGGGCGAAGCGGGGCCGTATCCCTCCAGCTGGCGCACGCGCGACGCGGTACGCTCACTGCAGGAGACGCTTGGCGGGCGCTATCAGATGAGCATTCATGCGATTCCGGGGCCGCGGGAGCATATTCAGGTGCATCTGACGCTGCATGACGGCGCGCCGCTCACGCTCGATCTCTGGCCGCGCATGCCGGCGATTGCGCGCTGGCTGCCGCTGGTGCTGATGGGTCAGCTCCTGCTGCTGCTGTGCTGCGCATGGCTGGCGGTGCGACAGGTGGTGCGACCGTTTGTGCGCTTTACCCAGGCGGTGGATGCGCTCAAACCGGCCGCCAGCCACGCACAGCTGATGGCAGAGCACGGCCCGGATGAAGTGCAGCAGGCGGCGCGTGCGTTTAACGCTATGCAGCTGCGGATTCAGGATCACCTTAAAGCGCGTGCGCAAATCCTTGCGGCCATCTCCCACGATCTGCAAACCCCGATCACTCGCATGAAGCTGCGGGTGGAGATGGCGGAGCAGCCTGAGCTGCGCGACAAACTGCTGAGCGATCTCGATAACATGAGCCGTCTGGTGCGCGAGGGCATCGCCTATGCACGCTCATCGGAAGTGCTGGAGGAGAAGCGCCAGAGCGTCAGCCTCAACGCGCTGCTGGATAGCGTAGTCTGTGACTATCAGGATGTCGGTAAAGCGGTGAACTTTGTGCCGTGCACCGGCCATGACACCTTCGCCGTGCGGCCGCAGGCACTCCGGCGCATCATGACCAACCTGATCGATAATGCGCTCAAGTTTGGCGGCGAAGCGGAGGTTGAACTCTGTTCGCCCCAGGGTGACAGCGTAGAGATTCGGGTGCGTGATAACGGGCCTGGCATCCCGGAGGAGGCGTTACAGGCGGTGCTGGAGCCCTTCTACCGCGTGGAGAGTTCACGCAATCGCCACACCGGCGGGACCGGGCTCGGCCTGGCGATCGCCACCCAGCTGGTGAGCCAGATGGCGGGCAGCCTGCAGTTGCGTAACCGGGCAGCTGGCGGGCTGGAAGCGTGCATCATCCTGCAGCAGCAGGATGTGTAACCTGATGTATCTGCCTGCCCGCTACACACATAACCCGACAAAACGGCGTTTCCCCGACACAGCCTGAACACATGCGGTGGATGTAATAGACGAACTGCCGGACGCGCAGACGTTTATCCACCGTATGAGGTTCTTTATGACACTGCTTATCGCTTTTCTCGCCGGGATGCTGACGCTGCTCAGCCCCTGTACCTTACCGATTATTCCTTTTGTATTTGCCAGCGTACGCGGCCGTCGCGGACAGCTGCTGGCGCTGCTGAGCGGCATGGTCCTGATGTTCACGCTGGTGGCGCTGCTGGTATCGCTTACCAGCCACTGGGTCAGTCAGGTCACCAGCATTGGTCGCGACCTGGCGCTGTTGTTCCTGGCGATAGCCGCACTGACGTTAATCTCCACGCGCATCGCCCAACGCGTCACCCGGCCGTTTGTCGCGCTGGGTAACCGCCTCAACGATGCCAGCCAGCGACGTAGCGGGGTGCTCGCCGCGCTGCTGGCGGGCCTGGCAACCGGTCTGCTGTGGTCGCCCTGTGCCGGACCGGTGCTGGGCGCGATCCTCAGCCTGGCCGTCGTGGGCGATCATCCACTGTCGGTTGGCGTGTTGCTGCTGGCGTATGGCAGCGGTGCCGCGCTGATGCTGGCGCTGCTCTATTTCGCCGGACGATCGCTGGTGGCGCGACTGCGTCCGGGGCTGGCGATGAGTGCGCGGCTGCGTCAGGCGGCGGGCGTGCTGATGCTTGCCTCGGTGGGCGTGATTGTTACCGGCTCACAGAGCCAGCTGCAGGCAGCGCCCGCTTTTGCCCTGAAGCTGGAGCAGCAGCTGAGCCAGTGGCTAACCACGCCGGCACCCAAAGTGCGCCTGGAGCCGGTTAGCCTGCCGCAAACCAGCAGCGCCTTGCCGTCGCTGGAGGGGGGCACGGCGTGGCTGAACGGGGCGCCGGTGACGCCTGCCACGTTAAAGGGCAAAGTGGTACTGGTCGATTTCTGGACCTGGGATTGTATTAACTGCCAGCATACGCTGCCATACGTGCGCGACTGGGCCAGTAAGTATCAACGTGACGGGCTGGTCGTTGTGGGTGTGCACACGCCGGAGTACCCGTGGGAGCGGGATGAAAAGGCGCTGAAGCGCGCGATTACGCGCTGGCAGCTGCCCTACACCGTAGTGGCGGATAACAATTACAGCATCTGGAACCGTTTTGGTAATCAGTACTGGCCCGCGCACTACATCTTTGATGCACACGGACAGCTGCGCTACACCGCGTTTGGTGAAGGCAACTATGAAGAGCAGGAGAGGGTGATTCAGCAGTTGCTGAAAGAGGCGCGTGCATGACAGATCAGGCGGCCCGCCCGGGCCGCCACTGCTTCTCATTTAGGTTGTGGTTCGCGGGGTATGACTTTGAAAGCCGGGGGGACACAGGGACTATCAGGCAAACAGCGTGCGGCATTGCCGGGGACCTCCCAGCCCGTAGGGGCAACTTTCAGGGTGACCGTCATGGCGCAGCCATCCTTACCACCCCGATATGCAAAATGCAGTAATCCAACGCATAACTTGTCGTTTGGTTCCGCGTTCGGGCTGGGGTTTACTGTCAGCGTTAACCTTTTATGGAGAAGCTGACAATGAAGAAGATCCTGCAGCAGTGGCTGGCGCGTCTGGCAGCCAGCAAAGCCGCCACCCCTGACGGGCGCGAATTCGACCCCGGTGAGCATATCGATCTGCTGATCCCGATCAGCCAGCTGTACGGCGTGGAGTTTCATCCTTCCGTGTATCGCTACTATGAACGATAACCGCCGCCACCAGCGCATGCGCTATTGCTACTGGAATGAACTGTGCACGCCAGACTAAAAACCCGCTCACGCCGAGCGGGTTTTTTTATGCTGTTTGCCCGCCTGATGAAAAAATTGCCGTAACCTCCCGCCGGTTTGTTCAATTGTATTGATTTCGTAATTTTAACGTAAAGAAAAGTATTCCCAAGCGGCAGCGCGCGTGTAAGAATATAAAAGTAAATGATAACCATTGGCGTTATCATTTAGGTGTTGTCTGGGAAAACCGTGTTGATTCAGTGCCATGCCTGAATGGCAGGTGCGGTTAAGACAATGAGTGCGTTAACAACGATAAGAAACTCACCTTTTAACATGGATAAAAATCGCCAGCTGCCGTTTGGTAGCTTCAATTCGCTGACCCTGTTCACCGGGCTTTGTATTGGTATTTCGCCGGCTGCGGCGCTGGGTGCCGATAACTCCGGCAAAAAATCTGATGATACGCTGGTGGTTGAAGCGCGCACGCCGTCGCTGTACGCGCCAAATGCCTCGGCCGATCCCAAATTTACCCGTCCGCTGGTGGATACCACCCGCACCATGACGGTGATTCCGGATCAGGTCATTAAAGATCAGGGCGTCACCAATCTGACCGACGCGCTGAAAAACGTGCCGGGCGTCGGGGCGTTTTATGCCGGGGAAAACGGCAGCTCAACCACCGGCGATGCTGTGTACATGCGCGGTGTCGATACCTCCAACAGCATTTACGTGGATGGCATTCGCGACATCGCCAGCGTCACGCGTGACACCTTCAACACGCAGCAGGTGGAAGTGATAAAAGGGCCTTCCGGCACTGACTATGGTCGCAGCGCACCATCCGGCTCGATCAATATGATCAGCAAACAACCGCGGCTGGATACCGGGCTTGACGCGTCAGTCAGCGCCGGCAGCGCGTGGATGCGCCGCGGCACGCTCGATTACAACCAGGCAATCAACGAAAATGCGGCGTTTCGCCTTAACCTGATGGGTGAGAAAACCCATGATGCGGCGCGTGACAACATCCAGAACGAGCGTTATGGCGTCGCGCCTTCGCTGGCGCTGGGGCTGGACACCGCAACGCGGCTGTACGTCAACTATTTGCACGTCCACCAGAACAACACACCGGACGGCGGTATTCCGACCGTTGGCCTGCCAGGCTATTCGGCACCGTCTGCCGCCTATGCTGCGCTGAACAATTCCGGCAAGGTCGCCACCAGCAACTACTACGGCACCGATTCTGATTTCGACAAGTCGACCACCGACAGTGCCACGCTGCGCTTTGAACACGATTTGAGCGATAACACCACGCTGCGCAACACCACGCGCTGGTCGCGGGTGAAGCAGGAGTATCTGCTGACGGCGGTGATGGGGGGAGCCAGTAACATTACTGCACCCAACCCGAACGATGTGGGCAGCTGGCGCTGGTCGCGCCTGGCAAACACCAAAGATATCAGCAACCGTATTCTCACCAACCAGACCAATATCACCTCGAAATTTACCACCGGTTCCGTCGGGCATGATGTGAGTGCGGGCGTAGAGTTCACGCGTGAAAACCAGACCACCTATGGCGTCAACGCGCTGACGCCACCTGCGGTGAATATCTACCATCCCATCAGCAGCATTTCGATTGGCGGTCTGGACCGCAACGGTGCGAACGCTAACGGGCAGACTGATACGTTTGGCATCTATGCATTTGATACGCTGGCGATTACCCCTGACTTTGAGCTGAACGGCGGCATTCGTCTCGACAACTACCATACCGAGTACGACAGCGCGACGGCCTGTGGCGGCACCGGACGCGGCGCGCTGGCTTGTCCGGCGGGTGTGGCGCGTAATACGCCGGTGACCACGGTGGATACGGCGAAATCCGGCAATCTGGTGAACTGGAAAGCGGGGGCGCTCTATCGTCTGACCGAACAGGGCAACCTGTATGTGAACTACGCCATCTCCCAGCAGCCGCCGGGTGGCAGCAGCTTCGCACTGGCGGCGGGTGGCAGCGGCAACAGCGCCAACCGTACTGATTTTAAACCGCAGAAGGCCAAATCCAGCGAAGTGGGCACCAAGTGGCAGGTGCTGGACAAGCGACTGCTGCTGAACGCCGCGCTGTTCCGCACCGACATCGAAAATGAGGTCGATGCCAATGATGACGGCACTTACTCGCAAACCGGCAAGAAGCGCGTGGAAGGCTATGAACTCTCAGCAACCGGCAACATAACGCCGGACTGGGAAATCATTGCCGGTTACACCATGCAGCACGCGTCGGTGCGTGAAGGTGCCAGCGTGGCGCAGGATGGCTCATCTGCGCTGGCCTATACGCCGAAGCACGCCTTTACGCTGTGGACCAACTATCAGGCCACTGATGCGTTGTCGGTGGGCGCGGGCGCACGTTACGTTGGCAGCCTGCGTCGCGGCAGCGATGGGGCTGTGGGCACGCCGGATCACACCGAGGGCTACTGGGTGGCTGACGCGAAGCTCGGGTATAAGGTCAACAACAACCTCGACCTGCAGCTCAACGTGTATAACCTGTTTGATACCAACTATGTGGCATCGATCAACAAGAGTGGCTACCGCTATCATCCGGGCGAGCCGCGTACTTTCCTGTTGACGGCTAACGTGCATTTCTGATGGTCAACCGTGGGGCGTTCGCGCTCCACGCTTAATGGCGAGAACTCCGCGATGATGTATCACATTCCTGCCGTGCTTAACGCTGAACAGCTGGCGCACTTTACCGCACAACTGCAGCAGGCTGACTGGGTTGACGGACGGGCGACGGTCGGCAGCCAGGGCGCGACGGTAAAAAATAACCAGCAGATTGACACCGGCACGCCTCTTTACGATCGGCTGCAGGCTGCAGTGCTTCAGGCACTGAATAGCCATCCGCTCTTCTTTGCCGCCGCGCTGCCGCGCACGCTTTCTGCGCCGCTGTTCAACCGTTATCAGCAGGGGGAAACCTACGGTTTTCACGTGGATGGTGCGGTACGCCACAATGGCGCGGCCGGCTGGATGCGTACCGATCTCTCCGCCACGCTGTTTCTGTGTGAACCCGACAGCTACGAGGGCGGGGAACTGGTGATCGAGGATACTTACGGTCAGCACCGCGTAAAACTGCCGGCGGGCGACCTGGTGCTTTATCCCTCCAGCAGCCTGCACTGCGTCACGCCGGTCACGCGCGGCGCGCGGGTCGCCTCGTTTTTATGGATTCAGTCGATGGTGCGCGATGATAAGCAACGCGCGATGCTGTTTGAACTGGACCGCAACATTCAAAGCCTGAAAGCGCGCCACGGTGACAGCGAAGAGCTGCTGTCGCTGCTGAATATGTACCACAACCTGCTGCGCGGCTGGACGGAGGTTTAGCCGTCACGCAATAACAAAAAGCCCGCTCAGGTTTCCCTGAGCGGGCTTCTTTAAATCTGGCTCCTCTGACTGGACTCGAACCAGTGACATACGGATTAACAGTCCGCCGTTCTACCGACTGAACTACAGAGGAATCGTTGGAACGAGGCGAATATTAATGGCAGCCCCTGTGGGTGTCAACCGCTAAAAACACATTTGTATTCAACTGGCTAGCAAAGCGGCAAAGCGATCGTGATTTAAGCAGATTCCGGTGCCTGCTGCGCCAGCCGCGCCAGCGGATCCTGATGGTAAAACTGCTGAAGGTGGCGATACATGGCCGGAAAACGGCTGGCGAGCAGGTCGGGGGCGCTGAAAAAGTACTCCGACAGCACGGCAAAACATTCCGCCGGATCGCTGGCGGCATAAGGATCGAGGGTCGCGGCCTGTTCACCCACCAGCTCCACTTCCGCTTCAATCTCGGCCATCGTCTGCAGTAAATCTTTCTCCCAGCTGGCCACATCGCGCAGCGCGATGGCCGGGATGCCGCTGGTGTAACCGCTGCCGCGCGCGTCGAGCTTGTGCGCCACTTCGTGGATCACCAGGTTGTAACCAGAGAGATCGTACGAGTCCTGGATGTCCAGCGCGTTCAGCACCACCGGTCCCTGCGTCCAGCTCTGGCCGGCATGCACGGCCGGCGCGTGGTGCACCAGGCCGCTGTCGTCCTCCCAGCGATCGTCAACGCTGAACGGCTCCGGGTAGATCAGCACTTCGTGGAAGCCGTCGAGCCATTCCAGACCCAGCTTCAATACCGGCAGGCAAAACAGCAACGACAGGCGAGCCAGACGCAGTTCGCTGAGTTCCAGCCCCTGCAGCGTGGTGATTTTTTTCTGCAGCAGGAAGCGTTGCGCCAGCGCTACCAGCGCCTGCTGTTCGTCGCTGTTCAGCAGAGAAAAGATCGGCTGCCCCAGCGCCTGTTGCCAGGGCAGGGCAGTCACGGCAGCATCTTTTTGTGCACGCCACGGCCATTTGATCATTGCGTCACTCACTCTGCAGGGCGGAAATCATATCCTGACGCGGCAGACGATAAATTGCCAGCGTGGAATCAAAGCCGCTTATTCAACCTGTTAGCGGCGGATTTGTCTGTGACAGGGATTGCAAACTGGCAAGGTGGGAAAGGGGGGGCGCTGTGCCACCGGCGAGGGGGCAAGAGCTGGTGATTCACTGAATCGCGCAAAAGACGACGCCCTCTTCCGTGCGGAAGAGGGCAAACGGTTAGCCTTCACGCTCCACACGCTGGAATGCGATGACCCAAACCCAGGGATTCACCTCCCAGCTGGTGGCGCCGTACTGCTTCTGCCACGCCTTGCGGTAAGCTTCTTTCGGCGATTCGGAATTCATGTTCATAGTGAAGAAATTATTGAGGAAGTGCGAATCGGTCTGCACGCCTTCCGCCATGATGTCGTCTTCGCTGATGTCCTGAATTTTCTCCGCGCGTACCGCCGTGATTTCCAGATCGATGCGGCTGGCCCAGCGCGGCATATGGATGGCGGTCTGCCAGCCAAACTGCTCGGCGACCTGCTGATTTTCTTCCTGTTGTCCAAGTTCATGGCTGTCGGCGCGATACTGGCAAAATGCCGGATTGCGGAACGGCAGCGGATCGCGCTCGTATTCCGCCAGCTGCGCCTCAGGCACAATCGGACCCCGCCAGGTTTCACGCACCCACAGGCGATCGCCGACCTGGCCAAACGGGCACTGGGCGCCAATGTCCGCCATCGACATCAGCTTATAGCCATGCAGATGATTAGCGCTGACATCAAACGCGTGCACGCCTTCATGATGATCCTGTCCCGGGCCAAACGCCTGAGTTTTCATAATGCGCCGGGTCTGAGTTTGCTGGCCAACCAGCAGGGCGCGCACCCGCTGTTCGGAAAAAAGAATCGGCCGTTCTTTCATTATGTACCTCATGTTGTATCACGTACCCGGAGAACTTCGACGAAACATCCGTATCCTCGGATGAGAGCATTAGCATAATGGGTTTGAATCAATTTGCTTAATAATTTGTCGCCTTATTATCGGGCAATAACTGCCGCTTCCGGTATTAAAAATGGCTCATAAGCAAACAGTGTGCTGACGAAGGCTCCGGGTACAGGTGAGAGCCGTAAATTTCCCCTATACAGTACGTTATAACGGTCGCAATGGGAATCTTTTCAGATTATGTCGCTATGCAAAGGGGCGTTTTAATGCTGGGGTTGCGACAGGCTAAACTGGACCTTTGGCGATGCTGAAAATTCACCCAGCGGAAAATGCATCACCGAAATTAAACAGAGTGGCTTAACTAAAACAGGTTAAGGAAATACTGAAAACCGCATCGCAACTGGGCAAGCGGCTTTAACAGCGCTATAACATGATCGGGATCGCATTTTTTTGCGCTGGACATCCGGGAAGGGTGTAAAGAAAGTGTCATCACCGGGCCGCTATGATGGGCGCAAGCCCTACCCGGTGCGAAATAATAGCAATAACAGGAGAAGCACGATGTCACTGACCCATTGGCAACACCGTTACGAAAGCTGGCTGCAGCTGAACTGGCTGCACGATGATAAAGCCCATGATATCGCGCACCTGCGTCGCGTCTGGATGAGCGCGGCCCGCATCATGCAAAACACCAATGCCGATCCGCTGGTGGTGCTGACCGCCTGCTATTTCCACGATGTGGTGAACCTGCCGAAAAACCATCCGGAGCGCCATCTGGCTTCGACTTACGCGGCGGAAGAGACGCGCCGCATTCTGCAACAGGATTTTCCGGATTTCCCCTCAGCGCTGCTGGACAGCGTGGCGCATGCGGTGCAGGCCCACAGTTTCAGCGCCCGCATTACGCCAAAAACGTTAGAAGCGAAGATCGTTCAGGACGCCGATCGTCTCGAATCATTAGGCGCGATTGGCCTTGCGCGCGTTTTCTATACCGCGGGTGCGCTGGGACGGCCGTTGTTCGACAGCGACGATCCGCTGGGTAAAGACCGTGAACTGGATGACGTAAAGTGGACGCTGGATCATTTCCAGAAGAAACTGCTGAGCCTGCCGCAGACCATGCAGACGGAAACCGGCCGTCTGCTGGCGGAACACAACGCCGATTTTCTCGTCCGCTATATGGCAAAGCTGTGCGCCGAACTGCAGGGCAATCTGACCGATATTGATGAGTCCGTGTTACGCGATTTCAGTCCCATACCGGCACAATATTAAATTTTTATGACAGTCTGTTAACTTTCATCTGCTTCCGCTACGTTGTTGTAAATCAAGAGGGAGTGTGAAGATGACCGAGACCGTTAACTTAACCATTAAAATTGACCCGGCGCTAAAAGAGCACATTAAACAGTTAGCCGCTGATAACCAAATCTCCATGAGTCAGGAGATCGTTAACCGCCTGCAGGCCAGTTTAGATACCGTTGAGCCACCGGTCGTCGACAGCCTGCATACCGAAGAGGCGGGCGATCAACTGAGCGCCGCCGAGCTGAAGCAGGTGCGTGCACTGCTGAAGAAAAGTAAGAAAAAGAAATAACACCAAAACCCGTCGCTGACGGGTTTTTTCTTTCTGCACCTTAGCTAACGCGGAACTGCTGCGCGCGCTGCGTCAGTCGCGCTGACAGTTCACTCAGCTGCGCCGCTGCCTGCACCTGCTGATCAGTCAGGGTTTCGTTTTGCTGGAGCTGAAGACTCATTTCCACCACTTCCCGGGCAATTTTGCTCACGCGATGGCTCTGCGCCGTACTGTTATCCTGCAGTTCATTCAGCTGGCTGACTACGCCCGATACCGCCTGGCCAATCCGCGCAAACAGCACTTCCAGCGCCTGCACCTTCGCAAAGCCATCCTGCACGTGCTGCTGCGTGTGCTGGATTAAACCGTCGATCTGCCGCGTGGAAGCGCCGCTCTGCTGCGACAGCAATCCCATCTCTTTGGCGACGACCGAAAAACTGCGCCCGTAAGCGCCAGCATGCGCAGATTCTATCGCCGCATTAAGCGACAGCAGACGCGTCTGCATCGACAGGCTGTCCAGCATGCCGACGATGCCAGCGATATCGCCGGCGGCCGCGACGATCTGCTGCATCTGGTGTTCCATATTGTCGACTTCATGGGCGCAGTGACGCATCAGCGCATCCGCGGACTGCGCGTCGTGCGTCGCCTGTTGCGAGAAGTGTGCACCTTTTTCCACCTCTTCTGACACGCGATGCAGCCGCTGCGACAGATGATGGAAGCTGGCATTTTGCGCCTGATGCTGCTGCATCACCTGCTGATTATGCTGCTGCATCTCGTCAGCGCCGGCCGCCACCCGGGTTGCTACCGTCGTGATGTCGCTGACGATCTGCTGCAAACCCTGACGCATGGTATCGATGGACAGGAGCAGCTGGCGCGTTTCCAGCGACTGACGACGCGTCGGTGCCGGGCTGGCGACCAGATCGCCCGTCGCGATTTGTGCCAGCTGGGCGTTGGCGTGACGCAGCGGCAGCAACACGCCGCGCATCAGCAGCGCGGCGGCCAGCAGCAGCAGCGCCATCAATAACGCGGCGATCGCCAGCGCCAGATTGCGGCTCTGCTTGAGCGTGCTGAGCGAATGCTGGTTGACGCTGCCGAGCTGCTGATTGGCCTGTTCGATTTCGCTAAACCAGGCATCGTTGAACTGCTGCTGGAAAGCCTGCATCGGCACCATAAAAAATGCGTTGATATCATTGGCTGCCAGCCCTTTCAGCTGCTCCTGCAGCCCGCCGGCCAGTAGCACGAAGCCCTGTGCCAGCGGGCTATCGTTTTTCGCCTGATAGGCAGCAAACAGCTGCTGCGCCTGCTGCAATGAGGTAGTGGCCGCCGCCGCCAGGCTTTTCCAGCTGTCGACCGAACCGCTCTGCTGGTCCTGCATCAGATAAATACCGGCACGATGGCTGTTGTCGCTGGCGGTGAGTAGCTCAATGCGTGCTTTATCCAGCAGGGCCAGCCGTTCGCGCAACTGGCTGGCCTGCTGCAATGAGTGTTGCGTCTGATTCACGTGCTGGTTGAGCAACAGCACCCCGGCAAACTGCAGCAGACAAAACAGCACAATAAACAGCATGAACTGGCTGCGCAGGCTGGAGAGCCAGACGGGCAGACGCAGGTTAAAACGAGGTCGCAGCCGCAGCGGCAGGGAGATTACAGACAGGAGAGACATCAAACAGCTCCGCAAAAAATAAAACGCAGTATTGGTTTGATGCGTGACAGTCCGGTGACAGTGCGCGCGATGTGCAGCAAAACAGCACATCGCGCGTTACTAAAGCAAATTGCGGGGCGGAAAACCGGGGCGTGAAGCGCGGCTGCGTTTTCAGCGGCGCTGGCGCGCGTGCTGCTCAATCAGCGGCAGCAGCAGTTTCGCTACGGCGGCGAACACCGGCACCACCACCGAGTTACCAAACTGTTTGTAGGCTTGTGTGTCGGAGACCGGAATGCGGAAGCGCGCTTCGCCTGGCGCTTCAAAGCCCATCAGGCGGGCACATTCACGCGGCGTCAGGCGGCGCGGGCGGCGCGCCATGTTTGCGGCCTGCTGAAAATCCTGTTCGCCCAGCGCGTGATCCCAGCCGCGATCGATCAGGATTTCCGACCCGTCTTTATAGTAGCGCGCTGACAGCGTGCGCACGCAGCAGTGCGGATTGCGCGGATCGTTCAGGCCAAAGCCAAAACCGTTGCCTTTGGCTTTATGCTTCTTCGCATACTGGTAGAGATAGTGCCACAGCGTGGGCGACAGAGTATATTTTGCCGCCGGCTGCGGCTCCAGCAGGCTGTGCAGCGGCGGAACTTCAGGCGGATAGAGCGCCGCCAGCGCGCGCAGCGAAAAACCCTCGCTCAGGCCGGTATCGCGCCGGATCCCCACCAGCACGATGCGCTCGCGGTGCTGTGGCAGGAAGTGACGCGCATCGACAACTTTGGCATCCGGCGATGAGTCGTCAGCCGCGTCAGCGACGTCGTAACCCAGCTCATCCAGCGTGGCCATAATAATGGCAAAGGTGCGGCCTTTATCATGGCTCTTGAGGTTCTTCACATTCTCCAGCACGAAAAACGGCGGTTTTTTGGCGGCGAGGATGCGCGCCACATCAAAAAACAGCGTGCCCTGGGCTTCACATTCAAAACCGTGCGCGCGACCCAGCGCATTCTTCTTACTGACGCCGGCCAGCGAAAAGGGCTGACAGGGAAAGCCGGCCAGCAGCACCTGATGGTCGGGAATCGTCTTATCGATATGCTGATAAATCGCCTGCTCATCCGGCAAACCGGCCGGCTGGGTAATCAGCCGGATATCACTGTTGAACTGATGCCGGGCGGGATCGCTGTAGTGATTGGCTTTATAGGTGCGCACCGCTTCTTTATTCCACTCGCTGGTGAATACGCACTGGCCACCAATCTGCTCAAAGCCGCGGCGAATACCCCCGATGCCGGCAAACAGATCGATAAACTGAAAGCGGGGATTGTCATAATGCGCCGGTCGCGACGGCAGCAGCGCCTGCAGACGGGCGACCTCCGCCGCTGACAGCGCGGGCGTGGCACTTTTTCCCGCGCGAATACGGTTAAGCTGCGTGATACTCCAGTCGCGGCCGCCGGCCTCGCTCAGGATGACCACCAGATCGCGGGCCGCGTAGATATCCAGTACCTGCAGCAGTAACGCGGTGGCGTCATCATCAGCGGAGTGCGGGGAGGGCGAAGCCGTCGCGGCGGGATCGAGTGCAAGCATGCGTTTTTCCTTAACAGTGAAGCGGCTATGCTACCACTCCTGGCGCGGCGTGGAAATTAACGATGGCTGCGCAGCGTCTCGCAATCTGCTCTGCACAAACTTTCGCTTTCGCCTCAACGCGCTAAAGTTGAAGAAGCCCGGAAAAAAGGAGACGCCATGGCAGACGTCCACTCGCATGATATTCGCCGCAAAAATATGCGCGCCATTCGCAATCAGGATACGGCGATTGAGCAGCGTATTGCGCTGCTGCTGAAAGATCGCGGCTTTAGCTTTCGTGTACAGGACAAAGCGCTGCCGGGCCGGCCGGATTTTGTGCTGCCGCAGCACAAAGCCATTATCTTTGTGCACGGCTGTTTCTGGCATCGTCACCACTGTTATCTGTTCAAAATGCCGGCCACGCGTACCGAATTCTGGAGCGGCAAAATCAACAGTAACGTGGAGCGTGACCGGCGCTATGTGCAGCAGCTGCAGGAAAGTGGCTGGAAGGTGCTGATCGTCTGGGAATGCGCGCTGCGCGGCAAACTGCGGCTGGAAGATGAGGCGCTGGTAGAGCGGCTGGAAGAGTGGCTGCTGGCTGCCACGCACAGCAGCGAGATCGATCATCAGGGATTGCATCACTATCGGGCGGATTAAGGCAGGGTGATTGCTTTTAGCTGCCATAACAGTTTAGATCAGCGTTTTCTCTGGGACGCGGAACACCACCATGAGCAGCATCAAACTGACGGTCAGACGCCTGTATCAACTGCGCGATGAGCGCATGGTCAATGCCCATGCCACGGCACGCATTTACCTGGACGATACGCTGGTGGCCACCGAGGAGATAAGCGGCATGACAGAAAGTCCGGTGAGCAAGTATCTGCACGCCGACGATCTGCACGGGAAAACGTTACGCGTCGAATGGGACTGTGCGGGCATCGCCGATATGACGGTGACGGCGATTGAGCGGTGCCCCTGTTGTCAGGATCACGAACCGGAATAAGGAATGACATTTTGGCAGGAACCAGCTTACTGACTCTTCTGGATGATATTGCCACGCTGCTCGACGACATTTCCGTCATGGGCAAAGTGGCGGCAAAAAAGACCGCCGGCGTGCTGGGCGATGACCTGTCGCTCAATGCGCAGCAGGTGACAGGCGTGAAGGCCAATCGTGAGCTCCCGGTGGTGTGGGGCGTGGCGAAAGGCTCGTTTATCAACAAACTGATCCTGGTGCCGCTGGCGCTGCTGATCTCCGCATTTGCGCCCTGGCTGATTACGCCGCTGCTGATGATTGGCGGCGCCTATCTGTGCTTTGAAGGAGTGGAAAAAGTGCTGCACAGCCTGCACCACGACAAAGCGGAGAAGAGCCCGGAAGCGCGGCAAAAGCGCCTGGATAATCTGGCGCAGCAGGACCCGCGCCAGTTCGAAAAAGATAAGGTGAAAGGCGCAGTGCGCACCGACTTCATTCTGTCGGCTGAAATTGTGGCGATTACCCTGGGCATTGTGTCGGATGCGCCGCTGCTCAATCAGGTGTTAATCCTCGCCGGTATTGCCATTCTGGTGACCATCGGCGTGTACGGTATTGTGGCGATGATCGTTAAGATTGACGATCTCGGCTACTGGCTGCGTGAGAAGTCTTCCACGCTGGCGCAGGCCACCGGCGGCGCGCTGCTGGCGCTGGCACCGTGGCTGATGAAAATCCTGTCGGTGGTTGGCACCGTCGCGATGTTCCTGGTGGGCGGCGGCATTATCGTGCACGGTATCGCGCCGCTGCATCATGCCATTGAAGAGTACAGCAGCGGCTTCCCGGGTGTGGTTTCCATGCTGCTGAGCAATGGTGCGAATCTGGTGCTGGGCTTTATCGTTGGGTCGATTGTGCTGTTAGTGGTAAATCTGGTTGCGAAGCTGCGTGGTAAATCGGTATAAAGCGCAGGAAATTTCTAATCACGGGTCAGGAGAACGATGATGAACGACGATATGTTTGAATTTGATATCGATGCACAGCTGGAGCAGGCGGAAGCCAAAGCGGCAGAAAAAGCCAGCGAAGTGCCGGCGGATATCAGCGACGAAGCCGACTGCGAAGGTTGCAAAATCTGATTTTCCACCCGGGAAAATCGTTCAAAGCCGATAATAACTTTTATCGGCTTTGTTTATTTACGGCATTTTTCACTGCTTATTCCGAATTTGTCACAGTAATAGCAATATCCTATAGGCAAAAAACGCGCACAGCTGCTATACCTTAATCCGTTCATTCAACGGTGAGAAGGGAGGGCGCGGTATGACCTTTGCAATCAGTGACGAAGTTCAGCACAAACAGGGCGGACCCACCATGGTGGTGACCGGCTATGCCAGCGGAATGGTAGAGTGTCGTTGGTATGATGGCTACAGTGTACGCCGCGAAGCGTTCCGCAGTGATGAGCTGACGCATCTGTCGGCCGCGCGCCAGCTGGCCAGCTGAGTCCCTCGGGACGGTCAGCGCGCCGTCCCGATGTCATTGTCACTTTTCACGTTTTTCCTGACCTCTGCCTGTACGCCGTTTTCCCGCCTGACTACACTTCTTCAATTCGTTGTTATCCGGAGCCTGGCTACTGATGCCAATCTCGCCACTGTCATCACGCCGCATGACGCCTGCGCTGCGCGTGCATCTCTGTTTTCTGGCGGTCTTTCTATTTTCACTTTTTCTCACCGTCCATGAAGCGCTGGAATTAAAAAATAATTATCAGCAGCGGCAGCGCGCCCAGCTGTCGGAGATCCAGCGCAGCCTCGACAGCCGCTTTCAGGAGAGTCTGGACGAGCTTAATTACTATCAGCGGATGCTCAGCTACGCGCTGACGCACCCGCTGAATGCCGATTATGGTCAGCACGCCCTGCAGCGTTTTCAGCAGTTGCGCCATCAGCCGGTGTGGCAGTTGCAGATCGCTAACCTGCGCAGTATGCCGATTAACGGCGTCAGCGATGAATGGCTGCAGCGTGATGCGCTGCTGCAGCGCGATGATACTTATCTGCTGCCCGAGCTGCGCGCTGCGCTGGAGTTCAGCTTTATCATGCAGTTCAGCGATGAGGCGCAGGACTTTCATTCACGCTTCTGGTACACCTCACGCGCGGGCTATTACATCAGCTCACGTCCGCCGCGCGACGCGCAGGAGCTGGCGCAAAGTTACGCCACCATGACGCAGCGACCCTATTTTCGCGACCAGCAGCCGGGCCGGGCGCCGCAGACGCGATGGCACTGGACTGAAGCCTATCAGGGGGAGTTCAACGAAGGGTTGATGCTGACGGTGAGCGCGCCGGTGATCGCCCATCAGCACTGGTACGGCGTGTTATCGATGGACTTCACCCAGCAGCGAATTAATGCATTGCTGCACCAGTCGCGTCACAGCGTGCTGCAGGGCAAGCTGGTGCTCGAAGATCGTGCACTCAACGAGATCACCCGGCTGCCGGCGCCGCACGATGTGGCATTAAGCCCTGCGCAGCGCGGCCAGCTGATGCAGGCGATGCACCAGCAGCCGGCCGGAACACTGTGGCTGGGCAGTCAGCTGGCCAGTTGGGTTAAGTTAAAAAATGTCGATGCCTGGCTAATCAACGTGCAGAGCCTGCGCCAGGGGCTGGCGCAGGAGCTGGGGCGGGTAGCGCTGTTTCTGTTGGGCATGTGGCTGCTGTTCGTGCTGTTACTGGCGCTAGCGCATCAGGTGATTTTCCGCCTGGTGAGGCGACTGGAAGACCTCTCGGCGCGACTGGCCTGGCGCGCTAATTATGACGGCCTGACGCGCCTGCTTAATCGCAGCGCCTTTTTCGACCAGTTTATCGCGCTGGCGCGGCGCTGCGAACAGCAGCAACAGCCGCTGGCGGTGATCCAGCTCGATATCGATCATTTCAAAAAGGTCAATGATAGCTGGGGCCATCACGCGGGCGATCAGGCGCTGATGCGCGTGGCCGGCGTCATCAAACATACGCTGCGCCCTTACGACGTAGCCGGACGCATCGGCGGCGAAGAGTTTTGTATCGTGCTGCCGCACACCACGCTGGCTGAGGCGCAGGGCGTGGCGGAGCGTATCCGCAGCCGGCTGGCGGCCAAAACCATTCTGGTCAACGCCAGCACCACCTTTAGCGTTACGTTGTCAGCAGGTGTCAGCTGCAGTACTGAGCAGGGCAGTTACCATGCAGAGAGCCTGCAGGCGGTAGCGGACCGCCGCCTGTATCTGGCGAAAAGCGGCGGTCGCAATCGGGTGTGCGCGGCCGGTTAGACTTTGCCCTCGTTATCCTCTTCTACCGCCTGGTAGATGCGCTGCAGGATATCGGGGAACGCCGACTGCACGCGGCTCCAGCTGGGGATAAACGGTTTCTCGTTTGGCCGCTCGATGAACGACTGGCCGGCGTCGAGAATCGCCTGAGTGAACATCTCGACCGCCGCTTCTTCAATGTGCTGATCAAACTTCAGTCCGTTCATGGTGGCTTCGTGGTTGTAGATCTCCATCATGTCGAGCGCGTTGCGATAATAGGTGGCCTTCAGCACGCGGAACGAGTCGCTGGTGAGCGGCACGCCCATTGTCGCCAGCTTACGCAGTAGCGACTGCACGATATCGTTACTCATGCGTTTCAGGCCACCGGTGCCGTCCTCTTCTGCCAGCGGCTGATGCTTATGGTCGTAGTTGTCCGCGATTTCCACCTGGCAGGTCTGCCGCGTGGTGTAATTGCGATAAATCTCTGACAGCACGCCAATCTCCAGCCCCCAGTCGCCAGGGATTTTGATGCCGTTCAGCACGTGGGTGCGCATGGCAAACTCGCCGGACAGCGGATAGCGGAAACTGGTGAGATAATCGAGATACTCCGAATGGCCGTAGACTTTCTGCAGCGAGCGCAGCAGCGGGCCCACCAGCAGACGTCCGACGCGGCCATTAAGCTTGCCGTCCGCAACGCGCGCATAGAAACCTTTGCAGAATTCATACTGAAACGCCGGGTTGGCCAGCGGGTAGAGCAGACGTGCCAGCATGCCGCGCTCATAGGTCACGATGTCGCAGTCATGCAGTGCCACGCACTGCGAGCGGTCGGAGGCCAGCGTGTAGCCGGTGCAGAACCACACGTTGCGACCCTTGCCGGGCTGGCTGGGCGACAGACCCTCTTTATCCAGCTCGGCGTCCAGCGCTTTCAGCCGCGGGCCATCGTTCCACAAAATGCGGTGGCGCTGCGGCAGGCGCGAGAAAAATTCGCGCGCGAAGAGAAACTGATCGCGATCGGCACGATCGAGGCCAATCACAATCTCCTCCAGATAGGGCACTTTCGCCAGTTCATTGACGATATTATCCAGCGCCGGGCCTTCCAGCTCGGAAAACAGCGAGGGCAGAATCAGCCCCATTTTGCGCTTGCGCGCAAAGCGCACCATCTCTTTTTCCAGCGACTCCACGCTGCGGTGGGTGAGATTATGAAAGTTGGTAATTACGCCGTTCTGGTAAAAATCACTCATCGTCTCATCCTTCTGGTCAGCTGCCGTTATTCAGGTTGGGCAAGAAAGTAATCCAGACCTTCGCGCCAGCCCTCAGGGCCAACGTGTGCGGTGTGGTAAACGTTATGATGATCGCTGCGTTGCAGCACCACCGGGTTTTTACTGAAACCTTTAATCACCACGGCATAATCGACGCGCTCCAGCATCGGCGCATCGTTAGGGCCATCGCCCAGACCAATCGTGGTGCGCTTCGTGCCTTCCTGCTGCTGCAACTGCTGCAATAACTGTTCCAGCGCCACGCCTTTACCGCTGCCCGCCGGCATCACGTGCCAGAAACGTCCGCCCTGCGTCAGGGCCAGCTGATGCTGCGCCAGCGCCGCGCGGAAGGCGTCGAGCCGCGTTTCATCATCGCGCCATACGATGACTTCAGACGCATCGCGCAGTCGGCTCTGGCTGGCTTCCGTCAACGTCAGGCCGGTGAAACGGGCCACTTCTGCGTCGCTAAAGTCATGAAAGCCGGTGAAGCGAAAATCCGCCTGCAGGGTGCTGAGCGTGGCGCAGAGCGCAAGATAATCGGCACCGGGCTCTTCGGCGATCTGCGCCTCCCCGCCAAAGGCGACGCGGGCACCGTTTTCCGCGATAAAGGGCGCACCGGCGATGCCCAGCCGCTTCTGCAGCGGAATAATTTCGGCTGCGGTTTTACTCGAACAAATCACCAGCGGAATCTGTTGCTGCTTAAGACGCGCCAGCCACTCGCTGGCGGCCTGCCAGTTATAGTCATGATGATCGAGCAGCGAACCATCGAGATCGGTCACGATCAGCAGGGAGGAATCTAACGGGATCATCAATACACTCCTTACGCCCAAAGGCATCCGTAAAGCGACGTGTAATCAGTATAATAGCGTAATCACGATCACACTTTTCCTTGCCGCCGGCGCGGCCACTATCCAGGATAATTCTTAAAACACCGCCCGGATACCGAAGCGGCTGCACGTTTTGTGCATGCAGAATGTCAGCCGTAGCGCGATGTTTTCGGTAACAGCAGTGCATGATTATGCAGATTTGTTCGAATTGCGTGCAGAATTGAGACTTGTCTTACTTCAGCTAAGGCGTACTCTGAAGCGGTGTTAAGATTTTCCTGGTGTAACGAATTTATTCTTTTTTCAACCCGGCCAGCGTGCCGGGTCTTTTTTTGAAATCGATTTCAGCGGTTCACCTCGGTGATGGTGAAATCACGAATATCAAGTTCAAACGCCTCGGCCAGTGCGGTGTAGGAGTCAAACGCTTCGCCATTCACCTTCACGCGGTGCGCATCTTCAGCCTGCATAAACTCCTGCACTTCGCCTGACGTTTTTTTCTGAATCGCTTCCAGCAGCGCGTCCACGTCGATGTTCACTTCGCGCTGCACGTTATCGCTGTACTCTTTTGCTGTAGCCATGACAGCCTCCCGGAGGCAAACGGATTCCTGACAAGTATAGACGGTGACAGCGGGTGAGGGACGTGGACGGGAAACGGGCAAAAAAAAGCCCGCGCTGCGCGGGCAAAAATCCTTGTTACTTTTAGGTTGACTGCCCCTTTGGGGTTGGTGCAGTGCTGACAAGTGTACGAGGGTGCTGCGTCAAAAGTCTTTCCGGGAAATGTTAAGAAAGTGAAAAGCCCGGCTTTGACACTTCTTTACCCGCTCTATTCCCCATTCTGGCGTAAAACAGCTATGCTTACAGCTGGTTGATTATTATGGTTATCAGGGAGTTAGTATGGATTTAATTCGGATCATTATTGCCATTCTGTTGCCACCGCTGGGCGTGTTTTTACAGGTCGGCTTTGGCGGCGCCTTCTGGCTCAACATTCTGCTGACGCTGTGTGGTTACATCCCCGGCATCGTGCATGCGGTGTGGGTAATCGCCCGACGCTGAGCGCGATCAGGCAGCGCTGACTATCTTCCGTTACACTATGCGCAGGACTGTTTCTGGAGAGAAATCAATGAAGGTCAATGACCGGGTAACGGTAAAAACCGACGGCGGCCCACGTCGCGTCGGTACTGTGCTGGCTGTGGAAGGCTTTAATGAGGGCACCATGTATCTGGTAGCGCTGGAGGATTACCCGCTGGGAATCTGGTTCTTTAATGAGAGCGATCACGCCGAAGGCGTGTTTGTTGAGCCGTATGCGGGCGAAGGGTAGTGTGGTTTTGCGATTAGATTACCCTCACCCTAACCCTCTCCCGCACGCGGGAGAGGGAACCGTTCAGTGCTCCTGCTCGCGGGAGAGGGAACCGTTCAGCGCCGATGCTTAGTAATAAGTTGTTCCTGAAGCGTTGTGTGAAAACCTACTCAACAGCCGCGCGGACAGCCCCCTCTCCCGCAAGCGGGAGAGGGCTGGGGTGAGGGAAAAATACCGCACCCCACCTCAATCCTCTTAAAACGTCTCCCAGTTATCATTGCCCGCTGCAGCCAGCGTCGGACGTGGAGCGAGCGCTGGCGCTTTCAGCGCCGACTGCGGCGCAGCAGCCACCAGCGAAGCCGGCGTATCATTCAGGCGGAACACCGCCACCGCCTGCGTCAGTTTACCGGCCTGATCTTCCAGCGAAGCCGCGGCTGAAGAGGCTTCCTCCACCAGCGAAGCGTTCTGCTGCGTCACGTTATCCATCTCGGTCACCGCCAGGCTGACCTGCTGAATGCCACGGCTCTGCTCATCAGACGCTGCCGCAATCTCGGCCATAATGTCGGTAACGCGGCGCACCGCTTCGACAATCTCGCCCATGGTGCTGCCGGCTTCACCGACCTGATGCGAGCCGTTGCTGATCAAATCCACCGACTCGGCAATCAGCGACTCAATCTCTTTCGCTGCCTGCGCACTGCGCTGCGCCAGATTGCGCACTTCACTGGCGACCACGGCGAAGCCACGGCCCTGTTCCCCGGCGCGCGCGGCTTCTACCGCGGCGTTCAGCGCCAGGATATTGGTCTGGAAGGCGATACTGTTAATGACGTTGGTGATCTCGGCGATTTTCTTCGAGCTGCCGGAGATGTTATTCATGGTTTTCACCACGCCGCTCACCAGTTCACCACCGCTGCGCGCTTTGCCTGACGCATCGGCGGCCAGCTGACTGGCGTGATGGGCGTTTTCGGCGTTCTGCTTCACCGTGGCGGTGAGCTGCTCCATGCTGGCGGCAGTCTGCTCCAGCGCAGAAGCCTGCTGCTCGGTGCGTGATGACAGATCGGTATTACCTGCGGAGATCTCGCTGGAGCCCTGATAAATTGCCACCGCGCCTTCCCGGACGGTGCCGACGGTGCGCACCAGCGACGCCTGCATCAGCTGCAGGTTGTGCAGCAGGCTGCCAATTTCGTTGCGACCATAGGCCTGCTCGGGGGCGGTGAGATCGCCCTGCGCGATGCGCTCAATGCGACCCACCGACAGGCGCAGCGGATTGATCACCACGCGGCGCAGGAACACGAAGGTGAGCAGCACCAGCAGCAGCGCGGCGGCAAAAGCCGCAGCCATCGCGATAAAACCGACGCGCGACTGATGCGCCGCTTCGGCGTTAATCGCTTCGGCACGCTCGGTGCGGATCTTAATCGCCTTCAGCAGCACGGCATTATAGGCATCATCCAGCTTGCGCGTGACATCGGTCTCCTGCGCGACAATCCCCTCAAAGCTGCCCTGTTTCGCCGACTCGATCATCGGCTTCAGGCCTTTATCAATATAGGCGTTGAAGCTGGTGGTGAGCGGACCGTCGAGCGCCAGGTCAGCCGGCGTCTTCATTTTGCGATCCATATAAATTTTGAAGCCCTCGCGCGCCTGCTTAATGCGTGTTTCGGTGCGCGCCAGATCGGCACGATAGCCATCCATTTCACCGATGCGAGCCGCCGCGCCCGACTGCAGTACATTAAGGCGTGCGGTTCGCAGATGGTTTGAGCTGTTAGAAATGCCCATGCGCACCTGAATCTCATCGGTGGCGTCATTGAGGGAATTATTGCTCTGAATCAGAAAGTAGCTGGCGAGTCCAATGCATAGGGCAAAAAGCAGCAGAATGCCACCAAAGATCATGCTGAACAGAGGCATCAGGCGTAGGTTTTGCCAGATGCTGAGCTTATGTTGCTCATCTATCGATGCTGTTTTCATTTCCTTGCTCTCATAGTGGTAAGGGGTTCTGAAAACAAGCATCGGCAGCAGGGGATAAAGGCTTAGCGGGGAAGTGGGATCGCGCTCGCAAAACGCTCAAAAATAATCAAGGCCAGTCGCGGGGACTGGCCTTGACCACAAAGCGTATTATCGTAAGGTGAAATTATCGCACGTTGACATAAATGCCCGAGGTAACATTATCTGTCAGGCGCACCACATGATAAATAACCTGTTTATTGTGCGTTTTAATTTTGCGTTTAATATTGCCTTTATGTGACGAAACAGTTTTCGCTTTGATTTGCATCTTATCCGAAATCTGAATGGTGTCATGACCTGACATCCACATTTTCAGCATATTCGATTCAGTCTGGCTCAATGTCAGTGGATGAATATCCAGCCCGGCAGAAATGCGCGGTGAGGCATTGAGTTTCTTTTGCAGGTAGGTGCCCAGCAGGGAGTCCAGTGTCGATGTTTTTATCGATTTTGACGTAATAATCAGGTTCTTACGAACGTAGAGGTATTCCTCAAAATGGATATTCGAGATCGCCATAAAAATAAAGAATAGCGTATCCGGATGCTGCATGATAATAGAACGAATGCGATCGCTGGAATCGGATTCGTGAATAAAGCATTCTTCGTTAATAAATACTACGCCCGGTTTTAATTGCTCACACCGTTGTTGCAATTGTTCGATGTCAGACACGGAAGTAATATTTTTCTTTTTGACTCCTTTTGCCGACATATAGTCTGACAAACCCAGGCGTGTGTAGTTACATGAATCCATAATAATCGTTGGCATTATAGCGACCCTCACCAATTTGTTATCCGTTTAAATCAACGATGAATACGCGTTTGCGGTACGAGAGAGATTTCCAAAGACACTTTTTTATTCTGCTCGGCAGACTGGCGTAATGCATTCCTGCGCCATCTTGACTCGTCCCTGACCCGTTCTGCGAAGTTTATTGTGTTACTTCCACGTCACTCTTGTCCCCGCGATAGTGGGAATCGCCGGGAATTTGGTTTATGTGTTTCTTTCGCTCTGTTTTGAGAGCCCTGTCACTATCGCGCAAGTCACAGACAAATCTGATAGGACAATTCTTAAAAACATTTGAATCGCGAAAGTGTGACGTTTCAGCGAGTGTTGACAATGCCGGAAAAAAGGGATTTAGACAAGAAAAATCGCTGTAATATTTTTTTTGTTTAAAAACAGCCCTTTGAGCATTTTATCAACCGATTCACCGGCTTAACCGGCTTAGGAATCGTCTGACTAAAATACGCGAAGCGCCGTTTAATAAGAATAATTTTCACCATAAATGCGCATTTATCAGAATATCCTCAGTTGATTTCTGAAAAATATGGTTCGAAAAATGCACAGAATGTTTTTGATTACTTAACTATCGTATAAGAAGGTTAACAGTATCGTTAATCAACGGGCAGGGGAAAGTTCTGATACAAACTGCGCGAGTAAATCAAAGACTTCACCGAACAGATGTTCACAGAAAGGTGCAAGCAACGGCATCATCATACCCAGACTCAGGATCCCTACCGTTAAGGTGATTGGGAAGCCGATGGCGAAAACCGACAGCTGAGGTGAAACGCGGTTTAACAAACCTAGTGCCAGGTTTAGCGTGAGGAGCAGAATTATTAAGGGTAGCGCTAACATCATGCCATTAAGGAAAATTAAGCTGGCGGCTTTGGTCAGCGCCATGAAGGCGTTGGCGTTGAGTGGCTGATCGTTAATCGGCAACGTGTGAAAACTGTCCACCAGTAACGAGATCAACCACAGGTGACCGTTGAAGGTCAGGAACAGCAGCATCGCCAGCATGTCGAGAAAACGGGCCAGCAGCGGCATGTTGATCCGGCTGTTCGGGTCGAGCAGGGTGGCAAAAGAGAGACCCATCTGTAGACCAATCATCTCACCGGCCAGCCGCACGGCAGAAAAAGCCAGCTGCATGGTCAGACCAATCCCCACGCCAATCAGCAGCTGCTGCACCAGCATCCAGAAACCGGCCGGGGTAAACAGCGTCACTTCGACCGGCGGCAGCAGCGGCATCAGAATCCAGGTGGTGACTACCGCCAGTCCAATTTTGACCCGTTTTGGAATCGAACGTTCATTCAGCAGCGGCGCGCTGGCAAACAGCGCCAGCAAACGCACCATCGGCCAGAAGAATTGCGCCACCCAGTGCACCAGCTGGCTGCTGTCGAGGGTGACCATTAGCCGATGATATAAGGCAGGTTGCTGAACAGGGTACGGATGTAGTCCAGCATCAGGTTAAGCATCCACGGTCCGGCCACCACGGCGGTGGCCGCAACGGCAAGAATTTTCGGGATAAACGACAGTGTTTGTTCGTTAATCTGCGTTGCCGCCTGCAGAATACTGATCAGCAAACCGCTCACCATCGCCACCAGCAGCAGCGGAGCGGCCATCATCAGGGCGATACGCATCGCTTCCTGGCCCATTACCATTACCGATTCCGGTGTCATGTTGCGCTCCTGTCGAGAGAAAGGTGAGGGCGGAAAGCCACTCAGGAGTAAAAACTTTGCGCCAGCGATCCCACCAGCAGCTGCCAGCCATCCACCAGCACGAACAGCATCAGCTTAAACGGCAGCGAAATCGTGGCCGGCGGCACCATCATCATTCCCAGCGCCATCAGTACGCTGGCGACCACCAGGTCGATGATCAGAAACGGAATAAAGACGGTGAAACCAATCTGGAAAGCGGTTTTCAGCTCACTGGTGACATAGGCGGGCAGCAGAATGCGCATCGGCACCGCTTCCGGACCCTGAATCGGCGCGCTGTTGGCGAGACGGGCGAACAGGGCCAGGTCGGCTTCGCGCGTCTGGCGCAGCATGAACTCACGCAGCGGCTGGGCACCTTTGTCGATCGCCACGTCCATACTGATTTTGTCCTGGCTGAACGGCAGATAGGCATCGGTGTAAATCTTGTCGAAGGTCGGCGCCATGATAAAGAAGGTCAGGAACAGCGCGAGACCCAGCATCACCTGATTCGGCGGCGCGGACGGCGTACCCAGGGCGTTACGCAGCAGACCAAACACAATAATGATGCGGGTGAAACTGGTCATCATCAGCAACACCGCCGGAATAAAGGTCAGCGAGGTAATGAAGACCAGCGTTTGCACCGGCAGCGACCAGCTCTGGCCGCCATTGGCCAGCGGCTGGCTGATCAAACCCGGCAGCTGCGCATGGGCAGCCGGTGCCAGCAGCATCAGCAGCGGCAGAAGAGGGAGCAATCGACGCATCATTGGGGTTTTCCGGGACGTTTAACCAGGTTCTGAAACAGCTGACGAAAATCCTGCGGCGCCGCGCTGACAGGTAGAGACGCTTCCGGTGGCAGCGGCGGCAGCGAGTGCAGATGGGTGATCTGCTGAGCGGTGACGCCCAGCACTAAACGCGCATCGGCGGTATCAACAATCACCACCCGCTCCTGACGGCCAACCTGCACGCTGGCGCTGACTTTCAGCGCCTGGCCGCTCACCGCTTTCGGCGCAAAGCCGAGGCGTTTTGCCAGCCAGCCGCAGGCCAGAATCAGCAGCACGATCACCGCCAGCACGCTGCTGACTTGCCCAACGACCGAACTGGTAGACACCACCGGCTGGGCGTGAGCGGGCTGAACGGTTTGCGCGTTTTTTAACATGATTAGCGGCTCAGACGACGCATACGTTCGGACGGGGTAATAATGTCGGTGATGCGCACGCCATATTTGTCGTTCACCACCACCACTTCACCCTGCGCGATCAGATAGCCGTTGATCAGGATGTCCAGCGGCTCGCCGGCCAGGCCGTCAAGCGCCACCACCGAACCCTGCGTCAGGCGCAGCAGCTCTTTGATGGTCATCTTGGTACGGCCCAGTTCCACGGTCAGTTTGACCGGGATATCCATGATCAGATCGATGTCCTGCAGCGAGCCGCTGGCGGCGCTGGCCTCAAGCGACTTGAATACGTTATCGCCTGGCTCCGCTGCACTGCTGGTCGCCGCCTGCTCGTTCATCGCTTCAGCCCACAGATCGTCCGCAGAGATATCATCGGACGGTTTTTTGCTGTCACTCATTGGGCTGTTCCTCATTCAGCGAATTCAAAATCGGGTTAATCAGATGTTCTACACGCAGCGCATACTGGCCGTTGAGCGTGCCATACTGGCTCGTCAGTACCGGTACGCCGTCGACGTGGGCAATGATGCGGTCCGGCTTCTCAATGGGCAGGACGTCACCAGGTTTCAGTTGCAAAATACGTGACAGACGCAGCGACGTTTCAGCGAAGTGGGCAATCAGCTCCAGCTCCGAGTGCTGCACCTGTTTCACCAGATTGTCGCGCCAGTGGTTATCTTCCTGACGCGAGTTCTCCAGCGGTGGATTGACCAGCAGCTCGCGCAGCGGCTCAATCATCGAAAACGGAATACAGATATTGAACTCACCCACCAGGTTGCCAATCTCCACCTGGAACGGTGTGTTGACCACGATATCGTTCGGTGAGGTGGTGATGTTGGTGAACTTCACCTGCATTTCAGAACGCACGTATTCCACTTCCAGCGGATAAATGGCTTTCCATGCGTCGCTGTAGCCTTCCAGCGCCAGCTTGAGCATGCGACGAATCACGCGCTGCTCGGTGTGGGTGAACTCACGGCCTTCCACTTTGGTCGGAAAACGACCGTCGCCGCCAAACAGGTTATCCACGGCGATAAACACCAGGCTCGGCGAGAACACCACCAGCGCAGTCCCCCGCAGCGGCTGCAGGTGAATCAGGTTCAGGTTGGTTGGCACCGGCAGGTTGCGGGCAAACTCATGGTACGGCTGAATCTTGATTGCCCCAACGCTGATATCCGGGCTGCGGCGCAGCAGGTTGAACAGCGCCATACGGAAATGACGGGCAAAACGCTCATTGATGATCTCCAGCGCCTGCAGACGCTCGCGCACCACGCGACGCTGGGTATTGGGATCATAGGGGCGGATATCGCCATCGGCCCCTTTGGAACTGTTCTCTACTTCCGCACTGTCACTGTCGCCATTGAGCAGCGCGTCAATCTCAGCCTGGGAGAGAATGCTATCGCCCATTAAGTCACCTCAAAATGAAGGCGGTAAACAGCACGTCACTGACTACCTGCGCAGGTTGACCTTTTACCAGCGGTGGCGCCAGCACCTGTTTGATCTGTTCAACCAGGGCCTGTTTGCCTTGCTCGGTTGCCAGCGCGCTGGCGCTCTGACGTGAAAGCAGCAGCAGCAAACGGCTGCGCACCTCAGGCAGGTAGTCATTCAGCCGACGACGGGTATCCTCATCCGGCAGACGCAGGGTAAAGCCTACGTACAGCACGCGATCGGGATCGTTGTCGGGATTGACCAGGTTAACCGTAAACGTATCCATTGCAAAAAATACCGGGGCGGGCGGCGGCTCCACTTTGGCAGCCTCCGGCTTGTCACCCTCGTGTTTATTCATCATTCGCCAGACTGCATAGCCTGCCACGCTGCAAGCGGCCAGCGTTACAATCAGTAACACCGGAATTAGTAATGAACGTTTGCGGCCTTTAGCTTTCGCGTTATCAGACATGTTTGCAGTTACTTCCTGTGAATTATGGGCAAGCCTCTCGGCTTACCTGGACAGATTATCCCGCGTCTTAAGTCAAACAATGGGAAGAAAAGACGCGGGTTTTACGCTTACCTTCAGCGTTTAGTCGCTGTCAGGCAAAGATATCGACAGCGCCGTTGCCGGTCGCGCGCGCCTGGAGGGCTGCCGGGACGGCAATAGGCGTTATCTCGTTGTCACTGTCCTGGGAGAGGGTAAAGCTGCCGTACTGGCCGTCGCGACGTCCTTCCTGCTGGCCCTGATAACTCTGGCCCTGTGCGAAGGCGTCGCTGTTGACGTTACTCTGTCCCAGGTTAATGCCGCTCTCCGCCAGCGCCGTACGCAGCTGTGGGAGCGCCGCTTCCAGCGCGGCCCTCACATGGCTGTGGCTGGAAACCATTGTTAACTGTGCCTGATCTTTATCTAGCGTCAGGCTGATCTGTATCGCGCCGAGGTCTTCCGGATGCAGACGTAATTCGGCGTTCTGCTGGCCGTTACGGCTGAACATCACAATCTGCTGGCTCAGCGCCTGCTGCCACTCGTTGCTGCCCAGCTGCGCATTCAGCATCGGCGTGGAAGGCGCGGTGCTGGTGCTGGCCGTGGTGCTGACCAGCGGACTGGTACTGCTCAGCGGGCTGCTGATGGCCGGCGCGCTGCTGTCATGGCTGCTGAGCATCTCGCGCCGCTCTTCCGGTTTGCTCAGCGTGCTCAGCACCTGCTGAAAACTCTCATCCAGCGTCATACCGCTGTTGCTGGCCGGCGTGCCGCTGGCGGCCGCGCTCTGCACCGGGCTATGGCTGACACCGGTCAGGCTGGTCAGCGCATCTCCGCCTTTAGATTGCTGGCCATCCGGCTTCGCCTGTTCCTCTTTCAGCGCACTTTGCAGCGAACTGTTAAGTAACGCAGCGTTTAAGCTGGTGCGCGCCTCACCCCGGGTTTCCAGCGCGGTGCTGTTATCCGCTGGCGGGCTGCTGCGGTTTTCAACCACCGCTGGCAACATGGCAAACAGCGCCTGCACATTCTGTAAGTCGCTGGCAGTTAACGAACTTGCTGCGCGCTTGTCATTATCATCGGCTGATTTCAGCCCGGCTTTAGTGTTTTCCGGCTGTAAAAGTGCGTTTAACGCCTCTGGTTTGTCCAGTGCCTGCAGCAGGGCGCTTAATGACGCTTTTGTGACGTTTTTCGCGTCAATTTCTGCCGCCAGATCAGCGGATTGCGCGCCATTTCCCTGCTGCTTAACCAGCGTCAGCAGGCGGTTGCCCAGCTCGGTAATAAATCCCTGCGGCAGGTTGTCAGCAGCGGACAGATTGTCCACTGCCGCTGAAGGTTGTGCTTTGCCGGTTTTAGCAAGCTGTGTCAGCAGTGTTGGCAGCGTGTTCATTCGCTTTTCCTCAATGCGGCCCGTTGGGCAAATTCATCCATCCGTTTCTGATCGAGACGGCTTTCCTGTCGTAATGCGTTCTCTTCCGCGCGGGTAATCAGCGTCTGATAGGCATTCAGCTTCTTATGCTTTTCACGCCAGTTGCTCAGCGCCTGTTCCAGCCGCTGGTTCCACTGATTAAGCTGCTGGCGATGCTGTTCGATGGCTTTTTCCAGCGTCTGAATAAACTGGTGATAATTGCTCCAGCGCGTGCTGGCGATGCCGCCGGACATATCCTGATTGAGCTTATTACGGTACTCATCCTGGTAATCGAGCAGCATGCTGAGCTGCTGATCGGCCTGCTGCTGACCGCGACGCATGTCGCCGAGGTGGATCACCGCCTGTTCCAGATCCTGCTCCGCCAGGTCGCGCAGCGTATCAATCGCATTGGCTGTCTTCATCGCGTTACCTCAAGTCGGGCGGCGTTAGCCGAACATCGCCTGCAGGTGCAGACAGGCATCGTCATAATCGCTGCGTTCAAAAATGCCCTGCTGCAGGAAAGCTTCCATCTGCGGATAGAGCTTAATGGCCCGGTCCAGCATCGGATCGCTGCCTGCGGCATAAGCGCCGACGCTCACCAGATCGCGGTTACGCTGAAAGCTGGAGAGCAACTGCTTGAACTGGCGCACGCGCGCATAGTGGGTTTCATCAATCAGCGAGGTCATGGCACGGCTGATCGACGCTTCAATATCAATGGCCGGATAGTGACCGGCCTCCGCCAGGCGACGCGACAGCACGATGTGGCCGTCGAGAATAGCGCGTGCCGAGTCGGCAATCGGGTCCTGCTGGTCGTCGCCTTCGGTCAGTACGGTATAGAACGCGGTGATTGAACCGCCGCCGTGAATGCCGTTGCCGGCGCGTTCTACCAGCGCCGGCAGCTTCGCGAACACCGATGGCGGATAGCCTTTGGTGGCCGGCGGCTCGCCGATTGCCAGGGCGATCTCACGCTGCGCCATGGCGTAGCGGGTGAGGGAGTCCATAATCAGCAGCACGTGCTGACCGCGATCGCGGAAATCTTCGGCGATGCGCGTGGCATAAGCGGCCCCCTGCATACGCAACAGCGGCGAAACGTCGGCCGGCGCGGCGATCACCACCGAGCGCGCGCGCCCTTCGGCGCCAAGAATGTTCTCGATAAACTCTTTAACTTCGCGGCCACGTTCACCAATCAGGCCCACCACGATGACGTCGGCTTTGGTGTAACGCGCCATCATGCCGAGCAGCACCGATTTCCCCACGCCGGAGCCGGCAAACAGCCCCATACGCTGGCCGCGGCCCACGGTGAGCAGGGCGTTGATCGCCCGCACGCCGGTATCCAGCACATCGTGGATCGGCGTACGCTGCAGCGGGTTGAACGGCGCGGTGATCAGCGGCGCGCGGTAGCCGGTTTCCGGCGCGGGCAGGCCATCCAGAGGTTTGCCGCTGCCGTCCAGCACGCGGCCGAGTAGCTCCGGCCCCAGCAGCAGCTGTTTACCGCTGTGATCGCCGTGCACGCGGGCATACACGCGCGCGCCGGGCAGAATGCCATCAACCTCTTCCAGCGGCATCAGAAACAGTTTCTGGCCGTTGAAGCCGACCACTTCGCTTTCCACTTCGGTAATTGTGCCGTTGTCGTGGCGCTCAATAATGCAGGTGGCGCCCAGCGGCAGCTGCAGGCCGGTGGCTTCCAGCACCAGACCGGTGGCGCGCGTCAGGCGGCCGTAGCGGCGCACCGTCTGCACCTGACTGATGCGGTCTTCAAAACTGTCGAGCGCGCCCAGCCAGCGCGAAAGGCGTGACGTCATCAGAATGCTCCCGGTGCCGCCAGACGGCACAGCTCCTGCCAGCGCGTGGCGACGCTGGCATCCAGATCGCCGTCTTCGGCGCTGAGTTTACAGCCGCCGGGATGCAGCGAACTGTCGGCCAGCAAACGCCAGCCGTGTAAATCGAGCGTTGGGCCCAGCGTCTGCTCAACGCGCTGCAGATCGTCCGGGTGCACGCGCAGCTGCGGTTTGCCGCTGAACATTGGCTCCTGCTGAATCAGCTGCTGGATCTGGCGCAGCAGGGCGCTGCCATCCACCTGCGTCGCCTGGCCAATCACCGTGCGCGCCGCTTCCAGCGCCAGCTGCATCAGGCGCGACGCAATCACGCTATCCAGCGCTTCCAGCGTGTGATGAAACTCGGTGACCAGCTGCTGCATACGCGCCTGTAACGGAGCCTGCTGCTGCTGGGCATCGGCCAGTCCCTGCTGGAACCCGGCGTCATAGCCGTTTTGCTGCGCTTCGGCGAAGCCTTTCTGATAACCTTCGCTGTAGCCCTGCGTCTGCGCATCTTTACGCATCTGCTGCTGCAGACGTTCCAGCTGCTGCTGCTGTTCATCTTCCTCGCTCAGCACGAGGTCGTTGTCCGGCTCGTCCGCCAGCAGCAGTTCAGGTTCGGGCGGCTGCGGTGCGCCTAAATCATCAGGCTGCCAGCGCTGCCATGCACGGGCGGAAAAGGCATCAGACATAGGTTTCCTCGCCACCACCAATTACCATCTCGCCTGCTTCCGCCAGACGGCGCACGATAAGCAGGATTGCTTTCTGTTCGTTCTCCACCGCGGACATACGGACCGGGCCACGGTTGGCGAGGTCGTCGCGCAGGATATCGGCGGCACGCGCCGACATGTTTTTGAGGAATTTCTCGCGCAGCGGCTGCTCGGCGCCTTTCAGGGCAATCAGCAGCTGCTCGGACTCCACTTCCTGCAGCAGACGCTGGATGCTGCGGTCGTCCACTTCCACCAGGTTTTCGAACAGGAACATCTCGTCGATAATCTTCTGTGCCAGCTCGCCATCGAAGTCGCGTACTGCTTCGATAACCGCTTCTTCCTGCTGGGTTTTCATCAGGTTGATGATTTCCGCTGCGGTTCTTACGCCGCCCATCTTCGCGCGCTTGAGGTTGGTGCCATCCAGCAGGCCGTTGAGCACTTCGGTCAGCTCCGCCAGCGCCGCCGGCTGTACACCGCCGAAGGTGGCGATACGCAGCATCACATCGTGGCGCAGACGCTCGTCGAACAGCGCCAGAATATCCGCCGCCTGGCCGCGCTTCAGGTGCACCAGAATGGTGGCGATAATCTGCGGGTGCTCGTCGCGGATCAGATCCGCCGCCGCCTGCGGTTCCATAAAGTTGAGGGTTTCCATGCCGCTGGTGGTTTCGCGCGTTTCGAGGATATCTTCCAGCAGGCTGGAGGCGCGCTCTTCACCCAGCGCCTTGATCAACACCGAACGCAGGTAGTCGTTGGAGTTGAGGCTTAGCGCAGCAAACTGTTCGGCATCGGTTTCGAACTCGCGCAGCACTTCGGTCAGCTGCTTGTGCGAAATCTGTTTCATGCTGGCCATCGCGGCGCTGAGGTGCTGTACCTCACGCTGGTTGAGGTGTTTAAACACCTCCGCCGCACGCTCTTCGCCAATGGTCATCATCAGAATGGCGCTCTTTTCAGTACCGGTCAGACTCATAGTTCGTTACTCATCCATTCGCGGATAACCAGCGCCACAACGCGCGGATCGTTTTCAGACATATCGCGGATGCGCTGGCTCATCACCTCGGCGCTCATGCGGTTGTTAGATTTGCGCTCCTGGTCCAGCTCGTCTTTATTGATCTGGACGCTGTAAGCGGCTTCTTCCTCACGCGCGGCAGCACGGGCAGCGGCGGCTTCGGCGGCGGCTTTCTCGGCTTCACGTTTACGCAGCAGCTGCGGACGCACCATTTTGCGGTAGAGGATGAAGGCAACCAGTGCCACCAGCAGCCAGCGACCGGCGTTCATCAGCTGATCAAAGAACGACTGCTGCTGCCAGAAGGGCAGGTCGCCGCCAGTCGGCTCGGTGGTGTTGAACTGCGAGTTCACCACGTTGACGCTGTCGCCACGCGTTTGCGAATAGCCCATCGCTTCGCGGGTCAGATCTTCAATCTGCTTGATCTGCTGATCGTTCAGCGCCACCGCTTTGCCTTTGCCGTCATCGCGGTAGTTGACCACCACGGCGACCGACAGGCGCTGCACGTCACCGACGTTGAGTTTGGTGTGACGAATGGTGCGATCCAGCTCGTAGTTCACCGTATCGTTGCGGCTGGAGCTGCTCGGGCCGCTGTTCTGCGCGGTGCTGGTCGAGGTGCCGGCATTCTGCGCGTTGTTGTTGTTCTGCTGACCGTTAGCGTTGTTATTGTTCTGCTGCTGCGGGTTGGTGACCGGCGCGGTATTGGCCGGCGCAGGCTGATTCGACAGCGCACCCGGTACGCCGCCCGGATACGGGCTGCCGTTCTGATCGTTGGTGCTGGTCTGGCGTGAGCGAATCGCCGTGTTATTCGGGTTCGCATTCGGCTGATACTTCTCATCCGTCTGCTCGCTGCGGTCAAAGTTAATCTGCGCGGTCACTTGCGCATGCACATTACCCTGACCGAGAATCGGATTCAGAATGGCTTCAATGCGCTGCTGATAGCGTGCTTCCACTTCGGAGGCGTATTTCAGCTGGGCATCGTTCAGATCGCGGCCTTCGCTGTCGGAGCGCGTCAGCAGGCGACCCGCCTGATCGACCACGGTTACATTGCCTGGTGGCAGACCGGCTACGCTGCTGGAGACCATGTGCTGAATCGCCTGAATCTGGCCTTCATCCAGCGCACGGCCCGGTTGCAGGTTCAGCGTTACTGAGGCAGACGGGGATTTTTGCTCGCGCACGAACAGCGTCGGTTTTGGCATCGCCAGATGAACGCGCGCGCTCTTTACCGGTCCGAGCGTTTCGATGGTGCGCGCCAGCTCACCTTCCAGCGCACGCTGGTAGTTAATCTGCTCACTGAACTGGCTGATACCAAACTTCTCTTTATCCATCAGCTCAAAGCCTACTGAACCCCCTTTCGGCAGTCCCTGCTGGGCAAGGCGCAGACGCAGCTCATGCACTTTATCGGCGGGCACCATCAGGGCGCCGCCGTTTTCAGCGAACTGGTAAGGGATGTTCATCTGGGTGAGCTGGGTAACAATCGCGCCGCCATCCTCATCAGAGAGGTTGTTATAGAGAACGCGATAGTCGGGCGCTTTGGCCCACAGCACCAGCGCCAGAACCACGGCGATAGCGGCCGCGGCAGCAACGATTAATGGAATACGCGGATTTGCGCGCAGGCGGGCGAGAAGGTCATTAAAGCCTTTCTTTGCTGTATCCTGTGTGGCGGCTGCACTCGCATTCATGACCAATTCCTGCCTGACATAATTGACCGGGTGTATGTAGGTGACAAAACTGACTCCCTGATACGCATCCCCGCCCGTTGATGCCGTGTAGCTGGCCGACGGGGTAGGGGAAAAAATGAAATTCCAATCTAATGCCTGGCATTATTTGATGAATCGTGTCACTTCGATGGCTGGATAAGCCGGGTTTTTTGCAGTCATTTAGCGCC
Organism: Pantoea sp. SGAir0184; assembly: GCF_043544755.1. Classification (NCBI taxonomy): domain Bacteria; kingdom Pseudomonadati; phylum Pseudomonadota; class Gammaproteobacteria; order Enterobacterales; family Erwiniaceae; genus Pantoea; species Pantoea sp. SGAir0184. The sequence goes on from NZ_CP028050.1 coordinate 1,799,244, forward strand.
TTTGTCCTATTGACAGTGTGTTAACTTTTCCTCCGTGAAAAAAAGAACCCTTCATCTATGAGGTACAGGCAATGTCAATTCAGGCAATAGATGGCGTACTGCAGCAGCTGCAGCTGACGTCACTGCAGGCCAGTGGCAAACCGACCGAGTCCGCCAGTCAGCTCGATTTTGGTGCCACCATGAAAGCCGCGCTGGATAAAATCAGCGCCACCCAGACCGCTGCGCGCAGTCAGGCGCAGGATTTTGAGCTGGGTAAACCGGGCATCCAGTTGAATGATGTGATGGTCGATCTGCAGAAATCGTCGATTTCGATGCAGATGGGGATTCAGGTGCGTAACAAGCTGGTGAATGCCTACAGCGAGATCATGAGCATGCAGGTCTAGCGGCGCGCAATAAAAAACCGCCTGAGAGAGGCGGTTTCGTCAGGGTCAGGGCAGTGACAGTTTTTCGCTGATCGTCCTGTAGCCCTGTTCAGCGAAGCGTTGCTTGCTGATGGCATCGTTTTTGGTGGGTTCAAACCAGGCACCTTCTCCACTGGTTGAGAAAAACCAGACTTCTGGCTGTTCTGCGCCGCGCTGCACCCAATAAAATCCTTCCTGCATTATCATGTCCTCCTCACAGGAATATAGTTCAGCTACGCTGCGCTTAACAGCGTAACTGACAATATTCTCACCTGCAGACGAAAACCTAAGCAGATTGCACCTCTTCCGGTGGCATCAGTTTGCCACTGAGAAGTTTAAAACCGGCAGATTTAAAACGAGGCAGAGAAAGCGGTATCGGCTCCATCGGGCGATAAAAACCGCGTCCAGCATCCCAGTACCATACCTCAGGCTCAGTTGTGCTGCTGCCTACCCAGTAAAAACCCGTATCCATCAGTGCTCTCCAGAAATGAATGAAGGCACGCCTTCTCTAATTTCCGCAAAATAATGTCTTAATTAAACTCAATGATCAATCTCGGTTGCCGCTTCGCTTATTAACGCCAGCAGTCAGCGGCCACGAAAATAACATCCGGTGGGTCGGTCCAGATATCATCGAAGGTATTTTACTGATCCTGATAAGGATCTTTTTTGTCATCCTGACTGTCATCGCGTGTACGCGGGATTTCGCCGTGCTCACGAGCATCATCATGGGCTGGATGATCATCTTCCTCATAAGCATTACCTGCATGCGGCGCGGCTTCCGGTAAACCCTTGTGTACCTCGCCCTCGTTTTTACGCTCCTTGTTGGTTTCGTGTTGTTTCATCTTTCTCTCCAGCAGGGGTTTTGTTGTGATGAATTTTAGCTGATCGCTGGCCGTTTCTGGCGACCGTAATCGTTTTCACACTCTACACGCAGAACGGCTAAATTGTACAGTTTTGCAAAGTTGTACAAGTTTATGGGGGCTGTATAGAAGTGCACGCGTCAGCAAGGAGTAAAAATAATTTTGTTGAGCAGAAAGAGAGGCTTAGCACAGCGCCTGATATTTTATTCAGGTTAACTGCATGATTTTTCCTGCGAAAATGGTGATTTATTGTTGAAGAGAATGGCGAAATTATTGTGCAAATCTCCTCTGACCACACGAAATGCTAACTAAATTGTTGTACAAGTTTTCCATCTTTGTATAACTTCTCGCTTGTGGCAGTCAGTCACACGTAACGAATGATGCTTTGCATCGCCTCTGAAGGTGTTGTGGATTTCCACTTTCAGAGGCTGCTTTTTTACCTGTGCTGATTCAAAAATTTAACCTGAGTAACCGATTAATCTCTGCAGTTTGCACTGCAGCTTACCCGATGAGGCTTGTTATGAAACAGAATGCATCGACGTCAGCAGAGTCTCAATTGTCAGAATATTTCCAGCACGCGGGTTCAGAATATGCCAGTGAAAAAGAGGTCATCGCGCTGATTTACAAACAGCTGGCGGCGGTGAAACTGCGTGTGAGCAATAAAGATATTATTCTGGCGCTGCTGGAGCGATTAGAGTCTGAACATGACGTGGTTCAGCTGGATATTTATCGCCAGGCACTGGAACTTATTGTTCAGCGCACGCCTGACGATATCGCTTCCTGACACCTGTGTCTGTCGTACTCCACTCCATTGCCGAAACACGGACGTTTAGTTGCCTGTTTGTTTCGCCCCTTAGCTTAGGGGCATTTATTCTCTTCGCGTCTCGTTTCCTGCCTGAATAAGCCCAGCGTGAAATGCACAATTGCCTCTATTCTCTGCTACAGTATTTAGCTGGAGTAAGCTTTCATGCAAGCAGGGTTACTCATTACGCCAGAGGGCGTATCACTTTATCGGGCACGCATGAATGTCTGATTCGCGGCTCAGGCCGCTGGGCAAACCTATGAATGATGGTTATTACTGGATTAAAGATGGCGAGCGCTATCCGGAAGTGTGGCTGTACCAGAAGCAGTTTGGCTGGTTTCGCCCGTGCAGCGCGGTGCCAATGACGCAGCGTACCTTTGAGATGATGAAGTACGTAGTGCTGAGTGAACGGCTGGAAGAACCGGCGCGTGAGACTGAGTGTTAAGCCTGTGACCGCCGTAATTACGGCGGTCAGCGTGTGCAGTTACTTGATCTCGGGCCAGGCCACTGCCGGAAAACCATTAAACTGCGGACGGGCAAACAGATAGCCCTGGAACTGACTGACACCCACCGCTTCCAGCCACATCCACTCCTCGGCTTTCTCCACGCCTTCAGCAATCACCGCGATCTCCAGCGAAGCGCAGCACTTAATAATGGCATGCACAATCGCCTGTTTTGGGCCGCTTTTGTGCACGTCACTGATGATTTCCCGATCGATTTTGATCTTATCCGGCTGGAATTTAGACAGCAGCGACAACCCCGCAAACCCGGCACCAAAGTCATCCAGCGCCAGGCTGATACCGGCCGCCTTAAGTTTTCTTACTTCTGCCGTAAATTCTTCAGCACGCGAGATGATTTCATTCTCCGTCACTTCCACCACGATCTGCTCCGGTACCAGACCGTTGGCCGCGATTTCCTGTAGCAGGAAATCCACCGCATTCGGGACGGTGACCAGCGACATCGGCAGCAGATTGATGGTCAGCGTCTGCTCGCCGAGGCCGAGATTTTTCGCCAGGTTGAAGGCCAGACTCTTGGACTGAATATCGGCGTGGTAAATCGCATCGCCGCCAAACGCAGAGAAGTACTCCTGCGGTGAACCGCCGTCCGGCGTGCGAATCAGTGCTTCATAGGCCGTAATACGCCGCGAGAAGGGATCAACAATCGGCTGAAACGCAAACCGGCAATCCTGCACATAATGGTGCAGACTCTCCAGCTGACGCTGGCTTTCCGCATCAGTAATAAATTCCCAGGTATTGGCCGGCGGGATCTCGAAATAGTTCTCTTTTTCCCGCGCCTCAACGAAGGTACGCAGGAACTGCAGTGCACGGTCGTCATAGGTCAGCTGGTAACGCGAAGTGCCTTTATCCAGCACCGCCTGCAGCACGCTGGATTTGTCGTGCTCGCGCAGGTCAAACAGCTCCATTCCGACGTTACCAAAGCGCCGGGCTGGCGCGAAGTCATGCATCAGTTCCACCAGATTGTGATGGCGGGCGTCGCGGCAGATACGGTCGTAAATGCCCTGAACGGCCTGATCGGGTCCTTCAAGCAGCTGGAAGAAATGCCGTCCATCAAATAACAGAATGCCGGTGACATCTGAAACTTCGTTTTTCTTATTGGCTTTGCCAACCATATCCTCCAGCGTTTTGATGGGAACGTGATCATAGAGATGGCTGCGGTAAAGGATGGTAGTCAGCATGAGATTGTCCGGCGCTATCGTTATTTTGCCTTACATTAACAGCCAGACGGCAGGATCTGTCCAGCGCTTAGACGCGTAATCGTTAACTATTTTATTAAATTCCACTTAACCGAAGCGGCTGGCAGGGCACGTCAGGTGGAATTTTTACTCAACCGCTGGTCAGCGAGGTTAACGATAAATAACTTCGATTGAAAGGATAAATGAAAAGCGTATCGTTAGCCGGGTTAACCGGAGGTGATAAAGATGTTGCGTGATTATTTGAAGACTGATGAAAGCGATCGTTTAGTTGAGCAGAGCTTGTTACGCCTGCACAACCGTGGACAGGAAGATGTCACCGAATGGCATATTGTCGGTGCCAACGGTGAGCACAAGGGCAGCGTGGCGCTGTTCGATAAACTGAGTAACCGCCGCTCTTACCGCGTCAGTTACCGTATAACGCAAACCGATCCCGAGGGAAGGGTGGTCGTCGATCATCTCACCGACACGTTGTGATTTTTGCCGTAGTCTTTTGTTGGATTTGACCCGCCGCGTGGCGGGTTTTTTGCTGCTTCAGCGGCTGCCGCGCCGCCGCATTTCCACCAGCGTGCCAATCAGTTCCAGCGTACTTTTCTGACTCTGCTGCACGGGAAAATCTTCGTTCAGCGGCCGTAACGAGAAAATTTGCTCGTCGTGCATCCGAATAATTCGCACCATCGCGACGTCGTCTACCCGTGCCAGCACCACATCGCCCGGCTGGGGCACGCGTTGCGGATCAAAGATCAACCGGTCGCCGGCGCGATACGCCGGGTTCATGGCGTCATCTTCCAGCGTTACCGCCAGCGCACTGTCGCTCAGTGCTTCGTCACTGTAAAGAAAGCGGACGGCCTGCTGCTGCCACTGCAGTCGCTGCTCATCCAGCCAGTCCGCGGCCTGCACCAGCGTGACCAGCGGCACGGCAGTGAGAGCGGGGGAAGCGTGCGTACTGGCAAACGGCTGGCCGTCGCCATCAATAATCCACGCCGCGCTACACTGCAGCAACTCCGCCAGCCGCAGCAGATGCTCACCACGCGGCACCGTCTCTTCTTTCTCCCACTGCGAAACCGCAACGTGCGACACGCCAATGCCATTGGCCAGCGCCTGCTGCGTTAATTTCAGTGCCTTACGGCGCTGGCGAATGCGCTCACCACCAGATTCTTTTTTCATCATCTTGACAACTCCTCAAGGCTTGACTTAAGTATACTTAAAATCATTATTTAAAGTAAACTTAAATATGCCGCTGGCCGTGATACTGGCGAGGGAGGTCAGCGGGGTGTCCGGCTAACCCTCGCCAGGTGAGAGAGGTAGGGCATGGAGAGTAGTTTGGTCACCAGCGTAGGCGCACTGCTGCTTGGCGGTGGCGCGGCAGCGGTGTTCTGGAAACCCCTGATGGCGGGGATCGCGTCTATCGTCACCAGCAATCGCGCGGGAGGCGAGATCATCACCAGCTACAAAGAGCAGGTGCTGCTTCTCAAGGAGAGCCATGCGCTGATGCGCCAGGAAAACGATGAACTGCGTATCCGTCACGACAAAAACCTGCGGCGTATCTCATCGCTGGAGACCGATCTGCGTTTGATCAAGAACGCACTCGGTATCCTGCTGGCGACCACCGAAGCCGAGCACAGCGATAAGTTTCGCAGCCAGATTAATCAATTGATCACCACTCTGGAGGAGAACCGCGATGGTGCAGATAAACAGTGAACTGCTGGTGCGAAGCCACCGCCGTCATTTGATGCTGGGTGGCCTGCTGATGCTGTTATCGCTGCTGTGTGTGGCGATGACCATTCTGTTTCTTTACGTCAATAACGACGCCAACCGGCGCGTGGAGGAGATTCGCCAGCAGTACCGGGCGATCTCCGATCGACGCGAAGCAAAGGTCGCCGAACTGACCAGCCAGCTGGTTGAGCTGCAGAAAAAGCTGGATGCCCAGCCGCCGCGCAGCGCCAGCCATACCTCAACGCCCTCCACGCCGCCGGCCGGTCAGCAAACCGCGCCACAGCCGCGGCGCTAAGGAGGACCTGATGCGAATTACCGAGCGGATCGCAGTCCGTTTGCAGCAACTGCGGTCTTTATTTAGCAATAAGGAGAAAATTATGAGCGATCAAACTGTCATCAACCCAACCAGCGCTGCGGCGCAACAGGAATTGTCACCGCTGGAGAGTTTTGCCAACGAAACGGCCAGCGCGCCGGCTGCCGCTGACAGCGCAGCTGACAGCATTGCCCAGCCAGCAACGCCGCCGGCAGCCGCAACGCCAGCTGCGCAACCGGCAGCGCCCGCCAGCGCTGAGCAACCGTCTCATGCGGATGCTCCGGTCGATCTCGATCAGCAGCTGGCAACGCAGGATACGCTGGCGAACGGTTCGGCCAGCGCAGGCGCCTCGGCGGCCGCCACGCCTGGTGTGCGCAACGCGCAGGCCACCGCACCGGTTGCTGTCCCCGACGCGCCGGCTGCTGCGACCGCCGCCAGCGATGCGGTGGCGCAGGATATCAGCGCCGGGGTGAAGGACTTTGTCCAGGCCTTCAGCTTTGTTGAACAGGGCGTGCTGAAGCTGGGCAGCGCCGCAAAGGATGAACTGATTGCGCTGGCGAAGAAGTATCTGTAATTCAGACGGGCACAACAAAGGGACCGGGACGTCCCTTTTCCCTGCGGCTCTATACTTCGGATAATTCTGCAGGCGGCTTCGCTATTATCTGCTAACTTTAATTGCTCAGGCATTATTTTAACTGGCTTTATCAGCAAAAAGGAAAATAGCATGAGTGATACAGAGGCAATCAAAACCAAAACTGACTACCTGCGTGATGTCACCTCACAGCTAAAAGAGATGCGTCACTATGCGCAGACCAACACTGAGACGCTTTCCAGCCACTGGCTGGCCTTTGATGCCGGGGAGTATAAGGATAAAGAGTACGCCACGCGTTTTGATACGCTGATCAACAAGCAGGGACAGCTGCTGGATGATATCGATCAGGCGATTCAGGATCTGGAAATCGCCATCAATCACAGCGAGCAGGAAAGCTAAGCGCGGCAGCTGGTGGCCTAATCGGCCACCAGCCACATCTCGGCTTCATCGAACATCTCTTCAACAATACGCGCAATCGTCGCCTTATCGTTTTTACTCATATCGGTTTCGATGGCGTTACGCTCCATCGGCTTAACCCGCACCTCCAGATCCGGAAAGACGCGCTGTACGCGCTTCTCTAGCTCCTGCAAAATCATTTCGCGCGCGCCCGGTAATCCGGCTACGTTGCGCTTGTCGTAAATCAGCTCCACAAACATCAGGGCATTCCAGTAATCAAAGTGGGAGCGTCATATTACTGTAAATAAAACCAGTGACAAGCGGCAGGGCGGCAATTATTTTCATACGGGTGAAACAGCGCGGCGTAAAGATGCAACGACAGGGGAGTAAAGCGGGTAAAAGCAGAGGGCGCACGCAAAAAATCGAACCTCTGGAGGTGGAAATCCAGCAACACCTCCAGAGGCGGTGCAATAGCACCTTTCGTTCAAGGACAATCGACGACAGTCGTCGTGAGCAATAAGTTATACAACTTTTTCCATCTTGTACAACTTTTTCCCCGGAAATTTCTCTCCGATCGCCTTTTTATCAGTGCATCGCTTATAACTCGTTCTTAATACAGAACTCTTCCCACGTCATACCTAACGCTTCCGCGTGAGATTTCAGATAGGTTTCAATCGCTTGTGCAGCAACTGCTTTATCCGGTTCCGCCAGCTGGATGGAGAACAGCATGCCGTCGAGCTTCTTCTGACGCAGAAACGCGGCATAAATGCGCTCGGCGTGCCACGCGCGCAGTTCACGCAGGGACATATTGGCGGCGCGCGCATCACTCTCACTCAGTTCATCCAGCGCGGACTGAAAATCAGGGTGGGCGGTGAAAAACAGGCTGCGGGCCAGGGCGTAATACTCTTCAGGGGTTTTCATTCGGGGGTTCCTGCCGGTCAAGTTGCGCGTTAGTGTAACCCGCACACGGCGACTTGTCAGGAACCCCGAATGTTTACTGCTGTGCGGCTTGCAGGCGCGTCACGTCCTGCTGATTTTTTTCCAGCGTTTGGTCCACCGTCAGCTTGCCCTGCAGCAGCGCCGCCAGATTCTGCCCGACGGCGTTACCCATCTGATCAAAGCCAGCAATACTGACGTACTGCACACCGGTGTAAGGTACGGTGTTCAATGTCGGTTGATCGACGGTGGCGGATTCAATCGCGCTGCGCACCTGAGCGGCGTAAGGCGCCAGGCGCTGGTAGTTTGACTGCTGGTAGGTGGAGTTGCGGCTGCCGGGTGGCACCGCTCCCCAGCCGACGGTATCCGCAACCTGCTGAATATACTGCCGCGAGGTCGCCCAGCTAATGAAGTCGACGGCGGCGGCGCGCTGCGGAGAGTTAGCCGGTACCGCCAGCGCCCACGACCACAGCCAGTGCGAGCCGTTGCGCGTAATGCCGCCCGGTGCCGGGGCAAACGCCAGCTTGTCCGCCACCAGCGAGATCTGCGGGTTAATCAGCAGCCCGGCGGCGACGGTACTGTCGATCCACATCGCGCATTTTCCCTGTGCGGTAAGACGCAGGATCTGGCCAAAGCTATTGCTGGCCGTATCCGGCGGACCGTCCTGTTTCACCATCGCCAGATAATCGGTCAATACCTCACGCCACTCTGGCGAATTCAGCGTCGGCTGCCAGCGATCGTCAAACCACTGCGCACCATAGGCGTTGGCCATGGTGGTGAGCAGGGCCACGTTATCGCCCCAGCCGGGCTGGCCGCGCAGGCACAGGCCATAGATACCGTGCTGAGGATCGGTGAGTTTCGCCGCAAAATTTTTGATGTCGGTCCAGTCGGGATCGTCTGGCATGGTCAGCCCTTTCGCCGCAAACAGATCTTTGCGGTAATAGGTCATGCTGCTTTCCCCGTAAAACGGTAGCGCGTACAGCGTTTGCTGCCAGGATAGTGCTTTGCGCACCGGCGTCAGCAGATCGTCGCTGTCATACTCTGGCGGCAGGTTATTGAGCGGCGCCAGCCAGCCTTTTTTACCCCACAGCGGCGCTTCATAGGTACCCACGGTAATCACATCAAATTTTGCGTCACCGCTGTTCATGGCTGCCAGCACCGCCTGGCGCAGGGCGCCATCATCCATCACGTGCCACTGCAGTTTCACGTCCGGATGCTGCTGTTCGTAACGGCTCGACAGCTGCTGCATGATAGTCATGTCACCATTGGCAATGGTGGCAATATTGAGCGTGGTGGCGGCCTGGCTGAGCAGCGGCAGCGCGGCCAGCAGCGCGATTATGGTACGCTTCATGGCGGCTCCTTATGGCTGCTGCAGGCGGAAGAATGCCATTTTTTCCACCAGCAAACCGGCATGCTGGCTCACCGTCTGGCTGGCCGCGCTGGCCTGCTGCACCAGCGATGCATTCTGCTGGGTGGCGCCATCCATCTGGATTACTGCGGTGTTCACCTGCTCAATACCGCTGGATTGCTGGCGGCTGGCCACGGCGATCTCGCCGACGATATCCACCATGCGCGCCACGCCGTGATTGATGTCGTTAAGCATCTCGCCAGAGCGCTGCACCAGCGCGCTGCCGGCTTCGACTTTACCTACGCTGGCATCGATCAGCGCCTTGATCTCCTGTGCGGCACCGGCCGAACGCTGCGCCAGCTGTCGCACCTCTGACGCCACCACCGCGAAGCCGCGTCCCTGTTCCCCGGCGCGCGCCGCTTCTACCGCCGCATTCAGTGCCAGCAGGTTGGTCTGGAAGGCGATTTCATCAATCACGCGGTTGATATCCGCGATGCGCTTGCTGGAGGATTCAATCTCCTCCATCGCACTCACCGCGTCGCGCAGTACACCGCTGCCGCGCTCGGCCTGATGGCGCACATCGCTTGCCAGCTCGTTGGCCTGCGCGGCGTTGTCCGCGTTGTGTTTCACCGTGGCGGTCATCTGCTCCATACTGGCCGCAGTCTGCTCAAGCGAACTGGCCTGCGCATGGGTGCGCTCCGACAGATCGTCGTTGCCATCCGCCATCTGGCGTGCCGCATCGCTCAGTGCATGGGCACTTTCGCCCACCTCGCGCACGATCTCGGCCAGCCGCACATCCATGCGCAGCAGCGCCTGCATCAGTTCACCCATCTCATCGCGCGTTACCGTACCGATACGGTGATTGAGCTCGCCGCCGGCAATGGCATCCGCCAGCTCGCGCGCCTGGGCGATGGAACGGTTAATCGAGCGGATCAGCAGCCAGCCGGAGACCAGCGCCAGACTCAGACCCAACAGCAGGATGGCGATCAGGCTATTGCGTGCCAGCAGGTAGTCGCGGTTGCCCTGTTGCCAGGCCGTCTGCGCATGCTGCCGCATCAGCGTATCCAGCTGGTCAATGTCCTGCTGCAGCAACTGGCTGCCGCTGCGCAGACGGGTTTCGATGACCACCAGTGCGGCGGACGGGTTACCGCCTTTCAGCAGCTCACCGGCTTCATGCAGTGCACCCTGCCAGCCGTCGAGATGGGTCAGGAAGCGCTGGCTCAGCGGTTTGGTCTGCGCATCAAACGCCAGCTGCTGCCAGGTATGACGATCGGCGGTGATTTGCTGACCGTACTGCGTAATGCGCGCCAGGCGTTTTTCCACTTCACTGCTGTCGGTCCAGTAGCGCAGCGCATCGAACAGGGTAGCGGATTGCTCCTGCACCATGCGGTACAGGCGTGAGGAGTATTGCAGCGGAAGCAGCTCGTTCTGATAGGCATTTTGCGCGCGCTGATCGGCAGCGCGCAGGCCGATAATTCCCCAGACGGCAGCAATAATCAGTAACAGGCACAGCAGGCTGACAATCGCAGCCAGACGTGCGCGAAGGGTCAATCGCATAACAGCGTTCTCCGAAACCAGGGTGAGTAAGTCGTCAATATTGTTATGGGTGCAGGTGCTTTAGACTTCACATCAGGTTATCGGCGAAGAGTTGAACAGCTTGAGGGCGCCGGAGAAAGAGAAGGGGGAATCCACCGCAGATACCTTGCGTCACGCCGGGAAAACATTATAACGTAGCCGCCATTGATGCGAGTGTAGGGACCGAAGATGAAAAAGTGGATGGTACTGGCCGCGCTGGCGCTGAGCGGCTGTGCGCAAATCAACAGTTATGACGAAGCGGTAAAAACCCCGGCACCGCTGGAACTGCAGGGTAACTGGCAGACGATGGGACCGCAGAGCAAGCTGATCAGCAGCGAGGCCATGGCCAGCCTGATCGTCAGCGCTGATGGCGCTACCCTTGACTGCCGCCAGTGGCAGCGGGTGATTGCCAAACCGGGCAAGCTGACGCGCCTGGATGATGACTGGGTTAACGTTAACCGTCAGGCGCGCGTGATGCCGCTCTCGCTGGAGAACGGTGAACTGCACTACGATGGCCTGACGCTGCGTAAAGTGGATCGCCCAACCGTCGAGTGCCAGCAGGCGCTGGACGAAGTGGCAAAGCGCCCTGGCGACGCGGTGATTCAGGATATTGAGCCGCAGATTCTCAAGCCGGTCACGGCAGAGAAATAATCCGATTGCGCGGGTAAGGCCACAGTGCCGTTACCCGCGCAATCTGTGGATTAAAGGTTCCCCGGGTAGAGTACCTTGTTAGAGAAGCGGCCATAGGCTGAGGTGACTTTTTGTTGTTGCGACGTCGTTTGCACCAGCGATCGCAGTTCATCCATGCGCTGAGTCAGTAAGGTTTTTATCTCGCTTTCATTATCCAGTACCTGTTTCAGCATCGGACGGATCTGTAAGCGTAATCCGGAAGACAAAGCACTGGTATCCTGATCGCGCGTCACGCTCTCTACATTTCGCAGATAAGTCATCTCACAAGCGATCAAGTCATCCCACTGGCCACCTCTGGCCTGCGCGAGCATCGCGTTACTGAGCTGCAGCAGTTGCTGATAGCCATGAAGTAAATCAACGTGTGTCGACATTAATACGAGTCCTGCTGTTGGTTAGGGCCGATTTGCTTCCACGCCTCTGCAATGTTGCTCAACAGCGCTTCGACTTCTGCAATCGCTTGCGGATCGTTACGCAGATTGGCCTCCAGCAGACGGCGCGTCATGTATTCATACAGATCGTCAAGATTGGCAGACAATTCGCCACCAATTTCATGGTTCAGGCCAGCTCGCAGTCCGTTAGTAATAATATTTATCGCTTTCGTCAGCGCCTGACCCTTACCGGGAATATCACCCTGATCCATCAGAATGGTGGCTTTTTTCATAGCGCTCAGTGCGCCATCAAATAGCATTACCACCAGCTGATGTGGGCTGGCGCTCAACACGGCACTCTCTAAACCGACCTGTGCGTAAGCCTGAATGCCCGATTTGGCGTACATATTTAACTCCTGTTAACTGCTCATGTTCGCGAACTGTTGCGTCAGATAGTTCTGCGTCTGGGTCATGGATGAGACTAGTGTGTTCAGATTAGTGAACTGGGTTTTATAGCGCGCCATGGTGGCAGTAATCTGAGCGTTTACGCGGTCATAATCGTCAGACAGTTTTTTTAGCGTCTTGTTAATACCATCGGTAGCGTTCTGCACGGAACCATTGCTGCCCAGAATCTGATCGAGGTAATTGCTGGTCTGGGTTGCAAAGCCGGTGGTTTTGCCGTCACCTGACAGGAACGTCACCACATCAGCAGACTTTTCATCCAGCGCTTTGTTCAGTTTGGTGCTGTCGACGGTCAGCTTGCCGTTAATATCCTGGGTCACACCAATCTGGGAAAGTAAGGAAATGCTGCCACCGCTCTGGGCGCTGGTAGAGAGCTTGGAGCGCAGGCTGGTCTGGATATTACGCAGCGTGCCATCGCCTATCAGATCGCCATTGCTGGAGTCCTGCGAGGTACTGCCCTGGTCCACGGCGGTGTACTTGGTCTGATTACCGATAGTGGTTTGCAGCGAGTTATACGCGTCAACGTAGGCCTGCACTGCGGCGATCATCGGTGCGTTATCCTTGGTGACGGATAAGGTCTCCGGGCTGCCGGTATTGGTTTTGGTCAGGCTCAGCGTAACGCCTTCTGGCGCATCAGTAATAGTGTTGCTGCTGCGGGTGATGGCGACGCCATTGATGCTCAGTTTGGCATCGGCGGCTTCCACCTGCTCCGTCATGCCATTGCTGCTGCCACCTTTGGAAAAACCAATGTACTGCGCCAGGGCGCTGTCATCGGTAGACACCGTCATCTCGTTGGTGGTACCGGTATCGCGCGAGGTCAGTGCCAGATAATAGGTGTTGTCATCAGACTTGATAATGCTGGCAGTGACGCTGCCCTGCTGCTTGTTTATCGCATCTTTGATGTCCGTCAGGCTGGTTTGATCTTTGCTCAGCGTGATGGTCATTGGGGTTTTCTGACCTGGCTGCGTAATGGTGATGGTGCGCGAGGCGAGGCTGGCATCGCCTAAATCGCCATCTTTACTGGTTGCGCTTTTCGACAGCAGCGACTGCGCTTTAGCGAGTTGGGTAACTTCAATCGAATAAGTACCAGATGTTGCATCGTTAGCCAGTGTTGCCGTGAAAGCACTATTAGTGCTGCTAACTTTGGTCGAGGCGATAGCGGAAGTGTCTTTTAATGCCGCCGCCGCAGACTGCACTTTTTGCAGTGCAGTCTGCACGATGCCCCATGCTGAAAGCTTGGCTTTATAAGAAGTCTGTTGTGTTGTAATCGGCGTCAGGTTAGCCTGCTCCGCCGTTTGCAGCTGGTCATATAAATCGCTTAAGCCGAGGTTCGTTCCAGCGTTCAGGTTACTTACACTTGCCATGGTTCAATCCTTAGTTGATGGACAATCACTGGAAGCAGTATCGGCAGCGATGCAAAAATCTTAATCCCTCAGCAAAAAAACAATAGCCAGATAAAAACCCCTTCTTTATTGCACTTCGGCCTTTTGCGCTTTTTTAAATTTTCGCTGAATTTTTTCTAAAGGTTGGTTAGGGGCTGACGATAATCAGGTTGACGGTGATGAAGCCGCAGGCCAAATGCCGAAACCTAACCCATTTAATTTGAAGGATAAATATCATGGCTGTTATCAACACTAACACCCTGTCCCTGGTGACGCAGAACAACCTGAGCAAATCTCAGTCTTCACTGGGCACCGCGATCGAGCGTCTCTCATCTGGTCTGCGTATCAACAGCGCGAAAGATGATGCTGCTGGTCAGGCGATTGCTAACCGCTTCACCTCTAACATCAACGGCCTGACCGTTGCTGCCCGTAACGCTAACGACGGTATCTCACTGGCGCAGACCGCTGAAGGCGCGCTGTCAGAAATCAACAACAACTTACAGCGTATCCGTGACCTGACCGTTCAGGCACAGAACAGCTCAAACTCTGCATCAGACATCGACTCTATCCAGGCTGAAGTTAACCAGCGTATGGAAGAAATTGACCGTGTTACTACTCAGACTGACTTTAACGGCAAAAAAGTTCTGAACAACACCGGATCAGCTGCGAAATCTTATGATTTCCAGGTAGGTTCAAAAGACGGTGAAACCATTTCTATTAAAATCAATGGTGCAGCTGGCTGGAACCTGGCTTCTGCTGGTACTGATGGGACAACATCTGCTGCTGCCAGCGGTGTATATGCAAATACCGTGGCTGCATCTAGCCTGGCTGCAATTGATGGCGATGCTCGTAAAGTAGATGCTGTAGGTTTTGATGTTAAGAGCGGCAAAGTAACGGGTACTGCTCTGGGTTCAGGCAAACCGTTAGAAGATATTGATGCTGCAATTAAAGCGGTTGATGAACAGCGTAGCTCACTCGGTGCTTCTCAGAACCGTTTTGAATCAACGATCACCAACCTGAACAATACTGTGAACAACCTGTCAGCTGCGCGCAGCCGTATTCAGGATTCTGACTACGCAACTGAAGTATCTAACATGTCTCGCGCACAGATTCTGCAGCAGGCTGGCTCTTCTGTATTGGCCCAGGCTAACCAGGTACCACAGACAATGCTGTCTCTCCTGCGTTAATTTTAATCCGCTAATCCTCAAAATTAGCAGTAAAAATAACGGGTACTTCACCCGTTATTTTTTTTTGTATTTTTTACACTAATGAAAACAGGCAAGTGCTGATTATTATCATGATTGGCAAACCACTAATTTCATTGAGGAAAGTGTAAAAATGAAAGATTCTTACCTGCAGCTCAAGACTGCAAACCGAAGCCATGGGTCTACTCGGGGTTCTCACCTGGATAAGCAGCTCGTAAGATTACTCGATGATCAGCCTCAGCTTGCATTAACTAAAGTCAAAAAACTCATTGAAAAAGCGCAGAATGATGCTGAATTATGGGAGTTTGCTGGACGCGCTCACCATAAACTTGGCGATTTCAGCTCTGCAGAAAAAGCCTTCAACAAAGCATTGGAAATAAAACCTGAGCATCATAAGGCGTTATATTCCAAGGCTGGGTTACTATACGCATTAGAGCGTTATGATGAAGCAGAAAAGTGCATACGGCATTCTATGTACATATTAAGCGATAAACAATCGCTTCCAATGAAGTCATTATTAGCTAATACACTTCAAAAGCAAAAAAAATATCAGCAATCGATTGATTGCTTTGAAGAGTTGATTGTGCTTGATCCAGGTAATTGGTCTAACTGGAGTTATCTTGCACTGATTTATCAAGAGATGGCAAATTTCGATAAAATGCATGATGCTTATTCTCGTGCGAAAAAGCTAGCAACTTCAAATCCGCTCCCCTATTTTAATCACATTGTAAGTTCACATTACGATCCAAGTTTAAGCGTGGAGGATATTCATCAACTTTGTCAGGAGTGGCAAAAGAAATATAAGCCCATAAAAAGAACCAGTCGTGCGACAGCTAACAATAAATCAAAAAATAAAAAGTTACGAATTGGTATGATTTCAGATGGCTTCAGATCTCATCCAGTTGGGATGATGATAGCGATGGGTTTGTCCCATGTTCAACAACATGAAATTGAATTTCATGCATATAGCACCACATCAGTATCGGATCACATTACTCAACGCATCCAAAGAATCACTAGTAAATGGACGCAGGTTGAAAATATGCCAGATTCAGAGTTGGATGTTTTGCTACGCGAACATGAAATTGACATACTTTTTGACCTCAACGGCTATAATGCTAATAGCCGTATGCAGACTTTGCAGCTTAAACCTGCTCCAATTATGATTAAATGGGTGGGGGGGCTAATCAGTAGCACGGGCCTTGATGGTATGGATTATTTGCTCAGTGACAATATTGAAACTCCAGAGGGAGTTGATGGCTATTATTCGGAGAAACTGATCCGGCTTCCTGTTGATTACATTTGCTATGATCCACCAGCTTATTTGCCGCCGGTGAAGGCCTTACCTTGTGAAATCAAGGGATTTGTTACCTTCGGTTGTTTTAACAATGCAGCAAAAATCAATGACGATTTATTAGAGCAATGGGCCATTTTACTTAATGAAGTGCCTGATTCCCAGCTCTATTTAAAAAGTTTTAATTTTAAAGACGAATCTCTCTGTGAGCGTGTTTATATCACTCTTGAAAATCATGGTATTAAGCGAGACAGGATTATTCTTGAAGGAGCATCTCCTCACAAAGAGTTACTTGAAAGTTACAATCATGTTGATATTGCACTTGATCCCTGGCCTTATTCTGGTGGATTGACAACCTGTGAGGCAATGGTAATGGGTGTGCCGGTAATAACATTGCCGGGACCAACATTTGCTGGGCGTCATTCCGCTTCACACCTTGTACACGCGGGAATGCCAGAATTAGTCGCAAAAGACTGGGAAGATTACCGAAAAATTGCTAAAGAGCTTGCTAATGATTCAGAAAACCTTGCTCTGATTCGATGCCATTTGCGAGAGATTCTTTTATCATCACCTGTATGTGATGGTAAACGTTTCGCACGTCACTTTTCTGATGCTATGCGCGCTGTATGGCAGCGCTACGCCGAGAACAAGTTACCTGAGTCGTTGTCATTTGATGAAAATGAAGATGTTTATTTTAAAGGGGAAGAAAGCTCAGTTATTCTAAACCGACCATTGAAAATGGACACCTCATCTTTCTGTGATAATGAATCAGGTTTTGCGTTCAATCTTGACGGACAGGTTAAGGCACTAGACTATGGTGGTATACTTGCTCGACAAGATAAATTCAAAGCGATAATGGCTACGAATGGCACTTTCATGATCATCATTGACCCTCTCGGCATGGTCGAAGATCATTACCTTCCTTTAAAAAGAAATTCATTGCAGAAAATACAAATGCAATTACTTGGTGACGGGAATGATACACAGCTATATATGTGTCTTGATGCCAAATATAGTAGCGATCTACCTGCAATCAGCGTAACTTCACAGCAAGAATGGTATCCTCAAAAAGTACTTGCCAGTATAAAGGCCGCATCGTTAAAGCTCGATGAAATTCATGGCCTTGATAATATTGATTGGCTAATTTTGGATAATAGATTTAATCTTGGATTGCTTTTCGCACATGGAGTTAGGCTATTAAAATCCTGCCTCTTTGTCGCTGTGTATTATCGCTTTGAAGATACACATGAAGGACAGTTGTCATTTAGTGAAATATGCGTTCATCTAAAAAACGCTGGACTAGATTTTCATTCTTTTATAAATATCGAGTATGCTCAGACCGTAGGGTTCGAGGGAGTCGAACCATTCGCCTCTTCACAAATGATAGCAGCAGAAGCTATCTTCATTGTAACACCAAGTCGCAGAAATGATCTTAGTGCTCAGCAATGTGAAAAGTTAGCATTCATTCTTCATTCCGGCTATGGTCTTTATGATGTAGTGGCCCCTTTACTACAACTTCATTCAACTAAAAGGCTTGGAAATTATTTAAAAGAAGTTGCTTTTGATAAAAATGTTCCGGTTTCCAGAGTCAATAAAAATAAACCACATTCTTTGCCACAAAAACTTATTGTAAGCTTAACATCATACGATAAGCGTTTTAGTATTCTTCATTTAACGCTTGACTGCATTTTTAAGCAAACTGTAAAAGCCGACAGGGTTATTTTGTGGGTTGCAGAGTCAGAAAAAGGCCTGCTTCCTGAGAGTGTTCTTGCATTTAAAGAATATGGTTTAGAAATAAAGGCGTGCGAGGATTTAAAATCCTACAAAAAAATCATTCCTTTGCTTAAAGAGGATTCTAATTCATTTATAGTTACTGCAGATGATGATTTATATTATCCCGATAACTGGCTGAATGAATTGATTGGTGCATGGAATGGAAACTATAAAACGGTTGTAGCCCATCGCGCTCATAAAATCCTTCTTAACCAGGATGGTATGCCGGTTCCTTACAGTAAATGGGAATGGGAGTATAATTTATCTACAGATGAGTCGTCATTAATTTTTCCAACATCTGGAGCGGGAGTGCTTTATCCACCACATTGTTTCTATCGTGACGTGATAAATGAAAATCTTTTCTCTAAGCTTTCACCTGGAGCGGATGATGTCTGGCTTTACTGGATGTGCCGTATGAATGGAGTGAAATTTAAAGTCGTAGGCAAGAAAATGGAACTCCTTGAATGGGAGGGTATTACAGAAAAACCATTATGGCATGAAAACCTCTTAAATGGTGGGAACGATAGTAATATTAATAAGATGATTGCTCACTACGGTTTGAAAACAAACGATGATGAACAAGGTTATGATGGTTCTTTTGATGATATTTTCTCGTTTAGTTGTGAAAATAAGCTTGTGCGCATGCATCTTCCAAATAAAGACGATTATATACAAAATGTAATCAAGTCAACTGGGACCTTCTATGAACCTGAGATGCTTTTGGATATCTCAAACAGAGTCAAAAAAGGAAGCACTATTCTCGATGTAGGCGCTAACATAGGTAACCATACTCTTTACTTTTCCTTGTTTTGCCGGGCAAATAAAGTGATTTCTTTCGAACCTCAGAAAAACGTTTACGATACCTTATGTAAAAACATCAAGCTTAATTTCCTTGAAGAGAAAATTGTGGCTTACCAAATAGGTTTAGGAAGCTACGAAACTACAGCTAATCTTGGTGCGGTTGATGAAAAAAACATCGGCATGACAAAGCTAGATATTAATAGTTCTGGAGATGTGAGAATTGCCACGCTCGACTCTGTAGTCGAAAAAGAGCCATTAAATTCAATATCTGTAATTAAGCTTGACGTTGAAGGGATGGAAATGGAAGTTCTGCGTGGTGCAATTCAGACCTTTGAGCGGCATCAGCCTGTTCTCTATGTAGAGGCAGCATCCAAAAAGGAGTTTGATGAAGTTTCTGCATTTTTGCTGAGTTTTAATTACATTCCAACCAGAAGATTTAATGCAACAGCGACATATCTTTTTGAGAAGAAAATTTAAGCATTAAGTCATTTCGGGAAAAACGCCCTTTTAACGAAGGGCGTTTTTCCCCATCATAGTCGAAAAGTCATTGCAACATTTAAAAGGTAACTCTCATAAGTGGCCTTATCAAAAATGCTCATAATGCGCTAATAACTTAGATAAAAAGTTAATTTTAAAAGATATTACTGCTTGCCTAAGCTAAATTTTTAGGTCATAAAACAGACGATTTCCCCTTGCGCATCATAACCTCAAAAAAGTAACCATCCTGTTACAGCCTGGGTCAGAACTGCCGATAACCCTCTTCAGAATCATTCCAATTTTTACGCTCTATTTTTCCTGTTTCTGGGGTGTCTATGCGCTTCAATTATGACTTGTTACCGGGTGAGCAACTGACCTTCGATGAGATCGCGCTGCGCTATGCGCAGCAGCATCCGGAGGAGAAGGAGCTCACCGCCCGCGGGTTGCTCAGCCCGTCAACCAGCTACCGCAATCTGGTGATCCGTGCGCTGTTTGCGCAGGAGGAGCTGAACAGTCCGCTGGAGGATCTGCTGTTCGTCTCCGACGATAACGAGCGCAAAAACTACCTGCGCCGCTTCGAGCATTACCTTAAAAACCAGCAGGCGTTTCTCTATTTTCGTCGTAACGATGAAGCGCGTAAAAGCGGACGCTGGAAAGTGATCGGCGAAACCCGGGTCTACGCGATGCTCGATCCCCGCTCGGCGGAGGCGCAAAACCTGCTCAACAGCCGCGGCTTTAAGCTGGTGCTGATGCGCCAGACCGAAGAGGAAGAGTACTGGCAGCTGTTTGATCCGCAGGCGCACCCGTGTTTCCCGCTGTCGCGCAAGATCCAGTTTTTAGTGGTGCTCAGCACGCCACAGCAGAAAATGCCCAGCGCGGTAATGCCGGGTACTGAAGTGGGGCGGCGCGTCAAGGCGAAAGTGTTCCAGCGCGCCAGCCAGGCGGAGTTCAGCGCGGCGGTGAAAGCGCGCTATGGTGCCTGCATTATTACCGGCACGCGCTTAACCGAGCGCCACAGCTGGCCGTGGGTGGAAGCCTGCCATATCGACACCCAGGAGAATGAAGAGGGCTTCCTGGCGGATAACAGCGTCGACAACGGCCTGTTCCTGCGCAGCGACCTGCAGCGGCTGTTTATCAATAAAATGATTAGCATTGACGCAGAAACCGGTCAGGTGCTGTTTAATTCCGCGCTGGAATGCGACGAGTCCATTAGCCCTTTTTATCAGGCGCTTGAGGGCAAAACCTGTGCGCTGTGGGACGCCGTCCCGCCTGGCACAAGGCAGCGGCTGCGTAATCTGCGCTGAACCTGCGCGCAATGGCGGTGCGATCCACCGCCATCCATAACAAATTTGAAATAACCTCGCTTTTGCCTGCCTATTCTGCCAATCGAAACCGCTACAGAATTGGATAATCATGCCGATAACTTTATTAACGCAGGGTAGTCAACGTGAACGATCTCTATACCGCCGATGGCGTGATGGATAAACATTCGCTCTGGCAGCGCTACGTTCCTCTGGTGCGGCATGAAGCGCTGCGCCTGCAGGTGCGTTTGCCAGCCAGCGTTGAGCTTGACGATCTGCTGCAGGCCGGTGGTATTGGCTTACTGAATGCCGTGGAGCGCTATGACGCGCTGCAGGGCACCGCCTTTACCACCTACGCCGTGCAGCGTATCCGGGGCGCAATGCTGGATGAGCTGCGCAGCCGCGACTGGGCACCACGCAGCGTACGTCGTAATGCGCGCGAGGTGGCCGGCGCCATGCATCAGGTAGAGCAAGCGTTGGGGCGCGCGGCTACCGAGCAGGAAGTGGCTGAGCGGTTGAATGTTTCGCTGGAAGAGTACCGGCAGATTCTGCTGGATACCAATAACAGCCAGCTTTTCTCGTACGACGAGTATCGGGAAGAACACGGCGACAGTGCGGAACTGGTCACGGAGGGGCATGAGGAAGCCAACCCGTTGCATCAGTTAATGGAAGGAAACCTGCGTGAACGCGTGATTGAAGCGATTGAGGCGTTGCCTGAACGCGAAAAATTGGTGCTCACACTGTACTACCAGGAAGAACTGAACCTGAAAGAGATTGGCGCGGTGCTGGAAGTGGGGGAATCCCGCGTCAGCCAGTTGCACAGTCAGGCGATCAAACGCCTGCGGGCCCGTTTGACGGGAGCGCGCTAACAGACTCAGTTCCTGGGGAACCAAAAATAAAAAAACCGGGGACTCAGCAATGGGAGCCAAAGTTAAAGCCAGACCGTTAAGTCGCTACCTTAAAGACTACAAACACAGCCAAAGCAACTGTTCACACTGTGGCAAAGTTTTAGACCGTATGGCGTTAGTGTTCCGCGGCCAGATCATCAATAAAGAGGCCATCGCACGCATGGACCAGATGATTGACGATCAGGTATGGATGAAACTCCAGCCGGAACTGACGGCGCTGTGCCGTTTCTGCAGCGATATTTTTTGTAATACCCATCCGAATTACTTCGATATCATGGCGTTCAAACAATATCTGTTTGAGCAGACCGAGATGAGTCACAGTACCATTCGTGAATATGTGGTGCGTCTGCGTCGTCTTGATGACATGCTGAAAGCGAAAAATTTCCCGGCAGAAAGGTTACGGGGCAACAGCTGGCATGAGTGTCTGCAAAACGATCTGCCCGATGCGGGCAACAATAACTACCGTATTGCACTGCGCAAATATGACCAGTTCTTAGGCTGGCAGCGCGGCTAAGGGTGATTCAGCCCCGGTTACTGGTGAGCATGCCAGCAACCGGGGCGCGTCGCGATCAATTCCGGATGCGACTTTTCTCATCTTCTGCAACACTGTAGGGATAACTGCACATTGCCCGAATGGAGGCTGCATTGTCCTTACATCTTCTGCACCAGTTTCCCCGCCTTGAACTGCTTGGCGCACCGACGCCGTTAGAGCATTTGCCACGCCTGTCTGATTACCTCGGACGCGATATTTTTATTAAACGTGATGACGTCACGCCGGTGGCGCTGGGCGGTAACAAGCTGCGTAAACTGGAGTTTCTCGCTGCCGATGCGCTGCGTGAAGGCGCCGATGTGCTGCTGACCGCCGGTGCGATCCAGTCCAACCACGTGCGCCAGACGGCAGCCGTGGCGGCGCGTCTGGGCCTGAAATGCGTGGCGCTGCTGGAGAACCCGATTGGCACCGACGCCGCCAACTACCTGAGCAACGGCAACCGCCTGCTGCTGGACCTGATGGATGTCGAAGTCGTGATGGTTGATGCGCTGCACAATCCGCCGCAGCAGCTGGCAGAGCATGCAGAACGGCTGGAAGCGCAGGGCTTCCGGCCTTACATTGTGCCGGTGGGCGGCTCGAATGCGCTTGGCGCGCTCGGCTACGTCGAATGCGCGCAGGAGATTGCCCATCAAAGCGAAGGCGTGGTGGATTTCGCTGCGGTGGTAGTGGCGTCGGGCAGTGCCGGGACGCATGCCGGGCTG
The DNA here is from genome assembly GCF_043544755.1 of Pantoea sp. SGAir0184. Lineage (NCBI taxonomy): Bacteria > Pseudomonadati > Pseudomonadota > Gammaproteobacteria > Enterobacterales > Erwiniaceae > Pantoea > Pantoea sp. SGAir0184. The sequence goes on from NZ_CP028050.1 coordinate 1,821,806, forward strand.
GCGATCGGTCTGGAACAGCTGCTGCCGAATAGCGAGCTGGTGGGCGTGACGGTGTCGCGCAAGGTCGAGGCGCAGCTGCCGGTGGTGGAGCGCATTCGCAGCGCGCTGGCACAGCAGCTGGAGCTGGAAGCGCGTGCGCCGGTAACCCTGTGGGATGACTATTTTGCGCCGCGCTACGGCGAACCCAATGACGAAGGCATGGAAGCGGTGCGCCTGCTGGCGCGGCTGGAGGGCATTATGCTCGACCCGGTCTACACCGGCAAAGCGATGGCGGGTCTGATCGATGGCATCAGCCAGAACCGTTTCCGCCGGGAAGGGCCGCTGCTGTTTGTGCATACCGGCGGCGCACCGGCGTTATTTGCTTATCATCCTTCGGTATGAGACAGCAGCAAAAAAAGGTTTATAATCCAGCGGTTATTACAAAGAGCACATGCCGGAGCGGCACCCTTTATTGCGAGATAAAGCGCCGCGCCCAAAATGAGCGTTAATTAACCATAAGCACACAACACATCACAATAATGGGGTAAACATGGCTTTCTCTCCGATTCGTCGCCAACTGGTGATGGGAATGATGGCGGTCGCACTGGTGGCGGGCGTGAACGTAAAAAGCTTTGCGGCAGAAGATTTGCTGGCGCAGGTCAAGAGCAAAGGTGAGCTGCGCGTTGGGCTGGAAGGCACCTATCCGCCGTTCAGCTTCCAGGATGAAAACGGCAAGCTGACCGGTTTTGAAGTCGAGTTTGCCCAGGAGCTGGCAAAACACCTCGGCGTGAAAGCGGATCTCAAACCGACCAAATGGGACGGTATGCTGGCCTCGCTGGATTCCAAACGTATCGATGTGGTGATCAACCAGGTGACCATCTCCGACGAGCGCAAGAAGAAGTATGACTTCTCCACGCCGTACACTATCTCCGGCGTGCAGGCGCTGACGCTGAAGAAAAATGCGGGCTCCATCACCAAACCGGAAGATCTGTCCGGCAAGAAAGTCGGCGTGGGTCTCGGTTCTAACTATGAGCAGTGGCTGCGCGACAACGTCAAAGGCGTCGATATCCGTACCTATGACGATGACCCGACCAAATATCAGGATCTGCGTTCAGGCCGCGTTGATGCCATTCTGGTTGACCGCTTAGCCGCGCTGGATCTGGTGAAGAAAACCGGCAATACCATGGCGGTGGCTGGCCCGGCGTTCTCCCGTCTGGAAGCGGGCGTGGCGCTGCGCAAAGGCAATGAATCGCTGCTGAAAGCGATTGATGGTGCCATTGCCGACATGCAGAAAGATGGCTCGCTGAGCAAGCTGTCTGAGAAGTGGTTCGGCGCGGACGTCACGAAATAATGCAGGAAAGTTTACAGCTGATGCTGGATTCAGCACCTTTTCTGCTGAAAGGCGCGCTGTTCACGCTGCAGCTGAGTATCGGCGGGATGTTCTTCGGCCTGATACTCGGCTTCGTGCTGGCGCTGATGCGCCTGTCACGCTTCTGGCCGGTTAACTGGCTGGCGCGTTTCTATGTGTCGATCTTTCGCGGCACGCCGCTGATTGCCCAGCTGTTTATGATCTACTACGGTCTGCCGCAGTTTGGCATTGAGCTCGACCCGATTCCGTCGGCGATGATTGGTTTGTCACTTAACACCGCGGCCTATGCCTCGGAATCGCTGCGTGGTGCGATTGCGGCTATTGAGCGCGGTCAGTGGGAAGCGGCCGCCAGTATCGGCATGACGCCGTGGCAGACGCTGCGTCGCGTTATTCTGCCGCAGGCGGCGCGTACCGCGCTGCCGCCGCTCGGTAACAGCTTTATCAGCCTGGTGAAAGATACTTCGCTGGCGGCCACCATTCAGGTGCCGGAGCTGTTCCGGCAGGCGCAGCTGATCACTTCGCGCACGCTGGAAGTGTTCACCATGTATCTGGCGGCTTCGCTGATTTACTGGGTGATGGCCACGGTGCTGTCGGCGCTGCAAAACCGGCTGGAAGCGCACGTCAATCGTCAGGATCGGGAGGCAAGATGAGTGCAATTGAAGTCCGTCAGCTGGTGAAACAGTTTCACGGCCAGACGGTGCTGCACGGTATCGACCTCGATGTCGCGCCCGGCGAAGTGGTAGCGATCATCGGTCCGAGCGGTTCGGGCAAAACCACGCTGCTGCGCAGTATTAATCTGCTGGAAGTGCCGGAAAGCGGCCAGGTCAAAGTCGGTGACATCAGCATCGACGCCAGCCTCGGCCTGCATAAGCAGAAGGATAAAGTGCGGCAACTGCGCCAGCAGGTCGGCTTTGTGTTCCAGAACTTCAATCTGTTCCCGCACCGTTCGGTGCTGGAGAACATCATTGAAGGGCCGGTGATCGTCAAAGGCGAAGCGAAGGCGGAAGCCATTGCGCGCGCACGCACGCTGCTGGAGAAGGTCGGTCTGCACGGTAAGGAAGAGAGTTTCCCGCGCCGGCTTTCCGGCGGTCAGCAGCAGCGCGTCGCAATTGCCCGGGCGCTGGCGATGCGTCCGCAGGTGATTCTGTTCGATGAGCCAACCTCGGCGCTGGATCCTGAACTGGTGGGCGAGGTGCTCAGCACCATCCGCGCGCTGGCGCAGGAGAAACGCACTATGGTGATCGTTACGCATGAGATGAGCTTCGCGCGTGACGTCGCCGATCGCGCCATCTTTATGGATCAGGGGCGTATTGTGGAGCAGGGCCCGGCTAAAGCGCTGTTCAGCAATCCGCAGCAGGCACGCACCCGGCAATTTCTCGACAAGTTTCTCAATCAATAATCTCTCCGGGCCGGTTCGCTGGCCCGAATTATTTCCCCGCTAGCAAAGTATTAAATACCGCGCTTACCTTTTTGACGCATTATTAAATTTATTTCCCGGCGATATAATTAATGCTGGTTTACTCCGCTGCGGAATGTTCTTAATTTCCGTGCGGCAATACGTGCGCGGCGTACCGTCAAATTACGCCATGAATGCTTAAATAACAGTCGTTCACGGGCGAAAAACCGGGCGGTCAATTTATCTCTGGTACTGTAAAGTATTGTTATATCAGGACCAGCGAAAAAGTTTTAGGAGTTTCGCTAGAGTCAGTCCCTGCTGCTTGTTGAATAATCGTTGAATAACCATAAAGGCTTCACTGCCTGATTCTTCATTCTTCTCCTTTAAGACCTACACCGCAGCAGGAGTCAAAAATATGAATAACGCCAGGAAAGAAGATATTGCATGGGTGAATACCCTGAAAGGGGTGTGCATATTGCTGGTGGTGCTGTATCACACCGTATTACCCGGCTTTGAAGGCACGGTTAAATATCTTAGCGCCGGCTGGATCCCGGCGGAAATATGGGTGCAGTTTAATACGGTGTTATCACCGCTGCGCATGCCCGCCTTTTTCTTCGTCTCCGGCCTGCTTGCCACCAACGGCATTCTCAACCGGCCGTGGAAACAGGTGTTTACCAGCCGCATTACCAATCTGTTCTATCTCTATGTGCTGTGGGGCTTTATTCAGTGGTGGTCGATTGTCGGCATTTCGACTGAAATCACCGGCCAGCGTATCTCGCAGAACCTCAACGCGGCTTACGCCGGTTCGCTGCTGGAGTTCCTTAAGCTGACCTTCCTGGCGATGAGCACCTCGTGGTACCTGTACGGTCTGGCGATCTACTTCCTGTGCGCCAAAATCTTCCGTCAGCACAAAGTGGCGCTGCTGGTGGCGGCGGTGGTGCTGAATTATCTGGCGGTGGAGAAGATCATTCCCTACTGGGGACCGCAGAGCGTGGCACAGTATTTCCTGTTCTTCCTGCTGGGCGCGTTCTGGAGCCCGCTGATGTTGCGCCTGAGTCAGCTGCGCCGCGAGAACCTTCTGCCGTGGGCCGCGCTGGCAGCGCTGTCCGGCCTGCACGTGATTTTTGGTCTCGATAAGAGCCTGTTCATGTGCATCATCGCGGTGCTGGTGAGCGTGGCGGCATGCCGCTGGCTCAACGCGCACTTCAGCATGCGTTACTTCAACTGGATTGGCCGCAACACGCTGCAGATCTACGTTATCCACCGCATTTTTATTGAGTTCTTCGGCATGTCGGCGATTCTGTTTGCGCAGCGCCATCATCTGTTTGAGCAGGCGTGGTTTGCGCTGCTGTGGGCGTGCTTCTATCCGCTGGCAATTGTCGGCATCTGTTCGCTGTGTTCGGTGGCGGTGTGGTCGCTGACCAACCGCGGGCTGGGGCAGTCGCTGTTTGTGTTCCCGACGCTGATTGGTTTGAAACGCAGTAAGTCGGTGGCGTGATGTTCGCTGGTAAGTTTTAAAGTGGTACAAAAACGAGGGCACGTTTCGTAGCAGCGCGATTCATCGCACAATGAATGGCGCCGCTACGGCTTTGTTGCAACTTGCGGTGTCCTTCACCGATCTCCATTACGCCATCCATGGCGATTCTGCTTTACTTAACCAATGGTCATCAGGCTGGCGTTGCCGCCGGCGGCCGCGGTATTGACGCTCAGCGAGCGCTCAATCAGCAGACGTTCCAGTAGCAGATTGGTCTCGCCGCGGGCAAAGCCCTGCACTGACACAATCGCGCCTTCGCGGGCGGCAATCTGTTCGCACAGGCTGCGCAGTTGATCGGCATCGCCGTGATAGATCACCGCATCAAACTCCGCCGCCAGCACATCTTTCGCCAGCGTGATGCGCGCCTGCACCGCGGCCGGCAGCGACTGGCGCAGCGTCCGGTGCAGCTCGTCATCCTGCCACAGTGCCTGGCTACCGACGCTGGTGACCGCCGCCAGCTGAATCAGCGCATCCTGCTGGTTATCTGCGATACACAGCACCCGATCGCGTGGCAGCAGCGTAAGGGTGTTGCGCTCACCGGTCGGGCCCGGCAGCAGTCGCACGGTCCCGGCCTGGCTCAGCGCATCGTAACGCTGACACAGCGCCAGCAGCTCCGGCTTATCCTGTGCCCAGCTCTGCAATGCCTGATGCGCGCTCAGCAGCGTGGTGCGCACGCTGCTGTCCACTGGCCGTTCGGCATCCTGACGATCAAAGGTGATGCGCAGAGCACCGTCCGGACGATGAGCCAGCAGGCGGTAAAGATAGAGCGGACCGCCGGCTTTCGGACCGGTGCCCGACAGGCCTTCGCCGCCGAACGGCTGTACGCCGACCACCGCGCCGACCATGTTACGGTTAACGTACAGGTTGCCGACTTTCGCCCCGGCCGTCACCTGCGCAATGGTTTCATCGATTCGGGTATGCACGCCGAGCGTCAGGCCATAGCCCGAGGCGTTGATCTGCTCAATCAGCTGCGGCAGGTTGTTGCGCGCAAAGCGCACCACGTGCAGCACCGGACCGAACACCTCTTTATCCAGATCGCTGACCTGGTCGAGCTCAATCAGCGTCGGTTTGATAAAGGTGCCGCTGTGCCACTCTTTGCTGTCCTGCGGATGCTCCTGCACCGCCTGATACACAGTAAAGCCTTTATTGCGCATCGCCTGGATATGGCGCTCGATGTTGGCTTTGGCTTCAGCGTCGATCACCGGACCGACGTCGGTCGACAGACGCTCCGGATTGCCCATGCGGCATTCGGCCATGGCACCACGCAGCATCTTCAGCGTGTGGTCAGCCACATCGCCCTGGATGCACAGCAGACGCAGCGCCGAGCAGCGCTGGCCGGCGCTGTCAAACGCGGACGCCACGATATCCACCACCACCTGTTCGGTGAGCGCTGAAGAGTCGACGATCATGGCGTTCATGCCGCCGGTTTCGGCGATCAGCGGCGTCGGACGACCCTGCGGATCGAGGCGGCCAGCGAGGTTGCGCTGCAGCAGGGTGGCGACCGCCGTTGAGCCGGTGAACATCACGCCGCGCACCCGCTCGTCGCCGGTCAGCTGAGCACCCACCGTTTCGCCCTGACCGGGCAGCAGTTGCAGCACGCCGGCCGGTACGCCGGCATCCAGCATGATCTGCACTGCCTGCGCGGCAATCAGCGGCGTCTGCTCGGCGGGTTTCGCCAGCACGCTGTTGCCAGCCGCCAGGGCGGCGGCAATCTGGCCGGTGAAGATCGCCAGCGGGAAGTTCCACGGGCTGATGCACACTACCGGACCGAGCGGGCGATGGGTTTCGTTATCGAAATCGTCACGCACCATGCCGGCGTAGTAGTAGAGGAAGTCTACCGCTTCGCGCACTTCGGCAATGGCGTTGTTGTAGGTTTTACCCGCCTCACGCACCAGCAAACCAATCAGCTGCTGCATCTGGTCTTCCATCGCCTGAGCAGCACGTTCGAGGATCGCGGCGCGCTCCTGCGGCGGCGTGGCGAACCAGATCGGTCCGGCATTCACCGCGGCATCCAGCGCACAGGAGACCTCTTCAGGGGTGGCTTCCCGCACACTGCCGACGATATCCGCCGGCGTGGCCGGGTTGATCACCGCGCGGCTGCTGCCGGTGCCCAGCTCGCCATCAATGATCGGCTGAGCCTGCCACGGCTGGCTGGCGCTGGAGAGCAGGGCGCTGGAGAGCGACGCCAGGCGGTGTTCGTTGGCCAGATCCAGACCGGCAGAGTTAACACGCTTGTCGCCATACAGATCGCGCGGCAGCGGGATCTTCGGATGCGGCAGACCAATTGCGCCTTCTGCGACACCCATTTTTTCCACTGCAGCCACCGGATCGGCCACCAGCTCGTCAATCGGCAGCGTGTTGTCAGCGATGCGGTTGACGAACGAGGTATTGGCGCCGTTTTCCAGCAGGCGACGCACCAGGTAGGCCAGCAGCGTTTCGTGGGTACCGACCGGCGCATAAATCCGGCACGGTCGGTTCAGCTTGCCATCGGCCACTTTGCCCACCACCTGCTCGTACAGCGGTTCGCCCATGCCGTGCAGGCACTGGAATTCGTACTGGCCAGGATAGTAGTTGTTGCCCGCCAGCTGGTAGATCGCCGCCAGCGTGTGGGCGTTGTGGGTGGCAAATTGCGGATAAATCAGGTTAGGCACCGCCAGCAGTTTACGCGCACAGGCGAGGTAGGAGATGTCGGTGTACACCTTGCGGGTGTAAACCGGATAGCCTTCAAGGCCTTCCATCTGCGCGCGTTTAATTTCGCTATCCCAGTAAGCGCCTTTCACCAGACGGATCATCAGACGACGGCGGCTGCGCTGCGCCAGATCCACCAGCGCATCAATCACAAACGGACAGCGCTTCTGATAAGCCTGAATCACGAAACCGATGCCGTTCCAGCCTTCCAGCTCCGGCTCAAAACAGAGTTTTTCCAGCAGATCGAGCGACAACTCCAGGCGATCGGCTTCTTCGGCATCGATGTTGATGCCGATGTCATACGAGCGCGCCAGCAGCGTCAGCGATTTCAGGATCGGATAAAGCTCTTCCATCACCCGCTCATACTGCGCGCGGCTGTAGCGCGGATGCAGCGCCGACAGCTTGATGGAAATGCCCGGACCTTCATAAATGCCGCGCCCGTTGGAGGCTTTACCAATGGCGTGGATCGCCTGCTGATAGGAGATCAGATAGGCTTTGGCATCGCTGGCGGTGAGTGCCGCTTCGCCCAGCATGTCATACGAGTAGCGGAAGCCTTTCTCTTCCAGTTTGCGCGCGTTAGCCAGCGCCTCGGCGATGGTTTCGCCGGTGACGAACTGTTCGCCCATCAGGCGCATCGCCATATCCACGCCTTTGCGGATCAGCGGTTCGCCGCTCTTGCCGATGATGCGGTTCAGCGATTTAGACAGGTTGGCTTCATTGTGCGTGGAGACCAGACGCCCGGTAAACAGCAGGCCCCAGGTGGCGGCGTTGACGAACATCGACGGGCTGCGGCCCAGGTGTGACTGCCAGTTGCCGTTGCTGATTTTATCGCGGATTAGCGCATCGCGGGTGGGCTTGTCAGGAATACGCAGCAGCGCTTCCGCCAGACACATCAGCGCTACGCCTTCCTGCGACGAGAGCGAGAACTCCTGCAGCAGGCTTTGCACCATGCCGGCGCGTCCGGTTGCCCCTTTTTGGTGCCGTAGCTTGTCCGCCAGGCTGTATGCCAGCTGGTGGGTTTTCTCTGCCAGCGGGGCAGGGAGACGCGCCTGCTCCAGCAGCATCGGCACCGCATCGGTCTCCGGACGACGCCACGCGGCGGTAATGGCCGAGCGGCTGACCGACTGCGGCAAAATGTGTTCGGCGAAGTCGAGGAAAGGCTGGAAGCTCTCTTCCGGCACGCGCTCATCGTCTACGGCATCATTCAGCTGCAGCGGGATCTCCGCCAGCGTTTCTCCCGCTTCCAGCTGGCCGAGATAGTTAAAAATTGCCTGCTTGATCAGCCAGTGCGGCGTGCGGTCAATCTTTTGCGCCGCCAGTTTAATGCGATCGCGGGTGGCTTCATCCAGCTTCACCCCCATGGTGGTGGTTCCCATGATTTCCTCGTCCTCAAAGTGTGAATCAACTTCAGCGTGGGCTGCACTATCACTCATGTTGCAACTTTGTGCAACCGTGTTAAATGTGACCTCGGTTGCACGTTTTTAACCGGCTTTTTTGTTAACGCAGCAAAAGCGGCACAGAACTTGCTGCAAGAATCTCGCCAGAGTTGCAACCCACCGCAACAGGACGCCTCCTGGCCGACATCAGGTGCAACTCAAAATGTGAACAGGCGCAACCTGTTAGCATGAAAAATGCAAAGTCAGGTGAAACCCAGGTAACAGCTGTGTTAAATGCATTGTGCGCGTCGCACCTTTGCGGCAGGATACCGCGCCTTATGAGAAATCGCTTTCTCTGGATGCGGTAAAGCCCTGACGTTATCCCGTTCCGGTAACGCAGGAAAAAAGATTTCTCTTAAGAGATCAAATAATAAGTGGAGAGACAGATGACAGTAAGTACACCGATGCTGGTGACATTTATCATTTACATCCTCGGGATGGTGTTGATTGGTTTTATCGCGTACCGCTCAACCAAAAACTTTGACGACTATATTCTGGGCGGTCGCAGCCTGGGCAGCGTGGTGACCGCGCTGTCGGCCGGGGCCTCGGACATGAGCGGCTGGCTGCTGATGGGACTGCCGGGCGCGATTTTTCTCTCCGGGATCTCTGAGAGCTGGATTGCCATCGGCCTGACGATTGGCGCGTGGCTGAACTGGAAAATTGTTGCGGGTCGCCTGCGCGTGCAGACCGAGCATCACAATAACGCTTTAACCCTGCCAGACTTTTTCACCAGCCGCTTCGAAGACCACAGCAAAATTCTGCGCGTCATCTCGGCACTGGTAATCCTGATCTTCTTCACCATTTACTGTGCCTCGGGCGTCGTGGCGGGTGCGCGCCTGTTTGAAAGCACTTTCGGCATGAGTTATGAAACCGCGCTGTGGGCTGGCGCGGCTGCAACCATTCTTTATACGCTGGTGGGTGGCTTCCTGGCGGTGAGCTGGACCGATACCGTACAGGCCAGCCTGATGATTTTTGCCCTGATTCTGACGCCGGTGATTGTGATTATCGCCGTCGGTGGCCTGGATGATTCGCTGGCAGTGATTGAAGCGAAAAGCCTGGAAAACCTCGATATGCTGAAGGGCCTGAACTTCGTGGCGGTGATTTCACTGCTCGGCTGGGGCCTTGGCTACTTCGGCCAGCCGCATATTCTGGCGCGCTTCATGGCCGCAGACTCGCACCGTTCTATTCGCACCGCGCGCCGCATCGGCATGGCCTGGATGATCCTGTGTCTGGCCGGTGCTGTTGCGGTGGGCTTCTTCGGTATCGCCTATTTCCAGAACCATCCGGAGCAGGCGGCGGGCGTAAGCGAAAACGGCGAGCGCGTGTTTATCGAGCTGGCGCGCATTCTGTTCAACCCGTGGATCGCCGGTATTCTGCTGTCGGCCATTCTGGCGGCGGTGATGTCGACCCTGAGCTGTCAGTTGCTGGTGTGCTCGAGCGCGCTGACTGAGGATCTGTATAAAGGGTTTCTGCGTAAAAATGCCAGCCAGAAAGAGCTGGTGTGGGTTGGCCGTTTAATGGTGCTGGTGATTGCGCTGGTGGCAATTGCGCTGGCCTCCAACCCGGAGAACCGCGTGCTGGGGCTGGTGAGCTACGCCTGGGCAGGCTTTGGTGCCGCATTCGGTCCGGTGGTGCTGTTCGGCGTGTGCTGGAAGCGTATGACGCGCAACGGCGCGCTGGCCGGCATGATTATCGGGGCCGCTACGGTGCTGATCTGGAAGCAGTACGCCTGGCTCAACCTGTATGAAATCATCCCGGGCTTCCTGTTTGCCAGCATCGCGATTGTCGTGGTGAGCCTGGCTGGCCGCGAACCGTCGGCTGAAGCGCAGCAGCGTTTCGATGCCGCCGAAGCGGAATACAACACCAAATAACGGTGATGGTCTGAGTAAAGCGGGGAGCGCGAGTGCCATGCTCCCCGCACTGTCAGTGTCACGTCCTCTGCGCGCGATTTATCGCCTAATCTGTCACCCCGCCCTGACTTTCCCGCATCGCTACCTGGTCCGCAAAAGCAAAATTAATTTCGCGCGGTGACTTGTATTTTCATCCGCGATAATGATAATCGATATCGTTCGCACTTTACGTATTTTTACCTTAGGTTTACCCTCCTTAACATTCAAGAGGTTGGTGATGTTCGTTCCCTTTCTCATTATGCTGCGCGAAGGTCTCGAGGCAGCGCTCATCGTCAGCCTGATTGCCAGCTATCTCAAACGCACCCAGCGCAGCCAGTGGTTCCCCGCGATGTGGGCCGGCGTGTTTATTGCTGCGGCGCTGTGCCTCGCGCTCGGTATTTTCATCAACGAAACCACCGGTGAATTCCCGCAGAAACAACAGGAGCTGTTCGAGGGCATCGTGGCGGTGATTGCCGTGGTGATCCTCACCTCAATGGTGTTCTGGATGCGCAAGGTGTCGCGCAATATCAAAGCCACGCTGGAAAAATCCGTCGATCAGGCGCTGCAGAAGCCGGGCGGCAGCGGGTTGCCGCTGGTGCTGATGGTGTTCCTCGCCGTGGCGCGTGAAGGGCTGGAGTCGGTGTTCTTTCTGCTGGCGGCCTTCACCCAGGATGTCGGCTATGCGCCACCAATAGGCGCGGTGCTGGGTCTGGTGACCGCCATCGTGCTGGGCATGCTGATTTACTACGGCGGCGTGCGGCTTAACATGGCGCACTTCTTCCGCTGGACCAGCCTGTTCATCCTGCTGGTGGCGGCCGGACTGGCGGCGGGGGCGATCCGCGCCTTCCACGAGGCGGGACTGTGGAACCACTTCCAGGCGACCGCGTTTGACTTCAGCAACACGCTCTCTACCCATTCGATCTTTGGCACGCTGCTGGAAGGCATTCTGGGTTATCAGGAAGCGCCGAGCGTCAGCGAAGTCGCGGTATGGCTGATTTATCTGATCCCGGCGCTGCTGCTGTTTTTCTTCCCGGCGCGTCCGGCACCCAGCGCCGCACGGTCGGTGCGCTAAATTTTCGCAGGCGCGCGTGCGCCTGTACCTTCATGTAACAGGGATATGACTATGACGATTCGCTTCCGCCGTAAGGCGCTGTTGCTCTCCATGCTGGCGCTGTCCGGTGCCGCTTCTGCCGCTGCCGTACCGCAGGTCACGGTGACGGTCACTGACAAGCAGTGCGAGCCGATGTCGCTCAACGTGCAGGCCGGTAAAACCCAGTTCATCATCAAAAACAATAGCCAGAAAGCGCTGGAGTGGGAAATCCTTAAAGGCGTGATGGTGGTGGAAGAGCGCGAAAACATCGCGCCCGGCTTCAGCCAGAAGCTCACCGCCAACCTGGAAGCGGGTGAATATGACATGACCTGCGGCCTGCTCACCAATCCGAAAGGCAAACTGGTGGTCAGCGGTGACAGCCAAACCGCCAGCAGCGGCAAGCCGGACGTGCTGCAGCTGGTCGGGCCGATTGCCGATTACAAAGTCTACGTGATGGGCGAGGTGAGCGCGCTGGTGGCCGGCACCAAAGCCTTTACCGACGCGGTCAAAGCCGGTGACGTGGAAAAAGCCAAAGCGCTGTATGCGCCGACGCGCGTGCACTACGAGCGCATCGAGCCGATTGCCGAACTGTTCTCTGACCTCGACGGCAGTATTGACGCGCGTGAAGATGACTTCGAGAAAAAAGCGGAAGATCCGAAATTTACCGGCTTCCACCGGCTGGAAAAACTACTGTTCGCCGACAACACCACCAAAGGCGCGGACGCGTTCGCTGACCAGCTGTATAAGGATGTGCAGGATCTGCAAACCCGCGTCAGCGAGCTGGCCTTCCCGCCGGCGAAAGTGGTCGGTGGCGCGGCAGGCCTGATTGAAGAGGTAGCGTCCAGCAAAATCTCCGGTGAGGAAGATCGCTACAGCCGTACCGATCTGTCCGATTTTCAGGCCAACATCGACGGCGCACAGAAAATCGTTGATCTGCTGCGTCCTCTGCTGCAAAAAGCCAATCCGCAGCTGCTGGCGAAAGTGGACGCGAACTTTAAGAAGGTGGATGGCATTCTCAGCAAATACCGCACCAAAGACGGTTTTGCCTCCTATGAAAAGCTGACCACCAGCGACCGTAATGCGCTGAAAGGGCCCATCACCACGCTGGCGGAAGATCTCTCCCTGCTGCGCGGCACTTTAGGTCTTGATTAATCATGAGTAAAAAAAATGACGCGGCGCAACCGTCGCGTCGTCGTCTGTTACAGGGATTAGGCATGCTGGGTGGCGCGGCGGCACTGGGCGGCGGCTGTCCGTTCCATGCCGCCAGCGCGGCAGAGAGTTTCTCACCTGGCACGGTTGCACCCGACGCGCGCCAGCAGGCGCAACCGTTTTACGGCGCTCATCAGGCCGGCATCCTGACGCCGCAGCAGGCATCTATGATGCTGGTGGCGTTTGATGTGCTGGCCAGTGATAAAGCCGAACTGGAACGCCTGATGCGGCTGCTGACGCAGCGCTTTGCCTTTCTCACCCACGGCGGACCGGCGCCTGCGGTGCCCAATCCGCAGCTGCCGCCGCTCGACTCCGGCATCCTGGGGGCGGACATTGCGCCCGATAACCTGACCCTGACGCTGTCGGTGGGGCATTCACTGTTCGACGAGCGCTTCGGGCTGGCCGCGCATAAACCCAGCCAGCTGCAGACGATGACTCGCTTTCCCAACGATTCGCTCGACGCCGCCCAGTGTCATGGCGACCTGCTGATTCAGATCTGCGCCAATACCCAGGATACGGTGATTCACGCGCTGCGCGATATCATCAAGCACACGCCGGATCTGCTGGCGGTGCGCTGGCGGCGCGACGGCTTCATCGCCGATCACGCTGCACGCAGCAAAGGGCGCGAAACGCCGATCAACCTGCTGGGTTTCAAAGATGGCACCGCCAATCCGGATACCCACAATGCGCAGTTGATGGACCAGCTGCTGTGGGTGACACCGGAACAGCAGGAACCGGCGTGGACGCTCGGCGGCAGCTATCAGGCGGTGCGCATCATCCGTTTTCACGTTGAAATGTGGGACCGCACGCCGCTGGGCGAGCAGCAAACCATTTTTGGTCGTGAGAAGTTGTCTGGCGCGCCGCTGGGAATGCAGCATGAGCACGACGTGCCGGATTACGCCCGCGATCCGGACGGCGAGATCATCGCGCTGGATGCGCATATCCGGCTCGCCAATCCGCGCACGCCGCAAACCGACAGCAGCCTGATGCTGCGGCGCGGCTACAGCTATTCCTCGGGGATTACCGGGGCAGGGCAGCTGGATATGGGGCTGCTGTTCGTCTGTTATCAGCACGATTTAAGCAAAGGCTTTATTACCGTGCAGAAACGGCTGAATGGCGAAGCGCTGGAAGAATATATTCGTCCCATCGGCGGCGGATACTTTTTTGTTTTGCCCGGTGTGGCGGACAAAAATCATTATCTGGGGCAGCCGTTGCTCGAAGCCTGATTAATTAATATACAGCGCTTGTCCGCCGTTCGCGGTGCCAGGCGCTGCTGTTAAGCCCGCCTTAAATTTCTCCTGTCTCGCTGTGATGTCCGAATTTTCTGAAACAGTTTGTTAAGTGCCGAATTACCTATCTTACTGAATATTATTATTAATTTAATTTAAGCGCACCGGGATAAGGCAGCGGCACGCGGGTTTTCTTTGCCGTAAAGTAAAAATAGTGTTGCAAATCGGCGGAAATATGATGAACTTTAGTCATAGCGTCGTCAGTTGTGTGGCTAAGTCCACTGGAGTTCGCGCATGGCCCGGTCCTTATACGGACAGTTAAATACACTTCAGCTAGCGCAGTACGCTGCGGGGGATTGCCTCCCGCGTGAGAATCCTCTTCACTTTTCTTTTATCACCTTCGAATTCTTTTCCGATGTTTACCGGTGCGCGGCAGCGTTTCGGCGTTGTTGCACACTTTTCTCACTGGCTCGATACGGCTTACAAGGAAGCCAACAAAACCTCTAAAGCGTTCAAATCATCGCCGCGGGTGATCCGCCGCGATAAATGAAACCAACTGTAAGGTGCCACTATGGGAAGACAGAAAGCAGTGATCAAAGCGCGTCGTGAAGCCCGCCGAGTGCTTCGCAGTGACTCTCGCAGTCATCGTCAGCGTGAAGAAGAATCGGTCACTTCGCTGGTGCAGATGGGTGGGCTGGATGCAATTGGCATGGCGCGCGATGTGCGTGACCGGTCACCAATTGAGGCCAGAAACGATGCTCAGGCGCACTATCTTAACGCCATAGAAACGAAACAGCTGATATTCGCGACCGGTGAAGCCGGCTGCGGTAAAACCTGGATCAGCGCTGCGAAAGCAGCCGAGGCCCTGATCAATAAGGACATCGAAAGGATCATTGTGACGCGCCCGGTTTTACAGGCGGATGAAGATCTCGGTTTCCTGCCAGGAGACATCTCCGAGAAATTCGCTCCCTATTTCCGACCGGTTTACGACGTTCTGGTTAAACGTCTCGGCGCTTCCTTTATGCAGTACTGCCTGCGACCCGAAATCGCCAAGGTAGAGATTGCGCCCTTCGCTTATATGCGCGGACGTACCTTTGAGAATGCGGTGGTGATTCTGGATGAGGCGCAAAACGTCACCGCTGCGCAGATGAAGATGTTCCTGACCCGCCTGGGCGAAAACGTCACCGTCATTGTCAACGGTGATGTCACCCAGTGCGACCTGCCCGCCAGCGTCAAATCTGGCCTTGCCGATGCGCTGGCGCGCTTCGAAGAGGATGAGATGATTGGCGTGGTGCGTTTCGGTAAAGACGACTGCGTTCGCTCGGCACTGTGCCAGCGCACGCTGCATGCTTACAGTTAACCTTAAAAAAATAGCTAATCTCAACCCGGCTGCGGCCGGGTTTTTCATTGCTATGCTTACGGGACGAAAAAGGGCGGAAACGATGAGCGGAGAAAGTCATGCACTCTCTTGATGTGCAGGTGGTAAGGATGGCGCAGCAGTGGGCGGAAGCGCAGCCGGTGTGGCTGTGTACCGTGCTCAGCACGTACGGATCATCGCCGCGCCCGCCGGGCGCGATGATGGTGATTCGCGCCGATGGGCGCTACAGCGGTTCCCTTTCCGGCGGCTGCGTCGAGGAGAATTTTATCACCCGCGTTCAGCAGCAGGCGTTCTCTGCCGCCAGTCAACGGGTGCGCTACGGCGAGGGGGGCGATACGCCTGATCGCGCGCTGCCGTGCGGCGGCGTACTGGATATTCTGGTCGAACGGTTGCCTGCCGGTGCCGCTACGCTGCGCTATTTACAGCAGCTGGAGGATGCGCTGACCGGCGCGCGTGCCATCACTAAACGCCTGACGCTGCCGCAGCCGTGTCACGCCCTCGAACCGGCGCCTTATACCCGTCGCGCCCGCACCCAGGTCACTGACGGTGAAATCGTTCTGACCCTGAGTGCCGCGCCGCGCCTGATCCTTGCCGGACTCTCCAGCGTCGCCGTTTACTGTGCCAACTTCGCGCTGGCGCTGGGATTCGAAACCATCGTCTGTGAACACCGTGAAGAGGTGCTGAGCAATATGGCGGCCGAACTGGCGCCGGATGTCAAACTGGTGCAGCAGTTTCCGGCAGTGTATCTGGAACGCGAGGGCTGTCATGCCGCCACGGCGATCCTCTCGCTGACGCATGATGCGCGTATTGATGATCTCACCATGATGGAAGCGGTCAATCTGCCGGCATTTTATCTCGGTGCGATGGGCTCGCAGCGCAACAGCGCAAAACGCAAAGCGCGCCTGAGCGCGATTGCGGAGCTGACGCCGGCGCAGTTGCAGCGCATTCACGCACCGGTTGGGCTGGATATCGGCAGCAAAACCCCGGCGGAGATCGCGCTGGCAATCATGGCGGATATTGTGCGTCACAAAAATGGGTTAGCGGCAACGGATGCGCTCAGCCCGGTGCACGCAGCGTCTGAAGGATAACATCACTCACCCCACGAAAAACCCGGATGCACCAGGATGCCAGCAGACGGGCAAACGGCTATGCCAAATTTTCGCGCCGCAAATAATCAATAAGCTGTGCTTTATGTTTCATGATGTGATCAACGCTTGCGCTTTACCGGTAACATCTTATCTTCAGAGAAGAGTGTACAAACACCTGAACTGAGAAGGGGTATTTATGGCTAAGCGTCATTGGATTAAATCAATTGAAATTACGGCAATTATTGTCTTCGCGCTGGTGATCGCCTGGCTGGCCGTCACAGGCATCCTGTCATCAACCGGCCTCGATCATGCGTGGCCTTATCCACATCAATAACTGACTCCGGCACCAGGGAAATCAATTACGCTTAAATATAAACAGAATAAATTATCTAACCTGCACACCCGTATCAACGGCGACACCGTGTCAGCACACAGGGTTTTGGTGTCAGATTTGCCGCGTATAAATCAGCGACGTTCGTGAAACGCGTTATTCTGTTATTCAAAGTCCGCATGGCGGCTGAACATGCTCTCGCTGGTTTCACCGCACTGATGCATGATTTCAAGCACCATGGCGTCACAGGTAATGAAGCAGAGTTGCTCAAAGGCCGAGCCCATTGGCTGCGAGAATCGTCCGGCGCTGCGTGCGTTATCGGTTTTAACGTTGCCGGGTAACACCAACACGCATTTGGCCAATCTGCCGATGCCTGAATCTGTTTTCAGGGTAATCAGCGCCACATCGACACCGCGCTCAACGGCGTTCAGCGCCAGTGCTTTCAGGCTCGCGGTTTCGCCACTGCCAGAACCAATAATCAATAAATCGCCAGGTCTGGAGTGGGGTGACGAGATTTCACCGACCAGGCTGACCGAGAAACCCAGATGCAACAGACGGTTAGCGAACGCGCGGATAGCAATGCCGCTGCGCCCGGCACCCTGCAGGAAAATGTGTTTCGCGCTGCGAATTTGTGCGATGAATGCCTGCGCCTGGCTCTCGTCTATCTGCCGGGCGTTGTGCGCGAGTTCGGTAAGAATATGGGATACGTTTGACTGAACGGCCATGTTAATGTTCTCCCGTCAGGCAATGGTTCGTCCGTCTCATTAAACAGCGAAAAGAGTGGCCGGAACATACCCGGTGCTTTTTCAGTCTGGTCATCACGCATTCCCTCTTGATTCAAAGACCTCATCAGTAGATGAAAAGGATACCCTGCAGAATTTCCGGTAAGAGTACACGGTCCGCTGCCCACGCGATATTGCAGCGAAAAGGGATCTTTCGATTATGCGTCCTGTGGCACAAAAGCACCTGGAGAACAGACAAATAAAAATGCCCGGCTGTTAACCGGGCACCTATATATAAATGATGGCGGTGAGGGGGATTGATGTCACCCGGCACATCCCTGTGCCTCGCCCTTCGGGTGGCTTGCAGCCATGCAAAACGGCTATCCTGCCATTTTGTCGCTTCGCTCACCCTGCGGGCAGCGTCGCAGGCTCCGCTGTCCAACTGGCATGCGCCAGTTGTCGAACCCCCAACCGGGGATTCTCATCCCCCCACGCGTGGAGAATATAAATGAAAAAAGCCCGTACTTGCGTACAGGCTCTTCTCTGAATGATGGCGGTGAGGGGGGGATTGATTCGCTTCGCTCACCCTGCGGGCAGCGTCGCAGGCTCCGCTGTCCAACTGGCATGCGCCAGTTGTCGAACCCCCAATCGGGGATTCTCATCCCCCCCAGGTCGGGAGAATATACAAATAAAAATGCCCAGCTATTAACTGGGCACTTTTATATAAATGATGGCGGTGAGGGGGGGATTCGAACCCCCGATACGTTGCCGTATACACACTTTCCAGGCGTGCTCCTTCAGCCACTCGGACACCTCACCACATTTTTTTGTTAACCGCACTGGGTCAACGGGGCGCTACTATAGGGAGTTCAGCGATAAGGGTCAAGGTCTATTTTCTCCTTTTTTTCTATTCGCTTAACCTCTGCGCAGATTGCCTTAAGCCTCTCCACTTTGCCGCTTTTGTCATCAAAACATTCCTTAACTGACACAAAAGTGTCACCGCACTGTCGCAGACTTGTCGGCGGAAACATTTGGTTATATCTACGGATAAGGATGCTGATAAATGAAACGCTTACCTCTTTTCACGCTCTCTCTGCTGGCTTCACTCACCACCATGTCCGCGCTGGCAGAGAGCGCCAGCTATCAACGCGCCGCCACCGGCGATATCACCCAGCAAGGCGGCGCGCGTCGCCTGAGCGGCGACCAGACCGAGGCGCTGAAAGCCTCATTGAGCAATAGCACGGCGAAGAATGTCATCCTGCTGATTGGCGATGGTATGGGCGATTCCGAAATCACCGCGGCACGCAATCAGGCAATGGGGGCCGGCGGTTTCTTTCCCGGTATTGATGCGCTGCCGCTCACAGGCCAGTACACCCATTACTCGCTGGACAAGAAAACGCATAAGCCAAACTACGTAACGGATTCTGCCGCGTCGGCCACCGCCTGGGCCACCGGCACGAAAACTTATAACGGCGCGATTGGCGTCGATGTCAACGGCACAGATCAGGTCACGCTGCTTGAGCTGGCCAAAGCAGCCGGCAAAGCCACCGGCAACGTCTCCACCGCAGAACTGCAGGATGCCACGCCGGCCGCGCTGATGGCGCACGTTACCTCGCGCAAATGCTACGGCCCGGAAAAAACCAGCGAGTTGTGTCCGGGCAACGCGCTGGAGCAGGGCGGGAAAGGATCGATCAGCGAGCAGCTGCTGCAAACCCGTCCCGACGTCACGCTGGGCGGCGGCGCCAAATCTTTCGCTGAGCGGGCTAAAGCGGGCGACTATCAGGGCAAAACCCTGCGCGAGCAGGCCGAAATACGGGGATTCCAGCTGGTCGATAATCTCGCCGCGCTGAATGCGGTACAGCAGGCGAATCAACAGACGCCACTGCTGGGGCTGTTCTCGGAGGGCAACATGCCGGTGCGCTGGCAGGGGCCGAAAGCTAGCTATCACGGCAATCTGGATAAACCGGTGGTGACCTGTGAGGTCAATAAAGATCGTCCGGCATCAATGCCAACCCTGGCGCAGATGACGCAAAAAGCCATCGACCTGCTCAGCCACAACGACAACGGCTTCTTCCTGCAGGTGGAGGGCGCGTCGATTGATAAGCAGGATCACGCCGCTAACCCGTGCGGTCAGATTGGTGAAACCGTCGATTTAGATGAGGCGGTGCAGGTGGCGCTGGCGTATGCGCGCGAGCACGGCGATACGCTGGTGGTGGTAACCGCCGATCACGCGCACAGCAGCCAGATCGTCGAAAACGGTACCAAAGCGCCGGGTCTGACTCAGGCGCTCAACACCAAAGATGGCGCGGTGATGACCATCAGCTACGGTAACTCGGAAGAGGATTCCCAGGAGCACACCGGCACCCAGTTGCGCATCGCGGCCTATGGTCCGCACGCGGCGAATGTGGTCGGCCTGACCGATCAGACCGACCTGTTCTTCACGCTGAAGCAGGCGATGGCACTGAAGTAAGCGCGTCAGTGCGGGCGGATGCGGAGCACCAGCAGTCCGCCCAGCACCAGTCCGCCAGCGGCCAGCAGCAGCGCGGGGTGCAGTGAAGCAAAAATCTGCACGCTGGCAGCGGAGATCAGCGGCCCGATTAGCTGGCCAGTGGCATAGCCTGACGTCAATATCGCCACGGTTTTTGCCACGCTGATATTGGAGACGGCGCGCGCCAGCTGCATCGACAGCTGCATAATCGAAAGAAACCCCAGCCCGACTATCACCGTTGAGATCAGCAGCCCGTTCACGCCCGGGATGAGCACGCCGCTGGCCACGCCCAGCCCCTGCAGGATCATAATCCACGCCAGGCTGAGGCGCGTATTCAGGCGCGCTGAAAACAGCATAATTAGCACCACACCAGCCACTGCGCAAAGTCCAAACAGCGGCCAGAAAAGCGCTGCCAGCTGACCCTGAGCAAACAGGCTATGCGCCATTTGTGACAGAAACGTCGCGGGCAAAATGTAGCCGAAACCGGCCAGCGTATAGGCCAGCCATAGCCGTTTCACCTCGTGACCCGGAGCCGCCGACGCACTTTCCCGCTGCCGGGCTGGGAGCGACGCGGGCAGCGCGCGCCACAGCAGCAGCACGCCAGCCAGCGCGACCACACCGTAGAGTTGCCAGGCGCGATCGTCATTCAGGTGTAACCGGGTGATAAGCCACGCCAGCACGCCGCTCAGGGTGATGCCAGCTCCCGGGCCGGCAAATACCGCGGCGGACATGCGCGGAGCCTGCTGCTGTGCCAGCACCATCTGCGTCCAGGAGGTGACGATAATCAGGGCCCAGGCACCACCGATACCCGCCACCACACGGAACAGGCACTGCAGCACCCAGGCATGACTAAAGCCGGAGAGCAGAGTCACCAGCGCGGTGGCCAGCAAACCGGCCTTCAGGTAGCGCGCGTGATGGGCGGTGATCCGGCTCACGTGCAGTGCACCCAGCAGGTAGCCGATGTAATTCATCGCCGCCAGCACACCAGCGCTGGAGAGGGTCAGGTGACCGTTGGCGATCATCAGCGGGATCTGCGGCGTGAGTGAAAAGCGGCCGATACCCATTACCACAATCAGGGTCACCATGCCGGTGAGCATGGTGATCAGGCTCACCCGGGTGTGCCGGACTGCTTGCCGTCCGGCGGAAACTGAATCTGCTGACATACTTTGCTTTACTCCGCTGAGATACCTTACTCTGTCCGGTGATAGTAAATGTCAATCAGTCAGTGAAAAATGGGGTGGTTTATCCTATGACTACAGGTCATACCCAGGCCGTAAAATCGCGTGGTGAAGATGTGAAAAACTTCCTTACCCGCCAGCGCGCGCGTATTGATCCGCAGATCTATGGCTTCAGCCGGCAAAACCGGCGCGTCAGCGGACTGCGGCGCGAAGAAGTGGCACAGCTGGCGGCGGTTAGCGTCAGCTGGTACACCTGGCTCGAGCAGGGTCGCGACATCAGTATTTCGCCCGCTGCGCTGCAGCGCATCGGCAAAGTGCTACAGCTCTCGGTCACCGAGCAGGAGTATCTTGAAGCGCTGGTGTTTGGTAACGCACATTCGCAACCTTTCAGTCATGAATTGCCGCCTGAGGTGAGGGCGATGGTGGATGCGCTGGACCCACATCCGGCGTTTGTGCGCCGCGCCAACATGGATATTGTCTACTGGAATCCGGCGGCGCAGTCGCTGATTGTCGACTGGGCGGCCCTGCCACCGGCGGATCGCAACTCGCTCAAGCTGATGTTCATCAGTGAAGCCTACCAGCAGCGCATTCATGGCTGGGAAGAGGCGGCGCGCCATACGCTGTCGGCGTTTCGCGCCGGTTATGCCGCCAGCAATCAGGCGCAGGAATTCGAAGTGGTGATCGAGGATTTGCTGGCGCGCAGCGCCGGGTTTCGCACGCTGTGGAATG
Organism: Pantoea sp. SGAir0184; assembly: GCF_043544755.1. Taxonomy (NCBI): domain Bacteria; kingdom Pseudomonadati; phylum Pseudomonadota; class Gammaproteobacteria; order Enterobacterales; family Erwiniaceae; genus Pantoea; species Pantoea sp. SGAir0184. Next base: position 1,843,539 of record NZ_CP028050.1, read on the forward strand.
ACCATGATGTGGGGAAAATCGGCGCGGGCAATAAAACCCTGATTGATGTCGAAGGCAGGATGCAGACATACACCTTTACCTCGCTGCAAATTGAGCAGGCACCGGGTATGCATCTGATCTTCTATCTGGCGCATTAGCGCGGCGTGCGCGGGTCGGGCGCACGCCGCCGGGGAGATTACAGACCGCGCTGTGCCATCAGGCGCGCGAGGTCAACCAGACGGTTGGAGAAGCCCCATTCGTTATCGTACCAGGCAAGGATCTTCACCAGGTTGCCACCAATCACCAGCGTCGATAAGCCGTCGATGATCGATGAACGCGCATCGCCCTGATAATCGCTGGAGACCAGCGGCTCATCGCTGTAGCCGAGGATACCCTGTAGCGGACCCGCAGCAGCAGCGGCTTTAAAGGCGTCATTCACCTCTTCGGCCGTCACGTCGCGTTTCAGCGTCACCGTCAGATCCACTACCGACACCACCGGCACCGGCACGCGCAGCGAGTAACCGGTTAAGCGGCCTTCCAGTTCCGGAATCACCCGGCCGAGCGCTTTAGCTGCGCCGCTGGAGTACGGCACAATCGACAGCGCCGCCGCACGCGCGCCGCGCAGATCTTTCTCTGGCTGGTCGTGCAGCGCCTGGCTGTTGGTATAGGCATGGGTGGTGTTCATCAGACCGTGCTCAATACCAAACGCCTGATGCAGCACCTGCGCGGCGGGCGCCAGGCCGTTAGTGGTACAGCTGCCGTTGCTCACCACAAAGTGCTGTTGCGGATCGTAGCGCTGGTCGTTGACGCCCATCACAATCGTCAAATCATCATTTTTGCCCGGCGCAGAGATGATCACGCGTTTGGCGCCGCCGTGCGTGATATGTACCGCGGCTTTGTCACGCTCGGTAAAAAAGCCGGTGGCTTCGATGACGATATTCACGCCCACTTCACGCCAGCGAATATTGGCCGGATCGCGCTCGCTGAACACCCGCACTGGTTTGCCATCAATGCGCAGCTCGCCGTCGCCAGCGCTGACTTCGGCTGGCAGCCGACCCAGCAGGGAGTCGTGCTTCAGCAGATGCGCCAGCGTTTTGCTGTCGGTGAGATCGTTAATCGCCACAATATCGATGTCGCTGCTGCCCAGCGCGGCGCGGAATACGTTACGTCCGATACGGCCAAAACCGTTAATGCCTACCTTGATCATGACTGACTCCTTAGTGAAGTTACTACAGTCACTGTAGGCCGGAGGCACGCTGGCGTAAACGACAAAAAAGGATCACTTTACGCCATTTTGCGGCTGTGAAAGCGCTGGCGATATTCGTTGGGCGTGAGATGCAGCTGGCGTTCGAAGCTGCGCCGCAGGTTGATACTGCTGCCGAAGCCGGTGGCGATGGCGATGCGTTCCAGCGTTTCGCGCGTCTGCTCCAGCCGTTCGCGCGCCGCCGCCAGCCGCGCTTCAGCCACATAGCGCGCCGGTGAAACGCCGGTTTCGCGGCTGAACACGCGGGTAAAGTTACGCGGGCTCATCGCCACCTGGGCCGCCAGTTTCTCCACCGACAGGTCTTCCGCCAGATGGGCGGCGATCCAGCTCTGCAGCTGAGCAATCGGCCCCGACTCGCTGACGGACTGCAGGTGAAAGCGGCTGAACTGCATCTGGCCGCCGGGACGACGCAGATACATCACCATATCCTGCGCGATGTCGCGCGCCACGCTGAAACCAAAATCTTCCTCTACCAGCGCCAGTGTCAGATCGAAGCCGGAGCTGACGCCGCCAGAGGTCCAGATTGGGCCGTCCTGGATATACAGCGGGCCGCCTTCAACCTGCACGCGCGGATAGCTGGCCTGCAGCGTGTCCAGCAGACGCCAGTGGCTGGTGGCGCGCCGGCCATCCAGCAATCCCGCCTCCGCCAGCAGCATCGCCGCCCCGCAAATCGACACCACGCGGCGCGCCTGCGGGGCAGCCAGCTTAATCCAGTCCACCACCATGTTGCGTTCTTCGGGGTTATCACCGCGGCCGGTAATCATGATGGTGTCCCAGCGTTCGCGCGGGTCGAGTTCTGCCAGTTTGAGATCGGCGAGCAGATTGAGGCCGGACTGGCCGTGGATCACCTGGTGCGGCTGCGTGGTCGCAATGCTGATGCGATAGCGTGCGCCAGCAACGCCCACCGGCAGGTGCAGGTTGGCGTGCATCAGGATGTCGGCGATACCCGCCGCTTCGAACAGCATGCCGCCGTCCGGGACAATAATCAGAAAGGTTTTCATGGCGTAAAATGTACCTGCACCACGAAAGAAGTCAATGCAGCAAGGGCTATCAGGCGCGCGAGCTGAATACCCGGCCGCGGCCATCAGACGGGGCGCTTCCGGCCTGTTGGTTCAGGCGCTATATTTATATAAAATCATGATGTCGCAAATGATCTTATATCCATCATCGTGCAGTTAAAAATATCTGCAGACTGAAGCGTTGAATGCCAGATTAATCAGGTGTCTGTTATTTTGGAAGTGAAATGCCAGGATGGGTTAAGAGAAACACTGTTTTATAAAGCATTCCTTTGCCAGGCAGTGATAATGACTAGGATAATGAGCAGCTGAGTAAATCAGACTTAAAACCATCAATTATATTCTACCTGCAGAAAAGTCAAACCACGCTCACGGATAATGCGCGCGGTGCCCAGCGCGTAAGGTAATTCACGCGCGGCACTATTAACCTGCAGGGTTTCGCTCTTTTTAATCCCTTCGCGCGTGCAATTCAGCGAGACGCTGCGCGTCACCGCATAATCACAGGAGGGTTCAACAATCGCGCCGACGAACGTGATTTGACCGTCGGCGGCAAGGGTGGCGTGGCTGGCAAGTAAAGCCATCATCGGTAACAGCAATCTTTTCATCACAGAGGCCCTTTGAGAAGTCGGGAATTACCCGGTTAATGTCGTCTTAATGACTAATAGCGCGCCACAGTTGAATATTGCTTAAACCGCGGCGTTTCCGTATTAAGGCATATTATTACGATGGCTTAGCCAGTGCGTCGTCATGTTTTACGCAATCGCCTCAGCAATAAACGCTTATGCCTGCATTAAGCGCAGCTATTATATTAGTAAGCAACCAGGATTAATCGGGTGAGCAGGGTGGTGAAATAAGCGTATTAAACCGGATAGATTTATTCGCGGGATAACGTCGGGACAGAAAACGGGCAGATATCGTGGTGGTGTAAGCTGCTGAGGGAGAAAAAAGCGGGCTGCGATGAAGGTAATCAGGCGCACCCGACATCGGTGCGCTCTTGTGGTTTATCAGCTGCGGGAAATCTGCGCCAGCGTCACGTCGGCTGGCGCAGCGCCTGCGGCGACACCGTCGATAAACAGCGCACGCTGTTCACCGGCGGGCAGGGCAATCTGCAACGTTTGCCATGCCGGCTGATAGTCACCCTTGCGCCGTAACCTGAGGTGAATGGCTGTGGCTTCGCAGCGCATTTCCCACTGCAGCCACAGCGCATTACCCTGCTGATAGCCCCAGGATTCGCCATCATCTTCGAACAGTTCGCCGTGGCTAACGCCTTTGCCCTGCAATGGATAAAGCTGCAGCGTGCGACGATCGTCTGCGGCGGCGTCGACGTGAGCAATACGCTCGCTGAGTGGCAGTGCCGCACCTGCGCGCACCAGCAGCGGCTGCGTTTCCAGGGGCGCAGGTAAGGTGATCCACTGACCACCGCTGTACCACTGCTGCGTGGCGAAATCATACCAGCCTGTCTGGTTGTCGGGCAGCCACAGGCGGCGTTCACGCTGGCCGGGTTCCACCACGCTGGCGACCAGCAGATCGCGGCCGAGCAGGAATTCATCACACTCAGCAAAGGTCTGGGCATCGTGTTCATGATCGAGGAACGTCGGGCGCAGCATCGGTTCATCGTCCGCATGCGCCTGCCACAGCAGCGTGTAGAGATACGGCATCAGGCGATAGCGCAGCGCGATGGCAGCCCGAATCGCGGGTGTGACCGAAGGATACATCCACGGCTCATTCACGGTGTGATCGTCATTCCACGAATGAATGGTGAAGCGCGGATGCATGACGCCATTCTGCACCCAGCGTACAAACAGCTCCGCGTCGGGTTTATCGCCCGAGAAACCGCCGACATCGTGACCGATGTTATACAAGCCGGACAGGCTCATGCCAAGGCCCATGCGAATGTTGTAGCGCAGCGAGGTCCAGTTGGTGCGGTTATCGCCGCTCCAGGTTTGCACGTAACGCTGCATCCCGGCGCAGCCAGAGCGCGAAATCAGAAACGGTCGCTGTTCGGGGGCAAAGCGCTGTTGCGCTTCCATCGAGGCGCGCATCATCAGTAGCGGCATCACCGGGCGAATATGCTTGATGGCAATCGGCGTGCCGAAGCCGTGACAGCGCGCTTCGCCGTCCCAGACTTCATACTCGTTGTTATCATTCCAGGTGGCGTCGATGCCTTTTTCCAGCAGCTGACGGGTGACGTTCTCCTGCCACCAGGCCACCGTTTGCGGATGGGTGAAATCGAGGTGCGATCCTTCATCATCCCAGAACACCGAGCGCTCGGGCACATCTTCTTCCGAATCGCGGATAAACAGTCCCTGAGCCGCGACTTCTTCATAGCGCGGGTGATCCTGCAGCAGGCAGGGTTTGATGTTGGCCGCCAGGCGCAGGCCGGCATCGTGAAACGCCTCGCTCATCGCTTCCGGCTGCGGCACTTTGTCGTAGTTCCAGTTGAACACATAACGCTTGTTATTGATGGAGGTATAACCCGAAGAGAGCTGGAAGGAGTCGCACGGAATAGCGTGCTCTTCGCACAGGCGAATAAAGTTCATCAGCTGGTTTTGCGCGTCCGGCGCATCGGTGTAGTGCATGGTCGAGCCGCTGTATCCCAGACTCCATTTGGGGCCGAACAGCGTTTTACCGGTCAGGCGCACGAAGGTTTTGGTGATATCCAGTACCCGTTTGCCGACAAACAGGTAGTAATCGATATCGCCGCTCTCCGCCTGCCAGCGGCGATACGGCTGGTGATAGTTATCCAGCTCGTTACCCAGATCGAACCAGCTGGTGCTGAGGTTATCGTAGAACAGGCCAAAGCTGACGTCGTTACGCCGCGTGAGGGTGAAGGGCACATGTTTGTACAGCGGATCGGTGGAGGAGGCGTTGTAACCCATAGCATCCAGATTACGCATCTCATAGCGTTTGCCGTTGCGTTGCAGATCGCCGGTTTTTTCGCCCAGACCGTAGTAGCGGTCGTCCGCCATGCGGCGCTGATAGTGCGCCACGCCGTCGCCGTGTGCGTTGATCTGATAGGCGCTGGTGGGGCGATCGCCGGTTAGCAGTTGCCAGTCGCCTGCGGCATCACGGTACTGCCACTCCAGCGCCAGTGGCTGACGCACCATCACGCGCAGCGTGTCGGTACTAATAGTCAGACAATCGGCTTCTTCCTCCAGCGTAAAACCGGGCAGGCTAAACCCGGCCAGGCTGTCGCGCGGACGCCCTTCCCACGGAACATCCTGTTCGGGTGCTATGCTCCAGGTGCGGTCAAGACTGTAGTTGCCGTGGCGCTTGATCACCACGCGGAACAGACCTTTTTCCAGCACGTACAGGCACAGATGGTGTTTGCCATCGACGTTAAGCACCACATGGTGACGATCAGAATGGGCTAAGGACCAGTTTTTTAAGGTTTTCATCGTTACCTACTTCATTGGGTCGCTGAACGACGCTCAGCAATAAACGCAATCAGGAAGACTGCACCGATCAGGTCAAAGAAGCCCATGGCGACAAACAGCGGGTTAAAGCCGATTTTGTCAGCCGTCACGCCAATCACCAGCGAAAACAGGAAGCTGGAGATCCAGGCAAACGAGCCGCGCATGCCATTCACCGTGGCCATCTGGCCCTTATCAAATTTTTCCACCACCAGCGCACTCAACATGCAGGAAATGATCTGATGACCAAAACCGCCAATCGAGATCAGGGCAATCGCGACGTAGGGGTCTTTGGTCATCGCCACCAGCGCCAGCGACAGCATCAGAAAGGCGCCGGTGACCGAGCTGGCGACAACGGAATTTACCTGCCTGAAGCCAAACAGCCGGGTATAGATGCGCGTCAGGTAGCCGCTGGCTGCACTGCCGAGATCCGCCGCGAGGAACGGCAGCCAGGCGAACATGGCAATCTGTTTCAGGTCCATTCCCAGGTCTTTTGCCAGATAGAGCGGTACCCAGAAGCTCAGCACGCCCCATGCCGGTTCAGCCATAAAAGCGGGAATGGCGATACCGTAAAAACGCTTGTTTCTGGAGACGGTTTTCAGGGCTTTGAAGAAGGGCAGTTTGACCGCCGGTGGCTCATTATCCTGACGAATAAAGGCCAGCTCATCGCTGCTGAGATTCGGGTTACGTTCCGGATCGCGATACAACAGCCACCACAGCACCACCCAGCCCAGAGCCAGACAGCCGGTAAACAGGAACGCGCCCTGCCAGCCGAACGAGGCGTGGGCAAAGTAGATGATGGGGGGCGCCAGCATAGCGCCAATCGAGAAGCCGACGCCGGCCCAGCCGGCCGCAATTGGACGCTCTTTTTTCGGGAACCATTCACCAATCACTTTGGCGTTAGCCGGCGTGGCGGCCGCTTCAGCTCCGCCCATGACAAAGCGCAAGATGGCCAGGTGCAACCAGCTGGCGGCGCCGGCATGGAACAGACAGGCCAGCGCCCAGATGGTGGCGCAGATCAAGAAGCCGAGTTTGAGGCCAATGACATCAATCAGCCAGCCGCAGATCGGTTGAAAGAAGGTATAAGCCAGCTGAAAAGCGCCGACTATCCATGAATATTGTTCTGTGGTGATGCCGAGACTGGTTTTCAGCTCGGGTGCCAGAATGCCTAACGAGTTACGGGTAATGTAGTTGACGGTGACGCCGGCCAGAAACAGCACCAGCACCCACCAGCGCAGATGACGGATGACGCGTTTCGTGCCGGTTGCGGCAATCCCTGGGTTCAAACTGCGGTTCATCGGATTCTCCATTCATTATTAACAGCATGTGTGAGCAACGTCTGTGACTGCCTGGCCGGAGGTGGAGTCCATACCGGCCAGCGCATAACCCCTGGCCCTTGATTGCCGGGCGTGGCGTGATGCGTCCTGTTTTAACCATCCGCCGGGAGTGAACCACAGTTAGGCCAGGTGGTCGCCAGCCTGATGCGGTATTTGTGATCTGGTTAACCAAAATCATTTATCAGGTTGACTTCCGCCGGTGAAAAGCTGAATTTGACGCTGCGCAGGCACTTTTTACGACTCAGAAAGCGCTTCGCTTGTAAAATTGGTCAACCAAAATGGAAGGGCTTTGAGGATGATGCTCAGGCCCGCAGGAGAGAACGACATGAAGCAGACCTGGCGCTGGTATGGCCCTGACGATCCCGTTTCACTCGCCGATGCCCGACAGGCGGGCGCTACCGGCATTGTGACTGCCCTGCATCACATCCCGAACGGCGAGGTGTGGCCAGTGGAGGAGATTTTGCAGCGCAAAGCGATGATTGAGGCGGCCGGGCTGGTCTGGTCGGTGGTGGAGAGTGTGCCGATCCATGAGGAGATCAAAACCGGCAGCGGGCAGTGCCAGAAGTGGATCAGCAATTATCAGCAGTCGCTGCGCAATCTGGCGCAGTGCGGCATCCACACCGTGTGCTACAACTTCATGCCGATTCTGGACTGGACGCGCACCGATCTGGCGTTCGAGCTGCCGGATGGCGCGAAAGCGCTGCGCTTCGATCAGATTGAATTTGCGGTATTTGAGCTGCATATCCTGCAGCGTCAGGGCGCAGAAAATGATTACAGCGCTGACGAGATAGCCCAGGCCGCTGCGCGCTTCGCCAGCATGAGCGAAGAGCACAAGCTGCGGCTAACGCGTAACATCATCGCCGGATTACCCGGCGCGGAAGAGGGCTATACGCTGGCGCAGTTTCGTGCTCAGCTGGCGCGCTATGACGGCATCGACAAAGCCCGGCTGCGCGAGCACTTTGCCACGTTTCTGCGCGGCATCATCCCGGTTGCTGAAGAGGTCGGTATTCGCATGGCGGTACATCCGGACGATCCGCCGCGCCCGATCCTCGGCCTGCCGCGTATCGTCTCCAATGCCGACGACCTGCAGTGGATGATCGACACCATCGAGAGCCCGGCCAACGGCTTCACGATGTGTACCGGTTCGTACGGCGTACTGGCGGAAAATGATTTAGCCGGCATGGTGAAACGTTTTGGGCCGCGCATCTATTTTGCCCATCTGCGCTCAACCCGGCGTGAAGCCAACCCCAAAACTTTCCACGAAGCCGCGCACCTTGGCGGTGATGTCGATATGTTTGCGGTGATCAAAGCGATTGCCGAAGAGGAGCAACGCCGTCGTAATGCGGGGCAGGAAGACCTGATCCCGATGCGGCCCGACCACGGGCATCAGATGCTGGACGATCTGCACAAGAAAACCAACCCGGGTTATTCCGCGATTGGCCGACTGAAAGGTCTGGCTGAGATTCGTGGCGTTGAACTGGCGATACACCGCGCCTTTTTCTGACGCCGGTCGTCCTGTACCGCTTGCCCGGCGGACGCGCAGTCGCGCCGGACACTGAGGAGTTCACATGCAACACAACCTTGCCGACGCCAGCATTAAGGTGGCGCGGCCCGCATGGCAGCAGCAGCGGCTGGTGCCGCGCATCGTGCACATCGGCTGCGGTGCGTTTCATCGCGCGCATCAGGCGCTCTATCAGCACCATCTGCTGGAGATAAGCGACAGCGACTGGGGCATTTGCGAGGTCAACCTGATGTCGGCCAGCGGCAGACAGCTGGTGGAACAATTGCGCGCGCAGAATTTGCTCTACAGCGTCACCGAGCAAGGCGCGACGCGTCATGACGTCAAAATCATTGGTTCCGTGCATTCAGCGCTGCACCCGGCGCTGGACGGTTGTGACGGCATTCTTAACGCGCTTGCCCGCGCGGAAACCGCCATCGTCTCGCTGACGATAACCGAAAAAGGCTATTGCACTCATGGCGCAACCGGCGAACTGGACAGCACCCATCCGCTGATCGTGCACGATCTGGCCCATCCCCGGCAGCCGAAATCCGCCATTGGCTTTATCGTTGAGGCGCTGCGCTTGCGGCGTGAAGCCGGGTTAGCGCCTTTTACCGTGCTGTCATGCGACAATCTGCGTGATAACGGCCACGTCGCGCGGGCTGCGGTCATCGGTCTGGCACAACGGCAGGATGCGGCGCTGGCGGCATGGATTGAGCAACAGGTCACGTTTCCCTGCACCATGGTTGACCGCATCGTGCCGGCCGTGACGGAAGAGACGCAGCGCGAGATTACCGGGCTGCTGGGCATCGCCGATCCCTGCGGTGTCGCCTGTGAGCCGTTTCGTCAGTGGGTGATCGAAGATAACTTCGTGGCGGGACGTCCCGACTGGCAGCGCGTTGGTGCGCAATTTGTTCCGGATGTCGCCCCCTACGAGTTGATGAAACTGCGTCTGCTGAATGGCACACACTCGTTTCTGGCGTATCTCGGCTACCTTGGGGGTTGTGAAACTATCGCTGATACCATGCAGTTGCCCGCTTACCGTCAGGCCGCGCTGTCGCTGATGCTGACTGAACAGCGTGCCACGCTGACGATGCCGGCAGGCAGCGATCTGAACGCATATGCACATCAACTGCTTGAGCGCTTCAGTAATCCGTCGCTGCGCCATCGCACGGCGCAAATTGCCAGCGATGGCAGTCAGAAACTGCCACAGCGCATGCTGGATTCGCTGCGTTATCATCTGCACCACGGCAGTGACTGCCGGCATCTGCTGCTCGGCATCGCGGGCTGGATGCGTTATATCCTCGGCGAAGACGAAAAGGGCGAGCGTTACCCGGTGGCTGATCCGCTGGTCGCTAAGTTTGAGCGGATTAATCAGCAGTTCCCTTCAGGTCCCGCCCGCGTGCAGGCGCTGCTGGGCATTAACGATATCTTCGCGGATGACTTAGCCGCCAATCCGGCCTTTGTTGCCGCCCTGCAACAAACCTATGACCGCCTGTGCCAGCAGGGTGCCAGAGCCGCGGTTGCATCCCTCAATCCGGAGGCCAAATGAAGCGTTTTATGGATGACGATTTTCTGTTGCATAGCGAGGTGGCGCGTCGCCTGTATCACGACGTGGCGGCGCAGATGCCGATCTATGATTACCACTGCCACCTCAATCCGCAGGAGATTGCAGAAGACCGGCAGTTTGCCAACCTCGGGCAAATCTGGCTGGAGGGCGATCACTACAAATGGCGCGCACTGCGCGCGGCGGGCGTAGAGGAATCACTGATCACCGGTAACACCACCAGCGATTACGATAAATATCTCGCCTGGGCGCAGACCGTGCCAAAAACGCTCGGCAATCCGCTCTATCACTGGACGCATCTGGAGCTGCGCCGGCCGTTCGGCATCACTGACACGCTGTTTGGACCGGAAACCGCCCCGCGCATCTGGCATGAATGTGCGGAGAAGCTGGCCACGCCTGAATTTTCCGCGCGCGGTATTATGCGCCAGATGAATGTCCGCATGGTGGGCACCACCGACGATCCGGTTGATTCCCTGCAGTATCATCGTCAGATAGCTGAAGACAGCAGCTTTGATATTGAGGTGGCACCGAGCTGGCGTCCGGATCGGGTGTTTAAGATAGAACTGGAAGGATTCACCGATTATCTGACCCGGCTGGAAGCCGCCGCGGATGTCAGCATCGACAGCTTTGATGCGCTGCGTGTAGCGCTACTGCGCCGCCTGGACCACTTTTCCGCCCATGGCTGCCGCGCCGCCGACCACGGCATTGAAACGCTGCGCTATGCTGCGGTGCCAGCCGACAGCGTGCTGGATGGCATCCTCAACAGACGCCGCAGCGGTGCGGCGCTGAGCGAGCTGGAGATTGCGCAGTTCAGCACCGCCGTGCTGGTGTGGCTGGGCGCGGAGTATGCCCGCCGTGGCTGGGCGATGCAGTTACATATCGGTGCGATCCGCAATAACAGCACGCGCATGTTCCGTCAGCTCGGCCCGGACAGCGGTTTCGACTCCATCGGCGATCATCCTGTTGCCTGGCCGCTGGCGCGCCTGCTTGACGCGATGGACACCAATGACCAGCTGCCAAAAACCATTCTTTACTGCCTCAATCCGCGTGACAACGAAGTGCTGGCTACCATGGCGGGTAACTTTCAGGGCGCAGGCATGGCGGGCAAGATGCAGTTCGGCTCTGGCTGGTGGTTCAACGATCAGCGTGACGGGATGCTGCGGCAACTGGAGCAGCTGGCGCAGATGGGGCTGCTCAGTCAGTTCGTTGGCATGCTGACCGATTCGCGCAGTTTTCTCTCTTATACGCGGCACGAATACTTCCGCCGCATTCTGTGCAATCTGTTTGGCGAGTGGGTGCGTGACGGCATTGTGCCGCACGATGAAGCCGCGCTGGGTGCGATGTTGCAGGATATCTGCTTCCATAACGCCCGACGCTACTTCACCCTTAACCCACGGTGAAAATCACGCCCTGTGTTATAGTGCAGGGTAGAAAATTTGGCGGCCTAATGTCTGAACCAGCAGAAAAGAGCGTTATGAAACCACAAGCTTCAGCACAGCGACCCTATCAGGAAGTGGGCGAGATGCTTCGCAACATGATTACGCAGAAACAGTACGCGATTGGCGAGCGATTGCCGCCAGAGCGTGAACTGGCGATGCTGCTGAACGTCACGCGCACGCTGGTGCGTGAGGCGCTGATTATGCTGGAGCTGGAAGGGTTGATTGAAGTGCGGCGTGGCGCAGGCATTTACGTGATCAACGACACGCCGGCACCGCGTGCCGCTGCGCAAACCGCCTGCAATGCGGCCGGTCCGTTTGAGATGCTACAGGCCCGTCAGCTGCTGGAGAGCAATATCGCCGAATTCGCTGCATTACAGGCGACGCGTGAAGACATCATTAAAATGCGCCAGGCGCTGGCGCTGGAAGAGCGTGAGCTGGCGTCAGGCGCGGTAAACGACAGCGAAAACGGCGATCGCAATTTCCATCTGGCGATTGCCGAAGCCACGCACAACAGCATGCTGGTGGAGCTGTTCAAACAATCCTGGCAGTGGCGCGAAGACAACGTGATGTGGAGCCAGCTGCACCGGCATCTGATCAACACCAACTACCGCAAAAAGTGGCTCGACGATCATAAAAAGATCCTCGCCGCCTTAATCAAGAAAGACGCGCGCGCCGCGAAACAGGCGATGTGGCAGCACCTGGAAAACGTCAAGCAGCTGCTGCTGGAGTTCTCCGATGTGGACGACATTGATTTCGACGGCTATCTGTTTGAGTCATGGCCGCTGTATGCCACTAACGGATCGGATAATTAGCCTGGCGTAGCTGCTTCAGAAAACATTCGCGCGGCCGCGTTGCTGCCATTCAGTCAATGAAACCGCAATTCGCACAATAGCCGTAGCGGCGCGATTCATCGCCTTACGTGGGGTTTATTTACCGGGCTCATGAGATTCTTTGAAGCCTGATGGGACATCAGATTGCCGAGCCAGAAGGGAACGTGATGTTGGTTCAAAGCTTTGATATACTCTTGAGGCTATGGTGTCTTACGCAACTGCACTGATGTAGAGAGGGCTTAATGACCAACAACAGAAAAAAAGCGCACTCAGGTTATGCTAAACCTTCTCGCTCCGATATCATTCGTTCAGTAGCAACGTCAACGGCTGTTGAAACCGGCCAGTCCTCAGCTAGCGTCGAGGCCTCACTTGAAGCCGCGCGCAAAAAATTCGCGCATCTTCGACTGGCTTAGTGCCTTCTCAGTGCCCGACTGACCCAGTATTTCATTGGCGCGTAGTCCATTGACATACCAGCATGAATAGCCGAAATATACTGGGTTTTATTCTGCTCCCAGCTTTGATAATCCAGCGGTTTGTATCCTCCCTGAACCGCCATGACATCCGCTAACAGCCGCGACAAACGTCCGTTTCCTTCTCTGAAGGGATGTATAAGTATCAGCTCGACATGGGTAACGGCGATAGCAATGATGAGTTCTTCTTCTTCCATGACGTTACAGGGCGTGTAATGCGCAAGATACTTGTTGTATTCGTTCAGCAGTTTTGGCAATTGTGCTGAAGGCGCAAACATAAAACCACCCTTGCTAATATTGACCGTTCTCTCTTGTCCAGCCCATTCGTAGATGTTACCCAGCCAGCGGCGATGCCAGCTTTTTAGTAGCGCGACGTTAAGTTTCCCTTCGGGAAAGTTTTCTTCAAAAACTGACTGGTAGAGTTGTTCTAACAGAACAAGTTCTGCCTCGTTCATCTCAGTGGAATCGGTGAGCCCCAGCTTATTGGCCATGACCTGCTCGCCTGAGTCTTTTTCAAACTTACCTTCACTGCCAGCAACATGGTATCGGCTCATGAGTGCGCTCTGTAATAATGACAAACGAAGCGTAAGTATATTTAGGTCCATCAGGTTTATCAGCCAATCCTGCCTCGAAACCTTTCGTTCATCAGGATAAGTTAAATTGCTGTATATCCAGGGAGTACCGTTGGTTGCAGCCAGGCTGTACCTCAATAGCATCAGCCCGGTTGCCCGTTTCGATCAAACAGGTAATGTGGTTCGGTAAGGGGAGCTATAAGTAGCGCTGCAGCCGAGATTTTGACCAGCCGCCGTAAAGAGTGCGATGTGACTGGCGCTGGCAATTTATCCCCGCCCGTAAAAAGCATGTAATAAAAAATCCACGCAATTGCGTGGATTTTATAGTTATTGCGCTCTCTATGAGGCTCGGTGAAACCTCATGAGACGGCACATTTTATTTAAACGTTAAACAGGAAGTTCATCACATCGCCATCTTTCACGATGTACTCTTTACCTTCTGAACGCATTTTGCCGGCTTCTTTCGCGCCCTGTTCACCTTTGTATGTGATGAAATCTTCGAAGGCGATGGTCTGAGCGCGGATAAAGCCTTTTTCGAAGTCGGTGTGGATTTTACCGGCTGCCTGCGGTGCGGTCGCGCCAACCGGGATGGTCCAGGCACGCACTTCTTTCACGCCTGCGGTGAAGTAAGTCTGCAGGTTGAGCAGGGCGTAACCAGCGCGGATCACGCGGTTGAGGCCCGGCTCTTCCAGGCCCAGCTCGGCCATGAATTCGTCGCGCTCTTCATCTTCCAGCTCGGCGATGTCCGATTCCACGGCCGCACAGACCGGCACCACCACTGAGCCTTCGGCTTCAGCAATCGCGCGCACCTGGTCGAGATACGGGTTGTTCTCGAAACCGTCTTCATTGACGTTGGCGATGTACATGGTCGGCTTCAGCGTCAGGAAGCTGAGATAGCGGATCGCCGCTTTCTCATCGGCGTCCAGCGCCAGCGAGCGCAGCATACCGGCGTTTTCCAGATGCGGCAGGCACTTCTCCAGCGCGGCCAGTTCCGCCTTAGCATCTTTGTCGCCGCCTTTGGCTTTCTTCTGGCAGCGCTGAATGGCACGTTCGCAGGTGTCGAGATCCGACAGCGCCAGCTCGGTGTTGATGACATCAATATCTTCCGCCGGGTTTACTTTACCGGAGACGTGAATGATGTTGTCGTTTTCAAAGCAGCGCACTACGTGGCCGATGGCTTCAGTTTCGCGGATGTTGGTCAGGAACTGGTTGCCCAGGCCTTCACCTTTGGACGCGCCTTTTACCAGACCGGCGATGTCCACGAACTCCATGGTGGTTGGCACCACGCGCTGTGGCTTAACAATTTCGCTCAGCTGATCGAGGCGCAGGTCAGGCATCGGCACCACGCCGGTGTTGGGTTCGATGGTGCAGAACGGAAAGTTGGCTGCTTCGATACCCGCTTTGGTCAGCGCGTTGAACAGGGTGGATTTACCGACGTTCGGCAGGCCCACAATACCGCATTTAAATCCCATGATCTTACCTTTCTCACTGAGTGTGCAGCGCTGGCAGACAGCGCCGACTGATTCAAAAATTTTCGCGCATTATACACAGAATTCCCTGCGGCGGCGCGGGAATTGGCTTAGCTGGCTTTGAAGGCGTGCAGGCGGTTCATCGCCTTAATCTTATCTTCTTTTAGCCACAGTTCGGTGCAGCGCACCGCTTCATCGACCGCCTCGTCAATCAGCTTCTGCTCGCTGGCCGGTGCCTTGCCGAGCACAAATCCGGTGACCTTGTTACGATCGCCCGGATGGCCGATACCGACGCGCAGGCGATGAAAATTGTTGTTATTACCGAGCTTGCTGATGATGTCTTTCAGGCCGTTATGACCGCCATGGCCGCCGCCCTGTTTGAATTTCGCCACGCCTGGCGGCAGGTCCATTTCATCGTGTGCCACCAGAATCTCTTCCGGCGTAATGCGATAGAACGTTGCCATCGCCGCCACCGCTTTGCCGCTCAGGTTCATAAAGGTGGTGGGCACCAGCAGGCGCACATCCTCGCCGGCCGGCGACAGGCGCGCGGTGTAGCCGAAAAATTTCGGCTCCTCTTTGAGGGACTGATTATGGCGCGAGCAAAGTAAATCCACATACCAGGCGCCAGCGTTATGGCGCGTTGCCGCGTATTCAGCGCCGGGATTGGCCAGCCCCACAATCAGTTTAATGCTGCTCACGATGTTTATCCTGTCTCGCTGCGAAAGGGCGATAGTTTACTGCCTGCCGGCTGGGATGACAAAGGGCGTAATGACAGATTAATGACCAAAGGTGACTAATCAATTTCTATCGAAATCAAGGTGCTGGCGGTAAAGTTTTGTCAGACATTGTGAAGGATGTGTGATCCTGTACGCATCTTAACCGCCAGCCATTGCCTAAACTTATGGCCAGTTAACCAAACGTGCTGTTTTCTGCGTTGCTGAAAAGGATGGAGGTGAATCATGAAACGTCAACACTGCCGCACCGTCGGTAATGGTTTGATGTGTCTCGGCTTGTTAACCATGGTGCTCGGGGTGGGTTATTCCATCATTAACCAGCTACCGTCGGTCAACCTGCCGCAGTTCCTCGCGCATGGAGCGATGTTCAGTATTTTTGTGGGTGCGCTACTGTGGCTGGTCGGCGCACGCGTCAGCGGACGGGAGAGGGTGGAAGACCGCTATTACTGGCTGCGTCACTACGGTGACAAACGCTGCCGTCGCGATCACCACTCAACGCACTAACCGGCTTCCGCCATTGCCGCCTGCGGCGTCTGATAACCTTCGACGCGGTTACGTCCGGCGGCTTTAGCGCGATACAAGGCTTCATCAGCCAGCGCCAGCAGGGCGGGAAACGCCTGATGCCGCTGGCTGGCAGTGGCAAAGCCAATGCTCACCGTATAGCCGATGTCGTTGGGTAGCGACAGCTGTGTCGCCAGCCGGATACGCTCACATATGCGCTGCGCCTGCTCACTGTCGCCAGGAAGCAACGCGGCAAACTCCTCACCGCCCAGCCGGGCAAACTGACCTTCAACCGGCATTAACGCTTTTACCACCTGACAAAAATCCACCAGCACCCGATCCCCCTGCTGATGGCCATAGCGATCGTTGATGCTTTTGAAATGATCGAGGTCGAATAGCACAGCACTGTAAATATAAGGCTGCGGCAAACGTGCGTGGCGCAGCAGCAGTTTTTCTGCGGCTTCAAATAGCGCGCGCCGGTTCCAGACGCCGGTAAGCGGATCGTGTAGCGACGCCAGCTTATGGGCAATCTGCGTGCGCTCATTGACCATCGCCAGAATGGTGAAGGTCAGGCCGATGACGAAGAGGATCGACTCCAGGATCACATAAACCGAAAAGCCGGAACCGCCAATGGCACCCGGTACGGGGGTGGCTACCGCATCGTCAAGGAAAATGCGCGCCATATGGAACAGTAAGTGGATCCACAGCAGTATCTGCGCGGGCCAGAAAGTGACGGTCAGCGTGGCGCGCGCCTGCCACAGCAGACGAATCAGCGCGGCGGTAAAGATGATGCACAGCAGGCACATGACCAGCACGCGTTTCGGCTGGCCGTGATAGAACTGCGGAAAGGCACAAAGCAGGGCCCACAGTAGCGCACCAGTGATCCAGCAAAAACCAAGCGGAAGGCGGCAAAAAGTACGAAAGGCGTTGAGCAGGGTGCCGTAAGCCAGCAGCATGATGACATTCCCGACCGCCACCGGCAAAAAGTGCAAACCGGCGCTGCGCAGGCTGCTGAGCAGCACGGCGGCAAGCGTCAGTATTAGCGTCAGCGTGGTAAAACCCAGCACCCGGTCGTACTGCGCCCCGACCCAGGCAAAAATCAAAATAATGCTCAGAAACCCCAGCACGTAGAGCTCGCAAATAAACAACGTATAAATGTCGAGTGGCATGGTGGTCGGAGTTCTCAGCAAAAGTGTGGTGAAAAATATCACTAATCACTGGACCGCTAAAGCCCGGATGCGCTTGTCTGATAAAAAGAGTGGAAGGCGGGGAGATTGGCGGATTTTGAGGCCATTTATCGCGCAAATAGTGGCAGCGGAAGCGGCTTTATCGGGATATTACTCCGCGCTCAGGCAATAAAAAACCGGGCAGGGCGCCCGGTTTTTCGCGAACAATTAATGTTCGAACATCGCCGAAATCGATTCTTCGTTGCTGATACGACGAATGGCTTCGGCCAGCATGCCAGACAGCGTCAGTGTACGCACATTTGGCAGCGACTTCATCTCTTCCGACAGCGGAATAGTGTCGCAAACAATCACCTGATCAATCACTGATTTGCGCAGATTTTCCACCGCGTTGCCAGAGAAGATTGGGTGGGTGGCGTAAGCGAACACGCGTTTCGCGCCGCGCTCTTTCAGTGCTTCAGCCGCTTTGCACAGCGTACCGCCGGTGTCGATCATATCGTCGACCAGTACGCAGTCACGACCGGCAACGTCACCGATGATGTGCATCACCTGCGACACGTTCGCACGCGGGCGACGTTTGTCGATGATGGCCATGTCGGTGTCGTTGAGCAGTTTGGCGATAGCGCGAGCGCGCACTACGCCACCGATGTCCGGCGAAACCACAATCGGGTTTTCCAGACCAATCTGCAGCATATCTTCCAGCAGAATCGGGCTACCGAACACGTTATCCACCGGGACATCAAAGAAGCCCTGGATCTGTTCAGCGTGCAGGTCAACCGTCAGTACACGGTCCACGCCGACGCTGGAGAGGAAATCAGCCACAACTTTGGCGGTAATTGGCACGCGGGCAGAACGCACGCGGCGGTCCTGACGGGCATAGCCAAAGTAAGGGATTACAGCAGTAATACGACCAGCAGAAGCCCGACGCAGTGCGTCGACCATCACAACCAGCTCCATCAAGTTATCATTGGTGGGGGCACAGGTGGACTGGATGATGAAAATATCACCACCGCGTACATTTTCATTAATCTGTACACTTACTTCGCCATCGCTGAAACGGCCGACAGCGGCGTCTCCGAGGCTGGTGTAAAGGCGGTTGGCAATACGTTGTGCTAGTTCCGGGGTGGCGTTACCAGCAAATAGCTTCATATCAGGCACGAGAAGAACCTCAGGCTTGGCGTCCAGAGAATGAACCGCTCAAAAATAACCGGCGAATACATTTGAGCCTGTTCATACGGGTGTGTTAATGCGTCACGTGCAGTGTCTGGAACAGGGTGACACTGTCACGTTTACGCTTAGAGCCCGGAAAGGGTGCGCTGTAACGGCGAGAGATTAAGCCCACGCGCCACAAATCCGCACATCCATTTCGGGGCAAGCTCCAGCACCTGACGAGCAGCGGACTCGGTGTCAAATTCAGCAAACACGCAAGCGCCGGTCCCTGTCAGGCGCGACGGCGCGTATTCTAGCAGCCAGGAAAGCAGCGCATCAACCTCACGAAAACGTTTTCTTGCTACCGCTTCACAATCATTGTGAAAAGGACGCTGCAACAGTTCATCTAATGTGCGTATTGGTGAATCGCGCGTCAGTTCAGGATCGCGAAACAGATCCGGGGTGGCGATGCTGACGCCAGGATGGGCCACCAGATACCATTTTTCCGCCGGAAACGCGGGCTGCAATTGCTCGCCGACCCCTTCGGCAAACGCCGCGTGGCCGCGCACGAATACCGGCACATCAGCACCGAGACGCACGCCAAGCGTAGCCAGCTCATCCACGCTGAGCTGGGTGCGCCACAGATGGTTCAGCGCCACCAGCACCGTCGCCGCATCAGACGAACCACCGCCCAGACCACCGCCCATCGGCAGGCGCTTCTGCAGCGCGATCCGGGCTCCGGCCTGCGGCGGCAGGGTGCCTTTGTCCGCCGCTGCGGCACGCAGCACCAGCGCCGCCCGCACGATCAGGTTGTCTTCATCGGCCACGCCGTCGAGCGGCGTCAGCAGGGTGATACTGCCGCTGTTATCCGGGGTAATCTCCAGGGTGTCGCCAACATCGAGAAACTGAAACAGCGTCTGCAAATTGTGGTAGCCGTCTGCACGACGGCCGGTAATGTAGAGAAACAGGTTGAGCTTTGCCGGCGCGGGCCAGGTGGTGATCATTGTGTGGTCCAGCTATCCATGCGCAGTTTGATGCGCTGACCGCCTTCGGTCAGTTCGAGGTTGGCCGGCAGCGGCGGGTTCACCTTGCTGTCGTAATCGCTGATAGTCACCTTCCACTGCTGGCCGTTGCGGCTGTAGGTCAGGCTTTGCAGTTGATAATTATTGTTCAGCTGATAGTCGCTGGCGTCGCCTGGCAGCCCCATCATCCACTGACGCAGGTTCGCCAGCGGAATATCCATGCCGGTGAGCTGGGAAATCATCTTCTCCGCGTCGTTGCTGACGTAGCGTTTGCCTTTGTTATCGACAATCTGCACCACCGAACCCTGCGCGTCGAGCTGCAGTTCCGTGCTGCCGAGCGGGTTAGTCAGCAGCAGACGGTAACGGTCTGCGGCAGTTTGCTGCCAGTTAAAACGGGCATAAACCTTCTGCTTATCCGACAGATAGGCAAAAGCGCCGCGCGTCTGGTACTGGGTAATTTTCGCTACCGCCTGCTGATGTTGCTGCCACTGCGGCGATGTCGTGCTGGGACCGGGACCTTGCTGGGGGTTGTTGATGCTACAGGCAGCCAGCAACACGCTGGCAAGGGGCAAAAGGCGCAACAGCTGGCGCGGGGGCAAATGCATCACGTGGTCGTCTCCTCAGACACGTTTTTACGTCGTAACCGGTAACGCTAACCATCCGTCTCTGTGCCGTCAATGGCGATGTCAGGATAATTGCGCACGATCAGTTTAATCTTATTACAGTCATAGGCTTTGTATGGCTTTTCTTGATCTGTTGCATCTTGTAGAATGCGCAGCACAAAACCTGACAATTATTGGGACTTCCCAACCCGAATCACCATGACGCTGCTTGCTCTCGGAATCAACCACAAAACCGCACCTGTTGCGCTGCGCGAACGTGTTTCGTTCACGCCAGACACGCTGGACCAGGCGCTGAACAGCTTGCTGTCTCAGCCGATGGTGCAGAGCGGGGTGGTGCTTTCTACCTGTAACCGGACGGAACTCTACCTCAGCGTAGAGCAGCAGACCGATCTGCAGGAGCAACTGGTGCGCTGGTTGTGCGAGTATCACGATTTACGTGAAGAGGACGTGCGCAACAGCCTGTACTGGCATCAGGACAACGCGGCGGTCAGCCACCTGATGCGCGTGGCCAGCGGGCTCGACTCGCTGGTGCTGGGCGAGCCACAGATTCTCGGTCAGGTCAAAAAAGCCCATGCTGACTCCTCGCGCGACCATGCGCTGAGCAGCGAGCTGGAACGCATGTTCCAGAAAACCTTCTCGGTGGCCAAGCGCGTGCGCACCGAAACCGAAATCGGCGCCAGCGCGGTGTCGGTCGCCTTTGCTGCCTGCTCCTTAGCCCGTCAGATTTTCGAATCACTCAGCAGCGTTAACGTGCTGCTGGTCGGTGCCGGTGAAACCATCGAACTGGTGGCGCGTCACCTGCGCGAACACAGCGTGCGCAAACTGATGATCGCCAACCGCACGCGCGAACGCGCACAGCTGCTGGCGGACGAAGTCGGCGCCGAAGTGATTGGCCTTGCCGATATCGAAACCCGCCTGGCCGATGCCGATATCATTATCTCCTCCACCGCCAGTCCGCTGCCGATTATCGGCAAAGGCATGGTGGAACGGGCGCTGAAGGCGCGCCGCAATCAGCCTATGCTGCTGGTCGATATCGCCGTGCCGCGCGATGTTGAGCCGGAAGTGGGCAAGCTGGCTAACGCCTACCTGTACAGCGTGGATGATCTGCAGGCGATCATCGAGCAGAACATGGCGCAGCGCAAAGCGGCGGCGGTGCAGGCGGAAAGCATTGTGGTGCAGGAGAGCGGTGAATTCATGGCCTGGCTGCGCGCGCAAAGCGCCGGTGAGACCATCCGCGAATACCGCGCGCAGGCCGACGACGTGCGCGCCGAGCTGCAGGATCGCGCGCTGGCGGCGTTGCGTCAGGGTGCTGATGCCGAAAAAGTCTTGCAGGAGCTGGCACACAAGCTCACCAACCGTTTAATTCATGCACCAACCAAATCACTGCAGCAGGCCGCGCGCGACGGCGACAGCGAACGCCTGCAGATCTTACGTGACAGCCTCGGTTTAGAGTAATCTGGTCTGTCACGACCTATCACTGGGATACCCTCTATTAGATGAAGAGCTCGATTGTTGCCAAGCTGGAAGCGCTGCAGGAACGCCATGAAGAAGTTGAAGCGTTACTGGGCGATGCCGGCGTGATTGGCGATCAGGACCGTTTCCGCGCGTTATCACGTGAATATGCCCAGCTGAGCGACGTCACCCGTTGTTTCCGCGAATGGCAGCAGGTGCAGGAAGATGTCGAAACGGCTGAAATGCTGCTCGACGATGCGGAAATGCGCGACATGGCGCAGGAAGAGTTGAAACTATCGCGCGAAAAGCGCGAGGTGCTGGAACAGCAGCTTCAGGTGCTGCTGCTGCCGAAAGATCCCGACGATGAACGTCCGTGTTTTATCGAAGTGCGTGCCGGTACCGGTGGCGACGAAGCGGCGATTTTCGCCGGCGATCTGTTCCGCATGTACAGTCGCTATGCCGAAGCGCGTCGCTGGCAGGTGGAGATCATGAGCGCCAACGATGGCGAGCATGGCGGCTACAAAGAAGTCATTGCGCGTATCACCGGTGATGGCGCCTATGGCCGCATGAAGTTTGAATCCGGCGGCCATCGCGTGCAGCGCGTGCCGGAAACCGAATCGCAGGGGCGCATTCACACCTCCGCCTGTACCGTGGCGGTGATGCCGGAGCTGCCGGAAGCCGAACTGCCGGACATCAATCCGGGCGATCTGAAAATTGATACCTTCCGCTCTTCCGGCGCGGGCGGTCAGCACGTTAACACCACCGATTCGGCGATCCGTATCACCCACCTGCCAACCGGCATCGTGGTGGAGTGCCAGGATGAGCGTTCGCAGCACAAAAACAAAGCCAAAGCGCTGGCGGTGCTGGGCGCACGTATTCATGCGGCGGAAATGGCAAAGCGCCAGGCGGCGGAAGCCTCGACGCGGCGTAACCTGCTAGGCAGCGGCGACCGTTCCGACCGTATTCGTACCTATAACTTTCCGCAGGGGCGCGTCACCGATCACCGCATCAACCTGACGCTCTACCGCCTCGACGAAACCATGGAAGGCAAGCTGGATACGCTGATCGAGCCGATTGTGCAGGAGTATCAGGCTGACCAGCTGGCCGCACTGGCCGGGCAGGAGTGATGAACGTCCGGCGCTGGCTGCAGCAGGCGCAGGCTGCGTTGTGCGGAGGCGATAGCCCGAAGCGCGATGCGGAGATTCTGCTGGGTTTTGTCACCGGCAAGTCGCGCAGTTGGTTGATAGCGTTTGATGACAGCCCGCTCGATGATGCGCAACTGGCACAGCTGGAGACGTTACTGGCACGCCGCGTGCGCGGTGAGCCGATTGCGCATCTGGTGGGCGAACGCGAGTTCTGGTCGCTGCCGCTGCGCGTCAGTGATGCCACGCTGATTCCGCGTCCGGATACCGAAGTGCTGGTGGAGCAGGCGCTGCTGCGGCTGCCCGCGACGCCCTCCGCGGTGCTCGATCTCGGTACCGGCACCGGCGCCATTGCGCTGGCGCTGGCCAGCGAGCGGTCCGATTGTCAGATTACCGGCTGCGACCGCATCGCCGCCGCGGTTGCGCTGGCGCAGGACAACGCCCAGCGACTGCACCTCACCAACGCCGGATTTGTGCTCAGCCACTGGTTCGACGATTTGCCCGCCCAACGTTTCGATCTGATTGTCAGCAATCCGCCTTACATTGATGCCGCCGATGAACATCTGCAGCAGGGCGACGTGCGTTTTGAGCCGCTCAGCGCGCTGGTGGCGGAGGAGGCCGGGCTGGCCGATTTACGATTAATCATTGAACGCGCGCCGCACTGGTTGCAGCCGCAGGGTTGGCTGCTGCTGGAACACGGCTGGCAGCAGGGCGAGGCTGTACGCGCGCTGCTGACCCATCACGGTTTCCTGGCGGTCACCACCGTTGAGGATTACGGCGGCAATCCGCGCGTCACGCTTGGACAACTTACTTAAGGAAGCACTATGGCCAGCTGGTATCCGCTGATTAAAAATTTCCATCTGCTGACAGTCGCGATCACCATCACGCTGTTTCTGCTGCGTTTTTACTGGCTGACCACCGGATCTGCCCTGCTGCAGCGCCGCTGGGTGCGCATTGCGCCGCACATCAACGATACATTCCTGCTGCTCAGCGGTGCACTGCTGGTGCTGATTACCCACTTTTATCCGTTTACCCCACAAGGAAGCTGGCTGACGGAGAAGCTGTTAGCGGTTATCATCTACATCGCCTTAGGTTCCGTGGCATTGAGTCGTCGCCCGCGCAGCATGGCGACCCGCTGGGTCGCCTGTTTAGTCGCCGTGGTCGCATTGTTGCTGGTGATTAAACTGGCGATGACCAAAATGCCGTTATTGGGGATAGTATGACCTCGCCAGTGCAACTTGATTACAGTGAAACACCGTTAAGTGAAGCGGTGATCGGCGCGACCTGCGCCATACGCAATGATTTTTCCGCGCCTTCCGTCCAGCAGCAGCTGGCTGACCTGGTTGAAGAGGCGCGGCGCTATGTCAGTAGCGAACAGGATGCGGATCTGCAGCTGGAGAAGCTGCTCGATCTGTTTTACCAGCAGTGGGGCTTTGGCGGTGCCAGTGGCGTCTACAATCTGTCAGACGCGCTGTGGATCGATAAAGTGCTGAAGAGCCGGCAGGGGACGGCGGTATCACTCGGCGTGATTCTGCTGCACATTGCGGATGAGCTAGAGCTGCCGCTGATGCCGGTGATTTTCCCGACGCAGCTGATCCTGCGTGCCGACTGGCTCGACGGTGAAATGTGGCTGATCAATCCGTTTAACGGTGAGACGCTCGACACCCATACGCTGGAAGTGTGGCTGAAGGGCAACATCAGCCCGACGGCAAAGCTCTACTCTGACGACCTCGACGAAGCGAAAACCGTCAGCGTGATGCGCAAAATGCTCGACACGCTGAAAGCGGCGCTGATGGATGAGAAGCAGATGGAGCTGGCGCTCAATGTCAGCCAGGTGCTGCTGCAAATCGACCCGGACGATCCCTATGAGATTCGCGACCGCGGTTTGATTTACGCCCAGCTGGAGTGCGAGCATATCGCACTGACCGATTTGACCTATTTCGTTGAACAGTGTCCTGAAGACCCGGTCAGCGAGATGATTAAAGTGCAGATCCACGCAATTGAACAGAAACAGGTGACGCTGCACTAAGCGTCCCCCGACATTTAAGGAAAGGGCATGACACAGAAAGTAGTGAGTATTGGCGATATCAAGGTCGCAAACGATCTGCCATTTGTTCTCTTCGGCGGCATGAACGTGCTGGAATCCCAGGATCTCGCCATGCGCATCTGCGAACATTACGTGAAGGTAACCGACAAGCTCGGTATTCCGTATGTGTTCAAAGCCTCTTTTGACAAAGCCAACCGCTCTTCCATCAAGTCTTACCGTGGTCCTGGCCTCGACGAAGGCATGAAAATTTTCCAGGCGCTGAAGCAGGCGTTCGGCGTGAAAATTATCACTGACGTGCACGAAAGCTGGCAGGCGCAGCCGGTTGCCGACGTGGTGGATGTGATTCAGTTGCCAGCCTTCCTGGCGCGTCAGACCGATCTGGTGGAAGCGATGGCGAAAACCGGTGCCGTGATCAACGTGAAGAAGCCACAGTTCGTCAGCCCGGGCCAGATGGGCAATATCGTCGATAAGTTTGCCGAAGGCGGCAACGACAAGGTGATTCTGTGCGACCGCGGCAGTAACTTCGGGTATGACAACCTGGTGGTTGATATGCTCGGTTTCAACGTGATGAAGAAAGTCACTAACAACAGCCCGGTGATTTTTGACGTTACCCATGCGCTGCAGACGCGCGATCCGTTTGGCGCGGCCTCTGGCGGTCGTCGTGCGCAGGTTGCCGAACTGGCGCGTGCGGGCATGGCGGTAGGCATCGCCGGTCTGTTCATCGAAGCGCACCCGGAACCGAACAGCGCCAAATGCGACGGCCCGTCCGCGCTGCCGCTCGATAAGCTGGAACCGTTCCTGGCGCAGATGAAAGCGATTGACGATCTGGTCAAAAGCTTCCCGGAGCTGGATACCAGTAACTGATTTGTCATAGCAACAGCAAAGGCACCCGCGGGTGCCTTTGTAATAGAATGGTAAATTCTGTCGCAGGCGCTTAACAACGAAGGGATTACATAAAGTATCAACTGAAATTGACCGTCAAAACCATCTAAAATATTTCACGTAGATAGCACCCATGGCAATGACCCAGAGTAGAGTCAATAACAGCCCATAATGAGGGAAAAGCGCTGTCAAAAGTATTCCACCTGCTACTGCCGCAATCACCGGTATTAGTGAAAAAAAAGACTGACTTAACCATGCATAGAACCAAGAAAAGATTCGTTTCATTTTGTCAGTAACCGTTCTACTAATGCCAATATTTGCTCATCATTTGTTGAGCCGGATTTGTTTAAGTAAATAATTTTAGACATTTCAGGTTCTATGAGATAATAAAGCATTTCTAATTTCTGTTGATACAGATCGAAATAATACTCCGGATCCGCAAATTTCAAATGCTGAGCTGCTGTTGCAGCGATTTGTATTTTCCCATAAAATTTTAAAACTGTGACACTATAAAGCGATGTCCGGTCAATCACATCAACCAGCGAGCTCTTAAAAACTTTAGATTCGGTAACTATGCGCGCGATAAGAAATGAAATGGTGAGTTTTGAAGCTTTACCGCTTGTATAATTAGCCGCCTTTTCAGCAAGTTGGCGCACCAGATTTTGAACATTATGTTCACTGAGACGCGCAAGTTTTTTCTAAAGTAGATTTCAACCATATCAAGGATGACATCATGTCGTGAAAAAACCTGTGGCAGAGCTGAAAACATACGAACATCTTCACTTCTCAGTCGTTTACATACATCTTTGTAATCATCAAAAACGCAGGAACTATACCAGCTAGCTCTTTCAATTCCCGAGGCAACCGTAGTACTGACGGTTCGCGTTTCTTCACGCAGTTGCACCAGTGCTTTTTCAAAATTGAGTGCAATTGTACGATCAGCCTGAAGCTTCAATTTCAGATACGACATGGTTAATCATCCCTTACTGTAAAAATCCTTAATAAACGATTATATACTCATCACATCTTGTTGCAAGGAGCATGCATGGAAATGAAACGGATACTATTACTAATTGTCTTAACATTAGGCTACGCAATTGTTATTCCTGAGATCATGTTCAGGTTCCTTTCCGAATCATCGTATATGCTGTCAGGTAAATTAGTGAACCCTTTTCATGTTTTTTTATCGACCATTGATGCGTTGATTATCGCAACTATTTTATTATCTGCTTTTCTCTCATGGTTGACATTAAAGCTGATAGCGTCCATCGCTAAGCGGTAAGGTTTTAATGTACAAGCAGCATTTTGATACGGTGTCGGGGCTGAAAATAATGTAAGTCAATTGACGTATGGATTGTTTACAGGCAATCATAAACAATGACTGGCAGCCAGAGTAAATGCAGTGAACATTTTAACTTCTTCGGGTAAACAGAATATTAGCAATAAACTATTCGATTTAAGGCTTAATTTTTAGCAAATAGCTGGCAGGGCCAGATGTGCTAACGGCTGTTATTAAGCCGTAAAGATATCTTTATCCAGGTGCGCATAAATGCGCACCCTACATTGTACGGTCGCCGCTCATGGCGACCGATTCACCTGATGCGCACCCTGCGCTGTAGGGTCGCCATTTATGGCGACCACTTCATTTCACGTTACAGCATAATCGTCAGCAGATAGCCGGCAAACAGGGCCAGATGCGCTGCGCCGTTGAGCACGTTGGTGCGGCCAGTGGAGAACGAGATGTGACACAGAATCAGCACCGCGCTCATCACCACCATGTGCGGCGGCTCAAGGCCGAAAATCAATTGCTGACCGGTCAGGGTGGCGATAATGGTCACCGTTGGCACCGTCAATGAAATGGTGGCCAGCACCGAACCGAAAAACAGGTTCATCGCGCGCTGCACCTGATTCATCAGCACCGCCTTGATTGCGCCCAGACCTTCCGGCGACAGAATCAGCAGCGCGACGAGGAAACCGGTAAACTGCTCCGGCGCGTTCATTTCAGTCAGCAGCATTTCAAGCGAGTTGGCGTTCATCTTGGTCACGCTGATCACCGCAATCAGATGCACAATCAGCCACGCGGTGTGCCACAGCGAGCTGTGCGCGGAAGGTTTGCCGTGGTGCGGGTCGCCATCATCGCTCTCGTCTTCATGCTCGTAAACAAACAGGCTCTGGTGGGTTTTGGTCTGAATCAGCAGGAACACGCCGTACATCGCCGCAGAGATCGCCGCAATGATCAGTGCCTGCGCGGTGGTGAAATTGCCGCCGGGCAGGGCATTGGGAAACACCAGCACCAGAATCGCCAGCGGGAAAATGGCGATCATGTACTGCTTCACGCCGGCCAGGTTAACGTACTGGGTGGCAAATTTACGCCCGCCAAGTAGCAGGGCACAGCCCACCAGTCCGGCGGTAACAATCATGATGATGGAGTAGAGCGTATCGCGCATCAGCGCGGGCGCTGCATCGCCGGTCGCCATCAGCGCCGAAATCAGGCTCACTTCCAGAATTACCACTGACAGGCTGAGGATCAGCGAGCCGTAAGGTTCACCTAACCGGTGCGCCAGAACGTCGGCGTGACGTACTACGCTGAAGGCGCTGCTTAAAATCGCTACCAGCGCCAGCAGATTGATGCCGATTACCGGCAGAAGCGCTGTCTGGCCGCCAAAAAAGCTCAGCACCGCCAGCGCCAGAATCGGGAAAATCAGCGAATACTCGCTGTGTCGGGTCTTCTCATGTCCAGCCATGCGCCATCCTCTTCGGCAAAAAGAACAAAAACAGGCAATTGCTGCCTGATAAATATAGTGACTCATCTGACGAAGCGCAGTGTAACTTTTCACCACTGCTCACGCAGATTTTTTACGCGTTTTTACTTTTTGTCATTTTTATCTGAATGAAGCAAAATTCGCATTAATCAGCGAATTAACCCTTTTCATCAGCAGGTTAATAGTGCGTGTTTCTCATCTATCCTGCGTGAAAGGAGGAAGAACAGAACTGAATCATCTGGCCTTATCCCCACTAACCGCCTTTTTTGCTGGCAGAACTATGAAATAGCAGGTTTGCGTTTTTGCCGTTCTCTTCCAGACTTATACAGGGAACCTGAAACAGGAGGAACTATGCCTTATTCATCGAACCGGGAACTGCCGGACAGCGTGCGCCACGTGCTGCCGGGCCATGCGCAAACCATCTACCAAAAGGCGTTTAACAGCGCCTGGGATCAGTATAAAGATGAAGACGATCGTCGCGGTGATGAATCGCGTGAGCAGGTGGCACACAAAGTCGCCTGGGCGGCGGTCAAAAAAGAGTACGCCAAAGGCGAGGACGACAAGTGGCATCCTAAACACTAGCTCCCGCGCGGGCCACTGCGGCCCGCTTCACACTTCTCCGCGCTTCGTTCAAGAATCCTGCCAGGCAGCCGATGCTATTTACAGATAATTTCCCCTTTGTGATCGGGGTCAATCTTGAAACGTTTATGGCAAATGCATTACTGTCTTGTCTTAAGTCGACGCCATGGGCGCCGCCTGTAAAATCGCAGATTCAGGGAGCTATAACGACAGGAAGGTCAGCGCAGTAGAGGAGATCGCAGTGTTAACCCGGGAATTCTTACTAAAAGCGGATTGCAAAACTTCATTTGGTGATATTGACGAAGCGCTGCTGTGGAGCTGTGAGAAGCGCGCCGCGTCGCTCTGCGCCACGCTTGCCTGTCGTCCCGATCAAAGCCCGGTGTGGATCTTCGGCTACGGTTCCCTGATGTGGAACCCGGTCTTTGAAGCGGAAGAGGTGGCGACCGGACGGCTTGAGGGCTGGCATCGTGCTTTTTGCCTGCGGCTGACCGCCGGACGCGGCACCGTTGCCACACCGGGACGGATGCTGGCGCTGAAAGAGGGCGGTTCTACCAGCGGTCTGGCGTTTCGCCTGCCGGAAGCGCGCCTGCATGAAGAGCTTGAGCTGCTGTGGAAACGGGAAATGATCACCGGCTGCTATCTGCCCACCTGGTGTGAACTGACGCTGGAGGATGGCCGCACGGTTACGGCGCTGGTGTTTATCATGGATCCGCGTCATCCGCTGTATGAAGCCGACTCCTGCCGCAGCACCATTGCTCCGCTGATCGCTCAGGCCAGCGGTCCGCTTGGCAGCAACGCGCAGTATCTGTTTTCGCTGGAACAGGAGCTGGGCAAACGCGGCATGCAGGAAGAAGCGTTAACGCGCCTTGCGGCCGAAGTGCGCGCGCTGCAGCAGAGCGCCGCGCGCGGCTAACCTCAATTACCCGGATTAATCAGCCAGGTGCCCGGCTGATTAATCGTCAGCATCTGGCTGCGCACCTGGCTGCCGTGATGCACTTCAATACGATAGCTGCCTGCCGCCAGATTCAGCGAGGCGAAACCGCTGCTGGCGGGTTTCACATCCTTCGCTTCGCCGTTCAGCACGATATTTTCCCCTGCCTGCAACTGCAGGTAAACCGTCGCCATGGTTGGTGCGCTGCTGGCGGGCGCGCTGCCCGCTGATGGGGTCGCCGCCGGGGCGCTGCTCGCCGCCACCGGCGGTGCGTCGCTCGGGCGATTAGCTTTCCACACTACGACCACCACGGCAAGCAACGCCACGGCAGCGGCGGCGAGCAGGGCAGGCGACAAACGGCGCACATTGCGCGGCGTTACCGGTTCAATCGCGGCGGCGGCATGATTAACCGCCATTACCTGCGGTTCCGGCACGGCCGCTACCGGCTCCGGCACGGGCTGGCTCTCCGCGGTCACCGGGAAGGTCGTCACCAGCGCTTCGACATCGCTCACCGGCAGATCGATCAGCCGGGCAAAAGCATCAATACTCTGTGGCCGGTCTTCCGGCTTCATCGCCAGCGCGCAGTCGATCGCGTGCAGCAGCGGCAGCGAATACCCCTCAGGCTTGCGCTCCACCAGCGGCTGGTAGTTATCTTCAATGCAGCGCACCACGCTGACCGGCGGCGCGTGGCCGGTGATCAGCGTATGCAGCACCGCGCCCAACGCGTAGATATCGGTCCACGGTCCCTGTTCGACTTCTCCCTCTTCGCTGTACTGCTCAATCGGCGCGAAGCCCGGCTTGAGCATGATCTCGGTTTCATCCGACAGGTTGCCAATCTCTTTGCGCGCCGAGCCAAAGTCGAGCAGCACCGGCAGCTGATTTTCCTGAATCTGAATGTTATCGAGCGAAATATCACGATGCAGGTAACCGGCGGTGTGAATGGTGTTGATGGCACCAAACAGCGGCGGTAACAGACGGCGAATCCACGCTTCGTCAATGCTGTCCGGGCTGGTGAGCTGCCACTCTTTCAGCGTCATGCCGCTGTAGTAGAGCGTGCCCATGTAAGCC
Source organism: Pantoea sp. SGAir0184 (assembly GCF_043544755.1). NCBI lineage: Bacteria > Pseudomonadati > Pseudomonadota > Gammaproteobacteria > Enterobacterales > Erwiniaceae > Pantoea > Pantoea sp. SGAir0184. The sequence continues at coordinate 1,874,469 of NZ_CP028050.1, forward strand.
GTGCCGTTTTCTTCCCAGAAGCGCAGGACGTGCAGCAGACCGGGATGATTGAAGCGCGCCAGCAGCCGTGCCTCCTGAATAAAGCTGTTGCGTCCGGCATTAAACAGTTTCTGGAAGCGCTCGCCGCGCAGTTCCAGCGCCAGATCCGTACCGCGTACCGCCAGCGACACCGGCATGTACTCTTTAATGGCGATGGTGCGTTCCAGCTGATGATCCCAGGCGCGATAGACAATGCCAAAGCCGCCGCCGCCGATCACTTCCTTGATTTCAAACTCGTTAAACCGGTAGCCCGCAGGCAGGGCATTGGGGGTATGATTTTCGTTTGCCGACATAGTGAGCTCTCTGAACACGTCCTGTAGCGCCCCGTCACGCCGGTGACGGCGGGCAACAACCGCTAATTAATTAATGTTACGCCAGGCACCAATTGCCGGATCGGCCAGATCGGCGTGCAGGGTGTCAATCAGTAACACAGTCACTTTTTGCTGTGGCATAAACTGCGGCGACCAGATGCCGCGTAAGCTATCAATCCGCGATTTCACCGCTTCGCTATCCGTGCCGGTGTTTTTATCCATTTTAATCAGCAGCGTGCCGCTGAAGCGCCAGAGGTGCTGCTGAGCATCAAACGGCAGCACCAGCCAGCTATCGCTGGCATCGGGCCGCGTGACAATCATGCGCTGTTTGTTCACCGCTACCACCTCCAGCGGCGTGCGGGTCAGCGTAAGATCGGCGATGGGATAACCCTGCAGGAAGGTTACCGTCTGGCTGCGCGTTTTGCCGTCACTCAGCAGCGTCATTGCCGCCGGACCTTCCAGCCAGCCCTCGGTTGAGCAATGCTGCTGCGGGTTCTCAGGGATAAACAGCGAACCGCCGTTTTCATCCCACCAGGTACGGAAATGGCAGCCGCCGGGCAGGGCGAAGTGCTGCAGCGGCGTGCTGTCGGCCGGACGCGATAAATCCAGCGGCGCCGCGGTATTGGCGCTGGCGCTGGCGGTCGCGTCGTTAAGGATGATCGGCCGCCAGTTCTGCAGTTTTGCTGCGCTGCCGTTAGCCAGCACGCTGCCCTCTTTGCTGGTCATCTGCCAGGGGATCTCATCCAGCAGGCCGCACTGGTTCGCCAGCAGCGTACCGACGCGCGGCAGGAAGCTGGTAAGAATGCTGGTGTCGCTGCTTTTGCCGGACACGATGCGCAGCGGCAGCGTCTCTTTACACCAGTCGTCGGGCGCATTACTGGCAACGTTATCGATATAGACTTCCAGCGACAGGCTGGGCGAGTAGACCACCCGGTAATCTTCCGCCTGAGCATTCAGGGCCAGTAACAGGGCGGCAACGCCCGGCAACCACAGTTTCATAATGATCCTTGCAATCAATAACGTGACGGCAGAAAACGTGCCGCATCAGCCTGGGAATAAAGCAGCGTCGCGTCCTGCGGTTCGCCAATCCAGATTGCCAGAGCGCTGAGATTGTCGCTTTTAACACTGCGGTTTACGGCCTGTTCCATCAATGCCAGCCACTCTTCGCAGGCGTTCACCATGCGCAGTGCCTGTTCCATTTCGTCGGTGGTGAGGTTGAGCCAGAAGCCGTCGGTACAGACCAGAAATGCGTCACCATCGGTCAGCTCAATCACCTCGCTGAAGGTGGCCGGTCGGGCCGGCTCAATACCCAGCGCATTATAAAGTAAATTACTGTTAATGCCGGTATTTTCATAGCCGGCTTCGCGCAGCTGCTGCGCCAGACTGTGGTCACGCGTCACCTGATGCAGCACCCCGTGGCGGAAGTGATAAACCCGGCTATCACCGGCGTGCGCCCACCATGCGCGCTGCGTTGTGCGGTCAATAAACAGGGCGGCAAGGGTGGTGCTCATGCGTGAAAAATTCGGATTGTTCCCCTGGGCGCTGACCAGCGTTTGCTGACACTTCTCAATCGCCGCGCGCGTACTCTCCGGCGTGAACGTGTCGCCTTGCTGCAGCTGCGTCAGCAGGGTATCGCGCACCAGCTGGGCGGCATAATCGCCGCCGGGCAGACCGGCCACGCCGTCGCACACCAGAAAACAGGCTTTCTGTTCATCGACTTCGGCACCGGTGCGATCCTGGTTTTCGTCACGCATACCCTGCTGGCAGCGGCTGGCAAACTTCATCTTCATGCGTCTTCGGTCCGCGTCTGGGAATCTTTGTACTGATTCACTTCCATGTCGTAGGCATGCAGAAAGGCTTCACCAAACAGGGTGTGGAAGTCATCTTCAATCTCGCCCGCGGTGCGCTGATAGTGACGGAGAAAATAGTCCCACAGCGCCGCTTTGCGTCCGCCGCTGAACGGCATCTTAGGCAGCACGCCGTCTTTGCGCGCTTCCTCTTCCAGACGCTGCGGATTAAACGACTGCAGCATCGCGGCAATGATGGCGCGAATGCCGGCAATCATTCCCAGCTGATGCGCCTGTAAATCCACCAGCGCATCGCGCACCGCTGCTTCCGGCGGCATAAAGCCAGGCATCTGGCTCTGGTACATCTGCATCAGCACGGTTTTGCCGGAAGGCAGAATTTTAAACGGGTTATTGGCTTCGTTAAGGATCATCGTCATGTCGGCTTTCACGCCGCGCTTGAGGATGGAGCGCGAAGAGAGCAGGGCAACCGTACCCTGCGAAAACAGGCTGAGCATGCGGCCAGTGACGCGCATCTGCTCTTCGGTGATCGGCGTCTGGTGACCATTATTCAGGCCCATGCCTTCCAGCAGCGCGGCGATCAGTTTGTCCTGATCGGCGCCTGCCAGCACGGCTGGCATCACGGGCGCATCGCTTTGCGGATCGATCGCCAGGCGCGCGTCCGGGCGGCGTTCGTGACGCGGACTGTCGCTCTGTGACAGCACTTCCGGTTCCGGCACGCTTTCGTCCTGCTGCATACCCAGCGGATCGGCGGCGCTGTCAGCAAAAAACGCCAGCGGATCATCCTGCGGTGCGTTCTGACACGCCGGGTCGCGCACTTCCAGGCCATATTCGCCAATCTGCAGCGTATCGCCATGGCGCAGCCGCACCTGCGAGCCGCGCTGCAGCGCCACGCCGTTCAGCACCACCGAAGTGACGCTGCCCTGATTGGTCAGGCGGCACTCGCCGTCTGGCGACAGGTGCACCAGCGCCTGCAGGCGCGAGATGGCGCGTGATTCATCGGGCAGCACCAGGTCGTTATCCTGGCTGCGGCCGATGGTCCCGCCGGGCGGGCTAAACGCGACGGTTTTGGCGGGCACATCCGTATTGCACTGCACAATGGTAAATTGCATGAGTCATCCCGTTAACAAGGCAAGCGCACTGGCCTACTCAAACATCGGTGGATAGAGGCCATTACGTCCCGGCTGGGCACCCGCCGCCGGGTTAAACAATAACGAAAAAAGTTGCGCGGTGAGCGGGCCACTGTGTTTATGCGTGGCGTGGGCAAAGCCGTCACTGCGATTACTCCACCAGTAGCTAATGTGCTGTTGGGGATCAAAACGGTCGGCCACTTCACGCCAGCTCAGGGTGCAGGGCAAATCGTCAAAACCAATCACATCCATGATGTCGCTGCGCTGCTTATCCGGCAGCAGCAGCGGAGCCAGCTGCTGAATCTGCGTCTCAAGCGCGTCCGGGCTGTGGCGATCGCGCACCGCCTGCCACAGCAGCGCGCCGAGTTCCTGATACCAGTCGCCGGAGATCGCCAGTTGTGAAGCATGCCACGCGCTGAGCGGAATGCTGTGCAGCGCCAGCAGCGGCCACGCACGGCCGACGCGATCGCACGAGGGCAGCAGACAGCCCAGCTGCACCTGCTGGCGCAGCGGCGATAGTGGCAGGACAAAATTCCATACCGGCGCGCGTAAAAACTGTTGCGTGCTAGCCTCTTCCTGCTGATGCCAGTGGATTAAGCCTTGTTGAAACCAGTGGCTCCACGGTGTCACCGTGGCTTCACTGAGCCGCTGGCGCAGAAAATCACCGGTGGCCGGTAATTTGCCATACCAGCCCGGCGCGGTGTAACTCGCCATGGTTACCTCACCATTACTCACTGTGTCCGGTCAATCGCTGCGATACGGTGTGTGGCGCAACCGCCAGCATACGGCCATTCTGACCGGCATTTTTCAGATTTTCCGCAAGCTTACGCATCATCAGCGCATTGTCGCGCGCATAAGGCGACGACTGAATCTGCTGATCGAGCAGCTGGCTCAGGTGCCAGTCAAGCTGCTGCAGATCGCGCGCGCTGACATTGTCCGGCAGCGTGCGCTGCAGATTTTGCATCAGCCAGCCGCGCAGAAATTCGCCGTCATAGTTACGCGGCTGATACAGCATCTGATAAGCGCGCAGCGCATTGCGGCTGTAGTCATTGTCGGTGCCGGGATCGTCACGCAGCAGGTTGGTAATTTGCTGGGCCACGCGCGGCAGCAGTAAAGACTTAAGCGCATTTTGATAAAGCACCCATGCGGCATCGCTCACCTGGTTACCGCGATACAGTCCAGCGCGCATGGTAAGCGGTGGATTGTCGAGAGAAAAATGCGCCGACAGCGGCAGTTTCACCAGGTTATTTAAGAAGGGTAGCAGATCAAAAATATTATCGGCTGGCTGATGAATAACCTGCTGACTTTGCGCGGTAATCGGCCCGATACGCGCCGCGACCTGATCGAGATAACGCTGGTTCTGCACGTAGCTGGTGAGCCATAAACCGGAGAGAAGCACCAGCGCGCCGGTGAGCGCGCCGTAACCGATCCAGTGCAGCAGCCGGTTACGATACTCCCAGTGGCGGTTGCTGCCGGCGAGGCCGCTTTCGCGGAACACCAGGTCGCTTAACAGGTCGCGAATAAAGAAGCTCTGGCCTTTGGTACCCGGAATCGGATTGCTGCGGTTAACGCTGTCCCACGCGGCAAGGCTCGACTCGCCGGTATGTGGCAGCTGTAGCTTACGGTTGAGTTCGCCCATGATGCGGTCAAACGGCAGGCCTTCCTGGGTACCGCTGGTGAAGAACAGGCCGCGCGCCGACCAGGCAATCTCATCCTGATGGCGGGAAAACACCACGTCGAGATATTCGTTGAGTAACGGACGCAGCGAACTGAACTCCTGCGGGAACAGGAAGCTGTCGGCGCGCTGGGTGAGATCGCGCTCGCCGGCCATAACGTCGGCCAGCTGCTGCTGCAGACGCTGCTCCAGCTGCTGAAAGCGCTCGCTAAAGCTGCGGTGCCAGTCATCTTTATGCGGCTTGCCCGGTTCCCACGGGAAGGTGAAGCCCCAGATGGCATCGCGCTGCGGCTTACTCAGGTTGCCATAAAAGCTCATAAACCCTTTCAGCAGGTCGGTTTTGGTGACCATCACATACACCGGGAAGTGAATGCCGGTTTGCTGATGCAACTCGACCATGCGGCCGCGCAGCGCGCTGGCCTGGGCGTGACGTGCCTCGGCGGAATCGGTCAGCAGGTCGGCCACGCTGATGGTCATGATCACGCCGTTGATCGGCTGGCGCGTGCGGTAGCGCTTTAGCAGTTTAATGAAGTTATGCCACTCGGCGCCGTCGCGCGCGCGCTGGCTCTCCTGCAGTGCGTAACGGCCTGCGGTGTCGATTAAGACGGCGCTGTCGGTGAACCACCAGTCGCAGTGACGCGTGCCGCCGACGCCGCGTACCGCCTCTTTGCCGAGGCTGTCAGTTAACGGAAACTCCAGACCAGCATTCAGCAGCGCGGTGGTTTTACCGGCGCCGGGCGCGCCTATCATCACGTACCACGGCAGCTGATACAGATAGTGACTCTGAAAACGCGCCAGCCAGCTTTTCTGATGCCGGCGACCAAACTGGGTGCGTTTCAGCCGCAGCGCCGCTTCGCTGAAGCGCTGGGTCAGCAGCGTCTCGGTCGCCTGGCGATCGGACGCTTCTTCGTGACTCATCTCCTGCAGGCGATTGAGCAGCTTGCTGTTAAACCAGCCGCGCCAGATGGCGGGAATAAACTGGAACAGCACCCAGCAGAAATAGAGCAGACCGACCGCCAGCTGGCGCGGGAATACCGGCTCCAGTGGACGGGTATCGCCCCAGCTCCACAGCGGACCGAGCATCCACAGCACGCAGCTCAGCGCCGTGACGCCAATCAGGCCCCACAGCAGGCGATGGGTTAACAGATGTTGGAGTGATGCGCGCATCACTGGCCTCCCTGATGATTGCCGAGGGTTTCCGGTGCCGCAAACAGGGTGATCTCCACCCGGCGATTGCGGGCGCGGTTTTCATTGCTGTCATTGGGTAAGAGCGGATTGCTGTCGCCGCGGCCTTCGGCTTTAACGCTGTGACCGTCCGCCAGCTGCGTATTCAGCAGTTGCGTAACGGCACGGGCGCGGGCGAAGGAGAATTCATAGCTGGAGGCGAAACGGCCATCCACCGGACGATTATCGGTATAGACCGATACCAGCACCGTGCCTTTTACCGTCTTCATCGCGCTGGCCACGTGCGCCAGCAGCGCGCGGCCAACCTGGTTCACCACCGTACCGTCCGGCGCAAACAGCTTGTCCGCAGGGATGATCACTTTGCTGCCAAAGGCACCATCGCTCACTTCCAGCTGGCCTGCGGCAATCACGTCGTTAAGACGCTGATGCAGATCAAGCAGCGCCTGCGGTGAGGTGGGGCGGCGCCCCGGCATGATTTGCGGCAGCGGGGTTTGATAGATGGCGCGCAGCAGCGGTTCGGCCGCATTGCCCAGCCGCCAGTTGAGCCCGCTGTAGATCAGACAGGCAATCAGCGTAGCCAGCGTGACGCAGGCCCACAGTGGCACCATTGGTCGCGTCAGGGTGCTGACCAGCGGATGCACTTCCACCAGCGGCGCGCGCGGTGGTGGTGGTGCCGGGCGGGTTTCCGCAATCAGCTGCGCCAGCCGTTTACGGATGCCTTCACACTGTGCGCGTCCGCTGTCGCTGCCGCGATAGCGCCCTTCGTAGCCCAGCAGCAGGCAGTAGTGAATCACTTCCAGCAGCCATAAATGCTGCTGCGGGCTTTGCGACACGCGTGACAGCAGCTGGAACACTTTTTCGCCGCCCCAGCTTTCGTTATGAAAGGTCACCAGCATGCCGTTGCCGGACCAGACGCCGCGCGTGCCCCAGGGAGTTTGCGCCGCCGCTTCGTCCAGCACGCTACACAGGCAGTAGCGTGCGCCGATGATCATCTCAAACGGTAAACCCGCCTGCTTGCAGCGTTGCTCGAACTGGCGGATCTCTTCAATCAGCAGCTGACGCAGGCCGGCGGGATCGTCGTGCGTCGCCGCCTGCCGTATACGCACGACGGCATTCAGAATCGGTGCTGCGGCATTCAGCAAAAGGTTATCGTTGCCCGCGACAATGCCATCGCGGGCAAGGGAGTCCTGAGTCATTAAATCTCGATTATCCTGGCAATAACGGAACGGTTAGCCCGCAAAGCAGCAGTGTGCTGCGGGCAATATGCGCCGGATTGCATCATCAGTCTAAGATCCAGGTCGCGGTATCATTGGTGCGGCATGCTTTACTGGCGCCGCCCACGGCCACGCAGACCTGTTTAGTACGACGGGGACGCGGCCGGTCGCTGCGCAGCGTGGCATCATAGCGGCTGCTCTCCACGCCAGCTTTGGGGGGCACGTAGCCAATCAGCTGACCGCTGGGTTCTTCTGCAATCGCCAGCCAGTTGTGCTCGACGCGACCCAGCACCTCAAAGGTTTGGGCGTTATCCAGATAACGCACCACTTTGCCGCCGTAATCCGGCAGGGTCATCACAGAGGCGGCATACAGCGCGCGAAAGCTCTCATTCACCGGGGTAAATTCACCGGGTGCTGCCACTGCATGACGATGAACCAGTTTTACGCCGTTCACTTCGCTGGTGACCAGGGTGTCATCCGTCACGGGCGGTGGAGGCGCTTTACATCCCGCCAGCGTTAAAGCCGCCAGCAGCGTTAGCAAGAGACTCTTATTCACCATGATCCTCAAATTTTCATCAGTATCGCTGCAGAGTTGTATCCGGCACACACTCAGCGGGCGCGCAGATTATGCAGTGAGAAGGCCACTAAAAAACAGTCAAATTACATAAAGATAGTGCTGACTTAAGTCTACCTAAGACTTTTGAGAATTCAAACCATTGCACCGCCGCAAATCCCGTGCTACCGGGCGAAAAAACGCCTTAACGGCACGCCGCGATCGTTCTGGCTGGGACGATAGATAAGCTGCATTAATTTATTTGCGTAAGCAAGCGCGGCTGGCGTGCGGCGCGACATTTGCCCCCTGATGGTGCTTAGGGGAATTGGTAAATAAGATTTATCTATTTTTTTGGGTAAAAAAAGATTGCGCGGCGAAACAATTTTATGATTTTCAGAATTTCCGGGCGCAGCTGCGTTAGTAACCCAGCCAGTCCGGCACGGCTTTTGCTTGGCTGCGCCACTTAACCCGTATTACGCAGCAAAGGTCGCGGAACCGTTCGCTGGTGATTGGCCCGCACCAGGTTAGCGCAGGTTCTGATTTCACTTATGGCTAAATAAACCCATCTTTTTCTCGCTTAATCCGCGCTTTAGACCCGAAGGGTTTTGGCATCCTATGCTCAGAATTCCTGCCAGCTGAGGTATGTCGTGGCTGAAGAGAGCAACGAGGACAAAACAGAATCGCCCACCCCCCACCGACTTGAGAAAGCACGGCAGGAGGGGCAGATTCCGCGTTCGCGCGAGCTGACTTCGGTACTGATGCTGCTGGCCGGGCTGCTGATCATCTGGCTGGGCGGCCACAATATGGCGCAACGGCTGGCCAGCATGGTGGCCACCGGCTTCCGCTTTGACCACGGCATGGTCAACGACGATAAAATTATCGTCTCGCACATCGGCAACCTGGTGATGCAGGCGGTGATCGCGCTGCTGCCGCTGATGGCCGGGCTGGTGATCGTTGCCATCGCCGCGCCGATGATTCTTGGCGGAATCAACATCAGCGGAAAATCCATCAAATTCGATTTCAAAAAGCTCAACCCGTTACCGGGCATTGCGCGCATGTTTTCCGGTCAGACGTGGGCGGAACTGGTGAAGGCAATTCTCAAAGCGGTGCTGGTGGCGCTGGTGGCCGGCTGGTATCTGTGGAGTCACTGGCAGGAGATGCTGCGTCTAATGAGCGAATCGCCGGTGAATGCGCTGCAGCATGGCCTGTCGATGACCGCCATCAGTTGTGCGCTGGTGATGCTGGGACTGATCCCGATGGTTGGCTTTGATGTGTTCTGGCAGCTCTACAGCTACTTCAAAAAGCTGCGCATGACGCGCCAGGAAATTCGCGATGAACACAAGCAGAACGAAGGCGACCCGCACGTTAAAGGGCGTATCCGCCAGGCGATGCGTGCCGCCGCCCGCCGCCGCATGATGGCCGACGTGCCGAAGGCGGACGTCATCGTGACTAACCCGACGCACTACTCGGTGGCGCTGCAGTATCAGGAAGGCAAGATGAGCGCGCCGAAAGTGATTGCCAAAGGCGCCGGTGACATTGCCCTGCGCATTCGTGAAATCGCTAAAGAGCACCGCGTACCAATTCTGGAAGCGCCGCCGCTGGCGCGTGCGCTCTATCGTCATACGGAAATTGGCCAGTTTATTCCCGGCGCGCTCTATGCCGCCGTGGCCGAAGTGCTGGCGTGGGTCTGGCAGCTGCGACGCTGGAAGCTTGAAGGCGGCCTGATTCCAAACAAACCAAAACATCTGCCGGTCCCGGCAGAGATGGACTTTGCAGGAGAGAACACCAACCATGGCTAATCTGGCCGAAAAGCTGCGTTTACCGGGCAATTTTAAAGACACGCAATGGCAGGTGCTGGCTGGTCCGGTGCTGATCATGCTGATCCTGTCGATGATGGTATTGCCGCTGCCGGCGTTCATCCTTGACCTGCTGTTTACCTTCAACATTGCGCTGTCCATCATGGTGCTGCTGGTGGCGATGTTCACCCAGCGCACGCTGGAATTCGCTGCCTTCCCGACCATTTTGCTGTTCTCAACGCTGCTGCGTCTGGCGCTGAACGTCGCCTCAACGCGTATCATCCTGCTGGAAGGGCATACGGGGGCTGATGCCGCCGGGCGTGTGGTTGAAGCCTTTGGTCACTTCCTCGTCGGCGGTAATTTCGCCATTGGTATCGTGGTGTTCATCATCCTCGTGATCATCAACTTCATGGTCATCACCAAAGGTGCCGGACGTATCGCCGAAGTGGGCGCGCGTTTCGTGCTGGATGGTATGCCCGGCAAGCAGATGGCGATCGATGCCGATTTGAACGCCGGCCTGATTGGTGAAGACGAAGCCAAACGCCGGCGCACCGAGGTGACCCAGGAAGCGGACTTCTACGGCTCAATGGACGGTGCCAGTAAGTTTGTGCGCGGCGACGCCATCGCCGGCATCCTGATCATGGTGATCAACGTAATCGGCGGCCTGCTGGTGGGCGTGGTGCAGCACGGTATGGATCTCGGCCACGCCGGGGAAACCTATACGCTGCTGACCATCGGTGACGGCCTGGTGGCGCAGATCCCGGCGCTGGTGATCTCTACCGCTGCCGGTGTCATCGTTACCCGCGTCAGCACCGATCAGGACGTCGGCGAACAGATGGTGGGCCAGCTGTTTAACAATCCACGCGTGCTGATGCTGAGCGCCGGCGTGATTGGCCTGCTGGGCCTGGTGCCCGGCATGCCGAACTTTGTGTTCCTGCTGTTCACCGCGGCGCTGCTCGGCCTGGCCTGGTGGCTGCGCGGTCGCGAAATGCAGCCGAAGAAGCAAAGTGAAGCCTCCAGCGTGGTGAAAACGCAGGAGACGCCGGCCACGGTCGAAGCCTCGTGGACCGACGTCCAGCTGGAAGATTCGCTCGGTATGGAAGTGGGCTATCGCCTGATTCCGATGGTCGATCATCTGCAAAACGGCGAGCTGCTCGGGCGTATCCGCAGTATCCGTAAAAAGGTGGCGCAGGAGGTCGGCTTCCTGCCGCCGGTGGTGCACATTCGTGACAACATGGAGTTGCCGCCGGCGCGCTATCGCATCCTGATGAAGGGCGTGGAGATTGGCAGCGGCGATGCTTATCCGGGACGCTGGATGGCGATCAACCCGGGCACGGCGGCGGGCACGCTGCCGGGTGAAGCGACGGTTGACCCGGCGTTTGGCCTCGCGGCCATCTGGATCGACAGCGCGCTGAAAGAGCAGGCACAGATTCAGGGCTACACCGTAGTGGAAGCCAGTACCGTGGTGGCTACCCACCTTAATCACCTGATCGGCCAGTACGCCAGCGAGCTGTTTGGGCGTCAGGAAGCGCAGCAGCTGCTGGACCGCGTCACCCAGGAGATGCCAAAGCTGACGGAAGATCTGGTGCCAGGCGTTATCACCCTGACCACGCTGCACAAAGTGCTGCAAAATCTGCTGACCGAGCGCGTTTCGATTCGTGACATGCGCACCATTATCGAAACGCTGGCCGAACATGCGCCGGTGCAGAACGATCCGCAGGAACTGACCAGCGTGGTACGCGTCGCGCTGGGCCGTGCGATTACCCAGCAGTGGTTCCCGGGCAACGGCGAAGTGCAGGTGATTGGACTGGATGCCACGCTGGAACGTCTGCTATTGCAGGCGCTGCAGGGTGGTGGCGGTCTGGAACCGGGTCTTGCCGATCGACTGCTGATGCAGGCGCAGGCCGCGCTGCAGCAGCAGGAGATGACCGGTGCGCCGCCGGTGCTGCTGGTTAACCATCCGCTGCGGGCGCTGCTGGCGCGCTTCCTGCGCCGCAACCTGCCGCAGCTGGTGGTGCTGTCCAATATGGAGCTGACCGATAACCGGCAGATCCGCATGACTGCTACCATAGGCGGCAAATAATGCGCCGCGTGACGCTCTCATGGCTGCTGGCGGCGCTGCTGGCGCTGCCGCTAACGGGCAAAGCCGCCAGCGGTGCGTGGCAGGCCAGCGCCAGCGGCCCAAGCCTTGGCGTGCGCGGCAACTGGCTGCTGTCGCCGGCACTCAAAGCGCCTTCGGCGGCTGCAGGGACTATTTCGCTGGTGAACTGGCGTTACACGCTGAGCCGTCCGGCGCCATCAGGTCTGATCGTGCGGCTGTGTGCCAGTCAGCGCTGCGTGGAGCTGGACGGTGCCAGCGGCAGCACGCGCGGCCTCGCCAACGTGGCAGCCGATGAAACGCTGCATCTGGCTTTCGGATTTCAGGGGCAGGGCGCGTTGCCGCCCGGCCTGCGGGTGGTGAGCAGTGAAGTGATGGTTAATTACCAATAGCAAATAGCCAATAGCCAATAAAAAACCCGCCGCAGCGGGTTTTTTTAGGCTTACATTCGCTCGACGGTTTTGATGCCCAGCGTATCCAGCCCCTGCTTCAGGGTTTTCGCCGTCAGCGCCGCCAGCTGCAGACGGCTGTTGCGTACGTTTTCCTCTTCGGCGGAGAGAATCGGGCAGTGCTCATAGAAGCCCGAGAACAGACCGGCCAGATCGTACAGATAAGCACACATCACGTGCGGCGTGCCGTCGCGCGCGACCTGGGTGATGGTCTCTTCAAACTGCAGCAGACGGGTCGCCAGCAGCGCTTCGCGCTCGTCAGTCAGGATGATATCACCGTGCAGGCTGTCTGCCTCAATGCCCGCTTTACGGAATACCGAGAGCACACGCGTGTAGGCATACTGCATGTACGGCGCGGTGTTGCCTTCAAACGCCAGCATGTTGTCCCAGTCGAAGATGTAATCGGTGGTGCGGCTTTTCGACAGGTCGGCGTATTTCACCGCGCCGATGCCGACCACTTCCGCCAGCTCTTTCAGCTCTGCCGCGCTCATCTCCGGATTCTTCTCGCTGACCAGCGCATGGGCGCGCTCAACGGCTTCATCCAGCAGATCGGAGAGTTTGATGGTGCCACCGCTGCGCGTCTTGAACGGACGGCCATCTTTGCCCAGCATCATGCCGAACGCATGGTGCTCCAGCGGCACCGACTCCGGCACGTAGCCCGCTTTGCGCACGATGGTCCACGCCTGCTGCAGATGCTGATGCTGGCGGGAATCGATGTAGTACAGCACGCGATCGGCATGCAGCGTTTCATAGCGATATTTGGCGCAGGCGATATCGGTGGTGGTGTAGAGATAGCCGCCATCCTTCTTCTGGATGATCACGCCCATCGGTTCACCTTCCTTGTTTTTAAACTCATCAAGGAAGACCACGGTGGCGCCTTCGCTGGTCACCGCCAGCCCTTTTTCGCGCAGATCGGCGACGATGCCCGGCAGCATGTCGTTATACAGGCTTTCACCCATCACATCCTTACGCGTCAGGGTGACGTTAAGGCGGTCATACACCTGCTGGTTCTGACTCATGGTGATATCCACCAGCTTCTTCCACATGGCGCGGCAATATTCGTCGCCACCCTGCAGTTTCACCACGTAACCGCGGGCGCGCTCGGCGAAGGCTTCGTCTTCGTCATAGGTGCGTTTCGCTTCGCGGTAGAAGGCTTCCAGATCGGCCAGCGCGATATCTTCATGATGCTCGTTCTGCTGCTTCTCCAGATAGGCGATCAGCATGCCAAACTGTGTACCCCAGTCACCGACGTGATTAGCGCGGATGACGTGATGGCCGAGGAATTCCTGGGTGCGTACCGCGGCATCACCGATGATGGTGGATCGCACGTGACCGACATGCATCTCTTTCGCCACGTTGGGCGCCGAGTAGTCAATCACGATAGTCTGAGGTGTCACTTCGCTGACGCCCAGGCGTGGCAGCTGCAGCGCCTGCGCGGCCTGCTGTGCCAGCCACTGGCGGTCGAGGAAGATGTTGATAAAGCCGGGACCGGCGATGTCGACTTTGCTGGCGATACCAGCCAGATCCAGATGCTGAACTACCTGTTCAGCCAGCTGGCGCGGCACCTGACCGAGCTTTTTCGCCACGGCCATGATACCGTTCGCCTGGTAATCGCCGAACTGCACTTTTGCAGACTGACGAACCTGCGGTTCGCAATCGGCCGGTGCGCCTGCCGCCACCATCGCCTGACTGACTTTATCGGAAAGAAGAGCCTGAATATTCACCGCGTTACCTTCATATGCTGAAAAGGCCCGCCAGCTGAGGGCGAGCCGATGTCGTCATCCCGCGTGCGTGTCGGGACGGAAAAAATAAGAGGGGAAGTATACGTGAAATGTTGGGGTGCGTCAGCAATCGGTTATGGCTGCCGGTGGACGCAGGCCCGCGCGCCGGTTAACGGCGGCGCGGGTGGCGACGGGGATTTTTAACGCTTTTGTCTTCACGCACCTTCCAGTGGCGGGAAATTGCAAATCCCATCAAGGCTATCAGGACCGCGACAACAATGAGCATAGACATAGGGCCATTCCTTGTAGTTGTGAAACCCAAATTTATAAGAAAGGGTCAGCTACTGCAATTGATTGACGGGTAAATAAGAGTTATCTCATTGTATTAACTATTGTTAATAATAACAGTTGGTTAAGGCACTTTTATAAAGTAACGTGTGGACCTGATTACGCGATTAATCCGAAAGAGAGGGGCGATTTATGCGGTTTTTGAAGGTTTTTGGCGTGAAATCGGATGAATCCGAGCATTTTGTCAAGCGAAAGCTGCGGCAGCCCTGTTTTTTTATTGATTAAAAGATCTGAACTGAGTTTGAGGTATTTAACGTATGAATCTGGATTTTCCTTCAGAACTGAGTGACTTAAAACAAGACCTGTCCCGATTTGAACAGGCTTTGCAACATTTTGCGGCACGCCTCGGCCTTGACCTCACGCAGCATGAGGCGGACCACGTGGCGGTGCGCTGTCACCAGTTCGCCACGGCAGAACGCTGGAAAGCCGGGTTACTGCAAATCGGCGAGCAGTTTTCCGAAGCGATGATCAACGGACGGCCGATCTGCCTGTTTAAGCTGCATCAGCCGCTGCGGATCGCGGGCTGGCAGGTGGATGTGATCGAGCTGCCGTGGCCCGGTGAGAAGCTGTATCGCCATGAAGGCTGGGAGCATGTGGAAATTGTGTTGCGCGGCGAGCCGGAAACGCTGGGCATGCGTGCGATGGCGTTGCTGGCAGACGAGGCGCTGACGCAGCCGGGCATCGCGTTTAAAACCAGCACGCCGCAGGGTGAAAATGAACGTCTGCCCAATCCGACCTTAGCGGTGACGGACGGGCAAACTACCATCAAGTTTCATCCGTGGCGGCTGGAGGAGATCGTTGCCAGCGAACAGGCTTAGCGCCGTGCTGCCACCGCCTGCAGCAGGCGCGATACCGCCTGCTGCAGGGTGGCGTGCGTGCAGCCAAAGTTGAAGCGCACGAAGCGATCGTCGCCGAAATCACGGCCCGGCGAGAAACCGAGACCGTGTTTTTCGAAATACAGCGCCGGGCTGGCGACATCCAGCTGGCTGGCGTCAATCCAGCCGAGGTAGCTGGCCTCTGGCGCGACCATGCTGAGTTCCGGCAGCGCATTCACCTGCTGCACCAGCCAGTCACGATTGGTGCGCAGGTAAACCAGCTGGTCCGCCAGCCATGCATCACCGCCGCGCCATGCGGCTTCCGCCGCTACCAGCGCCAGAATATCCACACCCGGTACGATGCCTTCACGCACCTGCTTAAAGCGTTTCCGCAGTTCGGGATGAGGGATAATGGCCATGGACGCACCCAGCCCGGCGATGTTGAAGGTTTTAGACGGCGAAATCAGGGTAATACTGCGCTGGGCGGCGTCTTCACTCAGCGAGGCAAACGGAATGTGCTGTACGCCAGGCGTTAACAGCAGGTCACAATGGATTTCATCAGAGCACACCAGCAAATCGTGGCGTTGGGCAAAGGCCAGCTGCGCCTCCAGCTCATCCCGGCGGTAGACGGTGCCGCCCGGATTCTGCGGATTGCACAGCATGAGCAGGCGCTCGTTGCCCTGCATCTGGCTGTCATCCAGCTGCATCACCCAGCGATCCTGCTGCAATTGCAATGGCAGATTGACCTGAGCGCGCTGCGCCAGCCGCGCCGCCGCGCGAAACGGCGGATAAATTGGCGTCGGAGCCACGGTGCTCTGCGACGACTCGGTAAATGCCCGGACCGATAAATTCAGTCCGCTCACCACGCCCGGCAGCAACACAATCCATTCCGGCTCAATCTGCCAGCCATAGCGCTGGGCTAAGCGGGAAATAGTGATATCAATCAAACCGTGCGGCGTCGCGCCGTAGCCGAAAACACCGTGGTCGGCACGCTGTTTAATGGCCTCAATGATGCACGGCGGCGAGCGAAAATCGGTGTCGGCAACCCACAAAGGCAGCACATCGCGATCACCATATTTGTGCCATTTCAAACTATCGCTGTGACGACGGTCTATCCCTTGATCAAAATCGAATGCCATAGTGCGCTTTCCACGTAAACTGTCTGAATGAGCAGACTAACTGATGCACTCCTCCCGAGCCAGCAGTCATGAAAAGGAGCAAGGTATGACGAAACTGGAAATTTGTTGCTATGGCATCGACTGCGCAATGACTGCGCAGGCGTCCGGTGCCGATCGCGTGGAGCTGTGCAGTGCTCCGCGTGAAGGCGGACTGACACCTTCGGCGGGTATGCTGGAAGCCGCACAGCGTGAACTGACCATTCCGGTCCACCCGATCGTGCGGCCGCGCGGCGGCGATTTTTGTTACACCGCACGCGAATTTGAGGTGATGAAATCGGACGTGGCGCGCATTCGCGAGCTGGGTTTTCCTGGTCTGGTGATTGGTATGCTGGACGAAGATGCGCACGTCGACACGGTACGCATGCAGCAGATTATGGCGCTGTGCGACGGCATGGCGGTGACTTTCCATCGCGCCTTTGATTTGTGCCACAGCCCGAAGCGTTCGCTGGAGGTGCTGACTGATTTAGGGATCGCCCGCATTCTGACTTCCGGTCAGCAGCAGAGCGCTGAAACCGGAATTGCATTATTACGGGAACTAAATGAACACAGCACCGGTCCAATCATTATGGCAGGGGCAGGCGTGCGCCTCAGCAATCTGCAAAAGTTCCTCGACAGCGGATTGCAGGAAGTCCACAGCTCCGCCAGCCGCGCCGTCGCGTCACCGATGCGCTACCGTAAAGCCGGTGTCTCGATGTGTTCTGAAGCGGAAACCGATGAATTCAGCCGCTCCTGTGTCGATGGCGATGTCGTCGAAGCCATGAAGAGCATGATGCAGATGAGCGTTGACCGGGTCGCCTGACCCGTACCAATTTTGCCGCGCAGCACGCCGAAAACCTGACGTGATGTTTGCAAGTACCAAACCCCAGTTCCTTGCTGGGGTTCTTTTTTGATAAATCAATGAGTTATGAGTTTATGGGGGCCTCATGGGGACCCGAATATCAAAAAAATATCTCAGGGAAATGCGAATATCAACGGAAATGAACGAAAGTTCGAAGAAAAGAAAAGGGCCCTAAGGGCCCTTGAATCACTGTCTAATGGAGAGCGCCGCATGAAGTTCCTGGCTTGCTCTACGCTGATGATCAATGTAATCAGCTAAGTCGGCAATATGCACCATTCGGGGTGCCTTCTGGCTTTCAGCAGTGCGAAAGGTTGCGATTGGTAATTTATTTTCCGCCGCCTTGCGTTCAGCAGTTGATGCTTTCATACCAAAATATTTTTCACACACATCGCTGAGCGGAACGGTTGCGGTCTCATACTCTGCCATTAACAAAAACATTGTGTTCATACATATTCTCCACGCTGGCCTGCTGCATCAGGTGTAAGTTAAATATTGCTGGTGGCAGGGATGAGCCGCTGCCAGATTGCTGACACGTATTTCGCCTGGTGAATGGCATCATCCAGTGCGTTGTGAACTTCTCCGGTAAACGGCATGTCTTTCTTCGGGTCAAAACCAACAGCGCGGCCCAGCTCGACGATCGTGCGCACGTCACGGTCATTGAAGAACTTCCACGGGCACACAATGCCGCTGCGTTCGTATGCTGTTCTCAGGATGACGTTATCGAAATTGGCGCCGTTGCCCCACACCTGAACCAGATTCGCGGGGCACTCATCGATGATAAACTCGCTGAGCATGGACAGTGCCAGGCTGATATCCGTTGCGTCGCCTGTAATGGCTGCGCGGGCAGAGGATGACTGTTTCATCCACCAAATGACGGTATCAGCATCAATGCGTCCGCCGGCCAGCTGTGCTGATTTGAGGTCAACGGCGGTATAAAAGCACTGGCCGATTGTGCCGGTCTGCGGCTCAAAGAATGCTGCACCAATAGAGGCGATAGCCGCATCGGGCTTTGTGCTGAAGGTTTCGAGGTCGATCATTAAATTATTCATAAAATCCCTTCGTGACATGTCACGGTAAAATATTCAGTTTGGTCTCATGCCAGCCGCCATTAACCCAGCAGGCGGCTTCACCTTTGCAGGGACAATCCTGCACTGGCAGCTGATCACCACAGCGGCCACATTCACGCTTACCCAGCTCTGCGATTAATTGCTGCAGCTCACCATTATCTTTCCGGATTAGCAGGGTGATATATTCGCTGAGGTCATAGGGTTCGCGCCCTGGGCGACGAGCGGCGCAGTTCTGCGCCAGCATCGTTACTTCCTGTGCATCGAGCACCAGTTTAATCTTTGTCACACCGGCGGCGGCCTGCCGGGCGCGCTGCGCTGCTTTGCGTTCGGCTGGGGATTTAGGCATTTAAACCTCCAGAGACATCTGTAGTGAGATACGGTCACGCTGTTCGCAATATGAAAGCGTACCCGGACTGTTTTGCGACTCAATGCGCTCTACTAACAACGCTGCGCGCGTCTCTTTGGATGCCGGCGCGTATGCTCCTGACCAGGCTTTATCGATACCAATGTTTCTGGCAACGTTGGTGCTGTCTGCGCTGGCCAGAGGCAGTTTCGTAAATATCAGCGGATTAAGCATGCGCAGGCCGTGAAGTTTGGCGATGGGTTGCCCATAATCGTCAGTGACGTGCCGGATCAGGTCTTTCATGCGCGTTACGGCAAGGTTTGGCCGTTTCACGTCATATTCTCCGCAGCTTCCGATCGCCACCCGGGGATACTCATTACAAAGCCTGATAAAGCGCTCATCACTCTCGTTCATGTGCCAGACGGGGACGCCATAGAAATCACCGTGCGGCCACTCATCCAATAGCGCTTCGTTCTCTGCTTCTCCGCCGTCAATAACGTCGGGGATGATTGCAAAATCGAAACCGGGATGATTTCTCCAGCGCGCCACGAACTCGTAATAATCGGCCCAGTCTATTTTGTTTCTGCCAGCTGCTTTCCACGCAGTAAACGCACCATTGTCCAAAGCGAATGACTGGCAAACTTCAGACGCCAGCCCGAGCTGCTCAGGATGGGCAAACGATATGAAAGCATGTTTCCCGCGCCATGCTTTCAATGCGGCAAGGTCAGGGGTAATCGGCCCGCCGTGATAGTGGATCATCACTCCACCTCCACGCGCTTAAACTCAATGACCCAAACCCACGGGTTAGCCTGCCAGCTGTCAGCGCCGTAGATTGACGACCACAAACGAGCGTATACGTCCCTCGCAGAATCTCCGCTGCGCATATCCGCTGTGCTGCAACCCTCAGCAATAGCATCTATATCGCTGATATCCTGCAACCGCTCCACACGCACGCCGGTAATCTCCAGCGTTATTCGTGAATACTTGCGGCGCATATGAATAGAAGGCGTCCATTTCATTGGGTCCGGCTTGCCGTTGCAGTCATATAAACGCACCGCGTCAGGCTTAGATGCGCGATAAACAACCTGTTCGTGAGGGGAGCCTCCAACAGAGCGGATTGAAAATCCGAAAGTCTCACGCACCCACAGGCGATCACCTACTGCACCGAACGGGCACCATTCTCGGTAGTAACTTTGGCTGTTTTCATGCTGGTAGCCGGACTCAAGCGGATAGCACTCACCAATGGCGGCAGCGGTATCGATCATCTTGAGTTGCCGCGGCGTCAACATGCGCCGCGTCTGTGTCTTGCTGCCATCCAGAACTGCACGAACCATTTCGGCGTTGAAAATCATTCCGCGCTCTTTCATTCGCATACTCCTGCATAAACGCTATTACAGAGAGTTTTATCATCCGCTTCTGCAAGCAGGTCGAACTGTGCCCCTCCGCGAGTAGTCATCGCCCAATCGCGATAGGTCTCTATGCCGAATTTATCAACGGTAATCACTTCAATTCTTCGTTCAGCCCTGCGTGGGTCATGAGTAGATGGAAAAAACGTTGAATTGCCACGGCGCGAGCAAGCCGCCACAAGTTTTTCCCATTCTGCAACCCTGGCTACTTCCTCCGGCCAGCGGCTAAAAATTTCTGCAAGCTCACTTTTGCGTGCATGAATGCATGGCATACAACCGACACGGCTGCATCCCTGCAGGTAAAGCGGGTTAGGTTTAATGCCGTGCCTTTTTGCCAGGGCAAAAACTTCATCATGGGTCCATTTCAGGATGGGTCGATAGATAGCAAGACGCGGTCCAATATCCATTCCTTCTTCCCATTCAGCCAGGGCTGCGCGAGCCGGGGATTCTTGGGCGCGGACACCTTGCCATGAAATCACTTTGGTACCCGATTCGATCAGCGGCTCGACTACCTGAACTTTTATTGGCTCGTGCTTCAGTTCGAAAGTACAAAAGCGCGCTTTAGTGGAGGGAAAACGGCCTTTCCACATACATAAATCAAGGAACGGGTTACCAGTCGCACTAAGTAATGACAGGGCTCGTTCGATTGCCTCCGCAGCTTGGTCTGAAGACATTCCACATTCTTCAGTCAGTGAAATTGGCCATTTTTCAGCTATGAATTTGCGCTTATTTTCAATGCGCCGAGAGAAGTCAGCTTTGACCCGTTGTATATTCCCCAGCTTACTTTCGAGATAATCCAGGTACTCCATTGTTTGAGGATGTTCGTGACCGGTATCCGCAAATACAGGTAAATGTGTGGCTCCGTTTTCGATAGCTAAAAGCCATTGAGCCAGACTGTCTTTACCACCCGAGATGCTAACCAGATTCATAGCGTTCTGCTCGAAACAGCGAGGGTCGAGAGCCATCACACACCATCCATACCGGCATTGCCGGCGCGGAGCTGGGCGATCTGGTTATCTATTCGCTCTTTAATTTCATCATGAACAATACCTCCTGCTTTAGATGCGTCGTGATATGCCCCAATCTCGCTAAGCACTCGGCCAACGTCACGGAGTGATTTGCGCCAGAGTGATGCAACTGCATCCGCCCGCACCGCGTTCAGGTAAGCGTCAGTGGCTGGTGTTTTTAGCGCCTGCAATGCGTCATAAAGAAGAGACTCAGCCGGGTTAATTGAGTTCTGCACTGCGTGGTAACCAGCTGCGCTGTATTGTCCAATCAGTCGACCGATGATGTTGCAGCTGATCGGGTTTTCAGCCGCAAGCTGATCCCGCTGCTTACATGCTTCAGCAGCAGCTGCCAGCGCAACATCGAGCCGAGTTGCCAGCGCACTGACCATCTTCGCCATATCGATCTGCGGCGTATCTGCGCTGATATTGGCTGCGAACTGATGGCCTGCAGCGACCAGCTCTTTGTTTGATAAATTCTTCTGCATGCTGGTGGCCTCAGTGGATTGAACGTGGCGCGTTATTCAGGCGCTCAGCGGCGTTCTGCGCGGTTATTGGGTTTTTAATTACGGCGCCATCAGGCATTAACCAGCCGCCCAAAATTACGCTGTAGGGAAGGGTGACAATCCCGACAGTGATGTTGTCATTTGGCTTCTGCATATCAGTACGCCCCCGGGTAATAAATCTCGTCAGCGTCGTCGCAATCCAGAACGAGCAGGCTATCCCCGTAATACAGCGCGCCCACCAGACGTTCGAAGTCGGAACGGAACTGATGCACTTTTTTGCCAAGAGCGTCGCCATCAAGTGCGCCGGAGAATAGGCGCCAGACAGCCTTTCCATCGTGCAGCACGTCAACCGTCACACGGTCTTCGTAATTTGTCTCTTTGGTAAAATACAGGTTATTAGCGAACTGGAACGCGTGGTTCTTACTGCGAGACCGGGTGCTATAGCTGCTGCTCTGCTCCGGCTCTTTTTCCAGTCCGACCATGAATGAGCCATAGTCGCTGTAAGCCATGAGCACTGCTGGAGATTCCCATCCTTCCTGAGTCGCTTCTTCTTCGTGTTCTTTGACAAACGCAGCCCAGAGGTCAGACGCCTTAATGTACTTCGGCACCTCGTGCGATTTCACAAACTCCAGCACATGCTCGCGCATTGAAGTTACCAGGCGCTCAGATACGGCATTACCTTCCCACGTTGAGGCCAGTTCCTTCGCCATTAGCAAGTTGTAGCGTGGCAAATCAACCAGCTCGCTAATGTTGGCTGGTAGCGCGCCCTCCAGAGCCTTCTTTACCGCCTTCGGGAATTCACCCCAGCGGAACGTGTCTTTGATGGCCTCTTCATACAGGCTCGTGACATGCTTGCGCACCATGTCAGCAAATTCAGGTGATTTTTCGAACTCCGCGCAATGGGCTGCAATAGCTGATGCTAAGCTGTTGGCAATATTTTTCTCGTTGCTCATTTGTTTCTCCACACGAATTCAGGTTGATGAAATCCCTTGCCGGTAATGGCAATAAATCGAAGGGATTAAACGTAAATGGCTGGTGGGTCTCTGCACTGACCCACAGCCGCGCTCTCCACACTTGAAAGAAGTTGTGATGCCGGGTGCCTCCCGGAGCTCTGGCAGAACGGGCAACATCCAGAGCGGCGACTTTAGACTTGAAGCATCGCACGATTGGAATATGTGGATGCCGGTTCTGCCGCGCTCGCACTTGGCGCCATCACCACAACGGAAAAAGAGCGGTCCGCCTCCACCATACTTTGCCTGCTACCATTGGGATTGGTTACTTCAGCAGTCGGAGAATTCAGTTTTTCACGCCCACGCTCTTTCCGTTGTGTGCTGACCTCCCAGCCAGCTTGGTTCGGGTAACACGCAATCACGTGGTTTACGAACTGGCAGACTTTTTCGGTGCTGCCCCCGGTTGTGGTGGCCGGTACTGATCTCCGGCATCTAGGAAAGTGTGTCAGCTATCGGAGGTTCGCTTACCACACATCGCGCATCAGCCTGCGCATTCACCACAACGGAAAGAGCACTGTCAGGGCGCCTCCGGCGCTATACCCGCCATCGGCCAATGCTCTCGCCTGTTGCGCGCCGGTTACCGCTCCGGCTCTGTCTCGCTTTTTGCTTACAGAAGATTGCGTTGTGGCGGCTGGTGACAACGTATCCAGCTCAGTGGCGCGGTGTTTTTCATCGTAGCCGCCCGTACCTTCCGCGTTCGATCAATCCATATGCTCGCTTAGAACGTCTCGCCTGCTTATCAATCTCAACCGTTTGACGGTCATCATCCGTCATTCACCACAACGAAAAGGGCACTTACTCCACGTCTCTAAAGCGTCCGAAAACACCCGCTTTGCAAATACCCTTATCGTTATGAAAAAGGGCGGTTTACCTGAAACAGAGGGAAAAGGTAGCCGCCAATCTCCCCACTAAAACGACGTCCTGAATGGTGCTGGTGCATCATTGAGTTCAACCGTCATCACGCCGGAGTCGGCATCACAGATCAGCTCAGCTGCAGGAAACAGACGCAGGAAGGTGATCAGGTTCTGAATGCTGGTGTCGGCCATGTGTTTAATCATCTTCATGCTATGTACCTATGCGGTTCTGATGAAACTTATTATGTACCTTCAGGGTACATTGTCAAGCATAAAAAAACCTGCCGAAGCAGGTAAATTTTTTGGGATAATTTTAGCGGTGAAATCTTCGAGGCTTCCCAGAGAAGATGACCGTACCTATTAGAGAGCAATTGCCGTCAATTTTTACGTATGGCTCAGGCCAGTCTCTGTTCAGTGCTTTCAGATATTTGCTGTTACCATCTTCAATGAGCCTCTTAAAAGTGGTTTCACCAGTCTCAATCATCAACGCTATAACATCATCACCATGGACTGGAGCAACTTCAGGGTCTACAAAAATCATCTCACCTTGCTTGTACTCATCGATCATGGACTCACCAATGACACGTAAAATGTAAGTCATCGGCCCACAAGGTACGGGGCAAGGGTAAGTTTCTGCAACGCTCATATCCACCTCTGAAAAACCGATCTCTGTCCATGCTCCGGCTTGCACCCAAGAAATAACCGGGACCATCTGAATTTTTAGTTCAGTATCCATTACATCTTTTGGTGCTGCAACGTTGGTGGTCTGATGCTCCTGATCAAGCCAGCCTTGAGGTAGGTCGAAACACTTTTCAATGTGGCGAGCCATATCTTCGCCAATATTCTTGCTCGCATTTTCGCCAAGAAAACGACTCGTTTGAGTTGGCTCGCGCTCAATCATATTGGCGAAGTAGGAGTTACCACCCACCCCGTCACGCAGTTTCCTGGCGTTATCACGCCGTATTTCATTAATGGTTTTCATCTGCTCATTAGATTCCATGTACCAAAAAGGTACAAGTACCTTGCGGGTTCAATTCATTCGTGTATTATGTGCCCAGGAGGTACATATGAAACGATTTTGGGATTCACTTTCTCAAGAAGAACGCTCTCATTTAGCCAGCAAAGTTGGTTATAGCGCTGGCTATCTGAGGCTTGTCTTTACCGGCCATAAAAAGGCCGGATTCATACTGGCGCAACGGTTGGAAGTAGAAACGAAAGGGGAGGTTACACGTTCAGAACTCAGACCTGATATCTACTCCGGAAATAATTCTACCGCGGCGTCTAAAAAATTTTAACTACCTTAAGGAAATCAAGATGGTAGCCACATTAAACGAAGCCGTTAGCCAGATGTGTAAGTCATTACCGCATGGGCGGAATGGTATGGCGGCCGCGCTGGGCATGACGATTGACCAGTTCAATAACCGACTGCACCGCAAATGCAACAGCCTGTTTTTCACAGTTGATGATCTGATGCGGATGGAAGAAATCTCCGGCACATCGCTCATGGCTGAATTTTTCGCTAATCGCCACGGCTTAACGCTGGTGGACATTTCAGCGGTGAATGACGTCGATAAGGTCGAGCTGTTCGACATTGAGATGCGTGCCAATGCAGCAGCTGGAGAGCTGGCGATCGCAAAGCAGATGGCGGCGGAGGACGGGGTGATCGACCAGAAAGAGCTGAAGACGCTGTCGCGCCTGTTTCAGACCAAAGTGCGCCATCAGATTCACGGATTTCTCGGTTTTCTCGCGCTCTATGGCGCTGGTGTATCTGATCACTCGGTGGATTTGTTCATGGCTAACCGAAAAGCGGAGGTGGCTGGTGTTCAGCTTGAAGCGACAGAGATGTGAGGCGTCACGCCCCGTAAAGGGTGACGCCCGAAGTGTGCAGCTTCGGGCGTCGAGTGCAGTTAAATCAACGTGTGGAGATTCAACCTACATGAGCAGTTTAAGACAAAACTTGTATCGAGAGCAATTCCGTTGCCGTTTATCGGCTGGCGTTCTTGTCTATGAGCAAATCATACCGGCGGCTGGTGGGCCTAACAACTACCAGAAGACTGATCGGAAGGTAGTCGAAAAGGCCTGGGCAGATTTTTACACCCGGCCAGAAGGCAAGGCGGTGAGCTGATGGAAAACGAACACATTAAACCCTGGGTGGCGCGCTACAAAGATTCGCATGGTGTCGAGATTGAGACCATCGGCGTCGATGTAGTGAATCACCGCGTGATCTTCATGCGTTCAGGTTATCCGTATCCCTGCGCTCAGCCGCGCGAGCTGTGGGGCCGTAAGTTCAGGAAGGTAGCGCCATGAGCAATTTAATTTCACTGCTTGACCGGCCAATTGCCTATCAGGCCTGCTTTGTTCGCTTTGGCGGCGTAACTGGCGCGGTCTTACTCTCTCAGCTTGTCTACTGGCATAACCGGATGGACGGTGAATGGTTTTATAAAACGCAGAGTGAAATCAAGGCAGAAACCGGCCTGTCGCGCGAAGAGCAGGAAACAGCGCGCCGCAGGCTTATCTCTGCCGGAGTCATCGAGGAAGAGCGGCGTGGAGTGCCGGCAAAACTCTTTTTCCGCGTTAAAGCTGATCACCTGGAATCGCTTCTTTTACAGAATGCGGGAAAGCCGCAATCCAGTATGCGGGATTCCCGCATTCAAGAAAGCGCCAATGCCGCAGACAAGATTGCGGAAAAGCCGCAGGCAAGTTTGCGGGAAACCCTCTCGCCAGCGTGCGGGAATCCCGCATTCATTCATACAGTAGATTACCAAGAGACTACTACAGAGATTACTACAGAGACTGTACGTCAGGCTGCGCCTGCCCATCAGCCGCAAATCGATTACGCAGCGATTGTGGGTTCTTATCACGAAATCCTCACGGACATGCCACGTGTCGCTGAATTCACTGACGCTCGCCGCGATAAGGTCCGGACGTTCTGGCGGAAGTTTGATTTCACACAGGAGCGCTGGATGGCGTATCTGCGCTACATCGCCAGGAACTGCCGCTGGATGTGTGAAAACCGGCCTGACAAGACATCCGGGCGCACCTGGCGCAAAAAAAACTTCGACTACCTGATCACTGAGCGTTGCTATCTCGCGGTGAAAGAGGAGCGCGCTAACGATCTTCCTAAATCCGGTTCGGTCAGGGATATCACGGTCTTGCCGTCCGCTAACTACGACATTCCCCAAGGCTTCAGGGGGTAACGATGAACACTGAAACTTTGATTCTGACTCACCTGATGCTGCATAGCGGGCAGAAGCCGGGCCAGATTGCCGAGGCGGTTGGACGCTCTGTCAGCACCGTTAAGAGTTCGCTTCAGGCTCTGACCACGAACGGCGATGTCTGGTATGACGCTGAAGCGCGCTATTACGCCGCTGAAGAAATGGGCCAGTGCGATGAGGCATACGCAACGCTGAGCGACAAAGCGCTGACCCTGCAGGACAAAAACCTCTGGTACCGCGCGGCGCGCGTTTGGCTTGAAGCTCATGACGCTACCCTGCGCCCCGGCCTACGCCAGAAAGCGATCATCTGCCGTGCGCAGTGCATCAAGCGCGGGAACAGCATGGCACCGAAGCCATTGCCTGATCCGCTGATTATGGGGAATAAGCGCCGATGATAGCTGCCATCAAACGCCATTACTGGCGTAACGAGGATTTTTACCGTGGCGCGCGCATCGCGGCGCTGATGATTACCGGATTGATTATTGCCCTGGCACTGGAGCTGCAACTCAAATGACAACTTTATCTCTGATTTACAAAGACAAAGACCAGAAAGGCACCAACATCACCACGCGCAAAACCTACCTGCTGGGCGTGGACGAACTCTACATCGAGCCAGGCTACAACGTTCGCGACATTGACCAGCAGCACGTTGAAGAGTTTCGCGATGCGTTCATTGCTGGCGAGCACGTGCCGCCGCTGATGGTGCAGGTGACAGAGCAGGGCATGAAAGTCATCGACGGTCACCACCGCTGGCACGGCGCGAAGCTGGCGCAGGCGGCGGGCCACGACATTCGGCTGGAGTGCAAAGACTTCGTCGGCAGCGAAGCCGATCGCATTGCGTTCATGGTAACCAGCAGTCAGGGCCGCGCGCTGGAACCGCTGGAGCGTGCAGCAGCGTATCAGCGTCTGGTTAATCAGGGCTGGGAACCGGCTGAAATCGCGAAGAAGGTTAAGCGCTCAGTGGCTGACGTTGATCACCACCTCGCGCTGCTGACCGTGGGTGATGGCCTGATCGAAATGGTGAAAAACAAAGAGGTCGCGGCAACTACTGCGGTTGCGCTGGTGCGTGAGCATGGCATGCAGGCTGGGCGAGTTGCAAAAACGCAACTCGAAAAGGCAAAGGCGACCGGCAAGACCAAACTGACGCGCGCAGCAGCAATGCCACAATTCAGCGCAGCGCGCGCCCGTAAGCTGGTGGAGCTGATGACCGAGGCTGAACATACGACTGATCCGCAAGGCGAGAATGCGCTTTGGCTCCCTTCCGACACCATCCTGGAAGTGATGGCAATCGTTGCAGAGTTTCGCCAGCACCAGAGCGGGGAGGGCGCGTAATGCCATACCAACTCATTTACGCCGATCCGCCGTGGGCATACAACAACAGCGCCAGCAATGGCGCTGCTACTGACCACTACCAGACCATGTCTATGACCGATCTGAAGCGCCTGCCCGTGTGGGCGCTTGCCGAAGAAAACGCGGTGCTGGCGATGTGGTACACCGGCACCCACAACCAGGAGGCGCGGGAGCTGGCGGAAGCGTGGGGCTTTCGTGTGCGCACGATGAAGGGTTTCACCTGGGTTAAGCTGAACCAGCTGGCTGAGCAGCGTTTTAACCGCGCGCTGACGGAGCAAACGCTCCATGACTTTACCGACCTTCTGGAAATGCTCAACGCTGAAACCCGCATGAACGGCGGCAATCACACCCGCAGCAATACCGAGGATGTGCTGATAGCGACGCGCGGCGCCGGGCTGGAACGGGCCAGCGCATCGGTTAAGCAGGTGGTGTATTCATGCCTGGGCGAGCACAGCGCGAAGCCGTGGGAAGTGCGCCGCCGGCTAGAGCAGCTTTACGGTGACGTGTCACGCATTGAGTTATTCGCGCGAACCGCCGCTGCGGGCTGGGACTGCTGGGGCAACCAGTGTGACAGCAGCGTGCAACTGATCGCCGGGAGTGTGGCATGAAAAAATTAACCTCAGAGAAGTGTCAAAGTGTCATCGCCGGATTCAAATGGCTGACTGATGAAGGAATCGGCATGTCGATCCGCGATGGGTATGATCTGCAGGCATACGAGATTGCTTTGCAGGCACTGAAGCAGCCGACGGCGCAGTTCTTCATCGTCGAGCATGACAGTGGCTATGAAGTCGAAACCACGCTTCACGCCGCCATGGAGCGCCGGGCAGATTTTGGCGGCCGCATCTGGGCGCTTACCGGCAGCATCATGAAGCCCAAAACCGACACCTACCGGCAGATTGAAAATGATGACTGGATTGAGTGGGGTGGTGGGTCTGTTGCGCCAGTAACAGGACTGGTTGAGGTTAGGTGGAGCACGGGGTCAACGGACATAGGTGACGCCGGAGTTTGGAGATGGGAGCACTCTAAGTTCATGGTTAACCTGGTCGCCTATCGGGTGATTGAGAATGATGGGAGGGAGGGATGAAACTAACCCTGCCATTCCCTCCCAGCGTCAACACCTACTGGCGAAACACCAGGAAGGGAGTATTAATCAGCGCCTCCGGGCGCTCTTTCCGATCTAACGCGCTGGCGGACATCATGGAACAACTCCGCCGCATGCCTGAGCCGATTACAGTGAACGTGGCTGTTTCGGTAATTCTCTATCCGCCGGACAAGCGGCCACGCGACCTGGACAACTACCTGAAAGCAGCTTTCGACAGTCTGACGCATGCTGGGGTATGGGTAGACGACAAGCAGATTAAGCGGTTTGAAGTGGAGTGGGGACCGTTGACTAAAAGGGGTAAAACGGAAATCACTATAAATCCATACAGTGAAATCTGCAGCGATAGGTAAGAATTGTCTGTGCGGTTATGATGTTTTGGCGGCGAGGATGTGCAGAATTTTCGCCGCGGTGGTTGGTCCCGTTCGCGTGCAGGTGATGGGGCGGGACCTGTGAAAAATCAGTGTGGAGATTACCGATATGCATAATCAGCTTTTAGTGATTGATGATATTTCCGTTCGCCGTGACCAGACAGGTCGCTACTGCCTTAATGATTTTCATCGTGCTGCTGGTGGGCTTGATAAGCACAAGCCAGCCTTCTGGCTTCGCAATGAGCAAACTGAGCAATTAATCGCCGAGTTGCAAATTAGCAACTCGACCCACAGCGAACCGGTTAACACTATTCGCGGCGGCAGAGAGCAGGGTACTTACGTAAGTAAAGAGTTGGTCTACGCCTATGCCATGTGGATCAGCCCGGCATTCAACCTGAAGGTGATTCGCACATTCGATGCGATTGCCACCCAATCTGCAGCCCCAGCTTTCTCCGACCGCATTCAGGCCGGAGTAATCCTGCTGGAATCGGCAGCCAGAACGCTCAACCTGTCTAACTCATCAAAGCTGGGCGCTTACCACAAACTGCAGCAGGTGGCTGGCTTACCTGACCTGATGCCTCATTACGCTATCGACGCCCCTGCTGATGCGGTAGATGGTTCCAGCCGCCCGACGCAGTCACTTACCCAACTGCTGAAAATTCACGGTGTACGCCTTTCCGCCGGGCAGGTATACACGCAGCTGGCAAAGCTTGGCGTAACCGAGCAGAAAGTCCGCCCGAGCCGTTCAGGTGTTGGCGGTGTGAAACGCTTCTGGTCGTTGACGGCCAAAGGCTGCATGTACGGCAAAAATATCACCAGCCCGGCAAACCCACGCGAGACGCAGCCGCATTTCTTCGAGTCACGCTTTGCTGAACTGCTGCGCCTGCTTGAAACAGTGCACTGAGGTGTCAATGCGAGCATTACTTACACCAGAAGTGGCCCCGCGCACAGGCATTGTGCTGTTCAAACCCGGCAGCGATCTGATGTCCCTGTTTCGTGGCCGCGTGCTGATCACCGTTCCGCCTGGCGACATGGAAAATTTGCCATCCGGACGGATTAATGACAGCGCGCAGCCACTGCTCGATGATCAGCAACTGGCGGAATTCTTTGCCAGCGAAAGGGTGATCACCGCTGCCGGCGGCATGGTGGCGCTGAGAGGGTGGCTGGAGGGTGTCACATACTGCCAGTGCGAAACGGAAGACGGCTATCACTACCACGAACTGACAACGCTCGACGTTGGCACCGGGGCGATCAGCGTCTGTCACCATCATGACAATCTGCTGCGTAAGAACGGAGTACCGCAGTCACTGGAAGCCACAGCAGCAATCAACGTGGCCGCCTGGGTGATCAGCGCCGCCTGCAATCAGATGGGGCTTGGCCTTGATCACCTCATGACGCTGCCTGAGCTGTGCTGGTGGGCGTCACTGAGGGGAGTGATTGACCTCATACCCGAAGCGCCGGCGCGCGTGGTTCTGCGGATGAAGAAGGAATCGGTGCTGACCGGAGCCATTCGCGAAGCGGCCATTACCCCGGAGCGTTCAGGGCGTGAAATCCTGCAGGATGCCGGGGAAGTGGTTAAGCAGGTGATCACCCTGCAGGCGGACCCGGACTCACCTGAATCATTCATGGCGCGCCCGAAGCGTAAGCGCTGGGTAAACGAGAAGTACACGCGCTGGGTGAAAGCGCAGAGCTGCGCCTGCTGCAATAAGCCGGCAGATGATCCACATCACATCATTGGACATGGACAGGGAGGAATGGGGACAAAGGCACATGATTTATTCGTGATACCGCTGTGCAGAGCGCATCACGACGAGCTACATCGCTCACCGTCAGATTTTGAAGAGAAGTATGGCAGCCAGATAGAGCTGCTGTTCCGGTTCCTCGATCACGCGATTGCAGTCGGTGTGATTGGGTCAGATAAAAAATAAAGCGTGTGGAGTGAGTATGAAAATTGAATCAGCGCTGAAGCACTTCAGCCCGAAGAGTATGAATATCAGCGACACGTCGCGCGCCACGGCGTCAGATGCGCTGACGGGCAATGATGTAATGGGGGCCTTTGGCATGTGCCAGTCAAAATCACCGCTGGGTGTTGCCGCGGTTCTGGCGAAAGCCGGCGTTGGTGAAGAGGACAAGCGCCGCGCCGTGGAATACCTGATGGCCCATGCGCGACACACGGTTCCGCGTCTGATTGTGAAAGGCGCAGGGAAGCAGCTGCTGCCATGCCTGATGGTCATGTGTCAGCTGGCGTTCGAAGAATACACCCGTTCGGCTGCCACAGTTCACAGTTGCCCGGACTGCAAAGGTCGCGGCGTTATCAACGGCCTGGCTAACGTGATGGTGCGTCCCGGCTGCGGAGAAAAGACGCCGGCCAGATATCGGCTTGAAACTACTGAAGTACAGTGCGTGACATGTCACGGCAAAGGAACTATCAGTGCCCGCTGCCGGTGTAATGGTAGCGGGCGTGTGCGGGACATTGAGAAATCAAA
The DNA here is from genome assembly GCF_043544755.1 of Pantoea sp. SGAir0184. NCBI lineage: Bacteria > Pseudomonadati > Pseudomonadota > Gammaproteobacteria > Enterobacterales > Erwiniaceae > Pantoea > Pantoea sp. SGAir0184. The sequence continues at coordinate 1,906,335 of NZ_CP028050.1, forward strand.
GCTTCAGGGTACCGTTGTCGAAAAAGAGTGTGAGCGCTGCAGCGGTGCCGGGTTTCGCAGAAGCACTGGCACCCGGGCTTACAAAGTGATCAGCCAGCATCTTCCCGAGCTGCACGTGCGCACCTGGACGCGCAACTGGAAACCTTTCTTCGATTCGCTGGTGGCGAAGCTGGAAGCAGAAGAGAGCCACGCAGACAGTGTGTTTAAAATTGTGACGGGCAACGAATCGATGTCGTCAATTGCTGAATTATCGCAGCACGTTAATAACAAATAGCTTGCTTTTGTCCGAAAATGGATTATTATCTTTCTCATGGTGGGCGTGCTGCATACGAAACACCACCACCCGCAAAAGAACCCTGCCACCCGGCGGGGTTTTCTGTTTTAAATCCACACAATACCAAAGGCGCACGCGCATGACGGGCTCATTACCCAAACCATGCGGGGACTGCACATCCCTGCGCGCCTTTCATATTGTGGCGAAAACCTGAGCCTATCAGGATGCCTTAACGGACACGGCCCCTTAGCTCAGCGGTGAGAGCGACCGACTCATAATCGGCAGGTCGCTGGTTCAAATCCAGCAGGGGCCACCAGACAATCCCCGGTCATGACGATGACAGTAATTACCGCTTAGCGTCGGGGAATTATTCAAAAGCCAGCCTGAGAGCTGGTTTTTTCGTTTTTGCGCCCAGCCAATCAGCGACAGATGACCTTCACCGGAAGTGGCTGAGGCGCATTTTTAATTTCGACTACCTACGGCACCGACCAATCGGGAGGTGAGGATGAAACGCATGCCAGAAAAAGACCCGGGCTTTTGGGCGAGCCTGCTTGCCTGGCTGTATGCCCATAAAAACGAATCTGGCTATGCAGGTCTTGCCGGGGTGATGGCAATCCTGCGTGGCACGTACTACGGCAAAGATACGTGGCCGCGCCGCCTTCTGGACGCTGCCATGTGCAGTGTCTTCGCATTTTTTCTGCAACCAACGCTCCAGATTGCCGGTTCAGTTCTTAACTGGAACATCAGCACGGGAACAACACAGATTGTTGCAGTGTTTCTCGGCTTCCTCGGCGTTGACTGGCTCTCAACAAAACTGCGCCGGTTCATTGATAAGCGCATAGGGGATAGCAATGCTGACACCCAGTAACTTTCAGCGCGCGACCGGCGTATCTGATGCGCTCCGCGATAAGTGGTTTCCGCGCATAGCGGCCAGCATGAGTTCATTCGGCATCAACACGCCGCTGAGACAGGCCCACTTTCTGGCGCAGGTCGGCCATGAGTCCGCCGGATTCACGAAAGTTGAGGAAGGGCTGAATTACAGCGAGAACGCGCTGCTCGCCATGTTCGGCAAGCGCATCAATCCTGCTCAGGCTAAGGCGTATGGCCGCAATAACGATCACCCTGCCAATCAGCGGATGATTGCCAACATCATTTATGCGAACCGAAACGGGAATGGTGGCGTTGGTTCTGGTGATGGCTATCGCTATCGCGGGCGCGGCCTGATTCAAATTACCGGCAAAGCGAATTACGCAGCGCTGTCGGGTCAGCTTAGTGATGATGTGGTGGCTAATCCTGATTTGCTCACTGAAAACCTGCAGGCCGCGATGTCAGCAGCTGCATGGTGGAAGAATCACGGCTTAAACGAACTGGCAGACCAGGATGATGTTACCCGCATCACCCGGGTCATTAACGGTGGCACTAACGGTCTGGACGACAGGAAATCCCGCTTACTCAAAGCTAAGGGGATTCTATGTTCAACGTAATCGGCTTTATCCGAAACTATTCACACGTAATCATCATCGGCCTTATCTGCGTCTGCCTGTGGGGACTCAACGCGCGCAACTCACAGCTGTCAGCTACTAATGACAGGCTTGAACGTCTTGCTAACAGCAAAGACGAGCAGATAAACGACCTCCGCTCTAAAAATGACGACCTGGCCGCCAGCGTTAACGATCTGGTGAAAGCGGTAAATCAGCAGAACGCTGTAATGACTCAGGTAACAGAGCAGCGCGCCGTTACGGCAGAGCAGAACCGGAAACTTCAGAATGAAATTAAGCAATACCTCGCAGCTGATAAAAACGCTGCCGCTCCTGTGCCTGCTGATGCTGTTAAGCGGCTGCGGGACGCCGCGAAGTCAGCCAGTGGAGTACCGGACGATAAAACAGCCCCGGTTAAACCTACCAGCGGAACTGACAGGCCCGATAAAGGCACCGGAACCCGCTAGCGCTATGAGCTATGGCGATTCGGTTGAGTTGAACGTAGTGCTGTATGGCATTGTGGGGCAATGCAACATCGACCGTGCTGCTATCAGGAAAATAGAATCCTCCGACAAGGGATAACGGTTAGCCACGCTGTGAAGCGTCGCGACATCGGTTTATAATGTGGTGGCATTATTGCCATGTTGACAGCAAAGGAGATTGCCATGATTGTTGAACCGAAAGACTTTAAATTTGATGAGTTAACAGCTGCTGAATATGCCAATCCTAAAGCAACTGCACATTTTACTCCTGGCCCAGATGGGCATCACTTCAAATGGGAGTGGGAAGGAAACAGGCATGAACTGTTTATCTCAAAGGAAAAGCTGGTTTTTCCTGATTTGATACTTGAACAATTATTTGAAGCAGCCATTGCGATGGCAAAAAAATAACAGGAAGTCGCCTCCGGGCGGCTTTTTTATTGGAGTTAGTATGTCCGAGCCCCGCATCTACAATAGCCGCTGGGACAAAGCCAGACTGTCATTCCTCAAATCTCATCCTCTCTGTTTAATGTGCCAACGTCAGGGCAGAGCAGTTGCAGCAGCTGTCGTTGACCACATCAAGCCGCATAGGTTGAAAGAAGCAATCAACGGTGGCAAGCAGGATGAGATAGCAAAGGCTCAGAAACTTTTCTGGGACAAAGCCAACTGGCAGCCCCTTTGCAAACAGCACCACGACTCCACCAAGCAGCGCGAAGAAAAGCGCGGTCACATCATCGGGTGCGATGAGAACGGCCTGCCACTGGACCCACAGTCGCACTGGCGCAGGGGATAAAGCTCGGACACAAGGGGGAGGGCGGGTAAAGAGTTCAGGGGATAACGTATTCCTGACCGCCCGCCCCCCTTTTTGTGCACAACCGCGAAATGAAAAGTTTTTTTCTGGGAGGTTTTAATGGCCGGAAGACGACCAAAACCTACCCATCTGAAAGTTGTAACTGGTAATCCCGGCAAGCGCGCGCTCAATAAGAAAGAGCCTAAGCCCGCCCGTGAAATTCCAAGCCCGCCATCTCATCTGACCGACTGGGGAAAAACAGCCTGGGGCAAGCTCACTGTTCTTCTTGACGGTATGGGGGTGCTGACAGTTGCCGATACTCTGGCGCTCGAAAGGCTTTGTGATCTGTATGCGGAAATTCTTCAGCTGCGCCAGATAGTGGATATCGAAGGGCGTACTTACACGACCAAAACGCAGATGGGTGATTTTCTGATAAAGGCAAATCCGGCTGTTGCCATGCTGGCAGATGCCGATCGTCGTTTTAAAAGTTATTTAGTTGAATTTGGCCTGACACCGGCCGCGCGGTCAAAGGTAAACGCAGATGGTGGAGAAAAAGAAGAAGACCCGCTCAACGCATTCTTCGGCTGACCCTGCAACGCAGTATGCGCTGGACGTAAACAGCGGAAAGATTCTTGCTGGTCCGGATATTCGCGCCGCATGCGCCCGCCACATACGCGACCTGGAACACGGACAAACGCGCGGTCTCTTCTGGGACGTTGACGCGGTAACGCGCGTAATAAATTTTTTCGCTCAGGTGCTGAAACTTAACGGTGGTGAGCATGAGGGGAAGCCTTTCATTCTGCTGCCGTGGCAGTGTTTCATTGTTGGTTCGCTGTTTGGCTGGAAATCAGCAGACGGTACGCGCCGTTTTCGTATGAGCTACATCGAATCCGGCAAGGGTTCCGGTAAATCGCCGCTGGCGGGCGGGGTGGGTCTTTACCTGCTGATGGCTGATAAAGAGCCGCGCGCCGAAGTTTATGCGGCGGCCACAAAAAAAGACCAGGCGATGATTTTGTTTCGGGATGCCGTAACGATGGTCGACCAGTCTCCTGCATTGGCGCAGCGCATTACGAAATCCGGCACCGGCCTGAACGTATGGAACCTTGCATTTCTGCAGACCGGTTCCTTTTTCAAGCCAATCAGTTCTGATGATGGTCAGTCAGGACCTCGCCCGCATGGTGCGCTAATTGACGAAGTGCATGAGCACAAAACGAACGCCGTTGTTGAGATGATGCGCGCAGGCACAAAAGGCCGCCGTCAGGCGCTGATGTTCCTGATCACTAACAGTGGCCATGATAAAACCAGCGTCTGCTACGAGTACCATGAATATGGGCGAAAGGTTGCCGCCGGCGATCTGGAAGATGACAGTTTTTTCAGCTTCATCTGCTCGCTGGATGAAGGTGACGACCCATTCAAAGATGAGTCGTGCTGGGGAAAAGCAAATCCCTCTCTTGGGCATACATTCAGCGATAAGTACCTGCGTGAACAGGTGACGCAGGCTCGCGGCATGCCTTCAAAAGAGAGCATCGTCCGCCGCCTGAACTTTTGCCAGTGGGTGGAAGCGTCCGATCCGTGGATTGACAGCGACACCTGGATGAACTGCGAACAGGACTTTGACCCCGAAGATTTGGCGGGTGAAGAGTGCTATGGCGGGCTGGACCTGTCCGGTTCGCGTGACCTGACGGCACTGGCACTTTACTTCCCGAAATCCAAAAAGCTTTTAGTTGAGTTCTGGACGCCGAAAGACTCCCTTATGGAGAGGGCCAAAACTGACCACGTCCCATATGACGCCTGGCTACGTAATGGCTTTATTCACGCGCCGCCGGGCAAGGCGGTCAATTATGGTTTCGTGGCTGTTCGCATCGGTGAACTGGCGGCCAGATACGATATTAAGTGCATTGCATTTGACCAGTACCGTATTAAGTATCTGGAGCCTGAACTTGAAAGCGAGTCTGTAAGCGTTGACCTCATTCCGCACGGTCAGGGCTTTTATAAAGCGCAGGAGTCCGGATTGTGGATGCCGCGATCAATTGAGCTGTTTGAGGAGCATCTGAATAACCGGGTGCTGGTTATCCGGCCTAATCCCTGCCTGCGCTGGAATGCCGCCTCTGCGGTACTTGAAGCTGACCAGAAGGACAACCGCATATTTGCCAAAAAGAAAAGCACCGGCCGTATCGATGGCGTGGTGGCCTCAGCTATGGCAATCGGTGCAGCGGAAGATGCTGTTCTGATAGAGAGCGGCGATCCCGATGACTTTTTTGACGACCCGATCATGGTAGGTATCTGATGAAGGAAAAAAAACGGCCGGGCCGCATAAAAAGCGCGATAGTGAACTGGCTGGGTGAGTCGATTGGACTCAACGATGCCGCGTTCTGGCAGGAGTGGTACGGCACAAGCAGCAGCGGTAAAGTCGTTACAGCAGAGAAAGCGCTGGCGCTGGCCTCCGTGTGGGCCTGTGTGCGCCTGCTGAGCGAGTCGGTATCCACCTTGCCGATGAAAGTTTACGAGCGGTCGGCTGACGGCTCCCGCAAGCTGGCGTTGAATCATCCGGCTTATCAGCTGCTGTGCCGCCGGCCTAACAGCGAAATGACGCCATCACGATTTATGCTGATGGTTGTTGCCAGCATCTGCCTGCGCGGTAATGCCTACGTTGAGAAAAAGATGATCGGCCAGAAGCTGGTCTCTCTGGTGCCGCTCCTTCCTCAGTGCATGAAGGTGGAGCGACTTGACAGCGGCGAACTGCAGTACACATACACAGAGAAGGGCATGCCGCGCATTATCCCCGTTAAAAACATGATGCATATCCGGGGGTTTGGTCTGGATGGCGTCTGCGGAATGATGCCGATGCGCACCGGGCGTGACGTGTTTGGCGCCGCGATGGCAGTTGAGGAATCTGCAGCCAAGATTTTTGAAAATGGTATTCAGACGTCAGGCTTCTTTCTGTCAAAGAATCTGCTGACCAAAGAGCAGCGCCAGAAAAACCGCGAAAACCTTAACCGGTTCGTTGGTTCAAAAAACGCCGGTAAGGTGATGGTGCTTGAGGGTGATATGTCGTATCAGGGCATTACCCTTAACCCTGAAGATGCTCAGATGCTGGAGTCTCGGTCATTCAGCATTGAGGAAATCTGCCGCTGGTTCCGCGTGCCGCCATTTATGGTAGGTCACGTTAACAAGCAGAGCAGCTGGGCTTCAAGCGTTGAAGGCATGAATCTGCTGTTCCTGACCAATACGCTACGACCGATGCTGGTGAATATTGAGCAGGAGATTTCACGCTGCCTTCTCAACAGTGATGAAGACCTATTTGCTGAGTTCTCCGTCGAAGGTCTGCTGCGTGCTGACAGCGCCGGACGCTCAGCCTACTACACCACTGCCCTGCAAAATGGCTGGATGTCTCGCAATGACGTGCGCCGCCTGGAGAACCTGCCGCCTATTGAGGGTGGTGATATTTATACCGTACAGCTGAACCTAACCCCGCTTGAGGACCTGCGAAAAAACAGTAAAGCCGTAAACGCTAAGCTGCTGCGCGAAGTCCACGATGCTGTTTTCCCGGATATTCCTTTCGAAAAATCACCGCTTAAACAGGCGGCTTAGGAGCAACCCCAATGACAGTAAAAAGTCTTCCGGCAGCACCGGAGGGGCGGCCTTTTGCGCGCGAAAATCGCGATCTGCCGTCCTCTGCCATGGAGCGCTGGAATGGCGGCATAAAAGCCGCAAAGAGTGATGACAACAGTATTTCAGTCTTTGACGTTATTGGCGCTGACTGGTACGGCGACGGCGTTACCGCCAGTCGTATCGCGGCGGCGCTGCGCGCAATTGGCGGTGCTGACGTGACGGTGAATATCAATTCGCCTGGCGGAGACATGTTTGAAGGTCTGGCCATATACAACTTGCTGCGTGAGTACGAAGGGAAAGTCACCGTCAAGGTGCTTGGCCTTGCTGCTTCCGCTGCGTCGATTATCGCGATGGCCGGTGATGAGGTCCAGATTGGCCGCGGTGCTTTCCTGATGATCCACAACTGCTGGGTGTATGCGATGGGCAACCGTCACGATCTGGCGCAGGTGGCTGCTGACATGGAACCCTTCGACAAAGCCATGAACGATATCTACGGCGCCCGAACAGGGCTGAGCAGCGAAGCCATTGAAGCAATGATGAATGCTGAAACCTATATCGGCGGCAGCGATGCGGTTGAAAAGGGGTTCGCAGACCGCCTGCTTGCGGCAGATGAGATTGCTGACGGCGACGACAGTCCGGTAACTGCGCTGCGCAAGCTGGACGCCATGCTGGCAAAAACCGATGCCCCGCGTTCTGAGCGTCGAAAACTTCTTAAAGCATTAACCGGCGGCAAGCCTGGCGCTGCTGCCACCCCTGAAGGTATGCCGGGCGCTACCGACGAAATCAACCCTGAATTTATTGAACAACTTAATAACGCGCTGGCCGCGTTCGGCAAATGAGGATTATTTATGTCTGAAGTAAATGAGATTCTGAAAAAGGTCACGGCAAGCATTGAAGAAGCTAATGGCAAATTCAGTGCTAAGGCAGAAGACGCCCTGAAAGAGGCAAAAAAAGCGGGTTCACTCTCAGCTGAAACGAAAGACGCAGTTGATAAAATGGCTTCTGAATTAAATGCCATGCGTGAAGCTGAAAAAACGCTGAAGGCGGCGCTGGGTGATCTGGAGCAGCACGTTGCGCAGATGCCGCTGGCAAATGCGAAAATGGTTGCCGAAACACTTGGCCAAGTGGTTATCAGTAATGAAGCGCTGAAAGCTTTTGCGGCAAGCGTGGAGGGCGGTAAGCGTGTCAGCGTACCGGTTAACGCTGCGCTGCTCTCAACCGATGTAGCCGATGGAGTGGTTGAGCCGCAACGCCTCCCAGGCATCGACACCGCACCGAAGCAGCGCCTCTTTATACGAGATCTGATTGCGCCGGGTCGCACCTCTTCACCAGCTATCTTCTGGGTACAACAGACCGGTTTTACCAATAACGCCGCGGTTGTTGCAGAAGAAACCAAAAAACCGTACAGCGATATTCAGTTCACCTCGAAGATCACTGCGGTGTCTACCGTTGCGCATATGTTCAAAGCGTCAAAGCAGATTCTTGACGATTTTGCGCAATTGCAGTCTACCGTGGATGCTGAACTGCGCTACGGCCTTAAGTACGTCGAAGAGCAGGAAATTCTGTTCGGTGATGGTACAGGTGTTCATCTTCACGGCATTGTTCCGCAGGCAACAGCATTCAGTGCAGCATTCAGCGTAGAGCAGCAAAACGGTATTGACGACCTGCGCTTAGCAATGCTTCAGGCGCAGCTAGCCCGTTTCCCGGCTTCCGGTCACGTTCTGCACTTCATTGATTGGGCGAAAATTGAGCTGACCAAAGACACGCTGGGTCGCTATATTTTGGCCAATCCGTCTGGGCTGGTTGGTCCCACCCTGTGGGGGCTGCCTGTAGTGGAAACGCAGGCGGCCGCGTTCCAGGGTAAATTCCTGACCGGCGCCTTCAATGCCGCCGCACAGCTCTTCGACCGAGAAGACGCCAACGTCGTTATCTCCACCGAGAACGACGACGACTTCGAAAAGAACATGATTTCTATCCGCTGCGAAGAGCGTCTGGCTCTGGCCGTCAAGCGCCCTGAAGCGTTCATTTACGGTACATTCACAGCACCTGCTGCAGCTGCGTAATAGCACGGCGGCCTACGGGCCGCTTTTCCGGGAGTCATATATGAAACTGCTTCTGATTAAACCGAATTACTTCGGCGGCACGGTCGTGTCTGAGGGCAATACCATCGAGACCGATGATCAGCATGGTCGCGAGCTGATTAAAAAAGGCTATGCAGAGCTTTCTGCAGAAGATACTGCTGCTCTGCCAGAGCCAGAGCCAGAGCCAGAGCCAGAGCCAGAGCCAGAGCCAGAGCCAGAGCCAGAGCCAGAGACAGCAAAAGGTAAAAACAAAAAAGGCTGAACACCATGCTGCTGACGCTCGATGAAATTAAACAGCAATGCCGGCTGGAAAATGATTTAACGGAAGAAGATCGCCTGCTGGAATTATTTGCCCTGGCTGCAGAGGCTAAGGCGGTGACCTACCTTAACCGCAATCTCTATAAAACAGTGGACGACATTGCCCCGCTTGATACTGATGGCATGGTGATCACCGAAGATATACGTCTTGCGCTGCTGATGCTGGTCAGTCACTGGTATGAGCACCGCAGCTCTGTGTCTGAACTGGAGATGACTGAGACGCCTCAGGCGTTTGAGTTTCTTCTCTATTCACGCCGCCTGCCTGTGTCGGGGTACTGATATGCAGTTACGGTCATCAAATACCAGCGCTGTATTCACGCTGCCCGATCCCGGTGAGCTCAATAAGCGCATTCATCTGCGGCAGCGCATAGATCAGGCGGCAGCGGATTATGGTGTTGAGCCGATTTATCAGAATGAAAAGGATGTTTGGGCAAGGGTCCGACAGGTGGGGGCGACTACCTATCACGAATCCATTCAGGCTGATGACATCGTTACCCATTACATCACGATCCGTTTTCGCCAGGGTATCACTGCGGATTTTGAGGTGGTGTACGGCGGCAACATCTACCGGGTCAAGCGCCTTCGCGACCTCAATTCAGCTGGCCGTTATCTGCTGATGGAGTGCGAGGAACTGGGCGCGGTAAATCGAGATGGAGAAATGTATGGCTAAGCCGCTGCTGCATGTCGATTTCGACCAGCCAAAAGAGCTCGTTTTTAACCGCGCCAGGATGCGTAAGGCCTTCGTGAAAATAGGCCAGGTGCATATGCGTGACGCCCGAAGGCTGGTGATGCGTCGTGGTCGTTCATCACCGGGGGAGAATCCGGGATTTCGCACTGGCAGGCTGGCGCGCTCAATCGGTTACTACGTCCCCCGGGCATCAAAAAATCGTCCAGGCATGATGGTTCGAATTGCGCCCAACCAGAAGCGGGGCGAAGGCAACCGGCTCATCGACGGCGATTTCTATCCGGCGTTTCTCTTCTATGGGGTCAGGCGCGGAGCCAAGCGCGCTAAAAGTCATCATAAAGGTAGATCAGGCGGTAACGGATGGCGTATTGCACCGCGCAAGAACTATATGGCGGAAGTGCTTGAGTCCCGGAAGAGCTGGACGAGTTACGTCCTCAGAAGGGCGCTGCGCACCTCCCTCAGGCCTGAAAGGAAAAAGAAATGAAGCTGTCTCTTATTATAGCTGCGCTTCGTGCGCGATGTCCGCGCTTTGCAGGCAACGTGGCCGGCGCGGCGGAATTCAAAGCCATTCCTGAAACCGGAAAAATGAAGTTACCCGCGGCTTACGTGGTACCCACTGAAGACGTTACTGCCGAACAAAAGTCACTGACCGACTACTGGCAGAACGTGACCGAAGGTTTTGCAGTTGTCGTTGTGCTGGACAATATCCGCGACGAACGCGGGCAGGCATCAGGCTATGACGCGGTGCATGATGTTCGGGGCGAAATCTGGAAAGCCCTGCTGGGCTGGGAGCCGGATGAGGACGCGGGTCCGGTGGCGTATTCAGGTGGACAGCTTCTGGATATGGATCGTGGCCGCCTCTATTACCAGTTTGAGTTCATGCTGACGCGTGAAATTACTGGCGAGATGACGCGCCAGCAGGACGATCTCAATGCTCTGGATGAATTCAGAGAAATTGATGTCGACGTGGACTTCATCGGCAAAGACCAGAAACCAGACGGCATCATCGAACACAAACTTCGGGTCAACCTCAGCGAGTAACCAATGAAACTAAAACCTGTTGCCGGGCGATCAGTTCCTGATCCAGCCCGTGGCGACCTATTGCCCAAAGAAGGGCGAAACGTCGAGATGAGCACGTACTGGCTCCGCCGTATCAAGGCCGGAGATGTTACGGAAGTCAAAGCAGATAGTAAAACCTCTGCAAAAGACGCAATTAAACAAGGTGGCGAGTGATGACTGTCAGCTTTAATCAGGTGCCTTCTGATATCCGCGTGCCGCTGTTCTGGGCTGAGATGGATGCCAGCCAGGCGAACAGCGCGAGTTCAGGCGGCCCGGCGCTGCTTATTGGTACCGTGGCGACCACGGGCACGATTGTTAAGAACACGCTCACTATCATGCCATCAGCCGATCTTGCCGGTAAAATCTGCGGCTTCGGCAGCCAGTTGCACCGTATGGTCAAGCGCTATCGTGCCATTGACCCCTTTGGTGAGTTGTGGATTCTGGCTGTGGGTGACTCAACGGGGGCGCAGGCTGCAGGCTCAGTAGTGATTGCAGGTACCGCGCAGGCGTCAGGGACGCTAAGCCTGTATATCGGGGTTGAGCGCGTGCAGGCCGCCGTGGTTATCGGCGATGAGGCTGCTGATGTTGCCACCACGCTGGCAGCCGCTATCAACGCGAATGCCAGCCTGCCTGTAACCGCGACAGCTACTGAAGGCACAGTTGCTGTCAAAGCGCGCCATAAGGGGCTGACCGGGAACGACATCCCGCTGATGCTGAATTATTACGGCACAGTTGGCGGTGAAACTACACCTGACGGCATTACCGTGACCATCACCGCGCTGGCTGGCGGCACTGGTTCACCGGACCTTACCGACACCATTGCTGCTATGGGCGATGAGCCATTTGATTTCATCGGGCTTCCGTTCAGCGATTCAGCTTCTCTCGCTACGATGGCGCTGGAAATGAATGATGGTTCAGGCCGCTGGAGCTATGCGCGCCAGTTGTATGGCCACGTTTATACGGCTAAAACCGGTACGCTGTCCGAGCTGGTTGCCTTTGGCGACACCATGAACAACCAGCATATCACCGTAGCGGGTTATGAAGTGTCAACTCAAACCTGCTGCGATGAGCTGGTGGCGATGCGTACCGCACGCAATGCAGTGTTTATCCGTAACGATCCTGCTCGCCCGACGCAAACCGGTGAGCTGACCGGGGCATTGCCGGCACCAAAGGGGAGCCGCTTCATACTTTCTGAGCAGCAGTCTCTGCTGACGCACGGGATTGCAACGTCCTATGCTGAAGGCGGTGTTCTGCGCATTCAGCGCGATATCACAACCTATCAGCAGAATAGTTACGGCGTGGCTGATAACAGCTATCTCGACAGTGAAACGCTGCATACCAGCGCTTATGTACTGCGCGAGCTGAAGAGCGTGATCACTTCAAAGTATCCGCGCCATAAACTGGCCAATGACGGAACCCGCTTCGGTGACGGTCAGGCCGTGGTGACGCCAGCGGTTATCAAAGGTGAGATGTGCTCCGTTTACAAACAGATGGAGCGGTCAGCCATCGTTGAAAACTTTGACCTGTTCAAAACCTATCTGGTGGTAGAGCGCAATGCGGATAATCCAAACCGCGTAGATGTGCTGTTCCCGCCTGACTACGTTAATCAGCTGCGTGTGTTTGCGCTGGTAAATCAGTTCCGTCTGCAATACAGCGAGGAGAGCGAATAATGGCCCGTATTGCTGGTACCACGTATTTCAAACTCGACGGCCTTCAGCTTTCTTTGACTGGCGGCATTGAAGTGCCGATGAACACTAAGGTAAACGATGATGTGATCGGCCTTGATGGTTCTATTGACCGTAAGGAAACGCACCGCGCCCCGTACATCAAAGGCACTTTTAAAGTGCCGAAAGGTTTTCCGCTCAGCAAAATCACAGAGTCCGACAGCATGACTGGTACTGCGGAGCTGGCGAACGGTCAGGTGTATGTCCTGACCGAAGCCTGGTTGTTTGGTGAGGCCAACCACAACGCTGAAGAGGGCACGGTTGACCTTGAATTCCACGGCTCAGAAGGGTTCTACCAGTGAAAGAATTGATGCTTTCTAAACCTATTGTGGCGGCAAATGAGACGCTGCATGTGCTGGAAATTCGCGAGCCAACTTACGACGAAGTTGAGCAGTTTGGTATCCCTTTCAGCTACAACGAGTCCGGTGAAATGAAACTGGATTCACGTGTCACGCTGAAATATATCCCTGTGCTTGCGGCCATCCCGCGTTCTTCGGCGGCCAAAATGGCGCTCAAGGATATCTTTATGGCGTCAATGACGATCGTGGGTTTTTTTACGGGGTCGGAAGCGGGAGAGAGTTCAGGAAGCGACTCTACAACACCGCCCACTTCTGGCGCATAAATCCGCTTGAACTGAAAAATGTCAGCCTCAGCAAGTTTCTGGAAATGGAAGCTGAGGCTGTCCGCATCTCTGAGGAAATCAACCGTGGCAGATAGTTTTCAGCTGAAGGCGATCATCACGGCAGTGGACCAGCTTTCAGGTCCACTGAAGGGGATGAGCAGAAACCTTAAAGGCTTTCAAAAGGAAGCCAAAAATATCATGGTCAACGCGGCGGCTATGGGCGTCGCGCTAACCTCCGCGTTTGCAGTACCCATCAGCCAGGCGATGGATTTCGAATCGCAGATGGCAGACGTTCGCAAAGTCGTCAACTTTGACACCCCGCAACAGTTTAAAGAGATGAGTGAGGATGTGCTCAAACTCTCGACTCGGTTACCAATGGCTGCGAACGGCATTGCGCAGATCGTTGCGGCTGGCGGCCAGGCGGGTATTGCGCGTAATGACCTGATGCAGTTTGCAAGCGACGCGGTGAAGATGGGCGTGGCATTTGATCAGACCGCAGAAGAGTCTGGTCAGATGATGGCACAGTGGCGAACCGCGTTCAAAATGACGCAGGATGGCGTGGTGGTTCTCGCCGATAAAATTAACTACCTGGGTAACACTGGCCCGGCAAATGCACAAAAGATTTCCGATATCGTCACCCGCATAGGTCCCCTGGGTGGCGTTGCAGGCGTGGCGTCCGGTGAGATTGCCGCGATGGGCGCAACCATCGCAGGTATGGGCGTAGAGTCTGAGATAGCCGCAACGGGCATCAAAAACTTCATGCTTTCCCTTACCTCCGGAAAATCAGCCACGGCATCACAGAAGAAAGCGCTGAAGTTTATAAAGATTGATCCGGGCCAGTTAGCGGCTGACATGCAGAAGGATTCACGCGCCGCGATGCTAAAGGTGCTGGACTCTCTGGCTAAGGTGCCAAAAGACAAACAGGCAGCGGTCATGAATGCCCTGTTTGGTAAAGAGTCGCTTGGTGCGATCGCCCCTCTGCTGACGAATCTGGACTTACTGCGCACCAACTTCAATCGCGTTGCGGATGCGCAGCAGTATGCAGGGTCGATGCAGAAGGAATATGAGTCGCGCGCGGCCACAACGGCGAACTCCGTTCAGTTGCTTAAAAACCAGTTCAGTGCTGCCAGCATTACCATTGGGGATATGTTTCTGCCCGATATCGTGAGGCTGACCCAGAAAGTTCAGCCAATGGTCGAACAGTTCAGGCAGTTCACCAAAGCCAACCCCGAGATGGTTCGCGGTACCTTTAAGTTTGGCCTGACATTGCTGGGTACTGCCTCTGCTGTGGGTATTGCCGTAAAGGCGGTGAAGATGTTTGAAACCGTGCTGAAGATGTCCACCATGGGCAAGCTGGTTTCGCTGCTGGTGTTGGGTGGGAGCCTTATTGTCAGCAACTGGGACCAGGTTGGTCCGGTTATTAAAGCGGTATGGCAGGACGTGAATGATGTCGTGGAAGCGATGGGTGGCTGGAAGAGCACAATTGAAGGTGTCAGCGCTGTTATGGCAGGCGTATTCACCGTGCGCACCGTTGGCACTCTGAAAACCGCGCTCACAACAGCAACTTCACTTTCCGGCGTGCTGGCGCAGATTGCATCACTCGGTGCGCTGACAGTGTCCATCGGCGTTGCGATTTATATCTTCAAAAAGCTGAACGATATCGCTGATGCAGTTACTGAAAAAGACGGCACAACATCCTTCTGGCAATCCCTCAAAAACCGCTGGAATGCCGGAGGCTGGTATAACAATCAGCAGGGTGGGCCGGGCTATCAGTCAGCGGTGCCACTTTCGCGGCCACAGCAGGGTGAGCTGAAGGTAACATTCGATAATGCGCCGCCCGGCATGCGCGTTGCGCCAGCGGGTAACTCACTACCCTGGCTTAACTATGATGTCGGATATAACCGCTTCTCTAACCAGTAACCCGCTCCGGCGGGTTTTTCATTGCCTGGAGACCGCATGAGCTGGATTGATAATCTGCAGGATGCCTCGCTGCGGGGTGTCCCGTTTAAGGTAGATGAGGATGAAGCTACTTTCGGCAGACGCGTGCAGGTCCATGAATACCCCAACCGCGATAAGCCATGGGCTGAAGATATGGGGCGTGCAACGCGGCGCTTTAGTGTTCAGGCGTATCTTGTCGGTGATGACTATTTTGAGCAGCGCAACAGGCTGATCGAAGCGGTTGAGAAGCCCGGAAGCTGCACACTCGTTCATCCTTTTTACGGCGAAATGACCGTCACCGTTACGGATGAAGTCCGCGTAAGCCATACCAAAGACGAAGGCCGCATGTGCCGCGTCAGCTTCAGCTTCATCGAGTCGGGCGAGTTGTCATTCCCTAAAGCTGGAATTGCAACCGGAGCGAAGCTCACGGGCGCCGCAGCGCTGATGGATGATTTCCTGTCATCAGCATTTGAGGCGTTTGGGCTGGACGGCCTGCCAGATTTCACACAAAACAGCGTACTGGATGATGCAACGGAGATGTTCGATACCGTTACTGACGCCATGCAGTACGTAGATTCTGGTATTAGCGCAGCATCTCGTCTGATGCAGGGTGATTTGTCTGTATTGCTGATGCCACCGTCCAGTGGCATGAATTTCGTCAATCAGCTTCAGACCATGTGGCGCGCAGGCACCAAACTGACAGGAAATGTCAGCGACCTGATGTCAATGGTCAAAGGTCTGAGCGGCATCACCCTCGATAAAGGACTTGCTCCGCGCGGAGTCTGGAGAACCGACAGTGCCAGTACTCAGGCCAGAACTGAACAGCGCAATTACGTTGCGCAGGCCATCCGTACGTCAGCGCTCAGCGAGGCAGTGGATACAGTAACAAAGCTCCCCAAATCCACCTCAGCAACCACGAACGCAGCGGAACAATCGTCAGCAACAGTCATTGTTTCGCACCCTGCGGTTAATGACTTACTGGAAGATGACACAGCGGTGGGCGTTATTACTTCCACTGCTACGGACACGGTGCCGTCATGGGATGAACTGACCAATTTACGCGATAGGCTGAACTCGGCCATAGATCAGGAGATGAGCCGCGTAACCGATGACGGACTGTTTCTCGTACTCCGTCAGGTGCGTACTGCGCTGAATGAAGATATCACTGCGCGCCTTGAGCAAACTTCCAGAACGGTTGAGCGCATACCGCCCGAAGTTTTACCTGCAGTCGTGCTTGCTGCTGACTGGTACGACGATGCCGGGCGTGAATATGACATTACCGCGCGCAACGCCATTCGGCACCCCGGCTTTGTGCCGGTTAAAACCCTGAGAGTGCCCGTCCAGTGAATACAACCGTATTTCTTCGCGTTAATGGCCGTGAGTGGGGCGGATGGACCTCTGTCCGTATTGCCGCCGGCATTGAACGTATCGCAAGGGATTTTAACGTCCAGATCACCCGCTCATGGCCGGGTGATGAATCGCAGGTAAGCCGCCGCAGCCGCATAAAGAAGGCCGATAAGGTTGAAGTGCTGATCGGTGATGATCTTGTTATCACCGGATGGGTGGAGGCAACACCTGTGCGGTATGACGCTAACAGCATCTCAATGGGTATCGTTGGCCGCAGTAAAACGGCTGACCTGGTCGATTGCTCAGCTGTGCCCTCGCAGTACAACGGACGATCAATCGTTCAGGTTGCCGCACACCTCGCCAGACCTTTCAGCATCAACGTTGTGGATGCGGGCGGCGTGTCCGGCGTACTGCAGGGCGTGCAGGCCGACCAGGGTGAATCCGTTATGGATGTGCTGAATAAGATGCTCGGCCTGCAGCAGGCGCTGGCCTATGACAACGCAGCGGGTGATTTAGTCATTGGCGGGATCGGTACCGTCAAAGCAACAACCGCGCTAGTGCTGGGGGAAAACATTCTGACCTGTGACAGTGAGCAGAGTATTAAAGACCGCTTCAGTAGTTATCAGGTATCAGGCATGCGCGCCGGAAACAACAATGATTTTGGCGAAGCAACCACAACAGCCATTCGCGGTACGGCAACAGATACAGGCATTGCACGTTACAGGCCGCTGCTGGTCAGACAGACCGGTAATGCCACGTCAGCAACCTGCGCAGAGCGCAGCGAGTTTGAAATGCGCCAGCGCGCAGCCAAAACTGACGAGGTGACTTACACCGTTCAGGGGTGGCATCAGGGAGACGGTAAGTTGTGGCAGCCCAACATGCTGGTGAACGTATTCGATCCCGTACTGGGTTTCGATAACCGTGAAATGGTGATCGCTGAGGTGACCTATCAGCAGGATGAAAATGGCACAATCAGTGAACTGCGCGTTGGCCCTGCAGATGCTTATCTACCCGAGCCTGCCAAGCCCGGCAAGCGTAAGAAAAAAGCCGTAGCGGAGGATGATTTCTGATGGCAGGTCCTCTCAATGCGCTTAATCGCGCACTCTCAAACGTTCTCGCCAGAGCGGTATTACGCGGTATCGACACGGCCAGCAAGTGCCAGATGCTGGAGATCAGCATGCCAGGTAATGAAGCCAAAAGCGATATCGAACATCTTGAGCCCTATGGCTTTACGTCAGCAGCACTGAGCGGCGCGGAGGCCGTTGCGGCTTACTTTGACGGTGACCGCTCTCATGGCGTCGTGCTGGTGGTAGCAGATCGCCGTTACCGGCTTAAAGGATTGAAGGGCGGGGAAGTGGCCATCTATGACGACGAGGCTAAGTCGGTAACACTCACCCGAACTGGCATTGTTGTTGATGGTGGTGGAAAGCTGATCACTCTCAAAAATGCGCCAAAAGCCCGTTTCGAAATGGACATTGAGGCCACCGGAAATATCACCGACAACTGTGATTCTGGTGGCGTTTCTATGTACCAGATGCGTGTGACCTACAACGGTCATAAGCATAAAGAAAACGGCGATGGTGGCGGCACAACGGATACAACCTTGCAACAGATGGGCGGCTCATGATCCTTACGATAAACGGTAAGAAGCAGGCGGTATACCAGTTGACTGACCCGCTCACCCGCGCGGTGGTCATCTCACTTTTCACCTGGAGAAAAGCAGGCAAAGACGATGCGCCTGAAGAGGTCAATGGCTGGTGGGGTGACACGTACCCAACCGTCCAGAATGACCGAATCGGTTCACGCCTTTATTTACTTAAGCGCTCAAAACTGACCAACAAGACGCCGCTGAAAGCTCGTGAGTACATCACAGAAGCTCTGCAGTGGCTAACGGCTGATGGCGTGGCCGCGCGGGTAGATGTGACAGCGCAAAGGCTCGGCATCAATGCAATGTCAGCTTCCACGGTTATAAAGAAACAGGACGGCACAACCCTGACGCTTTCCTTTGATGATTTATGGAGTGAACTCAATGGCTGACAGCGGATTTTCCCGCCCGACACTCCCGCAGCTGATCACCGCAGTACGGAGCGATATTCTTACCCGCCTGGCGGCTGATTCAACGCTGGCCGAATTGCGCCGGACTGACGCCGAGGTGTACAGCCGCGTTCTGGCGGCATCGGTTCATACCGTATATGGCTACATAGATTATCTCGCCCGGAATCTCCTTCCTGACCTTGCGGACGAAGACTGGCTGACCCGCCACGGCAATATGAAGCGAGCCCCGCGCAAAGCAGCAACGGCAGCATCGGGATATGTCCGATGGGATGGCGTGACGGGAACAACAGGCCTGTCTGCCGGCGTGACAATTCAGAGGGATGACCTTGTATCGTTCACCACCACTGCCAGCGCCACACCATCCGGCGGTGTTCTGCGGGTACCTGTCACCTGCGATACGGCAGGCATAACCGGCAACACAGATGATGGCATTACGATGCGCCTCACAAGCCCGGTAGCGGGTCTTCCTTCCGCTGCTGTCGCAGACAGTATTCAGGGCGGCACCGACATAGAGGACCTCGAAGTATGGCGCGCCAGAATCATTGAGCGCTGGTACTACACCCCGCAGGGTGGCTCTGACACTGATTATGAGGTCTGGGCCAAAGAGGTTTCAGGCGTAACGCGTGCATGGACTTACCGGCACTGGTCAGGGCGCGGGACGGTAGGGATCATGCTGGCAAACAGCGATCTCTACAACCCAATACCGGCTGCCGCTGTAGTGGCCGCCGTGCAGTCACATATTGAACCGCTAGCACCGATAGCCGGCGCAGATGTTTACGCATTCGCGGCGAAACCTCATGTGGTTAATTACCACATCCGCCTGACTCCCGACACTGAAGAAATCAGGCTGGCTGTCGAAGCAGAGATAAGGGCCATGAACCTTCGCGATGGTGTCCCTGAGGGGGCGCTGGAACCTTCACGTATCAGCGAGGCTATCAGCCTGGCGACAGGTGAATACAGTCATGTTCTGGTGAGCCCTACGGATAAAGTGCCAATTGCGAAGGGCGAAATAGGCGTTGTGGGGGACTTCACATGGACCTGACAGCGCAATATGAGCAGATGCTGGGGGCACTTTTGCCACGGGGTCCCGCATGGGATGCCAGTGATCCTTTACTGTTAGGGTGCGCACCTGTTCTGTCGCGTGCTCACGCTCGAGGCGATGCCCTGATGCTTGAGATTGACCCGCGATCAGTCACTGAACTAATTGACCGCTATGAAGGTATCACGGGGCTGCCTGACAGTTGCACACCAGCAGGAACGCAGACGCAGCAGCAGCGCCGTCAGCGGCTTGATGCAAAGATAAATCTGGCTGGTGGAATAAATGAAGCCTTCTTTCGCGCACAGCTGAATGCACTTGGATATACCGAGGCAACGATAACGCGCTATCCCAAAAGTAGTTTCACATGTGTATCAGACTGTACAGAATCCCTTTATAGCGATGAATGGCGTTATTACTGGCGAGTAAATATTCCATCCGCCGCGAAAATTAGCCCGATCACCTGCATCAGCAACTGCTCAGACTCAATCCGCACATGGGGTGAAACTGTAGTGGAGTGTGTTTTGAGCAAACTTGCTCCTTCGCATACCTACGTAATATTTTTATACACGGAGTAATACATGCATCGTATTGATACTTCAACTGCTCAGGTAGATAAATTTGGTTCAGGCAAAAACGGCTTCACAGGTGGAAATCCTCAAACCGGTGAATTACCTACTGCGCTTGATGCGGATTATTTTGACGCCATCCAGGAAGAAATTTGCGGCCCAATTGAAGCTGCAGGTCTCGAACTTGATAAGAGCAAGAGAAACCAACTCTTAATTGCATTAAAAGCCCTTTTTTTGCAACCGGTAAACGTTCTTAACGAAATCAAGCTACTTGGTCCGTCTTCACAAGCTAAAGCGGTAGATAATTTAGGTATCCGTAACACCCTCTCGGGTGTAGTCGGCAATTCCCGTAACCTGAATATGATAGTAACATCGGCATCAGCAACAGCGACAGTTACTGCTGATGAAATTATAGTCGGAACAGCGCTTGGGGGAAGTCAGTACAGAATCGGTAATTTCAGTAAAACAATTAACCTTGCTACTACTGGCGCAGGTGGAATTGATACCGGATCGGCCCCATCACCAGGATTTGTTGGGATTTATGCGATTTATAATCCAGTGACTAATGCATCTGCTCTGCTTGCAGTAAATGCAACCTCTGCAATTGTGCCGGAAGTTTATGGAGGCGCTAACATGCCTGCCGGTTACACGGCTTCTGCGCTGGTTAACGTGTGGCCTGTAGTCAGCGGTCAACTTAATGTTGGAATTATGGTGGACAGAGAAATATCTTATCCGCCAGGAACGGTACTGACCACATCCACCACCACATCATCCTTTATACCTACATCTGTTGCTTCAGCTGTTCCACTTAATGCAAAGAAAGTAAAGGGTACAATTCAGGCTGGATCTACTGCATCAAGTGCTTTGATATTCCAAGTTGCCTCAGACTCATCAGCAACAAGCGCTAGTTCCTGCGTATTAAACTCCGCAGCTGCCGGGAATATGGCTAACACATTTCCATTGATTCCCATAAAGAATCAATCTGTTTTTTACAGGGCGACGAGCACGGGAGGGACACCAACTTTCATCATTGGCATAACAGGTTATAGCATCTGAGGACGATATGAAAATTTTCGTGCAGTTTAGAGATAAAAATGAAGATGAGATTGTTTCTTACTTCATGAGCGCTCAAAATCATGATGTTTATGAAAATCTTGGCGAAATAGAAACTAATGATGAAAGGTGGAAAAAATACTTTGAATCCCTTCCACCATACGTTCAGGAATTGCTGCCTCAGCCTGACTAATTTAAGGCCATGGATGGCTTGTTATTTGCCCTAATCCTGTGCCTTAAATCCATCACGGGTTTTTCTATAAATAGATAGGATGGTATGGCCAACGCTATTGATGTAAAGATAATCATCATGGCTACCACAGGGCTCTGTGTATCAAGGCCTAGCTTCCCAGCAATAAAAAGCAAGAGGAAATGATTGAGATATACTCCGTAACTGATATTACCCATGAATGAATCAATGGATGATTTTTTTATTTTTGATGTGAACCACACAACTGGAGCGCCAAAAACAGCTCCAGCTAAAACGGATTTATTTATGGTTTTGTCGCCTGGCTGGAAATAAATATACAACACAAGCAAAGCAAAGGCGAATGCGTAGCCAATAAAGAGCATTTCCTTTTCCCTACATTCATTTCTGCTATAAATAAAACCACCCATTAAGAATATAAACAACGTTCCAGGTAGCAGCCTGTAAGCGAAGGCGTTCGTGTCTATTGCTCCTAAGTAAGCCAAAAAGAATACCAGCATTGAAAAATAGAACGCAATCTTTTCCTTTTTATAAATTAGGATGAGTGGCAACGCTAGGTAAAAAGTCAACTCCAATCCAAGCGACCACCCCTGAGGCATGATCATTCCATTCTCAAGCCCGAGCATATAAAAATCTAGCGGTATCATCAGGTAATTGAGGATTATTTTCAGCCCGCTTAAGTCTGTCAAAAACGGCGATGCGGGCCTTAACAATAATATAAATACCAGTGAAGTTGTTAGGTAAAATAAAAATTGAGGGAATAATCTAAGTATTCTGTCTACATAAAACCCCCCTAAAAGACCTATATCACTGTAGCTTTTTTTTACCAATGCCGTCATTGCAAACCCACTAATCATAAAAAATGACACAACAGCGGATATGCCCTGGTTTATGCCAAAAAAGGTAATTCCTGCGTGAGAGAGAAGGACTAAAACTGCCAGAAAAAGACGGTAAGCACCCATGATGATTTAATAATCCTTATGATTTTTTCTAATCCTACCAGACTCATCGAATCCAGGCCATGCAAAACAAACCCTTAGCCAGCTTATCTATCTGCAACAGGCTTAAAAAAGCCCCGGCGACGGGGCAGAGGTATGCCGCGCCGATCTGAGCAGGCTACGGGGTGGGTATTTTCAGGGTAGAACGCAGCGGGAAGCGGAGCCAGGCGGCAGGCGAAAAAAAGCCCGAACGGATATTCGGGCGGCATCAGTTCCGAGCCAAACATCCCTGGTCTTGGCATTGTCTCGTCGAGCGGCTAAATCCAGCCATACCTGGCTGAAAAACAAGGGTAATCTACTCTCAAACGCAGCAGCATTGCTGTGTTACCCATTCATCATAGTCTGTGGGGAAAAGCGTAACGTTAAGATTGCGTAAATACATGAAGAATTTTTGGCCTCATGGTTTACCCACCAATAGCACAAAAAAATAAATATCCTTACCCGCCAAAGGCTTTACAAAAACCTCAACCGCAGCGGCTTGATCATTTTCGGTGATTGATATTACTGTATTTATATACAGTAACCTTTTGAGATCACGAAAATGGAGCTTTTAAGACCAGCGGAAATCCGCGCCATTCTGGAGTTGCCACTCTATGTAAGCCGCGTGCCATGCGGCTTCCCGTCGCCTGCGCAGGACTACGTTGAACAGCGGATCGATCTCAACAACCTTCTGGTGCAGCATCCCAGCGCGACCTATTTCATCAAGGTCAGCGGGGATTCGATGATTGAAGGGGGCATCAACGATGGCGACATGCTGGTTGTGGACAGCTCACTTAAAGCCGGTCACGGCGATGTTGTCGTTGCCTCCCTCGCCGGTGAATTCACCGTGAAGCAGCTGATGCTGCGCCCCTTCCTACATCTCAAGCCGATGAACTCGGCACACTCCATAATCCCTATCGATGATGCCGATCAGTTCGAAGTTTTCGGCGTGGTGCGTCACGCAATAAAAAATATAGGCCAGTAGATGTTCGCGCTCGTGGACGTTAACTCGTTCTACGCCAGCTGCGAAACGGTGTTCAGACCAGACCTGCGCGGAAGGCCGGTAGTTGTGCTGAGCAACAACGACGGCTGCGTTATCGCGCGCTCTGCAGAGGCAAAGAAAATCGGCATCAAAATGGGTGATCCCTTCTTCAAGATGAAGGATGAACTGCGCCGGCACAGAGTACAGGTGTTCAGCTCTAACTACGCGCTTTACGCCGACATGAGCAATAGGGTGATGACCACGCTGGAGGATATGGCGCCAGCAGTAGAAATCTACTCTATTGACGAAGCTTTCATGAACCTGACGGGCATGCGCCGCTACAAGCCGCTGGAGGAATACGGGCGCGAGATTCGCGGGCGCGTATATCGTGAAACGCACCTGACCGTAGGCGTTGGCATCGCGCAGACTAAGACGCTGGCAAAGCTGGCTAATCACGCTGCCAAAAAGTGGACGCAGACCGGCGGTGTTGTTGATCTGTCCAACGTTGAGCGCCAGCGTAAGCTGATGGCGCTGGTACCGGTTGAGGATGTCTGGGGTGTTGGCCGGCGCATCAGCAAGAAGCTTAACGCGATGGGCATCGAAACCGCGAAGGACCTGGCAGAGCAGAGCACCTGGATAATCAGGAAGCATTTTAACGTTGTGCTTGAGCGAACAGTCAGGGAGCTGCGCGGCGAGCCATGTCTTGAGCTGGAGGAGTTTGCGCCGACAAAGCAGCAGATCGTCTGTTCACGTTCGTTCGGCAGCCGGATAACTAAATACGAGGATATGCGCGAAGCTGTATGCAATTTCGCAGCGAGAGCTGCTGAGAAGCTGCGCGGAGAGCGTCAGTACTGCCGCCAGATTGCCGTGTTTGTCAGAACCAGCCCGCACGCGGTGGATGAGGTGTTTTACGGCAATCAGGCGATGGGCAAGCTACTGACCCCGTCCAATGACTCCCGCGACATCATCCGCGTCGCTATGGAGGCGCTGGACCGCATCTGGCTTGACGGCCACCGTTACATGAAAGCAGGTGTGATGCTGGGCGATTTTTTCAGTCAGGGCGTCGCACAGCTCAATCTGTTCGATGAATTTCAGCCACAGCCTAACAGCGAGGCGCTGATGCGTGTTGTTGACGGGCTTAACCAAAGCGGGAAGGGGAAACTATGGTTCGCAGGACAGGGCATACAGAAATCCTGGGCGATGAAGCGCGAAATGCTGTCACCGGCATACACCACAAGGTATTCGGACCTACCCGTTGCGAAGTGACGTTTGTGATGCAGCCGCTTCATCAGATATTGCCAACGAGCAGATCATGCTTCGTCAGGGAACTGAAAGGGCGGACATGTATTGTTGATGCGATGAGGATGCCGCAAAGCGGCGATACCGTCTTGCTGGACATGTCGGGCTTTCTGGAATGGGCACAGATTTTTTTGCATCCGCGCCGCGTCATCACGGATGAAGGAATGATTCTGGAAAGCGATCTGCTGGAAGACATTGCGATTGTCGGTGTTGTGACGCATGAAATCACAGCACTGCAAGGTAATGATGAGTCGCCATTCTGATACAAATTTAAGTCAATAGCGTATGTGAATACTGGGTAAGTTTAGACACGCAAAGTTGTGCAAATCCTGCAAACCTTTGCGTGTTCCTCGCTATTTAGTCACCAATAATTTCAGTTGGATTTATAGGCGGAGTTGAGGGTTTGCCGCGGCTCTCCTGAAGCGCTTTATATCGATCATGAAGTGACCGTGGATAAAGCTCTGTGTAAATCTGCCATAGCGTTTTCAGTGAACGATGCCCTGTCACCTGGGCAACTTCCTCCAGAACAAAGCCCGCTTCAAATAAGCGACTTGCACCCTCCCTGCGTAGGTCATGGTAGCGTAAATCCTCGATACCCAGCTTGTTTCTTTCTTCTCCAAATACGATTGATATCCGCTTATGTTTAAATGGGAATATCAGTTCGCTGGTCCTCGGTTGCTCCATGACGATATCCCAAGCTTCACCGAGCAATGCCACATACATGTGATTGCCAAGCTTTTTTCTGGGGTGCTTTCGATCACGAACAAGTATGGCCTTTTGCTTATGGTCAATATCATCCCACCGTAAACTTGTTACCTCACCAATCCGCATGCATGAGAGAATCGAAAAAAGAAAAATACGATGGAAAGGGATTTTTAGATTAGAACGGCGCGAGCGTGTCTCAAGGGCTATCAGAAGAGCGTTAGTTTCATCCTGAGTGGGGCGGCGGCTCCTTTTTTGGGAACTTGCGGTCATACCTAACTTTTGAAGTTGATACTTCGCTTGCTGGTAACACTGCAGATCAACTCTTAAATTAAACATGGGTTCAGCAGAACTCAGCACCGAGCCGATGAAAGCGATATCATTTCTGATAGTGGATGGGCCAGCTCCCTGCGCCTCACGCAATCTGGCGTGCTCAATGAATGTATTTGTCGTGAATTCCAATAAGGCGATTTCTGAGATTTCACAACGGCGGATAAGGTTCAGCGACCAATTTTTACTCTTACCAAACTTGATGTTTGGATGTTTTGTATAAAGGTCTAATAGTTCGCCAAAGGTGGTGGCTTGCTGCGTATTGGCAGAAGGAACGCCATTCTGCTCAATGTCCGCAACACGCATCACTCCCCAGCTTTTGGCAGCTGCTAGCTTTGAAAAGGTCTGGCGTTCCCGGAAAATTATTACACCGTCTTTCTTTACACCGACGGTACAGCGATATTTGATTTCGCCCTTAGATGTCGCTCTTTTTTCGATACTGTAGTAAGCCATTTATGTTACCTCGCGCCGCAGTCACTCAGGGGGACCTGCAGGGGGTCCTGACGGCATAAAAACACACAGGAATACTGTGATAATATACAGTTATGTGCAAGGTTAAAATGGTCGCCATGCTCTAATGCATTGATATTTTTATGTAAATATTTCAAGTCCGCATTCCTCTTCACTATTCCTTGCTGGGGTTCTTTTTGTCTGCCGCTTCGCCATCAATAGCGCATTGGTGAAAAAGATGCTTTGATTACTCTATGGCTTAACGCGCGGATAACGCTGATGAAATCCCTCCCTTATGCTGTTGTGATTCTGCTGTTCCCCGTTGCCGGCGCGGCGCTGGCCGCCAGCAGCACCTGCCCGCCGCTGAGCAAAAACATCACCAGCAGCAACAACTGGATTATGCTGGGCGGCGATGCCAAAGGCGCGGTGCGCCAGGTGGTGGCCGGGGAGTTTGGTAAAGACGTCAACTCGCAGAAGCGCGTGCTCGGGCAGTTTGACCAGTGCGGCGATCTGATGGTGGCTGACATCACCTATGACAAAAGCGAAGGCAACGTGGTGCTGAGCATGGAGCAGCATATCGCGCGCGTGCAGCGCGGCTGGGTGGCTGACTATGCTTATCTGGTTAAAGTGACCCGCGCGGGCAAAGAGGAAGTGGTGGATAACCGGCAGGGCACCATCAGCTGGCAGATGGGGCAACACGGCAACATCATCAGCGCCTCAGACAAATTTACCAGCATGGGGAAAGAGGGCTTTACCGATACCACTTACCGCTACGATAAACACTTCCGGCTGGAAAAAAGTATTGCGCGCGGCAGCGACGAACTGACTAACGGCGAGAATACCTGGCGCTGGAATCCGCAGGGGCTGGTGGTGGCATCCACCAGCGCGCGCAGCAAAGAGACCTATAGCTACGATAATCAGTGGCGCGAACTGCGGCTGCACGGCACCTCGACCACGCCGGTCAGCACTTTGCGATCGGTGGATGAGTGCCAGCTGTGGGATGAGGTAGGCAATTGCACGCTGAGCTATTTGCATGAGACCGAAGTGTTTGCCAAAGGCACCATTGAGCGGCATCTGAGTTCGGCCTACAAATATCAGTACTGGGATCGTCCGGCGACGGACAATTGATGCGCTGTCGCGTATGCTGTTCTGTGCACAACCCGGGAGCCCATCATGACACTGATTATTTCATTCCTTTTCGCCATTACCCTGCTTACGCTGACGCCCGGCTTCGATACCGCGCTGGTGCTGCGTTCAGCGGCTGCGCAGGGCTGGCAGCGTGCCTCGGCGACGGCATTGGGCGTTACGCTCGGCTGTCTGGTGTGGGGCGTGGCGGTCGGGCTGGGCTTAGGCGCGCTGCTGCTGGCTTCGGAAATGGCTTATAACCTGCTGAAAGGCATCGGTGCCGTGTACCTGCTGTATCTCGGCGTCAGACTGCTGCTCAACCCGCGCAGCACGGTGGCCAGCGGGCAGGAGGGGCAAAAGCGGGAAGAGCGCTATCTGACCTGCTTCGCGCGTGGCCTGACCGGTAACCTGCTCAATCCCAAAGTCGGGGTCTTTTACGTCACTTTCCTGCCGCAGTTTATCCCGGCCGGCGGATCGGTGGCGCTGTGGTGCACGCTGATGGCGCTCACCCACATGGTGATTGGCTTAGTGTGGAACGCGGTATTGATTAGCGGCAGCCAGTACTTTGCCGGTCATCTGCGCCGTCCGGCAGTGTTAAAAGTGATGGATCGCCTGACCGGCTGCGTGTTTATTGGTTTCGCCGCGAAGCTGGCGCTGTCGCGGCGTTAAGCGTTACGGTTTGCGCGCCACCAGCACGGCACGCAGCGGGGCAGGATAGCCTTCAATCGTTTTGCTGCTGTCGTGCGGATCGAGGAACTCCGCCAGCGATTCGCTGGTCATCCAGTCGGTGCGACGCTGCTCTTCCACCGAGGTGATGGCGTAATCGGCAATGCGCACATCGACAAAACCGCACTTCTCCAGCCAGTTTTTCAGCGCCGCCGCAGACGGAATAAAGTAAACGTTGCGCATCTGCGCATAGCGTTCACCCGGCACCAGCACCGCGTTTTCATCGCCTTCAATCACCAGCGTCTCCAGCACCAGTTCGCCGTCGCTGACCAGCTGATTTTTCAGCTGCAGCAGATGGTCGAGCGGCGAACGCCGGTGATAGAGCACGCCCATGGAGAACACGGTATCGAACGCCTGCAGCGCCGGTAGTTGCTCAATGCCCAGCGGCAGCAGATGCGCACGGCGATCGTCACCCAGCAGCTTACGCACCGCTTCGAACTGGCACAGGAACAGCTGCATCGGATCGATACCGACCACCAGCTGCGCGCCGGCACCAATCATGCGCCACATGTGATAACCGCTGCCGCAGCCCACATCCAGCACGGTTCGACCGGCCAGCGAAGAGATATGCGGCAGCACGCGGTCCCACTTCCAGTCGGAGCGCCATTCGGTGTCGATATCGCAGCCGTAGAGCGAAAACGGCCCTTTGCGCCACGGCATCAGGTTACGCAGCAGCTTTTCGATGCCGGCGCGCTGGCGATCGGTTAACGCATCATGCTGCGCGCTGACGCTGTGCAGCAGATCGAGCTGCTGCGGCACCAGCAGCGGCAGATTGTCGACCGACTTCTCCCAGTTGCGAAAATGTCCGTGCAGGTTTTCACGCTGCCAGGCGGCGACCTGCGCCGGCAACACTTCCAGCCAGCTGGCGAGCGGGCCGGTGGCGATTTGCTGATAAAAACGGCCAAAATCAATCATTTCAACGCCACCAGTGAGCCAAAGTTAAAGCACTGGAACCACAGCTCGGCGTGGGCAAAGCCGGCGCTTTTCAGGCGGGCTTTATGCGTTTCCACGCTGTCCGTCAGCATTACGTTCTCCAGCATGCTGCGCTTCTGGCTGATCTCCAGCTCGCTGTAGCCGTTGGCGCGCTTAAAGTCGTGGTGCATGTTGAACAGCAGTTCGCCGACGTCGGCATCTTCAAAGCTGAACTTTTCCGACAGCACCAGCGCACCACCCGGATTGAGGCCGGCGGCAATTTTCTGCAGCAGCGTCAGGCGCGCGTCCGGCTCAAGGAACTGCAGGGTAAAGTTGAGCACTACCAGTGAGGCGTTTTCGATGTGGATATCGCGGATATCCGCTTCCAGCACCTGCACCGGCGTAGCGGCGCGGAAGGCGTCGATGTGACGGCGGCAGCGTTCCACCATCGCCGGGGAATTATCGACGGCAATAATCTGGCAACCCGGTGCCTGAATATTGCGGCGCACCGCCAGCGTGGCCGCGCCCAGCGAGCAGCCGAGATCGTAAACCTGGCTGTTGGGCTGCACAAAGCGTTCTGCCAGCATGCCAATCATCGAAATGATGTTGGAGTAACCCGGCACCGAGCGCTGAATCATATCGGGAAAGACTTCAGCCACGCGCTCGTCAAAGGTCCAGTCGCCCAGTTTATCGATGGGCGCGGAGAATAGCGTATCGCGGTCAGACATAATGAATTATCCGGAGAGAAAACGGAAAGGGCGCTATTCTGGCAGAAACTGCCGCAGGCTGCACCCGTTTCCCTGCGTTTAGAACAGGCTGGATTGCTGTGGCCAGGCGGGCAGCGGGCGCAGCGTCGGCTCCAGCTGTTGCAGCTGCGGCCACAGCGCCTGTAGCAGCGGAAACACCGCGCCCATATCCGGCGTGTGGATGAACAGCAGCGGGTCGCTGTCGTGCTGCCAGTCCGCCAGTTTTTGCTGCCAGACATCAAACAGCGGCAGGCTCTCCTCCACGCTGTCGCTGCCGATAAAGCGCACCATCGGCTGACCGGCAGTGCGCACCGCGTGCGTCGGCACCCGTGGCTTCTGCGCGCGCGCATGCACGGCGGCCGGACTGAGCGAGGCAGACGCATGCACCGGGCGGCTGTCGAGGATCACCCGGTTAACGCCGCGCTGATGCAGACCGCGATTGAGCGCGCGCTCGGCCTCGCCTTTGGCAAAGAAAGCCGCGTGACGTACTTCGACGCCATAATGAAAACTGCGCGGCAGGCGATCGAGAAACGCCCATAAATCTGTCAGCTGCGCCGGTGAAAAGGCGGCGGGCAGCTGCAGCCAGTACTGGCCGATGCGCTGGCTGAGCGGATCCAGCAGGCGCAGAAATTCATTCACCAGCTCATCGCAGTTCTTCAGCGCCGCTTTGTGGCTGATGGTGTCAGGAAATTTAAAGCAGAAGCGAAAGGCGTCGTCAGTCATGTCATACCAGCGCTGCACCACTTCGGGTTTAGGCAGCGCGTAAAGCGTGGTGTTGCCTTCAACGCAGCCGAACAGCCGGGCGTAATCCGCCAGGGTTTCGATACCCAATACTTTCCAGTTGGCGTGCTGCCATTGTGGTAATCCAATACGAAGTGTCAAAACTGCTCCTGCCTGCTGTGGCGCGGAAAATGCGCCGTACATTACCTGGTTTTGCCACGGGCAGGAACCGATCGCGCGGCAAACGCTGACGATTTGTCCGCTTTGCGCGGGATCTGCTTATCCTGCCTGCCATTTTCCATTATAATAGCCGCCTTTTTTGCGGCAGCATCTCAGAAGGTTACGCGGCCTGATGCTGTCTGGCAGCAGCGGCGAAGTTAAAAGGATACGTTATGCGTACAGAATATTGCGGACAGCTCAATCTGTCTCATGTGGGTCAGCAAGTTACTCTCTGCGGCTGGGTCAATCGCCGTCGCGATCTCGGCAGCCTGATTTTTATCGATATGCGTGACCGCGAAGGCATCGCGCAGGTGTTTTTCGATGCCGATCATCAGCAGGCTTTCCAGCTGGCGTCTGAACTGCGTAATGAATTCTGTATCCAGATCACCGGTACTGTGCGTGCGCGTGAAGAGAAAAACCGCAACAGCGACATGGCCACCGGTGACATCGAAGTGTTCGCCCATGAGCTGAACATCATCAACCGCGCAGAACCGCTGCCGCTGGACTCTAACCAGACCAACAGCGAAGAAGCGCGTCTGACCTATCGCTACCTCGACCTGCGTCGTCCGGAAATGGCGCAGCGTCTGAAAACCCGTGCCAGAATTACCAGCTTCGTGCGCCGCTTTATGGACGGTGAAGGCTTCCTCGACATCGAAACCCCGATGCTGACCAAAGCCACGCCGGAAGGCGCGCGTGACTACCTGGTGCCGAGCCGGGTGCACAAAGGTAAATTCTACGCGCTGCCGCAGTCACCGCAGCTGTTCAAACAGCTGCTGATGATGTCTGGTTTTGACCGCTACTATCAGATCGTCAAATGCTTCCGTGATGAAGACCTGCGCGCAGACCGTCAGCCGGAGTTCACCCAGATCGACGTGGAAACCTCGTTCATGAGCGCGGAGCAGGTGCGCAGCGTGATGGAGCGGATGATCCGTGAACTGTGGCTGGACATCAAAGGCGTCGACCTCGGTGACTTCCCGCAGATGACCTTCGCCGAAGCGATGAACCGTTACGGCTCCGATAAGCCAGACCTGCGTAACCCGATGGAGCTGGTAGACGTTGCTGACCTGCTGAAAAGCGTTGAATTCCAGGTGTTCGCCGGCCCGGCAAACGACCCGAAAGGGCGCGTTGCGGCGCTGCGCGTGCCGGGCGGTGCCGCGCTGACGCGTAAGCAAATCGACGAATACGGCAGCTTTGTCGGCATTTACGGTGCCAAAGGTCTGGCGTGGATGAAGATCAATGCGCGCGCAAGCGGTTTCGACGGCGTGCAGAGCCCGGTGGCCAAATTCCTGACGCCAGAGATCGTTGAAGCTATTCTGCAGCGTACCGACGCGCAGGACGGCGACCTGATCTTCTTCGGCGCCGATCGTGCCAAAGTGGTGGCGGATGCGCTGGGTGCACTGCGCCTGAAAGTGGGCCGTGATCTGCAAATCACCAATGATAAAGCCTGGGCTCCGTTGTGGGTTGTCGACTTCCCGATGTTCGAAGAGGACGACGAGGGCGGCCTGGCGGCGATGCACCATCCGTTCACCTCGCCAAAAGCGCTGACGGCAGAACAGCTGGCGGCCGATCCGACGCAGGCGGTGGCTAACGCCTACGATATGGTGATCAACGGTTATGAAGTGGGCGGCGGTTCAGTGCGTATCCACAGCGGCAATATGCAGCAGACGGTGTTTAGCATTCTGGGCATCAGCGAAGAAGAGCAGCGTGAGAAGTTTGGCTTCCTGCTGGATGCGCTGAAGTTCGGTACCCCGCCGCACGCAGGTCTGGCATTCGGTCTTGACCGTCTGACCATGCTGCTGACCGGCACTGACAATATCCGCGATGTGATTGCGTTCCCGAAAACCACCGCGGCGGCCTGTCTGATGACTGAAGCGCCAAGCGAAGCCAACCCGGCGGCGCTGGCTGACCTCGGTATCCAGATCGCGCCGAAGAAAGTCACTCCAGAGACGAAATAATGGGCTATAAACACCCGGTATCGGTGCTGGTGGTGATTTTTGCGCAAGATACCGGCCGGGTGTTAATGCTGCAGCGGCGCGATGACCCCAGCTTCTGGCAGTCGGTTACCGGCAGCCTGGAGCCGGGCGAAACGCCGGCGCAAACGGCGCAGCGCGAAGTGGCTGAAGAGCTGGCGATTGATATCGCCGCAGAGGGGCTGGTGCTGGAAGATTGCCACAAACAGATTGAGTTTGAGATCTTTCCGCACTATCGCCATCGCTATGCGCCGGGCATCACGCATAACCGGGAACACTGGTTCCGGCTGGCGCTGCCCGCCGAACGCCAGCCAGTGCTGAGCGAGCACCTCGCCGCACAGTGGCTGACACCGGCCGCCGCCGCCGCACTAACCCGCTCGTGGAGTAATCGTCAGGCAATCGACGAATTTATCTGAATGCCCGCCACCGCGCGTTTTTCCGGTGGTTTTATCGTTAAATTACAGACATACGGTGTAAGTCGAAAGATTTGCACCGCTAAAATAGAACAGTCAGGCGTCATCGGCGCAGCAAGGTTGTTCACCGCCAGCGCACAGCAACCGGAGCGTACATGAGTACGTGAGGATTGCGCGCACTGCCGGGGAACAAGATTGCCAGCAAGATAGCCTGCACCCTGTTAAAGATCGGAGAATATGTAAGATGGCTGGACATAGTAAATGGGCGAATACAAAGCACCGCAAAGCGGCTCAGGACGCCAAGCGCGGTAAAATCTTCACCAAAATCATTCGCGAGCTGGTGACAGCGGCCAAGCTGGGCGGTGGCGATGCCGGCTCCAACCCGCGTTTGCGCGCAGCGATGGACAAAGCACTGTCCAACAACATGACGCGTGACACCATGAACCGTGCTATCGCGCGCGGCGTCGGCGGTGAAGATGACAGCAACATGGAAACCATCATCTATGAAGGTTACGGTCCGGGCGGCTCTGCGGTCATGGTGGAGTGTTTGAGTGATAACCGTAACCGTACCGTGGGCGAAGTGCGTCACGCCTTCAGCAAAACCGGCGGTAACCTCGGCACCGACGGTTCGGTATCTTACCTGTTCAGCAAGAAAGGCGTGATCTCCTTCGCGCCAGGCCAGGACGAAGATGCCGTGATGGAAGCGGCGCTGGAAGCCGGTGCAGAAGATGTCGTGAGCTATGACGATGGCGCGATTGACGTCTTTACCGCGTGGGAAGAGCTGGGCAGCGTGCGCGATGCACTGGAAGCCACTGGTCTGAAAGCCGACAGTGCTGAAGTGTCGATGATTCCATCAACCAAAGCGGAACTGGATGCCGAGACGGCTCCTAAACTGCTGCGTCTGATCGACATGCTGGAAGATTGTGATGATGTGCAGGAAGTTTACCATAACGGTGAAATTTCTGATGAGGTAGCGGAAACGCTGTAATGGCGTTACGCACCCCCTGCAATACGGAGACGCGCTATGGCGATAATACTCGGGATTGACCCCGGCTCGCGCGTCACCGGCTACGGTGTCATCCGCCAGACCGGCCGCCAGCTCAGCTATCTGGGCAGCGGCTGTATCCGCACTAACGTCACCGATCTGCCTTCCCGCCTCAAACTGATTTACGCTGGCGTCAGCGAAATCATCACCCAGTTCGCGCCGGATTACTTCGCCATTGAGCAGGTGTTTATGGCGAAGAACGCGGATTCGGCGCTCAAGCTGGGGCAGGCGCGTGGCGCGGCAATTGTCGCAGCAGTCAACCTTGATCTGCCGGTGTTTGAGTATGCGGCCCGTCAGGTGAAGCAGACGGTAACCGGCATCGGTAGCGCGGAAAAAAGCCAGGTGCAGCACATGGTGCGCACGCTGCTCAAACTGCCGGCCAATCCGCAGGCGGATGCCGCCGATGCGCTGGCCATCGCCATCACCCATTGCCACGTCAGCCAGAATGCGGCGCGCATGAGCGACAGCAAACTGGTGCTGACGCGCGGACGTTTGCGATCCGGTTAGCAAAAGCGTGGCCATTCAATAGGCTGGATATGCATCCAGCCTTTTTTATGATATACATAGCCGACATTTTACCTCCAGCAGGCGCGCGGTTTAGCGCGGTGTGGCAGGAGGCCGATGATTCAGACGCTTACACATACACTAAGGAATTGCTCAGGTGATTGGTCGTTTACGAGGCATTATTCTGGAAAAACAGCCGCCGCTGGTGCTGATTGAGGCGCACGGTGTGGGTTACGAAGTGCACCTGCCAATGACCTGCTTTTACGAGCTGCCGGACATCAACCAGGAAGCGATTATCTTCACCCAGTTTGTGGTGCGGGAAGATGCGCAGCTGCTGTTCGGGTTTAACAGTAAGCAGGAGCGGGCGCTGTTCCGTGAGCTGATCAAAGTCAACGGCGTCGGGCCCAAACTGGCACTGGCGATTCTTTCCGGCATGTCAGCGCAGCAGTTTGTCACGGCGGTGGAGCGCGAAGAGATCGCCTCGCTGGTGAAGCTGCCGGGCGTGGGCAAGAAAACCGCTGAGCGTCTGGTGGTTGAGATGAAAGATCGCTTCAAAGGTATGCACGGCGACCTGTTTGGCGGCGACTCGGCGTTTACCCTGACCACACCGTCGGCACAGCAGGATAACAATGACGCCGAGGCTGAAGCAGTTGCGGCGCTGGTAGCGCTGGGTTATAAACCGCAGGAAGCCAGCCGTATGGTCAGCAAGGTTGGCAAACCAGATGCGGATTGTGAAACCCTGATTCGCGAAGCCCTGCGCGCTGCTATTTGAGGTAATGCATGATTGAAGCCGACCGCCTGGTCTCGGGCAGTTCTTTCACTGAGGAAGAGAGCCTCGACCGCGCTATTCGCCCCAAACTGCTGACGGAATATGTCGGGCAGCCGCAGGTGCGCGAGCAGATGGAGATTTTCATCCAGGCCGCCAAACTGCGCGGCGATGCGCTGGACCACCTGTTGATCTTTGGTCCGCCCGGGCTGGGTAAAACCACGCTGGCCAACATCGTGGCCAATGAGATGGGCGTCAATCTGCGCACCACATCCGGTCCGGTGCTGGAGAAGGCCGGTGACCTGGCGGCGATGCTCACCAACCTTGAACCGCACGACGTCTTGTTTATCGATGAAATTCATCGCCTGTCGCCGGTAGTGGAAGAGGTGCTGTATCCGGCGATGGAAGATTATCAGCTGGATATCATGATCGGCGACGGACCCGCAGCGCGCTCGATCAAACTGGATTTGCCGCCGTTTACCCTGATTGGTGCCACCACCCGCGCAGGCTCGCTCACCTCACCGCTGCGCGATCGCTTTGGGATTGTGCAGCGCCTGGAGTTCTACAATGTGCCGGATCTGCAGCACATCGTCGGACGCAGTGCCGCCTGCCTGGGGCTAACGCTGAGCGAAGAGGGCGCGCTGGAAGTGGCGCGCCGTGCGCGCGGTACGCCGCGTATCGCCAACCGCCTGCTGCGCCGTGTACGTGACTTCGCCGAAGTGCGCGCCAGTGGCAACATGAGTGGCGAAGTGGCCGCCAGCGCGCTGGATATGCTCAATGTGGACAATCAGGGCTTCGACTATATGGACCGCAAGCTGCTGCTGGCGATCATCGACAAGTTCATGGGCGGTCCGGTGGGGCTGGATAATCTGGCGGCGGCGATTGGTGAGGAGCGTGAAACCATCGAGGACGTTATCGAACCCTTCCTGATCCAGCAGGGCTTTATTCAGCGCACGCCGCGCGGCCGGATGGCCACGCAGCACGCCTATAAGCATTTCGGCATCAGCCGCGAAGAGTAACCGGCGTCACGCCGCCGGTTTTTTTGCCATGCTGATAATGAACAGTACCGCAGCACACAGCACCACCGACGGACCGGCCGGGGTGTCGTAGCTGGCAGAGAAGGTCAGGCCACCGGTGACGGCTATGATACCGATAAGCACCGCAAAGCCGGCCATCTGTTCTGGCGAACGCGAGAAGCGTCGTGCCGTGGCGGCCGGAATGATCAGCAGTGAAGTAATGATCAGCGCGCCAACAAATTTCATCGCCACACCAATGGTCAGCGCGGTTACCAGCATCAGCATCAGGCGGGTACGCTGAATGTTTACGCCGTCTACCTGCGCCAGCTCCGGACTGATGGTCATCGACAGCAGCGAACGCCACTGCCACGCCATCACCACCAGCACGATTGCCACGCCGCCCGCCATCAGCGACAAATCGTCCGGGGTGATCGCCAGCAAATCGCCAAACAGATAGGCCATCAAATCAACGCGCACGCCCTGCATCAGACTGACCACCACCAGACCCAGCGAAAGCGCGCTGTGCGCCATGATCCCTAACAGCGTGTCGATCGCCAGATGCGGGCGTCGCTCCAGCCAGACCAGCCCGAGCGCCAGACAGACGGTGACCAGAATCACCGCATAATAGGGGTTCACATTCAGCAGCAGACCAAACGCCACGCCGAGCAATGACGCGTGGGCGAGGGTATCGCCGAAATAGGACATCCGGCGCCAGACGACAAAAGAGCCGAGCGGACCGGCCGCCAGGGCCAGCAATACGCCGCCCAGCCAGCCGGGTAATAACAGTTCAATCATGACGGGCCGTTTCCTTTGCGCAGAACAATGCGTCCCTGTAAATCGTGACGGTGATTATGGTGATGACGGTAGATCGCCAGCTGCTGTGCGCCGCGCGGGCCAAACATGGCGATGAATTCCGGGTGCTGCGAGACGGCTTCCGGCGTGCCGGAACAGCAGATGTGATGGTTGAGGCACAGCACTTCGTCGGTCTTTGCCATCACCAGATGCAGGTCGTGCGACACCATCAGCACGCCGCAGTTGAGCTCGCGTCGCAGTTGATCGATCAAGTCGTAGAGCGCCACCTGGCCGTTCACATCCACGCCCTGCGTCGGTTCGTCCAGTACCAGCAGCTGCGGCTGGTTGAGCAGGGCGCGCGCCAGCAGCACGCGCTGCGTTTCGCCACCAGACAGTTTTTGCAGCGGTGACTGCAGCAGATGGCCGGCCTGCACCCGCTTCAGCGCCGGCAGAATATCGTCACGGCGACTGCCGCGCGTCAGACGCATAAAGCGCTCTACGCTGATCGGCAGCGTCGGATCGATGTGCAGCTTTTGCGGTACATAGCCAATACGCAGCCCCGGCGCGCGGCGGACGCTGCCGCTGTCTGGCGTGAGCAGGCCGAGTACCGTGCGCACCAGCGTGGACTTGCCGGCTCCGTTGGGACCTAGCAGGGTGAGAATTTTGCCCGGCTGCAGCGACAGGCTGATGCCTGCCAGCACCGCACGCTGGCCAAACTTCACCGAAATGTTTTCGAGTGTAACAAGTGACGACATGATATTTACGGGTTGCATTGAATTTCGAATGTTATAATATCACATTCCATCACCTGGTCACGATGGAATGACGCATTATGTTACACAATAAAAAGCGCCTGGCTTTTACCCTTTCTGCGGCGACGTTAAGCCTCGCCACCACGTTTTCCGCGCAGTCTGCGGTGGTGGCTTCAATCAAGCCTCTCGGATTTATCGCAGCCGCCATTGCCGATGGCATTACGCCGGTTGAAGTATTGCTGCCGGACGGTGCCTCAGAGCACGATTATGCCTTACGGCCATCCGATGTAAAACGTATTAAAAACGCTGACTTAGTAGTATGGACCGGTCCGGAGATGGAAGCCTTTCTGACGAAGTCCGCCGGGGAGTTACCGGCCAGTAAGAACCTCGAAATTGCCGCCTTGCCTGGCGTAAAACCGCTATTGATTAGCGGCGGTGAAGATGAGGACGAACATGAGCACGGTCACGATCACGACCATGACTCAGACAATTCTGAGAACCAGGACCCGTCTCATACTCATCATCACCACGGCGAGTTTAATATGCACCTGTGGATGTCGCCGGAGATTGCGAAACAATCTGCTGTTGCAATCCACGGAAAATTATTGGAACTTATGCCGCAAAGCAAAGCCAAACTTGACGCCAACCTGCAGCAGTTTGAGGCACAATTGGCGGACACAGACAAACGGATTGGCGCACAACTCGCGCCGGTACGGAACAAGGGTTATTTCGTTTTTCACGACGCTTACAGCTACTTTGAGAAACATTACGGTTTATCACCATTAGGTCATTTTACCGTCAATCCTGAGATCCAGCCGGGCGCCCAGCGTTTACATCAAATACGAACACAGTTGGTTGAGCAGAAAGCAGTCTGCGTTTTTGCTGAACCACAATTCAGGCCGGCGGTCATCGATGCCGTGTCTCGCGGAACCAGCGTGCGTAAAGGCACCCTCGACCCGTTAGGCATGGGAATCAGCTTAACCAAAGACAGCTACGTGAAATTCCTCTCACAGCTGTCAAGCCAGTATGCGAGCTGCCTGAATGGAGCATAGAGGAATAGGTAAAAGTGCAGCAGATAGCCCGCTCTGTCGCCCTCGCATTTAATAATTTGCCGCGCCCCCACCGCGTTATGCTGGGGTCACTCACCGTTGTTACACTGGCCGTCGCTGTCTGGCGGCCTTACGTCTATCATCCCCGCGATGTTGCGCCCATCGTGAAAGACATCACCCTCGACAAAAACGAGCTGCGCACGCTGCTGCCGGAAGCCAGTGAACCGATCGATCAAACCACGGCGGAACCGGAAGACGAGATCCCGTCGGATGACATCGATAAAGACGTGCCGGTCAATCCCGATCAGCATGACTACACCGTTTCCTCAGGCGATACGCTGAGCAGCGCGCTTAATCAGTACGGTATCGATCTCGGTGACATCAACGCGCTGGTCAGCAGCGACAAGAGTTTGCGTAATCTGCGCGTGGGGCAGCAACTGAGCTGGACGCTGGATGCTGATGGCGCGCTGCAGGACTTCACCTGGGAGATCGATCGGCGTGAAACCCGCACCTATGCGCGTCAGCCGAACGGCAGCTTTAAGATGCAGCAGGAGATGCAGAAGGGTGAATGGCAGAACAGCGTTCTGAAAGGCGAAGTGCGCGGCAGTTTCGCCGCCAGCGCCCAGCGCGCCGGCCTGACCAGCGCCGAAACCAGCAGCGTGATTAAAGCCATGCAGTGGCAGATGGATTTCCGCAAACTGCGCGCCGGCGATGACTTTAGCGTACTGATGTCGCGCGAGATGCTGGACGGTAAAAGTGCGCAGAGCCAGCTACTCGGCGTGCGCCTGCGCACCGGCGGTAAAGATTACTACGCGTTCCGCGCGGAAGACGGCAAGTTCTACGACCGCAACGGCTCCGGTCTTGCGCGGGGCTTCATGCGCTTCCCGACGGTCAAGCAGTACCGTGTCTCGTCAAACTTCAATCCGCGCCGCCTCAATCCGGTGACCGGGCGCATCGCGCCGCACAAAGGCGTCGATTTTGCGCTGCCGATTGGTACGCCTGTGCTGGCTGTCGGCGATGGCGAAGTGGTGATCGCGAAAAACGGCGGAGCCGCCGGCAACTACGTCGCGATCCGTCACGGTCGCCAGTACATGACCCGCTACATGCATCTGAGCAAAGCGCTGGTGAAACCGGGACAGAAAGTGAAACGCGGCGATCGCATCGCGCTTTCCGGTAACACCGGTCGCTCTACCGGACCGCATCTGCATTATGAAGTGTGGATCAACAACCAGGCGGTCAACCCGCTGACGGCGAAGCTGCCGCGCATGGAAGGGCTGACTGGTAAAGATCGCAGCACCTATCTGG
The DNA here is from genome assembly GCF_043544755.1 of Pantoea sp. SGAir0184. Taxonomy (NCBI): domain Bacteria; kingdom Pseudomonadati; phylum Pseudomonadota; class Gammaproteobacteria; order Enterobacterales; family Erwiniaceae; genus Pantoea; species Pantoea sp. SGAir0184. Next base: position 1,946,463 of record NZ_CP028050.1, read on the forward strand.
CGCAGGTGAAGAGTTATCTGCCACAGCTGACGCTGAAATAACGTTAATTTCCGGGCAAACGCGCAAAAACCGACGGATTCTTCGTCGGTTTTTTGCTATCTGGCCTGTGAAGATTGCAAAATTACCTGCCGTCACTATTATTGAGCCGTCATTGTCAGAGGCGAGTGCATGGAAACCCGAAAAAAAAATAACAGTGAGTTTATTCCCGTTTTTCAACGTTCTTTTTTAAAGCCGAAATACTGGGGCAGCTGGCTGGCGATTGGTGCGCTGGCCGGTATGGCGATGCTGCCGGCCAGGGTGCGCGATCCGGTGCTGGGCGGGCTGGGTAAGTTTGCCGGCAAGCTGGCGAAAAGTGCGCGCCGCCGTGCGCTGATCAATCTCTACTATTGCCTGCCGGAGCTTAGCGAAGCGCAGCGCGAAGAGATTGCTGATCGTATGTTTGCCACCGCACCGCAGGCGATGGTGATGATGGCCGAGCTGGGGATGCGTAATCCTGAACGCGTGCGCCAGCGCGTTGAGTGGCACGGCCGCGAGATCATCACGGCGCTGCAGGAGAATCATGAGAACGTGATTTTCCTCGTGCCGCACGGCTGGGGCGTGGATATTCCGGCGATGCTGCTGGCCTCGGAAGGTCAGATGATGGCGGCGATGTTCCACAATCAAAGCGATCCGCTGATGGATTATATCTGGAACACCGTGCGTCGCCGTTTTGGTGGCCGCATGCACGCGCGCAACGACGGCATCAAACCGTTTATCGCCTCGGTGCGTCAGGGCTATTACGGCTACTATCTGCCGGACCAGGATCACGGTGCTGAGCACAGCGAGTTTGTCGATTTCTTTGCTACCTATAAAGCGACATTGCCGGCAGTCGGGCGTCTGATGAAAGTGTGCCGCGCGCGCGTAGTGCCGCTGTTCCCGGTGTATAACAGCGCGACGCACAAGCTGGAGATTTTCGTGCGCCCGCCGATGGACGATTTGCTGGATGCCGATAACACCACGCTGGCGCGGCGCATGAACGAAGAGGTGGAAATCTTCGTGCGCCCGCATCCGGAGCAGTACACATGGATTCTCAAACTGCTGAAGACGCGTAAAGAAGGGGATATTGAGCCTTACGCGCGAAAGGATTTATACCCGCGTAAATAGCTAACGCGTGCTGAACCGTGCCGCCCGGCACGGTTCATCATCACTTATTCTACGCTCGTCAGGCGACTGCGCCGCTTGCGCTCGCGCAGGAACAGCGTCACCAGGCCAAACCACAACACGCCGGCGACGAAGTTGATCGCGCTGAACCACGGCGTACCGCCGCTGAAATAACCGCTTTTTGCCACTTCAATCCCTGCCGCCAGCGTCAGAATGCTGATCATCCCCAGCATCGCGGCGATGCTGCCTTTACCTTCGCTGCTGGAATAGAGCGTCAGCCGGTACAGCCCGGCGTTGACCATCCCGGCACCAAACGCATACAGGCTAAGGCCGGCGGTGAGCAGCAGGTAACTGTGGCTGTTGAGCAGGTTCGCCACCAGTGCGATGCTCAGGCCGAGCAGAATCGGCCAGGCGGCAAATTTAACCGGTTGCTCGATGGCCACGCGTCCCGCCAGTTTGCCCAGCGTCAGGTTACCGGCGATCATCGCCAGAAATACCGGTAATTGCAGCAATGCGTACTGCAGGCGGGATAAGCCCTCTTCATGCATCAGAATCACCGGCGACAGCGCCACCCAGGTAAGAATCGGGATGAACACCAGGCCGATAGCGAAGGAGCCGTACATCACCTGCTTATCGCGCGTCAGCCGTCCGTAGCCGCGCGCCAGGTTCGGTAACGCAATGGAGTGGCTGCGATCGCCGGCGGTTTCCGGCATGATGCGCCACAGCACCACAAACGCCAGCAGGCTGCAAACCGCAAACAGCCAGAACATGCTGCGCCATTCGCCCACCGTTAGCCAGGCGGCACCGGCCAGCGGACCCGCCAGCGGTGCCAGCAGCGCCACGTTAGCCATCAGCGCCATCATGCGCACAGCTAACGCCTCGTCAAACGCCTCCTGCACTGCGGCATAGCTTACTGCGCCAATGAAGCACAGGCTGATGCCCTGGATAAAGCGCAGCGTAACGAACTGCTCGATGTTGCTCACCCAGGTGGTGAGAACACAGGCGGCGGCAAAGAACAGAATGCCGAACAGCAACACCGGACGCCGGCCATATTTATCCGACAGCGGACCGAGCAGCCACTGCAGCACCACGCCGCCCATCAGATAGGCAGTGAGTGAGGTGGATACCCATTCCGGGCCGACGTTAAACTCGGCGGTGACCAGCAGCATGCCGGGCTGAATCATGTCATGGGCGATGTAGGTCGCGAACTCAAACAGCACCAGCGCGAGCGGAAACAGCAGCACGCGCCCGGTGAGTTGACTGATGGGTTGATAGCGGGCCATCTGGCCTCCTTGTCAGTGAAAAATAAAACGCGACTGCCAGGCAGTCGCGTTTGTCCATGTTGTTACAGCCGCTGTCAGGAGGTGCGTAAAACTCAGTCTACGCGCAGGACACGGCTGGTGTTGGTGGTGCCGGTGGTCGCCATCACGTCGCCCTGGGTGACAATCACCAGATCGCCGGAGACGAGGAACCCTTTGTCGCGCAGCAGATTAACCGCATCGTGCGCGGCGGCGACACCATCGTTGTTGCTGTCAAAGAACACCGGCGTCACGCCACGGTACAGCGCGGTCAGGTTCAGGGTACGTTCATGACGTGACATTGCGAAGATCGGCAGACCCGAAGTGATGCGCGACGTCATCAGTGCGGTACGGCCAGATTCGGTCATGGTAATGATGGCCGACACGCCCTGCAAATGGTTAGCGGCGTACATCGCCGACATGGCAATCGCTTCTTCGATGTTGTCGAACTGCACGTCCAGGCGGTGTTTGGATACGTTCACGCTTGGAATTTTTTCCGCGCCAAGACACACCTTCGCCATCGCCGACACGGTTTCCGCCGGATACTGACCGGCCGCCGTTTCCGCCGACAGCATCACCGCATCGGTGCCGTCCAGCACGGCGTTTGCCACATCCATCACTTCCGCGCGGGTCGGCATCGGATTGGTGATCATCGACTCCATCATCTGGGTAGCAGTAATGATGGTGCGGTTCAGCTGACGCGCGCGACGAATCAATGCTTTCTGAATGCCCACCAGCTCCGGATCGCCAATTTCCACGCCGAGATCGCCACGCGCCACCATCACCACGTCGGAGGCCAGGATGATGTCGTCCATCGCTTCCTGCGTTGCCACCGCTTCAGCGCGCTCCACTTTCGCCACCAGTTTGGCGTCGCAGCCGGCATCGCGTGCCAGACGGCGCGCGTAGTTCATGTCTTCGCCGTTACGCGGGAAGGAGACCGCCAGATAGTCGACGCCAATTTTCGCCGCGGTAATGATATCCAGCTTATCTTTTTCGGTCAGCGCTTCAGCCGACAGGCCGCCGCCGAGCTTGTTGATGCCTTTATTGTTGGAGAGCGGGCCGCCGACAGTCACTTCGGTGAACACTTTCACCCCCTGAACTTCCAGCACCTTCAGCTGCACACGACCGTCATCCAGCAGCAGGATATCGCCCGGCACCACATCTTCCGGCAGGCCTTTATAGTCGATACCGACTTTCTCTTTGTCGCCTTCGCCTTTGCTCAGGTTGGCATCCAGCAGGAAGCGGTCACCGACATTGAGGAAAACTTTGCCTTCCTTGAAGGTTGATACGCGAATTTTAGGGCCTTGCAGATCGCCAAGAATGGCGACGTGGCGACCGAGTTTGGCCGCAATCTGCCGCACTTTATCGGCGCGCAGTTGATGATCTTCCGGGGTGCCGTGGGAGAAATTGAGTCGCACAACGTTAGCGCCCGCCGCGATGATTTTTTCGAGGTTGTTGTCGCGATCGGTGGCTGGGCCGAGGGTTGTAACGATCTTGGTTCTTCTGAGACGTCTGGACATGAAGGACTCCGTTGACAAAGTATCGTGTCGATCACAAGTGACACGCAATGGTCACTCATTCTATATGATCGAAGGGCTGTGATTCGACTCACATTGTGAATGTGATGTTAATTATTTTGCTGTGCACGTGATTCCGGTGCCGGCTTTTCGAGGCGCGATGCTTTTAGTGCCTCTTTTACCCGTTTGAGATTCTCGCGGAAAGCGGTACCGCGCTCCAGGGTAAAACCGGTTGCCAGCACGTCAACCACGGTGAGCTGCGCCAGGCGGGAAACCATCGGCAGATAGATGTCGGTATCTTCCGGTACATCCAGCGTCAGCGCCAGCGTGGCTTCATCTGCCAGCGGCGATCCGGGCGAGGTGATAGCCAGCACGGTGGAAGCGTTTACACGCGCCAGGCGAGCCAGTTCTATCATATTTTTGGTGCGGCCAGTATGCGATATCAGAACAAACACGTCATTTGGTCCACTATTTATGCAACTCATGCGCTGGATCACAATATCCTCGGACCAGATGACCGGCAGATTAAAACGCAGAAATTTATTGGTGGCATCATGCGCCACCACCGCCGAGGCGCCCAGACCAAAGAAGGCTACTTTATGCGCCTGCGATAATGCCTGTACCGCCTGAGCCACCACCTGCATATCCAGTTGCTGACGCACGCGGCTGAGTCCCGCCAGCGCGGAATCAAAAATCTTGTGACTGTAGCGTTCTACGCTGTCATTTTCTTCGACATCGCGACTAACCCAGCTCGGCCCTTTGGCCAGACTCTGTGCCAGCTGCAGCTTGAAATCGGGAAAGCCGCGCGTGCCCATGCGGTGACAGAAGCGGTTCACCGTCGGTTCGCTGACCTGCGCCGCCTGGGCCAGCGTGGCAATGCTCGAGTGCATCGCCTGCTGCGGCGCGGCCAGAATCTGTTCTGCCACTTTGCGTTCTGATTTGCTCAGCGCGGCCAGCTGCGCCTGTATTTGATCCAGCATGTTGTTAACCCGATGACCATCAATCACTTTTTTGCGTTCACCCGTGCGTGAAATCGCTGCCAATTATGCGGAATATACCGTGTAATAGCCTGACGTACGCAGCGGCGGACAAATGTAACCGCGCTTTTTTTGTCATACTTTGATCGCTGCCGGGTTTTCGCCCGACAAACATCGAAACAGAAAAAGGCGCGTTAGCGCACTTCGCAACACGTTAAATGCGCCCCGGCGGTGCAGGATAATCACCTGTAACCGACCGCAGCCGGGTTGTCCTGGCGCGGTGAAAAAAGTACATTGTGCTGTAAGAAAATTACAATAAGGACCCGGCAGGATGAGGACGCTCAGGCCGGGTATATCCTGCAACGAGGAGAGGAAAATGGCGGTAACACAAACAGCCCAGGCATGCGATCTGGTGATTTTCGGTGCCAAAGGCGATCTTGCACGCCGGAAACTGTTGCCTTCACTGTATCAGCTGGAGAAAGCCGGTCAGATTCACGATACCACGCGCATTATTGGCGTGGGTCGCGCGGAGTGGGACAAAGAGGCCTACACCAAAGTGGTGCGTGAAGCGCTGGAAACCTTCATGAAGGAGAAGATTGACGAAGCGCTGTGGGACAAACTCAGCGGCCGTCTCGACTTCTGCAACCTCGACGTTAACGACACCTCGCACTTCTCGAAACTGGGCAAGATGCTGGATCAGAAAAACCGCGTCACCATCAACTACTTTGCCATGCCGCCGAGCACCTTTGGCGCCATCTGTGAAGGCCTGGGCGCCGCTAAACTCAACGCCAAACCGGCGCGCGTGGTGATGGAGAAGCCGCTTGGCACCTCGCTGGAGACCTCGCAGGAGATTAACGACAGCGTCGGTAAATTCTTCGATGAAAGCCAGGTGTTCCGTATCGACCATTATCTCGGTAAAGAGACGGTGCTCAACCTGCTGGCGCTGCGTTTTGCCAACTCGATTTTCGTCAATAACTGGGACAACCGCACCATCGACCACGTGCAGATCACCGTGGCGGAAGAGGTGGGTATCGAAGGCCGCTGGGGTTACTTCGACAAAGCCGGCCAGATGCGTGACATGATCCAGAACCACCTGCTGCAGATCCTCACCATGATCGCCATGTCGCCGCCGTCCGATCTCAGCGCTGACGCGATTCGTGATGAGAAAGTGAAAGTGCTGCGTTCGCTGCGCCGCATCGACCAGACCAACGTGCGCGAGAAAACCGTACGCGGTCAGTACACTGCCGGTTTTGTGCAGGGCAAAAAAGTGCCGGGCTACCTGGAAGAAGAGGGGGCTAACAAGCAGAGCAGCACCGAAACCTTCGTCGCCATCCGCGTGGATATCGATAACTGGCGCTGGGCGGGCGTGCCTTTCTACCTGCGCACCGGTAAGCGTCTGCCGACCAAGTGCTCAGAAGTGGTGGTGTACTTCAAAAACCCGGAAATGAACCTGTTTAAGGACTCTTACGCTGAACTGCCGCAGAACAAGCTGACGATTCGTCTGCAGCCGGACGAGGGCGTGGATATTGAGATCCTCAACAAGGTGCCGGGTCTCGATCACAAGCATAAGCTGCAGACCACCAAGCTGGATCTGAGCTACTCCGAAACCTTCAATCAGTCGCATCTGGCGGATGCCTATGAGCGTCTGTTGCTGGAAACCATGCGCGGCATTCAGGCACTGTTTGTGCGCCGCGATGAAGTTGAAGCGGCGTGGACCTATGTCGATTCAATTATTGAAGCGTGGAATGCGGATGGCGACGCCTCCAAACCGTATCAGGCTGGCACCTGGGGACCGGTCGCCTCGGTAGCGATGATCACCCGCGACGGCCGTTCGTGGAACGAGTTTGAATAACCGGTCCTGCATCGCTGACTGAGAAGTTTATATTTACGCCCCTGCGCTGTTCGCCAGGGGCGTTTTGTTTTCAATCAGCAGGGTTTATCCTGGTCGCCATTAATGGCAACCCTACAGAATGGTGCGCAATGATGCGCAAATGATAATGCTAAGGAAACGTATGGAAACGCTATTGCGCAATAAATGGAGTTCTGTCGGTATGCTGCTGGGGGCCATAGCATTCATGCTGGTTGCAGTTCACTTTACTATCGGCCCGTTCCAACATCGTCCCTCAATTGAGCAGGTGGTAGCAGAACAGGTTGCCGCAGTGAAGAAAGGTGTTCTTGCCGGACTAAAAGGGGAGAACGTGCAAAGCTCTACATCGAAAGCCAGCAAGATGGACATCGATGGGCTGCTTACCATTACGGATGTCGTGCTGGCGGCTATTGCCCTGCTGCTGGCCGCGTTTGGTGGTATGCGCAAAGAGAGCCGCTGGAGTGTTTACGGCGCGCTGTTTTTCGCAGGGGCCACTCTGACGTTCCATGCCATCGTGGCTGGTATGGCTCTGGTCAGTGCACTGGTGTTTTTATTAATTGTTTTATCGGTTGTCTCACTGGTGCTGGGTTAAAACTGCAGACGCAGGCATCAGGCTCAACTTGCGAGCGGATACAGGTCATCACCAAAATGAACCGCGGTTTCAAAAATTGATGATATCCAATAGACGTCCGTCCGGCCGATCTTGTATGGTAGGGCTCTCTTTCTGACAGCCGGACCGCGCGTCGGGTTGTCTCTCCTGAGGAAACGTAATGAAGAACTGGAAAACGAGTGCGGAACAGATCCTGACTACCGGCCCGGTTGTGCCGGTGATTGTCATCAACAAGCTGGAACATGCGGTGCCGATGGCCAAAGCGCTGGTCGCAGGTGGCGTACGCGTGCTGGAAGTGACGCTGCGCACGCCGGTGGCGATGGATGCGCTGCGGGCAATGATCAAAGAAGTTCCGGAAGCGATTGTGGGTGCCGGCACGGTGATCAATACCCAGCAGCTGAAAGAAGTGACCGACGCCGGTGCGCAGTTTGTCATTAGCCCGGGGCTCACCGAACCGCTGCTCAAGGCGGCGGTGGAAGGCCCGGTGCCGCTGATTCCAGGCATCAGCACCGTGTCAGAACTGATGGTCGGCATGGATTATGGTTTGCGCGAGTTCAAGTTCTTCCCGGCAGAGGCTAACGGTGGCGTCAAAGCGCTGGCGGCGATTGGTGGTCCATTCCCGCAGGTGCGTTTCTGCCCGACCGGCGGTATTTCTCCGGCCAACTATCGTGACTATCTGGCGCTGAAAAGCGTGCTGTGTATTGGCGGCTCGTGGCTGGTGCCAAACGATGCGCTGGAGAGCGGCGACTGGGATCGCATTACGCAGCTGGCGCGTGAGGCTGTGGCAGGTGCGGCTTCACCCCGCTGATCGCGAATAGCGCTGCCGCGTAACTGCAACGCGGCAGCGGTCAATTTTTGCGGGTGGTGATGGCGCTGCGTCACCACCCGGTCAATCAGCCCTGAACCTGCACGGCTGCGGCGCTGGCAATGGCGCGGGCCACGGCATCATCGGTGCTGTCACCGGTCGCCAGCGCGACACCCAGACGGCGCTGCCCCGCAATTTCCGGCTTACCAAACAGGCGCAGCTGCAAACCGGCGCCAAGTGCGGCTTCCACATTCACAAACTGCACGTTGTGGCTATCGAGCTGTGGCAGGATCACCGCCGAAGCAGCCGGTCCATACTGGCGAATGCCGCCAATCGGCAGGCCGAGGAAGGCGCGCACGTGCAGCGCGAACTCAGAGAGATCCTGCGAAATCAGCGTCACCATACCGGTATCGTGCGGACGCGGAGAGACTTCGCTGAACACCACCTCGTCGCCGCACACAAACAGCTCCACGCCAAACAGGCCGTAACCGCCCAGCGCTTTCACCACGTTAGCGGCGATGTCCTGCGCGCGCTGCAGGGCCAGTTCGCTCATCTGCTGCGGCTGCCAGGATTCACGATAATCACCGTCTTCCTGACGATGACCAATTGGCGCGCAAAAGTGGATGCCGTCCACCGCGCTGATGGTCAGCAGGGTGATTTCAAAATCGAACTTCACGACGCCCTCGACAATCACCCGGCCCGCGCCCGCGCGTCCGCCTTGCTGCGCGTAATCCCAGGCGTGATCCAGCTGGCTGGCTTCGCGAATGAAACTCTGGCCTTTACCGGAGGAGCTCATTACCGGTTTCACGATGCAGGGAAAACCGATCTCGTGCGCGGCCGCGACGAAATGCGCTTTGCTATCCGCAAACTGATAGGTTGAGGTTGGTAACGCCAGCTCTTCTGCCGCCAGACGGCGAATGCCTTCGCGGTTCATGGTCAGACGTGCAGCACGGGCCGTCGGCACCACTTTTTGCCCCTGTGCTTCCAGCTCCAGCAGTTTTTCGGTGGCGATGGCTTCGATTTCCGGCACCACAAAGTGGGGCTGCTCCTGCGCAATCAGCGCCGCCAGTGCGTCACCGTCCAGCATGTTAATGACGTGGCTGCGATGCGCAACGTGCATCGCCGGGGCATCGGCATAACGATCGACGGCGATCACTTCCACCCCGAGACGCTGACACTCCAGCGCCACCTCTTTGCCCAATTCACCTGAACCTAACAGCATGACACGCGTTGCGGCAGGTCGCAGCGCGGTTCCGAGAGTCGTCATAATTTCACCTTAGCAGTCAAAATGCGCGCGCAGTATAAACGAAAACGTTTGCGTACTCACGCATTGCGCACGTCCGGCTTTGCCATACTTTGCCGGCTCTGACGTTAACTGACACAGCGTGCGGCAGCATAGTGAGCGGAAACTTAAACAGGAGTTAAACGATGAGTAACTGGCTGCAGCAAATTCAATCGGTTCTGGCAAAGAAGGGCGGTGACGGCAAATCAGGCGGCCTGAGCGATATGCTGGCACCCGGCGCGCTGGGTGGCCTGGCGGGTTTACTGGTTGCCAGCAAATCGTCGCGCAAGCTGTTAACCAAATACGGCGGCACCGCGCTGCTGGTCGGCGGCGGGGCGGCGGCAGGCGCGGTACTGTGGAATAAATACAAGCAGCGCGTGCGGGAAACCCATCAGGATGAGCCTGCGTTTGGCCAACTGCAGACGCCGCTCGACCAGCGCGCGGAGCGACTGGTAACCGCGCTGGTGTTTGCTGCGAAAAGCGACGGGCACATTGACGATCGCGAGCGCACGGCCATCGAGCAGAATATCCATCAGGCCGGTTACGGGGCGCAGGCGGAAGCGCTGATTCAGCAGGCAATGAACCGTCCGCTCGATCCGCAGTGGCTGGCCGCCGACGTGAAAAACGAAGAGGAAGCGCTGGAGCTCTATTTCCTTAGCTGTGCGGCGATCGATGTCGATCATTTCATGGAACGCAGTTACCTCTCCGCGCTCGGTGATGCGCTGAAAATCCCGCAGGACGTGCGCGACGGTATTCAGCGCGACATCGCGGCGGAAAAAGCGGCCTGAGTCACGCCGGAGGCGGTTTCGGCGGCCTCCGGTTACACTTCGCGTGCGTTTCCGGCTTGGCTTCCTCTGCCAGAAGTGCCACGCTTGCAGGATGTCGTCTTTCAGGGAGAAACTCTGTAATGAATCAGCCGCAAGCGAAAAAAATCCCCCACCACATGACGTTACACGGCGAAACGCGCACCGATAACTATTTCTGGCTGCGTGATGATGACCGGCAAAACCCCGAGGTACTGGCTTATCTGGAGGCGGAAAACCGCTACGGTAAAGCAATGATGGCTTCTCAGGATGCGCTGCAGGATCGGGTACTGAAAGAGATCATCGATCGGCTACCGGCGCAGGACCACTCGGTACCGTACGTTAAACGCGGCTATCGCTACCAGAGCCGTTACGAAGCCGGCAATGAGTACGCGGCCTATTTCCGCCAGCCGGTGGATGCGCCCGCCGACCAGCCGTGGCAACTGCTGCTGGATGGCAACCAGCGCGCCGCGCACAGTGACTTTTACACCATGGGCACGCTGGATATCAGCCCGGATAACCAGGTGATGGCGCTGGCGGAAGATTTTTTATCGCGCCGCCAGTACGGCATCCGCTTTCGTAATCTCAACAGCGGCAGCTGGTATCCGGAGGTGCTGCGCGACGCGTCCTCCAGCGTGGCGTGGGCCAACGACTCACGCACCCTCTACTACGTACGCAAGCATCCGAAAACGCTGCTGGCTTATCAGGTGTGGCGTCACGAACTGGGGCATCCGCAGTCGGAAGATCAGCTGGTGTATGAAGAGCAGGATGAGTCTTTCCACCTCAGCGTGCATAAAACCACCTCGGAACACTTCATCCTGATCGCGCTGTTCAGCACAACTACCAGTGAAATTCTGCTGATTGACGCGGAATATCCGGACGCACAGCCGCAGGTGTTTTGTCCGCGGCGGCGCGATCATGAATACAGCATCGATCACTATGATCACCAGTTCTTCATTCGCTCCAACCGCGACGGCAAAAATTTCGGCCTGTACCGCAGCGCGTGGCTGGCTGAAGATCGCTGGCAAACCCTGATTCCGCCGCGCGACCACGTAGTGATGGAAGATTTCCAGCTGTTTCGTAACTGGCTGGTGGTCGAAGAGCGCCAGCGCGGAGTAAATACTCTGCGCCAGATTAACTGGGCCAGCGGCGAGAGTTACGGTATTGCCTTTGACGATCCGGCCTATGTCACCTGGCTGGCCTACAACCCCACGCCGGAAAGTGACACGCTGCGTTACGGCTACTCGTCGATGACGACGCCGACCACGCTGTTCGAACTGAACATGGAGACCGGCGAGCGGCGCATTCTCAAGCAAACCCCGGTGCCGGGCTTTGACTCTGCCGACTACAAAAGTGAACACCTGTGGATCACGGTGCGCGACGGCACGGAAGTGCCGGTCTCGCTGGTTTATCACCGCAAACACTTTCAGCGCGGCGCCAATCCGCTGCTGGCGTACGGCTACGGCGCCTATGGCAGCAGCATGGAGGCCAGTTTCGGCACCAGCCGCATCAGTTTGCTGGAGCGCGGTTTCATCTACGCGATTATCCACGTGCGCGGTGGCGGCGAGCTGGGCCAGCAGTGGTATGACGATGGACGGCTGCAACATAAAATGAACAGCTTCACCGATTTCATTGATGTTACCGAAGCGCTGGTGGCGAAAGGCTACGGCAACCCGCAGCAGCTGTACGCCATGGGCGGCAGTGCCGGAGGCTTGCTGATGGGCGGCGTGCTGAATATGGCGCCGCAGCTGTTTCACGGCGTGATCGCTCAGGTGCCGTTTGTCGATGTGGTCACGACCATGCTCGATCCGTCGATTCCGCTGACCACCGGTGAATATGATGAGTGGGGCAATCCGGAGCAGGCGGAATTCTATCGCTACATCCGCCAGTACAGCCCGTATGACAACGTGACGGCGCAGGCGTATCCGCACCTGCTGGTGACCACCGGGCTGCACGATTCGCAGGTACAGTACTGGGAGCCGGCGAAGTGGGTGGCAAAGCTGCGCGAGCTGCGCACCAACGATGCGCTGCTGTTACTCTGCACCGATATGGATTCCGGCCACGGCGGCAAATCAGGACGTTATAAATCCTATGAAGGCGTGGCGCAGGAGTTCACTTTCCTGATCGCCCTGGCGCAGGGCTCGCTGCCGCCGCGCAGCGATTACTGAGTGTCCTTAACGTATTTGCGCAGCGTCTGCCGCAGCGGCGCGCGCAAATCACGTACGTTTTCCAGTACCCAGCGCAGATAGCCCGGATCTTTACGCGCGATGCTGCCGATGCTCTGACCACGATATTTACCAAACGGGAACACTTCGTCGCTGACCGGCGCCGGCTGGCAGCGACTCACCATCTCGCTTGCGCTCCAGCCGGAGGTTTCCATAATGCGGATCAGCAGCGCGGCGGTGACGTAGCAATCGTACAGCGCGCGGTGCGCGTGCAGATCATCCGGCGGCGACACCTCAAGTTTCAGGCTGTGGCGCAGCGCCTGATTACCGTATTTAATGCCCGGCCACAGCTGGCGCGCCAGCGTCATGGTGCAGATCCATTCGCCCGGCATCGTCGGCAGCATGCGCCGGTCAAAGCTGGCGTTATGCGCCACATAGTGCGGGCTACCGTGATAGCGGCCAATTGCCTCTTCGATGGTCGGCTTGCCCACCACCATGGCTTCAGTGATGCGGTGCACTGCCATCGCCTGACGACTGATGGGCCGATCCGGGCAGATCAGATCGCTCATCGGATTGACGATCTGGCCGTCAATGACATCCACCGACGCCACTTCCACCACGCCGCCTTGCAGCCCACAGGTTTCCGTATCGATTACGCGTAACATAAATTATTTCTGCTTAGGTTCGTAGGGCAGGCGGGAGAGGCTGAGCGATGCCTGGCGATAGGCCATCAGGCGCTGACGGAACCAGTCGCGCAGCGCTTCCGGCTGCTCGCGCTCCACCATCTCGGCGATCACCGGCATGTTGTAGCGCTCTTTAAACGCCACGCCAGCGGCGGCGAGATCGACGTTTACTTTGTCTTTCTCTTCCTGCGACAGCAGGGCAAGGTTTTGGCTCATGCTTTTCTCCTGATAAACAGGGGCAAAAATAATGGTTTCGCCCTGCTGGATCAAGGGAATTGGATCGCACCGCAAGTCTCGACAGCCTAAAAGCAGCGGCGTATCCTGCTGCCACATTTGCGGCGCAGTGCCGCAGTTAAAAGGGAAGACGTGATGATGAAAACTGCATCCAGGCGCGTTATCGCGCTACTGCTGGCGGGCGCGACGCTGGGCTTCAGCCAGCTGGCTCTGGCACATGCCCACCTCAAAGCCCCGGTGCCGGCGGATAACGCCATGGTGGAGCGCGCGCCGCAGCAACTCACCCTGACATTCACCGAAGATATTGAACCGGCATTCAGCGGCGTGGAAATGATCAACGCGCAGCAGCAACCGGTGGCGCTGGAGAAAGCCCAGCTGAATCCGCAGCAGCACGATCAGCTGATTGTGCCGATCGCCCAGCCGCTGGCGTCGGGTCATTATCAGGTCAACTGGCACGTGCTGTCAGTGGACGGCCACAAAACCAAAGGTAGCTACAGCTTCAGCGTGAAGTAATGAGTCTTAGCGCGTTCTGGATCGGCCTGCGGGCGCTGCATTTTCTGGCGCTGTTTCTGCTGACCGGCAGTGCATTTTATACCGCGCTGCTGGCGCCGGCGCGCTACCGACCGGTGCTGGCACAGCGCTGGCGATGGCTGATGGGATACAGCGCCGTGCTGAGTTTACTCAGTGCGCTGTTGATGCTGGCAACGCAGACCGGGCTGATGAGCGGCGACTGGCGCAGTATCACCAGCATCGACGTCTGGCTGGCGGTGCTGGGCACGCGTTTCGGCGCGGTGTGGCGCTGGGTTATCCTGTTTGCCCTGCTCAGCACGCTGGCGCTGCGCCTGCGTGGTAATTTGCGCCAGCAGGCGTTACTGGTGAGCGCGCTGTTGCAGCTGGTGGCGCTGGCGGGCGTCGGCCATGCGGCGATGCGCGACGGCATGGCGGGACTGCTGCAGCAGGGAAATCATGCGCTGCACTTGATCGCGGCCGCCTTCTGGGCCGGTGGTCTGCTGCCGCTGCTGCTATTAATGCGCGAGGCGCGTAACATTGCCTGGCGCACCGATGCCATTCGCAGCATGATGCGCTTTTCACGCTATGGTCATCTGGCCGTGGCGCTGGCGATTGTTACCGGCACGGTCAACAGCCTGCTGATTGCCGGTACGCCGCTCAACTGGGCCGCCACGCTGTGGAGCGAGCTGCTGGTGAGCAAAGCGTTGCTGGTGGCACTGATGGTGCTGATTGCGCTGCTTAATCGCTATCTGCTGGTGCCGCGTTTCCGCCTGGCCGCCAGCCGGGCACCGAAACTTTTTATCCGTCTGACGCAGCTCGAGCTGCTGCTGGCGTTGATTGTTATCGGGCTGGTGAGCGTGTTTGCTACGCTGTCGCCGGCCTGAATCTGTTAAAAGATGAGATGAGGTCGAGATTTTGCTGAAGAAACTGATTCCAGCTGGGTTACTGATGGCGTTGTGCAGCCAGGCGTTCGCCGGGCAGATTATCACCGTCAGCCGTTTTGAAATTGGCAAAGATAAGTGGCCGTTCACCCGTGAAGAGGTGATGCTGACCTGCGAGAAAGATGGCGCGCTGTTTGCCATCAACCCCAGCACACTGCTGCAGTATCCGCTTAATGATAAAGCGCTGGCGCGCGGCAATGCCGGGCAGGGCACATTGCAGTCCATCGATACCATTCTTGCCGCCGATAAAGCGCATCCCGGACAAAAGATGAGCCTGCAGCCGATCGTCGATCGCGCCCAGCAGCTGTGCGGTAAATAATCCCTGCATTTTCAGGCGTAGCGCACATTTTTGCCGCTGCGCCTGCCAGCCGTTAGTGCCAGCCCGATCACAGAGTTGGCAGCTTTTGCCGGCGGCGAAGCCCGCTGGCTGGAAAATCACCGATGCTGGTCTACCTTTAAAAGGCAAGGCGTCCTCGCCTGCAAAAATGCCAACTTTTAGCGCACGGCTCTCAACGAGCCATTTCCCTGGACCCGATACAGGAATCGTATTGGGTCTTTTTTTATCTGTATGTTATTAAAGGATATTTTTCAGGCTTGTGCGAAGATGTCCGAAAATTTTCCGAAATATTCATACTCAGGTTAAATCATCACGTATTCCTGACCGCGTCAATCCCGATACTTTTTGGTCCTGGACATGTTCTTGTAGCCTGGCAATCTTTGCGCAAATTTTCCCTAATTCTCCGCTGCGTATAAGCGGCATGTATTTCACTGACACCAGACTCTTAGACGCTACTTATCGCTCCTGAATGCCAACCACTCTGCCCAGCAATTTTCAGGGTCTATATCCCGATAGCCGCGGCTCTCCGCCATCGCCAAAGCAGTTTCACTATCCAGACTGATAGCTGTCGCTGCGTCTCTGATGTTATTTACTTCATCCTCAGTTAGTGGGCTGCCTTTCTCACTCTCCCTGCTAAGCAGAAGCGTGATAAGCGGGGGAACAAAAATTATGCTCATTTATACGCATCCTTATGATAAACCAGACTGCCGCCATGCGGGAACTACAGAGCGATGTTACTGTATTACTGCAGAAATTCTTTGAAAAATTCATGAAGCTCTGCCAGTTGTTGCTTCTCAGCTTCATGTGGTATGGAACAGCACGTTCATCCGCTCTTCGAACGCTACGCCCGACGCTACTAAATCCATGTTGAAGTTTTCTCAATATTCTTAGCTGCGTGCTGCCAGGTCGTGAAGCATAAATGATATTATTACAAAAAGTGCACATTATTTCATTTTTTCTTGTAAATCTTAGCGCATGTATAGATTATTAACCCTCTTAAATTTGAAAAGGAATTAAAATGGCGAAGTATTCTGTGGTTTCTTATGTTGTTAGGATTGAAGCTGATGAAAAAAATATGGAAAGAGTTTTTCTGGATGCCGAGCTAATCAACTCAGGTGGCAACACGAAGATGTATTCATACTGGATGGTTGATGATACACGCGCATCTATACAGAGCATCTACGAAGATGTTCAGCAAGGGTTTGACTACGCTATCAAGAATTTTGGTAAAATTGAGATAAGTGAGTTTGAGGAGAGAATCTACTTATTTTTTGGTTTCCCATCGGTTTCCGGCAAGGTGAATCGACAGTATACAGGTAAGCGGATTAAATAATCATTGGTGAGGGGGGTCTTACCCCTTCTATGACTAGTCATTCTTTCTCAGGCGCCTTTTCTCATGAATATGTATAGATAACCCACAAATTTACGATTCGTCAGAGTCCCGGGCCGAAACTCCAGCTTCCGTCTCGTGGAGAATACTGATGATATGTTCGACGAAAATCGCTTCTTCATGTGGATGTCCTGATGTGACTTATGAAGGCATTACTAACATAGCGGTGTATCGATCGATGGGGAGCAGGTTAAAAGCGGTTTTCGAGACAATGATGTTAAGAGAATCCATGGTGAGTAGGTAGAGGGTTAAACCCATTTGTCTATTAAATTCAAGAGATCCAGGCTTGATCGGTTTGTAGGGTATATTATCATTCATAAGGCAGGGGAGATTATAGAACCTTACGAATGGACTACCGTGATGGAAGCAAGAAAACCTGTTATAAGAGGATAAGTCGCATGTCTGAAATACTTGAAACATTTGTCAAAGTGATATTGCCAATTATTTTGGCTTTGGTGGCAGTGCTTTCTTTTTTTAAAGAAATGTTTTTAACTAAACGACGCATTTTTGAGGAAAGAGAAAAGCTAAGTAAACTCAGTTATGATCTCTATAAAATTACTGAGGATGAAGAACTAAAGCGGCTTTCTATTGAATATGGCTATGCTGCAATCACTAAAGAGAGCTTTCTTAGTCTGCAGCAAAGAAGAGCTTTAGTTAGAAGTGAAAATCCTACTAGAGATATTGACTTGTTTGTAAAGTGTAGAGGGCTGCTTGATATTAAAACCGAGCCACTATCATTTGTTTGGAAGAAGAGAAAATACGCAAATAAATTTTATTTTGTAATCTCAATCTCTGCTAAGATAGCTCTGTACACAATCGGGGTGTTAATGTTTTTTTCGCCGCTAATTTACGGTGCATTACTGCCTGAATTTATTTTAGAGAAAATGAGTAATTTTTCAGCATTGGCAAAAATCGGTATGGCGTTATACGCATTGTCCGCAGGGGCATTTCTAGCGTATGTAAATCTTTCTGCCGCTGCAAGGCTGATCGACTCCTCGAAGCTCATCAAATGTCACACAGTGGATTAGAGACCATAAGGTGGTGGTGAAATCTCATCCGCAGCAGCCTTGAATTTTACGGGGCCATTTCATTACCGCCAATTATAATAATTCATTAAAAAATAATGATAGGAGCCGAAAGGTCTTTTTCCTCTTTTTTGGCTTGTTCTTTACAAGGTTGAATGGCAGCCATGACCGCAAGAAAATGATTATTTTTAAAGCCTGATGTTTCAAAAAGGGAAACAGTGAATAAATTTAACCACTTAAAATTTTAAACGCGGCGCAGTCACCGCTTCGTCATACCCGGAATTTATCAATAAATTTTATTACCCCTTGTGTTTATCCGCCAGACGTGCGTTAATGCATCTCCGGTCTGATAAGCAGACAGTCCCATAGTTAGTTCGTTTTGTATCTCTCATCTGTGTTAGTGCCTTTCCTGTGCCTTTCTCTTTGAGTTTTATCTCAGGTTCTGATGTGTCGCTGCGGTTCAGCCTCTAATGCCATATGGCTCATTATCAAGGTATAAACATGTCAAATAAAATGCTCGGTACAGTAAAATGGTTCAACGCTGAGAAAGGTTTCGGCTTCATTTCTCCGGAAGACGGCAGCAAAGACGTTTTCGTCCATTTCTCTGCCATTCAGGGAACTGACTTCCGTTCACTCGATGACGGTCAGAACGTTGAATTCTCTGTAGAAAACGGCCCTAAAGGTCCGTCAGCTGTTAACGTTACAGGTCTCTGATTATTACAGTAATTAATGCTATGAGATGCCCACAATGTCAGGGCTCTCAATATCGCCAGTCCGTTTTTGACAGGAACAGGCAAAATCCACTCGGCGCAAAATGTATTTTTTGTAAGTCGATTATGATTGCCATTGCCTCGTCGTTGTATATGATGAAAGAAGCGAATTAATTCAGTTGTGTTATTCATGTGGCGAAATAAATTAATAACCACACCTGATGACTAACGCAGCGAGTACCCTATTATTGGTCACCTTCGGGTGGCCTTTTTTGTTTATCGCGTTAGCCGAGGGCAGGCGATAAGCAAAGCGTTAACCCATAACTAATTTACTTCTTACGCTTAATTCACAGATGCGTGATAAACCCGCTGGGCTGAAGGATAACGCAACTAAAATAGTTATTACCCAATGTGGGGTATGGAGGTGCTTATGTCAGAACGACCCGATGATGTCACTCCGCTGCCTGATGATGCGCAGGTGCCCGGCGAAGAGCCGCTTGATGACGATGATGATACCGGCACCGGATTGCCTGAAGACGATGGGCAAAAACCGATCTAATCGATAAACCTCCCGCGGGAGGTTTTTTTATCGTGTGGGTATTGGCTGTGGTGGAATCAATAGCTTCCCCAATCATCCACATTACCATTCAGCACGGTGGTTTATGCTGTTCACGTTGAGGCGTTTTTCTTCGCGCGCCGGGTACGCAGATATTCTTCCAGATAAGGCAGCAGTTCAAACACCACGATTGCGCACAGTACGCCAATAATATAACCCTGCGGCAGCGGATCGGCACGTAGCGTTAGAGTAAACCGGGGCGCTTCATTGCCGGCCCCAAATAGCGCGAGAAATTGCGGCCAGTGACGGGAGATCACCAGTAGCAGCGCCATCAGCGGCACCATTTCGAGAAAACTGTGGATGTGTTGTTCGACCGGCGTCACTTTTCTGCTTTTCACCGCATAGCTGACGTCCCACAACGCAGTGGCTTCATGACAAAAAAACAGCACGATCATTAACGCAATAATCAGCGCATTCACCTCAAGAAATAATGCCAGCAGCAGCGGAGTGCCCATCTCCAGAAACATTAAAATATGTATCCACGTTTCTTTAACGCCGGAGGTATGCTCTATTTCTGTTGCACGATGACAAAGCCAGTCGGCAAAGCCAGCAATAAGCCAAACCGGTAGGACAAAATAGAGTAACAGCAACATTTGTGGATCAAGACTGTGCATCAGCATATCCTTTATTTCAGCGTAATAACCAAGCATAGCCATGAAAATTTAATCAGGGTAATGGTGGTGGGCGTTAATTAAGCCAGACGTAAAAATGCCGCCGGTAATAATACCCGGCGGCAATAAGGACAATAAATTTTCAGGGCAGGGCGCGGTAAGTACTGATGCCGCTAACGGTCAGGCCTGCGGCTGACCTACCGGCCCTTTACTCATTGGACCGCCGGGCACCGGTTGTTCTGCAGGGACATTAGGGCGTCCGTCCGGGCCAATTGGCCGTTCAGGTTGCTGACAGCCAGCCAGCGCGGTCAGGGTGGAGAGGATTAACAGACTGGCAAACAGGCTCTTCATGCGATGATTTCCTGCGAATGGAAAGATAACGTCCGCCGCACACGCGACGGCGGACCGGACAATAATGCATTAAGGTTCTTCGATACGTGCAACATCGACGCGGGTATTTTCGCCCCGGCCATATACTTTGCCGCTCACCCGGACCTGATCCTCGGCGTTATAGGTTTTGCCTTTGAAGGTATCGGCTGCAGCCTTAATGGTCACGGTGCCGGTGCTGTCGCGGAATTGATAATTATCACCGCTTAACTTTTTAACGATATAGCCTTCCAGCGTGACATAGCCGCCCTGACGAAAATCCCGAATCTGTTCGATATGTGTCTGGCCGGTATCTTCAGAACCTTTATAACCGGCGTCCTGTTGTTTCTGCGGCGGCGGGGTTTTACCGCCCTCAAAGCCGCCCTGTTCAGCGATAGCGCCCAGACTAAACACCATCAGCAGTGACGCCAGTACCGTTTTTTTCATCATAATCATTCCCTCATGATTGCAACATTCCACAATGACTTAAGCCTGGCACAGGATCGCGCATCGCGGGAGCCGTTACGCTGAATCGTTATTTAACACGCTGGCCGGAATGTCGATGCGATCGCCCAGCGACCAGCGTTTCTGCCCCAGCACGCGCTGCGGCGTGGTGTCCGGTACGTTGAAATAGTAACCGGCGGCGCCGTTATCGTCGGGCTGCGCTTCGAACAGCGTGTCCGGACGGATGCCCATCTCATTGAGGTCGTCGTCGCTTAACGCAAGGTAGGTGGCTAATGCAGACTGGCTCATGGCTTTCCTCCTGTCTTATGGGTACGTATTCAGTTAAGCATCGATTGGTATTTATGCCATCGGCTGCGCTTATTGCAGGCGGTGATGATTTGACGAACGCCAGATGCTGTTCTTGACTGAGTCGTACAGGCATTAAATTGAGGTTGCTACCATGACTGAGCTATTCCATATTATTTCCGTCGGTACCCTTGTTGCCGGACTTTATTTGCTCAATTAGCGCAATTATTAAGCGCGATAACATTGCGTGAGATAATACACAAGTGACGTTGTCACATGTGATGCATTGTTATGCTGAGCGCAACACAGCGGATATTTGCAGCAGCCAGCCACAGCGAAAAATGGTATAACAGGGCGCATTGATTGATGGCCGCTTAACAGGATTTCGCATGGCAGCAAATACACAATATCTTCTCTGGGTGATGATTGGCACGCTCACCATTCTGAGCATTTTTATCGGCGCGATTGTCGGTCAGGCCAAAACGCCGCGCACCGGTTTGCTGACCTTTGCCGGTTTGTTTGTCGGTTTTATGCTGGCGATCTTTTTAATCACGCGTTAACCGGGGATTCGTCATAGCCAACCTATGATTCTCAGCTGCGCCGTTACCAACCGCTGCCGTTGCGAATATGGCCCCAGCGCGGGGTGATATTCTGCTCCAGCTGATATATCAGCGCCAGAATCAGGTTGAGGTTATAGCGGGTCACCTCATTATGTTGCGTGATACAGGGTGATGACGATTCTATCAGATTGAAATTACTGTATTTTTCCAGCAGCCCGAGGTGCGGTAACACTTCCTGCTCGCGCTGATGATCGGCCAGAGCAGTAAACAAATAAATATTTTTCTGCGTCTGGCGATCGCGTCGCAGGGCATTGGGCAGGTATTTATTTAGCAACGCGACCGCAGCCGGGCTTATCTCTCCCATCATCGCTTTACCCACACTGGGCCAAATCTGGCTTGCATAGTCACCGAGAAAAAACTGCGGCACTGCAGTAATAATGTTTCTGATGTTGTGGCGGATACCGAAGTAGAGCGCGGCACTGCCGCCTTTCGACGCGCCCAGAATGGTCACATCAGAAGGTTGGGTTAGCTCAATCACCGCCCGGATGAGCTGACTGACGCCGTGCTCGATGTTGAACTGGAGATTGTTACACAGGTAATACGCTGGCAAACCGTTGAAATCGTCTTTGATCCATAACACGGCTGCGCGGGTGTGCTCCAGCAAAGTAAAATCATACACGGTAGGATCGGGCAGGTTAAACCCGGACATGACAATCAACAGATGCTGATTATCCAGACTGGCCGGTTTATAGCGATAGTGCACATCCAGGCCATTCAGATAGTTAAAGGTGTAGTCAGTGATCATGCGGGCTCCTGTGGGATTCAGCAGACAGAAGCGACACAAACGCAACGGGCATTAACAGCGCGCCAGATCAATAGTTGAGAATGATAGTTAATATCATTTAACTTGTTCGGAATAATCTTAAGCGTTACAGTAGGTGCCGTCCCTTACAGAGCTAACACCTTGATTGAGTGCCGGAGATAAGCGCCGGGGGGAATTTTCACAGGGCTGCAGGATGCAGCCACTGCTGAAAACCTTACAGCGGCCTGCGCGCCGCCAGCAAAAACAGCATCGGACGCTCGCGCTCCTCATCCAGCGCCGGATTCTCCGCTACCTGCTGTACATCCGGACCCCACTCATCCAGCCGTTCAATCACCAGACCGGCGGCAATCAGCGCGTTAATCCAGGTTGCCAGCTTGCGGTGCTGCTTCTTCACGCCGGCGGCAAACCAGTTGCTGATCCGTTCCCCTTCCTGCTGATACTGATTGACTGGCCAGCTGCGCTGCCCGGCATCATCGATGAACCACTCCTGCTGACGCGGAGCGGTATAAATCGGATGCTCGCATGAAAACACCAGCGCGCCGCCGGGACGTAACGCATGAAAAATCGTGGCAAACAGGGCGTCGATATGGCTGAGATAGTGTAGCGCCAGCGAACTGTACACCACATCAAAAGTGCTGCTGAGCTGCAGGGTTTCGAGGTCAGCGCGCTGGTAAGTGATGCCTGGCCGATCGGTCATGGCAGCGGCCTGCGCCAGCATTTTTTCTGACACATCCAGCCCCAGCACTTCACGCGCGCCTTGCTGCTGCGCATAACGACAAAACCAGCCGTAGCCGCAGCCCAAATCCAGCACGCGCTGGTCACGCAGTTCAGGCAGCATTGCCCGCAGCGCGGGCCACTCGGGCGCGCCGTCCAGTCCGTTGACCGACCGCGGCAGGGTGGCATAGCCAGCAAAAAATTCGGGGTTATCGTAGATATTCTGACTCATGGAGACTCCTTTCAGTAAGACGCAAAGGAGTGTAAGCGTTTAGCGCGGCATGAAACACCGCTCAGCCAACAAAAAGCAGATGCACCAGGCGCGCGAGCGACTCCAGCAGCAGCAGGCTGCCAATAAAAATCATCACGAGGATGCCAACAAACTGTTTCCGACTGCTCACGCTGATTCCTCCGCGGCTACCCCTCACCGGACTATACTTTATGCCGGGTTTACTAAACTTCCAGTCAACCGGGGCAGATTACATGTTTTATCAGACGCTGCGTGCAAATAACTGGCGCAATATTTGGGTGGTCGGTGATTTGCACGGCTGCCGCGTGCAGCTTGATGCGCAGCTGCTGCGGCAGGGCTTTGATCGGCAACAGGATCTGCTGCTATCGGTCGGGGATTTAATCGACCGCGGGCCGGACAGCCTTGGCTGTCTGCAACTGCTGGAAGAGCCGTGGTTCCGCTGCGTGCGCGGTAATCACGAGCAGATGGCACTCGATGCGCTGCAGGGCGACGATCCGATGCTGTGGATGATGAACGGCGGGGACTGGTTCTGGCAGCTGAGCGGTGCGCGGCTGATTGCCGCGCGTCATGCGCTGAAGCGCTGTGCCGAACTGCCGCTGATTTTACATCTGCAATTCGAGGAGCACGTCATCGTCATTGCTCATGCTGACTATCCTGCCAGTGCCTATGCACTGGGACAGGATGTCGACTGGCATCAGGTCGTCTGGAGCCGCGACCGGCTCGCTCGCCATCAGCGCGGTCGTTCGCAGCCGATCGCCGGTGCCAGTGCGTTCTACTTTGGCCATACGCCGCTGGAGCAGCCGCTTAACGCCGCGAATCAGCATTACATTGATACCGGCGCGGTATTTGGCAACCGGCTGACGCTGGTGCAGTTGCAGTAATGCGTGTTAGCGGAACAGCCGCCCGTCGCGCACCAGTTCACGCGGATAGCTGTTTTTGATGCGGCTTCCAACGCGTTTCGCCAGGCCCAGCGGCTGCTGCTGGTAGGTGACAATCACTTCATCACGCGCGGGCGGCGTGTCGGGATGGATATCCTGTCCGCGATACCAGCTTTCCGCCTGCGCTTCGTCCAGTTCGAACGCCAGCGCGCTGTCCGGTTGCGCCAGCGCCACCACCGCTTCATGCTGCCAGCGAAAGCCTTTCGGGAAGGTTTCTGCCAGTTTGAGACCGATACGCGAGAAACGCACTTTGCTGAGCCAGCTCTCCAGCGCCGCCGGGAACAGCCACAGCTCTTTGTCGCGCTGCCACAGTGTCAGGCTCTCATCCCAGTGCAGTCCCACCTTGTGCGCGGCCTGCGCCATCTCCGCCACCAGCTTGCGGCTGGCGGGCGAGAAGGGCAGCTTGCCGAGTTTGTAGGTCGGCGCCGGCAATGGCGGCACGCTGGCAGTTTTGCGCAGCCGCGCGACGAAAAAGCCTTCGCTGTCGAAGATATGCGGAAACACGTGCAGGAACCCTTCCGGCGTCAGCGCGCGTTCGGCACCAGCGAACAGATCGTTGAGCGGCACAATTTCCAGCGCCTGCGGATAGCGCTGCTGCAGCCAGGCAATCACCTGCTGGTTTTCGATAGTATTAAGCGTACAGGTCGAGTAAATCAGCGTGCCGCCCGGTTGCAGCGCGTGAAAAGCGCTGTCGAGTAAATCGCGCTGGGTGGCGGCGATGGCCTCGGTGCTGGCCAGCGTCCAGTTGCGCAGCGCGTCAGCATCTTTGCGCACCACGCCTTCGCCGGAGCAGGGCGCATCCAGCAGTACGGCATCGAACTGTTCCGGCAGCGCGGCACCAAAGACGCGCCCGTCAAAATGGGTCAGCGCCACATTGCTGACGCCGCAGCGGCTGATATTGGCATGCAGCACTTTCACCCGGCTGGCGGAGTATTCATTGGCGAGGATCGCGCCCTGATTGCACATCAGCGCGGCCATTTGCGTGGTTTTAGAGCCCGGCGCAGCGGCCACGTCCATCACCTGGCGGGCATCCGGCGCGGCGTCAAACAGCGCGGTGACCGGCAGCATTGAGCTGGCTTCCTGAATATAGAACAGACCGCTGAGGTGTTCCGCGACGCTGCCGAGCGGCAGCGATTCGTCATCACGCGCAATCCAGAAGCCTTCCCGACACCACGGAATCGGCGTCAGCTGCCAGCCGTAGCCCGCCACGCGCGTGAGAAAATCCTCCACGCTGATTTTCAGCGTATTGACGCGCAGACTGCGGCGCAGCGGCTGCTGACTGATGGCGAGAAAGCGTTCGAGTTCGGCCTCGTCGGCCAGGCTGGCGCGCATCAGCGCGAGAAAATCTTCAGGAAAACGATCGGACACGGATATCTACCGGACTAACAAAGTGAGGGCGAAGTGTAACGCCGAGCCCGGCTCAGGTACAGCCGTGTGCAATATCCCTGGCGCAAATAAGTCGGGCAGCCCGCAGGCTGCCCGTTGTCTTAGTTTGGCGATGGAATCGCGGTGCCCCAGTTGCGCCACTCTTTTGGCGCTTCATCCTGCAGCAGGAAGTGCTTGTCGGCACCGGCCTGTGGTGCCAGCGGCACCGTCGGTGGTGTGGCAAACTGGATGCCGCCGCGAATGAACTGCTGGAAGGTGCCGGTTTTCACCACGCCGCCAATCAGGCCAAAGTCGAGGTTATAACCGGAGGCCAGCCAGAACACCGAGTTGTTACGCACCAGATGCTGATACTTCTTGCTGATGCGCAGCGCGATTTGCACGCGGTCGGCCATGTTACCCAGCGAAGTGCCGGTGACCGTGCCGACTTCTACACCGCGGAACAGCACCGGCGTGCCAATCGACAGCGAACCGGCTTCGGTGGTATCCACATAGATGTTCAGGCCGTTGAGGTAACGCGAGTCGGTAATGGTGCTCTCCTGCAGCTCAAAGCTGCGCGCCAGCGCGCCTTTGCCCGGGTCCACGTTCACATACGGCTGCAGCAGCGTTTCCAGGTGATTAACGCCGGCGGGCGAAATCTCCGGCGAGACGACAGAGAAGCGGCTGCCGATGCGCGCGAAGTCCTGCACATACTCCGGATAGAGCACCGCTTTCGCCACCACCTGGTTGTTATCCTGGCTCAGCGCCAATGACTCCACCTGACCGACGTTGATGCCGAGGTAGCGGATTGGCATGCCGGCCGACAGTTTGCTGGCATCAAAGGTGTGCAGGGTAATCTGGCTGCCGACTGCACGCGCGGCGGTCTCTGACGGATAGAGTACGCGCTTAACGCCTTTCGCTGCCTGCGCGCCCGTCAGGTTATCAAAGCTGATTGCGCCTTTCAGCGCGCGGTTCAGCGGCGAAGCCTGCACGGTCAGACCGCTGCCGTTAAGCTGGACTTTGGCACCGCCTTCGGCCCAGAACACGCTTTCGCTGGTCAGCAGCTTGCGATACTGCGGCTGGATATGGACCGAAATCTCAAACGCATCGGCGCGCGGCACCACATCCACCACTTCACCGACCTGGAACTTGCGGTACAGCACCACCGAGCCGGCCTGCACATCCGGCAGGCTGTTGGCGGTCAGTTTGAGCGTGGTCGGCGGCTGATCGCCGGTAATGCCTTCCGCCGCGCGCTCTGAGTCGGCGTACAGCGGATAGCGGCTGGACGGCTGACCTTTCGCACCCGGCACCAGCCGGATACCGCCGTCGACCCATTCGCGCGCGCTGGCACCCAGCACCTGCATGCCGTCGAGGCCAAATTTAACGTCGAGACGGCTGTTAACGATGAACTTACTGTCGGCGTGCACCAGCTGGCGATGCTCCGGATTGATGGCCGCCACAAAGCTGATGCCGTTTTCATCCAGCCGGCGCGAAATAACCTGGCCGATCTTCACGCCATACAGCATTACCGGCTGTCCGGCGTCGATACCGTAGGTTTCCGGCGCGCTGAGCTGAACGGTGAGCACATCCGGCTTCTGCAGCAGCGTTTCGCTGGCCGGCAGCACGCTGAAGTGATCCTGCGGCTCACCCTCGCCCGGGACCAGTTCCAGAGTATTACCGGTCAGCAGGCTGCTCAGGCTGGTGTCGGTCAGGCTGAGTTTCGGCGCGCGCATCTCAATCCGCGTGCCGCTGCGCATCAGGCCGGTGACGGAGGGATCGATCGTCAGCTCGCCGGACACTTTGCCGCCCGGCAGCAGCGTCAGTTTGGTCAGAGTGCCCACTTCCAGCCCCTGATACATCAGCGGCGTGCTGTCGGCTTTCAGGTTGTCGCCGTTGGGCAGATCGAGCGAAATCAGCACGCCGCGCTGGCTGTGTGCCAGATCCGAATAGAGCTGATAGTTTTGATCGCTGTTGGCCTGTTCGCCGCTGTCCGGCGAGTCAAAGGCAATCGCGCCATTCACCAGCGCGGCCAGGCTCTCCAGCTTCACTTTGGCGCCGCTCAGGCTGACATCGGCGTCAACGCCCGAGACATTCCAGAAGCGGCTCTGTTTTTTCACCAGGTTGGTAAAGCGCCGCTCAATCAGCACATCGATGGTCACGCCATCGGTATTACCGTTGATGCTGTAGTCATAGACGCGGCCGACCGGAATTTTACGGTAATAGACCAGCGAACCGGTGTTGAGCGAGCCGAGATCGGGCGCGTGCAGGTGAATCAGCAGTTCGCCGGTGTTTACCCGGTATTTTGGCTGGGTGTCCAGCGCGGTGAAGTGATCGCGCTCTTTGCCGTCGCCGGGCATCATGCCGATGTAGTTACCGCCCACCAGCGCATCCAGCCCGGAGACGCCCGCCAGCGAGGCTTTTGGCGTCACCAGCCAGAACTGGGTGTTCTCCCGTAGCGCATCGCGCATGTCGCTCTTGATGCTGGCTTTGATCTGAATGCTGCGATAGTCATCGCTCAGCACAATGCCCTGCACGGTGCCCACTTCCACGCCCTGGTAGCGAATCGGCGTGCGGCCCGGCACGATGCCGTCCGCGGTCTGGAAGTTGATGGTGATGGTGGTGCCGCGCTCCTGATAATTGGTCCATAACAGCCAGCCGGCAATCAGCAGGGCGATAATGGGCAAAAGCCAGAACGGCGAAATCTTGCGTTTATTACGCAGATTAGCGCTAGTCGGTGTAGTCGGCGTTTCCTGTTGCATGTGCATCCCAGATCAGGCGGCTATCGAGCCACTCAACGGCCATAATGGTCAGGATGACTGCCGCGCCAAAGTAGAAGGCGGCAGGTCCCATGGTAAAAGCCAGCAGCTGGTCACGATTGACCAGCGACATGGTTAAAGCAATGACGAACAGATCCAGCATCGACCAGCGGCCCACCCAGGTGACGGCACGCAGCAGACGGATGCGGGTTTTCAAACCCTGTTCACACTTAAAATGGATGCTAAGCAACAGCGTCAGCATCACTAACACCTTGGTAAACGGCACCAGAATACTGGCGATAAACACCACTGCCGCCACCGGCACGTTACCGGAGGCGAGGCCAAGAATCCCGGAGAAAATGGTGTCTTCGCGCCGCGCACCGTTGACGTACACCACCGAAATCGGCAGCAGGTTAGCCGGGATCAGCAGCACAATCGAGGCGATCAGCGCCGCCCAGGATTTTTGCAGGCTGTGGCGGCGGCGAAAATCGAGCGGCGTATGGCAGCGCGTGCAGCGTCCGCGTTCATCGGGCATACCGGTATGGTGGCAGTTCAGGCAAACCTGCCACCGCTCGGGCGGTTCGTGCGGCACCGACTGCGGGTAATAATGTTCCCACAGCTCCTCCACATTGAGATGAATCAGCGTCAGCAGGCTCATGATGGTCAGCGCGATATAGGCGACCAGCCCGTAGCCGACCTCCAGCGCGGCATAATCCTGCACCTTAATTGATGCCACCGCCACGCCGACCAGATAGATATCCAGCATGACCCACTCTTTGAGCTTCTCCAGCATCAGCAGGACCGGGCGCAGGTTCATGCCGAGCGCGTGGCCAATCCACAAATAGCAGATGCCGGCCACCAGCGTCACTGGCGCGCCAATCGTGCAAAACGCCACCATGGCGGCTGTCAGCACGTTGCCCTGTTGCGCCATCTGCAGCACGCCCTCCAGCAGGCTGGCGTTGATGCGCATGCCAAGCAGGCGGATATCCACCAGCGGCAGGCTGAAGGCGAACGGCATCAGTACGACCATCGTGACGGCCATGGCAGTGAGCCGCGTCATTGACCAGTCGCGACCGTTCTGAATACGGGCATGACAGCGCGGGCAATAAGCCGACTGATGCGATTTCACATCCGGTAAGGAAAAAAGGGTATCGCATTGCGGGCAACGCTGATAACGTGCGTGGGGCAACGTCTGGCTGATGGCGTGAATTTTCATAAATGACGCAAGGGGCCCATTGTTCGTTACAGTTACCGGCATGCGGAGCAGAGCTCGTCTGTCTGCATCAATCTATGGTACGAGAATAGTCTCAAGCATAGCGTGCTAAGGGTATAGTAACTAACACAATGATTCACCTTGTGGGGTTGGATTATTAGTGCTTATTTTAACAACTGAGTGACAACAAGGTCACGCCAGTGATGAGTTATGGTTAAACAATGAACAAAAAAGCCTTTTACGAGGATTTAAATCGCGATGTCCGCGCACTGTTAGCGGGCGAAACTTCTTTCCTGGCTGCGCTGGGCAACTGCAGTGCGCTGCTGTTTGAACGCCTGGAAGGGGTTAACTGGGCAGGCTTCTATCTGCTGACCGAGCCTGAGACGCTGGTGCTGGGTCCGTTCCAGGGCAAAATCGCCTGCGTACGCATTCCGGTGGGTAAAGGCGTATGTGGCACCGCGGTTGCGGAGGATAGCGTGCAGCGGATTGAGGACGTGCACGCTTTCCCGGGGCACATTGCCTGCGACGCCGCCAGCAACGCGGAAATCGTGATTCCTCTGAAAGTGAATGGCACGATGGTCGGTGTTCTCGACATCGACAGTACGGTTTATTCTCGCTTCGATAGCGAGGATGAAGCGGGGCTGGTAGCCCTTACCGACGGGCTTTGTGCAGTGCTGGCGAACAGCGACATTGAAAAATTTCTTCAGCTGACGCGCAGCTAATCGACTGGATCACATAGCATTTGGCGATGTTGTCATTATAATGTCGCCTGTTCATGCCTGCTCTGGTCGGCAAACCCGTTGTAATCAGGAAATTTCATGGAAAATCAACCTAAGTTGAACAGCAGTAAAGAAGTCATCGCCTTTCTGGCGCAGCGTTTTCCGCACTGCTTTAGCGCCGAAGGTGAAGCGCGTCCGCTCAAAATCGGTATCTTTCAGGATCTGGTGGAGCGCGTTCAGGGCGAAAACAGCCTGAGCAAGACGCAACTGCGTTCGGCCTTACGCCTTTATACCTCAAGCTGGCGTTATCTTTACGGCATTAAAGCCGGTGCCACCCGTGTCGATCTCGACGGCAACGCCTGTGGCGTGCTGGATGAGCAGCACGTAGAACATGCGCGCAAGCAGCTGGAAGAAGCCAAAGCGCGCGTGCAGGCGCAGCGCGAGCAGCAAAAAGCGAAAAAACGTGAAGCCGGGGAAGAGACCGCTGAGCGTCGTCCGCGCAAGCCTGCTGCCCGTAAAGCGGCGGAGGGTGACGCACCGCGTAAGCCACGTCCACAGGCACCGCGTGCTGCGGCCGGTGAGCGTCAGGCTGCTCCGCGTCCACCGCGGGCAAAACCCGTCACTGACACTTCAACGTTGCAAGCGGGTCAAAACATCAAAGTCAAAGCAGGCAAAAGTGCAATGGACGCTACCATCCTGGAAATTACCAAAGATGGCGTCCGGGTCCAGCTCGCTTCCGGCCTGGCAATGATTGTGCGCGCAGAACACTTGCAGTTCTGAAACGGAGGCCCGACCCTGGCATGAACAGCATTTTTAAGATCGGTATGATCGCGGGCCTGCTGCTGGCAGGCCCCACCTTTGGCGCGGACAACATTACCCGCGCCGACCAGATTCCCCAGTTACACGAAGAAGCACAGCATCCTACCGTCAGTGAACGCGTCACTTCGCGTTTCACCCGCTCTCACTATCGTCAGTTCGATCTGAATCAGGATTTTTCGGCGAAAATTTTTGACCGCTACCTGAATCTGCTCGATTACAGCCATAACGTGCTGCTGGCGTCGGACGTGGCACAATTCGCCGACAAGAAAACCACGCTCGGTGATGAGCTGCGCAGCGGCAAGCTGGATGTGTTTTACGATCTCTATAATCTGGCGCAGAAGCGCCGCTTCGAGCGCTATCAGTATGCGCTCAGCGTGCTGAACCGCCCGATGAACTTCACCGGCAATGACACCATCGATATCGATCGTGCCAAAGCACCGTGGCCGAAAAGCACAGATGAGCTAAACGCGCTGTGGGATGCCAAGGTGAAGTATGACGAGCTGAGCCTGAAGCTGGCCGGGAAAGATGATAAAGAGATTCGCGAGACGCTGACCAAGCGCTACAACTTTGCCATCCGTCGTCTGGCACAAAGCAACAGCGAAGATGTGTTCCAGCTGGCGATGACCGCGTTCGCGCATGAAATCGACCCGCATACGAACTATCTGTCACCGCGTAACACCGAGCAGTTCAATACCGAAATGAGCCTGTCGCTGGAAGGTATTGGTGCCGTGCTGCAGATGGATGATGACTACACGGTGATCAACTCGATGGTGGCTGGTGGTCCGGCGGCCAAGAGCAAATCCATCAGCGTGGGCGACCGCATTGTGGGCGTCGGCCAGCCGGGCAAGCCAATGGAAGATGTGATTGGCTGGCGTCTGGATGATGTGGTGTCCAAAATCAAAGGGCCGAAGGGCAGCAAAGTGCGCCTCGAGATCCTGCCAGCCGGCAAGGGCACCAAAACCCGTACCGTGACGCTGACGCGTGAGAAAATCCGTCTGGAAGATCGCGCGGTGAAGGGCACCGTGCACAACGTCGGCAAAGAGAAAGTCGGCGTGCTGGATATCCCGGGCTTCTACGTTGGCCTGACCGATGATGTGAAAGTACAGCTGCAGAAACTGCAGAAGCAGAACGTCGACAGCATCGTCATCGATCTGCGTACCAACGGCGGCGGCGCGCTGACCGAAGCGGTATCGCTCTCCGGCCTGTTTATTCCGAGTGGTCCGGTGGTGCAGGTGCGTGACAATAATGGTCGCGTGCGTGAGGACAGCGACAACGACGGCATCGTTTACTACAAAGGTCCGCTGGTGGTGCTGGTCGATCGCTTCAGCGCCTCGGCGTCGGAAATCTTTGCCGCGGCGATGCAGGATTACGGCCGCGCGCTGATTGTCGGCGAACCGACTTTCGGTAAGGGCACGGTGCAGCAGTATCGCTCACTCAACCGCATCTACGATCAGATGCTGCGTCCGGAATGGCCGGCGCTGGGCTCAGTCCAGTACACCATTCAGAAGTTCTACCGCATCAACGGCGGCAGTACTCAGCGGAAAGGCGTCACGCCAGACCTGCTGATGCC
This sequence comes from Pantoea sp. SGAir0184, assembly GCF_043544755.1. Lineage (NCBI taxonomy): Bacteria > Pseudomonadati > Pseudomonadota > Gammaproteobacteria > Enterobacterales > Erwiniaceae > Pantoea > Pantoea sp. SGAir0184. Next base: position 1,978,824 of record NZ_CP028050.1, read on the forward strand.
GACCGGTGTGGAAGCGGCAGAGACCGGCGAGAAGTTTGAGGATAACGCGCTGCCGTGGGACAGCATCAACGCGGCGACCTACACCAAAACCGGCGATATCACGCCGCTGGTGCCGCAGCTGACCAAAGAGCACGCCGATCGCATCGCCAAAGATCGCGAGTTCCAGTACATCATGAAAGACATCGCGCGTTTCAACGCGATGAAGGACAAGCGTAACATCGTGTCACTCAATCTGGCTCAGCGCGAGAAAGAGAACCACGAAGAAGATGCGCTGCGTCTGGAACGTATCAATGCGCGCTACCAGGCGGAAGGCAAAGCGCCGCTGAAGAGCCTGGACGATCTGCCGAAAGACTACAAAGAGCCGGATCCGTATCTGGATGAAACGGTGAAAATCGCTAACGATTTGGCCCAGCTGGAAAAAGATCAGCCAGCGCCGGCGGCAGCGAAGTAACCTTTCGGCCTGAAATTACAGCACCGCTGCGGCGGTGCTTTTTTTTGCCTTGAAATCGCCGCCCGGCAGGCTGCACCTGCTACCATTACCAAATGTAAAGTTATGTCTTTTTAGGCACTTAAAGATTAAGGTCGCTTGAAAAGCGCCACAATGGACATAGGATGTATATCCGCGCATGAGCGCGAGCACAACTGAGGAAGATTAACGTTTATGATGCGTATTGCGCTTTTCCTGGTCACCAACCTGGCGGTGATGTTGGTATTCGGACTGATTCTGAGTCTGACAGGAATCCAGTCAAGCAGTGTTCAGGGTCTGATGATTATGGCAGGTCTGTTTGGCTTTGGCGGTGCGTTTGTTTCACTGCTGATGTCCAAATGGATGGCGTTACGCTCGGTCGGCGGTGAAGTGATTGAACAACCCCGTAACGAGACGGAACGCTGGCTGATGGAAACCGTCGGCCGCCAGGCTCAGCAGGTCGGCATTGCGATGCCGCAGGTGGCGATTTACCACGCGCCCGATATCAACGCCTTTGCCACCGGCGCACGCCGTGACGCCTCGCTGGTAGCGGTCTCCACCGGTTTGCTGCAGAACATGAGCCGCGACGAAGCGGAGGCGGTGCTGGCGCACGAGATCGCCCACATCGCGAACGGTGACATGGTCACCATGACGCTGATTCAGGGCATCGTGAACACCTTCGTGATCTTCATTTCTCGTATCATTGCGCAGGTGGCGTCTGGCTTCCTGTCCGGCAACCGCGACGGTGAAGAGAGCAGCAACGGCAATCCGCTGGTCTATTTTGCCGTGGCGACGGTGCTGGAACTGGTGTTTGGTATTCTCGCCAGCATCATCACCATGTGGTTCTCGCGCCATCGCGAATTCCACGCCGACGCCGGTTCTGCGAAGCTGGTGGGTCGTGAAAAGATGATTGCCGCGCTGCAGCGCCTGAAAACCAGCTACGAACCGCAGGAACCCAGCAGCATGATGGCGTTCTGTATTAACGGAAAAGGTAAATCGCTGAGCGAGTTGTTTATGTCGCACCCGCCGCTCGACAAGCGTATCGAAGCGCTGCGCAGCGGTGCCTACCTTAAGTAAGCCACATAGAAAATGAACAGGGCGCCTGCGGGCGCCCTTTTTTATGACTCTGCCGGCTGACGGCTTTGCGTCATGCGCAGCATACTGACGATCGCCGCCACGCTGGCAAAGGTCCCGGCCAGCAGCAGCGAAGCATGCGTGCCGCTGTCGTTGAACAGGTTAAACATCAGCGCCACCAGCGCGGCGCCGGTGCTTTGCCCGACCAGTCGCGCGGTGCCGAGCATGCCGCTGGCACCGCCGCTGCGCTGGCGCGGAGCCGACGAGATGATGGTGTGATTGTTGGGTGACTGGAACAGCCCGAAGCCGGCACCACACAGCATCATACGCCAGATAATATCGGCATCCGTGGGTTGTGCAGGCAGCAGCGCCAGCAGAAACAGCCCGGCGGCAAACAGCGCCAGCCCCAGCCCACCCAGCAGCCCGGCATGAAACTTCTCGATCAGACGGCCGGCAATCGGTGCCATAACCATGGTAGCCAGCGGCCACGGCGTCAGCAGCAGACCGGTCGCGACTTCATCCCGGCCCAGTACGTTTTGCAGGAAAAACGGCAGCGACACCATCGCCAGCATTTGTGCACAGAACGAACAGATCGAGGTGCCGATCGACAACGAAAACACCGGAATGCGCAGCAAATCTACTGGCAGCAGCGGCACCGGCATCGCCAGCTGACGCCGCACAAACACCACGCCGATCAGCAGCAGCGCCAGCAGCATACCCGCAATCAGCCAGCCATTTTCTCCCTGCGCGAAGCCGGTCAGCGCTGAAATCAGCAGGCCAAAAAACAGCGCATTCATGATGGCGCTCGGCACATCAAATTTCTGCTGCTTCGCTTTCTGCGTGTTATCCGGCAGGAAGCGCAGCGCCAGCCACAGCGCCACCACACCGAGCGGCACGTTGATCAGGAACAGCCATTTCCAGCTGGCGATGGAGAGAATCGCGGCCGCCACCGTGGGACCGGCGGCACTGGAGACGGCCACGATCAGCGAGTTGATGGCCATGCCGCGTCCCAGGAAGCGCTGCGGGTAAATAATACGGATTAGCGCCGTGTTGACGCTCATCAGCGCCGCACCGCCGAAGCCCTGCAGCACGCGCGCCACGGTGAGCATATTCAGCGACGAGGAGAGGGCGCAGAACAGCGAGGTGAACACAAACAGCACCAGCCCGACCTGATAGACGCGCCGGTAGCCGAACATATCGCCAAGAAACGACAGCGACAGCAGCGAAATCACGATAGCGATTTGATAGGCGTTGACGATCCAGATCGATTCCGCCGGGCTGGCGTTCAGCTCACGCGCAATGGTCGGCAGCGCCACGTTGGCAATCGCGCCGTCCAGCACCGCCATCATGATGCCAAGCGCTATGGTAATTATCGCGCCGTAACGCTGTGGAACGGGTAATCCATCCTGAGACACGGTAGGAGACATAAACAGAGAGAAGTGAAGTAAGTGAATATCATCATGCTAATCAATTTTCTGCCTGAAATCACCGCATTAATGGACAAAAATTACAAGTGGATGTGTCGTTGCCGCCGTCCGGCTGTAACCTCTATACTGGCTTTTTTTGCAAAAGCGTTAAGGAAGTCCCGCATGGCGAGCCGCGATAACGATAAACAGCCGGATGCCGTATCATCAGTGATGAAAGTGTTTGGCATTCTGCAGGCGCTGGGTGAAGAGCGCGATCACGGCATCACCGAGCTTTCGCAGCGGGTTATGATGTCGAAAAGCACGGTCTACCGCTTTCTGCAGACCATGAAATCGCTCGGCTACGTGGCGCAGGAGGGCGAGAGCGAAAAATACTCGCTGACGCTCAAGCTGTTTGAACTTGGCGCGCACGCGCTGCAGAACGTGGATTTGATTCGCAGCGCCGATGTGGAGATGCGCGAACTGTCGCGCCAGACCAAAGAGACCATTCATCTCGGCGCGCTGGAAGAAGACAGCATCGTCTATATCCATAAGATTGACTCGCTGTATAACCTGCGCATGTATTCGCGCATCGGCCGGCGTAATCCGCTGCATAGTACCGCCATCGGCAAAGTGCTGCTGGCGTGGCGTGAGCGCGCGGAGGTGAACGACATTCTGCGTGAAGTGGAATTCCGTCGCAGCACCGCTAACACTATCGTCAACGCGCAGGCGCTACTGCCGGTGCTGGATCAGGTCAGGCAACAGGGCTTTGGTGAGGATAATGAAGAGCAGGAAGCGGGGATTCGCTGTCTGGCGGTACCGGTGTTTGATCGCTTCGGCGTGGTGATTGCCGGCATGAGTCTCTCTTTTCCGACGGTGCGCTTCTCCGAACCGGCAAAAAAAGAGTATGTGGCGATGCTGCACCGTGCCGCGCGTAAGGTGTCGGAGCAAATGGGTTATTACGACTATCCGTTCTGAATCCTGCCGGGCTGACGTGCAGCCCGGCAGGCGGCTTAACTTAGTTGTCGACCACTTCGCCGCTTTTCTTCAGCAGTGGACAATCGGTAACGCCAACAATGCCGCTGTCGGTGTGCAGATACTGTGCGGTAATCATGCCGCGCGCGGTCAGGTAGCTGCACTGTAAGCCCAGCCCGGCTGCGTTTTTATTACTGCCGGTTAACACGCCGTAGCCGGTAAACAGCATCGCCAGCCACAAGACAGCCAGCACCATCACCGCACGAATCAGTAGTTTCATTTTTATCTCCTTGTGTTACATAACGCAGCTGTTCCCGCATTGCTGCGAACTCTATAGTAGCAGCATGCCTCGCTTTTCTCGCCGGATCGATCAGAGATAACTGAAAGCGGCACGCAGGCGGGATAATCGTCTTTATCTCCGCCACCATATCTTTTCCGCACGCAACGAGTAGAATCAGCGGCGATGTACCTGAATGATGTTTGAGGATTGATGCAGTTATGAACGAATTAGCCGCCAGTACCGGTCCGCTGTTTAACTATGGCGTGCTGGCCATCATTGTGGTTGTGGCCTTTATTGCCTGGTTTTTTGTTAACCGGGCCAGCGTGCGCGCCAGTGAACAGCTTCAGCTGCTGGAAGCGCTGCTGGAAGAGCAAAAGAAACAGAACGCGCTGCTGCGCCGTATCGCTGAGGCGCAGCCGGTGGCCGAAAAATCGCAGGATGAGCAGGATGCCGGGGATAAGCGCGACTTTATCCGCCTGATTCCGGAACGTTAAGCACACAACGGAGAGGCCATGGCCTGGCAAAATCCCTGGTATGACGCTTCGCTGGCCCATCATACGCCGCACGGCTTTCGTAACCCGGAAGAGGAGTTGCGTCAGCCTGGCGATCTACAGCGCTGGCGGCGCGAGCGTAAGCAGCAGAATCTGCCGCTGCCACCGCAGTCCGGCTATGCGGCCTTTACCGCCAGCTGGTGCCAGCAGGCCGACCTGAGCGGTGAAGATGACCGTGTCTGGTGGCTGGGCCATGCCGCGCTGCTGCTGCGTCTCAATCAGCGCTATATTTTGATCGACCCGGCGCTGTCGGCACGCGCTTCGCCGCTGCCGTTTGCCGGGCCGCAGCGTAAAACCCCGGCGCCGATCAGCGTGGCGCAGCTGCCGCATCTTGATTATGTGCTGATCTCGCATAACCATTACGATCACCTTGATCGGCCTACGGTGAAACGCATCGCCCGCCGCTTTCCAGCCGCGCACTTTCTGGTGCCGCTGGGAATGGCCGACTGGTGTCGCCGGCGTGGCGTGCGCACCGTCACCGAACTGGACTGGTGGCAGCAGGTGCACCTGGACGACATCAGCTTCACAGCCGTTCCCGCGCGCCACTGGAGCATGCGCACCTTCTGGGATCGCAACCGGTCGCTGTGGTGCGGCTGGGTCGTGCGTAATGCGCAGCTCAATTTCTGGTTCTCCGGCGATAGCGGCTACAGCGATAATCTCTCTGCCATCGCGCAGCGGCTGGGGCCGTTTAATCTGGCTGCGTTACCGATAGGTGCCTATGCACCAAAATGGTTCATGCGCGGCCAGCACATGGACCCGGATCAGGCGGTACAGCTCTGGCAGCAGATAGGGCGACCGCTGGCGATTCCCATTCACTGGGGCGTGTTTGAACTGGCGGACGAGTCGCTTGACGATCCGCCGACGGTGCTGGCGCAAGCCTTGCAGCAGGCGGGCGAGGTGGATGCGCCTTTTGCCCCATGGCGAATTGGCGAGAGCCGCAGCCTGATGAATTACGATTAAGATTTATCCTAAGCCATTTTTGTTAAATGCCAGCGGCTTCCGCGCTTTTTAACATTTAATTGTTGGGTGTTTAGAAAAAAATGAGATAAATGCCAGCGTGCAGTCTGCTTATATTTGGGGCAACGGCGATTATATTTTCCTGATTTTGGTGCAAAACTATTTTTAACTTGTACTGCCAGCAATTTATTGTACAAGATTTGAGCGCTGCGCAGTTTATGTTGCTCATTGCACAACGGCCAGTGAAATAGCTTATCTGTGCCATATTAATGCAATATTTTTTGCCTAAACTTATTTGGTTTAAATGTGAAAAGGCAGCGTTTACCGCTGCGCTTGACGAAACGCGAGTCTGGCGCTAACTATACTGACGAATAGACTTTTTTTGCACACGCCGAGGCGTTGCTGTCAATAACGTTATCCACCTTTCGCTGCCGGTTTCAGGCAATTATGTGCGGCATGTCGATCACTGTTTAAAAATGGCTTGCCATTAATTAGCGGATATGTGATAACGAATCGTGGGTCAAACGAGGTACAGTTCTGTTTATGTATGGCATCTTCAGTAAAGAAGTTACGAGTAAAGACGTTGACGTTGAATACCGCTTCCTTGCCGAACCTTAAATTAGTGCCTCATTCAGTAATGTCTCTGGTTTCTCTGTAAGACTGCCTGCGGGCAATATAAACACTCTAAGGAATTTGCAAAAATGGCAAAGATTAAAGGTCAGGTTAAGTGGTTCAACGAGTCTAAAGGTTTTGGTTTTATTACTCCTGCTGACGGCAGCAAAGACGTGTTCGTTCACTTCTCTGCTATCCAGGGCAACGGTTTTAAAACCCTGGCCGAAGGTCAACAAGTTGAGTTTGAAATTCAGGACGGCCAGAAAGGCCCGGCAGCAGTTAACGTTACTGCTATCTGATTTCGCTCTCAGGCTCGGTGTCATGCACCGCTGAATCGAATCTTAAAAGCCCTGCTCAATGAGCGGGGCTTTTCTTTATCCTTTCTGTTACCGGATGATCAGGGTAAACTGCGCCGCGAATCGCTAACCCGGAGTTATCTATGTCGTTGATTTGCCCACTTTGCCACCTCGCTTTGCACCTGCACGCCAGCAGTTATCGCTGTGCGTCCGGTCATCAGTTCGATCGGGCGAAAGAGGGGTACGTCAACCTGCTGCCGGTGCAGCACAAAGGTTCACGGGAACCGGGCGACAGCGCAGAGATGCTTCAGGCGCGCCGGGCCTTTCTGGATGCCGGACACTATCAGCCGCTGCGCGATCGGGTGGCGCAACGTCTGGCTCAGCCGCTCACGAACCGGCCCGCGCAGCTGCTGGATATCGGCTGTGGCGAAGGCTATTACACCGCCGCCCTGGCTGCCGCGTTGCCCGACAGCCAGTTGTACGGTCTGGATGTGGCCAAAGCCGCGGTGCGCATGGCGGCAAAGCGCTATCGCGCGGTTAACTTTTGTGTCGCCTCCAGCCAGCGCCTGCCGTTTGCTGATGGTTCACTGGACGCCATCGTGCGCATTTACGCGCCCTGTAACGAGCAGGAGCTGAGCCGCGTTATCAGGCCCGGCGGCTATTTGCTGACGGTGACGCCGGGGCCGCACCATCTGCAGCAGTTCAAAGCGTTGATCTATCGCGAAGTGCAGTTGCATACGGCGGAAGAGAAAAACTATGCGGGATTTGAACAGATCGATCAGCAAAACCTTCACTACTCGATGACGCTGAACGGGGCGGAAGCGGTGAGCCTGCTGCAGATGACCCCTTTTGCCTGGCGTGCGCGTGAAGCGGTGTGGCAGCAGCTGGCTTCCAGCGCCAGCTTTAGCTGTGACGCGGATTTCACCCTGACGCTGTGGCAGCGCGTTTAACGCGCCTCCACCAGCGTATGATAGATTTTCTCCAGATCGTCGAGCTGTTTCACCGCTATCAGCAAGCGACGCTGCTCCAGCTGCATCACCAGAATGCCATCCTCTGACAGGTTCATACTCTGAATACGCCGGTAATCAATCCACACGCTGGCAAAAAACAGGCCGTCATTTTTCATCAGCAGCCGCGGGCTGCGGATCCAGAACAGCCAGATAGCCATAAAGCACAGCACCATCAGCAGGGTAGTGGTGAGCTGCGGGCCATGATGGCTGACGTTGTTCCACAGCAGAATCAGTAGCAGCACGATAAAGATGCCGCTGTCGATTTTATGGCGGCGACGCAGGGTGACGCGCAGTCGGGTCGGTCCATTGCGGCGGGGCAGGATGACATCGTCGTAAATCGCAAACAGGGCGAGAGCGGCGATCAGCAGGGCAATCAGGGCGTCAGTCAGTGACATACAGGCTTCTTCCTCAACCGAAGTGACCTCAGCGTTGGCGCTCAGGTCACGCCGTTCAAAAAACGCCGGGAGTCTGACTCCCGGCGGTGAGATTACAGACCGAGCAGGCCGATCCAGTAACCAAAGATACCGATGGCAAAGAAGCCAACGATGATCCACAGCGCGTTAACTTTACGGCGCAGCAGCCACATACAGCCAAAGGTCAGCAGCAGTGGAATCAGGCCGGGCATCAGCTGGTCGAGAATCGACTGCACGGTGGTAACCGTGGTTTTGCCGGTCTGGTCGGTGATGCGGGAAACCACCAGCGGCACGTTGACGTGTGTCCACTTATTGACCAGCGCCCCCATGACAAACAGGCCGAGTATCGATGCCCCCTCGGTGAGTTTTTGCAGGAAGCCGCCGCCCATATCGCTGACGATATCCACCCCTTTGCGATAGCCATAAGCCACGCCGTAATAGCGGGTCAGCATACGCGCAATGTTAAACAGGAAGAAGAACAGCAGCGGACCGAGCAGGCTGCCGCTCATCGCGATACCGGCACCCAGTGCGGCGAACACCGGACGCACGGTCCCCCAGAAAATCGGGTCGCCCACGCCAGCCAGCGGACCCATCAGACCCACTTTGATGCCGTTAATGGCACCGTCATCGATCGCCGCACCGTTGGCGCGCTGCTCTTCCATGGCCATGGTCACGCCGAGCACTGGCGCTGCCACGTAAGGATGGGTGTTGAAGAACTCAAGGTGACGCTTAATCGCCTGCTTGCGCTCGTCGTTGTTTTCCGGATACAGGCGACGGATCACCGGCACCATTGAGAAGCAGAAGCCCAGCGCCTGCATGCGTTCAAAGTTCCACGAACCCTGAAACAGGTTAGAGCGCAGGAACACACCGCGCACGTCACCGGGGGTGAGTTTCTTTGGAGTATTGGTTGTATCTACCATGATGTCACCTGTTCCTAGTCGAGTTCGTTGTCGAGGTCGTTGTTAGCCGGGCCCGCCGAGGCAGCGCCTGCGACGCGGTTGTATTTTGGCGCCAGCTGGATGTACAGCACCGCCATTACCACGCCAATCACGCCCAGCGCCACCAGGTTAAAGTTGGTGAACGCGGCGGTGACAAAGCCAAGATAGAAGAACGGCATCAGGTAACCGGCACGCATCATGTTGATGACCATCGCGTAACCGACCACCACGATCATGCCGCCGGCGATGTTCAGACCATTGGTGACCACTTCCGGAATCGAACTCAGCAGGCTGTGTACCGCGCTGGTACCGACCGAGACCGCCACAATCAGCGCCGGGATAGCGATACGCATCGCCTGCAGCAGCAGGGCAGAGACGTGGATCCACGAAATCGCCGTCAGGTTGCCTTTCTCCGCAGCTTTATCCGCGGCGTGCTGGAAGGCGACAGTGATAGTACGCACGATGATGGTCAGCACCTGACCGGCTGCGGCCAGCGGGATGGCCAGCGCAATACCGGCACCGACGCTTTGACCGCCGGCAATGACCAGAATGGTGGAGATGATGGAAGCCAGCGCCGCATCCGGTGCCACTGCCGCACCGATGTTCATCCAGCCCAGCGCGATCATCTCCAGCGTACCGCCGATGATGATGCCGGTTTTCATATCACCCAGCACTGCACCAATCAGGGTACAGGCCACCAGCGGCCGGTGGAACTGGAACTCATCGAGAATAGATCCCATCCCGGCAATACAGGCCACAATAAATATCAACACTATTTGTAGCGAGGTTATTTCCATTGCATTTTTCCTCAGCAAGATCAGAACTTTTTGCCCACGCGCGCAGGCACAGGCGAATCAGGCATTGACCTTCGCAATCAGGTCCATCATTTTCAGTTTCGGGTCGTTGGAGACTTTACGCACTTCCAGTTCGATACCGCGCTCATTCAGCTTGCGGAAGGCAGCGATGTCCTTCTCATCCACCGACACCGCGTTATTAACCTGCGTTTTCCCCTGACGGAAGGCCATGCCGCCGATATTCACCGACTTGATATCCACGCCTTGCTCCACCACGCGCTCAACATCGGTCGGATTGGTAAACAGCAGCATCACGCGATCGGAACCGTACTTCGGGTTGTTCCACACGCGGATCATCTTGGCGATATCCACCACGTGGGCGGTTACGCCCGGCGGCGCCACCTGAGTCAGCAGGGTTTTGCGTACGTGATCGTTGGCCACTTCATCACTGACGACGATGATGCGCGTCACGTTGGTCTCTTTGGTCCAGCGCGTGGCCACCTGGCCGTGGATCAGACGGTCATCGATACGGGCCAGGCCAATTTTCATGTGCTCGCCCGGCGCCAGCGGTTTCTGCGGCTGGGCAGGGGCTTTCGGGGCGGGCGCTGCCGCTGCCGGCGCGGCGGATTCGGTTTTGAGCGCTTTCACCCCCTCGCGGCCGGCCTCGACGGCGATATGGATCAGCTCTTCCAGCGATGGATCGTCATCGCGCCCCATCAGGGTTTCCACCAGCATGGGAATGTTGACCCCGGCAATAACGTCATAGCCCGGTTTATCCACCACGATGCGGCTGGCGGCGTTAAACGGGCTGCCGCCCCAGGTGTCCACCAGAAACAGCACGCCTTTCGACGTGTCGAGTCGGGCGAGCTGCGCCTGATATTTTTCGATTAGCGTTTCTGCATTTTCGCCGGGTACGAAATCAATCCATCCGACATTTTCCTGCTCGCCCAACAGCATTTCTGCTGTTTTAAGCAGCTGTTCTGCCGCCCAGCCATGTGTACCAATTACAAGCGCAATGGTCACTTGCTACCTCCGTTCGCATGAGAGTTCCCGACCATGGCCGGGAATCATTGAGAATTACCGTTGTTATTTTCTGTGGATCGCCCGGGACTAAATTGAAGAAAGTCATCAGGAAAAGGCCCAAAACATTCCGCGATACAGCAGTAAGGTCGCGATTTATTTTAGTGAGCGAAAAAATAAAATATGTGACGTTGCTCTGCTATTCGGAGCGTACCGGCGGCAACGGGCATTTTTATGGCAGTTTCTTGCGCTGGCGCAGTTATTTGTAAATGTAAGAAAATTTTTTGACGTTATTGATGTAACTGATACATTAGCTTTCTGTTTATTACTCAGGAGTACCGGGCTTTAGCTCACCTATATGGACCGTCACCGACGTCGCTTCACTTGTTCCCCGCGCTGCTCAGCGCGCACCCTGACACCTGCCGGTGTTGCCTCATCCGTTAACGCTCTCTCGTCTCGCCTTCCGGCGCAGGCTCAGTCGCGTTCGCCCTTACGTTTAGCAAGGAGTCATTGATGGAATTTCTCTTCGACCCCTCAATCTGGGCGGGTTTACTGACGCTGATCGTGCTGGAGATTGTGCTCGGCATCGACAACCTGGTGTTTATCGCCATTCTTGCCGACAAGCTGCCACCGAAACAGCGCGATAAAGCGCGCCTGATTGGTCTGTCGCTGGCGCTGGTGATGCGCCTCGGCCTGCTGTCGCTGATCTCCTGGATGGTGACGCTGACGCGACCCCTATTCAGCGTAGGCGATTTCAGCTTTTCCGGACGAGATTTAATTCTGTTGATTGGTGGTTTGTTCCTGTTGTTTAAGGCCACCATGGAACTGCACGAGCGGCTGGAAAACCGTGGCATGGAGCATCAGGGCAACAAAGCCTATGCCAGCTTCTGGGCGGTCGTGACGCAGATTGTGGTGCTGGACGCGGTGTTTTCCCTGGATGCGGTGATTACCGCCGTCGGTATGGTGAACCATCTGCCGGTGATGATGACGGCAGTGGTGATTGCCATGGGGGTGATGCTGCTGGCCTCAAAACCGCTGACCCGCTTCGTCAACGCGCACCCAACGGTGGTGGTGCTGTGTCTGAGCTTCCTGCTGATGATTGGTCTGTCGCTGGTGGCGGAAGGCTTTGGTTTCCATATTCCGAAAGGCTATCTGTACGCGGCAATTGGCTTCTCGATTTTGATCGAGCTGTTCAACCAGATTGCGCGCCGGAACTTTATCCGTCATCAGGCGCACCGTCCGATGCGTGAACGTACCGCCGAAGCGATTCTGCGTCTGATGGGCGGGCGCCAGCGTAACCAGCCGGCGCATACCGAAGAAGCGTCACTGACCGAAGCGATGCCGCAGGAAGCGTTTAAAGACGAAGAGCGTTACATGATTAACGGCGTGCTGACGCTGTCACAGCGTTCGATTCGCAGCATCATGACGCCGCGCGGCGATATCTCGTGGGTCGACGTCTCGCGTCCGCTGGATGAGATCCGCATTCAGCTGCTGGATACGCCTCACAGTCTGTTCCCGGTCTGTCGTGGCGAACTGGATGAGATCATCGGCGTGGTGCGCGCCAAAGAGCTGCTGGTGGCGCTGGAGCACGGTATGGATGTCGCGACCTTCGCGGCCAACACGCCGCCGATTGTGGTACCGGAAACGCTGGATCCTATCAACCTGCTGGGCGTATTGCGTCGCGCTAAAGGCAGCTTCGTCATCGTTACCAACGAATTTGGTGTGGTACAGGGCCTGATTACGCCGCTGGACGTGCTGGAAGCGATTGCCGGTGAGTTCCCGGACGAAGACGAAACGCCGGATGTGGTGGCGGATGGCGACGGCTGGCTGGTGAAGGGCGGTACCGATCTGCACTCGCTGCAGCAGCTGCTCGACCACCATGAGCTGGTCGATCCGGATGAAGATCACGCGTCGCTGGCCGGCCTGTTGATTGAGCAGAAGGGGCAGCTGCCGCTGCCGGGCGAGATTATCGATTTGCCACCGCTGCACTTCCAGATTATCGAAGCCACGGATTACCGTATCGATCTGGTGCGCGTCACTAAAGACAAGCCGCACCATGACGAGGAAGAGGGCGACGCCTGATGTCGTCCGGCATCAGGCGTCCAGCTGCGCCTGATGCTGCGCCAGCCATTGCGGAAAGTCCTCAATCGGCATCGGGCGCGCATAGTAGTAACCCTGCAGATGATCCACGCCGCGCTCGCGCAGATAATGCGCCTGCTCGGCGGTTTCCACTCCCTCCGCGACCAGCGCGATATTCAGCCGCTGCGCCAGTGAAATCACCATATCGGTCACCGTGGCGTTGATCGCGTCAGTGCCAATCGCGGCGGTAAAGATTTTATCGATTTTCAGTACGTCCGGCTTCAGGTCCTTCAGATAGGCCAGCGAACTGTGGCCGGTGCCGAAATCGTCAATCGCCAGCCGCACGCCAATTTCATGCAGCTGCGCCACGACCGTCTGGTCGATAACTGGCAGCGCATCGCGCTCGGTCAGCTCCACCACCAGTTTCGGCAGGGGATTGGCGGGCCACCAGTAGCGCTGTAAATCCTCAACAATCAGGCGATCGCGGAAGTGGCTGGCCGCGACGTTAATCGCGATATGAAATGCCGGGCACTGTGGCAGATTAGGCAACTCCGCGACGACTCTGGCAATCACAAAGCGCGTCAGCGGTGCAATCAGATTCTGGCGTTCGGCCAGCGGAATAAATACGTCCGGTGCAATCCAGCCCTGGCGCGGATTGTGCCAGCGCAGCAGCAGCTCGATACCATCGCAGTCGCCGCTGCGGGCATTGATCAGCGGCTGGCAGTAGACCATAAATTCGTTAGCGGTGATGCCATAGCTGATTTGCCAGCTCAGGCTCATGCGATTGGCGGTGGCCAGCCAGACGATATAGCCCAGTAGCAGGCTCAGCAGTACCGCCAGCGGCAGCTGAGACGGCAGGGTATTGAGCGCCAGTCGCGCCGGGGACGGGCCGTACAGCGTAATGCTGTAGGGATAACGCAGCGAGGCCTGATCGTAGGCCACTTCGTCATCGGACGGCACGGTATGCTCGATCAGCGGATTACCGTACTCAAGGCTCTGTCCACCTACGTTAAAGATCGCGCGCTCCACCCACGGCAGCTGCGGCTCCAGCAGATAGTTGGTCATCAGTTCAATGTTGATGATCTGCAGCAGGCCGTCCTGGTTATCCAGCGACTTTGGCGTCCACAGCAGCAGCACCGGCGAACCTTTCAGCAGGTAGTCGTCGGTGGACAGCATCATGCGCTGGTTGTTGATCGCCAGCTCGGGATAGGTCTGGCTGAACGAGATGTGGCGCGGGCCATAAATACTCGAACAGTAGATGGTATCGTCCTGCACCAGCAGCACGGTACGCACGGTTTGCAGCGCCGCGATCTTCTCAATCAGCGGGTAGCGCACCTGCGTGCAGGGCACGCCCACCAGCCCAAGCGTGTTGTTGGCGGAGACGTCCAGCGGCGAAAACATGCGGTCAAAGCGCTCAATCGCGCGGGTGGCAAAGTTAAGGGACTGCTGCTCAATGCGTGACTTCTCTTCGATGTAGCGAAAAGTCAGCGTAAGAATGAGAACCAGCGACGCGATCACCAACGCAATAAGCAGGCGCTTACGGCGAAATTGACCCACAAATTGCTGGGGAAGGAGCATCAGTAACCACCTTGCTAAGACAAAGAATGAGACCAAATTAACGTGAAAGTTATCGGCATGGCGGCGGCCAAATTTAGCGCGGCTGGAGAAAAAAAGCGGCACTAAAAAATCGCGCGACCATTAGAGGTCGCGCGCAAAAATAATGTATCTGGTTTGATAACGCGGAGGTAGAGGCCATTGCAGAAATAATGGCCGATCGCTGCAATTGTCAGCAGCGAAACGCGACGTTGCCGGTCAGTCGCACTGCACCTTGATCGCCAGACCGCCGCGCGAGGTCTCACGATATTTAGCATTCATGTCTTTGCCGGTCTCGTACATAGTCTCGATCACCTTATCCAGCGATACGCGCGGCTCGCTGGTGCGGCGCAGCGCCATCCGCGCGGCATTGATCGCCTTGACGGAGGCAATGGCGTTACGTTCAATGCACGGCACCTGTACCTGACCGGCGACCGGATCGCAGGTCAGTCCAAGGTTGTGTTCCATGCCGATTTCAGCGGCAACGCACACCTGCTCCGGGCTGGCTCCCAGCAGTTCAGCGAGGCCGGCGGCGGCCATTGAGCAGGCCACGCCCACTTCACCCTGGCAGCCGACTTCGGCACCGGAAATCGAGGCGTTCATTTTATACAACACGCCAATCGCGCCCGAGGCGAGGAAGTAGCGGATAAAGATATCCGGCGTGACCGTTTCGATGAAGTGATCGTAATACGCCAGCACCGCCGGCACGATGCCGCAGGCACCGTTGGTCGGTGCAGTGACCACACGACCACCGGCCGCATTCTCTTCATTCACCGCCAGCGCAAACATATTGACCCAGTCGATGACGTTCATCGGATCGTTAGAATGTTTGGTTGAGGAGACCAGCAGACGTCGCAGCGACGCCGCCCGACGCGGCACGCGCAGCGGGCCCGGCAAAACGCCTTCGGTATTCAGGCCACGATCGATACACGCCTGCATGGTTTGCCAGATGTTGCCAAAATAGGCGTAAATCTCGTCACGGCTGTGCAGCGCCAGTTCGTTTTTCATCACCAGCCCGGAAAGCGACATGCCGGTATCGCGGCAATGACTGAGCAACTCTTTGGCTGAATGGAACGGGTAGGGTACGGCGACCTCATCCAGCACTGACTGACCAAAATGCGCTTCGTCGACAATAAAGCCGCCGCCAATCGAGTAATAGGTTTTGCGCTCAAGCAGACGATCGCCGGCAAACGCGTACAGGGTCATGCCGTTTTCATGCAGCGACAGGTTTTCGCTACGGAAGACCATGCCGCCGTCACGCGGGAAGTCGACCTCGCGCGCGCCCTGTGCCAGCAGCAGGCGCTCACGCGTTTCGACATCTTTGATAAACGCCGGAATGCTGTCGATGTCGACGCTGGCAGGCTCAAAGCCGGCCAGACCCATAATGATGGCAATGTCGGTGTGGTGTCCTTTACCGGTGAGCGACAGTGAGCCGTAGACGTCCACCGCCACGCGCGTCACGTCCTGCAGCTTGCCCTGCTCGATCAGCAGATCAACAAACTGCTTGCCCGCTTTCATCGGGCCAACGGTATGCGAACTGGACGGGCCGATACCCACTTTGAACATGTCAAAAACACTTATCACCGGTGACGCTCCTCACAAATCTTCTTTTCTACGGCGCAGGCCGTTAATGCGGCTAATAGTAATCGCCAGCGGGCAGCAGCGAGCAGCTTTTCGCATGAAATAAACTAATTATAAACCACAGAAATAGTTATCCGTATCCCCGGATGTGAACGGGATCAATTTTTCGGCCAGGGTGAAACGGGACGGGGGATCAGGGCAGGGCGATCTGCTGGCCGAGCGCGCGCAGGATACCGGCGGTCATGCCCCAGATAAAATAATCTTCATACCAAGACAGCCACACCTGGTGCTGGCGATGACCGCGGCGCAGCGTCAGTCCGCTGTAGCGCCCCAGCCGCAGCGCCTCTGCGAGCGGCATGGAAAAGGCGCTTTCAACTTCATCCGGGTTGAGCCGCAGCGGTAAGTGCGGCGGAATGATACCGACCACGGGCGTGACGGCGAAACCGGTACTGCTGGTGACTGGCGGTAACACGCCGACCACCCGCACCTGCTGCGGCGCGATGCCCACTTCTTCCTGCGCTTCACGCAGCGCGGTGGCGATCAGCGAATCGTCAGTGGCATCCATCATGCCGCCGGGGAACGCCACCTGCCCGGCATGTTTGCGCAGCAGCGCGGAGCGGCGGGTCAGCAGCAGTTCGGGCTGGTCGCCATCAATCACCGGTACCAGCACCGCGGCACGGCGTCCGCTGATCACGCTGTGCGCGGTCGCCAGCGGCGGCTGCAGCACAAAGCGACTGAGAAACTGCGCCAGCGTCAACTCCATATCACGCCTCATCACGCAGACAGGGCAGAATACGGTTGAGCTTGTGCAGCGTCTCCTGATATTCCGCCTCAGCATCGCTGTCAGCCACCAGACCGCCACCCGCCGCGCAGTACAGCTGCTGATTTTCGGCAATCAGCGTGCGGATGGTAATGCTGCTGTCCATACGCCCGCACAGGCTGATGTAGCCGATACTGCCACACCACGCATTGCGCCGCTGCGGTTCGAGTTCCTCGATGATCTCCATGGCGCGGATCTTGGGCGCGCCGGTAATGGAGCCGCCGGGGAAACAGGCGCGCAGCAAATCGGTAGCGGAGAGCGCGTCTGGCAGTCTGGCCCGCACCGTGCTCACCAGGTGATGCACCGCCGGGAACGGCTCCACCACAAACAGCTCCGGCACGCTGACGCTGCCCGGCTCGGCGACGCGGCCAATATCATTACGCAGCAGGTCGACAATCATCAGGTTTTCCGCCCGATCTTTTTCGGCGCTGGCCAGTTTCTCCGCCTGCAATCGATCGGCCTGCGGATCGGCCAGGCGCGGCAGCGTGCCTTTAATCGGGCGGGTTTCAATCTGCTGTTGCTGCAGCGAGAGAAAACGCTCGGGCGACAGACTCAGCACGGCACTGTGCGGCAGACGAAGGAAGGCGCTGAACGGCGCGCGGTTGGCGCGGTTGAGACGTAAAAACGCCTGCCACTCATCGCCGCGATAGCTGGCCTGAAAACGCTGCGCCAGATTAACCTGGTAGCAGTCGCCCGCCTGAATGTAGGCCTGCACTGCCTGGAAACGCGCGGCGTACTGCGCATAGCTCATATTGGCCTGCCAGTCGCTGGTCAGGGCAAAGGGTTTGGGCTGCGGCACCGCCAGCGCCTGTAGCCACTGCCAGCGCTGCTCCGCGTCGTGCTGGGCAATCAGCGTCAGCGTCTGGCGATGATGATCGGCAATCAGCGCCCAGTCATAAATGCCGACCGCCATATCCGGCGTGTGTAAATCCTGCTGCGCCCGCTGCGGCAGCGTTTCGAAACGGCGACCGAGGTCATACCCAAACAGACCCAGCGCGCCGCCCTGAAACGGCAGATTTGCATCAAACGCCGGCCGGATGCCCAGCGCGTCCAGCTGCTGCTGCACCAGCTGCAGCGGATCGGCGTTAGAGTGGCTGATGCCGGTGCCGTCGTCGATGGCGGTGCTGTCACCGCGCGTCGTCAGGGTCACCCGCGGGTCGGCGGTGAGAATATCGAAACGGTTATCCGCGTGCTCGGCGTGACCAGAGGTCAGCAGCATCGCCCACGGGCGGTGCGCCAGCGTGGAAAAACGGTGTAAAAGTATATCGGGCGTATACTGTAGCGAGAGGGTTTTCACGTTCGTTTGACTAAATCAGTTCAGCAGGCAGGCGCGTAGCCTGGCATATTTTTTTGCTGCTGGCACCTGTTTGTTCAGCGTGGAATAATGCGTCCCCCCATTACAGGAGTGCATCATGTTTTCAGGTCTTCCGGCTTTATCGCACGAACAGCAGCAGCAGGCAGTGGAACGTATTCAGGAACTGATGGCCGGCGGCATGTCCAGCGGGCAGGCAATTGCGCAGGTGGCGCAGGAAATTCGCCAGAACCATCAGGGCGAAGCGATTCGGGCGCGCTTCGAAGAGGACGACGACGACGAATAGCGCCCGGCGAGCGTTATAGCGCGGCGATGATTTTGATTTCAACTTTATAGCGCGGATTCATCAGGCCGGCCTGCACCGTGCAGCGTACCGGCGCATTACCCGGCGAGACCCACGCATCCCAGGCGCGGTTCATCGCGGCAAAGTCCTCTTTGTCTACCAGGAAAATGGTAGCGTCGAGAATTTTGCTTTTATCCGAACCCACGCGCGTCAGGATGCGGTCAATCACCGCCAGCGCGTTGGCGGTCTGCGCTTCCGCATCGTCATCCAGATTCTCCGGCACGCTGGTGTAATACACGGTCTGGTCATGTACAACCGCTTCGGACATGCGGTGTTCCGCATCAATACGCGTAATGGTCATGCTGTTCTCCTTTATTTTTGCTGCGTTAGCCTGCCATATCCCATGGCCGGCTGTCATCTGTTGTGGTCGCCTGCGGTGAATCCTGACATAATTACAGGTGTTTTAAGAGCAATCGGTGAGGATGTGTGGCAGACGATTTTGCAGCGGATGGCGCGTTAGCGCAGGCGATTCCCGGCTTTAAGCCGCGCGCGGCACAGCGCGAAATGGCGCAGGCAGTGAGCGAAGCGGTGCAGCAGGCAGGCGAGCTGGTGGTCGAGGCCGGCACCGGCACCGGTAAAACTTATGCGTATCTGGCTCCGGCGTTGCGGGCGAAGAAAAAAGTCATTGTATCGACCGGTTCCAAAGCGTTGCAGGATCAGCTCTACAACCGCGATCTGCCGACCATTGCCCGCGCCCTGGCGTTCAGCGGCAAAACCGCGCTGCTGAAAGGGCGCTCCAACTATCTGTGCCTGGAACGGCTGGAGCAGCAAAATCAGACTGGCGGCGATCTCAGCGTGCAGGCGCTCGGCGATCTGATTAACGTGCGCAGCTGGTCTTCGGAGACCGTTGATGGCGACGTCAGCAGCTGCGCCGGCGTCGCGGAAGACAGTCCGATCTGGCCTTACGTCACCAGCACCAACGATAACTGCCTCGGCAGCGATTGCCCGCTGTATAAAGATTGCTTCGTGGTGAAGGCGCGCAAAAAAGCGATGGATGCGGATGTGGTGGTGGTGAACCATCACCTGTTTCTCGCTGACCTGGTGGTCAAAGAGGGGGGATTTGGCGAGCTGATCCCGGAAGCCGACGTGATGATCTTCGATGAAGCGCACCAGCTGCCGGATATAGCCAGCCAGTATTTTGGCCAGCAGCTGTCGAGCCGGCAACTGCAGGATCTCGCCAAAGACATTATCCTTGCCTACCGCACCGAGGTGCGCGATGTGCAGCAGCTGCAGAAATCCGCCGACCGGCTGGCGCAGTGCGCACAGGATTTCCGCCTGACGCTGGGCGAGCCCGGTTTTCGCGGCAATCTGCGTGACCTGCTGAGCGACAACAACATCATGCGCATGTTTACGCTGCTGGATGATGCGCTCGAGCTGTGTTACGACGTGATTAAGCTGTCGCTGGGCCGTTCCGCGCTGCTGGATGCTGCCTTCGAGCGTGCCGCGCTGTATCGCACCCGGCTCAAGCGTTTACGTGCGATTGATGAACCGGGCTTCAGCTACTGGTACGAATGCAGCAGCCGGCACTTTACGCTGGCGCTGACGCCGCTGTCGGTCGCGGAGCGCTTCCGCGAAGTGATGGACGGACGCAAAGCGGCGTGGGTGTTTACCTCGGCGACGTTGGCGGTCAACGAACAGATGAGCCACTTCGCCAGCCGGCTCGGCGTGGATAATGCCCGCACCCTGATCCTCGAAAGTCCGTTTGATTATGCGCAGCAGGCCTTGCTGTGCGTGCCGCGCAACATGCCGGAACCCAACTATCCTGGCGGTGCGCGTCAGCTGGCACGCATGATGAAACCGCTGATTGAAGCCAACAAAGGGCGCTGCTTCTTCCTGTGCACCTCGCACAAAATGATGCGCGAGCTGGCGGCGGAGTTCCGCGCCTCCATGACCTTACCAGTGCTGTTGCAGGGCGAAACCAGCAAAGGCCAGCTGCTCAAACAGTTTCTTGATGCTGGCAACGCACTGCTGGTGGCCACCAGCAGCTTCTGGGAAGGCGTTGACGTGCGCGGTGATGCGCTGTCGCTGGTGATCATCGACAAGCTGCCGTTTACCTCGCCGGAAGATCCGCTGCTGAAGGCGCGCATGGAGGATTGCCGTCTGCGCGGCGGCGATCCGTTCAACGATGTGCAGCTGCCGGACGCGGTGATCACCCTCAAGCAGGGCGTGGGCCGTCTGATTCGCGATACCGACGATCGCGGTGTGCTGGTGATTTGTGACCAGCGGCTGGTGTCGCGTCCGTATGGCGGTCTGTTCCTTAATAGCCTGCCGCCGACACCGCGCACCCGCGATTTACAGCGTGCGATTGACTTTGTGCGTCCGCCAGAGCAGCACTAATTTGTGCCAGGCTGTGGTAAGATGCGCGCCATTTTGATTCTCTGAGGTTGTTATGTCCGCCCGAATTTTAGCCCTGGACACCGCGACAGAAGCCTGTTCTGCCGCGCTGCTGAATCAGCAGCAGATCGATGCCCGCTTCGAAATCGCGCCCCGCGATCATACTCAACGTATTCTGCCGCTGGTGCAGGAATTGCTGCAGGCGCAGTCGCTGGAGCTGAGCGCGCTGGACGCGCTGGCGTTTGGCCGCGGGCCCGGCAGTTTTACCGGCGTGCGCATCGGCATTGGCATCGCGCAGGGCCTGGCGCTGGGCGCAAATCTGCCGATGATTGGCGTATCCTCGCTGGCAACCATGGCGCAGGGCGCCTGGCGTTTGACCGGGGCAACGCGCGTGCTGGCGGCGATTGATGCGCGCATGGGTGAAGTCTACTGGGCAGAGTATCAGCGTGATGAGCAGGGCGAGTGGCAGGGCGCTGAGAGCGAAGCCGTACTCAAGCCGGAAGCGGCACAGGCGCGCATCGCGCAGCTGAGCGGCGAGTGGGCCACCGTCGGCACCGGCTGGCAGGCTTATCCGCAGCTGCTGGCTGGCACGAGCGGGGCACAACTGCTGACCACCACGGTCACGCTGCCTGCCGCAGAAGATATGCTGCCGCTGGCGCTCAGCGCCTGGCAGCGCGGCGATAGCGTGGCAGTGGAAAATGCTGAGCCGGTTTATCTGCGCAATGAAGTGGCATGGAAAAAATTGCCGGGACGCTAGGCGCCCACGCAACTTATTTTTGCGCCTTCAGTCTAACGGAGAAATAACAGGAGAAGTGCTATGCCAATTAGTCGTAAAGGGATGTCTGGCGCTCTGTTAGCCTGTGCGCTGTTGCTCAGCGGCTGCGTGTCAGTGCCGGATGCCATTAAAGGGAGTTCTCAGCTTCCACAGCAGGATTTATTACGCGTGATGAATGCGCCGCAGCTGTATGTCGGCCAGGAGTCGCGCTTCGGCGGCAAAGTCGTGAAGGTGACCAACCTTAACGGCCTGACCCGGCTGGAAATTGCCACTCAGCCGCTGGATGACAGCGCGCGACCGCGCCTCGGTGCAGCCTCAATTGGCCGCATTTATGCGGACATTCATGGCTTTGTTGATCCGATCGACGTCAATAATCAGTACGTCACGGTGCTGGGCAACATCAAAGGCACCGAGAAAGGGGAAATTGGCAAAGCCAGTTACAACTTTGTGGTGATTGATGTGCGCGGTTATCAGCGCTGGCATCTGACTCAGCAGGTGATGACGCCGCCGCAGCCGATCGATCCGTGGATTTGGTACGGGCCGACGCGTCGCCATCCCGGCTATTGGGGTCCTAACCCCTACTGGGGCATGAACACCGGCGGTCCGGCGCAGGTTGAGACCATTCTTACCGAATAGCGCTAAACAGGTTTTTTTACGGCCCGGTCGCGGTGCTCGCGAACGGGCCTTTTTATTGGGCGCGCAACCGATGCGCGAAATTTAGTGATGCGCCTCGCAACCTGAAAATGCCGGAACAGGCAAACTGGTACAATCAGTTAAAATATTGTTAACAACACTGATTGCAGAGGCAGCGATGGCTACGCAACAAGAATATCGGGGTGAATCTTTGAACAAGGTTTGGCTGAAACGCTATCCGCCAGATGTACCAGCGGAAATTAACGCAGACCGTTATCCCTCTTTGGTCGATCTTTTCGAACACGCAGCGCAACGTTATGCCGATCAGGTGGCTTTCATTAACATGGGCCAGCCAATGACTTACCGCCAGCTGGAGCAGCAGAGCCGTGCTTTTGCGGCCTGGCTGCAACAGGGATTAGGCTTGCAGCAGGGCGATCGCGTCGCGCTGATGATGCCGAATCTGCTGCAGTATCCGGTGGCGCTGTTTGGCGTGCTGCGTGCCGGTATGGTGGTGGTGAATGTTAACCCGTTGTACACGCCGCGTGAGCTGAAGCACCAGCTTAACGACAGCGGTGCCAGTGCGATTGTCATTGTCTCCAACTTCGCCCATACGCTGGAAAAAGTGGTCGCGGAAACCCCGGTTAAGCACGTGATGCTGACGCGCATGGGCGATCAGCTGGCGCCGGTGAAAGCCACGCTGGTCAATTTCGTCGTTAAATACGTGAAAAAGCTGGTACCGAAATACCATCTGCCAGGGGCGGTACCGTTCCGTCATGCGCTGCAGCAGGGCGAGCAGATGAGTTATCATCGTCCTGTGATCAGTAATCAGGATCTGGCATTTCTGCAGTATACCGGTGGCACTACCGGCGTGGCGAAAGGCGCCATGCTGACCCACGGCAACATGCAGGCTAATCTGGAGCAGACCAAAGCCACCTACGGTAAACTGCTGCGCGCCGGTCAGGAGCAGGTGGTGACCGCGCTGCCGCTTTATCACATCTTTGCCCTGACGGTGAACTGTCTGCTGTTCCTCGACCTGGGCGGCACCAACCTGCTGATTACCAACCCGCGTGATATTCCCGGCTTCGTTAAAGAGCTGAGCAAATTTCCCTTTACCGCCATCACCGGTGTTAATACGTTGTTCAACGCCCTGCTGAACGATGCCAATTTTAACCAGCTGGATTTCTCCACGCTGCGTCTGTCTGCCGGCGGCGGTATGGCGGTGCAGAAAGCGGTGGCCGAGCGCTGGGAGAAACTCACCGGACACTATCTGCTGGAGGGCTACGGACTCACCGAATGCTCACCGCTGGTGTCGGTTAATCCGTATGATATTACCTGCCACACCGGCAGCATCGGTTTGCCGGTTCCGTCCACCGACGTGCGTATTGTCGATGATGAAGATCGCGACGTGCCGCCGGGCGAACCGGGCGAACTGTGCATTCGCGGGCCACAGGTCATGATTGGCTACTGGCAGCGGCCGGATGCCAGCGAGGAAGTGCTGAAAAATGGCTGGCTGCACACCGGTGATATTGTTACCGTGGACGCTGAAGGGTTTATCCGCATCGTCGATCGTAAAAAAGACATGATACTGGTGTCCGGCTTTAACGTGTATCCTAACGAAATCGAAGATGTGCTGATGCAGCACGCCAAGGTGCGCGAAGCGGCGGCGATTGGCGTGCCGAGCGATCTCTCCGGCGAAGCGGTGAAAGTGTGCATCGTGAAAAAAGATCCGTCGCTGACGAAAGAGGAAGTGCTGGATCATTGTCGTCGTCAGCTCACCGGCTATAAAGTGCCGAAGATTATCGAGTTTCGTGATGAGCTGCCGAAGACCAACGTCGGTAAAATTTTACGTCGCGAATTGCGCGACGAGGCGAAGCGCGAAGCGTAGTACTGGCTTCCGCTGAATGCTCAGGTTAACGCCGGCACCGTCCGGCGTTTTTATTGCTTTTAACATGGAGCGCTGTGCGAGGTTTGTCGCAGCGAGAAAGACAACGTGAATTACACCCTGATCGACCACAATGACCAGCTGGCCGCGGTATGCCAGCAGGCCCGTCAGCATCGCGCCGTGGCGCTGGATACCGAATTCGTGCGCACCCGCACGTACTATCCGCAGCTTGGCCTGATCCAGCTCTTCGATGGCGAGCAACTGGTTCTGATCGATCCGTTAACCATCAGCGACTGGGCACCGTTTATTGCGCTGCTGCAGGATCGTCAGCTGACCAAGTTCCTGCACGCCGGCGGGGAAGACCTCGAAGTCTTCCTGCATCGTTTCGGCTGTCTGCCGGAGCCGATGATCGATACGCAGATTCTGGCCGCTTTCGCCGGGCAGCCGCTGTCGTGGGGCTTTGCCGCGATGGTCAATCATTTCAACCAGATTGAGCTGGATAAGAGCGAAGCGCGCACCGACTGGCTGGCGCGTCCGCTTACCGAGCGGCAATGCCAGTACGCTGCGGCCGATGTGGCTTATCTGCTGCCGATCGCCCATCAGCTGGTGGCGCAAACCGAAGCGGCAGGCAACATGGCGGCGGCGCTGAGTGAATGCGCTACGCTGTGTCAGCGCCGTCTTGACGTACTGCAGCCGGAAGAGGCGTGGCGCGATATCACCAACGCGTGGCAGCTGCGTCCGCGCCAGCTGGCGGTGCTGCAGCGCCTGGCCGCGTGGCGTCTCAACCTCGCCCGGCAGAAAGACATGGCGGTGAATTTTGTGGTGCGCGAAGAGAACCTGTGGAAAGTCGCGCGCTTTATGCCCGGCAG
This sequence comes from Pantoea sp. SGAir0184, assembly GCF_043544755.1. Classification (NCBI taxonomy): domain Bacteria; kingdom Pseudomonadati; phylum Pseudomonadota; class Gammaproteobacteria; order Enterobacterales; family Erwiniaceae; genus Pantoea; species Pantoea sp. SGAir0184. The sequence goes on from NZ_CP028050.1 coordinate 2,003,834, forward strand.
CCTTGGCGAGCTGGATCATCTCGGCCTGAACGGTCACGAAATTCGCTTCCACGGTAAGGCGCTGGTGGCGATGGTGGCAGAAGCGCAGGCGCTGGATGAGGCCGCATTACCGCCGCCGTTGCCTAATCTGATTGACCACGCGCATTACAAGCAGGCGTTTAAAGCGATTAAAGCGCTGGTACAGCAGGTGAGTGAGCAGACCGGTTACAGTCAGGAGCTGTTAGCATCACGGCGCCAGATTAACCAGGTGCTGAGCGTGCACTGGGGACTGAAGAGCGCCACGCGTCCGCCGGAACTGCTGGCAGGCTGGCGGGGTGAGGTGTTGAAAGCCGGTATCGACGAGATTTTACACACGCTGTAAGCGGAACGTTTTCCCCTGCGCAACCACGCAGGAGAAAATCAGGAACCCGCTACAATCATTTAGGAACGTCTTCCGTCTCCGGCAGCGTCACGTTGAGCTCGAGGATAGAGATGTCATCCCCTTTCTGATCCAGCTGCACCGTGACCATGTCCGGGTCAATTTTCACGTATTTACAGATCACTTCCAGGATATCGCGCTTGAGCTGCGGCAGATAGTGGGGCTCACTGTCGCCCCTTCTGCGTTCGGCCACGATAATCTGCAGCCTCTCCTTGGCTATGTTGGCTGTGTTCTTCTTACGGGATAAAAAGAAATCAAGTAATGCCATTGGTTATCCCCCGAACAGGCGTTTCAGGAAACCCTTCTTCTCTTCTTCGATAAAGCGGAAGGGGCGTTCTTCGCCAAGCAGGCGATCTACGGTATCAGCGTAAGCTTTACCGGCGTCAGAGTTTGCATCGAGGATCACGGGCTCACCCTGGTTAGACGCGCGCAGCACCGACTGATCTTCCGGAATCACGCCGACCAGAGGAATGCGCAGGATTTCCAGCACGTCTTCCATGCTCAGCATGTCGCCACGCGTTACGCGTCCCGGGTTATAGCGGGTCAGTAACAGGTGCTCTTTTACCGGCTCTTCGCTGTTTTCAGCGCGACGTGATTTCGACGAGATGATGCCGAGAATACGGTCTGAGTCACGCACGGAAGAGACTTCCGGGTTGGTGGTAATGATCGCTTCATCCGCGAAGTACAGCGCCATCAGCGCACCGGTTTCGATACCGGCCGGCGAGTCGCAGACGATAAAATCGAAGTCCATTGCCGCCAGGTCGTTCAGCACTTTTTCCACGCCTTCGCGGGTCAGGGCATCTTTATCACGGGTTTGTGAGGCGGGCAGAATATAAAGCTGCTCGGTGCGCTTGTCGCGAATCAGTGCCTGATTCAGCGTCGCATCGCCCTGAATAACGTTGACAAAGTCATACACCACGCGGCGTTCACAGCCCATGATCAGGTCGAGGTTACGCAGACCGATATCGAAATCGATCACCACGGTTTTTTTGCCTTTCTGCGCTAACCCTGTGGCGATGGCCGCGCTTGACGTGGTCTTGCCAACGCCCCCTTTACCCGATGTAACTACAATGATGCGTGCCATAAATGTTGATTTCCTTAACGAAAGAAAAGGGGCCTAATTAAGTGTCTGGATGGTGAGCGCGCCCTCTTTAAGGCACAGGCGCGCAGCTTTACCAAAGAATTCCGCCGGGATCTGGTCCATGATCCAGTATTCGCCGGCAATGGAGACCAACTCTGCTGACAGGTTGGTGCAAAAAATCTGGCAGTCGCGATCGCCGCTGGCACCGGCCAGCGCGCGGCCGCGCATCATGCCGTAAATATGAATGTTGCCGTCTGCCACCAGTTCGGCACCGGCGCTGACGCTGCTGGTGACGATCAAATCGGCGTTGCGCGCATAAATCTGCTGACCGGAACGCACTGGCGTATTGATGATACGCGTTTTGCTGGCCGGTTCGCTGACCGGCGGCGCGACCGCTTCCGGCTCCGGCGCGGGCGCATCAGCGCGTTTGCGGTTCTCTTTACCCTCTGACAGCACCGGCAGGCCAGCGCGGGCAATCATCTTTTTCAGGGCTTCATCTTTGCAGCCGCTCACGCCCACAATGCGTAAGCCGGTGGCGCTGACGGCCTGCTGCATCTGCTTCCAGTTGATGTCACCGTTCAGGGCTGACACGTTCAGCACCACCGGCGCGTTGTGCAGAAAAGCCGGGGCCTGGTCGATTTTGTCCTGCAGCGCCTGACGAATCACCTCGGGTTGCGAATGGTGCAGATGAACAACTGACAGGGTAAAACTGCTGCCCTTGAATTCGATTGGCGATTGCGACATCTGTCCTGACTCAGTCCTGTTTTACGACCCTGAAGTAAACGCCGATAAAATCGTCATTAACACCCGCGGGTCAATATTCGAAGTTCTGCAAGCATGTTATAGTTACTGCTATATTCAGGCAAGTGACGCCCTTAGTTAATTCGAGTAAAAAATATGTTTTGTGTGATCTATAGAAGCCCGCAACGCGACCAGACTTATCTGTATGTAGAAAAAAAAGACGATTTTTCGCGCGTCCCTGAAGAACTGCTGCGCGGCTTTGGCAAACCGCAGCTGGCGATGGTGCTGTCGCTCGACCAGCGCGACAGGCTGGCCAACGCTGACATCAATAAAGTGAAGCAGGGTTTAAGCGAACAAGGTTATTATTTGCAGATCCCACCACCGGTTGAAAGTCTGCTCAACATTCATCTTGAACAGGGTAAAAAAGTTTAATTCAGATTCATCTGTAAAAATATATCCTGTAAATATAATCAGTGCTTCGGCATTAATTTAATTGCTCACCTTAACCCATTATTGTGGGCAATAATCGTTGTCTTAAGCGGCGGACCTGATGAACAGGGGAACGGCTTTTGCCGCTTTCCGTCACGTGCGCCGCGATAAACCCGCTAATATAGTGCTCAGCAGCCTGCCACGTTCCGGCGGCTGATGAGACATCTTCGCCAGCGCGGCTGGCACCAAACACAACTCAAGCAGGGGATTAGCATGTATCAGCATCGTAACTGGCAGGGCGCGCTGTTGGATTATCCGGTCAGCAAAGTGGTGTGCGTCGGCAGCAACTATGCAAAGCATATTAAAGAGATGGGCAGCGCCACCCCGAGTGAGCCGGTGGTGTTTATCAAACCGGAAACCGCAGTGTGCGATTTGCGGCAGCCACTGTCGATCCCGGCCAGCTTTGGTGAGGTGCATCATGAAGTGGAGCTGGCGGTGCTGATTGGTGCCACCCTGAAGCAGGCCAGTGAAGAGCACGTGGCAAAAGCGATTGCCGGTTATGGCGTCGCGCTGGATTTAACGCTGCGCGATTTGCAGGCCGGGTTTAAGAAAGCCGGTCAGCCATGGGAGCGCGCCAAGAGTTTCGATAACTCCTGTCCGCTGTCCGGGTTTATCCCGGCGGCTGAATTCAGCGTCGATCCGCAGGATGCCGAACTCAAGCTGGTTATTAATGGCGAGGTGCGCCAGCACGGCACCACGGCAGATATGATCCACAAAATTCTGCCGCTGATTGCTTACATGAGCCAGTACTTCACGCTGCGCGCCGGTGACGTGGTGCTGACCGGTACGCCTGAAGGCGTGGGCCCGCTGCGCTCCGGCGATAAGCTGGAAGTGTCGCTGGCCGGTCACGGTATCAGCACCCGCGTACTGTAATACTTGCATCACCGCACCTGAAGCTTTATAAGGTGCGGTCTTGTTGCTCAACCCGGACCGCTATCATGACCGACCAACCTTTCTGGCAGACCAAACGCCTGGACCAAATGAACGACGCAGAGTGGGAATCGCTGTGCGACGGCTGTGGACAGTGCTGTCTGAATAAGTTGCAGGATGCGGATACCGATGAGATTTACTTCACCAACGTTGCCTGCAATCAGCTCAACATCAAGACCTGTCAGTGCCGCAATTATGAGCGTCGCTTCGAGTACGAAGAAGATTGCATCAAGCTGACGCGAGAGAATCTCACCACCTTTAACTGGCTACCGCGCACCTGCGCTTACCGGCTGTTGGGGGAGGGCAAAACGCTGCCGGCGTGGCACCCGCTGATTGCCGGGTCGAAGAAGGCGATGCATGCTCAGCGTATTTCGGTGCGATACATCGCGGTGCGCGAGAGTGAAGTGCGCGACTGGGAAGAACACATTATAGACCGGCCGGATCGTAACGGCTGATAATGCAACAGGCAGCCGCGGCTGCCTGTTTTGTCTGAGACTTAGTTTGACTGGGACTCAGCGACCAAACAGATCGCGACGTTTTGCTTTGAACGGTTGCGCAATCAATACCAGAATGCCCACCAGTAGATAAGCGGCAAAAATCACGATCATCCACTGCGGCATGCTCCAGGTCAGGAAAGTCCATCCGCGTTCGGCGCAGTCACCGCTGGCGACAAATACCGCCGGCAGCCATTTATCCAGCGGCAGCCAGCTCGGGAAGCGAGCAGCAAAATCGCAGGTCACAAACGGGTTGGGATGCAGCTGAATCATGGTGTGCTCATAAGAGAGGCGTACCCCTTCATAAGCGCTGTAGAGCCAGATGGCGATGGCTGCCCAGCGCAGCGGCGTTTTAGGCGCAATTGCACCCACCAGGCCGGCGCCCATGACGCCAAACAGCGCACAACGCTCATAGATACACATTACGCAGGGTTGCAGTCCCATCACGTGCTGAAAGAACAGCGCAACCAGTTCAAAAACCAGGGCGGTCAGGGCCATTAATAACCAGGCACCGCGTCCGCGTGAGCATTGATTCAAGTATCGCAACATATTGCTTTTCCCGTAGCCGTTAATGCATCGCAGTGTAAACCAAAAGCGTACCCGTGCCAGCCAGGCAGGGGGAAAAAATCATGTATAAAAATGACTTATCCCTGATCCACGCCAAAAAATCGTGGCTTTTAGCACACGGCATCAAAAGCGCCCACGCAAGCGCAGCGTAACCCACGGCTTTTTTCGCTGCGCAGCTGCCGAATTTTGCGCCAGCGCGCGCTTTTAATCCGCTGGCAGGCTATTTCCGCTATGACCCCTCTGGTATGATGAGTGCCATTACGACAAAGAAAGCAACGAGAAATAAATGCTATGGTGATTAAGGCACAGAGCCCTGCAGGATTCGCTGAAGAGTACATAATTGAAAGCATCTGGAACAGCCGTTTTCCGCCGGGATCGATTCTTCCTGCCGAACGTGAGCTTTCTGAACTGATCGGCGTGACCCGCACCACTCTGCGTGAAGTGCTGCAGCGGCTGGCTCGTGATGGCTGGCTGACCATTCAGCATGGTAAACCCACCCGCGTCAATGATTTCTGGGAAACGTCTGGTCTTAATATCCTCGAAACGCTCGCCCGTCTTGACCACGACAGTGTGCCGCAGTTAATTGATAACCTGCTGTCAGTGCGCACCAATATCGCGTCGATCTTTATCAGTCGCGCGCTGCGCCATCATCCGGATAAGGCGCGTGAAGTGCTGGAGAGTGCGCTGAGCGAGGAAGATCAGGCTGAAGCCTATACCGAGCTGGATTACCGCGTATTTCGCGGCCTGGCCTTTGCTTCCGGCAACCCGATTTACGGCCTGATTCTCAACGGTCTGAAAGGGCTGTACACCCGCGTTGGCCGCCATTACTTCTCAAATCCGGAAGCGCGTGAACTGGCGCGTAACTTTTATCGTCAGCTGGCGGATCTGTGTGGCAAACAGCCGACGCAGGATCAGATCGTCGACAGCGTGCGTAACTACGGCCGCCGCAGCGGTGAAATCTGGCACAGTATGCAGAAAAGCATGCCGGATGATTTGAGCAGTAAGCGCTAACAGCGCACTAAGGTTTGGCGGGCTCCTGTCCCGGACAGCCAGTATCCGCTGCTGCCGGGCTGCTCCTCGCGCCGCTTACGCGGTACCTTCGGCGTTCACGTTGCGCCTGACGGACCGGCCGGTATCGGTCTTCCTGACCGGCCCGGCCTGATTCCCGCCTCCCCGCGGGAATCTCCTGGCGCAACGTAAAAGCCTCAGCGCTGCGAATAGCCCGCCGCATCAGCGGATACTGACTGTCTGTGAAGTTGGTGCAGGATTATCTGTGAGATTAGGGGCTTACAACGCAGGATGATAAATGCTCGTCCCTGAGCATGGAGATTTTGTTTAAAGCGCCGGTCCGCGCGCCGGACAGCGATCCAGCAGCTCCACGCTGCCATCTTCGTTCTGCTGTTCCAGATTGACATCAAAACCCCACAGCCGATGCACATGCTTCAGCACATCGCGACGGCTCTTATCGAGCGGGGCGCGCTGCTGCGGCACATAGCGTAGCGTCAGAGAACGGTCACCGCGCAGGTCAACGTTGTACACCTGAATATTCGGCTCCAGATTGCTCAGATTGTACTGCGCTGACAGCTGCTGACGAATCGCGCGATATCCCGCCTCATCATGAATGGCGGCAATCTCAAGATAGTTATTACGATCGTCGTCCATTACCGTAAACAGACGGAAATCCCGCATCACTTTCGGCGACAGGAACTGGCTGATAAAACTCTCGTCTTTAAACTCGCGCATGGCGAAATGCAGCGTCTTAAGCCAGTCGGAGCCGGCGATGTCCGGGAACCAGTAGCGATCTTCCTCAGTTGGCGACTGACAGATGCGCTTGATGTCCTGGAACATGGCAAAGCCCAGCGCATACGGGTTGATACCGTTATACCACTGGCTGTTATACGGCGGCTGATACACCACGTTGGTATGGCTGTGCAGGAACTCCATCATAAAGCGCTCCGACACTTTGCCCTCATCGTACAGGTGATTCAGAATGGTGTAGTGCCAGAAGGTCGCCCAGCCTTCATTCATCACCTGGGTCTGTTTCTGCGGGTAAAAATACTGGCTGACTTTACGCACAATGCGCAGCACTTCACGCTGCCACGACTCCAGCAGTGGCGCGTTCTTTTCCATAAAGTACAGCAGGTTTTCCTGCGGCTCAGAGGGATAGCGCGCCGCCTCGACCTGAGTAAACTCTTTCTCTTTGCGTGGCAGGGTGCGCCACAGCGTATTGACCTGGCTCTGCAGATACTCTTCCCGGCTTTTCTGCCGCGCTTTCTCTTCCTGCAGCGAAATCTTTTGCGGGCGTTTATAGCGATCGACGCCATAGTTCATCAGCGCATGACAGGAGTCCAGCAGTCGCTCGACCTCTTCCACGCCATAACGCTCTTCGCAATCAGAGATGTAGTTACGCGCGAACAGCAGATAATCGACAATTGAGCTGGCATCGGTCCAGCTGCGGAACAGGTAGTTGTTTTTGAAGAAAGAGTTGTGGCCATAGCAGGCGTGCGCCATCACCAGCGCCTGCATGGTCATGGTGTTCTCTTCCATCAGGTAAGCGATACAGGGATTCGAGTTAATGACGATTTCATACGCCAGTCCCTGCTGACCATGTTTATAGCGCTGCTCGGTTTCGATGAACTTCTTGCCGAACGACCAGTGGGCATAATTGATGGGCATCCCCACGCTGGAGTACGCATCCATCATCTGCTCGGAGGTGATCACTTCGATTTGGTGCGGGTAGGTATCGAGCCCATAGCTTTTGGCCACGCGGTCGATCTCCGCCAGGTAGACATCAAGCAGCTCAAAGGTCCAGTCGGGACCGTCACTGAGTCGTTTGCTGTTGCGGGTTGGCTCGTCAAACATTGTCGTCATAGCGCACCTCTGTTTTGCAAGCGGCAGGCAACAGAGTGTCACCTGTCACGATCGTTTAAGGCTTCATCCTGAGAAAGACAGCCCAAAAAAACTGAGCGAACACTTCAATGATAGTCCACTGTCGCTTATCCGATGCGGGAACTCAATCGAATTCTTTTGGTACAAAATCATCATAATAGGCGTGCTTTGGTAGCTAATAAGGTTATGTGTTATCTGAGTGATAAATTGCAGCATTAAATCCTGTTTATAAGCGCGCGATATGACTGCGGCGCTTTCTCCTGAAAAAAGTGAGATGCTCTGCCTTTCGCATAATAATTCGCTGGTTAACGCTTTTAAGGCACAAAAAACTCTGATTTTGGCGCGACCGCATGATTTCAGTGTGCAGTTAAGTGAAAAACATGTGAAATGAAAGGGTCGAATGTAATATCAGTTCAGCCATCGGGTTATGCTAAACCCGATGGTGATACCAGTTAATTATGCTTTTCGCGATGAGGGGCTTATGCGCGTAGTCATTCTGGGTAGTGGTGTCGTAGGGGTAGCCAGTGCGTGGTATCTGGCGCAGGCGGGGCATGACGTCACCGTAATCGATCGCCAGCCCGGCGCGGCGCTGGAAACCAGTGCCGGCAATGCCGGGCAAATTTCGCCCGGCTATGCGGCACCCTGGGCGGCGCCCGGTGTACCGCTTAAGGCGGTAAAGTGGATGTTTCAGAAGCATGCGCCGCTGGCAGTGCGACTCGACGGCAGCAAATTCCAGCTGGAGTGGATGTGGAACATGCTACGCAACTGCGACATGCGTCACTACCAGGAAAACAAGGGCCGTATGGTGCGTATCGCCGAATACAGCCGCGACTGCCTGAAGGCACTGCGCAGCAGCACCGGTATCGCCTATGAAGGGCGCCAGGGCGGCACTTTGCAGCTGTTCCGCACGCAGCAACAGTTTGACAGCGCCAGCAAAGACATCGCGGTACTGCGTGAAGCGGGGGTGCCCTATGAGCTGCTGGAAGCGCATCAGCTGCACAGCGTGGAGCCGGCGCTGGCGGGTACCGCGCACAAGCTGACCGGCGGCCTGCGCCTGCCGAATGACGAAACCGGTGACTGCCAGCTGTTTACCCAGCGTCTGGCGGCGATGGCAGCCGCAGCCGGCGTCACTTTCCGTTATGACACGTCGGTGGATCAACTGTTGCGCGAAGGCAATCGCATCTATGGCGTGAAGTGCGGCGATGAGGTCATCAAAGCCGATGCTTACGTCGTGGCGTTTGGCTCTTACTCCACGGCGCTGCTGAAAGACATCGTGTCGATTCCGGTCTATCCGCTGAAAGGCTATTCCCTGACTATCCCGATCAAAGATCCGCAGGGCGCGCCGGTCTCCACCATTCTGGATGAAACCTATAAAGTGGCGGTAACACGCTTTGATGACCGCATTCGCGTCGGTGGCATGGCCGAAATCGTTGGTTTTAACACCAAACTGTTGCCGGCACGACGTGAAACGCTGGAGATGGTGGTCCGCGATCTCTATCCTGAAGGCGGGTATGTTGAACAGGCTACCTTCTGGACCGGACTGCGCCCGATGACGCCAGATGGCACGCCAATTGTCGGGCGCACGCCGCTGACCAATCTCTGGCTGAACACCGGGCACGGTACGCTGGGCTGGACGATGGCCTGTGGTTCCGGCCAGTTGCTGGCCGATCTGATTTCGGGACGTAAACCGGCCATCGCCGCCGACGACTTGTCGGTGCTGCGTTATCTGCCGGGCTTTGCGGCCCCGGCATCGCCGCTGCGTAATGCCAGCGCGACGCGCTGATACTTCAGGGAGAGTAAAAACATGTCACGTCCTACGGGTGCCACCATTAATCAACAGGCGCTGCGCCACAATCTGGCGATTGTGCGTCAGGCGGCACCGCACGCGCGCGTCTGGTCGGTGGTGAAGGCCAATGCCTACGGCCACGGCATTGCCCGCGTATGGCAGAGTCTGGCGGAGACCGACGGTTTCGCGCTGCTGAATATGGAAGAGGCGATCCTGCTGCGCGAGCAGGGCTGGAAAAAGCCAATTCTGCTGCTGGAAGGCTTCTTTCACGCCGATGACCTGACGCTGATCGATCGCTATCGCCTGACCACCAGCGTACATAGTAACTGGCAGATTCAGGCGCTGGCGAAGGCGCAGCTGTCGGCGCCAGTCGATGTTTATCTGAAGATCAACAGCGGCATGAACCGTCTCGGTTTTCGTCCGGAACAGGCGCAGGCGGCCTGGCACAAGCTGCGTGCGTTGCCCAGCGTGGGGGAAATGACGCTGATGGCGCACTTTGCCGATGCGGAAAACCCGCAGGGGCTGGTGGAACCGATGCAGCGCGTCGAACAGGCGGCGGAAGGGCTGAACTGTCCGCGTTCGCTTGCCAACTCAGCGACCACGCTGTGGCATCCGCAGGCGCATTTTGACTGGGTGCGGCCCGGCATTATTCTCTACGGCGCGTCACCGAGCGGCGACTGGCAGGATATCGCCAGTACCGGTCTGCAGCCGGTAATGACGCTCAGCAGTGAAATTATTGGCGTACAGCAGATCGGTGCCGGCGAGGGTGTTGGCTACGGTTATCGCTACCACGCGGCCGCGCCACAGCGTATCGGTATTGTGGCCTGTGGCTATGCTGACGGCTATCCGCGCCATGCGCCGACCGGTACGCCGGTCAGCGTTGATGGCATCCGCACGCAAACGCTTGGGGCGATCTCGATGGACATGATGATGATTGACCTCGAACCCTGCCCGCAGGCGGGTATCGGTTCGCGCGTGGAGCTGTGGGGCAACGAGGTGAAAATTGATGAGGTAGCGAAAGCCGCCGGAACGGTAGGCTACGAGCTGATGTGTGCACTCGCGCCGCGCGTCCCGGTCACGCTTAGTTAAGCGCCGTCACTGTACCACGCATGTTCTTACTGCAGCGCCAGGCGATCAGCGCCAGCGCTGCACCCACCAGCATCATCAGCGCTAACGCTGATTTCTCCGCCACCGGCAGCGCCACCATCGCCAGGCTGCCACCTGCACCGCCCGCCATCTGGATAAATCCCTGCAGCGCCGCTGCCACACCCGCCTGCTGCTGATACGGCTCCAGCGCATAGCTGGTGGCCGGACCGACGGTGAAGGCCAGGCCGGCTACCGAGATCGCCACCGGAATCATGTACAGCGACCAGTGCGTCTGCCAGGCCGCAGGTAACAGCGTCATCCCCGCCACCAGCAGCAGCGCACCGAGCAGCATGGTGACAAACCCCATGGCGAGACAAAATGGCCGGCCCGCCTTGCGAATGGTTTTATTAACAAAGGCGCTGACCAGCATGATCCAGAAACCGTTGGCGCCAAAGGCAAAGGAAAACTGCAGCGGCGTCAGGCCACCTTCGGTCATCAACACGTGCGGCGCCAGCGAAACGTAGGTCAGCACCATGCCGAGCGCGCCCGCGTTGGCAAAGGCGAAAGCGAGAAAGCGCGGCTGCCGGGCGATGGCAGCATACTGCGCCAGCGGCAGCCCTTTAACGCGCAGCGTGTCCGCCGGACGCGTTTCCGGCAGTGCGACCACCACAATGACGCCAATCACCAGCGCATAGCCGCACAGGAACCAGAAGGGCGCACGCCAGCCATAGGCTTCCGCCAGAATACCGCCGAGCAGCGGTGCCAGCGCCGGCACGATGTTCAGCGCGCCATTGAGGAAACCATAAGCGCGCGCCGCGGCATCGCCGCTCAGCCGATCGCGCACGCCGCTAAATGCCACCACCGCGCTACAGCATACCGCGCAGCCCTGAATCAGGCGCGCCAGGAAGAACACCGGCCAGACGGTGGCGGTTGCAGCCACTGCGCTGCCGATGATGTAGAGCGCGAGGCCGATCAGCGCGATCGGCTTACGGCCAAAATTATCCACCAGCGGACCAGTAACCAGCTGACCGATACCCATCACCAGCAAAAACAGCGGAATGGTGGTCTGGATCAGACTGACCGGGCTATGAAGACCGTCGGCAATCTGCGGCAGCGTGGGGAGGTAGAGATCAATGCCCAGCGGTGCCAGCAGCACCAGGCTCAAAAGGAGTAGGGTAAACTTTTGCATTACGAACCAGTAACGTCCTGTTAAACAGGCGAGAAGGGTAATGAGTCTGCGGCCAAAAAGAAAGGGCTAAAACGAAAAGGCGATGTCTGCCGGGACGGCGCAGACATCGCGTCGAGGGTATCAGTAAGCACCGTCGCGGCGCAGCACCACGCCAGCGGTTTTGAACAGAATGGCGATGTCGGTCCACAGCGCCCAGTTCTTCACGTACCAGGAGTCAAAATAGACGCGCGTGTCGTAGTCGATATCGTTACGCCCGCTGACCTGCCACAAGCCGGTCATGCCCGGTTTGGCCATCAGATAGTAGTCGACATCGCCCGCGTAGCGTTCCAGCTCAGCTTCAATCACCGGACGCGGTCCCACCAGACTCATTTCGCCGCGAATCACGTTCCACAGCTGGGGCAGTTCATCCAGGCTGGTTTTCCGCAGGAAGCCACCGATTTTGGTGATGCGCGGATCGTTCTTCAGTTTGAAATCACGATCCCACTCAGCGCGCGCTTCGGCACTGGTGGCCAGCAGATTCTGCAGCACTTCCTGCGAGTTGGTCACCATTGAACGGAACTTCAGGCACTTAAACTTCACGCCATCCTGACCGACGCGCTCGTGGCCGTAAATAGCGTTACCGCCATCGCGCTTCACCATCCAGCACAGCAGACCGAACACCGGGGCAAGAAACAGCAGCAGCAGTGAGGCAACCACCACGTCGAAAGTGCGCTTGAGGAAACGCGAGGAGCGTTTCGCCAGGTTGTTACTGACGCGCAGGATCATCACTTCATGGCTGAAGATAAACGACATATCGGTGCCATACAGCGGCACACCGCGCAGCGTAGGGATAACCGAAATTGAGCGGCATTTCATCTTGGACAGAAACTTCAGCCATTTATCGCGCACCACCTGCTGTTCAAATTCGGTGGCGACGATAAATTGCGTGTTGTCACGGTCCATGGTTTGCCAGTTGATGTCTTTCCAGGTAATAACCGGCACGCCGTTAACACTTTCCTGGTGAGGCTCATCATCCAGCGAGATAAACGCCTGCACGTTATAGCCCAGAATCTCCTCGCTCTGCAGCGCTGCGTAGGCTTCCATGGCGTTTTTACCGGAGCCGATGATAATGGTCTCTTTCTGCCACTGGCCAGCGCGATTGATGGCACGCTTCACGCCGGCGCGCATCAGCGGCAGCAGCAGCAGGGCATAGGTCCAGCTAAACACCCACACCATGCGCGAGAAGTCCCATTTGGAAAAGGCAATCAGCGCCAGATCCAGCAGCGAAAACACAAACAGCGTTTTGACAATTTCTTTCAGCTCAAACCAGAACGGTTTGCGGTAGGTATAGTGGCGCATACGCACCCAGAACCAGGCTGTGCACAGCACTGACAGACCTAACTGTGCGACAAAGCGGTATTCAATTTGCTGCGGCGGAATAAAACTGTCCAGTTCTCCCCAAATACCCTGGACGGTGGCCGCGGATAAAAATAATGCCAGGTTCAGTGCAATTAAATCCGAAAAGCTGAGTGCCACTTTCGCGATGAGATTTTTGCGCAGTCCGCTCCACGAGCGGGTTGCATCGTTCATTACCAATGTACTTGCCATAAAACCTGCTCTCTTTTCTTAAGTAAAAGATGGCCTGACCAGAATCAAGTACGCGCTCAGGAGTCGTCCGCTGAAAGCAGAAATAAAATAATATTCAGCGAGATATGAGTCAGTGCTGCCATAAGCGCTGCATGGAAAGGGCCGTTTGAGACGTGATTTACGTCACGAAAAGCTGCAGCAACGTTTAAGAGTATGCAGGAGTTATTTGACAGAGTTAATATGGAAAGAGTCTGAAAAAACAATATTTGATTAAAGTACGGACTACCTAATCTGTTGAAAAATAATATTAAAAGTAAAAGGTGCCATGAAATAACAGACTATTTTAAGACTACTTTTCGGAATGACCGCCAGTCAAAGTGAATGGCGGTGAGGAAAATATCAGGCCGGTTTTTTCAATACCCAGCGGTCTTGCTGCTTGTCATAGTGGCCGATCTGCAGATCGACCGGTTCGCCATCAATCCACGCCGGTACGCTGGTTTCATGATCCCAGCCGTCGAGCTGATAACTCAGGCCGGGGTTGGTATGGCAGGGGATGCCGACGGTATCCAGCTTCTCCACATCCATTACTGCATCGACGATCTCGTAACGACCAATCTTCACCACGTGTCCCATCATCTTCTCCCGTTTGCTGGGTGGAATAGTGATCATAGACGCTGACACGCAGTTTACGAGCGATACGGCCTCGGATTATTCCTTCTCTTCCCGCACGCGTACCCCGATTTTGACGATTTGGTTATCCTCTTTTTCCGCCACCGTCCACGTCAGCTGGTTCCACTCGACCTGATCTCCCACCACCGGCGTGCTGCCGAGCAGACCCATAATCAACTGGCCGAGCGACTGCTGATCGTTAGTCTCTTCATCAAGCTCCAGGCCATAGATCTGCGCGACATCGCGCAGGCGCGCCTCGGCATCAAGGATAAAGTCACCAAAGAAGCGCTGATCCAGCGCCACCGGCGGCGTCTGGCTGAACATTTTGCCCAGCGCCGGCAGGTCGCGCTCGCGGCCAATAACGCACAGCACGTCACCCTCTTTCAGACGCGTATTGCCGTTGGGGTGCATCAGCGCGTTATCGCGGAACAGGGCGGCAATACGCGTTTCGCGCGGCATTTGTAAATCGCGCAGCGCGGCGCCGACGCACCATTTGTCGGCGCTGAGCTGATAAACAAACTGCTCCCACGGATTTTCCGGATGGATATCCAGCCCGACGCGGCTGATGGGTGACGCGGTCGGCGGTACCACTACCTTAGCCCGTTTAGCGGCATAGCCCAGCGACGTGCCCTGCAGCATCAGAGATACCAGTACCACGAAGAAGGCGATATTGAAGTAGAGTTTTGAATTCTCCAGCCCGGCCATCATCGGGAACACCGCGAGGATAATCGGCACCGCACCGCGCAGGCCTACCCAGCTGATAAAGATGCGTTCACGTCCGGTAAAGCCTTTAAACGGCAGCAGCCCGACCAGAATCGACAGCGGACGCGCCACCAGAATCAGCCACAGCGAGAGAATCATCGCCGGCAGCGCGATATGCCACAGATCAGACGGCGTCACCAGCAGGCCAAGCACGATAAACATACCAATCTGGCTCAGCCAGGCCATGCCGTCGAAAGTTTGCAGAATGCCGTGGCGGTTACGAATCGGGCTGTTGCCCAGCAGGAAACCACACAGATAGACCGCCAGGATGCCGCTGCCTTCCATCACCGTGGTCAGGGCAAACACAATGATGCCGCCGCTCAGCGCCAGCAGCGGATAGAGCCCTTGCGCCAGGCTGATGCGGTTGATCAGTTGCTGCAGCGCCCAACCGCCGCCCAGTCCGAGCACAATGCCCAGGCCGAACTGCTGCACCAGATGCACCACAAACATCCAGCTCAGACCGCTCTGCCCCTGCTGGATCATGTCGATCAGCGTAATGGTAAGAAACACCGCCATCGGATCGTTACTGCCTGATTCAATCTCCAGCGTGGAACTGACACGCTCGTTAAGCCCTTTGTCGCCCAGCAGTGAAAACACCGCTGCGGCGTCGGTCGAGCCGATAATGGCGCCAATCAGGAAGCCCTGCATCAGATCGAGCTTAAACAGCCAGGCGGCAGCCAGACCGGTGAGGCCGGCGGTAATCATCACGCCAACGGTGGCCAGCGACAGCGCCGGACCAAGCGCCACCTTGAACGAGCTGGCCTTGGTGCGCATGCCGCCGTCGAGCAGAATGATGGCCAGCGCCAGGTTGGACACCAGATAGGCCACCGGATAGTTATCAAAGGCAATACCGCCGATGCCGTCCACGCCGGTCAGCATCCCCAGCGCCAGGAAGATCACCAGAATCGGGATACCGAGACGCGACGAGAAGGAACTCAGCAGAATACTTGCTGCGACCAGCACGGAACCAATAATGAACAAACTGTAAATCATGCTGGCATTCAACGGCGTTCTCCTGCGGCGGGGCATAAAAAAGCAAATTGCGGGCAATTCACACAGACAAGGTGAAAAGATAATGCCTTATCAATAGCTTGTCAGCGGTTAATTGCACATTTTTTCATTCTGTGGCGTGCTATCCCATAGAAGGTTAAATCCGCACAGAAAAACAGCAGGGTTTTCAGAGGGGTTAAGCCGGGCGGGGTAAAGAAAAAGCCGGTCGGTGACCGGCTGGTAAACTCAGGCTTCAGCGACCTGTTTGTGGAAAAGCTCACGAAATACCGGGTAGATGTCTTCCGGCTCGCGGATGTGCTGAATGGCAAAGTTATCAAACATCGCCTGCAGATGCTCATACTCGCGCCACAGGGTTTGGTGCGCCCGTCGGGTAATCTCAATGTAGCTGTAGTAGCGCACCACCGGCAGAATATGCTTCGCCAGAATTTCATGACACAACGGTGAGTCATCCGCCCAGTTATCGCCGTCCGAGGCCTGCGCCGCATAGATATTCCACTGCGACGGGTCATAACGCTCTTTCACCACTTCGTCCATCAGCTTAAGCGCGCTGGAGACGATAGTGCCGCCGGTCTCCTGAGAGTAGAAGAACTCCTGTTCATCGACTTCTTTCGCCTGAGTATGGTGACGGATATACACCACATCGACGTTTTTGTAAGTCCGGCTGAGGAACAGATAGAGCAGGATATAAAAGCGTTTCGCCATATCCTTGGTCGCCTGGTCCATCGAGCCGGAAACGTCCATTAAGCAGAACATTACCGCCTGGCTGGACGGTTCAGGCCGCTTCTCGAAATTCTTGTAACGCAGGTCAAAGGTGTCGATAAACGGCACGCGCTCAATGCGCGCCCGCAGTTCCGCAATCTCTTTACGCAGCCGCTCCTCTTCCAGCAGTTGCGCCGGCTCGCTGTTTTCGACTTCGCTCAGTGTGGCTTCAAGTTCGTGCAGCATACGACGCTTGCCTGCGGTCATGGCGGTTCTTCGCGCCAGCGAGTTTTGCAGCGAGCGCACCACGCTGATATTGGCCGGCACGCCATTCGAGGTGAAGCCCGCGCGGTGAGTTTTGTACTCATTGAGCTGGCGATGCTGATTTTTGCGCAGGTTAGGCAGCGCTAAGTCTTCAAACAGCAGATCGAGGTACTCATCCTTCGATATCTGAAACACAAACTCGTCCTGACCTTCTCCGTCCTGGCTGGCATTACCCTGACCGCTGCCGCCACCACCGCCGCCCTGCGGCCGCTCAATGCGGTCGTTTTGCACAAAGTGGTCGTTCCCCGGATGCACGCGATGACGACTGCCGCCGCGCCCCTGATGGAAAATCGGCTCGTTGATGTCGTCAACAGGAATCGACACCGATTCGCCACTCTCCACGTCGGTGACCGAACGCTTGTTGATGGCCTCGGAGATCGACTGTTTGATTTGCGACTTATAACGGCGCAAAAAGCGCTGCCGGTTGACCGCACTTTTATTCTTGCCGTTAAGACGCCGATCGATGAAATAGGCCATAAATTCCCCCAAACTACGCTGTAAGCCAGGCCGGAACGGGTCCGGCCTCCTCAGACGGCATGTGAACGCCGCGTAGCTTACCTCTGTCGATTATGACGATTTGCGCACGCGCAGATACCATTCGCACAGCAGACGCACCTGCTTGCGGGTATAGCCTTTTTCCATCATGCGATCGACAAAATCGTCGTGTTTTTTCTGTTCATCCGTCGATGTTTTGGTGTTGAACGAAATCACCGGCAGCAACTCCTCGGTGTTGGAGAACATTTTCTTCTCGATCACCGTGCGCAGTTTTTCGTAGCTGGTCCAGTTTGGATTGCGTCCGTTATTCTGCGCCCGTGCGCGCAGCACAAAGTTAACAATCTCGTTACGGAAATCTTTCGGATTACTGATCCCGGCAGGTTTCTCGATCTTTTCCAGCTCGGCGTTGAGTGATTCACGATCGAACAGCTGGCCGGTATCCGGATCGCGATACTCCTGATCCTGAATCCAGAAATCCGCGTAAGTGACGTAGCGGTCAAAGATGTTCTGACCATACTCCGAATAGGATTCGAGGTAAGCGGTCTGAATCTCTTTGCCAATGAACTCCGCATATTTCGGAATCAGATAGCCTTTCAGGTGTTCCAGATACTTCTCCGCCTGATCCTGCGGGAACTGCTCGCGCTCGATCTGCTGTTCCAGCACGTAAAACAGGTGCACCGGGTTAGCCGCTACTTCGGCATGGTCGAAGTTAAACACGCGTGACAGAATTTTAAACGCGAAGCGGGTCGACAGGCCGTTCATGCCTTCATCCACACCGGCGTAATCGTGATACTCCTGCCACGATTTCGCTTTCGGATCAGTGTCTTTCAGGCTTTCACCGTCATAGACGCGCATCTTCGAGTAGATGCTGGAGTTTTCTGGCTCTTTCAGGCGCGACAGAATCGAGAAACGTGCCAGCGTTTCCAGTGTGCCGGGTGCGCATGGCGCGGTGGTCAGCTCACTGTGGTTGAGCAGTTTTTCATAAATTTTGATCTCCTCGGACACGCGCAGGCAGTAAGGCACCTTCACGATGTACACACGGTCAAGGAAAGCTTCGTTGTTCTTGTTGTTACGGAATGTCACCCACTCTGATTCGTTGGAGTGCGCCAGAATAATGCCGTTAAACGGCAGGGCGGAAATCCCTTCGGTACCGTTATAGTTACCTTCCTGAGTGGCGGTCAGCAGCGGATGCAGCACTTTAATGGGTGCTTTAAACATCTCCACGAATTCCATGATGCCCTGGTTAGCGCGGCACAGCGCACCCGAATAGCCGTAGGCATCCGGATCGTTCTGCGCGTGGTTTTCCAGCTTACGGATATCCACTTTACCCACCAGCGCTGAAATATCCTGGTTGTTCTCATCACCCGGTTCGGTTTTGGCGATAGCCAGCTGTTCCAGAATCGACGGCCACACTTTCACCACTTTGAAGCGGGTGATGTCGCCGCCAAAGTCATGCAACCGTTTTGCCGCCCACGGCGACATGATGGTGCCAAGGTAACGCCGCGGCACGCCGTACTCTTTTTCCAGAATATTGGCGTCTTCCTGCGGATTAAACAGGCACAGCGGATGGTCATTGACCGGGCTGCGTTCACCGTCGGCACTCAGCACATAGATCGGCACGCGCTGCATCAACGCTTTAAGCCGTTCGGCCAGCGAGGATTTACCGCCGCCCACCGGGCCGAGCAGATACAGAATCTGTTTCTTCTCCTCCAGCCCCTGCGCGGCGTGTTTCAGGTAGGAGACGATCTGCTCAATCGCTTCCTCCATACCGTAAAACTCTTCAAAGGCCGGATAGCGTCCGATGACGCGGTTCGAGAAGATACGGGAAAGGCGAGGCTCCTGGGCAGTATCGACCATCACAGGCTCACCGATGGCCATCAATAGTCGTTCTGCCGCGTTGGCGTATGCACTGCGATCCTGCTTACAGATGGTGAGGAATTCCTGCAGTGTGAACTCTTCGTCCTTGGCAGCTTCATAACGCTGACGATAGTGATCGAATATATTCATAGCGATGCCCGTCCTTTCGTTTTTAGCACAGGTAAAGGAGCGTAATAAGATGCTCTTGCAGCTCCCGGAAGATATTCTTTATTGAGTACAGCAACCCTTATGCCAACCTGACGATTTTTTATCGGGATTCACAATTCTTATGGTTACTCTGCTCGTACAAAAAATTCTCGTCTTACTTTTACTGTAGAAGGCAATCAGAAAAATTGCTCCGTCTTTTCTCCTTATTTAGCGATATATCAATAACAAAGTCTCATAAGCGCTAAGGGCGTCACGCCCTTGCGGCAACAGGTGCGCTGCGTCTCAGACGCTTTTGACAGGATAAAAAGGAAATCAACATTAAAAGTTAAACCAGTGGCAAAATTTGGTTAGACTCTGCGTGTGATTGTTATATTAATGGAATGAATAAATTGTGAACCATTTCAAACTTAAAGCGCTTGCTCTGATGTGTCCTTGCTATTTTGCGGCGTTCAGCACTTACGCTGAACCCGTGTCACTTGGGGCTTCGGTTATTTATGCCCAGTCGCCGTACCGCGGCGGCCAGGACCGATATCTGCCGATCCCGGTCATCAATTATGAGGGGGAAAACTTTTGGTTCCGCAGCCTGCAGGGCGGTTATTACCTGTGGAAAGACCCGCAAAATCAGCTGTCGTTAACGCTGCTGGGCTCGCCGCAGCAGTATGACCCGAAAGATAACGATCTGGGCGATATGAAAGGGCTGGACAAGCGTCGCATGACGCTGATGGCCGGCGCGACTTATCGTCACGTCGCTGACTGGGGGATTGTGCGTACCGCGCTGCTGGGCGATGTGCTGAATAACAGCAACGGCATGATTTGGGACCTGACCTACCTGTACCGCTTTGATTTCGGCGCGTTCAGCCTGACACCGGGCATTGGCGCAATGTGGAACAGTGCCAACCAAAACCGCTATTACTACGGCGTTTCCGGCCACGAAAGCGCGCGTACCGGCATTGATCGCTATCACCCGGACGACAGCTGGTCGCCTTACGTCGAGATGAACGCCAGCTACCAGATTAGCGAGAGCTGGAACGCCAGCCTGTCAGGCCGTTACACCCGTTTCGCCAGCGAAATTAAAGACAGTCCGATGGTAGATAAAGACGGTCAGTTTACGCTGTGGACCGGCGTCAGCTACAGCTTCTGATGACCGCACGAACGCCTCATAATGAGGCGTTTTTGTTACCCTGCACCAATATTGCGCCCTGTAATGGCGCAACGGGAGGTGAGATGAAGACAATTCAGTTCAATGACGATACGCCGTTACCGGCTATCGGCCAGGGCACCTGGTATATGGGCGAAAATCCGGCACAGCGGGCGCAGGAAATCGCTGCGCTGCAGGCTGGACTGGACGCCGGACTGAAACTGATCGATACCGCTGAGATGTATGCCGAAGGCGGCGCGGAAGAGGTGGTCGGCGCTGCGCTGCGCGGACGGCGCGATCAAGCCTGGCTGGTATCAAAAGTTTACCCGTGGAACGCCGGTGAGGTCGATGCGATTGACGCCTGTGAGCGCAGTCTGCGCCGTCTGCAGACGGACTATCTCGATCTTTATCTGCTGCACTGGCGCGGTAATGTACCGCTGGAAGAGACCGTGCGCGCCATGCAAACGCTGCAGCAGCAGGGCAAAATCCGCCACTGGGGCGTCTCCAATTTTGATAGCGACGATCTGCAGGAGCTGTGGAGTGAAGCCGGAGGGATGGGCTGCGCGACTAATCAGGTGCTATACCATCTGGCTTCACGCGGTATTGAATTCGATTTACTGCCGCTCTGTCAGCAGCACCATACGCCCGTCATGGCTTACTGTCCGCTGGCGCAGGCCGGACGGCTGCGTCAGGCGCTGTTTGACGATGCGACTTTGCAGCAGATTGCACAACAGAAGGGCATCAGCATCGCTCAGTTGCTGTTGAGCTGGGTGATTCGCCAGCCGGGCGTAATGGCCATTCCCAAGGCGGGCAGCGTGGCGCACGTGCAGGAGAATGCGGCGGCCCTGAATATCACCCTGACCAGCGATGAGCTGGCGCTGCTGGATCGCGCCTTTCCGCCGCCGCAGCATAAACTGGCGCTGGATGTGGTGTAAACGGCGCGTGCGCGCCGTTCAGCATTACTTATTGCGGATTCTCAGCGTGACGCCAAGGCGGGCAGGGGTTTCTCCGGCACTTTTCATCGGTTTGCTAATCCGCGCCGTCTCCACGCATACCATGGTTTTATAACCATCATTAGGCATATCGGCCATGCTGCAGGACAGTGCCGGGCCAGGATTCCAGGTGACAACGTCACTTTGATAATGGTGATAGACTTCAATCTGGCGTTTACCGGCGCGATCGTGGATCACGCTGCAGTCTTCCGCTGCGGTATGAATGCGATCAACCCGATCGGGATAAGTTTGTTTCCCGTCCGCTGCGCTGCCGATGGCACTGTCCTGCACCTTATCGATGTAGCTGTTGCCGAGCCCGCTGACTTCAACCTGCGCAATGTCCGCCACCTGAAAATAGCTGTGCAGCGCGGCAGTGGCTTCATAATCGCCCCAGGCTTCCAGCTCAATCTCACAGTGTTCAGCAATGCGGAAGCGCGCCAGCAGTGTGAAGTCGTGCGGCCACAGTTTTTTCGTTTGTGCATTACTTTCCAGCGTGAACGTCAGCATGACCGCATCTTCGTTCTCATCATGCGCCGTCAGCGTCCACGGCTGATTGCGGGCAAAGCCATGCGCAGGTTCACCTGCCGGACCAAACCACGGCCAGCAGACCGGCACGCCGCCGCGAATGGCTTTTCCGCTGACGAATGGCGTCTTGTCGCTGAGCCAGATGGCGGGCTGCTGACCGGCCGGTTGCCATGCCAGCAGGTGCGCACCCTGCAGGGCAATGGCGGCGCGCACTTTCGGATGGCTGATCACCAGAATCGATAATTCACCCATCTGACGCTGCGACAGGTAAGGGGTGATCTGCGTCACCACGGGCAAGTTAAAGAGCGAATTGTGCATTGTCAGACCTTCTCTCATCCAATCGAAAAAAAAGGGGCGACCGAAGTCACCCCTTGTCTGTTTAGCCGGTTAGCTTACTTAGCAGCAACCAGTGCAATCAGATCCAGAACCTTGTTGGAGTAACCGGTTTCGTTATCGTACCAGGAAACCAGTTTCACAAAGTTGTCGTTCAGAGCGATACCGGCTTTCGCGTCGAACACGGAAGTCAGGGTTTCGCCGTTGAAGTCGGTAGAAACCACGTCGTCTTCGATGTAGCCCAGCACGTCTTTCATGTCACCTTCAGCAGCGGCTTTGATGGCTGCACAGATGTCTTTGTAAGACGCTGGTTTTTCCAGACGGACGGTCAGGTCAACCACAGACACGTTTGGCGTCGGTACGCGGAACGCCATACCGGTCAGTTTACCGTTCAGCTCTGGCAGAACTTTACCTACTGCTTTCGCTGCGCCAGTTGAAGATGGGATAATGTTCTGTGCTGCACCGCGGCCGCCGCGCCAGTCTTTGTGAGACGGGCCATCAACGGTTTTCTGGGTGGCGGTGGTGGCGTGAACAGTGGTCATCAGACCTTCAACGATACCGAACTTGTCGTTGATCACTTTAGCCAGCGGTGCCAGGCAGTTGGTGGTGCAGGAAGCGTTAGACACGATGTCCTGGCCGGCATATTTGTCGAAGTTGGCACCACGAACGAACATTGGGGTGTCATCTTTAGACGGGCCAGTCAGAACCACTTTCTTCGCGCCGGCAGTGATGTGTTTACGTGCGGTTTCGTCGGTCAGGAAGATACCGGTTGCTTCAGCAACAACGTCAACGCCCACTTCGTCCCATTTCAGGTTAGCCGGGTCTTTCTCAGCGGTAACACGGATTTTTTTACCGTTAACGATCAGCGCGCCATCTTTCACTTCTACGGTGCCGTCGAAACGACCGTGTGTAGAGTCATACTTCAGCATGTAAGCCATGTAATCGGCGTCGAGCAGGTCGTTGATCGCGACGATTTCGATGTCAGAACGCTGCTGAGCAGCACGGAAAACGATGCGACCGATACGGCCAAAACCGTTGATACCTACTTTGATAGTCATATATTCCACCAGCTATTTGTTAGTGAATAAAAGGTTGGCTGTAAAATTACAAAAACCTTACCAGGCGTCAAGCGGAATCGTGTCAATTGTTGCGACAGGTCAATTCCAGCGCCAGGAATAATTGGGTGCGCAAACGCTTGCGCAGCGCCCTTATTGCGCACCTATCTTACGCCGAATGCAGACTAAAAAGGGATGACTGTTGCAAAGAGTGATCGTCATCACAAAATTGCGCAGTGCTGGTCGGGGCAAAAGCATCCGCACGAAAAAAGACCCGGAAGATGTTGTTCGTTTGTTAGAATACTAGACGATTTTTACAGAATGACACTCCGGAACTCAAAATGGCTAAAGACACCGCACCCGAGGCAAAAATTGCCCAGCTGTCGGAAATGCAGCGCTACGTCACTCAGCATCGTGGAACCGAACCGCCTTTCACCGGCGCGCTGTTGCACAACAAGCAGGAGGGTATCTATCACTGCCTGGTCTGCAACGCACCGCTGTTTCTCTCCGAAACCAAGTATGACTCCGGCTGCGGCTGGCCGAGCTTTTACCAGCCGTATAACGATGAAGCTATCCGCTATCTGGAAGATGACTCGCACGGTATGCACCGCGTCGAAATCCGCTGCGGTAACTGCGACGCCCATCTGGGCCACGTCTTCCCGGATGGCCCGCAGCCAACCGGTGAGCGCTATTGTGTCAACTCAGCGTCGCTGAACTTTACCGACGAGCAGGGCAATCAGCACGAGGGCTGAGCATGAAGCAGGAACTGGAAGCAATGCTGGCGGCGATGACGCCGGAAGTCTACGAGCGCCTCGCCACCGCGGTGGAAACCGGCAAGTGGCCAGACGGCGTGGCGCTGACGCAGGATCAGAAAGATAACTGTCTGCAGCTGGTGATGCTGTGGCAGGCGCGGCACAACGACGAACCGCAGCACATGACCATCGGTAAAGGCGGCGAGATGGTGATGAAGTCGAAAAAACAGCTGAAGGAAGAGTGGGGAATCGAGTCCGACGTGACGCGCATCAACCTGCATTAACCGGCTGCAGGGCTGGAGAGCTCCAGCCCTGATTTTCAGATAATGACCGCACCCTGCGCCTGCATCTGCGCGATCGCGATCTCGCTGTCGTCCGGATTGAGATTGACGCCCCGGCAGCCTTCCTGCACCACCTCAACGTGATATCCCAGTTCCAGCGCATCCAGCACGCTGTACTTGACGCAGTAATCGGTCGCCAGGCCCAGCATCACCAGGTGAGTAATGCCGCGCTCGCGCAGCCAGCTGTCGAGCTCGGTTTTGCGGCGGTGCCCGTTATCGAAAAAGGCGCTGTAGCTATCCACATCCACATCGCCGCCTTTATGGAACACCGCATCAATCAGACTGCGATCGAGATCCGGATGGAAATCCGCGCCCTGTGAGTGCTGCACGCCGTGATCCGGCCACCAGATCTGCGCCAGACCATTCAGTTCACCGAGGGTATACACCGGCTCGCCAGAGACCGAGGCAAAGCTGCCGTGATTGGCCGGATGCCAGTCCTGCAACGCCACCACGCATTCACCGCGCGCGTGGAATTCGCGTGCATAGCGATTAGCAACGGCAACCGTCTGGTCACCTTCACGCACGGCCATCGGGCCGCCGGGGCAAAAATCGTTCTGAATATCGATGATTATCAATGCCCGCTTCATGGGATTTTGCTCCGTATCAGTCTTCGGTCAGTTCGCCACGTAAATTCTGCTGCATTTTGGCACGAATTTCAGCGCTGGTGAGGTTCTGGCTTAACAAAAAGTGCAGTTTAGTCAGGGTGGCCTCGACGGTCAGATCAAAACCACTGATCACGCCGGCGTGTTCCAGTGCGTTGCCGGTGGCGTAACCGCCCATGTTGACCTTGCCGGACATGCACTGCGTCAGGTTCACCACCACAATGCCGCGCTCGCTGGCCTGCTGCAGTTCGGCAAGAAACTCGGCGTTTTGTGGCGCGTTGCCCACACCGTAAGAGCGCAGAATCAGCGCCTTCACCGGCTGACGCAGGAAATTGCGCACCACGTCGGCAGAGATGCCTGGATAGATGGTCACCACGCCAATCGGCTGAGGCGTGATCGGATGGACGATCAGCTCACCGCTGCCGCGCGGTGCTGGTGGCGTATTGAGACGGCGAATATGGATGCCTGCTTCCAGCAGCGGCGACAGGTTCGGTGACGCAAACGCATTAAAGCCGTCGGCGTGGGCTTTGGTGGTGCGGTTACCGCGGAATAGCGTGTTGTTGAAGAACAGCGCCACTTCATTAATCGGATAGTTAGCCGCGACGTACAGCGAGTTCAGCAGGTTCTGCTGACCGTCTGAGCGCAACTCGGCCAGCGGGATCTGCGACCCGGTGACGATCACCGGCTTGGCCAGGTTCTCCAGCATGAACGACAGCGCCGACGCGGTGAACGCCATGGTATCGGTGCCATGCAGAATGACGAAACCGTCATAGCGATCGTAGTTCAGCTGGATGTCGTCTGCGATTGACTGCCAGTCCTGCGGCGTCATATCCGAGGAGTCAATCAGCGGATGGTATTCGTGGATGGTGAAATCCGGCATTTCCGGACGGTGAAACTCTGGCATCATCGCCAGCTGCTGCTGCAGATGGCCAGAGACCGGAATGTAACCCTGCGCGGAGCGTTGCATACCGATGGTCCCGCCCGTGTAGGCTACATAGATATTTTTCTTTTGCATGAATGGACTCAGACTTGCCGTAAAACGCGCAGTATAAGGGGATTAGCGGGGAAAAGCAGCCCGACCAGCGGCCGGGCTGTAAAGATTAGCGTACGTTGCCGCAGGTCAGGCAGAACGCGTAACGGTTTTGCGGATCGTTGAGATTATTCATCAGGCCGGGCTGCGCCTGCAGCGCGCCCATCACTTCGCTGACCGGTGCCGGCAGCCACACTTTCAGCGCGGCCGGCAGCACGGCCTGCGCCGACGCATTCATCTGGTTAAGCAGCAGGTCGATCATCCCCGGATCGTCCTGATACCAGCTCAGTTCAGGTTTCGCGACCTTCGCCAGCTCGGCGGCTTTGGCCACCGCATCGTCGAAGTCGCCCAGCGCATCCACCAGCCCGTTGGCTTTGGCATCGCTACCGGTCCAGACGTGACCCTGCGCAATGGCATCAATCTGCTGTGGCGTTTTATGGCGTGACGCCGCGACCAGACCGACAAAGTTGCGATAACCGTTTTCAATGGTCAGCTGCATCAGCTGCTGCACTTCAGTCGGCAGCGCTTTGGTGGTCGACACATCCGCCAGCGGCGAGGTGGCAACGCCATCGCTGTGCACACCGATGCTGCTCAGGCTATTCTCCACCGTATTGATCACGCCAAAGATGCCGATCGACCCGGTCAGGGTGCTCGGCGCAGCAACGATGTAGTCGGCCGGCGTGGAGATCCAGTAGCCGCCCGATGCCGCCATGCCGCCCATCGACACCACCACCGGCTTACCGGCATCGTGCGCCGCCGCCAGCTCTTCACGAATGGCCTCAGAGGCCGTTACGCTGCCGCCCGGGCTGTTGACGCGCAGCACAATGGCTTTGATTTTGTCGTCGAGGCGGGCGTCACGGATTTGCGCAGCGGTGGTGTCGCCACCGACGTTGCCGGCGCTCTCTTCGCCGTCCATGATGGCGCCGCTGGCGAGAATCACCGCAATGTTGCCATCCTGCTGCGTCGGTTGTTTGACGTTGTAGTCATAGATGCTGACGTTGCGGTAGTCATTGCTGGCTTTATCCCAGCCAAAGGTTTTCACCAGCTCGCGATCGGCGGCAGCGCGCGAATCCAGCACATCCACCAGTTTGTTATCCAGGGCATATTTAGCGGTATCGCCCTGAACGGCCTGCAGACCGCTGATGATGCCCGCCGCCCCCGGGAACAGCTGCTGCGGCGTGATTTGCCGGTTGGCGGACACCGTGTTGAGGTAGTTCTGCCACAGCTGGCCGACCCAGCGGCCATCAGCATCGCGCGCTTCCGGCGACATATCATCACGCAGGAAAGGTTCAACTGCGGACTTATAGGTGCCGACACGGAACACGTGTGAGCTGACTTTCAGCTTATCCAGCAGGGATTTGTAATAGAGGCCGTTGGTGGCGAAACCGTGCAGATCCACCGTGCCCTGCGGCGACAGATAGACCTTCGTGGCGTAGCTGGCGAGATAGTATTGCGCCTGGCTATAGCTGTCGCTGAGGGCAAAAATGGGTTTGCCCGCGTCGCGGAATTCGCGCAGCGCCTTACCCACGTACTGCAGCGAAGGCTGATCGCCGCCGGCAAAATCGCGCAGATCCAGCACCATGCCGGTGATATTTTTATCGCTCTTTGCCTGACGAATGGCATCGACCACATCAAACAACGAATTTTCCTGCAAACGATCGCTGCTGGCACCCAGCAGCTGGCGGCTGATGCGGCTCAGACGATTGCTGACCGACGGTTTGTCCACCAGCACGCCGCTCAGATCGACTTTCAGCGCACCCTGCTGCACCGGTTCACTGCTGCTGGCGCTGGATAGCTGCAGCCAGATGCCGACGCCGGCCAGAATTAACACAATCAGGAACAGATTCAGGATAAATTCCCGGATAAAATTCAGCACCCGCCAGCTCCAGCGGAACAGGCCAGCAATAATTCGCCACAATGTGCGCATAAACTCTCCATATTCACGTAGCCAGGGCAGCCGGTATGCGGTCTGCCCCGATGTCGGGTTCATCCTAAAGAGCAGCGTGCGAAAAGTCAGCAGGAAATCGCGCCAGACTGTTACAAAAGATCGCGCTGTGCCAGGATTAGCCCACGCTTTGTTAATCACGGGAGAATCAAGATGGATGCACTCGAATTACTGGTAAACCGTCGTTCAGCGTCGCGTCTGACCGAGCCGGCACCGGCCGGTGAGGTGCTGCAGAATATTCTGCACGCGGGTATGCGCGCACCGGATCATGGCACGCTGCAGCCGTGGCGCTTCATCATTATTGAAAATGAGGGGCGCGAACGCTTCAGCCATCTGCTGGAGCAGGCCGCACGCGACAGCCAGCTGGATGACAAAGCCATTGAGAAGGCCCGGACGTCGCCGTTCCGCGCGCCGATGATCATTACCGTTGTCGCGCACTGCGAAGCCTCCGCCAAAGTGCCGCGCTGGGAGCAGGTCGTGTCCGCGGGCTGCGCGGTGATGGCGATGCAAATGGCGGCCGTCGCGCAGGGCTTTAACGGCATCTGGCGCAGCGGGCCATGGACCGATCATCCGCAGGTACGCGCCGCCTTTGGCTGCCGCGAACAGGATGCGATTGTGGGTTTCCTCTACCTCGGTACGCCGCAGCTGAAAGCCAATACCACCGTGGTTGCGCCCGACAGCGAGGCGTTTGTCAGTTATTTCTGACAGACAGCAGCGGGTTTCTGCGGCAAGGTGCATGCAACGACACTGATTGCACAGTCGCTGTGCGAAAGATCGCGCTTAGCGGCGACAGCGCTTACCAGCAGCGGGCAGCCAGGCTAACATAGCCCTCTCTGTTCAGCGCACAAGGAACCCGCCATGAGCGAACCGCTTCGTTTGACGCAATACAGCCACGGCGCTGGCTGCGGCTGTAAAATTTCACCTCAGGTGCTTGAGACCATTCTGCACAGCGAACTGGCTGCCTTTCACGATCCGCAACTGCTGGTCGGCAATGAAACCCGTGACGATGCTGCCGTGTACGATCTTGGTAACGGCACGGCGGTGGTCAGCACCACTGACTTCTTTATGCCCATCGTTGACGATCCGCACACCTTTGGCCGTATCGCGGCCACTAACGCCATCAGTGATATTTACGCCATGGGCGGCAAACCGATCATGGCCATCGCTATTCTCGGCTGGCCGGTTAATGTGCTGGATGCGAAGGTGGCACAGCAGGTGATTGAAGGCGGTCGCGCGGCCTGCCAGGCGGCCGGCATCGCGCTGGCGGGGGGCCACTCAATCGATGCGCCGGAGCCGATTTTTGGCCTTGCCGTTACCGGCATCGTTGACGTGGCGCGCGTGAAAAAGAACAGCGCTGCGCAGGCGGGCTGCGAGCTGTTCCTCACCAAACCGCTCGGCATCGGTATTCTGACTACTGCAGAGAAAAAAGGGCTGCTGCGTGCGGAGCATCAGACGCTGGCGGCGCAGGTGATGTGCCAGCTCAATAGCGCAGGGGCGGAATTTGCTAAACTGCCCGGCGTCAGCGCCATGACCGATGTCACCGGCTTTGGTCTGCTGGGGCACCTGAGTGAAATCTGTCTGGGCTCCGGCCTGCGCGCACACGTGCAGGCCGCACAGGTACCGCGTCTGCCCGGCGTGGACCAGTACATTGCGGCCGGCGCGGTGCCGGGCGGCACCAGCCGCAACTTCGCCAGCTACGGCGAGCACATTTCTGCCATGGATGAGGCCACGCGCGCACTGCTGTGCGATCCGCAAACTTCCGGCGGGCTGCTGGTGGCGGTACAGCCTGACGCTGTGGCGGCGTTTCGCGCGTGCGCGGCGCAGGCTGGCGTTGAGGCCACGGCGATTGGCACACTGCTGCCGGCCGACCGCGCCCATCCACTGATTACTGTAGTCACCTGACGTAAAGGAACGACGCCATTCATGCGTTTGTTTATTGCTGAAAAACCCAGTCTGGCACGCGCCATCGCCGATGTGCTACCCAAACCGCATCGACGTGGCGACGGCTATATTGCCTGTGGTAATGACCAGGTTGTGACCTGGTGTGTCGGGCATCTGCTGGAGCAGGCGCAGCCTGACAGCTATGACAGCCGCTATGCGCGCTGGAATCTGGCAGATTTACCCATCATCCCGGATAAATGGCGCCTGCAGCCGCGCCCGTCGGTGGCGAAGCAGCTCAAAGTGATCGAGGGTTTACTGCAGCAGGCCAGCGTGGTGGTGCACGCCGGTGACCCGGATCGCGAAGGACAACTGCTGGTCGACGAAGTGCTCGATTATCTGCAGCTGCCGGCTGAAAAGCGCCAGCAGGTGCAGCGCTGCCTGATTAACGACCTGAATCCTGCGGCGGTCGAGCGCGCGGTAAGCCGTCTGCGCGAGAACCGTGAATTCATTCCATTGTGTGTCTCGGCGCTGGCCCGGGCGCGCGCCGACTGGCTTTATGGCATCAACATGACCCGCGCCTGGACGCTGCTGGGCCGCAACGCCGGTTACGACGGCGTGCTCTCGGTGGGACGCGTACAGACGCCGGTGCTGGGGCTGGTGGTGAGGCGCGATGAAGAGATCGAAAACTTTGTGCCGAAGGATTACTTCGAAGTCAAAGCGCACATCGTCACCCCGAAAGAGGAGCGCTTCGTTGCCAGCTGGATCCCCAGCGATGCCTGTGAACCGTGGCAGGATGACGAGGGCCGTTTGCTGCATCGTCCTCTCGCTGACCACGTGCTTGAACGTATCAACGGCAAACCAGCGTGGGTTACCGGCTACAACGATAAGCGGGAGTCAGAAACGGCGCCGCTGCCATTTTCCCTCTCCAGCCTGCAAATCGAGGCGGCGAAGCGTTTTGGCCTGAGTGCCCAGACGGTACTGGACTGCTGTCAGCGTTTGTATGAAACCCATAAGCTGATTACGTATCCGCGTTCGGACAGCCGCTATCTGCCGGATGAACATTTTGCCGGACGTCATGCGGTGCTGAACGCCATTCAGGCGCATCAGCCGGACGTGTCGCTGCCAGCGGATTTCAATGCGGATCAGAAAAATCGCTGCTGGGACGATAAAAAAGTGGATGCGCACCATGCCATCGTTCCTACGGCGCGCGCCAGCAAGGTGAACCTGAGCGACAATGAAGCCAATATTTACGGTCTGATTGCGCGCCAGTATCTGATGCAGTTTTGTCCCGACGCGGTATTTCGCAAATGCGTCATCGACCTCGATATCGGCGGTGGCAGGTTCGTCGCCAAAGCACGTTTTCTTGCCGAAGCCGGCTGGCGTGCGCTGCTGGGCAGTAAAGAGCGCGATGAAGAGAATGATGGCACGCCGCTGCCAGTGGTGAGTAAAGGCGATGAGCTGTTGTGTGAGCGTGGTGAGGTGCTGGCGAAGCAGACTCAGCCGCCGCGGCCGTTCACCGACGCCACGCTGCTGTCGGCCATGACCGGTATTGCCCGCTTTGTGCAGGATAAAGAATTAAAGAAAGTGCTGCGTGCGACCGATGGTTTAGGAACGGAAGCGACGCGCGCCGGCATCATAGAATTGCTGTTCCGCCGTACATTTCTGGTGAAAAAAGGTCGCTATATTCACTCAACCGAGGCGGGCAGGGCGCTGATTCATGCGTTACCTGAGATGGCCGCGCGGCCGGATATGACGGCGCACTGGGAGTCAACGCTTACCCGCATCAGTGAAAAAGCCTGTCGCTATGATGAGTTTATGCAGCCGCTGGTCAGTACCTTAATTGGTTTGATCGGTGAGGCGCGCCAGAGGCCGTCGCTGCAGGCTTTTCGTGGATTAGCCGCGACCGGAGCGAAGACGCGCAGTAAAGGCAAAACGCCCCGGCGCAAAACGAAGGAGACGGAATAATGCGTTACGCAACGCTGTTGCTGAGTGGGCTGCTGTTGTGCAGCCATGCCGCGCTGGCTAATCGCCAGCCGGAGCCCGCGCGAATGGGCAATACCGATGTGGTGGTGGATATGCCGCCGGAAGTGTGGACGCAGGGGCAGAATCGTCAGCAGAACAACTGCCTGCAGTGCTGTATCTATGAAAACCGCAGCTACTCCGAAGGCGCCGTGGTGAAAGCAGAGGGCGTATTGCTGCAGTGTGCGCGTGACGAAAAAGTGCTGGGTACCAATCCGCTGATTTGGAAAATCATTAAATAAGCGAGCGTGGCGCGCAGGCGCCACGCTGTTCAGTTACAGCCTGAAACTGGACCACACCGGCGCGTGATCGGACGGTTTGTCCATACTG
This sequence comes from Pantoea sp. SGAir0184, assembly GCF_043544755.1. Lineage (NCBI taxonomy): Bacteria > Pseudomonadati > Pseudomonadota > Gammaproteobacteria > Enterobacterales > Erwiniaceae > Pantoea > Pantoea sp. SGAir0184. The sequence continues at coordinate 2,035,998 of NZ_CP028050.1, forward strand.
CGAATGTTGTAGTCGATGCCGCTGTCGATGCAGCGTGATGCCAGCGGTGGGCTGGCCAGCAGCAGATCGATGCGCAGACCGCGGTTGTCATCAAATCCTTTTGAGCGATAGTCGAACCACGAGAAGCGATCGGCGGTTTCCGGGTTTTTCTCACGCCACGTATCGACCAGTCCCCACTGCAGCAACCGGTCCATCCACTCGCGCTCTTCCGGCAGGAAAGAGCATTTGCCGGTGCGCAGCCAGCGCTTGCGGTTCTCTTCACCAATACCAATGTCCAGGTCGGTACTGCTGATGTTCATATCGCCCATGATCAGCACCGGCTTGTCGGCCGCCAGTTGCTGCTCAAGATAGCTTTGCAGGTCGCGATAAAACTTCTCTTTGGCCGGGAACTTGATGGGATGGTCACGGCTTTCCCCCTGCGGGAAGTAACCGTTGATGACGGTGATATCGCCAATCGGGCTGGGAATTTCTGCCATGATCAGACGTCGCTGGGAATCTTCGCCGTCATCAGGAAAACCGCGTCGAACTGCCACCGGCTGCGTCTTGGTCAACAGCGCCACGCCGTAATGGCCTTTCTGGCCGTGATAAAACACGTTGTAACCCAGCTTGCTGACCTCTTCCAGCGGGAACATATCATCGTGCACTTTAGTTTCCTGCAGGCCGATGACATCCGGTTGATGCTGTTCAACCAGCGCCGCCAGCTGATGAGGGCGTGCGCGCAAGCCGTTGATGTTAAAAGAGACAAATTTCATTTCGCTGCCATTTTTCGTCGCAAAAGGTTGCGGCGATGGTAACCAGGTTTGCGGCAAAAGTCATGGCTTGCGTCATAAGAGCGTGACGATAAGAGCGAGAGGCAGCACGCAGGTGATTTGTGGTGGTGGACGCAGGAGAGCGGGGTCAGGCAGGCGGTGCCGTTCAACTGGGGCGTTGATGTGAATATCAAAGTGCGCATTAATGCGCACCCTACAATCCGGGTGACAACTGGGACGATGAGAATAGAAACCGGTCACATGGGTAACACTTGAGTCCGTATCACTGTAGGGTCGCCATTGATGGCGACCTGCATCGCGTAAATTCAGATGTCGGTCTGGTGAAAAGTGCAGCATGAAATGGTGGCGGGAGAAGGATTATTCGCCGCAAGCGGCTCACCCTGCGGGCCGCGCTGCGCGCGTTGTCTCACTGCGTTCGACCCGAACCTTCGGTCGAAGCTTCTCATCCTTCTCCAGGTGTTATTAACTGGCTTTATTGACTGGCTGGAAGAAGAGTGCAGCATGAGATGGTGGCGGGAGAAGGATTCGAACCTTCGAAGTCGATGACGGCAGATTTACAGTCTGCTCCCTTTGGCCGCTCGGGAATCCCGCCAGGGATATGAAGCTCAGAAGATTCAGGCACAGAATGGATTCAGATGGTGGCGGGAGAAGGATTCGAACCTTCGAAGTCGATGACGGCAGATTTACAGTCTGCTCCCTTTGGCCGCTCGGGAATCCCGCCACTGGCCTGAATCTTTATGCCTGAAAGCGGGGCGCATCATACCAAATGCGTTCAGTCTGTAAAGCGCCCGCAGTAAAAAACTCAATCGTTTGCCCACTTTTTACGCGTGGCGCTGAAGAGTTGCGCAAATCAGCGCCGCAGTGGTTAAAGAATGATCGTGCGGTTGCCGTAAACAAACACGCGCTGGCCCAGCACTTTATACAGCGCGCGGCTTAGTACATTCTTTTCCACGTCGCGTCCGGCACGCATCATCTCTTCAGCGGTATAGCTGTGATCGACGTTAATCACGTCCTGCATGATGATCGGGCCTTCATCCAGGTTGTCGTTCACGTAGTGCGCGGTGGCACCGATGATCTTCACGCCGCGCTCATAGGCCTGATGATAAGGACGGGCGCCAATAAAGGCTGGCAGGAACGAGTGGTGAATATTGATGATCTGGTTGGGATAACGCTGCACAAACGCCGGCGTCAGCACGCGCATGTATTTCGCCAGCACCACGTAATCCGGCTGATAGCGATCGATCTCATCCGCCATGCGGTTATCGTGCTCTTCGCGCGTCAGGCCTTCATGGCTGACCAGCACGAACGGGATGTCAAAACGCTCGACCAGCGAACGCAGCGTTTCATGGTTACCAATAACGGCGGCGATTTCCATGTCCAGACCACCAAAGGCACTCTTCATCAGCAGATCGCCCAGGCAATGCGCCTCTTTGGTGACCAGAATCACCACGCGGCGACGTCCGGCGCTGTGCAGCTCACGTACCGAACCGGTCGGCAGCGCGCTGTCGAGGTCAGCCAGCAGCGTGTTGTCGTTGAAAATGCCTTCCAGCTCTGTGCGCATGAAAAAGCGCCCGGTACGGTGATCGACGAACTCATTGTTCTGCACAATGTTCAGTTCGTGCTTGTAGCAAATGTTGGTGATCTTGGCGATCAGACCTTTGGCATCGGGGCAAATGGTCCGTAAAACTTTTCGTTGCATGGTTTGCGCTTGCATCTCGATCAGAGTCCTGTCAAAGCGATGAATGGTGAAGCTGTTGGGCATCTGTCCAGATTAGCCACAACATTTTTTGTATTTTTTATCGGAGCCACAAGGACAGCGATCGTTACGCCCTAACTCCGGCGTTGTTCCGTCGACATAGTACCAGCGTTGATCCTCGCGAAGAAAGCGTGAACATTCATACAGGCTGCAGGTACGGCCTTTTTCGAGATAACGCGCAAAAAAAGTGACGAAGGCTTCATTCTCATGGCTTCCGTGATTACAACGGGTTACATTCAGGCCAAGCCATTCTGTGGTGGCGAAACTTTCGGATAATAGCGTCTCCAGTCCGGCCACGCGCTGGCTGGGATGCCAGGTTTCTACCAGCCAGGCGGCGTTTTGCTTAACGTAAGCGCTGTAACGCGAGCGCATTAACTGTTCAGCGCGCTGTGGCGTTTGTTGCCCGTTCAGAAAGGGCTGACAACATAGGCTATACTGCTCTCCGCTGCAGCAGGGGCACTTTTCGGACACATCATCTCCTGAGAGTGATTAAAGTTAATGAAAGTGTGCGCTATGTTAGCCGACTGGCCAGCGTGAAGCTACGCATCAGGTTGATCACGAGGTGAGATGAGAAAAGTCAGGATTGGGCTGGCCCTGGGATCGGGCGCTGCCAAAGGCTGGGCGCATATTGGTGTCATCAACGCGCTGGAGCGCGCCGGTATTGAGGTGGATGTCGTCGCCGGCTGTTCCGTCGGCGCACTGGTGGGTTCTGCCTACGTCAACGGCCGTCTGGCGTTGATGGAGAAGTGGGTCAGCGCATTTCGCTACTGGGATGTTATCCGTCTGATGGACCTCTCATGGCAGCGTGGCGGCCTGCTGCGCGGCGACCGGGTGTTTAGCCATATCCGTCAGCTGATCCCTAACGAGCTTATCGAAGACGCGGATAAGCGCTTTGGCGTGGTGGCAACCAACCTCAGCACCGGACGCGAGCTGTGGCTGACCGAAGGTGATTTGCACCAGGCGGTGCGTGCATCGTGTAGTATGCCAGGCTTATTGCCTCCGGTTGGCTACAATGGTTATTGGCTGGTGGATGGTGCGGTGGTCAACCCGGTGCCGATTTCGCTGACCCGCGCGCTGGGCGCTGACATTGTGATTGCCGTTGACCTGCAACATGATGCGCACCTGATGCAGCAGGATCTGCTGTCGGTCACGCCGCAGAGCGGTGAAGAGGCGGCAGCGGCAGAAGCACTGAGCTGGGGCAAAAAACTGCGCCAGCGTCTGATGGGGTTAACCCATCGGCGCGCCAGCCAGTCTCCAGGCGCGATGGAAATTATGTCTACGTCAATCCAGGTTTTGGAAAATCGCCTGAAACGTAATCGTATGGCAGGCGATCCGCCGGATGTGCTGATTCAGCCTTTTTGTCCGCAGATTTCAACGCTGGACTTTCATCGGGCTGAAGAGGCCATTGCGGCAGGCAAGGCCGCCGTGGAGAAAAAAATGGATGAACTATTACCGCTGGTCCGTAGCAGATAATCAGTTGTTCATTCACGGGGGTTGTGACTTCAGCCAATTCTGAAAGGCGCAACGGCGTTTTATGAACCACTATTGAAATATCTGGTACGCAGGGGGAGAGAATGGAAAAACCGCTAATCGGCAAAAAGATACTCATTGTCGAAGATGAGGTCGTTTTCCGTTCATTGCTGGACACATTGTTAACTGGCCTCGGAGCCAGCACGTTCGAAGCGGGCGACGGACTCGACGGCCTGAATTTACTCGCCGCGCAGTCGGTGGACCTGGTCATTTGCGATCTGGAAATGCCGCGCATGGGCGGTATTGAGTTTGTCGAGCGAATTCGTACACGCGGTAATAGCGTGCCCATCCTGATCATCTCCGCCACGCAGAACATGGCCGACATCGCCCACGTGCTGCGCCTTGGCGTGCAGGACGTGCTGCTCAAGCCGCTAAAAAACCTGGAACGTTTCCGTGAAGCGGTGTTTGAGTGCCTCTATCCTTCGATGTTCACCTCGAAAGTGGAAGAAGATGAACAGCTGTTTCAGGACTGGGATGCCCTGGTGCGCGATCCGCTCGCTGCCGCCAAGCTGCTCAAACAGCTGCAACCGCCCGTCCAGCAAACCATCGCCAGCTGCCGCATAAACTACCGTCAACTCACCATGGCGGAACAGCCGGGGCTGGTGCTGGATATTGCCGCGTTGTCGGACAAAGATCTGGCGTTTTATTGCCTGGACGTGACGCGTGCCGGCGACAACGGCGTGCTGGCTGCATTATTGCTCAGAGCACTGTTTAACGGTTTATTGCAGGAGCAACTGTCCGGGCAAAAGCAGCGTCTGCCGGAACTCAATGGTCTGCTGCGCCAGGTGAATATGCTGTTGCGTCAGGCCAACCTGAACGGTCAGTTCCCGCTGCTGGTGGGCTACTATCATCGTCAGTTGAAAAATCTGATTCTGGTCTCAGCCGGTCTGAATGCCACGCTGCACATCAATACTCAGCAAATCCAGCTCAGTAACGGTGTGCCGCTTGGCACTATGGGCAGCACCCATCTTAATCAAATCAGCCAGCGCGCCGATGCCTGGCAATGTCACGTCTGGGGAGCCGGCGGCCGGCTTCGCCTGATGTTATCGTCCGAAGAATAGCCACTCAGATTTATATTTTCCGCGGGTTAAAGACAGGGCCAAAGCTTAGCTTTACACTTGGGTAATAGTCTTAAATTCCGCGGATTAACTCCATCCAGGATAAATCCGTCTGACACTAACTGATATACTCATTTCGTTTTTAAACCGACATATCAAGTATTAACTTGAACGGCCTATTAAGAGAGGTATTTGATGTCTGCCTATAAGTCTAAAGTAAAAAAAGCGGTAATCCCGGTTGCAGGTCTGGGTACGCGTATGCTGCCTGCCACCAAAGCTATTCCAAAAGAAATGTTACCGCTGGTCGATAAGCCGTTGATCCAGTATGTCGTGAACGAGTGTATTGCTGCGGGTATTAATGAGATCGTGCTGGTTACGCACTCCTCTAAAAACTCCATCGAAAACCATTTTGATACCAGTTTCGAACTGGAAGCGATGCTGGAAAAACGCGTGAAGCGTCAGCTGCTGGATGAAATCCAGTCCATCTGCCCGCCACACGTCACCATCATGCAGGTACGTCAGGGTATCGCCAAGGGCCTCGGTCACGCCGTGATGTGTGCTCATCCGCTGGTCGGTGATGAGCCAGTCGCGGTGATTCTGCCAGACGTGATTATTGATGAGTACGAATCTAACCCAACCAAAGATAACCTGGCAGAAATGCTAACGCGCTTCGAAGAGAGCGGTCGCAGCCAGATCATGGTTGAGCCAGTCGCCGATGTCACCGCTTACGGCGTGGTTGACTGCCAGGGCGCAGAGTTGGCACCGGGCCAGAGCGCACCGATGGTGGGCGTGGTTGAGAAGCCAAAAGCCTCGGAAGCGCCATCTAACCTGGCGGTAGTCGGTCGTTACGTGCTGTCTGCGGACATCTGGCCTCTGCTGGCGAAGACCCCTCCGGGTGCCGGCGGCGAAGTGCAGCTGACCGACTCCATCGCCATGCTGATGGAAAAAGAGACCGTAGAAGCTTACCACCTGACCGGCGTGAGCCACGACTGCGGTAACAAACTGGGTTATATGCAAGCTTTTGTTGAGTATGGCGTGCGTCATCCGGTGCTGGGCAAAGATTTCGCTCAGTGGCTCGACGGCGTTGCAGGCAACAAAAAGTAATTCATTAAGCACAGGATAATTCAATGAAAGTCACTGTATTTGGTATCGGCTATGTCGGTCTGGTTCAGGCTGCGGTGTTAGCCGAAGTCGGACATGACGTTCTCTGTATTGATGTCGACGAAAAGAAAGTCGAAAACCTGAAAAAGGGCATCATCCCAATTTTTGAACCGGGCCTGACGCCGCTGGTTATGTCTAACTATGAAGCGGGGCGTCTGAAATTCAGCACCAACGCAGAAGAGGGCGTAAACCATGGCGTAATGCAGTTTATTGCTGTGGGCACGCCGCCGGATGAGGATGGCTCTGCCGACCTGAAATATGTGACTGCGGTTGCGCGTACTATTGCGCAGCACATGAACGATCACAAAGTCGTCATCGACAAATCTACCGTGCCGGTAGGCACCGCTGACCGCGTGCGCGCGGTGATGAGCGAAACGCTGAAGCAGCGTGATGCCAATATCGCGTTCGATGTGGTCTCCAACCCGGAGTTCCTGAAAGAGGGCGCCGCAGTTAACGATTGCATGCGTCCGGAACGTATCGTGGTGGGCACTGACAATGATGAAGTGGTCGAACTGCTGCGTGAACTGTACGAGCCGTTTAACCGTAATCACGATCGCATGATTCTGATGGATATCCGCAGTGCAGAGCTGACCAAATATGCAGCTAACTGCATGCTGGCGACCAAAATCAGCTTCATGAACGAGATTTCCAACCTTGCGGAACGCCTGGGTGCTGACGTGGAAAAAGTACGTCAGGGCATCGGTTCTGATTCACGCATCGGTTATCACTTTATTTATCCGGGCTGTGGTTACGGCGGTTCCTGCTTCCCGAAAGACGTGCAGGCGCTGATTCGCACTGCAGAGTCAATCGGCTACACCCCGCGCCTGTTGCAGGCAGTAGAAGACGTCAACGATTCGCAGAAGAACAAGCTGCCGACGTTTATTAAACGTCACTTTGGCGACGATCTGCGTGGCAAGACGTTTGCGCTATGGGGTCTGGCGTTCAAACCGAACACCGACGACATGCGTGAAGCCTCAAGCCGCGTGCTGATGGAAGCACTGTGGCAGGCGGGCGCAACGGTGCAGGCGTTTGATCCGGAAGCGATGGAAGAAGCCCAGCGCATCTACGGTCATCGTGACGATCTGAAGCTGTGCGGCACTAAAGAAGCTGCGCTGCAGGGCGCCGATGGTCTGGTGATCTGCACCGAGTGGCAGAACTTCCGTGCTCCGGATTTCGACGTGATTAAATCCTCGTTAAAACAACCCGTGATTTTTGATGGTCGTAACCTGTATGATCCGGAGCGTATCAGCAAACGCGGTTTCGTTTATTATGCAATCGGCCGCGGAGCGTCTATTCAAATTGTGTAATAAATGAGGGATGTATGAATTTTCTGGTCACCGGCGCGGCAGGATTTATTGGTTTTCACGTTAGTCAGCGTTTGCTGGCTGCCGGTCACCAGGTTGTTGGTATCGATAACCTGAATGATTACTACGATGTCAGCCTGAAACAGGCGCGCCTCGACCAGATTAGCGCACATCCCGCGTTTACTTTTCTTAAAATGGACCTGGCAGATCGCCAGGCCATTTCTTCCCTGTTTGAACAGCATGCTTTTGCGCGTGTGATCCATTTAGGTGCACAGGCGGGTGTTCGCTATTCCATCGAGAATCCGCACGCCTACGCTGATGCCAACCTGATTGGTCACTTAAATATTCTGGAAGGTTGCCGTCATCATAAGATTGGCCACCTGCTGTATGCTTCATCGAGTTCGGTTTATGGCCTGAACCGTAAAATGCCGTTCTCCACGGATGATTCCGTTGATCATCCGGTATCACTTTATGCTGCGACGAAAAAAGCCAACGAATTAATGTCGCATACCTATTCACATCTTTACCAATTACCTACCACCGGATTGCGCTTCTTTACCGTTTATGGTCCGTGGGGCCGTCCGGATATGGCGCTGTTTAAGTTCACCCGCGCGATGCTGGCCGGTGACGCGATTGATGTGTATAACCGCGGCCAGATGACACGTGACTTTACCTATATTGATGATATTGCCGAAGCGATTGTGCGTTTGCAGGACGTGATTCCGCAGGCAGATGAAAACTGGACGGTGGAAAACGGCTCGCCTGCCACCAGTTCGGCGCCGTATCGCGTGTACAATATTGGCAATAGTCAGCCTACCAGCCTGATGACTTACATTGAGTCGCTGGAAAAAGCGCTGGGGATTGAGGCGAAGAAAAATATGCTGCCGATGCAGCCCGGCGATGTATTAGGCACCAGTGCAGACACCCAGCCGCTGTATGACGCGATAAATTTCCGCCCGCAGACCAGCGTAGAGCAGGGCGTGCAGCATTTTGTTGACTGGTACCGCGACTTCTATCAGCAATAAGTCGCGATAAAAAAAGGAAGCCAGCGGCTTCCTTTTTTCTTACCCGGTGTAAAACAGAGCACAGCGCCAGGGCTGGCATGCTGCGAAGCACTGGTTCCTTACAGCAGGAAATCGTCCAGTTGTTTACCTTGTTCTTCAATCGCTTTTTTAATCACGGCTGGCGTACGTCCCTGGCCGGTCCAGGTACGGTTCTCACCGTTCTCGTCGACGTAACCATACTTCGCCGGACGTGCCGCACGTTTGGCTTTACCTGGCGCTTTGGTTTCCGCTAATGCCTGCAGCAGTTCGTTTGGATCAATACCGTCTGCCATCAGCATTTCACGATATTGTTCCAGCTTACGGCTGCGCTCGGCATTTTCCGCCTGGGCGAGAGATTCTTCTTCACGACGTTCATTCACCACAACCTCAAGTTTTTCCAGCATCTCTTCCAGTGTTTCCAGAGAGCATTCCCGAGCCTGCGCGCGCAATGTACGGATATTATTAAGAATTTTAAGTGCTTCGCTCATTGTCCTAATCTCAAAATATAATAAATGGAGTTGTTCTGCCGCCTCATAATAGTGGCGGCGAAAAATAACTGCAATAGCCAGATTAAAAAGCAAAACGTAAAGTTAATGTTGTTAAGCTTTTTAAGGCGCTATTTATTATTCTTTTTATAGATTTGATAGCACAGGTTTTGCAGGGATAAATACCGCTGTGCGCCTTTCGCCCGGGCATCAGCGCTATTAATGCTGAATAAAATTGCTGCATGATGACGGCTTTGACATAACGTGCGAAATGTTGATAACGATGCCGCTGATCTATGATCATGGCGTTAATTTGAGCAGTTGATAAAAATAATGCATCGCAACAGTGCAGCAGCTTTATGATAGACTCACGCGCAACAGTTTCGGGCAGTGACAAGAGACATTTTATGGCGCAACTCTATTTTTATTACTCAGCGATGAACGCGGGAAAATCCACCGCACTGCTGCAGTCTTCCTACAATTACCATGAGCGCGGCATGCGTACGCTGGTGTATACCGCGGAAATTGACGACCGCTTCGGCGCCGGAAAAGTCAGCTCGCGTATTGGTCTTTCGTCTCCGGCTTTTTTATATAACGCGCAGACCAACCTGGAAAGTGAAATAGCGGAACAGCACGCGAAGCAGACGGTTCACTGTGTACTGGTGGATGAGAGCCAGTTTCTGACGCGGGAGCAGGTGAAAGCCCTGTCGGACGTGGTAGATAATCTGGATATTCCGGTGCTGTGTTATGGTCTGCGTACCGACTTTCGCGGTGAGTTATTTACCGGCAGTCAGTATTTACTGGCCTGGGCCGATAAGCTGGTGGAATTGAAAACCGTGTGTCACTGTGGACGCAAAGCCAGCATGGTGTTACGACTGGATGCTAAGGGTAAACCGTTCAGCGAAGGGGAGCAGGTGGTGATCGGTGGTAATGAGCGTTATATCTCTGTGTGCCGCAAGCACTATAAACAGGCGATAAATGACGGCTCGCTAAACGCCATTTACGGTTCACAACTGCCTCACGCCTGAATAGCCGCAGCATAAAAAAACCCGCCGCAGCGGGTTTTTTTATATCAGGCCAATCAGGCCTTCTTGGTTTTCTTCTCACTCTTAACGGCTTTAGCTTCACCCTCAGCAGCAACACTGTTATCTGCTTCTGAGAACTCACGTCCATAGAAGGTATCCAGCATGATTTGTTTCAGTTCAGCAATCAGCGGATAGCGTGGGTTAGCACCGGTACACTGGTCATCGAACGCATCATCCGCCAGCTTGTCGACTTTCGCCAGGAAGTCAGCTTCCTGCACGCCCGCTTCGCGGATAGAGGTTGGGATACCCAGCTGAGTTTTCATCTCTTCCAGCCATGCCAGCAGTTTTTCAATTTTCTGCGCGGTACGGTCACCGGCAGCGCTCAGACCGAGATGGTCAGCAATCTCAGCATAGCGGCGGCGTGCCTGCGGACGGTCGTACTGGCTGAAGGCAGTCTGCTTGGTTGGATTGTCATTCGCGTTGTAGCGAATCACGTTACAAATCAGCAGGGCGTTGGCCAGACCGTGTGGAATGTGGAACTCAGAGCCCAGTTTATGCGCCATGGAGTGACACACGCCGAGGAAGGCGTTGGCGAAAGCGATACCGGCAATGGTCGCCGCATTGTGAACACGCTCACGAGCTACAGGATTTTTCGCGCCGTCGCGGTAGCTGGCAGGCAGATTCTCTTTCAGCAGTTTCAGTGCCTGCAGCGCCTGACCATCGGAATATTCGTTGGCCAGTACCGATACGTAGGCTTCCAGCGCATGAGTGACGGCATCCAGACCACCAAAGGCGCACAGCGAACGCGGCATCTCCATTACCAGGTTGGCATCGACAATCGCCATATCCGGCGTCAGGGCATAGTCTGCCAGCGGATATTTCTGGCCGGTGGCATCGTCGGTCACTACCGCAAACGGGGTAACTTCTGAACCGGTACCGGAAGTGGTGGTGATGGCCACCATGCGCGCTTTGACACCCATTTTCGGGAACTTGTAGATACGTTTACGGATGTCCATAAAGCGCAGCGCCAGTTCTTCAAAGTGGGTTTCCGGATGCTCGTACATCACCCACATAATCTTGGCCGCATCCATCGGTGAACCGCCGCCCAGGGCGATGATCACGTCAGGTTTGAAGCTGTTCATCTGCTCGGCACCTTTACGTACGATGCTCAGCGTTGGGTCTGCTTCTACTTCAAAGAACACTTCGGTCTCAATACCGTGTGATTTCAGCACGCGGGTAACCTGGTCAGCATAACCGTTGTTGAACAGGAAGCGGTCGGTGACGATAAAGGCGCGTTTTGCACCGTCTGTCGCCACTTCTTCCAGCGCAATTGGCAGAGAACCGCGGCGGAAGTAGATAGACTTCGGAAGTTTATGCCACAACATATTTTCAGCTCGCTTGGCCACGGTTTTCTTGTTGATCAGGTGTTTTGGACCCACGTTTTCAGAGATAGAGTTACCACCCCATGAACCGCAGCCCAGTGTGAGTGAAGGGGCCAGCTTGAAGTTATACAGGTCACCGATCCCGCCCTGTGAAGCCGGGGTGTTGATCAGGATGCGCGCGGTTTTCATTTTGTCGCCGAAGAAGTTAACGCGCTCGCGCTGGTTATCCTGGTCGGTATAAAGACAGGAGGTGTGGCCGATACCGCCCATTGCCACCAGTTTTTCTGCTTTATCCACCGCATCGTAATAGTCTTTCGCGCGGTACATGGCCAGCGTTGGCGAGAGCTTCTCATGGGCGAACGGCTCAGACTCATCCACCAGTTTCACTTCACCAATCAGAATTTTGGTGCTCACCGGCACGCTAATCCCTGCCAGTTCAGCAATTTTGTAAGCCGGCTGGCCGACAATCGCCGCGTTCAGCGCGCCATTTTTCAGGATGATATCCTGCACCGCTTTCAGCTCTTTGCCCTGCAGCAGGTAGCCACCGTGGCTGGCGAAGCGCTCACGCACGGCATCATAGACAGAATCCACCACAATCACTGACTGTTCAGACGCGCAAATCACGCCGTTGTCGAAGGTTTTTGACATCAGGATCGAGGCAACCGCGCGTTTGATATCGGCCGTTTCGTCAATCACCACCGGAGTGTTACCCGCGCCCACACCAATCGCTGGTTTGCCGGAGCTGTAAGCCGCCTTCACCATGCCCGGACCACCGGTGGCGAGAATCAGGTTGATATCCGGGTGATGCATCAGCTGGTTAGAGAGCTCAACCGATGGTGCATCAATCCAGCCAATAATGTCTTTTGGCGCGCCGGCCGCGATAGCAGCCTGCAGTACGATATCTGCCGCTTTGTTGGTGGCATCTTTGGCACGTGGATGAGGAGAGAAGATGATACCGTTACGGGTTTTCAGGCTAATCAGGGCCTTGAAGATGGCGGTAGAGGTCGGGTTGGTGGTGGGCACGATGCCACAAATCAGGCCAATCGGCTCGGCGATGGTGATGGTGCCAAAGGTATCATCGGTGTCCAGCACGCCACAGGTTTTTTCGTCTTTGTAAGCGTTATAAATATATTCGGAAGCGAAGTGGTTTTTGATGACTTTATCTTCAACGATACCCATGCCGGATTCGGCAACGGCCATTTTGGCGAGAGGGATACGGGCATCGGCAGCGGCGAGGGCGGCTGCACGGAAAATGGTATCAACTTGTTCCTGACTAAAATTGGCGTATTCGCGCTGTGCCTTTTTAACACGTTCTACCAGTGCGTTAAGCTCGGCAACATTAGTAACGGCCATAATACTCTCCTAAGGAAGTTAAACTTTTTTAGTAAACAAGCCTGAATCCAGAAGTATAGTCTCGTTACGCTTATGGATAGCTAAGGATGGCGATGCCCGTGCCGTTGCTTACTAAAAAGGTTTTTCCGCCAGGATGACCTGTGTCACAGGGTTGAGTTCCGATGGGCTAAGATTACCCCTGATGGGGTAGGCGATTTATGATGCAGATCAATTTAACTATCAGCTGACACCTTTCAGCGCTCACTTTTGCAAGTAAAGTTAGCGTCGACGGCTACAGAAGCCGATCTGACCCGCTGCAGGCCGATAACATCGCGCTAACAGTAGCGGAATAAACTGGGATAGTGCTTTAAGTGCAGCATTTATTTCTGCGTTAGCCTCTGGTGTTTCGCCAGGCTTTTGCACTACATTAAGCGCGATTTTTTTCGCCATCACCTGGAGCCCACCGTGACCCCTGCGCTACTCGATCTTTCTGGCTACATTAAATTTTTTGTGGGTTTGTTCGCGCTGGTTAACCCGGTCGGCATTATTCCGGTATTTATCAGCATGACCAGCTACCAGGCGGTGGCGGAGCGCAATAAAACCAACCTGACCGCGAACCTGGCGGTGGCGATTATCCTCTGGACCTCGCTGTTTCTTGGCGACGGTATCCTGCATCTGTTTGGTATCTCGATTGACTCTTTCCGCATCGCCGGTGGCATTCTGGTGGTCACCATCGCCATGTCGATGATCAGCGGCAAGCTGGGTGAAGACAAACAGAACAAGCAGGAGAAGTCAGAAACGGCGATTCGCGAAAGCATCGGCGTGGTGCCGCTGGCGCTGCCGCTGATGGCGGGGCCGGGCGCGATCAGCTCGACCATTGTCTGGAGCTCGCGTTATCACAGCTGGCCAAATCTGCTGGGCTTTACCCTGGCGATTGCGATATTTGCCTTCTGCTGCTGGTTATTATTCCGGGCCGCACCGCTGATGGTGCGCGTATTGGGACAAACCGGTATCAACGTCATTACGCGTATCATGGGGCTGCTGCTCATGGCGCTGGGCATTGAATTTGTCGTGACCGGAATGAAAGCCCTGTTTCCAGGATTACTGAATTAACGGCGGTTATTTTTTATCGCTAAGCGCTTTGTGAACCAGAATGGTGCAATTAAACGAAATATTGCACCATTATAGTGATTTTATTTGTCGCGCTTAATATTGGCTTAACCTCATCAGTTTTACTACTTATGCCATCCTGCACATAGCCTGACCCGCAAAATACTGTGATAATTGTCACAGTATATCCCTCTGCTCTGCAAATAATCCGCAGTATCATTCTATGGCTTGCGCTGTAAATCCGAATAAATATCCGGGCTTCAGCATTGAAAGCAGCAATATTCGTAAATATTATAAAGTTAGTTGATTAACGAATAATTAACGTGCAAATCAGGCTGAAATTCATTGTTTATCAGTGGATTAATCGATAATTTTGCTCAAGAATTAACACTTTTCCTGTGCGCGGCAACGTGATAAAAGAGAATCAGCTAACATTTTTGTGGTTTAGCTTTGGCGTGCGGGCAACGCTTCTGATAATTTTCGGCTCACCGCAAAATTTTTTATCTGCTAGCAACAAATGTGTACGCTTCTTGCTTACTGCTATCAGGTTTATGTTGAAGGTTGATATTGGTTGATGAAAAGCATGGTAGCGAAAACGGCAGCGCGCACGTTTCTGGCGCTTTGCCTATCCAGTGCGCTGGCGCAAAGTCAGGCCGCTGAGATCCCAGCCGGGACGTCATTAGCGGATACGCAACGCATCGTTATTAACAACGGCAGCGAAGTGTCCTCGCTTGATCCACAAAAAGTCGAGGGTGTGCCGGAATCCAATGTGATTCGCAATCTGCTGGAAGGACTGGTTGAGACCGACAACAACGGTCAACTGGTGCCCGGCGTGGCGCAGCAGTGGCAAAATCAGCAGGGCCGCATCTGGACGTTCACGCTGCGTAAAGACGCCCGCTGGAGCAATGGTGAGCCTGTCACCGCGCAGGATTTTGTCTACAGCTGGCAGCGTCTGGCCGATCCCCGCACCGCCTCGCCGTACGCCAGCTATTTGCAGGCTGCGCACATCAGCAACATTGATGCCATCCTCGCCGGTAAAGCTGCGCCTTCCCAGCTCGGCGTGAAAGCGCTGGACGATCATCATTTGCAGGTTACGCTCTCTGAACCGGTCCCGTATTTTGTTGATATGCTGGCTCATACTTCGATGAAACCGGTGTATCGTCCGGCGGTAGAGCAGTGGGGCGATGCCTGGACACAGCCGCAGCACTACGTGGGTAATGGTGCTTACACGCTGGCAGATTGGGTGGTGAACGAGCAGATCGTGGTGAAGCGTAATCCGCACTACTGGGACAATGCCCATACCACGCTGGACGAAGGCGTGTTTCTGGCGCTCACCTCTGAGAATAGCGATATAAACCGCTATCGCAGTGGCGGTACCGACATGACCAACAGCGTGGTGCCGCCCGATATGTTCAAAAAGCTGCAGCAGGCGCTGGGAGACGAAGTAAAAGTCAGCCCGCTGCTGTGCACCTTCTATTACGAAATCAATAACAAGAAAGCGCCGTTTGACGACGTCCGCGTACGCAACGCGCTGAAGTTAACGCTCGACCGCGACATCATCGCGCAGAAAATTATGGGGCAGGGACAGATCCCGGCCTACGGCCTGACGCCGCCCTTTATTCACGGTATTTCTCTCAATACGCCAGCGTGGGCGCAGCAGACGCAGGCGCAACGTAACGCGGCAGCGAAGCAGCTGCTGGCGGAAGCTGGCTTCAATGCCCAGCATCCGCTGCGTTTTACCCTGTTGTATAACACCTCAGAACAGAACAAGCGTCAGGCGATTGCGGCTGCCTCGATGTGGCAAAAGAATCTCGGTGCGCAAGTCACGCTGCAAAATCAGGAGTGGAAAACGCTACTGGAGACACGTCATCAGGCACAGTTTGATGTGGTGCGCGCCACCTGGTGTGCGGATTACAACGAGCCATCCAGCTTCCTCAATCTGCTGCTGAGTGGCTCCTCCATCAACACTGCGTTTTATCACAGCGCCGCATTTGATGCGCTGATGGCGCAAACGCTCAACACCGCGGATGACGCGCAGCGCGCGCAGCTCTATCAGCAGGCTGAACAACAGTTGGATCAGGATTCACCGATCATCCCGGTTTACTACCGCGTTAGCGTGCGGCTGGTGAAGCCGTGGGTGGGCGGTTTCAGCGGCAAAGATCCGCAGGATATGCTGGCGCTGAAATACTATTACATAAAGAAACATTGAGTAATGTGACGATCCGGCGCTACAGTCGGGCGTCACGTTGCCGTGGTAACCCTGCAGGGTGGTAGTGATCTTCGCGCAGACAGGCGGAGATCTCCCGGAAACGGGGTACGCCGGGCGGTCAGCCGACCCGGTGACGATAATAAAACTGGAGCGTAATAATGAACAACATCACGAAAAAAAGCCTGATCGCCGCAGGCGTACTGGCGGCCATCGGCGCGCTGGCAGGGAATGCTGCACTGGCGGCCAACGTACCGGCGGGTACCGAATTGGCAGCGAAACAGGAACTGGTGCGCGGCAATGGCGATGAAGTGCAGTCGCTGGATCCGCACAAAATCGAAGGCGTGCCGGAAGATAATATCGCCCGTGACCTGTATGAAGGTCTGATCGTGAGCGACAGCAACGGCAAGCCGGTTCCGGGTGTCGCGGAAAGCTGGGAAAACAAAGACTACAAAGTCTGGACTTTCCATCTGCGTAAAAATGCCAAATGGTCAAACGGCGAGCCGGTCACCGCGCAGGACTTCGTCTACAGCTGGCAGCGTCTGGTCGATCCCAAAACCGCCTCGCCCTATGCGAGCTACCCGCAGTATGGCCACATCCTCAACGTGGATGACATCATCGCCGGCAAAAAACCGACCTCCGATCTCGGCGTGAAAGCACTGGATGACCACACGCTGGAAGTGACGCTGAGCGAGCCGGTACCGTACTTCGATAAGCTGCTGATTAACGCGGTGATGTCACCGGTGTATAAGCCAGCCATTGAGAAGTTTGGCGACCAGTGGACGCAGCCGCAGAACTGGGTCGGCAACGGTGCCTTCAAACTGGAATCTCACGTGATCAACGAACGCGTGACGCTGGTGCGTAACCCGGAATACTGGGACAACGAACATACCGTACTGAATAAAGTCACCTTCCTGCCAATCAACTCCGAAGTCAGCGATGTGAACCGTTATTTCTCCGAGAACGGCAGCGACATCACTTACAACAACATGCCGATCGAGCTGTTTAAAAAACTGCAGCGTGATAACGGTAAAGAGCTGATGGTGAAACCGTATCTGTGCACCTACTACTATGAAATTAACAACCAGAAAGCACCGTTTACCGATGTCCGCGTGCGTACCGCGCTGAAGCTGGGTCTGGATCGCGACATCATGGTGAACAAAGTGCTGGCGCAGGGTCAACAGCCGGCCTACAGCTTCACCCCGCCAGCCACTGACGGCATGGAACTGCTGCCGCCGGACTGGTACAAGTGGGATCAGAACAAGCGTAACGAAGAAGCGAAGAAACTGCTGGCCGAAGCCGGTTATACCGCTGACAAACCGCTGACCTTCAACCTGCTGTACAACACCTCCGATCTGCACAAAAAACTGGCGATTGCCGCCTCGTCCATCTGGAAAAAGAACATCGGCGTCAACATTAAGCTGGAAAACCAGGAGTGGAAAACCTTCCTGGATACCCGTCATCAGGGCAACTTCGATGTCTCCCGCGCGGCATGGTGTGCCGACTATAACGAACCGACCTCCTTCCTGAACATCATGCTGTCGGACAGCAGCAGTAACACCTCGCACTATAAGAGCGCGGACTTCGACAAAGTGATTCACGATGCGGTGAAAGCGGCGGATGACAAAGCGCGCGTGGCCGATTATCAGAAAGCAGAGCAGATCCTGGATAAAGACAGCACCATCGTGCCGGTTTACTACTACGTGAACGCGCGTCTGGTGAAACCGTACGTTGGCGGCTACACCGGCAACGATCCGCTGGATAAAACCCTGGATAAGAACCTGTACATCATTAAGCATTAATAGCACTCAGGCTATCGACAGTGGCGGTGCTGCGGCGCCGCCTTTTTGACTTTGTGAAGCAACAGCCTGGTAGGTACGGCAATGTTAAAATTCATCCTGCGTCGGCTCCTTGAAGCCATCCCGACGCTGTTTATTCTGATTACCATCTCCTTCTTCATGATGCGACTGGCACCCGGTAGTCCGTTTACCGGCGAGCGTACGCTGTCGCCAGAAGTCATGGCCAACATTGAGGCCAAATATCACCTCAACGATCCGATCGGCAAACAGTATGTCAGCTACCTGGTACAGCTGGCACACGGCGATTTCGGGCCGTCGTTTAAATATAAAGACTACTCGGTTAACTACCTGGTCGGTCATGCGTTTCCGGTATCGGCCAAACTGGGGCTGGCAGCCTTCTTCCTTGCGGTGGTGCTGGGCGTCACGGCGGGGGTTATCGCCGCGCTGAAGCAAAACAGTTTGTGGGATTATGCGGTCATGGGGGTGGCGATGACCGGGGTGGTCATTCCCAGCTTCGTGGTGGCACCGCTGCTGGTACTGATCTTTGCCATCACCCTGCGCTGGCTGCCAGGCGGCGGCTGGAATGGCGGCCAGTGGAACTACATGCTACTGCCGATGGTGGCGCTGTCACTGGCTTACATCGCCAGTATCGCCCGTATCACCCGCGGCTCGATGATTGAAGTGATGCACTCCAACTTCATCCGCACCGCGCGTGCGAAAGGTCTGCCGTTGCGCCGTATTGTGCTGCGCCACGCGCTGAAGCCGGCGCTGCTGCCGGTGCTCTCCTATATGGGGCCGGCGTTTGTTGGCATCATCACCGGTTCGATGGTAATCGAATCAATTTACGGTCTGCCGGGCATCGGTCAGCTGTTCGTCAACGGCGCACTAAACCGTGACTACTCGCTGGTGATGAGCCTGACCATTCTGGTCGGCGTGCTGACCATCCTGTTCAACGCGATCGTTGACGTGCTGTACGCCGTTATCGATCCGAAAATTCGTTACTGATGGTGGAGCTCGCTCATGATGTTAAGTAAGAAAAATAGCGAAGCTCTGGACGCGTTCAGCGAAAAGCTGGAAGTGGAAGGGCGCAGCCTGTGGCAGGACGCACGTCGCCGCTTTATTCATAACCGTGCGGCCCTTATCAGCCTGCTGGTGCTGCTGGTGATTGCGCTGTTCGTGGTGTTCGCCCCGATGCTGGCGCAGTTCAAATATGATGATACCGACTGGGCGATGATGTCTGCACCGCCGGACACCACCTCAGGCCACTGGTTTGGCACCGACTCCTCGGGACGTGACCTGCTGGTGCGCGTGGCGATTGGCGGCCGTATCTCGCTGATGGTCGGCATCGCTTCAGCGCTGATCGCGGTGCTGGTGGGCACGCTGTACGGTTCGCTGGCCGGCTACCTCGGCGGCAAGATTGACTCGGTGATGATGCGTATCCTGGAAATCCTCAACTCGTTCCCGTTTATGTTCTTCGTCATCCTGCTGGTGACCTTCTTTGGCCGCAATATCCTGCTGATCTTCGTTGCCATTGGCATGGTGTCATGGCTGGATATGGCGCGTATCGTGCGCGGCCAGACGCTGGGACTGAAGCGCAAAGAGTTCATCGAAGCGGCGCAGGTCGGCGGCGTTTCTACCGGCAATATCGTGCTGCGCCACATCGTGCCGAACGTGCTGGGCGTGGTGGTGGTGTATGCCTCGCTGCTGGTGCCAAGCATGATCCTGTTTGAATCCTTCCTGAGCTTTCTTGGCCTCGGCACCCAGGAGCCACTGAGCAGCTGGGGCGCGCTGTTGAGCGACGGCGCCAACTCGATGGAAGTTTCACCGTGGCTGCTGATGTTCCCGGCGGGCTTCCTGGTGGTGACGTTGTTCTGTTTCAACTTTATCGGCGATGGCCTGCGTGACGCCCTCGACCCGAAAGATCGTTAAGGAGTTTCCCGATGACCCATCATGATACTCAGCAGCCGCTGGCGGCTGCACCTGCGGGAAACGCTAACCTGCTGCTGGACGTTAAAGATCTGCGCGTCACCTTCAGTACCCACGACGGCGACGTGACCGCTGTGAACGACCTCAACTTTTCCCTGCGCGCCGGTGAAACGCTGGGCATTGTTGGTGAATCCGGCTCCGGAAAATCGCAAACCGCGTTTGCGCTGATGGGACTGCTGGCGAAAAATGGTCGCATTGGTGGCTCGGCGCAGTTTAACGGCAGCGAAATCCTCAATCTGCCGGAAAGCAAGCTGAACAAGCTGCGCGCGGAGCAGATTGCGATGATTTTCCAGGACCCGATGACATCGCTCAATCCGTACATGCGCGTCGGCGAACAGCTGATGGAGGTGCTGAAACTGCACAAAGGCATGAGCAGCGCCCAGGCGTTTGAAGAGTCGGTGCGCATGCTGGACGCGGTGAAAATGCCGGAAGCGCGCAAACGCATGAAGATGTTCCCGCACGAGTTTTCCGGTGGCATGCGTCAGCGCGTAATGATCGCCATGGCGCTGCTGTGCCGGCCAAAGCTGCTGATTGCCGATGAGCCAACCACCGCGCTGGATGTCACCGTGCAGGCGCAAATCATGACGCTGTTGAATGAGCTGAAGCGTGAATTTAACACCGCCATCATCATGATCACTCACGATCTCGGCGTTGTTGCCGGGATCTGTGACAAGGTACTGGTGATGTATGCCGGGCGCACCATGGAATATGGCCGTGCGCGCGATGTGTTCTACCAGCCGGCGCATCCGTACTCGATCGGTTTGCTGAGCGCGGTGCCGCGTCTTGACGCGGAGGGTGAGTCGCTGACCACCATTCCCGGCAACCCGCCCAACCTGTTGCGTCTGCCGCAGGGCTGTCCGTTCCAGCCGCGCTGCGCATATGCCATGGATATCTGTGCCAAATCACCGCCGCTTGAACCGTTTGCCGAAGGGCGCCTGCGCGCCTGCTTCAAACCGGTGGAGGAATTAGTATGAGCACCGTAATCGAAGAGAAAAAAGTGTTGCTGGAAATCGCCGATCTTAAGGTGCATTTCGATATCAAAGACGGCAAGCAGTGGTTCTGGCAGCCGCCGAAAACCCTGAAAGCGGTGGATGGTGTCAGTCTGCGTCTGTATGAAGGCGAAACCCTCGGCGTGGTCGGTGAGTCCGGCTGCGGCAAATCCACGCTGGCGCGCGCCATTATCGGCCTGGTGAAAGCCACCGACGGGCGCGTGGCGTGGCTGGGGCGCGATCTGCTGGGCCAGAGCCAGGAAGAGTGGCGTCAGGCGCGCAGTGACATTCAGATGATCTTTCAGGACCCGCTGGCCTCGCTCAACCCGCGTATGACCATTGGTGACATCATCGCCGAACCGCTGCGCACCTACTATCCAAAGATGCCGCGTCAGGAAGTGAAGGATAAGGTTAAAACCATGATGATGAAGGTCGGTCTGCTGCCGAACCTCATCAACCGCTATCCGCACGAGTTCTCCGGTGGCCAGTGCCAGCGTATCGGTATCGCTCGTGCACTGATTCTTGAGCCGAAGCTGATTATCTGTGATGAGCCGGTGTCGGCGCTCGACGTGTCGATTCAGGCGCAGGTGGTTAACCTGCTGCAGAAACTGCAGCGTGAAATGGGCCTGTCGCTGATCTTCATCGCGCATGACCTGGCGGTGGTGAAGCACATCTCTGATCGCGTACTGGTGATGTATCTCGGCCACGCGGTTGAGCTGGGTACCTATGATGCGGTGTATAACGATCCGCAGCATCCGTATACCAAAGCGCTGATGTCGGCGGTGCCGATTCCTGATCCGGACCTGGAGAAGAATAAGCAGATTCAGCTGCTGGAAGGGGAACTGCCGTCGCCAATCAATCCGCCATCAGGCTGCGTGTTCCGCACCCGCTGCCCGATTGCCGGCCCGGAGTGCGCCAAAACCCGACCGTTACTCGAAGGCAGTTTCCGCCATGCGGTGTCCTGTCTGAAGGTTGATCCGCTTTAATAGCGGTGCCATAAACAACAACGCCGGGCAGTGCCCGGCGTTTTTTATGCGCTGCGGCTTATTCACGCCACAGAATATGACACAGCTTGTGATCTTTCTCGCGGCACAGCAGGATGCGCGCGAACACATCGGTAATCGGTTCGCCGTCCGCTTCACCGAGGCCGATCACCACTTCTGAGAAGAAGTCAGGGTTGAGATCGAAATCCACATGTTCCTGCCAGTCTTCTGATGGATCAAACAGCTCGGCGCCGCCGCGCTCTTCAAATTGCAGATTGAACAGAATGATGTCTGCCGGATCGAGGTTATCGCCTGCCAGCTCAAGAAAAATATCGTAAGCCTGTTCCAGCGTTTCATCTTCGGTAAGGCGATTATTTAAATCCATGGTCATTCCTGCTTGCCCTGAGGCGGTAATATTTTCGCTCGTTTTACAGTAAAGGGCTAAAGAAGTAAAACAGTCGTTCGACGATGCGCTGCCACCAGGCACGTTTTGCCCAGCGCGCGCCGTCCAGCAGACGCGAACGGGCGATATAATCATCCTGGACGGTGGCGAGATCGCTACCAAAGCCGTCATCATCCACCACCAGCGTGATCTCGAAGTTGAGCCACAGGCTGCGCATATCCAGGTTCACCGTGCCCACCAGGCTGAGCTGACCGTCCACCAGCACACTCTTGGTGTGCAACAGGCCATCTTCAAACTGATAGATTTTCACCCCGGCTTCCAGCAGTTCAGTGAAGAAGGCGCGGCTGGCCCAGCCGACCAGCAGCGAGTCATTATTGCGCGGTACAACAATGCTCACCTCAACGCCACGCAGCGCGGCGGTACAGATGGCGTGCAGTAAGTCGTCGCTCGGCACGAAGTAGGGCGTGGTCATGATCAGCTGCTCGCGCGCCGAATACACCGCTGTCAGCAGCGCCTGATGAATCATGTCCTCCGGGAAGCCCGGACCTGAGGCGATCACCTGAATGGTGTGACCGCTCTCCTGCTCAAACGGCATCACATTGCCGTCCGGCGCTGGCGGCAGAATGCGTTTGCCGGTTTCGATTTCCCAGTCGCAGGCGTAGACGATGCCCATGGTGGTGGCCACCGGGCCCTCCATGCGCGCCATCAGATCAATCCACTGACCCACGCCAGCATCCTGTTTAAAGAAGCGCGGATCCACCAGATTCATGCTGCCGGTATAGGCAATGTAGTTATCGATCAGCACCACTTTGCGGTGCTGACGCAAATCCATGCGGCGCAGGAACACACGCCACAGGCTGACCTGCAATGCCTCGACCACATCAATACCGGCGTTGCGCATCATGCCCACCCACGGACTGCGGAAGAACGCCACGCTGCCGGCGGAGTCCAGCATCAGGCGGCAGTGCACGCCGCGCCGTGAGGCAGCCATCAGCGATTCCGCCACATCATCAGCCAGACCACCCGGCTGCCAGATGTAGAACACCATCTCAATATTATGGCGCGCCAGCTGGATATCGCGGATCAGCGCCTGCATCACGTCATCGGCGCTGGTCAGCAGCTGCAGCTGATTGCCTTTAACGCCGGCAATACCCTGACGATGACGGCACAGCTCGAACAGGGAACGCGCCACGTCACTGTGTTCAGTCGCGAAAATGTGACGACACTGTTTCAGGTCGTTGAGCCATTTGGCGGTCGAGGGCCACATGGTGCGGGCGCGTTCTGCGCGACGTTTACCTAAATGCAGTTCGCCAAACGACAGATAGGCGATAATACCCACCAGCGGCAGAATGTAGATGATCAGCAGCCAGGCCATCGCCGAGGTCACCGCACGCCGCTTCATCAGGATGCGCAGCGTAACCCCGGCAATCAGCAGCCAGTAGCCAAACAGCAGCAACCAGCTGATAAGGGTATAAAATGTGGTCATAAAGTGGACGTCCCGTTCGCGCTTTGATGGGCAAAGTTTACGTGTTGATTTGCGCCAGCGAAACCTTTAATCGTTGATGACGTTTCGATGAAGGTTTCGATTTGGCATTTTTAGCCAGATCACTATAATGCGTCGCGGGTTTAGCCAGTCAGAGAGGATGTGATGAGACGCAGCAGAAATGAAGTGGCCCGCTGGAGAATGTTACGCCAGGCGCATCGCCGTCGTGCCCGCTGGCTGGAAGGGCAGTCACGTCGTTATAAGCGCATCCATGCGATTCGTCATCAGGTAGCGCAGCAGCAGCGTCGCTCCATCCTGTTTATCACGCAGAATACCTGAGCAATTAACGCGGTCGTCAGTGGCCGCGTAATACCAGTGAAACATTCACTATCTGCAGGGCCGCCGCCAGTACCACCAGCATGACGATGTGCTGGCGCGCCTGACGCCAGCCCTGACGGCGCCACAGCCACAGCGCACGACCAATCAGCAGCAGCACCAGCACTAACAACAGAAGGGGCTGCCACTGCATCAGAACACCCGTTTAAACGGTTTAACCGTGACTTTGTCGTACACGCCAGCGGCGATATATGGATCGTCATTGGCCCATGACTGGGCCGTTTCCAGCGATGAGAACTCGGCAACAATCACAGAACCGGTGAAACCAGCCGGGCCCGGCTCATTACTGTCGACGGCAGGCAGAGGACCGGCGACAATCAGACGCCCCTCATCCTGCAGCAGCTGCAGACGCGCCAGGTGTGCCGGTCGCACAGAGTTACGTTTTTCCAGTGAATCTGCGGTATCTTCCGCATAAATGACGTAAAGCACGATGGGATACTCCCGTTAGACTTGCCGAATTTGCGAGACACGTTAAGTGATCGCTAAACAGAGTGCAAACGAAAGATACTGGGCGCGCGCTGCAACGCAGGCAGGGTTAAAAAGCGCCTTTCTTTTGGGCTTCAGTAGCGTGCTTATTGAAACTGATTGCTATTTGCATTTAAAATCAGCGCTTCACTCAATGAACATGACTGATATGACGACGTTGACTACGCCTTTTCCAACCCGAACGCCTGTGTCCGTGATTTTATCCGTGCTCCTTCACGGTTCGGTAATCGCCGGCATTCTTTATGCTTCATTTCATCAGACCATTGAGGTTCCTAAAGCGTCTCAGCCTATCAGCATTAGCATGGTAGCCCCCGAAGTGCAGCCTGAACCGGCACCTGCAGCCGTAACCCCGCCGCCGCCGCCCGAACCGGAACCCGAGCCGGAAGTCGCGCCAGAGCCACCAAAAGCCGAGCCGGTGCCGATCCCTAAGCCGGAACCTAAACCGAAGCCAAAACCGAAACCGAAGCCAAAGGTGGAGAAAAAGGCAGAGCCGAAGCCGCGCCAGCAGGTGAAGCCGCAGGAGAATCCGTTTAAACAGGACGCGCCAGCCGCGCAAACGCGCCCCTCTACGGCACCGAAGAGTAACCCGGCCCCAACGCAGACGGTGTCGGATGGACCGAAAGCGATGAGCGTCAGCAAGCCGGCCTATCCGGCGCGTGCGTTCGCGCTGCGCGTTGAAGGGCGGGTGCGGGTCAAGTTTGACGTGGACAGCGATGGGCGCGTCGATAATGTCGAGATTTTGTCCGCTGAGCCGCGCAACATGTTTGAGCGCGAAGTGAAGCAGGCGATGAAGAAGTGGCGCTATCAGCCAGGGCGGCCGGGCAAGGGGCTGACGATGAACATCGTGTTCCGCATTAACGGCGGCGCGAACATCGAGTAAAGCCAGACAGGCAAAGAAAAAGCGGCCATTCCGGGCCGCTTTTTTATACGCTTAATCGCTCAGATTGGCTCGGCCTTCCGGCAGTGGACGGGATTTCCCGCTGTTATCGACCGCCACATAAACAAACACCGCTTCGGTGGCGCAGTAAGTCTGGCCGATCGGTTCGGACGACACTTTTTTAATCCACACTTCCACGTTAATGGTCATCGAGCTATTGCCGGTGCGGATGCAGCGCGCGTAGCAGCTCACCACATCGCCGACGGCGACGGGCTTGAGGAAGGTCATACCATCCACGCGCACCGTTACCACGCGGCCTTTGGCAATCTCTTTAGCCAGTATCGCGCCGCCCATATCCATCTGCGACATCAGCCAGCCGCCGAAGATATCACCGTTGGCATTGGTATCTGCCGGCATCGCCAGGGTACGCGAGACCATCTCGCCTTGCGGCAACTTATGTTTTTCGTCCATTGCTCAGTTCTTCTGCAGGTGAAGACAAGCCCGGCGGAGACCGGGCTGCATCGATTATTTTTGTTCTTGTTGCGGCATCTGTCGCCAGATGTACAGGCCGCTTAACAGCGTAAACAGCAGGGTCAGGCCGGTAAGACCGAACACTTTAAAGTTAACCCAAAACGCCTGGGATAACCAAAACGCGACATAAATATTCGCCAGGCCGCAGGCCAGGAAGAACAGGGCCCAGGCGATATTCAGCCGACGCCATACCGCACCCGGCAGCTGCAGCTCTTTGCCAAGCATGGTCTGGATCAGCGGTTGCTGCATAAACCACTGGCTGTACAGCAGCGCCAGCGCGAACAGCGAGTAAATCACCGTGACTTTCCATTTGATGAATTCATCGTTGTGGAACACATAGGTCAGGGTGCCGAACACCGCAACCAGCACAAAGGTGAAAATGGTCATCTTTTCCAGCTTGCGGTACAGCACCCAGCTGACCACCAGCGCAATACCGGTCGCCACCACCAGCGCGCCGGAGGCGACGAAAATGTCGTACAGCTTGTAGAAAATAAAGAAAACTACCAGGGGAAGAAAATCGAGTAACTGCTTCATAGCGTTTCCAGTCAGGGGCAGGAGCGTTGAGTTACGGCGCCGCAGCGGGCGCCGTAACGCTTAACGTAACAGCATATACAGCCGGTACAAATAGATAATCAGAATGGCTGATACCAGGTTGCCCAGCGCGTTGAGCACCACCGAAGCGATATTGGCAGGCAGCACGGTCAGCGAGGAGAAGAAGAACATCAGCGCAATTTTCGCCAGCAGCCACAAAATAATCGCCGGGGCGATCACCTTAATGTTCTTCCATGCCAGACGCATACTGGCGCGCATCGCACTGAAAATGCCCATTTTTTCACTTGCCAGCATCACCGGCGCCAGCGACAGCAGAATCGCCAGAATCACACCCGGCACCATCAGTACCATAAAGCCCAGCTGAACCAGCAGGGTGATCAGGAAGGTCTGCACCAGCAGTTTCGGCAGCAGCGGCGCAGAGGCGCCAATCGCGCGCAGCGCGCTGACGCGCTGTCCACTGGATACCATCGGCAGCAGGCACAGCATGCCGCCCAGCAGCAGCGTGTTGCCAATCAGGGCAGCGAAAGTGCCGGCGGCAGAGGCGCGCAGCAGAATGCGTTGCTGATCCGGTGACATGTTCTGGACGATTTCAAACAGCGATGAGGCGCTGCTGTCGGTCTGGCTGAGCAGGGATAACTGATCCTCGCCCGGCGTCAGGGCGTGGCCAACAATCACGGTAATAAACGAGGTCAGCAACGCCATCAGCACGATGGTGACCAGCTGATGGCGCAGAAAATTTCCTGTGTCACGGTATAACGAGCTTGCCGTGATAGACATGTACACTCCTTGAAGGAACCGGGTTAATTAACCCGGCGATTGTACATGTTCTGCAGGCAGGCTGGCACCCGGAATCCCATAACTTTCTGTCATCTCAGGTAAAGAAGGGTGAAAAAGCGCGGGTAAACCATAGCGCGCCCGGGCGCGATCGCAGGCGTCATTCGGCACGCCATTTTCGCCGGACATGGCGAACTCCCGGCACGGTGACGGCCGCTGCGCATAAATCCCACAGGAAACACAGCCGCCAATTTCACCCTGCAGCGCCACGCAGCGCGGAGCACGATCGTTGGTGCCGCGCATGTTGCGCATCAGCAGGCTCAGGGGTTCTGTCAGTTCAACCGGCACCGCGCCACCGCCGTCGTCGGCTTCGGCCCAGTAAAATGAAACGCGAAAATGGGCGCAGCAGGCGCCACAGGTCATACAGGGGTTAAGTAAATCGCTCATCTGATCGCCCGCCACTCCTGAGGCTTCGAACCAAAATCACAAAAGGGGAATAGCAACATAATCACGCCGTGTCATGGCGGCAACAGGATTTTTATGTCCGCTTGTAAAGGCAAAATTGATCTGAATCAATTCATTGTTTTATAAGTGATTAATTTGAATTGATGCTGATGATCTTTTGGCAAAAAAGGGGTAAATCTTGTGCCGCGATTAACCTCAATACCCTGTTTTCCGGCAAAGGAGTGATTATGAAACTGGCTAAATGCGCGCTGCTGCTGGCGCTGGCGATCCCGCAACTGGCACTGGCTCACCAGGCCGGTGATTTTTTTGTGCGCGCCGGTAGCGCGACCGTTCGTCCGACCGAAGGCTCTGATAATGTGCTGGGTATGGGCGGCTTCAGCGTCAGTAATGATACCCAGCTGGGTCTGACGTTTACCTGGATGGCGACCGACAATATCGGCGTTGAGCTGCTGGCGGCCACGCCGTTCCGCCACAAAGTGGGACTTGGCCCGACCGGCAACCTCGCTACCGTGCGTCAGCTGCCGCCCACCCTGATGGCGCAGTACTACTTTTTCGACAGCCAAAGTGCGCTGCGCCCTTACGTTGGCGTCGGGATCAACTACACCACCTTCTACGATGCGAAGTTCAACCAGACCGGGCAGGATGCGCAGCTGAGCGATTTGAGCGTGAAAGATTCATGGGGCGTGGCGGGTCAGGTCGGGCTGGATTATCAGATCAACCGCGACTGGATGCTCAACGCGTCATTGTGGTACATGGACATCGATACCGAGGTGAAATTCAAAGCGGCGGGCGAACAGCAGAATATCAATACCCGCATCGATCCGTGGGTGTTCTTCTTTGGCGCGGGCTACCGTTTCTGATTTTTACACCAGAAAGAAAAAGGGCGACCCGCAGGTCGCCCGTTTAGTTACTTAATCTGCATATTGTTGACGACGGATTTTACCCCCGCCACGTTACGCGTTACCGCAACCGCACGGTTGGCCATCTGCGGCGAGCTGACAAAGCCGCTCAGCTGTACTTTCCCTTTGAAGGTCTCAACGTTAATTTCTGTCGATTTCAGCGCCTCGTCATTCAGCAGCTGTGCCTTCACTTTGGTGGTAATGACCGTGTCATCGATGTAACCGCCGGTCCCTTCCTTTGTTGCTGTTGGTGCACAGGCACTTAAGGTGAGCGCCATCACTGCAGCCACTAAAAAACCCGCAACGACTTTGAACAATTTCATCGGTTATCTCCCTGTCATAGATGGTGGTGCACCGTAACGTGACGGCACGCTTAAGTGTGGGCCGTGCCTCGCATTTCGGCAACTCAGGCGCGATGAAAAAGTTTGTCGCAGGGGAGAAAAAAGGGGGCAGGAAGTAAGAAGGGCCCTGCAGCTTGTGCAGGGCCGTGCCAACTCAGCGGGTAGCCGCTTTGAGATCGCTGACGAACGTTTGCAGTTCGCTAAGCAGCGCCGTTGGGTCGTTCTGATTACGCTCGATGATTTTTACGATGGCCGAGCCGGAGATGGCTCCGGCGGCTCCGGCGGCAACGGCCTCTTTCACCTGACCCGGCTCAGAGATGCCGAAGCCCTGCAGCGGCGGCGCAGCATGATATTCGCGCAGCTTCTCGATCAGATGGTGCAGCGGCAGGCTGGCGCGATTTTCCGCACCGGTAACGCCAGCGCGTGACAGCAGATAGGTGTAGCCCCGGCCGTGCGAGGCGATTTCGCGCAGCAGATCGTCATCCGCGTTGGGCGGACAGATAAAGATCGGCGCAATGTTGTGACGCATCGCCGCCTGGCGGAATGGGGCCGACTCTTCCACCGGCACGTCAGCCACCAGCACCGAGTCAACGCCCACCGCAGCGCACTGCGCGTAGAAGTTGTCGATACCTCTGCTGAACACCAGGTTGGCGTACATCAGCAGCCCAATCGGCAGATCGGGGTATTTCTGGCGCACGGTGGCCAGCATTTCAAAACACTGCGCCACGGTGGTGCCGGCGGCAAAGGCGCGCAGCGTAGCGCCCTGAATGGTCGGGCCATCGGCCAGCGGATCGGAGAACGGAATGCCCAGCTCCAGCGCATCCGCACCGCCCGCGACCAGCGCATCAATAATTTTCAGCGACAGCGCCGGCGACGGATCGCCAAGGGTGACGAAGGGCACAAACGCGCCTTCCTGTTTCGCGGACAGACGTTGAAACAGCTGATTATAACGCTCCATCAGATCTCTCCCTTAGCTTTCAGAATATCGTGAACGGTAAAGATGTCTTTGTCACCGCGGCCGGAAAGGTTCACCACCAGCAGCTGTTCTTTGTCCGGATTTTCGCGGATCATCTTCAGCGCATACGCCAGCGCGTGTGATGACTCCAGTGCCGGAATGATGCCTTCGGCACGACACAGCGTCTTAAAGGCATCCAGCGCTTCATCATCCGTGATTGACACGTAGTCAGCGCGGCCGGTGCTGTTCAGGTGCGCATGCTGCGGACCGACCGACGGGAAATCGAGACCGGCAGAGATGGAGTAGGACTCTTCGATCTGTCCCTCTTCGGTCTGCATCATCGGCGCCTTCATGCCGAAATAGATGCCGACGCGACCGTGCTTGAGCGGCGCACCGTGCTCACCGGTGTCAATACCGTGACCCGCAGGCTCCACGCCGATCAGGCGCACGCTGCTCTCTTCGATGAAGTCCGCAAACATGCCGATGGCGTTAGAACCGCCGCCGACGCACGCCAGTACTGCATCCGGCAGGCGACCCTCTTTTTCCAGAATCTGCGCTTTGGTCTCTTCGCCAATCATGCGCTGGAATTCACGCACAATGGTCGGGAACGGGTGCGGACCTGCGGCAGTGCCGAGCATGTAGTGCGCGGTTTCGTAGCTGCCGGACCAGTCGCGCAGCGCCTCGTTACAGGCATCTTTCAGCGTGGCCGAGCCGCTGTGTACCGGAATCACCTCTGCGCCCATCAGCCGCATACGGAACACGTTGGGTGACTGACGCTCAACGTCTTTTGCGCCCATGTAAATACGGCATTTCATGCCGAGCAGGGCACACGCCAGTGCCGACGCCACGCCGTGCTGACCGGCGCCGGTTTCCGCGATGATCTCGTTTTTGCCCATGCGTTTTGCCAGCAGTGCCTGGCCCAGCACCTGGTTAGTTTTGTGTGCGCCGCCGTGCAGCAGGTCTTCGCGCTTAAGGTACAGGCGGGTTTTGCTGCCTTTGGTCAGGTTGCTGCACAGCGTCAGGGCCGTCGGGCGACCGGCGTAGTTTTTCAGCAGGTCAGTAAATTCTGCCTGAAACGCCGGATCGCGCTGTGCTTCAACAAAGGCCGTTTCCAGCTGACGCAGTGCTGGCATCAAAATCTGCGGCACATACTGGCCGCCGAATTCGCCAAAGTAGGGATTAAGTAATGTCGTCATCGTGTCCTCTTCCTTATCCGGCCCGCCCGCAGGCGGGCAGACGCAATTAATAGGCGCGCAGCGTGCGGAATACCGCCGCGACTTTGCTGGCATCTTTGATGCCCGGCGCGGATTCCACGCCGGAGTTGAAGTCGAGGCCGTCACAGCCGAGCTGAGCGGCTTCGACGCAGTTATCGGCGCTTAGGCCACCGGCCAGCAGCACATCAGCCAGGTCTTCACCCTGCAGCAGCGACCAGTCAAAGCGCTGACCGCTGCCACCCTGGCCATTATCCAGCACGTAGCGATCAACGTGCGGCCAGTCGCGTGGCGGCAACCGATCCTGAATGCTCAGCGCCTTCCAGATGCGCACGCTGGCTGGCAGCGCCTGGCGCAGTTCTGCAACGTAGGCTTTGTCTTCGTCGCTGTGCAACTGAACGGCCGCAAGCGATAAACGCGTGGCTAACGTGACAACGTCACTGATAGTCTGATTGCGGAACACGCCGACATACTTCAGCGGTGCGGCGGCGATCACCGCCTGTGCCTGCGCCTCGTTAACCTGGCGCGGCGAACCGGCGGCAAAGATCACGCCGCCATACAGCGCGCCAGCCTGATGTGCGGCCTGCGCATCTTCCGGGCGGGTCAGGCCGCACACCTTGTTATCGCCCAGCAGCACGCGGCGCACACCGGCGTCGAGGTCGTGCTCTTCCATCAACGCCGAGCCAATTAAAAAGCCGTTAGCAAAATGGCTCAGCTCGCGCAACTGGGCGTAATTATGGATGCCGGACTCGCTGATCACGGTGACGCCATGGCTGAGACGCGGGGCTAGCTGACGCGTGCGATTCAGGTCAATCGACAAATCACGCAGATCGCGGTTGTTGATGCCAACCACTTTAGCTTCCAGCGCGATAGCGCGCTCCAGCTCTTCTTCATTACTGACTTCGGTCAGCACGCCCATTTTCAGGCTATGCGCCACCGCAGCAAGCTGACGGTACTGCTCATCATCCAGTACGGACAGCATCAGCAGAATGGCATCGGCCTGATAATGGCGCGCCAGGTAAATCTGGTAGGGATCAATAATAAAGTCTTTGCACAGCACCGGCTGCGTGATGGCGGCGCTGACCACCGGCAGGAAATCAAAGCTGCCCTGGAAATATTTCTCATCGGTCAGCACTGACACCGCAGAGGCGTAATGGCGGTAGATCCCGGCGATAGTCGCGGGATCAAAATCGGCGCGAATCAGCCCTTTCGACGGGGAGGCTTTTTTACACTCCAGAATGAAGACGGTGCGCGTGCCACGCAGCGCCTCGTAAAAATGACGCTCCGCCGGCTGCAGATCGTTCTGGAAGGAGGCCAGCGGCTGCTGCGATTTACGTGCTTCAACCCACAGGGCTTTATCCTGCACAATTTTCTCTAATACGGTGCCCTTGATACTCATTTCATCCTCTCGCTGCCAGTGCCACAACGCGCTCGTACGCCTGACCGCTGCGAATGGCAGCCATGGCGCGCTCAGCGTTATCGCGCAAATCTTCATTTCCGAATACTTTCAGCAACATTGCGACATTTACCGCAACGGCCTGCTCGTGGGCGGGCTGGCCTTTACCCTGGAGCAAACGCGTCAGAATGTCACGGTTTTCTTCCGGTGTGCCGCCGGCCAGTGCCTCTTTCGGCTGGAAGCTGAAGCCAAAGTCTTCCGGCGTCAGCTGATAGCTGGTGATCTCGCCGTCACGCAGCTCAGCGACCTGGGTCGCACTGTGCAGCGCCACTTCATCCATGCCGCCACCGTGCACCACGGCAGCACGCTGGTAGCCCAGCACTTTCAGCGTCTGGGCGATGGGCAGCACCAGTTCCGGACTATAAACGCCAATCACCGCCAGCGGTGGGCGCGCCGGGTTGATCAGCGGACCCAGCACGTTAAATAGCGTGCGGGTTTTCAGCTGCTGGCGCACCGGCATCGCGTGGCGGAAACCGCTGTGATACTGCGGCGCAAACAGGAAACAGACGTTGAGATCGTCCAGCGCCTGCCGTGCCTGCTGTGCCGGCATGTCGAGATTGATACCGAAAGCGGCCAGCAGATCGGAAGATCCGGATTTGCTGGAGACGCTGCGGTTGCCGTGCTTGGCCACTTTCAGCCCGCAGGTGGCGGCGACAAAGGCGCTGGCCGTGGAAATATTAATGCTGTTGCTGCCATCACCGCCGGTGCCAACGATATCGGCAAAAGTATAGTCCGGACGCGGGAACGGTCTGGCATCGGCCAGCAGCGCGGAGGCGGCACCGGCGATCTCTTCCGGGCGCTCGCCACGCACTTTCATGGCGATCAGCGCCGCTGCCAGCTGCGTCGGATCCAGCTGTCCGGTAATAATCGCGCTGAACAGCTGGTGGCTCTCGGCCTGGCTCAGCGTTTGCGCCTGATACAGTTTTTCCAGAATAGTTTGCATCATCATCTCCCTGTTATTTCGCCAGCGCCCAGGCCAGTGTTTGCTCCAGCAGACGTGCGCCCTGCGTGGTGAGAATCGACTCAGGATGGAACTGGAAGCCGCACACGCGGTCCGTTTCGTGACGCACCGCCATCACCATGCCGTTGTAGCTGGCGTTAACCGTCAGTTCCGCCGGCGTATTGCTGCCTACCAGCGAGTGGTAGCGCGCCACCGGCAGCGGGTTGCTGAGGCCGGTGAACATCGCCTCGCCATCATGGGTAATGGCGGAGGCTTTACCGTGCAGAATTTCGCCCGCCTGGCCGACGTGCCCGCCGTAAGCTTCGACAATGGCCTGATGGCCGAGACAGATACCAATGATCGGCAGCTGACCGCGCAGCGCCTGTAACAGCTGCGGCATGCAGCCGGCATCTTTCGGTGCGCCAGGGCCGGGTGAGAGCATCAGCACCGGGTTTTCCATCTGCTGCAGGCGGTCGATCAGCACTTCTGCCGGGACGTTGTTGCGGTAAATCACCACGTTGTGGCCAAAGGTACGCAGCTGATCAACGAGGTTGTAGGTAAAGGAGTCGATATTATCGAGCAGCAGGATATCGGCCATCAGAAAATCTCCTTGCAGTGATGGGCAGTAGCGATGGCGCGCAATACCGCGCGGGCTTTGTTGCGGCTCTCATCCGCTTCAGCCTGAGGCTGAGAATCCAGCACCACGCCGGCACCGGCCTGCACGGTGGCAACGCCACCTTCCACCCAGGCGGAGCGGATGACGATGCAGGTATCAAGGTCGCCGCTGGCGGTGAAGTAGCCGACCGCGCCGCCGTAGCTGCCGCGCCGCGTGCCTTCTTTTTCCGCAATCAGCTGCATCGCACGCACTTTCGGTGCACCACTTAGCGTGCCCATGTTCATGCAGGCGCGATAGGCGTGCAGCACATCAAGATCGTTACGCAGCGTGCCTACCACGCGGGATACCAGGTGCATCACAAACGAGTAGCGGTCCACTTTGGTTAAATCCGCCACGTAACGGCTGCCGGGCACACAGATACGCGCCAGGTCGTTGCGCGCCAGATCCACCAGCATCAGGTGCTCAGCCAGCTCTTTATGATCGGTGCGCATTTCCAGTTCAATACGGCTGTCCAGGTCGCGATCCAGCGAGCCATCCGCATGGCGACCGCGCGGACGCGTACCGGCAATCGGGTAGATTTCGATCTGGCGCGAGCTGGCGTCATACTTCAGCGAGCTCTCCGGCGAAGCGCCGAACAGCGCAAAGTCCTGATCCTGCATAAAGAACATGTACGGGCTGGGGTTGCTGTTTTTCAGCGTATCGTAAGCCGCCAGCGGTG
Organism: Pantoea sp. SGAir0184; assembly: GCF_043544755.1. Lineage (NCBI taxonomy): Bacteria > Pseudomonadati > Pseudomonadota > Gammaproteobacteria > Enterobacterales > Erwiniaceae > Pantoea > Pantoea sp. SGAir0184. The sequence goes on from NZ_CP028050.1 coordinate 2,071,020, forward strand.
ACGGGCACGGCAGCGAAAAGCGGCGCGATGGTACCACCTGGAAGATTTCGCCGATGCGAATGGCCTGCTGCAGTTCGCTTACCACGTTGCAGTAAGCTTCATCGCTCTGGCTGGTGCTCAGCGTCATCTGCTCGACGCGCTGCACTGGCAGCGCAGGCGCTGGCTGCGTCATCTGACCGTGCAGCTGTTCAATACGGCTCTGCAGACGCTGAAACTCGCTGGTGGACGGCGCAAACAGGCTGGCCTGCAGACGGGCGCTGCGCTGCTGGTGATCGATCACCAGTAACGTTTCGGCGAGGTAGAAGCAGTAGTCCGGGCAGCTTTGGTCATTGCGCAGCGGCGGCAGATCTTCAAATCCCGCCACCAGGTCGTAGGCAAACAGGCCGCCCAGCAGCATGGCTTCACGCTCTTCGGCCGGGCTGTTCACCAGATGCGGAATCAGACGCAGCGCATCAAACACCGACAGCGCCTTCAGGCGGGAGTCCTCATCGTGCAGACCCTCAACCGGCGTGAAATGCAGCTCACGTCCGTCCGGGCGAGCGGCGATGCGCACCTCGGGCGGCAGCGCTTCGTCCAGCAGCGGCAGCAGCGCGCGGCCGTTTTCCGACAGCGCCTGCAGGGTAACAACATTGCCCAGGGCGCTGATGCGCAGCGCGCTGTCGACAATCAGCAGGCTTTTCAGGTTCTGCTTGCTGTCGATATCGGCAGATTCAAGCAGCAGAGTTGCCGGACGTGCGCCGCATAGTTGATGAAACACTGCGGCCGGATCTTCGCGGTAGGGCGCGGTACCGGTAATCAACTTCAATGTAGGTTTCGCATTAGCCATAATGGATTCTCTGAATTTCGCTCAAAAAAAAGCCCGCTCGGTGGCGGGCTCAGGTATCTGCACTGCGGTTACGCAAAATGTGCATGACGACGTCGCCCGTGAAAGGGATCATCGCGCCACCAACCATTAACATGCGTACCGATAAGAGCCATGATTAAATACCCGTTACGTGTGAACTTGTGTACTAGTTAACTGGTTCGGGTGAAAAAAGTCAATACCCTTTTTCAGTTACGGGCAAAATCGTTATCATGCCAGCCGGTTTAATGCAGTCGCTGGAGTGACCTTGTCAGATATCGCCCGTTTTCCACTTTATGATTTACACAGCCATACCCAGGCTTCTGACGGTTTGCTGACGCCGACCGCGCTGGTGCAGCGCGCCGTTGAGATGCATGTCGGTGTGCTGGCTATTACCGATCACGACAGCGTGGCGGGCGTTGCCGAAGCGCAGGCGGCGGTGCAGCAGCTTCAGCTACCGCTGCGGGTACTGGCCGGTGTGGAAGCGTCGACGCTGTGGGAAAACCACGAAATTCATATTGTCGGGCTCAACATTGATGCGCAGCATCCGGCGTTGACCGCTTTTCTGGCGCAGCAGCACCAGTGCCGTATGGCACGTGCAGAATTGATTGCCGAACGGCTGGAGCGCGCGCGCATTCCTGACGCGCTGGCCGGCGCTCAGCGTCTGGCGCAGGGCGGGGTGATCACCCGCGGGCATTTTGCCCGCTATCTGGTAGAGCTGGGCAAAGCCGATAACATGGCGCAGGTATTTAAAAACTACCTGGCGCGTGGCAAAACCGGCTACGTGCCGCCACAATGGTGTACAATTAAACAAGCCATTGATGCTATTCATCATTCTGGCGGTGTGGCGGTACTGGCCCATCCTGCGCGCTACGGGCTGTCGGCCAAATGGCTGAAGCGACTGATTGCGCATTTTGCCGCAGAAGGCGGCGATGCGATGGAAGTGGCACAGTGTCAGCAGGCACCGAATGAACGTACCCAGCTGGCGAGCTATGCACGCGATAATCAGCTGGCGGCCTCGCAGGGGTCCGATTTTCACCAACCCTGTCCGTGGATTGAACTGGGGCGCAAGCTATGGCTGCCGGGCGGCGTGGAGCCGGTCTGGGTGCGTTTTCCCGCTTTAGCGCCGGTCAAATCGCACGTTGATGGGTGATATGAGGTTTTTATGAGTCAACTTTTTCACATTCATCCGGAAAATCCGCAGCCGCGTCTGGTTAATCAGGCGGTGGATTATCTCAATAAAGGCAGCGTTATTGTCTATCCGACCGATTCCGGCTACGCGCTGGGATGCCGTCTGGAAGAGAAGAATGCCATGGAGCGCATCTGCCGCATTCGTCAGCTCGATGGTAACCATAACTTTACCCTGATGTGTCGCGATCTCTCTGAGCTGTCGACCTATTCGCAGGTGGATAACAGCGCGTTTCGCATTCTGAAAAACAATACGCCAGGCAATTACACCTTCATTCTGAAGGCCACTAAAGAAGTGCCGCGTCGTCTGATGAACGACAAACGTAAAACCATCGGCCTGCGCGTACCGTCAAACCCGGTGGCGCTGGCGCTACTGGAACGCCTCAATGAGCCGATGATGTCGACCTCACTGATGCTGCCAGGCAATGATTTCACTGAATCCGATCCGGAAGAGATCCAGCACAGCATCGGCAAGCTGGTGGATTTAATTATCGATGGCGGCACGCTGGGCCAGCAGCCAACCACCGTGATCGATCTCACCAGCGATGCGCCCGTCATCGTGCGTGAAGGGGCAGGCGATACCCGCCCGTTCCTGTGATTACGCCGGGCCGGGCGCTGTTTGTGGCGTCTGGCCGATATTGGCTTCCAGCCAGCGTTTGAAATCGCCGTACGGAATGTACAGCGAGACATCTTTTAAGATGACTTTTTTGCTGCGTACGTTAGCAATTTCATGGCTGTAACCCACAATCACTCCGCTGATGGTCTGATCGGCATTATAGACAGCGCCGCCCGACATCCCCTGAACGACACCGGCATCGGATGCCATTGCCATACAGGGTTTTTTATTCCAGCGATTATTAATGGCGGTGCGCGCCAGATTAACGCCGCTCGACTCCACCGGCATCGCGGAAATAAAACTGTAGCCATACATTTTAATTGGCTCGCCCACCGCGCTGCTGCGGAATTTCGCCAGCGTACCCGGGCTGTTTTTATGATAAATAATCGCGACGTCGCAATAGGGATGATAAGCCTTCACGCGCTGCACGGCGGTTTTGGCGACGTGCGCGGCAGTCAGACTGTATTCCGGCGTTAACGGAATGGTTGTACCGAGGATGCCCAGACCCAGTACCGTCGGGATGCCGGTCACGCTCATATCCACGTGCTGCAGCGCCGTACGACTGTACTCAGTATGGCCCACGGAACAGCCGCTCAGTGCCAGCGCTGCAAGCGCCGGCCAAAGCAGGGAGGTTCTCATGATGGCGGTCTTCATTTAATGTCTGTCAGCAAAATCCCTGGTGAAGACTTTCGACAGACAAATTAAATTCAATCCGTGAAACGATTAGCGCGCCATTTCCCGAGCGCGCCGGATTATATTATCAGGCCAGCTGTACCATTATTTGTTAATGGCTTGTTGTTTGAAAGCTTATAAAAAGTAATTAAAATAATTTCTGATACTGCTTAGCCGAATTCAGGATTAAATTTTACACAGTTTTCGCGGCAGAACAATTCATCATATTTAATCTTTATCAAATAAAAACGAAAATACAGACTTAATCCAACCTGCAGCGCCAATCCGCTGTAGGGCTGGTGCTGCTGGCTGTAATTAGCTTTACTAACACCATTATTAAGTTCTTTGTGCTGATTTTGGTGTTTTGTGCCGATTTTCTGTTTGCACAACTGCAGCCTGGCCGGGAACGCTGCGGGTAACAGACTGGTGAGCCTCTTTAATCTATTGCGGCACTAATCAGCGCAACATTAAATAAATATACGGCCTCAGGCAAAACGACGTAATTTCAGCGGGTTGCGCAGGCTATCCTGACGCTCGTTACGCAAATCAATCAGAAATCTGAATCAATGACCGTGCTGCCCGCTTCAGCCTCCGGATCACAGGCGCTTTATTATCGGCAGAAAAGGAAAAGGTGTTAACGAAACTGTAGCTGGTGTAAAATCTCCGGCCGTCCGCGCTGGCACCTGGCGCGAAGCGGTCACAGATTCTGATACGGGACCTGGTAACGCCGGTATCTTACCTCTTCATTACCACGACGCCTGGGAAGGCGACAACGAGGCAGCTCCATGAGCGAGAAATTACAAAAAGTATTAGCGCGCGCCGGACACGGTTCGCGCCGTGAAATCGAAGCAATGATTTCAGCCGGACGCATCAGCGTTGATGGCAAACTGGCGACGCTGGGCGATCGCATCGAAAATGACAAAACCCTGAAAATCCGTATTGATGGCCATCTGGTATCGATTGCTGAATCGGCCACCGAGGTGTGTCGCGTACTGGCGTATTACAAACCGGAAGGTGAGCTGTGCACGCGCAACGATCCTGAAGGGCGCCCAACGGTATTTGATCGCCTGCCGCGCCTGCGCGGTTCACGCTGGATTGCCGTCGGCCGTCTGGACGTAAACACCTGCGGTCTGATGTTGTTCACCACCGACGGTGAGCTGGCCAACCGCCTGATGCACCCAAGCCGCGAAGTTGAGCGTGAATACGCAGTGCGCGTATTCGGTGAAGTGGATGACGAAAAAGTGCGTCAGCTGAGCAAGGGCGTGCAGCTGGAAGACGGCCCGGCAGCGTTCAAAACCATCAAATTCGCCGGCGGCGAAGGCATTAACCAGTGGTACAACGTCACCCTGACGGAAGGGCGTAACCGTGAGGTGCGTCGTCTGTGGGAAGCGGTTGGCGTGCAGGTAAGCCGTCTGATGCGCGTGCGCTACGGCGATATTCAGCTGCCAAAAGGTCTGCCGCGCGGCGGCTGGATGGAGATGGAACTGCCGGCGGTCAACTACCTGCGTAAGCTGGTGGGACTGCCGGAAGAGACGGTGACCAAAGTGGCGGTCGAGAAAGATCGTCGCCGCACCAAAGCGAACCAAATCCGCCGGGCGGTGAAACGTCATAGCGCGGTAAGCAATAACAGCCCGCGTCGCAACAGTAATAAACGCGGTTCCTGATGCTCCCTGACGCCGCGCCTGCGGCGTCAGTTTTTACCAGTCGATTCCCTGCTGTGCCTGAATGCCGGCATCGAACGCGTGTTTGACCGGACGCATCTCGCTGACGGTATCCGCCAGTTCCAGTAGCGTGCGGTGACAGCCGCGCCCGGTAATGATCACACTTTGCTGCGGCGGACGCTGCTGCAGTGCAGCGATCAGCTCATCCAGATCGAGATAATCCATACTCACCATGTAGGTGATTTCATCGAGTATCACCAGATCCAGCGACGCGTCTTGCAGCATGCGTCTGGCGTGTTGCCACACCTGCTGGCAGGCGGCCGTATCGCTGGCACGGTTTTGCGTCTCCCAGGTAAAACCGGTGGCCATCACCTGAAACTCCACGCCGTGCTGCGCCAGCAGATTACGTTCACCATTGGGCCATTCGCCCTTAATAAACTGCACGGCAGCCACGTTTTTACCGTGGCCGCAGGCGCGCAGCGCGGTGCCAAAAGCGGCGGTGGTTTTACCTTTGCCGTTGCCGGTAAACACCATCAGGATGCCGCGCGTTTCGGTGGCGGCGGCGATGCGGGCGTCAACCTGTTCTTTCAGCCGCTGCTGGCGTTGCTGGTGACGATCGCTCATGCGCTGGCCGGTCCCGGCTTGCGCCCCGGTTGTGCATCGTAGCTGATGCCGGTTTTTCGGCGGCTGTCATCGCCCATCAGATAGAGGTAGAGCGGCATCAGGTCGGCCGGGGTTTTCAGCAGGCTGGCATTCTCCTCCGGGAAGGCGCTGGCGCGCATTTTGGTGCGCGTGCCGCCGGGATTGATGCAGTTCACCCGCAGATGGCGGTTTTTATACTCATCGGCCAGCACCTGCATCATGCCCTCGGTGGCGAATTTCGACACGGCATAGGCGCCCCAGCCTGCGCGGCCGGTGCGGCCCACGCTGGAGGTGGTGAACACCAGCGAACCGGCGTCGGATTTTAACAGCAGCGGCAGCAGCGCCTGCGTTAAATAGAAGGTGGCGTCGAGGTTGATTTGCATCACCTGCTGCCAGACCGCCGGATCGAGTTCCGCCAGCGGCACGATCTCACCGAGAATGCCAGCGTTATGCAGCACGCCATCCAGCCGCGGCACCAGCGCGGCAACCTGTTGCGCCAGCTGCTGGCAGCTTTCCGGTGTGGCGTGCGCCAGATCCAGCAGCAGCGTAGCGGCGGGCTGTTTATTGAGCTGATTAATCGCCTCAGCGGTTTGCTGCAGCGTGGTGGCGTTGCGGCCGAGCAGAATCACGCGCGCACCGTAGCGCGCATAGGTCAGGGCGGCTTCGCGGCCAATGCCGTCGGAAGCGCCGGTCACGAGAATGATGCGATTGTCCAGCAGGTCGCTTTTCGGTTGATAATGCACAGCGATGTCCTTTGCAGGTCAGAGGGTTTTTTGGCTTTATGCCTCAATTTGGCGCAAGGTGCAATCGCCGCAACGCGCATTCTGTGCCGCCTGCCGGCATTTCAGGCGACGAACGGCATCAAAGCGGGTAAACTCAGGGTTTGACTGTAATTCACTGTTTAATAAGGCGGCAGAATGGATTTACTCTCCAGCTATGGATTATTTCTGGCCAAGGCCGTCACCGTCGTGGTGGCGATCGCAGCTATTGTACTGATTGTGCTCAATGCCGCACTGCGTAAACGTCACAGCGGCGGTCAGCTGCGCTTAACCCATCTCGACGAAGCCTATCGCGAGATGAAAGAGGACCTGCAGCTGGCGAAGATGAAGCCGCAGGCGCAGAAAGTGTGGCTGAAGCAGCATAAGAAAGAAGAGAAACAGAAAGCTAAAGCCGAAAAGCGCAATGCCAAAGCCGGTGTAACTGAAGCGGCGAAGCCGACTCTCTATGTGCTGGAGTTCAAAGGCAGTATGGACGCCGGTGAAGTCAGCTCGCTGCGCGAAGAGATCTCCGCGGTGCTGGCGGTGGCACAGCCGGGTGATGAAGTGCTGCTGCGGCTGGAAAGCCCCGGTGGCGTGGTGCACGGTTATGGCCTGGCCGCGTCGCAGTTACAACGTCTGCGTGATGCGGGGCTGCAGCTGACGGCGGTAGTGGATAAAGTTGCCGCCAGCGGTGGCTACATGATGGCCTGCGTTGCGGATCGCATCGTGGCGGCGCCGTTCTCCATCATTGGTTCCATCGGTGTGGTGGCGCAAATCCCTAACTTTAACCGGCTGCTGAAGCGTAACGACATTGATGTGGAGCTGCACACTGCCGGCCAGTACAAGCGTACGCTGACGCTGTTTGGTGAGAATACCGAGGAAGGGCGGGAGAAATTTCAGGAAGACCTGAATGAAACCCATCAGCTGTTTAAAGATTTTGTGCATCAGATGCGTCCGGCGCTGGATCTGGACAAAGTGGCGACGGGCGAACACTGGTATGGCCGTCAGGCGCTGGATCTGGGGCTGATTGATGAGATTGGTACCAGTGATGCGCTGATCATTGCGCGCATGGACCGTTTTAGCGTGCTGGGCGTGCACTTCGCGCGCAAGAAAAAGATGATTGATCGCGTGACCCACAGTGCCAGCGTGGCAGCCGAGCGGCTGATTCTGAAAATCTGGCAGCGCGGTGATAAACCGCTGTTGTGAATAAACCCGGCGCAGGCCGGGTTTTTTTATGCCAGGTGATACTGCGCGGAGAGCACCACGGCAAGGTGCTTAAACACGTTAAACACCGCCGTGGTTTTGGCGGTCGGCAACCCTTCATCATCGAGGAACCACGGGCCGCGAAACACCAGAACCTCGCCCTGCTGAATCACCTCAGTGGCTTCCATCCCGGCAAAATATTCATCGTGCTGCTCAATGAGCTGATTAGCGATTTCCAGTAGCGCCTGGTGTGAAATGGATTCCGTTTCTGCTGACATTTTTCACCTCTTTTTTGACAGCGAATTTTCTCCTTCTATATTACTTGCCTGTCGGTGCGTTCAGCAAATCAGCGTTCGGTCAGAAAACTGGCGAGAAATTAAACAGAATGCTAATTAAGTTGCGTAACAGATTTTATCAGGTAGAGTGTGGGCGATTCAGCTTTCAGGGAGATCACACCAGGATGTGTGATACCGTCAGACGGAAAACTCGCTCTTAATCATCAAGTTGCAAATGCCGATGCAATCTGACCAGAGATTGTCCCCGCTGGCTTGAAAAGCAAAAAGTCAGCAGCAATATTGAACCCATTGGGTTTTGGGGCTGCCAATCCTCTCCCGTTTATCAGGACGTTTCAATTAGGTAAAGGTACATATGGGTAAAGCACTCGTCATCGTTGAGTCCCCGGCAAAGGCCAAAACAATCAATAAATACCTCGGTAATGACTACGTGGTGAAATCCAGCGTCGGTCATATCCGTGATTTGCCGACCAGTGGTTCAACGGCCCGTAAAAGTGCCGACGGGGAAAAGGCGAAAACCGGCAAGAAAGTAAAGAAAGATGAAAAGGCCGCGCTGGTCAATCGCATGGGTGTTGACCCGTGGCACGGCTGGGAAGCGGACTACCAGATTCTGCCCGGCAAGGAAAAAGTCGTATCCGAACTGAAGAACCTGGCTGCCGATGCCGACCACATCTATCTCGCAACCGACCTTGACCGCGAAGGGGAAGCCATTGCCTGGCACCTGCGGGAAGTGATCGGTGGCGATGACAAACGCTTCAGCCGCGTGGTGTTTAACGAAATCACCAAAAATGCGATTCGTCAGGCGTTCGAGAAGCCGGGCGAACTGAATATTGAGCGCGTCAATGCGCAGCAGGCGCGTCGTTTTATGGACCGCGTGGTGGGCTATATGGTCTCGCCGCTGCTGTGGAAAAAAATTGCCCGTGGCCTGTCGGCCGGACGCGTGCAGTCGGTTGCCGTGCGTCTGGTGGTGGAGCGCGAGCGCGAAATCAAAGCCTTCGTACCGGAAGAGTACTGGGAAATTGACGCCGATCTGTCAACGCCGAAAGGCGATGCGCTGGCGGTCAGGGTAACGCATCAGGGCGATAAAGCGTTCCGCCCGGTTAACCGCGAGCAAACCGAAGCGGCCGTGGCCATCCTGGAAAAGGCGCGTTACGCGGTTCTGGATCGTGAAGACAAGCCGACCAGCAGCAAACCGTCGGCGCCGTTTATCACCTCGACGCTGCAGCAGGCGGCGAGCACCCGCCTTGGTTTTGGCGTGAAAAAAACCATGATGATGGCGCAGCGTCTGTATGAAGCCGGTCACATCACCTATATGCGTACCGATTCCACCAACCTGAGTCAGGATGCGGTGGCGATGGCGCGTGGCTATGTGGAGAAAAAATTCGGCAAGAACTACCTGCCGGATGCGCCCAACACCTATGCCAGCAAAGAGAATTCACAGGAAGCGCACGAAGCGATTCGTCCTTCTGATGTCAACGTTGCCGCCGAGCAGTTGAAGGATATGGAAGCGGATGCGCAGAAGCTGTATCAGCTGATCTGGCGCCAGTTCGTGGCCTGCCAGATGGTGCCTGCGCAATATGATTCCACCACGCTGACCGTCGGCGCGGCAGATTTCAAACTGAAAGCGAAAGGGCGTACGCTACGTTTCGACGGCTGGACCAAAGTGATGCCCGCGCTGCGTAAAAATGATGAAGATTTGACGCTGCCGCCGGTGAACGTGGGCGACACGCTGGATCTGAAATCCCTGCTGCCGGGCCAGCACTTTACCAAGCCGCCGGCGCGCTTCAGCGAAGCTTCGCTGGTACGCGAGCTGGAGAAGCGTGGCATTGGCCGCCCGTCTACCTATGCTTCGATCATTTCCACCATTCAGGATCGCGGTTACGTGCGGGTGGAAAACCGCCGTTTCTACGCCGAGAAGATGGGTGAGATTGTTACCGATCGTTTGGAAGAGAACTTCCGTGAGCTGATGAATTATGATTTCACCGCGCACATGGAAGACAGTCTCGACCAGGTTGCGAATAACGAAGCGCAATGGAAAGCGGTGCTGGATTCATTCTTCAGTGATTTCAGCCAGCAGCTGGAGCAGGCGGAGAAAGATCCGGAAGAGGGCGGCATGCAGCCGAACCAGATGGTGCTGACCTCGATCGATTGCCCAACCTGCGGACGTAAAATGGGGATTCGCACCGCCAGCACCGGCGTGTTCCTGGGCTGTTCCGGTTATGCACTGCCGCCGAAAGAGCGCTGCAAGCAGACCATTAACCTGATCCCGGAAAACGAAGTGCTTAACGTGCTGGAAGGCGATGATGCCGAAACCAACGCGCTGCGCGCCCGTCGCCGCTGCCAGAAATGCGGCACCGCGATGGACAGCTACCTGATCGATAACGGCCGTAAACTGCACGTCTGTGGTAATAACCCGGAGTGTGACGGTTATGAAATCGAGCAGGGTGAATTCCGTATCAAAGGTTATGACGGTCCGATTGTTGAGTGCGAAAAATGTGGCTCTGAAATGCACCTGAAGATGGGGCGTTTTGGTAAGTACATGGCCTGTACCAACGACGAGTGTAAAAATACCCGTAAGATTCTGCGTAACGGCGAAGTCGCGCCGCCGAAAGAAGATCCGGTACCGCTGCCGGAGCTGCCGTGCGAAAAATCGGATGCGTATTTTGTGCTGCGTGACGGAGCTGCGGGCGTGTTCCTGGCCGCTAACACCTTCCCGAAATCGCGCGAAACCCGTGCGCCGCTGGTGGAAGAGCTGCAGCGCTTTGCTGACCGTCTGCCGGAGAAACTGAAATATCTGGCCGAAGCGCCGGCAGTGGACCCGGAAGGCAATAAAACGCTGGTGCGTTTTAGCCGTAAGACCAAACAGCAGTATGTTGCCTCAGAAAAAGAGGGCAAAGCGACCGGCTGGTCGGTTTTCTATATCGACGGTAAGTGGCAGGAAGCGAAGAAGTAATCCCCCTGGAGGCCAGCGTTCGCTGGCCTTTTTCTCATCCTTATAGCTAATCGTTCTACATTCTTACGTTAACTGATATAGTAGTTATAGCTTATTGCATTTTGCTGACTCGCTTTCCCTCATTATTACGCCATCAGGGCGGATACACGCCTGCAGGGAATGCACCTCTGTCGCTATCGGGAAGATATAACTATGAAATTGCAGCAGTTGCGTTACATCGTTGAAGTCGTTAACCACAACCTCAATGTCTCCTCCACGGCAGAGGGGCTGTATACCTCGCAACCGGGCATCAGTAAGCAGGTGCGCATGCTGGAAGATGAGCTGGGCGTGCAGATTTTTGCCCGCAGCGGCAAACATCTGACGCAGGTGACGCCAGCGGGTGAAGAGATTATCCGTATTGCCCGCGAAGTTTTGTCCAAAGTGGATGCGATCAAATCGGTTGCCGGTGAACACACCTGGCCAGATAAAGGATCGCTGTACGTGGCCACGACCCACACTCAGGCGCGTTATGCACTGCCTGGCGTAATCAAAGGCTTTATCGAACGCTATCCGCGCGTTTCTCTGCACATGCATCAGGGCTCGCCCACACAAATTGCTGAGGCGGTCTCCAAAGGCAATGCCGATTTCGCCATTGCCACCGAAGCGCTGCACCTGTACGACGACTTAATTATGCTGCCGTGCTATCACTGGAACCGTGCCATTGTGGTCACGCCGGATCATCCGCTGGCGGGGAAATCCAATGTGTCGATTGAGGAGCTGGCTGATTTCCCGCTGGTGACTTACACCTTCGGTTTTACCGGCCGCTCAGAACTGGATACTGCGTTTAACCGTGCCGGTTTAACGCCGCGTATTGTTTTTACCGCAACCGATGCCGACGTGATCAAAACCTATGTGCGTTTAGGCCTGGGGGTTGGGGTGATTGCCAGCATGGCGGTGGACCCGGTTTCCGATCCGGATTTGGTGCGCATCGAAGCTTCAGAAATCTTCACCAATAGCACTACCAAGATTGGTTTCCGGCGCAGCACCTTCCTGCGCAGCTATATGTATGATTTCATTCAGCGCTTCGCACCGCACCTGACGCGAGACGTGGTGGACGCCGCTGTGGCGCTGCGCTCAAACGAAGATATCGAAGCGATGTTCCGCGATATCAAGCTTCCTTTCAGGTAATCACCTAACTCATTATTTTTGCGGGAAGTCCAGCGACTTCCCGCACACCTCCCGCCGCTTAGCACCAGCAGAACCTCAAAAAATTCCCTTATTTTTTTGTAAATGAAACATGCGTCACATGTTTTTTCATTGTTATTTATTAAATGCGAATCAGTACACAATTTTTACTTTGCCGCTTTGCGGACTGCCAGGAATATTCCCATACTCCAGTTAAGAGCTGATGAGAAAGGGCTTTTTAACTGGCTCGTTAAATTAAACTCAAATTTAAAGTGGATCTAATTTTGGTTTAAGCCAAATTTACAATGTAACTATTAAATTAATAGTTTGCAGCGTGCTTAAATTTATCTCATCAGTTTTGGCGGTTTTGATAAATAGCGTTAATCGTTGTGCTCAATAAAAATAACTGGATTTTTGGACTTAACAAGTTTAGGATTCGTCCTAAATCTTCATCGTTGTTATCAATCGTTTTATTGAGAGTGATTATCAAAAACTATGACTACGAGATTAACTGTACAACCGGACTTCCGGGCTAAAAGCACCAAGGTAGAGCGTTCAGGTAACATCCGTCGCAAAGCCTGGTTGACTGTCTTCGCTGCTTCAGCACTGTTCTGGGTAGTGGTGGCGTTAATGATTTGGCGTATGTGGGGTTAAGCCATGTGGGCAAATACACTCAGTCGTAAATATCCGGTCGCTGCGCGTCAGCCTAAAGCACCGGTGTGCAAAGCCAAAGACGCGCCTGCTGAACCGCAAGTGGCAATCCCGGCTTCCTGGGAACTGAGTGAACAGCAGCGCAGCTTTATTGAATCATTCATGGATCCGAAGTCTAAATAACGCAGTCTGCGTCCAATTCCTATTAAGACATACTGTCGCGCATTTTTACCGGACTCTCCGGTGGGCACGTTAAAAGCCCGTCCTTTAACACTCAGCATCTAAAAAAACGGTGTCATCAGTACAACGCTGAAGACGATGGCTTTTTGTTGCCCGCGATCCGGGAGGAGTGACAGATGAATACCACAACTTTTTCATGGCTCAGCGTTTATGCCTTCTCAATGGCCTTTTGGGCTGCGGCCGTCTGGGCCGTCCTGTAATTCGCTAATCCTGCCAGTTAACGCTTTCTGAATGCCCTGACACTAGTCAGGGCATTTTTCGTTGCGGTTTTGTGTGTCAATTCGTGTTGTTATCAAAACGTTAACGAAAATGTGGTCTATCTTTAAGCTAAACCTTGCACTCTCTGAGGTTTAGCAGAAGAGCCCATAAAAGGAGGAGTTATGTCGTTAACGTTACGTGAGCAGAGTCAGGATGCGCTGGAAGTAGGGGCAAAAAAATATCATTACTACAGCTTGCCGAAAGCCGCTCAGCAGGTCGGTGACATCGATCGCTTACCAAAATCCCTCAAGGTTCTGCTGGAAAACCTGCTGCGCTGGCAGGATGAAGATTCCGTAACGGCAGCAGATATTCAGGCGCTGGTGGCGTGGCAGCAAACTGCACATGCCGATCGCGAAATTGCTTATCGTCCGGCGCGCGTATTAATGCAGGATTTCACCGGCGTACCGGCCGTGGTTGACCTGGCGGCGATGCGTGAAGCCGTTAAGCGGCTGGGCGGTGATGTGGCGAAAGTTAACCCGTTGTCACCGGTCGATCTGGTGATTGACCACTCGGTCACGGTCGACCATTTTGGCGATGACGATGCGTTTGAAGAAAACGTGCGCCTGGAGATGGAACGCAACCACGAACGCTACGTTTTCCTGCGCTGGGGGCAAAAAGCCTTTAACCGTTTCCGCGTCGTGCCGCCGGGCACCGGTATCTGTCATCAGGTCAATCTGGAGTACCTCGGTAAAGCCATCTGGCATGAAACGCTGGACGGCAAAGAAGTGGCTTATCCGGATACGCTGGTCGGCACCGATTCCCATACCACCATGATTAACGCCCTGGGCGTACTTGGCTGGGGCGTGGGCGGCATTGAAGCTGAGGCCGCCATGCTTGGCCAGCCGGTTTCGATGCTGATTCCCGATGTGGTGGGTTTCAAGCTGACCGGCAAACTGCGTCCCGGTATCACCGCCACCGACCTGGTATTAACCGTGACGCAGATGCTGCGCAAGCACGGGGTGGTCGGTAAGTTTGTCGAATTCTACGGTGACGGATTGGCCGATCTGCCGCTGGCGGATCGCGCAACCATCGCCAACATGGCGCCAGAATATGGCGCAACCTGCGGTTTCTTCCCGATTGATGAAGTCACGCTCAGCTACATGACGCTCACCGGGCGCGATGCGCAGCAGGTTGAGCTGGTGGAAGCCTATGCAAAACAGCAGGGGCTGTGGCGTAAACCGGGCGATGAACCCATCTTCACCAGCACGCTGGCGCTGGATATGGCTGAAGTAGAGTCGAGCCTCGCCGGTCCGAAGCGTCCGCAAGATCGCGTCTCCCTCGGCGACGTACCGGCGGCCTTTGACGCCAGTAACGAGCTGGAAGTGAATCACGCGCAGAAGCCGCACAAAACGGTCAGCTATCTGGACAGTGAAACCGGCGACCGCATCCAGCTGGATGATGGTGCCGTGGTGATTTCGGCGATTACGTCCTGTACTAACACCTCCAACCCCAGCGTATTGATGGCGGCTGGCCTGCTGGCGAAAAAAGCCGTCGAGCGCGGGCTGATGCGCAAACCCTGGGTTAAAGCCTCGCTGGCACCAGGATCAAAAGTGGTGTCCGACTATCTCGCCGTGGCGCAACTGACCCCGTATCTTGATGAGCTGGGCTTTAACCTGGTGGGTTACGGCTGCACCACCTGCATCGGTAACTCCGGCCCGCTGCCGGATGAGATCGAAAGCGCGATCAAAGAGGGCGATTTGACGGTGGGTGCCGTGTTGTCCGGCAACCGCAATTTCGAAGGGCGCATCCATCCACTGGTGAAAACCAACTGGCTGGGGTCTCCGCCGCTGGTGGTGGCGTATGCGCTGGCGGGCAACATGAAGATCAACCTGCAGACTGACCCGATCGGTCAGGATCAGCAGGGTAATGACGTCTATCTAAAGGACATCTGGCCATCGCCGGAAGAGATTGCCGCATCGGTGCAGAAAGTTACCAGCGACATGTTCCATAAAGAGTACGCCGAGGTGTTCGACGGCACGCCCGAGTGGCAGCAGATCAAAGTCAGCGAAGCCGCCACCTATGACTGGGACGAAGGCTCCACCTATATTCGTCTGTCACCGTTCTTTGACGATATGGAAAAAACGCCGCAGCCGGTGCAGGACATTCAGGGCGCGCGCATCCTGGCGATGCTCGGTGATTCGGTGACGACCGACCATATCTCCCCGGCTGGCAGCATTAAAGCGGAAAGTCCGGCGGGGCGTTATCTGCTGGCGCACGGCGTTGAGCGTAACGACTTCAACTCGTATGGTTCACGACGCGGCAACCACGAAGTCATGATGCGCGGTACGTTTGCCAACATCCGTATTCGCAACGAAATGGTGCCTGGCGTCGAGGGCGGTTATACCCGGCACTATCCGAGCCAGGAACAGCTGGCTATTTACGATGCGGCGATGAAGTATCAGGAGGAGGGCGTGCCGCTGGCGGTGATTGCCGGGAAAGAGTACGGCTCAGGATCCAGCCGCGACTGGGCGGCGAAAGGCCCGCGCCTGCAGGGCGTGCGCGTGGTGATTGCCGAATCGTTCGAGCGTATTCACCGCTCTAACCTGATCGGCATGGGCATTTTACCGCTGGAGTTCCCGGCGGGCGTGACGCGTAAGACGCTGCAGCTGACCGGGGAAGAGCGTATCGACGTGGCGAATCTGGCGCAGCTGCAGCCCGGTTGCAGCGTCCCGGTGACGCTGACGCGGGCTGACGGCAGTCAGCAGACGCTGGATACTCGTTGTCGTATCGATACCGGTAATGAGCTGACCTATTACCAGAACGACGGCATCCTGCATTATGTGATACGCAATATGCTCAACTAAAAAATAAAGCCGGGCATGCCCGGCTTTATTCATTGACGCTGACAGCGTGTGTCACTGAAGCGCTTTGCAAGTGCGCGCACTGCCGCGTCACGATTTCGGCAGCAGATGTCCCATCTTCTCGGCTTTCGTATCGAGATAGTGCGCATTTTTTGGGTTACGGCCAACGATCAGCGGCACGCGCTCAACGATATTGATACCCGCTTCTGACAGGATTTCCACTTTGCGCGGATTGTTGGTCAGCAAACGCACTTCATTGATGCCCAGCAGTTTAAACATGTCGGCGCACAGGGTGAAATCACGCTCATCGGCGGCAAAGCCCAACTGATGGTTTGCTTCCACCGTGTCGTAGCCTTTGTCCTGCAACGCATAGGCGCGAATTTTGTTCAGCAGCCCGATGTTACGGCCTTCCTGACGATGGTACAGCAGCACGCCGCGTCCTTCTTCCGCAATGGCGGTCAGCGCCGCTTCCAGCTGGAAGCCGCAGTCGCAGCGCAGGCTGAACAGCGCATCGCCGGTGAGACATTCGGAGTGGACGCGCGCCAGCACCGGATTGTGATCGCTAATATCACCATAAACCAGCGCGACGTGGTCGTGGCCGGTTGCCAGTTCTTCAAAACCAACCATCAGGAAATCTCCCCATGGCGTGGGCAGTTTGGCTTCTGCTACCCGTTTCAGCTGCATGTGACTCTCCAGAACCTTCAGAGGATGCGCTATCATCATGATAACGCACGGGCCCGACTGGCCCGACGAAACTGCCGATATTGTGCCACAACCTGAACCAGGGCCGCTAATCAGTCAGAGTGATTGTAGTGATAAAGCACAATTATCTAAGCCGCAACGGGTATGTTATTCTTTTTTCAACTAAAGTTATGCAATACGCCTGTCAGGTCGGGAAACAATAAAGGGACGAGATGTTAAAAATTGTGCAACGCACCACGCTGGGCGCGTTTTTATTATTGCTGATGCCACTGGGCGTATGGCTTTCCGGCTGGCAGTGGCAACCGGGGGAGAGCGGGCATCTGTTGCGCGTGCTGTTCTGGATCACCGAAACCGTCACCAGTCCGTGGGGCACGCTGACCAGCCTGATTCTGAGCGGATGGGTACTGTGGTGCCTGCGCTTTCGCCTCCGGCCGGCCATTCTGTTGTTGATTATCATGAACGGCGCGATTCTTGCTGGTCAGTCGACCAAAACCTTTATTAAAGAGCAGGTGCAGGAGCCGCGGCCGTATGTGGTCTGGCTTGAGCACAGCCACGGCGTCAACGAACAGCAGTTTTATCAGCTGAAACGGCAGCAGCGCGGCGAAATGGTATCCGCTTTGCTCGCCAATGACACAAAGCTGCCCGCCTGGTTAAAAAATCACTGGGCGTTTGAGACGGGCTTTGCTTTTCCGTCTGGCCACACCATGTTTGCCGCCAGCTGGGCGCTGCTGGTGATTGGCCTGTTATGGCCGCGCCGGCATGTTGTTACGGTGGTGGTGCTGTTTGTCTGGGCGACGCTGGTCATGGGCAGCCGGCTGGTACTGGGCATGCACTGGCCGCGCGATCTGGTGGTCGCGACGCTGATCTCGTGGCTGCTGGTGACGCTGGCAACCTGGCTGGCGCAGCGCTTTTGTGGCCCGCTCAGCGTGCCGCCGGAAGAGCAGCGTGAGATTGCCGGGCGCGATGACGGATTGTAATTTCTCCCTTTGCCCCCATATGATTGATTGTACTTGCAGAAAGGGCACTAACTGCTGCGCGGATAAGCAGCAACGGCGGCACTTTTTTGGCATACTCTACCGGATAACCTCACGACAGGACGCATTGTGAAATATTTGCTGATTTTTCTCGTGGTTTTGGTCATTTTCATCATCTCCGTCACGCTCGGAGCGCATAATGACCAGATTGTCACCTTCAACTATCTGCTGGCGCAGGGCGAATTCCGCATTTCAACCTTGCTGGCCTGCCTGTTTGGTGCCGGATTTTTGCTGGGCTGGGCGATCTGTGGCCTGTTCTGGCTGCGCATTCGTGTTTCGCTGGCGCATGCACAGCGTAAACTGAAGCGCATGCAGGCGCAAAATGAACAATCTGCTGCGGTAAATAGCACCTCCACTGCAGTGCGTCGGGATTAATGTTCGATGCTTGAATTGCTGTTTCTGCTTCTTCCTGTCGCGGCGGCGTACGGCTGGTATATGGGCCGCCGCAGTGCGCAACAGGATAAGCAACAGGAAGCTAACCGTCTGTCACGCGAATACGTGGCAGGGGTGAACTTTCTCCTTTCTAATCAGCAGGATAAAGCGGTTGATCTGTTCCTCGATATGCTTAAAGAGGACAGCGGCACCGTTGAAGCCCACCTGACGCTCGGTAACCTGTTCCGTTCGCGCGGCGAAGTCGACCGCGCCATCCGCATTCACCAGTCGTTAATGGAAAGCGCGTCGCTTACCTACGATCAGCGTTTGCTGGCAATTCAGCAGCTGGGACGCGACTACATGGCTGCCGGCTTGTACGATCGCGCCGAAGACATGTTCAGCCAGCTGATCGATGAAACCGATTTTCGCATCAGCGCGCTACAGCAGCTGCTGCTGATTCATCAGGCGACCAGCGACTGGCAGAAAGCCATCGAGGTGGCGGAGCGGCTGGTAAAACTCGGCAAAGATAAGCAAAAGGGCGAAATCGCCCACTTCTACTGCGAGCTGGCGCTGCAGGCGCTGAGCAGTGACGACCTCGATCGTGCCATGAGCCTGTTGAAAAAAGGTGAAGCGGCCGACCACCAAAGCGCGCGCGTTTCCATCATGATGGGACGTATCCTGATGGAGCAGGGCGAATACGCGAAAGCGGCGCAGCGGCTGCAGCGCGTGCTGGAGCAGGACAAAGAACTGGTGAGCGAAACGCTGCCGATGCTGGAAACCTGCTATCAGCGGCTGGAGCAGCCTGACAGCTGGGCGCAGTTCCTGCAACGCTGCGTTGAAGAGAACACCGGTGCTGCGGCGGAACTCTATCTGGCGGACATTCTGGAGCAGCAGCAGGGGCCGGAAGCGGCACAGCTCTACATTAACCGTCAGCTGCAGCGTCATCCCACCATGCGCGTGTTCCATCGTCTGATGGATTTCCACCTGCACGAGGCAGAAGATGGCCGTGCCAAAGAGAGTCTGATGGTGCTGCGCGACATGGTTGGCGAACAGATTCGCACTAAACCGCGCTACCGGTGCCAGAAGTGTGGCTTCACCGCGCACGCCCTCTACTGGCACTGCCCATCGTGCCGCGCCTGGTCTTCCGTTAAACCGATTCGCGGGCTCGACGGCCAGTAAGCTGGCCGCGTTCGGTGATTATTTGCACCGTACAGTAGTTACAACATACTAATAGGGACCTTATCATCGCACCATCAGCACTGTGCACCGGCTCGTCAATCAGCAAGGCAATCGCCGTCGCAACGTTGTCGTGGCCGGGTTGCACGGGTAGAATGCTTGCCGTTTGTCCATCGCGCCTGCGGGTGCCAGCCTCTGAGGAAACGTTATGCCTGTTACTCACTCACCGATTCTGGTGGCACTCGACTATCATGATCTCAATAGCGCACTGCAGTTCGTTGACCGTATCGATCCGTGCCAGTGCCGTCTGAAAGTGGGTAAAGAGATGTTTACCCTGTTTGGACCGTCGCTGGTGAAGACGTTGCAGGCGCGCGGTTTCGAAGTATTCCTCGATCTCAAATTTCATGACATCCCGAACACGACGGCGCATGCGGTCGCGGCGGCAGCAGATCTCGGCGTGTGGATGGTCAACGTGCATGCCAGCGGCGGGGCGCGGATGATGAATGCGGCGCGCGAAGCGCTGCTGCCGTTTGGCAGTGATGCGCCCTTGCTGATTGCGGTAACGGTGCTGACCAGCATGGACGAAGACGATCTCAAAGGTCTTGGCATCACCTTATCGCCGGCGCAGCAGGCTGAGCGTCTGGCACGGCTGACGCGCGAGTGTGGTCTTGATGGTGTGGTGTGCTCGGCGCAGGAAGCCGCGCACTTCAAACAGGTTATCGGGCAGGATTTCGCGCTGGTCACGCCGGGTATTCGCCCGGCGGGGAGCGAGGCCGGCGATCAGCGTCGTATCATGACGCCGCAGCAGGCACAACAGGCCGGCGTGGATTACATGGTGATTGGGCGACCGATCACCCAATCTGCCGACCCGGCGCAGACGCTGCAGCAAATCCTGCACAGTTTACAGGAGGGCTAATGGCTCAGGACAATCCGCTGGTTTACTCCACCGAAACCGGCCGTATTACACATAGCGAAGAGAAACCGCAGAGACCGAAAGGCGATGGCATCGTGCGCATTCAGCGCCAGACCAGTGGGCGTAAAGGTAAAGGCGTGTGCCTGATTACCGGCATCGATCTCGATGATGACGCGCTGGCAAAGCTGGCGGCCGAGCTTAAGAAGAAGTGCGGCTGCGGCGGGGCGCTGAAAGAGGGCGTGATTGAGATTCAGGGCGATAAGCGCGATTTGCTTAAAACGCTGCTGGAAGCCAAAGGCATGAAGGTTAAGCTGGCGGGCGGTTAATGAAAGCGGGCCACACAAGGTGGCCCGATGTAACGTAGATGCGCTGCGTAGCCTGCTACAATATTATTATTAATCAACCTGATGGCCAATAATGCCGCCCACCGCAGCGCCACCGACGGTACCCAGCGCGCTGCCGTTGGTGAGCACCGATCCACCAATAGCACCGGCACCGGCGCCAATCGCCGTGTTGCGGTCACGTTTTGACCAGTTGGAACAGCCGCTCAGGGCCACCACTAACGTCGTTGCCAGCACGGCAACCGTCACGCGTTTCATTGTTGTAGTCATGGACATCTCCTTGATGGTTTGCTCAGAGGCAACTCGTTAAGTATAGATGTTACGCCCTGAAGTTGTTCGCCCGATGCACTCAGGCGGTGCTTTTCCTTCAGCCTGCACGCTGGCGCGCAACCACTTGCGCGCGTTGTTCACGCTGCTTGCAAAAACCATTTTGGTACCGCCGCAGGCTTGAGATAATTCTAGGCGTAAGCGGATGTGTATGCAGAAAGAAAACTCTGAAATCCCGACGTGGTGTCCGCATCCGGATCCCGTATCAAACCCCACACTTTGCCCGCTTTAGCCACTTTCCGCTGCTAATCCAGCCATTCCCTCCATAACGTTTTTAGCGGTGGCTCCGCACAATTCAGTGATGACTGTATGGCGGAGAAAACACAATGCTGGAAGCGCTGAAACAGCAGGTTCTGGAGGCCAATCTCGACCTGCCGCGTTACAACCTGGTGACCTTTACGTGGGGCAATGTCAGCGCGGTAGACCGCGAGCGCGGGCTGCTGGTGATTAAACCCTCGGGCGTTAAATATGAGCAGATGCAGCGCGACGACATGGTGGTGGTCGAACTGGAAAGCGGCAATGTCGTCGAGGGCCAGCTGCGGCCATCTTCGGATACCGCAACACACCGCGCACTGTATCTGGCGTGGCCGGATATTGGCGGCATCGTGCACACCCATTCGCGCCACGCCACCATCTGGGCGCAGGCGGGCAGGGACATCCCGGCATGGGGCACCACGCACGCTGACGATTTCTATGGCACCATTCCCTGCACTCGCGCGATGCAACGGGCAGAGATTGAGCAGGAATATGAATGGCACACCGGCCAGGTCATCATTGAAACCTTTGCGCAGCGCGGCATCGAGCCCGGCGCGATTCCTGCTGCGCTGGTGAACTCCCACGGGCCGTTTGCCTGGGGTAAAGACGCACATAGCGCAGTGCACAGTGCGGTGGTGCTGGAAGAGGTGGCCTACATGGCGCTGCACACTGAGCAGCTGCGTGCCGAGCTACCGCCTATCGCTCAGACCCTGCTTGACCTGCACTATCTGCGCAAGCACGGGAAGAACGCCTGGTACGGGCAAGGCTGAGCGCGTGATATTGTCTCAAGGCACCGGCGGGTGCCTTTTTTATTTAAGGGGATTGCGTGCCCGGACGAGACGGGGGACTGTCGATGCTGTGATTTATTCACCATGCGTTAAGCGTATTTATGCGCTTGCCGGCTGTTGCGCCGTCATTAAGTAAGCCCGCTAATCTTTCCTCAGGCAGGGGCTCGGGGATCTCTCTGGATTTTACGTTATAAATCAAACTCTCATTTGGTCTGGCCTCACTCTGCATTACGCTGATGTGGCGTTTAACGCATCACATAAATAGAGGATGAGACGATGACAGTAATTAACCAACCAACCTGCCGCCTGTTTACCGAAGTCGGCCAAACCACCCAGCTCGCCGCCTATTATGAGGAAGGTCGACACACCATGTGGATGATGCTGCGCGCGCAGCCGCGCCCCAGTTTCAACCACGAATTAATCGAGGAGATCATGAACCTGAGCTACGCCGCCCAGCGTTCCGGTCTGCCGATTGATTTCTGGGTGACCGGATCGCTGGTGCCGCAGATGTTTAACGCCGGGGGCGATTTGCGTTTCTTTGTTGAATGCATTCGCAACAACCGCCGTGAAGCACTGCGCGCCTACGCCCGCGCCTGTGTTGATTGCATCCATTCGGCGGCCCGCGGGTTTGACACCGGCGCAGTGACGCTGGCGATGATTGAGGGCAGTGCCTTGGGCGGCGGTTTTGAAGCAGCGCTGGCGCACCACTTCATTCTGGCGCAGAACAGTGCGCGTATGGGCTTCCCGGAAATTGCCTTCAACCTGTTCCCCGGCATGGGCGGCTACTCACTGGTGGCCCGCCGCTCCGGGATGAAGCTGGCCGAAGAGCTGATCTGTGAAGGGGAGTCGCACAGCGCAGAGTGGTATGAAACCCGTGGTCTGGTCGACAAAGTGTTCCAGCCCGGTGACAGCTACCGCACCACGCGTACCTTCATCGATACGCTGCGGCCAAAACTGAATGGAGTCCGTGCCATGCTGAAAGCGCGACAGCGCGTACTGCAGCTGTCACGGGCAGAACTGATGGATATCACTGAGGATTGGGTCGACTATGCTTTCACGCTGGAACCGAAAGATATTGCCTACATGGAACGTCTGGTACAGCTGCAAAATCGTCACAGCGCATCACTGCGTAAAGCCGGTTAGCAGTACGCTAAGACGTTAAACGCGGGCAGGATGCTTAGCCAGCCAATGCCCGAGCTGCTCTGCGGGCATTGGTTTCGCATAATAATAACCCTGACGCCCATCGACACCGTTGGTCAGCACAAACTTCTCTTCGGCTTTGGTTTCGATGCCTTCGGCAATGACCTGTAAATCCAGGGCTTTCGCCACGGCAACGATCGCGCGCACCAGCGACTGCGATACCGGTTGCTTGTTGATATTGCGCACAAAACTTTGATCCAGCTTAATCGCATCGATCGGCACGCGCGCCAGCTGGGAGAGCGAGGAGTAGCCCGTGCCGAAATCATCCAGATGCACCTGTGCGCCTAACTCCTGAAACTGTTTCATCAGCTTCAGCGCACCGGCCTCATTCTCGATCAGGCAGCTTTCCGTCAGCTCGATGTCTATCGGGCACTCACTGATGCCCGCTTCGCTCAGCGCCTGTTTCAGGTCGCTGTAGATGCTCTGGTCGATCAGCTGTTTGGCGGAAACGTTGACAGCGACGCGCAGGTAAATGCCTTCGCTGCGCCATTTAACGATTTGCTGCAGCACGTTCAGCATCACCCAGCGCCCGAGCGGCACAATCAGTCCGGACTCCTCCGCGTAAGAGATGAAATCGCCAGGCGGCACCAGGCCGCGTTCAGGTGAATTCCAGCGCACCAGCGCCTCGGCACTGCGCACTTCGCCGTCGCGATCGATCTTCGGCTGATAGTGCACCACCAGATGATCCTGCTCCAGCGCTTTGCGCAGATTGGTATCCAGCCACAGATATTCAAATACGCGCTGGTTCATCTCGCTGGCGAACACGCAGAATTTGCCGCGCCCGTTCTCTTTAGCGTGGTACATCGCGGTATCGGCGTTACGAATCAGACTTTCGCGATCTTCACCATGCAGCGGGGCGAGGGCGATACCAATCGAGCAGCCGCTGTAGACTTCGATCAGCCCGATACGGAACGGCTGACGCAGCCGCTCAAGAATGCGTGAGGCCATTGCCTCCAGCGCCGCCTGACTGGTGTGCTCAGCCAGTACCACAAACTCATCACCGCCGAGGCGCGCCAGCGTCTGGTCCTTGCCGAGACAGCTGAGGATCGCCAGCGACACCGCCTGCAGCAGCTGGTCGCCAAACATATGGCCGTAGGCATCGTTTACCTTCTTGAAATTGTCGAGATCGAGGTAAACCACGCCGGTCTGGCTGCCGTTAGCCAGCTCCAGTGCCAGGCTAATTTGCTGATGGATAGCATTGCGATTCGGCAGGCCCGTCACCGTGTCGGTATTGGCCATAACGCGTAAGCGCTCCTGCGCCCGACGCTCTTCTGTGATGTCGGTTCCGGAACAGATGAGGAAAATTTCATTTTTTCCGCTACCGCTGTGGACGAACTTATTACGAAACAGAAACAGTCGCTGACCTTTTCGGGTTTTAACCCAGCGCTCCACTTCGTAGGAGTTGCCGTCGCGAAAGAAGCCGGCGATATTGCGGCGCGACGCCTGCGCTTCCTGTTTGGTCATAAACAGCTGAAACACATTGCGGCCAATTACTTCCTGCTCTTTCAGGCCGGTGTACTCTTCGCTCAGGCGGTTAAAACGCTGAATGTTGCCGCGCTGATCGAGGATGACGATCACCGAATTCGCTTCAGACACCACCTGTTCGGCGAAGGAGAGGCCAAGGGTTAAATCGCGCGCCACCGACGAGGTATCGCCCCAGGCGGATGCAGTGCCGGCCCAGGTGGACTGATTCACCTTACGGCCGACAAAGTGCATCGGCACTGGCGAGCCATGCAGTGAAAGGGTCAGGTTGATGCTGGAGGTAATTACCGTCATGGCACGCAGCAGACTGGCCTGAGCCGGCGTCAGGGGCACCGCCATATTGGTATTGGCATTTTCATCTTCGGCAAAATGCAGCGCATCGCTATCTGAAGTTAAACGCCAATGAGGGCTGGTTGTGCCAAACAAGGTATATAGCAACGTTTGCCCTTGTTCATCGGTCATGGAAACTTCCTCCGGAGGAATGCGCAGCAGGGGTATCTCATTATTTTAGCAACAGTATTCAACCTCCTGCGCCAGCACAAGATGCAAACTGAATATATTTTTGTTTTTATTAAAGAATGGCACGAAAAAGCCCCGGATTCCGGGGCTGAAAGGTTAGCACGGGCACTTGCCGAGTTTGCCCGCCTGGCTGGGAAAACGCGCCTCCAGGCAGTAACGATGGAAGGCGCGCTCATCCATGGGGGTCTGTTCCGGATGTTTTTCGCGCATATGCTTCAGATAAGTTTGATAGTCGTGCACGCCCACCATTAACCGGAAGCTCTGCTGTAATCCCTGCCACAGACGCTGCCAGCGTGAGCGCGGCGCGGCAGGGGCGCGGGCAGCGAGCGGTAAGCACTGCTGAATTTGCCAGCCCGCGTGCGGCTTTTTCCAGCGTAAAATGGCCTCAGACATTTCGCACCTCCTGACGGAGTGACACGTCCGACTCATGGGTGGTCGGCACTGAACTGCGCAGCGCGCGCCGGATCACGAAGAACGCCGCAATCAGCATGGTTACCGCGACCAGCATGAAAAAGCCGCACAGCGCCGCGTTGATCTGATTGCTGAACACGATGGTTTGCATGTCGGCCACGGTTTTCGCCGGTGCGATAATCACGCCCTCATCGAGACCTTTACGGAACTTACTGGCCTGCGCGAGGAAACCAATTGACGGTTTCTCATGGAAAATTTTCTGCCAGCCGGCGGTCATGGAGGTGATAAACAGCCAGGCGGTGGGCACAATCGTCACCCAGGCGTAACGCTGCTTTTTCATTTTGAACAGCACCACGGTACCGAGGATCAGCGCCATCGACGCCAGCATCTGGTTACCGATGCCGAACAGCGGCCACAGGGTGTTGATGCCGCCGAGCGGATCGACCACGCCCTGATACACGAAGAACCCCCAGCCGGCCACTGCCACAGTGGTACCGGCCATGTTCCCGAGCCACGAGCGGTTGTTAGCCAGCGAAGGCACCACGGTCCCGACCAGATCCTGCACCATAAAACGGCAGGCGCGGGTACCGGCATCAACGGCGGTGAGGATAAACAGCGCCTCAAACAGAATGGCGAAGTGATACCAGAACGCCATCATTGCGCGGCTGTTAAACACCTCGGTGATGATATGCGCCATCCCGACGGCAAACGTCGGTGCACCACCGGCGCGGGAGAGAATGGTGCTTTCGCCCACTTCGCCGGCGATACCGCTCAGCATCTCCGGCGTCACCACAAAGCCCCAGCCGTTAATTACCTGAGACGCGTTCTCCACCGTGGTGCCAATCAGCGCCGCCGGTGAGTTCATGGCAAAGTAGACGCCCGGATCGAGCACCGAGGCACAAATCAGCGCCATGATCGCCACAAAGGACTCCATCAGCATGGCGCCATAGCCGATAAAGCGAATATGGCTTTCGCGCTCCACCAGTTTTGGCGTCGTACCGCTCGACACCAGCGCGTGGAAGCCGGAGATCGCGCCGCAGGCAATGGTGATAAACAGGAACGGGAACAGCGCGCCGGAGAACACCGGCCCCGTGCCGTCGATAAAGCGCGTCACCGCCGGCATCTTCAGTTCCGGCATGGCGAACAGAATGCCCACCGCCAGCCCGATGATCACGCCGATTTTCAGGAAGGTGGAGAGGTAATCACGCGGCGCCAGCAGCAGCCACACCGGCAGCGACGAGGCAACAAAACCGTAGATCACCAGCACCCACGTCAGCTCGGTGCCTTTCAGGGTAAAAATCGGTCCCCAGTACGGATCGGCCGCCACGTCACCGCCGTAAATGATCGCCGCCATCATCAGCACAAAGCCGATGATCGACACTTCGGCGATTTTGCCCGGGCGCAGAAAGCGCATATACACGCCCATGAACAGGGCAATCGGAATGGTGGCGGCGATGGTAAACAGCCCCCACGGACTGTTAGCCAGCGCTTTCACCACCACCAGCGCCAGCGCGGAGAGAATAATGATCATCACACCGAGCGCACCGAGCATGGTGACCACGCCGGCGAACGAGCCCAGTTCCTGGCGCGCCATCTCACCCAGCGAACGACCGTCGCGGCGCGTGGAGATAAACAGCACCAGAAAATCCTGCACCGCGCCGGCCAGCATCACGCCGACCAGAATCCAGATGGTGCCGGGCAGAAAACCCATCTGCGCCGCCAGGATCGGCCCGACCAGCGGACCGGCACCGGCGATCGCGGCAAAGTGGTGGCCAAACAGCACCCATTTGTTGGTAGGAACATAGTCCAGCCCGTCATTGAAGCGCTCTGCCGGCGTGCGGCGCCGGTCGTCCAGCTCAAAAATGCGCCTGGCGATAAACAGGCTGTAGAAGCGATACGCGATGCTATAGCAGGCGACGGAGGCGATCACCAGCCAGACGGCATTAACGTGTTCGCCGCGACTGAGCGCCAGCATGGCGAACGCAGCCGCACCAATTAACGCCACCGCTAACCAGATCAATCCGGTTCTGACGTTGTTCATGAGTTAACTCCTTGTAGGGACCGGGAAAAAGGCGATCGGAATACAACAAGTTAAAAGTAATGTAATGAATTGTTAACGACAGGGAATCGGATCAGAAGTGTGAAGCGGGAAACAAATTTAACAACTGTTCAGGCGGGCGGGGAAAAATGCGGGATAACGGCTGTTATCCCGCACGATTTCATGCTCAGGCGGCCGGACGGGCCACCACGCTGCGTGTTTCCATGCGCACTTCGGCGATGGTCACATCAATCACATCGGTCACGCGGTAGGCCACTTCACCTTTGATCTGCACGGTGCCGCTCTCCTGCGAGCACACCAGTTCGTCACGTACGGCGTGAATGAACGGGGCAGGGATAAAGGCGACCGCACCGTTCTCCAGCAGGCGCACGCGCATGCCGCCGCGCGAAACGTCGATGATCTCCGCGCTGAATTTGCGGTCAGTGCCGGCAAACGGCGCGAGGAAGCGCGCGTACAGCCAGTCACCGACATCGCGCTCGGCCATGCGGTTGAGACGGCGACGCTCACTCATGATCAGGGTCACGTCATCCTGTGGCCGCGCAATGCTTTCGCCGCGCACGATAGCCTTCAGCAGACGATGGTTGATCATATCGCCGAATTTACGAATCGGTGACGTCCAGGTCGCGTAGGCTTCGAGGCCGAGACCAAAGTGCGGGCCCGGTTCGGTGCTGATTTCGGCGAAACTCTGGAAACGACGAATGCGGCTGTCGAGATACTGGGTTGGCTGCGCATCAAGCTGACGACGCAGCTGACGGAAGCCTTCCAGCGTGGTAATGGCCTGCGGATCAACCGTGATACCGTGACCAGCCAGTACCCCAGCCGCCTGTTCCGCGTTCGCCTGGTCGAAACCGGTGTGCAGGTTGTAGATACCGAAGCCAAGCTTCTCCTGCAGCACTTTAGCGGCGCAGACGTTGGCGAGGATCATCGCTTCTTCCACGATGCGGTTAGCGATGCGGCGCGGTTCCGCAATAATATCCAGCACTTCGCCTTTCTCACCGAGCACGAAGCGGTAGTCAGGGCGATCTTTGAACACCAGCGCGTGCGTCTGACGCCACTCGCCACGTGCCAGGCACAGGCGATGCAGCAGGCGAATCTGCTGCGCGATGGTGTCATTCTCCGGCTGCCAGCTGCCGCTGTTCTCCAGCCAGTCCGACACTTCGTCGTACACCAGCTTGGCTTTGGATTCGATCCACGCGGCAAAGAAGTGGGCATCGTCAGCCAGGCTGCCATCCGGCAGCACAGTAACGCGACACACCAGCGCCGGACGCCTGACGTTAGGGCGCAGCGAGCAGACATCATCTGACAGTTCGCGCGGCAGCATCGGGATATTAAAGCCCGGCAGATAATTGGTGAAGGCGCGTCTGGAGGCCATCTGGTCGAGTTCGCTGCCGGCAGCAACGTAAGCGGTCGGGTCGGCAATAGCGATGGTCAGCGCCAGCTTACCTTCTGCCAGCTCTTCAACATACAGCGCATCGTCCATATCTTCGGTGCTGGCGCTGTCGATGGTGACAAAGTTCAGCGCGGTGAGATCTTCACGCTGCAGCTGTTCGTCCAGCATCTCGCCAAAGCCCACTTCCGGCGCTTCGCGCTCCAGATTGTGGCGCGACAGCGTTACCCACCACGGTGCGAGGTGATCGTCCGCGGTGACAACAAATTCGGTCAGTTCGGCATAGAAACCGCGATCGCCTTTCAGCGGATGGCGGCGCATCTCTGCCACAGCCCAGTCACCGTTCTGGAAATCGTGGGTCAGGCCACGCACCGCACGGCACTGAATCGCGTCTTTCAGCAGCGGATGATCCGGCACGATAGACAGGCGGTCATCTTTTTTCTGCACGCGGCCGACAAAGCGCGTCAGGAACGGCTCAATCAGGGTTTCCGGCTCCGCGCTCTCGCGGTCTTTATCAGTGTGGATCACGGCGGAAATGCGGTCGCCGTGCATCACTTTCTTCATCTGCGGAGGGGGAATGAAGTAGCTTTTCTGAGCGTCAACTTCGAGGAAGCCAAAGCCTTTTTCCGTGCCTTTCACAACACCTTCGGCGCGCGGGGTCTGCGCGTGAAGCTTCTCTTTCAGCTGCGCGAGCAGCGGGTTATCCTGGAACATAATATATTTAGTTTCGTGGCCTAAGAGCGGTGGACAGTTTTACGCGAATCAGGTCCGCGCGGCAAGGCTAAAACAGGCGAAAAAGCCGCTTTACGCGGCTTTTTACTTTCTGGTAACGCACAGAACTCAGGCGATACGCTGGGTGGGCGCGGCGGCGGTCAGCGCCAGCTTCACCGGTACCGATTTGGAGGTGGGCGTGCCGCTGCCGTCACCGTAGCTGGAGAGCGGTACCAGCGGATTGGTCTCCGGATAGTAGGCGGCAAGGTTACCGCGCGGAATATTATACGGCACCAGCTTAAAGCCGCTGACGCGACGCGTCAGACCGTCATTCCACAGGGTTTCAATGTCAACCAGCTGCCCTTCGCTGAAACCGAGCGACGCCATGTCGTCCGGGTGGATAAACACCACTTCACGCTGACCGTACACGCCGCGATAGCGGTCATCCAGGCCATAAATGGTGGTGTTGTACTGGTCATGTGAGCGCAGCGTCTGCAACGTGAACGGCACTTCAACGTCATTGCCCAGCTGCGGGAACAGCGAGGTCGGCAGTGCCGCCGCGCTGAATTCTGCCTGACGCGATGGCGTATTGAAGCGCAGTTCCGCGGCAGCGTTACCGAGGTAAAAGCCGCCGGGAATATCACACTGACGGTTAAAATCAGCGAAGCCGGGGATGGTCGCCGCAATGTGATCGCGAATGACGTTGTAATCAGCGGCCATGCCGAGCCAGTCGATGTGGTCGCTGCCCAGCGTCGCGTGCGCGATACCGGCCACAATGGCTGTTTCCGAACGCTGCGTTTCCGCCAGCGGAATGCCGACACCTTCTGAGGCGTGCACCATGCTGAACGAATCTTCCACGGTGATGAACTGGTTGCCGCTGGCCTGGCGATCGCGCTCGGTACGGCCCAGCGTCGGCAGAATCAGGCCTTCGTGGCCCGGTACCAGATGGCTGCGGTTCAGCTTGGTGCTGATCTGTACCGTCAGACCACAATGCTGCAGCGCTTCTTCGGTAACCGGTGAGTCCGGCGCCGCCGCGGCGAGGTTGCCGCCCAGCGCAATCAGCACTTTGACTTCATCACGCAGCATGGCGTTGAGCGCTTCAACCGTGTTATGACCGTGTTCGCGCGGCGGTTCAAAAGCAAAATGTGCGCCCAGTGCATCAAGGAACGCTTTCGACGGTTTCTCGTCGATGCCCATGGTGCGGTTGCCCTGCACGTTACTGTGGCCGCGCACCGGACACAGACCCGCGCCTTGTTTGCCGAGCTGGCCAAACAGCAGCTGCAGGTTAACGATTTCCCGTACGGTATCGACCGAGTGTTTGTGCTGAGTAATGCCCATCGCCCAGGTGATGATCACCCGTTCGGCGCTCTGGTAAATGGCGGCGGCTTCGCGAATCTGCGCTTCGCTCAGGCCCGACTGCTGCACAATCTGCTCCCAGCGGGTCTCGTCGACGGCCGCCAGATACTGCTCAACGCCCTGAGTGTTGGCGTCAATAAAGGCCTGATCGAAAATGCCTTTTTCACCGGCGGCCAGCCGTTTACGCTGCTCTTCCAGTAGCGCTTTGACCATGCCGCGCACCGCCGCCATATCACCGCCGAGGTTGGGCTGATAATAGGCAGAACTGATGTTGCCGGCCATCGACGTCACCACTTCCAGCGGCTTCTGCGGATCGGCAAAACGTTCCAGGCCGCGCTCACGCAGGGTATTGAAGGTCACGATTCTGGCGCCGTGATCGGCGGCGTGACGCAGGCTGTGCAGCATGCGTGGATGGTTGGTGCCGGGGTTCTGACCAAAGACAAAAATCGCATCAGCGTGGTCGAAATCGTCCAGACGAATGGTGCCTTTACCGACGCCAATGCTGCGTTTCAGTCCGGTGCCGCTGGCTTCGTGGCACATGTTGGAGCAGTCAGGGAAATTGTTGGTGCCCAGCACGCGGCCAAACAACTGGTACAGCCACGAGGCTTCATTGCTGGCGCGACCGGAAGTGTACAGCTCCAGCTGATTCGGATGGTCCATTGCCTGCAAATGCTGCGCGATCAGCGCAAAGGCGTCATCCCAGCTAATCGGTTCATAGTGATCGGTCGCGCTGTTGTAGCGCATCGGGTGGGTCAGGCGGCCCTGATACTCAAGGAAATAGTCGCTCTGCTGATACAGGGTGCTGACGCTGTGCTGGGCAAAAAATTCTGGCTCGACGACGCGGCGTGTCGCTTCCCAGGTCACGGCTTTCGCGCCGTTTTCGCAGAAGCTGAAGGTGCTCTTGTTATCATCGCCCCAGGCACAGCCCGGGCAGTCAAAGCCGCGCGC
Source organism: Pantoea sp. SGAir0184 (assembly GCF_043544755.1). Taxonomy (NCBI): domain Bacteria; kingdom Pseudomonadati; phylum Pseudomonadota; class Gammaproteobacteria; order Enterobacterales; family Erwiniaceae; genus Pantoea; species Pantoea sp. SGAir0184. The sequence continues at coordinate 2,102,942 of NZ_CP028050.1, forward strand.
TTTGTTCATGCGCATCAGGTTACGCATGTTTTTCAGGGCGGCTTTACTGTCAAGGACAAAACGGGTGGTGGCTTCCAGCGAGCCCCAGCCGCCCGCAGCGGCGCGATAGGGCTGAATCTTACGTTTAAATTTCATGATAGTCGCAGGCTTATTGTTTATGAATTGTTATCAGAATATGACTTCTGTTGGTGAGAAGTGTGCGACTGACGGCAAAAGTTGTCTAATTGATTGACTTAATGGTGCGATAGTTAACGTTTATCGCGCGCCAGGGGTAAAAGCGTGATTGGCATCATAAATTATCCGCTGCCGCGCGCCGGCGGGTAAGTGTGCGGCCAAATAGTGGCTAATAATTGCTCTTTCCGTTAGCAAAAGGGCGCGCTCCATGAAGCAACTTGCCAGTCAGGTTCACGCATTCGGCAAAGCATTAATGATGCCGATCTCCGTCATTACTGCCGCCGGTATCTTTCTCGGTCTGGCCGCCGCGTTGCAGAATCCGGCGATCACCGGTGAAGCATTTGCCAGTTTGCAGGTGCCGCAGTTGATCATCGGTTTTATTCGTAAAGTGGCGGGCGCGCTGTTTGCCAATCTGCCGGTATTTTTTGCCGTCGCCAGCGCGATTGGGCTGGCCAAAGCGGAGAAACCCACCGCCGCGTTTGCGGCAGTAATTGGCTATATCGCCATGAATGTGGGGATCAGCGCCACGCTGGCGGCAAAAGGGCTGACGGCAGCCACCACCACGCCCGAGGCGCTGCAGCAGGCGGGTATGGACCAGACCAGCGCCATGATGACGTCAGCCGAGTACATCGACATGCTCGGCATTTTTACCTACAACATGAGCGTGCTGGGCGGGGTGATTGCCGGCCTGCTCACTGTGATGCTGCACAACCGCTTCTATACCCAGCAGTTGCCCACGGCGATCAGCTTTTTTGGCGGGCGTCGCTTTGTGCCCATCGTGACGGTGGTGGTACTGCCGCTGACGGGCGTGCTGCTGGCGCTTATCTGGCCAACCATCGGTCAGGGCATCGCGTGGGTCGGTCAGATGATCGGTAAAAGCGGTCAGTACGGTGCCTTTTTGCTCGGCGCCTGCGAGCGCCTGCTGATCCCGACCGGCCTGCATCACATCCTCAATGAAACCGTGCGCTTTACGCCGATTGGCGGCATGGCGACGGTGGACGGCCAGACCATCGTCGGCGCGCTGAATATTTTTAACACTTCGCTGACCCATCCCGGCGCGATTCCGGACGACACCGTGCGCACCGCCACGCAGTTTCTCGCCCAGGGCAAAATCCCGGTGATGATGTTCGGTCTGCCCGCCGCCGCGCTGGCCATCTATCACACCGCCAAACCTGAACATAAGCAGCGGGTCAAAGCGCTGGTGCTGGCCGGCGCGCTGACCTCATTTACCACCGGCATCACTGAACCGCTGGAGTTCTGCTTCATCTTCGTCTCGCCGGTGTTGTACTTGATGCACGCGCTGCTGACCGGCCTGTCGTTTATGCTGATGTCGATGCTGCACCTGATGATCGGTAACGTGCAGGGCGGCGCGATTGATCTGCTGGTGTTTGGCATTCTCGGCGGCAGCAAAACCCACTGGTGGTGGACGCTGGTGCTGGGCGCCATTTATGCGCCGGTTTATTACTGGGGCTTTCGCCTGGTGATTACCCGGATGCAGGTCGAAACGCCGGGGCGCGAATCCGAAGAGGAAGCCAAACCGTTGCAGGTGGCGGCGGATGAACGCACCCGCGTGATCATCAGCGGGCTGGGCGGAGAGGCCAATATAGAGGACGTCGATTGCTGCTTCACTCGCCTGCGCGTGCGGGTCAAAGAGATGAAAGAAGTGGTGGATCAAACGCTGCTGTCGACCGGTGCCAACGGCGTCAACCGCGTCAGTGAGCACGATGTGCAGGTGATTTACGGGCCGCAGGTCGAGAAAATCGCCAATGAGGTGAAAAGTGCGCTCGGCGTCGCCTGATGCCGGGCGGTACCGTTAATCATGTGGGGCGCGGCCGGTGGCGACCCGCCGCGTCTCCGCGTATACATCACCCGCTATCCGCCTGAGCAATCCGCCTGACAACGCAGAAATTTCTTCGCTGAGTGCGCGTTGGGGCGCGACGAGTTTTGCTACCATAACGCGATAAAAATTCGACGGTGGATAAGAAAATCGACATCAAGCAATTGATTTATTTGTGCAATCTGGAGCGCGAGCGCCATTTTGGCCGCGCGGCGGAGGCCAGCTTCGTCAGCCAGCCCACGCTCTCGATGCGGCTTAAAAATCTTGAGCGTGAGCTGGGGCTGTCGCTGATCAATCGCAGCAACAACTTTGACGGCTTCACGCCAGAAGGGGAACGCGTGCTGACGTGGGCGCGCGAAATTGTTTCGGTGTATCAGGGACTGAAGCTGGAAGTGGAGTCGCTTAAGCACGGCGTCAACGGCACGCTGCGGCTGGGCGTAATGCCACAGTGCAGCGTGGCGCTGCCGGCGTTACTGAAAGCGGTGGAAGCGCGCTATCCGCAGCTCGACTATCGCGTTTCTGCCATGAGCGCCGATCAACTGCTGGAAGCGCTTAACAGCCACACCGTGGACGGCGGTATCGGCTTTTTTGAGCTGACGTCACTGCGGGAACTGCATTTCCAGACCGCGCTGCTCAACGATCGCGGCGTCGAAGCCATTTTCCATCCCGATCATTTCCCGGCGCTGCTGCAGCATGAGCGGCTGTCGCTGCACACGCTGGCGAGCCAGCCGCTGTGCCTGGCCGAGCCCACGCGCTATTTCCGGCGTTACCTCGACGGACAGCTGCGTGAAACCGGCGTGCTGCCGCGAGTGATTGTGGAAAGCGCCTCGGTGATGCAGCTGATTCAGAGTGCGCAGGTTGGCCTGGGCGTCATGGTGTCGCCCTGCGGCCATCTGCTACCGGAAATGCTGCACCATCTGGCGCGCCGGCCGATTGATATCGCGCCGATGGGACGTCAGGCGGCGCTGGTGATTGCCGAGCCGGGCAGGGCGTCGCCGCTGTCGCAGCACTTCTTTGACGAAGCACGACGCCACCTGGCGGATTAGCGCGCTTCGCCCAGCGCCATCAGCAGTCGATCCTGCCAGCTGGCAAATGCCACCGCCTGCATCAGTGTGAACAGGCGCTCGCTGCCCCAGCCCGCGTTTAACAGCGGCTGCAGATGGGCGGCACTGAAGCGCTCCGGCAGCCGGGTAAGCTGGGCGCTCAGCGCGATCACCTGCTGCGTCAGGCTGTCATCGCTGGCCTGATCCACATCGTGTAGCAAACGCGTGCGCCAGCCGTTCGCCAGCTGCGCGAACTGGCGTCGGCAGCCCAGTACGCGCGCGCTGACTGCCTGCGCCAGCTGTTCCTCTTCCCCACCATAAGCCTCAAGCCGCTGACGCAGCGTCGCCCAGCCATACAGCGCCTGGGCATCGTGCACCAGCAGCCAGACAGCGTCGTCGAGTCCGGCCATACCCTGACAAAAGGTCACCGCCGCCAGCTGGTCAGCGCTGGCATAGCGCAGCTCAACCGGCTTGAGGGCGTGCTGCCAGGCAGCAGCCTGACTGAACAGCACCGCATCGGCGTCGGTGGGCGGCGTGACGCCAGGGATCCAGCGCACCGGCAGGCCCATCATCGCCTGAAGCGCGGCGACCACGCGCGCCTGATAGCTGACGTAGCCTACTAGCTGGTTGAGCGTAACGATATCGGGTTCAGTCAGGCCTACCGCATCCAGCGCGCTGATGCTGCTGGCGGTAATCAGCTCAGGCTGCATCGCCAGCTGGCGCGCATACTGGGTGATTTGCGTCAGGCGATTATTGCTTTCGCGCGAAGAATCCGGTCCCGGCAGCGGATTAAGCCGCGCCGAGTAGTGATTGCACAGCCGCTGCACGCCAGCCACCTGCGCCACCGTGAGTGCGGTGCTGAGACGATCGTACAGCGTTAGTGTATGGGTCAGCGAGGTGCTGACCGCATCGGGCAGCAGGGTATGGCTCAGGTCACGTGCCGCCTGTAGCACTGGCTGAAAGTGCTGCAGCAGCGGCTGCAGGGCGCTGGCTTCCTGCTGCAGGCCGAGCAGAAAACGGTCATCAATATGAGCGGCTTCGGGAACCAGGGGAGCAGTAGCGGACGTATGCGGGCGAGTCTGGCTTTCATAAAACCAGTGGTCATGGCCGGGAGAACGGCGGTGTTCCATGGTCATTCCTTTCGCAAAAAACGGACTGAGTGCACAACGGGCAAATCTGAAAAGCGCATCGCCACTCAAGGGCTAGCTTATCGTCGCTGAACGGCTGTCCACGGCAAAAGAATGATGGGGAATAATTAATAGCGTGTGGCTATAAGGCGGGGAGAGAAAAGAAAATGGGCGAGCACCTGGCTCGCCCGCAGAACTTATTTCAGTTCCAGCTCGTTCATCGCGGCAATGCTGAAGCCGCCATCCACGTGCACCACTTCACCGGTGATACCACCCGCCAGGTCTGAACACAGGAAGGCCGCAGAGTTACCCACGTCTTCGATGGTGACGGTGCGGCGAATCGGGGTAACCGCTTCGCAGTGTGCCAGCATCTTACGGAAATCTTTGATGCCTGATGCGGCCAGGGTACGGATTGGACCGGCAGACACGGCGTTAACACGCACGCCTTCCGGACCCATCGCGTTCGCCATGTAACGCACGTTGGCTTCCAGCGACGCTTTCGCCAGACCCATCACGTTGTAGTTCGGGATAGCGCGCTCTGCACCCAGGTAAGAGAGGGTCAGCAGTGCTGCGTTCGGGTTCAGCATCGCGCGGCACTCTTTGGCCATCGCTACAAAGCTGTAGGCGCTGATGTCGTGCGCGATTTTGAAGCCTTCACGGGTAACGGCGTTCACGTAGTCGCCATCCAGCTGGTCGCCCGGGGCGAAGCCGATGGAGTGAACAAAGCCGTCAAATTTCGGCCAGGTTTTTGCCAGTTCAGTGAACAGGGCAGTGATGCTCTCGTCTTCTGCCACATCGCACGGCAGAACAATGTCTGAACCCAGTTCTTTAGCGAACTCTTCCACGCGACCTTTCAGTTTGTCGTTCTGGTAGGTGAAAGCCAGTTCTGCGCCCTGTTTGTGCATCGCCTGCGCAATACCGTAGGCGATGGAAAGTTTACTGGCAACGCCAGTAATCAGAATGCGCTTACCGGAAAGAAAACCCATAGCTGTAATCCTTATGGTCATTGTTGTTGGCGGTCGCGATGATTAAAAATTGTGCGACCGACGTTAATCGACGTGCGGATTCTAGCACGTCTGTATCAAATGGGGTAAATCGCGCCGCGTTTTCCGCTACGGTCGTAGCACTCAACGCTCGCGCCGCCACGCCTCGGCGGTTAACGCTTCGCCAAAATGGCTGGCAATCAGCCGTTTGGTTAAGTCGTGCAGCGGCGAGGCCAGCACGTCAGCGGTGCCGCCGCGCTCCACCACTTCGCCCTGATGCATCACCAGTACCTGATCGCTGATGTGCTTCATCATGCCAAGATGCTGAGTAACATAAATATAGGCGATGCCGTGTTTCTCCTGCAGCTCCAGCATCAGGTTCACCAGCTGCGAACGCATGGTCATGTCCAGCGAGGCGAGGGCTTCATCAGCGACAATCACCTTCGGCTGCAGAATCAACGCGCGCGCCAGCGCCAGACGCTGCTTCTGGCCGGGGGCCAGCATGTGCGGATAGTAGCCGGCGTGGTCGCGCAGCAGCCCGACCTGACGCAGCGTGGCAATGATGCGCTTTTCGCGTGCTTCATCATCAAGCTCGGTATTCAGCCGCAGCGGAAAATCAAGGATCTGGCTTACGCGCTGGCGCGGATTGAGCGACGTCGACGGATCCTGAAAAATCATGCGAATCCGCTGGCTGCGGTAGCCGTAATCGCCGTAGCTAAGCGGGTGATCGTCGATCAGCATCTCGCCTTCACTTGGCGCCACCATGCCGCTCAGCATCTTCGCCAGCGTGGATTTGCCCGAACCGTTCTCGCCGATAATGGCCAGCGTCTGCTTTTCGCGCAGGGTAAAACTGACGTTTTTCACCGCTTCAACATGCTGGCGTCGGAACAGCCCGGTGCGGTAGCGGTAGGTTTTGCTCAGGTTGCGCACTTCCAGCAGGGTTTCCATTATTGGCTCTCCATATTCAGCGGGAAGTGGCAGGCATAAAGATGCGCTTTAGTGCCGCTCAGGCGCGGCGTTTCGATGCATTTACGCTGCGCGTAAGGGCAGCGCGGACCGAGACGGCAGCCAATCGGCAGATGTTCCAGCGACGGTATCGCGCCGGACAGCGTATTCAGGCGGCTTTTATGCGGCAGCGCGCGGCCAAAGTCGGGCATAGCGCGGATCAGCGCCTGAGTATACGGATGGTGCGGCGTTTCCATCAGATCGTCACTCTGCGCGGTTTCCACCGTTTGTCCGCAGTACATCACGTTGATGCGGTCCGCCCACTGACTCATGGTGCGCAGGTCATGGCTGATCAGCAAAATCGTGGTGTTGTTATTCTGATTGAGGCGGCTCAGCAGACGGAAAATCTGCGCCTGCGTGGTGGGCTCCATGGCATTGGTCGGCTCATCGGCAATCAGCAGGCGCGGCTGATTGGCCAGCGCGATGGCGATCATTACCTTCTGACATTCGCCTTCGGTCAGCTCATACGGGAAGCTGCGCATGATGTCTTTGTGATCTTTAATGCCGACGCGGTGCAGCAGCTCAATGGCGCGCTCTTTGCGCCAGAACCACAGGCGCTGATACCAGCGGCCTTTAAAGGTCCAGCGTGGAATGGCCTGCATCAGCTGGCGGCCGACACTTTCAGAAGGATCGAGGCAGGATTGCGGCTCCTGAAAAATCATCGACACGTTATGGCCAACGATGCGCCGCCGTTCGCGCGGCGACAGGCGCAGCAGATCGATATCATCGAACACCATGCGATCGGCGGTGACACGCCAGTTATCTTTGGTCACGCCGCAGATGGCTTTCGCCACCAGACTTTTCCCCGAGCCGGATTCGCCCACCAGGCCACGCACTTCGCCCTCGTTTAGCGTCAGATTGATGCGATCGACCGCTTTCACCGGACCTTCAGCGGTCATGAATTCAATGGTCAGATTTCGGATGTCCAGCAACGGCATTATTCCACTCCCGCAGCGACGGCGCGACGGATGCCATCGCCCAGCAGGTTAACAATCAATACGCTTATCATCAGCGCGGCACCCGGCAGCATCACCGTCCACGGCGCCACGTAAATCAGCTCCAGCGCGTCACCCAGCATCGCACCCCATTCGGGCGAGGGCAGCTGCGCGCCGAGGTCAAGAAAGCCGAGCGCGGCGATGTCGAGGATCGCCATCGACAGCGAGCGAGTAAATTCACTGACCAGCAGCGGCAGAACATTTGGCAGCACCGCATTCCACAGAATATTCAGGTTGCGCGCGCCATCCAGCCGCAGCGCCACCACATACTCTTTTTCCATCTCATCATGCACTGCCGTGTAGATTTCGCGCACCAGACGCGGGATCAGCGCCAGCAGTACCGCCAGCATCGCATGCTCCAGTCGCGGGCCAAGAAAGGCCACCACGCTAATCGCCAGCAGCAGAGAGGGAATCGACAGCAGCGTATCCAGCACGTGATTCATCACCGCCGAGCGCAAACCGTGGGTAATCCCCGCCAGCACGCCCAGCAGCAGCGCGCAGATTGCTGCCAGCACCGTAACCAGCAGCGCAGAGCCAACCGTCGGTGCCACGCCGCTCAGTAAACGGCTTAGCACATCGCGCCCGAGATCGTCAGTGCCGAGAAAGAAGGAGACATCGCCGTAGCGCGACCACGACGGGGGCAACAACTGATAGCCGAGAAACTGCTGGTCGATGCCGTAAGGGGACAGCAGCCCGCCGAACAGGCAGAGAAACAGCAGGATGCCGAAGCCGTACAGGCCAATCATGGCGCTGGTATCGCGATAAAAGCGCTGCCAGCTGAGGCGAAATGCACTCGGCAGCCGCTTCTCGGCGTAGATGTTATCTGAGGGCATACCACTCCTTGTGTTTCAGCGGATTGAGCGCCGCACCGATAATATCCGACAGTACGCTGACCAGAATCACTAGCCCGCCAACCACCATCACGCCTGCGGAGATCGCCGCGTAATCCTGCTGACGGATAGCGTTAATCAGCCAGCGCCCCAGTCCAGGCCAGTTGAACACCACTTCGGTGATCATCGCCAGCGTCAGCATGGTGGAGAATTGCAGGCCAAGACGCGGGATCACCGGCGGCAGTGCGTTGTGCAACACGTGACGACGTATCACGGTGAAGCGCGACAAGCCGCGCGTTGCCGCTGCCTTGACGTAATTTTTATCCATCACGTCGCTGGTGCTGTTGCGCAGCAGGCGAATCACTTCGGTAGTCGGTGCCACAGCCAGCACGATCACCGGCAGAATCAGGTGCGTCAGCGCGCTGACCAGCATCTCATGCCGCCACGGTGAAGGGCTAAGCCAGGCGTCAATCAGGGCAAAACCAGTAATGTTCTGCACCGGATAGAGCAGGTCGAAACGACCGGAAACCGGCAGCCAGCCCAGCGTCAGCGAAAACAGCAGGGTAAACAGCAGCGCCAGCCAGAACACCGGCATTGAGAAGCCGAGCAGCGCCAGCGCGCTGATGGCTTTATCCTGCCATTTATTGCGCATCACGCCGGCGCAGATGCCGAGCGGAATACCGACCAGCAGCGCCAGCATAAACGCCAGCACGCACAGTTCCAGCGTGGCGGGAAACACCTCGCGCAGCTGTATATCAATTGCCTGACCGTTGGTGCTGGAGACACCGAAATCAAACTGCAGCAGCCCTTTAAACCAGAACCACCAGGCATCGAACAGCGAGGCGCCTTCCAGCGGCGCGTTAGGCGTGAAATAGCTCAGGCTGAAACTCACCAGCGAGAGTAAGAACAGGGTGATGATCAGCAACAGCAGGCGACGCAACAGATAGATGATCATGCTTACTCCTCGCCGTGCTCATCGCGGTAAACCCCGGCGAATGAGGCATTACCGAAGGGACTCAGCACCAGGCCTTTAATGTCGTGCCGGTAAGCCTGCAGGCGCAGCGACGATGCCAGCGGCAGCACCGGCAGCGCCTGCGCCAGCATCTGCTGGGCGCGATCGTAGCTGTCGATACGCGCCGACAGCTGCTGCGACAGCAGCGCGCGCTGCAGCGCCTCATCAAACGCCGGCGAACACCAGTGCGCATAATTGGTCTGCGAACGAATCGCCGCGCAGCTCAGCAACGGGCGGAAGAAACTGTCCGGATCGTTACTGTCGGTGGCCCAGCCGGTCAGGGTTAAATCGTGATTCATGGCCATCAGCTGTGCTTCCTGAAAACGTCCCTCGACCGGCGCGATGGTGACGCGCACGCCCACCTGCGCCAGATCCGCCTGCAACAGCTCGGCGGTTTTAAGCGGGCTGGGGTTCCACGACATCGAGGTGGTCGGCACCACCAGGCGCAGATGCAAATCCTCAATGCCCAGCGCTTTTAATGCCTCACGCGCTTTTGCCGGATTGTATTCCGTCACGCGCGCATCATTATCGTAAGCCCACGAGGCGCGCGGCAGAATCGAGGCTGCGGTTTCCGCCGTGCCGTAATAAATCGACTCCATCAGCCGCTCGTTGTTGATTGCCAGCGCCAGTGCGTGGCGCACTTCCGGACGGTCGAGCGGCGGTTTGCGGGTGTTAAACGCCAGATAGGCGATATTCATGCCGGGACGCAGCGTCATGCGCAGGCGCGGATCGTCGCGCAGAATCGACAGCTGGCTGGCGGCCGGGTAGGCCAGTACGTCACACTCGCCGGTCAGCAATTTCGACAGGCGGCCAGTGCCGCCCACGCCGAGGTCGATCACCACCTGTTGCAGACGCGGTACGCCTTTCCAGTAGTGCGGATTGCGCGCCAGACGCAGATATTGTCCGGTGCGGTACTCACTCAGCTGGAACGGGCCGGTGCCCACCGGCTGGCGATCCAGCTGTTCCTGCTGGCCTGCCGCGCTCAGCTGGCTGGCGTACTCCTGCGACAGCACCGGCGCGTAGTGGGTGGCGATATGCCACAGGAACGAGGCGTCCGGGCTGTTGAGGCGGATCTCTACCGTGTCGTTATCCAGCTTCTTCACGCTCTGCACCGAGTCGGCAAACTGCAGGCTGTCGAAGTAGGGATAGCTGCCGCCGTTGACGTTATGCCACGGATGCTGGCGATCGAACATGCGGGCAAAGCTGAAGACCACATCGTCGGCGTTCATTTTGCGCGTCGGCGTAAACCAGTTGGTGTGCTGGAACGAAACATCTTTGCGTAAGTGGAAGCGGTAAGTCGCGCCGTTATCGCGCACTTCCCAGCTCTGCGCCAGATCGGGGATCAGGCGATAGGTATAAGGGTCGACGTCGAGCAGGCGGTCATACAACTGTGCCGCCAGCGTATCGACCACCAGCCCGCTGCTGACCATCTGCGGGTTGAAGGTGTTAACCGTGCCGTTCACGCAATAGACAAAGCCGCTGTGGCGGATAGAGTCCGCGGGTGCGGCGAGCGCAGAGGCACTCAGGACGCTGAGACCAAGCAGCAGCGCGGGGAATAATTTTGGCATAGAACTCAACGATTCTCGGGCAATAGCGAGAGTGTATCGCAAAGCACGCGCACTCCCCAAATTCGCCGCGCATCTGCGCTTTTTTTACCCAGCGGGCGACGGGGGTAAGCACAACCTTAGTGTGGAAATGAGAAAAATTCTCAATTAGAGCTTTACAGATGATAATAGGAATGATTATTATTCTTCTGCGCTTCGACGGTGGCTCTACCGAAGAAGAGCACGACATTGCTCACATTGCTTCCAGTATTACGTTGCCCGCACCTCGTGTTGCGGGCTTTTTTTGCGCCATCGTCAGCCGCGCATCGTTATGTTACTTCCGGCAATCCTCATGCGAAATCGGCATCGGTCATTTGTTACGCGCAGGGTAGTCTGGGCTTTTCATCTGCAGAGAAATGATAATGAAAAGAGTGACTTTAACGATGCTGTTACTGGCCAGCGGCAGCGTCGCGGCGCACGGCGTTACCCTGCGCATTGCCGATCAAAAGGGCAACATGCGCGCCGAGCTGGAAGCAGCGCAGCAGCTCAACGATCTCTCCTACCGTATCGAATGGGCGGAATTTCCGGCCGCCGCTCCGCTGGCCGAAGCCCTGAATGCCGGGGCGGTTGATGCCGGTATTATTGGTGATGCGCCGCTGCTGTTCTCACTGGCCGCGGGTTCGCAGGTCAAAGCGGTGGCCGTCAGCAAATCCACCCCGGCCGGGCTGGCGGTACTGGTTGCGCCGGACTCACCCATCAAAACGCCGCGGGATCTGCGCGGTAAACGTATCGCTACCGGGCGCGGGTCGATCGGTCATTTTATCGCGCTGAAAGCGCTGGAAAGTGCCGGGCTGAGCGATAAAGCAGTCAGCTGGCGCTTTCTCACGCCTGCCGATGCGCGCATTGCGCTGGCGAGTGGTTCCGTCGATGCGTGGGCAACCTGGGATCCTTACACCGCGCTGGCAGAAGTAACGCATACCGGCCGCGTGCTGATCAACGGCGTGGGGCTCTCCAGCGGCAACAGCTTCCTCGCCGCCACCGATGCGGCACTGAGTTACGCCAGTAAACGTGCGGCGCTGCAGGATTATATTAACCGGCTGGCGGCCGCTGACCGCTGGGCCAATCGCCACGTTGAGGCGTATTCCGTCAGGCTGGCGAAAATCATCGGTTTTCCTCAGGAGGCTGCCGCCAAATCTTTTGCCCGACGTCAGTCACACTGGCAGAGCATTGACGACCACACCGTACAACAGCAGCAGGAAACTGCCGACTTTTATCAAAAGTACGGCCTGATTGCTCAGCCACTCGATGTCAAGCCGACCTTTTATCGCGGTCTGCAGGTGGCACAGCAGTAACCCTTTGTGCGCCGGTATTTGGCGAACAGGCGGGATGCGCGTAGCATGGCGGCATCAAATCCGTGGCGGATAACCCAATGTTAATCAAAACCTTTGATGGTCATAATGACCTGTTGCTCAACCTGTGGTTGCATCATCGCGACGATCCGGCCGCTGCCTTCTTTACCGGTATCGAAAAAGGACACCTCGATTTTCCGCGCATGCAGCAGGGCGGCTTTGCCGGTGGATTGTTTGCGCTGTTTGTGCCGCCGCAGCGCTACGTCAGCGAAAAGGCGCCGCAGCTGGCCAGTGAAGCCTGGCAGCCGCTGGAGATCCTGTGGCAGCAGCTGGAGATTCTGAAAACGCTGGTTGCCCGTTCTGACGGCCGGGCGCGCCTCTGCCTCAGCACCGCCGATATCGCCGCCTGCCGGCGCGATGGCATACTGGCAATGGTGGCGCACATTGAGGGCGCGGACGGTTTTGACGGCGACGGCGCCGATCTTGCCGCCTTCTGGCAGGCGGGCGTGCGTAGCATCGGTCCGTTCTGGAATCTGGAAAATCGCTTTGGCGCTGGCGTCACCGGCGCATTTCCCGGTTCGCCGGATAGCGGTCCGGGGCTGACTGCCGATGGCGAGCGGCTGATCGCGCTGGCGAATCAGCAGCGCATGATGATCGACGTGTCGCACATGAATGAAAAAGCGTTCTGGGACACGGCCCGGCTCTCATCCGCGCCGCTGGTCGCCAGCCACTCGAATGCGCACGCGCTGTGCGCGCAGCCGCGCAACCTTACCGACGACCAACTGCGGGCGATTCGCGATAGCGGTGGCGTGGTCGGCATTAATTTCGGCAACGCCTTTCTGCGCGCCGACGGTAAGCGCGACGATGATGGCGGCTTGATCGAAATTGTTAAACACTGTGAGCATCTGATGACTATTATGGGAAGCGATCACGTCGCGCTGGGGTCGGATTTTGACGGCATCAGCGTGCCCGCAGAGCTTAAAGATGTCACCGGTTTGCCGCGGCTGTATGCGCTGATGCGCAGTCTCAACTATGATCAGGCATTGCTGGAACAACTTGCCTGGGGCAACTGGCAGCGGGTATTGCACCAAATCTGGCAGGCGTAAGTGTATTTCCTTACGCAATCAGGGTTGATCTGCTCGCTACATTGGCGCAACATCGCCCCGCGTTATCCATTGCTGGCGGAAGCTTTGTTTCTGTCGCAATGTTTTTAGCAGAGCCTGCTCTGCGTTTTAAGACTATGAGGAAGAATATTATGTGGAAAAAACCTGAGTTTGTTGACCTGCGTCTGGGCCTGGAAGTAACGCTGTACATCTCCAACCGCTAAGACGTCCTGCCCGCCGTTCGTGCGGGCATTTTCTTTTCCTGCTTCGGTCCTTCACATGTTTATTAAAGTCCTCGGTTCGGCGGCTGGCGGTGGCTTTCCTCAGTGGAACTGTAACTGCGCCAACTGCAGCGGGCTGCGTAACGGCACGCTCCAGGCGCAGGCGCGCACCCAATCCTCAATCATTGTCAGCGATAACGGTACCGACTGGGTGTTGTGCAACGCTTCGCCGGACATCAGCCAGCAAATCGCCCGGACGCCGGAACTGGTGAAACACGGCGTGCTGCGCGGAACGGCGATTGGCAGCATTATTTTGACCGACAGCCAGATCGATCACACCACCGGTCTGCTGAGCCTGCGTGAGGGCTGCCCGCATCAGGTATGGTGCACGCCGGAAGTGCATGCCGACCTCACCAGCGGCTTCCCGATTTTCACCATGCTGCAGCACTGGAACGGTGGCCTGCAGCATCGTGCGCTTACGCCGCTTGAGCCGTTTCGCGTTGACGTCTGCGCCAGTCTGCAATTCACCGCCATTCCGATTCTCAGCAATGCGCCACCGTATTCGCCGTATCGCGATCGCCCGTTGCCGGGACATAACGTGGCGCTGTTTATCGAAAACACTGCCAGCGGGCAGACGCTGCTGTATGCGCCAGGCCTCGGCGAACCGGATGCGGTGATTATGCCGTGGCTGCAAAAAGCCGACTGCCTGCTGATCGACGGCACCGTGTGGCAGGATGATGAGCTGCTGACCACCGGCGTCGGCAAAAATACCGGCAAAGCTATGGGCCATCTGGCGCTGGCGGAAGAGCAGGGGCTGATGGCGCTGCTGGCCGCGCTGCCGGCCAGACGCAAAATTCTGATTCACATTAACAATACCAATCCGATTCTCAACGAGCATTCGCCGCAGCGCCAGTTCCTGACGCAGCAGGGCATTGAAGTGAGCTGGGACGGCATGGCGATTCATTTGCAGGAGTCCGCATCGTGATCATTACCGAGGCGTTGTCACCCGAAGCCTTTGAACAGGCGCTGCGTGCCAAAGGCGCGTATTACCATATTCACCATCCTTACCATATCGCGATGCACAACGGTGCCGCGACGCGCGAGCAGATTCAGGGCTGGGTGGCGAACCGTTTTTACTATCAGACCAATATTCCGCTGAAAGATGCGGCGATCATGGCCAACTGTCCGGATCCGGCAACGCGCCGTAAATGGGTACAGCGTATCCTCGATCACGACGGCCGTAACGGCGAGGAAGGCGGCATTGAAGCCTGGCTGCAGCTGGGAGAAGCGGTCGGTCTCGATCGCAAAGTCTTGCTGTCAGAGAAGCTGGTGTTGCCGGGCGTACGGTTTGCCGTTGATGCCTATGTCAACTTTGCGCGTCGCGCCAACTGGCAGGAAGCAGCGTGCAGCTCGCTCACCGAGCTGTTTGCCCCGCAGATTCATCAGTCGCGCCTCGACAGCTGGCCGCAGCACTATCCGTGGATCAAAGAGGAAGGCTATTTCTACTTCCGCAGCCGCCTGAGCCAGGCGAACCGCGATGTGGAACATGGCCTGGCGCTGGCACTGGAAGTCTTTACCAGCGCTGAGCAGCAGAACCGTATGCTGGAGATCCTGCAGTTTAAACTCGACATTCTCTGGACCATGCTGGATGCCATGACCATGGCATACGCGCTGCAGCGTCCGCCGTACCACACGGTGACCGATCAGGTCGCCTGGCACAGTACAAGACTGGTGTAATCACATGAAAGAGACTCTGATTCCGGTGTTTCGCCGCGGCTATCGTCTGCAATGGGAAGCCGCGCAGGACAGCCACGTAGTGCTTTACCCGGAAGGGATGGCGAAGCTGAATGAAACCGCTGCCGCCATTCTGGAACTGGTAACCGGCAAGCAGGATGTGGCGGCCATTATCGCCACGCTCAATGCGCGTTTTCCGGAGGCGGGCGGCGTCGATGATGACGTCAAAGACTTCCTGCAATCGGCCATTGAACAGAAGTGGATCCAGTGTCGTGAACCCGAATAAACCTGGCGTGAATGCGCCGCTGTGGCTGCTGGCGGAGCTGACTTATCGCTGCCCGCTGCAGTGTCCTTACTGCTCGAACCCGCTGGATTTTTCGCAGCAGGAACAAGAGCTGAGCACCGAACAGTGGATCGAGGTGTTCCGCCAGGCACGCGCCATGGGCAGCGTGCAGCTGGGCTTTTCCGGCGGTGAACCGCTGACGCGCAAAGATCTGCCGGAGCTGATTCGCGCCGCGCGCGATCTGGGCTTTTACACCAACCTGATCACCTCCGGCATTGGCCTGACGGAGAAAAAGCTTGATGCCTTCGCCGACGCCGGGCTGGATCACATCCAGATCAGTTTCCAGGCGAGTGATGAAACGCTGAACGCCGCGCTGGCCGGTTCGCAGAAGGCGTTTCAGCAGAAGCTGGCGATGGCAAAAGCGGTGAAAAAGCACGGCTACCCGATGGTGCTGAACTTCGTGCTGCACCGCCATAACATCGACCAGATCGATAAAATCATCGATCTGTGTATTGAGCTGGAGGCGGATGATGTCGAGCTGGCCACCTGTCAGTTTTACGGCTGGGCGCATCTTAACCGCCAGGGGTTGCTGCCAACGCGCGAGCAGATTGCCCGCGCCGAAGCGGTGGTTGCGCGCTACCGTGAGCGCATGGGCAGCAGCGGCAATCTCACCAATCTGTTGTTTGTCACGCCGGATTACTACGAAGAGCGGCCCAAACCCTGTATGGGCGGCTGGGGATCGATATTTCTCAGCGTGACGCCGGAAGGTACGGCGTTACCCTGTCACAGCGCGCGCCAGCTGCCGGTGCAGTTCCCTTCAGTGCTGGAGCAGAGCCTGGAGGATATCTGGTACAACTCGTTTGGCTTCAATCGCTATCGCGGCTTCGACTGGATGCCGGAACCGTGCCGCTCATGCGATGAGAAAGAGAAAGATTTCGGCGGTTGCCGCTGCCAGGCATACATGCTGACCGGTGATGCCGACAACACCGACCCGGTGTGCAGCAAGTCGCCGCATCACGGAAAAATTCTTGAGGCTCGCCGCGAAGCCAGCTGCAGCGATATCAAAATCGCCCAGCTGCAGTTCCGCAACCGCAGCAATTCTGAGCTGATTTTCAAACAGCGGGTCACCTGATGTGCGAACGCAGCCTGACGCTGGCTAACGGTCTGCGCTGTCATCTGTCGCACCAGCCCGACGCGCGGGAAAGCGCGGCGCTAGTGCGCGTCGGCGCGGGCAGCCTGCACGAACCCGATCGCTGGCCCGGCCTGGCGCATCTGCTGGAACATCTGCTGTTTTGCGGCAGCGCGGGCTTTACCGGCGATGAGCGCCTGATGCCGTGGCTGCAGCAACAGGGTGGTCAGGTGAATGCCACCACGCAACTCAGCCGCAGTGCCTGGTTCTTCCAGCTGCCGGCGCAGGCGCTGGCGGCGGGCGTGGCAAGGCTGGCAGATATGCTGGCTGCGCCACTGCTGACCGGTACGGCGATTACGCAGGAAGCGGCGGTCATTGAGGCAGAATTTCAGCTGCTGCGGCATCATGCCGAAACGCTGAGTGAAGCAGCGCTGCTCGACGCGGCCGGTGGCGCACTGCGCCGCTTTCGCGTCGGGAGTGCGGCGACTTTTGGTGACAACGTAACGAAGCTGCAGCAGGCGCTACGGCTATTTCATCAGCAGCATTTCGTCGCCGCCAACCAGCGGCTGTGGCTGAGCGGACCGCAATCGCTGGATGAATTACAGCAGCTGGCCGAGGCGTTTGCTGTTCGCCAGTCAGGCGGTGCGGTGCACTCCTCATTACCAGCCATTTCCGCGCCGGAGCCAGTTGAAACGCTCATCCAGCTTGCCGATGAAGAGTCATTCTGGCTTAGCCTGTTTATCACCGGCGAAGAAAGCCCTTTGCGTGACAACGTCACATTGCTGGCGGCTTTCTGGCAGGATGAAGCCCCTGGTAGCCTGATGGCGCAGCTGCGCAGCGAGCAACTGTGCGCATCGCTGCAGTGTGAATGGCTGTGGCAGAACGCCGATCATAGCTGGCTGGCGTTGCGCTTCAGTGCGCCAGCGCTGTCAGCGTCGGCGGCAAGACGCATTGAACAGCTCTTCTGGCAGCATCTGCGTGCGGTGCGCGCCGCCACGCCAGCGCAACATCGCCACTATTTGCAACTGGCACAGCAGGATTTCGCTGCGCTGTCGCCGCTGACGCAGCTGCGCGGACGGGCGCTGGGATCGGCGCCATCAGCTGACATTCCCGCAGATTTCACCGGTTTTATCGCCGCACTGCCACAGGCCTCGTGTACGCGGCTGCTGACGCAGCGACAGCTGTCCGCCGCGCCTTATACCACGCAGGGATTCTGTCTGCAGCGCGCGCCATGGCCACAGACTGCGGCTGGCCCGGTCACGCCGGTTAACTGGTCATTTTATCCGTGCGCTGACGCCCTGCATTTGCCGGAACTCCCGGCAAATTGCGCGCCGTTACTGCGCGCAAATCCGGTGCAGCCGCGGGAAACGCTGCTGGTGCGCCCGGCGTTTTATCACACCCTGAGTGACGAGGCGGCGTTAAGCTGGCAGCAGCAGCTGCGCCCACGGCTGGCCGCACTGCGCCATGCCGGTGGCAGCGGACGCTGGCAACAGCAGCAGGGCGTCTGGCAATTGGTGATTGATCTGCCTGACGATGCAATGCCCGCGCTGCAACAGCTGCCTGGCGTGCTGGCGGCGCTGAATGCGCCGGTGCTGCCGCAACCGCACCGCGCTGCACAAAGTATTGTGATTCGTCAGTTGCTGGAAGCGCTACCGCAGCAGCTGCTGGCCCCGGCTGCGCATCCTGCATGGCAGGCCGCCTGGTGCGGCCACAGCGAAAGCGTCAGTCTGCACGCCGCGCACGGGCTGAGCGAGGTGGTCCGGACTCAGCCTGCGCCGACGCGCGCGGCTGCGCTACAGCACGGCGTCAGCGCGCTGCGTTGTGCGGCGAACGATCAGGCCTTGTTGCTGTTTATTCCGCTGCCCGCTGCCGATGATGCCAGCCTCGCGGCGCTGCGTGCGCTGGCGCTGATGTTTGAACCACGCTTCTTTCAGCGGCTGCGGGTCGGGCAACAGATTGGCTATGTGGTGTCAGCGCGCTACCAGCGCGTGGCGGATGTGGATGGACTGCAGCTGGCGCTGCAATCACCGTCCATTGGCTGGCGCACGCTGCTGCAACACTGCAAAGCGTTTTTGCGCGACATGGTGAGTGAACTCGCCGCCATCAACGATGAAACGCTGCGGGGCTGGCAGGCGACTCTGCTGACGCAGTGCCAGCCACACCAGAACGCCGACGCCGCCAGTGAGGCACTGCGACAACAGCAGGGACTGCCGGTGCTTACGCCAGAAGCGGTCGCCGCGCTCACGTTACCCCAGCTGCAGCGGCTGCATCAGCGCCTGCTGCGCGAACGCCGCCGCTGGCGCTTGCTGATTAATCAACGTGAATAATTTCTCCCTCTCTGCAGTCAGCCTGCTCCCGCTGGCATAAAGACAAAAGTTTACACAGCAGGGGTTGGTGTTTCTGCTGCTTTTGCATAAACTGGCGGCACTTTTCTCTGAGGCTGTGGCATGACGATATCGCCCCAACGCGCAAAATGGATTCTGGCACTGGTTTGTCTGGTGCTGGCATTTTGTCTCGTCCAGCGCAGCTTCAATCTCCCGACCCAGCCTGTCGTTAGCATTACTGTTCACAGCGCCGCCGTTGATGACGGTGCCAGCAGTGATAAACCCTGTGCGCTGGGCGCTAAGTCACTCAGCGGCAGCGCGCCGCTGCTCGATACCGCGCTGCCGTTCCTCGTACTGCTGCTGGCGTTGATCGCCACGCTCTTCCAGACCTCGTCTGCCACTGTCTGGCGGCGTGAACCGCTGTTTGTGCCGCTGCGACGGCGCCATCTCACGCTCTGCGTCTTCCGGGAATAACACTACGCGATCCACCGCGTAAACCCTGTTATTCACCGGAGAAACGATTATGACATTCCTGATCAGGAGCCTGCTGCTCCTCGTGGCGAGCTGCGCGCTGAGCGTGCAAGCCGCCGATACGGGCTGGCTGCGCAATGCGCAAAACAGCCACGCCGAAGTGCGCCTGCGCGCCGCGCCGCAGGGCGATCACCTGCAACTGCTGCTGGATATTCGCCTGCAGCCGGGCTGGAAAACCTACTGGCGTTCGCCGGGCGAAGGCGGCGTCGCGCCGGAAATCCGCTGGCAAACGCCGGATGTCAACGCCCGCTGGTCGTGGCCAGTGCCAGCGCGCTTTGACGTCAGCGGCCTCACCACGCAGGGCTACAAAGGCGACGTTACGCTGCCCATAGTGCTCGAATCTGCCCCGCAGGGCACGCTGGCCGGCACGCTGACGCTGTCCACCTGTAGCGACGTCTGCATCCTGACGGACTTTCCGTTCCAGCTCGATCTCTCGCAGCCCGCCAGTCCGGATTTTGCACGTGACTTCGCCCAGGCGATGGGGCAGATCCCGGCTGACAGCGGGCTGACCGATCAGCTTGATGCCAGTTTCGTTGATGGCACGCTGCAAATCCGGGCGCAGCGTCAGCAGGGCTGGCAGCAGCCGGAACTGTTCTTTGATTATCCGCAGGGCAGCATGCTGGCGGCGCCGCAAATCAGCGTGCAGGGCGAGACGCTGACTGCACGCGTGGCGGTAACCGACGAATGGGGCGAAGCCGCGCCGGACCTGCGCGGTAAAGCGCTGTCGCTGGTCATCACTGACGCCGGTATCGCTCAGCAAAGCCAGCTGACCCTTGGTCATCAGCCACTGTTTTCTCCCTCCGCCGGGAACGCCACGCTGTGGTCGGTAGTGCTGCTGGCGCTGCTCGGCGGGCTGATTCTCAACCTGATGCCCTGCGTGCTGCCGGTGCTGGCGATCAAACTGAGCAGTCTGGTGCAGCAGCAGGGACAGACGCAACGCCAGACGCGTCAGCAGTTTCTCGCGTCCAGCGCCGGCATTCTGTTCTCTTTCCTGCTGCTGGCGCTGCTGATGACCGTGCTACGGCTCAGCGGTCAGGCGCTGGGCTGGGGCATTCAGTTTCAGAGCAGCGGCTTTCTGCTGGTGATGGTGCTGGTGATGTTCCTGTTCAGCGCCAGTCTGTTCGATCTGCTGCATTTCCGCCTGCCTTCCGGCCTGACTACCCGGCTGGCGACGCATGGCGGTGCCGGTCTGGCAGGGCATTTTGGCCAGGGGGCCTTTGCCACGCTGCTGGCGACACCGTGCAGCGCACCGTTTCTTGGCACCGCCGTCGCCTATGCGCTGACCGCGCCGCTGCCGCAGCTGTGGCTGCTGTTTGTCGCGCTCGGTGTCGGCATGAGTCTGCCGTGGCTGCTGGTTGCGGCGCTGCCGGGTATGGCGCGCTGCCTGCCACGTCCGGGGCGCTGGATGCTGCATCTGCGCACGCTGCTGGGGCTGCTGATGCTGCTGGCAACGCTGTGGCTGGTGACGCTGCTGATTCCCCACTGGGGCAGCACCGTCGCCATTCTGCTGGCGGCCATCCTGCTGCTGGCGCTGACGGGCTGGCTAGTCGCACGCCGCGCGCTGCCGCAGGCAGGTCTGGTGTTCATTACCGTGACGCTGGCGGGCGCGCTGTTACTGCTGACGCGCCTCTCCCCGGAAGAAGAATCGCTGGTATGGCAACCGCTGACCGAAGCCGCCATCAATCAGGCGCTGGAGCAGGATAAGCGCGTCTTTGTCGATGTCACCGCTGACTGGTGCATCACCTGCAAAGTGAATAAATCGCGGGTGCTGAATCAGCCTGACGTGCGTGCCGCCCTCGGCGCAGAGGATGTGGTGCTGCTGCGCGGTGACTGGACACAACCGGATCCGGCCATCGGCGAGTTCCTGCGCCGCCGCGATCGCGTAGCAATCCCCTTTAACCAGATTTACGGCCCGGCACTGCCGCACGGCCAGATTTTATCGCCGTTATTAAGTCGTGATGCGGTGATTTCAACACTCTCTGAGGCAAAAAAATGATGAAAAAATCCCTGTTACTTTCGCTGATGTTACTGGCGGCACCCGCCCTGGCCGCCGCGCCATTTACCCCTGAGCAGGAGGCGCGCATCAAACAGCTGATTCGCGAAACCCTGGTACAAAATCCGGCGATTCTGGCAGAAGCCGCCGACGCATTTGATAAAGAAGCCGCGCGCCAGCAGCAAAACGTGGTCGCGCAGATGGTAGAGAAAAACCGCGCGGCGCTGTTTAACGATGCCGGCTCACCGCGCATCGGCGCCAAAAAACCGGCACTGACGCTGGTCTATTTCACCGACTACAACTGCGTCTTTTGCAAAAAGTTTGAGGCGGATATCGAAAAACTGCTGCAGAACTATCCGCAGGTGGCGGTGGTGCTGAAGCCGCTGCCGTACCGCGCTGAAAGCTCGCTCAGTTCGGCGCGTCTGGCGCTGACGGTGTGGGAGCAGCAGCCGAATAACTTTCTTAAGCTGCATGAACGGCTGATGGCAAAGAAAGGCAACCATGATGAAGCCAGCATCGCCGCCGCGCTGGACAAAAGTGGCATCAGCCTGTCGGCGCCGAGCACCGCCAGCCTCGACACCATTAACCTCAACCTGACGCTGGCGCAGCAGCTGGGTGTGCAGGGTACGCCCGCCACGCTGGTGGGCAATCAACTGATCAGCGGGGCAGTGCCTTATGCACAGCTGGAAGCCGCGGTGAAAGGTGCGCTGCAGGCTCAGCCATGAGCCGGTTAACGCGCTGGCTGCGCGAAGGCGTGCTGTTGTTGCTGATGGCAGCGGCGCTGCTGCTGGCCATGGACTGGCTGCGTGCACCGCAGCTGCCCGCGGATGTGGCCCGGCAGCCGCTCAGCGCGCTGCAGGGCGAGGTGAACCTGGCGACGCTGAGCCAGCAGCGGCCGGTGCTGGTTTACGTCTGGGCCAGCTGGTGTGGCGTGTGCAAACTCACCACACCGACGGTGGCCGCGCTCAGTCAGCACGGCACGCAGGTGGTCAGTGTGGCTCTGCGATCCGGCAGCGATGCGCGCGTCGCCACCTGGCTGGATAAAAAAGGAGTACGGGGACTCGCCGTCAATGATGAAAGCGGGGCGCTGGGAGATCGCTGGCAAATCAGCGCCACGCCGACGTTCATCGTGCTGCATCAGGGCAAGGTGGTCAGCACCAGCAGCGGCTGGACCAGCAGCTGGGGGCTGAAGCTGCGCCTGTGGTGGGCGGCACGCGCTGCCTGATTAATCATTAACGGTTAACCGACCGCGATAAATAACCGTAGCGTGAACAACCTTGCGCTGCGGTTATTTTTTTTGCTCATTAAAAATCCGCATTCAATATTTCAATGCATTGAAATTAAATGAGTAATAAATAAAGCGATAAATGAATGACTCTGGATTGTTTGCAATTGCCATCATCATGGCACATATATGTTAAATCACTTTTTTATTTATTCATTTAATAACGGCGCGCTCGCGCCATTTTATTTTTGGGGGAGAACAATGCGAATTCATCACCTCAACTGTGGCTGCATGTGCCCGCTCGGTGGCGCGTTATTCGATGGTTTCAGCAAAGGTCCGTTTGCTGAACTGGTGTGCCACTGCTTACTGCTGGAAACTGACCGTCACGGTTTAATCCTCGTGGATACCGGTCTGGGCACGCAGGATATGCGCCATCCTGACCGCCGCCTGTCGGGCTTTTTCCGCGCGCTGAATAATATTCGCTATAACGAGCAGCTCAGCGCGCTGGCACAGATTCAGCTGCTGGGTTTTCGCCCGGAAGATGTGCGCCACATTATTCTGACCCACCTCGATTTTGACCACGCCGGCGGCATCAGTGATTTTCCGACCGCCCGCATTCATCTGCTGCAGCGTGAACTGGATACCGTAACCCAGGCGGGCGATAGCAGCTGGCTGGCGCGTCAGCGGTTTCGCCCGCAGCAGTGGACTGCGCACGATGGCTGGCGCGGTTACGCCAGCGGCGGCGAGCGCTGGTATGGCTTTGATGCGGTGAAGGCGGTCGACTATCTCAGCGATGAGATTCTGCTGGTGCCGCTGCCGGGACATACGCTGGGCCATGCGGGCGTGGCGATTCGTCACCAGGGCGGCTGGCTGCTGCATGGCGGCGACGCCTGGTTTTATCGCGGTGAAATGTACCACAGCCAGCGCCACTGTACGCCGGGCCTGCGCGCCTATCAGCGCCTGATGTGCAGTGACCGCGCCGCCTGGCACAGCAATCAGCAGCGGCTGCGTGAGCTGTCACTGCAGCACGCGCAAGAGGTGCAACTGTTCTGCAGCCACGACGCGCAGGAACTGAACCAGTTCCGTCGGCACGGTTAACTTTTTGTGCGGGCTGTGCGCATGACTCTTTATCTTTACTAATATTTCTCAGGCGTGCGAAGCGATGCCTGGCCGGATCGCTCTCGCCTGGAAAAACTGTGATAGGGAGAGTGCGATGTACCATACCTCGGGACGCTCGGTTGTTGGCGTGACGCTGTTTACCCTGCTTGAGCCGTTGCCGCTGGGCTTTTTCTTTGCTGCCTGGCTGTTTGATATTATCTATCTGCAAACCTTCATCGTCATGTGGACCAAAGCCGCCAGCTGGCTGATCGCCATCGGGCTGGTGCTGGCGATTGTGCCGCGACTAATCAGCCTGATTCATTTATTCCGTGGCGCACCTGCCGCAGAGAAGACCCATTTCTGGCTGTCGCTGCTGGCGATCGTGCTGGCCATCGTCAACGCATTCATTCACAGCCGCGATGCCTATGCGGTGGTGCCGATGGGCGTAACGCTCTCCACCCTGGTGGTGGTGGTGTTGCTGATAGCGAATCTGCAGCTGGCGCTGCGCGAGCGTCGTTTACAGGGAGGCCGCCCATGAAATTTAGTGTAATGAGTGCGCTGGGAATTGCGGTACTGCTGAGCGCCTGCGACAGCGGATCGGACCTCGATCCGCAACGGCAAATCGGCCCTGATCCGCAGCTGCCGCAGGCCAAAAACTTCTTTATGCCGCCGATGCAGGTGCCGGAAGGCACCGCGTGGAAAGAGGGCGAGACACCAAAAGTGGCCGACGGCCTGAAGATCGAGAAAATCCCGGCCAGCCTGATGCACCCGCGTCAACTGTATGTGCTGCCGAATGGCGACGTGCTGGTGGCAGAAGCCAACGGGGTGAAAAACCCGGTCACGGCACCGAAAGAATTGATCATGAGCCTGGTGCAGAAATCTTCCGGCAAAGGTGGCCCGGGCGGCAACCGCATCACGCTGCTGCGCAACGTTAACGGCAAGTGGGAACAGCACCGGTTCATCGAAAACCTCAATGCGCCGTTTGGCATGCAGCTGATTGGCAATACGCTGTATGTGGCTAACGCCGACAGCCTGGTGAAATTCCCTTACCAGACCGGCGAAACCGAAATCCGCACGCCGCCGGAAGAGGTGACGTCGCTGCCGGGCGGTGAGCTGAATCACCACTGGACCAAAGCGCTGCTCGCCAGTCCGGACGGCAGCAAACTGTACGTTGGTGTCGGCTCCAACAGTAACATCACCGAGAACGGCATCGGCGCAGAGTATGGCCGCGCGGCGGTGTGGGAAGTGGACGCCGCAACCGGTGCCAGCCGCATCTATGCCAGCGGCATCCGCAATCCTACCGGTCTGCAGTGGGAGCCGCAAAGCGGCAAGCTGTGGGCCATCGCCAACGAGCGTGACGAAATCGGGTCGGATCTGGTGCCGGATTACCTGACCTCCGTGCAGGACAAAGGTTTCTACGGCTGGCCGTACAGCTACTTTGGTCAGCACGTCGACGAGCGCGCGCAGCCGCAGCGGCCGGATCTGGTCGCGAAAGCCATCAAGCCGGACTATGCGCTGAGCTCACACGTGGCACCGCTCGGCCTGCTGTTCTATGGCGCGGATAATATGCCGCAGTACCGCGGCGGCGCGTTCATCAGTGAACACGGCAGCTGGAACCGCACGCCGCTCAACGGCTATAAAGTGATTTGGGTGAAATTTGAAAACGGCAAACCGGTCGGGCAACCGCAGACGGTGGTGTCAGGATTCCTCACCGACGATCAGAAGCAGGTACGCGGTTTGCCGGTAGGACTGGCGACGGATAATCAGGGCGGGGTGTTGATTGCCGACGATGCCGGCAACGCGATCTGGCGTATCAGCGCCGCGCAGTAGGATAATCGCAGGCAATAAAAAAGGATTTGGCCAGGTCGCCAAATCCTTTTTTTATGTTCGTCACCCGGCTGGTAACCGCGCTCGGAACGGGGTGCTCAGCACTCCTCACAAAAGGAATGATAAAATGTGCAGCGAAAGATTTCAAGTTTCGCTAAAATACTGTATGGTTATACAGGTGTTGAGCGCGGCGGATGCTTATTGTTTTCTGATGACTCCAGGGGCGCGGATAGTCAAACCCCGGCAGGTTTCAGGTGGTGCTGGCCTGTGGCTTTCACAATGAGTGCCGCTCAGCGCTCCTCACAGATGTGCTTAGGCGGTCGGCGGGTAGAGTCAGGGCCCCGAAAGCTGAACAGCGCGCTCCTGTCAGAGGAGAAGGAAAGTGATGGAACTTGTTCGATTACTCCTGGACCTTGTCCGGGTGATCCTGCAAATCATCGTTGCCCTTTTGCAACTGACCGGTCAGGCGCACTGACCGGAACTTGAAACAAGGCGGAGCTCACCCCTCCGCCTTTTTTCGTACGTCCGCGTCACGCGCCGGGCCGGCTTTGCTGTTGCATCGCCTGCCTGAGCGCCGCAACAAATACGCTGACGCGCGCCGGCAGGTGGCGCGTGGTGGGAAACAGCGCCCACACGCCCAGCATCTGCGGCTGCGCGTCCTCCAGCTCCAGCGCCACCAGTTCGCCGGATGCCAGCTCTTCCCGCACATCCCACTCAGAAAGCTGCGCGATGCCGCTGCCGGCCACGCACAGCGCACGCACCCCTTCGACATTGCTGCCGCTGAAGCGCCCGTCAACGCTCAGGCTGGAGAGATGACCGTCCACCATAAAACTCCACTGCACCACATTCGACATGCGCAGACAGTGGTGTTGATGCAGATCCGCCAGATGACGCGGCGTGCCGAAGCGTTGCAGATAGCCCGGAGCCGCACACAGCCGGCGCGGGTTGTCGGCCAGACGGTGTGCCACCAGGCGGGAATCGCGCAGCGGGGCGATGCGAATCGCGACATCAAAGCCCAGCCCGACAATGTCCGTGACATCGTCGCTGAGCTGAAACTCAACGCGCAGCCCGGGGTTTTGCTCCATCAGTGACGGCAGCAGTGGAATGATGGTGCGCCGGCCAAACCCCGTAGGCGCGGTGATGCGTAGCTGGCCGGTGGCCCCCTGTTTATCGGGCGCGAACAGGTTGCGTGCGCTCTGTTCGGTCTCGGCCAGCGTTCTGGCATAGGGAAGAAACTCTTCGCCTTCATCGGTAAGGGCAATGGCGCGCGTGGTGCGATGCAGCAGCCGTACGCCGAGATCTTCCTCCAGTGAGGCTAGCCGGCGCGACACGGTCATAGTGGTGGTGCCGAGCCGCCGCGCCGCCTGCGTCAGGCTGCGGGTTTGCGACACCATCAGAAAAACATCAATATCCCGGGAGTTCATTGTAACGGTTTCCGTTAAGCAGACGTATCATAATCGGCCATTTTTGCCACAATGGCGACTCACTATAATGGCTCCTGATGATAATTTATTTCAGAGCGCCGAATGACCGACAAACACCTGTTTCAGAGCAGTACGCTTAACCACCTCGATTTAACCAATCGCCTGATGGTGGCACCGATGACGCGCATCTCCGCCAGTGTGGACGGTGTCCCGGGCGAGCGTATGCAGCAGTACTATACGCGTTTCGCCCGCGGTGGCTTTGGCGCAGTAATCAGCGAAGGTCTCTACATTGATGAAGCCTGGTCACAGACTTACGCTTTTCAGGCCGGGCTGGTCAATCGCCAGCAGATCGCCGGCTGGCGGGCCATCACCGACAGCGTGCACCAGCACGGCAGCAAAATCATTGCACAGCTGATGCACGCCGGTGCGATATCGCAGGGCAATATTTACCGGCGCGATACGCTGGCGCCTTCGGCGATCCCGCCACGTGGCGAACAGCTGCGGTTTTACCATGGCCACGGCGCTTACCCGTTGCCGCGCGCCATGAGTGATGAACAGATTGAGCAGGTGATTGACGCCTTTGCTGACAGCGCGGCGCGCGCCATTGAGGCAGCCGGTTTTGACGGCATTGAAATTCACGCGGCCAACGGTTATCTGCTCGATCAGTTCTTTACCGATTACACCAACCAGCGCAGCGACCGCTGGGGCGGCGATATTATCGCAAGACTGACGCTGACGCGGGAGGTGATTGCCGCGGTGCGACAGCGCATCGGTGCCAACGTCACGCTGGGCGTGCGGATTTCCCAGGGGAAAGTGAATGATTTTACGCATAAATGGCAGGAGGGCGCTGCCGGAGCGCGCCAGGTGTTTGCGCTGCTGGCCGACTCAGGTATCGATTATCTGCACCTGACCGAACACGATGCGTTGCAGCCAGCGTTCGCGGACGTGGCAGAGTCGCTGCTACAGCTGGCGCGCCAGGCTGCGCCACAGTTGCCGGTGGTGATCAACGGATCGCTGTCAGATGCCGAACGCGCCGGCATGGCGTTGTATCAGGGCGCAGATTATGTGGCGCTGGGCAAAAGCGCGCTGGCCAATCCGGACTGGCCACAGCGCGTTCGCCACGGCCAGCCGCTGCGCGCCTTCGATCAAAACCTGCTGGCACCGTCCGCGGATGTTAAAAACAGCGAGCTGGCATAACCGCCGTTTTCGGTCGCCATCCATGGCGACCCTGCCACAACGGTGTAAAACGCATGCCCGCGCATCTGCAACAATGATGTGGGGTTTTGTCGGGTGCGCATTGCTGCGCACCTGGATAAACCCAACACTACCCAGCCCGCTTAACGTTTAAACGCCCAGCTCAGCTTACCGTTATCGGCGCTTAACTTGTTCAGCGCCTTCTGGTTCACCGCGTCTCTGGCACCGAGCGCCTGCGCCGTCAGCGGACCGCTATCACTCTGCGCAATCACCGTGTCCTTCGGTACGCTCACCATCTTCTCCGCCACCTTTTTCACCGCTGCGGCGTAGCCGTCGCGGTCGCGCAGGTTGAACGCTTTCAGCGGCAGTTCCCGGCTCAGCCACTGTCCCCAGAAGAACTCCAGGAACGGCGGCGGGTTGTCTGGCTTATCGAAGCCGATATCGCGCACAAAGTAGATCAGCGAACGATACTCATCATCCTGCATATGCTGGCGACCCAGCTCCTGCGGCAGCGCTTCGGGGGCGATTTTACCGTTTGGCGTCTCCAGCCACACCAGATGTGCCGCCGCCATTTTCTGCCAGAAAGCAGCCTGGCTTTTCAGCGGGCGGAAATCATCGGTAATGCGCACCTGCACCGGCGTTGACAGGCCGGCTATGTCAGCAAAGTTGCTGAACGTATGGTGGCCATCAGTCAGGTACAGTTGATTATCCGGGCCGATCACCGCGGTTTTCATCGGGCCGGGCTCGCTGCCGACCGGCGCCTTACAGCTGAAACTGGCCGGATCGCGCAGGGTGGAGCGCGGCGTGAAACTTTTCACCCCTTCTTGTCCCATGCTTTCGCAATAGTCATCGAACAGCTTTTCCGGATCGGCCTGATAACGATGCTGCTTGTAATCCAGCTGGCGATAACCAATGGCGGCCTGAGTGGGATGCAGCTGCGCCAGTTCGACCTGCACAATTTCTCCGGCTTTGATGTCGGGCGGCAGGGCGGCAAAGGCGAGGGCGGGACTGAATAGCAAGGCTAATAACGGCAGGGACGCTTTCATTCCATTTTCTCCTGAAGATCTCCCGGTGGAGCAACACGATAGCATTCCTGTCATCTTCCCGCTCTAGTGTTGTGGCTCGCGGTTGCGTTGAGGCAACCACTTATCCAGACATCTGACCACAACGGAGCACCTGCTTTATGATTTCTACCACCCAGCATCCCGCTAAACTGCAGCACACCGCGATCGATCCCAGCGTCCGTCTGCGCGACACGCAGATTGGCCAGCAGTGTGAAATTCTGGCGCACAGTTATCTGGAATACAGCGAACTGGGTGATTTTTCCTACCTTGGGGAACACTGCTGCGTGGCGGATGCGCAGATTGGCCGCTTTACGGCCATCGCCAATCAGGTGCGTATCGGGGCACCGAATCATCCGATGGATCGCGCCTCACAGCATCGCTTCACCTACTGCCCGGAGTATTACGACAGCCGCGCGCAGCGTGATGCCGGTTTCTTCGCCGGACGCCGTGCCGATCGGGTGATCATTGGTCACGATGTGTGGATCGGTCACGGCGTGATTGTCCTGCCTGGCGTGACGGTCGGTGACGGCGCCGTGCTGGCGGCCGGGGCGGTGGTGAGTAAAGATGTGCCGCCTTACACCATCGTCGGAGGTGTGCCGGCGAAACCGATTCGCGCCCGTTTCAGCGCCGATATCGCGGCGCAGCTGCAGGCGATTGCCTGGTGGAACTGGCCGCTGGAGAAGCTGATGGCGCACCTGGCGGATTTTCAGTCGCCGGATATCGCCGCCTTCT
This sequence comes from Pantoea sp. SGAir0184, assembly GCF_043544755.1. Lineage (NCBI taxonomy): Bacteria > Pseudomonadati > Pseudomonadota > Gammaproteobacteria > Enterobacterales > Erwiniaceae > Pantoea > Pantoea sp. SGAir0184. The sequence goes on from NZ_CP028050.1 coordinate 2,132,723, forward strand.
GCCAGCGGCACGGGCGATAACCCTTACACAGCCTGCTGCGCGGCGGCTGGCGGCGCATCGGCTTGCAGGCGTTTCTCCGGCTGCAGCAGCGTCATGGCCAGCATGCTGCCAAAGGCGATACAGGCGGTGACGGTAAACATGGCGTTATAACCGTAGTACTGCGCCAGCCAGCCGCACAGCATCGGTGAAATGATCGACGCGAGGTTGGCGATGGCCAGCGTCATGCCGCTGAAGGTGCCGACCGATGCCTTCGGCGTCACGTCAATCACGACCGACCAGTAGACGTTATTCACCAGCGCATTGAGCGCGTTGCCGAGCGTCATCAGCGCGATAATCCCGGCAGCAGATCCGACCCAGGGAATGGCCATAAAGCAGCAGGCGGTGGCGCACAGCGTCACAGCGGCAAACAGGTTGCGCGCCAGCCGCAGATTGTTAAAGCGTGCCAGCAGGCGATCGGCGATGCGTCCGCCCAGCAGCACCGTCAGGCAGGCACCGCTCCAGGGGATCATCGCCACATACCACAGCGAGTGCAGGTCATAGTGGAAATTATCCTGCAGATATTTCGGCAGCCAGGTCACCAGGGTAAAGGTGATGTAGAGGAAACTGAAATAGCCCAGCGCGTTGCACACCAGCGTGCGGCTGGTGAAGAAGCGCCACCACGGCAGCGCGCCTTCGTCCTGCGGCTGCTGGCGTTGCCCGGCAATGATCAGCTGACGCTCGACGGCATTGGCACGGGGATGTTGCTGTGGCGTATCAGTAAAGTGGCGGGCAAACAGCAGCATCGCCAGCAGTGAAAACGCGCCGAGCAGCATAAACATCATGCGCCAGTCGTTGGTGAGCAGCAGCAGTCCGACGGCAATCGGTGCGGTCAGCAGCGAACCCACCTGGGTGCTCAGCAGGCCAATTCCCAGCGCGAAACCGCGTTCGTTATCCGGTGCCCAGTGGGCGATGGTTTTGTTCATCAACGCGTAGGCCGGCCCTTCGCTGAAGCCAAACAGCACGCGCAGTGCAGCAAACCCCATGATCGCCGAGCCGCCAAACAGCGCCATGCCCAGCTCTCCGGCCCAGGCGGTGGCGATCTCCAGCAGCGACCACAGAATGCCAGCCATCAGCCAGACCTTTTTGGTGCCCAGCCGGTCGGCAAGGAAGCCGCCGCACAGCGACCCGAACAGATAGCCAAAGCCAAAGTAGCCCAGCACGGCACCGAGTTGCACTTTACTGAAGTGAAATTCCTGCGAGATGGCGTTGGCGGCGAACGACAGCGCACCGCGGTCGATGTAGTTAATCAGTGCGATGAGAAACAGCAGCGAGAAAATGGTGTAGCGGGTTGAGGACGCTTTCATCATGCGACTCCTGAAAATGAACACAGGAATCATTAAGCAAAGGTAATGCCAGATTGCTAAGGCTGCTAACTAATTAGTGTCCGCCATGGCATAAGTGCCCGCGCCGCCGCAGTCGAAACCATCGCGCTGGCTAATAAATACCCGCTATCTGAGCGTGCTGCACCAAACCGATCGCCGGCACGATCGGTTACGGTGCGCTGCATCACACTATCGGCTGCGTGACCACTGCGGCACTGCGCAGTGGCTCCTGACCTAAGCCAACGTGCAGCAGAATCTGGCTGCGGTAATGCGCATCCGCTTCATGCTGCTCGTCACTCTGTAATAAACCGACCTCATTCACATTTTTCCCCGCGACCTGCACCTTGGTGCGTGCCGCGCTGCGCATCCACTCATACTCAATATCGATATGGCCGGTATCAATGCAGCGAATACCGTGCTGACTGAGGTCGTAAGCCAGCACGGTTGCCGTCGGGCCAAGGGAGATCAATACCATGTCGAACTCGCGCGCGTGCGCCAGCACATTACTGTATAGCTCGTTATAAACCGAAAAGGCGTTACGGTTGAGGGTGGTAATGCGCCGGATCTGCCGCGCGCCATCCAGCAGATCGTTCCCGAGACCAAGGCGCGTGCCGCTACCCTCAACAATCAGAATTTTTTTATCGTGAAACAGCTGTTTAAATTTGGCAAAAATACGTGCCGCCGGCTGTTTATCTTTATAATCATGATAAGGTCGCGTTACCGACGTATTACCATAGCGATAGCCTTTCTTTAATAAATGCTCATAGTGGCGAAAGAAAAACGCTTTATGAAAAAACCAGAAAAGCGCTGAGCCAAAACGCATATTCCCGGTGCCGCGAAAGGCATCAGGCATACACAGCAGACAGCGATTATCGCTCTGCGTGCCACGGCGCATGATCTCTTTCAGGCGAATGGAGAGGCGCTCATCAAAAGACTGAAAGCCAATATTCTTAAATAGCGTCATTTCCAGTTCCCCATCCCCATAGCGGCACGCTGAGAGCCGGTCATCGCTGAGCAGCAGATCGATGGTCTGTTCTGCTGACAGGACCTGGTATTGCCGGGCGTGCGCATTGGCCACGGGAAATTTAATGGCAGCATGTGTGAGTTTAAATGGAAAACGTAATTTGCGATAAAAAGCGTCTGCGCTGATCATAATAACCTTCTTTTTATAAGCGGCTTTGCCGCAGAGCAGTCAGATAATATATATCACCGATTAATTTGGCAGACAGGCTAAGGAAACTCTCAAAATAATAAATACGCTATTTCATTTATCAATGTCACCGCGCCGGAAAGACGCTATTTTTAGGGCAAAGCGCAGCGTTGCCTGCTTTTTTACCATCAGGTTCTGACATGACCAGGACAAATCGCATTTGTACGCTACTAATCAATTAAATAATTTCACCAGAAATACGTGTGCCGACAAATTGCAGGCTGCCCGGCAGCACGCCTGTCGCGCCTTTAGTCATATCGCCTGCTGCGTTATCAAAAAATGCGGATTTTCCTGATGATTGATTAATTTCCTCCAACAAAATTGAAACGTGATTTCACTCACACTACGAGCGAAGCGGGGCGCAGCATGAAGGAGCAGAGCTACATTGATAAGCGGCACTAACGACACGCCGCCAGGCAAATTTTTAACTAACGGTTACGTAAGTTAAGATTTTGTTGAGTTTATGTGTCTTTGGTTTGGGGTGGTTAATAATGATGAGCGTTGAGGGATTCGCATGATAAACAAACTGACCAGTCTCGTGCTGGCAATTCTGGGTGTTGCGCTGCTCTATATGGGCGGCAAGCTGCTGCTGATGGGCGGCAGCGCATTTTACGCATTGATGGCGGTGGGATTACTGATCACCGCCATTTTACTGTTCCGCAATCAGCGCAGCGCGCTGACCCTGTATGCGGTGCTGATGTGGATCACGCTGGCATGGATGATCTGGGAAGTCGGCTTCGACAAGTGGCAGTGGATCCCGCGCGGCGATCTGTTTGGCGTGATCGGCCTGTGGCTGGCGATGCCGTGGGTGGTCAAACCGCTGTATCAGGGACAGCGTCGCTTCCACGGCCTGCTCGGCAGCACGGTGGCCATCATGATTGTACTGGTGATTGGATTGTGCTTTTACGATCCGCTGCCGCAGGCCGGCACCATCACCAATGCGCGTGAACAAAACAGCGAGCAGGGCGCGAGCGCTGACTGGACCGCCTACGGCGGCACCGCCGACGGCCTGCGTTTCTCCGCCCTGAATCAGATCACCAAAGAGAACGTGCGCAATCTCGAAGTGGCCTGGACCTATCACACCGGCGATCTGCGTCAGGATAACGATGCCACCGAATACACCTTCGAAGCCACGCCGCTGAAAGCCAACGGCATGCTCTATTTCTGTACGCCGCACAATGAGGTCCACGCGCTCGATCCGCAGAGTGGTGCGGTGAAGTGGAAATACACGCCGGCGAAAGATCGTTCTTATCTGCAGCAGCATCAGACCTGCCGTGGCGTCAGCTATTACGCGGGCGCACCGGCTGCCGCACAGGACACGGCGGCGACGCCGGCGATGTGCCGCAAGCGCATCTTTAACGCCACCACTGACGCCCGGCTGATTGCGCTGGATGCCGACAGCGGCAAACCGTGCGCCGATTTTGGCAACAACGGAGTGGTGGATCTGCATGCCAATATGGGTGAGGTTCGTCCACACGCGTTGATGCAGACCGCCGCGCCGCTGGTCGCGGGCAATCTGGTGATTGTCGGCGGCTCGGTTATGGATAACGGCTTCAACAGCGGTAACCCCTCTGGCGTAATTCGCGCCTATGATGTGCAAAGTGGTCGTCTGGTGTGGAACTTTGATCCGGCTAATCCGCAAAATACCGCGCCGATAGCTGCTGGCCAGACCTATCCGCAGGATACGCCGGTGGCCTGGGGTACGCTGAGCGCTGACCTGAAAAACGGCCTGGTGTATGTGCCGTTTGGCAACGCCTCGCCGGATGAACTGGGCATCGAGCGCGATGCCAATAGCAATACAGAGAAATTCCGTGATGCGTTAGTGGCGCTCGATCTGCAGACCGGTGCATTCAAATGGCGCTATCAGAGCTCCCATCACGATCTGTGGGACCGCGATAATCCGTCACAGCCATCGCTGGTCGATATCGATTATCAGGGCCAGAAACAGCCGGTGGTGATCCTGCCGACCAAAACCGGCAATCTGTTTGTGCTCAATCGCCTGACCGGCCAGCCGGTTTATCCGGTTAACGACGTGAAGGTTTCGACGGAAGGCGGCGTGCCGGGCGAGAAATTCGCCGCCACCCAGCCGGTATCCAGCCTGAACTTTATTCCGCAGCCGCTGACTGAGAAGTCAATGTGGGGCATCACGCCGTTTGATCAAATGGCCTGCCGTATGGATTTCCGCAGCCTGCGCTATGACGGCAATCCGTGGACGCCAGCCACAGAAGGCGGCTCGCTGGTGTTCCCGGGCAATATCGGGGTGTTTAACTGGGGATCGGTGGCGGTTGATCCGCAACGTCAGATGCTGATTGCCGCACCGGTGCGCCTCGCCTACAAATACAACCTGATCAAGCGTACGCCCGCCACGGCGACGGAGCGCCTGTTCACCAAAGATGGCCAGCCTTACTGGAACGAAAACTTCCACGGTGATTACGCCATCCACATCCAGCAGCTGGCCTCCGGTCTGGGCATTCCGTGCATTGCACCGCCGTGGGGCCGCATGGTCGGCGTGGATTTGAAAACCGGTAAAACCGAATGGCTGCGTCGCGTTGGCACCACGAAAAACCTGAAAACCAGCTTCCTGCCGGGCCGCTTCCCGATTGGCTTCCCGATGGGCATGGTGGCGCACGGCGGGCCACTGCTGACGGCCGGCGATCTGGTGTTCCACGGTGCCACCGCAGACAACTTCATTCGTGCCTATGACAGCACCACCGGCGAACTGCTGTGGCAGCAGGAGCTTAGCGCCGGCGCGCAGGCGACGCCATCCACTTACATGGGCAGCGACGGTAAGCAGTACGTGGTGATTGCCGCAGGCGGTCACGGTTCGCTCGGCACCAAAGCCGGCGACAGCGTGGTGGCGTTCCGTCTGAAATAATCCTGTCGATGCAAAAAAGGCGCCCGCGGGCGCCTTTTCTATTTTTATAAATCAGCTCATTAACGCTTGGCGCGCTCGGTTTGTACCCGCTGGGCAATGCGGTCGCCAATCGTCTGGTCGATGTTGCGCCAGTACTCAAACGCGCGCGACAGCACCGGCTCCTCCACGCCGTTGAGCAGATGACCGCTGACGTTATTCACCAGACGATCACGTGCCGCCTCATCCAGCACTTTATTGACCAGCGTATTGGCCTGGCCAAAGTCATCATCATCCTGACGCAGCGTGTAGGGCGCGCGCACCATGTTGCCATGCGCTTCCCAGGTGGAATCCGTCGGGTAGCGCTCGCCGTCCGCCGCCGGACCGCCTTTCGAGTTCGGCGCGTAGACCGGATCGCTGACCGGATTGATGCGCATCGCGCCATCCTTGCTGTAGCTGTGCACCGGTGCCTGCGGGGCGTTGACCGGAATCTGCTTGTAGTTAACGCCCAGACGGGCGCGGTGAGCATCGGCATAGGCAAACACCCGGCCAATCAGCATCTTATCCGGGCTCAGCCCGATGCCGGGTACCAGGTTGTTTGGTTCAAACGCCGCCTGTTCAATCTGCGCGTGGTTGTCGGTCGGGTTGCGGTTCAGCATCAGTTTGCCGACTTTAATCAGTGGATAATCGCTGTGTGGCCAGACCTTAGTCAGATCAAACGGGTTGAAGCGGTAGGTTTCCGCCTCGGCAAACGGCATGATCTGCATGTACAGCGTCCAGCTGGGGAAATCACCATTTTTGATGGCGCTGAACAGATCGCGCGTATGGTAATCGCCGTCCTGGCCGGCCAGCAGATCGGCGTTATCCTGCGTCAGGAACTCCACACCCTGATCGGTTTTGAAGTGGTATTTAACCCAGAATTTTTCCCCGGCGGCGTTAACCCACATATAGGTGTGGCTGGAGTAACCGTTCATGTGGCGCCAGCTTTTCGGAATGCCGCGGTCGCCCATCAGCCAGGTCACCTGGTGCGCCGACTCTGGCGACAGCGTCCAGAAATCCCACTGCATATCGTTATCGCGCAGATTGTTGTCGGCACGGCGCTTCTGCGAGCGGATAAAGTGCTGGAATTTCATCGGGTCGCGGATAAAGAACACCGGCGTGTTATTGCCCACCATGTCGTAGTTGCCTTCGCTGGTGTAAAACTTGATCGCGAAGCCGCGCGGATCGCGCCAGGTGTCCGGGCTGCCACGCTCGCCGGCCACGGTGGAGAAGCGCATCACCACATCGGTTTTGGTGCCGGGCTGAAATACCGCCGCTTTGGTGTAGCGGCTGACATCTTCTGTCACCTGAAAATAGCCAAATGCACCGCTGCCTTTGGCGTGCGGTTGACGCTCTGGAATACGTTCGCGGTTGAAGTTAGCCATCTGCTCAATCAGGTAGTGATCGTGCAGCATCAGCGGGCCGTCAGGACCGACGGACAAAGAATGTTCGTCGCTGGCTACCGGAATGCCAGCATCCGTGGTGGTCGGCTTGCGATCGTCATTGCTCATAATATCTCCAGCTTTTGTAAGGATAATCCAACCACTAAGCGTAGCAGCGAGGCGCAGGCTTGCCCGAATAATTGCGCCGTCTCATCTGGTTGCCGCATTAAGCGATGCGGCACAGCTCGCAAATTTGCTTTTTATTTCTGCTGCAGGCTAAGCAGATTTTCCGTGCCGGAAAAAGCGCCATTCTGCGAATGGGATCGGAAAAGAAAAATTAATTCACCCGTCTTTTAAGACAGGTCGCAAAGGATTTTTCCATTTAGGTAAAAACAGACCTTGAATTAATCAATCATTTTATAACTTCATGTAAAATATCACTTTTTAATTTAATGATATTGATCAAAAAGAACCACAATCCGCTTATTTATGCTCTCGCTGCGTCAAAGGCAATCCCGTTGTAATTAATGAATGGACATAATAAGAGAGATAAATATGGTGATGCATAAGGCTAAAACCGCGCGCCTGGCGCTGGCTATCGCGGGGATGATGGTGGGTGGCAGTGCAGCGGCACAGTCATTAACGCTGGAGCAGCGTCTGGCCCAGTTGGAAGAGAAAATCGCGCGCGATGAGCAGCAGCAAAAGGAGGCGAGTGCCGGAACAACCAACACGTTCCGCTTTTCCGGCTACGCCCGTTCCGGCCTGCTGATTAATGATAAAGGGCGCGGTGGACGTGCCGGACCTGCTATTTCGCCTGCCAGTTCGATCGGCGGCGATGCGCATATTGGCCGGTTAGGGAATGAAAAGGATCACTACATCGAGCTGGGCTTTCATAATCAAACCCGGTTCAGTAATGGTTCGTGGGCCAATTTCAAAGCGCTGCTGGCAGATGGCTCATCCAGTCCGGACCCGTGGGTGCAGAATAACGACAACAACCTGAATATCCGCCAGGTGTATGTCGAGATGGGGGATCTGCCCAGCTTTGGGGGCGCCGCGCAACATGCCTCACTGTGGGCGGGCAAACGCTTTGACGGCGACAATTTTGATCTGCACTTCACCGATACCGATATCGTCTTTCTTGGCGGCACCGGCGGCGGCATCAGCAACCTGCAATGGAACGAGCAATGGCGCAGCGATTTCTCCATTTATGGCCGCAGTTTTGGCGACCTGGGCAGCAGCCGCTACGACGATAACAACGTGCAAAACCTGCTGCTGACCTCTAACCAGTTTTACGGTAACTGGCAGTGGATGCTGACCGGCATGAGCGCAAACGGCAACGACGAGCTGAAAGGGCGCGCATCGACCACCGGCAGCTATGCGCTGCGCAGTGACGATACGGCAAAGCACGGCGTGTTTACCATGCTGGCCTGGCACGATAAAAACCGCTTCTACGGGCTGGCACCGGGCAGCAGCACTCACGCCTTTCAATGGGGGAAAGGGCTGGGCGCAGAAACCCGGCAGATCGGTGGCGACGGCGACTTAACGCGCAACGCCAGCGCGCTGCGACTGGCCACCTTTGGCGTGATGCCACTGAGCGATCGCTGGTCAGTGGCCCCATCGCTGCTGGCGCAGCACAGCGAGGATCGCTACCGCAAAGGCGATCGCTATGACTGGGCAACCATCAACCTGCGCGCCTCCCAGGCGATTACGGAAAACTTTGCGCTGCAATATGAGGCGTCGTGGCTGTATATGGACCTCAAACCCAATGGCCGCAGCTATCAGGATGGCGGCAGCATCGCGACGTACAACGCGGTGAAGGGCGATGTATATAAGCTGACCTTTGCGCCAACGTTTAAAGTCGGCAACATCAACGACATGCTGGTGCGGCCGGAGATTCGCCTGTTCGCGACCTGGATGAACTGGTCTAAAGCGCTGGACAACTATGCGCTGAACGATGATTTCGGCAGCGCGGGCTTTACCGCTGGCGGTAGCTGGAACTTTGGCGTACAGGCAGAAGTGTGGTTCTGAGATCGCACTTCACGCTGACTGGCTGAAGGAAGGTTGCACGGTGTGAGGCGTTGAAACGGCCTCGCACCGCATCCGGCGAAACCTGCCAGCCAGCGGTAAAGCTGCATTCCGTCACCGATTATGGCTATAGTGCAACGTACTGAACCTGAAGCGATAAGGAATCGTTGTGACCATTGCCTGCCTGCATACCGCCGCCAGTAATATTGCTATTTTTGATGACGCCGCGCAGTCGCTCGGCATTCCGCCTCAGCAAATCAGCCATCTGGTGATGCCACATCTGCTGGCAGAAGCAGAGCTCAGCGGTGGCATGACGCCGGTCCAGCAGCAGCGTCTGGAGCAGCTGTTACTCAGCCTGACGCCGTGGTTCGACGCGATACTGATTACCTGCTCTACCTTAGGTGCCGCCGCAGACAGCTTTCGCGATCCACAACAGCGCTGTGCGGTTTATCGCACTGACCGTATGCTGGCGGACGAAGTGCATCGCCGTGGCGCACCCGCGCTGGTGCTGTGTGCCGCAGAGTCTACGCTGCACAGTACGCGCCAGCTGTTTTGCCCGGAGAGTCTGGCACCTGACCAGCGTCCGCAAGTCAGGCTTATCCCGGATGCCTGGGCCGCATTCAAAGCTGGCCGGCTGGACGACTATTACACGCTGATCGCCGATGCCGTCGCTCAGGGACAGCAGCAGGGCGCGGTTCAGGTGGCGTTAGCGCAGGTGTCAATGGCCGGCGCCGCGTCGCGTTTTCCTGTGCCACAGCGGCCACTCACCAGCCCGCACCTGGCGCTCAGCTTCGTACTGCAGCGGACTAAAGGCGCGGACGAAGGTCATTCAAAACCACTGATTTAAGCCAACAAAAAGCCCTACTGTTACGCAATTTTGCAGCCTTTATGATGGTCATCAGAACCTGATTTTTGAGGAAGCCACTGATGAACGTGATTAAAGCGCAGCGTGACCAGCTGTTTGAATACGGTCCCTTTACCATTCGCCGGCAGCGGCCGGGAGAACAACTGGGCGCGCTGGCGATTGTCGACCAGATGACGCTGAAGCCCGGCGCGGTGGTACCGATGCGCCGTCATCAGGATGATGAAATTTTCAGCTATGTCTGGCGCGGCTCGGTGCAGTACCGGCGCGAGGAGGGAGAGACTCTCGCCCTCAACGGCAAACGCGCACTGCTGGTGAACGCGGGCAGTGGGGTACGTCATGAAGAGTCAGCACCGCTGATTGAAAGCGAAATGCTGCAGGCGTACATCCGCCCGGCATCCGGCGGCGGTGAAGGGCAGGTGCAGAGTGTGTACCGGGCAGAAGGGGCGGCACTTAACCAGTGGACGCTGCTGGCCGGTCCGCAGCACAGCGCGGCACCTTTGACGCTGCGTCAGGCCGTTTACATCTATGACGTCAGGCTGGATCGTGGCGCACAGATCGAGGTGCCGCATTTGCCGGGTTATGCCAGCTGGGTCACGGTGCTGGAGGGCATTGCACGCACCGGGGATGTGCGGCTGCAAAAAGGCGATGCGGTGAGCGATAGCGCTGCCTTGCCGGCTATCCACGGTGAACGCGACGCCCTGCTGGTCGCCTTTCTGGTGCAGCAGGATGCGCCTGCGGTGCTGAGCGGTACGCTAAGCGGCAGTTAAAACACCGGCTATGACACGGCTGGCACGCACCAAAGTGGCCAGTCGTGTCAGCGTGCCGCTGGCGATGTCACGCACTCAGGCGCTGCCGGCTCTGCAACTCAGCGCCCGATAACCTCTTATTTCGCGTGTGACACCTGTTCGTAGTAACCGATCTTCTCCACTTTGGCGGTCGAACCGCCCCCTTCAAACTCGGATGCCAGCCAGGCGTTAACGATGTTTTTCGCCAGCTCCGGCCCGATTACGCGTGAGCCCATGGTCATGATCTGGGCATTATTACTTTTGCGCGCGCGCTCGGCGGAGAAGGTGTCATGACACTGCGCGGCGCGCACGCCTTCCACTTTATTGGCAACAATCGCGACGCCAATGCCGGTGCCACACAGCAAAATGCCGCGCTCAAACTGCTTTTGCTGCACCGCCGTAGCGAGCGCAAACGCCACGTCCGGATACATCGGGCGGTCATTTTGCGCGTCGTTACTGTAATCAGTTACCTGATAATCCTGCTCTTCCAGCAGCTTTTTAATGATGTTTTTCAAATCGATAGCCGCATCATCGGCACCAATAGCGATAGTTTTCATCACGTCTCTCCAGTGATACAGGGTCTGACACCTGCACATATGTTCGTCAGGTGATTAGATGTTCACTGACAGCCTGCCACAAAATCAAACATATGTTCAATACATGTTCATATGATTTAGAGATCGGCCACGCAAAATCTCGCGCACCCCTTGATGTAACGATCGAGCAGCGCCGCTCTGCTGCGAAAAATCCTGAAAATGTCGCTGAAATCAAATCTCATGCGCACTGTCACACTTTCGCCAACTGCGCTTGAGGAGTGAGCAAATATCCGTGTAGTGTTCATTTGTTCGCATGACCCTATCCATGTACAAGAAGACCCATTGAGGACTCGAACATGTGTCATTTGCTTCTTACCTCGCATTTTGTCTGTCGCCAGCGCCGGTTTTGCGCCTGGCCAACACCGTCTCACTGCGCACGTTTCGGAGGTGCGTTATGAATCAGTCTGCTGTCAGCGCGGTTGAGCAGACCGCAATCCGCAAAATCTCCTGGCGCCTGGTACCGTTTGTGGCGCTGATGTTCTTTATCAACTTCCTCGATCGCACCGCCATTTCCTTTGCCGGCCCAAACGGCATGACGCAGGACCTTGGCCTCAGTGCGCTGCAGTTTGGTCTCGCCTCCGGCATCTTCTTTATTGGTTACATCCTGCTGGAAGTGCCCAGCAACCTGGCGCTGCATAAGTTCGGCGCGCGGCGCTGGCTGGCGCGCATCATGATCAGCTGGGGCATCGTCTCGCTGCTGTTTACCTGGGTCAGCAGTGTCGAAGGGCTGTATACGCTGCGCCTGCTGCTGGGAATTGCCGAGGCCGGTTTCTTCCCGGGCGCCATCCTTTATCTCAGCCTGTGGGTACCGGCGCGCCACCGCAGCAAAATTTTGTCGCTGTTCTACCTGGCGCAGCCGCTGACAGTGGTGTTTGGCGCACCGCTGGCTGCCTCGCTGATTGAGCAGCACGGCCTGTTTGGTCTTGAAGGCTGGCGCGTGATGTTCATGGGCGTATCGCTGCCGGCGATCCTCATCGGGATTGTGGCGCTGTTCTGGCTGGTGGACTCGCCGCGTCAGGCGAAGTGGCTGAATGACGACGAGAAAAACTGGCTGATAGCCGAACTGGAGGCGGAACATCAGCACAAGCAGGGCCAGCACCCGCACAGCGTGCGTTCGGTGATGGGCAACAGCCGCGTGTGGATGCTGTGCCTGATCTACTTCGGCTTTATTTACGGCCTGTACGCGCTGGCGTTCTTCCTGCCGACCATTATCGCCGGCTTCCAGCAGCAGTTTGGCACCACCTTCAATGTGATGCAGAAAGGGCTGATCACCGGCGTGCCGTACCTGATCGCCGCCGTCGTGATGTTTTTCTGGTCGCGGGATGCCGCGCGGCGCGGCTGTAAAACCTGGCACATCGCGATTCCTGCGGTCGCGGGCGGCCTCAGCGTACCGCTGGCGCTCTACATGGATTCACCGTTTACCACCATCCTGGTGATCGCCGTAACGGCCAGCGCCATCTTCGCCGCGTTGCCCAATTTCTGGACGCTGCCGACGCAGTTCCTGACCGGCGCATCGGCAGCGGCGGCGATTGCGCTGATTAACACCCTGGGCAACGTGGCGGGTTTCTCCGCCGGTTACATCACCGGCGCACTGCATGATGTCACTCACAGTTATGTGTTACCGATGTTCGTGGTCGGCGGTTTTATGCTGCTCTCCGCTGTATTGATGCTGTTCCTCAATCGCCGTCGCGCGCAGCCTCTGCCAGCCTCATTTGTACAGGAGCAATAACATGACGTACCTGTTTAACCAGCCATCCGCGTTTGCCGCGGAACTGATCGAAGGCTTTGTGGCCGCCAACGCCGATAAAGTACGCCAGGTGAGCGGTGGCGTGGTGCGCAGCACGCGCAGCCAGCCGGATACCGTGGCGGTGATTGTCGGTGGCGGTTCCGGTCACTATCCCGCCTTTGCCGGATTGGTCGGCCAGGGCCTGGCGCACGGGGCGGCAATGGGCAATCTGTTCGCTTCGCCGTCGGCGCAGCAAATCTACAACGTCGCGCGCGCGGCGCATAACGGCGCGGGTGTGCTGTTGCTGTTTGGAAACTATGCCGGTGACGTGCTGCATTTTGGTCAGGCGTGCGAGCGGCTGCGCGCTGAAGGTATTGCCTGTGAGGTGCTGGCGGTAACGGATGATGTGTCCAGCGCCAGCCACGATGAGCGTCTGAAGCGACGCGGCGTCGCCGGCGATCTGTGTGTGTTTAAAGTGGCGGCGGCCGCGGCAGAAGCGGGTGACGATCTGGCTACGGTGCTGAAAAAAGCGCAACACGCCAACGATCGCACCCGCACCTTCGGTGTGGCCTTTTCCGGCTGTACGCTGCCGGGCGCTTCACATCCGCTGTTTGAGGTAGAGAAAGGGCGCATGGCGCTCGGGCTGGGCATCCACGGTGAGCCGGGCATTAGCGAAACGGCGGTGCCGCGCGCCGACGAGCTGGCAGAAATCTTTGTCGACCGGCTGCTGAGTGAGCGGCCAGCGGATGTGGCGCAGGTGGCGGGACAGCGCGTGGCGGTAATCCTCAACGGTCTCGGTTCAGTCAAGTATGAAGAGCTGTTTGTGGTGTATCGCCGCATCGCCCAGCTGCTGTCGGCGGCGCAGTTGCAGGTGGTGGAGCCGGATGTCGGCGAATTCGTCACCAGTTTTAACATGGCAGGCGTCTCGCTGACGCTGATGTGGCTCGATGATGAACTGGAAACGCTGTGGCGCGCGCCGGCCAATACGCCGGCCTACCGCAAAGGCAGCGTCCTGATTGCCGAACCGCTCAGCGCCGCCGAGTGCGAAGAGATCCGTGAAGAGACGTTACCGCAGGCCAGCACCGCATCACAACACAGCGCCCGGCGCGTTCTTGAGCTGCTGGAAGCGGTGGCGGTGATGATTCAGCGTCATGCTGGCCAGCTGGGCGACATTGATGCGGTCGCGGGCGACGGCGATCACGGCATTGGTATGGAGCGCGGCGTACTCGGCGCAGTGGAAAAGGCGCGTGAGGTGGCCGCGCGTGGCGCCGGCGCTGGCAGTCTGCTGTGTCGCGCCGCCGATGCCTGGGCGGATAAAGCGGGCGGCACGTCCGGAGCCCTGTGGGGCGTGGCACTGACCGCGCTCGGCACCGCACTGGGCGACAGCGCGGCAGCGGATGCACCACGCGTCGCTGCCGGCGTCCGGGATGCCAAAGAGGGCATTATGCACTTCGGCAAAGCGCGCGTCGGTGATAAAACCATGGTTGACGTGCTGGTTCCGTTTAGCGACACGCTGAGCGCTGCGGTCGCGCAGGGCGCATCACTCACCGAAGCCTGGTTACGTGCGGCAGCGGTGGCGGAGCAGGCCGCGCAGGCCACCGCGCAGCTGGTACCGAAAGTGGGGCGTGCACGGCCGCTGGCAGAAAAAAGCGTTGGCACGCCGGACGCCGGTGCGGTTTCACTGGCGATGATCGTCAACACCGTTGGCAATCTGTTAAAAGAACACAGTGCATCTGAACAGGGAGCGTAATTATGGCTCAGCCTAAAATCTGGCTTGGCGTCAGCCTGAAAATGTATTTCGGCTATCAGCAAACGCTGGCGTGGTGTCGCGAGGTTGCGACGCTGGCGCGGCATCCGGCGGTGCAGCGCGGTGACGTCGGGCTGTTTGTGCTGCCTGCCTATCCGGCCATCCCGGCGGTGCGGGAGATTTTTGCCGGCACGCCGGTGCGCGTCGGTGCGCAGGACGTGTGTCAGGCGGAAAACGGCGCCTGGACCGGTGAGGTCAGCGCCAGCATGCTGCAGGAGCTGGGGTGCTCACTGGCAGAGATCGGTCACGCCGAACGCCGTCGCCATTTTCATGAAGATAAAACGCAGATTGCCGCCAAAGTGGCGATGGCGCTGCGTTATCGCCTGACCCCGGTGCTGTGCATCGGTGAACCGCAGCAGGGCACGCCTGAGCAGGCGATTGCGCTGTGTCAGCAGCAGCTGCAGGAGGCGCTGGCGGAGGCCGCGCAACAGGCGCTCAGCGGTGAGGTGTTGTTTGCTTACGAACCGCAGTGGGCCATTGGCGCACCGCAGCCGGCGCCGGACAGCTACATCCGCGCGGTGTGCAGCGGGCTACAGCAGCTGACGACGCCAGACGGCATCACGCTGCGGGTGATTTACGGCGGCAGCGCCGGGCCGGGTCTGATTCAGCGCCTCGGCGGCGACGTCAACGGCCTGTTCCTCGGCCGCTTTGCCCACGATCCGCAGGCGCTGGCGCAAATCGTGCAGGAAGCCAGTGAGCTGGCTGAGGAGCTGCCGTCATGAGCCGCATTGGACTTAGTACCTATGCGTTTTTCTGGCGCATGTCGCCTCAGGTACCACAGCCGCTCACGCTGGCGCAGATGCTGCAGCACACCGCCGATCTCGACGTGTCAGTATTCCAGATCTGCGACTACCCGGCGATTGAGCAGTGGTCAGATGACCAGCTGCTGGCGCTGCGTCAGCAGGCGGATGCACTTGGCATCACGCTGGAGCTGGGCACGCGCGGTCTGGGCAGCGCGCACCTGCGCCGCTATCTGCACATCGCCGCTATTCTCGACGCGCGCGTGGTGCGCTCAATGTTCAACACCGCCGATCACCGGCCATCGCTGGATGAAGCGGCCAATCTGATTGCTGCCGTGCTGCCGGATTTTGCCCGCCAGCAGGTGCGGCTGTGCCTGGAAACCTACGAGCAGGTCAGCAGCGCGGCGATGATGTCGGTGATCAACCGCTTTCTCTCACCGTGGCTGTGCGTGTGTCTCGATCCGGCCAACTGCGTCGCCGGACTGGAGCTGCAGGAGCAGGTGATCGCCAATACCGCTGCGCGCGTCGGCAATCTGCACATCAAAGATTTCGCCTTTACCCGCCGTGCCGGCTGGGTCGGTTTTACCCTGGCCGGCTGTCCGATGGGCGAAGGGAAGCTGGATTATGACCGGCTGATCGCCAGCGTGCGGCCAGCCGATCGCGACATCAACCAAATCATCGAACACTGGTTGCCGTGGCAGGACGATGCCGCGCAGACCTGCGCGCGGGAAGCCGAATGGACCCGCCGCGCCGTTGAATTCCTACGCAGTAAACAAGATCAGGAGTCGTTAACATGAGCAAGGCATTGAAAACCATCACCGTGATCGGCGCAGGCGGCAAAATGGGCATGCGTATTTCCGCTAATTTGCAGCACAGCGCTTATCAGGTGTTTTACTGCGAGAATTCACCGCAGGCGCAGCAGCAGGTGACTGCACAGGGACGCGAGCTGTCGGATGCCGCGTCGGTGGTGCCGCTGAGTGACGTGGTGATCCTCGCCGTGCCGGATATCGTACTGGGCAAAGTCTCGCAAAGCGTGGTGCCACAAATGCAAAGCGGTGCAGTGCTGCTGACGCTCGATCCGGCCGCGGCCTACGCCAACCTGATCGCCCAGCGTGACGGCATTGAATACGCGGTCGCGCACCCGTGCCATCCGTCGGTATTTCTGGCCCGCTACACCAAAGAGGAGCACGCCGATGCGTTTGGTGGCGTCGCTGCCGTTCAGCACGTCGCGGCAGCCTGGGAAAGCGGCAGCGCTGAACAGAAGGCAGAGCTGAGTAAGGTAATCAGCGTGATGTACGGCCCGGTTGATCAGGTGCACTGGATCACGGTGACGCAACTGGCGTATCTGGAGCCGACGCTGGTCGAAACCGTCGCCTGCATGGTCGGTGCCTTCATGAAAGAGGCGCTGGATGAAACGGTGAAACACAGCGGCGTCCCGGAAGAGGCAGCGAAGGCCATGCTGTACGGCCATATTCAGATTGCGCTGGCGGTGGCTTTCCGCGCCACCAACCCGTTCTCGGACGCCTGCATGATCGCCATGGAGTATGGCCGCGAGAAGATCATCAAGCCGGACTGGAAACAGATCTTCGATCAGCAAGAGCTGGATAAGGTTATTGCCCGCATGCTGAAAATTGACGCCATTCAGCGTTAAGCGTGACAGCAGCGGCGACTCGCGGCGTTGCTGGCTGGCGAAGCGAGTCGCATCAATGATATAACTCCCTGCTGAGCACTCCGCACGACGATACAAGACAGGTAACGGATGGAAAAAAACACGCTTTCTCAGGACTCCGAGCTGCTGACGGAAATTGCCGTCGCCTACTATCAGGACGAAATCACCCAGGAGGAGATTGCGCGTAAGTTTGGGATTTCCCGTATCAAGGTGGGGCGACTGCTGAAACGCGCGCGTGAAGAGGGCATCGTCGAGATCAATGTGCGCTACCATCCGGTGTTCAGTACGCGGCTGGAACAGCAGTTGCAGACGCGCTTTCCCCATCTGCAGCGCGCGCTGATTGCCCTCGATTCACCAGACAGCGACGAGCAGCGGCGTCAGGTGGCGGCGCTGGTGTCGGCGCATCTCGCGCAGTCGCTGAAAGACAACGCTATTGTCGCCGTGGGCCAGGGGCGCAACGTGGCGGCCGTCGCCGATTATCCCGGTCAGGTGCCGACGCGCAACTGCCTGTTTATCAGCGGCATCGGCGGCACCCATCGTCCGGGGGATGCCATCAACGCGGACCACATCAGCCGCCGGCTGGCCAAAAAGTTTGGCGGCATCAGCGAAACCCTGTACGCCCCGGCTTACGTCGAAAACCGGGCGCTGCGCGACGCCTTCATGCAAAACGGCACCATCAAAGAGACGCTCGACCGCGCGCGGAAAGCGGATGTGGCACTGGTGGGCATCGGTGACATGAACGAAAACAGCTATATGGTGAAGCTCGGCTGGTTCACACCACATGAGATCATTGATGCCAGCGTCAATCAGGGCGTGACCGGTGATGTGGCCGGCTATGATTTTTTTAATGCCCAGGGCCAGCACGTGGATACGGTGATGAACGACCGGGTAATTGGCCTGAGTATCGACGAGCTGCGTAAAATTCCCTGCGTGATTGCCATTGCCGCTGAAAACACCAAAGCCATGGCGATCCTCGGCGCGCTGCGCACCGGCGCTATCGATATCATTGCCACCACGGCGCAGAACATCCGCACCATTCTGAGCATGTCGCAGTAACGCATAAACGCCTGCCCGGCGCGGCCTGCGGGCGTGCCGGGTGAGGGGGATGCTGCGCCAGGTCGCCGTCCATCACCCAACCGTCACGTCAGCGCCATAAATCTTTCATCCGCCTCAGCTAGCTTACCGCCATTCTGATTTCAGGACTGCGGATGCATGAGCCATCTCTCGCTGCAACACATCACCAAAACCTGGGGCGATAAAATCGCGCTGCAGGATATCAGCTTCGACGTGGCGCAAGGCAGTTTCGTCGCACTGCTGGGGCCTTCAGGCTGCGGTAAATCGACGCTGTTGCGCACCCTCGCCGGGCTGGAAACGGCCGACAGCGGCCGCATTTATTTCAATCACACCGACGTCACGCCTCTGCCACCGGCGCAGCGCAAGCTTTCGATGGTGTTTCAGTCTTACGCGCTGTTTCCTCACCTGAGCGTGCGGGAGAATCTGCTGTTTGGCCTGAAGGCGCGCGGTGAAGATAAGCAACAGTTTGCCGCCCGGCTGGCGCAGGTCAGCGCACTGCTTGAGCTGGAACCGCTGCTGGCGCGCCTGCCTTCACAGCTCTCCGGCGGCCAGCAGCAGCGCGTGGCGCTGGGCAGGGCGGTGATCGCCAACAATACGCTGTGCCTGATGGATGAGCCGTTATCCAACCTGGATGCCAAACTGCGCCAGAGCATGCGGCGCGAAATCCGCGCGCTGCAAAAGCAGCTCGGGCTGACCATGTTGTACGTCACCCACGATCAGACCGAAGCGATGAGCATGGCCGATCACATCATTCTGCTCAACGATGGCCGCATTGAGCAGCACGGCACGCCAGACCAGCTCTACAACCAGCCGGCGAGCTGTTTTGCCGCGCAGTTTATTGGCGCACCGCCAATGAATATCCTGCCACTGCACAGCAAAGGCGCGCATCACTACCTCAGCCATCTCAGCACACCGCTCCTGACCTATGCCGGCGAAACGGCGCTGAGTCTGGGCCTGCGCGCGGAGGATATCCAGCTGGTCGCCCCGCAGCAGGCCGCGCTGAGTGCGCGGGTAGTGAGCTACGAATACATGGGCGCGGATACGCTGCTGGTCTGTCGGTTGCCCGGCATCACGGAATCACTGACCGTCAAAGTGCCCGGCCTGCAGCGCTTCACGGATGACAGCCTGGTCGGCCTGCAGTGGTCCACCAGCCGGCAATACCTGTTTTCCACCACCTCCGGCCAGCGCTGTGTCGCTGCCGAACACCCGATGTTGCTCGCTGAGAAAAAATACGCTGTTTAACCGTTGTCGTTTATTCAAGGGAAAATCATGTCTGCGATCCGTTTCTCGCCTCTGGCTTGTGTCGTTATGCTGTGTGCCTCCGCGTCGGTGTTTGCTGCTGAGCCGGTGAAGTTACAGATGTACTACCCGATTGCGGTCGGCGGTAAAGTCAGCCACACCGTGGAAGCCCTGGTGGCGGATTTTGAAAAACAGTACCCAGAGATCAGCATTCAGCCGGTCTACACCGGCGATTACGCCACCACCGTGACCAAAGCGCTGACGGCGTTTCGCGGCGGTAACGCACCGCAGCTGGCGGTGATGGGAGATATTGAAGCCTGGTCGCTGATGGATGCCGGTGCCATCGTCGCCGCCAGCGATTTAGCCACGGGTGAAGAGGGCAAACAGTGGATCGACAGCTTCTATCCGGCCTTTCTGCGTCGCATTGAGGGCAAAGTGTGGGGCGTGCCATTTCAGCGCTCAACCGTGGTGATGTACTGGAACAAACAGGCATTTGAGAAAGCCGGTCTCGATCCGAATACACCGCCCGCCACCTGGCAGCAGGTGGTGGCATTCAGCAAAAAGCTGACGCTGAAACAGGCCAGCGGCGTCAGCCAGTGGGGCATTGAGATCCCTTCCACGCCGAACGGCTACTGGAATTTCCAGGGGCTGGCAGCCACCAATGGCGGACGGCTGGATAACGGTAAGGGCAACGCCGTGTATTTCAACACGCCGGGCAACGTGGAAACCCTGCAGTGGCTGACCGATCTCGGCCAGAAAGAGGAAGTGTCGCCGAAGGGTGCGATTGCCTGGGGCACCACGCCGCAGGACTTTATCAGTGGTAAAACGGCCATGATGGTCACTACCACCGGTAACCTGACCAACGTGCGTGACAACGCGACCTTCCCGTTTGGCGTCGCCATGCTGCCGGAGAAAACCCAGCGCGGCAGCCCGACCGGTGGCGGCAACCTCTACGTGTTCAAAAGCGCCTCACCGGCGCAGCAGCAGGCGGCGATGCGCTTCATCCGCTGGGTCACCGCACCGGAACAGGCCGCGCGCTGGAGTATCGCTACCGGCTATGTCGCCACCTCGCCGGCAGCGTGGGACACGGCGGCAATGAAAGCCTATGTGCAGCAGGTGCCTCAGGCACTGGTGGCGCGTGAGCAGCTGAAATATGCCCAGCCGGAACTCTCGACCTACAACAGCGTGCAGATTCAGGACACGCTCAATCACGCCATTGAAGCAGCGGTGACGCAGAGCAAAACCCCGGCCCAGGCGCTGGCCGATGCGCAGAAACAGGCTGACCGCCTGCTGAAAAACTATCAGTGACGGCCGCGTGATGAGTTCATTCTCTGGCAGCGCCGCCACGCTGCGCCCGCGCGGGTGGACACTGCAGCTCAGCGGCTATTTGCTGCTGCTGCCCGCGCTCAGCTTCCTGCTGCTGTTTACTCATTATCCGGCGCTGGCCACGCTGTGGCAGAGCCTGTTCAGCGCCGCGCGCGCTTCGCATCCGGCCCATTTTGTCGGGCTGGATAACTATCGCGCGCTGCTGGATGACGACATTTTTATGCAGTCGCTGTGGAATAACCTGCTGTATGCGCTGATCACCATTCCGCTGGCGGTGACGCTGGCGCTGCTGATGGCGCTGGCGGTCAATCGTCGGCTGCGCGGCAACGCACTGGTGCGTGCGGCCTTCTTCATTCCGTCGCTGCTGCCGATGATCGCCATCGCCAATCTGTGGCTGTTTTTCTACACGCCGCAGCTTGGCATCCTGAATAGCCTGCTGGCATGGTTTTCGCTACCGGCGGTCAACTGGCTCGGCGAGCCAGATACCACGCTGTACTGCCTGATGGCGGTTTCGGTATGGCGCGAGGCGGGCTTTTTCATGATCTTTTATCTCGCCGCCCTGCAGCAGATCGATCCGCGCCTCAGCGAAGCCGCCGCCATTGAAGGCGCATCGCGCGGTTACTTTTTCCGCCGCGTGCAGTGGCCGCTGCTGTTGCCAACCACGTTGTTTGTGCTGATCAACGCCTCGATGAACGCCTTCCGCATTGTCGATCAGGTGATTGCCATGACCAACGGCGGCCCGAACAACAGCAGTAGCCTGCTGCTGTTTTATATCTATCGTACCGCATTCAGTTTCTGGGACATGCCAGCCGCGTCGGCCATGACGGTGGTGCTGCTGGTGATCCTCGGATCGATTGCGTTGATCAAATTTCATCTGCTGGATAAGCGAGCCCATTATCAATGAAAGCTGCATCCTCTCCGGGCGGTTTTGCGCTCAACCTGCTGATTTGGCTGGCCGCGCTGCTGTGGAGCCTGCCGATGCTGGTGGCGCTGTGGATTGCCATTCATCCGGCCGCAGGCCAGGGGCACTTTTCGCTGCTGACGCCGCTGACGCTGGAGAACTTCATCAATGCCTGGCACGCGGCACCGTTTGCCCGCTACTTCCTCAATACCACGCTGCTGGTGCTGATGATTGTGGTGGTCCAGCTGGTGCTGGCCACGCTGGCCGCTTATGCACTGGTGCGGTTCCGCCTGAAATTTTCCGGTTTCCTCTTCGCGCTGATTCTGCTGCAGCTGATGATCAGCCCGGATGTGCTGATTCTGAATAATTACCGCACCATCAGCGCGCTCGGGCTACGCGATACCCTGACCGGCATTGCGCTGCCGTACTTTGCCTCGGCGTTCGCCATCTTTCTGCTGCGGCAGACGTTCAAAAGCATTCCGCTGGTGCTGGAAGAGGCGGCAACCGTTGAGGGGGCCAGCCGGTTTTACATTCTGCGCCACATCTACATTCCGCTAGCAAAGCCAATCTATGTGGCGTTCGCTCTGGTATCGATCAGCTTCCACTGGAACGATTTTCTCTGGCCGCTGGTGATCACCGACTCGGTTCAGGTGCGTCCGTTAACCGTCGGGCTGCAGCTGTTTTCTGCGCCGGAGCAGGGCGTGCAGTGGGCGCTGATTGGGGCAGCAACGCTGATGACCACCTTGCCGTTGCTGCTGCTGTTTTTGCTGTTCCAGCGGCAGTTTATTCAGTCATTCATGCGTGCCGGTATTCGCTAAGGAGAGCCAGAGATGGGATATGCCCATGCGCTAACCGCAGCGCAACACCAGCGGCTGGGTGATGTCGCTGAGCTGTATCAGTTACCGGATTTACGCGCGGCACCGCTCGACGGCACGCTGCGCTTCGGGCTGCTGGCCGATCCGCAATATGCTGACGTTGAGGCGGATGTCGCGGCGAATCTCTACTATCGTCATGCGCTGCATAAGCTGCCGCAGGCGATAACCGCGCTCAATCAGCAGCCGCTGGATTTTGTCGTTACGCTCGGCGATCTGGTGGATCGCCACTGGGCCAGCTATGCCACGCTGCTGCCGCTCTACGATCGGCTACTCCATCCGCATGCCGTGGTGCTGGGGAATCACGACGCCCAGACCATCGCGCAGCACCTCGATGACGCGCTGCCGCTGCCAAAAAGTTACTATGCCTTTCAGCTGCCGGGCTGGCGTTTTATTGTCTACGACGGCAACGATATCAGCCTGTACTGCAATCAACACAACGGCGACGATCGCCAGCGCGCGGCCGCACTGCTGGCTGATTTACAGGCGCGCCAGCAACCGCAGGCGCAGCCGTGGAATGGCGCGGTCGGTGCGACGCAGCTGGCATGGCTGGAAACGCAGCTTATTGAGGCCCGCGCCTGCGGCCAGCAGGTAGTGGTGTTCGGGCATTATCCGCTGGCACCGGGCTACAGCCACAGTCTGCTCAACGGTGCGCAGCTGGCAGAGCTGTTCTGCCGCTATGACGTGCGCGCCTGTTTTGCCGGCCACGATCACCGTGGCGGCTATCACCGCCGTGCGGATACCGTGTTTATAACCCTGCAGGGGATGCTGGATGGCCCGTCGCGCGTGCCCTTTGCGGTGGTGGAACTGACGGGCGAGACGTTGCGGCTGAGCGGATGGGGCGGCGAAATCAGCCGCGAAGAGGTATACGGTGCCGCGCCGATGGCTAGCCGGCCAGGTTAAAACTGTTGTCAATGCGCAACAAAACCTCGGCCGTCGGGACTGATCCATCCAGACACAGGGTGACCCAATGCTTTTTGTTCATATGGTAGCCCGGGAAATAAACCTCGCCATCGACCAGCGAAGCGATCGTCTGCGGCGAGACTTTAATATTGACGATTTCAATCAGGCTATCATCCGGTCGGCCCAGCTTGCTGCTGTGAATCATCAACAGCGCGCCGAACCACTTTTGATTATCGTTGCGGCGAAAGATGGCGTTTTCAGGAAAGCGCGGCCATAAGAATTCCAGCTCAGTCTGATACTGCTGTTTCAGGTGCTGAACAATCGCATCGGCCTGCGCTGTTTTGAAATGCTTCTGCGGGAAACATTTTTCTGCGATATCCAGCAAGATAGCGTCATGTTCTTCACGAACCTGCCCCACAAAGGCACCGGTGGCAGAAGTAATACGGTGAAGAATGTAATCTTCTCCTGTGACTTTATCGATAATGGTGGCGGCAATGTCACCCTGAGTAGTGATGTTAACCTGCAGGGTGAACTGCTTATTCATCACATCACAGCGGTAGCCGTAATCCTGCCCGTCCTTGCGGAAACCGTAAGCCAGCAGCTTTTTCACATTCATTTCCCGGCTGACGAAAAGATGATTTACGTTGTACATTTTCATGCCTGGTTAACGGTGAGATGTTCACAATATCCGGAGTTTGCTCAGGGGCGAGCGGGCTATTTTAACCGACAGGAGGGATTTTTATGTGCCATAAATCGCTATGGCACCCGGTACCGCTTTTTCGCCCTATCACACCGCAAAGCACAACCGCCACCGGACGCTCAACCCAGCCTTACGCAACGCGCGCACATGCTGTATAGTCCGTTTTTTTTCGGAGGAACCATGCTGCCCAACTCATCCACGCGCCTGAATAAATACATCAGCGAGAGCGGAATCTGCTCGCGCCGTGACGCCGATCGTTACATCGAACAAGGCAACGTTTTCATTAACGGCAAACGCGCCAGCGTCGGTGCGCAGGTGTTCGCCGGGGATGAGGTCAAAGTCAACGGGCGGCTGATTGAACCGCGCAACGAAGACGATCTGGTATTAATCGCCCTCAACAAGCCGGTGGGCATTGTCACCACCATGGAAGAGGGCGAGCGTGACAACATTGGTGACTTCGTCAACCACAGCAAGCGCGTGTTCCCGATTGGCCGGCTGGATAAAGACTCGCAGGGGCTGATTTTCCTCACCAATCACGGCGATCTGGTGAATAAAATCCTGCGCGCCGGTAACAATCACGAAAAAGAGTACGTGGTCACGGTGGATAAGCCGATCACCGATGAGTTTATTGCCGGCATGGCGGCGGGCGTACCGATGCTCGGCACAGTGACGAAAAAATGCAAAGTGAAGCGGGAGTCGACCTTTGTATTTCGTATTATCCTGGTGCAGGGACTGAACCGGCAGATTCGCCGCATGGCCAAACACTTTGGCTATGAAGTGACGAAGCTGGAGCGCACGCGGATCATGAACGTGAGCCTGAAAGGTATCCCGCTCGGTGAGTGGCGCGATCTGACGGACGATGAACTGATCGACCTGTTTAAGCTGATTGAGGATTCGTCGTCAGAAGATCAAAAAACGCAGCAGGCACAGGCGAAGAAGAAAGCGGCGACGCCCGCCGCGAAAAAACCGGCCGTCAGCGCACCGAAACAGAGTGACAAAGCGGGTCAGGGCGCGAACCGCAAGCGCTTTACCCAGCCGGGACGCAAGAAAAAAGGGCGTTAAAATCACACCCGCGGCGCCCGCGACCATCACGTATCTTTAGCGCCGCACGCCTTCATTCCAGCCACGTTTTTATTATTTATAACCGGGCGTCAGAATATCTGCGCCCGGTCATGCTTTTTCACGCAATCAATATGCAAATCCGCTGCATATCCAAAGGAGAAAATGGCATTAGGGATAAATAGTGACTGTGATAATTTTCAGCTATACGCCGAATAGCAGGCGTCACTCACCTTATTTAGCTGAACCTTTTCCATGGATATAAACAATGCATAAACACCGCCTGGCCGGACTATTACTGGCCTCTGCATCGCTGCTCGCCGGCTTGTCGCTGCACGCTCGCGCCGCTGATGCATCCATTCCCTCACTGGCCGGTAAACGTATCGGTATTACCGTGGCCGGTACCGATCACTACTGGGATCTGAAAGCCTATCAGGGACAAATTGATGAAGTAAAGCGGCTGGGTGGCACGCCTATCGCGCTGGATGGCGGACGCAAAGAGTCACAGCAGATCGCGCAAATTCAAACGCTGATTGCACAAAAACCGGATGCCATTATTGAAACGCTGGGCACCGCCTCAGTGCTGGAACCCTGGCTGAAAAAAATTCGCGACGCCGGCATTCCCTTATTTACCGTGGATACCGCCAGCCCATCCAGTATTAACGTCACGACCTCCGATAACTTTTATATTGGCGAGCAGCTGGCATTAAAACTGGTCAATGATCTGCGCGGCGAAGGCAATATTCTGGTGTTTAATGGTTTTTATGGCGTGCCGGTGGTGGCGATGCGCTATGACCAGTTAAAAGCCGTGCTGAAATGGTATCCGAAAATTAAAATCATTCAGCCCGAACTGCGCGACGTAATTCCCAATACCGTGCAGGATGCCTATGCGCAGATTAGTCAGCTACTTAACAAGTATCCGCAAGGGTCAGTACAGGCTATCTGGGCGGCATGGGACGTACCGCAGATTGGTGCCACTCAGGCGGTTGATGCTGCCGGTCGCAGTGAAATCAAAACTTACGCCGTGGACGGCAGCCCGGACGTGGTCTCGCTGGTGAAAGATCCGAAATCCAGCGCGGCGGCGGTGGTGGCGCAGCAACCCTATCTGATCGGACAGACTGCGGTACAAAATGTGGCGAAATACCTTGCCGGCGATCGTTCACTTCCGCCTGCCACCTATGTTCCGGCCATTCTGGTCACCAAAGAGAATGCGGCGCAGGCGCAGCAAACGCTGGGCCAGAGCGATGGTAAATAAGACAGTGCGACTGCAGCTGCGCCAGATCAGTAAAGCCTTTGACGGCATTCCCGCGCTGCAGGCGGTATCGCTTGATGTCCACGCCGGCGAAGTGCATGGGCTGATTGGGCATAACGGAGCCGGAAAATCGACGCTGATCAAAGTGCTGGGCGGCATCCACGCCGCCGATGAGGGCAGCGTGACGCTGGAAGGCCGGCTACTGGTGTTGACCAGTCCGGCTCAGGCACAACAGCAGGGCATCGCCATTGTTCATCAGGAGCGGCTATTGCCAGGCACGCTGACGGTGGCGGAAGCGCTGCTGCTCGGTAATGAGCCACGGATTGGCAGCACACCGTTTATCGATCGCCGGCGTATGCGTCAGCAGGCGCGGCAGCTACTGCAACAGCACTTCGATCTGCAGATCGATCCCGATGCGCTGATCGCCGGGTTAAGTGTGGCGGAACAGCAACTGGTGCAGATCTGTCGCGTATTACAGCGCGCGCCGCGCGTGGTGGTACTGGATGAACCGACCGCCGCGCTGGCGCGCCACGAGGTGCAGGCGCTGTTTCGCGTTATTGAACGTATGCGTCAGCAGGGGATCGCACTGATCTACGTTTCTCACTATCTCGATGAAATCCAGGCGCTGTGCCAGCGGGTTACGGTGCTGCGCGATGGTAAAGACGTCGCGCATTTTACCGGCGACGCCCTTTCTCCGCAGGCGCTGATTAATGCCATGATCGGTGAGACGCAGCAGGCGATTGCACCGCGCGGTCTGCCACCTGACGGCGAGCCGGTGCTGACCGTAGACGCCCTGAGCGCGCCGGGTCGCTTTCACAATGTTTGTTTCAGCGCACGACGTGGCGAGATCGTTGGCATTACCGGCCTGCTGGGCTCCGGAGGGAAGGCGTTAATCAGCGCACTGTTTGGTCTGGAACGTGGCGTGAGCGGGACGCTGCGCGTAGGTGAGACGCACGGCGTACCGGCTTCGCCACATGCCGCGGTGAAACGTGGCATCGCGCTGGTGCCGGAAGATCGCCGCGCCAACGGCATCGCGCTCGATGTGAGCCTGCGCGACAACATCACCCTGACGACCGTGCAGCGCCTGCTGCGCTGGGGCGGCGTCTCCGCAACCGCCGAGACCGCGCTAGTGGCGGACAACATCCGCCAGCTGGCGATCCGCACACCGGGCCAGCTGGCACCGCTGCGTCAGCTGTCCGGCGGAAATCAGCAAAAAGCGGTACTGGCGAAATGGCTCAACACCCACGCCACGCTCTATCTGCTGGATGAGCCCACGGTTGGCGTCGACATTGCCGCCAAGGCCGCCATTTATCAAACCCTGCAGCAGCTGGCGGCCGCCGGTGCGGTGATTATCCTGTTTTCCACCGATCTGCTGGAACTGCAAACGCTCGCCGACCGCATTATTGTGCTGGCGCGCGGCGAGCAGGTCGCCACGCTGTCCGCCCGGCACACCAGTCATCAGGAGATTCTGTCCCTGGCTTCCGGCACGGGCGCATTGACGGAGCAAATCCTATGAGTGAACTGAGCCAACCGGCGGTGGTGACGGCGGCAGGCAAACCGCAGGGGCAGCCGTGGCTGCAGCACGTCGCGCTGCTGATTATTGTACTGGTGCTGGCGGTATTTGCCTGGCTGTCGCCTATTTTCCTCAGCGTGATCAACCTTGGTAACGTATTGCAGCAAACGGCGGTGGTGGGAACGCTGGCGCTGGGTCTGACGCTGGTGCTAAGCGGTGGCGGTGTTCAGGGGATTAGCGGCGGCATTGATTTATCCATTGCCGCTAATATGGGGTTGTGTGCCGCGGTATTCGCGTCGCAGATCGCTGAGCAACACTCTGTCACTTATGCGCTGCTGCTCACGCTGCTCACCGGCATCGCCGTGGGGATATTCAATGCCCTGGCGATTGTCTGGCTTGGTATTTTGCCCCTGCTGGCGACGCTGACCAGCATGAACATCGCCATGGGACTGGAGATGGTGCTGAGCGGAAACGCGTCGATTTCCGCCAGCAGCGCGCTGCAAAACCTGCTGATAGCCAGCGGACCACTGGGCGTTTCCTGGCTCGGCTGGGGATTTCTGCTGCTGGCGTTGAGTGCACTCGCGCTCAGTCGTTTCACCGCGTTTGGCCTGCGCCTGCAGGCGGTGGGTAGCCATCCGCAGGCCGCCAACGCGGCGGGCATTAGCGTGGCGCGCTATCAAAGTCTGAGTTATGTGCTGTGCGGCTTCAGCGCTGCACTGGCAGCCATTGCCTCGGTGGCGCTGCTCAGCGGCAGTTCGCCGGGCGCTAACGACAATCTGCTGATGGTGATTGCCGCCGCGCTGCTCGGCGTGGTGTTTTCGCGTCGCCTGGTGCCGACCCTGGGCGGTGCACTGATCAGCGCTCTGTTTCTGAGTCTGATAGCCAACGGCTTTCAGTTGGTTAACGTCTCAAGTTACTGGATTAACGGCGTCGAGGGTGTGCTCATCCTGCTGGTTGTGGCGCTGACCGCGCTACTGCGGCGCCGTCAGGCGGGGAGGGCATCTCATGTCTGAACTGAGCCTGAGCGGTAAAAAAGTGCCGGGGCTGTTGCGCAGCCTGATGGTGCTGACCTTTGTTGCGCTGCTGCTGTTTTTCATCATCGCCGCGCCCGCGTTTGCCACTGTCGCCAACATTCGTAGCGTGCTGCTGAATAATGTCGCACCGCTGGCGATTGTGGCGCTGGCCATGACGCTGGTCACGCGTATCGGCGCGATCGATCTGTCCGTCGGTACGGCGATTGATGTCGCCTGCCTGGTGCTGGTGACGCTGGTACTGCATCAGGTCGCGCTGCCGCTGGCGCTGTTGGGTGCGCTGACGGCGGCACTGCTGGTAGGCGTGTTCAACGCTTTTCTGGTGACACAACTCGGCGTTGAGCCGTTTCTCGCCACGCTTGGCACGCTGTTTATTGGTCAGAGCGTACAGCAACTGTCGTCCAACGGTGGGCAGCCGGTCTATCTGCTAAGCCAGACGCTGCCGGCGGGTTTTACCGCTATTGGTCACGGCACGCTGCTTGGCGTTCCACTGCCGCTCTGGCTGTTGCTGGGCGTGGCGCTGGTGCTGTATCAACTGTTGCACCGCAGCGCCAGCGGTCGCGCACTGCGCATGATGGGTGAACAGCTCAGCGTAGCGCATCATTCTGGCGTGGCGGTCAAACGTCTCACCGCGCTGGCATTCATATTCAGTGCACTGGTCGCCGGTATCGTCGGGTTAATTCTCGCCGCCAATGTCAAAGCCTGGGTACCGTTATCGGGCAATGCCTATCTGCTGAATGCCATCGGTGCCAGCTTTATTGGCGCGACCTTCGCGCCTTCGCGCCGCCCGAATGTGCCGGGTACGCTGCTGGGGGTCGTGCTGCTGAGTTTCATCGCCAACGGACTGTTGCTGGTCGGCTGGAACTTTTACTGGCAGCAGGTGGCAACCGGCGCACTGATCTTTGTGGTACTGGCCGTGGGTGCGCTGCGTGCGCGTCGCCCTGTCTGAGGAGGGTAACGGATGCCTTCACCGTTTTTGCTGTTTGCGTTCATGATGAATGTCCCTGGTCATCTCTCTGCCGGATTATGGCGACATCCCCAGGATCAGGCGCATCGCTATACCGAGCTGGATTACTGGACGACCCTCGCACGGCAGCTTGATACCGCAGGTTTTGATGCGCTGTTTATTGCTGATGCGCTGGGACAATTGGATGTATGGCAGGGCAAGCCGGACGCGGCGTTGCGCCTGGCCGCTCAGATGCCGGTGAACGATCCGCTGCTGCTGGTCTCAGCCATGGCAGCCGTCACGCAGCACCTCGGTTTCGGTATTACGGTCTCTGCCACCTACGAACATCCTTATTTGCTGGCGCGCAAGTTCACGACGCTTGATCATCTCACCCGCGGGCGTATCGCCTGGAACGTGGTGACTTCCATGCTTGATTCCGCGGCGCGCAATCTGGGTTTGACCCGGCAGCTGCCGCATGATGAGCGTTACGATCGCGCACAGGAGTTTCTGGATGTGACCGCGAAGCTGTGGGAAGGCTCATGGGAGGAAGATGCGGTTAGCCGCGATAAAGCCAACAGCCTGTATAGCGATCCGCAAAAAGTGCACGCTATTCAGCATTATGGTCGCTGGTATCAGGTGCCGGATGCACATCTCAGTGAGCCCAGCCCACAGCGCACCCCGGTGCTGTTTCAGGCTGGCACTTCGGCACGCGGTGCGCAGTTTGCTGCCCGCAACGCAGAAGTCATTTTCCTCGGTGGCGTCACCGCGCAGGCGATTGCCAGCGATATTCAGCGCATTCGTCAGCTGGCCGTGGCAGAAGGGCGCGATCCGGCGTCGCTGCGTTTTGTCACAGCCATCACGGTGATCACGGCCGAAGATGATGCCGCCGCCCGGGCCAAACTTGAGGATTATCAGCAATACATCAGTGAAGAGGCTGCGCTGGCGCTCTTCTCGGCGTGGACCGGTATCGACTGGTCGCAGGAGGATCCGGACATGCCGCTGGCCTTTCGCGAAACCGACGCCTGCCGTTCGGCGCTGGCCAGCCTGACGCGAATTGACGATCAAAAACGCTGGACGCTGCGTGAGGCAGCCCGCTACATCGGTATCGGTGGTCTGCATCCGTTGCTGGTGGGCGGCGGCGAAACCATTGCCGATCGGCTGGATCAGTTTGCGGCAGAATCGGGCGTGGACGGCTTTAATCTGGGCTGGGCTATTAGCCCGGGCAGCTTCAACGATTTCATTGCCTGGGTCATGCCGGTGCTGCGCCAGCGCGGGCGGGTGCGTCCTCAGCCAGCACAGCCGTTAACCTTGCGTGAACGTCTCACGGGTCAGCCGCGCCTGGCAGCTGACCATCCGGCAACGCGCTTCCGCCGCCCTTAGCTCCACGCATGGCGCGGCGGCGGCGTGCCGTTGAGATAATAATTACCCACGTGGTAATACTTCCAGCGCACCGGATCGTGCAGCGTATGGGTGCGCGCGTTGCGCCAGTGGCGGTCCAGATTAAACTCCTGCAGCGTGGCGCGGGTGCCAGCCAGCTCAAACAGTTTGTTACCGGCAAGCAGAGCGATCTCCGTCGTCAGCACTTTGGCCTCGGCGGTGGCCACGGTCGCGCGTGCCACGCTGGTCTCATCGGGCTGCGTCAGCGCGGCGTCAATCGCTGCACCGGCCTGCCACAGCAGCGCTTCGGCAGCGTGCAGGCCGATTTTCAAATCACCGACTGCCGCCAGCGTGAAGTGGTCATCGGCAGCGCGCGCCTGGCCACTGTCAATCCACGGCCGCGAGCGTTCGCGAACAAATTGCAGGGTGTCTTCAATGGTGCCGCGCGCAATACCGACATCCACCGCCGCCTGAATGATCTGTGAAATCGGCCCGGCAGCGGTTGGCCGCTCAAACGCCTGCCAGGTTGGAATAACGCGCGACAGCGGGGCGCGGACATTCTCCAGCAGTACGGTACCGGAGGCCGTCGTGCGCTGACCAAAGGCCGACCAGTTATTAATGACGCTGATGCCTGGCGTGTCGCGATCGAGCACAATCAGATGCGCCCGGTCCTGCTCGTCCAGCGCCACGGCATGGATTCGATGCGCCAGCAGCGCGCCAGTGGCATAAAATTTTTCCCCGTTAATCACCACCTCATCACCGTCACGCCGAAAGCGCGTCTGAAAATCGGCGACCGTGCGGCCATGCTTCTCCGAGAAGGCGTTACCCCAGCGCAGCCCGGCCAGTACCTCGCTCAGCAGTACCTGTTTTTGTGCTTCGCTACCGTCTTCCAGCAGATGGGCCACACCGGCCAGATGGTTTTGCGGCAGCTGACCGAGCGCCGGATCGGCAGCTGAAATGATGGCGATCACCCTGGCCACGGTGGTCCATGACACGCCCGCTCCGCCCCAGGCTTTGGGAATGGCCATTGCCCACAGGCCGCTTTGCGAGAACGCATCCAGCTCTTTGAGGGGCAGAATGCCCTCACGATCGCGCAGTGCCGCCTCGCGCGCGAAGCTGGCCGCCAGCTGATGGGCTACGGCGATAGCTTCCGCATCGTCGCGAATGATATGCGCGGCGCCAGCCGGTAATGGCACCGGTGCTTCCGCCTGTTGCGTATTGACTTTACGCGGCAGCGCCGCGGAGTCGGCTAAGGTCAGCGACATAATGACTTCTCCGGTAGAAGAGGATAGAGGAGGGCATCATCGCATGCGCACGCGGAGGGCTTATATCTCAATAGCGGTTAAGCAAAGCGCAAAAAAGCCTTAGTGCTCGCACACTAAGGCCGGATTTACAGTCGGGGAGAGAACCGCTGGCTACGCCACTTTCACCACGGTTTTGCCGAAGTTTTTGCCTTTCAGCATGTCAATAAACGCCTGCGGCGCATGCTCCAGCCCTTCTACCATGTGTTCGCGGTACAACACTTTTTGTTGCTCGACCAGCGGCGTCATCGCCTGCAGGAATTCCGGATAGCGATCGCCATAATCCTGGAAGATGATGAAGCCCTGCATACGGATGCGGCGTTTCAGAATCCCGCCCATGATCAGCGGCGTGCGATCGGGGCCGGGTGGCAGTTCGCGACTGCTGTAGCCCGACACCAGGCCACACACCGGCACGCGCGCGGCGGTGTTGAGCAGCGGGAAGACGGCATCGAATACTTTGCCGCCGACGTTTTCAAAATAGATGTCGATACCGTCCGGGCAGGCGGCCGCCAGCTGTTCCGCGAAATCGTCACGATGATGATCGATACAGGCGGAAAAACCGAGGGTGTCAATCGCGTAGCGGCACTTCTCCTCACCGCCGGCCACGCCGACGACGCGGCAGCCATTCAGCTTACCGAGCTGACCGACCGTGGCACCCACCGGTCCGGTGGCGGCGGCGACAACCAGCGTTTCACCGGCTTTGGGCTGACCGATATCCATCAGGCCCATGTAGGCGGTGAAGCCCGGCATACCCAGAATGCCCAGCGCCCAGGATGGATGGGGCAGATGACCGATTTTAGTCACGCCAGTGCCATCGGACAGGGCATAGCTCTGCCAGCCGCTGGCCGCCAGTACCCAGTCGCCGGCGCTGAAGTCCGGATGCTGCGATTCCGCCACCTGGCATACGGTGCCGCCGACCATCGGCTGGTCGAGTTGCGCCGGCGGCGCGTAGGATTTGCTGTCATCCATGCGGCCACGCATATACGGGTCGAGCGACAGATAGTGGGTGCGCAGCAGCATCTGTCCCGCCTGCACCTGCGGCAGCGGTTGTTCGACAAAGCGGAAGTTCTCTTTCACCGGCTCGCCGTCCGGGCGTGACGCCAGCAGCCAGGCGTGATTGAGTGAAGCGTGTTGAGTCATAGCATTTCCTTGTTTCTGCGCGGGTAAAACAGCAAGTGTAGCCAATGATCGGGCATGGAATGGATGATTGATGCGGCTTGCGCCTACATCAGAATGATACCAAACCGCTTCAGCACTACCGCCCAGAGGGCGAACAGCACCACGGTAATCACGCAGGAGAGCAGTAGCGTGAGCCAGAAGCCGACGCGCTGGTAAAAAAACGGAAACAGGATAAACATCGGCAGTGTCGGCACCACATACCAGAACGTATACCATGCGTGAGCGGCAATTTTTTCCTGCGTTTGTCCTTCTATTTTCATCCAGATAAGCACCAGCAAGGTGACCAGCGGTAAAGCGGCGAGCAGGCCGCCCAGACGATCGCTGCGTTTCGCGGCTTCTGAGATCAGTACCACCATAAAGGCGGTTAACGCGTATTTTGAGATTAGCCAGAGCATCGTTATTCCCGATAATTATTATTAAGCCGGCTGCGTGCCTGAGGTTCTATTTCAGGTAAGAACGAATGACCGCCACGATCTCTTCCAGATCCTCACTTCGCGCCTGCGGCGTAGCCTCTGCGTTCATCAAATGTTCGCGTATATGGCCTTCGAGCAATTCGCTCATCAGGCCATTAATAGCGCCGCGCACTGCCGCGACCTGCTGCAGTACCTTGAGGCACTCCTCACCCGATTCGACGGCGGTTTCCAGCGACGCCGCCTGACCTTTTATACGTCGAATGCGGGTGAGTAAGCTTTTCTGATTTCTCAGGGTATGGGCCATTACTGTCTCCGGTTGATCATGTTCTATACTGGGGTATAGTATAGAACTCACTTTACGGCGCTTTCGGGCCGCCTGCAACTGATTACCCCGACATTGACATCCAAATCCCAGGAGGCTGGATATGGCCGCAAAATCGCCGTGCATCGATCTCTGTGTGTTTGATACGAAAACCGGCTGGTGCGAAGGATGCGGACGCACCCGTGGTGAAACCCAAAGCTGGCGCAAGCTTTCGCCTTACCATCGCAAAGCGACAGAGCGGGCGCTTCCAACGCGCCTGAAAGCGCTTAAAACCCGAGAGGCGTAGTTTTGTTCGTCAGGTCGAGGCGACGCACATTGAGGGTGACGCTGCTGCTAAAGATTGAAACCTGACGGTGTTGCAGGACATTTGTGATTAACATCTTACTTACATCATTAACATCCCCTTTTTGCTGGCTATCGGTTATGCGGTGAATCTATAGTCAATTTACTATGTAAAACTGTGTTTTATCTGGTGCAACTCATGGCTTTGGCGATGAGGTATGCCAGCAGCGTTTCAGACCTGATTTAAATCAGGCAGTTAAGAGGGATACTATGGAGACCGTTAACGCACCGCATCTGCCAGTCAGAGAGCACTGGCTGGCACTGCATCATGAACCCGCTTTGATGCCCGACCTGCCGATGGTCGATGCGCATCATCACTTATGGGACCGCCAGTCAGGGCGTTATCTGGCGCCTGAATTCAGCCACGATATCGAAACGTCCGGCCACCGGATACTCTCCACCGTCTACATTCAATGCCGTTCAATGCTGCGCCGTAACGGACCGGAGGCCTTCAAACCCGTCGGTGAGGTGGAGTTTGCCAGCGGCGTTGCGGCAATGTTTGACAGCGGCCATTACGGCGCGGCGGGAGGCTGTGAAGCGATTGTCGGCGGTGCCAGCCTGCTGGCTGGCGATGACCTGCTGCCGGTGATTGAAAGCATGACGGAACGTTCAGGGGGACGATTACGCGGGATGCGTAATCCGCTGGCCTGGCACGATGACCCACGCGTGGTATCCAGTCCCGTGACGCCGCCCGCCGGTCTGGCGGCCAGTGCCGCATTCCGGCGCGGTGCCGCATGCCTGGCCCGCAAAGGACTGTCGCTGGATGTCTGGGTTTATCACACCCAACTCGATGAAATCGCTGAGCTGGCACGGGCGCTACCCGATCTGCACATTATTGTGGACCATTGCGGCGGGCCGATCGGTAGCGGGCCGTATGCCGACAAACGGGATGCCACCTTCCGGGAATGGAAAAAGGCCATCATTGCGCTGGCGGCGTTGCCAAACGTGAGCATCAAAATCAGCGGTTTCGGCATGACCGTCATGGGCTACTCCTTCGCCCAGCATGCCATGCCACCGGACTCCCTGACGCTTTCGCAGGCCTGGCGGCCGCAGTTTGAAACCCTGGTTGACGCATTTGGCGTCGGGCGCTGTATGTTTGCCAGCAACTTCCCGGTCGACAAAGGGATGTTCAGCTACGGCGTATTCTGGAATGCCTGTAAAAGGCTGGCTGAGCACGCTTCGCCGACCGAAAGAGAACAGCTGTTCTGGCGCACCGCGGCTGCACGCTATCGCTTATCCTCCCTGGAGAATATGGATGAATATCAAATTAAGACTGCATGAAGCGCCTCCCCTGGCGCAGGATGAGTCCGTTGCAGCGATCTCGTATACATCGGCAGAAAAAAGGACGCTGGCGCTGGGCGGGTTAGGGTGGACGTTTGAAAGCTACGACTCGTTTTTGCTCTCGCTGTTATTACCGGTACTGGGCGTGGTATTTGATGTCAGCAAAACGGAACTTGGCGTGTTTATCAGCACCACGGCAGGCGGGCAGATTATTGGTGGCATTCTGTTTGGGCTGGTTGCCGATAAGATCGGACGCGTCAGAACGGCCTTTATCTGTATCGCGATCTATTCACTTTTCTCCGGACTGCTGGCGTTCTCCCACAATCCTCAGGCGTTTGCTGCGCTGCGATTCTGCGGTGCGCTGGGTATGGGCGGCATGTGGACGTCAGGAGCGGCACTGATCGCCGAAACATGGCGTCCGGAACGTCGTGCACGCGGTGGCGCGCTGATGCAAATGGGGTTACCGGTGGGGGCGATCCTGGCGATTGGCCTGACGGCGCTGGTGACGGCCCTGACCGGCGGGCTGGAAAACGGCGGCTGGCGCTACCTTTTCATGATTGGCGCACTGCCGGTGTTTATCATGATGGTTATTGCTTATATCACGCCTGAATCACCTGTCTGGATGGCGCGCCAGCAGGAACGCGCTCACCGCCAGAGCAAAACTGCAGGTACCGGCAAAATCAACCTCAAAGGATTGCTACTGGCATTTACCTTTATCTTTTTCATTCAGTACCTGTTCTGGGGCGTATTCACCTGGACGCCAACCTATCTTCGTGAAGTTAAGCATCTCGATTTTCTTCACAGCCTGAAATTTGTGCTGGCCCTGCAAACCGGTGCCATTGCAGGCTTCCTGGTGTTCTCACTGCTGGCCGATAAGTGGGGGCGCAGGCCGATGTTTCTGCTCTATCTGTTTATCGGTGCGGTGGCGGTCGGCATGTATCTGGCGACCACTCAGCCGCTGATTCTGATGGTCGCCATCTTTATGGCAGGTTTTGGCGTAAACGGTATTTTTGCCGGCTCCGGTCCTTTCCTCGCCGAGATCATTGGCGACACGCAGTCACGCGGCTTTTTGATGGGGCTGGCGTATAACGGCGGGCGCCTGGGCGGCTTTATCGCGCCGCTGCTGATTGGCTTTGTGGCCAGCGTTGGAGGATTCACCGCCGGGCTGGCCACCACAGTGATCGCCTTTCTTGCCGCGATGGTGGTGGTCTGGTTAGCGCCAGAAACCAAAGGCGTGAAGTTGCAGTAAGCTGTGCACCTGTCGCGCAATCGGCAGGTTAAAACCTGTGACACGGTTGAACACCTGACGCGCTGTCAGGTGTTCAGCCAGTTGTGTGGTATACCCACCGTAGCCAGAATCATCACCGCAAAATCCTGCACCACATCGCGGCCACGCCAGGTGAGCCCGCGCACAAACCCAGACAAAACATCAGGTTCGCCGGCGCGCTAATTGCCTGATTAGCCTGGCTTGCTGGAGAAGTGCCCAGGTGACGTCGGGCAATCTCACATAACAGGCGCATGCTTTACTGCGCATAACCGGGTCTGATTACCCCTCATCAAGGAGAACACCATGATAAACAGCCTGCGCACCGTTACGCTGCTGGCGGCAATGACGGTGAGCGCGCCACTGCTGGCGCAGACCTTTGTTTACGTATCCGCCGCCGACGACGGCACCATCGCGCGCTATACGCTGGACGCACGCAGCGGCGCTTTGCAGCTGCTTGGCCACACTGAGGCCGGGGGCAAAGTGATGCCGATGGCGCTCAGTGCGGATCACAAAACGCTGTACGCGGCGATTCGCAGTAAACCGCTGCAACTGGCGAGCTGGCAGATTGACTCGCAGAGCGGCGAGCTGAACAACCGGCACACCGTGCCGGCTGCGGCCAGTTACCCCTACATCAGCACTGACCGTCAGGGACGCTTTCTGCTGGGGGCCTCTTATGATGGCGACGTGGTGCAGGTTTACCGCCTGACGGCCAGCGGCACCATCGCTACGCCGCCGGTCGGCAGCTATAAAACCGGTCATGCGGCACATTCGGTGATTGTCGATGCCAGCGGTCGTCACGCTTATGTGGGCAATCTTGGCACCGATCGCGTGCTGCAGCTCCGGTTGGGCGCAGACGGCACGCTCAGCGCCCTTGATAAGGGCGGGGTAGCAACCGCCGCCGACAACGGTCCGCGCCACTCAGTGTTGTCGCCGGATAATCGCTATCTGTACAACCTTGGTGAAATGGGCGGCATCATTACCCAGTTCCGACGCGAAACCAGCGGCGAGCTGGTGAAAGTGGCGGAAACGCCCAACGCGGTGGCGGCGCAGTATCATCTGCAACATGGGCGTGAACGGCCGCCGGGTTACAGCGACAGCACGCCGCGCATCTGGTCAGCGGATATCCAGCTGACGCCGGACGGGCGTTTTCTGTATGTCAGCGAGCGCACCAGCAGTACCGTGAGCGGTTATCGTGTTAACCAGCAGGATGGCAAACTGACGCTGATCGGCAGCTGGCCGGTGGAGAAACAGCCGCGCGGCATGGCGATCAGCGCCGATGGCCGCTGGCTGGTGGTGAGCGGTGAGAAGAGTGCGGTTATTGGCAGCTACGCGATTGAGGCGCGCAGCGGGGCGTTGCAGCGGGTGGGCGAGGCGCCAGCCGGCCGGGACGCGAACTGGGTGACCATCGTCAGCTATTAAAATGATCGGGCGCAGGAAACTGCGCCTTATTGCGCG
Source organism: Pantoea sp. SGAir0184 (assembly GCF_043544755.1). Lineage (NCBI taxonomy): Bacteria > Pseudomonadati > Pseudomonadota > Gammaproteobacteria > Enterobacterales > Erwiniaceae > Pantoea > Pantoea sp. SGAir0184. Next base: position 2,171,532 of record NZ_CP028050.1, read on the forward strand.
AAATTATTTTATGGATAGCATCGTCCGGCAGCAAAGTGTGATCTGCGACACATTTCTGCCGCTGAAGACAGATTGCTGCTTTCTGCGGCAGTGACAGCGCAGATATCCCGCCGGCGACCCGCCGATCGCTGCGTTCGATTAGTTTCCTTAAAGCATTCTGTGCCTGATGTCAGGCGCGTATGAACACCGTTTTCGATTACGAAACAATTTGTCGTAGTTATCGGGATGAGCGCCCGCCAGATTCTGGCAGGATACGCCGCACTTAGCGCCTTCTGGTCTCCGTGACATGCAGTGGTTTTCGAAAAACGCCGTTTTTTTTGCTGTAAAAACCTGTCTGGCCGCCTTTCTGGCATTGTATCTGGCTCTTGAACTGAATGTTGATCGTCCCGCCTGGGCGCTGACCACGGTGTTTGTGGCATCGCAGCTTTATTCGGCCTCCACCATTTCCAAATCGCTGTTCCGCCTGCTTGGCACGCTGCTCGGTGGCGTCTTCATCTTTTTTATCTTTCCGCTCACTGTGGCGCATCCGCTGCTGTTCAGCCTGTGTATCTCACTGTGGGTGAGCCTGTGTCTCTATCTGTCGCTGCACGACCGCACGCCGAAAAGCTATGTTTTTATGCTGGCGGGCTACAGCGCCGCGATTATGGGTTTCCCGGAAGTGACGACGCCGCTCGGTATCACCAGCACCGTGCTGTCGCGCATTGAGGAAATTACTTTAGGCATTGTGTGTAGCAGCCTGGTGCACGCGCTGTTGTTTCCGGTCTCGATGCGCAGTCTGCTGGAGCAGAGCGTCAGCCAGTGGTATCTCAACGGGCGCAAGCTGTGCCGCGATTTACTCTCTGGCATTTCCGCTGACCGATCGCCAGAACGCGACGAAATCCTGACCCGCATGGCCACTAATCCGCAGCAGGTCGAGATCCTGATTACCCATTGCGTGTACGAGGGCGACGCGGCCCGGCGGCTGATTCGCCTGGTCAGCACGCAGTATCAGCATCTTTCATACTTAATCCCCACGCTGACGGCGATTGAGATGCGGCTGCAGCGGCTGGCAGCGCGCCAGATTGCCTTTCCTGCCTGGGTTGAGCAGACCCTGCAGCAGTTCCTGCTGTGGCTGAATGACGGCGAAGCGGTGGGCGATGTCATTGGCATTCAGCTGGAACTGAGCCTTTGTCAGGATCGGCTGAATGCGGCGTGGCGCAATGGCGAGTTGTCTACCGAACACTGTCTGCTGTTTACCGGCCTGCTGGAGCGGCTGGTGGATTTTGTGCGTATCGCCGGGGCTTACCAGAGCGTGGGCGGGCTGGTCAGCGATCTGTCAGGCGACACCACGCTGGCGCGCGGCAAACGCACGCATCGCTTTTTCGACAAAGGGCTGATTCGGCTGTCGGCGCTGACGGCATTTTGCGCCACCTTTGGCTCCTGTCTATTGTGGATGGCGACCGGCTGGCGCGACGGGGCATCAGCGCCAGTGATGGCCGCGATTCTCAGCTCCTTCTTCGCCAGCCTCGATACGCCGCTGACCTCAATGAAGCTGTTTATTCGTGGGGTGATCGTGGCGATCTTTATCAGCGTGATTTATGTCGCGCTGCTGCTGCCGCAGGCAACCTCGTTCGAGGCGCTGATCCTCTGTCTGGCTCCGGGTTTGCTACTGCTCGGACTGATGATTGCGCGACCGGCCAGCAACATGATCGGTCTGAGCGTAGCGATTCAGATCCCCGGCTTTATCGGGCTCGGGCATCATCTGAAACCCGATCTGGTGCTGCTGGTGAATAACGCGATTGCTTCAATGGCCGGCGTGCTGTTTGCGGTGATCCTGACCGCGCTGATGCGCAACAAGCGGCCATCGTGGACCGCGCGCCGTGCCGTGCGTCACGGCCTGCGTGAACTGCTGCGCTTTATCAAGGAGATTGAGCGCAACGGCTCATCGCTGCTGGGGCGCCAGCGTTTTATTGGCCTGATGCTGGATAAGGTCAACGTGGTGCTGCCACGCCTGCATCTTGATCCGCAGTCCGATATGGCGCCGGCGGGAATGCTGCTGACCGAGGTGTGGCTGGGGGTCAATAGCTTTGACTACTACGCGCGCCATCAGGCGCTGCTGAGCCGTTATCAGCTGGACAGCGGGCAGATGTTTCACGAGCTGGGACTATTTCTTAAGCGCAGGCTGAAGTCGCTGCAGACGCCGCCGCATGAGGATTTGCAGGAGGAGCTGGATGTGCTGCTGATGCAGCTGGAACAGCTGGCGCAACGTGACGAGGCGCTGCTGCTGCCGCTGTTTCATCTGTTCAGTATCCGGTTATACCTGTTTCCGCAACTTAGCTGGCCGGTGGCCACGCCGCGTCAGGCCGAACGCCTGCAGCAGCATCGTTACCGCCTGCAGGCTTAGCCATACCAGCTGTAGCCTTTCGGCACGCGGGAAAAGCCGATGGCTTTCAGGGCCGGTAGCAGTGATGACTGGCTGGCCGGCTGATCGTCCACCCGTTCGAGAATGAAGCTGTGGGTCTTCTCCCGGCGTAAGGCCTGGCCCAGCGCCACGATCGCGGCCTGGCGTTGCTCCTCACTAATGTCGCCAAAAGTTAACAGCTCTTTACCACCCGGCGGCAGCCACAGCATAACGCGCCCATTGCCAATCACCACCAGTGCGCCGCTGCGGCGGGTAGGCCGCACGCCACCGACGCTGAGCGGCCACGCCAGCTGCACGCCAAAGGGATTGGCGGGATCCAGCACTGCCAGCGCCACCGGCGGATGCGTGGCCTGCGCACTGCCGAGCTGGCGCAGCCGATCGATGGCCGGATTTTCAGCAAACTGCGCGCCACCCATGCCAGCAACAAAGCGGCCGCGCAGCAGCCGTCCGGCATCCTCCATACCGCGCAAGAGCGGCTGCAGCGCCGGAAAGCCACCGGTAATCTGCTCTGCCACGGCGGCACCGCGCGTGATCACGCCAAAGCGGTCGAGCATATTTTCAGTCAGCGCCAGGGCGCGCTCGGTATCGGCCAGCGGCTGCCGCACAATCAGCGACCAGCGTCCGGCCATGCTGTTGAGCGAGGGCTGCGCAGCAGCACTGCGGCTGGCCGCGAAACTGGCCCGACTGTGGCGACTGCGCGCAGGACGGGCCGGGCGTGGACGCGGCGTGTGGCTGGTGGTGCTGAGCTGGCGCAGCGCGGCCCAGGTATCCATGGTCAGATAGCCGCGCCATACCAGTTCCCACATCGCGGCAAAGACTTCGCCGGGATCGACAGCATGTTCAGGCTGCGCCATGACGCGCGGCAGCAGCTCGCGGGCGAACCAGCCGCCGCCGTCCTGCAATTGCGCCACAATCGCCTGCTGCAAAGGTGACAACGTCACATTATTACCCTCATCAGGCACTGGTAACGTTTCACTGGCAAACTCACTCAGGTGCAGTGAGACCAGTCCGTCCTGCGCGCCAGGTGCCCGCTGGCCACTCCAGATGACTTCACCGGAAGAGAGCAGCTCATCCAGCATCGCAGGCTGATAGTCACGCACCCGCGCCGGCAAAATCTGGCTTTCCCACAGCGAAACCGGCAGCGCCACGCCAGCCAGCTGTTCGATCACCCGCACCACGCCGTTGATACCGGCAAAGGCGCCCTGTGCCGCAGCTGCCGCGACGTCGCTCAGTAATCCCTGACGCTCAAGCAGAAAAGCCACGTACGCCGGCGCTTCGACCGGTCGGGTGGCCTCTCGCGCCGCCTGCAGCGAGCGCACGCGCAGACGACGAAATACGCTTTCCGCTACCCACTGCGTTGACGCATCGACCGCAGGCGAGAGGAAATCGCCTTTCAGTACGCGTTGCTGCTGACGCAGCTCTTCCAGCGTGTCGTCGACCACGGCGCGGCCCAGACCAAAGCGGGCGGCGATTTGCAGACTGGTGGCGACAGCGTGGGTGCGCAGATAGCGATTAAGTAAGTCATGCAGCGGACGGGCCACCGGCGCGAGCAGCCCGGCGGGCAGATCAGCTGGCAGCGCCGTGCCCAGCGCGTCGCGCAGCCGCACGCCATCTTCGGCGACAGCCCAGCGCGCTTCTGCCGCAATCGTAACCTGAATGATGCGCTGCGCCTGTTTCAGCGCGGTTAGCAGCGGCATCAGCGCCGCCTCGCCGTTGTAGCGCGCCGTGATTTCCGGCACAGTGAGCGGCCCCAGCTCGCGCAGCAGATCAACCACAGCTTCCTGAGTGTTGGCCTGATAATCGGGGACGGTGCGCTGAAGCTCCAGCTCAACGCGTGCCACCACCTCGGGTGCCAGCAGTTCGTGCATCTCAACCTGGCCCAGCAGATCGCTCAGCAGCGTGCTGTCGAGCGCCAGCATTGACGCGCGCCGCTCCGCCTGCGGTGCATCGCTGGCATACATGAATTCGGCGACATAGCCAAACAGCAGCGGCGCAGCAAACGGCGAGGGCGTATCGGTGGTAACTTCAGTCAGCTTAACCTCGCCCTGTTGTATCCGCGCCATCAGCTGATGCAGCGCCGGCAGGTCATACACGTCCTGCAGACATTCACGCGCGGTTTCGATCAAAATCGGGAAATCGTCGAACTGCCGCGCCACTTCCAGCAGCTGCCCGGCGCGCAGCCGCTGCTGCCACAGCGGAGAACGTTTGCCGGGATTGCGGCGCGGCAGCAGCAGGGCGCGCGCGGCGCATTCGCGGAAGCGGGCGGCAAACAGCGCAGAATGTCCCACCGCAGCCGTCACCTGTCGCTGGAGTTCGTCCGGCGCAAACAAAAACAGTTCAGCGCCTGGCACCCGGCCTTCGCTGTCAGGGAAGCGCGCGACAATCCCATCATCGCTGGCGACCACGGCCGGATCGAGCCCCATCTGGCGGCCAATCCGCTCAGCGATGGCCAGCGCCCACGGCGCATGCACGCGCTGACCATAAGGGGAATGCAAAATCACGCGCCAGTCACCGGTTTCATCGCGACAGCGCTCAATCAGCAAATTACGATCGTCAGGCACCAGGCCTGTGGCGGCAATCTGTTCGTCGATGAGCGCACGAATGTTGTGTCGGGCATTGGCGTCAAGGTTGTCGCTGCCGGGCAACACCCCGCTGGCGGCATGTCGCAAATAGCGGCCAATGGCTTCGCCGAGTGTCGCCGAACGCCCGAGACTGTCGCCGTGCCAGAAGGGCAGGCGCGCCGAGCGACCGGGTGCCGGCACCACTACCACCTGATCGTGCGTAATTTGCTGGATGCGCCACGAGGTGGCGCCAAGCGTGATGATGTCGTTAATCCGCGACTCATACACCATCTCCTCATCCAGTTCGCCGACCCGGCGCGCACCAGACTGTTCTTCGCCCTCCGGCAGCATCACGCTGAACATCCCACGATCCGGAATGGTGCCACCGCTGGTGACGGCCAGATGCTGCGCGCCCGGGCGACCGCTTAAGGTTTGCTGTTGTCGATCCCAGATGATGCGCGGGCGCAGGTTAGCAAACTCGTCCGAAGGGTAGCGGCCAGACAGCATGTCCAGCACCGCATCGAAGGCGTTACGCGGTAACGTTTTGAACGGATCGGCACGGCGTACCTGTTGATACCACGCCTCGATTGACAGGGTGTCCATGGCCGCCGCCGCCACCGTATGCTGGGCGAGAATATCGAGCGGATTGTGTGGCAAAGCGATAGCATCCAGTTCGCCTGCCAGCATCGCGTCCACCGTCACGGCCGCATCAACCAGATCGCGGCGCGTGCGCGGCCAGATAATGCCTTTCGGCGTACCGCCGACCTGGTGGCCGGCCCGGCCAATACGCTGTAGCGCGCTGGCCACCGAAGGCGGTGCCCCGACCTGAATCACCAGATCGATATCACCCATGTCGATTCCCAGTTCAAGACTGGATGTCGCCACCACGCAGCGCAGTTCGCCGGCCTTCAGGGCGTTCTCAATCTCCAGCCGCTGCTCTTTCGACACCGAGCCATGATGCGAACGGGCAATATACGCTTCAGCAGGCGTGGCGCGTTTTTCGGTTCCGCCGCTAAAAGAGCCATAGGCGAGGGCGGGCTCTGTTACGCCCTGTTCCGGCGCGGCGCGTCGCGCATACAGTTCGTTGAGCCGTGCGGTGAGTTTCTCCGCCAGCCCACGCGAATTGGTAAACACCAGAGTCGCGCGATGGCGCAATACCTCATCCAGAATGCCGGCTTCAATATGCGGCCAGATGGAACCGGCGGCGAGGCTGCTCTCCTGCGCGGCGCGCGCATCGGGACGCTGCTGGATGTCCGTCATGTCCTCTACCGGCACGGTAATCGTCAGCTGCAGCGGCCGCCGCGCCGGCGGGTTGACGATGCGCGCAATACCTGCGCCACCGAGGAAAGCCGCCACCGCTTCTGGCGGTCGCACAGTGGCCGACAGGCCAATGCGCTGAGCAGGCTGCGCCAGCAATACATCGAGACGTTCCAGGCTGAGCGCCAGATGGGCGCCGCGTTTACTTCCGGCCACCGCGTGCACTTCGTCAATAATCACGGTTGAGATGCCGCGCAGCGTTTCGCGGGCTTTTGACGTCAGCAGCAGGAAAAGTGATTCCGGGGTAGTAATCAGGATGTCCGGCGGCCGGCGCTGCAGCTTTGCCCGTTCGGCGCTGAGCGTGTCGCCGGAGCGCATGCCGACCTCCAGCGTGATTTCCGCCTCACCCAATTCCGCGCGCTGAGCGGCAACACCCGCCAGCGGTAGCGCCAGGTTACGCTGCACGTCAGCCGCAAGCGCTTTAACCGGTGAAATATACAGAATGCGCGTCTTATGACTGCGCGCTACGGGTTCGTCCCGGCTGCGCTCGCGAAACAGCGCGTCGATCGCATGCAGAAATGCCGCCAGCGTTTTGCCGGAGCCGGTCGGGGCAATCACCAGGCAGTGTTGTCCGCTGGCGATGGCGCGCCAGGCTTCCTGTTGTACGGGGGTCGCCGCCGGAAAAGTGCGGCGAAACCACTGTTGCGTGGCCGGGGTGAACAGTGAAAGCGCTGAGGCTGGCATCCATGACTCCTGCATTCTCGAAAGGGCGATCAGCAGTGTAGCGTGCCGCAGCGTTTACGGCATTATCAGGATATTGCCGATGAGGGCGGCGCGAAAACACACGCCGCAGCACGACTATGTGACAACGTCACTGAGGGTAAACAGAGTCGGCCAGTTTCCCGCGGCGATCAAAGCGACGTGCGGCCAGCCACAGCAGCGCGGTAACAAACCAGCCGATGATCCATGACACATCGTTGCCGGCAAAAATCCACGTCAGGGAACCATGATGCAGCGGGTTATCAATGAACGGCAGCTGTACCAGCACCCCAAGGAAGTAAATGATAATGCCTGCCCAGTTCCAGCGACCGTAGCGGCCATCCGGTTGCGACAGCGCGGGCACATCGACTTTCCCTTGGGTAATCAGATAAAAATCCGTCAGGCTGATAGCGCTCCACGGCACAAAAAAGGCCAGCAGGAACAGCAGGAAGTGGGTAAATGATTTGAGAAACGCCGGTTCGCTGAGTAGCGCAATGATGCAGGAGAGCGTGACCATCAGCACCACAAACAGGATACGTCCGCCACGGCTGATCGCGGTTTGCTGGCGAAAACCGGAGACAATGGTGGTCAGCGACATAAAGCTGCCGTAGGCATTGAGCGTGGTGAAGGTGATTTTGCCAAAGCAGATGGCGAAGTAGATAACCATCGCCATGGTGGCGCTGCTGCCCAGCCCAACGATGTAGCCCACTTCATTACCGGAGAACGCTTTACCCGCAATTGCAGCCACAATGACGCCCAGCGTCATGGATGCCTGCGTGCCCAGCACGGTGCCAAAAAACACCGAACTGAACAGCTTTTTCGCGGAGACATCCACCGGCAGATAGCGCGAGTAGTCCGACACATAAGGGCAAAACGCAATCTGCCATGACGAGGAGAGCGATACCGCCAGCAGAAAACTGGCAACGCTGAAGTGCTGATTTTGCCAGACGGCCGCTAAATCGTGGCTGGAGAGTAGGGTGATGAACAGGTAAACAAACGCCAGCACGCCGATGACGCTGGCCACTTTGCCGAGTTTATGAATCACCCGATAGCCGAGCACCGCAATCACAATGATGATGGCGCTGAAGATGATCATGCCGGCTGCATTGCTGACGTTGACCAGCTTCGCCAGCGCCTGGCCGGCCAGTACCGTGCCGCTGGCCGAGAAGCCCACATACATAATGCACACCAGCACCAGCGGGATCACCGCGCCAAAAACGCCAAACTGCATACGGCTGGTGATCATCTGCGGCAGGCCAAGGCGCGGGCCCTGGATCGCGTGCAGCGACATGATGGCCGCGCCGACGATCTGTCCCACCAGTAAACCGACAATCGACCAGACCACATCGCCGCCCAGTACCACCGCCAGCGCACCGGTAACAATGGCGGTGATCTGCAAATTGCCACCAAACCACAATGTGAACTGGCTAAACGGATGCCCGTGACGCTCGCTTAGCGGGATGTAATCAATGGAACGTGTTTCTGACAGGCGCTGTTTCTCTGCACCTGAATAATCTGCGGCAGGTATCTGAGCGGACATAGTTTCCTCGCTGGAACGGCTAAAGGTGGTTAGTCATTGATTTTTCTTGTTAGTCAGTAGTAAATGTCACGAAACATACATGTATATACATGTAGCGATATTGTCACGAGGTTGATGAGGTTACAAGCTGACCGGTCATTGGAAATTGTGATGACGCTGGCAATGTTGTCCGTTAATGTCAGGAGCCTGGCCGGTAACGGACGCGCACAAAGGCGATGATGCGCTAACTACATAGCCACTACCGGTGGCGAACAGGACAACCCGGGGAGAGAGTTATGCAGGCAGTGATTGAAACAGAACGCTTACGACTGGAACCCTTTGCGCTAAGCCACCTCGCCGGCTTGCGCGCGATGGATGATGACCCGGAAATCATGCGTTATATCAATGAGGGACAGGTGAAGAGCGAGGACGAGACGCTGGCGACCATTGAGCGCGTGCAGCAACGCTGGCAGCGCTATGGTTTTTCCTGGTGGGCACTGCGCGAGAAGAGCAGCGATGACATCGTCGGTGCGGCTTGTCTGCAGCATCTGGCCCATCAGGAACAGGCGCCGCTGGAAATTGGCTGGCGACTGTTGCGCAGCAGTCAGGGGAAAGGGTATGCCACCGAAGCCGCCACGGCGATTGTGCAGTTTGCTACCGGGCAGATTGGCGTGGATTATCTGGTGGCGGTGGCACATCCGGAAAACCTTGCATCCCATCGGGTGATGCAGCGGCTGGGTATGCGCTATCGCGGTATCGAGCAGCATTACGACCAGCCCTGTGTGGTTTATGAACTGGATATGAAGAGTGCCCCAGCGTATTCATGAGGCAGGGCGCGCCCCCCTGGTAGCGGCGCGATTATTACGCAATAAATTGCGCCGCTATCAAACATGCACCCGGTAAGGGCGCGATCAATACCCCTGCACGTGTGCGGCTTTCATAATCAGATTTGCCACCGCCTGCGGCTGGGAAATCAGCGACACATGGCTGGCCTTGAGTTCGATGGTCTGCGCATGCATGCGTTTCGCCATAAAGCGCTGCAGATCCGGATTGATAGTGCGATCCTCCGTCGACACCGCATACCAGCTCGGTTTGCTATGCCAGGCCGCCACGCTGGTTTTCGCCTGGGTAATAGCTTTACCCATCGGTTGCTGAACGGCGTAATAAGCCCGCGCTTCGCTTTCCGGCAGATCGCCGGCAAAGTCATGGATAAACGCCTGTTCACTGAGCGCGCCAAAGCCATCGTCACGCCACTTCAGGCCAGCGGCAACGGGTGCTGCAGGAAACTTTTTGGTGAGCGCCGGATAATCTTCACCCGCTTCCGGCGCGCGCGCCGCGATAAATACCAACCCCTTCACTTCAGGTTCATCGCCCGCCTGGCTGATAACCATGCCGCCATAAGAGTGCGCAACCAGAATCACCGGTCCGTCCTGCTGTGCCAGCGCGCGTTTCACCGCCGCCACGTCATCATTCAGCGACGTCGTTGGGTTTTGTACCGCGGTGACGTGCAGACCTTTCGCCTGTAACAGTGGGATGACTTTGCCCCAGCTGGATCCATCAGCGTACAGGCCATGGACCAGCACAATATTTTTTACTTCCTGCGGCGCGGCAGCGCTGTCGGCGTGCGCCAGTCCGGCACTCAGGGCAGAGATTACCAGCGCCGTCAGCGCCGTGATTTTGCGTAATGTCATGATCGATCCTCATAATTAATCGGGGTTCATGCACCACTGTAAGCGCCGGGGACCAACATTCCGCTGACGTGGAAATGACAAAAAAATGACAGCGACACGATGTGGCAGCGGAGGATTTAAAAGTAATAAAAGCAGAGGATTAGCCGTGAGTCGGAGCATAGCCGCTATGCTTGATAAGGATGAGACCCGACCAACCCGAGAATCTCTCAAAGGAGTGCTGAATAGATTATGCTGTTGCGCAAGAAGAAAATCCGCTCTCACAGCGAAGACCGCCTGCTGGCGTTAACGCTGGCCACCACGGCCGGTATCCTCAACGCCATGGCGTTTGGCGCATTTGGTTTTTTCCCTTCCCATATGACCGGCAATACCTCGCAAATTTCGGCAGAGGTGAATGGTTCTGACCTGCACGATCTGCTGTTTCTGGCCGTGCTGATTTTTGCTTTTGTCTGCGGTGCCATGCTGGCGCGTTTGACGGTAGCTTACGGCCTGAAGCGGAATCTGCGCACCATTTACTGTCTGGTGCTGCTGGCCGAGGGTATTTTCCTGCTGCTGACCTCCCTGGTAGAAATTCTGTGGTATTCCGAACGAAACAACGGCGAAATTCTGGTTACGCTGAGTCTGCTGATGGGTATCCATAACTCAACCTCGACCCAGCTTTCTTCCGGTCGTGTTCGCTCCACGCACGTGACCGGCACACTGACCGACGCCGGCATCGCGCTGGGATCCTGGCTACGCGCATCCTTCAGTCAAAGCGAGGCTGCCGATCGCGATGGCCACCGAACTGTACTTTTTACTCACCTGGTTACGATCTTCTCATTTCTGTCCGGCTGCGTTGTCGGTTATCTGCTGTTCAGGCACCTTGGATTTGAAGCGATGGCGGGGTTGGGCATTGTGCTGGCGCTGATCGCCGTTGGTGGCATCGCCAGAACCCTGCATTTAACCGGCATGCGATTTTGGTAACACCGACGGAGAGTTTCCAGATTTGAACCAGGTGGACTAAGTGCACATGAATACTACTTTTTGCTGGTATTCATGTGCACTTGAAAGTGCAGGGCAAATCATGTACACATGAATACTCTATAAATGTGGTTTTCCCGTAGACTTATATGAACAAAATGACGGCAATCGAGCGGCTTAACGCGTTTGACAGGCAGGGGCGCTATGTCTTTGCTGTGCGTGATTTAGCCAAAGTCTTTTATGACGACAGTGACAAGGCTTTCAACGCTGGCCTGAACCGTCTGGTGAAGGACGGTATCCTGCAGCGCGCCAGCCGTGGCGTCTATGTTTACGCCTATGCGAGAAGTAAAGACGCTTACACGCTGGAAAGAATCGTACAGACGTTGCGCAGAGGAGAATACAGCTACCTGAGCCTGGAATCGGCGTTATCGGCTTACGGTGTAATTTCACAAATCCCGATGGGGCGTCTTACCGTTATGACCACGGGCCGTTCTGAAGAACACATTACGCCTTATGGCGTGATCGAATTTACGCATACCAAACGTTCGCCTGAACAAATTTTGCAGGACACCATTTTGGGCGAGTCACCTTTGCGCCTGGCAACCAAAAAAGCCGCACTGCGCGATTTACGTCGGGTGGGGCGTAATACGCATCTGATTGATGAGGCGGAAATGAACGATGAATCAGAAAGTCAGTTTCACTGAACTGGTCTCTAAGGTCATGGCTTCAGCGCAACTCGAGGGTATGCGTAACGTAGTGGAAAAAGAGCTTTTACACTACGACATCCTTTACTGTCTGGATAAAGCGGGTCTGCTGCAAAATCTGACGTTCCAGGGCGGTACCTCTTTGCGGCTATGTTATGACTGCAATCGGTTTAGCGAGGATCTGGATTTCGCCGGCGGCATCAACTTTTCCGGTGCAGATTTAAAAAACATGAAGGTCTGTATCGAAGATTATCTCGGCACGCGTTACGGTTTAGAAGTTACGGTCAAAGAGCCGGCAGAACTTCGCCGCCAGCCCGGCTATGAAGAGACTAGGGTCGATAAATGGCAGGTCTCCGTGACGACAGCACCCGAAAAACGCGATATGCCTAAGCAACCCATCAAAGTCGAAGTTGCTAATATTCCCGCTTACAGTCGCAAACCGTTGCCGCTGAGCCGCAATTATCCGGTGTTGCCGGATGGCTACAGCGATACGCTGGTGATGTGTGAAAGTCTCGACGAAATCATGAGTGATAAGCTTATTTCTCTGGTTGCGACCACCAAATATCTTCGTTATCGCGATGTCTGGGATTTACCGTGGCTGATGCAGCAAGGCGCTGCGTATGATGTGGGCTGGATTCGGCAAAAAATCGAGGATTACCGGATTCCTGACTATGAAAAGTTATTAAAACAACGACTGGCTGGTATCGAAAACATCGTCAAAGACGGACGTTTTTACAACGAGATGCGCCGTTTCATACCCCAGCAGGTATTTGCCAGAACGCTGGGACGTGCAGAATTTACCGATTACATCGCCGAACGTTTGACCTCGCTGTTGCAAAGATTGCAGCGAGATTTAGCAGGAAAACGACCAGACGACGCCTTCAGAATGTAACAGCGACAGCTGGCCCGGCGTGCAGAGGAGATAAAAGAGCAGGGGACGGGCGCTGTCAAGCCGGCAGCACGCTCAGGAAGCGGATTTTTTTGTTAATTTGCCGTCTGGTTTTCTCACAGGCGCTATAACTTACTATTCCTGCTTCAACAAACTGCTGATGAGGTAAAATAATGGATAACACCATGATAACGGATGAATTTTCCAAAGATTTGTCTGCGTTTGTCGGGACACATTTCGTTTATACCTATGATAATGGCTGGAAATATGAGTGGTACGCGCGCAACGCGACGACCTGTGATTATCGTATCCATCAGGGATTGGTTGGTGGCCGTTGGGTGACCAATCAAAGCATGAATGCGGTGCAGTTTGCACCGGGCATTTATAAAGTCGACTGGCACGAGCCGACCGGCACCTGCGTCAGTCTGCTGTTTGATATCAACCGCAAGGTGATTCACGGCACCATCTTTTTCCCGCAGTGGATTGCCGGCGAAGGACAGCATCCGGAAAAAACCATCTGCTATCAGAATGAATTTATCGAAGATATGCATCGTTTCCGTGATGAAGGGCCAGCGTATCCGTACGTAGTGATTCCTGAGTTTGCCAAAGTGACCTACATGAAGAATGAAGGTCCGGATAATGATGCCGTAATCAACATGCCGCCGGGACAAATGCCGGAAGATTATTTTAAAGATAAATGAGGGTGGCAATCCGCTGACGGCGCCGGGTTCGGTCGCCATGAATGGCGACCCTACAATTGTAGGGTGCGCATTGATGCGCACCAGGATAACGCCATGGTGTCCATCAAACGGACCGGTAGGATAAGTTTTCACTGTCGCCGTGATGAAATGAGTTGTGGGCCTGGTAAGAGGCGTGAAGGGCGAACTGAAGGGTTACGATACGTGACTAGATATCTTATTTAACATAATATACATTATGCGCCATTTGATTATAGAGTCAAAGCTGACCTGGCCGCTTAGGCTACCTGCTGAAAATCCTGAAATACCTGAATAATTTCTGCATGCATTTCCGTGAATACCTTTTAGACAAAAAGCCTGGCATCCATCAGGTTCAACCCAGAGTCCATGCTTCAAACTTTGCTTTCCTAAGCATGTGTCGGCTCCACTGAACATACTCTGATCACCTGCAATAAGATTCCATTTGAAAGCGGCAATGATAGATTCATACGCTCAACGCTATGACACGTCGCGTAATTAATCCGGCAATGTGCAGAGATCAGCAATATTTATTGGATAAACGACGTCGCGAGTGTTTCGCAGCTCAGTAAGATCCCACCAGTGATAACTATCAATGACTGACTTTTCATTTTCAGTCCAACCACTGGTACAGATATCTTCATCTCCAACTTTAATTAAATAAAATCGTTCATTTGCCAAAACCACCTCACCGCTGGGAAGCGTCATTTCAAAAATGCGCTCAGTTAACGGCTGACCCACATCATCGACATAAAAGCCTGTTTCTTCTCTGAGCTCTCTGATAGCTGCCTGTTCAAAAGTCTCTCCCGGTTCAACGCCTCCACCGGGTGTAGCCCAGTATTCTCTGCCTGACAGGGCATTATTTTTATGCTTAAACCAGAATAATAAAACCTGATTAAGGGGATTTATAATAAGCAAACGAGCCGAATCGCGGGTGCGCACTTTATAATTCCTTTATGATTTTTAATACAAATCAGCATAACTGATCATGGTCAGAAAACGAAACGCCACAGTCTGCAGGAACAGGACGACAGGATAGACATCCCTCCCCGGCTCGCTATATAGTAAGCGCGCATCTCACTTCTGACTTGCCGTAGGCGTTACCGTCATCCAACGCGCCCTGAACCGGAATGGGCCTCTGCGCAGAGGAAAACCGGAACAGCGCCACGGCATCGTTCACGCTTTCTACGCATCCTGTTTCACGGGATCGCTAGCAGTGCATCACTGCACGTGGCCTTTCATTCTCTGACTGACAAGGCACACTATGAAACTGACCAACAACACCCTGCTCATCACCGGCGCAACCAGCGGTATTGGCCGCCGCATGGCCGAGGTTTTTCACGATCGCGGTAACCGCGTCATTATCACCGGCAGACGTCAGGCGCTGCTCGATGAGATCACCGCCCAGCGCCCGGCCATTACCGGCTTTGCTCTGGACGTTAATGACACCACCGCCCTCGCCCGCTGTTCTGCGGCGATTCACGCGCAGTTCCCGCATATCAACGTGCTGATCGCCAACGCCGGTATCTCGCAGCCGGAAACGGTGACGACAGACGAATGGACCAGTGATATTGCTGAGCAAATCGTGATGACCAACATCCTCGGTGTGATTCGCGTCACCGCCGCGTTTTTGCCGCTGCTGCGCCGTCAGCCGCAGGCCACGCTGATGGCAACCAGTTCCGCGCTGGCCTTCATGCCGCTGGCCAGTTTTCCCACCTACTGCGCCAGCAAAGCCTTTCTGCATTCCTGGCTGGTTTCGCTGCGTCATCAGCTGCGTAATACCCCGGTTGAGGTGCTGGAAATGCTGCCGCCATATCTACAGACGGCGCTGACCGGTGATCACCAGCTCAGCGATCCCCGTGCCATGCCGCTGGAAGACTATATCGCGCAGATTCTGCAGATGCTGGAAAATGGTCCGGTCGCGCGCGGCGAACTGCTGCTGGAGCGCGACTATACGCGGCGCTGGGCCGAACGCGACGGCAATTTTGACGCCATATTTGACATGATGAACCCGCGCTAATCTGCTTTGAACCGGTGCGCCCGGCAGCGTACCGGATCTATCACGAAGTACGCAAAGGCGCGCCGTGGCTGAAGTGCGCCAGCAGCCGTTCTACCGCCGGATTGGCCTGCGCCTGAACCGCATAGCAAATGCCGACACGCCGCATCAGCGGCTGACCGGGTAAAGCGCGCCAGGCCAGGCGATGCCGCGCGGCAACCAGCGGCGCCGGCGCAATGGTGACGCCAAAGCCGGCTTCCGCCAGATCCAGCGCCAGCGCGTAGCTGCCGGCGTTGGCCGCTGCCGCACCCGCACCGTAAAACGGCAGCAGCCGCTGATGTGACTCATCAGTCGGCACCATCACCCACGACAGCGGATGCAACTGATCATGGGTCAGCGTTTCCAGCTGATTTAGCGCATGACTGGCGGGATACGCCAGCACGTAGTGCTCTTCAAACAGCGGCATAAACAGCTCGTCTTCGCAGCGCAGTCTTTCACACGCCAGCCGGATATCGCCCACGCAACCGGGCTCGACGTTAAGCAGCACCGTGGGAAAATGTTGCCGGATGGCCGTCAGCAGTTGCGCCAGCTGGGCGGGGGCGACATCCCCTTCGACGCCAATCTTCAGCGGCAGGCAATCCGACGGCTGCCGAAAGCGTGTGACCAGCGCCTGCATATCGCTGAGCATCTTGCGCGCCTGCGGATAAAGGACACGAGCGTCCTCCGTGACCTCCACGCCGCGCGGCCTGCGGATAAAAAGCGTGGTGGCCAGCTCCTCTTCCAGTAGCTTGATCGTGGCCGAGAGCGCGGGCTGCGTCAGATTGAGTAACTGTGCGGCGCGCGTGATGTTGCGCTCCTCAAACACGCAGATAAAAGCTTTTAGCTGTCGCTTATCCATAGAAAATCATTATATCGGCGAAAGAAAAAAACCATTTTTCACCAATTGCCACGCGATTTAAAGTGCACGCCTCAGCTTCGCCATTAATTTTATCTATGAGGAAGTCATTATGACGCAGAATGTTAAACCCTTAATCGTTATCACCGGCGCCAGCTCCGGTATCGGTCTTGCCACGGCGAAACTGCTTTCGGCGCGTGGACATGCCCTGCTGCTGCTGGCTCGCCGTATCGATCGTATGACGGCACTGAACCTGCCCAACGCCCTGTGCCGCGCGGTTGATGTGACCGATCGCCACGCATTTACCGCCGCAGTGCAGGATGCTGAGCAGCAGTTTGGCCCGGTCGATGCGCTAATTAACAATGCGGGCGTGATGCTGCTCGGCGCGATTGAACAACAGGATGCCAGCGAATGGGATAAGATGTTCGACGTCAACGTGAAAGGCCTGCTCAATGGCGTGCAGGCGGTCACCGCAGGCATGATTGACCGTAAAAGCGGCACGATCATTAATATCAGCTCAGTGGCCGGACGGAAGACGTTTCCTAATCACGCAGTGTATGTTGGCACTAAATTCGCTGTGCATGGCATGTCAGAGAACCTGCGCGAAGAGCTGTCGCCGCACAATGTACGCGTGATCGTCATCGCACCCGGCGCTGTTGAAACTGAACTGTTGAGCCACACCACCAGCGAAGCAATTAAGGACAGTTATCACGCGTGGAAAGCCGAAATGGGCGGCAAGGTGCTCAGCGCAGACGATGTGGCCAGCGCCATCGATTACGCCTATTCGCAGCCGCAGTCGGTCTGCGTGCGGGAAATCGTGCTGGCGGCCACCCGCCAGGGCGCATAAACCTCAGTGACCCGGCAGCGCTGCGCCGGGTTCCATCTCTTCGGCTAAGGCCGTCAGCGCCGCGCGGTTACCGATCGCATAACCCCCCTGCTGCTTACGCAGCACCCCTTCTGCGCTGAACTGCGCAAACACATACAGCAGGTGGCGATAGGTCACGCCAAGGTACTCCGCTACCTGCGTATGCTTCTCTTTATACACACCGTCATGCTGAGTCAGCAGGATAAAGGCCGCCAGCCGGTTAACCAGCGGAAACGCCTGATTGCGCGTTGAGGTGACAATATTGCGGAAATTCTTTTTCACCAGGCCAAGGCAGGCGTGGCGCAGGAACTGCGCATCATTTAACAATAGCGTGCGGCAGGTTTTCACCGGCAGCGCCAGGCACCAGCAGGCTTCAATCGCCTGCACCGCGCGTGAAGCATGCGTTTCATCCAGCACTTCAATCTCGCCAATAAAACAGGGCGCATTAAAGAAATCCACCAGCGAAATACGGCCATTGGCCAGCGTGACATACAGTTTGGTGCGACCGCGCGCCAGATAAAACATATACGCCGGCAGAGCCCCCTCACGCACAATATAGTCCCCGGCAAGAATATGAAATAAATGTGTGTGCGGGATCACATCGGCTGAAAATTTATCGCAATAGCCGGACGCCATTATTAACTGTTGCTTCAGCGCGTCATTATTTATTTCTTTCATCATTCGATGTCCACTATGAGATTTCTCATACTCTGGCGTGTCACGCCGCTGCTAAGGTGAAGGCCTCTACCCTACCGCACCGGAAAATTTCTGCAATGAAATTAAGGTGATAAATAAAGAAGCTGAGGAGTAAACCATGACAGCACGTAAAATTATTCTGGACTGTGATCCCGGTCATGATGATGCCATCGCCATCATGCTGGCCGCGAAACATCCTTCGATAGAACTGCTCGGCATCAGTATCGTGGCGGGCAATCAAATTCTGGACAAAACGCTGGTTAATGGCCTGAACGTTTGCCAGACACTAAATATTGACACGCCAGTTTATGCCGGCATGCCGCAGCCGATTATGCGCCAGCAGATCGTCGCCGATAATATTCACGGCGAAACCGGTCTTGACGGCCCGGTGTTCGGCCCGCTGACGCGTAAGGCGGAAACAAAGCACGCGGTGAACTTTATTATCGATACGCTGATGAACAGCGACGGGGATATCACGCTGGTGCCGGTCGGCCCGCTCACTAATATTGCAGTAGCGATGCGCATGCAGCCGAAAATCATTCCTAAAATCCGTGAAATTGTGCTGATGGGCGGCGCTTGCGGCACCGGTAATTTTACCCCGTCGGCGGAGTTTAATATTTTTGCCGACCCGGAAGCCGCGCGCGTGGTATTTACCGCCGGCGCCCCGCTGGTGATGATGGGCCTCGACTTAACGCACCAGACGGTGTGCACGCCGGACATCATTACCCGCATGGAAAAGGCTGGCGGCCCTGCCGGCAAGCTGTTCAGCGATATGATGAATTTTACGCTGAAAACCCAGCACGACAATTACGGTCTGGCGGGCGGCCCGGTGCATGACGCCACCTGCGTCGCCTATCTGATTAATCCGGATGCCTTCAACGTTCAGCCGATGTTTGTCGAAATCGATGTCAACAGCGGTCCCTGCTATGGCCGCACGGTGTGTGATGCGCTGGGTGTGCTGGGGAAACCGGCAAACACCAAAGTGGGCATCACGCTGGATACCGCCTGGTTCTGGGATTTAGTCGAAGACTGCGTGCGCAGGTACCGCTAATCCTTTAACCCCACAATATGGGCAGAAAGTGGTCGCCCATACCGCTATGCAACCTCACCAGGCTGACATCAGGAAATATCATGATGGATATAATGAGAAGTGTTCTGGGTATGGTGGTATTACTGGCGATCGCGTTTCTGCTGTCAGTAAATAAAAAACACATCAGTCTGCGCACCACCGGTGCCGCGTTACTGATTCAGATTGCCCTCGGCGGCGCGATCCTCTATTTGCCGCCGGGCAAATGGCTGGCGGAAAAAGTCGCCAGCGGCGTGCATCAGGCGCTGGCTTACAGTGATGCGGGCAGCGCGTTTCTGTTTGGCGCGCTGGCCGGACCGCAAATGGACAAGGTGTTTAACGGCGCCGGCTTTGTATTCGCTTTTCACGTTCTGCCGGCCATCATCTTTATCACCGCGCTGGTTAGCGTGCTCTACTATATTGGCGTGATGGGCGCCATCATTCGCCTGCTGGGCGGCATCTTTCAGCGCGCGCTCAACATCAGTAAGATCGAATCCTTCGTGGCGGTCACCACCATTTTCCTCGGGCAGAATGAGATCCCGGCCATCGTCAAACCCTTCGTCAACCGTCTCAATCGCAACGAACTGTTCACCGCCATCTGCAGCGGCATGGCTTCAATAGCCGGTTCCACTATGCTCGGCTATGCCGGGCTGGGGGTACCGATTGAATATCTGCTGGCCGCCTCGCTGATGGCCATTCCTGGCGGCATTCTGTTCGCCCGGCTGCTCAGTCCGGCAACGGAAGCATCGCAGGTGACTTTTACCCACCTGTCGTTTAGCGACACGCCGTCACGCAGCCTGATTGAAGCCGCCGCCAGCGGAGCGATTACCGGGATGAAAATAGCCGCCGGTCTGGCGACGGTGGTGATGGCGTTTGTCGGTATCATCGCGATGCTCAACGGCATACTTGGCGGCATCGGCGGCTGGTTTGGTCACGGCGACATCAGCCTGCAGGGAATACTCGGCTTCGCGCTGGCCCCGCTGGCGTGGCTGATGGGCGTGGCGTGGCACGATGCGGCGCTGGCGGGCAGTCTGATAGGTCAGAAACTGGTGGTGAACGAGTTTGTTGCCTACATCAGCTTTTCACCTTATCTGCATCAGGCGGGCGCGCTCGACGGCAAAACCATCGCCATCGTCTCGTTCGCCCTGTGCGGCTTTGCTAACTTTGGTTCGATTGGCGTGGTGGTCGGCGCCTTTTCTGCCGTCGCACCAGAGCGCACCCCGGAAATCGCGCGGCTGGGCCTGCGCGCGCTGATCGCCGCAACGCTCTCCAATCTGATGAGCGCCACCATTGCCGGCTTCTTCATCGGCCTTGGCTAAGGCGCGAGCCGGGCATTACGCCTCTGTGCGTCTCTGCCCGGTTTTCATCGGTGCCACCACCACATTCACCCCCAGCTCCTGCAGGCGACGCAGCACCGGCACCGGCGTGCCCTGATTAACAATCACCACATCAAACTCGCTCAGGTGAGCAAAGCGATGCAGCGCGCGCCGCTCAAACTTGGTGTTATCCATCATCAGGATGCGCTTCTGCGCCGCCTCGAACATCGCGCGCTTGGTTTCCACCGTCTCGGCGGACTGATGAAACACCGCATCATCGATAATCGCCGACATGCTGACAAAAAACACATCGGCGCGCAGGCTGGCGATTTCGTCACGCGTCATGCGCCCCATAAAGGCGTTACACCAGTGATGAAACTGGCCGCCGAGACCCATCAGAGTGATATCGCGACCGTTACGTAATTCATTCATTAACGTCAGCGAGTTGGTGATCACCGTGAGCGGCGCTTTGGCCGGCAGCAGCCGCGCCATCTGCAGCACGGTGGTGGAATCATCAAGAAACAGCGCCTGGCCGGGTTCAAGGTAGCCAGCGGCCACTTCGGCAATTGCCTGCTTCTCTTCCAGCTGGCGCGTGGCACGGTAGAGATCGCTGGATTCCACCAGGCTGGTTGGTGTGGCAGAGACCACGCCGCGTGATTTATGCAGCAGCCCGCGCTCGACCATCTCATCAATATCGCGATGGGCGGTCATCAGGCTGATCCCGAAGCGCTCAGTAATATCTTCGATACGCACCGCGCCTTCGGCCATCACGGCTTCGGCTATGAGCTGGCGTCGTGCCAGCTGACGCGCCTGACGGCTGTCGCCCGGTAAGGTTTCATTCAGGAAGTGACCAGCGGAGGTCTCTTGCGGGTTATGCGCCATGTTTCGTCCGGAAAGTGAAGCGGAAATGCAGTTTCGGCTTTGATTACAGCGCGTAAACGTTTCTTTTGCAAATCAGGCGCGCAGCAGGCAACCGATGACGGCCAAAATGCCGCCATCGGTAATCTGACTTACTGCTTCAGGACAAACGGCGAAACGAAATCACCGGCGTTGTCTTTAGTGATCAGAATACAGTCAAACAGTTGCTTCTCCTGTGCCACCCCGGTTTTGCCAGTTTTGAGGAAAGTGTCCGCCTGCTCTACCGCCTTCTGTGCGAACTGCGCTACCGGCTGCATCACGGTATAGGCCAGCGTGCCGGCTTTAACCGCGTCGACCGCATCCGGTGAACCGTCAAACCCACCCACTTTCACCTGACTGAGTTTGCCGGCTTCCTTCAGCGCAGCGATAGCACCCAGCGCCATCTCATCGTTACCGCTGATCACCCCTTTGATGTTCGGATTAGCCTGCAGCAGCGACTGCATTTTATTAAAGCCCTGGGTGCGATCCCAGTTCGCCACTTCCTGGCCGACTTTCTTCAGCGTCGGGTACTGAGACAGCACGGTATCGAAACCGTTGGCGCGCGTGGCGGCGTTGTTATCCGACGGCGGTCCCACCAGCTCGACATAGCTGGCGCTGTCACCCACCTGCTTCACCCACTCCATCGCGCCTACTGCCGCGCCCTGCGCGTTATTCGACACCAGCTGCGCTTTAGCCAGCCCGCTCTGGTTCAGTTCGGCATTGATCACGAACACCGGAATATTGGCGGCGATGGCTTTCTTTACCGAGCCGATCGAGCCGTCGGCGTTAGCCGGATCGAGAATGATCGCCTTCGATTTATTGGTGATCGCCGTATCAATCAGCTGGCTTTCGGTGTTGGTATCCCCTTTGTGCGCGCTGACTTTGGCACTGTAGCCCAGCTTCTCCGCCGCCTTCTGCGCGACCTGGCCCTCAGTCAGCCAGTATGGGTTGGAGGGATCGTTGACGATGATGGTCATCAGGCCGTTGTTGGCCCAGCTAGGTAAGGCAAAGGTGGAGATGGCCATCGCGGCGGCGGCGATAAACAGACGTTTAGTGAACATAGGTGCTCCGTTATTATTAGGGTACAGGTTTGTTTTACGGTTACTCGCGCGCCAGCCTGCCAGCGCGCACAGGGTTAGCGACCGCGCCGGCCGTATTGCAGGGTGTTGAGCAATACCGCCAGCACAATCACGGCGCCAGTGAACACCGTCTGCCAGTAGGCAGAAACGCCGATAATCACTAAGCCATCAGAGAGAAAGCCAATCACGAACGCGCCCAGCAGCGTGCCGCGCACGTTACCGCGTCCTCCGGTCAGCGCCGCACCGCCAATCACCACCGCAGCAATGGCGGTCAGCTCGTAGGTGGTGCCTGCGGTCGGACCGGCGGAGGTCAGCTGCGAAGAGAGCACCAGCCCGGCCATCGCCGCGCAGATACCCGACAGCACGTAGACGCTGATTTTGATGCGTTTTACCGGCACGCCGGAGAGATCGGCGGCGCGCTCGTTACCGCCCGAGGCATACAGCCAGCGGCCAAACGCCGAGCGACTCAGCAGGAAACCGCAGGCCAGCGCCACTGCGCCGAGCACCAGCACGCCGACCGGGATGTTGAACAGGCGATTAAAACCGAGCCAGTCAAAACCGGTATTGCCCAGCGCTTCGCTGCCGGAGAGTTTGTTGTAGGTCAGACCGTTGGTGATCAGCAGCGCGATACCGCGCGCCACATACATGGTGCCGAGCGTGGCGACAAACGCCGGGACGCGAAAAATCGCAATCAGCACGCCGTTGACCAGTCCCACCAGCGCACCCAGCACCAGCGTCAGAATTGCCACCGCCCACACCGGCAGATAGAGCACCACGCCCAGCGCTTCAAGGTTGATGCCCTGCATCATAAAGCCGGCCATCACTCCGGCCAGTCCCAGCGTCGAGCCGACTGACAAATCAATCCCGCCGTTAAGGATCACCAGCAGCATACCGATCGCCGGCAAACCGAAGATGGCCACATGCGATGCCATGGTGAGGAAGTTCGCGCCGGTAAAGTAGTTGGGCGATAGCAGGGAGAAAGTGGCGATAATCACCAGCAGCGCAATAAAAGCACGCCCTTCCAGCAGCAGCCGCGCCAGATTGAGGCGCTTGCTGCTGGCCTGTTTCGCCACCCGCGGTGCGCTATCCAGCGTTTGGGTTCTGTCAGTCATACCGTTTGCTCCGTTTTTCATGTCATGCCACCAGAGACTCGCCCGAAGCGGCCATAATGCGTTCTTTGCTCACGCTGGCGTCGAAGATGGCCGAGATGCGCCCTTTGCTCATCACCACGATGCGGTGCGCGATACTCAGGCACTCGCCCACTTCTGAGGTGGTGTAAACCACCGCCAGCCCTTTGCTGGCGTTCTCCGCCAGCAGACGAAACACTTCGGCTTTGGCACCGATATCGATGCCGCGGCTCGGTTCATCCAGCAGAATCACTTTGGGTCGGGTGGCGAGCATTTTGCCGATCACCACCTTTTGCTGATTGCCGCCGGACAGGGAACCGATAGCCGCCTCACCGCCGGCAGTCTTGACCGTCACGTTACGAATGCTGTCACTAATCAGCTGTTTCTCCCGTCGCGTTGACAGCACCAGCCCGCGTACAAACTCGCTGATGCTGGCCAGCGACAGGTTTTCGCCCACCGTCATGGTCTGCACCAGCCCGTCGCGCTGACGATCCTCCGGGACCAGCGCCAGCCCCATTTTGATGCGCTGCGACAGCGACAGCGCGGAGATCTCGGTATCCTGCAGCAGGATGTGCCCGCTGCTCTGCTTCAGCCGTCCGGCGAGACACTCCAGCAGCTCGGTGCGCCCCGCGCCCATCAGGCCATAAATGCAGACAATCTCACCTGCCTGCACCGTCAGCGACAGCTGATCCACCAGCCGGATGCCGGTTTTGCTTTTCACGGTTAACGCCTGCACCGTCAGCGCGTCACCGCCGAAGGCATAGCCGCCGGGCGGTGAACCGAGGTCGAAGTGCTCTCCCACCATGTTGCGCACGATCCATTCGAGGTCGATCTCGTCGCGCCGGGCATAAGCGGTCATCACGCCGTCACGCAGCACCACAGCGCGATCGGTGATCTCCAGTGCTTCCTCCAGATGGTGTGAGATATACACAATCGCCACGCCCTGACTGGTCAGATCGCGGATGACCTGAAACAGCACAGCCACTTCCGCCGCGCTGAGCGCCGAGGTCGGTTCATCCATGATCAGGATTTGTGAATTCACCGACAGCGCGCGGGCGATTTCCACAATCTGCTGCTGCCCGAGACGCAGGTTCTCCACCGGCGTCAGCGGATCAATATCCTCCTCCAGCGCCGCCATCAGATGGCGGGTCAGCCGCGCCTCTTCGGCGTAATCCACCCCGCCGGGCCGCATGATTTCGCGCCCCATAAAAATGTTGTCGCGCACGTTCATGTTGGGCGCGAGATTCAGCTCCTGATGAATAATCGAGATACCACAGTCGCGCGCCTCGGTGGCCGAACGGAACACCTTTGCTTCGCCGTTTAACAGAATTTCCCCGGATGTTGGCGTAATCACGCCAGAAAGAATTTTCATCAGCGTCGATTTACCGGCGCCGTTTTCACCAAACAGCGTGGTAACTTCGCCGCGGCGGATTTCAAAATTGACGCCTTTCAGCGCATGGGTGGAGCCATATACTTTGCTGACGTTGCGCGCCTGCAGAATCACTTCTCCTTTCAGCAGCGCCGGGTTGACGTTGAACGGTTTCATTGCACCTCCACGCGCACCGGCGTAATCAGCCAGTTGGTTGGACTGAGCAGACGGAACACGCCGACCACCTGCACGGTTTTGCCCGGCAGCGCGTCGCGGTCTAGTTTCTCCAGCACCGCCGCTTTCATGGCACGGTTAATCGCCGCCCCGGCGTTCTGGTATTCGATCTGATTAGTAAAATCACCAAACTGAATTTTGCCGCTGGCATCACGCAGATCGGTGCCGGTAATCGCCGGGCCGGTTTGCAACCGCAGCTGCGTGCCCGCCGGCAGACCGGCGACCTGTAACGGGAAAACACCCATCTGCCCCGGCTGCACCACGCCCTGCAGTTTGACCGGCAGCACCGGCAGCGGCGAGCCGACACCGTATCTGGCCACCGCCTGCTGCCGATCGCTGTTCAGTGCGGCCGCAAGCGTGGCGGCATCCACCGCGCGCGCTTCAACATCCTGCTGGATGCCGGGAAAGGTTTTTTGCCCGTAGCTGTCTGCGGAGAAGCCCTGCTGACGCGCGTCGTCCGCCGAACCGATGCGCACCACTTTGGTATCCAGCGCCATGGCGGCTACCAGCGCCACGATCACCACGCCGCTGAGCGTGTAGCGCCGCCGACGTTTGCGTGCCAGCTGCTGCGTTAAGATTGAGACCTCGGACATAACGTGACCTCTCAGGGTGAACAGCGACGATATTCATCGCCGTGCAATGTTATAAATGTGATAACTTGTGTGATGAGAATTGTGCTGTTGTGACTAAATTGTCAACAGGTGGCGCGAAATTTTTCGCACAGCGCGATCTGGATCGCTTATTTGCCTGCAATCACCCCAAATCCGTTTAAAAACCCCTTTAATACAATCATTAAAAACCTTTCACAGTGTTCAGGTGCATCCGCAACCCCCACTAATTTTGTGATCGTACTCGCCATCCGGAGTGAAATTTATTCTTTTTTGAGAAAAATAATACATCAGATATGTTATCTCCATGAGAAGTGGTGTAAGACATTATTTAGCAAAATCATCACAGCTCATTAACAAGGCTGCGGATAAACCAAACAGGGGTTCCCGCACCGGGAGCAGCGAACGGAGGTGTATGTGGAGAGTGGCGATATCATTCTGGGTCTGGATTCCGGCACCTCGGTGGTTAAAGCGGTGGCGTTTGATCTGGAAGGTAACCAGCTGGCGTGCGCGTCGGCGCGCAATCGCTATTATCGCAGCGCAGGCGGTGCCGCCCAGCAGTCAATGACGCAAACCTGGCAGGATGCGGTCAGTGCGATTCACAAGCTCGGCGATCGGGTGGAGAATCTGGCGGCGCGCGTGGTGGCCGTGGCGGTGACCGCCCAGGGCGATGGCAGCTGGCTGGTCGGTGCTGATAATCAGCCGGTGGATGATGCGTGGATCTGGCTGGATGCCCGCGCCGCCGCCACGGTGGAAAAACTCAATCAGCAGCCGCTGGCCGCCGCACGCTTTCAGGCCACCGGCACCGGTCTTAACACCTGCCAGCAGGGTGCGCAGCTGGCGCACATGGACCAGCACTATCCCGAACTGCTGGCGCGCGCCGAAGTGGCACTGCACTGCAAGGACTGGCTCTATCTCAATCTGACCGGTGTGCGCGCCACCGATCCGTCTGAAGCCAGCTTTACCTTTGGCAACTATCGCCACCAGCGCTATGACGATACGGTGATTGACGCGCTGGGGCTTAACCACCGGCGCCACCTGCTGCCGGAGATTATCGACGGTACGCAAATCACCCATGGCCTCACCGCTGACGCCGCCCGGCAAACCGGCCTGCTGGCTGGCACGCCGGTGTGTCTCGGCTATGTCGATATGGCGATGACCGCGCTCGGTGCCGGGGTGCACACCGGTGAAGCCAATACCGCCTGTTCGATTGTCGGCTCAACCGGCGTGCATCTGCGCAGCGTCACCATTGACGAGGTATGGCTCAACCCGGCGCAAACCGGCTACGTGATCCCGCTGCCGTGGCCAGGTTATGTCACTCAGGTACAAACCAACATGGCCTCCACGCTCAATCTCGACTGGCTGCTGAACGTGGCCAGCGATCTGCTGAGCAGTTTTGGTTGTGAAACCGATCATGCGCGGCTGGTGCAGCAGATCGATCGCTGGCTCAACGACGCGCAGCCGGGCACCCTGCTGTTCCATCCTTACATTTCGCTGGCCGGTGAGCGCGGACCGTTTGTTAACGCCGACGCGCGCGCCAGTTTCACCGGCCTCAACTACCAGCACAACTTTGGCGACCTGGTGCGCGGCGTGATTGAAGGCATCGGCATGGCGGCACGCGACTGTTATCAGGCGATGGGCGCCACGCTGCCGGGAGAAATTCGCCTTACCGGCGGTGCGGTGCGATCGCAGCCGCTCAGGCAGATTCTTGCCGCCTGCATCGGCGCGCCGGTGCGCATCAGCCAGCGCGAAGAAGCCGGCGCTGCAGGCGCGGCCATGATGGCGGCGGTGGCGATTGGCGCGTATCCGGACATGGCGCACTGCGTTGAACGCTGGGTGCGTCCGCTGCTGGACGACGCCGAAGCACCGTCGCCTGCGCTGATGCAGCGCTACCAGCAGCTGTTCCCCCAGTATCAGCAGATCCGCCGCGATCTTCCTGCCGCCTGGCAGGCATTAAACAGTTTTAAGGAGTAACGCATGAGTGACAACACGTTGGATCTGTTTGTGATCGGCGGTGGCATTAACGGTGCTGGTATCGCGCGCGATGCCGCCGGGCGCGGGCTGTCGGTGATGATGTGTGAAAAGGACGATCTTGCCGCAGGCACCTCCTCGCGCTCCGGTAAACTGGTGCACGGCGGCCTGCGCTATCTGGAGTACTACGAATTCCGCCTGGTGCGCGAGGCGCTGATTGAACGCGAGGTGCTGCTGAACGCGGCGCCGCACATTATCTGGCCGATGCGCTTTGTGCTGCCGCACAGCCCGTCCGATCGTCCGGCGTGGCTGGTGCGGCTGGGGCTGTTCCTGTATGACCACCTTGGCGGACGCAAAAAACTGCCGGGCACGCGCGTGCTCGATCTGACGCGCGATCCTGAAGGCGCACCGCTGCTGGACAGCTACCAGAAAGGCTTTGAGTACTCCGATTGCTGGGTGGACGATGCCCGGCTGGTGACACTCAATGCGCTGGATGCCGCCGAGCGCGGCGCCACCATTCTGCCGCGCACCCGCTGCGTGGCAGCACAGCGTCTGCCGGGCAAATGGCAGATTACCCTGCAGGATCAGGCCAGCGGCGCGCAGCGCACGGTGTTCGCCCGCGCGCTGGTAAATGCCGCCGGGCCGTGGGTGCTGGATATCGTCAATCAGGTTAGCCATACGCAAAGCCAGCGCAGCGTGCGGCTGGTGAAAGGCTCGCACCTCATCGTGCCGAAATTCTGGGAGGGCCAGCAGGCCTATCTGGTGCAAAACACCGACAAGCGGGTGATTTTTATCAATCCCTATGAGGGTGATAAAGCGTTAATCGGCACCACCGACATTCCCTGGCAGGGCAAAGCGGAAGATGTCAGTGCGGATGATAGCGAGCAGCAGTACCTGATTGACGTGGTGAATCGCTACTTCAAGGTTAAGCTGCGCGCCAGCGATGTGATTACCCGCTTCTCCGGCGTACGGCCGCTGTTTGACGACGGCAAAGGCAACCCCTCGGCGGTGACGCGGGATTATGTGTTCGACCTGGATAATCAACAGGATGCCCCGCTACTGCACGTGTTCGGCGGCAAAATTACCACGTTCCGCAAGCTGGCCGAGCATGCGCTGCAACAGCTGGCGCCGTTTTTCCCCAACATGGGCGCGGACTGGACGCGCAGCGCCACGCTGCCGGGCGGCGAGATCGCCCATGCCGATTTTGACAGCTTCCTGGAGGAGATCAAAACGCGCTGGCCGTGGCTGCCGCAGCCGCTGCGCAAGCACTATGCGCGACTGTACGGTGCGCGTATGAGCACGCTGCTGGGCACCGCCGGTTCGCTGAGCGATCTCGGTGAGCATTTTGGCGGCCAGCTGTATGAGGCCGAGGTGCGTTACCTGGTGCAGTACGAATGGGCGCAGCAGCCGGAAGACATTCTCTGGCGTCGCACCAAACATCAGCTGCACCTGAGCGCTGCACAGCGCACCGCGTTCAGCCAGTGGTTTGAACAGACTTTCCACCCTGCCGCGCCGCTGCGCGCCCACGCTGGCTGAGAGGTGCCGCATGCCATTAACGCTTTCGCTGAATACCAATCCGCTGGTGAACCGCTTCGCCGATCCCGGCGATTTAATTCACACCGTGGCGCAGCAGATCCGCATCCGCGATCTGCAGCTGACGCATGAGTTTATCAATCCCGGCTGGCCTGCTGCCACGCTCACCCACATGACGCGCCGCATGCAGCAGGCGCTGCGTGCCACCGGCGTGCGCGTCACCTCCGGCATGACCGGCCCGTATGGCCGCCTCAACCATTTTGGTCATCCGGATGCGGCGGTACGTCGCTACTACATTGACTGGTTCAAAACCTTTGCCGACATCACCGCGGAACTGGGCGGCGTCGCGGTGGGCTCGCAGTTTGCCATCTTCACCCAGCGGGATTTTAACGATGCAGCGCGGCGTGAAGCGCTGATTGCCATCGCCATTGACTGCTGGGCGGAAGTGGCGGAACACGCCAAAGCGGCCGGTCTGCGTTACCTGTTCTGGGAACCGATGAGCGTCGGACGCGAATTTGGCGAAACCATTCCCGCCTGTATGGCGCTGCAACAGCGGCTGAGCGCGGCACAGTTTGCCCTGCCGATGTGGATGATGGCGGATATCGATCATGGCGATGTCACCTCTGACGATCCGCGTGACTACGATCCTTACGCGTGGGCTGAAGCGGCGCCGCGCTTTTCGCCCATCATCCATATAAAGCAGAGCATGATGGATAAAGGCGGGCACAGGCCCTTTACATTGCAGTACAATGCCGGCGGTCGCATTCAGCCGCAGCCGCTGCTTGAGGCGCTGGCGCGCGGCGGCGCGCAGGATAACGAGATTTGCCTCGAGCTAAGCTTCAAAGAGCGCGAACCCACCGACAGCAATGTGGTGGCGGAGATTGCCGAAAGCGTGGCGTTCTGGGCCGACCATATTGATACCGGGGTGCAGGATTTGCATCTCGCGTGAGCATGCCGTGCTGAGGGCTTTCGTCAGCCCGCAGCACCCCTCAACCAGACAGGGACAACCCGATGAAATCCGCACCGACTTCCGCTGAACGCGATGACTCTCTGGCCCTGCGGGCGGCCTGGCTGCACTATGTTGGCGGCCTGACGCAGGCTGAAGTAGCCAAACGGCTCGGCCTGCCGTCGGTGAAAACCCATCGGCTGATTGCGCGCATGGTGGCCGAAGGCGCGGTGAAAGTCACCATCGACGGCGCGATTGTCGCCTGCGTGACGCTGGAAGAGCAGTTGCGCAGCCGCTACGGCCTGAACTTTTGTCAGGTGGCACCCGATCTCGGTGAAGAAGGCCTGCCGGTGCGCGCGCTGGGCATGGCCGGTGCCGACTATTTGCGTAATCTTCTGGCCTCCACGCCGGCAATCACGCTGGGTCTCGGCCATGGCCGGACGCTGTCGGCAGCGATTCACCAGCTGGCACGTATCGACGCGCCGCACCTGCGCTTTGTCTCCCTGCTCGGCTGTCTGACGCGCAACTACGCGCTCAATCCGCATGACGTGATGCATCGCATCGCCGAAAAAACCGGTGCGCAGGCCTACATGATGCCGGTACCGTTTTTTGCCAACACCGAAGAGGATCGCGATGTGCTGCTGGCGCAGCGTGGCGTCAGCGAAGTGTTTAGCATGGCCGCGCACAGTGAAGTGAAGCTGGTGGGCATTGGCACCGTGGAACCGGCCGCCCAGCTGGTGGAAGCCGGAATGATCGATGCAGCCGAGATCCGCGCCCTGTCGGAAGCCGGTGCGGTGGGCGAACTGCTGGGGCACTTTTTTGCCGCCGACGGGCAGATGATTCACAATTCGCTGACGGCACGCACCCTGTCGGTGCCGCTGGATCTGGCGCAGCGCGCAGAGATCGTGGCGCTGACCGGCGGACCGAGCAAAGTGGCAGCGATCCGCGCGGTGCTGGCCAGCGGACTCGTCACCGGTTTGATCACCGACGAGCTGACGGCGCAGGCGCTGCTATCTTATTGAATCGTCAGCTCACTCAACCTTATTAAGCGGTTTAATGCTTGCGCGCCGTCCAGCCATGTATCAGCAGCGACTGAAAGAAGCGCTGCGGCGGCGTGAACCCGGCCTGCGCC
Source organism: Pantoea sp. SGAir0184 (assembly GCF_043544755.1). NCBI lineage: Bacteria > Pseudomonadati > Pseudomonadota > Gammaproteobacteria > Enterobacterales > Erwiniaceae > Pantoea > Pantoea sp. SGAir0184. Next base: position 2,202,716 of record NZ_CP028050.1, read on the forward strand.
ATCAGCGCTTCGGTCTGGGCTGCAGGCAGCAACAGCAGCCGCTGCGTCAGCATCTGCTTCATCTCATCCAGATTTTGCGCCCTGCCGCTGGCGCTCTCATGCATGGTTTTCCAGAACAGCAGTTGTTCATCAAAGCCGGTATCCTGCATATCGCCGGCAATTTCTGCCGTCACTAAGCGTCCACCCGGTTTCAGCTGCTGCTGCATCTGCTGATAAATACCCGCCCGCTGCGGATGCTGGATAAAATGCGTCACCAGCAGGCAAAGCACCACATCGTAATCGGCGGTAACCGGCACGTCATTAAGGTAGCCCTGATGCAGCTGGCAGCGCGCCCGTATCCCGGCGGCGCTGAGTTTTTCTGTGCAGACCGCCAGCATGTCCGGTGAAGGATCGACACCGGTAAACTGCCATTCCGGGTGCTGCTGCGCCAGCCGGATAATTTCGCTGCCGGTCCCGACGCCCACACACAGCACCCGCGCCTGCGGCGGCGCGTTGTCCAGCACCAGTGAAATCAGCAGATGCAGATTATCGGCGATTGGCTGATGTTTGCCGTTATACGCGTCGTACTGCCGCGCAAACTCCTCGTTGAAGATATCGTTGGTATTTTGCGTCATCATTGTCCCGATCGGTTGCCATCATGTAACTTTATTTATTACATGAAAGATGCGGCGATGCAATCAATGGCTGATTACACTAAGCCTGAGGGATAGATTGAACGCAATAAAGGTTAAACCAGACTGAGCTGTAGCGACTGCGCACGCAGTTGCTGCTGCCAGCCTGCGGCGAGTTCCGCGTCGGTAATCACCTGCTTAAACGGCTGTAGCGGCGCCAGCGCATAGGGATGAATCTGACCAAATTTGGAGGAGTCGGTGAGCGCGACGGTGTGCGTCGGTTTTTCCATGATGGCGTTCACCACATCGCAGCGCAGCATGTCGCGGCTGGTGAAACCGGTCGACTCATCCCAGCCGTCAATGCCAATAAACGCCTTATGGAAGTTGAGGTGCTGAATGCACAGCCGCGTTAACGGCCCGACCACTGACTCACTGCTTTTCTGAAACAGCCCGCCGAGGATAATCACATCGCCGCCCTGCTCACGCAGCAGTCCGGCGATGTAATGGCTGACGGTGATGATGGTGATGTCCTGCCGATGGCTGAGCTCTCGCGCCAGCAGCGCATTGGTGCTGCCGCCTTCAATAAACACCGTTTCGCCGGGGTTAACCAGCCCGGCGGCGTACTCCGCCAGGCGTTTTTTCACCGCAAAGCGGGTTTGCATGCGCGCGCCTACGTCATCACTTTCCGGTGCCACGGCAGAACCGTGCACGCGGCGCAGAAAGCCGCCCTTCTCCAGCAGGTTCAAATCCTGGCGCACCGTCACCTCCGAAACACCGGTGGTTTGCGCCAGTTCATTGACGCTGACGCTGCCGCGCTCGCTGACCAGTTGAATAATGTGCTGATGACGTGCGTTCATAGAGCCTGCTGTAAAAAAGTTTTTGCCCAGCTTAGCAGAAATCACGCTAATCCCAGACTGCGCCGGCCGTTTTCATTCAGATCCTGCGGCGTAAAACGGCCGCGCCAGCTGGCTTCGTAATCCTCTTTGGGGAAATCGCCCGGCGAGACACCGGTCGCCAGCGCCTGCGCCACCTGCTGCGCATAGTCGGCGTTTTTATCGCACATCGGCGCGGCGGGAATGTACATCACGTTGCCCCAGCCCTGCTGATTTTCTACCGGCGCCACCGCATGAATCACGTCGCAGTGCCACCACACCGAATCGCCCGCCTGCAGCGCCGGGATCGAACACAGGCCGGCAATTAATTCCGGATGCCAGCGCTCCGATACCGGCAGCACTTTGCCCGGCGCCACGCCGCACAGTTCCTCTTCCGGCACATCCTTCAGTAACGGACGCAGCAGCAGATAAGCCATGGCTTCCGGCACCGGCACCACGTGCAGCAGTCCCTGACCGGGCTGCATATCAGAGAGTGCGGTCCAGCCCTGGAAAGTGCGGAACACCGAACATTTGGTGGTGGTGCCAGACTGATACTCCTGCACGGCCGTGCGGTGCGCCGCGTCCCACGGATCATACTGATCGAACTGGTTAGAAAAGATCTTGCTGAACACCTGCTGATAGGCCGGCAACAGCCAGCGCTCCAGCGCGCCGGAGTCGGTGTGCGCGCCCAGCCCTCTGGAGGTGGTGCCCGGCAGCCGGCGACGGATGCGATCCGGATAGATGATGCTCACGTCCGGATCAAACCAGCGCGTACCGGCGGATTCAAATTTCCACAGGCGATTGAGGAACGCCTGGGTTTGCGCCATGGCCTCGCTCTGGCGTGCTGACATCTGCGCATCGCTCCAGTAGATGGGGTAGATCTCTGGCCGCGAGGCGTCGAGATTGCCAAAGAAGTTGTCGCCCGGTCCCTGATAGACACGGTCGAAATCATTGTCGTCGAGGTAGTTGAGCATGTCAGCATCCCACGCCAGCGCCTGCTCACGGCTGAAGGTTTGCTTTACCACCACGCAGCCACGGCGGCGGATGTGATCTTTGGTCTGTTCGCTGATGCGGCCAGCGGCCAGATCCGCGAAGCTGACCTGCGGCCAAGCCGTTCCGTGCTGCTTCTCTTCGGCGCGCGCGGCCGCGATTTCACTGACAATCTTACTTCTGACCTGCTCAAACAGGCCTTCGACATCGCCAATCTGTGCTCTGAGCGCCTGCTTCATCAGGCGCACATGCTGTTTAAAATCGTTGGGTTGTTGTTCTGAGGTAAAAGTGGTGTTCATCTCGCACTCCGTCTGTTTACGCTTTAGTTTCATTCGAAACACATCACATATTCATTCATAACATCGAGCGAACAAAAAGACAGCACGCAGGCAGAAAATAGCGAACATGATCACAGTTATTTATCTGTGGGGTTTTCGTTTGAAAGTATCCAGGGAGCGACACGGTGGGATGAATAACGCAAGCGCGCCTTGATCCGGCACGCGGGGGCCGTCCTCCATGACAGCCCGGGAAAATTATGGCTGATCGAATAAATGACGGTACTGCACAAAGTCGGTTTGTTGCGCCAGCCGATCGTACAGCGCCCGGGCGTGGCTATTAGACGCCTGCGTCAGCCAGTAAACGCGCGAACAGCCGAGTTTCTCCGCCTGTTCATAGACCGCCAGAATCAGCGCCTTGCTGGCACCCAGACCGCGCGCGGCTTCGCTGACGTAGAGGTCCTGCAAATAGCAGTAGTCGCCCTGAGTCCAGGTTGAGCGATGGGTAAGAAAATGCACCAGCCCGACCATCGCGCCGTCCTGCTCGGCCACCAGACAGTGCATGGGTTCCGCGCGGGACAGCAAGCGGCGAAAGCTCTCGCCGGTGGTGTTATCGTCAATGGTAGTCTGATAAAAGCGCTGATAGCCCTGCCACAGCGCCAGCCACGGCATAAAGTCTTCTGCGCGCAGCGCTCTGATGGTGATCATTCGCCCTTCCCGATGTTGCTGATGATTTTTTCCGCAGCCACCACCCGATCGTCATTCGGGAACCACTTATTTGCCAGCATAATCAGCGCAACCCGCTGCGACGGAATAAAGACCGCATAGGTGGCGAATCCGTTAGTGGAGCCGGTTTTGTTATACCACGCCTGCTGCGGCGCAGCCTGCGGCGGCGTAATCAGCGTGGCTTTCATGCCCTTCATGATGCGCGCGCCGCTGTTGCCATCCACCAGCTGCTGCGTAGTCACCGGCAGCGGGTAATATTCCCACATCATCGCCTGAGTAAAAGCGGCCTCGGTGTGGTAATAGCCCTGATGCGTCGCGGCCACCGCCTGTTGCCATGCGGGCGCGACCGGCTGTTGCTGCAGCTGAATGGCCAGCCAGCGAATCAGATCGGCAGAGGTGGATTTCAGGCCATAGGATTCCGCATCCAGCGGGCCTGGCGTGACCCGCACCGGGCGATCCTGCTTGTTATAACCCTGGGCGTAGCGCCCCATCTGTGATGCAGGCACCTGCACATAGCTGTGCGTCATGCCCATCGCCGGCAGCAGCTGCTTTTCCATCGCACTGATGAATGGCTGATGCAGACTTTTAGCCGCAATCATGCCAAGCATACCGATACCGAGGTTGGAATAAACGCGCACCGTGCCCGGCTGGGCCTCTGGCTGCCACTGTTTGTACCAGCGCATCAGCTCGCGGGTGTTGGTTACGTCATCCGGTACGAACAGCGGCGTGCCGCTAGTGTGCGTCGCCAGATTCAGCAGCGAGACGCGATCAAAAGCGCTGCCTTTCAGTTCCGGCAGCCACTGGCTGGCCGCGTCGCTGAATTTCAGTTTGTTCTGCTGCGCCGCATAGCTGGCTAAGGTGGCGGTAAACGTTTTACTCAGCGAGCCGATTTCAAACAGCGTCTGCTCGTTGATCGGCTGTCCGCTCTCTTTCGATGCCACGCCGTAGTTATAAAATTCGGTTTTGCCGTCGTGCAGAATCGCCACCGCCATACCGGGGATCTGATACTGCTGCATCAGCGGTTTGATGATGCTGTCTGGTGATGTCGTTGCCAGCGCACTGCCGCTGACCAGCAGCGCGAGTGCGCTTAATCGGGCCCATGAAAACATGAAAATTCCTTTTCCTGCAGGTTAACCATGATGTCTGACCGGCAGTATATCGTTACCCCAGCCAGGCTTCCCGACAATTCTTGTTTGAAGTGAACAAAATCACATCCTGTATGACCTGATTTGCCGTTTGCTGCGCCCGCTCCTATACCTTTGACAAGTAAGCGTTCATCGCAAGGAGCTGAGAATGGAACAGGTTTTGACCCGCGAACAACGGCTTAGCCGCCTGCGCGCGCGCAGTTCGCTGCCGGTGCTGATCGTTGGCGGCGGCATCAACGGCATCAGTACTTTTCGTGAGCTGGCATTACAGGGCATTCCTGCGGTGCTGGCGGAGAAAGGTGACTGGTGCCAGGCGGCCAGCGGCGCGCTATCGCGCATGATTCACGGCGGCTTGCGCTATCTGGAAACCGGCGAGTTTGGCCTGGTGAAAGAGTCGGTGATGGAGCGCGATCGCCTGCTGAAAAACGCCGCGCACTATGTGTTTCCGCTGCGCACCACCGTACCGATCGATAATCTCGGCGGTGGACTGGTTAACGCCACGCGACGTTTCCTGCGCCTGAGCGATAAGCCCACCCGGCGCGGCGCGCTGCTGATCAAAACCGGCCTGAGCCTGTACGACCTCTACACGCGACAGTATGGCGCTATGCCGCGCCACCAGCTGCGTAACGAAGCCGCCACGCGCGATCGCTGGCCTGGCTTCGCGCCCTGGGTGAAATACAGCGCCAGCTACTACGATGCGTGGATCAGCGCGCCGGAGCGACTCGGGTTTGAGTTGATTGAAGATGCGGAACGCGCCTGCCCGGAGGCGCTGGCGCTCAATTATCTGCGGGTGGTCAGCGCCAGCGACGAGACGGTGCTGCTGGAAGATACGCTGAGCGGTGAGCGCTTTAGCCTGCAGCCGCACGTGCTGGTGAATGCCGGCGGCGCGTGGATCGACCAGCTGAATCAGCAGCTGGCCGTGCATTCACCACCGACCAGACTGATAGGCGGCACCAAAGGGTCGCATCTGATCCTCGATCATCCCCAGCTGTTACAGATGCTGGACGGTGAAATGGTCTATTTCGAAAATCAGGAAGGCCGGGTGTGCATTATGTTTCCCTGGTTCGGCAAAGTGCTGGTGGGCTCCACCGATATCCGCGTTGATGACCCTGAGGGCGTGGTGTGCGAAGCCGAAGAGCAGGCTTACATTCTTGAGTCGCTGCGCTTTGTATTTCCTGACATCGTGGTGCCAGCATCCGCAGTGGTTTACACCTTCTGCGGCGTGCGCCCGCTGCCGGCCAGCGAGGCCAAAGTAAATGGCCAGATTTCACGTAACCATTCGCTGGTGCTGCTGCCGCCTGACCACGCGCGTGCCTGGAGCACGCTTTGTCTGGTCGGCGGTAAATGGACTACCTTCCGCCGCTTCGGGGAGGAGGCCGCCGACCGCGTGTTGCGCCTGCTGGGAGAAAAGCGTCGCGTCTCCAGCAGCGACCTGCCGATTGGCGGCGGCCGGGATTTTCCGGCGCCGTCCGCCCAGCCCGCCTGGCTCAGTGCGCTGGCGCAGCACTATGACCTTCCGCTGGCACGCGTGACGCAACTGGCGAAACGCTACGGTAGCCGGGCCCTGCCGCTGCTGCAGCAGATTCAGCAGCACGGCGAACAGCCGCTGCAGCATCATGCCGGTTACAGCGCCACCGAACTGCGCTATCTGATTGAGCATGAACAGGTGTGCCAGCTGGAAGATGTGCTGGTGCGCCGCACGTCACTGGCTATCTGCGGTGAATTAACGCCGCCGCTCATGCAGGAAATTTCGCAGCTGCTGGCCGACTCGCTCGGCTGGCAGGACAGCCAGCGCGCTGAACATCTGCAGCGCACCGCAATCAGCCTGGCGCAGCGCCATGGGCTGCACGCGCTCGCATCCGCGTTTTCACAGGAGGAAATTCAGGATGTCACTCACCCCTAAAGTTCGCCTCAATCGGTTATTTCACCACGGCAAGTGCCTGGATGTGGCGATCGACCACGGCATCGCCAACGAGCCCGATTTTCTGCTGGGGCTGGAAGATATTGAAAGCGTGATGCGCAACCTGATTGCCGCACAGCCGGATGCGATCCAGGTCAATTATGGTCAGGCCGATCTGCTGCAGCGCGTTGCCGGACGCAAACCGGCGCTGGTGATGCGCACCGACGTCGGCAATGCCTATAACGCGGCGCGCCACCGCGAGATGTGGGCGGTGCTGCACAATCCGGAGGCACCGATTCTTGCCGCGCTGCAGATGGATGCCGCCGCGGTGGTGGTCAATCTTTATCAAATTCCGGATGAACCGGGCATTTTTCGCATGTGCGTGGAGAACATTGGCCGCCTGCGCCAGGCCTGCGATCGCTATGCCATGCCGCTGATGGTGGAGCCGCTGGTGATGGCCCCCGCCGGCCAGGGCGCGGCGTACGGCTCGCTCGGTGACGTCAGACAAATCGTGCCGCTGGTGCGGCTGGCGCGGGAGCTGGGCGCCGACATCATTAAAGCCGACCCCACGGATAACGTAGAGGATTTCCATCGTGTGGTGGAGGCGGCGCGCTGTCCGACGCTGGTGCGCGGCGGCGGCAAAGGGGAACTGGGCGCGGTGCTGGCGAAAAGCGCCGCGCTGATGGCGCAGGGTGCCAGCGGCATGGTGTATGGCCGCAACGTTTATCAACATGATAATCCATCACGCGTGGTCAGCGCGCTGATGGCGATTATTCATCAGGGTGTCAGCGGCGCGGATGCGCTGGACATCTACCAGCAGGGTTAAGCGTGACCTGCACCGGCGCTTAAGCGGTGCGCCGTCTTCGCCTGAAACGGAGTCGGATATGAGCCAGATTCTCGGCATCGATGCCGGAAATACCATGATCAAAGCGGTACTGTTTGACCTGAGCGGCCGCGTGCTGTCGGTAGCGGAGTGCGCCGGCGAAACGCATCAGCCGCAGGAAGGCTATGCTGAACGGCCAGTTGAAGATATCTGGCGCGGCGTCAGCAACGCGGTTAGTCGCTGCCTGCAGCAAGCCGGCACGCGTGGCAGCGAAGTGATTGCCGTCGGGGCCGCCGGACACGGCAACGGGTTGTATGCGCTGGATCGTCAGCAGCGCCCGCTGTTTGGCATCCAGTCGATTGATCATCGCGCCAGCGCCACGGTACAGGCGCTGGAATCCAGCGGTGCGGCGCAGCAGATTTACGCGCTGTCGTTGCAAAAACCGTGGCCCGCCGCCACGCCGGTGCTGATCAGCTGGATACGTCAGCATCAGCCGGAACGCTGGGCGCAGATCGGCCATCTGCTGTATGCCAAAGATGTCATCGCCCACTTTCTGTGCGGCAACGTCAGCGCGGACTATTCGGATGCCGCCGGTGCCGGGCTGATTGATTATCGCCAGCGCGGCTACAGTCGTGAATTGCTGGCGTTATATGGCATTGAAGAGGCGCTCGCCCTGCTACCACCGCTGCGTGAATCCTGCGAGGTTACCGGCGTGGTCTCGGCCCGCGCGGCACAGCTCACCGGTTTACCGGCCGGCATCCCGGTGGTGGCCGGCATGTTTGACGTGGTTGCCAGCGCGGTCGGCTCGGGCGTAGTGAATTGCGGTGAGGCCTCCATTGTCGCTGGTACCTGGAGCATCAATCAGGTGGTGGTCGACAAACCTGATTATCTGCGCCCGGTGTTTATGAATTCGATCATCGAACGCGATCGCTACATGGCGATCGAGGCCAGCGCCACTTCTGCCGCCAATCTTGACTGGTTCCTGCGTGAATTTGATGATGGCCGCGCTGGCCAGGGCGCGGCGCGCAGCAGCGACAGCGTGGCACAGGTCAGGCCTGACGCGCAGCTGCCGCTGTATCACCCTTACCTCTATTCAGGGCGGAAAGCCGAACCCGCCAAAGCAGGCTTTTACGGCCTCGGCGGCTGGCATACGCGCGCTGACATGCTGTTTGCCCTGTTTGAAGGCGTGACCTTTGCCCACCGGGCGCACATTGACCGGCTGCGCGCGGCCGGCATTACGGTCAACCAGGCCACGCTCTCCGGCGGCGCGACACGCAGCAGTGTCTGGCCGCAAATGTTTGCCGATGTGCTGGGGATGCCGATTCGCGTCGCAACCTGCCACGAAACCGGGGCGCTGGGTGCGGCCCTGTGTGCGGGCGTGGGCGTGGGTCAGTGGCCGAATCTGGCTGCCGCCGTGCAGCAGGCGGTCACCCTTGCGCCGGAGGCGCTGCAGCCCCGCGCGGCGCGCTTCGCGTTCCATGACACACGCTACCGGCTGTTTAAAAAACTTGAGCTGGCGATGAGCGACATCTGGCGCACCGCCAGTTAATGGCGGTGCGGCGTGAACAAACCATGACACCGGCGGGCAAATGCTGTACACTTGATGCATAAAAATGTTCACATGAACATTATCAGGAGGTTGTGATGTCCACCGCATCGGCTTTTAATCCCACCAGCGGATCGCGCATCTTTGATCCGTCGCTGATTCAGCACGCCCGCCCCTCTTTTATGGATCAGATGGGGCTGCCGCGTAACCGGCTTAAGGCGCATAAGTTGATCACCGACGGCATGGATGTCGGCATTGTCGAACGCGCCGCCACGATTCTGAAAGCGACGCCGATCGACATCGCGCAAATGGTCTCGATTGACCGCAATACCTACCGGCGCCGCGAGAAGTCCGGATCGCAGCTCTCGGTCGAACAGGGCGCACGCATCTATCAGGTGTTTGAAGTGCTGGATGCGGTGATTCAGCTGTTCGCTGGCGATCCGGAAGTGGCGATGCACTGGATGTATCAGCCCGCGCTGGCGCTCGACAACGCGCAGCCGATTAACATGCTTAGTACGCCCGCCGGCTGCGATGCGGTGCTGACGCTGATTGGCCGCCTGGAGCACGGAGTGATTGTCTGATGACACGACGGAAGGATCCGGCCGCACCCGTCAGGGTGTTCTATCGAATTGTCAAAGCGGAGTACGCCAGCCAGGCGTTTAACGGCGCTGGCGCAGAAAAATGGGGTGGCCGCTGGAATCCGCCCGGGATGAAAGCGGTTTACCTCAGCAGCTCAAAAGCGCTGGCGACGCTGGAACTGGTGGTGCACGCCGGGAAAACGCTGCTGGAGCAAAGCCGCTTTGTGGTGTTTACCGTGGCGGTACCGGAGTCCGACATCATCGCCCTCGACAGCAGTAAACTGCCGGCCGGCTGGGAAAAATATCAGCAGCAGGAGGAGACGCAGGCCATCGGCGCGGCGTTTCTCGATCCGCACAATGGCTTTCCCCTGCTGATGACGGTGCCCAGCATCCTCACCGGCGAAGATAATGCGCTGTTTAACCCCGATCATCCGGGCGCGGCCGCGCTGATTGCCACAACGACTTCCGCTCCCTTCGCCATCGATCGCCGTATCAAAGACGATCCGTAAACGCTCTAGCGGCACTGGCTGGCACAGTTTTGTACGCAAATCTGCGCCAGCGAGCCACAGCCGCCGCCGTTGTCATTCTTGCACTGCGATTGTTGCACGTAACAGTTCTGCTGACAGGAAGAGACATCACACTTCGCTGCTACCGGCGTGAGCTGCGGCACATCCCCTTTTCTCTCCGGCTGCCACGGTGTTTGCGCCGCTGCGCTCAGGCTGCCCAGCAGCAATAACATCATTATCCACTTCATCATTCAGTCCTCGCAGGATGGATGTAGAGAGTATGAACGCTGGCCGGATGATTGCCAGCGTGAAACCTTTGGTTCACCCTCCGCCTGATGATGCCCTGTTAAGGTGCAGCATCTGCGCCCATTGCTGAAGCAGCGTCTGACCCAACCAGAATATAAATCATTATTTTCAATACTTTAACTCACCATCATCCTGGCCCTGCAAGATGGTACAAAAGTTGCAGGGCTTAGGGTGCACAGTAAAGGAGACGGTAATGAAAGCGATTGTGATTGGAGCGGGTATCGGCGGCATGAGCGCGGCGCTGGCGCTGGAAAAAGCGGGTTTCAGCACCGCAGTGTATGAAGCGGTGAAAGAGATGAAACCGGTCGGCGCGGCCATCTCTATCTGGCCTAACGGCGTGAAGTGCCTCAATGCGCTGGGTCTCAAGGCACAGCTGCGCGCGCTCGGCGGCAATATGGCGTTTATGGCTTACAACGATGGCCACAGCGGCAGCACCCTGACCCGCTTCAGTTTGTCACCGCTAGTGCAGCAGGTCGGCGAGTATCCTTATCCGGTCGCACGCGCAGAGCTACAGGCGCTGCTGATCGACAGCTACGGCCGCGAACGCATCCGCTTTGGCAAACGCGTTGAACGGGTGGAGCAGCATGCCAGCGGCGTGACCGCCTGGTTTGATGACGGCAGCCAGGCTGAAGGGGATTTTATGGTGGCCGCCGACGGCACCCACTCGGTGATTCGCCATCACGTGCTGGGCGAACACGTCGAGCGCCGCTACGCAGGCTACGTCAACTGGAATGGCCTGGTCACCATCGATGAAAGCATCGCGCCCGCCGATCAGTGGACCACGTTTGTCGGCGAGGGCAAGCGCGTCTCGCTGATGCCAGTGAGCGGTAACCGCTTCTACTTTTTCTTTGATGTCCCGCTGCCGAAAGGGCTGGCGCAGGATCGCGCAACGGTGAAAGACGATCTGCGCGGCTATTTTGCCGGCTGGGCCGAACCGGTCCAGCGGCTGATCGCCAGCATTGACGCACAAACCACCAATCGCGTGGAGATTCATGATATCGAACCCTTCAGTCGCTTTGTCAGAGGGCGCGTGGCGCTGCTGGGGGATGCGGCACACAGCACCACGCCGGATATCGGTCAGGGCGGCTGTGCGGCCATGGAAGATGCGGTGGTACTGGCGCAAACCCTGACTGCACATTCGCTGGGCATTGAGGACGGCCTGCTGCGCTATGAGGCGCGGCGCGTCGAGCGCACCCGTGATTTGGTGCTGAAAGCGCGCAAGCGTTGTGATGTCACCCACGCCAAAGATGCGGCGGTCACCGCGGAATGGTATGCCGGACTGAAAGAGGAAACCGGCGAGCGCGTGCTGGCCGGCATGTGTGACACCATTGAAGGCGGTCCGCTGGGATAAGCGTGCAGGCCAGCCAGCTGCACCGCTGGCTGGCCCTTCGGTTACGGCGCGTTACGCCTCGTCGAGGCCGCGGTGTTTCAGCATCGGCCCGATGTCCGGCGCTTTACCGCGCCAGGCCAGCCACAGATGCTGCAGATCGCTGCTGTTACCGCGCGACAAAATCTGCTCACGGAAGCGCTGACCATTTTCGCGCGTCAGACCGCCCCGCTCGACAAACGCCTGATAACCATCGTCGGCCAGCATCTGCGTCCAGATATAGGCGTAATACCCGGCCGCATAGCCGCCACCCCAGATATGACGGAAGTAGCTGGAGCGATAGCGCGGCGGCACGGCACTCAGGGCAATATTCTCCGCCGCCAGCGCCTGCTGCTCAAAATGGCTGACATCCTGCGGTTTATCGTGCGGTGACAGCGAGTGCCACTGCAAATCAAGCAATGCCGCCGCCAGCAGTTCGGTCATGTCATAGCCTTTGTTGAATTTCGCGGCGCGCACCATTTTGTCGCGCAGCGCGGCGGGCATCGCTTCACCGGTCTGATAATGGCGCGCATAGTGGGCAAACACCTGATCCTGACTGGCCCAGTGTTCGTTGATTTGCGACGGAAACTCGACAAAATCACGCGGCGTGGCGGTGCCGGACAGGCTGGCATAGCGCTGGGTGGCGAACAGGCCGTGCAGCGTGTGGCCAAACTCATGGAACAGCGTGATCACCTCATCCCAGCTGAGCAGTGCCGGCTGACCGGGCTGCGGCTTGCTGTAATTGCAGACGTTGTAAATCACCGGCCGGCTTTCCAGCAGCGTCGACTGGTCGACGAAATTGCCCATCCATGCGCCACCGCTCTTGTTATCCCGCGTGAAGAAATCGGTGTAGAACAGCGCTAACGGTGCACCGTCGGCATCGAAAATCTCATAAACGTTGACGTCCGGATGGTAGACCGGCAGATCGTGGCGCTGTTCAAAGCGAATGCCATACAGCTGGCTGGCACACCAGAACACGCCCTTTTCCAGTACAGTGTTGATCTCAAAATAGGGGCGGATTTGCCCTTCGTCCAGCGCGTATTGCGCGGTGCGTACCTGCTCCGCGTAGTAAATCCAGTCCCAGGCGCGCAGCGTGAAGCTGTGGTTTTGATCGGCGATCAGCTGCTGAATATCCGCCGCTTCACGCCCGGCGCGCGCCGTCGCGGCGGGCACGATGTTGCGCATGAAGGACTGGGCGGCTTCCGGCGTTTTCGCCATCTGATCCTGCAGGCTCCATGCTGCGAAGCTGTCGAAGCCCAGCAGACTGGCCTGCTGCGCACGCAGTTGCGCCATGCGCGATACGATGGCGCGCGTGTCGTTGTCGTCACCCTGCTCGCTGCGCGTCAGCGCCTGCTGAAACAGCGCTTCGCGCGTGGCGCGCACCGTCAGCGACTGCAGCACCGGCTGCTGGGTGGTATTTTGCAGAGGGATTAGCCATGCGTCGTGCAGCCCGCGCGCCTCGGCGGCATCCTTCGCCTGTGCCAGCGCCGCCGGCGACAGGCCGTCCAGCGCCGCCGCGCTGCTGACGGTATAAGCCGCGGCGTTAGTTGCCGCCAGCAGCCGGTTACCGAAACGCGTGCCCAGACTGGCCAGCTCCTGGTTACAGGCGCGCAGTTGCGCTTTATCGCTCTCACTCAGGCTGGCGCCGGCCAGCTGAAAGCGCTGCCAGGTGACTTCCACCAGCCGCATCGCTTCGGCATCCGGGCACTGCGAGCCGCGCTGCCGATACACGCTGTCGAGCCGCGCAAACAGCGCCGGGTTAAGGTAGATTTCGTCATTGAGCGCCGTCAGCTGCGGCGTGATCAGCTCATCAACCTGCTGGAGCCGCTCGCTGGTATTGGCTGAGGTCATCGCGGCAAAAACGGGGTACACCCGGTTTAGCAGGCTACCGCTGCGCTCCAGCGCTTCATAGGTATTGGCAAAGGTTGCCGGCTTGGGGTTGCTGGCAATGGCCGCCACTTCCTGGCGCTTTTCGGCGATTCCGGCTTCCAGCGCCGGCAGGAAATGCGCTTCGTCGATCAGATCAAACGGCGGTGTCTGGTACGGCAACGGGCTGACGTTAAAAAACGGATTGGCACGTGAAGTCATTATCGCTCCTGATAATCAGCAACGCCGCAGCCACCTGCGGCGGTATGCTTTTATCCTGGCAGTTTCGTCGCCTGGCAACAACCTTGCGCGTGCGTATGGCTTTCCCGCTGCCACACGCACTTACCGTTGACCCAGGTTTGCGCGATGTTACGGTCATCACCGAGCGTCATCAGGACAAACAAACGCTGATGGATATCGTCGCTGTTGGCCATGCGCAGCTGCTGCAGCGGAGAGACGGCAGGATCGATCACCACAAAATCCGCCTCTTTACCGGGGTTGAAGTTGCCGATTTTGTCATCGAGATCCAGCGCATGGGCGCCGCCCAGCGTGGCGTGGTAAATCGCTTCTGCGGCGCTGAGTTTGTACTGTTGCAGCTGCCCCACCTTATAGGCTTCACCCAGCGTCTGCAGCATATTGAAGGTGGTGCCGGCGCCGACATCGGTGCCCATGCCCATGCGCACGCGCTGCTGCCAGCGGCGTTTAAGATTAAACAGCCCGCTGCCAAGGAACAGGTTGGAGGTCGGACAGAAGGCCATCGCCGAGTCGGTGTCGTGCAGGCACTGCCATTCGCGATCCTCCAGATGCAGGCAGTGGGCAAATACGCTGCGTTTGCCGGTGAGCTGATGCTGGTGATACACATCAAGATAGCCATCATGGGCGGGAAACAGCGTTTTTACCCAGGCGATCTCCTGCTGATTTTCGCTGAGATGGGTATGCAGCCAGGTATCGGGAAACTCGTTTTTCAGCTGCTGCACTTTTTCCAGCAGCTGCGGCGATGAGGTCGGCGCAAAGCGCGGCGTCAGCGCATAACCGAGACGCCCGCGCTGGTGCCAGCGCTGAATCAGCTCACGCGTCTGCTGATAACTTTGCGCCGGCGTTTCGGTCAGTTCCGGCGGTGCGTGGCGATCCATCATTACCTTGCCGGCGATCAGCCGCATCTCCAGCTGTTCGGCGGCGCTGAACAGCGCGTCTACCGATTGCGGATGCACCGTACCAAACACCAGCGCAGTCGTGGTGCCATTGGCGAGCAGCTGTTGCAGGAAAAACGCTGACATGCGCGCCGCGTGCGCCGCACAGTGGTACTGGCTCTCGACCGGAAAAGTGTACTGATTGAGCCACTCCAGCAGCTGTTCACCGAACGCGCCGATCATTTCGGTCTGCGGATAGTGAATATGGGTATCCACAAACCCCGGCAGGATCAGCTTGCCGCGCAGATCGATCACCTGCGTTGATTCAAGGTATTGATGTGCCGGCTGCCAGCGCTCCAGACTCACCACTTTGCCGTCCCGCAGCGTCAGCAGACCATCTTCGAGGTAGCGTGCCTGGTCGGCGAGGCCATCGGGCTGGTCGGCCAGCGCGGGAAAATCAAAAAAACTGGCGCGCAGACGGGTTACAACGGAGTCAGACATGACGCTTCCTTCAGGGTGTAATGGCAGGTTTCAGATAGATATAGCAAAGATATTGCAAACCGCATGCCAGGCAAGTCCACCCAACAATCACTTTAAATTCAGATAAATACCCAATTTCAGCGCGATTATCGTCGCAAAAATTGCAGGCAATCGTATGCGTAACCGATTGCCTGTTCGTGGTATTGCGCTTGCGCATTGTGCTGGCGTTTTACGCCGGGAAAAGGTGCCTGATCGGGCACGATCATGGTGCAGGGCTGCACCGCAAACGTGCAGGAAAGATTCTGCAACACGCCGCTCACGCTTTTCATGAGCGCCGCTGCGGGGTTAATGCTAAGGTGTGGCAGAGAACCTGAAATCGTATAAGGAACAGTGAGATGATTATTTTTGTTACCGGTGCTACTGCCGGTTTTGGTCAAAGTATCACCCGCCGCTTCATTGCTACAGGTCACAAAGTGATCGCCAGCGGACGCCGTGCTGAGCGTTTGCAGGAATTAAAACAGGAACTGGGCGACAACCTGTACACCGTGCAGCTGGATGTGCGTAACCGCGCGGCTATCGAAGAAGCCATCGCCGCCCTGCCCGCCGAATGGCGTGATATCGATGTGCTGGTTAACAATGCCGGGCTGGCGCTGGGCGTCGAACCGGCGCATAAAGCCAGCGTTGAAGACTGGGAAAATATGATCGACACCAACAACAAAGGGCTGGTGTATATGACGCGCGCCGTGCTGCCTGCCATGGTAGAGCGCAACGTCGGTCACATCGTCAACATTGGCTCGATAGCCGGCAGCTGGCCGTACGCCGGCGGCAACGTGTACGGGGCAACCAAGGCGTTTGTGCGCCAGTTCAGCCTCAATCTGCGCACCGACCTGCACGGCACCGCGCTGCGCGTCACCGATATCGAGCCTGGCCTGGTGGGCGGCACCGAGTTTTCGAACGTGCGCTTCAAAGGTGACGATGGCCGCGCGGATGCGGTGTATGAAGGCACCACCGCGCTGACGGCGGAAGACGTGACGGAAGCGGTCTATTGGGTGACCACGCTGCCGAAGCACGTCAACATCAACACGCTGGAAATCATGCCGGTGACGCAAACCACCGCCGGACTGAAAGTGTTTAAAGGATAAGCAAGCTGCGCGTGGCGGCCCGTCGGGTCGCCCTGCGCGCCCGGTTCAGGCCTTGCCCCAGCCGATAACGATAATCAGCATGCCGCTGAACGCCACCAGCGCACCGACCCAATCCCACGCACTCAGTTTGACGCCATCGACCAGCCGCAGCCAGATCAGCGCCGTTAACACATACACGCCGCCATAAGCCGCATATACCCGGCCGCTGGCAGCCGGATGCAGGGTCAGCAGCCAGACAAACAGAGCCAGGCTGGCTGCGGCCGGTAACAATAGCCAGGCGCTCATGCCACGCTTGAGCCACAGCCACGGCAGAAAACAGCCGGTGATCTCGGCAATCGCAGTGATAAAAAACAGCAGCGCGGTTTTCACCAGCATACAAAGTCTCTCTGATCGTTAAACAAACCGCTCACCGCTGGTGAGCAAAGAAGCAGCGATGATATACTGACAGACAGTGTTGTGACAGCCGCCCTGCGCGCTGTGCTGGAGTTAACGAAAGGAAATGACGATGAAAAAACTGTTTTCCGCCCTGCTGGCTACCACGCTGACCGCCAGCGTATTGCTGACTGCGCCGCTGGCTGTCGCTAAGACGGATCGCCTGATTATTGAAGATGGCAACAACGCGGCCAGTAACGAGGCGGCGCGTCAGAGCAAAGAGCAGTGGAACGATACGCGCAACCTGCGTAACAAGGTAAATACCCGCGTGGAGAAAGAGTTCGACAAGGCAGACCGGGCCTTTGATACCCGCGACGCCTGCGAAAAAAGCTACAACGTTAATGCGTACTGGGAACCGAACACCCTGCGCTGCCTCGATCGCCGCACCGGCCGTCCGCTGGCGCCGTAATGCGCGCCAGCTGCTATAGTTTTCACGGGAATGACGCAACAAGGAGTGAGTGATGAAAAAACGTAATGCAGTTGTGTTGCTAATGGCGCTGGCGTTACCGCTGGCGGTGCAGGCGTCCTGCGAAAGCGTGCGCGCCGACATCAGCAAAAAGATCATCAACAATGGCGTGGCGGAATCGGATTTTACGCTGGATATCGTGCCGAACGATCAGGTTGATCAGGCAGGCGGTCAGGTCGTTGGCCACTGTGAAAACGACACGCAGAAAATCGTTTACAAGAAAAACGGCCGCGATGCGGACAGCAACGTGCCGGACAGCGCGGGCAGTTCGCAGGATGCTCCCGCACAGTAATCTCTTCGGGCGGCTTGCCGGCCGCCCTGCTTTATTCCGCCTCCGGCCGCTGACGCGGCATCAGCCACGCAATCCACAACGTCAGCAGCGCAATCAGCAATGCCACCACAAATACCCAGTGCAGCGAACTGGCAATCTGCCCGGTCCAGAAGTGTAACTGTTCCTGCGGCAGCGCCTGACGGCTCTCCGGTGCCATAATTTTCTGCATCGGATCGCTGGCCTGCGGTAGCCGCAGCGACAGGTTGAGATTGAGCACCGCGCCCATTATCGCCGTGCCGATGGCTGAACCCAGCATGCGGCTGAACATGATCGAGGCGGTGCAGATGCCGCGAATTTCATAGTGCGCATGATTTTGTACCGACACCAGAAAGGTGGTGCTGGTCATGCCCATCCCGGTGCCAATAACAAACGCCGTCAGCCCGGCCTGCATAATGCTGCTGTCGGCGCGCAGCAGCAGTAACAGCGCGCTACCGGCAATCAGTAAAAACGCGCCGAGCTGCGCGGTAAATCGATATGAGGTGATCAGCATCAGGCGCCCGCTGAGCGTACTGGCCAGCGGCCAGCCAATTGACATCATCGCCAGCGCGCTGCCCGCCTGCAGCGGTGTGCCGCCAGTAATGCCCTGAATCCACGTCGGCAGAAACGCGCTGATGCCCATCATGGTGGCCCCGATAATCAGGTTCCCGGCATTACCGGCCACAATCAGGCGGCTGCGCCACAGCGCCAGCGGAAACAGCGGCGCATCGGCGCGCTGCTCGTGATGTTTCAGCCGCCAGCCGGCCAGCAGCGCCAGCGCCAGGAACGGCACCAGCCAGAAACCCAGCGCTTCCGCCTGTAACAGCGCCACCAGCAGTGCGGTGACGCTGATCATCAACCAGCAGCTGCCGGTCAGATTCAGCGTTGCGCCCTGATGCTGTTCGCGCGCCGGCAGAAAACGCGCCAGCAGCAGCATGGAGAGCAGACCAATCGGCACGTTTACCCAGAAAATCACCGACCAGTTAAAGTGCTGAACCAGCCAGGCACCGCTGAGCGGACCGATGACGGCCGCGACGCCCCAGACGCTGGAGAGCCAGCCCTGCACGCTGGCGCGCTCGCGCGGCGAGTAAATGTCCGCCACGATGGTGGTGGTCAGCGGCATGATCGCCCCGGCCCCCAGGCCCTGAAAGGCACGAAACACAATCAGCCACGTCATACTATGGGCAAAACCGCACAGCACCGAGCCCAGCAAAAACAGCGTTACGCCGATGAAAAATAATCGTTTGCGGCCCCAGATATCCGCCAGTCTGCCATACAACGGGACGCTTACCGCCTGCGTCAGCAGATAAATAGAAAACACCCATCCAAACTGCGCGAAACCGCCAAGATCGGCAATGATGGTTGGCATGGCCGTGGCCACAATGGTGACCTCAATGGCAGCCATAAACATCGCCAGCATGCAGGCAATCAGAATCCAGTGGCGATGTTCCGTTTGTAATTGTGCGCTTTCAGTCATACGTCTCCCTTTTTCTTACAAGGCTAGTCGAAATTTCGCCGACTCAGTTTCCTGTGCGTGCGCCTGTTTGTGACAATGTCACCTATCTTGATGAAAATTTTTTATTGTCGAACGACACCTTATTTCATGCGGGTTTCGCTTAGTTTTACCACTTTTGTATCTACCTGATTTTGCCGTGAAAACTGGCAATGATCATCAAGCATTGCTATAGCTCTAAAGGCAGTTTCTGGTTTTTCACTGTGAAAAAGCCGGGAAACAGTCATTTTAACTGCAATTTGACAGCGTGCTGGATTTTCGTCTGTGTATTGCACCGCATAACGCCGGTATGCTGAAGATAACGTCATAAAATCAATCGATTTTTTCAATCAGGGAGACGCACGCTATGCACAATGCATCGCTCGCCCGACGTGCCGGGCTGGCACTGCTCGCCATCGTGGTGGTGATAGCCCTGCTGGTGTGGGGATTAGGGCTGGATACGCTGCGCGACCGCAAGGTGGATTTACTTTACCTTGGGCAGCAACACCTGTACTTAGTGTTCTGGTCGATGTTATGCGCTTTACTGGTTGGCATCCCGAGCGGGATTTTGCTCAGCCGTCCCTTTGCCCGTCGCTGGGCTGAATATGTGATGCAAATCTTCAACGTCGGTAACACGCTGCCGCCGCTGGCTGTGCTGGCGCTGGCGATGGTGATTGTCGGCATTGGCGATCGCCCGGCGCTGATCGCCTTGTTCCTCGCCTCGCTGCTGCCAATTGTGCGCAACACCTATGCCGGTCTGAGCGCGGTGCCGCCGTCGCTGATTGAAGCCGCCAACGGTATCGGCATGACCAAACTGCAGCGGCTGCGCCGGGTTGAACTGCCGAATGCGCTGCCGGTGATCCTCGCCGGGGTGCGCATCGCGACCGCGATTAACGTCGGCACCGCGCCGCTGGCCTTTTTAATTGGTGCCAGCAGCTACGGTGAGCTGATTTTCCCCGGTATTTATCTCAACGACTTCCCGACGCTGATCCTCGGCGCAGTGGCCACCGCCCTGTTTGCCCTGATCCTCGACATGCTGCTGGCAGCATTGGGACGCGTCCTCAGCCCGCACTCTGCGGCTTAACCCGGAGCATGTAATCATGGCCACTGCTAATCTGCTGGCGCGCTGGGTCAAACGCACCGCGCTGGCCCTGACCGCCACCTTAACCCTCAGTCACGGCGCGCTCGCCGCCACGCCCATTGTAATGGCGACCAAAAGCTTTACCGAGCAACATATCCTGTCTGCGATGACGGTGATGTGGCTGCAAAAGAAAGGTTTTCAGGTCATCCCGAAAACCAACATCGCCACCACCATCGGGCGCAACGCGATGATCAATAAGCAGATTGATATGACGTGGGAATATACCGGCACCTCGCTGATTATTTTTAACCATATCAACAAGCCGATGTCGTCTGAAGAGGCGTACAAAACCGTTAAACAGCTGGACGCGAAGCTGGGACTGGTGTGGCTCAATCCTGCCCCGATGAACAACACCTACGCGTTTGCCATGCAGCGCCAGCGCGCTGAGGCGGAAGGCATCAGCACCATGTCGCAGCTGGTGGCGAAGCTGGAACAGGTACGCAACACCGATCCGGATCATAACTGGAAACTCGGTCTCGATCTGGAGTTTGCCGGCCGCTCGGATGGTCTGAAACCGCTGCAAAAAGCCTACAACATGCCGCTGGATCGCCCACAGATTCGTCAGATGGACCCCGGTCTGGTCTACAACGCAGTACGCGACGGCTTTGTCGATGCCGGACTGATCTACACCACCGATGGCCGGGTAAAAGGCTTTGATTTGAAAGTACTGGAGGATGATAAGCACTTCTTCCCAAGTTACAACGTCACGCCAGTAGTGCGTCAGGATGTGCTGGAAAGCCATCCTGGCCTTGAGGCCGCGCTGAATGCGCTGTCGCCGCTGATCACCGATGAAGCCATCACCGAGATGAACAAGCGCGTCGATATCGATCACCAGTCGCCGCAGCAGGTGGCGCGTGATTTCCTCAAATCCAAAAACATGCTGTAAGGAGGCGCAATGGATACCCTGCATTACATCATGGATAACTGGAACACGCTGCTGGCGCTCACCTGGCAGCACACCTGGCTGGTGCTGGTGGCGGTGGGTTTTGCCATCCTCGTCGGCGTGCCGCTGGGCATTCTGATTGTCCGCTTCAAATGGCTGGCAACACCGGTGCTGGGCATCGCCACCATCGTGCTGACCATCCCGACCATTGCGCTGTTTGGCCTGATGATTCCGCTGTTTTCACTGATCGGTCAGGGGATTGGCGCCTTGCCGGCGATTACCGCGGTGTTCCTCTATTCACTGCTGCCGATTGTGCGTAATACCCATACCGCGCTGGAAAACCTGCCGCCCGGGCTGCGCGAAGCCGGTCGCGGTATCGGCATGACCTTCTGGCAGCGCCTGCGCTGGGTGGAAATTCCGATGGCGCTGCCGGTGATTTTTGGCGGTATCCGTACCGCCGTGGTGATGAACGTCGGCGTGATGGCGATTGCGGCGGTGATCGGTGCCGGCGGCCTGGGCCTGCAACTGCTGGACGGCATCAGCGGCAGCGATGTGCGTATGCTGATAGCCGGCGCACTGATGATCTGTTTACTGGCGATTATTCTTGACTGGCTGCTGCACCGTCTGCAGTCAGCGCTGACTCCTAAGGGGATTCGATAATGATAAAACTGGAAAACCTGACGAAAACCTTTACGCAAAAAAACGGCACCACGTTCAATGCCGTTGATAACGTCAGCCTGGAAGTGCCTGCCGGGGAGATGTGTGTGCTGCTGGGCCCGTCCGGCTGCGGCAAAACCACCACGCTGAAGATGATTAACCGTCTGATCCCCGCCAGCAGCGGGCGGATTTTAATTAATGGCGAAGACACCAGCGGCCAGGATACTGTCACGCTGCGCCGCAACATCGGCTATGTGATTCAGCAGATTGGTCTGTTCCCGAACATGACCATTGAAGAGAACATTACCGTGGTACCGCGCATGCTGGGCTGGGACAAAAAACGCTGTCGGGAACGGGCGACGGAGCTGATGAGCATGGTGGCGCTTGACCCGACGAAGTTTCTGCATCGCTACCCGCGTGAGATGTCGGGCGGCCAGCAGCAGCGCATCGGCGTGATCCGCGCGCTGGCGGCGGATCCACCGGTACTGCTGATGGATGAACCGTTCGGTGCCGTCGATCCGATCAACCGCGAGGTGATTCAGAACGAGTTCCTCGATATGCAGCGCCAGCTGAAGAAAACCGTGATGCTGGTGAGCCATGATATTGATGAGGCGCTGAAGCTCGGTGACCGCATCGCGGTGTTTGGCCAGGGCAAAATCGTGCAGTGTGCCAGCCCGGACGAACTGCTGGCGCAGCCGGCCAACGAATTTGTCGGCTCGTTCGTCGGTCAGGACCGTACGCTGAAGCGTCTGCTACTGGTGCAGGCGGGCGACGTCACCGATCAGCAGCCGACCATCACAGTGCAGCGCAGTACCCCGCTGCAGGAGGCGTTCGCGACCATGGACGACAACGACATGCGTTCGGTCACGGTGGTCGACGAAGATGGCAAACCGCTGGGCTTTGTCAAACGTCGTGAAGCGCGCGGCGCCACCGGCCGCTGCGAGGAGATGCTGCACACCTTTAAGGTCACCGGCAAAGCGGAGGAAAACCTGCGCGTGGTGCTGTCGAAGTTGTATGAACACAACACGGTATGGATGCCGATTGTCGATGAGGAAGGTCGCTACAGCGGCGAAATTTCGCAGGATTACATCGCGGATTACCTCAGCTCCGGCCGCACGCGCCGTCGTCTCAACCCGTAACCCCGACCGAACCGCGCCACGGAGGGCGCGATTCTCCAGGTAAATTGTGCGTCAGTTGCTCTCTTCGACCGCGCCGACCGCCGCAACCGTTTTAGCTTCATTCGGCAGCACCACGTTCAGCAGCATGGCGAGAATCCCGCCGGTGGTGACCGCATGACCAAACAGGTTGCTGACCAGCGGCGGAAACTGTTTCAGCACGTCCGGAACCGCTTCCACCCCGAGGCCAATGCCAAACGACACCGCCACAATCAGCATCTCACGCCGCCCCAGTGGGGCTTGCGTCATCACGCGAATACCGGCGGCGACCACACTGCCAAACATCACCAGCGTTGCCCCGCCCAGCACCGGCGGCGGAATCTGCTGTAGCAGGTTGCCGACCAGCGGGAAGATGCCCAGCAGCACTAGCATCAGGCCAATCACCATTCCCACGTAGCGACTGGCGACGCCGGTCATCTGAATCACCCCGTTGTTCTGCGCAAAGGTGGTATTGGGAAACGCCGAGAACAGTGCCGCCAGCAGGCAGCTGAGGCCATCGGCCAGAATCCCGCCCTGCAGCCGACGCTGAAACCCGTCGCCTTCCAGCGGCTGGCGTGAAATCAGACAGTTGGCGGTCAGATCGCCCACCGCCTCAATCACGCAGATCACCGAGACCAGCGCAATCGGCACAAACAGCGTCCAGCTAAAATCAAAGCCAAAATGCAGTAGCGAAGGCAGCACCAGCCAGTGCGTCTCCGCCATCGGCTTCAGCGGCAGATGACCGCTCAGCGCCGCCGCGATGCAGCCCGCACCAATGCCGGCGACCACCGCCACCAGCCGCGCCCAGCGCGAGTGGGAGCGGTTAAGCACGATAATCACCAGCAGGGTCACCGCCCCCAGCGCCAGATTACCCGGCGCACCAAAATCGCGGGCGTTATGCCCGCCCGCCCAGTCGGTAATACTGACTTTTATCAGGCTGATACCAATCAGGGTGATCACCGTACCAGTCACCACCGGGGTCAGCACTTTTCGCAGTGGTGTGATGCAGCGGCTAATCAGCATCGGGATCAGCGCCGCCACCAGGTTGCAGCCAAAAATCATGGCGAGGATCGCCTGCGGTGAACCGCCCTGCGCTTTCACCGTCATCCCCGCCGAGAGAATGACGCCGAGAAAGGCGAAGCTGGTGCCCTGCAGACAGATCATGCCTGCGCCAATGCCGCAGAAACGACGCGCCTGCAGAAAGGTGCCGAGTCCGGAAACCAGCAGCGACATGCTAATGAGATACGGAATCCAGGCCTGTAACCCCAGCACGGAACCGATTATCAGCGGCGGCGTGATGATACCGACCACGCTGGCCAGCACGTGCTGCAGGGCGGCAAAGAACGCCGGTGCAGGACCGATGCGGGCATCGAGCCCGTACAACAAACCTTTCTCTTCTTCTGGGTGCGACATAGCAGGGCTCCGGCAAACGATTTATCAGTTTGCCTGATGCATGAAACGCGCCAGGGCGACAGCGGGCAGGAAGAATTCAGGACAGATGATTGAATATAAACAGGTTAAAGGCATAAAAAAAAGCAGCTGCTCCTGAAACTTCGGATTCAGCTGCGTGCGATATGCCGCATTTTGTTTCATCAGGCGGCGGGCTTTGCACTCTCGCTGTGCAGCGCATCACCTCCGAGTAACGTAATATCCAGATAACCACTCAAATCACGCTGTTCGGCGCGCGGCAGATAAGGCAATTCGCCCAACAGCGGCGCGTTCAGCTTATCGCGCAGAACATCAATGATTTCAGCATAGTGCGCCAGACCTGGATTAATACGATTGGCGACCCAGCCCGCCAGCGTCAGACCATCGGCAGCAATCGCTTCGGCGGTCAGTAAAGCGTGGCTAATGCAACCCTCTTTAATGCCCACCACCAGCACCACCGGCAGTTGCGCCTGCTGCACCCACTGCGACAAGGGCCGTAAGTCGTTCATCAGGCTGCGCCAGCCGCCCGTGCCTTCCACCACCACACGTGCAGCGCGATCCTGTAAGCCAGCCAGCCCGCGATTGAGTAACGGATAATCGATGCGCTGCGCCGGGCTGGTGCTGATTTCATCCTCTTCCAGCGTCACAGGATTGACGTCGCTGTAGTTCAGCGTGAGGCCGGATGCCTGCTGAAGCAGTACGGCATCTTTATTACGGAGCCCTTCCGGCGTGTGCTGCGCGCTTTTGGCAACCGGCTTGTAGCCAGCGGCACACAGATTCGCTTTGGCAAAGCACTGTAACAGTGCGCGGGAAACCACGGTCTTACCCACCGCGGTGTCGGTACCGGTGACAAAAATCGTTTTCACCTTTCTCCTCCTTCATTAAAGCGATGTGTAACCTGCAAAGGAGGCAGTTTAAGGATTTGTCCCAGGCGAGAGCTTGCGTTAGCGCAAACTTAAGGCGGGCTGGCGTTAGCCCTGCAACAGTTTTATCAGTAAATGGCCGCTATAGAGCGCGTCTTTGATCAGCGCCGCGCCGCCCAGCGTGCCGGGATCGTTGAAAGCCGCGGGGGTTAGCTGGATAGCGTGACTGTACGCCGGCAGGGCCTGCTGGCGAATGGTGCTGCTGACCGCCGGGAACAGCACGTCCGCCGCCTGGTTAAGCGGTGAACCGATAAGAATTTGTTGAGGATTAAAGATGTTGACCATCATCGCCAGCATGCGCCCGATATGATGACCGACGCCGGCAATGACGTCCCGCGCCAGCCGGTCGCCCTGCTGCGCAGCGGCACACAGCGAGGCCAGCGTCAGCGGCTGCTGGTGCAGCTGGCTGTCCGGCTGTGACGATAAGCGCTGTGCCGCCAGCTGCAGCAGGCTGCCGGTGCTGGCCACCGTTTCCAGACAGCCATGGTTGCCGCAGTAACACTGCTGGCCGTAAGGATCGATCTGCGTATGACCGATCTCCACCAGCGCGCGTCCGCTTTTGTGCAGCAGCTGGCCACCGCTGATCACCCCGGCGCCCACCGTTTCGTCAATGACAATCTGAATCACGTCCTGCGCACCCCGTGAGGCACCAAACAGCGCCTCTGCCAGCGTCCATGCGGAGATATCGTGCTGGACGAATACCGGCAGTCCGGTGCGCTGCGCCAGGGTTTCGCCCAGCGGCATATCCTGTACGTCATAGCCCGGCATACGGTGCACCACGCCGGAGGCGGCGTTGATCAGTCCCGGCAGGGTAATGGCGATAGCGGTGAGACGCTCAAGTTTTTGCTGATGGCTAATGAAAAAGGCGTTGACCAGCTCCTGCAGCGTCTGCAGCAGCGGCGTGTCGGCGCTGGCGGGCAGCGGCAGGCGATCTTCCTGTAGCGCGCGGCTGCTGAGATCGCGCAGCGTCAGGGTGATGAACCCCGGCTGGAGGCGAACAGCCAGATAGTGCCAGGCCAGGGTATCGAGGATCAGCCCTATCGCCGGCCGTCCGCGACTGCCCGGCTCCTGAAACTCGGTCTCCTGCACCAGATGCG
This sequence comes from Pantoea sp. SGAir0184, assembly GCF_043544755.1. Classification (NCBI taxonomy): domain Bacteria; kingdom Pseudomonadati; phylum Pseudomonadota; class Gammaproteobacteria; order Enterobacterales; family Erwiniaceae; genus Pantoea; species Pantoea sp. SGAir0184. Next base: position 2,228,958 of record NZ_CP028050.1, read on the forward strand.
CATCCAGCATTTCGCGCACAATTTTGGTGATGCTGGCCGGGGCCAGCTGGGCACGTTTCGACAGCTCAATCCGCGAAATCGGACCGTAATGGTCAATCAGACGATACACTGCACCGGCATTGGTCTGTTTTATTTGGTCAATATGGCCAGGCTGACTGTCCAGATTCACGCCCTGCTCCCGGATATTTTCGCGCTTCTAAATAAACAGCAGCTATGGTGATGCAGATTGGCGCGCAGCGTCAAATATTTGATTAGAAATGTGATTTATCGCACACAAAGAACGCGGTTTTCTGTACCCGTGGGTTCAATCCTCGGCATGGTGCAGCAGCAGCGCCATCATATTGCTCATCTGCGCACTCGGCTGGCGCAGCGCTGACCACACCAGCCACACCTCAGAAATGGCATCGCTTTCCTGTAGCGGAATCCAGGCGACTTCCGCCAGTCGCGCGCGGGCAAACGAGGCGGGTAAAATCGACACGCCAAGGCCGGTTGCCACCAGGCCGAGTATCGTCATGGCTTCACCCACTTCCTGGGTAATGTAAGGTTTGATTTGGTAGCGATGCAGCAGCGCCAGAATTTCACCGTACAGGGCCGTGCCGCCCTGCGCATCAAAGAAAACAAAAGGTTCGCTGGCTAACGCCCGGATGCTAATTGACGTGGCCTGTGCCAGCGGATGCGCGTGGTGCACCACCGCGCACAGCGGTTCACGCAGCAACAGGCGGTGCTGAAGATCCTCCGGCAGCGGCGTATTGCGCATGACGCCCAGATCGAGTCGTCCCTCGTGCAGCGGCGCCAGCTGCTGCCGCGTGTTGTACTCCTGCATCTGAATATGCACCTCCGGCCAGCTCTGCCGATAGTGATACAGCGCATCCGACACCAGTCCGGTAAACGGCGCCGAGGAGGTAAAGCCGATGCGCAGCTCTCCCTGCTGACCGTGATGAATGCGCGCCGCGCGCCCGGCCGCCTGTTCCACCTGCAATAAAACCGCGCGCGCATCCTGTAAAAACGACTGGCCGGCCGGCGTGAGCTGTACGCTGCGATTAGTGCGGGTGAACAGCTGCGCGTCCAGCGCCTGTTCCAGCTGCAGAATCTGCTGACTGAGCGGCGGCTGAGAAATGTGCAGCCGCTGTGCGGCGCGGCCAAAGTGCAGCTCTTCCGCAACGGCAATAAAGTAGCGCAGATGGCGCAGCTCAATCATCATATCTTAAACGTCTCATTTGAGATTATTAATATATTGTACAACCTATTTAGCCTTTCCTACAGTATTCAGACATTTGCTGAATTGAGGATGTACTGTGAGTCGCTCTTCCCAGGCTGTGACGCTTGATGAGGACAGCTTGTCCACGAAGCCTGTTACCGCCGATACCGCTACTGAATGGATTGAACGTGGATCGCCGCAGTTTATGCGCGTGACGCTGGCGCTGTTCTCTGCCGGTCTTGCCACTTTCGCCCTGCTCTATTGCGTACAACCGATTCTGCCGGTGCTGTCACAGCAGTTTGGCGTGACGCCTGCCGAAAGCAGTATTTCGCTGTCGCTCTCCACCGGGCTGATGGCGCTGGGCCTGCTGTTCACCGGCCCGCTGTCAGATGCGATTGGGCGTAAATCGGTGATGGTGACCGCGCTGATGCTGGCGGCGATTTGTACGCTGATCTCCGCCACCATGAGCAGCTGGCAGGGGATTCTGCTGATGCGCGCGCTGACCGGTCTGTCGCTCAGTGGCGTCGCGGCGGTGGGCATGACTTACCTGAGCGAAGAGATGCATCCGCGGGTCATCGCCTTCTCCATGGGTCTGTACATTAGCGGTAACTCGATTGGCGGCATGAGCGGTCGTTTACTCTCGGGTGTGCTGACCGACTTTTTCTCGTGGCGTATTGCCATTGGCGTCATAGGCTGCTGCGCGCTGGCTGGCGCGCTGATGTTCTGGAAAATTCTGCCTGCGTCGCGCCATTTTCGCCCTGCCTCGCTGCGGCCACGCAGTCTGCTGATCAACTTCCGCCTGCACTGGCGCGACAAAGGGTTGCCGCTGCTGTTTGCCGAAGGCTTTCTGCTGATGGGCGCGTTTGTCACGCTGTTTAACTACATCGGCTACCGTTTACTGAGCGCGCCGTGGTCACTGAGCCAGGCGGTGGTCGGGCTGCTGTCCGTGGTGTATCTCACCGGTTCGTGGAGCTCGCCGAAAGCCGGCGCGATGACCAGCCGCTTTGGTCGCGGTCCGGTGATGACGGGCGCCACGGCGATCATGCTGGCCGGTCTGCTGCTGACCGCCTTTAATTCGCTGTGGCTGATTCTGCCGGGCATGATGTTGTTCACTGCCGGCTTCTTTGCCGCCCATTCGGTGGCCAGCGGCTGGATTGGACCGCGCGCGCGCCGGGCGAAAGGCCAGGCATCATCACTTTACCTGTTCAGCTACTATGTGGGCTCCAGCGTGGCCGGCACCCTCGGCGGCGTGTTCTGGCACCGCTACGGCTGGCCGGGCGTGACCCTGTTTATCAGCGCCCTGCTGGTGCTGGCACTGCTGGTTGGCCTGCGTTTACAGGGCCGCAAACTATAATACCCTTCATCGTTAGCGCGGGACCTCAGCGTCCCGCCTGCTCCGCTGGATTCGAATAATCAGGCATTCGCGCCGTACCACTTAAAACAAAATAGCAATTCATCGCTATAATTCGTTCTATTCCAATAATACATAGACTTATTTTTTACACAGCAATGAGGTAGTCAGATGGAGCTTTACTATTATGTCGATAAGCATGCCGGTTATAACGACAATCATGTGGTGCATGCGAAGGGCTGTCCGTTCCTGCCATCCGACGGCGGTCGTCGTTTTCTCGGGACTTTTTACACGCCCGGTGCCGCAATCCAGCAGGCGCGTAAATTTTACGCCACTGCGTTGGGCTGCGAACACTGCTGCCCGGTGGGCGTAAAAAAAAATCCGACCCACAACTTTAGCGTGGCACTAAAGCATATGGCGTGACTCTGATAATCCTGGTCTGAACCGCACCCGCCCGCACGGTACCCACCCTCAGCACGGCTAAGCGATTTTTCTATTACAGAAACACCTGACTTAGCCTGTGCTGGTACGGCAGACTCGCGGGCCGGCAGCACGCTGGCGCAGCAGCTCCCCATAACCGCAGGCTATTTACCACGCTCAGCGCGATAAGAAATATTCAGTGATAAAACCCGGGTTAACGGTTTTCATCGGCTGACTAATGCTCCACAATAGCGGAAATTTGTGATCGAGGTCACTTTACCGGGTGCATTCTGACCCCTCACTCGTCGTTTAGCCGATTTGAATTCAATGCAATCAACAACCGTTTCCCGTAAAACAGCCTGGCTGCGCGTGGTGCTGCTGGCTATCGCTGCTTTTGTCTTCAATACCACCGAATTTGTGCCGGTTGGCCTGCTGTCGGACATCGCCAGCAGCTTTGCAATGAAAACCGCTGATGTCGGTATCATGCTGACCATCTATGCCTGGGTCGTGGCGCTGTTATCGCTGCCGTTAATGCTGCTGACGCGCAACGTCGAGCGCCGCCTGCTGCTGGCCATCCTGTTTATTCTGTTTGTTGCCAGCCACCTGTTATCGGCCGTGGCGTGGGATTTCACGTCGCTGGTGCTGTCGCGCATTGGCATTGCGCTGGCGCACGCGGTGTTCTGGTCGATCACCGCCTCGCTGGCGATTCGCGTTGCGCCGGCCGGCAAGAAAACCCAGGCGTTGAGTATGCTGGCCACGGGCACGGCGCTGGCGATGGTGCTGGGTGTGCCGATTGGTCGTATTGTGGGTCAGTATCTGGGCTGGCGTACCACCTTTGGTATGATCGGCCTGTCAGCGCTGGTACTGCTGATTATGCTGGTGCGGATATTGCCGCGCCTGCCGAGTGAGCACACCGGTTCACTCAGCAGCGTGCCGATGCTGTTTCGCCGCCCGGCGCTGGTGGCGATGTACATTCTGGTCACCGTCGTGGTGACCGCGCACTACACCGCTTACAGCTATATCGAGCCGTTTATGCAGGTGGTAGCCAGCGCTGATGAGAACTTCACCACCCTGTTACTGCTGCTGTTCGGCTCAGCCGGCATTCTCGGCAGCATTCTGTTCAGTACGCTGGGCAATAAATTCCCGTCCGCACTGCTGATCGCCGCCATTGCGCTAATTACCCTGTGTATGGGTCTGCTGGTGTTTGCTGCGGTACGCCCGGCAGCGATTACCGTGCTGTGTATTATCTGGGGAATGGCAATGATGATGATCGGCCTGGCGATGCAGGTGCGCGTGCTATCGCTGGCACCGGACGCCACCGACGTCGCCATGTCGCTGTTTTCCGGTATTTATAACATCGGTATTGGCGCAGGCGCGCTACTCGGTAACCAGGTCAGTCTGCATCTGCAGATGGCAGACGTGGGCAACGTGGGCGCAATCATTGGCCTGGCGGGACTGTTCTGGTGTATCGCCATTTTCCGCCGTTATCCGCAGCTGCGCTCCAACGGCTAGTGCGTTTGGCAGGCAGCAGCGCCCCTGGCGGCACCGCTGCTGACATGGCCGGCTAAGGCAGGAAAAACATCGGCTGCAGGGCTTTGCTCACCGGGCTGTTGTCAGGATTTGATGGCATCAGGTCACGCATTGACGCCCACCAACGCTGACACACCTCAGTTTGCGCTACAGCCTGCCAGCGCGCTTCGGACTCAACCTCGACGCTGGCAAACAGCAGGTTGCGTTCAGCATCCAGCCAGATCGCGTAGTTGTGCGCGCCATGCGCTTTCAGCGTCCGTTCCAGCTCCGGCCAGATTGGCGTGTGACGGCGCTGATACTCCGCATGGCAGTGCGCATAGACCTGCATGACGAACGCTTTACGCAACATCACTGCGCTCCGCCTGCAGCGCCGCCGGCCACGGCTTCACGTTAAAGCGTTCGCCCAGCGCGATCAGCTGTTCGGTGGTGATGCTCTGACGAATGCCGCCCATCGACAGCGCCATAACCACCACCTGCGATGACTTCTCAGCGGTATCAATCAGACCAAAGGTTTCGTCGAGCGTCGGTCCGGCGCCAAAGATTCCGTGGAAAGGCCACATCACCAGGCTATGGCTGGCCATCGCTTCTGCCGTCGCCTGACCAATGCCATCGGTACCCGGTACCATCCAGGGCAAAATGCCGACGCCATCGGGGAACACCACCAGGCACTCGGTGCTGCCCTCCCACAGCAGGCGGGTAAAGCGCGCCGCATCCAGATCCACCACATAGCTGAGCGCCATGAAGTGGGTGGCGTGACAGTGCATAATCACCCGGTCCGCGCCGTGGCTCAGTGCCTTGCGTACGCTGTGTGACTGAAAGTGCGCCGCCAGCTCGGACGTTGGCAGCCCTCCGTTGCTGAGCCCCCAGTGAATTTTGTAAGACAGCCCTTTGTCATCCACCTGCAGCAGCACCAGACTGTCTGCCGGATCGAGCTGCACGTTGCGAAAGAACTTCCCGGAGCCGGTCACCAGGAACCAGTCGTTGGCCAGCGCGGGCGCCGGCTTGCTCAGTTCAATACAGCGCGGTGCCGGATAAAAATCGCTGGCATACGCGCTGACCTCTTCCGGCAACAGACGCAGACTGACGTTGCCGCCGTTACGTTCATCCCAGCCTTTCAGCCACATGTCACTGGTGGCTTTAACCATGTCGCGCACAAACCACGCGGAGAGAATTGTTTGCATGAATCGATTCCTTAACGTTGACGCAGCACGTGTTGTTCGTAGTGACGGACTTCGCTTAGCCAGCTGGCATCGGCTGGCACATCGTGGCGCAGGCACCACGCTTCCCATACCGCCTGCCACGGCAGCGACTTCTGCTCTTCAAGCAGCGCCAGACGGGCGGTGAAATCCCCATCACGCTCCCGCTGACGCAGCTGTTCGCCCGGCTCCAGCAGCGCCCGCAACAGGGCTTTTTGGGTATTGCGCGTGCCGATCACCCAGGCGGCAATGCGGTTGATCGAGGCATCGAAGAAGTCGAGACCGATGTGCACCCTGTCGAACAACTTTTGACGGACGATCTCACAGGCAATCGCCTGGGTTTCATCATCCAGCAGCACCACGTGATCGCTGTCCCAGCGGACCGGACGGCTGACGTGTAACAGCAGGCGCGGCACAAACAGCATGGCGCTGGAGATTTTGTCGGAGATCACTTCGGTAGGATGGAAGTGGCCGGCATCCAGCGTCAGCGCGGTCTGGCGGCTGGTGGCGTAACCGAGGCAGAACTCACTGGAACCCACGGTGTAACTCTCCGCGCCAATGCCAAACAGTTTGCTTTCCACCGCATCAATGTGGTGCTGCGGATTCAGCGGTTCACGGATGATCTCATCCAGCGCACTGGCGAGACGCTGGCGCGGCGCGAGGCGATCGACGGTGAGATCTTTCATGCCGTCCGGCACCCAGATATTCATGACTGACGGCGTGCCCAGCTGCTCGCCAAACCAGGCGGAGATACGGCGGCTGGCGGTGCAGTGGTCGATCCAGAACTGGCGAATGCCCGGATCGGCATGCGACAGCGTAAACCCGTCTGCGCTGAGCGCATGAGAAAAGCAGGTTGGGTTAAAATCCAGCCCCAGCTTTTTGCTTTTCGCCCACTCCAGCCAGTTGCTGAAGTGCTGCGGCTCAATCGCATCTCGTTCTACCGGGCGGTCGCTCTCAAGGTAGATGGCATGCAGGTTGAGGCGTTTCGCACCGGGGATCAGCGACATCGCTTTGTCGAGATCGGCACGCAGTTCAACCGCGTTGCGCGCCCGCCCCGGATAGTTGCCGGTCGCCTGAATGCCGCCGGTGAGCGCCCCCTGCGGATTCTCAAACCCACGTACATCGTCGCCCTGCCAGCAGTGCATCGACACCGGAATGGTATCCAGTTGTGCCATCACCTGTTCCACATCTACCCCAATGGCGGCGTAGCGTTGTCTGGCCAGTTCAAAGGCCTGTTCAATCAGCTTTGTCATATGCAAGTTCCTTAGCAGGTAGGCTCAGCGCCGCAAAGCGAGCCTGATGGGCCGCAAAGACGCTGTGATTCAGCGGGATAAATTTTTCTAACGGGAAATTGTGGCGAATGCAGCGGCGTAAATCGGCCACGTCGCGCAACTCACCCAGCGCGATCAGCTGGCAGCCGATGTTGCCCAGCGTCGAGGCTTCCACCGGGCCGGCAAACACCGGCAGCTGGCAGGCATCGGCGCACAGCTGGTTAAGTAGCGGATTCTGGCAGCCGCCACCGACGATATGTAACTGACGCAGCGCAGCGCCGCGCAGGTGGCTAAGCTCCTGCAGCGTCTGCGAATAGAGCAGCGCCAGGCTGTCAAAGATGGTGCGCGCCAGCGCCGCCGGGCTGTGCGGCACGGGCATCGCCTGTTCGGCGCAGGCGTTCTGAATCTCCTGCACCATACTGGCCGGATTGATGAAGCGGTGATGATTAGGGTGAATCAGGGCGCGGCAGGCCGGTTCCCGCGCGGCGTTGTCGATCAGCGCAGTGAGATCGCTGATGTGCAGTTCGCTGCACACCCGCTGCAACAGCCACAGGCCCATGATGTTTTTCAGCACCCGATAACCTTCCGCACCGCCTTCATTGGTCAGATTAGCCTGCAGCGCCGCCTCGCTGACACAGGGCTGCAGGCTTTCGATGCCGATCAGTGACCAGGTGCCGGAGCTGAGGTAGGCAGTATCGTCCTGCTCCAGCGGCGTGGCCAGCACCGCGCTGGCGGTATCATGGGTGGCGACGGCGATCACCGGGATGCGCTGGCCGCTGGCGTTGCGCCAGTAACCGACGGTGTTACCCGGCGCACGCGGCATGCCGAACCAGCTGGCGTCGGCGCCCGCCCAGGCCAGCAGCTCGCGATCCCATTCGCCGCTGTGAATATTGAGCAGCTGGGTGGTGGTGGCGTTGGTGTATTCCCAGTTGAGTTCACCGGTCAGGCGATAGTGCAGATAATCCGGAATCATCAGCGCGTGCTTCACCTGCGCCTGCCAGTCCGGCTGCTGCAGATGCAGCGCGCGCAGCTGATACAGCGTGTTGAACGGCAGAAACTGAATACCGGTGCGCTGATAGAGCGCCGGTTTCCCGAGTTCACGCATCGCCTGGGCCATCAGGCCGTCGGTGCGTTTATCACGGTAGCTGACCGCTTCGCCTACCCGCTCGCCGTGCGCGTCCAGCAGCACCAGGTCCACGCCCCAGGTATCAATGCCGAGGCTGTCCGGCACAATGCCCTCCTCATCCAGCTGCTGCAACCCGGCGCGGATCTCCTGTTCCAGCCGGTCCAAATCCCAGCAGTCATAATCGCCGCGCTGCACGCGCGGGTTGGCGAAACGCCGCACTTCGCGCAGGCTGAGCTGCTGACGGTCAGCCTGCCAGCTGGCCAGCATGACGCGGCCACTGGATGCGCCTAAATCGATGGCAACAATATTACGCAGACTCATGGCGATACTCCCTGTGAAGACATGGCGACAGAGTAGAAATCCTGCGCCGCAGGCACCTTCCCGCGAGTGCCAGCGGGTCATCACCGCTGGCAGGTTTGCAAAGGTGTTCGTGAGTGAGCTCACAGAACCGCATAACGGCAGAGTTGTGAGCCTTGCCGCAATTCCATCAATCACTTAGGCGATCTTGAATAATTGGCGATTTTCCTGCGCTGCCCGGTGCAAAATTCAAGGTAAGGTGGCAGGCGGCTGCGTAGACTCGGTTACGGTTTTGTTAACTGAGGGCGCATGATGACGGTATTACACAGTGCTGATTTCTTTCCGGCCGGCGATTACACGATAGCCATTGAGCCACGTGTGCCGCAGTCGGCGTTTCCGGAGCATCACCATGATTTTCATGAAATTGTGCTGGTGGAACAGGGCTCGGGCATCCACGTATTTAATGGTCAGCCGCAGGCGCTCAGCGCCGGCTGCGTCTGTTTTGTGCGCGATCACGATCGCCATCTGTACGAGCAAACCGACAATCTGTGCCTGACGAATGTGTTGTATCGCAGTCCGGCGGCGTTCCGCTTTCTGTCCGGCCTGCAGGCGCTGCTGCCGCGCGAACAGGACGGCCAGTATGTTTCACACTGGCGAATTAACCATAAAGTGATGGCGCAGGCGCTGCAGCTGGTGACGCAGATGAAGCAGCCGGCCAGCTGGTCGCTGGAACGTCAGGCGCAGCAGGAACAGCACTTTTTGCAGCTGCTGGTGCTGCTGCGCGAGGCGGCGCACAACGATCAGGCGCAGGACCAGGATGCCCGCCTGCACCGCTTGCTGGACTGGCTGAATGCGCACTACAGTGAGGAGATTGCGTGGGAAGCGCTGGCCGATCGCTTCTGTTTGTCGCTGCGTACCCTGCATCGCCAGATGAAGCAGCAGACTGGCAGCACGCCGCAGCGCTATCTTAATCGGCTGCGTTTATTGCAGGCGCGGCACCTGTTACGCCACAGCGAGATGCGCATCACGGACATCGCCTATCAGTGTGGGTTTGGTGACAGTAATCACTTCTCCACCCTGTTCCGGCGGGAATTTGGCTGCGCGCCGCGCATGGCGCGCCAGCAGATGGGGTAACCGGAGGGCTGACATGCCGCTGTTACTGACGCGCGAGGATTACTTCCCGGCCAGCAATTTGCCTATTGCCGTGGCAGAACGCATGCCGCAACCCTCTTTCCCACCGCACCGGCATGAGTTCAGCGAGATTGTGATTGTCTGGCGCGGTAATGGCCTGCATATCCTCAACGATCGGCCGTGGCTGATCACCTGCGGCGATGTGTTTTACATTCGCGACAGTGATTGCCACAGCTTTGATAGCGTCAACGATCTGGCGCTCGACAATATTCTTTACTGCCGCGATCGCTTCAGCCTGGCGCTCGACTGGCAGCAGCTGCTGCCGCCACAGGATGAAGAGACACCCGCCAGCTGGCGTCTGACCACGCGCGGCATGGCGCTGGCGCGCGGCGTCATCAGCCAGCTGGAGCGCGAAAGTCGCAAAAGCGATTCGCTCTCGATTCAGCTGTCGGAAGCGCTGTTTTTGCAGCTGACACTGATATTGCGCCGTCACGGCTACGCCGCCGATCGCCCGTGGGTGCTGCCGGAGGGCGAACAGCTCGATCTGCTGATGTCGGCGCTGCTCGGCGATATCAGCCGCCCCTTCGATCTGCCCCATTTCTGCCAGCAAAATCAGCTCAGCGAACGGTCGCTGAAACAGCTGTTCCGTCAGCAAACCGGCATGACCATCGGCCACTACCTGCGTCAGCTGCAGCTGTGTCAGGCAAAATATCTGTTGCGCACGCAGGCATGTCTGATTAGCGAAGTGGCGGCACGCTGCGGGTTTGATGACAGCAACTACTTTTCCGTGGTGTTTACGCGCGAAACCGGGTTAACACCCAGCGCGTGGCGTCAGCGTTTTTTGTCGCCGCGCGAACCGATGGCAGACAAAGAAAAAGCCTGACGCGCGCAGAGACGCGTCAGGCGGTGCGGTGTTAAGCGTTATCAGGCGGCCATACCGAGACCGACAATGTTTGCCGCGATAATGATTACCACGCAGCCAATCGACAACACGCTCACCGGTCGACGCCCCACCGATTTCCACTCCTTCAGCACCAGTCCTACCAGGCCGCCGCACAGCACGTACAGGCTCATGTGCAGCATCCAGCTTACGAAGTCGTACTGCGGGGGAATTTTTGCGTGGCCCCAGGCATAGAAGAAGAACTGCAGATACCACATGGTTCCCCCCAGCACGGCGAAGGCGATATTGGCGATCAGCAGCGGTTTTGCCACGGAAAAATCGCGGCGCAGCGAAAGCTCCGGCTTCACCGCCAGGCGGATAAAGCAGTACGCGAGGTTGATCAGCGCGCCACCGCCCATGATCACCACGTAGCTCGGCAATGCCACATACAGCGGATTGATGCCCAGACCGGCAGCAGCTTCATGCATCGGCTTTGCCGCATCCATGGCAAATGACATGCCGGCAGAGAAGATGCCGCACAGCACCGCCAGCACCAGGCCTTTCTTCAGGTTAAAATCTTCGGCGTTGATCCCCAGCGCCCGCTCCTTTAGCAGTCCGGCACGTGACACAATCGCCACACCCAGCAGCGCAACCAGTACGCCCAGCAGCGTCATCCGGCCGCCGGCGGAGCTGAACAGTTCAACGAATCGGCCCTGCAACAGCGGCGTCATCAGCGTCCCCACCACCAGCGTAATGCCAATGGCGATGCCAATCCCCATCGACATCCCCAGATAGCGCATGGTGAGGCCATAGTTGATGTTGCCGATGCCCCACATGGCACCGAACAGAAACACCGGCAGCAGCTGCGATAAACTGAAACTGCTGTAGTACGCCCAGAAGTTCGGTAACAGCGCGGCACTGACTGCCCAGGGCAGAATCAGCCACGACATCACGCCGCCGACCGACCACATGGTTTCCCATGACCACTTTTTAACCTGTTTAAACGGAGCATAAAAACAGGCGGCGCTGGCGGCACCCACCAGATGCCAGAAGATACCTGCAAGAATGGCACTGTTCATTGTTATTCCTTCGTAAGGTTGAGGCCAGACGGAAACACCTGCGGTTTCCGATTAGTGGCAGTCTATGGCGCACTGCGTGGACTCAGCCTTTGGATGGTTGCCGTAAAGCCAGGCTGACTGGCAAAATCGGGGGGGTATGCAACATAAGGATCACAAATTCGCATTTGTCGCCGTTATGCCGGATGAGTTCTTTAAGTTGCTTATTATTCGGCATATTTTTGATTTATGTTGTGTTGATCGGCACAGTTTTTCCTCTGTTGCCAGCGCGCCGCTTAACATGGCACTCACACAAAGCTGCGCGAAGCACTTCCCCCGACGGGGTTAAATCCGTATAACGTGGGAAAAATCATCGGAACCAGGGATTGAGATGAAGAGCAAACGGTTAACGCTGGTGCTGTCGCAGGCGGTGAGCCGCGTGATGCTGGATGACATCCGCGCCATCGTGCCGCCCGAGGCGCTGAATGTGTTCATTAATGGCTTAGATACTAATCACTACGCCACGCTGGACTGCGTGCAGAGCGAAGAGAACTGCGCGCTGCTGGCGTCAGCCATTGTGGTGTGGCGTCAGCTCGGCCATGTGCATCAGATTCAGTATCAGAAAGGCGAACATCTGCGTCAGGTCGATGACGCGACACAATTTCAGCTATTCAGTATGATGAAAACCCACCGCGCGCTAATCCAGCTCGCCTAACGCTCAGGATGCATATGAAAATCGGTCTGCTGTTCCCCATCGCCATTATCGTTGCCGGTGTCAGTTTTCTGGTCTGGTTTATTGCCAGCGGCGCTATGATGCCAGGTTCCTGAAAGGTCCACTGACGCAGAATGCTGCGTCAGTCGCGTGATTCTTGCCGCTATTGCCAGCGCCCTGCCAGTGCTGGCAGTGATAAAAAGGTCGCCAGCGTTCATCTGCTTCACTCTTCCTTCACATCAGTTTAACAAAACCGAGCGTGGAGCCCCTGCACATGACCCTTCATCATCAACACTACATTAATGGCGCGTTTGTCGAGGCGCATAACGATAGCTGGATTGAAGTGATTAACCCGGCGACGGAGACCCTGCTGTCACGCGTGCCCCAGGGCAGCAAACAGCAGGCGGCGGCAGCCATTGCCGCCGCAGAAGCCGCTCAGCCCGGCTGGGAAGCGTTACCGGCGGTGGCGCGCGGCGACTGGCTGCACCGCATCGCCACGGCAATTCGCCAGCGCGAGCCTGAGCTGAGCACCACCCTCGTCGCGGAGGGCGGCAAAACCCAGGCGCTGGCGCAAACCGAAGTGCTGTTTACCGCTGACTACTTCGACTACATGGCGGAATGGGCGCGACGCTACGAAGGGGAAATCGTCAACAGCGATCGCCCAAACGAAAACATCTTTGTGTTTAAGAAAGCGATTGGCGTGACCACCGGCATTCTGCCGTGGAATTTTCCCTTCTTCCTGATTGCGCGCAAAGCGGCACCGGCGCTGATCACCGGCAACACCATCGTGCTGAAGCCGAGTGAGATCACCCCGAATAACGCCGCCCTGTTCGCCGCCATTATCGACGACATCGGCCTGCCGCCCGGGGTAATTAACATCGTTTACGGCTATGGCCCGGAGGTGGGACAGGAACTGGCCGCCAATTCTAAAGTCGGGTTAGTGAGCCTGACCGGCAGCGTCAACGCCGGCATCGCCACCATGGCCGCCGCGGCGCCGAATGTGACAAAAGTGTCGCTGGAGTTGGGCGGTAAAGCGCCGGCAATTGTCATGGACGACGCCGACCTCGATCTGGCCGTCAGGGCTATCGTCAGTTCGCGCATTATTAACAGCGGTCAGGTGTGTAACTGCGCCGAGCGCGTGTATGTGCAAGACGGCATTTACGATCGCTTTATCAGCGCCCTGACCGGGGCGATGCGGCAGGTGAAATTTGGCGATCCGGCGCAGCAGGCCGATGTGGATATGGGGCCGCTGATTAGCGCAGCCGCGTGCGACCGCGTCGGGCAAAAGGTCGCCAGCGCCGTCGCGCAGGGCGGCAAGGTGGTGCTGGGGGGCAAACGCGCCGGTGAACGTGGTTTTTATTTTGAACCGACCATCATCACCGGGGTACGTCAGGAGATGGCGATCATGCGTGAGGAGATATTTGGTCCGGTGCTGCCGGTGATGCGCTTTAACACGCTGGATGAAGCCATCGCGCTGGCTAACGACTGCGACTATGGCCTGACCTCATCGCTGTATACCCGCGATCTGAACACCGCGATGATCGCGCTGCGCCGGCTGAAATTCGGTGAAACCTACATTAACCGCGAAAATTTTGAAGCGATGCAGGGGTTCCATGCCGGCTGGCGCAAATCCGGCATCGGCGGCGCCGATGGCCGCCACGGGCTGGAGGAGTATCTGCAAACGCACGTCGCCTATCTGCAGTTTGCCTGATGCGTAAACACCGGTGCGCAGTGCGCGCACCGGTTGCCACTTAGCGTATCCGTTTCTGACTGCGCAGCAGCGCTATCCCGCTTAAGAGCGACATCGCCATCAGGTAGTAGCCCGGCGCCAGACTGGTGCCGGTGGCACTGATCAGCAGCGTGCAAATCAGCGGCGCAAAACCGCCAAACACCGTAACCGCAATGTTATAGCTGATGGCCATGCCGCTGGCGCGCGTACCAATCGGGAACAGATCCGCCATCACCGAGGGTACGGTAGAAAAATAGATCGATTTCAGCAGCGCCATCCAGCACACCAGCACGATCAGCGTGGCCGGCGTGGTGTGATTGACCACCAGCCGAAAGGCCGGATAGATGGTGACCATCAGCAGTATGAGCGAGCCCCACATCAGCGGCAGGCGGCCAATGCGTTCCGCCCACAATCCCATCAGCGGCGTCACCACCGTCAGAATCACCCCGGCCAGCAGCGTGGCGGTAAAGGCCACCGAGCCCGGCAGATGCAGGTTTTTGGTTGCGTAGGTCGGCACGTAGTTGAGCATGTAGTTGACCGCCGTGGAGATCACCATCAGGCCAATCGCCAGCAGCATCAGCGCTTTTTGCCGGCCAAACAGCCGTTTAAGCGGGGCCGCTTCCGGCGTCTGTGCGGCAAAGCTGGCGGGCTCATGCACGTGGCGGCGGATATACAGCCCGAGCGGGCCAATCAGCAGGCCGAAGGCAAACGGAATACGCCAGCCCCACGCCTGAATCTGGCTTTCGCTCAGGATCTGCGTCAGGCCGAGACCAAACGCCGAAGCCATTAGCGTGCTGGCGCCCTGGGTGGCGAACTGCCAGCTGGCGATAAAGGCTTTGCGCTCGGGAAAATGCTCGACCAGAAACGCCGTGGAGCTGCCAAACTCGCCACCGGCAGAAAAGCCCTGTATCAGGCGCGCCAGCAGGATCAGCAGCGGCGCGAGCAGGCCGATGCTGTCGTAGCCCGGCATAAACGTGATGATGGCTCCGCCAAGCATCATCAGGTTGATGGAGAGCAGCAGCGCTTTTTTACGCCCGTGGCGATCGGCATAGTTGCCCAGCACCACCGCACCCAGCGGGCGAATCAGGAACGAGACGCCGAAGCTGCCAAAGGTCAGCAGCAGCGAGACCGACGCATCGCTGGTGGGAAAGAAGGCGTGGGCGATATAGCTGGCGAAGAAGCCATATACCGCAATGTCGAACCACTCCAGCGCATTACCAATGCAGGTCGCAAACAGCGTTTTGTGCAGGTTTGGCTTCACGCCGCTCAGCGGCGCGCTATGGCTGAGGCTGCTCATGCGCCACCTCCGGCATAGGCGCGGTGTTGCGCCAGCCATTCCGTGCCCTGCTCGCCCAGCTCCCACAGCAGCTGCGTCATGATCTGCAGCCCTTCGCGGGCAATCGATTTCAGCATGTGCTCATTCACGCCATGCTGACCGCAGGCGGGATACGAATGTGGCACCCACAGCGTTGGCAGGCCCAGAATCTCCGCGAATACCTCATTTGGCAGCGATCCACCAAGGTTGGGCAGCAGCGCCGGTTTTTTGCCGCTGGTTGCCGCCATGCTGTTCAGCACCCAGTGCACCAGCGGATCGTCAGGATCGAGACGCGTGGCGGGTGAACCGCGCAAAAATTCAACCTCAACATCATGGAAGCCGTGCTGCGCCAGATGCGCGCTGACGTGCTGCGCCAGCCGCTGCCAGTCGGTACCGACCACAAAACGCAGCTGGCACACCGCTGTCGCGCTGCCGGGAATGGCATTCATCGGGCGCGCCGGGTTACCGGTAAGAAACGACAGCACTTCCAGCGTGTTCCAGCCGTACAGGCGTTCGGCAGGCGTCAGGCCTGGCTCGCCCCAGTTGGTGTCAATCGCGGGATCGCCTGGCATGCCACCCACCTCGATATCGCTGAGAATGGCGCGCACCTGCGGCGTCAGCGAGTCGGGCCGCAGCGCCTCCACCTGCAGCACGCCCTGCGCGTCCACCAGCGTGGCGATGGCGCTGGCCAGCCGGGTGCCGGGATTGCTCAGCAGTCCGCCCCAGTTGCCGGAGTGATAAGCATTGTCACGCGCGTTGATGGTCAGGCGGAAATTTACCGCACCGCGCGAACCGAGGAACAGCGTCGGCCGCACGGCGTTGAGCCGCGGACCGTCTGAGGCAATGAACAGGTCAGCCTGCAACAGTTCCGCCTGCTGCTGACACAGCTGCGCCAGCCCCGGCGAGCTGATCTCTTCGCCCATCTCAAACAGCCATTTGCAGTTAAAGCCGAGACGGCCGCCGCGCGCCTGGTACACCTGCTCCAGCGCCGCAAGATTGACGCAGTGTTGACCTTTGTTGTCGGCGCTGCCGCGTCCGTACCAGCGATCGCCCTCTTCGGTCAGCTGCCACGGCGACAGCCCGCTGCGCCAGTTTTCGTCATCGCCGAATACCACATCACCGTGCCCGTAGCTCAGCAAGGTCGGTAAGGCGGGATCTTCCATGCGCACCGCCACAAGGAATGGCCGGCCGGCGGCGTGCGGGTTATCGATGAGCTGTAGCGTGAAGCCCAGCGCCTGCAGTTGCGGCGCAATCTCCTGCTGCAAATAGTCCTGTAGTGCCGCATCGCGATCGTCGCGCTGGCTCTCGGTGCGCCATGCCACGCGGCGCGCCAGGATACGTTGAAATTCCCCGCTGTCGAAATATGCGGTGGCCTGCTGAACCGCCTGTTGTGCTGTCATGTTTGCCCTGCCTGTTATAGGTCTGCTGTTTTTTCATCTTTGCGGAAAGGCAGCTTTGCCACAATTATCAATTTATCGAGTAAGATTTGCCTTTAAAGCAAAGCTGCGTTGCCCGATTTCGAGGCAGGCACAGACGGAGGCCATGGCATGTTAAGCACCGAAATGCGTTATTTTCTCGCGGTAGCCGATTGCGGTTCGCTCAGCGCAGCCAGCGCCCAGCTGTTTGTGGCGGTCTCTGCCATTAGCCGCCAGATTCAGCGGCTGGAGCAGCAGCTGGGCGTGACGCTGTTTGCCCGTCATGCGCGCGGCATGGTGCTGACCGAGGCCGGCGAGATTTTTGCCCATCACGTGCGCAAAAATCTGCTGGATATGGAGTATGCGCTGGCGGAGATCAAAGGCCTGAAGGCGGTGCGGCGCACGCTGATTCGTGTCGCCTGCACCGACGGGCTGGCGTTTACCCTGCTGCCCCGGCTGATTGCCGCCTTTCGCCGCGATCATCCCGGCGTGCTGTTTGACGTCCGGGTGGCGAGCGCACAGGGCGTGGCTGAACTGTTGCGCAGCGGCGAGTGCGATGTGGCATTGCAATTCAGCCTGCACGCGGAACGTGCGGTTGAGGTGGTGGGCTCATGGCCGGCGCCGGTGCTGCTGGTGATGCATGACAGCCATCCGCTGGCGGGCGTGCCGCAGGTGGCGCTGGCCGATCTCAGCCACTATCCGCTGGCACTACCGCAGCAAA
The DNA here is from genome assembly GCF_043544755.1 of Pantoea sp. SGAir0184. Classification (NCBI taxonomy): domain Bacteria; kingdom Pseudomonadati; phylum Pseudomonadota; class Gammaproteobacteria; order Enterobacterales; family Erwiniaceae; genus Pantoea; species Pantoea sp. SGAir0184. The sequence continues at coordinate 2,246,305 of NZ_CP028050.1, forward strand.
ACACCACGGTACGCCAGCTGTTTGAGCTGGCCAGCCACATGAGTGGCCACCTGATTGAACCGGTGCTGACCTGCGACAATTTCTCCACCCTGTTTCATTTTCTACTGCGCACGCCGCTGGCGGTGACCATTTGCAGCAGTTTTACCCTGGAGGAAGCGCAGCAGCAGGGTCTGGTGATGCGCGCGGTCAATATCGATCAGCTGAGCCAGCGTACGCTGCAGCTGCAGACGCAGTCAGGGCGACCCCGCAGCGCCGCCCTGACTCTGTTTCTGACCTTTCTGCAACAGCAGCTCAGCGCGCTGTCCGCTGCGATTAAGGCGTGATATCCACCGGATAGAAGATGTGCTTGCCGAACGGATCCACCTGGTAGCCGCTGACCGATTTACGCACCGGCTCGAAAATCGTTGAGTGCGCAATCATTACCGCCGGCATTTGGTCATGCATCATCTGCTGCGCCTCGCGGTACAGCGCCACGCGCTTGTCGTGATTTTGCTCGGCGCGCGCCTCGGTAATGATTTTCTCAAACGGCGCATAGCACCATTTGGACGAGTTGGAGCCGCCGTTCGCCGAGGTGCAGCTGTACAATGGCCCGAAGAAGTTATCCGGATCGCCGGTGGCGGTGGTCCAGCCCATCAGCGCCGCCTGATGCTCGCCGCCCTTGACGCGCTTGAGGTATTCGCCCCACTCATAGCTGACGATGTTGGCTTTGATGCCCACTTTTGCCCAGTCGGCCTGAATCATCTCGGCCATGCGGCGGGCGTTGGGGTTATACGGCCGCTGGACCGGCATCGCCCACAGCGAAATTTCGGTGCCCGGCTGAATGCCGGCCTGCTGCAGCAACGCTTTGGCCTGTTGCGGATCGTAGGCGTAATCCTGCAGATCTTTATCTGCACTCCACACATCCGGCGGCAGAATATTCTTCGCCACCGTGCCGGTACCTTTGAAGATGGCATCAATGATCGCCTGCTTATTGATGGCCATCGCCAGCGCCTGGCGCACTTTCACGTTATCCAGCGGGGCTTTGGTGGTGTTGAACGACAGGAAACCGGTGTTGAGGCCAGATTTCTGTTCCAGCGTGATGTTCGGGTTGTGCCGCATGTTGTCGAGATCGGCCGGATTAGGGAACGGCATCACCTGGCACTCATTTTTCTCCAGTTTGGCATAGCGCACCGAGGCGTCCGGGGTGATGGAAAACACCAGCCGATCGATTTTGGCCTTGCCCTGCCAGTACTGCGGGAAGGCTTTGTAGAGAATGCGGGAATCTTTTTGATACTGCACCAGCTCAAACGGTCCGGTGCCAATCGGCTGCATGTCCACTTTCTCTGGCGTACCGGCTTTCAGCATCTGGTCGGCATATTCCGCCGAGTGAATCGAGGCGAAATACCACGCCAGATCGGCGAGAAACGGCGCTTCGGCATGGGCCAGCGTAATCCGCACCGTCAGATCATCCACCTTATCGATACGGGTGATCAGTTTTGCCAGCTCGAGGCTTTCAAAGTTGGCATAGTTACCGCCCGAAACGGTGTGATAAGGATTTTTCGTATCGAGCTGGCGCATAAACGAGAAGATCACGTCATCGGCGTTGAGATCGCGCGACGGCGTAAACAGTTTATTGCTCTGGAACTTAACCCCTTTGCGCAGATGGAAGGTATACACCTTGCCGTCCGGGCTGATCTCCCAGCGCTCCGCCAGGCTGGGCACCAGCTCGGTGGTGCCCGGTTTGAAATCCACCAGGCGGTTAAAAATCGGCACGGCGCTGGCGTCCACGCTGGTACCGGAGGTGTAGAGCTGCGGATTGAAGTTTTCCGGCGAGCCTTCAGAACAGTAAACCAGCGTCTTCGCCGAGACGCCGCCTGCAACCGCTAACCCCAGTGCGCTAAGCGCCAGTTTTCCTATCATCTTTTTCATCGTCTTCTCGCTTTTTATTGACTTCTATGAGCCAGCATCGGTATTTATTTCATAAATAACATGATTTAGCCGTCTGGCGTATCTCCAGTGGCGCAAAGCTAATAAGGAATTGTGATGACAGACCAACTTGCCCGTCAGCTGACCCAGCGTTTTTACCGTTATCTGGCGGTCTCCAGCCAGAGCGATGCCAAATCCAGCACGCTGCCCAGTACGCCGTCGCAACACGCCATGGCGGAACTGCTGGCGCAGGAGTTGCGCGATCTCGGTCTGCAGGATGTGGTGATTGATCAGCATGCCACGGTGACCGCCGTGAAACCGGGCAACCGGCCTGGCGCGCCGCGCGTAGGCTTTATCACCCATATTGATACCGTGGATGTCGGGCTATCGCCGGATATCCATCCGCAAACCCTGCGCTTTGAGGGCGCGGATCTGTGTCTGAATGCGCAGCAGGACATCTGGTTGCGGGTGGCGGAGCATCCGGAAATCCTGCCGTATGTCGGTCAGGAGATTGTGTTCAGCGACGGCACCAGCGTGCTGGGGGCCGACAACAAAGCGGCAGTCAGCGTGGTGATGACGCTGGTGGAGAACCTGCGTGGCGAGCACGGTGATGTGGTGGTGGCGTTTGTGCCGGATGAAGAGATTGGCCTGCGCGGCGCCAAGGCGCTGGACCTGGAGACGCGCTTTAACGTCGATTTCGCCTGGACCATCGACTGCTGCGAGCTGGGCGAAGTGGTGTATGAGTGCTTCAATGGCGCCTCCGCTGAAATTACCTTCACCGGCGTGCCGGCGCATCCCATGTCGGGCAAAGGCGTGCTGGTGAATCCGCTGCTGATGGCGCACGACTTCATCGCCCGCTTCGACCGGCTTGCCACGCCCGAGCATACCGCCGGGCGCGAAGGCTATATCTGGTTCAATGATATGCAGGCCAATGCCAGCCACGCGGTATTGAAAGCGTCGATTCGCGATTTCGATTTGAAGGGTTTTGATGCGAAGAAGCAGCAGCTGGTGGAAGTCGCCGATCAGATCGCCGCGCACTATCCGACAGGTCACGTCGCGCTGAAGATCAATGATATCTATAGCAACATCAGTAACGCGATAGGTGAGGACCGGCGGGCAATTGATCTGATTTTTGCTGCGCTGCAGCAGGTGGGCGTGGAACCTAAAGTGATTCCGATGCGCGGCGGCACCGATGGGTCTGCGCTGTCGGCCAAAGGGTTACTGACGCCGAATTTCTTCACCGGCGCGCACAATTTCCATTCGCGCTTTGAATTCCTGCCGATCCCGTCGTTTGTGAAGTCGTATCAGGTGGCGGAAGCGCTGTGTTATCTGGCGGCTAAATAAGCGTGGTTGCAGGGAATCGCCGAAGATGCCTGACCGGCGACTGCCGGTCAGGCTGACACCCGCTTACTTGCTGACGCTGACGTCAATGCCCGGGAAGAATTTCGCCGCCAGTTTAGTCACGGTGCCGTCGGCCTGGACTTTGGCGATGGCCGCATCCAGTTCACCTTTCAGCTTGCTATCGCCTTTGCGCAGACCGAAACCAATGCCGGAACCGAGAATGGTGTCGTCTTCCACCGGCTTACCGGCGAAGGCGAAACCTTTGCCCTGCGGCTTATCGAGGAAACCAGACTGACCGGCGGCGGACATCACCAGCGTACCGTCAAGACGGCCAGCGACCATGTCGTTGTATACCTGGTTCTGATCCTGATACGACGTGACCGTCACGCCCTGGGATTCCCAGTGCTTTTTAGCGTAGGTTTCCTGGATTGAGCCCTGCAGCACGCCGATATTTTTTCCTTTCAGCGACGCCGCCGTCGGCTCGAGGTTCTCGCCCTGCTTCACAATCAGCATGGTGGGAATGCGGTAGATCGGGTTGGTGAAGTCGATACTTTTCGCCCGCGCCTCGGTGATGTTCATCGCCGAGTTAATCGCATCGAATTTTTTCGCCTGCAGCGCCGGGATCAGCGCATCAAAGCTGCTCTCAACCCATTTACAGTCAAAATGGCCGACCTGGCAGATGGCTTTGCCCAGTTCGATGTCAAAACCCTCCAGCTCGCCCTGCGCGTTGCGGCTTTCAAACGGTGGATATTGTGATTCCAGACCGTAGCGCAGGCTCTCCTGCGCCAGCGCCTGCACGGAGGTGATCATGCCCAGTGCGATAAACAGTGCGTTCAGTTTTTTCATTATTTTCCCCTAATTACCCTTTAACCCGGCACAGCGCCTGCGCGCCGGCTTCGAGCGTTGCGTCGTCTTTAGCAAAAGAAAGGCGGATTAATTTATTGTCAGTGCCATCCATATAAAACGCCGACAGCGGAATGGTAGCCACACCGTGATCGACGATGAGACGTTTTACCATTTCACTGTCGCTTTCGTCACTGAAATGTCCGTAGCTGGCCAACATAAAGAACGAACCGGCGCTCGGTAACAGCCTGAACGGTGAATCCTGCAGCAGCGTCTGCAGCCGATCGCGCTTCGCCTGATAAAACGACGACAGCTGCAGATAATTTTGCGGGTTCTGCAGATAGTGCGCGAAGCCAACCTGCATCGGCGTATCGGCGGCGTACATCATGAACTGATGCACCTTGACGATCTCCGCCATCAGCGCAGCAGGCGCCAGCGCATAGCCGACGCGCCAGCCGGTGACGTGGAAGGTTTTGCCGAAGGAGGACACCACCACGCTACGCTGTGCCAGTTCCGCGTGCGTGGCCATGCCGCAGTGCGTCTGGCCGTCAAACACGATGTGTTCATAGACTTCATCAGACAACACCACGATGTCGGTATTACGCGTCAGGGCCGCCAGCTGGTCGAGATCGGCGGCATTCAGCACCTGTCCGCTCGGGTTATGGGGCGTATTGATGATAATCATGCGCGTACGCGGCGTGATCGCGGCACGCAGTTCGTCCCAGTCAATCGCAAAATCCGGCACCTGCAGCTTGAGGCCGATCGGCGTCGCGCCCTGTAACCGCACCACCGGCGCGTAGCTGTCAAAGGCTGGCTCAAAGAAGATCACTTCATCACCCGGATGCACCAGCGCCGAAATCGCCATGTAGATGCCCTGACTGGCACTGCCGGTGATCAGGACTTCGCTGGCGGCATCGTACTGCTGGCCATACAGGCGGTGCACTTTCTCCGCCAGCGCTTCGCGCAGCGCCGGTAAACCGGTCATGGCGGCGTACTGATTATGGCCGTCGCGCATCGCCTGGCTGACCAGCTCAACCAGCTGCGGGTCACACGGGAAATTGGGTGCGCCCTGAGAGAGATTAACGGCCTGGTGCTGTGCGGACAGCTGGCCGATCACGCTAAAAATGGTGGTGCCGACGTCCGGCTGTTTGGAGGAGAGCTTCACGCTGCTGTTCAGGGTCATCATTGCTCCACAGGTTGCATAACCACGTATCGGAAGTAGATTTCTATTCAACGGCGCGACGCTTGAGTCGACAAGCGAATTGTTGTCATAATAGCCATGATAAAAAATCATAGCTCGAGGCCGTTATGTCCCGCTCTGCTCTGCCACTCAACGCCATTCATGCCTTTCTGGTCACCGCCCGTCATCTCAACCTGACGCGCGCCGCCAGCGAACTGTGCATCACTCAGGGCGCGGTGAGCCGCAAAATTGCGGCGCTGGAGAGCTGGCTGGGATTTGCCCTGTTTAAACGCCACGCGCGCGGTCTGCATCTCACCGATCAGGGCGCGGCGCTACTGCCGGAGCTGCAACAGGGATTCAATCTGCTGGTCAATGCCACAGAGAAAGCCAGCCGCAGCAATGCCTCGATTCGGCTGAAAGCCCCGACCTGCGCTATGCGCTGGCTGGTGCCGCGTCTGGTGGCGCTGGAGCAGCAGCGGCCAGACATCCACGTGGCGCTCACCACCACGCTTGATCACGCGTCGCAGCTGGAAAACTTTGATGCGGCGATTGTATTCGGCACGCCGCCTGCCGGTGCCATTCCGCTGTTTGCCGAGCGCCTGACGCCGGTGCTGGCCAGCAGCGTGCCGGCGCCGCGCCATGTCAGCGAACTGGCCAGATTCACCTTCCTGCATCCGACCGGCGATACGCGCGACTGGCAGCTGTGGCTGTCCGCCCAGGCGGAGCAGCTGCCGATGGCGCGCAATCAGCACTTCGCCACCATGGATTTGGCGATCAGCGCGGCGATTCAGGGATTTGGCGTGACGGTGGCGGATATTACGCTGGTGGAGAATGATTTGGCGAATGGGCGGTTAATCGCCCCGTTTGCCGCGAGTGTGGCAACCGGGGCGAGCTACAGCCTGTTACAGCGGGCGGAAAAAGATGCGCCACCGTTTTTGCCGCAGCTGGTGGCGTGGTTGTGTCAGCCTCAGAATGAAACCCACTCTACACTGCTGGCGGGTTTACCCTGAGCGCCTGCGGCGGCAGATAACACCGGCCGGCGCAGCGCAGTCGCAGGCGCAGCGGCGGATGCTACAGCCTGCGCGCGCGGTGCGCTGTCGGACAGACGGAACTTCGCCACCGACGCCTGCAGCTCTTCGGTCTGACGCTCCAGCGCGCTGGCCGCCGCCGACACCTGCTCCACCAGCGACGCGTTCTGCTGGGTGACGCTGTCCATTTCGGTGACGGCGGTACCGACCTGCGAAATCCCTTTGCTCTGCTCTTCCGACGCGGCAGCGATGTGCTTCATGATCTCATTCACATCCTGCACCGACTTCAGAATGTCATCCATGGTGCTGCCAGCGCTGCTGACCAGCTCCGAGCCCTTTTCAACGCGTGACACCGAATCTTCAATCAGCGTGGCGATCTCTTTTGCAGCGCCGGCGCTGCGTTGCGCCAGGTTGCGCACTTCGCTGGCAACCACGGCAAAGCCGCGCCCCTGCTCACCGGCACGCGCCGCTTCGACTGCCGCGTTGAGCGCCAGGATGTTGGTCTGGAAAGCGATGCCGTTGATCACGCTGGTGATTTCGGCAATCTTTTTCGAACTGCCGGAAATGCCCTGCATGGTGGTCACCACTTCGCCAACCAGACGGCCGCCCTGCTGCGCGGTGCCGGTGGCGGTCTCCGCCAGCGCGCTGGCCTGACGTGCGTTGTCGGCGTTGAATTTCACCGTGGCGGTCAGTTGCTCCATGCTGGCTGCGGTCTGTTCCAGCGCGGCCGCCTGCTCTTCGGTGCGCGATGAAAGATCGTTATTGCCGGCTGAAATTTCTGCCGCGCCGCGGTAGATGTTCTCCGTGCCGCTGCGGATGGCGCTGACTGCTTCACGCAGGCTGTCCTGCATCGCCCGCAGCAGTGGCACCAGTTTGCCGACGCAGTTGCGGCCAAATTCTTCCACCGGCTGGCTGAGATCGCCCTGTGCAATCACGGTAAAATGGTTACGGATGCGATCCAGTGGTTTCACCAGCATCGTCACCAGGTAACGGTCAGTGAACAGCAGAATCAATAAGCCGAACACCACCGCCGACACAATAATCACTTTGGTCATGCTGGTAAGCGTGTCCACGGTCACGCGGGTCTCATCCAGCTTGCTGCTGGCGGCCTGATTAAACGCTTCTGCGCTGGCACCAAACGCCCGGCTCAGCGGCGGCGTGACATTGTTGGCCTGCGCGCGCCATGCATCCAGTGAAGCCTGCTGCGCCAGCGCCACCTGTGGCGCGATACCCTCATCCAGCAGTTTCTGCCAGCTGCTGATCACATTGTTCACCGTCTCACTGTCCATCGGACCCGGCGCCATGGCTTTGAACTGGGTTAACTGCTGTTTCATGTTATCCAGTGCCTGCTGCACCGGCGCGAACGCTTCTGCGGTCGGCGCGTTACCGGCGGTGCGGCCTTCCATTACCCGCGACAGACGCGTGACCACGCGGAAATATTGATCGTTGCCTTTGCTGAGCGCCGTCATCTGGTTTACCAGCTGACGATCAATCTCGTTACCCTCGCCGAGCGCATTCAGCGAGTGGACGCTGAACAGCCCTACGCCACACCATAACAGGCAGAAAAGCCCGAGAATGGTCAGCATAACGGCGCGAATCGTGAAGTTTTTTAACATACCCATACATAATCCCCTGGTGTGAACGCTGGCAGCCCGGATAAAACAGGGCTTAGGGTATTTATCGGCAGCGAACCGGGAAAAGATAAATGTTTTGTAAGCTAATTAATTGCAGGATGAGGTGCCGCGCGGAGCGGCTGAGCAGTCGTAAAATCAGGCAGATAGCGGCCAATTTGCCTTAAAAAAACATTGATGTTTTTACATGATTAGCAGGCTTATTAAAGTTTAACGTGGCTGCGCATCATCAGGCGGAACAGACGCAGACGGCCGCGCATAAATCGCGTCTTCAGCACCGATTCCGCTTTACCGTCGTGACCAAAAGCAAGAGTCAAATCTTCCCCCGGCCGCCACACCGGCCAGTCGGGTTCTCCGTCGAGCCGCAGCCGATGGCTGAACTCACTGGCATCCCGTGCAAAGGTTACCCACCAGGCGCTGACGCGGCCGGCAAAGGCGATATCGCTGGCGCTGTAATGCCAGTCACCCGGCGGCGGCAGCGTCGCGAGCGTATTGAAGACATAAGGAATTTCGTTGCCGTGCCAGGTGCCGTGCGGGTAGAGGTGACGCGCGTTTTCTGACACATAATCAAACCAGTAACGCCACGCAGGCATGCCGATGCTGTGCTGCGACTGTGCCACCAGCAGCGGCATGACGGTAAACGCCATGTCGCGCGCCACCGCGCGCCCCAGCAGGCTGTCATCATGGATATCGTACAGCCACTTCAGCAGGCGATAACTCAGGCGACTTTTGCTGCGCAGCTGCTGTAACACGCTGCGGGCATCCACGCCGAAGTAGTCGAGCACGCTGGCTTCGTCGCTGTTGCTGCCAATCATCAACGGCACGCGATGCTGTTTACCCGCCATAAAGGTGTCGAGCATCGGTCTGGGTAGCACCGCATCGCCGCTGATGGCCACCGGCCCCAGCGCCAGCGGTCGCTCCAGCGGCCAGAAACTGTCGGCCGGCAGTGCGCGCAGCTGTTCCGCACTGGCATCCGCGGCCAGATTGAAATGCGCTGCCACCTGCAGGCCGGTTTGCTGCGCCTGCTTATGCGGCACGTCCGGCAGGCTGTAGGCACTTTGCACGATGCCCTTATGAAACAGCCCTTCGGCCAGCGGCGAGCAGCACAGCGACAGCACGCTGCGCGCGCCGGACGATTCGCCAAACAGCGTGACGTTATGGCGATCGCCGCCAAACGCCGGGATGTTGCGCTGAATCCACTGCAGCGCGGCAATCTGATCCAGCAGCGCAAAATTATTGACCACCTTGCCCGGCGGATACTGGGAGTCGAGCGCCGGATGCGCGAAAAAGCCGAAATGGCCAAGGCGGTAATTGAGTGTCACCACCACCACGCCCTGCGCCGCCAGCGCTTTGCCGCGATAGGGATCAAGGCTGCCGGCGCCGATGCTGAAGCCACCGCCGTGCAGCCATACCATCACCGGTAACGGCGTAGCGGGTTCGACATCCGGCGTCCAGACATTCAGATAGAGGCAATCTTCGCTGAAGCGGCCCGGATCGCCGCCGCCGGCCGCCACGCAGTAGTCACGATTTTGCCAGCTGGCATCGCCCCACGCGGTGGCATCGCGCAGCGTTTGCCACGGTACCACCGGCTGCGGCGGACGCCAGCGCAGTGCGCCAACCGGCGGCGCTGCATAAGGTATTCCTTTAAAGGTAAACAGTTCATCATCCATCAGGCCTCTGAGTTCACCTTCTGCCGTCATGATCCTCAGACGTCGTTCATTTTTCATTGCGGGTTCCTGGTAAAGCCTGATTCCATTATTTGCAGGCCTCAGTGGAATGTCTATGTTCTGCAAGCATTTGCAGATTAAGCCGAATAAGCGACCGATTCATTGAACAACTTCATCAAATTTTTTGGTTAACTGCAGCGGCGCATTCTGTTTTATGGTTGCAAGTTAACCTGGCGTGACGGAGAGACGCGATGTTTGCTGGCATCAATCAACTGTTCACCCGGATGAGCGATCACCCGGATTTCGGTAAATTGCTGTTACGCTTAACCTTCGGCGGACTGTTGCTGTTTCATGGCGAGTTTAAGGCGATTCATGGCGTCGGCTGGATCGCCCATCTGCTCAGCGTCAAAGGCATGCCAGGTTTCATCGCTTACGGTGCTTACATCGGGGAAATTGTGGCACCCATTATGGTCATCGTTGGCCTGCTGACGCGCCCGGCGGCCTTTATCATTGCCGTTAACATGGTAGTCGCAACGCTGCTGGTGAAAATGGGCGCACTCTGGCATCGCACCGATGTCGGCGCCTGGTCGCTGGAAACGGAAGCGCTTTACCTGCTGGGCGCGCTGGCCATCCTGTTCCTGGGTGCCGGAAAATATACGCTGGTGCGCGACGCACGCCTGCAATAATCATTAGAAAGAAAACCAGCCGGCCTGTAAAAGTGATCCTGTCACTTTTCAGGCCGCTTTTTTACGCCCTACTCCTGCACGCCGCAGCGCGCCAGACTGCGCTGTTGCATCTGCTGATACAGCACCATCTCATCCTGCACGGCGGCACCGAGCGCGGCTTCAAAATCGGCACGACTGGCATTGCCGGCGCTGCGTGCCTGAGTCTGGTTGCCCAGATTAGACTGGAAAATCCCGGCCGCGCTCACCGGCAGAAAATCTTCGTAGACAATCGGTTCCGCCTGTAAACGTCCGGCGGCCAGCAGCTGCGCCACGGTTTCCCCGGCGCGCGGCGGCTGATGCTCGCCCTGCGGCGTCAGACGGTAGCGGAACCACGCCAGCTCCTGCTCGCGCAGCGTCTGTTCATCATCAGGAAAATCACGAAACACCGCGCTGAGGTGCTGCTGATGCTGCTGGTTATCGCTGCCGGTACCGGCCTGCGCCAGCAGCCGGTCGTACAGCGCGCGGCCTTTAGGCGTAAGCGCCGCGCCGCGCTGCTCAATTTCACCAAAGCGCGCGGTATGGGTGCCAGGCGTGCCATCATTAAAATGCACCGCCTCTTCCAGCGCTTTGAAGCTGGTCTGGCGCAGCAGAATCGGCACCGCGCGCGGCGGCGGTCCCTCAATCAGGATTTTCGGTTCGATGCCGCGCGAAGGCATCAGCGCCTGCACGCGATCGATGTCCAGCGTGCGTGGCGTCAGGTGATTGATGTGGCAGCCGCGGAAGCACACGACGTCGGCAATCAGGCGATGCTGCTGGCTCAGCGCGCGGTAGGTGGCGCTGTCCACCGTGGTGTGCGCATGCCAGCGAAAGGTTTCCAGCGCCTCCTGAACGAAGCGGGCGGCATCGGCAGCATTGAGACCGCCCTGCTGCTGATGCTGCGCGATCAGTGCCCGGCAGCCTGGCGTGAAGATGTCGCGCGCCGCCAGGATAGCCGCGGCTTTGTCGCGCAGTGCGGCATCGTCGATCAGCTCCAGCCGCAGCAGCGAGGTGAAAACGCGGAAGGGATTGCGCCGCAGCGCGCTGTCGCTGACCGGGCGAAAGGCAGTAGAGTGCACCGGCACGCCCGCCTGTGACAGATCGTAATAGCCCACCGGCTCCATCCCCATCACGGCAAACATCTGCCGCAGCGTGCTGAGCTCTGCGGCAGTGCCAACGCGAATGGCACCGTGACGCTCCACGCCGAGCCGGCTCAGCTCATCGGCGGCGGCCAGACGGTTTTTCAGCGCCGGCTGCGCTTCTAAGGTGCGTTCGTTAACGGCGGTAACCAGCTGCGTCAGGGTGCCATATTGCGGCACCTCCTGCTGGTACATGGCCGACATGGCCTGAGAAAACAGCGTGCGGATGGCATCGCGGGTGAGAAAGTTATCCATGGTCATCACCTTGGGCTAAAGGGTTGCTGCTACTGTAGATCAACCCTTTAGCGGCGGGTAACATTTTCGCGGAACTGTGATCGCCCTGTCACTCGGTGGCGCGCGGCCGGTCACCAAAGCGGCATTTCAGTACCAGCATCAGCGTGGTCAGCGCCGCCGGCAGCGCCAGCAGCAGAAAGATCTGGCTAAACGACCAGCCGAGGGACAGCAGCTCAGCGCCAACGAAGGCGCTGATGATCGCGCCGATGCGGCCGACGCCGTGCATCCAGCTGGAGCCGGTCGCGCGGGCATGGGTGGGATAGTAACTGGCCGAGAGTGCATTCATGCCGGTGTTGGCACCGTTAAAACAGAAGCCGCTGCAGAAGGCGATGGCGCTCATCAACCCGACCTGCGCCGGGGAAAACCCGAGCGCCACAATGGCGATGCCGCCGCAAAAGTAAATAATGGCCAGCGCCAGATTGGCGTTGATGCGGTCCATCAGCCAGCCGGCAAACAGTGAGCCAACGGTGCCGCCCGCCTGATACATGGCGGTGACGATAGCCGCTTCGGTGACAGACATGCCCAGCGTGTTGATCAGCGATGGCAGCCAGCTGCCAATCAGGTACACCAGAAACAGCCCCATAAAGTAGCCGCCCCACAGCATCAGACTGCCAAACAGATAGCGCGGTGAGACGACGGTGGCCACTGCACCGTGGCGCGCGGCCAGCGGTTCACTGCTTTGAAAATGGCTGTCAGGCCGGACGCTACCCGGCAGCATGCGCGCCAGAATAGCGTGAATGCGCGCAGCGGGCGCGCGCTGGCTGATGAGAAAGCGCACCGACTCCGGCAGGCCGCGCAGCAGAAACGGCAGCACCAGCAGCGGCAGCACGCCGCCCATCAGCATCACCGAATGCCAGTCATAGCGCGGCAGCAGCCACGAGGCGGCAAAACCGCCGGAGGCCGCGCCAAAGGTAAAGCCGCAGAACACCACGGTGATAATAAACGAGCGACGCCGCTCGGGCGCGTATTCGGCCACCAGCGTGCCGACGTTGGGCATCGCCGCTCCCAGCCCCAGACCGGTGAGGAAGCGGAACAGCATCATCTGTTCGATGTTTTGCGCCATGGCGGTCGCCAGCGTCCAGAGGCCAAAAAACAGCACGCTGAGCAGAATCATCACGCGGCGGCCGTAGCGATCGGCCAGCGGTCCAGCCACCATGGCACCCAGCGCCAGCCCAATCAGCGCCGCGCTGATCACCATCCCCAACTGATGATTGGTCACGCCCCAGCTGGCTTTCAGCGTCGGCGCGATAAAGCCCATCAGCGCGATATCCATGCCATCCAGCGCTACCACGACAAAGCACAGCGCAATTAAACGCTTCTGCCAGCTGCTTAACGCGCTCTGGTTGATGAGCTGGCGGACGTCAATGGCTTCAGCGCTGGTCACGGTACCACTCCTGCAGGATTATCACGAATAGGTCATCAGTTTTGGTAAAAAAAACGGCGCTTATGATAGCGCATCGTTAACAATAACGGGCAGGATTTTTAAGTGAAATTGAGAATTATTCAACATTTTACCCGCTAAGCTACTGATAACGCTGAGTACAGAAACGCGCCTGGATACCCGGTTATTTATAAAGCCAACCAATACAGCCACTTACTAAAACTTCTCACGCTGACTGTTTTTGTTAATATAATTTTGCAGGTAAGTTAACAGAATCTCGGTCAGCCACTTGCCGCTGACCACTCTGACTCATTACGCTGGCGTTTATGGACAAAAATCATCTCTTTAATCAGCGCATTCGTCTGCGCCATTTACACACCTTTGTGGCAGTCGCGCAACAGGGCACGCTGGGCCGCGCGGCGGAAACCCTCAATCTGAGTCAGCCGGCGCTGTCTAAGACGCTGAATGAGCTGGAGGAACTGGCGGGTGCACGTCTGTTTGAGCGCGGTCGCCTCGGTGCTCAGCTGACGACACTGGGAGAACAGTTCCTGACCCACGCGGTGAAAGTACTGGATGCGCTTAACCACGCCGGACAAAGTTTCAACTCGCCGGTTTCCGGACGCCCGATCGTGATCCGCCTTGGCGCCCTCACCACCGCCGCCATGGGGATGCTGCCGCAGATCCTGGATCGCTTCCATGAACAGCAGCCGAACACCACGGTACAGGTAGCCACGCTGCACAATAATGTGCTGCTGGCTGGCCTGCGCGCCGGGGAGTTTGATATTGGCATTGGCCGTATGGCGGACAGCGAAATGATGACCGGCCTGACCTACGAATTGCTGTTTCTCGAATCCCTCAAGCTGGTGGTGCGACCGGAGCACCCGCTGTTAAGTGACAACGTCACACTTTCCCGCGCTATGCAGTGGCCGGTAGTGATTTCGCCTGAAGGCACCGCGCCGCGCCGCATTGCCCAGCACATGCTGGATGAACAAGGCTGCTCGCTGCCGGGCAACTGTGTCGAAACCTCTTCCACCTCGCTGGCCCGCCAGCTGGCGCTGCGTTATGACTATGTGTGGTTTGTGCCATCCGGCGCGGTGAAGGAAGATTTAAGTCACAATGCGCTCAGCGCGCTACCCATCGCATCGCCCGGCCCCGGCGAACCGGTGGGCATTATTACCCGCAGCGGCCACTCTCTCTCGTTAAGCGCGGAAGTGCTGATGGCCACCATCCGCAAATTTCACAGTTAACGGCTGCGTTTGGCGTGGCGTTCGCGATTGTCGAGGCGCGCGCGATCGGTTTTGCGCAGCCCGACATAAACTGCGCCGCTGCCGCCGTGCTGCGGTTGCGCGCTGCAGAAGGTCTGAACGTCGTCAAATTGACGCAGCCAGCGTGCCACGTAGCTGCGGACAATATTGGCGTGTGCTTCATCATCCCGCCCTTTGCCATGAATAATCAGCAGATTGCGCAGGCCCTGTTTACGCGCTTCCAGCATAAAGCTGAACAGCGATTGCCGGCAGGTCTCCACCGGCTGGCGTAACAGATTAAGACTGGCGTCCAGCGTATATTTGCCCAGCCGCAGCTTATCGAGCACGCCCTGCTGAATGCCATCGGCTTTATATTCCAGCGGCGTGTCGCGCGGGATAATCTCAAGGAAGCCGCGCGTCAGGAAGTTTTCCGGTGCGTCGTCATGCGGCTGCTGGCGCGGCGCTTTGGTAGACGGCGCGCGCAGCCACTGGGTGTTGGCGCAATCTTTTAACGGGGTTACATCACCCATGGCATCGCGGAAAAGGTCTTCATCATCAAGGTTCATGGTGTTTTCCTCACGCCTGGTGGTGAATCGGGCGCAACATGCCACCCGAAAGCAAAATAGTAGCAAAGGTTATCGGCTATCACATCCGTCACTTTCTGCGCGGGATCAGGTTGTGTCCGGATGTAAATATGGAAAGAAAACGTTCCAGATCAAAAACCGGCTGGTAATTTGCAGACATCAAAGCCGCGAATACCCAGCATTTGTGCGGTTTTGATCATTATTACTGCTCGGATGAGTTCACATGACAGAGAAAAATGTTAAAATTGACGACAGTCAATAATCATCGAGCGTACCTATATGATCCCGGAAAAACGCAGCATTCGACGTATTCAGTCTGGCGGTTGTGCCATCCACTGTCAGGATTGCAGTATCAGCCAGTTGTGTATTCCCTTCACGCTGAACGAACATGAACTGGATCAGCTGGACAATATTATTGAACGCAAAAAGCCGATTCAGAAAGGCCAGACGCTGTTCAAAGCCGGTGATGAACTGAAATCCCTTTATGCTATACGCTCCGGCACCATTAAAAGTTACACCATTACCGAACAGGGTGATGAACAGATCACCGGTTTCCATCTGGCGGGCGATCTGGTGGGCTTTGACGCCATCGTCAGCGCGCATCATCCGAGCTTCGCTCAGGCGCTGGAAACGGCCATGGTATGTGAAATTCCGTTTGAAACCCTCGACGATCTGTCCGGTAAAATGCCGGCGCTGCGTCAGCAGATGATGCGTCTGATGAGCGGCGAGATCAAAGGCGATCAGGATATGATCCTGCTGTTATCGAAAAAGAACGCGGAAGAGCGTCTGGCGGCGTTTATCTGGAACCTGTCGCGCCGCTTCGGCCAGCGCGGTTTCTCACAGCGTGAATTCCGCCTGACCATGACGCGCGGCGACATCGGTAACTATCTGGGACTCACCGTCGAAACCATCAGCCGTCTGCTGGGACGTTTCCAGAAAAGCGGCATGCTGGCGGTGAAAGGCAAATATATCACCATCGAAAACCATGCGCTGCTGGCTGAACTGGCCGGCCAGACCGATCAGGCAGCGTAACCGCCTGCCGGGTCGATAAATGTTATTTTATTGATCCGGCAACAACTTTTCCGCTTCTGCCCTGCGCCATCTTAGGCTATCTTTAATCCAACTTCGCTTTGGTTTGAGGAGAGTGCCTTATGTCCCGGTATCAGCATATTCTGGTGGCGATTGATGCTCAGCAGGACGACCAGCCGGCGCTGCGGCGTGCGGTGTATCTCAATCAACGTATCGGCGGAAAAATCAAAGCCTTCCTGCCTATCTACGACTTCTCCTACGAAATGACCACCCTGCTGTCGCCCGACGAGCGCGTCAACATGCGCAAAGGGGTGATTAGCCAGCGCACCGAATGGATCCGCGAACAGGCGCAGGCCTATCTGGAAGCCGGCGTGGATATCGAGATCAAAGTGGTGTGGCATAACCGGCCGTACGAAGCCATCATTCAGGAAGTGCTGGCGCATCAGCATGATTTGGTCCTGAAGATGGCGCACCAGCACGATCGTCTGGAAGCGGTGATTTTTACCCCCACCGACTGGCACCTGCTGCGTAAGTGCCCGTGCCCGGTGTGGATGGTTAAAGACCAGCCATGGCCGGAAGGCGGCAAAGCGGTGGTGGCGGTAAACCTCGCGAGCGAGGAACCGCATCATGATGAGCTTAATCAAAAACTGATCCGCGAGACCACGCGGCTGGCCGAAATGGTGAATCACACCGAGGTGCATCTGGTGGGCGCCTATCCCGTCACGCCGATTAACATTGCCATCGAATTGCCGGATTTTGATCCCAGCGTCTATAACGATGCCATTCGCGGCCAGCATCTGGTGGCGATGAAAGCGCTGCGCCAGAAATTCTCCATCGGCGAGGAGTTTACCCACGTAGCGAAGGGCCTGCCGGAAGAAGTCATCCCGGATATCGCGTCGCATCTCGACGCCGGGATTGTGGTGCTGGGCACCATCGGTCGTACCGGTCTGTCAGCTGCGTTTCTCGGCAATACCGCTGAACAGGTGATCGATCACCTGCGCTGTGATTTGCTGGCGATTAAGCCGGATGATTTCAAATCGCCGATTGACCTCGACGATGAGGAAGATGAAGAGGATTAAATAACGCAGGGCGGCCATCCTGCGCCGCCCCGGTTTGTGCCTGTCAGGGCGGTGACATCACCGCCCTTTTCGTTTCCTACAGCGCGCGCAGAATGCCTTCGACGCTGGCTTTGGCATCGCCAAACAGCATCTGAGTGTTCTCTTTAAAGAACAGCGGATTCTGCACCCCGGCATAGCCGGTGTTCATCGAGCGTTTGAACACGATGACGTTTTGCGCTTTCCACACTTCCAGCACCGGCATACCGGCAATCGGGCTGCGCGGATCGTCCTGGGCCGCCGGGTTGACGGTGTCGTTGGCACCGATAACCAGCACGGTGTCGGTATCGCTGAAATCATCGTTGATCTCATCCATCTCCAGCACCACATCGTACGGCACTTTGGCTTCCGCCAGCAGCACGTTCATGTGCCCCGGCAAACGACCGGCTACCGGGTGAATACCGAAACGCACCTTAATACCGCGTGCGCGCAGCTTCTCGGTGATCTCTGCCACCGGATACTGCGCCTGGGCGACCGCCATACCGTAGCCCGGCGTGATGATCACCGAGGTCGAGTTTTTCAGCAGTTCTGCCGTCTCTTCCGCGCTGATTTCACGGTGTTCACCCGCCTCTTCGCCCGCGTCGGCACCGCTCACGTCAGTGCCGAACCCGCCGGCAATCACGCTGATAAAGGAACGGTTCATCGCTTTACACATAATGTACGACAGGATGGCACCGGAGGAGCCCACCAGCGCACCGGTGACGATCAGCAGGTCGTTGCTCAACATAAAGCCCGCCGCCGCCGCCGCCCAGCCCGAATAGGAGTTGAGCATCGAGACCACCACCGGCATATCCGCACCGCCAATCGACGCCACCAGATGCCAGCCGAACACCAGCGCAATCACCGTCATAAGGAGCAGCGCAACGACCTGTGCAGCGGTGCTGTCGGTACGCACAAACCACAGCATCAGCAGGAATGAGACCACCAGCGCCGCCAGATTCATTTTATGGCGATGCGGCAGCATCAGCGCTTTTGAGGAGATCTTGCCGCGCAGTTTGCCAAACGCCACCACCGAACCGGTGAAGGTCACCGCGCCGATAAAGATGCCGAGGAACACTTCGGTCAGATGGATATTTTCCATCACCGCTGACAGTCCTGGCGCGTGGTCAAGGTAGCTGTTGAACCCGACCAGCACCGCCGCCAGACCGACAAAGCTGTGCAAAATCGCCACCAGCTCCGGCATTTCGGTCATTTCGACTTTCTTCGCCAGACGCACGCCAATCGCACCGCCGATCACCATCGCCAGCAGAATCCACGCCACGTTGCTGCTGTGCGGACCAAAAATGGTGGCGAGCAGCGCCAGCGCCATGCCGCTGATACCAAAGATATTGCCCTGCTTTGAGGTCTCATGCTTCGAGAGCCCGGCCAGGCTGAAAATAAACAGAATTGCGGCAACAATGTATGCTGCAGTCACTAATCCGCCAGACATGTTGTTACCCCTTAATTCTTACGAAACATTTTCAGCATGCGCTGGGTGACGGTGAAACCACCGAAGATATTGATGCTGGCAATCAGGACGGCGATAAACGCCAGGAAGGTGACCCAACCGCCATGGCCCATCTGCAGCACCGCGCCCACCACAATAATGCCGGAGATGGCGTTGGTGACGGACATTAACGGCGTATGCAGCGCGTGACTGACGTTCCACACCACGTAATACCCGACGACGCAGGCAAGCGCGAACACGGTAAAGTGCGACAGGAATTCCGCTGGCGCGACGTTGGCCAGGCAGCCGAACAGCACTACCGCCAGCGCCAGCAGCAGATATTTGCGCCACGGCGCAGCGGACTTCTCTGCCGCTTTCACCTGCGGCTGTGCGGCAGGTTTTGCGGCCTGTGGCGCAGCAGAGACCTGAATCGGTGGCGCAGGCCAGGTCACTTCTCCGTCACGAATTACCGTGACGCCGCGCACCACGACATCGTCAAAATCAACTACGATCTCGCCGTTTTTCTCTTTACACAGCAGCTTCAGCAGGTTCACCAGGTTGGTGCCGTACAGCTGCGAGGACTGCGTTGGCAGCCGGCTCGGCAGATCGGTGTAGCCGATGATTTTGACGCCGTTGTCGCTCAGCGTGACGCGGTCGGCGACGGTCAGATCGCAGTTGCCGCCGGTGGCTGCCGCCAGATCCACGATCACGCTGCCCGGCTTCATGCTGGCCACCATCTCTGCGGTGATCAGCTTCGGTGCCGGCTTGCCCGGAATTAACGCGGTGGTGACGATAATGTCCACTTCCTGCGCCTGCGCCGCGAACAGCGCCATTTCCGCCTTGATAAAGGCCTCGGACATCACTTTGGCGTAACCGTCGCCGCTGCCCGCTTCCTCTTGAAAGTCGAGTTCAAGGAACTCGGCACCCATACTCTGCACCTGCTCCTTCACTTCCGGACGGGTGTCGAAGGCGCGCACGATGGCACCGAGGCTGCCCGCCGCGCCAATCGCCGCCAGACCTGCCACGCCAGCCCCGATGACCATCACTTTGGCCGGTGGCACTTTACCGGCGGCGGTGATTTGCCCGGTGAAGAAGCGGCCAAACTCATGGGCTGCTTCGACAATGGCACGGTAACCGGCGATGTTCGCCATCGAGCTGAGCGCATCCAGCGACTGCGCGCGTGAAATACGCGGTACGGAATCCATCGCCATTACGGTGATGTTGCGTGCGGCTAATTTCTCCAGCAGCGCCGGGTTCTGTGCTGGCCAGATAAAGCTCACCAGCGTACTGCCCGCGCGCATCAGGGCGATCTCGCTGTCGTCTGGCGCGTTCACCTTCAGTACAATGTCGGTCTGCCAGACATCCTGCGGATTACTGATGCTGGCACCGGCGGCGATAAAACTGTCATCATCAAAGCTGGCGCGCAACCCGGCGCCCTGCTCAACGGTGACGCTGAATCCCAGCTTAATGAGCTGCTCAACGGTCTTTGGCGTCGCTGCGACGCGGGACTCATTGGCTAACCGCTCTTTGGGTATCCCAATTAACATACTGTTTCCTTTCCATGATTAAAGGATGAGGTTCTGTAAGGGGCACATGCTTAAAAGCCGAAACGCTGTTTCAGCTTTTTATGAGCGAAATGCACTATGTAACAAAGTCTTTATAACCTACTGAAAATGCCCAGGACGATCTAGCGCCATAACGCACACTTATGACATTCACACAGATATTCAGATGCCAGAGATGAATACCGCGGGATGCGACCAGGTTTGCGGCATTATGGAAAATAATCTGCTGTGCCTAATCGTGTCATGACGAATTAACTGTTTTTAAAAACCTATATTTAACAATGCGTTAACTATTATGGTACTAAGCGATACCGGTTAAAGCGGTAAGCTGACCAAAAAAAAGCCATAACAGCGAAAGATGACAGGCCGATGAATAAAATGCTGGGATTGTCAATGTTATGCGCATAAATTGGCTGAGACAGGCCGATTATTACATGCAATAATCAGCGGCTAATCTGTTATACATCAAGAGTCCAGCACGTTTTCGTACTCAATTTGCGTAAGGCGAAGGATCATTTTTATGAAGCTGAAGAACACCATTCTGGCGTCGACCCTGTTATCACTGCTGGCAGCCAATGCGTTTGCTGCCAAAGAGTTAACGCCAGAACAAGCGGCCGCGTTAAAACCATTCGAACGTATCAATATTAGCGGCCGTTTTAATGCAATTGGCGATGCAACAGACGCCGTGTCTAAAGCCGCCGACGCCAAAGGCGCGGACTCTTTCTACGTGCAGGGCATCAACGACAGCAACGGTAACGGTGGCAACTGGCGCGTTACCGCCGATCTGTACAAAGCCAATGCAGCGAAAGTGGAACAAAGCACGCAATACCGGATGTTCAACGGCGTGAAAGAGCTGCCGAAGGCGGAAGCATATCGCCTTGAGCCGTTTGACACCGTCTCCGTCAGCGGCTTCTTCTCCAGCCAGCCGGACGTGAACGAAGCCATCGCTAAAGCGGCGAAAAACAAAGGCGCGGCCTCCTTCTTTATTGTGCGTCAGGTGGATGCTAACAACGGTGGCAACCAGTACGTGACCGCCTACGTGTATAAAGCCGATGCCAAAGCGCGCGTGGTGCAGGATACATCTGACTCCATTCCGGCTGATTCAGAAGCCGGTAAAGCAGCCCTGGCTGCGGGCGGCGCAGCAGCCAAGAAAGTGGCAATCCCTGGCGTTGCTTCCTCAGATACGCCAAGCACCAGCGTGGGTCGTTTCTTTGAAACCCAAAGCTCTACCGGTCAGCGTTATACGGTGACGCAGCCGGATGGCCGCAGCGTGCAGGAAGTCAATGCGATCACGGCCGCACAGATGCAACCGTTTGACACCATCACCTTCTCCGATCACTTCGGCACGCCAACCGAGATCTCAGAAGCCGTGGGCAAACGCGCCATCGCCAAAGGCGCGAAGTATTATCACATTACGCGCCAGTGGCAGAACCAGAGCGGCGGCAACCTGACCGTCACCGCTGACCTGTTTAAATAATCCCCGCGCAGGGCGGCGCCCGTCGCCCTGCCGTTTGCATAATCCGTGTGCAAATCTGCATAGTCTTGCATTGCCTTCACCGTTCGCTCTCCGTAAAATCTGCCGCCTGTTTTCAGGGTATTCCGTTTTAAACGGGACTGATTGCCACGTTACACTCTGGCTGAACAACTACTACCCAGCACACTCTGCTGCTCAGGAATGGCGTTTTGGATAAAAAATTAGGTCTTAGCGCGCTCACTGCGCTGGTGCTCAGCTCGATGCTCGGCGCGGGCGTCTTTAGCCTGCCACAAAATATGGCGGCGGTTGCCGGTCCGGCCGCGCTGCTGATCGGCTGGCTGATCACCGGTGTCGGTATCCTCTTTCTGTCGCTGGCGATGTTGCTGCTGACGCGTCTGCGCCCGGAACTGGATGGCGGCATCTTCACCTACGCGCGCGCCGGCTTCGGCGAGCTGACCGGCTTCTGCTCGGCATGGGGGTACTGGCTGTGTGCGGTGATTGCCAACGTCTCGTATCTGGTGATTGTGTTTTCAGCGCTGAGCTTCTTTACCGATACGCCGGATCGCATCGTGTTTGGCGATGGCAACACCTGGCAGGCGATGCTTGGCGCTTCCGTGCTGCTGTGGCTGGTGCACTGGCTGGTGCTGCGCGGCGTACAGACAGCGGCCAGCATCAACCTGCTGGCGACGCTGGGCAAACTGGTGCCGCTGTTGCTGTTCGTGGTACTGGCGCTGCTGGCGTTTAATTACGATCGCTTCCGTTTTGATTTTGACGGTATCGCGCTCGGCCAGCCGCTGTGGCAGCAGGTTAAACAGACCATGCTGATCACACTGTGGGTGTTTATTGGTGTGGAAGGCGCGGTGGTGGTCTCCGCCCGCGCGCGGCACAAAAAAGATGTCGGGCGCGCCACGCTGCTGGCGGTGCTGGCCGCGCTGCTGGTCTATCTGCTGGTGACGCTGCTGTCGCTTGGCGTGGTGCCGCGTGCGGAACTGGCGCAGATGCGCAATCCATCAATGGCTGGCCTGATGGAGCGACTGATGGGCCATTGGGGCGATGCGGTGATTGCGGTCGGCCTGATTATCTCGGTATGCGGTGCCTACCTCAGCTGGACCATCATGGCGGCGGAAGTCCCGTTCCTTGCCGCGCAGCAGGGCGCGTTTCCGCGCAGCATTGCCCGGCAGAACCGCCATAACGCGCCGGCGGCGTCGCTGTGGCTGACTAACGGCAGCGTGCAGGTGTGCCTGATTCTGATTGCGGTTACCGGCGCGGATTACAACACGCTGCTGACTATCGCCTCAGAAATGATCCTCGTGCCCTATCTGCTGGTCGGTCTGTATCTGGTCAAAGTGGTACGCGGTCAGCACAAACCGCTGGCCCTGTTGACCGGTCTCGGTGCCAGCGCCTATGGACTCTGGCTGCTCTACGCCTCGGGGCCGCTGCATCTGCTGTTGTCAGTGGTGCTTTACGCGCCGGGTCTGCTGCTGTTCCTGTATGCACGACGCGGCGGCCGCGGCGATCAACCGCTGTTTGCGCTGGAGCGCATCGCCATCGTGCTATTAATTGCCGCCTCACTGCCCGCGCTGTGGCAGCTGACGCGCTAATCAGTGTGGTTGTAAAGGAATGGAAACGCACAGCAGATCGTTCTGCTGTGTCAGATTGAGCGGCTTGCGGTATTCCAGATGGATGGCGTCAAGCTGCTCAGCGGACAGCGGATAAGGCAGCTGGATATCGAAGCGGCTGATGTGCTGCTGTTCGGCCAGAGTGATCAGTCGGGCGATGTTAATTTCGTCGCTGACCTGGGTTGAAATGATTTGTAATGCTAATTCTTTCAGATGGTCGTCGCTGGCCTGTAAACTGTGCCCGGACTTGCGCGTCACCATGCCAAAAATTGGCATCACGCCGTAAATGGCATCGACAAAGCTCCAGCGTTTTTTGCAGGAAGCGGAAAGGAAGTCACTGTAGTTGAAGCAGATGCGGTCACTGTATCCGGCTGAAGCCAGCTCTTTATCAGACACCCTCGCACTCCTCCTGTTTTCAGTACGATTCCGAACCTTGCGCCAGAACGCGCCGGTAATAATGGCACATTTCACGGTGTACATACCAGTAAGACAAGGATAATTCGTGCGGTAGCGTAGAGCTCAGGACCAGGAAAAGCTATGCTGCTGACATTCTCAGCCATGACAGAGCATTATGAACAAAATTGTCTATGTGGAAGATGAGCCGGAAGTCGGCGAACTGATTGCGGCTTATCTTGGCCGCCACGATATTGAGGTACTGGTTGAGACGCGCGGCGATCGCGCGGAAGCAACCATTCTCGCCGCCGATCCGGATCTGGTATTACTGGATATCATGCTGCCAGGCAAAGATGGCATGACGCTGTGCCGCGATTTGCGTGCGCACTGGCAGGGCCCGATTGTGCTGCTGACCTCGCTCGACAGCGACATGAACCACATTCTGGCGCTGGAGATGGGCGCCAATGACTATATTCTGAAAACCACGCCGCCGGCGGTGTTGCTGGCGCGTCTGCGGCTGCATCTGCGCCAGGCGCACGTGGCCAAACCGGAAGCCGCACCTGCCGTGCAGAGCTCGCAAAAGGTGCTGCGGTTCGGTTCGCTCACCATTGATGCGCTCAACCGCCAGGTGATTCTGTTCGACGAACCCATCACCCTTTCGACCGCCGATTTTGACCTGCTGTGGGAGCTGGCGAGCCACGCCGGAGAAATTCTCGACCGTGACGCGCTGCTGAAAACCCTGCGCGGCGTGAGCTATGACGGCATGGATCGCAGCATCGACGTCGCCATTTCACGCCTGCGCAAGAAACTGTACGACAGCGCCACCGAGCCGTTCCGCATCAAAACCATCCGTAACAAAGGCTATCTGTTCGCGCCGCAGGCCTGGGATACCCGCTCCTGATGAGAAAGCTCTTCATTCAGTTCTATCTGCTGCTGTTCGTCTGCTTCCTGGTGATGACGCTGCTGGTGGGTCTGGTGTACAAATTCACCGCCGAGCGCGCCGGACGCCAGTCGATGAACGACCTGATGGCCAGCTCGCTGTTTCTGATGCGCAGCGAACTGCGTGAGATCCCGCCGCGCGACTGGAATAAAACCATCCGCAACCTCGATCTCGATTTATCCTTTGAGCTGCACATCGAACCGATGAGCAAATATCAGCTGGACGAAGCCGACATGAAGCGGCTGCGCGCAGGTGAGATCGTCGCCCTCGACGATCAGTACACCTTCCTGCAGCACATCCCGCGCAGCCACTATGTGCTGTCGGTCGGACCGATTCCTTACCTGTTTTATCTGCACCAGATGCGCATCCTTGATATCGCCCTGCTGGCGTTTATTGGCATGTCGCTGGCGCTGCCGGTGTTTATCTGGCTGCGGCCGCACTGGCAGGAGATGCAGCGGCTGGAGAAAGCGGCTCAGCGCTTTGGTCGCGGCGAGCTTGACGTGCGCACCCATTTTGAAAACACCTCCAGCCTGCACAGCCTTGGCGTGGCGTTCAACCAGATGGCGGACAACATCAATACGCTGGTGGCGAGTAAAAAACAGCTGATTGACGGTATCGCGCACGAGCTGCGCACGCCGCTGGTCCGGCTGCGTTACCGGCTGGAGATGAGTGAAAACCTCAGCGCGGCAGAATCCGCGGCGCTGAACCGTGACGTCGGCCAGCTGGAGAGCCTGATTGAGGAGCTGCTGACCTATGCGCGCCTCGACCGGCCGCGCGTTGACCTCAATCTGCAATCTTTCGATCTGGCCCAGTGGCTGCGCGTGCACATCGCTGACGTGCAGACCATGAATCCGCAAACGCACATTACGCTGGATATTCCGCAGCTGGAAAACATTGGCGCGGCAGATACGCGCCTGATGGAGCGGGTGCTGGATAACCTCGTGAATAACGCCCTGCGCTATGCGCAGCAGCGGCTGCGTGTCAGCCTGTGGTTTGACGGCGCCATCGGCAATCTGCAGGTTGAGGATGATGGTCCGGGCATTCCGCCGGATGAACGCCAGCGGGTATTCGAGCCTTTTGTACGGCTCGATCCCAGCCGCGATCGCGCCACCGGTGGCTGCGGCCTCGGTCTGGCGATTGTGCACTCTATTGCGCAGGCGCTGCAGGGCCAGGTCTCGATTGAGAGCAGTCCGCTGGGCGGCGCCTGCGTGCGCTTCTGCTGGCCAGTTGATCTCCCCTTGCGCGACGTGACGCCGCGCTTACCTTCATAAGGAGCTTGTTACATGACCGCAGCTTATCAGGAACTTAGCCGCACCTTTCAGCGCCTGGCGCGTTTTGGCCATCTGGGCGCGATTGCCGGCGTGGATATGCAAACCACCATGCCGCCGGGCGGCAGCCAGGCGCGTGGAGAAGCGATGGCGGAGCTGAGCGTATTTATGCACGAGCTGCTGACCGACAAGCGCCTCGGCGGGCTGTTTGACGCCGCCGGACAGGAGTCGCTGAACGATGTGGAGCAGGCCAATCTGGGCGAAATGCAGCGCGCGTGGCGCCAGGCAACGCTGCTGCCGGCCTCGCTGGTGGAAGCCAAATCGCTGGCCGGCTCGCGCTGTGAACACGCGTGGCGCAGTCAGCGTCCGGCCAATGACTGGCAGGGCTTCAGCGCTAACCTGAAAGAAGTGGTGAAGCTGAGCCGCGAAGAGGCTCAGCTGCGCGCCGATGCGCTCGGCGTATCACGCTACGATGCGCTGCTGGATGTGTTTGAGCCAGGCATGACCAGCGCGCAGCTCGACAGTACTTTTGGCGATCTGAAAAGCTGGCTGCCGGATCTGCTGCAAAAAGCGGTAGCCCGCCAGCAGGCAAAGCCGATTGCCCAGCCGGTCGGCCCCTTCGCCATCGAATCACAAAAGCAGCTCGGCCTGAGCGTGATGGCGACATTAGGGTTTGATTTTAATCACGGCCGGCTGGACGTGAGCGCGCACCCGTTCTGCGGCGGCGTACCGGAAGATGTGCGTATCACCACACGCTACAACGAAAACGATTTTCTCAGCGCGCTGATGGGCGTGATCCACGAAACCGGCCATGCGCGCTATGAGCAGAATCTGCCACAGCAGTGGCGCGGACAGCCGGTGGCGCTGGCGCGCTCGACCGCGATGCATGAATCGCAGAGCCTGTTTATGGAGATGCAGCTGGGGCGCAGTCACGCCTTCCTGCAGCATATTCATCCCCAGGTGGTGGCGCTGATGGGCGACCAGCCGGCACTGGAGCGCAACAACTTTATTCGGCTGACCCAGCGCGTGAAGCCGGGCTTTATTCGCGTCGATGCCGATGAGCTGAGCTATCCGGCCCATGTGATTTTACGTTACGAAATCGAGCGGGCGCTGATTGAAGGCGAGATTGAAGTCGAGGATATTCCGGCGCTGTGGGATGAAAAAATGCAGCAGTCGCTGGGGATCGATACGCGCGGCAACTACCGCGACGGCTGTATGCAGGATATTCACTGGACCGACGGCGCCTTCGGCTACTTCCCGACCTACACGCTGGGCGCGATGTACGCTGCTCAGCTGTTCCAGGCGGTAAAACGCGCCATTCCGCAGGTGGACGAATTGATTCAGCAGGGCGAACTGCAACCGGTGTTTGACTGGCTGCAGCAGAACATCTGGCAGCACGGCAGCCGCTTCCCGACGCAGCAGCTGCTGATCAATGCCACTGGCGAAGCGCTCAATCCACACTATTTCCGTCAGCATCTGGAACAGCGTTATCTCTCTGCCTGATCCGTGCGGCGGCCTGCCCGGCCGCCGTTTTTTGCGCGGAGAGTGGTCCGCAACCATCCCCGCCCTGACCGGTTTTCCTGCTTTGTACAATCCGTTACACGCCGATACCATTCCCTCACTGAAGGCGAGAATTGTTTTACATATAGTGCATTCACCGGCCCCGCAGTGGGCTACACATGAAAAAATAGTTCGAGGGTTTTGCAATGAAAAAATTATTTGCGCTGGTGATCGCCGCTGCTATGGGTCTGTCTTCTGTAGCCTTTGCTGCTGAGACAACAACTGCTGCTCCTGCTGCTGCAACTACCGCTGCACCGGCTAAGCACAAAGCTGTTCACCACAAAAAAGCCGCTGCTCAGAAAGCGCAGGCTGCCAAAAAGCACAAGAAAGTAGAGAAGAAAGCACCAGCGGCTCAGAAAGCGCAGGCGGCTAAAAAGCACCACAAGAAAGCCACCAAACCAGCGGCTCAGAAAGCCCAGGCCGCTAAAAAGCACCACAAGAAAGCCACCAAGCCAGCTGCTCAGAAAGCCCAGGCTGCTAAAAAACACCACAAAGCCACCAAGCCAGCTGCACAGAAAGCTCAGGCGGCTAAAAAGCACCACAAAAAAGTAACCAAACCTGCTGCTCAGAAAGCTCAGGCTGCTAAAAAGCACCACAAAGTGAAAAAAGCTGCTAAATAAGGTTGCCTTGCGCGCCAACACCGCATTAATGATTGAAAACACCCGGTTCTGCCGGGTGTTTATTTACTGGAGTAGCGAAAAATGGTGCGTCGCTATCGCTTCGAAATTATCCTGATTGTCATGATTCTGTGCGGCATTATTGCGGCCAGCTTTTTTATCTAGTCGTTGTAGCGTGCTGATT
The DNA here is from genome assembly GCF_043544755.1 of Pantoea sp. SGAir0184. NCBI lineage: Bacteria > Pseudomonadati > Pseudomonadota > Gammaproteobacteria > Enterobacterales > Erwiniaceae > Pantoea > Pantoea sp. SGAir0184. Next base: position 2,274,433 of record NZ_CP028050.1, read on the forward strand.
ACTCCAATATTTCTCCCTTTTTTACCGCTCACCGACTATAGTTATCGCTCAAGCGTGATGACCATAACCTCTATTTATTCTCGCCATTGAGAGAACTATGCGCCTGGCTATCCTGTTATTTGTAGGTCTTTTTAGCTTTAACCTCACAGCCCATGCCGATGATGAAGACGGCCCCAGCCCGGAAGAGATTAAGACCCTGTTCTTCGGCAAAGATCATCGTAAAGCCATTACCGACGTCAGTGCGGCGCCGTGGGATGCCATTGGTCAGTTAGAGACGGAAAGCGGCAATCTGTGCAGTGCCACGTTGATTTCGGCCCATCTGGCGCTGACGGCCGGACACTGCTTACTGACGCCACCGGGCAAATTTGACAAGCCGGTTGCGCTGCGCTTTATGGCGGGCCCCAAAGGCTGGCGCTACGAGATTCATGATATCGACGCGCGCGTAGAGCCTTCGCTGGCGCGGCGCCTGCAGGCAGATGGTGAGGGCTGGATCGTACCGCCAGACGCTGCACCTTACGATTATGGCCTGGTGATTCTGCACAATCCGCCGTCCGGCATCGTGCCGATTCCGCTGTTTGACGGTTCGCGCAGCGATTTAACCGCCGCGCTGAAAACCACCGACCGTAAAGTGACGCAGGCCGGTTATCCCGCTGATCATCTGGATACGCTTTACTCGCACAGTGATTGCCAGATCACCGGCTGGGCGCAGCGTGCCGTGCTGTCGCACCAGTGCGACACCCTGCCGGGCGACAGCGGTTCACCGCTGCTGCTGAAGCGTGACGGCGAGTGGCAGCTGATTGCGGTACAGAGCTCGGCGCCGGCCCCGGCCGATCGCTATCGCGCCGATAACCGCGCCATTGCCGTCACATCCTTTAAAGACAAGCTGGAAGCGCTGGCGCAATAAGTCAGCCCAGCTGCTCCATCGCCTGCAGGATACGTTTGTCGGAGATGGGATACGGCGTGCCCAGCTGCTGCGCAAAATAACTGATGCGCAGCTCTTCCAGCATCCAGCGAATCGCCTGAACCTCTTCATCGTCCTGACGCTGCGGCGGCAGCTTGTTGCGCCAGCTTTGCCACGCCTGCTCTACCGCCTGCACTTTCAGCATCCGCGCCCGATCGCTGTGCGGATCGACCGGCAGCTTCTCCAGCCGGCGCTCAATACCGTGCAGATAGCGCAGTGTGTCGCCCAGCCGCTGATAGCCGTTGCCGGTGACAAAACCGCGATACACCAGGCCGCTCAGCTGCGTTTTGATATCCGCCAGCGCCAGTGCCAGCGTCATGTCCACCCGTCCCTTAAGGAACTTGTTGATGTTGAACACGCTGGTGAGAATCTGCTCGACCTGGCTGGCGATGGTCACCACCGTGTCGTTGAGTTCGGCGCGAACTTTATCGCGCAGCTGCTCGAAGTTTTTCTGCTGCCACGCCGGCCCACCAGCGTCCGCCATCAGCTTATCCACGCCGCAGGCGATACAGTCATCAATCAGCTCCAGCACTTTGCCGTACGGATTGAAATAGAGTCCGAGCTTGGCTTTGTTTGGCAGCTTCTCGTGCAGATACTTGATCGGCGAAGGAATGTTCAGCAGCAATAACCGCCGCTGGCCGCGCCACATCATCTTCTGCTGCTCGCGTTCACTGTCAAACAGGCGAATCGCGACGCTGTCTTTTTCATCCACCAGCGCCGGCCAGGCTTTGACCTGATAGTTGCCGCGCTTCTGCTCGTAGCTTTGCGGCAGATCGCCGAAGCTCCACAAATGCAGCCCGCGCTGTTCCAGCCCGTCATCCGCCACGTTGGACAGCGTCTCCTGCACCTTGCCTTTCAGCACCTGCTTCAGCTGATGCAGGTCTTTGCCTTCCTGCAGCTTCCGGTTGTGCTCATCCACCACGCGGAAGGTCATTTTCAGGTGATCGGGCACCTGATCCCACTGCCAGGCGTCGCGCTCAATGGTGACGCCAGACATGCGGCGGAATTCACGCTCCAGCGCATCCAGCAGCGGCTGCTCCAGCGCCGTCACGCGGCCAAGAAAGGCTTCGGCGTAGTTGGGTGCCGGCACAAAGTTGCGTCGCACCGGCTTGGGCAGCGACTTAATTAGTGCGATGATCAGCTCGCGGCGCACGCCGGGGATCTGCCACTCGAAGCCGGCTTCGTCGACCTGGTTGAGCAGCGGCAGCGGGATGTGCACCGTCACGCCATCTGCACCGGCCCCCGGTTCGAACTGGTAGCTCAGCTTCAGTTTCAGGTTGCCCTGGTGCCAGAAGTTCGGGTAATCCAGCTGGCTGACCTTCTCCGCCCCGTCTTTGATCAGCATCTGCTTATCAAAGCTCAGCAGGTCCGGATTGTCCTTACTCGCCTGCTTCCACCAGCTGTCAAAGTGCCGCGCTGAGACCACCTCGCTGCCAATGCGGCGATCGTAAAACGCAAACAGCGTCTCGTCATCGACTAAAATGTCGCGCCGCCGCGATTTGTGCTCCAGATCCTCGATTTCACTGCGCAGTTTCAGGTTGTTGCGGAAGAAGGCGTGACGCGTCTGCCAGTCGCCCTCCACCAGCGCATGACGAATAAACAGCTCCCGGCTGAGCTGCGGATCGATGCGGCTGTAATTGACCTTACGCGCCTGCACAATCGGCAACCCGTACAGCGTGACCTTCTCGGTGGCCATGACTGCGCCCTGCGCTTTCTCCCAGTGCGGTTCGCTGTAGCTGCGCTTCAGCAGATGCTGGGCCAGCGGTTCGATCCACTCCGGATCGATGCGCGCCGCAACGCGGCCCCACAGACGGCTGGTCTCCACCAGTTCCGCCACCACGGTCCATTTTGGCGGCTTCTTAAACAGCCCGGAACCGGGGAAAATAGCGAAACGCGCGTTGCGTGCGCCGGTAAACTCCTGCTTTTCCGCATCTTTCTGACCGATGTGTGACAGCAAACCGGTGAGCAGCGCGCAGTGCACTTCGCGGTACGGTGCCGGCTCGCTGTTGAGCGGCATGCCCAGTTCCCGCACCACCTGACGCAGCTGGGTGTAGATGTCCTGCCATTCGCGCACACGCAGGTAATTGAGATAATCGCTTTTACACTGGCGGCGGAACTGGTTGCCGGACAGTGCTTTCTGCTGTTCCTGCAGGTAGTTCCACAGATTAACAAAGGCGAGAAAGTCCGACTCTTTGTCGGCAAAACGCCGGTGTTTCTCGTCAGATGCCTGCTGTTTCTCCACCGGACGCTCGCGCGGATCCTGAATCGACAGCGCAGCGGCAATAATCATCACTTCGCGCACGCAGCCAAATTTCTGCGCTTCCAGCACCATGCGCGCCAGGCGCGGATCGACCGGCAGCTGCGCCAGACTGCGCCCGGACGGCGTCAGTTTGTACGCACCTTCCTCGCTCAGGGTAATCGCGCCGAGCTCCTCCAGCAGGCGCACGCCATCCTGAATGTTGCGCTTATCCGGCGCTTCAACGAACGGGAATGCGGCGATGTCGCCCAGTCCAAGCGCCGTCATCTGCAAAATCACCGACGCCAGGTTGGTACGCAGAATTTCCGGGTCAGTAAACGCCGGGCGGCTGAGGAAATCATCCTCCGAATAGAGGCGGATACAGATCCCTTCCGACACGCGGCCGCAGCGCCCTTTGCGCTGGTTAGCCGACGCCTGCGAGATCGGCTCGATCGGCAGACGCTGCACTTTGGTGCGGTAGCTGTAACGGCTGATGCGCGCGGTGCCCGGATCGATGACATATTTAATGCCCGGCACGGTGAGCGAGGTCTCGGCGACGTTGGTCGCCAGCACAATGCGGCGGCCGCTGTGCGCCTGGAACACCCGGTTCTGTTCGGCGTTGGACAGGCGCGCATAGAGCGGCAGAATCTCGGTGTGCGGTAAATCGCGCTTCATCAGCGCATCGGCGGTATCGCGAATTTCGCGCTCACCGCTTATGAAGATCAGGATATCGCCGCGCCCTTCGCTGCTCAGTTCGTCAACCGCATCGAAAATTGCCTGCAGCTGATCGCGTTCGGTGTCTTCGGCATCTTCTACCACCGGACGATAGCGTACATCGACCGGATATGTGCGGCCCGAAACCTCGATTACCGGGGCATTATTGAAGTGGCGCGAGAAGCGCTGCGGATCGATGGTCGCGGAGGTGATGATCACTTTCAGATCGGGACGACGCGGCAGCAGTTCGCGCAGGTAACCCAGCAGGAAATCGATGTTCAGACTGCGTTCGTGCGCTTCATCGATGATGATGGTGTCATACTGCAGCAGCAGACGATCCTGCTGAATTTCCGCCAGCAGAATACCGTCGGTCATCAGTTTGACCTGGGTGGTTTCGCTGACCTGATCGTTAAACCGCACCTTGTAACCGACGGTGCCGCCGGGCGTGGTTTCCAGCTCTTCGGCAATGCGGTTCGCCACGGTGCGTGCCGCCAGACGACGCGGCTGCGTATGCCCAATCAGCCCTTTCACGCCGCGCCCGAGCGCCAGACAGATCTTTGGCAACTGGGTGGTTTTACCTGAGCCGGTCTCACCGGCGACAATCACTACCTGATGATCGCGAATCGCGTCGGCGATGTCCTGCTGCTTCTGGCTGACCGGCAGATTGTCCGGAAACGTAATGCGCGGCGTCGCGGCGGCGCGCTGCGCCACGCGCTGTTCTGCCGCGGCAAACACCGGCTCCAGCTCAGCCATAATTTCCTGCTGCGCAGCGGGATTTTTCACCTTTGCCGCACCGTGCAGACGACGCTGCAGCGCTTTGCGGTCGCGCAGCATCAGGTTATCGAGCCGCGACCAGAGTGGGGCCAGAGGTGACGTAACGGATGATGACATAGTGATGAATTACCTGTTGTTGCAGTGAGCCGGCATTCGCGGCTCGGCGCCGGGCAGAATTTTCCGGCGGATTCAATCGATTAATGCCCGCCATCTTAGCACAGATTGGAACATCTCACCTGACCGGACGTGCCACCTTATTCAATAATTTCGAACATAGGCCTCGAAATATTGCGCTTTTACCTGCCGGACGAACTCCGTAGAGTGTAACGCATTGAGCGGTAAGCCAACCGCGTAACGTACAGGAAAATACCATGAGCAAAGTTTTAGTTCTGAAATCAAGCATTCTTGCCGGTTACTCACAGTCTAACCAGCTGGCAGACTTCTACGCTGATGAAGCCCGCGCCAAAGGCGACGAAGTCACGGTACGCGATCTGGCTGCCCAGCCGATTCCGGTACTGGACGGTGAACTGGTTGGCGCCCTGCGTCCTTCAGACGCGCCGCTGTCGCCACGTCAGCAGGACGCGCTGGCCCTGTCCGATGAACTGATTGCTGAACTGCAGGCGCACGATACCGTGGTTATCGCTGCACCGATGTACAACTTCAACATTCCTACTCAGCTGAAAAACTACTTTGACCTGATTGCCCGTGCCGGCGTCACCTTCCGCTACACCGAAGCAGGCCCGGAAGGTCTGGTGAAAGGCAAGCGTGCGGTGATCCTTTCAAGCCGTGGCGGCATTCACAAAGACACCCCGACTGATCTGCTGACCCCGTACGTGAAACTGTTCCTCGGCTTCATCGGCATCACCGACGTTGACTTCGTGTTCGCCGAAGGCATTGCTTACGGTCCGGAAGTGGCAACCAAAGCCGCCAGCGATGCCAAAGACGCCATCAAACAGATTGTTGCTGCGTAATCATCATTAAAACAATGCTATCTGTCTTGCCGGGCCTGAGTGCCCGGCTTTTTTATGCCTGCGCTATCGTGGAAGCAGTTATTTCTGCACCCACTGACCATTTATCCCGCGCACATATTCGCCGCTGCCGGCACGGTTAACCAGCTTCTCGCCGGCGATGCGCGCCACCTCGGCGGTGGTGAGATTGTTCTGCTGCGCCACGCGCTGATACTGCTGGCTGCGGCCGTCATTGATGCGCTTAACCAGCGCCAGCGTCTCGTCATCCTGCTGACGAGCGGCGATGTAACCGCTTAGCGTTTCGCCCACGCGCCCCTGCTGGCGCGCCTGATCCAGCGTCAGCGCCCAGGCCGACGGCACCAGCAAAAACGCCAGCAACAGCGCTATCCCCTTGCGTTTCATCGGGCCTCTCCTCAAAACAGTCCGCTCTGATTCTTCAGCAGCGCTTCGACATCTTTATCCACCTTGATGTGGATTTCATGTTCGATTTTTACGTTCATGTTGATGGTGATTGGCTCTTTGGGTGCGGCGACTTCGATGCGCGGCACACAGCCCAGCAGCGGCAGTCCCGCTGTCAGCACCAGTAATGCCCTCAGGCTCATGGTTTCGGGTCCTTGTTGGATGGCAGGGTGGCGTTTTGCTCCACCCAGGATTGCAAATTATCGCCAAAGCGCAGGCTGCGCCACAGCTGGAACAGGTTTTCCTGATGACGGTAATTAAGATTGACGGACTGGCGGCGGTTACTGAACTGGCTGGTGCCTTTCACCTCGCTTTGCAGAATCAGGTTACCGAAGTTATCCAGATCCAGCGTCGCCCACGAACGGGCAATCTCCATGTAGCGCAGCCAGTCCATCGCCGCCCCGGCGGCCACGTTATTGCTGACAATCGCATCCGCCATGTCTTTGTCCATGCGGAACGTCAGCGGGCCACTGTTAGCGATCCAGCCCTTTTCAATCAGCCAGTGCGGATTGTTCACCCACAGCGGCAATTCGCCATTCACTTTACCGGACATGGCAAATTGCTTCGGCTTGAGCGCCGTCACCAGCCGGCTGAGATCAATGTCACGCAGCGAAATCCGCGCCGGCTGATGCTGCGGTAAACGCAATGCTGGCATGCTGACGTGCCCGCCGAGCAGATCGAGATTGACGTTGCTGAGCGTCAGCGGCTGGCGCTCCTGCCACGGATAGTGGCCCTGCAGATCCGCGGTAATGTTCTGCAGCGCAAACTGGTTTTTCACTTCGGCGATGCGCAGCGACACCGGCCCGCGGCGCCCCAGCTGCCACTGATGATCTTTCAGGCGGAACGGCAGGATAAAATCGATGCCGTTGATTTCACTGTCCGGCATCCATACGCTGCCCTGTTTCACCGCCCAGAAACCGCCCGCCTCAAACCCCTGGCCACCGGCGGCGGAAAAGGCCATCTGCGCGCGCAGCTCGCCAGACTGGATACGCATCTTCAGATCGCTGCTCAGCAGCGGCTGAAAGACGCTGAGCGACTGCGCCGGCCACCAGGCTTCGCCGCGCAGCCGCTCGCCGTCCCAGCGGCCATGCACGCGCAGCGGTCCGATGTCTTCCGCGGTGAGCTGACCGCGCCACAGAAAATGTCCTGGATCGCGCCCTTTGGCATCGAAACGCAGTTCGGACGGCGGCAGCCAGCCACCGTAGCTGAAGCGCGTCTGGCCGAAACGCAGCGCAAACCCGCCGTTAAACGCCGGCTGTGCCACATCGCGCTGCCAGCGCACCGGCGCGGTCAGCGTCAGGCGCGGCTTATCCACCTGCACCATGCCGTACGCCAGCTGATCAAACCCGGTGTTCAGCGTATCGAGGCTGATCAGGGTGTCGTGCCAGCTACCGGTGCCCTTCACATCCCATTTGGCGCTAAGCGGCGCCATCACGCCTTCGCCCCAGTAACGCCAGTTCCAGCGTCCGCTGTCTGGCCAGAAGTCGCTGGCGCGCCCGTCGAGGTGCAGCCTGAAGCGGCCGAAACTGGGGTCGTGCGCGTTGAGAATCGCCTGTAACCGGCCGTTGATGCCGCGCGAGGCGACGCTGACGCCGGCCAGCGGCCAGCGCGCTTCATCCACTTCCAGCGTCGAGAGTAAGCGTCCGCGCAGGCGCAGCAGTGCGCCCGGCTGCAGGCTGAGCTGCGGATCGCTGAGCATGCCATGTAATTGTCCGGGGATGGTGCCGTACAGCTGCAGGTCGGCAAACTTGCTTTCGCCGGTTAACTGGAACGGCAGTGCGCTGTCAGTCAGGCTCAGCTTGCCCGGCCCAACGCTCAGTACCAGGTTGCCTTTCCCGCCGCGTCCGGCGGTCAGTAAATTGAAGCGGCCGCGGATCTGCGTCTGTTCCAGCCCCAGCTGCCAGTCATCCAGCGTCAGCGCCACGCCGCCCGACAGCGGCTGCGACCCGAACGGCCAGCGCCAGTGACCGGCAATGATGCGGATTTGCTGCGCATCGACCTGCCACGGCAGCTGCAACAACGGCTGTGGTTCCTGTTGCTGGCGCACCACCAGTTCGCCCTGCTGCTGCTGCCAGTTAAGCGTCAGCGCCAGCGGCTGCGGCCACTGCGTCAGGTTAAGCGCACCGCTGAGCTCACCCGCCACCGGCAGGCCATCGGCAAAAGTCGGCAGCGTCAGATTGCCATGCAGTTCGACCGGTTGCGGCAGTATGGGATGGCTGAGCTGCAGCTGATCAATGTGCAGCTGCTGCCCCTGCAGGCGTGCGGCGACGCGCAGGTTGTCGCCCTGATAACGCAGCTGCTGAAAGTCTTTGTCTAAGGTCAGATCGAAGCGGCCGGCATATTGCTGCCATGGCAAAATACTGAGCTGTTGCAGATGGATATCCGCGCCGGGCAGCATCTGCTGCCACTCTGCGAGGCTGCGCGGCGCATCGCGCGTGGCACTGTGCGGCAGCGCCTGCAGACAATCGCTGTTGAGCGCCACCTCGCGCGCATGAAGCTGCCAGCGCTGTTGCGTCCGGCCAAGTCCCACGTCGGCGACCTGCGCCAGCAGGCAGTCGCCGGCCAGATAGCGCACATCAGGAAACACCAGCCGGCCCTGCTGCCAGTGCGGCGCGCCGTGTAGCTCGACGCGGGTATTTTCCGGCAGCCAGATACCTGCCAGCCGCGGCAGCCAGTGCGTCAGCGTCAGCAGCAATCCCAGCAGCAGCAGTATCAGCGCCAGTAGCGCAGCAAGTAGTCGACGGAGGCCCCGCGTCATGGCTGTTAACGTTCCTGTTCTTTACCCAATCCTGACAGAGATGATGGCATGTTACGCCCGGCAAATGAAGGCGTTACCGCTTTAGTCTGGCTGAAGAACAGCAAAATGACGCGGAAAACGTTATCCTGATGTGATACCGACGTAACATTTTTCAGGAGCGAAACAATGAAAGTTGCGGTTTACAGCACCAAGCATTACGACCAGAAATACCTCGAGCACGTTAACGAAGGCTACGGATTTGAGCTGCAGTTTTTTGACTTCCTGCTGAGCGAAACCACGGCGAAAAACGCCGCTGGCTGTGATGCGGTCTGTATCTTCGTTAACGATGACGGGAGCAAAGCGGTGCTGGCGGAGCTAGCGGCGCTGGGCGTGAAATATATCGCGCTGCGCTGTGCCGGTTTCAATAACGTCGACCTCGACGCAGCCGCCGCGCTGGGACTGCAGGTGGTACGCGTGCCCGCCTATTCGCCGGAAGCGGTGGCGGAACACGCGGTAGGCCTGATGATGACGCTTAACCGCCGCATTCACCGCGCTTACCAGCGCACGCGCGATGCCAACTTCTCGCTGGACGGCCTGACCGGTTTCAACATGCATAACAAAACCGCTGGCGTGGTCGGCACCGGCAAGATTGGTGTGGCGACAATGCGCATCCTGAAAGGTTTTGGCATGCGTCTGCTGGCGTACGATCCGTACCCCAGTGACGCCGCGCTGGCGCTCGGGGCGGAATATGTTGATTTGAAAACGCTGCTGGCGGAGTCCGATGTCATCACCCTGCACTGTCCGCTGACGCCGGAAAACCATCATCTGCTCAACGCACAGGCGTTCAGCCAGATGAAAGATGGGGTGATGATTATCAATACCAGCCGCGGTGGGCTGATTGATTCACAGGCGGCGATTGAGGCGCTGAAACAGCAGAAAATCGGCTCGCTCGGCATGGATGTGTATGAGAACGAACGCGACCTGTTCTTTGAAGACAAGTCGAATGACGTGATTCAGGACGACGTATTCCGCCGCCTGTCGGCCTGTCACAACGTGTTGTTTACCGGCCATCAGGCCTTTCTCACCGCCGAAGCGCTGACGGCGATTTCAGAAACCACGCTCAGCAATTTACAGCAGCTGGCGCGCGGGGAAACCTGTTCAAATCAGGTTAAGGCGTAACGTTCTGCGCCTGCGTTAGCGGGCGCAGGCACCGCCGATCAGCGCCTGTTCGTCGCAGCGCCGACCATTTGCCAGCTGACACATCCCGATGCGTGATCCGTCTAACTGACGCGAGAACGCCAGCGTGCCGCCTGCGCTGTTGCAGTTGGCTTCTGCCATGGACGACATCACAACGTGCGGCTGCACGTGCGCGGCGGTGGCCTGTTGCGGCGGTTCATTGTCGCTGTTGCTGCTGCAGGCAGAGAGTAACAGCGCTGCGCCGGCCAGCAGTAAAGTTGCGGCTTTCATCGGTCGGGCTCCGGGAGTGTGAGCGGAAAAGTCGCACCAGCATATGTCAGCAGCGGTGCGCGATCGATAGGCGACACAGCTTTTTACAAAATTTAATATCGTCGTTGGCAAGCAGAATTATCCTGATTGCAGCGTTATCCCTCTTTTCTCTGCCTGTTCATACAAAGCATCAATCAATAAGGAGGAAGGATGTTAGCCGACATGCTCATCCGCATCGCGTTAGCCGGAATACTGGGCGGACTGATTGGCCTGGAGCGCCAGATGCGCGCTAAGGAAGCGGGCCTGCGCACCCACATTCTGGTCGGTATTGGCAGCGCCATGTTCATGCTGGTGTCAAAATATGGCTTTGCCGATATGCTGACTAACGACCATGTGGCGCTGGATCCCAGCCGTATTGCGGCGCAGGTGGTCAGCGGCATGGGCTTCCTTGGCGCTGGCACCATCATCATACAAAAGCAGATTGTGAAAGGCCTGACGACCGCCGCCGGCCTGTGGGTGACCGCCGCGATTGGCCTGGTGATCGGTAGCGGCATGTATGAAATCGGTATTTACGGCACGGTGCTTGCGCTGGTGGTACTGGAAACATTCCGCCGTATCAGCCACTGGCTGATTGGCCGCCATCACACCCTTATCGTCCATCTCAAAGCCAAAAGCGTACCGCTGGTGTTGCTGGTACTGCAGCGCGAAAATTTGCGCTATGGCCACATCGCTGTGGTCAATCGTAACGAAGAGAGCGGCCTGTGCGAGCTGAGCGTTGAGGTGACATTGTCACGCAGATTTCCTATGCACAGCATTTATGACAAAGTGATGGAAATCAAAGGCGTGCAGTCGCTGGAAATGGTTTGACTGCGCTGGCGCTAGCAGGTTAATCGCTGCCGTGGAGGGAAGATAAAAAGCCCGGCGCTGAAGGCCGGGCGGCTGGTTTAGCAGGGTTTGAGTTGTCCAATCGCCATTTCAACGGCGCGATTGGGCGCGCCGGTTAATTCCCGATAGCGCAGTTGCAGGTTACGCAACTCGCTGGCCAGCACCTCTTTTTCGGTAGCGGCACCGCGCTGCGCCAGTTCCAGATAGCATTGCCCCACCAGCCGGCACGCCTCCTCAAACACCATATCGTACGTTTGCATTGCTCCTCTCCTCACCTTTAAAAACTAAAAAAAGCGCTGAATACATCCTGTCAGCGCAGTGAGAAGAAATCTTTACCCAGATCAATAAATATGCAGTTACCGCTGGCAAAATGTGCGCAATGGTAGCCGACTGCGGCGCTGCGCGATTAGGACGGATCCTTTTTGTCGTCATCGCTGGCGCTGCTCACACCGGTAATACCTTCCAGCGCCTGCTGGTTGATGACATCATCGGCGCTGTCAACCGCACGCGAAATCGTCAACAGATCCTGAAACTCGCTCAGCAGAATAGCGGCGTCCGACTTCAGCATATCGTCAGCCTCGGTTGACTCAATTACCATGTTGATGGCTTTGTTGGCGCTTTCAATAACTTCAGTGACGCCGCCTTTCTTACTGACGGCCAGTACCAGCGCACCGATCAGCAGCGACTGAGCCTCAACGCGCGCGGTCAACTGCTTGGTGGTGGCATCAATTTGTGAAATCTTCGCCAGCATGCTTAACACAACATTTTTCATCGCTTATTCCTCCCTGGGGAAGCAGGCAGTGTACCGCTTGCAAAATCCGCGACAAACTAAAAATTGTGAATAGCGCAACAGGTCTCTGAACGCGATCGCGCGGCGCACAGAGCGCATCACCGGCAAACCCATAAATCGTGCTGGAATTTGGCGCTGTAATCCGTACCATACGCCACAGACTTTTCCTGCTGACTGCGGTCAGCCGGCACCCATAAAGGCCAGCGCAGCGACCCGCAGCGTGCGCGGACACGGTTAATGCAGGCCTGAGCAGGGCCGCATCAACGCGACATCCGCAGCTGACCAGCGATCACCGAGACCGAAATTCATGTCTGAACATCAAGAAGTTAATAAAAAAGAGCAGTACAACCTGAACAAACTGCAGAAGCGCCTGCGCCGTAACGTCGGTGAAGCGATTGCGGATTTCAACATGATTGAGGAAGGCGATCGCATCATGGTGTGCCTGTCCGGCGGTAAAGACAGCTACACCATGCTGGAAATTCTGCGTAACCTGCAGCAGAGCGCGCCGGTCAATTTTTCGCTGGTGGCGGTGAATCTTGACCAGAAACAGCCGGGATTCCCGGCACACGTGCTGCCGGCTTACCTCGACACGCTGGGCGTGGAGTATCAGATCGTCAACGAAGACACTTATTCCATCGTTAAAGAGAAGATACCGGAAGGCAAAACCACCTGCTCGCTCTGTTCGCGCCTGCGTCGCGGTATTCTTTACCGTACCGCCACTGAACTGGGCTGCACCAAGATTGCCTTAGGTCACCACCGCGATGACATCCTGCAGACGCTGTTCCTCAACATGTTTTACGGCGGCAAAATGAAAGGCATGCCGCCAAAACTGATGAGCGACGACGGTAAACATATCGTGATTCGCCCGCTGGCCTACTGCCGCGAAAAAGATATCGTACGGTTTGCCGAAGCGCGCCAGTACCCTATCATTCCGTGCAATCTGTGTGGTTCACAGCCGAACCTGCAGCGCCAGGTGGTTGCTGATATGCTGCGTGACTGGGACAAGCGCTATCCGGGCCGCATTGAAACCATGTTCAGCGCCATGCAGAACATCGTGCCATCACATATGGCTGATATTAATCTGTTTGATTTTAAAGGCATTAAGCATGGTGATGCGGTGGTTGACGGCGGGGACATTGGTTTCGATCGCGAATCGCTGCCAGTGCAGCCGGTCGGCTGGCAGGCTGACGAGGATGATCAGCCGGACCTGAGCGCTCGCCTCGACGTGCTGGAAATTAAATAACGCGGTGACTTTGCAGCATAGAGGCGCGTCGCTCCGGCAACGCGCCTTTTTTATTAGCGGTGCGGCGGAGGATCGCTAATCGGCGGAAATTCAGGATCGTGCGGCGGCTCAGGCTCGGGAATCGGCTGCGGTTGCGGCACGGGTTCGGGAATCGGTGGCGGATCGGTCGGGATAGGTTCGCTGGCGTGAATCATGCGCATGCCGTTCTCCTGTTCGCTGAATGTCTGTTAAGCATAGGAAAGGATGCGGCAGCAAGCCAAACGGCAAAAAAAAGCCGGCGGATAAGCCGGCGTCGTACGAATCAAATGTGCTATGCAGTAATTCAAAAAAAGGAAGTAAGACAATATGGAGCGCAACGCCCATCGCTTGACGTTGCATTCACCTGCGGGAGAGAGTTTGCCCCGGTTGGGCTATGCGCTTATTGATGTCGATCAGGTTTTTTCCGCTTTTCTCCCCTGCACCGCCACAATTACCCGTTCATGACCTGCAGATAACCCAGTAGTAACATCACAGCCAGTTGCGGCGTTTCAGCCACAGCGCGACCCCCAGCACCATCACCAGTAACAACCCGCAGAACATGGTAAAGCCGTGCGGCCAGCTGCCACCGGGAATGCCACCGAGATTGACGCCAAACAGCCCGGTGAGAAACGTGGCAGGCAGGAAAATCATCGCCATCAGCGACATGGTGTAAGTGCGCCGGTTCATGGATTCCGCCAGCAGCGAGGCCACTTCATCCGCCAGAATACCGGTACGCGCCACGCCCGCATTGAGGTCATCCAGCCCGCGCCCCAGCCGGTCCGCAACATCCTGCATGCGGCGGCGATCGTCATCGCTCATCCACGGCAGTTTCTCGCTTGCCAGCCGCGCATAGACATCACGCTGCGGCGCCATATAGCGGCGCATCACGATCAGCTGTTTACGCAGCAGCGCCAGCTCACCGCGCGCCGGGACCTGCTGGTCCATCAGCGCATCTTCCAGCGCGATAATTTTATCGTGCATCTCTTCAATAAATTCGCTGGCGTGATCGGTGAGCGCATCGCAGACGTCCACCAGCCAGCTGCCGCCGTCCACCGGCCCGTTGCCGTTTTGCAGATCGGTCAGCACTTCATCGATGGCATAAACTTTGCGACGGCGGGTAGAAACAATCAGCTTGTCATTGATAAATACGCGCATCGCCACCAGCTGGTCCGGGCGCGAATCGGCATTATGATTCACGCTGCGCAGCACGATCATAAAGCCGTCACCGAGGCGCGTCACGCGCGGTCGCATGCTGTCACCGGCCAGCGCATCCCGCACCGCATCGGGGATCAGCGGCGTGTGCTGCAACCAGTCGGCGCTTTGCCGCTGGGTATAGTTCAGGTGCAGCCAGCAGTGACGCTCGCAGTTGATGACATCTTTATCTTCAATGGCGATAACGCCACCCTTGCCGTCGAACTGGCAGGCGACAATCGCATCCGACACCTGCAGCGCTTTTCCTTCAATGACGTTCACGTACTCGCCTCACTAGCAAAAACAATACGATACAGTCTAGCGCGGCGCGGGACAGTTGCAATTACCAGGGTGTGAGTAAAAATGACAGCGCAACCGGATCGTTCACCGCCCTCCGTGGCGGTTCAGCGTCAGTGCTTCTCAATCCACAATTCCCGGCTGTAGGCAACGTCTTCCGGATTGGTGATGGGATAGCCCTTAACCCATGGCTTGATCAGCCGCCCGTTGGTGTACTGGTAGATCGGCGCAATCGGCGCCTGGTCAGCGATGATCTGCTCGGCTTTGTTGTAATCGGCATTGCGCGCCGCCACGCTGGTTTCATTGCTGGCTTTACTGAGCACCGCATCATATTCCGCGTTACTGAAGCGGGAAATATTGCCGCTGTGGCTGGCGGTCAGCAGGCTGAGGAAGGTCGACGGCTCATTGTAATCGCCCACCCACGAAGCGCGAATCACATCGAAATTACCGCTGTTGCGGCTGTCGATATAGGTTTTCCACTCCTGGTTCTGCAATGTCACGTCAACGCCGAGATTCTTTTTCCACATCGAGGCCACCGCAATCGCAATTTTCTGGTGACTTTCAGAGGTGTTATACAGCAGCGTCAGGTGCAGCGGTTTAGCCGGGCCGTAACCGGCGGCGGTCAGCAGGGCTTTGGCCTGCGCATTCAGTTCCTGCTGGCTGTGCTGCTGCAGATAGCTCTGCTGCGGCGTGAAGCCGGCGGTGACGTCCGGTGTGAAGTGCCATGCCGGTTTCTCGCCGGTGCCCAGCACTTTTTCCGCGATGATGCGGCGGTCAATGCTCCATGACAGCGCCTTACGCACCCGCACATCCGCCGTCGGCCCTTTCTGCGTATTAAACGCGTAATAGTAGGTGCCAAGCTGATCCGGCGTATACACCTGCCCCGGCAGCTCTTTTTTTAGCAGGCCGTACATATTTTTCGGGAAGGATTCCGTGATATCGATATCCCCGGCGCGGTAACGCTTGGTGGCGCTGGATTCTTCATTGATGGGAATGAAGGTCACTTTAGTCAGCACCGAATGGGCGTTATCCCAGTAGTGCGGGTTGCGCACCAGCACAATCTTTTCGTTAACCACACGCTCCTGCAATTGATAAGCGCCGTTGCCCACCAGTTTACCCGGCGCAGTCCAGCCATCGCCGTTTTGCGCGATGACCTTTTGCGGCACCGGGAACATGGCCACGTTAGCCACCATGCTGGGGAACCACGGTAGCGGACGTGACAATGTCACCTTGAGGTGCGTTTCATCGGTAGCCACGACGCCCAGATTGTCCGGGCTCATCTGCCCTTTGGTGATGGCTTCAGCATTATCAATGCCGCTCAGCGCAGCAAACCAGGCGAAAGGCGAACTGTTTTTAGGATCGACCAGACGTTGCCAGCTATAGACAAAATCCTGTGCGGTCACCGGCTGGCCATTAGACCAGCGTGCGTCTTTGCGCAGCGTAAACAGCCAGGTTTTGTTGTCGTTGCTGCTCCAGCTCTGCGCAACGCCCGGCACGATTTTGCCCTGCGCGTCCTGGTTAGTCAGCCCTTCAAACAGATCGCGTAGCACCTGAATCTCCGGCAGACCGACCGCTTTGAGCGGATCAAGCGAGGCCGGTTCATCTTTGATATGGCGCACGATTTCCTGGCTGCTGGCCAGTTGCGCCCCGGCAGGCACACTGGCGGCATAGGCGGATGAGAGAGCGCTGCTGATGATGAGCGCGGCCAGCGTGGTGCGGAAAGTTAGTTTCATCACGACTCCTTGACCCGAAAAAAGGGCGACGGCCAAACCAATGCGTCGCCAGCAACTTTTCGCACTTTATCGCAAATCGCTGATTGATAAATAGCTATTTCCCCGTCTGCTGTTTACCGTTATGTTGAGGCTGGATGGCAGCTCACAATTTTTGCGGCTGAACGCGATGCATGACAGAGAGGAAGGTTATGTCGACACACCACCCGCGCCCGCTGCGCGGTAAGCTGGACGCCGTCTGGCAACAGTATGGACAATCGGTGCTGGGTGCGCCGCTGCTGTGGTTTCCAGCACCGGCGGCCGACGAGGACAGCGGACTGATTATCGCCGGCACCCACGGCGATGAAAACGCGGCGGTGGCCACGCTCTCTGCCGCCATGCGCACGCTGCCGGACACGCTGCGGCGTCATCATGTGATTCTGGCGGTCAATCCGGACGGCTGCCAGCTCGGGCTGCGCGCCAATGTCAACGGTGTTGATCTCAACCGCAACTTCCCTGCCGCCAACTGGCAAGCGGGCGATACCGTCTATCGCTGGAACAGCGTGGCCGACGCGCGCGATGTGCTGCTCTCAACCGGAAACGCGCCGGCGTCAGAGCCGGAAACCGCCGCACTGTGCCAGCTGATTCATCGTATCCGGCCGCGCTGGGTCGTCTCCTGGCACGAACCGCTGGCCTGTATTGACGATCCGCACCACAGCCAGCTGGCCAGCTGGCTGGCGGAACAAACCGGTCTGCCGGTGGTGAGCAGCGTCGGCTACGCCACACCGGGCTCGTTTGGCAGCTGGTGCGCCGATCTCAGTCTGCCCTGCATCACCGCCGAAATGCCCGCCACCTCGGTGGACGAAGCCACCGAGGTGTATCTCGATGCGATGATCAACCTGCTGCGCTGGCAGCCGTCGTCTTAAGCACGCCGTGCGAGAATTGCAGCGACGGTTCCACATCGGCCGCCAGCCACGTCGGACCGTCGAGGTCAGCAAACGTAGCCTGCGGCGTTAACGGTAGCGCGGCGCGAATGGCGCGCGAGGTACACAACATACAGCCCAGCATGATGGCAAATCCCTGCGCGCGCGCGGCCGTGGCCAGCGCCAGCGCTTCGGTCAGCCCACCGGTTTTATCCAGTTTGATATTCACCATGTCATAGCGCCCGTGCAGGGCTGCCAGACTGTCGCGCGTGTGGCAGCTCTCATCCGCACAGATCGGTAGCGGATGGATAAAATGGGCCAGCGCCGCATCCTGCGCGGCAGGCAGCGGCTGCTCCAGCATCGCCACCTGCAAATCCGCCAGCAGCTGGCAGCGCGCCGCCAGCCCTTCTGCCTGCCAGGATTCATTGGCATCGACGATCAGCGTGGCGTCCGGCACCGCACTGCGGATCGCCACCAGCCGTTCGCTGATCAGATGGTTATCCAGCTTAATTTTCAGCAGGCGCGCGCCGTGCTGCCACAGCGCCAGCGCGCTGCTGGCCATCGCTTCTGGCGTATCGATGCTGACGGTATGCGCCGTGACGATCTCCTGTGCCGGCACCGCCTCACACAGCGCCGCCAGGCTGGTGCGCTGCTGCTGGCGCTCCAGATCCCACAGCGCGCAATCAATCGCGTTGCGCGCGGCACCGGCCGGCAACGCCTGTTGCAGCGCCGCCCGCGTCATGCCGTTTTGTAACGCACCGAGCTGTGAAGCAATCTGCTGCAGCACCGAAGCCTCACTTTCGCCATAGCGCGCATAGGGCGTGGCCTCGCCAATCCCTTTGAGGCCATCCTGCTCAATCTCCACCACCACCACGTGCGCCTCGGTGCGGCTGCCGCGCGAAATCACAAACGGCGAGTGCAGCGGCCAGGCTTCCGGATAACTTTTCACTGTTCTCATACTGACTCCTCAAATCCATGACGTCATAACGTGCTGGTGCAGCTCCACGTTGAATTAGGCTCGTAAACCCTTAAAATTTATGTCATAAACAAACGCTATACCTGTTCTGGTGGGGTTAACGCCAGATTTTTCATCGTTAAAAGGAAATTGTATGTCGCAGAATGTTCACTTTCAGGGCAATCCGGTGCCGGTTGCCGGCCACTTCCCGCAGGCTGGCGAGCAGGCAAAACCGTTCAACCTGGTAGCGAAAGATCTCAGTGATGTGTCCCTTTCTCAGTATGCAGGCAAACGCAAAGTTCTGAACATTTTCCCAAGCATTGATACCGGCGTGTGCGCCGCGTCGGTGCGCAAATTCAACGAGCGTTCTGGCGAAGCTGACAACACCGTGGTGCTGTGCATCTCTGCCGATCTGCCGTTTGCGCAGTCGCGCTTCTGCGGCGCCGAGAACGTCAACAACGTAGTGACGCTGTCTACGCTGCGCGGTGCAGAATTTATTGAAAATTACGGCGTCGCCATCGCCGATGGCCCGCTGAAAGGCCTGACCGCCCGCGCGGTGGTGGTGCTGGATGAGAACGATAAGGTGCTGTACAGCGAGCTGGTGAATGAAATCACCGAAGAGCCGAACTATGAAGCGGCACTGGCAGCGCTGAAGTAAGGCTATTGCTGATAAAAAAGCCGTCTGTCACAGACGGCTTGTTGATGCAGAACGCGGATTATTCGCCTTCGCTGCGTTTCTGACCGAGGCCATATTCGCGCAGCTTGTTGGCGATCGCGGTGTGTGACACCCCAAGGCGTTTCGCCAGTTTACGCGTGCTGGGATACGACAGATAGAGACGAGTCAGCACTGAACGCTCAAAACGGCTGGTAATTTCATCCAGCGACCCTTCCATTGCCTCTTCGCCCAGCGACACATCCAGCGCCTGCTCCGGCAGCACGATATCCTGCGGACGCAGTTCATAACCTTCCAGCTGCGTGAGCGCGCGATACAGCGCATTTTTCAACTGGCGCACGTTGCCCGGCCAGTTATAGCGCGTCAGGAACGGCGTCAGCTGCGGTGACAAACGCGGGCGCGGCAGTCCCTGCTCATCGGCGAAGCGCGCCACAAACATTTCGGTGAGCGGCAGAATATCCAGCGGACGTTCGCGCAGCGGCGGCAGATTCAGCGTCAGCACGTTCAGACGATAGAACAGGTCTTCGCGGAACTCGCCGCGCTGCACCAGCTCAATCAGGTTCTTTTGCGTGGCGCAGATCACGCGCACATCCACATGCACTTCATGATCCTCGCCGACGCGGCGGAAGGTGCCATCGTTCAGGAAGCGCAGCAGTTTGGTCTGCATGCGCGGCGACATCTCGCCGATTTCATCCAGCAGCACTGAGCCGCCGTTTGCCTGCTCAAAGAAGCCCTTCTTCCCTTCCAGCGCGTTGGGATAGGCGCCCGCCGCGTGACCAAACAGCTCGCTCTCAGCGACGTCATCCGGGATCGAGCCGCAGTTGAGCGCCAGGAACGGTTTTTTACCGCGTGCGCTGCGCAGATGGCAGGCGCGCGCCAGCATATCTTTACCGGTGCCGGTGTCGCCGACAATCAGCAGCGGCGCATCGTGCATCGCCAGCTTGCGCGCCTGGTCGATCACCTGACGCATTTTCGGCGTTACCGCCACGATGTGATCAAATTCGGAGTCATCGGTGACGCTGAGGTTCTGCAACTGCCGCCCCATGCGTGCAGTGGATTTCAGGGTGATCATCGCGCCTACCGGCTGGTCGTTCTGCTCATCTTCCTGCGCCAGATAGATCGGGCGCGCTTCCATGAGGAAATCACGCCCCTGGATGACCACATGCTGCGCCTGCGCGTCAACACGTTCACTCTCCAGCCAGCGCTGGAAATTAAAGCCGGCAATCAGCGTGCCGGCGTTCTGGTTACGAATCTTCTGTTCGTCAAGGTTAAACAGGTTCTGCGCCGCCGGATTCGCCAGTTCGACTTTACCTTTCAGGTCGAGGGAGAACACCGGCTCGGGCATCGCCACCAGCAGCGCGCTCAGCGCGCGATGTTCACGTTCAGACGGCATGAAAGACACGGTGCGAACGTCTGTCACGCCCGGTGTACGGCGAATCTCCGCCATCAGGTTGCTGAATGCGTCAAATTCCAGCGCAGAAAAGTTGAGGTAGATGCGGCCCAGCGAGGCAATTTCAATGCCGCGCAGGTCAATATTACGGGCAACCAGCAGGTCGAGTAGCTCGCGCGCCAGACCGATACGGTCCTGGCAGAAAACTTCCAAACGCATTGCGATGAGCCTTAGTCAGGTTTTGATTTTAGAGATAATACGCTAACTTGTAGCGCCTCAGAAGGGTTCTGTCATGAAAAGTTGACACTCTGAGGCAGGTGACGAAGAGAAGTGTAGCGGAACAACCAACAATAATCCCGCCAGAAATCGCTCTGAGCACAGATAATTTCACCTTTCACGCCATCGGCAGCGTGAAAGGCAGACAAGGTGAGATTATTTAGCAGCCTGACCTGCTTTCTCACCACTTTTGGCCAGCGATTCTTTAAGCTGACCCACCAGTTCACGACGGAAATCGCCGAGCCGCGGTTTGTCCTCCGCCAGCCACGGCAGCGGACGGCATAATTCCATCGCTTTGATCCCCAGTCGGGCGGTGAGCAGCCCGGCACCGATGCCCTGCGCCGCACGCGCCGAGAGACGGGCGGCGATGTCCTGCGACATCCAGTCCATACCCACTTCGCGCACCAGCTCTGACGCCCCGGCAAACGCCATATTCAGTAATACCAGCCGGAACAGCCGGATGCGACTGAAGTAGCCGAGTTCAATGCCGTAGATGGCCGCAATGCGGTTCACCAACCGCAGGTTGCGCCAGGCGATAAACGCCATGTCCACCAGCGCCAGCGGGCTGACGGCAATCATCAGCGTCGATTCTGCCGCGTGGCGGCTGATTTCGCGCCGCGCCTGACGATCCAGCACCGGCTGCACCAGCTGGGCATACAGCGTGACAATTTCGCGGTCGTTATGGGTTTCGTGCAGCGCCGCGTGCCAGCGCTGCAGCGCCGGATGCGCCTGATCCAGCTGCGCCTGGCGCGCCAGCTTTTCGCAAAACGCCCGGCCTTTGCCGATGCCATGGCTGGCCAGCAGCTCACGGCCCACGTCCCGCTCTTCCGCCCGCTGACGCAGACGATACAGCCGACGCCATTCGCCAATCAGCGCGCCCGCGCCAGCGGCGACAATCAGCCCACCGGCCACGCCGCTGCCCAGTGCAAACCAGTCGCGCGTCAGCCAGGCATCGTGCAGCCACTGGGCGCCCTGCGCCACCACGCTAATGCCAAAGATACCCAGCCCGACGCCCACCATTTTGCGCCACAGGCTGCGCTTCGGCCGCAGCGCGGCTTCCACCACTTTCTCGCCGGCGCCCTCTTCCAGCGGCTCCGCGTCAGGCGTCACCAGAAACCCCTGTTGCGCGTCGCTGCTAAAGGTGTGTGCCGCGCGCAGGGTCGGCTCCGCGGGCTCCTGCAGCGGGCGGGCAAAATCTATCCGTGGTTTGAGTGGCGTTTCATCGCTCATCGCAATTTATCTCCCAGTAAAAATTCCAGCGCAGCATCCATGCGGATATGCGGCAACGGCCGATCGACATCCAGCTGCTGCGGCCGGAACTGTTCAAACTGAAACCCCTGCTGCTGCCAGAAGCTGTTGCCCGGCAGGCGCGGCGGTACTTCGCCCGGGTAAAAAGTCAGCGGTTCACCGTCGGAGAGGCGATGACCGCGCAGCGCCGGTAATTTTTCTCCGCGATGATCCACCAGCCCGCTCTCGGTCGCCTGCACCGACGCCAGCCCCAGGCAATCCATGCTGATGCCTTCAAACGCGGCGTTCTGCCACGCGTCCTGCACCAGCTGCTGCAGCAGCGACACCATATTGGCGTGCTGATCGGCGGTGATGTGATCAGCCTTGGTGGCGGCAAACAGCAACTTATCGATGACCGGCGAGAACAGACGGCGGAACAGCGTGCGCTGGCCATAGTGAAAACTTTGCATCAGCTGGGTCAGCGCCAGCCGCATATCATTGAACGCCTGCGGTCCACTGTTGAGCGGCTGCAGGCAATCGACCAGCACGATCTGACGATCGAAGCGCAGGAAGTGATTTTTATAAAATCCTTTCACCACATGCTGACAGTAGTAGTGGAAACGCTGCTGCAGCATGGCGAAATTGCTGCCAGCCGGCGCCTGCAGCAGCTTGCCGGCCTGCTGTTCATCGACGTTGGGCCAGGGGAAAAACTGCAGTGCCGGCGCGCCAGCCATGTCACCCGGCAACACAAAACGTCCCGGCTGGATGAAGTGCAATCCTTCGGTTTTGCACTGATGCAGGTAGTCGGTCCAGGCGGCTGCGATCTCCGCCAGGCGGTTTTCATCGGCGGGCGCGAACGGGTCGAGGTCGGCACTCAGGCTGTGCCAGCGCGCGGCCCACTGCTGACGATCGCCCTGCAGCAGGCCGACCATCTGACGTGACCAGCTGAGATAATCCTGCGCCAGCATCGGCAGATCGAGCAGCCACTCGCCGGGATAATCGACAATTTCGAGGTAAAGGGTGGCGGTATCTTTGAAATGGCGCAGCAGAGACTGATCCGGCCGGTAGCGCAGCGCCAGGCGCATCTCGCTGACGCCGCGCGTCGGGGTCGGCCACATCGGCGGTGTGCCGTAAAGCTGGGCCAGCCCTTCGTCATAGGTAAAGCGCGGCGTACCCAGCTCTCGCTGGGGTACGCGCTTCACGCCCAGCAGCCGCTCTTCGCGCACCACGGAAAACAGCGGCAGACGCGCGCCGCTGTGGACATTTAGCAGCTGGTTAACCAGCGAGGTGATAAAGGCGGTTTTGCCGCTGCGGCTCAGGCCGGTGACGGCGAGGCGCAGATGACGATCCACGCCACGGTTCATCAGCCCCATCAACTCATTTTGCAGTCTTTTCATCGCTCTCCCTGATGAAACGTGCCGACAGGCGGTTAAACGCCTTGTTCAGCAACGGTTCCAGGGCGGCCGCCAGCAACAGGCGCAGCGGACGGCGCGCCACCGATTTCACTGCCCAGCCGGCCAGGCCGCCGGGCGCATAAGTTACTGCACTGATGATGATGAATTTTCCCGCCGACTTCAACGCAGGCGTTGCGCGGCGGCGCAGAGCAGTAAAACGTTGCGTATGCATAGCGCCTCTCTTAGAGCAGCGGACCCGCTGACGGGCCCGCGACAGGGATTAAATCTGGCGGAAACGGCTGCGTACGCTGAAGGTTTCTGAAGTCACGTAACGCTCGATATCGCGTACGTTACGCTCATCCGCGGTGAGGGTGTTCTCCAGCTCATCCAGCAGTTCGCGCGCTGTTGGTGTGCGCTCAGAGGGTGCATCCAGCGGTTTTTCATCCAGCACGTAGCCGAGGATAAAATAGGCGGTCACGGTGATCATAAACAGACCGAAAAACAGTGACAGCACCACAATCACACGCAGCAGCCGCACCGGAATATCCAGGTACTCGGCCAGCCCGGCACATACGCCGCGCACTTTGCCCTGCTGCGGAATACGCCACAGTTTGCGTCCGTTCATCATGGCTGCCTCCAGTTCGGGTGTTCGGCATCGAGGATCGCTTCCAGCGCCTCGACCCGGTCACGCATGCGGCGCGCTTCCTGCGTCAGCTGCTGCAGGCGCTGCAGGTCACCGGACGAAAGCGCCCCGCCGTTGCGTTTGTTGCTGTAGTGCAGCCATAACCAGATCGGTGCCACAAACAGCACGAAGATCGTTAACGGTATGGCCAGAAATAGTGCGCTCATTGACTCTCCTTTTTCAGTACACCCGGCAATCCGGGCCCGTTAGCAGGCCCGGGGCGATCACTCGCTGCGGTTCATTTTGGCTTTCAGCGCAGCCAGCTGCTGGCTGATTTCGTCATCGGCTTTCAGATCGGCAAACTGCTGGTCCAGCGTTTTGCTTTTACCGAAGCGCTGGCTTTCCGCTTCTGCTTCCATGTGATCGATGCGGCGCTCAAAAGATTCGAAGCGTGCCATTGCCTCATCCAGCTTGCCGCTGTCGAGCTGACGACGCACATCGCGTGACGATGAAGCCGCCTGATGACGCAGCGTCAGGGCCTGCTGGCGGGCGCGGGTTTCGCTGAGTTTTTTCTCCAGCTCGCCAATCTCGCCTTTCATGCGGTCCAGCGTCTCTTCAACGTGGCTGGCTTCCTGCTGCAGCGCGGCGATCAGGTCGGTCAGCTTCTGTTTCTCAATCAGCGCCGAACGGGCTAAATCTTCTTTCTCTTTACTCAGCGCCAGCTCAGCTTTTTCCTGCCATTCGGCCTGCTGAATTTCGGCCTGCTCAATACGGCGCAGCAGCTGTTTCTTTTCTGCCAGCGCGCGGGCCGAGGTGGAACGTACTTCCACCAGCGTGTCTTCCATTTCCTGAATCATCAGGCGTACCAGTTTCTGCGGATCTTCGGCACGCTCCAGCAGCGAGTTGATGTTAGCGTTCACGATATCGGCGAAACGAGAAAAAATACCCATAATGATGTTCCTCTGGTTGTCATGTCTTTACGCTCATGACTAATACAAGATGCGTGCCAGTTTTTAATGTGCTGATTTTACTGGGTTTGACTGTTTTACACGCGCCGCGCAATCCGTTAAGGTAGTGAAATTAATTAATCAGTGGTGAATTTCATCATGGCAAACGGCAAAGACAATCTGCTGGGCGAGTCGAATAACTTTTTAGAGGTGCTGGAACAGGTATCGAAACTGGCGCCGCTGGAGAAACCGGTGCTGGTGACTGGCGAACGCGGTACCGGTAAAGAGCTGATTGCCAGCCGCCTGCACTACCTCTCCGACCGCTGGCAGGGGCCGTTTATTTCGCTTAACTGCGCCGCGCTGAATGAAAACCTGCTGGATTCCGAGCTGTTCGGCCATGAAGCCGGTGCCTTTACCGGCGCCCAGAAGCGCCACCTTGGCCGCTTTGAGCGCGCCGATGGTGGCACGCTGTTTCTGGATGAGCTGGCCACTGCGCCGATGCTGGTGCAGGAAAAACTGCTGCGCGTGATTGAGTATGGCCAGCTGGAACGCGTTGGCGGCAATCAGTCGCTGCAGGTTAACGTGCGGCTGGTGTGCGCCACCAACGAGGATCTGCCCGCATTGGCCGCCGCCGGCCGTTTTCGCGCCGACCTGCTCGATCGCCTGGCGTTCGATGTTGTCCAACTGCCGCCGCTGCGCGAGCGCCGCAGCGATATCCTGGTGATGGCCGAGCATTTTGCCATTCAGATGTGCCGCGAGCTGGGCCTGGCGCTGTTTCCCGGCTTTAGCGAGCGCGCTCAGCTCACCCTGTTGCAGCACAGCTGGCCGGGCAACGTGCGTGAACTGAAAAACGTGGTGGAGCGCTCGGTGTACCGTCATCACAGCACCGAACAGGCGCTCGACACCATCATCATCAATCCGTTTGCGCCACGCAGTGCTCCTGCGGTAACCGAAGCGGAAGCAGAACCGCGTGAAAATGCCCTGCCGGCGCTGCCGCTGGATTTACGCCAGTGGCAAAACCAGCAGGAGTGCGCCCTGGTCGAAGCCAGTCTGCAACAGGCGCGATACAACCAGCGCCGCGCCGCTGAACTGTTGCGCGTCACTTATCATCAGCTGCGCGCGATGATGAAAAAACACGGGATCGAAGCACAGTAGGGTTTAACTGACGGGTATCGCTGCGGCAGCTGTCAGTTTTGCACGCCGGGTTGTCAGCTATGCGTGAGCCGCGTCCGGCAGGTTACTGCAGACTACAGGCAGACCTCAAGGAGACCCTCATGCTGACTCAACCTGCTGAAAAATATCGCCCGTGGCCTGTCATCAATCTGGCGGATCGCCAGTGGCCGTCACGCCAGATCACCCGCACGCCACGCTGGCTCTCAACCGATTTGCGCGATGGCAATCAGGCGCTGGCTACGCCGATGGACAGCGCGCGCAAATTAGCATTCTGGCAACTGCTGCTGCGCTGCGGCTTTAAAGAGATTGAAGTGGCGTTTCCCGCCGCCTCGCAAACCGATTTTGATTTTGTGCGCCTGCTGATTGAACAGCAGCACATCCCTCACGACGTCACTATTCAGGTATTAACCCAGGCGCGCGGCGATTTAATCGATCGCACCTTTGCAGCACTGCGTGACGCGCCGCAGGCGATTATCCATCTGTATAACGCCACCGCCCCGCTGTTCCGTGAGCGCGTATTTCGTCAGAGCAAAGCTGAGATCGTCGAGCTGGCCTGCGCCGCCGCGCGGCAAATCCGCGCACGCTGTGCGGCGCAGCCCGCCACGCGCTGGACCTTTCAGTACTCGCCGGAAACTTTCTGCTTTACCGAGCCGGAATTCGCGCTGGAAATCTGTGAAGCGGTCGCCGCCATCTGGCAGCCGGGACCGCAGCGGCCGATGATCATCAACCTGCCCGCCACGGTGGAAGTCAATACGCCTAACGTGTATGCCGACCAGATCGAGTATTTCTGTCGCCACTTCAGCCAGCGCTCGCAGGTGGCCATCAGCGTCCATCCGCATAACGATCGCGGCACCGGCATCGCCTGCGCCGAGCTGGCGCTGCTGGCCGGCGCCGATCGCGTTGAAGGCTGTCTGTTTGGTAACGGCGAGCGCACCGGCAACGTCGATCTGGTGACGCTGGCGCTGAATCTCTATACCCAGGGCGTGACGCCTGAGCTGGACTTTAGCGATATGCGCGAGGTGCTGGAAGTGGTGACGCGCTGTAACCAGCTGCCGGTCCATCCGCGCCATCCTTACGCCGGCGAACTGGTGTTTACCGCCTTCTCCGGCTCGCATCAGGATGCCATTCGCAAAGGCTTTGCCGAACGCAGCGCGCGTAATGAAGTGGTATGGCAAATGCCCTACCTGCCGCTCGATCCGCTGGACATCGGCTGCAGCTATGAAGCGGTGATCCGCGTGAATAGCCAGTCCGGTAAAGGCGGTGCCGCCTGGCTGCTGGAACAAAATCACGGCCTGCAACTGCCGCGCGGCCTGCAGCAGGATTTCAGCCGCTGCGTGCAGCAGCAGACTGATGCTCACGGCCAGGAGATGACGCACCACGCGCTGTGGCAGCTGTTCTGTCAGCAGTACGGCCTGCAACAGCCGCGGTGTCGCCTGCTGCAGGCGGAGAGCCATAGCGATGATCAGGGCGAGACGCGGATTAAAGCGCGCCTGCAGCAGGGTCCGCAGCAGCTGACCCTGGAAGGGCGCGGCAACGGTCTGCTGTCAGCGGCGGTGGCCGCGCTGCGTCAGCGCTTCGATCTGGCCGTAACCATTGAGGATTACCATGAACACACGCTGGGCAAACGCAGCGACAGCCGTTCGGTGTGCTATATCAGCTGCATCACGCCCCATGGCGAGCGTGCGTGGGGCGTGGGTATTGATAATGACGTAACGCGCGCCTCGCTGCAGGCATTGCTTAACGCGGCGGGCGCTTTTCTGCCGCCGGAAAATAGTTCGCTGGCGTAACGCCCAGCACGCGACGAAACATGGCGCTGAAGGCGCTCGGGCTGTCATAACCGAGATCGAGCGCCACGGCCAGCACCGTATCGCCCTGTGCCAGCCGGGTCAGCGCCACGCTCAGCCGGGCACGCCGCAGCCAGTCGCTAAACTGCAAACCGGTTTCGCGACTGAAATGGCGCGCCAGCGTCCGCTCCGCCACACACAGCTGCGCCGCCGCGCGCGCCAGCGTCCAGCTCTCGCCCGGTGACTGCTGAATCTGCTGGCACAGCGCCAGCAACCGGTCGCTGTGCGGCAGTGGCAGGCCAAACGGCAGCACGTCCATCACGCGAATCTCATCGAGAATCAGCTCGTAAATGCGCTCGGCGCGACTGCCAGACGCGTAATGCTCCGGCAGCGTGAGCGCGCTGACAATCAGCTCCCGCAGCAGCGGCGATATCTGCACCACCTGACAGCTGGCGGGCAGATCGGCGCGCGCCAGCGGATCGACAAACAGCGTGCGCGCCGCCACGCTGCCAACGATGTGCAGCGCATGACGCGTGCCGGCCGGCAGCCACACGCCGCGGCTGGGCGGCACAATCCAGCTGCCGTGTTGCGTTTCCACTTTCACCACGCCGCTCAAAGTATGTATCAGCTGCGCGCAGTGGTGATAGTGCCACGGCTCCGCATCGCCGTGCGCGTAATCGTGCGCATACGGCACCAGCGGACGCTGCGAGAAGTCAAAGTCGAGCCGCTGACTCATTTAGCGTTTCAGGTACTGATAAACCGCCGCCAGATCCTGCTCGCCATAACCGGCATCGACCGCCTGCTGCCAGACATCGACGATGTTTTCCAGCGCCGGCAGAGAAGCGTCGCCGGCGGCGTCCAGCGCCAGCCGCGCATCCTTCAGCGCCCAGATCAGATGCATCTGCGGGGTAAAGTCGCCGCTGGCAATCATGCCGAGTTTCATTTTGGCGTACGGCGCTGCCAGCGGACCGCCTTCCAGCACCTGCCAGAGATCGTCGGTAGTGAAACCAAACTGCTCTGCCAGCCGGGTGCTTTCGGCAAGACTCTGCATCAGGCCAATCAGCCAGCTATTCACCACCAGCTTCATGCGCGAGCTGGCACCGGCGGCACCCAGCCACTGCGTCCCTTTACCAATCGCGGCAAACACCTGTTCCGCCGCCTGGGCGCGCTGCCGGTCGCCGCTGGCCATCACCAGAATCTGCGCGTTCTCAGCCGGCGCTTTAGTACCGGAGACCGGCGCATCAATAAACACCACATCCGGCCGTGCGGCCGCCAGCTCGGCGATCAGCGCGTCGGTCGCTTCAACACCGATGGTGCCCATCTGCGCCACGGTAGCCCCCTGCTGCAGTGCGTTCTGCACCTGGTTAAGCGTGGCGCGCGTGGTAGCGCCGTCCGCCAGCATGGCAATCACCACGTCTGCGCCTTCCACAGCCTGCGCGGCGCTGTCGCTCAGCGTCAGGCCTGCGGCCACCAGATCTTCACCTTTGGCACGGGTGCGGTTCCAGCCGCGCACGGTAAAGCCCTTCTTCAACAGATTGGCGGCAAATGCGTGTCCCATCGCGCCTAATCCCAGTACCGCCACTACAGGTTGCTGACTCATGTTTTCTCCTTCTTCTTACCGCAGGCAAAACGATCACACTGACAGAAATTGGGGCTAACAGCCAGGCCAGAGGTGCGGTGAAAGGACATTTTTCACGCCACACTTAACAGGGTTCTGCCCTACTATTAACGCTTTTCAAACCCGCGCTAAAACGATTAACATACGCGCGATAAATGTCCCGATTGGTTCATTTCACGTCTTTTACGGTTATTAAAATGAAAATTGCTCTTTTGCGACAGGCGCCGTTGCTGATGCTGCCTGCACTCCTGCCGCTGCCGCTATTGGCGGCGGACAATGCCAGCAATACCCTGGTGGTAAGCGCCGCGCCCGCGGCCAGTGGACTCTCCGAGCTGGATACCCCGGCGGCGGTCAGCGTTGTCAGCGGCGACGATATGCGCCACGCCGCACCGCGCGTTAACCTGTCTGAAAACCTCACCAGCGTGCCCGGTCTGCAAATCCAGAACAGACAAAATTATGCACAGGATCTGCAGATTTCAGTGCGCGGCTTTGGTTCGCGTTCCACCTTCGGCCTGCGCGGCATTCGCCTGTACGTTGACGGCATTCCGGCCAGCATGCCGGATGGCCAGGGGCAAACCTCGAATATCGATATCGGTTCCATCGATCGCGTGGAAGTGCTGCGCGGTCCGTTCTCCGCGCTGTACGGTAACGCATCGGGCGGCGTGATCAATGTGGAAACTCAGCGCGGCCAGCAGCCGACCACGCTGGAAGCCAGCAGCTGGTACGGCAGCTACGGCAGCTGGCGCAACAGCGTGAAAGCGAGCGGAGCCACCGGTGATGGCAGCCATGCCGGCGATGTTGACTATACGGTGTCGGCTTCGCGCTTCACCACCCACGGCTATCGCGACCACAGCGCCGCGCAGAAAAACCTCGGCAATGCCAGGCTTGGCGTGCGCATTGACGATGTCAGCACCCTGACGCTGCTGTTCAACAGCGTTCACGTTGAGGCGCAGGATCCGGGCGGCCTGACGCCGGATCAGTGGCGTGATAATCCGCGCCAGGTGGCCAGCAACGTCACGCTGTACAACGCGCGTAAAACCGTCGACCAGACCCAGGCGGGCCTGCACTACCAGCGCCAGATGAGCGACAACGACGATCTCAGCGTGATGCTCTATGCCGGTGAGCGCGAAACCACCCAGTATCAGTCCATCCCGCTGGCGACCCAGCTGAAAGCCGGCTATCCCGGTGGTGTCATTTCACTGGCGCGCCACTACCAGGGCATTGATACGCGCTGGACGCACCGCGCGACGCTGTTGACGCTGCCGGTGACCCTGACCGGCGGCCTCGACTATGAGACCATGAGCGAGAGGCGCAAAGGCTATCAGAACTTCACCCGCAGTGACGGCGCCACCGACTACGGCGTGCAGGGTGATCTGCGCCGCAACGAGCGCAACCTGATGTGGAACCTCGATCCCTATCTGCAGACTGCGTGGCAGCTGAGCGATCGCTGGTCGCTGGACGCCGGCGTGCGCTTCAGCACGGTCAATTTCGATGCTAACGACTATTACGTGACCGCCAGCGACCCGGATGACAGCGGCAATCGCCGCTATCACCGCTGGCTGCCTGCGGCCTCGCTCAAATACGCGATTGATGATGGCTGGAACGCCTATGTTTCCGCCGGTCGCGGCTTTGAAACGCCGACGCTCAATGAACTCTCCTACCGCGCGGCGGATCAGGCCGGGCTCAATCTCAACCTGCAGCCGGCCACCAGCAATACCGTGGAGCTCGGCAGCAAAAAACGCCTCGGCAACGGCCTGCTGACCGCCGCGCTGTTTCAGACCGATACCAAAAACGAAATCGTGTCAGACAGCAGTTACGAAGGCCGCACCAGCTACAAAAATGCCGGTGAGACGCGCCGCCGTGGCCTGGAACTCGGGCTCGATCAGCAGTTTGGCTATGACTGGCACCTGAAAGCTGCGTGGACGCTGCTCGACGCGCGCTACCGCAGTAACGCCTGCGGCAGCGACAGCTGTGACGGCAAGCGCATCCCCGGTATAGCACGCAATATGGCCTATGCCGGACTGGCCTACGCGCCGGAGCAAGGCTGGTATGCCGGCGGCGACCTGCGCTACCTGAGCGACATTGCGACCAACGACCAGAATGATGTCAAAGCGCCGGCGTATACGGTGGTGGGACTGAACAGCGGCTATAAATGGCTGGTGCAGAACTGGACGCTGGATCTGTTTGGCCGCGTGGATAATCTGCTCGATCGCCACTATATCGGCTCGGTCATCGTTAATGAGAGCAATGGCCGGTATTACGAACCCGCACCGGGGCGTAATTACAGCGTCGGCCTGACGCTGAGCTACGCTTTCCAGTAATCTAAAGCGGGCACCGGCGCACGTCGGTGCCTTATTCAGGTGCGATAACGCGCTGAGCCGACAAATTTCGAAAATTGCTCACTCCAGATTTGCACGGCGCAATATTCCTGCGGATCGATGCCTTCCGGCAGCGATTTAATAAAATCACCAAAGTTATTTAAATCGCCAATTAACGCCGACTGATGCTTTATTTGCAGAAATGAATGCTGATCAAACGCCTGAGTTTTGGTGAGGTAAATTTTATAGTGTGGCCCGGGGGCAATTTCCCCCTCAAAGGCGATAACGTTTTCATTGAGATAGACCTTGCCGCTGGCCCAGTAAAGCGCATCACTGCCCGGCTGATGGCGATCAAACTCACCGCTATATAGCGCTTGCTGTTTCACCATATTAACCTCCTTTTGCGTGGCATTCACTTCCGCGGTAATTAACGGTGACAGCACCAGACCTAAAGTAATACCGGTGCCCAAAAAAAACAGACTGGCGATGAGATAAAGCACGTTTAATTTTTTTAGCATCCCTACCTCCCTGCAGCAGAATAGCGCTGTATTTCTCTACCTGATCCTGCTGCTCACTGGTGTTAATAAAAACGTAAAGTCAGGCTAAATATTGGTTATCGTGTTGCTGTGCATACTGTGACAGTAACCAGCGCTGTTACAACCAACTCTCAACGGCGGCAGGGAAAGCGAGGCGCAGCAGAATAACCCGCGGCAGCGAGCAGCAAAGATAAGGGCCGGCAGCACCAGCCCTGCAGGGAAAAGATCAGTTCAGCAGCGCGAGGATTTCGTCAGTGGTGCCGGTTTCACCGAGGCGCGGGAAGATGCGCTCAATGCTGTTATGGTGGGTTTCGGCGTTCAGGCAGCTCATCGCATCAGTCGCCAGCGTAACGTTGTAGCCCAGCTCGTATGCCTGACGCGCCGTGGATTCCACGCCGATACTGGTGGCAATCCCGCACACCACCACCTGCGTCACGCCACGCTGCTGCAGCTGCTGGTGCAGATCGGTATTGTGGAACGCGCCCCAGGTTTTTTTCGTTACGCTGATATCGCCCGGCTGCGGTGTCATTTCCGGCACCAGCACCGCCCAGTCTGCCGGCAGAGCAGCATCGTGACGCGGCTGCTGATTGCGGCCCGGCGCGCCGCCCGCCACGTTCACCAGCACCACCGGCAGCTGTTTCGCGCGAAACGCCTGCGTCAGCTGCGTGGCGCGTGCAATCACTTCATCCGGATGGCGCGGCGTAACCGGCAGGCGGACGATGCCGTGCTGCAGGTCGATGACAATCAGGGCGGTTTGGGCATCTAACGTGGTGACAGCCATAGTGAGTCCTCTCAAATTAGTGGTCAGCGAGTCGTTGCAGTAAGGGAATGGCGGCCAGCAGCGTTTGCTGCTCCTGTGGGCTGAGCAGGCTGCTGATACTGTGCAGCAGCCAGTCGTCACGCTGGGCGCGATTGCTGGCGATGAGCTGCAGGCAGGCAGAGGTAGGCTGATAACGGGTTTTGCGGCCATCCTGCGCATCGGCCACGCCCTGTACCAGGCCCAGCGTCTGCAGGCTGGCGACCGTGGCACTCATCGACTGGCTGCGCACCCCTTCGCGCGCGGCCAGCTCGGTCACCGTCATTGCGCCGTCGCGCACCAGGTACCCCAGCACGGAAACCTGCGGCCAGGTGAGATCGCCCGGCGGGGCCGATTCACGCAGGCGGCGCATCAGTTTGCCATTGATGCTGCGTAACGCGGCAGCGGCGCTAATCAGCTCGCTCATCGCCCTTCTCCTTTACAGATGAGACCGCAGTATATAAATACGCAGGTAAACTGTGTAGTTTGCCTTCGTATCAATTTGTAATTGCGCATCCCGCCGCTCAGCTGCGCTGCAAATAGTGTATCAGGCTATGAAAGCGCAACGCGCTGGCCAGCGGATTGCGGTAGCTGTGCGGCTGATCGGCGGCAAACTGGCTGGCCTCGCCGGCCTGCAGGCGACGCCAGCTGCCCGCCATGCCCAGCAACAACTCACCTTCCAGCACCACCACCTGCTCAATCACCCCGCTTTCGTGCGCTGACGAATCGCTTTGCGCGCCCGCCGCCAGCGTCACTTCCAGCAGATCGAAGCGCAAACGCGCGTCATACGGCAGTAGCGGCTTCACCTGCATTTGTGCATTGGGCTGGCTGAAGGTCGCCACATCGCCCGACGGCTGCGCCCCACTCTGCACAAAAAAGGAGAACGGCACATTAAAGCCGGTGGCGATTTTCCATAGCGTGGCGATCGTTGGACTCGACTCGCCGCGCTCAATCTGACCGAGCATGGCTTTACTCACGCCGGTGCGCGCCGCCGCCAGCGTCAGGCTCCAGCCATTGGCCTGACGCAGCTGCTTCAGTGCCTGGCTGAGATGTTGATGCAGATTTTCCATGAATTCTCCTGAAAAGCGGGCGCGCAGTGTACCACTTGTGCGCGCCATACCGTGCGTGCCACAATGTGCGTTATAACGCACAACAGGATGTGATTCCATGACCACTGCAACTGTTCGTCCGGCTTTTTCCTTTCCGATGCTGATTTCCGGCCTGATCGCCGTGCTGGTCGGCTACAGCAGCACCGCGGCGCTGATCTTCCAGGCGGCGCAGGCTGCAGGCGCCTCACCGGCGCAGATTGGCGGCTGGCTGTCGATGCTGGGCGTGGGCATGGGGCTGGCGTCACTCGGTCTGTCGCTGTGGACGCGAATGCCGGTGCTCGCCGCCTGGTCGACGCCGGGTGCCGCGCTGCTGGCCACCAGCGTGCACGGCCTGACGCTGAATGAAGTGGTCGGGGTGTTTGTCGCTACCAATCTGCTGATTGTGCTGAGCGGCGTGACCGGACTGTTTGCCCGGCTGATGAACCATATTCCCCAGTCGCTGGCGGCCGCGATGCTGGCGGGGATTCTGCTGCGTTTTGGCATCGGCACCTTCAGCGGCTTACAGGATCATTTTGCCCTGTGCGGCAGCATGTGCCTGGTGTGGCTGCTGGGCCGCCGCTGGCTGCCGCGTTATGCCATTCTGCTGGCGCTGGTGACGGGCGTACTGGTGGCGCTGGGTCAGCGCGCTATTCACTTTCCGCCTCATGCGCTAACGCTGAGCGTGCCGGAATTTATCATGCCGCACTTTAATCCTGCCGCGCTGATTGGCGTCGGCTTGCCCTACTTTCTGGTGACCATGGCCTCGCAGAATGCGCCCGGTATTGCCACGCTGCAGGCGCATGGCTACCGGCCGCCGGTCTCCGCGCTCACCGGCTGGACCGGCCTGATCGCGCTGCTGCTGTCGCCGTTCGGTGGCTTTTCGGTGTGTATTGCGGCGATCACCGCCGCGATCTGCATGGGCGATGATGTCGATCCGGACCCGGCGCGCCGCTGGGTGGCTTCCGCGCTGGCGGGCGTGTTCTATCTGCTGACCGGCTTTACCGGCGCGCTGATCGCCGTGATGCTCAGCGCATTGCCGCCGGTGCTGATCGCCACGCTGGCCGGTCTGGCACTGCTGGCCACGCTGGCGGGCAGCCTGCAGCGCGCGCTGGCGGAACCGGCGCAGCGCGACAGCGCCATCGTGGCATTTCTGATCACCGCCAGCGGCATCTCCCTGCTCGGCGTCGGTTCGGCGTTCTGGGGCCTGATCGGGGGCGTCCTCACCCATTTGCTGCTCAGCCCGCGCCGGAACGGTTAACATTTCACCACCCCGCGTACCGTGGAGGGAATAACGCCCTGTTTTCCCCCCTTTTTCCCCCGTTTGATTGCGGCGCATTTGGCTTAAGATCACTACCATCGCCCATCACACCCGATGTTTGGCTTCAGATAACCACCGATAAGGGCCCAACGAGTGGCAAAAACTTTTCTGCGCAGCGGTAATCTCGACGCGTTACTGGCACTGGGGGAGAACGGCCAGCCGGTCTGGGCTTCTGCCCTGCAAATTCGCGAAACGTTACGTTTGCGCCGCCAGACGACACTGGCCAACTGCCTCGCGATCCCGCAGGCCAACGAGCGCGGTGACCGCCTTGACTGGTACGCGCCATTCAGCGGCAAAGTGAAATCCTGGCTGGCGGCCAGCGATCGCGAAAAGCGTCAGGCGCTGGATCAGCTCACCCTTAATCAGCAGGATTTGCAGGCGCTCAGCCTGCGCGCCCGGGATGCCGACAATCCGGCGATGCGCCTGTTTGGGGCGCTGCTGGCAAAGACGCTGCAGTTTCCCGATCAGCAATACGTCTATCTGGTGGATGGCAAGCCGGTGATCACCTTCTGGGGCTTCGTCGACCCGCAGGCGCGCACGCGTGATGATGCGCTGGCCTGCCTGCGCGACAGCCTTGATGAAGAGCTGCCGCCGCTGGTGGTGCCCGCGCCGGAGCCAGAAAGGGCTGCCGCACCTGAACCGGTTGCGGCCCCCGTTGTGGCGGAGCCCGAGCCGGAACTGCTGGCGGAACCCGAACCACAGCCCGAACCCGCACCGCTGAGCGTTGTCGCCGACGCGCCCGCGCGGAAGAAATCCGCACTGCGCCCGCTGCTGCTGGTGCTGCCTCTGGCCGCTGCTGCTGCAGCGGGCGTGGCCTTCTGGTTACACGACGCGCCGGTCCGGCCGGCAGAAACCGAAACCGTGCCAGTGGTTAGCGCCGCGCCTGCGCTTGCCCCGGCGATGCTGGCGAAAGCACAGACGCTGGCCGCCACGCTGCCGCACAGCAGTGCGACAGTGACGCCTGCGCCGGCACCGGCTGCCCCACCGGCACCGCCGGAGGTCGTAGCGGAACATACCGAACCGGCCAAAGCGGACGATCTGGTGATGACGGCCGATGACGCGCGCCTCGGCTCGGTGAAATTTATCAATGGTACCTGGCGCGTGACGCTGCGTCAGACCAATCTGCCGACCGGCAAGCCGCCGAGTCTGCGCTATCAGATCCGCAACGGTAAAGGCAGCGCAGTGATTACCCAGGGCGACAATATTCGCTGTAAAGCCGATGTCACCGCCGCCATGACCAGCGCCGGCACCATGGTAGTGCGCAGCCGCTATACTGCCAGCTGCAGCGATAAATCACGCTATCGCATGCCGGAGCTGGTGTGCAAAGCCGGTGATGGCATTGCCAGCTGTACGGCGCAGTATGGCGCCGATCAGGTGTTCCCGTTGACGATTAAGCGTGAGAGTAAGTAACCATGTTGGCTCCCCTGATTGATGACAAACAGAAAATCACGCTGATCGAAGACAGCGGTGTGCAGTTTCTTGATTTTGGTCTGCGCCTGCCCGCGCTACAGGCGCGGCGGCAGTTTGTGCGCCAGACCGCCAACGGCCCGCTGCTGCGTCTCAACGTTGATGGCAACAGCGGCAAGTTTCTGCTCTATCCGCAGGATGGCGGTGCCGCTGAGGTGGTGCGTCCGGAAACCGATATCGCGCTGGCCGATTCCCTGACGCTGCTGGCCGGGCAGTGGCTGCCGCTGCCGGTGCTGCGCTGTTCCAGTGGCCGTCGTTTCATCGGTGGCCCGGATAACTGGGCGCGTCTGCGCCTTGCGCCGCTCAGCCAGCCCGACGCGGCGGGCAATACCCATCGCATCACCCTCGCCTTCGATACGCGCCTGGTGGCCGACACGGACGGCGGTGAGCAGCTGGGGTTGAGCAAAGCCGATGCGCAGAACGGCGTCAGCTTTGCGCTGGCGTGGCACAACTATGAACTGGGCGAGTTCCTCGACCTCACCTGGGTTGACGGCTGGCTGCGCGAGACGTTCAGCCAGCAGGTGTATGCGCTGGAATCACGCCGCGAGCAGGAAGTAAACCAGGCGCTGCGCGAATTTGAATATCAGGCGCACTATCTCAACGTGCTGGAACTGCTGGGCGAACAGCTCGATCTGGCAGAAATCACTATCCAGGCGGCCTCACCGCAAACGCCGGCGGTCAACGTGGATATCATTCTCGACGTCGGCAACTCGCATACCTGCGGCATTCTGGTGGAAGATCACCCCGAAGAGAGCAACGGCCTGCGCCAGACCTATGAGCTGCAGCTGCGCGATCTGTCGCAGCCGCACCAGGTCTACAACGAGCTGTTCGACAGCCGACTGGAGTTTGCCGAGACGCACTTTGGCAAAGCCAACTTCTCGCTGGAGAGCGGTCGTGAAAACGCGTTTATGTGGCCCTCACTGACCCGCGTCGGTCGCGAAGCCAGCCGCCTGGCGCTGCAGCGCGCCGGCACTGAGGGCAGCACCGGCCTCTCCAGCCCGCGCCGCTACTTATGGGACGAAGCGCGTTATCAGCCCGGCTGGCGCTTCAACGCCAGCGGCGGCAGCGACGAGCCGCAGGCCACCGCGCTGCCGTTTACCCTGTTGCTCAACGATGAGGGGCAGCCGCTGCATGCCCTGCCGGAAGATGACCGCCTGCCGGTGTTTTCTGCCAGCTACAGCCGCAGCTCGCTGATGACCTTTATGCTGTGTGAACTGCTGGCGCAGGCCATGATGCAGATGAACAGCGTGGCCCAGCGCCAGCGTATGCCGCAAAGCCAGGCGCCGCGCCAGCTGCGTCATGTGATCCTGACGCTGCCGTCGGCCATGCCGAAGCCGGAGCGGGAAATTTTCCGTCGCCGCATGCAGGAAGCCATCGCGCTGGTGTGGAAAGCCGAAGGCTGGCATCCGGCCGACGCCGCGTTTGACGCCGCAAGCCAGGCACACAGCCTGCGGCCGGTGCCGGATGTGCAGATGGAGTGGGATGAAGCCACCTGCGGTCAGATGGTGTGGCTGTTTAACGAAACCCAGGTGAATTTTGCCGGTCGCGCGGAAGATTTCTTCAGCAGCATGGCGCGCCCGGATCGCCCGCGCGAAGCGGATGAGCTGCCGGGCAAAAGCCTGCGCATCGCCTCGATTGATATCGGCGGCGGCACCACCGACCTCGCCATCACCCAGTATCGTCTGGATGATGGTCAGGGCAACAACGTGAAAATCACCCCGCGCCTGCTGTTCCGGGAAGGGTTTAAAGTGGCCGGCGATGACATTCTGCTGGACGTGATTCAGCTGTGGATCCTGCCCGCGCTACAGCAGAGTCTGCAAAAAGCCGGCCTGGCGCTGGCGGAACCGCTGATGAACAAGCTGTTTGGACACGACAGCCGCATGGACGGTCAGGCCACGCTGCGTCAGCAGGTCACCCTGCAGCTGTTTATTCCGCTGGCGCAGGCGGTGCTGGAGCGCTATGAAAACTGGAATCCGCTCGACAGCCACAGCGAAATTAACGCGCTGTTTGGCGAGCTGGTGCCGCAGAAGCCAGCCAGCAGCGTGCTGGCGTTTGTCAACGGAGAGATTCAGCGCACGCTCGGCGGCGACAGCCGTTTCGATCTGCTTGACGTGCCGCTGGTGGTGAGCATGGCGCAGCTGCATGCTGAGTTCCTGCAGCACCGGATGGCGATCATCCCGGCGCTGCGCGCCATGTGCGAAGTGGTTTCCCTCTATCAGTGCGATGTGCTGCTGCTGACCGGTCGCCCGTCGCGCTTCCCGGGCATTCAGGCGCTGGTGCGTCATTTGCAGCCGCTGCCGGGCAGCCGCATTTTGTCGCTGGAGGGGTATCACACCAGCGACTGGTATCCGTTCAACAAACAGGGACGCATTGATAACCCGAAATCCACCGCGGCGGTCGGTGCCATGCTGTGTCTGCTGGCACTCGATCTGCGTCTCAGCAGCTTCTGGTTCCGCGCCGGCGATTTTGAACCCTACTCGACCATTCGCTATCTTGGCGTGCTGGATGAAAACGCCACGCTGAGCGATGACAATCTGTGCTACAGCGAGATTGATCTCGACAGCCACAGCTTCGCGCTGGACCGTAAAAGCAGCTTCCGCATTCGCGGTAACGTCTGCCTCGGTTTCCGCCAGCTGGAGAACGACCGCTGGCCGGCGACACCGCTCTACAGCCTGAGCATTACCGATCCGCAGCTGGCGCGCCAGGTAGCGGGCGAAAGCGTGCTGCGCATCAGGCTGGCGGTACAACCGGGCCCGGATAATCTCGGCCCGGAGCGGCTGGTGCTGAGCGAGGCGCGCATGGACGATGGCACGCGCGTGCCGCTGGAGCAACTGAGTCTGAAACTGAATACGCTGTCGGCCACCGGCAACGCCAATGCGCAATACTGGATCGACAGCGGGAGCGTGTGTAAACGATGAGAACTGCCAAAAAAGCCACGCCGGCGACGCCTGCTAAACGCCTGGGCCTGCTGCAGGAGACGGTTGACGGCGCGCTGAACTGGGTGGAGAGCCACCAGGCGCACTCGCCGCGTCTGGCGCTGGAAGCCGATACGCTGCGGCTCCAGCTGCGTCGCGCCCGCGTTGAAAGCCACGCGCTGGCACGACAGCTGGCGCGGCCGGTCACCCTGGCGCTGTTTGGTCAGTCGCAGGCGGGTAAAGCCTGGCTGCTGAGTGAAATGGTCGGCGACGCGCAGGGCCAGCTGATCGCCCGTCTCGGCGACAAAACCCTGAACTATTTTCAGCACATCAATCCCGGCAATCTCGATTTTGCCATCGCCACCCGTTTCAGCCATCAGCGTGAAGCGCAGTCTGGTGCGTGGCCGCTGGAGATGACGCTGCTGAGCGAAGCCGAGCTGATTCGTCTGATGCTGGCCTGTGCCAGCGCAGACACCCAGCCGGATAGCGCGGCGATTGATGCCGCGCTGCAGCGCCTGCAGCGCCATCGCCAGAGCGAGATGCAGCCCGGCCTCGACAGCGACGCGCTGGTGACGCTGTGGGCGTGGCATCGCCGCCAGCCCGACCACGCCGAGGTGCTGGACCGTCATTTCTGGCCGCAGGCGATTGAGCTGGCACCGTGGCTCAACGTGGACGACCGCGTGCAGCTGTTTGCGCTGCTGTGGCCGCAGCGTCCGGCGCTGAATGAAACCCTGCGCAGCCTGCTGCATCTGCGCCATCAGCTGCGGCACGCGCCGCGCGTGCTGGCACCGCTCAGCCTGCTGGTGGATGACGCCTCACTGCCCGCTGAAAAGCTCATCGGCCATGACGCCGACCTGAACGAATTGATTGAAGTGTGTCCGGTTGTCGCCAACCGCGTGGGCAAACCGCAGTCAGTACCGCTCGGCTGGCTGGCGCTGCTGACGCTGGAAATCACCCTCCCGCTCAGTTCGACGCCGCGTCAGGCGCTATATGACGAAGCCGATATGCTGGAACTGCCCGCGCCGGGCACGCCCGCCGACCGCGATCAGCAGGATGAGCGCGCAAGGCTGCAGGCGCGTGATGCGCTGCGCGCCAGTCTGCTGGAGCAGAAACGTGCCCTGCTGCCG
This sequence comes from Pantoea sp. SGAir0184, assembly GCF_043544755.1. Lineage (NCBI taxonomy): Bacteria > Pseudomonadati > Pseudomonadota > Gammaproteobacteria > Enterobacterales > Erwiniaceae > Pantoea > Pantoea sp. SGAir0184. Next base: position 2,315,408 of record NZ_CP028050.1, read on the forward strand.
GGCTTCTATGCCGCCCGTCAGGGCATCGATTTAATGCTGATTTGTACCGCCGCCAGCCAGCGTCAGGATGCGGATCTCGCCGCCAGCGCGCTGCGCGAGTGGCAACTGCAACAGAGCGCGACGGCCAGCGCAGACAAGCCGCGCCTGATTTGGGCGATTACGCCGCACGATGCGCGCTATCAGCAGTCGCAAATCAACGTCGATGAAGCGGTACAGCGGCAGATTGGTCAGCCTGGCCAGAGCTGGGGTTCCATGCTGGCGCGCGATCGCGCCGGCGTCGACCGCATGAGCAGTTGGCTGCAGGATGAGATGCAGCCGGAGGCACGGCGCGACCGGCTGGCGCTACAGCTCAGCACGCTGCAGCAGAAACTGGTGGAGCGTCTGCAGCCGTGGACCGAAGCCAGCGCCACGCCGGAACAGGCGGCGCGGAAACAGGCCATCGCCGATACGCTGCTGAAGTGTTTACAACATCGCACCGGCCTGCACGGCGAGCTGCTTGAGCGTTTACAGCCGTCGCGCGAAGCGGTGCGCCAGCTGTGGCTGAGTCAGAGCCACGGCAGCACGCCGTCCACCGGCGGCCAGCCAGCCGCGGTGGAGCAGAGCTATTTTGGTATTGGTTTTGAGTTTGATCTGTTTAACGATGAGCCGGTAACCACCGCCGAACCGCGCAGCAGCAGCGGCCAGCGCGATCAGCAGTTTCCCCAGCAGGTGTTCGCGCTGTGGCTGGCGCACCTGCGTCAGCTGCCGGAGAGCCAGAGCCTGCTGGCGCTGCTCAACGTTGATAAGCCGACGCTGGAACTGCTGGTGGAGGAGCTCATCACCGCCAGCTTCCGTCTGCAGGTGCTGAGCAAACTGCAAAGCGCGCTGAACGAAACGGAGACGCAGGCCAGTGCCCATGAAGCGCGCACCGATCGCCAGGTGTCGCGTGCCATGACGGTGCTGGGTGACTTTGTCGCCTGGCTCGGCTTCCTGCAGCGGGATGAACGTGAACGGCCGCAGAGTCGCGTCAATCGCGGCAGCCCGATTTTCGCCCGCCCGCCGGCGCCCAGCGTCAGCTTTTCTTCAGGCCAGCGTCTGACGCGGCTGTCTGCCGCGCCGGCTAATCACACCGCCTATTACATTTATGACTGGCTGGTGGGGTTAAATTCGCTGATCGTCGAGAATAACGGCTACACCGGCGGCGGCGATTTGCCGGCCAGCGCACGCCAGACGCTGGCGATTATGCTGCTGCCGCTGCACGCGTAGTCAGTGAGTAATCAGGCGCAGCTCACCCGCCAGCTGCTGCGCCGCCTCTTCCAGCAGCGCCAGCACCGGGGCAAACTCCGCACTGGCGCTGACCTCGGCGACATGCTGCAAATGCAGCGTTGCCGGCAGCGCCATGCCGCCGGTTAGCCAGTCCCACAGCGCATCCAGATTGTAGCCAAAACGTTCACCGCAGCCGCTCTGATCGACCAGCGCCTGATAAAAGGCCTGGCGCGTATCCAGCGTGCGAAAATCAAAATGGAGTGTCAGCATAGTCAGGGTACCGGCGTGAAGCTGCGATAGTGATCGGTGGTGAGAAAGATCAGCCCATCAGAAGAGTAAAGCAGACGATCGGCATCGCGGTGGCCGCAGTCGTAATTGACGTCCGCCTCATACCACTGCCGCCCCGCCTGCATCGGCAGCCGCCGTTCGCGGTTACTGAAGCGATCGCCGCCAATCGCCCGCCCTGGCAACACCTCACACAGGTTGCCCTGCGCCGGGTTCCAGCCCTGACGACGTGCCGCGCTTTTGGTGAGATAAAAATCAGGCAAACGGTGATGCTGCTGCAGCCAGCGCGCCACGCGATGTGCATCGGTCAGTTGTGCAATATCCGTCTGTTTTTCTGGCGCAGTACCGCTCAGATGGGGCTTCAGCCCGATCCAGCAAACCACCAGCGCAAACAGTAATCCAATCCAGAGTTTTTTCGACATAGTGACATCCTGAAAGGCAGGACGCCGATAATAGCAGGTTTCAGGCGGGGAAAAACGCGGGCCAGCATGGCTGGCCCTGGCGGAGGTTTACTGCTGCATCGCGCTCGGGGTGTGCGCGGCGTGACGACGCCATGCGCCCGGTGCCACGCCATACTGGCGCTTGAAGCTGCGGTTAAACGACTGCTGTGAATCGAAGCCCAGCGAAATGGCCACGTTGAGGATCGGTTCGTTGGTGGTGGTCAGGCGGTCGGCCGATTTTTTCAGCTTCTTGGCCCGGATGTACTCACCCAGCGGATAGCCGGTGTGCTCTTTAAACATACGCTGCAGGTGCCACTTCGAATAGCCGGCGCGCCCCGCTACGGTGTCCAGATCCAGACGTGCTTCAATGTTGTTATCAATCCAGTCGATCAGATCGTGAATAAAAGCGTCGCTCATCATCCCATTCTCTCCCGTCGCCATGGCGAACAGTATCAGTATCAGTTGCAATTACACTTTAAGGGTGACTGACTATCGCACTTAATGCAAGTTTTATTATTGCATTAAATGCCGCACTCGCCGTAGGGGCTTTCGCTACCTGTTACGAATTGATCAAAACCGCACATAAAGTGTATCAGATATTCTTGCAGATGCAGTTCGCCCAAGCCTACACTCCTGTGGTTTTAATGCAATCTTAAAAGTTGCAGATTTTTCGTACGTCTCCTTTCTTTTTCACCAACGCGGAATAACAACAATGCATCTGCAAACATATGGGGTTCGTCGGGCCGTAAGCCTGTCAGGAGTGATGTTGCTGGGAAGCCTGCTGGCCGGTTGTGATCGCGGTGTGGCGCAAAACGCGCCGCCGCCTCCGCCCGAAGTGAGTGTCGCGCAGGTGGTGCAACAAAAAGTCAGCCAGTGGGATAGCTTCAATGGCCGCATTGAAGCGGTGCAGAGCGTGCAGCTGCGTCCGCGCGTCTCGGGCTACATCGATCAGGTTAACTATCGCGAAGGCGATGAGGTGAAGAAAGGTCAGGTGCTGTTTACCATTGATGACCGCACCTACCGCGCCACGCTGGAGCAGGCGCAGGCCGAACTGGCCAGCGCGCGTAGCCAGGCGGCGCTGGCCCGCAGCGAGTCGGCCCGTACCGACAAGCTAATCGGCACCCAGGTGGTGTCGCGCGAAGAGTGGGAACAGCGTCGTTCGACCGCCAGTCAGGCGCAGGCCAGCGTGCTGGCCGCCCAGGCGGCAGTCGATATGGCGCAGCTGAACCTCGACTTTACCCGCGTCACCGCGCCGATCGATGGTCGCGCCAGCCGGGCGATGATCACCACCGGTAACCTGGTGACCGCCGGCGACAGCGCCAGCGTTCTCACCACGCTGGTTTCGCAGGACCGCATGTATGTCTACTTTGACGTCGACGAAGCGATTTATCTGCAGTACCAGGCGATGGCGCGTCAGGGCCAGAACCGCGGTTCGCTGCCGGTAGAGATTGCGCTGACCGGCGAACAGGGCTATCCGCACCGCGGCACCGTCGATTTTCTCGATAACCAGCTGACCGCCAGCACCGGCACCATTCGCATGCGCGCCACGCTCGACAATCAGCAGCGTCAGTTTACCCCAGGCCTGTTTGCCCGCGTGCGGCTGCCGGGCAGCGCAGAATTTAACGCGCTGCTGGTCGACGACCGCGCGGTACTGACCGACCAGGATCGTAAATACGTTTACGTGGTTGATGCGCAGGGCAAAGCCGAACGCCGCGATGTTCAGCTGGGCGATCTGGCTAACGGCCTGCGTATTGTGCAGCAGGGTCTGAAGCCAGGTGACAAGGTGATTGTCAACGGTCTGCAGAAAGTGTTCATGCCCGGTATGCCGGTAAAAGCGCAGCCGGTGGCCATGCGCTCCGCTCAATAATAATCGAGACTGCCCGTTATGGATTTCTCCCGCTTTTTTATCGACCGACCGATTTTCGCCGCGGTGCTGTCGATTTTGATATTTACCACCGGACTGATCGCCATTCCGCTGTTGCCGATCAGTGAATACCCCAACGTGGTGCCACCCAGCGTGCAGGTGCGCGCAGAATATCCCGGTGCCAACCCCAAAGTGATTGCTGATTCGGTGGCAACGCCGCTGGAAGAAGCGATCAACGGGGTGGAAAACATGATGTACATGAAGTCGGTGGCCGGCTCAGATGGCGTGCTGGTTACCACCGTGACCTTCCGCCCGGGCACCGATCCCGATCAGGCGCAGGTCCAGGTGCAAAACCGCGTGGCACAGGCTGAAGCGCGTCTGCCGGAAGAGGTGCGTCAGCTCGGCCTGACCACCCAGAAGCAGTCACCTACCCTGACGCTGGTGGTGCATCTGTTCTCGCCCCACGGCAAGTACGATTCGCTCTATCTGCGTAACTACGCCACGCTGAAGGTGAAAGATGAGCTGGCGCGCCTGCCGGGCGTCGGCCAGATTCAGATCTTCGGTGCCGGTGACTACGCGATGCGCGTCTGGCTCGACCCGAACAAAGTGGCGGCGCGCGGCATGACCGCCGGCGACGTGGTCAGCGCCATGCAGGAGCAGAACGTGCAGGTTTCTGCCGGGCAGCTAGGCGCAGAGCCGACGAAGAAAGAGAGCGATTTCCTGCTGTCGATCAACACTCAGGGGCGGCTGGAAGATGAGGCGCAGTTTGGCAACATCATCCTGAAAACCGCCGATGACGGCACGCTGGTGCGCCTGCGTGACGTGGCGCGCATCGAGATGGGCTCCGGCAGCTATGCCCTGCGTTCGCAGCTGAACAACAAGGATGCGGTCGGTATCGGTATCTTCCAGTCGCCGGGTGCAAACGCCATCGACCTGTCGAATGCGGTACGCGCCAAGATGGCCGAGCTGGCAACGCGCTTCCCGGATGACGTGCAGTGGGCCGCGCCTTATGACCCGACGGTGTTCGTGCGTGACTCGATCCGCGCCGTGGTCCAGACGCTGTTCGAAGCCATCGTGCTGGTGGTGCTGGTGGTGATTCTGTTCCTGCAGACGTGGCGCGCCTCGATCATCCCGCTGCTGGCCGTGCCGGTGTCGGTGGTCGGTACCTTCAGCGTGCTCTATCTGCTGGGCTTTTCGCTCAATACCCTGAGTCTGTTCGGGCTGGTGCTGGCGATTGGGATCGTGGTCGATGACGCCATCGTGGTGGTGGAGAACGTCGAGCGTAACATTGAGCAGGGCTTAACACCGGTGGCGGCCGCTCACCAGGCGATGCGCGAGGTCTCCGGGCCGATTATCGCCATCGCGCTGGTGCTGTGTGCGGTATTTGTGCCGATGGCCTTCCTCTCGGGCGTAACCGGTCAGTTCTATAAGCAGTTTGCCGTGACCATTGCCATTTCGACGGTGATTTCGGCGATTAACTCGCTGACGCTCTCTCCGGCGCTGGCGGCGAAACTGCTGAAGGCGCACGGTGCGCCGAAGGACCTGCCGACGCGCCTGATCGATCGCCTGCTGGGCTGGGTGTTCCGGCCGTTTAACCGCTTCTTCCAGCGCAGCTCAGACGGCTATGAATCGATGGTCGGCAAAACCCTGCGCCGGCGCGGTGCGGTGTTTGGCGTGTACGTGCTGCTGCTGGCCGGTGCCGGCTTTATGTTCCATACCGTGCCAGGTGGCTTTATTCCGACGCAGGATAAGCTGTACCTGATTGGTGGCGTGAAGATGCCGGAAGGCTCATCGCTGGCGCGTACCGATGAAGTGATTCGTAAGATGAGCGAAATCGGCATGAACACCGAAGGCGTGGCCTACTCCGTCGCCTTCCCCGGCCTGAATGCGCTGCAGTTCACCAATACGCCGAATACCGGCACGGTGTTCTTCGGTCTCAAGCCGTTCAGCGAGCGCAGCCGCACTGCGGCGGAAATCAATGCTGAGATCAACGCGAAAATTTCCAAAATCCAGCAGGGCTTCGGATTCTCCATCATGCCACCGCCGATCCTCGGTCTGGGCCAGGGATCGGGCTATTCGCTGTATGTGCAGGACCGTGCGGGCCTGGGCTATGGTGCGCTGCAAACCGCGATTAATACCCTGTCCGGTGCGGTGATGCAGACGCCTGGCATGATGTTCCCGATCTCCTCCTATCAGGCCAACGTGCCGCAGCTGGATGTGCAGGTCGATCGCGACAAAGCCAAAGCACAAGGCGTATCGCTGACCGATCTGTTCACGACGCTGCAGGTGTATCTGGGTTCCTCTTACGTCAACGACTTCAACAAGTTTGGTCGTACCTGGCGTGTGATGGCGCAGGCTGACGGGGATTTCCGCGACAGCGTGCAGGATATCGCGAACCTGCGCACCCGTAACGATCGCGGTGAGATGGTGCCGATTGGCAGCATGGTGAACATCACCACCACCTACGGTCCGGACCCGGTGATTCGCTATAACGGCTATCCGGCGGCCGACCTGATTGGCGATGCCGATCCGCGCGTGCTCTCTTCCGCGCAGGCGATGGAGAAACTCGAGGCGATGTCCAGCCAGGTGCTGCCGAACGGCATGAATATCGAATGGACCGACCTGAGCTATCAGCAGGCAACCCAGGGCAACACCGCGTTTATCGTGTTCCCGGTGGCGGTGCTGCTGGCGTTCCTGGTACTGGCGGCGCTGTATGAGAGCTGGACGCTGCCGCTGGCAGTGATCCTGATCGTACCGGTGACGATGCTATCCGCACTGGTCGGCGTGTGGCTGACCGGCGGCGATAACAACGTGTTTGTCCAGGTCGGTCTGGTGGTGCTGATGGGGCTGGCATGTAAGAACGCCATCCTGATCGTCGAGTTCGCCCGTGAACTGGAGATGCAGGGCAAAGGGATTGTGGAGTCGGCGCTGGAAGCCTGTCGCCTGCGTCTGCGCCCTATCGTTATGACCTCCATCGCCTTTATCGCCGGCACCGTGCCGCTGATTCTGGGCGAAGGTGCGGGCGCCGAAGTGCGTGGCGTCACCGGCATTACCGTGTTCTCGGGCATGCTGGGGGTTACGCTGTTTGGCCTGTTCCTGACGCCGGTGTTCTACGTGACGCTGCGTAAGCTGGTGACGCGCAAGCAGCAGCCGGCGGTGGAAACGCAGACGGTGTAAACGCTAAGGAGTAAAACCCATCCGGGCCATCGTGCCCGGATTTTTTTTACCTGGCGCAGCATGACGATGTTACACAGTAACAGCGCGCCTCTGCGCCAGAGCACAGCAGCGGGATTTCACAGGATTTACAGGGGTAGACTGCGCGTGCAGCAGCGGAATGGCAAGGTGCGCATCAGCGATGCGCACGCGAGGTTAGCGATCTTTTTTGCAGAGTTCGGCGATTTCGAGGTCAGGCAGCGGTTCGCAGTTGCTGGTATCGTGCTTTTTCAGCTCGTTAAGGGCATCGGCGACGGTGCGGGTTTCCAGCACTTTAAGCGACGCCTCTTCCGCTTGCTCCGCGATCGATTTGAAGTACCAGCACAGGTTGGCGCTGACCAGACAGCGCGGTGCGACATCGGGGCGCGACGCCCACAGTTTTTTGTCTTCAATCACTGAGGTGTAGATATCGCGCAGCGTGATCTCAGCGGCCGGACGACCCAGATGGATCGAGCCGGTACGGCCAAGCGTCGAGACAATGATGCCATCGCGCGTTAACGGAACCATGAGTTTCCGAATGAAACTGGGGTTCGCTTCAAGACCGTACGCCAGAATGGCACTGGTCGAGCGTTTACCCAATTGCTCCGCCATCGCTACGCTCAAAACCATCTGCAAAGCTGTCGGGAAGCGGTAATCAAGCATTTCTGTTTCCTGAGTTGCGGCCTATCTTCTTGTTTTCATACCGCGGCAGTGAATAATCAATGAGCAATAAATATAACAAACACTGTTGCTTTTTAGAATACCGAAAATGCTTTCCACTCGTGACTAACCTGCGCTATTACCCGCCTTGATATCGACTTAACTTATTGAATTGAAATAAAAAGATTCCAATAGCACATGCCGCTGACCGCTTTAGCACTCTGAGCCTTGCGCAACAATATGCGCGACGTGTCACTTTTTTGCCCCTACCGCTGTAGCTGCAGGCTGGCAAAGGACGTTGTGACAAAGGGACGATTATTTCTGCACGCGTGGTGCGCCATGTGCGCAACCCACTCTCAGACAAGCCATTGTTTCTGTCTAAGAAACAAAAACACACCGGCGAAGGGGGCGGCGTCAGGGTCGATAAACCGTCTTCTGAAAGGAATAATATTGATCCGGGTCAGGATTCCCTTGCTATTTTTTGCACAAAATGCGCGCCGTTACTATTTTCGAGGCGCGAAATAATGTCTGTATTATCTCCGGTCGTCGGCGCATTATTGCTGACCGTTCTCCCGCTGACGGTGGGCATCATCACGGCGGCAACCAGCTGCCTGAACGCGCCAACCTTATGGCAATGCGTGCGGATGGCACCGCTGCCTTTCGTTGTCTCGGCTGGCTGCACTCTGCTGTTAAGCGCGTTGTGTTGCCTGCTGCAATATTTGACGGATCGCCACTAAAGCGCAGCAGCGCCCATCTCTGCCCGTTAGCCGTCAGTGGCGATTTCAACCTGCGGATTCCGGAGCGCCTGCCGGCAATTTCCGCTTCAGCACCACCACCAAAAGCACGTTGATGAGCGCCAGCCCGCATAACAGCCACAGCGTAGCCTGCGCGCCGGAATGCTGGAAAATATAGCCGCCAATCAGCGGCGTGAGCGCCTGACCAATCAGCGCCGGTCGCGCCATGCGGCCAACCACAATGGCGTACTCTTCCGGTTTTACCATCGCCAGCGGCAACGTACCGCGCACGATAGCCCGCAAGCCATTTCCTGCACCGTACAGCACCATACTCACCAGCGCCCACGCGGGATAACAGGCCAGCAGCAGTAATCCCAGCGCCACCAGTCCGACCGAGAAGAAAGTGGTCCAGATGGGATGGCCGCGTTTGAACGTCATATCGACAATGCGCGACGCCACCTGGCACGGCCCCAGCAGCGTGCTGATCGCCAGCGCGGCGCTCAGCGAATGCCCGCTCGCCTGCAGCAGGGTAATCAACTGCACCGATATCGCCGTCATGATCACCGACGCGAGGGTAAAGATGCTGCACAGCAGCCAGAACAGCGTGGGGGCCAGCGAATTCTGTGCGGTATGCTGTTGCGTGGCTTTTGGTATGGATGGCGTGCGCGGCGCTGGCAGCGCATACAGGTAAGCCGGCAGCACCGCCAGACACAGCAGCGCGGCAATAGCCAGACAGGCGCCGCGCCACTCCAGCCAGTGGATCAGCAGCGCGATGCCGGGCCACACCAGCGAGGTGCAGAATCCTGAAATCAGCGTAATACCGGTAATCGCGCCACGCGCCTGGCCGCCATATAAGGTGCCCAGCGTGGCGAACAGCGCGTCATACAGGCCCATCGCCATGCCCGCGCCGATAATCAGCCAGGCGAACAGAAACAGCGGCAAACTGTGGCTCAGCGCCATGATCACCAGCCCGAGCGCCATCACCGCCCCGCTCGCCGCCAGCAGTCGGCGACCCTGTGCGCGGGCAATCAGCCGGCCGCACAGCGGTGCCAGCAGGCCGGAGACCAGAATGCCGAGCGAAAGTGCGCCATACACCCACTGCTGCGACCAGCCGGTTTCCGCGATGATTGGGTTAGCCATCACGGCCATCAGATAAAACGATCCGCCCCACGACAGGATCTGCACCGCGCCGAGCGTGACGATAGCGGGCGCGCCCGGTTTTGGCTGATACTCCACAGCTAATATCCGTTAACAGGTAAATCACGGTTATAACATGTTCATCCGGCAGGAAAAATGCCCGCGCGTCCTGTTGAGCCGAATTCCACGCCGGGGTTTCAGCGACTGGATGGATAAACCCTATTATAGTATGTTGTAACTAGTATGCCTGCTTGCTCGCCGCGTCATTCAGTGCCACCCTTTGGTATGTTGTAACTATGGAGAACCGCGATGGCTCGCTATGATTTGGTGGCTGATTTACATGAATGCGTCAATACGCTGGAGCGCGAACTCACTGCACTGCGGGCGTCGGTTGAACAGCAGCCGCTGTTGCTGGCGCGCGTGTTCAGCCTGCCTGAGATCGAGAAAGGCAAAGAGCATGATGAAATAAACCGCATCGCGGTGACCCAGCATCTCGGTAAACGCGCGCGCGAAATGGCCCTCGCCCACTACTGTCGCCTGTTTATGCAGCATCAGTCAGAAAAACTCAGCACCAAAGCGGCGGTGCGTCTGCCTGGCGCCCTCTGCATTGAGGCGGATGAGGCAGCCAGCCAGCGACTGGAGCAGCAGGTCACGACCATCAACACCCTCAAGCAGCGGCTGGAGCAATTGATCACCGTCGACTCCGGCCTGCCGAGCGAGGCGCGTTTTGAGTTTGTGCACCAGCATCTGCGTGGCCTGATCACCCTCAACGCCTACCGCAGCGTCACGCTACTGCAGGCGCCGGATACGCTGCGTTTTGGCTGGGCGAATAAAAACATCATCAAGAAGGTGACGCGCGAGGCCATCGTCGGGCAGCTGGAGCGCAGCCTGAAGGCGAACCGCGCGCAGGCGCCGTGGACGCGCGAACAGTGGGCTGAGAAAGTGCAGCAGGAGCTGGAGCGGGTGCGGTCATTGCCGGACGGCGCGCAGCTGAAGATCAAGCGGCCGGTCAAAGTGCAACCTATCGCGCGGCTGTGGCGCGCCAGCGAGAAAAAACAGCTGCAGCTGGCCTGCCCTTCGCCGCTGCTGGTGTTGTGCCGCGATCGTACGCAGGTGCCGACGCTGGGTGAACTGCTGGATTACGATGCTGAAAACATCGCGCACCGTTACAAGCCGCTGGCGCAGCCGCTGCATCTGATCATCCCGCGGCTGCATTTATGGAGTGACCGTCTGTAAGGCAAAAAAACAGCGCGACAGGTCGCGCTGTAGTGTCCGGCAGTAAAGCTATTGCTTCATGCTGCCAACCATCTCTTCCGGCCGCACCCATTCGTCAAACTGCGCTTCGGTCAGGTAGCCGAGCTGCAGCGCCGAGGCTTTCAGCGTCAGCCCCTGTTTGTGCGCCTGCTTGGCAATTTCCGCCGCTTTGTCATAGCCGATATGGGTATTCAGCGCGGTAACCAGCATCAGCGACTCGTTGAGCAGCTGATCGATGCGCTCGCGGTTGGGCTCAATGCCCACCGCGCAATGGTGATTGAAGCTGTCCATGCCGTCGGCCAGCAGCCGTACCGACTGCAGGAAGTTGTGGATCACCATTGGCCGGTAGACGTTGAGTTCGAAGTTTCCGGACGCACCGCCCATGTTCACCGCCACGTCATTGCCCATCACCTGGCAGCACAGCATGGTCAGCGCTTCACACTGCGTTGGATTGACTTTGCCTGGCATGATCGAGCTGCCGGGCTCATTTTCCGGGATGCTGATTTCACCGATGCCGCAGCGCGGACCGGACGACAGCCAGCGCACGTCGTTAGCGATTTTCATCAGCGAGGCGGCCAGGCCTTTCAGCGCGCCGTGCGCATGCACCAGCGCATCGCAGGTCGCCAGCGCTTCAAACTTGTTGGGCGCAGTGACAAAGGGTTGCTGCGTCAGGTCGGCCAGCGCTTTCGCCACGCGCACCGCATATTCCGGATGGGTATTCAGGCCGGTACCGACCGCCGTGCCGCCCAGCGCCAGCTCGGCGACGTGCGGAATACTGTGTTCGATGTGCTTCAGATTGTGCTCCAGCATGGCAACCCAGCCGGAAATCTCCTGGCCGAGCGTCAGCGGTGTGGCGTCCTGCAGGTGGGTACGACCAATTTTAACGATGTCTTTAAACGCGGCGGATTTCTCGCTCAGGGTATTTTTCAGCACCTCAATTTGCGGAATCAGCTGTTCGCGCAGCGCAATCACCGCGGCAACGTGCATCGCCGTCGGGAACACATCGTTGGAGCTCTGGCTCTTGTTAACATCATCATTCGGATGCACTTTGCGCGACATGCCGCGCTCGCCGCCCAGCAGTTCGCTGGCGCGGTTCGCCAGCACTTCATTCATGTTCATGTTGGTCTGGGTGCCGGAGCCGGTCTGCCAGATGGCCAGCGGGAACTCGTCGCTGTGCTGGTCGGCCAGCACCTCGTCAGCGGCGTCGATAATCGCCCCGGCCCGTTCAGCCGGCAGCAGCCCCAGATCGCGGTTAACCAGGGCGGCGGCGCGCTTGGTCAGCGCCAGCGCATGCACCAGCGCCACGGGCATCTTCTCGGTGGAGATACGGAAGTGCTCCAGCGAACGCTGCGTTTGTGCGCCCCACAACTTATCTGCCGGAACTTCGATCGGACCCATTGAATCTTTTTCAATGCGGTTGGCTGCCATGACTACGTCTCCTTAGCTCAGATTTTGAGGTTTCCGCCTAAGTCGTCTTCCCGCGACGCCTTAGAGCGAGCAAGATTGTCACATACAAGAAATTAACATTATGCGAGCCCATCGCGTTTATTGCACTTGTTCGTGTATTTTCTATGGCACTTTCTGCTTTAATACGCTTATTTACTTACCGTTATTAAGGGTAAACGATGCAAAAATTGAACAATTCGCTGCAAAATTATGCATGGGGCAGCAAAACCGCGCTGACCGAACTCTACGGCATCGAAAACCCGCAGGGATTGCCGATGGCGGAATTATGGATGGGCGCGCACCCCAAAAGCCCCTCTACCGTTGAAGTGAATGGCGTCACCCGTTCGCTGCGTGACGTGATCAATGACGATCAGGTCGCGACGCTGGGGGCTGCGGTAGCGCAGCGTTTCGGTGAGCTGCCGTTTCTGTTTAAAGTGCTGTGCGCCGATCAGCCGTTATCAATTCAGGTGCATCCCAGTAAAACTGCCGCAGAAGCCGGTTTCGCGCGTGAAAACGCGGCGGGCATTCCGCTCAGCGCCGCCGAGCGCAACTATAAAGATGCTAACCACAAGCCCGAACTGGTGTATGCCCTGACGCCGTTCCAGGCGATGAACGGCTTTCGCGAACTGCCTGAGATTGTCTCGCTGCTGGAGCCGGTCGCGGGCGCGCATCCGCAGATCGCCCATTTCCTCGAAAACGCCAGCGAAGCCGCACTGGCTAAACTGTTCGCTACCCTGCTGTCGCTGAAAGACGAAAGCAAATCCCGCGCACTCGGCGTGCTGAAATCCGCGCTGAACGCGCGCGAAGGCGAGCCGTGGCAGACCATCAAAACGATCGCCAGCGACTATCCGGACGATAATGGCCTGTTCTCACCGCTGCTGCTGAATGTCATCACCCTGCAACCGGGTGAGGCGATGTTCCTGTTCGCCGAAACGCCGCATGCCTATCTGAAAGGCGTGGCGCTGGAAGTGATGGCCAATTCGGATAACGTGCTGCGCGCCGGCCTGACGCCGAAATTCATTGATATTCCGGAACTGCTGGCCAACCTGAAGTTCGAGGCCAAACCGGCGGCGACGCTGCTCACACAGCCGCAGGCACAGGGCGACAGCCTCAACTTCCCGATTCCGGTAGAGGATTTTGCCTTCGCCATCCATACGCTTTCGGCCACGCCGCAAACGCTGGCACAGCACAGTGCCGCCCTGCTGTTCTGCATTGAAGGCCAGGCGGTGATTGAAAAGGCCGGACAGCAGCTGGTACTGCAACCGGGCGAATCCTGCTTTGTCGCAGCCAGCGAGTCGCCGGTGAGCGCGGCGGGGACCGGTCGTCTGGCGCGGGTGTACAACGCGCTGACGTGAGGCGGCTGACGCCTGCAGCATTAACTGCTATTATTTCAAACTATTAATTAAAAAACGCCTGCGGGCGTTTTTCTTCACCCGTCGCGCGGCCCAACGGTATGCGCACGCAAGGATAAGGACGACTCAGCGATGAAAAAGACCAAGGTTGCCGTAGGTGTGATTGTGGCGCTCGGCGTAATCTGGACTGGCGCAGCGTGGTTTACCGGTAAACAGCTGGAAAGCCACATGGATGAGATGCTGCAAAATGCCAACAGCCAGATTAACACGTACGCGCCGAATAGCCGTCTGACGCTCAGCTATCAGGATTACCAGCGTGGCGTATTCAGCAGCAAAACCAAACTGGTAATTCAGGCCAGTTCGCAGACCGAAGACAATCCGTTGCTGAAGCCGGGCCAAAGCATCGTGCTCAACGAAACCATCGACCACGGTCCTTTCCCGTTTGCTCAGCTGAAGCGCGGCAACCTGATCCCCAGTATGGCCTCGGTGCACACCGAACTGGAAAACACCGATGCGGTGAAGAAACTGTTTGAACTGACCCAGGGCAAATCGCTGGTTAATGCCGATACCCGCGTCGGGTACAGCGGCGCGACCGATACCGCGCTGCACCTGCTGCCGGTGGATTACAGCAATGCGCAGACCGGTGATCGCCTCGCCACTAACGGCGGCACGCTCAACGTCAGCGCGGACAGCAAAGGCGACAAAGTGAGTCTGCAGGGCGACTTCTCCAGCATCGCCGTCACCAGCAAAAACCAGCTGCAGCAACCGGTGCTGTTTACCCTTAACGGTCTGAAGCTGGGCGGTGACACCCACCTGAGTCCGGAAGGCGTGCGCGTCGGCGACCAGACCATCACGCTGGATAAGCTCGACGCCAGCATCAACGGTCAGGAAGGCCTGACGCTGGAGAAGCTGGACGGGAAGTCCTCATTCGACAACAAAGACGGTAAGATTGGCGGCCAGATTGATTATCAGGTCGACAACATCAGCCTGCAAAAACAGCCGTTCGGCGAAGCCAAACTGGCGATGAAATTTGCGCAGTTTGATGCTCAGGCGGTGAAAACCTTCTCTGACCAGTACAATGCGCAGATGCAGGATCTGCTGAACCAGCCTGGCGTGGTGGACGATCCTATCCGCTACCAGGCCAGCGTGCAGACCATCCTGAGAAATAACCTGCCGACCCTGCTGAAAGGTTCGCCGACCGTGAGCGTGGCGCCGCTGAGCTGGAAAAATGACAAAGGCGAGAGCACGTTCAACCTTAACGTCGGTTTTAACGATCCGGCAACCGTCACCGGTGAACCGCAGAGTCTGGGTGCCGCCGTGGATCGCGTGCTGAAAACGCTCGACGGCAAGCTGAGCATCAATATGCCGATGGCGACCGAAGTGATGCGTCACGTCGGGCTGGCGGAAGGTTATCAGGGTGATGATGCGCAGAAGCTGGCCGATCAGCAGGTAAAAGGTCTGGCGGCGATGGGCCAGATGTTCCGTCTGACGCAGCAGCAGGACGATAACATCACCACCAGCCTGCAATACGCTAACGGTCAGGTCACCATGAATGGCGACAAAATGACGCTGGAGCAGTTCCTGTCGCGCTACATGTTAGGCGCGCCAACCAGCGAAGGCATGCCAGAGTAATCCCCGCGGCAGCCCGCTCCGGGCTGCCGTTTTCCCCCCGGCAAAAAAATTTCACCCTTTTCTGCATCCGTTCAGCCGCACCGTACGTATATCCCTTTGTGAGCACCCTTCTGCTCCTTCAATGAGGATATATGATGAAAAAGTTAATCAGTTATGCCGTCCTGTCTGCCGCCCTGCTTGGCGCGAACGCTGCGATGGCGGCCATGCACGCCGATTCGGTGATGGTAGGCGGCGCGGCAATGTATCCACAAAAAAACATTATTGAAAACGCCCTGAACTCGAAGGACCACACTACGCTGGTCGCCGCCGTTAAAGCCGCGGGTCTGGTCGATACCTTACAGGGCAAAGGCCCGTTTACGGTGTTTGCGCCGACTAACGCCGCCTTTGCCAAACTGCCTGCCGGCACCGTTGATGCACTTCTCAAACCGGAAAACAAAGCCAAACTCACCAGCGTGCTGACCTACCATGTGGTCGCCGGTAAATATGATATGAAAGCGCTGGAGCAAAAAATTAAACAGGGTGGCGGTAAAGCCGAATTGAAAACGGTGAATGGTCAGCCGCTGTGGATTATGAGCAACGGGCCACACAATATTCAGCTGAAAGATGGTCAGGGTAATGTGGCAAATATCAGCACTTATGATGTAAACCAGAAAAATGGCGTCATTGACGTTATTGATACCGTCTTAATGCCTGAATAACTGTCTATACTCGGTAAGGTTAAACAAACCGGCCAGGAGTATTATGGACGCCTCTCAGGCTGAGCAACAAATAGCCTTAATACAGGCGGTCGCGAAGCGCGACCGCCTGGCTTTTGAACAGCTGTACCGGCTGACTTCCCCGCATCTGTTTGCGGTAGCGCTGCGCATGTTACGCCAGCGGGCGTGGGCGGAAGAGATTCTGCATGAATGCTACATCACGGTCTGGCACAACGCCGCGTCATTTAATAGCGCGCTCAGTTCTCCCCTGACCTGGATGACGCACATTGTACGCAACCGCTGTATTGACTGGCTGCGCAGCGGCTATGCCAGACAATTCCATGCCGATGAAGCCTGGCTCGACGATTTAAGCAGCACGCCGGGTGACGTCAGTCTGGATGAGCAGCACGATCGAGAGGTTGCCCGCCTGCACCACTGTCTGCAGCATTTGAGCAGTGAACAGCGCCAGTCGATCGCGCTGGCCTATTATCAGGGCTTATCACATAGCGACATTGCCGGGTGGCTGCAGCAGCCGGTCGGCTCGGTAAAAAGCTGGATTCGACGTGGCCTGGACCATCTGCGGGAGTGTGTAGGACGATGAGTGACAAAGTGCAGCGGGATGACGCCCTGGCGGCGGAGTACGCCCTCGGCACGCTGCGCGGCAGCGCGCGATTGCGCTTTCAGCGCAGACTGCAGGCCGAGCCGGCGCTGGCGGCGCAGGTCGCCCGCTGGCAGACGCTGCTGGCGGGTCTCGACCAGGTTCAGCCGCCCGTCACGCCGCCGGAAAGGCTATGGAAAAAAATTGCCCTTTCCCTGCCGCCCGACAAGCGCGTCGCGCCCACACGCCGGACGCTGCCGTGGCTGGCTGCCGCCTGCGTCGCGCTGGGCTTCGCGCTGTCGGCTTACTGGCTACGCGAGCCGGTTATGACGCCGCTGGCGGTGCTGACCGATGCACAACACAGTCAGCAATGGGTGGTGAGCGCCAGCCGCCAGCAGGACGTGATCAGTCTGGCGCCGCTGCAGGTCAGCGCGGTCAGGGCGGATCAGAGTCTGGAACTGTGGCTGATTCCGCCTGGCCGGGCGCCCGTTTCACTCGGTCTGGTCACCGGAAGTGCGCCGCAGCAGTATCCGATTGAGAAACAGCAGTCGCTGGTTAAGGCGACGCTGGCGATCAGTCTCGAGCCGCACGGCGGTTCGCCAACCGGACGTCCAACGGGTCCGGTGCTTTACAGTGTGAATTTATAATCGGTGATGGTCACGGGTGAAATTAGCGTTAACGCGGCAGCGTTTATTATTTGTTGATGCCCAGCGTGTTGCAGGCGGAGTGCTGTTAATCATTACGGCGTGACTTAAGCTAAATTAACGGGCACTGAACGCTCAATTTTAGCAAAAGGCAAAAACAATGAATGTTTATTTATCCGCCGGCGAGCCTGACTGCCGCGGCCCGGCGAAATAACCCTTTTATAAATTAATCTGGCGTGTCTTCGGGAAAGAAATATTTTATCGACGATTCATTTTCTTTTTCCGAATTCCCTGCCATGCTTAAAACGCTAAACCATAGTACGCGATATTATCGCGAACAATAAATAATAACGCTCGACACCATTGTGTCTTAAACGACACCGGGGAAACTCACCATGCAATTTCTTAAAAACTTCACCATTCGCCGGGTTGTGCAGTGCATCCTGGTCGCGGCGCTGCTGATTGTGGCGCTGGCCGGGATCTATGGCAGCACGGTGCTGCGCGACATGCATCAGCGCGAACTGCATAACGCCACACTGACCAGCCAGCTGCTGTTTCTCAATCGCGCCAGTTTAGTGATGGCATCGGGAACCACGGCGGCAAAAGCGGCCGTAGCGGCCGATGCCCCGGCCGATAGCGACTGGGCGCCGCTGCGTGCCGCTCTCACCGCATCGCCAGTAGACTTTGCGCTGCCTGCGGCTGAGCGCCTGCAGTTGCTGCAGCGCGACATCGCAGCGAATAACCATGCCGACCAGTCCGATCGCCAGCGTCTGCAAATGGCCTTTGGCATTGCTGCACTGCTGATGCTCGCGCTGCTGTTGTTCTGTGACCGTTTTCTGGTCACGCATCTGGTACGGCCGCTGGGGGCGCTGCGGGAACATTTCCGCGGCATTGCCGCTGGCGATCTTACGCGGGAACCGCAGGATTTTGGCCGCAACTGTGTGGGTCAGCTGATTCCGCTGGTCAGGCTGATGCAGCAGAGCCTGCTGACCACGGTGCGCGCCGTGCATGACAACACCGACGTGCTGCGCAAAGAGTCTGCGGATATCGCCAGCGGCAACGCCGATCTGTCCGACCGCACCACCCGCCAGGCGGCTGCGCTCGAGCAGACCTCGGCCAGCATGGAGCAGCTTAGCGCCACCGTAGAGAAAAATGCCCACAGCGCCGGCGAAGCGCGCGAGCTGGCTGAGGATGCGGCGCGCACCACGCGTGACGGCGAAGCGCTGGTGAAAAGCGTGTCAGCGATGATGGCCGATATCGCCGCCGAAGCCGATAAAATCCGTCAGTTCACCGCCACGGTTAACAGCATTGCATTTCAGACCAATATTCTGGCATTGAACGCGGCTGTTGAAGCCGCCCGCGCCGGCGAGCAGGGACGCGGCTTTGCCGTGGTGGCAGCTGAAGTGCGCACGCTGGCACAACGCAGCGCCAGCGCCGCGAAGGAGATCGAAGGGCTGATTAATGGCACCGTGACGCGCGTTGGTGAGGGCGCGCAGACCGCGCAGCGCGCCGGCGCCATCATGGACAGCGCCACGCAAAGCGTTTCCGCCGTCACCTCGCTAATTGGCCAGATTGCGCTGGCGTCAGACGAACAGAGTAAAGGCATTGCCCAGGTTACGCTGGCCGTGACCGATCTGGATCGCGTTACCCAGCAGAATGCCGCCCTGGTGAAAGAGATTGCCGCCTCGGCCGGCAGCCTGAATGGCCGTACCGGAACGCTGGCTGCGGTGATCAGTCATTTTAACTTTTCTGACAGCCCGCATGACAGCGCGCTGCTGGCCGGTCAGCGCCCCATTTCAGCCATTGACAGCTTCGCGACAGAAAAGCTTGCCGTCTCTGAACCGGCATAGCTCGCAGCCGATAACCACACCGCCAGGGACAGGCCACAGAAAGAGAAGAATTTATGAGCCATCAATCATTGCAGCACATCGTTCCGGTTCAGGCTGATGTGCGTGACTTACGCATCGCCACGGGCATGACCCAACTGCACGCGGCTGAACGCTTCGACCTCAGCCTGCGGGTCTGGCAGATGAAGGAGTCCGCAGCAAAACCGTCGCCGCTCAGTCAGGGAGAATATGAGTTTTTGCTGCTGCTGGCAGGAAAACATCCCTATTTTAGTCTGACGGCCAGAGCCCGCTAATGCCGTGCGCGCTGGCCGTTGCGTCAGCGCCACCGGCGATAACCGGGGATCCGCTTCCTCCACCCGGCGTGATTAATGCGTCAAATCTCTTTAGCGCTGACGCCCGGGGCACGATTCACCTGTGCTGTCTGCTGATACAAGGCGTCGAGACGGGCGCGAAAGCGCGCCGGATCGTGCTGGTCTTTAATTCTTTGCAGCGCCCGCGCCGAGCGGGTGCTGATCGTCTCGCGCTGCGCCATCATCTGCGTGATGATCTGTTTGAGCTGCGCAATAATTCTGTCCCTGATCGCCAGTTTCTCCTGCGCTGAAGCGATGGTGATTTCAAACATATCATTTAGCGGACACTCAATAAGCCAGCCGGCCGAGGCCGGGTTTATTTCCGGCAGTGCCCGCACATTAGTGGTAATGACCGGACAGCCGCACGCCTGCATTTCCAGCACTGAAAAGCCGTATGTATCCTGCCAGGTCGGTAATAATCCCACATCGGTCTGTTCGAGCATTTTCATCAGCCGATCATTTTGCAAAAATGTTTCATGCCTGAAGATTGCCTGCTGATTAATCAGGTCTTCAATCCGCTGATGAAATTGCGCGTCATCCTGCTGCGCGCCGTGCGCGATATTATAGCGATGCTTCAGGTTGCCCGTTAAATTCACCTGCACGCTGTCAGGGTGAATGATGCCTTCTGCCAGCAACTCGCTAAACGCCAGCACCACTTCCGCCCCACCTTTACGATAAAACTCATTGCCGACAAAGCTGAACGTCAGCTTCGCCTGATTCACCGGCCTGACCCGATCACAGATAATTGCCTGTGGCGGATGCAGAGTGTGCAGTTTGGGCAAAATGGCTGCAGCCTGCTGCGGAAACGCCTGTAACAGCTTGATTTGAATTTTTTTCGTCGCGTCGGAGATAGCCAGCAGCGCCGTACACTGCGGTGCCGCGATCAGTTTGAGTTGTTTCTGCAATTGTGGATTATGCAGTTTGGCCATGCCCGGCACCGGCAGCACGCGCGGAATTTCGGTTTCAAATGTCGCCATCCAGCGTTTTTTCGTGCAGGCCACCTCATTAAAAAGATGGATGATTTGCGCATCGTCCGGCACCGAGAACGGTAGTGGCGCGAAAATAAACAACTTATTGGCTTTGCGGATTTTCTGCCTGACGGCGTTACGATAAAACCAGATATTTTTATATTTCAGATTGAGATAATGGTGTAAATCGTTGACGATGATATTTCTCTTTTCCGGATAACCTTTCCCATTTACGATTATTTTCATACGTGCCCCGGCACAGGAAAAATAAGCATAGCTGGCAGTATATTCCTCGCCTGTCACAAATCCAGTGAGCAAGTAAACCCTCGCTAAACAATAAGAAAATACACATTTTGTGACAGGTAATAACATCAGCCAGCCTGAATAAAATTCAGACAAGGCCGGTAAACAATATTAATCAATACAAAATTCGCGTAATTTATAAAAATGGCTAACGCGTTGATTTTTATTTAACGCTGGCCATATTATGACAATTTCGTGTCAGGATTTGATGCCGAAGTTTAATCTTTATTTTCTGCTGGCCCGCAATGCATAAGCAGAACGATGATCACAGGCCGGCTGACAATCGGTAAGCAGCGGTAACAGAAACGCGGCGAGTAATGATCTGACGCCGGGCGGGCGACAGGCTTAGCGGCCCTGCACCAGCTGCGGCGGCACGATTAACGTCTGCACATCGGCCTGTGGCTGCGCCAGGCGCTGTAATATGCGTTCTGCCGCGCGCCGCCCGACGATACGCGCTTCACTGCTGACAAACGTCAATGCCGGATCGTTCAGCTCAGGCTGCGGATCGTCGTTGAAGCCGACCAGCGCCAGCTGCTGGGTGTAGTAACTGTCCACGGCATCTTCCCCGAGGGTGCGGCCGCTACGCAGCGCGCCGAAATAGCAGCCGAGCGTGGTGCTGGCATTGTGGGCCAGGATAGCAGTAATACGCGGATGCTGATGCAGCAGCGCCTGCGTCAGCGCGGAGACGCTCTGCTGGCGATCGTCACATTCGATAATCCAGTCCGGGCGAAACGGCAAACCGTACTGCAGCAGCGTGGCGCAATAGCCGCCGATACGTTCGGCGCGCGTCAGTGACGAACCCAGACCGCCCACCCAGGCAATGCGCTGATGTCCCTGCTTGATCAGATACTCGGTGGCCATCCGCGCCGCCTGGCTGTTATCCGGACGCAGCGAATCGACTTTTTCCAGACTGCTGGCGCGCGCGGCGCAGATCAGCGCAATATTTTGCTCCTGCGCCTGCAGCCGCAGCGATTCCGCCTGCGCCACCGCGCCGCCCAGCACAATGCCATCGGCGCCCTGTGCCGCCAGCGAATCAAAACAACGCTGCAGATGCTGGCCATGCTGACCACTCTGCGTCAGCACCAGCACTTTGCCCTGCTGCTCCAGCACCTCGCTCAGTCCCGCCGTCATTGCTGCATAAAAGGGCTGGCTGAGATCGCGCACGATCAGGCCAATCACCCCGCTCTCACCGCCGCGCAGCATGGAGGCCGAGCGGTTACGCACATAGCCGAGTTGCTCAATCGCCTGATTCACCCGCGCGGCGGTGGCGGGTGAAATACGCCCTTTGCCGGACAGCACCAGCGATACCGTGCTGACCGATACGCCAGCGGCCTGCGCGACATCATGGATGGTGATTTTCTGCTGGGACATAGTGTGACGCTTTTTGTAGCCGGAAAATTCAAAGAGGTAAAACGTTACACTGATTCGCATAAAAATAAAGCCTGATGCTCGTCACGCTTTGTGATTATCACCACAAAAAGCCATGATAAAACGTTTTATCATCCTCCACCACTTTACCCGCTTGTTACTTTTTAGCCAGGAGAGACTATGCCTCACAGCCAACCCAAAATGTCGCTCTGGGAATTTTTCCAGAGCCTGGGGAAAACCTTCATGCTACCCGTGGCCCTGCTGTCGTTTTGCGGCATCATGCTGGGGATCGGCAGTTCACTCAGCAGCCATGATGTGCTGACGCTGATTCCGCTGCTCGACCAGCCATTCCTGCAATACCTGTTTATCTGGATGGCGAAAATCGGCTCCTTTGCCTTTAGCTATTTGCCGGTGATGTTTGCCATCGCCATTCCGCTGGGCATGGCGCGGGAAAACAAAGGCGTGGCGGCGTTTGCCGGCTTCGTCGGCTTTGCGGTGCTCAATCTCAGCGTTAACTTCTGGCTGAACATCAACGGGATCCTGCCGACTACTGATGCGGCGGTGCTGAAAGCCAATAACGTGCAGAACATTCTCGGCATTCAGTCCATCGACACCGGTATTCTCGGCGCGGTGATTGTCGGCATTGTGGTGTTCTGGCTGCACGAGCGTTTTCACAATATTCGCCTGCCGGATGCGCTGGCATTCTTCGGCGGCACGCGCTTTGTGCCGATTATCACCACCGTGGTGATGGGCCTGCTGGGGCTGGTGGTACCGCTAATCTGGCCATTCTTTGCGCGCGCGATCACCGGTCTTGGCTGGATGATCAACAGCGCGGGCGAATTCGGCCCGATGATCTTCGGCACCGGAGAACGTCTGCTGCTGCCGTTTGGCCTGCAGCATATTCTGGTGGCGATTATTCGCTTCACCGATGCCGGTGGCACCATGGAGGTGTGTGGTCACAGCGTCAGCGGCGCGCTGACCATCTTCCAGGCGCAGCTGGCGTGTCCGGAAACTCACGGCTTCGCGGAAAGCGCTACCCGCTTCCTGTCGCAGGGTAAAATGCCGGCATTCCTTGGCGGCCTGCCGGGGGCAGCGCTGGCGATTTACCACTGCGCGCGCCCGGAAAACCGTCACAAAATTAAAGGCCTGCTGATTTCGGGCGTGGTTGCCTGCGTGGTTGGCGGCACTACTGAACCGATCGAGTTCCTGTTCCTGTTTGTCGCACCGGTACTGTATCTGATCCACGCGCTGCTGACCGGTCTCGGCTTCACAGTGATGGCAATGCTTGGCGTGACCATCGGTAATACCGACGGTAACGTGATCGACTTCTTCGTGTTTGGCGTGCTGCACGGCCTTTCTACCAAATGGTACTGGGTGCCGGTAATTGCTGCCGTGTGGTTTGTGGGTTACTACGCCATCTTCCGTTTCGCCATCACCCGCTTCAACATCAAAACACCTGGCCGCGAAGCAGAAACCAGCCGCGTTGAGCAGCAGGTCAGCCGCGCCGGCGTGGGCAAATCCGGCTACAACACGCCAGCGATTCTCGCGGCGCTGGGTGGCGTTGACAACATCACCTCGCTGGATAACTGCCTGACGCGCCTGCGCCTGTCGGTGGCCGACATGAGCAAGGTCGACGATGCCGCGCTAAAAGCCAACGGCGCCATCGGCGTGGTGCACCTCAATCAGACCAATCTGCAGGTAGTCATTGGCCCGCAGGTGCAGTCGGTCAAAGATGAAATGGCCCATCTGATGAGCGCGACGGTGTAAACATGCAGGCGTTTAATTTTGATCGGGTAGTGGATCGCCATGGCAGCTGGTGCACGCAGTGGGACTTTGTCGCCGACCGCTTTGGCGTGCCAGATCTGCTGCCCTTCACCATCTCGGACATGGATTTCGCCACCGCTCCCTGCATCATTGACGCGTTGCAGCAGCGGCTGAATCACGGCGTGCTGGGCTACAGCCGCTGGCAGCACGAGGATTTCCTCTCCGCCCTGCAGCACTGGATGCGCAGCCGCTTTGCCAGCGAGATCGCGGCAGAGTCACTGGTGTACGGCCCGTCGGTGATTTATATGGTGGCGCAGCTGCTGCGCCACTGGACGCAGGCGGAGGATGAAGTACTGATTCACACGCCCGCCTATGATGCGTTTTACCAGACAATCATCGGGAATCAGCGCAGGGTGCTGGAACTGCCGTTGCAGCGCGCTGGCGACACATGGCACTGTGACATGGCTCAGCTGGAAAGCCTGCTGGCGCGGCCGCGCTGTAAGGCGATGTTACTGTGCAGCCCGCACAATCCCACCGGCAAAGTGTGGCAGCGCGCAGAGCTGCAGCAGATGGCGGCACTGTGCGAACGGCATGGCGTGAGCGTGATCAGCGATGAAATCCATATGGATATGGTGCTGAGCGAGGCGCGTCACACGCCATGGTGCGAAGTGGCACAAGGCCGCTGGGCGCTGTTTACCTCGGCCTCGAAGAGCTTCAATATTCCGGCGCTGACCGGCGCCTGGGGTATTATCCCGGACGCGGACGACCGCCAGGCGTGGTTTCACGCGCTGAAGCAGCAGGATGGACTGTCGTCACCGGCGGTGATGGCGCTGGCTGCCACCATTGCCGCCTACCGTTACGGCGCACCCTGGCTCGACGCGCTGCGCGATTATCTGCGCGCCAATATGCAGCACATTGCGCAACGGCTCAACGCGGCGTTTGCCGGGCTTAACTGGCAACCACCGCAGGCCACTTATCTGGCGTGGATTGACACCGCGCCGCTGGCCATTGATGACGTCGCGCTGCAGCAGCGGCTGATCCAGCAGCATAAGGTGGCGATTATGCCAGGCAGCACCTACGGCAGCGCCAGCCGCAGCTATCTGCGTCTCAACGCCGGCTGCCCGCGCAGCAAGCTGGATGACGGGCTGGACCGGCTGATTGCCGCACTGCAATCGTTCTGAACCACAGCGGATGCTGATTAATTCAGCATCCGCTATCCGCCTTGCGCAAATCACTGGCGCGGTTGCGCAAGATGTTTTTATAATGGTCTGCACTTTACGTTAATTCAGCGAGTGCGACATGATTGATGCGAAACTTCCCCTCACCGACCTTCACCGCCACCTTGATGGCAATATCCGCGCCCAGACCATCCTTGATTTAGGTCGTCAGTTCAATCTTGCGCTGCCCGCCGATACGCTGGATACGCTGCGTCCGCACGTGCAGGTGACCGCCAACCAGCCGGACCTGGTGAGCTTCCTGCAGAAGCTTGACTGGGGCGTCAAAGTGCTGGGCGATCTCGACGCCTGCCGCCGCATTGCGCTGGAAAACGTCGCTGACGCCGCGCAGGCCGGTATCCATTACGCTGAGCTGCGCTTCTCACCGGGCTACATGGCGATGAACCATCAGCTGCCGATTGCCGGCGTGGTGGAAGCGGTAATTGATGGCGTGCGCGCGGGCGTACAGCAGTATGGCGTTGATGTGAAGCTGATTGGCATCATGAGCCGCACCTTCGGCGAAGAAGCCTGCCTGCGCGAGCTGGAAGGTCTGCTGGCGCACCGCGACGGCATCACTGCCGTCGATCTGGCCGGCGATGAACTGGGCTTCCCGGGCAGCGAATTCCTCAGCCACTTTAACCGCGCCCGCGATGCCGGATTCCGCATCACCGTGCATGCCGGTGAAGCCGCCGGACCGGAGAGCATCTGGCAGGCGATCCGCGAGCTGGGCGCTGAGCGCATCGGTCACGGTGTCAAAGCGATTGAAGACCGCGCGCTGATGGATTTCCTCGCCGAACAGCGCATTGGCATTGAATCCTGCCTGACGTCGAACATTCAGACCAGTACCGTAGCCTCGCTGGCCAGCCATCCGCTGAAGGCGTTCCTGCAGCACGGTATTCTGGCAACCATCAACACTGACGATCCGGCGGTACAGGGCATTGAGCTGGCGCATGAATATGAGGTGGCTGCGCCACAGGCGGGCCTGAGCGCCGCCGAGATTCGCCAGGCGCAGGAAAACGGTATTGCCATCGCCTTTTTAACCGAGGCGGAGAAAGCCGCGCTGCGCCAGCGCGTGGCGGCATAAGCCATAAAAAAGGAGCGCAGATTGCGCTCCTTGTTGATCGGCTGGCGATAACGCCGTCCGGTTTACTTTAGTGACAAGGTCTGGCGTTTCTCCGCCGACTGCAGGCCAAGCTCAATCAGCTCCATCACCTGAATCGCCTCTTCCGCCGTAACCGGGTTGGCACCGTTACCGGCAATGGCGTCGCGGATCGCCGCATAATAGGCCGGATAGTTGCCCGGCAGCGTCAGCAGCTCTTTCTCCACCATCACTTCGCCCTCGGCCAGCGTCAGCGTGCCGTTGCGCATGTCGTAGCCCCACTCTTCACGCGGCGGACGTTCACCGGCTTTCAGACGGTCCTCCTGCGGATCGAGCCCGTACTTAACGTAGCTGCCGCGCGTGCCGTGCACCACAAAACGCGCCGATTCCGCGGCCACCAGCATGCTGGCATGCAGCACCACGCGCCGGGAGGGATAAGTCAGCACCGCGTGGAAGTAATCGGTGGTTTGCGCGCCGGGACGCAGTTCAGCCATGTCGACGTTGATCGCCACCGGCGGTCCGAACAGCTGCAACGCCTGGTCCAGCACGTGCGGTCCAAGATCGAACCAGATCCCGCTGCCCGGGCCTTTCATTTCGCGCCAGCGCTGACGCACTTCCGGACGGAAACGGTCAAAGTGCGACTCCAGATAGCGCACCTCGCCCAGCGTGCCGTCGTTCAGCAGCGTTTTCAGCGTCAGGAAATCGCTGTCCCAGCGGCGGTTGTGGAACACTGACAACAGCAGCCCTTTGGCTTTGGCCAGCTGATCGAGCTCGCGCGCCTGTGACAGTGTCACGGTAAACGGTTTATCGACCACCACATGCTTGCCGGCATTGAGTGCCGCTTTGGCGAGCGGGAAATGGGTGTCGTTCGGGGTAGGAATTACAATCAGGTGCAGCGTCGGGTCATCCAGCAATGCCTGAGGATCGGCCACCACCTGCACCGACGGCCAGTCAGCGAGCACTTTACTGGCATCGCTGCTGGAGATCGCCGCCAGCTCAACGTCTGGCGTTCCGGCGATCAGCGGCGCATGGAAGGTTTTGCTGGCAAATCCGTAGCCGATCAGGCCGACACGTAGTTTATCGCTCATTCTCATTCCTCTTGTTCGTGACCTGACTGATTTAAGACGAATCAGTCAGTAAGAACAAGGCGGAATCACCTGAAAGCTCAGGAGATCGCACTCCGTGCCGGTTGCCAGCTCTCCTGGGCCACCAGCGCGTCGTGCGCATCCTGACTGCGGCGACGGAAATCGCTCGGGCTGACGCCGACCCGCTTGCGGAACACGCGCGAGAAATAGAGCTGGTCGTCGTAGCCGACCTCGCGCCCCACCGAGGCGATGGGTTCCTGAGTGGTTTGCAGCAGCAGCTTGGCGCGGATCACCCGCTGATCTTCGCGCCAGCGCAGCAGGTTGATCCCCATCTGCTCGCGGAACAGGTGCGCCAGGCGCGACGGCGACAGACAGACGTGGCGCGCCACTTCCTCGATTTTCACCTCGCTGGCGAGATGATTGGTGACGTACTGACAGGCTTCGATGACGCGTGGGTCGCGAATTTGCTGATGGCTGCGCGGATCCTCTTCCACCGCACGCAGCAGCAGGCGCTCCAGCAGATTCATCGCCAGCTCCTCGGCAAAGCGACGTCCGGAGTTGTGCGTCTGTTCGATGCTGGCAAACAGGCGGTCAAATTCGGCGCGCAGCGCATCCGGCAGCCGCAGCCGGCCAACGCCCTGGTTCTGATCCTGCCACTGCAGCCAGTCGGTCCAGTAGGCGCGCGGACGGAAATAGACCCAGCGATGATGCCAGCACGGACTGTCCGGCGCGCGGCCATAATAGTGCGGCGTTTTCGGCTGGAACAGCAGCAGGTCGCCCGGCTGGCAGTCAAACGCTGACTCACCGTCAAAGACGCGTCCCTGTCCCTTAATGGTCAGATTGAGGATGTAACCTTTCATGCCGTGCGGGCGATCGATAAAAAAATCGAGCTGATCGCCGGCGTTGATCGGCGTCAGTCCGGCCACCAGCCAGGCGTTAAACGGATAGCCCGGCAGTAAAGGATTTTGCTGTTCACTCGGCGCTTCGCGGTGGTACATAAGGATCTCCCGGTTCGCGTGACGTTGGGGCGCAGCGTTGCGACTGCGCCCGCGGGATCAGGCGGTTCTGCTTTTTTGTTTGTAGCGGTCAAAGATCACCGCCGCTAACAGTATCAAACCGCGCACCACATACTGTGAGAATGGCGAGATATTCAATAAATTCATCGCATTCTCGACGGTACCCAGAATCAATACCCCGGCGACCACGTAGGAGATCTTGCCAATACCGCCCTTCAGCGACACGCCGCCCAGCACGCAGGCGGAGATAACGATCAGCTCATAACCGAGCGAGGTCATCGGCTGACCGCTGGTCATGCGTGAAGCCAGGATAATGCCGGCCGCCGCTGATACCAGCCCGGAAAGGATAAAGATGATGATGCGCGTGCGCACCACCGGCACCCCGGCCAACCGCGCCGCTTCCTCGTTGCCACCAATCGCCAGCGTGTTGCGGCCAAAGGTGGTTTTGTTCAGCAGGAAACCGAACACGATCATGGTGGCGATGGTCAGCCAGATCGGTGCCGGCACGCCCAGCCAGTTGGCGTAGCCGAGGGTGAAAAAGCGCTCATCCTCAATCCCCACCGCTTTACCGTCGGAGAAAATATAGGCCAGGCCGCGCACAATCTGCATGGTCGCCAGCGTGGTGATCAGCGCGTTAATCTTCAGACGCGCAATCACGAAGCCGTTAACGAAGCCAGTGGCCATACCGAGCAGCAGGCCGGCGGCGACGCCGATCCACAGGCTTTCGGTCATGTTGATCACCACGGCGGTGACGACGCCAGCGCAGGCAATCACCGACGCCACCGACAGGTCGAAATCGCCGGAGGCGAGGCAGAACAGCATGCCGCACGCCACCATGCCGGACATCGACATCGCCAGGCCCAGCCCTTTCATGTTGATAAAGGTGCCAAAATTAGGCACGAAGATGGCGCAGACGATAAACAGCAGCGCAAACACCACCAGCATGCCGAAGT
Source organism: Pantoea sp. SGAir0184 (assembly GCF_043544755.1). Lineage (NCBI taxonomy): Bacteria > Pseudomonadati > Pseudomonadota > Gammaproteobacteria > Enterobacterales > Erwiniaceae > Pantoea > Pantoea sp. SGAir0184. The sequence goes on from NZ_CP028050.1 coordinate 2,344,553, forward strand.
TGTCCCAGATGCGCCCGAGCTGCAGGCCACTGCGCTGCACCGGTGGCGTATTGGACGTGGTAGATGAAGCCATTTTTACTCTCCTTTACCTCAGGCCACGGCGGCCGCTTGAGTGGTTTTCGGCATGGCCAGGCTCAGCGTCAGCTGCTCCGTGGCGGCGTCGTGGGGCAGTTCACCGGCAATCTCACCTTCGCGCATCACCACGATGCGGTCGGCCAGTCCCATCACTTCGGGCAGATCGCTGGAGGCAAACAGCACCGCGATCCCTTTGTTCGCCAGCTGATAAATCAGGTTATAGATTTCATGTTTGGCGCCGACATCAATGCCGCGCGTCGGTTCGTCGAGCAGGATCACGTTCATCTCCTCCGACAGCCAGCGGCCCAGAATTGCCTTCTGCTGGTTGCCACCGGACAGATTCATGATCAGCTGATGCGCACCCGGCGTTTTGATGTTCAGCGAGCGAATGTGGTGGTCCGCGTTTTTCGCTTCCCAGCCCGGCTTGATCAGACAGCCGGCACTCAGGTTGTGGCGGCGCGCGCTGATATTGATGTTCTCGCGCACCGAGTGCACCGGGATGATGCCTTCGGCTTTGCGATCTTCCGGGCACAGCATGATGCCGGCGCGGATGGCATCAATCGGTTCGCGGATGTTGAGCTGCTTACCGTCCAGCGTGACCGTGCCCGCGCGCAGCCGGGTGGCACCAAACAGCCCTTTCATCAGTTCGCTGCGGCCGGCACCGACCAGTCCAAACAGACCGACAATTTCTCCGGCGCGCACCGTCAGCGATATCGGCATCCGCACGCCTTTCGCTTCCACCTGGTCCAGCTGCAGACGCACGGGGCCCAGCTCACGTGGCGCGTAGCCATAGATATCTCCGAGGTTGCGTCCGACCATCGCCTCCACCAGATCGTCATGGTGGGTATTGGCCATATCCGTGAAGGTGCGCACGTAGCGCCCATCCTTAAACACGGTAATGGCATCGCTCAGCGCGAAAATTTCTTCCATGCGATGCGACACGTACAGCACCACCCGGCCCTGCTCGCGCAGCTGGCGAATCACGCGGAACAGATGCTCAATTTCGCGCGCCGACAGCGAACTGGTCGGCTCATCAAAGGCGATGATGCGCGCGTTGCGAGCCAGCGCTTTGGCGATTTCGACCATCTGCCACTGGCCGAGCGACAGGTATTTCAGCGGCATGTCGGGATCGATATCCATGCCAAGATTTTTCAGCTGCAGACCGGCTTCGTAGCGCAGCAGCTTGCGGTTAACCAGCCCGCGCTTGTGCGGCAGCTGGCCTAGATAGATGTTCTCCGCCACGCTCATTTCCGGTACCAGATGCAGCTCCTGGTAAATGATCGCCACGCCGGCATCCAGCGCATCAACGGTATTGCTGAAGCTTTTCGCTGTGCCTTTGATGCGGATTTCGCCGCCGCTGGGCTGATAGCTGCCGCTGAGGATTTTCAGCAGCGTGGATTTGCCCGCGCCATTTTCTCCCATCAGCGCGTGCACTTCACCGGCGCGGCACTGAAAAGAGATATCCTGCAGCGCTTTCACGCCAGGGAAGGTTTTGCTGATGCCATGAAATGACAGAAATGCTGGATCCGTGTTCATGGGAACTCCTGAGCCTCTATATTTCGCACCGTAGCGGCGTTGGCAGCGCACATTTACCCCGGTCACTGACCTCAGTAAGCTCCCGGGGATAAACGTGTTTGCCGCCTTGCTACAGCACGAACTATGCCGGCTGCCTGTTAATTAACATCACATTGAGGACGGCTTAAAACCGACTTACATCAGCCCTTTCTTCGCCAGCTCGGTTTTGAAATTGTCGCGGGTGATCAGCACCACGTCGGTCACTTCGGTGAATTTCGCTGGCTCCTGTCCTTTGGTCACCCAGTTGTAGAGCATTTCGCTGCTCTTATAGCCGTGCACGTCCGGGCTCGGCAGCAGGGAACCGTAGAAGCCGGTTGGCGCGCCTTTTGACAGCTCGCTTACCGCATCCACCCCGTTGATGCCGATGCCGATCACGTCCGGTGCCTTGAAGCCCTGGCCTTCGGTGGCGCGCACGCCGCCCAGCACGGTGTTGTCGTTCATGCCGACAATCAGCCAGTGCTTCACTTCCGGATGCTGCACCAGCAGCGAGTTACCGGCGTCAAACGCGCCCGGGATATCGTTAGATTTGGTCGGCACCTGATAAATCTGCTTCTCCGGGAAGCCGGCGGCTTTCAGCGCGGCCATCGAACCACCGGTGCGGCGGCGCGCGGTATCCAGTTCGTTAGCGGTAATCGCCATCACGGCGGTTTGCTTCACATCCCAGCCGCGTTTCTGCATCTCTTTGTACAGCTCCTGGCCCTGACGCTCGCCGATTTTGGTCGCCGCCATCATCACCAGCGGTACGGTATCCATCGGCTTGCCTTTGGCGGTGACAAACTGGTCATCCACGGCAATCACTTTCAGGTCATAGCTGCGTGCTTTGGCGACGATGGCCGAGCCCAGCTTGGGATCCGGGGTACAGATGACAAAGCCTTTGGCGCCGCTCGCCGCCAGGCTATCGATAGCGTTCAGGGTTTTTTCACCGTCCGGCACGGCAATTTTGATCACTTCAAAGCCGAGATCTTTGCCGGCCTTATCGGCGAATTTCCACTCGGTCTGGAACCAGGGTTCCTCCGGCTGTTTGACGAGAAAACCGAGCTTCATGGTCTCGGCGATAGCGGATTGTGACATAAGCGCGGCGAGGCCTGCGACCGCCAGTGCTTTAGTTAATTTATGCATGATGCTCTCCGGCACAATGGTGTTTTATCGCTGTTATCAACGAATCGGTGTAAACGCTACCAATCAGATTTCACGTTCGGGTACAGCGCAAAATCAGCGCGTTAGCTCAAAGGTTGTACAAAGGCTGTGCAAACGCTGGGCTAGTTGTAGCGGGAAAAGCGCGGAAAAATGTAGAGCGGTATCACATCCCAAAACGATGACTAAATCCTCCATATATTCAGCAAAATTAACCGGACATTAACTTTTGCTGTCGATCACACAACCCCGCCGATGACAGAAAAGTGCATATTCTCAGCCGCTGATGACTAACCGCCGCCCGCTCCCCATTCCAGGATAGAGCGAGACAACTCACACAGGAGAATCCCGATGAGCGCGGGTGCCATAACAATTGGGCTGGATTTCGGCAGTGACTCGGTACGAGCGCTGGCCGTGGAGTGCCACAGCGGTAAAGAGCTGGAAAAGGCGGTGGTCAACTATCCGCGCTGGGCAAAGGGTGAATTCTGCGATGCCCATGCCAACCGCTTTCGTCATCATCCTCAGGATTATATTGATGCGCTGGAACAGGCGATCGTCAGCGTGGTGCAGGCGTTAAGTCCGGCGCAGCGCGCCGCGGTGGTGGGTATTGGCGTCGATTCTACCGGCTCGACGCCGGCCCCCATCGATCGCGACGGCAACGTCCTCGCGCTGCGTCCGGAATTCGCCAGCAATCCCAACGCCATGTTTGTGCTGTGGAAAGATCACACCGCCATTGAAGAAGCCGAAGAGATCAACCGCCTGTGCCGCAGCGGCCAGTTCACCGACTATACCCGCTACATCGGCGGCGTTTACTCCTCCGAATGGTTCTGGGCCAAAATTTTGCACGTGTCGCGTGCCGATGCCGCGGTGCGAGAGGCGGCGGTTTCGTGGGTAGAGCTGTGCGACTGGGTGCCCGCGCTGCTGAGCGGCACCACCGCACCGGCCGAACTGCGGCGCGGACGCTGCGCCGCCGGGCACAAATCACTGTGGCATCCGGAGTGGCAGGGTTTACCGCCGGCGGCGTTCTTTCGCGCGCTCGATCCCATGCTGGTAGAACAGCTCGATTCGCCGCTGTTCAGCGATACTTTTACCGCCGATGTGCCGGTCGGCACGCTGTCGGGCGAATGGGCGCAGCGCCTCGGGCTGTCAGAACAGGTGGTGCTGTCCGGTGGCGCCTTTGACTGCCACATGGGCGCGGTTGGCGCGGGCGCACAGCCGTACACGCTGGTGAAAGTGATCGGCACCTCGACCTGCGACATCCTGATCGCCGACAGCGAACAGGTTGGCGATCGCGCGATCAAAGGTATCTGCGGTCAGGTCGACGGCAGCGTAATGCCGGGCGCCATCGGCTGTGAAGCCGGACAATCGGCGTTCGGCGACATCTATGCCTGGTTCAGTCGCCTGCTCGGCTGGCCTTTGCAGCAGGCGGCGCAGCGCCATCCTGAATTACAGCCGCAGCTGGCCGCGCTGCAGCAGGATTTGATCCGCCAGCTGACCGAGGCCTGGGCGGCTAACCCGCAGCTCGATCACCTGCCGGTGGTGCTGGACTGGTTCAACGGTCGCCGCACGCCGGACGCCAACCAGCGTCTGAAAGGCGTGATTACTGACCTCAACCTCGGCACCGATGCGCCGGCGCTTTTCGGTGGGCTGATTGCCGCCACCGCCTTTGGCGCACGCGCGATCATGGAATGCTTCGAGCAGCAGCAGATTCCGGTGCAGAGCATCCTGACGCTCGGCGGCATCGCGCGCAAATCCCCCGCCATCATGCAGGCCTGCTGCGATGTGATGAACCGTCCGCTGGACATAGTTGCTTCCGATGAGTGCTGCGCGCTGGGCGCGGCGATTTTTGCCGCCGTTGCCGCCGGCGTTTACCCCGATGTGCCGGCGGCGCAGCAGGTGATGGCCAGTCCGATTGCCGTCACCCTGCAGCCGGACAGCACGCGCGTGGCGACTTATCAGCAGCTTTATCAACGTTATCAATACTGGTGCCAGGCGGCTGAACCGCAGTACGCCGCGCGCGCCGCATCCGCTAAGTAAAGGAGCGATGAATGGAACAGAAAGTCTGGTTTGTGATTGGTACACAGCATCTCTACGGAGCGGAAACCCTGCGCCAGGTTGAGCAGCATGCGCGCCAGGTGATGGACGGCCTGAACCAGGCCGGTACGCTGCCGGTGCCGCTTGAGCTGAAGCCGCTGGTAAAATCACCGGATGAAGCGCTGGCGCTGTGCCGCGAGGCCAATCACGACAGCCAGTGCGTCGGTATCATTACCTGGCTGCATACCTTTTCGCCGGCAAAAATGTGGATTGGCGGACTGAGTATTTTGCATAAGCCGCTGCTGCAGTTTCACACCCAGTTCAATGCGGAAATTCCGTGGGACAGCATGGACATGGACTTCATGAACCTGAACCAGACCGCGCACGGCGGCCGTGAGTTCGGCTTCATTGGCGCGCGCATGGGTCTGCAGCACAGCGTAGTGACCGGTCACTGGCAGGATAAAACCAGCCAGCAGCGTATTGCGCGCTGGATCAATGCCGCCCTGGCGAAGCAGGCCAGCCAGCAGCTGAAAGTGGCGCGCTTCGGTGACAATATGCGCGAAGTGGCGGTCACCGAAGGCGATAAAGTGGCAGCGCAGATTCAGTTTGGCTATGCGGTTAACGGCTGGGGCGTCGGCGATCTGGTTGAGGTGGTGAACAGCGTCAGCGACGGTGATGTCAACGCGCTGGTCGACGAATACGAGAGCCAGTATCTGTTCAGCGCGGCGGCGTCTGTAAACGGCGACAAGCGGCAGAATGTGCTGGATGCCGCACGCATCGAACTGGGCCTGAAGCGCTTCCTCGATAGCGAAGGCTGTAAAGCCTTTACCACCAATTTCCAGACGCTGCACGGTATGACACAGCTGCCCGGTCTGGCGGTTCAGCGCCTGATGGCTCAGGGCTACGGTTTCGCCGGTGAAGGCGACTGGAAAACCGCCGCGCTGCTGCACATCCTGAAAGTACAGGCCGGCACGCGCGCCGGTGGCACCTCGTTTATGGAGGATTACACCTACCACTTCGCGCCGGGCAACGAGCTGGTGCTGGGCTCGCACATGCTGGAAGTGTGCCCGTCGATCGCCAAAGAGGAGAAGCCGCTGATTGATGTGCAGTTCCTCGGCATTGGCGGTAAAGCCGATCCGGCGCGTCTGATTTTCTCGACGCCGGCGGGTCGCGCGGTGAACGCCAGCGTCATCGACATGGGCGACCGCTTCCGTCTGCTGGTCAACGTGGTCGATACCATTGAACAGCCGCAGGCGCTGCCGAAGCTGCCGGTGGCACGTGCGCTGTGGCGCGCACAGCCGTCGCTGGCCACCGCTTCTGAAGCGTGGATCCTGGCGGGCGGCGCACACCATACGGTGTTCAGCCAGGCGCTGGACGTTGAGGATATGTACCTGTACGGCGAACTGCACGGCATTGAAGTGCTGGTGATTGATGACGAGACGCGCCTGCCGGCCTTCAAAGATGCGCTGCGCTGGAACGACGCGTACTACCGCCTGCAACGTTAATAGTCTGGAATGTTGAAGCAAGCCGCGAGTGTATCGCGGCTTTTTTTTGGCTTAAAACGTGCGGTCCAGTCAACAACGGCAGGCGTTACGTAAAGCCGGCATGAATACTGCCCTGTCGCCCCGGCCGCCCTGGTTTCCTTAATGCAGGTTGGTTGCGCTTTTACCGGAGCCGAATTTGCATCAGCCATTAAGCGTCGTACTGACTACAGCAATGACAATCTCACTTGCCCCATCAAGGCCAGCCCGAATAGCAAAGCGTCCGCGCCAGGGATGGCGCGGCCGATCGGCATGGATGCGGGGTTTCTTTGCGATCGGGCTGGCCTTAATGGGGCCGGGCACCCAATTAACAGCAAACCCACCAAACTTTCACGACTCTTAGCGCTAAAACAGCAACCCCACCCAACATCCACGAATCTGTGCATAAAAAAAGGTGCGCCAGTTTGCGCACCTTTTAACACACACATGCGATGACGACTAAGACGTTAAACGCTTAACCGGCGCGTTCTGCTGGCGGTCCCACATCACCGTCAGCAGACGCTGCAGCGCAATAAAGGCAAACAGCAGGATACCGATGGCGATTTTGGTCCACCACGAACTCAGCGTGCCGTCGAAGTTAATCCATGTCTGAATCAACCCCTGAATCAGCACCCCGAACAGCGTGCCCAGCACCGTACCGACGCCCCCCGACAGCAGCGTACCGCCAATCACCACCGAAGCAATGGCATCCAGCTCGACGCCCAGCCCGGCCAGCGCGTAGCCGGCCGAGGTGTAAATGGAAAATACGATGCCTGCCAGGGTCGCCAGCGTGGTCGACAGCATATAAATCTTAATCGTGGTGGCACGCGTCGACACGCCCATCAACTGAGCCGACGTCAGATTGCCGCCAATGGCGTACACCTGATTACCGAAGCGCGTACGGTGCGCCAGCAGAATGCCCCCCGCCACCACCACCAGCATAATCACCGCCAGCAGGCTGAGACGTCCGCCGCCGGGAATTTTCCACGCCAGGCTCGACAACGTGGTATACAGCGGATGATCGATAGGAATCGAGTTCTCCGACACCAGATAGCTGCAGCCGCGCAGGAAAAACATCCCGGCGAGCGTGATGATAAAGGCCGGGATTTTTAACGCATCAATCAGCCAGCCCATCATGGCACCAAACAGTGCGCCTGCCGCCAGAATCAGGGCAAAGGCCAGCAGCGGGTCAACATGGTAGTCGCCGATGATGCGCGCCAGGAACACGCCGGTGAAGGCGATCACCGCGCCAACGGACAGATCGATGCCGCCGGACAAAATCACAAACGTCATACCGACGGCGATGATGCCGAGAAACGCATTATCAGTGAGGATGTTGCAAATCACCCGCGTTGAGGCAAAGCCGGGAAACTGGCTGAGGCAGAACAGGTAACCCGCGACAAACACCAGCAGGGTAATCATTAACGGTAAATGACGCTTGATCATGGTTTACGTCTCCCCTTCAGCATGGCGATAAAGCGCGGCGACTGCAGCAGCAGAACGCACATCACCACCACCGCTTTCACCACCTGGTTCAGCTCCGGCGGAAAACCTGACAGCAGTATTCCGGTATTCATTGACTGGATAATCAGCGCGCCAACCAGCGACAGCACCAGGTTAAAACGCCCGCCCATCAGCGAGGCGCCACCAATCACTACCGCCAGAATGGCGTCCAGCTCCAGCCACAACCCGGCATTATTGGCATCGGCACCGCGTATATCTGCGGCGACAATCAGCCCGGCTACTGCCGCGCACACGCCGCTGATGGCATAGGTGGACATCACCACCAGCCAGCCGGTCACCCCGGCATTGCGCGCTGCACGCAGGTTGATACCTACCGCTTCGATGAACAGGCCAAGCGCGGTTTTGCGCGTCAGCAGCCACACCGCCACGGCCACCAGCAGGGTAATCCACACCGGTACCGGCAGCAGCCACAGCGAACCGCTGCCAAACCACGCGAGGCTGTCACTGTTAAAGGTGACGATCTGTCCCTGGGTGATCAGCTGCGCGATGCCGCGCCCGGCCACCATCAGAATCAGCGTGGCGACAAACGGCTGAATCTTCAGCAGGGCCACCAGCACGCCGTTCCACAGGCCGCACAGCAGCCCGGTGCCGAGCGTAGCCAGAATAATAAAACTCAGGCTATGCCCCGCCACCGTCAGCGTCGCCGCCGTCGCGCCGGCAATCGCCATTACCGCGCCCACCGACAAATCGATCCCGCCGGTGGCGATCACCAGCGTCATACCAATCGCCAGCAGCGCCACCGGCGCGGCGCGGTTGAGAATGTCAATCGGGCTGCCGAATAACCGCCCGTCCTGAATGTGAATAGCAAAAAAGTTATTCGCCACCAGGCTGTCGATCAGCAGCACCAGAATCAGCGCGACGATCTGCGGCATGCCCGGCGGCAGCTTCGGCTTCCGCCGTTCCGGTTTTTCGTGTGTCATAGGCGATTCAAGCATGTTGTGCTCCTCCGTCCGCGATGGCGTTGACGATCGACGCCACCGACAGCTGCTCCAGCGGAATTTCGGCGACCTGCTTCAGATCGCGCATAATCAGCACGCGATCGGCATAGCCCACCAGCTCTTCCAGTTCAGAGGAGATGACCAGCAGCGCCAGTCCGTCGGCGCACAGGGATTCAATCAGCCGAATGATCTCGGCGTGGGCGCCCACGTCGATACCGCGCGTCGGCTCATCCAGAATCAGAAACTGTGGTTTAGTCACCAGCCAGCGTGACAGCAGCACCTTCTGCTGGTTGCCACCCGACAGCAGCTCCACCGGCTGGTCGGCGTGCGGCGTGCGAATACCCAGACTCTTGATAAAACGCTCGGCTATCGCCTGCTGCTCACGGCGTTTGATCGGCCGCAGCCAGCCACGCTGCGCCTGCAGCGCCAGAATGATGTTTTCCCGCACCGAGGCCGCGCCGATGATGCCGTCAGTTTTACGATCTTCCGGGCAGAAGCCCATGCCGAGACGCGAGGCTTTGGCCGGCGTGCGGATGTGCTGCACTTTGCCTTTGATGGTGGCGGTACCGCGATCGGCGCGGCGGATGCCAAACAGCACCTCGGCGGTCTCGGTGCGCCCGGAGCCGAGCAGTCCGGCCAGCCCCACCACTTCGCCCGGCCGTACCTGCAGGCTAAACGGTTCAATGGTGCCTTTCTTGCCGTAATCCTCAAACGACACCACCGGCTGATTGCTGCGTAACGTGCTGCCCTGGCGCTGCAGTGCGGTTTCCAGCAGCTCTCGCCCCAGCATAAGCTTGATCAGCTCAATCTGCGGCAGCGAGGCGGTGTCCCGCGTGGCGATAAACTGACCGTTGCGCAGTACGGTAATGCGATCGGTGATGCGGTACACCTGGTCGAGAAAGTGGGTGACGAAAATCAGGCTCATACCTTTGGCTTTCAGCTGCTCCATCAGGGTAAACAGCATCTCCACTTCGCTGGCATCGAGGCTGGCAGTTGGTTCATCCAGAATCAGCACCTGCGCGGAGAGATCGACTGCGCGGCAGATCGCAATGATCTGCTGCATCGCCACCGAGTAATGGCCGAGCGGACGCGTCACATCCAGCGCGAAGCCGTAGTTGCGCATCAGCGCATCGGCGTCGCGCACCATGCGCTTGCGATCGATCATGCCGAAGCGGCGCGGCTCGCGGCCAATGTATAGGTTATCCGCCACCGACATATTCGGCAGGAGATTCACTTCCTGATAAACGGTGCCAATGCCCATCTGCTGCGCATCGGCGGTACTGTGCGGCGCAATCACCGCGCCGTTGAGGGTAATGGTGCCGGCATCCCGCGTGTAGACGCCGGTCAGCACTTTAATCAGGGTCGATTTCCCCGCGCCGTTCTCACCCAGCAGCGCCATAATTTCGCCCTTGCGGATGCTGAACGACACGTTATCCAGCGCTTTGACGCCGGGAAAGCCTTTGCTGATGCCGTTGAGGCTCAGCAGGGGTGTTTCATCGTAGCTGCTCATCAGATTCTGCCTCGCTTACGTCATAAAAACCGCCCCGAAGGGCGGTTGCGGGGATCAGTAACCCATGCCTTTTTTCTTATCCAGCTCCGCCTGAGCGTCAGCCGGTAAGAACAGTTTTGATTCGGTTTTGATGATCTTCGGCGGCAGCGTGCCGTCTTTTTTGAATTTCTCCAGCGCGTCAAACGCCGGGCCAGCCATGTCCGGCGTCAGCTCAACGTTGGCGTTGGCCTCGCCGGCCAGCATCGCTTTATAGATATCCGGCACGCCATCAATCGAACCGGTAAGAATATCTTTGCCCGGTTTCAGGCCGGCTTCTTTAATCGCCTGGATGGCGCCGATCGCCATGTCGTCGTTATGCGCATACACCATGCAGATGTTTTTGCCGTTGTTCTCGGCTTTGATGAAGCTCTCCATCACCTCTTTACCCTTACTGCGGGTAAAGTCACCGGACTGCGAGCGAATCACTTTGATGTTGTTGTGGCCGGCGATGGCTTCGGCAAAGCCTTTCTTACGGTCGATCGCCACGCTGGCACCGACGGTACCCTGCAGTTCCACCACGTTACACTGCTTGTCACCGACGGTTTTCACCAGCCAGTCACCAATCAGTTTGCCTTCCAGCACGTTGTCGGCCGTCACCACCGCCATGTACAGCGATTTATCTTTCACCACGATGGCGCGGTCCAGCAGGAACACCGGGATTTTGGCGTCTTTGGCCTCTTCCAGCACCGGTTCCCAGCCAGTCTGGACCACTGGCGCGATGAATATGGCGTCAACGCCCTGAGCGATAAACGAGCGCACCGCTTTGATCTGGTTCTCCTGCTTCTGCTGACCATCGGCAATTTTCAGGGTGATACCGCGCTTTTGCGCTTCACTTTTTGCCACGTTGGTTTCGGCAGAACGCCAGCCGGATTCAGAACCGACCTGCGAGAAGCCCACCGTCATGTCGGCAGCCAGAACCGATGTGCTGAGTGCGGCGCTGACCATGGTGGTCAAGAGTAAACGTTTCCACATAATTTTCATTCCTCTGAAGGGAGTGTGCTGTAGGGGTACAAACGCGCTTCAAGCCTGGCGCAATTGCGCTAAAACAAGCGCGACACACCTCACAAAACAGAATGAATTAAAGGGGTTACGCGTATCAGCGTGTCAGACAGCTGACTCAGCTTATGGACAAAACGCCTGAACTTTATGTCAGCGGAGGTTAAATAACTGTAATAAACAGAAGCGGTTATGACCGCAGGCACTGGAAACGATTACAACGGACACGTAAAGAATGGTTATTCATGCGGGCGGCAGGCAATGTTCTGTTTTGTGATAATTCGCACACTTGCGATTTGACGTTTCATCACAGCTGCACCCTTGTGCGTCACCCGTTACCGATAAATCGCTTTTTCGCGCCTGCTGCGTTTCAAAATAAGCGCAACAAAAGTGCGAAAAATAGCGTCTGGAATACCGTTTAAGGCAGCTGTTAAATTTTCTCACCAGCCCCCGGTTAACGGGGCCAAAAACGCGCCTGACGCGCAGGAAAATGCGCGTTAAAAAAGATAAAAGCGTAAAAAAGTCCCTTTTGATGAGCGAATTAGCGCACGTTGTCTGAATTTTGAATTTTTTTAACCGCGGTGTCTGGACTCTGGCCGCGTGCTCCCTATACTTGAGCACTTCCCCGTTCTCTATCTTTTATGGCAATCATGACTGCGCTCGATTACCTGCTGAAATTTCGTAAAGTGAATAATCTTGAGAGTCTGGAAAAACTCTACGATCACCTCAATTATTCGCTCACTGATGATAACGAGATCATTAATATGTACCGCGCCGCCGATCACCGCCGTGCTGAACTCGCCTCAGGTGGCCGTCTGTATGACCTCGGCTGTGTGCCGAAATCCGTCTGGCGCTACGTGGTGTAAAGCGCGCTTATCTCTGTTTCTGCCCCTGGTGCGCTGTCCGAATCGGGCGTGACCCGTTTGGACATGGTACGCTCTGCCTCGTCTTTTTTCTTACATCAGGATGAACAACATGTCCGAATCGCTAAACCCGCCGCGTATTGCCGGCTGGCTGCTGCTGCCGCTGGCCTGGCTGATTATGACGATGCTGACCAGCGCGCTGGTGGTGGCGCTCTATCTGCGGCCGCTGTTTGACACGGAACTGCGCACCACGCTGTTTTCTCACGCCAGTATTTTAATGACGCAGTGGCTGGTGTCCTTACTCACCGCCGCCGCGGTGTGGCTGTACAGCATCTGGGTGTGCTGGATCTTTTGTCAGCGTTCGCGCCGTCTGCCACGTCACTACATTCTCTGGCTGCTGATGACCGTATTGCTGGCGCTGAAAACCTTCGCTTTTACGCCGGTGGCCGATGGGAAAGCGATCCAGACATTGCTGCTGGCCCTGCTCTCGGCGGCAGTCTTTGTGCCCTACTTCAAACGCTCACAGCGGGTCAAACAGACCTTTATTCAGCCCTGATGACGCTCTTTTCGTCAGGAATTTAATTCTGAGTGCTCTCAGCCAGCGCACGAATCGCGCAAAGGTTGAGATGCACCTCTCAATTCCGGATAATAAACGCCTTTCGGCTCCCCAGGTTAAAAAATGACCGATTACTTACTGCTCTTTATTGGCACAGTGCTGGTGAACAACTTCGTGTTGGTCAAATTCCTCGGCCTTTGCCCTTTTATGGGCGTGTCAAAAAAACTGGAAACGGCCATTGGCATGGGACTTGCCACCACGTTCGTCATTACGCTGGCGTCGATTTGCGCCTGGCTGGTGAATCACCTGATTCTGCTGCCGCTTGATCTGGTGTACCTGCGTACCATGGCCTATATCCTGGTGATTGCGGTAGTGGTGCAGTTCACCGAAATGGTGGTGCGTAAAACCAGCCCGTCGCTGTATCGCCTGCTCGGTATCTTTTTGCCGCTGATCACCACCAACTGCGCAGTGCTGGGCGTGCCGCTGCTGAGCGTCAACCTCAACCACACGTTCCTGCAGGCGGCGCTGTACGGCTTCAGTGCGTCACTCGGCTTTTCGCTGGTGATGGTGCTGTTCGCTGGCATGCGTGAACGTCTGGTGCTGGCCAACGTGCCGGCACCGTTCAAAGGAAACTCCATTGCCCTGATCACCGCTGGCCTGATGGCGCTGGCGTTCATGGGCTTTACCGGTCTGGTGAAATTCTGATATGACCGCGATTTGGATTGCTATTGCTGTTCTGGCGGCGCTGGCACTGGTGTTTGGTGCCCTGCTGGGCTACGCCTCGCGCCGCTTTGAAGTAGAAGAAGACCCGATTGTTGAGCAGATCGATGCGATTCTGCCGCAGAGCCAGTGCGGCCAGTGTGGCTATCCCGGCTGCCGTCCGTACGCCGATGCGGTGGGCAATAACGGTGAAGCCATTAATAAATGTGCGCCGGGCGGCGAACAGACCATGCTGAAGCTGGCCGAACTGCTCAACGTTGAACCGCAGCCGCTGGACGGCGGCGCGGAGGTGCTGACGCCGGTTCGCACCGTGGCGTGGATTGACGAAGCCAACTGCATTGGCTGCACCAAATGTATTCAGGCCTGTCCGGTTGACGCCATCGTCGGTGCGACGCGCGCCATGCATACCGTGCTGAGCGATGTCTGCACCGGCTGCGACCTGTGCGTCGCGCCCTGTCCCACCGACTGTATTGAGATGCGCCCGGTTGCCACCACCACGGCCAACTGGAAGTGGGATCTCGACACCATACCTGTACGGGTGATCCCGGTAGAACATCATGCTTAATCTGTTATCGCTGCTGCGCAAAGACAAGCTGTGGGATTTCGAAGGCGGCATTCACCCGCCGGAAATGAAAACCCAGTCCAGCGGCACGCCGCTCAGCCAGCTCCCGCTGCCTGAACAGTTCATTATTCCGTTGAAACAGCATATCGGCCACGAAGGCGAAATCTGTGTGGCGCCGGGCGATAAGGTGCTGCGCGGCCAGCCGCTGACCTTTGGCAGCGGCCGGATGCTGCCGGTGCACGCGCCCACTTCCGGCACCATTGAAGCCATCTCGCCACACATGACGGCGCACCCTTCCGGCCTGTCCGAGCTGTGCGTTTTCCTGCGCGCCGATGGCGAAGACCGCTGGATGCCGCTCGATCCGCAGCCGGACTATCGCGCGCTGGGTCGGGACGCGGTAGTGAAACGCATCCACGAAGCCGGTATTGCAGGCCTCGGCGGCGCGGGCTTCCCGACCGCCACCAAACTGCGTGGCGGACTGCGCGGCGTCAACACGCTGATCATCAACGCCGCCGAGTGCGAACCTTACATCACGGCGGACGACCGCCTGATGCAGGATTGTGCGGCGGAAGTGCTGGAGGGCTGCCGCATCCTCGCCTGGGTGCTGCAGGCGGAGCGCGTGCTGATTGGCATTGAAGACAATAAGCCGGAGGCGATTGCCGCGCTGAAACAGGCGCTGGCCGGTGACCGCGAGCTGCAGCTGCGGGTGATCCCAACCAAGTACCCTTCCGGCGGCGCCAAACAGCTGACCAAAATTCTCACCGGGCGGGAAGTGCCGCACGGCGGACGCTCCACCGACATTGGCGTGCTGATGCAGAACGTCGGCACCGCCTGGGCGGTGAAGCGCGCCATTGTCAATGGCGAACCGATTACAGAGCGCGTGGTGACGCTGACCGGCGAGGCCATTGCCCGGCCGCGTAATGTCTGGGGTCGTCTCGGTACCCCGGTAAGCCATCTGTTGCAACAGGTCGGTTTCACGCCGGGCGCGCGCCAGATGGTGATCATGGGCGGGCCGCTGATGGGCTTTACCCTGCCGTCCCTCAACGTGCCGGTGGTGAAGATCACCAACTGTATTCTGGCACCGTCGGCCAGCGAGATGGGGCAACCGCAGGAAGAACAGTCCTGCATCCGCTGCAGCGCCTGCGCTGACGCCTGCCCGGCAAAACTGCTGCCGCAGCAGCTGTACTGGTACAGCCAGGGTGGCGATCATGATAAAGCGCGCGCCCATCACATTGATGACTGCATTGAGTGCGGTGCCTGTGCGTATGTCTGTCCCAGCAATATTCCGCTGGTGCAGTATTACCGCCAGGAAAAAGCCGAACTGCGCGCCATCGATCTGGAGGCCAAACGCACCGCCGAAGCCAAAGCACGCTTTGAAGCGCGTCAGGCACGCCTTGAGCGGGAAAAACTGGCGCGGGAGGCGCGCCACGAGCAGGCCAAACAGCGAGTTGCGCGCAGCGACAAAGCAGAGCTCGAAGCAGCAACCGGGCGCGTGAAAGCGCGTCCGGCGAAGACGCCGGAGCAGGAAGCGGCAGAACGCGAAGCGCGCCATGCCCGGGCGCTGGCGCAGCAGGCTGAGAAGCAGGCTGAAACCGAACCGCTAAGCCGCCAGGCCATTGACCCGCGCAAGGCCGCCGTGGAAGCCGCCATTGCGCGTGCCAAAGCGAAAAAAGTAGCCGCGCCGGCACAGCCAGCCGCTGACACCACGACCGCAGAAAGCGATCCGCGCAAAGCGGCGGTTGAAGCCGCTATTGCGCGCGCCAAAGCGAAGAAAGCTGCCGCAGCGCAGACGCCGGCCGATGCTGAGCCGGCAGCCGAAGCGCCAGCAGCTGAAGTCGATCCGCGCAAAGCCGCAGTCGAAGCCGCTATTGCGCGCGCCAAAGCGAAGAAAGCGGCGGCGGCGCAGACGCCGGCCGACGCTGAGCCGGCAGCGGAAACGCCAGCGGCTGAGGTCGATCCGCGCAAAGCCGCAGTCGAAGCGGCTATTGCGCGTGCCAAAGCGAAGAAAGCTGCGGCCGCGCAGACGCCGGCCGACGCTGAGCCGGCAGCGGAAACGCCCGCAGCTGAGGTCGATCCGCGCAAAGCCGCAGTCGAAGCTGCTATCGCCCGTGCCAAAGCGAAGAAAGCCGCGGCCGCGCAGACGTCGGCCGACGCTGAGCCAGCAGCGGAAACACCCGCAGCTGAGGTCGATCCGCGCAAAGCCGCAGTCGAAGCCGCTATCGCCCGTGCCAAAGCGAAGAAAGCCGCGGCCGCAGCGCAGCAGACAGCCGACGCGCCCGCCGCATCCCCTGAAGTGGAGGCTGCTGCCTCTCCTGACTCCGCCGACCCACGCAAAGCGGCGATTGCCGCAGCGGTCGCCCGTGCCAAAGCGCGTAAAGCGCAGCAGCAGCCTTCGACGACTGAGGACTAAATGGCTTTTCGTATTGCAAGTTCGCCTTATACCCATAACCGCCGCAGCACCGGCAACATCATGCTGCTGGTGGTGCTGGCCGCGCTGCCCGGCATGGCGGCACAGTGGTATTTCTTCGGCATCGGCTTCCTGATTCAGGTGCTGCTGGCGGTCGCTACCGCATGGATCACCGAAGGCGCGATTCTGCGCCTGCGTCACGCGCCGGTAGTGCCGACGCTGGCGGATAACTCTGCCCTGCTGACGGCGCTGCTGCTGGGCATCAGCCTGCCGCCGCTGGCGCCGTGGTGGCTGGTAGTGCTCGGTACCGTATTTGCCGTGGTTATCGCCAAGCAACTGTACGGCGGCCTCGGCCAGAATCCGTTCAATCCGGCCATGGTCGGTTATGTGGTACTGCTGATCTCCTTCCCGGTGCAGATGACCAGCTGGCTGCCGCCGGATGTCCTGCAGGCCATTAAACCTGGCCTGATGGACTCACTCAGTATGATTTTTACCGGCCACACGCTGGCCGGTGACACCATGCAGCAGTTGCAGTTGGGTGTGGATGGCGTGAGCCAGGCCACGCCGCTGGATACCTTTAAAACCGGCCTGCGCGCCGGGCACAGCGCCGAACAGCTGCTGGCCCAGCCGATTTACGGCGGCGTACTGGCCGGCCTCGGCTGGCAGTGGGTCAATCTCGGCTATCTGCTCGGCGGCATGCTGCTGCTGGCGAAGAACGCCATCCGCTGGCATATCCCGTTCAGCTTCCTGCTGTCGCTGGCGCTGTGCGCCACGCTCGGCTGGCTGTTCGCGCCGCAGTCGCTGAACTCGCCGCTGGTGCATCTGTTCTCCGGGGCGACCATGCTCGGTGCCTTCTTTATTGCCACCGATCCGGTCACCGCGTCTACCACCAACCGTGGCCGGCTGATTTACGGTGCGCTGATTGGCCTGCTGGTGTGGCTGATTCGCAGCTTCGGTGGCTATCCGGATGGCGTCGCCTTCGCGGTGCTGCTCGCCAACATCTGCGTGCCGCTGATTGACTACTACACGCAGCCGCGCGTGTATGGACATCGCAGGGACTGATGATGATCGAAACCATTCGTAAAAACGCGTTCACGCTGGGCATGTTTGCCGTGATCACCACCGGCGTGACGGCGGTGGTCAACTATGTCACCAAACCGACAGTCGATCACCAGACTGCGCTGCAGCAGAAAAACCTGCTCGACCAGGTGGTGCCCACCGATTTGTACGACAACAATATTCAGCAGGAGTGTTTGCTGGTGACCGATGCCCGCGCGCTCGGCAACGACAAACCGCATCATCTGTATGTGGCGCGCAAAGGGGATCAACCGGTGGCCGCCGCACTTGAGACCACCGCCCCCGACGGCTATTCTGGCGCGATACAGATGCTGGTCGGCGCCGATTTTCACGGCAAAGTGCTGGGCGTACGCGTAATTGAACATCATGAGACGCCGGGTCTGGGTGATAAAATCGAGCTGCGAATTTCCGACTGGATCAACAGTTTTAACGGCAAAGTGGTGCACGGTGCCGACGATAAAGCCTTTGCCGTGAAAAAAGACGGTGGCGAATTTGACCAGTTTACCGGCGCGACCATTACGCCGCGCGCGGTGGTCAACGCCACCAAACGCACGGCGCTGCTGATTGAAACGCTGCCAGCGAAGCTCGCTTCGCTGCCTGAATGTGGAGATGCACCATGAGTGAAGCGAAAAATTTACTGATTGGCGGACTGTGGAAGAACAACTCGGCGCTGGTGCAGCTACTGGGGCTCTGTCCGCTGCTGGCGGTGACCTCAACCGCCACTAACGCGCTGGGCCTCGGACTGGCAACCACGCTGGTACTGACCATCACCAACAGTGCGATTTCCGCTTCGCGCCGCTGGGTGCCGGGTGAAATTCGTATTCCGATCTACGTGATGATCATCGCCTCAGTGGTGAGCTGCGTGCAGATGCTGATCAACGCCTATGCCTATGGCCTGTATCAGTCGCTGGGCATCTTTATCCCGTTGATCGTCACCAACTGCATTGTGGTGGGACGTGCGGAAGCGGTGGCATCGAAAAGCAGCATTCCGCTGGCTGCGCTGGATGGCTTTGCCATCGGCATGGGCGCTACCTGCGCAATGGTGACGCTGGGTTCGATTCGTGAACTGATTGGTAACGGCACGCTGTTCAATGGCGCTGACCAGCTGCTGGGGCCATGGGCTAAAGCGCTGCGCATTGAAGTGGTGCATTTTGATTCACCGATGCTGCTGGCGATGCTGCCGCCGGGTGCGTTTATCGGCCTCGGTATGCTGCTGGCCGGCAAATACCTGATCGATCAGAAAATGAAGCAGCGCGCCGCACGTCAGCTGGACGCTGCTGCCGCCGCGCCGCAGGGCGAAACCGGGAAGGCTGTGTGAATAAGGATAAACGCCTGCAGATCCTCACGCGGCTGCGTGACGCCAATCCCCATCCGACCACCGAACTGAATTTCAGCTCACCGTTTGAGCTGCTGATCGCTGTGCTGTTATCGGCACAGGCAACCGATGTCAGCGTCAACAAAGCCACCGCCCGACTCTATCCAGTGGCCAATACGCCAGCGGCAATGCTGGCGCTCGGCGTGGAAGGCGTTAAAGAGTACATCAAGACAATTGGCCTGTTTAACAGCAAAGCGGAAAACGTCATCAAAACCTGCCGCATTCTGCTGGAGCAGCACGGCGGTGTGGTGCCGGAAGACCGCGCGGCACTGGAAGCCCTGCCCGGCGTCGGGCGTAAAACCGCCAACGTGGTGCTCAATACCGCTTTTGGCTGGCCCACCATTGCCGTGGATACCCACATTTTCCGCGTCAGCAATCGCACCCGCTTTGCGCCGGGTAAAAACGTTGAGGAAGTAGAACAGAAGCTGCTCAAGGTGGTGCCGGCCGACTTTAAGGTCGACTGCCATCACTGGCTGATTCTGCACGGTCGCTACACCTGCGTGGCGCGTAAACCGCGCTGCGGCTCCTGCCTGATTGAAGATTTGTGTGAGTTCACGGAAAAGACCGACTGATCAATAACGGCGCGACCCTGCGCGCCGTAGATTGCTTATTAACCGTTATCGCGCCGCCTGCAGCCACGCCACGACCAGCGGCGACAGCCGGTTTTGTAACGCGGCGCGTTCAGACTGGAACAGCGTGGCGACAAAGAACGGATGATCGGTCAGCTCTACCCCGCGCACATCCCCCTCCAGATCCCATGAGGTAATACGCAGATTGCGCGTGGCCAGCGCCTCGCTGAACTCAGCGTTAACGCCAAAGTTGCAGTGATAGCCTTCGTTACTCTGCAGCGCGCCGTAGGCCAGAGCAATACGCGAACCCGGCTCAAACGTGACCTCACCGCGCTGCTCGACCAGCGAGCAGGCCAGTGGCGCAATCACCCAGCGCGCGTCAGGATCGGTCTCGGCATGGCCAGCATCCTCCCAGCCCAGCACGTTGCGCGCGTATTCCACCACCGCATATTGAAAGCCGGCGCACGAGCCTAAAAAGGGTTTACCGCTTTCGCGCGCCCAGCGAATGACGTCGAACACGCCGGCATCATTCAGGAAGGGACTGCCAGGCACCACCCAGACGGCATCATAGTCGTGCAGACGCGGCAGATCGATTTCCGGCGTCGCGATCCAGTCGGCGGTTACGTTAAGTGAGAGAGAGGTTGCGGCAAGCTGAACAGCGGGAGGAATAGCCTGGTGCGCGACAGCACTGGCACGGTAATCGCCCACGAGAGCGACACGAACGGACTGCTTCATGATGAGTTCCTTGCAGGGAAAAAACGAGGTTACAGCAATTTATTCAGGCTGTCTAAGGGCTGGCGATCGGCTATCCCTCCTCCCCCTGCCTGGCGCAACAAGTCACTGCCGCCGGGGGTGCTGCAGAGCTTATACGATGAAAGCTGCGATTAAGTGGTGAAATTGTCGGCAAACGGGAGAGCGGCAATCGTTTTCTTTTTTTACATTTCTAATTAATTGATAATTTTGTGCGCAGGATCAACAAATTAGCCTGCGGCGAACTGTTAGCCGCTTATTGTGCTCAACAATCAGACAATTGCGCTTACTTCTTCGGCAAAAATCAGGGGAATCATCCAGCTTAATGGGCTGGATAATATTATGTCCTGCCCGGAGCAGGAAAAGCAGTTTATCTCAGGAAAATCCATCAACCGATCTGCAACAAGAACAATTATCCTGCTATAATGTCACGCAGTGATATTTAACACTGATTTACAAGTTATTATCCTGGTTATAACCCTGCCTGTAACAAGTATTTCAGCGTGCAGAAAATGCTTGCCCTGTTGGCCTGATTCAGCCAAATTAGGCGCCGTTTTTCCTTTCTAATAACAATGTTGCGCGGGATTACCCAGCCCGACGCAGACTTAATTCCTGTTGTAAAACAGGCGATGTATAAACTGAGGTATACGTGTCAACTGCAAACAAACACACTGATGAGGCGGTAAGCCTTAACGCCTTCCGTCAGCCGAAAGCGTTCTATTTGATCTTCTCCATCGAACTGTGGGAGCGTTTTGGCTACTACGGTCTGCAAGCCATCATGGCGGTCTATCTGGTGAAACAGCTGGGGATGTCCGAAGCGGACTCCATCACCCTGTTCACCTCGTTCAGCGCACTGGTTTACGGCCTGGTTGCCATTGGCGGCTGGCTGGGCGACAAAGTGCTCGGCACCAAACGCGTGATTATTCTCGGCGTCATTGTGCTGGCGCTGGGCTATGCGATGATTGCCTTCTCCGGTCATGACACCACCATGGTGTATGTCGGCATGGCGACCATCGCCGTGGGTAGCGGGCTGTTCAAGGCTAACCCTTCTTCACTGCTGTCGACCTGCTACGAGAAAGACGATCCGCGCATCGACGGTGCTTTCACCATGTTCTACATGTCGATCAACATCGGTTCGCTGTTCTCGATGATGCTGACTCCGTGGCTGGCGGCCAAATATGGCTGGGGCGCGGCGTTTTCGCTGTCGGTGGTGGGCCTGGTGATCACCCTGCTGAACTTCCTGTTCTGCCAGCGCCTGGTGAAGAATTACGGCTCCAAACCAGACTTTGCGCCGCTGCAGGTCGGTAAGCTGCTGATGACCCTTGTCGGCGTGGTTGCGCTGATCGCACTGGCCACCTGGCTGCTGCATCATCAGAGCATTGCCCGCATGACGCTGGGCGTGATCGCGATCGGTATCGTGCTGGTGTTTGCCAAAGAAGCCTTTGCGCTGCACGGTGCGGCACGCCGCAAAATGATCGTTGCATTCCTGCTGATGGTCGAAGCCATTGTGTTCTTCGTGCTGTACATGCAGATGCCAACCTCGCTGAACTTCTTCGCCATCCGTAACGTTGAGCACGCGATTCTCGGTATCACCTTTGAGCCGGAACAGTTCCAGGCGCTCAATCCGTTCTGGATCATGGTGGCCAGCCCGATTCTGGCGGCAGTTTATAACAAGCTTGGCGATAAGCTGCCGATGCCGCACAAGTTTGCCATTGGCATGGTGCTGTGCTCTGCAGCGTTCCTGGTGCTGCCGTTTGGCGCGAAATTCGCGAACCAGGCAGGTATCGTTTCGGTGAACTGGCTGATTCTGAGCTACGCGCTGCAGAGTATCGGTGAGCTGATGATCTCCGGTCTCGGCCTGGCGATGGTGGCGCAGCTGGTGCCGCAGCGTCTGATGGGCTTCATTATGGGTTCCTGGTTCCTCACCACCGCTGGCGCCGCGATGATTGCCGGTAAGGTAGCGAACCTGATGGCGGTGCCGGAAAACGTCACCGATCCTCACGCCTCACTGGCCGTGTATAGCCAGGTGTTCCAGCAGATTGGTATCGCCACTGGCGTAATCGCCCTGCTGATGCTGATTACCGCCCCGCTGCTCAACCGCATGACGCAGGATGATGCGCAGGCAGAACTGAAGCGCGCCAGCGCCAACCAGTAATCGTTTCTGAGCCGGGCTAAGCCCGGCTTTTTTTATCCCCCTTCACAACCCCCGCTTTCCGCTGTAGTTTAAGCAACACGCTTTTTATGCTCGCCTTGCACGGCTGAGATCGGGAATGGCTCATGGACAGATTTGACGAGCTGCAGGTGTTTGTTGCGGTGATTCAGCAGGGCAGCCTGGCTGGCGCGGCGCGCGTATTGCAGCGTTCGCCGCCGGTCATTACCCGCACGCTGAATGCGCTGGAAGCACGTTTCGGCACCACCCTGATTGAACGCACCACCCGTCAGCTGGCTCCCACCGAGAGCGGCTGGCAGCTATTTGAGCAGGCACAGCGCTTGCTTAACGATTACCAGAGCGCGCTCGACAGCGCCCACCACAGCGGACTGCACGGCCTGCTGCGCATCACCGCCCCGGTGATGTGTGGCCGTCGCCACGTGATGCCGCTGGTCAATGCCTTTCTGCAACAGCATCCGGAAATGCAAATCGAACTGATTCTTAGCGACAGCTATCAGGACCTGATTGAAAACGGGCTGGATATTGCAGTGCGCATTGGCGAGCTGCAGGATTCGTCGATGGTGGCGCGCAACGTCGGCAGCGTACGCTCGATGCTGGTCGCCAGCCCGGACTACCTTCGCCATGCCGGAATCCCGGCCCATCCGGCTGAGCTCAGCATGCATGCGCTGGTGGCAGGCGTGCGCCATACCCGTGAGTGGCGCTTCGCGCACGACCTGCGTGTGCGCATCACCCCACGCCTGCGCGTCAATGATATCGCCAGCCAGCTGGATGCATTGCGCAGTGGCCAGGGCATTGGCCGTCTGTTGTCTTATCAGGTGATAGATGAACTGCAGGCTGGCACGCTGATCCGCCTGCTGAGCGAGTGGGAGCCGGCACCGCTGCCGGTGCATCTGGTGGCGCAGCGGGTGAAAAACATGGCGCCCAAGGTACGCTGTTTCTGGGATTTCGCGCTCACGGCACTGCCGCCGCGACTGCAGGCGGCCGCTGAATTTCCCGCGCCCGCCCGCAATTCCTGATCGCTGTCACTGGTAAAAATTTCTGGCAGTTTTATGCTGCTGACATCACAACAACTCATCAGGAGAGGCCATGATGAAACTCTATTGTAAGCCCGGTGCCTGTTCGCTCTCGCCGCATATCGTTGCGCGCGAATGCGGGCTGGATTTTACGCAGGTCAATGTCGATCTGCAGAAGAAAGTCACCGAGCGCGGAGAAGATTACTGGCAGATAAACCCCAAAGGACAGGTTCCCGCGCTGCAGTTTGATGACGGCAGCATACTGACGGAAGGCGTGGCGATTGTGCAGTATCTGGCGGATCTCAAGCCGGATCGCAACCTGCTGGCACCGACCGGCAGCCTGACGCGCTATCACACGCTGGAATGGCTGAGCTACATCAGCAGCGAATTGCACAAAACCTTTTCCCCGCTGTTCCGTCCGGATACGCCGGAAGAGTACAAAGCCATAGTGCGTGCACAGCTGGAGCAGAAATTTCAGCGCGTTAACGACGCGCTGCAGGATAAACAGTGGCTGATGGGGTTACGCTTCACCGTCGCCGATGTCTATCTGTTTGTGGTTACGCGCTGGGCAAAAGCCATCAAACTGAATCCCGAAGGTTTGAGCGCGCTGGAGGCATGGTTTGCGCGGGTGGCCGCGCGGCCGGCGGTTCAGGCCGCACTGAAGGCTGAAGGTCTGGTCTGACGCCACAGGCCGGCGTGCTGGCTGGCCTGTTGATTAGCAGCGATTATAGCTGTTCTGCCGCAAAGTGCTGCGTGGGTTGCGCAATCGCATCCTGCGCCGCCACCAGTTGCAGTTCATACTCGCCCATCTCGTGGGTTTTCAGCATCACTTCATATACTGCCGCCGTGACATGTTCCAGCGCATCCTGCAGCGATTTGCCGTGCAGCAGGTCAACCAGCAACAGGCCACTGGTCAGATCGCCAACCCCCACCGGCTGACGCACACCAAAATCCACCAGCGGACGGCTGATGTGCCAGCACTGATCGGCGGTGACCAGCAGCATTTCAAAGCGATCGCTACGGCGTCCGGCGCGCGCCAGATGTTTCACCAGCACCACGCGCGGCCCCTGCGCAATCAATGCGCGAGCGGCAACCACCGCCTGTTCCACGTTAGCGACCGTCTGGCCACTGAGCATCTCCAGCTCCAGCAGGTTCGGCGCGATAAGATCGCTGGCCGGCATCGCCTGCTTGCAGTGAAACTCCGCTACGCCGGGCGCAACGATGCAGCCTTTTTCCGGATGGCCCATCACCGGGTCACAGAAATACCAGGCGTCAGGATTCGCCGCCTTCACCATACGCACGATTTCCAGGATCTGTTCGCCCTGCTCCGCCGAGCCGAGATAGCCGCTCAGCACCGCATCGCAGGTTTTCAGACGATCGATGGCGGCGATCCCGCTGACGATATCGGTCAGATGGGTGGCGGGCATGACGGTGCCGGTCCAGTGACCATACTGGGTGTGATTGGAAAACTGCACGGTGTTTAACGGCCAGACATTGGCGCCCATGCGTCGCATCGGGAATTCAGCCGCGCTGTTACCGGCGTGGCCATAAACCACGTGAGACTGGATTGCGAGGATATTTTTCATTATTGCCCTGTACTGCTTGCCATAAAAAAGGGCCGGAGACCGGCCCTTGCACCTTACTGCCAGCTAATCAGGCAGTAGTGTTTTTTGCCGCGACGCAGCAGCGTGTAACGACCAAACAGTTTGTCGCTGTCGCTGAAACGATACTCGGCATCAGACTGTTTCTCACCGTTGACAGACACCGCGTTGGAGCCAATCATGGTGCGCGCCTGGCCGCGTGACGGCACC
Source organism: Pantoea sp. SGAir0184 (assembly GCF_043544755.1). Classification (NCBI taxonomy): domain Bacteria; kingdom Pseudomonadati; phylum Pseudomonadota; class Gammaproteobacteria; order Enterobacterales; family Erwiniaceae; genus Pantoea; species Pantoea sp. SGAir0184. Next base: position 2,369,771 of record NZ_CP028050.1, read on the forward strand.
AGTTCCGCCGCCACCAGCGCCTGTTGCAGATCGTCGTCCGCATTCAGGCTAATGGTCGGCATACCATCCTGTGCCAGCTGCTCAAAGTCCGCTTCGGTCATGTCGCTCAGACTGCCGGAGAACAGACTGTCGGTGATGCGCTTCGCCGCGCTCAGACCGCTTTCGCCGTGCACCAGACGCGTCACCTGCTCTGCCAGCACATACTGCGCGCGCGGCGCTTTGCCACTGGTTTTGTCTTCTTCTTCCAGCGCATTGATCTCCTCAATGCTCATGAAGGTGAAGAACTTCAGGAAACGATAGACGTCCGCGTCGGCGGTGTTGATCCAGAACTGGTAGAACTTGTACGGACTGGTTTTCTTCGCATCCAGCCATACCGCGCCACCTTCGGTTTTACCAAATTTGGTGCCGTCCGACTTGGTGATCAGCGGCACAGTCAGTCCCCACGCCTGCTGCTGATGCAGACGACGCGTCAGATCGATGCCGGAGGTGATGTTACCCCACTGGTCGGAGCCGCCAATCTGCAGCACCACGTCGTAGCGCTTGTTCAGTTCGGCAAAGTCGTAACCCTGCAGCAGGTTGTAGGAAAACTCGGTGTAGGAGATGCCCTGATCTTCACGGTTCAGGCGCATTTTCACCGCTTCACGGTTGATCATCTGGTTGACCGAGAAGTGCTTACCGATATCGCGCAGGAAGGTCAGCACGTTCATGCCGCCAAACCAGTCATAGTTGTTGGCCGCGATGGCGCTGTTGTCGCCGCAGTCAAAATCGAGGAAAGGCGCAACCTGTTTGCGGATCTTCTCTACCCACTCGTTAACGGTTTCCGTGGTATTGAGTTTACGTTCGGCCGCTTTAAAGCTGGGATCGCCGATCAGGCCGGTGGCACCGCCGACCAGGGCCACCGGCTTGTGGCCGGCATCCTGGAAACGTTTCAGGCACAGCAGCGGCACCAGATGGCCCAAGTGCAAGCTATCAGCGGTGGGATCAAAGCCGCAATAGAGTGCAATTGGCCCTTGCGCCAGCCGCTCTGCTAACGCTTCCTCGTCCGTTACCTGGGCTACTAAGCCTCTCTCTTGCAATTGTTGTATCAGGTTACTGCTGGTCATCACTGACTCCAAATTGATCAGACTGCACCTATGCTGGTACACAGCTGTCCGCTGACGAGCGGATACGAAAAAATGAGGGCTATAGCATAAAGCGCTGACGAGCCGTGCGCCAGCGCTGAAAGGGGATAAAACGCAGTTTTACGGTGCTAAACGGTCAATTGTCCAGCCGCTGCCATCACGCTGATAAAGGAAGCGGTCATGCAGGCGATGTTCGCCGCCCTGCCAGAACTCCATGGTGTGGAATCTGACGCGGAATCCGCCCCAGAAACTCGGCAGCGGCACTTCCCCCTGCTGAAACTTCTGCTTGAGCTCAAGGAATTTGCCCTCGAGCACGCCGCGCGCGGAAATCCGGCTCGACTGTTTTGATACCCAGGCGCCAATCTGGCTGTCGCGCGGACGGCTGTGGAAGTACTTCAGCACTTCCAGCGGCGACAGTTTCTCCACTTCGCCCAGCACCATCACCTGACGCTCAAGGAAGTGCCAGGGGAAATGCAGGGAAATGCGCGGATTGTCCGCCAGCTGCAGCGCTTTACGGCTGCCGAGGTTGGTGTAAAACACCATGCCCTGCTCATCGTAGTGCTTGAGCAGCACGATGCGCTGATAGGGCTGGCCGCTGCTGTCCACCGTCGCCACCGTCATGGCGGTGGGATCGGGTAGCTGCGCGGCGCACGCCTGCTGCAGCCACTGCTCAAACAGCGCCAGAGGAGTATCTGGCAAATCTTTGCGCCGCAGCCCGCCGCGCGTGTACTCCCGACGCAGGTGGGCAATGTGTTGCAAGCTGTCACTGTCGCTCATGCTGGTATCCCGGTTCTCTCTTACTGTGCGGAGGCATCCGCGTTCTGCAGTTCACAATCATTAATCACGATTTTATCGTTGCGTTCAACAAAGGCGCCATTGCCTTTTGACCAGAAAACGTAGGTCCCATCGCTGTAGCGCGCGCCGGAGGCAGATACCGTCTGGGTCAGCGTGAGTGGTTTGCCGTCCAGAATAAAGCTTACCTGCTGATTCGCGTTGTCCAGAGTGACCGTCAGCGGCAGCGTGCCGCACTGGTAATGTAACGTCTCTGGCGCGGGTGCGGGTTTATGCCAGATACCACAGCCACTGAGTAAGGTCAGGGTGCCGGCCAGCACGATCATCTTCTTCATGTTTGCTCCTTAACGTATTGCGTGGGAATTGGCGGGATAGATGGCGCCCAGCACGCTCATTTCGCGCGCGCCGGTCACCGCCGGCAGATTGCCCGGCAGCCCGGACAGGGTGCGGAACGCCAGCCAGGCAAAGGCCAGCGCCTCCATATCATCACCGCTGATACCGGCCTGATCGGTGGTGCCCACCTCAGTGCCGGACAGATGCGCGGCCAGCCGCGCCATCAGCAGCGGATTGCGACTGCCGCCGCCGCACACCAGCAGACGATCGCAGCCATCGTTGAGCTGAACCTGATGGGCAATGGTCAGCGCGGTCAGCTCGCACAGCGTTGCCTGCACATCCTGCGGGGCCAGCGCCGGGAAGCGCTGCAGCTGCTGTTCTACCCAGCCCAGGTTAAAGTATTCCCGACCGGTGCTTTTGGGTGGCGGCAGCGCAAACCACGGATCGCCGAGCATCTGCTCCAGCAGCGCGGGCACGACCTGGCCACTGCGCGCCCAGCCGGCATCTTTATCAAACGGCAGGCCTTTGTGGCGCCAGATCCACGCATCGATCAGCATATTGCCTGGCCCGGTATCAAAGCCGCGCACCGGCTGACCGGGGATCAGCAGCGACAGATTGGCGATGCCGCCAATATTCAGCACCATGCGCCGTTCAACGCTGTCCATCAGCAACGCCTGGTGAAAAGCCGGTACCAGCGGTGCGCCCTGGCCGCCCAGCGCCATGTCACGGCGGCGAAAATCGCCCACCACCGTGACGCCGGTCGCAGCAGCAATCTGGTTATTGTCGCCAATTTGCAGCGTATTCGGTGCCGCCGACTGCGGTTCGTGCCACACCGTCTGGCCGTGGCAGCCAATTGCCATGATATCGCTGGCCTCCAGCGCCTGCTGCTGCATCAGCGTCAGTACGGCTTCCGCAAACAGCTGGCCGAGCCGGGTATCAAGCTGACCGAGCTGCGACAGCGTCAGCGTCTGTCCCTGACAAATTTCCAGCACCTGCTGACGCAGCGCCAGCGGGATGGGATGGCAGTAGCTGGCCTGTTGCGCCACCATATGCTGGTCGATCGCGGCCAGCACGACGTCTACGCCGTCCAGGCTGGTGCCGGACATCACGCCGATATAGCGTCCTGATTTCATAGCGCTTCCTTACCCGTTTGCGGGCCTGCAATGCATCTGTGTTTAGCCTGGCAAATTACCGGGGCTAATTCTATGATAAATTTCCGCTTTTCAACTGCGCTGCGACACGCATTCCGGCAGCAAACTATTTTCATCCGGCAATTGAATTTTTGTTGATGGGCGGTGGTCTATGCTTCGGCCCAGCCGCATATTGTTCGGACATCGCGTCAATTGACCATTTTCTGACTTATACTGTTGCAGTACAGGACGAGAATATGGCGTTTTTTTGCATTAAGGAGCTTTCTCATGATTAAGCGTTTCGTAGCCGTAGCCCTGGCGGGTATCACGCTGGCTGGCTGTGTTAATAACGATACCCTTTCCGGCGATGTTTACAGCGCCAGCGAAGCCAAGCAGGTTCAAAGCGTCTCATACGGTACGCTGGTATCCGTGCGTCCGGTAAAAATTCAGGGCGGCGATGACAGTAATGTGATCGGTGCCATTGGCGGTGCGGTGCTGGGTGGTTTCCTCGGTAACACCATCGGGGGCGGCGCGGGGCGCAGTCTGGCAACAGCCGGCGGTGCGGTACTGGGCGGCGTAGCCGGTCAGGGCGTGCAGGGTGCGCTCAACAAATCTGACGGCGTAGAGCTGGAGATCCGTAAGGATGACGGCAATACCATTATGGTGGTGCAGAAGCAGTCCGCCAGCCGTTACTCGGTCGGCCAGCGCGTGGTGATGGCCTCCAACGGAAGCCAGGTCACCGTCTCTCCGCGCTAAGCGCACAGATAAAAAAAACCGACGCCAGTGCGTCGGTTTTTTTATTTCTCGCGGTTCTGCAACTCGAGAATGTTTTTTTCCAGCCGGGCAATCAGCGTCACCATCTGATTGATCTCTTCCAGGCTGATGCCGGAGAGGATGTCGTCACGCGTCGCGTCTATCACGTTTTCAACCTGCTCAATGATCGGCTCAGCCTGACGGGTCAGCTTAATGCGCTTGGCGCGGCGATCGTTAGCGCAGGTGGCGCGGGTGATGAGCCCCTTCTCTTCCAGCTGATCCAGCGTACGCACCAGCGACGGCTGCTCAATACCGATGGCTTTCGCCAGCTGAATCTGCGACTGCTCTGGCGGGAGTTGATGAATATTGTGCAACGTCACCCAGTGGGTTTGTGTCAACTCAAGCGGCTTCAGACGCTGGTCGATCAACGCGCGCCAGATGCGCACCAGGCGAGACAGATCTGTTCCAAGCGGCGTATCCATTTCATCTCCTTATAATTAGCTTGCTAGCTATCAAGCCAGATTTTACACTATTCTGCGAGTTTACAGGACAAATTACAAATCCCGGGCCAGACGGCACGCCCGCTGTCTACACTTGATTTAACCGTGCCCGGGTAAAAAGGATGATGCCACGTGTCAATCTTTGCGCTCACCGCGACGGCGCCGCTGACCGATCTGGTATTCGGTGCCTCACTGTTCTTCCCGCCGCTGTTCAAAGCGGTGCTGCTGGGCTTCTTTTTCTGGCTGCTGATTCATCCGCTGCTGCGCGGCTGGATCTACTCCGGCGATGTCTGGCACCCCACCTTAATGGATCTCTCACTGTTTGTTCTGTGCGTGAGCGGCGCACTGTGGATACTGAGCCTCGGATAAATCACCATGAAATTCAACCCCTTTAAGTACTTTTCTACCCTTGTGGTGTTTGCCCTGGCGCTGCTCGCAGGCTGGTGGATGTGGAACTACTACATGCAGGCCCCGTGGACGCGCGATGGCAAAGTGCGCGCTGAACTGGTGGACGTGACGCCCGAGGTTTCCGGCCGCATCAGCACGCTGGCCGTGCGCGACAATCAGTTCGTGCATAAAGGCGAGGTGCTGCTGACGCTGGATCCGGTGCCGTGGCAGATTGCGCTGGCCAATGCGCAGGCCCAGCTGGCGAAGGCGCAGGCCGACCTCGCCAAAGCGCAGCATGAGGCGGATCGCCGTGCCAGCCTGCCGCGTAACGTGATCTCCGCTGAAGATATGGACGCGGCGCGCCTCAACGCGAATGCGGCGGCCGCCACAGCGAAAGCCGCACAGGCGATGCTCGATCAGGCGCGCTGGAACCTGCAGCAAACCACGGTGACGGCCCCGACCGACGGCTGGGTCAGTAACCTGACGCTGCGTGCCGGCAATTACGCGACCGCCGGTACGCCACTGTTCGCGCTGGTCGACAGCCACTCTTACTATGTGATGGGCTATTTCGAAGAGACCAAACTGCGCCATATCCAGCCCGGCGCGGCGGCGCAAATCGTGCTGTATAGCAACGGCGCACGACTGCAGGGCCAGGTGGAGAGCATCGGACGTGCCATTTACGATCAAAGCATCGCCAGCGACGGCGGTCTGGTGCCCGATATCAAACCCAACGTGCCGTGGGTCAGGCTGGCGCAGCGCGTCCCGGTGCGTATCCGGCTAAACGCGGTACCGGATAATGTGCCGCTGGTGGCCGGTACCACCTGCACCATCTCTGTCGCGCACTGAGGCCGGCATGAATCTGCAGTGGCTGGCCTGGCACAATCTGCCGTGGATAAAGGCAACCGGCGGCGAGTGGCGCTATGCGTTGCGTAACGCTATCGCGATGTGTCTGGCGCTCACTCTGGCGTATGCGCTGCAGCTGGATCAGCCTTACTGGGCCATGACGTCCGCCGCGGTGGTGAGTTTCCCCACCGTCGGCGGTGCCATCAGCAAAAGCCTGGGCCGCATCGTCGGCAGCCTGCTCGGTGCCAGCGCCGCGCTGCTGATTGCCGGCCATACGCTCAACGAACCGTGGCTGTTTGCCTTTTTCATGGCCGGCTGGCTGGCGCTCTGCACCTGGGTCGCCAGCCATTTTCAAAACAATGTGGCCTACGCCTTTTCACTGGCCGGTTACACCGCCGCGATTATCGCCTTCAGCAGCGTCAACGTTAGCGACGTCAGCCAGCTGTGGGACATCACCCAGGCGCGCGTGTGCGAAGTGATCGTCGGGATTCTCTGTGCCGGGCTGATGATGATGATCCTGCCCAGCACTTCGGACGGCAGCGCACTGATGCTATCGCTGCGCCAGATGCACACCCGCCTGCTTGACCACGCGGTGCTGCTGTTGCAGCAGAGCAGCACGGAAAATGTGCGCACCGCCCACGAAACGGTGATCAGCCAGATCCTTACCATGAATTTGCTGCGCATTCAGGCCTTCTGGAGCCACTATCGCTTCCGCCGGCAAAATAACGTGCTTAACTACGTGCTGCATCAGCAGCTGCGCCTGACCAGCGTGCTCTCCAGCCTGCGGCGCATGCTGCTTAACTGGCCCGACGCGCCGCCGGCGCTGTACAGCGCAATGCAACAGCTGCTGCACGAACTGGCGCAGCCGCAGTGTGATAAATACCGGCTGGCGCAGATTCTGCGCAGCATCACGCCGGACGTGCACGGTGATTTCCGCCAGCGTGCTTTTGTCCAGCGGCTGCGCTACTTCTGCTGGGTGTGGCTGAATGTGGAGCGCTGGATTCGCCTGATTGAGCGCGCCGAGGCTGACACCCGTTTCCAGCCACCGTACGCGCCGGCACTGGCACGTGCCAGCGACAGTGCCGAAGCTGGCTGGAGTGCGCTGCGCACGTTTAGCGTGATCATGCTGGGCTGCGCGTTCTGGATCGGGACCCAGTGGGACGCTGGCGCCGCCGCGCTGACGCTTACCGCTATTGCCTGCGTGCTTTACTCGTCATCGCCTTCGCCCGGCGGCAGCGTGTCGCTGCTGCTGAAAACGCTGCTGTGGCTGTCGCTGTTCAGCTTTGTGCTGCAGTTTGGTCTGATGGTACAAATCAGCGCGCTGTGGCAGTTTTTGCTGCTGCTGTTCCCGCTGCTGCTGACGCTGCAACTGTTTAAGCTGCAGCAGAAGAAACGCGCCGCGCTCTGGGGCCAGTTTATTGTGTTTATGGGATCGTTTATCGCGGTAAGTAATCCGCCAGACTGGGATTTCCAGAGCTTCCTTAACGATAACCTGGCAAAAGTGTGTGGCGTCCTGCTGGCGTGGCTGGCGTTTCAGGTGTTACAGCCGGGTTCTGATGCGCGCCGCAGCCGGCGCCATATCCGGGCGCTGCGCCACGCTTTTCTCGATCAGCTACGTCGCCAGCCGCGCCTGAGTGAAAGCCGGTTTGAATCGCAGATTTATCATCACATCAGCCAGCTGAGCCACAGCCGTGATGAGCAGGCGCGCCTGTGGCTGCTGCGCTGGGGCGTGGTGCTGCTGAACTGTTCGCACATTGTCTGGCAGCTGCGCGCCTGGCAACCCCGCTCACCGGCGCTGGCGCAGCTGCGCGACAGCAGTCTGCAGGACTTGCAGCGTATTATGAGTTTGCGCGGTGTGCGTCACGACTCGCTGCAGACCGCGCTGGATACGCTGCAGCAGGCCATTGATCAGCTTCAGGGGCAGCCGGAGAGCGACGCGAATACCCTGGCGGGTATGTTGTGGCGCCTGCGCTGTTCGCTGGCGCAGCTGCGTCAGGCGGTGCCGGATTGATCATTCACAGTATTGGGTAAACTGACGATCAAAGTCATCGTGCAACTGCTGCAGGGTCTTCTGCCCTTCAAAGCGGGTTTTATCCTGCTCGGACATCGGTTCGATCACCAGCGCTTTCTCATCCGACGAGTAGATAAAGCGCCGTGCCAGCGTGCTGCCGGTAAAACTGGTGCCCTGAATGCCGCCGCACACCACGGTGATGCTGTGACGGCGGATTTCGGTATGGGTGAAATTGGTTTCGGTGGCGCTGCGCAGGACGTTCTGACAGCCTTTGGCTTGCAGCCGCTGCAGGGTATGCTGCGTCAGCCATTCGCGGCCGCGGGCAATATTTTCACAACTGGCGCGCAGCGGATTGGTATCTATATCACGCTGCAGCTGACGGCTGGCCTCCAGTCGCAGCTGGGTATCATTCGGGCGATCGCAGCCCACCAGCGCTAAACACAACAGCAAAATCCCACGCGTTTTCATGCCTGCCCCTGAGCGGTTCCGTTCCTGAATCAACATCATAGGATGGAATGTTGCCGCTGAGTAGCAGGAAAATGGGTCAGAATTTTTCTGCGCGGCGGCGGCGGGTCAGGCCCGTCGCCGCTCGGTAGTCAGATCACGCCGCAGGCCAGACGTGCCCCGCCACCGCCAAGCGGTTGCGGATGGTCTGCATGGTTATCGCCGCCGACATGCACCATCAATGCTTTGCCTTTGATCTCGCTCAGCGATTTCAGACGGGGCGCCACCACGGGATAGCTGGCTTTGCCGTCGTCGGTGACATACAGCGCGGGCAAATCGCCGAGGTGACCGTCAGCGTACGGACCGAGGTGCTTGCCGCTGTTGTGCGGGTCGAGGTGACCGCCCGCCGCGCCGGCCGCCACGGTTTTGCCGGCGGATTCGCCGGGCTCACAGCTGCCTTTGGCGTGGACGTGGAAGCCGTGAATGCCGGGTTTCAGCCCGCTCAGCGCCGGCGCGAACTGCAGACCATACGGGGTTTCGCTGATGGTCACCTTACCGATCGACTCACCGATACCCTGCGCCGTCACCTGATGCAGCGTCACGTCTTCTGACGCCGCGTGTGCACCGGCAGCACACGCCAGCGTCAGCACGGCCATAATGGTTTTTTTCATAACGTCTCCTTACGGTTCAGATTCCCTCTAAGCCTGGACCGCTTTTGCCCAGGCTGCCGTAGTTTGACGCAGATTTACGCTTCAGGGCACATCGTAGCCGAGTGCCGCCTTGCGAATACGGAACCACTGCTGACGATCCAGCGTCAGTTCACAGGCTTTCACTGCGTCGCTGACGCGCGCGGTTTTACTGGAACCGATAATCGGCAGCGGACGACTGGGCAGCTTCATTACCCAGGCATAGACCACCTGCTCGATATTGCTGGCACCGATCTCCTGACGCACCTGTTCCAGCTCATCGCGCAGCGGCTGGTAGTGCGGATCGTTAAACAGGCGGCCGCCACCGAGGCACGACCACGCCATTGGGCGCATACGCGTCTGCTGACACTGGTCGAGCGTGCCGTCGAGCAGCGCCGACTGCTCCAGCGTTGAGATTTCCAGCTGATTGGTGACCAGGCTAAACGGCAGACGGGATTGCAGCAGCGTGAACTGCGCAGCGGTAAAGTTGGAGACGCCAAAATAACGCACCTTGCCACTCTGATGCAGCTGCAGGAAGGCGTCGGCGATTTCATCCGCATCCATTAACGGATCCGGACGGTGAATCAACAGCAGATCGAGATAATCGGTGGCAAAGTGGCGCAGGGAATTTTCCGCACTGTGCAGGATGTGGCTGGCTTCGGTGATGTAGTGACCGATTTTATGTTCCGGTTTCGCGCGGGTGGCAATGCCGCACTTGGTGACGATTTGCAGTTGCTGACGCAGCTGCGGTGCCAGGCGCAGCGCTTCGCCGAACGCGGCTTCACAGCGATAGTCGCCATAGATGTCGGCGTGGTCAACGGTGGTGATGCCCAATGCCAGATGATGCTCAATGAACTGCACCAGTTGCTGTGGCGTCATGCCCCACTCCATCAGCCGCCAGTAACCGGCGATCAGCGGCGAAAAAGCGGGTCCCTGCGGGGCAATAGATTGCGGTTGTAACATGGTTAAACTCCCTTCTGCGCAATAGCGAAAGCGCGAGTATAACCAAATGCGTACGCCGCGTTTTCTTAAAACAGCTCCGGTTGCTGTGGATCAGGATTTTCATCCACTTTTTGCTGACGCTGCAGGCGCAACAGGCGCTGACGACACAGGCGCAGCACCTCGCGTTTTTGCGCATCGCTGAATTTCATCCAGTTGAAGCGCTCCTCCCGGCTGCGCAGACAGCCACGGCAATAGCCGCGCGCATCGCTCTGGCAGATACCACGACAGGGGCTCGGAACCGGAAAAAACTCTAATTGCTCAGCCACATCACCTCCGCAATGAACCTATCCACTCTTATTGATAACAGCTTAGTGACATAGTGCAAGGCATAAACCGTTATTACTGGTACTGTACACGGCGACAACCACGCCAGCTTCCGTGACCGTGGCGATAGTCAGGGAATCAATCAGGTAAGGAGACGCGGTTAAGGTTTTCCTCATCTTCAATTCATACGATTGTCATATTCCGTTATTCCGATGAGTCTCCATGAAACTGATCTCTAAGTTACAGTGTCACGACAACAGTTTTAATTTACTGGCCGCGTTGTTCTTTGCTTTTGTCCTCAATGCCCTGTTTTTACTGCGCGCGTGGGAAATTATTCCCTACACCCGCGTGCATGATTATCTGTTCGCCGCCAGCATGCCGGTGGTGCTGGTCGCGGCGTTTTATCTGCTCTTTTCGCTGCTGGCCTGGCCGTGGATACGCAAACCGCTGCTGATTGTGCTTATTCTCGCCAGCGCCGCCGCCAACTACTTTATGCACAGCTTTGGTACGGTCATCGACACCAACATGATCGAAAACGTGTTTGAGTCGAATGCGCAGGAAACCGGCGCGCTGATGAGCCGCAACTATGTCATCTGGATGCTGCTGATGGGCATTCTTCCGATCGCGCTGGTGTGCAGCGTCCGCATCAGCAATCGCCAGCGCTGGTGGTGGAACCTGCTGCAGCGCCTCGCCAGTGCGCTCGGTGCCGTACTGGTGATTCTGCTGATGGCTGTGCTGTTCTACAAAGACTATGCTTCGCTAATCCGCAATAACAAAGGCCTGGTGAAGATGATCACCCCAGCCAATATTGTCAGTGGCACCGGCCATTATGTCGATCAGCGCTATCTGCAGGGCAGCCAGGCGCTGGTAAAGATTGGCGAAGATGCGAAGAAAGGTCCGCTAATCACCGCCGAGCCGAAAAAGACGCTGGTGGTGCTGGTGGTCGGTGAAACTGCGCGCGCGGAGAACTTCTCCCTCGGCGGCTATGCGCGCGACACCAACCCACAGCTGAAAAAGCAGCAGGTGATTTATTATCCCAACGCCAGCTCCTGCGGCACGGAAACCGCCATTTCGGTGCCGTGCATGTTCTCGAATATGCCGCGCGAGCACTATGACGCGAACCTCGCCCATCATCAGGAAGGCGTGCTGGATGTGCTGGCCCATGCCGGAGTCAGCGTGCTGTGGCGCGAAAACGACGGCGGCTGCAAGGGTGCCTGTGACCGCGTGCCGCATACCGATATGACGCAGTGGCAGCTGCCGCAGTACTGCCACGATGGCTTCTGCCTCGATGACGTCCTGCTGCATCGTTTTGATAACTATGTCGACAGCCTGCATAATGACGGCATCATCGTACTGCACCAGATGGGCAGCCACGGTCCGGCTTACTTTAAGCGCTATCCGGCCGCGTTCCAGCGCTTTACGCCGACCTGCGACAGCAATCAGATACAGGATTGCGATCACCAGGCGCTGGTCAACACCTACGATAACTCGCTGCTGTATACCGACGATATGCTGAGTCGCACCATCGATAAGCTGAAGGGCCTGAGCGATCGCTTTAACGTGGCGCTGGTGTACCTGTCTGACCATGGCGAATCGCTGGGCGAACACGGCATGTATCTGCACGGTGCGCCGTACCTGTTTGCGCCGTCGCAGCAGACGCACATCCCGCTGCTGCTGTGGATGTCGCCGGGCTACGCCGCGGCGTATCATATTGATCAGGCCTGTCTGCGCCAGCAGGCGACAGAGACAGCGGTGTCGCAGGATAATCTGTTCCACACGGTGCTCGGCCTGTTCAATATCCAGACGCAGCAGTATCAGCCACAGCTGGATATGATCAAATCGTGCCAGAATCGCGCCTGAGGATTGCATTAGACCGACTGGTCTAATACTCTGCCTGCCATGAATAAGACAGTGCAACGCAACGAAACCCGTGAACATCTGCTCGCCACCGGCGAGCAGGTCTGCCTGCAGCGCGGTTTCACCGGCATGGGGTTGAGCGAAATGCTGGCGCTGGCGGAAGTGCCGAAAGGCTCGTTTTATCACTACTTCCGCTCAAAAGAAGCGTTCGGTGTGGCGCTGCTGGAGCGCTATTTCGTCAACTATCAGCAGCAGGTTGAACAGCAGCTGACCCAGCCCGGCGTTACTGCACGCGAACGCTTACTGCAGCATTTTCGCTACGCGGAACGGCTGTTTATTGAGCAGGGTCACATCGTCGGCTGTCTGGGCGTTAAGCTTTCCGGCGAAGTGTGCGATCTGTCAGAGCCGATGCGCGATGCGCTGCAGCGCGGTGCTACGGCCATCACGGCGGCTTACGCACGCTGTCTGACGGAGGTCGCAGCCGAACAGCCGCTGCCCTATGGGCAAAGCCCGCAGCAGCTGGCGCAACGCTGTTATCTGCTGTGGCTGGGTGCCAGCCTGCAGAGCAAGATTTCACGTGAGCCCGGGCCGATTAGCCTGGCGCTCGACACCATCGAACAGTGGCTTAATCACCGCTGATTTTTAAAAACGGCAATTTCTAGACGACCGGTCTATTACAGGAGTCATCATGGCGAGTAAACAGCTGTTCACCCCGCTGAAAGTGGGCGCGATTACCGTACCTAACCGTGTCTTTATGGCGCCGCTGACGCGTCTGCGCAGCATTGAACCGGGCGATATTCCTACCCCGCTGATGGCGGAGTATTATCAGCAGCGCGCCAGCGCGGGTCTGATCATTACCGAAGCCACCCAGGTTTCGTTCCAGGCGAAAGGCTACGCCGGTGCGCCGGGTTTACACACCGCGGAGCAGATTGCTGCGTGGAAAATGATTAACGAAGGTATTCACGCCGCGCACGGTCACAGCGCCGTTCAGCTGTGGCACACCGGCCGCATCTCGCATAATAGCGTGCAGCCGGATGGCAAAGCGCCGGTTGCACCGTCCGCGATCGCCGCTGGCACCCGCACCTCGCTGCGCGCCGCCGACGGCAGCGTATACCGTGAAGATACCTCCATGCCGCGTGAACTGAGCGTGGCAGAAATTCAGCAGATCGTTAAAGACTTCGGTCAGGCGGCAGCCAATGCGCGCGACGCCGACTTTGATCTGCTGGAACTGCACTCTGCGCACGGCTATCTGATGCATCAGTTCCTCGCACCGGGTTCTAACCAGCGTACCGATGAATACGGCGGTTCGATTGAGAAGCGCGGCCGTTTCGCGCTGGAAGTGGTCGATGCGGCAATTGCTAACTGGTCAGCCGATCGCATCGGTATCCGTATCTCGCCAATCGGCGCCTTCCAGAATCTGGAAAACGGTCCGGATGAAGAAGAAGCGGCACTGTGGTACATCAGCGAACTGGGCAAGCGCGGCCTCGCCTACCTGCACCTGTCTGAGCCAGACTGGGCGGGCGGTAAGCCTTACACCGATGAGTTCCGCCAGAAAGTGCGTGCCGCCTTCCCGGGCGTGATTATCGGTGCCGGTGCCTACACCGTGGAAAAAGCGGACGATCTGATTGCGCGTGGCCTGATTGACGCGGTGGCCTTTGGCCGTGACTTCATCGCCAACCCGGACCTGGTAGCGCGCCTGCAGCAGGATGCACCGCTTAACCCGCAGCGCCCGGAGAGCTTCTACGGCGGCGGCGCGGAAGGTTACACCGACTACCCGACACTGTAAGTCAAACGCGGCCGCAGCGGATGTGCGGCCGCGTGCTTTCTTCAGGGCATTCCCTCGCTATACTAAGCGGGTTCCCTGATGACTTTTGAAAAGAGGATGTTATGCGTTTACTTCACACTATGTTACGCGTTGGCGATCTGCAGCGCTCCATCGATTTTTACACCCGCGTGCTGGGCATGCGCGTGCTGCGTCAGAGCGAAAACACCGAATACAAATACACCCTGGCTTTCGTGGGTTACACCGAAGAGAGCGAAGGTGCGGTCATTGAGCTGACCTACAACTGGGGCGTGGATAAATATGACCTCGGCAATGCCTACGGCCACATTGCGCTGGGCGTGGATGATGTCGCGGCGACCTGCGACCGCATCCGTCAGGCGGGCGGTAACGTCACGCGTGAAGCCGGCCCGGTAAAAGGCGGCAGCACCATCATCGCTTTCGTGGAAGATCCGGACGGCTACAAAATCGAGCTGATCGAAAACAAACACGCCGGTCACGGCCTCGGCAACTAATGCCGTTAGTCAGCCTGCTAATTTGCGGGCTGACTTCCCTCTCCTGCTGCACCCTGCGCCGATTTTTGCCATAATGCGCGCTGCCCCATTTCCTGCAATGAGATCCTGATGTCTGAATCGAACGCCTTAAACGCTCTCCATCAACGCTTCCGTGGTTTTTATCCTGTGGTGATTGACGTTGAAACCGCCGGTTTTAATGCGCAAACCGATGCGCTGCTGGAAATCGCCGCCACCACGTTAAAAATGGATGAGGATGGCTGGCTGCACCGCGATGAAACCCTGCATTTCCACGTGGAGCCGTTCGAAGGGGCGATTCTCAATCCCGAAGCGCTGGCGTTTACCGGCATCGACCCCAGCAATCCGCTGCGCGGCGCGGTGAGTGAATATGAGGCGCTGCACGCCATTTTCAAAATGGTGCGTAAAGGCACCAAAGACAGCGGCTGTAACCGGGCGATTATCGTGGCGCACAATGCCACCTTTGATCATAATTTTCTGATGGCGGCGGCAGAGCGCACCGGCATGAAGCGTAACCCGTTTCACCCGTTCGCCACCTTTGACACCGCCGCGCTGAGCGGGCTGGTGCTGGGACAAACGGTACTGGCGAAGGCCTGTAAAGCGGCGGGGATAGATTTTGACAGCACTCAGGCGCACTCGGCGCTGTACGATACCGAACAGACCGCCACGCTGTTTTGCGAACTGGTAAATCGCTGGAAACGCCTCGGCGGCTGGCCGCTGGCGGTGAGTGAAGAGCCGGCCGAAGACGATGCCTCAGCCTGAGGCCCGTCAGACCGCAGCCAAAAAAAAGGCCGACACTGCTGTCGGCCTTTTTCTTATTCTGCTTCTTTGTGCTTCTCAGCGGTCTCTTTGATCAGCGGTTGCAGTTCGCCGCGCTGGAACATCTCAACGATGATGTCACAGCCGCCGACCAGCTCGCCATCCACCCACAGCTGCGGGAAAGTTGGCCAGTTGGCGTATTTCGGTAACTCAGCGCGGATATCCGGATTTTGCAGAATGTCTACGTACGCAAAGCGCTCACCACAGGCAGACAGCGCCTGTACCGCCTGCGCAGAGAAACCGCAGCTTGGCAGTTTTGGCGAACCTTTCATGTACAGCAGGATCGGGTTTTCTGCGATCTGGCGCTGAATTTTTTCAACAGTACTCATTTTTGCCTTCCTTAATCCTTCACTTCGTGTTTGTTTATTGTAGCGACTTCGCCCCGCGACTGAAAACGGGATTTTGCCTTAGCCGGCGCATATCGCCATGTTTGTTAAGTTCGCGCGCCACGAATAACATTTTCATATCATTAATAAGCATTAATCAATTAATAATTAGCAATAATTCCGCTGGGTTAAACAGCTGAAATCGCTCATTTTTGCCCCACTTTCAGTACCGTGACAGATTAATGGAAAAAGACCTTACCTTTTGCAAAAAAAGTGGATTAGAATTGCCCCGGTGCTGATCGTCGATCAGATTTTTCTAACTTTACCGCGGTCTGGCTTTCTGCCGACGGCTTAACCTGTAACCGGACTATGCGTTTACTGATTACGCTTTTCATACTGGCTTTTGCCCAACTGTTCTTTAATGTGGCGGCGGCTTCTCCGCATGCGCCGGTTAATGCCAGTTTGCAGAAAGCGGAGAAAAAGAACGCGCGTGACGATGAGCGTCGCAAACGACGCCCGGTGAAAACCACCAGCAAAAAGTCACGCCTGACGTCGGTACAGAAGTTCAGGCTGAAAAAACAGCACAAAAGCGAAACGGTACTTCAGCACACCACCCAGCGCAAATCCTCACTTAAGCTCAGTGCGAAAAAATATGGTCATCAGCGGCTGGCGAAAAAATCGCGTGACGTTGCCGTTGATGATGAAGTGCAGCAGCTGAGCGGCATTAAAATGAGCAAAGCCCACCGCCTGCGCTATCAAAAAGCACGTGAAACCGCGATGACGAAACTGATGGGCCAGCTGGGTAAACCGTATCAGTGGGGAGGCACCTCACCGCACACCGGTTTCGACTGCAGTGGTTTAGTGTGGTACGCCTACAAAGATCTGGTGAAGTTTAAATTTCCCCGTACCGCCAATGAGATGTATCACCTGCGCGACGCCGCGCCGATCAAGCGCGAGATGCTGGAGAAAGGCGATCTGGTGTTCTTCCGCATCAACAACCGCGGCACCGCCGACCATGTCGGGGTTTATCTGGGCAATGGTAAATTCATTCAGTCTCCGCGCACCGGTAAGGATATCCAGATTAGCGCGCTGGGCGAGGATTACTGGCAGAAGCATTACGTTGGCGCACGCCGTATGATGACGCCGAAAACCGTGCGCTAAGCTCAGCGTTGCGCAACAAAAAAGCCGGTGGCTGTTCAGCAGCACCGGCTTTTTTATTAATGCAGAATGGCGGTAAAGCTAAAGGCAATAATCATCAGCAGAGCAGCGGCGGTGGTGGTCAATGCCAGTTTTAAATCGGTACTCATCACAACTCCTTAGTCACACAGTTTGCATGGTTAAATAATTTTCGCACAGTGATGGGCAAAAATCTCGTGTTATCCGCCCCGGCTTGCTAGAATCGCCGCCTTTCGTTGCGCAACAGATTTAGCGCATGCTGCATTGACAGCCTGCTGAAGGATGTTTTCCTGCCCGATTAAGCAGATTAGCCCTGATATTCAGGGCGCAAAACCATTAGCAGACGCAAACGTTTAACAATATACTTATCAGTAAGTTGCGATAAGCCCAGGAGTACCATTTTCATGGCAACCATTAAAGATGTGGCGAAACGCGCCGGGGTCTCAACCACCACGGTTTCGCATGTCATCAACAAAACGCGTTTTGTCGCGGAAGAGACGCGTAACGCCGTATGGGAAGCGATTAAAGCGCTGCACTACTCACCGAGCGCGGTGGCCCGCAGCCTGAAGGTGAATCACACCAAGACGCTGGGCCTGCTGGCGACCTCCAGCGAAGCGCCCTACTTCGCCGAAATTATTGAAGCCGTGGAGAATCACTGCTTTGAGCGTGGTTACACGCTGATTCTTGGCAACGCGCATAACGATCTGCAAAAACAGCGTGCCTATTTGTCAATGATGGCGCAAAAGCGCGTCGATGGCCTGCTGGTCATGTGCTCCGAATATCCCGACGATCTGCTGCAGATGCTGGAAGAGAACCGCAATATCCCGATGGTGGTCATGGACTGGGGCGAATCGCGCGGGGACTTTACCGATACCGTGCAGGACAATGCGTTCCACGGCGGTTACCTCGCCGGGCGATACCTGATTGAGCGCGGCCATCGCGATATCGGTGCTATCCCTGGCCAGATGGAGCGCAACACCGGTGGCGGCCGTCATGCGGGTTTTCTGCAGGCGATGCAGGAAGCGGGCATCAGCGTCCGTCCCGAGTGGATTGTGCAGGGTGACTTCGAACCGGAGTCAGGTTATCAGGCAATGCAGCAGATCCTGAACCAGAAACAGCGCCCGACGGCGGTGTTCTGCGGCGGCGATATCATGGCGATGGGCGCGATTTGCGCGGCCGACGAGATGGGACTGCGCGTGCCGCAGGATATTTCGGTAATTGGCTATGACAATGTGCGCAACGCGCGCTACTTCACCCCGGCGCTGACAACCGTGCACCAGCCGAAAGCGCAGCTGGGGGAAAAGGCACTGGAGATGCTGCTGGACCGCATCACCAGCAAACGCGAAGAGCCGCAGACCATTGAAGTGCAGCCCACGCTGATTGAGCGCCGCTCCGTGGCCGATGGCCCGTTCCGCGATTACCGCCGTTAAGCCACCTTCTCGCTGAGCCACTCGTGGTTCAGCGTCTCCGCATCGCCCAGATATTCCAGTAACCACGCCAGCGCCGGTGACGCGCGCTGCTCAGACCAGCTGACGCAACACGGGCTGTCCGGAAACGGCTGCGGCAACGCCAGCTCCACCAGCGCGCCGCTGTCCAGCAGCGGGCGCGCCAGGTGTCCCGGCACCATGCCCACGCACAATCCAGCCTGCAGGCAATCCAGCCCGGTTTCCCACTCCGGCACCACCAGCCGCCGCTGGTTATCCAGCGTCCACGTCATGCGGCGCGGCAGCGCGCGCGACGTATCTTCCAGCACCAGCGACGGCCAGGCGCGCAGGGTTTCGTCGTCCAGCTGCGGACTGTGGGCCAGCGCATGCTGCGGACTCACCACGCAGCGCCAGTTGAGCGCGCCCATATCCTGAAAGGCGAAGCGGCCGCCGACCGGAATGGCCTGGGTGGCGCCAATCGCCACATCGACACGACCATCAGCCAGCGCGTCCCACACGCCGTTAAATACTTCGTAGCTGATGATCAGCTCCATATCGGGGAAATGGCGGTAAAAATCCTTTACCAGCTGGCGGGTGCGCTGCGGTTTGACGATGCAATCTACCGCGATACTGAGCTGACCGCGCCAGCCATTAGCCAGCTGCTGACACTGGCGGCGCGTGGCCAGCATTTTTTTGATAACAGAACGCCCTTCACGCACAAAATGCTCGCCTGCTGCCGTCAGCACCACTTCGCGATGCTGCCGCTCAAACAGCGGTACCGCCAGCCAGCCTTCCAGCTGGCGCACGGTATAGCTGATGGCAGAGGGCACGCGGTGCAGCTCCTGCGCCGCCGCGCTAAAACTGCCGGTGCGCGCTACCGCGTCCACCACCTCAAGTGCATATTCCGACCACATAGTTTTCCCATCAAAAATTTTAACAGCACCCTGCAAATATTAGCGTTTCACAAAGCCCGCTGCACCCTTTTACACTCCCCGCCGTTCAACCTGCCGAATGAGAAAAACCATGCTGTCATCCAAAGGATTTCTGCCTTACCTTGCCGTGCTGAGCATGCTCGGCTTTCTGGCCACCGATATGTATTTACCCGCCTTCGGCGCCATGCAGCGCGACTTTGCTTCCGCACCGGGCACCATCAGCGCCAGCCTGAGCCTGTTTCTGGGCGGCTTTGCCTGTGCGCAGGTGCTGTGGGGCGTGCTGTCGGACCGCTTCGGCCGTAAACCCATTCTGCTGGCGGGCCTGAGCCTGTTTGCGCTGAGCTGTCTTGCCATGCTGTGGGTGACTAACGTCTGGCTGATGCTGGCGCTGCGTTTTGTGCAGGCGGTAGGCGTGTGCGCCGCAGCGGTGAGCTGGCAGGCGCTGGTGGTTGATCGCTATCCGCAGGCCAAAGCCAACAAAGTGTTTGCCACGATTATGCCGCTGGTGGCGCTGTCACCGGCGCTGGCGCCGCTGCTGGGCGCCTGGCTGATGGCCCATTTTCACTGGCGCGCCATCTTCGTCGCGCTCACGCTGGTGACGCTGGTGCTGCTGTTCGGCACGCTGAAACTGGCCAGCGCGCCGCGTGCGCGCCACGACAGCGCGCCACAGCCGGGCTGGCTGACGCTGCTGGCGACGCGTATTTACAGCGGTAACGTACTGATTTATGCGGCCTGCTCCGCCAGTTTCTTCGCCTGGCTGACCGGCTCGCCGTTTATCCTCGCCGCCGCGGGTCTGAGCCCGGCGGACATTGGCCTGAGCTATATTCCGCAGACCATCGCCTTCCTGCTGGGCGGATTTAGCTGTCGCGCACTGCTGAATCGCTTTCAGGGTGCGCAGCTGCTGCCGTGGTTGCTGATGATTTACAGCCTAAGCATTCTGGGCCTGTTTGCGGTGGCGCTGATGACTACGCCGCCGCTGGTGGCTCTGCTGCTGCCGTTCTGCGGCATGGCGCTGGCCAATGGCGCGATTTACCCGATTGTGGTGTCCAGCGCCCTCGCCCCGTTCCCGCAGGCCACCGGCAAAGCGGCCGGCCTGCAGAATCTGCTGCAGCTGGGCTTATGCTTCCTCGCCAGCCTGATTGTTTCCGCCGGTCTGCAGCAGGCGCTGTTACATACTACGCTGGTCATGGTGGCGACAGTGATCCTCGCCTGGGCCGGTTTCCTGTGGCAGCGCAGCGCCAGCGCACAAAGTGATATTGCTCACGCTTCCCGTCCCTGCGAAGATAATTGCTAAGGCAACGATTATCGTTAGCAAACTAACGATAAGCCATTGAATACTGACCTGCGTGAGCATATACTCAGTAGGTCAGCATTTCTGCAACAAATCAATAACATAATGAGCGTATTTTTTAGCGACACTGTCGCTGGGATGGCGTCTGCACGATATTCACCTCCGGAGTTGTGGCAGACATTTCTATTCAGATTCATACCTCTGTAATACGTCGGCTATCTGGCGCACGGATTTTCCGTGAGTTCTCTCACAGGCCTGAGGAATTTGACTATTCTTTTTCTCAGGTTCAAATCGGAAAGGTGATGGAGAAGCTATGAGTTCATCGTGTATAGAAGAAGTGAGCCTTGAAGAAAACCAATGGTTTCGTATCGCCCATGAATTACTGGAGCGGGCGGACATTCACATCAACGGCACACGCCCCTGGGATATTCAGGTCAGACATGCGGATTTTTTCAAACGGGTCCTGCAGGAGGGATCGCTGGGCCTCGGTGAAAGCTACATGGACGGCTGGTGGGAGTGCGAACGTCTGGATATGTTCTTCCACCGCGTGCTGAAACATCATCTGGATAAGCAGTTACCGCACCATTTTAAAGACACGCTGCGCATTGCTGCGGCGCGCCTCACCAATCTGCAGTCAAAGAAACGCGCCTGGATTGTTGGTAAAGAGCACTACGATCTTGGCAACGACCTGTTTTCACTGATGCTCGATCCGTTTATGCAGTACTCCTGCGGCTACTGGAAAAGCGCGGAAACGCTGGAGCAGGCACAGCAGGACAAGCTGGATATGATCTGCCGCAAGCTGCAGCTTGAGCCGGGCATGACGCTACTTGATATCGGCTGCGGCTGGGGCGGACTGGCGGAATTCGCCGCGCGTCATTACGGGGTGAAAGTGCATGGCGTGACTATCTCTGCCGAGCAGCAGAAAATGGCGCAGCAGCGCTGTGCCGGTCTGGATGTGACCATTCTGCTGCAGGATTACCGTGATTTGAACCAGCAGTTTGACCGCATCGTGTCGGTGGGCATGTTCGAACACGTCGGGCCGAAAAACTATGCCACCTACTTCGATGTGGTTGATCGTAACCTGAAACCGGAAGGCCTGTTTTTGCTGCACACCATTGGGGCGATCAGAACCGACATGAACGTCGACCCGTGGATCGATAAATACATTTTCCCCAACGGCTGTTTACCGTCGGTACGGCAGATCGCCGATGCCAGCGAATCCCACTTCATCATGGAAGACTGGCACAACTTCGGCGCGGATTATGACACCACGCTGATGGCCTGGTACGAGCGATTTCAGGCGGCATGGCCGCAGCTGGCAGAGAAGTATGGCGAGCGTTTCGAACGGATGTTCAGCTATTACCTCAACGCCTGCGCCGGTGCGTTTCGCGCGCGGGATATTCAGCTGTGGCAGGTAGTTTTCAGCCGCGGCGCCGAAGGCGGTTTGCGCGTGGCGCGTTAATTTCCGAGCCAGGATAAAAGGCGCTTACCGCGCCTTTTTTATTCGCGATTACTCCGCGTCCGGCAGCGTTTGTGCCACCAGCGCGGCCGCGGCATCACGCTGCGCCAGCACACGTTCAACGGTGTCGACAATCGCCTGGGTATGCGGATCGATTTCGATATTGACCCGGTGCCCCAGCTTCTTCGCGCCCAGCGTGGTGCGCTCCAGCGTTTCCGGGATCAGGTGCACGCAGAACTTACTTTTGGTGACATCACCGACTGTCAGGCTGATACCATCGATGCCGACGAATCCTTTATGCAGAATATATTTGATCTGCTCAGCGTCCTGTAATTTAAACCACACTTCGCGGTTATTCTCTGACTGGATAATTTTACAGATTTCGGCGGTGGTCATAATATGGCCGGACATCAGGTGTCCGCCAATTTCATCGCTGAATTTCGCGGCGCGCTCAATATTCACGATGTCACCAACCTGTAATTCACCGAGGTTGGTGATGCGCAGCGTCTCTTTGATGAGATCGAAGCTGACGCGATCGCCGTCAATGGCGGTCACCGTCAGGCAGCACCCGTTGTGCGCTACCGAGGCGCCCAGCGCCAGGCCGGGCAGCAGCTCAGCAGGCAAGCGCACGGTGTGGGTGCGGAACAACTCTTTTTCTTCAATGGCGACAATTTCTGCCGTGCCCTGCACAATTCCGGTAAACATAATTTCAGCCTCTGCGAAGTTTGTGGCAGTTTATCACAGCTTGCGCCGCAAGGTTTAATTTGCCGGCGCGCAAACTTTACACAAATGGCGCAGCCAAATGCGATCAATGTTTGGCGGAAGTGCGGGCTACCGCTACACTAGGTCGCGCATTCTTTGGGGATTCCGCCCCGCTCTCTTCTTAAATTACGCAGGTGATACGTGCAGAAGTATTTAACAGAAGCGCGTCAATTGCTGGCCCTCGCGATCCCGGTCATCCTTGCTCAGGTGGCACAGACCGCGATGGGATTTGTGGATACCATTATGGCCGGTGCGGTGAGCGCCACGGATATGGCCGCCGTTGCTGTCGGCACCTCTATCTGGCTTCCCGCCATTTTGTTTGGTCATGGTCTGCTGCTGGCATTGACGCCAACCGTTGCGCAACTCAACGGATCCGGGCGACGCGAACGCATCGCAGAACAGGTGCGCCAGGGTTACTGGCTGGCGGCGGGCGTGGCGCTGCTGATTATGGTGGTGCTGTGGAACGCCGGCTACCTGATTCACACCATGCATGACATTGATCCTCAGCTGGCGGCCAAAGCAGAAGGTTATCTGCACGCGCTGTTGTGGGGCGCACCGGGCTACCTGTTTTTCCAGGTGGCACGTAATCAGTGTGAAGGGCTGTCGAAGACCAAGCCGGCGATGCTGCTGGGTTTCCTCGGCCTGCTGACCAACATTCCGCTGAACTATGTGTTTATTTACGGCCATTTCGGTATGCCTGCGCTGGGCGGCGTGGGCTGTGGCGTCGCCACCGCGTCGGTTTACTGGGTGATGTATCTGGTGATGCGCTTCTGGCTGAAGCGCATGCCGGCCATGCGCGATATCCGCATGCATAGCCGCTGGTCGCCACCATCTCGCGCCATCCTGACGCGCCTGTTCACGCTGGGATTACCGGTCGCGCTGGCGCTGTTTTTCGAGGTCACGCTGTTTGCCGTGGTAGCGCTGCTGGTGTCGCCGCTCGGCATTGTGAAAGTGGCTGGTCATCAGATCGCGCTCAATTTTAGCTCGCTGATGTTTGTGCTGCCGCTGTCGCTCGGCGTCGCCACCACCATTCGCGTCGGCTACCGTCTGGGCCAGGGCTCGGCCGAACAGGCCCGCATCGCCGCTTGGACCGGTCAGGGCGTGGGTATCACCATGGCGGCGATCACCGCGCTGTTTACCGTGACCTTCCGCCACGATATTGCCGCGCTCTATACCGCTAATCCGGAAGTGATTACCCTGGCGGCGCAACTGATGCTGCTGGCGGCCATCTACCAGTTCTCGGATTCGATTCAGGTGATCGGCAGCGGTATCCTGCGCGGCTATAAGGACACGCGCTCGATCTTCTTTATTACCCTGATCGCCTACTGGGTGCTGGGGCTGCCGGTGGGTTACGTGCTGGCGCTGACCGACTGGGTGGTGGCACCGCTGGGGCCGGCCGGTTTCTGGTGCGGATTTATCGTCGGTCTGACGTCGGCAGCGGTAATGATGATCTGGCGCATCCGTCGTCTGCAGCGTTTACCGGCGCAGGTGATTCTGGCGCGCGCCGCGCGCTAAGTGGCTGAGCGGGCGTTTATTTGGCCCGCAATGGCGAAAAAAACGACGCATAGCACAGTTGCTGGTCAGTCGTCAGGAAAAATCACTTTTCCGCTTGCCAGCATCACGGCCTGCCGTTAATATTCGTCCCCGCTGTCGCCCTGACAGCGTGTTGCGCTCTTAGCTCAGTTGGTTAGAGCACCACCTTGACATGGTGGGGGTCGATGGTTCGAGTCCATTAGAGCGCACCAAGTGCGTCCGTAGCTCAGTTGGTTAGAGCACCACCTTGACATGGTGGGGGTCGGTGGTTCGAGTCCACTCGGACGCACCAGATTTCTGAAATGCGCTCTTAGCTCAGTTGGTTAGAGCACCACCTTGACATGGTGGGGGTCGATGGTTCGAGTCCATTAGAGCGCACCACTTTTGCTGTTATCTCCCTTGCGCAACTCGCCTTTCCTTGATCTGAGTCGGTTTTCTCCCTCTGCTTTTATATTGGTTTTCGCATACTTAGCGACTATACTATGCCGCGTTGTTCCACCTGAAAGGTTTCAGCGCTAACGTGCCTATGCCAGCCACTTACATCATTTGCGCAACGCCGTCGCTACGGTCTCTCCGCCCGGCGCATAACTTCTCTGCACGCTTAGCCGTCGTCACCTATTCTTACTTCTGTGTCAAACGTACCAACACCAAACAGATTTTTACTTCGGTGCCAGGCGCATCGAACCCCGACCTTTATCATCCATCACAACTTACAGAAATCTGACATGAAAAAGACCAAGATCGTTTGTACTATCGGTCCGAAAACCGAATCCGAAGAGATGCTGACTCAACTGCTGGAAGCGGGCATGAACGTCATGCGCCTGAACTTCTCTCACGGGGATTATGCCGAACATGGTCAGCGCATCACCAACATGCGTGCCGTCATGGAAAAAACCGGTCGCCAGGCCGCGATTCTGCTGGACACCAAAGGCCCGGAAATCCGTACCATGAAACTGGACGGTGGCAACGATGTGTCCCTGAAAGCTGGCCAGACCTTCACCTTCACCACCGATCAGTCAGTGATTGGTAACAGCGAGCGCGTTGCCGTTACTTACGCCGGTTTCACCGAAGACCTGAAAATTGGTAACACCGTGCTGGTCGACGATGGTCTGATCGGCATGGAAGTCACCGAAGTCACGGAAAACACCGTGGTGTGTAAAGTGCTGAACAATGGCGACCTTGGCGAAAACAAAGGCGTCAACCTGCCGGGCGTGTCCATTCAGCTGCCGGCGCTGGCGGAAAAAGACAAGCGCGATCTGATCTTCGGCTGCGAACAGGGCGTGGATTTCGTTGCGGCTTCCTTCATCCGTAAACGTTCTGACGTGCTGGAAATCCGTGAGCACCTGAAAGCCCACGGCGGTGAGCACATTCAGATCATCTCCAAGATCGAAAACCAGGAAGGCCTGAACAACTTCGACGAGATCCTGGAAGCCTCTGACGGCATCATGGTCGCGCGTGGTGACCTCGGTGTGGAAATCCCGGTTGAAGAAGTGATCTTCGCGCAGAAGATGATGATCAAGAAGTGTAATAAAGCGCGCAAAGTGGTAATCACCGCGACGCAGATGCTGGATTCCATGATCAAGAACCCGCGCCCTACCCGTGCTGAAGCCGGCGACGTGGCCAACGCCATCCTCGACGGTACTGACGCGGTGATGCTGTCCGGTGAGAGCGCCAAGGGTAAATACCCGCTGGAGTCAGTCACCATCATGGCAACCATCTGCGAGCGTACCGATCGCGTGATGAAATCGCGCATCGATTCCCTGCAGGATTCGCGCAAGCTGCGTATCACTGAAGCAGTGTGCCGTGGCGCCGTTGAGACCGCTGAGAAACTGGAAGCGCCGGTGATTGTGGTGGCGACCGAAGGCGGTAAGTCAGCTAAATCCGTGCGTAAATACTTCCCGGATGCCACCATTCTGGCCCTGACCACTAACCAGACCACCGCGCGTCAGCTGATTCTCAGCAAAGGGATTGAAACGCGTCTGGTGAGCGAAATCGCCTCGACCGATGATTTCTACCGCATCGGCAAAGAGATGGCGCTGCAGAGCGGCTACGCGCAGAAAGGCGATGTCGTGGTGATGGTTTCGGGTGCGCTGGTACCGAGCGGAACCACCAACACCGCGTCGGTGCACGTACTCTGATCGAGCCGGTGATGTTTATTTAAAAGAGCGCCTTTCGGGGCGCTTTTTTTTATTCCGCGCCTGAGACAGAAAGCGGAAAATTCCAATCGATAATAACTATTCAATATCCCGCAGAATTAAGGTTAATCCGATTAAATCTCTCTGTTTTCGCTAAATATTTTCATCATGTTCTGCGAAACGCTGCTTCTTTGAGCGAACGATCAAATTTAAGCATGTTCTCATCAAAAATTTATTCTCAACTTAAAAAGCTTTGTGTAATACTTGTAACGCTACATGGAGATTAACTCAATCTAGAGGGTATAAATAATGAATCGTACTAAACTGGTACTGGGCGCGGTAATCCTGGGTTCAACTCTGCTGGCTGGTTGCTCAAGCAACGCTAAAATCGACCAGCTGTCTTCAGACGTTCAGACTCTGAACGCTAAAGTTGACCAGCTGAGCAACGACGTGAACGCAATCCGTTCTGACGTTCAGGCTGCTAAAGACGACGCAGCTCGCGCTAACCAGCGTCTGGACAACCAGGCTCACTCTTACCGTAAGTAAGAGTTCTGGTTTGAAAAATGGTGCCCTTGTGGCACCATTTTTTTTGTCCGGATTCTGCCGTCCGCTGGCCCTGAATCACGGTGTCGCAGCGGCTTCGCCCTGCGCCTGACTGATGGTGGCTTGCGCACCGCCTGTTGCCCCCTGCTGCGTCTGCAGCACTGCCGGCAGCGGCGTCGCCTCACTCACCGGTTCCCCACTGCTCACCAGCACCGGCATGCCTGAACGACGTTCAATCGCCGCCTTAATCAGCGCACTGTCGCTCTTCGCACTCTTTATAAAGGCTTTCAGCGGCGCGCTCAGCGCAATTGGCATGGTCTGCGGATCGTCATGTTCATTACGCGACAGCGGCTGGTGTACCTCGATGTAGCGTTTGCCGTCGGGTTCGATGGCATATTTAATCGGCTGGTTAATCACCTGTACGCGCGTACCCTGTGGCACGCTGTTAAACAGCGCTTCGATATCGTCCGGGCGCAAACGAATACAGCCGGAGCTGACGCGCATCCCGATGCCGAAGTCGGCGTTGGTGCCGTGAATCAGATACTGGCCGCTGCCGCGCGCCAGACGCAACGCAAACAGCCCCATCGGGTTATCCGGCCCGGCAGGCACCATCGCGGGCAGCGTGATGCCCTCTTTGGCGTAGCGTTTGCGGATATTGACGGTGGGCGTCCAGGTGGGGTTAGGGATTTTCTGGCTGATACTTGTCACCATGCTCGGCGTGGCAGCACCCAACTGGCCGATGCCGATCGGATAAACCACGACGCGATTTTCCCCTTTGGGATAATAGTAGAGACGCAGTTCGGCCAGGTTGATCACGATGCCTTCACGCGGCGCATCCGGCAGCAGCATCTGCAGCGGCACGGTAAGCTGCGTTCCGGCTTTTGGCAGCCAGGGGTCGACGCCCGGGTTGGCTTCCAGCATGCCAAGCATGCCTATCTTATAACGCGCGGCAATGCTCTCCAGCGGCCGTTTGTCGTCCGGGACGGTGGTCAGGGTGTTTTCGCCAATCAAACGGCTATCAGCGGCTGGCAGGGGGTATTCCGTAGCAAACGCAGGTGCAGACAGTCCGAAACAGGACAACAGCAATGCACCGGCTAAACGAAGCGCAGGTTTCATGCAATTTTCTCTTTGTCGGATGGAACAGACCCCGGTCATGGCCGGGGTCTGGAGAGTGTAACTTAGCTGAGAGACTGTGCGTTATGCCGGATCGCGCGAATCATCGCTTCCAGCCCCTGCGAACGCGAAGGGGTGAGGTGTTGCGTCAGGGCCAGTTCGCCAAACCAGTGGGCGACATCCAGTGCCAGAATCTCTGGCGCTTTCAGACCCTGATACAGGCTAAATACCACGGCAATCAAGCCCTTAACGATGGCGGCATCGCTGTCACCTTCAAAAGCAATGGTGCCGTCTGCCTGTGGGGTCATGCGAATCCATACCTGACTCTGACAGCCGGAAATGACGTGCTGCGGCTGATGCAAGCTTTCAGAGGATTCTGGTAATTTTGCCCCGAGTTCAATGATGTAGAGGTACTTCTCTTCCCAGTTGGCGCAACGATTGAAGTTGCGCACCAGTTTCTCTTTTTCTGGCAGGTTTGCCATGCATAACTCCTGAAATCTGCTCAACCGCCCAGCAGACGATGAATGCGCGTCAGGCCAGCCGCCAGGCGATCGGCTTCCTCTTCGCTATTGTAGAGCGCGAAAGAGGCGCGACACATCGCGGGCACCGCATAATGACGCATCAGCGGCATGGCACAGTGGTGGCCGGTGCGGATGGCAATGCCGTACTGGTCGAGGAAGCTGCCAACGTCAAACGCGTGGTGCTTACCGAGGTTAAACGCCACCACGCCGCTGCGCTCGGCCGGGCCGTAGATAACCAGGTCCGGCACCGACGCCAGCTTGTCCAGCGCGTAACGCATCAGCTGGCTCTCGCGCTGATGGATCGTCTCCAGACCGAGTTCGCTGATCCACGTCAGCGCCGCGCCGAGACCAATGATACCGCCGGTGTTCGGCGTGCCGGCCTCAAAGCGCCATGGTGCGCCATTCCAGGTGGTGCCGGTGGGCAGCATGACCTGATCGATCATCGAACCGCCGCCTTCCCACGGTGGCATGATCTCCTGCAGCGCCTTACGCGCGTACAGCACGCCAATCCCGGTCGGCCCATAGATTTTATGGCCGGAGAACACGTAGAAATCGCAGCCGATATCCTGCACGTCAACGGGGTGGTGCATCACAGCCTGAGCGCCGTCTACCAGCGTCACCACGCCCGCGGCTTTCGCCTGCGCCACGATAGCTTTCACCGGGTTAACCGTGCCGAGCACGTTGGAAACGTGCGTCACGGCCAGCAGGCGCGTACGGCTGTCGATCAGCCCCGCCAGCTGTTCCAGCGCCAGCTCACCGTTGTCGTTGAGCGGCAGAACACGGATTTCCGCGCCGGTGCGCTGGGCCACCATCTGCCATGGCACGATGTTGGCGTGATGCTCCATCTCAGTGACGATCAGGTTATCGCCCGGCTGCAGCTGACTGCCGCCCCAGCTGTTGGCCACCAGATTGATGCCTTCGGTGGTACCTTTAACGAAGATGATCTCTTCGGCTGCCGCGGCATGCAGAAAACGCGCCGCCTGGGCGCGCACGTTTTCCATATCGCTGGTCGCCTGCGCGCTCAGCGAGTGAATGCCACGGTGCACGGCCGCATAGCCGTGCTGATAGAAGTGACTTTCCGCGTTGATCACCGCGAGCGGGCGCTGTGCGCTGGCCGCGCTGTCAAGGTAGGCCAGCGGATGTCCGTTGACCTCACGACTCAGAATCGGAAACTCCGCTCTGACTCGTTCGAGATCGAAACTCATGACTCAACTCCCGGGAAACGATCGGTAATACGTTGCAGTACCACCTGGCGCAGCGCGTCATCTTCCAGCGCTTCCGTCAGTTCAGCGGCGAAAGCATG
This sequence comes from Pantoea sp. SGAir0184, assembly GCF_043544755.1. Classification (NCBI taxonomy): domain Bacteria; kingdom Pseudomonadati; phylum Pseudomonadota; class Gammaproteobacteria; order Enterobacterales; family Erwiniaceae; genus Pantoea; species Pantoea sp. SGAir0184. The sequence goes on from NZ_CP028050.1 coordinate 2,399,541, forward strand.
GATGATCATCTGCTGCGCCGCGTCTTCAGCGATGCCGCGCGAGCGCAGGTAGAACATCTGCTCATCGTCGATGCGACCGATGGTCGCGCCGTGGCTGCACTTGACGTCATCGGCGTAGATTTCCAGCTGCGGCTTGGTGTCCACTTCCGCCAGGCGACCGAGCAACAGGTTGTTGTTGGTCATCTGGCCGTCAGTTTTCAGCGCGTGCTGTGCCACTTTGATGTGGCCGTTAAACACCGAGCGCCCTTTGTCACGCGAAATGGTTTTGTGCAGCTGGCGACTCAGGCAGTGGCCTTTGTTGTGCTCCAGATAGCTGCGCGTATCCGCCACTTCGCTGCCTACCGGCAGCACCAGGCTGTTCAGCGACAGCTGGGTGTTCTCACCGTTCAGCTGCACGCTGGTGTTGTGACGCGACAAACCGGCACCCAGCAGGAAGCTGGTGCTGCTCACCTGCGCGTCACGGCCAATCACGATGTCGTTGTGCGCAAAGTGGTAGCTGCTGCTCTCTTCAAACGCCAGCTTGGTATGCTTCAGCTGCGCATTGTCGCCCACCGCAAAGGTAAAGCGCGCGCCGGTGAAGTGGGCGCTGCCATTCAGCGTCACGTAATGCTCGATCACCTGCGCTTCCGCGCCGGACTCCAGCTCCAGATGGTGACGATGATGCACCGTATTCAGCGCATCCGCCTGACCGCTGGTAATGTGCAGCAGATAGAGCGGCTGCGCTGCAGCTTTGCCGCGCGGCAGACGAATCGAAGTCACCTCTTCCGCCAGACTTTCCGTCAGGTGCAGGAACACCTCCGGCTGTACCGCAGCCGGTAACGGACGTCGCTCAGCGGCACGGCTGTGCTGCACGTCAAACAGACCGGTGTCACGCGCGCTCAGCTCAGGCTGGAAGCGACCGTCGACGAACACCAGGCAAATCGCGTCCAGCGGCAGCGCCAGCGCAGCCACCTGCTCAGCGCTCACGCCTGGCGCTTCCGCCTGCACGAACTGCTGTGCCAGCAGGCTGTCCAGCGCGGTGTATTTCCAGTTTTCATGCTTGCGCGTCGGCAGGCCGACACGCATCAGTTGCTGCCAGTGCTGCTGTGCCTGCAGCGAACGCTGTTCGCCGCGTGACTCAAACAGGTGATGCCACTGCTGCAGCGCGTTATCACTCCTGGTCGGTAAGCCAGCCATAGCCTTGCTCCTCCAGCTGTTTCACCAGCGTAAAGTCGCCAGACTTCACGATTTTGCCCTGATACAGCACGTGCACGTGATCTGGCTTGATGTAATCCAGGATGCGCTGGTAGTGCGTTACGATGATGAATGAGCGCTTGCCGTCGCGCAGGCTGTTCACGCCTTCTGCAACAATTTTCAGCGCATCGATATCCAGACCGGAGTCGGTTTCATCGAGGATGCACAGCTCAGGCTCCAGCGCCGCCATCTGCAGGATGTCGTTACGCTTCTTCTCACCGCCGGAGAAGCCGACGTTGACGGAACGGGTCAGCAGATCTTCCGGCATCTTCAGCAGCTTGATCTTGTCTTCGATGAAGTCCTGGAAGTCGAAACGGTCCAGCTCTTCCTGCTCACGGTATTTACGCACCGCATTGACCGAAGTCTGCAGGAAAAACTGGTTGCTGACGCCCGGGATCTCGACCGGGTACTGAAACGCCATGAAGATGCCCTCACCGGCACGCTCTTCCGGCTCCAGCTCCAGCAGGTCCTTGCCTTTAAAGGTCACGGAACCGCCGGTGATTTCATAATCTTCACGACCGGCCAGCGTGGCAGACAGGGTGCTCTTGCCGGAACCGTTCGGGCCCATGATGGCATGCACTTCGCCCGGCTTAACCTCGAGGTTCAGACCGCGCAAAATCTCTTTGTCTTCAACGCTAACCTGTAAATCTTTAATGCTTAACATACTCTTTCCTTCACATTGCTTCCGGCAACGCGTGTGGCATCAGCCGACACTGTGCTCAAGGCTGATCGCTAACAGTTTTTGCGCTTCCACGGCGAATTCCAGTGGCAGCTCGGAGAAAACGTCTTTACAGAAGCCGTTGACGATCATCGAGATCGCATCTTCTTCGCTAATGCCGCGCTGCAGGCAGTAGAACATCTGATCTTCACCGATACGCGACGTCGTGGCTTCGTGCTCAAGCTGCGCGCTGTTGTTGCGCGTTTCCACATACGGGAAGGTGTGCGCACCGCAGTCTGGCCCAATCAGCATCGAGTCACACTGGGTGAAGTTACGCGCGTTAGTCGCAGTCGGCATGATTTTCACCAGGCCGCGGTAGGTGTTCTGGCTCTTACCGGCCGAGATACCTTTCGAGATGATGGTCGATTTGGTGTTTTTACCAATGTGAATCATCTTGGTACCGGTATCGGCCTGCTGGCGACCGCTGGTCAGCGCGACGGAGTAGAATTCGCCCACTGAGTAATCACCGCGCAGGATGCAGCTCGGGTATTTCCAGGTGATGGCTGAGCCGGTCTCGGACTGCGTCCACGACATCTTGCTGTGCTCGCCTTCACACAGCGCACGCTTGGTCACGAAGTTGAGGATACCGCTCTCGCCTTCTCCGCCCGGGAACCAGTTCTGCACCGTGGAGTATTTCACTTCGGCGTTTTTGTGGATGATCACTTCGACGACCGCTGCGTGCAGCTGGTAGGTGTCGCGCACCGGCGCTGAACAGCCTTCGATGTAGCTGACGTAGCTGTCTTCATCAGCAATCAGAATGGTACGTTCGAACTGGCCGGTTTTCGCCGCGTTGATGCGGAAATAGGTCGACAGCTCCATCGGGCAACGCACGCCTTTCGGGATGTAAACGAAGGTACCGTCGGACGCCACCGCCGAGTTGAGCGCAGCAAAGAAGTTATCGTTGTGCGGCACCACGGTGCCAAGATACTTCTGTACCAGCTCCGGATGATCGTGGATCGCTTCACCGAAGGAGCAGAAAATAATGCCCTGCTCAGCCAGCTTGTCGCGATAAGTGGTCGACACGGACACCGAGTCGAAAATGGCGTCCACCGCCACTTCTCTGCCTTCACGCACCGGCACGCCCAGCTGGTTAAACGCGTCTTCCACTTCTTTGGTCAGGTAATCGCTGGAGGCGACGCTGCCGGACGTCTGGGTGGCACCCGGTTCAGAGGCACAGCTGTCATCGCAATTGCCGCAGGACGGCGCGGAATAGTAGCTGTAATCCTGATAATCGAGCTTGTCGTAGTGCGCTTTCAGCCAGTGTGGCTCTTCCATCTCCAGCCAGGCGCGAAACGCCTTGAGACGGAACTCCAGCATCCACTCGGGTTCGTTACGTTTGGCCGAAATGGCACGCACCACATCTTCATTGATGCCGTGTGCCAGTTCGTCGGTTTGCAGCTGGGTGAAGAAGCCTTCTTTGTAGTTCAGGCTGCCTTCCCAGGTTTGTACATCGTCAGATGCTTCGCTGTGTCGTGACATATTTCACTTACTCGACGCCAAAGCTTTCACCGCACCCGCAGGCGTGCTGAGCTTTAGGGTTGTTGAATTTAAAAATCTGGTTCAGGCCTTCGCGGACATAATCCAGCTCGGTACCGTCAACAAACGGCATCGCCTGAAGCGGCACAAACAGTTTTGCGCCATATTGCTCGAACTGCAGGTCGTCATCGGCAGGCGCTTTCACCAGATCCATAACGTACCCAAAACCGGCACAGCCGGACTGTTTCACACCCAGTTTCAGGCCCTTAACTTCCGGGTCCTGTTCCACCAGGCTGAGAATCTGTTTCGCTGCCGACTCGGTCAGCGTGAGCCCTTTCCAGACGAATTCGTCAGGTGAAAAAGACGCTGCATTTACTGATGACATAGTGCTACCTCGTAAGTCTGGGCCTTTTCAGGCTATCCCCCTATGGTAGTGATATCAGATATCACTTCAACCTCTTGTTTTGCAGGGATAATCATCTCGTGCTGTTTTTTACTGCTGCTTTATTAAGCATAGTCCCTTCCCACCAGCTTGTGCGCGCCATTCCCGCGCGCGCCGTCAAAACGTAACCTGTTCATAAGCCGTAAATTTTCCAGTTCGCTTTTTACGTTTATGCTCTGATTGATAGGTTATGCCTTTGCTGAATGTAAAGAGATTGTTATTGCCGATTTTTGTAACAGGCAAAGGAAATCAATAAAATTTCACGGCGGGAATTGCATTCCTGGCGCGGTTTAATATGATAATGATTATCATTAACCTACTTTGGGTGGCGACATGACGCTTTCCGTCTCAGCCTGGTTACAACACAAAATCGACGAATATAAGTTTTCGGTCCGTGATATCACCGTCGACTTCTATCTGGCTCAGGCAAAGCTCAACCGCACCGATTGTTCCATTGAACAACTGCGTCGTTTTAACGATACCTGTCTCGACATGGCCGAAATCTGCCAGCTGAACGGCGACGATCATAGCTACCTGCACGCGATGGGCAAGCTGCACCACCGCTTAGTGCAGGAGATGGGCAATGCCGATCGCGATCGCCTGTTCCGTATTCAGGCTTACCAGCTGGCGCGCCTGTCGCTGACCCGTTTGTGTCATCAACTGGCGCTCAGCGGCGACTGGGACCAGGCGACCCGCCTGCAAAGTGATTTCGTCCGCCACGCAGGCTGGATATTCTAATCCAGCTTTGTGACGGCTCCTACAATTTGTTTACATCAATTCCAGCAAAGCCTGTAGCGGATGGCGCATACCGTTGCCCTCGGCGCGTTTCACCTGGCTGCGGCAGGAGAAGCCGGTCGCCAGACAGCGCTGACGCGGCAGCTTCTGCAGTTGCGGATGCCACGACAGTTCATAAATGCCCAGCGAGTTGGCCAGGTTTTTACTCTCGTGACCATAAGTGCCGGCCATGCCACAGCAGCCCACGTTGATGTTCTCCAGCTTCGCGCCAAAACGGGCAAAAATAGCCTGCCACTGATTGGGCGTTGACGGCAGCGCCGTGACCTCGGTGCAGTGGGCAAACAGATACCAGGCTTCGCCGCTGGCGATCTGCTCCTCGCGCCCGGCCAGCACGCCGTGCAGCCATTCATGCACCAGCTGCACACTGAACGTGCCGCGCTGCTCGCCCAGCACCTGCTGATATTCGTCGCGATAGCACAATACCGTGGCCGGATCGACACCGACCATCGGCACCCCGAGCTGCGCCACCCGGTTGAGGAATTCAGCGGTTTTGCCGGCGGTGCGGGCAAAGCGCTGCAGAAAACCTTTCACGTGCTGCGCTTTCCCGTTAGGTGAGAACGGCAGCAGCACCGGCCGGTAGCCGAGTTTTTCAATCAGCCGGATGAAATCGGTCACCAGCTGCGCTTCGTAATAGCTGGTAAACGGATCCTGCACCACCAGCACGTGCTGTTCGCGCTGGGCCGCATCCATCGCCTCCAGTTGCTCCAGCGTGACCCGCATCGCCGGGTGACCGCTCAGCTGCTGCTTCAGGCTGGGCGAGGAGAGCAGCGGCAGATCGACCATGCCGATGTGGCGCTGGCTGAGGTCGCGCATCCACGGCTGTTTCAGGAAGAAGTTGAACACCCGCGGTGCTTTCGCCATCAGCGGCGCATAGCTTTCAACCGACGCCACCAGATGGTCGCTGACCGGGCGCAGATAGCGGGTGTGATAAAGCTGCAGGAAGCGCGATCGGAAGTTCGGCACATCGATTTTAATCGGGCACTGGGTCGAGCAGGCTTTACACGCCAGGCAGCCGGACATCGCCTCTTTCACTTCATGCGAGAAGTCATATTCGCCCTGCTTCGCATGCCACGAATTGCGCGTGCGCTGAATCAGACTGCGCAGGCTGGCGCCCTGTGCTGGCAAAGCCTGCTCCAGCTTAAGCGGGTCAACGCCCTGCTCCGCCAGCAGGCGCAGCCACTCACGCGTTAGCGTGGCGCGTCCTTTTGGCGAATGGATACGGTTGCGGGTGATTTTCATCGACGGGCACATCGGGCTGCGCACGTCAAAGTTAAAGCACAGTCCGTTGCCGTTACACTCCATCGCGCCGCGCCAGTCATTGCGTACCGTCAGCGGAATCTGGCGATCCCAGCTGCCGCGCGTGGCCGCATCGACCTGCATCATGGGTTCGTCGTTACCCAGCGGCGTACAGATTTTGCCGGGGTTGAGACGGTTATCCGGATCGAACGCCGCTTTGATGCGACGCAGCTCATTAAACAGCGTTTCGCCAAAGAACGCCGGACTGTACTGGGCGCGGAAGCCTTTGCCGTGCTCGCCCCACAGCAGACCGCCGTAGCGCGCGGTAAGCGCCACCACTTCGTCCGAGATCTGCTTCATCAGCATCTCCTGCTGCGGATCGCACATGTCCAGCGCCGGACGCACGTGCAATACGCCGGCATCCACGTGACCAAACATGCCGTAGCTCAGGCCATGGCTGTCGAGCAGCGCACGAAAATCCACAATGTAATCCGCCAGATGCTCCGGCGGCACGGCGGTATCCTCCACGAAAGGAATCGGTTTGGCGCGCCCTTTGGCGTTGCCAAGCAGACCCACCGCTTTTTTACGCATGTTATAGATGCGCTCAATGCCCGCCAGATCATCACACAGCTGATAGCCCATCACGCCACCCTGCTGCTGCGCCATCAGCTCATCCAGCCGCGCGCACAGCGTGGTCACCTGCTGCGCAATCAGCGCCGCATCGTCGCCGGCAAACTCGACAATATTCAGGCCGAGCATCTCTTTGCCTGGCACATCGGTGATCAGCTCGCTGACCGAATGCCAGACAATATCCTCGCGCGCCAGGTTCAGCACTTTCGAATCCACCGTCTCCACCGACAGGGCCTGCGCCTCGACCATAAAAGGTGCATTGCGCAGTGCGGAATCAAACGAATCGTACTTAATGTTCACCAGCCGGCGCACTTTGGGAATGGGTGTGATATCCAGCCGGGCTTCGGTGATAAAGGCCAGCGTGCCTTCGGCGCCGCACAACAGGCGCGTCAGGTCGAAAGTTTGCAAATCATCACTGAACACATGGCGCAGGTCATAACCGGTAAGGAAGCGGTTCAGTTTGGGGAATTTTGCCAGAATCAGTTCACGCTGCTCGCGGCAGCGGTTAAGCACTTCTTTATAGATGCGCCCTTCAGCGGTCGGCGTTGTGGCCAGCTGTTCCGCCAGCGCGGTGGGCATGGCGCGCGTATCAAGAATTTCGCCGCCCAGCAGCACGGCACGCAGGCCTTCGACGTGATCGGAGGTTTTGCCATACACCAGCGAGCCCTGACCGGAGGCATCGGTATTGATCATGCCGCCCAGCGTGGCGCGGTTACTGGTCGACAGCTCCGGAGAGAAGAAAAAGCCGTACGGCCTGAGCCAGGCGTTAAGCTGGTCCTTCACCACGCCGGCTTCTACCCGCACCCAGCCCTGCTCGGTGTTGATCTCGAGGATACGGTTCATGTAGCGCGACATGTCGACCACAATGCCCTGATTGAGCGACTGCCCGTTAGTGCCGGTACCGCCGCCGCGCGGGGTAAACACCAGGCTGTTGAAACGCGGCTCACCAGCCAGTCGGGCGATCAGCGCCACGTCCGCCGTTGAGCGCGGAAACAGCGCCGCATCGGGCAGGAGCTGATAGATGCTGTTATCGGTGGAGAGCGTGAGGCGGTCGGCATAGCTGGTCGCGGTGTCGCCGGTAAAACCTTGTTCTTTCAGCGACTGCAGGAATGTCAGCACCAGTTGAACGAGGCCTGGCGCCTGAGAAATCTGTGGGATCATTATTTCGTGACCGGGATGTTGTAAACGTTTGCGTGGTTAATTTTTTTCAGCTCTTGGTTGTATCACATTTTTTTGCCGCCCGCTGTTTTTTCAGGAAAACGGCCGCGTCACGCTGCTTTTTCTGTTTAATTTTCAGGAAATAGATCATCATTGTGAAGGCGCCGCGGAGCGCCCTCCTGAAGGATTACTGAGGTCTGTGTTGTGATGAAAAGCCTGCAACGCGGTGTGGATCTACCGCAAATGTTGTTCTCGCTGATGTTTATTTTGCTGATGATCATTGCCTGTCTGTGGGTGGTGCAGCCGTTCATTCTCGGCTTCGCCTGGGCCAGCATGGTGGTGATTGCCACCTGGCCGCTGATGATTCGTCTGCAGCAACTGCTGTGGGGTCGCCGTTCGCTGGCGGTGATTGCCATGACGATTCTGCTATTGCTGCTGTTTATTATTCCTATCGCGCTGCTGGTCAGCAGCCTGATTGATAACAGCGCGCCGGTCATCGCCTGGGCGACCCAGCGCCATCTGGTGCTGCCGGATCTCGCCTGGCTGCGCGATATTCCCTATGCCGGACGCAAACTCTATTCCAGCTACCATAAACTGATCGACGGCGGCGGCGCGGCGATCATGAGCCAGGTCCAGCCTTATATTGGCCGCACCACCGGCTTCTTTGTCGCCCAGGCCGGACACTTTGGCCGTTTCATGCTGCACCTTGCCCTGATGCTGCTGTTCAGCGTGCTGCTGTACTGGCGCGGTGAGCAGGTTGGTCTCGGTATCCGGCACTTTGCCTACCGCATGGGCGGACGGCGCGGTGACGCCGCCGTGCTGCTGGCCGGTCAGGCGATCCGCGCCGTGGCGCTCGGCGTGGTGGTGACTGCGCTGGTGCAGGGCGTGCTGGGCGGCATCGGTCTGGCGATTTCCGGCATTCCGTATGCCACGCTGCTGACCGTATTAATGATTCTTACCTGCCTGGTGCAGCTTGGACCGTTGATTGTGCTGGTGCCGGCAATTATCTGGCTCTACTGGAGCGGCGACACCACCTGGGGCACGGTGCTGCTGGTGTGGAGCTGCGTGGTCGGCACGCTGGATAACGTGCTGCGTCCGATGCTGATTCGCATGGGCGCTGATTTACCGATGATTCTGATACTTTCCGGCGTCATCGGCGGGCTGATCGCCTTCGGTATGATTGGACTGTTTATCGGTCCGGTCGTGCTGGCGGTCTCTTACCGGCTGGTTTCGGTGTGGATGCATGAAGCGCCGGCGCCGGATGACGATCCGGAAACGGCCATCGAAGCACTGGCCGAACACGAAGAGCCGCAGCCGTAACGCGCTTCCGGCGCATAACCGGGCGTCCAGCCCGGTTTGCTTATCCGCTTTTCCCTCTCCGCACCCATCGCGATTTGCATTAGTCAGCCGTGGTTAACACTCATTAATCCGTACCACTTAATTTCGCGGCACAATAATTTTTTCCATTAGTGATTTTTAAGAAAAAACGCACTTTTCAGCGTTTAAGCCCGATCGCACCGATAAAATGATTATTTTTCGCACTGATTCCTGTGCCGGATGGGTCATAAAACGTAATGAAAGATTATCAGCTTTAAACTAATAAGAGGATTCTTAAAGACGCCAGCGGCGGCGGTGAATAACATGTTCACTATGTTTTAAATCAAGCCACTGATTTTTAAACAACCTTTTTCCCCTGAGTAAAGTGAAGAATTGCTGTGTGTAGTCTTTGCCCATCCCCTGTGATGGGCTTTTTTTTGCCTGCACTTTAGCGATAAACAGAGCGGACCGGCGGCGAACGCCGTCAGCGCTGGGTTTATGGCAATCTCAGGTGATGAAAAGTAGGATGAGATAACAGACAGGTGCCCGACGGTTGCCGGGCACCAGGCAGGTGTAACAGATTACGCTTTAGCCGCGTCCAGCTCAGCCAGGCTCAGCCAGGTTTCCACCACGGTATCCGGATTGAGCGACAGGCTGTCGATGCCCTGCTCCATCAGCCAGGCAGCAAAGTCCTGATGATCGGAAGGCCCCTGGCCGCAGATGCCGACATATTTGCCCTGCTTCTTCGCCGCCTGAATTGACATCGACAGCAGCGCCTTCACCGCATCGTTGCGCTCATCAAACAGCGCCGACACCACGCCGGAGTCGCGATCCAGCCCCAGCGCCAGCTGCGTCATGTCGTTGGAGCCGATAGAGAAGCCGTCAAAGTGCTGCAGGAACTGTTCTGCCAGCAGCGCGTTGGACGGGATCTCACACATCATGATCACCTTCAGCCCGTTCTCGCCGCGTTTCAGGCCCTGCTTCGCCAGTTCGGCCACCACGGCCTCGGCCTGATCGACGGTGCGTACAAACGGCACCATGATCTCAACGTTGGTCAGCCCCATGTCGTTGCGCACGCGCTTCACGGCTTCACACTCCAGCGCAAAGCAGTCGCGGAAGCTGTCGGCCACGTAGCGTCCGGCGCCGCGGAAGCCCAGCATCGGGTTTTCCTCTTCCGGCTCGTAACGCTCGCCGCCGACCAGGTTGGCATACTCGTTGGTTTTGAAATCCGACAACCGCACAATCACCCGCTTCGGCGCGAAGGCCGCACCCAGCGTGGCGATCCCTTCGGTCAGGCGCGCAATGTAGAACTCCACCGGATCGTCAAAGCCTTTCATCATCTGACCAATCTGCGCCTGCAGTTCCGGCGTCTGCTGATCAAACTCCAGCAGGGCTTTCGGGTGCACGCCAATCATGCGGTTGATGATGAACTCCAGCCGCGCCAGACCGACGCCCTCGTTGGGCAGGCAGGCAAAGTCAAACGCGCGATCCGGGTTACCGACGTTCATCATAATTTTCAGCGGCAGATCCGGCATGGTATCAACCTGCGAACTGGTGACTTCAAAGTCCAGCAGATCGTTATACACATAGCCGGTATCGCCTTCAGCGCATGACACCGTGACCTTATGACCGTCCTTCAGGTGCTCAGTGGCATCACCACAGCCCACCACCGCCGGAATGCCCAGCTCGCGCGCAATGATTGCCGCGTGACAGGTCCGCCCGCCACGGTTGGTGACGATCGCCGACGCCTTCTTCATGATCGGTTCCCAGTCCGGGTCGGTCATGTCGGTGACCAGCACATCGCCTTTTTCGATGCGGTGCATCTCGCTGATGTCGTGAATCACCTTCACTTCACCCGCACCGATGCGATGGCCGATGGCCCGGCCTTCCACCAGCACGCTGCCTTTGCCCTGCAGGCTGTAGCGTTCCATCACCTGTCCGTTGGAACGCACGGTTTCCGGCCGCGCCTGCACGATGAACAGTTTGCCGGTGTGGCCATCTTTGGCCCACTCAATATCCATCGGACGCTTATAATGCTGCTCAATCAGCACCGCCTGGCGCGCCAGCGCCTGCACTTCGTCATCGGTCAGGCTAAAGCGGTCTCGCTGTTCCTGTTCCACGTTCTCAATGCGCACCTGTTCGCCGTGCTCCTGCGAATCGGCGTACACCATGCGGATCTTCTTCGAGCCCAGGGTACGGCGCACAATCGCCGGGCGATTAGCGGCCAGCGTCGGTTTGTGCACGTAAAACTCATCCGGGTTGACCGCGCCCTGCACCACCATTTCGCCAAGACCGAACGCCGAGGTGATGAACACCACCTGGTCGAAGCCGGATTCGGTATCTATGGTGAACATCACGCCGGAGGAGGCGAGATCGGAACGTACCATGCGCTGCACACCGGCCGAGAGCGCCACGCCACGGTGGTCATAGCCCTGATGCACGCGGTATGAAATGGCGCGATCGTTAAACAGCGAGGCGAACACGTGCTTCACGGCCACCAGCACCGCGTCGAAGCCCTGCACGTTAAGGAAAGTTTCCTGCTGGCCGGCAAACGAGGCGTCGGGCATATCCTCGGCGGTGGCCGAAGAGCGCACCGCAAAGGAGGCTTCGGCGTCATCAGCAGAAAGTTGTTCATAGGCGCTGCGGATCGCCGCTTCCAGCTCTGGCTGGAAAGGCGTATCCACCACCCATTGACGAATCTGTTTGCCGGCCTGCGCCAGCGCTGCAACATCATCAATATCCGTGTTGTCCAGCAATGCATAAATACGCTGGTTCAGTCCGCTTTGGTCGAGAAACTGATTAAAAGCGTAAGATGTCGTCGCGTAGCCGTTTGGCACGGATACCCCGAGCGACGACAAATTGGTAATCATTTCTCCCAGGGAAGCATTCTTGCCCCCTACCCGATCAACATCATGCATGCCAAGCTGGTTGTACCAGAGCACTAGCGACTGTTGGTCTTGATTGGACATTGAGATTATCCTTTTAAATGATTGGAGCACATGGAACATTTTGCTATTCGCCAAATCAGCCTGGCACAATCAATTAATAAAGACTAAGTGTTGAATCGTTAAAGCAGAAAATCAGCGTTAAAATCGGATTACTCCCCGAAAAGCGCCTTGTTGCGCAACGTAGCTATTTTTGCCAACCTATTGGCAATGCGATATTTTTCACTTTTTCATGAGGTTAGCCGCGTTTTTTGTTGCGCAACGCTTGCCGTTTTTATTTTGCGCCCGCGCGGGCAAAAGCGAGAAATTAGCGCTGAACAACCCGGCTTTTCATCTATGATGGGTAATCAGCGCAGCGTAAAAATAGATTATTCGCCGGCCAGATATGGATATTTCATTTTACCCTTAGTGAAAATGAAATATTTTAGGTGATAATGTTACGCAAAAGTAAACAAAAGCTTGAGGTCAACCATGAGCACTGAACGCAGCGTATTTTATATCTCTGACGGCACCGCCATCACCGCGGAAGTGCTGGGCCACGCGGTGCTGTCACAGTTTCCGGTGAATACCAACAGCGTGACGCTGCCGTTCGTGGAGAATGTGCAGCGCGCCCAGGCGGTGAAAGCCCAGATCAATGCGCTCTACCAGCAGAGCGGCGTGCGCCCGCTGGTGTTTTTCTCGATTGTCACACCAGAGGTGCGCGACATCATTCTGGAGAGCGAAGGTTTCTGCCAGGACATCGTGCAGGCGCTGGTGGCACCGCTGCAGAGCGAACTGGGCGTAGCCTCCATGCCGGTGGCGCACCGTACCCACGGCCTGACCGCCAGTAACTTAGGCAAATACGATGCCCGTATCGCCGCGATTGATTACACCCTGGCGCACGATGACGGTATTTCGCTGCGCGGGCTGGAAGATGCGCAGGTGATTCTGCTGGGGGTATCGCGCTGCGGCAAAACCCCGACCAGTCTGTATCTGGCGATGCAGTTTGGCGTCCGCGCGGCTAACTATCCGTTCATCGCTGATGACTTGGATAACCTAAAGCTGCCGCCTGCGCTGCGCGCCCATCAGCACAAGCTGTTTGGCCTGACCATCGATCCGGAACGGCTGGCGGCGATTCGTCAGGAGCGCGCTGAAAATACCCGCTATGCGTCGATGCGTCAGTGCCGGCTGGAGGTCGGTGAAGTGGAAGCGCTGTTCCGCACCCATCAGATTCGCTATCTCAACAGCACCAATTACTCTGTCGAAGAGATCGCCACCAAAATCCTCGACATCATGGGCCTGCGCCGCAGCATGTACTGACCTCACCTGCCAGGTTGTAAAGCCTGGCTGCCGTCAGTAATGAATAGCCTTTTGATTTAGCTGGTTGAATTCACGGGCTAATGGTTTATTGTGATCATCATCACTTCCCGGTATTTCACCGCTGCGAAGAACAGATTTTTGAGAATCCCAATGAACAAAACTGATGAACTGCGCACCGCGCGCATCGGCACGCTGCTGACGCCGGCCGCGCTGGCGCAACAACACCCCATTTCGGCGGCGATTGCCGCTAACGTTACCGCCGCGCGTCAGCGCATCGCGCGCATCCTGACCGGTGAAGATCCACGCCTGCTGGTGATTATCGGCCCCTGCTCGCTGCACGACCCAAAGGCCGCACTGGAGTACGCAGAGCGTCTCAGTCTGCTGCGTGAACAGCACAAGGACCGGCTGGAAATTGTGATGCGCGCCTACTTTGAGAAGCCGCGCACCGTGGTCGGCTGGAAGGGTCTGATTTCCGATCCGGATCTCGATGGCAGCTTCGACGTCAACCGCGGCATCGCTATCGCGCGCCAGCTGCTGCTGGATATCAACGCCATCGGCATGCCAACCGCCACGGAATTTCTCGATATGGTGATCGGCCAGTTTATTGCCGACCTGATCAGCTGGGGCGCGATTGGCGCGCGCACCACCGAGAGCCAGATTCACCGTGAAATGGCCTCGGCGCTCTCCTGCCCGGTGGGCTTCAAGAATGGCACCGACGGCAACGTGCAGATCGCGGTTGATGCGATTCGCGCCGCGCGTGTCAGCCATATGTTCCTGTCACCCGACAAAACCGGGCAGATGACGATTTATCAGACCAGCGGCAATCCGCACGGTCACGTGATCCTGCGCGGCGGGCGTCAGCCGAACTACCACGCTGAAGATGTCGCCGCTGCGGCCGCCAACCTGCGCGACTTCAACCTGCCGGAACAGCTGGTGATCGACTTCAGCCATGGCAACTGCCTGAAGCAGCATCGCCGCCAGCGCGATGTGGCGCAGGACGTGGCGGCGCAGATCCGTGCCGGTTCGCGGGCAGTGGCGGGAGTGATGATTGAGAGTTTCCTGCAGGAGGGTAATCAGAAAGTGGTGAGCGGCCAGCCGCTGACCTACGGCCAGTCGATTACCGATCCGTGCCTCGGCTGGGATGACAGCGCGGAGGTGCTGGCGCTGCTGGCGGCTGCCGTGGACAGCCGCTTCTGATGCCTGCTAGCTGGAGCAGCTTACCTCCAGCGTTTTTCCCCACTCCGGCGGCCGCTGGCGCAGTTCCGGGCTGATGGCCGCCTCGTTAAACGGCTGCTGCAGCGCCAGATGTAATCTGGCCAGCGCCGCCGTTTCCCCCTGCTCAACCTCATCGATCACCTGCTGGGCCAGATAGTTGCGCAACACCAGCGCCGGGTTAGCCGCTTTCATGACTGCCTGACGCTGCGCATCGCTGACGCCATCCTGCAGCAGGCGCTGACGATAGCCGTGATACCAGCGGTCAAAGGCGTCACGGTCGATAAACTCATCGCGCAGCGGTGAACGCGTCTCTGCCTGCTGCGTCTCGCTCAGCAGGCGGAACGTCAGGGTGTAATCGCTGTGCTCTGCGGTCATCAGCGCCAGCAGGTCAGTGAGGATGGCGTTATCCCCCGCATCGGCGGTCAGCAACCCGAGCTTCGCGCGCATTTTTTCGCCCCACACCCGCATCAGCTCGTTCTCGTAATGGCTGAGCGCCTGTTTCAACTGCTCAGTGCTCAGCAAACCGGACAGCGCATGCGCCAGGCGGTTGAGATTCCACAAGCCGATCATCGGCTGGTTGCTGAAGGCGTAGCGCCCCTGATAATCGCTGTGATTACAGATGAAATCCGCATCGTAGTCATCAAGGAAACCGTAAGGCCCGTAATCGAGCGTCAGGCCGAGGATCGACATATTATCGGTGTTCATCACGCCATGCGCGAAGCCGACGCTCTGCCACTGGGCAATCAGGCTGGCGGTGCGTTTGACGATATCGGTAAACCACAACAGGTAGCGATCGGCCTCCTGCTCCAGCTGCGGCCAGTGATGATGAATCGCGTAGTCCGCCAGCTGGCGCACTTTCTCCGGCTCGCCGCCGTAATAGAAATGCTCGAAGTGACCAAAGCGCAGATGGCTGTCGGCGATGCGCATCAGCATCGCGCCGCGCTCGCGGGTTTCACGCTGGACCGGTTCGTCGCCAATGGCCAGCGCCAGCGCGCGCGTGGTCGGGATGCCAAGATGGTGCAGCGCTTCCGAGGCGAGAAACTCGCGCACGCTGGAACGGATCACCGCGCGGCCATCGCCCATGCGTGAATAGGGGGTCAGGCCCGCGCCTTTCAGATGCCAGTCAAGTTTGCGGCCGTCGGCCAGTTGCTGTTCGCCCAGCAGCAGACCGCGTCCGTCGCCCAATTGACCGGCCCACACGCCAAACTGGTGCCCGCTGTAGACCTGCGCCAGCGGCGACATGCCGGGAAGTAACGCTGCGCCATACCACACGCCGTGGCCTTTGCCAGCAAACAGCGCGGCATCCAGGCCCATCTCCTGCGCCAGCGCGGCATTGTGATAACACAGCCGCCCGCCGGCAAGCGGCGTTGGGTCCAGCGCGGTGTAGAATCCCGGCAACGTCTGCTGCCAGCTATTAATAAATTGCATCGACACTCCGGAAGGTGCGCAACGGTGCGCCACCCGCATTGCGTTTAAAGATAAAGCGTAGTCTACCGTCGGGGTGACGGAGAAGACAGATGAAAGGTTACTGCTGTGAAGGCGTGGTGAGCGTGACGTGCGGATAGATGAGATCGCTTAACCGTTCCGCTTTAACCACCGGGAACAGACTGCCCTGCAGCTGTGCGCCGCTCAGGGAACTGACTTTCTCCAGCAGGGCATTATCGTCAACGCCACAAATAATTATTTGCGGGGCGTAAGCGGAAAAATTATCGATAACAGTCTGAATAAATGGCGTAAATGAGGCACGTTTCGCCAGCGCATGAATAAACGCTTTGTCCATTTTTAACACGCTAAACAGATTTTCGTATACTGCCGTAGCCGGTGCTTTTCCTGCCCCAAATTGAGAAAGCGATAAGCGAAATTCCTGTTGCAGGCGTGCTAACAGCGGCTGCTTTTTGCCAGCCGATAATTGCGGAAACGTTTCACTGATATCCAAAACAATAAAGGGAAGTTGTTTAAATTTCCTTAAGAGAAACTCACTGGCCAATAGCGTCGTGGCCATAGATTCATCAATACGAACCAGCGCGATAATTTGATGTAACTCAAAAAAGTCACGGTACTTTTCCAGCAGCACTAACTGGCTCTGCAGCAAACGTAATTGCTGGGCATCGTCAAGCTGCGGCAACAGCAAGTCCTGCGGCAGCGTAATCGGCGCACTGTCATGAACAAACTGGGTGACCAGCTCAACCGCAGTCAGCTGGCCCGCCAGGGAATAGGCAGGATAAAACCAGGTTTCCGACTGATAGTCGGCAGATAAATGGACTTTCATTTTTTACAGCCAGATGCAGTGGCAATTGGCGCATCGTATATCAATGAAAACGGTCAGGCAATAGGACCAAACGTTAGAAGAGACGCCGTTTTCTGTCTAATTACCGACTTTTCTGCATCAAATAATACTTAAGCCAAATGATCCAGGTTAATGTCCATACTGATTAAATTCACTGACGTCTATTTTTAGTCGCAAACCCGATTGCGGTAAAGTGCCATTTTAAATGAGAGTTATATCTGGCGGAAAAAAACAAATAAATCGGATCAAAACCCATCTGATTATTACGCCTTTTTTTAACACTAATGGGTTAAGCGGATTAGATGCGACGCGCCTGCCAGAATACTTTGCGCCAGTAAACATTATCCAGCGAGGAGCGGATCACGCCCTGGCTGGTAGAGGCGTGAATGAAGGTATTGTCGGTGTCATAGATGCCGACGTGAAGGCCATTTTCGCCGCTGCCGGTTTTGAAAAATACCAGGTCGCCGGGCAGCAGATCGCTTTTATCGATGCGCGTGCCAATATCGGTCTGATCAATCGTTGAGCGCGGCAGCTGCAGGTCAAAGCGGTCACGAAAGGTCAGGTAGACAAAACCCGAGCAATCCACGCCACCGCGGCTTAACCCGCCATAGCGATAAGGTGTACCGCGCCAGCGGCTGAGCTGATCGTTAAGTTGCGCAATCACGGTGATGGAGTCAGACAGACGGCCATTGGGCGGCGGCGCATGATGGCTACAGCCCGCCAGCAGCAACACGAGGAGAAACAGGGTCAGCCGCATCAGAATAGTCCTTAAAAACGTCGTCCGGCTGACACTGTAGCGACAAAGCGGCGCGGCGCGCAAGTCAGGGAAGATAAAGCAGCGGCCCCTGTGGCGTCTCCAGCTGCACGAATTCGGCCTGATAAAGCGGTGCCAGTCGCTCGGCGGTCAGCACCTCGCGCGCCCTGCCCTGACTGACTACGCGGCCCTGATGCATCAGCCAGACGCGATCGGCATGGCGCAGGCTGTGGTTGAGATCGTGTCCGCTGGCGACAATGGCGATGCCGGCCTCGCTGAGCTGCAACAGCAGCTTATCCACCGCGCGCTGCTGTGCGATGTCAAGCGCGGTGAGCGGCTCATCCAGAATCAGTAACGCACCGCGCGGATTAATTGCCGGATGGATCTGCAGCACCACCGCCGCCAGGCGCACCCGCTGCCACTCACCGCCGGAAAGCTGCGCCAGCGGACGCGTCAGCTTATCCTGCAAGCCAAGCTGCTGCAGCAGGTCAGTGAGCGTCGCCTGCGCGTTATCGCCGCCCGGCGGGCTGTGCAGCCGCAGATAGTGCCACACCGGCAGCGCCGCAGGCGCCGGCTGCTGCTGCGGGAGCCAGGCGCGCTGCTGTGCCAGTGCGGCACCCGACCAGCTTCGCAGCGGCTGGCCGGCCAGCGTCAGCTGCCCTTCGGCGTCGAGCAGGCCAGCGAGCGCGGTCAGCAGCGTGCTCTTGCCGGCGCCGTTAGGGCCGACCACGTGCACGCGCTCACCGCGGCAGAGTGTCAGCTCCCCCGCGCTCAGCCGTCCGGGCACGCGCAGGTCGTGGCACTGCAGCAGCATTACGCCGCCAGCGCCTGCTCAATGCGCTTCAGAATGATCGGATCGTCCGGCGTCATGTCCGGCGAGAAGCGCGCGATCACCTCACCCTGTTTATTGATGAGGAATTTTTCGAAATTCCACAGGATATCGCCCGGCGCTTTTGGCGCGCGGCCTTTGCTCTCCATGCGCTCAAGGAAACCGCTGCCTGCCGGGCGTTCGGCTTCCGGCTGCGCGGCGACCAGCTGACGGTACAGCGGATGACGCTGCTCGCCGTTAACGTCCGTTTTGTCGAACAGCGGGAAGGTTACGCCGTACGTGGTGCTGCAGAAGGTTTTGATCTCTTCATTGCTGCCCGGTTCCTGCTCAAGAAACTGATTGCAGGGGAAGCCCAGCACGCTGAAATCTTTGTCCTGCCAGGCCTTCTGCAGCGACTCCAGCTGTTCATACTGCGGCGTCAGGCCGCATTTTGATGCTACGTTAACCACCAGCAGCACCTTGCCCTGATACTGTGCCAGCGTGGTTTTTTCACCGTCCAGCGTAACCAGTTCTGTCTGATAAAGGCTCATCGTCGATTCCCGTTGTTGATTGCACTGTGCCAGCCGCAGCTAGCGCGAAGACTTCACTAATAACATGATAAACAGTGGCGCGCCGAGCGTGGCAGTGACCACCCCAATTGGCAGCTCGGCCGAGGTGAGCACCAGCCGTGCCAGAATGTCCGCCGCCAGCAGTACCGCCGCGCCCGCCAGCGCCGCGGCCGGCAGCAGGTAGCGATGATCGCTCAGGCCGCTGAGGCGCAGCAGATGGGGGATAACCAGTCCGACAAATCCAATCGCACCGGCCATCGCCACGCTGACGCCCACCAGCCAGCCCATCGCCAGCACCAGCAGATTGCGCCACAGCAGCAGTGGCAGGCCGAGCTGCCGCGCCGACACCTCCCCCAGCGCCAGCAGATTAAGCGTCCGGGCGCTGGCCAGCAGCGCCAGCGTTACCGGCAGCAGGGCCAGCATCATCCAGCCGTAGCGCCAGTCGATGCCGCTAAATCCCCCCATCATCCAATACATCAGCTGGCGCAGATCGAGGCTGGTGCTAAAGTACACCGCCCACGTCATGATGGCGCTACAGATAATGCCGAGCGCCACGCCGGTCAGCAGCAGACGGCTGGCCGACAGCTGACGATGGGCAAAATGCAGCAGGATCAGCGTGATCAGCAGCGCGCCCGCCATCGCTGCCAGAGCCAGGCTCCACAGTGCGCCGTTACCCAGCAGCACCGCCAGCACCAGGCCAATGCCGGCACCGTTCGATACGCCCAGCAGCCCGGGCTCCGCCAGCGGATTGTTGAACAGCGCCTGCATCACCACGCCGCAGACTGCCAGCGCCGCGCCCACCAGCAGCACCGCCAGGGTGCGCGGCAGGCGAAGCTGCCAGACGAACAGATCGCCGCTGGCAGAAAACCATTGCAGCGGAGAAATCCAGCTGTCGCCCGTGCACAGACTGAGCACCAGCAGCAGCAGCACTGCGGCAGTAAGCGCGCCGAGCCAGCGCCGGCTGCGACGGTCGGCCTGTTGGGCCAGCTGATCCAGCAGAGTCATAAGTAAGATTGGCTGAGAAAACAGAGATTTGATTGTAGAGAGATTACGCTAAAAAGAAAGCCGCGCCTGCAGCGTGCTGCCGGGATTGCGCGCATAAAAAAGGCCGCTGAGCGGCCTTTTTGTCATACTGAAATCAGTCAGCATCCTTGGGTGACGCGTTCTCCACGCGACTTTTCAACTTCTGCCCCGGACGGAATGTCACCACGCGGCGGGCGGTGATTGGAATATCTTCCCCCGTCTTCGGGTTACGGCCCGGACGCTGGTTTTTGTCACGCAGATCAAAATTACCAAATCCGGACAGTTTTACCTGTTCTCCGTTTTCCAACGCGCGGCGAACTTCTTCGAAAAAAAGCTCTACCAACTCTTTGGCATCGCGTTTGCTCAACCCGAGTTTTTCAAACAGGTACTCTGACATTTCAGCTTTTGTAAGCGCCATAGGTTCAATCCCTCAAGGTTGCCTGGAATCGCTCTTTTAATGCTGCAACGCATTTGGCAACGGTCGCAGCAATCTCCTCTTCTTCGAGTGTCCGGCTGGTATCCTGCAAAATCAGGCTAATCGCGAGGCTCTTTTCACCCTCGTTTACGCCCTTACCACGGTACACGTCAAACAAGTTTACGCCAACTACCTGATTTACGCCAACTTTCTTACACTCCGCGATGATATCTGCTGCGGGCACATTTTCAGCCACTACCACAGCGATGTCACGGCGGTTTGCCGGGAAGCGTGAGATCTCGCGCGCGTCAGGCAGGACGCGGTCTGCGACCTTATTCCAAAGCAGTTCAAACACTAAGGTGCGGCCGTTAAGATCCAGCTTACGTTCCAGCTCCGGATGAACCACCCCGATAAATCCGATTCGTTCGCCGGCTAAATAAATGCCAGCACTCTGTCCCGGATGCAGCGCCGGATTGGCTTCTGCACGGAACGAAATCGCGTCGAGTTTACCGGTCAAATCCAGCAGCGACTCTAAATCGCCTTTCAAATCATAGAAGTCAACCGTCTGGCGCGCCAGATCCCAGTGCTCTTCGTAGCGGTTACCGCTTAGCACGCCCGCCAGCATAAGATCCTGACGGATGCCGAGATCGGCCTGCGTATCAGGCACAAAGCGTAAACCGCTCTCAAACAGGCGCACACGGCTCTGCTGACGGTTCTGGTTATACACCACGGCGCCGAGCAGACCGGTCCACAGCGACAGGCGCATTGCCGACATATCGCTGGAAATCGGGCTGGGCAGAATCAGCGCTTCTTCGCCCGGATGCAACAGCTGCTGCACTTTCGGATCGACAAAGCTGTAGGTAATCGCTTCCTGATAGCCTTTATCCACCAGCAGGTTTTTGGCACGCTTCAGAGACAGATCGGCTTCACGGTGCTGGGTCATCAGCAGGCTGGCTTTCACCGGCACATCCGGAATGTTGTTGTAGCCGTATACGCGCGCCACTTCTTCGACCAGGTCTTCTTCGATGGCCATATCGAAGCGCCAGCTCGGGGCGACGGCCTGCCATTCGCCGTTGCCAACGGTGACGTCACAGCCGAGACGGGTCAGGATATCGGTCACCTGCTCATCCGCAATGACGTGGCCAATCAGGCGGTCCAGCTTCTCACGGCGCAGCGTAATGGTGGCGCGCGCCGGCAGTTTGCTGGCATCGGTCTGATCGATAACCGGGCCGGCTTCGCCGCCGCAAATCGCCAGCAGCAGCTGAGTGGCGCGCTCCAGCGCCTTGTGCTGCAGCGCCGGATCGACACCGCGCTCGTAGCGGTGGGACGCATCGGTATGCAGACCATGACGACGCGCACGACCGGTGATCGCCAGCGGATCGAAGAACGCGCACTCAAACAGTACGTTCTGCGTCGCTTCGTTGACGCCGGAGTGCTCACCGCCGAAGATGCCACCCATCGCCAGCGCTTTGTGGTGGTCCGCAATCACCAGCGTATCGCTGTGGAGGGTCGCTTCGCTGCCGTCGAGCAGCGTCAGGGTTTCCCCCTCTTTCGCCATGCGCACCACGATACCGCCGTCAATGCGGTCGAGATCGAAGGCGTGCATCGGCTGGCCGAGCTCCAGCAGCACGTAGTTAGTGATATCCACCACCGGATCGATCGAGCGGATACCGCAGCGGCGCAGTTTTTCGCGCATCCACAGCGGCGTTTCAGCTTTCACGTTTACGCCTTTTACCACGCGGCCCAGGTAACGTGGGCAGGCATCGGTGGCGTCAACGCGAATCGGGAAGGTGTCGCTAATGGTGGCTTTAACCGGCTCGATGACCGGCGCCTGCAGCGGCAGGCCATTAATCACCGCCACGTCACGCGCGATACCGATGATACCCAGGCAGTCGGCACGGTTTGGCGTCACGCTGATTTCGATGGTGTTGTCATCCAGCTGCAGGTACTGGCGAATATCAGTGCCCACCGGCGCATCGGCTGGCAGCTCGATAATACCGTTGTGATCGTCAGAAATACCCAGCTCGGAGAATGAGCACAGCATGCCTTCTGACGGCTCACCGCGCAGTTTTGCCGCTTTGATTTTGAAATCGCCCGGCAGCACGGCACCAACGGTCGCCACGGCCACTTTCAGGCCCTGACGGCAGTTTGGCGCGCCGCAGACGATATCCAGCAGGCGTTCGCCACCAACGTTGATTTTGGTGACGCGCAGCTTGTCGGCGTTCGGGTGCTGGCCGCACTCCACCACTTCACCCACCACAACGCCATGAAACGCGCCTGCCACCGGGTCGACGCCGTCGACTTCCAGACCGGCCATGGTGATTTGCTCAGACAGCGCGGCGCTGTCCAGGGCTGGATTTACCCATTCGCGTAACCAGAGTTCACTGAATTTCATTGGATAACCTGCCCTTATTTAAATTGTTTGAGGAAACGTAAATCGTTTTCGAAGAAGGCGCGCAGATCGGTCACACCGTAGCGCAGCATGGTCAGACGCTCCATGCCCATACCGAAGGCGAAGCCGGAGTAGATTTCCGGATCGATGCCGACGTTGCGCAGTACGTTCGGATGCACCATGCCGCAACCCAGCACTTCCAGCCATTTGCCGTTTTTACCCATCACGTCCACTTCCGCTGACGGTTCGGTGAACGGGAAATAGGACGGGCGGAAACGAATCTGCAGGTTCTCTTCGAAGAAGTTGTTCAGGAAGTCATGCAGCGTGCCTTTCAGATTGGTGAAGCTGATGTCTTTATCGACAATCAGACCTTCCATCTGATGGAACATCGGGGTGTGCGTCTGATCGTAATCGTTACGGTAAACGCGGCCCGGCGCGATGATACGAATCGGCGGCTGCTGATTTTTCATGGTGCGGATCTGCACGCCGGAAGTCTGGGTGCGCAGCAGGCGCGTGGCATCGAACCAGAAGGTGTCGTGATCGGCGCGCGCCGGGTGATGCCCCGGAATATTCAGCGCATCAAAGTTGTGATAATCGTCTTCAATTTCCGGACCGGTCGCCACCGCGAAACCCAACTCGCCGAAAAAGGTTTCGATACGATCGATGGTGCGGGTCACCGGATGCAGACCGCCGTTCTCGATACGGCGTCCCGGCAGCGACACGTCGATAGTCTCAGCCGCCAGGCGGGCATTCAGCGCCGCGCTTTCCAGCGTATCTTTACGCGCGTTGAGACGGTCCTGTACCTGCTGTTTGGCGTCGTTGATGACCGCACCGGCCGCCGGCCGCTCTTCCGCCGGCAGTTCACGCAGGGTGGTCATTTGCAGCGTCAGGTGCCCTTTTTTACCCAGAAATTCGACGCGCACGGCGTCCAGGGCGGCGATATCCGACGCCTCGTCGATGGCGGCCGTGGCACGGGCCACCAGGTCTGCGAGTTGGGACATGATTTCCTCTTCTTCCAGCCGGGCTGGTCAGTTCTCGTTGGGATCGTGCGATCCGATTAAGTGTCGCCGGAAACAAAAAAGCCTCCACGAGGGAGGCTTTCAGCGCGATTTTTCGTTTCTTTTCTTATGCGCAAAAGCCCCTGACGATCAGGCGCTAAAGTAAAAAAAGAAACGGAAAATAGCAGCGTGCATGCTTGCGTTACCTTGTCTTGATAGAAACCGCACTATTGAAATGCCCTGCGGCTAAAATGTCAATCATTTGCGTGAGTTGCAGGCAATAAAAAAGGGAGCAAGCTCCCTTTTTTACCTGACTTACGCCAGAGCTGATTTTGCTTTTTCAACCAGTGCAGTGAATGCCACTTTGTCGAATACAGCGATGTCAGCGAGGATTTTACGGTCGATTTCAATGGACGCTTTTTTCAGGCCATTGATGAAACGGCTGTAAGAGATACCGTTCTGACGCGCCGCAGCGTTGATACGTGCGATCCACAACTGACGGAACTGACGCTTACGCTGACGACGGTCGCGGTAAGCATACTGACCAGCTTTGATAACAGCCTGGAAGGCAACGCGGTAAACACGTGAACGTGCACCATAGTAGCCTTTAGCTTGTTTTAAGATTTTCTTGTGACGTGCGCGAGCAATTACACCACGTTTTACGCGAGCCATGTGAGCTCTCCTATATCATATTCTGTGATTTCCCCATCATCTTTCGTGCCGCAGTGGCGTTGGCTGCCTTCATTCATCCCAGTCACTTACTGATGTAAGCGCAGGGATTCATTCCGTTGCCGCCTGACTGCAACCCGAAATCTATCGGGGAATTAAAAAAGGGTTAACTTATGCGTACGGCAGGCAGGCAACAACCAGACCCAGATCGCCTTTAGACACCATGCCTTTTGGACGCAGGTGACGTTTACGCTTAGTAGACTTTTTAGTCAGAATATGACGCAGGTTTGCGTGCTTACGCTTGAAGCCGCCAGAAGCGGTCTTCTTGAAGCGCTTTGCGGCGCCACGTACAGTTTTAATCTTTGGCATTTTTACAAATATCCACTTCGCATTGTTAATAAAATGAACCAGACAGGCGAATAAAAATCCGCGCAGCGCGAACGCTACGCGGCATTATTACTTGAAAGCCTACTGTTTCTTCTTAGGTGCGAGCACCATAATCATCTGGCGGCCTTCGATCTTCGTCGGGAAGGATTCGACCACTGCCAGTTCATTCAGATCTTCTTTCACGCGGTTAAGCACTTCCATACCGATCTGTTGGTGCGCCATCTCACGACCACGGAAACGCAGCGTAATTTTGGCTTTATCGCCCTCTTCCAGAAAACGAATCAGGCTGCGGAGTTTTACCTGATAGTCGCCTTCATCGGTACCAGGACGGAATTTGATTTCCTTAACCTGGATAACTTTTTGCTTCTTCTTCTGTTCCTTAGAAGATTTGCTCTTTTCATAAAGGAACTTGCCGTAATCCATAATGCGGCAAACCGGCGGTTCGGCGTTCGGGCTAATTTCAACTAAATCTACGCCAGCTTCTTCTGCTTTCTCAATCGCTTCGCGCAGTGAGACAATGCCAAGTTGCTCGCCGTCTACGCCAGTTAAGCGCACTTCGGTGGCACGGATTTCGCCGTTGATACGGTTCGGACGCGTCGGTTGTACTCGTTTTCCGCCTTTAATAACCTTATTCCTCTAATTGGTGAAGATGTCGGCTGCGAATCTCTTGTTGCAGCTTCTCAACAAACACATCTACGTCCATGCTCCCGAGGTCTTTACCACGGCGGGTGCGCACGGCAACCTTGCCTGCTTCCACCTCTTTCTCACCGCAGACCAGCATGTAAGGGACGCGACGTAATGTGTGCTCGCGGATTTTAAAGCCTATCTTCTCGTTTCTCAAGTCTGCTTTGACACGAATGCCAGCATTCTGCAATTTCTTCGTCAATTCACTGACATATTCTGCCTGGCCGTCGGTGATATTCATCACCACTGCCTGTACCGGCGCCAGCCAGCTCGGGAAGAAACCGGCGAACTCTTCGGTCAGAATCCCGATAAAGCGCTCCATCGAACCCAGAATCGCACGGTGAATCATCACTGGCGTCTGACGATCGTTGGTTTCGCCCACGTAGGTGGCGTCCAGACGTTTCGGCAGGGAGAAGTCTAGCTGAACGGTGCCGCACTGCCAGGCGCGGTCGAGACAATCGTGCAGCGTAAACTCAATTTTCGGGCCGTAGAAGGCGCCTTCACCCGGCTGATATTCGAACGGAATGTTGTTCTCTTTCAGCGCTTCGGCGAGGTCCACTTCGGCACGATCCCACATCTCATCGCTGCCAATGCGCTTCTCAGGGCGCGTCGACAGTTTCACCACGATTTTTTCAAAACCGAAGGTGCTGTACATGTCATAGACCATCCGGATGCAGCTGTTCACTTCATCACGCACCTGATCTTCAGTACAGAAGATGTGGGCGTCATCCTGGGTAAAGCCGCGCACGCGCATCAGACCGTGCAGCGCACCTGACGGTTCGTTACGGTGACAGCTACCGAACTCCGCCATACGCAGCGGCAGGTCGCGGTACGATTTCAGACCCTGGTTAAAGATCTGCACGTGACCCGGACAGTTCATCGGTTTGATGCAGTATTCACGGTTCTCTGAAGAGGTGGTGAACATCGCTTCTTTGTAGTTATCCCAGTGCCCGGTTTTTTCCCACAGCACGCGGTCCATCATGAACGGACCTTTCACTTCCTGGTAGTCGTACTCTTTCAGCTTGGTGCGCACAAACACTTCCAGCTCGCGGAAGATGGTCCAGCCGTCATTGTGCCAGAATACCATACCCGGTGCTTCTTCCTGCATATGGTAGAGATCGAGCTGCTTACCGATTTTACGGTGATCGCGCTTCGCGGCCTCTTCCAGGCGCTGCAGATACGCCGCCAGCTGTTTCTTGTCTGCCCAGGCCGTACCGTAAATACGCTGCAGCATTTTGTTGTCGCTGTTGCCGCGCCAGTAGGCTCCGGAGATTTTCTGCAGTTTAAAATGATGGCAGAAACGCATATTCGGCACGTGCGGACCGCGGCACATGTCGATGTATTCTTCATGATGATACAGGCCAGGACGATCGTCATGGCTGATGTTTTCGTCGAGAATAGTGGTTTTGTAGCTTTCGCCACGCGCAGCAAACACGTCACGCGCTTCCTGCCAGCTCACCTTCTTCTTCACGACGTCGTAATTGGTCTCAGCCAGCTGGTGCATGCGCTTTTCCAGCAGCTCAAGATCTTCCTGAGTCAGCGTATGGTCGAGATCGACATCATAATAGAAGCCGTTATCGATAACCGGACCGATGGCCATTTTGGTATTCGGCCACAGCTGTTTGATCGCATGCCCTAACAGGTGCGCACAGGAGTGACGAATAATTTCCAGACCGGCTTCATCTTTCGCGGTGATGATAGCGACCTGCGCATCGCTGGTGATCGGATCAACCGCATCCACCAGTTCGCCATTGACGCGACCGGCAATGCAGGCTTTCGCCAGACCCGGACCGATATCCAGCGCAATGTCCATCACGCTGACCGGACGGTCAAATACGCGCTGACTGCCATCAGGAAGAGTAATTACTGGCATTTCATATCCTTAATTGCAGTGGTAAGCCACACGAAAGCCTACATGCAACACTGAGTTTTGTTTGGTTTACCTGGCGCGATGTCAGACCCACACTGTCGGAATGACGCCAGGCGCGTAAAGCGGCAACGATGATAACAGCTTTCCGCAGTGAGCAAAACCCGCGAAGAAATGCGCTAAGCCAAAGAGAGATCAAAAAAAAACCGCCGCGCGGCACAGGCCGGGCGACGGTGTAACAATGCGCTCTGGTTTACATCGCGTAAGAGAGCTGGACCGTGGTTTTGGTGTCGGTACGGTCTGGCGCAGATTCTGGCGGATTGTTATTCCAGGTGACGTTGTAGCCCAGTTTCAGCGCGAAGTGGTCGTTGATCGCCACCTGCAGTGCGGTTTCGGAGTTCAGCGTGGTGTCTTCACCAAAGCTGCTCAGCACCGACACACCCTGGATAAATTTGGTGGTGTCAGTCAGCTGCCACTGATAGCTCAGCGCGCCGTAGCCCAGTGCTTTGGTTTCGTGGCCGCCATCGTGGAAGTCATCGTAACGTACACCCGGACCGAATTCAGCACGCAGCGAGTGCACCGGACCGTTGAGGATCTGACGACCATAACCGGCGGTCAGGACATCGCGTGAATCATAACCGTTCAGGCGGTCGCTCAGCCAGCTCGCCTGACCGAACAGGTAGTCAGCGCTGTTGAGGTTGTAACGGCTACGTCCACCGATGTTATAGGTTTCCGACGAGCGCTCATCGTTGGATGAGGTATTCGCGGCGTTACCCCACAGGCTGTACGCCGTTGAGGTCTGATACCAGGTCATGCTGGTTGACGCGGTCAGCGATGAGCTGGTGGTGTTACCAGTCTGCGCCAGGTAACCGGCTGACGCGGTGCCTTCAAACGGTTTTTTTGCCGTAGAAGGGTCATCCATTGAGGTGAAGACAGCGTTATCTGCAAAGGCCTGGTGACAAAATGCTCCGGCGGAGAGCAACAAAACAGCGGACAGCTTATTGAAGGCTTTCATTAAAAGGTAACCCGTACGACAGTTGAAAAAGAGATGAGTCTGGAGAATTTTCCCGGGCAATCAATGCAATTTACGGTAAGTTTTGTAAAAAAGTATGAAAGCACCAGAATCGCCAGGTTTTGCGCTGGCACCGCGTGTGGATTGGGAATCTTCCCATTTCCGGCGCGCATTATAGGCGGCAAATAACCAAATAACAGCTTAAATGCTACAAGAATTTTCTGCCGACCCTGACAGGACTTTACGCTGTGCGCCGCCGGGCGATTGTGCAGAATTCGCTCTATCGCAGGCGCTGGTCTACGCTGAAATCTGTTCGATAACAATGAGGTGAAAAGATGAGCGATCATGATCTCAAGCGTTACGTTGTCACCTTCCGTTATCAGGAAAGGGGTCTTGGCGATCTGCAGGCGCTGAATAGCGCGATGGTTAACGGTGGTTACAGCACCACGTTACACGATGCGGACGGCCATCCGCACGAGCTGGGCACCAACAGCTTTGGCATTGTCAGTGCGCTGGAGGAGCAGGCGCTGGCGGAACACGCCGCCGGGCTGGCGGCAGTGGCGCTTGATCAGCAGCCGGACGCTGACGTCACCACGCTGGAGGCGTTTCTCAAAGCGCAAGCCTGACGCAATCCGCAAATTGCGCATTGCCGCTGGAGTTGTGCAAGTTTTGCGCGTTACAATCGACCTTACGCAGCGAATAAAGAGGATTACCCGATGTGGTCAGCCATTAGTCGTCTGTTAAGCGAGTACGCCGGCGATGCCGAAATCACCGAACGTCATGAGTTGCCCGGTGGCGATATTCATCCGGCGTGGCGCCTGCGCTACGGTGAGCTGGAGGTGTTCGTCAAATGCAACACGCGCGACATGCTGACGCTGTTCAGCTGGGAAGCCGACCAGCTTGATCTGCTGGCGCGTACCCACACGGTGCGCGTGCCGAAGGTCTACGGCGTCGGTAACGATCGTGACACCAGCTTTCTGCTGCTGGAATACATTCTCCCGCAGCCACTCGACGCCCAAAGCGCATTCCAGCTCGGCCAGCAGCTGGCCCATCTGCACCAGTGGAGCGAGCAACCGCAGTTTGGTCTCGACTTCGACAACAACATTACCACCACGCCGCAACCCAACAGCTGGTTACGCAAATGGTCGGTGTTTTTCGCCGAACAGCGCATCGGCTGGCAGCTGCAGCTGGCGGCGGAGAAAGGCGTGCACTACGGTGACATGGAGCTGATCGTGGATTGCGTGCAGCGCAGCCTCGCTAATCACCATCCGCAACCGTCGTTATTGCATGGTGATTTGTGGCCAGCCAACTGCGCCGGCAGCGCCAGCGGCCCGTGGCTGTTCGATCCCGCCTGCTACTGGGGCGATCGCGAATGCGACCTGGCGATGCTCAGCTATTACGCCGATCTGCCGCGCCAGATTTACGAAGGGTATCATGCGGTGTGGCCGCTGCCGGAAGGCTTCTCGCAGCGTCAGCCGGTGTATCAGCTCTACTATCTGCTCAACCGCGCCAACGTCTTTGGCGGCAACTGGGCCGGCGAAGCGCAGTTCGCTATCGGCCAGTTGCTGGAGGAGGATGCGCTGGGCCAGCGCCAGGTCAGACCGGCCTGACGCTTTACAGCATACCGAGCAGTTTCAACACGAAGTAACCGGCCACGGCGATGATCACCGGCAGAATGTACAGCGGGAAAATCTGCAGCAAAATGGTGTGGCGCGGCACATGGATTTTCTCTTCCAGCTGCGCCCGCGTGCGCCCTTCGCTGCCCTTCGCCTGTTCCAGAATCATCTGGTCTTCAATGCCTTCTTTGATGTGGCGCGCCTGACGCCACATGCGTGCGCCCGAGGCCTGCAAAGCGATGCCCACGAATATCAGGATATAGATCAGCCAGAAGCCAATATTGGCCCCGCCGTTGAATTCCGGCACCGGCGAATTGTTCCAGAACACATTGAGAAACGGCGTGTTGAACTTAATCATATCCACCATCACATGCACGAAGTCGAGCATCACGGCGTCAATGCCGGGCTGCTTTTCGCTGTGTTTAAACATGAAGCCTAAGATGGAGATAAGGGTGGATAACAGCGCCGGAATAAAAATCACCCAGCCAGCCACTCGCTTGAGGATGGCGATGCGGCCAGCCTGTTGATATGTCATGGTGTCTTCCCTTCACAAACAGTAGTTTTGCCCTAAGTCTACCTGCACTACAGCAAATTTTCCTGAAAAATGCGTAACCTGCCGTAAGTCGGTTTTCGCCGCCGCCCATGTTAAGGTAGGGCAAACTGTCAATGGAGCTGTTGTATGACCTATCGTCGCCCTGTGCTGGCCGCTATTTTTGATATGGATGGCTTACTGATTGATTCTGAACCGCTATGGGATCGCGCCGAGCTGGAGGTGTTTGCCAGCCTGAATGTGGATATTAGCCGCCGCCACGAGCTGCCGGATACGCTCGGCCTGCGCATCGATCAAACCGTGCGCATGTGGTACGAAGCGCTGCCGTGGAACGGGCCGGATCAGGCCGAAGTCACTCAGCGCATTATTGCCCGCGCACTGGCGCTGGTCGAAGAGACGCGGCCGCTGTTGCCTGGCGTAGAGCAGGCGCTGCAGCTGTGTCAGCAACAGGGACTGGCGATTGCGCTGGCCTCGGCGTCTCCGCTGGCGATGCTGGAACGCGTGCTGGAGATGTTCAATCTGCGTCACTACTTTAGCGCCCTCGCCTCGGCTGAAGCGCTGCCTTACAGCAAACCGCATCCGCAGGTGTATCTGGATGCTGCGGCAAAGCTCGGGGTTGATCCGCTCAACTGCGTGGCGCTGGAAGACTCGTTCAACGGCATGATCGCCAGCAAAGCCGCGCGCATGCGTTCCATTGTGGTGCCTGCCGCCGAACATCGCCACGATGCGCGCTGGGCACTGGCCAATGTGCAACTGGAAAACCTGACGCAGCTGCAGGCGGAACATCTGTTTAACTGATCGGTGTGCATCGCGCGTTACGCCTGGCTGATGTTTCGCCCGGTTGCCAGGCGCAAAAGTAAGCCAGACCGTTAATTTCCCGCGCTTTTTTCAGGCGCGGGTCAGCAAAAAATTCACTCTTCGTTACAGCGTCACCGTTCTCATTTACTGGATAAATCCCTATACTGGATGCATCGACAGTTTTTGCAGCCAGGTTCCATCATGACGGCCGAAGGCCATATCATTTTTGCCATCGCCAGTGCGATATTTGCCAAACGCGCCGAACTGACGCCGGTGATGGCCAGTGCCGACTGGTGGCATCTGGTGCCGGCTGCGCTGCTGACCTGCCTGCTGCCGGATATCGATCACCCTAAATCAGTGCTGGGCCAGCGGCTAAAGTGGCTGTCGCAGCCGATAGCCCGCGCTTTTGGCCATCGCGGCTTTACCCATAGCCTGCTGGCGGTGGCGGTCAGCCTGTGGCTGTTTCAGATTAACGTGCCGGCCGACTGGTTCCTGCCAGCGGATGTCCTGCAGGGCATGACGCTCGGCTATCTGAGCCACATTGTCGCCGATATGCTGACGCCCGCCGGCGTGCCGCTGCTGTGGCCGTGCCGCTGGCGCTTTCGCCTGCCTATCCTCAACAGCCAGCAAGGCAACCAGCTGGAGCGCGCGCTGTGCCTCGCCCTAGTGGGTTATGCGCTGTGGTTTCCGCCCGGTATGCCGTCGTTTGGCGCTAACGGCTGGCCGGAGCAGCTGTTCAACAACCTGCAGAACGGCATTGGCCGGCTGGTGAACGGCAGTACGCGCTGATGTGTTTTTCCTTCTGCCAGCGATTGCTGAAATAATCGCCTTAAATTCAATTTAGTTATAACCCAGACGATTTAGATATATTGTTCCCGCAGGGCCAACTGGTACCATGCCGCGACAGTTACAGAGGATCCCTCTGCTATTTTCGGTTACGCGGCGCGATCGCGTGGCGACCTTCAGGAGTTAACAATGAATATTCCTCTGATCATCAATATCGTGGCATTTGTCGCGCTGCTGATTGCGTTAAACCGCGTCGGCAACCAGAGCTGGAGCCTGTCGAAGCGCGTGCTGACCGGCCTGGTGCTGGGGGTGATCTTTGGCCTGGCACTACAGGCCATTTATGGCGAAAACAGCCCGGTGGTGAAAGAGTCGATTGGCTGGTTTAACATCGTCGGCAACGGCTATGTTCAGCTGCTGCAGATGATTGTCATGCCACTGGTGTTTGCCTCAATCCTCAGTGCGGTGGCGCGGCTGCATAACGCCTCGTCGCTGGGCAAAATCAGCGTGCTGACCATCGGCGTGCTGCTGTTTACCACCGCCATTTCCGCACTGGTGGGCGTGCTGGTGACCGGCCTGTTCCACCTCAGCGCGGAAGGACTGGTACAGGGCGCGCAGGAAACCGCGCGTCTGAGCGCCATCCAGAGCAACTACGTTGGTAAAGTCGCGGATCTGAGTACGCCGCAGCTGCTGCTCTCCTTTATCCCGAAAAACCCGTTTGCCGATCTGGCCGGTGCCAATCCAACGTCGATCATCAGCGTAGTGATTTTCGCCGCTTTCCTCGGTGTGGCGGCGCTGCAGCTGCTGAAAGATGACAAAGCTAAAGGCGAGCGCGTGCTGGTGGCGATTGATACCCTGCAATCCTGGGTGATGAAGCTGGTCCGTCTGATCATGAAGCTGACGCCGTACGGCGTGCTGGCGCTGATGACCAAAGTGGTTGCCGGTTCCAACCTGCAGGACATCATCAAGCTGGGCGGCTTTGTGGTGGCCTCGTATCTCGGCCTTGCAATCATGTTTGGCGTTCACGCGCTGCTGCTGTCAATCAACGGTATCAACCCGCTGCGCTTCTTCCGTAAAGTCTGGCCGGTGATTACCTTTGCCTTCACCAGCCGTTCCAGTGCCGCCAGTATTCCGCTGAACGTGGAGACACAGACGCGTCGTCTGGGCGTACCGGAATCCATCGCCAGCTTCTCGGCCTCATTTGGCGCGACCATCGGCCAGAACGGCTGTGCCGGCCTCTATCCCACCATGCTGGCGGTGATGGTAGCGCCGACCGTGGGTATCAACCCGTTTGACCCGGTATGGATCGCCACGCTGGTCGGTATTGTCACGCTGAGCTCAGCCGGTGTGGCGGGCGTCGGTGGCGGCGCGACCTTTGCCGCGCTGATCGTCCTGCCGGCGATGGGACTGCCGGTCACGCTGGTGGCATTGCTGATCTCCATCGAACCGCTGATTGATATGGGCCGTACCGCGCTCAACGTTAACGGCTCGATGACCGCCGGTTCACTGACCAGCCGCTGGCTGGGTATGACCGACAAAAAAGTGCTGGAGAGCGACGAACACGCGGAACTGGCGCACCGCTAAGTAACCCGTTTTCCCGTAACGGCAGGCTGCAAAGCCTGCCGTTTTTTTTTGCCGTTTTCTGCACTTTTTTCCGCAATCGTGGCGCTAACGTCAGGAAAGCGTTAAGCATGGTAAACGGAGGCAAAATCGACGGTTTTTTGCTTGAGTTTGCGCGCTGAAAGGCGAATGCTGCGGGGAGTTACCGCAGGAGAACCCCCATGAGAAACGTTATCGCCTCAATGCTGGCGTTAACCCTGATAGCGCCAACTGTAAGTTTTGCTCATCCGTATGGCTGGGGTCCGGGACCCGGCCCGCACTAGGGTGGTCCGGGACCCCGCTGGGGACATCCCGGACCGCTGCGTTTTCTGCCGGAGGCCGCGACCGCCGTGCTGATTGGCGGACTGACCTACTACCTGCTGAACGGTAGCTACTACCAGCGGCAGGGCGACACCTACGTGGTGGTCCAGCCACCGGATGGCCCACCGACCAGCGCCATGCGCGTTCTGGATTACAACGGCAAACGCTATTACGTGCAGGATGGTCACTACTATCAGCGCGAGATCAGCGGCAGCTACATTGAGGTGCCGCGGCCGTATGGGCTGTAAGCGCACAAAGAAAAACGGCCCGTCTGAGACGGGCCGTTTGTTATTCTGCTACCGTTACTGCGCGGCTTGCGGATCGGTATCGTAATCCTTACAGCTCTGGAAGCCGTAGTTCATGACGCGACCGGTGTCGTTATAGCTCACAAAGTAAGTCTGCTGTTTACCATCACGCTCACCAATCACGTAGGTCTGGCAGGTACCCCGTGCGTGAACCATGGTGATCTCGGTTGACGCCGGTCCGGCAATCTGGCGCACCTGTTCACGCGTCATGCCTTTTTTCACATCCTTCACCACAGGCTTAGTCACGTAGCTTTCCGCACGATCGTAAGTTGTACAACCAGACAGGGCTGCCAGCGTCATAGCGGCAGCGATACATCCCAGCACTTTATTCATCTTGTTGTTCCTCATACTTTGTCCATGTCCCACTAAGCCTGGAACATAATTCCAGATTTATCAACTCAATGGCGATGCTTTCGGTCAGTTCTGAAGCGTCAGGATTACGTAAAGATACTGTTTTGCCGTCACCGGCTCCGTATAATCGCGGCGCAAGATACATCTTAAAGCCAAAAATAACACAGAGGATCAATGACACCTGCACACCCTAACCGGCTGGTTTATGCCATTACGCTCGGCCTGCTCGCCGCGCTCGGGCCGCTTTGTATCGATCTCTATCTGCCTGCCCTGCCTGAACTGGCGCGCGACCTCGGTACCGAAACCGCCACCGCCCAGCTAAGTCTGACCGCCGGTCTGCTGGGGCTGGGCGCCGGACAGCTGCTGTTTGGTCCGATGAGCGATAAGTTTGGCCGTATTCGTCCGCTGCTGCTGTCGCTGGCGCTGCTGTTCATCGCCTCGATTGGCTGTGCGCTGGCGAAGGATATTCACGCTCTGCTGGTGGCGCGCCTGTTTGAAGGGCTGG
The DNA here is from genome assembly GCF_043544755.1 of Pantoea sp. SGAir0184. Classification (NCBI taxonomy): domain Bacteria; kingdom Pseudomonadati; phylum Pseudomonadota; class Gammaproteobacteria; order Enterobacterales; family Erwiniaceae; genus Pantoea; species Pantoea sp. SGAir0184. The sequence goes on from NZ_CP028050.1 coordinate 2,434,698, forward strand.
CCGGTGCCGGCGGCGCGGTGCTGTCGCGTGCCATTGCCCGCGATATGTATAGCGGCCATGAGCTGACGCGCTTTTTTGCCCTGCTGATGCTGGTGAATGGCCTGGCGCCGATTGGTGCGCCGGTGCTGGGCGGTGCGCTGATGACGGTGCTGAACTGGCGCGGCATCTTTGTAGTGCTGGGCGCGATTGCCGTGCTGCTGATTCTGCTGGCGCGCTGGAAGCTGCGCGAAACCCTGCCGGCCGAACGCCGTAGCCAGGGATCGATCTTCTCCGCCTGGGCGGCGCTCGGCCAGGTCATCACCCACCGGCCGTTTATGGGCTTCTGCCTGACGCAGGGCTTCATGATGTCCGGCATGTTTGCTTATATCGGCGCCTCACCGTTTGTACTGCAGCAGATTTACGGCCTGTCACCGCAGGCATTCAGCTTGTGCTTTGCGGCGAACGGTATTGGCCTGGTGATTGCTTCCCAGACCAGCGCCCGGCTCTGTCCGCTGTGGGGCGAATATCGCGTGCTCAAGGGCGGCCTGACGCTGGCTTTTGTCGCCTCCAACTGCCTGCTGCTGGCCGGCGTGAGCGGCGCGCCGCTGCCGCTGGTGCTGGTGGCGCTGTTCTTCACCATCGCCAGTAACGGCGTGATCGCCACCACCGCGTCATCGCTGGCGATGCAGAGCCAGGGCCACCGCGCCGGCAGCGCCTCGGCGGTGATCGGCGTTGCGATGTTCTCGCTCGGCGCGCTCAGCGTACCGATCACCGGCCTTGGCGGCACCTCGGTCATCAGCATGACGGCCACCATCTTTGGCTGCTTTATGCTGGCCATCGTGATGTTCATGCTGCTGGCGCAGAAACCAAAAAGCGCCTGAATTGCCAACAGAAACACCGGACAACAAGCCGTTCGGCTTGTTGTTTTTCTGCGGAGGCGTTAGCTTTAGCACATGATTCGCATTGTGCCGTCAGGCTACCGACTTGAGGAGAGGTTCATGTCACTGCAGCAGGAAATCATTCAGGCCCTGGGTGTTAAACCGGTTATCGACCCGCAGCAGGAGATCCGCGTCAGCGTCGATTTTCTGAAGTCCTATCTGAAAGCCCATCCGTTTATCAAAACCCTGGTGCTCGGCATCAGCGGCGGTCAGGACTCAACGCTGACCGGCAAGCTGGCGCAGACTGCCATTACTGAACTGCGTGAAGAGACCGGCGATCACGACTACAGCTTTATCGCCGTGCGCCTGCCATATGGCGTGCAGGCTGACGAGCAGGATTGCCAGGATGCACTGGCATTCATCCAGCCGGATCGCACGCTGGTGGTCAACATCAAAGAAGCGGTACTGGCCAGCGAGCGCGCACTGCAGGAGGCGGGCATTGCCCTGTCGGATTTTGTGCGCGGTAACGAGAAAGCGCGCGAACGCATGAAAGCCCAGTACAGCATTGCCGGCATGACCAAAGGCGTCGTGGTCGGCACCGATCACGCCGCAGAAGCGGTGACCGGCTTCTTTACCAAGTACGGCGACGGCGGCAGCGACATCAACCCGATTTTCCGCCTCAACAAAGGCCAGGGCAAACAGCTGCTGAAAGCGCTCGGCTGCCCGGAACACCTCTATCTCAAGCACCCCACCGCCGATCTGGAGGACGATCGTCCCGGTCTGCAGGATGAAGTGGCGCTGGGCGTAACCTATCAGCAGATTGATGATTTCCTCGAAGGCAAAACCATCGACGCCGACGCGGCGAAAATCATTGAAGGCTGGTATACCAAAACCGAGCATAAACGTCGTCCGCCGATCACCGTGTTCGACGACTTCTGGAAGAAGTAATCCCTGCGGCTTCCCGCTCCCCCGGCGGGAAGCCAGCCTCTTCACGTCCCCGCTGGCGGGAAAACGCGCACGCTGATATACTGTATGCACAACCAGTAAGCGGAGCGTTCTTTGGTCAGACGAGCAAACCGCCATCGCCTCGAATTTGATGCGGCGGCTATCTATCAATATCCCGAACATCTGCGTCAGTGGCTGGAAGGCTTGCCTAATCAGCCGGGCGTTTACACTTTCCACGGTGATAACGACAACCTGCCGCTGTACATCGGCAAGAGCATCAACCTGCGCAGCCGGGTGATGGCCCATTTTCGCACGGCGGATGAAGCCAGCATGCTGCGCCAGGCGCGGCGCGTCAGCTGGATCCCCACCGCCGGGGACGTGGGCGCACAGCTGCTCGAAGCGCAGATGATCAAAACGCAGCAGCCGCTGTTCAATAAGCGCCTGCGCAAAAACCGCCAGCTGTGCTCGCTGCAGCTGGGCGATGGCGCACCGCAGGTGGTTTACGCGCGCGATCTCGATTTCTCCTCCTCGCCTGACCTGTACGGGTTATTCCGCAGCCGCTTTGCCGCCTTAGAGAAGCTGAAAAGCCTCGCCGATGAGCTGCGCCTGTGTCACGGCCTGCTGGGATTAGAGCGCCTGCAGCCGGGGCGCGGCTGTTTCCGCGCGGCGCTTAAACGCTGTGCCGGTGCCTGCTGCGGGGCGGAACCGCTGGCGGCGCATCAGCAGCGCCTGCTGGCAGGGCTGGAGCAGCTGCGCGTGGTGTGCTGGCCGTGGCAGGGCCCGGTGGGTATGGTGGAGCGCGGGACGGAGATGACGCAGATTCACGTCATCGATCACTGGTTCTGGCTGGGATCGGTCAGCAATGAGCAGGAAGCGCGTCAGCTACAGCGTGCGCGTCACGGCTTCGACCATGACGGTTACAAAATTCTCTGCCGACCGCTGCTGTCCGGCGTTTATCCGCTGATTGAGCTATAACGCAAAACCGCCGACGCTGCCCAAAGCACAGTGTGCCATGGACAACGTCGGCGGTCTCAAACCGGTGAGCTAAACGGCTTATTCGCCATCAGCCGGCGGTGGCGGCATTTTACCGTCGTGCGGGCCTTTTTCTGTCAGACGTTTCTCAAAGTTGGCGTTGTACTGCTTCTTCTGGTCTGGCGTCAGCACGTTATAAATCTTGTTCTGGGTTTCCAGCATCTTCAGCGCATGCTCTTTCGCATTGGCGCTCATTTTGTCTGCCTGCGCTTCTGCTTTGGCACGGTCAAAGGTGTCGGATGCGATGATGCTGTGGTTAGCACGACGCTCTTCCAGCGATGGACGCTTCATGTCTTTATGGCTGTCACGCAGGATGTCGCGAATCTGGGTTTTCTGCGCGTCGGTCAGGTTGAGGTCTTTGAACATCATGTCCATGCCGTGGTGGCGCATCGGCTTGTGCATCGGTTTTTCACTGCCCGCTGGCGGCGGCGTCAGGTTGTCAGCCGCAGCATGGACGATATTGGCGGCGCCGAAAGCCATTGCGGTAGCCAGAAACAGGGAGGTCAGTTTACGCATAATATTGTCCTTACTTTTCAGTTTAATGACGACAGCCTGTGTCGCGTCTTCGGAAACAAGCATACGACGCTGAACGTCAACTACTCAGAGGCTGAGTAAAGCCCTGCAAGCATAAAAGACAGTTATCGGGCAATCATGGAGAGATTGCGAAGAAATGCGTGAGGAATTGCAAAAGAGTATGACGATCAAGGGGAAAGCGCAGGAATTAAGGAGGAGTGTAATGGCTTTGTCGGTTTTGCGGAAGGGAAAATGTCGTTAATTTGCGCACGTTCTCTGCTCACCCGTGACCTCTCCCGTCACAGGGAGAGGAGGGATTGCCGGGTAAAGCTTTCGATTACAACTCCAGCGCCTGGGTCTGCTCACTCTCCTCTACCAGCATCAGCCCGGCGCGCAGGCCCGGTGCCACGCTGGGATTGGGGAACAGCACATATTCACGCGCCTGCTGCACGTAATAGCGCCGCTCACCCTCTTCCGCCAGCAGCGTGCCCTGCGGGAAAGCCGTGAAGTTGAGGGTTTCCGGGCCCATATGCAGAACAAACTGCTCGCCGTGCCGGGTGATTTGCTGCGCTACGCGGTAATGGCGCGGCGTCTCGCGCACCGCCGGCAGCGCCTCACCGTACAGCAGCGCCGCCAGCGCACGCTGCACACCGCTGAACTGAGTAAGATCGTTCTCGCCAAACGGCAGCGCCTTTCCCAGCTCCAGCGTACAGCTGGCTGCCGCGTAGTGTTCACAGCTGAAGTGGGTGAAGGTGCCGCCCGGCGCACGGTGAAACACCAGCGCCTCCAGCTCGGCCGCTGCCAGCCAGTGTAAAAAATCCGCTGGCCACGGCTGGCTGTTGAGCGGCATCACGCCAAAGCGCGTATGCCACGAACCGCGAATCGCGGTGTGCAAATCGAGATGCCAGCGAATTTCGTGATCGAGACACTCGCACCAGAAGTTCTCCAGCGCCTGCTCCAGCTGGAGCGCGCGCTGCGCCTCCGGCACGTCGGCCACCTGTTGCCAGCGGCCACCGAACAGCCGGTTGATATCATAATGCTGGTAGCGTTTGCCGCTGCGCAGCGCCGCCGGGTTGCCGAGGATCACCAGCAGGCGCACGGCCAGCGGTTTTTCCCCCTGCAGCAGCGGCGTCAGCAACAGGTTGAGGATCTCCACCGGGGCGGTCTCGTTGCCGTGAATCCCGGCGGAGAGAACCAGCGCCTGCTGCGTGGGCGTATGCGGTGTCAGGGATAGTATGCCCTCATCATGCCACTGCCAGTGCAGGTGGGCGTTACTGCCCTGCCGCTGCGCGGGCGGCCTGCCTGACAGGGTTTGCTGTAAAAAGTCCTGCATGTTCACTCCTTTCTGACACAGGGGGCAACACATTTGCCCCCGGCGTTAACGCTGAAACGCGTAGACACTGCCTAAGTCTAGCAGCTGTGTCAGCTCGTCCAGCGCGCTTCGCCCTTCGCTCAGCAGCTGCGGATCGGCCAGGTCGGCCTGCGTCAGGCGGTCGCGATAGTGACGGTCCACCCAGTCATTCAGACGCGTAAACAGGCGATCGTTCATCAGCACGGCCGGATTGACGGCCTGACGCTCCGCCTCGGTTAACACCACGCGCAGACGCAGGCAGGCCGGTCCGCCGCCGTTGCACATGCTTTCACGCAGATCAAACACCTGCAGTTCACAAATCGGGCCGCCGCTCTCCACCAGCTCGCTCAGGTAGCGCCACACGCCGGGATGCTGGCGCGACTCTTCCGGCAGCACCAGCCGCATGCCGCCGTCCGGATGCTGCAGCAGCTGGCTGTTAAACAAGTAGGTGTTCACCGCATCGGCCACTGACACCCGATCGCGCGGCACCACAATCGGCTGGAAGCCTGGCACCTGCGCCGCCAGCTGTTGCAGCAGCTGGGGCTGGTCGACAAACGCCTCTTCGTGGCAGAAAAAAACCTGCTGATTGCTGACGGCGATTACGTCGTTGTGGAACACCCCCTGATCGATCACCGCCGGATTTTGCTGAGCAAACAGCGTGCTCGCGTCATCCAGCTGATGCAGTCTCGCCACCGCCGCGCTGGCTTCACGTGTCTGACGCGCCGGATAGCGCGCCGGTGCGCTGCCCTGCTGCTGGCCGTCACGACCGTAGACAAACAGCTGAACGCCGGGCGCGCCATAGTCAGCGCCGAAGCGGTTATGGTTGGCTGCACCTTCGTCACCAAACAGCGCCACCTGCGGCAGCGCGTCGTGTACGCTGAAGTGGCGGCCATCGCGGAAGATGGCGCGCAGCAGGTCGGCGGTTTCCGGCGCTTCAATCGCCCGGTGGAACTTATTGTTCAGGTTGGCAACGGTAAAATGCACTTTGCCGTCGGCGCTGTCGGCAGAGGGCGAAACCGTGGCCGCATTGGCCACCCACATCGCCGACGCCGAACTGGCCGCTGACAGCAGCTGCGGTGCCTGCTGCGCCGCTTTGGCCAGCACCTGCGCATCGCTGCCGCTGAATCCCAGCTGGCGCAGCAGCGGCAGATTAGGCCGCTCGTGCGGAGGGATAACCCCCTGCACATAGCCCATGTCGGCCAGCGCCTTCATTTTCAGCAGCCCCTGTTTAGCCGCCAGCCGCGGATTGGAGGGCTGCAGCTGATTGCGCGTGGAGGCTTCGTTGCCAAACGACAGGCCAGCGTAGTGGTGCGTCAGGCCGACCAGACCATCAAAGTTTGCTTCAAACGCCTTCATGATGTCGCTCCTGAAGCAGCAAAATCGAGACCTGGCGACAGGCTGCCCGGCAGCGCTAAGCTGCTGCTCTCCAGCGAGGCCATCGGCCAGGCGCAGTAATCTGCCGCGTACCAGGCGCTGGCACGGTGATTACCGGAAGCGCCTACGCCGCCAAACGGTGCCGAACTGGCGGCGCCGGTCAGCGGTTTATTCCAGTTCACGATGCCGGCGCGCGCTTCCAGCAACAGCTGATCAAACTGGTCACGCTGTGGTGACACCAGCCCGCACGACAATCCGTAGCGCGTGTCGTTGGCGAGGCCAATCGCCTGCGCGTAATGGTCGTAGCGGATGACCTGCAGCAGCGGTCCGAACACCTCTTCGTCAGGCAGTCCGGCGACGCCGGTCATGTCGATGATGCCGGGCGTAATAATCGCGCTGTCGCGATCCGGCCAGCGCATCGCCAGCAGCACCTTGCCACCCAGCGCAACCCGCTGCTGCCAGGCGGCGAAGATCTGCCCGGCGGCGGCGGGCGAAATCACGCTGCCCATAAACGGCTGCGGTTCGGCATCCCACGCTGCCGGTTTGAGGCGCGCACTCACCTCGACCAGGCGCTGCAGGAAGGCATCGCCCGCCGCACCGCGTTTCACCAGCAAACGACGCGCGCAGGTGCAGCGCTGGCCGGCGGTAATGAACGCCGACTGAATAGCGATATGCACCGCGCCATCAATGTCGGCCGGATCTTCTACAATCAGCGCATTGTTGCCGCCCATCTCCAGCGCCAGCATTTTCTCCGGCTGTCCGGCTAACTGGCGATGCAGGTGATAGCCGGTGGCCGCGCTACCGGTAAACAGCAGGCCGTCAATCTGCTCCGCCTGCGCCAGCGCCTGGCCGGTATCACGTCCGCCCTGTAACAGCGCCAGCGTACCCGCCGGCAGGCCCGCTTCCTGCCACAGCTGCACGGTTTTCTCTGCGGTGGCGGGGGTCAGTTCGCTCGGTTTAAACAACACGCAGTTGCCCGCCAGCAGCGCCGGCACGATATGTCCGTTCGGCAGATGGCCGGGGAAGTTATACGGGCCGAACACCGCCAGCACGCCGTGCGGCCGGTGGCGCAGTGAACTCTCACCTTCGGTCTTTTCGCCGGTGCGGGTGTGATAAGCCTTAATCGAAATGGCCACTTTATTGATCATCGCCTGCACTTCGGTCAGCGTTTCCCAGCGCGGTTTGCCGGTCTCACGTGCGATGATTGCCGCAAGCTCGGTTTTATCCCGCTCCAGCAGACGGGCAAAATCCTCTACCCGCGCCTGGCGGGCAGCAAACGGCAGGCGTGCCCATGCCGGGAACGCCGCGCGTGCCGCCTCACAGGCCGCCGCCACCTGCGCCGCAGAGGCAGCGTTGCCCTGCCATAAGATCTCGCCGCTCACCGGATTGTGTTTACTCAGCGTCTCCGCGCTGCCCGGCTGCCATTCACCGTTGATAAAATGCGTCATGCGTTATTCTCCTCGCGACCCAGGGTAACCACCCGCAGCGAATCGCCATAGTCGCAGCGCAGCGCGGTGCGCTGCTGCTGATTAATCAAAACCTGTCCGGATGCGACATCGACCGGCAGCAGCGCCACGCGGAACTGCTGATAGTCGCAGTTCGCCACCAGACACAGCGGCCAGTGCGCCTCAGCTTCGCCTTCGCTGGCGGTCAGCACTTTGCTCTTGCGGATGGCGCGGATGCGGTCGATCTCACACTCCAGCGTCGGGCCGCCGTCAAAGATGTCGATATAGTTGAGATAGCGGAAACCCTCGGCTTCCAGCACCGCGCGCGCCGGCGCGGTTTTCGGGTGGACTTCACCAATCACCTGCTGTGCCGCTTCCGACAGATAGTGGATATACAGCGGATGCTTGGGCATCAGTTCTGCGATAAAAGCTTTTTGCCCGGTGCCGCTGAGAAAATCGGCCTGGCGAAACTCCATGGAGAAGAAACGGCTGCCCACGCTGTCCCAGAACGGCGAATGTCCCTGCTCGTCGCTGACGCCGCGCATCTCCGCGACCACGTGCTTCATGAAGCGCTCGCGGAAATTCGCCATAAACAGAAAGCGCGACTTGGACAGCAGATGGCCATTTTTTCCGTCGCGGTAGTCAGGATCGAGGAACAGCGTGCACAGTTCGCTGCTGCCGGTGTGATCGTTACTCAGCGACAGCGTCGGCAAACTGGCGTAGACGTTCAGCTCTTTCGAGGCGTGCACCTGGGTACCGACGCGGAAGTTGTACCAGGGATCCTGCAAACCTACCGCCACTTCAATGGCGCAGATGCCGACGGCGCGATTGTCACTGCTATCCGCCAGTACAAACACGTAGCCCTGTTCAGCGCGCGGCAGCGCGTCCTGCCAGGTTTGCAGCGAGCGCTCAATGCGCGCCTTCAGCGTCTCGCTGTCGGCGGGCAGCGAGGTCAGACCGCCGCCGGTTTTCCCCGCCAGCGCCAGCAGCTGCGGCAGATCGTCACGTTCGACGGGGCGGATCACCATCATGATGTGGCTCCTTTGAGCACGCGTGCGCAGGCGCGTTCGAAGCGCGCCAGCCCTTCTTTTACTTCACGCTCGCTGATGTTCAGCGCCGGCGCAAAGCGCACCACGCTGGCACCGGCGATCAGTACCATCACGCCCTCTTCCGCCGCCGTCAGGTTGAACTGTTTGGCTTTACCGGCAAAATCGTCATTCAGTACCGCGCCAATCAGCAGCCCCAGGCCACGAATCTCTTTAAACACCGGCAGCCGCTGGTTGATCTCCTGCAGCGCCGTGACAAACCACTGGTGCCGCTCGGCCACGCCAGCCATAAACTCAGGCTGATTGATCAGCTCCATCACTTTACCGGCCACCGCACCGGCCAGCGGGTTGCCGCCGTAGGTGGTGCCGTGCGTACCGACGCCCATCACCTGCGCCAGATCTTCACGCGTCAGCATCGCACCGATGGGGAAGCCGCCGCCCAGCGCCTTGGCGGTGCTCAGCACATCCGGCGTGACGCCGTAATGCATATAGGCATACAGCGAGCCGGTACGGCCGACGCCGCTCTGCACTTCATCAAAAATCAGCAGCGCCTGATGGCGGTCGCACAGTTCGCGCAGTCCGCGCAGGAACGCCGGATCGGCCGGTAATACACCGCCCTCGCCCTGAATCGGCTCGACGATGACCGCGCAGGTCTGGTCATTAATTAAGGCCGCCGCCGAGGCCAGATCGTTAAAGGTGGCATGCTGAATGGCTGGCGGTAACGGGGCGAAGTCGCGCGAATAGGCGGGCTGGCCGCCAGCTGAAACGGTGAACAGGGTGCGGCCGTGGAAGGCATTGGTGAAGGCGACGATATCGTTTTTTTCGGCACCGAAACGGTCGTGCGCCACTTTACGCGCCAGCTTCAGCGCGGCCTCGTTGGCTTCCGCCCCGGAGTTACAGAAGAACACGCGGTCAGCAAAGGTGGCATCAATCAGCTGCTTCGCCAGGCGCAGAATCGGTTCGTTGGTGTAGCCGTTGCCGGTGTGCCACAGTTTACCGGCCTGCTCGGTCAGCGCCTGCTGCAGCGCGGGATGGGCATGGCCAAGCGCGTTCACCGCGATGCCACCGGCAAAATCGATGTACTCTTTGCCCTGCTGATCCCACAGCGTAGAACCTTCGGCACGCACCGGCACAAAAGCCGCAGGGGCATAAACCGGCATCATCCATTGATCGAAATCGTGACGTGAAACCTGCAGTGACATAGCCATTTCTCCTGCCTCACTTCGGGTGAAGCTTTTGTTTTAAAATTGTTAAAAGTTGCTGAGTTGCAGCTCGACTATAGAGTGCAGTTAACGTGCCAGCCAGAGGAAAAAATGCATAAATCAGGTTCAGCAACGAAATATCAATGATTTACGCCCTTTCGCTATGCACATTTAATGCATAAAAAGTGAATAACCATCCGATAACAGCGGCACCGCAGTAATTTGTTTAGCGGATTTATGCATTCGCAAAATGAAATATTGCTTTTGTGATCGCACAGCAGATATTTCGCCAAAATGAGGCGTCTGCTGCGCCATTTTGGGGCGCACTGCGCTTAACGGGTGCAAGTGACAGTCCGGTTCAGGCATCGGCGTGGTGCAGGTCGGCCGCTTATTAGTAACAACTGATTAACTTATTTTTGCTACCTTATGCCAGGCTGGCCGGTAATTAAACGTATTAAAGATCGGGATATTATTTAGCCTGAAATATACCGACACAGTGCGTCAATGCAGATAATTTACGGGGTGACTATCAGCCTGCTTTGATTCATAAGCATTGAACTTTATGGCATAGGCTTGTGCTATTTAAGGCAATAAAACGCTATTTTTATTAAGTCATACCCCTCTTACTTTAATCATTATTTATCAATAAGATAAATATTAATCGTCGATTAAACGCTCACTTAATCATGATAAGTAAAAGCGATTCCCATTTCCGAATAATGGAATTGGCGTATGAAAATCGCACAAATAGCCAATAAGAAATTATTTGTTACAACTATTGCACTACTGATCTTTATCCTTTTGTGTCATTTTCTTGTCACCCCACCAGGGGCTTAAAAAATTAAAAAATAACACAGGGTAAAAATATAAATGATGAAGCGCACTTTACTGGCAGCAGTCATGCCATTGCTGCTGGGACTTTCTGTGGCTCAGGCCGCTGAAATCTATAATAAGGATGGTAACAAGCTGGATCTGGTCGGCAAAATTAACGTGTCGCACCTGTTCTCCGATGACACCACCAATGATGGTGATACCTCATCGTATGTCCGTATCGGTTTTAAGGGCGAAACCAAAATTACCGATCAGCTGACCGGCTACGGTTTCTGGCAATCGCAGTTCAGCCTGCGTAACACGGAAGGCGCCGATGCGCAGGCCGGTAACAAAACCCGCCTCGGCTATGCGGGTCTGAAGTTTGCGCAGTTTGGTTCGATCGACTATGGCCGTAACTATGGTCTGATTTATGACGTGCTGGGCTATACCGATATGCTGCCTTTCTTCGGCGGTGATTCCGGTTATGTCGATGCTTTCCTGTCCGGTCGCTCCACCGGCGTGCTGACCTGGCGTAACAAAGATTTCTTCGGTCTGGTTAAAGGCTGGAACGTCGCAGCGCAGTACGAAGGGAAAAACGAGCGCAGCGACAGCGCGGCAACGCCAAACCTGGCGGTACGCCGCTCTAACGGTGACGGTTTCGCCCTTTCCACCTCGTATGACACCGACTTTGGCCTGAGCGCGGTTGCCGCCTATGCCAGCCTCAATCGCGTCAGTGCGCAAAACCTTGCCACCTACGGCAGAGGTGAGAAAGCCGAACACTGGGAAACCGGGGTGAAATATGATGCTAACCAGCTCTATCTGGCGACCATCTACGGCGAGTCCCACAACGCCACGCCAATCGGTAACAGCGGGTTCGCCAACAAAGCGGTGAACTTTGAAGCCGTGGCGCAGTATCAGTTCCTGAACGGTTTCCGTCCGTCGCTGGGCTACGTGAGCTCAAAGGGCAAAAATATTGAAAACGTCGGCGACGCCTGGCTGTTCAAATACGCGTCCGTGGGTGCCACCTACTACTTCAACAAGAACATGTCGGTCTATAGCGAATACCGCATCAACCTGCTGAAAGATGACAACGCGCTGCGCCTGAAAACCGACGATATTACCGCGGTCGGTCTGGTGTACCAGTTCTGATGATGATTTACCCTCATGGCATCCCGGCAAGTGTCGGCTGAGGATGCAGCAAAGGGCAGCTCCGGCTGCCCTTTTTCTTTGGTGCCGCGCTGATTATGGCGCCAGCAGGTCGAAGCGGTTTTCGCCCCCCTGCTCCAGCATCACCGGCGGCTGCACCTGCAGCGTAATCCAGTTGGAAGTCACGCGATTTTGCTTGCTGTCCTCCAGTGTCACTGACAGGCGATAACTGTTGTTCGCCTCAGGCGACGCATCCCACGCGGGCATAATAATACTCCAGCCCTGCGGGTCGTTGGGATCGGCACCCGGCGTCAGGCTCAGCGCCTGCGTATCGCCCTGCCAGCTGACTTTACTGATTGGATGAGCACTGCGGATCTGCAGTTTCAGCGGCAAACTCTCGCCCGCATTGAGCTGCCACGGCGGCGTGGCGAGGAATACCGACAGGGTTTTACGCTGGCGGAACTCCAGCACCGGCGTATTGCTGCGCGTGACCAAATCATAGCGGCTACCGCGCAGCGAACGCGCGGCGGCGACGTTATCCGGATTGAGCTGCTGACTGAGCGCCACGCCAAAGCGGTAATTGAGACGTAAGCCGAGCTGATCCTGGCTCTCGCCTTCATTACTGGTTTTGTGGCTGGCCGATACGGTGACCAGCGGCACTGGCGTGTAGGAGACGCCCAGCGTCAGCGCTGAAGGATTGTGATAGCTGTTGCCGGAATTAAACAGATCGACATTGTTGCCGAGATACTGCTGCCAGCTGACCGACACGCCCAGCTGGCGGTAAAACGGCAGATAGCCCTGGGTGGTGACATCATACCCGCGTGCCAGCCGCTGCTGCTGGAACGGGTTGCGATTGCGCCAGCCGGACAGCGGCGTGTAGTAGTTGGCGGATAAGCGCAGGTAGTCGCTCCAGGCCTCGGTGCCCAGCGAAGCGCGCTGCAAGCCGCTGTCAAACAGCCGATCAACGAAGCCGTTATAGCCCAGCAGCCAGCTGCCGGCCACCCAGCGCTGTCCCAGCCCGGCATTGCCCACCAGCCCGTCATCAGTCTGGTGCACGCCCAGCTGGCTGAACGTGAGGTAATTGTAGCGATCGGCCCATGGCGTCAGCAGCGAAGCCCCGCTGCCGCTGAAGTTACCTTCCATATCGACGTTAAGATCGATCTGTGCCTGGCCATAAGGCGACAGCAGCGACTGCCCTTCATCCGCCACCCGGGTAGCAACCTCATCACGAAAATGGTTAAACGCCCAGATTCCGGCCTGCTGACCCAGCGTGGTATCGCTGTCGCTGTTCTGGCTGGCCTCGCCGATGCTTTTGGCAATGCCCGCCAGCTTTTTACTGAACGCCGACGTATCGTCCTGATAGCCCAGCGCCGGTAATTCATCAGCAATTTTCTGGAAACGTGCCGGATCGGCAAACGGTGTTGCAGAGACGTCGCTGTTACCGGTGAAGGCCTGCGCAGGCGCAACGGCCGCCAGTACAGGGGCCCCTAAAGTTACAGCAGCGAAAATTTTGCGGGTCAGAACCAATGGCAGCATAGCAAAAGAGTAGTCGTTTCAGTTTAGAATTTGAAGTAGCTCACAAAACTGTACGAGGTTACCTTAACATATCCTCGCGCCAACGTAGGACTTGTCTTGCTATGTTTCAGAATTTACGTCACCCGCGGGCATGCAGGGCGATCAGACGGGAAAACACGTCGTGCGTTCCCCTCTCCCGGGCGGGAGAGGGTTCGGATGCGGGTTGAACACCCGATCAGCATTAAAAACCTAAACTGTCCAGCAGGTCGTCAACCTGGTCCTGGCTGGAAACCACACCTGGCGCGTTAGCATGGATCTGCGGACCGTTCAGCAGGCTGTTGCCCTCTTTACGTGCCGCCGCATTGGCTTCCGGCATGTTCTCCAGCAGTACCATCAGCAGCTGGCGTTCGATCTCCTGGATCACATCCATCATGCGCTTGATTACCTGACCGGTCAGGTCCTGGAAATCCTGCGCCATCATGATTTCCAGCAGCTGCTTGTTGGTGTACGCCGTGTGAGACGGAACGTCGTCAAGGAACTGGCGCGTATCCGAAACCAACTCGCGTGCATCCGCCAGCTCGATCGGGTTTTCAAACCAGGCATCCCAGCGGCCTTTCAGCTGGGTGGCGCCGGCTTCCATCTGGTCCTGGTGTGGCTGCGCCGCTTCCACACAGTTCAGCGCACGTTCCGCTGCCTGTGCGGTCATCTGCACCACATAATCCAGACGGTCACGCGCGTCCGGAATCGCTTCTGCCGCTTCGGCAATGGCCTGATCCAGCCCCAGTTCGCGCAGGCTGTCACGCAGCATACGTGTCAGAGAGCCAATCCGGGCAATAATCTCGTGTGCCGAAGCTTCTTCAGTTGGTTTCGGAAGGTCGCTCATCACATCTCCTTACATACCCAGTTTTTCGAAGATTTTGCCCAACTTCTCTTCCAGCGTGGCGGCGGTGAAAGGCTTCACCACGTAACCGCTGGCACCGGCCTGCGCGGCGGCGATGATGTTCTCTTTCTTGGCTTCGGCAGTGACCATCAGCACCGGCAGTTTGCCCAGCGTGGCGTCGGCACGAATGGTCTGCAGCAGTTCCAGACCGTCCATGTTTGGCATGTTCCAGTCAGAGATAACGAAATCGAAGCCGCCTGCACGCAGTTTGGTCAGGGCGTCGACGCCATCCTCGGCCTCTTCCACGTTATTGAATCCCAGCTCTTTAAGCAGGTTACGGACGATACGACGCATCGTGTTGAAGTCGTCCACTACCAAAAAGCGCATGTTTTTATCAGCCATATCTACTCCTGTGTTGTCTTGTCCGGCAGGACCGGCTCGTTAAATTCGCAATGCCTGTCCGGCGCTAATTTTGGCCAGCATATGCTGGCTGATGTGGCCCAGATCGACCACTTCACTGGTGCCGCCCATCGCTATCGCTTCGCGCGGCATACCAAATACCACACAGCTGGCTTCATCCTGGGCGATGGTCCACGCGCCGGCGCGGTGCATTTCCAGCATCCCGGCCGCGCCGTCGTTGCCCATGCCGGTCAGAATGACCCCCACTGCATTTCGCCCGGCGTTGACCGCCACCGAGCGGAACAGGACGTCCACCGACGGTTTATGGCGGTTCACCGGCGGTCCGTCGTTCAGTTTCACCACGTAGTTGGCACCGCTGCGCGCCAGCTCCATGTGCATCGCGCCCGGCGCGATATAGGCGTGACCGGGCAAAATACGCTCGCCGTCTTCCGCCTCTTTCACGGTAATCTGGCACAGCTTGTTCAGCCGCTCGGCAAACGAGCGGGTAAAACCGGGCGGCATATGCTGCGTAATCAGCAGCGCCGGGCTGGTGGCCGGCAGCGGCTGCAGCACATGGCGAATCGCCTCGGTGCCGCCGGTTGAAGAGCCGATGGCAATCAGCTTTTCACTGCTCAGCAGCGGTCCCGCTTTCAGCATCACCGGCTGCGGCGTGGCGGCACGCGCATGCAGTTTGGCGCGCGCGGCGGCGCGAATCTTGTCAGCGATCATCTGGCTGTAGGCCAGCATGCCTTCACGGATGCCGAGCTGCGGCTTGGTGACGAAATCCACCGCGCCTAACTCCAGCGCACGCAGCGTCACTTCCGATCCTTTACCGGTCAGCGACGAAACCATCACCACCGGCATCGGCCGCAGGCGCATCAGTTTTTCAAGGAAGTCGAGGCCATCCATACGCGGCATTTCGACATCCAGCGTCAGCACCTGCGGGTTGTACTGTTTGATCAAATCCCGCGCTACCAGCGGGTCCGGCGCCGTCGCGACCATCTCCATATCGGGATGGCTGTTGATGATCTCCGTCATCAACTGGCGCATCAGCGCGGAATCATCCACGCACATCACGGTGATTTTGCTCATCGTCTTTCCTTGGTCAGTCCATAGACAGTCTGTCCACGCAGCCAGAACTCTTTACTGATCTGACTGAAGTTTTCCGAATGCCCGGCAAACAGCAGACCGCCCGGCTTCAGCAGGGGGACAAAACGGCGCAGAATTTGTTCCTGCGTCTCTTTATCGAAATAGATCATCACGTTACGACAGAAAATCGCGTCGAACGGCCCCGGCAACGCCCAGTCGTGCGCCAGTAAATTGAGCTGCGCATAGTTCACCATGTTGGCCAGCTCGCTGCGCACGCGCACCATACCGGCGTGCGGACCGGTGCCGCGCAGGAAGAAGCGCTGCAGCTGCGACTGCGATAAGGTGCGCAGCTCCTCCTGGCGATAAACGCCCGCTACCGCTTTCTCCAGCACCTGGGTATCAATATCACTGGCGTGGACGGAAAATTTCCCCGGTCCGGTGCCCAGCGTTTCCGCCAGCGTCATGGCAATCGAGTACGGCTCTTCACCGGTTGAGGCGGCGGTGCTCCACACGCTGTAGTTGCCGCTGCGTTTGCGCGCATGCTCTGCCAGAATCGGGAAGTGGTGCGCCTCACGGAAAAATGAGGTCAGGTTGGTGGTCAGTGCGTTAATAAACGCCTGCCACTCGGCACTGTTCGGGTCCTGCTCCAGCAGCGCCAGATAGCGACCAAAATCATCAATATTCAGCATGCGCAGCCGACGTACCAGACGGTTGTAAACCATCTCGCGTTTGTGGTCGGCCAGCACGATGCCCGCGCGCTGATAGATCAGCTGGCTGATACGACGAAAATGTGTATCGGAAAGCGGCAGGCGCTGCACCATTTGTGAGAGCAGCGTCGTGGCTTCATTTTGATCCAATAACGTCGATTTCTTCATTTCGGGTCACCCGGCAACAAACTGATTAAATTGTGATACTGCGGTTGCTACTGTGCTGCCAGTGCACACCATTCACACGGGCCGCCCTGCGGCGGCCACAAGGGTTAAAAGGTTTCCCAGTTATCGTCAGCGCCACGAGCTCCTGCCGCTTGCGCCAGCGCCTGCGGTGCAGACGGACGCGCAATTTTTGGCGCTGTAGTTACGTTAACGGCCTGGGCGACAAATTCTTTACCAATATTGAACACCGCCACCGACTGTTTCAGTCGGCTGGCCTGATCTTCCAGCGCCGCCGCCGCCGTCGCGGACTCTTCCACCAGCGCCGCGTTCTGCTGGGTGACGCGGTCCATCTCGTTCACCGCCAGGCCAACCTGGTCGATACCGCGGCTCTGCTCATCGGAAGCCGAGGCGATTTCGCCCATGATGTCGGTCACGCGGGTCACCGCGTTGACGATCTCGCTCATGGTTTCGCCCGCGCTCTCTACCAGCACCGAGCCGGTATTGACGCGGCTGACCGAATCTTCAATCAGGCCTTTGATCTCCTTCGCCGCCTGCGCGCTGCGCTGGGCCAGACTGCGCACCTCGCCCGCGACCACGGCGAAACCACGCCCCTGCTCACCGGCGCGTGCCGCTTCCACCGCGGCGTTCAGCGCGAGGATATTGGTCTGGAAGGCGATACCGTCAATCACGCTGGTGATATCGGCAATCTTCTTCGAACTGCCGGCGATGTCCTTCATGGTGCTGACCACGCCATCGACCACTTTGCCGCCCTGCTGCGCCGTTTCGGACGCGTTCAGCGCCAGCTGCGACGCCTGACGGGCGTTTTCCGCGTTCTGCTTCACGGTGGCGGTCAGCTGCTCCATGCTGGCCGCGGTCTGCTCCAGCGATGCGGCCTGCTGTTCGGTACGCGAAGAGAGATCGTTGTTGCCCATGGCGATTTCGCTGGCGCCGGTGTAGATGGCGTCAGAACCGTCGCGCACGATGCGTACGGTGCGCGCCAGCTCCTGCTGCATGTGCTGCAGCGAACTGAGCAGGTCGCCCATTTCGTTGCGCACGCTGAGATCGACTGGCTGCGTCAGATCGCCGCGCGCAATATGGCGGATGTGCTCAATGCTCTGCTGCAGCGGACGGATCAGCGCCGTACGCATACCGCTCCACACCAGCGCAATCACCAGCAGCGTCACCAGCAGCGTACCGACCACCAGCATAATCGCGTGTTGGTAAGCGCTCTCATTGGCGTCAATGCCCTGTTTTGCCAGCACAATGTTGTAGGCGAGCCAGGCGTTGTAATCCTTTTCAAATTTGTCCTGAAAACCCTGCGTTGGCTGATCGACAAAGCCTTTAAAGTTACCGGCACTGAGAAAATCAATCAGCTCGGCCAGCGCCCCGCGAAACGCGTTGTAGTTAGCCTGCAGCGTCAGCACGTTCTGCGCGCTTTTGCCCTTTTCCGACAGGTTAGCGTTGAACTCGGCAAAGCTCTGATCGGCGGTTTTCAGCTCCGTATTGGCCAGCGCCACCAGATCTTTTACCGTGGCACCGGAGCCGGCCTGCTGACTGTCCAGCAGATAGCGGATACCGGCACGGTTCAGTGTGTTACGCGCCTGTACCAGCGAAACCCATGAGGTGCCCATCGCCCGCTGCAGGGTGCTAAGACGTTGGTTGTACGCAAAATTATCTTTATCGGCTTTCACCGTTGAAAAAAACATTCCTCCGGAAAACAGCTGCAGTAAGGCAAATAACGCCAGCACGCACAGCAGGCCGGATACCACTCGAACACGACTAAACATAAACACCTCATTAATTGGCGGATCGCTGGTGTTATCGGCGCGCAGGCGCGGATCTTTATGTGAGGTGAAAGGGGTAAGACCAGCAGCAAACCGGAGAAGGGCCAGCCACGCGACCCTCTCCCGCTGCGGGAGAGGGGACGATTCAGGCAGTGATTAAAACGTTTCCCAGTTTCCGTCACTCACCGGGGCCGTAGCGGCTTTACGCACCGCCGGCGGTGTCGTGGTCACCGGGGGACGCACGGCGACCGCTGCCGACGCGAGCGGAATGCGGAACACCGCCACCGACTGGCTCAGGCGGCTGGCCTGCTCCTCCAGCGAGGCCGCGGCGGCGGCCGACTCTTCTACCAGCGAGGCGTTCTGCTGCGTGACGCGGTCCATCTCGGTCACCGCCTGGCCCACCTGGTCGATGCCACGGCTCTGCTCATCCGAGGCCGAAGCGATTTCGCCCATGATGTCAGTCACGCGCGTCACCGCACCGACGATATCCTGCATGGTGTCACCTGCGGTGCCGACCAGCTGCGAACCGGCGTTAACCCGGCTGACCGAATCGTCAATCAGTCCTTTGATCTCCTTCGCCGCCTGCGCGCTGCGCTGCGCCAGGTTGCGCACCTCGCCCGCTACCACGGCAAAACCACGGCCCTGCTCACCGGCGCGCGCCGCTTCGACCGCCGCGTTAAGCGCGAGGATGTTGGTCTGGAAGGCAATGCCGTCGATCACGCTGGTGATATCCGCGATCTTCTTCGAACTGCCGGCGATGTCATGCATGGTGCGCACCACGCCTTCGACCACGTCGCCACCTTTGCGTGCGGTCTCCGACGCGCTGAGCGCCAGCTGCGAGGCCTGCCGGGCATTCTCGGCGTTCTGCTTCACCGTGGCGGTGAGCTGCTCCATGCTGGCCGCGGTCTGCTCCAGCGACGCCGCCTGCTGCTCGGTGCGCGCCGAGAGATCGTTGTTACCGGCGGAAATTTCGCTGGCGCCGGTAAAGATGGCGTCCGAACCGTCGCGTACGTTGCCGACGGTGTGCACCAGCGACTGCTGCATTTCATGCAGACTGCTGGCCAGCTGGCTCATTTCGTTACGCCCTTCAACGGTGATGGTCTGCGTCAGATCGCCTGCGGCGATATGGCGAATGTGGCCGAGCAACTGATGCAGCGGCTGAATCAGCACCGTGCGCAGGCCAAACCAGCAGGCGACGATTACCGCGATCACCATCACTGCGACAATCGCCAGCAGCCACATCATGGTGTGGAAGGCACGCTGGTTCTGCGCCACGCCCTCAGCGGCTAAAGCACTCTGCGCGCTGCGCCACTCTTCATAGGTGGCTTTCATTTTGACCTGTTTGGCTTCGATGTTCTGATCAAACATGCCCTGCAGATCGTTGGCTTTCAGCCGGGCCAGCATCGCCTTCAGGCCGTTATTGAATGCGGCATAATCCGCTTCCAGCCGGTCGCGCAGCGCATCAGACAGTCCTGGCGTCGCGGGCAAATCGTAATAACGCTGATAGTGACCGGCCGCGGTGTCGAGCTGTTTCTCCGTCTGCGCGATCAGTGCGTTAAGCTGACCGCCGTTGGTCTGTGACGCCATGCTGCCCTGCATGCGCAGCATGGCGCGGTTGAGCACGGTACGGGTTTGATTGAGTTCAATCCAGGCATCGGACATGGCAGCGACGTTATTACTTGACGTTTGTGCCACAGCAAACGCCTCTTTATCTTTTTGTAATGCCGACCAGAACAGCCCGCCGGACAGTAATTGCATAGCACCGAACACCAGCAGGACGGCGATCAGGCTGGTGACGACGTTGATTCGTTTTAACATGGTGTCTCCAAAAAGGGGGTTACGCCCTGTTTATCGACCGCTGCGCTGAATATTTGAGAGGGTTTACCGGACTTTACGAGGGATAATGCTGAATTAAAGCTTTTTTACAGCGTTTTATAAGTAAAGAAAGCAGGCGATGAGGGAGCGGCGCGTTGTCCGCTCCCGTTTCAGCTTAGAACGTTTCCCAGTTGGCGTCACTGACCGGCGCGGTCAGCGCTTTGCGTGGCGCACTGGCCTGCGGGGGGGCGATCTGCGGATGGCGCACGCCCGTGCTGCTGGCAGGCTGAGCGCCACGTGGAATGCGGAACACCGCCACCGACTGGCTGAGACGGCTGGCCTGCTCCTCCAGCGAGGCCGCCGCCGCCGCCGACTCTTCCACCAGCGAGGCGTTCTGCTGCGTGACGCGGTCCATCTCGGTCACCGCCTGGCCGACCTGATCGATACCGCGACTCTGCTCGTCCGACGCCGAGGCGATCTCGCCCATGATGTCGGTGACGCGCGTCACCGCATTGACGATTTCGCCCATGGTATCGCCCGCCGTGCCGACCAGCTGTGAGCCGCTGTCAACGCGACGCACCGAGTCTTCAATCAGCCCTTTGATCTCCTTCGCCGCCTGCGCGCTGCGCTGGGCAAGGTTGCGCACTTCACCGGCCACCACCGCGAAGCCACGGCCCTGTTCCCCGGCGCGCGCCGCTTCGACTGCGGCGTTGAGCGCGAGGATGTTGGTCTGGAAAGCGATACCGTCAATCACGCTGGTAATGTCGGCAATCTTCTTCGAACTGCCGGCGATATCGTGCATGGTGCGCACCACGCCTTCCACCACTTCTCCGCCTTTCTGCGCGGTTTCCGATGCACTGAGCGCCAGCTGCGAGGCCTGCCGCGCGTTCTCGGCGTTCTGCTTCACCGTGGCGGTGAGCTGCTCCATGCTGGCCGCAGTTTGCTCCAGCGACGCCGCCTGCTGTTCGGTACGCGCCGAGAGATCGTTATTGCCGGCGGAGATTTCGCTGGCGCCGGTAAAAATAGCGTCCGAGCCGTCGCGCACGTTGCTGACGGTGCGCACCAGCGCCTGCTGCATCTCCTGCAGCTTGCTCGCCAGCTGGCTCATTTCATTACGTCCTTCGACGGTGATGGTCTGGGTTAAATCGCCCTGCGCAATGTGTTCAATGTGCTGGATGCTGTCGTTGAGCGGCTTAATCAGCACCTTACGCAGGCCGAACCAGCACAGCACGATCACGCCCACCACCAGCGCCAGTACCAGCCCCAGCAGCCACATCATGTGCTCGTAAGCGGCACTGTTCGCCGCCACGCCGGCCGCCGTCAGACGATCCTGATCGGCGCGCCACTGGGTGTAGTTTTCCAGAAAGGCACTTTGCGTCGGGGCCACCGGTACTTTGCCGGCTGCGGCGGTATCGTTGTGCTGCAGTACCTGCTGCATCTCAGCCAGCGCGCTGGCGTAAGCCTTATAGGTCTGTTCCAGCTGCTGATTGAGCTGCAGATTCTGGCCCGGCGTGTCCGGCGTGTTTTTAAACAGCGTGAAGTTATCCTGCGCCGTCTGCTGGAACGTCCTGCTCTGCCCGAACAGCGTACCGATGTCAGCTTCGGTGCCGGTCAGTTTACTGGTGGCAATACGCAGCTGGATGCGCGTCAGGATCACGCGGCTTTGGTTAAGGCTCATGTAAGCATCATTGATGGCGGCAATGTTTTTGCTCGCCAGCTGAGAGGTATTGAAACTTTTTTTGTCGTCACTCAGCGCTTTAAAAAACAGCGAGCCGGAAGCCAGCTGCAGTACGCCAAACACCAACAACACCAGCAACAGGCTGGTCACAACGCGGATTTTCGTAAACATAGTTTGCCCTGGGAAATGAAGAAAAATCGTGCAATACAGTTATCGACCTGGTGGCGGGAATATTGAGCGAGGGCAGGAAATATTTGTCGGCTTTGTTATTGATTTATAACGGTTTAATAAAGGATGTAATAGTCACGGGCCGCATCAGCGACCCGTGACTCTCTGCGAGCGATTATGCGCTACGCAGCGTATCCACCAGCGCCATCTCTTCACTGCTCAGCAGTTTTTCGATGTCGACCAGAATCAGCATACGCTCGCCCAGCGCACCGAGACCGGTGAGGTACTCGGTCGACATGGTGACGGCAAATTCCGGTGCCGGACGGATCTGATCCTGCGTCAGCGACAGCACGTCAGACACGCCATCCACCACGATGCCGACCACGCGATGCTCAAGATTCAGCACGATCACCACGGTGTTTTCGTTGTACTCCACGTCCGGCTGCGAGAACTTCACGCGCAGGTCGATAATCGGCACAATCACGCCACGCAGGTTAGTCACGCCCTTGATGAACTCCGGCGTGTTAGCGATACGCGTTACCTGATCGTAACCACGAATCTCCTGCACTTTAAGGATATCGATGCCGTACTCTTCGTCACCGAGGGTGAAAACCAGGAACTCCTGGCCGACGGTTTCGCCGGCGATTTTCGTCACGGTTGCCATGTCAGTCATTTTTTTACCCTTTCGTTATCTGTTACGCTGCGGCACCGGCCACACGCTTCTCACGGTTCAATGATTGCAGTGCCGATACGTCGACAATCAGCGCAACGCTGCCATCACCGAGGATGGTGGCGGCGGAAATGCCCGGCACTTTGCGGTAGTTGCTTTCCAGGTTCTTCACCACCACCTGATGCTGACCAATCAGCTGATCGACCAGCAGCGCATAGCGACGTCCTGCGCTCTGCAGGATCACCACGATGCCCTGCGTGGCGTCGGTTTTGGCGTTCTGCACGTCAAACACGTTCCACAGCTCAACCAGCGGCAGGTACTCGCCGCGCACTTCCAGTACGCGCTCGCCACCGGCCAGCGGTTTCAGCTCTTCAGCCGTGGGCTGCAGTGACTCCATCACCGCGTTCAGCGGCAGGATGAACACTTCGTCTGCCACGCGCACCGACATCCCGTCGAGGATCGCCAGCGTCAGCGGCAGCAGAATGCGAATGGTGGTGCCTTTGCCCTGCTTCGAGGAGATTTCGACGTGACCGCCCATCTCCTGGATATTACGTTTCACCACGTCCATGCCGACCCCGCGGCCTGATACGTCGGTCACCTGTTCGGCGGTCGAGAAGCCTGGCGCGAAGATCAACATGCCGACTTCTTCATCGCTCATGCTGTCGCTGACCGGCAGGCCGGACGAGAGCGCTTTCGCCAGGATACGTTCACGGTTGAGGCCGGCACCGTCATCGATCACTTCGATACAGATGTTGCCGCCCTGATGTTCCGCGGACAGCGTCAGATTGCCGACCGCCGTTTTGCTGGCGGCCAGCCGTTTTTCCGGGGTTTCGATGCCGTGGTCGAGGCTGTTACGCACCAGGTGCGTTAACGGATCGATAATGCGTTCGATCAGGCTCTTATCCAGTTCGGTTGAGCTGCCGAGCAGCGTCAGTTCAACCTCTTTGCCCAGCTTGCTGGCCAGATCGCGCACCAGACGCGGGAAGCGGCTGAACACGTACTCCATCGGCATCATACGAATCGACATCACCGATTCCTGCAGGTCGCGGGCGTTACGCTCCAGCTGACCCATGCTGTTGAGCAGGTCACCATGTGCCACCGGATCCAGCGCACCGGAGCGCTGCGCCAGCATCGACTGGGTAATCACCAGCTCGCCGACCAGGTTGATCAGCTGGTCAACTTTTTCCACCGCCACGCGAATACTGCTGGATTCGCTGCTTTTGGCGGGCGCGGCAGCACGCTTGCTCTCACGCTTCACCGCCGGGGTAATGTCGGTGACGGTCGCCGTTTGCTGCACCGGCGCTTCGGCTTCGGCCTCTGCGACTGGCGCGGCGGCAACGGCGGCGGGTGCGGCGTCCTGCGGGAACTGAATCTGCGCTTCATCAATCACGAAACACAGCACCGCCACGATATCGTCTTTGCCGACACCGTCGATGGTGGCTTCCAGCGAGCTGGCGCCTTTCACCACATCGGTCAGGGTGCCGAGGTTGCCCAGCTCTTCCAGCAGCAGATCCGGCTCTTTCTCTTTCAGATTGATCAGCTGCAGACGCAGGCCGCTGCTGGCGGGAGCGGCAGGTGCTGCCACGTCGGCGAGCGCCACCACCGGTGCGGCGGCTTGCGGGGCTATTCCTTTGGCTTCCAGCGCCAGCTGGCGCAGGGCTTCACAGATGTAGTTAAAGCTTTCTGCGTTTGGCTCCTGCGCGGTTTTATAGGCATCGAGCTGTTCCTGCATAATATCTTTGGTTTCCAAAAACAGGTTGATGATGTCGGTGCTGAGCTGCATTTCGCCACGGCGCGCACCATCCAGAATGTTTTCCAGGATGTGGGTGGTTTCCTGTAAAACCGTAAAGCCAAATGTACCGGCTCCGCCCTTAATGGAGTGGGCGGCGCGGAAGATGGCATTCAACTGCTCGGAATCGGGCTCCTGGGGATCCAGTCCCAACAGGTGTTGCTCC
This sequence comes from Pantoea sp. SGAir0184, assembly GCF_043544755.1. NCBI lineage: Bacteria > Pseudomonadati > Pseudomonadota > Gammaproteobacteria > Enterobacterales > Erwiniaceae > Pantoea > Pantoea sp. SGAir0184. Next base: position 2,459,244 of record NZ_CP028050.1, read on the forward strand.
ATATCCGCTAACAGCTCATCGGCTTCATCAAAAAACGTCTGGTAAAAATCGCTGATGTCCATGCTCACGGGATCACCTCGGCTGTGAGGGTTGGTCTGGTGTCACCGCGCTGGCGGCGGGCGGTGCCGCTGCCGGCGGATTCGCCGCGGCTGCCGGTGTGGCCGGTGCTGCGGTAGAACCCGTGGGGGCAGTTGGCGCCGCCGGACCAGCCGGTGCGGTAATGCTAGGTAAAATCTGCGCCGGGTCACTCACCTGAACGGCATCGCTCTCGGCATTCTCTTTTTCAATCGCCGCTTCGGTGTCATGGTTCAACACCAGCAGGCTGATACGACGGTTCACCGCGTCGTTGGCGCCGCGGTTTTTCAGTTTCATGGTGTCGGCCATGCCGACCACGCGCAGCATTTTGCCGCCGTCCAGCCCGCCCGCCACCAGCTCACGGCGTGAGGCATTGGCACGATCCGCCGACAGTTCCCAGTTGCTGTAGCCGCGATCGCCGCTGGCGTACTGGAAGTCATCGGTATGGCCGGACAAACTGATTTTGTTAGGAATATCATTCAGCAGCGGCGCAATGGCGCGCAGGATATCGCGCATGTACGGCTCCACTTCCGCGCTGCCGGTTTTAAACATCGGGCGGTTCTGGCTATCGATAATCTGAATGCGCAGCCCCTCTTCCACCATGTTGATGATCAGATGCGGACGCAGCGCTTTCAGGCGCGGATCGGCCTCAATCAGCTGGTCGAGTTTTTCACGCAGCCGGTTCAGGCGAATGTCATCCAGCTGGCGCTTTTGCGCATCCATATCGACCTGTTTTTGCACTTCGCCTTTCTTCTGCGTCGGATCATCGCCGCCGCCGGGAATCGGACTTTCGCTGTCGCTGCTACGCTGACCGCCGGTCAGGGCGACCTTGAGCGGCGTTTTAAAATATTCGGCAATCTGCACCAGCTCCTGCGGATTGGCGATCGAGATCAGCCACATCACCATGAAGAACGCCATCATCGCCGTCATAAAGTCGGCATAGGCAATCTTCCATGAGCCATGGCTGCCTTCATGCTTTTTATGTTTGCGCCGTTTGACCAGCACAATCGGGCGATTACCGTGCTTCATGAAGGCGTATCCGAAGTCTGCTTAGCCGGGTTTTTCGCGTTACGCACGTGCTCTTCCAGCTCGGTAAAGGACGGACGCTCGGTGGAATACAGGGTTTTACGACCAAACTCGACGGCGATCTGCGGCGCATACCCGTTCAGGCTGGAGAGCAGCGTGACTTTGACGCACTGCATCATCTTGGTGGTTTCCGCGCACTTCTGGCGCAGCACGGATGCCAGCGGCGAAATGAAGCCGTAAGCCAGCAGAATACCGAGGAAGGTTCCCACCATGGCGTGCGCAATCAGCGCGCCCAGTTCTGCCGCCGGGCGGTCCGCGGAGGCCAGCGCGTGCACCACGCCCATTACTGCGGCGACGATACCAAACGCCGGCAGGCCATCACCGACCGCCGCTAAGCTTTGTGCTGGTACTTCGCACTCGTGTTCATAGGTTTCGATCTCTTCATCCATCAGGGCTTCGATCTCGAAAGCATTCATATTTCCGCTCACCATCAGCCGTAAATAATCGGTAATAAAATCCACTAAAGGTTTATCGGACAAAATACGCGGATAGTTAGCGAAAATTTCGCTCTGGCTGGGATCTTCAATATCGCGCTCCAGCGACAGCATGCCCTGCTGACGTGATTTTGCCATCAGGCGATACAGCAGCGCCATTAAATCCATGTATACGGCTTTGTTATATTTTGAGCCGCGCATTAACAAAGGCAGCGCTTTTAGCGTCTTTTTAATCGATTTGCCGTTGTTGCCCACCAGAAACGCACCAATGCCGGCGCCGCCAATAATCAGCAACTCCGACGGCTGGTAAAGCGCACCCAGATGGCCGCCTACCATCATGTAACCGCCCAGCACGGAACCGAGGACTACGATATAACCCACAATAATCAGCACAAAAACATCCTTACGTCCGTAACGTGTTGGTGGAAGTTAAGCCAGAGAGCCGCAGGTGTTATTCACAGGGTGTGGGCAAAAAAAAAGCAGCGGTATTAACCGCTGCTGGATGCTTTCCACGATGCGAACAAACTTAAACGGCGCGTTTAACCTGTTCATCCAGCAGTTGTGGAAAGGTATCGGCAGAATCTGCAGAAAGTTTACGTCTTTTTACGGCACGTGATGGCGGCTGGCACAGGCTGCAAACAAAGCTGCCCGGCGGCTGATGCGCGTGGTTGATGAAGCTTCCGCCACAGCATTTACAGTCAGACAATTCCAGCATGCCACTTTCAACAAATCGCACCAGGGTCCAGGCGCGGGTCAGCGCCAACAGCGGGCCCTCGTCCGATTGCGGACACTGCTCAAGATACAGGCGATACGCTTTGATAACCGCCTCTACGCCACTGCTCAGCCGGGTTTTCAGCAGAAACTGCCAGGCGTTGCAGAACATCGACGCATGAATATTTTGTTCCCAGGTCATGAACCAGTCGGTAGAGAATGGCAGCATGCCTTTCGGTGGGGGTGCACCACGCAGCTCTTTGTACAGTTTAATCAGGCGACCGCGGCTCAGCTGGGTTTCACTTTCCAGCATCTGCAGTCGTGCGCCCAATGTAATCAGCTCCATTGCCAGCTGAATATCACGCGCTTCCTGAACAATACTTTTTTCGGTCATTATACCGCCCTCTTTTTAGCAGAGGCATCATCTTTCGATGCGCTGCGCAATAAACGGCTGGATAATAAAATACCGGTGTGGATTTGCTGCAAATCATCCACACGTGATTCCTGCGTTAAACGGTTAATAAGATTGTGATCGGTAAAGCGGAACTGGCAAACCAGTTGATTGGTTTCCGCTAATTTTACCATCTCAGGTAAAGTCAATTGCTGCAATGCATCCGCCATTGGCTCATCGATACCTAAACGAAACATTGCTGAAGCTTTTTCCTGGTTTATCAAACGCTGTGCAAGCAATAAATATGACAGATTGATGTCATATATGTGTTTTAGTAATTCTGATGTACCCATTTTTTTCCATCCTGATAGACGCGACATATATACGGCCACAGAATTAAGTGTTCTATGGTTCGGGTTGCTGGTTGGTAAATCTAAAGATGGCAAAAAATAATCAGGCATAAGCCAACGCGTACTGAACTGTTTCACTTCCCACCGGGATATTGATCAGTAGTAGTCAAAACTCCAGGCCAATCTTTTCTTGAGTTGTAACCATCTTCCGTGACGTCTGCTTACAGTTTTTTAAGACTAATCCGAAAACAAGGCAAATCTATATCGTCTGATTTCGACATACAACGTGATTGGTATGAAATTTTAGATAAAGTGTGATCTGTGTCACACTTTTAAGGCAAATTTTTCAAGTGAAGCTTCAGTAATGCTTTTCTGTTGTTCTTTTTTTGAGCGATTTTGAAACGTTTCGCTAATATTTCACAGGAAAAGTCTGAATTTTGAAGTGTGTCGCAGATCGCCGCCATGGGACGATCTTTTATCTGCTACGTTGGCTTTAGGCAAAGACAAGGCCCCAAAATAAACCAAAAAGGCAGCATAAAACACCAAAAATAGCTGTAATTATTCGCTTTTAAATTAATAACTTACAGGGAATATTGCCACGCAGGACTAATGGCGCAGTGCTAGCGAAGCGTGAAGAGTGGATGCAGCCCGCTTGTGGTGTGTAAAGAGTTTGTAGGGAGGGTTTAGCGAGTCACAAGGGATGTAACAGCACGTTACATTAGCGATATGAATGAATTGACTAACTAACACACTGATGTATTAGAACTATCGGCCTGGCCAGCCAAATCTTTAGGGTCGGAAGGAAAAATTCAGCGTTTCGGTGCGTAACTGGCTTAATTTTAACCAATTCGTGCGTTTTTTGGTGCCGGGTCAGCGGGTTAGCGCTTAACAAAATGAAATCGATTTCATTCGGTGAGGATATCGCGTGAAAACGCTACGCAGCACGGTCCTGCCTGCGTCGTCTGACGGATACCTCTCCCGCGTACGGGAGAGGCATTGCCTGAGGGGAAAATCGCGCCTTGCGGGGCTAATTACGCCAGCTTCTGAAACGTCGCGACCTTGTTATCGCTACCGTGGCTGGCGCTGCGCGCCGGCAGCGTGCTCAGATCGTTCAGGAAGCTTTCGCGCCAGTGCGAAATGTCCTGCTTACGCAGTACGGCCATCATGTCGTTATAGCGCGAAATACGCTCGGTGCGCGGCATGGTCAGTGCGCGGTCCAGCGCCGCCGCCACATCATCACGATCGTACGGGTTGACGATCAGCGCAGAAGTCAGCTCGTTAGCCGCTCCGGCAAAGCGCGACAGCACCAGCACGCCCGGATCGTCCGGATCCTGCGCCGCGACATACTCTTTCGCCACCAGGTTCATGCCGTCACGCAGCGGCGTAATCAGCCCCACGTCGGTCAGGCGGAAAATCTTCATCAGCAGACGGCGGTCAAAATGCTGGTTGAGATAATAGAGCGGCGTCCAGCCCAACGTGCCGTATTTACCGTTAATGCGCCCCGCTTCCGTCTCCAGCTGGTGACGAATATCCTGATAGGCCTGCACGTCGCCGCGCGAGGTCGGCGCAATTTGTGAGTAGCGGATTTTGCCGCGGTGCTGCGGGAAGTTTTCCAGCAGCGCTTCATAGGCAAGGAAACGCTCCGGCAAGCCTTTGGAATAGTCGAGACGCTCACAGGCGATAATATTCTGCAAATCGCCCAGCTCACGCTTCATCGCGGCCATCTTCGGTGGCAGCGGCCCTTCCGCCATCTCTTTAATGCTGTCCGGCTCGATACCGATAGGGTAAACCTCGGTCATAAAGGTATTGCCAAAGGCGCGATGCTTCTTCTCGCCTTTATTCTGCAGCTGCGTCAGCTGGCTCAGGCTGTCGAGAAACGCCACGCGATCGGATTCTGTCTGGAAACCCAGCAGATCGTATTCACACAGCATTTCCAGCAGTTCCTGATGCGGCGGCAGCGCATTGAAAATTTCCGGCGTCGGGAACGGGATATGCAGAAAGAATCCGATTCGGTTATTGATGCCCTGTTTACGCAGTTCAGCGGCAAACGGCAGCAGGTGGTAATCGTGGATCCACAGGATATCGTCCGGCTTGATCAGCGGTTTCAGCCGCTGCGCCAGCAGGGTATTCACGCGGCAGTAGCCTTCCCAGGCTTCACGCTGGTACTGCACCAGATCGAGGCGATAGTGGAACGCGGGCCAGATCACCGTATTAGAAAACTGGCAGTAGTACTGATCGTAATCGTTTTGATTGAGGGGGAATGAGGCATAGGTAATGCCGTCTTGTTCGATCTGGGTAAGTTCCTCATCTTCTTCACCGGAAAACTCACTGATCTCTCCGTTCCAGCCAAACCACAATCCTCCGGTGGTCTGCAGCGCATCCAGAATGCCGACGGCGAGACCGCCTGCGTTGGTTTTGCTTCCATCAGGAATAGCGATACGGTTAGATACGACGACTAAACGACTCATAACCTAAACTCCTTACCGACGTTGTCATGTTCTAGTTGTAATAATAGTTGTTCCAGCCAGTGCCAGACCGCTGCCACATCGGGCAGACGATAGCGCGCCTGGCTTGGACCTTCACCGACCTTGACCGAGATGCCGTGCATGGCATTGACTGCAAGAAAGCCTTTCTCATCGGTCAGATCGTCGCCCACAAATACCGGAATGCGACCGGTAAATGGCGCTTCCTGCATAAATTCGCGTACCGCAGCACCTTTATCGATGCCCTGCGGTTTCAGTTCCACCACACATTTACCTGGCTGCAGCGCCAGCGCCGGAAAGCGGGTTACCGCCTCTTCGGCCAGCTGCATGATGGCGTTTTCATACTCTGGCGCGTTGCGGTAGTGCAGCGCAAAGGCCATGCCTTTTACTTCCAGCAGCGTACCGGGCCACTGGTCAAGGGTCTGCTGCAGTTCAACCTGCAGCGTTTGCGCCACCTCATCGGGCAGCGACTGACGGTGCAGATGTCCGCTGGCATCGCGGCGCTCAGCGCCGTGCACGCCCGCTGCCGGGGCTTCCAGCGGCGCGACCAGCTCATCCAGCTGGCTGATCGGACGGCCGGAAACCAGCGCCAGCGCGCCGTGACTTAAATTAGAAATTTGTTGCAGATGCTGGCGCACCGATGCGGGGATGGAAACCGACTCGGGCTGCGACTGAAGCGCGGCCAGCGTGCCGTCAACATCAAAAAAGAAGGCGTAAAGTCCGCCACTTAGCGACGGCAGGGTGCTGTTCTCATTAACCGCAGGGGTCACGTCTCCTCCTGTATCTGAACGTAAACGGGCAGTCTGTTCGCAGGCAGGCAGGAAGTGAGGAGGTTTTTCCGTAAACACGGGAATCGAAAGGGTAACGCTCCAGAACTAAACGAAATTTTCATCAACACTGCAACCGCACTACGAACATCGGCAACATTAAGTGTAGACAACAATTGAAGTTTCGCCAGACGGGCGCACAGAGTGCTTAGCGAAGAGTGCACTTTTCAGCGGTTTGCGCGGCAAAAAACTGAATTCTGCTGTTTTTCATACGCTTCGCTTTTTTTACCGCGGGCAGACTTGATCATAGCAAAAATCGCCTGATACTGTATATAAAAACAGTATCTATGGAATGTTCGCTATGACGCGTTTCTTTTTGCCACAGCTTTCACCGCCTTCGCGCTCCCGTCCGCTATTCCTTGACGCGGTGCACGGCGGTTTCCCCTCGCCCGCTCAGGACTACATCGAACGCCAGATTGATCTCAATGAGCTGCTGGTGACCCGCCCGAGCGCCACCTATTTTGTGCGCGTCGAAGGCGACTCGATGCGCGATGCCAATATCCGCGAAGGCGATCTGCTGGTGGTCGACAGCTCACTCAATGCCCGGCACGACGACATCGTGATCGCCGCCATCAACGGCGAGTTCACCGTCAAGCGGCTGCAGACGCATCCCTGCGTACAGCTGATGCCGATGAATCCGCGCTATCAGCCCATCCGGCTGCGTGAAGAGGAGGAGTTAGAAATTTTTGGCGTAGTGACGTTTATTATTTACGCCGCACGCGTCCAGCGTTAGCGCATTGTTTCGGCGCGGATCATCTCAATCAGCCGGCGTAAACCTGGGTGCAGCTGGCGACGGTCGGGGTAATACATCACCAGCGGTTCGTCTTCGCTGCACCAGTCCGTCAGCACGCGCACCAGCTGCCCGCTCGCCAGCTGCGCCTGTACGTAGCGCTCCGGGCAGTAGCCGAGACCGTAACCGCCGGCGACCGCATCAATAATCATGTCGCTCTCATTGAGCGTCAGCGTGCCCGGCACATCGACCTCATACGTCACCTTGCCCTGCGCCAGCGGCCACTTATACAGCGTGCCATTGCCAAGGCGCATGCGAATACAGCGATGGTTGCGCAGATCGTCCGGATGCTGCAGCGGCGGCGCGTCGCGCAGGTAATCGGGTGACGCCACCACGATCCAGCGCAGTTTGGGCGTCAGCGGCATGGCGATCATATCTTTCGGTACGCTGGCGCCGTAGCGGATCCCGGCGTCATAGCCGCTGCCGATGATATCCACCAGATTGTTATCCACCGTAATTTCCAGACTGAGCTCCGGATAGGTCGCCATAAAGCGCGCCAGGATCGGCCGAAACAGCAGCTGCCCGGCATCACGCGGGATGTTCAGCCGCAGGCGGCCGCTGGGTGATTCGCGGTACAGGTGCAGATCGTTCAGCGCCAGCTCAATCTGCGCAAAGCCGGTTTCCAGATGGCGCAAAAAAGCGGCACCGGCGTCCGTCGGCACCACCGCCCGGCTGGTGCGGTTGAGCAGGCGCACGCCAAGACGCGCTTCAAGACTGCGCAACGTGTGGCTGATGGCCGACGTGGTGACCCCCAGTTCCAGCGCGGCGAGGCGGAAACTCTTGCGCCGGCAAATCAGCAGAAAAACATTCAGATCGGCCAGTTCATTACGTTGCAGGGCGGGCATTTTCGTATCTCCTGACTCATTGCCTCGTTGAATCTGATTCAACTTCAGATGAGCTATGATAGCGAAGCTGCCGTACCGGACGCTATGCGCGCGTGGCATGGCAGGCAAAACGTCACTTTTAACCCTGAGCTCATGATGCTGCCCGAAGACCGAAAAGACGCTATTTATCGCTACCTGTTTGCGAAACGATCGGCCACCATTCACGAACTGGCCACGCTGATGGCGGTGTCGGCGATGACCATCCGCCGCGATATTAAATTCCTGCAGGATGCCGGTTTGGTGGTCGGCATACACGGCGGCGCCAGGCTGCCTGCCGTGGTTCATCAGGCATTGCCGTATGTGGATAAGGCACAGCTGAACGTGCACGCCAAACAAAGCCTTGGCCGTTATGCCGCATCGCTGGTACAGGATGGCCAGGTGGTCTACCTCGATGCCGGTACCACCAGCTATGAAATTGCGCGTGCGTTAGGCGATCAGGCAAGTCTCACCGTGCTGACTAACGACTTTACGATTGCCGCCTGGCTGATGCGTCACAGCCACATCACGCTATTTCATACGGGTGGCAAAGTCGATAAACGGCATATTGCCAGCGTGGGTGCCATGGCGGCGACCGCCCTTGCCGCGTTCAATATTGATCTGGCCTTCCTCAGCGCCAGCGCGTGGGATGTCACGCACGGCCTCTCGACACCCGACGAAGACACCTTGCTGGTGAATCAGGCGGTGCTGGCCGCCTCAGCGCAGCGTTATCTGGTGGCTGACAGCAGCAAATATGGTCGTTACAGCGTGTATTCCGTGTGTAAGCTGCAGCAGCTGGACGGCGTGATCACCGATGACGATTGCCTCTGTGCTGCCGTTGAGGAGATGAAACAGCGTGGTATTCGTCTGCACCGGGTAAATCGCCGCGGCTGAGCGGCTCTCTGCGCATCCCGGTAAAGGCCATTAATTAAAAAGGAGGCGCGAACGCCTCCGGTGGCTACAGGGAAATCACATCGACTATCTCTCGCAGGGCACGGTTTACGGCGTAGGGGCGACTTTAGGATTGGAGCTGAACCAGCCGCGGCGATCCTGCCAGTTGCCATATTCATCCACAATCGCCCCTTTACTGTTGGCCATCAGGAAATGATAGCTCTCCAGTTTTTTCAGCGACAGCGTTTCGCCCTGATGCTGAATGACGACATTGTGGCTTTGCACCGGACCAAAACTTTTCGGCGTCGGCGGAATATCCGCTGATGCGGCGCCAATTTCTGAGAAGTTATATACCCAGCCATCGAGAACGCGCCATGATTCATGTTTTGCCGGACGTGCCGGCGGCGCGCTAATCGGCATGTGTCGATGCTCCGGAATCATCTGGTTCGGCAGCAGATACATGGTCATAGCGTAATAACCGTAATCCAGATTATTGACCCAGGTGATGCTGGCCAGGCCAACATGCTGATAATCGCCCAGCCCGAAATCATTGACCCACAGCTGCTGGCGCATGGCCGGCGTCAGCGTATGACCATATGAGGCGAGCAGTTGCGCTATTGCATCTTTCGCCACCTCTTTCTGGAAGACGCCATTTTTATAGAAATCTTTATTGGTATAAACGTGATGCGGCTGAGCCGCAACGGATGCGGTGGCATTGAGCGCCAGTAAGGCCGCAGCGAACGCCAGAGCAGGTTTTGTCATAATTCACCTCCTGTTTATGACAGCCATGTTGATGCAAATAAAAATTTCACCGGCCGGTAAAACGCAAGGGTGGCCAGCGCGGAGAACAGAGTTGCAGATGGCGATGCGGAGGGGAAATTCATTTAGAGAATCGGATCTATCTAATTATCAGATACGGCTGTGCTTTTTTGTGATTATTAACAAATAATCACAGGCTATTCTGCCCGGTAAAGCATCCAGCTGCTGACGGGCGCAATTTATCAGCTGCTAAAGAAATTCTTAAAATGTTGGTTGCGCTCGCAATTGTGACAGGCGCGCGGCCAATTGTGTTTGACCTGCTTTTCACATCAATGCACACTGGCGGGCGTGAAAAACGGCAGATGAAGAGCCAAGAGATGTTGCAGAATTATAGTCAGCGCGTCCATTTCTATTACTGCATTCTGGTTGCGTTAAAACTCTATGTGAACAGCAAAAAGTCCGGCGGCGTACGCGGGAAAAATAACTTTTTGCTGAAGTGGTTACGCAACGCGCAAAACAACACCATCTTTCATCCTGATATCACCAGTGAAATTGAATGGCTGCGCGGCAAAATTATCAGCGCCGGACCGGATGCCGATTTAGAACCGATGCTGCAATACGTTTACGAGACAGCAAAACGCGCCGAAACGCTGCGTCTCGGGCCGTAATCACACGGGCTGCGCATTGCATTACCCCTGTCTGCAGGCAAAAAAAAGGGGGCAACGCGCCCCCAACCACTACAAAAATTTCATCCCTGACGCCCTGGTGCGGACTCCCTTCCGGCTGACGCTAATTCTCTTCGCACTGGCTACGCGTTACAGGGTTAGCACCAGCACGCTGATCAATAACCAGCAGCCCGCGCAAAATGCGCCCGCCGCCACCCAGGTTAACGCCCGGGTATTTAAATTGCAGACATCGCGTTGCCAACGTTTAACCGGCTGCATAACCACTCCTGAAAATACATTCTCATCATGCCTGGCAGAAGATTGCCGTGAACTGCGGATAAGCTTGTCACGTATTAATATCTCTGACCATCGGATGTGCTTACCGGTTATGTAGGCGCAGGACTACAATCCATTAATTACCGCTTATATCACCGTCGAGACGAAAAATGCCGCAGGTGTGCAGATCGCAATAGCGTCGTTTTCACGCCGTTTGTCATCCGGAAATACGGTTTCATATCGTTTAGTTTTCCTAAAAAACAGGCGCAGATTAAATCGTTTTTATTTACCCCCGCTCAGGGTTATTAATAAGCCCACCGGACGCGATAATTTGCAGATGATAAAGGGATGTGGCATGACCAGTCTCTTGATGCACAGCCTGACCGCGTTCAGTGCCCTTTCTCATGTTGTAAATTACGTTAGCATTTAACTTTGGATTCAATCATCAACGAAAACCCGTCTGGCCGTTATGGCCTCTGTTGCTGCGATATTATTTTCACAGCAGGCATTCGCCAAAAACCTGTGCACCCTGATTGTTGACGCTGAATCAGGCAAAGTCCTGCTGGAGAGTGGCAACGACTGCAGTAGAGAAGTCACACCCGCATCCACCTTTAAAATAGCCATTAGCCTGATGGGATTTGATGCCGGCGTGCTGAAAAATGAAAAGGAACCCGCCTGGGATTACCAACAAGGATACCCGGACTGGGGCGGTAAAAACTGGATGAATAAAATCGATCCTACGGCGTGGCTAAAATATTCGGTCTTCTGGTATTCGCAGCAGGTTGTTAAAAAGATTGGGCAACATCGCTTTGAAGGCTATGTAAAGGCGTTTGCTTATGGAAACGAAGATGTTTCCGCCGTTGACGTCAGCGCCCCCGGTCAGAATGGGGTGTGGGTTATGTCATCCCTGCAGATTTCACCGGTTCAGCAGATTGGCTTTTTAAGGAAAGTCGTTAACCGTGAGCTGCACGTAAACAAGCATGCCTATGACATGACAGATAATATTACCCGCTACGACGTCAGCGTTAAGGGCTGGACGGTGCACGGCAAAACAGGAACCGGCTCGCCGGGGAAAAATAATCAATACGATCCGCACCATGCCTATGGCTGGTATGTCGGCTGGGTGACCAAAGGCAGGAAAAAAATTGTTTTTGCCAAACTGATTCAGGATGAACAGGTGTTAACGCCGAATGCTGGCCTGAGATCACGTGACGAAGTGTTGAAGCAGATGTCGGCGGTCATTGCGCCCTGATGGCATAACACATGGATACCACGGATTTTTATTAACCTCCCGGTTTTCATGCGGCTGACAGATTGCGGCGAGGCCCTTCATTATGAAACTGACGGTTAGCCAGCAAATAAAATGACCTCCAGAGCGCCGCTTATCTTTCTTTACGCAGCGTCGTCAGCAGTGACTGCGCGGCAACAGAAGACTGACCGGATGGCGAACACACCAGTCCAAACTGACGGTGAATCGCTGGCCTGCGCTACTGGCGTATATGGCACGGATCAATGCGCGCCCAGCTGTGCAGGCGGCGTTGCTGGCAGAGGCGTCTGAGTGAGACTGGCAGACAGAGTTTTGTGCCGGCGATCAGGCTCTGTCTGTAAGGTTAGATGTCAGTGTTATTGTGACAACGGCGCGCAGAAAGTTATGCTGTGCGCGCCAGGCTACGAAGCCCGCTATTGGGCCCGCGTGGCAACATCAACATCGAACCTGTGCTGTTTTGAGGACACTGACATGACCCCTTTTTATCAGTTTTCGGCCACCAGCCTGACCGGTCAACCTATCTCTATGGCCGATTACGAAGGCAAGGTGGTTCTGGTGGTGAATACCGCCAGTCATTGCGGCTTCACGCCCCAGTACGCCGGCCTTGAAGCGCTCTATCAGAAATATGCCGCGCAGGGTCTGGTGGTGCTTGGCTATCCCTGCAATCAATTCGGTAAGCAGGAACCGGGAAACGCTGATGACATCTCACAAACCTGTCATGTTAATTACGGGGTGAGCTTCCCGATGTTCGGCAAAGTCGAGGTTAACGGCAGCGCAGCGCACCCGATATTTCGCTATCTGAAAGCGGAACTACCCGGCGTGCCGGGCGGACGGATTAAGTGGAATTTCACCAAGTTTCTCATCGGACGCGACGGCCAGCCGCTGAAACGCTTTGCACCGATCACGCCCCCGGAGAAAATAGAAGCCGCGATAATCGCTGCACTTTAAGGTGGAGCGTTACCGGATTCGCAGCATTAATTTTAGAGCACGGCGGAAATTGATGGCATCCGGCGGGAGGCTGGTTAAGTCGGGCGCCTTTCCGCCCATTTCAGCATGGCATCAAGAGCAGGACAAAGTGCCTGTCCCCATTCAGTGAGTCGATATTCCACTTTCGGTGGCACCTGAGGATACACCATCCGCGACACTATACCGTCGGCTTCCAGCTGTCTCAGTTGTTGCGCCAGCATCTTCTGCGAAATACCGGGAATTAATTTTTCAAAATCTGAATAGCGCTGTACTTTGCCGTCGAACAGATGAAAAAGGATGATTAATTTCCAGCGTCCTTCCAGCAGTTGAATAACCTGCTCCACTCCGCTTGCGGCTGATTCCGGACTGTATAACTTACTCATCATTCAGTAACTCACTTTTTTGTGCGTACTTGTCAATTTAACAATCTATGTGGAATATGACCGTACTGTAAACAAAGGGAGTACAGGTCTATGCCATTCACATTACCGCTCGCTATTTATGATGACTTCGCGCTCAGCAAGGGTGGCGATATTGCCAGCATTACTGATTATTGTACTGCCACATCAACAGACCGGAGATTCTTCAATGCCATGTGATCTCGATTTCCACGGTAAACGCATATTGGTCACTGCGGGTACCAAAGGTGTGGGTAAAGCGGTAGTTGGGCTATTCAAACAGCTGGGTGCAACAGTATTAACAACCGCACGCCACGCATCCGCAGAATGTAGGGCAGACGCCTTCGTAACGGCAGACCTGACCACGGTTACAGGGTGTACCTCAGTCGCGGAAGCCGTTCAGACACATCTGGGAGGCGTCGACATCATTGTTCATGTGGCCGGCGGTTCTACCGCACCCGGTGGTGGCTTTGCAGCATTGGGTGAAGAGGAGTGGCAACAGGAGCTCAATCTTAATCTGTTGCCCGCGGTACGTTTAGATCGTGCGTTGTTGCCTGGCATGCTGCAGCAGGGGGGCGGAGTGATCATCCATGTCACTTCTATCCAGCGAGAACTGCCCTTACCAGAATCAACCACGGGTTATGCAGCAGCGAAAGCGGCGCTGTCAGCCTACAGTAAAAGCCTGTCGAAAGAGGTTGCGTCGCAGGGGGTTCGGGTGGTTCGCGTGGCACCCGGCTGGATCGAAACCGAAGCTTCAGTGGCCATGGCGGAACGGCTGGCGCAGCAGGCAGGAACAGATTACGAAGGTGGTAAGCAGATCATCATGAAGGCACTTGGCGGTATTCCGCTGGGACGCCCTTCTCAACCCATTGAGGTAGCTAATCTCATTGTCTTCCTCGCATCTTCTTATGCTGCCGCGATCACCGGTACTGAATTTGTCATCGATGGCGGCACTATTCCAACGGTGTAGTCAGATATCCTCATCGACCCATTCGGGTAGCGATCCGGATATTTTATATACCTTAATAAGGCGCCAGCGGCTATTAGATCAAGCCATGTGCGATATGACCTGGCCGCTGAGTGATATTCCCCGGCTCTTTGTCGCTAATATCCGCTTCTCGCTCATGGCGAATACGCAGTCCGCGTGGTGGCAGAAACGGACATGAATAGCGAAAACCAAGGATGATTATTTGCGCAAAAATCAGGGCTTCTTTGGCCGTCCATTGAAAAACGTTTATGACGCTTTTTCATTTACCGTCATGATAAAGTTCAGCGTGTTTTCTCCCTGGTTTGCGTAGAAGTGTGGAACATCAGTTTTGGCTGTAACGGAGAATCCCGCCGTTACCTGAAATACGCTCTCTTTCACGCCAAGCGTGAGGGTTCCGGATTTTACGTGCAGTAGCTCCAGCGTGCCTGAGGTATGCCCGGGTGATTCAAACTTTTCGCCTGGCCGCATTTCCCACAGCCACAGCTCAAGCATATCGGGTCCACCTGAGCCGGCCAGCAGCCTGGCGCTTCCCCCTTTGTCTCCTGTCCAGAGTTCGGGGATGTCCGTATCAGCGATGATGTGCACATCAGGCCTGGCGCTGACATCAACAAAATCCGCCACGGACACGCCCATGGCAGCAGCAAGCCGACATAGCAGCGCAATGCTGGGGTTAGCCTTACACCCTTCTATTTCTACCAGCATCCCCTTACTGACACTGGCTTTACGGGATAACTCATCGAGAGAAATTTTTCTTTGTTTACGAAACTGCTTAATCCGCAGGGATACGGCTTCATTAACCGTGTTGACATCTGCGCCGGCAAAGGTCACTAAATTGACTTTTTTGGTCATTGGTCGCTATTATGAAATAAAATGGTCATTACAGGATTATCGCGTGTTAATCGTTTCCCCGTCAATTTCCCCTGAAATCTACCAAATTGCCCCCGGTTTTCGGGCGCTCAGCATCAGTGTACAGGCAGCGCCTGTCGTGAAGCCGCACGTCGGGGTAACGGCACTGAAGGCGGCCTGTGAGGCGGTGCTGTCAGATTCCCCCAACTGGGCTGAATCCCATCTGGCCGCATGGGCCGATGTGTTTCAGAAATTTGGTGCCAAACCCAAACGCACGCCCTGTTCTGCTGAGGCGCTACGCAAACGCGTGCTTCGCGATGGCACCCTGCCCGCACTCGATCCGGTCGTTGATCTTTATAACGCTGTCAGTCTGCGTTATGCCGTGCCCGTAGGGGGAGAAAATATTGCCGCGTACAAGGGCGCACCTCGCCTAACGGTGGCAACAGGCACGGAACCCTTTGATACCATGAAAGAAGGGGTTATGGCGGTGGAATATCCTGCGCCTGGCGAAGTCGTCTGGTGTGATGATGCCGGCGTAACCTGCCGTCGCTGGAACTGGCGGCAGGGAATCAGGACCCGCTTAAGCGTTGAAGCGCAACACATGTGGTTTATTCTGGAAAGTTTGCCGCAGATGCCGCCCGATCAGCTGCATGAAGCTGGAAAGATGCTGACCGACGGCCTTGAAGAAATGATGCCCGGACGGCAGTGTAACGTCACCCTCATCGGCGAGTAACGCCTATAACTCAGTTCTGGAGACTCTGCATGTTCACCGGCTTGTCTGCTTTCCCGTTAACGCCTGTCACCGCGCGTGGTGTCGATGAACAGGGATTCACGAAGATCCTGGCTCGCCTGACGGCAGCCCGTGTCGATTCTTTGGGTGTTCTGGGTTCAACCGGCAGCTATGCTTACCTGAGCAGGGAACAGCGCAAACGCAGCGCAACGCTGGCGTGTCAGGTTGCCGGGGAGATTCCCGTGATGGTTTGCGTGGGTGCTATCAGTACCGATGCCGTACTGCATCTGGCTGAAGATGCGCAGTCCGCAGGCGCTGCTGCGCTGCTGCTGCCGGCGATGAGTTACCAGCCGCTGCGTGATGAAGAAGTGTATGCCCTCTTTGAGACGATTACCCGCCATGCTTCAGTACCGGTTTGTGTTTATGACAACCCCGGCACCACGCATTTCCGCTTTACCGACGAACTGCTCGGGCAGCTGTCGTCACTGAAAGGGATTCGCTCAATTAAAATTCCGGGAGTACCGGATACCCCCATCGCTGCGGTTGAACGCGTCGCAGCATTACGAAAACATCTTCGTCCTGGCGTGACCCTGGGTATTAGTGGTGACGCCAGTGCCGGGCTGGGGCTGAATGCCGGTTGCGAAGTCTGGTATTCCGTTTGTGGCGGTATCTTCCCGGAAACCGCTAAACAAATTACGCAGGCCGCAGCCATTAACGACGCTGAACGCGTTACTGCCCTAACTCACCGCCTGCAACCTTTATGGGATCTGTTCCGTAAGCATGGCGGAAGTCTCCGCGTGATCGCAGCGGCAGCAGGCATACTGGGGCTGACCGATGCCGACTGTCTGCCTCGTCCCCTGTTACCCTTATCGGCCGCAGAGGTGGCAGAAGTAGCAGCAGTGATGGCCGCTCTGGACCTTAAGTAACGCGCCGGCGGAATCGGTCCTGTGCCGAGCAGTTGATAGAAAGTAGGGTTTGAAGGGTGCACAAAAGGTCATGGTGCCTGCATGTATCAGCTTCTGATAAAGAATGCCCGGAGATAAACATCACCGGGCATAAAGCGGTGTTTAAGCTGATTTGTAGCGCGCTTCGAGCTTATCCATGAAGCCAAAAAGTACCTGATTCATTTCGCTGTAGTCGTGCGCACGAAGTTCTTCTGGCGTATGAACAAAGCGATACTCTGCGGCTCGGCTCAGGTCTTGCTGCGAATGAGCGATGAGCCGTTCTACAACATCCAGCGTCAGTTCCATGTGGCACTGAAAACCAAAGACGCGATCTGAATAGGAAACGATCTGGCGGGGACAGCCTTCGCTGTAGGCGATGATTTTTGCATCCGCGGTCAGGCCCGGCATGTCGTTATGCCAGTGACCGACCTCAAGCGACTTCGCAAAGTGAGAAAACAACGCATCCTCGCGAGCCTCTTCAGTTAGCGTGATCGGGAACTTACCAATCTCTTTTTCAGGGCTGTGAGCAAACGGCGCGCCCAGCGCCTCACCGATCAGCTGTGAGCCAAGGCAGATACCGATAACGGCTTTACCGGTTTTAACAGCAGCAGCAATCAGCGCCTGCTCGCCTTTCGCATCGAAGTGCGGACACTCTCTCTGGGTCGTGGACGGGTCCTGCGGACCGCCCATCACGATCAGGAAATCAATACCTTCGGCGTCCACGGGTAGCTCATCGCCTGCATATACACACGAGTAAGTCACATTATGACCTTGATTTCTGGCCCATGTTTCATAAGCCCCTGGCGCTTCAAAACTTTCATGTACGATAAAGTGTACCCGCATGAGGATAGGCTCCTGTTATACCTGTGATAATCTGACTGATAAACGACACACTCATCCAGTGAGTTGGTACACCGGATGGTTTCGAGGCAGCATCATAGTTGCAGGACCCTAATCTGAAATGCCAGGTAGTATAGATAAAGCGCCAAGACATGAAGCATCCACTGGCTGGTCCGGCACAGCGATTAGCTATCAGCGAGGAGAAACCGATCCTCCTCATCATCACCTTGAAGGGCAACTCCTCTATGCAACCAGAGGCGTGATGCTGGTCGAAACGGAAAACAACCGCTGGGTTATCCCCCCTCAGCGTGCATTGTGGCTACCGCCTCTGCAGATACATAGTTACAATCTGCTGTCTCACACAGATCTCAGGGCCGTCTATTTCAGTGGCAGCCTTATCGCGGAATGTACAAATTTTGCGAAGAGTGACCAGGTGCATGTCATTACGGCTACGCCACTGGTGAAAGAACTGATAACCGGTCTGTTCAGTGATAACTACAACAGACCGAGCCAGCGGAAAATGGCTCTGTTGCTTCTGGAAATACTCAGCGAAGCGCCTTCTCTGACTGCGGAACTTCCAATGCCACGTGATGAGCGATTATTCTCTGCGGCCAGAGAACTTGTGGTAAATCATCGCTGGGAAATACCACTGAGCGATCTGGCTTTTATCGCGTCAATGTCTGAACGTACCTTTTCGCGATTGTTTATTAAGGATACGGGTTTTAGTTTCAGAACCTGGAAGCAAAGAGCAAGAATTTATGCTTCGTTAGATCTCCTTGCTAATAACATCCCTATCAAACAGGTCGCTTATAAGCTCGGTTTTTCATGTCCTGCTGCCTATACCGCTGCTTTTCGCTCCATCCTGAATGCAACGCCGCGCGATTATTTGCCTTAATCTATGAATCAATGCCTGCTTCTCACTCCAGGCAAAAATTTTTCCTGAGAGTCAGTCTGCCTTATCCCAGGAACTGACGCTGCCGTTTCAGGCCATTTAATGGCTGTGCGCTGTGTCAGGGTAAATTTATCAGGCGATGTCTCTTAATCACCTGAGCAATAGCCACCCTGAGTTTCCACATCCTGTTAAACACGAGGCCGCGATGACCTCCCCGATGACACAACGGGGAGTCATTCAGCCTTAAGCGTTTTCGTGCTGGCACCGGTGTTCAGCGCCAGCACGGCAGCCTCTAGGGTTTCAGCGGTTCCGCCAGCGTTATGATAAACAACTCACTGTCCGAGCTGGCTTTATCCAGCGGCTTCACGCTGATGGTGGTGGCAACCGGCTTATCATCTACCGTCAGCCCGCCCTGGTCGTTGACCCGATAATCCTTGCGCTTCTTACCTTCCACCGGATTTTGTAGCACCATTTTCACGCCGAAGTCATTGTCATTGATGACCGCCAGCGTGTTGCTGTCGATCAGCGCCAGCCCTTCGGCCTTCTCCTGCTGCCAGCCGAGTTGACGCAGATCCACCACCCGCGTTTTCGTTGCCAGCACGATGCCGCGCTGCGCCAGCGTTTTTGCGTCGTCAAACTCCGGGTAGTCACCGGCCTTATCGAATGCGGCCAGATCGCTAGCCTGACTGAGATCCACCTTATAGATAAGGTTACGCATCGCGTCGTCTTTGTCGCTGCCCTGCTCAATCAGCAGAATGTGCTGATTATCGATCGCCACGATATCGCCAATTTTCGCGTCGCTGTTTTTACTGTACGCCTCGCTGTCGATAGGGTAACCATACATCGCGGTTTTCCCGGTGGCCGGATCGAAGCTAACCAGGCGGGTAAAGCGTGCCTGCTTTTTACTTTTCCCGTTGATATCGAGCGTGCTCTGCACCGCGGCGATGATGCGTCCATCCGGCATGCGCGTGATCCCTTCAAAGCCACGATTTGGCTGGCGCCATTTAAGAACGTTCGGCAGACCACCCGCGATCGATTTTTCCCCTTCCATGGCCTGCGGCCCGTGAATCGCCAGAATCCTGCCCTGCTTATCAACGTTAATCAGGAACGGACCATACTCATCGCACAGCCAGTATCCGCCCTTCCCGTCCAGCGTAATGCCTTCCGTATCCAGACCCCGGTTATCGCCCTGCAGTACTTTCAACTTATCGCTTAGCGCGATCTCATTGGTTGACCCGATGACGCCATTCTGCAGCGGCAAGCCGTTAATATTGCCCTTTGCGTCGTGCAGCGGTCGGGCGTCCGTCGCCTGCGCTTTGCCGTTCTTCACCTGGATATTCATCAGCAGTGGCGCGAAGTCCGGCGTGACGAAAATTTTCGACTCCTGTTTACCCATGTCAGGCGAGTCGGCGTTCGGTCCGCGGTCGGTGACGGTCACAAAGTTGAGCGTGTCTCCCTGCCTGCCGGTAAACAGCAAACCGGAACCGATGCCCACCGGCAAACCCTCCGGAAACGCGCTGGCGAACGCACCGCTGTAGCTGACGCGCGTCCCCTGAGGAAAAGTGACGCTATAGCGTTCGGTTTGCGGCTGCGCCGCTAGCGTGGATAACGAGAGGGTACAACCGAGAACCAGGGGAAGCGTTTTTCTTTTCATATTATTCATGTCCATACAGAGGAGCTGACACCCTAAAGACTAAAAATGACAGGAAAATGAAATTGCAGAGCAACAGTGGCAGCTGACATCCTCCCGGGCGATCTCCCCGGTTCGCCACCGTACCGGTTTTGCTTCATTCATCAAAAACCGGCTTTCCTGTTGTCCCCGTGCCGCTCAGCACTGCCAGACATTTCTCAGCCTTTTCCTACAACCTGACGCAGGCCGTCTGATATCGGCTCCGCGCGGTTTCCGTTCAAATGGGTTAACCGCGAGCACAGGAGGAAACAATGCTGAACATCTTCACTATGGATAGCGACCGCTGGATTACGGAAGGTCTGCGCCTCTACTTTTCCGGGCAGATGATAAGCTGCCTGACGCTCACCTCGCCGGATGACCCGATCCCTACCGGACGCGGGCGTAACGTGGTGATCAGCGAACTGCATTTTGCCAGTAAAAACCTGGAAGAGACGCTGCGCAGCCTGCTGCTGATGCAGCTCAAAACACCGGGCGTCGAGCTGGTGATTCTCACCGACATCAGCGATGAAGCCGTGCTGAATTACGTCGCCCGCGACCTGAAGAAAGCGCTGATCCTGAGTAAAAAATGCCCGCTGGCGACGCTGGTCAGTGCGGTGCTGACGCCGGAAAACGTTGCCGCCGTCGCCGTACCGCACGGCAACGCCGATGTGCTGACCGAGCGCGAGTTCACGCTGCTGCGCTGGCTGGCGGGTCCGCGCCGCATGACGGAGATCGGGCATGCGCTGCACCTCAGCAATAAGACCATCAGCCACTACAAGAACACCATCTCACGCAAGCTGGGCTGTAAAAACCACATGGATTTTTACCATCGCCTCACCAGCTACGGCTTTTGATTCGCGCCTCCCGCCTCAATTCAGGATGTTCAGCTCGCTGGACATCCTGCGCCTGCCTCCTTTCCTGTTAAAAAATCAAGACATTCAGCCATCATCCTTACCGTAAAAGGGATGACACCCGGTTTGATTCGCGCATAATGACGGGTCACCTGTACGGGCAGGATGCCCGCTGACACCCCCCACTCTGCCGTAACGCAGGATAAAACATAAAAACTGAAGGAAGACTGGCATGGAATTCACCATACGCAACGCGCAGCCTGATGATGCCGAACTGCTGCATCAGCTGGGGCGCATGACCTACAGCGCCCACTTCAAACATATGTGGGTCTCCGAAGCCGAGCTGGATGAATTCATCGACAAAGAGTACGGCCTGGCCGAACTGCGCAGCAGCCTGGTAGCCCCCAACGAAAGCTGGCTGATTGCCGAAACCAACAAACCCATCGGCTTTGCCAAAGTGACCTGGAATACGCCGGTACCGGACTCCGGCATGAGCGGTGCCCAGCTGAATAAGCTCTATCTCAATCCGCAGGAAACCGGTAAAAACTATGGCCGGCGCATGTTCGAAAGCATTATCCACGCCGCGCGCGATAAGCAGGAAGGCTATCTGTGGCTGGAAGTGATGGGCGAGAACGTGCGCGCACGCAAATTTTATGAAGCCTTTGGCATGCAGCACATCAAAGACATTCCTTTTATTACTGCTTCGCAGCAGAGCATCCTGCAGATTTTAGGCATGGTTATTTAGCGTGGCTCACGGCGCCGGGTCAGCTGTCTGGCCCGGCCGGTTGGGTGCACTGGAGTGTTTCATTTTATTACTTCACCGCCGCAAAAGTTTTAAATAAGCGCAGCGACAGCGCAGAACTATTGTTATTTCAACAAACTAAGATAAAAAATAAAAACGCCCTTTTTTATGCGCCGTCACGCTTGCAGAAATAGCACCAGCGATTAGTATTAAATACGCAACACGCACATGACAGCGCAACAACGTCATGTTATTTATTACTCATGAAGAGGATATATTATGACTCAGCATCGAGGCGGTTCAGGTAATTTCGCAGAAGATAAACAGAAAGCATCAGAAGCCGGTAAAAAAGGCGGACAGCACAGCGGCGGCAACTTTAAAAACGACCGCGAAAAAGCGTCCGAAGCCGGTAAAAAAGGCGGTCAGAGCAGCAATCGCGGCTCGTGATTAGCCGGCCAGCACAGGATGAGGCGGCCATGGCGCAGGGAGCGCGCCGTTACCCCCGGATTATTATCTTACCCTGCGCTGACTTTCCTCACGTTTAACAGATAACTCTGAAACCGCCTGAATCTGGCAGAAAACGTTATATGATCAATTAACTATTTATTGCCTTACAGGAACAGCCTGACGTGATATTGCGCTATTTTACCTCTCTTTTTTCCAGTCCGGAATCATTACTGCAGGTGATGAGCCGCCAGGATATTCGTGAATCCATTCAGGAAGGTGACCGGATTATTATTGACGAAGACGGTAACGCTTCGGTTAATCCCCTCAGCCCGCAGGTACAGCAGGACTTCGCCGATCATATTAAGCGCTTAAAGGATATCTGATGGGAACCGCGATATTTATGGTGCTGATGGTCTGCGGCTACTGGTACACCAGTCGCGATATGTCCAGCCGCCTGAAAATAAAACGCTCCTTTGGCTGGGACGTCTATTTTCTCATTGCGCTGTACGGCTGCATTTTTGTCGTTCAGGGCGTGGTCGCCACCGGCCTGGTCTGGCTGCTACTGCTGGCGGCATCGGCCATCAATAACAGCCTGGCGCTGTCTGCCGATCTCCATGCGCGCTGGCACGTCGATTTCATGACCTGGAGTTTTCTCGGCATTCAGGCACCGGTGGTGATCATGCTGGCGTTTGCCGTGCTGTTTTGTGTGTATCGTTCCAATTCCGGCAGCGCGCGGCTGACCGCCGGCAGTCGCAAAGAGCTATATCAGCGCCTGTCCCGCTCTAACGGTATTGAACAACTGCTGCTGCACTGCATGGAAGAAGGCGAACTGGCATGGGTCACGCTGAAATCGCGCCGTATCTACATCGGCATGATTCACGCTGCCACCTTTGAATATCCCAGCACCGCCAATATCGTGCTGATTCCGATGCTCAGCGGCTACCGCGATTCGCGCACGCTGAATCTGGCGATTGAGCATAACTACAGTCGCTGGTATCACCAGCACGAGATTAGCTTTGTCTCCAAACCCAAAAGCGCGCTGGAGTTCCGTAAGGTGCTGATGGTCGACCAGATTGAAAGCCTGTCGCTGTTCGATCCGGCCAGCGCCAGCGCACTGGCTATGGGGAAACATCAGCACACAGAGAAGCGGCAGAATGTTCCGGGCTGAGCCGCGCAGCCGCCCTTTACATCCGCGCAGCTGGCAACGGTGGCGCGGGTTCACATGGTAACCGTTAAGGAGTATACAATGACCGATCGTCCCGTTCACGGCGACCAGCCGGATTACGATCCGCGTAAAAACAGCCCCGACCAGAAGCCGAAAGATGACGAAACCAGCGCGCCTGAATCCGGGGATAAACAGGCCGAATAAACCATAAACCGCCTTTTCAGGCGGTTTTTTTTCGCGCCCGGGTCGGGTTAGCCCGGCCACAGCCAGTTACGTACTTCCGGCACGTCTTCACCGTATTCGCGCACATAGCGATGGTGCTCCGCGATGCGCTGCTGCAGGTCGTCGAGCAATTCAGGATGGCGATCGGCCAGGCCCGGCACATGCAAAATCGCCGCCTGCGCCAGATGATAGCGGTCCAGCTCGTTGAGCACCGTCATATCAAACGGCGTGGTGGTGGTGCCCTCTTCGTTGAAGCCGTGCACGTGGAAATTGGCGTGATTGCTGCGCTGATAGGTCAGACGATGAATCAGGCTGGGATAGCCATGAAAGGCGAAAATTACCGGTTTGTCGCGGGTAAACAGCGCATCGAAATCCTCTTCCGACTTGCCGTGCGGGTGCTGCTGCTGCGTCTGCAGCGCCAGCAGATCCACCACGTTGACTACGCGAATGCGCAGCGTGGGCAGATAGTTTCGCAGCAGATCCACCGCCGCCAGCGTCTCCATGGTGGGCACATCGCCGGCGCAGGCCATCACCACGTCCGGCTCGCCGTCATCGCTCGCCCAGCGCCATTCGCCCATACCCGCCTCACAGTGGGCAATGGCGCTGTCGATGTCCAGCCACTGCGGTGACGGCTGCTTGCCGGCGACAATCACGTTGATGCGATCCCAGGTGCGCAGACAGTGATCGCCCACCCACAGCAGGGTGTTCGCGTCCGGTGGCAGATAGATGCGCACGATATCCGCCTTTTTGTTCGCCACGTGATCGATAAAACCGGGATCCTGATGGCTGTAACCGTTGTGATCCTGGCGCCAGACATGTGAAGACAACAGATAGTTGAGCGAGGAGATCGGCTGGCGCCAGCCCAGTTTGCGCGTCACCTTCAGCCATTTGGCGTGCTGGTTAAACATCGAGTCGACAATATGGATAAAGGCTTCATAACAGTTAAACAGCCCGTGTCGTCCGGTGAGCAGATAGCCCTCCAGCCAGCCCTGACACTGATGCTCGCTGAGAATTTCCATCACCCGACCGTCACGCGCCAGCTGCTCATCATACGGTTCGATGTCTGCCATCCAGCTGCGGCTGGTGACGTCAAAAACCGGCGTCAGGCGATTCGAGGCGGTCTCATCTGGCCCGAACAGACGGAAGTTATCGGCGTTGCGCTGAAAAATCGCGCTAAGATAGTGGCCGAACTGCTTAGTGGCTTCGCCGCGCTGGCTGCCCGGCGCGCCGGTGTCGAGCGCAAACTCGCGGATGTCCGGCGTGTTGAGCGTGCGGCGCAGCCGTCCGCCGTTGGCATAGGGTGAGGCGCTCATGCGTTTATCCCCCTGCGGCGCCAGCGCACGCAGTTCCGGCCTGAGTTTACCCGCCTCGTCAAACAGATCTTCCGGCTGATAGCTGCGCAGCCACTGCTCTAACACCTGCCGATGCGACGCGTCTTCGCGACATGCCGCCACCGGCACCTGATGCGCACGCCAGAAATCTTCCACCTTTTTACCGTCCACCTCTTTCGGGCCGGTCCAGCCCTTCGGACTGCGCAGCACAATCATCGGCCAGCGCGGGATCGCCTGCTCTGTCTGGCCGCTGCGCGCCTGCTGCTGATAAGCGGCAATTTTATCAAACGCGTTATCCAGCGCTGCCGCCATCTGCTGATGCATGTCGGCCGGCTCGTGCCCGCAGACAAACAGCGGCTCATAACCGTAACCGCTGAACAGCTGCTGCAGATCGTCATCACTGCTGCGCCCCAGCAGCGTCGGGTTGGCAATTTTGTAGCCGTTCAGATGCAGAATGGGTAGCACTGCACCATCGCGCTGCGGATTGAGGAATTTGATGCCGTGCCAGCTGGCGGCAAGCGGCCCGGTTTCGGCTTCGCCGTCACCAATCACGCAGGGTACGATCAGCTGCGGATGATCGAAAACCGCGCCAAACGCATGCGACAGCGAATAGCCCAGCTCGCCGCCTTCATTAATCGAGCCCGGCGTTTCTGGTGCCGCATGGCTGGGAATGCCGCCGGGAAACGAAAACTGCTTAAACAGGCGCTGCATGCCTGCAGCATCTTCACTGACGTGCGGATAGATTTCGCTGTAGCTGCCTTCAAGCCAGCTGTTCGCCACCATCCCCGGACCGCCGTGCCCCGGACCACAGACGTACAGCAGATCCACCTCGCGCTGGCGGATGATGCGGTTGAGGTGCGCATAGATAAAGTTAAGGCCGGGCGTCGTGCCCCAGTGGCCAAGCAGTCGCGGCTTGATATGCCCGGGCTGCAATGGTTCGCGTAACAGCGGGTTGGCCATCAGGTAGATTTGCCCGACGGACAGATAATTGGCGGCGCGCCAGTAGCGATCGATCAGCGCCAGTTCATCGGCGGCACTCGGATTGGTCATGCCCTCTTCTCCTTTGGTTAGCCATCAGTTAACCCTAATAGAGGATAGGCGATGCTGCGAGCCAGACGGTATTTCTGCACTGTTGCTATTAGCCGCTGCGCTTATTCAATCTTTCACGAAAATATAAGCGCAGCGGTAAAAGCTGTACACGTTAATATTTTTTTCATTTTGTGCACTATTTAATGGGTCGTGACCCGCAAAACTGGCGCTTTTTCACTTTTGGTCTATTGTGCCTTTTACAGGTAATACCAGTAGAAAATAGAAAAATAAAAGGATCCTAAAATGGACTATAAAATGTTCGCTAACCGACTGCAGCAGTGGCCGCAGTTACATTTTACGGCGATTGAACTGCAGCAACGCGAGATGGCCTGCGAGATCTACGCCACGGCGGCTGAGCACCAGACCATGAGCCAGCTGTTTATTTGTCGCGCCAGTGACGAAAAAAATGCACAGGAATTAATCAGACAGTACCGCAGCTGGCTGCATAAATTTAACCTCGGTCGCAGCAGGCGCGATAATTCCCGCTCGCCGCGCAGCGTGTCGGTGAATGTACCGGGCGCAATAAGCGCAGCGCTAAAATAGAGTTATCGGCACGCTCAACCATTTTTTAGTTGCATGAATCTGCTTCAGCAGCGTATTACTATTCGCGCAGCGTGATAACACCTGGCAATCTGTCTGACGAATAACCTGTGCCATTTTCACTGACAGCAGAAAAAGGTGTTGAGTTGTTATGACCTGTGCAACACTGTACGGATATACAAGTCCCGGAGGTGACGTGAAACAAGTTAACCGTCCTGCACCGGATCTGTATGCGCTGATAGGCATCGCGGTGACGGAATTTATCAGGGAAGGTAGCGTATTCAGGATACATGACGTGACGCAGGTGCTGCATACGATGAAAGCAGACGCGCGTGATGAGGATTTCCGGCATCGCTGCGATGCCGCAATAAGGCTACTGGCAGATCTTATGCACTGAACCGATCCCCGCCTGCGCGGGGACCACTACCTCAGGCGTCGTCTGGCGTATAACCCACCACAATTTCCAGCGTTCTGCGCAGCACACTTGCCTGCGCTTCGTCCTGTGTCGCTTCCAGCGCCATAATCAGACATAGAATGATGGATTTGTTACTGACGCGGCCTTCGCTGGCCAGCACGCTACGAATGACATCATTCAGTACCGCGGCCTCTTCACTCAATGCCACTCCGGCATCGCGAAAATGCGCCGCCAGTTCCGTGTCCGGCAGCGCAGAATAGAGAGAGTGATTCTCCGACATCGTTCTTTTCCCGTACTGTGAGCAATACAGTCAGATTATAATTTAACTGTCAGTCAGTGCTTGCGGCTGCCGCCACCCTGACCGTTGTGGCCAAACAGCGGATGCACATTATCGCGATCCGATTGTTCGCCACGCCGCTTTTGTCCAGCCGTCATGCTCGACCGGACTTCATCGATTGCAGTGCGAATCGCAGCCGCCTGAGCATCATCGCTGGCCTGCTGCTGCATAATGTGGAGCTCATCAAGCAACGCCTGGGTGGTGACCGGCCCGGAGCGCTGCAGCAGCGTTAACGCCGCTTCGCCGATGATCTCATCAATAAGAGTCTGGTGTTCGCTTCTGTTCATATCATAATAAATCTCTGCATGCTGCCTGCCCCGACCGGGAACGCGACAGAAAAACAGCGCCGCTATCCTGCGGCGCGATACAGCCCGTCACAAGTCATACATGCAGTGATACGTTATCAGAATGGCGTTTTCGTGTGTACAACCTGGACGCTTTCGCTTCGCTCTCAGCTCTCGCGTTCAAATAGCAGGCCAATCAGCTGGTGATAATGGTGCTCTTCTTCCGTGGTAGAAGCGAGCTCCAGACGACGCAGCAGCTTAGTACACAGCGATTTACGGTTCAGATTACGGCCTTCACGCAGGATTTCGACCACGACCTGGCCCAGCGTCTCCTGCTGCGAAGGCAGCGTGGCTTTGCTAAAATAGTTGGCAATCGCCTCGACTGAGTTCGGAGTGTATCCGTTCTGGCGCATAAGTGACTCCCGTTAACATTAAATTGTCAGAAAAATGTTCTGGCTAAGTTGTACAAGTTTTTCAAAATCTGTACAAGAGGATAAACAAGAGAATGGGGTTTTTTTGTTGCAAAAAGTGCTACCGAAAAGTTATTAACCCATGCATAAATTGAAATTTTTTAACATCGTCAACGCCCGATCAGGTCCACATTAATAATGAGTCGACAACGTATCGCTTCGTTATCAGTGCCACCTAATCTGCCTGTTACTTATTTCCTCTCGCGCTAACAATCGTTATTGGTGGTTGCAGCCGCTGCGCTTATCAGATATTACCGCGCGTCATTTTTTCGTTCCCTGCAGCACGGCAGCTGGTGATATAAAATGCGTGCGGCGCAATGGACCACTCCCTGAATTGCGCCGCTGCGTTACCGATTAAGCCGCCTCAGGGTAGCTTAACTGATTACGCTGACTGCATTTATATTAAAGAAGGCGGTTTAAGCTTCCGCCGCTGCGGTTTTGCCGCGACGACTTACTTTTCCACCGCGTCTGCCCGCTTCTACTGCCCTTTCAGGACAGTTTTTAAAATTCCCGCTGCTGACGCTGCCGCCTTTTTTACCCGCTTCGCGAGCACGCTCGGTATTTTCTGCAAAATTACCTGCACCACCACGTCGTTGTGTCATATGTCACCCCATTGATAAAAATAATTAAGTAGTTAAACGACAGAATATCTCCACACAGGAACAATATGGATGGGATTGGAGATAAAACAACATTTAATATGCATATTTGCGCTGACAAAAAGCCATGCGCAAATGGTTATTTTCACCGCTGCGCTTATAGCGGGTTGCTTGTAAAGATTTTTTTCTCAAACTTGTACAAAATAATTTTAGTGGTATAAAATCAATTAATTAACAAAAGTGTGATCTACATCACAAACAAGTATTGAGAGATTGTTGCTATTTTTCAGTTTTATCTGAATTTTCCGGGATGATGGAAATATGACCGCTCACTTCCAGCACCGCGTATTTAATTTGATCGATGCGTTCCAGTCCCTGACCTGAACGCGCGGCCTCGAGGATATCTTCCCGACTGATGCCCGACATTTTTAGCCGCTGCGTTAATATCCGGCCATGCTCCACCAGAATCAGCGGTCCTCCCTCCGCCATTTGTTCGAATAGCGGAAAGCGCGCTTTGAGTTTGCCCAGCACAATATCAATAGTGATTAAGGTAATGATGGTGAGGCTGGCACCGGTAACGGAAAAGTCATCACCCAGCAATGCCTGCTGTGTGGCTTCGCTAATAATCAGCAGCAGAATCAAATCGAATGAGGTCATTTGCAGCAGTGTGCGTCGACCGGCAATTTTAAATACCACCATTAACAACAGATAAATGGCGGCTGCGCGTAATACCGTTTCCATAACGCTCTCCTTTTATGGGTAAATCCACTGCGATACCTTTACCGGTACCTGATGATTGACGTGCACGCTCAGCGCAACCCGTCCCGCCGCCTGCGGCTGAATCCCCAGCCAGATCACATGACCTTCTGCCGCCTCGCTGGCGTAAGTAAGCTGCAGCGTGTTATCCCGCGTGATGGCCTGCTGTGGCTGTGGCTGTAGCGTCTGGATCTGCAAATCGTCTAACGCGCCGCTGCCTAGCGTGACGGTGAAATGCTCTCCGCTCTGCGGTGCCACGCGAATCCGCAGGTTCATATTGCTGTCGATGCGACCAAAACGTTCATAGCGAATGCTGACGGAACCATCAGCCGACTGCGCCTGCCCGTCGCTTAATATGCCTTTGGAAAACAACCCGCAGGCACCCAGGATCACAATCACCATTAGCACGTATTCACCGATACGCTGTATAACGCTCTCCCTGCGTTGCCAGCGCATATCCTCCTGCACCGGATAATCACGGCTGGCTAACTCATCTTTCTTCATGGTGTTATTCCTCTTGCAGTTAATTAGCTGACATCATGTCGCTCCGGTTATTCCCTCTTCGTTCTGAATTTTAAGCTTAGCGGTAAACGCCGGGAGCTTCGGTAACAGTTTAATTCGGCTGAGCAGCGGTGCAGAAATTACTCCTATAATTCGGATGCACGCCGCTGGCAATGCATATGAGCAGCGGCAGAGACGGCGTTTATTAATTTCACTCTGACAAGGGATACAGAATATGGATGAAGAACTGGTTAATTTAGCGACCGAAGTGGGTAATAAATTACTGGCCGCCGGCCTGAGCGTCACCACCGCCGAATCCTGCACCTCTGGCTGGGTCGGTTCCGCGCTGGCGGCCGCCAGCGACAGTAGCCGCTTTTACAGCAGCGGCTTTATTACTTACACCAATCAGGCGAAGCAGCGCGTGCTGGGCGTCAGCGCAGAGACGCTGGCGCGTGATACCGCCGTCAGTGAAGCCGCGGTACGGGAGATGGCCTGCGGCGCGAAAAAGCTCTCCGGGGATACGCTGGCTATTGCCGTCAGTGGCTATGCCGGCCCGGACGGCGGTGAGGACGGCACGCCAGCCGGCACCGTGTGGTTTGCATGGTGTCTGGCAGATGGCAGCGTGCACACCAGCCGGCAGTGGTTTTCAGGTGAAGGTGAAGAAGTGGTGCGCAAAGCAACCCTTTTTAGTCTGGCGGAATTGAACCGTCTGCTCGACGCTATTTAGCGCCGCTTCGCCGTTCAATGATTAAACGTCAATAAAATAAGCCAGGCGGATGAAATTTCCACCTAAGGAAAATGTGTAGAGAATAAATAATCATCAGGCAGATTAAAAGCGAGACCGTAATATGGACCGGCTCGCTAAAAATTGCGTGGTTATTTTACACCACAATCTCCAGCCTTCTCATTAATATAGCGTTAGCGAGGCGTGAAAAATATAACCGTCGCGCTTGTCAGTGAAGCAGCCTGCATTAGTATTAAGTGTGCAAAACATGCATGGCGGCAGATGCGTCATGTTATTTATTACTCATCACGAGGTAATAGTATGACAGAGCATAGAGGCGGTTCAGGTAATTTCGCAGAAGACAAAGTGAAAGCATCTGAAGCGGGTAAAAAAGGCGGACAAAACAGCGGCGGTAATTTCAAAAACGACCGTGAGAAAGCGTCCGAAGCCGGCAAAAAAGGCGGACAGAATAGCCATCGCGATTCCTGATGCGCTGTAACGCAGAGTAAGGAATGTCTCGGAGCAGGGAATGCTCCGTCATCAACAGGATGACAGGGATTTATTGCTTCGTTTCATTCCCTCTCTTTAATCGCGTTATCACTTAATGGCTTCAGCCTCCCGTTAATCACCGATTCGGAGAATATTTCATGAAAGTTAAATCGCTACTCGATCTTTTTATTCACGATCTTTCGGACGTTTACAGCGCGGAGAAACAGATCACCCGTGCGTTACCCAAACTGGTCCGGGCAGCCTCCGATGAAAGTTTAAAAAACGCTTTTCAGCAACATCTGGAAGAGACCCAGGGACAAATTGAGCGCCTCGATCAGGTCGTAGAGAGCCACGATGAGCTGCGCATCATGCGTATGAAGTGCCACGCGCTGGAAGGCCTGGTCGAAGAAGCGCAGGAGCTGATTGAATCCACCGAAGCCGGCCCGGTGCGCGATGCTGGCCTGATCGGCGCAGCGCAGAAGGTTGAGCACTACGAAATTGCCACTTACGGCACGCTGGTGGCCATGGCGAAAAAGCTGGAGCTGAACCAGGCCGCAGAGTTGCTGGCTGCCACGCTGGCAGAAGAAAAATCCACCGATGAAAAACTCACGGATATCGCGGAAAAACAGTAACGCGACTGCCGTACAACGGAGGTAGATATGACGACCACATCCGCACTCTCGCATTATCACGACTGGCTGCGCGACGCTCACGCCATGGAAAAACAGGCCGAAACCATGCTCGAGCAGATGGCAAAACGCCTGGAAAACTACCCGCAACTGCGGGCCCGCATTGAGCAGCATATCGAAGAAACCCGTCAGCAGCAGTCTCTGCTGGAATCCATTCTCGACCGCCACGGTATTTCCCACTCCAGCGTGAAAGACGTGATGGGGAAAATGGCCGCCATGGGCCAGGCGTTTGGCGGTAACTTCGCGGAAGACGAAGTGGTGAAAGGCGCTATCAGCGGCTACGTGTTCGAGAATGCCGAGATTGGCAGTTACACCAGCCTGATCAGCGCCGCCACGCGTGCCGGGGATGAGGAGAGCGTGGCCATTCTCAAACAGATCTGTGAGCAGGAGATCGCGATGGCGGACTGGATGTTAACGCACATGCCTGAACTGACCGATCAGTTCCTGCTGCGCAGCGAAGACCCGGACGCGAAAGCGAAACGCTGATTTTCTCTTTTCGTAAGAGACTTTTTGAGGTGAGCTATGTTTCGACACGTTAAGAAATTGCAGTACACGGTGCGCGTCAGTGCGCCGAACCCGGGCCTGGCCAATCTGCTGTTAGAGCAGTTTGGCGGTCCGCAGGGCGAACTGGCTGCGGCCATGCGCTATTTTACCCAGGGCCTCGGCGATGAGGATTTAGGACGCCGCGACCTGCTGATGGATATCGCTACCGAGGAGCTCAGCCATCTTGAGATTATCGGCTCGCTGGTTGGCATGCTCAATAAAGGCGCCAAAGGCAAGCTGGCCGAAGGCACTGAAGAGGAAGGCGAACTGTATCGCTCAATCACGGGTGCCGGTAACGATAGCCATCTGACTTCGATTCTTTATGGCGGTGGTCCGCCGCTGACCAACTCCGGCGGCGTGCCATGGACCGCGGCTTACGTGGATACTATCGGGGAAGTGACGGCCGATCTGCGTTCAAATATCGCCGCCGAAGCGCGCGCCAAAATCATCTATGAACGCCTGATCAACGTCACTGACGATGTCGGCGTTAAGGATGCGTTAGGCTTCCTGATGACGCGTGAAGCCGCGCACCAGCTTTCGTTTGAGAAAGCGCTGTACTCCATTCGCGACAACTTCCCACCGGGCAAGCTGCCGCCAATTGAGCAGTATGCGCACAACTACTACAACATGTCAGAAGGTGATGACGTGCGTGGTAGCTGGAACTCCGATGACAACTTCGATTATGTGGCCGATCCGCAACCGGCGGTGGATGGCGGCGATGGTCTGCCTTCTGTGACGCTGTCGCCGGATGAGCAGCGCGACATTGACGCGCTGGCCGCACGCACCGCGTCCGATCCGCTGATCGATCCGATCACCGGGGCGGAAGCAGGCAGCAAGAAGGCGCCCTGACGTTCAGTCAGACCAGGCAGTGACACGTTTTTTTCTCGCGCAGTAACTGGCCCCTGGCCCACGGCGTTTCCCTGACGGGAACGCCGTTTTTTTCGTCCTGCTGCCATAAATTCTTCCGAACAGCTTTCCACCGGGATGCGTTTATACCTGTGTCCGGCCTGCTAAAAACTCAGGCATGTAAAGCAAAAAAGCTCCCGGGACAGGAGCTTTGATTCTGCTAACGATGCGATTGCATATTGTTAACTGGCGATTCGAGCCTTCGCTGACGGCTTCTCCGGACCAATAACGTCCGCGTCTTTTTCGGCAAAACCTACTCCGGCAAGCTTCGCACCATCAATGGAAGACCAGAAAGCGACTGAACGTTTGGCAGCAGTCATCGCCCTGGATGAATCAATTTTTTTACTTTGCTTAATCATGATGCCTCCTGAAGTTCCTGCTGTGATCATAATTTACCCTACCCTTGTTTATTTATCAAACAGGATGCTGAATCCCTGCATTCATTCACTCTTCCTCAAAAAAACCGCCTCACTTTCTCGCGTATTTTATCTTGTATTTCTTCTACCGATGAGGACATTTTATCAGGAGCATCAAATACGAAAGCAAACCCATACGATCGGTATCGGGTCTGAGCCTCGGGAACAGGGTCGCAGATATGCACGTCATCCAAACCCACCATTGCGCAAAAAGTCGTGGCATATACCAGCGCTATAATAAAGACTTTACCTGATAATGATGTCTCTTTATCAGCAATAAAATTTTCCAGCATACAAATAGCAAACTCGTCACGCAGCATGTCATATTTACAAATAATAACAGCATGCAGTGCTTCGGGGTCTGCATAGTCAACGACCTTGAGGCTTATATCTAATATCCCTTTGTCATTTGCTGTCCCCTGATAGCGCTTCATTCCCCACGCCCAGTTGAGCTTACTCCCCGTAATGCCTGCGGCAAGGGATTGCTTATCCGCTTCGCTCAATACGCCAGTGGTGATATTTTCCCAGTTAAAGCTTTTAATAATACGTTGCGTTAAGTTGAGACAGTAATCGTGAACTTCCTGTATTGATAAATCGCTCACACCTATAGCCTTGCAACCGAATAAATATAGAACTATTTTAAGATAAACACATCCCGATTTAGATGATCAGAATCAAATGAGAACTTGAAATTAAATTCAGTGAGAGGTAAGCAAAAACCTTATTTATTTATATTACTTATACTGCCAAAAACGTTGAGCAAAATAGCGTTACTTTACTTTTTAATCTCACGGTTAAGCGGGTTTATGGTTTACTACTGATTATCCTTCAGACTGTTAATTTTTTCACAGGAATGCATGCGACCAGGCAGGCTTGCTGGCGTTTCGACGCATTAGACTGGGATACGGAAATGTCATAAAAATTTTGTCTCTCAGAGACCGTTCAGTTAGTAACTTGCTCCAGCTCGCACATTCGGCAATGCACAATCCTGCCGCTTGATCTTTACTACACTTCCGGCACATACTGTTTTTATATACAGTATTTTCAGGGTACCGATGATGTATGCATTGGTCGACGTAAACTCTTTCTACGCCAGCTGCGAAACCGTGTTTCGCCCGGATCTGCGCGGCAGGCCGATCGTGGTGCTGTCAAACAATGATGGCTGCATTATCTCGCTGAGCCGCGAAGCGAAGGCGCTCGGCATCAAAATGGGTGCGCCCTGGTTTAAACATCGCGACGAGCTGATGCGTCATCAGGTGGTGGTGTTTTCATCTAACTATGCGCTGTACGGCAACATGTCGGCGCGCGTGATGGAGACGCTCGACCGGCTGGCGCCGCGCGTAGACGTCTATTCGATTGATGAGGCCTTTCTTGATGTCAGCGGAATTGAAGGCTACACCTCGCTGACGCGCTTTGGACAGCAGGTACGTGACTGCCTGTGGAAAGAGACGCACCTGAAAGTGGGCGTCGGCATCGCGCCAACGAAAACCCTCGCCAAGCTGGCTAACTGGGCGGCCAAACGCTGGACCAAAGCCGAAAACGTCATGGACCTCTCTGATCCGGCGCGCCAGCGCGGCCTGATGCAGCGGGTGGGCGTAGAGGAA
Source organism: Pantoea sp. SGAir0184 (assembly GCF_043544755.1). Lineage (NCBI taxonomy): Bacteria > Pseudomonadati > Pseudomonadota > Gammaproteobacteria > Enterobacterales > Erwiniaceae > Pantoea > Pantoea sp. SGAir0184. The sequence goes on from NZ_CP028050.1 coordinate 2,494,502, forward strand.
GTGTGGGGCGTCGGCCGCCGTTTATCGAACAAGCTGAACCTGATGGGCATTCAAACCGCTCTGCAGCTGGCGGAGACCCCCACAGCGCTGATCCGCAAGCATTTCGGCGTGGTGCTGGAGCGCACCGTGCGCGAGCTGCGCGGCGAACCCTGCCTGGCGTTTGAAGAGGTGATTCCGCACCGGCAAAATATCCTCTGCTCGCGCTCGTTTGGCGATCGCATTACCGACTATCAGGATATGCGCGAAGCCATCGCCAGCTATGCGGCACGCGCAGCGGAGAAACTGCGCAGCGAGCGCCAGTATTGCCGCTACATCGGCACCTTTATCCGCACCAGCCCGCACGATCCGCATCAGCCCTACTATGCCAATGCCGCCAGCCAGACGCTGATTACCCCTACCGCCGACAGCCGCGACATCATTCAGGCCACGCTCAACTGCCTGGATCGCATCTGGATCCCCGGCAAGCGCTACCTGAAAGGCGGCGTAATGCTGGGCGACTTTTTCAGCGACGGGGTGGCGCAGCTTGATCTGTTTGCTGACTATCAGCCGCGCCGTAACAGCGATCAGCTGATGGCGCTGATGGATAAGATCAACGCCCACCAGCGCGGTGCCTTGTGGTTTGCCGGTCAGGGCATTCAGAAACCCTGGGCGATGAAACGCGACATGCTGTCTCCGGCTTACACCACGCGTATTAGTGACGTGCCGCGCGTGAAGGCAAAGTGATGCTGCACGCCACCAGCCCAGGCCGTTTACGCGTGATGAGCGAGCAGCGGCGGGCTAAGCCGCGCCGGGTTGCGCCAGAAATGTTAACAGAAAGCGGCTTGAATTCAGCGTGCTGAACCCCCACTCTAACGCTTTCGCCCTGACAGGAGTAAAACAATGGCAACCGAATATGCGATTATCGCGGGTGGCTGTTTCTGGTGCACCGAAGCAGTATTTAAAGATGTGATTGGCGTCGAGTCAGTCGAAAGTGGTTACACCGGCGGTGAACGTCCTAATCCCACCTACGAGCAGGTGTGCAGCGGCGCGACCGGCCACGCCGAAGCGATTCGCGTAGGCTTCGATCCGGAGAAAGTGAGCTACGGCGATCTGCTGGACATCAGCTTTGCCACCCACGATCCCACTCAGCTGAACCGTCAGGGTAATGATGTCGGCACCCAGTACCGTTCGGCGATTTTCCCGGCTAACGCGGAACAGGAAGCCGAAGCGATTGCGGCAATTGCCCGCGCGCAGGAAGATCACAGCGTGCCGGTGGTGACCACCATCGAGCCGCTGAAAGCCTGGTACCCGGCAGAAGATTATCATCAGGATTACTGGGATGGTGCCGGCCAGCGCAACGGTTACTGCCTGGCGGTGATCCCGCCGAAGCTGCAGAAACTGCGTAAAAGCTTCGCTAACCGGGTGAAACAGGGTTAACCCGCCCGCTCTCCCCCACGGAAGGTCGTCATCGCTGACGGCCTTCCTGCATTTAGCGCGACCCGCTGCGGATTATCCGTCATAATAGCCCCCCGTTTTCCGCAGAGCACGATCATGACCTCTCCACAGCAAGCCACGCCGGCGCGCAGGCGACCGATGAAGCTCAACACCCTGGTGACGCTAATGCTCAGCGCGGTGATTGTGCTGGTGCTGCTGAGCGTACACATGTTTTATTTCTTCCAGATTGGGGCCGCGACGCGCAGCCAGCTGGAGGATAAAGCCATGGCGGTAGCGCGCACGCTGGCGAAATCCCCCGAAATTCAGCAGGCGCTGCGCCTGCCGCCCGATCGGGCCGCTATCCAGCCCATCGCCAAAGCGGTGGAAGAGAGCAACCATCTGCTGTTTATCAGCATCACCAACATGGATGGCATCCGCTACTCGCACCGTAATCCGGAGCTGGTGGGCAAACACTTTATCGGCCCGGACATCGAACCGGCGCTGCGCGGCAACGAGAATGTCTCCGTGAATCAGGGCTCGCTGGCCAAATCGCTGCGCGTGTTTACCCCGGTGTATGACGCCCAGCAGCGGCAGATTGGCGTGGTGGCTATCGGCATCTCGCTGGAGGCGGTCACCGACCAGATCAACCAGAGTCGCTGGAGCATTCTGTGGACCATTCTGATCGGCACTTTTGCCGGCGCGGTTGGCACCTTCATTCTGGTGCGCGTGCTGAAGCGTATCCTGTTCGGCCTCGAGCCATACGAAATTTCCACCCTGTTTGAGCAGCGCCAGGCGATCCTTAACTCCGTCAAGGAAGGCGTGGTGGCGATGGACGATCAGGGCGAGGTGACGCTGGTCAATCAGGCGGCGCGCCAGTTGCTGAGCGATAAAATGGGCAGCAGCGTAGTGAGTACCGCGCGCATTTATGATGCCTCGGTGATCGACCAGCATCTGCAGGAAGTGCTGCACAGCGGTCGCGCACGGCGCGATGAGGAGCTCAACGTCAATGGCCGTCTGCTGCTGAGCAACACCGTGCCGGTGCGCAGTCAGGGACGCATTATCGGCGCGGTCTGCACCTTCAGGGACAAGACCGAAATCAGCCAGCTGATGCAGCGTCTGACCGGCATGGTAAACTATGTTGATGCCCTGCGTGAGCGCTCGCACGAGTTCATGAATAAGCTGCATGTGATCCTCGGCCTGCTGCACATGAAAAATTATGCGCAGGTAGAAGCCTATATTCTGAAGACCGCTAATAACTATCAGACGGAAATCGGCTTCCTGCTGGAGAAGATCAAATCACCGGTGATTGCCGGTTTTCTGCTCAGCAAAATTAACCGCGCCTCTGATTGCGGCCATCGTCTGACCATCAGCGATGCCAGTTACCTGCCGGACAGCGGCAACGAGCAGCAGATGGCGGCGCTGATCACCGTGGTCGGCAACCTGGTGGAGAATGCGCTGGATGCGATGAGTGAGCAGACCGAGGGCGAAATCCACGTCATGCTGCACTATCAGAACGGCTGGCTGACCTGTGAAGTGAGCGATGACGGACCGGGTATTGCGCCGCAGCATCTGGCAACCGTGTTTGACAAGGGCTTCTCTACCAAAGGCGAGGATCGCGGGGTCGGCCTGTTCCTGCTGAAACAGCAGACGGAGCACCTCGGCGGCAGCGTCAGCGTGGAGTCCGAGCCCGGCGTGTTCACCCAATTTTTAGTCCAACTTCCGTGGGATGGAGGAACCAAACCGCATGATTAACGTGTTAGTGGTCGACGATGACGCCATGGTGGCCGAGCTGAACCGCAGCTTTATCGGCCAGGTACCGGGCTTTCACTGCGTGGGTACCGCCGCGACGCTGCAGCAGGCGCGCGAGTTCCTGTTTAATAGCGAAACGCCGATCGACCTGGTGCTGCTGGATATCTATATGCAGCAGGAGAACGGGCTCGATCTGCTGCCGGAGCTGCGCCAGGCGCAGAGTTCAGTAGAAGTGATCATCATTTCGTCAGCGGCCGACGCGGAGAACATCAAAACCTCGCTGCACTACGGCGTAGTCGACTACCTGATCAAACCGTTCCAGTTCCCGCGTTTTGAAGAGGCGCTGACCGGCTGGCGGCAGAAAAAATCGCTGATGGACAATCAGCACTACTATCAGCAGTCGGACCTCGATCTGCTGATGCACGGCAGCCCGGCCACCCAGCACGACAACAAACGGCTGCCGAAAGGCTTAACGCCGCAGACGCTGCGCACGCTGTGTCAGTGGATTGACGCCCATCCCGGCCATGAGTTTTCCACCGACGAGCTGGCGGCAGAGGTGAACATTTCGCGCGTTTCGTGTCGCAAATACCTGATCTGGCTGGCGCAGATTAATATCCTGTTCACCAGCATTCACTACGGTGCCACCGGCCGCCCGGTGTATCGCTATCGCCTGCAGCCGGAGTACCATTCGCTGCTGCAGCAGTACTGTCAGTGACGCAGCTGCCAGCTGAAATCCAGCTGGCTGAAGCGGAAATGGCGCGCCGGTGAGCAGATAATCTGCCGATCGCGGGTGACAAACACCGCGTCGATGTCAGGCTGGCCGGCGAGATACGCCAGCCCCTGCTCTACGCCCATGCCGTACAGCAGCGTGGTATAGATATCGCCATCCAGCGAGCGATCGGCAATCACCGTCACGCTCAATAACTCATTGTCCAGCGGATAGCCGGTGCGCGGATCAAAGATGTGATGCCAGCAGCGGCCGTCGCGTTCAAAGTAGCGCTCATAAATCCCGGACGTCACCACCGATTTGCCCTGCACCTGCAGCGTACCCAGCAGTTCATCGTCCCGGCCAAACGGTTTTTTGAGCCCGATACCCCAGCCCTGCGGCTGATGCGGCGGGCTGCCCAGCGTCTGCACATTGCCACCGAGATTAATCAGCGCCTGCGCAACACCCTGCTGACGCAGAAATGCCTGCACCACATCGGCGATGTAGCCTTTCGCAATGGCGCCCAGATCGATCTCCATGCCCGGCAGCGGCAGAAACACCGAGTGCTGTTCGGCATCCAGTACCACCTGATGCGGATCGGTCAGGCGCAGCAGCGTCTCAATCTCCGCTGCGGGCGGCACTTCACGCCCCTGAAAACCAATCTTCCAGCGTTTCACCACCGGACCGATGGTGAAGTTAAACGCGCTGTCCGGCAGGATGCTCACCGCGTGCGCCACGCTAATCAGCGCAAAAACCGGCGCGCTCACCACCACCGGATGGCGTCCGGCTGCCTGATTAATGGCCATCACTTCAGATTCGGCGCGGTTGACGGTAAACAGGTTTTCCTGCTGTTTGATCAGGCGAAAGACCTGGCTGGCCAGCGTGGGATTGTCTTCGAACAGTTTAAGCAGAATGGGCGAACCCATGAGGACGGCAGAATAGGAATGGACGCCAGCGTCGCTTGTCATTGTGGCCCCGCAAGAGAACGATGCCCGCAGGGCGCGGGCATCGTGATAGCTTAGTTACCTAACGCCAGTTTAGCGGCATTACGGCCCGCTTTGATACCAAAGATAATGATATCGGCGACGGCGTTACCGCCGATGCGGTTCGCACCGTGGATGCCGCCGACCACTTCACCCGCCGCCCAGGCACCAGGAATCACCTGTTTCTGTGCGTCAAGCACCGCGGTCTCAGTGTTGATGGTCACGCCGCCCATGGTGTGGTGCACGCCCGGTGCGATACGAATCGCGAAGAACGGCCCCTGATTGAGCGGATGACGCAGCGCGGTGGCACGGCCAAAGTCTTCGTCTTTCTGGTTAATCACAAACTCATTGTAACGGCCCAGCGTGCTTTGCAGCGTTTCCTGATCCATGTTGAGTTTCACCGCCAGCTCGTGGGGCGTCGGCGCGCTAATCACAAAGCCTTTGGCGATGTATTCGTCCGCCGCTTTGTTGTTGGCACGTACCTGCTCATCGAACACGATCCACGCGCTTTTTTCCGGCAGCGCGATAATCTCGGCAGAAACTTTGTCACGGGTTTCCATTTCATTGTAGAAACGCTTACCGGCCTGGCTGACCAGAATCGCCCCGCCGCCGCGCATCGCTTCGGAAATCAGGTACGAGGTGGTCTGCTCAACGGTTGGGTGGATTTGGATTTCGCCCATGTCGACAGTCTCGGCGCCAATTTTCTGCAGCATGGCGATACCGCTGCCGGTGGCGCCTTTGTGGTTGGTGGTGACGAAACCATCCAGCTCCGGACGGTATTTCACCACCATCTCGCGGTTAGCACTGAAGCCACCGGTGGCCACAATCACGCTTTTCGCATTCAGGATGCGGCTGTCGTTGTACTCATCGACCACTTTCACGCCGGTCACCGCACCGTTTTCAAACAGGATCTCGGCCACTGAGGTTTCCAGCAGCACTTCGATGTTGCGCTGGTTAACGTTTTTCACCAGGCCGCTAATCAGGAAGCCGCCCACCGCCGAGCGATCTTCCGGACGGTGCGTACGGTCAATGCTCATGCCGCCGGTGATGGTGATATCACTCAGCTCAATGTCTTTCGCCGCCAGCCACTCAATGGCTTCTGGCGCACGCTCAACGAACTCACGCAGCAGCACCGGATTGTTTTTGAATTTGCCGCCTTTCAGCGTTTCCTCGTAGAACAGCTCTTTGCTGTCTTCGATGCCTTTCAGTTTCTGATAACGGGTTTCCGCGGCATTCATCCCCACCGACGCTTTGATGGTGTTACCGCCAATGGTGGGCATCTTCTCAATGATCACCACGCGCGCGCCGTCATCGTGTGCCTGAATCGCCGCCGCCAGACCGGCACCGCCGGTACCGACCACCACCACATCGTAGTTGACCGGCGCATTCGGGTTACCGCCCTCTTCAATCACATACTCTTTGCTGGAGGTGGTCAGCGCGCGCGATACCGCTTTCTTCAGCGCCTCACTCTGCGTGGTAGCGCCGGTGATGGCATCGACGTGCGGGCTGTTCGCCACCAGAATACGTTCACGCAGGCTTTCAAAGGTGCTGGTGAAATCGACGTCGAGGTTAGGATCCGGCACCAGCGAGATGTCGGTGATACGGTCGGTGTCAAGCGTTACGTTGATTTTCAGCTTCAGCGCTTCGGCTTCCACTTTCGCCTGGTAAACGCCGGCTTTGTACTTACGATGGCCATCGCTGACGTCACGGATCATCGCATCCACCAGCGAGAAGCGCCACAGCGGTTCCGGAATGGTCAGCGCTTCGCGTTTGGTGCTATCGATGTACAGATCCATGTGCTCGTTTTTGATGATGCGATCGGCCCAGTCCGGATAGGCAATACAGGCTTTACCAATCGCCACCAGATCGAAGCCCGAGGCCAGCGCCAGTTCGGCATCCTCTTTGTTCACCACGCCGCCAACGCCAATCACCGGCACTTTCGCCAGCGTCGCCGAGCGCTGTTCAATGTATTTGCTGATTAACGGCGTCGGATCCTGGGTGTCGACAATCGACGGACGCAGCAGCTGGCCGACGGAGAAGTGCACGTAATCCAGCCCGCGCGCCGCCAGTTTTTCCAGCAGGTACAGCGTGTCGTCCCAGCGGATACCGGGCACTTCCAGCTCTTCCGGTGAGAAGCGATAGCCGATGATGAAATCCGCTGCGGCGAAGCGCTCCGCCATTTTGTGGGTGATTTCCAGCACTTCCAGCGGGAAGCGCGCGCGGTTATCGCGGCTGCCGCCCCATTTGTCGTCACGCTGGTTAGAGTTAGGCGAGTAGAACTGCTGAATCAGGTAGGTGTTAGCGCCGTGGATCTCCACGCCGTCGAAGCCGGCTTTGATGGCGCGGTTCACCGCATCACCAAACTTGGTGATCATCACCTCCACTTCTTCCGCCGTCAGCGCCTGCGGGGTGCTGGCACCTTCACGTGGCGCGGCGATAGCGCTGGGCGCGACCGGGGTTTTCCCGCCGATCAGCGCGGGCTCAACCATGCGGCCGCCGTGGTAAATCTGCAGAATGGCTTTGGAACCTTGGGACTTGATGGCGTGCGCGATTCTGGCCAGACCAGGGATTTTGTTGTCGCTGTCGATGCCGATAGCGCCCGGGAACGCCGGACCGCGGTTATCGATAAAGGCGCACTCGACGATCACGGTGCCGATGCTGCCGGCACGCACGCGATAATATTCAACGAGATCGCTGGTCACGCCGCCGTCGTAATAGCCGGTACAGGTGGTCATCGGGGCCATCACCAGGCGGTTTTTCAGCACCGCCCCTTTCGGTAATGTCAGCGGATTAAGAATCGGGGTGAGCGTATTCATGATGAGCAACTCCAGAATTAAGAAATCGTGTATTCAATTCTTTGGCAGTTCGGAGGTCTTTATAATTAATTTAAGTGGTCCGACTTCATGGTATAAATATACCATTTTATTTAGTTACATAACCCAGAATGTTAGTTATATAAGTTTTACGCGTGAAAATACTTTTTATTGCTCATTGCTGAAATCCGCGCTCCGCTAAGTTTTAACCAATACTTGACAAAAATCAACTTTTTCCTTACATTTAAAACAAATGACGTAATATCAAAGAGATAAAAAGCACCTTTCGACCGATTCTGGCGGTATTTTTGCCGTTCCGTTCACTTTTAACACATATTTTACACCTGTTGGTTCATTTATTACGGCGCAAAACGTTAAAACAAAAAACCCGCTAATAATTTTATTGATCCAGATCAAAATAGATATTTTAATTAATCGCATCATAGCGTCATTCAATTGATAATTCGCGAAGCAAAATTGCAATAACGAAGATTCATGTAAAAGACACTTTAAAACGTCCCGGTTGATCTGCTACAAGCGTTTCGTAACTAAAAAAATCAACCCGACCGGGCCGTCAATCGCATTCCCATAACTTGCAGACCAAAACTATGAATACACAAACAACCCAGAGTGAACCCCTAAAGGCGCCACCTGCCGCACCGGGGAAAAAGAACCGGCTAGTCATGTTGTGCCTGCCGATCGTGGTTGCCGTGCTGTTGCTGCTGGTGCCCACCCCTGCCGGGCTGGAGCCGTACGCGTGGCACTTCTTCGCCATCTTCGTCGGGGTGATTGTCGGCCTGATCTTCGAACCGCTGCCGGGCGCGGTCATCGGCCTGACCGGTGTGGTGATCATCGCGCTGTTCAGCCAGTACGTGCTGTTCAGCCCGGCAGAACTGGCCGATCCGAAGTTCAAAACGGCCGGACAGGCGTTTAAATGGGCGGTGAGCGGCTTCGGCAACTCCACCGTGTGGCTGATTTTCGGCGCCTTCATGTTTGCCGCCGGCTACGATAAAACCCAGTTCGGTCGCCGCCTGGCGCTGATTCTGGTGAAATATCTCGGCCGTCGCAGCCTGACGCTCGGCTATGCCATCACCTTTGCCGACCTGCTGCTGGCACCGTTTACGCCGTCCAACACCGCGCGCAGCGGCGGGACTATCTACCCCATCATTGCCAACCTGCCGCCGCTGTACGGTTCTAAACCTAACGACCCAAGCGCACGCAAAATTGGTTCTTACCTGATGTGGGTTGCTATCACCGCCGCCTGTATCACCAGCTCAATGTTCCTCTCCGCGCTGGCCCCTAACCTGCTGGCGCTGGCGCTGGTAAAAAGCGTGGTTGGCTTTGATATCTCGTGGGGCATGTGGTTCCTCGCCTTCCTGCCGCTGGGTATCCTGCTGATTCTCACCATGCCGCTGCTGGCTTACTGGCTCTATCCACCAGAAGTAAAAGTGAATGACGAAGTGCCACGCTGGGCCAAAGCCGAGCTGGAGAAACTGGGTCCGCTGTCGCGCAATGAAATTCTGCTGCTGGTGTTCGTGGTCGCTGCGCTGATGATGTGGATCTTCGCCACTGCGTGGATTGAACCGGCGATGGCCGCCCTGCTGGTTATCGTGCTGATGCTGTGGACCGGCGTGCTGAACTGGAACGACATCACCAGCAACAAAGCCGCCTGGAACACCTTTGCCTGGTTTGCCACGCTGGTCGCGCTGGCTGATGGTCTGGCGCGCGTAGGCTTCATCGCCTGGCTGGGTAAAGAGGGTGCGCTGCTGCTGCACGGCTACGACCCGCAGGTGTCTGCGGTGGTACTGCTGGTGGCCTTCTACCTGCTGCACTATCTGTTCGCCAGCACCACGGCGCACACCACCGCCCTGCTGCCTGCCATGCTGACCATTGCCGCCTCGATTCCGGGCATCAACATGCCGGTGTTCTGTCTGATGATGTGTACCTCACTGGGTGTGATGGGCATTATCACCCCGTACGGCACGGGCCCAAGCCCGATTTACTACGGTAGCGGCTACCTGCCAACCAAAGACTACTGGCGTCTCGGTACCATCTTTGGTGCCCTGTTCCTGGTGGCGCTGATGGTCATTGCCTATCCGTGGATGGTGATGATGTTCTGATGATGTTGCTTTGATGTTAAAAACGCAGCCGCGTAACAACGTTAAAGTGGTATGATACTCGCCAGTCAGCTCTTGCCGCGGACTGGCGAGAGAAAATCGAATAACAGATCGCCTAATTTGTCGCCCGTCATGCTGGCGGGCAACACGAAGCTAAGTGAGCCAACATGTCGAACAAACCCTTCTACTACCAGAATCCCTTTCCTCTCGCCAAAGATGATACCGAGTACTATCTGCTGAGCCGCGACCATGTTTCGGTGGCCAACTTTGACGGCGAAGAAGTCCTGAAAGTCGACCCGAAAGCGCTGACGCTGCTGGCGCAGCAGGCGTTCCACGATGCCTCTTTTATGCTGCGCGCGTCACATCAGCAGCAGGTGGCGTCGATTCTGGCGGACGATGAAGCCAGCCAGAACGACAAATACGTGGCGCTGCAGTTCCTGCGCAACTCGGAAATCGCCGCTAAGGGCGTGCTGCCGACCTGCCAGGACACCGGTACCGCCATCATCATGGGTAAAAAAGGCCAGCGCGTCTGGACCGGTGGCGGCGATGAAGCCGCGCTGTCTCAGGGCGTTTACAACACCTTTATCGAAGATAACCTGCGCTACTCGCAGAATGCGCCGCTCGATATGTACAAAGAGGTCAACACCGGCACCAACCTGCCGGCGCAGATCGATCTCTACAGCGTTGACGGCGACGAATACAAATTCCTGTGCATCGCCAAAGGTGGCGGTTCTGCTAACAAAACCTATCTGTATCAGGAAACCAAAGCGCTGATCACACCAGCGAAGCTGAAAAACTACCTGATTGATAAAATGATGTCGCTCGGCACGGCGGCCTGTCCGCCGTACCACATTGCATTTGTCATCGGCGGCACTTCCGCTGAGAGCACGCTGAAAACCGTGAAACTGGCGTCAACCCACTATTACGATTCGCTGCCGACCGAAGGCAACGAACACGGTCAGGCGTTCCGCGACGTGCAGCTGGAACAGGAACTGCTGGAAGCCTCGCAGAAACTCGGCCTCGGCGCGCAGTTTGGCGGTAAGTATTTTGCTCACGATATCCGCGTGGTGCGTCTGCCGCGTCACGGCGCATCCTGCCCGGTGGGCATGGGCGTTTCCTGCTCGGCTGACCGCAACATCAAAGCCAAAATTAACCGCGAAGGCATCTGGATCGAGAAGCTGGAAGACAACCCAGGCCGCTATATCCCGGAAGCGCTGCGTCAGCAGGGCGAAGGCGAAGTGGTCAGCGTCGATCTCAATCGCCCAATGAGCGAGATCCTCGCCCAGCTCTCCGCTTACCCGGTGGCAACGCGTCTGTCGCTGAACGGCACCATCATCGTGGCGCGTGATATTGCGCACGCCAAACTGAAAGAGCGCATCGACAACGGCGAAGGTCTGCCGCAGTACATCAAAGATCATCCGGTGTACTATGCGGGCCCGGCGAAAACGCCGGAAGGTTACGCGTCCGGTTCACTCGGTCCGACCACTGCTGGCCGCATGGACTCCTACGTCGATCTGCTGCAGGCTAACGGCGGCAGCATGGTGATGCTGGCCAAAGGTAACCGCAGCCAGCAGGTCACGGATGCCTGCCATAAACACGGCGGCTTCTATCTGGGCAGTATTGGCGGCCCGGCGGCGGTGCTGGCGCAGCAGAGCATTAAGAGTCTGGAGTGCGTGGAGTATGCCGAACTGGGCATGGAAGCGATCTGGAAAATTGAAGTGGAGAACTTCCCGGCGTTCATCCTGGTGGATGACAAAGGCAACGACTTCTTCCAGCAGATCCACAACCAGTGTGCTGCCTGCGTGAAATAAGCCGGCCTGCAATAAAAAAATCCGCGGCGTAAAAGCTGCGGATTTTTTTTGTCTGCCAGCCCCTGCGGCGCTCACACACCGCGCAGCTGCACGTCCAGCAACAGATCGGCATCGTCGTCGTTCTGGCCAATCACGTAGATTGCCTGGCGGCCCGGCAGATTTACGGTAATGATATTCTCTTCGACCGCATCCAGCACTTCGTCGTGCTGCTCCTGAAAGTGGTACAGGGTGTTCATCTTCTCTCCTTAAAAACGGTGCGTTACTGTATAAACTCACGTCTCTTAATATCGACAAGACGCGTCTTAATAACAGGGGGAATAATCTGTTTTTTCTGTCAGCACTGTGACAGGGCTGTGTGACGTTGCCATGAAGGCGGCAGCGGCGCGCACCGCTGCCGGTTAAATCAGAAAAAGCCGAGAGGCTGCGTACTGTAGCTGACCAGCAGATTTTTAGTCTGCTGGTAGTGATCGAGCATCATTTTGTGGGTTTCACGGCCAATCCCGGATTTTTTATAGCCGCCAAACGCGGCGTGCGCCGGATAGAGGTGATAGCAGTTGGTCCAGACGCGACCGGCTTTGATCGCGCGACCTACGCGGTAAGCACGGTTAATATCGCGCGTCCACACGCCCGCACCGAGGCCGTAAATCGAATCGTTGGCGATGGCAATCGCTTCCGCTTCGTCTTTAAAGGTCAGCACGCCGACCACCGGTCCGAAAATCTCCTCCTGGAAGACGCGCATGCTGTTATCACCTTTCAGCAGCGTCGGCTGAATGTAGTAACCGCTGGCAAACGCCTCACCGATTTTCTCCACCCCGCCGCCGTGCAGCACCTGCGCGCCCTCCTGCTGAGCAATCTCCAGGTAAGAGAGAATTTTGTCGAACTGCTGCTGCGACGCCTGCGCGCCGATCATGGTCTCAGTGTCGAGCGGATCGCCACGTTTAATGGTCTGGATGCGCTTCATCACCGCCGCCATAAACGGCTCAAAAATCGACTCCTGCACCAGCGCGCGTGACGGACAGGTACAGACTTCGCCCTGATTGAGGAAGCCCAGCACCACCCCTTCGGCCGCTTTTTCGATGAAGCTCTCCTCCGCCCGCATGATGTCTTCGAAGAAAATGTTGGGCGACTTGCCGCCCAACTCGACGGTGGACGGGATCAGGCTTTTTGCCGCCAGCTCAAGAATGTGGCCGCCGGTGGCGGTCGATCCGGTAAAAGCGATTTTGGCGATACCCGGATGCGAAGCCAGCGCCTCGCCGGCCTCTTTGCCGTAGCCGTGCACCACGTTAATCACGCCCGGCGGCACCAGGTCTTTAATCAGCTCCATCAACAGGGTAATGGAGAGCGGCGTCTGTTCGGCGGGCTTCAGCACCACGCAGTTACCGGCACCCAGCGCCGGCGCCAGTTTCCACGCCGCCATCAGCAGCGGGAAGTTCCACGGAATAATTTGTCCGACGACCCCAAGCGGCTCATGAAAGTGGTAGGCGGCGGTGAATTCGTCGATCTCTGCCGCGGTGCCTTCCTGGGCGCGCACGCAGCCGGCAAAGTAGCGGAAGTGGTCAACCGCCAGCGGCAAATCAGCCGCCAGGGTTTCACGCACCGGCTTACCGTTATCCCAGGTTTCATTGACCGCGATGGCTTCCAGATTGGCTTCCAGCCGGTCGGCAATTTTCAGCAGCAGCAGCGAACGCGACTGCGGCGAGGTTTTGCCCCATGCGTCCGCAGCGGCCTGCGCGGCGGCCACGGCGTTGTCGATATCCTGTTTATCCGAGCGCGGGAATTCGCCGATAGTCGAGCCGTTGATCGGCGTGGTGTTAACAAAATAGTTACCGTTTACCGGCGGAACAAATTCGCCGTTGATGAAGTTGCCATAACGCGATTGCAGATGGATGAGAGAACCGGTTTCTCCCGGAGCAGCGTAACGCATGGTGTTTCTCCTTGCGGGACAGAGTGGCGATTAACAACATTTAAACTTGTTATTAACATTGAGCGAACAATGCCAGCCTGTCAGATCGCTCAGCGGGAAACTGTGACCGCATCGAAGGAAAAGAGGGCATTAAGAAACGGCCCTGCCGTCACGTCATAACCTGCGCCTGTCACAGACAGATAATTCCGAGTTTGGCCATAAGCGTGAGGAAAAGCGGAACATGTGCGATTTGTGCGGTCAATATGAAGCAGACCCGTGAACAGGAGAACAAGATGCTGGCTTCAGCCCTGATGGTAATGCGCGCCAAAGCGAACTTCGTTCAGCAATTTATCCGCAATCCGCGCAAAATGGGCAGCATCACGCCCTCTTCAGCTGCCCTGTGTCGCGCCATGTGTGAAACGGTCAACTGGGAGCACAGCCTGCGCATTGCCGAGCTGGGCGCCGGCGACGGCGTGCTGACCCGTCATCTGCTGGCACATATGGCACCGCAGGCGCAGCTGGATGTGTTTGAAATCAGTCCCGAACTGGTAAAAGGGTTACGCCGCTGGAACGATGCGCGCATGCAGGTGCGCGCCTGCTCCGCAGAGTATCTGTCCGGGGAGTACGACGTGATTTTTTCCGGCCTGCCGCTGCTGTCGCTGCCGCCCGCAACACGCGACGCCATTCTCAGCGCGGTACATGAAGGACTGGGACCGCGCGGCGTGTTTGTCCAGTTTCAGTACACCTCGCTGACCCAGCCCAGCCTGTCACGCTACTTCACCTGGCAGCGCCAGCGGGTGCTGAAAAATATGCCACCCGCCTGGGTTTATCGCTGCACGCGGCATTACGCGCCCTGAGCCTGCGCCTGCGGGCGCGTTTGCTGCCAGAAACGCTGCAGCAGCTCGCGCGCCCAGTCTTCGCCTGACAGCTGCGCGCCATCATCGCTGACGCCGGAAGGCAGACAGGCGGTCATGATGTTATGGTCGAACTCCGGATGGAACTGCACTGACAGCGCCTGCGGCGAATAGCGCAGAATCTGGCAACCATCCAGCGCTGAACGCGCCAGCACCTGTGCCTGCGGCGGCGGTACCAGCACCGACTGCCGGTGCGACAACCACGCCGGGAAAGCCTCTGGCAACTGTGCCAGCCACGGATCGCGGTGCGGGGTGCGCGTCAGGGTTTTCAGCCCGCGCTCCCAGCCGTTCGGGTTATCGCCCACTTTACCGCCCAGCGCATAGGCCATCAGCTGATGACCATAGCAAACGCCGAGCAGCGGCAGTTGCGCGTCAATGGCCGCACGAATCCAGGCGGCGGTGCGCTCGCTCCAGTCGGCGTGATCGGTCACCATCGCCCACGAACCGCTAAGAACCGCGCCGCTGATGCCAGAGAAAGCCGGCAGCTCTTCCCCGAGATGCGGCCGCACAATGACATAATCATCCGGCTGTAGCGCCAGGGCTTCAATAAACCACTGCGGTTGTTCACCAATTTTTGCCACCACCTGCGGCGGCGGCGTTTCGAGTTGAATTAAAGCAAGGGGTAAGGTGCGGGTCTGTGTCATGCCGAATACGGTCCTCAAATGATCGTGTTTCGGACATCCACTCTGACAGTAATTTTGCGCCTTGTCCTGTATTTTTCTGGCATAAGCTCATGCCAGCGCGAAAAAAAGCACCGCCCGCCTGCGCTAACCGATCGCCTTCGTGCCATCATTAGACGGTGACAACCTTTCTCAAACCAAGGACAGCAGCGTGGCGGTGCGGCATTTTTTTCTGGTTCTGATGGTAGTTTGCATCTGGGCCTTCAATAACGTGGCGGTGAAATGGGGATTGCTGGAGCTTCCGCCGCTGTTTCTCACCTGGATGCGCTTTGTCGTGGTGGCCATCGTGCTGGTGCCGTTTTGCCGCATCACGCGCGCCCAGCTGCCGTGGCTGCTGACGCTGGCGTTTACCTTTGGCTTCATGCACTTTTCGCTGCTGTTTGTCGGCATGCGCTATACCGATGCCGGCACCGGCGCCATTGTGGTCCAGCTGGGTACGCCGATTGCCATGTTGCTGGCGATGGTGGTGCTGAAGGAGAAACTGCGGCTGGTGCAGCTGTGCGGTATCGCCATCTCGCTGGCCGGGGTGGTGGTGCTCTCCGGCAGCCCGACAATTCCGGCGTGGTGGGTGCTGTGTATTCTGCTGTGCAGCGCCACCGGCTGGGCGGTGAGCAACATGATTGTGAAAAAGTCGCCGCCGATTAAACCGCTGACGCTGACCGGCTGGATCTCCTTCCTTGCGGTGCCGATTGTCGGCGCGGCCTCGTGGCTGACTGAATCGCAGCAGTTTACCGCGCTGAGCCACGCCGGCTGGCGCGGCTGGTTTGGCATCCTGTACAGCGCCCTCGCCTCGTCGATTGTCGCCTACACGCTGTGGTATGCACTGCTGAAAAAATATAACGTCAACCTGATCATGCCCTACTCGCTGCTGACGCCGGTGCTGGCGGTACTGATGGGCGTGCTGGTGCTGGGCGACAGCATGAACAGCTTCAAAATTCTGGGTGCGTCGCTGGTGGTGCTGGGGACGACGATTGCGGTGATTAACCTGCGTAACCTGCGCATGCATGCCCGCTTTCCGCGTCTGCGCCGCCGCTAATCCACTCTGCTATGCTTGAAGCTCGCGTGTTTTCCGGAGGTTTAGCATGGATTCTCAACGCGCTGCCGCATTGTGGCAGCAACTGTGGCAGGGATTGCGGGGTGCGGAACACGCGCCGACGATCCACTTTCTTCAGACCGACAGCTTCCCCTCGGCTTTTGCCGTTAGCGAACTCGCCGCCACCAGCATCGGCCTCGCCAGCCAGGCGCTGAGCGATCTGCTGGAGCGTCCGGCCCCGGTCAGCGTCAACGTCCGGCTGGCCTCGCGCTGGTTTCAGCACAGCCTGACGCCGCTAAACCGTCCGCCAGCCGACAAGTGGGACGCGCTGGCCGGTGACTATCCGTGCGAGGATGGCTGGATCCGCCTGCACACCAACGCACCGCATCATCGCGCCGCCATGGCAAGCGTGCTGGGCGAGCACGCCGATCGGTCATCGCTGGCGGCGGTGGTGGCACGCTGGCAGGGACACGCGCTGGAGCAGGCCGTGGTCGACGCCGGCGGCTGTGCCGCCTGGATGCGCAGCGCACAGCAGTGGCAGCAGCACGCGCAGGGGCTGGCGGCAAGCGAAGAAGCGCTGATTGCCCAACGGGCAACCGGCGAAGCGCCCACGCCGGGCTGGGCGCTGCTGCCGGCGCGACCGCTGCTGGGCGTGCGGGTGCTGGATCTGACGCGCATCATTGCCGGACCGGTAGCGACCCGCTTTCTGGCCAGCCTCGGCGCGCAGGTGCTGCGCATCGATCCGCCCGGCTGGCGTGAACCGACGCTGGAAGAGGAGATCAACTGCGGCAAACGCTGCGCGCAGCTGGATATCAAAACCCGCGCCGGGCGCGATCGGCTGATTACGCTGCTACAGCATGCGGATGTGCTGGTGCACGGCTACCGCGCGGACGCACTGGAAAAGCTGGGGCTGGATGCGGAGAGCCGTCAGCGGCTGGCGCCGGGGCTGGTGGATGTCAGCCTCAACGCGTGGGGCTGGCACGGGCCGTGGCGCAACCGGCGCGGTTTTGACAGCCTGGTGCAGATGGCCTGCGGCATCGCCGAACAGGGCATGCGCTGGCAGGCAGGCGTTAAACCGACGCCGCTGCCGGTGCAGGCGCTGGATCACGCCACCGGCTATATGATGGCGGCCGCAGTGCTGGAAGGATTACGCCAGCGCCGCGTTAACGGCACCGGCTGGCAGGCGCGTTTGTCGCTGGCGCGAACCGCGCTGCTGCTTCAGCAGCACGGCGCGGCACCCCAAGGCGAACAGCGCGGCATTACGCCGCAGCCGCACGATGCGCTGAGCGCGCTGGAGATCAATCACTGGGGGATTGGCGAGCGCCTGCGCGCCGCGGCTTACCTGCCCGGTACGCCGATGCTGTGCGCGGCACCGGCGCAGCTGCCCGGCAGCAGCCATCCCTGCTGGTGACGACTCAGGCGTCGTCGCCCTCTTCACGCAGTTCGTCATACATCGCCTGAATCGCCTCACGGCTCAGCGCCGCCAGCGTGCGATAAAACGCGGTGGTGGCGTGGGCTTCCACTTTACCGAGGAAGGCGCCGCACCACGGCAGCAGATAGTCATCGAACAGCGCCAGCTGGGCCGCCGCCTCATCTTCCGCAGACTGATCTTCCAGCCAAGAGGCCGCCAGCAGCAGCACGCCAAAGTGATCGGCCGGCGACTCGCTCAGTGGCATACCGCGTGAGGTTAAAAACGCCCGCACCTCGGCTTCCTGCGGTCCGTTCGGCCACTGTGAGGCGTACGGCGGTACGCTGCAGTCGCTGCCGACGAACAGCGCGTTGTAATCCGCCGCCAGCGCCTGCGGATCGCTATTCTGCTGCAGCCGGGTCAGCAGTTCATCCTGCTCCAGCGGCCACTGATCTTTCAGTTTGCCTTCACGCAGCAGGGTGAACAGCGGCACCAGCAGCGGGTCCTGCGGCTGGCGATTAAACAGCGAGCCGATGACGCGGCAGAGAATGGAAAACTCATTCATGCAACAGAATTCCTTGAGGCAAAAAAGTTAAAAGTCGGCAAATTCCGCAATGTGTTTGCCGGTGCGCTGTTCGAGGAAGTCGAGCAGGCGACGCGGCGTGACATTTAACACGCGATCCTGCGGAAAATCCACTTCGCGCGTGATACGCAGGCAGTGTTCGAAATGGCCAAGCGTAAAGGCAGTGTGCGAATCGGAGCCGAACGCCAGCCGGCCACCGGCGTCACGCACCGCTTCCGCAATCGCGCGGCAGTTAGGTTCACTGCCAGGACGCGAATGGGTAAACGACGAGTTGTTGATCTCCAGCGCCACATCGTAGTGCGCGGCGGCTTCCGCGATGGCGCGAATATCCACCGGGAATTTCGGGTTGCCGAAAGTAATTTGTGAACACATCATACTTACCTGTTAAACCCTATGTCAATCAAGTAATTAAAGTACCTACTGGTTAGTAATCAACCATAAGACATAATGCAGTTCTTTACCAACCTTTCTGTATGTACACCTTTAAATCGCGTAAGAAAATTACATTAGATGATTAGATAAAATGATCTTGCAATGATTAGATATTGATCATACTATCTAATCATCCCAAGCGGGATATGTTCTTTAAAAATGAGGTGCGTAGTGGTTAAAGTGATCTGGTCTAAGCGTGCTTCTAAGCAGCTTCTCAAGATCGACAGACGCTACCAGAACACTATTTATCAGAAAGTTGGCGAGTTAGTTGCTTTCCCCTTAGTGACCTTAGACATTAAGAAACTTCAGGCAAGCGACAACCAGTACAGGTTACGTGTTGGAGACTACAGAGTACTTTTTGAATTAATATACGGTGAACCGGTAGTACTTAAAATCAAGGAAGTGGCACGAAGAACATCGAGTACTTACTAACTAAGCGGGGGTTTCCCCCGCTTCATTACGCACCTATGACATTTGCCGCGACTCATAGATACCCGGATAAATTATGTCAAAACAGTACATATACGATGAAGCAGGAAAACCACAGTTTGTGGTACTTCCTGTAGCAGAATACGAAAAGCTTCTCTCAAATGCTGATGGCGAATGGGAGAGTATACCTATTGAAGCTTCTGAAGATGATGACGAAACCGTACCCCATGAAGTGGTAGGAATCATGATTGATCAGGAAGTGAGCCTTCAGGCCGCCTGGCGTATCCATCGTGGTTTGAGTCAGTACGATGTAGCGGAAAAATTAGGTACTACTCAGAGTGCTATCTCTCAATTGGAACGTATAGAGAGTAAGCCGCAGAAGAAGACACGTGAACGGCTTGCAAAGCTTTATGATTGCCGTCCAGAACAGTTAGTACTCTAAAACATAAAAGCCACTGATTAGGTGGCCTTTTACTTGGGCAGAGTTTTATTGATTGTTCGCCGCAAAAGTCCGAACTAATTTTGCGGCTTCATCTTCTGACATGAAATGAGAGTAAAAATCTCTATATTTTTCAGCCTCTTCATCTTCCTCGTCACCAACCAAGGCCCAATTCATCGATTCTTTTTCACTCAGACCTTCGAAGTTACTAATAAGCATTATATCACGAAGAAAACCATAGATGTTATTCTCTGGAGAGTATTCCTTACACACCTCGACATAATTATCAGGAATAGCTTCGGCTAACAATTTGAAATCATTAAGACCTGAGAACTTTAACTCATCAATGACTTCTTTAGTTGTTGAGCCTCCCCAATCCCTTACTGGCTTTAACTCTAAACCTATTTTTTCTGCGATATCTTGAACAAATTTTAGGAGATTTATTGAGTTTATTTCTTGAGAGAATAGTTGATTTAAATCATTGCTTTTAATTGATTCCTTATATTCTTCAATAGCACTTACTATCTCAGAAAAGCCCTCATCCGCTATTTCAAGCATACCAGAAAACAAGTTTATTTTACGTTGTATTTGTAATGGCAAATTTGCCCCAAGCTTATAATTTCGATCATGAGTTAATTCTGCCCAAGCGTGTTGCAACATGGTTCTAACTTGAATTTCGCAGCTTAACCCCGAAATATACTCATACTCCCTCAAAGTATTTCTTTTTTCTCCAATATCACACACATAATGAACTGACCTATACCCTACTTTATCAGATGAAAGTCTACCTTCATTATCCATGCTATTATTAGAATCAATATTAAAAGTTGATCTTATAATGTCACTGACTTTTGCAATATCAGATTCAAGATATAAGATAACACGTACACCTGAAATATCAGTTAACTCTTCAATAGGATTTTTGTAGTTTTTTCTGCTTACCTTTTCAAGAATACCTTCTTTGCTTTTAGTTCTATAACTTATGGACAAGTATTCTATTTTATTTTGCTGTAGTAGATTTTCTATAATAAAAGCTATGTGTTTACCCAAAAGTTCAAACTTTGATAAGTTATCATCAATCCATGTATTAAAATTGAGTTCTTTCATTTTCTTCAACTCCACTCTAAGGTTTTATATAAAATTTTAGTGGGTAAGCTTACTATGACAAACCAGTTACTTTTACGAAATCAACGCTATCATCCATTTATTTAAAAAGATTTCAACTACCTCTTATAGTAGTTAAAGTAAAGATGCAACTTTTGATAATGGCATTGAGCGATACAGATAACCTTGAACTCCCCATACATCAGCCTCTTTCAAAATCACTAACTCACCCTTCTGTTCTACACCTTCGATGATGATGCGATCACAGTAACACTTGATGTTCTTGATCAGAGTAATGAATGTTGGCTTCTGTACTTCATGGCGATAGAAGGCTTTATCAAGTTTGATTGTGTGATAGCAGCCTGTCGTGAGTGCTGCCAGGTTAGCCCGCCCTGCACCTAAATCATCAAGAAATAGATCATTACCGTTGGCGATAAGCTTTTTCAGTAGAGGTTCATTGATACCGTACTCTAAGCCTTCAAAATCTTCAGAAATCTCGATACGCACAAAATCATTCAAGCCTGCCAGCCATTCGACTAACTCACGGTCATACGCACATAACCGTGCTTGATGCCGATCAACGTTGAGAGAGCAAAACAAACCATAGTCCCTGAACCAAGACGCGGCGATCTGAATCTCTGTAAGTTGCTGAATCAGTAGTTGCCGCTTCTGCTCTATCGGCATTGCCAGTATGTAGTACTTACTATCAAGTACTGGCATATCTGCATGATGGAACTTAGTCAGTAGTTCTACCCCTAAAAGCTTTCCGTCAGTACTCATTACTGGTTCTGCAAAGAAGGTTTTATTGATCATTCTTGTTATCTCTTTTTTTGGTAAGAGATCAATTATTGATCATTTTTAGTTGTTACCCTTGATCATTAAGTGCTTGATATTGATCATTTTTATCGGTTTTTAGCAGTTTTGCTTGTTGAAGCAGATATACTTAGCAATACTGTACGAATGAACAGTACTTTGTTGGGGGGAAAGTAAAATGGCTATCATTGAGATGAGTGGTAAAACTATTGTGTATTGTCAGAAAGGAGATGTTTTCATCGGCTACAAAACTGAGCTACACGGCTGTTACGGGGTTTTCGAAAGCTACACAACCCCATGTTTTTACTGGATTGTCTTCGTTTTCTCACATCACGTAGAATTTATAATAAACACGCCAATGTACATAGATGATGCGTTCAGAATCGTTCAGGAACATGGTACGAGTACATATGCAGTACGCGAAACACATAGTATGATGTTTGAGGATATGGATAACTTCGATTATTAGCATTAGATAATAAACTAAATCAAAAATCATAATAACTTGGATGTAATTAAAATGATTAAATTTTATCAGTATAGATCAGCAGCAATTACCGAATTAACAATACGAGAAAGTACATTAAAATTTACGAACCCAATGGATTTTAATGATCCGCTGGATTTTCACCCTACCGTACCGATTGAAGGATTTAATAAGTTTGTAAAAAGAATCAACGGACTGTATGGTGAGGGTCGCAAAAAACACAAAGTAGGACATAAGCAAAGGACAACTCACCTATCAAACTTACGTTCTGATGAATTTAGACGTACTTATACTAAGAATTTTTCAGTGGCTTGTTTTAGCAAATCACCTTTTATATTACCTATGTGGGCACATTATGCTGATGACCATAAAGGTTGTGTTATTGAATTTACATTCGAAGAGAGTGAAGAACTTTTCAATGAGTACTTTAATCTTCAACCTGGTGAAGACTTTGCAACGTTAGTACCATTGGATGTAATTTACTCGAATGATAGACCACCTCTATTTGATAATAATGGCCTTACTGACTCACATATTACAGGACTTAACTCATGCTTAGTTAAAGCAAAAGCATGGGAATATGAGCAGGAAGTTAGAGTAATTAAAAAGAAAAAGTCAGGAATCTACAAATTTGATAGAAATCAGATTACAGGCGTTTACTTTGGTATGAAAATTGACAAAGACAAGAAAAAAATACTATCAAAGTTAATTGACGATTCTAACAATTACACAGACACAAAAATAAAGAAGCATGATATTAAAATCGCATTCGATAAATTCGAGCTATCTAACGTCCCTTTCCGATTATGATTGAGAGAGAATTACAAAGTGTGTTGCCCATATACGGTTTGCAGAACACTCTCCCAGTTTTGGGGTATGGACAACACATTAATAATTTTACAGATTTCTATAGATTTGTCACCTCTCTTGAAGCTAAGATTAGGAATTACCTCTGTGGTTACAAAGGATTAGTGACATGAATTTATTAGATTTATTGTTTCCACCTAAGAAAGATGATACTGAAAGCCCTCACTCCAGATTTGATAGTGATGAAGCACAAGCCTACTTCAAGGATCCATCAGTTAATTCATATATAAAAAAGCTACTTAGATGTGAAGGTAAAGACTATCTAACTAATGGAGATATGGAAAAACTTAAAGAAGCTTATGAAAAAGCACATGACATCAGAAAGTTTGAAATAGATCTTTATTGGAAAAGAACAACGTATATATGGACACTTGTTGCTGCTCTAATTACTATATGCGGCGTAGCTGTTACGGCACTTTATAGGCTCAAAGATGATCCTGAAAAAATGGCTTCACTACTTATCGGAACGGATGCAATTGCCATATTTGGCAGCGTTATCACTATAATATCTTCAAAGATTTTAATAAGCGGAGAATACTGGCAAAAAAACTGGGAGTTCCATGTTAACATCCTTGAGCCATTCTTTAGCGGTTCATTATACAGTACACACTTATATAATAATAAATCCAAAAGATATTCAATAGCAACACTGAATAAATCTTTTTATCTTGCAGTACAGTGCATATGGTTTATTTTAATAATCGCCAACACAGTAATTCTTCTTAAAACAGTTGATATTTTGGTCGCTTGGTTAAGTGCAATTATCATAGTGGTTACATTAATGGGTTTTTCTGAATTTATTGCATGGTTAACTCAGAGTGAAGATAAGAACACACAACTTATAATGTCACAGTCATCAACAACTATATCTACGATGACTTTAGTCATTGACAATAGACAATCTCCAGAAGAATCTGGCTTCAAAAAACCCTTATTAAATAACAGCTCAATACTGAAAGCATTCCTCCTTGTGGGCATCATCTTCTTTATAATTGGTAGCATTGCATTATTAAAGACAATTGTATAAAAAAAGGGATACCTTATGGTATCCCCTCTTCTACTTCCCGAATTTGTGTATATAGCTCTGAATCTCTTCTTTATCCGTCATAGTACCGGCAAGTAGCTCACTCTCCATTAAACGTCTTGTGTACAGCCCGTAGCACAGCTTGTTAGGCTTACCGTGAAGATACTGAGAGCAATCATAATAGTACTTACCATTTCTGTGTTCCCAACGGCCTTTAGAGTAATCAGGCTTCTTCTGAGAGACGTAACGCCATTGCAGTACTGCCTTACTTGCTTGTGCATAGTTACCTTCTGCAAGCCGCTTTTTTACTGTACTGCTATTCGCTGCGTTTATACCTGCGTTATATGCAAAATCCAGAAAACCTACAGTTGTTGAAACTGGCATTACTGGCAAGTTGTTCAGTACTACTATGTACTTATAAAGTGTCTTATCAAGCAGTACATCACATTCTTTCTTTGTATACTCTTTCTGTATGGCTTCTGTCATTTGTGGTACATAGCCATAACAAAGAGTCGTAATACCAACAGGATCTTTATACGGCGAGTAATTGCCGTTAGGATTCATTGATGGTAATCCTTCAAAGGTTACTACACTTGTTCCAAACAGAAGTATTACCCCTGCACTTATTCCCTTAATTGTGCTTTTTATATCCATCCATAGACTCCGTTTTTAATATCTTGAAGTCAGTTATATCAGTACAATCATGAATCTTTCCGTCCACTACTACACATTGAATATAACTAATTCCTTTCGGCTCTGCTTGTTTACTATTGTGTTCAAAGAACAGGACAGAACCGATAACGATAATAAGTGCGATAACAATCTTTTTCATAAAAACCTCTCATTAAGTTAAAAAATCAGGAAGGGAAGTTATTTTCCTTTCCTGATATTATTTAACGAATTAGTGCTAAAAAGAGGCTCAAATGAAATGAGTTTATTGTTCTTTTTTATCTTTGTAATACTTTCTGATTTTCTTGTACCATCCATATGAGAACTGTATGAACTTCACCAAATTCATCACGAACAAGAGTACTGCACCAATAGCGAGGATAATCGTAACCCATCCGCCTAATGTTACTCCTAAGAAAGCTAAGTTAGAGATTTGAGTACTTGTTATTGCTGCTGCAATGCCCTGATGTGTTAGTTGATCAGTGATACATGAACCGTATACTGTTATTGCTGTTATTACTTCTTTATCTGGTAGCATCCCTGCCCCCTGGTTAAAGGGGTAATCATTACCCCTGTAGTTTATTATTGTTATCCACTGAATCAAGGTAGGCATTAACCCCATCACTTAGCTTTGAACTATATGCCGGATCATTTAACCCCCTCCATCTTTGAACAAGTTTGTTATAATCGCCGCCATTTTCTGAATCTAAGATTTCAATGATCTTTTTGGCAATTGAGTTATATGTTTTTCTGAACGGTGGCGTACTACCCATAACGCCTTTCTTACCGTACCCAAAAGTAGGATCATCAGGACGTGCAGCCATTACTTTAGCTTGATCGATAAAGTTATTAGCGTACTCAAGTTCTTCACTGGTGAAGTACTGCGGGTAACGGGAAACCATATCCTGCATCAAACTACCGGTAATCTGAGCTGGGCCATAGGCAGTACTTGTACCACCTACAGTACTATCCGGTTGGCCTGTACGTATCCACGGATCTTTAAGCCCGCCAGTTTCAGCATGAACAATACCGTTATACAACGCCTCGTTACGTAAGCTGATTTCTGGTGCAGTACTTTTCTGTGCTTCAGCTTGCGGTACTTCTACAGGCTGAGGTACTTGAACAGGTTCAGATACTGATTGAGGCTGGCTTACAGGTTTTTTAGACTGAGTATCGATAGTACTTGCTCCACGTCCTAATGCCTCTGCTGCCTCCATACTGCCATCTATCACTCTCTGGATCATTGGTACGTTCTTACGTGCAAGAGCTTCCATATCCTTCTGAGAGAGAGAATTCCAGTACTGTACCGCTTGGTTGTATGTATCAATATCAGCCTGGCTTGCATTACTACCTGGTGCTGTAGTTTGAGATACACGTTGTGCCTGTAGCCGTTGCATCTCTTTTTCAGCAAGTACATCAGTCATGTTCTTGCCCTTACTACTTTTCAGATAGCTTTTGAGTGCTAACGATTCTTGTACTTTTGCAGCGTTATCTGGCTTAGTTAACCAGTCAATGTACTGGCTCGCCTTGCGGTTAGTACCTCGTAAGCCGTCTACCACGCCTTCAGTGATCGCTTTTCTGGCTCCTGCTCCTGCAAGATGACCAGCAACATATCCGACAGGGCCATGTAGGACTCCACCGAGTACGCCTGACGCCCAACCGATACCGCCGCCTAAGTTGCCGTACCAAAAAGTGTTGCCAGGATCTTTAGGTTTTGCACGTAGCTTAGTAATATCAGCAGCATCTGACAGGGCACTATTGATAGATTGCTGAACAGGTGCATTTGGTAATTTACTGCCAGCGGCAATGAGTTCATCTGAGGCATTACTTTGTACATCGGAGTTACGTAGTACTTTGGCAAGAGTACCAAAATTTATTTGACCAGAAGTTTCAGCTTTTTCTACTGCACGATTACGTACAGCAGTACTCAAGCCCTGTCCTAATTTCACCGCATTGTTACTTACTGCTGGACTATCATTAGTTGCAATGCGACCAAGTACAGAATCTTTTACGTTATTAGTATTAAATTCACCAGAAGTTGGATTGAAGAGTTTATTTTCAGCGGCCTGTTCATTAGGGTCATTGGCAATTTTACTTAGTACTGATTTCTTACCAATAGCATTTACACCATCACCATAAAACTCATCAGCTTCACGATATAAGCTACCGGCAGTAGGGTTAATACTACTAATAGTTGCATCAGCTTCCTGTTTCAACCCTGATAGTACTTCACGTATAGCATCTCTGCTTGTGTAATCGCCCTGACGAAATGCAATGTCTGCTTTATTAGTAAGTGTTCTCTTCCACTTATCCAAGTCTTGAATATTATGTAGATCGGCTTTGTTGAAGTTCTCCAGAGTTCTACGTACTTCAGGACTTAGATTCACATCACCCATGCGTTCGTTTTCATCAAGATGGTACTGTGCTACCTGCTTAGTACGTGGCATCTTGAGTTGTCCAATCTTAGCTTGATCCAGTAATTGCTGTGCTTCATTCGCCCGTGCTGTATAGAGCTTTGACGCCTCTTTATGAAAATCATTACCTAACGCAACGCCTGCATTTTGAAGCGTATCTGGTGAGACATTCACATCATCTATTGCACCTTTGATTGCATCGCCCGTATCAGTAGCCGCATTACGTTGTGACCAGATTGAATCATCTTTGTTGAGTGCCCTACGTTCAGCATTGATATAACGACTACCTGTATCGTTGAACACCTGAGAAGGTACAAGTAATGAGTTACCTGCATCATCAGTAGTTGCAGCAGTAAACGCCTTCTGTGCTTCAGCACGTGCAGTAGGATCTGCAATGTTACTTTGAGTAATGTTCTGTACTGTATCTGGATTCGTTTTATCGCCATATCTGCGTAACATGGCTGCATCTTTAGTGATACCAAGTGCAGGTATATCTAACCCTAAATCAGCCAGTTTGTTACCGATACCAGAACCTAATGCAGTTACGCCTTTCACAAGATAAGGTGCTGCTGCACCACCTGCTGCCCCAAATCCAGCACTTGTAGCCAGTTCACGGCCATTAAAAGCATCGCCAACAGTTTTATCACTTGCCGCTGCATCTGCTGCCTGACCTGCTAACGTACTTCCAGCGGTTAATGCAGCCCCGATACCCAAGCGTGCCAGTAGGGATGTGCCGCCTGTAACCGGTATTGTTGCTGCAAGTGTTGAGTATTCAGCTAAATCTTTTGCATCCTTACCCATTGCCAGACTACCCGCCAGATCAACTTCATCCATTGGGTACTGTTCAGGATTCTTAGCCTTCAATGCCTGAGCCTGCGGTAAGTACTCTTCTATCTGCTTCTTACGAGACTGGAACAGTTCTTCTTCATCTGGATTACGATTTTTACTTTTTAGTTCTTTGTACTGCCCTGCGTAATCAAAGCTTCCAGCACCTTCTAAAATTGCTGAATTTCTGTCAGAAAATTTTTGAAGTAGAGAACGATTATCAGCACCCGTTGGTGAACCTAATGATCCATCCGCTGCGGCCTGATGTAGTGCATTTTGAGCATTAACTAACTGAGCATCGATAGTACTGGCAGTATCAGAGGTAGGTAATGCATTTGCGGTAAAATCATTGTAGACAGTACTTACATCATCACCATTCTGTTCAACCTGTGGGCGAATTACTTTATTAAAATAATCTTCCGCAATTGCACGTTGTGTTTCAGGTGTCTCGTTTAGAAAATCCTGACTGTTTTTTATTTCTGACCATGACTTAGCCATATATTCACCTTATTATTAAAATTATTTTTAGGCGGCTATTAACCGCCTTTTCAGGATGATTAATAGCCGTACTTGGAACCGAAATTAGTACTGGAAGAATTGTATTTCGCAGGTGCAGCACTTACAGGTTGACCACGCTTAGTTGCGTTGAACTGTGTTGTATATGCCTGAATCTTTTCCAGTGAGTTCTGTAATGCTTCAGGAGAAGTTTTATCGAGACGGGGCATAGCTTTAAAGTACATATCCGCTTCGGCTTTGGTATTAATACCCGACGCTCCCATTGCTTTAGCATTAGCAACACCACCAGTTAACATATTACCGTCTATACGTTGTGCTGCTTTATATGCCTCACGTTCTGCATCAGAACCACGTAATGAACTGTTCCAGTCGGCTACAGTATCTGAGCGGCCTGCTACCTGACCGGTAAAGGTATCAACATTGCCTGCTTTGATAGCATCCTGAAGTTCTTTAATATCACCGCTCATCTGTGTTTCTGATGCACTTGGTAAACCACTTACTTCTTTGGCATCCAGTTGCTTTTGCATTTCTGGGCCTGCTGGCTTGTAACCTGTGAACTGACCTTTGCTGTTGAAGTTTGGTACTTGCCATACACCTGTACTGTCTTTCTTAGGTACGTATTCAGTACTGTCAGGCGTAACGTTACCTTGTGCCAGACGTTGTAGACGTGCAGCAGTTTGTTCTGTGACTCGTTGATCAGCTATAGAACGTTGGTTATCAATACGCTGAGTACCTAACTGTACCTGTGCCTGCTGCCACGGAGTTAGCTCTTGTTGTTTGAGTACTGAAGCATCACCAGTACTTTGATACTGCTGTACGCTGTCTGGTGTGTACTGGCGATACAGAGAATCACGGTATGCAGCCTTATCATTCCATGCCTGTTCTGCTTGTCTGTCTTCAAGCTGCTGTTGTCTTGCCAGCTTCTGCTGCTGAGTTCTGCTGATCTCCTGTCTACGCTCATCCATCGTCTGAGCGTATGCATTCAAACCACGCTCAAAACCACCCTGATCACCGGCAAGTGAACTACCAAATGCTGATGCAGATTGTAAGAACGCTGGATTGCTGAATAGGTTTGCAAGATTATCCAGAAAACCGCCAGAACTATTAGTACTTTGAGGCTGTTCATCCGTTGAAGTAGTTTGAGGTAAAACACTTTGTGCATTTAAATCGTAATCATTATTAACTGAGTTACCAATATTGTTAAATACGCTTAGTGCTTGTTGTTTATCCTCTGGAGTACTTTCAGGATTTTGACGTAGCCAATTATCAAATAATGAAGCCATATTTTATTATCTCCGAAATGGGTTAGTACTGTACTGATTTGTTCCCAAGGCCTGGTTTAGTAATTGTTGTGCCTGAGAATATGCAGTACTGGTAGGTGGCTGATAATTAAAACTGCCACTCTTTGTATGTAATGTTATTTGAGGTGCTTGTTGTTGCTGGTTCTGGTTTTGGCTTTGCTGAAGTCTGCTTATCCCTTGCTGGATAAGCTGCGGGTTAATACCAGAACTACCAGATGAACCAAGACCAGCACTAAAATCTGGAGCAATACCAGAACCTGCACCACCAAGTACGGTACTTTGAGTAGGTGCATAGCTGAGTGCTGATGTACCTGCACCTCCGGCGATACCCTGTGAACCTGTACCTGCCAGTACTGAGCTGGAAGAAGGTGCATAAGCCAATGAACTACCAGCAGCAGAAAAGGGAGTTGCAGATACTGAACCTGCACCGATACCACTCGCTCCCGCTGCACCTGAGAATGGCGTAGCAGATACGCCAGCACCAAAACCCGTCATACCTGATCCTGCTGAACCTACCCCAGCAGCACTACCAGTACCGGCTCCCGTTGATGCTGCACCACCTGCCGCCGTTCCAGCAGCCCCACCATAAGCACCGGCTGCCGCCCATCCTCCAAATATAGAAGCCACTACAGCCGCTGCTGTTTCTTGGGGGTGATCACCTACCCAACCTTTTATCCCAAAACCTTTTTGAAATAGATCCTGATCTTTATGCTCATTATGAGTATACAAATCAGTAAGTTCGTCCCAGCCCTTAGATGGATCGGTAACTAAGTCTTTACTGATTTTCACTGGATGAGATACAAGATCCCCTACCCGTTTACCAATTTCCCCTAAGAAGTTTCCCATGTGTAGTATCCTTCTTAAAGTTTGTTGTAATCGACGATTAGGAATCCAGTATTCGGATCTGTACTGACAGCTTCAGGTTTCTTCTTAAGTACTTCCTGTGCAATAACACCTCGTGCTGGCTGATTACCGGCAAGTTCTTTCCCGCGTTTAGTCCATTCCCATTCATAGACGTTGTGACCAGCTTCAGTACCTACTTTCCTGATATTTTTCTTCAGGCGTTTATCAGAGAAACCCTGATAGATTTGTGAAGCAGCCGCCCCGCCAGATAGTAATGAGTTGAACAGTGAAGAACCGCCAGGTTGAGTACTGGAACCAGAAGTAGTACCGCCTAAGCCAGCAATAGAGCCAGATACAGGTAAGTAGTACTGAGAAATGAGGTTAGCCAGGTAGTCACGATTACCAGTAGCATCAGTCTGTTGTTGTTGTTGAATGAGTGCAGATAGCTGAGAACTCTGTAGCTGTGGAGACAGACCATTCAGTACTGAAGACGCATAGTTACCACCCTGCGAGTACAACTGATTACCAGTACTGGCAGTGCCTGCAAGCCCTGCTAACTGCATGTTAGAGTTATTGCTTAAAGTATTAGCTGCGGTATTGATCGCGTTGTTGTATGCGTTGCCGGTTATGGTATTCGCGTTGTCTGCTTTCATCTGTGCAGCATCACGTGCAGCAATAGCCTGAGCCACGCCAGCACGAGATGAACCAGCGTTACCGCCAGCGACCGCATTACGATCAATGCCGGTAAAGGTTTGCTCATTGAGTGTGTTATCAATCTGACGGTTAGCAGCGTCGATCTGATTTTGTACTAAATCGTTGTTATAGAGACTCGATGCGGCATTTGCTATATCGCCAGTACTGTAACCAAGTCCACCATTTGCGGCATTCTGATAGCCAGATAATGCAGACTGTGCAGCACTGTTACCCTGACCAAGCAAACTGTTAGTAGTATTCGTTGCATCAGAACTTACACCGTTTAAACCTTGTAAGTACTGGCTATAGATTGAAGACAGATCACCAGTAGGTGAAATGTATCCTGTTTTTTGAGCCTGGTTATACCAATCACTAACATCACCTAAAATATCTTTGTGAATCGCCACGGCTTTAACAGACACCTCGGAGTCATTTAAGATGGCTTAAAGAGAGGTGCCCATGAGCGGTAAGCGTTATCCCGAAGAGTTTAAAATCGAAGCAGTCAAACAGGTTGTTGATCGCGGTCATTCTGTTTCCAGCGTTGCAACACGTCTCGATATCACCACCCACAGTCTTTACGCCTGGATAAAGAAGTACGGCCCGGACTCATCCACTAATAAAGAACAGTCAGATGCTCAGGCCGAGATCCGCCGACTCCAGAAAGAGCTGAAGCGGGTTACCGACGAGAGAGACATACTAAAAAAAGCCGCGGCGTACTTCGCAAAACTGTCCGACTGAGGTACGCCTTTATCCGCGACAACCGCCGTTGCTGGCCTGTTCGTTTGCTCTGTCGGGTTCTGGACGTCCATCCGAGTGGATTTTATGTCTGGCTTCAGCAGCCACATTCACAGCGTCACCAGGCAGACCAGATGCTGACCGGGCAGATCAAACAGTTCTGGCTTGCGTCTGGCTGCGTCTATGGTTATCGCAAGATCCATCTGGACCTGCGGGATAGCGGGCAGCAGTGCGGAGTGAACCGGGTCTGGCGGCTGATGAAGCGTGCCGGTATAAAAGCTCAGGTTGGGTACCGTAGCCCACGGGCACGTAAAGGCGAAGCCAGCATCGTGGTACCGAACAGGCTCCAGCGGCAGTTCAATCCGGACTCACCAGATGAGCGTTGGGTGACGGACATAACCTACATCCGAACTCACGAAGGCTGGCTGTATCTGGCCGTGGTGGTTGACCTGTTCTCCCGGAAAGTTGTCGGCTGGTCAATGCAACCCCGCATGACAAAAGAGATTGTCCTGAACGCATTATTAATGGCGGTGTGGAGGCGTAATCCTCAAAAACAGGTACTGGTTCATTCTGATCAGGGCAGTCAATACACGAGCCATGAGTGGCAATCGTTCCTGAAATCACACGGTCTGGAAGGCAGCATGAGTCGTCGCGGTAACTGTCACGACAACGCGGTTGCGGAAAGCTTTTTCCAGCTACTGAAACGCGAACGGATTAAGGAAAAGATCTACGGAACACGGGAAGAAGCCCGCAGTGATATTTTTGATTACATCGAAATGTTTTATAACAGTAAGCGTCGGCATGGCTCGAGCGATCAGATGCCACCAACTGAATACGAAAACAAATATTATCAACGGCTCGAAAGTGTCTAGATTATCCGTGGCGATTCAGTCAATGTCATACTGCTGACCGTCATTACTCCAATCAGTACTACCATCTGCTTTCAATGCCTGTACTGAAGCGTTGATAGCATCCCATGCAAGTTCACCTACAAAGGCAAAGGTAGCTTTATCGAGGTACTCACCAAAGTAAGGTGAACCATGCGGTACTTTGGTTAGACCATTTGTATAGGGAAGTAGTACACGTTTGAATCCAGAGTGTGTTGGTGATTCCCAATCGATAGGGTAATTTGCAAGTGATGGTTCCTTACCGTTGATGATCCAGTTACAGATATACATTCGTGGAATGTCTGGTACTGGTTCCTGATAGAAGTGGTCTATGTATGCCTGAAAAGTCTTCTTAGCCATATCAAGCTGCCATTCATCCCGAGTAGCCATGTATGCATAGCAATGACCAATAATCTGTAATGACTGTCCTTCTGTGGTAGCGTCTCCTCCAGGTTGTGCTTCTTGCATACTTGCTGCAATAAAATGACGGTTATTACTTAACACCATTTGTTCATTAAAAACATAGTGCTGTTTTCTACCATCGATGGTTTTACCCGTGTTTCTTTCAAGAAAGTACCTGTGCCCTCTTAAAAGTTGCAGTACATTACCAGAGGAATCTTTATCATTATCCCATATGCTATGTATCATATAACCCTCTTTATTAATTCATGTTAAACCATCCACCATTAAAGAAGCCTAACCATGTATTACCACCGTCATAGCTGGCGAGAGTAAGTACATCCATTATGTTTGCATCTAATGATAGTTGTGGTTTTCTGTCCTGTGACCACTTCACGTTTGCAGGCCAATTAATGGCACGATCACCAAAAACATCTTGCAGTACTAACAATGTAATCTGACGAAATGCAGACTCGCCGCCATATGGTGCAAAGGTGAGATTAGTACTGGCACGGTCTAACGTAATGTGAAATACGGATGCAGTACTTGCGTCAATTTTGATCGAGTCTGCACCAGCCAACGTTTGTAATTTGTAGTTGGAAGCAATTGGAAACGGGTTTGCTTCCGTATAGTACCGGTACTTCATGCCAGTACTTGTTTTTGCGAAGATTACGCCATCCTCCTGTAGTCCTAATATAGCCTTAGAGTTACCGTGCATGATCTCTAAATCGGTTGTGAGATTGTTCATACGTAACTCAGAACCGTTTGCCCCAAATGCCAGCCCAACACCCTCATTAGGTGTGGTTGCGTTGAAGGAGAACAGCCCTGTGATGGTCTGTGCCGTAGTCTTTACTGCTACATCAGGTTTACTGGTAATGTCATTCCAGCCTGGCGACCATGTTACAGAACGGGCACCAACCATATCTGCCGTGTAGTCACCCTTTTGTGGGTACACAGCCCCATGACGCTCATTGAATAGAGCGACACCAGATACAGCACCTGCTGCCAGTTCCATGTAGTGCTTTGCCTGATCTGCATCGGCTGCGGCTGATGACTGTGAGTTAGTCGCACTGGTAGCTGCCAGTTCTGCACGCTTGGCGTTTTCCTCACTGCTACTGATCCATTGCGGATCGTCTGTAGCGAGAGAATCAAAAATCCCTGCCATTTAATATCTCCTTTTTAATAGTACCGCGTGATGTTGTCTGAGTTAGCCCACGTCACTAAAGTACTTCCCTGATATGATTCCCTTAGTAGTTGTTCCTGTAGTCCTGCTAACGAAGTTTCAGCCATGTTACGCCAGTACTGAGCCTGGTCTGGCTGACCGTCAAAGATGTATGCTTGCTCCAGTGCTACCCATAACAGGAAGTCTGGTACGGCAATCAGATACAGGTTGCTGGAATTACTTACATCAAGCTTTTCTGGTGCAATGTAATACACAACTTCGAAAGCGGTATCAGTACTGACAGCTTTATCCAGCTTGTACATGTTGGATACTGAGGCAAAGGCTATTGGCTGATTAGAGTAGTTCTGTACGTCATAGATCTTTTCATAAGACTAACGATACAGAATCTGATTGTTAGAACGGTTACGGATTGATTTTAATTCCAGTAGGTTTTTAGGTGCAGTCAGATAGTCATAGCCTGCACTCACAGTGAACACATCCACCTTTTCAGCAGCAGGATGACGTAAACGGCGATCTAATTCAGTTTCGGCAAAGTACACCCACGCTGGAATTTTACTAATGAAATAAGCTTCCTTAGTATCAACGTATTTTTGTACATCCGTGTACAGGTCAGATACGTTTTGGTATTGAGCCATTTTATATCCTTATAAAATAAAAAAGGGTAAGGCACAGACAAAATTTGTCATTATGCCCTACCCTTGAGGATTGGTTAATTAAGTACTAAGCACTCAATTCAATTAAACTTTAACGTTAGTGATTAGACCAGCAGATTTGAATGAGCGGTTTTTCAAGCCACATTCAACGATTAGTTGACGTGCTTCGCTATCACCAGTTTTAGCCAGTTCATTTAGGCTATATGGACGTAGAGTAACAAGTTCCCACATAGATGAATCGAATACGTAAATGTCACCAATACCAGTACTTGCATCATACTTTGCAAGGCGGTTATTAATAATATCTACCGCACCTACTGGAGATGTATAACGAACGACATCATTAACGATCTCAGTGCCGTTACCTACATCACGTAGTACTCCATCACGTTGAGAAATGGCTTTAACCAGTGCATTACGTACACGTGGGTGACACATGATGTAGTCTGGCGTTGCACCATTCTCGAATAGACGAGTTAGAAGTTCATCAATTACATCAAGAGTAATTACAGCGGATGCCTGATCAATAACGTTACCAGCATCAACCTGTGCCTGATAAGACGCAGTTAAACGGCCTACAGAAGCAGTCTCACCTGTTTTAGCCTGGCCTGATAGAAACGCAAATTCCTGATCACGTTTTAGTTCTTTAGCACGTAGTTCAACCTGATGTGCAAGCTTTTGTTTTTGACCAGCAATACTTGTAACCATTGCAGAACCAGACAGGCGTACAGTCTTGGTAAAGATTTGCGTATAGTTGTCGTGTTCGATTAGAACATTGTCAACATGGTCTTTTGCGTCAGCACCTTCTTTTGCACTGTTACTACCAGCGGCTGCAAGTTCTTCTTCAGTCCAGTAAAATAGTACGTTATCAATAGTACTTTTACCGATCATCGAAAGGAACGGGGTGGATTCTGGTGAGATGTTCTCGACAATATCAGACAGTGCTTTGTGTTGTCCCTTTAGATTGGCAGTTAATTGTTGTGCCATATACTTCTCCTAATTTCTTATAATAATTTTGATAGCAGATCCTGTGTAACTTTGGATTGTTCCCTGCCCCTCAACTGTTTTTGTCTTTGAAGTCCTTTCTCGATTTGTCGAGATTTACTTCCTTTTTGATCTGTCTTTTTAACAGGGGCACTCAAATGTGATTTAGACTCAATCTCTTTTTTCTTCTCAGTTTTTACGTTCTTGTTAGTACGCTCCTGTAGCTTCTGGTATTGCATTGCGTCATACACAATGTCCCATGCTTCAGGCGAGGTCATGCTTAGTACTTGATCCTCTGTAAATCCACGGTTTGATAGAAATTTGTCTAACTCATTAATAGTACCGGCATTGAAGCCATCACGAGTACTCGCCATCTCTTTAAAGATGTTCTCGATTGTTTTTGCGTTTGTTTCACGCATAGAATTTGATGTTTCACGTAAAATATCATCAGCTAATTCTGCGTCTTTTTTAGCTTGAATATAACGTGTGTGAAATTGATCGTACTGTTCAGGGGTAGTTTGTTTGCGTAACCCATCCCAACCGCCCAATTGCTTTAATGCACCATCTAATCGTTCCATTTCGATGTTTGCATTGAACTTGACAGCCTCAGACCGTTCAACTGCTTTGGTCAGTTCTGCTTCAAGTGCTTTACGCTGAGTTGCAATCTCTTGCGTCTTCTTGGTAAATGCCGCTTGTCGCATGTACCCACTTTTGAGTTCACTACCCTTTACGGTAACTTCCTCACCGTCGATAGTAAGTGTGAAGTCATGATCATCAATGTTGCTGGCCTCAGTACTATCAGTACTGTCATCATCGCTTTCATGTTCTTCATCTTCGCTATCTGCGGTTGACTCTTCTTCTGCTTCATAATCGTCTTCATCGTCATGAGTACTTTCTTCGGTAGTTGATTCGTCGGTGTCAAGTTCCTCTTTTTCCACATCATGAGATTGTTCCGCTGGGGAGTCTGCTGGCGATTCAGAATCTAAGAAACTTATAATTTCGTTTGTTGTTTCGGACATAAGTATTCCTCACTATGCATAGTGATAAAGGTTATATTTGTAAGATGTATTATTTCAGTTATTACTTAATAGTAGTCTGATTCATCTATAGGCTTGGAAAGAATATTTTCTTGTTCTGCTGCACTGAATTTAAGTGCTTTGATCTTTCCAATAATACGTTGTAGTGCCTGATACTCATAGTGAGAAATCACAGCATCATCAGGTGACTTTTTAATCCCTGATAAAATATCTTCTTCGACTTGCACAAGAATCTCTTTGAATACTGGATTGTTCAAACACTCTGAACGCAAGGATTCAAACTTTTTTAGTACTTCATTGTCATTCATTCATGCACTCCATAAATTAATCCCGTATTTCAGTACGGGTTCCATTTAGTGGACTACTTTACTCAACTTCAGATACAGAAATCACAGCACTGGTGTAGCTGATATTCTTGATAAAAATATCTCCAGTACTGGATACGGTAATAGAGAATGGTGTAACAAGTTCAAAGCCATCGTGAGAAGTGTTTGAAGTAGTTCTGATAACGATCTTTGCAGTCGATTTGTTTTGTACTAACAGTACCTTTCCTACTGAGTCAGGGAATACTGCATACAAAGAGATTTCACCATCAGCGGGGATAGTGTAATCAGGGTAAGTAGTTTTCATTGTTATTCCTTATTTAATTATTGTGGATCTACCTGGAAGTACGAACTGTCACTTGCTTCTGCACCCCTGAACTTAGCTTTAACGCCTATACGGGTATTGCCATCAGTGATGCCGGTAGCGAGTCCAGTACTGCTGATAGAGGCAACGGCGGGGTCATTGCTGAAGAACTCAAGTACCAGTTCTGGATGAGTAACAACTTCAGCAGGACTGATCGTGTACGTTAGCTGGTAAGTCTCCCCAACTTTGATAGTACTGGTACTGTCTGTGTAAGCTGAGAAGGTTGAGGTAACAACGCCAGAGCTATCCGTAACAGTACTGCCATCGGTGTTAGTCAACGTGACGGCAATACTTACCCCACTACCATCTTTCAGTACCGTCCAGGTGCTATCTGCATTGATCTGAACAACGGTACTGTCAGTGGATGAGTACTGTGCGGTATAGCCGGTAGAGGCTTCTGGATTCGTCGTGAAAGGTACTTGAGGGTTTGTACTACCGATAATCGCTAAGCCCACAGAGCTAAGGTATACGGCCTCTGCGGGTACTACTGGTGCGTTAGTACTGTCAGTCTTGAGGATACCGATAGAAGCGGTTCGGTATGTCTTATTGGTGAGATATACGGTTACGTCCTGATCAACAACTAAGGTTTCCCCTACCTGTAATTCGTATCCCTGCATTGTATTGTTTGAAGCACTTATTAGTACTGGAGTAGTTTTAGGCTGAATCAAATATGGTGCAGTTTGATTTACTTCCTGAGTACTATTAGGTGCTAATGAAATGTCGCTTAGTGTTTCGGACATTATTAACTCCTGTAATTTTAGGGGAAATCCATTCCCCCTTTAAATTGATGTGAAAATATTATTTCCAGATTTAATTTCAGCCTGAGCCATTTCTTCTTTAAGAGCTTCTTCTTTCTCAAGTAGTGCCTGCTTATCAGCCATGTTCTGCAACTTGCCATCGGTTTCATCCTGCTTGCGGATCTGCTCATGTGCCATGTTTTGCATGTCTGCCTGAGCTTGCTGCTCCTGAAGCACAACCTTACGTTCATCCAGTTCAAGCTGCTTCTGAGCCATGTTGTTCGCAGTACTTTGAAGTACCTGATTCTGATCTGAAAGCTGCTGTAGCTGTTGAGCCATCTGCTGCATTTGCTGTTGTAGCTGAGATAGCTGCTGCGTGAGCTGGTCTTTTTGCTGGATAGTACTGTCATCGTTCATGTAGTACTGAGCATCTGCAATATCCATGAGTTCATAACTCTTCACCATCGCGGCACGGATGTTACTTGCACTGGCTAACTTAGCGAGTTCAGTACCTGGTGCAGCCGTTGCCAGTACTTGTGCAAGGTTGCCGTACTTCTGGCTTTGTTCAAGTTTGGCTGTAGTACCCAATGGTGTCTTGATACGTACATCACGTAGTTCAGGCCATTCGTTGGGGTTAATAGTAAGTCGCTCACCATCTACCTGTAGTTCCCATGTACTGAAGTTTTCACGCAACATGTTGTACAGAGTTTTGACAAGAGGAATGATCGCACCGTTGAGTAGTGTGTTGATCACACTCTTCTGTACTAACTGTCCTTCTGACAAAATCATTGCGGCTGATTGAGTACTGGAGCCTGCCGCAAGAGCTTCACCTAACATGCCCTGACCAACAAACGACATACCCGTACCGGATTCACGCATGGTATCGAGCATCTGTAGTAGTCCGGCTGAATCACCCATCAATGCAGAAAGCTGGATAGGGTTGATCGTGCCTGGATTTTTTACTGCAATACCAGTACCTGGACTGGTGTTAAAAATATCTCGTACATTGTGAAGCTGTTCAGGGTTGTACTCAAAGCGTGGACGGCTTGCCATTTCGTTATACACGAACTGTTGGCGTAGTAATCCGGTACGGGCACTCTGAATACTCTTTGTTAGGTCAACCATGCCCTCACCCCAAAACATATGAGGTCTTGGGATTGGTGAAGTACCGCAATAAGGTACTTCATCTGTTTCCTGATATGCTAAAAGTACGCCTTCGCAATAAAATACCTGATAAAGTTTTGATACTGCTATTTCCTTATCAGTACCTACAGTCTCTTCCACGGATGATTTGATATATAACTCATATAGCTCTACCTCACGTTGTGAGTTGTCAAGAGAATCATCATCATTATCCAGTACTAAACCGGATTTACGGGATAGTGATGCAATATTACTATCAGCATCGTCATCATTACACTTCTCCCAAACTTCCTGTACTTTATCTTCATCAATGCCCATTTCTAATAGAGTACTGATAGTTGTCATCGCTTTATGACCAACAATACGAGCATCTTTAATACCACGTGCATCTTTATTGATAATGAAGTTTTCAGCAGGTACGGCTTCAATCTTGATTGCTTTTACTTTTGAGACTAAAACAAAGTAGCCAGTATAAAGAGTCTGCTCCATAACAGTACTGATACCTGTTACATCCATCTGCCCGAGTAGAGATGTTGGCTCTACCGGCATATCATTGCTGATCTGTTCGTCTTTCCTGTCTGTAACGATAACCTCTACTGATTCGTACTGATCATCAGACTCAAGCTGAGCCTGTCTGAACTGAATCACATCCTGTGTTTGTTCTGTGAAGAATTCCTTTTCGATCTTGTTCTCTTCACGAATGATAGGACGCATGACAGAGGCACTACTTACCATCGCATCTTTGAAAAACGCACGGTAAAGGGTTTGTCTGTCGTTGTCGCTATCCAGTACATCATTGAGTACTTGATTGATTACTTTCAGTGTTACTGGTGATGTAATGCCATCAGGCACTACCTCAAGTGACTCACCGCTACTGAATGCATCCATACATGCTGCTACATAGTGTTCAACTGTTGCGGTACAAGTATTGTCAACAAACGAAGGTTCGCCTTCACGCTTCTTAGGCAAAGTACCGTTATAGTACCCCCAATTTTCGGTAATCTTTGGACGAATACTTTCTTCAAGATACTCTTCGCAATCTTCTACATCTGCCCGTACTTGCTTCAGTAGTGCTTCTTCAAAAGCTTCTAACTTTTCCGAGGATAAATTAGGTGTTCGACCTGAAGTCAGGTCTGTATATTTAAAATCCATTTTAATTATTTCTCCGTTAGTAAGTATCGTATGTGTTTGTGTACTTACTCCATTCGTTAGTACTGATTACTTTATTAGTACCTCTTGTTTCGTGATCGTATTCAGATACGCCAAACTTATTGATTGCCATGATGTTATATCTAAAGCTATCAATGAAATGGTTATCTTTGTCGATAAAGTTTCCGTCTTCATCATATGAATACAGGCTGAACTCTTTTAAGAATCCAGTACATTTAGGGTGTACTTTAAGTTTCCCTGACAGCATTAATTCACGCATGAATATAATGCCTGATTTAACAGTACGGTCTTTACCTGTGGGATCAAAGTACCAGTTACGTGCATATTCTTTAGTTAAAATTAATCCTGCACCTTCAAAGATAGATTGGTATGTAGCTCCTAATCCCCTTTCAGACTTTGCATCTGTAGGTAAGATCATGGGTATATATCCCTGCTGCATTGGCCTTACACCGGCTGCACAAATTATTGCATCTGTCTTTGTGTATGACTTCTCGTCATAGAGGTAGTAAGTACCGTCATCGGGATTGTAAGCAATGAAACTGAATACCATGTCATCGCTGTAGCCTAAGTCTGCTGCGGCCATGCGTTTCCAGTGCTTACCGATCTCGAATGTATTATCAAGTAGGCTTTCCTTTAAGATACCGGCGAACACAGCACCACTACCGGCACTTGGGATACCCTCAATACTGAACTGTCTGGCCCACGGTTCGATCTGCTCATTCATCTTCACCTTTTCTTCATCGGTGAACCTGTTGCTGTCCCATAGCGTTACGTGTACTAAACCGCTGTGGTGAGTACCGTCTTCTTCCCAGAACTGTTTGATTACTTCATCAAGTCCTTTCTCTGGCGTTGCTACGTAAAGTACTCGACCGCGTGAAGTCCAGGTACGCTTCTTAACCTGGCTGAAAATGTCTTCTGGTACTTGTTCATCAAGTAACGCAAAGTCGATTTCCATTCCCATGAGAGTACCAACGCCAGCACTGTACACATCAAAGGTGATGCGGCTTTCACCGTCACATACACCTGCTGCATCATAATGCTTCACGTATACAGTACTGACAGTGTTCTGAAGCCCCGTCTTAGGGATAAGCTTTACTATATCTTGTCTTGGTATCCAGCCGCTGCCGCGTGAATCAGAAGTACCAAGTATGCATTCAGCAGTACATTTAGGCCGGTTGATCTGGCTCCAGTCCCAGCCCATTACAAGTACGTTTATTGGTTTGGTATAGCGGTGTCCTGTCCATCCTTCAGGGTATCGGCCTGTAGCATGTATGACAGTTTCATAAGTACCAAAGTATGTCTTCCCGAGGCGGTTTCCGGCACATACCATCCTGAAATCTTCAGTACTACCTAACGTGATCGCGTCTACCTGCCACTGGTCAGGTTCAAAGAACTCAAGCTTGTTGTATTCCCTGTAATCCTTACAGGCTTGTAGATAGTTCAGTACTGAAACTTTTTCTTCATTGGTGAGAGTACTGACATATGCTGATATATCTTGAATGTGATCCAATAGGGTTAAATCCATTTAACGCCCCTTTATTTTTTATCTAATAATTTTTTAATTGCGTCCTCAACATTGTTAGGTTCAATAGTGTTATTAATTTCTACGTTTGAACGTATTGCTTTGGCAAAGTATGGTGCGGCGTTATTCGCTGCTTTTAAAGCACGCTGAAATGAACGCTCGTACTCTTCGCTATGTAAGTCATGCGTCTTTAAAGTAATTGCAAGGTCTTCATAAGCATCATTAGCAATAAGGAATAATATTTCTGCAATATTCTTGTATCCTTCCTGCTCATAGCGAGC
Organism: Pantoea sp. SGAir0184; assembly: GCF_043544755.1. Lineage (NCBI taxonomy): Bacteria > Pseudomonadati > Pseudomonadota > Gammaproteobacteria > Enterobacterales > Erwiniaceae > Pantoea > Pantoea sp. SGAir0184. The sequence continues at coordinate 2,536,889 of NZ_CP028050.1, forward strand.
TTGCATCTGTAATGTATCTTCATTGAGTTTTGGTGAGAGTCGTGCTTTCCGTGCTTTGCTTCTGTCCTGTACATAGGTAGTACGTTTCTTTTTATTTTCTTCAGCCATGATTAGTACCCTTCTTTGAAGGAATACCCATGCACGTTTAACCAGGTTTTACCGATAATTGATTCTGCGGCGGCATATGGAATATTGATAGTTTTACAGTACTGTTCCAGTGCAGAGACAGGTACTACCTGAATGACTTCATAGTTCTTGATTACTAATACTACATTCTCACCTTCGATTGGTTTAGTACTAACACTGTTAACAGCATCAACTACATCAGCAAGCGATTGATGAAACTTGATTTGTAGATCTGATTTGAGGTTCTTGAGTGAGCGAGTTTTTACTAATGTTGTGATGCCTAATGTGTTGGCATAATCAAGTACTTCATCTTTAGTACTCAGTGCGTTTAGATATTCCTTATCCATATTATTATCCTGTAATTGTAATGTTCAATACTGCATCCCTGTGAGTTAAATTGTGCAGAACTAAACTGGTGCATGTAATTTTTATTTCATCGAGTACTTTAATTGATCCTTTGGTGAGATCATCACTGATAAGTACTGTGACACCTGATTTATTCTGAATAACCAGAGTTTGAGTATCTGTTAATGAAAGTACTGAAAACACGTTCACAGTACTCTCTTTGGGAACGGTAATATCAGTCGATAATTTCAAATTGATAAACCGCTGCTTAATGATTGATGTGTCCATGTGAGTTCTCCTTTTCATCTAATCCATTAAGTAGGCGGCTTTAATTACATATAAGCGTTATATGCCGTTTTAAGGTCTTCTTCCCAGGTATCCCATGTATCTTCAGTAGGTACTTGCTTTAGCTCATCTGGTACTGCTTCTGGCGGTATGCCATCCAGTAACTGATCTTTGAGGTTTTCGAAGTACTCATTTTTTGCCACAGCCAGTAGTGAGTTGGTTACGGCAGTCTTAGTATTTTCAATGTTGTTGGGATGTACGCCTACGGAGTCGTGAATGTAGGCCATATCTGCTTCTAACATACCGTGTTTGATAAGGTGCAGTAGTGCAGCATCGGCACTGTGTATGATGGATGGTACTGAACTACTGGTAGTCTTGCGTTTGTTGGTAGTACTGGTCTTCTTGTTGATACGGCTGGTTAGCGTCTTCCCGTGTACCTTGTAGCTTAGAGAGATCGATTGTTCTTCATAAACTCTTAGTACTACGGGGAAGTTATTAAGCGGATTCACGAACTCAATTACATCTTTATTCTTTAGTACAAACGCCAGCAATTTACGAAAGTACCCAAGAAATTTCATAGCACTTGGTACACCTTCTTCCATTGACCAGAATATCATATTGGTCATCATGGTTATTTCAGAAGGAGTAAGTGAGTAGATAAAGCCATCATCAAATGTTTTAAGCTGGCTTATTACGTCTTGTCTTGATGTTCTTTGAGTGCCGCCATAGTTAGTAATGACCATCACTGATTTCTTAAATGTTTTACGTGCAAATACTTCATCGGCATGTTCAGTCATTTTAATGCACAAGTCACGTTGAGCGATTAAAGTACTCAATGTCTGTTCTACTGATAGTTTTTTATTACGGCAAGATTCGATCAATTTTAATTGCAGGTGATTAATATCCATGTACCCCGTCCTTAGTTATGAATGGGGAACTATCCTTAGTTCCCCATGTAATTTAGCTTTTCTGGTTCGTGTATTTGGTAATACGCTTTTAGCATTGTATTTATCTCTTCATCGCTTTGAGCGGCGATTTCAGTACACATAGCTTTGCAGGTATCAGCTACGGCTTTGTATGCATCAGGCAGTTCATCAGTACTGTTAGGTAACAGATTCGTTAGCCCCGCTGCCTTAGAACATTTCTGTACTAACGCCTGTATCTGGATTGCAGAACTGGTAGCGTCGATGTAGGCGAGTATGCCGGTTTGGTAAGTACTGTCTTTGTTGTGCATATAGAGCGTGTACATGATGTTCAGTGCCTGTAGTACTTCATCTTCATCAAGCAGATCAATCACACTGTAATCACTGTGTTCGATACACTTTGTGAATGCCTCATGTAGCTCCTGTACGCGGTTGTACCGTGCGTTGGTACTCTTCTTACTGAATCCCTCAATCATCCCACCAAGCAGTACCTGAAGCTGGTATACGCCGCTATCGGTAAGCCTATCAGTACTGAAACTTCGTACCAGTGCCTTAGCGAGTGAGTTACCCTGGAATGACAGAGACGTATTGTAGGTATAGACACGGCCACGGTTATCACAGAACACAGGGTGATAAAACTTCTCGTACTGGCTGAAGAACTCAACATCCGTTAACGTCTGTTCCCATCCCCGTGCTTTACCTACTGTACTGGTAGCGTTCACCAGTTCTTCGCTCAGTTTGTCGATTTCATCATTAGCGTTAAGTGCATCACTAATGTGTTGCGTCTTCACATCCTCATCTTTCGTTTGAGTACTGAGATAGTTACTGGTTTTCGCTTTCTTCTGGAGTTTTGCAACCTGGGCATTAATCTCTTTAACCTGCTTGTTTAGTTCGATCTGCATCTTCTTGATGTTGTTATTAAAGTACTTCATTACTGATGGATGTTTGCATTGCTTCATCCAATAAAGGAACTCAGTATTAACAGCCCATTCAGTACTCTGCATTTTATTGATGGTATCGAAGAACATCTTGCCTTCGTTGTCACTTGTGAACTTGTACTGTCTTACTTCAGCCCACTCAGGATTTTTGAGTACTGGAGATTTAATTTCCAGATAACCGCCATCGTGATCGAGTAGGTTGCTATGAGGTAGCGGCGGAACAAGCATAGGTTTGTACGCGGCATGGCTTTCTTCAATAGTATTCAGTAGTTCTTCTTTGCTGATCTGTAGAGTACTGAACTCTGGTTTAATCTTGATAATTATCCCGTCTGATAAGTTTTGAGTTTCGAAGTACTTACAGTAATCGGTTGCAACGTAAATTCTTACCAGTTGGATTACGCCAGCAAGAGCATCATCTGGAGCTTCGCCAAAGAAGTTGTAGCTTTGCATATAATAGTTGGCGATCTTTCTGCAAAAAACAGTTAGTACAATATTCTCTCTTACCATCAACTTAGTTAGTTCTTTTGTTATGAAGTACGCCAGCAAAGTAATTGGGTTTTCATAACGAGGAACAAACAAAGAGTACTTCGCTGCGTTTGTCACATCCTTCTGGTACATCAAAGACTGCTTTTCAATAAGAGCTGTATAGAATTTTGATTTACGGGCTTTCTTCAATTCGCTTTCGATGGATTCATACAGAAAGGTTTGTACAGTACTGAATGTTTCAAGGAAGAATTGCTTCCCTCTTGGTAAGTCCAGTACTGAACCGTTTCCTTTCGCTGCCCTTTCGTAACTACCTGAAGCTTGAAGCAGGTCTTTCTCATAGCCTTGCATCAGTAACTTTCTTTCAAGTTCCCTTTGTAATTCTTCCATATTAATTGTAATCCCCGTAGAAGTTGTAGTTATGAACAGCTTCATCAGTCCATTTCAATTCACCTGTTAATTCATCATTGCTATCTGGAAGGTAATATGTATCTTCAAAATCATCTTCGTACTCGTATTCATCCATTTTTATAAACTCCGTTAGTTAATTTAATATCACGGAGTATTTATCAATTCTTTTAGGTTTTGCGTGTAAAAGAAACGGAAGCCGTTCTTAGTAGCCCATTCTTCCTGAGTCTGCTTAGTACCGTCCTTACGCTTTTTTGCATTAGGCATAGGGGTATTAGCTTTCATGAATAAAAATACTATTTCGTGATCAGCGGGAAGTACTTCACGTACATGTTTGTATTTGGCTGCCTCAGTACTGGTACGGAATCTGCCCTTAGATTCAATGAGGTAAGTTTTAGTATCAGTGCAGAACTTGAAATCTGGCTCGTAACGGGAAGGTATTGTGTATTGGATAGTATTTTCAGGATGGTATTCTAATTGCGGAAACTGCTTATCTATTTGTTGTTCGAATTTCGAATCATACTTTTTTGTCATATTGTCTAAGTCCTTTTATGGTCTTTATCAGTGCATCGTTCCTTGTTGCACATTCGCTATAGATGCCTTGGTACTCAATCAGGGCTTGCATGAGGGCTTTACCGGAAGTATCTGTAGGTATTGGCGTGTCATTACTACATGGCTGTAGAAGTGATTGTTGTTCGATTACAGGGGCTACTTGTACTGGAGTACTACAGGCAGTCAGTAGTAGAGCAACGCCGATGAGAGCAGCCTTAAGGCTTCTTGTCACGTAGTGCATTGCTCGCCTCCTTGTACCGCTTCAATAGCTCTATGCCCTCTTGCTCAATGCATTGCTGTGAATAGATAGGCCGTTCAATGATCGTCTGTGAGTCCCTGAGTACCTTAAAATCCTGATCTTTTAACTCATTGAGTTTTGCTGTTAGTTGTTCTGCTTGTTGGTACTGCATATCACTGATCTCTTTTTTGATAGATGCAGTAACGTTTTTTTCGAGGTTCATTTCATAACCTGTGTAGTACGTATTTGCTTTCCATCCAGAAAAGACAGAAAGCAGTACTATTAAAATCATTGCTTTGTAAGAAGCCATAGGCGATTCCTCAGTACTTTCTTGGGAGTACTTTTATGTATGTGTTGATGTAGTCAATGAAGCGAAAGAGATCCCTTACAATAATTCTCAACCAATCAGTATCAATTCCATTTATTGTGCTAATATTGAATGCGTAATCCCTCCAATCAGTGTCATCATCAATAGGCAGTTCAAGTATGTTTGTATTTAATACATCTGGTTCCTGTTCCCTTTTTGAGTACTTCACAATGTAGATGTCTCCATAAACTGCATTGCAAACCACATAAGTGAGTCCATGATCCATTGTAATACGTTCTGTTTTGCTCTCATATGTAAACACCCCATTACTGAGGGTAATATCTAATTCTCTCATTTGAATTCCTTTTTTGAGTAGTTGTCCATTGAGTAGAAGTCTTTGAGTTGTACATATGAAAAGCGAGAGCAATTCAGTACCTATCAAGTACAGATCAAAAAAAATGCGTTGTTAGTACAGTGAGCGTCAGCGAGATGTACTAACAAAAGCCGTTGGGGTTTCCTGTCAGGGAAACACCTACGTCAATCTACCTATATAGGTTTTAACATTCAAAGAGGGATTACATCCCTCTTCTCTTACATCTCTCGTTGTTCTCGCTGTCGCTCGTACAACAAGAAATGTACTCGTTTTTAATTTTATGTCGAAAAGATCCTTATATAATTTTTATTAAGGAATTATTCGACACAATCAACACATGTCTGCAAATTCGACATTCCCTGTATGCAATCAAATCTCAACCCGAATTGAATTCATTTCAATGCCTTTTAATCAGGACAACCATAAATACTACAAATAATCCTGAAACAAAAAAAATTTATGTCCTATACTAATATTAAACAAAGGAGTCAAACATGAACAGGAACTCAATTACAGAAGAGAACAAAATTGAACGAATTGCCTGCCGTATTACTACTGAACAGCGGGAACACCTCGAAAAATTAACCGATAGCTACGGCTTTAGATCTATGTCAGCAGCAGTTCAAAGCCTCATTGAAGAATCAATGAAAAAAAACAAATAAAATATGAAGAAAAACTCTCATTATTGAGGGTTTTTGTTCGCCTGCGATAAATACTTCATACATTAACAGATAAAGGAATATCTAATGATAAACTATATTAGTACTCAACCTGGCACTGGTAAAACTCACTACATGATTAGTGAAGTTATTAAAACATATAAAGATGTCAAACATCTGATTGTGCAGCCAACAATGAAACTTCAAGAAGAAACCAATGAAGCTTTATCTCTTATTGGTGAACACGTCAAACTACTCAATACAGATAGCAAAAACGAAAATCTCATTCAAGATATTCGTACTGCCTTGCGTGATGATTCAGTACGTGTATTACTAATCACTGAACGCATGTTTTATTTGTTAGCTCCAAGTGAATTGAAAAAACATAAAACATGGATGGACGATTGCATTGAATTTTCAAAGAATTACTTTACTGGCATTGCACTAAACGATTACGACAATTGGAGTACTATCTTCAATGAGACAGTTTTCCAATTTATATCCGTACATAATGCACACTTTGATAATGTAGTACTTAATGAAGCTACACCTGAAATGAGTGATGAAGTAGTACATATCATAACTAAGCTTAAATCATTGATGCGTGGCTTTAACAAATTAGCTGTAAACAATGATTATGCTAATAACCCTCCCAAAGAAGATCAAAAGAGATTTATTACATTAGTTGGATGGCATGACCTTTCAGACTATTGCAGTTTAGATATTTGTTATATGGCAAATGATTTCGATTCAAGTTTATTGTACCAGTACAATCAGAGTTATTTTGTAAAAGTAAACTTTACTGGTAAAGCTAACATTGATACAAACCGCTTGGATGTACGTTATTTTGTCCCAAGTACAAGCTTGAAGTTTGGTTTAACAAAGGGATATACAGAAGATGTAGAAGGCAAGAATCTACTTAATAATATGGTAGCGTATATCAATAGTAATGAAAGCAAGCTTTATTATACGGAAAATACAAATATTACTCTTGATGTTGGTGAAAAGTACTCACCAAATTTACGTGGTATTAATACTCTCCAGCATATGAATACTTGTGCATGGTTTAGCTGCATGAACGGCACAACTCCTGAAATTAATACCTATAAAAAGTTATTCGGATTTACAAGTAATCAAATCAAAACAGAAAGGGAATATTCAGTACTTTTCCAATTTATTTGTCGTGGCGGTATTCGTCGTAGAGATAGTACTGAAAAAATGGTTGTATATGTTGTTAGCGAGGATCAAGCACGTTTTATATCAAATAATCCTACATATATCGATTTGAATATAACTCATAAAAAAGCCACAAAACCTGGCCCTATACCTAAATTAACTGAGGAACAACAATTAGCGTGGAATGCATACAAAACACAATTTAAACGACTAATGAAGAAAAATGAAAAAATGGGTATAAATATTCAACCAGAAAAAGTTGAAGACTTTATTAAAAGAATAAATCTCAATGAAGAACTTTCTAATTACATCAATGTACAATTCGAAAAGTTCCTAACTAAACTAAACAACAAAAAATAACTCTATTTATGGCACTTCATGGATGATTGGCCATAAATACTACACAAGATAAAACCTAACTATGAAAAGGATTTCATATGAAAAGAAAACTCACCCTTCGTGATAAAGCAGTACGTGCATATAACTCTATGGTACTTCGCTGTAAAGCTAACAAGAACTATCAGCACATCGCTATTGATACTGCATGGATCAACAACCGCGAATTATACATTGCTAATTTCATGCAAGGCTACAAACCAAATTGGCATTTAGATAAGGATTTAAAAGTACCCTACTCTAACCTTTATAGTGCTGACACTTGTATGTTCGTCCCTGCACATATCAATAATATCTTACGTGGTAAAAAGTCAAACAGTCGTGGTAATGCTGATAATTCTGTAGTACTTCCATTAGGTGTTAGCATTTCGAAAAGTAGTAAAAACCCATACCAAGCACATTGTAAAATTAATGGTAAGCAAACCCACTTAGGGTTGTTCAGTACTCCAGAGGCTGCACATCGTGCATGGCAATTAGGGAAGATTGATCAATTGCAGTACGCACTTATGGATACAGAATTAACCTCTGAAATCATTGAAGCTTTAGAGCAATGGATTAATATCATTATTTGCGATGTTGAAGCAGGACGTGAAACAAAATTAGATTAATAAGAAGCCAGTACTATGATTGTGAAGTACTGGAACTTAATGTTATATCCTCAAGTACTTAGTACTAATACTTCAGTCTTGATTACTGGTGAAATACCGCCATTGATATATCTTTTCTATTTTCAGTAATTTTTAGGACAAAAGACATTAAAAACAGAGGGTTATAGCAAACAGCTTTCTGTAAATTTTTTTGGTTCTGTTTAGAATTAATCGTTATTTTTTTTAGCTTTAATCACCTATTATTTTCTCACAGCAGCAATCACAGCAAAATTTAACATTTGGAAAAATGAAATGACCGACAATACTTTGTTAGTACAGTGCCTATTCAACAAGATTGTTCCTGTTGGGAAACTTACACCGCTCCAAACAGTATTAATAAAATTGGATGAGGATTCATTTAGAATCAACTATGATGAAATGAAAAAAATGATGGTTAGAATCAGCATGACTGCTGATAATCAAAAAGTGATAAAGAAAGTTGTTGAAAAAGAGTGGAAGAGAATCAAAAAAGCCAAGAGTAATTAATGCTAAGAAGTGTATAGAATTTAATAGATTCTGGAATCTTAAATCATCCTTAGTAAAATTAACACAAAATGTTTTAACACAGCATTAACTCTAATAATATTTGATTAAAAAGGTAATTACGATGAATACATCTTCTAACGCTACAGTTATGGCCTCCGTATACCCAAAAGTTGAAGGATACATTAAAAAGAATATGGTTGGCTATATGAGCACTTCCGTTTGCGTATTAAATACTGATGATGAAAACCAATCGAAATTATACTTATGCGATAAAGATAGCGATGTTGGTACGTACCAGTTTTCTATTAATGAAGAAGATTCAGTTGTAGTATCTGATTACTTCGACGAAGATGAGGTGTTTGGTACATATGGTCTATATGAAGGTTCTAAGTTCAACAAGGACTTTGATCTGAATATCAAGTTCAACAACATCGTGTACTTTCTGAGTCTTTTACAGCAAGAGAAGGCTTACATGTACATCAACATTGATGACGACATGATTCAACATCAAAATCTGATCATGCGTAAAGGATGGACAGATCGTCGCATCAAGCAAGTTTTTGGCATTAAGCCGTATGAGTTTGGTGAGCGTTGGTACTCTTTATTGGATGTACTTAAAGAAGAGGGAAAGGCTAATCTTTAAAATAAAAGAAAATAAAAAACCCAGTACTGTAAGGTACTGGGTTTTTTTGTTATTTGCGAGGCCAGAATAACTTACCGTCTATTGCTGGATAACCAACTACCTGTAGTGCTTTAACAACAGTTTTGAGAGCATGACCTGCTGCTTCAGCTTCTTGATTTTTGAGTGCAAGTATCTTATCAAATAGTTCGTTGTTCATTTCTAATGCTTGTTTGGCTTGCTCAAAACCATCTGACCGCTTAACCAAATCTGGCACACCAAAATAAAAACGCCATTCATCCTTTTCATCCCCTGCTTCAAACGTGAAATCTGTACCGTCTTTAGTAACGTAATAAATCGTTATCTTCTTATCTGCTTTCCAAACTACGGCTTTATCTATAGTACTTCTAACGATTTCTCTAATCTTAACCCTTTCAGGATGGTCAACCGTTTCGATAATCGGCCATTGAATAGTTTCAAAGTAGTTCATCATAAGTTCTTCAAAGTGGCTACTCTCTTGAAGAAGGTTATTTTGCTGTAGTTTATCAAGATGCAAGTTTAGTACTTGTCTTTCTTCATTTAACTTTTTGATGCTTTCAACAACTTCAGCTACATTTCCTAAGCCAGCACTTATCAACTCAGTCAGGTTAGTAATCCTTGCCGTCACAGAAACAATCTTATCATTGGTTTCATTTATTTGGGTTTCATAATCTACTTTTTCTTTATTATCTTTATTCTTATAGATGAAAGCGTATGTGACAGCATACATTAAGGTATGCTCGACTAACTCACCACTTAATGACCAAGTACGACAACCTTTTAATTTCTTAAGTTTATCATCTTTACTTTTTAAGTTGCCAGCAGCCCTACCTTTTTCACAGAGGTATCTAATTGTATCTTTATGCCTCATTGCCATCATTGTAGAGCCACAATGACCACATCTGAAAAGGCGAAGACCCGCCATCAAATTTATCTGATTTTTCTCGCCTGTAGTTATGTACTTGTTGTTTTGCTGAATGTCCTGTAACCGTGCAAACTCTGCTTCTGTAACCAACGCCGGATAATAACCTTCAAGCTTATATTCAATACCTTTTACGCTTAAGATACGTAATCCATAAACAGCCGGATTAGTACGTAACTTTCGCACATTTGGTACTGACCACATTTTACCTTTCCAGCCTTCAGGGAATCGTGTGTTAAGTTCTTTGCAAACCTTAAAGGCAGAAGCCCCTTCTAAGAATAGTTCCATAGCGTACTGTGCTACCTGCCAGTACTGAGGATGTTTGCGTACTTGTTCATCATATGCAGTACTTGCATCTATCCAGAATGGATGAGAACCAACACTTTTGATTGTTGTAGGCAGTCCAGATTTGAATCTTTTAATCCTTTCTAAAGCATTATCCTCCACCCTATTTTTTTTAGTATTAGACTCTTCGTTGGCCCTACTGAACAACATTATCGAGTACATCAGGTCGAAGGGATTCGTGTTTACCGATTCCTTTGAATAACTTCTTTCATCTATACCTGTAACTATGGTTATCCCTAAATCAAGCAACTGAAGGAACAGTTTGTTTGCAGTAATTATGTCGCTTCTTGATATGCGATCCTGGCTCTCTACATAGAGTACTGAATCTCTTGGTATCAGCCCTTCTTCTACGGCATCTATGAACTTACCTAACTCACCTACTTTGGAAGTACTGTTAGACGCTCGTGCTGCATTTCTTCCACGGAACGCAGAAACGCCAGCGTCGATCATAGTGACCAGTTCATAGCCATGTTTAAGAGCATACCTTCTTGCACCCTCTAACTGGCGTTCTTCAGTCGTCCCGCCGTTCTTCCCCTGCACGGCACTTGACCAACGTATGTATGAAAACAGCTTACTTTTCATTTAGTGTTCACTTTTTAATTTCGGGTTGCCCGGATGACTGATGATGTGCACCAGTCCGCTGGCCATGGTGGCGATCATCGCTTCGGTGTGGTGGGCCTTGTCGCGCGGCGCATAGACCGGCTCATGGAAGCCGGCGACAATCAAATCCAGCGCATCCAGCATCGGCCCGCTGCAATCAATCTCACCCTGCTGATTTTTGATGTTGGCTTCAATGCCGCGCAGCACGCCGACGCCGTCAATCACGCGCGGCCAGATGCGCATATTCACAAAATGCCAGTAGTGCGGCGCATCGGCCATGTCCGGACCGTGATCGGTAATGGCGAACAGCTTCAGGCCGTTCTGTTTCGCCTGCGCGACGTAATCGTGCAGCGTGCTGTAAGCATGGGTGCTGGCCACGGTGTGCATATGTAAATCGACGGGATACATCCTCTTCTCCTCTGCTGAATTAATAGCCACGCTGGCGATCGACCAGACCGCGCGGCTGTTGGCCCTGCTCCAGTGCCGTGATGGCACCGGCGATATAGTCCATCGCCTCATGCGGCAAGGTGGTGGCGGCATTATGCGGGGTAATCATGACACGCGGATGAGACCACAGCGGACTCGCGGCCGGCAGCGGTTCCACCTGGAATACGTCCAGCGCGGCGGCGGCCAGTTGACCGCTCTCCAGCGCCGCCAGCAGATCGGCCTCCACCACGTGCGCACCGCGCGCGAGGTTGAGGAAACAGGCGCCGCGCGGTAGCGCGCTGAGAAAGGCGCCATCGATCAGGTTGCTGGTTTCCGGCGTGGCGGGCAGCAAATCAATTAATACCTGACTGTCAGCGAGAAAATCCGCCAGCTGGTCGCGGCCATGAAAGGTGGTGACCCCCGCTATCTGCTTCGGCGAGCGGCTCCAGCAGCGCAGCGGAAAGCCCCACTGGCGCAGGCTCTCCAGCACGCTGCGGCCAAGCACGCCTGCCCCCAGCACGCCAATGGTAAAAGTAGCACGTTCACGGTCCGGCAGCGGCTGCCACAGCGCCTGTCGCTGCTGCTGGTGATAGTCGGCGAAGCGGCGGAACCAGCCCAGCACGCACCAGTTCGCATACTCCTGCATCTGGCGTGCCATGCCGGTGTCTTCCAGCCGGTAGAGCGGCACCGCGTCAGCCAGCATCTCAGGGTGCGTGCGCAGCTGCCGCAAAATTTCGTCCACGCCGGCCCCCATGGCGAATACGCCACGCAACGCCCGTCCCGCCAGCATCTCCACCGGCGGCGATCGCACAATGGCGTAGTCGGCAGGCGCACTGTCGCCCGGCTGCCACTGGCGGATGCGCACTTCCGGCAGTCGCTGGCGCATGCCGTCCAGCCACGGCTGCGGATTCAGTGACGGGTGATACCAGATGATCTCCATACTGCTCTCCTTTTTTTCTTTCAGCCTCAGTCAAATAGCGGCGCAGGGCAAGTAAAAACCCGCGCGGCACCGCAATTTTCCGGCGATTAATCGCGAAGGCTTCACATTTCCGCCGCTGCAAAAGGCTAAGCGGCGCGTTAACGTCTAAAGTTGTTCGGGTGGTCAATGCGTTAGCGCACCACCTTTTCGGACAAGGAGAAAAACCGATGATAAAAAATGTAGTGTTTACGCCTGCGCGTCTTACCCTATTGCTCAGCGCGGCGCTGCTGAGCGCGTCTGCTGTGCACGCTGAGGATAACAGCCGCATGCTCAGCGCCCAGCCGCAGCCGCCGGATGTGCGACTCGGCCCACTATTCAGTGCCGTGCAGCAGGCCAGATTTTATCCGGACCAGAAAACCTTTGCCGATGCGGTCCCCAAATATGACCCGGCGTCGATTCTCGCCGACTGGCAGATGCAGAAAAATCAGCGTAATTTCGATCTCAGGCGTTTCGTGGATACCAACTTCACCCTGCCCAAAGCGCAGGATAAATACGTGCCGCCCGCCGGCCAGAGCCTGCGCGCGCACATCAATGGTCTGTGGCCGGTGCTGACGCGCAGCACGCCAACGGCCAGCCAGTACGATTCGCTGCTGCCACTGCCGAAACCGTACGTGGTGCCAGGCGGGCGTTTCCGCGAAGTCTATTACTGGGACAGCTACTTCACCATGCTCGGGCTGGCAGAGAGCGGCCACTGGGATCGGGTGCAGGATATGGTGGACAACTTCGCCAGCGAGCTGGACAAGTACGGCCACATCCCTAACGGCAACCGCAGCTACTATCTCAGCCGCTCGCAGCCGCCGTTCTTCAGCCTGATGGTGGATTTGCTGGCCAGCCACAAGGGAGACGACGTTTACCGCCAGTATCTGCCGCAGCTGCAAAAAGAGTATGACTACTGGATGGCGGACAGCGATAAGGTGGCTGCCGGCCAGGCGAGCAAGCGCGTGGTGAAGCTGAGCGACGGCACCCTGCTCAATCGCTACTGGGATGACCGTGACGTGCCGCGCACCGAATCCTGGCTGGACGATGTCAACACCGCGAAAAAAGCGCCTGAGCGCAATAAACAACAGGTGTATCGCGATCTGCGCGCGGGCGCCGCCTCGGGCTGGGACTTCAGCTCACGCTGGTTCACCGATGCGCACAATCTGGCCTCGATTCGCACCACCCAGCTGGCCCCGGTGGACCTCAACAGCCTGCTGTTCCACCTGGAGCAGACGCTGGCGAAAGCCGCGAAGCTGGCAAAACAGAATGATAAAGCGCAGCAGTTTGCGGCGGATGCAGAGAAGCGCCAGGCGGCGATCAATCGTTACCTGTGGGATGACAAACAGGGCTGGTATGCCGACTACGATTTCCAGAAAAAGCAGGTGCACAATCAGCTCACCGCCGCCACGCTGTTCCCGCTGTATATGCAGCTGGCGGGCGACAAACAGGCTGAACGTACCGCCGCCGCCGTGGAAAAACAGCTGCTGAAACCGGGCGGGCTGGTCACCACGACGGTAAACAACGGCCAGCAGTGGGATGCGCCTAACGGCTGGGCCCCGCTGCAGTGGGTAGCGGTCGAAGGTCTGGAGCACTATAAGCAGAACCAGCTGGCGCAGCAGATTGGTCAGCGCTTCCTGCAAAATGTGCAGCATACTTACGATCGCGAGCACAAGCTGGTTGAGAAGTATGTGGTCGACGGCGCCCAGCTGGGCGGTGGTGGTGGCGGCGAGTATCCGCTGCAGGACGGTTTTGGCTGGACCAACGGCGTAACGCTGAAGCTGCTGGATAAGTATTGTCCGAAAGATAAAACCTGTAACAGCACACGCGACATCCCCTCAATGCCGACGCTAAACGCGGCGAAATAACCCTGACGTCAGGTGCGCCGCCGTGCGCACCTGCTTCTCAGGCCCGATGCCACAGCCAGGCGATGGCCACGCCCGGCGCTGCGGCATCCCCCTGCGCATCACACTTTTCCATTACTTATCTTTTACATCTTGAAACACCCCTTACTAAAAGATAATAATTCTCAATCTTAAAATGACTCTTTTTCTCATCATTAACCGCCGCGCTGGTGTGGTGCGGCTTTTGTTCTCAGCCAAAGGAATCATTATGACCGCGCTGTTCCCCCTCAACCGTGGCCGGCTGCTGTGCGCGCTGGCGCTGGCGTTTCCGGCACTCGGCGTAGCCGAACCCTCTCTGGTGGTCACCGCACAGCCGCAGGAGAGCGCCACCTCGCCTACGGCGGGCTATCTCGCCACCCGCAGCGGCGCCACGAAAAGCGATCGTCCACTCGTCACCACGCCGCAGTCCATTTCCGTGGTGACGCGTCAGCAGATTGACGATCAGGGTGCGCAGGATCTGAACCAGGCGCTGGGCTATACCCCGGGTGTTTTTACCAACTTTGGTGGCGCGGCCACGCGTTACGACACTATCTCGCTGCGCGGTTTCCACGGCGGTGACGTCGACAACACCTTCCTTGACGGTCTGCGCGTGATGAGCGACGGCGGCAGCTTCAACATCCTGCAGGTGGATAACTGGTTCCTTGACCGCATCGACGTAATTAAAGGCCCCTCTTCTGCCCTTTATGGTCAGACGGTGCCGGGCGGGCTGGTGAACATGGTCACGAAGCGGCCGCAGTTTGCTTCACAGGGCCATTTACGCTTCGCCACCGGCAGCAATGCCAGCAACAGCGCCGCCTTTGATTACACCGATGCGATTAACGATCAATGGGCGTACCGCCTGACCGGCATCACGCGCAACAGCGATACCCAGTACGACCACACGCGCGAAGAGAAATACGCGCTGTCACCCCAGCTGCTGTGGCAGCCGGATGAAGACACCAGCCTGCTGCTGCGTGCTTATCTGGAAAAAGATCCCTCAGGCGGCTATCACGGCTCGGTGCCGGCGGAAGGCACGCTGTACAGCCACAATGGCCGCTGGCTGAGCGACGGCTTCTATGAGGGCGACAGCGCGCTGGATCAGTTCAAACGTCATGAGCAGATTTACGGCTACGACTTCTCGCACCGTTTCGATGAGGTATGGTCGGTGCACAGCACCGGCAGCTACAGCCATTCCAACGTGGCGCTTGATCAGGTGTACCAGATTGGCTGGAACAGCGACAATCCGGACCTGCTCAACCGCTACTACTCCGGTGAGCGCTCTTCGCTCAGCGCATGGGCGACCGATAACCAGCTGCAGGCGGAGTTTGCCAGCGGTGCGCTGCAGCATCGCGTCACGCTCGGCGCGGAGTATCACCGCTATAAAAATGATTTGAGCGACGCCAGCGGCGCTGCCTCACCGCTGAATGCCTGGAGCGGCGAGGCCATCGGCAGCCAGCCGGATTACCTCTGGACAGCGCAGACGCGCCGCTATTACCAGACCGGCCTCTATCTGCAGGATGAGATGGCGTGGCAGCGCTGGCATCTGGATTTGTCTGGTCGCTATGACCGCATCGTGTCAGAGAATGGCAATAGTCGTCGTCAGGACGATCACGTCAGCGGCCGCGCCGCGCTGCTGTACGCCTTTGATAACGGCGTGTCGCCGTACGTCAGCTGGAGCCAGGCGATTACCCCGGCTTCGCTGACCGATCCCGACGGGAATCAGCTGAAACCGACCACCTCAGAGCAGTATGAAGCCGGGGTGAAATACCAGCCGAACGGCACGCGCGATCTCTACAGCGTGGCCCTGTACGATCTTACGCAGAACGATGTGGCCAACCGTAACGTGCAGGACGGCACCTACACCCCGTCCGGCAAAGTGCATGCGCAGGGCATTGAACTGGAGGCGCGCAGCCAACTGACCGAACGGTTCAGCACCATTGCCGGTTATACGCTCAACCATCTGCGCTTTAAGGATTCCGTGGACGGCAACGATGGCCATACGCCTTACGTCACGCCAAATAGCATGGCGTCGCTGTGGGGGCATTATCAGTTTGATTACGGCCTGAGCGCGGGTGCCGGGGTGCGCTATATTGGCCGCCAGTGGGCCGATAACGAAAACACCACCCGTTTGCCGTCGGTGACCCTGTTTGACGCCTCGCTGCGCGCCGATCTGGGCGCGTGGCAGTCGAGCCTGAAAGGTGCCTGGCTGCAGCTGAATGCCCGCAATCTGACGGATAAAAAGTATCTGGCAGCCTGCTACGGCACCGGTTACTGCTATCGCGGCGCCGAGCGGACGCTGACCGCCACAATCGGCTACGATTTCTGACGACATAAAAAAATCCGCAGCCCCGGACGGGACTGCGGATCTTGTTGAATCGTGATTTGGCGTCAGCTGCGGACTTTACGGTAGATCCACAGCACCACAATGGCACCGATCACCGCGACCACAAAGCTGCCAAAGTTGAAGCCGTCAACCCGGCCAAAGCCGAACAGGGTACTGATCCAGCCGCCCACCACCGCACCGACAATCCCGAGTACCACGGTCAAAATAAATCCGCCGCCATCTTTACCTGGCATGATCCATTTAGCGATAATCCCGGCAATCAGACCAAAAATAATCCATGAAAGAATACCCATTTGCTGCTCCTTACGTTATGAATCAAGGTGTTCATCGCGCTAAGTATAGCCGGGAATTTTTTCTCTGCTACATCAACATCATGATGAATTCGTTCACGCCGGCTAAAGCTTTTACCGCCCCGGTCGATAACCGACGAAGAGCAGTGGCACTCGTAAAATAGCAATCGGACAGGTGGAGCAGGACGTGAAAGACGCCGATAAAGAACAATATCTCAAGCGCGGTACGCTGGCGGTGTTGAACGTGATGAAGGATTTGTTGCGTTATCAAACCCTGCTGATGGTCAATTTCTCCCGTGGTCAGTTCATCAGCCGGCTGCTGGCCGCGGATGAAGATCGGGTGGTTTTTGATCTCGGCAGCAACGCGCTGGACAATGATTTGGCACTGCAGGGTGGCGAAGTGAATATTGCGGCCGAAACCCACGGTGCCAAAGTGGAGTTTGGGCTGCAGGGATTAACCCGCATCGATTATGACGGCCTGCCCGCCTTTGCCGCCGCGCTGCCCGACCTGGTGTGGCAGATTCAGCGCCGGGAATTCTTTCGCGTCAACGCGCCGCTCGAACCAGTATTCTACTGCCACAGCCAGTGGCCGGACGGCAGCACCGCGCGCTTTCGCCTGCAGGATCTGTCGCTCGGCGGCGTCGGCGTGTTGCTGGATGAGGCGCTGCCGGAAGGTCTTAATCGTGGCGATACCTTCAAAAAGCTGCGCGTTGAGCTGGGCGAATATGGCCAGTTCGAAGTGACCGCACAGCTGCTGCACATCGGCGAGCGCAGCACCGTGACCAGCAAGAACGAAACCCGCATCACGCCGCGACTCAGCTTCCGTTTTACCGCCATCGAACCAGTGCAGGAGCGTCAGCTGCAGCAGGTGATTTTTGCGCTGGAGCGGCTGGCGCGCGACAAGGCCAATCGCTTCCAGTAAACCGCCGGCGTCCCGCGCGACGCCAGCGTAGTCTATGCTTTCTCCTTGCACATTCTTTTCACCGGCTCCCAGCAAGGAGATTCTCCCCAATGGAAAACTGGCTTTCTGCCCATCGTTTACAACTTATCTTTCTCAATCAAAACTTCTGGATTAATAGCGCCATCATTGTGTTCGGCACGCTGATTGTTTACTGGCTGCTGCGCACCGTTATTCGTTTTGTCTCTAACCGCATCGCCCACTACAGCGAACAGCGCCACGTGCGCTTCACCGGCATTCTGGTGGAGATTCTGCGCAGCACCAGTCAGCTGCTGCTGCTGATCTTCTCGCTGTTGATAACGCTGAAATTTGTCGATCTGCCGGACAGCTGGAGCGTCGCCATCGCCCACGGCTGGTTCCTGGCGCTGATTCTGCAGCTCACGCTGTGGATTGACGGCGGCATTCGCCTGTGGCTGCACTCGTTGCTGCGCGATCCGCTGCACGTGCGCAATCCGGTCACCACGGTGATCCTTGGCATTCTGCTACGCGTCGTGGTGTGGGTGATGATGCTGCTGGCGATCCTCTCCAATATGGGGATCAATATCACCGCGCTGGTGGCCAGCCTCGGCGTCGGCGGTATCGCCATCGCGCTGGCGATTCAGACGGTGCTGAGCGATGTGTTCGCTTCGCTGGCGATTGGCTTCGATAAGCCCTTTGAGCACGGCGACTTTATTGTGTTCGGCGACATCGCTGGCTCCATTGAGCACATTGGCCTGAAAACCACCCGGCTGCGCAGTCTCGGCGGCGAACAGATTGTCTGCTCCAACACTATTCTGCTGCAGCAAACCATCCACAACTACAAACGCATGCAGCAGCGACGCATCGTGTTTAAGTTCGGGATTAATTACGGCACGCCGGCGGAGAAAGTGCGGCAGATTGGCGGCATGGTGCAACGCATCATTGAAGGCGTGCCGGACACGCGTTTTGATCGCGCCCATTTCCTGTCGTTTGACGAATCGCAGCTGACGTTTGAGGTGGTCTATTTCGTGCTGAGCGCCGATTACAACAAATACATGGACATTCAGCAGGAGATTAACCTGCAACTGATGGCGCAGCTGGAGCAGAAACAGATTCGTTTCGCCTTCCCGATGCGCCGCGTGGAGTTCACCGGCGGCGTGCTGCCGCGCATTAACCTCAGCGATGCCTCAAATGAGGCTGCGGCAGAGCGCGCACAGTACTGAGTCCCGCCAGCGGCATTAGCCGATGGTGCGATAGGCGGTGGTGACTTTCCACAGGTAGCGCGGCGCCTGGGCGGCCGGATGCTTGTTCTGCACGTGCTGGTAGAACTCATCCGGCGTCATGGCGTTGATCATTGCAATGGCGCGATCGCGGTCGCGCGAGAAGGTACGAAGCAGCGCGCCGGCACCGTTGGCATAGGAAACAATGGTGGCATAGCGCAGCGTCAGCGGATCGCGAATGCCCGCCAGGGCGGAATCCTGCAGAATCCGGATATAGGCCGCGCCGATATCAATATTTTTCGCCGGGTCGCGCAGTTCGGAGTTACTCGGCTGGCCGTGGCGTCCCTGTGCGCGATACACCTCGCGTCCGGCGGTGGCGGCTTTGATCTGCATCAGCCCGACCGCGTTAGAACGGCTTACCACGGTTGGGTTGCCCCCGGATTCGACACTAATAATGGCGCTGATCAGCTTCTCATCAACGCCATAATGACTGGCGGCATCTTCGGTAAACAGTGACCATGCATCATTCACTTTCGACGGCGGCGCCTGGGTTAATGGCGTATTTCTCTCCGGCGTCACCGGTTTTTCCGGCTCGCTGGCACAGCCAGCCAGCAGCAAAGCAGACAGCATAAGTAGTCGAATTTTCACTGATTTTCGGTTCCGCTATAAGATTGGCGCAAGCTATCATAACCATGACGGTAAAAGGTAAAATTACCGTTTATCCTAAATACGTAAAAAACCTTGTGCTACCGTGACTTCGGTAACGCATTTCGTCATCATCGGCAGGCCAACAGACAGCAGGATGGAAGTTATGCTCGCCCCTCGTTCAATACGCCTCATCGCCCCTTCCGGTTATTGCCACAATCAGGATGCCGCCCGCCGCGCGGTGGAGCGCCTGCAGGCGGAAGGCCATCAACTGCAAAACCCGGAAGCCATTACGCGCCGCTGGCAGCGTTTTGCCGGTGATGACGCGCAGCGCCTGCAGGATGTGAATGCGCTGGCGTCGCTGGCGTCGCTGCCGGATATCGTACTGGCGGTGCGCGGCGGCTATGGTGCCTCACGCCTGCTCGATCACCTCGACTATGTGGCGCTGCAGCGTCGCCTGCTTAATCAGCCTGTCGCGCTGTGCGGCCACAGTGATTTCACCGCTATTCAGCTGGCGCTGCTGGCGCAAACCGGGCTGATCACCTTCAGCGGACCGATGCTGGCCGGCAATTTTGGCGCGGAGGCTTTATCTGAATTTACCGTCAGCCACTTTTGGCAGACGCTAACATCTCCTACAGTCAATCTGGCGTGGCGCAGCGCCAGTCCGGATCGCGGCCGCTGGCAGGGCACGCTGTGGGGCGGCAATCTGGCGATGATCTGCTCCCTGATTGGCACGCCGTGGCTGCCGCAGATTGAAGACGGCATTCTGGTGATCGAGGATGTGAATGAGCATCCGTTCCGCATTGAGCGTATGCTGATTCAGCTGCAGCAGAGCGGTATTCTGGCGCGCCAGCGCGCCATTGTCACCGGCAGCTTCACCAGCACCGCCTTATCCGATTACGACAACGGCTTTGATTTCGCCACGGTGTGGCAGCGGTTGCGTGACGAGTACCAGATTGCAGTGATCAGCGATCTGCCGTTTGGCCATGATGCCGATACCGTGACGCTGCCGCTCGGCGCCAGCGCCACGCTTGAGATTGACCAGGGCGCCGCGCGGTTAGCCTTTACCGGCCATCCGACGTTGCGCTGACGTGTTGCCGCAGGAGACCGCTATTGAAGCCGCTGTACGAAGACTTGTGGATCTCCACGCCGGAATTTCCCGCCGAAGAGACGGCAAATGATTTAATGATGCACGGGTTTATGCTGCGCCATCCGCGCGGCAACCTGTTGATTGGCCGCGTTGAGCAGCTGCTGGATCATGAAGTGCTCGCGGACGCGGGCGGCGTGATTCGCCACTATTTTACCCACTGGCACGAAGCCGCGCCGGGCGCGCGGGCCATTCAGCAGCGCTTCAATAGTGCGCTGTATTGCCACAGCCGATCGCTCGGCCCGGTGAGCCTGGTGATTGAGCCGGACGAAACCTTCACGCATCAGGACGTGCACTTTGGCGACTTTCACCTGCTGCCCACGCCGGGCCACACGCCAGGCAGCTGCAGCTACCTGTACCATTCACCGCTCGGCCAGACCTACCTGTTTGTCGGCGACACCCTGACGCGGGATTACCATCGCTGGATCAGCGTGCTGGTGCCGGACAGTAATCCTGCGGAGCTGCAGCAGTCGCTGGAGCTGTACCGCTCGCTGCGTCCGGATGTAGTGCTGATGAGCACCACGCGCGGACATCTCTCCTGGGCGAAGGTCGATTTACAGAGCTGGCTGGCCGCGATTGATGAAGCGGAACAGTCGCCGCTGGATCTGCGCCAGCAGCCACTGCTGTGATTACAGCGTCTTGCTCAGATAGTGACGCTGATGTTCGCGCGGATAGTGATCAAGGCTAAAACGTAGCGTATAGCCAAGCTTTTCATAAAACGGCCGCGCCTGAAAGCTGGCGGTATCCACCTGCGCGTAACGGCAGCCGCGTGCGCGGGCTTCCTGTTCGGCAGCCTGAATCAGCTGGCTGCCGGCGCCCTGCCCGCGTAACCCATCGCTGACCCACAGCATATCAATACGTAACCAGTTGCCATAGGTTGAGCCCGTCAGACCCGCCAGCTTTTTCCCGGCGCCGTCTTTAATGAATACACCGATGGCTTTCATCTCATTGACGTCAATAAAGCGGCTGTTGAAGGCGTTCAGGCCGAGGCGCATTTCATCCAGATCCTGATGCGTGACGCTATCCGTAACGCTTAATTGCATGGTCGGCTCCTTGTGGCGGCATTATGAAGAGGGGTGCTGGCGGTCGTCGTAGCGCTCCAGCGACAGAATATCAGCATCGCGTTTTTACGTGCGGTTGCAGGGCAACAGCTTATCGCTGTCGGCGTAGACGAAAAAGGTTTCGCCGCTGTTTTTATTCACGATCAGCTGATCGCCATTGCGGAAACGGGTGATGGCGACCTTATCACCGTCCTGCAGACGCGTGCGCTGCTGCCCGGCGGCAATCTGGAAATGCCGGGTTGGCCACATCAGCGTGCTAAGCCCGTAAGCGGCACGCGATACCGTCATGGTGGGGCGGCCCGGGCAGGTGATCTGGAATTCGCTTTCGCTCCACGCGGGGGCAATCTGGCAGGCCATCAGGAGCGCGGCAAGGGTTATCGCCTTCATGGGGGGTTCTCCACTGAGGTTAGATCATGATTTTACAGGAATTTAATCGGCCAGAGGGTAACATACAACCGCCGCCGGTGCGGTAATCTGCGACCGCAGGCCAGCCAGTACGGACAGGAAGAACGCCTCCACATCACTGATTTTTTGAGGTTTTATGCGATCGGGATATCTTTGTAACGAGTTAAGTAAAATGCGCTAAGATCGCGTCAGGAGGATGTTATGCGAGATGAACAGGCATTATTCGCGCGGCTGGCGCAATCGCCGTTTCGCCGCCGCTTCCATTTAGGCGCGAAAGAGCGGCAGTACTGTATTGAGAAAGGCCCGGCGGTGATCGATCAACATGCGGCCGATTTTATCCAGCAAAGACTGGCCGCAGCCGAACCAAAGAATGATGGCAAACAGACGCCAATGCGCGGCCATCCGGTATTTATCGCCCAGCACGCCACGGCAACCTGCTGCCGCGGCTGTCTGGCAAAATGGCATGGCATTGCTGCGCATCAGCCGTTAACGGCAGAGCAGCAGCAATATATGGTGCGGGTGATTCACCGCTGGCTGGTGGGTGAAATAAATGGTTAAGACCGGGATGGGATGGAGCTACTCTGCCGCGACCTGCGCGGCCACCAGCATCAGCGCCAGTCCGGCATCGTCTGGATCGAAACGCTGCATAACTTCATGGATCGCCGTCACGCAGTTCATCACCTGCTGTTTTTTGTCGGCGTCTAACTTATCAATCGCGTGCTGAAGAATCATTAAACTGGCTTCTTCTTCTCTCATGGATTTACCCTTGTTTTGCTTACCTGGTGCGCAACGCTGGCAAGAATAACGTTTATCTGCTAGCAAAGTCACCCCTTTACATGCTTACCGCTTAACGATTAAACAAATGGCAAATGGGCAGTGGCGTCAGACATGCTATGATCGGATCAGTGGCGCGCATCTTCAGGCCAGCATAAATCAGGGAATGCACCAGGAACAGGACCATGTTAAGACTCAGTTTTCTACTCACACTTATCCTGCTGGCTGGCTGCAGCTCCACGCCGAAAGGCGTCGATTGCCCCGGCGAGGTCGCAACGCTCTATGGTCAGTCGCTGGGCCACACCGAAGGGCGCATTTTCGATTTGGTGAATTCGTTTTCGGTGGCGCGCGATGGCGTAACGCTGAGCAGCGGCGCACTGCACTCCACCGACCGTTTCCGCTATGTCCCTTCTGCCGTGACGCCGGAAGGCTTTTATGCACAGCGGCTGAGCGACAAGCAGTTCCGCCTGATCAACCCGGCGCGTAACACCATGATTACCTGGACGTGTCCATAAGCCGTGCGTGGCGCGCGCAGATGGTTTATTGTCAGCGTTTGTCATGCTGCGGACCTGCATTATGGAAAAGAGTCTGGACAATAACGGTTATATCGATTTCCCCTTTCCGGCCACCCGAGACGCGGATGGCTCGGTCAACCCGTGCGGTTTTGACCTGACGCTGGAAACCGATCGCATTGATGAGATCGCCGCCGGTAAACATTCTGAAAATTTGCGTCGTCTGCTGGAAGAGGTCAATCTGCAGGAGGGCCTGTTTATGACGCTGGCCTGTGACTGGCAGCAGCGCGCAGATGGCGTGTGCGGCTTTCTCGACGTGGCGTTCCGCCCCACGCTGGACAGTAGCAGCGAAGAGACACAGAGCCTCGATCAGTTCTTTGAGATGTATCTGCGCCGCCAGGAGCAGCAGCACAGCATGCCACGCGACGCGCTGGTCAACTATGCGCGCGCGGTGCTGGACTGGAGCTGGTCGCCGCTGCAGCAGCGCCATCGCCGCTATGAGAAGGTCACTATTCGCTATTACTGCCAGCAGGCGGACGATGCCGAATGGTGTTTTGATCATCTGCGCCACTTCCTGGTGAGCTGGTACCCGGCGTATCGTGACCAGCAGTGAGGGCGTCCGAGTGACGCCCTGCGCTTACGGTCGTACCAGACGAATCGCGTGTTCCAGCATACGCTGTTCATCGCGTTCGTCGTGGGCGCGATCGTGGCGCGTACGCTGCAGCAAACGGGCAATCTCCTCCCGTCTGGTTTCATGACCGCACTCGGAAAGGACAATCACCGCATCGCCAATCACCCGGCAAACTTCATCGTAATCGTCTTCATTCAGGATATCGCGTTTCATTTCTCCTCCGTTCAGTGAGCGCTGCGTGAGGTTCGCGCAGCTTAGCGTGGTCCTTACCAGGTATGGACAGCAATGCCGATTCCTGCAAACCACTGTTACATCCTGAAAAGCCACCAGGTTGCCGGTCTGCACTTCTCTGTCTACGCTGAAAGAGACATTCACCACTCTCAGGGAGTTAATATGACCGATAAAGCGGAAGCAAAATTGAATGAAGCGGCGGGTGCCGTACAGGAAAAATTTGGCGAGTTCACCGGTTCACGCCGCCATCAGGCACGCGGTGCCGCGCGACGCTATCCGGCGCAGGCCAGTTATGCGGTGCAGGATGCAGCAGACTGCGTGGTGAGATCGGTACGCGACAACCCGGCGACCGGGCTGGCCGTTGCCGCCAGCATCGGCGTGATTGTCGGTTTCCTGCTGGGCCGTAAATAATCCCCGGCGATCGGGGCCCGTGCGGCCCCGATACTCAATGCCGCTGCGGCACGCCGTCCCGTCGTTCCTGAATATGTTCATCCGGCGTTTCGGCGACATCTGCCGTACTGCTGTGCCCGGCAAGGTGGCGCCCATGCTGTCCCGCTATCACCACAGGCCCTACCGGTAATTGTGCACTGGCCGCCAGTGATAGCAGCAATAAAAACCATCCCGTCAGTAACGTTCTTCCCATCCTGCCCGCCTTACACGCTGATTAGTGAGCGCTCAGCTTGCCGGATGTCATGCAAATTAGCGTCAGCGCGACGCAAAGCTATGTCGGCAGTTGTGAATAATCAGGCCTGTGCGCGCCGCGCTTTGTAACGCGCCACCATGGTCATTAATGCCTGATAAATCAAACCGGCATACAGGCTCATGACAATCATCATGCCCGGCGTTTTGCCCTGTGCCTGCCAGGATACAAACCACATAAAAATGCCCCACAGCAGGGAAAAAATCAGCCAGCCTTTTACAAACTTGATCACACCTTGCATAGCACCTCCGGATTGATGAAGGCTGAAGATAGCGGTTCATCCAGCAAATGGCACGCGCGCCGGTGCCGGGATGTTAACTGTTTCAAAGTTTTACGCAAACCACTATCGCAGCGGGAAAAAGCCGTGGAAGACAGTACGCAGAACGCAGCATCAACGGGTGCCTGTCATGGCCGTCCCGGTTAGTTTGACCATGACCCGCCGATGGGATGGCAGAGACCACCTTGCATCAGTGTGTATTGTGTGTATAATTTCACCTACAGGAAGTCCGATGAAGAGCGCGACGCTGATTAAAGTGCTGCAAAAGAATGGCTGGAAGCTGGAGCGCATACGCGGCAGTCATCATCAGTTCTCACATCCGGATTTTGCTCATCTGATCACCGTGCCCATCCGCAGAAGGACATGAAGACAGGCACGCTGATGCAGATTCTGAAAGACGCCAGGCTGGATTGATCCATGCTGGTTTTATTCCGCTTGCTCAGAGGTGACATGATGCTGTTTCCCGCTTTGGTAGAGATTGACGCTGACGGCTCGGCCAGTGGTTATTTCCCGGATGTCACCGGCTGTTATTTTGCCGGTGATACGCCCGAGCAAACGCTGCAGGATGCGCAATCTGCGCTGCATGCCCACTTTGAACTGATGGCGGAGAAAGGCTTGTTGATTCCGGAGCCGGCGCAGCACTGGCAGCAGGAATTTAGCCAGCCTGGCGTGTGGATCTACGTTGATATTGATGTCACCCGCTATCTGGGCAAATCCGAGCGCATCAATATCACTATGCCGCATCTGCTGATTGAGAAGATCGATAAGATGGTCAGTAATAATGCGCGCTACAGCAGCCGCAGCCATTTTCTTGCCGAGGCGGCGCGCAAAGCGCTGGTCTCGTAGCAACACTATTGCGCACGCGTCGCTTATCGTCCGTGGCCGCTTTATGTTTGAATTCCCGCCTCAACCGGCCGGCATGTGGTTAAAATGAATTACTTACGCGACATACAAACGTTTATTGAAGGCAATACGGTACTCTCCGCCACCTTCAGCCTGCTGCTGTTACTGGTTGCCGGTATGGTCACCCATCTGATCTGCAAGTTCTTCGTGGTAAAAGTGGTGCGCCGCGTGTTCTTTAGCACGCATAAAAACCAGGTGCCGCTGGATAAAGACGTCCGGCTCTCAGAAAAGCTGTCGAATTTTATTCCGGTGATCACCGTCTATTACCTGCTGCAGTTTATGCCGGACCTGCCCGAGCATCTGCTGATCGCGGTGAAAACCATCTGCGGCATTCTGTTTTTTGTTTATCTGTCGCTGTTCTTTAACGAAGTGCTGGAGATCGTTAATAACTCCTATTCGCGTAAGTCGAAGCGTAAGAACCACTCGATAAAAGGCTATATCCAGATCGGTAAGATCCTGGTGCACATCATTTCCGCCATCATGATTCTGGCTATCATGTCGAACAAATCGCCGGTGATTATCATCTCCAGTCTGGGTGCGGTCGCGGCGGTATTGATGTTAGTGTTTCAGCACACCCTGCTGTCGCTGGTGGCCAATATTCAGGTGTCATCGAACGATGTGCTGCAGCTCGGCGACTGGATTGAAATGCCGGATAACGGCATCAGCGGTGAAGTGATTGATATCGCTCTGCATACCATTACCATCCGCAACTGGGACAATACGCTGTCGCGGATCCCGACCAAAAATTTCCTGACCGAAACCTACACCAACTGGCAGGCGATGTTCTCTTCCGGCGCGCGGCGTATCATGCGCAGCTTTCATCTCGACCAGACCTCGATTCGCTTTCTCGATCAGCAAATGGTGCAGCAGATGAGCCAGATTCGCGGCGTCAGTGAGCAGCTTTCAATCCTGATGGATGGCCGCGATAGCAGCGTGGTCGGTGACCGCTGGTTTGCCGAAAACGGCATCACCAACCTCACGGTGTTCCGTCACTATCTCACCGCCTGGCTGGCGCAGCGCGACGATATTAAAAAAGATATGTATATCGTGGTGCGCGCGATGAAACCCTCACCGGAGGGATTGCCGGTAGAGGTTTATTGCTTTACCTCCTCGGTGCTGTGGGTTGATTACGAGAATTCCCAGTCGGCGATATTTGAATTCATCTACGCCATCGTCGGTCAGTTTTCGCTGCGGATTTACCAGCATCCGGCCGGCAATGATTTCTGGCGTTTGTCGCAGGCGCGCGATAGCCAGATCGGTCAGTTACAGCCTCCGGCGGAATAAAGCCACGCATCGCACGGTCGTCATGCATGGCAAACCGGCGGTGACAGAAGTCCTTCCCGCTGCCAGCATAAAAAAAGGGAGCCCTGCGGCTCCCTTTCATGTTGCATTTGCTCAGGGCAAATTACATGTTCGCGATGATCGCGTCACCAAACTCAGAACATTTCAGCAGTTTAGCGCCGTCCATCAGACGCTCAAAGTCGTAGGTCACGGTTTTGGCAGCGATTGCGCCTTCCATGCCTTTAACAATCAGGTCAGCCGCTTCGAACCACTCCAGGTGACGCAGCATCATTTCTGCAGACAGGATCACGGAACCTGGGTTCACTTTATCCTGGCCCGCATACTTCGGTGCCGTACCGTGGGTAGCTTCGAACAGTGCGCACTCGTCACCGATGTTGGCGCCCGGTGCGATACCAATGCCGCCTACCTGTGCCGCCAGGGCATCAGAAATGTAGTCACCGTTCAGGTTCATACAGGCGATAACGTCATACTCGGCTGGACGCAGCAGGATCTGCTGCAGGAAGGCGTCGGCGATCACATCTTTAACGATGATCTCTTTACCGGTGTTCGGGTTTTTGAACTTCATCCACGGACCGCCATCGATCAGCTCGCCGCCGAACTCTTCTTTCACCAGCTGGTAGCCCCAGTCTTTGAAAGAGCCTTCGGTGAACTTCATGATGTTGCCTTTGTGCACCAGCGTCAGGGAATCACGGTCATTGGTGATGGTGTATTCAACCGCGGCACGCACCAGACGTTTCGTGCCCTCTTCTGAACACGGCTTCACGCCAATACCACACTGCTGCGGGAAGCGAATTTTCTTCACGCCCATCTCTTCACGCAGGAATTTGATCACTTTGTCCGCTTCCGGCGTACCGGCTTTCCACTCGATACCGGCATAGATATCTTCGGAGTTTTCGCGGAAGATCACCATGTCGGTATCTTCAGGACGTTTAACCGGGCTTGGCGTGCCTTTGTAGTAACGTACCGGACGCAGACACACGTACAGATCCAGTTCCTGGCGCAGTGCCACGTTCAGGGAACGAATACCGCCACCTACCGGGGTAGTCAGTGGGCCTTTAATGGCCACGCGGTACTCTTTGATTAAATCGAGGGTTTCCTGCGGCAGCCAGACATCCTGGCCATAGAGTTCGACGGATTTTTCGCCGGTGTAAATTTCCATCCAGGAAATTTTTCGCTCGCCGTTGTAGGCTTTCTTCACAGCGGCATCAACCACTTTCAGCATCACCGGGGAAACGTCAACCCCAATACCGTCACCTTCAATGTAGGGGATGATCGGGTTATTCGGGACATTCAGTTTGCCCTGATCCAGGGTGATTTTTTGACCTTCCGCCGGAACAACTACTTTGCTTTCCATTAACCTCTCCTTCGAGCGATTTTTTGTTAATGATTTGTAAGATGCGCGTCAATACTACTTGAATATTTCCGCCACGCCAATCACCGCAGTTTCGCGCTATAATGCGCCGATTGTTACCAACTGCAAAGCCCATGCGAAAAACTTCTCAACGAATTCACCAGCATAAGCGCCCTGCTGCCCCGGCGCGCCAGCCTGCGCGGCGTGACACGCGGCCAAAAGGTCCGCGTCGCGTCATACTCTTTAACAAACCTTTCGATGTTCTGCCGCAGTTCAGCGATGAGGCTGGCCGCCGCACGCTGAAAGATTTTGTGCCGGTGAGCGAGGTGTATGCCGCAGGCCGTCTCGACCGCGACAGCGAAGGGTTGATGATTCTGACCAACGATGGCGCACTGCAGGCGCAGCTGACGCAGCCGGGCAAGCGCACCGGCAAAATCTATTACGTTCAGGTGGAAGGCGTACCGCAGGAATCAGATTTATCCCGCCTGCGCAGTGGCATCACCCTCAACGATGGCCCAACGTTGCCGGCGGGCGCAGAAGTGGTGCCTGAACCCGCGTGGCTGTGGCCGCGCACCCCGCCGATTCGCGAGCGCAAAGCTATCCCCACCTGCTGGCTGAAAATCACGCTGTATGAAGGGCGCAATCGCCAGGTCCGAAGGATGACGGCGCACATTGGCTTTCCAACGTTACGCCTGATCCGTTTTGCCATGGGTGATTACCAGCTGCAGGATTTGGCACCGGGCGAATGGCGCGACATCAGCGACCGGACGTAGTTTATACATTTCGATAACGTCAGGTTAACTATTTGGGAGGAACGATGTTTAAACCTCATGTAACCGTCGCCTGTATGGTGCACGCGCAGGGCAAATTACTGGTGGTAGAAGAGCGCGTCGACGGCCGCGTTACCTGGAATCAGCCGGCCGGTCATCTTGAGGCCGATGAAACGCTGCTGGAAGCCGCGCAACGTGAGCTGTACGAAGAGACCGGCATCAGCGCGCAGCCCGACTATTTTCTCGGCGTGCAGCAGTGGATCGCCCCGGACCATACACCTTTTGTGCGTTTTCTGTTTGGCCTCGATCTGCCTGCCACCGTCACCACCACGCCACACGACAGCGATATTGACTGCTGCTGGTGGCTGTCGCCCGCGCAAATTCTCAGCGCAGAGACGCTGCGTTCGCCGCTGGTGGCCGAAAGCGTGCGGCTGTGGCAGCAGGGGGCCCGCTATCCGCTGCAGCTGATAGCTCCGTATCAGTGGCCGTTTCATGAGGGTGCGCACAACGCTTCCGCGTGATAGAATGCGCCGCCTGTTTTTATCGTAATCAAGAGTGCGTCATGTCTGACAACAGCCAGAAAAAAGTGATCGTCGGGATGTCCGGCGGCGTCGATTCTTCCGTTTCCGCCTGGTTACTGCAGCAGCAGGGCTATCAGGTTGAAGGCCTGTTCATGAAGAACTGGGAGGAAGACGATGGCGAGGAGTATTGCACCGCCGCTGACGATCTGGCTGACGCACAGGCCGTGTGTGACAAGCTCGGCATCAAACTGCACAAAATCAATTTCGCCGCTGAGTACTGGGACAACGTGTTCGAGCACTTTCTGGAAGAGTACAAGGCCGGACGCACGCCGAACCCGGATATTCTGTGTAACAAAGAGATCAAGTTCAAAGCGTTTCTCGAATTTGCTGCAGACGATCTCGGCGCAGACTACATTGCCACCGGCCACTATGTGCGCCGTGCCGATGTCGACGGCACCAGCCAGCTGCTGCGCGGTCTCGACGGCAACAAAGATCAGAGCTATTTCCTCTACACGCTCAGCCACCAGCAGATTGCACAGAGCCTGTTCCCGGTCGGCGAACTGGAGAAGCCTGAGGTACGCCGCATCGCCGAACAGCTCGATCTGATTACGGCGAAGAAAAAAGACTCCACCGGCATTTGCTTTATCGGCGAGCGTAAATTCCGCGACTTCCTCGGTCGTTACCTGCCGGCCCAGCCGGGCGTCATCGAGACCGTTGACGGTGAAGTGGTCGGTGAACACCAGGGGCTGATGTATCACACCCTGGGTCAGCGTAAAGGGCTGGGCATCGGCGGACGCAAAGAGAGCAATGACGATCCATGGTATGTGGTCGACAAAGATGTCGCGCGCAATACGCTGATTGTGGCACAGGGCGGCGATCATCCGCGCCTGATGTCGGTGGGCCTGATAGCACAGCAGCTGCACTGGGTCGATCGCCAGCCAGTGACCGCAGCGCTGCGCTGCACGGTGAAAACCCGCTATCGTCAGAGCGACATTCCCTGCGAGATCATTCCGCACGGCGACGATCGCATTGAAGTGCGTTTCGATGAGCCGGTCGCGGCCGTCACCCCGGGCCAGTCCGCGGTATTTTACCTCGGTGACGTGTGCCTTGGTGGCGGTATTATTGAACAGCGCCTGCCGCTGACAGAAGCCTGAGTCGGCACTGCCGACGCGTCTACAGGAGTGAAGCGTGGCTAAAAACTATTATGAGATAACGCTGGCGCTGGCCGGCGTTTGCCAGGCAGCCCATCTGGTGCAGCAGCTGGCACACCAGGGGCACTGCAACAACGCGGCGCTGCAGGTGTCGCTGCGCAGCCTGCTGGATTTAAATCCAGGCTCAACGCTGGCGGTGTTTGGCAATGATGAAGCCAATCTGCGCCCCGGGCTGGAAGCGCTGATGGCGGTGCTGAACAGCGGCAGCCGGCAGGGTGCCAGCGCCGATCTGACGCGTTACACCCTGAGCCTGATGGTGCTGGAGCGTAAACTGCACGGTAACAAAACCGCGCTAAACACCCTGGCGCAGCGCATCGGCCAGCTTGATCGTCAGCTGGCGCATTACGAACTGGAATCAGACACCATCACCAGCGCCATGGCCGGCATTTACGTCGATGTGATCAGCCCGCTCGGCCCGCGCATTCAGGTGACCGGCTCACCGCAGGTGCTGCAGAATTCGCAGGTGCAGAGCAAAGTTCGCGCTGCGCTGCTGGCCGGTATCCGCGCGGCGGTGCTGTGGCAGCAGGTCGGCGGCGGTCGTCTGCAGCTGATGTTTGCGCGCCAGCGTCTGCTGCGCGAAGCGAAAACCCTTTTATCCCGGCTGGGTCCGGCGTATTAAGCGCCGCCCTGCCCTATATTGTTAACGATTCAGGAGTTGCACTGATGGAATTATCCTCTCTGACCGCCGTCTCACCTGTCGATGGTCGTTACGGCGATAAAGTCAGCCCGCTGCGTGCGATTTTCAGCGAGTTCGGTTTGCTGAAATTCCGCGTTGAGGTTGAAGTTCGCTGGTTACAGAAACTGGCCGCGACCGCAGAGATCAAGGAAGTTCCTGCATTTGATGCCGACGCAAACGCTT
Organism: Pantoea sp. SGAir0184; assembly: GCF_043544755.1. NCBI lineage: Bacteria > Pseudomonadati > Pseudomonadota > Gammaproteobacteria > Enterobacterales > Erwiniaceae > Pantoea > Pantoea sp. SGAir0184. The sequence continues at coordinate 2,569,090 of NZ_CP028050.1, forward strand.
TCCTTGATGCAATTGTCGCCGGTTTCAGCGAAGAAGATGCGGCGCGCATCAAAACCATTGAGCGCACCACCAACCATGACGTGAAAGCCGTCGAATACTTTCTGAAAGAGAAAGTGGCCAACGTGCCGGCGCTGCACGCGGTGTCTGAGTTTATCCATTTCGCCTGCACCTCCGAAGATATCAATAACCTGTCACACGCGCTGATGCTGGAAACCGCACGCCGCGACGTGATCGTGCCGTTCTGGAACCAGATCATCACCGCCGTGAAGGGCCTGGCGCAGGAGTATCGCGACATTCCGCTGCTGTCGCGCACCCACGGTCAGCCGGCAACGCCGTCCACCATGGGCAAAGAGATGGCCAACGTGGCCTACCGCATGGAACGCCAGCTGCGTCAGCTGAGCAAGGTGGAAGTGCTGGGCAAAATCAACGGCGCGGTGGGTAACTACAATGCGCATATCGCCGCGTATCCGGAAGTGGACTGGCATCAGCTGAGCGAGCAGTTTGTGACCTCGCTGGGTATCAGCTGGAACCCGTACACCACGCAGATCGAGCCGCATGACTACATCGCCGAGCTGTTTGACTGCATCGCGCGCTTCAATACCATCCTGATTGATTTTGACCGCGACATCTGGGGTTACATCGCCCTGAACCATTTCAAACAGAAAACCATTGCTGGCGAAATTGGCTCTTCAACCATGCCGCACAAGGTTAACCCTATCGACTTCGAAAACTCCGAAGGGAATCTGGGGCTGGCCAATGCGGTAATGCAGCACCTGGCCAGTAAACTGCCGGTATCACGCTGGCAGCGCGATCTGACCGATTCTACCGTGCTGCGTAACCTCGGCGTCGGCGTCGGCTACGCATTGATCGCCTATCAGGCCACGCTCAAAGGTATCTCCAAGCTGGAAGTGAACCGCGATCGCCTGCTGGACGAGCTGGATCACAACTGGGAAGTCCTGGCAGAGCCGATCCAGACCGTGATGCGCCGCTACGGCATTGAAAAGCCGTACGAGAAGCTGAAAGAGCTGACGCGCGGCAAGCGCGTGGACGCAGCCGGTATGCAGGCGTTTATCGACAGCCTGGAGCTGCCGGAAGCAGAGAAAGTGCGCCTGAAGCAGATGACGCCAGCCAACTACCTCGGCCGCGCGATTCAGATGGTTGACGACCTGAAGTAATTCCTTGCTCTGAAAACTCAGGCTATGGCAAGTTGGTGTTACCTCAGTCACGCACGTCACGTGGTGGCTGAGGTTCCCCTGCCAGTGCATCACAGCGGAGTGTTAATCTGCGGTTTAGCTGGCGTAGCGTATACTTTTCGCCATCATCACTGAGTTGAAGGTAAGGAAATTCTATGCGTGTTCTGGTTGTGGAAGATAATGCCCTGCTGCGCCATCACCTCGCAGTCCAGTTACGTGACATGGGTCATCAGGTGGATGCCGCCGAAGACGCCAAAGAAGCCGACTATTTCCTGCAGGAACACATTCCCGATATCGCGCTGGTCGATCTCGGCCTGCCCGACGAAGACGGCATGTCGCTGATTCGCCGATGGCGTGGCGATGCCATTCGTCAGCCGATTCTGGTGCTGACCGCGCGCGAAGGCTGGCAGGCGAAAGTTGAAGCGCTGGAAGCCGGTGCCGATGACTACGTGACCAAGCCGTTCCACATTGAAGAGGTCGCCGCCCGCTTACAGGCGCTGATGCGTCGCAATAGCGGACACGCCTCGCAGATTATCTCCATGCCGCCGTTCCAGGTTGACCTGTCGCGCCGCGAGCTTACGGTGAACGACGCGCCGGTCAAGCTGACCGCGTTTGAGTACACCATTGTTGAAACGCTGATCCGCAATGCCGGTAAAGTGGTCAGCAAAGACTCGCTGATGCTGCAGCTGTATCCCGATGCGGAATTGCGCGAAAGCCACACCATTGATGTACTGATGGGCCGGCTGCGCAAAAAAATTCTCGCGCTGCACCCGACCGAAGTGATCAACACCGTGCGTGGCCAGGGATACCGCTTTGATCTCTGATTTATGAAGCTGCTCCGCCGTCAGCGCCCTTTCTCCTTACGCGCGCGTTTTCTGCTGGCGACGGCGGCGATCGTGCTGTTTTTGTCGCTGTCGTATGGCATGGTGGCGGTCATTGGCTATGTCGTCAGCTTTGATAAAAATACCTATCGCGTGATGCGCGGCGAGAGCAATTTGTTCTTCACCCTCGCGCAGTGGAAAGACAACAAGCTCACCATCGCCCAGCCGGAACGCATGACGCTCAATTTCCCGACGCTGGTGTTCATCTATGACGAGCGCGGTAAGCTGCTGTGGCAGCAGCGCGACGTGCCGGAAATCCGCAAAAACATTCGCCGCGACTGGCTGATGAAGCCAGATTTTTACGAGATCGATACCAGCAATCGCACCAGTATGGCGGCGATGGGTAACAATCCGCAGGCACAGCAGCGGCTGCACGCGCTGGACAGTGACAGCAATGACACCTTCACCCACTCGGTGGCGGTCAACCGCTACGACGCGACCACCAATCTCCCGGCGCTGACCATTGTGGTGGTGGACTCGATCCCGCAGGAGCTGCAGCACTCAGACGTGGTGTGGTCGTGGTTTAGCTATGTGCTGGCAGCCAATCTGCTGCTGGTGATTCCGCTGCTGTGGCTGGCGGCACACTGGAGCCTGCGCCCGATTGGCCACCTGACTTCACAGGTGCGCGAGCTGGAAACCGGCCACCGGGAAAATCTTGACGACAACCCGCCGCAGGAGCTGCGCAGCCTGGTGCGCAATCTCAATCTGTTGCTCACCAACGAACGGCAGCGCTACACGCGCTATCGCACCACGCTGTCGGATTTGACGCACAGCCTGAAAACGCCGCTGGCGGTGCTGCAAAGCACGCTGCGCTCGCTGCGCGGTGGCAAAGAGCTGACCATCGAACAGGCTGAGCCGGTCATGCTCGAACAGATCAGCCGCATCTCGCAGCAGATTGGCTACTACCTGCATCGCGCCAGTATGCAGGCGGATCACAACCCGCTGCAGCGCGATCTGCATTCGGTCTCGGCCCTGCTGGATAGCCTGTGTTCCGCGCTCAATAAGGTGTATCAGCGCAAGGGCGTTGAGATCACGCTGGATATTTCGCCGGAGCTGACCTTTATCGGCGATCAAAATGACTTTATGGAAGTGCTGGGCAACGTGCTGGATAACGCCTGCAAATACTGCCTCGAATTTATTGAGGTCAGCGCGCGCCAGACGGAAAACGCGCTGCATCTGTTCATTGACGACGATGGCCCCGGCATTCCCGAAAGCAAGCGCGATCTGATCTTTGTGCGCGGCCAGCGTGCCGATACGCTGCGTCCCGGTCAGGGACTGGGACTGGCGGTAGTGCGCGATATTCTCGAGCAGTATGCCGGTCAGGTAATCGCCACGACCAGCCCACTCGGCGGCGCACGCATGGAGGTGATTTTTCAGCGGCAGGAAGTTGAACATCACCGCGAGTAGAACCGGGCGCGGGCTGTTATACTTGGCAGCAATTATGGCCCTAACCGGAATCCTCGCATGGACTATCAGCTCGACATCAACTGGCCCGACTTTATTCAGCGCTACTGGCAAAAACGCCCGGTGGTGCTGAAACGGGGTTTCAAAAACTTCATTGATCCGATTTCTCCGGATGAGCTGGCCGGTCTGGCAATGGAAAACGAGGTGGACAGCCGCCTCGTCAGCCACAACAACGGCAAGTGGCAGGTCAACCATGGTCCGTTTGAAAGCTACGATCACCTGGGTGAAAGCAACTGGTCGCTGCTGGTACAGGCGGTGAACCACTGGCATGAACCTTCTGCTGCGCTGATGCGCCCGTTCCGCTTTCTGCCCGACTGGCGTATCGACGACCTGATGATCTCGTTCGCAGTGCCGGGCGGCGGCGTAGGCCCGCACTTTGATCAATACGACGTGTTTATTATTCAGGGCACTGGCCGCCGTCGCTGGCGCGTAGGCGAAAAAGTGCCGATGAAACAGCACTGCCCACATCCGGATCTGCTGCAGGTTGAACCGTTCGACGCCATCATCGATGAAGAGCTGGAACCAGGCGACATTCTGTATATTCCACCGGGTTTCCCGCATGAAGGCTATTCGCTGGAGAACGCGCTCAACTATTCAGTCGGCTTCCGCGCACCTAACGGACGCGAGCTAATCAGCGGCTTTGCGGACTACATGCTGGCGCATGAACTGGGCAGCTACCGCTTTAGCGATCCGGATGTGCCGGCGCGTGACTGCCCATCGCAGATTCTGCCGTCGGAAGTAGAAGGGATCCGCAAGGTGATGCTGGATGTAATTAATCAGCCGGAGCAGTTTAACCAGTGGTTTGGCGAATTTATTTCCCAGTCGCGTCACGAGCTGGATGTGGCACCGCCGGAACCGCCGTATCAGCCGGATGAGATTTATGACGCGCTGCAGCAGGGTGATGCGCTGACGCGCCTCGGCGGCCTGCGCGTGCTGACGCTGGGCGACGCGGTGTACGTCAACGGTGAACGCGTCGAGTGCGCGCATCCGTCGGTACTGGCTGCGCTGGCACACAAACACGTATTGACGCTGGAAGATTTCGGCGATGCGCTGGACGATCCTTCGCTGCTGGCTCAACTGGCGGCACTGGTGAACAGCGGGTACTGGTTTTTTGCTGATTGAGTTGATCAGGTCCTCTGCGCCCGTTTCCCTCACCCCGGCCCTCTCCCGCCCGCGGGAGAGGGAGAAAACCGCGCGACGATTGCAGTAAAGCGCCGGCGACGGCATGGGCAAATGAAGAGCCTGGTTCTCGCTCGATCGGTCCCTCTCCCGCGCGCGGGAGAGGGAAAAACAGTGCTCGCCTTGCGACAAGATGGGTAAAGCAGTGATTAAGGCAATAAACAAAACCTGATACCCGCTCGATCGGTCCCCTCTCCCGCGCGTGTACGGTCCGGGGACATGGCAGACAGGTGTTCGGGGACATAGTGAACACTTTTTAACATCCTTTACCCATGGTGATCGACTTTTTCTTCAGGTCGATCACCCCCACTTTTGTGCTGTACCACCACACCTCGTAATAACCGTCTTCCCCCGTCTCCTTCAGCCCGACACGCTCTCCCCTGAACGCCTTGCCCGCCTTCAGGCTGAGCCCTTTTACGCTCAGCTTCCCGCTGATATCCACCTTCCTGACCATCACGCCCTCGTCGTATTCCGGTGGCGCTACGCGGGCGCTGTACTGCCGCGATGAGGGCTGATAGCGCGACGCCGGCACCGCCATCTCCAGCGCCTCATGCGGGCGCTCGAGGTTGTAGACCGTCCGCCAGTGGTCGAAGGCGCGCTGCTGCTCACCGCTGTCCACGAACCACTTCCCCTGCAGCACTTCCGCCTTCAGGCTGCGGTGAAAGCGCTCCAGCTTCCCCTGCGTCTGCGGATGATACGGCCGCGAGTGCCCCACCCGGATGCCGTGGCGCATCAGCCACAGCTCCACTGCCGTCCAGGTGCCGGTGGTGTCGCCCCACGGCGAGCCGTTGTCCATCGTCATCCGGTCCGGCAGGCCGTAGCGCTCAAAGACGCTGACCAGCTGCTCCTGTACCGTCTCACGCCGTTCGTCAGCGCAGTGCACCAGGCACAGCGAGAACCGGGAGTGGTCGTCCAGCAGGGTGAGCGGGTGGCAGCGGCCGCCGCCAAAGGGAAAGTGGCCCTTGAAATCCATCTGCCAGAGCCGGTTCGGGGCCGCATGCTCAAACCGGCCGGTGGCCGGGACGCCCGGCGCTGCGCCCGGCAACAGGCCGTGGCGGGCCATCAGGTTGTGGACGGTGCTGAAGGCCGGCATGCGGTGCCCGCAGTCTTCGAGCCAGCGCTTAATCTTGCGGGCCCCCCAGTGCTGATGAAGCTCATGCGCCATACGCAGCAGGTCAGTGATGTCGTCAGGTGAGCGGTTGGGTGAGTGACAGGGCGCGCGGGAGCGGTCCTGAAGGCCGGACGGTCCTTCCTCCTCCCAGCGGCGAAGCCACTTGTAGCCGGTGGCGGGAGATATGCCGTAGCGGCGGCACAGCTCGCGGATGTTCGCCCCGTCTTGCGAGGCGAGCAGAACAAACTCAGTACGTAATGACATGGTATCTCTCGCATCCCAGGGCATAAGCGACTCCATAAACGGGTTCTTATGCCTTAGTTGTAGGTGTCTACCATGTCCCCGAACAAGTGTTCACGATGTCCCCGGACTGTACACGCGCGGGAGAGGGTTAGGGTGAGGGCAAGCCCCTCTCCGCCCTACTTCTTCTCCGCCGCGAGCGCGGCCAGACGCACAATCACCTCAACCGACTTCGCCATTACATTCAGCGACGCAAACTCATGTTTACCATGGTAATTGTAGCCGCCGGTAAACAGATTCGGACACGGCAGTCCTTTCCATGACAGCGCCGATCCGTCGGTGCCGCCGCGAATCGGCTTCACGTTCGGTTCGATACCGCAGTCGCGCATCGCCTGCAGCGCCAGCTCAATGATGTGCGGATGCGGTTCCACCTTCTCCCGCATATTGCGATAGCTGTCGCTGATCTCCACCTTTATGGAGCACTCAGCCTGCAGGCCTTTACTGACGCGGCGGCCAATCTCCTGCAGCAGCTGCTTACGCTGTTCGTAACTGTCGGCATCAAAATCGCGAATCAGGTACATCAGCTCGGCGTGCTCTACCGATCCCTTAATAGTGTGCAGGTGGAAAAAGCCTTCATAGCCGTCGGTAAACTGCGGCTTCTCTTTGGCCGGCAGCTCGGCGTGGAAGCGCATTGCCAGGTCCAGCGCGTTCACCATCACGTTTTTCGCACTGCCGGGATGCACGTTGTTACCGGTGATTTTGACCAGCGCCGTCGCGGCATTAAAGTTCTCGAACTCAAACTCGCCGAGATCGCTGCCGTCAACGGTATAAGCCCAGTCAGCCGCAAACCCCTCAACGTCGAAGTGCGACGTGCCGCGACCAATCTCTTCATCCGGGGTAAAGGCCACGCGAATGGCGCCGTGCGGCACATCCCCTTTGGCCAGCTCGGCCATTGCCGTCATGATCTCAGCGATACCGGCTTTATCATCAGCGCCCAGCAGCGTTTTACCGTCGGTGGTGATCAGCGTATGCCCGGTCAGCTTGTGCAGCACCGGGAACATCACCGGCGAGAGCACTTCATCCCCGTTGCCCAGTGCGATGTCGCCGCCACGATAGTTTTCAATGATCTGCGGATTGACATTTTTCGCGGTAAAATCCGGCGAGGTATCCATGTGGGAAATAAAACCGATCACCGGCGTCGGCCAGTCGACGTTTGCCGGCAGGGTACCCATCACACAGCAATGATCGCTTAAGGTGACGTCCACAAAACCCAGCGCAATAAGCTCTTCCTGTAACTGACGCGCCAGCGTCCACTGCCCTTCGCTGCTCGGCACCTGCCGCGCCTGAGGTTTTGCCTGGGTTTCTACTGCCACATAACTGAGAAAACGCTCAAGTAATTGATCCATCTGTCATCCCTCTAAAGAACCTGCATTATTATCATGGGGCCTGATTATCGCCATGTTGCGTCAAATCATTATCCTTCAGGTTAGCCCTCTCAGCCCAATCGTGCGCTGAAATTCGCCCTGCCAGCCACCCGTCCGGCTGGCCCGATGAGCATACTCCAGCAATTTGCAGACTTTTCAAGGTTATTCCGTGTCTGAACATGGCAATGGCGCATTTTTCAGGTATTATCGCGCCCTTCATCACGGCAAGCTGTCGCCGGCGGCTATGCTGTAACCTGATTCTTATCAGACTGAGTGACTAAAATGACGCAAACACGCGCGCAGCAGGCGCTGGTTACGCTTTCTGGCATCAGTAAAGCTTTCGATGGCAAAACCATCATCCCGGATTTCGACCTGACCATTGGTCATGGCGAATTTATCACCCTGCTTGGCCCCTCCGGCTGCGGTAAGACCACGATTCTGCGCCTGATCGCCGGGCTGGAAAACGCCGACAGCGGACGTATCCATCTGGATGAGAGCGACATCACTGAAACGCCCGCCGAGCATCGCCATATCAATACCGTGTTTCAGAGCTACGCGCTGTTTCCGCACATGTCGGTGTTTGAAAACGTCGCGTTTGGCCTGCGCATGCAGAAAACCCCGGCGGCAGAGCTGACGCAGCGCGTCAACGAGGCGCTGGCGATGGTGCAGCTGGAAAGCTTTGCCGCGCGTCGGCCACATCAGCTCTCCGGCGGCCAGCAGCAGCGCGTGGCGATTGCGCGGGCGGTGGTCAACCGGCCCAAAGTGCTGCTGCTTGATGAGTCGCTCTCCGCGCTGGATTACAAACTGCGCCGCCAGATGCAAAACGAGTTGAAAGCGCTGCAGCGCAAGCTGGGCATCACGTTTGTGTTTGTCACGCACGATCAGGAAGAAGCGCTGACCATGTCCGATCGCATCGTGGTAATGCGCGACGGGCGCATCGAGCAGGACGGCACGCCGCGCGAGATCTACGAAGAGCCCGCGAACCTGTTTGTGGCGCGCTTCATTGGCGAAATCAACGTGTTTGATGCAGAAGTGATCGGCAGCGCGCAGGCGCCGCAGGTACGGGCTCGCGTCGAAGGCCGCGAGTGTGATATTCACTGCCCGTTCCCGGTCAAACCCGGCGATCGGCTGCATGTGCTGCTGCGGCCTGAAGATTTGCGCGTCGAGGAGATTGATCACGACAGCCGCAGCGAAAACCTGATCGGCTATGTGCGCGAACGCAACTATAAAGGCATGACGCTGGAGTCCACCGTCGAACTGGAGAACGGCAAGCTGCTCACCGTCAGCGAGTTCTTTAATGAGGACGATCCGGATTTTGACCACTCGCTGAACCAGAAAATGGCGGTCAGCTGGGTGCCAAACTGGGAGGTGGTGCTGCCGTATGAAACGGATGCGTAATCGTCTGCAGAAAGGCATTGTGGCGCTGATCGTCGGCTGGCTGACGCTGTTCGTGTTGCTGCCGAATCTGATGATCTTCGTCACCAGCTTTCTGACGCGCGACGACGCGCACTTTGTCAGCATGGTGTTCACCCTGAACAACTATGGCCGGCTCCTCGATCCGCTGTATGCCGACGTGCTGCTGCACTCGCTCAACATGGCCTGCATCGCCACGCTGTGCTGCCTGCTGCTCGGCTACCCTTTTGCCTGGTGCCTGACCAGACTGCCGGCGCGTCTGCGTCCGCTGATGCTGTTTCTGCTGATTGTGCCGTTCTGGACCAACTCGCTGATTCGCATATATGGTCTGAAAATTTTTCTCAGCACGCGCGGCTGGCTCAATGAATTTCTGCTGTGGCTCGGCGTCATCGACAAGCCGTTTCGCATCATGTTCACCCCGGAAGCGGTGATCCTCGGGCTGATCTATATTCTGCTGCCATTTATGGTACTGCCGCTCTACTCCAGCCTTGAGAAGCTGGATAAATCCTGCCTGGAAGCGGCGCGCGATCTTGGCGCCAGCAGGCTACAGACCTTCATCCGTATCATTTTGCCGCTGACCCTACCCGGTATCGTTGCCGGCGCGCTACTGGTATTTATCCCGGCGATGGGGTTGTTCTACGTAGCGGATTTAATGGGCGGGGCAAAGAACCTGTTGATCGGTAACGTAATCAAAAGCCAGTTCCTCAATATTCGTGACTGGCCGTTCGGCGCCGCCACCAGCATTGTCATGACGCTGCTGATGGGGCTGATGCTGCTGGTTTACTGGCGCGCAGCGCGTCTGCTGAATCACAAGGCGGCGTTGCAATGATGGCGCGCGGATTACGCCACGGCTTCATGGCCGTGATTTATGCCTGGTTCTACATTCCGATCATCATCCTGATCGTCAACTCCTTCAATGCCTCGCGCTTCGGCATCAACTGGCAGGGCTTCAGCACCCAGTGGTATCGCCTGCTGGTCAATAACGACAGCCTGATTCAGGCGGCGCAGCATTCGCTGATCATGGGCGTGCTGTCGGCCAGCTGCGCGACGCTGATCGGCTCGCTCACCGCCGTGGCGCTGTACCGCTATCGTTTTCGCGGCAAGCCGTTTGTCAGCGGTATGCTATTTGTGGTGATGATGTCGCCGGATATCGTGATGGCGATTTCGCTACTGGTGCTGTTTATGCTGCTGGGGATTTCGCTCGGCTTCTGGTCGCTGCTGTTTTCCCACATCACTTTCTGCCTGCCGTTTGTGGTGATTACCGTCTATTCGCGCCTGAAAGGCTTTGACGTGCGCATGCTGGAGGCGGCAAAAGATCTCGGCGCCAGCGAAGTGACTATTCTGCGCAAGATTTTGCTGCCGCTGGCGCTGCCGGCAGTAGCCGCGGGCTGGCTGCTGAGTTTCACCCTGTCGATGGATGATGTGGTGGTGTCGTCATTTGTCACCGGTCCCGGCTTCGAAATTTTGCCGCTGAAAATTTATTCCATGGTGAAAGTGGGCGTGTCGCCAGAGGTGAACGCGCTGGCTACCATTTTGATGCTGCTGTCGCTGCTGCTGGTGGCAGCCAGTCAGCTGTTGCTGCGTGATAAAACCAAATAGAGGATAACCGATGAAAAAATGGTCTCACTGGCTGGCGGCTGGGGCGCTGGCACTGGGTATGCAAAGCGCTCAGGCGGATGACAACAACACGCTTTACTTCTATAACTGGACCGAATATGTGCCGCCCGGGCTGCTGGAGCAGTTCACCAAAGAGACCGGCATCAAAGTGATTTATTCCACCTATGAATCCAATGAAAGCATGTACGCCAAGCTGAAAACCTGGAAAGCAGGCGCTTACGATCTGGTGGTGCCGTCGACCTACTTCATCGCCAAAATGCGCAACGAGGGCATGCTGCAGAAGATCGACAAGTCACAGCTGAGCAACTTCCGCAACCTCGATCCCGACCTGCTGAACAAGCCGTTTGATCCGAACAACGACTATTCCATTCCCTATATCTGGGGCGCAACCGCCATTGGCGTGAATACCGACGAGGTGGATCCAAAAACCCTGACCCAATGGGCCGATCTGTGGAAACCTCAGTATAAGCAGAGCCTGCTGCTGACCGATGATGCGCGTGAAGTGTTCCAGATGGCGCTGCGCAAGCTCGGCTACTCCGGTAATACGCAGGATCCAAAACAGATTGAAGCCGCCTATGAAGAGCTGAAAAAGCTGATGCCGAACGTACTGGCGTTCAACTCGGATAATCCCGGTAATCCGTTTATGGAAGGCGAAGTCAACGTCGGCATGATCTGGAATGGCTCCGCCTGGGTAGCGCGCCAGGCTGGCACGCCGCTGCAGATTATCTGGCCGAAAGAGGGCGGAATTTTCTGGATGGATAACCTGGCGATCCCGGCGAATGCGAAAAATAAAGCAGGCGCGCTGAAGCTGATTAACTTCCTGCTGCGCCCGGATGTGGCGGCTAAAGTGGCAGAAACCATCGGTTATCCGACGCCCAACCTGGCGGCAAGAAAGCTGCTGCCGCCCGAGGTGGCCAGCGATCCGTCACTCTATCCGCCGGCTGAAGTGATCAAAAACGGCGAGTGGCAGAACGATGTCGGTGCCGCCAGCGTGCAGTACGAAACGCTGTTCCAGAAGCTGAAAGCGGGACGGTGAGGTTCTGAGGTGGAGGTTGTGCGGCCTGGCCCTCACCCTGCCCTCTCCCAGAGGGAGAGGGTTCATGCGTGCCGGGTTTAGCTGAGTTTCAGTCGGGCGCGTTTTTCCCCTTCTCCCGCCGGGAGAAGGCCGGGATGAGGGGAAACGCGCAGTACGCTGACTATTTATACAAGCCGCGCAAAAAAGTATGCACGAATTCGGGCACCACTTCGCTGGCTAAGCCGTAATGCGCTTCAGCGAATTCGTTACCGACCTGACTGGGGGCCAGATTCAGCTCCACGGTGTGCGCACCCTGCAGTTTCGCTTCATGTACAAAGCCTGCCGCCGGATAGACGTGGCCTGAGGTGCCGATGGCAATAAACAGATCGGCCTGTTCCAGCGCCTGATAAATCTCCTCCATGCCGAGCGGCATTTCACCAAACCACACCACGTGCGGACGCAGCCGCGACGGGAACTGGCAGCAGGTACAGCGATCGTCCGGACCGACGTCCTCTGTCCACGCCAGCACCTGACCGCTGTGCTCACAGCGCACCTTCAGCAATTCACCGTGCATATGCAGCACGCGCTGGCTGCCGGCGCGCTCGTGCAGGTTATCGATGTTCTGCGTAACCAGCAGGAAATTATCGCCCAGCACCTGCTCCAGTTCGGCCAGCGCTTTGTGCGCCGCGTTAGGCTGGATTTCTGGCTGCTGCAGCTGACGCCGGCGCGCGTTGTAGAACCCCTGCACCAGCGCCGGATCGCGGCGAAAGCCTTCGGGCGTCGCCACATCTTCCACGCGATGCTCTTCCCACAGGCCATCTTCCGCGCGGAACGTGCGAATGCCGGATTCTGCCGAAATTCCGGCACCGGTCAGCACCACCACGTGCGGCTGCGGATGGGCGGCAAGTTCGACCTGACGATCGCGCTCAAAGATGCGCTGGCGAAAGCGCTGATGCACTTTGCGGCGGTTCTTTTTGTAGCGGGCGAGTCGAAGGCGGCGGCGCGGTTGGCGCATAAAGGCTCCTTAATCTGCGGCGCTGAACGCCGCGCTGCGGGTGTTTTCCGGGTTACTCAGACCCGATAATAGCGGCTGGGTATGACGGCTGCATGCCGCAGACGCTGAAAATGTGCGCAGCCGCGAAGGCGGCTGCGTGTTTTGTCTTTACTGACCGCTCAGCACGCGGGCAGGATCGATGCGGCTGGCGCGCCGCGCCGGATACCAGCTGGCAATCAGGCTCAGGCCAATCGCCGTCGCCAGCACGATGGCCACATCCAGCCAGTGCAGCTCGGACGGCAGAAAGTCGATAAAGTAGATATCGCCCGCCAGCAGCTGATGCCCGGTAAGGTGCTCCACTACGCGCATCACCGGCGTCAGATTGAGCGCCACCAGCACGCCGACCACCACACCGCTGACGCTGCCCAGCAGCCCGGCCAGCAGGCCATACCAGATAAAGATGGCACGGATCAGGCCGTCTTTCGCGCCCAGCGTGCGCAGCACGGCGATATCGCTGCTCTTGTCCTTCACCGCCATCACCAGCGTCGACACGATATTAAAGCAGGCCACGCCAATCACCAGCACCATCGCCAGATACATAATGGCGCGAATCATCTGGATGTCACGATACATGTAGCCGTAAGTGCCAATCCAGCTGCGGATGGTGACATAGGAGTGGGTGGCTTCGCCGGCATCGCGCACCAGCTTCTGTGCCTGGAACGGATCGCTCATCTTCAGCGCAATGCCGCTGACGCTGTCGCCCAGATCCAGATACTTTTGCGCATCGGCCAGCGGCACCAGCGCCAGACTGTGATCCAGCATGCCGCTCAGCTGCAGAATACCGCTCACCTGCAGACGAATGCGTTTTGGCTGCAGCAGTTTGTTCTCGCCATCATTATTCGGGATCATGATGGTGATCCAGTCGCCCTGCTGCACGTTGAGCGATTTGGCGATACCGCCGCCAAGAATGATCTGCTGCCTGCCGGCGCTGAACTGCGACCAGGCATCGCCGCTGACAAAACGCGGCAGCGCGCTGAGCCGCGGCTCCTGCTGCGGATCAACGCCCTTCACCTGCAGCGCCTGCAGCTTCGCACCGCTCTCAATCAATCCGGTAAAGTTAACGTAAGGGGCCGCTGCGGCGATGCCCGGCACCTGTTCGATGGGCGCAATCATCGGTTGCCAGTTGCGAAATGGCTGGTTAACCGCCTCAATTTCGCCGTGCGGTACCACGGCCAGAATGCGGTTGTTGAGCTCCCGCTCGAAACCGTTCATCGCGCTCAGCCCGATGATCAGCACCGCCACGCCAAGCGCAATGCCGATGGTCGAGATGATGGAGATCAGCGACACCATGCCGCCGCGCCGCCGGCCGCGGCTGAAGCGCAGCCCGAGCAGCAGGGATAAAGAGGACGCCATCAGATCGCTCCCAGCGTCAGGTGATCGCTCAGCTGGCCGTCGCGCATTTCCATCTGACGGCTCAGGCGCTTCGCCAGGTTGAGGTCGTGCGTCACCACCAGAAACGCGGTGCCCTGCTGCACGTTGAGCTCGCCGAGCAGTTCAAAAATGGCGTCCGCGTTACGCGCATCGAGATTACCGGTGGGCTCATCGGCCATCACCAGCCGCGGCCGGTTCACCAGCGCCCTGGCAATCGCCACGCGCTGACGTTCACCGCCCGACAGCTCAGAAGGCCGGTGCGCCGCGCGCTTTTCCAGACCAACCGCCGCCAGCATCTCGCGTGCGCGCGCTTCCGCTTCGGCTTTGCCGGTTTTGCCAATCAGCAGCGGCATGGCTACGTTCTCCAGCGCGCTGAAGTCCGGCAGCAAATGGTGAAACTGATAAATGAAGCCGAGTTCCCGGTTGCGCAGCTCTGCTTTGGCCGCCGACGACATGGCGTTGAGCGATTTCCCGTCAAACACCACGTCACCGGAGGTCGGTGCATCCAGCCCGCCCAGCAGGTGCAGTAAGGTACTTTTGCCCGAGCCGGAGCTACCGACGATGGCCGTCAGTTCGCCCGGCTGCAGGCTAAAAGCCACATTGCGCAGCACATCGGTCTGCACGCTGCCTTCCTGATAGCGTTTGCACAGGTCACGACACTGCAACAAAGGGGTATTACTCATAACGTAAAGCCTCAGCGGGTTGAATGGCGGCAGCGCGCCATGACGGATAGAGGGTAGACAGCAGCGCCACGGCCATCGAGACCAGCGCAATGGTGATCACCTGCCAGACATTGATATCCACCGGCAGCGCCGCGCCATCAAGGAACAGGCCGATCACCGGCATTAAATTGTTGAGCTGGCTGGCCAGCAGCACGCCCAGCAGCGTACCGAGCAGCGCACCGATAATACCGGCGCTGGCGCCCTGCACCATAAATACCGCGACGATTTGCCGCCGCGTTAAGCCCTGGGTTTGCAGGATCGCCACTTCCGCCTGCTTCTCCATGATCAGCAGGCCCAGCGAGGTAATGATATTGAAGGCGGCCACGGCAATGATCAGGCTGAGCAGCAGCCCCATCATGTTTTTCTCCATGCGCACCGCCTGGAACAGGTCGCCCTTGCGTTCGCGCCAGTCTTTCCATGTCAGCCCCTGCGGCAGCGGCTGCTGGCTGAGCGCATCGACATTCAGCGGCTTATCCAGCCACAGGCGCCAGCCGGTAATGTTGCCGAGCGGATAGCGCATCACGCGCGAGGCATCCTGCTGGTTCACCAGAATCTGATAGCCGTCGACTTCGCTATTGGCCGCATAGGTACCGGCAACGGTAAAGATGCGCTGGCTCGGCACGCGCCCCACTGGGGTAAACTGACTGACCGATGGCACCATCAGGCGCAGCTGATCGCCGCGCTTCACGCCCAGCTGCGAGGCCAGCAGTTCACCGAGAATGACTTTATACTGGCCCGGCTGCAGCACGCTCTGCTGGGTGTTGACCAGATAAGGCGTCAGCGGATCCGGTTCGTCAGGGTTGATGCCCAGCATCACGCCCACCGACACGTTGCGCGCACTCTGCAACACCACATCGGCGGTGGTCAGCGGCGCGATCCGCGTCACGCCCTGCAGTTTGAGATCCTGCGCGCGCATCTGCTGCGGATTGATGCTGCCGGTGTCGCTGGTCACCAGCGCCTGCGGCATCAGGCCGAGAATGTTGCCTTCCAGCTCGCGCTCAAAGCCGTTCATCACCGACAGCACCGTCACCAGTGCCAGCACGCCGAGCGTGATACCAATAGTCGAGAGCCAGGAGACGAAACGACCGAAACGGTCTGAAGCACGTCCACGCATGTAGCGCAAACCGATGAATAACGCGACTGGTTGATACATGAGATCCGTCTTGGCCGTTGCCCAAAATTAAGTAGAGCGATGATAAAGGAGCCGTCTGCTTTATGAAACCTCTAACCCGCTGAGTCAGTTGCAAAGTTGCGTCAAAATGCGTCCTCCTGCGCGACAATGCACAAAATTACGACAAAATAGTGACGCTATTAGTACGATTATTCGTCAGCAGGTGGGTTAGACTTAGCTTGCAGTACCGGTTTTCGCATCACAGTAAGCGCAGTACGGAGGTTCTTACCATGAGCAGGTTTCCTAAGGGCAGTATCGTTAAACATAAATCTGGCGAGATCAAAGGCGAAGTGGTCAATGTCTTTGAGCAGGGAGACGCGCTAACCGGTTATTATGTGAAGTGGGACGATGGCAACAACAGCTACCATGTCGAGCGCGAGCTGTCATGGGCCAATGTGGATCGTCCTCGCATGCACTACACACAGCAATCCAGTAAATAACGTGACGCGGCCAGGTCGCCATCAATGACGACCTGGCGACCGGCCATACTGGCGTCCCTTCAGGGTGCCGCTGATGTAAGGTGCGCATTCATGCACCCTGACATAAACTCAGAAAGGAGAGATGATCCTCACGGCGGAATGTGGAATGATGACGCCCTGGAAACTGAGGAGAGAATGTCGGACCTTATGTCGGAACAGCGTCGTTATACCCTGCCTGCTAAAGCAGGCGACCATCGTCAGCTCGGTCAGCTGGTCGGCGCCGCGCAGGCGGTTGAGTGTGCCAGCATCACCGAACGCCACCACGGTCCGGTGCTGATGATTACCCCGGATATGCAATCGGCCCTGCGACTGCAGGAGGAGATCAGACAGTTTACCGATCTGCCGGTCACCAATCTTGCTGACTGGGAAACGCTGCCCTACGACAGCTTCTCGCCCCATCAGGACATTATCTCCGCCCGTCTCTCCACCCTGTACCAGCTGCCCACCCTGACGCGCGGCATGCTGATTCTGCCGGTTAACACGCTGATGCAGCGCGTTTGCCCGCACAGCTTCCTGCACGGCCATGCGCTGGTGATGCAGCAGGGCCAGAAGCTGTCGCGCGATGCGCTGCGCGACCAGCTGGAGCAGGCCGGTTATCGCCATGTCGATCAGGTGATGGAGCATGGCGAGTACGCGACGCGCGGCGCGTTGCTCGACCTGTTCCCGATGGGCAGCGATCAGCCTTACCGCATCGATTTCTTTGATGATGAGATCGACAGCCTGCGCCTGTTTGACGTCGATTCACAGCGCACGCTGGAGGCGGTGAGCGCCATTAACCTGCTGCCGGCGCATGAATTTCCCACTGACAAAGCGGCCATTGAGCTGTTCCGCAGCCGCTGGCGTGAAACCTTCGACGTGCGGCGCGAACCTGAGCACGTCTATCAGCAGGTGAGCAAAGGCACGCTGCCGGCCGGGATTGAGTACTGGCAGCCGCTGTTTTTCGAGCAGGAACTGCCTACCCTGTTTAGCTATCTGCCCGCCAGCACGCTGGTGCTGAACAGCGGCGATCTGCACGCCAGCGCTGAACGTTTCTGGCAGGATGCTAACGCACGCTATGAAAATCGCCGCATCGATCCTATGCGCCCGCTGCTGGAGCCGGCCACGCTGTGGCTGCGCCCGGATGCGCTGCTCAGCGAGCTGAAAAACTGGCCACGCATGCAGCTCAGCGCTGAAACGCTGCCGGAGAAAGCCGCGAACAGTAATCTGGGCTATCAGCCATTGCCGGAGCTGACGGTGCAGGCGCAGGCCAAAGCGCCGCTCGATCTGCTGCGTCAGTTCCTCGAACAGTTTACCGGTCAGGTGATTTTCTCGGTAGAAAGCGAAGGTCGCCGTGAGAGCCTGCAGGAGCTGCTGTCCCGCATCAAACTGCGCCCGCAGCCGATCGATCACTTCGAGCAGGCCGATGAGCAGCCGTACAGCCTGATGATTGGCGCCAGCGAGCGCGGTTTTATCGACACCCAGCGCCAGCGCGCGCTGATTTGCGAAAGCGATCTGCTCGGCGAGCGCGTCAGCCGGCGGCGTCAGGACAATCGCCGCACCATCAATCCGGATGTACTGATTCGTAACCTCGCCGAGCTGCACCCGGGCCAGCCGGTGGTGCATCTTGAACACGGTGTGGGGCGCTACATCGGCCTGACCACGCTGGAAGCCGGCGGTATCGTGGCCGAGTATCTGATGCTCTCCTATGCCGGCGATGCCAAACTTTACGTTCCGGTGTCATCGTTGCATCTGATCAGCCGTTACGCCGGCGGCGCCGATGAAAATGCGCCGCTGCACAAACTGGGCAGCGATGCCTGGTCACGCGCGCGCCAGAAAGCGGCGGAGAAAGTGCGCGACGTGGCCGCTGAGCTGCTGGATATCTATGCCCAGCGCGCGGCCAAGGCCGGCTTTGCCTTTAAGCACGACCGCGAGCAGTATCAGCTGTTCTGCGAAGGTTTCCCGTTTGAAACCACGCCGGATCAGGCGCAGGCAATTAACGCCGTGCTCAGCGATATGTGCCAGCCGCTGGCCATGGACCGCCTGGTGTGCGGCGATGTTGGCTTTGGTAAAACCGAAGTGGCGATGCGCGCTGCCTTCCTTGCGGTGGAGAACGGCAAACAGGTGGCGGTGCTGGTGCCAACCACCCTGCTGGCGCAGCAGCATTACGATAACTTCCGCGACCGCTTCGCCAACTGGCCGGTGCGCATTGAAATGCTGTCGCGCTTCCGCAGCGCCAAAGAGCAGGCGCAGGTGCTGGAACAGGCCAGCGAGGGCAAAATTGATATTCTGATCGGCACCCACAAGCTGCTGATGAGCGATTTGAAGTGGCGCGATCTCGGTTTGCTGATCGTCGATGAAGAGCACCGTTTCGGCGTGCGTCACAAAGAGCGCATTAAAGCGATGCGCGCTGACGTCGATATTCTGACGCTCACCGCAACGCCGATTCCGCGTACTCTGAACATGGCGATGAGCGGCATGCGCGATCTGTCGATTATCGCCACGCCACCGGCGCGCCGTCTGGCGGTGAAAACCTTCGTGCGCGAGTATGACAGCCTGGTGGTGCGCGAAGCGATCCTGCGTGAAGTGCTGCGCGGCGGCCAGGTTTACTATCTCTACAACGACGTCGAAAACATCGAGAAAGCGGCACAGCGGCTGGCCGAGCTGGTGCCGGAAGCGCGCATCGCCATCGGCCACGGTCAGATGCGTGAGCGCGATCTGGAACGGGTGATGAACGATTTCCACCACCAGCGTTTCAACGTGCTGGTGTGCACCACCATCATCGAAACCGGGATCGATGTGCCGAGCGCCAATACCATCATCATTGAGCGCGCCGACCATTTCGGTCTGGCGCAGCTGCATCAGCTGCGTGGCCGCGTTGGCCGTTCACATCATCAGGCCTATGCCTGGCTGCTGACGCCGCACCCGAAAGCGATGACCACCGATGCCCAGAAGCGACTGGAAGCGATTGCCTCGCTGGAGGATCTGGGCGCTGGCTTTGCGCTGGCGACGCACGATCTGGAGATTCGCGGTGCCGGTGAACTGCTGGGTGAAGATCAGAGCGGTCAGATGGAGACCATTGGTTTCACGCTCTACATGGAGCTGCTGGAAAACGCGGTGGATGCGCTGAAGGCCGGACGTGAACCGTCGCTGGAAGATCTCACCAGCAATCAGACCGAGATTGAGCTGCGCATGCCTGCCCTGTTGCCGGATGATTTTATTCCGGACGTCAATACGCGCCTGTCGCTGTATAAACGCATCGCCAGTGCGGCCGATGAACAGGAGCTGGCTGAGCTGAAAATTGAGATGATTGACCGCTTCGGCAAGCTGCCCGATGCCGCGCGTAACCTGCTGGACATCGCCGCGCTGCGCCTGGTGGCGCGCCAGCTGGGACTGCGTAAAATTGAAGCCAGCGAAAAAGGCGGCTTCTTTGAATTCGCACCGCAGAATCAGGTCGATCCCGGCTGGCTGATCGGCCTGCTGCAGAAAGATGCAAAGCAGTGGAAGCTGGATGGTCCGACGCGGCTGAAATTCACCCGCGATCTCAGCGAACGGAAAACACGCATGGAATGGGTGCAGAATTTCGTCGCCGAGCTGGCGAAGAACCGGGTTTGAGCCCCCTGCCGCAGCAGCGCCATCTGACGCGCTGTTGCGTACGGTGCACGTCGCCTGAGCATAAAAAAAGCGCCTTGCGGCGCTTTTTTCGTTACTGCTGCTGTGATGTAGCTTTGCCCAATCAGGCCTGATTCGAGTTGAGGATCAGCTGACCATTACGGTCGAGCGGGATGCGGGTGCCAGGGTCATTCTCCATGCGGATTTTGCCCTGCTGGTCGCCTATTTTATAGGTCACGTCATAACCCAGCATTTTTTCCTGTTTATCGTACACGGTTTTGCAGCGCTGCTCGCTGGTGGTGTAAGTGTCACGATCCTGCAGCGCACCCTGCACCTGGTTACCGCCATAACCGCCTGCCAGCGCACCGGCTACGGTCGCGATATCCCGGCCGCGGCCACCGCCGAACTGGTGACCAATCACACCACCGGCCACGGCACCCAGTACGGAACCGGCGATGCGGTTCTCATCCTGCACCGGACGACGGTGCGTGAGGGTAACGTTGCGGCACTCCTGACGCGGTTGCTTAATGCTCTCTTTGATTGGCGTTGCCGAAAGCACCTGAGCATACTGCGGGCCACGATCAAACACATCCATGCTGGCGACGGCGGCCACGCCCAACGCTGCTGCTACGCCGATTCCAATACCCGCTAACATTGATTTATTCACAGGAATGTCCTCCTGAAGTTGTTACCGCGCATTCCTGCCGCAACCCGATCCCGGGTTACCGAGGCATAACCGGCGTGCGCGCCGCGCCGTGTTCGTTGGCATAAGTTTTACAGATGGTCCGAAAATGCAACATCAGATTAATGGAGGAAACGCAGCGGAAAGCCAGCAGGACCAGCTTTTAGGAGAGTTCTGAGCGGCAGTGTCATTGCGCCGTAACCTGGCGCTGATTGAACGGCAATCAGCCGGTTACGGCAGCCGGGCACGCAGCGGGCGGGGGTGACCGCCCGCCAGCGATCAGTGCAGTTTGAGACGCGGACGCAGCACGCGGTTGAGGCTGCCGACCAGCATCATCAGACCGGTCTTGAAGTATCCATGGAGCGCAATCTGGTGCATACGGTACAAGGAGATGTAGACAAAACGCGCAATACGCCCTTCAACCATCATCGAACCGCGCATCAGGTTCCCCATCAGGCTGCCAACGGTACTGAAGCGGGACAGCGACACCAGCGAGCCGTGATCTTTATACACGTAGGCTTTGAGCGGCTTGCCTTTGCGCTGGGCGAGAATGTTTTCCAGCGCACGCGACGCCATCTGGTGCGCCGACTGCGCGCGCGGCGGCACGAATCCGCCGCCCGGCAGTGCGCAGGAGGCGCAGTCGCCGATGGCGTAAATATCGTCGTCCAGCGTAGTCTGCAGCGTCTCTTTGACCACCAGCTGATTAATGCGGTTGGTCTCCAGCCCGCCAATCTCTTTCATGAAGTCTGGCGCTTTAATACCGGCCGCCCACACCATCAGATCGGCTTCGATGAATTCGCCCCCTTTGGTATTCAGACCGTTGGCTGCTGCGCTGGTGACCATGGTTTGCGTCAGTACGCGCACGCCAAGCTTGCTCAGCTCCTGATGCGCCGCTGCGGAGATGCGCGGTGGCAGCGCAGGCAGAATACGCTCGCCAGCTTCCACCAGCGTGACGTTGAGCGCGCTGCTGTCGAGACCTTTATAGCCGTAGCTGTGCAGCTGTTTCACTGCGTTATACAGTTCTGCCGACAGCTCGACGCCGGTCGCACCGCCGCCGACAATGGCGATATTGACTTTCTGCAGCTGCCCTTCGCTGGCAGAGAAGCGCAGGAACAGGTTGAGCATCTCGTTGTGGAACCGACGCGCCTGATGCGGGTTGTCGAGGAAGATGCAGTGATCTTTCACGCCTGGCGTGCCGAAATCGTTCGAGGTGCTGCCCAGCGCCATCACCAGACGGTCATACGCCAGTTCGCGCTGCGGTACCAGCAGCCCACCCTCCGCGTCGCGGATCTCAGCCAGTTCAATGGTTTTAGTGTCGCGATTAATTTGCGTCAGCGAACCCAGCTGGAACTGGAAACCGTGGTTGCGCGCATGCGCCAGATAGCTGAGCGCATCAATACCTTCATCCATCGAACCGGTCGCCACTTCATGCAGCAGCGGTTTCCACAGATGGCTGTGGTTACGATCGACCAGGATGATCTCCGCCTTTTTTTTGCGGCCGAGTTTATGGCCGAGCTGCGTTGCCAGCTCCAGCCCTCCGGCACCGCCACCGACGATGACGATTTTTTCCATACTTGTAGTCAATGAAGACCCCCTCAAAGTTGTAAACCAAAAGTTAATTAATGGTTATATAAAACCTTAATAAACATAGGGTTGGCGACATTTAATCGCGAGCTGAGGGCAGAATAGCACGGCATAATCATCCGGACATAAGAAAATTGATGTACATCAATCTTTGCACTGCATTATCAGAATGTTACACGTTTTGTGCGCCGCATCACACGGCGCAGCAGCACTCAGGCAAGGGTTTTGAACGCTTTGATGCGTTGCAGATGCGGGGCAATATTTTTGAATTTGTGGCTGGCCTCCTCGTCCCACACGATCTCGTAGTACGGGTGCAATGCGGCCGCGCTGCGCTGATTATCCAGCGCTTCATCGTGACGTGACAAAATGGTCAGGCAGCGGTCGCGGTTCTTTTCACGGAAGTTGCTGACGCATTTGGTGGCGATATCAAGATACTCTTCCGGCCGGTCGATCTTGCCTTCCATGTTTTCATCAGGAAACAGGTTGGGATTGAATATCGCCTGGCGCATGCCGCAAAGGAAGCCGATGCGTTCTGCCCAGTAGCCGCCCAGGCCGACGCCACAAATCAACGGATGCGCATCGCTGCCCTGCTGGAGCAGTTTGTCGCACTCTTTCAGCAGAAACTGCATATCGTGTTTCGGATGGCGGGTGCTGTAGCTAATAAGTCTGACGTCCGGGTCAATAAACTGCAGCTGCAGCACCTTTTCATGGTTGCCCGGACTGTTGGAATCAAAACCGTGCAGATAGATGATCATGATTATCCTCAGCGTGGAGTGAGATCCGGGCAGTGGCGATTATCTGCCCGACGCTTTGTGCGCCAGCCAGCGATCCTGCAGGTCACTGAGCTGGCGGTGATTTTGCCGCCAGCGCTCGCTGGCCTGCAAACTCTGACGGTCAAAACGTCCCTGATGGTATAACTGCGTGACGCGCGTCGCCTGGATCGGCGTCAAATTATCCAGCACGCTCACCGCGCCAGCACGCTGATTGCACACCAGGATCATATCGCAGCCGGCATTCAGCGACTGCTGAGCCCGTTCCGCGTAGCTGCCCATCACCGCCGCGCCCTCCATCGACAGATCGTCTGAGAAGATCACCCCGTTGAAGCCCAGCTCCTGCCGCAGCACCGTTTGCAGCCAGTAAGGCGAACCACTGGCCGGCAGCGGGTCCACTTCAGTATAGATAACATGCGCGGGCATCACCGCATCCAGCAGCTGCTCATCAATCAGCTGCTGGAAGATTGCCATGTCGTGCTGGCGCAGCGTGGCCGTATCGCGCGTGTCGCGCGGCGTCTCTTTGTGCGAATCCGCGCTGACCGCGCCGTGGCCCGGGAAGTGCTTGCCGGTGGTTTTCATGCCGGCTTCGTGCATGCCGTGGATAAACTGGCGCGCCATCTGCAGCGCAATCACCGGATCGGCGTGGAAAGCGCGATCGCCGATGGCCGCGCTGATGTGGCCGATATCCAGCACCGGCGCAAAGCTGATATCGATATCCATGGCGATCATTTCCGCTGCCATTTGCCAGCCGGCCTGATGCGCCAGCTCGCCGGCGCGCGCCATGTCATGCAGCGCGGCGAAGGATTGCATCGCCGGCAGCTGAGTAAAACCGTCGCGGAAGCGCTGCACGCGTCCGCCTTCCTGATCGACCGCCACCAGCAGCCGGTTGCGCGACGCCGCGCGAATCTGGCGCACCAGCTCCGCCAGCTGCGCAACATCATGGAAGTTGCGGGCGAACAGGATCAGTCCGCCTGTCAGCGGATGTTGCAGAATTTCGCGCTCTTCGGCGTCCAGCTCGTAGCCTTCGACGTCCAGCATCAGCGGTCCGGGCGTTGTCATCGTCATGTTTCGGTTCCTGAATTAAAGATCCTGCCAGCTGGACTGCGCCAGCCGTTGCAATGTTTGATCGTGGCTCTGCTCGGCGCGCAGCTGATACCAGCTGGCCATCAGCAGCTGCAGCCACGGCTGCCAGCGCCGGCTTTGACGCCGCAGCGCCGTTGCCGACAGCCGCGCCTCGGCGGCATAGTCGGTGATCCAGTGATCGTGTTGTACACCATCCACCGCGCCGACAGCGGCCAGCTCCAGCGCCACGTCGCCATCCGCAGCATATTCCCAGTCAATTAAACGCAGGCCATCCGGGGTGGCAATCAGATTGCCAGGGTGGACGTCCATGTGCAGCGGTGCCAGCCGCAGCGGCGACGGTTCGCCGCGCTGCAGCAACTGGTTTAAGCGCCGCTGCCAGCGCCAGTGCCGTTGCTGACATAGCTGCCAGTAGCGCTGCAGCAACGGCGCCAGCCGTAAGCGATAACCGGTCAGCGGCTGGTGATGCAGGCGCAGCAGCAGCGTCAGCACCGCTGCGCGCTGCGCGCTGAACTGATCCGGCGACAGCACCTCGCCCGGCAGCCAGCGCTGCAGCAGCCACGGCGCCTGCCACGTCAGCGGCTGCGGCGCCAGCGCCGTAGTACGCAACTGACGCAGGATGCGGTATTCGCGCTGACGATCGACAAACGGGATGGGCTGCGACGGCGTCCGGCGCGCCAGCAGATCGCCCTGCTCGCTGCGTACCTGCACGCTGTTACCGCTCAGTCCCGGCAGCGCGAAAAAATGACCGGCAGCTTGCGCCGTCGGCCATTGTTGCTGAACCAGATGCTGCAGCCGGGGATCAGGGTTGTGCAACGCCGTTGCCCGACCAGATGATTTCGCCGGTCTGCACCAGCATCAGCTGCATTTGCAGCGCAGGGGCTTTCACATCGCCCTGCGCGTTGCTGTACAGCACATACTGCGCGTTGACGATGCGCGCCAGGCCAATCGCTTTGCTGCGCGAGTTGAGGCTATCCTCTGGCGACAGGCCGAGCGTTTGCTTCGCCTGATTAAGCTGATCGTTTGAGACCAGGCTGAACTTGCCGTTATTGGCCAGCGCGTTCTCAATCGCTGCCGTGGCTTTTTCCGTTTGCAGCGAGCCGTTGGTGCTGTTTTTGATGCGATCCACCAGCAGCACGCTGCCCGGATTGACGCCCGCCGACTGCACCATATTGGCGACTAACGGCTGGACGCTGGCGTTCCAGTTGATGGTTTTCAGCTTCGGCGGCTGCGGCACAGTTTGCGGCGGCGGCACCGGCTGCGCGGGCGGTTGCTCTGGCTGGGTTGGCGCGGTCGGCTGCGTCGGTTCAACCGGCGCCGGGGTTTGTTGTTTCACCACACAACCGGTGAGCATCAGCGCAAACAGTAGCGCGCCGGAACGTTGTACACTGCGAATCACAGGTTACTCCTCAAAGATAAAGATAGAGACGCACCTTGCTGGCGGTCGGGTTACCCATTTGCGAGGCCACTTCTACGCTGCCGTGCGCCGGTACGGTTTGAGTCTGCGCCGGCTCCTGCGGCTCAATCTCCAGCCCTTTGTCATCGTACCAGTAGAAACGATAGTGCACGGTGACCGGGGTTTCACGCAGATTTTGCAGCACGCTGGCGGCGCGCTGCTGGCCGTCGCGGCTGGTCAGCGCGGGTTCATCGGTGATGATGCCCGCCGACAGTACGGCAGACTCCATCACCAGCGACTGGGAGGTGTTGATCATCGGCTTATCGCTGCTGCAGCCCACCAGGGTCAGCAACAGCAAGCCGCTCAGCCATTGACGCATCACAAGGTCCGCCTGAGGTTAGATGGCCAGCATCGGGCCCAGCGGCTGTCCGCCGACCAGGTGCATATGAATGTGGTAAACCTCCTGCCCACCGTGACGGTTGCAGTTGATGATCAGGCGATAGCCATCCTCGGCGATGCCTTCATCACGGGCAATTTTTGCGGCAACGGTGACCATGCGGCCCAGCGCCTGCTCATGCGCCGCCTGCACATCGTTGGCGGTCGGAATCAGTACATTGGGGACAATCAGAATATGGGTAGGCGCTTTGGGCGCGATATCGCGGAAGGCGGTGACCAGTTCGTCCTGATAAACCACGTCGGCGGGAATTTCGCGACGAATGATTTTACTGAAAATGGTTTCTTCAGCCATGGTGCAGTTCCTTAAGCCTGAGTTCAGTCAGGCAGTATGCGTGAGGAATTCCGTTTCTTTCAACCTCAGGACTACTTTTCTTCATTAAATGGCTGCCTTTGCATCACTTTTTCACGCTGGCGCGGCACGGCGGGTGGTGTCTGGCGGCAGTAAAATAAAAAACCCCTCGGATGAGGGGTTTTGTCGCACCGAAGTTGCAGTGCGGTGAAGCGGCGGCAGAGGAGTAAAGCGTCCCGCGACAGGGATGTCGCGGGCCGAGCCCCAGGGATGGTGTTGGCGTCTTTACGATCTGACGCCGCTTCACCGCACCGGCCCGGCCTGCCGTCATGTCACTTACATACTGCGGATATAGTCATCCATCTCGGTTTTCAGGTTATCGGACTTGGTGCCGAAAATCGCCTGCACACCGGAACCCGCCACCACAACACCACGCGCGCCGAGGTTTTTCAGTTCAGCCTGATCCACCTTCGCTACGTCCGCCACGCTGACGCGCAGACGGGTAATACAGGCATCAAGGTTAGTGATGTTCTCTTTGCCACCGAACGCCGTGACCAGCTTGCCCGCCATTTCACTGCCGGTCGCGCTGCTCTGCTCAATCGCCGTATCTTCACGACCCGGGGTTTTCAGATTCAGTTTTGCGATCAGCACGCGGAACACGGTGTAGTAAACCAGACCGTAGATGATACCGACAATCGGGAACAGCCAGATTTTGCTGCTGTTGCCGCTCAGCACGATGAAGTCGATCAGACCGTGTGAGAAGCTGGTGCCATCACGCATGCCCAGCAGAATACAGATTGGGAACGCCAGGCCCGCCAGGATAGCGTGGATCACGTACAGGATCGGTGCCACGAACATGAACGAGAACTCGATCGGCTCGGTGATACCGGTCAGGAACGAGGTCAGCGCAGCGGAGATCATGATACC
Organism: Pantoea sp. SGAir0184; assembly: GCF_043544755.1. NCBI lineage: Bacteria > Pseudomonadati > Pseudomonadota > Gammaproteobacteria > Enterobacterales > Erwiniaceae > Pantoea > Pantoea sp. SGAir0184. Next base: position 2,596,199 of record NZ_CP028050.1, read on the forward strand.
GCCCACTTTGGCGCGGTTTTCAGGTTTAGCAGAATGCCAGATGGCGATAGCCGCAGCCGGCAGACCGTACATCTTGAACAGGAAGCCGCCAGACAATTTACCGGCAGTCGGGTCACCCGCCATGTAGCGCGGAATGTCACCGTGGAAGACCTGACCAGCCGCGTTGGTGAATTCACCAATCTGCATCTGGAAAGGAACGTTCCAGATGTGATGCAGACCAAACGGCACCAGCGCACGCTCAACCACACCGTAAATACCGAACGCCACCACCGGGTTCTGATAGGCCGCCCACTGGGAGAAGTCCTGAATCGCGGTACCAATAGGTGGCCAGATGAAGGACAGCACCACACCGGTGAAAATCGCGGTCAGACCGGAAATGATCGGCACAAAGCGCTTACCGGCGAAGAAGCCGAGGTATTCCGGCAGCTTGATACGGTAGAAGCGGTTGAACATGTAGGCCGCAATCGAACCGGCAATAATGCCGCCCAGCACCCCGGTATCGGCGAGGTGTTTGGCTTCGATCTCGGCCGCCGGCAGATGCAGCACCAGCGGCGCGACCACAGCCAGGGTTTTCACCATAATGCCGTAAGCGACCACGGCGGCCAGCGCCGACACGCCGTCGTTATTGGTAAAGCCCAGTGCCACACCAATCGCAAAGATCAGCGGCATGTTAGCAAACACTGATCCACCCGCTTCGGCCATCACGTGGGAAACCACTTCCGGCAGCCAGCTGAAGTTAGCAGAACCAACACCTAACAAAATACCGGCAATCGGCAGAACCGATACCGGCAACATCAGCGATTTACCTACCTTTTGCAGGTTCGCAAATGCGTTCTTGAACATAGAAGCTCCTGAGTATGAGTGCATTTTTTAGCGCAGTGCGCATGGCAAAGGGGGAGGATCCTTAGCCGGGGTGACGCTGAGCGTCTTTTGATTTATTACGAAGGGTAAAATAAATGACGACACGTTACTTTGACGGCTATCACGTTTCACCAAACACAGCGCTGAAATTTCAGTCATTTCTTACTGACTTGCTGCTATAAACAGCAATAAATCACTGCCTGCGCCGCGAAATACGCAGCGCAGATGAGTGATTTCAGATTAATTACAGAGTTTGAAATAAAGCGCGTTAGCCGCCGAGTCGGCTCATCGGCACCTTAAACAGGCGGGAGAAGTTTTCCGTGGTGGCGGCCGCCAGGGTCGCAAGATCGACGCCCTTCACCACGGCCATATACTCAGCCACGTCGCGGGTGAAGGCAGGCTGGTTTTCTTTGCCGCGATGCGGTACCGGGGCCAGATAGGGTGAATCGGTTTCAACCAGAATGCGATCCAGCGGTACATAGCGCGCTGCTTCGCGGATCTGTTCAGCGTTGCGGAAGGTCACAATGCCGGAGAAGGAGATGTAGAACCCAAGATCCAGCAGCTGCGCCGCCGTCTCTTTGTCTTCGGTGAAACAGTGCAGCACGCCGCCGCACAGCTCTACCTGCTCTTCACGCAGAATGGCCAGCGTGTCTTCTCGCGCATCGCGGGTGTGCACAATAATCGGCTTATTCAGCGCAATGCCGGTGCGGATGTGCTCACGGAACGAGGCCTGCTGCTGGGCTTTGGTCTCCTGCTGGTAAAAATAATCCAGCCCGGTTTCGCCCAGTGCAATCACCTGCTCTTCCGCCGCCAGACGGCGAAACTCTTCCACGTCATACGGCGTTTCCTGATTGAGCGGATGCACGCCGCAGGCCAGCGCGATGTTGTCACGTTCGCCGACCAGCTGCTTGATTTTGTAGTAATCCGGCAGCGTGGTGGCAATCGCCAGCATGAATTTCACATCCCGCGCCGCCGCTTTGGCAAGCACGTCATCCAGATCGCGGTGCTGGGTTTCATAATCAAGGCCATCAAGATGGCAGTGCGAATCAACAATAAACATAGATTTCTCTTTTACCCTTAGCTAACCGTCGCGGGAGACAGCAAACGTCCCCAGGCAAGCAGACGGTCGGTCAGAATCAGTTCACGATTAAGCGCCGCCACATGCAGCAGCTGCTCGCGACACTGCAGCCACTGCTGCACGCTGGCATTCAGCGCGCTGCTGCTGAACTGCTGCGCCAGCTGCGTCACCACGTCCGGGTGATCGCCATTACTCAGCCAGTTGCTGGCGCCCTGCTGCACCTTCATCGCATCCACCAGCAGCGAAAGCAGCCAGCCGAGGCGAACCGCCACATCGTCGCTGTTGAGCGCCGGCAACAGCTGCAGAATATCGCCGCTCAGTGCGCTGTTCAGGCTGTCGCACAGCGTTTGCCGTGCCTGCCAGCGGTCCGGCTGTAACAAGGCCAGCGCCGCAGCAGGTGCACCGTTGCTCAGACGCAGCGCCGCGCGCAGAATCGCTTCCGGCTGCGGCTGCTGTTTCTGCAGCCATTGCAGGCTGTGCGTCTCTTCCGGCGGCGACAGATGCCACGTCATACAGCGGCTGCGCAGCGTGGCCAGCAGTCGCGACGGCTCGCGCACGCTGAGGAAAAACCAGCAGTTAGCGGGCGGCTCTTCCAGCGTTTTCAGGAGCGCGTTGGCGGCGGCTTCGGTCAGTTGCGTCGCATCCGGCAGCCAGACAATTTTCGCGCCACCCTGCTGGGCAAAATGGTACAGCTTCTCACTGACGTCGCGAACCGCATCAATGCCGAGCGAGGCTTTTCCCTTTTCCGCTTCCAGCCGATACCAGTCCGGATGGGTGTGCGCCTGCATCAGCTGGCAGCCGTGACACTGGCCGCAGCTTTTCAGTCCCTGCGGCTGCTGACACATCAGCCAGCGGCTGACGCCCCACACCAGCGCATCGTCGCCCATGCCGTCGATGGCCTGAATCAGCAGCGCGTGATGTGCCTGTCCACTCTGATGGCGGGCAATGATCTGTCGGTACGGCTGGTTCAGCCACGGATACCAGTTCATGCCGCCTGACCTGCCAGCCACTGACGCAGCACAGCTTTAAGTGACGCTGTCACATTCTCAATCGGCTGTGTCGCATCGATGGTTTTGATGGTTGGATCGGCAGCGGCCAGCGCCTGGTAGCGTTCGCGCGTGCGGGTAAAAAAGTTCAGCGACTCCTGCTCAATGCGATCCAGTTCGCCGCGCGCCCGGGCACGCTGCAGGCCAATCTCCGGCGTGACGTCGAGATAGAGCGTCAGGTCGGGACGAAAATCGCCCAGCACCGCATCGCGCAGCGTGGTCATCAGCTGGGTGTCGAGTCCGCGACCACCGCCCTGATACGCCTGCGACGAAAGATCGTGACGGTCGCCCACCACCCAGGCACCGCGCGCCAGCGCCGGTTTGATGACGTTTTCTACCAGCTGCACCCGCGCGGCATACAGCATCAGCAGCTCGGCTTTATCACTCACCTGTTCGCCATCAATGCCCTGTTTCACCAGCACGCGCAGCTGTTCGGCCAAAGGCGTGCCGCCCGGCTCACGGGTAAAGACCACGTCTTCAATGCCCTGCTCATGCAGGACCGCAACCACCGCCTCACGCGCGGTGGTTTTGCCGGCGCCTTCCAGCCCTTCGATGACGATAAACTTACTTTTCATTTTTTTCCTTCATCGCCAGCCGGTAAACCTGCACGGCTTTATTATGACTGGCCAGATTGGTGGTAAAGGTGTGACCGCCTTTGCCATCCGCGACGAAATAGAGGTAATTGGTCTTCTCCGGATGGGCCGCCGCTTCCAGCGAGGCGCGCCCCGGCATGGCAATCGGTCCCGGCGGCAGACCGCTGATGGTATAGGTATTGTACGCGGTCGGCGTCTCAAGATCCTTGCGCGTCAGCGTACCGGTATAGCTGTCGCCCATGCCGTAGATCACCGTGGGATCGGTCTGCAGTTTCATACCGGTGCGCAGGCGATTGATGAATACCGAGGCAACGCGCGCGCGCTCTTCACTGACGCCGGTCTCTTTTTCGATAATCGACGCCATGGTGACCATCTGCTGCGGTGTTTTATACGGCAGACTGGCCATCCGCCCCTGCCAGATCTCATCCACCAGCTTGTTCATGCGCGTGTGCGCCCGCTCCAGCAGTGCCACATCGCTGGTGTTGGCAGTATACAGATAGGTATCCGGATAGAAACCGCCTTCCAGCTGGCTGACATCAAGCTTAAGCGCGGCCGCAACGCTGGCAAATTCATCATCCGGCAGCGTGTGTTTAAGGTATGGCGCTTTACGCAGCTCAGCCAGCCACTCTTTCAGCCGGGAACCCTCGACAAAGCGCAGCGGAAATTGCGCCTCTTTGCCGCTGGCCAGCAATTGCAGTAGCTGGCGCACCGTCATGCCGGTCTCAAGGCGATACGTCCCGGCTTTGAAGTTAGCCAGATCGGGCTCCAGCTTCAGCAACGGGCCAAACCAGATGCTTTGCGGAATGATGTGCTGGCTCTCCAGCTGCGCTTCCAGCACCACGCGACCGCTGCCGGCCGGCAGGGTATACAGGGTTTCCTGGTGAATGGTTAATGGCGTCGCGGCAAAGCGTTTAATCTGCCAGTAGCTCAATGCGGCAGCCAGGCCAGCGATGACTACGGCGCCGGCAACTATTTTTTTCATTCGGGTCATGATGCTTCCATCGTCTGGCAACTGGCGAGCAGTTGCTGGTACAGCGTGCGTGCGGAAAAGGTGACGTCGTCAATTTGCCGCACGGGTAATACTGGCATCAGCGCGTTACAGATCACCACTTCATCGGCGCTTAACACCGCCGACCGGCTGGCCTCTACCTGCTGGCAGTCGTGACCGGCCTGGGCCAGCTGCGCCAGCAAATAACGACGCATGATGCCATCAACGCCGGCCTGCGCGAGGCGCGGCGTGAAAATGGCCTCACCGCTGCGCCAGAATAAATTGGCCGCACAGCATTCCACTACCGTCCCGGCGGTGTCAAGCACCAGCGCTTCGTCAGCGTCGCACGCGTCCAGCTGCTGGCGAATCAGCACCTGCTCCAGCCGGTTGAGGTGTTTGATGCCGGCCAGTAGCGGGTTCTGCGCCAGCCGCACCGGGCTGGTCACCAGCCGCGCGCCCTGCTGCTGCAGCGTGGCGTAGTGCTGTGGCCAGGGTGCGAGCGCGATGATACGCGTGGGGTGCGTGCAGCCGGCGCGACTGTAGCCGCGTCCGCCCGCGCCGGGCGTCAGGATCACTTTGAGCACCGCTTCGCGCTGGCCCGCCGCCGCGCGGCGCATCTCTTCCGCCAGTAAGGCGCGATCCGGCGCGGCCATCAGCAAACGCTGGCAGCCGTCCTGCAGACGCTGCAGATGCGCCTCCAGCAGCTGGATACGGCCCTCTCTGACTGCCGCCGTGGTGAAACAGCCGTCACCAAACTGCACCGCGCGGTCGCGGGCAGAAAGGGTGTCCTGTGCCACTCCGTTAATCCACATGCGCTTCTCCTCTGCCGCTGGCGTCAGCGTTGAATAGCACTGTGGCGCGTAACATTCCACGCCACTGCGTGACAAAATATAAAAAAGGCCCGCATTGCGGGCCTCTGTTCGGCTGGATAGCGCTTAAACCTTGCGGAAGATCAGCGAGCCGTTGGTGCCGCCGAAACCGAAGGAGTTACACAGCGTGTACTCCAGTCCGCTGACCTGCCGCGCCGTGTGCGGCACGAAATCCAGATCGCAACCTTCGTCAGGATTGTCGAGGTTGATGGTCGGCGGAACCGCCTGGTCGCGCAGCGCCAGAATCGAATAAATCGCTTCTACCGCGCCCGCTGCACCCAGCAGGTGACCGGTCATCGATTTGGTCGAGCTGACCATTACGCTGTGCGCGGCCGCACCAAACACCGACTTCACCGCCTGCGCTTCGGCTTTGTCACCGGCCGGCGTTGAGGTGCCGTGCGCGTTAACATAGCCAATCTGCGCCGGGTCCAGCTGCGCATCACGCAGCGCGTTGACCATCGCTGCGGCTGCACCTGAACCGTCTTCCGGTGGAGATGTCATGTGGTAAGCGTCGCTGCTCATGCCGAAACCGACGATTTCCGCATAAATCTTCGCACCGCGTTTCTTCGCGTGTTCGTACTCTTCCAGTACCACAATACCGGCACCGTCGCCCAGCACGAAACCGTCACGATCTTTATCCCACGGACGGCTTGCCGCCTGCGGATTGTCGTTACGGGTAGAGAGCGCACGCGCCGCGCCGAAACCGCCCACGCCCAGTGGCGTACTGGCTTTTTCAGCACCGCCGGCCAGCATCACATCCGCGTCGTTGTACGCGATGATACGGGCAGCGTGACCAATATTGTGCACGCCAGACGTACAGGCGGTCGCAATCGAGATGCTCGGGCCTTTCAGGCCGTACATAATGGTCAGGTGGCCAGCGACCATGTTAACGATGGTTGAAGGCACAAAGAATGGGCTGATTTTGCGCGGACCGCCATTGACCAGCGAGGTATGGTTATCTTCGATCAAACCCAGACCGCCGATGCCGGAACCGATAGCCGCACCGATGCGTCCGGCATTCTCGTCGGTTACGACCAGACCGGAGTCCGCCATAGCCTGAATACCGGCCACAATGCCGTACTGGATGAAGTCATCCATCTTGCGTTGATCTTTGCGCGAGATGTATTCATCGCAGTTAAAATCTTTCACCAGACCCGCAAAACGCGTTGCGTAGGCACTGGTATCAAAATGGTCGATCAGGTTAATGCCGCTCTGACCGGCAAGGAGAGCACGCCAGGTAGACTCTACGGTATTGCCGACAGGAGACAACATGCCAAGACCGGTCACAACTACACGACGCTTAGACACGTTCGTCCTCCAGGGAGGGAAATAATGACGCTATGTGGGGCAAACATAAAACTCAGGCGGTCGAATGACCGCCTGAAGATATTCATTAACCTTTATGGTTATTGATATAGTCGATCGCTGCCTGAACGGTAGTGATTTTCTCAGCTTCTTCGTCTGGAATTTCAGTATCAAACTCTTCTTCCAGAGCCATTACCAGCTCAACGGTGTCAAGAGAATCTGCACCCAGGTCTTCAACGAAAGAAGCGCCGTTAACCACTTCGTCTTCTTTAACGCCCAGCTGCTCAGCTACGATTTTCTTAACGCGTTGTTCGATATCGCTCATACTATTTAATTTCCTATCAAAACTCGCTTTCGCGATGGTTTTCGTAGTGTATAAAATGTTGAAAAAGATGCAACAAAATCCCGGCTGGTCGAACCACGATTTTGCGTTATTCTGCGGTGTTTACCGCAGATAATGCAAATGATTTCGTGATTATCAGACCATGTACATGCCGCCATTGACGTGCAGCGTCTCACCCGTGATGTAGGCGGCTTCGTCAGAGGCTAAGAATGCAACAGCATTGGCAATCTCCTGCGGGTCGCCTAAACGACCTGCCGGCACTTCTGCCAGAATGCCCGAGCGCTGATCTTCGTTCAGTGCACGCGTCATGTCCGTCTCAATAAAGCCCGGAGCCACGACGTTTACGGTAATGCCACGTGACGCAACTTCTCGCGCCAGTGATTTGCTAAAGCCAATCAAACCTGCTTTTGCTGCCGCATAGTTTGCCTGACCCGCGTTACCCATGGTTCCAACTACCGAACCGATGGTAATGATACGGCCCACGCGCTTTTTCATCATGGCACGCATGACCGCCTTCGACAGGCGGAACACCGATGTCAGGTTGGTATCGAGGATATCCGCCCACTCATCGTCTTTCATGCGCATCAGCAGATTGTCACGCGTAATGCCTGCATTATTGACCAAAATGTCAACTTCGCCAAATTCGGCGCGAACTTTCTCGAGCACGCTCTCAATAGAGGCCGCATCGGTCACGTTCAGCAGCAGACCTTTGCCCTTGTCGCCGAGGTAAGCACTGATGGCTTCCGCGCCGCTTTCGCTGGTGGCAGTACCCACCACTTTTGCACCGCGTGCCGCCAGCGTTTCCGCGATGGCACGTCCGATACCGCGGCTGGCGCCGGTCACCAGCGCTACTTTACCTTCAAAGCTCATGATTTTCCTCTTATTCCTGGCCAAGCGCCGCAGCCAGTGACGACGGATCGTTCACCGCTGCAGCCGTCAGGCTGTCCACAATTCGTTTGGTCAGGCCGGTCAGCACTTTACCCGGACCGATTTCCAGCAGTTCAGTCACGCCCTGTGCAGCAATAAACTCAACCGCCTCAGTCCAGCGCACCGGGCTGTACAGCTGACGCACCAGCGCGCTGCGAATCGCCGCGGCGTCGCTTTCGCACTTAACGTCAACGTTATTGACCACCGGTACCGACGGCGCATTGAAGGTCACGCTTTCCAGCGCCACCGCCAGCTTATCCGCCGCAGGTTTCATCAGCGCGCAGTGTGACGGCACGCTGACCGGCAGCGGCAGCGCGCGCTTGGCACCGGCCGCTTTACAGGCGGCACCAGCACGTTCAACCGCTTCTTTATTGCCGGCGATAACCACCTGACCCGGCGAGTTGAAGTTGACCGGCGAAACCACCTGGCCCTGCGCGCTCTCTTCACAGGCTTTGCGAATTGCCGCGTCGTCGAGACCGATAATCGCCTGCATCGCACCGGTGCCTTCCGGCACCGCTTCCTGCATAAGTTTGCCGCGCAGTTCAACCAGCTTGATGGCGTCAGCAAAATTCAGCACGCCCGCACACACCAGCGCAGAGTATTCACCGAGGCTGTGTCCGGCCATCAGCGCAGGCTGTGCGCCATTTTTGCTCTGCCAGACGCGATAAATCGCGACTGAGGCTGCCAGCAGTGCCGGCTGGGTCTGCCAGGTTTTGTTCAGCTCTTCAGCCGGGCCCTGCTGGACCAGCTGCCATAAGTCGTAACCCAGCGCGTCAGAAGCTTCACGGAAAGTGGCTTCAACCTGTGGATTTTCCGCTGCCAGATCGGCCAGCATGCCGACGGTCTGCGATCCCTGTCCCGGGAAAACAAAAGCAATTTGCGTCATCTTGCGTTCCTGTCAATCAAAAGCGAACCAGCGCCGAGCCCCAGGTGAAACCGCCACCAAAGGCCTCGAGCAAAATCAGGTGTCCGGGCTTGATGCGGCCATCACGTACCGCTTCGTCCAGCGCGCTTGGCACCGACGCTGCCGAGGTGTTGCCGTGTCGATCCAGCGTCACCACCACTTTATCCATGCCCATGCCGAGCTTTTTGGCGGTGGCGCTGATGATGCGCAGGTTGGCCTGATGCGGCACCAGCCAGTCAAGCTGTTCACGATCGAGATTATTCGCCTGCAGCGTTTCATCGACGATATGCGCCAGCTCAGTGACCGCGACCTTAAACACTTCGTTGCCGGCCATGGTGAGGTAAGCCGGCTCATCCTGATGCGCGCGATCCTGGTACGGCAGCGTCAGCAGCTTACCGTAGCGGCCATCGGCATGCAGATGCGTGGAGAGGATGCCCGCTTCTTCGCTTGCGCCGAGCACCACGGCACCCGCGCCATCACCAAACAGGATGATGGTGCCGCGATCGTCAGGATCGAGGGTGCGAGCCAGCACATCCGCGCCGATCACCAGCGCGTGCTTCACCGCACCGTTTTTGATGTATTGATCGGCCACGCTCAGTGCATAGGTAAAGCCGGCACAGGCGGCTGCGAGATCGAAGGCGGCGCAGTCGTTGATTTCCAGCATCTGCTGAATCATGCACGCTGAGCTCGGGAAGGCGTGGCTGGAAGAAGTAGTTGCCACGATGATCAGGCCAACGTCGCTGGCAGCTACGCCCGCCATTTCCAGCGCACGCTGGGCCGCGGTGAAGCCCATGCTGGCCACCGTTTCATCCGGTGCCGCAATGCGACGTTCACGAATACCGGTCCGGGTGACAATCCACTCGTCCGAAGTCTCCACCATTTTTTCCAAGTCCGCGTTGCTGCGAACCTGCTCAGGCAAATAGCTGCCCGTACCGATAATTTTGGTAAACATCTACGCTTTGTCACTCCTGGCTAATACAGCGTCAAGGCGCGCGGCAATTCTCTCGGGAACTTGCTTGCGCACCGCCTGCTCTGCCTGTTCTATCGCCACGGCAAACGCGCGTTGATTCGCCGCGCCGTGGCTCTTGATCACTGTCCCGCGCAATCCTAACAGACAAGCGCCATTGTACTGGTCGGGGTTGAGATGACCGAAACGTTTAGCCAGACGCTTTTGGATCCAGCGTCCCAGCCATTTCAGCCACCAGGCCCGTTTTTTTCCTTCACCTGACGATTTGAGCAGAGAAAGAAACATTCTTACCACGCCTTCCATGGTCTTCAACGTGACATTACCCACGAAGCCATCACAGACCAGCACATCCGTCTTGCCGGTGAGGAGATCGTTCCCCTCAAGGTAACCAATATAGTTGATCTGCGGCGAGGCCCGCAGCACCGCCGATGCGGCGCGAATCGTCTCCAGCCCCTTCGTCTCTTCCTGACCGATGTTGAGCAGCGCGACGCGCGGCTGGCTGATTTCCAGCACTTCTTCCGCCATCACCGCACCCATCACTGCAAACTGCACCAGCATTTCACTGTCGGAATCGACGTTAGCGCCCAGATCCAGCACCACCGTCTTGCCGTGCTGCTGATGCGGCAGCACGGTCATCAACGCCGGACGCTCAATGCCATCCAGCGGCTTCAGTAATAATTTTGCCAGGCCCATCAGCGCACCGGTATTGCCGGCACTGACGCACGCCTGCGCTTTCCCCTCTTTCACCAGCTCTAACGCCACGCGCATGGAGCTGCCGCGGCTGTTACGAATCGCCTGCGAGGGTTTGGCATCACTTGCAATAACCGATTCGGCAGGGATTACCTGCACACGCCCCAGTAACGAGGAATCCGCTTTGGCAAGAAATGACGAGATGATGTCGGGATCGCCGACCAGAAGAAGAACCAGCTGCGAATGAGAGGCCAGTGCCTGCAAGGCTGCAGGCACTGTCACGCAGGGACCGAAGTCCCCGCCCATGGCATCAACTGCCAGGGTCAAACGTGTCAAGGTATCGCCTTGCGTAACCGCAAAGAATTACTTGGTGATAACCTTGCGACCGCGGTAGTAACCATCCGCAGTGATATGGTGACGCAGATGAGTTTCACCAGAAACTTTATCTACTGACAGAGTGGTAGTGGTCAGCGCATCGTGCGAACGACGCATACCACGCTTAGAACGGGTTGGTTTATTCTGTTGTACGGCCATGGACCTTACTCCTATTACTTACGCTTTAAACTGGCTAATACGGCAAATGGGTTTGGTTTTTCCGCCTCTTCAGGCAGCTGGCCAAAGACCATGTCCGCGTCGGACACTTCACAGTGTTCAGAATCATGCACCGGAACGACCGGCAGCGCGAGGATGAGTTCATCTTCGATCACCGCCAGCAGGTCGATTTCACCGAAATCGTTGACATCGACCGGCTCGTAGGCTTCCGGCAGTGCCTCGGCCTGCTCATCAGAAGAGACAGGACTGAAGCAATAGCTTACGTGCACAGCATGCGGGAACGGTTGGTTGCAGCGTTGACATAACAACGTTACCTGCACATCGGCTGTTCCTTGCAGAACCGCGAGGCGCTGGTTGTCAACCGCAAACGACATGGCACATTCCACATCACTGTCCACACTCACGACCGTTTCGGCCAGGCGCGCCACCAATTCAGGTGCGTAAACACCGTGATAATCCAGGCGTTTTTGCGCGGCGCGGACCGGATCGAGCGTCAGGGGTAATTTTACCTTTTGCATAGGGCGCGCATATTAACTTTGTAACGTCATAGAGTCAAAGAAAAAGGCCGGTTTACAGCATCTTTCACCCGTTAGTCGCATCCAGTGCGGCGCATAGTTTAAAATGCCTGTCATCTTTACGCTATCACTTCTGCAAAAAAATGATGACACCGCTGGTTTTAGCCTCAACCTCTCCGTTCCGTCAGGCGCTGCTGCGCAAGCTCGGCCTGCCGTTTATCACTGCCGCCCCTGAAAGCGATGAAACGCCGCTGCCGGGAGAAGCCGCGCCGCAGCTGGTGCAGCGGCTGGCCATCGCCAAAGCGCAGGCGCTGGCCGCGCGCTATCCTGCGCACTGGATCATTGGGTCCGATCAGGTCTGTGTACTGGACGGCCGCATCGCCGGCAAGCCGCATACCGCAGAGAACGCCTGCCAGCAGCTGGCGCTGGCGAGCGGTAAAGCCATTACCTTTTATACCGGCCTGGCGCTGATTCACCCCGCCAGCGCGCAGCAGCATGTGCTGTGTGAACCCTTTACCGTGCATTTTCGGCAACTGAGCACGGCTGAGATCGCGCGCTACGTCGAGCTGGAGCAGCCGCTGCAGTGCGCCGGCAGTTTCAAAAGTGAGGGACTGGGGATTTGTCTGTTTGAACGGCTGGAGGGGCGCGATCCCAATAGCCTGATTGGCTTACCGCTGATCGCGCTGAATGGCCTGCTAAGGCAGGCGGGCATCAATCCGCTGGGCTGATGCCACGCTGTCAGGCTTTTTTCTGCTGGCGCAGCTGGGACAGGCAGTGCTTCAGAGCCTTATCCAGCGGCGCTTCCATACGCAGGCTTTCGCCGGTGTTGGGATGGGTAAACGTCAGCGCGGCAGCATGCAGGAACAGCCGCGCCAGACCGGTTGGTGCCAGCTGGCGATCGAATTCGCGATCGCCATAGCGATCGTCAAAAGCAATCGGGTGCCCGCCATGCAGGGTATGCACGCGAATCTGATGCGTACGTCCGGTCACCGGACTGGCTTTAACTAATGTCGCCAGGCCAAAACGTTCTTCAACTTTAAAGCGCGTTTCTGACGGCTTGCCCTCGGCGCTGACCCGCACCACGCGCTCGCCGCTTTGCAGAATGTTTTTCAGCAGCGGTGCCTGCACCACTTTCAGGTGCGATGGCCAGTCGCCGCGCACCAGCGCCAGATAATCCTTCTGCATGCCCTTCTCACGCAGCTGCTCGTGCAGCGAACGCAGCGCCGAGCGCTTCTTCGCCACCAGCAAAATGCCGGACGTGTCACGATCGAGACGGTGCACCAGTTCAAGGAAACGCGCCTCCGGGCGCAGCGCGCGCAGCCCTTCAATCACGCCGAAGCTCAGCCCGCTGCCGCCGTGCACCGCGGTGCCGGACGGTTTGTTCAGCACCAGCAGATAATCGTCTTCATACAGAATGCACGACTCCAGCGCCGCTACTTTATCCAGTTTGGGCGACACTGCCTGCTCTTCACGCTCGGCCACGCGCACCGGCGGCACGCGCACTTCGTCGCCGTCTTCCAGCTTATATTCAGGTTTTACGCGCTTCTTATTCACCCGCACCTCGCCTTTACGCAGGATGCGGTAAATCATGCTTTTCGGCACCCCTTTCAGCTGGGTGCGCAAAAAGTTATCAATACGTTGACCGGCATTTTCAGCCGTGATGGCGACAAACTGTACGCCGGGATTCTCTGTTTTCATGGCGGCGATTCTAAATAGTGTCCCCGGATAGCGCCACCCCTTTTTCTGTGCTTAACTCTGACTTTATCGCCGCGTTACGCGGCCAGAATGCTGGCTTTTTCAACGATGCGATGATTACCCCTGCAAATGAACAGGTTAAGGATGAACAAACTTCACAGCTCGGTAAAAGTCGCCTTGCTATAAGTTGCTAAGCAATGGAATAATGCAGAGGTTTCTGTCCTGGAAAGAGTCAGGCAGGAAAAAGAGCGAAATTAAGGTATTTTGCCGGATGAAACGGACACGCAGCAATGGCGTAAGACGTGATGTTTAATCAGGCACTTAGCGGGCTGCGGGTTGCGGCCTGGACGACAGACTGGGATGTGTGGATTTTTGAATACTCTGTAGCACTTCCACCTTCAGGCGCTGGTTTTCCTTATGAAAAACAGGCCACCGACAAGATTTGCGCCCCTTTAGCCGCCGACAACCGTGAGGTTGACGTCAGTGCATGCAGACACGGGGCCATCGGTTGATTCTCGTCCAGGGTAACGATGCCCGCAGCTTTATCACTCATGTGAGAATAACGAGTAAGTCACGATGAAAAGAATGTTAATCAACGCAACTCAGCAGGAGGAGTTGCGCGTTGCCCTTGTTGACGGACAACGTCTGTACGATCTGGATATCGAAAGCCCCGGACACGAGCAGAAAAAAGCCAACATCTACAAAGGTAAAATCACCCGTATTGAACCCAGCCTCGAAGCTGCGTTTGTTGATTACGGTGCCGAGCGTCACGGTTTCCTCCCTCTGAAAGAAATTTCCCGCGAATACTTCCCTGCTAATTACAACGCGCATGGCCGTCCGAACATCAAAGATGTGCTGCGTGAAGGCCAGGAAGTGATCGTACAAATCGATAAAGAGGAGCGCGGTAATAAAGGGGCAGCACTGACCACCTTTATTTCGCTGGCCGGTAGCTATCTGGTGCTGATGCCCAACAACCCGCGCGCCGGCGGCATTTCCCGCCGTATCGAAGGTGATGACCGTACCGAGCTGAAAGAGGCGCTGTCAGCGCTGGAGCTGCCGGACGGCATGGGCCTGATCGTGCGTACCGCTGGCGTCGGCAAATCTGCCGAATCGCTGCAGTGGGACCTCAGCTTCCGTCTGAAGCACTGGGAAGCCATCAAAAAAGCCGCAGACAGCCGCCCGGCACCGTTCCTGATTCATCAGGAAAGTAACGTGATTGTGCGCGCCTTCCGCGACTACCTGCGTCAGGATATCGGTGAAATCCTTATCGATAACCCGAAAGTGCTGGAGCTGGCGCGTCAGCACATCGCCGCGCTCGGTCGTCCGGACTTCAGCAGCAAAATCAAACTGTACACCGGTGAAATTCCGCTGTTCAGCCATTACCAGATCGAATCGCAGATTGAATCGGCGTTCCAGCGCGAAGTGCGTCTGCCGTCCGGCGGTTCTATCGTTATCGACAGCACTGAAGCGCTGACTGCCATCGATATCAACTCCGCCCGCGCGACACGCGGTGGCGATATCGAAGAGACCGCCTTCAACACCAACCTGGAAGCCGCCGACGAGATTGCCCGTCAGCTGCGCCTGCGCGACCTCGGTGGTCTGATTGTTATCGACTTCATCGATATGACGCCTGTGCGCCATCAGCGCGCCGTGGAAAACCGTCTGCGTGAAGCGGTACGTCAGGATCGGGCGCGTATCCAGATCAGCCACATTTCACGCTTTGGTCTGCTGGAGATGTCGCGTCAGCGCCTCAGCCCGTCACTGGGTGAGTCCAGCCATCACGTCTGCCCGCGCTGTAGCGGTACCGGCACCATTCGTGATAACGAATCGCTGTCGCTGTCGATCCTGCGTCTGATTGAAGAAGAAGCGCTGAAAGACAACACCAAAGAAGTGCACGCCATTGTGCCGGTTCAGGTGGCCTCTTACCTGCTGAACGAAAAACGTGAAGCGGTCAGTGCGATTGAGAAACGTCAGGGCGGCGTGCGTGCCATCATCGTGCCAAACGATCAGATGGAAACGCCGCACTACTCGGTGCTGCGCGTGCGCAAAGGTGAAGAGACGCAAACCCTCTCCTATCACCTGCCGAAACTGCATGAAGCTGAGATGGCGCTGCCTTCGGAAGAAGAGCACGCTGAGCGTCGTCGTCCGGAGCAGCCTGCTCTGGCCGCCTTCGTGATGCCGGATGCACCACCGGCTCCGGTTGAAGTGAGCGAAGAGAGCCAGCCGGCAGCAGTTGACGTCAAAGCCAAACCGGCGGTCGCAGCACCCGCGACGGTCAGCACCGGTTTTGTTGCGCGCCTGCTGGGTGGCCTGAAAAAACTGTTTGCTGGTGATGCCCCCGCCGCAGCCCCTGCTGAAGAGAAGACCGAAGCGAAAACGGCTGACGGTGAGAATACGCAGCAGCGTGGTGAGCGTCGTAACAATCGTCGCAACAACAACAATCGCCGCGAGCGCACGCCGCGCAACGGTGAGCATGCGCAGAGCCGTGAAGGCCGTGAGCCACGTGAAGCGCGCGAGCCGCGTGAGCCTCGTGAAGCCCGCGAGCCACGCGAGCCACGCGATCAGGATAACCGCCGTAACAAGCGTCAGAATGACGCGCGCGGTGAGCGTCCGGCGCTGACTGAAGAGCAACTGCAGCAGCGTGATGAGCAGCAGCAACAGCGTCGCGAACAGCGTGCTGAGCGCCAGCGTCGTCGTCAGGAAGAGAAGCGTGCGCAGCAGGAACCGCAAGTTGCTGAGCAGGTGCCTGTTGTTGATAGCGTTGATGACAGCGTTGCGCAGGAAGACGAACGCGTTCAGGTTATGCCGCGTCGCAAACAGCGCCAGCTCAGTCAGCGCGTGCGCGTAGGTGACAACGCTGAGGCGATGCCTGCTGAGCTGCCTGCCGCTGCCGTTACTGAAGCGGTGCAGGAAAACAGCCAGCGCGCCCAGCTGAAAGAGCAAGTTGAAACCGCTCAGGATGAGCAGGATGACAGCGAGAACCGTGACGGGGCCAACATGCCGCGCCGTTCACGTCGCTCACCGCGTCATCTGCGCGTCAGCGGTCAGCGTCGTCGTCGCTATCGTGACGAGCGTTACCCTACGCAGTCTGCGATGCCGCTGGAAACAGCAGCTGCCTCACCAGAGATGGCGTCAGGCAAAGTGTGGATCACTTATCCGGTCACGCAGACTCACGAGCACTTCACTTCTAACCAGGCGCTGAACGAAATGCCAGACTATGGCTATCAGGATGCCGCCCCGGCGGAAGAACTGCCTGTAGCTGTCGAAGCCGCTGCCGTGGCACAGCCAGAAACGCCAGCGCCAGAAGTGGTGCATCAGGCTGAACCGCAGGCGCACACTGAGGTGCCGGTGGTGAATACTGATGACCTGACGCCAGTGGCGGCACCGGTTGATCACCAGCCAGCAGTGATTTCCGCAGCCGATGAAGCAGTTGCACAGGAAACCGCAGCAGAAGCGCAACCGGCTGTTACGCCTGCCGAAGAGACGCAGCCAGTGGTTACCGAAGCGGTTACCGAAGCGGTTAGCGCAGCGGAACAGGCTCCAATCGAGGTGTCACCCGCAGTCGAAGCGCAGGTAGAAGAAGTGCTGTCCGCGCCGGTAGCGGCCGAAGCACCTGTCGCGCCGGTCACCGAACCGCACGCACCGGTTGCCGCCCGTGATACCGGTGTCAGCCATGCTGAGACCCGCTTCAAGCATCACGCTACGGCACCGATGACCAAAGCACCGGCACCGGCATGGGAACCTGAGCCCGTGCGCCACAGTGACTGGGTCCGTCCGGCCTTCAACTTCGAAGGACGCGGTTCAGCCGGTGGTCACAGCGCCACGCATCAGGCTACCGCACCGGCTACCCGTCCGGAAAGCGCGTAAGTCTCTGCTGTAGAGCACTACCGTCTCCAAACCCCGGCTGGTCCGGGGTTTTTTATTGCCCGCATTCTCCCCTCCCACCTGACTGAACACTCTGAATAAAAGCCAAAAAAAATCCCACGGCCCTCGCAGGCAGTGGGAAAAACTAAGCGTACCCGGTTTAAGTACGCTCAAACAGTCAGGTTTATTTATTCATCTGGAACAGCGACATCTTCGACATATCGCTAAAGGTGGTGTACGACGCCTGCAGCAGCTGCTGCTGCATGGTGTAGGTAGAAATGGCTTCGGTGTAATCGACGTTAACCAGCGTGCTCATCTGATCTTTCAGCGTCACCTTGCGGTCGTCACCTTTTGCATCCAGCGTATCCAGTTCGTCCAGCTGGGTACCAATCTCAGAACGCACCGCCAGCACGTTGTTCAGCGAGTTGCTGAAGCCACGGTTGGCCTTGTCCATCGCCGCGCTGAAGGTCTGTTTAGTGGCATCGTCAGCGTCATTCTGCGGCACTTTCAGCGCTGCAATGGCGTCATCCAGCATATCGAACAGGTTAGTCTGGCTGGGGCTGCCATCCGGCTCCGGCTTGGCGTTGCTGGTCAGCTGGTCAAAAATTGAATTACCGGTATGGCCCACCGTCATGGTGCGTTCGCTGTCGACTTTCTGAGTGATCGCGTCGCTGCCACCGCTATAGATGATTTTACCGCTGGCATCTTCAGTGAACGGCGGCTTGTCGGACGCATAGCCGGCAAACAGGTAGCGGCCGTTCCCGTCTTTGCTGTTGGCCAGGTTGAGCAGCTGCGAGCGAATGCCCTCCAGCTGGGTAGCATAAGACGCACGGTCATCGTCACTCAGCGAGCCGTTACCGGCGCTGATCAGCGTGGATTGCGCCGACTGAATCGCCGTCGTGACATCACTCAGCGTGCTCTCTTCCAGCGACAGGCCCTGATTCGCGAACGAACGCGCCAGCGCGAACTGGCTGTCGCGCGCCTGCGTCTGCGACAGCACCACGGCGCGCGAAGCGGCGATCGGATCGTCAGACGGATTGGTCACGCGGCGACCGGTTGACAGTTGTTCACCCGCTTTCAGCCAGGAGGATTGCGCGTCAGTGACGCCGCGCACCTGCTGGTCGAAAATCATATTGGTACTGAGTCTCATCGGTCAGGCCTCCCGTATTAACCGCGAATGCTCATCAGAGCATCGAAAATGGTATTGGCGGTTTGCAGTACCTGCGCGTTCGCCATGTAAAATTGCTGATATTTGCTCAGGTTGGCGTACTCTTCGTCGAGGTTTACGCCAGAAACCGACTGCTGACGTTCGGTCAGCTGCGTCACCACGCCCTTCTGGGTGGTAGCGGCGGTTTCGAGGTTTTTGGTTTTGTTGCCGACGGTGCTCACGAGGCTGGCATAACCCTGCGCCAGCGTGGCGTTACCGTTAATCAGTTTGGCATCCTGCAGGTCCAGCAGCTTTTGCGCGTTACGGTTATCGCTGGCGCCACCCGCAGCCGAAGCTGCCGCGATCTGCGATTCACTGGTGATAGCCACTGACATGCCGCTAATCACATCCTGCACCGGTTTGACCAGGAAGCTGTCTTTGGCGTTAGCCGTTCCATTTACCGTTAATGACAGTCCGTCAAAGCTCATGGTGGTATTGCCGGCACCGTCGCTGCCCATGGTCGGCGTCACTTTCACGTTGTCCGAAAGACGCGTCACCGACCAGTTGCTGCCGTCATAGCTGACGCTGTAGTTAGAGGCTTTCATCGCCCCGGTATCGGTCCAGCTGGCACTGACGGTAGCGGCAGAGGTGTTTTTGCTGTTGGTCACCACTGTCGGGCTACCAATATTGAAGAAGTTGATGCCGGTGTTGCCTTTGCTGTCATAGCCCTGGCTGTGCACCTGGTTGAAGCTGGTGGTGAATGCCGCTGCCAGCTGTCCGAGCTGGTTCTGCGCGTTATCCAGATCCTGGGTACGGAACGCCAGCAGGCCCCCGAGCGAACCGGTGGTCAGCGTTTTTTCCGGGATCTCAACGTTACCGGCCTGCTTATCGACATAGCCCACGGTAATGCGCGACGCATCGCTGCTGGAAGGCATGGCGATCAGCGAGGTGGTTTTGCTGCCGTTGACCAGCGTGGTGTTACCCATCGAGACGATATAGTTACCGTCCTGCTGCGAAACGTTCACGCCGACCAGGCCATTCAGGTTATTGACCAGCTGATCGCGCTGATCGAGCAGGTCGTTAGGCGCAGAGCCGCCGCCGGTGGTCAGCTTGGCGATCTGCGTGTTGAGATCGGCAATCTGGCTGGAGTAGGTGTTGATCTGCTCGACGCTGGCTTTGATGTCCGTATTGACGCTGTTTTGCATGCTGGTCAGATACTGTGCGGTGGTCTGGAACTGGTTTACCAGCCCCTGCGCATAGCTCAGCATAGACTGGCGCGCAGAAGGATCGTCCGCGTTACTCACCACGTTCTGCACGTTAGTGAAAAAGCTCTGAATCGAGTCAGACAGGCTGGTGGTCGACGTCGACAACAGATCATCAATATTCGAAATCTGGTTGTACTGTGAATTGACCGCGCTGTAGTTGGCGCTGTTACCGCGCAACTGGGCGGTAATAAACTCATCGTATTCACGCTGCACGCCGGTCACATTGACGCCGTTGCCATAATAGTTGCTGCCCTGCAGCGTACTGTTGGCCTGCGACAGCAAAATCGTCTGGCGCGAATAACCGGCCACGGTGTAATTACTGATGTTGTTACTGGTGGTGCTTAATGCGGCCTGTGCGGCGCTCAGCCCGCTCATCGCGGAGTTAATTATGCTGGACATCTCGGTTCCTTTTTCCCGTTAACCGGGCTGGCAGTCATCAGTGCGATTGCGCGGGCCACAACGCCC
This sequence comes from Pantoea sp. SGAir0184, assembly GCF_043544755.1. NCBI lineage: Bacteria > Pseudomonadati > Pseudomonadota > Gammaproteobacteria > Enterobacterales > Erwiniaceae > Pantoea > Pantoea sp. SGAir0184. The sequence goes on from NZ_CP028050.1 coordinate 2,616,273, forward strand.
GCGGCATGTGAAGGTTATCGGCGTGCTTAAGCGAAACTTGAGCGGAAAAATCAGAACAGGTCGGTGAAATCCTGGCTGTAAGCCTTAACCACTTTTTCGCCCATGTTTTTGAATTGCTGGATCATTCCTACCAGTTTCTGCGCATATTTCGGGTCAGTCGCGTAGCCGGCCGCCTGTAGCGCGCGCGCGCCCTGCTCGGCGCTCGGTGCGTTCGCCACCGCCGCATAACGTGGATTACTTGAGATCAACCGCACGTAGTCGCTGAGCGCTTCGAAATAGGAGCCATAAACGCGGAAGGTGGCGCGCACTTTCTTCGCTTCACCGCCCTCGTATTCTGTGGTCATGATGTCGGTGGTTTCGCCCTTCCAGTCGCCGCTGGCTTTAATCCCGAACACGTTGTAGCTCGGCTTACCGTCGCGCGTCAGGATCTGCCGCTGGCCCCAGCCGGACTCCAGTGCCGCCTGCGCCAGGATCAGATGGTGAGGAATGCCGCTCTGCTGGCTGGCCACTTTCGCCGGCTGCGCCAGCTGGGCGATAAACTCATTGCTGTCACCCGGCAGGCTGGCCGGCGAGACCGGCAGACGCGGCACCGCTTTGCGCACCATCTGCTCCAGCTGCGTGGGCGCAAGGCTGCTATAGATGAAGCTGTTATCCAGTTTCATCGGCACGGTACCGGCGCTTTCGTCCGGAGCCTGCGCCGGCTGCATCTGTTTGACAATGGTGTCGGCCAGACCCAGCCCGCGCTTGCCGATTTCCTGCGCAATCTGCTGATCGTAAAGCGAGGTGTAAAGCCGCGTCTGATCGTTGCTCAGCATGCCATCCTGCGGCAGCGCTTCACGCATGCTCTTCAGCATCATCTGCACGAACATCCCTTCGACCTGCTTCGCCACCTGCAGCGCTTTGCCTTTCGGGTCCACGGCAGCCTGGCGTTTCAGTTCGTTCAGCGAGCGGCTGTCATACGCCGCATTCATCAGCGATTGCGTATCGGTCATCAGATAATTTCCAGCTTCGCGCGCAGGCAGCCCGCGCTCTCCATCGATTGCAGAATCGACATCAGCTCAATCGGTGTCGCACCCAGCGCATTCAGCGCCCGCACTACGTTGTTCAGGTTGGCACTGGCGTTAACCCGCTGCAGCGCGCCGCCGCTCTGACGCAGATCGATCTGCGTTTGCGTGGTGGCAACCGTCTGACCACCGGCAAACGGCGTATCCGGCTGGCTGACGTTCTGCTGCTGGTTAACCGTGACCGACAGGTTGCCCTGCGCCACCGCACAGGTGTTGAGCGTCACTTCGCGATTCATCACCACCGAACCGGTGCGCGAGTTAATGATCACTTTGGCGTCTTCCAGCGGTACCGACACGTCGATGTTCTGGATCTCCGCCAGCAGACGTACCTGCGAGCTGTTATTTGGCGACACGCGGATTTGCACGGTACGGGCGTCCAGCGGCAGCGCTGACCCCACGCCACGGCTGTTGATGGCATCAGCAATGCGCTGTGCCATGGTGAAATCTTCGTTGTTAAGCTGCAGGTTTATAGTGTTCTGGCTGCCGAAGTTGCTCTGCAGCTCGCGCTCCACGGTGGCGCCACCGGTAATGCGGCCGCCGTTGAGCTGGTTAACCTGTACGCTGCTGCCACCGGCCGAGGCGCCCGCCCCGCCGACCAGGATGTTACCCTGCGCCAGCGCGTAAACCTGGTTATCGACGCCCTTCATTGGCGTCATCAGCAGCGTACCGCCGCGTAAGCTTTTGGCGTTACCCAGTGAGGACACCACCACATCAACCGTCTGTCCCTGACGGGCAAACGACGGCAGTTTGGCGGTGACCATCACCGCCGCCACGTTTTTCAGCTGCATGTTGGTGCCGGCAGGCACGGTGATGCCCAGCTGCGACAGCATGTTACTCACCGTTTGCGTGGTGAACGGCGTCTGGGTGGTCTGGTCACCGGTGCCGTCAAGGCCAACCACCAGACCGTAACCAATCAGCTGGTTATCGCGTACGCCCTGCACGCTGGTGAGATCGCGGATGCGATCGGCCTGCGCCATCAGGCTGCTGATGCCGAGCAACAGGCCCATGCCCAAACGCAGCAGTGTAGTGTTTTTCATCATGACCTCTTACATCGGCGAGACGTTCAGGAAGAAGCGCTGGAACCAGCCCATGGTCTGCGCCTCATTGATATAACCGTTACCGACGTACTCAATACGTGCATCGGCGACCTGCGTTGACAGCACCGCGTTGCTGGCGCTGATGGTGCGCGGGTTCACTACGCCAGAGAAGCGAATAAATTCGGTGCCCTGGTTGATTTCAATCTGTTTCTCGCCGACCACGCGCAGGTTGCCGTTCGACAGCACCTGGTTAACGGTGACGGTGATGGTGCCGGTAAAGGTGTTGTTGGCGGTCGCGCCACCTTTGCCAGCGAAATCGTTTTTGCCGTTGGCATCGAGCGCGGCTTTTTCGCCGCCGGCGCCCACCAGTCCGGCCAGGCCGGTTGGGATGGCGCTCAGGCCAAAGCTATTGCTGCCATCGCGGCTGGCATTGGCTGAAGAGCTTTTGCTGGCGCTGACGTTTTCCTGCAGCGTAATGGTCAGGGTGTCACCAATGTTACGTGGACGACGATCCTCAAACAGCGGCTGATAGCCGTAGTTGAGCGGCGCCACGCCCTGAAAAATGGAACCGTTCACCACCGGCGGTGCGGATGGCGTCGGCTCAGCCGTCGTCGCACCCTGTACCAGTGGCGTGCGCGGCACCAGCGCACAACCGTTAAGGGTCAGTAGCAGCGTGGCTACTAACCAATGCCCAGGCTTGAGAATCACTTGCTTCGCCACGGAGTTCTGACCTTTTTCATGTTCTTAATCGGGCCAGACGCGCTGGCCCAACGATCCCGGCATTACAGCTGGGTTAACTTCTGCAGCATCTGATCGGAGGTGCTGATCGCTTTGCTGTTGATCTCATAAGCGCGCTGCGTCTGAATCATGGTCACCAGCTCTTCCGCCACGTTGACGTTGGAGGTTTCCACGTAACCCTGATACAGCAGACCGGCCCCGTTCTGGCCCGGCGTGCTTTCGGTCGGCGCGCCGGAGGCCTGGGTTTCCTGATAGAGGTTTTCCCCGACGCTATCCAGTCCGGCATCGTTCATGAAGGTGCTGAGCGTCAGCTGGCCAACCTGCGCCGGCTGCGTCTGCCCCTGCTGTGTCACCGTCACCACGCCGTCACGCGCAATGGTGATGCTGGTGGCGTTCGCCGGAATAGTGATGCCTGGCTGCACCGGGAAACCGGCGTTGGTCACCAGCTGGCCGTTCTGGTCCACCTGGAAAGAGCCGTCGCGGGTATACGCCGACGTACCGTCCGGCATCTGCACCTGGAAATAGCCCTGACCATTAATCGCCACATCTTTTGAGTTGCTGGTCTGCGACAGGTTGCCCTGGTTGTGCAGACGTTCGGTGGTCACCGGACGCACACCGGTACCGATCTGCAGGCCCGACGGCAGCGTCGTCTGTTCTGACGACTGCGCACCCGGCTGACGCAGGGTCTGGTACATCAGGTCTTCGAACACCGCGCGTGAACGCTTAAAGCCGTTGGTGCTGACGTTCGCCAGGTTGTTGGCGATGACGTCCATGTTGGTCTGCTGTGCGTCAAGACCGGTTTTCGCGATCCATAAAGAACGAATCATTGTGTTTTCCTTAAGCCTTAGCTGCTCATATTGAGCAGCTGATTAGCCCGCTGTTCGTTTTCATCGACGTTGGAGATCACTTTCATCTGCATCTCGAAACGTCGGGCGTTGGCGATCATGTCGACCATGGTTTCCACGGGCTTCACGTTGCTGCCCTCCAGCACGCCCGGCATCACCTGCACGGTTGCGTCATTCGGCAGTGCCGCGCCGCGCTGTGCCTGAGTGGCGGCGCTGGGACGGAACATGCCGTCATCACCGCGCGTCAGTTCCTGGCCTGTGGCACGTACCAGCTTCAGCCGTCCGAGCTGCACCGTGGCGTTCGGCGCGTCACCGGCGTTAAGCGCGGTGATGGAGCCGTCGGCGGCAATGGTCAGTTGCGCGCCCTGCGGCACGGCAATCGGACCGCCATCGCCCATCACGGGATTGCCCTGAATGGTCAGCTGGCCGGTCGGGCTAATCTGCATGTTACCGTTGCGGGTATAAGCTTCGCTGCCGTCAGCGGTACGCACCGCCAGCCAGCCATCCTGCTGCACCGCCACATCGAGCGGACGCTCGGTATAATCGAGCGAGCCCTGCGACATATCGGCACCCGGCGTCGAAGCAGCCACCAGCGTACGTGTTGGCAGCGACCAGCCGTTGACCGGCACCGCGCGCAGCGCATTGAGCTGAGCGCGAAAGCCCGGCGTCGAGGCGTTGGCGAGGTTGCTGGCGGTGACAGACTGTTGCTCCATCGTCTGACTGGCCGCGCCCATCGCGGTATATATTGCGTGATCCATAAAGCAATCCCGTTAGCGTATTAACGAAGGTTGACCAGGGTGTTAAGAATCTGGTCCTGCGTTTTGATGGTCTGGCTGTTGGCCTGATAGTTACGCTGGGCAACGATCATATTCACCAGCTCTTTACTCAGGTCGACGTTGGACGCTTCCAGCGCGCCGGAGGTCAGGTTGCCGTAGGTACCGGTGCCTGCCAGACCGACTGCCGCCTGGCCCGAGGAGTTGGTTGCCGACCAGACGTTATCGCCCTCGGACTTCAGCCCTTCCGGGTTAGAGAAACTCGCCAGCACAATCTGACCCAGCAGCTGGGTTTTCTGGTTGGAGTAAGTCCCGGTGATGGTGCCGTCGTCGTTGATGGTATAACTGGTCAGATCGCCCGGTGCATAGCCATCCTGGGTTGGGTTACCGAAGTTGGTTTTGCCGGTGTTCTGCTGCAGGCTGCCGAGCACGCTGAGGCTGACGGCCTGGTTAGCCGCGGCACCGTTCGCACCCTGAATGGTCAGCGCCACTGTGCTGGCCGAGGTCAGGTTACCGCTGGTATCGAATACCATGTTGAAGTTACCGGCAGCCTGACCGGTGGTGGAATCAATCGCGTGCACCGTCCAGTTGTTGTCGGCCGTTTTGACGTAGTACAGATCCAGCGCGTGGTCGTTACCCTGCGAGTCGTACACGGTCACGGTGCTTTTAGCGTTGTAAGTATCCACGTTGGTTGCCGTGAACGCACCGCCGGTTGGCACCGCATCGGTAGAATTCAGGTTGGATACCATAGTGGCGGTGGTGGTGGCACGCGCCGACATCTGGGTGGTCGGAATGCTCAGCGCGACCGGGTTGGCACCGGCCTGAATGGTTGGCGGGGTGCCGTTAGCCGGATAGCCGGTTACGGTCAGGCCTTGGGTGTTCACCAGGTTACGGTTTTCGTCCAGCGTGAACTGGCCGTTACGCGAATAGAACACGCCGCCGCTGGCGTCGGTCAGACGGAAGAAACCGTTGCCGCTCAGCGCCACGTCCAGCCCACGGCTGGTGGAAGTGGTGGTGCCGTCGTTAAAGTTCTGAATCACCGCTGCGACTTTGGTACCCATACCGACGTTCGAACCGGCGAACATATCGGCAAACGCGATGGTGCTGGATTTAAAGCCGGCCGTCGCCGAGTTGGCGATGTTGTTACCAATAACGTCGAGGTTGCTGGAGGCAGCGCCCAGGCCGCTCACCGCTTGTGAAAATGACATGCTATTTCTCCTGCTAAGAGGTTAGTCAGAGAATCTGACGAATTTCATCGAGGGTCGCGGAGCCCATGGTGCCGAGATCCAGTTTTGCGGTGTTATTCACGGTGCTGACGCCGTTGACATAGGCGTAGTTCAGCGGCTGTGCCACCAGTTGGGTGCTGCCATTGCTGGCGGCGAGTGAAACCGTATATTTGCCGTCCGGTGCGGCGCTGCCATCGTCCATCTTGCCGTCCCACGAGAAGGTGTGAACGCCGGCGCTGAGACCGCCGAGATCGATAGAGCGCACTACGCTGCCGTTGCCATCTTTGATGGTGACGCTGGTGGCGGTCGACGCGGTGCCCAGCTCCACGCCAAACGGCGTGCTGGTGCCGCTGCCGACCAGCACCTGGCTGCCCTTCACCATCACGCCATGGCCGATCAGCGTTGAGCTCTGCAGCGACTGGCTGGTGCTGATCTGACCGGAGATCGATCCCAGCGTGGTATTGAGTTTTTCAATGCCGCTCAGGGTGTTGATCTGCGTCAGCTGGGTTGTCAGCTGACTGTTGTCCATCGGGTTAGTCGGGTCCTGATTTTTCAGCTGCGTCACCAGCATGTTCAGGAACTGGTTTTGCAGATCCTGCGCGCTGTTGCCGCTGCCGGTGCTGCTGCTGGAGCTGAGGACCGTGGGGTCGAGGTTGTCTTTAATCCCTACTGCAAGGCTCATAATGCGTCTCCGTTACTGACCCATGGTGAGGGTTTTCATCATCATTGACTTCACCGTGTTCAGCACTTCGACGTTGGCCTGATAGCTGCGCGACGCGGACATGGTGTTAACGGTTTCGGCGACCACGTCGACGTTAGGCATTTTGACGTAGCCTTTCTGGTCAGCCAGCGGATTACCCGGGTCATACACCAGTTTGGCGGGCGTCGGGTCGTTCACGACACCGGCTACTTTGACGCCGCCGGTGGCCGCGCCCTGAGCGGCATCGGTCTGGAAAATCACCTGCTTCGCCACGTACGGCTGACCGTCCGGCCCGGTGACGCTGTCGGCGTTGGCCAGGTTACTGGCGCTGACGTTGAGCCGCTGTGACTGTGCGGTCATCGCAGAACCGGCGATATCAAAGATATTCAGCAATGCCATGATTATTGCCCCTGCAGAACGCTCATCATGCCTTTGATCTGGCTACTGATGAGGGTGAGATCGGTTTGGTATTTCAGGCTGTTATCCGCAAACTGCGTACGCTCGCGATCCATATCCACGGTGTTACCATCCGCGGCAGGCTGATCGGGAATGCGGTACAGCAGATCCAGTGCGGGCTGTGAGTTGGTCTGCGCTTCAATGTGACGTGATGACGTGACATTGAGCGCCAGGCTGCTACCTTCGGCACGGCCGTTCTGCATCACCTTGCTCAGCTGGCTGGCAAAGTCGATATCCCGCGCCTGGTAGCCCGGGGTATCGGCGTTGGCAATGTTAGACGCCAGAATCTCCTGGCGCTGCGCCCGCAGGTTTAATGCTTCTGTACCAAATCGCAGCGCGGCATCGAGTTTGTCGAGCATGCTTCCTCCGCGAATGAGAATTTCGAGCTGACAGCTTAATGGGACAAAAGCAAGGGCTATCGTCTGAATAGCAGCAAAAATCGTGGCTATTTTTCACCTTGAATTTTTGGTGCGCGGAGTAGACTCAGTGCCATCTTTTCGACAGGAGGCGTTGATGCGTACAACTTCTTCCCTGCTGGCCCTGCTGTGGCTGGCCTTCGCGACGCCCGGCTATGCCGCCGATCTCAGCGCGCAGCTGACTCAGTTCTTTCAGGCGCGCGATCCGCAGCACGCCGCCGGTATGACGGTGGTGGTCCGCACGCCGCAGACGCAGTGGCCCGCCTGCGACACACCGCAGCTGCTGCTGCCGGGTAACAGTCGCCAGTGGGGCAATCTGAGCATTGCCGCCAGCTGCGGCCAGAATCGTCGCTATCTGCAGGTGCAGGTGCAGGTCACCGGCGAGTATCTGGTGGCCAATCGTCAGCTGGCGCGCGGCAGCAACGTCAGCGCCAATGATTTCCGTCTGGAGAGTGGCCGGCTGGATACGCTGCCGGCGCGCGCGCTGCTCAGCAGCAGCAATCTGGCGGACGCCATTGCCCTGCGTGACATTGCGCCAGGCCAGCCGGTGACGGCCACCATGCTGCGCCAGCCGTGGCGGGTGAAAGCCGGTCAGAATGTGATGGTGATTGCCAGCGGCAACGGCTTTAATGCCAGCAGTGAAGGTCGTGCGTTAAACAATGCCAGCGCGGCGCAGACGGTGCGCGTGCGCATGAGCAATGGCCAGGTGGTAAGCGGTCGTGTCAGCGAGGATGGGAATATTCTGATATCGCTATAAAGCGTTAAAGAACGCTGTTGTTCTGCCGATAGAGATATCAACAATGATATTACCCTATGCTGACTCAGTTGGCTGATCCCCAACTGACCCTAACAGGAGCCACACCATGAGTATCGACAGAACGCAGCCTTTAAAACCGGTGAGCACTGTACAAACCCGTGACAGCAGCGACAACCAGGCAAAAGTGCGTCAGAACAGCGCACCGGCCGCCAGCACCAGCCAGAATGGTGCAGAAGTGACGCTGAGTCCCGCTCAGGCGCAGCTGATGCAGCCGGGCAGCAAAGATATTAACACAGCGCGCGTAGAGCAGCTGAAGACCGCCATTCGTAATGGTGAACTGAAAATGGATACCGGTAAGATCGCCGATGCGCTGATCGCCGATACCAGGGCGTTTTTAGAGGGTAAATAGTCCCGATGGATAATCTGCTGACCACCTTAGATAAAATGCAGGATGTGCTGAGTTCGCTTAACGTCGTGATGGATGAAGAGCAGCAGCAACTTTCTGCCGGACGGATTAATGGCAACCTGCTGCAGCGCATTACAGAAGATAAAAGCGCGCTGCTGACGACGTTGAATTATCTGGACGAGATGCGCCGCAAAACCGAGCTGTCGCTGGGTACCAAAGCGCCTTATCGTGGTCACATTGATATTGCACGCCGCTGGCACAGCATTCAGCAACATACCCAGCGTCTGCGCGACGCCAATCAGCACAATGGCATGCTGTTGCAGCATCAGATGACCTTTACCGAACAGGCGCTGTCGGTGCTGAAACCGCATCAGACCCAGTCATTTTACGGCCCGGACGGTCGTGGTTTAGGCCAGACCACGCTGAGCCGCAAAGGCTAAACGCAGCCGTGCTGCGGGTCCGCTGAATCAGGGTCGCCCACGCCAGGCGACCCTTTTTTATTGTGCGCTCACACCGCCGTCCGGCGGGCAAAATCGCGCGGGCGGAAGCCCAGTAAACCGAGCATCACGAAGTAAGCGCCGCCGCCAATGGCGCACACCGCCGCCAGCCGCAGTAACCGCCACCACATCTGCCCCTCTTCCCACGCCGGCATCACCTGCAGAATGCCCAGCAGCGCAGCAGCCATCACCGCGACGGCGACCAGCAGACGCAGCAGGAAACCGTGCCAGCCCGGCTGCGGCTGAAAGATTTGCTGTTTGCGCAGCTGCCAGTAGAGCAGCGCCGCATTCAGGCAGGCCGCCAGACCAATCGACAGCGACAGACCGGCGTGCTTCAGCGGGCCAATAAACGCCAGGTTCATCAGCTGGGTCATGATCAAGGTGGCGATAGCAATCTTAACCGGCGTTTTGATGTCCTGACGCGAATAGAAGCCCGGCGCCAGCACTTTCACCACGATCAGCCCCATCAGCCCAACCGAATAGGCAATCAGCGCGCGCTGGGTCATCGCCGCATCAAAAGCGGTAAATTTGCCGTACTGGAACAGCGCCACGGTGAGCGGACCGGAAAGAATGCCCAGCGCAACCGCGCTCGGCAGCGCCAGCAGGAAGCACAGACGCAGGCCCCAGTCCATCAGACGGGAATATTCATCGTGGTTGCCGCTGGCAAAACTCTTCGCCAGCGACGGCAGCAGGATGGTGCCGAGCGCCACGCCCAGCACGCCAGAGGGAAACTCCATCAGACGATCGGCGTAGTACATCCACGACACCGAGCCGGAGACCAGAAACGAGGCGAAAATGGTATTGATGATCAGCGAGATCTGGCTCACCGATACGCCGAGAATCGCCGGGCCCATCTGGCGCATCACCCGCCACACGCCGGCATCGCGCAGGTTGACGCGCGGCAGTACCAGCATGCCAATCTTTTTCAGGTGCGGCAGTTGATAAAACAGCTGCAGCAGCCCGCCCACCACCACTGCCCACGCCAGCGCCATCACCGGCGGATGGAAGTGCGGTGCGGCAAACAGCGCAAAGCCAATCATGCTGATATTCAGCAGCGTGGGCGCGAACGCCGGGACGGAGAAGCGGTTCCAGGTGTTGAGAATCGCCCCGGCCAGCGACGCCAGCGAGATCAGCAGAATATAAGGAAAGGTGACGCGCAGCAGCGAACTGGTTAAGGCGAACTTGTCGGCGGTATCGGCAAAACCCGGCGCCGTTACCACGATTACCCAGGGCGCAGCGACCATGCCCAGCACCGTCACCACCGCCAGCACCAGCGTCAGCAGGCCTGATACATAGGCAACAAACACCCGCGTGGCGTCTTCGCCCTGCTTGCTTTTATATTCGGCAAGAATTGGCACGAAGGCCTGTGAAAAGGCGCCTTCGGCGAAAATACGGCGCAGCAGATTGGGCAGTTTGAACGCCACGAAAAAGGCATCGGTGGCCATGCCAGCCCCGAAAACGCGCGCCACGATGGCGTCGCGGGCAAAGCCCAGCACGCGGGAAAACAGGGTCATCGAACTGACCGCAGCCAGCGATTTCAGCAAATTCATAATGAGTGGCGCATCCTGAAAAGTGTCGGATAAATGAGCAACTTAGCGCGGACATCCTGCGATGTCCGGCGATAGTCTACTGCTGCGGTGGGAAATGACCAGCATTGAGTGTTACAAGGGATTATTCCTGTACGGCGTCGCGCCACAGTTTTTCCACCAGACGCTGCGCCGCCAGCGCCTGTTCACCGCTGGTTTCAGGCATCGTCTGATTTTCCACGCACTGGATAAAATGGTGTGCCGCACCGCTGAAGCCACGCTGGGTCAGATGACTTTGCCACGCCGGCGGGACATCACTGCGCAGGCCGCTAAGCGTCTCTTCACGCCAGTCGCGCATCTCATTAATTTCGATGTAACGCCCGTCGCAGATGGCGCTGACTACTTCACGCTGCGTGCCCGCACGGCGATGCATACTGGTGGTAATTTGCAGCGATCCGGCCGAGAAATGGTGCTCACCGTACAGCATTGCGCCGTCATCATGGGTGTCGATATGGCCGAACTCCAGCCTGAGCTTGCCGCCGGCCAGCCACAGCGCGGTATCGACCACGTGCAGATAGTCATCCAGCAGGGTAAAGCGCAGGTCGTGCGGGCCGACGCTGTCTGCCCGGTGTTTCTCAATGCGCAGCGAGGACGCGCCCGGCAGCTGCGCTTTCAGCTGCTGGTAGCGCGGTGCAAAGCGCCGGTTGAAGGCCACCATCAGTTTGCGTTTGCGCTTTTCCGCCAGCGTCACCAGCGTCTCCGCCTGCTGCAGCGTTTCGGCCAGCGGCTTATCGACACAAACATCTTTACCGGCCAGCAGCAGCGCCTGCACTACCTCAAAATGGCTGGCGGTGCTGCTGTGTACAAACACCGCATCGCTGGCCGCCGCCAGCGCATCCAGCTGACTAAAATAAGGAATACGGTAACTGTCGCAGATCGGCTGCGCCCGCGCCTGGCTGGGCGAGAACGCGCCGACCAGCTGCCAGCCGCTGGCCTGCGCCAGCACCGGCAGCCAGGCTTTCTGCGCGATACCGCCAAGCCCGACCACACCAATACGCAGCGTCATTTCACGCCTCCCGCTGCAGCAGTTGCTGCAGCTGAGCATCAAGGCGCGCCACCTGCGCTTCCAGCTGAGCAACGCGCACGGCCAGATCGTCAGACTCAGGCGACGCTGTGTGGCTCGCGGATAGCTCGTCCGCCACCTCGCCGCCAAACAGATGCATATAGCGGCTTTCTCGCTTGCCCGGCTCGCGTGCCAGACGCACCACCATGGGGCCGTCATCGCGCGTCGTCAGCCCCTCCAGCGTGCGTTCCACTTCGGCCATGTCCTGAAACTCATGCAGACGACCACTGCGGGTACGCAGTTCGCCCGGCGTCTGCGCGCCGCGCAGGAACAGTAGCGTCAGCACCGCCACTTCGGCGGCATTCAGCTGCAGATTGCCAAACGCCGAGTTGCAGAAACGCTGTTCATATTTGCTGACGCGCTGACCGAAACCGCTGTTAGCGGTGACCAGATGCTTTTTCACCAGCTCATCGAGCTGAGCCTGCACCTCGCTTTCGCTCAGGTTCATCACCGGCTCGCGGTTAGATTTCTGATTACAGGCGGTGACCACGCCATTGAGGGATAACGGATATTGATCCGGCGTGGTGACCTGCTTCTCCAGCAGGCAGCCGATCACGCGCAATGCCTGCGCGGAGAGAGCCATCTTCATTACGTGTTCCTTTTATTATTGTCCGCGACGATCCGGGTTCCATTCGCGCCAGGTAAGCGCCGTCAGCACATGATCCTGCCAGCGACCATCAATCAGTAAATAGTCTTTGGCGTAGCCCTCTTTTTCAAAGCCGAGGCGCGCCAGCAAATCACCGCTGCGCTGATTGTGCGGCATATAGTTGGCCATGATGCGATGAATGCGCTGCTGGCGCTGCATATAGCGAATCGCCGCCTGCAGCGCCTCAAACATCATGCCCTGCCCCTGCCACTTCTCTCCCAGCGAGTAGCCGAGATAGCAGGCATGAAACGATCCGCGCAGCACATTACTGAAGTTGGCGACGCCGCGCACTTCATGCTCTTCCGGGTCCATCAGCACAAAATAGAACGCGGAGCCCTGTTTATGCATGTCGGCAATTAAACCCAGGCGCGCCTGCCAGCCGGAAGGATAACAGTGGCTCTCATCGCGCACCGGTTCCCAGGGTTTAAGAAAGGCGCGGTTTTCGGCGTAGTAATCCGCCAGACGCCAGGCATCGCGTTCATGTACTAAACGCACCACCAGACGATCGGTGGTAAGCCGCACGCGCGGGCCAGCAGAGCGATAGCCAAACATCATGACTCCTGAAATCCATAACGAAAGAAAGATGTACGCCAGCGGCGTTACTTCTCACTATAACCGTCACCCCGGCTGCGGTAAAACCCCGCGCATCGCTCACGGCAATTGATTCCGATTAAGGATTAATTTCTCTTCAGGCTGGATAAAAAAATATCATCCTGAAAACGCTATTTTTCCCGCCGGAGCAGGCAGAAAATAGACCAGCTGGTCACTTTTCCTTCTCACTTGCTCAGGATTCAGCATGTCACGGGTTGCGCGGGCACGACGCCTTGGAAAAACGTTTCTGTTAGTCGATAACATGCTGGTGGTAATGGGATTCTTTGTGGTGTTTCCCCTGATCTCCATTCACTTTGTGGAACAGCTTGGCTGGGCCGCGCTGCTGGTGGGCATTGCGCTCGGCCTGCGTCAGCTGGTGCAGCAGGGGCTGGGTATCTTCGGTGGGGCCATTGCAGACCGTTTTGGCGCGCGGCCGCTGATCGTCACCGGCATGCTGATGCGTGCCGCCGGTTTCGCCTGTATGGCGCTGGCGCATCAGCCGTGGCTGCTGTGGCTGGCCTGCCTGCTGTCCGGACTGGGCGGCACGCTGTTCGATCCGCCACGCAGCGCGCTGGTGGTGAAACTGGTGCGGGCACGCGAGCGCGGACGCTTCTTTTCGCTGCTGATGATGCAGGACAGCGCCGGCGCGGTGCTGGGCGCGCTGATTGGCAGCTGGCTGCTGGCGTGGGATTTCCGTCTGGTGTGCTGGGTCGGTGCGGCGGTGTTTGTCGTCGCCGCCATCTTTAACGCCGTGTGGCTGCCAGCATGGCGCATTTCTACGGAGCGTATCGCCATGCGCGAGGGAATGCAGCGCGTGTGGCGCGACCGCCGTTTCCGCCTGTATGTCTTTACCCTGACCGGCTATTACATTCTCGCCGTGCAGGTGATGCTGATGCTGCCGGTCATGGTCAATCAGGTGGCGGGCGCACCGGCGGCGGTGAAGTGGATGTATGCGATTGAAGCGCTGCTGTCACTCAGCCTGCTCTATCCGCTGGCGCGCTGGAGTGAAAAGCGCTTCCGCCTCGAGACGCGCCTGATGGCCGGGCTGTTTCTGATGACCTTCAGCCTGCTGCCGGTTGGCATGACCGATTCGCTGCCGTCGCTGTTTTTGCTGATCGCCGTCTTCTATCTCGGATCGATCATCGCTGAACCGGCGCGTGAAACCCTGAGTGCGTCCCTGGCCAGCGCCCGGGCACGCGGCAGCTACATGGGGTTCAGCCGGCTCGGCCTGGCGATTGGCGGGCTGATTGGCTACTCCGGTGGCGGCTGGATGTTCGATATGGGCCAGCAGCTGGCCCTGCCGGAGCTGCCGTGGATGCTGCTCAGCACCGTCGGTATGATCACGCTGCTGGCGCTGTGGTGGCAGTTCCAGCCGCGCCAGGTGGCACCGGCGATCTTCAGCAGCTAGTTTGCCGGTTCAGGCGTTCTCTTCCATACTTCCCGCACGTCCGGAAAAAGGGTGACCTCCGTCACCCTGAGAATCACAGGAGAAACGGGATGAAACTTTACATCTACGATCACTGCCCTTTCTGCGTCAAAGCACGCATGATTTTTGGCCTGAAAAACCTGCCGGTTGAGCTGATTGTGATGCTCAATGATGATGAAGCAACGCCGAAAAAGCTGATTGGCCAGAAAATGGCGCCGATTCTGCAAAAAGCCGATGGCAGTGCGATGCCGGAGAGCATGGATATTGTGCGCTTTGTCGATAATCAGGATCGCCAGCCGCTGCTGACCGGCAAGCAAAATCCCGCCATCGCCGACTGGCTGCGACGGGTCAATGGCTACATCAACAAGCTGCTGCTGCCGCGCATCGCCGAGGCCGCGTTTGCTGAATTCGCCACCCCCGAAGCACGTGATTACTTCCGCGAAAAGAAACAGGCCAGCCTCGGTGACTTTGCCGAACTGCGTAAGCATGCCCCGGGTTTCATCAAAAATATCAGTGATGATCTGCGCCAGCTGGATAAATTGATCGTCAAACCCAACGCGGTGAACGGCGAGTTGTCTGAGGATGACATTCATCTCTTTCCGCTGCTGCGCTCGCTGACGCTGGTTTCCGGTATCGAATGGCCGAGCCGCGTCGCCGACTACCGCGATAATATGGCGAAACAGACGCAGGTGAATCTGCTGTCGTCGATTGCGGCCTGATGGCGCTGTGATGAGAAGCGCGCGGCTGCGTTTCTCATCTCTCTCCTGGTGACACCTGGCCCTGAATCAGGCAGGCTTAAGGCTGTTTGGCCGTATCAACCAGGAAGAAGAAATGATGAAGAAGGCGTTTCCCGGGCTGTTTGCCCTGTTTTTTGCCGTGCTGCTCAGCGGCTGTAACCAATTGACGCAATACACCATCAGCGAGCAGGAAGTGAATCAGGCGCTGCAAAAGCGCAACAACTACGAGAAAGACATCGGCGTGTCCGGGCTGGTGAATGCCCATATTGTACTGACCGACCTGAGCAGCCAGATTGGTCGTGAAGAACCCGGCAAAGTGACGCTGTCTGGTAAAGCCAACATCAACGTCAGCTCGCTGTTTGGTCCGCAGCAGGCCGAAATGCAGCTGAAGATGAAAGCGCAACCGGTGTATAACGCGCAGCAGGGCGCCATTTATCTGCAGGACCTCGAAATCGTCGACGCACAGGTGCAACCTGAGAAGATGGCGTCGATCATGAAAACCCTTACGCCGTATCTGAACGAATCCCTCAAGCGCTATTTCAATGAAAAACCCGCCTACGTGCTAAGCGCCGACCGCAGCAAAGGCGAGGCGCTGGCGAAGAAACTGGCTAAAGGGCTGGAAGTGAAGCCTGGCCAGCTGGTGATTCCGTTTACCGATTAACGTTGCAAGCGGCCGTTCTCAGTGGCGGCCATGCATAGCGTGGCAGGATGCCGGCATGATTCTGCCCGCGCCTGCCACGCTGCTACGCAATTTGCCGCGCCTGCGGTTATTTCTCTCCCGCACTGCAAAATCCCGTGCAAACGGTTGCCCGCCCCCTTATGATTAGTCCCCGGCCTAAACGAGCCATTTCGTTTTCACCTCAGCCGGAGCCTTTTTGAATGACAGCCCAACCCCAGCAAATCACGATTCGCCGCCCTGACGACTGGCACATCCACCTGCGCGATGGCGCGATGCTCAATGCAGTGCTGCCCTATACCAGCGCGGTGAATGGTCGTGCGATTGTCATGCCAAATCTGGTTCCGCCGGTCACCAGCGTTGCGGCTGCCGAAGCGTATCGCGCACGCATCATGGCGGCGCTGCCTGCTGAGCATCACTTCACGCCGCTGATGACCTGTTACCTCACCGATTCGCTTGATGCGGACGAAATCGAACGCGGCTTCCGCAGCGGTATTTTTACGGCGGCAAAACTCTATCCGGCACACGCCACCACCAACTCCAGCCATGGCGTCACCAACATTGCCTCAATTGCCAGCGTGCTGGAGCGCATGCAGGAAATCGGTATGCCGATGCTGGTGCACGGCGAAGTCACCGATGCGCACATTGATATCTTTGATCGTGAAGCGCGCTTCATCGAAACCGTGCTGCAGCCGCTGCGCCAGCAGTTCCCGGGCCTGAAAGTGGTGATGGAACACATCACCACGAAGGAAGCTGCGGAGTATGTGGCCGCCGGCAATGAACTGCTTGGCGCGACCATTACGCCACAGCATCTGATGTTCAACCGCAACCACATGCTGGTGGGCGGCGTGCGCCCGCATCTCTACTGTCTGCCCATTCTGAAGCGCAACATTCATCAGGAAGCGCTGCGTAACCTGGTGGCAAGCGGCAACCGTCGTGTCTTCCTGGGCACCGACACGGCACCGCACCTGCGCCATCTGAAAGAAGCCAGCTGCGGCTGTGCCGGCGTATTTAATGCGCCGACGTCGCTGCCCGCTTATCTGACCGTGTTTGAAGAGCTTGGCGCACTGGAGCATTTTGAAGCCTTCTGCTCTGAGAACGGCCCCAGGTTCTACGGCCTGCCGCTCAACGACGGTACCCTGACGCTGGTACGTGAGCCGTGGACGGTGCAGGAGAGCATCACGGTCGCTGACGATAAGCTGGTTCCGTTCCTCGCCGGTGAAACCCTTAACTGGCGCATCAAAGAATAATCATCTGCCGCTTGCCTTCGGGAATTTTATACTGTACAAATAACCAGTATATTATCCCGGAGGCGTTTATGCGTGTTGAAATTACCGTAGCAAAGACTCAGCCCCTTCCCGCCGGTGCACTGGATGCACTGAGCGCTGAACTCACTCGCCGTATCTCCCGCGATTTTCCCGACGACAATCATCACGTCAAAGTGCGCTATGCCGGTGGTAACCAGCTCAGCGTGTTTGGCGGCTGTAAAGAATCACGCGACCGCATCAGCGATATTTTGCAGGAAACCTGGGAAAGCGCTGACGACTGGTTTATTACCGATTAACCGCCACTGTGCCGTTTTTGCCGGGCCCGCCGCCCGGCTTTTTTGTTTTTATTTCCCGCTCGCCAGAAAAACCCGCGCCAGCTAGACTCTGATTAAACGATGGCCTATTCTTGCCTCGTCGTGCTTACAGGAGGTGTGTTGCACATGACTACTGAAAAACCAGAAGAGGCGATGACGTTTGGAGAATTACTGGCCTTCATTGCTGAACAGCAACGCCGTTTGACCGTGCTGGAAAATGCCTTTGCCACACTGACCTTCTGTCTGGACGATCGCGCCAGCCAGCTGCTGGCCCACAATCTGACGCTCGAAGCGCAAAACCAAAATCATGACGCTCAGTTACAGCAGCATTTTGCCCGGCTGGCGGACGAGATCCACCGGCGCAAAGGGCAGTTGCCTGCCGAGTCGCAGGGATAATTTCAGATTTTTACCCTGGCGTTCAGCCCGTTAAAGTTTTAATGCTGAGATGCCGATAATCGGTATGACGACACGTTGCGCTGCGACAATAAATACCCAGCTGCGTAAGGCGTTTATTTATTCGTTTAAAACCGGCTTTTGGCTGCTTTTATTTTGCTGTGTTTTTAGTCACCACACTTTTTAACTACTGTACTGTTAATTCCATGTTATAATTATCTCGCTAGTGCAAGATACAGACGCATTGAACCTCGAAAGCACTTCGTTTAACGAGTAATAAGGAGGTTATAATGGACAGAAGTAAAGACGTCATCCAGACCCATCCGCTGGTGGGATGGGATATCAGCACCGTTGACAGCTATGACGCCATGATGATCCGCCTGCACTCGCTATCATCGCAGGACCAGAAAGAAGAAGAAGCTGACGTGGGCCCAACATACTGGCTGACAACTGACGTAGCCAGACAGTTTATCTCTATCCTCGAAGCTGGCATTGCAAAGATCGAGTCCACTGAGCAATACCTACGCGATAATCGCAAGCACTAATCATCACCATCGCGTGAAAAGGCACCCTACAGGGTGCCTTTTTCATGGGCGCACTCTTTTGATATGCTATTGAAAAAAATCGCCGTTTTGCAGGAGTGATGTCGTCATGGTTTATGATCTGATTGTGGTGGGGAGTGGTTCCGTCGGAGCTGCCGCGGGTTTCTACGCAACCCAGGCGGGCCTGTCGGTGCTGATGATCGACAGCGCGCACCCGCCCCACAGCCAGGGGACGCATCACGGCGAAACCCGCCTGATTCGTCATGCTTACGGCGAAGGTGAACGCTACGTGCCGCTGGTGCTGCGCGCCCAGACGTTATGGGATGAGCTGGAGCGCCAGAGCGGCGAACGCATTATGCACCGCAGCGGCATTCTTAATCTGGCGCCGGCCAGCTCGGATTTCATTCACAACGTAATCGACAGTGCTAACCGCTGGCAGTTAGCGGTGCAGGTGTTACAGGCCGATGAGGTGCGTAAACGCTGGCCGCAGCTTAGCGTACCGGACGGCTACGTCGGCGTGTTTGAGCCCAACTCTGGCTTCCTGAAATGCGAACAGGCGGTGCGCAGCTGGGTGCAGCTGGCGGAACAGGCTGGCTGCGCGCAGCTGTTTAACTGCCCGGTCAGCGCGATTGGCCGCGAGGGCGATCTGCAGCAGGTCACCACCAGCGATGGCGTATTCCGCGCGCGCAAGCTACTGATCAGCGCCGGCACCTGGGTCAGTCAGCTGGTGGACAATCTGCCCGTTACGCCGGTGCGCAAGGTGTTTGCCTGGTATCAGGCCGATGGGCGCTACAGCGAAAATAACCAGTTCCCCGGCTTTACGGTAGAGATGCCGGATGGCAGCCATTTCTACGGCTTCCCGGCAGACAATAATGCCCTGAAAGTGGGACGCCACGATGGCGGTCAGCCGATGCAGACGCCAGCGGACCGCAAACCGTTCGGCAGCATCGCCGCTGACGGTAACGAAGCCTTTAGCTTCCTGCGCCAGTTTCTGCCAGGCGTAGGCGTGTGCCTGCATGGTGAAGCCTGCAGCTATGACAACACGCCGGATGAAGATTTTATTATCGATACCCTGCCCGGCGAGCCTGACCGACTGATTATCACCGGCCTGAGCGGCCACGGGTTTAAATTCGCCAGCGTGCTGGGTGAACTGGCCAGCGAATTTGCGCAGAATAAACCGTTCTCCTTTGACCTCACGCCCTTCTCACTTACGCGTTTTGCCTGATTTTGTTGCTGCCGGTGCGGAGCGCACTGGCAGTTATTGACCTTTCCTGACACAGATTTACTTTCCTCCCGCGTTTATGGCGCATTTGGTGAAGCAATACCCATTGCCGCCAGGGCTAAAACTGCTTTTTGCTTATCTATTCAGAATTATTGAATTACACCGCCAGCCTTTCGCCATATATATCGAACCCCTAAATTCAAAGTTATAGAAAAGTAAGGACGATTGATTTTCTATTTCAGGTTGTAGATTCTCATTACCACTTATTTCCTGATAACGGCTTAACTATGTGGCGTAATTCTCCACGGCATTACGGTGCGTTAACCATTGCGTTGCACTGGCTGATGGCGCTGACGATTTACGGTATGTTCGCGCTGGGTTTATGGATGGTCGGACTTGGCTATTACGACGGCTGGTATCACAGCGCCCCTGAGATTCACAAAGGCATCGGCATCTTACTGTTTGGCGCTCTGCTGCTGCGCCTGTGCTGGCGTGTGATATCGCCGCCGCCGGCACCGCTCAACAGTTACTCGCCGCACGTACGCCGTGCCGCCCATACTGCGCACTGGCTGCTGTATGGCCTGCTGCTGGTGTTGCTGATCAGCGGCTATCTAATCTCTACCGCAGACGGCAAGCCGGTCTCAGTGTTTGGCTGGTTTGAGGTACCGGCACTGTTTAGCGGCGCGGGTGAGCAGGCCGATGTCGCCGGTGAGGTCCATTTATGGCTGGCGTGGGCTCTGGTGCTGTTGTCTGCCCTGCACACCCTGGCCGCGCTGAAACACCATTTTGTCGATCGCGACATGACGCTGAAACGGATGCTCGGTTACCGCATCCCCTTAACCTCTGAAAAGGAAAAGTAATATGATCAGGAAAACCCTGCTGGCGCTCAGCGCCGCTGCCCTCTTTTCGACCAGCCTGAGTGCCAGCGCGGCTGAGTATAAGTTTGATAAAGAGGGTCAGCACGCGTTTGTCCAGTTCCGCATTCAGCATCTTGGCTACAGCTGGCTGTACGGCAGCTTTAAAGATTTTGATGGCAGCTTTACCTTTGATGAAGCCAATCCCGCCGCGGACAAGGTCAACGTGACCATCAATACCAACAGCCTCGATACCAATCATGCCGAGCGCGACAAGCATTTGCGCAGCGCGGATTTCCTCAATACCGGCAAATTCCCGCAGGCCAGCTTCAGCTCGACTGAGGTTAAAAAACAGGGCAAGGACTATAAGATCACCGGCAACCTGACGCTCAACGGCGTAACGAAGCCGATCACGCTGGATGCGCAGCTGATTGGGGAAGGCAAGGATCCGTGGGGCGGTTATCGCGCTGGCTTTGCCGCCAGCGGCGAAATTGTGCTGAAAGAGTTCAACATCAGCAAAGATCTCGGTCCGGCCTCGCAAAAAGCCGAGCTGATCATTTCAGTCGAAGGTGTGCGTCAGTAATCAGCAGTACAGCCTGGCGGGCAATGCGCCAGGCTGTTAAGCCATTACTTTTTGTCCGGCGCGGGGATCGCCATGGTCATGTTGAGTAAACCGCGCGATTTATTGAACACTTTGTTGCCATTTTCACGGCCGGCGCGGCGCGCGCGCTGCTCTTCCGGCGCCAGTTTCGACTCTTCCATGCACAGCGGGCTGCAGCAGTTCTGATACTTTTCCGCACAGCTCGGGCACTGAATAAACAGCAGATGGCAGCCGTCATTAACGCAGTTGGTGTGGCTGTCGCACGGCGCACCACACTGGTGGCAGCTGGAGAGAATATCGTCAGAGATACGCTCGCCCATGCGCTCGTCAAACACGAAGTTTTTGCCTTTGAAGCGCACCGGTAAACCCTGCTCGCGCGCGCGACGGGTATATTCGATGATGCCCCCTTCAATGTGGTAAACATCATCAAAACCGTTGTGCTTCATCCACGCACTGGCTTTTTCACAGCGGATGCCGCCGGTACAGTACATGACGATTTTTTTGTCTTTCTGCGCCTGCAGCATATCCACCGCCATCGGCAGCTGATCGCGGAACGTATCGGCTGGGACTTCCAGCGCGTTGTCGAAGTGGCCCACTTCGTATTCGTAGTGGTTACGCATATCCACAAACACCGCATCCGGATCGTCGAGCATGGCGTTGACTTCAGCCGCTTTGAGATAGTTACCGACGTTACTGGCGTCGAAGCTACCGTCTTCAATACCGTCAGCCACGATGCGATCGCGCACTTTCAGGCGCAGCACCCAGAACGATTTGCCGTCGTCATCCAGCGCAATGTTCATGCGCAGATTGTCGAGCGCCGGGTCAAAGGCATAGAGCATCGCCTTCATCGCCTCATAGCGACTGGCCGGCACGCTGATTTGTGCATTAATCCCTTCCTGCGCCACGTAGACGCGGCCGAACACCTTCAGCTGGGTTAAGGCAACATAGAGACGGTCGCGGAATGCCTGTGGATCGGCAATCTGGAAGTATTTGTAAAAAGAGACTGTGGTACGCGGCTCGGTTTCGGCCAGCATACGTTCTTTCAGCTCTTTATTGGAAACGAGGTTGTGTAACACTGGCATGGTGAACACCTGTTAGCAATCAGAGAAATTTAGCGCGCATATGATACCTGAATTGAGCGTGATGCAAAGCCTCTGGTGCAATTCTCCTGCCGTCAGCCACAATCGACGGGGTTCTGCGTCATGCTCGCCAATATCTGCGCAGAAATGCTGTTCGTCGTGCGCTGACGCACGGATGGTTGATTTCAGTCAGAGAGAAAAAATGGCATAATCCCGGCCAATTACAGAAACCGGACTCTCTGGTACACGACGCAGGACATTGATATTTCCATGACGCAACTTCCGCAATTTACCCGCGAACTCCTTCATCCACGCTACTGGCTGACCTGGCTGGGCATCGGTTTCCTCTATGTGCTGGTGCTGTTGCCCTACCCGCTGCTGTACGTGACTGGCTGCGGGCTGGGACGCCTTGCCATGCGTTTTATGAAGCGTCGTGTTCAGGTCGCGCAACGCAATCTGGCGCTGTGCTTCCCGGATATGCCGACCAGCGAACGTGAAGCCATGGTGAAGCACAATTTCGAATCGGTGGGAATGGGGCTGATTGAGACCGGCATGGCGTGGTTCTGGCCGGACTGGCGTATTCGTAAATGGGTCAGCACCAGCGGCCTGGAGCACGTTACCGAGGCGCTGGCCCAAAAGCGCGGCATCCTGCTGATTGGCATGCACTTCCTGACGCTGGAACTGGGTGCGCGCGTGTTTGGCATGTACAACCCGGGCATTGGCGTGTATCGCCCTAACGACAACAAGTTACTGGACTGGCTGCAAACCTGGGGACGCATGCGTTCCAATAAAAGCATGCTGGATCGCAAAGATCTGAAAGGCATGATCCGCGCCATGAAGAACAACGACATCATCTGGTATGCGCCCGATCACGACTACGGCCCGCGCAGCAGTGTATTCGCCCCGTTCTTTGCCGTTCAGGAAGCCGCGACCACCACCGGCACGCATATGCTGATTCGTCTGGCTAATCCGAGCGTGGTGCCGTTCCTGGCACGCCGCCTGCCGCACGGCCGCGGCTACGAACTGAAAATGATGCCGGATATCCGCCACAAATTCTCACTGGAGAGTGAACTGGATACCGCTATCGTAATGAATAAAGTGGTGGAAGAGACGGTGCTGCTGGCGCCTGAGCAGTATATGTGGCTGCATCGCCGCTTTAAAACCCGGCCTGAAGGGCAGCCTTCACGCTATTAATCGGTTGCGGGGTATTATCAATGCCCCGCGTTATTTACCGCACATTTGCCTTAATTCACGTGATTGTCTGCGCAGTGGCACGCAAAAAAAGGCCCAGCCTGAACTGCTATGCCTTCCACACGGCGACACTCAAGTCAACGACACCCTTTACGCTGACTGCTGCTATCTTACGAATTAATCACGGTTTTTCGCTGCTACGCCGACGCGTTCTCCCTCGCCCGCCGCTGCTTTTCATTGCCTGAGTTTGTACGGCAATATGCGTAAATATGACGGGTGCGGATCTGATTTTGATGACTTCCAGGCCTTTTCCTATTTAATTTTACTCAGGCTTGCCGTCTTGTTTACTTATCTAATAAATTTTACTGATTAAACAAGTATTTGTCTGAAAGTTAACTGCCATATTCTTTTTTGATTAAAAATTCATCTTTAATATATCTTTATGGAATTGGTTAGCCCGATCGAATCCAGTTAGTTTCGACCCTGACAGTTAGCTCGTTAACTGCGCGTTTAAAAATATAAAAAGATTACACACAGCAAATATATTCAGGACACATAATATGAATAAAGGTATCTACTACTACGTGACGATCAGTACCGATCAGGAGGGTTACCATCTGCTGCATCGGAAAGAGTGTAAACGTCTGCCGGTTAAGGAGGATATGGTGTTCATCGGTACGCTCTATAATTTAAATCAGGCTTTGGCCACCGCACGAATTAATTTTAAAAAGGTGAAGCCCTGTATTAAATGCTGCATCCGTTATTCTGCACCCGTGTTACGCGAGTCGGTACGACCGGTTCTGCACTTTCCGCAAAAAATGATGTAACCGGCGCGGGTGGATGACTTTTTACGCATCCACCCCGTCATTGTTCTCTCCCGCCCTGACAGCCGCCAATTTTCGTCTATTCTTCTGTGAAATCCCTTTTTGCACTGACAAGGAGTTGCAGATGAGCCTGTATAGTACGTTAGAAGAAGCCATTGAAGCCGCACGCGAAGAGTTCCTCGCCAGCCAGCCTGAGCTGGAGCAGGATGACGCCAGTGTCAGCCAGTTTGCGCTGCAGAAGTACGTGATGCAGGATGGCGACATTATGTGGCAGGCGGAGTTTTTCGCTGACGAAGACGGCCAGGGCGAATGCCTGCCAATCTGCAGCGGTGAAGCGGCGCAGGCGGTGTTCGACGGTAATTTCGATGAAATTGAGCTGCGCCAGGAGTGGCAGTCGGAAAATACCCTGCACGAATGGGATGAAGGCGAATTTCAGCTGGAGCCGCCGCGCGACCTGGAAGAAGGCGAAGCAGCGGCCGAAGAGTGGGAAGACGACGACAGTCCGTCAGACAACTGGGCGTAAGTTACTCGTACGGGCCGTGCTGTGCGTCAACCGGCAGTAGCAGCGTGTCCATCACCAGCGACAGCGGCAGATCGAGAATGGTCAGCACGCGCCACGGCCCGTCACGCACATCCCACTGCACGCCTGGATAGTACTGGTTGCCGTGCCCCTGTCCGGGTACGGTGCGGCTGATAATGCTGCCACAGCCCGTCAGCAGCAAAATGGCGGCGCACAGCGCGATTAACTTCAGGCAATATTTCACTGCATTTACTCACCCTGAACTGACACCCCTGATTCTGATGTGCGTCAGTGACTGTTTAAATGTGCTCAGGAACACTGGCACGTGTCATCGAGCCATTTTAGCTGCGGGTGCAGCTAAACCGCTATGTCTTTATGCGTAAAGATTGTGTGAGGCGCGTTAAGCACTTCGCTGAAGCGCAGGCATAAAAAAAGCGGCATCGCTGCCGCTTTTTCATCACCGTTAGCCTGTCAGGCGCGCTGAGGCAGCGCCTGCGGGTTAAGCGTGAGTTTCTGATAACTCTCTACCCACTGATGATATTTATCCGCACTTTCCCACAAGCGCGTGTGCACGCGCGCCAGCACCACCGGATCGCTGATCAGCTGCAGACGCTGTTCGCGATTCAGTTTTTCCGGCGCATCGCTCAATGCCTGATCGACGCGGCGATCGCGTGCGTGATCCAGCAGTGCGCTCTGCTTATGGCGCGATGTCGCCATCGCCGTCGCCAGCGCGTTGAACGCCGGATTGAACAGCGCATGCATAAAGCCATGCTTCAGCGCACGTTCACGGTTCAGCTGCAGATAGTGATCGGTGTCGACCAGCTCTTTCGGCGGCTCATACTCTTCCGGGATCAGGAACAGCCTGGCGCGCTTACTCTTCAGCCCGACCGTGGCGCGACTCGACATCACCGAGACAAACGGCGACAGAATCAGCGAGAAGACGATTGGCGCCAGCCACCACAGGAAGTTGAGATCGAGCACGCCCATCCCGACGGCCCAGACAATGCCCAGCAGCATCTGTGAACCGTGGCGACGGAACGCTTCGCTCCACGGCGTGGCGTCATCGTCACGCTGCGGCGAGTTCCACACCACTTCCCAGCCGAGGAAGGCGCTGACCACAAACACGGTGTGGAACAGCATGCGCACCGGTGCCAGCAGCACCGAGAACAGCATCTCCAGCAGCAGCGAGAGGAACAGGCGGAATGCGCCACCGTACGGTTTCGCCCCTTTAAACCAGATCAGCACCACGCTGAGCAGTTTTGGCAGGAACAGCAGCACCAGCGTGGTGGAGAACAGCGCAATCGCCAAATCCGGACGCCACTGCGGCCACACCGGGAACAGCTGACGCGGCTGCAGGAAGTAGGTCGGTTCCATCAGCGTATGCACCACCTGCAGGGCGGTCGACAACGCAAGGAACATAAACCACAGCGGCGCCGACAGGTAGGACATCACGCCGGTCAGGAACACCGCGCGGTGCACCGGGTGCATGCCTTTTACCAGGAACAGGCGGAAGTTCATCAGGTTGCCGTGGCACCAGCGACGGTCACGCTTCAGCTCGTCCAGCAGGTTCGGCGGCAGCTCTTCATAAGAACCCGGCAGATCGTAGGCGATCCACACGCCCCAGCCGGCACGACGCATCAGCGCCGCTTCCACGAAGTCATGTGACAGGATCGAACCGGCGAAGGAGCCTTCACCCGGCAGCGGCGCCAGCGCACAGTGTTCAATAAACGGCTGCACGCGAATGATGGCGTTGTGCCCCCAGTAGTGCGATTCGCCCAGCTGCCAGAAGTGCAGACCGGCGGTAAACAGCGGCCCGTAAACGCGGGTGGCGAACTGCTGACAGCGCGCATACAGCGTATCCATGCCTGACGCTTTCGGCGACGACTGGATAATACCGGCGTTCGGGTTCGCTTCCATCATGCGCACCAGACCGGTGAGACACTCACCGCTCATCACGCTGTCAGCGTCCAGCACCACCATGTAGCTGTAGTTGCTGCCCCAGCGACGGCAGAAGTCATCGATGTTGCCGCTTTTACGCTTCACGCGACGGCGACGACGGCGATAGAAGATCTTGCCTGCCCCACCGACATCCCGCACCAGCTCCATCCACGCTTTTTGCTCGGCGATGGCGATGTCGGAATCGTAGCTGTCGCTCAGGATGTAAACGTCGAAATGCTCCGCGTTACCGGTGCGTTTCACCGACTCCCAGGTGGCGCGCAGACCGGCGAACACGCGTTCCACATCTTCGTTACAGATTGGCATGATCAGCGCGGTGCGATGTTCCGGATTGAGCGGCTCATCCCCGGTGGTCGAGTACGAGATGCTGTACTTATCGCGACCGATCAGCAGCTGCAGGAAGCCCATCAGCGCGGTCCAGAAACCAGCCGATACCCAGCAGAACAGGATGGCAAACAGGAACAGGATGCCGGTCTGCAGAATATACGGCAGGATCAGCTCCACCGACTGCAGCCAGTTCTGGTTAAACAGCTCGACCGGATCGAGCAGCGTCCAGCCCTGATACGGCAGAATGGTTTTCATGTACCAGGTGGCGACCACGGTCTGCAGAATGGTCAGAATCAGCAGCACGTAGCGACGCATGGAACCTACGTGGCGCCATTTGTCTTCCGCTTTCTGCTCTTCCACCGTGGCATAGCGTGGGTTGCCTTTCTGCCCGCGCAGGGAATCCCAGGCGCGCGCGATCGGGTTAGTACGCCAGGCTTCCGGGAACATCAGCGAACGCTTCACCGGCGGCATCGCCTTCAGCGTGGTGCGGTCGAGATAATCTTTACTGAGCTGCTGGCCATCGGCGAGCGAATCCGGCCACGCCATGGATACGCGCGACGAGACCGATTTCAGCGGCGCATCGTCCGGCCGTTCGCTGGCGGCGATATCCTGCCCCAGCGCGCTGTGAATGGCATGAAACGCCTGCGCATTCTGCAGCGAGGCGCTGAGCGTGGCGCGTGCTGCCGCATCAAGCGGCAGCGCCTCCACGTAAGATTGAGGTAAATAAGTCGATTTATTCATTGGCAGGTAACTGATAGCTCCAGGTTTCCGTCAATGTCTTGTCGCCGCTCACCAGCGCCGCACGCATTTCGGTCGGCTGCTTGTTGTCTTTCACGCGCAGACGCAGCACCAGACGCCAGCCTTTGGTGACCGGGTTGTAGCGTACGCTCTGCTCGACCACGTCGGCGTTGTTACCGACGCTGACCTGCGGCGCCACCTGGGTGTTTTCCGGCAGCTTGCTCATCGCTTTACCGACAAAGTCCACGGTAAAGGCGATGGAACCATCCGGCTGACGTACCAGGTTAGACTGCTTCACATCGCCCGCAGAACGCAGCGTGTCTTTCACCCAGGCCACATCGTCCTGATGCAGCTGGTTTTCATCGCGCGTAAAGTGCAGACGATATTTGAAGTTCATCTCTTTGCCTGGCTCTGGCAGGCTCTCCGGCGTCCAGAAGGCCACGATGTTATCGTTGGTTTCATCTGCCGTCGGGATCTCCACCAGCTCTACGCGGCCTTTGCCCCAGTCGCCCTGCGGCTCAACCCAGCCGCTTGGACGCAGATCATAGCGGTCGTCCAGGTCCTGGTAATGGCTGAAGTCACGGCCACGCTGCAGCAGACCGAAGCCTTTCGGGTTTTCGATGGTAAAGGTGCTGACCGCCAGGTGTTTCGGGTTATTGAGCGGACGCCAGATCCACTCGCCATTTCCGGCGTGAATCGACAGGCCGTTCGAATCATGCAATTCCTGACGGAAGTTGCTGACCGGCGACGGCTGGTTAGCGCCAAACAGGAACATACTGGTGAGTGGGGCTACGCCGAGTTTGCCGACGTTGTCACGCAGATACACTTTAGACTGCACGTCCACGGTGGACTCTTTGCCCGGCTGGATCACAAAGCGATAGGCACCGGCGGCGCGCGGAGAATCCAGCAGCGCATAAATCACCAGCTGTTTATCCTGCGGCTTCGGCCGCTCGATCCAGAACTCTTTAAAGCGCGGGAACTCCTCACCGGAAGGCAGCGCGGTATCAATCGCCAGACCACGCGCCGACAGGCCATACACCTGGCCTTCGCCAATCACGCGGAAATAGCTGGCACCCAGGAAGCTGGTAATCTCATCGTCTTTACCCTTTTTATTTAAAGGATACAGCACTTTGAAACCGGCAAAACCAAGGTTTTTCACCGCATCGGCATCGTGTTTCACGTTGCCGAAATTGAAGTAGTCAGGGTTATATTTGATTTCACGTACCGAAGACGCGGTGACTTCATTGATTTTCACCGGCGTGTCGAAATACATGCCCTGATGATAGAACTCGAGCTTAAACGGCGTGCGCAGTTTGCCCCAGTATGCTTTGTCGTGGTTAAACTGGATCTGCTGATAGTCAGCAAACTTCATTTCACGAAACTGAGAGGGTAAATTGCTTTTTGGCGCTTCAAAACCTTTCCCTGCCAGCGCCTTAGCTTGCTTTGCCACATCATCAATGTTGAACGCCCAGCTATTGTTGGCGTACAACGCCAGCAGAACTGCTGCGCCTACCCAGCGCATCTTCACCAGCCCGCCATTATTCTTCACTTTAGTCAGCACATCCCCCCCTTTCGTGTGCTTAGATCAAACCCATTTATCTTAAAGGATTATTCGGTTTTCCGACAGCTTATGTAAAAGATTGTTCCCCTGATTCGTAAGCCGAAAGTGTACTTTTCGGATAATTAAACCCGGAAGATTAAGAAACAGATTCACCTGATAGTATACGCTGTTTACAGCCGGTAGAATTTCGTCCGGCATAATCCGGTTTCAGGGTGAAACCGGCAAGTAAACTGACAAACCGGAAGCTTATGAGTTCAGCCAAACCCGAACGTGAATATTTCCTCGACTCGATTCGAGCGTATTTAATGCTGCTGGGCGTGCCTTTCCACGTCTCGCTGATTTACTCGACCCAACGCTGGTCGGTTAACAGCCAGGACGCCTCACTGTGGCTGACGGTGCTGAATGATTTTATTCACGCCTTCCGCATGCAGGTGTTCTTTGTTATTTCAGGTTATTTCTCATATATGCTCTATCTGCGCTATCAGCCCAACCGCTGGCTGAAGGTGCGGCTGGAGCGCGTCGGCATTCCGCTGTTAACTGCGGTGCCGCTCATTACCCTGCCACAGTTTTTTATGCTGAAAAATCTCACCAGCAAAGTCGGCGACTGGGCAAACTTCTCGCTGTATGACAAGTACAACGCGCTGATGTGGGATCTGATTTCGCACCTGTGGTTTTTACTGGTACTGGTGATTCTCACCGCGTTTGGCATGCTGAGCTTCCGCTGGCTGCGCGATCAGCAGCGCCGCATCGATTATCAGCAGGTTGGCTGGGGCAAGCTGACGCTGGCCCTGCTGGCCTATGCGCTGGTGTGGTGCGCCTTCCGCCGGCTGATTTTCCACTTTGCTCCCGCGCTGTTAATGGATGGCCTGTTCAGCATTGCGGTAATGCAGTCGCTGTTCTTCCTGCCGTTCTTTATGCTGGGTGCGCTGAGCTGGAAACATCAGGCGCTGAAAGCGCTGTTTGTGCGTTTTAATCCGGTGATGTGCTTTGGTGCCATTGCGGTGTTTATCGCGTACAGCCTGAATCAGCGCTACAGCAGCGGTGAAGGCTGGCTGTACGAGCTTGATGCCATCATTTCTACGCTGATGGGCTTGTGTATGCTGAACGTCTGCTTTAGCTTCGGCCACAAGCTGCTGAACAGCCACTCGCCGCGCATCATGTATCTGGTGAACGCGTCGCTGTTTATTTATCTGGTGCACCATCCGCTGACCATCCTGTACGGCATCTACGTTACGCCACACATCAGCAGTAATACGCTGGGCTTCTTTGTCGGCCTGCTGATGGTGTTTGGCGTTGCCTTTGCCCTGTACGAGATTCATCTGCGTATCCCGCTGCTGCGCTTTTTGTTCTCCGGCAAGCCGCAGCGCAAACCAGAGACCTCCGCGCAGACGTAACGGCGTGCTTACCCGCCGGGCTGCGCGCGGTGCAGCCCGGCTATAGCAGCCACTCCACCGGCAGACGCCATACCAGCCGCACCAGCAAACGCTGCAACAGCGTGCACTGCGGCTCGTGCTTATGCACCACTTCCCGCGCTTCGCCGCTGTATTCCACCCAGTTAACGCGGCCCCACTTATCCAGCCGCAGTGCCCAGGCGCGGTCGCGCATGCCGCTGCTGAAGCGCTGATGGGTCTGCTGCGCCAGCGCTTCGCTCTCAATCACCAGCCCCATCTCCGTATTCAGCACCGCCGAACGCGGATCGAAATTAAACGAGCCAATAAACACTTTGCGGTTATCGACGGTGAAAGTCTTGGCGTGCAGGCTGGAGCCGGAATTCCCGGTCAGGCCGCGATCGTGCGGGGCATCCGCGGCATTGGCCTGCGGCTTCAGTTCGTAGAGCGCAATGCCGTGACGCAGCAGCTTCTTGCGCCAGCGCGCATAGCCGGCGTGAACCACGGTGACATCATTGGCGGCCAGCGAGTTGGTTAAGATGGCAATCTTAACGCCCCGCCGCTTCAGCGCCAGCAGCTGCGCCACGCCGGCACGGGTCGGGACAAAGTAGGCCGAGATGATATCGAACTGCTGCTGCGGCGTGCCGATCACCTCCAGCATGCGCTGCGGCAGCAAAGAGGAGCGCTTCGCTTTGCCCAGCCCTTTGCGCGGATCGTCACTCAGCAGCCGCGTGTGTGCCCAGGTCATGCTCAGCGAGCCCTGCTCCAGCTGGCTGACAAACGAGGATTTCTCCAGCCGCGCCAGGTAGCGCTGCACCGCCTCGCTCTGCTGCCACTCCGGCGGTAAACGCACCGCTTCATGCGGCGGTGCGCCGGTGTCCACGACGCTGCGCAATGGCGATACCGCTTTGCTGTGCCAGTAGCGGGCGAAATCTTCCGCCACTTCATCTACCGCCGGTCCCAGCGCCAGCACGTCGAGATCGGTAAACAGCGGCTCATTGCCGGTGCCAAAATATTCGTCGCCGATGTTACGGCCGCCCACCAGCGTTACCGCGCCGTCCACGGTCAGGCTTTTGTTGTGCATCCGGCGATTCAGGCGGGCGAAGTCAGTCAGATAGCCCAGCGCGCGCAGGGTTCGAAACGAGAAGGGATTAAACAGCCGCACGGCGATATTCGGATGCCGATCGAGTTCGGCCAGCGTTTCATCCAGCCCGGGCGTATTGTTGTCATCCAGCAGCAGGCGCACCTGTACGCCGCGCTCCGCCGCATCCAGCAGCGCGCTGAACAGCAGGCGTCCGGACATGTCGTTGTGCCAGATGTAATACTGGACGTCGATGGTGTGCTGCGCCATGCCCATCAGCAGATAGCGTGCCGCAAACGCATCCAGCCCATCGTTCAGCGGATGAATGCCGCTCAGTCCCGGATGACGGGCACATTGCTGTTGCGCATGTTCTCTCAGCCCGTCGCCCGGCCGTTCGCGTGAGGAACGCAGTGCCGCTTCGCTCATACTCAATCCCTGCTTACCCTGAAGCTGTTATTGTTGGTATCACCGCACGTAAAGGCAATCAGAGCCGTCTACTTCCGCGTCGGGTGCGGCGTTAATTTAGTCTAGACTTAGCCAGGCGTTCTGCATCCGGCGTTCTTCGTGAGGAGAAGATCATGACTCAGCTATCCCCGCGCCATCAGCCCCGGCTATTTCGCAGCTTTTTTCAGGGCAGCTTCCCCTGCTCTACCGCCTGCCGCAGCGGCGGGCGACGACTGGATATGGTCATCAGCAGCGGCCACGACATGCTGCTGGAGAAAGATTACGCCGCGCTGGCGCAGGAAGGATTGCGCACCGCGCGCGACGGCGCCCGCTGGCACCTGATTGAGGCCACGCCAGGTGAATACGACTGGCGCACCTTTCTGCCGATGATTCACGCGGCGGCGCGCCATGATTTACAAATCATCTGGGAGCTGGCGCACTTTGGCTACCCCGATCATCTCGATATCTGGAAGCCGGCGTTTGTGGAGCACTTTGGCCGCTTCGCGCGCGCCATGGCTCAGCTGATGCGGGATGAGGGCGTGGAGCAGCCGTTCTTTACGCCTATCAATCAGATATCCTTCTGGTCCTGGGCCGGCGCCGATGTCTCGTGGCTCGATCCCTACGCCAGCGCGCGCGGTCGCGAACTGAAACGTCAATTGGTGCGCGCCTCGCTGGCGGCCATGCACGCCATTCGCGACGTCTATCCGGACGCCCGCTTCGTGCTGACCGACCCGCTGGTGCAGATCGCCGCCGATCCGCACAACCCCGACAGTAAACCCTATGCCGACAGCCAGCATCAGGCGCAGTTTGAAGCCTGGGACTGGCTGGCAGGACGCGATGCGCCGGAGCTGGGTGGTCAGCCCGATTTTCTCGACATCCTGGGGCTGAACTATTATCCCGACAACCACTGGTTCTTCTCCGGCGACACCATTCCACCCGATCATCCGCAGCGTCAGCCGCTGCACCGGCTGCTGATGCAGTGCTGGCAGCGTTATCAGCGCCCGCTGCTGCTGGCGGAAACCGGCGCGGAAGGCGACGCGCGCGCGCCCTGGCTGCGGCATGTCAGTGATGAAGCGCGGCTGGCCTTAGCGCAGGGCGTGGCGCTGGAAGGCATTTCGCTCTATCCGGTGGTGGAGTATCCGGCGTGGGCCGACGATCGGCGCTCGCCTGGCGCGCTGTTTGGTCTGGGCGATCCCAATGGCAATCGCACCCTGCATGAAGCGCTGGCGCTGGAGTTACGCAGTCAGCAGATTAAATGGCGCACCCAGGATTAAGAGTGCTGCACCGGGCTGGCGGTTTTGGGCGGGCAGGTTTGTACATCCAGTGACGGATCGGCTGGATGGCGCACGTCCGTCAGCCAGGTCATGGTGAAAAGGAACACTACGCCGATCAGGCAGGCGGAAAGCAGTCCAATGATGGCGATCAGTTTGTCATCCCGGGATTCCATCGACATCTCCTTGCGGGCGTCCGTAGTCGGTTGCTGGCCTCAGCTCATCCATAATGTAAGCATCAGGACGAAGATTATAAGGGTAACCGAGGTCACTGCAAGTACCACAATGGCGAAGTGCGCATCATCCAGCGGTTGCCGTAAAGGTTCGTCGTGATCGTCAGGTGGCGCGGGTGAACTCATGATGACTCAACAGGAAAGAGGCGTTTTTCAGCGGGATTGCCGCACAGAGTGTAATGGAATAGCGGCCAACGTACAGCACTATTTCTGTCGGAAAAGACCACGGAGCGTCACTACGCCCCGTGGTGGCCGCTTAGAAATCGTAGCTCATGCTGATTTTCAGCGTGCGCGGGTCGCCCTGCGCGAGATAGGTGCCGGTGTCATCAACGTTTGACCAGTACTTCTCATTGGTGACGTTTTCGACCGCCACGCGCCACACCAGATCGTTCTGATTCACCTTCATGCGGTAACGCATACCAAGATCCAGCGTGGTATAGCTGTCCAGCTTGAGGGTGTTGGCCGAGTTGGCGTACTGAGCACCGCTGTGGTTGAGCAGCGCCGTGGCCGTCAGACCCTCCACCGGCTTGATGTCATACTCCGCGCCCAGCACGTAGGTGTAGCGCGGCACGCCGATCGCCTGTTTGCCATCGTAAGTGCCGCCGGCGGTTTTCTTCATCACCGGATCGATCCAGGTGGCGCTGGCGTTGAGGCGCAGGCCCAGCACCGGCTCACCAAACACGTTGGCTTCCACGCCGCGATGGCGCTGCTCGCCATCCATGACGTAGACATTGTCACTGTTGATCAGGCCGGACGGTTTCTGGATTTCGAACAGCCCCAGCGAGCCGCCGATGCGGCCGAAATCGGTTTTAACACCGATCTCATTCTGCTTCGAGTGCGCCACGCCGGTCACAGTGCCATAGTTGACGGCGTCTTTAGGGGCCACTTCACCAGGCTGTAGCGCTTCCGTATGGTTCGCGTACAGCGCCACTTCTTTCCACGGCTTGTAGACCACGCCGTACGTTGGCATCCAGCGGTCGTTGGTGAAGCGCGAATCAACGCTTTCCGCGCCGGTGTTGTAGTTATAGCTGCGCACCACCACTTTCTGATGGCGTGCACCGACGGTCACCAGCAGCGTATCGTCCAGTAATCCGAGCGTATCGCTCAGCAGATAGCCCTGGGTGCGGGTGCGTGACGTGGTAAGCGGATCGGAGAACTTGCCGCCGGCGAAGGTGGCCGCCGGTTCCGCCACGTCACCGCTGTGGTAGATATTAAACGGCGTGCCCACCAGCGACATGTCGTAGGCATTTTTCGCATTGGTGGTCAGCGCCGAGTAACCCACGTTGACTTTATGACTGACGAAACCGGTGTGGAACTCACCGCGCAGCCCCACCATGCCGCTCATGTTGTCCTGAATACGGTTGGAGTAGAAGCTGCTGACGGTACCGTCACCGTTGCTGTTGGTA
This sequence comes from Pantoea sp. SGAir0184, assembly GCF_043544755.1. Taxonomy (NCBI): domain Bacteria; kingdom Pseudomonadati; phylum Pseudomonadota; class Gammaproteobacteria; order Enterobacterales; family Erwiniaceae; genus Pantoea; species Pantoea sp. SGAir0184. The sequence continues at coordinate 2,651,126 of NZ_CP028050.1, forward strand.
ATGGTCGGCGCGCCGTAGTTGCCGGTTTCATGAGCGTGCTGTGCGCCGAGACCGGCATAGGCCGTCCAGCTGTCGGTAATATCGTATTCTGCTTTGGCGATACCGAATTCAGATTCCATATCGCTGTACACCCATTTCTGGCTGTAGTTGTGCGAATTTGACGGCACCGCCGGGATCACGCCGGCGCTGGCGAATTTCACGCCCTGCAAGCCGTCATGGAAGGTTTTCTTCTGATAGCCAACGTCCAGCGAGGTGCGCAGCCGGTCGCCGCGATAATCAAGACCGACCGAGGCCGCCGTGGTGCGTTTTTTCTCGCCGTCAACGCCGGTTTCACCTTCGCGATGTACGGCATTAACCCGCACGCCAAACTGATTGTTATCGCCAAAGCGGCGCCCCACGTCCAGCGTTCCGCCAACCTGAGACGAGGAGGTGTAATCGAGGCCAATGCGATTGATCGGCGTATCTTCGGCATGTTTCGGCTCGAGGTTGATCATACCGCCGACGCCGGAACTGGCTGCGCCGTTAACCAGACTGTTGGCGCCTTTGAAGATCTCCACGCGATCGATCAGCGAAGCGTCCATCACCTGGCGCGGCACCACGCCCGGCAGACCGCCGAAAGTCATATCATCGCCGTCGAGAGTGAAACCCCGAATGCGGTAAGTTTCAGCGAAATTGCCATAACCTTTGACGTTCTGCACGCCCGCATCGTTGCGCACCACATCGGCGATGGTTTGCGCTTGCTGGTCCTGAATCATTTTTGCCGTATAGCCGATGACGTTGAACGGCACGTCCATGGCGTTTTGCTCGCCCAGCATGCCGAGGCGACCGCCGTGGGCAATCTGGCCGTCGAGAAAGGCCGGTACTAAGTCGTTGCCGCCGGGTTTGAATTCACTCTGCGGCGTGGCGGTAACGGTCAGCGTCTGCTGTTCGTTAGCGCCCTGAGGAGCATTACTGGTGTTAGTGGTAGCAGCCATCACTGGCAAACAACCGGCGCTGACCAGCATGGCCAGCAGCGTCGGTTTCATTCCGGGATTGAAAGGCGTTCTGCGCATGGTTATCCCCTGATGTAAATTATACTGAGAATCATTATTATTGCGGTTTGCGATTATGCGCAGCGTACAGCCAAATGCAAGCAAAATCCGGCGGTGTATCACCGCCAGAGGCATCATCGGGGAGGAAGATTCCCGCCGGGCGACGGGAATGAGGGGTAAACGGAGAGACTCAGGCGTCGCGCCAGCGTTTAAACACCAGCGAGGTGTTGATACCGCCAAAAGCAAAGTTGTTTGACTGGACGTAATCGGTCTGTAGCTGCCGGGGCGCGCCAGTGATGTAATCCAGCTCACCGCATTCGGCGGCGGGCTGCGTCAGATTCAGCGTGGGCGCAAACCAGCCCTCACGCATCATCTCAATACTCATCCAGGCTTCCAGCGCGCCGCAGGCACCCAGCGTGTGACCGAAATAGCTTTTCAGCGAAGAGATGGGCGTACGATTGCCAAAAATTGCTGCCGTCGCCTGGCTTTCGGCAATATCGCCGCGATCGGTGGCGGTACCGTGTGCGTTAATGTAACCAATCTGCGCTGCCGTCACCCCTGCGCTGTCCAGCGCGCGCTGAATACAAATCTGCATGGTTTCACGCTGCGGCTGAGTGATATGGGCCGCGTCACAGTTAGTGTGAAAACCGACCAGCTCCGCATAGATGGTCGCGCCGCGCGCCTGCGCATGTGCCAGCGATTCCAGGATCAGCGTGCCCGCCCCTTCACCAATCACCAGACCGTCGCGCTGTTGATCGAACGGTGCCGGCGAGGTGTGCGGCGCGTCGTTACGCTGGCTGGTGGCAAACAGCGTATCGAACACGGCGGCTTCCGAGGGGCACAGCTCCTCTGCCCCGCCCGCGACCATCACGGTCTGATAGCCATGGCGAATGGCTTCCCACGCGTAGCCAATCGCCTGGCTGCCGGAAGTGCAGGCGCTGGACGTGGGGATCACGCGACCGCGCAGACCAAAAAACAGTCCGGCGTTGACTGCCGTGGTGTGCGGCATCATCTGCACGTAGGTGGTGCCGGTGATGTTGTTGGTGTGCTTTTCCGTCAGCATGGTGGCGAATTCGCTCACCGGACCGGTGCTGCCGGTCGAAGACCCATAGGCGATGCCGGTTTCACCACTGGTCAGCACCGCATGGTCAATCAGGCCGGCCTGCTCCAGCGCCAGCTCGGTGGCACGCGTCGCCAATAGTGAGACGCGCCCCATGGCGCGGATGCGTTTACGCGTGTAGTGCGGCGGCAACGTGAAGTCATCGATCGGCGCGCCCAGCAGCGTGTGCAGGCCATCATAGACTTGCCACTCCGGCATTTTACGTACCGCATTCTGGCCCTGTTTAATGCGCTGCGCCACCGCGCTCCAGCTCTCACCGAAAGCCGTGACGCCGCCCATACCGGTAACCACTACCCGCTGCATCACAACATCCCTCCGTTGATGGAAATCACCTGCCGCGTAACGTAGCCAGCGATATCCGACATCAGATAGCTGGCCAGGCCAGCCACTTCGTCTGCCGCGCCCATGCGTTTCATCGGAATGATTTTCAGCGCTTCGTCGATTACCTGCGGCTCAAGATCGGTCATGCCGGTATCGATCAAACCTGGCGCGATACAGTTAACGGTGATTTTGCGTTTCGCCAGTTCAATCGCCAGCGCTTTCGTGGCGCCGATGATACCGGCCTTGGCCGCGCTGTAGTTGACCTGCCCGCGGTTGCCCATCATGCCGGAGACCGAAGAGAGGGTAATGATGCGTCCGCCCTGGCGCAGGCCGATCATCGGCATGACGCAGGGATGAATCACGTTGTAGAAGCTGTCGAGGTTGGTGTGGATCACGCTGTCCCATTCGTCTTCGGTGAGCGCCGGAAAAGCACCGTCGCGGGTGATGCCCGCATTGCTGATCACGCCATAATAAGCACCGTGCGCGGCGATATCCTGCTCCAGCGCGTTACGCGTGGCTTCCCGCTGTGCCACGTCAAACTGCAGCGTGCGGCCGCGGCCGCCTGCGGCAACGATCTGCGCCAGCGTCTGCTGCGCACCGGCGGCGTCGCGGTGGTAATGCACCACAATATCAAATCCGTCGGCGGCCAGACGTAAAGCCATGGCACGGCCAATACCTTTACTGGCCCCGGTTACTAATACGCTGCGGGTCATCACTCGGTTCCTTGTTGCGCTAATCGGGTTAATTCGTCGTCGTCGGGCTGGTAGGTGTTCAGTCGTCCGCTGGCCAGCAGGCTGGTGCCGCAGCGGATCTCGCCCTCAAAACTGCCCAGCTTGTCATCGCGCATCAGCAGGTGCATCTCAATCTGCAACGCACTGTGTGCCGCGAAGGTGGACGCACTGGCGCGATAGCCGCGCCCGCCCAGCAGCATGCCGGGGCGGATGTCACTGGCACCGCGCTGGCGGGCATGAAAACCGGACCAGACGCCCACGGTCTGCGCCATAATCTCGACGCCAAACCACGCCGGCAGCTCGCCCTGCGGCGTGAGAAACGGTGCCAGCACGCCGTGCGGGCTCACCGTGACTGCACAGACAACACTGTCTGGCGTGACATCAAGCACGCGCTCAAGCAGCAGCAGCGGCGCGCGGTGCGGCAGGTAATCGCCCACCGGCAAAAAATCATTCATGCGAAGATCCTACAATCAGGCAGGTATTGTTCCCGCCAAAGGCAAATGAGTTGGAGGCAATCACCGGGCGCGCCAGCGGCTGTGCCACAGTCAGCAGTCCACAGGGCGGCAGCGTGCTATCCTGCGTCGCGTGCGAAAAATCCTGCGGCGGCAGCGACAACTGTTGCTGGATAATCAGGGCCGCCAGCGCGGCTTCGGTGGCGCCTGCTGCGCCCAGCGTGTGGCCGGTGAGGTGCTTAGTGGAGCTGCACGGCACGGCATCGCCAAACAGGCGGTGAATCACCGCCGCTTCAACCTGATCGTTCAGCGGCGTGGCGGTACCGTGCAGATTGATATAGCCCACCTCGTGCGGCTGCAAACCGGCCTGCTGCAGCGCCATGCGCATGGCGGCTTCCGCGCCCACGCCCTGCGGATGCGGCGCTGACATGTGCCAGGCATCTGACGATTCACCGCAGCCCAGCAGCGCCAGCGGCTGTGGCTCGCGCGTCAGCAGCAGCAGCGCCGCCGCTTCGCCAATCGAAATACCGTCGCGCCCGGCGCTGAACGGTGCGCAGTGCTGTTCCGACAGCGAATCGAGGCTGGCAAAGCCGTTAATCGGCATGCGGCTGAGCGAGTCCGCACCGCCCACCAGCGCTACGTCGGCCAGACCGGCAGCAATCAGCCGCGCCCCGCTGATGATGGCGCGCGCGCTGGAGGAGCAGGCAGTAGAAATCGTGTACGCCGGGCCATCCAGTTGCAGATAGTGCGCCAGAAAGCGCGACGGATCGCCCAGTTCCTGCATCCGGTAGTCATAACCGGCATGGCCGCCGTCCGTCTGCCGATCGCCCTCATCCACGCCGGAAGTACTGGTACCCAGCACGATGGCCACGCGGGCGCGACCATAGCGCGTAATCGCCTCATCCAGCGCTGGCTGGCACTGCTGCAGCGCCGCCAGCAGCAATCGATTGTTGCGCGTATCATGCGCCGCCAGTTCAGCCGGTACCGGCGGCAGCGCGCCCGGCACTTCACCCAGCCAGCAGCGCTTGCCCTGCGCTAACCAGCCGTCACGCGGCTGCATGCCGGGCGCTGTGCCCTGCTGTAGCTGGGCGGCAATCTGCGCCAGGCTGCTGCCCAGCGCATTGACCATGCCAAAAGCCGACAGGTAAATCATGAGGAGGCGTCCAGATGCTGGATGTGAATCTGATAGCCAAAGGCGCGCTGATCGACGCTAATCGGCTCACGCTGTTCCCCGCGCTGCAGATAATGAATCTGGCTGATCAGCTGGCCGGAGGCATCGCGCAATTCGCGCCGGTCGCCCACATCGCGCAGCGTCCAGCCGGACGGCAATTGCGGCTGCCACGCGCTGACCGGCCAGTAGCTCAGCATAATATCGGCCAGCACCTGGCTGGCTGGCGGCAGGTCGGGTAGCGCCATCATCTGCTGGGTATGAATCCCCTGTTGATCGTAAGTGACGCGGAATAGCCGGATGCCAAGCGACGACAGCCCGGCCAGCGAGATCTGCTGCGCATCCGCGCTGAGCAGCACCAGCAATGACTGGGTTTTGCCCTTCACGCGCCCGGTCAGCAACTGCTGCTGCTGAAAGCCGGGCGAAATGCCCGGTGCCGGCAGCGTGACGCGCACGCCGGGTTTGAGCCAGGCCGTGGGTCGGCTGGACTCGTCATGGTGAGACGCACACCCGCTCAGTAGCAGGCTGAGCGCCAGCAGTAACGCACCCATTCTCATCGTGATTTCCTTTTTCCGCCCGCCAGCGCCAGCGGCGCCAGTAAAAATGCACAAAAAATTCCGCTGCACAGCACGGTACCAAAGCTGCTGATAGCGCTGGTGCTGCTGAATACCAGCATGCCCAGCGTCAGCAGCGTGGTCATCATCGCCAGCGTTACCGCCAGCATCGACGTCAGCGGCGTGCCGCGCGGATTACTGAAAAACAGCGTGTAATTGATGCCAATGCCCAGCACCAGAATCAGCGCCAGCAGCGCAAACAGATTCAGACTGGCACCCAGCCAGCCGAGCGTGGCCAGCGCGGCCGCCAGCGACAGCCATGACGGCAGCGCGCTGCGCAGCCCGGCTTTGAGGCCAAGGCGCAGGGTGTAGCTGACGCTGATCAGCAGCAGCGCCAGCGCCAGCAGGCCGCTTAGCAGCGTGCGCCAGAAACCAAACAACTCATCGTAACGGGCTTTGCGATCGACCCAGCTCACGCCTGCCTGCGCTGTCGCCAGTTTTTGCAGTGCGGCACTGTTCTGCACGCCGCTCACCGGGACCAGCACGCTGCTGCGTCCGTCAGGCAGCGACAGCCACAGCAGCCGCCAGCCTTCACTCAGCGGACTCGCCAGCCACGCCTGCACGCTAACCGGCATCGGCTGCAGACTGGCCTGCGCCGGACGAATACCGGCCTGTTGCAGACGCGCCATGATGGTCGGGGCCGCCTGCTGTAACAGCGCGACATCCTGCTGCTGCTGTTCCAGCGTGCTGAGCGGCAGCAGGCGATAGCTCGCCAGCCAGCCCTGCTGCTGCGCGCGCTGCAGTTCGGGCGCCAGCGCATTAAGCCGCTGCAACACCTGCTGCTCGTTATCACCCCAGACCACAAACCAGGTTTGATCGGCCTGCTGCCCGGTGAGCTGCGCCAGCTGGCGATCCTGCGCCAGCAGCTGCGCCGGCGCGCTCTGCAGATGAGCAATATTATCGTCGACGCGCAGCTGTAAGATGCCGCTCAGCGCGTATAGGGCCACCAGCAGCGGTAACCCGACGCGCAGCCCGCGCTGGCGGCGCCACGCGGCCAGCCAGCGCGCCAGCCACACCATCGCTGGCACCGGTCGCACCGGCAGGCCGCGCACCAGCCACGGATAGAAACAGATCACCGTCAGGCACGAGGCGCTCAGGCCGCTGGCGGCAAATACCGCCAGCTGGCGCAGCCCGGGAAACGGTGCCAGCAGCATCAGCAGCCAGGCGATCGTCGTGGTGCCCAGCGCCAGCAGCAGCGTACCGCGCACTTTATGCAGACTCTGCCACGGTGTGGCGTGCTCGCCGTGCACCATGCGTTCCGTCAGGTAGTACAGCGTATAATCGGCCGAGATGCCGACAATACTGAGACTCATCACCAGCGTGGTGAGATGCAGCTCACCAAAAAACAGCAGCGTGAACACGGTGCCGGCCATCGCCCCGATGGCTACCGACAGTGCGCTCAGCGCCAGCGGCCGCAGTGAGCGAAACACCAGCCACACCAGCAGCAGCAAACCGCCCAGCGTCACGCTGCCCAGCGTGGCAACATCATGCTGCGCGCGCTGGCTGGCATCGTCGCTGAACAGCACCGTGCCGCGCGTCAGCAGCTGCGCCTGCGGCCAGCGCTGTTTCAACTGCTGCTCAAGCTGATGCAGCGCGCTGACCAGCTGATGGCTCTGCGCCATGCTGAAGGCGTTATGTACCAGTTCGCCGTGCAGAAAATACCAGCGGCGCTGCTGCGCATCGCTGACCGTCAGCCAGCCATTGTGCAGCACCATTTTGCTGGCGTTCTGCTGCAGCGCCAGCTGCGCGCCACGCACCAGCAGCAGCGGGTCACCGGCAAGCTCTTTGCTGCTCACCCCGGCAAACGCCGAGAACAGCTGCGCCAGAATCCAGTCAGCCTGCGCGCCGCCGCCGTGCTGCAGTCGCGCACGCGTCAGCGGATCGATCAGCCCGTTGCGATGCTGATAAGCAAAGCTTCCCCAGCGCTGCAGCTGATCATCATCCAGCGCGCCGCTGACCTCACTGAGCATCGGCAGTGCCCGGAGCTGCGCCTGCCACCACGCGGCGGCGGCGTCACCGTCTGCACCAGGCGCACTCACCAGCCACACCAGCTGGCGGTCGAGCCGCTGCATAAACCCCTGCTGAATCTCTGCCGGCGCCTGGCCAAGATTCTGCTGCGGCAGCAGAGCCAGCACGCTGCTGTTAATGTGGCTGCGCGGCAGTAACAAGGCCAGCGCCAGCATCAGCAGCAGACAGACGGCCAGCCAGGCGCGCGCGGCAAAAATCTCACTGCGCTGCGGCAAAACGGGCTCGCTCTTCATCAGTCAGTTGGCCGGGCTGCGTACGGGTATCGCTCAGAGTGATTTCCGTTTTATCGCCCTGGCGGTCATCCAGCGTAATGCGGTTGAGATACGCCGCGCCCTGCAGATCGATGCGGTTGAAGATCTTATTCAGCGGTGCCGCTTTCGGCGTCAGGCTCAGCTGCCAGCCGTCGCCACCGTCATCGTGGAAATCGAGCACAAAATTCTCGCGCAGTACCTGCTCATCCGCCTGGAACAGCGCGCGCAGCAGATGGTTAAACTGGAACATTTGCGGATTGCTGTCAGCGGTGATCACCTGTGGCGGCTGGCCGCTCATGCTTTGCACCATACGGTGATCATCCAGAATCAGCGTCATCGGGAACGGTGTCGCCTGGTGCCACCACAGCCCCTGCTGCTGAGCAATCAACAGCTGGCCGCGCGACACCAGCGGCTGCGCCATGCCGGCGATGCTGCGCACCTGAACAAAGCTGGCACGAATCACCGGCTGGCTGGCAAAGCGCTGCTGTAGCTGTTCCAGCGTCACCGCGCTGGCGCTGGCGCTGAGCAGCGTCAACAGCAGGCAGAACAGACGAATCATGATGACACCCCCAAACGCTGCAGCAGAATATCCGGCGAGACAAAGCACATCTCCTGCGTGCTGGCGCTGACCGCCACCTGCAGCGTGTGCGCTTTGGTGGTCACCTGCCCGGCAGCGTTACGGATGACATAATCGATGCGCAGCCGGTTTTCATATTCGCTGATGCTGGCTTCAACACGAATGGCCTCTTCACAGCGCAGCGGCAGGCGGTATTTAACCCGGGTATCGACCACCGGCCAGACGTAGCCGCTGGCGCTCATCTCTGCATAGCTGTAGTTGATACTGCGCAGCAGCGCTTCACGCGCCACTTCAAAGTAGCGGAAATAGTTGCCGTGCCACACCACGCCCATCGGATCGCAGTCATGAAACGAGACCACCCGTTCAATCTCCGCGCGCCAGCTTGCGTCACGCATCGCGTTGCTCCTCTTCGGGCAGAGCCCAGAAATCGTAAAAGTTAAACCAGTCCAGCGGTGCCAGCAGGGCATGATGCTGCAGGCGCGCAGCGTAGCGATCGACCGCCGCCTGCAGCGCCTGCTGTCGCCCATTGCGCGGCAGCGGTAAAGGATCGGCAAAGGCCTCACAGTGCACGCGCAGTTTGCCCTGCTGGCGCAGCGCGAACATCAGCAGCACCGGACAGCGCAGCGCCGCCGCCAGCACAAAGGGTCCCTGCGGGAACGGTGCCGGTTGGCCCATAAATTCACTCCACACCACGCGCCGTTCGCCGCCGCGCTGACGCTGCACGGCGGTGCGGTCGCCAACAATGGCCACCCACTCACCGGCATCCAGCTTTTGCTGCAGTAAAATTGCGGTGTCCGGGCCGATATCACTGACCGGCAGCAGATTGACGCCCGCCTGCGGCGCAATGCTCTCCAGCACTGCGCGGAAGCGCTGGGCGTTGTCGGTGAACACCAGCGCGTTGATCACCAGACCGCTGACCTGCTTCGCCATCGCCCGGCAGGCTTCGATATCGCCCAGATGCGAGGCGAGAATCAGCTGGCCTTTGCCTTCCGCGGCGCGAATCACCGCTTCCGCATCGGGCGCGAAGTCGATATCGCGTCCCCATTGCAGGTCACCGCGCCAGCTGGCGACTTTATCCAGCATGCTGTTGCCAAAACGCAGGAAGTGGCGATAGCTGCTGAGCGGCCGCGGCAGCGCAATCTGCTGTTGATGCGCCACGGCCTGTACGCGCGTCAGCCACTGCTGCGACGCCGCCCGCGCCGCGCGACCGCTGAGCCAGTACACCGCCACCACCGGCCACAGCAGCAGAATAAACGGCAGGCGGCCGGCACGCTGGTACAGCCACAGCATAAAGCGCAGCCCCCACTGGCCGCGGCGCTCTGGCGTCGCTGCCCAGTGCGCCTGCTGACGCCGGCGGGATAGCAGCTGCGGGATGCGTGGCAGCATGCCAAAGAACAGGCGGGTGTGCATCCACGAGATACGCAGGTTGTCGTGCAGCGCGTCAAAGTGTGAGACGCCGCTCGGCGGATAGGTCACGCGCGTGCGGATAAACCGGCTCGGCGTGCCCTGCCAGTAGAGGCGCACCATGATCTCGGTGTCAAAATCCATGCGCTGGCCAATAGCGCGGCGATCGCACAGCTCAAGCGACGCTGCCAGCGGATAGACGCGGAAACCGCACATGCTGTCTTTTAGCGAGAACGACAGCGTTTCCACCCATACCCAGAAATGGGTGATGTAGCGTCCATAGAGCCGGGATTTCGGGATTGAGGCATCGTACTGCGGCTGGCCGGAGATCAGGCAGTGCGGATAGCGTTCAGCCTCTGCCAGCATGCGCGGTGTGTCCTCCACCTGATGCTGTCCGTCGGCGTCCAGCTGCAGCGCATGACTGAAACCCGCGGCCGCGGCGGCGCGCAGTCCGGCAATCACCGCCGCTCCCTTACCCTGGTTGTGCGGCAGCGTCAGCACCCGGAGCTGCGGCGCATCCAGCGCAGCGATGTGCTGTTTGGTCCGGGCATCGCTGCCGTCGTCGACCACGATCACCGGCAGGTTGAACGGGGTCAGCCGCGCCAGCACCGACGCCAGCATGGCACCGTGGTTGTAGCAGGGAATCAGCACGCAAGGCGCAAAAGAGGCACTCAGCACAGGCGAATCTTCCCGCTGCTGGCGACCTCAGCCTGCGCACCGCGCAGCAGCGCGTAGCGAAAACTCAGCAGCGACTTTTCCGGCAGCCACTGCAACTGCAGCTCCAGCTGCGCATCCGGCGGCACCGGCTGCTGGAATTTGATGTTTTCAATCGAGGCAAAACTCTTACCCGGCGCGAGGCGCGTCAGGCCGTAGTGCAGCACCCAGTCAAGCTGCGCCACTCCCGGCAGAATCGGCAGCGTAGGGAAGTGGCCGCGAAACCACAGCAGGTCGGCAGCCACCAGCAGGCGCAGGGTGAGCGTGCCATCCTGCTGTTGCGCGTTTAATTCAACCGGTAACATCAAACAGTTCCTCTATCTGCGGCCATGCGCGTTTGCTCTGCGCGGTGACCGGAATTGCCGTCACCACCCGCCAGTAGCGCGGCATGGCGACCGGCTCCAGCCAGGGTTGCAGCGCGCGTTTCCATTGTTGTTTACGCTGGTGCAGCGTGGCGGCGTCTGGCAGCTGCGGCAGCGCCAGCACCACCGCGATGGCATGGCGGCCGTGACGCTGAATCGCCAGCGCGGCGGCATCTTCCACACCAGGCAGCGCCAGCAGGCGACGCTCTACTTCGCTCAGCGACACGCGCTTGTCTTCAATTTTCACCACCCGATCCTGGCGTCCTGCCAGCTGAAAATGGCCCGACGGCTGCTGCACGATACGGTCGTCCAGCGCACAGCCCGCGCGGCTTTCCAGCAGATCGGAGAAGACCTGCCAGCGCTGCGGCGCGATCTCGCGCAGCGAAACGTGGGGGAAACACTGCCACAGCGCAGCGTCATCGCTGGCCCGGCGCCACGCGATCACCCCGGTTTCGGTACTGCCATAAATTTCATCCACCGCGCAGTCCAGCGTTTGCTGCGCGCGTTGCGCATCCGCGCCCGGCAGCGCGCCGCCCGCGGAGACAATCAGTGCACAGGGCGGCGCCACCAGCGCCGTGTCCAGCCGGCGCAAAAACGCCGGACTGCTGATAAAGGCGTAGCGGCGATCGGCACGTTGATCCGCCAGTTGCTCACCATAAAAAATTTGCTGCGCGGCGAACGGCAGGCCGAGCGCCATCGGCAGAATAATGCGAAAACTCAGGCCATACAGATGCTGATGGCTTACCGAGGCAATGATGTGACACGCCTGCAGACGCGTGCCCCACAGATCGGCCAGCCACTGAGCTTCCAGGTCCATGGCGCGCAGTGATTTGACCACGCGACGCGGCGTTCCGGTTGAGCCGGAGGTGAACAGCACCAGACTCGCCTGCGCCGCCATCTCTGGCAGCGCGCCCTGCGCCAGCGCGCCGTCCCAGCGTAGCTGTGGCAGGGTGACCGCCAGCGGCATATCGCTGATCACGCCATCAAGACTGTCGTGCATCTCTTCCAGCTGCGCTGCGCGGCAGTGGCCGGGGATGACCGGCGTTTTGCCGGCGTACCAGCTCGCCAGCAGCGCCACGGTAAAGTGGTAACTGTTGTCAAAGCACAGCGCCCAGCGTTCGCCAGGCTGCGCCTGTAGCTGATGGGTTAAGCCCAGCACCTGCTGCCGCATCTGCGCCAGCGTATGCTGCTGTTGCCCCTGCCAGGCGACGAGACGATCGGCGCCGTGCAGCCAGTCGCGAATCGCCACGGCCTTCATGCGTGTTTCCTCATGCGCTGACGCAGCAGCCATTCGCCGCCCATCAGCGCGCCCATCAGCACATAGCTGATGCACCCGTTCCAGAGTGTCCATAGCCGGATATGACTCAGCAGGCAGGTAGTCAGGGCCACGCTGCCGTTGAAAATAAAAAACCCGCACCACACCTGCGTCACGCGTCGGGTATAACGAACGGCACGCGGCGGCAGCTGAGGTTCACGCAGGCGCGCCAGGCGCTCTACCAGCGGCATCGGGCTGAACAGCGACGCGGCGAACAGCAGAAACAACAGGCCATTCACCACCACCGGATACCACAGCAGCAGATGCTGCGCCCGCAACACGATACTGGCGAGAGACAGCAGGCAGCCGATCAGCGCCAGCAGCAGCAGCGTGCGGTTCAGCGCGCCCTGCGTCTGACGCAGGCTCCAGATGCGCGCCGCAAACACCAGCGCCAGCAGCACCAGCACGCCGCGCCACTGCGGGTGAGTCAGCGCCAGCCATACCAGCAATGGCCAGGCGATCAGCGCCAGCGCGTTCAGCAGCTGCAACAGCCTGTGCATGGCGTTTATCAGGCCTGGTCGCGCATCAGCTGGTCGACGGCGTCAACCACGTCCTGTACGGTGCGCACCGCGCGGAAGGCTTCTGGCTTGATCTTACGCCCGGTGCGTTTTTGCAGATGCACCACCATGTCAACCGCATCAATACTGTCGAGTTCGAGATCTTCATACAGGCGAGCGTCCGGGCGAATCTCGTCCGGATCAATTTCGAACAGCGTAGTCAGCAGCGTCGCCACTTCCTGGTAAATATCTTGTTTATTCATGTCGACGGTTCTCAGGCTTGCTGTTGTTCAACAAAAGCGGCCAGTGTGGCCACGGAAAAAAAGTGCGCCCGCAGCGTTTCGCTCTCGGCGGAGAGCTGCACGCCGAAGCGGTTTTTTACCGCCAGTCCCAGCTCCAGCGCATCGATCGAGTCGAGCCCCAGCCCTTCGCCAAACAGCGGTGCATCGCTATCGATATCATCCGGACTGATATCTTCCAGATTCAGCGTGTCGATAATCATGGTTTTAATGTCGTCAATCAGTGCTTGCATAACTTACTTTGTCTCTTCAGGCACCAGCGCCTGTTGCAAATAACGCGTCAAACGGCGCGCGGCCAGCGGCTGCGCATCCTCATCAGCTTCGTGAAAGGCGTGGCTGGCAATACGCGATTGTACGCGTACCGTAAAAACCGGTTTAACCAGCGGAATCTGATACCAGCGGCTTTGCTTGTCGAGCATACGCTGGGTACAGGTGATATGAATCACGCGCAGATCGCATCCGGCGCGCACCGCAATATTTGCCGCACCGCGCTGCAGTTGCAGCGGCTGGCCGTAGCGGGTGCGCGTCCCTTCGGGGAAAATCAGAATGGTATCGCCGCGTGCCAGCCGCTGCTGGCTATCCGGCAGTAGCGTCTCCGCCTCGCTGTTAATCAGGTAATCGGCTGATTTAATAACGCCGCGGAAGAAAATGTTGTGCTGCAGGTCGGCCTTCACCAGGCAATCCATCTCGGGTAACAGCGAGGCGATCATCACGTAATCGATCAGCGACGGATGGTTAGCGACAATCAGGCAGCCGCGATCCTGACGCAGCGCTTCTGCGCCCAGCATCTGATAGTCATACACGCCGACAAAACGGCAGAAGCGCAGAAAGCAGCGAAAGCTCCACGCAATGCTGCGGCGCGCGATCTGCCGCCGGCGCAGACCGTCACGCTGAATCAGCAGCAGCAGGTTGAACCAGATCAGCGACAGCAACAGACCGCCAATGCTAAACAGGCTAAAGCAAAGCGCGGTCATCACCAGCCGCCAGTAATAGTTGCCACCGCGCCGCTGGCGCATCGGCATAGCGTTATCCGCCATGAGCACGCTCCCAGCGCCACTGATGACGCTCGCCGGCCAGGGTGAAATCCGCCGTTTCGCTCAGCATCGCATGCAGAAACTGCAGGCTCTGCGGCAGCGCATCGGGCTGAGAGCGGGCGGCGGTCGCCGTACAGCGCCACGCTTCGCCGGCGCGCAGCAGCAGCGCAACCGCGTAGGGTGCATTAAAGGTATCGATCTCCGGCAGCCACGGACGGTAGTAGTCGGGCACCAGCCCGTCAAAATCCACCAGCAGCACCTGCCGGTAACCGGCCTGATGCAGCGTGCTGACCTCAAGCAGGCCCTGCTGGAAGCTGTCGATGCCGGCAGAAATTGACGATGACACTAATGGCTGACGTGCGGCGATGGTCAGGCTGCCGACCGCCGAGTTGTGCACCGACATCGCGAAGTCGGTGGGGGATAGCGGCTGGCCGTCCGCAAGCGTACGCAGAATACGCAGATTGCGTTCCAGTTCGCCATGGCGGCTGGTAAACACCACGGCGTCAACCGACTGTCGGGCCAGCAGCGCAAGGCCGCACTCAACGGCGGCACGGCTGCCGGGGCTGAGGCGACGGGCAGTCATCATCGGTAAAAACTGAGGTTTGGCGATAGCCAGGCAGGCATCCAGTACCGGCGCGTGTTGCGCCCAGCGCTGCCAGTCGTCGGCGCTGCTGTGGCCCGGCGCGATGGCATGCCAGTCAACAAGGGAGTAAGCGAGTTTCATACCTGCATTCTTTCTTCAGCCTCAGGGATGGTCAGATTTTCGCTGCGCGGCATCCCTTCCCTGCTCTCTATTCCAGTCATCCGCCTCACGCGGATGTCGCCGAGTTCTCAGGCGGACATCGGGTCCGCCTGTTTCTATTTCGGCAGCGTGCCGGCTAACTTTACGATTAACTGTTAGCGGCGCGCGTGATGACTTATTTTACCGCCTGCACCGCCAGACGGGTCTGGATGCCCTGGTTCAGGTTCTGAATCCAGCGGTTGTAGTTACGGTGAATCTGGCCACTGCCTGCTTTCAGATTGGTGCTGCTGACGTAATCAATGCGGTAGCTGTTAGCAGTGTAGGTGATACGGATATTCGCCGTGTGGCCGCGCTCTGCCAGCAGACCATTCATCACGCCCGGACCCGCCGGTGAGATCACCCAGTGATTGGCCGCGCCAGCTTCCACGATAGCCCGCTGCATCTGCTGATCGCTGTAGCTCTGTGCGACCGTCTGGCTGACGTTCTGGATCGGTGCCGTGCGCGATGCACAGCCGGTGATTAATACCGCTGCAACCAGCAGTGCCAGCGTGGCTTTTTTATTCATCATTTCCTTTTCTTCCCCTGTCATGGCAAGCCGCGCAACCACGCGGCCGTGCAGGTAACAACCCCTGCATAGTTCCGTTCAGACTGTGTAAAGCGCCGCGGATAATACCACTAATTGTAAAGACAAGTAAAAAAAAGCATGAACCACTTAAGTTCGGGCTGGTGCTGTTGTGAAAGCGGGGTGAACGGGCTTTAGACATCATTTATGACCGCAGCCAGGCGGCTGCGGCATGATGATCAACCCTGCCAGCCGCCGCCAAGTGCGCGGTAGAGATCGATTTGCGCCAGCAGCAGCGTGTTTTTCACCGCCACAATATTCAGCTGGGTGCTGAACAGCGTGCGCTGCGCATCAAGCTCATCGAGATAGGACGCATAGCCATTCTGATAACGGTTGCGCGCAATCCGCCACGCCTCGGCAACGTAGCGTTCCTGCGCCTGCAGTTCCGTCAGCTGCTGCTGGCTGCGCGTGATGGCATCCAGCGCGTTATCCACCTCGGCAAAGGCGTTGCGCACCACCCTTTCGTAGCCGTACAGCGCCTGGTTGCGCGACGCCATCGCCACATCCACCTGCGCGGTCAGGGCTTCGCGGTTGAGCAGCGGTGCCAGCACGCTGCCGCCGATGCTCCACAGGCGGAACGGATTATCCAGCAGATCGTGTAGCTGGCTGCTCTGCAGCGTGCCGGACGCCGTCAGGTTGAGCGATGGCAGCAGCTGTGCCTGCGCCGCCGCCAGCGACGCGTCGCTCGCCAGCAGCAGGCGCTGCGCCTGGACTATGTCAGGCCGGCGATTCAGCAGCTGCGACGGCAGCAGCGCCGGCAGTGCGTGGGGTCGCAGCTGGTCGAACTGGCTGCTGCGTGCAATCTGGCGCGGATTCATGCCAACCAGAATGCTGAGCGCGTTCTCCTGCTGGGCGATCTGATGCTGCAGCTGCGGAATTTGCGCTTTCGCTGTCTGATACTCCGACGCCGCCTGCATCCATTCGAGCCGCGAGGTATAGCCGGTTTCGAACTGACGCTGCGCCAGGTTCAGCGAGTTCTGCCGCGTTTCCAGCGTGGCCTCGGTCACGCGCAGCTGCTCGTCGAGCGCGCACAGGCTGAGGTAACCGGACGCGACCGAACTGGCCACCGTCAGCTCGGCTGCCGAGGCCGCCGCACGCTGCGCCGCCAGCGTGGCTTCCGCCGCGCGGATGCTGTTGCTGCGGCTGCCCCATAAGTCGACCTCATAATTCGCCTGCAGCAGTCCCTGAAATACCGCACTTTCGTACGGCTGACCGGTCGCCGCTGACAGCGCACGCTGATGGGTTGCCGCCACGCCCGCCGACAGCGTCGGGAAGTTGTCGCCCTGCGCAGCGCGCAGCTCGGCGCGATACTGATCGACGCGCGACCGGGCAATGAGAATATCGCTGTTGTGCTGCAGCGCCTGGTTTACCAGCCAGTTGAGGCGATCATCACCAAAGCTGCGCCACCACTGCGCTTCCGGCGCGGCGGCGGGCCCGACCTGCTGGCGCCAGTCAGGCGGAATCGGCAGCGACGACGGCGCCTGCTCCACTTCGCGGGCGCAGCCGGTCAGCAGTAGCGCGATGAGCGCCGCGAGTAACGGCCGCTTCATAACGCATCCCGGTTTGGTTCGGCGGCGGTATCAATGTCGACTTCCACTGACATCCCGGGCCGCAGCTGCTGCAGATCGTCACCAAGAATTTTGATGCGCACCGGAATGCGCTGGGCGATTTTCACGAAGTTACCGGTGGCGTTATCTGGCGAGATAGCGCTGAACTCAGATCCGGCAGCGGGCGAGATAAACTCAACGCGGCCATCAAAGCGCTTGCCGTCCAGCGCATCAACGCGGATCGACACCGGCAGGCCGGGGCGCACACGCGCCAGCTGGGTTTCCTTCAGGTTGGCAATCACCCATTTATTATCCGGCACCACCGAAGTCAGCCGCGTGCCGGCAGTAACGTACGTGCCTTTGCGCACCGACAGCTGACCGAGCTGGCCGCTGTCCGGCGCGATAATGCGCGTGTTGTCCAGATCGATATTGGCCAGCTCCAGTGCCGCCTGCGCGCTGGCTACGTCGCCGGCCAGCGCCGCGCGGTTAACGATAGTGGTTTGCAGATTCTGCTGCGAGACCGCCACCTGCGCCGCCGCCTGGCGCAGCTGGGCCTGAGCCTGCGCATTGGCTGCGCGCGCGGCGTCACGCTCGCGTAACGACAGCGAGCCATCCGCCGCCAGATTTTCCACCCGCTTCAAATCCAGACTGCTTTTCAGCGCCTGCGCTTTGGCATTCTCCAGCGCGGCTTTATTGCTGGCGATTGTGGCCTCCGCACTCTTCTGCTGCTGCTGGTTGTTATTCTGCGCGGCAATCTTCATCGCCAGCTGTGCCTGCGCCTGATGCACGCGCTGGCGATAGATACGATCGTCAATGGTCATCAGCAGCTGTCCTTTGCGCACCGGCTGCAGATCCACCACCTCAATGTTCGTCAGGTAGCCGCTGACCTGCGGGCTGATAAAGGTCACCTGGCCGCGCACATAGGCGTTTTCCGTTGACTGGATAGTGCTGGTAAAGGGCCATAGCTGCCAGGCGTATAAAATCACCAGCACGCCCACGATGGCGATACCGCTCCCGGCGGCGATAGAGAGAATCCGTCGGCGGTTGGTGCGCTCGCGCTCCGCAGCCTGTAGATCGTCCTGTTGACTCATGGGGTCTCCGTTCGGTTTGCTGGCGCAGCCTGCTGCTGTTGCTCAGTCAGATTATGTCGCGCCTGGCGCCAGTTAAGATAACGCAGCCGCGTCAGGCGCCACAGCACCCACATCAGCGTTATCATTGCCAGCGCGGCGGTCAGTAAATAGGTATCGTTATAAGCCAGCACGTTGGCCTGCAGCGTGGCCACGGTTTGCAGCTGACTGCTGCTCTGCGCGCTGAGCAGGCCGCTGTCCGCCAGCTGGCTGCGAAACAGCGCGCTGTACTGGCTGAGGCGATCAACCACATTGGGATCGAGCAGCGACAGCTGATCGCCCAGCAGGCTGGAGTGATATTTTTCACGCCACGTCTGGAAGGTGCCGAGAATGGCGGAGCCAATCAGCCCGCCAAGATTCTGGCTCATGCCAAACAGCACGACAAAACTCACCAGATTTTTCGGCTGAGTCACCACGCCGCCGATGCCAAGCAGCATCGCTGGCCCAAGGAAAAAAGCACTGCTGAAACCGAGCAGAAACTGGCTGAAGTAGAGATTGCTGGCACGCGTCAGCGGGCTGGATTGCGCATCCATCAGCGAGGCGACAATCATTACGGCCAGCGAGACCACGATTGGCCAGCTCAGATGGTTGGGTTTGATGGTCAGCGCGCTGGCAATCATGCCGCAGATTACGCCCGCAATGATCGCCAGCGCCAGCCCGCGCATCTGATCGTTGAGCAGGCCCAGCTGCTGCAGAAAGCCCACCGCACCGGTATTCTGCTCGGCCAGCACGATGCGCATCATGATCATCACAATGCCGAGCCGCACGATCATGCCATTGCTCAGCCAGCGGGTGTTAATCAGCGGGTTAGCGCGGTTATGCTCCAGCACCACCGCCGCGACAATCAGCACCAGCGCCAGCGCCAGACAGACGCCGAGCCACGGCGTGCTGAACCACCACTCAATGCGGCCGAGCGACAGCACGCCGCACAATAACGCCATGCCCGGTGCCAGCAGCATAAAGGTGACGAAATCGAGCTTTTCGAACGCTTTGATACGGTCGCCCGGCGGCAGCTTGACCACCAGCACGCAGCCCAGCGCAATCATCGCCAGGCCCAGTTCAAACAGATAGAGGCCGCGCCACTCCTCCAGCTGCAGCAGCTCGCTGGAGAACAGCCGCGCCAGCGGAATCGCCAGCTGTGAAGCGGTGATGCCAATCACCAGCGCTTTGAGACGGTGCTTCGCCGGCCAGGCCTGGATCTGATAATAGATGCCCAGCGAGCTGAGCGCCGCGCCCACCATGCCGTGCGCGGTACGCACGATAATCGCTGAGCTGAGATCGTTAGCGAGGATGTGAAAAAACGCCACGATGACGTACAGCACCAGAAAGGCCTCGGTAAACAGCCGCAGGCCAAACTGCTGGCGGAACTTCACCAGCAACAGATTAATGGAGATATTGCCCATCACGTAGACCGCCGGCAGCCAGGCGATTTCGTTGCTGTATGCGGCGAAGGTGCCCTGCAGATTGGTGAGGTTGGCGGTCACCAGCGCATTACTCAGCGCGCCGGTAATGGAGATCAGCAGGCCGATCAGACCAAACGCGATGCGTTTCGATGGCGCATGCAGCGGTGTCGAGGGCGATCCCGGCAGCATCGGCTTTTCGTGCGGCAGCCATTCGCGAGGCGCATACGGGTTACGTTTCGCCACGGCTATACGTTTCCTAAGCGTTCAAGCAGCTGCTGCAACACGTTTTCGGTCACTGCCAGCGCGGCGGGATCGATATCGGCCAGCAGCTGGGCGCGCAGCGCATCCGCCTGCGTTTTTACCGTAGCGAACGCCTCGCCGCCCTGCTCGGTTAACACCAGCAGGCGCTTGCGACGATCTTCCTTTGGCTGCACCCGTGCCAGCAGCTGCTGTTTCACCAGCCGATCGACCAGCGGCACCACACTGGCTTCCTCCAGCCCCAATAGCTGTGCCAGCGCCTTTTGCGTCGGCGGTTCACTGGCGGTCGCCACGCTGGCAATTGCCAGCCAGCTACTCATACTTAAACCGCTCTCTTTCAGGCGGCGATCAACCGCCAGCCGCCACGCATGGGCAGTAAGATGCAACAGACGGGAGAACGGTTGTGGATGGTCAGTCAAAGCGTAGCGGCCTAATGGTTAGAGTTCTAACTAAATGGGAAGGTTATTATAAGCTAAGCGACGTGCGAATGAAAAGTTTGCTTACATCAGCAAATTTAGTCGTGCTGCGTGCAGATTACCAGTTTCACTTAAGTCGCGGAAAGGCCCGGTCAGGTCGTGTGTACAGCTTGCCTGTATAACTTTTTTCGGCAAAATACTCTATAATATTGAGTAAATTAGCCTGATAAGCACGAAATGCACAAGCCGCCGCTTGTACAGATTAGGGGTTACTGTATAACTTTAGCCGCCATGAATCGGTTAACGATTCGGTAACGAATGATGCAGTTGCGTCGCCTCTGAAGGTGTTGTGGATTTCCACCTTCAGAGGTGTCTTTTTGTGTTGGGTGGTGAGTCAGGTTTTTCGCGCCTGTCCGCGCGGAAATATTTCATCCTGGTTGTGCTGGCCGCTGGGCCATCAGCCAATCTTAAGGGCTTACACATGCAAAATGCCGTCAATAGCAGCGATGCCATCGCTGACAATTTCAAACAGGCCGTTAACAGTGAAACCAATGAGATGGAAGTCTTAGGCCATCTGATTGCTGAAATCCTGCACAGCGGTATGCCGGTGACCAATAAGGCCATTATTGCCGCCCTGATTGGCCGGCTGGAGCAGGAAGCCGATGTCGTCCAGCTGGATGTCTACCGTCACCTGCTGGAACTGGTGGTTCACCAGACCCCGGATGATTTTTCGCTGTAGCCGCAGCGGATTCCAGGGATGGAATCAACCTTATCGCCCCGTTTTACTGGCGCCTCGCGTCATCCCCCGGTAACATCGCCAGCGTTAACTTTTCCATTAAATATTGCTATGCCGTGACGGCATGCGCATCCAATAAAAGAGCCTGCAACAGATGAGTCAAACTGCCGATCGCCCCGCTGCCACAGCGAGCGACATCACGGTCGCACGTGTGCTGCGTTCCCCCTCTCTTTTCACCCGCGAGTGCCTGGCCGGGGTGATTACCGCCCTGGCGCTGATACCGGAAGTGATTTCGTTTTCCGTGATTGCCGGCGTCGACCCTAAAGTCAGCCTTGTCGCTTCGGTGGTACTGTGCCTGACGCTGTCGATTCTGGGAGGACGGCCAGCGATGGTCACCGCGGCGGCCGGTTCCGTCGCGCTGGTGATCGGGCCGATGGTGCACGCGCATGGCGTGGAGTACATTCTGCCGGCGGTGATCATCGGCGGTATGATTCAAATCATTTTCGGCCTTGCCGGGCTGTCGCGCATGATGCGCTATATTCCGCGCTCGGTGATGATCGGCTTCGTTAACGCGCTGGGCATACTGATTTTCTTTGCGCAGGTGCCGCACGTCTGGGGCCAGTCGGGTCTGGTGTGGCTGCTGTTCGCCGCCACGCTGGCCATCGTGCTGCTGCTGCCCAAAGTGCTTAAAAGCGTGCCTTCGCCGCTGGTGGCTATCGTGGCTGTCACCGCTGTCGCGCTGCTGCTGGGCTATCGCGTGCCCAACGTCGGTGATGAAGGGCCAATGCGCGCCGGCCTGCCGGATTTCAATACCCTGCTGGTGCCGCTTAATCTGCACACGCTGCAGATTGTCTGGCCCACCGCGCTGTCGGTCGCCTTCGTCGGCCTGATGGAATCCCTGCTGACCGCCAAACTGGTGGATGACATGACCGATACGCCTTCCGGCAAGCGGCGTGAATCCTGGGCGCTGGGCGTCGGCAATATTCTGGCAGGGTTTTACGGCGGTATCGCCGGTTGCGCGATGATCGGCCAGACCATTGTTAACGTCGAGCTGGGCAAGGCGCGTACCCGGGTATCCACCGTGGCCGCGGCGCTGGTGCTGCTGTTGCTGGTCACCGGTCTGAGCCAGATCATGGCGCAGATTCCGATGGTGGTGCTGGCGGGCATTATGATGGTGGTCGCGGTGAAAACCGTGAACTGGCACAGCCTGCAGCCGGCCACGCTAAAACGCATGCCGTGGTCGGAAACGCTGGTGATGGTGCTGACCGTCGCCGTCACGGTGTGGACCGGTAACCTTGCGCTTGGCGTGCTGGTGGGCGTGATGCTGGCCATGATGCTGTTTGCCCGCCGCATCGCTCATGTAATTCATGCCGAACGCCAGCTGAGTGACGATGGCGAGCAAGTGCACTACACGGTGCGCGGCCCGCTGTTTTTCGCCAGCAGCAACGATCTGTTTGAGCATTTTGACTACGGCCACGATCCGCAGCGCGTCACTATCGATTTGACCCACGCGCAGATTTGGGATGCCTCCAGCGTGGCGGCGCTCGACGCCATTGAGTACCGCTACCAGCGGCACGGCGCCAGCGTCACCTTCACCGGCCTGGATAACCGCAGCAGCGATTTCCGCGATCGCCTCAGCGGCAATCTCGGCTAGATGTGCGATAGGGACGCCCGGTGCGGGCGTCCTGTTCGGCATTATTTTACCAGGGCAAACAGATCATTGAGCGATTCGCTCATGGTTGGGTGGGTAAATATCTGGTCACGCAGCACGCTATACGGCAGCCCGGCATCCATTACCGTTTTCACGATGTTAATGACTTCATGCGAGTCCGCTGCCAGCAGCGCCACGCCGAGAATTTGCTGGCTGCCATTATCAACCACGGCTTTCAGCATGCCACGGGTGTCGTCAACAACGCGCGAACGCGGAATCGCGGCGACCGGCAGTGTCACCACCTGAATATCCCGCCCCTGCGCGCGCGCCTGCGCTTCAGTCAAACCAATCCGTGATAACACAGGCGTCATAAACACGGAATACGGGATGTTAACGCGATCTTCGGTGGTGCGCGTGCCCTTACCCAGCAACTGATCGTAAACGATGCGGAAATCATCAAGCGAAATATAGGTAAACTGTGGCCCACCGGTAACATCGCCCAGCGCCCAGATATGATCCACGGAAGTTTTAAGCTGTTTATCGACGCGCACCGCGCCGCGCGCATCGGTCACCACTCCCGCGTTTTCCAGTTTCAGTGCCTTCGTCGCCGGGCGACGGCCCGTGGCGACCAGCAGCACATCGACTTCACGATCGCCCTGTGCGGTATGCAGCGTCACGCTGTCGCGACCACTGGTTACACGCTGTAATGCAGTGTTGAGCTCGAGCTTAACGCCCTGCTCCTGCAGGATCCCGGCTATCGCCGCACTGATATCATCATCTTCCCGCGCCAGAAATTGCGGTGCACTTTCAAACAACGTCACTTCGCTGCCAAAACCGGCAAACATGGAAGCAAACTCAACGCCAATATAACCGCCGCCAAGGATCCCCAGCCGCTGCGGCAGTTGCGTTAAATTCAGGATACCGCTGCTGTCAACCACGCGCGGTCCGGCAACTAAGCCTTCCAGTGCGGGAAACACCGCTTCGGCACCGCTATTGATAAAAATTCGCTCAGCATGAATCTGGCTGACCTGCTGCGATGAGGTGATTTTCAGCGTGTGGGCATCCACAAATTCCGCCTCACCATCAATGATATCGATCTGCGCAATGGCGGCCAGATTGAGGTAATTCTTCTCACGCAACAATTCTACTACTGCCGCCTTGCGCTGCATGGCATCGCTGAAACTGGCATGATGTTGCACATCGTGGACCAGTGCTTTCGTTGGGATACAGCCGACATTAATGCAGGTGCCACCATACATTACGCGGGATTTTTCGATGATCGCGACACGCCATCCGGCGCGCCCCAGAGCCGCCGCCAGCGTTTTACCTGCTTTACCAAATCCGATGATTGCTGCCTGATAATGGTTCATGATGTTCTCCATGAGCGTCAAAAATAGTCATCACCCAAAGCTTACGGTTTGCTGCCGCGCCGTATTTCGCCGCAACGCTGGTATTTTTGTCTTTGCGTCTGAATCAAGCGGGCAGTTCAGGGAAAAGGGAAAAAACAGATGGATCCATTGAGTCAACTGCTGCTGCTGCATAACCCGCAGGGCAGCATAGATAAGAACTGCGTGCTGAGCGGTGAGTGGCAACTGCCGCACAGCGCCGGGCACCTGTGCGCAGTGCGCTGGCATACGGTCACTGGTGGCCGGGTCATGCTGGATATGCCCGTCACTGCGGGTGTCGAACTCACTGCTGGCAGCGTCATATTTCTGCCGCAAAACGCCGCGCATCGTATTTATCAGCGCCATACCCAGCCAACCCAACTGGTATGCGGCCTGCTGGAACTGCCCGCGTCGGCGCATGCTTTCCTCACCGCCCTGCCCGAAGTGCTAATGCTGGCCCCCGAACCCACAAGCAGCGATGGGCGCTGGCTGGCTGCGGTGCTGCCGTTCATCACCCAGAGTGCTGACGCACTGCCAGCTGCTGGTGATGCCGCACTTCGCAGCCAGCAGATTGGCAGCCTGTTCACACTGGCGGTACGTCATGGGCTTTTAACTCACGCAGCGCACCCTGGCTTACTCTCCCTGGCTCTGCATCCACGTCTTGGCCCTTTAATCACCCAGCTGTGCGCCGCGCCGGAAAGGCCGTGGACGGTAGAAGCCATGGCTCAGCAAGTGTTTATGTCCCGCGCCTCATTCGCGCTGCTGTTCCGCCAGCTCAGCGCTACCACGCCGCTGGCCGTGCTCACCGCCCTTCGTCTGCAGCTGGCCGCTCAGCGACTGGCACGCGAAACAGCCCCGTTAATCAACATCGCTCTGGCCGTCGGCTACGCCAGCGAATCATCCTTTCACAAAGCGTTTGTCCGTGAGTTTGGCTGCACACCGGGAGAATACCGACGTCGCGTTGAAACGCTGGCGCAGGACCGCTAAGAGTAAAGAAGAAAACTGTTCGCGCTTCGCTTGCGTAAAGGCGGATTCGTGGCTTTGCTTATTTCTCAGTGCGTTAACGATTACGCGGTTCGTAACAGGAGGAGAGCAAGATGAGTGGTTTGATGAAATCAGCCTTAGCGGCACTGACATTGGTTACCCTGGCCGGTTGTATGCAACACAGCGACGCGGTGGGCAGTGACGGACGTCCGCACGCACCCAGCAAGCAGTCAGTGCCTGGTGCCAGCGAAGGCGAAGGCCCGGTCGGGCAGCCACAGGATTGAGATTAATGGGACAGAAGTTATGTCCCGTTTTTATTTTTCAGGCACAAAAAAACCGCCCTTGGGCGGTCACGACATTGCTACTTATTGCTTTGATTTTATTCGGTATTAAATATGGTGCCCGGGGCGGGACTTGAACCCGCACGACCATAAGCCGAGGGATTTTAAATCCCTTGTGTCTACCGATTTCACCACCCGGGCAGGGTGTAAACTGGAGGCGCGTCCCGGAGTCGAACCGAGGTGGACGGATTTGCAATCCGCTGCATGGCCACTCTGCCAACGCGCCTTTTAATCTGAGGTGCAAGCCGTCTGCGACGTATTGCAATATCTGGAGCGGGAAACGAGACTCGAACTCGCGACCCCGACCTTGGCAAGGTCGTGCTCTACCAACTGAGCTATTCCCGCATTTGCTTATGCTTCACCGAACTTTCTGATTTTATTCAGCTTCTTGCAGCCTTGCTGCCGTTCGATGCGATGCATTCTACTTATCTGACGCAACGAGTCAATAGAATTATCCACACACTGCGTCCGTTTGCTGCTTTTTAAATCGCATCGATCAGCTATCGAGCAAATCGCCGCGTGCCGCGCTTAAATACTGGAACATTGACCAGAAAGTCAGCACCGCTGCGATGTACAACGCCACCACGCCAACACCCACTACGGTCGCGTCCGGACGCCACAGCAGCGCCACCAGCGACAGCATCTGCGCCGTGGTCTTCACTTTGCCAATCCACGACACCGCCACGCTGCTGCGCTTGCCAATCTCCGCCATCCACTCACGTAAGGCTGAGATAATGATTTCACGGGCGATCATGGTGGCGGCCGGCAGCGTGATCCACCAGGCGTGGAAATACTCGGCGACCAGCACCAGCGCCATCGCCACCATCACTTTGTCAGCGACCGGATCGAGAAAGGCACCAAAACGTGTTGTCTGCTTCCAGCGACGCGCGAGGAAGCCATCAAACCAGTCAGTGACCGCAGCAATGACAAACAGCAGCGCCGTCGCGAAGGGAGCCCAGTGAAATGGCAGATAGAACGCCAGCACGAAGAACGGGATCAGAACAACTCGAAACAGGGTAAGACACGTCGGAATGTTAAATTGCATATGCCAGTAACTGTCTGGTGTGAGTAGGATTTAACGTATGTTCCTACATTGCCCACCCTGTTTCAATGTTAGTGTTTCAGCGAGTAGTAGATTTTTTCCGCCAGGGCGAAGGAGATACCCGGTACTTTAGCGATCTCATCGACGCTGGCATTCATCAGCGGTTGCAGGCCGCCCATGTACTTCAGCAGCTGCTGACGCCGTTTGGGTCCGACGCCTTCGATGCTCTCCAGCGCGCTGGTGTTCTTCACTTTGGCGCGTTTTTTCCGGTGGCCCGAAATTGCATGATTGTGAGCGTCGTCACGAATGTGCTGGATAACATGCAGCGCCGGCGAGTCCGGCGGCAGTGAAACGCCCTCGCCTTCCGCCGCAAAGAACAGCGTTTCCAGGCCGGCTTTACGGTCGCTGCCTTTTGCCACGCCGAGCAGAATCGGCCGGTTTTTATCCCATGGCACATCCAGTTCCGCAAACACCTGCTGCGCCTGCGCCAGCTGCCCTTTACCGCCATCGATCAGGATCACATCCGGGATCTTTTCCGGTTCCAGCGCCTTGCCGTAACGACGGCGCAGCACCTGATTCATCGCCGCGTAGTCATCACCGGGGGTAATTCCTTCAATGTTGTAGCGACGATAGTCAGCGCGCAACGGGCCGTCACGATTGAACACCACGCAGGACGCGATGGTCTGTTCGCCCATGGTGTGGCTGATGTCGAAACACTCCATGCGGTTAATCTGCTCCAGTTTGAGGAACGCCGCCAGCGCCGCCAGACGCTGCTGGATGGTCGAGTGCTGCGCCAGCCGCGTTGTCAGCGCCGTGGCGGCATTGGTGCGCGCCAGCTTCAGGTAGCGTGCACGGTCGCCGCGCGGTTTGCTCTGAATGCTAACTTTGCGCCCGGCCAGTTCGCTCAGCGATGCGGCCAGCAGTTCCCGCTCAGGCAGATTGAAGTCCAGCAGGATGTCCGCCGGTAAGGTACGCGCTTCGCTGCCCTGCAGATAAAACTGTCCGACAAACGTCTGTACCACTTCGGTGAGTTCTGTGTCCGCCGGCACCTTCGGGAAATAGCTGCGGCTGCCCAGCACTTTGCCCTGCCGGATAAACAGCACGTGCAGACAGGCCATGCCGGCGTCATAGGCCACGCCCATCACGTCGAGATCATCGCCCTGATTGGAGACGAACTGTTTCTCTGTAATCCGCCGCACCGCCTGAATCTGGTCCCGCAGGCGCGCCGCCTCTTCAAAGCGCAGGCCCACGCTGGCCTGCTCCATACGCTGCACCAGCTGATTAATTACCTGATCGTCTTTACCGGCCAGAAACAGCCGCACATAGTCGGTTTGCTGCGCATATTCCTCTTCGCTCACCAGGCCGGCGACGCAGGGGCCGAGGCAACGGCCAATCTGATACTGCAGACACGGACGCGAGCGATTGCGGTAGACGCTGTTCTCGCACTGGCGAATCGGAAACACCTTTTGCAGCAGCGCCAGGGTTTCACGCACCGCATAGCCGTTGGGAAACGGACCAAAGTATTCGCCTTTGGCGTGTTTGGCACCGCGGTGCATCGCCAGGCGCGGATGCGGATCGCCGCTAAGGAAAATATAGGGGTACGACTTATCATCGCGCAGCAGCACGTTGTAGCGCGGCTGATACAACTTGATGTAGTTGTGCTCCAGCAGCAGCGCTTCGGTCTCCGTATGGGTGACCGTGACATCAATATTATGGATGTTGCTGACCAGCACTTCGGTCTTACGGCTTCCCACCTGCGTGCGGAAATAGCTGCTCAGGCGTTTTTTAAGGTCTTTGGCTTTACCAACATAGATCACCGTGCCTGTCGCGTCATACATGCGGTAGACGCCGGGCTGACTGGTCACGGTGCTGAGAAAGGCTTTTGGATTGAAAACGTCACTCACTACTGATTAACGGCTCCGCATTGAACAGGCCATGACGTATGGCCAGATGCGTTAACTCTACGTCACCACTGATGTTCAACTTGCTGAACATGCGATAGCGATAGCTATTAACGGTTTTCGGGCTCAGGTTAAGCTGCTCGGAAATCTCCGTCACCTTTTGCCCTCGGGTAATCATCAGCATAATCTGCAATTCCCTTTCCGACAAACAGCTGAACGGTGATTCGGCGCGCTGCGGCTCAATCTGGCTCAGCGCCATCTGCTGAGCGATATCAGAGGCAATGTAACGCTGACCGGCGTGCACCGAGCGAATGGCGCTGACCACTTCCTGCGGCGCCGCCCCTTTGCTGAGATAACCTGCCGCACCGGCCTGCATGACTTTCGCTGGCAGGGGATTTTCGGTGTGGATAGTCAGCATGATGATGCGGATATCCGGATTGAAGCGCACGATTTTGCGCGTCGCCTCCAGTCCGCCAATACCGGGCATGTTCATGTCCATCAGCACCACATCCACAGGATGAGTGCGGCACCATTTTACCGCATCTTCACCACAGGCAACTTCCCCGGCAATCACCAGTCCCTTCATATCTTCCAGTATGCGACGAATACCGGCGCGTACCAGTTCATGGTCATCAACAAGAAGCAGGCTGATCAACGGGACGTACTCCGCAGGTTAGTGGGGGAAAATATATTTCAGGGGCGTTATCTTACCGGGTTTCGCGTGGAAAGAACATCAGGGGCGCCAGATAAATCTCAAAACCAATGACCCATGTCAAATAGCAGGCAGCAGTGATTGTTTTTTTTAGCTGATGCAATACCATACTGGAATAAAATTGTTAAAATGTGACTAATATCATTAAGTTATAATTTATAACCCGCCTTCGCTTCTTCCCGCCCGTAGCACAAAAAAATAATCTTTCCGTGGAAGTTTTTTGCGCACAAAAAATAGCGAACGGTGCAATTAATTAACCCTCTGCGCGCGGGTCGATGATGTGGCCTAAATTCTTCCATCAAGCGTATGATATACTCTGTTTTTTATGCACGGGAAGAATGTGTGCGCACAAGGTCATTCCACAAAGGAGATAATGATGAGTGATGAAGATTTCGTAACATCGCGCGATACCCAGGCGCTGGCGGATGAAGTCGCCTGCCTGAAAATGATGGTGACGCTGATCCTGAAAGGCATGGGCCAGGCTGATGCCGGTAAGGTGATCATCAACATGGAGCGCTACGTTCAGTCCGCGCTGGCCGATAAACCGCAGGCCGAGGTGTTCAGCAACACCATCCGCCAGATTAAAACCGCCTACCGTCAGTAAGCGGCGTGCCCTGCGCATCCTGCGCGGGGCGTTAGCTGTGTGACTGCCAGTTGACCGACACGCCCAGCGAGGGCAGCACTTCTTCCGGACTGAAGCGACGCGTGCCGCGATACTTCTCCGCCAGCGCCGGCTGCTGCACCGGAATACGAATGGCAAACAGATTGTCTTCTGACTGGATCAGTCCCGGCGAGAGCGGCTCGTACACCACCTGATGCTGCTCAAACATTTTCTCCAGCATCGGCGTTGCCGAACTGATCAAATACTCCATCCCGCTCAGCTCTGCCAGCTGTACCGAATGCCATAAGATGTTCAGCGGCAGTTCGGCATCCACTTCAAGGCGGGCCGAATAGCGCGACATTTCCCACACTTTTTGCTGGTCAAAAGGCAGCACCATGCCCTCCGGCACTTCCGGCTCGTGCCACGGTAACAGACGTGCGCAGCCACAAATGCCCTGACGCGCAGTCCAGGCAATCAGCCAGGTGACATCGGAACGATCGAAGCGATCGTACTCCTGTCCCGGCGTGCTGAGTCGCGGCGGAATTGACCAGCCCTCGCCACGCGCAAAGACGCTGTAACGATAGGTGCCCAACTCGGCCAGCAAAGAGGACGGCATATCCTTTAGCTGTGTTTGAATTATTTTCATCATGCGCCCCTGACATCCCCATGTTTGCAATGATTTATTAAGCGCCAGCCTGGCGGAGTTTCCGGCGCAGGGTAGACAACTGACTGCGGCTTAGGAACTACTAAAATTAGTAGTTGCCTTTTCGCTATATCAGGCCGATGGCTGCGGCATAACAGGCAATCTGCGTTTTATTGGAAACATTAAAACGCTTTTGCATATTCTTTTGGTGAAAATTTACCGTGTGTTCAGAAATAGCCAGAATGAGGGAAATTTCGGCTGAGGTTTTTCCCTCCGCTGTCCATTTCAATATTTCCAGCTCGCGCTGACTAAAATCATTCGATAACACCACCATTGAGCCGTCATTCAGACGGTCCAGCACACGCAAACTCAGTTCCGCCAGGAAGTGCAGTTGCACCTCCAGCTCAACGCGTCTGTGCTGGGTCTGGCTGGGTTGTTGCGATGCTATAGATAATATACCAATGGCACGATTTAGCGCCATTGCCGAGCATGAAAAGCCACTTACCAGCCCTGCTGCATTGGCTTCTGCCCATAAATTGCCTGCGCCGGTAAATAAATCACGCGTCCACTCCACGCCGCGACCGGGCTGCTGGCAGAGCATTAACACCGGATCCACCGCATAGTAATTTTCACTCTCGTAGCGTTTCACCCAGCTCTGCGGATAGGTGCTAAAGAGAAAAATACGCGGTCGGGTAAAAGGCACCGGATGCTGTACCAAAAAGGCAAAAGCATCAAATCCAAGGGCCTCAACATGTTTTTGCAGCAGCGATTTCAATTGCAGCACTTCGGAAAGCGCCTGAAATTCTTTTTCAGTTTCGCCTCGCCAGACGAAATAATTATCGATGGTCATTATTGCCCTGGCGCTGTTTCACGCCTTATTCATAACAGGATATCTGTGCCGATTAATGTAAAAAATAAATTAACCAGAGAAAAAATATTGATTGAAACCAGAGCGGCATTGCGGGCAAAAAGTGATAACTACCTTGTTGTCAATATGTTACCCAAATGAGAAATTAAACTATGGTGCGTTTGCCAGCAGCACCATCAGGATGATAAGTCGTGCGAATCAGAATAAGATTTTTCTGAAGAATTTTCAATCGTCCTGTTGATTAAACGCCAGACTTCGCAGATAAAACATTCGCCTCATCATTAATCGCTATTATCTTTGCCATTCCCCTTTTTTATACCGCCCGTCATAATCTTCCTGCTGATTAAGTCCGCAGCGCGGCTTAATTCCAGTTATTTCTGCAGTGTTTCCCTGCTTTGCACCTGTGGCAGACATTTCCGGCACCGTCTTTTCCAGCTACGCTTTAGCAGAGGCGCAAGGTGGCAGGCACCAGCATAGCTCCGCAGGCTGGCGCGATTTCAGCAAACTGAGTGGGACTGACTATGTTAAACCAGCTGGCATTACCCTTTCTGGTCGTGGGCATGTGTACCGCCCTGATGATCGCTAAAGATCTGTTGCGTCACCCGCATCCGCTGGCGGTCATGAATATCATCTGGCCGCTCACCGGGCTTTACATGCCGTTTTTCGGCTGGCTGGCATGGTGGTATCTCGGGCGTAAACCGTCACGTCAGCGAAAACTGGCGCTGCTGCTGCCATCCGGATTAACCGGTTATGCCAGCTGGCAAACCATTTTTATTTCCACCTCGCTCTCTGCCGCCGCCTGTATATTCGGCGACATCATCACCCTGCCAATAGTCACTCTGCTCAAGCATTTTGCAATTAGCCCCGCGCTGTGGTTACAGGCGGTTATTTGCGTGATGATTTCGTTACTGGCGGGATTATTTTTTCAGTTTCTGGCCATTCGCCAGCGGGAACAACTTTCTATTGTCCGTACGTTATTATTAGCGCTGAAAACAGAAACCTTTCCGCTGCTGATTTATCAAACGGGAATCTTTATCTTTATGACGCTGGCCCTAAAATATGTGCTTAATCAACAGCTCAATCCCCTGCTCAGCGCCTTCTGGTTTATGTTACAGCTGGCGATGCTCACCGGATTTATTTTCTCCTGGCCGGCAAATCATTTCCTCATCAAACGCGGATTAAACCCGGCGGTGTAGTTTAGCGACAAAAGCCTGCGCCGCGCATGCCAAGGTGGAAATGGCTGGCATGCGCCGCATTGTAATCCGGCCCCAGCGCATTACCGAAGCTGGCACAGCCGTTGCGCCATAACGCGTGCAAACCGGCAGCGGCCTGCGGCGGTTGCTGCCAGTTTTTGCCTACCTGTAGCCAGCGCCCATCCGCCAGCTGAAACCCCGTGATGTCCCACGCCTCCGCCGTCGCGTGTTCACTGCGGCGTCCTTCCTGGCGGTGATAAATATTGCGGCAGGCGTAACTGCCAACATGCGCGATGCGGCGCAGCGGCGAGGTAATGCCGGCCTGCTGCAGCGCCGCATTGCTGCGCGTAACATACAGCGTGCTGGCCACCGCCATCGGACAGCTGGCAAGAAAACTGCTGCTCAGCGTGACCTCACCGAAGCGGCTGATGCGCAGCGGTTGATCAATCGGACAATCGCCCTGCAGCGGCGGCACCTCACGGAAACTGATTCTGCCCTGCGCGCTGGCCGCGCGCATCACCGCCAGACACGCGGCCGGATCGCTGCTCAGCCGCTGCAGCTTATAGCGCGTCATCCAGCCCGGCGGATCGGTAACCTGGAGCGGTATAAACGGATTCCACTGCGGCGGCAGATGGGTTTTCAGCCAGGGTAAACTCCACCAGCCGCACAGGGCCAGCAGCACTATCGCGAGCAATGCGCGCACGCTGCCTCACTTTTTCCGGGTTCATCGAAATGACAAGTGTAGAACCCTGCGCAGCGCTGCGTGGTGCAAGCGGCTCATTTGCAGAACATTTACGCAAAATGACGGCACGGCGCGCCATGTAAATATTTACTGACACGGTAAAGCACGCAAAAGGGCACAAAGGTTTAAAAACCATTACCGAGAGTGGCCGCCTTTCCTCTATCTTATGCCCTCTTGCCCTGTGCAACAGCACGTTATTCTACAGCCAGCAGAGCTGACACAACATCAAGACAGGAAAGATATTTTTATGGTTGATCAATCTAAAGCGGCGCCCATTGAGGCCGAACAGCCGGAAAAACTCCGGCGCAACCTGCATAACCGTCACATCCAGCTTATCGCCATCGGCGGTGCCATTGGCACCGGTCTGTTCATGGGCTCCGGTAAAACCATCAGTCTGGCGGGTCCGTCGATCATCTTCGTCTATATGATCATCGGTTTTATGCTGTTCTTTGTGATGCGCGCCATGGGTGAGCTGCTGCTCTCCAACCTTGAGTACAAATCCTTCAGCGACTTTGCCGCCGATCTGCTCGGTCCGTGGGCCGGTTATTTCACCGGCTGGACTTACTGGTTCTGCTGGGTGGTGACCGGCATCGCCGACGTGGTGGCGATCAGCGCCTATTTCCAGCTGTGGTTCCCGGACTTCTCGATCTGGATGAGCGCGCTGCTGTGCGTGTTTGTTTTCCTTGCTCTGAACATTGCCACGGTGAAACTGTTTGGCGAGATGGAGTTCTGGTTCGCCATTATCAAAATCGTCGCCATCGTGGCGTTAATCATCACCGGTATTGTGCTGGTCAGCCTGCACTACCCTTCGCCGAACGGGAGCCACGCGGCGCTGAGCAATATCTGGGATCACGGCGGCATGTTCCCGAAAGGGCTGAGCGGTTTCTTTGCCGGCTTCCAGATTGCGGTGTTTGCCTTTGTCGGCATTGAACTGGTGGGTACGGCGGCGGCGGAGACCAAAGATCCGCATAAAGTTCTGCCGCGCGCCATCAACGCGATCCCGCTGCGCATCATCATGTTTTACGTGCTGGCGCTGCTGGTGATCATGGCGGTGACGCCGTGGAACCAGGTCATGCCGGATCGCAGTCCGTTCGTTGAAATGTTTGTGCTGATTGGCCTGCCGGCCGCTGCCAGCATCGTTAACTTTGTGGTGCTGACCTCCGCGGCCTCCTCAGCCAACAGCGGCATCTTCTCCACCAGCCGCATGCTGTATGGCCTGGCGGAACAGGGCGTGGCGCATAAGGCGTTTGGCCGTCTCTCGGCGCGCGCGGTGCCGACCACCGGCCTGTTCTTCTCCTGCCTGTGTCTGCTGGCTGGCGTGGCGTTGATCTACCTGATTCCGGATGTGATGACGGTCTTCACCATGGTGACCACGGTTTCGGCGATTCTGTTTATGTTTGTCTGGACCATTATCCTGTGCAGCTACCTTGCCTACCGCAAACAGCATCCGCAGCGTCATGCGGCGTCACGCTTCAAAATGCCACTCGGCAAGCTGATGTGCTGGGTGTGCATGGCTTTCTTTGCCTTTGTGCTGGTGCTGCTGACCCTGCAGGAAGATACCCGCCAGGCGCTGATGGTGACGCCACTGTGGTTTGTGGTGCTGACCATGGGCTGGCTGCTACGCCGGCGTAAAGCCTGATCCACCTAAACGAACAGGCCCGGTTATGCGGGCCTTTTTCGTTATAAGCGTTCTGTGAATTTGTGCCACGCCTGCGCCAGCGACGGCCGCAGCGAATCTTCCCGCTGTGGTGCTGCTGCCGGCGCTGCGGCGGGACCGAGATTAAAGGTAAAGGTGTAATCCGGCTCTTCCCCCATGCGCAAATCCACGATCAGCGTGTCGTTGCCCTGCTGGCGCATGGCATAAAATCCATGGCTGAACCACGCAACGCGTTCGGCGTGCCACTGGCCTTTAAACGGGGCAAAAAGCGCGGGATGACGATCGTACCAGCGAATCTGTAAGGGACGATCGGGTGACAGTAGCGACCACCAGGCTTCCCCGTAGCGCTGCGGCGTGATAATTACCGTGCGCCACACCAGCGTGTTGAACGCGGTGGGCGTCACCAGCAGTTGCTGCGGCTGCACGGCCTGCTGCGTCAGCTGGTGCTCAATATGCCGGGTAGCAACACTTTGCGCCACCATGCTCCAGCCCAGGTACAGCGTACTGATGAGCAATCCGGCCTGATTCCAGCGTAGCCCGCACGCATCCCGCCGCCACAGTGCGACGATCAGGGCGATCAGCAGCGGCAGCGTGTAGAGCGGATCGATGATGAACATGCTGCCGATGGCGAACGGGTAATCGGTCAGCGGCAGCCCGAGTTGCGTGCCGTACACCGTGGTCAGGTCCAGCAGCGGATGCGTGATCAGTGCCAGCCAGATGGCGAGGCACCAGGCGCGCCAGTGCTGCCGGCTGCGCGTCGCGCCAGCCACCAGCCAGCCGGGCAACGGAGCCACCAGCGTCAGCCACAGCAGCGCGTGGCTCTCGGTGCGGTGCAGCGTCATGTTGCGGATGGCATCGCCGTGGTCGATAAACACGTCGAGGTCCGGCAGCGTGCCCGCGACCGCCCCCGCCAGCGCCGCCTGCCACAGCGGCACGCGTTTGCCCATTACGGCCACGGTCACCGCCGCGCCCAGCGCTAGTTGTGATAGCGAATCCATGCACTCTCCTGGTCAGCCACTGGGATCAGCGCACGCGGATCCCTTCAATGATCATGCGCTGAACGTTATCCAGCGTCTGGGCAAAAAATTCCGCATCGTTTAGCGTCTGGCCGGTGATGGCTTCCACCTGGGACGCGAAATCAGCGTAGTGCTGCGTGGTCGCCCACAGCAGAAAGAACAGATGCTGCGGCTGCACGCCGGCAATACGCCCTTCGGCGATCCACTGTTCGATAATCGCCGCTTTGTCATCCACCAGCGCTTTTAAATCCCCCGCCAGCTCGCCCTTCAGCAGCGGCGCGCCCTGCAGCATCTCCAGACAGAACAGACGCGATGCCTGCGGGTGGTCACGCGACACTTCCAGCTTGAGACGAATATAGTTGCGGATGGCCACCAGCGGATCCTGGTCATGACGCAGCGCACGCAGCGGCGCCAGCCACACATCAAGAATCTCTTTCAGTACCGCCACATACAGCACTTCTTTTGACGGATAGTAGTAAAGCAGGTTGGTTTTTGAGACGTCCGCGCGCTCAGCCACTTTATCCAGACTGGTGCCGTGAATGCCAAACTGCGAGAAGAAGGCCAATGCCGCTTCCAGAATAGCTGCCCGTTTCGCCGCAACGGCCCGCGATCGGCGTCCTGGCTTTTTTTCATCGCTTTTCACACTGTTACCTCTTCCATCCTGCGAAATCGCATCATAACAAACGCCCTGTTTCCTGCCTAATGCTGTGCCCTGCACCTTTTTCGCTCAGATGACGCATGAAAAACGTGCAATTTGTTTTGACCAGATGGTCTGTTTTGGACCAGTCACTCAGGATTTACTACGTCGCTAATTTTAACCGATTGTTATGTATCACTTTTAAAATTGTGGCACAGGCTTTGCAATTTTGTGATCGAGCGCCGCCCGCAGGATGCGTGCAGGAAGCAACGCAGCGCGTGAAGCAATCCATGTTCAATGCAGAGAGGTTTCACATGAAAATTGGCGTTTTCGTTCCGATTGGCAACAATGGCTGGCTGATCTCCACGCATGCCCCGCAATACAAGCCGACCTTTGAGCTCAACAAAGCGATTGTGCTCAAGGCTGAGCACTATCACTTCGACTTTGCCCTGTCGATGATTAAGCTGCGCGGCTTCGGCGGCAAAACCGAATTCTGGGACCACAACCTGGAGTCCTTCACCCTGATGGCCGGGCTGGCCGCGGTGACCTCACGCATTGAAATCTACGCCACCGCCGCCACCCTGACGCTGCCGCCTGCCATCGTGGCGCGCATGGCCGCCACCATC
This sequence comes from Pantoea sp. SGAir0184, assembly GCF_043544755.1. NCBI lineage: Bacteria > Pseudomonadati > Pseudomonadota > Gammaproteobacteria > Enterobacterales > Erwiniaceae > Pantoea > Pantoea sp. SGAir0184. Next base: position 2,687,894 of record NZ_CP028050.1, read on the forward strand.
GACTCCATCTCCGGCGGCCGCTTCGGCGTCAATCTGGTGACCGGCTGGCAGAAGCCGGAGTATGAGCAGATGGGGCTGTGGCCGGGCGATGAATATTTTGCCAGCCGCTACAACTACCTGACGGAGTATGTCACGGTGCTGCGCGACCTGTGGGGCACTGGTCAGAGCGACTTCAAAGGTGAGTTCTTCACCATGAACGACTGTCGCGTCAGTCCGCAGCCGCAGAAGCCGATGAAGGTGATTTGCGCCGGTCAAAGTGATGCCGGCATGGCCTTTTCGGCGCAATACGCTGATTACAACTTCTGCTTCGGCAAGGGCGTCAATACCCCGACCGCCTTTGCGCCCACCGCCGCACGCATGAAACAGGCCGCGGACAAAACCGGGCGCGACGTCGGTTCCTACGTGCTGTTTATGATTATCGCCGCCGAAAGCGACGAAGCCGCGCGCGCCAAATGGGAACACTACAAAGCCGGTGCTGACGAGGAAGCCCTCGCCTGGCTCACCACGCAGAGCCAGCAGGACACCAAATCCGGCAGCGACACCAATGTGCGCCAGATGGCGGATCCGACCTCTGCCGTCAACATCAATATGGGTACGCTGGTCGGTTCTTATGCCAGCGTGGCACGCATGCTGGATGAAGTGGCGCTGGTGGAAGGCACCGAAGGCGTGCTGCTGACCTTTGATGATTTCCTGCAGGGCATTGAAGATTTTGGTGAACGTATCCAGCCGCTGATGGCGTGCCGCCGCGCGCTGATTGACGCCCACAAGGAGGTTGCATAATGAATACCGTCGTTTGTGCCCACAGCACCAGCCAGCCTGCAGTGACTCTGCCGGCGCGCCCGGAAGCCATCGCCCTGCCGCCGGCGCAAAGCGCGCTGATTGTGGTGGATATGCAGAACGCCTACGCCAGCCAGGGCGGCTATCTCGATCTGGCCGGGTTTGATGTCTCCGCCACTCAGCCGGTTATCGCCCGGATTCATCAGGCGGTCACCGCCGCCCGCGCGGCAGGGATGCAGATCATCTGGTTCCAGAACGGCTGGGATAATCAGTATGTCGAAGCCGGTGACGCCGGTTCGCCTAATTTCCATAAATCCAACGCGCTGAAAACCATGCGTCAGCGGCCGGAGCTGCACGGCACGCTGCTGGCAAAAGGCGGCTGGGATTATGCGCTGGTGGATGAACTGGTGCCGCAAGCCGGCGATATCGTGCTGCCCAAACCGCGCTACAGCGGCTTTTTCAACACGCCGCTCGACAGCATGCTGCGCAGCCGCGGTATTCGTCATCTGGTGTTTACCGGCATTGCCACCAACGTCTGCGTGGAATCGACGCTGCGCGACGGCTTTTTCCTCGAGTATTTCGGCGTGGTGCTGGCCGATGCCACCCATCAGGCTGGACCGTCGTTTGCTCAGCAGGCGGCGCTGTTCAACATTGAAACCTTTTTTGGCTGGGTCAGCGATACCGACACCTTCTGCGAGGCGCTGAAGTCGTAACCGCCGTTTCACCTGCACGCTTAATAATAAGGACTCTGAGTCATGCCTAAAACAGTGATTATTCCTCCCGGCACCACCACGCCGATCGCTCCGTTTGTGCCCGGCACTTTAGCCGATGGCGTGGTGTACGTTTCCGGTACGCTGCCGTTCGATGCCGACAACAACGTGGTGCACGTCGGGGATGCGGCGGCGCAAACCCGCCACGTGCTGGAAACCATCAAAAAAGTGATCGAGACCGCCGGTGGCAGCCTGCAGGACGTCACTTTCAACTCGATTTTTATCACCGACTGGAGCAACTACGCGGCAGTAAACCAGGTATATGCCGACTATTTCCCCGGCGACAAACCGGCGCGCTTCTGTATTCAGTGCGGTCTGGTGAAACCCGATGCGCTGATTGAAATCGCCAGCGTGGCACACATTGGCCGGCAGGAGGCGTAATGCATCTGGACATTCAGGGATTAAGCGCGCCCGACGCGCCGACGCTGGTACTGTCGTCCGGGCTGGGCGGCGTGGCCGCTTTCTGGCAACCGCAGCTGGCGGCACTGACGCCGCACTATCGCGTGGTGACCTACGATCAGCGCGGCACCGGTCGCAGCCCCGATACGCTGCCGGAAGGTTACAGCATGGCGATGATGGCGGCGGAACTGGCCGACGCGCTGGCGGAGCACGGCATCGAACAGTATGACATCGTGGGCCATGCGCTTGGCGGGCTGATTGGTCTGCAGCTGGCGCTCGATTATCCGCAGCGCGTGGGACGCGTAGTGGTGATTAACGGCTGGCTGGCGCTGAATGCCCACACCGAGCGCTGCTTCCAGGTGCGCCAGGATCTGCTGCTCAACGTTGGTGTGGAAGCGTTTGTGCGCGCGCAGCCGCTATTTCTTTATCCGGCCGAATGGCTGGCACGCCATCAGTCACGCATCAGCGCGGAGGATGTACATCACGTGGCGCATTTCCAGGGCATGGAGAACCTGCTGCGGCGTCTGCACGCGCTGAAATCGGCCGATTTCCGTCCGCACGCCTCGCGAATCACCCAGCCGGTGCTGGCGATATGCAGTCAGGATGACCTGCTGGTGCCGTGGAGCTGCTCGCCGCAGCTGGCGCAGGCGCTGCCCAACGGCAGCCTGATTGAGATGCCGTGGGGCGGCCATGCCATGAGCGTGACCGATGCCGACAACTTCAATGCACTGCTGCTGCGCTGGCTGGCGGACACCGCCACGCCGGCTCGCCGCGCCAGCTAATCACGGAGCCGATGATGAGCGTACATGAACTGCCCCTGCTGCCCGAAGTGAGCCAGCAGGCTTTCCGCGATGCCATGTCCGGCCTGGGCGCGGCGGTCAATATCATCACCACCGACGGTCCCGCCGGACGCGCCGGTTTTACCGCCACCGCGGTGTGCAGCGTCAGTGATACGCCGCCGACGCTGTTGGTTTGTCTCAATCGCAACGCGTCGGTGTGGCCTCTTTTCCGCGATAACGGCGTGCTGTGCGTGAACACGCTGGCCGCCGGGCAGGAGTCATTGTCGACGCTGTTTGGCGGCAAAACCCCGATGACTGAACGTTTCGCCGCCGCCCGCTGGCACACGCAGCGCAGCGGCGCACCGCTGCTGCAGGGGGCGCTGATGGCGTTCGACTGCACCATCACGCAGGTCGTCAGCGTGGCGACACACGACATTCTGTTTTGCAACGTGATGGCGCTGGAGCGCCATGATGCCCAGCCCGGTCTGATGTGGTTTGACCGTCGCTACCATGCCCTTTCACGGCAGGACGCCCGCTAACGCCGCACCGTGCGGCCCGGTTCGACCACTACCCTGGAGAAGACGATGGCGAGTTCCTGGTTCCCCCGCTGGCAGAAAAAGTCAGCCATGAGCGATAACGGGCTGATTGCCCCGGACGAAACCCTGCCGCTTGGGCAGACGTTCGTGCTGGGCCTGCAGCATGCGGTAGCAATGTTTGGCGCAACGGTGCTGATGCCGCTGCTGATGGGGCTGGACCCCAATCTGGCGATTCTGGTTTCCGGTATCGGCACCCTGCTGTTCTTTGTCATTACCGGTGGTCGCGTGCCGAGTTATCTCGGATCGAGCGCCGCGTTTGTCGGCGTGGTGATCGCCATTACCGGCTTCAACGGTCAGGGGCTCAATCCCAACCTGGCGCTGGCGCTGGGCGGCGTTATTGCCTGCGGCGCGCTCTACACGCTGATTGGCCTGGTGGTGATGAAAGTGGGTACCGGCTGGATTGAACGGCTGATGCCACCGGTGGTAACCGGCGCGGTAGTGATGGCTATCGGTCTTAATCTGGCACCGATTGCGGTGCACAGCGTCTCCGCCTCGATGTTTGATAGCTGGATGGCGGTGATGACGGTGCTGTGCATCGGGCTGGTGGCGGTATTTACCCGCGGCATGGTGCAGCGGCTGCTGATTCTGGTCGGACTGATTGTCGCCTGGGCGCTGTACGCTCTGCTGACCAATGTGATGGGCTTCGGCAAGCCGGTGGATTTCAGCCGCGTGGCCAGCGCCGCGTGGTTTGGTCTGCCGCACACCACCGCGCCAGTATTTGATATGCAGGCAATCGTGATGATCGCACCGGTGGCGATTATTCTGGTGGCAGAGAACCTCGGCCATATTAAAGCGGTGGCGGGCATGACCGGGCGCAATCTCGATCCGTGGATGGGACGCGCGTTCGTCGGTGACGGCCTGGCAACCATGCTGTCCGGTTCCATCGGCGGCAGCGGCGTCACCACCTATGCCGAAAACATTGGCGTGATGGCGGTGACCAAAGTCTACTCCACGCTGGCGTTTGTCGCCGCAGCGCTGATTGCGCTGGTGCTGGGCTTTTCGCCTAAGTTCGGCGCGCTCATCCACACCATTCCCGGCCCGGTGATTGGCGGTGCCTCGATTGTGGTGTTTGGCTTAATCGCCGTGGCCGGCGCACGTATCTGGGTGCAAAACCATGTCGATTTTAGCCAGAACAGCAATCTGATTATGGTGGCCACCACGCTGGTGCTCGGCGCCGGGGATTTTGCGCTGAAGATTGGCAGCTTTACCCTCGGCGGCATCGGCACGGCCACCTTCGGTGCCATTATCCTCAATGCAATTCTGCAGCGACGCAGTGCCGCGCTGACCCAGCCGGCGGCGCGCCCGCAGCCTTAAGGCTTCTGCGGTGCCTGCTCCGGCACCGCTTTTTTGCGCCGCATGCGCAGTTCACTGACAATCACCCCGCAGACAATCAGTGCGCCGCCCAGCAGCGCCGCCGCCGGTAACCGTTCGCCGGCAATGCGTCCGACCACACCGGCCCACACCGGCTCGCCGGCATAAATCACCGTGGCGCGCGTCGGCGAGACGCTGCGCTGCGCCCAGTTCATGGTGACCTGAATCATCGCGCTGGCCGCGCCGAGGCCCAGCGCGCTGAACAGCAGCGGCGCCGATAGCGTGGGTAAAGATTCGCCGTTGGGCAGCATCAGCACGAAGGCGCAGGCCGAGGCCACCAGCAGCTGTACCAGCGTCACGCGGCGCACATCGACCTGCCCGGCGTAGCGGCTGATAAGAATGATCTCGGCGGCAATGGCGAGGGTGCTGAGCAGCGTGGCGATCTCACCGGCATTCAGCGTCAGGCTGCCATCCTGCGGACCCGCCACCAGCACCAGACCGGTGAACGCCAGCAAAATGCCCAGCCACGCCATCAGGCCCGGCGGCCGGCGCAGAAACAGCCACTGCAACAGCGGCACTACCGGCACGTAAAGTGCCGTCAGAAACGCCGACTGGCTGCTGGAAATGGTTTGCATACCCCAGGTTTGCAGTCCGTAACCACCGGCAATCGCCACGCCAATCAGCGTACCCGCTTTGATTTCCAGCCAGGTAATGTGACGCAAATAGCGACGAAAGAAAAAGGCCAGCAGCAGCGAGGCGGTAGCAAAACGCAGCCCGACAAAAAAGAACGGCCCCGAGTGCGCCATGGCGCGATGCACCACCAGAAAGGTGCCACCCCAGACCATCGTGATAAAAATAAGTACCAGCTCCTGACGCGTAATACGCAGGCTGAGGCGGGAAGTGGAAGCAGACATAATGCACCAGAATAGAGGACTGGCGCACATTTTTGCTGATTAGCCGGGCAAATTGCAATCATTGTAACCGCCGGGCGTACCCGGCGGCCGGGGATACCGTCACAGACGCACTATTTTTTTGCGCGGCTGCGTCCCCCCTTTTCACCTGCTTCGGCAGCACGCTGCGGATCATTTCTGAAATTCCCGCCGCTGTTTTTACCGCCTTTTCGACCCGCTTCCGCGGCCCTTTCGCGATCTTCCGCGAAGTTGCCTGATCCTCCACGATGTTGAGCCATCATTTCCTCCAGGTATTGAGCATAGGTGGTGAAGACATTTCACTGCGCTAACAGTGTCAGGTCAGGTGCGCACTATCTCGCCACACCCGCTTAAAGCATAGCCAATGGATGCGCACAATCAGGCACATATTCATACTTTGCAACAGATAAACCGCTTAGCATCGTTTTTATGGCGAGATATTCAGCTGAAAAACAAGCGGTTAGCGGCAGAAGTCGCAGCGCGATCTCCGTGACTGTTCAACGGCTGACCAGCATAGCGCGCAGCCTCTTCTATACTTCTTTCTGTTCCTTACACCACAGGATGAAAACACGATGGCAAAAATTCTGGTGCTTTATTACTCCATGTATGGACATATCGAAACCATGGCTAACGCAGTGGCGGACGGTGCGAAGAGCGTGAGCGGTGCCGAAGTCACCATTCTGCGCGTGCCGGAAAGTATGGATGCCGAACGGTTTGCTCAGGTCGGCGGGAAGGTTAACCAGCCGGCGGCGGAAGCCAAACCGGACGACCTGCCGCAGTACGATGCCATCATCGTCGGCACCCCGACGCGCTTCGGCAACATGTCCGGTCAGATGCGTAATTTCTGGGACCGCACCGGCGGCCTGTGGGCCTCTGGCGCGCTGTACGGCAAGATTGCCAGCGTGTTTGCGTCTACCGGCACCGGCGGCGGTCAGGAGCAGACCATTACCTCGGTGTGGACCACCCTGGCACATCACGGCATGGTGATTGTGCCCATCGGCTACGGCACCAAAGAGTTGTTTGATATTTCGCAGGTGCGTGGCGGTACGCCGTATGGCGCAACCACGCTGGCGGGCGGTGACGGATCGCGCCAGCCCTCGGCGGAAGAACTGGAAATTGCCCGTTATCAGGGCCAATACGTCGCCGGTCTGGCGGTAAAACTGAAAGGATAAATTCCCAACAGGAGAGAGTTATGGCAACAGAACAGTTTAAAGCTCACCACGTGGGCGAATGGGCGACCTTACGTCACACCTCACCGGAAATCGCTGAAGCAATTTTCGAAGTGGCGAATTATGACGAACGGCTTGCCGAAGAGATCTGGCGCCAGCAAGGCAGCGATGAGGTGTTATTCCGCGCGTTTGAGAAAACCGACCAGGACGTCCTGACGTGGGACGATAAGCCGGTCGAACGCAAAAACATCTGAAGCACAGGCGGGCATGTCCCGCCTTCTCATTTTTAGCCGTCAGGGAGCCTTTATGTCAGCCTATCAAAGCATTAATCCGGCCAATAATCAGCTGCTGAAAACCTGGCCATCACACGATGACAGCTACGCGCAGCAGGCGCTGCACACCGCCGATGCGCTCTACCATTCGCCGTGGAGCAAAGGCGATATTCAGCCGCGTCTGCAGGTGCTGCATCGTCTGGCAGAGTTGATCGACCAGCACAGCGAAGAGCTGGCCACCATCGCCAGCAAAGAGATGGGTAAGCTGATTGGCCAGAGCCGCGGCGAAGTGAAAATCTGCGCCAGCATCGCGCGCTATTATGCCGAACACGCGGCAAGGCTGTTACAGGCACAGCCCTATCCCAGCGATGTCGGTGATGCCTGGCTCGAATACCATCCGATTGGCGTGGTAGTGGCCGTCGAGCCGTGGAATTTCCCGTATTATCAGCTGATGCGCGTGCTGGCACCGAACCTGGCATTGGGCAACCCGGTGCTGGCGAAACATGCCAACATTGTGCCGCACTGTGCCGACGTGTTTGAAAAGCTGGTGCTGGAAGCCGGTGCGCCGCAGGGCGCGTGGACCAATCTGTTTATCTCTAACCAGCAGGTGGCCGATCTGATTGCCGATCCGCGCGTGCAAGGTGTGGCGCTCACCGGTTCAGAGCGCGCCGGCAGCGCGGTGGCCGAGCAGGCCGGTAAGCACCTGAAAAAATCTACGCTGGAGCTGGGTGGTAACGATGTGTTTGTGGTGCTGGACGATGCCGATATTGATGAAGCGGTGCGTCAGGGCGCGCAGGCGCGGCTGAGCAACTGCGGTCAGGTATGTACCGCGGCGAAGCGCTTTATTCTGCATGAAAAGATTGCCGATCGCTTTATGGCTAAGTTTAGCGCGGCGCTGCAATCCGCTACGCCCGGCGATCCGTTAGATGAAAAAACCACACTGGGGCCGCTGTCGTCACAGGATGCACGTGACCGGCTGGTGAAACAGGTGGACGAGGCGGTGGCGCATGGCGCACGCGTGGAATGCGGCGGACGCGTAATCGACGGCGTCGGCTGCTACTACCAGCCAACCATCCTGACCGGCCTGACGCCGGATAACCCGGCTTACTATCAGGAGTTTTTCGGCCCGGTGGCGCAGGTGTATGTGGTGGCGGACGACCGTGCTGCCGTGGCGCTGGCCAACGACTCACACTACGGTTTGGGCGGTTCCGTGTGGACGCGGGACATTGCGCGCGGGCGCAATATGGCTTCGCAGATTGAGACCGGCATGGTGTTTATCAATTCGCAGAGCGATACCGCGGCTGAGCTGCCGTTCGGCGGCGTGAAGCGCTCCGGCTATGGCCGTGAACTGTCCGATCTCGGACTGAAGGAGTTTGCTAACCAGAAACTGGTCGTGGTAGCCGGTTAAGCGGCATGAAACCACCGTTGAACTGAACGGTGGTTTTATTCGGTTCACTGCGGTGCGCGTCAATGCGCAGCCGGTAACAACACAGCAGGGTCGCCGTGCATGGCGACCCTGCTGGCGTTTTAGTTGCTGGCTGCTGCCGGCTGTTGCGCGGGTTTAGCGTCCGCCTCCGGCTTCGCCGGCGTTGCATCAGCCTGCGCTTTCTGCGCCACTGCCGCATCGGCTTTCGCCTTGTCGTCTGCCGCTTTCTGGGCGCTGGCCTTCTCAGCTTTGGCTTTGTCGTCCGCCGCTTTTTGCGCCGCGGCCTTGTCCGCCTTCACTTTTTCCTCAGCGGCTTTGGCGTCAGCGGCTTTCTGCGCTGCAGCTTTATCAGCCGCGGCTTTGTCAGCCGCCGCTTTATCTGCGCTGGCCTGATCCGCTTTGGCCTGTGCGTCATCGCTGGCTGCCGGCGCGGCAGCAGGCTGTGCGGCCGGTGCCGGTGCGGCTGGCTGCAGCGGCGTACCCTGCAGCGCGTTGTTCAGCGCGCTGGTGAACTGATCCCAGCTGCAGTAGCCGTTGGCGTCAGTGTCACACCCCGCCAGCTGCAGCGTAACGCGCTTCGGTGGGTTCTTCAGGCTCAGCACATCGGCATTACGCAGTTGATCCGCCGTCTGATAGACATACTCCACTTTCAGCAGATCTTTGTTGTTCTTTGCATCGTGCCAGCGTTCAAACACCACCTGGCCGCCAATCGGGGTTTTCTCGTCGTTACCCGGCAGCTCGTATGGCTTAACCTGCAGCGCGCTCAGCAATGACGCGATATTCGAATCGTGTCCGACCATCAGCGTGACTTTTGGCGCGGTGGCTTTATCCTGATCGACCAGCTGGCTACGGATGTAATCCACCAGCGGTGCGGCAACGTCACGCGCCACTTCCGGCGAGGTAAACAGCGCATCCTGATAGCCATTTTTGATCGCTGCCAGCTCTTTCCACTGCTCTGGCGTTTTGATTTGTCCCCAGGCAACCTGATCCGCCGGGAAACCTTCGTAATACTGCAGCGTAAAGGCATCGATCAGGGAGTTACCCACTTTCAGCGGACCACTCACGCCGGGCTCTTTGCCGTTGTCCGCGCTAAAGGTGTTGTCGCCGCTGCTCAGATCGCACTGCTTCTTGCCGTTACAGGCTGGAGCCGATTTGTAATCCACGATTTTTTCCAGCCGCTGAAACGCCGGCTTCAGCGCCAGCTTCTCATTGGCTGCGGTCATCGCCGCCAGCGCTTTCTTGTTAAACGCTTCGCTGCCATCGGTGATGACCGGATTGAAGATCGGGTCCATGGTGCCCATCGCATCCTGATGGGTAACCGCGATATCACAGCCAGGGAAAGCGCCAGTGACAAAATACTGCGCGGTCGCCACGGTGCGCTGCAGGCTGTTGGCATAGACAAAAATGTTGCTGCTGTCCGGACAGGTACCGTTCTGTACCAGCCCCTGCTGGGCCAGCCACTGACGGGTATAGTTACCCATATAGACTTCGAGCACGCCGCCTTTGGTGGTCAGCTCTCCACCGGGCACATCCCACTGCGGCCAGCTTTTTTTCGTCGCCTGCTCCAGCACGCTGCCATTATTCGCCAGCGGAGCACGCAGATTGTGACGACTCAGCATCAGGACCTGCTGCAGCTGCATGTCGCCATCCGCAGCGTAAGCGCTCATACCCATCGGCAGCGCCGCAATCACTGACAGCGCGCAAAGACTCAGTTTCTTGATCATTGTGCCTATTCCATAATTCATCAGGGAAACACTCTGGCATTCAAGCGATTAGCTCGCCAAAGAGCGAATTACCGCACAGTGTAACTCAGCTCGCCTGAGAAAATCGCCAGATGTTTGCAAAAACCGTGAATCGACTATAGCAGTAAACACGTTAGCCGTCGGGTTACGGCAGCGGATTGAAAAGCATCAGGATGTTTTTCGGAAGAATGGAATGCAGAAAAGCAAAAAGCCCGCATCGCTGCGGGCTTCTCGTATATGGCGGAGGAACAGAGATTCGAACTCTGGGATGGTTTCCCATCGGCGGTTTTCAAGACCGCTGCCTTAAGCCACTCGGCCATCCCTCCTGAAATCGTTTTGTCACCTGACACTGCGAGAGTGTGAAGTGGCGGAGGAGGAGAGATTCGAACTCTCGGATGGTTTCCCATCGGCGGTTTTCAAGACCGCTGCCTTAAGCCGCTCGGCCACCCCTCCGCAATGAGGCGCACTATAAACATCCCCCCGAACGATGTAAAGCATCCAATGATTCGTTCGCCTGAAAAACAGTCAAAAATGATTTTTTTGCCGTCTTAATCGTCATTCTGCTCAGTGAAACAGCAATTTATCGCGTAAAGATGGGTAAAACGCCTTTTCTGTCCTCTGACCGTTGCGTATTCTCAGGCCATATTTGGTGTTCTCTCTCTAACAGGAGCGCATGATGGACAGAATAATTAGCTCGTCACAGCAGCAGTCGCTACTCAGCACCCATAAAGTGCTGCGCAATACTTATTTCTTACTTGGCCTGACGCTGGCGTTTTCCGCCGTCACCGCCACACTCAGCACCGTTTACGCCCTGCCCTCGCCGGGACTGATTCTGATGCTGGTGGGCTTTTACGGATTGATGTTCCTGACTTATCGTCTGGCGAACAGTCCGGCGGGTATTTTGGCCGCGTTTGCCTTCACCGGCTTCCTCGGTTACTGCCTCGGTCCGATTCTCAGCTCGTTCCTCACCGCCGGTATGGGTGATGTTATCGCCATGGCGCTGGGCGGCACCGCGCTGGTGTTCTTCTGCTGTTCCGCCTATGTCCTGACCACGCGTCGCGACATGTCTTTCCTTGGCGGCATGATGATGGCCGGCTTTGTGGTGCTGCTGGTGGCTGTGGTTGCCAATATCTTCCTGCAGCTGCCTGCGCTGCACCTGGCGATCAGCGCCCTGTTTATTCTGTTCTCTGCCGGTGCCATTTTGTGGGAAACCAGCAACATCATTCAGGGCGGTGAAACCAACTACATTCGCGCCACCGTCAGCCTGTATGTCTCGCTGTACAACATCTTTGTCAGCCTGCTGAGCCTGCTGGGCTTCGCCAACCGTGACTAAGACGTAAAGCACGCACCGTTAAACCCCGCTCCGGCGGGGTTTTTGCTTTTTATCCGCCGCCGCCTTTACAATGGGCGCGCTGACGATATGAGGAAATAATGTGATTTTTGCCGGTAAAGAGATTGCCACTGATGCAGAAGGCTATCTGAAAAATAGCGCCGACTGGAGTGAAGCGCTGGCGCAGGCCATCGCCCAGCAGGAAGCGATTGAGATGAGTGAAGCGCACTGGGAAGTGGTGCACTTTGTGCGTGATTTTTATCAGCAGTTTAATACCTCGCCGGCGGTGCGCATGCTGGTCAAAGCCATGGCGCAAAAATATGGCGAAGAGAAAGGCAACAGCCGCTATCTGTTTCGCCTGTTTCCGGAAGGTCCGGCCAAACAGGCCACTAAAATCGCTGGCCTGCCAAAACCGGCGAAGTGTCTGTGATCACCCGGTAGTAAACCGCGTCGGCCGCTCCGCCAGCTGATGCGGCTCCACCAGCACCTTATCGACCCGGGCACTGGGCGGTCCGCCCGCCTTCAGCCACGCAATCAGTGACTCCACCTGCTGCGGTTCTCCCGCCGCCAGCACCTCCACGCTGCCATCGGCCAGATTATGCGCATAGCCGGTGACGCCCAGCGCGTTCGCCTGCGCCTGGGTGTAATAACGGAAGCCCACGCCCTGCACCCTGCCGTGAACCCAGATTTTATAACCTGTCGTCGCCATGGCGATCTCCCCCTTTGTGCGTTGCATTTTGCCGCCATCCACCGGAAAATGGCGCCTCATTTTTTCAGGTAAGCATAGCAAACATGACCGTTCGATTGATTCTCGCTAAGGGACGTGAAAAATCCCTGCTCCGCCGCCATCCGTGGGTGTTCTCCGGGGCCGTTGCCCGTATGGAAGGTAAAGCCCAGTCGGGTGAAACCATTGATATCTGTGACAGCAACGGCAAATGGCTGGCCCGCGCCGCCTACTCTCCTCAGTCACAAATTCGCGCGCGCGTCTGGAGCTGGCAACAGGATGAGTCAATCGACATCGCCTTCTTTGTGCGCACGCTGCAAAAAGCCCAGCAGTGGCGCGACTGGCTGGCGCAGCGCGACGGGCTGGACAGCTATCGCCTGATTGCCGGCGAGTCCGATGGACTGCCGGGCGTCACGATTGATCGCTTCGGTAACTTCCTCGTGCTGCAACTGCTGTCGGCCGGGGCGGAGTATCAGCGCCCGGCTCTCGTCTCGGCGCTGCAGCAGTGCTATCCCGACTGCGCCATCTACGACCGCTCTGACGTGGCAGTGCGCAAGAAAGAGGGCCTGGAGCTGGCGCAGGGTCCGGTAAGCGGTGAACTGCCGCCTGCGCTGCTGCCGATTACCGAGCACGGTATGCAGCTGCTGATAGATATTCAGGGCGGTCACAAAACCGGTTATTACCTCGATCAGCGCGACAGCCGTTTTGCCACCCGTCGTTACGCAGAAAATGCCCGGGTGCTTAACTGCTTTTCCTACACCGGCGGCTTTGCGGTCTCTGCTCTGCTCGGCGGCTGCCGGGAAGTGATCAGCGTGGATACCTCGCAGGACGCCCTTGACGTAGCAAAACAGAACGTGGCGCTTAACGGGCTGGATGTCTCACGCGCGCAGTTCCTGCGTGACGATGTGTTCAAACTGCTGCGTCGCTATCGCGACAGCGGCGAGAAGTTCGACATGATCGTCATGGATCCGCCGAAATTCGTTGAGAATAAAAACCAGCTGATGGGTGCCTGCCGCGGCTATAAAGACATCAACATGCTGGCGATGCAGTTGCTGAATCCGGGCGGCATTCTGCTGACCTTCTCCTGTTCCGGGCTGATGGCCACCGAGCTGTTCCAGAAAATTATCGCCGATGCCGCTGTTGATGCCGGTCGTGATGTACAATTTATAGAGCAGTTCCGTCAGGCAGCCGACCATCCGGTGATCGCCAGCTATCCTGAAGGGCTTTATCTGAAAGGCTTTGCCTGTCGCGTACTGTGACTTGAAAACGCTGTCCCTGCCCCCATATCGGTGGCAGGGCAAAGTTTTGGGAGGTCACAATGATTGCCAGTAAATTTGGAATTGGACAGCAGGTACGGCACCGTCTCTCCGGGGTGCTCGGCGTGATTGTGGATGTCGACCCGGAGTATTCGCTGGACGATCCGCAGCTGGATGAGGTTGGCGCAACGGAATCGCTGCGTGCGGCCCCCTGGTATCACGTGGTGATGGAAGATGAGGAAGGCGAACAGGTGCATACCTATATCGCTGAGATTCAGCTGGCCGGCGAAACCTCGTTCGAACATCCGGAACAGCCATCCATGGATGAGCTGGCCGCCTCGATCCGCCAGCAGCTGCAGGCGCCCAGCCTGCGGCATTAATCGTGCGGCGACCCGGAGTCGCCGTTTTTATTTACCGCGTCACGCCCAGCCGCGGAATCTCCATCTTCGGACAGCGATCCATAATCACCGTCAGCCCGGCATCACGCGCCAGCACCGCCGCCTGCTCGTTAATCACGCCCAGCTGCAGCCATAATGTTTTCGCTCCGATAGCGATCGCTTCCTGCGCCACGCCCCATGCCGCTTCGGAATTGCGAAACACATCCACCATGTCGATCTTGCCCGGGATCTCCGCCAGCGTGCCATACACGGTCTGGCCCAGCAGCTGCTGTCCCGCCAGCTTCGGGCTCACCGGCACCACGTCATAACCCTGATCGAGCAGGTATTTCATTACGCCATAGCTGGCACGCTCAGTGCGATCGCTGGCACCGACCAGCGCGATGCGTTGGGTTTGCGTCAGGACATCGCGAATCGTTTGATCGTTCATGTTTTTCTCCTTGTTCACTCGCCTGAGTGTAGATGCCATTGCGCGCTAAAGTGCAAGCGCAGCGCACGAAAAGTTTGCGCGGCGACACGAATAAATATGTTAAAATGTAAATTAACTGCCATAATGTAATAATTTGCTACACATCGCCCTTTTTCCCCTGTTCCGGGAGTTGAAATGAAGCTGTCTCTGGCTGTTACGGGTTTGCTGTTGCTGCTCGTATCGGCAACCTGCCATGCCATCACCCTGAAGCTCGATCCGCAGATCGACCTGCTGGTGCTGGATGGGCGCAAAATCTCAGGTTCGCTGCTGAAAGGCGCGGACAGCCTTGAGCTGGAGCGCGGTCAGCATCAGTTTCTGTTTCGCGTGGATAAACCCTGCGCCGATGCCACCCACTTCCGCTCAGAACTGATGATCGTCACCTTCACCGCCGACGCCCATTCCGTAGCGATTCGCCTGCCGGCGCTGAATAATCGCCGCGAACGCAGCCTGTTTGATAAATCGTTAAACTTTCAGCTGATTGATGAGCGTGGTAATGAAATAGCCAGCATTCGCGATCGGTTGCCGGGTGAGAGCAGCGGCAATGTTGAACAGGCGATGATCAATTACAACCGTACGGCGCAGGCGGCCAGCGTGCCGCGCTTTGCGCTGCAGGCGGCCAGCGTACCGGACGCCAGTCTCAGTCTGGATATGGTATGGCAGGACGCCAGTAATATGCCCGCGCTGCAACGCTGGCTGCAGCGTGTTGATGCCGCCACGCGGCAGCGTTTTATCAGTTGGGTGAAAACCCTACGCGCAAGTTGATAGCAGCTGAACGCCAGGGGTAAACTCGTGCATTCACTACGTTTGCACGCGCCGAAACAGGAAGCCCCATGGAGCAGACCGTTCGTACCCTGAAAGTTCAGAAACACATCGCCCTCGTTGCCCACGACCACTGCAAAGCCTCGCTGCTGGACTGGGTAAAAATCAATCAAAACGCGCTGCAACCTCACGTGCTGTATGCCACCGGCACCACCGGCAACCTGATCAATCGTCACACCGGACTGGATGTGAATGCCATGCTCAGCGGGCCGATGGGCGGCGATCAGCAGGTCGGCGCGCTGATTGCTGAAGGTAAAATTGATGTGCTGTTCTTCTTCTGGGATCCGCTCAATGCAGTACCGCACGATCCGGACGTCAAAGCGCTGTTGCGCCTGGCCACCGTATGGAATATCCCGGTAGCGACCAACCGCGCCACCGCGGATTTCATTATCCATTCGCCGATGTTTGCCAGCGAAGTGACCATCCAGATCCCCGATTATCAGCGCTACCTGACAGAACGTTTGAAAGCCTGATGGCTCAGGCCTTCCGGCTCTGCGCAACGCCCAGTTTGCGCAGGTGTTCGACAAACACGGAAGGCCGCTCTTTATCAAACATCAGCCACACCTGCTGACGCGCGCGCGTGATGGCCACGTAGGCCAGGCGCCGCTCTTCTGCATGCGGAAAATCCTCCGGCTGTGGTAGCAATCCCTCTTCCATGATCGACTCGCGCGCCTGCGCCGGGAAGCCGTCACGCCCTTCGTGCAGCCCCAGCACGATGACAAAATCCGCCTGCTGGCCTTTACTGGCGTGGATGGTCATGAAGTCGATACGCAGTTTCGGCCAGCGGGTTTTGGCTTTATCCAGCATGGCCGGACGCAGATGATGGTAACGCGCCAGCAGCAGTACGCGCTCGTCCGGCTTCGCGTAACCGCTCAGCTTGTCGAGCAGCGCTTCCAGTTGCTCCTGCGGCAGCAGCGTAATGGATTTCTTGTTCCCTTTGCTCAGGCTGTTGAGCGGCTTGCGCAGCTGATGCGGATTCTGCTGCACAAAGCGGTTGGCAATGTCACCGATGCGATCGTTGAAGCGGTAGGTGGTATCCAGCACGCAGCGGTCGCCTTCGCCAAAATAGTGATGAAACGCGGTGGTCAGGCTCATCTCCGCGCCGCTAAAGCGATAGATCGCCTGCCAGTCATCGCCGACCGCAAACAAACTGGTGCGCTTATTTTGCTGCCGCAGCGCGCTGAGCAGCGCCGCCCGCTGCGGTGAAATATCCTGGAATTCATCCACCAGAATGTGCTTCCACGGGCTGATAAAGCGGCCCTTCTCCAGCACAGCGATCGCCTGGTGGATTAGCCCGGAGAAATCCACCGCGCCCTCGGCTTTCAGTGCGCTTTTCCATGCTTTCAGCAGCGGCGCCATCAGCCTGACGCGCTTCGTGAAATTGTCGCGCAGCGGCTCTGGCACATCGTCAATCATCGCCGCCTGCGCGCCGCCGTGCATGCGCATCAGGCCGAGCCAGCGCTCCAGCCGCACGGCAAGACGCTGCGCCAGTTTGTCATCCTGCCAGAACGGACCTTCCGGCACGTCCCACGCCAGCTCTTCCTGCAACCACTGTCGCCAGCCGCTGGCCTGCGCCTTTTTACTGTTGCACTGCTCGCGCCAGTTTTCGATCAGCAACTGACGTCGCGCGCTGCTGTCACTTTCCAGCCGGCTGATGACCGGCTGCTTATTGCTGCCTTCACGAATGATGTGTAGCGCCAGCGCGTGGAACGTACGCGCCTGAATCGCGCTCTCACCCAGCCGCGTCTGGATCCGATCGTTCATCTCTTCCGCCGCCTGGCGACCAAAAGCCAGCAGCAGGATTTGCTCCGGCTGCGCCAGTTTGCGCTGTAACAGCCAGCCGGCGCGCGCCACCAGCACCGAGGTTTTACCGCTGCCCGCGCCAGCCAGCACCAGCAGCGCGTCTTCACCGTTGACCACCGCCGCACACTGCGATGGATTGAGCGGCGTGGTTTCGACGGTGGAGAAGAAGGCGTGATTATCGCTGATCACCCGCGCGCTCCACTCACGGTTGCGCTGCCGAATCGCGCTCTCGCCCTGCTCGAGCCACTGCTGGCAAAAGCGCCACAGCGTGCGGCAGTTATCAAACTCCTCCAGCCGTGCCAGCGGCAGCGGTAAGGCGGAAAACTGGCGCGTGATGGTCTCTTTTACCGCAGCCAGCTCGCTGCGCTTCAGCCAGCGATCCTGGCTTGTAAATGCGACGATCTCCTGCTGCAGCGCGCTCAGCACCTGCGCGCTGATTTCGCTCATTTCGAGGCTCCACTGCTGCCACGCCTGCTGCAGGTAATGATAAAAACGCTGGGTTTCCTGCCACTCGGTGCCGTGTAACCGCACCACTTTCTCTTCCGGTAATAAGAACTCCAGCTCGCCCCACACCAGGCCGCGTTTACAGGTGATACCGATCAGCTGATTAAACGGGATCAGGTATTCGTGACGATCGCCGCTGACTTCCACACCGGCAGCCAGCAGTCGCACCCGGTTATAGGGATGCTGTGCCAGCCGTTTGCCCATGGATGTTGCTTTTAGTTCCATCTCCGCACCGTCATGTGGAATTCAATTATCGCGCAGTTTACCTGTCAGACCCTTAGCGCTCCAGCCTTAAAACACGCTAAACTGGGCGACACATATTGCGGATTGCAAAAGGAAAATCGCGTTATGCGCACCGTGCTTAATATTCTGAATTTTGTTCTTGGCGGCTTTATCACCACCCTCGGCTGGCTGCTGGCCACGCTGATCAGCATCGTGCTGATCTTTACCCTGCCGCTGACCCGCTCCTGCTGGGAGATCACCAAACTGTCCCTGCTGCCGTTTGGCAACGAAGCGGTTCACGTTGACGTGCTGCGCCCGGAGAGCAAAAGCCACGTGCTGAACGCCGGCGGCACCTTCCTCAACCTGTTCTGGCTGATTTTCTTTGGCTGGTGGCTGTGCCTGATGCACATCTCGACCGGCATCCTGCAGTGTCTGAGCATCATCGGTATCCCGACCGGCATTGCCCACTTTAAAATCGCCGCTATCGCGCTGTGGCCGGTAGGTCGTCGCGTGGTGTCAGTGGAAGAAGCGCAGGCGGCGCGTGAAGCCAACGCGCGGCGCCGCTACTGAGGCTGAAGATGATGCCTGACGCTTTGCCCGGCTGGCGCCGTTATCTGTTCAACAGCAGCCTGCGCTACCTGCTGCGCATCTTCTTCGCGCTAGCCGGCTGTGCCGCCGTTCCCTGGTGGCTGCAGCAGATTGAGTGGACCATTCCGCTAACGCTCGGCGTCGTGGCGGCGGCGCTGGCCGATCTTGACGATCGCTGGACCGGCCGCGTGCGCAACCTGCTCATCACGCTGGTGTGCTTCTGCATTGCCTCGGTTTCGGTTGAGCTGCTGTTTCCGCACCCGTGGCTGTTTGCTATCGGTCTGGCGCTCTCCAGCTGGGGATTTATTCTGCTGGGCGCGCTGGGGCAGCGCTACGCCACCATTGCGTTTGGTGCCCTGCTGATCGCGGTGTACACCATGCTGGGCATTGGCCTGTTTCCGCAGTGGTGGATGCAGCCGGCGCTGCTGCTGATTGGCGCGCTGTGGTACAACCTGCTGACCTTTATCGGCCACCTGATGTTTCCGGTGCGCCCGGTGCAGGAGCAGCTGGCCGCCAGCTTTTCCCAGCTGGCGCGCTATCTGGAAGCCAAGGCCAATCTGTTTGATCCCGACGGCGGTGAGCAGGATGACGCGGCGCTGATCGCCACCGCGATGGTCAATAGTCAGCTGGTGGCGCAGCTCAACCTGACGAAAACCACCATTCAGAGCCGTTTACGCGGCGACCGCGGCTCGCGCAGCACGCGGCGCAGTCTGCATTACTATTTTGTGGCGCAGGATATTCACGAGCGCGCCAGCTCGTCGCATCTGCAATATCACCTGCTGCGCGATGACTGGCGCTACAACGAGGTGCTGTTTCGCTTTCAGCGACTGCTGAACATGCAGGCGCAGGCCTGTCGCCAGCTGGCAGAGAATATCGTGCTGCGCCAGCCGTGGCACCACGATAGCCATTTTGCGCGCAGCTTTGAACGGCTGGAGACCGCCCTGCAGCGCCTGCAACATAACGATCCGCAGGCGACGCACATTCGTCCGCTGTTCTGGTTGCTGCGCAACTTACGCGCCATTGACGCGCAGCTGGCGTCGATCGAATCAGAGCAGCGGCTGGCAGAACCGCTGACGCAGAGCGATCACCATCTGTCGCGTGAAGGCTTGAGTGGCTGGGCGGATATCCGGCTGCGCCTCAGTCGACATCTGAGTCCGACCTCGGCGTTGTTCCGCCACGCGGTGCGCATGTCGCTGGTGCTATGCGTGGGGTACGCCTTCATTCAGCTTACCGGCCTGCATCGCGGCTACTGGATCCTGCTGACCAGCCTGTTTGTCTGCCAGCCTAACTACAACGCCACACGGCGGCGGCTGGCGCTGCGTATTGGCGGAACCCTGGCCGGTATTGCGATTGGCCTGCCGGTGCTGTGGCTGGTGCCCTCTATCGAGGGCCAGTTAGTTTTGATTGTGCTGAGCGGCGTGCTGTTTTTTGCCTTCCGCCAGATTCAGTACGCGCAGGCGACGCTATTCATCACCCTGCTGGTGCTGCTGTGCTTCAATCTGCTGGGTGAAGGCTTTGATGTCGCCCTGCCGCGCGTGGTGGATACCTTGCTCGGCTGTGGCCTGGCCTGGCTGGCGGTGGCGTTTGTCTGGCCTGACTGGCGTTTCCGTCAGCTGACGACGGTTGCCGATCGCACGCTGAATGCCAACTGTCGTTATCTTGATGCCATCCTGGAACAGTATCATCAGGGTAAAGATAACCGTCTCGCCTACCGCGTGGCGCGCCGTGACGCGCACAACGCCGATGCGGAACTGGCGTCCGTGGTGTCCAATATCAGCGGCGAACTGAAGCAACAGCCGCCGCTGCGCGAGAATGCGTTCCGTCTGATGTGCCTCAACCACTCGTTCCTCAGCTACATCTCGGCGCTGGGCGCGCACCGGGAGCAGCTGACGCAGGGCGAACTGCTGACGCTTTTAGATGACGCGGTATGCTTCGTCGAGGATGTGCTGCAGATCGAACGCGTCAGCGAAGCGCAGGCGGAAACGATGCAGCAGGCACTGATGCAGCGCCTGAGCGCGCTGAAAACCAGTGAGGAGGCGCAGGCACCGCTGGTGTTGCAGCAGCTGGGGCTGCTGGTTGCGCTGCTGCCGGAAATTGCCCGTCTGCGCCGCACCCTCGCTGCCGCTTAAGGCAACAGGCTCTCCGCCGCGGCGTGCTGGCGGAGCGTTTCCTGATACCAGGCGCTTAACTCTTCACGTACCGCCGCCGGCAAAGCGGCCTGGTGATGGCCGGAAATGGCGCCTTCCAGCGCCAGCAGCGTTTTCAGGCCGATATCTTTATTCACCGCCCGCAACTTCAGCCAGCTCTGACGCGAGCCCATTTCATACAGTAAGCGAACAGAATTGATCCCGACTTTGTGCAGCATCAGCTCCATGCGCAGGCTGAGATTGGGCAGATCTTTCAGCCTGAGCAAGACAAGTCTGTTCGCCGCCTCGGCGCGCGCCGCAGACAGCGAACTGGCCGATAAGCGCAGCAGCTGATCGGCGTCCTGCCAGAGCTGTTTATCCACTTTGTAGTAGCTGAGCGTCACCGGCATGCCGCGCTTGCGATATATCAACGGTTCCAGCGGGCGCTGTGCGGCATAGTGCTGCAGCGCCTCGCTGGCGCGCAGATAGAGCGCATCCTCATTGATGTAAGCAAACACCACCTTTTCGACCGCCAGCGCGTAACCACCAAACTGGGTGCGCGATTCAATTTTTCCCAATGCCGCTAACTGGGCTTTGGACTGCTCAACCACCGGATTATTTTTCTTCATAACGTCCCCTTTTCCTCATTCCTTGCGCGGGAAATTTCCTATAAAAAGCTCAGAGATTCATCTGGTTAGAAGATAGAAAAAACGATTTAGCTGTTCAATGAATAAAAGCGGCAACGCGCGGTTCTTGTGCGGAATTTGCGAGGCATTTTCAGAAATTGAGGTTGATCTTTATCCAGGAACTCATTACTGTATATTCATACAGTTCATTACTGAGTGATTAAAATATGCGTACTCAATACTCTGGCCCTGCTGATCGTGCACACCGTTTCGCTGCGACGGGCTTAACGCAACCTTCTCTGGGTGGTATTACTGAACTGCGTTATAGCGAGCAGCCCGGCATCATGCCGCTGCTGTTACTGCCGGTCCTCAAGCAGCTGAGCACGCAGTCACGCTGGCAGCTGTGGCTGACGCCAGCGCACAAACTGAACCGCAGCTGGATGCAGCAGTCAGGATTACCGCTGGAAAAGAGTATGCATATTACGGAATCCGAGCGTTTAAGCACGGTTGAGAGCATGGTGAAAGCGTTGCGCACCGGCAACTACAGCGTGGTACTCGCCTGGATTCCTTATGAATTGAGCAATGAAGAGCGCCTGGAACTTGAGCAGGCAGCCGCCGAAGGCGAAGCGCTGGGATTGATTATGCGTCCTCAGGGGCGGGATCTTGCTCTGTCCAGACAGCCAAACAGCGCAAAAATTCCCTCTGATTTGTTTCATTAAGTAAAACTAAGATTTTTCTCACGCTATTTTTTCACAAAGTTGCGGCTAAGCCACTGATTCTTTTCCCGCCAGCTATGACAATGGCTTAGCCGCATTTTTCTTTTCTGGTAGCGAAAATTTTGCCATGTCATTTGTTAAAATGTGTGTATAAATCCCTGTTTTTTTATCCGCTGACGTCACATCATACTTGTAAGTTTCCAATCTCGTTGTAGACTTTACCTCGCCAGGGTGCTCAATAACCTCCGTTTTTTCGGTAGAGTCATAAGCGAGCGTTTAGACCCGGCGAAGGATTACAACCAAGAGCAACCTTTTTGCTCATTGCCTATTTGGATGATAACGAGGCGCAAAATGAAAAAGACAGCTATCGCAATTGCAGTGGCACTGGCTGGCTTCGCTACCGTAGCGCAGGCCGCTCCTAAAGATGACACCTGGTATACCGGTGCTAAACTGGGCTGGTCTCAGTATCACGATACTGGTTACTACGGTAACGGTTACGAAAACAACGACGGTCCAACTCACGAATCTCAGCTGGGCGCAGGTGCTTTCCTGGGCTACCAGGCTAACCCATACCTGGGCTTCGAGCTGGGCTACGACTGGCTGGGCCGTATGCCGAACAAAGGCAACGTGACCAATGGCGCATTCAAAGCACAGGGCGTTCAGCTGGCAGCTAAACTGAGCTACCCAATTGCTGACGATCTGGACGTGTACACCCGTCTGGGCGGCATGGTATGGCGTGCTGATTCAACTCAGACCAACCCAGACAACGGCCGCATTAGCAACCACGACACCGGCGTTTCTCCGCTGGCTGCTGTTGGTGTTGAATACGCACTGACCAAAAACTGGGCGACTCGCCTGGACTACCAGTGGGTTAACAACATCGGTGACGCAGGTACCGTTGGTGCGCGTCCAGACAACAGCATGCTGAGCGTCGGCGTTTCTTACCGTTTCGGTCAGGACGAAGCTGCTGCACCAGTTGTTGCCCCAGCGCCAGCTCCGGCTCCGGTTGTTGAAACCAAGCGTTTCACTCTGAAGTCTGACGTGCTGTTCACCTTCAACAAATCTACCCTGAAGCCAGAAGGCCAGCAGGCTCTGGATCAGCTGTACAGCCAGCTGAGCTCAATGGATCCGAAAGACGGTTCTGTTGTGGTTCTGGGCTTCACCGACCGCATCGGTTCAGACCAGTACAACCAGAAACTGTCTGAGAAACGTGCTCAGTCTGTTGTCGACTACCTGGTATCTAAAGGTATCCCGGCTAACAAGATCTCTGCACGTGGCATGGGTGAATCTAACCCAGTTACTGGCAACACCTGTGACAGCGTGAAAGGCCGCAATGCCCTGATCGACTGCCTGGCGCCAGACCGTCGCGTAGAAATCGACGTGAAAGGTATCAAAGACGTTGTAACTCAGCCACAGGCTTAAGTTATCGCGCAATAAAAAACCCCGCTTCGGCGGGGTTTTTTTTGGCTTTTTATCACACGCATTTTTTGCTATTCGTTATCCGCGCCGCCTTTACCCAGAATCGCCTGCAGATCCTGCTTCAGCGTCGACATCTGACTGGCATACTTCTCTTTGCGTTCTGCATCTTCGATCAGCTGAACAATGGTCTCTGACAGGGTGCTGTTACGACGCTGCGCCAGACCGGCCAGACGCTGCCACACCAGATACTCCAGATCGATCGATTTTTTCCGCGTGTGCTGATGCTCTGCGTTGAAATGACGTTTACGCCGCGCGCGTATGGTCTGCTTAAGACGGTTTTCCAGCTCCGGATGGATATGCTTTGCGATCCAGTCACCGACCTCAACCGGGTTATTCTCCATCGCCAGCAACGTCTCTACCGCCGCCTGCGCAGCGCTCAGCTCAATATGCCGGGTGATCAGCTCACCTTCCCGATGCTTTTTCACCAGGTATTTCCACTTCCATCCACTTTCAAGATTTTCGAGTTGCTGGTATTTCATCGGAATCTCATCGTGATCACGTAACAAACTAAGAATAACAGCTTTTTTCCCGGATGCAGCAAGGAAAAACATGTTGCGGCCATCACAGTTCAGGCCGGAAGTGCGCCGTGCTTAACCGGGTTGAATCCTGTATAATCGCGCTTTTCCTGAACCAGACTAATGCGAATATTTTGACCAGCACTCAACTTACGTGGCAAGCCCTGCAGCCGGATAGCTCACGCTACCAATCACTTTTCTCAACCGTCTCTCTGGAAGATAGCGATACGCTTGCCGCGGTTCAGCCGCGTCTGCTGAATGCGCTGGCGCATTTACATCATCAAACGCTGGGCTTTCCGCTGCTGCTGTTACGCAGCCAGGAAAACAGTGATTATCTGGCGTGGATTGCCGAGGCGGCGCAGCGCTTTCAGCCTGACGAGGACGCGCTGTACGGCGGTGATTACCATGTGATGGGCGACAACGTCAGCCTGCAACCGCCTGTCGATGCCAGCCGTCCCTTCACCAGCACCGGTGGCGTGCATTACGCCGACTGGATTGAGTCCGAGCAGCTGTTTGGCTGCGTGCGTCAGTATAAAGATCGCGTACAGCTGGAGCCCGGTCTGCTGCATCAGGCTAACGGTGGCACGCTGATTCTGTCGATCAATACCCTGCTGGCGCAGCCGCTGCTGTGGCTACGCCTGCGCAAAGTGATCGAGCTGGGTCGCTTCGACTGGTACTCACCGGACGAGCGTCGTCCCCTGCCGGTGACCATTCCCTCACTGCCGCTGCAGCTGCGTCTGATTTTATGTGGCGATCGCGAGGCGCTGGCCAGCTTCCAGGAGCTGGACGTTGAAGTGCACGAAATGGCGCTCTACAGCGAGTTCGAAGAGAATCTGCAGCTGGTCGATGAGGATGACATGGCCAACTGGTGCCGCTGGACGCTATGCCAGGCGGAACTGGCCGGTCTGACCCCACCCGAAGCTGATTTCTGGCCGCTGCTGATCCAGGAAGCGGTGCGTCTGACCGGCGATCAGGACACGCTGCCGCTGTGCCCGCGCTGGCTGCGCCGTCAGCTGCAGGAAGCCGCGCTGCACGGTGAGACACTGAATGGCGAGGCGCTGAAAGAGGCGCTGGAAGCACGCCAGTGGCGCGAGAGTTTCCTTGCCGACCGGATGCGCGATGAGATCCTGTTAAATCAGATCATGATCGAAACAGAAGGCGAAGTGGTCGGTCAGATCAACGGCCTGTCGGTGATTGAATTCCCTGGTCATCCACGTCCGTGGGGCGAGCCATCACGCATCACCTGTGTTGTGCATCCGGGCGATGGCGAGTTTACCGACGTGGAGCGCAAAGCGGAGCTTGGCGGCAACATCCACGCCAAAGGCATGATGATCATGCAGGCATATCTGATTTCGGAGCTGGAGCTGGAACAGCAGCTGCCCTTCTCGGCATCGCTGGTGTTTGAGCAGTCTTACTCCGAAGTCGACGGTGACAGCGCCTCGCTGGCCGAGCTGTGTGTGCTGATCAGCGCGCTGGCAAACCAGCCGCTGAACCAGCAGATTGCCGTTACCGGTTCGGTGGACCAGTTTGGTAACGTGCAGCCGGTGGGTGGTCTGAATGAGAAAATCGAAGGCTTCTTCCATATCTGCCAGTCGCGCGAGCTGACCGGCAAACAGGGCGTGATTCTGCCTGCCAGCAACGTCCGCCATCTCAGCCTCAGCGAAGACGTGGTAGAAGCGGTGCAGCAGGGCCAGTTCCATATCTGGGCGATTGAGCGCGTTGACGAAGCGCTGCCGCTGTTAACCGGTATTGCCTGGC
The DNA here is from genome assembly GCF_043544755.1 of Pantoea sp. SGAir0184. Classification (NCBI taxonomy): domain Bacteria; kingdom Pseudomonadati; phylum Pseudomonadota; class Gammaproteobacteria; order Enterobacterales; family Erwiniaceae; genus Pantoea; species Pantoea sp. SGAir0184. Next base: position 2,713,394 of record NZ_CP028050.1, read on the forward strand.
AGAGCGAAAGCGGCGACTCGCTGCTGAGCACCATTCAGGAGCGCATTACTCAGCTCAATCAGCAGGAAAACCGACCGCGGCCCTGGCCATTACGCTGGCTCAACTGGTTCAACCACAGCTGATTACATTGCCCAGCGTACAACTGTTCGCTAATATTCGGGCTTCACTAAAAGAAGGCATATTGAGAACATGGTAGATAAACGCGAATCCTATAGCAAAGAAGACCTGATTGCCTCTGGTCGCGGCGAACTGTTTGGCGAGAATGGCCCACCGCTTCCGTCTGACAACATGTTGATGATGGACCGCGTGGTCAAAATGACCGAAGACGGCGGCAAATTCGATAAAGGTTATGTGGAAGCCGAACTGGATATCCGCCCTGACCTGTGGTTCTTTGATTGTCACTTTAAAGGCGATCCGGTTATGCCAGGCTGTCTGGGTCTGGATGCTATGTGGCAGCTGGTTGGCTTCTATCTCGGCTGGCTGGGTGCGGAAGGTAAAGGCCGTGCGCTGGGTGTGGGTGAAGTGAAATTCACCGGCCAGGTTCTGCCGACGGCGAAGCTGGTTACTTACAAAATTCATTTCAAACGCGTCATCAACCGCAAGCTGGTGATGGGCGTGGCCGATGGCGAAGTGTTCGTCGACGGTAACCTGATTTACACCGCGACTGACCTGAAAGTGGGCCTGTTTAAAGACACTTCAGCGTTCTGACCCGCCAACAAAAACCTCCGCACGCAGCGGAGGTTTTTTTCCTGTTTACAGACATCCGACAGTGCCTAAGCCACCGCCGACCTGTCCTCCATGGCTTGTCGCCAACCTCCCAACCAGTGAGACCGGGCATCGATCATTTGATAAGGGCATATCTCTTTTGAGCGGCCAGTAATGCCTGCCTGATAGCCTCGTGAATGTGCTCGTTCCAGGCGGTCTCTCTTCTGTCTCTTCATACCTCGTTTCCCTCATTTCAGGTCTGGTGGAATCTGGTGGAAAGAAAGAGTGGTGAATTAATGTTCAACCACAGTAATGTTCTAACCTGTGGTGGGTGAAAGGTCAATGCGCAAAATTCACGCCAATGTCATCAATTTGCCGTGAAATCGACACAAATCCCTCAGTGCCGCCGCCATATCTGGCTGATTCCGCAATAAAAAAGTCCCTGATTTGCGCGCCGTCACATAACGGCAAATCAGGGACTTAGCATAAGCATCGAACAAATCCTAATTTAGCGTCACCACGCTGTTAGCGATCTGCTGTGCCGTTTGCTGCCAGCCGAGCGCCAGCGTGCGCACCAGCGCATCGTAGCCATCTTCGGTCTGCGGCAGCGTCAGATTAAAGCCATGTTTGATAAGCCGGCCTTGATGTTGTAACAGCCATTCACCGCTTACTACCACCTTGCCGTCATAGCGACCATGGAAGCCGGTGACGTGCACGCTGAGCGTATCGTGCGTGTCACCCAGCGGCTGACTGGCCACCAGCCGGCCGGGCAACGCCTGGCCGAGGTTACTCACCAGTGTCTGCTGCAGCTGCTGGTCGAGCGGACTGGCCCACAGATTATTGGCGGCAATCACGTACTTCACGTCGCTGGTTTGATAAACCAGTCCGTTGCCGGCGAGATAATCCGGCACGCTCACCTGTTCAACCCAAATCATCGGCTGGCTGGCGGAGGCGTCACTGCTGACGCGCGCCATATTGCTGCCCGCAGGCAGCTGGTAATAAGTGGTGTCGATGGTGCTGCTGCAGCCCGCCAGCAGCAGCACAGCACCGATAATCAGCCCTTTTTTCACTGTTTCGCCCTCTTTGGCTGCGGATCCTGACCCGGTTTGGCTTCAAATACCAGCGCGTTGCTCTTACTGTTGAGCGTTTTCAGCACCGGCTGCAATTCGCGCAGCACCTGGTCAAGGCGCTGCATATCGCCCACCAGTTTGTTATAGGCTGGCGATCCCGGCTGCAGCCCCTTCATGCTGCGATTAAGCTCGCGCAGGGTTTGCTGCATATCGGCCGGCAGCGTTTTCATCGCCGGGTTGGCGGTGATCTGATTGAGGTTATCCAGCGTTTTCTGCAGCTGCTGCAGGGTGCGCTGGCTCTCTTTCAGCGTGCCGGTGGCCTGGTTGATCATCGGGTTGAGCGGCAGCGCGTTGATCTTATCCAGCGCCGCCATCAGTTTCTGCTGAATCTGGCTCAGGCCGCCGCTCACGGTCGGAATCACTTCCAGCCCCGCCACTTCGTTCGGTCCTTTGTAAGCCGGTGCATTGTCATAGAAGTCGAGATCGACAAACAGCGCACCGGACAGCAGGTTGCCGGTTTTCAGCGTGGCGCGCAGGCCGCGTTTCTTACCATCCTGCAGATGCTGTTCAAGATTGAAGTCGCCCCCCAGACGGCTGATAAAGCGGTCCGGCTCGATGCGGATCAGTACCGGCACGCGGTAATCGGTGTTCAGCGCCTGATTCACGCCCGGGATCATGTAAGGCACCTGAGCCACAGTACCGAGACGAATGCCGCGGAACTCGACTGGCGCACCAACCTGCAGACCACGAATCGAGTCGCTGAAGAACATCAGGAAATCAGTGTGTTTGGTGTACAGCGAATCCTGAATGCTGCGCTGGTCATCATACAGATGGTAATCGTCCTGGTTTTTGGCCAGCTCGCCGAGTTCCCAGCCGTCCGGCACGTCAAAGCTCACACCACCGCTAAACAGGGTCGTCAGCGAGCCCATTTCGACGCGCATACCGGAAGCGGACATATCCACCGCAATACCGCTGTCTTTCCAGAAGCGCACGTTGGTGGTAATCAGCCGATCGTAAGGCGCGGCGATGAACAGCTGATAGGTCATCATGCGCTTGTCGGTATCAAAGGTGCTGGTTTCCACCGTGCCGACGCGATAGCCGCGGAACAGCACCGGATCGCCCGGATTAAGCTGGCCGGCTTTTTTGCTGTCGAGGATGACGCGAATACCTTTGGCATCCGGCGGTGCCAGCGGCGGCGCATCGAGCAGCTGATAGTGCTCTGGCTTATCCCCTTTGGCGCCGGGCTGCAGTTCAATGTAGGCGCCGGAAAGCAGCGTACCGAGGCCCGTCACCCCTTCCCGGCCAATCTGCGGCTTCACCACCCAAAACACGCTGTCTTTATGCAGCAGTTTTTCCATGCCGGCATTCAGGCGCGCGGTGATCTCCACATGGTGAAGATCGTCCGTCAGCACCGCGCTTTCGACGGTGCCCACGTCGACGCTGCGGCTTTTAATGGTGGTTTTACCGGCAACAATACCTTCGGCGTTTTCGGTGATCAGCGTGACCTGCGGTCCCTGATGGCTGAAGTGATAAAACAGAATCCATCCGCCGATTAACAGCGTGACGATAGGTACGATCCACACCGGCGACCAGCGTTTAATCTGGTCGACGTTAGCAATGCCGTGTTGGTTGTCCGTCAAGACGCGGCTCCTTACGTTCAGTTTCCTGTAGGCGATCCCAAATCAGGCGCGGATCAAACGTCATGGCGGCGAACATAGTCAGAATCACCACCAGCGCAAACAATAGCGCGCCTGGCGCAGGGTAAACACTCATCAGCTGGCCCATGCGCACCAGCGCAGAAAGCACAGCGATCACAAACACATCAATCATTGACCAGCGGCCAACAAACTCCACCACCTCATAAATCAGGTGCATCTCCTCGCTGTCGCGCCGGCCGCGACCGCTGGCGTGCCAGCACAGCCAGCCAATCGCCACCATCTTCAGCGAAGGCACCATAATACTGGCGATAAAAATCACCAGCGCCACCGGCCAGGAGCCATCGCTCCACAGCAAAATCACGCCGGCCATAATGTTGGACGGATACTGCGAGCCGAGCGTTTCGGTCACCATGATCGGCATAATATTCGACGGGATATACAGCATCACCGAGGTGATCAGCAGCGCCAGCGTCCACTGCAGGCTGTGCTGCCTGCGTGGCGCGGCGCTTACGCCGCAGCGCGGACAGGTTCTCTGCGCGACTGGCAGAATCGCGGTGCAGCACGGACAGCTGCGCAGCCCCTGCTTCAGTCCGCTGATGCCCGCCTGCGGCGTTTGCGCCAGCGGCGGCAGCGGATCGATGCGCTGCCAGACCCAGCGGCGATCGACGCACTGAAACGCACGCAGCTGCAGCAGACAAAACAGGCACCACGGCCAGAAGCTGCTGCCAAGGCCAATTTCACCATAGGCCATCAGTTTGACGAAGCTGACCAGCACGCCGGCCATGAAAATTTCCGCCATACCCCAGCTGCGCAATTGAAACAGAATGCGTGCCAGCCCGAGTCGCAGGCTGTGCGGCAGGCGCACCGGATTGACCAGCAGCAGAATGGCGATCATGCAGAAAGCCGGAATGCCCTGCACAAACAGCAGGAACAGCGTGGCGAGGCTGCGATAATCCTCGCGATCCATCACCTGCGGAATGGCCATCAGCGAGATCTGGCTGCTGAGACCGGCCACATGCATGCTGATAAACGGAAACAGATTGGCCAGCAACAGCATAAACAGCGCCGCCAGCGCATAGCCGGTGGGACGTTTACGCGGTTCGTGCCAGTTAGCCACCAGCGTGGTGTGACAGCGCGGACAGCGCGCACGGCTGCCCACCGGTACGGCGGGCAGTTTTACGGTTAAATCACACTGCGGACAGAGCATCCAGTGCTGCGTCTGATGCGTGGCACACATGCTGACTCCCTCTGCGTTATGCGCCGTTTTTCAGCGCTTCCAGCTCTTCCCACCGTTCAAAGGTGGTTTCCAGCTCCTGCTCCGCCTGCGCCAGCGCATCCAGCACCGGCTGCGTTTTGTCGTGCGGCTGGCTGAAGAAATCCGGATGACTCATCTGCGCCTGCAGCTCACCGATACGCGTCTCCAGCTGCTCCAGCTTTTGCGGCAGCTGTTCCAGTTCACGCGTCAGGTTATAGCTTAGCTTGCCTGCGCTGCGTTTGGGGGCGTCGGCTTTTTCTGCCGGTTTAGTCGCTGCGCTTTTGACCGGTGCAGCTTTGGTCTGCTTGTAAGCGGCGCGCTGCTGCTGCGCATCATGGTAGCCACCGACGAAGGTACCGATCTCGCCGTTGCCTTCAAAGATCCAGCATTCGGTCACGGTGTTATCCACAAACTGACGATCGTGGCTCACCAGCAGTACGGTGCCCTGATAGCCATCCACCAGCTCTTCCAGCAGCTCGAGCGTTTCGACGTCGAGGTCGTTGGTCGGTTCGTCAAGGATCAGCAGGTTGCTGGGCTTGAGGAACAGACGCGCCAGCAGCAGGCGGTTACGCTCGCCGCCGGACAGCGCACGCACCGGCGTCATGGCGCGTTTCGGGTGGAACAGGAAGTCCTGCAGATAGCCGAGCACGTGGCGCGGCTTGCCGTTGACCATCACTTCCTGTTTGCCTTCCGCCAGGTTGTCCATCACGGTTTTATCCGGATCCAGCTCCGCGCGGTGCTGATCGAAGTAGGCGATTTCCAGTTTGGTGCCGCAGTGCACGCGACCGGCATCTGCCTTCAGCTGGCCGAGCATCAGGCGCAGCAGCGTGGTTTTACCGCAGCCGTTCGGGCCAATCAGGGCGATTTTGTCGCCGCGCTGCACCTGGGTGGAGAAATCCTTCACCAGCGTTTTGCCGTCAACGCCGTAATCCACGTTTTCCAGCTCAAAGACGATTTTGCCGGAACGCGCCGCTTCACCGACCTGCATATTGGCTTTGCCCATCACGTCACGCCGTTCGGAGCGTTCACGACGCAGCGCTTTCAGCGCGCGCACGCGGCCTTCGTTACGGGTGCGACGCGCTTTGATGCCCTGGCGAATCCACACTTCTTCCTGCGCCAGCTTGCGGTCGAATTCGGCGTTTTGCATCTCTTCAACGCGCAGCGCTTCCTCTTTGCCGAGCAGGAACTGATCGTAATCGCCCGGCCATGACACCAGCTTGCCGCGATCGAGGTCGACGATGCGCGTCGCCATATTGCGGATAAACGAGCGGTCGTGCGAAATAAACACGATGCTGCCGTTGAAGGTTTTCAGGAAGCTTTCCAGCCAGTCGATGGTTTCAATATCGAGATGGTTAGTCGGTTCGTCGAGCATCAGCACGCGCGGGTTACTGACCAGCGCTCGGCCCAGCGCGGCTTTACGCAGCCAGCCACCGGAGAGTGACGACAGCTCGGTGTCCGCCTGCAGCCCGATTTGCTGCAACACATCGTTGATGCGGCTGTCGAGCTGCCACAGGTTGTGATGGTCGAGAATCGTCTGCAGTCGCCCCATTTCGTTGAGGTTTTTCTCGCTCGGATCTTCCATCACCAGGTGCGATATGGCGTGATACGCCTTAAGGTGCTCAGCCTGTTCGGCCACGCCTTCGGCAACGAAGTCGTACACCGAACCGGTGATATTGCGTGGCGGGTCCTGTTGCAGCCGCGCGACCACCAAATCCTGCTCATAAATAATGCGGCCGTCATCCAGCGGCTGTTCGCCGTTGATGATTTTCATCAGCGTCGATTTACCGGCGCCGTTGCGCCCAACCAGACAGACGCGCTCGCCCTCTTCGATATGCAGTTCGGTGTTATCCAACAGCGGCGCATCGCTGAACGACAGGTAAGCGCCATGGATACTGATCAGTGACATAAAACTTATTCCTTACCGGCGTGGCTTACCAGCCAGCAGTTGTGAATTTGACGGTTGCGCGCAAAGTCCTGCGACAGCGTTTTTTGCGTAATTTCCTGCGCCTGCAGACCCAGACGCTGCAAGCCGTCCAGATCCATTTTGAAGCCGCGCTTGTTGTTGGAGAACATAATGGTGCCGCCGCGACGCAGCATGCGCTTCAGGTTCTGCAGCAGCATCAGGTGGTCGCGCTGCACATCGAAGTCATCTTCCATGCGTTTGGAGTTGGAGAAGGTCGGCGGATCGATAAAGATCAGATCGAACTGCTCATCGCTTTCGCGCAGCCAGCTCAGGCAGTCCGCCTGCATCAGGCGATGCTGGCGCCCGGTTAATCCGTTCAGGCGCAGGTTACGTTCGGCCCACTCCAGATAGGTGCGCGACATATCAACCGTGGTGGTGGATTTGGCGCCGCCCAGCCCGGCGTGCACGCTGGCGCTACCGGTGTAGGAGAACAGGTTAAGGAAATCTTTACCCTGGCTCATCTGGCCCAGCATCTGGCGCGCGATACGGTGGTCGAGGAACAGGCCGGTATCGAGATAATCCGTCAGGTTCACCAGCAGCCGCGCGTTAAACTCCTGCACTTCAAAGAATTCGCCCTTCTCGCTCAGCTTCTGGTACTGGTTTTTGCCCTTCTGCCGTTCGCGGGTTTTCAGCACCAGTCGATTGGCCGGCATCTCCAGTACACTCAGCGTGGCACCGATCACGTCAAACAGGCGCTGACGCGCTTTGGTCGCATCCACGGTTTTCGGCGGCGCGTACTCCTGAACCACCACCCAGTCGGCGTAGCGATCGACCGCCACGTTATACTCCGGCAGATCGGCGTCATACAGACGGTAGCAGTCAATATTCGACTGGCGCGCCCACTTGTCCAGTTTTTTGCTGTTCTTACGCAGGCGGTTAGCAAAGTCTTCGGCAATCTGTGCGCCGCCTTCGGCGCTGTTCTCCGCCAGCTGGTAGTTCTTCTGTACGCACTCCAGCGGACCGTTTTTCGCTTTAAACTGGCGATCGGCGCGCAGCTGCAGGCAGCTGAGCAGCTCGGGTGAGGCGCTGAACAGCGACAAATTCCAGCCGCCAAACTGCTGTTTCATGATGCGGCCCAGCTGGCTGTGCAGCGCAATCAGCGCCGGCTCGCTCTCCAGACGCTCACCGTACGGCGGGTTACTCAGCACCGTACCGCTGACCTCTTCGCCTGCCAGCGGATTTTTCAGCTGCAGCACATCCTGCTGCGCAAAAGTGAACAGATCGAACACGCCGGCGCGGCGCGCGTTGGCACGTGCCCACTCCAGCACGCGACCATCATTATCATAGCCAAAGAAGCGTGACGTGGTGGCGGCCGTGCCGGCGCGCGCACGCTGCAGCGCGTCGCTGCGGACTTCCTGCCACAGTGCATTGTTGTGGCGTTTCCAGCGGCTGAAGCCCCAATGCGAACGCAGCAGGCCTGGCGCGCGATCGCAGGCGATCAGCGCCGCTTCAATCAGCAGCGTACCGGAGCCGCACATCGGATCGACCAGCGGCGTGCCGTTCTGCCAGCCGGAGCGCATCACAATCGCCGCCGCCAGGTTCTCTTTAAGCGGTGCCTGGCCGGTTTGCTGGCGATAGCCGCGCTGGTGCAGTGCGGTGCCACTCAGATCCAGCGCGATGCTAACGCGATCTTTGTTCAGCCACGCGTTGATGCGGATGCCCGGCTGCTCGCGATCGACACTCGGCCGCTCCAGATTCTGCCGGGTAAAGCTATCGACAATCGCATCTTTGATGCGCAGCGCACCAAACTGACTGTTGCGAATCACCTCATTAGTGCCGTTGAAGTGGATGGCGAACGTGGTGTTGCTGTCAAACAGCTCGCTCCACGGGATGCTTTGCGCGCCGACGTAGAGATCGAGATCGCTCCAGACGCCGAATTCTCCCAGCGGCAGCAAAATACGTGAAGCCAGACGGCTCCACAGCAGGCTTTGGTACATTACGCGGTCGTCGGCTCGGAAGTGGACGCCGCCCTGCACCACCTGCAAATCCTGCGCACCCAGCGCGTCCAGCTCAGTTTTCAACAGCTCTTCGAGCCCACGCGCCGTACTGGCAAACAGAGAATTCATATCGTCACTTTTACTCTTGCTAAAATTGTTGCGCATTATAGCGAATCAGCGTCCTATGTCATAAAGTTAGCTTCTTTTTGTCTGTACGGAGTTGTGATGATTACCCTGTCTCGCCTGTATATTCACCCGGTTAAATCGATGCGTGGTTTGCAGCTGTCACACGCACAGGTGCTGGAAAGCGGTCTGGCCTTCGATCGCATCTTTATGGTGACCGAAGCGGACGGGACCTTTATTACCGCCCGCCAGTTTCCGGAGATGGTGCGTTTTACGCCCGCCCTGCTGCCCGACGGGCTATTCATCACCGCGCCGGACGGCAGCCAGGCGCTGATCCGCTTCAGCGATTTCAGCACCCAGCCGGCACCGACGGAAGTGTGGGGCAACCAGTTCACTGCGCGCATTGCGCCTGACACCATCAACCAGTGGCTGAGCGGCTTTTTCCCGCGCCCGGTGCAACTGCGCTGGGTTGGCCCTGAGCCGTCACGCCGGGTAAAACGCTTCGACCAGGTCCCGCTGGGGTTCGCTGACGGTTTCCCTTACCTGCTGGTCAACATGGCGTCGCTGCAGGATCTGCAGCAGCGCTGTCCGGCCAGCGTGCGGCTGGAGCAGTTCCGCCCCAATCTGATCGTCAGCGGCGCCAGCGCCTGGGACGAGGACAGCTGGAAACGTATTAAGATCGGCGAGATCACCTTCGAGATGCCGAAGCCGTGCAGCCGCTGCGTGTTTACCACCATCGGCACCGAAAGCGGTCGCAAGCACCCGCAGGGCGAACCGCTCGCCACGCTGCAGCGTTTCCGCAGCGCGCAGGACGGCAGCGGAGATATCGATTTCGGCCTGAATCTGATTGCGCTTAACAGCGGCATCGTGCGCGTCGGCGATACGGTTGAAGTGCTGGAACGGCAAACGCCGCGCGCTTACGGTGCCGGTGAGGTGGTGGAAACGCTGCAGGCCGCCAGCAGCGCGCCGGCCGCCGTGACCATTGGCTATCAGGGTCAGCAGTTTGCCGGCGATAATCAGCAGGTATTACTGGAACAGCTGGAGATGCAGGGCTTTCGCATTCCCTACTCGTGTCGGGCCGGAATCTGCGGCAGCTGCAAAATGACGCTGGTGTCGGGTGACGTGAAGGCGCTGAAGCAGAGCGCGGTGCGCGGCGACGGCACCATTCTCAGCTGCAGCTGTATTCCGAACGGAGATATCGAACTGGCGTAAGTGCTACACCGCGCGGGCGAAGGGCGCGCTGCTCTCCTGCAACTGTGGCTGCAGGCGATCGTTCATGATCTTGATGGCATCGCCGAGCTGCATCCCTTTGCCCGCCACCGTCAGCGCACTCTGCGCCAGCAGACAGAGCGCGGCATTCTCGCCGCTTTCGACCACCAGCAGCTGTGCCTGTTCGCCGCTGTCGGCCAGCGTTACCGCCACCATATCGCCCGCGACGGGCTGCCAGCTGTGCGCATGGCTGGTGAAGTGCCAGCTTTTCGGCATCAGCGGCTTAAGGAAACGGCTGGCCACCAGCGCGTTCAGCACCAGCTCGGCGCGCTGATCGCTTTTTAAGCCGCTCTGGCGACAGCGCTCTTCAAAAGTAAAATAAAGCGCAGCGTCATCAACGCAAAAACCGCTGTCATTAAAGGCATCGGGCGTCAGCATTTTGCGCGAGAAGCGCGAGCGAAATAACATTCCATCGGCCAGATCCAGCATCATCCGGTCATGCTCTGCGTCAAAATACCAACGCCAGTTGTCATCGGGTTTGATTTTCATGGGGTGCCCTGTGGATTTACGCTGCGCTAAACGGCGCTGAAATTTAAAATATTGCTTTAAGGAAAAAGCTGAAAATTGTACGAACAGGACAAAATATAAACGAGCCGGAGGGAGAAATAAACCCCCCGGCCAGGGAAAGTGAGAAATGTCTTAGAGATGGGTCACGATATCTTTAATTAAACCCGGACCTTTATAAATAAAGCCAGAGTATATCTGCACCAGCGTTGCGCCAGCCGCCATTTTTTCCCGTGCCGCGACCAGCGAATCAATGCCGCCGACGCCAATAATAGGCAGACGTCCCTGCAGCTCCTGCGCCAGACGGCGAATCACCTCGGTGCTGCGCGACTGTACCGGACGGCCACTTAATCCCCCCGCTTCGTCGGCATATTTTAACCCGCTCACCAGCGAACGATCGAGCGTGGTATTGGTGGCGATCACGCCGTCTATTTCGTGACGCACTAAACTGTCGGCAACCTGGATCAATTCTTCTTCAGAAAGATCCGGCGCGATCTTCACCGCCACCGGCACATATTTCAGATGGCTTTCCTGCAGCGCCCGCTGTTTTAATTTAATCGCCGACAGCAGATCGTCCAGCGCTTCGCCATATTGCAGCGAACGTAATCCGGGGGTATTCGGTGAGGAAATATTGATGGCAATATAACCGGCGTGCGCATACACCTTTTCCATGCAGGTGAGATAATCGTCTTTGCCCTGCTCCACCGGCGTGTCTTTATTTTTACCAATATTGATGCCGAGCACGCCTTTAAAGCGCGCCTTTTTCACATTCTCAACCAGGTGATCGACGCCGAGATTATTAAACCCCATGCGGTTGATGATTCCTTCCGCCGCCACCAGCCGGAACATGCGGGGTTTGTCATTGCCCGGCTGCGCGCGCGGCGTCACCGTGCCCACTTCGACAAAGCCAAAGCCCATGGCGCCAAAGGCATCAATGCACTCCGCGTTCTTATCCAGACCCGCAGCCAGACCCAGCGCGTTCGGAAAGGTCAGCCCCATACAGGTCACCGGGCGTGACGGCAGCGACTGACGAATCAGCCCTTCCAGCGGCGTGCCGCTGATGAAGCGTAACTGTTGAAAGGTGAGTTCGTGCGCGCGCTCTGGATCGAGCTTAAACAGCGCCGGCCGGACGATAGGATATAGCATGCACTCTCCTGAATGGCGGAAGCTTCGTGAAAGTCGGGTGCACGGGAATTTGTGCGCCAGAATGGTAAGGTGCTCTGGCGCAAAAGTAAATTACTCTGGGATGCAACAATTTGATCGGTATCAGCGTCGGGCGGAATAGCGTCCCAGACGATCGCGGCAGGCCTGTAAGCCGCTGTAAATCGCCGGGCAATACCACAGCAGTTTCAGTCGCGCGTTGTGCTGTAACACTTTACGCACCAGCTGATTCACCTGCGGCTGCCACTCGGCGGGCACCGTCATGTGATTTTTGCGGATTTGCGTCAGGCAGCCGTGCATCACCGTCTGGTAATAGTCATCCAGCAGCGCCTCATCGTACGGCAGTTGCTGCTGGTGCAGGAACTGCTCACTGCCGGCGCGGGCGATAAAGTAATTTTTCACCCACGAGAAGTCGCGCGTGCTCTGCGACAGTGAACTCAGCATAAAGCGTTTGTAGTAGTAGCTCTGGCTGGTGCAGTACAGCGCGCGCGCCTGCAGGTAGAGGGCGAACATAAAAGGCGCGTCTTCATGGTTCTGGATCGGCAGAAACTGCAGATCGAGCTGGTCAATCAGGCGACGCGAAATGATGCTGCTCCAGATCACCCGATGCGCCGACTGATGCTGAATCAGCGTGCGCAGCGTGGCGCTGCCGCCCGGCAGCAGGCCGCTGACGTGGCGCTGATGGATGGTCTGATAATGGCGCTGCGGTGCTGGCAGGTCGAAAAACATCTTCGCGCCAAAGCAGAACAGATCAATCTCCGGGTGACGCGCCTGTACGCGGCGGAAATCGGCGAACAGTTCGGTCGAGACGAAGTCGTCGGCATCCATAAAATAGACGAAATCGCCGCTGGCTGCGGCCAGCCCCTTCATGCGCGCGGCACTGACGCCGCCGCGTCCGCCACTCAGCAGCGTCACCTGCGGATGCTGCGCAGCAAACGCCGTCAGCCAGGCCACGCTGTCATCGCTTGAGCCATCATCAATAATGATGATCTCTTCCGGCGGCGATGACTGGCGAAGTAGCGACCCCAGGGTTTCCGGCAGCCAGGGCGCGCAGTTCCAGTTAGGGATAATTACCGAAACCGTCGGCGTGCGGCGTGATGTCATGCTCATCCTCTTTCCTCTGCGTTAACAAGCGGCGCGCGCAGGCGTTTTAGCACCAGGCTGTGTAACAGACAGCACACGCCAAGGTTAAAGGCCCCGATCAGCCCCAGCCACAGCAGGTTGATCCAGCGATTCTGGTTCCACTCGATGGGCAGCAGCGTGCTGAGCCAGGCAATCAGCGCCGACACCGCCCAAATCAGCGCTACGTCGCGCGTCAGCCAGCTGAAATGGATGCCCGGCGCAAAGCGGCGATGCACCAGCCACGCCCAGCCAACTAAATAGAAGATATTCTGCCCCAGCCACAGCCAGCCGGTGCCCAGCGCCCCGTAATGGACGGCACACCAGATGTTGAGCGGCACCAGCACGACGGCAAAACAGGTGAATCCCTGCATGTGTAGTTTCAAATTGCCGTTGACGTATTGCAGGTGATACAGCAGGCCGCAGATCGCCTGGATGCCGCTGCCGAGCGCATACAGGCTAAGCACAAACGCCATCTCTTCGACAATTTGCGGTTTCTGCGTCCACGCCCACAGTAGCGGTCCGGCATAGCAGGCAATGGTGATGCTGAGCGGGGCCATAAAAATTGCCACCGCCTGGGTGGTATAGCGATAGAGCTTCAGCGATTCGGCATCGCCCTGCTGACGGGTTTTCATGCCGGTCATGCGCGGCACAATCGCCTGCATAATCGGACTGCTCAGCAGCAGGATTCCGGTCGCAGCCGTGGCGACCACGGTGAACGAGCCGTATTCACTCAGCGGCAGGGTTTTTGACAGCACCAGCCGGTCAATCTGCGAAATAAAGGTCCACACGGCGCTGGAGAAGGCGGCGCTCAGCGCAAAGCGGATAAAGGGTTTGAGCACGCCTTTCAGATCGTCGCGCTTCTCTTTGCGCGCTGCGCGGGGCACCAGCTGACAGGATTTCCAGATACAGCAGGCTGCTTCGGCAATCGAGACCAGCAATTGCCAGATAAAGAAGGTCAGCAGCGGATTCGGGAACAGCTGGATCACCAGTACCGCGCCAAAAGTACGCAGCGTGGTAATAATCAGGTTCACGCCGTTGAGCCAGACCTGATGCTCAAAACCGACAATCACGCTGCGATACGGGCTGGTACGCCAGCGAATCGCGGCGGTGATCACCATGATCGCCACGGCCACCACCACATCGCTGGCGGGCAAGTGCTGCGCATCCAGCCAGTGCGTGGCGATCCATGACGTCGCCAGCCAGCCGAGCACCACCAGCACCAGGGTGGAGAACAGGAAGAAGCGGGTCAGCGTGGCAAACAGCGCCGGAAACCAGACAAATTCTGCCTGATTCGCCCGGTAGCGTGCCGCCTCGCGCATCAGCGTGGTTGAAACGCCCGCGTCGAGCAGCTGCAGCCAGGTCAGCAATATAGAAAAGAAGCCCACGAGACCGTAAGCTTCCATACCTAAATGCTGAATATACAGGGGAACCACTAAAATACCTGACAGCGTCAGATAGATCTGGCCAACATAGTTGGCAATCGCGTTACGTTTGATAGACATAAAAACTCTGGCGTCTGGGTATTTTTCTCAGTGTTAACAGCGTGACACAAAAATACCTCAGCGCCCACGGGAGTAATTCTTAAAATTAACGCTGGCGCTATCTCAGCGGCTTTTTCTCATTTTCATCAGTGAGAAATAGAGGTCGGGATGTTTCAGTAACAGTTTTTCCATTGTGCTCTGCGGTGAAAACTGATCGGCAAAGTAGCGCACCGCGTGCCGCACATTATTAGAGAACTGCGTTTCAGCGTTTAATTCCTGCTGTACCAGCTGTAATAACCCGCTGCGTAAATAACTCTGGCGATAACGGTTTCGCTCCGGAATAAAGTGTGACAAACGGGTGACCTTTTCATACTCCGTCATAAATTGCTGATAGCTGGGTGGCGGATTAACCGTGGTGACCTCATGCTCAGCGCGAGCATCCAGCAGCCATACCGTTTGCGTATTTAACAGGCCGGCCAGCATCACATCCTGAATGCGTACCAGCGGAGCGGCATTTTTCACCAGCGCGGCGCGCAGGATGACCGCATAGTTATTCTGCTGCCACAGGCGCTGCGCCTGCAGCTGCTGGAACAGCTGCAGCGACGGCTGCAGGCCGCTGCTCAGTGCGCGTGGTGCCAGTGAAACCAGCATGCAGTTGAGCTCCGGGCGCTGATGGCTGAGCGTTGCCACTTCCTGCAACAGTGCAGCAGAGGGCGCAAAGCCGTCGGCGGCAAACAGTAAGAACGCGTCGTCGCTGACGCTCTCCGCCGCTGGCTGTGGCACAGCGGTAAACTGGCTGTGCGCGGCATCCGGCTGCAGCAGATAACACAATAGTGGATTAACGTTATCAGCCGCGACGCGCGCGGGCTGAGCGGTAACCGGCTCAGCCGGGTGCACTAACAGAGCAGACCTTCCCATATTCCTCTCCCTAAAAATAATACTGAATAATGGCCAGACAAAAATCCGCCCAATTAAGCGC
The DNA here is from genome assembly GCF_043544755.1 of Pantoea sp. SGAir0184. Taxonomy (NCBI): domain Bacteria; kingdom Pseudomonadati; phylum Pseudomonadota; class Gammaproteobacteria; order Enterobacterales; family Erwiniaceae; genus Pantoea; species Pantoea sp. SGAir0184. The sequence continues at coordinate 2,728,621 of NZ_CP028050.1, forward strand.
AAATAAGGCAGTGACTTTTTTTTAGCGTAAGAAAACTCAATCGATTATAAACAGCCCGCCGACGGCATGACTATTGGCCCTTGCCAGGCTGGCTGTTTATTTGCCTTTTATTGTTAAGCGTCACTAAAGAAAGCCCCACTTAAGCGCAGAGGAAATTAGCAATACTCGTAACAGGAAACGTTGAGACATGGCTCAATTTTAATAAAAGGCTACGTTTTGACACACTTCCTCTTCAATTTAAGGCCAACTTAAAATGGAGCAGCGAAAACAGCAGGTGAGAAAAATCCTGGTGATAATTTTTAACTTAGGCCGCCATTTCTTCGCTACAGCTTAAATTACCTCATCTATTTCTTCTTAAGCCTGACGACAATGGCGCGCCCGGCGATATGTGTCGACGGTTACACCTCTGATTTAACCAGGCAACAGCGCTTTTAATCATTCTCACCTTGCCCGTGACGGAAGCCGCTAATGAAAACCCGGCAATCTGCGGGTGCAATTCAGATTAACCTTAGAGGCGCTTTTCCCTTCTTTTAAAAGAGCGCGCTATTCCCGCCTGACGGCTATCCATTGCCGGATAAATCATTTACGCCTCGCCGCCTGCTCTGTCAGGATTGAACGCATCAGTTCTCAATAATTGCTAATCAATAACTTTCAGTTATAAGGAGTGACCATGCGGGTTATTACGCTGGCGGGGAGTCCGCGTTTTCCTTCACGTTCTACGGCGCTGCTGAGTGTGTGCCAGCGGGCGCTGGAAGCGCGTGGCGTTGAGGTGATTCCGTGGAACATTCACAACTTTCAGCCGGAAGATTTGCTGTATGCGCGCTTTGACTCACCGGCACTGACCGCGCTTAAAGCGGATTTAGCGCTCGCGGAGGGGCTGATCGTCGCCACACCGATTTATAAAGCCTCTTTCTCAGGCGCGCTGAAAACCCTGCTCGACCTGCTGCCAGAGCGGGCGCTGGAACATAAAGTGGTGCTGCCGCTGGCCAGCGGCGGCAGCGTGGCGCACATGCTGGCCGTTGACTACGCGCTGAAACCGGTGCTGAACGCGCTGAAAGCGCAGGAAGTTCTGCACGGCGTGTTCGCCAGTGATACGCAGATCACCCATTACGACCGCCAGCCTGAGCTGGATGCGCTGCTGAGCGAGCGCATTGATGAGGCGCTGGAAACCTTCTGGCAGGCGCTGCACCGTCGTCATCAACCCTATGCTCAGGCTGTATAAAGGAACTGCGATGAAAAGGATGTTAACCCGCTGGCTGCTGCCGACCGTTACCGCGCTGTTTGCCCTGACCCTCACGGCTCAGGCTGCCGAAGCGCCAGCACAATTCCGTATCGGCTATCAGAAAGGATCGGTCAGCATGGTGCTGGCCAAATCGCATCGGCTGCTGGAGCAGCGCTTCCCGACCACCAACATTCAGTGGTTCGAGTTTCCGGCCGGTCCGCAAATGCTTGAGGCACTGAACGTGGGCAGCATTGACCTGGGCAGCACCGGTGATATCCCGCCGCTGTTTGCTCAGGCCGCCGGGGCGGATTTGCTGTATGTCGGCTCGGAGCCACCGAAGCCGCAGGCCGAGGTGATTCTGGTGCCGAAGGACAGTCCCATCCACAGCGTGGCGCAACTGAAAGGCCATAAAGTGGCGTTCCAGAAAGGCTCCAGTTCGCACAATCTGCTGCTGCGCGCGCTGGAACAGGCTGGCCTGAGCTTTAACGATATTCAGCCGACTTATCTGACGCCAGCCGATGCGCGCGCCGCGTTTCAGCAGGGTGATGTTGACGCCTGGGCGATCTGGGATCCCTACTATTCCGCTGCGCTGCTGCAGGGCAACGTCCGTGTGCTGGTGGACGGCAGTAAGCTGAACCAGACCGGTTCGTTCTACCTCGCCACGCGCAGCTTTGCTACCGAGCACGGTGACTTCGTGCAGCAGGTGCTGCACACCTTTAGCGAAGCCGATGCGCTGACGCGTAGCCAGCGCCAGCAAAGTATCGATCTGCTGGCACAGGCGATGGGCCTGCCGAAGCCGGTGATCGCCAGCTACCTTGACCATCGTCCTCCGACCACCATTACGCCGGTCAGCGCCCACACGGCGCAGGCCCAACAGCAAACTGCCGATCTGTTTTATGCCAACCATTTAATGCCGGTCAAAGTCACCATTGCCGATCGCATCTGGCAGCCACAGCCGGCCCGGCCATAAGGAAATTTATCATGAGCGTATCCGTATTCTGGTTTCTTCCCACCCACGGCGACGGCCATTATCTCGGTACCGCCGAAGGCGCGCGCCCGGTGGACCACGGTTATCTGCAACAGGTGGCGCAGGCCGCCGACCGCCTCGGTTTTGGTGGCGTGCTGATCCCCACAGGCCGGTCGTGTGAAGATGCATGGCTGGTGGCCGCATCCCTGATTCCGGTGACGCAGCGCCTGCGTTTTCTGGTGGCGCTGCGCCCGGGAGTGATTTCCCCGACGCAGGCCGCACGGCAGGCCGCCACGCTCGATCGTCTCTCCAACGGGCGCGCGCTGTTTAACCTCGTCACCGGCGGCGATCCGGAAGAGCTGGCGGGCGACGGCGTTTTCCTCGATCACCGCGAGCGTTATGCCGAATCTGCGGAGTTTACCCGCGTCTGGCGCCGGGTGAGTGAAGGCGAAACGGTCGATTACGAAGGCAAGTACGTCAAAGTGCGCGGTGCACGATTGATGTTTAAAGCGGTGCAGCAGCCACGTCCACCGCTGTGGTTCGGCGGCTCTTCGGATGCGGCGCAGGATCTGGCCGCGGAGCAGGTGGATGTCTATCTGACCTGGGGCGAACCGCCGGCGCTGGTCAAAGAGAAGATTGAACAGGTGCGCGCCAAAGCGGCGGCGCAGGGGCGCACGGTGCGCTTCGGCATTCGTCTGCACGTGATTGTGCGTGAAACCAATGAGGAAGCATGGCAGGCGGCAGACCGGCTCATCGCCCATCTTGACGATGCCACCATTGCTAAAGCGCAGGCGGCTTTTGCCCGCACCGATTCAGTCGGTCAGCAGCGCATGGCCGCGCTGCACGGCGGACGGCGCGATCGGCTGGAGATCAGCCCGAACCTGTGGGCTGGCGTCGGTCTGGTACGCGGCGGTGCCGGGACTGCACTGGTGGGCGACGGTCCGACGGTCGCGGCGCGTATGCAGGAGTATCAGGATCTCGGCATCGAGACCTTTATTCTGTCTGGCTATCCGCATCTGGAAGAGGCCTATCGCGTGGGCGAGCTGCTGTTCCCTCATCTCGACCTGGCCGTGCCGGAAATCCCGCAACCCCGCGTAGTGCAGGCGCACGGTGAAGCGGTCGCCAATGATTTCACCCCGCAAAAAGTCGCGCAGAGTTAAGGAGTTGCATATGGCAAAGGTCAAGAAACAGCTGAGCAATGCCCTGCTGCCGTGGGCGCTGCCGGTGCTGCTGGTGGTGGTGTGGCAGATTGCCTCACAGGCCGGCTGGCTGTCGACGCGCATCCTGCCCTCGCCGGAGAATATTGTCATCACCTTCTGGCATCTCGCGGCCAGCGGTGAGTTGTGGCAACACCTCGCCATCAGCGGCTGGCGAGCGGCAATCGGCTTTGCCATTGGCGGTTCGATTGGCCTGATTCTCGGGCTGATTACCGGCACGTCGCGCACCGGGGAACGGTTGCTGGATACCTCGGTACAGATGCTGCGTAACGTGCCGCACCTGGCGCTGATCCCGCTGGTGATTCTGTGGTTCGGCATCGACGAGTCAGCCAAAATTTTTCTTGTGGCGCTCGGCACGCTGTTCCCTATCTACCTCAATACCTATCACGGCATACGGAATATTGACCGCGGCCTGGTGGAGATGGCGCGCAGCTATGGTCTTTCCGGCTGGAGCCTGTTTATTCAGGTGATTTTGCCGGGCGCGCTGCCGTCAATCATGGTTGGCGTGCGCTTTGCCCTCGGTCTGATGTGGCTGACGCTGATCGTGGCCGAAACCATCTCGGCCAACTCCGGTATTGGCTATCTGGCAATGAACGCCCGTGAGTTTCTGCAAACCGATGTGGTGGTGGTCGCCATCATTCTCTATGCCCTGCTGGGCAAACTGGCCGACGTAACGGCACAGCTGCTGGAGCGTGTCTGGCTGCGCTGGCATCCGGCTTACCAATTGAAGGAGGAGAACGCATGAGCAACGCAACGCTAAGCCCGGCGCGCCTGAACCGCGGTACCCCGGTGGGCGTCAATGGCGTCACCAAGCAGTATGGCAATCGCACCATCCTGAATCATATCGATTTACACATCCCGGCCGGCCAGTTTGTCGCGGTGGTTGGCCGCAGCGGCTGCGGTAAAAGTACCCTGCTGCGCCTGCTGGCCGGGCTGGAATCCACCACGCACGGTGAACTGCTGGCGGGCAACGCGCCGCTGGCCGAGGCGCGCGAAGATACCCGCCTGATGTTTCAGGATGCGCGTCTGCTGCCGTGGAAGAAAGTGATCGATAACGTTGGCCTCGGTCTGAAAGGCCGCGAGTGGCGCAGCGCCGCACTTGAGGCGCTGGCGGCGGTCGGTCTGGCCGATCGCGCACATGAGTGGCCGGCAGCGCTCTCCGGCGGACAGAAACAGCGGGTGGCCCTGGCGCGGGCGCTGATTCATCGTCCCGGCCTGCTGCTGCTCGATGAACCACTCGGCGCACTTGATGCGCTGACGCGTATTGAAATGCAGGGCCTGATTGAGTCGCTATGGCAGCAGCATAATTTTACCGTGTTGCTGGTGACGCACGATGTCAGCGAAGCGGTGGCGATGGCCGATCGCGTATTGCTGATTGAAGAGGGTCAGATCGGGCTGGATTTGGCGGTGGATTTACCGCGTCCGCGCCGCAAAGGATCGGCGCGCCTTGCCGAGCTGGAGGCCGAGGTGCTGGATCGGGTGATGAAGCGGGGAACCTCAGAGCAGCCCCTGCAGTTCGCGCAGCAGCGCTAATTCAGGACGCGCGATAAATCGCGCCGCTACAGAGGATTGCAACTCTTTGTAGCGGCGCAATTTATTGCGCATTTTTTTCTTACGCGTTCAGCGCTTTGGTGATCTTCTCGTACAGATCGCCGGACAGATTCTCCAGCCCTTTCAGCGTCTCCAGCGCCTTACGCATCAGCGCCTGACGGTCGGCATCATAACGCTTCAGACGAATCAGCGGCTCAATCATGCGCGCTGCCACCTGCGGGTTGCGGCGGTTGAGATCGGTCAGCATCTCCACCAGGAACTGGTAGCCGCTGCCATCTTTGGCGTGGAAGGCTGCCGGGTTGGCCGAGGCAAACGCGCCAATCAGCGAACGGATGCGGTTCGGGTTACCCATGGTGAACGAGCGATGCGTCAGCAAGCTACGAACCTTGCTCAGCACGTCAGCCGCCGGGCTGGTGGCCTGCAACATAAACCACTTATCCATCACCAGACCATCCTGATGCCAGCGCTCGTCGTACGCCGCCAGCAGCGCATCACGGCACGGCAACTGCGCCGCCACCGCCGCTGACAGCGCGGCTAGCGCATCGGTCATGTTGCTGGCTTTGTCGTACTGCGCCTGCACCAGTTTGCTGGCCTGCTCCGCGTCCGCAAACGCCAGATAACTCAGGCAGACATTCTTCAGCGCGCGCTTGCCGATCTCGGCATGCTCGACTTTGTAGTCGCTGCTCTGGTTGGCGAGATACACCGCGTAAAACTCATCGCTCAGCTCATTCGCCAGCGTGCGCACCAGCGCCGCGCGCACTGCGGCAATCGCCAGCGGGTCGATCACCTCGAACAGCTCGGCGATCTCATTCTCTGACGGCAGCGTCAGGATCAGCGCCATCAGCGCCGGATCGCCCTGCTCATCCAGCAGCACCGCGCGGAAAGCATCGGCGACGTGCAGCGGCAGCGACAGCGGCTGGCCCTGCTGATGGCGCGCCACGTTGAGGCGGATATACGTCGCCAGCAGGCTTTGCGCGGCATCCCAGCGCGAGAAGTCGTTGCGCGCGTGGCGCATCAGGAAAGTCAGCTGCGCATCGCTCCATTTATAGTCGAGCTTCACCGGTGCGGAGAATTCCCGCAGCAGCGACGGCACCGGCTGGAAATAGACCTTGTCGAAAATGAAGGTCTGGAACTCGTCGGTGACGTTCAGCACGTGATGAACCGGATGACCGTTGTGCTGCAACGGAATGACCTTGCCTTCGCCGTCATACAGTTCGATATCCAGCGGAATGTGCAGCGGCAGCTTCTCCTTTTGATCGGCGGTCGGGGGCGTGTGCTGCGTGACGTGCAGCGTGTACTGCTCCAGCTCCGGGTTGTAGTCATCACGCACCGTCAGCACCGGCGTGCCTGACTGACTGTACCAGCGGCGGAACTGGGACAGATCGACGTTGGAGGCATCTTCCATCGCCTGCACAAAATCATCACAGGTGGCGGCGCTGCCATCGTGACGCTCGAAATAGAGCTGCATCCCCTGCTGGAACTGCTCTTCACCCAGCAGCGTGTGCAGCATGCGAATCACTTCCGAACCCTTCTCGTACACCGTCAGGGTATAGAAGTTGTTCATTTCGATCACCTGATCCGGACGGATCGGATGGGCCATCGGGCTGGCATCCTCGGCAAACTGCGCGCCGCGCATCACGCGCACATTATCAATACGGTTGACCGCGCGCGAGCCGAGATCGGAGCTGAACTCCTGATCGCGGAAGACCGTCAGACCTTCTTTCAGGCTGAGCTGGAACCAGTCGCGGCAGGTCACGCGGTTGCCGGTCCAGTTGTGGAAATATTCGTGACCAATCACGGCTTCAATGCCGAGATAGTCTTTGTCGGTGGCGGTTTCCGCTTTGGCCAGCACGTATTTGGAGTTGAAGACGTTGAGGCCTTTATTCTCCATCGCGCCCATGTTGAAGAAATCCACCGCGACGATCATAAAGATATCGAGGTCATATTCGAGGCCGAAACGCTCTTCGTCCCACTTCATGCTGGCTTTGAGCGAGGTCATCGCCCAGTCCGCGCGGTCCAGGTTGCCGCGATCGACAAAAATTTCCAGCGCCACGTTACGGCCGGAACGGGTGGTAAAGCTGTCACGCAGCACATCGAAATCGCCGGCGACCAGCGCAAACAGGTAGCAGGGTTTCGGGAACGGATCCTGCCACTTCACCCAGTGACGCCCATCCTCGTGCTGACCGCTCTCCAGTTTGTTGCCGTTGGACAGCAGGTACGGATAGCTAGCCGCGTCGGCGATGAGGGTGGTGGTGAAGCGCGCCAGCACGTCCGGGCGATCGAGATACCAGGTGATATGCCGGAAGCCTTCGGCTTCACACTGGGTGCAGAGCGCCTCGCCGGATTTATACAGCCCTTCCAGCGCGGTGTTTTTATCCGGATGGATTTCATTAATAATGGTCAGGGTAAAGTTGTCCGGCAGCTGGCTGATGATCAGTGCGCCCTGCTCTTCGCGGTAGTGCGGCCACGGATTGCCATCCACCGCCAGCGACAGCAGCGTCAGCGCCTCACCGTCCAGACGCAGTTCAGCCTGCTGCGCGCCAAGGCGTTTTACGTGACTGACGGCGGTGACGCGCGTGGTCGCCGCATCAAGATCAAACGTCAGGTCGATATCGGTGATGGTGTAGTCCGGCGCCCGGTAGTCGTGGCGATATTTAATTTGCGGCTGTTGCGTCATAAATCCTTCTCGCATCGTTAATATAGTCAACCCTCAGAGTCTAAGCGGGTTGCGCCCGGGTTGCCACGCACAATGCGTGCGTTGCGCCAAAAGTCTACAATTCATTAACAATGGCACAAATGACCCTCGACCTGTCACCTGCAATTATGGTGTGATCGCGGTGATTACTGTTTTATACTCCTGCGTCTTTATGACTTTGTTGAATACCGGGCTCTGCTCCGCGGAAGAGGATGCTGAAACGCACCATGACTGGACACGCTTCCCCGATTTTGACCACGCTGCTTGATACCGATGCCTATAAGCTTCACATGCAGCAGGCCGTTTATCATCGTTACTACGATGTCCCGGTAACGGCAGAATTTCGCTGCCGCAGCGATGAGCAGCTCGGCCAGTATGCCGACGCCATCCGCACGCACATTACTGCCATGCAATCTCTGGCGCTGAGCGATGACGAATATCGTTACCTCAGCAGCTTACCGTTTTTCCAGCAGGATTATCTCGACTGGCTGCGCCAGTTCCGCTTCGATGCCTCGCAGGTTGAGGTGCGCGACGATCACGGGCATCTGCGCATTCAGATTCGCGGCCCGTGGCGTGAAGTGATTCTGTGGGAAGTGCCGCTGCTGGCGCTGATCAGCGAAGTGGTACACCGCCACCGGACGCCGGAAAGCGGCGCGGAACAGGCGGTGGCGCATCTGCAGCAGAAGCTGGTGCACTTCCGTGAGCAGGTGGGCGATCTCGATATGTCGCGCTTCCAGCTGATGGACTTTGGCACGCGCCGTCGTTATTCGCGCGCGGTGCAGGAAGCGATTGTCAGCACGCTGAAAAACGAATTCCCGTGGCTGCTGGGCACCAGTAACTACGATCTGGCGCGCCGGTTGCAGCTTAACCCGGTCGGAACCCAGGCACATGAATGGTTCCAGGCGCATCAGCAGATCAGCCCGGTACTGGCCAACAGCCAGCGCGCGGCGCTGCAATCGTGGCTGGATGAGTACGATAACCAGCTCGGCATTGCCCTGACAGACTGCATCACGATGGACGCCTTCCTGCGTGATTTCGGCCCCGGTTTTGCCCATCGCTATCAGGGCCTGCGCCATGATTCGGGCGATCCGGTGGAGTGGGGAGAAAAAGCCATTGCGCATTATCAGCGGCTGAATATCGATCCGCTCAGCAAAACGCTGGTGTTCTCCGACAATCTCAACCTCGATAAAGCGCTGGCGCTGTATCGTCATTTCGGTCAGCGTGCGAACGTGGTATTTGGCATCGGCACCCGCCTCACCTGCGATATTCCCGGCGTCACGCCTTTGAATATCGTGATCAAACTGGTGAGCTGCAACGGCAAACCGGTGGCCAAACTCTCCGACAGTCCCGGTAAAACCATCTGCCAGGATAAAGCCTTCGTGCGCGCCCTGCGCAAAGCCTTCGACCTGCCGCTGGTCAAACGCGCCAGCTAATTGGCCTGAGCAGGGTGCCTGCGCCCTGCTCTGCGCCAGAAAATCTCTTTATTCCCCGGCAATTTTGCTTGTTTCCTGGTGGCTCGCAAGTAACATAGCTAAACCCCGGAATGGGGCTTATTTCACTCCATCTTCATTTATATAGAGAGATTTTTATGAGCGTAGTGCCTGTAGCGGATGTACTGCACGGCCGTGTCGCGGTTGACAGTGAAGTCACCGTACGTGGTTGGGTACGTACCCGAAGAGATTCCAAAGCCGGTCTTTCCTTCATCGCCGTTTATGACGGTTCCTGCTTTAATCCCGTTCAGGCCGTCGTCAATAATTCTCTGAATAATTATCAGGATGAAGTGCTGCGTCTGACCACCGGCTGTTCGGTGATCGTCACCGGTAAAGTGGTGGAGTCGCCGGGTGAAGGCCAGGCATTCGAACTGCAGGCGACCCAGGTTGAAGTCACCGGCTGGGTGGACGATCCGGATACCTATCCGATGGCGGCTAAACGTCACAGCATCGAATACCTGCGTGAAGTGGCGCACCTGCGTCCGCGCACCAACATTGTTGGTGCCGTAGCGCGCGTACGTCATACGCTGGCGCAGGCGCTGCATCGCTTCTTCCATGAAAACGGCTATTTCTGGGTCTCCACGCCGCTGATCACCGCTTCTGACACCGAAGGTGCCGGCGAGATGTTCCGCGTCTCAACGCTGGATCTGGAAAACCTGCCGCGCGACCCGCAGGGCAAAGTCGATTTTGATAAAGACTTCTTTGGTAAAGAGGCTTTCCTGACCGTTTCCGGCCAGCTGAACGCCGAGACCTACGCCTGTGCGCTGTCCAAAGTGTATACCTTTGGTCCAACGTTCCGTGCTGAAAACTCGAATACCAGCCGTCACTTAGCGGAATTCTGGATGCTGGAGCCGGAAGTGGCGTTCGCTACGCTGGACGATGCGGCTGCCCTGGCGGAAGCGATGCTGAAGTATGTGTTTAAAGCGGTACTGGAAGAGCGTGCTGATGATATGGCGTTCTTCGCCGATCGCGTGGATAAAGAAGCCATCGCCCGTCTGGAGCGCTTCATCACCACGGATTTCGCCCAGGTAGACTATACCGACGCCGTCGACATCCTGCTGAAAAGCGGCCAGAGCTTCGAGAACCCGGTGTCATGGGGTGTCGATCTCTCTTCCGAACACGAGCGTTATCTGGCGGAGAAACACTTTAAAGCGCCGGTGGTGGTGAAGAACTACCCGAAAGATATTAAAGCGTTCTATATGCGTATGAACGACGACGGCAAAACCGTGGCGGCGATGGACGTGCTGGCGCCGGGCATCGGTGAAATCATCGGTGGTTCCCAGCGTGAAGAGCGTCTTGATGTACTGGATGCGCGCCTCGCTGAAATGGGTCTGAATAAAGAAGATTACTGGTGGTATCGTGACCTGCGTCGCTATGGCACCGTGCCGCATGCCGGCTTCGGTTTAGGTTTCGAACGTTTGATCGCCTATGTCACCGGTGTACAAAATGTAAGAGACGTTATCCCGTTCCCACGCACGCCACGTAACGCGAATTTCTAAGATTTAAGATTAAATATAAGAAATTCATATATATATTGAGGTCGGCCCTGCCGGCCTTTTTTTATTTTTGTAAATTTTGAGTTCTCTCACAAAGTTCCCGATATTTTACAAATTGTAATACAATTTTGCTTTTTGATACGTAATTACGAGAATTGAATCATTTTCGGGCTAGAATTAGCAACCCCGTGATGGAAAGATGCGTGCAGACACAGGAGACATCAAACTTCTTTCAAGGTTCCCGTAAAGGTTTCTTGACGGCAGTGGCAGATGTCCAAATAACTCCAATGAGGGTAATAAATAATGATGAAGCGCAACATTCTTGCAGTGGTTATCCCTGCTCTGTTAGCTGCCGGCGCAGCAAACGCAGCAGAAATCTATAACAAAGATGGCAACAAACTGGACCTCTACGGTAAAGTTGATGCGCGTCACCAGTTCTCTGATGACTCAAGCTCAGACGGCGACAAATCTTACGTTCGTTTCGGCTTCAAGGGTGAAACTCAGATTACCGACCAGCTGACCGGTTACGGCCAGTGGGAATACAACGTACAGGCTAACGTTGCTGAATCTGAAGGCACTTCTGGTTCTAAAACCCGTCTGGGCTTCGCCGGTCTGAAATTTGGTGATGCAGGCTCATTCGACTACGGTCGTAACTACGGCGTTCTGTACGACGCAATGTCTTACACTGACCAGCTGCCAGTATTCGGTGATGATACCCTGTATCAGGACAACGACAACTTCATGGCCGGTCGTTCAAACGGTCTGGCTACCTACCGTAACAGCAACTTCTTCGGTCTGGTTGACGGTCTGGCATTCGCCGTTCAGTATCAGGGCAAAAACGAAGGTCGTGGCCCTCGTTACGACAACGGTGATGGCTGGGGTACCTCTCTGTCCTATGACACTGGCATGGGCATCAGCGCAGTGGGTGCATACTTCAACTCTGACCGCACTGACCAGCAGGCAACTGATGGCAACGGTGATAAAGCAAGTGCCTACGGCTTCGGTCTGAAATATGACGCGAACAATGTTTACCTGGCAGCCTTCTACGGTGAGTCACGTAACCTGACTCAATATGGCAATAACAACGACGGCACTGGCGCTACCGGCCCTGACTTCAACTTCGCTGCCAACAAAGCGCAGGCTTTCGAAGTGGTTGCTCAGTACCAGTTCGACTTCGGTCTGCGTCCATCCATCGCTTACCTGCAGTCTAAAGGCAAGGACCTGAACGGCGCGACTGGCCACGGTTCAACCTTCGCTGGCGGCGATGCTGACCTGGTTAAATATATCGAAATCGGTACCTACTACTACTTCAACAAAAACATGTCCACCTACGTTGACTACAAAATCAACCTGCTGGACGACAACGATTTCACCCGCGCTACCGGTACTTCTACCGACGACGTGGTTGGCGTTGGCCTGGTTTACCAGTTCTAATCTGCCGATTCGAACTGCGTAACACCTCAGAAACGGAGCCTTCGGGCTCCGTTTTGCATTTCAGTGATCGGGCTCCCGATTAGCGCCATTACTTTATACGCCACAGTTATTTCTTTTTTATGTCAGCGGTTGGCAAGCGTTGCGTCTGACGTTAACCTGATAGCTCATTTTGCTAAAGTTCACCCTAACGGAACTGACTCATGTTTGAATCAATCTCTGCCGCACCAGCCGATCCTATTCTGGGACTGGCTGACCTGTTTCGCGCCGACGACCGCCCGAATAAAATCAATCTTGGCATTGGTGTTTATAAAGATGAAACCGGCAAAACGCCGGTGCTGACCAGTGTGAAAAAAGCTGAGCAGTATCTGCTGGAGAACGAGACCACCAAAAACTACCTCAGCATTGATGGTCTGGCTGATTTCGCGCGCTGCACGCAGGAACTGCTGTTTGGCAAAGAGAACGCGCTGATTAGCGCTGGCCGCGCCTGCACCGCGCAGACGCCGGGCGGTACCGGTGCGCTGCGCGTCGCCGCGGATTTCCTCGCTACGCAAACCAACGTCAAACGCGTCTGGGTGAGCAATCCCAGCTGGCCGAACCACAAAAACGTGTTCAACGCCGCCGGCCTGGAAGTGTGTGATTACCAGTATTACGATGCGGCGAACCACAGCCTCGACTTCGACGGCATGCTGGCCTCGCTGCAGGAAGCGCAGGCGGGCGACGTGGTGCTGTTCCACGGCTGCTGCCATAACCCGACCGGTATCGATCCTACCGCTGACCAGTGGCAACAGCTGGCGCAGCTGTCGCTGGAGAAAGGCTGGCTGCCACTGTTCGATTTCGCCTACCAGGGCTTCGCACGCGGTCTGGATGAAGATGCTGAAGGCCTGCGCATTTTCGCCGCATCCCATCAGGAACTGATCGTCGCCAGCTCCTACTCGAAGAACTTTGGTCTGTACAACGAGCGTGTCGGTGCGCTGACGCTGGTAGCGGCAACGGCCGACGTGGCGAAGACAGCATTCAGCCAGGTGAAATACAGCATCCGCGCCAACTACTCGAACCCGCCGTCGCACGGTGCTGCCGTGGTCGCCACCATTCTCGGTAACGACGCGCTGCGTACCATCTGGGTGCAGGAACTGACCGACATGCGCCAGCGCATTCAGCGCATGCGCCAGCTGTTTGTGAATACCCTGGCGGAGAAAGGCGCACAGCGCGATTTCAGCTTCATCATCAAACAGAACGGCATGTTCTCGTTCAGCGGTCTGACCAAAGATCAGGTGGTGCGTCTGCGTGAAGAGTTTGGCGTGTATGCGGTGAATTCCGGTCGCGTTAACGTGGCAGGCATGACGCCGGATAATATGTCGGCGCTGTGCGAAGCCATCGTCGCGGTGCTGTAACCAACGAAAAATGGGCCTGATGGCCCATTTTTTTATTGCAGGAAAGGATTACTGACGCGCTCGTGGCCGAGGGTGGAAATCGGGCCATGGCCGGGAACAAACGTCACATCGTCACCCAGCGGCAGAAGTTTATCCTGGATGGCCGCGATTAGATCGCTGTGGCTGCCCTGCGGAAAATCGGTGCGCCCGACGCCACCGTTAAAAATCACATCACCTGAGATCAGCAGACGGCCAGCACGATCAAAGAACACGATATGGCCAGGCGTATGCCCTGGACAATGCAGCACTTCCAGCGTCACGTTGCCCAGCTGTACCGTTTCGCCCTCTTCCAGCCAGCGATCTGGCGTCAGCGGCGCGCACTCCGGCAAACCAAACATCCGGCTTTGAGTGGGCAGGTTATCGAGCCAGAAGGCATCGGCTGGCTGCGGCCCGACGATCGGCACCTGATAGTGCTGCGCCAGTTGGGCAGCAGCACCGACGTGATCGAGATGGCCGTGGGTCAGCAGGATTTGCGACGGCGTTAAGCCTCGCTCCGCCAGCACGGCAATAATGGTTTCGGCATCGCCGCCGGGATCAACCAGCGCAGCCTGTTGCGTCTCGTCATCCCAGATAACGGAACAGTTCTGTGAAAAGGCGGTGACCGGAATAATCAGGTAATTCATAGCGCTCCATGACCGACACACGCAGCGCTGCCGGTATCAGGACCAGTGCCTTGCAGGCCCGGTATCAATGTGTACGAAGTTGCTGCGCGGGTAATATCCTACACCACCGGCGCGCATAGATAACGCCGCTTTGCGAACATTGCTCAGAGAAATGCCCTCAATGTGGAAATCCATCGCCTGCCCTTTGGTGTGATAGCTGTGTTTAGCCACGCCAGGGCCCGATTCACGCAGCATATTATTGGTCGCCAGCGTACGGTAGCCGGAGATCAGCTGCACCGGTTTGCGCGTGTTGAGCAGCGTCTGCAAACGATAGAGCTGGTCAAACAGATGCGGATCGATGTGTTTAACCTGATTGGCGCGGTAATCGCGGAAGAAGTGGTTTAAGCGAGCTAACTCATCCTTGTCATAACTCTTACCGTTAAAAAACTCAGTTTTGAGGGTTTCACCGGTATGCATGTTACTGAGCGTTAATACCCGGGGGCGGGAGGTGGAAACTGACGCCAGCGCTGCACCCGGCAGCAGTGACAATCCAGCCGCTGCGCCACCCAGCAGCAATAAACGACGACGTTGAGAATCAAAATTAGCCATGAAGCGGGGTTACCTAATCTAAAACGATAAAAATATGTGCAAAAAGTACACAAGGCCGAACAGTAACCGCAGCCTGGAGAGCAGTCAACCCGCAATCTGTCACAGAATGCGCAAAACCGGTCTGAAATCAATTTTCCAGACCGGTCTTGCCATTTTCTTTGAGGGAAGGATAACAGGGAAATCAACGCTTAGAGCAGCAGCTGCCCCGCTTTGGTCAGCACCTGGCTGCCGGAGCGCGCCGGGTTATCATAATTGTAAATATCTGTACGATACTGCGGCTGGCCGTCGTCCGCCACCCAGGCCGTAAGGTAGTAGAGATTGACCGGAATACGATGGCGAATTGGCACGTAGCGCGTATCGCCCTGCTTCAGCGTGTCAGAGATACGGCTGTCGTTCCAGCCCGCGTCCTGCAACAGCAGATCGGCCAGTTCAGAAGCTTTGTTGACGCGCACGCAGCCGGAGCTGAGCGCGCGGATATCACGCTGGAACAGGCCATGATTCGGCGTGTCGTGCAGATAAATCGCGTCTGAACTCGGCATGTTGAATTTATAGCGGCCCAGCGAGTTGCTGGCTCCCGGCGCCTGACGAATGCGATACGGGAAACTGGCGGCGGACACCATGTGCCAGTCAATCATCGACGGATCGATCACTTCCGCATCAGCGCTCCAGCCCGACAGCAGCGTGTAGCCGTGCTTATACAGATAGCTCGGATCCTGCTTCACCTTCGGCACGATATCCTGGCGCACCAGCGTGGTGGGCACGTTCCACGGTGGATTGAGCACCACATTATTGAGCGCGCTGCGCATCAGCGGCGTTTTGCGGTCCGGACGACCGACAATCACCCGCGAGGACAGAATGGTATTGCCGTTGTTGTAGTAGGTCAGGGAATAGTTGGGAATATTCACCATGATGCCGTTGTGCATGTCATCCGGCAGCAGACGCAGACGCTGGATATTCAGCGCCAGCAGCGCTGCACGCATCTGCGGCGAAACATTCAGCCACTCGCGGGTGCGCGGGCCGATGGCACCGTCGTCTGCCAGTCCCTGCCAGTGCTGGAAGCGTTTTACCCCCTCCACCAGCGTGTTGTCGTAGACATTATTGCTGGCCGCCGGGGTGACCGTGCTGATGTTGCCGCTGGCCTGCGGAACCTGCGCCGGCAGATCGCTGACGCTGGTGGCCGACGGGCTGACGGCCACGGGCTGATCGCTCTGACTCACCGGTTGCGGCGCCGTCGGGACGGCATCGTCGGCTGGCGTGGGCGTCGCGCTGTGCGTGCCGGTCAGCATCCCGGTGCGCTGCAGAATCTCACGCAGCGCCGGCACATCATCGCTGATCTGACCCGGGCGCAGCGTGCCCTTATCGCGCAGCTGCGGCCACGGCCGGTTATCGGTCAGCAACGCTTTTAACGCGCTGTGCATCGGTGCGTACTGCGGATGCTGCGGTTGCAGCGACACCACAAAGGCGCGGCTGCCGCCGCCGTTCACCGCGTTCTGCCACTGATTGATGGCGGAGAGTGACGGCATGGTCAGCTTATACGGCACATTACTGTACAGCCAGGTTTCGCCCTGGGTTGGTACGTTAGCGACAAACTGCAGATAGCCAAGCATGGCGTCGCTCAGCACCACGTCCCGCGCGAAGCCTTTAATATCCGGATTGGTGAGCAACTCTACCCAGCGGGTAAACTGCGGCTGTACGCCGGAGAGCGCCACTTCTGCCAGCTGCTGCTGGAAAGCCTGCACGGCGTCGCGATCCTGCCACAGCGGCGCCATGTTGCGTGCCGCATAGATGCCGGCGAGGCCGGGCAGATAAAAGGGTCGTTCGCTGGGGCTAAATGCCTGCTGAATTTGCTGCTGGCTGGCAACCACAGACAGCGTGCTGTGCGGCAGCGCGCCGACGTCTGCCGCCTGGCTGATAACCAGCGGTGCCGCCATCAGTGACAAACTGAGTGCTATTGCAGCACGATTAACTCTGCTCTTCTTGTTCAGCAACATCCCTGCCCCCTTCTTACCAAAGACACAGCATCCTGAAAACGCCGTGTACCGCCTGTACTCTTATGGTTGAGTATAAAATAAAAAACGGCATCCGCCTCGCAGGGCCGATGCCGTTTACAGATTAACCGCAGCCTGAATTTTTAACCAGATTTGCTGCTAGCTATTTTCAGTGGCCACGCCTGCGCCGGGATTTTCCTGTTTCACCGGCGTCGGATCGGCGGAGAAACCGCGCAGTCCGACCACGTGCACATGCTCCGTATTGTTAAAGACTTTACGTACCAGCTTATAAGTGGTGCCTTTTTCCGGACTGATATTCTCCGGCGCGGCGATCACCAGCTGCATTTCCAGACGCTCGCACAGTTCGAACAGCGTGGCGATGGAGCGCGCATCAAGACGCGCGGCTTCATCGAGGAACAGCAGGCGGCACGGTGAAATATCTTTACCGCGCAGACGCCGTGACTCCTCTTCCCAGCTCTGCACCACCATCACCAGAATCGACATACCGGTACCGATCGCTTCACCGGTCGACAGCGCCCCGCTTTCGGCGCGCAGCCAGCCGTCTGAGCCGCGGTTCACTTCCACTTCCATCTCAAGGTAGTTGCGGTAGTCGAGCAGCTCTTCACCGATGGTCTGCGCCGTGCGCTGGCCCATATCAATCTGCGGATTGAGACGCTGATACAGCTTCGCCAGCGCTTCTGAGAACGTGAGGCGATTGCTGGTAAACAGATCCTGATGCTGTTCATGCTCTTCCGACAGCGTATCCAGCAGCATGGCGTGCGTTTCGCGTACGTTGACGTTCAGCCGCACGCTGCGCACCTGGCCAAAGCTCACCGCCTGCAGGCCCTGGTTCAACTGACGGATGCGGTTCTGCTCGCGCTGAATGGTTTTGCGGATGATATTGGCCGCACTGCGCGAGCTGATCGCCAGCGTCTGCTCACGCGCCGTCAGCTCTTCGGTCAGACGGTTCAGCTCAATCTCCATCTGCTCGATAGCTTCAACCGGATCGTCGGTACGAATGATGTCCTGACGGATACGTTCACGCAGATGCTGATAGACGGCGATAAAGAACTGAATCTTGCGCTCCGGCCGTTTTGGATCTTCCGACATGCGCAGCACATCGCGCAGGTGTTCATTATCCGCGACCGCCAGGCGCAGCGCACCGAGGGCCTTATCCGACATTGAGCGTAGCTCGTCGCCACTCAGGTAAGCCAGTTCGCGGCGATGCAGACGGCGCTCGACGCCGTTCTCTTTCACCAGGCGCAGCACGGTGCACCAGCCCGCTTTGGCGCTGACGACCTGCTCACGCATCAGGTGATAATCGCGCTCCAGCTTGCGCAGTTTCTTCTGCAGGCTATCCATCTCGGCTTCGCAGAAGGTGAGCTGTTTCTCCAGCTGATTGCGACGCGCACGGTTGTGGCTGAGCGCCGTGTAGAGTTCGTCACGCCGGCTGCGCGCACGCTCCTCGGCGCTGGCATCAGCGTGCACGCCAATATCCTGCATCTCCTGCTGCAACTCTTTCAGCATGTCGCGCTTGGCGTCGTACGAACTCTTCAGCGATGCCAGCACCTGGGAATACTGCGTCAGCTGCGCCTGATGTTCGCGCAGGCGTTCGCGCGCGCGGCTGCGTTCGCCTTCCGCCTGCTCCAGACGCTGGCGCAGTTTTTCGTTGAGATCGCTGTTACCGGTCAGCATGCCAGCCGAATCTTCATAGCTGAAGTGCGCGCGGCGCTGCACCACTTCGGTCAGGGCAAATGCCTGCTGACGCGCTTCGCGCTGCTGCTGCTGCGCCTGCTGATAATCACGCGTCAGCTGTTCGTGCTGCTGCGGATCGCTCTGCAGCACCGCCACCAGCGGCTCCAGTTTGCTGAGTTTCGCACCGTGCTGATGCAGGAAGCGCGCGGCTTCCTGGGCTTCTTCCACCCGCTCACGAATCTCTTCGCAGCGGTCGGCCAGCGAGTCGTCAAGCAACAGGTTAACGCGCGGCAGCAGGCGGTTGAGCTGCGCCACACCCTCTTTTGCCTGCTCGAACTGGGCACGCTGCTGCTGATTGTCATTCTCGTGCTGCGCCAGCGCACGCTCCAGCTCGCCACGACGGCTGTTGAGCTGACGCATCTGCGCTTCCGGATCTTCGTCGAAGGCCACCGCCAGGTGGCTGCCGATAAAGCGGCTAAACGATTGATGCAGACGCTGGGTTTTCTGCACGTCAAATGACAGCGTGGCAAAACGTTCGGCCAGCTGGTCGCGCTCATTGTTCAACAGCTCCAGCTGATTTTCCCGCGCCGCGCGACCAAACAGCGGCACTTTCGGGAAGCGCGAATAACGCCACTGGCGCTCCGCCACTTTGACAACGACCGCATTTTCCAGCTCGTCGACGCTAAAGACGCTGTCATCAAACGACTGCGGATCGCCTTCGATCAGATAGAGATCTTCCGGACACTCTTCAAGGCCGTCGAGCATCTCGCGCACCAGCGACAGGTCCGGTACCACAATGGCGTGACGCGATGGGCCATACAGCGCGGAGAAGTACGGCGCATCATCCAGCGTCACGTCATCGTAAATTTCTGACAGCAGCACGCCGCCAAACCGCTCCGCCAGCTGGGTCAGGCGCGCATCTTCCGCGCCGCCCGGCTGGCTGAGTCGCGCAATCTGCTGCTCAACTTCACGCTTGCGCGCCGCCACTTCATCACGCTCAACGGTGGTTTCACGCTCGCGCTCCAGCAGCTGCTGCATATATTCGGTGATCTGCTGGCTGCTGCTCAGCGTCTGGCCGGTCTGCTCGCTCAGCTGGGTAAGAATCTCCTGCGCCGCCAGCCAGTGCGGTGCCCGCGCGGTCAGCGCAGTGATGCGCTCGCGCAGCTGCTCCAGCTCCTGGCGCATCAGCATGCGGCGTTCACCAGCGTCGGCCACGCTTTCGTTCAGCTGCTCTATCTGCGCTTCCAGTTCGCGCTGCAGGCCTTCCAGCGCGTCAGCGTCATAATGCTGGCCCTGACGTTTACAGAAGTCGGCCAGCAGACGTTCGGCGTCATGCTGCTCGCGCAGGCGGGTTTCCAGTTCGTTGAGACGCAGACGCAGCGAAGAGAGCTGTTCGGCATGATGGCGCTGGTTAGCGGCATCGCGCAGCAATTCGCGCCCGACCTGCCACGCATCCTGCCGGCTTACCTCGCCGGCAATGCTGGTAACCAGCGCCAGCGCCTGTTCAAACTGGCTGTGCGCCGCTTCCGCCACGCTCAGCTTCTGCTCCAGGCGCAGCAGCCGTTCGGTGGCTTCTTCTTCGCGCGCCTGGAAGGTTTCCTGCCACTCTGCGGCGTTGTCGATGGTGAGGTCCGGCAGCTGGCACTGCGCCCGCGCTTTTTCCAGCGCCTGCAACGCCTGCTGATACTGGATGGCGCGGGTTTGCTGCACATCAAGCGCCTGCTGAAAATCGGCCAGCTGGCTTTTCAGCTCGTCGACTTCAATTTCCGCCGCTTCAGCGCGCGCTTCGTTCTCTTCCTGCACCTCACGCGCTTCGGCCACCACTTCATTCTGCTCTTCGAGACGATAAGTCAGCTCTTCCAGATCGGCGTCGTAACGCGCGATCTTCTCCTGCTGACGCATCGCCGTCTGGACCAGATTAAGGTGATCGCTCGCCGCCTGATAATCGGTTTCCAGATCGCTCTCTGCGCCGTTGTGCTCAGAGAGTTCGCGCGCCATTTCGATGTGACGATACTGTTCCGATGCCAGCTGATTGCGACTGGTGAACAGCTCGTTACGCAGCTGCAGCGCACCGTCAAGATGGATGCGACGCTCGTTGGCGTGGCGCATGTAGTCGGCAGAAACGTAGCTGGTGGCTTCAGAGATCAGATGCTTAAACAGATCGCGGTCCGACTGCGTGACGCGAATTGCTTCCAGCGTCATGCGGTTTTCGCGCAGCGCCGCTTCCATATCCTGGAACGCTTTACGCACGCCGCCGTTTTCCGGCAGCAGGTAGTCGCGCAGCGAGCGGGTAATGGCGCTGGAGATACCGCCATACAGCGAGGCTTCGATCAGACGGTAGAATTTGCTGCGATCGCCGGCGGTGCGCAGGCGACGCGGCACTACGCCGAGCTCAAACATCATGGCGTGGTAGTCCGTGACCGAGCTGAACTGGCGGAACTGCACGCCCTCCTGCGCTTCCACCCGCTCCTTCACTTCTGCCAGCGGCAGCACGCGCGCCTGACGGCTGCCAAGAATTTCGGTCAGCATATCGGTTGGTAGCGTATCGGTCGGCAGCCCGTGAATACTGAACGGCTTGATGTCGACTTTCTTATCGCGTCCGGCTACCTGCTGCAGGCGCACGCCAGCCACCACGCGCTGATGGCGCGAGTTGAGCACGTCCAGCACCGCATAGCAGACGCCCGCGCGCAGTTTGCCGTGCAGGCCCTTATCGCGCGAGCCGGACGTGGCACCGGCTTCGGTGGTGTTACGGAAATGCAGCAGGGTTAAGTCCGGAATCAGTGCCGTAACAAACGCCGCCATGGTGGTCGATTTACCAGCACCGTTACCGCCGGACAGCGTGGTGACCAGCTCATCCAGATCAAAGGTGCGGGCAAAGAAACCGTTCCAGTTGATCAGCGTGAGCGATCGAAATTTACCGCGTTCAATCATGCCTGTTCATCCTCCGCGCGCTCGCTCGCGTCGTGTTCGCTGTCATTTTCTGCCTCGTCGCTCTCACTGGCGACCGGTGCGTTCTCCAGCGTCATCGCTTCACCATCACGAATCAGGCGCAGCTGCGCTTCACGTGCATCGTCACCGCTGCGCACATCCGCACCAAAGCGGAAAACGGACTCCATGATGCGGAACTTGCTGCTGTCGTTGCCCATAAACCACACCATGCCGAGACGGCGCAGACGGCTGAGCGACGCACGCATCTTCTCCTGCAGTTTGGCGCGATCCAGGTCCGACCCGGTGGAGCGCTGGTTAACCAGCTTCAGCAGCCTGCTTTCATCCGCCAGCGACAGCAGCTCGTCGTACAGCTCCTGCTGGGTGAAAATGCCCTCATTGGCCAGCCGCTCCGGGCTCAGGTAGAGATAACAGAGAATTTTACCCACCATCATGTCGAGCTCGGACAGCACCGAGCGCGGGATCAGCGTGGTTGAGCGCGGACGCAGATAGAAAAACCCTTCCGGTGCGCGGATCAGCTCAACGTTGTAGCGCGCATAAAACTCTTCTAAGAACGGCTGGTAATCCATCAGAAAAGCGTGATTATCCAGCTCTTCAATACCAATGTGGCGGCCGGCGCGTAACTGGCTATCAAGCGCGGGAAAAATCGGGTTTGCCAGTGCCAGCGCCAGTTTGACCGGCATCACTTGTTCAATATTTGTCGATGACATGTGCCTGCACCTTGGCTCCGTAATCATTGATGGTCTGCCATTCCGCAGGCAGACCGGCTAAATCGGCTTCGGCCACGCCGAGTCGCACCGCCTGATCGATGACGATACGTGCGAGGTCGAAGTGGCGCGCGCGGGGATACTGCGCCAGATAGTCACGCATCACCGTGGCGAGATGCAGCGGCTTCTGCTGCTGCTTGTAAATCTGCAGCGCTTCTTCAATCATCGCCGCCAGCTGCTCGCGGATTTCGTTAAACTCTTCGTACTCCATTTCCGGCGGCAGTTCGCCCATCACCTCGTCGTTACGCAGCGTCATCTCTTCATCGCGCATGTCATACAGACGGTCGGCATTGGCGTAGGTCAGCGCCCACGGCTGATCGAAATAGTTCTGCACCGACTGGCGTAAACGCTGCGCGAACACGCGGTTTTTATCCATGTCGATGGCGGTACGAATAAATTTGTGCACGTGGCGGTCGTAACCGATCCACAGATCGATAGCCTGCTGGCCCCAGCTGATAATGCGATCAAGCTTGTTTTGCAGGTCAAACACCAGCTTGTCGACAAAGCCCAGATCCGGGCTGCTCAGCGTGGCGTCCTGAATCCGCAGCAGGTTAGCCTGCAGCTTGTCGCCTGCCGCTTCCAGCGTATCCTGCAGTTCGCGCAGCGTGCCGGAGGTCTCCGACAGCAGCAGCTCACAGCTGGAAATGGCCGCGCGCCAGTCTTTATTCAGCAGATCGGCGATATCGCTTTTTACCGCCTGCTGCTGTTCGTCCATCAGGCGCTGCGTCATGTCGATGCTGTCAAAGATTTCCGCGACCGAATATTTCAGCGGCGCAAAGACGTTGCGATTCCAGTGAAATTCGTCGCCATCTTCCTCGGCGGCGTCGGCGGCGCGCTTCAGCTCCTGCGCGACAATCGACAGCTGCATCGACAGGCGCAGCGTGGAAAATTCGCGCTGGCGGATGTAATAGTCGGTGATGCCGATCGCCAGTGGCGTCAGACGATAGATGGCGTGACCTTCGGTCAGCTCGCTGGTAAAACGGTTAAGCAGGCGCTGACGCACCATGTCGTTGATGGCGTTGTTGGCACGGACCTGAACGGTTTCGTGGGTTTGTTCAAACGCTTTGCTGACGTGACGAAAGGCGTCAATCAGCTCACCTTCACTCATCTCGCCGTCCATGCGCTCCCCGTTGAGGGTGGCGATGGCCAGCAAAAACGCCAGACGTTCTACCGGCAGCGCAAGGGAAAAGTCATTCTTGCGCGCCCATGCCACCAGTTCGGGGACCGTCTGGGAAAATTCGCTCATAGTTGATCCTTCTACCTGGGTTTGCGCGCAGTCACGTGGATATAGCGCCCTAAACTCAAAAAGGGCTCCTGACGACAGTAGCGCCGTTCCATCTCAATAATTTCCTCAACGCTCTTCCCGGCGCCGGGCTGCGGCTTCATGTAGTCACTGAACACGCGGATACCGGCACGCTGCTCGGTGATAAATCCGCACTGCGTCAGCCAGCGCTGTACATCGTCAGGATCGCGGGGGAAATCCGGCGACAGCGTGCGTTTTTTGCGCTTGTTCATGTTGGCGCGCAGATAGCCGAAATTGCCGAGCGTCAGGGTGCGGAACGTCAGGCCGTGCGCGTTATAAAACATCAGCGACAGCACACCACCGGGTTTCAGCGTATGCCACAGCGCCTGCAGCACCGCCAGCGGATCCGCCACCCACTCAAGCACAGCGTGAAACAATACCAGATCCACCGGCTTATCCAAATGTTCGCCAACCTGCTGCGCGCTAATTTGTTTGAATTGCATGTTGTGGCTCACACCTGCGCTGTGCGCATGGGCGGCGGCCAGCTTAAGCATCTCGCCCGACAGGTCGCACAGCAGTACCTGGTGCCCCTGCGCGGCGAGGCCGCTGGAGATCTGACCGACACCACCACCGGCATCCAGCACCCTCAGCGGGCCGGCGGGCAGCGTCGGCAGAATGGCGTTCAGCTCATCCCAGATGATCGCCTGACGCACCTGGCCTTTACGGGTGCCATAAATATTTTGCGAGAATTTATCCGCCAGATCGTCAAAGTTACGATCCTGCATGGTGATGGCTCCGCTTTGCTGCATTCAACTTGTGCTATTTTGTCACAGGCTCGACAAGAATGAACCTTTCATGCCGCAGTAACTGTCTGGCTGCTGTTTTTTCGGACAAAAGGAGACTTTTTCGATGTTTTTTGCCTTAAAAAAATGGATTGGCGCGATGCTACTGCCTTTGCCATTGCTGTTAACGCTTATGGCGGCAGGACTTTTACTGCTCTGGTTCAGCCGCTGGCAAAAAAGCGGCAAAATCCTTATCTCATTGAGCTGGCTGATGCTGTTACTGCTGAGTCTACAACCGGTGGCCGACCGGCTGCTGGCCCCGCTGGAAAACCAGTATGCCACGTGGAATGGCAGCGAGCCGGTGGACTATATCGTGGTGCTGGGCGGGGGTTACACCTATAACCGGCAGTGGGCACCAAGCTCCAACCTGCTGAACAACAGCCTGCCGCGCGTGACCGAAGGCGTTCGCCAGTGGCGACGCTATCCTCAGGCCAAAATGATCTTCACCGGTGCCGCTGCGGGCTACAATCCGCGCAGCAACGCCAGCGTTGCCGCTGAGGTGGCGCGCAGCCTCGGCGTGCCCGACGATGCCATTATCGTGCTGGATCAGCCGCATGACACCGGCGAAGAAGCGCTGGCGGTGAAGCAGACCATCGGGCAGCATCCGTTTCTGCTGGTGACGTCTGCCAACCATCTGCCACGCGCCATGCACTTTTTCCAGAGCGCCGGCCTGAATCCGCTACCGGCACCGGCTAACCAGCTGGCGATCACCTCACCGATCAGCGTCTGGGATCGCACGCTGCCCTCGCCGTTGTGGCTCAGCCATAGCCAGCGCGCGGTGTACGAAACGCTGGGGCTGATCTGGCAGCGGCTGCGCGGCAGTGGCGAACCTTCAGCCGAGCCAGGGGAGTAGCTGTGCGCGGGCATGGTCAAAGCGCGGCCGGTCAAACTGGCCGCTGCTGACCAGCGTGTCAACGCAATCCCACAGCTGATAGAGCCAGCGGCGCCAGACGAAACCTTCATCCACCGGCGCACGCTGTAAATAGTGCTGCAGCAGCGATGCTTCAGCACCGTTTTCCGCCAGGCGCATCAGCTCATACTCACGCGGAGCCCACAAAATGGTGCCCGGCTGGGTCATCGCCACCAGCTGATCGCTGTGCGGGTCTTTCAGCATACTGGCGAGACGCAGATTGCCGTGCATTAGCACGCACGGGTCGTCAAAGCCGGCAAACAGTTGCGCCAGCTGTTCGCGGCTGCGGAACAGAATCTGACGATCGGCGTGGGTAAATCCGGGGGGCGACAGATAGCCCAGCGTGGACCACAGCACCTCCACCCGCTGGCGATACCATGCCGGCCAGCGATTTTCCTGCACGCTGTCAACGCTGCCGACCAGGCCATGGCTATCAATGCGGTGCCACGCCAGCAGCCCTTCGACAATCTGTTCACACAGCTGCTCCCAGCGCGCTGCCGTGCGCGCCGGCGCTTCGGCCGATACGCCATTTAAGCGCGCCAGCAGCAGCATTTCATGCGCCGGCGGTTGCTGACTCAAAACCAGGCCATACACCGTGGGCAGCGTAATTAGCCCTTCATGCGCCAGCATGGTGAGTTTTTTCGCTTCGAGCGCGGCGCGTCCCTGATGACGAAAATATTTGGCCACCAGCGGCATCGGCTTGCCGTAGTCATCATAGAGGGCGTAAAGACGGGATTGTGCCTGTTCGCTGATGGTTTCCAGCCGGCTAACGCCTTCGCCCAGCACCAGCGCCAGTTCTGCACGGAGTTGTTCCATGGAAGAGTCCTCCGGAGTTAACTCATTGCACCATCCTGGAGGTCATGACGGCGCGAAACTTAGCGCCAGATCAAACTTTGCGGCCAGCCGGGTCGCTGGCCGCTGACGATTATACCTGCATCGCTTCTCGCACGCGCAGCAGATCGTCAGGCGTATCCACACCGACGCTCGGCACGGTGGCCGCTACCGCCACGTGGATCTTTTCGCCGTACCACAGCACGCGCAGCTGCTCCAGCAACTCGATCTGCTCCAGCGCACAGGGTTGCCATGCCACATAGCGACGGATGAAACCGGCGCGATAGGCATAGATACCGATGTGGCGCAGCAGCGTGTCGCCAATCTGCTCACGCGACTGCGCGTAACGTTCGCGATCCCACGGAATGGTCGCACGTGAAAAATAGAGCGCATAGCCGCTGGCATCAGTGACCACTTTTACCGCGTTGGGATTGAACGCCTCTTCTGCCTCGTGAATCGGTACCGCCAGCGTGGCCATGCCGGCATCCGCCTGGGCCAGATTGTCCGCAACCTGACGCACAATCTCGGCCGGAATCATTGGCTCGTCGCCCTGCACGTTCACGATGATGGTATCGTCAGCAAACTGATACTTTTCAATCACCTCGGCCAGACGCTCGGTACCAGATTGGTGGTCGGCGCGCGTCATGCAGACTTCCCCGCCGGCAGCCGTCACCGCCGCCGCCACGTCAGGATGATCGGTGGCCACAATCACCCGCTCGGCGCCGGACTCGCGTGCACGTTCCATCACGTGCACCACCATCGGTTTACCGTGAATATCCAGCAGCGGTTTGCCCGGCAGGCGCGTGGAGGCGTAGCGTGCCGGAATAATCGCCACGAAACTCATGGATGAATCTCTTCAACGGACAGGGTGCGCGCTTCTACTTCCAGCAATACCGGAATACCGTCACGCACCGGGAACGCCAGGCCGTCGGGTTTGCAGATCAACTCCTGCTGCTCTTTGTTGTAATACAGTTTTCCGTTGCAGACCGGACAGGCCACAATCTCAAGTAAACGGTGATCCATACTTTTCTCCTTTCAGGACCGATACGTCAGAGGATTAGCATACCATAGCGCAATCAGGGACGGCGCGCCGCCATCGGCTT
Organism: Pantoea sp. SGAir0184; assembly: GCF_043544755.1. NCBI lineage: Bacteria > Pseudomonadati > Pseudomonadota > Gammaproteobacteria > Enterobacterales > Erwiniaceae > Pantoea > Pantoea sp. SGAir0184. Next base: position 2,755,659 of record NZ_CP028050.1, read on the forward strand.
ATATGCTGACGTGCCAGCGCGTGGACCAGGCGGCCCGCAGCTCATCAGGCGCGTTTTCCAGCACCACTTCGCTGGCGCCCTGCCAGGCGGCGAAGCGGTTAATGGCTTTATGCACATCGGCGAGAAACTGCTGGCTCATCCGCACGCCGGGCTCCAGCCAGAAGGCTCGCAGAATCAGGCGCTGCGCCTGGCGATCCATTTTGGCATCGACGCGCCCTTTCAGTACGCCGCGGTGCAGCAGCGGCAGGACAAAGTAGCCGTATTTACGTTTGTGCTCCGGCGTATAGCACTCGATGCGGTAATCAAAATTAAACAACTCAAGCGCGCGGCGGCGATCCCATACCACCGGATCAAACGGTGACAGCAGCGCGCTGTGCGTGGCGGCCTGCGGCTGCGCAAGTTGCGGCAGCAGTGTATGGTGCAGCCACATCTCACCCAGTTGCTCAACCTCGACGCGCTGAATCACTCCCTGCTCAGCGGCCTGCGCCAGCCAGAGTGCGATGGGCGCACGTTTCAGCCGGTAGTAATCGGCCAGCCAGCTGGCGCGGAAAATGCCGAGGCTGCGCGCGCTGTGCTCCAGCATCTGCATCACCGCCTCGTTCTCGCTCAGCGCATGCTGCTCGTCGCGCCAGTGCGGCATCACCCGGCTACGCAGATCGTAGACGCGCTGGAAGTTACGGCGCCCGACAACCATCAGTTCACCGGCGCTAAACAGGTTCTCCAGATGTCGCTTGTGCGGCTTCCACGCCCACCAGCCGGGTTTGGTGTGCTTGTCGCTGGCAAAATCAGCGGCGCGAACCGGACCGGTGGCGGCGATATGTTGCAGCAGATCGGCGATCTCCTGCTGATGCTGATCCACCCATTGCTGATTGTATTTCCAGCCCAGGCGCTGCGGTGCCAGCATGCGGTGACGCAGCAGCGGATAATCTTCAAAAGGGATAAAACAGGCTTCATGCGCCCAGTATTCAAACAGTGCGCCCGCCGCCAGCGTTTGCTCCAGCCACTCAGCAGGAAAAGCGCCCAGCCGGCTGAACAGCACCAGATACGGACTGCGCGCGACCACATTAATCGTATCGATTTGCAGCAGCGACATCTGCCGCACACAGGCGTGAATATCGGCAAAACGCGCCTGACGGCGCGGCGGGCGTAGCAGGCCCTGGGCAGAGAGGTGCAGGTTGCGGGCGGTTTGCAGAGAGAGGGAATGCGTGCTGGTCATTACGTCGTCCCTTTGAATGGTTAGCGCGACCGGGCGTCGCGCGCAGCCGTACAGAGTTGAGTCAGATCGGCCAGCAATGCGGCCAGCGGCGCGCCCGCCAGATGCGCATCCACCGGCAGATACCACCAGTTAGCGCGGGCAAAATGGCGGCATTTGACCGCGTCTTTTTCCGTCATCAGCAGGCACTGTGCATCCTGAGTCAGGCTGCGTAACTCTTCTTCGCTATAAGCGTGGTGATCGGCAAAGGCAATCTCTGCTACCGGCTGCAAGCCCTGCTGCTGCAGCGTAGCGAAGAAACGCGGCGGATGACCGATGCCGGCCATCGCGACAATTGGCGGCAGCTGCGTCAGCGCAGCCTGTTCGCCGGTCAGCAGATTGACCGCCAGACCCGGCTGCAGCGTCATGGCGATCTCGCCAGCCTGTGCGCTGCCCCCGTTGACCACCACGGCATCAACCTGCTCCAGCCGCGATGCGCGTTCACGCATCGGTCCGGCCGGTAACCACCAGCCGTTGCCAAAGCGACGCACGCCATCCACCACCACGATTTCGCGATCGCGCTCTAGCGCATAGTGCTGCAGGCCATCATCCGTCACAATCACATCCAGCGGATGCGCCGCCAGCAGGGCCTCAATTGCCTGCCGGCGCTGCGGTGCCACTGCCACCGGCACCTGAGTGCGCTGGGCGATCAGCACCGGTTCATCACCAGCCTGTTCCGTCGCGCTATCCTGATTGACCAGCAGCGGATAGCGTTCCGCTTTACCACCGTAACCGCGCGACACCACACCCGGACGCAGCCCCTGCTGTTGCAGCGCCTGCACCAGCCAAATCACCAGCGGTGTTTTACCGTTGCCGCCCGCGGTCAGGTTGCCAACGACAATGACCGGACAGGGCGCGCGCCAGCGGGTACGCCAGCCGCGCTGATAGCTTAGGCGAATCAGCCAGGTGATAGCGCCATACAGCAGACTCAGCGGCCACAACAGCAGCCACAGCGGCGAGCGTCCGCTCCAGATACGTTCAATCATTGACCGAACTGCAGTTTGTGCAGCTGCGCGTAAGCGCCTTTCTGCGCCAGCAGCACCTCATGGGTACCGCGTTCCACGATTCGCCCATCCTCGACCACCACGATTTCGTCGGCCTTTTCAATGGTGGAGAGACGGTGCGCAATCACCAGCGACGTGCGGTTCTTCTGCAGCTCGTCCAGCGCCGACTGGATGGCACGCTCGGATTCGGTATCCAGCGCCGAAGTGGCTTCGTCGAGAATCAAAATCGGGCAGTCACGCAGCAGCGCACGAGCAATGGCGATACGCTGACGCTGGCCGCCAGACAGTAGCACGCCATTTTCACCAATGACCGTATCAAGACCGTTATCCATCTTGTTGATGAAGTCCATAGCGTGCGCCATGGTCGCCGCCTGCTCGATTTGCTCGCGGGTATATTCACCGTTGCGCGCATAAGCGATGTTATTGGCGATGGTGTCGTTGAACAGATGGACATTTTGCGAGACCAGCGCCACCTGATTACGCAGCGAGCGCAGGGTATATTCCCGCAGGTCGTGACCATCCAGCAGAATCTCGCCCTCGTTGATATCGTAAAAACGCGTCAGCAGGCTGGCCATGGTGGATTTACCCGAGCCGGAACGGCCCACCAGCGCCACGGTTTTACCCGCGGGCAGCGTGAGATTAATATCACGCAGCGCCGGAATGTCGCGGCCCGGATAGGTAAAGGTCACGTTGCGGAATTCAACATCCCCTTTTGCACGCGTGATTTCGCGCTTGCCGTTGTCGATCTCCTGCTCGCTATCCAGAATAGTGAACAGCGTTTGACAGGCCGCCATGCCGCGCTGGAACTGGGCGTTGACGTTGGTCAGCGATTTCAGCGGACGCATCAGGGCGATCATCGACGAGAACACCACGGTGATGGTACCGGCAGTCAGGGTATCCATCACGCTCGGGAAGCTGGCGGCATACAGCACAAAAGCCAGCGCCAACGATGCGATCAGCTGGATCACCGGATCGGAAATCGAAGAGGCCGAAACCAGTTTCATCCCCTGCTGGCGCATTTTATTGCTCACCTGCGAGAAACGCTCGGCTTCCACTTCCTGTCCGCCAAAAATCAGCACTTCTTTGTGCCCTTTCAGCATCTGCTCAGCACTGGTGGTTACCTGCCCCATGGTGTTCTGCATATTTTTACTGATGCTGCGGAAGCGCCTGGATACGGTGCGGATGGCAAAAGAGACCAGCGGCGCCAGCAGGATCAAAATCAGTGACAGCTGCCAGCTGTAGTAGAACATCATGATGAACAGGCCAATGATCGATGCGCCTTCGCGTACCACCGTCACCAGCGCGCTGGAGGAGGAAGAGGCCACCTGTTCAGAATCGTAGGTAATCCGCGACAGCAGCGTACCGGTAGACTGCTGATCGAAGAATGCAACCGGCATGCCCATCATGTGGCCGAACAGGCGACGGCGCATGTTCATCACCACATTGCCGGAGACCCATGAGATGCAGTAACTGGAGATATAACTGGTTACGCCGCGGATCAGCATCAGGCCGATGACCGCCAGCGGCATCCACAGCAGAACGGATTTGTCGGCTTTGCCGAAACCATCATCCAGTAAAGGTTTCAACAGGGAGAGCATTAGGGTGTCGCCTGCCGCATTGAGTATCAGCGCCACGGCGGACACAATCAGGCCAGCCTTGTGCGGTGCAATCATCGGCCAGAGTCGGCGAAATGTCTGCCACGTTGAGAGGTCTTTGTCTTGATGCATTATTTATTCACGCTGTTTGAAATAGCCGCTCATTCTACCTGGAATCGTGTTTGACGCCAAACCACTGATGATACCAGCGGGGGATTATTTGCTCTCTTAACCCCTTAATCTGCCAGCGACCCTGCCGTATCGCGATGTGAATCTGGCCTGATTGCGCAGTGTCATACCAGCGATAGCCCTGCTCACGGTAACGCTGGACCACGGCGACGGCGGGCATACGCCAGGCGTTATAGCGCGCCAGCGAAGCCAGCGCCGCCTGCCCGGCAACACTCCGTAACAGTAAAGGGCCGGAGGAGCTCCGACTGCCATGATGGGGCACCTGGATAACAGTGGACTGCAAGCCGCCCTTTTCCAGGGCGACCAGCTTGCGCTCCGCCTCCAGCTCGATGTCCCCGGTCAGTAACAGGCTGAACTGACCATCATCCACACGCACCACGCAGGAGTCGTTATTTTGCCCGGCAGTCTGCGCGCGCGGCGGCCATAGCGCGTGAAAGTGCAAACGCCCCCACTGCCACTGCTGGCCGCGATAGCACGGCAGATGCCCGGGCTCGCCGAGCGCGCTGCGTACCCGCAGACCAGGCTGCGCCTGTTGCAGCGCGGCTAATCCACCACGGTGATCGAGATGCTTGTGGCTCAGGATCACCCCTTGCAGTTGGCGCCCGGTGTAGTGCAGCCAGGGTAACAAAACTCGCCCGCCTGCATTGTCCTCTGCCCAGCCGGGTCCGCTGTCATACAGCATCACCTGATTTCCCTGACTGATCGCCACCGCCAGACCATGTCCGACATCGATCATGTCAATCTGCCAGTCATCCTGCTGGGCATTGCTGCGCCAGAACCACAGCGATAGCAACAGCGCGCAGCAGGGCATCAGCGCCTTCGCGAGCAAGCCGCTGCGCCACAGCGCCAGCCCGGCCCAGAGCAGCAGCACCGCCGGCAGCGTATCGCTCCAGCGCCACCAGCCGGCGGGCAGCCACGCCAGCCCCTGCATCACCAGGCTGACCGACAGATCGGCCAGCTGCCATAGCGGAACGGTGATTGCAGGCAGCTGCAACAGCATCGCCAGCAGAATCAAAGGCACGGTAATCAGCGACACTACCGGCACCGCCAGCAGGTTGGCCACTAGCGCGCTCAGGCTGAGCCCGTGGAACAGAAAGATCTGCAGCGGCGCCATCAGAATCATCATGCCCAATTGCAGGTGCAGCAGTCGCAGCATGAGCCAGCGACGCGGCTGGCGGAAACGTGGCGGCAGAGGAAACCACTGAAACCACAGTATCAGCATCGCCACGGCCAGCGCCGACAGCCAGAAGCTTTCTGACAGCACCGTCAGCGGATCAAGCCATAACAAACTCCCTACGCAGAGCGTCCACACCTGCCAGTTGCTCAGCTGCCAGCCAGCTATACGCGTCGCCAGCCACAGCGTTAACGCCAGCATCGCGCGCTGTGCCGGAGGATGACTGCCGGAGATCCAGCAATAGGCTGCCGCTGTTAACCCGCTGATCAGCAGCGGCATCAGATAGCCGATTTGCCTGGCAGGTAACACTAACTGGATGACGCGCGCCAGTAGCCAGCCTACGCTGGCCGCCAGCGCGATATGCATGCCGGAGATGGCCATCAGGTGCGCGGTACCGGTTTCGCGCAGTAAGGCTCGCTGGGCCGGGGTCATCGCCTCACGCACGCCAAAGGCCAGCGCCTGTATTATTGCGGGCTGCGTTAACCCGGTGAAACGCGCCAGATGATGATCGATAAACCGCGTCCGCCAGCTGCAGCGCAGAGACTCAGCCTGCTGGCTGACAATACGCCCCTGCAGCGCGCTGTGGTTAGCAATGGCAAAACGCTGCAGATCAAATTCGCCCTCGTTGAGCCGGGCGTGCACCGCGCGTAGCCGCAGCTTCATCTGCCAGCGCTGTCCCGCACACCAGGCAACCTCATCGCTGACATTACGCAGCGTGACAAACAACGGTGGAAAGACGTAGCGGTCACCTGCCCGGATTATCTGCGCCGTGAGCTGGTTCTTCGCGGGATTCACTGCAGTTATCTGAAGCGTGGCCGCCACCGGTGCCATGGTCAGTTGCTCGAGGGTATCGACCGTCTGACGCGCCTCGATCAGTGCCCAGCTCAACAGCAGCAAGCCCAGTCCGGCGTAGCGCAAAAGCATTACTGACGTACACGCCAGCAACAGTGCGCTTATTAACAGCAGCACAATGGTACTGTAAGCGGGGATGTGCGGCAGCATACCCAGCGGCAGCGCCGCGAGGAGCATCATTCTGGCTACCACTGTTATTGTCACGCGCACGCCCTCTTCTGTCATTGCCGCGCATTGTGCGCGCTGGCAGAGGCAAAAGCATGCGGCTAAATGTCGATTTCAGAGAGGGATTACGCGCAGTTTATGGTGGTTGCAGGAAATGAACAGCAATATGGAAGCAGGATCGCAAGCCTGAACGCGAGGCAAAAAAAAACGACACCTGCAGGTGTCGTTTTTATCGTTCGGTAACGGCTTAGCCGTAGATATTTGCACGGTCACGCAATTCTTTGCCTGGCTTGAAGTGGGGAACGTATTTACCTTCCAGTTCCACTTTGTCACCCGTTTTCGGGTTACGACCAGTGCGCGGTGCGCGGTAGTGCAAAGAAAAGCTGCCGAATCCCCGGATTTCAATGCGCTCGCCCTGGGCCAGCGTAGTGGCCATGTGCTCGAGCATCTCTTTGACCGCATCCTCAACGACTTTCGCCGGGATATGAGTATGCTGGCCAGCAAGTCTTTCAATCAGTTCTGACTTGGTCATGTAACCTCCGGTTAATCCCTGTTTGGAAAGGTATGACAGCTTTTACCGAAACCGGACGATTTTCATCGTCCGGTGCTTCGGGTCGATTACTCGCCTTTAGCCGCTTTGAACGCTTCAGCCATTGCGTTAGAGAAGTTGCCATCTTCCTGTTTGGTGTTAACAGTGTTGATAGCTTCTTTCTCGTCAGCCTGGTCTTTAGCACGAACAGACAGGCTCACAACGCGGTTCTTACGGTCAACGCCGGTGAATTTCGCTTCAACGTCGTCGCCTACGCTCAGAACCTGAGTGGCGTCTTCGATGCGGTCCAGAGAAGCTTCAGAAGCGCGCAGGTAACCTTCTACGCCGTCAGCTAATTCTACTGTAGCACCTTTAGCGTCAACTGCAGTGACTTTACCCGTCACGATTGCGCCTTTCTTGTTCAGGGTGATGTAGTTGTTGAATGGATCTTCAGCCAGCTGCTTCACGCCCAGAGAAATACGCTCACGCTCTGCGTCAACCTGCAGTACAACGGCAGCGATTTCGTCGCCTTTCTTGTACTCACGAACGGCTTCTTCGCCAGTCGCGTTCCAGGAGATGTCAGACAGGTGAACCAGACCGTCGATGCCACCGTCCAGGCCGATGAAGATACCGAAGTCAGTGATTGACTTGATTTTACCTTCAACGCGATCGCCTTTGTTGTGGGTCTCTGCGAACTGCTGCCATGGGTTAGATTTGCACTGCTTCAGACCCAGGGAGATACGACGACGCTCTTCGTCGATGTCCAGAACCATAACTTCAACCACATCACCTACGTTGACAACTTTAGATGGGTGGATGTTTTTGTTGGTCCAGTCCATTTCAGACACGTGTACCAGGCCTTCAACGCCTTCTTCGATTTCAACGAAGCAGCCGTAGTCAGTCAGGTTGGTCACGCGACCGGTCAGTTTGGTACCTTCCGGATAACGCTTAGCGATAGCAACCCATGGATCTTCGCCCAGCTGTTTCAGGCCCAGAGATACACGAGTACGCTCGCGGTCGAACTTCAGCACTTTAACAGTGATTTCGTCGCCCACGTTGACGATTTCGCTTGGATGCTTAACGCGCTTCCACGCCATATCGGTGATGTGCAGCAGACCGTCAACGCCACCCAGGTCAACGAATGCGCCGTAGTCAGTGAGGTTCTTAACGATACCTTTGACTTCCATGCCTTCCTGCAGGTTTTCCAGCAGCTGATCGCGCTCAGCGCTGTTTTCAGATTCGATAACCGCGCGGCGAGAAACCACGACGTTGTTACGCTTCTGATCAAGCTTGATTACTTTGAATTCAAGCTCTTTGCCTTCCAGGTGCAGAGTGTCGCGGACCGGACGAACGTCAACCAGTGAACCTGGCAGGAACGCACGAATACCGTTCAGCTCAACTGTGAAGCCACCTTTAACTTTGCCGTTGATAACACCGGTAACAGTTTCAGCGTCTTCGTAAGCTTTTTCCAGCGTGATCCAAGCTTCGTGACGTTTAGCTTTCTCACGGGACAGCAGGGTTTCACCGAAGCCGTCTTCTACTGCATCCAGAGCAACGTCAACTTCGTCGCCCACCTGGATTTCCAGTTCGCCAGCTGCGTTCTTGAACTGTTCTGCAGGGATAGCAGATTCAGATTTCAGACCCGCATCAACCAGCACGACGTCTTTGTCGATAGCAACAACGACGCCACGAACGATGGAACCCGGACGGGTTTCGATTTCTTTCAGGGACTCTTCAAAGAGTTGAGCAAAAGATTCAGTCATATTGATAATCTTAGGATTCTTCAATTTAACGTCCACCTGACGTCATTGTCGGATGGGGTTGTTTCACATGCCCTGCACCGCTTCCCTGGCACAGGGTTACTACAATTCGGTCGCCGAAAAGATTAAATGCCCAGCTTCTGGCGGGCATAATCTAGTGCCTTTTCAATCACTTGCTCAATGGTCATGCTGGTTGAATCCAGCACCAGAGCATCAGCGGCTGGCACTAAAGGCGCGATGGCGCGGTTACGATCGCGGTCGTCGCGTTCCTTTATCTCGGATAAAAGGCGATCAAAGTTAACACTAAAGCCCTTTTCCTGCAACTGTAGCATACGGCGATGCGCACGCTCTTCGGAGCTGGCATCGAGGAAAATTTTAACGGGCGCGTCCGGGAAAACCACGGTGCCCATATCACGTCCATCGGCGATTAAACCCGGCTCCTCGCGAAAAGCACGCTGTCGGCGCAGCAAGGCTTCACGCACGCGCGGAAATGCCGCCACGCGCGACGCCGTATTGCTCACTTCCTGGGTGCGGATTTCGCCGGTGACATCCTCACCTTCCAGCACTACCTGCATTTCACCGTCTACCGACAGAAAACGCACGTCAAGGTGCGCCGCCATGGGCACCAGCGCTTCTTCCGACTCGATATCCACCTGATGATGCAGCGCGGCCAGAGCCAGTACGCGATAAATAGCCCCTGAATCCAGCAGGTGCCACTGCAACGACTCCGCCATCGCTTTACATAAAGTCCCTTTACCCGCGCCGCTTGGGCCATCAATGGTAATTACCGGGGCGATTGCCGTCATTGTTCTCTCCTGTTGCTGCGTGCTGATGATCAGCCTTCTTGGCTGTCTGGATTGCGCGGCATTATACGCTGCCCGCGTCCGCTTGGTTACCCTTTAGCGTAGACAGCGCCAGAAATTTCGACAGTTTCAGAACAATTTCCCGCCAGTGAGGCCAGCAGAGGGTACAGAAGCCCGACACAGCGGTGCCGGGCTGGGGGATTAGGATGCGTGGCTGATTTTTGCCAGCTGCTGGAAGTAATCCGGGAAGGTTTTTGCCGTGCAGCCGGGATCGAGAATGGTTACCGGCGTGTCGGACAGCGCAACCAGCGAGAAACACATCGCCATACGGTGATCGTTGTACGTGCCGATATCGGCGTGCTGTAACTGCGCAGGCGGTGTGACGCGAATAAAATCGTGCCCCTCTTCCACTTCCGCACCAACTTTACGCAACTCGGTCGCCATGGCCGTCAGGCGATCGGTCTCCTTTACGCGCCAGTTATAGATGTTGCGCATCAGCGTGGTGCCTTCGGCAAACAGCGCGGTGGTAGCGATTGTCATTGCCGCATCCGGAATATGGTTCATGTCCATATCAATGGCATTCAGCGCACCGCGCGTGCAGGCAATATAATCGTCGCCCCACTCGATCACCGCTCCCATCTTCTCCAGCACATCGGCAAAACGGATATCGCCCTGCACACTGTTGCGGCCAATCCCGGTAACGCGCACCGTGCCGCCTCTGATTGCCGCAGCGGCAAGGAAATAGGACGCTGACGACGCATCGCCTTCCACCAGATAATCACCTGGCGACTGATACTGCTGCTGACCTTTCACCACAAAGCGCTGGTAGTGCTGATTATCAACGTCCACGCCAAAGCAACGCATCAGGTGCAGGGTGATATCAATGTAGGGTTTGGAAACCAGCTCGCCTTTGATGGTGATCGTGGTGTCGTTCTGTGCCAGCGGCGCGGTCATCAGCAGCGCCGTCAGGAACTGGCTGGAAACGCTGCCATCGACACTGACTTCGCCGCCGGTAAATCCGCCGTTCAGACGCAGCGGCGGATAGTCGGTTTGTTCGAGGTAATCAATGCGCGCGCCGCCCTGCCGTAACGCATCGACCAGATGGCCGATCGGACGCTCTTTCATGCGCGGTTCGCCGGTCAGCACCACCGACTGCTCGCCGAGGCACAGTGCGGCCGCCAGCGGACGCATCGCGGTTCCGGCATTGCCCAGGAACAATTCCAGCGGCTGTTCGGCACGCAGCGGTCCACCATTGCCGACCACTTCACACACGGTGCGATCGGCTGACAGGGTATAGCTGACGCCCAGCGCCTGCAGCGCATTAAGCATGTGTTTAACATCATCGCTGTCGAGCAGGTTGGTCAGGCGCGTGGTGCCGTTCGCCAGCGCGGCCAGTAACAGGGCGCGGTTTGATACGCTTTTTGAACCCGGTAAGTTTACCGTGCCGTCAACGCGGGCAATCGGCTGTAAAGTCAGGGAGTCCTGCATGTGAAACCAAATCTCCAGAAATACGAGACCCTGTCCAGTGACAGGGTCTGATGCCAGCCGGGCAGGCTGGCACTAAAGTAGATAATTAACCGTGACGACGTTCGAAGTCGACCATGAATTCGGTCAGCGCTTTAACGCCTTCCAGCGGCATCGCATTGTAGATCGAGGCACGCATACCGCCAACCACACGGTGCCCCTTCAGCGCATGCAGGCCCGCCTTCAGTGATTCTTCAAGGAACACCTTATCCAGCGCAGCATCGGCCAGTTGGAAAGGCACGTTCATCCGGGAACGGTTTTCACTGGCGACGTCGTTACGGTAGAAGCTGCTGCTATCAATCACGCCGTACAGCAGATCGGCTTTCGCCTGATTAACCTTGTCCATCTCTGCTACACCGCCCTTCTCTTTCAGCCATTTAAACACCAGGCCGGAGAGGTACCAGGCAAACGTCGGCGGCGTGTTGAACATCGAATCGTTTTCGGCCAGCACTTTGTAGTCGAGAATGGAGGGCACCCAGCGCTGCGCTTTGCCCAGCAGGTCATCACGCACTACCACCAGCGTCAGGCCAGCGGGACCGATGTTCTTCTGCGCGCCGGCATAAATCACGCCGTAGCGGCTGATGTCGAGCGGGCGGGACAGGATGGTGGAAGAGAGATCGGCCACCACCACTTTATCGCCGAAGTCTGGCTCTTCATCGATGGCAATACCGTCGATGGTTTCATTCGGGCAGAAATGCACATAAGCAGCATCATCGCTGAGCTGCCATTCACGCATCGGTAACAGTGCGCGTTTACCCTCACGGGTGGTTTTGATGTCAATGGCGTTCGGCGAGCAGAATTTTTCTGCTTCTTTAATAGCGCTGTGCGCCCAGTAGCCGCCGTCGATGTAATCCGCGCGGCTGGCATCGCCCAGCAGATTACCGGGGATTGCCGCGAACTGCGCACGCGCGCCGCCATGGCAGAATAATACTTTGTAGTTGGCCGGGATTTTCAGCAGATCGCGAAAATCCTGCTCCGCCGCTTCCGCGACTTCAATAAACTCTTTGCTGCGGTGACTGATTTCCATCACCGAGGTGCCTAAGCCATGCCAGTTTGTCAGTTCTTGTTCTGCACGACGAAGCACTTCCACCGGCAGCATTGCCGGTCCGGAGCTAAAATTATAAACCTGCGCCATTTCCCCTCACCATTGTCATATCGAACGGTTATGAATACCCCATCGGTTTTATCATTGCCTCCGGATGGCTGCAATCATTTATCCGGCAGCGATCACATTTCCAGAGCCCGCTCCACCGCAGCTTATGTCATAAATGTAATAAGCCACGGAATTTTGTGAGGCAGTCCGGTGAAGTAAAATCAGACAGCTGCCAGAGCGCGAAAAAGCCGTAACAATGCGTTGAGAAATTTGGCGGAGCAATAGCGAAGCAGGCGCAAAACCCGTATTATTGCGCGCTTTACGCCCAACCATCGACTTGAGAGAGCGCCACCATGACGCAAACGTTTATTCCAGGTAAAGACGCCGCACTGGAAGACTCCATCGCACGCTTCCAGCAGAAACTGCAGGATCTGGGTTTCAACATTGAAGAAGCTTCCTGGCTGAACCCGGTGCCGCACGTCTGGTCAGTGCACATTCGCGACCGCGACTGCCCGCTCTGTTTTACTAACGGTAAAGGCGCCAGTAAAAAAGCGGCGCTGGCCTCAGCGCTGGGCGAATATTTTGAGCGCCTCTCAACCAACTACTTCTTTGCCGATTTCTGGCTGGGCGAAACCATCGCTAACGGCGACTTCGTGCACTACCCGAACGAGAAATGGTTCCCGCTGACCGACGATGACAGCCTGCCGGAAGGTATTCTGGATGCACGCCTGCGTAAGTTTTACGATCCGGAACAGAGCCTGAGCGCGTCCGACCTGGTGGATCTGCAGTCTGGTAATGCCGCTCGCGGTATTTGCGGCCTGCCATTTACCCGCCAGTCCGATCAGCAAACTGTTTACATTCCGATGAACATCATCGGCAACCTGTATGTGTCTAACGGCATGTCCGCTGGCAACACCGCCAATGAAGCGCGCGTACAGGGCTTATCCGAAGTGTTTGAGCGCCATATTAAAAACCGCATTATCGCGGAATCCATCAGCCTGCCGGAAATTCCTGAAGCGGTAATGCAGCGCTATCCTGGCGTGGTGGAGGCTATCAATCGTCTTGAAGCGGAAGGTTTCCCGATTTTCTCCTATGACGCTTCGCTGGGCGGCAACTATCCGGTGATCTGTGTGGTGCTGTTCAACCCGGCTAACGGCACCTGCTTTGCCTCTTTTGGCGCCCATCCGGACTTTGGTGTCGCGCTGGAACGTACCGTCACAGAACTGCTGCAGGGCCGCGGCCTGAAAGATCTCGACGTGTTTACCCCGCCCACCTTCGATGATGAAGAAGTGGCTGAACACGCTAACCTTGAAACCCACTTCATTGATTCCAGCGGTCTGATCTCCTGGGATATGTTCAAAGACGATGCCGACTATCCCTTTGTCGACTGGAGCTTTGCCGGCACGACCCATGAAGAGTTCGATACGCTGATGGCGATCTTCCGTGCGGAAGATAAAGAAGTGTATATCGCCGACTACGAACATCTGGACGTTTACGCCTGCCGCATTATCGTACCGGGCATGTCTGATATTTACCCTGCCGAAGACCTGCTGCTGGCGAATAACAACATGGGAGCATCACTGCGTGAAACGCTGTTGTCCCTGCCGGCAACCCAGTGGCAACCCGAGGAGTATCTGGCTCTGATCGAACAGCTGGATGAAGAAGGTCATGATGACTTCACCCGCGTGCGTGAACTGCTGGGGCTGGCGACCGGCAAAGACAACGGCTGGTTCACGCTGCGTATTGGCGAGCTGAAAGCGATGCTGGCGCTGGCCGGTGGCGATCTGGATCAGGCGTTGATCTGGACGGAATGGACCATGGAATTCAACCAGTCGATCTTCAGCCCTGAGCGTGCCAACTACTATCGCTGCCTGCAGACTCTGCTGCTGCTGGCGATGGAAGAAGATCGCGATCCGCTGCAGTATCATCGCGCGTTTGTGCGCATGTATGGCGAAGCCGCCGTTGACGCCGCTTCGGCTGCCATCAGCGGTGAGGCACCATTCTACGGTCTGCAGGTGGTTGACCGCGATCTGCACGCGTTCCCGGCGCATCAGGCACTGCTGGCCGCGTATGAAAAATTACAGGCGGCAAAACGTCGTTACTGGTCTGCGAAATAAATCGGCGCATTTTGTCTGTGACGAAATAGCCTGAAAATTAACGGGCACTGGCAGTATCCAGTGCCCTTTTTTTATGCCGCTGAAAATTCATCGGGCGCAGAAAATAATAAATAACAATTCACTATCATTGATAAACAGTATTTAACAAAACAGCCCTTAAGCCTGCCGCACCTTCAACTTATTTTGCATAAATTAAAAATTATTTATTGAATAAATTTCAATATCTTAATTGATTTTCTGGTCGTTTTGCGGCTTTGCTTAACCCTGCCGTTTCGGCAAATATGATCCACATCAACTCCTGACCTATACTCCTTTGTTAGTATCTTTACAGACAATTTCTGGAGAGCGTTAGTGTGAAAGCTGACAACCCTTTTAATTCATTATTACCGGCGGCGATGGCAAAAGTCGCAGAAGATGCCGGTGTCTTTAAAGCGACGAAACATCCCTTAACCACCTTCTTTCTGGCTATCACTGCTGGCGTCTTTATTTCCATTGCCTTTGTGTTTTATATCACCGCCACCACGGGCAGCGGCACTATGCCGTACGGCATGGCCAAATTGATCGGTGGCATCTGCTTCTCACTGGGTTTAATGCTGGTTGTGGTCTGCGGCGCTGATTTGTTTACTTCAACGGTGCTGATTGTGGTGGCTAAAGCCAGCGGACGCATTACCTGGCTGCAACTGGGTCGTCACTGGCTCAATGTCTACGTTGGCAACCTGTGCGGCGCGCTGTTTTTTGTGGCGCTGATTTGGCTGGCCGGTGAGCATATGGTCGCAAATGGTGCCTGGGGATTGAATGTCTTACAGACCGCCGACCACAAAATGCATCATACGTTTATCGAAGCGGTAAGCCTCGGTACACTGGCTAACCTGATGGTGTGTCTGGCGGTGTGGATGAGCTACTCCGGCCGTAGCCTGCTCGACAAAATGGTAGCGATGATTTTACCGGTTGCGATGTTCGTAGCCAGCGGCTTTGAGCACAGCATCGCCAATATGTTCCTGATCCCGATGGCCATCATGATTCGCGATTTTGCCAGCCCGGAATTCTGGCAGATGACCGGTGCCAGCGCGGCGCAATTTCCTGCACTGGGCATTGGCGATTTTATTGTTAATAACCTGATTCCCGTAACCATCGGCAACATCATTGGCGGCGGTCTGTTAGTCGGGTTGACCTATTGGGTTATCTATCTGCGCGACGGTGAGTCCGCGCACTGAGTCATTAAGTACGGGCGTGCTGAGCAGCGCGCCATACGTCACAGTCTCCCTAAATAAGGCAGGTATATCATGTCCGAACTGAATGAAAAAATGGCGTCAGCCTGGGAAGGATTTAGCGCCGGTGAATGGCAGAACAGCGTCAACGTCCGTGACTTCATCCAAAAAAACTACACGCCGTATGAAGGTGACGAAGCATTCCTCGCCGGCGCGACGCCAGCCACCACCAAACTGTGGGACAGCGTGCTGGAAGGCATCAAAATTGAAAACCGTACCCATGCACCGGTTGATTTCGACACTGATTTAGCGTCTACCATCACCTCACACGATGCGGGCTATATTAACAAATCGCTGGAAACCATCGTTGGTCTGCAGACTGAAGCCCCGCTGAAACGCGCCATTATCCCGTTTGGCGGCATCAAAATGGTGGAAGGCTCCTGTAAAGTTTACGGCCGCGAGCTGGACCCAGCGCTTAAGAAAGTTTTCACCGATTACCGCAAAACCCACAACCAGGGCGTGTTTGACGTTTACACCCCGGATATCCTGCGCTGCCGTAAATCCGGCGTGCTGACCGGTCTGCCAGATGCGTATGGCCGCGGTCGTATTATCGGTGACTACCGTCGCGTCGCACTGTACGGCATCGACTACCTGATGAAAGACAAAGTGGCTCAGTTCAACTCACTGCAGAGTGACATGGAAAATGGTGTTGATCTCGAGGCCACCATTCGCCTGCGTGAAGAGATTTCTGAACAGCACCGCGCACTGGGCCAGATCAAAGAGATGGCAGCCAAATATGGCTTTGATATCTCTCTGCCAGCCACTACCGCGCAGGAAGCAGTACAGTGGACCTACTTCGGTTACCTCGCAGCAGTGAAATCACAGAACGGTGCCGCGATGTCGTTTGGTCGCGTGTCCACCTTCCTCGACGTTTACATCGAGCGCGATATCAAAGCCGGTAAACTGAGCGAAGAGCAGGCACAGGAGCTGATTGACCATCTGGTGATGAAACTGCGTATGGTGCGCTTCCTGCGTACGCCGGAATACGATGAGCTGTTCTCTGGCGACCCAATCTGGGCCACTGAATCACTGGCTGGTATGGGCGTTGACGGTCGTACGCTGGTGACGAAAAGCACCTTCCGCTTCCTGAACACGCTGTACACCATGGGTCCATCACCGGAACCAAACATGACCATCCTGTGGTCTGAGAAACTGCCGGTTAACTTCAAAAAATATGCGGCAAAAGTCTCCATCGACACCTCATCGCTGCAGTATGAGAACGATGACCTGATGCGTCCGGACTTTGACAATGATGACTACGCCATCGCCTGCTGCGTGAGCCCGATGATTGTCGGTAAACAAATGCAGTTCTTCGGCGCACGTGCCAACCTGGCTAAAACACTGCTGTACGCAATCAACGGCGGTGTGGATGAGAAGCTGAAAATGCAGGTCGGCCCGAAAGAAGCGCCAATCACTGACGATGTGCTGGATTATGACACCGTGATGGCGCGTCTGGACCACTTCATGGACTGGCTGGCAAAACAGTACGTCACGTCACTCAACATCATTCACTACATGCATGATAAGTACAGTTATGAAGCTGCGCTGATGGCGCTGCACGATCGTGACGTTTACCGTACCATGGCGTGTGGTATCGCGGGCCTGTCTGTCGCCGCGGACTCACTTTCAGCGATTAAATATGCCAAAGTGAAACCGGTACGTGACGCCGATGGTCTGGCAGTGGACTTCGAAATTGAAGGTGAATATCCGCAGTTCGGTAACAATGACCCGCGCGTGGATGATCTGGCCTGTGACCTGGTTGAACGTTTCATGAAGAAAATTCAGAAACTGCAGACCTACCGTAATGCGGTGCCAACGCAGTCGGTACTGACCATCACCTCCAACGTGGTATACGGTAAGAAAACCGGTAACACCCCGGATGGTCGCCGCTCCGGTGCGCCATTTGGACCAGGTGCCAACCCAATGCATGGCCGTGACCAGAAAGGTGCTGTCGCTTCACTGACTTCCGTGGCCAAACTGCCATTTGCCTACGCCAAAGACGGTATCTCTTATACCTTCTCTATCGTACCGAATGCGCTGGGCAAAGATGATAACGTGCGTAAAACCAACCTTGCTGGCCTGATGGATGGTTACTTCCATCACGAAGCCAGTATCGAGGGCGGCCAGCACCTGAACGTTAACGTCATGAACCGTGAAATGCTGCTGGATGCCATGGAGCACCCTGAGAAATATCCACAGCTGACCATCCGCGTTTCCGGTTATGCCGTACGTTTCAACTCGCTGACGAAAGAGCAGCAGCAGGATGTGATTACCCGTACCTTTACTCAGTCGCTGTAATCCTCCTCACTGTAATCGAAAGGCTCCTGCGGGAGCCTTTTCTCCACAAGCCAGTTTCGCCAGTCTGCTTTTGCAGGCAGTCTGGCAAAACCGACTTACATCCTCAGAGCACAACACAGATTGTGCCGCCTGCGCGCCAGGCTGAACCGGAGAATACATCGCAATGTCAACCATCGGTCGTATCCACTCGTTTGAATCCTGCGGCACCGTTGACGGTCCCGGCATCCGTTTTATCACCTTCTTCCAGGGCTGCCTGATGCGCTGCCTGTACTGCCACAACCGCGATACCTGGGACACTCACGGCGGTAAGGAAATCACCGTCGATGAGCTGATGAGGGATGTGCTGTCGTATCGCCACTTTATGAATGCGTCTGGTGGCGGCGTGACGGCATCCGGCGGTGAAGCCATTCTGCAGGCTGAATTTGTGCGCGACTGGTTTCGCGCCTGCCAGGCCGAGGGCATCCATACCTGCCTCGACACCAACGGCTTTGTGCGCCGTTACGATCCGGTGATCGATGAACTGCTTGATGCAACTGACCTGGTGATGCTCGACCTCAAGCAGATCAACGATGATATCCATGAGATTCTGGTCGGCGTGTCAAACCACCGCACGCTGGATTTCGCCCGCTATCTGCAAAAGCGCGGTAAAAGGACCTGGATTCGCTATGTGGTGGTGCCGGGTTATTCGGACGATGACGATTCGGTGCATCGCCTCGGTGAATTTACTAAAGGCATGAGTAACATTGAGAAGATCGAGCTGCTGCCTTATCACGAACTCGGCAAGCATAAATGGATTGCGATGGGTGAAGAGTACAAGCTGGAAGGCGTGAAGCCGCCAACGAAAGAGACCATGGAGCGGGTGAAAAATATTCTTGCCGGTTACGGCCACAACGTCATGTATTAAGACGGTTGGCCTGCAGCTGAAGCTTTACCGGTAAGAAACAGAGCGTTACCGCCGGGACATTTGCGACAGGTTGCGAATGTCCCGTTTAAGCACTGCCATCAGGCATGCGCCACCGGTGTTGCATGCTGATCGGCTTTACGCAGCAGCATCACCAGATAGACCAGCGCCACCACCGCAATCATCACAAACAGCAGGCGATCGGAATAGTTCTGCATCAGCATTGCGGTCATCCCCGGCCCGACCAGACTGCCAACGGTATAACTGAACAGCAGCGCCTGATTCATCGCCACCAGTTCATGATGCGCTACCGTTTCACACGCCCAGGACATCGCTACCGGATAAAGCGTAAAGCCAGCCAGCCCCAGCACAAACAGTGCCGGCGCCATTGCCGTTCCGCTCAGCATAGCAATCGCACCCAGAATCACCACGAACACCTGCACGCGCAGCACCATCAGGCGACCAAAGCGGTCGGCCAGACGCCCTACCGGCCACTGACCGACAATCCCGGCACTGACCAGCAGCGCCATCCAGTAACCCACGGTGGCATCGCTCATGCCCTGATGCGAAAGATAAAGCGGCATCAGGCCGTAGAGCGAACCGAGCACGATACCGGAGATAATGCAGCCGTTGATACCTAACCGCGAGCTGCGGCGGCGCAGCATGCTCCAGATACGCCCGGTTGAGGCTTCTTCAGTAGCCGCACCGGCGTTGACCTGCACAAACACCACGGGCAGCACGGCACAGACGATCAGCGCGCTCACCCAGGGAATGACGTGCAGCAGTTCTGTCGAGACACGGCTCACCAGCAGCTGACCGGCAACGGTGCCAAGATAGTAGATGATCATGTAAGCGGCCAGCAGCTGACCGCGATTGCGCACGGTACCGCTGCACAATAGTGCACTCTCAACCACCACCCAAATCAGTGCACAGCCTACGCCCGCGGTGAAGCGCAGCAGCGTCCAGCTGTAAAAGCCGTCCAGCAGCACCATGCCCATGGTTGCCAGCGCAAACAGTACGCTGGCAAGGTAAAAGCAGCGATTAAAGCCATAGCGATTAATCAACCAGCCCGCCAGCAAGGTGCCCAGTAAGTTGCCGGTGTAATAAGCAGAGCTCGCCATGCCCACCTGCCAGGTCGGCAGTTGATCATGGGTGAGCCACAGCGGCACCAGCGTATTAAGCACAGCAATAGACACCGTCATCAGCATTAAGCCGCAAAGCAGCAGCAGGACGGGGCGCGACCAGGTTGACATATGGAATAAAACCAAAAGAAATGAACAGATTTGCGCGCAGTTTGCCATTGGCGATGGCAAAGTCAATGTGCAAAAAAACAGCGCCGCACATTTTGCTGCTGAACAATTTATTATTTTTATCTTCAGCGGGTTACAGGACTACAGAAAGGTCTTATATCTGAATCTATCTACATGAATTTATACATTTTTGATGGTTTGACGCGCAACGATGACGATAACGTTTATTTCTGATTAATTCCGGTTAAAAAATAATGGCTGACGCGCTTAAGAAATAAAAAACCCGGCCTGAGCCGGGTTTGTGCATGAATGCCTGTTAGCCGATATATTCCAGCCCGCCCATATACGGGCGCAGCACGTCCGGCACTGTAATACGACCATCCGCCTGCTGATAGTTTTCCAGCACGGCCACCAGCGTACGCCCCACCGCCAGGCCTGAACCATTCAGCGTGTGCACCAGACGCGGTTTTTTGTCCGTTTTGCTGCGGCAGCGAGCCTGCATGCGGCGCGCCTGGAAATCCCACATATTCGAGCAGGAGGAGATTTCACGGTAGGTGTCCTGCGCCGGCAGCCAGACTTCCAGGTCATAGGTTTTGGCTGAGCCGAAGCCCATGTCGCCGGTGCACAGCAGCACTTTACGGTACGGCAGGTTCAGCAGCTGCAGCACTTTCTCCGCATGGCCGACCAGCTCTTCCAGCGCGTCCATGGAGGTTTCCGGTGCGACGATCTGCACCATCTCCACTTTGTCGAACTGGTGCATACGGATCAAACCGCGCGTATCGCGTCCGTAAGAACCGGCTTCGGAACGGAAGCAAGGCGTGTGGGCAGTGAGTTTGATCGGCAGAGATTCCTCTTCAACGATCTCATCGCGCACCAGGTTAGTCAGCGGCACTTCGGCGGTCGGGATCAGCGCATAGTTGCTGCTGCCTGCTTCTTCGCCCAGCGGTTTGGTATGGAACAGATCCTCACCAAATTTTGGTAACTGACCGGTACCGTACAGCGTCTCGTGGTTCACCAGATATGGCACGTAAGTTTCCAGATAACCGTGCTGCTGGCTGTGCAGATCGATCATGAACTGGCTCAGCGCGCGATGCAGACGAGCAATCTGGCCCTGCATCACGATAAAGCGCGAACCGGTCAGTTTCACCGCCGAGGCGAAATCCAGCCCTTTGACCGCTTCACCCAGCTCTACATGGTCTTTCACCGGGAAATCGAATTGGCGCGGCTGGCCCCAGCGGCTCACTTCCTGGTTTTCGCTGTCATCTTTACCCAGCGGCACTTCGTCGGCCGGCAGGTTAGGCAGCGCAAGCGCAAAGTCACGAATTTCGTTCTGCAGGGTATCCAGCTCTGCTTTCGCCGCATCCAGGCGTTCGCCCAGCGCGTTCACTTCCTGACGCAGCGGCTCGATATCTTCCCCACGTGCTTTGGCCTGACCGATGGATTTGGAGCGGGAGTTACGCTCAGCCTGCAGGTTTTCAGTTTCTACCTGCAAAACCTTACGACGCTCTTCGAGGGAGCGCAGCGTATCCACATCCAGTTTAAATCCCCGGCGTGCCAGTTTTTCTGCGACTGCGTCTGGCTCATTACGCAGCAGATTGGGATCGAGCATGCTTATCCTGTGTAATAAAAGGTTGATTGAACGAATGGAGGGATGCATTCCACCGGAATGCATTGAAATCCTTGCTCACCTTACCGTAACGCGTTTATCAGCGGTAGCGTTTTATCGGGCTATTTTGATCCTGTTCAGCAAGCCAGGCGAGTTTTTCACCGATCTTGCTTTCAAGGCCACGATTGGTGGGTTGATAGTAGCGCGTCTGCGCCATTTCCGGCGGGAAAAACACCTCGCCGGCCGCATAGGCATTGGGTTCGTCATGCGCGTAACGGTACTCTTTGCCGAGGCCCATCTCTTTCATCAGCTTCGTCGGTGCATTACGCAGATGTTCCGGCACATCGTAATCCGGGAACTCACGCGCATCACGCATCGCCGCTTTGAAAGCGGTATAAACAGCATTGCTTTTTGGCGCACAGGCCAGATAAACAATTGCCTGGGCAATTGCACGTTCCCCTTCCGCAGGCCCGACGCGGGTAAAACAATCCCATGCGGCAATTGCTACCTGCATCGCACGCGGATCGGCATTACCGACATCTTCCGAAGCAATCGCCAGCAGTCGCCGCGCCACGTACAGCGGATCGCCACCGGCAGTGATGATGCGCGCGTACCAGTAAAGCGCCGCATCCGGGGCTGAACCGCGAACCGATTTGTGCAGTGCCGAGATGAGATCGTAAAAGCGGTCGCCTTTGTTATCGAAACGCGCCGCGCGTTCACCCGACACTTCATTCAGCAGCTGAGGCGTTAGCTCCCGCTGTCCCTGCGCATTGAGCTCAGCCATATCGGCCATCATTTCCAGCGTATTCAGTGCGCGTCGTGCATCACCGTTGACCAGTTCAGCGATCATGCGCCGGGTATTGTCCGGTAACAGAATATCGCTGTCGCCGTAACCGCGTGTTTTATCCTGCATCGCCTGATCCAGCACCTGTTCAATATCTGCGCTGGTCAGCGATTTAAGCAGGTAAACGCGGGCGCGCGACAGCAGTGCCGAGTTCAGTTCAAAGGAGGGATTTTCCGTGGTTGCGCCAATGAAGGTGATGGTGCCGTCTTCAATGTGTGGCAGAAACGCATCCTGCTGGCTCTTGTTGAAGCGATGCACCTCATCAACAAACAGAATAGTGCGACGCCCCACCTGGCGGTTCTGCCGCGCGCGCTCAATGGCCTCGCGGATCTCTTTAACGCCGGAAGTCACCGCTGAAATGCGTTCGACATCAGCTTTGCCGTAATGCGCAATGATCTCCGCCAGCGTGGTTTTACCGGTACCCGGCGGTCCCCATAAGATCATGGAGTGCAGCTGACCTGCCTCAATAGCGCGCGGCAACGGTTTACCGGGCGCGAGCAGATGCTGCTGACCAATATATTGCTGCAGCGTCGCTGGCCGCATACGCGCAGCCAGCGGTCTGAACTCATTTGACGGTGCAAAATCCAGCGACAGGTTACTCACCCTCACCTCACTGACGTTGATCGTCCACCGTTACCCCTTTTGGCGGCGTAAAGGTGAATTTATCCGGGCTGATAGCGCCATTTTTCTGGCTCTTCAGCTGATAGCTGCTGCGCTGTCCATCCTGCTCAATCGCGCTGAACTGATTGATGGTGCCTGCGGAAGTGACATTGATGGTGAACTGTTTCAGGTTGCCATCGCTGCTTTTAGGCGTCAGCTCAAAATTATCCCCCTGCTGCTTAATGTTGTACTGCTGCCAGTCAGAGGGCTGGTTACGCGCAATCAGCATAAACGGCGTATTGCTGGTGGCATTCTGCAGCAGGCTAACGCTCGCCTGTTCCACAAAAGGATTATAGAACCACAGATTTTTACCGTCGGAGATAATCACGCTTTCGTCCGGCGCGGTCATGTGCCAGTTAAACAGGCTCGGACGTTTCACCCACAGTTCGCCTTCGCCGTCCTGCACATTTGCACCGTTACCATCAGTTACCTTCTGACTGAAGCTGGCATGGAAGCTGTTCACTTTATTAAGGCGCTGCTGCAGATCGCTGGAAGCATCCGCCAAGGCAGAAGAAGCAACAAAACCGGCCAGCAGGCCACAGGCAATAACGCGAAATTTCATCTGATACGATTCCTTATTCATGGTTTCCTGACACTTACTGCATTAACCGTAGTCGCCGCTCCGTCAGTTCGACAGGAGAAAAAGCCGAAAGCTCCCAATGATATGGGGATCGGACCACAGATAAACAACGGGCCAGTTTACACTGGCCCGGTATAACACTGCGGAGAAAAGTCTTACATTTCGTGAGGTGGCGGTGACAGCACTTCACGGTTACCGTTGTGGCCCGGCTCCGAGACAATGCCCTGTGCCTCCATCTGTTCGATAATCCGCGCCGCGCGGTTGTAGCCGATACGGAACTGGCGCTGCACGCCGGAGATCGACGCGCGGCGTTTCTCCACCACGAACGCCACCGCCTGGTCAAACAGCGGATCCAGCTCTTCATCGCCGTCCAGGCCGCCAGCACCGCTTTCACTCTCTTCACCGGCGGTAATGCTGTCGATGTACTGCGGTCGCCCACGCGCTTTCCAGTCCTGCACCACCGCATGCACTTCCTGGTCACGCACAAAGGCGCCGTGAACACGTACCGGCATGGAGGAGTTAGGTGGCATGTAGAGCATGTCACCCATACCCAGCAGGGATTCCGCACCGCCCTGATCGAGAATGGTACGCGAGTCAATTTTGCTGGACACAGTAAAGGCGATGCGCGTCGGAATGTTGGCTTTAATCAGGCCGGTAATCACATCCACCGATGGACGCTGGGTAGCCAGCACCAGGTGAATACCTGCCGCACGGGCTTTCTGTGCCAGGCGCGCGATCAGCTCTTCGACCTTCTTGCCCACCGCCATCATCAGGTCAGCGAACTCATCAACCAGAACCACAATGTACGGCAGTTTTTCCAGCACCGGCGGCGTGGTGTCCATGCTGTCGCCCGGTTTCCAGAACGGATCCGGAATTGGACGGCCCATTGCGGCAGCCTGCTCGATCTTCTCGTTATAGCCGGCCAGATTACGCACGCCCAGCGCAGACATCAGCTTATAGCGGCGCTCCATCTCGACCACACTCCAGCGCAGCGCGTTGGCCGCGTCTTTCATGTCGGTGACCACTTCCGTCAGCAGATGGGGAATGCCCTCATACACTGACAGCTCGAGCATTTTCGGGTCGATCATGATAAAGCGCACTTCTTCCGGCGTGGCTTTATACAGCATGCTGATGATCATGGTGTTGACGCCAACCGACTTACCGGAACCGGTGGTACCGGCCACCAGCAGGTGCGGCATCTTCGCCAGATCGGCCACCACGGGCTGACCAGAAATATCTTTACCCAGCACCACCGACAGCGGCGAAGGGTTGTCGCGGAACTTATCGCAGTCCAGCACCTCACGCAGGTAAACGGTCTGACGATGTTTATTGGGGAGTTCGAGGCCGACATAAGGCTTGCCCGGAATCACCTCAACCACACGCACCGCAACGGCAGAGAGCGAACGTGCCAGGTCACGCGACAGGTTAGAAATACGTGCGGCCTTGACGCCCGGCGCCAGATCCAGTTCAAAGCGGGTGATTACCGGCCCTGGAGAGATGCCCACCACTTCGGCTTTTACGCGGTAATCCGCCAGACGCGCTTCAACCAGACGCGCGGTCTGTTCCAGTGCGAACATATCCACCGGTTCCTCTTCGGCCGGCGGCGACGTCAGCAGATCCAGCGTCGGCAGCGGCGTGGAAGGTTTCTCCAGCGGCTGTTCGTGACGCACCAGGAAGGGGTGGAACAGGCTGTCCTGCGCAGGGGCGACAGGCTTCGGCGTTTCAGCCGGCGCGGCGTAAACCTCGTCGTCTGGCGTTGACCACGGGCTGGTTTCCTCGCTCAGCGATGCGGGTACCGCCGGCTCAGGTGCCGCTGGCTGCTGCCACTGGGCCGGGGCGTCCGGCTCTGGCGTGGCGGCAATGGTAAACAGCGGTTCGCTCGGCGTGTCATCAACCAGATCTTTCATCGGAGAGAAATCAAACGCGGCTGAGGTATCCAGATTAAATACCGGCGCGCTCTCCTGCTCAGGCTGGCTGTAACGCTGTTGCTGCTGCTGAGCAAACTGCTGCGCCAGCTGAGCCTGCTGCAGCGCCTCTTCATCTTCTTCCTCTGCCGGCTGCTGCTGCCAGCTGTCGCCGTAGCGCTGCTGCTGCTGCGAATGGAACGCTTCGCGCAGCTGGGCTTCCTGCAGCGCAGCATTATCATCATCGTGCGGCTGTGGCACTTGCCAGCTGGCGCTGATTTCCGGCTGCTGCTGGTCGGCCTCTTCACGGGCCTTCTCTTCTGCCATGCGTTGCGATGGCAGTTTGATACCGTATGAGGCCAGCTCACGCCGGGTTGGCAGCTTAACCTTGTTAGGACGCGGCAGTTCCGGGCCAATACCCTGTTTCACCTGCGGGTTATAATCGCGCTCCGGCACCACATCAAAGGCTGGCGTGTAAGCCGCAGAGCGGGCAGCAGCAGCGGCCGTCGCTGAACCGAGTGCGGCAGCGGCTGCCGTATTCAGCGGTGTGGCGGCCTGATCGGCACTCTGCCAGTTACCCATGCGCGGGCCATCATCTTCTTCAGCGAGCGAGAAGGCGTCGGCGGCCGGTGATGCAGGCACTTCGAAGCGATATAACGGAGGAGCCGCTGGCGCAGGTTCTGCTGGCGGAATAGCTGGCGCCGCAGGCGCACTGGCAACGGATGCCGATGCCGGAGCAGCCGCAGTCAGCTGTGACGGCGCAGGTTGTGGAGCTACGTTTACCGCCGGTGCGGATGGCTCAGGTGCAGCGACGGCCGGCGCCTGACGTGCGGCGTCACTGGTGGCGGCCAGCGCAGCCACGGTAGCCGCACTGGCTTTCGCCAGCAGGGGATCGTCGCTGGCGACTTCAGCCACAGGTTCCGCTACCTGTCGGGGCTTAGCCAGCAGTACGTCATCTTCGTCGTCCTGAGCCGGCGCAGCGCGCAGTGGCGGAACCGCTTCGTCGGGGTGCGCCTCGTCGTAGTCGTCTTCTTCCTGCCAGGGTTCATCATGGCGCGAGCGGTTGCTGGCAAAGGTCAGCACGCCCATCACCACGCTGCCGATCTTCTCAGCAATCGCCAGCCAGGACCAGCCGGTATAAAGCGTGATACCCGCCGCCCAGACGCACAGCAGCGTCAGCGTGCCGCCGGCACCGCTGAACCACGGCGCCATCGCATTGCTCACCAGGCTGCCAATTACGCCGCCGGAGGCAAAATACCAGATATCGTCCACGTTCAGCGCGGCCAGTCCGCAGGTAGTCACCACCAGCGCCAGCACACCAATCAGCCGCAGGCCCACCGCAAAATAGTCGATGTAATCCTGGCGATCGCGCTGACGGAAAGTGATCCAGCACAGACCAATAATCACTGGCGGAATGGCGTAGGCCATCACACCAAAAATAAACAGCAGGGTATCGGCCAGCCATGCGCCCACGCTGCCGCCCAGATTGTGGATCGGCTCGTGCCAGGCGGTTTGTGACCAGCTGGGATCGGAGGGATTAAAGCTAACCAGCGACACCATCAGATAGATGGCAAACAAGGCCACCAGGATGAGCAACGCTTCCAGCAGCCGACGTCCGCTGCTCAGTGGTTGTAATGAAACGTCTTTGTCTTCTGTATATTCCTGGCTCAAGAGAACTCTCCAGGTGCCTGTAAATTAAGAAGGCAACAGCGCCAGGCTTGCCTGACGCTGGTCCTGTATGAATTCACAGGAGTGTACCGAAATCCTGCAAGCTTTGCACCTGCCCTGCGTTACCGGGTCTTAATCACCAGACGATTGCTCTGTTTGACCTCTTCCATCACCACGTAGGTACGGGTGTCGTTGACGCCCGGCAGGCGCAGCAAGGTCTCACCCAGCAGTTTACGATAGGCGGACATATCCGGCACGCGGGTTTTCAACAGGTAGTCAAAGTCACCGGAAACGAGGTGACATTCTTGAGTTTCCTCAAGTTTTTGTACGGCGGCGTTAAATTGTTCAAACACATCCGGCGCGCCGCGATTCAGAGTAATCTCAACGAATACCAGCAGTGAAGCATCGAGATAGTGCGGGTTCAGCTGCGCGGTGTAGCCCAGAATGAAACCCTGACGTTCCAGGCGACGTACGCGTTCAAGACAAGGTGTTGGCGAGAGGCCGACACGTTTTGAAAGCTCAACGTTGGAAATACGACCGTCTTTCTGCAGTTCATTCAGAATATTTCTGTCGATCCGATCCAGATCTTTTCCGGGGCGTTTCTTGTTGTCTACCATTATTATTGTCTCTCTTAATTCCTTCCCTTTACCTGCCAAACCCTGAAAACGTTCAATGTTCAGGGCCTTACTGAAGTGAAGTCTTTAAGCCTGTGCAGTAACGCGACCATCCGTATGACGCATGCTGTCTGTCCACATCATGCGTCATTACCAATGTCAGGCTGAGTTTATTTGGCGAAATTGCGCAAAACAGAGCTGAAATTCTGTTTCGAACCGCTAAATTTTCTCTGCTTCTGACAATGTTTTCGCAAAAGCGCAGGCGATTGTCAAAGTAAAACATCCAAATTCAGTACAAGATGCCAGACAGCGTACTGGGTTGCTGTTTTTAAATGAGAATTTTTATACAGCTGCACCACAAATTGCCGAGCAATGCCCCCTTTTGGCGCAGCGCGCGTGCAGAAATGCCATTCATCGTCTACGCCGCTTGCAGTGATTGTTAACAAAATTGCTGAAACCTTTTTTTGCGACAGTAATTTCCCTACAATCGAAAACTATGTTGTCAGACACACACTGAGGAACGCATGAGTACGGCCAAACACAGTAAGCTGCTCATTCTGGGCTCCGGCCCTGCCGGTTACACCGCAGCGGTTTATGCCGCCCGCGCTAACCTGAACCCGGTTTTGATTACCGGACTGGAAAAAGGCGGCCAGCTCACCACCACGACTGAAGTCGAAAACTGGCCGGGCGACCCGTACGATCTGACCGGCCCTGCGCTGATGGAACGCATGCAGGAGCATGCTGAGAAGTTCAACACCGAAATCATTTTCGATCATATTCACACGGTTGATTTGCAGAACCGTCCGTTCCGCCTGACCGGCGACAGCGGCGAATACACGGCGGATGCGCTGATCATCGCGACCGGTGCTTCAGCGCGCTACCTCGGCCTGCCGTCAGAAGAGGCATTCAAAGGCAAAGGGGTTTCGGCCTGCGCCACCTGTGATGGTTTCTTCTATCGCAACCAAAAAGTCGCGGTTATCGGCGGCGGTAATACGGCCGTTGAAGAGGCGCTCTATCTGGCAAACATCGCTTCCGAAGTGCACCTGATTCACCGTCGTGACAGCTTCCGCGCTGAGAAAATCCTGATTGACCGCCTGATGGAGAAAGTGCGTAACGGCAACATCGTGCTGCACACTGACCGCGCGCTGGACGAGGTGGTAGGCGATCAGATGGGCGTCACCGGGTTGAAACTCTCGTCAACCAAAGGTGAAGCTCCGCTCTCGCTGGAAGTGGCGGGCCTGTTTGTCGCCATCGGTCATAGTCCGAACACGGCGATTTTCGATGGCCAGCTGGATCTGGAAAACGGCTATATCAAAGTGCAGTCCGGCCTGCAGGGCAATGCGACACAGACCAGCGTGCCGGGCGTGTTCGCTGCCGGTGACGTAATGGACCACATCTATCGTCAGGCCATTACCTCTGCCGGTACCGGCTGTATGGCCGCGCTGGATGCGGAACGTTATCTGGATGGTCTGGTTAAAAACGATAAGTAAGTTGTTAATTATCTGATCATAATTGCACTGAGGCGGCCACTTTTGGTCGCCTTTTTTATCGCCTGCGTGCTACAGTTCTGCCACCCGTCTGTCCGGCATTTAGCGTCGGATTTTGCCTCTCGTCACGGTGATCAAACGGCTTCGCATGAACAAATCACGGCAACACGAACTGCTGCGCTGGTTACGCCAGCAACGTCATCATGGCGCACGCAGCCTGCGACTGGCTTCGCTGGCAGGTTTTGCTGCGGCGTTAATTCTCATCGCCCAGGCCTGGCTACTGGCCTCCCTGCTGCAAAAACTGCTGGTGGAACAGCAACCCCGCGCTGAACTGGTGAGTGATTTCCTGTTACTACTGCTGTGCTTCGCACTGCGCGCCGCGCTGCACTATGGTCGTGAGATGGCCGGTTTCAGGGCTGGCGTGGCGATTCGCCGTGCACTGCGGCAACAGGTGCTGGACCGGCTGAACGCGCTCGGTCCGGCCTGGATTCAGGGCAAACCGGCCGGGAGCTGGGCAACGCTGCTGCTGGAACAGATTGAAGAGATGCAGGAGTATTACGCGCGCTATCTGCCGCAGATGTCGCTGGCGGTGTTTGTGCCCTGCGCCATCCTGATCGCCATTTTCCCGATTAACTGGGCTGCCGGACTGATTCTGCTGGCGACCGCACCGCTGATTCCGCTGTTTATGGCGCTGGTCGGCATGGGTGCGGCCGATGCCAATCGGCGTAATTTTCTTGCGCTGGCGCGTCTGAGCGGCGATTTCTATGACCGGCTGCGCGGACGCGAAACGCTGCGCCTGTTTCACCGCGCGGACGCTGAGCAGCAGGCGATTGCCGCCACTACGCAGGATTTTCGTCAGCGCACCATGGAAGTACTGCGCCTCGCCTTTCTCTCCTCTGCGGTGCTGGAGTTTTTCGCCTCACTGGCGATTGCCGTGGTCGCGGTCTATTTCGGCTTCTCGTACCTGGGTGAACTCAATTTTGGCCATTACGGCACCGGCGTAACGCTGTTTGCCGGTTTCCTCGCGTTGATTCTTGCCCCCGAATTTTTCCAGCCGCTGCGCGATCTTGGCACCTTTTACCATGCCAAAGCGCAGGCGGTGGGCGGCGCAGACGCGCTGGATACCTTCCTGCGCGAAACGCCCCAGCGCGCGCCGCAGACGGCCACGCAGACGCTGGATGCTGACGCGCCACTCTCCCTCCGGGCGCAGGATGTGGTGATCATGACCGCCACCGGCGAGGCGCTGTCACAGCCGCTGAATTTCAGCCTTGCTCCCGGTCAGCGCGTGGCGCTGGTCGGACAAAGCGGGGCCGGAAAAAGTGCGCTGATGAATGTCCTGCTCGGTTTTCTGCCCTACCAGGGTTCACTGTGCATTAACGGCCAGGAACTGCGTGACATCAGCCGCAGCAGCTGGCAGCAGCAGCTGGCCTGGGTAGGACAAAATCCGCAGCTGCCGGCGGCGACGCTGCGTGACAATCTCCAGCTCACTGACACGCTGGTGGACGAGGCCACGCTGACCGCCGTGCTGCAGCGCGCTGGCGTCAGCGAATTTTTGTCGCGTCTGCCGCAGGGGCTGGATACGCCAGTTGGCGATGGCGGCATCGGCCTGTCCGTTGGGCAGGCACAGCGCATCGCCGTTGCGCGGGCGCTGCTGAAACCGGCCCGCCTGCTGCTGCTGGACGAACCGGGATCCGGGCTCGACAGCCAGAGTGAGCAGCACGTGATGGGCGCGCTACAGCAGGCCGCACAGCAGCAAACTACGTTAATGATTACCCATCAGCTGCACGCCCTCGACCAATGGGATGAGGTGTGGGTGATGCAGGCCGGACAACTGGTGCAGCAGGGCCACTGGCAACAGCTGATCGCTGAAGCCGGCCCGCTGCGCGAGCTGGCGCAGCATCGTCAGAAGGAGATTGCCTGATGCGCACGTTACTGCCTTTCCTGCGCCTGTATCGCCGCCATCCGTGGCGTTTAGGTCTTGGCGTGGTGCTGGCGATTGTCACGCTGCTTGCCAGCATCGGCTTGCTGACGCTGTCCGGCTGGTTTCTTGCTGCCTCTTCGCTGGCTGGCGTCGCCGGCCTGTACAGCTTCAATTACATGCTGCCCGCAGCCGGCGTGCGTGGCGCGGCAATCACCCGCACCGCCGCGCGCTATTTTGAACGGCTGGTCAGCCACGACGCCACTTTCCGC
The DNA here is from genome assembly GCF_043544755.1 of Pantoea sp. SGAir0184. Classification (NCBI taxonomy): domain Bacteria; kingdom Pseudomonadati; phylum Pseudomonadota; class Gammaproteobacteria; order Enterobacterales; family Erwiniaceae; genus Pantoea; species Pantoea sp. SGAir0184. Next base: position 2,786,986 of record NZ_CP028050.1, read on the forward strand.
GTGCTGCAACATCTGCGCGTCTTTACCTTCAGCCGGCTGATGGCGCTGGCACCGGCGCAGCTGGCGCGCTTTCGTCACGGCGAACTGCTGAACCGCTTTGTCAGCGATGTCGATACTCTCGACCATCTCTATTTACGCGTTATTTCTCCACTGCTGGGTGCGGCGGTGGTGATTGTGGTGGTGACCTGTGGCCTGGCGCTACTCGATATGCGACTGGCGCTGCTGCTCGGGGCGATCATGTTGCTGACGCTGCTGCTGATGCCGCCGCTTTTCTGGCGACTCGGCGCGCGCACCGGCGCGCACATTGCCCGTTACCAGGCTCGCTGGCGCCTGCAACTGACGCACTGGCTCAGCGGACTGGCCGAACTGCAGATTTACGGCGCGGCGGCGCTGTGGCGACAGCGGCTGGATCAGGAAGAACGTGCGTGGCAACAGGCGCAGCAGCAGCAACACCGGCTGCAGGCGCTGGCGCAGAGCCTGCTTACGTTGATCGCCGGCAGTACCGTTACGCTGCTGCTGTGGCTGGCCGCCAGCGGCGTCGGCACCAATAGCACACCGGGTGCACTGATTGCCCTGTTTGTGTTTTGCGCGCTGGCCGCGTTTGAAGCGCTGGCACCGGTGGCCGGCGCATTTCTGCCACTGGCGCAGGTGACGCACGCGGCGCAGCGCGTGCAGGAGATCATCGATCAACCGCCAGCGATTCACTTCCCGACACAACCGGTCGCGACGCAGCGCGGCCTCAGCCTGACGCTGGAACAGATCGATTTCAGCTATCCGCAGCGGCCAGAAGCGGTGCTGCACAATTTCTCCCTGACGTTAGCAGCCGGTGAACATCTGGCACTGCTTGGCCCGACCGGCTGCGGAAAATCCAGCCTGCTGGCGCTGATCACGCGCGGCTGGGAAGCGCAGCGCGGTACGATTCGCCTGAACGGGATTGATCTGGCGGCGTGGGACGAAGCCAGCCTGCGGCAGCGCATCAGCGTCGTCACGCAGCGCGTCCATCTGTTCAGCCAGACGCTGCGCGCTAACCTGCTGCTGGCAGCACCACAGGCCAGCGATGCACAGCTGATTGACGTATTACAGCGGGTTGGACTGGCGCATCTGACGCAGCACAGCGAAGGACTGAATGCGTGGATGGGTGAAGGTGGCCGACCGCTGTCCGGCGGTGAACTGCGCCGGCTGGCGATTGCCCGTGCGCTGCTGCACGATGGCGATCTGTGGCTGCTGGATGAGCCGACCGAGGGTCTGGATGCCGCGACCGAGCAGCAGATTCTCACGTTACTACAGCAGGTTAGCCAAGGAAAAACGTTGATCATGGTGACGCATCGCCTGAGCGGACTGGAAAAAATGGATCGCATCTGTGTGCTTGACGGTGGGCAGATTATCGAATCCGGCAGCCATGACGAATTAATCTCAAAAGCGGGACGCTACTGGCGTTTCCAGCAGCGCTTTGCGCTATAGTCTATGCGTTTAGCCTGAGGGTGACCGACGCCATGAGACTGGTACAACTTTCCCGGGATTCGCTCAATTTCCCGCCGCCGGAGATGGCGCTGCGTGAACCAAACGGCCTGCTGGCCATGGGCGGCGATCTCTCCCCTGCCCGCCTGATGAATGCCTATCAGCGCGGTATTTTTCCGTGGTTTTCGCCCGGCGATCCAATTTTATGGTGGTCGCCAGATCCACGCGCGGTCCTGCTGCCGGAGTCGTTTCATCTCAGCCGCAGCATGGCGCGCTTCCATCGCCGTTCGCCCTATCGCGTCACCATGAATCACGCCTTTGCTCAGGTGGTGGAAGGTTGCGCCAGCGGGCGTCAGGAAGGCACCTGGATCACCTTTGAAGTGAAACGCGCCTGGCTGCGCCTGTATGAGCTGGGTCATGCGCACTCAATTGAGGTCTGGCAGGATCAACGCCTGGTTGGCGGCATGTATGGCCTGGCGCTCGGACAGATTTTTTGCGGCGAGTCGATGTTCAGCCGGGCGGAAAACGCCTCCAAAACCGCGCTGTGGGTTTTCTCACAGCATTTTATTGCGCATCAGGGACGGCTGATTGATTGTCAGGTGCTGAATCCGCATACCGCCTCGCTGGGCGCAGTTGAAATTCCGCGCGTCGATTATCTGCAATACGTGCAAACGCTGGCGTGGCAACCGGTGCAGGCCGGCTGCTGGCAAACACAAACCCTTTTTTGACTGTCCCCGCAGATGTTTTGCACACAATTCCCGACAAAAGTGATACAATAAGCGAGTTTGGTATGTCGTCCGCGCTTCGCTGTGGCGAGCCGGAATTGCCAGGCTGGGAATCTCACCCTGTTCCCGAAGCTGTTTCAGTTGCGCACCCGATGCCGATTGCTGCAGATTCTTAGCCCGCTAATCCCCCGCAGACGTCAAAAACACCCGAATTTATCCGTAATGCACGCGCAGCGGCGCGACGCACGGCGAAGCGTTGGCAAAAACAGCCAACGTTTCTTTACATAAATCATGGAATTCGGCATTATCTTGCCGGTTCAACAGTTTGGTAGTTCACCCAGAGGATTCGATGGCCAAAGAAGACAATATTGAAATGCAAGGTACCGTACTGGATACGTTACCTAACACCATGTTCCGCGTAGAGCTTGAAAACGGGCACGTGGTTACCGCTCATATCTCCGGTAAAATGCGTAAAAACTACATCCGCATCCTGACGGGCGACAAAGTGACTGTCGAGTTGACCCCGTACGACCTGAGCAAAGGCCGCATTGTCTTCCGTAGTCGCTAAGTTGTTGCACTCGCCTCGCGTTTGCTGATGTAAACTAAGCGCGAAAAAAAAGGCCGGATTTTAATCCGGCCTTTTTCTTATCTGCGCACCGGCTTAATGCACGGTGCCCTCGGTTTTGCGTTTTTCCGCACTCATGAAGTGGTAGGTGAGCTGGTTTTTCTCTTTATCCAGTCCAACCGACACCGATCCGCCATCTACCAGCGAGCCAAACAGCAGCTCGTTAGCCAGCGGTTTCTTCAGGTTTTCCTGCACAGTACGCGCCATCGGACGCGCGCCCATCGCTTTGTCGTAACCTTTTTCGGCCAGCCAGTCGCGCGCATCATCGCTGACTTCCAGCGACACACCTTTCGCATCCAGCTGTGCCTGCAGCTCAACAATAAATTTATCCACCACCTGATGGATCACCTGAGTATCGAGGTGACGGAACCAGATAATGTTGTCGAGACGGTTACGGAACTCCGGCGTAAAGATCTTTTTGATCTCTTCCATCGCGTCGGTGCTGTTGTCCTGCTGAATCAGGCCGATAGATTTACGCTCGGTCTCGCGCACCCCGGCGTTGGTGGTCATCACCAGCACCACGTTGCGGAAGTCCGCTTTGCGGCCGTTGTTATCGGTCAGCATTCCGTTATCCATCACCTGCAGCAGCAGGTTGAAGACATCCGGATGGGCTTTCTCGATCTCATCCAGCAGCACCACCGCGTGCGGATGCTTGATCACCGCATCGGTCAGCAGACCGCCCTGATCAAAGCCGACGTAGCCCGGAGGCGCACCAATCAAACGACTGACGGTGTGACGCTCCATATACTCGGACATATCAAAGCGCAGCAGTTCAATGCCCAGCGCCTTCGCCAGCTGCACGGTGACCTCGGTTTTACCGACCCCGGTCGGACCCGCAAACAGGAACGACCCGACTGGCTTACGCTCCTGCCCCAGACCCGCGCGGCTCATCTTGATGGCTTCAGTCAGCGCTTCAATCGCGTTGTCCTGACCAAACACCAGCATTTTCAGACGGTCGCCGAGATTTTTCAGCGTATCGCGATCGGTGGCCGAAACGCTCTGCTCCGGAATACGCGCGATGCGCGCCACCACGGATTCGATGTCCGACACGTTGACGGTTTTCTTGCGCTTGCTGACCGGCACCAGACGCGCACGCGCGCCAGCCTCATCGATCACGTCAATCGCCTTGTCCGGCAGATGACGGTCATTGATGTATTTCACCGCCAGCTCAACCGCCGCACGTACCGCTTTGGCGGTGTAGCGCACATCGTGATGCGCTTCGTACTTCGGCTTCAGCCCGTTAAGAATTTGTACCGTCTCTTCAACCGATGGCTCAGTAATATCAATTTTCTGGAAACGGCGCGCCAGCGCACGATCCTTCTCAAAGATATTGCTGAACTCCTGATAGGTCGTGGAACCCATCACGCGGATTTTACCGCTGGAGAGCAGCGGCTTAATAAGATTCGCCGCATCCACCTGGCCGCCCGATGCCGCACCGGCACCGATAATGGTGTGGATCTCGTCGATGAACAGAATGCTGTTGTTATCCTGTTCCAGCTGTTTCAGCAGCGCTTTAAAACGTTTTTCAAAATCACCGCGGTATTTGGTACCGGCCAGCAGCGAACCGATATCCAGCGAGTAGATGGTGCACTCTTTCATCACTTCCGGCACGTCGCCCTGCACAATGCGCCAGGCGAGCCCTTCCGCAATCGCGGTTTTACCGACGCCCGATTCGCCCACCAGCAGCGGGTTATTCTTGCGACGACGGCACAGCACCTGAATGGCCCGTTCCAGCTCTTTATCGCGGCCGATCAGCGGGTCAATTCCGCCGACGCGAGCAAGCTGATTAAGATTGGTGGTGAAGTTTTCCATACGTTCCTCCCCGCCTGCTTGCTCTTCGTTAACCGGATTTTCCGCGCTGTTTTGCGGCTGGCCCGGTTCGTCTTTACGCGTACCATGGGAGATGAAGTTCACCACATCAAGGCGGCTCACTTCGTGTTTGCGCAGCAGGTAAGCCGCTTGCGACTCCTGCTCGCTGAAAATGGCGACCAGCACGTTCGCACCGGAAACTTCACTGCGACCTGATGACTGGACATGGAAGACCGCACGCTGCAGCACACGCTGGAAGCTGAGCGTCGGCTGAGTGTCGCGCTCCTCTTCGCTGGCAGGCAGCACCGGCGTGGTTTGTTCGATGAAGGCTTCGAGTTCCTGACGCAGAGCCGCAATATCCACCGTACAGGCTTCCAGTGCCTCTCTGGCCGACGGGTTGCTGAGCAGCGCCAGCAACAGATGTTCGACGGTCATAAACTCGTGACGGTGCTCGCGCGCTCTGGCGAAAGCCATGTTTAAACTGAGTTCCAGTTCTTGATTGAGCATTTGGCACCTCCCCCAATTATCGCTCTGACGGACTGAATCCTATATGGAGACAGCTTCAGGCTTTTTCCAGCGTACACAGCAACGGATGTTGATTTTCCCGCGCGTAATTGTTCACCTGGGCGACTTTGGTCTCCGCCACTTCTGCAGTGAATACACCACAGATTGCCTTTCCATGGTAGTGAACTTTCAGCATCAGTTGCGTTGCACGTTCAACATCATAAGAAAAGAACTTTTGCAGAACGTCAATAACAAATTCCATAGGTGTATAATCGTCATTATTCAGAATGACTTTATACATTGAAGGCGGCTTTAACCCTTCGCGTACTTTGTCTTCGGCCAGATGTTCAAAGTTAAGCCAGTCGTTTGTGTTTGCCATAATGTTCCGTTGAAATTCTGCGTTACGGTAGCGCACATTTCTGTGCTCTCACCTCAAGTTTAACACGCCTGTCAAGCCGCTTTTCCTGTGGCAAAAATCGGTCCTGAAAGCGCATGCGCGACCTGTATCACAAAATTTGCAATAGCGTTAACTGCCTCAAATTTTGATGAATTTCTCCCCGTGCGCCAGGGCCGTTTGCTTGACGATAAGGTCCGTTTCTCTACATTCTACTTACACAAGCTGATTGAGTTTTAAACAAACTCGACTCACAGCTTCAATGACCTCACCTACTTATCAAAATGTCTTGCGAGGGAAGTAAAAGCATGGAGACGGGTACTGTTAAATGGTTCAACAACGCCAAAGGCTTCGGCTTTATCTGTCCGATTGGCGGCGGCGACGATATCTTCGCACACTACTCCACGATTCAGATGGAGGGATACAGAACGCTGAAAGCGGGCCAGCACGTTCAGTTCGATGTCCATGAAGGGCCGAAAGGCAACCATGCCAGTCTGATTGTGCCCTGTGAAGCATCGTCACTCTCCTGACGGGCGCGCGTCTGCTCTCATTCTGACCACTCCCGAAAAAAAATGCCAGCCGCAGACGCTGGCATTTTTCTTTGGCGTCCCGCGTCAGTTTTACTCTGCCCGACCGCGCGCCAGCCACATGACGCGGCCAAACAGCTGATCGAGCAACGGCGGAATCGCCTGCGGCTCGCGTTCGGCCGCTGCCATCGCCACCGCAATCGCCAGTTCCGGCTTCGAGCTGTGATGAATGGCTTTGGTAATAATACGCCGCGCGTTCATCGGCACGTTTAACGGCAGATGCGCCATCTGGTGATAGACATCACTAAAGCCATGCTTATAAAGGAAGTGTTCGATGTCGGGCGCCGGGAACTGCGTGAGATGGTCGCTCTCCTGCTCATGCGGCTGTAGCTGGCTGCGCGCGGTGGCGGCATATTTTTTTCCGGCCTCGTCGCCGTCAGTCAGCACGTGCCAGGTAATGCCCATGCGGCGCGCATATTTCAGCAGCGGCTTAAGCCCGGACTGCGCAAACTCAATCACCTTCACGCCTTCCGCGGCAAAATGGTAACCTCGCTGCCGCGCCAGCTCATTGATGATCCATACTTCGGTTTCACCCTCAACCAGCAACCAGCAGCGGGCAAACAGGGCCGACGGACGGTTGACGCGGATATGAAAGCCGATACGGCGCGCCTCTTCGGCACTTAATCCCTCCGGCCCGATACGCCAGGCCGCCACGCGATCGGGCTCGCGCACCAGTCGGCAGATTTGCTCCAGCGCCACCTGCGACAATAGCTCGCCGGAGTTCGTGGTGGCGATTTTTTGCAGCGGCATCAGCGCCAGCAGATTCCACGCCACCGACAGCATGATGGGATGCAGCCGGGTTTCCGGATCTTCCACCAGCAGCAACGGGCGCGCGCCTGCAGGCAGTGCATCGCTGCCGTGCGCCTGCAGCAGGAGTGAGAACATGCGCAGCAGAATCACCTGGCGACTGCGCGATTCGGTGCCGGCAATCAACTGATTGAGCTGATCGAGCGAACGCCAGCCCTGACTGCCGTCGCGCAGCTCCGGCGCAACGCGCGTGGCTCCGGCATCCGGCTGCTGTACCAGAAAATAGTGCGCCATCAGCTGCTGCATCGTCTGTAATCCCTGGCGCAACAGCGCGTCGCTCAGGGTTTGCGGCCGCGCCACCAGATCGCGCGTCAGGCTATGCATCTCCTGCGCCAGCGCGCTCAGCGTATCAGCGCGTCGCTGCGTGTCGTTGTCGCTATGGCGCGACCGCCGGCCAAAACGCGCATCACGCAGGCGCAGCACCGGATAGTACGCGCGCAACTGCGCCAGCGCGACGTCGGTGCCCGCCAGCGGCAGCACCTCGCCACGCGCGTCAATAAAGCGCCAGCGGGTTTTGACTTCGCTGCCCTGGCGCGTCGCCAGCGTACTGAAGCGCAGATAGCGCCCCGCGTCATCCTGCTGCCAGAACGGCGCAAACAGCGCTTCATGCTCATCGCCCTGCGCGCGAAAGCGAAACACCAGCTGCAACTTATGCCGCCGGGCCTCCACCTCACCGGGCGGGAAATGGAAGTCCTGTTCGGTGAACATATAGGGCTCAGCGGCCGGTGCCAGCAGCAGCGTTAGCGCATCCAGCAAACTGGATTTACCCCACGCGTTTTCCCCAATCAGCAGGTTGGTGTCGGTCAGCGGCAGCGACAACCGGTTAATGCCGCGAAAGCCGTGTATATCGATATGTTCCAGAATCATCGCGCAGTCCCTCCGTGCTTTGCCAGAGCATGGTCCGCCGCGCTGCGTTGGTCAAGTCGGCAGCGGGAGAAAAGGTTTACACTTCAGGCATTTTCCATTAGCGTGGCGTCTCGCAAAAAAGGACGTCATTTTTCATGTATACCGGACTGCTTATCATTCTGGTGCCGCTGATGGTGGGCTATTTGCTGCCGTGGCATCAGCCTGCGCTGTTGCAGCGCGTTAACCGCCTGCTGAGTTTGCTGATTTACGCCATTCTGTTTTTTATGGGTACCAGCCTCGCCTTTCTCGACAATCTCGGCACCAACTTGCTGATCGTGTTTAAAACCGCGCTGATTGCCGCAGGCGCCATTCTGAGCTGCTCGCTGCTGGCGCTGTGGCTGCTGGATCGCCGCTGGCCATGGCGTCAGCAGCATCGCCAGCAGAATCTGCCGTCGCGCTGGCACATGGTGCTGGAGTCACTCAAGCTGTGTGTGGCGGTGCTGGCCGGTTTCCTGCTGGGATTAACCCAATGGGCGCCGCTGCGCCATGCCTCCACCCTGAGCGAAATTGCGCTGGTGGTGCTGCTGTTCCTCGTTGGCGTGCAGCTGCGCGGCAGCGGCATGACGCTGCGCCAGATCACCCTGAACCGGCGCGGCATGACGGTAGCGCTGGTATCCTTGTGTGGCTCGCTGGGCGGCGGCGTGCTGGCGGCGTGGCTGCTCGGCGTTTCGCTGTCAACCGGACTGGCGCTGGCCAGCGGCTTCGGCTGGTATTCGCTGTCCGGCATTCTGATGACCGAAGCGTACGGCCCGGTGATCGGCAGCGCCGCCTTCTTTAACGATCTGCTGCGCGAGCTGGCTGCGGTGCTGCTGATTCCGGTGCTGGTCAACCGCTATCGCAGTATGGCACTCGGGCTAAGCGGTGCCACGTCGATGGATTTCACCCTGCCGATTCTACAGCGTGCCGGCGGAATGGAGATTGTGCCTGCGGCCATCGTGCACGGTTTTATCATGAACCTGCTGGCACCGATCCTCATCGCCCTGTTTTCCGCCTGACGCACAGCGCATTTTTTCACGCCCGCTGCGCTGCGGCTTCGTCTACGCTTTCTCTCTGACACGTTTTTTGCCATCCGCCTGGATGGCCAACACCAGAAAGGAGCGAACGATGAAGCAAACAGTGGCGGCACTGCTGGCCAAAACGCTGGAGAGCGCCGGCGTAAAACGCATCTGGGGCGTAACCGGTGACTCCCTCAACGGACTGAACGACAGCCTCAACCGCATGGGCACCATTGAATGGATGCCAACGCGCCATGAAGAAGTGGCCGCTTTTGCCGCCGGGGCGGAAGCACAAATCAGCGGTGAGCTGGCGGTGTGCGCCGGCTCCTGCGGCCCTGGCAACCTGCATCTGATCAACGGCCTGTTTGACTGCCATCGCAACCATGTTCCGGTGCTGGCGATTGCCGCGCACATTCCTTCCAGCGAAATCGGCAGCGGCTATTTTCAGGAAACCCATCCGCAGGAGTTATTCCGCGAGTGCAGCCATTACTGCGAGCTGGTCTCCAATCCGGAACAGCTGCCGCAGGTGCTCGGCATTGCGATGCGTAAAGCCATCCTCAATCGCGGCGTGTCGGTGATTGTGCTGCCGGGTGACGTGGCGCTGCAGGCGGCGCCGGAGAATGCGCGCAGCGAATGGTATCCGCCGCAGCTGCCGCAGGTGGTGCCGTCGGTCAGTGAACTGACGCGCCTCGCAGAGACGCTCAATGAAGCGAAAAATATCACCCTGATGTGCGGCAGCGGCTGCGCCGGTGCCCATGCGGAAGTGGTAAAGCTGGCCGAAACGCTGAAAGCACCGGTGGTGCACGCCATGCGCGGCAAAGAGCACCTCGAGTACGATAACCCGTACGACGTCGGCATGACCGGGCTGATCGGCTTCTCATCCGGCTATCACGCCATGATGAACGCCGACACGCTGGTGCTGCTCGGCACCCAGTTCCCTTATCGCCCGTTCTACCCGGCGGACGCGCGCATTATTCAGATTGATATCAATCCGGCCAGCCTCGGCGCGCACAGTCACGTCGACATGGCGCTGGTGGGTGACATCAAAGCCACGCTGCAGGCGCTGCAGCCGCAGCTCACCAGCCACAGCGACCGTCATCATCTCGATCGCGCACTGGAGCACTACGCGGAAGCGCGCAAAGGGCTGGACGATCTGGCGACCGCCAACGATAAGCAGGCGATTCACCCGCAGTATCTGGCCCAGCAGATCAGCCACTATGCGGCTGATGACGCCATCTTTACCTGTGATGTCGGCACGCCAACGGTGTGGGCGGCGCGCTATCTGAAAATGAACGGCAAGCGCCGTCTGCTCGGCTCGTTTAACCACGGTTCGATGGCCAACGCCATGCCGCAGGCGCTGGGCGCACAGGCCATCGATAAACAGCGTCAGGTGGTTGCGCTGTGCGGCGATGGCGGCTTCAGCATGCTGATGGGCGATTTCATCTCGCTGGCGCAGCTTAAGCTGCCGGTGAAGCTGGTGATCTTCAATAACAGCGTGCTGGGCTTTGTGGCGATGGAGATGAAAGCCGGCGGCTATCTCACCGATGGCACCGATCTGGAGAACCCGGACTTCGCCGCCGTCGCCACCGCCTGCGGCATCAAAGGGATCCGCGTGGAAAAAGCCTCGGAGCTGGATGGCGCGCTGCAACAGGCGTTCGCCCACGACGGTCCGGTGCTGGTGGACGTGATCACCGCCAAGGAAGAACTGTCGATGCCACCGCAAATCAAAGCCGAGCAGGCTAAAGGTTTCAGCCTGTATATGCTGCGCGCGATCCTGAATGGCCGCGGTGATGAAATTGTCGAGCTGGCGAAAACCAACTGGCTGCGGTAAAACGAAGAGACTTGCCGGATTAATTATCATGCGGGCGCTTAGCCCGCTTTTTTATGTCAGGAGAACAACGTGATCGATTTACGCAGTGATACCGTGACCCGCCCGAGTGCCGCGATGCTGGATGCGATGATGGCGGCCGAAACCGGCGATGATGTCTATCGCGATGATCCCACCGTCAATGCGCTGGAGGCTGAAGCGGCGCGCCTGAGCGGTAAAGCGGCTGCGCTGTTCTTCCCTACCGGCACCCAGGCCAACCTGGTGGCGCTGCTGTGCCACTGCCAGCGCGGTGATGAGTACATCGTCGGCCAGCAGGCGCACAACTACAAATATGAGGCTGGCGGTGCCGCGGTGCTCGGCAGCATCCAGCCGCAGCCGATCCTCGCGGCTGCCGACGGCACGCTGCCGCTGCACGACGTGGCGGCCGCCATCAAGCCGGACGACATGCATTTTGCCCGCACCCGCCTGCTGAGCCTGGAAAATACCCATCACGGCAAAGTGCTGCCGCTGAGCTACCTTGAACAGGCGTGGCAATTTACCCGCGAACGCCAGCTGGCGCTGCACATTGACGGCGCGCGCATCTTTAATGCTGTGGTGGCCCAGGGTGTGCAGCTGATCGATATCGCCCGCTACTGCGATAGCCTGACCATCTGCCTGTCGAAAGGGCTGGGCACGCCGGTCGGCTCCCTGCTGTGTGGTGATGAAGCTTATATCGAGCAGGCGCGGCGCTGGCGCAAAATGACCGGCGGCGGCATGCGCCAGGCCGGCATTCTGGCGGCTGCTGGTCTCTACGCGCTGCAGCACAACGTGGCGCGTCTGCAGGAGGATCATGACAACGCCGCGTGGCTCGGCGCACAGCTCAGCGCTATTGGTGTCGAGGTGGTGAGCCAGCACACTAACATGCTGTTCGTGAAAGTGCCGGCGGAGCAGGTCACACCGCTACAGCGCTGGATGCAGGCGGGCGACGTGCTGCTCAGCGTAGGTCCGCAGACCCGCATCGTCACCCATCTGGATGTCAGCCGCCAGCAATTACAGCAGCTGGTGGCGCGCTGGCAGGCCTTTCTGCAGCCGTAACGCCGCAACGCGCGGCTAAGGTGCCGCGCCGTATTTCGCCAGCAGCGCACGCGCGATGGCCAGCGTCTCGGCATCGGCTTCGCCACGGTAATCACGCGGGCGGAAATGCATCTGGAACGCCGCAATCAGTTTGCGCTGCATCTGCGGTGTTGGCGCAGCGGCAATGTCATAACCATAGCGCTGTAGCGCAGTCAGTAGCGTTGCAACCTCCACCGGCGCATCCGGCGACTGGTTAGCCAGATAACGCTGTACCGTGGCGGCATCCGGCCACGCTCCCAGCCCCTGCCGGGCCAGCTGTTGCCACGGAAACAGCGGACCGGGATCCTGCTTGCGCTGCGGCGCAATATCACTGTGCCCGACAATATTTTCCGGACTGATGCCGTAACGCTGGCTGATATCGCGCACCAGCGCGGTCAGGGCAGTGATTTGCGCGGCGGTGAACGGCTGCCACTGCCGGCCGGTCAGCGTGCGGCGATAGCCGTCATTGACGATTTCGATGCCAATTGAGGTGTCATTAATGCGCGTTGCGCCGCGCCAGTAGCTCGGTCCGGCATGCCACGCCAGCTGGTTTTCAGCCACCAGCTGCCAGATCACCCCGGTGCCGTTTTTCTGCGGCGGCTGCTGCGGAATCAGATAGTGTGCGCTGACGTTGCGGTCCGTCAGGGTCGCCAGCGACGAGGGAAAGTCCTCCGCCGTGTAGTGGATTACTACCACTTTGATGCGCGGTCTGGCCCCCTGCGCCGGGTGCGCGCTATCGACCCAATAGCCGTTGCGCGCTTCCAGCGTCGACTGGCAGGCGCTGAGCAGTAGCGCCATCGCCATCAGTAACACCGCGCGCATTAGCGCACGATCACCGCAGTACCGGTAACGCTCACCATCAGCATGCTGCTGTCTTTGCCCACGGTTTCGTAGTCAATATCAATGCCAACCACCGCATTGGCGCCCAGCGCTTTCGCCTGTTCTTCCAGCTCTTCAAAGGCGATCTGCCGCGCTTTGCGCAGCTCTTTCTCATAGGCACCGGAGCGGCCGCCGACGATATCGCGGATGCCGGCAAAAAAGTCGCGGAAAATGTTGGCACCGAGAATCGCTTCGCCGGTCACAACGCCGCAATATTCAGTGATGCTGTGCCCTTCCAGGGTTGGCGTAGTCGAAAATTTCATCGTTCTCTCCTGTGGTGATTCATGAGGCGATAGCTCGTACGGCGTAAAAGCACGGCTATACTCTATGCTAAAAATGGCGCTTTGCCAGTGAACAATAAGGAAATCGAGATGAGAAACAAAGCCTTTGCGCTGCTTGTTCCCGCTGCATTGCTGCTGAGTGCCTGTACCACCGTTGAGCCGGTGATCAAGGACAACGGGCCGCGTACCGCACCCTGCGTTGACGGCGGTCCGGACAGCGTGGCGCAGCAGTTCTACGATTTACGTGTCAGCCAGCCAACCCAGGGATTGCCGGACAGCACCACGCTGGCAAAATATCGCCCGTACCTGAGCGACAACCTGTATCAGAAACTGCTGCATGCCAGCAGCCAGAGCAACCCACCGGCAGCGTGGCGGCAGGGCGATCTGTTCTCCAGCCTGGCACAGGGACCCACCGCCGCTGACGTGGCCAGCGCCTCCAGCATTCCTAACCGCGACGCGCGTAACATCCCGCTGCGCGTGACGCTGAGCCGCGGCGATAAAAGCTGGCGCGATGAAGTGCTGATGATCCACGAAGGCACCTGCTGGGTGGTGGATGATGTGCGCTACGTCGGCGACTGGCCACACGCCGGTGGCGGCTCGCTCAGCCAGCTGCTGGAAGAGAAAAAATAGTCGCGCATTTTTTCCGCACTCAGCCGCAACCATTAGCGCGCCGCACCATTGCGGCGCCGCTAAGCTTCCGCGCAACAGCCGACGCTTACCCGTCAGCCCCTTTCCCCGCTGCCCTGCCCGATTTTGTGCTACGCTTTTGCTGTTTAATTGCTCTTTAATAAATTTTAACCCACCTCAATTGCATAACTATTCTGGTGACGTTAAGATTTGCGACACTAATTGCTATTCATTTTTTGCGCATGAGTATTCAACTAAACGCCATCAACTGTTTTTACGGCGCCCATCAGGCGCTGTTCGATATCAACCTGGCCTGCCCGCAGGGCGAAACGCTGGTGTTGCTCGGCCCGAGTGGCGCGGGTAAAAGTTCACTCCTGCGCGTGCTCAACCTGCTGGAGCTGCCGCGTTCCGGTAGCCTGCAGATTGCCGGCAACCACTTCGATTTCAGCCAGACGCCGTCCGACAACGCGATTCGCGAACTGCGCCAGAATGTCGGCATGGTGTTCCAGCAGTACAACCTGTGGCCGCACCTCAGCGTGATGCAGAACCTAATCGAAGCACCCTGTCGTGTGCTCGGGCTCAGCAAAGATGCGGCACGCGCGCGCGCCGATAAACTACTGGAACGCCTGCGCCTGACGCCGTACGCCGATCGTTTTCCCCTGCACCTTTCCGGTGGCCAGCAGCAGCGCGTGGCAATTGCGCGCGCGCTGATGATGGAGCCGCAGGTGTTGCTGTTTGATGAACCGACCGCCGCGCTCGACCCGGAGATCACGGCGCAGATCGTCAGCATCATTCGTGAGCTGGCGCAGACGCAGATCACGCAGGTGATTGTCACCCACGAAGTTGAGGTGGCGCGCAAAACCGCCAGCCGTGTGGTGTACATGGAGAATGGTCGCATCATTGAACAGGGCGATGCCAGCCACTTTACACAGCCGCAAACCGACGCGTTTGCTCATTATCTTTCGCACTAAGTCAGGATGCTTCTAATGAAAAAAGTTGTACTTGCTGCACTGCTTGCCAGCCTGAGCCTGAGCGCTTCTGCCGCGCAAACCCTGCGTTTCGCGACCGAGGCGTCTTATCCGCCGTTTGAATTTGTCGACTCCGACAACAAAATCCAGGGCTTTGATGTCGATCTGGCCAATGCGCTGTGCAAAGAGATCGATGCGACCTGCACCTTTACCAACCAGGCCTTCGACAGCCTGATCCCCAGCCTGAAATTCCGCCGTTTTGACGCGGTGATGGCCGGCATGGATATTACGCCAGAGCGTGAAAAGCAGGTGCTGTTCACCAAACCTTACTACGACAACTCTGCGACCTTCATCGCGCAGAAAGGCAAGCTGGCGGACGTTGCGGCGCTGAAAGGCAAGCGTGTGGGCGTGCAGAACGGCACCACGCACCAGAAATACCTCTCTGACAAGCACAGCGACATCACCATCGTGCCTTACGACAGCTACCAGAATGCGGTGCTCGATCTGAAGAATGGCCGTATTGATGCAGTGTTCGGGGATACCGCCGTGGTTAACGAGTGGCTGAAGCAGAACGCCAACCTCGCCGCGCTGGGTGAGAAAGTGACCGACAAAGCCTACTTCGGCACCGGTCTCGGCATCGCCGTGCGTCAGGGCAACAGCGAACTGCAGCAGAAGTTCAACGGCGCGCTGGATAAGATCAAAGCCGACGGCACCTACAAAACCATCTACAACAAATGGTTTCAGCAGTAATTTCTGATGAATGAAATGATTCCACTCGCAAGCGCCGCCGGCATGACCGTCGGCCTTGCCGTTTGTGCCCTGATCGCCGGCCTCGCGCTGGCGATGATTTTTGCTGGCTGGGAATCGCTGCGCTGGAAACCGCTGGCGTGGATCGGTACCGGGCTGGTGACGCTGATTCGCGGCCTGCCGGAAATTCTGGTGGTGCTGTTTATCTATTTCGGTGCCTCGCAGCTGCTGCTGACGCTGTCGGACGGCTTCCAGCTCAATCTGGGCCTGTTCACCCTGCCGGTGCAGATGCAGATTGAGAACTTTGATGTCAGCCCGTTCCTGTGTGGCGTGATTGCGCTGGCGATGCTCTATTCGGCTTACGCTTCTCAGACGCTGCGCGGTGCGCTGAAAGCGGTGCCGTCCGGCCAGTGGGAATCAGGCCAGGCGCTGGGCATGAAAAAGTCAGCGATTTTCTTCCGGCTGATTATGCCGCAGATGTGGCGCCATGCGCTGCCCGGACTCGGCAATCAGTGGCTGGTGCTGCTCAAGGATACGGCGCTGGTGTCGCTGATTAGCGTCAACGATCTCATGCTGCAGACCAAAAGTATTGCGACGCGCACCCAGGAGCCGTTTACCTGGTATCTGGTGGCTGCCGCAATCTATTTAGTGATTACGCTATTCAGTCAGGCGGTGCTGCGCCGTATTGAATCACGTACCACGCGCTTCGAGCGGGGGGCCTGACGCATGCTGGCGTATTTACCTGAGCTACTGAAAGGCCTGCATACCAGCCTGACGCTGACGGCCGCCTCGCTGGTCGCCGCGCTGCTGCTGGCGCTGCTGTGCACCATTGTGCTGGCGCTGAAGCTGCCGCTGCTCAACTGGCTGGTCAAAGGCTATATCACCCTGTTTACCGGCACGCCGCTGCTGGTGCAGATTTTCCTCATCTATTACGGTCCCGGCCAGTTCCCCAGCATTCAGAACGTGCCGTGGCTCTGGCATTTACTGTCGCAGCCGTGGCTGTGTGCCATGCTGGCGCTGTCGCTCAATAGCGCAGCCTACACCACACAGCTGTTCTACGGCGCGGTGCGCGCCATTCCGGCCGGGCAGTGGCAGTCCTGCGCCGCGCTGGGCATGCGCCGCCGCGATACGCTGCGTATTCTGCTGCCGTACGCGTTTAAGCGCGCCCTTTCCTCTTACTCCAATGAAGTGGTGCTGGTGTTCAAGAGTACTTCGCTGGCCTATACCATTACGCTGATGGAAGTGATGGGCCACGGCCAGCTGCTGTATGGCCGCACCTACGACGTCACCGTGTATGCTGCCGCCGGTCTGATTTATCTGGTGGTTAACGGCCTGCTGACGCTGCTGATGCGCCTGGTCGAGAAGCGCGCGCTGGCGTTTGAGCGCCGCAACTGATCGTCTGACGCGGCGCGAAGGAAAGCGCCGCGCCCTTCCTCACTGTATTTGATCACAGCGAAATAAATTTTTAATCATATTTATTGCATATAAATGCATTAACTGGCATCGTGTAAATCGTTTCGCCTCTGGCATGGTTTACAGGAGCCTTATAATGAGAAAATGGATTGTTGCGGCAGTGATGGCAACGCTGGCAATGAATGCTTATGCGGCAGAGAAAATTCGTTTTGCTGCCTCAGCCACCTATCCCCCGTTCGAATCACTCGATCAGAATAACCAGATTGTCGGTTTTGATATCGACCTCGCTAAAGCGCTGTGTCAGCATATGCAGGCCGAGTGCACTTTCACCAA
This sequence comes from Pantoea sp. SGAir0184, assembly GCF_043544755.1. Taxonomy (NCBI): domain Bacteria; kingdom Pseudomonadati; phylum Pseudomonadota; class Gammaproteobacteria; order Enterobacterales; family Erwiniaceae; genus Pantoea; species Pantoea sp. SGAir0184. Next base: position 2,803,964 of record NZ_CP028050.1, read on the forward strand.
CAATGCCTTTGATAGCCTGATTCCTTCGCTGAAATTCCGTCGCTATGACGCGGTCATTTCCGGCATGGATATTACCGCCGAGCGCAGTAAGCAGGTCGATTTTACCCAGCCCTACTACGCCAATTCGGCGATTGTCATCGCCCATAAAGGTGAATATAGCGACTTTAGCCAGCTGAAAGGCAAACGCATCGGCGTGGAAAACGGCACCACCCATCAGAAATACCTGCTGGAGAAGCATCCGGAAGTAATTGCGGTTGCCTACGACAGCTACCAGAACGCAATCCTCGACCTGAAAAATGGCCGGCTCAACGGCGTATTTGGTGACAGCGCAGTCGTCAATCAGTGGCTGAAGGCCAATGCGGATTTGAGCACGGTCGGCGAGCACATTACCGACAGCGACTACTTCGGCACCGGGCTCGGCATTGCGGTGCGCAAGGGCAACAGCGCGCTGCTGCAACAGCTGAATGGCGCGCTGGCGGCGCTGAAAGCCAACGGTCGCTGGCAGCAGATCAATCAGAAGTGGTTCCCGGAATAAGCATTATGGAGTTGCGTGGCGCCGGGCCTGCCAGGTTCTGCACGTCCTCAGCGCAGCCGGGCGCTACGCGATTCCACCCTTACGACGCAGTAACGTCAGCACCTCGAAATGTGCGGTGTGCGGGAACATATCGAACAGCTGCACGCGGCTGATGTCATAGTCGGCCAGGCGGGCAATGTCCTGCGCCATGCTGGCGGGATTGCAGCTGGAATACAGGATGTAGTCCGGCGCCATGCGGCTTAGCCAGGCGCACAGTTCTGCACCAATACCGCGACGTGGCGGATTGACCAGCACCAGCTGCGGCACGCTCGTATGCCCGGTGGCAAACTGCGTGGAATCCAGCGCGGCAAAACTCACCTGCTCTAACCCCAGCTGCTGCGCCGACTGCTGCGCGCAGGCGATGGCTTCCGCACTGATTTCAATGCCGGTCAGCTGCATCTGCGGCGTGGCGCAGTGCAGGCCAAAGCCGCCAACGCCACAGAACAGATCCCACATGCTGTGCACTGGCAGTTCCGCCACCCAGTCGCGTGCCGTTGCGTACAGCGCAGCCGCCACCTGCGGGTTAGTCTGGAAGAAACTTTGCGGACGGATATACAGCGGCACGTCGTTGAAGCGTTCCGGCAGCGCCTGCTCAGGCGTCAGCGCCATCTCCTCCTCGCCCTCCAGTATCGCCATGTGCACCGGCTGAATATTGGCGGAGATCACCTGCAGCTGCGGCAACTGCTGTTGCAGCCACGGCAGCGCGGCGCGCAGCTGCGCCAGTTTGCTGTGCGAGCGCAGGACAAAACGCAGCATCATGCCGCCCTGAGTACTCTCCGTCAGCAGCAAAAACTTCAGCTCGCCGCGTTTGCGCGCCACGTTGTACGGCGTCAGACCGGCACGGGCGATAAAGGGTTTCAGCACGTCGAATACCGCCGCGAAGCTGGCGGGATAGAGCGGACAGGCGCAGAGATCCACCGGCTCGCCGTCCCGCGCCACCATGCCGAACAGCGGTTTTTCCACGCTGCCGCTCACCACCATCTTGGCTTTATTGCGAAACCCCTGCTGCGCCGAGGTGACCGGCGGCCGCCAGTCGGCGACCGGCATGCCGTTCAGCAGCTGCGTCAGCTGTGTCTGCTTGTCGCTCAGCTGTTGCGGATAGGGTTTTTCCAGCCACTGACATGAGCGACAGCGACCGGCCTGATAAAGCGCGCAATGCATGGAAAGGCCTGTATTGAGAATCGGGAGCAAAAACGGGGGCCGATTGTATCACCGGCCGCGGAAAAATGCGCGGCTGCTGGCCGGCACAAACAGCAGCAGCAGCACCAGCACATCCGGCAGTTTCTGCAGCAGCGTGTGGTGAATAATCTGCGCGTTATTCTCGCCTGGAATGCTGAAAATCTCCGGATAGATCCAGCCCACCGACGCCATCAGCATGTACAGCAGCACCACGATCTGCGTGGCCACATAGCCCCAGCGCCCGGCATTACTGCCGCGCATCAGGGTAAAGGCACAGCGCAGTTCAAACAGGAAAATTAGCTGGCTGGCGATAAAAATCAGCGTGGAATCCCACGCCTGCGCGCTGCGGTGCACAAAATTGGCGATTTCGTCATAGCCCAGCTCATTGGCCAGCATCAGCACGCTGATACAGCGCGTGGCGATAATGGCGCTGCCGGCAATGGTCACCGGCACGGGCGTGGAGGTTAACACCAGGTTTTTCAACGTTTCCGACATTGCGCGCGCTCCATAAGAAAAGGCTGACAGAGTCAGCCTTGCTTATATTGGCAAATGTTGCGTCACTCAGCCACGTTTTGCTTTCTGAATATCGCGCAATCGCTGTTTTTCTTCGTGCGCCATAAAGCGCCAGGCGATAAAGCCGACCAGCCCGACCACAAACAGAATCAGTGAGGCCAGCGCGTTGATCTCCGGATTGACGCCGCGCCGCACCGTGGCAAAGATCGCCATCGGCAGCGTGGTAGCGCCCGGCCCGGTGACGAAGCTGGCGATCACCAGGTCGTCCAGCGACAGAGTAAACGCCAGCAGCCAGCCGGTAATGATTGCCGGGGCAATCATCGGCACGGTAATCACGAAGAACACCTTCAGCGGCGTGGCGCCGAGGTCCATCGCCGCTTCTTCAATTGAGCGATCCAGCTCGCGCAGCCGCGAGTTGATCACCACCGCCACGTAGGCGGTACAGAACGTGACGTGCGCCAGCCAGATGGTCAGCATGCCGCGATCGCCCGGCCAGCCAAAGGTGTTACCCATCGCCACGAACAGCAGCAGCAGTGACAAACCGGTGATCACGTCGGGCATCACCAGCGGCGCGGTGAGCATGAAAGCAAAGCCGCTGTGGCCGCGAAAACGCCCGAAGCGCACGATAATCACCGCCGCCATGGTGCCGAGCACCACTGCCATGGTGGCCGACAGCGCCGCGATGGTCAGGCTCAGGCCAACCGCATCCAGCATCGCATCATCCTGGAACAGCACGCGATACCAGTGAAACGAGAAGCTCTCCCATACCGTCACCAGCTGCGAGCTGTTGAAGGAGTAAACCACCAGCAGCAGCATCGGCGCGTACAGGAACAGGAAGCACAGCGCCAGAATCGCGGTGCGCCACGGAGAGCGGATTACCGGTAGCTGATTCATCCCTTCTCCCCCATTTCACGGTTTTGATGTTTGTGGAACCAGACGATAGGCAGAATCAGGATCAGCAGGATGATCACCGCCAGCGCCGAGGCCACCGGCCAGTCGCGGTTGTTGAAGAACTCCTGCCACAAAATGCGCCCAATCATGATGCTGTCCGGTCCGCCGAGCAGTTCCGGGATCACGTACTCGCCCACCGCCGGGATAAATACCAGCATTGAACCAGCAATAATGCCGCCTTTGGTCAGCGGCACGATGACGCTGAAGAAGGTTTTCAGCGGCCGCGCGCCGAGGTCGAGCGACGCTTCCACCAGCGAATAATCAATGCGCGTCAGCGCGGTGTAGATCGGCAGCACCATAAACGGCAGGTAGCAGTAAACGATACCGATATACACCGCCGTGTTGGTGTACAGGATGATCAGCGGATGATCGATCACGCCAAGCCACATCAGGAAGCGGTTGAGGATCCCGTTGTTGTTCAGCAGTCCCATCCACGCATAGACGCGTACCAGGAACGAGGTCCACGACGGCAGGATCACCAGCAGCAGCAGGATGGTGCGCATGGAGGGCTTGCTGTGCGCCACCGCCCACGCCAGCGGATAACCGATCAGCAGACAGATCACCGTTGAGATCGCCGCCACCTTCAGCGAGGTGAGATACGCTTCGGCGTACAGCGGATCGTCGGTTAGCGTCAGGTAGTTGCCCAGATTGAGCACCAGGTTGAGCTGGTCGTCCGCCCAGGTCACCAAATCGGTGTACGGCGGAATGGCGCGCGCAATATCGGCGAAACTGATCTTCAGCACGATGAGGAACGGCAGCATAAACAGCAGGATTAGCCACAGATAAGGCAGCGCGATCACCAGTTTGCGACCGTGCTGCATTTTCATGCGCGTGCCCCAGCGCTGCAGCGGTGTGCCCGCTACTTCCGGCTCGCTGCGTTGAGAAATCTGGCTCATAGCGCCTCCTTAAACCGTCAGGACCACACAGCTGTCGGCATCCCAGCACAGGCGCACTTCATCGCCCCAGGTGGGCGCGCCTTTACGGTAGCGATGCGCATTCTGCAACTGGGCGCTGATCATCTGGCCGCTGCGCAGCCGTACGTGGTAAATCGACAGATCGCCGAGATAGGCGATGTGCACCACTTCGCCCACAGCAAAGTTGCAGCCGTCGGCCGGCACCTCGTCGCACAGCATGACTTTTTCCGGCCGCAGCGCCACGTGCACCGGCACGTTGTCCACAATCGACACATCGGTCTGCACCTTGAGCGGATGCATCAGCCCCGGACTGTCGATCACCACGCCCTCGTCGCGGCGTTCACGCAGCAGGCCATCAAACACATTCACCGAGCCGATAAACTCGGCGCTGTAGCGGCTGGTCGGGTGCTCGTAAATCTCTTCCGGCTCGCCAATCTGCACAAATTTACCGCGGTTCATGATGGCGATGCGGCCCGCCATGGTCATGGCCTCTTCCTGATCGTGGGTCACCATCACGCAGGTAGCGCCTACACGCTCCAGAATATCCACCACTTCGTGCTGCATGCGGTCGCGCAGTTTTTTATCCAGCGCGCCCATCGGTTCGTCGAGCAGCAGCAGCTTGGGACGTTTCGCCAGGCTCCGCGCCAGCGCCACGCGCTGACGCTGGCCGCCAGAAAGCTGGTGCGGCTTACGTTTGGCGTACTCTTCCATATGCACCAGCGCCAGCATCTCTGCCACGCGGCTGCTGATTTCGCCTTTCGGCAGTTTGTCCTGCTTCAGGCCAAAAGCGATGTTCTGTTCCACCGTCATGTGTGGAAACAGCGCGTACGACTGGAACATCATGTTGATGGGCCGCTGATACGGCGGCACGTGGGACAGATCCTGACCATCCAGCACAATCTGGCCACTGCTGGGAATTTCAAAGCCGGCCAGCATCCGCAGCAGCGTGGACTTGCCACAGCCGGAAGCGCCCAGCAGTGCGAAAATTTCGCCTTTGTAAATGGTCAGGCTGACATCATCCACGGCGTGCTGGCCGTCAAACGATTTCGTCAGGTTGCGGATTTCCAGCAGCGGCGTTAACGCCTTAGCCGTTTTATTTTGGGGGCGGGGAATCGCGTCGTTCACTCACATGTCTCCGGCGCTAAGCGGGATAGCGCGGCACAGCCAGCCGCTAAATGACACAACAGAGGCCAGCACCGCGCCTCTGTTGTCGTTTACCGATAAGGGAATCCGTTCAGAACGAATTACTTACCACTTTTTACTTTAGTCCATGCACGGGTACGCGCACGATCCAGTTTCGGATCCTGGACCTTGAGCACAAACAGTTTGGCCATCGCTTCCGGCGTCGGGAAGATACCCGGATTGTTGCGCACATCCGCATTGATCAGCGGCAGCGACGCTTTGTTGCCATTGGCGTAGTTCATCTTGTTGGAGACGTCGGCAATCACTTTCGGATCCATGATGTAGTTCAGCCACTGATAAGCCGCATCCAGGTTTTTCGCGTCTTTTGGAATGGCCATCATGTCGAAGAACGCCAGCGCGCCCTCTTTCGGTACGCTGTAACCGAGATGGACACCGTTGTTGGCTTTCACCGCGCGATCTTTCGCCTGCAGAATATCGCCAGACCAGCCGATGGCGACGCAGATGTTGCCGTTGGCGAGGTCATTGATGTACTGCGAAGAGTGGAAGTAGCGGATATTCGGCCGCAGCTTCAGCAGCAGGTCGGTCGCCGCACCGGTGTAATCTTTCGCGTCAGAGCTGTTCGGATCTTTGCCGAGGTAGTTCAGCACGGTGGCAAAAATCTCTTCTGGCGCATCGAGGAACGAAACGCCGCAGCTCTTCAGTTTTTCCAGGTTTTCCGGCTTCAGCACCAAATCCCAGCTGTTCACCGGCGCATCGGCGCCCAGTGCCGCTTTGACTTTATCGATGTTATAGCCAATACCGGTGGTGCCCCACAGGTAAGGAATGGCGTATTTGTTACCCGGATCGTGCTGGGCCACTTTCGCCATCAGATCGGGATCGAGGTTTTTATAGTTAGGCAGCTTGCTCTTATCCAGCTCCTGGAACACACCAGACTGCAGCTGACGCGCGAGGAAGCTCGACGACGGTACCACCACGTCATAGCCGGTGCTGCCGGCCATCAGTTTGCCTTCCAGCACTTCGTTGGAGTCAAACACGTCGTAGACCACTTTGATGCCGGTCTGCTTTTCAAAATTGGGCACGGTGTCGGCCGAAATATAATCGGACCAGTTATAAACGTGCAGCGTTTTATCCTCTGCCTGAGCGCCCACGGCCGCAGCCATCAGCACACCTGCAACCACACCTGGCAACCATTTTTTTGACTGGTTGATCATGTTTTTCTTCCTCCTGAGCGGGTCATCACAACGCTGCATACACGCGATCCGGTCGTTGCGTTGTCTGTTAAATTACAGCCACACAATGAATCAATATTCAGCGGGAGTTTAATAGCAAAAACCTATAGCTGCGCCGTAGTTGCACGTATCAGACAGCCCCGCAAGAATAGCCCCCCTGATTCCTGCGTGCCAGATCCCAGCTTAAAAAACGCCTTTTTGCGATAAGTTATGCATGTTTCTGCTATGCACTCTGGCACTAGCGGCATAAAGCACGACTAATATCTGGCAATAAAGGGCAAAATGCAGAATAAAAAGTGGTGGGCCTGAAATGAAAACTGCCGCAAAAAGCGGCAGTTAGCAGGAGGGGAAAAATCAGTGCAGCATGCTGTGGCTGCTCACGCTCGGCGGACGCTCCTCGTCTTCGCCCATCATCAGCAGATGATTGGCGAACGCTTCCATGATCACCATCGAAATCCCCTCTTCGCTCTGCTTCATGAAGTGGGTGAACTGACCAAAGGTGATGCCGGCGCTTACGCTGATTGACTGGCAGACGATCAGCTTCGGCAGGTTGTCATCCTGTATATCGATAAAGGCTTTCACCGTGAGCGAACTGGCATTGATTTGTGACAGTTCACCAACCAGCGGGATCAGCGCGGTGGGCTTTACTTCTGCCAGCGCCGAGAAGAGGATAACGTTATCCACCAGGTCGATTTTCGCGTCAAACACCCCGTCAAAATTCTGCATATGCGGCAGATGCAAAGCCTGGCAGGCGTCGCATTCGAACCAGGTGATATTTTGTTGATCCAGCCAGCGACGCAGCATGTCGATGTCAGGAACGACCAGTGAATCCATCGTTGTATCCTGTGGGGTGAATAAATAAGCGCCTTAGCTTACGGAAAAATGGCTGCAGATGCCACGAAAACCGCGCAAAAGCGCGGTTTAGCCCCCGGTTTTCGGACGATAACCGGGACAGGCGTGCTGCTCAATCCAGCGGATCATCATGGCGGCAATGTCTAAACCGGTGCTGCCTTCGATGCCCTCCAGCCCCGGAGAGGCATTGACCTCCATCACCAGCGGACCCCGGTTGGCGCGCAGAATATCCACGCCCGCCACGGCTAATCCCAGTGTCGTGGCCGCTTTGACCGCGATCTCGCGCTCCTGATCGGTAATGGTGACGGCGCGGGCGCTGCCGCCGCGGTGCAGATTAGAGCGGAAATCGCCCTCTTTCGCTTCCCGCTCAATCGCCGCCACCACCTCGTCACCAATCACCAGGCAGCGGATGTCGCGCCCACGCGCCTCTTTGATGAACTCCTGCACCAGAATATGCGCATTGAGACCGCGAAACGCATCGATCACGCTCTCTGCCGCCTGGCGGGTTTCCGCCAGCACCACGCCGATCCCCTGCGTCCCCTCCACCAGTTTCACCACCAGCGGCGCGCCGCCGACCATGGCGATCACATCCTGCGTATCATCCGGCGACGAGGCAAAGCCGGTAACCGGCATGTCGATGCCCTCGCGCGCCAGCAACTGCAGCGAGCGCAGCTTGTCGCGTGCACGGGTAATGGCCACTGACTCGTTGAGCGGATAGCTGCCGAGCATCTCGAACTGACGCAGCACCGCCGTACCGTAAAAGGTGGTGGCGGTGCCGATGCGCGGGATCACCGCGTCGAAATGGCCGAGCGCCTCACCGCGATAGTGCACCGCCGGCGAGTCGGAGTTGATGTTCATGTAGCAGGAGAGCGGATCGATCATCTGCACCTGATGGCCACGCGCTTCCGCGGCTTCACGCAGGCGTTTACAGGAGTAGAGCGCGCCGTCACGGGTGAGAATGGCCATCTTCATTGCAGCGGTCCCTGTACTTAGCGCGTTGCCCAGCCCTGCTGATGCAGGTAGTCCAGCATAAACGGTCGCGTTTCTTTAATGATCAAACGCTGAATCAGTTCGCTCCAGGTTTCCGAGCGCTGATTGCTGTCGCGCTGCTGATAGTAAGCGGTGATTTGCTGGTCATATTGCGCCAGTACCGCTTTATCCAGCGGCTGGTAGCGGTTTTCATGCACCAGCATCGCCTGCGGCATGCGTGGCTTGACGTCCGGTGACGCGTCGGGATGGCCGATGCAGAAACCAAACAGCGGCAGAACAAACTTCGGCAGCCCCAGCAGCTCCGTCACCTGCGCGATGCTGTTGCGAATGCCGCCAATAAACACGCCGCCTAAACCGAGCGATTCCGCGGCCACCATGGCGTTCTGCGCCATCAGCGCGGTATCGACACAACCCAGCAGCAGCTGTTCGGCACGGCCCAGCTGAGCCTCAGGGCAGATTTGCTGGTGGCGGTTGAAGTCGGCGCAGAACACCCAAAACTCCGCTGCGGCGCTGACCCACGGCTGGCCGCCGGTAAGCTGCACCAGCTGCTCGCGCAGGGCGCGGTCGGTGATACGGACAATGGAGGAACACTGTAAAAAACTGGAGGTCGAGGCCGCCTGCGCCGCAGCGATAATCGCGCTGCGCTGGGCGTCATCAATCCCCTGCTCAGTAAAGGCGCGAATGGAACGGTGGCTGCAAAGCAAATCAATAGTCGGCGTCATAATCCTCTCCGGTTACTTCTTTTTGTGGGTGTGATTGAACAACTGCGGTGCCATCGCCTTTGCGGTGCGCCACATCATCAGCCACGCTGCCGGCAGCATCAGCGCAATGCCGAAGAAAAACAGCAGCGTTGCCAGCGGTTTTTTCGCCATGAATGCCGGTGCCGCCAGCCAGTCGTTGACCAGCAGCAGCGCGCCAATCACTGCCAGCACGCCCAGCGCTTCCAGCAGTAGCACGGGTTTAGGCAACGTCGCCAGATTACGCATGGTTCAGGGCTCCTCAGTGTTCATCTGTTTCTGCTGCAGGTGATACCCGAATACTGTAGTACGGCATTGTGACCGGGTATAGACAGCGCGCATTAGAGTAACAGGCAATTTCTGCTTTTCTTAAGCAGGATGGGCGGGCATGATGTGACGCATTATTCACGCTGTGATGTGAGACAAGTCACAAAACAGCAGCGGAAGGAGAGAAGCAATGATTGCAGTGATTTTTGGCCGTTCCAGCTGCCCATACTGCGTACGAGCAAAAGAGTTAGCCACGAAGTTAACCAGCGAGCGCGACGATTTTAATTATCAGTACGTCGATATCCAGGCGACCGGCATCACCAAAGCCGACCTGGAAGCGCGTGCCGGTAAACCGGTTTCTACCGTGCCGCAGATCTTCCTCGACGACCAGCACATCGGTGGTTACACCGAATTTGCTGCGTGGACCAAAGAAAACCTCGGCATCGAAGCCTGACCTGACGGGCCTGCGGGCCCGTCTTCGCTTCACTCAGCTGGTGCGCATCGCCAGCATAATGCGCAACAGGCGCACCAGCAGCGCACCGCACCCCGCCCAGAATAGAGCACTCAGGCTCCACGCCGTCACCAGCAGCAAGCTGTGCGTCATCGGCATCACCAGCCACACCCACATCATGCCCAGCAGCGTCCCGCCCAGCGCGATCCACAGGGTGCCGATCAGCGGACTGTCCGGCTGCAGCAGCGCCATCACGATGCCCGGCAGCAGAAACAGCAGCAGTTCCGGCTGTCCACGCACCGCCTGCGTCGCGGCGGCGGACCAAAAATGATGTGCAAAAATAAACACCAGCGTATAAAGCATCACGCCCAGAACCGATGCTGGCCAGCGATTATTGCGCTGCAACATACCTCTCCTCAACTTTGACGTTAACAATATTGAAACTTTTAACTGCCCTGATGCGCTTACGTGGAAATAAAAAGAAACAGCTGAAGGCAGAAGGAATGAAAACTGCTGATAGCTGAGGGTGTTAATTATGATTAGAATGGCGCCGCTTTATGTGGGTCACAGATTAAGAACATTCGGTGACCGGGCCGTGCGCTGCCGTCACAAGATAGCGAAAAAATCCCCTCCCATCAACCCGTTACAGGTAAATAAGAAGTTAAACCGTGAACATTAACGTCGCAGAATTGTTAAGCGGAAATGACGTTCTGTTATTATTTGTCGTATTAGCCCTCGGCCTGTGCCTGGGTAAATTACGCCTTGGCTCCGTACAACTCGGTAATTCTATTGGTGTGCTGGTGGTTTCGCTGATTCTGGGTCAGCAACACTTCGCGATTAATACTGACGCCTTAAGTCTGGGCTTTATGCTGTTTATTTTTTGTGTCGGGGTGGAAGCCGGTCCCAACTTTTTCTCCATCTTTTTCCGCGACGGTAAGAACTATTTCTTTCTGGCGATCGTCATGGTGGTCAGCGCCCTGCTGATTGCGCTGACGCTCGGCAAACTGTTTGGCTGGGATATCGGCCTCACCGCCGGCATGCTGGCCGGCTCGATGACCTCAACGCCGGTACTGGTGGGCGCAGGCGATACGCTGCGGCAAAGCATCAGCGACACGCAGCTGCTGGGGCGCATGCAGGACAATCTCAGCCTGGGTTACGCCCTCACCTATCTGATTGGGCTGGTCAGCCTGATTTTCGGCGCACGCTACCTGCCGCGCCTGCAGCATCAGGATTTGCCGACCTGCGCCCAGCAAATCGCGCGCGAGCGCGGTCTGGATGCGGACAGCCAGCGTAAAGTGTTCCTGCCGGTAATTCGTGCTTATCGCGTTGGTCCGGAGCTGGTTGAGTGGAGCGGCGGCAAAAACCTGCGCGAGCTGGGGATTCACCGTCAGACCGGCTGCTACATTGAGCGCCTGCGGCGTAACGGCATTCTCGCCAGCCCGGACGGTGATGCCGTGCTGCAGCTCGGCGACGAAATTTCTCTGGTGGGCTATCCGGATGCCCATGCGCGTCTCGACGCCAGTTTCCGTAATGGTAAAGAGGTGTTCGATCGCGATCTGCTCGACATGCGCATCGTCACCGAAGAGATCGTGGTGAAAAACCACAACGCGGTGAATAAACGCCTGAGCCATTTAAAACTGACCGATCATGGCTGCTTCCTCAACCGGGTGATTCGCAGCCAGATTGAGATGCCGATCGACGACAGCATTATGCTCAACAAAGGCGATGTGCTGCAGGTGAGCGGCGAAGCGCGTCGGGTGAAAAGCCTGGCCGATCGCATCGGCTTCATTGCTATTCACAGCCAGATGACCGATCTGCTGGCGTTCTGCGCCTTCTTTATCATCGGCCTGATGATCGGCATGATCACCTTCCAGTTCAGCAACTTCAGCTTTGGCCTGGGCAACGCCGCCGGGCTGCTGTTTGCCGGCATCATGCTCGGCTTCCTGCGCGCCAACCACCCGACGTTCGGCTACATCCCACAGGGCGCACTGACCATGGTGAAAGAGTTTGGCCTTATGGTGTTTATGGCCGGGGTTGGCCTGAGCGCCGGCAGCGGGCTGCAGCACGGTCTCGGCAGTGCGGGCGCGCTGATGCTGCTGAGCGGCCTGCTGGTGAGTCTGTTGCCGGTGGTGATTTGCTATCTGTTCGGCGCTTATGTGCTGCGCATGAACCGCGCGCTGCTGTTTGGTGCCATCATGGGCGCGCGCACCTGCGCACCGGCCATGGAGATCATCAGCGATACCGCGCGCAGCAGCATTCCGGCGCTCGGCTATGCCGGCACCTACGCCATTGCCAACGTCTTGCTGACGCTGGCGGGGACGCTGATCGTCATCATCTGGCCGCTTTTGCCTGTTTAAAAATATTTTTACACGCGTCAGAACTAATCGGACGCGATGCAGTCTGAATAAGTGCCACTGCTTTTCTTTGAAATCCCCAAATTGAGGAGCCCGTTAGCCTTCTGCTAGCGGGTTTTTTTATGCCTGCCGCGCGCCCCCTTAAGGTTTCCCTAAGCGTGATTTGCCACCCTGTGACTCTGGTTTCGCTATTTGCAAATATTCATGCAACTTTCATCAAAGTTAAACACTCCAACAACCCGCAGTGAGATTCGGAGCGCGGCTATTTATTCTCTGTCCGCGCGCTTCTACGCTATCAACCTTATTTTGCTGGCAATTCTGGCGCTGGCGTTTCTGTGGTGGTCGCGCCACGAAAGCCTCGACATCGCCATCAGCCAGCGCTGGTTTGATCCGCTCACCCGGCGTTTTCCGTGGCAGCACAACCGCTGGCTGGATCTGATCAACCATCGGCTGATGAAGGATGTGATTATCGCTGGCGCGGTACTGCTGTTACTGCGCGGCCTGCAACAGCGTGACGCCCGGCGCGTGCTGGTGGCCCTGCTGTTTGGCATGGGGCCGCTGGTGGTAGGCATGCTGAAGGCGCACAGTGCGCACTCCTGTCCGTGGGATCTGGCGCTGTTCGGCGGCAACGCCGCGAGCTTTCCGCTGCTGGCGGCGGTGCCGGCCAACAGCGGCCCGGGCCAGTGCTTTCCGGGCGGCCATGCTTCCAGCGGCTTTGCGCTGATGGCGCTGTTTTTTTTATGGTGGCCGGAGCGTCCACGCCGCGCGCTGCTGGCGCTGGCAGTGGGTATCGCCTGTGGCCTGCTGATGGGCTATGGCCAGGTGATGCGTGGTGCGCACTTTTTCTCCCACAATTTGTGGGCGGGCTGGTGGGTGTGGCTCAGCCAGCTGCTGATTTTTGCCGCAATTTCTTTTTGGGTAAACAAGACGAGGACGAGGAAACGTGATGGAAGCTCTTAACCACACCCTCTTTTTATGGATTAACGCCACGCCGGATTCACCCGCGTGGCTGCTCAGCCTGGCGACCTTTATCGCCAAAGATGTGATTGCGATTGTGCCGTTGCTGATTGTCGCCCTGTGGCTGTGGGGACCGCGCGATCAGCTGCAGTCGCAGCGCGCGCTGGTGCTGAAAACCGGCATGGCGCTGATTTATGCGCTGAGCATCTCCTGGTGCGTGGGCCAGCTGCTGCCACACCCGCGCCCGTTCGCCATTGGCTTCGGTCACCAGTTCCTGTCACACGCTGCTGATGACTCCTATCCCAGCGATCACGGCACCACGATTTTTACCTTCGCGCTGGCGTTTATTTTCTGGCACCGTCTGTGGTCCGGGGTGGTTTTGCTGGCGATTGGCAGCGCTATTGCCTGGTCACGCGTGTATCTCGGCGTGCACTGGCCGCTGGATATGCTGGGCGGTTTTCTGGTGGGGTTGCTTGGCTGTCTGGCTTCGCATCTGGCGTGGCAGCTGTACGGTCAGCGCATGCTGGCGCTGACGCATCAACTCTACCGCGCCCTGTTCGCGATGCCGATTAAAAAAGGCTGGGTGCGCGGATAAACTGCGCCGGCAGGCGGGTTAGCCACGGGCTGACCCGCCGTCCTGAGATTAACTGAACCACTTACCAAACCAGCCGTTGAATTTCATCATAATGAAATCCCAGATGCGGCCAACAAAGCCGGCTTCCGGTACATCCTCCATCGCCACCAGCGGACGCTGCTCAATGGTTTTGCCATCCAGCTGGAAATCGATAGTGCCCACTACCTGGTTCTTTTTCAGCGGCGCTTCCAGCTGCGGTGCGTTGAGGGTAAAGCTGGCCTTGAGATTTTTCATCTGCCCTTTCGGGATAGTGATCGCCGCATCCTTCGCCACGCCGAGGTTGACCTGGCTGTTTTCGCCAAACCACACGCGCTGCTGGGCAAACGGTTTATCCGCTTTAATCGGCGTAACGGTTTCATAGAAACGGAAGCCCCACGTCAGCAGCTTTTCACTCTCGCGAAAGCGAATGGCATCGGTCTGCGCGCCCAGTACCACCGAAATCAGGCGCATATCGCCATCGACCGCTGAAGCAACCAGATTGTTGCCCGCCCCTGAGGTATGCCCGGTTTTGATGCCGTCAACCTTAAGGTTGCTACTCCACAGCAGGCGGTTGCGGTTCATCTGTTTGATATTATTAAAGGTAAATTCTTTTTCGCTGTTCAGCGCATACTCTTCCGGCACATCACCAATCAGGCGCTGGCCGATGATCGCCATGTCGCGTGCGGTGCTGTACTGGCCTTCGGCGTCCAGACCGTGCACCGTCATGAAGTGGGTGTTTTGCAGGCCAAAGGCTTTAACGTAATTGTTCATCAGGCCGATGAAGGCATCCTGACTGCCGGCGACATAATCCGCCAGCGCGATACAGGCATCATTCCCTGACTGAATCACCACGCCCTTATTCAGTTCCGAAACCGGGATGCGGTCGCCCGGTTTAAGAAACATCAGCGACGATCCGCGCAGTTTCGGATTGCCGGTGGCCCACGCGTCCTGGCCGATAGTGACCATATCGTTGTTAGTAATTTTGCCGGATTTCAGCGCCTGACCCACCACGTAGCTGGTCATCATTTTGGTCAGACTGGCGGGATCAAGACGCTGGTCGGCATTGGACTCTGCCAGCACTTTACCGCTGCTGTAGTCCATCAGAATCCAGGCCTTTGCCTCAATCTGCGGTGCCGCCGGTGCCTGCTCGGCCTGAGTGGTGACAGGGACGAAAAGCAACAATAATGAAGTAGCCGCCAGTGGCCGCCAGACTGAAGTCAGGGATGTTTTTCTCATGAGCGTGACCCAATTGTCCTTGTAAAATCACGGATTTGTGCAGGTAAGACATGTCTTACCAAACGCTAACGGTTCACGCCGGTGAAAAAAACCGCCAAACCGTAAAGTTTTTTAGAGTTTGTTAGAGTAACCCTGGCATTAAGGCCGCTGCGCTGCCAGTGCGCGGGCGTCAGGGCAGAGGAAAAATTGCGAGAAATTCCGAATTTTCGCAGAACAGTTAAGCCAGTCACAAAATTCCGCTAACCTGATGCCAGTCAGCCCGAGGAGAATCATGATGGACTTAGCCGTTTTCGATCTGGATGAAACCCTGATTTGTGAAGACAGCACCAGCCTCTGGCTGCGCTGGCTGGTTTCGCAGGGGTTTGCACCGGAAGAGATCATTCGTCAGGAGCAGGCGCTGATGGCGCAATACCACGCCGGCAGCCTGTCGATTGAAGAGTACATGCGCACCACGCTCTCACCGCTCACCGGCATGGCGACGCTCACCGTCGCAGGCTGGGTGCGGCGCTTTATTCATCGCGATATCCTGCCGCGCGTCTTTCCCGCCGCGCGCGAACGCATTCAGTGGCATCAGCAGCGTG
The DNA here is from genome assembly GCF_043544755.1 of Pantoea sp. SGAir0184. Taxonomy (NCBI): domain Bacteria; kingdom Pseudomonadati; phylum Pseudomonadota; class Gammaproteobacteria; order Enterobacterales; family Erwiniaceae; genus Pantoea; species Pantoea sp. SGAir0184. The sequence goes on from NZ_CP028050.1 coordinate 2,819,505, forward strand.
GCGACACGGTAATGATTATTACCGCCAGCGGCGATCACCTCGCCGTGCCGATTGCGGAACGGCTGGGCGTACACGGCGCGCTGGCGATTGGCGTGGAAGTGGTCGATGAACGCTACAGCGGTGAGATTTACGGCACCGCCACTTACCGTGAAGGCAAAGTTTCACGACTCAGCGACTGGCGAGCACTGCAGCAGGATCGACGCTTTGAGCGCACCTGGGCGTACAGCGATTCGATGAACGATCTGCCGCTGCTGTCGCATGCCGATCATGCATGGGTGATTAACCCGGATGCGCTGCTGCAGCAGGAAGCGCAGCAGCGCGGCTGGCAGGTGTGTAACTGGGTGCGCTGATTTAACCCCGCGCGGCGCTGGCGGCATCCGCCAGCCCGACTTTCAGCAGCTTGCCATTGGCCTCATCGGTCAGCACATACAGATAACCATCCGGCCCCTGGCGAACATCGCGGATGCGTTCGCCACGGTCACCCAGCAGCCGCTGCGCCTCTTCAACCTTCTCGCCGTTAACGCGCAGACGGATCAGACTTTTATCTTTCAGCGCACCGATAAACAGCGAGTTTTTCCACTGGGGAAAGCGCGCGCTATTGTAAAACGCCATGCCGCTGATGGCCGGCGATTGCTGCCAGTAAAACAGCGGCTGCTCAGTGCCGGCAACGGCGCTGCCCTGCGCTTCCGGCACTTTCTGCCCACTGTAATCAATGCCATACGTCGCCAGCGGCCAGCCGTAATTTTTGCCCTTCGCCGCCAGATTCACCTCATCGCCGCCGCGCGGGCCGTGTTCACTCTCCCACATCTGCTGCGTCCACGGATTGAGCGCCAGCCCCTGCGGGTTGCGCACGCCGTAAGACCAGATCTCCGCGCGTGCGCCCTGACGATGGTTAAACGGATTATCCGCCGGCACCTTGCCGTCCTGCGTCAGACGGACAATCTTGCCGGACAGCTTATCCAGCTGCTGCGCGCTGCGGCTGGCAAAGTTATCGCCGAACGCGATGTACAGATAGCCCTGGCGATCAAACGCCAGCCGCGTGCCGATGTTGGCACCGCCGGACAGTTTCGGCGTTTGCTCCAGCACCACCTTAAAATCCTGCAGCTGACGGAGATCTGCGCTGAGCGTGCCGTAACCCACTACGCCGCCCGCGCGGCCGGTGTCATCGGCGGTGGTATAACTGAGCCACACCCGACGGCTTTGCGCGAAGTCCGGCGCCAGCACCACATCCAGCAGACCGCCCTGGCGGTTGGCCCACACGTCGGGTACGCCGCTAATCGGCTGCGATAGCCCCCGGCCCGGCTGCCAGCTGCGCAGCTGTCCGGAACGTTCGGTAATCAGCAGGGTTTGCTGGTCGGGCAGAAACGCCACCGACCACGGATGATCGAGCTTGTCCTGTAACACCTGCACCTGGACATCGGCCGCCAACGCGGTAAAGGAACCGCTGAGCGCGCCAGCCAGCAGCGCAACACGCCATAAACGCATGGGATTCTCCTTTTCACAGTCTGCCGTTAAGGGTAGTCAGCCAGTAAGAAAGGATGTGCAGGATTTACAAAACATTAAGCCCGGCACAGTGGCCGGGCGGATAGCAGGCAGGATTATTCGAAGCAGGTTTCCGGGTTTTCCGACAGTGAAATGAAGGATTCACCGCCTTTGGTCAGGGCAATAATGCCGCCGCTTTCAATATCATAAACCCAGCCGTGCAGGCGCAGCTTGCCTTTACGCAGCGCGACCGAAACGGAAGGATGCGTTTTGATATTGTTGAGCTGGGCAATCACGTTCTCTTTCACCATTTCGTTGAGGCGTTTCTCAACCGATTCGTAGTTGCGCTCTTCCACCACCGCTTTTGCTGCATTGGCGTAGTGCAGCCAGTGGTCAACCGCCGGCATGCTCTCGAGATCGGCGTTGGACGCAATCGCATTCATCGCACCACAGTTGGAGTGACCACAAATAATAATCTCGGTTACGCCCAGCGCGACCACCGCATACTCGATGGTTGCTGACACGCCACCCGGCTCCGGACCAAACGGCGGGACGATATTACCGGCGTTACGGATCACAAACAGCTGGCCCGGCTCCGACTGTGTCACCAGCTCTGGCACCAGACGGCTATCCGAACAGGAGATGAATAAAGCTTTAGGATTCTGGTTGGACGCCAGACTCTTGAAAAGATCCTTCCTTTCAGGAAACACATTCTGTTGAAAATTCAGAAAACCTTTGACGATCTCTTGCATTTGTCTGCTCTCACATTATCCACTTCAGCCCCGGCAGAGAGAAACTCACCGCTGGCGCGCTTTAAAATTCTGTAATGTCGATAATAACTTACAATCACCAACCCGATATTTAAGCAAAATCGACCCGCTTGCACAACCCGGATGTCCGCAACCCAGTGACTATTGAGCGTGGGTTACCCTCAGCAAGCATAGCGTTAACATCAATTTTTGCCGCCAATCAGATTCTCACGCAGCCTATACATTTTCCCCGTCAACCTCTGTACAATCGCGCTCCTGTCCACCTTAATTATGATGAATTTTTATCCTTATGAGCCATGTCAAAAATCCGCCGCGTGTAGGCTTCGTCTCTCTCGGCTGCCCAAAAAACCTCGTCGACTCTGAACGCATCCTGACGGAGCTGCGGACAGAAGGCTACGACGTGGTGCCACGCTACGATGATGCGGAGATCGTCATCGTTAACACCTGTGGATTTATTGACAGTGCCGTACAGGAATCACTGGAAGCGATTGGTGAAGCGCTGAACGAGAACGGCAAAGTGATCGTCACCGGCTGCCTCGGCGCCAAAGTGGATCAGATTCGCGAAGTGCATCCGAAAGTACTGGAGATCACCGGCCCGCACAGCTACGAGCAGGTCCTGTCGCACGTGCACACTTACGTGCCAAAACCCGAGCACAACCCGTTCCTCAGTCTGGTGCCGGAACAGGGCGTGAAGCTGACGCCGCGCCACTACGCTTACCTGAAAATTTCCGAAGGCTGTAACCATCGCTGCACCTTCTGCATCATCCCGTCAATGCGTGGCGATCTGGACAGCCGTCCGATTGGCGCAGTACTCGATGAAGCTAAACGTCTGGTAGAAGCGGGTGTAAAAGAGCTGCTGGTGATCTCGCAGGACACCTCCGCGTACGGCGTCGATGTTAAACACCGCACCGGTTTCTGGAACGGTTCGCCGGTGAAAACCAGCATGGTCAGCCTGTGTGAGCAGCTGGCAAAACTCGGCGTCTGGGTGCGTCTGCACTACGTTTATCCGTATCCGCACGTGGATGATGTGATCCCGCTGATGGCCGAAGGCAAAATCCTGCCTTACCTCGATATTCCACTGCAGCACGCCAGTCCGCGTATCCTGAAGCTGATGAAGCGTCCGGGCGCGGTTGAGCGCACGCTGGAGCGCATCAAACGCTGGCGTGAAATCTGTCCGGAGCTGACGCTGCGTTCCACCTTCATCGTGGGTTTCCCGGGCGAAACCGAAGAAGATTTCCAGATGCTGCTCGACTTCCTGCGTGAAGCGCGCCTCGATCGCGTTGGCTGCTTCCAGTACAGCCCGGTTGAAGGCGCCACGGCTAACCAGCTGCCGGATCAGGTTCCGGACGACGTCAAGCAGGCGCGTTTCGACCGCTTCATGCAGCTGCAGCAGCAGATCTCCGCAGAGCGTCTGCAGGAGAAAATCGGTCGCGAGATTCTGGTGATCATCGATGAAGTGGATGAAGAAGGCGCAGTCGGCCGCAGCATGGCCGACGCCCCGGAAATCGACGGTGCGGTGTACCTGAATGGCGATCGCCAGGTGAAGGTCGGCGAGGTGGTGCGTGTCAAAGTCGAACACGCCGACGAATACGACCTGTGGGGCACGCGCGTTTAACCGTACTTTTGCTGGTGCGCTTTTTTGCGCGCCAGATAATCGTTATCGGCGCGCAGCCGGTCCCAGCACGCTTTGAACACGGCCGCCGCAGCGGCCTTTTCTTTTTCTACCGTACGCGGCAGCTCTTTGCCGTCGGCATCGTATTTCCGTCCGCCCTGATGATTGCTGTAGCGGCGCGCGCGGGTGTAACCCATCTGAATAAATTTGCGCGCCATATCCATACCGACAAAATCATCCTGCGCGCGATACGCCTCGAACAGCTGCATGATTTTTTCTGATGACTGCTGCGCCAGCTCGACGGTGCGAAAGCGCCAGTGCGGCAGAATTTCGCTCTTATAAGGTTCCACCATCAGCACCCCCTGCTCGCCGCGCCCGACCTGATACAGCTCCGGATGCTGACGGAAGTCGAGCTGTTTAAAATCCTGCTGGTAATTGAAGGGTTTCATCCCCTGGCCTCCTGTCCGTAACCATTACTGCGGTGAATTATTTCGCTGCCGCACTTTAGTGATGCTTTTTTCCACCGATAACATAACTACCGGCTCATTTGCTAAGAGATGCTCACATGTTCAACAAGATGAAAATTGTGACCGCCATTGTGGTTATTCTGGTGGTATTCACAGCCATGCAGGCCATATCCGGCTCGCTCTTTTTCTCCTCGCTGCGCGCGGGACAACATAATTTCACCGCCAGCAATCAGTTGTCTCATCAGCAGCGCGAGCTGGGCGACGGCTGGCAAACGCTGGTGAAAACCCGCGTCACCATCAACCGCGTGGCGATCCGTATTCTGAAAAATCAGACTGACGAGCAGTCGCTGGCGGCGATCAACAAGCTGCTGCTGGCAGCCGGTGCCTCGCTGGAAGCGGCGCAGCAGCACTTCAATCAGTATAGAAGCTATCCGCGCATCGACGGCCAGAGTGCGTCGACCGCCGATCTGATCGACAATAAATTCAAAGCGTTTGCCGCGCTGCTGCAGCAGTCCGCCGTGTTTCTGAAAGCCAATAACTACGCGGCCTACGGCAACCTCGATGCGCAGCAGGCGCAGGATGAACTGGAACAGGCTTATCAGCAGTGGCGCGATGAAAACATGCAGCTGATTAATCAGCGCAGCCTGCAAAATGACAGCAACTATCAGCAGGTGCTGATCATGATTGCCGTCATCGCGCTGGTGGTGGTGCTGATGGTGGCGGCGGTATGGACGCTGGTACGCCGCGTGCTGCTGGCACCGATGCAGCAGGTGCAGCAGCAGATCGAGCGCTTTGCCGAAGGCGATTTGTCAGCCAGCCTGCAGGTGGCAGGCCGCAGTGAAATGGCGGCCATTGCCGCCAGCCTGAATCATATGCAGCAGGCGCTGCTTGGTACCATTAATAACGTGCGCGACAGCGCGGATGCCATTTTTGGCAGCGCCAGTGCCATCGCCAACGGTAATAATGATCTCTCGGCGCGGACCGAACAGCAGGCTGCCTCACTGGAAGAGACCGCCGCCAGCATGGAACAGCTGACCGCGACCGTGAAGCAGAACGCTGACAACGCGCGTCAGGCTACGCAGCTGGCGAAAACCGCGTCGGACACCGCCGATAAAGGCGGTAACGTGGTGGAAGGCGTGGTGAAAACCATGCGCGACATTGCGGACAGCTCGAAGAAAATCGCCGACATTACCAGCGTCATCGACGGTATCGCTTTCCAGACCAACATTCTGGCGCTTAACGCCGCGGTAGAAGCGGCGCGTGCCGGTGAGCAGGGGCGCGGTTTTGCGGTGGTGGCGGGCGAAGTGCGCAACCTGGCCCAGCGCAGCGCGCAGGCGGCGAAAGAGATCAAACTGCTGATTGAAAACTCCGTGCAGCGCGTGGACCTCGGTTCGCAGCAGGTCAGCAGCGCTGGCGATACCATGCAGGAGATTGTCAGCGCGGTGACGCGCGTCACCGATATCATGGGCGAGATTGCCTCGGCCTCCGATGAGCAGAGCCGCGGTATCGACCAGATTGGCCAGGCGGTGAATGAGATGGATCGCGTGACGCAGCAGAACGCCACGCTGGTGCAGGAATCGGCCAGCGCCTCGGCGTCGCTGGAGCAGCAGGCCAGCCGATTGTCATCGGCGGTGGCGCGTTTCAACACCGGCGCCCGCCCGGCCGCTGCGGTAACCGAGCGGGTGGTGAAACCGGTGCTGGCCGCCCCGACCCGCGCCCTGCCCGCGGCGGTGAGCCACGGTAACGATAACTGGGAAACGTTTTAATGCGCTGAGGCGTAAAAGGATACCGGTGCGCATGAATGCGCACCTTACAACAAGCAATGCCGCTGGACATTAATGGGCGAGCGGTAAAAAACGCGCAATGCCCTCATATCTCAATGTGCAGCCGACAATATGTTGCGCAATGACCTAGTAGGGTCGCCATTAATGGTGACCCAAATACTGCACGGACAAATATTTCCCCTGAATAGCGGCACTGTGGCTCCGGTTCACGCCTGCCAGCTCGAAAATCAGCTCTTCAGTTTCGGGTCCAGCGCATCGCGCAGGCCGTCGCCCAACAGATTGAACGCCAGCACGGTGAGAAAAATCGCCAGGCTGGGGAAGATCGCCACGTGCGGCGCAATCACCATATCAGCGCGCGCCTCGTTGAGCATTGCGCCCCACTCCGGCGTCGGTGGCTGCGCGCCCAGGCCGAGAAAGGACAGGCTGGCGGCGGTGATGATCGAGGTACCGATACGCATGGTGAAATAGACCACAATCGACGACACCGTACCGGGCAAAATGTGACGCATGATAATAGTCCAGTCGGAGGCACCAATACTGCGCGCCGACTCGATATAAGTCTGATGTTTCAGCACCAGCGTATTGCCACGCACCAGACGGGCAAATGCCGGAACACTAAAAATCGCCACTGCCACAATCACGTTGCTCATGCCGCTGCCCATGATCGCCACCACCGCGATCGCCAGCAGAATGCCGGGAAACGCAAACAACACATCGCAGATGCGCATGGTAATGCGATCCCACCAGCCTTCGTAATAGCCCGCCAGCAGCCCCAGCACGGTGCCGATCACCGTGCCAATCGCCACCGAGAAGAAGCCAGCGATCAGCGAAATGCGCGTGCCGACCAGCACCCGACTGAAGATATCGCGTCCAAGTGAATCGACGCCAAACAGATGCATCCACGACGGACCTTCGTTGAGCCGGTCGTAGTCAAAATAGTTTTCGGCATCAAACGGGGCGATCCACGGGGCGATAAACGCCACCACAATCAGCAGCAGTACAAATGCGCCCGCCAGCAGCGCCACATGCTGACGGCGAAAGCGCCGCCAGAATTCACGCCACGGCGTGCGAACCCGGTTTTCCGTCATCAGCGGCAGGGATTTCAGTGCCGCATCGCGTCGCCAGTTCTTCAATTGCGACTCCTTACCTGTAGCGAATAGCCGGGTTGATCGCCGCGTAAAGCATATCGACGATCAGGTTAATCAGAATGAACTCCAGCGAGAACAGCAGCACCTCGGCCTGAATCACCGGGTAATCGCGCATCTCCACCGAATCCACCAGCAGACGGCCCAGTCCGGGCCAGTTAAACACCACTTCCACCACAATCGAGCCGCCGAGCAGAAAGCCGAACTGCAGCCCCATCATGGTGACCACCGGAATCATGGCATTGCGCAGCCCGTGTTTGACCACCACCAGCGATTCGCGCACCCCTTTGGCCCGTGCGGTGCGCATATAATCTTCCTGCATCACCTCAACGAACGAAGCGCGGGTAAAGCGCGCCATTACCGCGGCCACGGCGGCACCGAGCGTAATCGACGGCAGTATGTAGTGCTGCCAGCTGTCGGCGCCCACCGTCGGCAGCCAGCCGAGCTCGACCGAAAAGACCTGCATCAGCAGCATGCCCAGCGCAAACGCCGGAAAGGAGATGCCGGAAACCGCCAGCGTCATGCCGATGCGGTCCGGCCAGCGATTGCGCCATACCGCCGAAACGATGCCGATCGCCATGCCAAACACCACCGCCCACACCATGCTGCTCAGCGTCAGCCACAGAGTAGGAAAAAAGCGCGCGGCAATTTCGGCAGAGACCGGCCGCTTTGACACCATCGACTGACCAAAATCACCCTGCAAAGCATTGAGGATAAAGTGCCAGAATTGCTGAATCAGCGGCTGATCGAGCCCCAGCTCCTGACGCACCAGCGCCACCACTGAGGCATCCGCTTCCGGTCCGGCAATCAGGCGCGCCGGGTCGCCCGGCAGCAGATGCACGAACAGGAACACCAGCACTGCGACAATCAGCAGCGTGGGAATCAGCCCGAGCAGGCGTTTAAGAAAATAGTTGAGCATGCGAAATCCCGCGCAGCATCGGCCAGCCCCGTAAGGCTGGCCGCGTCTGTTACTTCAGATCCGCCTCATCAAAATTGAATGAGGTATCGGGCATGACGTAAAAACCGGTCAGGTTTTTATTGTTCGCAGACAGCAGCTGCTCCACCACCAGCGGAATCCACGGGTGATCGTTCCAGATGCGGTCCTGCGCGTCTTTATACAGTCTGGCTTTCTGGTCGCGATCGGTGGTCTTCAGCGCATCCGCCAGGTCTTTATCCACCTGCGGGTTGCTGTAGAACGCGGTGTTGAAGATCGCCGGTGGCCACGAGCTGGTAGCGAACAGCGGCGTCAGCGCCCAGTCGGCTTCGCCGGTGGAGGCTGACCAGCCGGTGTAGAACATGCGCACCCCGCTCTCTTTCTGCCCTTTACTCTCCACTTCCGCCGCGCGCTGGCCGGCATCCATCGCCGTGACTTTCACCTTCACACCCACCTGCGCCAGCTGCTGCTGGGTAAACTGCAGCACTTTCTGCGCGGTGCTGTGGTTATGCGATGACCACAGCGTGGTTTCGAAACCATTCGGGTGGCCCGCTTCCTTCAGCAACTCACGCGCTTTGGCCGGATCGTATTTGATGGCCGGATAGCTCTGGGCAAAATCAATGCGCGGCGGCACGATGCCGGTGGCTGGCGTGGCGTAACCGGCAAAGGCCACTTTGGCCAGCGCCTGGCGGTTGATGGCGTACTCCAGCGCTTCGCGCACTTTCGGGTTATCGAACGGCTTTTGCGTCACGTTGAGGCTAATGTAACGCTGCATGATCGACGGTGTGGTTACCACATCCAGCTTGCTATTGCCCTGCAGCAGTTTGGCCTGCTCTAACGGCACCGGGAAAGCAAAGCTGGCCTCGCCGGTTTGCAGCATCGCCGCGCGGGTGTTGTTATCCACCACCGGACGCCAGGTAATGCTGTCGAGTTTCGGATAGCCTGGTTTCCAGTAGCCCGACCACTTTTTCACTTTGACAAAATCGGTCTGGTTCCAGGTGTCAAAGGTATAAGGTCCGGTGCCTACCGGATGGAAACCGATGTCCTTGCCATATTTTTTCAGCGCAGTTGGTGAGATCATCACCGCAGCCGGGTGCGCCAGATTGTTGATAAACGCTGAGAACGGCTGCTTCAGGGTAATTTTCACCGTGGACGGATCGACCACTTCGGTGGTGGCGATATATTTAAACAGGTTATAGCGCTTGAGATGGTTGTCCGGATTGCTGGCGCGGTCGAGGTTGACCTTCACCGCTTCGGCATTGAAATCCGTGCCATCCTGGAATTTCACACCCGGACGCAGTTTGATGGTGTAAGTCAGCCCATCGCTGCTGGCCTGATAGCTTTCGGCCAGTACGTTGACCAGCTTCATGTCTTTATCGAAGCCGAACAGGCCCTGATAGAAAGACTTGGCCACCGCCTGCGACAGCGTGTCGTTGGCGTCGTACGGATCCAGCGTGGTGAAGGTCGACGCCACGGCAATCACCGCATCTTTGGCCGCCCAGGCGGGCAGCGCCAGCGCCGAACTCAACAACCCGGCAGTGATAACCCCTTTTCGCATGATATGGTGCATCGTTATCGTTCTCCTGTAGTCCCTGTCTTGCGCGCCCTGCACAGAGGGCGCGGTTGGTTGCTGCTCAGGCGCCGCTAATGGCATGGCGGGCGACAAAATGGCCCGGCGCCACTTCCAGTAACGGTGCCACTTCCGGCTCATCACCCAGCGGGCGAATCGGGCTGGGAATCTCATCGACCATCAGCGCCCGCTCGCGGTGCCGATGCGCCGGATCGGCCACCGGCACCGCGGCCATCAGTTTTTTGGTATAAGGATGGCGCGGCTGTTCGAATACCGCCTGACGCGGCCCCATCTCCACAATCTGTCCGAGATACATCACCGCAACGCGATGGCTGATGCGCTCCACCACCGCCATGTCGTGCGAAATAAACAGGAAGGCGATGCCAAATTCACGCTGTAAATCCAGCATCAGATTGATGATCTGCGCCTGAATCGACACATCCAGCGCGGAGACGGACTCGTCGGCGATCACCACTTTAGGATTGAGCGCCAGCGCGCGTGCGATGCAGATACGCTGGCGCTGACCGCCAGAAAACTCGTGCGGGTAGCGCTGCGCGTGTTCGGGCAGCAGACCGACGCGTTCCAGCAGCCAGGCGACGCGTTTCTCTGCCTGCGCGCGCCCCATGCTGCGATGCACCAGCAGCGGCTCCATAATTGAAAAGCCGACGGTAAGGCGCGGATCGAGCGACGCATACGGATCCTGAAAGATAAACTGAATGTCGCGGCGCAGCGTGGCCAGCGCCCTGCCCTGCAGCGCATCAATGCGCTGGCCGTCAAAGGTGATGCTGCCGCCCTGGCTGGCGACCAGCCGCAGCAGCGAGCGTCCGGTGGTGGATTTGCCGCAGCCGGACTCGCCCACCAGCGCGAGGGTTTCGCCTGCATAAAGATCGAAACTGACTTTTTCCACCGCGTGGACGCGACGCTTAACCCGATTGAGCAGCCCGCCGCGAATATCAAAGCGCGTAACCAGATCGCGCACCTGTAAAATCGGCGGACGGTCGTGACGCACGGTATCCTGCGGCGTGCTGGCCTCTTCGCGGCCGTTGGTATGCAGCAGCGGAAACTTCGCCGGCAGCGGCTGGCCGCTCATCGCCCCGAGCTTTGGCACGGCCGCCAGCAGCGCGCGGGTATACGGCTGCTGCGGCGCGTCGAACAACTGCTGCACCGGCGCGCGCTCAACCACATCGCCGCGATACATCACCTGCACGCGATCGGCCATCTCCGCCACCACGCCCATATCATGGGTAATAAAGATGACGCCCATCTGCATCTCTTTTTGCAGCACGCGAATCAGCTGCAGAATCTGCGCCTGGATGGTGACGTCCAGCGCGGTGGTCGGCTCATCGGCAATCAGCAGCGCTGGCTTGCACGACAGCGCCATGGCGATCATCACGCGCTGGCGCATACCGCCGGAGAGCTGATGCGGATAGCGCGACAGCACATTGTGCGCTTCCGGAATGCGCACCAGATCCAGCATGCGTCGCGCTTCGGCCTGCGCCTGCTGGTGACTTTTCCCCTGATGCAAACGAATGGATTCGGCGATCTGTTCACCGACGGTGAACACCGGGTTGAGCGACGTCATCGGCTCCTGAAAGATCATCGCCATGTCCGCACCGCGCACCCGGCGCATCTGGCTGGCGGACGCCCGCATCACATCCAGCACCTCGCCGTTACGCCGCCGCAGCAGGATTTCACCGCTGACCGCGCCGCCGGCCTGCGCAATCAGGCGCATCAGCGCCAGCGACGTCACCGATTTGCCCGAGCCCGATTCGCCCACCAGCGCCAGCGTTTCTCCGCGGTGCAGATCGAGTGAAAGCTGCCGCACGGCGTCCGTCACGCGCCCTTCATGCTCAAAGCGCACGCAGAGATCGCGTACCGCCAGCACCTGCTGCGGCGCAAACTGCTGCTGTAGATCCGTCATGCCTGCTCCTTAGCTGTCGCGGTAAATCGCCACCTCAACCTCGCCGCCCACATAAGCGAATCCGCGGTACATGCCTTCGCTGTTAAACGGCAGCGCCACGTTGCCGTGGGCATCAACGGCAATCAGCCCGCCGCTGCCCTCCAGCTCCTGCACTTTGTCATGAATTACACTGGCGGTGGCCTGTTGCAGCGAACGACCGCCATATTCCATCTGCGCTGAGACATCGTAAGCCGCCAGCGTACGAATAAACACTTCGCCGGTACCGGTACAGGAGACCGCCACGGTGGCGTTGTTGGCATAGCAGCCGGCGCCCGCCAGCGGTGAATCGCCGACGCGGCCCGCCTGCTTGTTGGTCATGCCGCCGGTGGAGGTGGCGGCCGCCAGATTACCCTGCAAATCGAGCGCCACCGCGCCCACGGTGCCAAATTTGCGATCCGGGTCCAGCGGATCGCTCCCCTGCGCCGCGCCATCATGATCCAGCAGCATTTGTTCGCTGCCCAGCGCGCGCTGCAGCTGCTCCCAGCGTTCTGGCGTCGAGAAGAAATCAGGCTCGACCGGCGTCAGCCCCTGTTGCGCGGCAAAGGCTTCCGCCCCGCTGCCAATAAAGAGCACGTGCGGACTGGCTTCCAGCACTTTACGCGCGGCAAGAATCGGATTGCGGATACGGCTGACGCCAGCGACGGCGCCGATATCCAGCGTACGGCCATCCATCAGGCTGGCATCCAGTTCATGGGTGCCCTGATGGGTGAACACGGCACCTCTGCCGGCATTGAACAGCGGGCACTCTTCCAGCAGCCGCACCGCTTCGGTCACGGCATCCAGCGCGCTACCGCCGCTGGCCAGAATCTGCTGGCCGGCGCTGACAATCGCGGCCAGTTGCTGACGATAGTGCTGCTCTTTTTCGGCGCTCATTGCCGCACGCGTAATCGCGCCGGCGCCGCCGTGAATTGCGATAACTGCTTTAGCCATAACCGTTACCCTGTCAAGGAATCAGAGCCAAAAACACTGATTTAGAATGGTTTTCATCTTTTTTTGGCAATTTTCGACTATAGAAAGCCCCTCCCTGCTTGTAAAGCAGAAAGTGTATCAGCGGTCATAACCTTTTAATGTGGATTATGCTTTTTTGTGAATTAAGGGAGAGAACGCACCAGCTTTAATATTATGGCTGGCGCGCTTACGTCTGGCACCGGCAAGGCAGTGAACAACCTATTTTCCTTGCTTTATGTGTGGCTTCAGTGCCGGTTAAAAGTCGGGTAAGTTAAAGGCCCATTCATGAAAAGGAATATTCAGTGGAAGATGAAAAAGGGGTAAGGATTGCACTCTCCCCGGTGCAGCTGGCAGCCGTCCTTTCAGATCGCAGCGTCAGCGAGGGTGAAACGACCAGCAACCGCATTTTTGGAGGGCTCGGGCTCGCTGGCGGGGTGATTGAGCTTTTTGGTGCTGGCGCACTGTGCGTCGTGCCTGAGCCCACCATGCTGACCAAAGCTGGCTGCGTCTTTGTCGGCACTCACAGTCTCGACACGCTTCAGGCCAGCCTGCGCCAGGTATGGACTGGCAGACAGGTCGCTACCGACACGTTTAATTCGGCCGTGGCACTCGCAGAATCGCTCGGCGCTGACCGTCAGACCGCCATGAATGTCGGCCTGACGGTAGATATCGCCATTCCGATGGCATTTGCCTTTGCAGCCGGAGCAGAGCGCGTTATCGCGGTGCGTGCCGGGCGGGTCAAAATCGCCGAGCATGAGTCGCTCTCAGGGCGAGCACCCGGTGGGCACACGATTGAGCGACATATCGGCAAAACGCCGGATGAGCTGCGTGAGAGGCTTCGTAACCGGCCTCGTCTCGATGAAGCCAGTAGCTTTAAGTCTCTGAGCGAGGCGGAAGCACTGATCAGTAAGGTGCTGGCAGATAATAAGCATCAAATTCAGATGTGGGTGAAAAATATCCCTCCAGGCTTGCAAGCCCGTATGCGCCTGAGTCGGCGTTTTTCACATCCGGTTGGTATAGTCGTGAGTAAAGGGCGTGAAGAGGTTGAGACCTGCTACGCCGTTCGCGTCATACTGGATTTTAAGCCCTACAACGGCAAACCTTACTTTATCATTACCGCTTTCCCGGAGTTATGATGGACCGTATCAGTATCAGTGAACTGGATAATTTTATTGGCATCTGGTTTGGGCAGGATTATGACCTGTTTGAACCGGGTGATGAGATCGAGCCCAAAATCGAGGCGTATATCAGAGAAGCGCATAAAGGAAACCTGCACGCCATGCTGGCAGACATCGAGCTGTTTCTGGCAGAGTGCGATGACGTCGAATCTGATTTCCGTGACCGCTATAAAAGAGAGTTTGTTCCGGCCAACTGGGATACCACTGCGGGCGCGTTTCTGTCACTGGTGCATAAGAAAGTATCTGCCGCACTCACATCATAACGTCAGCACCGTTGTTAACATGACTCTCACTTTCAGTCTGAACAAATCATGTTCGCCGGCGGATTCGTCACCGCGCACTAATTTCCATTCCCTTTGATCTCGCATGTGACTCAGCCGACAACAGCCACCATAATAGGCAGCATTCGCCTTTAACCCGACAGAGATGGACATGGAACCTTTTACCGCCGGACTGATTTCCCTTGAAGACGCGCAGCAGAAAATGCTGCAGCAGCTGCAACCGATTAGTGATTGCCTGAGCGTCGCGCTGGCCGATGCCGCCGGGCGCATTACCGCGAAGCCGGTGATTTCGCCGCTGGACGTGCCGCCGTTCGATAACTCTGCGATGGACGGCTACGCGCTGCGCCTGAGCGACCTGTCCGCTGACCGCGTGTTGCCGGTAGCGGGCAAAGCGTTTGCCGGCACCCCGTTTAATGGCGAGTGGCCAGCCGGCAGCGTGATTCGCATTATGACCGGCGCACCAGTCCCGGCCGGCTGCGACGCCGTGGTGATGCAGGAGCAAACCGAACCGCGTGACGGCGGCATTGTTATCACCGCGCCAGTGTGTGCCGGGCAAAATATTCGCCGCATCGGGGAAGATATTCAGGCCGGTAAGCAGGTTCTGGATGCCGGTGTGCGGCTTGGTGCCGCGGAGCTGCCGCTGCTGGCGTCGCTGGGTATTGCGGAGGTCAGCGTGCTGCGTAAGCTGCGCGTGGCCATTTTCTCCACCGGTGACGAATTGCAGGCGGTGGGCCAGCCGCTGGCTGAGGGCCAGATTTATGACACCAATCGCTTCACCGTGGCGCTGATGCTGCGCAAACTTGGCTGCGAGGTGATCGACCTCGGCGTGATCGCTGACGATCCCGCGTTGCTGCGCCAGGCCTTCAGCGAAGCCGATCGCCAAGCCGACGTGGTGATCAGCACCGGCGGTGTGTCAGTTGGCGAGGCGGATTTCACCAAAGCGATACTCGAAGAGCTGGGCGCGATTACCTTCTGGAAGCTGGCGATCAAGCCCGGCAAGCCGTTTGCCTTCGGCCGTCTGGCCAACAGCTGGTTCTGCGGGTTGCCGGGCAATCCGGTGTCGGCGGCTGTGACTTTCTATCAGCTGGTGCAGCCGCTGCTGGCCACGCTGACCGGCCAGACCACGCGCATCATGCCGCTGCGCCAGCGCGCGCGCGCAACGCAGCGTCTGAAGAAAGCGCCGGGCCGGCTCGATTTTCAGCGCGGCATCCTCAGTCGCGGCGATGATGGCGTACTGGAAGTGCGCAGCACCGGTGCGCAGGGCTCGCATGTGTTCAGTTCCTTTGCGCTGGCCGACTGCTTTATTGTGCTGGAGCGCGATCGCGGTGACGTTGAGCCGGGCGAATGGGTTGATGTCGAGGCCTTCAACAGCCTGCTGGAGGGCTAATGCACACAGAGCTGAGCGATGAAGAGATGCTGCGCTACAACCGGCAGATTGTGCTGCGCGGCTTCGATTTCGACGGCCAGGAACGGCTAAAAGCCTCACGGGTGCTTATCGTTGGCCTGGGCGGACTGGGCTGTGCCGCCGCGCCCTATCTTGCCGCCGCCGGCGTCGGTCATCTGACGCTGCTGGATTTCGATCGCGTCAGCCTGAGTAATCTGCAGCGCCAGATTCTGCATAGCGATGAGCGCATCGGCATGGCAAAAGTCGCCTCGGCCCGTCAACAGCTGGCGGCGCTCAATCCACACTGCACGCTGGAGCCGATCGATGCGCAGCTGGATGAAGCCGCGCTCGGCGAACTGATCGCGCGTCACGATGCGGTGCTGGACTGCAGCGATAATGTCACCACGCGCGAACAGGTGAACCGCGGATGTTTTCAGCATCGGGTGCCGCTGATCTCCGGCGCCGCCATTCGTATGGAAGGCCAGCTCAGCGTATTTACCTGGCAGCCCGGCGAGCCCTGCTATCGCTGCATCAGCCGCCTGTTCGGCGAGCAGACGCTGAGCTGTGTCGAAGCCGGCGTAATGGCTCCGCTTGTCGGCGTGGTAGGTGCGATGCAGGCGATGGAAACGCTGAAGGTGCTGAGCGCCTTTGGCCAGCCGGCCAGCGCGCGACTGCTGATGTACGATGCGATGAGCGCCGAGTTTCGCAGCCTGAAAGTGGCGCAGGATGCGCAGTGTGAAGTGTGTGGCCAGCGTGAGGAATAACGTCAGGGCGTGACATAAGCGTCAGGTATTGCTGAGCGGCGCAATTTATCAGGCGATAAGTTGCGCCGCTGATGAGGGCGGCTGCTAAACGGCTACGCCGTTAGACGATGCCCTGGCTGCGCAGGTAATCTTCGTAGTTGCCGGTGAAGTCAACGATGCGATCGCCTTTCATCTCGATGACGCGCGTCGCCAGCGAGCTGACGAACTCACGGTCGTGCGAGACGAAAATCAGCGTGCCTTCGTACATCTCCAGCGCCATGTTCAGTGACTCGATCGACTCCATATCCAGGTGGTTGGTCGGTTCGTCCATCACCAGGATGTTTGGCTTCTGCATCATCAGCTTGCCAAACAGCATGCGGCCCTTCTCACCACCGGACAGCACTTTTGCTGGCTTCTTGATGTCGTCGTGGCTGAACAGCAGACGACCAAGAATACTGCGCACCGCCTGCTCGTCGTCGCCTTCCTGCTTCCACTGGCTCATCCAGTCGAACACGCTCAGGTCGTCAGCAAAATCTTCGGCGTGATCCTGCGCGTAGTAACCAATGCGCGCATTCTCCGACCATTTCACCGTGCCGCTATCCGGCTGCAGTTCGCCGACCAGCGTTTTCAGCAGCGTGGATTTACCAATACCGTTGGCGCCGAGGATGGCCAGTTTCTCACCCACTTCCAGCAGCAGGTTAAGATTTTTAAACAGCGGGCCGTTATCAAATCCTTTGGTCAGCGCTTCCACTTCCAGCGCATTACGGAACAGCTTTTTATCCTGCTCGAAACGAATATACGGGTTCTGACGGCTGGAGGCTTTTACCTCATCCAGTTTGATTTTATCAATCTGCTTCGCGCGCGAAGTGGCCTGACGCGATTTTGAGGCGTTGGCGCTAAAGCGGCTAACGAAGGATTGCAGATCGGCAATTTGCGCTTTCTTCTTGGCGTTATCCGCTAATAAACGCTCGCGCGCCTGGGTCGCCGCCGTCATATATTCGTCATAATTGCCGGGATAAACGCGCAGCTCACCGTAATCCAGATCCGCCATGTGCGTACACACCATATTCAGGAAGTGACGGTCATGCGAAATGATGATCATGGTACTGTCACGTTCGTTCAGCACCTGCTCCAGCCAGCGAATGGTGTCAATATCCAGGTTGTTGGTCGGTTCGTCGAGTAACAAAATATCCGGGTTAGCAAATAATGCCTGCGCCAGCAGCACACGCAATTTCCAGCCTGGGGCAATTTCACTCATCGGACCGTAATGCTGCTCCACCGGAATGCCCACGCCGAGTAATAATTCTCCGGCGCGTGATTCGGCACTGTAACCGTCCATTTCACCGTAGGCGACCTCAAGGTCGGCGACTTTATAGCCTTCCTCTTCGCTCATTTCCGGCAATGCATATATGCGATCGCGCTCCTGCTTCACCGCCCACAATTCCTGGTGACCCATAATCACGGTATCCAGCACGCTATATTGCTCGAAAGCAAACTGATCCTGGCGAAGCTTACCGATGCGCTCATTGGGGTCGAGGGAAACATTTCCGTTAGTCGGAACCAGGTCGCCGCCCAGTATTTTCATGAAGGTCGATTTACCGCTGCCGTTCGCACCGATTAAACCGTAACGATTACCGCCGCCAAATTTAACGGAGATATTCTCAAACAGTGGCTTACTGCCGAACTGCATAGTGATATTGCTGGAAACTAACACGGCATTGACCTTTGTTACGCAGTGGAGGAAAAAACAGCGGGCATTATGCCAGAAGCGGCCTGGATGAGCCACCTCTGCACCCGGATACGCAGAGGCAAGGCGGAGAACACCTTGTTGCCAGAGGTAAAATAATTGCGACCGTGCCGGACAGGTTATCCACGGCGCGGGAAGTGAACCGCCGCCCGTGCCCGGAGCGAGGCCAATAAAAAAGCCGGAGACGCTGACGCCTCCGGCTCCCGCTTACAAGGATTGTGCAGATTATTTGATCAGGAAGCTGTCGAGGCTTTTACCTGCATCCAGCGCTTTTTTAATCGCAGCTGGGGTACGGCCCTGACCGGTCCATGATTTCTCTTCACCGTTTTCGTCGGTGTAAGAATATTTCGCCGGACGCGGCGCACGCTTGGCGCGTTTTTTACCGGTTTCCAGTGCACCCAGTAATTCGTTCGGGTCGATACCGTCTGCCAGCAGCATTTCACGGTATTTAGACAGCTTCTCTTCTTTTTCGCGGTTCTGCGCTTCTTCCGCTTCAACTTCGTCGCGGCGCTCAGTCACCACGACGGTTAATTTTTCCAGAATTTCTTCCAGATCGCTCAGTGGCAGTTCACGAGCCTGTGCACGTAATGTGCGAATGTTGTTCAGAACTTTAAATGCGTCACTCATCACAATGTCCTTGCTTAAGGGGGTTAAATAAACTGTAGTGGCAAGATTACCCAATTCAAATAAAAAAATAAATTAATTTTGCAGACCGGATTAATCCGAATGGATTAGCATATTCCTGGCAGGCGCGTTTAAACCCAATGTGCGGCGTGAATTAACGGTGAATTAACATCAGCGGTTCAGTACCACCGGCTGGAACTGGAATCGATTTCATTGCTTATTCACGCGTAGGAAACAAGCGTTTAGCGCTTATTGTGCGCTGAGGCAGTAGTCAGCATAAAGGTAAAAAAACATTAATAGTGTAAGTAAAATCCCTTTTTAACGCGGATGGCATTGGCGTCACAGATGCGAGCAATATCTCATTTTGCCATTAAATAAATAAAAAAAGGCCGGTTGTTAACCGGCCATCATGCAAAAATCGTATGTCTGTGGTTATCCGCTTTTCTTCACTTCCGGTCGCAATACCTGGGGCGCCGGCGCATCAGACAGCCGGTCGTGCAAATAATGTTCAATCTGCTCCAGCGAACGATGGCGTGTTTCCGGTACCCAGCGAATAACAAAAATCGCGCCGCCTATGCCAATCAGCGCGAAAATAAAGAACGCGCCGGATAAGCCAACCGACGCCAGCAGAACCGGGAACAGCAGAGAAATAAGAAAATTGGCGATCCACAACGCAAATACCGCGCCGCCCATAAAAATACCGCGTAACCGTGTGGGGAAAATTTCTGACAGCAGCAGCCAGGTCACCGGCGATAACGCGCCCTGCTGGAAACTCAGAAACATCAGCATACCCAGCAGCACCATATAACTGCGCAAGATATCCGGCTGACCGTTAACTGTTTCCGGCATCAGGTAACTGACGGTGCCAATAAACACCAGACAGGCGGTACAACCAAACTGACCTATCATCGTCATGGTGCGGCGACCGATGCGCCCCAGCAGCCAGATCCCCACAAAGGTCATTAATACCGATACCGCGCCATTGGCAATGGTGGCAAACAGCGCAGCGTCATTGCTCATCCCCACCGCTTTCAGCATGGTCGGCGCGTAGTACATGATGGTATTCACGCCGGTCAGCTGCTGGATGGCGGCAATACCGATACCGATCAGGAACAGTTTGATCAGCCACGGCTGGCGCAGTTCCCGCAGACGCGGACGCTGCTGTTGCTCGTCCGACAGCGTCTCTTCGATCTCCATCATCTCCCACTCAACGTCTTCGCGCGCGCGGGTGCGTTCCAGCACCTTGCGCGCCTCAGCGAGACGGCCTTTCATGGCATACCAGCGCGGCGTGTCCGGCATAAACATCATCCCGAACCACAGCAGCACCGCCGGTAGCGTGGCGACCGCCAGCATCCAGCGCCAGGTCGTGTCGCCCCCCCAGGCCGCGTTGAAGCCGGCGTTCGACATATAGGCCAGCATCTGGCCGGAAACGATCATCAGCTCCTGCATGGTCACCAGCTGACCCCGTTTGTTGGCTGGTGCCATTTCGGCGATATACACCGGTACGGTGGCGGACGCACCACCCACGGCCACGCCAAGGACCAGGCGGAAGAAAATCATCCAGCTGACATCGGGTGCCAGTGCTGTACCCAGCGCGCCGAGTGCAAAAATAATCGCCAGTACCAGAATAATTTTTCTCCGCCCGACCGCGGCGGCAAAGTGACCGGAAGCCAGTGCGCCAAACGCCGCGCCAAACAGCAGACTGCTGGTCACCAGCCCGGTGGTAAATGGGGTGAGATGCAGATCGTCGCCCATGAATAACAGTGCGCCGGAGATCACGCCGGTGTCGTAGCCAAACAGCAAACCACCGAGGGTGGCAATCAGCGCAATGACTTTCACAAAAGGCTCGGTGCGCGTGCTGCTGTTTGGCCCTGATGCCGGATTAGGCGTCATCCAGGTTTCGCGGGACATAACCAACTCCTTTCCTGAGATAAGAAGCCTTAAAATAGATTATTTCCACCACAATGAATAAATATGAAATTTAAATTTTGCGCCACGGGTCATTCTCTTTGCCTTTAATTGAGATAACGATCACACAACCTGATTCAGGGCGCAGAGAAGGCAGTGCAAATTTTGCACAACAAACAGAAGGGAGAATATTTATTTCACGGAAGGCGCTGACCGCACGCCGTGGATGCGGTCAGCGATGTCAGATTAATTGACTGCGGTGGCCGGACCAAAAACGTCATAGTCCGGCAGCGTCACCTGCTGATACGGCTCCCAGCCGCCACCCAGCGCTTTATACAGCGCTACCAGGTCCAGCGCGCTTTGCATGCGCGCCTGGGTGGATTGCGCCTGCGACTGTGCCAGCTGACGCTGAGCATCCAGCACCTCAAGGAAGGTAGAGATGCCCTGTTTGTAACTGTCACTGGCGAGGTCAAAGGCGCGCTGCAGTGCGCCAGTGGTCTCATCCAGCGCAGTAACCTGTTGCTGATCGGCGCGGTAGCTGACCAGCGCATTTTCCACATCCTGCAGCGCCGTCAATACCGTCTGGCGATAATCGAGCGCCGCGCTCGCCTGCTGCGCGCGCGCCAGTTTCACGCTGGAAACCAGACGTCCGCCCTGAAAAATCGGGATCGACAGCGCCGGGCCGACGCTGAAGAAGTGGCTGCTCCAGTCGTCAAGGTAGCTGGCATCGGTGTTACGCACGCCCAGCTGCCCGGTGAGCGACAGGCTGGGGAACAGGTTCGCGACTGATACGCCGATATTGGCGGTCTGCGCATGCAGATTCGCTTCAGCCTGGCGGATATCCGGACGACGACGCGCCAGCGTCGAGGGAATGCCCACCGCCACCAGCTTCGGCAACGCCGGCAGCGCTTTGCTGCTCATCAGTTCGTTATCCAGCGCGCCCGGCGTTTTGCCCAGCAGCACTGCCAGCCCGTTCATCGCCTGACGTTCCTGGGCCTGATACTGTGGCAGCTGCGCGTTAAGGGAGGCCAGCTGCGCACGGGCATTCTCAACGTCGGTGAGCGGCGCCAGACCGTTACGCTGCTGGCTCTGCGTCAGCTCCCAGGTTTGCTGCGCCACGTTGATTTGCTGTTGCAGCGTCGCCAGCACCGCCTGCGCGCCGCGCAGCTGCAGATACGCGCGCGCGACCTCGGCTTCCAGCGACACCAGCGCATCGTTACGCTGCTCAATCGCCGCCTGCTGCTGCGCGTCCGCCATCTCCATCTGGCGTCTTACCTTGCCCCATAAATCCAGTTCCCAGCTGGCGTCAAAGCTGCCCTGATACAGCGTGACCGAATGGGTCAGACCGTTGAGCTGATCTGCCACGTCATCATCCACCTGATCGTACACCCCGTTGGATTTCAGCATGCCTTTCAGGCCGAGCTGCTGACGCGTCACTTTGGCGGAGCCGTTAAGCGACGGGAACAGCCCGCCACGTGCCTGCGCCAGCTGTTCGCGCGCACCGGCGATGCGCAGCACCGACTGTTGCAGCGTCAGGTTGCCAGCGATGGCGCGCTCAATCAGGCTATCGAGCTGCGGGTCGTTAAAGCTTTTCCACCACGAAGGATTGGTCGCGGACGCCAGCGGTTTTGAAGCTTCCTGAGAGGGCAAATCACGGTAGCTACCGGGCGTGTGCGCCTGCGGCGGCTGATAATCGGGCCCGACGGCACAACCCGCCAGCAGCATGGACAGCGCCAGCAGCGTCAGCGACGGCGTAACGCGCGAAGAGGTGATCATGTTAATGTGCTCCTGCACTGCCTTCGCTCTTGATCGGCGAAAGCAACCAACAAAAAGGAATCAATAGCACAGCGACAATGCTCAGGCCCATGAACACGTCGATGTAAGCCAGAATACGCGCCTGGGCAATCATCTCCTGATAGAGCTGACCGCTGGCCAGCGTCAGCGGATCGCCCACCGCACTGGTAAAGTCACGAATCGCCTGCGCCCAGTGCTGCAGCGTGAGGTTAAATTGCTCATTGAGCGGCGACATGTTGTGCACCATGTGGGCCGATCGCACCTGTTCACGTTCGGTGATGCCGGCAGTGGCCAGCGAGATGCCGATCGAACCGGCCACGTTACGAAACATGGTGAACAGCGCGGAGGCATCCGCATTCAGGCGCTGCGGCACGGTGATAAAGGCAATGGTGGTGAGCGGCACAAACAGGAAGCCGAGGCCAATCGACTGCGCGCTGCGCATCAGCACCAGCGTGGTGAAATCCACGTTGGGCGTCAGGGTGCTGGAATAGAAGAAGGCCAGCGCCAGACAGGTAAAGCCAAAGGCGATGATGTAGCGCGTCTGCACAATTGGCATCAGCTTCAGCACCAGCGGGATGGTGAGCACGATCAGGACCGCGCCGGGCGACAGCACCAGCCCGGACCAGGTGGCGGTATAACCAAGATCCTGCTGCGCCAGCTGCGGTAACACCACCGAGCTGCCATAAAGAATCATCGCCATGCCCGCCATCAGCAGACCGGCCACCCAGAAGTTGCGATCCTTCATCACCGTGATATCCACCACCGGCTTGCGCGCATACAGCAGCCAGTAAACCGCACCGACGATGCCGACGGCCGCCAGCATGGCAAACAGGCGAATGAAGTGTGAGGCGAACCAGTCTTCGTCTTCACCGCGATCGAGAAACACCTGTAAACAGCCGAGACCCAGAGTAATCAGGCTGATGCCGATATAGTCGATTTTCAGCCGGCCCTTCTCCCACTTGCGCTCCCACGGCGGATCTTCCAGCAGCTGATAGATCGCCAGCACCGTGAGAATCCCCACCGGAATATTGATAAAGAACACCCAGCGCCAGCTGTAGTTGTCGGTGATCCAGCCACCGAGCGTCGGGCCAATTACTGGCGCAACAATAATGGCAATCGATGACAGGCCAAAAGCCTTGCCGCGATCTTCCGGCTTGAAGTAATCCAGCAGCACCGACTGCTGCACCGGTTGCAGCCCGCCGCCGAAGAAGCCCTGCAATACGCGGAAAAGAATGATTTGCCACAGCTCGGTGGCAATGCCGCACAGGAAGGAGCAGATGGTAAACATCACGATGCAGATCAGGAAGAACTGCTTGCGCCCAAACAGGCGGCTGAAAAAGGCCGAGATCGGCAGCACAATGCCGTTGGCGACCAGATAGGAGGTTAGTACCCAGGTGGATTCATCGTAGCTGGATGACAGCGACCCGGCGATGTGCGGCAGCGCGACGTTAACGATGGTGGTGTCCAGAATTTCCATGAACACCGCCAGCGTTACCGTGATGGCAACCAGCCAGGGATTGCTGGCCGGACGCCAGCTTTCGCTCGCACTCATTCCACCGTCACCTTCGGTTCAACCGACAGGCCAAGCGGTAATGGATGATTCGGGTCGAGTCCTTTATCAATCACAATTTTCACCGGCACGCGTTGCACAATCTTCACGTAGTTACCGGTGGCGTTCTCGGCCGGGAAGGTAGAGAAGCGCGAGCCGGAGCCCATCTGCACGCTGTCGACGTGCCCTTCCAGCTTCATGTCCGGCCAGGCATCAACGCCAATCTCCACTTTATCGCCCGGATTCATGCGTGCCAGCTGCGACTCTTTGAAGTTGGCGGTGATCCAGATATCCGGCGATACCAGCGAAAACAGCGCGCTGCCGGCCTGTACCAGCGTACCGGGCTGCACGTTGCGTTTGGTGACGAAACCGTCATACGGCGCCCGTACTTCGGTGTAAGAGAGGTTAAGCTCGGCGGTGTTGAGCTGAGCCCGGGCTTGCTCGACCTGCTGCTGCCGCGCTTCAACATTGGTTTCCTGCTGGCGAATCTGCAACTGCACCTGCGAGGCCACTTCGACCTGCGCTTTGGCGCTTTGCAGCTGCGCTTCAGCCGAGCGTAACTGCGCAGCGGCGGTATCGATATTGCGCTGCGAGGTTGCGCGCGGGTCAACACCGCGCTGACGACGGTAATCCGCCTGCGCATTGAGTAAATTGGCCTGCGCCCGCGCCTGGTCGGCCAGCGCCTGATCGCGCTGCGCCGGATATTGCACCCGTGCCAGCGCCAGCTGCGCCTGCGCCTGATGCAGCTGCGCCTGTGCCAGACCAAGCTGTGCTTTGGCCTGATCGCGCTGTGCGGCGTTGTCACGCGGATCGATCAGCACCAGCAGATCGCCCTTCTTCACCCGCTGGTTATCTTTTACCAGCAGCTGCACCACGTAGCCCGACGCTTTGGGCGCGATGGTCACGGCATCGCCTTCGGTGAACGCATCGTCGGTGGTTTCAATGTTGCGCGTGCTAAACCAGAACCAGAATCCCACCAGCAGCATAATCACCACCACAATCGCCAGAATGATCAGCGGCTTTTTGCCGGGGCGTTTACGGGGTGATTGCTCGTTATCCTGACTGGAATCTGACGTGTTGTTGTCTTTTTGCTCATCGGCGGATGGCGGATTGTGGTTTTCACTCATAATTTGTCATCACTGGCTGGTAATCCCGATCCCCGGGCGAAACGGTCAACTTAACCTTAGATGGGAAATTGACAAATGCCAGTGTAACTTTACATAAGCTAACATCCGACGCATTTTCTGCCACATCACTTAACGCGCTGATAAATCAGCGCGTCTTGCAAAGGCGGACAGGTTGGTCAGGGTTAACGCAGCAGCTGTAACAACAGCCAGCCGCACAGCATCGACCAGGCAAGCATCGGCAGGGAAAACAGATGGAAACGCCACCACACTTTGGCGTCCTGTGCCATGCGCAGCGCAATCAGGTTGGCCAGTGATCCCGGCAGCAGGCCAAAGCCGCCGATATTCACCGCCCAGGCCAGCACTTCGGAAGGCGGGACTTTTTGTAACAGCAGAATGGTGGCCGGCACGTTGCTGATCACCTGTGACAGGCCAATCGCCAGCAGATAGATCCCCCCCTCGCCCAGCTGACCGATGGCGGCAAAATGCGGCTGCAGAATCGGCAGGTGCATCAGTAAAAAGACATCAATGAACATCGCCACGAACACCAGCAGCAGGCTCCAGTCGATGGTCGCCAGCACCTGACGCGCCATCAGCAGAAAACAGCCCGCCACCAGCAGCAGCGCCCAGCCGGTGAGTTTCAGCTCCAGCGCGACGATAAACACCACGTACAGCAGGACGCTGACGATAAACAGCGGTTTCTGCCACTGCTGATTGCCCGGTGCATCATGCTTCTCAATGCTGCGCGCCGGGAAGCTAAACCACGTCAGCACCACCAGTGTCAGCATCAGCATCGCCGCCAGCGGCGCCATCTGACCGATAAAACCGGCCACGCTGAGCGTGCCGTGGCTCCAAAGCAGGATATTTTGCGGGTTGCCGACCGGCGTCAGCAACGAGCCGGCGTTGACCGCCAGCGCTTCAAAGATGATCAGCCGTGAGATAGGCAGGCGCGAGAACTTGCGCAGCGTCAGCGTGAGCGGCACCAGGATAAACAGCGCCACATCATTGGTCAGGAAGGTCGAGAGCAGCGCCGCCGCACACACCATAAACAGCGCCAGCGTACGTTCGTGCTGGAAGCCCTGCGCCAGCCGCGCACCGAGCACATCAAAATAGCCGCTGTTTTCCAGCCCTTTTGTCAGCATCAGCAAACCGGTGAGCGTCATGATGGTGTGCCAGTCAACGGCGGCGGGCAGCTGCGGCCAGCGGTAATCCGCCAGCGGCAACAAAATCACGCCCAACAGCAACAGTAAATGCAAAACGCGGTCACGCATTAAGGAACGAAGCACGATGGGCATGATGGCAGAAGGCCTTGTAGGTTAGCGATTCTCGTAAAATTTCTGGAACACGGCGAGGGTTTCATCACTGACGTGATGCTCAAGCCCTTCGGAATCCCGGCGGGCGGTTTCCGGACTGACGCCCAGCGCCAGCAGAAAGGTTTCAACGATGTGATGGCGCACGCGGCTGGCTTCAGCCAGCTTCTCGCCTTCCGGGGTGAGGAACACGCCGCGATACGGCACCTGCTCAACCAGACCGGTGGTACTGAGACGCTTTAGCATTTTGGCCACGGTCGGCTGCGAAACGCCCAGGCGTGCCGCCATGTCAACCTGGCGCGCCTCGCCAAATTCACGAATTAAATCAGAGATTAACTCAACGTAATCATCAATCAGCTCACGGCGATGCGCTTCGCGTACCTGGCGAAATCCTTCGACATGCTCCTCAATATCTTTCAGCGGCCCCTGGGGCATGTGGGTGGCGCTTTTCGCACGACGACTCATTCAGCTTCCTCTTTATTATCTGCCGCACTTTACCTGCGGTGCGGGCTGGCTGCGCTCATTGTAAACCAGGCACAAATAAGCACAAATTTTTCCTGAATAGTGTTGGCTAAAGAGTATAGCCAGTGCTATCTTTGTACATGTTGTAAGCGAATAGCCTACAAAGGAGGCAACGATGAACGAACCCTGGCTGTTGCTGCTCCTTTTCCTGCTGTTTATTGCAGGGCTGTGCTTACTGTTGAGTTACCCGTTTTCCAGGAGGTAAAGATGAGCACGATGAAAAGCTGCCTCGACTGCGGCAAATGCTTCCAGACCGTACAAAGCAAACCGGCTTTTGAGCTGAAGTCGCTGTTGTGTCTGTTTAGCCGCTCGCCTTTTGCCCTGCGCCTGATGCTGCTTGAGAAACTGACCGGCAAAAAAATCGCCGCGCAGCCCTGCCCGAATCTGATCTGGCGCGGCTGAGTTTCCTCAGGGCTTCACAGTCTGACCCGCTGCCTGTAGCGGGTTTTATTTTGCCTGCGAAAAACGCCCTTCACGGCAGCGTTTTCAGGCATAAAAAAACGGCCCGTAAAGGGCCGTTTCTGTGCAACTCTGGTCTAAGCAAAAACTTAGAAGCTGTAACCTACGCCAGCAATCCAGGTGCCCACGTCGACGTTACGGATGCGGCTCTGCTCGTAGCCCACGTCCAGAGCAACGTTCTGGATTGGGTTGAACTGCATACCTGCGCCGTAAGAGAAGCCTACGTCGCTGCTGTCGGTTTTAGACTGACCGGCAGTCTGGTTCTGCTGGTATTTGCCGTAGCCGATACCTACTACGCCGTAGATGCTGGCCCAGTCGTTCAGACGGTAAGCCGGACCACCGGTGATGCCGTAGTACTGACCTTTGTTGTACACGCCATCTTCAGTGCGATCTTTTTCGGTGTAGGTGAAAGAACCGATCCAACCCAGTGGGTTAGAACCGTCTTCGTAGCGGTATTTCAGGTTGAAGCCGTTAGCTTTGTTAGCAACGCCCTGATAGTCGCTCTGCGCGTAGCCGGCAGAAACGGTGCTCTGTGCCATGGCGGAACCAGCGGAAACTGCCAGTACACAAGCCAGTGCTGAAAGACATGCAATTTTTTTCATAACCACCTCAAATGTGAATATACTTCTCTCCTGACAACGCTAAAAATATAACAAAACTTAGCAAGAAACTCTGCCCGCATTTTGTTGTCTAACAGATTGTTTGGTGTAACAGAAAGTTAATGAACTTTCGTATGTCATTCATTTTTCTTATAAAAAGCATCATCTTTCTGCAATAATCCTGCGCACAGAAAATTATCGGTTTAAGTAAATTCCTAAACTAACCTGACATTTCTTTACGGAAATGGCCCTGAAAACGGTGATTTTTCAGCCAGTCGCTGGCGCATTTTTTCCGCCGTCGCGCTTTATTCGCTGGAAATTTCGCCCGAAAAGCGGTGTGAATGAGGCGTCACTGACGCCAGATGATGCGAGGCGGTCGCGCCCAATGATAAAGCGGCGACAGAAACCCCGCATCATTGCCTCAGCCGCCTCCTTATTTCCCGCATATTGCTTTACACTGGCTGCCCGTTGCCTGGTTATTCATCATCACAGGAATTGATCACAGGATGTCTGCACCTCTTTCCCATCCCAAACTGGCGCCGGTAGTGCTGCCGGTTGCCGTATTACTGATCGCCATGCTGTCGCTGCAGGGCGGTGCGTCGCTGGCGAAATCGCTATTTCCCACCGTCGGTGCGCCTGGCATTACCGCGCTGCGTCTGGGACTGGGCACGCTCATCCTGTGCGCGATTTTCAAACCCTGGCGCCTGCGCTTCAGTGCAAAGCAGCGCAAACCGCTGCTGATGTATGGACTGGCGCTGGGCTGCATGAATTACCTGTTCTATCTCTCGATCCGCACTGTGCCGCTGGGCGTGGCGGTGGGACTGGAGTTTCTCGGCCCGCTGACGCTGGCGCTGGCCGGCGCACGCCGTCCGCTGGATTTTATCTGGGTGCTGCTGGCGGTCACCGGCCTGTGGTTCCTGCTGCCGATTGGTCATGGCCTCAGCCATATCGATCCCACCGGCGCGCTGCTGGCCGTGGGTGCCGGTGCCTGCTGGGCGGTCTATATTCTGGCGGGCCAGCGGGCAGGCGCCGAACACGGCCCGGCCACGGTGGCAATGGGCTCGCTGATCGCCTCAGTGATTTTTGTGCCGCTCGGTCTGACCTTTGCCGCGCCCGGTATCTGGCAGTGGGAAATTCTGCCGCTGGCGTTGCTCATCGCCCTGCTCTCCAGCGCCATTCCGTACTCGCTGGAAATGATGGCGCTGACGCGTCTGCCGGCGCGCATTTTCGGTACGCTGATGAGTCTGGAACCGGCGATGGCGGCGCTCTCCGGCATGCTGTTCCTTGGCGAGCTGCTGACGCTGCAGCAATGGCTGGCGCTGCTGGCGATTATCGCCGCGTCTGCCGGCTCGACGCTCACCATGAAACAGAAAGCGGCACATATAAATGAAGTGGATATCAACACGCCGCAATAAGCCGTACAGGTCAGCCGGTTATTTAACCGGCTGTATATAGACACATTCTCATTATCATTTCTTAAATAGCCATACGGTAAGCTGTTATTATTTTGCAACATGATAGAAAAATAATTAACACATACCATAACCAACTGATTTTAATTAATTTTAATAAAATCGTTATTTTCACGGCTTAACATTAAGCTTTAGCTATTCCTGTCATTGATTTAATCAATCCTGCAGAGTGAAAAACTGCTGCTATACTTATTCCCGTGCTTGATTAGGACAACCATCAATAAGAGGACATTAATGATGAGTACCGCAAAACTGGTTAAAACAAAATCTTCCGATCTGATTTATACCCGCAATGACGTGGCTGATAGCGAGAAGAAAGCTACCATCGAGGTGCTCAACCGTCTGGTCGTGGAATTTATTGACCTGTCGCTGATCACCAAGCAGGCGCACTGGAACATGCGTGGCGCGAACTTCATTGGCGTACATGAAATGCTGGATGGCTTCCGTACCGCGATTACCGATCACCAGGACACCATTGCAGAACGTGTGGTACAGCTGGGCGGCGTGGCGCTGGGCACCACGCAGGTGGTTAACGACAAGTCACCGCTGAAAAGCTACCCGCTGAACATTCACAGCGTACAGGATCACCTGAAAGCGCTGGCCGACCGTTATGCTGTGGTGGCTAACGATACACGCAAAGCCATCAGCGAAGTGAAAGACGAAGACACGGCGGATATCTTTACTGCCGCATCGCGTGACCTTGATAAGTTCCTGTGGTTCATCGAATCCAACATCGAGTAATGCTCAATCAGGCGGGTTATCCCGCCTTTTTTATGCCTGTCATCCACACGGCTTTTTTGACGCCGTTAACAATTCCTTAATCCTTTCTTTCCCTTATTATCACTCTGATGCACACTGTGCCTGCACCACCACAGCACAATGCACCATTTTGGTGATTCACTCTGGTGCAAACTTTTCCCCGCGTGCAGAATCGTGTCAGCCTGCCCCGGCAATCTGTTGATTTTGGCGTTTTAGAAAAGTTGGCATAATTTTTTCATATGATGAGCCGTACATCGGGCCACCAGGCCTGACGGGTAATAAGGAAAAAAATGATGAAGTCGTTGATTAAAGTCTCCGTGGCCGCGCTGGCGCTGGCCTTCTCGCTTTCCTCCACTGCAGCAGACAAAAAACTGGTCGTCGCTACTGACACCGCCTTCGTTCCGTTTGAATTCAAACAGGGCGACAAGTACGTCGGTTTTGATATCGACCTGTGGGACGCCATCGCTAAACAGCTGAAGCTGGATTACACCCTGAAGCCAATGGATTTCAGCGGCATCATTCCGGCGCTGCAAACCAAAAACGTTGACCTGGCGCTGGCCGGCATCACCATTACCGAAGAACGTAAAAAAGCCATCGAATTCTCTGACGGCTACTACAAAAGCGGTCTGCTGGTGATGGTGCGTAACAACGAAAACGACATCAAAGGCATCGACGACCTGAACGGCAAAGTGGTGGCAGTGAAGAGCGGCACCGGTTCGGTGGATTACGCTAAAGCACACATCAAAACCAAAGATCTGCGCCAGTTCCCGAACATCGACAACGCGTACATGGAGTTAGGCACCAACCGTGCTGACGCTGTGCTGCACGACACGCCAAACATCCTGTACTTCATCCACACCGCTGGCAAAGGCCGTTTCAAAGCCGTCGGTGACTCCATTGAAGCGCAGCAGTATGGCATCGCTTTCCCGAAAGGCAGCGACGACCTGCGTGAGAAAGTGAATGGCGCGCTGAAAACCCTGCACGACAACGGTACTTACAACACTATCTATAAAAAATGGTTCGGCAGCGAACCTAAATAATTCAGGCCTGACGCCTTTTTATCAGCAGGGAGCTTTGTTCTCCCTGCTTTTTACATTTCCACTGCAACAGATTCTGGAGTCACACCATGGAGTTTGACTGGAGCGTCATCTGGCCCGCCTTACCGATCCTGATCGAAGGTGCCAAAATGACCCTGCTTATCTCGATCCTCGGCCTGATTGGCGGCCTGGTTATCGGCCTCGTGGCCGGTTTCGCCCGCGCCTACGGCGGCTGGATCACCAACAACATCGCGTTAGTGTTTATCGAACTGATTCGCGGCACGCCAATCGTGGTGCAGGTGATGTTCATCTACTTCGCCCTGCCGATGGCCTTCCCGGACCTGCGCATCGACCCGTTCACCGCTGCCGTGGTGACCATCATGATCAACTCCGGTGCTTACATTGCGGAGATCACCCGCGGTGCGGTGCTGTCGATCAACAAAGGCTTCCGTGAAGCTGGTCTGGCGCTTGGCCTGTCGCGCCGCGAAACGCTGCGCTATGTGATCATGCCGCTGGCGCTGCGCCGCATGCTGCCGCCGCTGGGCAACCAGTGGATCGTCAGCATTAAAGACACCTCGCTGTTCATCGTGATTGGCGTGGCGGAACTGACCCGTCAGGGCCAGGAGATCATCGCCGGTAACTTCCGCGCGCTGGAGATCTGGAGCGCCGTTGCCATCATTTACCTGGTTATTACGCTGGTGTTGAGCTTTGTGCTGCGCCGTATTGAGAAAAGGGTGAAAATCCTGTGATTGAATTTAAAAACGTCTCGAAAAACTTCGGCCAGACTCAGGTACTGCACGACATCAACCTGAAAATTAATCAGGGTGAAGTGGTGGTAATCATCGGGCCGTCCGGCTCCGGTAAATCTACCCTGCTACGCTGCATCAACAAGCTGGAAGAAATCAGCAGCGGCGAACTGATTGTCGATGGCATGAAAGTTAACGATCCGAAAGTGGATGAACGCCTGATCCGTCAGGAAGCCGGTATGGTGTTCCAGCAGTTCCATCTGTTCCCGCAGATGAGCGCGCTGGACAACGTGGCCTTTGGTCCGATCCGCGTGCGCGGTGCGAAGAAAGACGCCGCACACAAACTGGCGCGTGAGCTGCTGGGCAAGGTCGGCCTCGCCGAGCGCGCGCACCACTTCCCTTCTGAGCTGTCCGGCGGCCAGCAGCAGCGCGTGGCGATTGCCCGTGCGCTGGCGGTGAAGCCGAAGATGATGCTGTTCGATGAGCCTACCTCGGCACTCGATCCCGAGCTGCGTCACGAAGTGCTGAAAGTGATGCAGGATCTGGCGGAAGAAGGCATGACCATGGTGATCGTGACCCATGAAGTGGGCTTCGCACAGAAAGTGGCGTCGCGCCTGATCTTTATCGACAAAGGTACCATCGCGGAAGATGGCAATCCGGACGATCTGATCACTAACCCGCCGAGCGACCGTCTGCGTGAGTTCCTGCAGCACGTTTCTTAATACGGCGTAAAAACAACAAAGCCGCTGCGGATCCCCGTAGCGGCTTTTTTTTTACCTGAGCAGCGCTTAGCGTGCCAGCCGCTGCGCGCGCGTGGCGGGCGGTAAAAATGTCCAGGCGATAAAGCGGCTCTGCTTCTGGCCCTGCGCCATGTCGACGATGCGTACCTGATAAGCGTCGTGCGCCTTCAGCCGATCGCGCAGCTCGGGCAGATGCTCTTTGCGCGACACCAGCGAGGTAAACCAGACGATGCGATCGCCTAACGCGACGCTTTCATCGATCATCCGGCCGATAAACGCGCGCTCACCGCCGTCGCACCACAGCTCGTTGTGCTGACCGCCAAAATTCAGCGGTGCCTGCTTGCCGAGGCCAAGATTGCGCACTTTACGCTGGCTGCCAGCGGCCGCATCGGCGGCCGAAGCGTGGAACGGCGGATTACACAGCACCGCGTGATAGCGTTCGTTCTTGTGCACCACGCCAGAAAAAATCGCGCTCTCGTGCTTCTGACGGCGCAGGCGAATGGCGCGCTGCAGGCCGGGATTGCTGGACACAATCTGACTGGCGGCGTTAACAGCGTCCGCGCTGATGTCGGTGCCGGTAAAGCGCCAGCCATACTCCGCGTGACCGATCAGCGGATAGATGCAGTTGGCACCGCAGCCAATATCCATCACGTCGAGATCGCGCGGCAGCACGCCACCGTTATCGCTGGCCAGCAGATCCGCCAGCGCATGGATATAGTCAGCGCGGCCCGGCACCGGCGGCGTCAGATAGCCTTCCGGCAGCTGCCAGTTCAGGTTATAAAACAGTTTCAGCAGCGCCTGGTTCAGCAGCAGCACCGCGTGCGGATCGGCGAAATCAACCGACAGCTCACCGTAACCGTTGGGGCGCACTTTGTCCGCCAGCGGCGGATGCGCGGCAGTCAGGGCAGCAAAATCATAACGGCCCTGATGGCGGTTACGCGGATGAAAGAGCGCGGTAGCGGCAGGCTTGTTCATAGATTCTCCGGACATTAATGCGCGCGTAAGATACGCTGGATGACGGCAGCGCACAATCCGCCAGGAAAATTTAGTGCAACGAATTTAAATCTATTCTCCCTAAAACTGCATCCGCAATACTGCGTCCAGCCGCCAGCGCCGCCGGAACACGCAGTATCCAGGACGAATCAGGAGCGCAAATGCGTCAACGTTACACTTATCAGCCACGCAGTGGACACGGTCTGCCTCACGATCCGCTCAACGCCATCGTCGGCCCGCGCCCGATTGGCTGGGTCAGCTCGCAAAGCGCCAGCGGCCAGCGCAATCTGGCGCCCTATAGTTTCTTTAACTGTTTTAACTACCATCCGCCAATCATTGGTTTTGCCAGCAGCGGCTGGAAAGACAGCGTGCAGAATATCAGTGAAACCGGCGAGTTCGTCTGGAACCTGGCGACGCGTCCACTGGCAGAAGCCATGAATGAGAGCTCCGCCTCGGTGCCGTCCGATCACGACGAGTTTGCCCTCGCCGGCCTGACGCCGCTGGCCGCTTCCCACGTTAACGTCAGCATGGTGGCAGAAAGCCCGGTCAACTTTGAGTGTCGCCTGACGCAGCTGATTCGCCTGCAGGATGCACAGGGGGGCGAGCTGGAGAGCTGGCTGGTACTGGGCGAAGCGGTGGCGATTCACATCGATGAAGCGCTGCTGGAGAACGGCATCTATCAGACCGCCAAAGCGCAGCCGATTCTGCGCGCCGGCGGTCCTTCCGCCTATTACGCGATCAGCGAAGATCAGCGTTTTGATCTGGTGCGCCCGGACGCGCGCCGCGGTTAAATCAGGACACTGGCGGCGCGACACATTGCGCCGCTAGCAGGCCAGCGTCTGTAACACCTTCACCGCCCGGGCTATCTCCGGTGCCAGCCAGCGATCCTCCTGCCAGGTGGCAACCTCAGCGCGCAGCGCGCGTAGCGCCCGGCCCGTGCCGCGGGCCAGCTGCGCCTCACCGTGAAAATCCAGCGCCTGCGCCGCCAGCAGGTACTCAATCGCCAGCACCTGCCAGAGGTTATTCAGCAGCCTGAGCAGCTTGAGCGCCGCGCCGGTACCGAGGCTGAGGTGATCCTCCTGCAGTCCCGAGGTGACGTAATTGTCCAGCACCGCCGGCTGCGCCAGCTGACGATTCTCCGCGCACAGGGAAGCCGCCACGTATTGCGCGATCATCATGCCGGAGTTGACGCCCGGCTGCGCCACCAGAAACGGCGGCAGCCCGCTGACCAGAGGATTGACCAGCCGATCCAGCCGGCGCTCGGCAATACTGCCGATCTCCGCCATGGCAATCGCCAGTAGATCGGCCGCCATGGCAACCGATTCGCCGTGCGGATTGGCCTGCGACACCACGCGCCAGTCGTCCGGCGTGCCCAGTACCAGCGGATTATCGGTGCAGGCGTTCAGTTCGATCTCAACCTGATGCGCTGCGTGGGCGAACTGATCGCGGCTGGCGCCGTGCACCTGCGGCATCGAACGCAGGCTGAGCGCATCCTGGGTGCGTATGCCGCAGCTCGCCGCCAGCAGCGGGCTGTCGCTCAGCAGCGCACGCAGACGCTGGCCGCTGTGCTGCATACCGGGGCTGGCTTTCAGCGCAATCACCTCGGCATCAAACGCCGCCAGCTGACCGCGCAGCGCTTCAAAGCTCATCGCGCCGGTGACATCCGCGCAATCCAGCAGCCGCGCCGCATCGTCCAGCGCCAGACAGCTCAGCCCGGTCATGCACGGCGTACCGTTGACCAGGCTCAGGCCCTCTTTGGCACCGGGGCGATACGGCTGCAAGCCAGCCAGCCGCAGCGCCTGCTCCGCCGGCATCACCTGTTGCTGGTACTCAACGTCGCCCACGCCAATCAGCGCCAGCCCGATATGCGCCATGTGGGTGAGATAACCGACTGAACCCTGCGACGGCACCTGCGGCGTGATCTGCTGATTGAGCAGCGCCAGCAGATGCTGCACCAGCGCCACCGAAACGCCGGATTTGCCGTGGCTGTAGTTGGCGATGGCCGCACACAGAATGGCGCGCGTCTGCTCGCGCGTCAGCAGCGGACCGACGCCGCAGGCGTGGCTCAGCAACGTATTGCGTGACAGCTGGCTGAGCTGGTCTTCCGGCAGCGTGATGTTACACAGCGCCCCCAGCCCGGTGTTGATGCCATAGGCAATCTGGCCGCTGGCAACGATCTGTTCGACGATCTCGCGACCGCGCGCAATGCGCTGCCAGGCGGCGGCGCTCAGCGTCAGTTCGGCGTTATGTCGCGCTACCTGTACCAGTTCCTGCCAGGTCAGCGGCGCATCGCCCCAGACGACGGTCATACTGGCTGCTCCGCGTGATGGCTCTGATGGCTGGAGATAAACTGCTTAAAGCGCGATGAACCGCTGGCGCCAAACATCGCTTCCGGCGTGCCCTCGCAATCAATGTTGCCCTGATGCATAAACACCACGCGATTAGAGACGTTGCGCGCAAAGCCCATCTCGTGCGTCACCACCAGCATGGTGCGCCCCTCTTCCGCCAGGCTGCGCATCACCTTGAGCACCTCGCCGACCAGTTCCGGGTCGAGCGCCGAGGTTGGCTCATCAAACAGCATCACTTCCGGATCCATCGCCAGCGCGCGGGCAATCGCCACGCGCTGCTGCTGGCCGCCGGAGAGCTGCGCCGGATAAAAATCCTTGCGGTTAAGCAGCCCGACGCGATCCAGCAACTGCTCTGCCTGGGCGATACAACTCTTTTTGTCGCGCTTCAGCACATAGTGCGGACCTTCAATCACGTTCTGCAGCACCGTCATGTGCGACCACAGATTGAAGCTTTGAAACACCATGCCCAGCCGCGAGCGCAGGCGTTCAATCTGCTTAGGATTCGCCGCCAGCTGATGGCCGCGCGCGTGGCGCTTCATTTCAATGGTTTCGCCGCCGACGCTCACCACGCCGGCATCCGGCGTTTCCAGCAGATTGATGCAGCGCAGCAAGGTACTTTTGCCCGAGCCGCTGGCACCGAGAATTGAAATAACATCGCCCTGATGCGCCTGCAGCGAGATGCCCTTGAGCACCTCCATAGCGCCAAAGGATTTATGGATATCAGTGGCGGACAAGGTGACTGGTGAAGTGGAATGCATATTACTCTCCGGCAAGCGGTTTAACGGCGGGCAGCGGCTTTTTTTCAGCGCGGTGCACCGGGGTCAGACGGCGCTCTAACAGCGCGTACAGCTGGACGATAATAAAGTTGAGAATCAGGTAGATCGCCGCAGCGCAGACAAACACCTCCATGGTGCGATAGGTACGCTGGATGATCTGCTGCGCCACGCCGGTGACATCCCATACCGTGACCAGGCTGGCGAGCGCGGTGGATTTCACCAGCAGAATCGCCTCGGTGGAGTACGCCGGCAGCGCATAGCGCAGCATGATCGGCGCGATGATGCGGCGCAGCAGCAGCCAGCGTGACATGCCGCAGGCCAGCCCGGCTTCGACCTGACCTGCCGGCACCGCCAGCAGCGCACCGCGCAGGATCTCAGCGGTGTAAGCGGCGGTACACAGCGACAGCGCCAGCACCGCGCAGATAAACGGCTCGCGCAGAAACGGCCAGACGAAGCTGTGGCGAATCACGCCAAACTGGCCGAGCCCGTAGTAGATGAGAAACAGCTGAATCAGCAGCGGCGAGCCGCGAAACACCAGAATATAGCCGCGCGCAAAACCGCTCAGCAGTCGCCAGCGGCTCATGCGCAGCGCCAGAATGCCCTGCGCCAGCAGCCCGCCGCAAACAAAGGCGCTGATAAACAGCCCGAGCGTCACCGGCAGCGCCGCGCTCAGCTTAAGAAAAGTGTCGGCAAGAAAAGCGAAGTCGTTCATGCTGCTGCTCCTTAGTGCTGTGCCGCAGTGCGACTTTGCCATGCGCGGCCGAGGCGCGATTCCGCGCAGCGAAACGCATGGTTCGACAGCAGTGTCAGCAGCAGATAGCAGCCACCGCCAATCAGGTAAAAGGTGAAGTAATCGCGCGTTGAACCGGCCGCCACCTGGCTGGCGCGCATCAGCTCGACGATGCCGGTCACTGACACCAGCGCCGAATCTTTCAGACTCATCTGCCAGACGTTGGACATCCCCGGCAGCGCGTAGCGCACAATCTGCGGGACGAGGATGCGCTGGGCGATACGCCAGCGCGGCATCCCGATGGCTACCGCCGCTTCGACTTCGCCCTTCGCCAGCGCCAGGCGCGCAGCGCGATACACTTCACCCTGATAGGATCCGGAGATGAGCCCGATAGCCAGCGCGCCAATCAGGAACGGCGGTGCTTCAATAAAGCCGTCAGCACCAAACAGCTGGCCGACCAGCGTGATCAACCCCGATCCACCGAAGTAGAACAGGTAGATCACCAGCAGCTCCGGGATGCCGCGAAACACCACCGAATAGCTTTCACCCAGCCAGCGCAGCCAGCGCTGGTGCGAGAGTTTCGCCGCCGCCACGCCGGAACCGACCACGGCGCCAATCATCAGCGCCGCCAGCGACAGCAGCAGCGTGGTACCGGCGGCGCTCAGAATCAGGCGACCCCAGCCATCTGCACCAAAACTCAGCAGGCTCATCATCTTTCACCTCACTTACGGCGTTACGTCAGTTTTAAACCACTTCTCGCTCAGCTTTTTCACCGTGCCGTCCGCCAGCGCAGCGTGAATGGCGGCATCGAGTTTGGCCTTCAGATCGTTATCAGCCATGCGCAC
The DNA here is from genome assembly GCF_043544755.1 of Pantoea sp. SGAir0184. NCBI lineage: Bacteria > Pseudomonadati > Pseudomonadota > Gammaproteobacteria > Enterobacterales > Erwiniaceae > Pantoea > Pantoea sp. SGAir0184. The sequence continues at coordinate 2,857,845 of NZ_CP028050.1, forward strand.
GCCCATCGCTTCGCCTTCCCCCCAGATCGGACCGCCCAGCTGCGGGCCGCTGAACGTCAGGTTGCTGTTCTCTTTACGCGCCAGCATCGACTGCGCGAAGGTCACGTCATCAAACACCGCATCAATACGGCCCGCCTGCAGATCGAGAATCGCATCCGCCGAAGCGGTGTATTCGCGCACGTCGGCCACATCTTTGAAGTATTTATCGATAAACGGCGTATACACGGTGCCGGACGCAATACCGATGGTTTTGCCCTTGAGCGCCGCCTTCAGCGGGGCGATGGCCGCATTGATGGCAGCCTCGTCGTCGTGCAGTTTGATGATGTTCTTATCGGCCGGCAGCAGCGGGTTATCTTTGCTGGTGATGAAGGTCGCCGGCGTTGACGCGTACGGCGTGGTGAAGTTGACCACTTTTTTCCGGTCCGGCGTAATCACAATCGCATCCATGATGACGTCATATTTCCCGGCGTTCAGTCCGGCAATCATCCCGTCCCAGTTCTGCAACACCAGCTTGCACTGAATGCTCATGCGCTTGCACAGATCTTCCATCAGTTCAGGTTCGAAGCCGCCCAGCTTGCCGCCCGGCAGCGTCAGGTTCCACGGCTCATAGCTGCCTTCAGTGGCGATGGTGATGGATTTCCACTCTTTAGCCTCGGCAGCCACGCCGGCCAGCATCAGGCTGGCAAACAGCGTGGTAAGGCAGAAACGGCGAAACGGGGCACGGTGTGTCATACGTCTTCTCCTGGTGGTTAACAAATCTGGCTGTCTCTGTTGGCTGATACAGCGCAAATGACATTTCATGTATATACAAGCTAGCTTGCGGCAGATCATTGTCGGCATAAGCTTTTTGTGAGCCAGCCAGAATAAATAGTCATCATTACCGCGCGGTCTTTACTTGTACATACAAGCTAGCAAGGGCTGTGCCAGATCGGCAAAGACGGTAAACGGAGGGGATCTGCGTCAGACGAAACGCGTCGTGCACACTTTCAGGGCAGGGGTTGCACAGCATTGGGGAGTGAGGCAGCGGATGTACATCCACCACATGAGAAACGGGGTCACCGTGATGGCGACCCGCATCAATTAAACGGATTTGCCCGCCTGCAGAAACGCCTGCAGCAGCGGCTTCAGCACGTGCTGCAACCGCGTGGCGCGATCCTGCTGCCAGGCAAACGGCGGCGCCTCATCCATGTAATTCAGCTGCGCCAGCTCCAGCTGCACCGCCTGCACGCCCTGCGCTGGCTGGCCGTAAGCGCGCGTGATATAGCCGCCTTTAAAGCGTCCGTTCACCACCCAGCTGTAGTCGCTTTGTGCGGCGCACACCTGCTCAATCGCCGCGATGCTGGCCGCCGAACAGCTGGCGCCATCGTTAGTGCCGATGTTCAGATCCGGCAGCTGGCCATCGAACAGGCGCGGAATCACCGAAGCGATGGAGTGCGCATCAAACAGCAGCGCATAGCCATGTTCGGCTTTCAGCCGCGCCAGCTCCTGCTGAATCTGCTGATGATAGGGTTGCCAGATAGTCTCGAGATAGCGCTGACGCGCCGCGCTGTCCGGCGTCATGCCGGGTTTGAAGGTCGGCGTGCCATCAAACAGCGTCTCCGGATAGAGCCCGGTGGTGGCCGTGCTGTACAGCGGCTGGTTGTCCGGCGGACGGTTGAGATCGATCACGAAGCGCGAGTAGTGCCCGATCAGCACGCTGGCACCGAGGTCGCGCACAAAGTCGTACAGCAGCGGAATATGCCAGTCGGTATCCGGCAGGCCGCGCGCGGCCTCGCTCAGCCCGGCGTCGACCTCCGGCGTCAGCTGGGTACCGGCATGCGGAATACTGACCAGCAGCGGCAGCTTACCGGCGGTGAAATGAAAAGGGGTCATTGCGCTTCTCCACGATAGATAACCTGGCACGGCAGTTCGCCGCCCAGCCAGTAAACCAGCTCAGCCGGGCGAGCCAGCGGCCAGTGGACAAAATTGGCTACTTTGCCTGGCTCCAGCGAGCCGTGCGTGGCCTGCAGGCCAAGCGCCTTCGCGCCCCACAGCGTGACGCCGGCCAGCGCTTCCTCCGGCGTCAGGCCAAACAGCGTACAGCCCATGTTCAGCATCAGCCGCAGCGACAGCGCCGGTGACGTGCCCGGATTGGCATCGCTGGCCAGCGCCATCGGCACGCCGTGCTGGCGGAACAGTTCGACCGGCGGACGCTGCGTCTCGCGCAGCAGATAGAACGCTCCGGGCAGCAGTACCGCCACCGTGCCATGCTCCGCCATCGCGCGCGCATCCTGTTCGGTGGCATATTCGAGGTGATCGGCAGAGAGCGCACCATAGCGCGCCGCCAGTGCGGCACCGCCGAGTGCCGACAACTGTTCAGCGTGCAGCTTTACCGGCAGGCCGAGCGCTGTGGCGGCATCAAATACCGCGCTCACCTGCTGCGGTGACAGCGCCAGGTGTTCGCAAAACGCGTCGACCGCATCCGCCAGCCCCTCCGCTTTCACCCGCGGCAACAGGCGCTGGCAGATAATATCGATCCAGCCCTGCGGGTTATCCCTGAACTCTGGCGGGAAGCCGTGCGCCGCCAGGCAGGTGGCCTGCACATCGGCAGGCACCGACTGCGCCAGCTCGCGGATAGCGCGCAGCAGAGTAAGCTCGCTCTCTTCATCCAGCCCGTAACCGGATTTAATCTCCACCGTGGTCACGCCCTCAGCCAGCAGGCGATCGAGCCGCCAGCGTGCCGAGTCGACCAGCTGCTGCTGGCTGGCCGCGCGCGTGGCGCGCACCGTCGACAGGATGCCGCCGCCCTGCGCGGCGATCTCCGCGTAGCTCACGCCGTTGAGCCGCTGTTCGAACTCCTGGCTGCGATCGCCGCCAAACACCAGATGCGTGTGGCAATCCACCAGACCGGGCGTAATGATGCCGCCGTCAAACTGCTGCTGCCGGCGCGGGGCAAAGTCCGGTAACGCGCTGCGCGGGCCGACCCACACCAGCTCGCCGTTATCCACCGCCACGGCGCCATCCTCAATCAGGTTATAGCGACCGTCACGCATGGTGACCACATCGGCCCCCAGCCACAGGCTGTCGATCTGTTTACTTGCCATCCCACTCCCCTTTTGTCTGGCGATTTACACTGCGCCTCAAAGTATGTATATGTATATACAACTTTCCGCCCTTGAGGATCAACCATGGCAGTTTATTTTGCCCCACGCGCACGGCTGGCCGACGGCTGGCAGGAAAACGTGCTGATCGCAACCGACGATCAGGGATTTATTCGCGCCCTTACCGCCGACAGTACGCCCGGTGACGCCGTGCGCCTGGCCGGCCCGGTGATTCCGGCGATGGCCAACCTGCATTCCCATGCCTTCCAGCGCGCCATGGCCGGGCTGGCGGAAGTGGCAGGCGATCCGCAGGACAGCTTCTGGACGTGGCGCGATCTGATGTACCGCATGGTGCAGCGCCTGTCGCCTGAGCAGGTCGGTGCCATCGCCACCCATCTCTACATTGATATGCTCAAGGGCGGCTACAGCCAGGTGGCGGAATTTCACTATCTGCATCACGATCCGCACGGCCAGCCCTATGCCGACGATGCGATGCTGCACCAGCTGATGCAGGCGGCACGCACTGCCGGTATCGGCCAGACGCTGCTGCCGGTGCTGTACAGCTACAGCGGCTTCGGTGCGCAGCCGGCCAGCGACGGTCAGCGACGCTTCATTCAGCACACCGATGCCTATCTGCAACAGCAGCAGCGCGTCGCGCAGTGGAGCGCGCAGCAGCCGCTGATCAACCACGGCCTGTGTTTCCACTCGCTGCGCGCGGTAAGCGAAGCCCAGATGCATGAGGTGCTGGCCGCCAGCGCTGCGCATCTGCCGTTGCACATTCACGTTGCCGAGCAGGAAAAAGAGGTTAATGACAGTCTGGCATGGAGCGGCGAACGGCCGGTGGCGTGGCTGTATAACCGCTTTGCCGTTGATGCACGCTGGTGCCTGATTCACGCCACCCATCTCGATCAGCAGGAGATCGCGCGCATGGCGGACAGCGGCGCGATTGCCGGTCTGTGTCCCACCACCGAGGCCAATCTCGGCGACGGCATCTTCCCGGCGGTGGAGTACATCGGGCGCGGCGGACGCTGGGGCATTGGCTCTGACAGCCACGTTTCGCTCAGTGCGCTGGAGGAGCTGCGCTGGCTGGAGTATGGCCAGCGGCTGCGCGATCGTCGCCGCAACCGCATCACGCTAACCGATCAACCTTCGGTCGGCGATCTGCTGTGGCAGCAGGCGGCGCAGGGCGGCGCGCAGGCCTGTGGCATTGCCAGCGGTGAGCTGGCGGTGGGCAAACGCGCCGACTGGCTGGTGCTGGAGGAGGATGCGCTGCTGGCCAGCGTCAGCTCCGCCGCGCTGATCAATCGCTGGCTGTTTGCCGGCAGCAGCCAGCAAATTCGAGACGTGTTTGTTGCCGGACAGCCGGTGATTCAGCAAGGCCACCACGCGGCGGAAGAAGCGGCCGCCGCTGGCTTTGCCCGGGCAATGCGGGCGCTGCAATGATCGCGCGCTTTGACTACGCGCAGCTGCCGGTCAGCCGCTGGCGCAACGGTGGCGGGGAAACGCGCGAAATTATCAGCTATCCGCCGGGCGCAGCAGAGTTCCAGTGGCGCGCCAGCATCGCCACCATCGACGCCGACGGGCCGTTCTCGCCCTTCCCCGGCGTCGATCGGGTAATTACCCTGCTTCAGGGCGATAGCGTGCTGCTGCGCTGTGAACAGGCCGAACAGCCGTTGCTGCCCCAGCAGCCGTGGGCCTTTCCCGGCGAATGGGCGATAGAGGCGCAGGTCAGCGGCAGCTGTCAGGACTTTAACATCATGACGCGGCGCGACAGCTGGCGCGCGGCGGTAAGCGTGGAGCAGCTGGCGGTCAGCAGCCTGCATGGCGTGGCGTATGTGCTGGCCGGTACATGGCGCAGCAGTGCGGGCGAGACGCTGCAGGCGCAGCAGGGGATGTGGTGGCTGCAGGAGCAGCAGCAGCTGGTGCCGCAAACGGCAGAGGCCAGCCTGCTGTTTATCGCGCTTAGCCGTGTCCCCTGAAGCGGCCCAGCAATTTGTAGCGTGAGCCTGGATAGAGCAGGCGCGCATAGGTGACGATTTTGTTGTCGCTCCACGTCTGGCGACGGATAAGCAGGCACGGCTCGTGCTCGTCCAGCGCCAGATGCTTACGCTGGCGCAAATCCGGCAGTACCGCTTCAACAATATGCTCACCGGCGGTCAGCGGGGCGACGCGCATCAGATAGGTGTACGGCGTCAGGCTGTGGTAATCCTGGCTGAGGTAGTCAGGCGCGACCAGCGGATTGACCAGACGATCTTCCAGCTGCACCGGCAGCTCATTTTCGTAGTGCACGATCAGCGAATGATACAGCGTCTGGCCGGTGGAGAGTCCCAGCACCGCCGCCTGTTCCGGATCGGCCTTCATCTGACCTATCGAGAGAATTTTGCAGCTGTGCGTATGGCCGCGCTGGGCAATTTCATCGGCGATGTTATGCACTTCCAGCATTGCGGTGTAGCCCTTCATCTCCGCGACAAAGGTCCCGACGCCCTGCATGCGCACCAGAAATCCTTCGCTGGTGAGCTCCCGCAGCGCGCGGTTGATGGTCATACGGCTGACGCCCAATTCATTGACCAGCTCGCTCTCCGACGGCACCCGCTGGTTGGCTTTCCAGTGACCTTCGCGGATCTGGCTGACGATTGCCTGCTTAACGCGCTGGTAAATGGGCGCGGGTTCATCCCCCATCGCTGCCGCCAGCTGTGCGATTGCCGTTTGCTCCGCCATTTCCTGTTCCTTTTCCGAATGATGTGTGAAGTTTACTGTCTCGCCGCCTAAATGTATATACATCCAATGGTGCATACCCTGCCCGCGTGGTGCAGCCGCCGCCCGCTTTTGGTGCAGCGCACCAGGCTGGAGGTTGCCGCACCCGCATTGCGGCACGTTTCACAGAATACGATCAATCTGGCACAGCGCTTGCTACTTGTATAGACAAGATTAGACACTTATGCTTCACTCACAACACTTATAGCGCCTCTGGCGGATGCCATCGCAACTTGCGCTCCGCCACAACGTGGCAGATAACTTGTATAGACAGGAGTAGACTATGTCAGGTTCGGTTCAGGCAATTCGCCTCGTTCCCGGTGAAGTGGACCTCGCCACCTTACGCCGTATTTATCAGGATAAGGTGACGCTGCAGCTGGCAGAGGAAGCGCGGGCGGATATTGACCGCGCACGTGAAACCGTCGAGGCCATCGTCGCCTCGGGCAAGGTGGTGTACGGCATCAACACCGGCTTCGGCAAGCTGGCGCAGACGCAGATCCCCGCCGAACGCCTGGCGGAACTGCAGCGTAACCTGGTGCTGTCACACAGCGTCGGCCTCGGCGATCTGCTGCCGGATAACGTCACCCGCCTGGTGGTCGCCAGCAAAATCATCAGCCTGGCACGCGGCCACTCGGGCATCCGCATGGAACTGATTGACGCGCTGCTGGCGCTGTTCAACGCCGGCGTGATGCCGTGCATCCCGGTGAAGGGATCGGTTGGCGCGTCCGGCGATCTGGCGCCGCTGGCGCATCTCTCCCTGATGCTGCTCGGTGAAGGCCAGGTACGTATTGACGGCCAGCTGGTGCCCGCCAGCGAAGGCCTGGCCCGCGTCGGCCTGCAGCCGATTGTGCTGGGGCCAAAAGAGGGTCTGGCGTTGCTCAACGGCACCCAGGTCTCTACCGCGCTGGCGCTGCGTGGGCTGTTTGAAGCCGAAAATCTGTTTGCCGCCGGGCTGATGGCCGGCGCGCTGTCGCTGGAAGCGATCAAAGGCTCGGTTAAACCGTTTGATGCGCGCATCCATCAGGCGCGCGGCCAGCACGGGCAGATTGCCGTCGCCGCTGCGGTGGCGACGCTGCTCGAAGGCAGCGAAATTCTCAGTTCGCACAGCAACTGCGGACGCGTGCAGGATCCCTATTCGATCCGCTGCGTACCGCAGGTGATGGGCGCCTGTCTCGATAACCTCAGCCACGCCGCGCGCGTGCTGCAGATTGAAGCCAACGCCGCTTCTGACAACCCGCTGGTCTTCAGCGACAGCGGCGACGTGATCTCCGGCGGTAACTTCCACGCCGAGCCGGTAGCCTTTGCCGCCGACATCATCGCGCTGGCGATTGCCGAAGTCGGTGCTATATCCGAACGCCGCCTGGCGCTGCTGCTCGACACCGGTCTCTCCGGCCTGCCGCCCTTCCTGGTGCGCGACGGCGGCGTGAACTCGGGCTTCATGATTGCGCAGGTTACCGCTGCCGCGCTGGCCTCGGAGAACAAATCGCTGGCGCACCCGGGCAGCGTCGACAGCCTGCCGACCTCAGCCAATCAGGAAGATCACGTATCGATGGCCACCTACGCGGCACGCCGCCTGGGCGAGATGTGCTTCAACACCGCTGCCGTGGTCGGCATTGAAGCGATGGCGGCGGCGCAGGGCATCGACTTCCACCGCCCGCTGCAAAGCTCTGCCGCGATCGAACAGGAGATGAGCCGCATTCGTGCGCAGGTCGCCTTCCTCGATCAGGACCGTTTACTGGCGCCGGACATTGATGCCATGCGCCTGTGGGCCAGCAGTTACGTCTGGCCTGAAACCCTTACTGCGCTGCTGCCAAGCCAGCGTTCTACTGCTAATTAAGGAACCGATGATGAGCGAAACTTTGACTCAGGCTGTTGCCCGTGAAATCCGTGCGCCGCGCGGTAATGAACTGCACTGCGCCAACTGGCTGATTGAAGCGGCATACCGCATGATTCAGAACAACCTCGATCCTGACGTGGCCGAACGCCCGGAGGATCTGGTGGTGTATGGCGGAATCGGTAAAGCCGCGCGCAACTGGGCGTGCTTTGAACAGATTCTGCGCTCGCTGCGCGCGCTGCAGCCGGAAGAGACGCTGCTGATTCAGTCCGGCAAGCCGGTCGGTGTGTTCCGCACCCATGCCGATGCGCCGCGCGTACTGCTGGCCAACTCCAACCTGGTGCCGCACTGGGCGACGTGGGATCACTTCCACGAACTGGATAAGGCCGGGCTGATGATGTATGGCCAGATGACCGCCGGTTCATGGATTTATATCGGCGCGCAGGGCATCGTGCAGGGTACCTTTGAAACCTTCGCCGAAGCCGGTCGCCAGCACTATAACAGTGACCTGACCGGCCGCTGGATCCTCACCGCCGGTCTGGGCGGCATGGGCGGCGCGCAGCCGCTGGCGGGCGTGCTGGCCGGTGCCTGCGTGCTGGCGATTGAGTGCCAGGAGTCGCGCATCGATTTCCGTCTGCGCACCCGCTACCTCGACCATAAAGCCTACAGCCTGGATGAGGCGCTGGCGCTGATCAAAGACGCCACCGAAGCCGGCCAGGCGATCTCCGTGGGCCTGCTGGGCAACGCGGCCGAGCTGGTCCCGGAACTGGTGCAGCGCGCGAAAGCGGGCGGCATGAAGCCTGATATCGTGACCGATCAGACCTCCGCGCACGACCCGATTAACGGCTATCTGCCGGTGGGCTGGGACGTGGCACGCTGGGAAGCTGAGCGCGTCAGCAATCCGAAAGCGGTAGAGAAAGCGGCACGCGCTTCCATGGCGCAGCACGTGCAGGCGATGCTCGACTTCCACCACATGGGTGTGCCGACCGTGGATTACGGCAACAACATTCGTCAGGTGGCGCTGGATGAAGGGGTGAAAAACGCCTTTGATTTCCCGGGCTTCGTGCCGGCGTATATTCGTCCGCTGTTCTGCGAAGGCAAAGGCCCGTTCCGCTGGGTGGCGCTCTCGGGCGATGCGGAAGATATCTATAAAACCGACGCCAAACTGAAAGAGCTGTTCCCGGAACACAAAAACCTGCACCGCTGGCTGGATATGGCGCAGGAGCGCATCGCCTTCCAGGGCCTGCCGGCGCGTATTTGCTGGCTGGGGCTGGGCGAGCGTCATAAAGCCGCGCTGGCATTCAATGAGATGGTGCGCAACGGCGAGCTAAAAGCGCCGATCGTGATCGGTCGTGACCACCTCGACTGCGGCTCGGTGGCGTCACCTAACCGTGAAACCGAGGCGATGAAGGATGGCTCGGATGCGGTGTCAGACTGGCCGCTGCTGAACGCGCTGCTGAACACCGCCGGCGGGGCCACCTGGGTGAGCCTGCACCACGGCGGCGGCGTCGGCATGGGCTTCTCGCAGCATTCCGGTGTGGTGATCGTCTGTGACGGTACGGCTGAAGCGGATGCGCGCCTTGGTCGCGTACTGTGGAACGACCCGGCCACCGGCGTGATGCGTCATGCCGATGCGGGCTACGAGCTGGCGCAGACCTGCGCAGAGCAGCACGGTCTCAATTTGCCGATGCTGAAGTAGTTCCAGGTGCGCATCAATGCGCACCCTACGGGAAGTTACCCCGGCTGGGCAATGCCGCAATGTCGGTCCGTTAAGCCTTAAAACTGTTCCCAAAGGTTGCACTGTACAAGGTCGGCATTGATGCCGACCGCGTGCAGCACCAGCACGGCGGTATCTTATCGCGCCCTGTAGGGTCGGCATTGATGCCGACCGCGCGCAGCGCCAGCACGACGGTTTCCCATCGCGCCCTGTAGGGTCGGCATTGATGCCGACCGAGTGCAGCACCAGCACGACGGTTTCCCATCGCGCCCTGTAGGGTCGGCATTCATGCCGACCTTGCCCCCATCCGCTTATGCCAATCCGCTATAGCCTATAGCCAAATTATTCCTTTCCACGATAGACGCCCCCCACGCTTACCACTACAGTGGACACTTAACTTCCCGCGTCGGAGATTGCGCAGCTGACGCTGCTGATGGAGCCTTACCTTATGAGCCTGCCTGCTGTCCTGCTGGAAAACGCCCTCACCTGGCGTCGTCAGTTACATCAACACCCTGAACTGGGTTACCAGGAGCAGCAGACCAGCGAGCTGGTGGCCCAGGTGCTGACCGATGCCGGACTGCAGGTGTTTCGCGGCCTCGCCGGCACTGGCGTGATCGGCACGCTGGAAAACGGTCCCGGTCCGGTCATCGGGCTGCGCGCCGATATGGATGCCCTGCCGATCACCGAAAAAGGCGAGCCGCAGTGGAAATCGAGCCGGCCTGGCGTGATGCACGCCTGCGGTCACGATGGCCACACCGCGATACTGCTGGCCGCAGCCTGTCAGCTGGCCGCCACGCGTAATTTCAAAGGTACGGTACACTTCCTGTTTCAGCCGGCCGAAGAGAATCTCGGTGGTGCGCGCAAAATGGTGGAGGAAGGTCTGTTTCAGCGCTTCCCGATGGATGCCGTGTACGCGATGCACAACTGGCCGGGATTGCCGGTGGGATCGCTGGCGGTAAATCCGGGCGCGATGATGGCATCGCTGGATTCGTTTGAGATTACGCTGCACGGCAAAAGCTGCCATGCGGCGATGCCGGAAAGCGGTGCCGACCCGATGGTGGTCGCCGCCGAGCTGATTCTGGCGCTGCAAACCATCCCGTCGCGCCGCCTGTCACCGCTGGCGTCGGCGGTGGTCAGCGTCACCCAGATTCACGGTGGCGAGGCCATTAACGTCATTCCGGAGCAGATCACGCTGCGCGGTACGGTGCGATGTCTGCAGACCGACGTGCGCAATCGCGTGCGCGGTCTGATTGAAGATTTTGTCACCACCCTGCCGCGCCCGTTTGGCGTCAGCGGCGAGATTCACTGGTATCCCGGCTATCCGGTTACCGCCAACCATGTCGCCCCGGCGGAGCAGGTGCGTGACGTGGCGTGCCAGCTGCTGGGTGAACAGCAGGTGCACTGGCAGGTTAACCCGTCGATGGCGTCTGAAGATTTCGCCTGCATGCTGGAAGCCTGTCCCGGCGCCTATTTCTGGCTCGGCGCTGACGGTGCCACGCCTTCAGCCCCGCTGCACAATGCCAACTATGATTTCAACGATGCGCTGCTGCCGATTGGTATTACGTTCTGGCAGCAACTGGTGGAGAGCGTACTGATTAAACGCTGATGGCGCTGCTCAGCAAACCATTTCAGCTGCGCAGGCGTGCCCCCCCTGCGCAACCGCTGCGGTGACCGCCGTCACCGCCCAGGTTTCTCGTGCATGGCCAGCCGGGCAGCCCGGTTAAATCCCCACCTGCTGTAACCGCGTTTCGGCATCGGCCATTGTTGCGGCTTCACCGGTCGCCACCAGACAGCACGCCAGCTGCAGGCGCAGCGCCTGCGGCACTGCGCGTTCACCGGCCAGCACCTCACGGATCCACGCTGCGGTATCCTGGGCGCCTTTGCTCTCTGCTAACGCCAGCGCGACCTCTGGCTGCCGCTCGACCCACACTTCCGCTTCTGCACCGGCACCGCGAATATAATTAATCGCCGGGCAGCGCTGCGGATTGGCATAGACCTCACCTTCAGTGCCGTTCAGCAGAATGGCCGGTGCATCGATATCCTGGAAGAATTTACCCACGCGCGGCACATATTCCGGATGCGACACGCTCGCCAGCCGCAGCGCGGCGCGTTCGGCAAACGGCGTCGCCAGCTTGGCCAGCGTGTGCGCGCTGTTACGCACGCCCATGCGCCAGCGCAGCGCCAGCTGTTTAGCCATTGGCGCACATAAATCATCGATGGTGATGAACGCCAGCTCGCCAGCGTCGAGTTTCGCCTGCGCCTGTTGCGCGCTGGCCACTGGCGCAATATCCAGCGCCGCCAGCACCGCTTCGCTGGTCACGCGGGTTGGGTCGTCGCTGACGCCGTGCAGCAACACCGGAAAACCGAGCTTCACCAGCAGCAGTGCCAGCAGCGGCGTCAGGTTGCCCTGGCGACGCGCGCCGTTATAGCTGGGGATCACAATGGGCATCGGACGCTGTGCCGGGGCCTGCAGCCGCATCATGCGCTGCTGCATCGCGTGGTAGAAGCCGCGCATCTCTGCTTCCCCTTCGCCTTTGATGCGCAGCGCAATCAGCACGCCACCCAGTTCGAGATCCGGCACCTCGTCCGCCAGCATCGCGCTGTAAAGCGCCACGGCAGTGTCAAAGTCGATATCGCGTGCGTGATTCTTGCCGCGGCCAATCTCTTTAATGATCTTATTCAGTTCCATCATACTTTCCCGCTTCCAGGGCGCGCCGTCACCCGGCGGCCAACAATCGTGCATCCGGCTGTTGCCGCATACTCAGGATTTCTTGCTGCGCTTCGCCGGTTTGTCCGCTTCCGGCACCGGCGGTTGTTCAATCGGAAACACCGGCAGCGCGGCCAGCAGGCGGCTGCCGTAGGTTTTGCTCAGCAGCCGGCGATCGTAAATGACGATTTCACCAAAACACTGATGGCTGCGGATCAGACGCCCGACCTGCTGGATCAGCGTAAACGATGCGCTGGGTAAACTTTGTACTTCAAACGGGTAGCGTTTGAGGCTCTTCAGCCACTCCCCTTCGGTCAAAATTACCGGACTGTCCACCGGCGGAAAAGCAATTTTATGGATGTGCACCTGCGACAACAGATCGCCTTTCAAATCGAGCCCTTCGGCAAAAGATTGCAGGCCAACCAGAATGCTGCTTTGTCCGGCGGTCACCCGTTGCCGGTGAAGCTCCACCAGCCGTGAACGCGGCTGATCGCCCTGCACCAGCATCGACAGACGCAGCTCCGGCACCAGGCTGACAAACTGCTGCATCGCCCGTCCGCTGGCAAACAGCACCAGCACGCCTTTGTGCTGCTGCGCCTGCATTTGCTGGCGGAAGAAGCGCGCCATCTCAGCGATGTGCTCCGCTTCATTGGCCAGCAGCGGCTCATAGCGCATTTGCGGGATGATCAGCTTGCCCTGATCGACATGATTAAACGGCGAGTCGAGTGCCACAAAGCGGTCGCCGGCCTTTTGGTTCAGGCCGGACATCTCCTGCAGGCGATTAAAGCTGTTCAGCGAACGCAGCGTAGCCGAGGTCACCACCACGTGCGGGATTTTGCGCCACAGCAGCTTTTCCAGCTGGTCGCTGACGCGAATCCCGGCGCAGTGAAACAGCAGATGCGCCTGGCCGTCACGAATTTCACGCGTCACCCATTTCGACACCGGCGCGTTGGACGCTTTTTCCATCGCCGCCAGCCGCCACAGTTTGCTGATGGATTCAAACCAGCCGAAGTGGCGATTGAGCTGCAGGATGGCTTTGTGCAGCCGCATGATATCGGCCTTGCCGGTCTGTTCGCCCAGCTCGTTGAGCAGCCCTTCGCTCAGGCCACGCAGCGCATCACTCAGCTTAAACAGCCGCGCGCACAGGGTCAGCAGTTCTGGCGGCAGCTCACCGAGCACAAAGCGAAACTCGCCAGGCTGATTGTCGCGCGGCAGCAGAGGATTGAGCGCGTTGCACAGCGTCTGCAGCTGTTCGCGCATCTCATCACAGTGTCCTTTCAGGCGCTCGGGATTGCTCAGCGGCGGCGGGGATTTCGGCCGGAACTGCGCCATGATGGTCTCCACCAGCCGCACAAACAGATCGAGCTGCAGGCTGCTCCAGCCCGGCGTAATCTCCGCGCTCATCTCCAGCGCATCCCGCGCCACTTCCGGCAGATGGTGCCCTTCATCCAGCACCAGCATCAGGTGTTTGGCCGGCGGCAGCACTGACTCATTCTCCATCGCCGCCATCACCAGCGCATGGTTCGCCACCACCACATCGGCCTGCTCGATTTCGCGTCGCGCCACAAAGAACGGGCATTCGCGGTACCAGCGGCAGTGGTGTGCCAGGCAGTTCGCTTTATCAGTGGAGAGGCGCTGCCACAGGCTGTCGTCAATCGCCACGTCGCTGTGATCGCGCAGGCCATCCCACTTATAGCTGCTGAGGTCTTTCTCCAGCCGCGCGCAGAATTTCTGCTCCTCTTTCGAACCGGTCATCGCCTGTTCGTCGAGATACAGCAGCAGATCGCCCTGCTGATCGTCCGTGGCTGCCAGCGCGGTCAGGTTGCGCGGACAGACATAGCGTCCGCGACCAAAAGCCGCGGTGAAGGTGAGGTCAGGAATGATTTTCTTTAATAGCGGCAGATCTTTGCTGAAGATCTGATCCTGCAGCGCCACGTTGGCGGTGCTGATGACTAAACGTTTCTCTTCGGCGCGGCTGACCGCAATGCCGGGAATCAGGTAAGACAGGGTTTTGCCGACGCCGGTGGGCGCCTCAATGGCCAGATGGCGACCCTCGTCACCGGCCAGACTCTTCGCCACTTCGGCGATCATCTGGCGCTGCGGCGCGCGCGGGATAAAGTCAGGAACCTGCTGCTGCAGCGCCTTATACCATTGCGCAATCTGGCTTTTTATCGCTGCTGTCAGGGCCATAGTGAATACTGTTGGTTAAACCGGCCTGTATTTTTACACAGTATTGCCGCAGCGTCAGCTTTCGCGCTCAGTTTTTCGCGCTGGATTCAGAATTTCGCGCATCGCACGGATCAGCGGCTCGCGCGCGCGGCCGCGCCGGAAGGCGAACGAAAACGGCGCGCGAAAGTGAAAATGGTGTGGCAGCAGGCGCAGCAGCTGGCCCTGCTGCTCGCGGCTGCGCGCGTAATGCTCGGGCAAAAAGCCGATATAGCGCCCGGAGAGAATCAGCGTCAGCTGCGCTTCAATGCTCTCCACCGACGCGGTGCTATGGCGGAAACCGCGCTTGTTGAGCTCCTGCTGGTTCCAGTAGCGCCGCGTTACCATGCCGGTCTGCTGCACGCGACGCACATCCGCATCGCCCTGCGCCAGCGCATGCTGCGGACTGCAGTACAGCCACTGCTGCTCCTCGTACAGCGGCAGCGTCACCAGATTGCTGGCGCGCAGCGGAAAGTGCCCGATGGCCAGGTCGAGCCGATCTTCCAGCACCTGCTGCTGCAGTTCGTTGGGCTCACACACGCTGAGGGTGAGAAACACCGCCGGAAAGCGCTGATTAAAACGGGCGATAACCGCCGGCAGATCCAGCGTGCTGTCGGTGACGGTGGCGTCGACCACGCCGAGCGCAAATGTGCCGCCCTGCGCGCTTTTCAGCGTCTCCACCTGCGACTGCCAGCCGCTCAGGGTCGCCAGCATTTCCCGGGTATAGGCGTAGAACTGTTCGCCTTTGCTGGTCAGCGCAAAGCCTGCGCGCCCGCGCTGGCACAGAATAAAGCCCAGCTGGCTTTCCAGTTCACTCATGTAGGCGCTGATGGCCGGTGTGGTCATGTTCAGCGCCTGCTGCGCACGCGAATAGCCCTGGTTTTCCACCACGCTGGCGAACACCTGCAGCAGTTTCAGATTGGGTAAGGTTGGCACCGCACTTCCTTCAGGGATTGCTGACAATAGTTAACGAATCGCTGAAGTGATTATCGACTGACAGGGATTTTTTCTGCAAGCCGCTTTGGCGATGATGCAGCCATTCCCTGAAAAAGAGAGCTTTCGCTATGTCGCAACAAAATTTGCTGTTCCCGGCGCGCGTGCTGCGTGGTGCGGGTGTGATTAACCAGCTGGGGGCCATCTGCGCCGGGCTGGGCCAGCGCGCACTGCTGATTGGCGGCCAGCGCGCGATGCAGGCGGTGGCGACGCAGGTGAAGACGCAACTCGACGCCGCTGGCGTCACGCTGCTGGCACCGGTGTGGTTTGGTGGCGAAACCTCGCTTAACCATATCGAACGGCTGGCGGCGTTAGCGATTGAACAACAGGCAGAGGTGCTGATCGGTGCGGGCGGCGGCAAGGCGCTGGACACGGTTAAAGCGGTGGGTGCGCAGCTCGGGCTGCCGGTGATAACCGTCCCGACAATTGCCGCCACCTGCGCTGCGGTGACCCCGCTGACCATTCGCTACGACGATAACGGCAACTTCTTTGATATTTTCCCGCTGCCACAGGCACCGGCGGCGGTGATCATCGACAGTGAGTTGCTGGCAGCCGCCCCTGCCCGCTGGCTGGCCGCGGGCCTCGGCGATACGCTGGCTAAATGGTATGAGTTCCGGGCGGTAAGCACGCACCATCCGGCACGCACCGGCAATGCGCTGTCATCGCTGGCGCACAGCCAGATCTGCTATGAGGTGATCGCGGAGCACGGTCCGGCGGCTTACGCAGCGGTGCTGCGCGGTGAGAGCGGCACTTCGCTCGATCAGGTGCTGGACGCGATTTTTACCTGGGCCGGTCTGACCTCGCTGATGAGCAATGGCGCCCACGCCGCCGCTGCGCACGCCATTTACGAAGGCTTTACCTTCTGCGACAAAACGCGCGAGTTTGGTCACGGCCTGCTGGTGGGTTACGGCAATTTGTGCCTGCTGGCGCTGGAGGATCGCAGCGACGAAGAGCTGGTGGATGAGATGCGCCTGGCGCGCGACTGCGGCGTACCGTTGACGCTGGCCGAGATTGCCGCGCTGGAGGAGAGCGAGCTGGCGTTGATTATACGCGAATCTATCCACGCGCCGGATATGGCGAACATGGCCGAACCGGTCAACGAAGCGCGGTTGCGGGCGGCGATGGCGCGGATTGAAGGGCTGGCGGAACGGGTTTGATTGCGGTCGCAATGGATGTGGTAAATCCCAGGTCACCGTAAACGGGAAATCCCAGGTCACCGTAAACGGCGACCCTACGGGCCAGCGCGCGCTTTTGTAGGGTGCGCATTTATGCGCACCGTCATCATCAGGTCGCGCTGACTTGACCGATCGGCATTTCGCCATGGCTGGCGCCCCACTGTTACCGGGTCGCCAGCAACGCCGCGACTTGCCGCACATCCGCCACGTTATCCAGCGTCAGACACAGCGTTTCCAGCTGCTGCACCTGTGCCGCCGGTAAGACGCGCGCGGCGAGGCTGCGGTATTTGGCGTGCAGCGCCGCGTCGCTCAGCGGATTCGCCGGCGATCCGGACGGCACCGCGACGTGCTGCTGCCACTGCATGCCCTGCACCGTTTCCAGCCGGACCCACGGCTCATCATCGCGCCCCTGCTGGTGGTCAATCTCCAGCTCAATACGCGCCATCAGCGCGGCAGCTTCCGCACTCAGGCGACGGCTGTCGTCATAACTCGCCAGCTCCGCGGAGCCGAACAGCGCACGCGCCGTCAGCGCATACGGCAGGCTCATTTGCGCGGCGGCGAGGCTGGTGAGCTCACGCGTGCCGCACATCTCCAGCAGGAACGGATTGAGCCCGACCACAATGCGCGCGATGTCCCCGGTCGCCACCGCATGCTGCTCAAGCAGCAGACCCAGCGCATCGATTGCCGCATGCGTACCGCGACAGGCGGCGTACGGCTTGATGGAACAGCGCGCCAGTTTCCACACCTCGCCCAGTTGGGCCGTGAGCGCGGCGGGCTGTTGCGTTTCACCGGCCAGCGTTTGCAGAAAGCCACCCCAGCGCGCCTCAAATACCGCAGCCGGTCCGCTGATGCCGCGCTGTGCCAGCAGCGCCGCCTGTACGCCCCCTTCCGCCGCGCGCGCCGCGTGCAGCTTTTTGGTTTGTGAGCCATCATGAATAAAGCCCCACAGGCCACCACTGAAGCTGGCAGCGATGCCCAGCGCCGAGGCACACTGCGCGGCCGGCAGCCGCAGCAAACAACTGACGGCAGCCGCCGCGCCAAAAACGCCACAGCTGGCAGTTGAGTGCCAGCCCGCACCGTTGTGCGCCGCATAACCCCCGCAGGCTTCCAGCACGCGACGGCCGATGTCATAACCCACGACCATCGCGGTGAGAAATGCCCGCCCGTCGACCGGATGCGTCGCCAGCGGCAGTGCCGCCAGCAGCGCCGGTAACACCACGGCACCGGAGTGATCGCAGCCACCGGTGTCGTCCAGTTCATACATGTGCGCCGCCACGCCGTTGAGCCACGCCGCCTGACGCGGGGAAGTTTGCTGCGCACAGCCCCACAGCTGCGCCACGGCGCTGCCGCCCTCTTCGGCCACCAGCGCCCGGCATTCGCGCCAGATCGGGCTGTCACAGCCCGCCAGCGCCGCGCCGAGCGTATCCAGCAGATGGCGCTTCGCCTGCGCTACCAGCGGTTCCGGCAGCTGGGCAAAGCGGGTGGCTGCGATGAAGTCCGCCAGCCGATCAAGCGTGGTGTCCATGTTCGCCTCCGCTGACCCGGGCAAACACCTCTGCCGGATGATCGGCATCGTTATCCGGCTGCGTCTGCCAGTGCGCGGCCACCTGGCCAGCAGTAGCGATCCACACGTCATGCTGCTGCAGCGTCTCCAGCAGCTGACGCAGCAGGCCAATGCGCCCGGCGGTGCCGATAATTTCCGGGTGCAGCCGCAGCAGGTAGCACAGGCCGAAACGGTGAAAACCGTGGAAATCCTGCGTCAGGTTGGCCAGCGTTTCGCCATAGGGCGCGATACGCGATTGTCCGGGCGGAATCGCCGGGCTGAGGTTGAAGGCAAAATAGGGCGCATCCTCCAGCGTGTAGTGCATGGGCAGCTCCACCAGCCGGGTGCCGGGGTGAAAATAGGGTAAATCATCACCGCGCCAGCTGGAGGACCAGCGGATGCCGTGCGTTGCCAGCGCCGCAGCAAGGCCCGGTTTCCACTGGCCGGCCGGCGTGCGAAACCCTGCAATCGGCTGGCCGGTCAGCTGCGCCAGCCGCTCGCAGCCGCGCGTTACACTGGTAATCTGCTGCGCCAGCGTCAGCGCAGAGAAGTCTTCGTGTCGCTCACCGCTGCAGGCGATCTCATGCCCGGCGGCGACGATACGCTGCAGCACCTGCGGCTGCTCTTCGGCGACGATGGCCGGCAAGCACCAGCTGGCCAGCAGCTGTTTCTCCGCCAGCAGATCCAGCAGGCGATCAACGCCGCGCAGCGTGCCATAGCGCCACACCGACAGGGTTTTATCGCGCCCGGCAACCGCAGGCGCCTGCGTCAGGATGCCGTGAATATCGTGATAGTCGATGGTAATGATGGCCGCCGATTGTTTGCCCGACGGCCAGCGTGAATGTTCAGTCATGTTGCTGCTCCTGCAAATACCACGCGGCCACCGCATCACAGCGCGCAAACCACACATCGTCGCGCGCCGTCATGTGGGCAAACAGCTGCTCCAGCAACAGCAAACGGCCAGGCTGCCCGGAAATTTTCGGGTGGAACAGCGTGGTCAGGCACAGTCCTTCGGCCATCGCGCCGTCAAATTCGCGCTGCCAGTTGTCACCGGTGTGCGCATAGCTGGCGATGCGGTCGCCGCCCTGTGGAAAATCCGGCTGGCGCGTGTAGGCCAGCGAGGCGTAATCATCCATCTCCCATTTGCCGGGAATCTCCACCAGCGGCGTATGCCCGGCGACGGCAATGCTGTACGGCCGATCGTCACCACGCATGCTGCTGGAGTAAATCACCCCGGCTTCCCGCAGAATCTGCGGCGTTTCGGCGTGCCAGTCGCCGGAAGGAGTACGAAAACCGCAGGCGCGGATACCAAGATGTTGCTGAAAGATGGCGGTAGAGCGCGCCATCACGGCGCGCTGTTCATCTGGCGTAATCGCCCAGAACGATTCGTGGCGATAACCGTGATAGGCCACTTCGTGGCCCTGTTCGATAATCGCCTGGCACTGCCGCGGCCACTGCTCCACCACCCACGCCGGGACAAAAAACGTGGCCGGCAGTTGGAAGGCGCGCAGCAGATCCAGCAGCCGACCGAGCGCGCGAAACGGCCCGTAGGCGCCAAAGGTGAAATACTCTGGTGTTGACCACAGGCTGCCATTAAGCATGGCATCGCCAGTGGGACCATCAAGATCAAACGCCAGCGCCATACAGCCACGCTTGCCCTGCGGCCAGCGTACTGCGCCCGGTTGTTGCATACGCCCGCTCCTTAGCCCTGATTCACCGTGGCTTCGGCAATGCCGTTGTCGCTCAGGCCCCATTTGCTGAGGATTTTCTGGTAGCTGCCATCGGCAATCATGGCATTAATGGCTGCCTGAATCGCCGTGGTCAGCTCACCGGCATCTTTACCCAGCGCCATGCCGGTGTACTGGAAGGAGAAGGCTTTATCCAGCGGCTTAAAGGTGCCTTTTTCCAGGTTCATGATGTACGGCAGGGTTTCGCTGCCCTGTACCGCACCATCCAGACGACGCTGACGCAGTTGCGTGCGCGCATCGGCGGTGCCTTCCGCGCCCACCACGATAATCGCAGGTTTACCGGCCGCTTCGCAGTGCGCTTTTGACCAGGTAGCAATCTCCTGCGGGAACGTGGTGCGGCGGCTGGTGCCTACTTTTTTGCCGCACAGATCGGTGGCGCTGTTGATATCGCTGCGCGCCGCCAGGGTGTAAAACTGCGGACCGGTTTTGAAGTAGTCGATAAAGTTAACCACCTTCTGCCGCTCTTTGGTGTCGGTCATGCCGGACATCACCAGATCGACGCGTTTGGTCACCACCGCGTTGACCATCTGTTCAAACGCGATCTCCTGCCAGTTAACCTTCACGCCCAGCTTCTCGCCAATTGCCTGGCCCAGCTCATAATCGACGCCGCTCAGCTGATTGGTGGCAGGATCTTTAAAATCCATCGGCGGGTAGTTCGGCATGATGGCGACGGTCAGCCCCTTCTCTTTGATACTGGCCGGTACGGCAATCTCCGCCCAGGCAGAGGATTGCAGCAGCAGCGCGGCACTGATGGCACTCAATAACAATTTTTTCATCTATTCACCCCGGTCACGTTAAAGAAGAATCGCGTTGATAAAGTTTTTCATCCGTGGGTTTTGCGGGTTCAGCAGAATCTCTTCCGGTGCGCCCTGCTCAATAATGCGTCCCTCATCCATAAACACCACCTGGTTGGCGACCTCACGCGCAAAGCCCATTTCGTGGGTCACCACCAGCATGGTGGTGCCTTCTTTTGCCAGCTGGCGCATCACCGCCAGCACTTCACCGACCATCTCCGGATCGAGCGCCGAGGTCGGTTCGTCAAACAGCATCAGTTTGGGTTTCATCGCCAGCGCGCGGGCAATCGCCACGCGCTGCTGCTGACCGCCGGAGAGTGACTGCGGATAGTCGTGCGCTTTGTGCGCCAGTCCGACGCGATCCAGCAGCGCCATCGCCTCTTCGCTGGCCTCGCGTTTCGGGCGCAGCAGCACGCGACACGGTCCCTCGATGATGTTCTCCAGCGCGGTCTTGTGCGGAAACAGGTTGAAGCGCTGGAATACCATGCCGGTCTGCAGCCGCTGGCGCGCAATCTGTTTGTCACTCAGCGGGTGCAGCTTGTTGCCGGCAATGCGATAGCCCGCCAGTTCGTTGTCGACCCAGATGCCGCCCTGATCCACTTTCTCCAGCTGGTTGATACAGCGCAAAAAGGTGCTCTTACCGGAACCCGACGGGCCGAGAATGCACATCACCTCGCCGTAGTTCACTTCCAGGCTGACGTCCTTCAGCGCGTGGAACTGATCGAAATATTTGTTCACCTTGACGGCGCGCACGATGTTTCTCATCTCTCACTCCCGGTTACTGGCGACGACGATGGCCGCGTGAGAAGTAGCGTTCCAGCTGGCTCTGTCCGAACGACAGCAGCGTCACGATAATCAGGTACCAGATGCCCGCCACAAACAGCAGCTCCATCACGCGCGCGTTGGCGAAGTAGATGGTTTGCGCGTTGTACAGCAGCTCGGAGTACTGAATCATGCTGGCCAGACTGGTGGTTTTGATCATGCTGATGAACTCATTGCCGACCGGCGGCAGAATCACCCGCATCGCCTGCGGCAGAATGATGCGCTGCAGCGCCTGCAAACGCGGCATGCCGATGGCTTTGGCGGCTTCATACTGACCGGTATCTACCGATAACAGCCCGGCGCGCACCACTTCTGAGGTGTACGCGCCCTGATTGATGCTCAGGCCGAGCAGAGCGGCGAGAAACGGCGTCATCACCGTGACGGTTTGCACGCTGAACAGACCGGGAATGCTGATGGTGGGAAACACCAGCGCCAGGTTGAACCACAGCAGCAGTTGCAGAATCAGCGGCGTGCCGCGAAAGATCCACGCATAGCCCACCGCGATATAGTGCAGCACCGGATTGGGCGACATGTACATGATGGCGGTGATGACGCCAAACAGGATGCCCAGCGCCATCGCCAGCACCGACATAATCAGCGTGTTAACCACGCCGTTAAGAATTGCCTGCGCGGTAAAGAACTGGCCGACGAACGACCACTCAATATTGCCGTGCGCAAAGGCGTTAACCAGCAGCGCCAGCAGCACGAGGATCACTGCCGATGCGGTGATGCGGCCATAATAGCGGCGCGGCACCACCTGATAGCGATCGAGATCGTAATGGGGCTGGACGCGGCCATTGTTGACCGATGGTTCAACCGGTGTGGTGTGTGACATAGGCTCTCCTCAGGCGCGCGGTCCGGCGTAATCATCGGCCCAGCGCTGCTGGTCCTGCATCAGGGTTTGCAGACGGGCCAGCTGCTCGCGCACCCGTGCCGGTGCGGTGCCGCCGTAGCCGCTGCGGGCTGCCAGCGCCGCTTCCAGCGTTAATGCCTGACGCACCTCGGGCGTGAGCCGTGTATCGACGCCGTGCAGCTGCGCATCGCTGAGATCGGCCAGGCCGCAGTTTTCGCGTTCACACAGCTGCACCAGCTGGCCGGTAATCTCGTGCGCCTCGCGGAACGGCACGCCGCGCATTGCCAGCCAGTCGGCCACTTCGGTCGCCAGCGTAAAGCCATCCGGCGCCTGCTCGCGCATCACCTCAGTATTGAATTTCAGCGTCGCCATCATGCCGGCCATGGCAGGCAGCACCATCAGCAGCGTGTCGACCGCATCAATCACGTTACGTTTGTCGTCGCTGAGATCGCGGTTGTAAGAGAGCGGCATGGCTTTCATGGTGGTCAGCAGCGCCATCAGGTTACCGACCAGCCGGCCGCTGCGGCCGCGCGTCAGCTCGGCAATGTCCGGATTTTTCTTCTGTGGCATGATCGAACTGCCGGTGGCGTAACTGTCGTGCAGCTCCACCCAGCGGAACTGCCGTGACGCCCACAGGCACACCTCTTCACACAGCCGGGACAGGTTGATGCCGATCATGCTGGTGACGAACAGGAATTCCGCGGCGTAGTCGCGGCTGGCGACCGCATCGATCGAGTTTTCGCACGGTGCCAGATAAGCGAGATCGGCAGCGGCCAGCTGTGGCTGACGCGCAATCGCCGAACCGGCCATCGCCGCTGCGCCCAGCGGACAGCGCGCGCTGCGGCGATCCCAGTCCTGCATACGCTCAATGTCACGCGCGAAGGATTGGGCATGCGCCAGCAGCTGATGGCCAAACACAATCGGCTGCGCCTGTTGCAGATGGGTGAAGCCGGGCGCGACGCTGTCGGTGTGTTGCGCGGCCTGCGTCACCAGCGCCTGCTGCAGCTGCAACAGCGCGCTCACCAGCTTACGGCCGTTATCCCGCAGGTAGAGACGCAGATCGTTGACGGTCTGATCGTTGCGTGAACGACCGGCACGCAGCTTGCCGCCCAGCGCGCCGAGGCGTTCTGTCAGCGCGCGTTCGATGAAGGTATGCACGTCTTCATCGGCGGCAATCGGCTGCAGCTGGCCAGCGCGATAATCGGCGTCCAGCGCGTCAATCGCCGCCAGCATGGTATCCAGCTCGTCAGCGCTCAATAGCCCGGCACGCGTCAGCTCGCGCGCATGGGCGCGGCAACCGGCGAGGTCATACGGCGCCAGCGCAAAGTAATAATCCGGGCTACGCGACAGCGCGGTTAAACTGGCTGCCGGAGCCGCTTTAAAACGTGCGCCCCATAACAGTTCGGCATTCTCAGACATGCTATTTCCCTCACAAATCAGCCGCAGCAATATGAAAAAGTTTGGATTCAGCCGGCAGCAATAATAAAAACTTATTTTATTGCCACGCTGGCAAATAGGTGGTATTTCAGATTCACTGTACTTTCACCGCAATTATTCCGGAGTTGAATAGCAAAAATGGAAAGTAAAGTTTCCCAGTCTGGAAACAATGCGAATAATCGCGGCGATAATGCGGTTCTGGCGCTGAGTAATATCGACTTAAAATTGCTGCGGGTATTTAAATGCGTGGTGGAAGCCGGCGGATTAACCGCTGCCAGTCACGAATTAAATATTGGCCTGGCGGCGATCAGTAAACAGGTTTCTGACCTGGAGATCCGGCTGGGCATGACGCTATGCAGCCGCGGCCGTGAAGGTTTTGAGCTGACGCAGTACGGCATCAATGTTTATCAGGCCACGCTGGAGCTGTTTGTATCGCTCAACCTGTTTCGCGAGCGGCTGCATAATAGTCGCAACGAGCTGCTGGGCGACATCGCGATTTGCGTGGTGGATAACACCATTAGCGATCCGCACTCGCCGGTCACCAGTGCGGTGCAACAGCTGCACCAGAAAGCGCCAAAGGTGCAGATTCGTCTGCAGACCGCCCAGCTGGATGATATTGAACGCGGCATAAGCGAAGGGCGTTTTCATTGCGGCATTGCGCCCGTGTATGAAATGAAAAATGAGTTTGATTACTTCGAACTTTATAAAGAATACGCAAAATTATATTGCGCTGCGTCACATCCTCTCTATTGCGGATCTTGCGATAAAAATATTTCGGTGGATGTATTACGTCAGCAGAAAATTATTAATCATTTATATGTTACCCCACGCGATGAACGCCGCCTGATTCCGGTGCAGGAGAGCGGTGTGCAGGCGGTGCAGGTGGAATCGGTGGCCATGCTGATTTTAACCGGTCACTTTATTGGATATTTACCGGAACATTATGCCGCTCCGTTTATTGCCCGCGGACAATTGTGTGAGCTGGGCGATGACACGCTGCGGCGCGAAACGGCATTTTGTCTGGTGATGAAGAAAGGCCGGAAAATAAATCCGATCATCCGGCTGTTTATGCAGGCGCTGGGGTTGAGCGATGCGGCGGCGGCGCACTGATTTGGTGCGTGTGACCGGGTTTCTGCTGGTACGGGATGGGAAAGTGTACGCTGATGCCCTCACCCCGGCCCTCTCCCACCGGGAGAGGGAGACGCAGCCTGCGGATAAGGGAGAGGCGGCGTCCGGTAACAGCAACCAGAACGCTTACGTCAGCCGCTTATACATCACCGTGGTAGCATCCAGCTCGCCGGCTGTGGATTCGGCATAGCACGGAATCGAACCCGCCACCTGCCAGCCGAGCGACAGATAGAGCGCGCTGGCAACATCGCCGCTGCGCGTATCCAGCACCAGCAGCGTTTTCCCCTGCTGCTGCGCCAGCTGTTCGGCACGTAACATCAGACGGCGCGCAATGCCCTGACGTCGCGCACGCGGATGCACCAGCAGCTTGCTGATCTCCGCACGATGGCGGCCGTTGGGCATACTGCTGAAGCCCAGCATCACCGTGGCCACTATCTCGCCCGCTTGCCAGGCCACCAGCAGCTGGTTATCGCCGCTCGCCAGGCTGTAAATTTTGTCCTGCCAGAAACGCGCCATCACTGCGCGATCGTCCGCGTCAATGAAGCCGACGCTGGCACCGTCTGCCACGCAGCCGTGCAGCACCTCACACAGTGACGCCAGCAGCGGCTGCGCCTGGGTGGCGCTGAGAGAGTCGATTTCAATCATGGTTTGCACACCACCAGAAAGTAGCGCGCGCCGCATTCGGCATGCGCCTGAAAAGAGGAACGCCCGCTGAGGTGGAAGCGCAGGCAATCGCCGGCCTGTAGCGTCCAGCTCTGCGTCTCCATGGTGATGGTCAGCTCGCCCGACTGCAGCCAGATGTGCTGTTCCAGCCCCTGTACCGGCGGCGCATCATAATCTATGCGCGCGCCTGGACGCAGCACGCCCTCCACCAGCTCCGCTTTAAACTGACTGGCCGGCGGCGAGACGTTGCGCCGCTGGAAGCCGCTGAGCGTGTCCTGCCAGACCGGCTGCTGCTCCGCTTTCAGCAGCAGCGCCGCTTCTTCTTCTACTTCGCTGAGCAGTCGCGACATGGTTAAACCGTAGGCCACGCACAAGCGATTAAGCAAAGCGGCGGTAGGGCTGGTCTCGGCGCGCTCAATGCGCGACAATGATGCCCGGCTAATGCCGGTTGCCAGAGCCAGTTCATCCAGCGACCAGCCGCGCTGCAGGCGTAATTCCGCCAGACGTGCCGCAAGCCGATCTTCCGTATTTAGAGCAGACATCTTTAACCTCTCATTTTCGGGAAATAAATCTCACATAAGAGATAAAGCCCGAAATCGTGCAGTGGGTCAAGTTGTACAATAAAATAATCATTGTACAAGCTCACTCTGGCGGTTAAGGTGTTGTTATGCAGGTCAGAATTTTAGAGGATGCCATGGCCTTATACAGTATCGGTGATGTTGCCGAGCGCTGTGGAATTAACCCGGTAACCCTGCGCGCCTGGCAGCGTCGTTATGGATTGTTAAAGCCGCAGCGCACTGAGGGTGGTCATCGACAATTTGATGATGAAGATGTTCAGCGGATCGAAGAGATCAAACGCTGGATAGAGAGCGGTGTGCCTGTTGGCAAAGTCAAAGCCCTGCTTGAAGGAGAGACCTTCAACGTGCATGACGGCTGGACGGCGCTGCAGGAAGAGCTGATGAGCGTGCTGCGCCACGTACGCGCCTCCAAACTGCGCACCAAAATCGCCACCATTGGCCGTGAACACCCGGTCGATGCGCTGATTGACCACGTTTTTGTACCGGTACGCCAGCGTCTCGGGCTGGATCAAAATACCGCCCGCACCATGTGCAGTCTCTTGGACGGCGCGCTGATTGATTATGTCGCGTTCTGTCTGGCAGGCGCGCGTAAAAAAGCCGGCAAAGATGCCTTAATGATTGGCTGGGGCGTAGAAGATCGCACCCGCATCTGGCTGGAAGCCTGGCGCTTAGCGCAGCAGGGCTGGCGCATTGATGTGCTGGCAGAACCACTGGATATGCCGCGTCCGGAGCTGTTTCCCGGCCAGCATCTGTTTATCTGGACCGGTAAAAAGCCGACGCGCCGCCAGCTGGAGCAGTTCGAACACTGGCAGGCTCAGGGCTTCTCGATTCACGTCCACGAACCCACCTGAAAAATCGCACATGCGGCCTTTGCCTTACCGCATGTGCGCGTTATCATGCCGCACTTCATGACTTTTCTCAGGTTTACCTATGAACTGGAATAAAATTCTCATTGGCACCCTGTTTGCCATCATGGCGATTGGCGGCATGGGCGGCATGATGCTGGTTGGCTACAGCCTTATTCTGCATACCCACTGAGTGCGTGCTGCAACCGCTCCAGCAGCCGGTCGCAGATCAGCGCCAGCAGCGCCACCAGCAGCGCGCCCTGAATCACATAAGCGGTATTGAAGCCGCTCAGACCGATAATCACCGGCGAACCCAGACTCTCCGCCCCGACGGTTGAGGCGATGGTCGCGGTGCCGATGTTGATCATCACAGAGGTGCGCACGCCTGCCATAATCACCGGTGCCGCCAGCGCCAGCTCTATCTGCCACAGACGCCGCCACGGCCCCATTCCCAGACCGACGGCGATCTCACGGCTGCTGGCCGGAACGCTGTCCAGTCCCGCCAGCGTGCCTTGCAGAATCGGCAACAGCCCATACAGAAACAGCGCCATCACCGCCGGCGCAGCGCCAAAGCCCATGACCGGCACGGCAATCGCCAGCACCGCCACCGGTGGAAAGGTCTGGCCGGCAGCCGCCAGCGTCTCCAGCAGCGGGCGGAACGCCCTGCCGCCGTGACGGGTAGCGAAGACCGCACAGCCAACGCCCACCACAATCGCCAGCGCGCTGCCGCTGATCACCAGCAGCAGATGGGCCAGCGCCAGCTGCCAGAAACTCTCCTGCTGGTACAGCGGACGCTCCAGCTGTGGAAACCAGTGCGCAAACAGCGGCGCACTGTGCGGTAACCCCCACAGCAACAGCAGAAATATCCCCAGCAGCCAGTAGAGCGGATCGCGCAGCACTCGCATCAGCCCGCCTCCTGCTGTCGCAGCAAATCGCTAAAGTGCAGCACGCCCAGCGGCTGCTGATGCTGATCGACAACCGGTAATTTGTCGGTGCGGCGCGCAATAAACTGCGACAGCGCCTCGCGCAGCGTCAGCCCGGCGGCGATCGGTTCCGCCTCCAGCCACTCACCGCGTCGTGCCGCACTGCCGGCCCGCCCCAGCGCCAGCAGACGCACGCCCAGCTCGCTGCGGCCAAAGAACTGGCGCGCGAAATCACTGGCAGGCTGCGTCAGCAGGTCAATCGGCCGTCCCTGCTGCACAATCTCTCCGCCGTCCATCAGCACCAGCTGATCGGCGAGAGTTAACGCTTCGTCGATATCGTGCGTCACCAGCACCACAGTGCGCCCCGACAGCTGCTGAATGCGCAGCATCTCCTGTTGCAGCGCCTGCCGGTTGACCGGATCGAGCGCGCCGAACGGTTCATCCATCAGCAGCAGTTCCGGGTCGGCCGCCAGCGCGCGCGCCACACCAACACGCTGCTGCTGGCCGCCGGAGAGCTGGTGCGGATAGCGCGACGCCAGCTGACTGTCGAGATTGAGCAGCGCCAGCAGCTCCTCAACCCGTGCGGCAATTTTTTCCCGCGGCCAGCCGAGCAGCGATGGTACGGTGGCGATATTTTTGGCCACATTCCAGTGTGGAAACAGGCCGATGGACTGAATGGCATAGCCAATGCGCCGCCGCAGCGCGCGCGCATCCATCTGCTCGATCGGCTCACCGGCAAAACGGATTTCGCCGCTGTCATGCTCAACCAGCCGGTTTATCATCTTCAGCGTGGTGGATTTACCCGAGCCGGACGTGCCAATCAGCACGGTAAAACTGCCCTTCTCAATCTTCAGCGACAGGTTGCGAATCGCCTCTTTACCGGCGAACGCTTTGCTCACCTGATGAAATTCAATCATGTCCTCTCTCCAGCAGTGCCGACAGCAATCGCAGCAGCGCATCGAATATCACCGCCAGCGCCACCACCGGAATCACGCCCAGCAGCACCAGATCCAGTGCGCTGCTCAGCAGTCCCTGAAACACAATGGCGCCGAAGCCGCCGGCTCCAATCAGTGCGGCGACTACCGCCAGCCCGACGGTTTGCACCACCACCACGCGCAGTCCGGAGAGCCACACCGGCAGCGCCAGCGGCAGCTCGGCGTGCCAGAACTGCTGCCAGCCGCTCATGCCCATGCCGCGCGCGGTTTCACGCACCTCCTGCGGCACCTGCTGTAGCCCCGCGACCACGCTGCGCACCAGCGGCAGCAGTGCATACAGCACCAGCGCAATCAGCGCCGGCGCGACGCCAATCCCGCTGATACCGAGGCGCGCCAGCTGCGGAAAATGCGCCGCCAGCCCGGCCAGCGGTGCAATCAGCAGGCCAAACAACGCCACAGACGGCACGGTCTGGATCAGATTCAGCACGCTGAAGGCGGCATGTTGCCAGCGGGCGCGACGCGCGATGGCGAGTCCCAGCGGCAGACCAATCAGTAAGGTGGGCAGCAACGTGCCGCCCAGCAGCAGCAGATGCTGGCTGAACGCGGCGTTAAAGACGGCGGTGCGATTGCTGTACTCTTTCAGCAGCGACAGCGCGTCAAGCTGACCACTCAGCAGCAGTATCAGCGGCGGCAGCCACAGTTGCAGATTAAGCAGAATACGCAGCGGCGTCTGCTGGCTAAGCTGGCGAATCGCTTCGGCGGCCAGCAGCAGCGCTAATCCTGCCGCACACCAGAGGCCGCTGCCCAGCGCGCTGCGCGCCAGCGGGCTGCCGCTGCGGGCCAGCTCACTGGCGGCGTGGCCGCCGATGCCAATCAGCAGGGCGAACAGTACCTCCGCGCCCAGCAGCTGCGCCAGCGCCGCACCGCGACCTGGCGGCCACCACAATCCCAGCCATAGCCATAACAGCGGCAGCAGCAGCAGCCAGCCTGCCGTTACCTGCCAAAGCATCAGCGGCTGTCCGGAGACCAGCCGGTTGGCCGCATAGCTCAGCAGCGGTAGCGCTCCCAGCGCCAGCGTGATCAGCAACGTCAGCACCAGCAGCACCGGCTGCTGGCGCGGTCGGTTTATCCGTGACAGCACCGCTTACAGCAACTTATTCTGCTGCAGCCACTGCTGCGCCACCTGGCTGGCGTCCTGACCGTCAACGGCGATTTGCGCGTTGAGCTGCTGCAGGGTTTTCTCATCCAGCTTGCTGAATACCGGCTGCAGCCAGTCGGCAATCTGCGGGTACTGTTGCAGCACGCTGGCGCGGATCACCGGCGCGGGCGCGTAAATCGGCTGTACGCCCTTCGGGTCGCTCAGGGTTTGCAGGCCGAGCGCCGCGACCGGGCCGTCGGTACCGTAAGCCATCGCCGCATTGACGCCGGACGTTTGCTGGGCGGCCGCTTTGATGGTAACAGCGGTGTCCCCGCCGGCCAGCGACAGCAGCTGTGACTGGCCCAGCTTGAAGTTGTAGGCTTTCTCAAACGCCGGCAGCGCATCGCTGCGCTCGATGAACTCCGCCGACGCCGCCAGCTTAAAGGTGCCGCCTTTTTTCAGGTAAGCGCTGAGATCGTCGAGGGATTGCAGGTTATTCTGCTGCGCGACATCGCCGCGCACCGCAATGGTCCAGGTGTTGTTAGCCGGTGCTGGCGTCAGCCACACCAGATGATTTTTCTCTGCATCGAGCTTTTTCACCTTCTCATAGCCCTGCTGCGCGTTTTTCCACGCCGCGTCCTTCTCATCATTGAAGAAGAACGCCCCGTTGCCGGTATATTCCGGATAGATATCCAGCTCACCGGCGGTGATTGCGCCGCGCACCACCTGCGTGGTACCGAGCTGGATTTTATTCACGGTTTTTACCCCATGCTGGTTCAGCACCTGCAGAATGATGTTGCCGAGCAGCGAACCTTCAGTATCGATCTTGGAACCTACCTTGACCGGGTCCGCTGCCTGCACGGCCCCGACACTCATCGCGAATGCGATCATCCCCAATAAACCCTGCTTAATCATGGCGCTTTCCTCAGCATTATTTTCTTTCAGTGATTATCAAGCGTAGCCTGGCGAAACGGGATGGGTGCGGTCAAGCGGCGCAATTCGTTCTTTTTCTGCTATCCGTTGCCGGTTTTATAGAACGCTTTGGTTGCACTTATAACCAAATAGAATTTTTCACATCCGTGGCGCGGCTTATGCTCATAGCCCCAATCATTACAATAAATCACACAACATCATGTCTGACTTAACTTCTTCGGCGCACGTGGCGCTGGCAGGGAATACGCCGCAGGGCGAGACGCAGTGGATTCGCAGTGCAGCCGACGTGACGCGGCTGGTCAACAACAGTAACGCCTCGCGCAGCAATGCGCGCATCGTCATCGCCATTGCGCTGGGCGGGGTTTTTCTCGATGCCTACGATCTCGGTGCGCTGGCCTTCGGTATTAAAGATGTCACGCGCGAATTCAATCTGACGCCCGCCGGCACCGGCATGGTGGCGTCGGCTATCACCTTTGGCGCGATTGTTGGCGCGCTGATCGGTGGCTATCTCACCGATAAAATTGGTCGCTATCGGGTCTTTATGGCCGATATGTTCTTTTTCGTGGTAGCGGCACTGGCCTGTGCCTTTGCGCCGAACGAGTACGTGCTGGCGGCGGCGCGCTTTGTGATGGGGCTCGGCGTCGGCATCGATCTGCCGGTGGCGATGGCGTTTCTGGCGGAGTTTTCCCGACTGCGCGGTCAGGGCAATAAGGCCGCCAGCGTCGCGATGTGGTGTCCCACCTGGTACGCGGCGATCAGCATCTCCTATCTGCTGGTGCTGCTGCTGTATGCGGTGCTGCCAGAGAGCCATACTGACTGGCTGTGGCGGCTGATCCTCGGCTTTGGCGCGGTACCGGCGCTGTTGATCATCGCCATCCGCAGTCGTTACATGAGCGAATCACCGATCTGGGCGGCAAATCAGGGCAACCTGCAGGGTGCAGCGGCAATCCTGCGGCGGTCATATAACATCAACGCGGAGGTCGCGCAGGATGCCGATCTCACTGCCGCACAGCCAGTACGTAAAGCCAGCTGGCGCAACTACGGCGCGCTGCTGCAGGGCGTTTACCGCCGCCGTACGCTGCTGGCAACGATAACCTCGATTGCCTCGTCGTTTGCCTATAACGCCGTGGCCTTTGGCCTGCCGGTGATCATCTCCAGCTTCCTCGCGCAGTCGATGCTGACCACCATTCTGGTCTCTCTGGCGCTTAACCTGCTATTTGCGTTTGTTGGCGGCCTGCTGGCGGTACGGCTGGTGCCGCGGCTGGGCGCATGGAAGATGTCGGTGGCCGGTTACGCCTGCCAGTGTGCGGCGCTGCTGGGTCTGGCGCTGATTGGTCGCCCGGCCGGCGGCGAGGAAGCGGCCCTGGCGATTGCCATGCTGGCGCTGTTCCTGTTCGGCCAGGGGTTTGGTCCGGGTTCGCACACCATGACCTTTGCCTCGCTGAGCTATCCGGCTTCGCTGCGCGGCGTGGGCGTCGGCTTTAACCAGACGCTGATGCGCGCCAGTTCGACGGTATCCCTGTTTGTGTTTCCGCTGCTGGTGGCGGCGTTCGGCACCGGCGTGTTCTGGGTGATCCTGCTCGCACCGCTGGCCGGATTACTGGCGCTGCTGGCGATTCGCTGGGAACCGTCAGGCTATGACGTCGATGCGGAAGATTTTCAGTAAGCGGATAACGCCTCAGCGATGAGGCGTTGGCTCAGGCGGTGAGGCGGAAATCGCCCAGCGTGTTGGGGATGCGCGGAAAAGTGTGCAGGAACCACGGCGTGAATTTTGCCGGATTGTCGCGCATCTCCTGCTGAATCTGTTCGACTGAGCGGTAACACCAGTCGTCAGCCTCATCAAGGTTGAGCACCGGCACTTCGTCACTGATGGCGAAAAACACGTGACCGTACTCATGTTCGATCAGACCGTTGCTGAGCGGCAGGTTATAGCTCAGTTCAAACACCGGCGTTAACGCCAGATCCAGTCCCATCTCTTCACGCAGGCGGCGCTCAGCCGCATCGCGCGTCGGCTCCTGCGGGTAAGGATGGCTGCAGCAGGTATTGCTCCACAAACCGCCGCAGTGATACTTGCTTTGCGCCCGGCGCTGCAGCAACAGTTCATGGCACGAATTGAACACGTAAACCGTTACCGCACGATGCAGCAATCCTTTCTCATGCACTTCCAGCTTTTCCATCTTGCCGGTGGGACGATCGAGGTGGTCAACGAGGATAACTTCAATGGCGGGCATGACAACTCCTTCGGAAAATTCCCCACTATTGTACACAATAGCGGAAGCGGCAGCGGAGAAAATCGCGCACATTCCGTGCGCTGGCGCGATAAGCAGTAAGCTTAGCAGCCAGCAGATAATTCAGCAGAAAAAGGCGGGGAAAAGCGTGACAGCGGCGCAAAAAACGCGCCGCTGTGCTCTCTGACGGGATGAATTACAGTTTGAAGCCGTGCACCACCTGCTCAAGCTGCACGCTCTGCTCTTCCATGGCGCGCGCCGCTGCCGAGACCTGCTCCACCAGCGCCGCGTTCTGCTGGGTGCTGCCGTCGAGCTGGGTAATCGCCACGTTCACCTGTTCGATCCCCATGCTCTGCTCACGGCTGGCGGACATGATTTCGCTCATCAGCGTTGTGACGCTGCTGACGCCCTGCATCAGCTCGTCCATGGTTTGTCCGGCCTGCTCCACCAGCTGGCTGCCGGTGTCGATATTGGCCACAGACTCCTCAATCAGCTTCTTGATTTCGCGCGCGGAGTTGGCGGAACGCTGCGCCAGATTGCGTACCTCCGAAGCCACCACGGCAAACCCGCGGCCCTGTTCACCGGCGCGTGCCGCTTCTACCGCCGCGTTGAGCGCCAGAATGTTGGTCTGGAAGGCGATGCTGTCGATGACGCTGATGATATCCACCACCTTACGCGAGGAGTGATGGATTTCGCCCATGGTGCTGACCACCTGACGCACCACTTCACTGCCGCGCGCCGCCACCTGGGACGCGCCATCTGCCAGCTGGTTAGCGTGCGTGGCGTTGTCGGCGTTCTGACGCACCGTGCCGGTCAGCTCTTCCATCGACGCGGCGGTTTGCACAATGGAACTCGCCTGCGATTCAGTCCGCGCCGAGAGATCGGCGTTGCCGCTGGCGATTTCACGTGAAGCCGCGGTAATCGCCAGTGCGCTGTCGCCCACCTGGCGCATCAGCCCCTGCAAATGGGCGATGAACTGGTTAAAGCTTTGCGCCACAGCGTTGAATTCCGGGCTATTGCTGGCCGGCAGACGCTGCGTCAGATCCGCACCACCGGTCGACAGCGCTTCGATGTTTTGATGCAGCAGATTCAGGCGTTTCATCATCGCGCGGACAAAGCCAAGCAGCACCAGCAGCAGCAGAATCGCCAGCGGGATCTGGACCAGGCCGAGACGGGTCAGCATGCTGTGCGTCTGCGCATCCAGCAGCGCTGACGGCACGTCGCTGGCCAGATACCACGGGCTGCCGGGAATGGCCTGCAGGAACAGCGTGTGCTCACCATCTTCTCCGCTGAAGGTGGTTTGCGACGGCTGAGAACCGGCCTGTGCCAGCAGCCCTTTCAGCGCCGCCGCCATTGGCAGCTGGGTATCAGCCAGATTTTCCAGCTTCGGTGTACCCTCCAGCAGCGCGGCATTACCGACCACTTTGCCGTCCGCTTCGACAATCAGTACGCGGCCATGAATCGCCTCACCCATCTGCTGCGCCAGCTGGTTGAAAAAGCCGAGCGTGACGTCAATGGTTGAGACGCCCCAGACAGTGCCGTTACGGTAAATCGCCATCGCGCAGTTGGTGCGCGGCTGCGGGCTGGCGGCATCCTGATAAGCCTTCGCCCACGCGCACTGGCCCTTCTCGGCGGCCATGCCGTCTTTGTACCACGGCTGCTCCCAGTATTTGTCGGCAGCATCGGAGTTCCAGTAGGTGTTGACCTGCAACTGGTTGCTGGCGTTACGCGCAAAGAACGAGCTGTCTTTCTCTTTCGCCGGATCGCGCCGGTTAGGTAACGGCCAGATACCGCCGCCGAACACGTTGCTGTCCTGATACTGGTTAACCAGCGCCGGCAGCAGCGTATCAATGGCGGCGCTGTCCATCACGCCCGCCGCTTCGGTAATGGCACGCTGCTGTGCCTGCACGCGGTTCATCTGCTCGACGATACGTCCGGCGAGACCATCCACCTCATAGCGCACCAGCCGGCTTTCGTTCTGGCTAAGCTGCGGCGCGATGAACTGGTTAATCACCAGGACGGTGACCAGCATAAGAACAACGAAGAATGCGACTAAAGTCGCGGTAAAACGGGATTGTGTGGTTTTTAACATCGGTGTGCCCTTACCCTGGTGTGGCGAGTTGCCTGATCGAGGTTAACGGCTTGTTACAGAGGAACTTGAGGTGCGCAAGATCACAAAATGGTTAACTGATTGAATAGCGTGATCATAAGAGCGCTTATTGTCACTGGCCTTACCCTGCCGTTCCTCAGCAATGAAGAGACTGCAAAGAATGAAATGTAACTTTATTGTGCTCCTGACCAGGCATTAACGATTAATCCTGCGCCGGAAATAAACAGAATGGCGTCTATCAGCACGGCAGATTGTGTGACTGACAGTCTCTGGACTATCACCTTCGTGCTCAGGGTGCCCAGCATAATGCCACTGCCCACTAACACACCGGTGAGCACAATCTGCATTGAGAGCGCATGCTGAAAGGCAAACGTACTGACCTTGCTGAAATATAACAGCAAGGCGCTCGATGCTTCCGTGCCAATAAACGCGCCACGGCTCAATCCATAGGCGGTAAAAATCAGCACGCTCACCGGTCCGGTGGAGAGAACCAGTCCGGTCAGAAAACCCACCACGCCACCACAAAGCCCTAACTGCTTTATCGAGAGCGTCCAGTGACTGTTTTTCAGGTTGCGTCTGACCAAAATCATCACCCAGAAAAACAGACCCAGCGCGCCATCAATGATCCAGGCGGGTAAAGAGAGCAGCACATGCGCGCCTAACGACGCAGCTGGCACGCCAGGCAGGCTATAGGCCAGAGTGGCGCGCCAGTCGATTTCACGCCACCAGACCGCGATGCGCGAGAGATTTCCCAGGATTGCGGCGATAGCCATGACCGGCATCGCCACTTTGGGGCCGAAATTGCTGACCATCAGCGGCAGCAGCAGTAACGAAGAACCGGTGCCGATGATGCCACTCAGCGCCCCGGAGAGGATCGCGATCAGCGTCACAAAGAGATAATCACCCACTGACTTTCCTCATTTTCAACGGCAAAGCACGCATCTTAATGAGGGCGATTCGATCATAATATCGATAAATATTGCCCACCACTGATACTAAAAGTCACAGATGAAAAAACGTAACCTGCCGCCGTTGAATGCATTGCGGCTGTTCGAAACGGCCGCGCACGCCAACAGCCTGAGTGACGCGGCTGAGGAATTAGGGATGACTCACGGTGCCGTTAGCCGCCAGATCAAAGTGCTTGAAGCGTGGCTGGGGCAACCGTTATTTGAACGCCAGGGACAACGCAGCGTGGCGGCGGAACATGCCCGGGCTTTTGCCGCAGAGATCAGCACCGCTTTTGACATCATCAGCGATGCTGCGGTGCGCTTTGGCAAAACACCCAACACCCGCACGATACGCGTCAATGCGCAAACCACCTTTGCGATGCACTGGTTGATCCCGCGCCTGCCGGCATTCCATAGCCAATATCCTGACATTGAAATCTCGGTATCCACCTCAAACAGTTCGGAGGTGAAAGGGCTATCTGGCTTTGACGTATTGATTCGCCGGGATGCGCTGAACAAACCTGAATGGCGTTACTTTGAGAAGAAAGCATTATTTGAGGAAAAGCTCACCCTGATTGCCGCGCCGAAACTGTTAGCCACAAAAGCGCTGAACACTCCTGCAGACCTGGCGACCCACGTTGTCGTGTTATCCAGTACGCGGTCAGGCGAGTGGGAACGGTGGATGAAGCAGGCTGGCGTCGGGGAGGTGCGTCCGGAACGTTTTCAGCGATTCGAACACAATTATATTAGTCTGCAGGCGATTATTGATGGCGTCGGTGTGGGTATCGGTGGAATACAAATGCTGGGACATGATCTGCAGGGCAACCGGCTTGTCACCCCGTTAGCTGTTGAGGCGAAGGGGAGCCGCTACGTGGCGTTAATTGCGCCTGACGTGGACAAATCATCTTCGCTAAACCGCTTTGTCGCATGGCTGGAACGGGAAGCATCCGCTTAATACCCGCCTGGTCGCTGCCAGAGGGGTATGTCGGGGCTTATTCGGCAGGCACTACGGTGCGGACTCCACCACTTCCTGGCGCGGACGGAACACATGATCGCTGCCCTGCGACAGCAAACGCTGCAGCAGCTGCTGGCCGCCGCGATCGTCCGCCTGGGCAAACAGCCGCTCGGCTTCGGTGATCGGCGTCGCCCACAGCAGATTTGGCCGATCGCCGTCGCGCTTCGGCAGCCGCAGTTGCGCGTTTTCGCCCGCCAGCCCGTTGGCCAGCAGGAAGCTTTCAAAGCCGACCGGCGCGACCTCCGACGCCAGCGTGTGCCCTTCGCCAATCCACGTCAGCCGCGCCCACGGCAAATGAGCAAACTCCGCCAGCGCGCTGGCCATCTGTACCGCGTTGGCCTCGGTCATCACTTCGCCGTCCACCGCCATCGCCAGCTCTACACGCCGGTACTGCGGTGCCAGCTCATCAAACAGGTAATCCACCTGCGGCATCGGCCGGATACTCATGCCGAGCGTGAAGAAATACCACACGCCGTTATGCCAGTGCTGCGAAATCGCCATCGGCGGCCAGTTGCCCTGATCGATGGCGTAATATTTTACCGACTCACCAAACTGCGCCTGGTAACGTTGCAGCAGCTCGCTCTGCACGCGATCCCACTGCTGGCCATCGTGCCAGTCACGCCAGAAATGACGCTGCTGTTCGGCGCGCGCGTAGTAATCGTTGGTGGAGGCTGAACCGAGCGGCGCGGTGAGACGGTTCTCTTTGATGCAGCCCGCCGAGAAGCTGACCTGCTTGTCCTGATACAGGCTCCAGCCGGGGATTACCGCCAGCAGCTGGCCGTAATACCACAGCGCGGCACCGTCGTCGCTGGGCTCCCACAGAATCTGCAGGCCGGCCGGATCGAGCATCGGCTCCGCTTCCAGCGTGCGGCAATAGCTGGCGCTGAGCAGCGGCGCAATACCCTGCTCCATCGCTTCGCGATCTTCCTGCGCCGGTGCCGGCAGCAGATTGCGCAACCAGCAGCCGCGCACGGCGTACTGACTGCGGAACAGGTCGTTCGGCCAGATATAAAAATAGGCGGTACGCGCATCCTGTTCAACGATGGCGGTTAAAGTGTGTTGCTGATTCGGCACCTCAGCAATCAGAGGTTGGTGTGTCATAACGCCTCGACAATGCCTGGAGGGATCCATTTTCCCCGAGAATAGAGCAGGATCGGCACTCGCGCCATGTGACACAAGGGTAAAACTCTCAAAGTGCGCCAGGCCATCGTTCAGCCCGGCTTAAGAATGGCGGGGGCAGCGACGGCGAAGCTTCAGATTTTTTTGCGATTCTTTTACCGCTTCGCATGCTATTGTCAGCGCACTCTTCTGTTGCGGAGCTGTCGTCATGGTGCTGCAAACCCTCGATCTCAATCTGCGCGAAATCGTGATTCTCGCCCTGCTGCTGTGGCTGTTTGTCCGCTATACGTGGGTGATGACAGCCCTGACGCTGATCGTCGGTGCCATCGCGCTGCTGGAGCTGCTGCCGCTGGATATCTACTACACGCTGGTGCCGCTGGCGCTACTGGGCGTTGGCCTGGGCATGCTGCTGCATCACTATCAGCAGCGCCAGCTCCTGCTGAAACGCGAGGCGCGCACGCCGCGCAGCTACACCAGCAAGCAGGATGAATTTCACCTGTAACGCGGATCGCGCCCCATGCGCTGCATGGCACGCGCCCAGGCGCCACGCTGGATTGACCAGCGCAACAGGGCGGCAATCAACGCGATCTGCTTATCAATCCGCCATTGCGTCACTGGCCCGATCGGCTGTTGCATCAGCTGTTGCGCCCAGTCGGGCAGCAGACCACAGCCAGCCCGCAGCATGACGCGCATCGCCGGTTTCGCCTGCCAGCTGGGGTGCCGGCGCGTTAAGCAGCAGCTGCATCACTTCGTGAGTGCGCGCATCGTAAACCAGCTCTGCACGCATCGTCTGTAAATAGGCCTCAACCGCCTCTACGCTTTTCGGCACCTGCTGCGCACCAAGCGCTTCCGCCACCCGCGCCGCTTCGGCGTAATAACGATCGCGATCGGCGAGGCTGAGCTGTGGATTTTTGTAGCGCAGATGCGCGGCCAGGAAGCGGCTGGTTTCTGCAACGTGCACCCAGGTGAGCAGATGCGGATCGCTGGCGGCATAAGGTTTGCCGGTGTTATCGATGCCGGTGACGCGCAGATGGATGCGTTTAACCCGCTCAATCAGGGTATGCGCATCAGCGGTGTTGCCGAAGGTGGTGACCGCGATGAACTGACTGGTGCGCCGCAGCCGGCCGAGCATATCCTGGCGGAAACTGGAGTGATCCCACACGCCCGCCAGCGCCGCCGGATGCAGCATCTGTAGCATCAGCGCGCTGATGCCGCCGCACAGCATCGCGGGAAAGTCGCCGTGCACCTGCCAGATGATGTGGTCAGGGCCGAACAGGCCGGGATCGCCCGGCGGTTGAGAGATGTCAAACTCGTTGAGCGACAGGCCGTTAAGGCGAAAGACCTGCTGTTCGATGCGGTGGCGGAGATTCATTTGTTCGTTCTTGCGCTAATGACCTTTCCCTCACCCCAGCCCTCTCCCGCGCGCGGGAGAGGGGGCAGTTCGCTGAAGCGGGCAGGTCAGAGGATAATATCCGCTAAAAGTCGGTTTGATCGGTTCCCTCTCCCGCCGGGAGAGGGTGAGGGAAAAATCAGGATAACAAACCCTCAATTACAAATAATCGAACTGCGCATCCTGGGTTCTGACTGAATCCAGACCGATCATCACGTTGAATTTGCCCGGCTCGGCGACGTGCTGCATCTTCTGATTCCAGAACTTCAGCGCATCGACATCAATCTTAAAGCGCACGGTCTGCGACTCGCCGGCCTTCAGCATAATGCGCTGGAAGCCGCGCAGCTCCTGCACCGGACGGCTGATACTGGCAACCGGATCGTTCAGGTACAGCTGCACCACCGTGGCACCATCGCGTTTGCCGGTATTCGTCACCGTCACGCTGGCTTCCACCGTGCCGTTACGCGGCATGGTTGGTGCAGACATCTTCACCGGCGACACGCTGAACTGGGTATAGCTCAAACCGTAACCAAACGGATAGAGCGGACCGTTGACCGCGTCGTAATAGTGCGAGGTGTACTTGTTCGGCTTCTCGAAATTGTACGGACGGCCGGTTGGCAAATGATTGTAATAAATCGGAATCTGCCCGACCGAGCGCGGGAATGACACCGGCAGTTTGCCCGATGGGTTGTAATCACCGAACAGCACATCGGCGATGGCGTTACCGCCCTCGGTACCGCTGAACCAGGTCTCCAGCATCGCATCCGCCATGCGGTCCTCATTCACCAGCGCCAGCGGACGGCCATTCATCAGCACAATCACCAGCGGTTTCCCGGTGGCTTTCAGGGCCGCCAGCAGCTTCTGCTGGCTCGGCGGGATCACCAGGTCGCTGCGGCTCGACGCTTCATGCGCCATGCCCTGCGCCTCGCCCACGGCCGCCACTACCACGTCCGCTTTTTTCGCCTGCGCGACCGCTTCGTCAATCAACTGCTGTGGCGAACGGGCATCGACGCTGACCGCCTGCTCATACAGGTTGAGGAAGTTCTGGATACCTTTGTTATCAGAAATATTGGCCCCTTTGGCATACAGCACGGTGCCTTTGCCGGCCATGGCGCTGCGCATGCCCTGCAGCAGCGAGACAGATTGCTTCGCCACGCCCGCAGCCGACCAGCTGCCCATGATATCGCGCTGGCTATCGGCCAGCGGTCCCACCAGCGCCACGGTGGCCTCTTTCTTCAGCGGCAGGGTTTCATGCCAGTTTTTCAGCAGCACCATACTGCGGCGCGCCACGTCGCGCGCTTCCGCCCGGTGCAGGCGGCTTTCCGCATTGGTGTCCTGCGGATCGCTGCCTTTCGGTCCGAGATGGCTGTACGGATCGTTGAACAGGCCCATGTCATATTTAACGTTGAGCACATGACGGGCCGCATCGTCGATTTCCGCCATGCTCACCGCGCCGCTTTTC
Source organism: Pantoea sp. SGAir0184 (assembly GCF_043544755.1). NCBI lineage: Bacteria > Pseudomonadati > Pseudomonadota > Gammaproteobacteria > Enterobacterales > Erwiniaceae > Pantoea > Pantoea sp. SGAir0184. Next base: position 2,898,921 of record NZ_CP028050.1, read on the forward strand.
ACCAGCCCCGGCAGGTATTTGCTGTAATACTCGTCGCTCATACTCATGTCGATGCCGGATTTCAGCGCAATGCGCACGGCATCCTGCGGATCGCTGGCGACGCCGTGTTTGATTAACTCTTTAATGGCGCCGTGATCGCTGATGGTGATGCCTTTGAATTTCCAGTCGTTGCGCAGAATATCTTTCAGCAGCCAGCTGTCGGCGGTGGCCGGCGTGCCGTTCAGCGAGTTGAGCGCCACCATCACGCCGCCGCTGCCGGCATCCAGTGAAGCTTTATACGGCGGCAGATAATCCTGGAACAGGCGCTGCGGGCTCATGTCGACGGTGTTGTAATCACGACCGCCTTCCACTGCGCCGTAAGCTGCAAAGTGCTTAACGCTGGTCATGATGGCGTAGCGGTCGGCGGCGCTCTTGCCCTGCATGGCTTTGACCATCGCACTGCCCATCTGCGAAGTGAGATAGGTATCCTCGCCAAACCCTTCAGAGCCGCGGCCCCAGCGCGGTTCGCGCGACACATCCACCATTGGCGCCCAGGTCATGTTGAGGCCATCGTCTGCCGCTTCATAGGCCGAGATGCGCCCCACTTCGCTAACGGCTTGCAGATCCCAGCTGGCGGCGAGGCCGAGCGGGATCGGGAAAATGGTGCGCTGGCCGTGCACCACGTCATAAGCAAAGAACAGCGGCACCTTCAGGCGGCTGAGCTGCATCACCTGATCCTGCATGGCGCGGATATCCGGACGCGTTACCGTATTGAAAATCGCCCCGACCTGGCCGTGCTGAATCATGTCGCGAATCGCCTCTTTTGGCGTATCCGGACCGACGCTGATCAGGCGCATCTGCCCAATCTTTTCATCCAGCGTCATTTTGCTCAGCAGCTGATTAACAAAGGCGTCGCGCGCCTGTTCCGTCATTGGATGGGGGCCGAACAGGTCATCCGCAAACGCGGGTTGCACGGCAAGGGAAACAGCGAGGCTAACAGAGTAAATCCATTTCATCAGGTCGGGTTCTCTTAAGTAACTGCGCAATATCGAAATAACCGGGGCAGTGTGCCACAAGATGAGGATAGCAGGTAGCCGCCATTGTCACACTGCGCCCCCGTGGCCGACGCGTGCTACAGTAGAAACGCCACGTTAACGACAAGGATAGGCTAATGAATAACAACACCTCACACCCTGCCCTGCTGTCCGAGCTGCGCCGTCTGGTCGGCGCATCACAGCTGCTGACCGACGCGGAGCAGACCGCGCGCTATCGTAAGGGTTTCCGTTCCGGCGAGGGCGATGCGCTGGCGGTGGTTTTCCCCGGCTCGCTGCTGGAGCTATGGCGCGTGCTGCAGGCGCTGGTACAGGCCGATGCCATCGTGCTGATGCAGGCCGCCAATACCGGCCTGACCGAAGGTTCAACGCCCAACGGCAACGATTACGATCGCCCGGTGGTGATCATCAGTACCCTGCGTCTCGACAAACTGCAGCTGATCGACGGCGGCAGGCAGATTCTCGCCTTCCCCGGCAGCACGCTGTATCAGCTGGAGAAAACCCTTAAACCGCTCGGGCGCGAGCCGCACTCGGTGATTGGCTCCTCGTGCATCGGCGCCTCGGTGCTGGGCGGCATCTGCAATAACTCCGGCGGCTCGCTGATCAAACGCGGCCCGGCCTACAGCGAAATGGCGCTGTTTGCGCAGGTGGACGCCGACGGCAAGCTCCGGCTGGTCAACCATCTGGGCATTGACCTCGGTCATTCGCCGGAAGAGATTCTTGGCCGGCTGGACGACGAGCGCTGGCAGCCGGATGATGTGCGCTGGGATGCGCGTCACGCGTCCGACCACGAATACGCCGAACGGGTGCGGGACATTCATGCCGATACGCCGGCGCGTTTCAACGCCGACCAGCGGCGCCTGTTTGAGGCGTCAGGCTGCGCCGGCAAACTGGCGGTGTTTGCCGTGCGGCTCGACACCTTCCCCACCGAGCCGAAGCAGCAGGTGTTTTACATTGGCACCAACGACCCGGCGACGCTCGGCGAGCTGCGTCGCCACATGCTGGCGGAGTTTACCCATTTACCGGTCGCCGGTGAGTACATGCACCGCGATATTTTCGACATCGCCGAGGTCTACGGCAAAGACACCTTTGTGATGATTGATAAACTCGGCACCGACAAGATGCCGCTGTTTTTCACCCTCAAAGGCCGGGTGGATGCCTGGCTCAGCAAGCTGAGCTTCGTTAAGCCGCACCTGACCGATCGCCTGTTGCAACGCATCAGCCGCTGGTTCCCGGCGCACCTGCCGAAGCGCCTGAAGCAGTATCGTGACAAATACGAGCACCATCTGATGCTGAAGATGTCCGGCGACGGCGTGGCCGAAGCGCAGGCGTATCTGCAGGAGTATTTCCGCGAAGGCGGCGGTGAGTTCTTTGCCTGCGACGCCAAAGAGGGCGCGCACGCCTTTCTGCATCGTTTTGCCGCAGCCGGTGCCGCCGTGCGTTATCACGCAGTGCACGCTGACGAAGTGGAGGATATTCTGGCGCTGGACATTGCGCTGCGCCGCAACGATCAGGAGTGGTTTGAGCGCCTGCCGCCGGAGTTTGATAACGATCTGATTCATCGCCTTTACTACGGCCACTTCTTCTGCCACGTGTTTCATCAGGATTACATTGTGAAGAAAGGCGTAGATGCCCATGCGCTGAAGGAGAAGATGCTGGCGATCCTCGCGGCGCGCGGCGCGGAGTATCCGGCAGAGCATAACGTTGGCCATCTGTATGCGGCCAAACCGCAGCTGCAGGCGTTTTATCGCCAGCTCGATCCGACCAATACCTTTAACCCGGGCATCGGGAAAACCAGTAAGCAAAAAGGCTGGGCGGTGAAAGCCTGAGTCAGATCTGCCGGACCCGTAGCGGCGCGATTTATCGCGCGGGTTTGCTGCATCAGAGGCAAACCTTAGCGCAATGAATTGCGCCGCTACGGTCTCATGCCATTATGGCAACGCTTCACCTTCATTCTGCGTCGCCGGCAGCGCGCGGCGTTCAATAATCATGGTCTGCGGCGTCGACAGCACGATGCCCTCTTTGCGCAGGCGCGTCAGGATATCGAACAGCAGATCGCTTTTCGCACCGGAAATCTGGCGCTGGCTGGCGACGTTGCCGGTCACGCTCAGCACAATGCCGGCCGGCGTCAAATCTTTAAACGAAACTGACGGCTCCGGCGTTTCGAGAATACGCTCGTTCTCGCGGTACACGTCCAGCAACAGCTCGCGCACCTGCACCGGATCGATATCCAGCGGGAAGGTCAGCTGAATCGTCACCACGCCCTGCGCATTGCCCATGGTGGCGTTACGCACGTTCTGCGAAATCAGCTGCGAGTTCGGCACAATCACCGTGGATTTATCGCCCAGCTGAATCTCAGTCGCACGCACGTTAATACGACGAATATCCCCTTCAATGCCGCTGATGCTCACCAGATCGCCGACCTTCACCGGACGCTCGGTCAGCAGGATCAGACCGGAGATGAAGTTCTTCACAATCTCCTGTAAGCCGAAACCGATACCCACCGACAGGGCGCTGACGATCCACGCCAGCTTGTTCCACTGCAGCCCCATAATCGACAGCGTCAGCAGGATAATCAGCACGTAGCCGATATTGCTGAACAGCGTCACCAGCGACACGCGCATGCCGATGTCCATGGTGGTCTTCGGCAGGAACTCTTTGTCCAGCCAGCGCCGCACCGAGCGCAGCACGTAGATACCCACCACCAGACACAGAATGGCGTTCACCATGTGCGCCGGCACAATGTTGAGCGACTCCAGCCCTTTGCCACCCCAGAACTCAATGACTTTCTGGATCAGCTCAATCGGCGTGGACGAGGCAAACGTGCCGTTGAGCAGCGCCAGCGCGACAAACGCCACCAGCAGAGTTTTACCTACGGCGCTGAGCAGCGTTGCGGCCTGCTGCAGGTAGCGCTCGTCAATATTCAGCGAGGTCTGCAACCGCTTGCCGGTCGCGTTGTTGGTGGAGAACAGGCTTTCACAACCGTCGTTGATCAGATGACTGAGGAAGTAGAACGAGCCAAACAGGATGCCGCACCAGATCACTTCATAGCTGAGGAAGCGCGCCAGCGTGACGTAGCCGACAATCAGCGAAACCAGAATCGCCACGGCGGTGACCGTCAGCGCCAGCTGCACCAGGCCGACGACTGTGGGACGCGCTTCCGGCGGATTGCCGGCCTGCGCCATGCGACGACGCACGCGATTGGTGCGCATGCTGATCGCCAGCCCGGTGCTGCCAATCAGCAGCGCCGTCAGGCCGTTAGCAAAAATGGTGGTGTTCAGGCTGGTGCCGACCGTGTAGTTAAACGACTCGGCGGTCTGGAAGATAAACACCAGCGCGGCGGTAATCGGCGGGAACGGCTTCAGCGCCAGCGCCACTTCACTGGAGATGCTCGGCAGACGCCAGCTCGGGCGGCGCGTTGACAGAAATGCGCGGCCGAGACCGGCGATCAGTCCGCAGTAAACGCTAAGCTGCACCAGACGGCTGATAAAATCCTGCACGTCACTGGACACTTCATCGCGGCGCACAAACGCCAGCGAGAGAAAATTAAAGGTCAGCACCACGGCCGCCAGCGTGGTCAGCGCAATCGCCGCCGCGAGGAAGCTGCGGCGCAGCCGCCCTTCCGGCAGTTTGTGAATGCTGACCCACGCCAGAAACTCTTCGCTGTAACGCCGGCCCAGCGTCATCACCAGCAGCGCCGCCAGCAGCCAGCCGACCGTGCCCACGCGCCAGCCCGGCTCCCACGACAGCGCGGCGGTATCCTGCAGCTCGCTGATAAAGTCGCCAATTTTTTCGCCATCCAGGTCCTGACGGCTGAACAGCGGTGACCAGAAGCGTGGCCCTAAAATACTGCCGGAGTTGAGCGCCAGCTGGCTTTTCAGCTGATCGCGCCGCAGGTTGACGATCTGCGAGGATAGCACCAGCGCCCCGTTTTTGATGCCGTCGGCCTGCTTGATCTGATCATCCAGTTTGCCCTTCTGATTCTCCAGCGCGGCGCGTTTGCGCGTCACTTCCGGCGTCTCTTTCACGCCGCTGTCCGCCTTCGGCGCCGGGCCGAGCACCGCCAGCTGCGCATCCAGCTGCTGACGCTGCGGAATCAGCGCCTGGCCGAGGGTTTCCGCATTACCTGACAGCTCCAGCGCCATCTCATTGAGCTGGTTGAGCTGGTTTTCATTGGTATCGCCAGACACCTGGCCCTTAATTTTGTCGAGGATTTTCTGCATCTTCGGCAGTTCAACCGCCGGATTGACCTTCGGTGCCGCGTCTTCTTCCTGCTGCGCGGGCGCGGCGTTGTCATCCGCATAGCTGAGCGCCGGCGTGAATAACACCAGTAGCAGCAGGAACGGGGTAAACAGAGAACGAAACTTGAACATATGAGTGAGATTCCAGCGCAATAACAGCCTATAAACGCAAGGTTGACCGTGAATGGTCGCCAGTGTAGGACTTTGCCGTCAGGGAAACTATAGGAATGGTGGCGTAAAACATTGGTGCTAACGATAAGAAATTTTGTTCATTTAAGCGCCGTTGACCGTCAGTCACGCGCCACCCCGGCACACGGCGCACTCCCTTGCGCCGCTACGCTGAGTAACGGGTTGCGCTACTCCACGTCCGCACTGCTGGCAAGCTGCGACGCTTTCTGCTTTTTGTACGCCAGCGCGGCCGCCGGCACCGGCGCCGCCTTGCCGGTTTCCAGCCAGTCGCGCAGGCGGTTGGCATCGGCAAAGTGGGTATATTTGCCAAACGCATCCAGCACCACCAGCGCTACCGGGCGGTTATTAATCATGGTACGCATTATCAGGCAGTGACCGGCCTCGTCGGTGTAACCGGTTTTGGTCAGCTGAATGCGCCAGTCATTTTTGTACACCAGATGGTTAGTGTTGCGGAACGGCAGCGCGTAGCTGGGGTGTTTAAACACCGCCGTCTCCTCTTTGGTGGTGCTCAGCTGGCCAATCAGCGGATACTGGCGCGTGGCCTTGAGCAGCTTCACCAGATCTTCCGCACTGGAGACGTTATGCAGCGACAAACCGGTCGGCTCCACATAGTGGGTGTGCGTCATGCCGAGCGCGCGCGCTTTGGCGTTCATGGCGCGTATAAAGGCATCGTAACCGCCGGGATAGTGATGCGCCAGGCTGGCCGCCGCGCGGTTTTCCGAGGACATCAGCGCCAGCAGCAGCATGTTGCGGCGGCTGATTTCACTGTTGAGCTTCACGCGCGAGAATACGCCGCGCATTTCGGGCGTCTGGCTGATATCCACCGACAGCATTTCGTCCATCGGCAGCCGGGCATCCAGCACCACCATCGCGGTCATCACTTTGGTGATCGACGCGATAGGCCGCACCCGATCCGGATGGCTGGAAAACAGCACTTTGTTATTATCGAGATCGACAATCAGCGCGCTGCCGGAGGCGATTTGCGGCTGGGCAATCGGCGCCAGATCGGCCAGTTTTGCTGCGGCGGCGAGCGCCGGAGTCATCGCAGCTGGCGCGGCGACAAACAGCGCCAGCGACAGCAAAGAAATACGCATTTTTACAGACATCGTGTCAAAAAAATCCGGTGAGGAGGTTTGCGCTGTGTTGTAACACAGGCCGCCGGCGTCAGGCCTGATGCGACGCGGGCTGGCTGCGCTATCATACGCGCTCGTCTGAGAAATTTCTTAGGGAGATTGTTTCCGGGCGTTAAAAAAGGCGGGCATGACAGACACTGCCAGGCGCAGCGGGATCAGTCAGGTCGCCATGGCTGACGACCTGACCCCTATCACGGTCAGAACAAGCGTGGTCCGTAACCCCACAGAATCACCGTCAGCGCCAGCAGCACCTCGAACACCAGCACGCCAATCGCCAGCGTCGAGCCGGAGAAGCGCAGGCTCTCTTCACGGTCAATGTTGAGGAATACCGGGATGCCGACGTACAGCAGATAGCCGGTGTACATCAGCGCTAACGCTCCGGCCAGCACGCACAGCCACACCAGCGGATAGAGCGCCACCAGCCCGCTGATAAACAGCGGCGTCGCCACATAGCCGGCAAACACGGTACAGCGCTGGATGCTGGGACGCTGCGGATAGTCGCGCGCCATCCAGTGAATGACGCGGCCCATCACCGCCACACCGCCTAAGATGATCAGGTAAAACAGAATGCCGAGACCAATACCGGTCAGCATGTTGAGTTGCACGAACTGCCCTTCGCCCAGATTCCAGCCCAGCTGCGTAGTGCCAATAAAGGCGCAGATCACCGGGATCGCCGCCATCAGCAGAACGTGATGGGTGTAGTGGTGCGAAACGCTCTCGTTTTCCTGCTTGATATCACGCATCTCCTGATTGGGATGCGCCAGAAGACCCCAGACATGATTCATACAATCACTCCTCTGATGCGACGGGCTGCCCCAGCGATCAGGCTGTCCAATGCAGGCAGCTTCAGTTCAAGTATAATCGGCGCGGCTGTTTTTGCGGCCAGCGGCACAAAAAAAGCCGCAGCCAGCTAGACTGTTAGCTGTATCGCTTACCCAGGGAGGAGCAATTGCATATCGATATCAATGGATTAATCACCCAGTACGGTTACCTGGCGCTGCTGATTGGCTGCATTGCCGAAGGGGAAACCTTTACCCTGCTGGGCGGCGTCGCGGCGCACGAGGGCCTGCTGCACTTCAGCGGCGTGGTGCTGGCGGCGATGGGCGGCGGCATTATTGGCGATCAGCTGCTGTTCTGGCTTGGCCGCCGCTATGGCACGCGCATTCTGCGGCGCTTCCGCAAACATCAGGACACCATTAAAAAAGCTAACCGGCTGATTCAGAAGCACCCCAGCCTGTTTGTGATTGGCGTGCGCTTCATGTACGGCTTTCGCCTGATTGGACCGATTATTATTGGCACCAGCCGTCTTAAGCCGCTGCGCTTTTTCGTGCTTAACGTCATTGGCGCCGCGCTGTGGGCGCTGATTTTTGTCACCCTCGGCTACTTCGCCGGTGAAATTATTACGCCGTGGCTGCACAAGCTTGATCAGCACCTCAAGCACTTCATCTGGCTGGCGGCGGCAATTGTGTTCGGCATCGTGCTGCGCTTTGTGATTCGCCGCTGGAACCGCCGCCGCGCCGGTTAACTGTGGTAACCCTTGAACTGCGGGTTGGCCAGCATGAAGCCGCCGTCGACCACGAATGACTGCCCGGTGGTGTAAGTGGCCCATTCCGAGCACAGCCACGCCACCAGACTGGCGATTTCGCGCGTATCGCCAGGGCGGCCAATCGGGATTTCCGGCATGCGCCGGCTGTGCGCCTCGTTGTTGCTCATGTCGTTCATCGGCGTGGCAATAGCGCCCGGCGCCACGGCATTCACCAGAATGTGGTGCGGCAGCAGGCTCAGCGCCATTGATTTGGTCAGCCCGCCAAGCGCATGTTTGGCTGCGGTATAGGCAGCGGCATCCGGCAGCGGCGTATGCTCATGCACCGAGGTGATGTTGATGATGCGCCCGCCGTCGCCCTGATCGACCATATGCCGCGCGGCAATCTGCCCGCAGACAAAGGCGCCGTCAACGTCAACGGTAAAGACTTTGCGCCAGTCCTCAAAGCTCACATCGAGAAAATCGGCTTTGGTCATCACGCCGGCATTGTTCACCAGCACATCAATGCGACCCAGCGAGTTGATCAGCTGCGCCAGCTGCTGCCCGCCAGCCTGCGGATCGGACAGATCGAGCTGCCGCACCTGGGCCTGCTGGCCTTTACTCTCCACCAGCCGCGCGGTCTCCTGCGCGCCCTCTTCATCCGAGCGCCAGGTAATGCCGACTGTGTAGCCGGCCTCAGCCAGCATTAAGGCGCAGCTGCGTCCAATCCCCGAATCTGAAGCGGTCACTACGGCGACTTTCTGTTTGCCCAGTGTCATAACGTTCTCCTGCCTGATGGGTGTCTTCACAGTATAGAAGTTATCGTTCTGTGCCACGTCGCAGCCGATTCTGCCGTTTCGTCTATAGTTAACAATCGGATAGCGTTCAGGAGGCAGGATGAGCAAGATTAAACGCAGAATTGACGACCACGGCGTCATCGGTGATTTACGCACCTGTGCCCTGATCGCGAACGACGGCACCATTGATTATCTCTGCTGGCCCGAACTCGATAGCCCCTCCGTGTTTGCCGCCCTGCTCGACAGCAACGAAGCCGGCCTGTTTTCGCTGGCACCGCAGTGGCAAAACGCGCGCCAGCAGCAGCTCTACCTGCCCGATACCAACATTCTGCAAACCCGCTGGCTTGATGAGGCCGGCGTGGCGGAAATCACTGATTACATGCCGATCTGCGACGAGCGCAGCAAAGTGCCGCGCCTGGTGCGGCGGGTAAAAATGATCCGCGGCACCGCCACCTTTGATCTGCGCTGCGCGCCGCGTCACGACTATGCCCGTGCGGAAACGCGCACGGAGACGCGCCCCGGCGGCATCGCCTTTGTCGCTGAAGGCCAGCCGTCGCTGCGCCTGAGCGCCACGGTGGTGATGACGCGCGAACCGGACAGCGCGGTGGCGCAGTTTACCCTGCAGGCCGGTGAGCACGCCGAATTTGTGTTTGGCAACGATGACGATCCGCAGGTGCAGCATATCGCGACCGAGCGCTGCTTTCGCGATACGGTGGATTACTGGCGGCGCTGGAGCAGTCACAGCTCCTATCGCGGCCGCTGGCGCGAGATGGTGACGCGCTCGGCGCTGGCGCTCAAGCTGCTCACCTCGCACCAGCACGGCTCGATTGCGGCTGCCGCCACCTTTGGCCTGCCGGAAGAGCTGGGCGGCGAGCGTAACTGGGATTACCGCGCCTCGTGGATCCGCGATGCCTCGTTCAGCATGTACGCGCTGATGCGGCTCGGCTATGTGGAAGAAGCGCGTGACTTCACCCATTGGGTCGGCCGCTGCGTTGAGCACAGCCACGACGATACGCCGCATTTGCAGGTGATGTACCGTCTCGACAGCGGCACCGAGTTGCACGAGACCGAACTGCTCAACCTCTCCGGTTACGCCAACTCGCGCCCGGTGCGCATCGGCAATGATGCCTGGCGCCAGACGCAGCTGGATATTTATGGCGAGCTGATGGATGCGGTCTACCTTGCCAATAAATACGGCGAAGCCATCTCGCAACGCGGCTGGCGCCATGTGTCCAGCATGATTGACTACGTCTGCGTTAACTGGAACCAGCCGGACGCCGGTATCTGGGAGATGCGCGGCGAGCCGGAGCACTTTCTGCATTCGCGCCTGATGTGCTGGGTGGCGCTAGACCGCGCACTGCGGCTGGGTATGAAGCGTTCGCTGCCGATGCCGTACGATCGCTGGGATCGGGTGCGCAGTGAGATCCGCGACGACATCTGGCAGAACTTCTGGAACGATGAACTCGGCCACTTCACCGCCACGCGCGGCGGTAAATACCTGGATGCGTCGATGCTGCTGATGCCGCTGGTGCGCTTTGTCAGCTCGACCGATCCGGAGTGGATCGCCACGCTGGATGCCATTAAAACCCATCTGGTGAGCGACGGTTTAGTGCGGCGTTATAACATCAGTGAGACGCCCGCCGATGCGCTGACCGGTGGCGAGGGCGCGTTTGCCGCCTGTTCGTTCTGGTATGTGGAGTGTCTGGCGCGCGCCGGGCGGGTGCATGAGGCGCACTTCGAGTTTGAAAAGCTGCTGAGCTACGCCAATCCGCTGGGATTGTACGCCGAGGAGTTTACCTCGCACGGCAACGCGCTGGGCAACATGCCGCAGGCGCTGACCCATCTGGCGTTGATCAGTGCCGCGTTTTTCCTCAACCGTAAACTGAGCGGCGAAGTGACGCTGTGGCAACCGTAAGAAAATTCACATTTTGGGCGGCGTGGCAAAGAGAATAGTCTGTGAAACGCCGCGTTTTGCGTAAAGTATCTTCAACCAGCGAAAATCCTGATTCCCATCATTGCGCCTATGCACATATAATGCGCAGCGGGTTATTCTGACCCTGATGGGTTCGACACACTGACAAGCCATGAAAATGGCCATAACGACTTGTAAAAACATGAAAAAAAGCATTCGCGCGTTCGCTTCACTCGCCCTCGTACTGGCGGCGTTCAGCCAGTCGGCCTTTGCAGTCGTCTATCCGCTGCCTCCAGCGAATAGCCGCCTGATTGGCGAAAATATTGAAATCACCGTGCCAGACGACAGCAAACTGCCGCTGGAAGCGTTTGCGGCGCAGTACCAGATGGGCCTCAGCAACATGCTGGAAGCCAATCCGGGCGTGGACGTTTACCTGCCGAAAGCAGGCACTAAAATGGTGATCCCGCAGCAGCTGATTCTGCCTGACGCACCGCGTGAAGGCATCGTGATCAACAGCGCCGAGATGCGTCTCTATTACTACCCGAAAGGCACCAAAACTGTCGTGGTGCTGCCGATCGGTATCGGCGAGCTGGGTAAAGATACGCCGGTTAACTGGACCACCGCGGTTGAGCGCAAGAAGAATGGCCCAACCTGGACGCCAACCAAAGCGATGCACGCAGAGTACGCGGCGCGCGGCGAGAGCATCCCGGCCGTGTTCCCGGCAGGTCCGGATAACCCGATGGGCCTGTACGCGCTGTACATTGGCCGTCTGTATGCGATTCACGGCACCAACGCCAACTTTGGTATCGGCCTGCGCGTGAGCCACGGCTGCGTGCGTCTGCGTGCGGACGACATCAAATGGCTGTTCGACAACGTGCCGGTCGGTACGCGCGTCCAGTTCATTGACCAGCCGGTAAAAGCCACCGTTGAGCCAGACGGTTCGCGCTACATCGAGGTTCACAATCCGCTGTCGACCACCGAAGAGCAGTTCAACTCACGTGAACTGGTGCCAATCAGCCTGACGTCCGCCGTGACCAAAGTGGTGGCCGATGCCAGCACCAATCAGGATGCCGTGAACAACGCCATCCAGGCACGTACCGGTATGCCGACCAAAATCAACGGTCAGCCGGGCGAAGCCCAGCCTGCGCCGGTGATGGTACAAGAGTCTTCTGACGCGATGCCGAAAGAAGAGCCGATGACGCCGCAGGGTGCCACCGCCGTCGCGCCACAGGCCGATGCGCAGCAGCCCGCTGAAGCCGCCCCGGTTGAGCAGGCCGCGCCGGCACAGCCTGCCAGCAACGGCAACAGCCTGTAAGGGTTTGCTGTCGATGATCAAGCCAGCCGCAGGGCTGGCTTTTTTATTGCCCGATCGCCGGGGTCGCCATCAGTTGCGCCCCTGCAGATCATTGTGCGGTTGTGTCGCGGTGCAGTTGCGCGCTCAATCGTGCGGTCGGCGTAACGCCAGCCAGCCCGCCACCAGGGTAAACACCAGCACCACCAGCACTAACAGCAGAAAGCCGTGCGGATTGTTCGCCAGCGGAATGCCGCCCACATTCATGCCAAAAAAACCGGCTACGATATTGATGGGCAGCGCCAGCACGGTGATTGAGGTGAGCAAAAACAGCGTTCGGTTGCTCTGCTCCATCAGGCGGGCAGCGATCTCCTCCTGCAGCAGGCGAATGCGCTCCATCAGGCTGGCAAGATCGTTAAGCGCCACGCTGAACTCCTCGGTGAAAATCCGCAGCTCACTGAGCGGTTCCCGGTTGAGCCAGTTTGGCGGCCGGTTAAGCAGGCGAAACAGCGCGGCCGGCTCCGGCGCCAGCAGCCGCTGGACGCGCAGCAGCATGCGGCGCAGATGGCCCAGCTCGCTGCGGTTGGCTTTGATCGCCGCGCTCAGCAGCCGCTCTTCTATCGCATCCACCGCCTGGCTGGAGCGCCGCACCACCTGCTCCAGCTGCACTTCCTGTTCGCCGAGCAGCCACAGCAGCATCGCATCCGGCGCGCTGAAGCACAGCCGATCAATCTGCTGATGCATACGTTCAATCATGCCAACCGGGCGATAGCGCGCGCTGACCATCACCTGCGGCCGGCACCAGATCCACAGCGTCGCATTTTGCGTGTTGCGCTCCTCTTTACTGAAGGTGACGTCATTCAGCACCGCCAGCAGCGCATCGTTTTGCTGCGCCAGCCGGGTGCGCGGTGAGGCCGAATGAATCTCATCGAAAAAATCGTCATCTACGCTGAAGTGGTCCTGAACCCAGCGCTCGGCGCGGGCATGATTCAGGTTAATGTGCAGCCAGAGAAAGCAGCCGTCGGGTAAGGTGTGCCGCGCCAGCTGCGCGGCCTCGCGCGCGTTGAGCCGCTGTGGCGGCGCATCCGGGTTGAACAGGTAACCGTGAATCAGTCCGGCGACTTCGTTGTTGAAGTCGGGCAGCGAGGCAAGCGGCAGGACAGGCTGGAGCATAGCGGCGTGAAGATCCTAGAGCGGTCAGATCCACAGCCTGCGACAGGTCTGTTACAGCATGATGACAGCCCGTGCTGGCATCATCATTCTGTCATACAAAACCCGTATCACACTGCAGTTAACGGGTGCCATTCGTGCATCGTTAATTCACCCCGGGGGGTGTGTTATGGCTGAAAACAGTTTCCCTGCATCATCGTCCGCCCGCGGACGGCCCAATCTGCACCCGCGCAGCGGTCGCGCGTCGCGCGTGCTCTTTCTACTGTTGCTGGTGGCCGGGCTGCTCTTTACCGGCATCAACCTGTTTAACGACGTAGAAGAGACCGGCGCGGTCGTCACCAGCTATACGCCGTTCCTGCTGCTCGGCGTGGCGCTGCTGATTGCGCTCGGCTTCGAGTTTGTTAATGGCTTCCACGATACCGCCAACGCCGTCGCCACGGTGATCTACACTCACTCGCTGTCGCCGGGCGTGGCGGTGGTGTGGTCCGGCTTGTGTAATTTCCTTGGCGTACTGCTCTCGAGCGGCGTGGTGGCGTTTGGCATTATTTCGCTGCTGCCGGTGGAGCTGATTCTGCAGGCGGGCAGCGGTCACGGCTTTGCTATGGTGTACGCGCTGCTGTGCTCGGCGATTGTCTGGAACCTCGGCACCTGGTATTTCGGCCTGCCCTCTTCCTCTTCGCACACGCTGATCGGCTCGATTATTGGCGTGGGCGTGGCGAATGCGCTGCTGCACGGCCGCAGCGGCACCAGCGGCGTCGACTGGGATCAGGCGGTTAAAGTCGGTTACGCCCTGCTGCTGTCGCCAGTGATTGGCTTCATCTGCGCCGCCGTGCTGCTGCTGGCCATGAAGGCATTGGTACGCAATCGCCAGCTGTATCAGGCGCCGGAAGGTAATCAGCCGCCGCCAGCGTGGATTCGTGGTCTGCTGATCCTCACCTGTACCGGCGTCTCGTTTGCCCACGGCTCGAACGACGGTCAGAAAGGCATGGGGCTGATTATGCTGATCCTGGTCGGCACCATGCCGATCGCCTATGCGCTCAACCGCTCGCTGCCGCCGGAGCAAATTCCGCGCGTGGCGGCGTTAACTCAGGTCACCGAACAGCAGCTGCTGACGCTGCAGCCGCCGCCCGCCGCGATGCCGGCAGCGCGTGAGGTGCTGACGGAATATGTGCGCACCAGCCAGAACCGGCCGCAGGTGCTGCCGGCGCTTGGCATAATGCTCGGCGATATCGGCGAACAGATTCGCCAGTACGGTTCGGTAGAAAATATTCCGGCGCAGGCGGTCACCAACACGCGCAACGATATGTATCTCGCCTCGGAGACCATCAAGCATCTGCAATCGGCCAACGTCGCGCTGCCGGAAGAGACGGCGCGTAACCTGACGGCGGTGAAGCACGAGCTGGACGCGGCTACGCGCTTTATCCCGATGTGGGTCAAAGTGGTGGTGGCGATTGCGCTGGGTCTCGGCACCATGGTCGGCTGGCGCCGGATTGTGGTTACGGTGGGTGAGCGCATCGGCAAAACCCATCTCACCTATGCGCAGGGTGCCAGTGCGGAGCTGGTGGCGATGGCCACCATTGGCGCAGCCGATGCCTTTGGTTTGCCGGTGTCGACCACCCATGTGCTGTCGTCCGGCGTGGCCGGTACCATGGCGGCCAACCGATCCGGCCTGCAGCTCGCCACCCTGCGTAATCTGGCGCTGGCGTGGGTGCTGACGCTGCCGGTATCGGTGCTGCTGTCAGGGCTGCTGTATGCGCTGTTTATTCATCTGGCCTGATAGGCTCTGAAGACTGCTGGTGCAGGCGCAGTGTAATCAGGAACGCGCCCAGCACCATCAGTGCTGCCGCCAGATACACCGACTGCATGCCCCAGTGGCCGATTAACAGCCCCGCCACTGGTCCGGTCAACCCCAGCCCCAAATCGAGAAACGCCGAATAGGTACCGAGCGCCGATCCCTGATCCTGCTGCTGTACCCGCTTCACCGCTTCCACGCCCAGCGCCGGGAACACCAGTGAGAAACCGCCGCCGGTGAGGAAGGCGCCAATATCCACCAGCCAGCTGGTGTCCGCCTGCCAGATCAGCAGCAGACCGGCGCCCTCCAGCACGAAGGAGATCAGCGAGACCTGCAGCCCGCCGAAGCGCGTGATATAGCGCCCGCACGCCAGCCGCACCAGCACGAAGCCGAGGCTGAACAGCGTCAGCGCGAACGCCGCGCCGCTCCAGTCGCGACTGGCGAAATAGAGGGTAATGAAGGTGGAGATCACGCCAAAGCCGATGGTGCCAAATCCCAGCGCCAGGCCAAACAGCCAGACGCGGCTGACCACGCGATGAAACGGAATGCGCACGCCGGCGCTGACGCTGACCGCCGGCTTGCCGGAGGCCATCCAGAAGCCGATCGCCCCCATCAGAGCGACCAGGCCAGCAAAGCCGCTGATGCCAAAAATCTGATTCAGCAGCACGCCCAGCGGCGCACCAATCGCCATGGCAAAGTAAGTCGCCACGCCGTTCCACGAAATGACCCGCGCGGTTTGCCGCGGGCCAACGATGTTCATGCCCCACAGCGTCGAGCCGGTACTGCTGAAGCTTTCCCCGACGCCGAGAAACAGCCGCCCCAGCGCCAGCAGCGTCAGGCTCAGCAGCGGCGCACCGCTGCACAGCGCGGCAATGATCGACAGCACGCCGCTCATGCCGCAGCACACCAGCCCCATCATCACCACGCGTTTCGGGCCGTAACGATCGGCCAGCCGTCCAGAGTGCGGGCGACTGAGCAGCGTAGCGAAATATTGCAGACTGATGATCAGCCCGGCGATAAACGAGCTGAAGCCCAGCTGGTTATGCACAAACCCCGGCAGCACCGCCAGCGGCAACCCGACGGACAGGTAGCAAAAGAAGGTGAAAACGATGACGGAGAGGATGCGTTTATTTAACTGAGCATTACTCAGTACAGCGGCGTCAGACATGGAAGATGGCGTCAGAAACGTGGTGAAAGCGAAGGTTCACTATACCGGTTAGCAGACTAAGGATCGCGGCTTTTTTTGTTATAAAACATGGCGGCAGCGCACACTCTCGCGTGGTGATCGCTGGCTTGCCCGTTAACACGGCGGACCTGACGGTTCAGGTACCACCGCTCAGGTTCAGATGCAGGACACCTGGGCCATGCGTGCGGCATGGCGTTCGATGGCGCTGGCGATCTCGGCGGAGACACGCAGCGTGCGGATCTCGCTGAACAGGCCGTCGGCCTCATGGTAGGCTTTGCGCAGATAGCCCAGCCACTGCTTGATGCGCGCAACGTGGTAATTGCCGGTATCACCCTGCTTTTCCAGCTGGGTGTAGCGCAGCAGCAGCTCAACCACCTGCGACCACGGCATCGGGGCTTCGTTGTATTTCACCACGCGCCCCAGGTTAGGCACATTGAGCGCGCCGCGCCCGAGCATGACCGCGTCGCAGCCGGTAATGCGCAGGCAATCCTGCGCATCCTGCCAGTTCCAGATTTCGCCGTTGGCGATCACCGGAATTGTCAGACGCTGGCGAATCTCACCAATCGCCTGCCAGTTGATGCTCTCTGCACGATAGCCGTCCTCTTTGGTCCGGCCATGCACCACCAGCTCGCTGGCACCGGCCTGCTGCACCGCATCGGCGATCTCGAAACGCCGCGCGCCCGAGTCCCAGCCGAGCCGCACTTTCACCGTGACCGGCAGATGAGCGGGCACCGCCTCGCGCATCGCTCTGGCACCGCGATAGATCAGCTCCGGATCTTTCAGCAGCGTCGCACCGCCGCCGCTGCCGTTCACCAGCTTCGACGGGCAGCCGCAGTTGAGGTCAACGCCCCACGAGCCCAGCTCCACCGCGCGTGCGGCGTTTTCTGCCAGCCACTCAGGATACTGGCCCAGCAGCTGCATGCGCACGCGTGTGCCGGAGGGCGTCCGGCTGTGATGGTGCAGTTCCGGACACAAACGGTAGAAGGATTTTACCGGCAGCAGCTGATCAACCACGCGTAAAAACTCAGTGACGCACAGGTCATAGTCATTCACACCGGAGAGCAGTTCACGTACCAGCGAATCCAGTACGCCTTCCATAGGCGCCAGTAAAACCCGCATACCGTTACGCGTTCCCGTTGCTCTTCGCTGCCGGACGACGTGAGCGCGCCGGTTTACCCGCGTTGCCTGCCGCCGGGCCGTTGTTGCCCGGACGACGCGGTGCACGCGCCTCGCCCTGTGGACGCGCGCCGCCGTTACCGGCGCTGGCACGCTGACCATTGCCGCCGCTGCGGCTGCGCGGTGCGTCAGTACCCTGCCCCGGCGCGCGGCCCTGGCCACGTCCGCGTGGCTGCTGCTGACGGCCATTCTGAATCGGCTCCGCCTTGATGCTCGGATCCGGCTCAAAGCCCGGCAGCGCAATGCGCGGAATTTCCCGCTTCAGCAGGCGCTCGATATCACGCAGCAGCTTGTGCTCGTCCACGCACACCAGCGACAGCGCAGCACCGGTGGCCGCGGCACGACCGGTACGGCCGATGCGGTGCACGTAATCTTCCGCCACGTTCGGCAGCTCGTAGTTGACCACGTGCGGCAGCTCTTCGATATCCAGACCGCGCGCGGCAATATCCGTCGCCACCAGCACGCGAATGCCGCCGGTTTTGAAGTCGGCCAGCGCACGGGTACGCGCGCCCTGACTTTTATTGCCGTGAATGGCGGCGGCAGTGATGCCATCTTTGTTGAGCTGCTCAGCGAGGTGGTTAGCACCGTGCTTGGTGCGGGTGAACACCAGCACCTGCTGCCAGTTGTCGCGACCAATCATCAGCGACAGCAGTTCCCGTTTGCGCTTCTTATCGACAAAATGCACCTGCTGCGACACCTGCTCGGAAGCGGTGTTGCGGCGTGCCACTTCCACCTGTTCCGGGTTAGTGAGCAGTTTTTCCGCCAGCGCTTTGATCTCGTCCGAGAAGGTGGCAGAGAACAGCAGGTTCTGCCGTTTGGCCGGCAGTTTTGCCAGCACGCGGCGAATGTCGTGGATGAAGCCCATGTCGAGCATGCGATCCGCTTCGTCCAGCACCAGGATTTCCACCTGCGACAGATCGACCGCGTTCTGATGCGCCAGATCGAGCAAACGCCCCGGCGTGGCGATCAGTACATCGACGCCGCCGCGCAGTTTCATCATCTGCGGATTAATGCTGACGCCGCCGAACACCACCAGCGAACGCATATTGAGGTACTGGCTGTATTCACGTACGTTTTCGCCAACCTGCGCTGCCAGTTCACGGGTTGGAGTGAGGATCAGCGCACGTACCGGACGGCGACCGCGCGCCGCTGCCGGTTTTTCTGACAGACGCTGCAGCAGAGGCAGCGTGAAACCGGCGGTTTTACCCGTGCCGGTCTGGGCGCTCGCCAGCAGGTCACGACCGGCCAGCACCACGGGAATCGCCTGACGCTGGATTGGCGTCGGTTCACGGTAGCCCTGTTCTGCTACCGCACGCAAAATATCGGCATTCAAGCCGAGAGAGTCAAAAGACATGCAGGTGTATTACTCCGAACCGCCCTGATCGCGCTGCGCGATGTAGTTTTCAGGAGGGATATGACGCAGCCTCAAGGCCTGCGTGTGAAAAGGGCACAAACTACCATGCGTAAGAGCGGCAGTGTAGCAGCTTTCCGCAAGAACCGCGACCAGCAAAACGTGAGGGTGATGGGCCGCTACGCGGTAGCGCATAAAAAAGGAGCCGCAGTGGGCTCCTCTTTTCTTGCTGGCACGTCCGCTTAGCTGCGTTTTTTCTGTACGCGTTGCGGTGGCTCTTTGGCCAGCAGCGACACCAGCGCCGGGCCCACCAGCATTACCACGCCCAGACAACCAATCAGCAGATTGTTGTGGATGAAGCGTGAAATCAGGAACAGCGTCAGCATCGCCGCGCCGAAGTAGTATGTCGTCGTCACTTCTTCCAGAGAGTCACCAAAGCGGCGCAAACGGGCACTACGCTGCAGGGCCAGCATGGTGATGAACACCAGCGCATAAGCTGCCACCAGGGTACTGCTCACTTCGACCAGTGCCTTATGTTTCCAGCCCCACACCAGTGCCGCGATCACCAGCAGGTGGGTCGCAATATGCAGGCAGGTTTGACCGGTAACAATCTGAACACGATTAGACCATTTCATTCTCTTCTCCTGGCAGACCCAACAGGTCGCCCAAGTGTATCTGACCACAGCCAGACGGATTTCCTCAATGTAAAGCAAATTTCGGATAACACCCTAATTTTCTGTCTCCAGCACCACCCATTTGTGACAAAGACTACACTTTGTTCTGTTGATGATGAAAAGGAGCGCGTCGCAGTATGCCACAAAACACGCAAGGATCTTCATTTAAAGTCCTGACGATCAATACCCATAAGGGGTTCACCAGCTTTAACCGTCGCTTTATCCTGCCGGAACTGCGCGACGCAGTGCGCGCGACTTCGGCGGATATCGTCTTTTTACAGGAGGTGATGGGCACGCACGCCATCCACTCCGCACACATTGAAAACTGGCCGGAAAATTCGCACTACGAATACCTTGCCGACACCATGTGGCACGATTTCGCTTACGGCCGCAACGCGGTCTATCCCGAGGGCCATCATGGCAACGCGATACTGTCACGCTTTCCGATCACCGAATACCAAAACCGCGATATTTCTGTCGCCGGCAGTGAGAAACGCGGCATGTTGCATTGCCAGATCAGCCTGCCGGATCGGCCGGAACCGATTCACACGTTGTGCGTGCACCTCGGCCTGAAAGAGAAGCACCGTCTGGCGCAGATGCGCATGATGTGTGAACTGATTGAGTCGCTACCACCGGATGCGCCCCTGGTGGTGGCCGGCGATTTTAATGACTGGCAGGTACGCGCTAATCGATTCTTACAGCGCGGAGCCGGTCTGCAGGAGGTGTTTAGCATGAAAAACGGTCGCCCGGCGCGCACCTTCCCGGCGCGCTTTCCGCTGCTGCGTCTCGATCGCATCTATATCCGTAATGCATCGGTGAGCCAGCCGTGGGCGCTGCCGGTGAAACCCTGGTCACATCTGTCCGATCACGCCCCGCTGGCCGTGGAGATCTTTCTATGAATTTCAGCTGGCGCGAAGGTAACCAGCTGCGGCTGCTGGAGAATGGCGATCAATTCTTTCCACGCGTCTCCGGCGCGATTCAGCGCGCCCAGCGTACGCTGCTGCTGGAGACGTTTATCCTGTTTGAAGATGAGGTTGGTAAGGCGCTGCACCGCGATCTGCTGGCCGCCGCGCAGCGCGGTGTTAAGGTGGAAGTGATGGTGGATGGCTACGGCTCACCGGATCTTTCCACTCAGTACATCAACAGCCTGACCGAAGCAGGCGTGCGCTTTATCTATTACGATCCGCGCCCGCTGGTGATGGGCATGCGCACCAACGTGTTCCGCCGTCTGCATCGCAAAATTGTGGTGATTGATGAGGAGATTGCGTTTGTCGGCGGTATCAATTTCTCCGCCGAGCACAACACCGATTACGGGCCGGAAGCCAAGCAGGATTACGCCGTGGAGGTGAAAGGACCGGTGGTGCTGGACATCGCACGCTATGTACAGCAGGCGATCGGCAGCGAACAGGTAACGCGCCGCTGGTGGGGCGCGCGCTCCCAGCGCCTGGCGGTGAACGCCCTGCCCGGCGATGCGCAGGTGCTGTTTGTCTACCGCGATAACGATGAGCACCGCGACGACATCGAACAGCACTATCTTGATATGCTGCGCAAGGCGAAGCAGGATGTGATTATCGCCAACGCCTACTTTTTCCCCGGCTATCGCCTGTTGCGGGAAATGCGCAGCGCGGCCCAGCGCGGTGTGCGCGTGCGGCTGATTGTGCAGGGTGAACCGGACATGCCGATTGTCAAAGTCGGTGCCGAGCTGCTGTACAACTATCTGGTGGATGCTGGCGTTGAAGTTTACGAATACTGCCGTCGCCCGCTGCATGGCAAAGTGGCGGTGCAGGATCAGCAGTGGTCAACGGTCGGTTCCAGCAATCTCGACCCGCTCAGCCTGTCGCTGAATCTCGAAGCCAACCTGATCATTCACGACCACGCCTTCAACCAGACGCTGCGCGATAACCTTGAGCAGCTGCTGGCTGCGGACTGCGTGCGCGTCGATGAAGACAAGCTGCCGCCGCGCACCTGGTGGCAGCTGACCAAGAGCGTCATCGTGTTCCATTTCCTGCGCCATTTCCCGGCCATCGCCGGCTGGCTGCCTGCCCATACGCCCCATTTGTCTCAGGTCGATCCGCCGGTGCAGCCGGAAATGGAAACCCAGGACCGGGTTGAAGCCGATAACGAAGGAGCGAAACCCTGATGAGCAAAAAGAACCCGCGCTGGCAGTTAGCGAAAAAAATCCTTACCTGGCTGTTCTTCATTGCGGTGATCGTGCTGCTGGTGGTTTACGCACGCAAGGTGAACTGGGAGGACGTGTACAAGGTCATCGTCGGTTATAACCGCTACGTGGTGCTGAGCGCCGCCGCGTTAGTGGTGGTGAGCTACCTCACCTACGGTCTGTACGATTTGATTGGCCGCGCCTACTGCGGGCATAAACTGGCGAAACGTCAGGTGATGCTGGTGTCATTCATCTGTTACGCCTTTAACCTGACGCTGAGCACCTGGGTGGGCGGTGTGGCGATGCGCTATCGTCTCTATTCGCGCCTCGGCCTGCCCGGCGGCACCATCACGCGCATCTTTTCACTGAGTATTGCCACCAACTGGCTGGGCTACATTTTGCTGGGCGGCGTAGTGTTTGTCGCCGGTATGGTGCCGATTCCGCCCGGCTGGTTCATCGGCGAAGGCACGCTACGGGTGATTGGTGCGGTCCTGCTGGCGATGGTGGCGGTTTATCTGTGGGCCTGTGCTTTCGCGAAGAAGCGCCGCTGGACGGTGAAGGGCCAGCATCTGCAACTGCCCTCGCTGCGCATGGCGCTGTTTCAGTTTGCCGTTTCCTGCGCCAACTGGATGGTGATGGGCACCATTATCTGGCTGCTGCTGGCGCGTGAAGTGGATTATCCCATCGTGCTGGGGGTGCTGTTAATCAGCAGTATTGCCGGGGTGATTATTCATATTCCGGCGGGCATTGGCGTGCTGGAAGCGGTGTTCCTTGCGCTGCTCAGCGGCCAGCATGCCTCGCACGGTGAGATTATCGCCGCGCTGCTGGCTTATCGCGTGCTCTATTTTATTCTGCCGCTGCTGCTGGCACTGGTGCTGTATCTGTGGCTGGAGAGCCGCGCGAAGCATTTACGGCAGAAGAATGAGCGCAAGATGGCGGCGCGATAAGGCGTGCCAGGTGGAGGCTGAATAACGCTTAATACATTACGCCGCTACGGAGAAGGTGAAACGGGCTGATAAGTACAGACCGTTCACCTCGCCGTAGCGGCGCGATTATTTTCACAGCCTTAATGGCTGGTTACTGTTAACGACGGTTACCGAAAATCCGCAGCAGCATCAGGAACAGGTTGATGAAATCGAGATACAGCGTCAGCGCGCCCATGATGGAGAAGCGGCGCAGATTCTCTTTATCGTTAACATCAATGCCCTCACCGATGGCTTTCAGCTTCTGCGTGTCATAAGCCGTCAGGCCCACAAACACCACCACGCCGATATAGGTAATCGCCCACATCAGCGCCGGGCTTTTCAGCCAGAAGTTCACCAGCGACGCCAGCAGAATGCCGATCAGCGCCATAAACAGCAGACTGCCGAAGCGGCTCAGGTCGCGTTTAGTGGTGTAGCCGTAAAAGCTCATGGCACCAAACATGCCCGCGGTAACGAAGAAGGTACTGGCGATCGACGAGTAGGTATAAACAAGGAAAATACTCGCCATTGTCAGCCCGGTCAGCGCGGAATAGAGCATAAACAGCCCGGTCGCCACGGCGCCGCTCATGCGCTGCACCATGCCGGAAAGCACGAATACCAGCGCCAGCTGCGCGATAATCAGGCCGAAGAAGGTGATGCGATTGGCAAACACCAGCTCCATGACGGCAGGCGTGCGCGCGGCAAACCACGACACAAACGCCGTCAGCAGTAAGCCGCAGGTCATCCAGCCATACACCTGCGCCATATAGGTTTGCAGCCCGGTCGAAGCCTGCTGCACGATTGAACCATTACGTGGATATCGATCCATGATGCACCTCTTTAAAAGTTACTGATAACGTCAGTGTGAAGTGTACACCACCGATCGTCAACGGCGCGTCATACACTGCTGATATCGCCCGTCAACCCGCTGGGCAAACCACGCGGTGGTGAGATTACGGGTAATTTTCGGGCTCTCCAGCTTAATGCCCGGCAGCACTTCGCGCGGCAGACGTTTTCCCGCCATCTTATCGGCGAGGATAAAGGTCTGTTTCCACAGCGTGCTGTCGCTGAAGCTTTCGCTGTCGCCCTTCTCCAGATCGCGGCGAATTTCCCGCGGGCTCATGTCCAGCTGCTTCGCCAGCGTGCGCACCGCCAGTTCGGTGGCACTCGCCTGTTCGCTGCCGTAGCGGATCAGGTCGCCGTCCAGCGCCAGTTTGATGCCGCTGGCACGCGCCACCGCAGCCTGGAACGCGGCGTTGCGGCTGGCGTACCAGCCGGCGTTGAAGTCGGCGAAGCGATACAGCGGCTGGCTGTAGTCCACCGGATAACCCAGCAGGTGCAGCGTGCCGAAGTAGATACCGCCGCGCCGGCTAAACACTTCGCGCCGGATCGAACCGTCAATCGGGTATGGATAGCCCTGCGCATGCGCTTCGGCAAAGGCAATGCTGACCTGCATCGGCCCGCCGGTGTGGATTGGGTTGAGATTACCGAACAGCTTCTGCCCCATCGGCACCATATCGATAAAGTCATCGAAAATGGCGCTCAGCTCTTTCTCGCTGTGCACCTTATCGAGACGCGCCGCGTAGCTCTCGCCGTTAGAGGATTTGATCAGTAACGCGGTGCGCACCAGAAACGCCGGCACGTGCACGCTGGCGGCGCGGCGGTCAATCTCCGCCCAGGCGATTTTTGGCAGACCCGGCACGGTAGCATCGGCGCTGAAGTTAGATTCCTGATCGGTCACGGCGATCACCGCGCAAATGTTGCTGGCGCTGGCGTCGATGTGCTGCACGCGCAGCGCGGTGTAGATGTCGTCGGCCCAGGCCGATTTTTGCGTCATATGGGCGGGCAGCAATTGCTGAATCTGCGCTTTCACGTCAGCGGGCTGGCGGGCCGGCAGCTGCGGCTCCTTTTTGGTGCTGCATCCGGCCAGCACCAGCGCAGCCAGCAGCGCTGCGCCGCGTAATATCGTGTTGGTGTTCATCCTGCTCCCTGATAAGCCAGCAAAAACCGTACCTTACCGTTTTCGTGGTCTGGCGGCTATCAGCGCGGGCGGATTTTGCGCGCTAGTTCCAGCGTTCAGCGGCCTGATGGTCGCTGTCGCGGGCATCGACCCAGCGATCGCCCTGCGCAGTGGCTTCGCGCTTCCAGAACGGCGCGCGGGTTTTCAGGTAATCCATGATGAATTCACTGGCGGCAAAGGCGCTGCCGCGATGGGCGCTGCTGACGCCAACGAACACGATCTCATCACCGGGGAACAGTTCGCCTACGCGATGAATCACCGTCACCTGCTGCAGCGCCCAGCGCTGACGCGCATCCGCCACAATCTCTGCCAGCGCTTTTTCCGTCATACCCGGATAGTGCTCCAGCGTTAGCGCGGCCACGCTGTCGCCGAGATTGTGGTTGCGGACTTTGCCGGTGAAGGTGACGACCGCGCCGTCGCTGTCATGTGCCGCCAGCAGCGCATACTCGTCGCCAACGTTAAACGGCGCGCTGCCGACGCGAATTCGGGTTGTCATGCTCAGCCTCCGGTAACCGGCGGGAAGAACGCCACTTCATCGCCGGCGCGCAGCGGATGGTTCATCGGCACCAGCGTCTGATTCACCGCCGCCAGCAGCTTGCCGGACTCCAGCGCCAGCGCCCAGCGATCGCTTTTCTGCGCCAGCGCAGCGCGCAATGTGGCGACGTCAGCATACTCTGCCGCCAGATCCAGCGCGGCGGTGCCGGTCAGTTCGCGCACCTGGGCAAAAAACAGCACCTTAATCATGGCGCACCGCCCGGAAATCACCGGATTTACCACCGCTTTTGCTCAGCAGCCGCAGCTGGTCGATGACGATATCTTTCTGCACCGCTTTGCACATGTCGTAGATGGTCAGCGCCGCGACCGAGGCGGCGGTCAGCGCTTCCATTTCCACGCCGGTTTTGCCGCTCAGGCGACAGCGCGAGGTAATGCGTACGCGGCTGTGCTCCGGCTCAGCCACCAGCGTCACCTCGACTTTGCTCAGCATCAGCGGATGGCACAGCGGAATCAGTTCCCAGGTGCGCTTCGCCGCCTGAATACCGGCAATGCGTGCGGTGGCGAAAACATCGCCTTTGTCATGGCTGCCGTCGAGGATCATTTGCAGCGTGGCCGGCTGCATCAGCACCAGGGCTTCCGCCTGCGCTTCTCGCACGGTGTCAGTTTTGCCGGAGACGTCCACCATGTGGGCTTCGCCGGCCGCGTTGATATGGGTTAACGAGGACATGCTTATAACTTCTTCAAATGTGAGACAAAATTACACGGACGCGTACGCGCATCCAGCTGGGCTTCAATGATCCGCTCCCATGCACTGCGGCAGGCGCCGGTTGAGCCCGGCACGGCGAACAGCAGCGTCTGGTTGGCCAGACCGGCCACCGCGCGTGATTGCAGCGTCGCGCTGCCAATCTCCTCGTAGGAGATCATGCGAAACAGTTCGCCAAAGCCGTCAATTTCGCGATCCAGCAGCGGCAGCAGCGCTTCCGGCGTACTGTTTTTACTGTTAAAGCCGGTACCGCCGTTAATCAGCACCACCTGCACATCTTCACTGGCGATCCAGCGCGACAGCGTGGCGCGGATGCGATAACGGTTGTCCGGAACAATGGCGTGATCGACCACCTGATGCCCGGCTTCAGTCAGCGCCTCACGCAGATAGTCGCCGGAGCTGTCACTGCTGGCGTCGCGGCTGTCAGAGACGGTCATCACCGCCGCATTTAAGGCGACAAAATCGCCGGAAGGTTTACCCATGGCCGTAACTCCTGTGTTTAGCCACCAATGAAGGAGAGATTCTGCGTGATGCCGGTATTGCCCTGATGCAGGAAATGCGTCTGCTTTTTCTGCCCGAGGCTGTGAGCGATGCGCGCCTGCAGCTCGGCCTGCTGATCGTCGGAGGCCAGCAGATCGCGCAGCGGTACGCCGCCGTCGCCAAACAGGCACAGATGCAGGTTACCGATCGCCGATACGCGCAGGCGATTACAGCTGGCGCAGAAATCTTTTTCATACGGCATGATCAGGCCAACTTCACCCTGATAATCCGGATGGCGGAACACCTGGGCCGGGCCATCGCTGCGCCCGCGCGGCTGGCGCTGCCAGCCCTGCATGATCAGCTGATCGCGGATCACCTCGCCGGACACATGATGACGGCGGAACAGATCGCCGCCCTCGCCGGTTTCCATCAGCTCGATAAAGCGCAGCTGAATCGGCCGGGTGCGGATCCACGCCAGAAAGGTCTCCAGACTGTGGCTGTTGACGTCGCGCATCAGCACGCTGTTGACTTTGACGGTGCTGAAACCGGCATCAAAGGCCGCATCAATCCCCGCCATGACTTCATGAAACTTGTTCTGCCCGGTAATGGCGTGAAACTGCCGTGCGTCGAGGCTGTCGACGCTGACATTGATATGGGTGAGGCCTGCCGCACGCCAGGCGCCGACGTCGCGCGCCATGCGGTAGCCATTGGTGGTCATGGCGATCTGGCGGATTGCCGCGTTGTCGCGCACGGCGGCAATGATATCGGTGAAGTCGCGCCGCATCGAGGGTTCGCCGCCGGTCAGGCGCACTTTTTCGGTGCCCGCCGCCGCAAAGGCACGCGTCACGCGACGAATCTCATCCAGCGAGAGAAAACTTTTGTTGTGCACGCCGTTCGGCCGGTAGCCGTCGGGCAGGCAGTAGGTACAACGGAAGTTACACACATCCGTGACCGACAGGCGCAGATAATAAAAGCTGCGCGCATAGGCATCTGTAAATTGTGGCACCTGAACACCTTTCCAAAGTACGGGAGATGCAGTCATTTCTTTCTGCACCCTGGCAGCTCGCGGCTGCGGCCAGGCATCCATATCACACGACTTAGGAACGCAAGGCTTGGGAGTCTGTTGTCATTGTGGACAACACGGTTAAAGCAAATGGTAGCGCGATTTGACGCTCGCATCCATCGGCATTTATCGCTATATATATTGATACATAACGTTATTTCACCGCATTTTCGCGACAGGATACGGTAAAATGCGCGACAGATATTGATACACATCAGTTGAACGCCGTCTGCACCTCACGTGCGGCGTTTTAAGGAGCAGCATGAATCGTACCCTGGCAGATTTAGATCGCGTGGTGGCACTCGGCGGCGGCCACGGCCTTGGCCGCGTGATGTCGGCGCTGGCGCCGCTGGGCTCACGCCTGACCGGCATCGTCACCACCACCGACAACGGCGGATCCACCGGCCGCATACGCCGTTCAGAAGGCGGCATTGCCTGGGGCGACATGCGCAACTGCATTAATCAGCTGATCACCGAACCCAGCGTGGCCTCTGCCATGTTCGAGTATCGCTTTACCGGCAACGGCGAACTGGCCGGGCATAATCTGGGCAATCTGATCCTGAAAGCGCTCGATCATCTCAGCGTGCGTCCGCTGGAAGCCATCAACATTATCCGCAACCTGCTGAAGGTGGATGCGTTTCTGATTCCGATGTCAGAGCAGCCGGTGGACCTGGTCGCGCAGGATAGCGAAGGCAATATGGTGTACGGTGAAACGGCGATTGACGAAATGAAGCAGGCGCCGGAAGAGCTGATGCTGCACCCCAATGTGGTGCCGACGCGTGAAGCGCTGGACGCCGTCGCCGAGGCCGATTTGATCCTGATTGGTCCCGGCAGCTTTTACACCAGCCTGATGCCGATTCTGCTGATGGAGGAGATGGCACGCGCGCTGCGCCGGACGCCCGCCACCATGGTGTTCATCGGAAATCTCGGGCGCGAACTGAGTCCGGCGGCGGCCAGCCTGACGGTCGCCGACAAGCTGGCGATGATGGAAAAAGCCATTGGCAAACGGGTGATTGACGCTGTAGTGGTCGGCCCGTCAGCAGACACGCGCGGCGTCACTGATCGGTTGATCGTGCGCGAACCGCTGGAAGCCGCCGATATCCGCTATCGTCACGACCGCCAGCTGCTGCGCCGCGCGCTGGAACATGCCATTCAGGCGGTTTAGCCGGCGCGCAACGCGACCGCCGGTTTCACATTAAGAGGCGGCGATAAACAGTTCACGCAGCTCGTGCAGCTGGTCGCGCACCCGCGCGGCCTCTTCGAACTCCAGGTTCTGCGCGTGCTGCTGCATCTGCCCTTCCAGCTCGTGGATCTTCTTCTGCATGGCCTGGGGCGTGAGCGCCAGATAGCTGGCCTCAGCCTCGGCGGCAGTGCGTGAAGCCGTTTTGCCTTTGCCGCGCGTTTTCACCACGTTTTTGCCCAGCTCAAGAATATCGGTGATTTTCTTGTTCAGGCCCTGCGGCACAATGCCCCGCTCTTCGTTATAACGCTGCTGCTTCTCGCGGCGGCGCTCGGTCTCTTCCATCGCCCGCGCCATCGACGGCGTGATCTTATCTGCGTAGAGAATCGCTCTGCCGTTGACGTTACGCGCCGCGCGTCCGATGGTCTGAATCAGCGAGCGCTCGGAGCGCAGGAAGCCCTCTTTATCGGCGTCAAGAATCGCCACCAGCGACACTTCCGGCATATCCAGCCCTTCGCGCAGCAGGTTGATCCCCACCAGCACGTCAAACTCCCCGAGACGCAGATCGCGAATGATCTCCATACGCTCAACGGTATCAATGTCGGAATGCAGATAGCGCACCTTCTCGCCGTGCTCTTCAAGATACTCGGTGAGGTCTTCGGCCATGCGCTTGGTCAGCGTGGTGACCAGCACGCGCTCGTTGATTTCGACGCGCTTACGGATCTCCGACAGCAGATCGTCGACCTGGGTCGCCACCGGACGCACCTCAAGGATCGGATCGAGCAGACCGGTAGGCCGCACCACCTGATCGATGACGTCGCCACCCGATTTCTCCAGCTCGTAGTTACCTGGCGTGGCCGAGACGTAAATGGTCTGCGGTGCCAGCGCTTCAAACTCTTCAAAGCGCAGCGGACGGTTGTCCAGCGCCGACGGCAGGCGGAAACCGTACTCCACCAGCGTCTCTTTACGCGCGCGGTCACCGCGATACATGCCGCCAATCTGCGGAATAGTCACGTGGGATTCATCGACCACCAGCAGGCCATCCGCCGGCAGGTAATCAAACAGCGTCGGCGGCGGCTCGCCCGGTCCGCGCCCGGAGAGATAGCGCGAATAGTTTTCAATGCCCGAGCAGTAGCCGAGTTCGTTCATCATTTCGAGGTCAAACTGGGTGCGCTGGGTGATGCGCTGCTCTTCCAGCAGTTTGTTGTTCTCCAGCAGCACTTTGCGCCGCACCGCCAGCTCATCCTTAATCTCTTCCATCGCCTGCAGAATACGCTCGCGCGGCGTCACATAGTGCGTCTTCGGGTAGATGGTGAAACGCGGAATCACCGAGATCACCTGGCCGGTCAGCGGGTCGAACAGCGACAGGCGCTCAACCTCTTCATCAAACAGCTCTACACGCAGACCAATGTCATCGGATTCCGCCGGGAAGATATCGATCACTTCGCCGCGCACGCGGAAGGTGCCGCGCTGGAAAACCTGATCGTTGCGGGTGTACTGCAGTTCTGCGAGGCGGCGCAGGATGCTGCGCTGGTCGATGATCATGCCGCGCGTCAGATGCAGCATCATTTTCAGGTAGAGATCGGGATCGCCCAGGCCGTAGATAGCAGAAACCGACGCCACCACAATCACGTCGCGGCGCTCCAGCATCGCTTTAGTGGCAGAGAGACGCATCTGCTCGATGTGCTCGTTTACCGCCGCATCTTTCTCGATGAAGGTATCCGAACTGGGCACGTAGGCTTCCGGCTGATAGTAGTCGTAGTAGGAGACGAAGAACTCGACCGCGTTATCCGGGAAGAACTCTTTCATCTCACCATACAGCTGTGCCGCCAGCGTTTTATTCGGTGCCATTACCATGGTCGGCCGGTTGAGATCGGCAATGACGTTGGCGATGGTAAAAGTTTTTCCTGAACCGGTAACTCCCAGCAGCGTCTGGTGCGCCAGTCCATCCTCCAGCCCTTCTTCAAGGCGACGAATCGCCTCAGGCTGATCGCCTGAAGGTTTGAAAGCGGAGTTGAGTTTAAAGGCTTTACTCATGGTATTACGGTTCCTGCTGAAGAAGTCGGCGGGCAGGCTGGTAATTCTACTCTGCTATGGCGATTTTGCCAGAAAAAAATACTGGATATAATTACAGATATGCTGCACGATGATGGGGAGATGCCGCGATTCGCTTCAGCGTAATTTATGCGGTAATCCGGAAGCGTTTGTTGCGCAAGGTTATCCCCAGACGAGCAACGCTTTTAACAATTGTCAATAGAGCGTCATTAAATTGCAGTCTGATGACAAGCCAGACAATTCTCAGGCTTGCTTTTAAATAACCTGCTGATTTAAAAGAGATTGACTCAAAAGCCCAGTTTCGCAGCATTATGTATGCAACCCGCGTATTTCCTCGCTTGCGCCCGGTTTTCAGTCGCTAATGCACAAGGTTATCCACAGGAATAGTGGATAACTGAATCCAGCCCCACGTCCATCGGCTGTGTATAATTTTCCCCTCGCTTATCCTGCCGTGCGAAAAAATTTTTTTTGCGATTATTTTTCCATCATCCCGTGCGGCTTTAACTATTCTTTTGGCGTACCCCATCGTGCCGTAACGGGAAAAAGCCCAGCGTTAAGGCCACTTATTTCTTCAGTCCCTGCCTTATGACAGTACAGATGCACCAGAAACGTTAAGCAGTCAGCACCGTCAAAGTGCAGGCGAGTTATTACTGCGGGCAATTGTTAAGCTTTACTCATCAATTATGGCGAGTTTCGCTGCCTTTTACCCCGGTTGAGGCTGCTTTGGCGGATCTGGCCTGGGAATTGCAGTGAATTAACGGTGGAGTGACGAGTCCATGCCGGCAGGATGAACAAGCGCCGCCGGCGACAGCAGTGTCCCAATAGCCATTGTGCATGACTGTATGCCAGACGACACAGAGCGGGAGCATTCAGGCGAATAATCTGGAAGGAGAATGTCAGATGCTGAGTTTACGTTCGGTGAATCAATTTTACGGTCAGAACCATATTTTATGGGATGTGGATCTCGATCTGCCGCCAGGCACCTGCACCGGCGTGCTGGGCAGCCCGGGGATGGGCAAAACCACGCTGGTGAACTGTATTATGGGTCGCCTGCCCATTAATAGTGGATCGATGACCTGGCAGGAAGACGGCGCGCCGCCGGAAAACCTGCTGCTGCAGCCTGCTGAGCAACGCGCGCGCATGGGCATCGGCTACGTACCACAGGGACGCCACATCTTTTCCCAGATGAGCGTGGAAGATAACCTGCTGATTGCGCTGATGGCGGCACAGGACGATCGCAGCCGCGCCATTCCCGAGATGGTGTTCGATCTGTTTCCGGCGCTCTACTCGCTGCGTCATCAGCGCAGTGGCGAACTGCCGATGGATCAGCAGCAGCAGTTGGCCCTGGCGCGCGCGCTGGTGCTGCAGCCGAAACTATTGATCCTCGATGAACCCACCGAAGGCATGTCGCCGTGGCTGGAGGAGGAGATGGGGAATCTGATTCGCCGCCTGAACCGCGACTATGGCCTGACGATTCTGCTGCTGGAACAGCATGTGTCGTTCATTCGCCGCGTGGCAGACTATTTTCTGCTGCTGCATCGTGGCCGCAACGTGGCGCAGGGCAGCGTGGCGCAGCTGGATGATGTAACGGTGAGTAAGTGGCTAACGGCCACCTAGCGTCGGTAGCCTGCGGCGCAGAGTGCTGCGCCGCCGCGCCATTTACTGTGGCAGGGTAAGGTAACGGCCACAGTCGGCCTGCTGCGCCGCGCTGCTCAGCCACGGAATCTCACCGAGGAACGGGGCCGCAATGCGCTGTTGTAGCGTCGCCAGATATTCCGCATGTCGCTTACCCGGCGGCTGGATGTCATTGGCAATCCAGCCGGCGAGGCGCAACCCGCGCGTCTTCACCGCTTCCGCCGTCAGCATGGCGTGGTTGATGCAGCCGAGCTTCACGCCAACCACCAGAATCACCGGCAGCTGCTCGGCGGCGACCCAGTCGGCGTAAGTTTGCGTCGCGGACAGCGGCGTGAACCAGCCGCCCGCGCCTTCCACCAGCACCCATTCAGCCTGCTGCTCCAGCGCGCGTAAGCCAGCGGAGAGCTGCGCAAATTCAATCGGTCTGCCCTCTTCCGCGCTGACGATATGCGGCGACGTCGGTTCGATGAACGCCAGCGGGTTTACCTGCTCATAGCTCAGCGCCAGGCTGCTGTAGCGCTGCAGCGCCAGCGCGTCGCTGTTGCGCACGCCGTCGGGCGTAATCTCGCAGCCGGAGGCCACCGGTTTGTAGCCAGCAGTGCGTAATCCCGCAGCGCTGGCCGCCTGCAACAGAGCGCCGCTGGCGACTGTTTTGCCCACTTCGGTGTCAGTTCCGGTAATAAACCAGCGTGTCATTTTTGTAAAACTCCATACATCAGGTGATAACTGAGACGATAGCCGTGCGCATCCTGCGGCCAGTGCTGCTCCAGCTGCGCCAGCTGCGGGCGCGTCAGCAGAGCCGCGTGTCGCCCATCGTGCAGATGCGTTGCGCCGATGCCTTTCAGCGAGCGCATGGCGCTGAGCGCGCTTGGGAAGTGCAGCGTGACGATCTGCGTCTGGCTGCGCAGCGGCAGGCCCGCGGTCGCCAGGGCAAAGGCATCGCCGCTGAGGAAGCGATTGGCGTGACGCCGACCATCGATCTGCGCCCACGCCTGGTGCACCTCCTGCAGCGAGCCGTCGAGCAGCGTCGAGAACAGCACGCTGCCGCCCGGGCGCGTCACGCGCAGAAACTGCTGCAGCGCGGTGCGCAGATCGCTGCTCCATTGCACCGCCAGGTTGCTCCAGACGCCGTCGACGCTGTTATCTGCCAGCGGTAACTGGTCGATATCGCCCTGTAAATAGTCGTGCGCCGAGTGCTGTTCGCGCGCCGCCTGCAGCATCGCCGGTGACAGATCCAGCGCGCAGACCTGGCGACCGCGATCGCGCCAGTAGCGGCTGAACCAGCCGGTGCCGCAGCCGGCATCCAGCAGCTGTGGGCCAAATCCGGCCGGCGCCAGCGCCAGCAGCGCCTCGCCGCTCTGGCGCTGCAGCTGAGCATGCTGTTCGTAGTGCGCGGCCGCCCGGCCAAACGCCTGCGCCACCGCCTGTTTATTCACCTGCAGCGTCATACAGTGCCTCCAGTAACGCGTCGATATCTTCGGGATGATGCGCCGCGGTGAGCGTAATGCGCAGCCGCGCGGTACCCGGCGGCACCGTCGGTGGCCGGATCGCGCTTACCCAGCAACCGGCCTGCGCCAGCCGCTGTGACAGCGCCAGCGCGGCACGGTTTTCGCCAACGATCAGCGGCTGAATGGCGCTGTCAGAGGCCATCAGCTGCCACGGCAACTGCGCCGCTCCCGCGCGAAAGCGGGCAATATTTTGCTGCAACCGCGCGCGCAGCGCGTCGCCCTGCTGGATCTGCGCCAGCGCCGCCAGCAGCGCACAGCACTGCGCCGGCGGCATGGCGGTGGAATAGATTAAATGGCGCGAGAATTGCTCGACGTAATCTGCGGTGGCGTCATCACACAGCAGCGCGGCGCCGCTGACGCCAAAGCCTTTACCAAAGGTCACCACCAGCAATTCCGGTTTCACCTGCTGCTGCCAGCAGCTGCCGCGTCCCTGCTCACCGGTAACGCCAATGCCGTGCGCATCGTCCACCAGCAGCCAGCCGCCCGCGCGCCGGGTTTCGGCGGCAAGTTCAGCCAGCGGCGCACTGTCGCCATCCATGCTGAATACGCCCTCGGTCACCACCAGCGTGCCGCCTTCCGCGCGCGTCGCCAGCAGCTTCGCCAGGCTGGCCGGCTGGTTGTGGGCAAAACGGCGCAGCGTTGCCGGACTGTGGCTGGCGGCATCCAGCAGCGAGGCGTGCGCCAGTTTGTCAGCGATAATGCGATCCGACTTTTGCGCCAGCAGATGGATCACTGCCTGGTTGGCGGCAAAGCCGGAGATAAACAGCAGCGCGCGCGGGTAGCCGAGCCAGGACGCCAGCTGCTGCTCCAGCTGCGCATGGTGACGGCTGTAGCCGGTGACGTGGCCGGAAGCGCCGGCACCGACGCCCGCCTCGCGCACACCCTGCTGCCAGGCGGCCATCACCGCCGGATGCTGGCTCAGCCCGAGGTAATCATTGCTGGAGAAGTGGCGATAGCGCTGCCCGTCGAGGGTAATTTCACGCACGCTGTTGTGCTCAATGCGCCGCCGCTGCCGCCAGCCGTCGGCGGCACGCTGCGCCGTCAGCGCCTGCGCAATACGTTCAGACCACATTTACACGGCCGCGTTATAGAACTGCGCGCTGTCGGCGTGCAGCAACTGCTCGCTGAGCTGATGCTGCTGTTCGTTATCGCCTGCAGTCGTGGCGGTGTGCTCCGGATTCAGGCCCAGCTTGCGGAACAGGATCAGATCTTTGTCCTCTTCCGGGTTCGGCGTGGTCAGCAGCTTGCAGCCGTAGAAAATCGAGTTGGCACCCGCCATGAAGCACATCGCCTGGGTCTGTTCGCTCATCTGCTCGCGACCGGCCGACAGGCGCACGTGCGAGGTTGGCATCATGATGCGCGCCACGGCAATGGTGCGGATAAAGTCGAACGGCTCGACGTCATCGTTATCCGCCAGCGGCGTGCCTTTGACTTTCACCAGCATGTTAATCGGCACGCTCTCCGGCGGCGTGGGCAGGTTGGCCAGCTGCACCAGCAAACCGGCGCGGTCGTTGACCGTTTCGCCCAGCCCGACAATGCCGCCCGAGCACACTTTGATGCCGGCGTTGCGCACTTTATCCAGCGTATCAAGACGCTCCTGATAGGTACGGGTGGTGATGATGCTGCCGTAAAACTCCGGCGAGGTGTCGAGGTTATGGTTGTAAAAATCGAGCCCGGCGCTGGCCAGCCGCTGCGCCTGATCGTGGTCGAGCGTTCCCAGCGTCATGCAGGTTTCCATGCCCATGGCTTTCACGCCCTGCACCATCTGCTCAAGGTACGGCATGTCGCGCTCGTGCGGGTTTTTCCACGCTGCGCCCATGCAGAAGCGGCTGGAGCCGGCTGCTTTGGCCTTGCGCGCCGATTCCAGCACCGCTTCCACCTCCATCAGGCGCTCGGTTTCCAGCCCGGTTTTGTAACGCGCGCTCTGCGGACAGTATTTACAGTCTTCCGGACAGGCGCCGGTTTTGATCGACAGCAGCGTGCTGACCTGCACCTGACGCGGGTCGAAGTGCTGGCGGTGCACCTGCTGTGCTTCAAACATCAGCTCGAGAAAAGGTTTATCAAATAGCGCCTGAGCCTGAGCCAGTGTCCAGCGATTAGCCATTGCTTACTCCAAAAAAGGGGGTTCATCCTGACGATTAACGTGGTTATACTTGTAAACTAAATCTTTTCAAAATGGTTTACAAGACAGATGTTCACACAGGACGACCTCCGCTTTGACCGCCAGCATATCTGGCATCCTTACACCTCAATGCGCGATCCGCTGCCGTGCTACCCGGTGGTGGCCGCGCACGGCTGCACGCTACAGCTGGCCGATGGACGTGAGCTGGTCGACGGCATGTCGTCGTGGTGGGCAGCGATCCACGGCTATAACCATCCGCGCCTCAATCAGGCGTTGCAGCAGCAGATGGCGCAGATGTCACACGTGATGTTTGGCGGCATCACCCATCCGCCAGCCGTGGAGCTGAGCCGCCAGCTGATCGCCATGACGCCCGAGGCGCTGGAGTGCGTGTTCCTCGCCGATTCCGGCTCGATCGCCGTCGAAGTGTCGATGAAAATGGCGCTGCAGTACTGGCTGGGTCGCGGAGAGACGCGGCAGAAATTCCTTACGCTGCAACGCGGTTATCACGGCGATACGTTTGCCGCCATGTCGGTCTGCGATCCGGAAAACTCCATGCACAGCCTGTGGCGCGGCTACCTGCCCGAGCATCTGTTCGCCCGCGCGCCGCAGTGTGGCTTTGACGATGACTGGGATGACAACGATATTGCCGATTTCGCCCGGCTAATTGAGCAGCACCATCGCAGCATCGCCGCGGTGATCCTCGAACCTATCGTGCAGGGTGCCGGCGGCATGCGTTTCTACCATCCACGCTATCTGCAACAGGTGCGGGCGTTGTGCGATCGCTACGGTTTATTGCTGATCGCCGATGAGATCGCCACCGGCTTCGGCCGCAGCGGCAAGCTGTTTGCCTGCGAGCACGCCGGCATCACGCCGGACATTTTGTGCCTCGGCAAGGCGCTGACCGGCGGCACCCTGACGCTCTCCGCCACCCTGACCACGCGCGACGTCGCCGATACCATCAGCCGCAGCGCGGCGGGCTGCTTTATGCATGGTCCGACGTTTATGGGCAATCCGCTGGCCTGTGCGGTGGCGGTCGAAAGCCTGAAGCTAATCAACGAAGGGCACTGGCCGGCGCAGGTGGCGGCGATTGAGCAGCAGCTGCGAACGGAACTGCTGCCGCTGCGCGGCCATCCGATGGTGGCAGATGCGCGCGTGCTGGGGGCGATTGGCGTGATTGAGACCCATCAGCCGGTGAACATGGCGGCTCTGCAGCAGTTCTTCGTGGAACGCGGCATATGGATTCGCCCGTTCGGTAAGCTGATTTACCTGATGCCACCTTATCTGATTTCTGCCGCACAGCTGACGCAGCTGACGGCGGCGCTAAGCGCTGCACTGGCGGTGGACGGCCACTTTCAGCCCTGACACCGCTGGCACTCGCCGCCATTTTCCACCATCATGGAAAGCAGTACACAACAGGAAAGGAGAGATCATGCGCGTAGTGAGCCAGGATTTTAACGATGGCGATAAAATGCCCGAGCGCCACGTGTTTAACGGCATGGGTTACCAGGGCGATAATCTGTCGCCGCACCTGGCATGGGATGAAGTGCCGGCCGGCACCAAAAGCTTTGTGGTGACCTGCTACGATCCGGATGCCCCGACCGGCTCCGGCTGGTGGCACTGGGTGGTCGCCAATATTCCGGCTGAGGTGACCGTGCTGTCACAGGGCGCCGGTTCCGGCGTGGCGGAACTGCCAGAGGGTGCCATTCAGACGCGTACCGATTTCGGCCAGAGCGGTTACGGTGGCGCAGCGCCGCCGCAGGGCGAATCGCATCGCTACATCTTTACGGTGCATGCGCTGGACGTGGAGAAAATTGAGGTGGACGAAGGTGCCAGCGGCGCGATGGTCGGCTTCAACGTGCACTTCCACGCGCTGGCCAGCGCATCGATCACGGTGACATACGCCTGATTACATAAGGTGCGCATCGCTGCGCACCCCAGCAGAGGTCGCCGTAGATGGCGACCCTGCATGACCGAATAGTGTTCCTCAGTCCAGCGCGTGAATCACTACCCACATCGGCCCCTGACCCACGGCGTAACGCGCCAGCGGTTGCAGCAGGCCACGCTCGCCGATGCGATAGACTTCAATGTGATGCGATTTCTGCCCCGCCGCCACCAGATACTGACCGCTGCCATCAATGTTAAAGCCACGCGGCTGAGTTTCGGTCGGCTGATAACCTTCAATCGTCAGCACCGAGCCGTCCTCACTGATACTGAACACGGTCAGCGTGCTGCTGGTGCGGTCACAGGCATACAGGAAGCGACCGTCCGGGGTGATATGGATATCCGCTGCCCAGCGCGTATCGCTGAAGCCCGGCGGCATGATATCAAGACTCTGCACGCGCTCGACCTGGCCGTTAACATTGTTCAGTGCCCAGACGTCGACGGTACTGTCCAGTTCGTTAACCACATAGCCATAGGCACCGTTCGGGTGGAACGCCATATGACGCGGGCCGGCGCCTTCTACGGTGGTCACCTGTGGCTGCGCGCGCGGTGCCAGCGTGCCGTCGGCCTGCAGCTGATACAGGCAGATGCGATCCTGCTTTAGCGCCGGTACAAACAGCGTCTGGTTGCTGAGGTCGATATTCGCCGAATGGCAGCCTTCCAGCCCGTTAATTACCTGCAGCGGCGCCTGCGGCAGGCCGTCGCTGCCAATCGGGCTGATGCTGACGCAGGCATCGTTATAGGAGCCGCAGAACAGATAGTTGCCCTGGCGGTCGGTAGAAATGTGAGTCGGGCTGCCCGGCAGCGGCGCTTCACCGGCCAGGCTTAACGTACCGTCGGCCGCAATGCGGTACGCCAGTACGCGAAAATTCGGACGCACGCCGACATAGAGAAAATCTTTCTTCGGGCTCACCACCATCGGCTGCACCTGGCCGGCCACATCCGTGACCTGCAATAACGTCAGTGCGCCATCTTCCTGCATTTGCCAGGCGTGGATCTGCTGGCTCTCGGGACTGGCGGTATACACGACTTGTTTCATGCGTTTTCCTTATTCGCTGCCTGATGAAAAACAGTAACTGTAGCGCGTTTCACCGCCGCGCGCTGGGCTGATTTGTGCCCTGCTTTTTGTCTCAGGGCCGCTGGCGGGTGTAGACTTAATGCTTTGCTAACTCCGGACGGAAAGTGTAATGAGCTACCGCGTAATCGCCCTTGACCTCGACGGCACCCTGCTAACCCCAAACAAAACCATCCTGCCAGAATCCCTTGAAGCCTTAGCCCGCGCGCAACAGGCTGGCGTTCAGGTGCTGATCGTCACCGGTCGCCATCACTGCGCGATTCACCCGTTTTATCAGTCGCTGCAGCTGACAACGCCCGCCATCTGCTGTAACGGTACGTACCTGTACGATTACCAGGCGCAACGGGTGCTGGCGGCCGATCCGCTGGAGAAAAGTCAGGCGGCGCGGGTGATTGAGATGCTCGATCAGGAGAATATTCACGGTCTGCTGTATGTCGATGATGCGATGCTGTACCAGGAAGCGACCGGCCATGTGACGCGCACCCTCAACTGGGCGCAGTCGCTGCCGGAAGCGCAGCGCCCGCTGTTTGTGCAGGTGCCGAGCCTGGCGCAGGCGGCGCACGACGCGCAGTCGATCTGGAAATTTGCCCTGTCGCATCCGGATACCCGCGCGCTGCAGCAGTTTGCCGAGCGCACCGAACGCGAGCTGGGTCTGGCGTGTGAATGGTCGTGGCACGATCAGGTCGATATCGCTCAGGCCGGCAACAGCAAAGGCAAACGCCTGGCGCAGTGGGTGGCGAGCCAGGGTCTGAGCATGCAGGACGTGCTGGCGTTTGGCGACAATTACAACGATCTTAGCATGCTGGAGCAGGCCGGGCTGGGCGTGGCGATGGGCAATGCCGATGACGCCATCAAAGCACGCGCGCGCAAAGTGATCGGCACCAACCTTGAGCCGGGCATTGCGCAGGTGATCTACCAGGAAGTGCTGTAACGCCAGGCTGGTCGCGGCACAAGGTATCTGTAGGGTGACCGGAAAAAAGCGCGCCGCTCCAGAGGGTGCAACGGGTGATTACTGCAGCGGTACATGGCACATCCGGTAGCGGCGCGATTAATCGCGCTGATCCGCAGACCAGACGTACCGCGTTGTCGTCCGGTTTGTGTTACGCGGTAATCGACACGCTCTTGATCTGCGCATACAGCCACTGATCGGGCCGGATATTCAGCTCGTCGCGCGCCCACGGTGAAATGCGCGCCCACAGCTCGCTGACGCCGATGCGCAGTTTCACTTCGACCTGGTCGTCCAGCTCCAGCAGCTCCACCACCTGCGCCGGTAAAATATTGCGAATCGAGGTGTTTTGCGGCGGCTGCAGCGCCAGCGACACGTCCGCCGAGGCGATACGGATGCGCAGTACGCTTTTCACCGGCTGATTCACCCGGCTGACCCAGATGTGCTGATCGCCAAGCGACAGCGCGGTCATCGGGTAATCCGGATGCTGCTCCAGCACCTGCACGCGCAGCACGCTACTGCGCTCGGCCGCCGGCAGCCAGGGCCGCATCGCGCTGCTGCCCCACACTTTTTCCAGCGCGCCGAAGGCTTTGACGTTACCGTTATCCAGCACCAGCACCTGATTCGCCAGCTGGACAATCTCCTCCAGACTGTGGGTCACGTACAGCAGCGGAATCTCCACCTGCTTCGCCAGCTTCTGCAAATAGGGCATCAGCTCGCGCTTGCGTGGCAGATCGAGCGACGCCAGCGGTTCGTCCATCAGCAGGATATCCGGCGCGCTCAGCAGCGCCCGGCCCATCGCCACGCGCTGCTTTTCACCACCCGACAGCGAGGCCGGATAGCGATCCAGCAGCGCATCCAGTCCCAGCAGCGTCACCAGCGCCCCGAACTGCGCTTTCATTTTAGGCGCCATGCCATACTGCAGATTGCCGCGCACGCGATAATGGGGAAACAGCCGCGCATCCTGAAACACGTACCCGATGCGGCGTTTTTCCGGCGGCAGATTGATGCCGCTGTCGCGGTCAAACAACAGACGATCGTTAAGCGCAATCTGGCCGCTCTGCGGCTGCGTCAGGCCGCTGATAGCATTGATTAATGAGGTTTTTCCTGCTCCGGACACGCCAAAGATAGCGGTGATGCCGCTGGCCGGAATCTCCACATCGACGTTGAGCTGATGCTCACCGAGCTGTTGCGCAATGTTGATTTTCAGCATCAGGCCGCTCCCAGCCGCTTGCGGCCCCAGCGCGCCAGCAGCTCCGAAGCCACCAGTGACAGCAGTGCCAGCGCAATCGCCACCGCGCACAGCCGCGCCGCGGTGCCTTCCGCGCCGGGCGTTTCAATCAGGGTAAACATGGCGGACGGAATGGTGCGGGTTTCGCCAGGAATGTTGGAGACAAAGGTAATGGTGGCGCCAAATTCACCCAGCGAGCGGGCAAACGCCAGCACGGTGCCCACGATGATGCCCGGAAAAGTCAGCGGCAGCGTGATGGTGAAAAACACCCGCCAGCGGCCCGCGCCCAGGGTACGTGCCGCCTGCTCAAGCCGGCTGTCTACCGCTTCCAGTGCCAGACGAATGGCGCGCACCATCAGCGGAAACGCCATCACTGCGGAGGCCAACACCGCACCGCGCCAGCTGAAGGCGAAGGTGATACCGAACCAGTCATACAGCCAGCTGCCAATCAGGCCGCGCCGGCCCAGCGTCAGCAGCAGCAAATAGCCCACCACCACCGGCGGCAGCACCAGCGGCAGGTGAATCAGGCTATCGAGCAGGGTTTTGCCGGGAAAGCGGCAGCGCGCCAGAATCCAGGCCATCAGGATGCCAAACGGCAGGCTGCACAGCACCGCCACGCAGGAAACTTTCAGGCTGAGGAACACGGCCTGCCATTCGGGATCGCTCAGTATCATCTCTTCGGCGTAAATCCATACTGTTTAAACACGGCAGCGGCATCCGGCCCCTGCAGATAGTCATAGAAGGCCTGCACCGCTGCGTTCTGGTGATCGCTGACCACCGCCATCGGGTACTCTACGGGTTTGTGACTCGCTTCGGGGAAGCGTCCGACCACCTGCACCTTATCACTGGCTACCGCGTCGGAACCGTACACGATGCCATACGGCGTTTCGCGGCGTTCCACCAGCGCCAGCGCGGCACGCACGTTGTTAGCCGGTGCGAGCCGTGAAGCCAGCGTGTCCCACGCGCCCAGCTTTTGCAGCGCTTCTTTGGCATAAATACCTGCCGGCACGTGATCCGGATCGCCCACCGCCAGGCGCTCGCCCTTAAGCAGGTTCTGCCATTGGGTCTGCGCATTGATGGTCACCGGCTGCGCGTTAGCGCTTTTTGCCGCCACCAGCACCAGATCATTGCCCAGCAGCGTGTGACGCGTACTGCCGATCACGCTGTTTTTCGCCGCTGCATCGTCCATCCACTGCTGATCGGCAGAGATAAACAGATCCGCCGGGGCGCCCTGCTCGATTTGCCGCGCCAGCGTCGATGAGGAAGCGAATGAGGATACCACTTCAACGCCGCTTTTTTGCTGATATTGCGTGGCAATCTGCTGCATCGCATTGGTCAGCGAGGCCGCAGCGAACACAGTAATTTTCTCCGCCGCCAGCGCCTGACCCGACAGCGACACGGTGACCACGGCCGCGGCCGCCCAGTGATAAAGCGTATTTTGCATAGAGAACTCCAGGTTACGTTATATAGTTGATAATACAACGCGAGCCTGAAAGCTGTCATGAGCTTTATATCGGCAAAAACGGCGGGAAGTTAAGGGCAAAACGCCCGCAGCGTGCGGGCGTTAAAAATCAGTGGTGTGAGCTATTGGCGGGACGGTCGTCGCGGCGGCCAAATTTAGAGATGACGTTAAAGACTTCACCCAGGCCGTAAATCAGACCCAGCATAATCGCCATCACGATGGGCACCATGATGATGGCGACCGCCAGGCTTTTTAACAGTTCCAGCATGGAAACCTCGCGCAAAGAGTAAAAAAGTGATTGTAACGGCTCGAGAAAAAAAGGCACTGCCCTTTTCGTGCTTTTACTTTAGGCCTTACAATTGGCGCATTCACCTAAGGAGCTGACATGCAGGCAGAACTCTCTCTTCACATCCGTCTTCAGCAGAAACTGTTTGCCGATCCGCGCCGTATCGAGCTGCTCAGGCGCGTGCAGGAAACCGGCTCCATCAGCCAGGGCGCCAGACTGGCGGGCATCAGCTATAAAAGCGCCTGGGACGCCATCAATGAGATGAATCAGCTGGCGGATCAGACGCTGGTCGAACGCGCGACCGGCGGCAAAGGCGGCGGTGGTGCGCGGCTGACGCGCTACGGCGAGCGATTGATTCAGCTGTTTCAATTGATGGAGCAGATCCAGCAAAAAGCCTTTGACGTGCTGCAAAACGACAGCCTGCCGCTTGACAGCCTGCTGGCGGCGATCGCCCGCTTTTCCCTGCAAACCAGCGCGCGCAACCAGCTGTTTGGCACGGTGCAGGCGCGCGATCGTCAGCAGGTGCAGCAGCATGTTGAGGTACTGCTGAACGACGGCGTGACGCGCCTGCAGGTGGCCCTGACCGAACGCAGCGCGGAGCGGCTGCAGCTCGACAGCGGTAAAGAGGTGCTGGTGCTGATCAAAGCGCCGTGGATCCGCCTGACGCCTGACGCCGCAGAGGGCGATAACCAGCTGCCGGGCCTTGTCCACACCATCGAACCTGGCGAGACGCAGAGTGAAGTAATGATTGCGCTGGCGGGCGGTGAAATGCTGTGCGCCACCGTTCCCAGCCAGGCACTTCACCAGCATAATCTGCAGCCCGGCAGGGCCGTGACCGCCTGTTTTAATGCAGAACACGCCATCATCGCCACACTGCTCTGATCTGGCCGCCATGATTTGACTTCATTTCGCTGGCTCGCTACAACTGAGCGACTTGATGCAGAAAACGGAACAAATCATGGCCTCATTGCAAATTTCGCAAGGCATATTTCACCTGAGCGATAGCCGTACCCTGACCCTGCCGGACTTAACCCTGCACAGCGGCGAAAGCTGGGCCTTTGTCGGTGCCAACGGCAGCGGTAA
The DNA here is from genome assembly GCF_043544755.1 of Pantoea sp. SGAir0184. NCBI lineage: Bacteria > Pseudomonadati > Pseudomonadota > Gammaproteobacteria > Enterobacterales > Erwiniaceae > Pantoea > Pantoea sp. SGAir0184. The sequence goes on from NZ_CP028050.1 coordinate 2,942,851, forward strand.
ATCTTCGCTGGCGCGCGCGCTGTCCGGCGAGCTGACGGCGGCAAAGGGCGAGCTGCGGCAGGATTTTCAGCGCCGCACCCGTCTGTCGCTGGAGCAGCTGCAACAGCTGGTGACGCAGGAGTGGGAGCGCAACAACACCGATCTGCTGAGTGAAGGCGAAGATGACACCGGCCGCACCGCGCTGGAGATCATTCAGGATGAAGTAAAGGATGAGGCGCGGGCGCAGGCGCTGGCCCAGCAGTTTGGCATCAGCGCTTTACTGACTCGCCGCTTCAAATACCTTTCTACCGGCGAAACGCGCAAAACGCTGCTGTGTCAGGCGCTGATGGCGCAGCCGGATTTGCTGATCCTCGACGAACCTTTTGATGGTCTGGATGTGGCATCGCGCGCCAGCCTTGCCGATACGCTGCATCAGCTGCATCGCGACGGCTACACCGTGGTGCTGGTGCTGAACCGCTTTGACGATATTCCGGATTTTGTCCAGCAGGTCGGCGTGCTGGCGGAGTGCACGCTGACGCACGTGGGCGCGCGCCAGGCGATTCTCGCCGAAGCGCTGGTGGCGCAGCTGGCGCACAGCGAACGCCTGCAGGGCATGGCGCTGCCGGAGCCGGACCAGCCGGATCAGCTGCCGCAGCTGGCGGCAGATGCGCCGCGCGTTATCCTGCGCAACGGCGTGGTGTCGTATAACGATCACGCGGTGATCGACGGCCTGAACTGGCAGGTCAATCCCGGCGAGCACTGGCAGATCATCGGCCCCAACGGGGCGGGTAAATCGACCCTGCTCAGCCTGGTCACCGGCGATCATCCGCAGGGCTACAGCAATGATTTAACGTTGTTTGGTATTCGCCGCGGCAGCGGTGAAACCATCTGGGACATCAAGCAGCATATCGGTTACGTCAGCAGCAGCCTGCATCTGGATTACCGCGTCAGCTGTAATGTGCGTACGGTGATCCTCTCGGGCTTTTTTGATTCGATCGGCCTGTATCAGGCGGTATCGGATCGGCAGAAAGCGCTGGCGCGCCAGTGGCTGGCGCTGCTTGGCATGGACAATGCGCTGGCCGATGCGCCGTTTCATAGCCTGTCGTGGGGCCAGCAGCGGCTGGTGCTGATTGCGCGCGCGCTGGTGAAGCACCCGACGCTGTTAATCCTGGATGAGCCACTGCAGGGGCTCGATCCCATTAACCGCCAGCTGGTGCGCCGCTTTGTGGATGTGCTGATCGGCGAAGGCCGTACTCAGCTGATGTTTGTGTCCCACCACGCCGAAGACGCGCCGCAGTGCATTACCCACCGCCTGAGTTTTGTAAAACAGGGCGCGGGCTATGCTTATCAGCAGGAGGCGTTGCGTTAGTTTTCATTGATGAGCGGGTCGCCATCCATGGCGGCCCGGCAGCAACAGTACGCACCTGACAGATTTCTTCCTCTAAAAATGTAACCGCTACCACTAGCCTGCCGCATTATTCAGCAAACGCTGCGCATAAACCCACAAAATGAGAATCGTCACCTTGTGTAAACGATACCATTTATCCAGACTGGATCACGCTTTCAGCGCCACCGTTATGCTACGTTGAAGGCAGTGATTTTCTTCTGTTTGCCGATTACCAGGACTTGTTATGCAAAAATTTAACCCGGTCGATCATCCGCATCGCCGCTATAACCCGTTGATCGATCAATGGGTGCTGGTGTCACCGCATCGCGCCAAACGTCCGTGGCAGGGTGCGCAGGAGACGCCAGCGCTGGAGCAACTGCCCGCACACGATCCGGACTGCTTCCTGTGCGCCGGTAATACCCGTATCACCGGCGACAAAAATCCCGATTACAAAAGCACTTACGTGTTCACCAATGACTTCGCCGCGCTGATGACCGATACGCCGGACGCGCCGCAGAGCGATGATGTGCTGATGCGCTGTGAAGGCGCGCGCGGTACCAGCCGGGTGATCTGCTTCTCGCCGGATCACAGCAAAACCCTGCCCGAACTGCCGCTGCACAACTTGCAGGACATCGTGCATACCTGGCAGGAGCAGACCGCTGAACTCGGTCAGCACTATCCGTGGGTGCAGGTATTTGAAAACAAAGGCGCAGCCATGGGCTGCTCGAATCCGCATCCGCACGGTCAGGTGTGGGCCAACAGTTTTCTGCCGAATGAAGCGCAAAAAGAGGATGACAACCAGCGCCGCTACTTTGCCGATAAAGGTACGCCGCTGCTGGTGGATTACGTAACGCGCGAACTGCAGGACGGCAGCCGTACCGTGGTTGAAACCGATCACTGGCTGGCGGTAGTGCCGTGGTGGGCGGCCTGGCCGTTTGAAACCCTGCTGCTGCCTAAAACGCACGTGAAACGCATTACCGATCTTAATGAGGCGCAGCGCACCGATCTGGCGCTGGCGCTCAAGCAGCTCACCAGCCGTTACGACAATCTGTTCCAGTGCTCGTTCCCCTATTCGATGGGCTGGCACGGCGCGCCGTTTAACGGCGAAGCCAACGATCACTGGCAGCTGCACGCGCACTTCTATCCCCCGCTGCTGCGCTCCGCCACGGTACGAAAATTTATGGTTGGCTACGAGATGCTGGCCGAGACCCAACGTGATTTAACGGCGGAACAGGCAGCAGAACGTCTGCGCTCTGTCAGCGCTATCCATTTCCGCGAGGAACAATAAATGTCTTTAAAATCGATCACTCAACAGGTTTTCGCTGACACCTTCGGCTATGCGCCGAGCCACAGCATTCAGGCACCGGGCCGGGTGAACCTGATCGGCGAGCATACCGATTACAACGACGGCTTCGTGCTGCCCTGCGCCATTGACTATCAGACCGTGATTGCCTGCGCCCGCCGCGACGATCGCCAGGTGCGCGTGGTGGCAGTGGATTACGACAATCAGCAGGATAGCTTCTCGCTGGATGCGCCGATTGAGCCGCTCAGCGAACCGATGTGGGCCAATTACGTGCGCGGCGTGGTGAAACATCTGCAGCAGCGCGACGCCAGCTTTGGCGGCGTGGATATGGTGATCAGCGGCAACGTGCCGCAGGGTGCCGGTCTCAGCTCGTCCGCCTCGCTGGAAGTGGCGGTGGGCACCGTGTTCCAGCAGCTCTATCAGCTGAAGCTCGACGGCGCAGCGATTGCCGTTAACGGGCAGGAAGCGGAAAACCAGTTTGTTGGCTGCAACTGCGGCATCATGGATCAGCTGATTTCAGCGCTCGGCCAGCAGGATCACGCCATGCTGCTGGACTGCCGCACGCTGGGTACGCGCGCCGTATCCATGCCGGAGGATGTCGCGGTGGTGATCATCAACTCGAACTTCCGTCGTAATCTGGTGGGCAGCGAATACAATACCCGCCGCGAGCAATGCGAAACCGGTGCGCGCTTCTTCAACAAAAAGGCGCTGCGCGACGTGACGCTGGAGGAGTTTGCGGCGGCAGAACAGCAGCTCGATCCGCTGGTGGCCAAACGCGTGCGTCACGTGATCACCGAAAATGCCCGGACGCTGGAAGCGGCGGACGCGCTGAGCAGCGGCGATCTGCAACGCATGGGTGAGCTGATGGCCGCCTCGCACGCCTCAATGCGCGACGATTTTGAGATCACCGTGCCGCCCATCGATCAGCTGGTGGAGATTGTTAAAGCGGAAATCGGCCCGCGCGGCGGCGTGCGTATGACCGGCGGCGGCTTCGGCGGCTGTATTGTCGCCCTGATGCCAACCGATCTGGTCGATCAGGTGAAAGCGGCGGTGGCGCAGCAGTACGAAGCGCAGACCGGCATCAAAGAGACCTTTTACGTATGTAAAGCCTCAGCAGGAGCCGGCCAATGGTAAGCGACGTCAACTCTCATGCGCCGGACGGCCAGCCGTGGCGCATCACCGTGCTGCGCAACCGCAACGGCATGGTCGCCACCTTTATGGACTGGGGCGCCACCTGGCTGTCGGCGCGCGTGCCGATGCAGGACGGCAGCGTGCGCGAAGCGCTGCTCGGTTGCGCCACGCCGTCCGACTATCTGCATCAGGATGCTTATCTCGGTGCCACCATCGGGCGTTACGCGAACCGCATCGCCTTCGCTGAGCTGAAGCCGCTTAACCGGCTGCTGGCGGCCAATCAGGGTCCGCACCAGCTGCACGGCGGGCCGCAGGGTTTCGACAAGCGCCGCTGGCAGATTCTCAGCCAGAGTGACAGCGAAGTGCACTATCGTCTTGATTCGCCGGACGGCGACCAGGGCTACCCCGGCAATCTGATTGCCGATGTAATTTACCAGCTCGATGACGATAACTGCCTGTCGATTCGCTATGAAGCGCAGACCGATCAGGCCTGTCCGGTCAACCTGACCAACCATGCTTACTTCAACCTTGATGCGCATCATGGCGACGCGCGCCAGCATCGCTTACAACTGCAGGCCGATCGTTATCTGCCGGTGGACAGCGCAGGCATTCCCAATGCGCCGCTGAAAGCGGTAGACGGTACCAGCTTTGATTTCCGCCAGCCGAAACGCGTGGCGGATGAGTTCCTGGCCGATGACGATCAGCGCGCGGTGAAAGGTTACGATCACGCGTTTCTGCTCACCACCGCCGGTGACAGCAGCCAGCCTGCTGCGCAGCTGTGGTCAGCGGACGACAAACTTAGCGTGAGCGTGTTCACCGCCGCGCCGGCGCTGCAGTTCTACTCCGGCAACTATCTGGAGGGAACGCGCGCCCGTGAACAGGGCAGCTATACTGCTTTCCAGGGCATCGCTCTGGAGAGTGAGTTTTTACCGGATTCGCCCAACCATAGCGAGTGGCCGCAGCCTGATTGCTGGCTGCAGCCCGGCGACACATGGCACTCCGTGACGCGTTATCGCTTCACCCCGCACTAAGCGCCGGTTGAAAAACGCGCACTGCGGTGCCGACAGGCTTACGCCGTGCGCTGTTTTCCGCTATGGTATGGCGCTATCAGTGTGCCGCTGAAATCAGCGGCCGCAGCCGGTTTCTATCATCATCGAAACATTAAGCATTAAGGAGTAAAGCTATGGCCGTAACTAAGCTGGTTCTGGTGCGCCACGGCGAAAGCCAGTGGAATCAGGAAAACCGCTTCACCGGATGGTACGACGTGGATCTGTCCGACAAGGGTCGCACCGAAGCCAAAGCAGCCGGTCAGCTGCTGAAAAAAGAAGGTTTCGTGTTTGATTTTGCCTACACCTCAGTGCTGAAGCGTGCCATCCACACTCTGTGGAACGTGCTGGATGAGCTGGATCAGGCCTGGCTGCCGGTCGAGAAAACCTGGCGTCTGAATGAGCGTCACTACGGTGCGCTGCAGGGTCTGGACAAAGCGGAAACCGCCGCCAAATACGGCGACGATCAGGTGAAACAGTGGCGCCGCGGCTTTGCCGTTACGCCGCCAGAGCTGGATCGTAACGACGAGCGTTTCCCGGGCCACGACCCGCGCTACAAATCCCTGACCGACGCGCAGCTGCCGACCACCGAAAGCCTGGCACTGACCATCGATCGCGTGATCCCATTCTGGAACGAGAGCATTCTGCCGCGCATCAAGAGCGGTGAGAAAGTGATCGTTGCCGCGCACGGTAACTCACTGCGCGCGCTGGTGAAATACCTCGATAACATGAGCGAAGATGAGATCCTCGAACTGAACATCCCAACCGGCGTACCGCTGGTGTATGAGTTCGACGAGAACTTCAAGCCAATCAAACATTACTATCTGGGTGATGCCGACGAGATCGCAGCGAAAGCCGCCGCCGTTGCTAACCAGGGTAAAGCGAAGTAAGTTCACGCTGAAACGCAAAAGGCCAGACGCGAGTCTGGCCTTTTTTTATGCCGTGCGCTGCCGTTAGCCGCGACGGGTTTTGATCGCCTGCGCCAGCTGACGCAGCGCTTTTTCCGTGTCGTCCCAGCCAATACAGGCGTCGGTGACGCTCTGGCCGTACACCAGCGGTTTACCGCTGTCGAGGCTCTGGTTGCCTTCCACCAGGTGGCTCTCAATCATCACGCCGGTAATCGCCTGCTCGCCGCCAGCAATCTGCTGTGCCACGTCTGCGGCCACCACCATCTGACGCTGGAACTGCTTGCTGCTGTTGGCGTGGCTGAAATCGATCATCACCTGTGGACGCAGGCCCGCTTTTTCCAGCCCGGTTTTCACCGCCGCAACGTGCTCCGCACTGTAGTTTGGCTCTTTGCCGCCGCGCAGAATGATGTGGCAATCTTCATTACCGCTGGTTTCGACAATCGCCGAATGACCATATTTGGTGACCGACAGGAAACAGTGCGGCGCGCTGGCAGCGCCGATGGCATCGATCGCCACTTTGATGGTGCCGTCGGTACCGTTTTTGAAGCCGACCGGACAGGAGAGCCCGGAGGAGAGCTCGCGGTGCACCTGCGATTCGGTGGTGCGCGCACCAATCGCGCCCCAGCTCATCAAATCCGCCATGTATTGCGGCGTGATCATGTCGAGGAACTCACCGGCAGCCGGCAGTCCGGTGTCGTTGATATCCACCAGCAGCTTACGCGCCAGGCGCAGGCCGTCGTTAATCTGGAAGCTACCGTCCATGTAAGGATCGTTGATCAGCCCTTTCCAGCCCACCGTGGTACGCGGTTTTTCAAAGTACACGCGCATCACCACTTCCAGCTCACCCTTCAGCTCCTCGCGCAACGTCAGCAGGCGAGCGGCATACTCTTTGGCTGCCTGCGTATCGTGGATGGAGCATGGCCCAATCACCACCAGCAGGCGGTCATCTTCACCGTGCAGAATGCGGTGAATGGCCTGGCGGGCCTGGGCAACGGTTTGAGCAGCGTTATCGGTGGCGGGGAATTTTTCCAGCAGCGCAACAGGGGGCAGTAACTCTTTGATCTCTCTGATGCGTAAATCGTCGTTCTGGTAATCCATACTTATTCCATTCAAATTTCTGGCCCTGCGTACGCCGGGCGCAACCCGTCCAATGTATCCCTTCAGGCACCAGGTGTAAATTATGTCCTGTGCGCCAATGGCTCGCTCAGATTTGCATTTATTCGTTTATGAACTAAGCTTTTTAAACGTAAGCACTGAGGAATGAGGTGCTTTCGCTATTTATATTCATGCCGAACACTCATGACGGAATTAAATTCCGTCGCGGCACGCTTTTTTCGTCAAACAGCACCAGCGGGTGTCACGCGGCAACTATCCATTTATTACAGGAGCATAATGATGAATAAGTTTGCATTGATCTTTCTGACGGCAGCGATGACTTTGGGCAGCGGCGCAGCACTGGCTGCGGATAACAACAACGGTCAGGCGAATGCGTCAGCTGAAGCCGGCGCAGCCGCGGGCGGCGCGAAAGAGAATCTGCCGCCAAATAATGTCGATAATAGCAACATTAATAACGGCAGCATGAACACCAACAGTGCCGCGACTTCTGGTACGACCTCTGGCAATATGTCGGCCAGCCAGGAACACAAAAATACCATGTGTAAAGATGGTCGCTGCCCGGATATGAACAAGAAAGTTGAAACCAAGGAAGGCGGTGGTCACGTTAAACACAAAACTGACGGCACCACACAGTAATCCACGCGGAGCGTGATGCAGGGCGAGCTTCGGCTCGCCCTGTTGTTTTTCCCCTGCCCTATTTCCGCTATGCTAACGCTATGAAATTCACAGGAACTGTTTCATGGCCGCGCTGCTGCTTATCGATGATCACCCTTTAGTTGAAGTCGCGCTGGAAGCGGCCTGCCTCAACGCCCCTATTCCATTACAGCTTTACGCCGCCGGTGACGAAGCCCAGGCGCGCCAGCTGCTGCAACAGCATCATATTGACCTGATTGTGCTGGATATCGGCCTGCCGGATAGCGATGGTCTGGAGCTGTTGCGCCGTCTGCGCGCGCGCCATCCGCAGTGTCCGGTGCTGATCTACTCGGCCCAGCAGAGCCGCCACACGCTGCTCAGCGCCGCCTCGCTCGGGGCGGCCGGCTATGTGGTGAAGAGTCAAAGCATGGCGCAGTTGCTGAGCGCGATTCTGGCGGTGCTGGGCGGCCAGCAGGCGTTTCCGCCGCTGCCGGAGCGCATTGCGCTACCGCTCACGGAGAAAGAGCAGCAGATTGTGGCGCTGCTGGTGCGTGGGCTGTCGAATATTCAGATTGGCGAACAGCTGCACATCAGCAATAAAACCGTCAGCACCCACAAGAAAAATATCCTTGAGAAGACCGGCGTGCAGTCGGTGGTCGAGCTGGCAGAACTGTGGAAAGCGCAGCAGTGAAACGCTGGCTGCTACTGTTCGCGCTGTTTTTCAGTCTGCTGGCACGCGCCGGCTTGCAACCCGCCAGCAGCGTGATGCTGCCCGCCATGATGCCCGCGCCGCACGCCGAGCCGTGGCCAGGACCGGTGCTGCGCGTGGCGGTGCCGGCGCAAAACAGCGCGCCCTGGGCGATGCGCATCGGCGATCGCATCTGGGGCATTGATGCCGATTATCTCAGCGCCCTCAGCCAGCTGAGCGGCAGCACATTCAGCCTGCACGGCTATCCTGACTTTGCCGCCCAGCTGGCGGCGCTGCAGCGTGGCGACGTGGACATGGTGCTGAGCACCCGCCAGCGCGATCTGCCCGCCGACGTACTGACCAGCGATAGCTGGTTCACCAGCCCGATGCGCATCTACCGCAATCGCGACAACCAGCGCGCGGTGATGTTCAACAGTGACAACGCTCAGCTGACCATCGCCGCCGACACGCTGGCGCAGCTGCCGGAAAACTTTGCACATCGCCACCGTTGGCAGACGCTGCCCGGCAATTTACAGGCGCTGTATGCGCTGCTGAACCAGCAGAGTGACTATCTGGTGGCCGATGAAGCCAGCGCCGGTTTCCTGCTCAGCCAGCTGCAGCAGGGACAGATTTATCAAATCACCGCCGATCCCGGTGCCGGTGAGCTGTCGCTGCGCGCACTGACGCGCGATCCGGCGCTGATTGCCTGGCTCAACCGCCAGCTGCGTTTGCTGCCAGCGGAGTTCAGCAATCGCGTGCAGCAGCGCTGGAGTCCACCGCTGCTGCGCTATCAGGATACGCAAACCCTGATGCTGACGGGCGAAGAGAAACAGTGGCTGGCGCAGCAGGATGCCATCCCTTATGCCGCCGAGAGCGATAACGCGCCGTGGAGCTATCGCGATGCCAGCGGCAACGCGCGCGGCTTCGGTATTGACCTGCTTAACGCGCTGAGCCAGAGCACCGGCCTGCGTTTCACGCCGCGCTGGGTCAATAGTCCGCAGCAGGCCGCCAGTCTGTTGCAGCAGCAGCAGGTGATGCTCAACCTGTTACAGCCGCTGTACGGGGACGATGCTAACCGCACCGCGCTGCCGGTGTGGCGCGCCATCTGGGGCATTTACACGCTGTCCGACAGGCAGCCGATGGACTGGTCCGCGCTGCACGCTCAGCGCGTCGGCGTGCTGCGTGGCGATCTGGCGCAGCGTCTGCTTCCGGCTGAGATCGCGCCCCAGCTGTTCGACGATCGCGCCCAGCTGTGGCAGGCCCTCAACACTGGCCAGATTGATGCAGTGGTGGATAACGTGCTGTCGGCGCGCTGGCGCATGGCCAGCCATGAGGGCAACCGCGTGCATCTCGCGTTTGTGGCCAGCGATATCGCCTGGCCGCTGGCGCCGCAGGTGAGCGCACAGCAGCCGCAGCTGAGCGCCCTTCTCGACCATGCGCTGCAGCAGATTCCGGCGGATACGCTGAACCAGATGCGCGTCAGCTGGTCGCAGCCGCCGCAGCCCGGCACCACCATGACGATGCGCAATGTGCCGCTGCTGATTTTAATTGCGGCCGCCGTGATCATCCTGCTGTTGCTGGTATTGCTGCTGCGCCGTTATCTGCAGCAGCGGCGTGAGCGGTTACAGCGCGAGCAGGCGGAGCGTGCCAACGCCGCTAAAAGCCAGTTTCTCGCCACCGCCAGTCACGAGCTGCGCACGCCGATGCAGGCGATTCTCGGTCTGCTGGAGCTGGAGCAGCAGCAGCATCCGAGCGCGCGGCTCGATCTGATGCACAGCAGCGCACGGTCGCTGATGACGCTGCTGAACGATTTGCAGGATCATGCGCGCATTGAGAATCACAGCTTCCGCCTGACGCCACGCCCGCTCGATCTCAGGTTGTGGCTACAGCAGCAACAGCAGTTTTATCACCCGCTGATGCGCGATGGCGGGCCACAGCTGCACGTGGCGGCGCTGACCCCGCTGCCGGCCAGCGTGATGCTCGACAGCGATCGCCTGCAGCAGGTGGTGAACAATCTGGTGGCCAATGCGCTGAAATTTACCCGCCACGGCGAAATCCACCTGACGCTGGCGGTCAACGGGGATATCGCGCTGACGGTGAGCGACAGCGGCAGCGGCATTCCGCTCAGCGAGCAGGCGCAGCTGTTTGAACCGTGGTATCAGGCGCCGTCGGGCAAGCGCCATGCGGTGCAGGGCAGCGGCCTCGGGCTGTTTATCTGTCGCGAGATTGTACAGCGCATGGGCGGCACGCTGTCGCTGGAGTCCGCGCCGCAGCAGGGCACCACGGTGAGCGTGCGCCTGCCGCTGGAACCCTGTGCGGCATCGGCGGCGGATGACGCCACGCACTGGCCGCACTATCCGCAGCTGCGCGTGGCGATTGTCGACGATCACCCGACCAATCTGCTGGTGATGCAGCAGCAGCTGGCAAGCTTTGGCATTACTGCGGCGGTGTTTGAGGATGGCCGCGAACTGCTGCGGGCCGATGCGCAGCAGCCGTTTGATGTGCTGTTTATCGACCAGATGATGCCACGCCCGGATGGCCTGACGCTGCTGCGCATCCTGCGCCGCCGTCAGCGCCAGCGCGTGCAGCCTGCGCTGCGCATACTGTGCTCCGCCGACGTACAGCTGCTGAAACTGCCGCTGCAGGCGCACGAAGCGCAGCTGGTCAAGCCGGTGACTCTGCGGGATATTGCACCGCTGCTGGCGCAGGCGGTGCGCGATCCGTTGCAGGTGTTGCCGGACAGCCTGCAGATTCTGGCGCAGCACAATCCGGCTTTCATCCCGCGTATTTGCCATACCCTGCAGCGTACGCTGCAGCAGGATCATGATGCGCTGCTGCAGGCGAGCGCGGCCGCAGACTGGCCCCAGCTGGCGCGCGCGGCGCACCGCCTGAAAGGCAGCTGGCTGATGCTCGGCATTGACGACGTAGCCGCCCGCTGCCAGCAGCTGGCCGACGCGGCAAAACAGCATCAGCCTGACCCTGATAATCTCAATTTACTGATATCATTAACGAACAGGCTACTTAACCAACTGGAACGTTATGGCACACACTCATTCTCACAGTGAGCACGGCGGCAACCGCACGCGTCTCGCCGCCGCGTTTGGCGTCACCGCGCTGTTTATGGTTGCCGAGGTCATCGGCGGGCTGGTGTCCGGTTCGCTGGCGCTGCTGGCAGATGCCGGACATATGCTCACCGACGCCGCCGCGCTGCTGATGGCGCTGCTGGCCGTGCAGTTCGCCCGGCGCAAACCGAATGCGCGTCACACTTTTGGCTTACTGCGTCTGACCACGCTGGCAGCGTTTGTGAACGCCATCGCGCTGCTGGTGATTACCGTCCTGATCGTCTGGGAAGCGCTGCGCCGTTTTTACCAGCCCGAGCCGATTGAAGGCGGGCTGATGCTCGGCATCGCCATTGCCGGCCTGCTGGCGAATCTGCTGTCGTTCTGGCTGCTGCACCGCGGCAGCGAAGAGAAGAATCTCAACGTGCGTGCTGCCGCGCTGCACGTGCTGGGCGATCTGCTGGGTTCGGTAGGCGCGATCGTGGCAGCGGTGATCATCATGCTGACCGGCTGGACGCCGATCGATCCGATTCTGTCGCTGCTGGTGGCGTTGCTGGTGGTGCGCAGCGGCTGGGCGCTGCTGCGCGAGAGCCTGCACGAGCTGCTGGAAGGCGCACCGACGCATATCGACGTGGATAAGCTGGCGCGGGCGCTGACGCGTCACATTGATGAAGTGCGCAATGTACATCATGTGCATGTGTGGCAGGTGGGCGAAAAGCCGGTGCTGACGCTGCACGTGCAGGTGATTCCGCCGTACGATCACGACGGCCTGCTGCGACGCATTCATCAGTATCTGCACCAACATTATCAGATCGCCCATGCCACGGTGCAGATGGAGTATCAGCCCTGCGTCGGCCCGGACTGCGAGTTATGCGAGGAGAGCGGCACGCAGCACGAGCACGCAGCGCTGGAAGGCCACGCGCATCACCACCACTAATGGGACAGCGCGCGCGAACCCTGTTCCCGTGCGCTCTGCATCCACAGGCGCGTGCCGTTCAGCGCGATCAGCGTCAGGATGGCGTACTCCAGCGCCATGGCATACACGCCCTGACGCGCAAAGATCATCACGCTGATAACGTTGATCACCACCCACAGCAGCCAGTTCTCGACGTATTTGCGCGTCATCAGGATCATCGCCACAATCGACAGCACCATCATGCAGGAATCCCAGAACGGGAAGGCATCTGGCTGCAGCTGCGGCATCACCACGTTAAGGCCGAGCGACTGCATCAGACCCACCGCGGTGCGCGTGAGGAAAGCAAATACCGGGTCGATATAGTGCGTCATCAGCGCAATGGCGATCACGCAGGCGGCGCCCCAGCCGATGGCTTTCGGCAGCGGCAGCCAGCGGATTTTCAGCGCCGCTTCATGGCTGCTGGTCTGCCGGCTCCACGCGTACCAGCCGTACACGTTGGCAACAAAGAAGAACAGCTGCAGCAGCAGGCTGGCATACAGCTGAATCTGAAAGAAAATCACCGCAAACAGCGTGACGTTAATCAGACCAAACAGGTAGTTGATAATTTTTTCCTGGCTGGCGAGCCAGATACACAGCAGGCCGGCCAGCGTACCAATTGCCTCAATCCATGACAGATCGTAGCCGCCGACGCCAATCGGAATATGAACCAGAATATTGTGTGTGCTAAAGAAGTCCATCATCTGCACCTGTATGAAACCGCCTCAGGCGTTCCCTTTCAGCGTAAGTTTGAGTTGTGCTGCAAAGTCTAGCATGCGGTTGAGCGGCAGCAACGCTGCCTTGCGCAGTGCCGCATCGACGTGAATTTCATGCTGTGCGCCGCCGTGCGCCAGCCCTTCAGCGATAGCCTGCAGGCCATTCATCGCCATCCACGGGCAGTGCGCGCAGCTGCGGCAGGTCGCCCCTTCGCCTGCGGTTGGCGCTTCCAGTAACTCTTTATCCGGTACCGCCTGCTGCATTTTGTAAAAGATGCCGCGGTCGGTCGCCACAATCATCTGCGGATGCGGCAGCGTTTTGGCGGCCTGAATCAGCTGGCTGGTGGAACCGACCGCATCGGCCAGTTCGACAATCGCCTGCGGTGACTCCGGGTGCACAAGCACCGCCGCGTCAGGATAAAGCGCTTTCATGCGCTGCAACGCCTGGGTTTTGAACTCATCATGCACGATGCAGGCCCCCTGCCAGCACAGCACATCAGCGCCGGTTTGCTGCGTAACGTAGCGGCCCAGATGGCGGTCCGGTGCCCAGATGATTTTTTCACCGCGACTGTCGAGATATTCAATCAGCTCAACCGCAATGCTGGACGTCACCACCCAATCGGCACGTGCTTTTACCGCTGCCGACGTGTTGGCATACACCACCACGGTCCGATCCGGATGCGCATCGCAGAAGCGGTTAAATTCGTCAATCGGGCAACCGAGGTCAAGCGAGCACTCCGCCTGCAGCGTGGGCATCAGCACGGTTTTTTCCGGGCTAAGGATTTTGGCGGTTTCGCCCATGAAACGCACGCCGGCCACCAGCAGCGTTTGCGCCGGATGCTGGCTGCCAAAGCGCGCCATCTCAAGGGAATCCGCCACGCAGCCGCCGGTCTCTTCGGCCAGCGCCTGAATTTCCGGATCGGTGTAGTAATGCGCTACCATCACCGCATCGCGTGCTTTGAGCAGACGTTTAATTTCTTCGATGTAACCGGCTTTTTCCTGCGGGCTGAGGCGCGCCGGTTTCGGCGGGAAGGGATAAATGGCGCTTTCAGCATCAAACATTGCACTCATGACACGGCTCTCGTTTTATCGATTTAACAAAATCGCCCATCAGGACGATGATGCGGCATTAAATCCGCCATCGTGTTTTATATGCTAAACACAATAGCGGATTACACCGAGCCTGTCGTGTGATTTTTATGCGGGAAGTACCAGCTGCGCGCCGGCCTGCGCCTGTTGTGGGCTTTCCAGCTCAAGCAGAAACGCTTTTACCGCCAGGCCGCCTGCAAAGCCGGTGAGCTTACCGTTGCTGCCGATAACCCGATGACAGGGCGCCATGATCGACAACGGATTTTTACCGTTGGCAGCCCCGACGGCGCGTACCGCTTTCGGGTTGCCGATCTGCTCCGCGATTTGCAGATAGCTGCGGGTTTCACCAAACGGAATGGTGAGCAGCGCCTGCCAGACCTTTTTCTGAAACGCAGTGCCAACGGTGTCGTAAGGTATGTCAAACTGCTGACGCTCGCCAGCAAAGTACTGACACAGCTGCCGTTCGGCCTCACAGAGAATCGGATGCTGGTCGTTACGCGCGATCGGTTTCAGCGGCACGCGCTGCGCGCCTTCGTTTTCCCATAAAATGGCTGACAGACCGCGATCCGTGGCAATGAGCGTCAGTTCTCCGACGGGCGTGGTAATGATTTTAGCGTGATACATGGTTGCACCTCCGGCATGGGCTATGCGGATGATTATCGCACTTTTGCGCAGCGAAACTGGCTGTTTTCGGCCATGAGCATAAACTGGTTAGCTGTCCGAAAGCAGCCAGTTTTCCATCCGCACCTGCGCAACGATGGTGTTTATTTGCCGGAGACGATGATGTTTGATCCTGAAATTGCCTATCAGGCGCTGACGGCGCGCGACAGCCGTTTCGACGGGGTGTTTTTTGTCGGCGTGACCTCCACCGGTATTTACTGCCGTCCGATCTGTCCGGTGAAAGCGCCGATGCAGAAAAACTGCCTGTTTTTCACCAGTGCCGAAGCGGCTGAAAAGGCGCACTTTCGCCCCTGCCTGCGCTGTCGTCCCGAGCTGGCACCTGGTTCGGCACCGGTCGATAGCCATCATCGCATCGCCGACCGGCTGATTCGCCGTATCGAAGAAGGCTTACTGGAAGAACAGGAGACGCTGGCTGAGATCGCCAGCGAGTTTGACCTGAGTGAACGCCAGCTAAGACGGGTAATTCAGCAGGAGCTGGGCGTGTCGCCACTTGAACTGCGGCAAACCCGGCGTATGCTGCTGGCGAAGCAACTACTGACTGAAACCGCATTGCCGGTGACCGAGATTGCCTATGCCAGCGGTTTTCGCAGCCTGCGCCGTTTTAACGACGTGTTCCAGGCGCGCTATCGCATGACGCCATCGCGTCTGCGTAAGCAGATTCAGACGGAAACCCTGAATGGTGAGCAGGAGAGCGCCGAACTGCGCCTCAGCTACCGGCCTCCTTATGACTGGGACGCCATCCTCGATTTCCTGCAACAGCGCGTGATGAAGCAAGTCGAGTGGGTCAGCGAGGGCGTTTATCATCGTACTGTGGCGCTCGGTCAGTGTCGTGGCTGGGTGCGCATTAGCCATTTGCCGGAAAAGCAGGCGCTGAAGGTGCAATTTACTACCACGCTGACGCCGGTGCTGCCTGCCCTGCTGCGCCGCTTGCGCGATCTGTTTGATCTGGATGCCCAGCCACAGCGCATCAGCGAGCAGCTCAGCCAGGATCCGCTATTAGCTGCGAGTCTGGCACGCTATCCAGGTTTGCGCGTTCCTGGTGCCTTTGACGGCTTCGAGCTGGCGGTCCGCGCCATCCTCGGCCAGCAGGTGACGGTGAAAGCCGCGACCACGCTGAGCAGTCGCGTGGCGGAGCGTTTTGGCGCGCCCCTCACCACGCCGTGGCCTGCGCTCTCCCGCTTACCGCCAGAGGCCGAATCACTGGCTACTGCAACTCTGGATGATATCGCCAGCCTCGGCATTGTGAGCGCCCGCGCGCAGGCGATCCAGGCACTGGCCGGGGCCTGCGCCTCAGGAGCGCTGCGCTTCAATGGCGCGGTTAATCCGGACGTGGTGCAGCAGCAGTTGCTGGCGCTGAAGGGTGTCGGGCCGTGGACAGCGAGTTATATCGCCATGCGCGCCCTGCGCTGGCCGGATGCCTTCCCGAAAGAGGACATTGCGATCCGCAATAATCTCGGCGGCGTGAGCGCAAAGGTCGCAGAGCAGATGTCACAGGTGTGGCGCCCGTGGCGCAGTTACGCGGTGCTGCATATCTGGAAGAGCCTGACGCCGGATAAGGTAAAAAAGTAGATCAGCTTGAAACCTTGCAGCCAGCCGAAAGTACCGGGCGGTTCCGTAAAGTCGCCGTAAATACGTCCCTGTAGGCTCTGCCGGCGCATCCATGCGCCGGAAGCTTTACTCCACCGCCCGGCCCTTCCGTCTTCTTTGAGCATGGGTGCGATTATCTAAAGCAATGACAAGGCTTGATGGCCAGTTAAGGCGGGAGCGGAAGGAGCGAAGCGTCCGAGCCATGGATGGCGAGGCCGATCCACAGGGATGTGAGATTCCTTTGCGATCCGCCCCGCCTTATCTGGCCTGAGTACGATCTCAAAGCAACATACCGAACTTCGTAAAAAAGCAAAAAGGCGCCTTTAGGGCGCCTTTCTACATAACTGGTGGGTCGTGCAGGATTCGAACCTGCGACCAATTGATTAAAAGTCAACTGCTCTACCAACTGAGCTAACGACCCGCTCGGGAAGTGGCTTACAACTTTCGACTTGATGGTGGGTCGTGCAGGATTCGAACCTGCGACCAATTGATTAAAAGTCAACTGCTCTACCAACTGAGCTAACGACCCATCAAGGTTGTGAAGCAAACTGAAGTGACATCAAAACTGAATGGTTGAGATGGTGGGTCGTGCAGGATTCGAACCTGCGACCAATTGATTAAAAGTCAACTGCTCTACCAACTGAGCTAACGACCCATCTTCAGTGCTGCCGATACTTGTTAAGATATGTCCCGGCAACGGCGGCATATATTACTGATTTAGCGGGAGGGCGCAACCCTTATTTTCCGCTAAATGTCTCAACTGCTTACCTTTCATGCGGCAAGACCAGAAATCAGACGAAATCCGGTCTTAACTGCAGCAATTACATCGCAGCGAGCCGTTTTTGTGCCTGCTTAGCAGACTCAGAGTTAGGGAACTGTTTGATCACCTGCTGGTAGACCGCTTTCGCTTTCGCTGTATCGTTCTTCTCCTGCATGATCACCCCAACCTTAAACAGCGCTTCCGCCGCTTTTGGCGATTTCGGGTAGTTTTTAACTACAGTGGCAAAATAGTAGGCCGCATCGTCCTTTTTGCCTTTGTTGTAAAACAACTGACCCAGCCAGTAATTGGCATTCGGCTGATAGGTGGAGTCCGGATACTTCTTCACCCACGCCTGCAGCGCAGTAATCGCCTGGTCGTACTGTTTCTTCTCAAGAATCAGCGCGACGGCAGCATTGTAATCGGTGTTGGCATCGCCGGTTTGTGCGGGTGCAGCGGCAGCCGTATTGCTGCTCCCCGCATCAGCGTTTCCCGCTGCGGCACCGGCTGCTGCATCCGCACCACCGCTGGCCTGCGCACCATTACTGCTGCTCAGACTATCGATCTGCTGATAAAGCTGCTTCTGCCGCTCAATCACCTGATTAAGCTGATAACTGTTCTGCTGGATCTGCCCGCGCAGCGAATCGATATCGCTTTGGTTATCACTCATCTGCTGCTGCAACTGCTGCAGAAGCTGAGCCTGGGCATTGGAGATACGTTCAAGAGTGGTGACACGGTCTTCGACCGAGCCTGAGCCAACGCTACTGATTGACGCCTGGGCATTAGCGGCCCAGGGGGCCGCTACGCCAACCAGTAACGACAGACTCAACAGATGAAGTCTGAAGTTACTAATCATGTGATTCTCTTAGTAAACCAGTACGGCACGACGGTTTTTAGCGTAAGCCGCTTCGTCGTGGCCCAGTACAGCAGGTTTCTCTTTACCGTAAGATACGATAGACATCTGGTCAGCAGACACGCCTTTACCCTGAAGGTACATTTTAACGGCGTTAGCACGACGCTCGCCCAGGGCGATGTTGTACTCTGGGGTGCCGCGCTCATCCGCGTGACCTTCGATGGTCACTTTGTAAGATGGGTTGCTGCGCAGGAAAGCAGCGTGCTGATCCAGCATCTGAGCGTATTCAGACTGCACGTCATACTTGTCCAGACCGAAGTAAACGATGTTGTTCTGCTGCAGCTGCTGCATCTGCAGACGCGCCTGCTCGTCAGAAGACATGTTGCCGTTCTGGCCAGCGCCAGCGCCGTATGCACCGTCAGCACCCATACCGGTCTGATCGTTGTTGTTGTTTTTGTGAGAGCTACATGCAGCTACCGCGATAACCGGCAGAGCCAGCATCAAACCCTTCAGCACTTTGTTCAGTTGCATTTCTTTATCCTATTATTTTGTTTGCCATACATTTTACTCCCCCGCCAGGCGAGGGAGCGATGCATCACAGATACGGCGACCAGGCAGGGAATTTGACCTGTCCATCAGTTGCCGGAAGACGCGCTTTGAAACGCCCATCGGTTGAAACCAACTGCAACACGGAACCCATCCCCTGAGTAGAGCTATAGATTACCATCGTGCCGTTAGGAGCCAGACTTGGCGTCTCATCCAGGAACGTGTCCGTTATTGTCTGAACGGCTCCCGTTTCCAGATCCTGTTTGGCGACGTGCTGCGCGCCACCGGCGCTGCTGATCATCACCATCGTTTTACCGTCAGATGACACATCCGCATCCTGGTTCTGAGCCCCTTCCCAGGTAATACGCTGTGGCGTTCCGCCGTTAACGTTAACTTTGTAAATCTGTGGCGCACCGGCCTGATCCGAAGTGTAAGCCAGCGTCTGGCTGTCCGGGAACCAGGTAGGTTCGGTGCTGTTGTAGCGGCCATCGGTCACCTGACGCGTCTGACCGGAGGCCAGATCCATCACGTACAGGTTCAGGCTACCGGTTTTCGACAGGGCGAAGGCCAGCTTAGAGCCGTCCGGCGAGAAGGCTGGCGCACCATTGTGACGCGGATAAGAAGCCACCTGACGGATAGCGCCGTTGGCCAGCGTCTGCACCACCAGCGCCGATTTACCGCTTTCGAAGGTCACGTAAGCCACTTTGCTGCCGTCTGGCGACCAGGCCGGTGACATCAGCGGCTGCGGCGAACGGTGTACCACAAACTGGTTGTAACCATCGTAGTCAGACACGCGCAGCTCGTACGGGAACTGACCGCCGTTGGTCTGCACCACATAGGCGATACGGGTACGGAACGCGCCTTTGATACCGGTCAGCTTCTCAAACACTTCATCGCTGGCGGTATGCGCGGCATAACGCAGCCACTGTTTGGTGACTTTGTAGGAATTCTGCGCCAGCACGGTGCCCGGTGCGCCACCGGTATCCACCAGCTGGTAAGCCACCTGGTAGCTGCCATCGGCGTTCGGCGTAACCTGCCCGACTACCACGGCATCAATACCCAGTGCGCTCCACGCGGCAGGCTGAACTTCCTGTGCGCTGGTCGGCTGCTGTGGCAGACGAGAGCGATCCAGCGGATTGAATTTACCGCTGTTACGTAAGTCTGCTGCGACGATGCCACCAATATCTTCGGGTGCAGCGCCCGGACCGGCCCACTGGAACGGCACCACACCAATTGGGCGCGCGGTATTCACGCCCTGCGTAATTTCAATGCGTACTTCCGCGTGCAGCATCGCTGCCCACAGCAGTACAAAAAAACCTAAGGTTACACGAAGTGCCTGCTTCATCTTATCTCCCTTATCTGAACCTGAGTTCATGATAATTCGCACAGTTCCTGAAAAAACACGAGTACTCATAGAGTACGGCAAGCTAACCTTAGTTCAACCTGCCGTACGTTACTGCATTATTCTGGTTTGAAACGCATCGGTGCGTTCTTAAACACTTCATATACTGCCTGCGAAGGCGGCTTCGGAATGCGTGCCTGCTTCGCTGCGGTAATCGCCGCCTGACACAGCGCCGGATCGCCGCCTTCAGCTTTCACGTCAATCAGCAAACCATCCGGTGCCAGTTTAATCCGCAGATCGCAGCTTTTACCGCGATACAGATCGGCATCGTAGAAGCGGCTCTGAATCGCACTGGTGATCTGACCCAGATACGCATTGACCTCAGCACCTGAGGCACCCGCCTTCTTCTGATTGCCCTGACCTGCCGCCGCACCACCACCGGACGCCGCACCGCTTTTTGGCGCATTCTTACCGGAAGAGAGACCGCCTAACAGATCATCCACATCGCTCTCGTTCTTCGCCGCTTCGGCAGCCGCTTTCTTCTTCGCATCGGCGGCAGCTTTAGCTTTGGCCGCCGCATCCGCTTTGGCTTTGGCTGCTGCCTCAGCTTTCGCTTTGGCTTCGGCGGCCGCTTTCTCTTTCGCGGCTTCCGCAGCTTTCTCTTTGGCTTCCTGTGCAGCTTTGGCTTTTGCATCTGCCGCGGCCTGAGCTTTGGCTTCTGCCTCCGCTTTGGCTTTCGCTTCAGCTGCCGCTTTCGCCTGCTGCGCGGCTTTCTCTTTCGCTGCTTCGGCTGCGGCGGCTTTGGCCTGCTCTTCCGCTTTCTTCTTCGCGTCGGCAGCGGCCTGCTTCGCCTGCTCTTCCGCTTTGGCTTTCGCGTCCGCTGCGGCCTTCGCCTGAGCATCGGCCTGCGCTTTGGCATCGGCTTTGGCTTTCGCTGCGGCCGCTTCTGCAGCTTTCTGCTGCTCCTGCGCCTGCTTCGCTGCTGCTTCAGCCGCCTTCTGCTGCTCTGCCTGCTGCTTCGCCTGCTCTTTGGCTTCCTGCTGCGCCTGCAGACGCTCTTTTTCCAGCTCTTTCAGCCGCTGCTGTTCAGCGGCCTGCTTCTGCTGCAACTCTTCCGCCTGCTGCTGTGCCTGCTTCTGGCGCTGCTGCTCGGCGCGCTGACTGTCACTCTGCTGATTCTGCTGACGGTTATACTGCTCAACCACCGCGCCAGGATCGACCATCACCGCGTCGATATCACTGCCGCCACCGCCGCCGCTGGCTTCGATATGTTCGTTAAACGAGCTCCAAATCAGCAGGGCGATCAGCACGATGTGCAGAATCACCGAAATGATTATCGCGCGTTTTAACTTCTCGTTCTGCTCGGTTGCCTTCGACACTCTCGGTTCCCAAAAACGGTTCGCGTTAAATCGGCTGCGTCATCAAACCGACGGATTTCACGCCAGCCTGATGCAACAGGTTCAGCGCCTTGATGATTTCGTCGTAAGGCACATCTTTCGCCCCACCAATCAGGAAGACCGTCTTCGGATTGGCTTCAATACGGCGCTGCGCTTCGCTCACCACCTGCTCCGGCGGCAGCTGCGTCATACGATCGTGATCCACCACCAGGCTGTACTGCCCTACCCCGGCCACTTCCACAATCACCGGCGGATTATCGTCGCTGGAAACGGTTTTCGAATCGGTTGCGTCCGGCAGGTCCACTTCCACGCTCTGCGTAATAATCGGCGCGGTTGCCATAAAAATGAGCAGCAACACCAGCAGCACGTCCAGCAGCGGAACAATGTTGATTTCCGACTTAAGGTCGCGACGCCCGCGACCACGGGTTCTGGCCATCGTTAACCTCGACTTACTTGCTGTTGTCGGTAGAGAAAGCCTGACGATGCAGGATGGCCGTGAACTCTTCCATAAAGTTGTCGTAGCCCTGCTCCAGCTTGTTCACGCGCTGGTTCAGACGGTTATACGCCATAACGGCAGGAATGGCCGCGAACAGACCGATTGCGGTGGCGATCAGCGCTTCGGCGATACCGGGCGCAACCATTTGCAGCGTGGCCTGTTTCACCGCACCCAGTGCGATAAAGGCATGCATGATCCCCCACACCGTACCAAACAGACCGATATACGGGCTGATGGAACCGACGGTGCCAAGGAATGGGATATGATTTTCCAGCGCTTCCAGTTCACGGTTCATCGAGATGCGCATGGCGCGACCGGCCCCTTCGACCACCGCTTCCGGCGCATGGCTGTTGGCGCGGTGCAGGCGGGCAAACTCTTTGAAGCCAGAGTAGAAAATCTGTTCGGACCCGCTCAGCTCGTCACGGCGCGCCTGGCTCTCCTGATAGAGACGCGACAGCTCGATACCGGACCAGAACTTGTCCTCGAACGCCTCGGCCTCACGCCCCGCCGCGTTAAGAATGCGGGTGCGCTGAATGATGATTGCCCAGGAGGCAATAGAAAAGCCGATCAAAATCAACATGATAAGTTTGACCAGAAGGCTTGCCTTCAGGAACAAATCAAGAACGTTCATGTCAGTCACTGCTTGAACTCCGCGACAATAGACTTGGGAAGCGCAATCGGCTTCATTAGATGTGGGTTGATGCAGGCAATCAGGACGTCTGCTTCATTGAGCACTTTGCCTTCAGCATTCACGATACGCTGCGAGAACGTCATGGTTGCGCGCGTCATTGCTGTCACTTCGCTCTGGATCTCCAGAAGGTCGTCGAGACGTGCCGCGGCAATAAAGTCCACCGTCATGCGCCGTACCACAAAAGCCACCTGCTCTTCCAACAGGGCCTGTTGATTGAAATGGTGCTGGCGCAACATCTCGGTACGTGCTCGTTCATAAAAAGCAAGATAGCTGGCGTGGTAAACCACACCACCGGCGTCAGTGTCTTCGTAATAGACCCGAACCGGCCAGCGAAACAGCGTTGTACTCACTCTACATCCCGGTCTCATTTTAAACGTTGCTACTATACGCAAGTGAGATCGGCTTGGGAATGGTCCGCCAGAGCCAGGAGAAAATAATTATCAGACGTTAACAACTGGAAGGATTTTTGGGAGATTTCCTGACCAACCGCTGACAAAAACTCACGTCAGCAGCGGTAAAACAGCCCTTGCGGGCTGAGAAAGAACTTAATGGTAGAACCAGTAAATTCCCAGCGCCAGCACGATCAACGCCGGCAGCGGGGCAAACAGCGCCTTCCAGCGGGCACGCTGTGGCCGGAAACCGGTGCCGTGGATCACGCCGCTGCACACCGCCCAGATTAACAATAATCCGTGCCAGATAGCGAGCTCACTGGTGCGTGCGGCAAAGCGCGCCGGCTGCCAGATGACGCATCCGGCCAGCCACAGCGCCAGAATCAGTGAAAGGGCCCGCAGCGGGCCCTTATCCATCAGACGATACAGCGTCTGTATCAGGCTGCGCATCAGAGCTTGTCGTCCTGCGCGCCGCCCTCTTCCACATGCTCGATCGCCAGTGCCGTGACTACGCCAAACGCACAGGCCAGCAAGGTGCCAAGAATCCAGGCAAAATACCACATGCTCAATCTCCTCAATCAGTACAGGGAGTGCGTATTGCGCTCAATGTGTTCTTTGGTGATGCGGCCATACATCTTGTAGTAACACCAGCTGGTGTAAGCCAGAATAATCGGCACAAAGATGATGGCGGCCACGGTCATGATCTGCAGCGTCAGCATGCTGGAGGTCGCGTCCCACATGGTCAGGCTGGTGCCTGGCACGGTGCTGGATGGCATGATGAACGGGAACAGCGCAATGCCCGCCGTCATAATGACGCACGCCAGCGTCAGCGAAGAGAAGATAAACGCCCATGCGCCCTTCTCCATGCGCGAACACAGGATCGTCAGCAGCGGCAGCAGCGCGCCGAGCAGCGGGAACAGCCACAGCACCGGCATCTGTTCAAAATTGACCAGCCAGGCGCCGGCTTCACGCACCACGTCTTTACCCAGCGGGTTAGACGCCGCGTGATGATCGATTGCGCTTTTCAGCACATAGCCATCAATGCCGTATTTCACCCACACGCCGGCCAGTACAAAGCCCACCAGCATCACCAGCGCGCTGATTTGCGCCGCGGTGCGGGAACGCAGGTGCAGTTCGCCGCTGGTGCGCATCTGCAGGTAAGTCGCACCCTGGGCCAGAATCATCGCGACGCTGATCACCCCAGCCAGCAGGCCAAACGGATTAAGCAGCTGGAAGAAATTACCGGTGTAGAACAGGCGCAGGTACTCATCAGCATGGAACGGCACACCCTGCAGCAGGTTACCGAACGCCACGCCAATCACCAGCGGCGGCACAAAGCTACCAATGAAGATGCCCCAGTCCCAGGCACCGCGCCAGCGCATATCTTCAATCTTCGACCGGTAATCAAAGCCGACCGGACGGAAGAACAGCGAGGCCAGCACCAGAATCATCGCCACGTAAAAACCGGAGAACGCGGCGGCATAGACCATTGGCCAGGCGGCGAACAGCGCCCCGCCGGCAGTGATCAGCCAGACCTGGTTACCGTCCCAGTGCGGCGCGATGCTGTTAATCATGATGCGACGCTCGGTATCGGTGCGACCGAGGATGCGGGTCAGCATTCCCACGCCCATATCGAAGCCGTCGGTGACGGCAAAACCGATCAGCAGAATGCCAATCAGCAGCCACCAGACAAAACGCAACACTTCATAGTCAAACATGGTCGCTCTCCTTATCCGCGCGCCGGTTGAGTCACAGCCTGCACTGTTTCATGGTGATAGCGGCCGGTTTTCAGGCTACTTGGACCAAGGCGGGCAAATTTGAACATCAGATACATCTCCGCCACCAGGAACACGGTATACAGGCCGCAGATCAGGATCATCGAGAACAGCAGATCGCCGACGGTCAGCGACGAGTTAGCCACTGCGGTTGGCAGCACCTCACCGATCGCCCACGGCTGACGGCCATATTCAGCGACAAACCAGCCAGCTTCGACGGCAATCCACGGCAGTGGAATACCGTACAGCGCCGCTTTCAGCAGCCAGCGATTCTTACCGATGCGGTTACGAATCACGCTCCAGAACGACAGCGCAATGATGCCCAGCAGCAGCACGCCACACAGCACCATGATGCGGAAGGCAAAATAGAGCGGTGCCACGCGCGGAATGGAATCCTGCGTTGCCTGCTGGATTTGCGCTTCCGTGGCGTTCGCCACGTCCGGGGTATAACGCTTGAGCAGCAGACCGTAGCCGAGATCCTGTTTATGCGTCTCAAACTCACTGCGCACCGCCGGATCTTTACTGCCGGCACGCAGCTCGTTCAGCAGCGCATAGGCTTTCATACCGTTACGGATGCGCACTTCATGCTGCGCCAGCAGATCTTTCAGGCCGGTGACCGGCGTATCGACGGAACGCGTAGCAATCAAACCGAGCAGATACGGGATCTGGATGGCGTACTTGTTCTCCTGCGTCGCCTGATCCGGCACGCCAAACAGCGTAAAGGCCGCCGGCGCCGGCTGGGTTTCCCATTCGGCTTCGATGGCGGCCAGCTTGGTTTTCTGCACGTCGCCCATTTCATAGCCGGATTCGTCACCCAGCACGATGACCGACAGCACGGCAGCCATACCGAAGCTGGCAGCGATCGCAAAGGAGCGTTTGGCAAACGCGATGTCGCGCCCTTTCAGCAGATACCAGGCGCTGATGCCCAGAATGAACATCGCTCCGGTGGTGTAGCCCGCGGCCACGGTATGCACAAATTTCACCTGCGCCACCGGGTTCAGCACCAGCTCGGAGAAGCTCACCATCTCCATACGCATGGTTTCGAAATTGAATTCGGAGGCGATCGGGTTCTGCATCCAGCCGTTCGCCACCAGGATCCACAGCGCGGACATGTTCGAGCCGAGTGCCACCAGCCAGGTCACCGCCAGGTGCTGCACTTTACCGAGGCGATCCCAGCCGAAGAAGAACAGGCCGACAAAGGTGGATTCAAGGAAGAACGCCATCAGGCCTTCGATGGCCAGCGGCGCACCGAAGATATCGCCGACGTAGTGGGAGTAATAAGACCAGTTGGTACCGAACTGAAATTCCATGGTCAGACCGGTGGCCACGCCCAGCGCAAAGTTGATACCAAACAACTTGCCCCAGAATTTGGTCATATCTTTATAAATCTGTTTTCCCGACAGGACATAGACCGTTTCCATGATCGCCAGCAAAAACGCCATACCGAGCGTTAAGGGCACGAACAGGAAATGGTACATCGCCGTCAGGGCAAACTGTAAACGCGACAGCTCGACAATATCTAACATGATGACTCCTTGCTCCTCGCATGAACTCATCCTGCGAATAACAACCACAAACAGCGGGCAGTGCGATGCAGAATAAGGTCAGGAACGACTGATTATTGATTCCAGTTTTGTTACCGACAGCACAATGCGTACTGCGGCCCGAAGTGAGCGAGTAACAGTGGTGAAAATTCCCCGAAAAACCGATCGCTTCAGCCTGTTTCGAGCAGGAGTAAGATGAGGAGGCGACAGAATTGATATGACAACGCCTGGCACAAACTCCTGAAAAATGATGAAAAAGACTGAATTGATGCAGCGCAATTTATACCGGTTGGGTTGCTTTTAGCCAGCGGTAAAGTTTGCTATATATCGCCTTTTATTGATCTGGATTAAGACAATAATTTTCCAGATATGTAGTGTTAGAGTTGTTGTTAATTAGTTGTCATAAATCGATAGCGCAATTAAGAAAACAATTACCTTTCCCGTAATTATTTAACCTCTTTGCCAGCCAGACGCCTGGACGCTGACGGGAAAAAGCACGCCTCTTTGCCCTTCTTTACTCAACGACAAAGTAAGCATAGCCGCAGAAAATGTTGCCGTTACGTTTTTACTGCAAATGTGTGAGGACGGCTAATGGCCGTGCATGACAGCCATAAAAAAAGCCACCCGCAGGTGGCTTTGTTCTTTCAGCAGCAAAATCTTATTTCGCTGGCAGTACCGCTTTCACCGCGTCGCCGATATCGGCCAGGCTGCGAACGGTTTTCACACCGGCCGCTTCCAGCGCAGCAAATTTCTCATCGGCGGTGCCTTTACCACCGGCAATGATGGCGCCGGCGTGGCCCATACGCTTGCCCTTCGGCGCCGTTACGCCGGCGATGTAGCCGACGACAGGCTTGGTCACGTGCTCTTTGATGAACGCCGCGGCCTCTTCTTCAGCGCTGCCGCCGATCTCACCGATCATCACGATCGCTTCGGTCTGCGGATCGTCCTGGAACATTTTCAGGATGTCGATGAAGTTGGAGCCTGGGATCGGGTCACCGCCGATGCCCACACAGGTGGACTGGCCGTAGCCGATGTCGGTGGTCTGCTTAACCGCTTCATAGGTCAGCGTACCGGAACGCGACACGATACCCACGCGGCCTGGCTGGTGAATGTGGCCCGGCATGATGCCGATCTTACATTCGCCTGGGGTGATCACGCCCGGGCAGTTAGGGCCGATCATGCGCACGCCCGCTTCGTCCAGCTTCACTTTCACGGTCAGCATATCCAGCGTCGGGATACCTTCGGTGATGGTGATGATCAGTTTGATACCCGCGTCGATCGCTTCCAGGATACCGTCTTTGCAGAACGGTGCCGGCACGTAGATTACGGTAGCAGTGGCGCCCGTGGCTTCTACTGCTTCGCGCACGGTGTTGAACACCGGCAGACCGAGATGGGTGGTGCCGCCTTTACCTGGCGTCACACCGCCAACCAGCTGCGTACCATAGGCCAGCGCCTGCTCAGAGTGGAACGTTCCCTGGCCACCGGTGAAACCCTGGCAAATGACTTTGGTGTTTTTGTCGATCAGAATGGACATTATTTACCCTCCGCAGCAGCGACAACACGCTGTGCTGCGTCTGTCAGGCTGGTTGCTGCAATGATGTTAAGACCGCTGTCCGCCAGTTTCTTCGCGCCCAGCTCGGCGTTGTTACCTTCCAGACGTACCACGACCGGTACGTTGACACCCACCTCAGCCACAGCACCGATGATGCCGTCTGCGATCAGGTCGCAGCGCACGATGCCGCCGAAGATGTTAACGAATACCGCTTTCACAGCATCGTCAGACAGGATGATTTTGAAGGCTTCGGTAACGCGCTCTTTGGTTGCGCCGCCGCCAACATCAAGGAAGTTTGCAGGCTGACCACCGTGGTGTTTCACGATGTCCATGGTGCCCATCGCCAGACCGGCGCCGTTGACCATACAGCCAATGTTGCCTTCCAGCGCGACGTAGTTCAGTTCCCACTGCGTCGCGTGGGCTTCACGTGGGTCTTCCTGGCTTGGGTCGCGCATTTCACGCAGCTCTGGCTGACGGAACAGGGCATTGCCATCGGCACCCAGTTTGCCATCCAGACAGATCAGGTCGCCCTGTTTGGTGATCACCAGCGGGTTGATCTCAACCATCGCCAGGTCGCGCTCCAGGAACATGGTCGCCAGACCCATGAAGATTTTGGTGAACTGGCTGACTTGCTTACCGGTCAGGCCCAGTTTGAATGCCAGCTCGCGGCCCTGGTATGGCTGCGGGCCGGTCAGCGGATCCAGCGCCATTTTGTGGATCAGGTGCGGCGTTTCTTCCGCTACTTTCTCGATTTCCACGCCGCCTTCGGTTGACGCCATGAAGATCACGCGACGGGTAGCACGGTCAACCACCGCACCCAGATACAGCTCCTGATCGATATCGGTCGCCGCTTCAACCAGGATCTGGTTTACCGGCTGGCCATTGGCGTCAGTCTGGTAGGTCACCAGACGTTTGCCCAGCCAGTTTTCAGCGAAAGCACGAATGTCTTCTTTACTGTTAACCACCTTCACACCGCCCGCTTTACCGCGGCCACCGGCATGAACCTGACATTTCACCACCCACGGACCTGCGCCAATTTTCGAGGCGGCTTCTTCGGCTTCACGTGGCGTGGTGCAGGCGTAGCCAGTCGGTGCTGGCATACCATACCGTGCAAACAGCTGCTTCGCCTGGTATTCGTGTAAGTTCATGATGTTCTATCCATTCAGATCTAAACAGGGTTAATTTGGGCGCGCCTCGTGCCAGCGCGCCCGGCGAAAATCAGACATCCAGCAGCAGACGCGCCGGATCTTCCAGCAGCTCTTTCACCGCGACCAGATAGCCGACAGATTCACGACCATCGATCAGACGGTGATCGTAGGAGAGCGCCAGATACATCATTGGCAGCACCACCACCTGACCATTCACCGCCATTGGGCGATCTTTGATGGCGTGCATCCCCAGAATCGCGCTCTGCGGCGGGTTGATGATCGGCGTAGACATCAGCGAACCGAACACACCACCGTTGGTGATGGTGAAGTTACCGCCGGTCAGTTCTTCCACCGTCAGCTTGCCGTCACGGCCTTTCACCGCCAGCTCTTTAATTTTCTTCTCGATGTCGGCCATGCTCAGCGCATCAACATCTTTCAGCACTGGCGTCACCAGACCACGCGGCGTCGAGACCGCGATGCTGACATCGAAATAGTTGTGGTACACCACATCATCGCCGTCGATCGACGCGTTGACTTCCGGGAAGCGTTTCAGCGCTTCGACCACCGCTTTGATGTAGAAGGACATAAAGCCCAGACGCACGCCGTGACGCTTCTCGAAGGCATCGCCGTACTGCTTGCGCAGATCCATGATCGGCTTCATGTTGACTTCGTTGAAGGTGGTCAGCATTGCGGTGCTGTTTTTCGCTTCCAGCAGACGCTCGGCCACGCGCTTGCGCAGACGGGTCATTGGCACGCGCTTCTCGCTGCGGTTGGCAACGGCCTGCGGAGCCGCATCGGCTGCCGGTGCCGCTTTCGCGCCGTCGGCTTTCTTCGCCAGATGTTTTTCCACATCTTCGCGCGTCAGACGGCCGCCAACACCGGTGCCTTTAATCTGGCTGGCGTCGAGGTTGTTTTCCGCAATCAGGCGGCGCACGGCCGGGCTGAGCGCGTCATTGCTCTCTTCTTCCAGAGATGCAGTCTGACGCTGTGCAGGCGTAGACTCCTTGCTTTCCACTTTCGCCGTGGTCTCTTTCCCGCCGCTGTTGCCTTCCTTCAGGCGGCCCAGAATCTGGCGCGATGTTACGGTGGCGCCTTCGTCTTCCAGCACCGCTTCCAGCACACCGTCAGCGGCGGCAGGCACTTCCAGTACCACTTTGTCAGTTTCGATCTCGACCAGCACTTCGTCGCGGGTCACAGAGTCGCCGGGTTTTTTATGCCAGGTGGCTACCGTGGCGTCCGCTACGGATTCAGGCAAATCGGGAACGAGAATTTCTACGCTACTCATTTTCTTTCCTTTTAATTAACCAAGGTTCAGCGCGTCATTGACCAGGTCTTGCTGCTGTTGTTGATGTACGGACATATAGCCCACGGCCGGTGAAGCAGAAGCCGGACGGCCTGCGTAACGCAGTGACGCACCAAATGGAACCACTTCGCGGAAATGATGCTGACTGCAATACCATGCGCCCTGGTTCAGTGGCTCTTCCTGACACCAGACGAAATCCTGAACATGGGCGTAATTCTTCAGCGCTTCCTGCACCGCTTTGTGCGGGAACGGATAGAGCTGTTCGATACGCACGATGGCGACATCGGTCTGCTCGTTCTTATGACGCTGCTCCAGCAGATCGTAATAAACTTTACCGGAGCACAGCACTACGCGTTTCACCTGCTGCGGATCGAGGTCGTCGATCTCACCAATCGCCGGCTGGAAGCTGCCGTTGGCCAGCTCATCAAGGCTGGACACCGCCAGCGGATGACGCAGCAGCGACTTCGGCGACATCACGATCAGCGGACGGCGCATACCGCGCAGCGCCTGACGACGCAGCATGTGGTACACCTGCGCTGGCGTTGATGGCACGCAGACCTGCATGTTCTGCTCAGCACACAGCTGCAGATAGCGCTCAAGGCGCGCGGAGGAGTGCTCCGGCCCCTGCCCTTCGTAGCCGTGCGGCAGCAGCATCACCAGACCACACATGCGGCCCCATTTCTGCTCGCCGGAGCTGATGAACTGATCGATCACCACCTGAGCGCCGTTGGCGAAGTCACCGAACTGCGCTTCCCAGATGGTCAGCACGCGCGGCTCGGCGGTGGCGTAACCGTATTCGAACGCCAGTACCGCTTCTTCCGATAGCACCGAATCCCACACCTTGAACTGACCCTGACCGTTATGGATGTGGTGCAGCGGAGTGTAAGTTGAACCGTTCTGCTGGTTGTGAATCACCGCGTGACGGTGGAAGAAGGTGCCGCGGCCGGAGTCTTCACCCGACAGGCGCACCGGAATGCCTTCGTCCACCAGCGTGGCGTAAGCCAGGTTTTCCGCGCCGCCCCAGTCGAACAGCTTGTTGCCTTCCGCCATCTCTTTGCGGTCGTTGTAAATCTTGGCAACGCGCGACTGCACTTCCACCGCTTCCGGAATGCTGCTGATGCGGCGCGCCAGCTCCTGCAGACGTTTCATGTCCACGGTTTCCGGGTAGCTCTCATCCCACTCGTGGTTGAGGTACGGAGACCAGGTGAACGAGTGCAGGCTCATCGGACGCCATTCCGGCACCACGCACTCGCCTTCATCCAGCGCATCGCGGTACAGGTTTACCAGCTCGGTGGCATCTTCCTGCGTGGCCACGCCTTCGCTTTCCAGCTGATCGGCGTAGATTTTGCGCGGCGTCGGATGCTTTTTGATTTTCTGATACATCAGCGGCTGGGTTGCGCTTGGCTCGTCGGCTTCGTTATGGCCGTGACGGCGGTAGCACACCAGGTCGATGAACACATCGCGTTTGAAGGTGTTGCGATAATCCAGCGCCAGACGGGTAACAAACGCCACCGCCTCCGGATCGTCCGCGTTGACGTGGAAGATCGGTGCCAGCACCATTTTGCCGATGTCGGTGCAGTAAGGGGTAGAACGCGCATCTTTCGGATTCGAGGTGGTGAAGCCCACCTGGTTGTTAATCACGATGCGTACGGTGCCGCCCACTTCGTAACCGCGAGCCTGCGACATGTTCAGGGTTTCCTGCACCACGCCCTGGCCAATAACCGCGGCGTCACCGTGAATGGTGATCGGCAGGACTTTGTTGCTGCCCGGCTCTGCCAGACGATCCAGACGCGCGCGCACCGAGCCCATGACTACCGGGCTTACAATTTCCAGATGCGACGGGTTGAACGCCAGCGCCAGGTGCACCAGGCCGCCTTCGGTTTCCACGTCTGACGAGAAGCCCATGTGGTACTTCACGTCACCGGTACCGAGGTGCTCTTTGTGCTTGCCGGAGAACTCGTCGAACAAATCCTGCGGTTTTTTACCCAGCACATTGATCAGCACGTTGAGACGACCGCGGTGCGCCATGCCCAGCACCACTTCACGCGTGCCGCTCTTGCCGGCGTGGCGAATCATTTCGCGCAGCATGGGTACCAGCGCATCACCGCCTTCCAGCGAGAAGCGTTTGGCACCCGGGAATTTCGCGCCGAGGTATTTTTCCAGGCCCTCTGCCGCCGTCAGCTCTTTCAGGAAACCTTTTTTCTCGTCCGCGCTGAATGACGCATGGCCTACTACCGATTCCAGACGCTGCTGAATCCAGCGCTTCTCTTCGGTGTTGTTGATATGCATGTACTCTGCACCAATCGAACCACAGTAGGTCTGCTGCAGTGCGGCATAAAGATCGGCCAGCTTCATGGTCTCTTTGCCAATGGCGAAAGAGCCTACGTTAAAGCTTTCCTGAAAATCGGCGTCGGTCAGATCGTGGAAGGCCGGATCGAGATCCGCCACGCGCTCCTGCTTCCACAGGCCGAGCGGATCGAGGTTAGCGTGCTGATGGCCGCGGAAGCGGAACGCATTAATCAGCTGCAGCACTTTAACCTGTTTGGAATTAGCGGCCGGATCGGTGACTGTGGAGGTGTAGCGGGTGGCGTCTTTCGCCAGGCGGCGGAAGTATTCACGCGTCGTGGAGTGAAACTGCTCAGGTTTCACGCCGGTGCCCGGCAGCTGCTGGAACATCGAGCGCCACACTTCATCAACAGAGTCAGGATCGGTCAGGAAATCCTCATAGAGTTGCTCTATGTAGGACTGGTTCGCGCCGGCCAGCCAGGAGGAGTCCAGCCAGGGTTTCATCGCGCTGTTCTGCATTGTGATCCCTTAAGCATTAATCTGCTTTTTTGAGGTTTCATTTGTTGCCGCTTACGCGGCTTGCCGTAGTGAGTTCAGCGATACGAACCTGTGCGCAACCGGCGCCTGGCCCGTAAGGGAACCTTTATAAGCGTGGTCAGTACCGCGCTTATAGAGGCTTCCGTAAACGATCGGGAACCTGAGTTCCCGACCGTGACTTCCGTTTATTACGCCCCGCGCTGCAGCAGCATCGACTTAATGTGGCCGATGGCGCGCGTTGGGTTTAAGCCTTTCGGGCACACGCTCACACAGTTCATGATGCTGTGACAGCGGAAAACACTGAAAGCATCATTCAGATTGTCGAGGCGCGCATCGGTTTCGGTGTCGCGGCTGTCAATCAGGAAGCGGTACGCCGCCAGCAGGCCGGCCGGACCGATGAACTTGTCCGGATTCCACCAGAACGACGGGCACGACGTGGAGCAGCAGGCACAGAGAATACACTCGTACAGGCCGTCCAGGTGCTCACGCTGCGCAGGCGTTTGCAGATGCTCGCGCGCTGGCGGATTTTCCCCATTATTCAACAGGAAAGGCTTAATCTTCTCATACTGAGCATAGAATTGTCCCATGTCCACCACGAGGTCGCGGATTACCGGCAGACCGGGCAGCGGACGGATAACAATCTTCTTGCTGCCATTGCCCAGTGCGGAGACCGGCGTGATACACGCCAGGCCATTTTTACCGTTCATGTTGAGGCCATCGGAGCCGCACACGCCTTCACGGCAGGAGCGACGGAAGGCCAGCGTAGGATCCTTTTCTTTCAGACGGATCAGCGCGTCCAGCAGCATCATGTCGCGACCATCTTCCGCTTCGAGGGTGTAATCCTGCATGCGCGGTTTGTCATCGACTTCCGGGTTGTAACGATAGATAGAAAATTCGAGTCTCATGATGATCTCCGCAATTAGTAAGTACGCGCTTTCGGCGGGAAGGCCGCACGCAGTTTCGGTTGCATGTTCACCTCACGGCGCGTCATGCTTTCCGTTTGCGGAACATAGAGGCTGTGGCACAGCCAGTTGGCATCATCACGCTCCGGGTAGTCGAAGCGGCTGTGAGCGCCACGGCTTTCGGTGCGGAAGTTGGCCGCTACCGCGGTGGCGTAAGCGGTTTCCATCAGGTTATCCAGCTCAAGGCATTCGATACGCTGGGTGTTGAAGTCCGGTGAACGGTCATCGAGACGCGCGTTTTTCAGGCGCTCACGAATCTCTTTCAGTTCGGCCAGGCCTTCACGCATCGCATCCCCTTCGCGGAATACCGAGAAGTTGTTCTGCATGCAGCGCTGCAGCGCCTTGCGGATTTCAACCGGGTCTTCACCGGTGGTGTTGTTTTCCCAGCGGTTGAAGCGGGCCATCGCCGCGTCGATTTCATCTTCGGTGGCGTCGCGCAGTTCGCCCTGCTCAGCGATGCACTCCATCAGATGAACACCGGCCGCGCGGCCGAATACCACCAGGTCGAGCAGCGAGTTGCCGCCAAGACGGTTTGCGCCATGTACCGATACGCAGGCAATTTCGCCTACCGCGAACAGGCCCGGAATCACTTCATCTTCACCCTGCTCGTTAACGCGCAGCGCCTGACCGGTCACGCGGGTCGGCACGCCGCCCATCATGTAGTGGCAGGTCGGGATAACCGGAATCGGCTCTTTAATCGGGTCGACGTGAGCAAAGGTGCGCGACAGTTCGAGGATGCCCGGCAGACGGGATTCCAGCACTTCAGCGCCCAGATGGTCGAGTTTCAGTTTGATGTGCGGACCCCACGGGCCGTCGCAGCCGCGACCTTCACGAATTTCCACCATCATTGAACGCGCCACCACATCACGGCCCGCCAGATCTTTGGCGTTCGGCGCGTAGCGCTCCATGAAACGCTCGCCATGCTTGTTCAGCAGATAGCCACCTTCACCACGGCAGCCTTCGGTCACCAGCACACCCGCACCCGCGATGCCGGTTGGGTGGAACTGCCACATCTCCATATCCTGCATTGGCACGCCGGCACGCAGCGCCATGCCGACGCCGTCGCCGGTGTTGATGTGGGCGTTGGTGGTGGACTGATAGATACGGCCAGCACCGCCGGTCGCGAGGATAGTGGCTTTGGCTTTGAAGTAGACTGTTTCACCGGTTTCGATGCAGATGGCGGTACAGCCGACGATCGCACCGTCAGCGTTTTTCACCAGATCCAGTGCATACCACTCGGAGAAGATGGTGGTTTTGTTTTTCAGGTTCTGCTGATACAGCGTATGCAGCAGGGCGTGGCCGGTACGGTCGGCAGCAGCAGCGGTACGCGCCGCCTGCTCACCACCGAAGTTTTTCGACTGACCACCAAACGGACGCTGATAAACGCGGCCGTCATCAAGACGGGAGAATGGCAGGCCCATGTGCTCCAGCTCCAGAATCGCTTCCGGACCGGTTTTACACATATATTCGATTGCGTCCTGGTCACCGATGTAATCGGAGCCTTTGACGGTATCGTACATGTGCCATTCCCAGTTATCTTCGTGGGAGTTACCCAGTGCCACGGTAATCCCGCCCTGCGCCGATACGGTGTGGGAACGGGTTGGGAACACTTTGGATAACAGAGCACAGCTCTGGCCCGACTGGGAGATTTGCAGCGCGGCGCGCATACCCGCACCACCTGCGCCGATCACCACGGCATCAAATTCTCTGACTGGCAAACTCATTTACACACCCCACACCACAACAGTTCCATAAATTGCATACGACAACAGCGCGACCACAATCACCAGTTGCAACACCAGACGCGTTGCCAGCGGTTTCACGTAGTCGGTCAGGACCTGCCACATGCCAATCCAGCCGTGGACCAGAATCGAGAACAGCGTCAGCAACGTGAACACTTTAGTAAAGGAGGAAGCGAAAAAGCCGCGCCAGACGTCATACGTCAGCGTGCCGGTCATCACGACAAAACCGAGGATGTAGAGAATGTAGAGCGTAATTAAGATTGCAGCAGCACGCAGTAACAGCCAGTCATGGATACCGTTGCGTCCTAATGCAGAAGCATTGCTTACCATACGAGGACTCCAGCCAGAATTGAGAGCACGACAGTGATAACAAAAACCGCTTGCGCGGTACGGGTTCCTACCTGCAGGGTTTCTGCCGTAAAACCGAAGTCGGCCAGCATGTGACGAATGCCGCTTGCTGCGTGATATGCCAGCGCGGTCAGAATGCCCCACATGATGAATTTGGCGAAGAAGCTATCCATGATAGATGCCGCTTGCTGGAAACCTTCCGGAGAAGAGAGGGAGAGACCCAGTAACCAGAGCAGAATTCCGAGAGCGACAAAGGTAATCACGCCGGAGACGCGGTGGAGAATGGACGATATTGCAGTAACGGGAAACCGGATCGTCGAGAGATCCAAGTTAACAGGTCTTTGTTTTTTCACGGTTTTGCCCACACAGCTCTTTTTTATTTTGCTTCCTCCGGTCCTGAGTTACAGAAGAGCACAGTGCGTGTTCGGACTGCAACCGCCACCAAAATAGCAACATCCAGTGTTAAATGAAGCGGGTAAAACGCTGGGTGGCTCCTGGTGTCAGGGTATTCCGGAGACCTGGCGGCAGTATAGGAGGATCACATTCTGATTACAATTCCCCTACAATCTCTTTGGTCACATTTAAGCTGAACAGTGATCCGCCTCACGTATTTCACAATTTATACATTTTTAATTATCTGATTTGACAATAGATCAACATTTCAGTTACAAACGAACGCACTAAAACCCTATGATGCATAAAAGTTATGGGGATACACTTTCCCCTAAGCTCAAGTTATGTAACATTGCCTTTACGAGCAACACAAACCGTCAGGTTATTGGTTACCAAGAAGTTATGTCGTGACAGGATCTTTAACATCCACGATGTGCAGCGCGTCATGCCCGGACACCACCGATTGGCTTTACACATTTCGCTCCGTAACCTTGCAGCATGAACGTTACCGCTGAGTGATGCTGTGAAGATTCTGTTTTAGCCTAAGTCGTACGGGTTGCAACAAGGCAGTAAGCGTGCAAATGATGGGCGTTTACGCAAGTAAATGACCGCACTGCGCGCGCGCAGCCAGTGTAGCGGCGGCCCGAAAATACGGCGGGTAAACGCAACATGATGACTGTTCTGGTGTCTAAGATCCTTACCTACTAAGGCGCTATGGAGACGAAAAATGACAGATAAAAAAGTGACGCTAACCCTACAAGATAACAACTCCGTGGAACTGGATGTGATGCAAGGCACGCTGGGACAGGATGTTGTTGATGTCCGCGCCCTTGGCTCAAAAGGCCTGTTCACCTTCGACCCCGGTTTTACCTCTACGGCGTCCTGCGAATCAAAAATTACCTTTATTGATGGTGATGAAGGGATTTTGTTACATCGCGGTTTCCCTATCGATCAGCTGGCTACCCACTCAAACTATCTGGAAGTGTGCTACATCCTGCTGAACGGCGAAGCCCCTACTCAGGCGCAGTACGACGAGTTCCGCACTACCGTAACCCGTCACACCATGATTCACGAGCAGATCACCCGCCTCTTCCACGGCTTCCGTCGTGATTCACACCCGATGGCGGTGATGTGCGGCGTGACCGGCGCGCTGGCCGCCTTCTATCACGATTCATTAGACGTGAATATTGAACGTCACCGTGAAATCGCCGCCTTCCGCCTGCTGTCAAAAATGCCGACCATGGCCGCGATGTGTTACAAATACTCCATCGGCCAGCCGTTTGTGTATCCGCGTAACGACCTCTCCTATGCCGGTAACTTCCTGCATATGATGTTTGCTACGCCGTGTGAAGAGTACAAAGTGAACCCGGTGCTGGAACGCGCCATGGACCGTATTCTGATCCTGCACGCTGACCACGAACAGAACGCATCAACCTCTACCGTGCGTACCGCCGGTTCTTCCGGTGCCAACCCGTTTGCCTGTATCGCCGCCGGTATCGCCTCGCTGTGGGGACCTGCGCACGGTGGTGCCAACGAAGCCACGCTGCGTATGCTGGAAGAGATCAGCACCGTGGATCACATCCCGGAATTCGTGCGTCGCGCCAAAGATAAGAACGATTCGTTCCGTCTGATGGGCTTCGGTCACCGTGTGTATAAGAACTATGACCCGCGCGCGACCGTGATGCGTGAAACCTGTCATGAAGTGCTGAACGAGCTGGGCATGAAGGACGACCTGCTGGAAGTGGCGATGGAGCTGGAGCACATCGCGCTGAACGACCCGTACTTTATCGAGCGCAAACTCTATCCGAACGTCGATTTCTATTCCGGTATCATTCTGAAAGCGATGGGCATTCCATCATCAATGTTTACCGTGATCTTCGCGATGGCGCGTACCGTTGGCTGGATTGCGCACTGGAAAGAGATGCACGACGAAGGCATGAAGATTGCCCGCCCACGTCAGCTCTACACCGGTTACACCGAGCGCGAATTCAGCTCGGCGCTGAAAAAATAACAATCAGGGCGGGTTATCCCGCCCTTTTCTTTTTTAGTACACGGCGAAAGTTTGGGGCGCATCGTGCCAAGCCCTGCCTGGCTAAGCCCCGTTTCAGGCGTCCTCGCGCCGCTGACGCGGTACCTTCACATCCTTCGTCAGTCTGACGGACCGCCGTAGACGGGACATCCTGTCCCGGCTACGGCTTTCGCCCGCATCCATGCGGTCTCATCCTGACTTCCTCATGCTGTTCAGCGCTGCGGATTGCCTGTCCCGGGGCTCAGCCAGTCAGTGCATTAGTTCTGGTGCAGTTTGCCGGGAGACGATGCGGGGATGGCCTGTCCCGCGCCTCTTCTATTGATGACCAATACTCAATGCTGACAGCCCGGACACCAGTAAAACGGTCGTGATGAAAGTACGCCTTTCTCAATGACGGTGCCGCAGCGCCGGCACTTTTTGCCCTGGCGGTGAAACACCTCGAAACGAAACGCCGCCTCTTCGTGATACTTCTTCATGCTGCCACGCATCTGATAGGACAAACGCGGCACCGCCAGCATGGCGTGGCTCAACGCATCCAGCTGCTGGTCGCTCAAATCCTGTGCACGATGCTGCGCCAGCAAACCGGCGTGCCACAAAATCTCGACGCGCAGATAGTTGCCGAGCCCGGCGAGAAATGCCTGATCCAGCAGCAAACCGCTGAACTGGCGGCGACGAAAACGCGGCGACAGCAGTCGCTCGCGCACCTCTTCCACCGTCAGCGTAGCGTCCAGTACGTCAGGTCCGACGCGTTGCAAAAACGGATGCGCGCCAAGCGTATCTGCGTTCAGCAGCTCAATATCCGAAGCGCTATACAGCAAAATTGCCCGGTCGGCATTACCCAGCCGCACGCGCAGCTGGCGCGAAGTATTGGGCTCAGTCCCGCTCGGCACCACACGCCACACGCCGTACAGCTGATTATGGCTATACAGCGTCAACCCGTTGGAGAAGTGTGTCAGCAGTGCCTTGCCGCGCGTTTCAAAGGCGTCGATGGTTTCCCCCATCAGCGCCGGTTCGTAGGTCTTCAGCGCCGGAAAAGCAAACCATACCTCGGTCAGAGGCTTGCCCACCATTGCCGCTGCAAGTTGATCCGCCGCGCGGCGGATCTCCGGTCCCTCTGGCATAACCGCTCCTGATTAATGGGTTGCGCCGCCCACTTCGCGAATGTCTTTCTCTGTGCTGAGAATCACCTGCAGCGACGTTTCCAGCGCCTGGATCACACTGGCGGTCGACATACTCGGTGCCCCAGGATGCTGCGCCGCCTGCTGCGGCATATACGGGATATGCACGAAACCGCCGCGTGCTGCGCTGCCTGTGGTCTGCAGCCAGTGCAGCAGGTGATACATGACGTTATTACAGGTAAATGTCCCGGCGGTTTGCGACACCGAAGCCGGAATCCCCACTTCGCGCAGTGCCGCGACCATCGCTTTGATCGGCAGCGTGGAAAAATAGGCCGCCGGTCCCCCGGCGACAATCGGCTGATCGACCGGCTGCTGCTGGTCGTTATCCGGAATGCGCGCATCGTTCACATTAATCGCCACGCGCTCTACGCTGATATCGCTGCGCCCGCCAGCCTGGCCGACGCACAGCACGCGGTGCGGCTGCAGCTCTTCCAGCGCAGCGGTCAGCACCTGGCCGCAGCGGGCGAATACCACCGGCAGCTGGCGCACCACAATCCGCGCGCCGCCGAACTCCCGACCATCAAAGCTGCGTACCGCTTCCCACGACGGATTAATGCGCTCGCCGCCAAACGGCTCGAACGCCGTCATTAACACCGTTTTCATCGCAACCTCACAGGAACATCAGGAAATAAAGCAGGAAAATATTTACCAGTAACAGTAGCACACCGGTTGGCACCTGAGCCTTGATCACCGCGTTACGGTCCGGCAGCTCCAGTAAACGCGCCGGAACGATATTGAAGTTGGCAGCCATCGGCGTCATCAGCGTGCCGCAGTACCCGCAGAACATGCCGATCGCCGCCATCACCGCCGGATTGCCACCGTGCTGCAGCACCAGAATCGGAATACCGATGCCGGCGGTGACAATCGGGAACGCCGCAAACGCATTGCCCATCACCATGGTCAGCAGCGCCATGCCCAGCGCATACACCGCCACCGCAATCAGCCGGTTATCCACCGCCAGATAGTGTTCGGTAAGATGTGAAATCGCTGTCCCAACGCCAGCGCTGGTAAACAGCAGGCCGAGCGTGGCGAGAATCTGCGGCAAAATAAATGCCCAGCCAACCGCATCCAGCAAACGCCGCGTCTCCTGCATCGACTGCAGCGGCTTCTCGTGGGTAAACTTCAGCGCAATCAGCCAGCCCAGCACGCAGCCAATCATCATCGAAAACAGCGTGACCAGCGTCGAATGATTGCCCGGGCCAAACACCCTCTCCTGCAGACCGGGAATATGATTGAACGCCAGCACGCCAATCACCGTCACCAGCGGAATTGCCAGCGCCGGCAGGAACAGCTTATTGCCGAGACGCTGCGCGCTCTGCTGCTTCTGTTCATCGCTGCGCTGATGATAGCGACCGAGGCGCACGCCGCCGAACCCGGCAATCAGCGCCATGATCACCACCGCCGCGCCCACGGCAATATGCAACCAGCGACGTCCCAGCTCCGCATCACCGGCCCACTGCCCCATCAGTTGATAAGCACCGTCGCCAATCAGGAAAATCAGACCGTACAGCGCCCAGAATAAACCGGTGGTAAAACGGCGCGGGTTGGCGCTATCGCGCCATGACAGCAGCGCGACAATCAGCAGGATCGCCCCGGCCAGCCACATCAGATACTGTTGCTGAAACATCACTCACCTCCTTTTGCGCGCAGCGCCTGCTGGTTGAGCGCGCCCAGCTCACGCGACAGCTGACGGTCGAGCCGCACCAGTCGCGCAGCATGAATCAGGAACGCACACAGCGCGGTCGGAATGCCCCACAGCGCGATGTGCAACGGT
This sequence comes from Pantoea sp. SGAir0184, assembly GCF_043544755.1. NCBI lineage: Bacteria > Pseudomonadati > Pseudomonadota > Gammaproteobacteria > Enterobacterales > Erwiniaceae > Pantoea > Pantoea sp. SGAir0184. The sequence continues at coordinate 2,984,168 of NZ_CP028050.1, forward strand.
TCGGTGCTGATGCCCGCCGACTCCTGCATAAAGTTGTGCATAAAAATGATCGCGCCGAAGGCCACGAAAATATCTTCACCGAAGAACAGCCCGACGTTATCGGTGGCCGCCGACATGGCGCGCAGCCGCTGACGAATCTCCGGTGATACGCTGCCGTAACGGTTTTCAGTGGCACCTTCGGCCATCGGTGCCAGCAGCGGACGCACCATCTGCGGATGGCCGCCCAGGCTGGTCAGCCCCAGCGCCGCAGTCAGCTCACGCACGAACAGATAGACGATCAGTAAACGGCCGGCGGTGGCGGTTTTGATCCGGGCGATCCACGTCTGCGCACGCTCTTTCAAACCGTGGCGCTCCAGCAATCCAATGACCGCCAGCGGTAACAGCAGGATCAGCGGCAGATTACGGGTATTGATAAAGCCGGAACCGAGCTTCTCCAGAATATCGCCGAGCGGCATATGCGCCGCCAGCCCGGTGACAAAACCGGCAACAATCACCACCAGCACCGGGTTGAAGCGCAGCACAAAGCCGAGCACAATCGCGGCAATGCCGAGTAACGGCCAGAGATTGACCACGTTATCCATGTTTTCCCCTCGTCAGAAATAAAAAGCCCGGCAACAGGCCGGGCTAACAGTCAATGATCAGGCGCTGGTGACAGCAATCTGATTTGTCGCAAAAGCGGCGCGCAGCGTGCGGGCGAATTCCAGCGCATGGGCACCATCGCCGTGCAGACAGACCGTCTGCGCATTCACCGCCACCCATTCGCCGCTGACGCTGCGCACCTGACGCTGCTGCACCATGGTGAGCGTCTGCGCCAGCGCCTGCTCAGCCTCTTCGATTAACGCCCCGGGCTGGCTGCGCGGCACCAGCGCGCCACTGGCCAGATAGCCGCGGTCAGCAAACACTTCTTCGCGCGTGCGCAGACCATGATGCGCGGCGGCGGCAATTGAGGCGCTGCCCGCCAGGCCAACCAGAATCAGCGCCGGATCGACGGCTTTCACCGCGCGCGCAATCGCATCCGCCAGCGCTGCATCCGCCGCTGCCTGGTTATACAGCATGCCGTGCGGCTTCACGTGCACCAGCTTCACGCCTTCACTTTCGGCAAGGCTTTTCAGGGCACCAATCTGGTAGATCACCTGCGCGTAGACGGTTTCCGGTGGCAGCTGCATGGCGGTCCGGCCAAAATTTTCCCGGTCGGGAAAGCTCGGATGCGCACCAATCGCCACGCCGTTGGCGCTGGCCCAGCGCACCGACTGCAGCATGGTTTCGGCATCGCCGGCATGGAAACCGCAGGCGATGTTGGCCGAGCTCACCAGCTCCAGCAGGGCCCGATCGCTGGCACTGCCTTCACCGAGGTCGGCGTTAAGATCGATCTTCATGAGCAAGCCCCCAGGCTATCTGATCAAGCGAACGTTGCTGCTGCTGTTTGGCCAGCAGCGCCTCCTCCAGCGTGCAGCGGATGAAGTGAATCGGTTCTCCCAGACGAATCTGCGCCAGCTGATAGAGATCGGCTTCGATGACACAGGCGATACGCGGATAGCCGCCGGTGGTTTGCGCATCGGCCATCAGCACAATCGGCTGACCGTTCGGCGGCACCTGCACCACACCCGGCACCAGGCCGTGCGACAGCAGTTCACGTGCGACACTGCGCTGCAGCGGACTGCCCTGCAGCCGGTAGCCCATGCGGTTACTTTGCGGGCTGAGCTGCCACGGGTTACGCCAGAATGCGTCCTGCGCGTCGTGGGTAAATTCGTTGTACTCCGGCCCCGGCAGTGCGCGGATGCGGTTGCCCCACAGCAGCTGCCGTACGCCAGCCTGATGGCTGAAGCGGCGCGTCGGCTTGCCCAGCGGCAGCTGATCGCCATCCTGCAGTTTACGTCCCAGCCAGCCGCCAAAGGCCGCTTTGAGATCGGTGCTGTGCGATCCCAGCATGGCGTCGATGGCGAAACCGCCGTTCACCGCGAGATAGCTGCGCATACCGCGCGTAGGCATGGACAGACTCAGCACCTGGCCTTTTTTCACCGGCAGACGCCAGCCGGTCCACACCGGCTGGCCATCCAGTTCGGCGCTGCAGCTGGCACCGGTCAGCGCAAACCAGCCGTCGCGACGAAACTCCGCTTTGAACTGGCCGAGCACAATCTCCAGCACCGCGCTGTTTTCCGCGTTGCCGACCAGCATATTGGCCGTGCGCATTGAAGGCTCATCCAGTGCGCCGCTCAGGCTGATGCCGTATTGCCGCCAGCCGTGGCGGCCGCGATCCTGCACCGAGGTCATTAATCCGGCACGCAAAATGTTTAACATACGCCCTCCCGTTGTGGCACGAAGCGGACGCTGTCGCCGGGACGCAGCAGCGTCGGCGGCTGTTGCTGTGGATCGAACAGGCTAAGCGGCGTGTGACCAATCAACTGCCAGCCACCGGGCGCGGCCAGCGGATAGATACCGGTCTGGCTGCCGCCAATGCCCACCGAACCGCCAGGCACCACCAGCCGGGGCTCGGCGCGACGCGGCGTGTGCAGCCGCTCATCCAGCCCGCCGAGATAAGGGAAACCCGGCTGAAAGCCAATGAAATAGACCACGTAATCCGCGCTGCTGTGCAGTTCCACCACCTGTTGCGAGGTCAGATCCGCCGCACGGGCGACCTCCACCAGATCCGGACCGCCCGCGCCGCCATACACCACCGGAATCTCAACCTGACGCGGCTCGGCCAGCAGCACCTCGCTCTCTTCCCACCAGCGCTGCAAACGCTCGATAGCATCCAGCGCTTTCAGCTGCGGATCGCGCAGTAGCAGCGTCAGGTTATTCATGCCCGGAATCACTTCCGCGATCTGCTCATTCTGCTGCAGCCGCTGGCACAATCCCCAGATGCGCTGCTGGCTGACGAGCGAAACCGGCGGTTCCAGCTCCAGTACCACCGCCCGCTCACCCAGCAGATAACAACGTGCTCGTTGCAAAACCCACCTCCCGGTCATTAATAAAACGCGCCGTGACCGCAGTGACGGCGCGCCTGAGGGCATTCGCTTATGCGAAAAGTCAATAAGTTATGCGAAAGTGAAGGAGATGTGTCAACTGATTTGCGCCCGGCACGTGTTTTCCGGGCGCATAAGCGAGGCGGTCAGGCGGGGTTGTCGATATCGATAAAGGTCACATCCAGACCATGCTGGCTGGCGAGCCACTCACCGAGCGCTTTAATACCGCCGCGTTCGGTGGCGTGATGGCCGGCAGCAAAGAAATGCAGCCCCTGTTCACGGGCGCTGTGAATGGTCTGCTCAGAGACTTCACCGCTGATAAAGGCGTCAACGCCAAAGGCGGCGGCCGCATCGATAAAGCCCTGACCGCCACCGCTGCACCATGCCACCCGGCGAATCAGCGCCGGAGCATTATCACCGCAGTGCAGCGGCTGGCGGCCGAGGCGCGCCGCGATTTTTTCCGCCAGCGCCGGACCGCTTAGCGGCTCAGCCAGCTCGCCCCAAGGCACCAGCGGCTGAATTTCACCTTTGACGTCGATATCAAACAGCGTGGCCAGCTGGGCGTTGTTGCCGAGCTGTGGGTGAGCATCGAGCGGCAGGTGCCAGCCGTACAGGTTGATGTCATTGGCCAGCAGCGTGCGCAGACGCTGGCGCTTCATCCCTTTAATTACCGGCGCTTCGCTCTTCCAGAAGTAGCCATGGTGCACCAGTATCGCATCGGCCTGGCGTTTTACCGCCTCATCCAGCAGCGCCTGACAGGCCGTCACGCCGGTTATTACGCGGCGCACCTGCTCACGCCCCTCAACCTGCAAACCGTTGGGCGCATAGTCGCTGAAGGCACTGGTGTTGAGTTGCTGATTGACGATCTGTTCTAACTCGAAATTGTTCATAACGGCTCCGTGACCGCCTCAGGCTGCGCTGCGCGCGCGCTCGAAGGCGTCTAATGTCTTTTTACGTGCCGCCTTATGTTCCACGATTGGCGCCGGATAATCGAGTTTCTTGTTATTTTTCTCTGCCCAGGCGTGCGGTTGATGAATGGCGCTGTCCGGCACGTCTTGCAGCTCCGGCAGCCACCGGCGGATAAACTCGCCCTGCTTATCAAAGCGCTCGCCCTGGGTCGTCGGGTTGAAGATGCGGAAGTAAGGCGCAGCGTCGGTGCCGGTCGACGCGGCCCACTGCCAGCCACCGTTGTTAGCCGCCAGATCGCCGTCAATCAGCTGCTGCATGAAATAGCGTTCACCCTCGCGCCAGTCAATCAGCAGATCTTTCACCAGAAAGCTGGCGGTGATCATGCGTAACCGGTTGTGCATCCAGCCCAGCGTATTGAGCTGGCGCATCGCTGCGTCGACAATCGGATAACCGGTTTTGCCCTGCTGCCAGGCGGTAAGGTGTTGCTCATTCTGTTGCCAGCTGACGTTGCGCGTCCAGTCGACAAACGGCTGATGCTTACACAGCGCCGGAAAGGCCACCATCAGGTGACGATAAAATTCGCGCCAGACCAGTTCATTCAGCCACACCAGCGCGCTGCCGTTGTTCAGCGCCTGCGGATGCTCCTTCAGAATGCGATGCAGGCACTGACGCGGCGACAGCACACCAATCGCCAGATACGGCGACAGGCGGCTGGTGCCGTCAATCGCCGGCATGTCGCGCTGCTGGTCATATTTTTCCACCCGCTGCTGAGCAAACTGGCGCAGCTGCTTCAGCGCCGCCTCTTCTCCGGCGGGGAACCAGGTTTCGTCGAATTCTTCCACAGGATAATCGAATGCCGCTATTTTTTTGCCGGCGGCCACGGGTGCCCCGGCGCGCGCTTTTGGTGCGTGATGGCACTCTGGCAGCCCCTGTTGCAGACGCCGGATAAACGCTTTGCTGAACGGCGTGAACACTTTGAACATGCTGTTGCTGCCGGTCTGTACGCTGCCCGGCGGTAACAGCAGGCTGTCATCGAACCCCTGGCACACCACGCCCTGCTGATCGAGCTGCTTCTCAACCGCAGCATCGCGCTGGCGCTCATTGATTTCATACTGATAGTTGTAAAACAGCGCATCCACCTTGTGCTGCTGGCAGAAGGTCGCCAGATAGTCGACCGACGCGGCGAAGTCATCGCACTGATGAAAGTGCAGCTTGATACCGCGTTCTGCCAGCGACTGCTGCAGCAGGCACAGGTTTTGATGGATAAAAGCTGCCTGTTTGGGGGCCATGCTGTGTTGCTGCCACTGGCCGGGCGTGGCGATGAAAAGCGCCAGCACCTCGGCCTGACTGTCGCGGCAGGCCGCGGCCAGTGCGCTGTTATCATTCATGCGCAAATCGTTACGCAGCCAGACTAAGTGAGTGCTCATAATGCTCCGTGTTTACTGGCCGTAGCGCAGACGCAGCGCTTCCGGGTAGGGATCGAAATAACGCTGCTGCGCCAGCCACGGGTGCGGGAACTCTGCCATGTAATGTTTCAGCATGGTGATGGGGGCCAGCAACGGCTGCACACCGCGACGGTAGCGGTCAATCAGCTGCGCCAGCTCCTGACGCTGCGGTGAACTCAGCTTCGGCCGGAAATAGCCCTGAACATGCATCAGCACATTGGTGTGATTACGACGCGACGCCTGGTGCGACATCAGGTGCATCAGACGGTTACGGTATTCAAAGGCGTACGCATCCAGTGACTCCCACTGTTCCATTGCCGCGACAAACCGCCCCATCTCGCGGTACTCATCCTGCGCATGCGACAGCAGCAGCAGTTTGTAGCGACTGTGGAAGGCAATCAGCTTGTGGCGCGTCAGCCCGCTGCGCCACATTTCGTTGAACTCATGCAGCGCATAGACGCGCCCCATAAAGTTTTCGCGGATCGCATCATCGTGCAGGCGTCCATCCTCTTCCAGCGGCAACCACGGTAGCTCTTTCTGCAGGAACGAGGTGAACACGCCGGTGCCGGCTTTGCGATTGTTGTTAGTGTCAGGCTCGTAGACGCGCACCCGCTCCAGTCCGCAGCTCGGCGATTTGGCACACAGGATGTAGCCGCACAGATGGTGCAGCGATTTGACGCGCTCAGCAGACCAGCGGGCCATGTCGTCGGTCAGCTCTTCCCCGCCGTCTTTACTGAAACACAGGTGGATCTGATCGTCGCTTTGTTTGACCAGCCGCAGCGCCGGGCGCGGCGTCGGCAGACCGATGGCCATTTCCGGGCAGACAGGTTCGAAGCGCACAAATGGCGCGAGCTCGTCAGTTGCAAAGGCAAAACGCTTGTGGCCGCCATCGAATCGGACGCTATCCCCGAGCAGGCAGGCACTGATACCTACAGGAATTTTCTCGCTCATACTTGTACAACCTCCAAAATCTTGTAGAGGTTTAAGTGTAGCTGAAATGCCGCGAGATAACAGCGGGACAATGCGTTTGTCGCACCACTTTAAGATAAAAAAACCCGGTGCCTCGAGCGAGGTCACCGGGTTATCACCGCGAAGCCGGGGGTTACCAGTAGATACCGCCTGCCGCTTCCGATTGCGCCAGCCAGACCGGTTTGGTGCTGGTTTTGCACCACATGCGGTGCAGATAACTGTAGAAGCGCGCGCGATCCTGGCGGAACAGCATCACTGGCAGTGCCAGTACGCCAATCAATACCACCAGCACACGGCGCAGCACAATTTTGGCGAGTGGATATGCCTGATACATCAATGCCTCCTCGTGGTAAATTTTGCTATGAAATGTGATCTGCCTCAGATATTACGCCTGGTTGTGTAATTTTACTACTCATCCGACCACTATTTTGATCTTTTTTCAGTCATTTCCTGGCCGGGATGAAAGGAAGTTACATTTTTGTAAAATTTCGGATCACGGCGAGTTACTGAGATCGTGACGGACGCCGTCGCGGTTTATTGTTAAAGTAATGCGTTAACCTTATTTGCAGCAGGAGTCAGCGTGACGACCATCTTGATTGTCGAAGATGAAAAGGAGATTCGCCGTTTCGTGCGCCTGGCGCTGGAGAGCGAAGGCCTGAAGATTGTGGAAGCGGAGCAGCTGCAGCGCGGCCTGATTGAAGCGGCTACGCGCAAACCGGATTTGGTGATTCTCGATCTCGGTTTACCGGACGGCGATGGCAATGCCTTCATCCGCGAAGTGCGGCAGTGGAGCAGCATGCCGGTAATTGTGCTGTCGGCGCGCAGCGATGAGCAGGATAAAATAGAGGCGCTGGATGCCGGCGCTGACGACTATCTCACTAAGCCGTTTGGCATCGGCGAACTGCTGGCGCGCGTGCGCGTGGCGCTGCGCCGCCATCAGCGCAGCCAGCCGGAGCCGCTGGTGCAGTTTGGCGAAGTAAGCGTCGATCTCGCCGCGCGGCGCGTGCTGCGCAGCGGTGAAGAGGTACATCTGACACCGACCGAATTTCGCCTGCTCAGCCTGCTGCTGAATAACGCCGGCAAAGTGCTGACCCAGCGCCAGTTGCTTAACCAGGTGTGGGGGCCCAACGCCGTGGAACACAGCCATTACCTGCGCATCTATATGGGACACCTGCGGCAAAAGCTGGAAGCCAACCCCACCCAGCCGACGCACCTGCTGACAGAAACCGGCATCGGCTATCGCTTCATGCCATAAAAAAAGGCCGCAAACGCGGCCTTCTTCATGCAGGATGCCCTGTCAGGCGTTTTTTAGCACTTCGCTGACAATTTCTACCGCTTCTTTCTCGATCTGCTGGCGATGCTCAGCGCCGAGGAAGCTTTCACAATAGATTTTGTAGGCGTCTTCAGTGCCGGACGGACGTGCCGCGAACCAGCCGTTTTCAGTCATCACTTTCAGACCACCAATCGAGGCGCCGTTGCCCGGTGCCGCAGTCAGACGTGCGGTGATCGGGTCGCCCGCCAGCGTATCGGCGCTGACCATTTCAGGTGACAGCTTCGACAGCGCCGCTTTCTGCGCAGAAGTGGCAGGTGCCTGCAGACGGTTGTAGCTTGGCGCACCAAAACGCGCGGCCAGCTCATCATAGTGCTGCTGCGGGTTCTTACCGGTAACCGCAGTGATTTCCGCCGCCAGCAGACACAGGATAATGCCGTCTTTGTCTGTTGACCAGGCGGAGCCGTCGAAACGCAGGAACGAGGCGCCGGCGCTCTCTTCGCCGCCAAAGCCAAAGCTGCCGTCGAACAGACCATCCACGAACCATTTGAAGCCGACCGGTACTTCCACCAGCTTGCGGCCAATGTCGTTCACCACGCGGTCAATCATCGCGCTGGAGACCAGCGTTTTACCGACGGCCACCTCTTTGCCCCACTGCGGACGGTGCTGGAACAGGTAGTTGATCGCTACCGCCAGATAGTGGTTCGGGTTCATCAGACCGGCGGGCGTGACGATGCCGTGACGGTCGTAATCCGGATCGTTACCGAAAGCCAGATCGAACTTGTCTTTATACGCCAGCAGACCGGCCATCGCGCACTCGGACGAACAGTCCATACGCACCACGCCATCTTTATCCAGATGCATGAAGCGGAACGTCTGGTCGATGGCATCATTAACGATGGTCAGATCCAGCTGGTAGTGCTCAGCAATGCGCTGCCAGTAGGCCATGCCGGAACCGCCGAGCGGATCGACACCGATTTTCAGGCCGGCTTTCTGGATCGCCGGGAAGTCAATCACCTGCGCCAGACCTTCAACGTATGGCTGGATCAGATCCTGCTCAACGATGTGGCCACTGGCCCACGCCTGATCCAGCGCCAGACGCTTAACCTCTTTCAGCTCACCTTTGATCAGCTGATTCGCGCGATCTTCCACCACTTTGGTGACGTTGGTGTCAGCCGGTCCACCGTTCGGCGGATTGTACTTGATGCCACCGTCTTCTGGCGGGTTATGCGACGGGGTAATCACGATACCGTCCGCCTGCGCGCCGCCGCGCTTGTTGTGCTCCAGAATGGCGTTGGAGATAGCCGGCGTCGGCGTATAGCCGTTGTCCTGCTGCACAATCACATCAACGCCGTTGGCGGCCAGCACTTCCAGCACTGACAGGATCGCCGGCTCAGACAGCGCATGGGTGTCTTTACCTACGTAGCACGGGCCGGTGATGCCGTTCTTTTTACGCTCTTCAGCGATCGCCTGCGCAATCGCCAGAATGTGTACTTCGTTGAAGCTATGACGTCCCGCGCTGCCGCGGTGGCCGGAGGTGCCAAATTTCACCGCATGGTCCGGGTTCGCCGCATCCGGCTTCAGGACGTAGTACTGCGAGGTTAATTGTGCAACGTTAATCAAATCGCTCTGCTGGGCAGGTTGCCCGGCACGGGGGTGATTGGCCATTGGCGCTTCTCCCTGACGCTTCGGTTTAAATGGTGCCGCAAACTTTCTCTGCCAGTTCCTGCGGGAACTGCATGGCAAGCATGATGTGTTCCACCATGCTGCATTTACGACCTGTATTGGTATTGGTGATCACCCAGTACGGCGTGCCGGGCACGTGCTTCGGCTTAGTATGGGTGCCATTTTGCAGCAGCGTGTGCTCGTCGCCCGCAAAGTAAACGCGGGTGCGGCCCTGCAGCGAGGCAGTGGCATCAGCAAAGGCTGCCGGATCAAGACGATAAAGCGTTGACAGGATCAGCATGAAGCGATTAACCGCCTTCTTCTGCTCCGCATACTCGTCAGACAGCAGCAGCTCACGCACGGCGCGCACGCGATCCTGAGGTCGCGCTTCGCTGCGTGCAGCCGGTGCTTCTTTTACCGCCGCATTCGCCGCTGGCGCAGCGGATGCGCTCTGGCCGGCAGTGAATTTCAGCATACGGCGCAAAATGTCCGATGCGCTTTCACCAATGTGCTGGGTGTGGCTGGCAATATAACGGTAGAGTTCTTCGTCAACTTCAATCGTTTTCATCTTTTTCCGTGCGATTCTGGCAAATGGCAGAACCACGCTACTTTGCAAAGGCCTTAACAAAATCCGGTCGTGCAAAATGTGAGCGGGCTCTAACATAAGGATTATAAAGTTAAATCCGCGACAGCCGGTAGCGCTGGCATCGTTTACGGGCAAAAGTCGGAATATGCCCTAATGCCTGACCGCCTGGCGCCGGGACAGGTGAATCCATGATACCCTAAGCCCAGGTCTCAACCGAAAGAACTTTAGCCATGATTTTGAACGCCCGTCTGCAAACTGAACAATCTGCCCCTGATGCCCAGCCCATTCTGTTAATTCATGGCCTGTTTGGTAGCCTGGATAACCTCGGCGTACTGGCGCGCGGCGTGCGCGATGCACGGCCCACGCTGCAGGTGGATGTCCGTAACCACGGCCTGTCTCCGCGCAGCGAAGAGATGCACTACGCTGCGCTGGCGCAGGATATGGTTGACACGCTGGATGCGCACCACATCGAACGGGTCGATGTTATCGGCCACTCAATGGGCGGCAAAATTGCCATGGCGCTGGGCGCCGTTGCGCCCGAACGGATTGGCAAAATGGTGCTGATTGATATCGCGCCGGTGGATTACCAGACGCGACGCCACGATGAGATCTTCGCGGCAATCCGCGCGGTCAGCGCAGCTGGCGTCACGCGCCGCAGCGCTGCGGCCGACGTGATGCGTGAACACGTGCGCGAAGAAGGCGTGATTCAGTTCATTCTGAAATCCTTCCACGAAGGCGAATGGCGCTTCAACGTGCCGGTGTTATGGGACAATTATCCGGTGCTCTCCGGCTGGCAGGAGGTGCCCGCGTGGCCTCATCCGGCGCTGTTTATTCGCGGCGGTGATTCACCCTATCTGGACAATCAGCACCGTGATGCGCTGCTGCGCCAGTTCCCGCAGGCGCAGGCGCACATTATCAGCGGTGCTGGCCACTGGGTGCATGCCGAAAAACCCGATGCCGTACTGCGCGCGGTGCGCCGCTTTTTTAACCTGTAAAAGCAAAAGCTTGCTACGGGCGGTTTAGGGTTGGCGTCGCGCCGGGCGCTGGAGTATGATGTCGCGCTAAAAATTTGCCGCGGATGCTTTTTTCGCCGCGGTCGGGCCGATAAATGTTTAAATCGCGCAGCGCCTTTCCGCCGTTCGCGCCCACGCAGTTTCACAAACCATGGCAAAAGAACAGACAGATCGTACCACGCTCGATCTCTTCGCAGACGAGCGGCGTCCCGGTCGCCCTAAAACCAGTCCGCTGTCGCGCGATGAGCAGCTGCGCATTAATAAGCGCAACCAGCTGAAGCGCGACCGGGTGCGCGGCCTGCGCCGCGTTGAGCTGAAAATGTCCAGCGAAGCGGTCGACGCGCTTAATACGCTGGCCGAGCAGCAGAACATCAGCCGCAGTGAACTGATTGAACAAATGCTGCTGGCGCAGCTCAAACTGGCGTAACGTGCGCAGACCGCACGCTGGAACACAAACTCAGCGCTTTACACATTCCGCGCTTTTCGCCGGTCTGCTATCATTCGCATAACTGTGTCGTCTTCTGACTTACTTTCACAATCAGGATTTAAGAGGTTACTCACTCCATGGCAATCGTAGGCATTTTCTTCGGCAGCGATACCGGCAACACTGAAAACATTGCAAAAATGATCCAGAAACAACTGGGTAAAGATGTCGCCGAAGTGCATGACATTGCTAAGAGCACCAAAGAAGATCTCGAAGCATTCGATATTCTGCTGCTGGGTATTCCGACCTGGTACTACGGTGAAGCCCAGTGCGACTGGGATGACTTCTTCCCGACGCTGGAAGAGATTGATTTCAACGGTAAGCTGGTAGCGCTGTTTGGCTGCGGCGATCAGGAAGATTATGCCGAGTACTTCTGTGACGCGATGGGCACCATTCGCGACATCATTGAGCCAAACGGCGCAGTGATTGTGGGCCACTGGCCAACCGAAGGTTACCACTTCGAAGCCTCTAAAGGTCTGGCAGACGACAAACACTTCCTTGGCCTCGCCATCGATGAAGATCGTCAGCCTGAACTGACTAACGAGCGCGTCGACAAATGGGTTAAGCAGATCTTTGACGAGCTGCAGCTGCAGGCGATCATCGAAGCCTGATGCTTTCCTGTCCGATGTGGGCGCTGGCTCACATCGGGCAATGGAATTACCTATAAAAATAATAGCTACGGTTTTTTAACTTTTTCCCTCAATTCTGTAGAATACCCGCAACGGTCATCTGCTTATTCCTCGGGCATCAGACTGAGACTGCGCGAAAAGGAACATCGATCTGCACGATCCCGCTGAGGTTCACGACATTTCTCCTTACAGCATCCGGGGAATTGTCCGCCGCAGCCGGTTTTCATTTCGCAGGCTGAGCTCTATAATGAGACGCAAATGAGAATGCGCGTTGACCACACATTCAAGGCCTTTGCGCCGTAAGTGACTAGCAAAGTAACAGGACAATATCCGCATGACTGACAACAACTCCGCATTGAAAAAGGCTGGCCTGAAAGTCACGCTGCCCAGACTGAAGATTCTGGAAGTGCTTCAGGGACCCGGACCCGAGTCCCATCATGTCAGTGCGGAAGATTTGTACAAACGCCTGATCGACATGGGCGAAGAGATTGGTCTGGCGACGGTATACCGTGTTCTGAACCAGTTTGACGACGCCGGCATCGTGACGCGTCATAACTTCGAAGGCGGGAAATCCGTGTTCGAACTGACCCAGCAGCATCATCATGATCACCTGATTTGCCTCGACTGCGGCAAAGTGATCGAGTTTAGCGATGAATCTATCGAAACGCGTCAGCGTGAGATTGCGACACGCCACGGTATCAAACTCAGCAACCACAGCCTGTATCTGTACGGCCACTGTGCGCTGGGAGACTGCCGCGAAGACGAGACGCTCCACGATCAGTAATTGAATATGCTATGCAGTATAAAAAAACCGGTGCCAGGCACCGGTTTTTTTATGGCTGCGTTCAGGCGACCAGCGTTTCCTGCAAATAGCGCCAGCGCGGAACCGGCGTGCTGCAGTCCAGCACCGCCAGCGAAATGCGGGTCTGGTTGTTGCCGTTAAGCATTTGCAGTTCGTGATACTGAATGGTCACTTCCTGCTGCTGCTGGGAAATGATGGCATGCTCACTGGTGGCGATTCGCATCCCTTCCCGCTGCCCGTGCAGTTTGCGAAACAGGGTTTCAGTGTCATTGAGATCGAGCTGTTTGCCTTGCGGCGTCACCATTTTGAAGTCGGGATGAAAGTGCGACAGCAGCAGATCCATACTGTCATCGCTGCCTTCGGCCTGATTAAAAATACGTTCGATAAGCTGATGTAAAACCACCACGCTATGTTTGGCTTCCAGAGCGAGACTTGTCATTTTTCTTCCTTCGCTAACCCGCACAGCAACATTTAAGAGCGCATAGCCTACCTGAAAATAACGATTTCACACGGGTAAATTAGTTAATTTTATTAAAGTCAGATTAGTCGTAATCGCGCGTAATTACTGTTTTTTGTCTGGTTCAGCATAATCGATTCCCGTTTGCAGATAACGGGCAATAAAAAAGGGCGATTGCTCGCCCTTTGCTGATCATATCGTGCTATCAAGCAGTAAAATTATTCGCCGATTTTTGCCCAGGTATCACGCAGACCCACGGTGCGGTTGAACACCAGTTTCGACGGCTGCGAGTACACGCTGTCTGCGCAGAAGTAACCTTCGCGCTCAAACTGATACGGTGCCAGCGCGCTGGCGGCACGCAGACCCGGCTCAACGAAGCCCTGTTTGATCTCCAGCGAGTTCGGGTTAATGGTGGTGAGGAAATCCTCGGCCGCGCCCGGGTTTGGCACGCTGAACAGACGATCGTACAGACGGAATTCGGCAGGCAGCGCGTGAATCGCCGATACCCAATGGATAACGCCTTTCACCTTGCGGCCATCGGCCGGATCTTTGCTCAGGGTGTCGACATCGCAGGTAGCGTAGATGCAGGTGATGTTGCCGGCTTCATCTTTCGCCACGCGCTCGGCACGAATGACATAAGCGTTGCGCAGACGAACTTCTTTACCCAGCACCAGACGTTTGTACTGCTTGTTGGCCTCTTCACGGAAGTCGGCGCGATCGATCCACACCTCACGGCTGAACGGCACCTCACGCGTGCCCATCTCCGGCTTGTTCGGATGGTTCGGCATGCTGATGATTTCTTCATGCCCGGCCGGCAGGTTCTCGATCACCACTTTCAGCGGATCCAGCACCGCCATAGCGCGCGGCGCGTTCTCGTTGAGGTCGTCACGAATGCACGACTCCAGCGACGCCATCTCAACAATGTTGTCCTGCTTGGTCACACCAATACGGCGGCAGAATTCGCGGATTGACGCCGCGCTATAGCCACGACGGCGCAGACCGGATACGGTCAGCATGCGCGGATCGTCCCAGCCTTCAACAATCTTCTCGCTCACCAGCTGCGTCAGCTTACGCTTCGACATCACCGCATATTCCAGATTCAGGCGCGAAAACTCGTACTGACGCGGATGCACCGGAATAGTGATGTTATCCAGCACCCAGTCGTAGAGACGACGATTGTCCTGGAACTCCAGCGTACACAGGGAATGGGTGATGCCTTCCAGCGCATCGGAGATGCAGTGGGTAAAGTCGTACATCGGATAGATGCACCACTTGTTGCCAGTCTGGTGGTGTTCGGCAAATTTAATGCGGTACAGCACCGGATCGCGCATCACAATAAAGCTGGATGCCATGTCGATTTTGGCACGCAGACAGGCTTTGCCCTCTTCGAAGCCGCCATCACGCATCTTCTGGAACAGCGCCAGGTTCTCTTCCACACTGCGATCGCGATACGGGCTGTTTTTGCCCGGCGCGGTTAGCGTGCCGCGATATTCACGGATCTGCTCTGGCGACAGCTCATCAACGTAGGCCAGGCCTTTGTTGATCAGCTCAACCGCGTAGTTGAAGAGTTGGTCAAAGTAGTCAGAGGAGTAACGAATGTTGCCGCTCCACTCAAAGCCCAGCCATTGCACATCATTCTTGATCGATTCAACGAACTCCATATCCTCTTTGACCGGATTGGTGTCGTCGAAACGCAGGTTGCACTGCCCCTGATAATCTTGTGCGATACCAAAGTTCAGGCAGATCGATTTTGCATGGCCAATATGCAGGTAACCATTGGGCTCAGGCGGGAAACGGGTATGCACACTGTTGTGCTTACCGCTCGCCAAATCTTCGTCGATGATCTGACGAATAAAGTTCGTTGGGCGGGCTTCAGCCTCACTCATCTCAAAATCCTCAAAACAATAGCGGGTGATTTGTACCACGAAGTAACGGAGTATGATCCACAAAGCGCTGAAGGGAAACAACCGTTTGTTGGTCGTTTTAAAACAAAAAAGGCAGGAATTGCTTCCTGCCTTCAGTGACGCTCAAAACGTGTTAATTTTTCACTTCATACAGCGGCGTAACGCCTGCCACCACGGTACCGCCTGCCAGCAGATTCAGACCAGCAAAATCATCGCTGTTGCTGACCACCACCGGGCTGATCATCGAACGCGCATTGGCGCTGAGGAAGTCCAGATCCATTTCGAGGATCGGCTGGCCCGCTGTGACGGTTGCGCCCTCTTCCACCAGACGGGTAAACCCTTTACCTTCCAGCGCGACGGTATCGAGACCCATGTGCACGACAATCTCGACGCCATTTTCGGCTTCAAGGCAGAATGCATGGTTGGTGTTGAAGATTTTCACCACGGTACCCGCCACCGGCGCGACGACAGTTTTATCGCTCGGTTTGATCGCCAGACCATCGCCTACCGCTTTGCTGGCGAAGGCTTCATCCGGCACGTTTTCCAGCGCGACCACTTCGCCACTGACCGGTGCCAGCAGCGTTGCAATCACCTTTTTCTCGCTGTTGCGCACGGCCTGGGGCTGAGCAGCCGCAGGCGCGGCGGTGGTTGCCGCAGCAGGTGCCGCTGCGCCGGCTACCGGACCTTTGCTCAGTACGGTTTTCATCGCGGTCGCAATGCTTTCGGCCTGCGTACCAACAATGATCTGCACGCTCTGCTTGTTAAGGCGGATCACACCAGAAGCACCGAGGCGTTTAGCCACGCTTTCATTCACCTGCGCAGAGTCTTTCACATTCAGACGCAGACGGGTGATGCAGGCGTCGATGTTGGTCAGGTTGTCAGAACCGCCCACCGCGCCGATGTAGCGACGTGCCAGAGATTCGGTTTCGCTCTCACCGTTGCTGCTGTGATCAACGTTGACGTCGTAGCCGTCTGTCTCATCACCGGCAGCCAGCTCGCGGCCCGGCGTCAGCAGGTTGAATTTCTGAATGGTGAAGCGGAACACCACGTAGTAAATGACGAAGAACACCAGACCCTGCGGGATCAGCATCCACCAGTGCACGGCCAGCGGGTTACGCGTCGACAGCACCATGTCCACCAGACCGGCACTAAAACCGAAACCGGCAATCCAGTGCATGCTGGCAGCGATGAAGACCGAAATACCGGTCAGCACGGCGTGGATTACATACAGCACTGGCGCCACGAACATGAAGGAGAATTCCAGCGGCTCGGTGATGCCGGTGAAGAAGGCGGCGAATGCCGCTGCCAGCATGATACCACCGACTTTGGCGCGGTTTTCCGGACGTGAGCAGTGATAGATTGCCAGCGCCGCACCCGGCAGACCGAACATCATGATCGGGAAGAAGCCCGCCTGATAGCGACCGGTGATACCCGGGATGCCGGTACCGTTGGCGATAGACTGCGCGCCGCCAAGGAATTTCGGAATGTCGTTGATACCCGCCACGTCGAACCAGAACACCGAGTTCAGCGCGTGGTGCAGGCCAACCGGAATCAGCAGACGGTTAAAGAAGGCGTACACGCCCGCACCGACCGAGCCCAGTTTCTGAATGTGCTCACCAAAGCTCACCAGACCGCCGAAAATGATCGGCCAGACATACATCAGGATAAAGGCGACGACAATCATCAGGAAGGAGACCAGGATCGGCACCAGACGGCGACCGCTGAAGAACGACAGCGCCTTAGGCAGCTCAACGTGGCTGAAGCGGTTATAAACTTCCGCCGAGAGAATGCCCACCAGGATGCCGACAAACTGGTTGTTGATTTTACCGAAGGCGGCAGGAACCTGCTCCACCGGCATTTTCTGAATCATGGCCACCGCGGCGGGTGAACACAGGGTAGTAACCACGAGGAAACCTACAAAGCCGGTTAATGCCGCTGCACCGTCTTTATCTTTTGACATGCCGTAAGCCACACCGATGGCGAACAGCACGGACATGTTGTCGATGATGGCAGAACCTGATTTGATCAGCAGTGCTGCCAGCGCATTGCCTGCGCCCCAGCTGTCCGGATCGATCCAGTAACCTACCCCCATCAGGATTGCCGCTGCCGGCAGGGTCGCTACCGGCACCATAAGCGCGCGGCCGACCTTTTGCAGATATCCTAAAATACTCACCTTATTCTCCCCCTATGAGACTGGCGTTTTGCCGTGATGCGGGTTGATTTTATTATCCCGGCACCCGGTACCTTGATGACACACTTCACCACGAGGCGCAGTGTAAAGATAAATTAATTCGCCTCGCAAATTAAAACCAGTGTAACTGTGACTTTAATCACCAAAATGGACGTTTTTCACTGCGAAATGCTAGCCACCACCACAAACTTATTTTATGATGAAAAATATCAGGTCGCACTTTTCCAACGCCGCGAGCGCGCAAACGGGTTACCCTATAAGCAGCCAGCTGCAGCAGTAAACGCGACCCTAACTTTCCAATCTTAACTGAGGTGAAGACATGAGACTGATCCCTTTGGCCACACCGACCCAGGTGGGTAAATGGGCTGCACGCCATATCGTTAATCGCATCAATGCCTTTAAACCCAGCGCAGACCGTCCCTTTGTGCTGGGACTGCCAACCGGCGGTACGCCGCTGGAAGCCTACAAGCACCTGATCGAGATGCATAAAGCGGGCCAGGTTAGTTTCAAACACGTGATCACCTTCAATATGGATGAGTATGTCGGTCTGCCGAAAGAGCATCCGGAAAGCTATCACAGCTTTATGTACCGTAACTTTTTCGATCACGTTGATATTCAACCAGAAAATATCAATCTTCTGAATGGCAATGCCGAAGATATTGACGCAGAATGTCGCCAATACGAAGAGAAGATCCGCGCACTGGGTAAAATCCACCTGTTTATGGGCGGCGTCGGCAACGATGGCCACATTGCGTTCAACGAGCCGGCTTCTTCGCTCTCTTCCCGCACCCGCATTAAAACCCTGACGCACGACACCCGTGTGGCGAACTCGCGTTTCTTCGACGGCGATGTTGATCAGGTGCCTAAATATGCCCTGACCGTGGGCGTCGGCACGCTGCTGGATGCGGAAGAAGTGATGATTCTGGTGACCGGCCACGTCAAAGCCCAGGCGCTGCAGGCGGCGGTAGAAGGTAACGTCAACCACATGTGGACCATCAGCTGCCTGCAGCTGCACCCGAAAGCGGTGGTGGTGTGTGATGAGCCAGCCACCATGGAACTGAAAGTGAAAACCGTGAAATATTTCCGCGAAATGGAAGCGGAAAATATGAAGGGTGTGTAACAACACGTTGTAGAAAGCCTGCTGTTAAGCGCAGCAGGTTCAGCCGGGAGAAGAGATGATGTACGCATTAGTTAACGGCCGGATTTTTACCGGCCATGAAGTTCTGGACAATCACGCCGTGGTGATTGCCAATGGCCTGATTGAGCGTGTCTGCCCGCGCGATGCGCTGGACGCCGCGATTCCACAACAGGATGTGGCTGGTGCGTTCATCGCTCCCGGATTTATCGACCTGCAGCTCAACGGCTGCGGCGGCGTGCAGTTCAACGATGACATCAATGCCCTGAGCGTGGAAACGCTGGATATCATGCAGCGTGCCAATGAAAAATCCGGCTGCACCAGCTATTTACCAACGCTGATTACCAGCAGTGATGAACTGATGAAGCGCGCGATTGAAACCATGCGCGCTTACCTGGCGAAGCATCAGAATCAGGCGCTGGGCCTGCATCTGGAAGGTCCGTGGCTGAATAAAGAGAAGAAAGGCACCCACAATCCGCAGCTGATTCGTCTGCCGGATGCGGAGCTGGTGGATTTCCTGTGCGCCAACGCTGACGTCATCACCAAAGTTACGCTGGCACCGGAAAATGCGGGCAGCGCCGTGATTCGCCAGCTGCGTGACGCCGGGATTATTGTGTCGTCTGGTCACTCCAATGCCACCTATGCCGAAGCCAAAGCGGGCATCAGCGCGGGCGTCACCTTTGCCACCCACCTGTATAACGCCATGAGCGCCTTTAGCGGTCGTGAGCCAGGTCTTATCGGTGCGCTGTTTGATTCGCCTGATGTATACTGCGGCATTATTGCAGACGGTTTACATGTCAATTACGCTAACGTGCGCAATGCAAAACGAATCAAAGGCGACAAACTGGTGCTGGTGACCGATGCCACCGCGCCAGCCGGTGCGTCGATTGATCAATTCATTTTTGCAGGTAAAACAATATACTATCGCGACGGCCTGTGCGTAGATGAGAACGGTACCCTGAGCGGATCTGCGCTGACGATGATTGAAGCGGTGCAGAATAGCGTGGAACATTGTGGTATCGCGCTGGACGAAGCGCTGCGCATGGCGACCCTGTATCCGGCAAGGGCAATGGGTGTGGAAAAGCAGTTTGGTACGGTGGAAGCAGGAAAAGTCGCCAACCTCACTGTCTTTACCCGCGATTATCAAATCACTAAGACGTTCGTCAACGGAGACAACGTCCTCAGCGAGTAAGTACTGAATGACCACTGGCGGCCAGACTCAAATAGGAAATGTCGATCTTGTCAAACAACTTAACAGTGCAGCTGTTTACCGGCTGATTGATCAACAGGGGCCGATTTCGCGTATTCAGATTGCCGAACTCAGCCAGCTTGCGCCCGCCAGCGTCACCAAAATTACCCGTCAGCTTATCGAACGCGGCCTCATCAAAGAGGTGGAGCAACAGGCCTCCACCGGTGGGCGCCGCGCCATCTCCATCATCACCGAAACCCGCCATTTTCATACCATCGGCGTGCGCCTGGGGCGCAACGATGCCACGCTGACGCTGTTCGATCTCAGCGGAAAATCGCTGGCGCAGGAAGATTATCCGCTGCCGGAGCGCACCCAGGAGACGCTGGAGAACGCGCTGTTCAACGCCATCAGTGCCTTTATGAGCACGCACCAGCGTAAAATTCATGAGCTGATCGCTATCGCGGTGATCCTGCCGGGGCTGGTCGACCCGATTAACGGCATCATTCGCTATATGCCGCATATCGCCGTCAGCCACTGGCCGCTGGTGGCGAGCCTGAAAAAACGCTTTAACGTCACCAGTTTTGTCGGGCACGATATCCGCAGCCTGGCGCTGGCTGAGCACTATTTCGGTGCAAGCCGCGACTGTGCGGACTCCATTCTGGTGCGTTTACATCGCGGAACCGGCGCCGGCATCATCGCTAACGGCCACATTTTCCTCGGCAGCAATGGCAACGTGGGTGAGATTGGCCACATTCAGGTCGATCCGCTCGGCGAACGCTGCCACTGTGGTAACTTTGGCTGCCTCGAAACCATTGCCGCTAATGGCGCGATTGAGAACCGCGTGCGCCACCTGCTCAATCAGGGTTATCCCAGCAGCCTGACGCTGGATGATTGCCAGATGCCACAAATCTGCCGCGCCGCCAATCAGGGCGACGCGCTGGCCTGCGAAGTGATCGAGTACGTTGGCCGCTATCTCGGCAAAGCGATCGCTATCGCCATTAACCTGTTTAACCCGCAAAAAGTGGTGCTGGCCGGCGAAATTACCGATGCCGATAAAGTGCTGTTCCCGGCGATTGAGGGCTGCATTAACACCCAGGCGTTGAACGCGTTTCGCAAAAATCTGCCTGTGGTGCGGTCTGAGCTGGACCATCGTTCGGCAATTGGCGCTTTCGCGCTGGCAAAACGCGCTATGCTGAATGGCATTCTGCTGCAGCACCTGCTGGAAGAATAATAGTAAGCCTGCCAGCTGGCAGGCCCGACCGGAAGCCACCTATGACCATCAAAAGCGTAATCTGTGACATCGACGGCGTGTTGATGCACGACAATACCGCCGTGAAAGGCGCAAACGAATTCCTGCAGCGCATTCTGGAAAAAGAGATGCCGCTGGTGGTACTGACCAACTATCCGTCACAAACCGCGCAGGATCTGGCCAACCGCTTTGCCAACGCCGGCGTCGACATCCCGGATTCGGTGTTTTACACCTCCGCCATGGCCACCGCGGATTTCCTGCGTCGTCAGGAGGGCAAAAAAGCCTACGTGATTGGTGAAGGCGCGCTGATTCATGAACTGTATAAGGCCGGTTTTACCATCACTGACGTCAACCCGGATTTCGTCATTGTCGGCGAGACGCGATCGTTTAACTGGGAAATGATGCATAAAGCCGCCTTCTTTGTGGCTAACGGTGCGCGTTTTATCGCGACCAATCCCGATACCCATGCACGCGGCTTTGTGCCGGCCTGTGGCGCGCTCTGTGCCGGTATCGAAACCATCTCCGGCCGCAAACCGTTTTATGTCGGTAAGCCCAGCCCTTACATCATGCGCGCCGCACTGAATAAAATGCATGCGCATTCAGAAGAGACGGTGATTGTGGGCGATAACCTGCGCACCGATATTCTGGCTGGCTTCCAGGCCGGTCTGGAAACCATTCTGGTGCTGTCCGGCGTCTCTACGCTGAGCGATATCGACGCCATGCCGTTCCGTCCGGACTGGATCTACCCTTCCGTGGCTGATATCGACCTGTTCTGATTAGCGTCATGCTGTCTGCTTATGGCCCTGCTCGCCGTTACGGTGTGCAGGGCTTTTTTATGTGTCTGGCATAGCGCTGTGATTCAGCCGCTGACGCGATCTCATCGGTTGCGCACAAAACCATCACTTCTGACAATTCATTAGACGCCATCTAATTTAATCGTTAATTTTTTGAATAAAATTCAAAATTACTTCATGCCAACAATCTTTTTATCAGTATTTGGTGATTTCGCTTGCGTTACCACCATCAATTAGCGCATTTTCTTATACATCACGCAGCGCAGGCTGCCGGACAAACAAGTCAATAACATCGCCACAGGGTGAGATCAGGAGTCAGTTATGTGTTCGATTTTTGGTGTGCTGGATCTGAAGACCGATCCTGTTGAACTGCGCAAGAAAGCGCTGGAATGTTCCCGTCTGATGCGTCACCGTGGCCCGGACTGGTCAGGTGTCTTCGCTGATGAGAAAGCCATTCTGGTGCACGAGCGCCTGTCCATCGTTGACGTGAACAACGGCGCCCAGCCGCTGTACAACGCGGATCACACCCACGTCCTGGCTGTTAATGGCGAAATTTATAACCACCAGGCGCTGCGCGCGGAACTGAGCGATCGCTACGCCTTCCAGACCGGTTCAGACTGCGAAGTCATCCTCGCGCTGTATCAGGAAAAAGGCCTCGATTTCCTCGACGACCTGCAGGGCATGTTCGCCTTCATTCTGTGGGACAGCGTCAAACAGCAGTATCTGATTGGCCGCGATCACATCGGTATTATTCCGCTCTATATGGGCAACGATGAGCACGGCAACCTGTATGTTGCTTCTGAAATGAAAGCGCTGGTGCCGGTGTGCCGCAGCATCAAAGAATTCCCGCCGGGAAGCTACCTCTCCAGCACCGATGGCGAAATCCGTCGTTACTGGCAGCGTGACTGGATGGATTTTGCAGCCGTGGCGCAAAACACCACCGATGCCGCTGGCCTGAAGCACGCGCTGGAAGAGTCAGTGAAGAGTCACCTGATGTCAGACGTACCGTACGGCGTGCTGCTGTCCGGCGGACTCGATTCTTCCATCATCTCTGCGGTGACCAAGCGCTATGCCGCCAAACGTGTGGAAGATCAGGACAAGAGCGATGCGTGGTGGCCGCAGCTGCACTCGTTTGCCGTCGGTCTGGAAGGTTCGCCGGATCTGAAAGCGGCGCAGGCGGTGGCCGATCACCTCGGTACCGTGCACCATGAAATTCATTTCACCGTGCAGGAAGGTCTGGATGCGATCCGCGATGTGATTTACCACATCGAAACCTACGATGTGACCACCATTCGCGCGTCGACGCCAATGTATCTGATGTCGCGTAAAATCAAAGCGATGGGCATCAAAATGGTGCTGTCAGGTGAAGGGGCGGATGAAGTGTTTGGCGGTTACCTCTACTTCCACAAGGCACCGAACGCTCAGGAGTTCCACGAAGAAAACGTGCGTAAGCTGCTGGCACTGCACATGTTTGACTGCGCGCGCGCTAACAAAGCGATGTCGGCGTGGGGCGTGGAAGCACGTGTGCCGTTCCTTGATAAGAAATTCCTTGATGTCGCGATGCGCATCAACCCGGAAGACAAAATGTGCGGCAGCAACGGCAAAATGGAAAAACACATTCTGCGTGAATGTTTCTCCTCTTACCTGCCGGAGAGCGTGGCGTGGCGTCAGAAAGAGCAGTTCTCTGATGGCGTAGGCTACAGCTGGATTGACACGCTGAAAGAAGTAGCGGCGAAGCAGATTAGCGAGCAGCAGCTGGCGACCGCGCATTTCCGCTTCCCGCACAACACGCCAACCTCGAAAGAAGCGTATCTGTACCGCGAGATCTTTGAGGAGCTGTTCCCACTGCCAAGCGCGGCAGAGTGCGTGCCGGGCGGTCCATCCGTGGCCTGTTCGTCGGCGAAAGCCATTGAGTGGGATGAAGCGTTTAAATCGATGGACGATCCGTCTGGTCGTGCGGTAGGCGTGCATCAGTCAGCGTACAAATAAGCATTTTCTTTATGCGTATAAGGGGCCCATTGTGGCCCCCTTTTCTTGCATCTGACGCGGATACGATCGAAAATTGCCGAATAAATCATCAGCCTGGTTACAAGCCAGACAAACAGGCGCGTTAAGGCAAAAAACGGCAAAAAATTTGTTGACGCTACAAAGCTCAATACGCATAATGCGCCCCGCAACGCCGATGAAGGTAACGCGAAAAAAGATGGCTACGTAGCTCAGTTGGTTAGAGCACATCACTCATAATGATGGGGTCACAGGTTCGATTCCCGTCGTAGCCACCATCTTTTTGCGGGAGTGGCGAAATTGGTAGACGCACCAGATTTAGGTTCTGGCGCCGCAAGGTGTGCGAGTTCAAGTCTCGCCTCCCGCACCATTTCAGTCTTCGGCAGCCGGATGGGGTATCGCCAAGCGGTAAGGCACCGGTTTTTGATACCGGCATTCCCTGGTTCGAATCCAGGTACCCCAGCCAATCCGATGCACTCTCGTGGATACGAGTCGACGAATGGGATATCGCCAAGCGGTAAGGCACCGGTTTTTGATACCGGCATTCCCTGGTTCGAATCCAGGTATCCCAGCCATCATCGGGTGCAGTAAAGCAGTACAATCTGGCTACGTAGCTCAGTCGGTTAGAGCACATCACTCATAATGATGGGGTCACAGGTTCGATTCCCGTCGTAGCCACCAAACAAATTGGGGTGTCGCCAAGCGGTAAGGCAGTGGATTCTGATTCCACCATTCCGGGGTTCGAATCCCTGCACCCCAGCCATACAAAGACAATTTGACCAAACACCTATTGGGGTGTCGCCAAGCGGTAAGGCACCGGATTCTGATTCCGGCATTCCGGGGTTCGAATCCCTGCACCCCAGCCAAATTGCACAACAGGCCCGCTTTTGCGGGCTTTGTTGTTTTTGTCGTTCCTGAATTTCACGCCTTATACAACAGATGGCGCCGCCACGATTGCGGCGCCCGGTGTGTTTACAACCCCAGCGCGTAACGCAGCACCTGACGCTTGAGCACGCCAGCATTCTCTGCCGCAATCAGTCCAAGGTTGCGCACCACACGCAGCGGCGGCAGCGCGTTGCTAAAGGCGAAGTAGAACAGATCCATACCGCCCTGCATCAGCAAATTATCTTTGTAGCGCTGACGGTGATAACGCTGCAATACCGGCAGCGATGCCCAGCGCTGCGCCTGGCTGCGCGCGTCCACCAGCGTATCAATCAGCGCATCCACATCGCGGTAGCCGAGATTAACCCCCTGCCCGGCCAGCGGATTGATGGTGTGTGCAGCATCACCGACCAGCGCCAGGCCCGGCAGCACATAGCGCGTGGCATGGCGGCGCACCAGCGGGAACGACGCCGCGTTCTTCACCTGGAAGCGGCCGACACGCGCCGGGAAGTTGGCCTGTACTTCTTTGGCTAGCTGGCTGAGCGGCAGATTTTGCAGCTGACGGATCCGTGCCGGCGCGTCGTACCACACCAGCGAAGCGTGGCGATCGAACAGCGGCAGAAACGCGCGTGGTCCGTCTGGCGTAAATTGCTGCCAGGTGGCATCGCCGGCCTCGTGTTCACACTCAACGCTGATTAGCATGCAGGATTGCGCATAGTTCCAGCCGCGCACGCCGATACCCGCCAGTTGTCGCACGCGCGAATTAGCACCATCGGCCCCCACCACCAGCTGGCTATCCAGCGTGCTCCCGTCATCCAGCTGTAGCTGCCAGCCGCCGCTGTGCGCCTGTAACGCCTGCAGTGAGGCCGGACACAGCAGCGTTACGCCATCCTGCTGCATCTGCTCCCACAGCGCGCGCTGCAGCACGCTGTTTTCCACCATATAGCCCAGCTCGGGAATGCCCAGTGCAGCCGCGTCGAAGGTGACGTGCGCGCTTTGCCACTCCCAGGTTTCCAGCTTGCGGTAGGGCGCGCTGCGCATCGCCTGGACACGTGGCCAGACATTGAGCTGGCGCAACAGCGCCACCGATGACGCACCAATGGCGGAGATGCGTATATCCGGCGCCAGGCTGGCGTCAAACGCGGCCGGCTCGGCACGTTCAATCACCGCCACGCGAAACTGCTGCTGCGCCAGACCACAGGCCAGCGCGGCACCGACCATGCCGCCGCCCACTACCACCACATCAAACTGTGAATCCTGCATTGACTCTTATCCTTCTGATTGCCGTGACGCCTTGCGGCAGCACTCTATGTGGCAAAGTGTACCGGAAATTTACCGCACCAGCAGAAAAGCCCTGCTAATCTTGTGCTTCAGCCGTGCATGTTTAACGCACCTGTCGCGTGAAATATAACCGGGCATCATGCCCAAAATAATTCGTGCGCCGGGAAGGCGGCAAGCAAGGATCATCCCGGGAGCTTACATCAGTAAGTGACCGGGAGAGCCGCGCGCAGCCAACGCGCCTGGCGTGTGAAATATAACCGGGCATCATGCCCTAAATAATTCGTGCGCCAGGAAGGCGGCAAGCAAGGATCTCCCCGGGAGCTTACATCAGTAAGTGACCGGGGGAGCTGCGCGCAGCCAACGCACCTGTCGCGTGAAATATAACCGGGCATCATGTCCTAAATAATTCGTGCGCCGGGAAGGCGGCAAGCAAGGATCATCCCGGGAGCTTACATCAGTAAGTGACCGGGGGAGCCGCGCGCAGCCAACGCACCTGGCGTGCGAAGTATGACGGGCATGCTGGTCACACCCGCGCCAAAGCATTACAATACGCGCCCTGCACTTCTCTGCTCAGAATCAATGGCTAGTTCAATGACCAAAAAACTGCATATCAAAACCTGGGGCTGTCAGATGAACGAATATGATTCATCGAAGATGGCTGACCTACTGAACAGCACGCACGGCTATACCCTGACGGAGGAAGCCGAAGACGCAGACGTACTGCTGCTGAATACCTGCTCCATCCGTGAGAAGGCGCAGGAAAAAGTGTTTCACTTGCTGGGACGCTGGAAGAAGCTGAAGGCGAAGAATCCTGAGCTGATTATTGGCGTGGGCGGCTGTGTGGCTTCGCAGGAGGGCGATAAAATTCGCCAGCGCGCGCAGTGCGTGGACATCGTTTTTGGCCCGCAGACGCTGCATCGTCTGCCGGAGATGATTAATCAGGTACGCGGCAGCAAAAGCCCGATTGTTGACGTCTCGTTCCCGGAAATCGAAAAGTTTGATCGCCTGCCGGAGCCACGCGCTGAAGGGCCTACGGCTTTTGTCTCGATCATGGAAGGCTGCAATAAATATTGCACTTTCTGCGTGGTGCCTTATACGCGCGGCGAGGAAGTGAGCCGTCCCTGCGATGACATCCTGCTGGAAGTTGCCCAGCTGGCGGCGCAGGGCGTGCGTGAAGTGAATCTGCTGGGGCAGAACGTCAACGCTTATCGCGGCGCGACCTTTGACGACCAGATTTGTACCTTTGCCGAGCTGCTGCGTCTGGTGGCCGCGATTGACGGAATTGACCGGATTCGTTTCACCACCAGCCATCCGATTGAGTTCACCGACGACATCATCGACGTTTATCGTGATACGCCGGAGCTGGTCAGCTTCCTGCACCTGCCAGTGCAGAGCGGTGCCGATCGTATTCTGACGCTGATGAAGCGAGCGCACACTGCGCTGGAGTACAAAGCGATTATTCGCAAGCTGGTGGCCGCGCGCCCGGATATCCAGATCAGTTCAGATTTCATCATTGGCTTCCCGGGCGAAACCCAGCAGGATTTCGAGCAGACCATGAAGCTCATCGGCGAAGTTAATTTCGACACCAGCTTCAGCTTTATCTATTCGGCGCGTCCGGGGACGCCAGCGGCCGATCTGCCGGACGACGTGCCGGAAGAGGAGAAGAAGCAGCGTCTGTACATTTTGCAGGATCGCATCAATCAGCAGGCGATGGCATGGAGCCGCCGCATGCTTGGTACCGTTCAGCGTATTCTGGTGGAAGGCACCTCACGTAAGAATGTGATGGAGCTGACCGGCCGTACCGAAAACAACCGCGTGGTCAACTTTGAAGGCGACGTGCGCATGATCGGTAAATTTGTTGATGTCGAAATCGTCGATGTTTATACCAATTCGCTGCGTGGCGTCGTGGTTCGCACCGAAGAGGAGATGGGCCTGCGCGTCGCGGAGAGTCCGGCATCGGTGATTGCGCGTACGCGTAAAGAGGATGAGATCGGCGTGGGCCTGTATCAACCTTGAGACCGCGATTACTGAGCGACAGCGCACAACGCGCTGTCGCCTGTTTCATCCCGCAGCCCTTGCTTTCCGCAGCTGCCGCCCAAATATCTCCCCTGAAGCTTGCGCCCGGGCGCGACCCCATAAATAATTCCGTAAAGATGCTGACGCCTGGCGTACGGTATCTGCTATTTCTTTCAACTGGCCCTGAGTGACCCAAAGGATTCATTTGAATATCGAAACTCGTGAAATCGCCCTTGAACCGGCAGACAATCGTCGACTGATGAGCCTGTGCGGTCCGTTTGATGACAACGTAAAACAGCTGGAGCGCCGTCTGGGCATTGAGATCAATCGCCGCGACAACCTGTTTAAGCTGGTTGGCCGTGCGCTGAGTGTCGAGGCGGCCGCCAATATTCTGCGTTCGCTGTACGTTGATACCGCGCCGGTGCGCGGCCTGATCCCGGACATTGAACCGGATCAGATCCATCTGGCGATCAAAGAGAGTCGCGTGCTGGAGCAGACGGCCGACAGCGTGCCGGAGTACGGTAAAGCGGTAAACATCAAGACCAAGCGCGGCGTGATTAAACCGCGTACGCCAAACCAGGCGCAGTACATCGCCAATATTCTCGATCACGACATCACGTTCGGCATTGGGCCGGCCGGGACCGGGAAAACCTATCTGGCGGTCGCCGCCGCGGTGGATGCGCTGGAGCGGCAGGAAATTCGCCGTATTCTGCTGACGCGTCCGGCGGTCGAAGCCGGCGAAAAGCTCGGCTTCCTGCCCGGCGATCTCAGTCAGAAAGTCGATCCTTACCTGCGTCCGCTGTATGACGCCCTGTTTGAAATGCTGGGCTTCGAGCGCGTCGAGAAGCTGATGGAGCGCAACGTGATTGAAGTCGCGCCGCTGGCCTACATGCGTGGCCGTACGCTGAATGACGCGTTCGTGATTCTTGATGAGAGCCAGAACACCACCATCGAACAGATGAAGATGTTCCTGACGCGTATCGGCTTCAACTCCAAAGCGGTGATTACCGGTGACGTGACGCAGATTGACCTGCCGCGCAGCACCAAATCCGGTCTGCGCCACGCCATCGAAGTGCTGGCCAATGTGGAAGAGATCAGCTTCAACTTTTTCCACAGCGAAGACGTGGTGCGTCATCCGGTGGTCGCACGCATTGTTAATGCTTATGAAGCCTGGGAAGAAGCGGACCAGAAACGCCGTGATAAACTGGCGGAAGAGCGTAAGCGTGAGGCGCAGGCGGCACAAACTGCCAGCCAGCCGACGCCGCAGGAGCCTTCATGAGCACGGTGATTTTAGATTTGCAGCTGGCGTGTGCCGATGAAAACGGCCTGCCCGCAGAAGCGGCGTTTCAGCGCTGGCTGGAGGCGGCGGTCACGCCGTTTCAGCCTGAGAGTGAAGTCACGATACGGCTGGTCGATGAAGCGGAGAGTAATGAGCTAAATCTGACTTATCGCGGCAAAGATAAGCCGACTAACGTGCTGTCGTTTCCGTTTGAAGCACCGCCGGGCATTGAGCTGCCGCTGCTGGGCGACCTGATTATTTGTCGTCAGGTTGTTGAGCAGGAAGCCGCCGAGCAGGGCAAAAGCCCTGAAGCGCACTGGGCACACATGGTGGTTCACGGCACGCTGCATCTGCTGGGTTATGACCATATTGAAGACGAGGAAGCTGAAGAGATGGAAGCGCTCGAGACCGAGATAATGCTTGCTCTTGGCTATCCCGATCCGTACATTTCGGAAAAAGAAGACGCCTGAACCGTCGGTTCAGGACATTGCGCTGCTGGCGAGGATGCCGGCAGTTCCTTTCCCTCATTCGAGAGAACTAAATAAAAACGCCATGAGCGACGACCATTCTCAAAACAACGACGCACCCAGTAGTAAAAAGGGTTTTTTCTCCCTGTTAATCAATCAGCTTTTCCACGGCGAACCCAAAAACCGTGACGAACTGCTGGGGCTGATCCGCGATTCTGAGCAAAAAGAGCTGATCGACCAGGACACCCGCGACATGCTGGAAGGGGTGCTGGATATTGCCGAACAGCGCGTGCGCGACATTATGATCCCGCGCTCGCAGATGATTACCCTGAAGCGCAACCAGAGCCTTGAAGAGTGCCTGGCAGTGATTATTGAATCTGCCCACTCGCGCTTCCCGGTAATCAGCGAAGATAAAGACCATGTTGAAGGCATTCTGATGGCGAAAGATCTGCTGCCGTTTATGAGCAGCAGCGCCGAGCCATTCAGCATGGAAAAAGTGCTGCGCCCGGTCGTGGTGGTGCCTGAGAGCAAGCGTGTCGATCGCATGCTCAAAGAGTTCCGCTCGCAGCGCTATCATATGGCGATCGTCATTGATGAGTTCGGTGGTGTCTCCGGACTGGTGACCATCGAAGATATCCTGGAGCTGATCGTCGGCGAAATTGAAGACGAATATGACGACGAAGAAGATCGCGATATCCGCCAGCTCAATCGCCACACCTATACGGTGCGTGCGCTGACGCCGATTGAGGATTTCAATGAGGTATTTGGTAGCGATTTCAGTGATGACGAAGTCGATACCATTGGCGGTCTGGTGATGCAGGGATTCGGCCATCTGCCGGCGCGCGGTGAAAGCATCGACATTGAGGGTTACCAATTCAAAGTTGCGATGGCTGACAGCCGCCGTATCATCCAGGTGCATGTGAAAATTCCGGAAGACTCTCCGCAACCGCAACTGGAAGACGAATAATTTTATGGCATTAGCCTCTCTCTACTCGCAGCAGCGGGTTCGCCTGCTGCTGGCATTAATTCTGGGTGCCGCGGGCACCCTTTCCTTTTCCCCGTATGATTTCTGGCCCGCCGCCCTGCTCTCTCTGGCTGGTTTGCAACTGCTGTTGCTGGATCGCCGCAGCGCGCAGGCGGCAGGCATCGGTTTTGCCTGGGGCTTTGGCCTGTTCGGCAGCGGCATCAACTGGGTGTACGTCAGCATTGCGACGTTTGGCGGCATGCCCGGCCCGGTCAATGTGTTCCTTGTGGTGCTGCTCGCCGCCTATCTGGCGCTTTACCCGCTGCTGTTTGCCCTGCTGCTGAACCGCTTCTGGCCACATGCCACGCTGTGGCGCATGGCGCTGGCGGCACCGGCGCTGTGGCAGATCACCGAGTTTCTGCGCGGCTGGGTGCTGACCGGCTTTCCGTGGCTGCAGTTTGGCTACAGCCAGATCGATGGGCCGCTGAAAGGCCTGGCGCCGCTGGCTGGCGTGGAAACCATCACCTTCCTGCTAATGGTGATTGCCGGCCTGCTGGCCTCAGCCTGCTACCACCGCAGCGTGAAAAACCTGATTATCGCCGTCGCGCTGCTGCTGCTGCCGTGGCCACTGCGGATGCTGCAGTGGTATCAGCCGCTGCCGCAGCGCAGCGTCAATGTAGCGATGGTGCAGGGCAATATTCCGCAGTCGATGAAGTGGGATCCGCAGCAGCTGCTGACCACGCTGCGCGTCTATACCACTTATAGCCAGCCGTTTATCGGCAAAGCGCCAATCATCATCTGGCCGGAGTCGGCAATTACCGATCTGGAGAGTAATCAGCAGCCGTTTTTGCATGCGCTGGATGACGAACTGCGCGCGCGCGGCAGCACGCTGATCACCGGCATTGTTGATTCGCGCGTTGAGAGCGATAACCGCTATCACGATTACAACTCGGTGATTGTGCTGGGCGGCGCGCAGCCTTACAGCTATCAGAGCCGCAACCGCTACCAGAAAAACCATCTGGTGCCGTTTGGCGAGTTTGTGCCGCTGGAAGGTCTGCTGCGTCCGCTGGCTCCGTTCTTCGACCTGCCGATGTCCTCGTTCAGCCGTGGCGCCTACCTGCAGCCGCAGCTGAAAGTGGCGGGCTATAATCTCACCAGCGCTATTTGCTATGAGATCGTGCTGGGCGAACAGGTGCGCGCTAACTTCCGTCCGGACACCAACTTCCTGCTGACGGTGTCGAACGATGCCTGGTTCGGTCATTCGATTGGTCCGTGGCAGCATTTCCAGATGGCACGCATGCGTGCGCTGGAGCTGGGTCGCCCGCTGCTGCGCTCAACCAACAACGGTGTTACCGCAGTGGTGAATGCGCAGGGAGACGTGGAGAACATCATCCCGCAGTTCACCCGCGAAGTGCTGAGCGCAACAGTCACGCCTGCCAGCGGTGAAACGCCGTATGCACGCGTCGGTATCTGGCCGGTATGGCTGCTGACGCTGGCGGGCATCGTGCTGGCGATTTTACGCCGCCGCACCTGATATCCCGCCCTCTCTCACCAGGCGAAGCGCAGGCTTCGCCTTTTTTCTGCGCAGTTTTCCGCTCCCTTTATCCTCAGTCACCGCCACTTTCTGCTGCCTTTTTATCCGCTCTCCGCGTACTGGCACGATCATTGCTAATTATTTCAGTGGTTTTAGCAACATCGGTGATTTGTCAGCGTAATGCCATGTTTGCGCACTATTATCTGGCACCGAAGCGCACTTAATTGGCGCAGAGGCTGTTTTTTGCCTCTTATTGGTGCGGAGCGGCTCGCAAAAAACAAACTTTTTTGTTTCATTACGTTAACAATTCGCTATGTTAATCACTATCCTGCGCGCAGTTGCGCTAAGGGATAATTAAAAAAGCAGCAGGAAATACACACAACATCACAATCTGCGCAGTTTATGTTCTGCGCAACATTCACACGAAGGAGTAGGAACATGCAGATTCGCAAAGTGGCATTATCGCTTCTGCTGTTGGGCGCAGCAGCGGGCGCGGCCCAGGCGGAAGATCTCACCGGCACCCTGAAAAAAATCAATGATAGTGGCGTGATTGTCGTGGGGCACCGTGAGTCATCCGTTCCCTTTTCTTACTACGACAACCAGCAGAAAGTGGTGGGCTATTCGCAGGACTACTCCAACGCCATTGTTGCCGCCATCAAAGCGAAACTGAATAAGCCGGATCTGCAGGTCAAAATGCTGCCGATCACCTCACAAAACCGTATTCCGCTGCTGCAGAACGGCACCTACGATTTCGAGTGTGGCTCGACCACCAACAACGTAGAGCGTCAGCAGCAGGCGGCGTTCTCTGACACCATCTTCATCATCGGTACGCGTCTGCTGGTGAAAAAAGGGGGCGACATCAAAGATTTCGCCGATCTGAAAGGCAAAACCGTGGTCGTCACCTCGGGCACCACCTCTGAGATTCTGCTGCGCAAGCTGAATGACGAGAAGAAAATGGATATGCGCATCATCAGCGCGAAAGATCACGGTGACTCGTTCCGCACGCTGGAAACCGGTCGCGCAGTGGCCTTCATGATGGATGACGCGCTGCTGGCCGGTGAACGTGCCAAGGCGAAGAAACCGGATAACTGGGAAATCACTGGCACGCCGCAGTCCAAAGAAGCCTACGGCTGCATGCTGCGTAAAGACGATGCGCCGTTTAAACAGCTGATGGATGACACCATCGCCAAAGCGCAGACGTCGGGTGAAGCCACCAAATGGTTCGATACCTGGTTCAAACAGCCAATTCCGCCGAAGAACCTGAACCTGAACTTCGAGCTGTCTTCTGACATGCAGGCGCTGTTTAAAGCACCGAACGACAAAGCACTCTGAATTAACAATGAAAACAAGGGCGGCACTGCTGCCCTCTCGATTGCTGAACACGCGGTGCGGACAGACAGACTGTAACAGGCCGTTCCCCTGAAGCAGGACACAAGACACCGCTCAACAATCTTATGGGTAGCCTCGCTACCCTTTTTTTACCGGAGCTCGTTATGGGTATCGATTGGAACTGGGGCATCTTTTTACAGCAGGCTCCGTTCGGCAATACGACTTACCTCGGCTGGCTGTGGTCCGGATTTCAGGTGACCGTCGCGGTCTCCTGCTGCGCCTGGATTATCGCCTTCCTGGTAGGTTCCTTCTTTGGCATTCTGCGTACCGTGCCTAATCGCTGGCTGTCCACGATTGGCACCTGCTACGTGGAGCTGTTTCGTAATATCCCGCTGATCGTGCAGTTCTTCTTCTGGTATCTGGTGGCGCCAGAACTGGTCGGGGAGAAGCTCGGCATGTGGTTTAAGGCTGAACTGGACCCGAACATCCAGTTTTTCCTCTCTTCAACCATCTGTCTCGGTCTGTTCACCGCCGCACGTGTGTGTGAGCAGGTGCGCGCCGCGATTCAGTCGCTGCCGCGCGGCCAGAAAAACGCCGGTCTGGCGATGGGCCTGACGCTGCCGCAGACCTACCGCTACGTGCTGCTGCCTAACGCCTACCGCGTGATTGTGCCGCCGATGACCTCGGAAATGCTTAACCTGGTGAAGAACTCCGCCATCGCCTCTACCATCGGTCTGGTCGACCTGGCGGCGCAGGCGGGCAAGCTGCTGGATTACTCGGCGCATGCCTATGAATCTTTCACCGCTATCACCCTGGCCTACGTCGGTATTAACCTGGTGATCATGCTGATTATGAGTCTGGTAGAACGCAAAATCCGCCTGCCCGGCAACCTGGGAGGCAAATAATGTACGATTTTGACTGGAGTTCGATTCCGCCCAGCCTGCCCTATCTGCTGAACGGCATGATCATTACGCTGAAAATCACGGCGGTGGCGGTAGTGTTTGGCATTATCTGGGGCACCATTCTGGCGGTGATGCGCTTGTCCGCGTTTGCCCCGGTCCGCTGGTTCGCCAAACTGTACGTGAACCTGTTCCGCTCGGTGCCGCTGGTGATGGTGCTGCTGTGGTTCTATCTGGTGGTTCCCAGCTTCCTGCAGCAGGTGCTTGGGCTGTCGCCAAAAACCGATATCCGGCTGATCTCCGCCATGGTGGCGTTTGCGCTGTTTGAAGCCGCTTACTACTCGGAGATTATCCGCGCCGGTATCCAGAGCATCTCGCGCGGCCAGTCCAACGCGGCGCTGGCGCTGGGTATGACGCAGTGGCAGTCGATGAAGCTGATCATCCTGCCGCAGGCGTTCCGCGCCATGGTGCCGCTGCTGCTGACGCAGGGCATCGTGCTGTTCCAGGACACCTCGCTGGTGTATGTGTTAAGCCTGGCGGACTTCTTCCGCACCGCGTCCACCATCGGTGAACGTGACGGTACCCAGGTAGAAATGGTTCTGTTTGCCGGTCTGGTCTACTTCGTGATCAGCCTGAGCGCTTCGCTGTTGGTAAGTTATCTGAAAAGAAAAAGGACGGTTTAAATGATTAGCCTGAAAAATGTTTCTAAGTGGTATGGGCACTTTCAGGTGCTGACCGACTGCTCCACCGAAGTGAAGAAAGGTGAGGTAGTGGTGGTCTGCGGACCGTCCGGCTCGGGTAAATCGACGCTGATTAAAACTGTGAACGGGCTGGAGCCTGTGCAGCAGGGCAGCATTCAGGTGAACGGTACCGAGGTGAACAACAAAAAAACCAATCTCGCCCAACTGCGCAGCAAAGTGGGCATGGTGTTCCAGCACTTCGAACTGTTCCCGCATCTCAGCATCATTGATAACCTGGTGCTGGCGCAGGTGAAAGTGCTGAAGCGCGACAAAACTGCCGCGCGCGACAAGGGCCTTGCCCTGCTGAAGCGCGTGGGTCTGGCGGCGCATGCGGAGAAATTCCCTGGTCAGCTGTCTGGCGGTCAGCAGCAGCGCGTCGCCATCGCCCGTGCGCTGTGCATGGATCCTATCGCCATGCTGTTCGATGAACCGACTTCCGCACTGGATCCGGAGATGATCAACGAAGTGCTGGACGTCATGGTGGAATTAGCCAACGAAGGCATGACGATGATGGTGGTGACGCACGAGATGGGCTTTGCACGCAAAGTGGCGAATCGTGTCATCTTTATGGACGAAGGGAAGATCGTTGAAGATACCAACAAGGATGACTTCTTCAGCAATCCGCAGTCCGACCGCGCCAAAGACTTCCTCGCGAAGATCCTGCACTGATACTCACCATTCTGGCGGTCCACGGACCGCCAGCGTCAGGGCTTATCTTGCCCCTCCTGCCCTTCACCAAAATCGATATATTGCTGCTGTGATGCGCACCATTAAGCTTCATCATCGCGGTAACTAAATGCGCGCATACCGCCGCACCTGTTTTTTACGGCAGAAGGGATCCTGAACTAAGCCGGACGTCACGCGGCAGGGATGCCGCGTGTCGAGGCTCGCAGGGATGCGGGTTTTGCCGATCCGGGCGTGTTCAGGTTCCCTTCTGACAGTCCGCACGCCTTCAGCAGCAATACTTTTTTTGCTTCAGAGCACGGTGATAATTCAGGGCTCAAACGGCTGACGCTGGAACTGATCGTGGCCGCACTCCGGGCAGCGCGTCAGGCTCTCCGGGGTGTAAATCGCCCGGGTAAAGCCGCACTTTTCACACACCAGGTTACCCAGTCCCACCACTTCGCCGCTCTGATACACGCCGTGATGCCGCAGATCCTGAAACACTTCGCGCCACTCCAGCTGGCTCTTATCAGTGATATCGGCCAGCTCTTTCCACAGGCTTTCACGGATCACCCGCAGAAACACTGAATCGCCGAGCGCTTCGCTGGATTCCTGATAGCTGAGCGCGAACTCGTGCAAATCGCGCCGCACCGCGCGCATGACCTCGTCGACTTCGGCGGTGGTCAGCGTCTGTTTCTGCAGCAGCGCGCTGCGCGCCTCGGCGACCAGTGCGTCGACATCACGCTCGCCACGCTCCAGCCGCTGGGTTAATGCTGCTACCGTTGCACGATACTCCTGCGCCACATTATTCATTTTGTTCTCCTTTCCGCTGCGGATGCTGAGTTAAGTTTAGCCGCTTTGCCATATTTGCTGCGCTTAGCGCAGAGGAAATCGCAAAAGGGTGAAAGCGCTGGCGCATTCCGCACAAATCACGCCGCCAGAGGGCGTCAATTGTTGTTGAGGGGCGGCCTTATGGGTATGCTATGCGGATCAAAAGTGTTTAAAAAACGATTTCACAAGGACCACAGGCAGCCATGCAAGAGCAATACCGCCCGGAAGAGATAGAATCCCGCGTCCAGCAGCACTGGGACGAAAACGAAACCTTCAAAGTGACCGAGCAGGAAGGCAAAGAGAAATACTACTGCCTGTCTATGCTGCCCTATCCTTCTGGCCGCCTGCACATGGGCCACGTGCGTAACTACACCATTGGCGATGTGATTGCGCGCTACCAGCGCATGCTGGGCAAAAACGTCCTGCAGCCGATTGGCTGGGATGCCTTTGGCCTGCCCGCCGAAGGGGCGGCGGTGAAAAACAACACCGCACCAGCACCCTGGACCTACGACAACATCGAATACATGAAAAACCAGCTGAAACTGCTGGGCTTCGGCTATGACTGGAGTCGCGAACTGGCGACCTGTCAGCCTGAGTATTACCGCTGGGAACAGTGGTTCTTCACCAAACTGTACGAAAAAGGTCTGGTCTACAAAAAAACCTCTGCGGTCAACTGGTGCCCGAACGACCAGACCGTACTGGCGAACGAACAGGTGATCGATGGCTGCTGCTGGCGCTGCGACACCAAAGTCGAACGCAAAGAGATCCCGCAGTGGTTCGTGAAAATCACCGATTACGCCGAAGAGCTGCTCAACGACCTCGATAAGCTGGAAGACTGGCCGGAGCAGGTCAAGACCATGCAGCGCAACTGGATTGGCCGTTCTGAAGGTGTCGAGATCACCTTTGACGTGGCCAACAGCGCGGAAAAAGTCACGGTTTACACCACCCGTCCGGACACCTTCATGGGGGCAACCTATGTCGCCGTGGCAGCCGGTCATCCTCTGGCGCGCCAGGCTGCCGTCAACAACCCGGCGCTGGCTGACTTCATTGCTGAATGCAGCAACACCAAAGTCGCCGAAGCGGACATGGCCACGATGGAGAAGAAAGGCATGGCCACCGGCCTGCACGCTATCCATCCGCTGACGGGCGAAGAGATTCCGGTCTGGGTCGCCAACTTCGTGCTGATGGAGTACGGCACCGGTGCCGTGATGGCCGTACCGGGTCATGACCAGCGCGACTGGGAATTCGCCACCAAATATGATCTCAACATCAAGCCGGTGGTACTCAACCTCGACGGTACCGCGCCGGATATCAGCGCCGCAGCGATGACCGAAAAAGGCACGCTGTTCAACTCCGGCGAGTTTGACGGTCTGGACCACGACGCCGGCTTCAACGCTATCGCCGATGCGCTGGCGGCCAAAGGCGTCGGCGTGCGTAAAGTAAACTATCGCCTGCGCGACTGGGGTGTGTCACGCCAGCGCTACTGGGGTGCGCCAATTCCGATGGTGACGCTGGAAGATGGCACCGTAATGCCAACGCCAGAAGATCAGCTGCCGGTAATTCTGCCGGAAGACGTGGTCATGGACGGTATCACCAGCCCAATCAAAGCCGATCCGGAGTGGGCGAAAACCATCGTCAACGGTCAGCCGGCGCTGCGTGAAACCGACACCTTCGACACCTTTATGGAATCATCGTGGTACTACGCGCGTTACACCTGTGCGAACTACAACGAAGGCATGCTGGATCCGGCGGCAGCGAACTACTGGCTGCCGGTCGATCAGTATGTGGGCGGTATCGAACACGCCATCATGCACCTGATGTACTTCCGCTTCTACCACAAGCTGCTGCGCGACGCGGGCCTGGTGAACTCTGACGAGCCGGCCAAACGCCTGCTGTGCCAGGGCATGGTACTGGCTGACGCCTTCTACTACGTCGGTGCCAACGGCGAGCGCAACTGGGTTTCTCCGGTTGACGTTAACGTCGAGCGCGACGAAAAAGGCCGCATCACCAAAGCCATCGACAATCAGGGCCGCGAAGTGATCTACGCGGGCATGAGCAAAATGTCGAAGTCCAAAAACAACGGCATCGACCCGCAGCTGATGGTTGAGCGCTACGGCGCAGATACCGTGCGTCTGTTCATGATGTTTGCTTCCCCGGCGGAGATGACGCTGGAGTGGCAGGAGTCAGGCGTGGAAGGCGCTAACCGCTTCCTGAAACGCGTGTGGAAGCTGGCGTACGATCACGTGGCCAAAGGCGCGACCGTGGCGCTGGATGTCAACGCGCTCAACGATGAGCAGAAAGCGCTGCGTCGCGATCTGCACAAAACCATCGCCAAAGTGGCGGATGACATCGGCCGTCGTCAGACCTTCAACACCGCGATTGCGGCGATCATGGAGCTGATGAACAAACTGCTGCGCGCGCCGCAGGAGAGCGAACAGGATCGCGCCCTGATGCAGGAAGCGCTGGTCGCCGTAACGCGCCTGCTCTACCCATTCACCCCGCACGCCAGCTACGTGCTGTGGCAGGCACTGGGTGGCGAAGGCAGCATCGACGACGCCAGCTGGCCGGTTGCCGATGAAGCGGCAATGGTAGAGGATTCGCTGCTGGTAGTGGTGCAGGTCAACGGTAAAGTGCGTGGTAAAATTACCGTGGCGCCGGATGCGACGCAGGAACAGGTGCAGGCGCGAGCGGCACAGGAGCATCTGGTGGCGAAATATCTCGATGGCGTCACCCTTCGTAAAGTGATTTATGTCCCTGGCAAACTGCTTAACCTGGTCGTAGGTTAAGTTCAGGAGGAACTGTGCGACAACTCGTTATCAGGCTGTTTGTCCTGCTGGCAGTGCTGGTCACTGCCGGCTGTGGTTTTCATCCGCGCGGCACCACGCAGGTGCCACCGGAAATGAAAACGCTGATCGTCCAGAGCGGCGATCCGTATGGCCCGCTGGCGCGCACCGTGCGTCAGCAGCTGCGCATCAACGATGTCAAAATCGTTGAAGACAGCAAAGCGGCCAGTGCGCAATACCCGACGCTGCGTCTCGGCGCGGAGAGCCAGGGACGCGACACTGCGTCGGTATTCATCAGCGGCACCACCGCGGAATACTCGCTGGTGATGACCGTCAGCGCACAGGTGTTGCTGCCGGGTAAAGGCATTTATCCGATCAGCACCACGGTGTACCGTTCGTTCTTCGACAACCCGAACGCCGCGCTGGCGAAGGATGCCGAGCAGGATATGATTGTGCAGGAGATGCGTCAGCGTGCTGCCGAGCAGCTGGTACGTAAGCTGCTGACGGTACACGCCGCGCAGGAGAGCAACAAAGAGACGCTGCCGCAACCTGAAGTGATTGCGCCAGGCGCGGACTCACCGGAAGTGCCCTCCTCGTCAGCCACCAGTCTGCAATGATCAGGATCTATCCTGAACAACTGCGCGCGCAGCTTCGAGAGGGGCTGCGCGCCTGTTATTTTCTCACCGGTAATGAACCCCTGCTGATTCAGGAGAGCGCAGATGCCATCCGCGCTGCCGCCGCTCAGCAGGGCTTCGACGAGCATTTTTCCGTCAGCGTTGATGCGCAGACTGACTGGGAGGCGATTTTCTCCAGCTGTCAGTCGCTGAGCCTGTTCACACAGCGCCAGACGCTGACGCTGCAACTGCCGGAAAACGGCCCCAACGCCGCCATCGCCGAACAGCTGGTGAAACTGGCGGCGCTGCTGCACAGCGACATTATGCTGGTGCTGCGGATGGCGAAGCTGACCAAAGCGCAGGAAAACAGCGCCTGGTTCAAAGCGCTCAGCGCCAGTGCGGTGCTGGTGCCGTGCCAGACGCCGGAACAGGCGCAGCTGCCGCGCTGGGTAGCCGCCCGCGCGAAAGCCCTGCAGCTGAGTATTGATGACGCGGCAATTCAGCTGCTCTGCTACTGTTATGAAGGTAATCTGCTGGCGCTGGCCCAGGCGCTGGAGCGGCTGTCGCTGCTGTGGCCGGACGGCAAACTGACGCTGCCCCGCGTGGAAGAAGCGGTGAACGATGCCGCGCATTTCACGCCGTTTCACTGGGTTGATGCGCTGCTGGCCGGCAAGAGCAAACGCGCGCTGCACATTTTGCGTCAGCTGCAAAAAGAGGACAGCGAAGTGGTGATTCTGCTGCGCACGCTGCAGCGCGATCTGCTGACGCTACTGCAGCTGCAACGCCAGCAGGCGAAGCAGCCGCTGCGCACGCTGATGGATCAACAACGTATCTGGCAGAACCGCCGTGCCCTGTTCACTGAAGCGCTGCAGCGACTGGATGCGCAACGGCTGCAGCAAGCGGTGCACCTGCTGGCTCAACTCGAACTGACCATGAAGCAGGACTACGGTCAGAATCTGTGGCCGCAGCTGGAGACGCTGTCGTTGCTGCTGTGCCATCGTGATTTTCCGCTGGGTTTAACTGATGTCTGACCTTTACGCGCTGTTTGGCGGCACCTTCGATCCCATTCATTACGGCCATCTGCGTCCGGTCACCGCGCTGGCGCAGCAGGTTGGCCTGCAAAAAGTGACGCTGCTGCCAAACAACGTGCCGCCGCACCGGCCACAGCCGGAAGCCAGCGCACAACAGCGCGTGGCGATGCTGCGCTGCGCCATTGCCGATCGACCGCTGTTTGATATCGACACGCGCGAGCTGACGCGCACCACGCCGTCATGGACGGTGGACACGCTGGAAACCCTGCGCGCCGAGCGCGGTGCACAACAGCCCCTGGGGTTTATCATCGGTCAGGATTCTCTGCTAACGTTAGGAAAATGGCATCGCTGGCAGGAGCTGCTGTCGCTGTGTCACCTGCTGGTTTGTCAGCGCCCAGGCTACGCCGCGCAGATGGCTACGCCAGAGATGCAGCAGTGGCTGGATGCGCACCGCGCGCATGAGGTGCAGCAGCTGCATCGCGCACCGGCAGGCCACATCTGGCTGGCCGATACGCCGCTGTTCGACATTTCTGCCACTGAGATTCGCCAGCGCCGCCATCATGGCCAGGACTGCGCCGATCTGCTGCCAGCGGCGGTGATCGACTACATCGATCGCGCGGGCTTATATCGCGATTGATCGCCGCATGCTATACTGCGCCGCTTTATTTTTGGCTGCGTTTTCCGGGGCATTCAGCCTGCCCATAATCACCTGTTTTTAAGGGGAACCTTTTGCAAGGCAAAGCACTCCAAGAGTTCGTTATTGATAAGATTGATGATCTCAAAGGCCAGGACATCGTTGCGATTGATGTGCAGGGCAAATCCAGTATCACCGATTGCATGATTATCTGTACCGGGACCTCCAACCGTCACGTCTCCTCCATCGCTGACCA
The DNA here is from genome assembly GCF_043544755.1 of Pantoea sp. SGAir0184. Lineage (NCBI taxonomy): Bacteria > Pseudomonadati > Pseudomonadota > Gammaproteobacteria > Enterobacterales > Erwiniaceae > Pantoea > Pantoea sp. SGAir0184. The sequence goes on from NZ_CP028050.1 coordinate 3,026,029, forward strand.
TGTGATGCAGGAATCGCGCGCGGCAGGCCTGAAACCGCTCGGCGTCGACGGCAAAGCGGCTGCTGACTGGGTTGTGGTCGATCTCGGTGAAGTGATCGTGCACGTGATGCAGGAAGAGAGCCGCCAGCTGTATGAGCTGGAAAAGCTCTGGAGCTAAACGTTGAAACTGCAGCTTGTCGCCGTCGGCACCAAAATGCCCGACTGGGTTCAGACCGGTTTCATGGAGTACCTGCGTCGCTTTCCCAAAGATATGCCGTTTGAGCTGACTGAAGTGCCTGCCGGTAAACGCGGCAAAAACGCCGACATCAAACGCATTCTGGAAAAAGAGGGTGAAGCGATGCTGGCGGCGGTGGGCAAAGGCAACCGCATTGTGACGCTGGATATTCCCGGACAGCCGTGGGAAACGCCGCAGCTGGCGCAGCAGTTAGAGCGCTGGAAGCTGGACGGGCGTGATGTCAGCCTGCTGATTGGTGGGCCGGAAGGTCTGGCGCCGGCGTGTAAAGCGGCAGCCGAGCAGAGCTGGTCACTGTCCGCGTTAACGCTGCCGCACCCGCTGGTGCGTGTGCTGGTGGCGGAAAGCCTGTATCGTGCCTGGAGTATTACCACCAATCACCCTTATCACCGTGAATAAACGCCTGACAACCTCCAGACAATAAACGCAGCGGATGAAATTACAGAGCAACGCTTTTCGCGATTACACTGCCGAACAGAAACTGTTTGTCCGCCGCGCCCTGGTGGCCTTTGTCGGCATCCTGCTGCTCTCCAGCGTGCTGGTGGTCAATCTGTATCATCTGCAGATCCTGCGCTTCGACGACTACAGCACCCGTTCAAACGAAAACCGCATCAAACTGGTGCCGGTCGCCCCCAGCCGCGGCATCATCTATGACCGCAACGGTGTGCCGCTGGCGCTCAATCGCACCATTTACCAGGCCGAGCTGGTGCCGGAAAAAGTCGATGATCTGAAGCAGACGCTGCAGGATCTGCGGCCGGTGCTGGATTTGACCGACGACGATATCGATGCGTTTGAAAAAGAGCGCAAGCGCTCGCGCCGATTTACCTCGATTCCGGTCAAAACCGGCCTGAATGAAGTGCAGGTCGCGCGCTTCGCAGTGAACCAGTACCGTTTCCCGGGCGTGGAAGTGAAAGGCTACCAGCGCCGCTACTATCCCTACGGCCAGACACTGACGCACGTGGTGGGTTACGTCTCGAAAATCAACGATCGTGACGTCAAGCGCCTGGATGAAGAAGGCAAATGGCCGAACTACGCAGCCACCCACGACATCGGTAAGCTCGGCATCGAAAACTATTACGAAGATGTGCTGCACGGCAAAACCGGTTACGAAGAGGTGGAAGTCAACAACCGCGGTCGCGTGATCCGTCAGCTGCATGAGCAGTCACCGCAGGCCGGACGCGATATCTGGCTGACCATTGATCTCAAGCTACAGCAGTACATCGAAACCCTGCTGACCGGCAGCCGCGCCGCCGTGGTGGTGAGCGATCCGCGCACCGGTGAGATTCTCGCGCTGGTCTCCACACCCAGTTACGATCCGAATCTGTTTGTCGATGGTATTTCGAGTAAAGATTATAAGGCGCTGCTCGGCGATGAGAACCGCCCGCTGTATAACCGTGCGCTGCAGGCATCGTATCCGCCAGCTTCCACGGTTAAACCTTATGTGGCGGTCTCAGCGCTCAGCGCCGGCGTGATCAACCGCAATACCAGCCTGTTCGATCCGGGCTGGTGGCAGCTGCCGGGCTCGGAAAAACGCTACCGCGACTGGAAAAAGTGGGGCCACGGTCGCCTCAACGTCACCAAATCGCTGGAAGAGTCGGCGGATACCTTCTTCTATCAGGTGGCCTATGACATGGGCATCGACCGCCTGTCGGAGTGGATGACCAAATTCGGCTACGGCCACCGTACCGGTATCGACCTGCCGCAGGAGAGCCCCGGTAACATGCCGACGCGCGAATGGAAGATGAAACGCTTCAAAAAGCCGTGGTATCAGGGCGATACCATTCCGGTCGGTATCGGCCAGGGCTACTGGACAGCGACGCCGGTGCAGATGAACAAAGCGCTGATGATCCTGATTAACGACGGCGTGATTAAAGTGCCGCACCTGCTGCGTGCCACCCGTGAAGGCAACAGCATGGTGCCGTATCGCCAGCCGCCGGATGCGCCGATTGGCGACATTCATTCCGGCTACTGGGAGATCGCCAAAGACGGGATGTATGGCGTGGCCAACCGCGCCAACGGCACCGCGCACAAAAGCTTTGCCGATGCACCATACAAGATTGCGGCGAAATCCGGTACCGCACAGGTGTTTGGCCTGAAAGAGAATGAGACGTATAACGCGCATAAAATTGCCGAACGGCTGCGTGACCATAAGCTGATGACCGCCTTCGCGCCGTACGACAAGCCGCGCGTCGCCGTCACCATGATTCTGGAAAACGGCGGTGCCGGCCCGGCGGTAGGCACCGTGATGCGCCAGATTCTCGACCACATAATGCTGGGCGACAACAATACCGTGCTGCCAGAAGCCGCACCCATGCCGCCCGGCTACGAAGGTGAATAACGATGTCGATGAACGATAGTCCCCAGAAAAGAACGATCTGGACGCGTATCCATATCGACCCGCTGTTTATGCTGATCATTATCAGCCTGCTGGCCTACAGCGCCATTGTTATCTGGAGCGCCAGCGGCCAGGATCCGGGCATGATGGAGCGCAAGCTCGGGCAGATTGCCATGGGCACCATCATCATGCTGGTGATGGCGCAGGTGCCGCCGCGCGTGTATGAAAGCTGGGCACCCTACCTCTACATTGTCTGCGTGATTTTGCTGGTGGCGGTCGATGCCTTCGGCCACATCAGTAAAGGGGCACAGCGCTGGCTCGATCTCGGCTTTGTGCGCTTTCAGCCGTCGGAAATCGCTAAAATCGCCGTGCCGCTGATGGTGGCACGCTTCATCAACCGCGATGTCTGCCCGCCGACGCTGAAAAACACCGGCATCGCGCTGGTGCTGATTTTCATGCCGACGCTGCTGGTGGCGGCGCAGCCGGACCTCGGTACCTCCATTCTGATCGCCGCCTCCGGCCTGTTCGTGCTGTTCCTCTCGGGCATGAGCTGGAAGCTGATTGGCGTGGCCGTGCTGCTGGTGGCGGCGTTCATCCCGATTCTGTGGTTCTTCCTGATGCACGATTATCAGCGCGACCGCGTGATGATGCTGCTCGATCCGGAGAGCGATCCGCTTGGTGCCGGCTACCACATTATTCAGTCCAAGATTGCTATCGGCTCCGGCGGCCTGCGCGGCAAAGGCTGGCTGCATGGCACCCAGTCGCAGCTGGAGTTTCTGCCCGAACGTCATACCGACTTTATCTTCGCGGTGCTGGCGGAAGAGCTCGGCCTGGTGGGCGTCCTGCTGCTGCTGGTACTTTATCTGCTGCTGATCATGCGCGGGCTGGTGATTGCCGCACGCGCGCAAACCACCTTTGGTCGCGTGATGTCCGGCGGCCTGATGCTGATTCTGTTTGTGTATGTTTTCGTTAACATTGGCATGGTTAGTGGTATCTTACCGGTGGTTGGCGTGCCGCTGCCGCTGGTGAGCTACGGCGGATCGGCGCTGATTGTGTTAATGGCCGGATTTGGCATCGTGATGTCGATCCACACTCATCGAAAAATGTTATCTAAAAGCGTTTAAGAGGCTGCACATGCGTAAGGACTGGCTTGGGGTTGCTCTGGCATCACTGGTACTGGCTGCCTGTTCCACACCGGAACAGCAGACGAACACGGCCCCGCCACAGCCGGCCTATAATGGTCCGGTGGTGGAGATTCCCGGCGTGGAGCCGCGCTATGAGCCGATCAATCCTTCTACCAGCCAGGACTACAGCGTCAACGGCAAAACCTACCGGGTGATTAAAGATCCGTCCAACTACAGCGAAGTTGGTCTGGCAACCTGGTACGGTGAAGAAGCGCAGGGCAACCGCACCGCGCTGGGTGAAACCTACGATCCGGACGCGTTAAGCGCCGCACACCCTACCCTGCCACTGCCAAGCTACGTGCGCGTCACCAACCTGGCCAATGGCCGGCAGATTGTGGTGCGCGTCAACGATCGCGGCCCTTATACGCCGGGCCGGATTATCGACCTGTCGCGCGCCGCGGGCGATCGCCTGAATATTTCCAATAACACCCGCGTACGGGTGGATTACATCAAGGTAGCGCCGGACGGTTCAGTATCCGGTCCGGGCACCATCGGCACCACCGTGGCCAAACAGAGCTATGCGCTGCCGGCGCGCCCTGACCTGAGCGGCGGCATGGTGATGACCGGCGTCAGCAGCGCGCCCGCCCCTGCCGCACAGGACGTCCGCGCGGTGGATAACAGTTCACTGCAGAGCAACGGCAACATCGGTGCACCGGTGCAGAGCAGCGGCTTTCTCGGTGCACCGCAGCCATTAGCCAGCGGCGTACTGGAAGGCAGCGCGCCGGCCACACCGGTTGCCGCCAGCCCTGCCGCACCGGCTGCGGCAGCGAGTCCGGCTCTGGCCAGCCATAACGCCAGCGCCCATGCCGGCAGCGGTTTTGTGGTACAGGTTGGCGCCCTGAATGATGCCGCACGCGCCCGGCAGATGGCGGACAGCCTTGGCCAGCGCTTTGGTGTACCCGGCGCGGTGGAAGCCAATGGCAACGTCTACCGCGTGCAGCTTGGCGGTTTCAGCAGCCGGGCTCAGGCCGCGGCGCTGCAGCAGCGTCTGAGCACTGAAGCGCAGATCAGCTCCTTTATTACCACGGCCCGCCCGTCAATGTGACGGGCCGTGCCCTTGCCTGCTGACACTGAGGCATAAAGCCAGATGTCGCACGATGGCAGCTTTGCTATAGTAAGGCACTTTTTTCACTCTTAACCCCACGGATGCTGTAGTCCTGAACATGAATACGCTGAAACCTTCTCGTTTTCTGAAACGCCTGACAGTGGGATCACTGGTCGCTCTCTCCCTCAGCCACGTTGCCTTTGCAGATGATGTTAATCTGAAAACCATGATTCCGGGCGTGCCGGACATCGATGCCGAAGCTTACGTGCTGATCGACTATAACTCCGGCAAAGTGCTGGCGGAAAAGAACGCGGACGCGCGCCGCGACCCGGCCAGTCTGACCAAAATGATGACCAGCTACGTCATCGGCCAGGCGGTCAAAGCGGGCAAAATCCATCAGGATGACATTGTTACCGTCGGTAAAGATGCCTGGGCAACCGGCAATCCGGTGTTCAAAGGCTCCTCGCTGATGTTCCTCAAGCCGGGCGATCGCGTACCGGTCTCTCAGCTGACGCGCGGTATTGTGCTGCAGTCCGGTAACGACGCCTGCGTGGCAATGGCCGATTACGTTGCCGGCAGCCAGGACGCGTTCGTTAACCTGATGAACAACTACGTGGGTGCGCTGGGCCTGAAAAATACCCATTTCCAGACCGTGCACGGTCTTGATGCTGACGGTCAGTACAGTACGGCGCGTGACATGGCGCTGATTGGCCAGGCGCTGATTCGCGATGTGCCGGATGAGTACGCGGTCTACAGAGAGAAAGAGTTCACCTTTAATAACATCCGCCAGATGAACCGTAACGGCCTGCTGTGGGATACCAGCCTGAACGTCGACGGCATCAAAACCGGCCACACCGAAGCCGCCGGCTACAACCTGGTGGCGTCAGCGACCGAAGGCCAGATGCGTCTGATCTCGGCGGTGATGGGCGGTCACACCTTCAAAGGCCGTGAAACCGAAAGTAAAAAGCTGCTGACCTGGGGCTTCCGCTTCTTCGAAACCGTGGCACCGCTGAAGGCGGGCAAAGAGTTTGCGTCTGAGCCGGTATGGTTTGGCAACAGCGATCGCGTGCAGCTCGGCGTGGAAAAAGATGCCTACCTGACCATCCCGCGCGGCCGCATGAAAGACCTCAAGGCCAGTTACGTGCTGAACAACACCGAACTGCACGCGCCGCTGCAGAAAAACCAGGTCGTGGGCAGCATCAACTTCCAGCTGGATGGTAAAACCATTGAACAGCGTCCGCTGGTGGTGCTGAACGAAGTGCAGGAAGGCGGTTTCTTCAGCCGCATCATCGATTACATCAAACTGATGTTCCATCACTGGTTCGGCTAAGGCGCGCTTGAAAAATCGCCAACCCGTCCCCAGATAAGCTACTATATTGCTCCCGCTTCGGCGGGAGCCTGTTTTTTATGCACCGGAGTTAATATGAAAACCAAACTGAATGAACTGCTCGAATTCCCGACGCCTTTTACCTACAAAGTGATGGGCCTGGCGCAACCGGAGCTGGTTGATCAAGTGGTTGAAGTGGTGCAGCGTCATGCGCCCGGCGACTACAGCCCTGACGTGAAGCCCAGCAGCAAAGGCAATTATCACTCGGTTTCGATCACCATTAACGCCACCCACATCGAACAGGTGGAAACCCTGTACGAAGAGCTGGGCAACATCGAAATCGTGCGCATGGTGCTGTAATGCTGACGCTGGTAAAGGCCGCTTTGCCAGCGTTATACTCTGCCCTCCACTCGCTACCGGACTTCTGCTTTGTCTGCTAATACGCTTCTTGTTCGTCAGCTTGGCCAGCGCGACTGGCAGCCCGTCTCCGATGCCATGCATCACTTTACCGATCGGCGCGACAGCGCCACCGCCGATGAAATCTGGCTGGTGGAACACTCCGCGGTGTTTACTCAGGGCCAGGCGGGCAAAGCCGAACATGTGCTGGTGCCGGGCGACATTCCGGTGGTACAGAGCGATCGCGGCGGCCAGGTAACCTATCACGGCCCGGGCCAGCAGGTGATGTATGTACTGATTGACGTTAAACGCCGCAAGCTGGGCGTGCGCGATCTGGTCACCGCACTGGAAGAGACGGTCATCGCTACGCTGGCTGATTACGACATCAGCGCGCGTGCGCGTGCGGATGCGCCCGGCGTATACGTTGGCGATGCGAAAATCTGTTCGCTCGGCCTGCGCATCCGGAAAGGCTGCTCGTTTCACGGTCTGGCGCTCAATGTTGCGATGGATCTGGCGCCCTTCCTGCGCATCAATCCCTGTGGCTATGCCGGCATGGAGATGACGCAGATCAGCGCCTTCCGGCCCGGCGTCACGCCGGCGGACGTGCAACCGCGCCTGGTGCAGCATTTCGCGCGCCTGACCGGCTTTAGCGACACGGAATGGCATGATGAGGCCGCGCGCTGACCTTGACCGTACGTGCGCATTTACAAAATTGTAACTTTCGCCACGGCTTATCGGCTGCTTCTGCCCCGGCGAGATGATATAATTTTTGCAATTTTTTCAAATAAAGTTGAAAGCCTGGTTCTCAGTTTGAGTGAGGAAGCTTTCAAATCGCAATCCCGACCGGAACCTGCAGATTTATGAGTAAACCAATTCAGATGGAACGTGGCGTCAAGTATCGCGATGCCGACAAAATGGCGCTGATTCCGGTAAAAACCGTGGTCACCGAACGCCAGGAAATCCTGCGTAAGCCGGAGTGGATGAAGATCAAGCTGCCTGCGGATTCCAGCCGCATTCAGGGCATCAAAGCGGCGATGCGTAAAAACGGCCTGCACTCGGTGTGTGAAGAGGCTTCCTGCCCTAACCTTGCCGAATGCTTTAACCACGGCACCGCCACCTTTATGATCCTCGGTGCCATCTGTACCCGCCGCTGTCCGTTCTGCGATGTGGCACACGGTCGGCCAAACGCGCCGGACGCCAACGAGCCGCTGAAGCTGGCACAAACCATCGCCGACATGGCGCTGCGCTATGTGGTGATCACCTCAGTGGACCGCGACGATCTGCGTGACGGCGGTGCACAGCACTTTGCTGACTGCATCAGCGCCATCCGCGAAAAAAGCCCGAGCATTAAAATTGAAACGCTGGTGCCGGACTTCCGCGGGCGTATGGATCGCGCGCTGGAGATCCTCACGGCTACGCCGCCGGATGTGTTCAACCATAACCTGGAAAACGTACCGCGCGTCTATCGTCAGGTGCGTCCGGGCGCTAACTATGAGTGGTCGCTGAAGCTGCTGGAGCGTTTTAAAGAGGCGCATCCGGACGTGCCAACCAAATCCGGTCTGATGGTCGGTCTCGGGGAAACCAATGCGGAAATCATCGAGGTGATGCGCGATCTGCGTCGCCACGGTGTCACCATGCTGACCCTCGGCCAGTACCTGCAGCCAAGCCGTCACCACCTGCCGGTACAGCGTTACGTCAGCCCGGCGGAGTTTGATGAGATGAAAGAAGAAGCGCTGGCGATGGGCTTCACCCATGCGGCATGCGGTCCGTTCGTCCGCTCGTCTTATCACGCTGATATGCAGGCGAAAGGCCTGGAAGTGAAGTAATCTCCTGCCGCGATTGCGCCCTGCTGCGGCGCAATCGCAAAAATTCTGCTTAAACAGCTTAATTCCTGTCGCAAATCTGTCGCTTTAACCGCTGAGGCCATAAGAGCCTGTTTATTATTTTTTATTTTCTCAGTGTTTTTTTCATAAAGGTCAGATTATGCAATCATCCTTTCATATCGATGAGCTCGATTTTATGCGGGCGGCGGATGTGTCAGGTCCATCCTCTGGTAGACCGCGAAGCGGCGCGTCGGGCGAAAGCCTGGATGCGCTAAAAGCGCGCACCACGCCCATGGATATCACTAATCCGTTCGTGACGCCCCATGCGTCGTGCGAACTGGCGTTTCTTGCCACCGCCATCAGCATCGACCACCGCTACGACGAAATTCATCTGCACCTGCCGCAAAGCGCGCAGCCTGCGTCCGCGCCCGCGCCCGCACTGCCGTTCACCGAACTGCGCAGCGTAACGCCGGATGAAACGCCATTGCTGCCAGCGCTGCCGCCAGCGCAGCAGGCCGCCGGCGAGAGCGTCTGGCACAGCCTGCCTGAGGTTCCGGCGCTCAGCCCGGCGCTGTCGCTGGTCGGCACGCTGCCTGCGGCATGGTATTCAGCTGAACATCAGACGCCCCGCCCGTCGCCTGCTACCACGCCCCCAGCCCGGCAGCCGCTGAGCCTGCCTGAGGTGGCTGTGCTGCGCGACATACAGCAACACGACTATGCGGTGGATTACGACGACAGCGGTGAGCCGAAAATGTTTAGCGGCACGCTGGCGGCGGGCGCTCAGGTGCATATTTATATCGATAATGTGCTGATTGAAGTGGTAACGGGCGACGCACAGGGTCTCTGGCAGTTCGCTCAGCCCGCCGATTTAAGCGCGACACAGCATGTTTTCAGTGCAGAGTTCGTCGATGAACAGGGGCATGTCAGCAGCCGTTACAATAAGTTGATTACCGTACTGCCGCAGCCTGCCGCTATTATCACGCCGATTGATGACAGCGATCTCAGCGCGATTGATTGCGCACTGATGGAACTGGCGATGCAGCAGGATGATATTGCGCCCGCTCTTCTGCCGCTGACCTTCAGCGAAGCATGGCTGGATGAGTGGCACAGCGCTGACAGCACGCTAACCGCCAGCGGCGATCACGGTGGCAACCTGCCAGGCTGGGATGAACCGCTGGAACATCACATTGTATGGCACTAAAAAACGAAAACCAGACTGTGGCAGTCTGGTTTTTTAACGTAATAAATATTTACACTTATTGACGTTCAGCGCAGAGATTACTCTTTATGGCCGACGCGTTCAGCAGGCGTTTCTCCGGCACTGCTTTTGGTTGCGGTGGATTCATCATCTTTCATGGCTTTTTTAAAGCCCTTGATTGCGGAACCCAGATCGCCACCCAGTGAACGTAACTTGTTGGTGCCAAAAAGCAGTACGATAAGCGCACCGATGATCAGCAGTTTGGCAATACTGATACCTTCCATATTTTACCTTTCAACCTTCGCGAAAAACGGACATCACTATTAACGCGCAGTTATTCACCACGCTCAACTGCAATCTGTAACAGAGTGAGATCTCAGGGTCAGATAAAGCGGCTGAGAAACGCCTGGGTACGCGGATGCTGCGGATTGCCAATCACCTGCTCTGGCGGTCCCTGTTCCACCACCACGCCACCATCCATGAACACCACGCGATCGGCGGCTTCACGCGCAAAGCCAATCTCATGCGTCACCACAATCATGGTCAGGCCGCGATTGGCTAACGTTCGCATTGTAGCCAGCACTTCCCCCACCAGCTCCGGATCCAGTGCCGAAGTCGGTTCATCAAACAGCATCAGCAGCGGTTTGATCGCCAGCGCACGGGCGATCGCCACGCGCTGCTGTTGTCCCCCCGACAAATGTCGCGGCCAGGCGTCGGCTTTATCGCTCAATCCGACCGTTGCCAGCAGCTCACGCGCGTGTTGCAGCACCTCATCGCGTGGGAACTTGTGCACGCCAATCGGCGCTTCCATGATGTTTTGCAGTACCGTCATATGGGGATAGAGATTGAACTGTTGAAACACCATGCCGATTTTCTGCCGCTGATGGGCAATTTTCCGCGCCGACAGGCGATGCAGCAGACCGCGCTTTAGCGCGTAACCAATCTGCTCGTCGCCCACCATAATCGAGCCGGCATTCATCTCTTCCAGATGATTAATGCAGCGCAGAAAGGTCGACTTGCCTGAGCCCGAAGGCCCGAGAATCACCACCACTTCGCCCGGAAACACATCGAGATCGATGCCTTTCAGCACCGCGTTATCACCGAAGCTCTTTTGCACATTACGCGCGCGCACCAGCGGCTGAATCTCGCTCATACGTCCTCCTTTAAACGCGGGGCCGCGGCCAGCGCCGTGTCACTGCTGGCGCGTCGTTTGTTCATCACCACGGTACGTTTGCTGCCGCGCGCGTAGTAGCGCTCAATGGCTGACTGGCCGACGTTGAGGATCGAGGTAATCAGCAGATACCAGATCACCGCCACCATCAGCATCGGAATGATTTCAAAGGTACGGTTATAAACGGCCTGCACCGAATAGAGCAGATCGCCCATCGCGATGACGCTCACCAGCGACGTGGCTTTGATCATGCTAATCAGCTGGTTGCCGGTCGGGGGAATAATGGCGCGCATCGCCTGTGGAATGATGATACGCCGCAGCGCGCGGCTGCGGCTCATGCCAAACGCCTGAGTGGTTTCAACCTGACCGTGATCGACCGACAGCAGGCCGGCACGGATAATCTCCGCCATATAGGCGGCCTCGTTGAGCGCCAGACCGGCGATGGCGGCAGTCAGCGGCGTGATCAGATCGTTAGTGTTCCAGCTGGCAAAGGTGATGTCTGTCCACGGCACGGTGATCGAAAGCGTGGGAAACAGTGTCGACAGGTTGTACCAGAATATCAGCTGCACCAGCAGCGGCGTACCGCGAAAGAACCAGATGTAGAGCGCCGACACGCCGCTCAGCAGTTTATTCTCTGACAGCCGCCAGACCGCCAGCAGCAGCCCCAGCAGGGTGCCCAGCACCATCGACACCACCGTCAGCCCGAGCGTCACCTGCAGCCCTTTCAGCACCGAGCCTTCGGTAAACCACTGCAGCACCACGTGCCACTCAAAATTGGGATTGGTCGCCACCAGCCACAGACCATTCGCTGCCAGCGTCAGGACCACGATCCAGCTAACCCAGCGTCCATACGCGGGCGCGCTACGGGCAAAAGCGACGTCGCGCTGCGGCACGTCAGCCTGATCCGTGGGGCGCGCGTTGGGGCCGACGGCACTCATTTTGCCGTCTCCTGCGCCAGGTTACGTCCCGGCTGCGGCAGCATGTTGCCGTCCAGCTGCCACTTTTTCATGATGGCCGCGTAGGTGCCGTTGGCAAACAGTTCTTTGTAGGCATCCAGCACCACCTCGCCCAGCGGCGAGCCTTTGGGAACGACCGTGCCCTGAAAGATATCGCCAAAGCCATTTTTCTGCCCCTGACCAGACAGTTCAAGCTGCCCCTGCGCCTGCTCAATGAAATAGGTCAGCGGCGCCTGCGAGGAGAAGAAGGCATCCGAACGCTTCGAGCGCACCGCCAGGATCGACGAAGGCTGATCGGTAAAGGACTGCACCACGACTGCAGGTTTGCCCGCAGCCTCACAGGCGGCTGACTGTTTGCGGATCACCTGCTCCGCCGAACCGGCCGCCATTACCGCGATGCGCTTGCCGCAGGTATCTGCCAGACCGTTGATGTGCGCCGGATTGCCCTTCTGCACGCCAAACACCACGAACTCCTGCACGTAGTCGATGAAGTCCACCTTCTGCTGGCGATCCGGATAATCACCTATCGGCCCGATGGCCATCTGATAGCGTCCGGAATTAATGCCGGCCAGTACGCCGGACAGACCGCTCACCGTCGCGTGTTCAATTTTCACGCCCAGCAGCTGGCCGAGCGCCACGGTAAGATCGGCCGAGGCGCCATCCATTGAGTGCGGCCCGTTAACGATCTCATACGGCGGAAAGGAGCCGTTGTTTACCGAGATCATTTTGCCAGCCTGTTTGATCTGCGCTGGCAGCCGATCGTGCAGCGCCTTATCCATTTTTTGCGTCGGAATGGCGTCCGCTGCCTGGACGACGCTCGCCGTCAGGCCGGTCGCCAGCGCGATGGCGGTTAAAAGCATTTTCATCAGTCAGTTTCCCCCAGGCAGGTCAAAGTGATTGCAATTCCGGACGGGCAAAGCGGCGATTTTCCAGTACCGGCAGCACGCTGCGGGCGTAGGCGATGCGGGCCGGATCCAGTTCGGCAAACACCAGTGCAGCGCACTCCGGTGCCTTAGCAATCACCACGCCAAGCGGATCGATCACCAGACTGTTACCAATGTTGCGCGGCCCGCACTCGCCTACCGCCACCATGTAGCAGGTGTTTTCCAGCGCGCGCGCACTGGTCAGCAGTTCCCAGTGCATCTCCTTTAACGGTCCTTTTACCCAGGCGGAAGGCAGCACCAGCACGTCGGCACCGTCCAGCACCAGCCGGCGCGCCAGTTCGGGAAAACGCACGTCGTAGCAGGTCATCAGCCCGACTTTCATGCCAGCCACCTCAACCAGTGGCGGCACGGCATCACCCGGATTAACCCGCTGCGACTCCTGCATGGCGAAGGCATCGTACAGATGCAGCTTGACGTACTGCGCGATGATTTCGCCATTACGCACGGCAATCAGCACGTTGTGCGCTTTGTTATCCTGCGTCGGCACGTGCACGCTCATCATGGTGGTCAGCGCGTTACCTTTGCTGGTTTCCAGCAGCTGACTGACAAACGGCCCGTCCAGCGGCTGTGCGGCTTTTAACACCAGATCGGGATCGGCGATATCGCGCGCCAGCACGCCTTCCGGCAGCACCAGCAGATCGGCGCCCGCCGCCAGCGCATCCTGCATCAGACCACGACAAATGGCGTTGTTCTCCTGCCATTCGCGGCTAACGGCGAACTGCCCCATGGCTACTTTCATTTTCACTCCCCTCTGGCCGCCGCCGGGAAAATCTCCTCCGGCGAGAGCAACGTTGTGGTTAAGCCCTGCTGAAACAGCTCACGGGCGAAGTCGGCAATCATCCTTTTGTTAGCGGTAAATCCGTTTTGATTCCAGTCGGCAGGCAATTCCTGCGCGGTGCGTCGCAAATCATCCAGCAGCCACGGCGTGGTATCCGCGTACTTCTCGCGTTTGCGCATCCACAGCTGATACGCGCGATCGATCACCTCGCTCAGCGCCTGCGGCAGCCACGGATGCGCCGCCGCCAGCGCCGGCTTCAGCGCCAGCAGATGAATACCGGGCACATAGCCGACGCGGTTGAAGTAGTCGCGCTCGGCACTGACGAAATCCGCCTGCAGCTGGCGCAGACCGGAATCTTTCAGGAAAAAGCCCTCAGGCATAAACGGCGTGAACACCGCATCCAGCTCGCCGGCTTTCAACAGTTCAATCAGCGGACGCTCGTCCGGCGCCGGTTCGATACGGCCCGGGCGACCAAATCCCGCCAGCCGGTCAACAATCGGATGATCAGCAGTCAGGCGTCCGGCAAACCAGAAGGCGTCGTTGATATCGACGCCCGCTTCGCGCAGCACGGTGCGCGTCCAGGTATTGCCGGAGTCCTGCCAGCCGGTAACGCCGATTCTTTTGCCTTTCAGCTGGGCTGGCGTGGTGAGCGGGCTGGCGGTGGTGGTGATGATGCAGCGCTGGCGAAAGCCACGCATCAGAAAGTGCGGCAGGCCGAGCAGTGAGCTGTCGCCGCGCGCCCGTGCCTGCGCATAGCGGCTGAACGACACCTCACCGCCTTCGTAGTGTTCACTGCTGGCCAGGTTATCCACCAGCGTGCCTACGCGGTCAATGACCAGCCTGAAGCCCTGTGGCTGAATATCGCCCAGCGCCAGCGGCGTGAAGTAATCCCAGTCGCGCACCGCCAGTCTGATAGTGATCATCGTTGTGCTTCTCCATTTGTTCAGCCGCCACGCTGGCGCTGTGCATTTTTTCTGCAAATTGTGCTTGAATTTGAGTCTAAAACGCGAATACTAATCTGAACAATCATTTCTTTGTTACTGAACAAAGCTTTTTCTTATGACGCAAATTGTGGATGCAGAGTGGCTCAGCCAGCACATTAACGACGCCTCGGTAAAAGGCATTACCCTCGCCGCGTCAACATTGATTCGCGACGGACAGATTGCCGTAGGCATGCAGATGCCGGCAGTGCGCGATTTGGCGGAGCGGCTGGGCGTGAGTCCGGCCACGGTATCCGCGGCCTGGGCGCAGCTGAAAAAGCAGAAAGTGCTGGCGGGTAAAGGGCGAAGCGGAATCTGGGTGTGCGGCAACAGTGTGATGCCGCGACCGGTCCGCTTTGAGAAAATTGGCAACTATGGTGAAAACGTCAAAGCCGCGCTGGCGATGGCAGCACCCGATCCGGCACTGCTGCCGGATCTGCGCCCGGCGATGCTGGCCGGGCTGGCGTCACCGCAGCTGAATAGCTATCAGCGTGAGGCGATTTCGCCACAGCTGCAGGCGGCCATTGCGCCGCGCTGGCCCTGTCCGGCGGAGGCGTGGCTGGCGACCGATGGCGGCTTCGATGCCATGAACCTGATAGTGCAGACGCTGCTGTCACCCGGCGATCGGGTAGTGATTGAAGATCCGACGGCGACGCGTCTGCTGGATATGCTCGACAACATCGGTGCCGAGATCCTGCCGCTGCCCGGTGATGAGCAGGGACCGCTGCCTGAGGTGCTGGCGACACACTTACAGAAAGCGCCAGCGATGTTCATTTATCAGCCACGCACCCACTCAGCGACCGGCTACAGCGTCAGCCAGCAGCGCAGCGAAGCGCTGGCGCAGGTGCTGGCGCAGAGTGCCACCCTGATTGTCGAGGATGATGGCATCGGCGATTTGTCGCGCTGGCCGGTATGGAGTCTCGGCCGCCACTATCCGCAGCGCACGCTGCATGTGCACTCCTTTTCCAAAGCCTACGGCCCGGATCTGCGGCTGGCGGTGGTATCCGGCACGGCAGAACTGGTGAAACGGCTGCAGTCGTGGCGTAACTTCGGGGTCAGCTGGACCAGCCGTATTTTGCAGGATGCGGTGGCCTGGATGCTGAGCGATGCGCCCACCCAGCAGCGCATACAGCAGGCCAAAGCCACGTATGCCGCGCGCCGTCAGCAGTTGCTGGCCGCACTGGCGCGGCGCGGGCTGGTACAGGAAGATCGCGACGGCCTGAGCGTGATGCTGCCGGTGGCGTCAGAGCAGTATGCCATGATCACCCTCGCCGCCCGGGGCATCACCGTGCTGCCAGGCGAACGCTGCAGCATCAACAGCGGGCAGTTCATTCGCGTCAGCATTGCGCGGCTGCCGGCCGATCAGCTCGACAGCATCGCCGATGCGTTAGTGATTGCCTGCGGACGCGAGCTTAATATCAGCCCAGATCTTTGATGTGATAGCGTGGCGATTCAACGTAGCCTTCTCGCGCATAAAACTGGTTAGCTTTCAGTCGCGAGGCGTGACAATGCACTTCCATGCGGTCGCAGCCGCGGGCACGCGCCAGTTGCTCGGCGTGGTTCAGCAGCTGCTGGCCGCTGCCTTTACTGCGCTCGCCCTCGGCGATACAGAAATAGCTGATGCGCGCGAAATCGCCCGCTAATGCCAGCTGCGGAATAAAGTGCAGCGAAAGAAATCCCAGCACCTGGTTACCGTGTTCCGCCACCAGCAGCGTCTCGTCGGGATGGGCGCACAATTGCGCCAGCCGATCGCTGATAAATTTTTCCGTGCCGCGATAACCCAGCTCGGTTAACAGTGCACTCAGGGCAAAGCTGTCTTTGGCCTGTGCTTCACGTATGTTCATCCTGCCTCCTCCGTTCCCTGACTGCTGTTATATAGCGTTGCCGCTGAAAAATCTGCAAGTAAGCTTTGTTATGAGTATGTTACGGGAATTATCTGTGAGCGACGCCGCAGAATGTGCCTTGTCATGCCGCTGTCACGCTGGCTTAAGGCTGGCTTAATCTTGCTTTGCCATGCTGGCATAAATGAAGTTGCGAGGCATGGCACATGAAGAATCTGGTACCGCACTGTTTTAATGAATGGCTGGCGCTGTCGCTCAGTACGCTGGTGATTATCGCCTGGGCCATTAGCTGGTGGCAGGGCTGAAAAAAGCACAAAAAAAACCCGCCATCAGGCGGGTTTTTAAAATTCTGACTGTTAACTTACAGAGCGGTAACGTTAGCAGCAGATGGGCCTTTAGCGCCGTCGGTGATTTCAAACTCTACACGCTGACCTTCAGCCAGAGTTTTGAAGCCGTTGCTCTGGATAGCAGAGAAGTGTACGAATACATCTTTGCTGCCATCTTCTGGAGTAATGAAACCGAATCCTTTGGACTCATTAAACCACTTAACGTTACCTTTGATCTTGGACATCTATATTACCTTTACATGAAAAATGGACACTAAACTGTGTCGGCATCTAGTACAGCAATTGCAGTGACATTTGTCCAGCGCGAATTGATGAAAAAGTGATAAATATTGATTTTTTCCATGCCCTTCACACTTTCTGCGCATCTTCAGCGACTAAAACTGAAATCTTAACCAGGCAAAATAGACGTTGCCATTGTTATAAGTGCCTGGAATGTAAGTCATTTGGAAGGTTGCCGGGCCATACCCTATCGAAGCCAGCGGCAATACCAGCGGAACCGGGATATATCGCCAGTTATCCCTGGCCGTCACGCCTGCGGTGTAACCGGCGCCCAGATGGAAATTCTGATCGTTCAGCGGTCGCCAGGTCGCTTCCCAGCCGTAGCCGGCGATGGGCTCCCACTTGTTAAACGAGTCTTTGAACGCCATGGCATACAGGCCGTGCCAGTTGCCCTTTTCATCCCAGCGCGAAACGCCACCGCCCGCACCCCACGGCCGCTCGTTGTACTTTTTGATGTGTTCATCATCGTAAGTAAAGCGGTTGTGCCAGGTGATAGCCGGGACGTAAAGATCGTAATTTTGCGGTTGTGTCCAGGTTTGCGCCACGTTATCGGAGAAGGTATTCCAGCCCGATTTAATCGCTTCGCCTGTGGTTGCCGCTGGTGTCGAAAAAGAGACCGATGAAGTCAAAATACAGCCGCAAAAGGCTGCAGAAATACGCCAGTTCACAACAATGCTTCCTGTTAAATCATCCTGTATCCGGCAGTCACCGCATAGCGCCATATCGCGCCGCACCGTGCTGCCGTGGGTTAATGGCTGATGCCACGAGCGTGTACAGCGCGCGCCACAGTGGCGCCAGTCGCACCCGGCTCTGCTGGCAATCAGCTGGTTAATTTTACCTCACTGCGCGAACGGAGTCGAAACGGCAAATAAACAAAACGCAGAGGGTAAAAGGTGCAGAAAATGCACTACTCAGTTGATGATTACTTAGAGTGATTACTTAATATTCAGCAACTTATCCATAGAAATTGATTTCATGAATAAATTAATAAAATTTATCAATTGAACTCACCCGATGATTGAGATAAATCTCATCACTCCAGGAGGGAGAGAGGAGGAACTGAGATGACAATTCGTTGCAGCCGCTGCGGTTGCGCCAAATTTTTTTATACAGTACCCGGCAAGGAAAAGGTCGACGATCCCGATCATCACGGCGCCTGTTGCGCCGCGTGCGGCAAGCCGATCAGCCTGCGCGATGTGATCCCGCTGTCATCCCTGCACTCTGCTTCTGCCGCACGTCACGTTGAATAATGTTTTCAGGCACCCGCCGGGTGCCTGAACGCGTCAGAAAATCAGTTTAAACACGCCAGTAATCGTCAGTAACCCGACAATAAAGATGATGGCAATAATCCACAGTATTATTTTCATAGTTCGCTCCTTCAGGATGAAAAATAACGCATCGTGCATTCAGTATAGATGATTATTCCGGCTTCGCTGGGCGCTGCGAGCGCGATCCCAGTCACTTGCCTCAGAGACTGTTGCCTGCTCTTTTTTTCTGCGAGCCCGGTCGCAGCTTAACGCTTACGTTGCCATCCCGCCGCACGCGTAGCGCGCTGATTGTCTAAAATTACAGCGCCTGTAGCAGGCCTCAATTGTTCGCTATGTCTACGTAACAAGGAGATGATATGAGCACGATTAATACCAGCATGGGTCGTTACAGCCTCAAGGCAAAGGATCATGGCAGTCACATTCGTGGCAGCATTGCGATTAATGACGAAGGCGGTACGCAGCTCACCCTGCAAGAGTTTGATGAGCATTATCTTGACGATGTCGTCAACAACGTTATTTATCCAATCACGGGTGGGAACCGTGAAATTGCACGCGCACTGCGTGAACAGATGGTTAAAGCCGGCTTCGAACAGCCGCACTGAGTTTGTTGGGCCACGTGTTGTGGCCCTTTATCAGCCCTTACTTGCGGTTATTATCCATTTCAGCGCAGGATGCTCTCTCCCCCCATAAGGAGATTAACCGCGTGACTGAACTGCATCGTGTTTCCCCTTCCCGCTTACATCAGTTTGTTCAGGCTATCTGGCTGCATGCCGGTAGCAGCGCCGAAGAAGCGCGCCTGGTGGCTGACCATCTTGTTGCTGCTAACCTCGCGGGCCATGACTCCCACGGCGTCGGCATGATACCGAGCTACATGGCCTCGCTGACGCAGGGCTTTCTACAGCTCAATCAGCACGTCAGCATCGAAAAAGACGCTGGCGCGGTCCTCACCCTTAATGGCCAGAAAGGCTTTGGCCAGGTGGCCGCGTACGAGGCCATGCAGCACGGCATTGAGCGGGCGAACAGGTTTGGCCTTGCGGCGGTCGGCCTGCATCATTCGCACCACATTGGCCGTATCGGTCACTGGGCGGAGCAGTGTGCCGCAGCGGGCTTTGTCTCCTTTCACTTCGTTAATGTGATGGGCGATCCGATGGTGGCGCCGTTTAACGGCAGCGATCGCCGCTTCGGCACCAATCCGTTCTGCGCGGTGTTTCCGCGTCGCGACGGCGAACCGCTGCTGCTGGACTTTGCCACCAGCGGCATCGCCTTTGGTAAAACGCGTGTGGCGTATAACAAAGGTCAGCCGGTCGCACCGGGCTATTTGCTTGATGCGCAGGGCCAGCCGACCACCGATCCGGGCGTGATGCATCAGTCGCCGTATGGCGCGCTGACCGCCTTCGGCCTGCACAAAGGCTATGCGCTGGCGACGATGTGCGAAATCCTTGGCGGCGCGCTGTCCGGCGGTCGCACTACGCATGACGCCACGCTGCTCACCGGCACTGACGCCATCTTTAACGGCATGACCACCATTATCCTGAACCCTGACGCGTTTGACGCACCGGCGATGCAGCAGGAAGCCGAAGAGTTTCTCGCGTGGGTCAGGCGTTCACCGCAAAGTGGTGAGGCGGAGATTCTGGTGCCGGGCGAATGGGAAACGCGCAACCGTACAGCACGTGAAAGCGAGGGCATTCCGCTGGACAGCAACAGCTGGCAGCAGATTTGCGCAGCGGCACGCCAGGCTGGCATGCCGGAGGACGAACTGGCGGCCTTCCGCGCCTTAGCGCAGTAAGCCGCCGGGGCTGAGGCACAGTGCCTCAGCCGGTTACAGCGCAGCGGACAGCAGCAAACAGCCCAGCAGACCGCACACCGAGATGATGGTTTCCAGCGCCGACCACGAGCGAATAGTTTCACCGATGGTCAGGTTGAAGTACTCCTTAAACAGCCAGAAGCC
Source organism: Pantoea sp. SGAir0184 (assembly GCF_043544755.1). Classification (NCBI taxonomy): domain Bacteria; kingdom Pseudomonadati; phylum Pseudomonadota; class Gammaproteobacteria; order Enterobacterales; family Erwiniaceae; genus Pantoea; species Pantoea sp. SGAir0184. The sequence goes on from NZ_CP028050.1 coordinate 3,046,081, forward strand.
CGGATCGTTAACGTGCGAGAAGATGACACTGCCGGAACCGACGGCAATGACCATCAGCTCCGGGCTGGCGCCGCTGGTGGCAATCAGCGGTGCCACAATGCCGCCGGCGGTAATCGCCGCGACGGTGGCAGATCCCAGCGCAATACGCAGCACCGCCGCAATTGACCACGCCATAAAGATTGGCGAGACGTTGGTTTCATGCATCATGCCGGCGATGTATTTATCTACGCCACTGTCCACCAGCACCTGTTTGAAGGCGCCGCCGCCGCCGATGATCAATAGCATCATGGCAATGATTTTGATCGAGTCAGTGATGGTGCCCATCACCTCATCCATGCTGCGGCCACGGTTAAGGCCAAAGGTGAAGATGGCAATCAGCACCGCAATCAGCGTCGCCATGATCGGATCGCCAAAAAATTCCGCGTACGGCAGCAGCACATGGCCTTTCGGCAGCAGCATTTCTGCCACGGCACGCAGCGCCATCAGGATTACCGGCACCAGCGCCGTCCAAACGCTAACGCCAAAACCTGGCATCTCCGCTTCACTGAAAGTTTTTGGGTTCCACAACCCTTCCGGAATCGGCTTATCAATGCCTTTCAGGAAACGCGCATACACCGGCCCGGCCAGAATCACCGTCGGAATACCCAGCAGCGTACCGTACAGCAGGGTTTTTCCCATGTCGGCATTGAATAACGTGGCGATCGCGGTCGGGCCTGGATGCGGTGGCAGGAAGCCGTGCGTGACGGATAAGGCGGCCGCCATCGGCACGCCGACATACAGCAGCGGCACGCGCGCCGATGCGGCAATGCTGAACACCAGTGGCAGCATCAGCACGAACCCGACTTCATAAAACAGCGCAAAGCCCACGGTGAAGCCGGTGAGCACCAGCGCCCACTGAATGTGCTTCTGGCCGAATTTTTCGATCAGCGTGGTGGCGATACGCTGCGCACCGCCGCAGTCGGCCAGCAGTTTCCCCAGCATCGCGCCAAAGCCCATGATCAGCGCCAGGCTGCCCAGGGTACCGCCGACGCCGGTTTTGATCGATCCAATCACTTTATTGACCGGCATGCCCTGCATCATGCCCACCGCCAGTGCCACCAGAATCAGCGCGATGAAGCCGTTAAGTTTGAAGCGAATCATCAGCAGCAGCAGTAACGCCACGCCAATTGCCACATAGAGTAATGGCATAATTTTTCTCCACTTTTGCGCTCGGCGTATTACCGGCAGCGGTTTGTTGTAATGGGACAAAGGGGTTATCAGTGCCAGATGTTTCAGAATGCGACATCCTGTTACCGGTATCATGTTAAGGGTAACATTGACGGGAAAGCACCTGGTGCAGCGGGTGAATTTCTGTTTTGCGAAGGTGATCAACTTTTTGTCGGAGGGTTATCAGAATGTTTGCCCCGGCAGCGGCGTGGCTTTTGGTTACACTAGCTGTTTTATGCCAACCGATAAGGATCTGCAGGTGAGTGAGAATCTGATTGAGCTGTACAGTAATCAACAAACCCTGTTTGGCCGTGGCAGCATCGACCGCCTGGTCCCGCTGCTGGCGGCGAATCCGCAGCCCACGCTGCTATTCTGCGGCCGCTCATTTCTCAACAGTCCGGCGTGGGCACGCCTGGGCGCGACGCTGAACGATCACATTCTGGGCTATGAAATTGTCAGCCATGAAGCCTCGCCAGACGAGATTGATGGCTGGGTGACGCGCTGGCGTGGCCACGTCGATCGCGTTGTCGCCATCGGCGGCGGCAGCGTGCTGGATGCGGCCAAAGCCTTTGGCGCCATGATGCAGCATCCGCTGAATATCGCGCGCTACCTCGAGAAAGTGGGCGATACGCCGGTACAGGCGGTCACGCTGCCGCTGATCGCCATTCCTACCACCGCCGGCACCGGCAGCGAAGTCACGCAGAATGCGGTGGTAACCGATCAGCAGCACATTAAGGTGAAGGCCTCGCTGCGCCATCCGGTGTTTGTGCCGCAGGTGGCGATTCTCGATCCCGATCTGCTCAAAGGAGCGCCGGATCGCGTGCTGGCCACCTGCGCCATCGATGCCTTTACCCACCTGTTCGAGGCTTATCTGTCACGCAAGGGCAACCTGTTCAGTCAGCAAAACGCGCTCAACGGGCTGCAACTGTTCATGCAGGCGTGGCCGTACCTCAATCAGGACGACAGCCGCGGCGATGCGGCACGTGAAGCGATGATGATGGCATCATGGCTCGGCGGTGTCAGCCTGAGCAGCGCAGGTTTGGGGGTGATCCACGGTATTGCCGGCGAGCTGGGGGCGATTAAACCGTTCCATCACGGCGAAGTCTGCGGTCGTCTGCTGTTCCCGTTCCTGGATGTACTGGCGGAGAGCGCGCACCCCGAACAGCAGCGGCTGATGGCGGCGCTGGCTGAACGCCTGCTGCCCGATGAAACGGCACCGCCGGCGCTGGCGCTGAAAGCCTGGCTGCAGCAGCAGTCTATCGTGCCGTTCTGGCTGGAAGGACCGACGCTGGCCGCGGAAGAGGTCGACTGGATTGTGGCGCGCGCCAACAGCAAAAACGGCTGGGTCAATTATGATCCCGCCACGCTCACGGAGATGATTACCGCCGCGTGGCATGTCGCCTGAGCCTTTCGGGCAGCGCAGGCTGCCCGTTGCTTATTCAGCCAGCAAACGGCCCTTCCCCCGCCAGCATCTGCTCAATCACCTGCAGCACGCCCTCCTGGTTATTAGACGGTGCGCCGTAGCGCGCAGCGTCTTTGACCCGCTGCGGCGCATTCTGCATGGCAAAGCTGAAGCGCGACTGCACCAGCATCTCCAGATCGTTGCCGCCGTCGCCAAACGCCAGCACCTCATCGCTGCTGATGTCCCAGCGCTGCTGCAGCAGGCGCAGACCGTTGGCTTTGTGCAAGCCGGGCACAATCAAATCCACCGAGCCGTGCCCGCTGGAGGTCGCCGCCGCCGCGCCCTGATGCAAACGCTCAATATCAGCCATCAGAATATCGACATAATCATCGGACAGGTTCAGCGCAAACTTGAACAGCCGGTCATCGCCCACGTCAGCGAGGCTATCGATCGCCTTGAGGCGATGGCAGTAGTGACGCATTTTGACCAGCCACTGCTCATCCATGGTGTTGAAGTGATAAGCGCTGTTACGGCCGCAGAGGATGTATTTCAGGTTGGGATAGTTACCGCGCTGCAGGGTATCGAGCACGGCATTAACGTCCTCACGCGAGAACGCGCCGCAGAACAGCTCCTCATCCCTATCGAGGATCCACGCGCCATTTTCGGCGACAAAGGCGATCTCACTGGCGATGTCGGGAAAGAAGGATTTGAGCTGGTAATACTGGTTACCGCTGGCGACCACAAATTTGATGCCGCGCCGCTTCATCTCCTGATAGCAGGCCTGAAAACGTGCCCGGTTGTACTGTTTTTTATCGTCGAGAAAGGTGCCGTCCATATCCACCGCCACCATTTTTACCATGGTCATCATGACTCCTTAACGCGTTGAAAGGAAAAACGGGTTGTCCAGAGAATAACCTGGTGAGCGGTGAAAGCGGAGAGAAACACGGATGGCCGTCGCCATCCGTGCGGCAGGATTAATTAAATGCGTTATTCAGCAAAATGGCGGTGATAATGCCGGTCGCGGCCGCCACTAACACATAATTTCCGTCGATAAAGGCCCAGTGCTCGCCGCGCGGCGGCTCATACAGACCGCGAGCCCGCCAGTCGTCGACGCGATAGTGTGGACCACGGAACTCCGGCGGTGCCGGATAACCACGGCGAAAATCATGACCGCGCCAGGCAAAGCGATCGCCGCCACGATGTCCCTCCGGCATACGGTGGTCAGCATAGTGGTCGTGACGATCCGGGCCCGGTCCGCGATCGTGGCCAAAGTCACGACGATCATGATGATCGGGACCCGGGCCGCGATCCTGATGGCGGTCGCCGCCGTGCGGGTCCCAGCGATGGTCACCGGGACCGTCGGCCCAGGAGACGCTGGAAAACAGTGTGCTGCATGCAATAAATGACGCAATAATCGTAAGTGTTGTTTTTTTCATGGTGTTACCTCCAGGGATAACGGCAGTCTGCGCGCCGTTGAGGCTTACTATTGCCTAAACAAAGCTAAAACAGCATTTCCAAAAGTCTTAAAAATCGGACACTTACAATACATTACGCCAGGTTAGCGCTTTCTTAACGATTGTGGAGACTTTATGGTGGCGTGGCACGATAAGGCTGGCAGGGAAATAAGCAGTTAATTCAGCGGGAATAAAGAAAACCCGATCGCGGGGATCGGGCGGACAATGCTATTTCCATAAAAAGCATAAAGCGGGGAAACCCTGCTAAAAAGAGGGTAAAACTGAAGCACACAACGCCACATCACTAGCATTGCCCGGAAAGAATAACATTCATCAGGGCAAAATACTTTCAGAAAACTTCTATTTTCAGAAAAAACCGTAAAAATGTTCACGGCAGCGAAAATAACCACCAAAGGTACATAACGTGAAAGGAAATAAGGTCCGTGCTCTGACCAGCTGTCGTCAGAAAATATAGTCAGCCCGTATAAGATATCGACACAAAATCACAATGCATTGAATTTAAGAGATAAAAATTAAGCCATACCATTTTTTAGTTATGCCGCCATTTAAGCCGACCGGCAAACTAGCTGGCCGACACATTTCATTGATAATGCGAGCCCTATTGCTGCCCTGGCAATTAATCGATGTGCGTGATTAATATAACGCTAATTTTTCACTGCGCTGAAGCGTAAGGTTAAATAACCAGCAAGCGGGCGCACAATAATTATGCGCCGGCTATTAATCCAATTGCGCTGGCGAATTTAGCGGGGTGGCGCAGAAACAGGATATCGCTGAGTTGCAGCCGGATGGCGCAGCAGCGCCTGCGCCGGACGTATCGGCCGCCGTACCAGCTCACCCGCACAGTTCGGGCAGTGCTGCGCCAGCACGCCTTCCGCACAGTCAACGCAAAACGTGCACTCAAACGAGCAGATGCGCGCATCAGGCGAGGCCGGCGGCAGATCTTTATCGCAGCATTCACAGTTAGGACGTAATTCCAGCATGGCACTCTCCTGTCAGGGTTCAGGGCTATCATCGCCGCCGCCGCCCTGGCGCGCCAGCCTGTGAGCGGACATCGCGCGGACAGATCGGGACAGCTTTTCATCCTGCACGCCTTGCCTTGCGCGCTAAAAACATTACATTCCGCAAAAGCCGTTCTATAGTTCATTCGCTACGTTTATCTGCGAGGCTTTTGCATGCGTGTTAAAGGGTTAAATATCGGTTTCTTTATAGTGATTCTGGCGATTGTCACGGTCGCCTTTTTTGATGTGCTGGCGCCCTATTTCTCCGCCATTTTGTGGGCGGCGATTCTGGCGGTGATCTTTGCGCCACTGAAATCACTGCTGCGGCGTAAAATGGGCGACCGCAACGGGCTGGCCTCTTTTGTGACCTTACTGATTATCTGCCTGATCGTGTTTACGCCGCTGGCAATCATCACCTCGTCGCTGGTGGTTGAGATCAATACGGTGTACACCAAGCTGCAAACCAATTCCGCGCAGTTCCCGACGGTGTTTGCCTCGCTGCTGCAGCATCTGCCGGAGTGGGCACAAACCTGGCTGGCGGATCACGATCTGAACAATGCCGCACAGATTCAGCAAAAACTCTCCGGCTTTGCGCTGAAGGGCGGACAATATATGGCGGGCAGCGTATTCCTGATCGGTAAAGGGACCTTCACCTTCACCGTGGGCTTTGGCGTGATGCTTTATCTGCTGTTTTTCCTGTTGAAAGACGGCGCCTGGCTGGTCGGGCTGATTCTCGAAGCGCTGCCGCTCTCCACCTATGTTAAGCACCATCTGCTGATGAAATTTGCCGCCGTATCGCGCGCGACGGTCAAGGGCACGGTGGTGGTGGCCGTGGTTCAGGGGGTGCTTGGTGGCTTTGCCTTCTGGATCACCGACATCGACGGCAGCCTGCTGTGGGGTGCGCTGATGGCGTTCCTGTCGCTGATCCCGGCAGTCGGCTCGGCTATCGTCTGGGTGCCAGCGGCCATCTTCTTCTTCGCCACCGGTGCGCTGTGGAAAGGCCTGTTCCTGGTGGGCTTCTTCGTTATCGTGGTCGGGCTGGTGGACAATATCCTGCGTCCGCTGCTGGTCGGCAAAGATACCAAAATGCCGGATTACCTGATCCTGATTGCCACGCTGGGCGGCATGGAAGTGTACGGCATCAACGGCTTCGTGATTGGCCCCTTGATCGCTGCCCTGTTCATCGCCTGCTGGAATCTGCTCTCCGGCCGCGACAACCGGGAAAACGTCGAAGAGATCGACGAAGAGTTTATCGAAGAGGGTAAAACCCGCGAGTAGCGATAAGCAGCGGTACAACAGCTAAAGACCTGCTGTCGGGCCACTATCGCTCACTGGCAGGCTCATCCGAAGCGGCGCTTTAAAGCGCCGCTTGTCTTTTCAGCGCGGCCGCCAGGCTGTCAGCACCTTTTCCGACCTTTGACTCCCGCCTTACCCTTTTACCGGGCTCAGTCAGCCGCCAGGCAGCACTCAGCCCGGACGTTTCACAATTTAACCCATGCTGCTAAGGTGTCAGAGGACAATCGCGACAATCTGGAGCGTATAATGCTTACAACAATAATTTATCGCAGCCACATCTCTGAAGATGTTCCCGTCAATATCCTGCCGGAGATGGTGGCAAAAGCGAGTCTGCTCAATGCAGAGCATCATGTTACCGGCATCCTGCTGTTTAACGGCACGCACTTTTTTCAAATCCTGGAAGGACCAGAGAACGGCGTTCTGGCAATCTACGCCCGCATCTGTGCCGACCGGCGTCATCACAATGTAGTCGAGCTGATGCGCGACTATTCTCCTTCGCGGCGTTTCGGTAATGCTGGCATGGAGTTGTTCGATTTGCGTAATCACCACAGCGGCAGTGTGCTGCAGGCGGTGCTTGATCGCGGCACGTCGAAATATCAGCTGACCTATGACGATCGCGGGCTACAGTTCCTCAGAACCTTTGTCGAAGCGCGTGAAAAAGAGAACTACTTTGAAGTGCCGCCAGCTGATTGCTGGGAGTTCATCCCCGCGGAAGGGCAATCTCCCGCGCCGGCCAGTGGCGTCACTTTCCGCCCAGTGGTTGATCCCCTCGGCCGTGAAGTGACGGCCATTGAGGCGATTCCGCACGCGCAACCCGCCGGATTAGAGGAACATGAGCGTTACACTCATGACCTCAACGTGGTGACAGACGCACTGCATAAAGCCGGCCAGGCCTGTCCCGATGGCATGACGCTGTATATCAGTATCCTGCCGATGACGCTGGTTTGTCTTCCCGATGCGGTAAGTCAACTGGTCACCGCCATCGCGCAGGCGGAGCTGGTGCCGCAGCAAATCATTCTTGGCGTGAGCGAAACGGAAGTCATCTCCCGGCTCGAAGACTTTTCCACGGCGGTCAGACAGCTGAAAGAGGCGGGCATCAGCCTTTCAATTGATAACTTCGGCGACGGCTCGGCCGGTCTCTCTTTACTGGCGCACGTCCAGCCTGACCGGGTACGTATCGGCGCGAATATTGTACGTGATATTCACCGTAGCGGCCCGAAGCAGGCGGTGATGCAGGCGGTCATCCGCTGTTGTTCGGCGCTGGAAATCAACGTCATTGCGGCCGGTATTGAGCGTCCCGAAGAGTGGATGTGGCTGGAGGCGGCCGGGATCATCGATTTCCAGGGCAGCCTGTTTACGCCTGAGGGCGGCGCCGTGGCATGGCCTGAGAGCCGCGAGGCGATCTGAAAGCGGTTAAGCCTGACGACGCAGAACCTCTGAAGAGATAAAACGTCAGGCTCACAGGAGAAGACAATGCTGAGCGATGCCCGACTGCAGTTTATATCCAGCCATCCGGAGGAGAACGAACCGGAGGCGGTTTCCATGGCGCGCGAGTTACTTCGGTACCGCAGTGCGCTGGCGCAGCCATGGGCTGTGGTGGAGGGACTGGGTGTGAAGTACGTGGAGGACGGTAACGGGGCGATGATCTGGCCGGCGCGTTACTGCGAACGCGGCGACACCTTACTTTATCGTCTGGATCAGGCGGCTTCAGAGGTCAGCGGGCGCGCTGAAGCCGCGGAACCCGTCAGAAAGTAGCGCCGTGATGGCCGGCGCAAACGCAAATGTCATCCTCTTTGCAACGCCGGCAAATCAATATGCTGATCATTGCGCCGATAACCCGCGTCCGGCATCTTTTAGCGGAGTTTGATGTGCTCAATGTGTCCGGGTGAGATTCCTGTGGTAAGCTCATTGCCCTAACCGCAGCCGGACAGACTGATGAAAAACAATTTTGACGATAAAATGGCGGATATCATCATCGGAGAAGCCGTAACGGCGTTACTCGATGATAACGTCGCCATAAGCTGGGCGGCCCTCAACGACAGGCTGCAGGCGATGCTTGACCGCGAAACAGACAGTGACCGCATTCGTGCTGTGCTGCGTGTCATTGAGGACGTCAGACGGGAAATGGAGATGAGCGCGGTGAAGAAAGAGGCGTTCACTGCCGGGCATTTTTCTTTTTCCGGCAAGCTGCACTGATCGCTGCCTGACAATCTGCCGCGCCTGACGCTGTGGTTTCTGCTATACTGTATGCTTATCCACCAACGGATGGAGGTCATTTGAGCGATGACACTACCGCCGAAGATATCTACGCCGTTATTGGAACGGTTGTGGCGCGCCTTCTTAAGCCGGACCAGCACCTGACACTTCAGGATATCACCCATGCCCTGCATCATCTTGGCGAAACGGCCAGCGAAGATAAACAGCGGCAAGCCTGTTTAAATGCCATCAGTATGCTTGTGAAGCAGATGCACTAAGCTTAATGCACTGCTCCGGCTTACTAAGCTTTTCAGAACCCTTCATCATCCGGCGTTCTGCCGACCACGATTTCAAGCACGTTGCGCAGTACATCCAGTTTGACAAGATCGGTAGTCATCTCAAGCTCTGCGATGAGATACAGGATGATGGTTTTGCTCGTCACTTTTTGGCCATGGATGACGATATCGCGAATCACGGCATCCAGTGCCGCGGCTTCGGCCGCATAGCGCTCACCGCCGCTGCGAAAATGGTGAATAAGGGCCGCTTCAGCGCTGAATGAGTGTTCATTGGTTTGCATGTGTCGTTATCCGTAAACCGGGCGCTGCTGACAGCCCGGTGGTCGCCAAAAAAATCGGCCATCCTGAGATGGCCGTGTTATGCCGGGCGTCCTGCCACACTCCGGTTAATCACGAGATCGTATCGTCCCTGTCATTAATGCTTTTTACCAGCCCTGGGTTGTGACATCCCGCCCAGAGCAGCCATCGGCTTTTCACGAATTTCCCGGGCTGCTGACTGCATCTGCAGTTCCCTGATGGCGATCCTGATCGCTTCCAGACGGTCGGGATTAAATTCCTCTGCGGCCATTGACCGGAGCCGGGCTGAAACGGTCGCCACATTGATTCGTTCATTATTATCGAGCAGCCTGACCACCGCCTCGCCCAGAACGATTTCGGTTAAACGTTCAATTTGACTTCTCTGCATGCCCACCCCCTGCGGGACTGTGCCCTTTCGGACAAGTGGCTGACCCTTCCCGGGTCATAAAGCGCATGCTGCAGGTACCACCGATTATCCCTTTTCGTATCAGCGTTCAAACAGCATGCCAATCAGCGTCTGGTAATGACGCTCTTCTTCATAATTCGCCGCGACCTCAAGGCGTCTCAGCAGTTTGGTGCAGATCGCCTTACGGTTGAGGTTTTTTCCTGCGCGCAGGATCTCAACGACAATCTGCCCCAGCGTTTCCTGCTGAGTAGGTGCTGTCGCTCTGCTGAAATAGCGGGCAATCTCACTGGCGCTATCTGGAAATTTTGCAACATTCTGACGCATGATGATCCCCTCGAATGGTTAAAATACCGCCGCTTTTCTCTGTGCGTAAACTTATACAAAGAAATAAAACTTGTACAGCAATACTGTTTCTTTATTAGCTACGTTCTTGTGCAAAAAATGCTAACACCTTAATCTCAGGGGTTTACGTGCTGAAATAACCGGCATGATGGATGGGTTCAGCGGCAGGAAAAACGGTATAGGTCTGAACAACCCGCTGATTTCCTGACACGGGGAGAGGATTGTTGCTGTACAGACGATATCGTATCGGTTACTTTGCGCCCTACAAGATGATCGTGAGCTGCAGGTGGACAAATGAGAAACAACGGGCTGCCGCCTTGTCACAATACCGGACTAGCCGGTTACTTCAGTCAGGTCACCGATCCCCGCCAGATTGCGCTACTGGGACGCATCACCGTTGAAATTTTGCGTCAGGAACGTCGGCTGACGCGCACCGCGATCTGCCTCAAGCTTATCGGGCACATCAATGACACGGACGATGACGTCGAAGCGGAACAGGCACGGTCCCTGCTGGCGATGCTGTTTGGTCGCTGATCGTTTGATTCATCCGCTCACCTTCTGCGCGTTGCACATCCGTCGCTAAAGCCCGCATCCATTGTCACATGCCGCGTTGCCGAAAATCGTTTATACGAGGTTTGATGGTGGTGAAGACGTCATCCCTGACAGTTTTCTCCGGCCGGTACACGCTAACGCGCGTCCGATGAGGTCATCTACGTTGTCGTCTTCCGGCCAGAGCCGGACTACGTCTTATGGCGTCAGTTCTTCTCGTCGTTCAGGCCTGCAAGCGTCTGCAGGTACGGCACATGGATCGCGGCCTGCTCAGGCTCATCAAAGCTTCTGAGCCAGCCGATCGCCTCTGAAATCGCGGACAAACGTGTGTCGCTGCCGCCAGCGCGTTTCATGTGTCTGAGCTCGTCGATAAGCGTATTAACGCTGATCTTCTTTTTGCCCAAAGCCAGGCTTAGTGCCGCTTCGCCAATAATGACGTGCCCTTTCCCGTCGTGTTGAATAGACAAATTTACTTCCTCCATTTCACGTTGATGAGAACCTCACGTCACACTGTAGACCCTATTGAGCGAACCGGTGCAGGCAAGTTCTGAAATGAAGCCTGTAACAGGATTTATTTTAGCGAGCATGAAAAAATGCCGCGGCGGGTGTCGCGACAAAGGTTTTTGTCGGCAGGCGCTGACGCAACCTGCCGCAGCATGACGACGATTCAGCCTGATGACGCGGCTTGATCCGCAGGTTCACCAAAATGCTCGCGCATGTGGGATTCAATTTCTTCCAGTGATTTCCCCCGGGTTTCCGGTAACATCACGGCAATAAACACCAGAGAAGCCACATTGATTGCGGCAAAGATAAAGAACGCCTTATTACCCACCAGCGACAGCAAAGGCGGAAACGCCAGCGCCACCACGGCGTTGCATATCCACTGAAATGCTACCGCTGAACCGGTTAATACCCCGCGAACTTTCATCGGAAACAACTCCGACATCAGCAGCCAGTAAACCGGGGAAATGCACATCTGCATAAAGAACAGAAACACCAGAATACACGCCAGCGCCAGCAGGCTTTGCGTCAGGCTTTGTGGCATGAGAACCAGCACCGCGCCCAGCGCCAGCTGCATCGCAATCACCACCGACAGCCCGGTCATCAGCATCGGGCGCCGGCCGAAATGACTGATGGCTTTAATACCGGCAAAGGTGGCCAGTACCGATACCACCCCGTTGCCGATAGTGGCCGCAATCGAAGCACTGGTGCCCAGCCCGGTACTTTTCAGAATGACTGGCGTGTAATACATGAAGGCGTTGACGCCGGTAAACTGCGCGACGATGCCCATGCCGCAGCCCAGCAGCAGCAGACGCACAATCCATTTCTCTTTTAACAATTCGCGCGCAGGTGGCCCCTGACGGGCTTCGCGGGCATTCTGCCGCATCTCTGCCATCTCTTTTTTAATCTCGCGCGGATTTTCCCGCAGTTTGCGCAGGATACGCAGCGCCTCATTAAAGCGTCCTTCCGCCACCATCCAGTGCGGTGAAGCCGGGACAAAAAAGGTGCCAATAAACAGCAGAATGCCGGGGATCATCGCCAGCGACAGCATATAGCGCCACATGCCCGGATCGTGCAGTAACAAACTCATGGCGGCGCTGACGACATAAGCCAGCAGTTGCCCTGACACAATCATCAGTTCGTTGCGGCTGACCAGCGGTGCCCGGCGCTTTGGACCGGCAATTTCAGCGATAAAGACCGGAACCGTTGACGATCCGCCGCCCACCGCGAAACCCAGAATAAAGCGCATCACCACCATGATTTCCAGATTCGGCGCAACCGTGGTGCCTAACGCCCCGGCAATGAACAACAGGGCAAGGCTGCGTAACGTGATACGGCGACCAAAGCGGTCCGAGACATAACCGCTGATGAACGCGCCGAGCGCGGAGCCAAAGGTGAGCGCAGAGGTCACCAGCCCTTCGGTAAATGGCGTGAGATCGAGACCGCCCTGCGCGGCGGGCAGCGTCATGTAGGGCAGCGCGCCGGAAATAATGCCGGTGTCGTAGCCAAACGCCAGCGCGCCCATCGTGGCGACTAACACCACAAAAAACAGGCGCTGCTGAACAGTAAATGTCAGGCTGCCGCTATCATCGGATTGAGACTGCGAAGGATTTTGCTTGCTATCGTCCATGGGTGATTCAAGACCTGGTCAATGACGGGATAAAAAGGAGGTTTGAGTATAGTCAGAAACGAGAAAGTGTGAGGCTGGTCACGATTTTTGCCGGATGGCGACTGAATAAAAATCCCGCACCGCCCTGACTGCACAGCGCATGTTTGCGCCGCAGCCGCGCTCTCGCATTGCGCTCAAACCCTGGCTGGCCTGCTGCAATCCCGCCCCCGACAGGGGGAGAATTTTCTGCTAAGGTACGCTGGCTGGTTAATGAGAAACACGCTAAGGCGTAACGCAGAAAGGTAGGTCCGGCGACAGGTTGCTGCATTAACATTCAGGACAACGGTGTCTTTTAAGGTTGAACGTGAAAAAAGAAACGGTTAAGAAAAATATCATTCTCGCGGCGCTGCAGCTGTTTCGGGAGCGCGGCTTCAACAATGTTTCAACCCGCGATCTGACCAATACGCTGGGCATATCCCGCAGCCATATCTACCACTATTTCAAAAACTGGGATGCGCTGAGGCTGGACTCGATTGCTTTCATGCTGGATGAGGACGTTGCCGCTTTCTCTGTAGAGAGTGAAAAGAGGGATGATTCACAGCATGACGCCTTTTTTCGTGCGCTGGTGGATTATCTCCTGCCAGACGGGCCGGCTTCTCACTGGTTGATCTACCTCGAGTTGTGGCCGCTGGCGGCAAGGGATACGCAATATGAGCAGCTGCTGCTCTCCAGCACGCAGACGTGGACAGCGATCATCCGTCAGGGCTTATCCGGCCAGGCATTTGGCCACCTCAGCGAAGCAGGTAAAGACGAGGTGGCGCGTAATCTTCACGCCCTGATTGACGGTTACTCAAGCGCGCTTATTCTTAACTACTCTGCGGATAAGCGGACACATTTTTTTCTTGAGATAATGGCCGCCTTGCAGAAACTTTGTCGCTAGCAGGGATTTTTCCACATAGCCGCTTACCTCCCGGGCTTTAAATCATTAAACAGCCTGGCCATCTTGCTGCCGGCTGAGGTGTAGGCCGGATTGTTTTTCTCCGGCGCCATCCAGCTTTCATCCGCTTCCGGATGCGGTCCGCTCAGGAGCACCGTGCCTTTACCGTAAGTATATTTCGCCAGCGCGATATCACCGTTGGCATAGCGCGCCAGAGCGACAAAGCCGTGCGCGTCTTCGGCATTCAGGTAAGGACCATCCTGATAATAAAATTTTTCGGTTTTACCCTGCCAGACAACATCGACAACGTAATCGCCCTCGTCGGGTATGTTAGTCCCCTTGCGCATGACTTCAGAGTCCAGCGATGAGGGGATCAGCCCCAGCCAGTTTTCATCGGCCAGATACGCGCCCATGCACAATCCGAGAAAGCTTTTTCCATTGCGGACAAATTTACGTATGGCCTCAGCCCCTTCGTCGCCCAGCGCAGCAAAGGCGCCGGGGATGTCCTGCCCGCCTCCGGGCTGGATGTACACATCAAAAGTGGCGAGATTATCCTCCGTGACCTTTATTTTTTCCTGCTCTCCGACATAAGCGATGTCCAGCGGCAGACCGCTCTGTTCCAGCGATTTACGGACCATTTCGGAGCAGCCCGGACAGCCGGCACCGCCGCGATAGATAGCGACATGGGTGACGGCTGCACTGGCCATATTCGCGGTGGCTAACCCGCCGGCAAGCAGAATGGCAGCATACGTCAGAAGGTTCTTCATCAGATAACGCCAGAAACAGGAGGAGGCTCTCAGTAACATTGTTTTCACCATCAGCGGCAGGACCAGGCTCAAAATTAGAGCGACTGCTCAATTTAGGGCCAGCACGAAGAGGCTGTCAACAGCCTGACAGCGCGAAAAATACAAACCCCTGTTTTAATTAGTCTTTCACATGATCCCGTCAACGGCTGCCGCGATTGTGCCGGTTGCAGAAGGAGTGTCTGAACCTGACCGGCCGGGAATTATTCGATAAAACCGCTGGCAGACTGCCGTAACCGCCCGGTGATAGCGATCAACCCTTCGATGTCTTCCGGCGTCAGCAAATCGAGGAAATTTCGCCGCACGCCCGCGGCATGTATCGGCCGCGCTGTAGCAAGCAGCTGGCTCCCTGCCTCTGTCATGCGGACTGAAATCCCTGCGCGAGTCGTGCGGCTGCGCTGTACCAGATCCCGGGCGGCCATACGTGAAAGCTGGTGCGATAGCCGCGACTTGTCCCATTCAAGGTATTCCAGCAACTCTCGCTGCAGCAGTACGCCCTGCGGACTGCGGTTGATTTCCATCAGGATCATGAAATCCGGACCGGACAACCCGGTCGCCTCATTGATCTCTCTGACAATGCGTCCGGTGATGATTTCAGCAAGCCGGCGATATCCGCGCCATGCCTGCCACTCTGCGTCTGAAATCTCTGTGCTGCCCATTATTTATCCCGTCGCGTAGTTGATATGTCAACTTTGTGATTATACAGTATCCACTTTCACATTGGGGAAGAAAAGACATGTCGGACAAACTGACTATCGCTATTGTGGGCGGCGGCCCGGCAGGCCTCACGGCGGCCGTGATTCTTCAGCGCCACGGTTTTAACGTAACGGTGTTTGAGGATGAGCCGGCGGATGCTGCGCGGAGTCAGGGCGGCTCGCTTGATTTGCATGCTGACAGCGGCCAGGCGGCACTGCACAGAGCGGGCCTGCTGGAGCAGTTCATCAACATCGCCAGGCATGAGGATCAGGAAAGCCGGATGCTGAATTACCTTACCGGAGACATTGAGGTCGACAGATTCACGCCGGAAGGTGAAATGGATAAACCGGAAATCGATCGCGGCGAGTTGAAAAACCTGCTGCTGAGCGCCCTGTTACCGCAGACCCTGCAGTGGGGTCACAAATTGCATTACGTTGACTATGGCCGGCAAAAAGCGCACGGGCTGGTATTCAGAAACGGCAGGCGCTACGAAGCCGATATCGTGATTGGTGCAGACGGTGCCTGGTCGCGGGTCCGCCGTTATCTGACACCGGTACGTCCGTTTTATACCGGCATTACCTTTTTCGAAGGCTGGATAGATCACCCGTCCGACCAAATCAACAGCATTGCCGGCAACGGGACCGCGTTCAGCTTTGGCGGTGCGCAGGCGCTGGTCACGCAACGCAACGGCGGCGGGAGGATTTGCGTCTATGCGGCGATGAAGCGCGCCCCTGATGTCATCGATCAACACATAGCCTCCTCCGGCCTCACCGCCTGGGTGCGCGACAGCTACCGCGACTGGGCCGCTTCCCTGCAGTTGGTGGTAAACGCCACCGGTGACTATGTCAGACGCCCGATTTACAGCCTGCCCGCCGATTTTGGCTGGGCACCACGGCCGGGCATCACCCTGATTGGCGATGCCGCTCACCTGATGCCGCCGGTTGGCGTCGGAGTCAACCTGGCGATGCTTGATGCTTCAGACCTGGCTCTGGCACTGTGCGAGGCCTCGCACCCGCAGAACGGACTGCGCTCTGCGGAGATCCTGATTATGGAACGCGCACGCGACATGATGCCTGATGCAATAGCGGGGTTTCAGAACTGGTTCGATGAGAAAGCCTGAGCCGATCTGACAGCATGAGTTCAGACAACGCACTCGCGGATTATTGCCTAACCCGCGTGATAGCCGGTTTTTACTCCCTTAATTACGCTTTTGTCATCGTCGCTTCCCGGTAACATAAAAAACATAAAAATATTAATCATCTCTGGGTAGCGCATGAATGCTTCTTCAACCGCCGGGCGTATTTACGCCTGGCTGATAACGGCTGCTTTTTTTTGGGGTATCACTCCGTCAGCCTCAGCGTTATCTAACGGCTGTGCTACCGTCAATGCCCTGTCAGGTTCCACCTCTCTGTCCTATAGCGCCAACAGGTATCCTGCCTCGGACTTTACCGCTGGCGACGCGTTGACGCTGAGCTTTACCGACAGCGGTTCTGCTGTGGGCGGCACTCCCATGAACGCCGACAGTCTGAGCGTGGCCCGTTTTGACCTGAGTAATGCTCAGACTTACAACGCCGTAAATTCAACCACAACCACTTCCCACACCGTGACAATCACCGTACCGGCCGGCAGTCTGGAGACCAACGGGCTGGCCGTGCGGATTACCACCTCGCATGGACAGCTCAGTAACCTCGTATTTAACTGTACCAGTGCAACATCGTCATCCAGCGATGCCACGCTGTCAGGCCTGTCATTGTCTGCTGGCGCACTGTCACCGTCTTTCAGCGCCGCCACCAGCAATTACAGCGCATCGGTTGCGTTCGATGTTTCGTCGGTGACGGTAACGCCGGTAGTGAATGAAAGCCATGCCACGGTGACAGTCAATGGCTCATCAGTGGCTTCGGGTTCGGCCTCGCAGGCCATCGCGCTTAACGTCGGAAGCAACACTATTTCCGTGGTGGTGAGCGCGCAGGATGGTACCACCCGCGGGTACAGCATCAGCGTGACCCGTGCAGAAGCGCCGCCAGCCTCGGCAAACAGCAGTTCAACCGTTGCGGCCAACAGCACCAATAACACTATTTCGCTGGCGCTCAGCGGTGGGGCGGCGACGTCGGTAACTCTCGTAACGCCTCCGGCACACGGTAGCGCCACGGTTTCAGGTATTGACGTGATGTATACGCCGGCAGCAGGTTATTCCGGCAGCGACAGCTTTGTCTGGCATGCCGCAAATGGGGGTGGAACCTCTGCGGATGCTACCGTAGCGCTGACTGTCAGCGCTCCCGCGCTGGCGCTGTCACCGACATCGGGTGCGCTGTCCGCCGCGACGGTCGGCAACACCTGGTCGCAGACGCTCACCGCCTCAGGCGGCACGGCTCCGTATACCTGGAGCAGCACCGCTTTGCCGCCAGGCCTGTCGCTGAACGCATCCGCCGGTACGCTGTCCGGAACGCCCGCAGCGGCAGGAAATTATCACTTCCAGGTCATCGCGACGGACGCCCACGGGGCCAGCGGCTCCGCCAGCTACACGCTGACTATCAACGCTGCGGCCCCCTCAGCCAGCAACAGTACCGCCACGGTCGCCGCCAACAGCAACAACAATACGCTGCCTCTCAGCCTTTCCGGCGGCGTCGCGACGTCCATCACCATCATTACTCCGCCTTCACACGGCAGCATTACCGTAACCGGCACCAGCATAACGTACCAACCTGCTGCAGGATTCTCGGGAAGCGACAGTCTCACTTACACCGCCAGCAACAGTAGCGGAACCTCCAGCAGCGCGCAGGTTTTAATCAGCGTGTCGCAGTCCGTCCTGACGCTTTCGCCACCCGGCGGAACGCTGCAGCCTGCAACCGCCGGCAGCGACTGGACAACAACAGTGACCGCAACAGGCGGGACGGCTCCTTATTCTTTTAGCGCGCTTAACCTGCCAGCAGGCATCAGCCTGGACAACCCGACAGGCAAACTCTCAGGCACACCTGAGGCAGCCGGGAACTATCGTTTTCAGATCACCGCAGCAGACAGCCTCGGTAACCGCGGCACGGCCAGTTATACCCTGGCTGTCACGGCAGCTACGCAGTCAGTCCTGCAGCTACAACCCGCAGGCGGTCAGCTGCCACCGGCTCAAGCAGGAAAAATGTACGCACAGACTTTCAGCGTGACGGGAGGAATCGCGCCCTATCGCTGGCTGTCTGGCGGAACGCTGCCTGCGGGCATGACGTTCGCTGATGGACAGCTCAGCGGTGTGCCACAGGCAGCCGGTAATAGCCAGTTCAGTGTTCAGGTTACCGATGCTGCCGGCAGTACCCTGCGGGTTAATTACACGCTGTCGGTAACAGCTGCCGGGCCTCAGGCCACTGACCACAGCGCCACGCTTGTTGCCGGTCAGTCGGTCATAGTGAACCTGACCAGCGGTGCGACAGGCGGTCCGTTTACCGGCGCGCAGTTGCTTGATCAACCGGAAAGCAGTCTCGGCAAAGCGGAAATACATGCGTCGGGAAGTGAGTTTCAGCTGTTTTTCACCGCAGCCGCACAGGCCAGTGGCAGCGTCGCACTCCGCTACGTGCTGACCGGCCCTGCCGGCACAACGCCGCTGGCCAGCGTGACATTGACTATTACCGCCCGTCCCAACCCTGCGCAGGACGCAGATGTCATTGGTCTGGTCAGCGCTCAGTATCGTGCCGCGCAGAGTTTCGCTCGCGCGCAGCTACGAAACTTCAGCGACAGGCTGGAACAGTTACACAGCGGCGGCGAACTCCCTTCGGACATCAACGGCATCCGCTTTTCGCTGCCATCGGCTCAGGCAGAGCATGATGCTGACGAGAAAATGTGGGCAACCGCTTGGCAGCAGAAAGCCTTCAATGATCAACGCCCGGCGCAGCCCTCTCTCCCCGCGCTGCCCTTCTCCACCGACAGGCAGGTACAGCGCCTGTCTTACTGGACAGGCGGCTATGTTGATTTTGGTGGCGATAAAGCCGGCGGCGTGCATTTCAGTCATACCACCGTGGGCGTGTCTACCGGTGCCGACTACCGCTTCACTTCCGCCGTCGCGGCAGGATTAGGTATTGGTTTTGGCCGTGACGTCAGCGACATTGGCGACAGCGGCACGCGGACCAACGGGCGCGCATTCAGCACAGCACTGTATGGCAGCTACCATCCAGGGACGTTCTTCGTGGACGGCCTGCTTGGGCATGGCGTAATGGACTTCGATAGCAAACGCGTCATCACCGGCACTTCCAGTGAAGCTCGCGGCAGCCGTTCCGGACGGCAGATTTTCGCCTCGCTGACCTCAGGCTATGAATTGCGAACCACAGACAGCCTGTTATCACCTTATGGCCGCCTGCAGTATTACCGCACATGGCTTGATGGTTACAGTGAGTCCGGCGCAGGCGCATATAGTCTGGCTTATGCTCCGCAAACGGATTCTCAGATCATTGGTGGCGCCGGGCTGCGCGGTGAGCATCGGGTAACGAGCGGTCAAATCGCGCTGCGCTTGCAGGGTCGTGTAGAGTACGCGCAGACACTCAGCAACAATGGTATCGCTCGCGTGGGTTATGCCGATACCGGCAACGACACGTGGCGAGTACCGCTGACCGAGCCGAGCCGCCAGACGTTAACGGCAGGCACCGCGGTCGATTTTCTGCTGCCGCACAATATCACGCCCGGAATCGCTTACCAGGGAACGCTGGGGCTTGATGCACAGCGCACCCGCGATCAGATGATCATGATTCGGGTGAATATCGGATTCTGAGTGGAGAGTTGCGGGGTTGGATAACTGGCGGCCAGGCTAAGTCATAGCGATTGAGTGGTCTGATTATGCTTTTTGATGGCGTTTTTTGAACGTCATGAGAATTGCAAATAAACAGTCTTTTTCAGGTCCGCCACCATGTGGTATTTACCCAAAGCTAAGAAATTTTACATCACTTATATCTATACATTTTTACTTTAGCATCAATCCATGCCAATCAATTCTCTTAAAGCATCAGTTTAAAACGAATCGATGTATAATTTATCACCTCCCCTTCAGGGAAATATCTTTTTTTGATTAATTAAAAGTCGTGGCATCTCAGTCAAACACTTAAAGCCAAGCTAAAAACATGTTACATTGAGGATATTTAATCTCGCAATCAAAAGGCTTAAAATGAGCAAAACCACTGCTTTACTTGACAACTTGTTAAAATATAGTCCATTGGTGACTAACATAGTCACAATCATTGTGGCTATGGTTGTGGGCACCTGGGCAATTTTCTCAACGATTTCAGTTAGAAAAGAAGGTCAAATTGCAGAATATAAACTTCGTGAACTTGAGCAGAGGACACAGCAATTACCACATGTTGCAGCCAGAGTAGAGATTTTGACAGAAAAAAATGTTAATCAAGACCAGATTATTAAAATCAAAGTAGTGCTAACTAATTCTGGCAATAAAGAGAGTCGTATTCAGCTAGATAATGAGTCGTTAACACTCGTACCAGTAAGCTTTAACAAGGGGGAACCTGTTTATAACGAGCCCATAAATCTGATAAATGGTCGTTATCGAGGAGCGGCTAAACGTTATATAATGAACTGGATAGATATTGGAGCTGGTGAATCGTATACATTAAATTTCGTACATTCAATCAACCAATCAGGTACCTATCTTGTTCATTTTTTGGCGTTCAACGACACTCAAACTAATAATAAATTAAAAAATGATATTTTTTCTTTTCAGTATGCAGTGGGAGAGGATAAGTATTTTACGATTGAATGATATCGATAACTTGTGCTAATTACGTTCGAAAACTTATTGCACTTCATTCATGCTCATTATCTGTAGTCCAGAACTGAATCTGCTGTTGCTTGCTACGCAACACATGCTATAGTGTTCCTTATTGAGCAACACTGAGAAGCATGGATGATTAAAACCTGGCTACATAAGGGGCTTGAAGAGTTTTACACCACCGGCACCACTCGTAAGATCAACGCAGCCCATGAAAAGCGACTACGTACGCGTTTGAGAGTGATTGACCTGGCTGAGAAAATTGAGGATATGAACCTTAGTGGCTACAGGTTGCATCCTTTAAAAGGTGACAGACAGGGTATCTGGTCTATCACGGTTACAGGAAACTGGCGCATCACCTTTGAATTTAGAGATGGTGACGCCTACATTCTGAATTATGAGGATTACCACTAATGACTATGCATAACCCCCCTCATGCGGGTGAAATCATTTCCGATATCATGGAAGATCTCGACATCGGCATCAGAGAGCTGGCACGTGCTTTAGCTATCGCCCCCTCCACGGCTTCGCGAATGGTGTCGGGAGCGACGGCGGTAACACCAGAGATGGCTATCAAATTATCGGCCGTGATCGGCAGTACACCTGCGATGTGGCTGCGCATTCAGGCGGCCTATGATTTAGACCGGGCTGCCAAAAATGTTGACCTGTCGGTACTGAATACTAGCTTCAAACCTGGCCCACTACACGGCGTTAACTGAAACCTATGCTGAGGCTTCATCGTGGTAAGTAGCGTCTTCCCTGATAGGATGGGAGATGCATTGTTTTGTCTTTACTGCTCCTGTTTTAATCTGCCAGGCAGCAATCCGGGAGCATCAAGAAACAGGTCAGCCGTTCCGTTCAGCTACGTGTGGCGCTTCAAGCACCGATTTACCTGAGGATTGGCTCTGCGCTGAAATAATATATGGAATTTCATATTTTCCTCCAGATTCCACTTAGCCTCAGCATGAAAATCGCAGTAAAAATCACTCTAACGAGCTTATAGCACAATGCCGAACCTCATATCGCTCTGTCAGCAGCAAAAATAATCGCCCCGATCTATAAATTGCCACCAGCGGTCTACTGTTGCTTTTGTTCCGCCTCTTTCTGTTTTTTGGCGGCCATGTGGTGGCCCACCGCGCAGCCAGCTGCCGCACCGGCAACGCCATGATGAACCAGATGACCTGCCACGCCGCCAGCGACGGCGCCTTTCAGACACCCTTTTGCCTCTGCCTGGGCGCTAACGACTAAAAGAAGGCCTGCCGCTGCCAGGGCCGCAATCCACTGTTTTTTCATTGCCTTGAATCTCCATAAAGATACGTGTTATGTCAGTAATGCTGAGCATAGCCTGGCAGAACTGACGGCGTGATATACAGGGGTTAAACGGCAAACTTTGTTACCTATGGTTACGCTTATGCAGCAACGGTCTGATCGGGAGAAAGCCAGTCAGGGCGCAAAACGCACCGGTATCTTTTCTTTCAGATACACAGGCCGCATGGGAAAGGTGTTGGCATCTATCGCCTGCTTTACCGCGTCGATAGCGACGGCGCACAGATCAGCATCTCCGCCCTGCGCAGTGACGTTTGTCGGTGGCTGACCTAAGGGCTGCGTAATGACCAAATCACAGGTCTTACCGTGATATAAATTCGCGTCAAAAAACCGATACTGTATTGCGGTAACGGCCTGACAAAGCCACAGATGAGTATCTTTATTTGCTATTTGCGAGGAGGTTTGCGATTCGCACTCGCTTCTTATCTCGGAAGCGGTTGGAAACCTGAATGACTGCCTTGCTGTTTGTTTAGTATGGGACTGGCAGCCGACTAATAACATGACGGCGATAAGTGAGAGTGTTTTTTTCATCATGGCTTCCATGCAGATCATTTATGCATTTATATCATCCCGGACAGATTGCGGAAACCGCGCCTGCTATCGGGTTGCTTTCGCATTGGCAGCGAATACTCACAACCCAGCAACCGACCGCATTATAGATGTGAGAATAAACAGCGTAACGTCTCAAGCCAATTCGCAGACCCCCTCAAAGGTTGCAAAATAAGGCCAGCGTGTTTTGGCCAGCCTGACATGGCGGGGTAGGTTTCTGTTGAAAGGTCGGGACGGCTGCAGAATAAATTCAGCAAACATCTTTCCGCCCCACCCGACTCAATCCCCAATATGCACGTGATTTATTGAGCGTCCTTAGTCTTATTTCTACTCAGAAACGCTGAGCCCTTTTACGTCAGACACGAAATGTGTCCACCATCCCCCGCAGAGCGTGCGCCTGCTCAGAGAGAGACTGAGACGCCGAAGAGGACTCTTCAACCAGCGCAGCGTTATTCTGCGTGACACCATCCATCTGACTTACCGCAATGCTAACCTGAGAAATGCCCTGCATCTGTTCTGAAGAAGCCAGTGAAATATTATCCATGGCCACTGCCAGTTCGCCCACCATGCTGACAATCTTCAATATGCTCTGCCCTGTACCTGCTGCCACCTCAACGCCGCTTTCGACTTGCTCAACGGCCTGTTCAATCAGCTGTTTGATGTCGCGAGCAGCATTTGCACTGCGCTGTGCAAGCGTTCTGACTTCACCGGCAACCACGGCAAAACCGCGTCCTTCTTCACCTGCCCGTGCGGCCTCCACCGCTGCGTTGAGCGCCAGAATGTTGGTCTGGAAGGCAATGCTTTCGATCACGGAGGTGATGTCCCGTACCTTTGTCGCGCTCAATGAGATCTCATTCATGGTTTCAGACATACGCTGTACGTCGGCCTCTCCTGCGCGTGCCAGCGTTGCCGCATCCCGGGCAGACCCAGCGGTCTGCTGCGCGCCGGCCGTATTACTTTTCACGGTGGCGGTAAGCTGCTCCATACTGGCCGCAGTTTCCTGCAGCGCTGCAGCCTGCTCCTCGGTGCGGGATGACAATTCTGTATTGCCCTGTGATATCTCATCCGCTGCCAGCGCCACAGAAGCAGCAGAGTCTTTTATCTTTGACACCAGACCACGCAGGTTTGCCTGCATGCCATCCAGAGAAGCCATCAGGCTGGTACTGTCATTGTTTCGCAGCGTTACAGGCGTCGTCAAATCGCCAGAAGCAATGGTTGCCGCAAGAGTCTGCGCCTGTACAGGCTCGCCGCCCAGCTGACGCATCAGTACGCGAATGGTCATAACGCACGTTCCCACTGCCAGCAGTGCTGATGCGGCCGCGAGCAACATCAGGATCAGCGATGCCCGGCGTGTCGCCTGACTGTTGGTTTCAACAGCGGACTGCGTATTTTTCATCTGAACCAGCGTCATGTCATTAAGCGCTTTGAGCAAGGTACTCTGCACCGGGCGCGTGACATTCAGCAGATAGGCAGTGGCTTCCTCGGCACGATTTTCAAGACCGAGCCGGCCAGCCTGCTTCAGCGAGGCAAGTGCAGGCTCCTCAGCTTCAGTAATGCGGCTCATGACTTCCCGCCCCTGCGGTGTTGAATCCTCCTGCATCACCTCAGCCAAAGCCTTGCGGCTGGCTATATACTGCGCTTCTTGTTTTTGTACGCGCTCCCATTCAGGCTTCATTGCCTCAATATCCGTTAAGAGCGCCAGGTTACGAACCGCAATGCCCATATCCCTGATGCTGCCACGCATATCCAGCACCAGCTGATACTTTTTCATTTTGACGTTAACCACATCGTCCATACCTTTGCTCGCATTACTCAGAGCGTTGAGCGCAATGCCGGTACAGATAATAAAAAGTACAACAAGCAGGCCAAAGCCTGTTGCAAGTCGGGTGGATATTTTCATATTAATTCTCGCTGTAAGTAGATGAGAGTGTCGGATATGAATGTGTTATCGGCATTGTGTGACGCAGATTCATCACCCGGAATAGTTAATTTTAAAATTTATTTCGGACCAGTTAATCAGATTTATGCTGGCTGCGTATCGCTATATTAGTGACACTTTCATTGGAAAATTAATCTCAGGATTTTTAGAGACATCATTGTTGTGTGCAGATAATCAATGCTCCTCAAAAATCCGCCCGCACCAGGAATTTTTTCACTAATATGCTATCGCTGATACCCTTGCCTTTTCCTGGCACAAGGATTCTTATTTTGCACAAAACAAAAGCAAACCATTGATTAAATGACAAAATTACAGAGGAACCATCTTAAATAAACATTCTCCTCGCCAACGCAAAACACTCGTTATCATTCAATCTTAAATCCACTAAACCAGGACGAAATAAATTGCGTGAAAAATTTCATAAAAAAAGATTAATTATTATTTAGTATCCATGCATAAAAGGTGACAGGTTGATATTAACGGCCGTAAGTATTTAGCAGGAATGGCCAGACGCGATCCCGAGTCAGGTGCCATAACTATTTCCAATACATTTTTAATGAATATCGTCATCCGCGCCTGACTGACAGAGGTTAAGAAAATCTGTCTGGCAGGAAACATCGCATCTATCCTGAATGGTCAGGTTAACGTATATAATTCCTGTCTAAAAAGGCATCGCGCATTGACTGTCAGCGGGAATAATTCATCAGGGTGCTTATGCCCCAGTGAGCTGGCGTTTCGCCTTATCATGCTGTGCTCTGACATCAGCACAGAGATGGGCGGATGGGAAAGCATCGAAATGGTTCGCAGGTATGCTCACCTGGCACCGAATCACCTGACGGAACATGCGCGCAAAATTGACTCACTTTTAGGGGGTAACGACACAAATACGACACAAGGAGAAAATCAGGTAGGATTGAAGCTTGCGTAAGTCATTGAAAGTATTTGGCACGCCCTACAGGATTCAAACGAATACAACAAGCACATGATTTTTAAGAAATATACTGCATTCGATTTTTGTTCATACCCCCATAAATACCCCCAACTGACCAGTGTCTCAGATATGCCCACTGTTTATAACGAAATAACGAGCTGAATTCAGCGTTCGTAAACAACCTTCCTGTATGAATAAACCTGGTTCGAAAATGATTTGCTTAATAAAGTAGCCCGGCCCTTTGACGCTATTCAGGCTGCATTTCACCACAAACGAATATTTAGGTTCCTTTTGCCAGCGGGTACACAGGTGTGGTGTTTGCATAACCAGGATGGGATCCTCTGGTGACAAATATTGCCGATTTTACGCACATCCGATATAGGCAGCTCAACCTGGCAGGTGAAAACCATTTTTATTAATTAATTTCAGTAACTTAAAAACTGGTCTAATGACACCCCCACAAAAAAAGTGTACAGGTAATCACGTAAATTATTGTTTATTTTCATTGAGTTAAGAGACCTGCCGCCGCCACCATGAAAATGCAAAAATCAGCCGTTTTCCGCGGGGCCGCCGCCTCGTGGACAGGGTACCCCGCCGGGAGGACCCGCTCATTTTTCCACGTCCTGCCGGCCACAGTGATTGCTAATCAACTGGCTGGTGGTCGGTTAAGAAAATGAAAATCAGGACAGAAAGGGTTTTATCCAAATGATGCAAAACCTTCAGACTGTTGCAATGACTTCTCAGAAAGGGCGAACACTCATACACAGGCTAAGCCTTTAATTTTTTTCTGCGACCGTCACTTTGTCTGCCTTAGGAGAGCTGGAAGTCAGATGATTAATCAATAACTCCCTGATTTTATTACGAGTGGTCACAGTGACCACCCGCGTCCTGACGCTCAATCAGGCCCCCTCTTTAAGGACCGGCCGGCTCTTTGGGCAGGCACAAAGCCGTAAGATATTGTTTATTGCATCCATCCTCACTTTGAGGATACAGGTCATGCTCTCAGTGAATTCGTTTTTATGGCAATTGTTGATGTTCGATACTTCTTCGGCGTTTGCACACTCAGCCAGCATCTGCTGGTTATCTACTCAAAGAGTTAAAGCCGCACCTGAAAAGGGTTTTACATGAAAAGTGCAAAACCCAGGCAGCGGCGTTGCCTCTCACTTTGCTAATGCTCAACTGGAACTTAAGTCATTGATTTTTCCATCCGCCGTCACTTTGACCACTTTATGAAGAGGGTGCAGTCAGGTTGATCGATGAATAACGCTCTGATTTCAGTATCAAGGGTGCTAGCAATCTCTAGCCTTACTCACTATTTTGCCCATAGTAGGAAGATGTTATGGATATGGATCATACCTCAGGCTTAAATAGTTATCGTTACTCATAACTATTTGAACGAAATACAAGTCCTCATTTTTAAAATGTCCACCAGCTTGATACTCATCATCATAAACATAGAGGCACCTAAGATTATCCATAAGCCGTAACATGAGTTCGCTCAATTTGCAGAACGTCTGCCACCCTACCCTGAGCTCAGACCTTAGGTCCGCCATGAGCGAAAAACAGGCATTAATTTAATGTAAATAATGGCATTTTTGATAGATGTTTACCGCTGTACGGTTTTCAAAACGAGATGTAGATGTATATGCCGGCGGCTGTAAATCGCATTGTGCTCAAGCCACTGTTGCCGGAATTTTATCCAATCAAGTAGAGAAGAAGCCGGCGTATTTCGCCTGGTGTTGGCCGCCTGGCTCTGTTATACCTTGAGATGGTATCGTCAGCCGCCGGCAAAATCACAATATTTACTGTTTCAGGGGGGAACGCCAGAGTCAGTTGACGGATTAGGTGGAACAGGCGTTCTATGGAATCGCTGAAGAATGACGTAAAAAAGCCGCCTCATGGCGGCTCGTATGGTTTTACCAACCCTTTTCTGGACTCTTTGTAAATTGGCCCGCGTGTACATCGGCATCAATCGCGTTGCGACAGTCTTCGGTGCCGCGCGGATTGGGTTCTTTGCGGCATTCTTCATATTTAGATTTGCGCTCTTTGTTGTGAGCCTTGTACCATTCCTCGCTCTTTGCGCCCTCGTCGCAGCCGGTGAGCAGAATGGAAGTCAGCAGTCCCAGTGAAATCAGTCCAGTTTTCATCGTATCTTCCTTTTAATTAATGAATTGCGACAGCAATTACAGTCACCTGACGTGTCCAGTTTCACGTTTCGGCGGAATTGAAGCTTTCTGTCCATCCGGCGAGGAATGGAGACGCCAGATCATAATGGAAATCGCCGTAATGAACAGGGTAATGATGGCAGATAAAAGCAGCGTGCCGGATGTGCCGTATCGCTCCAGCAATATGGCGTAAGCTGAGGGAGCGACCGCCGCGAGGAAAAAAGCTGGTGACAGCAGCACGCCTGTTCTTCGGGCATAGTGCTTCGGATCAAACAGCACAAGAGGCAGTAAAGCTTTAACTACCGTACTCATTCCGTTCACAGCTCCATAACCCAGAATAAAAATGGCTGCAGCCACAGGGGTGACATTACCTGCAAGGCCGACCAGAAAACAGACTGGCAGCAGAACGCCGGTAACCAGACTCAGGCGGAGCGCAGATGTATTTGCGCCATAAGCCACGTCCAGCAGTCGGACACTCACCTGCCCCCCACCCCACAGCATGCCCGTCACGGCAGGCATGCCATAAGCGGCCAGTATCTGCGGAAAATGAGTGGATACGCCGGTAGAAACAAAGCTTATTAGCGCTATTAGCGTGGCATACCACAGGCCGCTGATGAATGCTTTTCGGTCTTCTGCTTTTCCGATCGCTGGAAAAGTGGGCTGCCCGGCAACGGGTGGTTGACTCCGGTTGCCTGCCGGAATGGCGGACAGAAAAAGCAGGCTGACAATGCCCGCACAGCCGTAAACGATAACCGCATACCGCCAGCCGGTAATGTGCAGTAGCGCAGCCCCAGCAGGCCAGAACACGGCTGAAGCGAGGCCACCCAGCAGTGTGACCAGAGAGACTGCCCGGCGGGCCCCTGCGCCTGCGGTTTCTACAAGCAGAGCAAATGCGGCATCATACAGAGCAAGTCGCATGCCGGCTCCCATCAGGAGCCAGACGGCAATCCACGATGCTGTTGAGCGGGTAAAAGCCATCAGAAAACAGCTGAGAATAATTGCGAGGGTTCCTGCCATCATCAGCGTTCGTCCGCCTGTACGGGCCATTAGGGGGCCGATAAGAGGCGAAATAAACCCCATAACCAGCATGGCAATAGTCAGCCCGGAGAATGTCAGAACTGACGACCAGCCTGTGTCCGCCATGATGGCGGTGCCGAAGACGCCTGGCATATAGAATGTGATACCCCAGTTGATAAGCTGCGTCATGCCAATGCAAAAGAGGGTACGGCCAGTCAGATGCCTGTCAGTCAAACTGTGCTCTCCGGAGAGGCGGCGTCACCCTGTCCCAACGTTCGCTGCAGGATGACCGTATCAAGCCAGCGTCCGTGCTTGAAGCCCACGGATCTGAGTGTTCCTGTAATACTGAAGCCTGCCGCGCGATGCAGGGCGAGAGAGGCGCTATTTTCGCTGTTTCCAACGACGGCTACGAGCTGGCGAAAGTTATACGCTTCTGCCCATGCAACCGCGCTTAATAACAACTTTTTCCCGATCCCCTGACCCTGAAGGTTTGGAGCAATATATACAGAATCTTCCAGGGTGAACCTGTAGGCACACCGCTCCCGATAGCGTGACAGGTAGCAGTACCCGAGGACATTGCCGTCCCCGACCGCAACAAACCAGGGCAGTCCTGCTGCACGCACCTTTTTCAGACGGGCTGTCATTTCAGCCGGGTTCGGCGGTTCGGTTTCAAAACTGGCGGTGCCGTTCAATACGTGATAAGCATAAATCTGCTGGATGGCGTGTATATGTCGTTCATCTGCGAGGGTTATTTCCATCAGTACGGCTCCTTATTCGGTCAGAAGCAGAGGCTAACCCGAATACATCATTTCATACAGGCAGCAGGACTTATCAGCGGCATAAGGAAAATTTTGGATGGCAAACCTGAATCTCGATCATCTGGCTACTTTCAGACTGGTCATCAGCCGGGGAAGTTTCTCCGGCGCGGCTGATGCACTTGGTCTGTCGCAGCCGGCAGTGAGCCTGCAGATAAGACAACTTGAGCAGGCGCTTCACGTCCGCCTTATCGAGCGAACCAGCCGGGGAGTAAGACCCACGCCTGCCGGGCTGACCCTCGCTGAGCACAGCCTGAAAATTGATGCCGTGGTAAGTACAGCAGTTGAATCTGTATGCCTGCATTCCGATGAAATAACCGGCACTGTTACTGTCGGCACAGGCGCAACGGCCTGCATTCATCTGCTGCCTCCCTTACTTCAGCAATTGCGACAGGCCCATCCCCTGCTGAAAGTGGACGTACGCACAGGTAACACTTCCGATATTGTGCGGGGCGTGGAGGAAAACCGTATTGACATTGGGCTGGTGACTCTGCCAGCCGCAGGTAAAAACCTCAGCATAATCCCGCTGGGTACGGATGAGTTTGTTGTTATTATGGAAAAGGATGCCTCAAAGCAGAGCGTAAAAATATGGACTCCGGGCGCCTTGTTGCCGCTGCCGCTGATTATCTTTGAACCGGGAAGCGGTACACGCGCCCTGATTGATCAATGGTTCAGGGAGACAGGACATATGGCCTGCCCGATCATGGAGCTGGGCAGTATTGAGGCTATTAAAAGAATGGTCCGTGCAGGTCTTGGCTACAGCATTGTTCCCCGAATGTCCGTAGCATGTATCGGGGAAAGAGCGGGGCTCGATCTATACCCCGTGACGCCCCCTCTTCACCGTACGCTAGGGGCAGTTATGCGGGAGGATCGGATTGTAAGCAGAGCAATCAATGAAGTGCTGAAAAGCCTTCACAGCAGTTTTGCAAAAAATTAAAACAGATAAATTTTATTCGAAATCTAAATCAGACGGGTCCTATCTACTCTGACCGGGAAAGTCTAACAACAGCGTTTACCAGTTACTAATGTCCGCCTCTGGCACAAAGCGGACTGATACACTGTCCGCTATGAGCGAGAAGCGGATATTGTGTTTAAGATAATATCGCCTGTCTCAAACGACCACCAGAACCTAACGCTCAAGTAGATGTGTGGCAATTCCCCATCTGAGCGCAGTGCATTTTCCATCCAAAAAATCGAAAACGGAGTAACTCGCATTGGGATGAGCGTACCGGGTAAAGTTATCGATAGTCCCTTCTTTAAGTATTGCCAGCACTCCCTGACTTACATGCCCATGCGACACGATACATACGCACTGATGTTCTTTGGTGCCTTGGAGATTTTGTAAGAAACTTATTACTCGTTGAGTTGCCTGTGCCAGTGACTCTCCCTCTGGCGGACAATACTCTGCATCAAATTTGAATAACGCATTTGCATCTTTCGGATGGTGTTGAAGGAGTTGTGCCGTTGACATGCCTTCAAACTGACCAAATGCTTGTTCTTTAAGGGCTGTTTCAGCTACCAGTGAGCAACTAAAGCACTCAGACAGGCTCTGTCCCATTTGCCAGGTACGACCAAGTGGAGAAGCGTAAACACGTTCAACCTGGTAATTATTCGCGTCAAATGCTGCCACTAAGGCTGAGGTTTGGCGCTCCCCCCGGAGGGTCAACGCACTATCGCTATGCCCCTGAATAAAACCGCTCTCATTCCACTCTGTTTCTGCGTGCCGAACAAGAATCACTTTCATTGTTAGTGGACCATGCATGTTTTTGATTTAAATGTCCCGATTCAAACATACCAGCCAGCTGTAGCGGAATGCTTTATGTTCCGGACGAAAAACAGGAAAAAGTTTAGCTGAATGCAAACCGGAATGGCCTGTCTCACGAAGGATGCATTGAGCGTAGATAATTTCCGCTCCTGGCACAAAGCGGACATGTGCAATAAACAATGTTCGCTTTGTGAGGAAATGAATGTTTTGTGTCTTTCATTCATAAATTGTGAATAAACACTGGAGATAAGTGCGTTTTACTGAATGATAAATAGCATCATTGGGTTTTAACGATAGCCAGAACGAAACCATCCCATCCCTTTTCCCCCACAGTCTGAACTGCCGTCGCTTCAAGGCGCTCATCCTCAGAAAGCATTTCGACAAATTTTCGCAGGCCTATAACGTTCGGATCTTCACTACCAGATTCGATGACATTGCCACCGCGCACGGTGTTATCTCCTACGATAACAGTGCCTGGTTTCGACAATCTGATAGCCCATTCAAGGTAGTGGGGGTTATTCACTTTATCGGCATCGATAAAAATCAGGTCAAAAGGCGCATCAAGCGTGGGTAAGACCTCAAGCGCAACTCCCCTGTGCAACGTGACGCGCTCAGCCAGCCCCGCTTTATTGATGTTCTGGCTGGCCACTTCTGCATGATGCTCGTTGAATTCAATTGTCGTTATGCTTCCATGGGGTGGAAGAGCTTTGGCCATCCATATGGTGCTATACCCCCCAAGCGTGCCTATTTCGAGAACACGAACGGCACGTGACATTTGCATGAAAATAGCCAGCATTTTTCCCTGCAAAGAGGATACGTCATGTGTCGGCAAACCTTGAGCTGAGTTATTAGCGAGAGCGTATTTTAAATCTGAATCTTCAGGGGCTAGCTTTTCAGAAAACCATGCATCTACCTGGGCCCATTTATCGGAATCTTGTGAAGGGTAATCCGGAATGCGCATATGAATTGACTCTCCTTAAAAAACTTCAGTAATGAGCCAGCCCGCCATCTACAGCATACTGGCTGCCGGTAACATAGGATGCGTCATCGGACAGCAGGAAAAGTGCAACTGCAGCGGCCTCTTCTGCTGTTCCGGTTCGGCCTAAAGGAACCTGGCTTACCACAAAATCTTCAAACTGCTGACGTGACTCTTCTGGCATAAAGTGCCTGAAGTTGGTTTCAATCGGACCCGGCACCAATGTGTTAGCGCGGATACCGCGTTCAGCCAGCGCTGATGCCCAGCTTTTGACCATAGCGATAATGGCACCTTTCGTCGCTGCATACAGACTTGTCATCGCCGCACCTTCATAGACAGAGGAGGAAGAAGTTACCAAAATGGACGCGCCTGAATTGAGCGATTCGGACAGGGCTGCCAGCTGTAGCATTGGGCCTCGCACATTAACGTTCATCATACGATTGAAAGAATCTGCCGTTACAGATTCCGGGGAGCCTACTTCAGCATAACCGCCATTTAGCCATAATCCATCAAGTGAACCCCAGTCGTTAATAGCCTCACCAAGCCCATGTATATCAGCTTCGCTTGCAGCATCGCTTTTCAGAATAAGCGAAGCTGCAGGAAGCAGACTGCGTGCACGCTCCAGTCTTTCTTCATTAAGACCGGTAAGGGCTACATGGCCACCTTCCGCGACAATACGCTGAGCGCCTGCCAGCCCCATGCCACTCGTGCCTCCAGTAATTAGTATCCGCTTGCCCTTAAATCTGCCCACGCTCACTCCCTTTCACTAGTGGTGAAACCTGCATTTACCTTACGTAAATAAAACATGATTTGTCATCAGTTTCATTACGCAAAGATTGGCACAGCTGATAGCTGCTTGAATGTCTGCTTTTGGCACAAAGCGGACCGATAGTTGCCAGTCCGTAGAGGGGGGCGGATCAGAATATCAGCGTGTCTCCGCACATGTAGGCAAGACTGCTGATGAAGGATGAAACGGGAAGTTTTTTCTTTAGCGGGAAGTTGATTAGCTTGATCCCATTAAGAAGGTGCACGTCGCAACGCCCTTCTGCGGTATGCAGAAACAGCTTATCTATGTGTCGGGCGGCGTAGTCACGGCATCGTTCACGGTTGCGCCTGTCGGCGAGGTTCAGTGCGGCGATCCAATCTTTGGAACCTGCTACACCTCTGCTTCTGAGGGCGCGCAACTTCAGTTCACCCGCCCGTAGCTCTTTGCTCAGTTCCCGCACTTTCATTGCCAGCTCCGGAACGTCCGGAGCAATCTGGAGCGCGGCGATAAGCCGGTTGATGCTAAAGTTGAGTTCGACCAGACGGTTTTCTAGCCGACTGGCGGTGCCCACGACGGTTCCGTTTGCCTGCAGCATATCCATGCTGCACAGCAGGACGTCCACTAGGGCAGCATCAACGTGATCACGGCGTATGGCCGGTTCGTTGCAGCGTTTCAGGCGCCTCATTGGACAGGCGTAATAGCCCCGGCCCTTTTTGTCGACGCTGGTCAAAATGATGGAGTGCCCGCACGTTCCGCAGTACATCAGCGATCTGAAAATATTAATGAGGTAAGGATTGTCGCTGACGCCAGGGTTACCGAATCGGGCGAGACGGACGCCCTGCACGTCGTGGAAGAGTTTGTCTGGAACCACCTGAGGAAAATACCCGCTGATTTCGCTTACTCCTTTTGCCATCGTCTGATAAGACGGAGTAAACGTGCCTGTCAGGGCCTTATTGCCAAGCAGACTTTCAATGGTGCTGGGATTCCATCGCCCGATTTCCCCCGTCAAGGTTGGAACGCCGCGTTCATTGAGCGTTTTCGTGATGCCATTGAGTGAGGAGCCTTTAAGCCTGAGCCTGAATATCACATTAATGGTTCTGGCATGTTCTTCAATCAGCTCAAACTTCTCACCGTCAGGCGAAACAGTCAGCCAGCGCGGGCAGCTGCGCGTAATGAGCTTTCCGGTTGCCGCTGCATCTTCCCGTTTTTTCTGCCAGGCCGCACGCATGCGTCGTGACTTCGTCTCGCTCTCTTCATTCGCACGTTGTGCGATGAGGATAGCTTTAATAAGGACATAGGGGTCATCAAGCGAGTCGATGCTGTAGTGGGTATGATCGCACAGCGTGACTACTTCGATGCCGGACCGCAGGATGCTCTTCAGCCGCTCGGTGGCATCGCTGATTTTTTCACGTGAAAGCCTGTCCAGGCTCTCTACCAGAAGAACGGTTCCTGCAGCAATGTAGCCGTGCTCTACAGCGTCCAGAAAGTCGTAAAGCGCGCCGCGGGTGGCGTTCATACCGCTGTAAGCACTGAGACCCAGATCCTGGTAGGTTGTGTCATCGAGCTCATAATCCGGATGCTGGGACAACCACTCAGAAATGAGTGCGTTCTGACGCCGCAGGGAGTCACCGTACTGCTGGGAAGCATTTGAAAATCTCACATAAGCTATGGCTTCTTTATCATGATGATCTCCTTCATATCGTGACAGCATGACACTTGTGTCGCTCAGGTTATGTGAAGGCAGGCACATCATCAGTTTTAATAGTCTGGCGTTTTTATCGTTAAGGATGGCCTTGCATGCGAGGACGGGACTTCTCTCTCTGTGCACGGCTTAAACAAAGCTGGTTCACGAAGGCGGTCGTCGACATTTATAAACGGGTTTCTAACATGTCAGTCAAGTCGATGGCGAGGTGGTTTCAGCCGCTGCATATTCCATTAGTCATGAGTCACCGCTTGCTATCTACAGTCGAATTACCCCAAAAGGGATAACTTAATGCCGGCCTGGTGCTTAACCGCTGCGAAAAAATTGACTGGCATTATATTAATAAAAGGAATGATATGCGCCAGTGTCTGCTTTGAGCGAAAAGCGGACTTGCTGCTGAGTCTGAAAGACTCATATTTGCAATGAAGATCATTCATCTGAAATCCGGCATCCCCTGGGAATACCGAATCTCAGTTAACTTCTACTCAGACCAGGCGTTCTTTTGGTGCTGGTAGTGAATAAGCAGGAAAATCACTGTAGCCCCGCTCATCTCCGCCAAAGAAAGCGTCACGGTTGTACGCAGCGAGAGGAAATGCGTTTCTTATACGCTCTGGCAGGTCCGGATTGGAGGTGAACAGACGACCAAAAGCAATCAGGTCGGCCTCACCTTTTTGCAGCGTATTCCCGGCATCCTCTGGTTTAAAGCCGCCCGCCGCAATAATTTTCCCCTGATAAAAAGCGCGCAAATCGCGGCTGGCTACCGGCTCCGCATAATAGCCAGCCTCCCTGTCTTCCGGCCCCACGATGCGGGGTTCGATAACATGCAGATAGGCCAGGTCAAACAGGTTCAGCCGCCCGACCAGATAACGGAAAGTGGCTGTCGGATCGCTGTCATGCATATCACCGTATATCCCGCTGGGAGAAATGCGCACAGCAACGCGCCCCGGCCCCCAGACATCAGTCAGTACGCTAACGGACTCAAGCAGAAAGCGCGCACGGTTTTCAAGGGAGCCGCCATAACTGTCAGTGCGCTGATTGCTGCCATCCAGCAGAAACTGTTCAGGTAAGTAACCGTTGGCGGCATGTAGCTCAACGCCATCAAATCCTGCATTTCTGGCCCGAATGGCTGCCTGCCGTAACTCCTCCATGAGCTCATGAATTTCATCCAGTTCCAGAGCGCGAGGAACGGGAAAAAGCTTGCCCTCATAGGATCCCCGTTCATTTTTCACCACGCCATAAGTATCTCTGGCCATGAGCGCTGAAGGCGCGACGGGCTGACGTCCCGCTGACAGTTCAGGCAGGGACTGACGACCCGGGTGCCACAACTGCAGTACAATCTGAGCGCCTCTGGCATGCACGGCTTCCACCAGGCGCTGCCATCCCGCCTGTTGCTCGTCAGTAAAGATTCCCGGTGCATCTTCATAGGCATTCGCATAGGGCGAAACCGCCGTGGCCTCAGCGATAAGGAGCCCTCCGAGACTCGCTCGCTGGCGGTAATATTCTTTCATCAACTTGCCGGGAACACCGCCCGGTTCGGTCCTCATGCGCGTGGTGGGCGCCATAACGACGCGATGGTTCAGATGCAGTTTTCCTGCAGTCACAGGTGAGAATAAAGGGTTCATTAAATCTACCTCACGTTGAGCCAGAGCACATGGGCCCTGGCGCAATATCAAATGAATTCAGTGATGCCAAATAATCTGAGTCAATATCCGACAGGCTTACTGCCGGGCCAGTGTGTGGGCAACCTGCGCGGCACTGATACCTTCCAGCGCCAGGCCATAACCCAGCCCCTCATCTACCAGACGCTTAAGACGCTGAGTCAGTGCAATCCGGGTGTAGCGCGAGGTCAGTGGCGGAAGTGCAGCAATCCCGTCGGCAATTTCGTGAGCGCGGGCCAGAAGCTTATCAGCGGGCACAATTTCGTTTACTACGCCCCAGTCTTTCGCCGTTTCCGCATCAAGCACCTGACGGGTCAGCAAAAAGTGGCGGCCCCGGAGCGATCCAATAACTTCTGGCCACAGAATGTGCACGCCGTCACCGGGGACGATCCCGAATTCGAAATGCGGTTTATCCTGAAAAACGGTTTCCGGGGTGGCCAGAATGGTATCGGTCAGCAGGGCATATTCGCTGTGAAGCAGCACCGGGCCGTTTAGCGCGGTAATCATCGGAACTTCGATATCCAGAATGTTGTTCAGCACCTTTCTGCCTTCGCGCAGAATTTTGTCGAAACCTGCCGGGGTGAAGAAATCAAATCCTTCCGGACTGATTGCGTCCATAAAGGCATCACCCGAACCGGTCAGGATCACTGCGCGGTTTTCACGGTCTTCGCCGATGGCATGGAAGAGCCCGACGAACTGCTCGTGGGTATGGCCATCGAAAACCAGTTTTTCACCGGCAGTATGGAATTTAACCTCCAGTACGCCATTGGGTTTACGGGTCAGGCGGGCATTAGGAAAGGCATAACGATAAGTTTCAAACGTAGACATAGTGGCGATCCTTGTTGTTACCAGACCGGAGTGGCTGGACATGAAACAACACTATTCCATTCCAGTTACATTGGGATCGCCCGGAGATTAGATAACAACTATTCCTGAATGGAATATCATGTTCTACTCTCTCCCATGATGGTTTCAACAAAACCAGCAAACTGCCGGGCTTTGGCACTCGCCAGTCGTCCGTTAGGGAATACGGCCCACAGGTCAATGTCAGGCAGTTGCCATGACGTGAGCACCTTCTGAACGGTTCCGTTTCTTAATTCCTCGGCAAACATCCAGTCGGAGGCAATACACAACCCCATATGGCTTAGCACGGCAGCTCGCTGTCCTTCAGCGGCGCTGACGCGGATGCGACCGCTCACGGCGGTGGACACAACGGCACCCTGCCGGGTGAATGACCAGAGGCTGGGCTGTGGGTTATAGAGAATTGCCTGATGTTCTGCGAGTTCAGCCGGCGTTTTCGGCTCCCCCCTTTCTGAGAGATATTCCGGCGTGGCAATCACTGAGCGGGGTCCTGTTGCCAGCTTTCTGGCGACGACACCTGAGTCGGGCAGATTTCCCATACGCAATGAGATATCAATACCTTCAGCAATCAGGTCGATCACTCGGTCATCCAGGATCACGTCCACATCCAGTTCCGGATGCTCATCAAGGAACGCCGGAAGGCGGGGAATGATATGCAGCCGTGCAAAAGTGGTTGCGGCTGAAATCCGCAGCTTTCCGGACAGGCCTTTTCCTGCTCCCCGGGCGGCCAGTTCAGCCTCTTCGGCTTCCTGCAGGGCGGCCCACGCACGCTCATAATAGCGCTGCCCGGCCTCGGTGGGCGTCAGGCCGTGGGTCGATCGGGTCAGCAAACGGGTCTGTAATCGCGACTCCAGCTGAGCAACAATTTTGGAGACCGCAGGCTGGCCCACGTTTAGCTGTCTGGCAGCTGCAGAGAAGGAGCCTGTATCCACAACACGAATGAAAGTGGCCATTGCCTGAAAGCGATCCATTTTATTCCTCTGAAGAATAGATGTTATCCGTTGAGCATATCTACCATTCCTGTCTCATGCCAGCCATTATCATTTCCAGCTTGCCGGGGCTGGCCCGGCAAACCTCTCAGCAGGAAATGATCATGATTGATATTCATGCTTTCGCCACGCCTAACAGCATCAAGGTGCCTGTCGCTCTCGAAGAACTCGGTTTTGAATATGTTTTACACCCGGTGAACGTCCGTAAAGGGGAACAGAAGTCAGCTGAATTTCTGGCCTTAAACCCCAACGGCAAAGTCCCTGTGCTTGTTGATACTGATGCCTTATCTGAGCCGCTGGTACTGACGGAGTCGGCCGCCATCCTTATCTATCTTGCTGAAAAAACGGGGAAGCTTTTACCGGCGTCAGGCCCGGCCAGGTCACGGGTATTTGAGCAGCTGTTCTTTCATGCTTCAGGACTGGGACCGGCTTTCGGTCAGGCAGGTTTTTTCCAGCGTCAGGCATCCGAACCACAGCCGCTGGCAATTCAGCGTTTCACTACTGAAGCAGACCGCACCCTTAAGGTGCTGGATACCCTTCTGGCTGACCGCCAGTTTGTTGCCGGAAAGGAATACAGCATTGCTGATATTGCGCACTTCGGCTGGCTGTGGCGTCGGGAGTTTGCCGGGGTGAGTTTTGAAAACACACCCAATGTGGCTCGCTGGTTTGATGAAATGATTAACCGGCCCGCCGTACAGCGCGCCACAGAACGCATTAACGCGCTTGTCCCCCGGTAAGTGACTGTTGTAAAGCCGCCCGGAAATTAAGAGATCACCCTAAATAACTTTTCAGAGAAAACATCATTATGCTGCAGGCAAAGCTTGACGCTTTTAAGGCGGATTTTGAAGCAGGTAAGCCCCCCTATAATATCCCTCAACCGGTGGCGGAAATCATGCGCCGCGCGACGGATGAACTGATTCAGTCCGGCGCCGCTACGCATGCGCTTAAGGCGGGAGATAAGGCGCCTCTGTTTACGTTAAACGATCCGCAGGGCCATGCCGTTTCCTCTGCCGGATTGCTGTCAAAAGGTCCACTTGTGCTGAGTTTCTACCGTGGCATCTGGTGCCCTTATTGCAATATGGAACTGCAGGCGCTCAATGAAGCGCTTCCCGCATTTCAGGCGCTGGGCGCAGCGCTTGTCGCCCTCTCCCCCCAGACGACGGCTAACAGCCGTAAATCCATGCGTCACAATAACCTCAGCTTTCCGATTCTGTCTGACCCACACAACAGCGTGGCGGATGCCTTTGGGCTGCGTTTTAACCTGCCGGATTATCTGATTGAACTGTACAAAGGACTGAAGAACGACCTGCCTCTATTTAACGGAGATGAGAGCTGGACGCTTCCTATGCCTGCCCGCTATGTCATCGATCAGGAAGGCACGATTATTTATGCTGAAGTGAATCCCGACTATACGCGCCGGCCGGAGCCGGAAGAGATGCTGCCCTCACTGCGTCGCATCCGCAGCATGTGAAATCATCGTGACCTCTCGCAAAAAAATGCCGGGGCGAATTAACAGGAGTCAAAAATGAAGAGAACATTTTTAATCACAGGCGCCAGCAAAGGCATCGGGCTGGCGCTTGCCCGCCGTCTCGCCGGGGCAGGTCATGAGGTGGTCGGTATAGCACGAGGTTCCCGGGACGATTTCCCTGGCACCTTAATCAGCGCAGATCTTTCCAACGCCAGGCAGACACAACAGACTTTCAAAGAGTTAAGTCAGCGATTCGCATTTGACGGGATCGTCAACAATGTGGGTCTGGTTAAACCTCAGCGTCTCGGCGATATAGATTTAGCGACTTTCGAAGAGGTTATACGCGTCAATCTCTATCCCGCTGTACAGGGAACACAGGCCATTCTCGCCGGCATGAAAGACCGGGGCTGGGGGCGAATCATCAATATTTCCAGCCTGACGGTGCTTGGCAGTGTTGAACGGACAGCTTATGCCGCTGCAAAAGCGTCTCTAATCAGCTTCACCCGTAACTGGGCACTGGAACTCGCTCAGACAGGTATTACGGTGAACGCGGTGGCGCCGGGGCCGACTGAAACAGAGCTTTTTCGGGCGAATAACCCGCCAGGCAGCGCAGGTGAAGAGCGCTATCTCAGGGGAGTGCCAATGAGGCGATTTGGCAAGCCAGACGAAATTGCGGCTACTGTTGCTTTTCTGATGTCACAGGACGCCGGCTTTATAACCGGCCAGACCCTCTTTGTCGATGGCGGGGCGTCAGTGGGTCAGCAGCTTTTTTAACGCGACAGTCATCGCGGATTTACTTTCCTGTGGCTCCTGTAGCGGCAGTTAAATGTCCGCGCCTGAAAACCAGGCGTCTCAGCCCTGGCTCAGGTGGGAAGCGGACATTTATGCCTGTTTTCACTGTTTAACCATGCGCGACATGCATTCGGGTAACCCCACAATGCGCAGGGATGACAAAACATGTTCCGGTCAGGAACAGAGCGCGGTGCAACAGACGATCTGATGAAAGACTGCCGTTGAAAGTGCCCCGGCGTTTACACATCAGGCAGCTTGCGTCATTCACCAGCGCTCAAACTTACCATGGCAGCGTTTTGCCCTGGTAATTGAGGAAAGCAATACCTCGCTGATTAAAGCGTGTCATGAGCATGTCTGTCACGCCGCGAGTGCTGGTTTCGACATCCAGTAGCGCATCCGGACCGCCCATTTCAGTCCGAACCCACCCCGGCGCGACCGCCGTGAGTGACCAGGGCACCTGCGGATTTTCAGCGATAAAACTTCGCATTGACTGATTCAGTGCTGATTTACTGGATCGATAAGGCTCCCATCCTCCCTGCACATTATCCGCAATACTAGCCAGTTCTGATGACATGACAGCAACCACCCCGTCTGCCCGAACCAGAGGTGAAAAAATACGTAATG
The DNA here is from genome assembly GCF_043544755.1 of Pantoea sp. SGAir0184. Lineage (NCBI taxonomy): Bacteria > Pseudomonadati > Pseudomonadota > Gammaproteobacteria > Enterobacterales > Erwiniaceae > Pantoea > Pantoea sp. SGAir0184. The sequence goes on from NZ_CP028050.1 coordinate 3,087,182, forward strand.
CCGACATGGCCCCCGCTACATTGGTAAGCATGACAGTGAGTAAACGCTGAGCGAATGATTCATCGGGCGACCCGGCCGTTCCGGCATTCACCAAAAGTAGATCCAGTGTTCTTCCCGTCAGCCTGCCGCTCAGGGTTTTTAGAGACTCATCGCTGGTCATGTCGAGCGTTTCAACTGATAACAGAGAATTACGCCCGGCGAGCTCGCGAAGGTGGGAGCGGGAAGCGCCGTTGCGCTCAGTAGCAATCACCTGCCAGCTACGTTCCATAAACCGTTCTGTCATTCCCAGCCCCAGACCGCGACTGGCACCAATAATTAACGCGGTAGATTTATTTTCCAGCATGGTTTTACCTCGGGTTGTGCAGTAATCATTGCTTTCTCAGGCCAGCCTGGCTCTGCCACCTGTATTACATGCCTGTTAAAGCCGGGTATTAAATGCTTTAAAACCCTCATGTCCTGAGCAGGCCTGACCTGCAGGATATTCATGAAAGTGAACATTTACCGGAAGGCTTGAGAGGATGAAAAAAAGTTTATGGCCTCTTGATTCATTAATCCATATCATGAACGTCATAACTCAAGTGACAAAAAGTCATTAAACGATGGCGTTCAGGCTGCTAACCTGTTTGAACGAGAAGAGAGGGGAAAATGCTCAGCCTTCGAGGCAAAAACTTCTCTTTCTGAATTTGTGTAGAGGTGCAAGCATGGCATTTGACGAGCGGATGCTAAAGGGTATGGGGGTATTAACCGCTGTGGTGAAAGGGGGAAGTTTCGCCACAGCAGCGGAAGCATTGGATATGTCACCTTCAGGTGTCAGCCGGGCAATTGTCAGGCTGGAAAATCGTCTGGGTATCCGGCTGTTTGAGCGAACCACCCGATCTATCGCGTTAACGGACGAGGGGCAGCGATTTTACACGCAAATCGTCCCCTTACTGGCGGGGCTTGAGGAAGCTACTGCGTGTGCGATTGATGGTCGCAATTCCGTTCGTGGTCGTCTGCGGGTCAATGTTCATCCGTTTTTTTCGAGGCTGATACTTGGCCCACGGTTAGGACAGTTTTTGAAGCAACATCCTGACTTACAGGTTGAACTCTCCACGCGTGAAGAGTTGGGCGATTTAGTTGCAGAGGGGTTTGACCTGGCCATTCGCTTTGGCGAACATCGGTCGTCAACGCTGGTTGCACGTAAGCTTCTGGACACCCGTATTCTCACAGTTGCTTCGCCAGCATATATCACAGAGCATGGCAAACCCAGGTCACCAGACGAACTTTCCTCACCTCGACATACATGCATTCAGTTTCGTTCACCTGAAACGGGCAAGCTTTTCACCTGGGAATTCCAGCGCGGAAATGAGATCAAATCGCTAAATTTACAGGGACAGCTAATTGTAAACAATGTCGGTACCCTGCACGGCACCTGTCTTGCGGGATATGGCATAGCGCAGATTATGGAACTGGGTGCTGAGCAGTTATTAGCTGAGGGTAAACTGATTGATTTGTTTCCGGAGTGGCCCGACGAAAGGTTTCCGCTTTATGCGCTCTATCCTTCACGCACCTATCTGCCGGCAAAAATATCTGCTTTTCTGAATTTTGTTTCAGCGATTGTCACCGAACCTGATGCACGTCTATAACGACGTGACGACAGCGCAATAGTCCGGTCACGGGAAGAAGGCGAAAGATTAAAGGGAAATTTAGCGACGTCCACAGGCGGCTTGCCTTACATAGAAAGAAACAATGAATTTTCCGCGCAGCAGCGATCCTGCCTGTAAGCAGGAAACTGAATAAAAGTGTCTCCTTAGAGCGAGGAACGGACATTGAGACATCCGTTCATAATCAGGAAAAAAAGATAATGCGTATAATGACCAACCTCGGTTTAGGTCAATATTATTATTAGTTAATACTAAAGAAACAAATCTCCAACTTCCTGCCAATTATTAACACGTTTATATCCTTCCACATAGATATTATGTGGAGCGGTAAAAATGATGCCCTCGCCACAAAACGCATGGAAGTGTCGACTATTATCATCAATAAGATAATCTGCATTAAGTATGCTTTTGCTGCTACAGAAGACGATGTTCATTGGGCTAATAAAAGGAAAATGCTGTTTTAGCCATTCAAACTTGGCAGTAAATGAAAGAGGAAACTCCATAGCTGCCGTAGTGATGAAAACTTCATGTTTTTTAGCCATAGGTAGCAGAACATCCTGGCTTCCTGGCATTACTGGAAGGTCAGAAAAGAAATCGTTTTCACCAATCATGGTATCGATGTCATGGGCCAACTCTGGCCAACGTTTCTGAGCAGAAAATCCCTGTAAATCAGTTAATTTGACATTCATTTCGAAAAGTTTATTGAATGATTTGATGAATTTTTTATTGAAATCCGCGATAACCTCATCCATGTCTACTGCAATTCTGGCCAAATTACTCTCCGGTAAAGATCAAAGGTTATGGAAAACATAAGCTTATGTAGTAGGTTGTTTTATCAGTTCCTGCCACTGTACTTCGAGTGAGGAGGGAAAGCTCATCTTTTCATAAATTTATGATGTCCGCTCTTGGCACAGGGCTGCTGTTGCAGCCCTCACAAATTAAACTTCAATAGACTCAGCTATCTCCAGAGCATCATCCACTTCATTACCGAGATAACGGACTGTACTTTCGAGGTTTTTGTGACCTAACAGTAACTGGATCACTCGAAGATTCTTCGTTTTTTTATAGATCAGATATGGCTTGGTTCTTCGCATAGAATGCGTACTGTACAGAGTCTCGTCGAGACCCAGCTTATCAATCCATCCATGAAAAATACGGTTATATTGCCTGGTTGAGATATGTCGTGAAGAACCGACGCGGGACTGGAACAGATAGTCGCTACTAAGTAGATGAGCCATTTTGATCCACGCTGCCACAGCCTCTCTGGTTCCCTTAGTCAGTTCAAACTGAACGGGGCTTCCCGTTTTTTGCTGCAGCACTGTCGCTCTGCCCGAAACAGAGTGCCCATAGGCCACATCAGAAACCTTCAGCTTTACCAGGTCACAGCCCCGAAGTTTACTGTCCAGAGCCATGTTAAACAGAGCTAAATCGCGTACTTTTCCTTCCAGCTCAAATCTGATACGGATTCCCCAGATATGAGAGATCTGGAGAGGCCGTTTCTGGCCAATAATACGGCCCCTGTTCCATGGGAATGTTGTCATGCTTAATCTCCATTAGATCAGGAGATGTGATTATGGATGTCCTATATGAGCGAGAAGCGGGCTTCAAATGATGGCCACGGGGAAGCTCTGCCATATTAAACATAACAACCCCGACACGTAGTGCCGCTGAGCCGTCAGAATGGGATTTAGGAATGTGCGCACTGTATAACAAACGCCGCTAAATTCTGATGTTCTAATCTGAAATATTGCTTTTCTTCGACCATAGAAGCCCCAAGCGACAAGTAAAATTCGGCAGCTTTCGGGTTGGTTGTTTCAGCAGTCCAGTCAAAACGTGTGCAGCCATGCTCAACTGCGAAAGTCGCGATAAATCGCATTAGTGATTTACCGACTCCCAGGCCTCTCACCGCCGCTAAAGTGAAGAGATCTTTCATGTACGCCTGCCCGGAGCACTTTGGCGCAGGAAACATCAGCGTGAACGTAGCAAATCCGACGAGCTTCCCATCTTTCCATGCCCCCAGGACGGTCACACCCGAATAGGCGGAGAAAACACGGTTGGTCAGATAAGAGAGCATTTCGTTATAGCTGGCAGCCTCACTCCCAAAGTAATACGATTCCATTTTGACAAAAACTCTCGCCAGCTCCGGAATGCCCGCATCCCCGCAGATCTCGATTTTCATACGTTTCCCTTTATTTTTACAGTCGGCGCATCGCACCTATTTACCATAACACTACTGTTGAACCCTTCGTTGGCGTTATAGCAGCGTTACCTTAAAGGAGCTCTTTGCGCATAAAAACACTTAACGAATCTGGTTTGTACGGGGGGAATGCATCGCATATCTCGTACCCGCATCTGCGATAAAGCGCTATAGCCGGTTGCTGGAGAATACCTGTTTCAAGCTGCAATAGCCGCGAATTCCTTTCTAAAGCAATCCCCTCGATTGCACTGACTATCTGCTCTCCGAGCTTCCTGCCCCGGTATTCCGGTCGAATATAAACCCGCTTAACCTCTGCTGAGCCATCTTCGTGAAAGAGCAAAGCACCACAACCTGCAGGTGCATCCTCTTCATCACGTACTATCACGCACCGGAGCTGCTCGTCACTAACTGTTGAAAGATCCAGGCAGTGGTTACTTTCTGCAGGGTACAGTTCGCTCTGAAAGGCATCGAGCTCGCTGATCAACCGCGCCAGGTCAGAATCCCCTTTATCAACTTCTGAAATGTTGAACATTCACTATCCTCAATCCAGTTTTAGCGACTGAATCTACCATACCTGTTCCGACTATGACGTCTATCCATATTTAATATAAGACTACCTTCGTGCCCATCTAACGAGCGCTTGAGCGTGGTCCTGTCGCGAGCGGCTCGTTTCAAGCACCTTTTACTCTTCATATCACTGAAAAATGCCCCTGATGATTCCGGCGAGACTGCATGGCTACGCAGTAAGAACTGTTATCCACCGGTTAGTGCATGCCGATGGTGGAAATGTCCGCTTCTGGAATAGAGCAGGCGGACGTCAGGCTAATGTCCGCTATGAGCGAGGAGCGGACCTTACGATCCTGTCTTTAAACTCCTGAGCCCATTAATCCATGGCTATCCAGTATATTGAAACAGGCAACTCAGCGTACTAATGCACTAACTCATAAAAAAGATATTTACAATTAATGTGATACCCGAGTAAAAATTTATTAAATTATTGGAAAAGTCGCATAAATAGGAGAGGTATGAAGATTTCAAAAGAAAATGCAGAGCATTATGTCTGGGGCGAGGATTGCGACGGTTGGTATCTGGTAAACCGACAAGACATGTTGGTCATTCATGAAAAAATGCCGTCGGGTACTGCTGAAAACCGACACTGGCACTCCATCTCAAGACAGTTTTTCTTTGTCCTCAATGGTGTTTTATCTATGGAGTTAGAGGGTGAAATGCACGATATTAAGCCCCTGCAAGGATTAGAGATTCCCCCGGGGGCAAAACATCAAGCCAGAAACGACACGGAGTCTCCCGTGGAATTTATTGTGATTTCGCATCCCACGACACGAGGGGATCGCACTGACCTTCTTTAATCCTGCTGCGAACTCACGAAAAATGGCTACGGCTTGTCATAACGTAGGTGACGCGAACGTATCTGGGTATTGGCAACGTCCACTTCTGGGACAAAGCGAACATTCTGCCTGAGTTTTCCTGAATGAGCTTTAACGTCAGGCCATCAATGCGTAAGCAAGCTGACACTCTGCGCTTCCCTCACTTTCTCCTCACTTTATCCCTCACTTTTTGCTCCTCACTTTTTCCGCACCTGTTTTTCGGGAAAATCGCTCCGAAGCCAGTCATATCAGGGGTTTCCACACCTTCCCTCACTTTTTCCGTATATATACATGAAAAGTGAGGAGCGGAGGTTAACTTCCGCACTCCCTCCTCACCGCTCCTCACTTTATCCCTCACTTTTCCGGCAGCTGATGATTGTTATTTCTTCATCGTTGACTGTTACCATCCCGTGGCTTTCAAGCTTGGCCAGCCAGCGACTGAAGTTTTTGCTGACATCGATACCCATGGCTTTCATGTCATCACGCAGTAATGTACGGGTACAGGCATCCCCGTTTTCAGTCCGGCTGCGGATAAGCGCCCAAAGAGTGGCATGGTTTTCACTCAGGTTCGGGATACTGGATAAATGCGGGTCATGCTCATCAGCCTCCCGGGCGACATCCCGCACGGCCAGTGAATGGATTTCCTCTCCCTCTTCGTCCGTGAACAGCCTGACCGGCTGCAGGTCGTACGCCCGGCGCTTCGGCTCCTCAGCGTCCTTCATTTTGGTGCAGGTCAGAATCAGGGCGATGTTCTCATCCTCGCGCCTCACCTGAAACTCAGCGTCCAGCGCCGCGCGGAACGCGCTGGAGCCCCGCGCCCCTTTGGCCTCGTCTTTTCCTGAATGGTGAACCACCAGCACCGTGGCGCCGGTCTTACGCTTAATGTCGTCACAGCCCTCAATGAACGCTCCCATATCGCGGGCGTCGTTCTCATCGTTGCCGCCAAAGCAGCGCGCCAGGGTGTCGATGACAATCAGCCGCACCGGCAGACCGCCCTCTGACGCAATCTGCTTCGCCGCCAGGATGACCTCCTGCACCTCTGACTGACGCACCGGAAAGACGGGGCGGTTTACCAGCCAGACGTTTTCCACGCGCTGCTGATAAACCTGCTCCCAGGCGCGGATGCGGCGCGGCACGCCGATGCCGCCCTCACCCACGATATACAGCACCGCGCCGCGGTTAACCCTGTGGCCTGCCCAGGGGAGGCCCGCCGAAATATGGCAGGCCCAGGAGACGGCGAGAAAGCTTTTGAATGAGCCGCTGGGGCCGTAGATGCTGCACAGCGCCTGCGCGGGCAGGATGTGCTTCATCACATAGTCCTGCCGGGCGTCGAAGCCCTCAGAGCCGCGCGACAGCGGCAGCCGGGTCCTCGTCGCGTCTGCCGCAGGGAAGACGCGCTGAATGCGCCCGTTGTCGCGCAGGCAGGCATCCAGCGCCTCCGTGCCGAGGATTTCCGCCACGACCGAGCGGCGGAGCGCCTTCACCTGCTCAGCGTCCGTGCCCAGATAGCCGGCGTCGCACAGGTCTTCGTAGGTCATGCCGTGCAGCTGCATCAGCCGCACCACCAGCTTTCCGCAGCGGGTTGCCGGGTCGTGATGCTGGCGGGCGGCCTTTTCCAGCTCAAAGCGGCTGCAGGGGCGTCCGTGCGCCCACAGATAGACGCAGGCAAAGAGCGCGTCGGAAAGCGGCTCGGTAAGCCGCAGGGGATGGCTCATTTCGGCAGGCCTCCGCTCATCTGGAATTTGCCAATCAGCGGGTGGTACCAGTACGCCGAGCCGTACTTCCGTTTGGCCGCACGCAGCACCAGACGGGCCGCCTCACGGAATTTCCCGTCCGGCACCAGATAGCCTCCGGCCCTGTGCCGCACCAGCATCACGCCGGCGTTTTTTGCCAGCTCCTCCGCCTTTTTGGTCGAGATGCCAAACTCCGCCGCCAGCGTGCTGACCGGCGCTATGCCGGGCGGAATGGTGCCGCCCTGCGAATCCACCAGCGCGTTCAGGCTGGCCTCCAGGTCCCCGACGCGCGCAGTGAGCGCCTCCACCCGGCCGGCCAGCTCGTTAAACTTCACGTTACTGATCATGGTGCTTTCCTCCGTCAGCCCTGAGCGCGCGGTAAATCTCAAAGTTGATGTCGCAGGCCAGGCTGATGAGGTGCCGCAGCTGGGGCGAACACTCCTGGCAGGCCTTGTCCATAATCACCTCAAACAGCGAGGTGGCCATCTCGGCCTGGAATTCAGCCTGATCCAGGTCCATGGGCTCACGCATTTTGGACCTCCTGAACGGGCAGCGGGCCCGCGGGAGAGAGGGGAAGGCAGCGGATATCCTGCTCTGAGCCGGCGCCGGTGCAGAGACGGGACGGGGGTACAGACCGGTCCTGACGGGAAATGGTCAGGAAGCGGTGCTGATATTTGGGACGAGTTTGGGTATGCTTGTTCATAGCCATAACTGTTACTCCTGTTAACGGTTTGGTTAGACGCCTCGGTAGTGGGTCCAAGCACTGCTGAGGCGTTGCCTTTTTTACCAACTGTATGTAATGTGTCACTACACATAAACACAGTACAACCGGTGTAATTAACGTGTCAACACACAAAAATGAAAGACGTGGTAATCCTCCTTTCCAGTTTCGGCTTGATCCCGAATTGAGAGACATGATGGAGCAGGCGCAGCAGAAAGATGGCGACGAATCTTTAGCTGCCTGGATAAAGCGCATCATTCGCAAAGAGCTCCAGTCCAGAGATATTGAACCCAAAGGCTGACCCTGACAGCAAACACCAGCAAGTGCGTATATCCCGAAGCCATAACAAACTTATCCTGGATCATCTCAACGTTTGCTGAGACAGCTCTGGTACATTCACGCGGTTTGAGTAAGGCGAAGACGTCAGAATTGCATCTAAACCTGACTGAACAGGTAAGGTTTCGCCAGACATAATGTCGGAGTATGCGAAAAGATTTGTATATTCACTGCACACATCCATTTCTCTGCCGAAAATAGCTTTAAAGATAGGAGTGCGCAGATGAAGCATAATGAGAACGACAGTGAATTACCTGGAAAACCCGTAAACACCGATAACAGTAACAGAACAGGCCCGCAGCACGTCGAACAGGATAATGACTGGCTTTCAGAGCTGGAACACGAGATGAAGGAGATGGCAAAAAAATGGCCTGGATCAGGCCAGGCTTAATGATCTGCAGACGTAAAAGCCGGTCGTTTTGAGTTGCAGAACACATAATCTCACGCGTTGAAAAACAGAGTAATATTCCCTAAGACGAGCAGCCTTGTGTGGTCAGAAAAATACGCGGTTTCACCACCTCGGTTGCCTGTGAACGCGCTCTGCCCCTACCCCACAGTGCCGGAATGCCAGGCTTCTACCAAAGTGCCACGAAATGGACATGCATTATGTGAAAGTTTCGATAATACATGTCCAATGGTATGGCTGATCTGAACGGGAACGTTTTGTCTGACAATAAGGTATGTTACCGTTAAAAGTCTGGCTAATCAGGCACACCGCCCCCCTTTATTGAAGGGTTTCAACATGGCCTTTTTGACATCACTGAGACTTAAGCCACGACGCTGGGATATATACCAGACGATCAGTTCATTATTATTTTTTGCACCGAGCTTTCGCATGATTCTGCGCTTTAAATAACTTACCGATTGATGTCTCATACCGACGCGGTACGCGATATACTCCAGCTTTAAGCCCGTCATGATAAACCAGATGACGATAGTTTCTACGTCACTAAGTACCACGCTTTTTCCATGAATCCCTTTTACGATAAGCAAAACACCCTCACTTAAACTGAAAGTTTCTTAAATATTTATTTATAACAACGCCTATAATATGACTTTGTTGCTTTTTAACTGATAGTTGTAGTCGCTGACGCTCACTATATTGAGATGCATGCCATGAAGTAACTGACCGGAGGACGCAGAACACATTTCTTCACCCGGTAATACGTAGGATTTCTTAAACGTCACGGTGATGTGTTTTTCATCCGAATTCATCGTCGGAACAAAACGAAAAACTTTGGCACTGGGATTTTGTATACATAGCTTCCCCTCATCGAGACGGTACTTCACGATCTGCCACATATCTTTTTGTTCAATGTTTTTTCTCAGGTTGACCACAACCGGAAGATCCTGCCCGATAAGAATTTTTATCTTACCTTCACTGACCTCATCCTGAGGGGGCAGACCGGTGAAAACGACCCGGGCAATATGCTCATGACTGTCAGGGGAGTTGGTCCGGTAAATGATGCGAATACTTTGTGTATCACCCGGCGCCACAAGAATAGCCTGCGGTTCGGTAAACAGGGTGCCATACGCCAGATCATCATCGGGTAGCTTTCTGATTTTACTGTAAAGCAGTACACTTTTATTACCGTTATTTTTTATATCGATAGAGGCTTCATTCTTACCCGCTTCAATAATCACAGCGGAGGATGAAGGTGTAATTTCAGCCAGGGCGGAATGGGACAGAACCGCTGCCGTTAACGCCGACGCAGCAAGGCTACGCGCCATTACAATTGAAGATAACATCATTGATACTTTCCTGTTTTTTCAGATTAAATCTTGTTAGTCTGCACTGCACATTTATTCTGGCTGGTGAATACATACCTGACTTCTGAAGCTCGTTGACATCATTTTCATTAATCAGAAGAATGTCCTTATCAATAAACCGGGCTATCAGTTTTCCGGCAGCATCGTAAAATAGATCGTCCTGTTGTATCCATGCAGGTTTACTTTTCCAGCGCATTAATAAGGAACGGTTGTTTACCACATGAAAATCAAAAAAAGGTACTGCCCCCCGCTCAGCAGAAAATTCCCTGACGTTATTTTTAATAATAACGCCAGGCGGCAATCCTTCCGGATATACGCGTATAAAGTCAGCACTGCCTGCCGCCACAGAAGTAATGATTGCTTTTCCGTCATGATTCGTCACAACACTGTTTCGGAGCGACGACACTTTCAGATATCGATGCACACCAGTATCCACCACGGCCCAGGTGTCACTGATTCGCCCCGGAGAAAAGATAACGCCTTTCCTGCTCATTGCGATGGATCCCGACAGAGATACCGCGGTCATCCGGGATGAGTTCCCACTGTCGTTGCCCTGTGACAGTGAAACATCCGCTGCGGTATAGGGCGTACTGACGTTATTGTCCAGCATGTAAGACTCGGATCGCGTCCTCCCGGATACCCGCTGGTGGCTGGCAGTGACGGTATATCGGTCCGTAACCTGTGCACTCAGTGAGTTCGAGAATCGGCTTCTTTTCGCGTAGCTGTAATACTGGCTACGCCAGTTTGCACTGTGTTTTTTAAAACTAAACGGAATACTGAGTGACAAATTCGTACTGACTTTATTCCTGACAGAACGGCCTGCCACAGGGGACATATACGACAGCCCTATTCCCAGTGAAGCCATACCAGCGGAGTAGTTCAGACTGGCCGAAACTGCATCATTGCTGTGTGCACGATAAAATCGATAATGCGTAAGTGAGACACTCCCCGTTATCCTGTCTGATAAGGGCTGAGTTTGTGTAAGGCTGATGCTGCTCCGCCCGGAACGGTAATGTGCCTGTTGCGCCTCTCCCACATAGCTGAAGTGACGACTGTTAACGCTATAGCTCAGACTGGTATTTTTATGGTTGGTTGTAACGTTCAGACTCAGACTGCGCTGCCCTCTTTCATTCTGTACTCCCGTCAGCCACATCGTGGAGAACAATCCCTTGTAAAAAGTTGTGTTGCTGACTGCCAGGCCCCGGTACTTTCCCGATGTAACCATGGCCACAGAGGGAGCCATATTTTTTCCCAGTGCCTTGCTGAACCCCACGCCATTCACTATCCGTCGGGACCCACTCACTGCACGCCCTGAAAAGGCGTAGTAGCCGGTCATGCCGTATCTGTTTGTGGTAATCTGGCCGCGGGAAATTATCTGTGAATAGATAACCTGATCCTGACGCTTAACCAGCACCGTAACATCACTGCTGAACCCGGCAACCGGAATATTACGCAGTTCAGCGTGCCCCTTCTGAATGATTTGTTTCCAGAGAAGCAAATTGTTTTGCCAGAACTCCACCGTGAGGACTTCAGGGGCATCATAGGAAAAATTAATATATGCAGACGCGTTTCCCTCGGCAGAAGAAACGATTGCACCATCAACGTAACCTGTTCCGAATCCACCGTCATTGACTATTGTACGTCCAGCACGAATTCTCACACGGTTAAAATCCCGTTCAATATAGCCATCACGCACCTGGTTGACTGAAGACGATACGTTTTTACTCCGGTACTGACTGTAGTTTCCATGCACCCGAATTATCGCATTATTCACGTTGCCTCCTGCCTCATAGTCGGCATTAAGACTGCTGAACATTCCGGAAACGCTGGAATAGCGATAGGCGTAGGTATTGTAGTTGATGAAAGCGCCGCGCCCTCCACGAAATCTCGCTTTATCAGCAGGCTCTTCAAGCAAATCAGCCGGCACAATGAGGCGCAAAGCGTTATCAGAGCGGTCGAATTTATAGCGAACCCTCTCATCCAAAAAATAACCAGCCTCGCGCTTACCCCTGACGTATTTCCTCCATGCACTATCTTTAATCCTCAGCTTTGATTTCACTGCGCGTGTAAATATCAACAACCCGCTCGTCGAATGAATTCCTCCTGAAGCGATGTAAAATCCATTTATGTAAACCTCAACCTTCCTGTAACCTTCAGGTAAAACATAGCGATTTAACGCGTCATTTAGTTGCTCAGAGGATATGCCGTTTGCAGCAATAAGATTTTCGTCAAAATGTAAAACGTCACCCCAGGCGTTGGCATCCCAAAGAAAGCAGGCACAAATATAAATAGATAGAAATTTATTAGGCATTTTAATATAAGGCATCCCTTGAAGAGATGCCTGCGTTCTTTAATTCGACCAGTCAGAAGTAACGCACGTTAACCTGCGCTGTTCCCTGCCACTCTATCTTCTGCGCATTGCTAATCAGCTCACCTTTATTCAGTTGTGGCTCGATGTCCAGCAACCACGAAATTGACTTACCCACCGCAGGCTTATTAGCCGCTTCATCCCATGGCGTCCAGTCCTCAGCTTTACTGTAACTCCATTGTGAACTCAGAATTCTTGAGAAAATAGAATTATTGTGTGAACCGCTGACCTGATATCCGACTGAGGTGGAGTTAGTCACACCGTCGACTGTCGAAGAAACCGGAGAAAGGGTGAAGTTTCCTATCTTATTTTGGGTTACAGGATCCAGGCCCAGCCCAAAAACACGCAATTTGGCGATGTGACCTACCTTTCCAGAAGTATCCATTCCCTCCAAGGCGCTATTTTCGTTAGGATCTGTAGCCCAGAAAGCGACACTCTGCGCTGATGGACAGCTTACCTGCAACGTAACCTGCTTTTTTGGCAAAGTATTAAAATCATGCTGTTTAAGATTCTCATGCTGAGTCGTTGCCCAGTCCAGAGAATCACCGCCAATGATACTGGCTGTACAGGCATTTGGCGAAATAGCACCATGAACATTGATATCCATGGCGGCAAAAGACGAATTAGCAAATAAGAAGCTACCTGTAACACTAAAAGCAACGAACCGTTTTAAACACATAATGACAATGACCCCCTGTATTTTCCTGCAAGTGTATTCCTGCAAGTTGATTTCAGGGAGGACTTTAACCGGCTGGGAGAACTGAGAGTAGTTATAATATATTCATAAAAATTAAATAAAATAAAACAATTAAATTCAATAGGTTACAACCAATTTCTCTGTTAAAAAATGTAGTTTTCAGAACGTGATGAAGTTATTTAAGAGGCGCCCCATGACTGTACGAGAAAATTTTTCTGTCAGGGGCCCCTTCGTTAATCAATGTATCTTTTCGCAAACAAAAAGCGGTGTTGTACTGGTAAAGATTAGTGAGCTATGGTGAGTGACAGGACGAGAAGTCCAGACAAGCGTTTGCCCCACATCATAAAAGAAAGAGGGGAACCATTCCTTTTCCACTTCCCGGCTAAGCGACATCTGAGGTGAAACGGAAATGACCCTGGATGTAGCAAGATAAACATTATCTTTTTTTTCATAGGAAAAACTGATTGTCTTGCTGATGTAGCCCACCGTTTTTCCCCTTTTAGACAAAACCCCCGAAACAGATACTGTGCCAACCCCGGAAAAGAGATGCTGAAATGTCACCAGGTTGAGTTTGTCGTCACCTCTTATGAAAGAAAATTCCGCATGACATTTTTCCGGTACAAAATGGCTTCCACCATACGACATACAAAAGAAGGTCGCCACTCCCGAAACCACGAAGAAAATTATCTTTTTCATTTCCGCATATCCTCAATGTAGTATAAGGAGTAGCATTCTGAGGGTATTTTATCATTTAAGGGATTTCGGCAGATAACCAGTGAAACTCTATCGGAAAACCTGTAACTGGTGAGGTAAGCATAACGGTTATTTTCACACCTGAGATTGAGGTCATCAACAAGCCTGAACATTTCACCCCCTTCGAAATCATTTTTATTATTAGAGTAAATGACACACCCTTTGTAATAAACCGGATTTTCAGAGAATACAGGAGCAACGTGCATGTTTAAATCTGTATAATAGGTGATTCCCCCGATAACCATCCCTGACAGACACGCTAACATCCACCCCACTTTACTGTTCCTGCACATTACAACATGACTTTCGCTCTTCAATGGCAGAACAGTTTTCGATGGTTCCATTTCAGCGACAACATTAAAATTTATAAAATCATCCTTTTCTTTTTTATCTTCTATGGTCATTTCTTTAGCATTAACATCATCAACCACAATCCATTCTGGTTCTGTCCGGTTAATTTTCGTCAGGGGAGATAAAAGAAATCCTCTTCGCGGCATCGTTCTGATTATATCCTGCTGCAGACCGGCCTTAATGAGCGACTTACGCAGTGCTGAAATATTCTGATAAAGAGATGTTGAGGTTGGTTCCATACCAAATCGTCGCCAGGCATAATCATAGAACTGATCGTGCGTTACCAGTTCCCCGACATTATTAATAAGAAGTTCAAAACATAGTGCAGCCGAGGCGCTCAGACTGGATGTTCCCTTTTTACCCGAAATTCTTTTTTTCTCCGGCTCGAAATCCACCACACTATTAATAATGATTTTCCTGCTCATCCCTCCTCCTCTGGAAAAAAACCTCACTAAGCTTTAACTCCCACGCTGCAGGTTGCGTCAGTTTCTGATGACGAATCCTTACGTCTCCCGCAGGCATATCAACGTGGCCATAGCGTCATTATTTTCTCATAGAACAACATCACATAAAATAAAAAGGAGTATCTAAATAAGTCAGAATTATGCTACCTATAAGAAACGAATTTTATATTCATCCTAAAGACACAGGTAATATCGTGACTACATAGTGGTTCAATCATTAATTTAAGGTCGCCCCACCCCCTTCATCATGCGTATGTCCATTACGTCAGGCTGTATACCATGCGCAGAGAAGTAAATTTTCCAAAAATTGAATTGGCAGGCGTCATTAACGATGAAGTAAAGGGCTGGCAGGCGGCGATTTTACTGCTCTGAGCAGGCATCAATGCCTAAACGGAACGGAAGATACAGACCGATCGTTTCGGGATGTCGCCACCACAAATGATAATGACTGACTTACAGAAACTGAAAAGCAGAGGGAGGAGAGAGAAAAATGCCCTGAATCAGGAAATGTTCACCGAATCGAAGATGCATAAGCCGGTAGGATTGCACTGCTCATCACGCAACGCAGTAGGCCAGAAACACGGTGACACGAAAAAAATAGCAGAGTCAGCCTAATTATTACAGGAGATACAAGTGGCACCGCCACGCCTGTTTCACTGATGCATTATGCTGCACCACCTGATCCTTCAGGCGCGGTTTTGCAGCAGCTGAGTTTTTCCTTTTCTTTATCCGGTCGCTCCTGAAATCATTATGTATACCTGACGCACCACCTTAAGGTCGTGCAGGAAATGGATGACAAATCAGGAATTCATGGACTTACACATTTCCCCTTCATCTGCAGGCTGCTGCCCCAACAAAGAAAGGATAAAGTAGGGGGCCAGAATGCGGCGGGCTTCCTGTTCTGAATCCGCCACAATACAAAGACGGAACGGGAGAGCGGACCGGTCCTCGCGTGAAGCAGCCAGAAAGCGATACTGGTACTTAGGGTGCGTCTGGGTAGGTTTGTTCATAACCACAACGGTTGCTCCGGTTAACGGTCGGACAATTGGCCTGATGGCGATGGCCATACCTGCAAGCGTCACTGTTTTGAATCACATGAACTGCGTTTATGGTAGCGACTCCCTGGCATAAAATCATCCCAGTTATCACCCCCCCGCGGAAGTCAAAAAAAATCAGACGCACGTTGCTGATTCGGACAGGACTGAAACAATGCGGTCTGATGATGCCATGGGTGCAAATCGATGCGGGTTTCCAAGGCATTGCTAACATCAGGCGCTAGCACAGGGGTAATAGTGATGACGGTATCGCACAGATCCTATGGAATGTAACAGATCCTGCCAACAGTTATGTTAAAGGGATCCGTCTCTTCACGCGGGCACCCAACTGATGCGTGCTCGCTTATCAACGGGGCTTAAGAACAGCGCCTTGACAGTGCAGCCAGCCAATCATTCACGAATTAGCCAGATATTGTACGACGATCACCCAAATGATAATTAACCATAGGGGTGAATATCTATCTCCTGAGAGTCCGGTTATAGTTTACGGTCGTGCCGTTAAAGGTTGTTTCCACATGCGCCGATAATGTAAGTCACATCACCTGAACGTATAGCGTGCTACAACTCACTCTCACTCATCACTGCGGGTAGAAAGTACGGCTGCAAGAGTGAGTAAACAGAATGCAGAATACGCCATTGCTCCTGCCGGAGCGTCACATAACGAAAACCCCTCCCGCTCTTCCCATCTGGTTTTCGGGGCAGCAATGCGGGTTACCGACGGCGGCACTGACGGAGATTGAGCGCGTTTAGTTTCGTCAACAAACATCGGAGACGATCACCTTGGACACTGTTATTACATCAACTTTTTCCGCTGTTTGGACCACGGACGACCAGGGCGTTTGCATTACCAGCCAGGAATACCCTGAAGGTTTGATACCTGCATTGAAAGGAGTCACCCTCAGCGCATGGCTGAAGTTTGCGCAGGCAGACGATGATGCAAAAATTGCACAGCAATTGACGGCTGCGCTTGAAGGCGTAACCCCGTTTCATATTGAAGTACCGATCCGTTGTCTCGATGGAAAAATGCGACGGGTGATTTTTTCTGGCCTGCCACATTGTCAGCCTCCGCCTGATTGCTCTCATTATCAGGGGTTTATTCTGGATATCAGCGGTCAGCGTAAAGCGCTTGAGGACGCACTGCGCACGGCAGCGGAATACCGCCTGTTAATTGAAAACAGCACTGACCTTATCGCCCATTGTGATGCCAGCGGCAGGTACGTATCCGTCTCACCGTCATACAGCGCAATGATGGGCTGGTCAGCAGATGAAATGACCGGGCAGCGGGTAATTGATTTTCTGCATCCTGACGATCGGGGCCCCGCGACAGAAGCGCTGGAGCACATCTTCAGTGGAGGTATCCTGCCAGACGTGGTGGAAGTCAGAAAACGGCATCGGGATGGTTATTATCTTACCCTTGGCACCAAAGCCTGCGGTGTCAGTAACCCTTCGACGGGCAAGAACATCGGCGCAGTGCTGGTTTCACGTGATATCACTCGCGATAAAGAGCGGATGGAAAGGCTGGAGAAAATGGCAACCCGCGACATGCTGACCGGGTTACCCAATCGTGCGTGGATCAATACCCGAATTGAGCAGATGCTCGCACAGCATGAAGATGCAGACTACACAACCGTCCTTTTTCTTGATCTCAATGGATTCAAGGCAGTCAATGACACCATGGGGCACGCCGCGGGCGATACGTTATTGCAACAGGTCAGTAAGCGACTCGATCAATGCATGCGTCCGGGCGACACTGTGGCGCGCCTGGGCGGCGATGAGTTTGTCATAGCCGCGAGGTGCACTAACCGCAAGGCGGCATCCTCCATTGCCCAGCGTATTAGTGAGAGCCTGGCAGAACCTTTCACTATCAATAAAATGGAAGTGCGCGTGGGTGCCGCAATTGGCATCAGCCTTGCGCAATTCGGCACGGCATCCGCCAAAACGTTACTGGATAACGCCGATGTCGCGATGTACCAGGCGAAAGCACGCCGTGATGGGTCTTATCAGTTTTTTGATGCTGCGCCACAGATTACGAATGTGCTGAAGTCAGACTGACATCCCTGATTCATACCTGCCACTCAGCTCCTCTGCAGAAGAGCCCTTTCGCAACGTACAAGCAACAAGACGGCGAGAAAACGCGTTGATTTAACTACGGGGGGCACGGTGACCTCCCGCCTCCTGTCTTAACAATGGTGGTTAACACACTCTTAATGCACAGACAAAACCAGGATAACCCACCAGCCGGGCCTGCCATAGCTGGCCCTTAATTATCACAGCATCACGTTGATACGGGGAAACGTCTGACTGAATGAACGGCATAACAGGTGAATGTTGCGATAATCATCCGCCCCCCTGTCCGGGCTGGGGCGAATAGTAGGCGTTTAATGTGGCAGGTGGGAGTGAAAATCTTCAGCGTAAAAACAGGCAGCGCAAAAAAAACCCGCGCTGAGCGGGCTGTAAAGAGAGTACTGAAGGTCCATCATGCTTATCACTGCGGCATGGTATCTGAATAATAGTTCATGCATGAAAACTGTCCAGTGTTGTCCCCCGAATGCCGCCATACCAGTACTCGCCGGGCGCGCTCGCTTATTCACGATTTTTCATACGTCCTGCTTTTTTTCTGGGACAGAACACCTAAAAAAGTGCCGGATTTTAAGCGGTAACGCAGGTTCAGACATTCGCTGTGTGCCGGACCAGTAGTATGTCCGTTATCTGGCCATCGCGATGACATCATTTATGCTCATGTCCCTCTCAGCTTTGATGATTCCTCTCCTCCGCCATAATAACCCGCCTGCCGTAATGGACGCATTTTTTGCTCGCCTGACGCATCAGCCACTGGGGGATGAAAACGCAGATTCAGGGCGAATTGCGGTAAGTGGGGGATTGTCAGAAATCAAATTTTCTCTAGCTTTCAGTTTTTACTTTCATGAACTGATGGCAGGCCAGTGGCCCTGACCTTCCGGGACAACGGCTTTATGGCCGGTATGCTCCTGAATCTGGCAACGTGTATTACGCCTTGCAGTGAGGGGGACTGGAGGCAAAAAAGGCCCGCCAGGGGCCGAAGTGGGGTGAAACATATTTTTTTTTGCCTTCACCGTTCATTCTTGCTGAGTTATTTATTATGACAAGCGTAAGCGGTAAAAAAATGCGATTCAACGTTCACTTTGTCATGCTGAGCGCCGTCAGTTATGTTCAGCCCAGGTCAACATCGCATAACTCTTTCCTGTGGTGCCTAATGCCGGTTCATTACATTTGCAAGCTTAATCAGCGCAGATCTTTCCAACGCCAGGCAGACACAACAGACTTTCGAAGACGTTATACGCGTCAATCTCTATCCCGCTGTACAGGGAACACAGGCCATTCTCGCCGGCATGAAAGACCGGGGCTGGGGGCGAATCATCAATATTTCCAGCCTGACGGTGCTTGGCAGTGTTGAACGGACAGCTTATGCCGCTGCAAAAGCGTCTCTGATCAGCTTCACCCGTAACTGGGTACTGGAACTCGCTCAGACAGGTATTACGGTGAACGCGGTGGCACCGGGGCCGACTGAAACAGAGCTTTTTCGGGCGAATAACCCGCCAGGCAGCGCAGGTGAAGAGCGCTATCTCAGGGGAGTACCAATGAGGCGATTTGGCAAGCCAGACGAAATTGCGGCTACTGTTGCTTTTCTGATGTCACAGGATGCCGGCTTTATAACCGGCCAGCCCCTCTTTGTCGATGGCGGGGCATCAGTGGGCCATCAGTTCTTTTAACGCGACAGTCATAAGGATTGAGTTTACTAAAACGCTTAAGGTGAGAAATGGCACCTGAAACTTTAGACGTTGCCGTTTACATCAGTCTCTAAGCTGGCTGACACCTAAGGCCTCTGATATTCGTAAAATTCAGAGCAGCAACGTTTTCAAACGCACGAAAAAAAAGAATAGTGGTTTAAGTGTTCACCTGTTCACCTTTGCTGTTTTTATATTGCTTATCAATAAATTAAATGGTGAATGCTTTGAGTAATAGTATTCACCGAGTGTTCACCCTGGTGGTCACCCTGGAAGGCATAAAGGTGAACAGGTGAATACCTGGTGAACACTTAAAGAAAAAGTATTCACCCTTTAATATTATGATAAATAAATATTTTTCTACAGAGTGAACACTGGTGAACACTTTTTTAATTAATTTAATTTTTCTCCTGTTTTACCAGTACAATGAGGCAACCATTCTTCAGCCTCGGGGGTAAGCGTAAGGTTTGAGCGCATGCCCTGCTTTGTCCTTTTCTTCTCATACAGTTTTCCATGTTCGGCAAGGGCGCCAGGCATGTCTGTGCCAAACCGCATGAGCGATACCGGCTTGCTCAGCGCGTTCGCCCGCATGTAAGCCATGTAGGCATGATAGAGATAGCGACGCGGGCTGAACGGAACAATTTCTGCGTTGCCGATAAACATGCCGTCACACTGCGGTGAAGCGGTCAGGTAACCGCAGAAATCCACCAGCGAATCGCACTCGCGCTTGATGGTCAGGGCCTCCTCAGACGTCTGCTGTTCAGACAGCAGCTGACGCGCCTCCTGCTGGTCCGTAAAGCGGGTAAGAAGGTGGCGGATGATGACCGGCAGCTCAGCCTCTATCTTTGCCGTCATCAGCGGATCGCGTTCGTCTTCCGGGATGACCCGTGAAAAGTTAAAAATGACCCGGCGCCGCGATATGCCCCCGCTGCGATCGCTGAAGGTCATGGCATTATTGTTGACGGCCAGAATGACGGCCGGGATGCGCGTGGAGTACGGCGGCTTGTGCTTGGGGTCGATCGCCACCTTGTCCCCGCCCGTAATGGCCTTGATGCCGGCACCGTCGCCGGCATAGCGGGTCATGTCCGGCATGATGATGAGCGAGTACCCCACGATGAGCGCGCGCTCGCGCGGGTTCTCCAGCGCGGCCATGCTGGCTGAGACGGTGTTGCCCTTCCCCGCCAGCATGGTGCAGATTTCGGCCATCACGCTTTTCCCGCTTCCCCCCGCCCCCGTGACCTCAAGGAACAGCTGCCAGTCGTAGCGGTTGGCCATCACCATATAGAGGGCGGCCAGTATCCGGTCGGCCTTGCGCGGATGATGCCCGGCGCACCCGTTCAGCCACTGCTGAAAAACAGGCGCGTGCCCGGCCAGCGTCTCGTTCTGCACCGCCGCCGTGAAGGTGACGTCGCTGGCGATAAGCAGCCAGTCACCGGGGTCGTGCGGGCGGAAAATCCCCTGCCGGGTGTCGAACACTCCGTTACGGAAACCGACAAGATGGCGGGACGGCGCTCCCATCACCGGCAGGCTCAGCTTCATGGCGTCGACGGCATTCTTCATGGCCGGCATGGAATAGGCCGTTTCGCTGTCGATAAAAATGGCCGCCATCTGGCGCGCCAGCGCCCGGTCGCTCAGCGGCTGCCAGACGATGCCGTTATAGTGATGCACCACGTCTGAATCAGCATCCAGCGCCAGCTGCCCGCTGTAATGCTCAAGAAGCACCCCGCCGCGCTGGCTGGGCCCCATCTGGGAAAGGGACAGCCCCGCCTGGCGGGGAGCTGCCGGCTGCTCTTTACCGGCGGGAAAAAGGCGGTTGATACGTTCTGAATCACACAGCAGCGCCTTGACGGCCTCCCCGCCGGTGTAACCGGCAATCAGGTTCATCCGCGTCTGACGCTGCTTCCTTTCGTCTGTCTGGCAGAAGCCTGCCTCACACAGGGCTTCATAGCTCATGCCGCTGCCCGGCACAAAGTCCTTCATTTTCTGCGCCAGCCGGCCGTAGCAGGAATGTTTATCGCGGTGCCGTGAGGCGGCCTCACGGGCCGCTTTTTTATCAACGGGATGACCATTCACCCACAGGTAGATGCAGGTGAACAGCGCGTCAGACAGGGTTTCCGTCTCCGTTTCCGTCACGCTCATTTCGGTATCCCTCCGCTCATCTGGAATTTGCCAATCAGCGGATGGTACCAGTACGCCGAGCCGTACTTCCGTTTGGCCGCACGCAGCACCAGACGGGCCGCCTCACGGAATTTTTCGTCCGGCACCAGATAGCCTCCGGCCCTGTGCCGCACCAGCATCACGCCGGCGTTTTTTGCCAGCTCCTCCGCCTTTTTGGTCGAGATGCCAAACTCCGCCGCCAGCGTGCTGACCGGCGCCATGCCGGGCGGAATGGTGCCGCCCTGTGAATCCACCAGCGCGTTCAGGCTGGCCTCCAGGTCCCCGACGCGCGCAGTGAGCGCCTCCACCCGGCCGGCCAGCTCGTTAAACTTCACGTTACTGATCATGGTGCTTTCCTCCGTCAGCCCTGAGCGCGCGGTAAATCTCAAAGTTGATGTCGCAGGCCAGGCTGATGAGATGCCGCAGCTGGGGGGAACATTCCTGACAGGCCTTGTCCATAATCACCTCAAACAGCGAGGTGGCCATCTCGGCCTGAAATTCCGCCTGATCTAAATCCATGGGCTCACGCATTTTGGGCCTCCTGAACGGGCAGCGGGTCCGCGGGAAAGAGGGCAAGGCAGCGGATATCCTGCTCTGAGCCGGCGCCGGCGCAGAGACGGAGCGGGGATACAGACCGGTCCTGACGCGAAACGGTCAGGAAGCGATACTGATATTTGGGGCGAGTTTGGGTATGCTTGTTCACAGCCATAACTGTTACTCCAACTAACGGTTTGGTCAGACGCCCTGACAGTGGTTCCAAGCACTGTCGGGGCGTTGTCTTTTGGTATGCACGTGTCATACACTTACTAACACTTAAAAAGTAACCAGGTGTCAGACAAGTGTCAACCAAAGATATTAAAGCCAAGGGTAACAAGCAGATCGCGCTACGTGTTGAACCCAATTTAGAAGATGGGATCAAACAGGCAATCAAATTGGATGGCGATGCGTCTGTATCTGCATGGATAAAGCGCATCATTCGCAAAGAGCTCCAGTCCAGAGGTATAGAAACCAAAGGCTGACCAGTTATGGCAATGGCCGCCTTGATAACTGCAATGTTCTCTGCTCTGTCCCCCGGAGCCGCCTTATGGCTGGATGAAGGGTGAGTCTGGGCACTGCCAGTTAAGGCAGTCATTTTTTTACCAATCATTTCTGTTACTCCGAATCAGTCTTTAATCAGAGCCGCCGCGACAGCGAGGGTGATAGTGCAATTAATCCATCGCAAGAGCGCGCAAGTTATTTTCATTCTGATTTAGAAGAGGCTTTGTATGCATTTGCGCTCCCGTTGTGTTGGGTTTTATCGGCGTTTAAAGATGGTGTAGCTGAGCGTGACGCATTGATGCGTTCTTCAATCCACGCATCGATCTCGCTTTCGATAAACGCAATCGCGCGGGCGCCAATTTTGACTGGCAAAGGGAAACGTTTTTCACTCATCAGGCGATACAGCCAGGCTTTGCTGTAGCCCGTGCGACGCTGAACTTCTGACAGGCGGATAAGTGATTCAGACATAGTGACCTCCTGATTCCTCGTGTGGTTTACAGGACTATTTCAGCAAGAAAAAAGAGGGAGATGTGGAAGCAGAGGTG
This sequence comes from Pantoea sp. SGAir0184, assembly GCF_043544755.1. NCBI lineage: Bacteria > Pseudomonadati > Pseudomonadota > Gammaproteobacteria > Enterobacterales > Erwiniaceae > Pantoea > Pantoea sp. SGAir0184. The sequence continues at coordinate 3,110,159 of NZ_CP028050.1, forward strand.
AAATAACTGGAAGTGTAAACAAACTAACTGGAAGTGTTTTGCTGGCATTCCCGAAGTGAAAGCCGATTTGGAAGTCTGCAGAAACAGTTTTGGAAGTCTCTCCGGCTTGATGGGCCGAAACTGGAAGTGTTCAGGGTTCTGTTTTAACAATATGGCTTTTCAGCGCCGCTCTGAGTAAATCTGTCATCGCTTTACTGGTTATCTCTGTCCCCTTTCCATACTCATTGATCGCCTTTCTCGCGGCTTCAACGACTGCACTCTTGTTCAGTCTGGCCCCTCTCAAATAACGACCGCCGGATTGTTCAAGAGCTACAGCCAGACCAGCAATCATCATCAGCGCCGTTTCCTTACCAGCGAAACGCCCCCATTTCACAGGCTCAGCGGCCAGAGCAGTTATAGCTTCGTCAGCCGACAGGGGATCGGCTGATGCATTATCCGCCCCTTTACGACTCAGTTTCTTATATTGCTCGTAGAGCTTAATCGCAGCAGAGAGACCGTCGGAGAATTCGACGGGAACAGCCATGTCATTATGGAGCAGAAAAAGGATCAGCTCTGTTTTTTTGAAATAGAACCCTTCGTATATCTGGAACCCCTCCACCAGATAAATATCGGAACCAACCCCAGCGGATGCCTGAGGAAACTTACACCCGCTCGCAATTTTGCTGAGAAATTTTAAACTTTTATTTTCCAGGTCTTTATCGGATGTAAAGCCCTGGTCACGCGAATAGCGGTAAAAGCGAAACTCACACAGGTTATGAGGATATTCACCTTTAAAGGCTCGCATAGCCCGCACCATCAACAGTGCACCCTCACACATTGTGCGTTTGCTGGCTTCAGCAATAACCTCAATGGCATCCGTGAAATGCACGGCTTCAGCGTGTTCTTTATCCAGTTCTTCGAAGTTAATCTTTTGCATATGACGCACAGCATTCGTCAGCGATAGTGAGTAGATGAGGAGGCAGATGTTCAAACGTTTTCTGATTTCAGCCACCACACTCGCTGGCTGTTTTTTGTTCTTATAAAGTCTACTATCGTCTACTCAATGGGTCTACGGGTTCGTTCAGAGCCAGCCATCCGTACTCTGAGGCATGCCTGCCGGAATTCGGGCTGTTGCCTTTTCCTGCGATTCGAGAAAGTCGGCATACCACTGAAGCATCGCCCGGCGCCCCTCCAGATACTGGGCATGGTTATAGACCCCCCGGATAGTATTTTTATCAGCATGAGCCAGCTGCGTTTCAATCCACGCCGTGTTGTAGCCCCGCTCATGAAGAATCGTGCTCATGGTGTGACGGAAGCCGTGCCCGGTGACTTTTCCGTCATAACCGATGCGCTTGATCACCTGATTGATACTGGCTTCGCTCATTGTTTTTCCTGCGTCGTTACGCCCGGGAAAAACAAAGCGACCGCGCCCGGTCAGCTGTTTTAGCTCTTCAAGCAAAGCCAGCGCCTGACTGGACAGCGGAACGATATGCGGGCGACGCATCTTCATTCGCGCCGCCGGAATCTGCCACAGGGCTTTATCCGGATCGAATTCAGCCCATTCAGCCGCCCGTAATTCAATCGTGCGCGTGCCGGTCAGCATCAGCAGCCTTGTGGCATACTGCGTCACTCTGCTGCCTGTATAGCCGCTGAGCGCGCGCAGGAAGTCACCCAGCTGGTCAGCGGTGAGATGAGGGAAATGCTTTTGCTTTGGCGCTTTCAGTGCGCCGGCGAGATCGGTAACCGGATTCTGTTCTGCCCTGCCGGTAATCACTGCATAGGTGAAAATCTGTCGGCATGCCTGCCGGGTTTTCTTCAGCTTATCCAGAACGCCACGCTGTTCCATCTTACGCAGTACGGAAAGCATGTCGGTCGTTTTGATGTCAGTAATGGCACGCCTGCCAATCCAGGGGAAAACATCTTTGCGCAGATATTCGAGAATGTCGTCCGCATAGCCCTTAGACCAGCCCTCACGCTTGTGCGCATGCCACTCCTGAGCCAGCTCTTCGAAACTGTTGGTGACGGCTACACGCTGTGCCTGCTTTTCAGCCTGCTTTACCTCACCCGGATCCTGTCCTGCAGCGAGCAGGCGCTTCGCCTCGTCACGTTTTGCCCGGGCATCAGCAAGAGGGACCTCAGGATATACCCCCAGTGATAACAGTTTTTCTTTGCCTGAGAATCGGTACTTCAGTCGCCAGTAACATGAGCCACCGGGATGAACGAGCAAATATAACCCACCGCCATCGGACAGTTTGTAGGGTTTATCTTTGGATCTGGCAGCGCTGACCTGACGGGCGTTTAGCTTCATTTTGGGGGTATCTCATTTCATTGAACGGGAGATACCCCCAAATGTACCCCCAGAATGATGTAGATTCCAGCAGATAAGGCTGTGCCTCAGCAGACGCTGATTTAGATAAAATGCTTGTTTTTAAGGGATTTTGTAGACTTCAGGAGAGGTTAAAAGAAGAGAGAATGGCACGCCCTACAGGATTCGAACCTGTGACCTACGGCTTAGAAGGCCGGTGCTCTATCCAGCTGAGCTAAGGGCGCATAGAAGATGCGTCGGATTATACGTCGGCACGCTGGCGCGTCAACGTTTTTGCCGCCAACGGGCAGCAGAGTGTCGAGGGAATGAACAATTCGCCTTAATGACGCTGACGCCACTCGCTCAGCGAGACCAGATTACTCACCTCCGCGGATTCCCCTTCCAGTTCAATCCCCTGCGGCGTAAAGCGCGCATTATACTGCTCGCGTAACGCATTCAGCTCCTGGCTGTCCGGCTCCAGCTGGCGCAGGAACCCCAGCGCCAGCAACAGCTGCTGCCGTGAAATCAGAGCGGAGAAGCCCGCTTTCGTCAGGATGTTGTGCCAGCGCTGGGCGTTCTCATCGCTGCCATCGACAATCAGCACCTGCCAAATCAGCAGCACTGCCGCGCCATTATTGAGGTGCGCTTCGTTGTCGCCGCGAATGTAATCGGTGAACTCGTTTGCCGCCTCTTTGCCCATCTGCGCAAGCAGCGATTCAACATGCACCGGCGGCAGCTGCAGCCGCTTGCTGAGCGCCTGCGCGGCGTGGCGCGAACCGGCGGTCAGCAGCTGAAATCCCACAACAAACACTATCGCCAGCGTGGCGAGCATCAACCAAATCATCACGTGTTCCACATCATTGCCTGGCGGGCATAATACGCGCTAAGCATTGCGCGCGCCACGGCGAAAAATCGGGAAACCGGTCGCGTAAACGAATCTGTGACTGACAGCCGCACGCGCTTCTGACAGAATAGGCGCCATCCCCGATTTAACTCTCTACAGATGGATTTCCTCTCTGATGGCAGCAAAAATTATTGACGGTAAAACGATTGCGCAGCAGGTGCGCCTTGAGGTTGCCGAAAAAGTGCAGCAGCGTCTCGCTGCCGGCAAACGCGCCCCTGGCCTGGCCGTGGTGCTGGTCGGTGAAAACCCGGCATCGCAGATCTATGTTGCTAACAAACGCCGCGCCTGCGAAGAGGTCGGTTTTGTGTCGCGCGCTTATAACCTGCCCGCCAACACCAGCGAAGCTGAACTGCTGGAGGTGATCGATGAGCTGAACAATGACGACGCTATCGATGGCATTCTGGTGCAGTTGCCGCTGCCGGCCGGGATCGATAATGTCAAAGTGCTGGAGCGCATCACGCCGGATAAAGACGTTGATGGCTTCCATCCTTATAACGTCGGTCGTTTGTGCCAGCGCGCCCCTAAGCTGCGTCCGTGTACGCCACGCGGCATCGTGACGCTGCTGGAGCGCTATAACATCGATACCTACGGCCTGAACGCCGTGGTGGTTGGCGCATCGAATATCGTTGGTCGCCCGATGAGCATGGAGCTGCTGCTGGCCGGCTGCACCACCACCGTCACTCACCGTTTCACTAAAGATCTGCGCCATCACGTCGAGCATGCCGACCTGCTGGTAGTGGCAGTCGGTAAGCCGGGCTTTATCCCGGGCGACTGGATTAAACCGGGTGCGATTGTGATTGATGTCGGCATTAACCGGCTGGAAAGCGGCAAAGTGGTCGGCGATGTGGATTTTGCGTCAGCCTCTGAGCGCGCGGCTTACATCACTCCCGTACCGGGTGGCGTTGGCCCGATGACGGTCGCCACGCTGATCGAGAACACGCTGCTGGCGTGCGAGCAGTATCACGACGTGGAGCAGGCATAATGGCGAGTTTTTCACTGGGTAAACATGCGCACGTTGATTTATGCGATCTGCTGAAGCTGGAAGGCTGGGTGGAGAGCGGCGCGCAGGCCAAAGCGGTGATCGACGAAGGCGAAGTGCGCGTCGATGGTGCTATTGAGACGCGTAAGCGCTGCAAGATTTTTCCCGGTCAGACGGTTGAGTTTGCCGGTCAGCGCGTAACGGTTGTGGCCTGATTTTTACCAGGCAAATCCGGACCTGTAGCGGCGCAATTTATTGCGCAATGAATTGCGCCGCTACGATAAGTGCATCAGGTTAATTACCCATAAACAATAGGTTATAGTTAGCCGTATAAAAAGGGCGAACCGCAGTTCGCCCTTTTTGTTATTTACGGCGCCAGCTTGACCCCTGCGGGCCATCTTCCACGATGACGCCCAGCTCGTTCAGCTTGTCACGCGCGATGTCCGCCTGCGCCCAGTCTTTCGCGGCGCGCGCATCGGCGCGGGTTTTCACCCAGTGTTCAATCTCCGCCACTTCATCGGCATTGACCTGTGCGCCACTCTGCAGGAATTGCTCCGGATCCTGCTGCAGAATGCCCAGCACATCGGCCAGCTGACGCAGTTTCGCGGCCAGCGCATCGGCAGCGGCTTTATCTTCACCCTTCAGACGATTCACTTCACGCGCCATATCAAACAACACCGAGTAAGCTTCCGGCGTATTGAAATCATCGTCCATGGCGGTGCGGAAGCGAGCTTCAAACGCCTCACCGCCGGCTGGCGTCGCGCTGGCATCGGTATGGCGCAGTGCGGTGTACAGGCGCTCCAGCGCCGCGCGTGCCTGATTCAGGTTATCTTCGCCGTAGTTGAGCTGGCTGCGATAGTGGCCGGACATCAGGAAGTAGCGCACGGTTTCCGCATCGTAGTGCTGCAGCACATCGCGCACGGTAAAGAAGTTGCCGAGCGATTTCGACATCTTTTCCCGGTCAACCATCACCATGCCGGAGTGCATCCAGTAGTTCACGTACGGGCCATCATGTGCACAGGTCGACTGCGCCACTTCGTTTTCATGGTGCGGGAACATCAGGTCTGAACCGCCGCCGTGGATGTCGAAATGGGTGCCAAGCTGTTTGCAGTTCATCGCCGAGCACTCAATGTGCCAGCCCGGACGGCCATTGCCCCACGGTGAGTTCCACGCCGGCTCATCGGCTTTGGACATTTTCCACAGCACAAAGTCCATCGGGTTGCGCTTCACTTCCGCCACTTCCACGCGCGCCCCGGCCTGCAGCTGTTCGAGATCCTGACGCGACAGCGCGCCGTAATCTTTATCGCTCAGCACATCAAACATCACGTCGCCGTTATCCGCCACGTAGGCATGGCCGCGATCGATCAGCTTGCCGACCAGTTCGATGATCTCCGCGATGTGGCGCGTGGCGCGCGGCTCGAGATCCGGCGGCAGAATACCCAACGCGGCAAAATCTTTGTGCATTTCGGCGATCATCCGGTTGGTCAGCGTTTCGATGCTTTCCCCGTTTTCGTTGGCACGTTTAATGATCTTGTCATCGATGTCAGTGATATTACGCACGTATTTCAGCTTATAGCCCACGTAACGCAGGTAACGCGCGACCACGTCGAATGCCACAAAGGTACGCCCATGGCCGATATGACAGAGGTCGTAAACCGTGATTCCACACACGTACATACCGATTTCACCGGCATGAATGGGTTTAAATTCCTCTTTCTGGCGACTCAGGGTGTTATAGATCTTTAGCATTGAACGATTCCGTTGTTTACGTGTGCGGGATACGCCTTCTTGATGTAGCCGGTTATTGTGCCGTATTTTTCCGACTTGTGCATCGCTCGCTTCGCAACTGCCGTTGCCTTACTGACGCGTTATTGGAAATTGTGATATAAGAGGCGTCTACAAAAATGCCCCGCCGCCTTGCCGGTGCGGCAGTTGATACTGACGACAACCTCCACAGGACGAATATAATGGTCACTTTCCAGACGAACCATGGCGATATCGTAATCAAAACCTTCGATGACAAAGCGCCGGCTACCGTACAGAACTTCCTGGACTACTGCCGTGAAGGTTTCTACGACAACACCATTTTTCACCGCGTGATCAACGGTTTCATGATTCAGGGCGGCGGTTTCGAGCCGGGCATGAAGCAGAAAGCCACCAAAGCAGACATCCGCAACGAAGCCAATAACGGCCTGAAAAACACCAAAGGCACGCTGGCGATGGCGCGTACCCAGGCACCTCACTCGGCTACCGCACAGTTCTTCATCAACGTTGCCGATAACGACTTCCTGAACTTCCGTGACGAAAGCCTGCAGGGCTGGGGTTACTGCGTGTTTGCTGAAGTGGTTGAAGGCATGGACGTGGTCGAAAAAATCAAAGCAGTGAAAACCGGCCGCAGCGGCATGCACCAGGACGTGCCGGTTGATGACGTGATCATCCAGAAAGTGACCGTCAGCGAGTAATGTCGCGCACGCTGTTTATCGCAGATTTACATCTGTGTCAGGAAGAACCGGCAATCACTGCCGGTTTTCTGCATTTTTTGCAGGGGGAAGCGCAGCAGTGTGATGCGCTTTACATCCTTGGCGATCTGTTTGAAGCCTGGATTGGCGATGACGATCCTAATCCGCTGCATCAGCAGATCGCCGACGCCCTGCGTGCCCTGCCGGTGCCAAAATTCTTCATTCACGGCAATCGCGACTTCCTGTTAGGTCAACAGTTCGCCCGCGCCAGCGGCATGACGCTGCTGCCCGAAGAGCAGGTGCTGGAGCGCTATGGTCAGCGCGTGCTGATGATGCATGGCGACACGCTGTGTACGGACGATCACGGTTATCAGCGTTTTCGCGCCAAAGTCCATCAGCGCTGGCTGCAGCGGCTGTTTCTCGCGCTGCCGTTGCGTCTGCGCATGCGCATTGCTGCGCGGATGCGGGCCGACAGCAAGCAGGCCAACCAGCACAAGTCACTGAGCATCATGGACGTCAACCCGCAGGCAGTAGCCGCGGCGATGACGCGCCAGCAGGTGTCGATCCTGGTTCACGGCCACACCCATCGCCCGGCGATTCATCAGTTCGAGCTCGCCGGCACGCCAGCGCAACGCGCGGTGCTGGGCGCGTGGCATGAGCGCGGATCGATGATTCAGCTGGACGCACAGGGCGTGCAGTTGATCGAATTTCCTTTCTGATTGTTTGCGGCGGAAATGCCGGTTTTCCGCCCACGCAACCGTTTTCCTTGCCGCTGTCTCGTGCTATTCTCTGTGCCCTTCTTTACCTGCCCGCCCGGCCAGGTTCGTTTGATTATTCACAGGAGTTGACCGCATGTCATCCAACGCCGCCCCGGCCCGTATCGCCATCGTCATGGGTTCCAAAAGTGACTGGGCTACCATGCAGTTCGCCGAGGAAATCCTTAACAGCCTGGATGTCCCGTTCCACGTTGAAGTGGTCTCTGCGCACCGTACGCCAGATAAGCTGTTCAGCTTTGCAGAGCGCGCAGCCGACAACGGTTTTCAGGTGATCATCGCCGGTGCCGGCGGTGCGGCGCACCTGCCAGGCATGCTGGCGGCGAAAACCCTGCTGCCGGTGCTGGGCGTACCGGTACAGAGCGCAGCGCTGAGCGGCGTGGACAGCCTCTACTCCATCGTACAAATGCCGCGCGGGATTCCAGTCGGTACGCTGGCCATCGGTAAAGCCGGTGCCGCCAACGCCGCACTGCTGGCGGCGCAGATCCTGGCGATTCACGATCGCGATCTGGCTGCACGCCTGGCCGCCTGGCGTCAGAGCCAGACCGATGAGGTGCTGAATAATCCGGATCCGCGGGAGGACGCATGAAGCCAGTTTGCGTACTCGGCAACGGTCAGCTGGGCCGCATGCTGCGCCAGGCCGGCGAGCCGCTGGGCATCGCCGTGTATCCGGTCGGGCTGGACGCGGAGCCGTCGGCACTGCCGATCGCGCAAAGCGTAATCACCGCGGAAATCGAGCGCTGGCCGGAAACCGCGCTGACGCGCGAGCTGGCTAACCATCCGGCGTTCGTCAACCGCGATATTTTTCCGCGCCTCGCCGATCGCCTGACGCAAAAGCAGCTGCTCGACCAGCTCAACCTGGCAACCGCGCCGTGGCAGTTACTGGCTGAGAAAAGCGAGTGGCCGGCGGTATTCAGCACGCTGGGCGAGCTGGCGATCGTCAAGCGCCGCACCGGCGGCTACGACGGCCGCGGCCAGTGGCGCCTGCGCGCCGACGAAACCGTAACGCTGCCGGATGAGTGCTACGGCGAGTGCATCGTTGAGCAGGGTATTAACTTCAGCGGTGAAGTCTCGCTGGTGGGCGCGCGCGGGCACGATGGCCGCACGGTGTTTTATCCGCTGACGCACAACCTGCATCAGGACGGCATTCTGCGTACCAGCGTTGCCTTCCCGCAGGCTGATGCCGCGCAACAGCAGCAGGCAGAAGCGATGCTGAGCGCGATCATGCATGAGCTGAAGTATGTGGGCGTGATGGCGATGGAGTGTTTCGTCACACCGCAGGGCTTGCTGATCAATGAGCTGGCACCGCGCGTGCACAACAGCGGCCACTGGACGCAGAATGGCGCCTCAATCAGCCAGTTTGAACTGCACCTGCGTGCGGTGCTCGGTCTGCCGCTGCCGCAGCCGGTGGTGTTTGCGCCGTCGGTGATGGTCAACCTGATTGGCACCGACCTCAATACCGACTGGCTGCAGCAGCCGCTGGTGCATCTGCACTGGTACGACAAAGAAGTCCGCGCCGGACGCAAGGTCGGGCACCTGAATCTGACCGACAGCGATCCGGCACGCCTCACCGCCGCACTCAATGCGCTGGTACCGCTGCTGCCTGACGCCTATGCGAGCGGCATTGCGTGGGCCATGGCGAAGCTGTAGTTCTGCGGTGTTCCCCTCACCCTTGCCCTCTCCCACAGGGAGAGGGGATTATACGGTGCGATTTTTCCGTTTGACGCTCACCTGAACGTTCTGAAGTGCAGAATCACGCATACAGGCTCGATCGGCCCCCTCTCCCGTGGGAGAGGGAATCATGCGCTGCGATTTTTCCGTTTGACGCTCACCTGAACGTTCTGAAGTGCAGAATCACGCATACGGGCTCGATCGGCTCCCTCTCCCGTGGGAGAGGGCCGGGGTGAGGGCATCAGGCAGCATCAAACCGCCTGAACAGCGCTTTCCCCTTCAGTAAGCGGACACCCAGCCAGCCGCCGCACAGCGACAGCAATGCCGCGCCACACAGCGGCAGCGCCAGCCACAGCGTCCAGTCCGGCTGCCACGGGAAATCAAAAATCTTACGCTGAAGTCCCCACAGTGCCGCTTCCGCCCCCAGCGCCGCCGCGATTCCGGCGACCACGCCAAGCAGCGCAAACTCACACCACAGCGTGCCGCGCAGCAGGCGCTGGCTGGCACCGAGCGTGCGATACACCACCAGCTCCTGCCGGCGCTGGCGCATGCCGACCTGGATCTGCGCCAGCAGCAGCAATACACCGCAAACCGTCACCAGGATCACCATGATCTCCAGCGCCTGGCTCACCTGCGCCAGCACCTGTCCAATCTGCTTCAGCATGCTGCCGACATCCAGCAGGCTCAGCGTCGGGAACGCGCGGTTGAGCTGCGCCAGCAGCGCGGGATCGTTCGCCATACGGAAGCTGGTCAGCCAGGTTTGTGGCTGCTGATCGAGCGCGCCCGGCGGGAAGATAAAGAAGAAGTTTGGCCGCAGGCTCTCCCAGTCGACTTTGCGCAGACTGGTGATGGTCGCGCTGAACTGCTGCGTATCGCCGCTAAAGGTCAGCCTGTCGCCCAGTTTTACGCCCAGACGATCGGCCAGCTCGACCTCCATCGAGACTTCACCGGCTTTCGGCGGCCAGCTGCCGGCCACCAGCGGATTGTGATCCGGACGCTCAGCCTGCCACGTCAGATTCAGCTCACGATTCAGCGCATTATCCAGGTTAGGATCGGCCGGCTTGCCGTTCAGTTCCGTGAGTCGCGCCCGTACGATCGGATAGAACGTGCCAGCGTTGACCTGATGCTGATGCAGGAAATCGCGCACCTGCGGCACCTGCTGCTGGCTCAGATTGAGCAGAAAATAGTTAGGCGCATCCGCCGGCAACTGCTGCTGCCAGCGATCGAGCAGATCGCCGCGCATCACCAGCAATAACGCCAGCAGCATAAAGGAGAGCGAAAACGCCGCCAGCTGGCTGAGCGTCATGGCTGGCTGACGCAGCAGACGGTTGATCGCCAGGCGCAGCGCCAGATTACGCACCACCAGTCTGCGCAGCAGCAGGAGCGTGCCCCAGCCGAGCAGCGCCAGCAGCAGTGCCAGCATCACCACACCAGCCAGCAGCGCCCACAGCATTTTGCTGCCGCCCATCAGCAGCGCAAGGAGTGCCACTACCACCAGCGCCATCACCGGCAGATAAATGCGCAGCGGCCACAGCGTGGCTATCGCGTCACGACGCAGCACGCGCAGCGGCTGTGTGGCCATCAGCAGACGGTACGGACGCAACCCAACCAGCAGCGAGATCACCACCAGCGCGCCAGTCGCCCACAGCCACGGCCAGACGCTGGCGGCCGGTAAGCTGGCAGGCAGCACCGGTTTCAGCATCATCAGCAGCGCGATTTCAATGCCCTGCCCCAGCGCACTACCGGCGATGGCCGCCAGCAGCAGCACGGCCAGCCACTGACCGATAATCAGCCGCTGCAGCGATTTTCGTGTAGCGCCCAGCGTTTTCAGCACCGCCACCAGATCGTAACGGCTGCGGCAGTAATGACTCATGGCGACGGCCACTGCGGCAATCGCCAGCAACAGGGTTAACAGCGCCGACAGCAGCAGGAACTGCTGCGCCCGCTGCATTGAGCGGCCCAGCGCATCCTCGGAATTTTCCACGCTGATCCAGCGCTCGCCGGCCTGCAGCTGCGGCTGAATCCAGCGGTCATAGCGCGCCAGCGCTGCCGACTCGCCGGAGAATTTGTAGCGCCAGCTCAGACGGCTCCCCGGCTGGATGGCGCCGGTTTTCTCCACGTCAGCAAGGTTCATCAGCAAACGTGGCGCCGTCTGAAACGGATTAAATCCGCCGTCCGGCTCCTGAATCACTTCGCCGGCAATGCGCAGCGTGGTATCACCCACGTCAATGCGGTCACCGACCTTCAGGTTAAGCAGCGCCAGCAGACGCGGTGCGGCCAGCACCGTTCCGGCCACCGGACGCAGGCCGGGCGGATCCGTCTGCAGGGTGCCGAACATCGGGTACGCATCATCGACCGCTTTGACATCGGCCAGCTGCGGTGTCTCCTGCGCAAAGGTCATGGTCATAAAGCTGAGCTGCCGGCTAACCGCCAGCCCCTCTTCGCGCGCTTTGTCCAGCCACGCATCCGGTGCCGGTTTACTGCTGCGCAGCGTGCGGTCGCCGGCCATAAAGTCACGGCTCTGCTGGCTCAGCCCTTTCTCCATGCGATCGCTGATGGAGCCCAGCGCCAGCACGCAGGCCACCGCCAGCGTCAGCGCCAGCCAGACAATCAGCAGCGAGGGCGAACGCCACTCACGCCAGAACCAGCGCCAGATCATGCTTCCTCCCACAACTTGCCGTCGCGCAGCCGCAGGCGACGATCGCAGCGTGCCGCCAGCTGCTCATCGTGCGTCACCAGAATCAGCGTGGTGGCGAAATCGCGGTTGAGCGAAAACAGCAGATCGGCGATGCGATCGCCGGTTTTGCGATCGAGGTTACCGGTCGGCTCATCGGCAAACAGCAGGCCGGGACGGCCGCTGAAGGCGCGTGCCAGCGCCACGCGCTGCTGTTCGCCGCCGGAGAGCTGGGCCGGCAGATGGTGCAGACGATCTTTTAGTCCGAGCTGCGTCAGTAATTCAGTGGCCTGCGCGCGACTGTCGCGATCGCTGTCTCCGCGCAGCAGTGCCGGAAGCTGCACGTTCTCCAGCGCGTTGAGCGTGGGCACCAGCATAAAGGACTGAAACACAAAGCCGACCTCACGCGCGCGCAGCGCGGCGCGCTGATCTTCGTTCATCTGATGAAGCGGCTGGCCCAGCAGATGCACTTCGCCGCTGCTGCCATCATCCAGTCCGGCGAGAATGCCCAGCAGGGTGGATTTCCCGGATCCCGACTCGCCGATCAGCGCCAGCGTCTCGGCTGGTTTGACAACCAGCTCAACTCCGGTAAGGATGGTCAGCTGATGCTCTCCCTGACCGACGGACTTAGTAAGATGATGAACTGCAACAATGTTTTCCGCTGGCATTATTCCTTCCTGTTGTTATTGCTGCTGCTGGTGTCGCGCATCGCCGCCGCCGATACCCTGCTGATTCTCGGCGATAGCCTGAGTGCCGGCTATCGCATGTCCGCCACCGCCGCCTGGCCGAGCCTGCTCGACAAAACCTGGCAACAGCAGCCCAAAGTGGTTAACGCCAGCATCAGCGGTGATACCGCCGGTCAGGGGCTGGCGCGGTTGCCGGGCCTATTAAAACAGCATCAGCCGCAGTGGGTGTTAATCGAATTGGGCGGTAACGATGGGCTGCGCGGCTTCCCGCCGCAAAACATCGCGCAGGATCTGAGTAAAATTATCGATCAGGTCAAAGCCGCTAACGCCCAGCCGCTGCTGATGCAAATTCGTCTGCCGGCTAATTATGGCCGACGCTACACCGACGCGTTCAGCGCGCTCTATCCGCGCCTCGCGCAGCAGTATCATATTCCGCTGGTACCGTTCTTTATGGAGCAGGTTTATCTGAAGCCGGAGTGGATGCAGCAGGACGGTATTCACCCCAATCCGGATGCGCAGCCGTTCATCGCCAACCTGATGGCTGAACAACTGGCTCCGCTAGTTAAGCATGATTAACGCCGCGACGTGCCCAATGACAGGTAAAGATATGCAAAAGTCTGTATTAATTACCGGCTGCTCCAGCGGCATCGGTCTGGTGGCGGCCAACGATCTGCTGGCGCGCGGCTATCGCGTGCTGGCCGCCTGTCGCCGCGCTGACGATGTGGCGCGCATGGATGAGCTCGGCTTCACCGGCATCCAGCTGGATCTTGACGATCCGGCCAGCGTGGATGCCGCCGCCGATCGCGTGCTGGCCCTCACCGATCACTGCCTGCACGGGCTGTTCAATAACGGCGGCTTCGGCCAGTACGGTCCGCTGACCAGCGTGTCGCGTCAGCAGCTGGAGCAGCAATTCTCCACCAACTTTTTTGGCACCCACCAGCTGACGCTGCGCCTGTTGCCGGCGCTGCAAAATAGCGGCGACGGGCGGATTATCAACACCAGCTCGGTGCTCGGCCTGATTTCCACGCCGGGCCGCGGCGCTTATGCCGCCAGTAAATGGGCGCTGGAGGCGTGGAGCGATGCGCTGCGCATGGAAGTGCGCCACAGCGGCGTGCGCGTCAGCCTGATTGAGCCGGGCCCGATTACCACCCGGTTTACCGAAAACGTGCAGCAGGGCGAACGCGACAAGCCCGTGCGCAACCCCGGTATCGCCGCGCGCTTTAGCCTGCCACCGGAGGCGATTCTGCCGAAACTGCGGCATGCGCTGGAGAGTAAACATCCGCGCCTGCGCTATCCGGTGACGCTGGTCGCCTGGGCGATGAGTCTGCTCAAACGACTGCTGCCGGGCTGGATGCTGGATCGCATTTTACGCAGTAACTAAACTGCAAGCCGGAATTGAACTTGAAGCCGGGGCGTTTGCCCCCATATCCTCAACACACTTTCTGCCAAGAGACGTATTCATGTCACACGCTTTGATTATCGACATCAACGAATCCAACCTGCAGCAGACGCTGGAGCAATCAATGCAGCTGCCGGTACTGTTCTACTTCTGGTCGGAGCGCAGCCAGCACTGCCAGCAGCTGACGCCGGTGCTGGAACGTCTGGCACAGGAGTACGCCGGCCAGTTTATTCTGGCGAAGCTGGATTGCGATAAAGAGCAGCTGGTGGCATCGCAGTTTGGTCTGCGCTCTCTGCCGACCGTCTACCTGTTCCAGAACGGCCAGCCGGTCGATGGCTTCCAGGGCCCGCAGCCGGAAGAGGCAATTCGCGCGCTGCTGGAGAAAGTCCTGCCGCGTGAAGAGGAGTTAAAGGCGCAGCAGGCGATGCAGCTGATGCAGGAAGGCAAGCCGCTGGATGCGCTACCGCTGCTGAAAGACGCCTGGCAGCTGAGCAATCAGAACAGTGAAATCGGTTTTCTGCTGGCAGAAGTCCTGATTACCCTGAACCGCAGCGAAGAAGCCGAAGCGGTGCTGGCTGTGGTGCCATTGCAGGATCAGGATACGCGCTATCAGAGCCTGATTTCGCAAATCGACCTGCTGAAACAGGCCGCCGACACGCCGGAGATCCAGCAGCTGCAGGAGCAGATGGCAAGCGAACCGGACAATGCCGGTCTGGCTGCTAAACTTGCGTTACAGCTGCATCAGGTGGGCCGCAATGAAGAAGCGCTGGAGCTGTTGTTAGGTTTTCTGAAGCGCGATCTCAGCGCCGGTGACGGCGAAGTGCGCAAAATGTTCCAGGAGATTCTGGCGGCCCTCGGCACCGGCGATGCCCTCGCCTCGCGCTATCGTCGCCAGCTCTACTCGCTGCTGTACTGACCGGTACCGCGCGGTAAACGGGCCGAAGCGACTCGGCCCGACAATCTGACAGCCAGGAGGTTATATGTTAACAGTGATTCCCGTCATCATCGTGCTCGCGCTGGTTACCGTGTGGGCCGGTGTCAAAATTGTGCCACAGGGCTACCAGTGGACGGTGGAGCGCTTTGGCCGCTACACCAAAACGTTGCCGCCCGGCCTGAATTTAGTCGTGCCGTTCATGGATCGTATTGGTCGCCGGATCAATATGATGGAGCAGGTTCTCGATATTCCCTCGCAGGAGATCATCTCCAAAGATAACGCCAACGTCACCATCGATGCAGTGTGCTTTATTCAGGTGGTAGATTCGGCGCGCGCCGCTTATGAAGTCAGCAATCTTGAGCTGGCCATCATCAACCTTACCATGACCAATATCCGCACCGTGCTCGGCGGCATGGAGCTGGATGAGATGCTGTCGCAGCGCGATAACATTAATACCCGCCTGCTGCACATTGTTGATGAAGCGACCAATCCGTGGGGGGTAAAAATCACCCGTATTGAAATCCGCGACGTGCGCCCGCCGCAGGAACTGATAGCGGCCATGAACGCGCAGATGAAAGCTGAGCGTACCAAACGCGCCGATATCCTCGCCGCCGAAGGCGTTCGCCAGGCGGCCATCCTGCGCGCCGAGGGCGATAAGCAGTCGCAAATCCTTAAAGCGGAAGGCGAACGTACCTCCGCTTTTTTGCAGGCGGAAGCGCGCGAGCGTCAGGCCGAAGCCGAGGCCAACGCCACGCGGATGGTGTCAGAAGCCATCTCTGCCGGGGATATCCAGGCGATTAATTACTTTGTGGCGCAGAAATACACCGATGCCCTGCAAAAAATTGGCGAAGCGAATAACAGCAAAGTGGTGATGATGCCGCTCGATGCCAGCAGCCTGCTCGGCTCGGTGGCCGGTATCAGCGAGCTGCTGAAAGAGAGCCGTCAGGAGCGCAAACCGTGATGCTGATGGAGCTGATTGCGCATCCGCACTGGTTCTGGCTCACGCTGGGCGGTTTACTGCTGGCTACGGAGATGCTCGGCACCAGCGGTTACCTGCTGTGGAGCGGCGTGGCGGCGGTGCTGGTCGGGATCATTGAGTGGCTGTTTCCGTTCTCGTGGACCAGCCAGGGCATGTTGTTCGCCGCCCTGACGCTGCTGTGCGTGTTTTTCTGGTATCGCTGGATGCGCTTTCGCGAAAGTGCGCAGCAGCCCAATACGCTCAATCAGCGCGGCAGCCAGCTGATTGGCCAGCACCTGACGTTAGACAGCGCGCTAAAAGACGGCGTCGGTCATGTGCGCATTGGTGACAGCAGCTGGCGCGTGCAGGCGCAGGAAGATTTGCCAGCGGGCACGCCGGTGATCGTGACCGGCGTGTCAGGCATCACGCTGCTGATTCAGCCGCGTTTGCCGCCCTCCTGATGACCGCAGCCCGCCAGGTGATTGATGATAGGACATTCGGCACCGTCATCGCCCGGGCAGGCTGCAGCCAGTTCCAGCAGACGCGCGCGCATCGCGTGCAGCTCTTCAATGTGCGCCGCGATCTCATCCGCCTTCTGCAGGGTGCGCGCTTTAACATCGGCACTGTGGCGCGCCGGGTTATTAAACAGCGCGACCAGTTCGCGACACTCCTCGAGCGTGAAGCCCACCTGCCGCGCCTGGCGCAGAAAATTGAGCTCATCCAGATGGTGCGCGGCGTAACTGCGATAGCCGTTGTCACTGCGTAACGGCGGCGTAACCACCCCTTTCTGTTCGTAAAAACGAATCGCTTTGCTGGTCAGCCCGGTTTTTTTTGCTACATCGCTGATGTTCATCTCTGCCCCTTGACCTTCCCCTGAATGGAAGGTTTAGGCTTTATAACTAATGCAAACCTTGCAGCGAGTCAAACCTGATAAACGAGGAGTTGATGATGTCACACACACAATTACTGGCTCTGGACGGCTTGTCCTGTGGCCACTGTGTTAAACGCGTTAAAGAGGCGCTGGAGCAGCGCAGCGATGTGGAACAGGCCGAGGTAACGCAGCAGGAAGCGCGCGTCACCGGCGCAGCCAGCGCCAGCGATCTGATTGCCACCGTTGAGCAGGCTGGTTATCACGCCACGCTGAAAAATGAGGCGTCCAGCCCAAAGCCTGATCCGTTGCCAGCTCAGGAGCCGCAGCCGGAGGCGCTGACAACGGAGTCGCAGCCGGCAGAAGAGAATCTTGCGGTGCACCATCTGCTGATAGGCGGAATGAGCTGCGCCAGCTGTGTCAGCCGCGTCGAGCAGGCGTTACAGAAAGTGCCCGGCGTGAGCCAGGCGCGCGTCAATCTGGGTGAGCGCAGCGCGCTGGTGCTGGGCGATGCCTTACCCTCAGCGCTGGTCAGCGCCGTAGACGAGGCGGGTTATTCTGCGGAAGTGATCGAAGATGAACAAACCCGGCGCGAGCGCCAGCAGGTCAGCGCACGGCAGGCGATGCGCCGCTTTAGCTGGCAGGCGGCGCTGGCGCTGATCGTCGGCGTGCCGATGATGGTCTGGGGCATGGTCGGTGATCACATGATGCTAAACGACAGCAATCAGACGCTCTGGCGCGTGCTCGGTGCCGTCACGCTGGCGGTGATGGTGCTTGCCGGCGGCCACTTCTATCGCAGCGCGTGGCGCAGCCTGCGTCATGCTACCGCCACCATGGACACGCTGGTCGCGCTCGGTACCGGTGCGGCCTGGATCTACTCGATGAGCGTCGCGCTGTGGCCGGCATTTTTCCCGCCGCAGGCGCGCCACCTTTATTTTGAAGCCAGCGTGATGATCATCGGCCTGATTAACCTCGGCCATGCGCTGGAACAGCGCGCGCGCCAGCGCGCCTCACAGGCGCTGGAGCGGCTGCTGGATTTAACCCCGGCGCAGGCCTGCGTGATCACCGCCGAAGGGGAAAAGCAACTGCCGCTGAGCGAAATCGCACCGGGCATGACGCTGAAGCTGGTGACCGGCGATCGCGTACCGGTGGACGGCGAAGTCAGCCGCGGCGAAGCCTGGCTTGATGAAGCGATGCTCACCGGCGAAGCGCTGCCGCAGTCGCGCCGTCCTGGCGATAAGATTTATGCCGGGACGCTGGTGCAGGACGGATCGCTACAGTTCACCGCCCGCGCCACCGGCAGCCATACCACGCTGGCCCGTATTATCAACTTGGTGCGTCAGGCGCAGAGCAGCAAGCCGGAAATGGGCCGGCTGGCCGATCGCATCTCGGCGGTGTTTGTGCCGGTGGTGGTGGCGATTGCCCTGCTCAGCGGAGCGGTCTGGTATGTTGTCGGGCCGCAGCCGCAGCTGGCCTATACGCTGGTGATTGTCACTACGGTGCTGATTATCGCCTGCCCATGTGCGCTGGGCTTAGCCACGCCGATGTCGGTGATCGCGGGCGTCGGCCGCGCTGCCGAGCTGGGCGTGCTGGTGCGCGATGCCGATGCGCTGCAGCGGGCCAGCGAAGTTGACACCATTGTGTTTGATAAAACCGGCACCCTGACCCAGGGTACGCCGCAGGTCAGCGAGGTGCTGCTGTACGGCGACTGGGATCGTCAGCAGGTACTGCAGGCGGCCGCCCAGCTGGAGCTGGGATCGGGGCATCCGCTGGCGAAGGCCATCGTCGCCGCCGCACCGGCCGTCAGCGACGCCCGCGTTGCGCAATTTCGTACAATACGTGGCAAAGGCGTGAGTGCTACTGTCGCTGACAGAACGCTGCTGCTGGGCAATGCGGCGCTGCTGGAAGAGCAGCACATCGACCTGCGCGCCGCACAGCAGGATACCGCGCGGCTCGCCGCGCAGGGCGCCACGCCGGTGCTGCTGGCGGATCAACAGCAGCTGCTGGGCCTGATCGCCCTGCGTGACCAGCTGCGTCCGGAGAGCCGTGCGGCGCTACAGCGGCTGCATCAGTTGGGCTATCGTCTGATCATGCTGACCGGTGACCATCAGACCACTGCCGAAGCCATCGCTGCCGAAGCGGGTATCGATGAGGTGATCGCCGGCGTGCT
This sequence comes from Pantoea sp. SGAir0184, assembly GCF_043544755.1. NCBI lineage: Bacteria > Pseudomonadati > Pseudomonadota > Gammaproteobacteria > Enterobacterales > Erwiniaceae > Pantoea > Pantoea sp. SGAir0184. The sequence continues at coordinate 3,128,918 of NZ_CP028050.1, forward strand.
GCCGGACGGTAAAGCGCAGGCGATTGCGCAGCTGCAACAGCAGGGGTGCAGCGTGGTGATGGTGGGCGATGGCATCAACGACGCCCCGGCGCTGGCGCAGGCGGATGTGGGGATCGCCATGGGCGGCGGCAGCGATGTGGCGGTTGAAACCGCGGCGATGGCGCTGATGCGCAACGATCTGCACTGCGTGGCCGACGCGCTGGCGATGGCCAACGCCACGCTGCGCAATATGCGGCAGAATCTGCTGGGTGCCTTTGTCTATAACAGCCTGGGCATTCCGATTGCTGCCGGCGTACTCTATCCGTTTACCGGCGTGCTGCTCAGCCCCATCGTCGCCGGTGCCGCCATGGCGCTGTCGTCGATCACCGTGGTGAGCAATGCTAACCGTTTGCTGCGCTTTAAACCGGCGCAGCGGCAATAGCAACCTCTGCCCTGTCTTTCGCTGAGCGAAATCGCTAGCATGGATTTTTGACTTAAAAAGGACAAGGCATGAGACGCAGTGTGTGGCACCGCCTGCAACAGCTGGCCAGCAGCCTGTTCCCCGCCAGCTACAGCTGGCCCGCCATGGATATCAGACTCGGAGACCGCCGTCTGCATCTGGCTGGCAGTATTCATATGGGCACGCGCGATATGCAACCGCTGCCGGCCGGCTTGCTGCGCCAGCTGCAGAAAGCCGATGCGCTGGTGGTGGAAGCGGATATTACCCGCGGCAGTTCACCGTTTAGTGAGGGTGAAGCGTATCCGCCGCTGGCAACGCGGCTGACGCCAGAGACGCTGCAGCAGCTGACGGCGCTGTGCGATGAGCTGTCACTGAACATCGCGCTGTTTGATAGCCTGCCGTTCTGGCAAATTGCGCTGATGCTGCAGGCGCAGCAGGCGCAGCGGCTGGGGCTGCGACCGCAGTACGGTATCGACTATCAGCTGCTGCAGGCAGCGCAGGCGGCAGGAAAACGCATTATTGAGCTGGAAGGGCCGGAAACGCAGATCGCGTTGCTGAAATCACTACCGCAGGATGGCCTGGCGCTGCTGCTGGATACGCTGGAACACTGGCACACCAACGCGCGACTGCTGCAAACCATGATCAGCTGGTGGCTGGATGCGCCGCCCGCCAGTCAGCCGGTGGCGCTGCCGACTACGTTCAGCAGTGAACTGAACGATACCCTGATGCGCAACCGTAATCAGCACTGGCGCGAGCTGCTGCTGGCGCTGCCGCGCGGGCGCTATGTGGTGGCGGTCGGTGCACTGCATCTCTACGGCGAAGACAATTTGCCGCAGCTGCTGAAGGCATAAAAAAAGAAGGCCAATATTGCTATCGGCCCGTCAAAGAGGAATTTGTTTATGATTTTGGTTATCGCCAGGGTGACTGGCGCCGGCCAATTTTCGCGCAAAGTTCAGATTTTCGCCAGTACTTTCACGCAAACCGAGATAAGAATTTTCGTAGCAAGGATTGAATATGACACCCGCCGTAAAACTGCTGGAAAAACAACAGGTCGCTTTTACCCTGCATCCCTACGAGCATGACAGCCATGAAACCCACTTCGGTGACGAGGCGGTGCGCAAGCTCAACCTGGATGCCCGCCAGGTGTTTAAAACCCTGCTGGTGGCGCTTAACGGCGATGGCAAAGCGCTGGCAGTGGCGGTGACGCCGGCCTCTTCACAGCTGGATTTGAAAAAAGTTGCCAAAGCGCTGGGGGCAAAAAAAGCCGACATGGCCGATCCGCAACTGGCGCAGCGCGTCACCGGCTATCTGGTGGGTGGCATCAGTCCGCTGGGGCAGAAAAAGCGGCTGCCGACGGTGATCGATCAGCAGGCCAGCGAATTCCCGACCATCTTTATTTCCGGCGGCAAGCGCGGGCTGGATATCGAACTGGCCGCGCAGGATCTGGCACGTCTGCTGGATGCCACGCTGGCTGACGTGGCGCGCCGCGATTAATCAGGCTGCTGCGCGCACAGTTGGTCGATCATCCAGCGCCCGGCCGGGCCCGGCGGATTGCGCCGCGACCAGATGACATCCACCGCAATATGCTGCGGCCAGCCCGGCACCGGCAGCTCGCGCAAGACCTGATGACCAAACTGCTGCACCAGCCAGCGCGGCAGTACGCTCCAGCCAAACCCCTGCTCCGCCATCTCCAGCAATAAAAGATAGGTTGGGGCCGACCAGGTGCGGCCCGCCGGCAGCGGCTGGCGGGTTTCCACCCAGGTATTGAGCCGCAGCTGACGCAATTCGCCCAGCTGCGCCTCGCTCACCTGCGAACGGGCTGCCAGCGGGTGATCCTGATGCAGGAAAATCGCCATTTGCGCTTCAACCTGCAGTCGCGCCACCGCCAGATCCGGCGGCAAACGCGGCTGGGCGCGCACCACGCCAAGATGTACGCGCCCGGCCTGCAGTAAATCCAGCACATCCTCATCTTCCGCAATCATGCATTCAAACTCGATATCCGGATAGCGTGCCTCAAAGCGCGTCAGCAGATTTTCATGGTGATCGGCCTGCCAGAAGTCGGAAATGGCCAGGCTGAGGCGCGGCTCAACGCCCTGCGACAGCCGCACCGCCAGTTCATCCAGCCGCTGGCTGGCAGCAAGAATTTGCTGCACCTGCGCCAGCGCGCGCTGGCCCTGAGCGGTCAGCACCGGCTGGCGACCGCTGCGATCAAACAGCGCAAAGCCTAAGTCATCTTCGAGATTGGCCACCGCGCTACTGATGGTGGACTGACTTTTTGCCAGCGCACGCGCCGCTGCAGAAAACGAGCCGCTGGCGACGGTCTGGACAAATGCCTCAAGGGATTCTGGTGAGTACTTCATGCTGAACCATCGCTTTTATCGATAGGTAATCATTTTATCTTAGCATTGTGCAGTGAGAAAATGCGTGGCGTTACTCAAAAGGAGGTTTATATGCGTACCCGTTCACTGAAAGAACGTTTTTGTCATGCCGCAGGCTTTGAAGGGTTAGCGATCGTCACGGTTGCGCCGCTGGCCGCCTGGGTCATGGATAAACCGCTGTTTCAGATGGGCGCGCTGGCGATTATGCTGTCGACCGTCGCCATGCTGTGGAACATCATTTATAACAGCGGTTTTGACCGTCTCTGTCCGCCGCAGCGCCAGCGCGGTCTCGGCCTGCGCGCGCTGCATGCGCTCGGCTTTGAGGGCGGCTTTATCCTTATTGGCCTGCCGATTGCCGCGTGGATGTTGCACATTTCGCTGCTGGAGGCTTTCCTGCTGGAAGTGGCGTTCTTTCTGTTCTTTCTGCCCTACACTATGGCTTACAACTGGGCATGGGATAAGCTGCGCCAGCGCTGGGTGAGCCAGAAATCCTGCCGCGCCTGAAAAACTACGGGCGGCTGAAGTGCCGCCCGTTTTGTCACTCGTGCGCCGCGCGCGGCCAGATCCACGCCAGGATCATCTGCGGATAGCTGCGCTTCTTTTGCTTCTCCAGCGCTTTGTCGCGCTCCTCAACCTGCTGCGGTGTCAGGTGCACAATCTGCGGTGGCGCATAATCGGCGACGCGCAGCGGTGAGTGCTGACTGACATAGCTGCGCAGCACCTCGGCATCACGCAGGCCGCTGTTGCGGAAACCAGCATGGCCATCAATCACCGGGTAGCCGTCGCCGCCGCTGGCGTTAAAGCTGTTGGTGGCCATGCGATAGGTTTTATCCAGCTGCAGCGGCTCGCCATTGATTTTCACTGCGCTGACGCTTTTGCCATCGGCCACCAGGCTGATGTTGCTGAACTGCGCGAAACCACCGGAATCGGCTTTGATATTCGCCACCGTCGCCAGGTAGTTCAGCAGCTCTTTGCCCGGCAGCGTCACGGACACCACCTGATTGCCAAACGGCTGGATCTGCAACAGATCGCGCCAGCTGATCTCGCCCTGCGCCAGCGAGGTACGAATACCGCCGCCGCTGATAACAGCAAAGTCGGCCTGAGTGGCCGCCATCTGCGCACGCAGAATCAGCTGAGCCAGCGGCATTTGTTCAAAGCGCACCTTGCTGCGGTCGCCATCAAACACGCTGTCGCTGCTGCCCACCTTGACCGCCAGCTGCTTGCCGGCACGCAGCTGATACGGCGTCAGCAGCTTCATCATCGCGCCGTTCTGCGCTATCGCTTCCTGATACGGCAGCCACGTTTCGCTGCCATCAAGGTTTTTCACCTTGTGCTTAAGGTTGACCGGAATCAGCTGATAGTTATCCAGCGTCAGCTCACCGTTGCGGAAGGTGAAATCGCCGCGACCGACAAATTTCCCCCACTCTTTTGCCTGCACGATCCACACGCCGTTCTGGCGATCCGGCTGGCACGGCTGTCCGGGCTGATAATCCGCTACGCTGACGTTCTCTTTTGCCATGCACACTGCATCGTGCGAATGGCCGCCGACGATCACGTTAACCGTGCCCGGCGGCAGGCTGCGCGCCAGCTCCACATCGCCCGGTGCGTTGCTGCCATGCTGCCCGTCGTCGTAGTGGCCCATGTGCGTCAGCGCGATAATTACATCCGGCTTGTCGCTGGCGCGCAGTTCCGCCACCGCTTTTTCCGTCTCTTTCACCGGATCGCGAATCTCTATCTGCGCTACGTTCTGCGGATTGGCGATGCGCAGCGTGTCAGTGGTGGTCAGGCCGATCACCGCAATTTTCAGCCCCATACGATTGAATATCGCCCATGGCTTAAACAGGCGCTTATCGCTGCCTTTGGCATAAATGTTGGCGGCAAGAAAAGGAAACTTCGCCCATTTCTGCTGCTTCTGCAGCACGCTGAGCGGTTTGTCGAATTCGTGGTTACCGAGTGCCATCGCGTCATAGCCGATGAGGTTCATGCCGCGAATGTCCGGCTCGGCGTTCAGCACATCCGATTCCGGCACGCCGGTGTTGACGTCGCCCGCCGACAGAATTAGCGCGCCGCCGCCCTTCGCCTGCACATCATACCGCTGCTGATCCATTAGCGTTTTTTGCGCGGCCAGACCATATTCACCCTGCGCATTGGCCCAGAAGTGGCCGTGATGATCGTTGGTGTGCAAAATGCTGAAACGGTAGCTGCGGTCCGGCTGCCACGCCTGCGCCAGCAGCGGCAACAGCAGCATAATCAGCGCCAGCCAGCGCCCTCTGTGCGGTGATAACAACAAAGCCGATCTCCTTATTCTGCGTTTTTTACCGGGCGGTGCGCCGGATGTGCTTTTTCGCCCTTCTGTGTCGCACAGTTCGCCCTTTAACTCAAGGCCAAAGGCGAATACAGTCATGCATGACGTAACAATCTGATAACGAAATTCCCACCCCTTCAGGATCTTTATGGCAAGTGAACAGACGTTAACCCCGACGCGGCGCACCGGGCGTACCGCTTTTGGCATTCTTGGTGCGATCAGTCTCGCGCATCTGCTGAACGATATGCTGCAATCGCTGTTACTGGCGATCTACCCGCTGCTGCAGAAAGATTTCAGCCTCAGCTTTGTGCAAATTGGTTTGATTACGCTGACGTATCAGGTTACGGCCTCATTATTACAACCGCTGATTGGCTATTACACCGACAAATATCCGAAACCCTGGTCACTGCCGGTCGGGATGGGCTTTACCCTGTTCGGTCTGGTGCTGCTGACCTTTGCCAGCACTTATCCGCAGGTGCTGCTGGCCGCGGCGCTGGTTGGCTGCGGCTCATCGGTGTTCCATCCGGAATCGTCGCGCGTGGCGCGCATGGCCTCCGGCGGCCGCCACGGGCTGGCTCAGTCGCTGTTTCAGGTCGGTGGTAACTTTGGCAGCGCACTCGGGCCGCTGCTGGCCGCCATCATCGTCGCGCCCTATGGCAAAGGCCATCTCAGCTGGTTCATGCTGGCCGCGCTGCTCGGCATCATTGTGCTGCTGCAGGTGAGCCGCTGGTACAGCCACCAGCAGCGCGCCACGCAGGCCAGCGCTGCCAGCAGGCCGCGCAACCCCCTGCCGCGCAATAAAGTGGCGCTGGCCATCGGCATTCTGCTGCTGCTGATTTTCTCCAAGTACTTTTACCTCACCAGCCTGAGCAGCTATTACACCTTCTATCTGATGCACAAATTCGGGCTGTCCGTGCAGGCCTCGCAGTTCCATCTGTTTGCCTTTTTGGGTGCGGTCGCCGCCGGCACCATTATCGGTGGGCCGATAGGCGATAAAATCGGGCGGAAATATGTCATCTGGGGATCGATTCTCGGCGTGGCGCCATTTACCCTGCTGTTACCGCACGCCAGCCTGATGTGGACCAGCGTGCTGAGCGTAATTATTGGCCTGATCCTGGCCTCGGCGTTTTCCGCCATTCTGGTCTATGCCCAGGAGCTGCTGCCCGGGCGTATCGGCATGGTTTCCGGGCTGTTTTTCGGTTTTGCTTTTGGCATGGGCGGCCTCGGCGCGGCGGTCCTGGGCGTAGTAGCCGACCACACCAGTATTGAATGGGTGTATCAAATCTGCGCCTGGCTGCCACTTATTGGCCTGTTGACCGCTTTCTTACCTGATCAGCAGCAGCGCTGAGCCCTTTCGGGGGGCAACTATTTTTCTCTGCCCCCCTCCATTCTGCATAAATCCTGCCGATATGCTGAGATAACTGAGGAAAATAGCGCTTCGGCTGCGTTTTTGTCTCATTTTTTCAATTTTTTCGTCTTTCACCGCTCAAATGTTTAAACGCGGCGAACGATTGTGCATTACACTAGGTTGTTACAAGCGGATACATTTGCACACAAGGAGACAGGCATGCATCACACTACCCCGTTGATCACCACCATTGTCGGAGGTCTGGTCCTCGCATTTCTCCTTGGTATGCTGGCGAATCGCCTGCGCATCTCGCCGCTGGTCGGCTATCTGCTGGCCGGCGTGCTGGCGGGTCCTTTTACCCCGGGCTTCGTCGCGGATACCAATCTGGCCCCCGAACTGGCTGAACTCGGCGTTATTCTGCTGATGTTCGGCGTCGGTCTGCACTTCTCGCTAAAGGATTTGATGTCGGTAAAGTCGATTGCCATTCCCGGTGCCATCGCGCAGATCGCGGTCGCCACGCTGCTGGGAATGGGTCTGTCATGGGCGATGGGCTGGTCATGGATGACCGGTCTGGTGTTTGGCCTGTGTCTCTCTACCGCCAGTACCGTGGTGCTGCTGCGCGCGCTGGAAGAGCGTCAACTGATTGATAGCCAGCGCGGGCAAATCGCCATCGGCTGGCTGATCGTCGAAGACCTGGTGATGGTGCTGACGCTGGTGCTGCTGCCGGCCATCGCCGGCATGCTGGAGCAGGGAAATGCCAGCCCGACGCTGCTGGCGTGGGACCTGTTACTGACCATCGGCAAAGTCGCTGCCTTTATGGTGCTGATGATGGTGGTCGGCCGCCGCGTGGTGCCGTGGATTCTGGCCAAAAGCGCCGCCACCGGTTCACGCGAGCTGTTTACGCTGTCGGTACTGGCGCTGGCGCTGGGTATCGCGTTTGGCGCGGTGGAATTCTTTGATGTTTCCTTTGCCCTCGGCGCCTTTTTTGCCGGCATGGTGCTGAATGAATCAGAGCTCAGCCACCGGGCGGCACACGACACGCTGCCGCTGCGCGATGCGTTTGCCGTGCTGTTTTTTGTCTCGGTCGGCATGCTTTTCGACCCGATGATCCTGCTGGAGCAGCCGCTGGCGGTGCTGGGTGCGCTGGCCATTATCGTGCTGGGTAAATCGATTGCCGCCTGGCTGCTGGTCACGCTGCTCGGCCACTCACGGCGCACCGCGCTGACCATCTCCGTCAGCCTGGCGCAGATTGGCGAATTCGCTTTTATCCTCGCCGGACTGGGGATTTCGCTCGGTATGCTGAGCGATGAAGGTCGCAACCTGGTGCTGGCGGCGGCGATTCTCTCCATCATGCTTAACCCGATTCTGTTTACCGTGCTGGAGCGCTACCTCGATAAAACCGAGACCATGGAAGAGCAGACGCTGGAAGAGGCAATTGAAGAAGAGAAGCAGATTCCGGTGGATATCTGCAATCATGCGGTGATTGTGGGTTATGGCCGCGTCGGCAGCCTGCTGGGACAGCAGCTGATGGAAGCTGATGTGCCGCTGGTGGTGGTGGAGAATTCGCGCCCGCGCGTCGAAGCGCTGCGCGAACAGGGCATCAAAGCCGTGCTGGGCAACGCGGCGCGAGTCGATACCATGGATTTAGCGCGTCTTGACTGCGCGCGCTGGCTGCTCCTGACCATCCCCAACGGCTATGAAGCCGGGGAAATTGTTACCGCCGCGCGCGAAAAGCGGGCAGATATTGAGATTATCGCCCGGGCGCATTACGACGACGAAGTGGCCTATATCATGGAGCGTGGCGCCAATCGCGTGGTAATGGGCGAGCGGGAGATTGCCAACAGTATGTTGCATGTATTGCAGGAAGAGATCGCGCAAAACCCGATTGTGCGCGAGTGCCCGATTTAAGACGTTATTAATTTGCCAGGTCGCCATGAATGGCGACCCTACCATAGGATGCGCCGCCATGGAGACCCATGTAGGGTGCGCATTCATGCGCACCGTTTCGCAAAGCGCAGATATCCATCACGCATTCATGCGCATCGTTTCGCACAGCGCAGATATCCATCACACATTCATGCGCACCGCTTTACACAGCGCAGTCATCCATGACGGATCGCTGGTCAACCCGCCGTTATTACCTGTCCCAGTAAGACTCTTCTAAACTGTCTTCCCGCTCCGGCAGTCCGCGCGTCAGACGCGGGGAGTGCTGGTTCAGCACCTGATAACTGACGCGGTTGGCATATTTGCACACCTGCGCCAGCGACGAGTAGGTCAGGTATTCGCGGGCGTGTTTGCTGGAGTTTGGCACTTTCTGACGGTGGAAATTGTTGGCGGTAATATCGTGCAGCAGCGCCGCCAGCGCGCCATCACCGGCACCGTTGGTGTTCATGATCTTCTCCGGACCGCCCATGTAAGGCGCAATGTGCGAGAAGATCCGCAGCGGCTGCTGGCAATCCTGATGACGCATGGCGCGGCTGAACTCAAACTGGTTGAACTCGGCAATCGCCCCCGGCAACAGCGGATGATTGGTTTTGCGCTTAAAGGCGTCTTCGGTGAACCCGGCCATATACAGCCCGGTCGGTCCGGCGGTGCACAGCACCAGATCGACCCAGTCCAGCGCCATGTTGGAGGCCAGCAGCGGATCCGCTTCGCCGGTCAGCGCGAACGCTTCCTCTTCATTCATCGCCACAATCGAGACGTGTTCGCGCAGGAAATCGCGCCAGAACTGCGGGTTATCCTGAATCACATATTTGGTACCGAGCGTCAGCACCACCGGTACATTGTGCTTTTTGGCGAACTCAATGGCCCGCAGCGTCGCTTCCGGCATCGGTTCGCCCGGCTGACAGCGCACCAGGTAGGATGTCAGCACCAGCGCCGACGCACCGGCAATCACCTCTTCCGGAATACTGGCGGCCTGCAGCTGGTTCATCAGGCCAGGGCTGATAGCAAAAGTCCGCTCGCCCTGCTCACCGATCAGGGTAAAGCAGCGGCCAATGGCGCCATCGACGCCCTGCAGGAAGTTAAGGTCCATGCGGCTGGAGGTATTGCACAGGTAGCGATAGGCGTAACCGCCAATCTGGATGTTGTTACACATCACGCCGAGCAGCACCGAACGGTCATCAGCCAGCACCGAGTAGTTGTGCAGCGTATTACCGATGGTACCGCCGGCAAACTGGTGGCTGATCAGCTGCTCGCGCATCAGCTCGTTATACAGCGCTTCGGCGGTCGCATCGTCGATGACCAGCGAATGACCGGCGCTCAGGCCATAGCGCTGCAGGAAGTCGTCATCGACTTTGGCTTCGATATCCACCAGCGTCTGGTCGATACCCACCACCCAGCTGCCCTCTTCCTGCTCCTGCTGGGAAGCCTGCAGCAGCGGATCGCGCGCGTTGACGGGAAAATAGTGTTTGGATTTGCGTTTGCCGGGAAATTTCATGAAAGCTGCCGTCAGGGAAAATCAGGCAGAGAATGATATCACATTCTCTGCCGCACCCTTAGCGGCGCGCTTGTACCAGCTGCACCATCATCTCGATGTGCTCATCATCCGCATTAAGCGCCGGAATGTATTCAAATTTCTCGCCGCCAGCGTGCAGGAAGATTTCGCAGTTTTCGCCGCTGATCTCCTCCAGCGTCTCGAGGCAGTCCGCCGCAAAGCCCGGACTCATCACCTGCACATGTTTGATCCCTTTGGCCGGCAGGCTTTTCATGGTCTCATCCGTGTACGGCATCAGCCATGGCTCGCGGCCAAAGCGCGACTGGAAGGTCATCATGATTTTATGCGGCGCAATGCCGAGCGCGGCGGCCAGGGCGTCGGTGGTGTCTTTGCAGCGCAGCGGATAGTCGTCGCCTTCATTGGCGAAGCGTTGCGGAATGCCGTGGTAAGAGAGCACCAGCAGATCCGGCTCGCCGTGTTGGGCAAACGAGCGCTCCACCGAGGCCTTCAGCGCGGCGATATAGGCCGGATGTTCGGCGTAATCGCGGATAAACGCTACTTCCGGCAGGGAACGCAGCGGTTTAAAGCTGGCCGCCAGGCCATCCCACACTGCCGCCACCGTGGAGCAGGAGAACTGCGGATAGAGCGGCAGCACGATGAATTTGGTGACACCCTGCGCCAGCAGACGCTCAACCGCACCGTTGAGGCTCGGCTGGCCGTAACTCATGCCCAGCTCTACCGGCATATCCAGCCGCTGCGCCAGCGCGGCACGCTGCCGCTTGCTGAACACCATCAGCGGGGAACCTTCGTCCATCCACACCGATGCGTACAGCTTCGAGACGCGCGGCGAGCGGAACGGCAGAATGATGAAATTGAGAATCGGCCACCACAGCCAGCGCGGCGTATCCACCACGCGCGGATCGCCGAGGAACTGTTTCAGATAGCGTTTCACCGCCGCGGTGGTCGGTGCGTCTGGTGTACCTAAGTTAACCAGTAAAACCCCAGGCTTATCTTGCCTCATTGTATTTCCTTGATGTCGCAGACAATGGTTCTGAATCGGGGGAAATTGTAGCGGAAAAAGCGGAGGGGGAAAGCAATTGCTGCAAAAGGGCCGGACAACCGGCCCTGGTCACCACTTAGCCGAGGATATCGGCCAGCTGTGCACTCACTTCGGTCACCTGGCGGGTGCCGTCGATTTTGTGGTATTCGGTGTTACCGGCTTCGGCTTCTTTGCTGTAGTAAGCAATCAGCGGCGCGGTCAGCTGATGGTATTCCACCAGACGCTTACGCACGGTCTCTTCCTGGTCATCTTTACGCGTGGTCAGCTCTTCGCCGGTCACGTCATCTTTACCTTCCACTTTTGGCGGATTGTATTTGATGTGGTAAACGCGGCCTGACGGCGCATGCACGCGACGGCCGACAATGCGATCGACAATCAGTTCGTCCGGTACGGCGAACTCGAGCACGTAATCCACCTTGATGCCCGCCTCTTTCATGGCGTCAGCCTGCGGAATGGTGCGTGGGAAACCATCGAGCAGGAAGCCGTTTTTGCAGTCTTCCTGCGCGATACGCTCTTTAACCAGCGCAATCACCAGCTCGTCCGTTACCAGTTTACCGGCATCCATGATGGCTTTCGCCTGCTGGCCCAATTCGGTGCCGGCTTTAACAGCCGCACGCAACATGTCGCCCGTGGAGATCTGCGGAATACCGTATTTCTCCATGATGAATTGAGCCTGAGTGCCCTTACCTGCGCCCGGTGCCCCGAGCAGAATAATACGCATTGCGTAATTCCCCTTGCGAATCGCATTGATCAATCTGAGAAGGCCAAGAACATACCATTATGACCCGCACACCACAAGGCAACGGGCCCCCGGGCGCTGAAAGGCTTACTTTGACCTGCTTTAGCGCGGTGCGCCAGTAGCAGGCGTGTTTTTAAGAATTTCGGCTGTCTCTGAGCACCTCGCGCAGCCGTTTTTTTAGCGCAGCGGTGACGTTCTGCGGCTTATTGCCGTTGCCGCGTACGCTGACCGGCAAAAACAGGCGATGCGGCGCGGGCAGCAGCTGCATATCCGCGGGCAACGCTGGCAGCGCACTGCCGGGCGGCAAGGGCAGCAGCGCAAACGGCAGGCCGGGCTGGTGAATCGACTGCAGCGTGAACGGCGTATCCAGCGTCAGGCTATCGACACTGGCAACGTTGAAGGGTTGCCATTCGTCCTGCGCCATGCACTCCAGCGCGCGTTCCGGCGCGTCACCCAGCGCCAGTCCCTGTTCGAACAGCCGCAGTTCGCTGCGCACCAGCGTACTAAAATCATGAGTACGCAGCGCAATCAGCACCAGATCGTCGCTCAGCATCGCATGCTGATTCAGCTGGGTGACAAACAGTCGTGCCTCGCTGATGAGTCGTTTATGCAATACGCTGGCGAAGGAGCCGGACGCGTGCGTCACGCCCTGGCTCTGGCAGGCGTTCAGATTGCGCACCCGGCCCTGCTGCATATCGACGTGATCGACCAGCGCGATATTGCCCGCCATCATCGGCAGGGCCGGCAGCACGCTGAGTTCGCTGACCGGATATTGCGCGGCGTAGCGCGTCTGATTGCGCGCCTGCTCCTGGCGCAGAAACAGTTGCGAGAGCAGCACGCGCGCGATGTGCAGTGAAGGGGCAAAAAACAGATCGTAATTTTCCAGCCGATAGTGACGGGACAGCAAGCCGCGCAGCCGATCGCGCGCCGCCGCCCTGGCAGTAGCCTGTTGTGAAGTCATCACGTGACATTTCTCTTGGTTATTCTGCTGTGTGAAGCTGGCGCTGGCAGCGGACATCGCCGCTGGTGTACACAGCGAAGCCGGTCCGTCAACCCGCCAGATTAAGCAGGAAAGGTTAGGTTAATGCGGCTGGACATTAAAATGATATAAACTGACAATCCCTGTTAGGTTTTTACACAGGGGATGAGTATGACCGCGCTTCCGTCGTTACGTGCACTGCACTATTTTCATCAGGCGGCGCTGCATTGCAGCTTTAGCGTCGCGGCCGAATGTCTCCATGTCACCCACAGCGCCATCAGCCATCAGATTCGCCAGCTGGAGAGCTGGATGGGCAAACCCCTGTTCATCCGCACTAACGGGCGCGTGCGCTTAACCTCTCACGGCGAACGTCTGCTGGTGAGCTGCCAGAAAGCCTTTAGCGAACTCTCTACCACCTGCGTAAGTATTCGCACCGGGATGCGCAATCATCTGAGCGTCGCCTGTACCCCAAGTTTTTTATCCCAGTGGCTGATTCCGCGCATCAGCAGCTTTTACCAGCGCTATCCCGATATTGAAGTGCAATTTCAGCCGCAGGGCGAGATTGCTCAGCTGCGCAGCGAACACACCGATGTGCTGATCCTCAGTTATGAACAGGCGCCGGACGACGACATAGATGCCTCGCTCATCAGCGATGATTACGTTGGCCCGCTGTGCGCCCCACAGTACGCGGCGCGTTTTCACAGCGAGCAGGATCTGGCGTCGCTGCCGCTTTTGCACGCCGATACCCGCCTGCAGGCCTGGGCCGAATGGGCGAAGATCAGCGGCGTGCGCGGTAATTTTTGGCTGGGCAAACATTTCGATAATCTGACGCTGGCGATTCAGGCCGCGAGAAACGGGCTGGGCGTGATTGTGGCGCCGCGCCTGCTGGTGCGTCAGGAGCTGAACGACGGCACGCTGATTGCGCCGCTGGGGTTTGTGCGCGCCGACCGTGCCACCTGGATGATGACCAAGCGGTCACGCCAGCACGATGCGGAGATTACGTTGTTCCGGGATTGGCTGCGGGATGAAGCGCTGAAGTAAGCAAGGGCGGCATAAATAAAAAAGGTCGTCATTAATGACGACCCTACAGAGAGTGGACAGTTGTCGAATCGGTGACAGGTAACCTGTAGGGTCGGCATTTAGGTACAAACCGGCCACATGGGTAACACTTTAGACCGGGCACATGGGTAACAGTTATAAACGGCATAGCAGAGGAGACTCACTATGCCCTGGACTGAGACTGTTACCATGCAACGCCTTGAATTCATCCTCGCCTGCCAGGCAGGCGGGGAATCCATGACGCAGCTGTGTCACCGCCACGGCATCAGCCGCAAAACCGGCTACAAGTGGCTCAGCCGCTTTAACCCCGGCGAGCTCTCCTCGCTTGAAAATCTCTCCCGCGCCCGCCATCTCCAGCCCGATAAAATCGCCCCCGACATCGCCGCGCGCCTTGTTCAGTTCCGCCAGCAGCACCCCGACTGGGGGCCAAAAAAAATCCGCCACTGGTTCCTCAGCAACGGCGCTGACTTCATCGTGCCCGCCGCCAGCACCATCGGCGACCTGCTGAAGGCGGCGGGAATGGTGCAGCCGCGGACGCCGCGTAAGCGAACGCCGGGCAACCTGCGCAGTCTCACGACACCCGTGAGGAATAACCACGTCTGGAGCGCTGATTTTAAAGGGCGCTTCCGCCTGAAAGACGGCAGCTGGTGCCGCCCCTTCACGCTCACCGATAACCACAGCCGCTACCTGCTGTCCTGCGAGCCGGGCACGTCGGAGACCACGGTGTTCGTGCGCGGCTGCATGGAAAAGGCCTTCCTGGAAGGCGGGCTGCCCGACGTTATCCGCACCGACAACGGCTCGCCCTTCGTTGCGCCGGGCATCCTCGCGCTGACGCAGCTGAGCGTGTGGCTGATAAAACTGGGGATACAGCCGGAAAGAACCGCGCCGGGCTGTCCGGGGCAGAACGCCCGCCACGAGCGGATGCACCGGTCGCTGAAGGTCGCCATGAGCCATCACGACGTCTTTGGCTCGCTGCCAGAGCAGCAGGCGTGGTGCAGCGGATGGCGGAACGAGTTCAATCAGGAAAAGCCGCATGAGGCGCACGGGCAGCAGCCGCCCGCAAAAATATGGACGCCTTCACCGCGGAAATGGAACGGAAAAGTGCCGGAGGTGGGTTATCCGGAGGGGGCGAAGCTGTACAAAGTCGGTGAAAAAGGCGACCTGAGGCTGAACGGGCGGACCTTCCTGAGCGCAGCGTTACGGGGCGAGTACGTGCGGTTCCTGGAAGTGGACGACGGCATTGACGTCATCCTCTTCGACAGGCTCATCCTTGCGTATTATGACCGGGCAGAAAAGCGTATTATCCGGATCGACTGACCACAAAAAGTGTTACCTGTGTGCCCGGTCTGATCTGTTACCCATGTGCCCGGTCGTACCTTTATGCCGACCGTTTCGATTACCGCACCGCGTTACGCCGTCAGCAACTGATTCATGCGGCGGATAAACTGGTTAGGATCGTCCAGCGTGCCGCGCTCAGCCAGCAGCGCCTGATCCAGCAACAGTTCAACCCACTCCGCAAAGCGCGCTTCATCCTGCGTATCAGCCACGCGTTTCACCAGCGTATGCTCCGGGTTGATCTCAAAGATGTACTTCACTTCCGGCACATCCTGACCGGCTGCAGCGAACAGCTTCGCCATCTGCGTGGTCATTTCGTTGGCGTCGGTGGTGACAATCGCCGGCGTGTCGGTGAGGCGATGGGTCAGGCGCACCTCTTTGACGCGCTCGCCCAGCAAGGTTTTCACGCGATCGACGAACGGCTCCAGCGCTTTTTCCGCTTCCTTCTGCGCTTCCGTCTCTTCGTCCGCCAGCTTGCTCAGCGACTCATCCGCTTTGCTCACCGACTGGAACGCTTTGCCATCGAACTCAGTGAGGTAGCTCATCATCCACTCGTCGATACGATCGGACAGCAGCAGGACCTCGATGCCTTTCTTACGGAACAGCTCCAGATGCGGGCTGCTTTTCGCGGCGGCATAGCTGTCGGCAGTGATGTAGTAAATCTTCTCCTGCCCTTCAACCATGCGGCTAACGTAATCTTCCAGCGAAACGGTTTGCGCCGCGCCTTCGCTCTGGGTGGTGGCGAAACGCAGCAGTTTAGCAATCGCCTCCTGGTTGGCATGATCTTCCGCCGGGCCCTCTTTCAGCACCAGACCGAACTCTTTCCAGAACTGCTGATATTTCTCTGCGTCGTCTTTGGCCAGTTTTTCCAGCATTTGCAAGCTGCGTTTGGTCAGCGCGGCGCGCAGGCTCTGCGTGACGCGGCTGTCCTGCAGGATCTCACGGGAAACGTTGAGCGGCAGATCGCTGGAATCAATCAGGCCACGCACAAAGCGCAGGTAGTTGGGCATGAACTGTTCCGCGTCATCCATGATGAAGACACGCTGCACGTACAGTTTCAGACCGTGCTTGCTGTCGCGGTTCCACATGTCGAACGGCGCACGCGACGGGATGTACAGCAGGCTGGTGTACTCCTGCTTACCTTCGACGCGGTTGTGGCTCCAGATGGCCGGATCGCTGAAATCATGGGCGATGTGTTTGTAGAACTCGTTGTACTCTTCGTCGCTGATTTCGCCTTTGTTGCGCGTCCACAGCGCCTGGGCTTTGTTGATCTTCTCCCAGGTGACGGTATCGTTCTCTTCGTCTTTGGTCTCGATCTCCACCGGCAGCGCGATGTGATCGGAATATTTGCTGATCACGTTGCGCACGCGCCACGCGTCGAGGAAGTCATCTTCGCCTTCACGGAAGTGCAGCGTAATTTCGGTGCCGCGATCGGCTTTCTCAATCTCCGCCAGCGTATACTCGCCTTCGCCGGCGGATTCCCAGAACACGCCTTCGTCGGCTTTGGCGCCCGCAGCACGGGTGCGTACCGTCACTTTGTCAGCCACGATAAACGCCGAGTAGAAACCGACGCCGAACTGGCCGATCAGTTGGCTGTCTTTTGCCTGATCGGAACCCATCGATTCCAGAAACGCTTTGGTGCCGGATTTCGCGATGGTGCCGAGGTTTTCAATCACCTCATCACGGCGCATCCCGATGCCGTTATCGCTCAGCGTCAGCGTGCGTTTTTCCTTGTCGACCGAGATACGCACGCGCAGGTCGCCATCGCCTTCATACAGATCCGGCGTCGACAGTGCGCGGAAGCGCAGCTTGTCAGCCGCATCGGAGGCGTTGGAGATCAGTTCACGCAGGAAAATCTCTTTGTTTGAATAGAGGGAATGGATCATCAGGTGCAGAAGTTGTTTTACCTCTGACTGGAAGCCACGCGTCTCTTGTCCTTTCATGGTCATTGCTACCTCAACAGAATCGGGGTTGATCAATTGTTGAGAGTGAAATGGGGATGGTGGGAAGAATTTCAAGCCGGTATCGCAGCAGGATACCGGCAAGTGGTCAGAATTTAATCTTGTGCCGTCCGGCAAGCGAGTGCGACAGCGTTGTGCCGTCGACCATTTCCAGTTCACCGCCGACCGGAACCCCGTGCGCAATGCGGCTGGCGTCAACGCCATACTGGCCGCACAGCTCGGCGATATAGTTAGCCGTGGCTTCGCCTTCCACCGTGGGGTTGGTGGCGAGGATCACCTCCTGCAGCGTCTCACGTTCAAGGCGCTGCTCCAGCCGATCCAGGCCAATATCCTGCGGGCCGATGCCGTCCAGCGGCGACAGATGGCCCATCAGCACAAAATAGCGACCGCCAAACTGGCCGGTCTGCTCGATGGCGTGGATATCCGCCGGGCTCTCCACCACGCAAATCTGGCCGTTTTGCTGACGGCGGGGATTGGCGCAGATGGTGCAGATCTCCTGCTCGGTGAAGGTGCGGCAGTCGGAACAGTGGCCGATCTCTGCCATGGCGCGGGTCAGCGCCTGCGCCAGACGCATGCCACCGCTGCGATCGCGCTGCAACAGATGAAACGCCATGCGCTGCGCCGATTTCGGGCCAACGCCCGGCAAACAGCGCAGCGACTCCATCAAAGCTTCAAGCAGTGGACTGGTTTGCATCAGAACGGCATCTTGAAGCCAGGCGGCAGCTGCATACCGGCAGAGACGGACGCCATCTTCTCTTTCTGCGTTTCATCAATACGGCGCGCCGCATCGTTGAACGCCGCAGCGATCAGATCTTCCAGCATCTCTTTGTCATCTTCCAGCAGGCTGGGATCGACTTCCACGCGGCGGCAGTTGTGCGCACCGTTGATGGTCACTTTGACCAGGCCAGCCCCTGATTCGCCGGTGACTTCCAGTGCGGCGATCTCTTCCTGAACTTTGGCCATTTTATCCTGCATCTGCTGGGCCTGTTTCATCAGGTTGCCCAATCCGCCTTTACCAAACATAGTTTTCTCTCTCTGCTGGGGCTGCGCGCAACGCTGCGCGACAGCGTGATCATACGGGTCGGATACTCTCTTCATCCAGGTCCGCATCAAAGAAGCGACGCAGCGTCTGAATGTGGGTATCGCTTTCGATCGACTGACGCGCCTGCGCCAGTTTCTCTTCATAAATGGCCTGACGCCACTCCAGCGGCGTCAATACCGCCGGATTATCGTCTTCCACGATGGTCAGTTCAACCGTCTGGCCGGCCGCCTGGCTCAGCGCGTCCTGAATCGCCTGGCGCGCCGGGGCAGAGTTGAGATGACGCTGGCTGCTGCGCAAATGCAGCGTCACGCCCTGCTCATTCACCTCTTTCCACGCGTTCAGCGCGACCTGCTGGACCAGCTTCGGCAGCGTCAACGTGGCGATTTCCGCCGCCCAGGCATCGCGCTGCAGCGCCTCTTCCGCCAGTTTGAGCGCCAGCTCTGGCGTTTTCTCATGCTCCAGCGCAGAACGCAAGGCTTTTGGCGTCGCCACCGGCTCCGGCTTGATCTCCTCCTGCTGCTGGGCTTTCCAGCGATACGCTTCCGGTTTCGCCGGCGCTTTTACCGCCGGCTCAGACGCGCGCTGTTGCACGCGCTCGGTGACGCTTGCCAGACGTTCCAGCGCCGGGTTTGCCGGCCGCGCGGAACGCGCTGCCGGCTCACTCTTTTTTGCTTTGCCGGCTCCCTGACGCAGCAGCTGCGTCCGCGCCTGTAACAGCTGACTGGTGGCGTCGGGCAAGTTATCCGGGGCCGGTGCCATATCGGGATAATCATCGGCCGGCGGTGGCGACTCATCCATCGGCGGTGCCATCTGCGGCTGCGCGGCCACAGCGGGTGCGGCTTTGGTCTGAGGCGCTGGCGCGGCAACGGCCGGCGCGGCCTGCGGCGTCAGCGACGGGCGCGCCACCGGTTCAGCAATGGTGGCCTGCGGATGAAACGCCAGCGCACGCAGCAGCGTCATTTCCACGCCCAGCCGACGATCCGGCGCCAGCGGCAAATCTTTGCGCCCCATCAGCAGCGTCTGATAATAGAGCTGAACGTCAGCAGGCGGCAGCACGCGCGCCAGTTCGCGCAGGCGCTGCGCCTGGCTGGCATCATCTTCGCCAAGCGAGCTGGGCAGCAGCTGGACCATCGCGATACGGTGCAGCAGACGCAGCATCTCCACCAGCAGCGCCTCCCACTCCACGCCGCGCGATGCGGCCTGATTCAGCAGCGCCATCACCTGTTCGCCGTTGCCTTCCACCAGCGCTTCAATCAGCGCCAGCGGCTGTTCATCATCCAGCGTGCCCAGCATTTGCGCCACGCTGTCGCGCGTGACGCTGCCCTGCCCCATGGCAATCGCCTGATCGGTGAGGCTGAGCGCATCGCGCATACTGCCGTCGGCGGCGCGCGCCAGCAGATGCAGCGCGCGCGGCTCGGCGTCAATCTGCTCCTGCTGCAGCACGTGCGCCAGCTGCTGCTGAATCTGTTCGACGTCGAGGGCTTTCAGGTGGAACTGCAGGCAGCGCGACAGAATGGTTACCGGCAGCTTCTGCGGATCGGTGGTCGCCAGCAGGAATTTCACGTGTGACGGCGGCTCTTCCAGCGTTTTCAGCAGCGCATTAAAGCTGTGGCGCGACAGCATGTGCACTTCATCGATCAGATAGACCTTAAAGCGCCCGCGTGCGGGCGCATACTGCACGTTATCCAGCAGGTCGCGCGTGTCTTCCACTTTGGTGCGCGAGGCGGCATCGATTTCGATCAGATCGACAAAGCGCCCCTGTTCAATCTCGCGACAGTTATCGCACTGTCCACACGGCGTGGCCGTGATACCGGTTTCGCAGTTGAGGCCTTTGGCCAGCAGACGCGCAATCGAGGTTTTCCCCACGCCGCGCGTGCCGGAAAACAGATAGGCATGATGGATGCGTCCCAGTGACAACCCGTTAGCCAGCGCCGTCAGCACATGTTCCTGACCGACTACGTCGGCGAAAGCCTGGGGACGCCATTTTCGCGCAAGTACCTGATAGCTCATGTGGATTCAATCACTGGAGTTGTTTAACCTGGCACAGCAGCACGCTCAGTTGCGCCGATTCTGCCGTGGGACTTAGGGGAAAAATGCGGTGACGCAAACCCTGTTTATTTTGACAGGAGTGTAACAGCCACAGCCGGATATGCCTATACCCGTGATACGTCGCGCGCTGCGCTTCAGGGCGGAATACGCCTGTCAGGGAGTGCGAAGAGAGGCGCCGCCGGGCATCAAGGCGGGCGGCGCGATGGCCTTAGTGGCCGGGGAAGTTGACCAGGCTGTAGCAGTCGATACCCAGCGCGTTCAGGCGCGCTTCGCCGCTTAAATCAAACAGGTTGATCACGAACGCGGCATCTTTAACTTCACCGCCCGCACGACGAATCAGTTTCACCGTGGCTTCAAGGGTGCCGCCGGTAGCCAGCAGATCGTCCACCACCAGCACCACATCGCCGGGTTTGATGGCGTCTTTGTGCAGTTCCAGCGCGTCTGAACCGTACTCCAGTTCATAGCTTTCGCTGAAAGTTTCACGCGGCAGTTTGCCCGGCTTGCGCACCGGCACAAATCCCACGCCCAGACCCAGCGCAACCGGCGCCCCGAACAGGAAGCCACGCGCTTCGGTGCCCACCACTTTGGTGATGCCTTTATTACGATAACGCTCCACCAGAATGGCGATCGCTGCGGCATACGCCTGCGGATCTTCCATCAGACTGGTGACGTCACGGAACAGGATGCCCGGCTTCGGATAGTCAGGAATGCTTTTGATGCTGTTTTTGATCAGTTCAAGCTGCTGCGCAGTTGCGGTCATAAAGGTTACGCCTGGAAAAATATCTAAAACGCGCAGCTTCAACAGCGCCAATACCCGGAAACCGGGTTAAGCGAAGTCGTTTCTCAAAGGGAAGCCACGCACGAAGATGCCCAAATCTAAGCAAACAGCCGGCTAAATGCAACCCTGATGCTACGGTTCGTGCGGGTTCGCACTTTCTGCTACAACCGGGATGCGCCACAGCATGAGCAACAATAGCGCCAGCATCACACCGAGCAGGATGCGCAGCCACAGCAGCTTCACCAGCCAGATTGAAACCGCAAAGGTGATGACAATCAGCAACATGGCGCGGCTTTTGGCACCGGGCGGCATGGCGCGATGCTGCTGCCAGTGACGCAGATAGCGGCCAAACGGCGAGCGCCACAGCAGCCAGTGATGAAAGCGCGGCGACGAGCGGGCAAAACACCAGGCGGCCAGCAACACGAATGGCGTGGTCGGTAGTAAAGGTAATACAATGCCCAGCGTGCCCAGCACAATCGCCAGCCAGCCAAGGCTTAACAGTAAAATGCGCTGCATGCCAGATGCCTGAAAAATGTCACAACAGCGCTACGTTAACACAGACGGAATCGAAGTGATGCCTCAACTGCCCGCCCAACAGCGTCTTCACGCTATGATTGACACGCTGCGCCAGCAGATTGCGCAGCAGCCGGACGGTAGCTGCCGTCAGCCGCGCTTTGACGCGCAGCTGTTTCGCTGTAAAGGCACGCGGCTGGCTGACTATCTGCAAGAGCTGCAGCACAATGCGGCGCAGCTCGCGGCGTCCGACAGTGATGCGTCGCGCAGCCAGTGGCTGGCGCAGAAGGTGCTGGACCAGATTGCCGCGCTGCAGCGCGAGTGCAGTAGCCAGCAACTGCGCGTGGTGCGTGAACAGCCGCGTCGCGATCCGCTGCAGCCGAAGCGTGATGAGTACCGCGGCTACGAAACGCGATTGCTGGCCATGCTGCAGCAGCGCGAACAGCACCTGGCGCGCGCTGAAACGCTGAGCGTGCAGCAGCAGCTGATGCGCGAGGTGGAGATTCTGCAGGAGCGGCTGGCGCGCTGCCGCGCCGCACTGCATAAACTGGAGATCGCGGCGCAGCAGTAAGCCGTTCGCTTTCCTCTATACTGGAAACAGCGCTGACGGGAGGAGAAGCATGACCCTTATCATCTGGATTATTATTGGCCTGGCTGCCGGCTGGCTGAAGCGGAGGGTGTTTCCCGGCCGTCCCGGCGGACTGGTGCCGACGCTGGTGCTGGCGGTGATCGGCGCGCTGATTGGCGGCTACATCGCCACGTATTTCACCACGGGTGACCTTGGTACGCTTCATCCGATGGGCTTTGCCGTGGCGCTGGCCGGTGCCCTGCTGATGCTGCTGGTCGCCGCTAAACTACGTATTTAGGAGACACTATGACGCTGGATACCGCGCCGGATGACATCAAGCTGGCGGTCGATTTAATTCAGCTGCTGGAGGAAAACCAGGTGCCCACGGTCACGGTGCTGGCTGCGCTGGCGATTGTCCAGCGCGATTATGAGCAGAAGCTGGCGGCCGAGCGCACCGCTTAGCGCGTGCCGGCGAGCGTCGGGCTCAGGCGCAGCATATCTATAAAGGCCTCGACCACCTGCGGCGCTTCACTCACCAGATCAAAACTTTGCGGATTGAACAACCAGCTCTCCATCATGCCGCTGATGTAGCCGCGCATCAGCAGCGCCGCCTGACGGGTGTTGAGGCTGGCCGGGAGCTGCCCGGCCTCGATACAGCTGCGCAGCACCTCTTCGATGCGGTCATAACACGCCTGCAGCAGCCCCTGCTGCATCGCCATTAACGTCGACATTTCGCCAACGAACTCACATTTATGGAAGATAATCTCCATTAATGCGCGTCTTTGTGGATCCTTTGCTGTGGCTTCAAGGATATAGATCAGCATCGAACGCATTACAGAAAGTGGATCGCCAGGGTATTTTGTCTGATACTCAAGTTCCACATCGTCGAGCCCGGCGTCGCAGCGCAGCCAGATCTCCTGTAACAGATCGGCTTTATTTTTAAAATGCCAGTAGATAGCGCCACGCGTGACGCCAGCGGCCGCGGCGATATCCGCCAGTGAAGTGGCGGCCACACCGTGTTCAGAAAAGTGAGCTAAAGCGGCATCCAGAATTTGATGTCGCGTTTCAAGTGCTTGCGCTTTGGTTTTTCGTGCCATAGAGGACTGTTTTTACAAACTGGCAAGTTTACATACATTTGTGAATGTATGTACCATAGCACGACCCGTGTTTTAACGCAGCAATGGGTTTAAAGGTTTGTGATCCATTGATCATTTGATATCGGACACTAGAGGTTTATTTATGAATAAAAACAGAGGATTAGCGCCTCTGGCGGCCGCCGTGATGCTTACAGGCAGCTTTTTGTTAACAGGATGTGATGATAATAAATCCCAGCAAGCCGCCCAGCAGCAGCCCCCGGAAGTGGGTGTTGTCACGTTAAAAAACGAGCCCCTGAAAATCACCACCGAACTGCCAGGCCGTACTTCGGCGTTCCGCGTGGCTGAAGTGCGTCCGCAGGTGTCAGGTATCATTCTCAAGCGTAATTTTGTTGAAGGCAGTGATGTTAAAGCCGGCGATTCGCTGTACCAGATCGATCCCGCCACCTATCAGGCCGCATACGACAGCGCAAAAGGCGATTTAGCCCAGGCTCAGGCCAACGCGCGCGTTGCCCAGCTGACGGTGAATCGTTACAAGCCACTGCTGGGTACCAAATATATCAGCCAGCAGGACTACGATAACGCCGCGGCCACCGCCGCGCAGACCGCCGCAGCCGTACAGGCGGCGCAGGCCAATGTGGAAACCGCCCGCATTAACCTGGCGTATACCAAAGTGACCTCGCCAATCAGCGGCCGCATTGGTAAATCCTCGGTGACGGAAGGTGCGCTGGTGTCGAACGGCCAGACCACCGCGCTGGCGACCGTGCAGCAACTCGACCCGATGTACGTCGATGTGACCCAGTCCAGCGATGATTTCCTGCGCCTGCGCGGCGAGCTGGAGTCTGGTCAGCTGAAACAGAACGACGGCAAAGCTAACGTTACCCTGCTGATGCAGAACGGTAGCGCATACAGCCAGCCGGGCACACTGGAATTCTCTGATGTTACCGTGGATGAAACCACTGGCTCGATTACCCTGCGCGCGATTTTCCCGAATCCGGATCATCGTTTGCTGCCGGGCATGTTCGTGCGTGCACGTCTGGATGAGGGCACTAACCCGACGGCGCTGCTGGTACCGCAGACCGGCGTAACCCGCACGCCAACCGGTGAAGCCACCGCGATGGTCGTGGGCGCGGATAATAAAGTCGAAGTGCGTAAGATTACCGCGAACCAGGCGTTTGGCGACAAATGGCTGGTGACCGATGGCCTGAAAGAGGGCGATCGCGTGATTACCGTCGGTATTCAGCGTGCTAAACCGGGTGCTCAGGTGACGCCGCAGGAAGTCAAAGATGATGCCAAAGCCGCACCGGAATCTCAGTCTGCTAAATCATCGTCATAAACAGGAGCCGTTGATACATGGCTAAGTTCTTTATCGATCGCCCCATTTTTGCCTGGGTGCTTGCCATCATTATTATGCTGGCGGGTGCGCTATCGATTATCAAACTGCCGATCGAGCAATATCCCAACGTTGCGCCGCCGGCAGTTGAAATCCAGGCATCTTATCCGGGTGCAGATGCGAAAACGCTACAGGATTCGGTAACGCAGGTTATCGAACAGAATATGAACGGCATCGACGGGCTGATGTATATGTCCTCGAGCAGTGACTCTTCTGGTACGCTGACGCTGACGCTGACCTTCCAGTCTGGCACTGATGCCGACATTGCTCAGGTGCAGGTGCAGAACAAACTGCAGCTGGCGATGCCACTGCTGCCGCAGGAAGTACAGCAGCAGGGGATTCAGGTGAAAAAATCCTCCAGCAGCTTCCTGATGGTCGCCGGTTTCGTCAGCGAAGATGGCAGCATGACGCAGAACGACATCTCAGACTACGTAGCGTCGAACATCAAAGATCCGATCAGCCGTACGCCTGGCGTCGGTGACACTCAGGTGTTTGGTGCGCAGTATGCGATGCGTATCTGGCTCGATCCGCACAAGCTTAACAACTACCAGCTGACGCCGGTGGATGTGATCAGCGCGCTGCAAACCCAGAACACCCAGGTGGCCGCTGGTCAGTTGGGCGGTACCCCACCGGTGCCAGGTCAGCAGCTTAACGCCTCGATCATTGCCCAGACGCGTCTGACCTCGACCGAAGAGTTCGGCAACATCATGCTGAAGGTCAATCAGGACGGCTCACAGGTGCGCCTGCGCGATGTCGCGAAGATTGAACTCGGCGGTGAAAACTACGAGATCATTGCCCGCTATAACGGCAAACCAGCCTCCGGTATCGGTGTCAAACTGGCGACCGGCGCCAACGCACTGGATACCGCCGACGCGGTGAAAGCGGAACTGGCTAAGCTGGAACCGTTCTTCCCGGCCGGCATGAAAACCGTTTACCCGTACGACACCACGCCATTCGTTAAGATCTCCATTTTCGAAGTGGTGAAAACGCTGTTCGAAGCCATCGTGCTGGTGTTCCTGGTAATGTATCTGTTCCTGCAGAACTTCCGCGCGACGCTGATTCCTACCATCGCCGTGCCGGTGGTGCTGCTGGGCACCTTTGCCATCATCAGTGCCTTTGGCTACTCGATAAACACCCTGACGATGTTCGGCATGGTGCTCGCCATCGGCCTGTTGGTGGATGACGCCATCGTGGTGGTGGAAAACGTTGAGCGCGTCATGGCGGAAGAAGGATTACCGCCGAAAGAAGCCACCAAACGCTCGATGGAACAGATTCAGGGCGCGCTGGTTGGCATCGCGCTGGTGCTGTCAGCGGTATTTATCCCGATGGCGTTCTTCGGCGGCTCAACCGGGGTGATTTATCGTCAGTTCTCGATCACCATCGTTTCGGCGATGGCGCTGTCGGTGCTGGTGGCGTTGATTCTGACGCCAGCGCTGTGTGCCACCATGCTGAAGCCCATCAAAAAAGGCGAACACGGCAAAACCACCGGTTTCTTCGGCTGGTTTAACCGCCTGTTTGATAAGAGCACCAACCATTACGTCGACAGCGTCGGTCACATTGTGCGCAGCACCGGTCGCTATCTGCTGATTTATCTGCTGATTGTGGTCGGCATGGCTTACCTGTTCCTGAAACTGCCTACCTCGTTCCTGCCGGAAGAGGATCAGGGGCTGTTACTGGCGCAGGCGCAGCTGCCTGCCGGTGCGACTCAGGAACGGACGCAGAAAGTGCTGGATCAGGTTACGGATTACTTCCTGACCAAAGAGAAAGACAGCGTGAATTCGGTGTTTACCGTTAACGGCTTTGGCTTCGCCGGTCGTGGACAGAACACCGGTATCGCCTTCGTCAGCCTGAAGCCATGGGATGAGCGTGGTGATGCCAGCCTGAAAGTGCCGGCGATTGCCGGACGTGCAATGCAGGCGCTGGGTCAGATTAAAGATGCCATGGTGTTCCCGTTCAACCTGCCGGCCATTATCGAACTGGGTAACGCCACCGGTTTCGACTTCCAGCTGATCGATCAGGGTAACCTCGGCCATGAGAAGCTGACCGCCGCGCGTAACCAGCTGTTTGGCATGATCGCCCAGCATCCGGATACGCTGGTGGGCGTGCGTCCAAACGGGCTGGAAGATACGCCGCAGTACAAACTGATTATCGATCAGGAAAAAGCGCAGGCGCTTGGTGTGTCACTGTCCGACATCAACACCACGCTGGGTGCGGCCTGGGGTGGTTCTTACGTCAACGACTTCATCGACCGTGGTCGCGTGAAGAAAGTGTACGTGATGGGTCAGGCCGACTCGCGCATGCTGCCGGATGACATCAGCAAATGGTACGTGCGCAATAGCGCCGGGACCATGGTGCCATTCTCTGCCTTCTCTTCGGCGAAGTGGCAGTATGGTTCACCGCGTCTGGAGCGTTACAACGGTCTGCCATCAATGGAGATCCTGGGTCAGGCAGCACCGGGCAAGAGCTCGGGTGATGCCATGAACCTGATGGAGAGCCTCGCCTCGAAGCTGCCTGCGGGTATCGGCTACGACTGGACCGGCATGTCCTATCAGGAACGCCTGTCCGGCAACCAGGCGCCTGCACTGTACGCCATTTCGCTGATTGTGGTGTTCCTGTGTCTGGCCGCGCTGTATGAGAGCTGGTCGATTCCGTTCGCGGTCATGCTGGTGGTGCCGCTGGGTGTGATTGGCGCCCTGCTCTTCACCACGCTGCGCGGTCTGAGTAACGACGTGTACTTTGTGGTGGGCCTGTTGACCACCATTGGTCTCTCGGCGAAGAACGCCATCCTGATCGTCGAATTCGCCAAGGATTTGATGGAGAAGGAAGGCAAAGGGCTGGTCGAGTCAACGCTGGAAGCCTCACGTATGCGTCTGCGTCCGATTCTGATGACGTCGCTGGCGTTCATCCTCGGCGTACTGCCGCTGGCGATCAGCAGCGGTGCCGGCTCCGGCGCACAGAACGCCGTCGGTACCGGCGTAATGGGCGGGATGGTGACGGCCACCGCGCTGGCGATCTTCTTCGTGCCGGTGTTCTTCGTGGTGGTGCGCCGCCGTTTCAGCAAGAATAAGTCTGAGCTGGAACAGGGCCATCCGGTCGATCACCCTCACTGATAGTTTCTCTCTGCTAAAAGGCCGCGCAAGCGGCCTTTTTTATTGCGCACTCCCCCTGCCCGCACGTTCCATGACAAACCCGCACCGGACGCGTGGTTGCAATCCTGCGGCGTGAGGTTCATAATATTGTTATATTATAACATTACACGAGAGCGCTATTATGAAACCAAACATTCATCCGCACTACCGTCCTGTGGTGTTCCACGACACCACCGTCGACGAATACTTCAAAGTCGGCTCAACGATTCAGACCGACCGTACCATCCAGTTTGAGGGCGAAGAGCTGCCGTACGTCACGCTCGATGTGTCGTCGAAGTCGCACGTTTACTACACCGGTAAACAGAAAGAGTTTGCCAAAGAGGGCAGCGCCGCACGCTTCAACAAGCGTTTTGGCAGCTTCCTGACGCGCAGCAAATAACCGGAGTTCAGCCACATGCAAGTTGTCAGTTCATTGCGGTCTGCCAAGACCCGTCACAAAGATTGCAAAGTCGTGCGGCGTAAAGGTCGTATTTATGTGATTTGCAAAACCAACCCGCGCTTTAAGGCGGTGCAGGGAAGAAAGAAAAAACGTTAGGAATGTGTCGTGATAATTGGCCGGGATGCTCCCCGGCCTTTTTTTTACTTCATGCTGTGCAGCAGAGTTTCCACGTTGTGCTTAAACGCCGCCTCATAGGTAGGCGCCGGCCCGCTGGCCGCTGACAGCGCTTCCGGATAGAGCTCGCCACCGGGTTGCGCACCGGTTTCACTGGCGATCTGTTTCACCAGACGCGGATCGGTCTGATTCTCCATAAAGTAGGTGGTGATGTGCTCGGCCCGGAGCTGTTTGATGATAGCGGCGACATCGCTGGCGCTGGCTTCCGCTTCGGTTGAGAAGCCCACCGGCGCGAGGAATGTCACGCCGTAGCGCTGGCCGAAATAGCCAAAGGCATCATGGCTGGTGAGTACCTTGCGTTTACTTTGCGCCACGCCGGCAAATTCACTTTTGGCCCAGCTATCCAGCTTCTGCAACTGCTGAATATAGCGTTCACCGCTGTGACGGATGTCGGCGGCATCGTCCGGATCGGCTTTGATCAGCGCGTTCATCACGTTGGTGGCGTAGATCACGCCGTTGTGCATGCTGTTCCACGCGTGTGGATCGGTGATGGTTTTGCCATCCTCCTCCATTTTGCGCGTATTGACGCCGTTCGAGGCGACCACCACCGTGCCCTTGTAGCCGGACGCGCTAATCAGCCGGTCCATCCAGCCTTCCATGCCCAGCCCGCTGACGAACACCACATCGGCCTGCGCCAGCGCCTGACTATCCTGCGGCGTCGGCTCAAAGGTGTGCGGATCGCCATCCGGCCCCACCAGCGATTTCACCTTAACGTGATCGCCGCCGACCTGTTTAACGATGTCAGCCAGCACGGTAAAACTGGCTACGGCATCAACGGTTTTTGCCAGCGTCAGCGGGCTAATCAGCATCGCGCCAATCGCCAGACTCAACGGTAACTTCTTCATACCTATCCCCTTGTCATCTTATTATCGACGGCGCAGCAGGCCGCCACATGGTCCTGTCAACACAGACAGCAAAAACAGTACGGCCGCACTCAGTACTACCGCCGGTCCGGCAGGCAGTGCATAGTGCCAGGAGAGCAACAGGCCGATAAAGGCGGCGATCAGCGCCAGCAGCATGGCAATCGCCAGCATGCGAGTAAGGTGACGGCTCCAGAAGCGCGCGCTGGTGGCGGGCAGCATCATCAGCCCAACGGACATCAGCGTGCCGAGCACCTGAAAACCCGCCACCAGATTCAGCACCACCAGCGTGAGGAAAATGCCGTGCACCAGCGGTGCGCTCCATTTTCCCTGCGCACGCAGAAAATCAGGATCAAAGGCATCAATGACCAGCGGCCGGAAGATCACGGCCAGCATCAGCAGGGTGAACGCGGCGATGCTGCCAACCAGCACAATCGCGCCGTTATCCACCGCCAGCAGCGAGCCGAACAACACGTGCAGCAGATCGACACTGGAACCGCGCAGTGATACCAGCGTGACGCCGAGCGCCAGCGAACCCAGATAGAAGCCGGAAAAGCTGGCATCTTCCTTCAGGTGGGTATAACGGCTGACCGCACCGGACAGCAGCGCCACCGCCAGCCCGGCAATCAGGCCGCCAATGCCCATCGCCACCAGCGACAGGCCGGACACCAGATAGCCGATGGCAGCGCCCGGCAGTACCGCATGGGACAGCGCATCGCCCACCAGGCTCATACGGCGCAGCGAGAGAAAGACGCCGAGCGGCGTTGCACTGATCGCCAGCGCCATGCAGGCCACCAGCGCCCGGCGCATAAAACCAAACTCAATAAACGGCTGGAGTAACGTCATGACGCCACCCGACACAGCCGCGGTTGCTGCGCACTGTCACGCTCATCCAGCGACAGCACGTCACGAAAATGGCGCGCCACCAGCAGCTTGTCGTGCAGCACAACCAGCAGCGTGGTGCCCGCCCGCTGCTGCTGTTCGAGAATCGACATCAGTAAGGTTATCGTCGGCGTATCAATGCCGTTGAAGGGTTCGTCCAGCAGCCAGAGCTGGCTGCGCTGGAGCATCAGGCGCGCAAACAGCACGCGTTGCAACTGCCCGCCGGAGAGCATCGCGGGCTGCGCAGTGGCGAAGTCGCGCATCTGCACCGCCTCCAGCGCGGCATCAATCTCCTGCCTCAGCGCACGCGTGATGCCACCGAACCAGCCGCAGCGCGGCCAGCAGCCCATTGCTACCAGCTCATAGACGGTGAGCGGGAAGCGGGTGTCCAGCTCGCTGCGCTGCGGCAACCAGCCCAGCGCTTTTCGCGGCAGCTGCAGTTCACAGCGTCCCGCCACTGGCGGCAGCAGTCCGGCGATAGTTTTGAGCAAGGTTGATTTGCCCGTTCCGTTGGCCCCGATCAGTGCCGTCATACTGCCGGCCGCCAGTTCGCCATTCACCACCGGCGTCACCGCCCTGCCCTGATAGCCGCCCTGCAGACGATGAAAACGCATCATTGGTGCAGGCCCCAGACGATGGCTAAAGCCAGCAGGCTACTCAGCAGTAGCGCTACCAGCAGGCGCCCGCCGAGCGAGAGAAGTAATCCACTGTGATTCATGATACGCCACCAAAATGTTATAACATAACAATATACTACCTGATGGCGTCATCGTGACGCGCGGACGAAAGTGTTTCAAAAGTTGATCAGCGGCGATACGCCTGGGCGATTTGTGCCATCAAGCCAGCGCCCATCGCAGCAATCGCCCTTTCTGTTTACCAATGGCTTGCAATGTCAGAGCTGAAAGCCAATGATAGAACTCTCCTTGCTTTTTACGGGATGCAGAATGCAGTCTATTATTCATAGTGATATTGACGTGAATGAGGATGATTGCGGCAAGTTACGCCAGATTATCCAGGGGAATATTCTCAAAATAGCCCAGGACCTTGCCGGCGATTTACAGTGGTATTCTCAAAACGCGCAATTAGTTCCGGACAGTTTTACCATTATTTCCATTCAGCCCGTCGGCCACAAACGATTTAAAATGCTTTACGATTTCACGTGGGATTTATTTAATCCCTGCCTTGATTTAAATGAAACCTTTACCCAACGTGAAGAAGTTATGTTCCAGACAACGCCCGGTGCACTGGTGTTTGAGGTGATAGACAATACCCGCCCGTCACCGTGCGACGAATTGTAATATTTAGTAATTGGGTGAGCAAAACTAATGATTGTGGATTATATTTAAAAGGTCGCTGATTTCTTTTTATTCGTGATCGCTCCCTGGTAGCTTTTCCAAATCTCGCCGCGTCGCGGTAACTGTGCTCGCTATGGAGGGGAAAAAGATGGACGAATACTCACCGAAACGGCATGATATTGCCCAGCTTAAATTTCTGTGTGAGAACCTGTTTGACGAAAGTATGGCGACGCTAACCGACAGCCATCACGGCTGGGTTAATGATCCCACTTCGCCAGGCAATTTACAGCTCAACGATTTGATTGAGCATATCGCCTCTTTCACGATGAATTACAAAATTAAGCATGTTGAAGATGAAGCGCTGATTACGCAAATCGATGAATATCTTGATGATACCTTTATGCTGTTTAGCAGCTATGGAATCAATACCCAGGATCTTCAACGGTGGCAACGTTCAGCAAAACGCTTATTTAATCTGTTTGCCGAAGAGTGCGCTTATCTCCAGCAACCCAGCCATTCCTTTTAGCATCAGAGTGAGACCGGTTTATTTATGAGCAACCCAGCCTTAACCAAAACAGACTATTTGATGCGACTGCGTCGTTGTCGCTCAATTGACACCCTTGAACGGGTGATTGAAAAGAACAAGTATGAATTACCCGATGATGAGTTAGCGGTATTCTACTCCGCAGCCGATCACCGTCTGGCCGAGCTGACCATGAACAAGCTCTATGACAAAGTGCCCGGATCTGTCTGGAAGTACGTCCGCTAAGTTTTCTCCCCGCAGGTCGTTTCGTTACTCACCTTTATTTCCACGGATGACAGGCAGGCAAAGGAGTGCCGACAGGGTGCTGTGCCGCATTGCGCGCAGGGATTTTGCATGGGCAGAAATGGTGGAGGCCCTGCCAGCTACATCCCGGCACACGCGTCGCCTGCTGCGGCTGCTTCCTTCCGGACCTGACCGAGTTCACAAGTTAGCGTTGCGGGAGAACCAACAGGGCCCCCATTGACGAGCTCTCATGTTGAGAGCGCTGGCATTATCGGGGAAGCCCCTGGCAATTGCAAGCGCAGGCCGGGCAACCGTTGGTTTCTTGAACAGGCCGGCGGCAAAACCCTGCTGATAGCCGCAATCGCATGCTAAAGTGGCGCTTTTCCCGCAGACGAGGTGCGTCAGTGAGTGAACAGAGCAATTTTTCCGAGCGCGTCTGGCAAATTGTTGCCGCTATTCCTGCCGGTAAAGTGACGACCTACGGCGATGTCGCGCTGCTGGCCGGTTCACCGCGCGCCGCACGTCAGGTGGGCGGCGTGCTGCGGCGCCTGCCGCCAGGCAGCAAACTGCCGTGGTTCCGCGTGATTAATCGTCATGGTCGTATTTCGCTGCAGGGCGATGATCTTTTTCGTCAGCGCGATGCGCTGGAAGCTGAAGGTATTGAAGTGAGTGATGCGGGAGAAATTGAACTGGCGAAGTATCGCTGGGAGTATTAATGCTGACAGGCCGCACTCCCTTTAAAGCGCGGGAATGACACTGCAGAAAGTAAAGCGTCACACGCCAGGGATGGCGTGTGCCGAGCGATCAGGGACGAGACAGCGCCTTTACTTTCTGCAGTGCCATTCTGGCGCAGCTTCCGTAACGCGCTGTCTCCCGTTTCAACTTACAGACTGGTTGGTGCCGGCACGGAGGCTGACGGCGTAACCTGAGTTGGCGACGTCGAAGGCACGGTGGTAGCAGCGCCCGGCTGGGTTGGCATCGCCATATTGGTCACCGGTACCAGCAGCAGTTCCGCTTTCGTTCCACCCTGATTAATCACCGGTTTCACCGTATCGGTGATAAACGCCAGCTTGCCGTCGATGGTGATCGCTGCGCTCAGCAAAATGCGCGCGTTCGGCTGGATATCGGCCGGGTTAAAGGGCAGCACAAACTGGAACGGTGCCTGTTTGCCCTCGGTGCGAACCACACGCTGTGACAGCACTTTGGACGGCGCATCCGCCAGTGACGCATCAGCCAGCGTCACGGTCAGCACCGCATCCGGCGGCAGCGCAATACGCTGGCGAATATAGACGGAACCGCTTACGTTTGGCTGGGCAATCGCCGACGGCTGCCCGGCCACGCTGGCGCCTAAAGTTGGCGTCGGCACGGGTTTACTGTGATCGGCACAGCCTGTGATTACCACCGCCAGTGTCATACCGCTAATTACATGCCAGAGTTTCATCGATGTCGTCTCCTTATGAACACTATGATTGTCGGCGGTAAATTTATTGGCTGGGTTTTCCACCGCCGATTGCTGTTAATTCTGGCACAAAAATCCCCTTTGCGCCTGAAGCCCCGCCATGCTGCTGAAAACCGGGTAAAAGCGTTGCGCAAACTGGTCGGATCTTTCACACTGACGCCATTGGCATCACTGAGGAATCCGTTATGAGCCAGGCACTGCACAACCTGCTTAATTTATTGAATCTGGAAAAACTGGAAGAGGGTCTGTTTCGCGGCCAGAGTGAAGATCTCGGCCTGCGCCAGGTGTTTGGCGGCCAGGTGGTGGGACAGGCGCTGTATGCGGCAAAACAAACCGTGCCGGAAGCCCGTATCATTCACTCCTTCCACAGCTACTTTCTGCGCCCGGGCGACAGCCAGAAAGCCATTATTTACGATGTGGAAACCCTGCGCGACGGCAAAAGCTTCAGCGCCCGCCGCGTCAGCGCCGTACAAAACGGTCAGCCGATCTTCTACATGACCGCCTCCTTTCAGGCACCGGAAGATGGCTTCGAGCATCAGAACAGCATGCCGCAGGTGCCGGGACCCGATAACCTGCCCTCCGAGCAGGATCTCGCCCACCGACTGGCTGCGCACCTGCCGCTCAAGCTGAAAGAAAAATTCCTCGCCGAGCGCCCGCTGGATATCCGTCCGGTGCAGATCCACAATCCGCTGAAAGGCCACGTTGATGAGCCGCTGCGCCAGGTCTGGGTGCGTGCCAATGGCCAGCTGCCGGACGATCGCCGCATTCATCAATATCTGCTGGGCTACGCTTCCGATCTCAACTTTCTGCCGGTCGCGCTGCAGCCGCATGGCAAAGGCTTCCTTGAGCCGGATATGCAGGTGGCGACGATTGACCACTCCATGTGGTTCCACCGTCCATTCGATCTCACCGAGTGGCTCCTGTACAGCGTGGTAAGCACTTCAGCGTCCGGCGCGCGCGGCTTCGTGCGCGGTGAGTTCTTCAGCCAGGACGGCACGCTGGTGGCGACGACGGTGCAGGAAGGGGTGATGCGTCAGCGCGAAGCATAAAAAAAGGGGCGATTATCTCGCCCCTTTCTCATCATTATAGTTATAGCGCACTGCTCTTCTGCCAGCCGGCACTTACTGGTTGTAAGCGTTCTCGCCGTGGCTGTTCACATCCAGACCTTCACGTTCCTGTTCTTCCGGTACGCGCAGGCCAACAATCATATCTGCCAGCTTGAAGCCGATGAAGGCAACCACGCCAGACCAGACGATGGTCAGGCCACAGCTGAACAGCTGAACCCAAACCTGATGGCCCATAGTCACGCCTTCTGCGTAGCCCACGCCGCCCAGTGACGAGGAGGCAAACACGCCGGTCAGGACACAACCGAGGATACCGCACACGCCGTGCACACCAAACACATCGCACGGGTCATCCACGCGCAGCCATTTCTTCAGCGTGGTCACACCCCAGATACCTGCCAGGCCACCGGCCAGACCGATAATCAGTGCGCCGCCGACGCCGACATAACCACAGGCTGGCGTGATGGCAACCAGACCGGCGATGAAGCCAGAAGACGCACCCAGCAGTGAAGGCTTACCGCGCAGCGCCCACTCACCGAACACCCACGACAGCACGGCACCCGCAGTGGCCACCACGGTATTCAGGAAGGCCAGCGCCGCGATTTCGTTAGCGGAAGACGCAGAGCCGGCGTTGAAACCGAACCAGCCAACGTACAGAATCGCGGTACCGGTAAACACCATCGGCAGGTTATGCGGCTTGAACGCTTCTTTACCGAAGCCAGCACGCTTGCCTACCAGGTAAGCACCAACCAGACCCGCAACGGCGGCGTTGATGTGCACCACGGTACCGCCAGCGAAGTCCAGCGCGCCATCCTGTGCCAGGAAGCCGCCAGCCCACACCATATGTGCGATAGGCAGATAGGCCAGCGTCAGCCACACCAGTACGAAAATCAGTACCGCCGAGAAGCGAATACGCTCAGCCAGCGAACCAACAATCAGCCCCACGGTAATACAGGCAAAGGAAGCCTGGAACGCCACGTGAATGTACTGATAGAAGCTGCCCATCACCGCTTTCAGCTCGATATTTTTCAGCATCGCCCACTGGAAGTTACCGAAGAAGGCGTTGCCTTCGCTGAACGCCAGCGAGTAGCCGTAGACGATCCACAGTACGCATACTAACGCGAACGTCACCGCGACCTGAGTCAGCATCGACAGCACGTTTTTGCCGCGAATCAGGCCGCCGTAAAACAGGGCAATGCCGGGAATTGTCATGAACAGTACCAGCGCGGTACAAATCATCATAAACGCGTTATCGGCTTTATCCGCTACGGCAGGCGCAGCTGCCATCGCAAGAGAGGGTAACAGCGCCAGGCTGGTGAGGCCCAACTTAGTCATTACTTTATTCATTTCTTTCCATCCCATCACAATTCAGAGCCCCAGTTACAGTGCTGCTTCGTCGGTCTCGCCGGTACGAATACGAATCACGCGCTGCAGTTCCGCGACGAAAATTTTGCCGTCGCCAATTTTGCCGGTGTACGCGGCTTTGCTGATCACATCCACCACTTCATCCAGCTGATCGTCCGCAATCGCAATATCGATTTTTACTTTTGGCAGGAAGTTAACGCTGTACTCGGCACCGCGGTACAGTTCTGCATGGCCTTTCTGACGACCGAAGCCTTTCACTTCGGTCACGGTCAGGCCCTGAATGCCAATGGAGGATAAGGCTTCACGCACGTCCTCCAGCTTAAATGGTTTGATTACCACGGTAACCAGCTTCATACGTTCCCCTCCGGATATAAAAATAGGTGAGTCTTCGCGGACACGCAGAGAGTTAAGCAAAGGCTGTGCCACAAATGGCAAAAGTGGGCGCTAAGGCTGCCGGGC
The DNA here is from genome assembly GCF_043544755.1 of Pantoea sp. SGAir0184. NCBI lineage: Bacteria > Pseudomonadati > Pseudomonadota > Gammaproteobacteria > Enterobacterales > Erwiniaceae > Pantoea > Pantoea sp. SGAir0184. The sequence continues at coordinate 3,165,306 of NZ_CP028050.1, forward strand.
GCAGAGTATCGCGCTCCGGTATGGCGTAACGGGCAAGGTTTTCATTCGGAAAAACAGAAAGGTGGGACTTTACTGCACTCCTTTGGTGCTTGCGGCCTCAAAGGAGTGCATCAATACAGAACATTCCGATAAATCTGCGCAAAAAAGGTGCAAATCACCCCTCTGCCGTTGCGGGTATGCCCGCCGCGAGTTCATCGCCAGCCTGCTGCAGCTGGTACATCTGCCAGTAACGGCCCTGCTGCGCCAGCAGTTCGGTGTGTGTGCCGCGTTCGACCACCTGACCACGGTGCAGCACCAGAATCTGATCCGCTTCGGTGATGGTGGAAAGACGGTGAGCAATCACCACCAGCGTGCTGTGCTGGCGCAGCGTGCGCAGCGCCTGCTGAATCGCCTGCTCGGTGCCTGAGTCGATATTGGCAGTAGCCTCATCGAGGATCAGAATCTGCGGCAGCGACACCAGCACGCGCGCCAGCGCCAGCAGCTGCTTCTGCCCGACCGACAGCGTGTTCCCCTGCTCACCGAGCCGGGTATGAATGCCGTCGCGCATCGCGCGGGCCAGCGGTGCCAGCTGCACCTTCTCCAGCGCGCGCCACACGTCCTCTTCGCTGATATCGCGTCCAAGGCGCACGTTGGCCAGCAGCGTATCGGCCAGTACCACCGGATCCTGTTGCACCATCGCCACGCTGCCGCGCAGCGCATCGTGCGTCAGCTGGCGCAGCGGGCGGCCATCCAGCTCAATGCTGCCACGCGTCACCGGATAGTAGCCCATCAGCAGATTGGCTAAGGTGCTTTTGCCGCTGCCGGTGTGGCCGACCAGTGCCACGAAGCCGCGCACCGGCACCTCGAGATCGATATGGCTGAGCACGTCGCGGTTGTCGCGGTAGGCAAAGCTGACATCGCGCAGGGTGATACGCCCGGAAGCCAGCGGCTGAGCGTCACTGCCGTAGCCCTGCTGCGCCGCATCCATCAGTTCAAAAATACGCTCGCCCGACACCACCGCCTGCTGCAGCATTGACTGCTGCGTGGTGAGTTCGATCAGTGGCTCGTTAAGGCGGCCAAGGTAAGTGATAAAGGCGTAAAGCACGCCAACCTCAAACACGCCCGGCGTAGCAAAGCTGAACAGCATCAGCAGACCGCACAAAATCAGTGCAGAAAACAGGCTGAGCAGCGGACGCAGCAGAAAGCCGTCCAGCCGCAGCGTCTCCATCCGCGCCAGATAGTGCGAGCGGCTGGCTTCGCCCATGCGCTCACCGAAGCGCGCCTGCTGGCGAAACTGCTGGATTACACTCATGCCGTTAATCACTTCGTTGAAGCCATTATTGATCTCGGCAAGATAGCTACGTACGCGGCGCGCAATCGGCGTGCTGTAGCGCTGATAGATCAGCATCACCGTAAACACCAGCGGGAAAATCACCAGCGCCACCAGCGCCATACGCCAGTCGAGTGCAAACATCGCCACCAGCATCGCGCCAATCAGCGCAGCGCTGCGCAGCACAGTGGCCACCACCGTGACGTAAAGATCTTTGATCACTTCGGTGTCGTTGGTGACGCGCGAGATAATCTGCCCCACCGGCTGGGTGTCGAAGGCACTGAGCGGCTGACGCAGCGCCGCATTCATCACGTCGACACGCAGTTGCTGCACAACGCCAATCGCCGCGCGGTTAAACAGCAGCGCCTGGAAATAGTGCAGACCCGCGGCCAGCAGCTGCAGCAGCACAAAGCCCACCAGCAACCCGGCCACGATGCCCCACGGCATCTGGTGTTTTGCCACCAGGTTATCGATAAAATAACTCACCAGCACCGGACCGGTGACTTCGGCAGCGGCAGCGATCCACAGCATGCCGACGGCCAGCCACAGCGATTTGCGCCACGGTTTACCGTAGGCCAGCAGGCGTTTCAGCGTTGGCCATAAGCGTTGCGATTTAGCCATGGTCGGCTCCCTGTTCTGACTCGTCCTCATCCAGCGCGGCTTCCAGCTGCTGATAGCGATACATATCGCGATACCAGCCCGGCTGCGCCGCCAGCGTATCGTGATCGCCACGCTGTGCCACTGCGCCCTGCTGCAATACCAGAATCTCGCTGGCTTCGGTCAGCGCCGACAGCCGATGCGCGCTGATGATCAGCGTACGCCCTTTTCCCCACTGGCGCAGGTTATGCAGGATTTCATGTTCGGTACGGCCATCAACCGCCGACAACGCATCGTCGAGGATCAGAATCTCCGCGTTGAGCAACAGCGCACGCGCAATGGCGATGCGCTGTTTCTGCCCGCCAGAGAGCATGACGCCACGCTCGCCTACTTCGGTAGCGTAACCCTGCGGCAGACGCAGAATGTCATCGTGCACGCAGGCCATCTGCGCCACGCGCTCGATCTCTTCCTGCGTTGCCTCCGGGCGACCCAGCGCCAGGTTATTCGCAACGGTATCGGAAAACAGGAACGGCGTCTGGCTGACCACCGCCAGCCGGCTGCGCCAGCTGTCCAGCCGCAGCTGCGGCAGCGGAATGGCGTGATAGCAAATCTCGCCCTGATCGATATCAAAATGGCGCTGAATCAGGCTCAGCAGCGTGCTTTTGCCGCAGCCGGTAGGCCCGCAGAGTCCAAGCATCTGCCCGGGCTGTAACTGGAAATGCACGTCGCTCAGCACCGGCGCGCTGCTCGCCGGATAGTGGAAGGCGCGGATCGCCACCTGCAGCACGCCCGCATCCGCCTGCAGTGGCTGCTGCCCATCCTCAACCGCAGGCGCTTCCGCCAGCAGCGCACCAATACGGCTCCATGCCGCGCTGCCGCGCTCGACGATGTTAATCATCCACGCCAGCGCCAGCATCGGCCAAATCATCAGCCCTAAGTACATGACGAAGCTGGTTAGCTGCCCGAGCGTCAGTGAACCGTGCCACACCATCCAGCCGCCACCGCCAATCGCCAGCAGATTCGAAAAGCCCACGGCGATATAAATGATGGGATCGAAGCGCGCATCGACGCGCGCCACGTGCAGATTTTTGCGGCCGGTGTCGCTGGCGATATCCGCAAACTGGCTCGACTGATGATCTTCCAGGCCAAAGGCTTTGATCATGCGGATGCTGGTCAGGCTCTCCTGCGTTTGATCGTTCAGGCTGGAGAACGCCGCCTGCGCCACTTTGAAGCGCTGATGCAGGCGCGCGCCGTCTTTCTGGATCACCAGCGCCATAATCGGCATAGGAATCAGCGCCAGCAGCGTCAGCTCCCAGCTGATCTGCACGCTCATTACCGCCAGCACGACCAGCCCCATCACCAGCGAATCCACCAGCGTCAGCACCCCTTCACCCGCGGCAAACACCACGCGATCGACATCGTTGGTCGCGCGCGCAATCAGATCGCCGGTACGGTGGCGCAGGTAAAACGCCGGATGCTGGCGGCTAAGCTGGCGGTAAAAATCTTCGCGCAGCTCCACTGCCAGCTGGTAAGAGGCGCCGAACAGCAGCACGCGCCAGACGTAGCGCAGCAAATAGACAATCACTGCGGTCACCAGCATCACGCCGATCCACAGAAAAATTTCGCCGCGCGTCAGGCTGTGCTGGGTCACGCCGTCGACAATCACGCCGACCAGATGCGGAGGCAGCAGCTGCAGCAGCGCAATGATAATCAGCAAGCTGATGGCGCCCAGATAGCGCCGCCACTCGCGCAAAAAATACCAACTTAACTGGCTGAATAATCGCACAAAACAATCTCTTGTGATGCCCGTTCAGGGCGCTACCGGCAAGGCGGTGGTGTATTTAATCTCTTCCATAGCGAAGCTGGAGGTGACGTCAATCAGTCCCGGCACGCCGTTAACCAGACGCTTGTAAAACGCGTCGTAGCTCTTCATATCGGCCACCTGAATGCGCAGCAGGTAGTCGTACTCGCCCGCCATGCGGTAAAAGGCCATCACTTCCGGCATCTGCTGTACCACCGCGACAAACTGCTGAAACCAGTCGCTGCTGTGCTGCTGGGTTTTGATCAGCATAAAGGCGGTGAGCGACAGGCCGAGCTTTTCACCATCCAGCAACGCGACGCGCGCCCGAATAATGCCATCATCTTCCAGCTTTTTCAGGCGTTTCCAGCACGGCGTGGTGGTGAGATTCACCGCATCGGCCAGCGCCTGCAGCGACAGCGTGCAGTCTTTTTGCAGCAGCGCCAGCAATGTGCGGTCAGTTTTATCTAGCATTCGCCACCTCAGGAGAAAAATTTTCTCTTATTTGCCAATTATAACCAAATTTTAGCAACCTCTTTTTCCTGCCAGTGCCTTACACTGAGCGCAATCTCGCTGCCGGAATCGCACCATGCAAACGCCCTGGGTTCGCCACGCTATCAATGAAATTAACGCCGACTTTCAGCGCTCCGCTGATACGCACCTGATCCGTTTTACGCTGGACGATTTCCCCGGCATTCGCTTTTATCTTAAGGATGAAAGCACCCATCCAAGCGGCAGCCTGAAACATCGCCTGGCGCGTTCGCTGTTTCTCTATGGTCTGGCCAATGGCTGGATTGGAGAAAACACGCCAATCATCGAAGCCTCCTCCGGCAGCACCGCGGTGTCGGAAGCCTATTTTGCCCGTCTGCTCGGCCTGCCGTTTATCGCCGTGATGCCAGCCAGCACTGCGCGGCGCAAAATCGAGCTGATCCGCTTTTACGGCGGGGAGTGCCACTTCGTCGCCGATCCGTGCCAGCTGTACAGCGAATCCGAGCGTCTGGCGCGTGAACTCAACGGCCATTTTATGGACCAGTTTACCTATGCCGAACGCGCTACCGACTGGCGCGGCAACAACAATATTGCCGAAAGCATTTTCCGCCAGATGGCGCATGAACCCTTCCCGGTGCCGCACACCCTGATCATGAGCGCCGGCACCGGCGGCACCTCGGCTACGCTGGGGCGCTACATCCGCTATCAGGGCCACGACACGCGCCTGCTGGTGGTCGATCCGCAGCACTCGGTGTTTTTCGATTACTGGCACAGCCGCGATCGCACGCTGCGCAGCGAGCGTGGCAGCCTGATTGAGGGGATTGGTCGCCCGCGCGTTGAGCCGTCGTTTTTACCGGACGTGATTGACGAAATGATGAAAGTGCCGGATGGCGCCACCGTGGCGGCGATGTTAAGGCTGGAGCAGATTCTCGGCCGGCGTCCGGGCGCCTCTACCGGCACTAATTTCTGGGGCATGCTGCAGGTGGCAAAACGGCTGCGCGCGCAGGGGCAATCCGCCGCGCTGGTAACGCTGCTGTGTGACAGCGGCGAGCGCTATCCGGATACCTATTACAATCCGCAGTGGGTCGCTGAGCAGATCGGCGATATTCAGGCGTGGCAGCGCGAGCTGCAATAAAAAACCGGACATCCTGTCCGGTTCACTGTAAGCCTCAGCATTCGGGGGAATAATCGAGGTGTGGTGTGGTCATCCAGTGATTTAAGTAGTGAGACACCGCCTGTGTCTCGCAATGGCCAATAATCGGTAAATGGGGCAGCGAGGTTTTCAGCTGGTGCATGGCGTTGCCCATGATAAAACCACGTCCGACGCGCTCCAGCATTTCGCGGTCGTTCATCGCATCGCCAAATGCCATGCAATCCGCCAGCGACAGCGACAGATGCTGGCACAGCCGCGCCAGCGCGGCGCCTTTGTGGCAATCCACCGGTAAAACTTCCAGACACTCCCTGGCGGAGAAGCACAGGCTGGCGCGATCGCCGAGCGCCTGTTGCAGTTCAATCTTCAGCGCCAGCAGCATCTCATACGGCGCGATAAAGCAGATCTTGGTGACTTCATGTGCCGGCATGCGGCGCAAATCACGCAGCTGATAGTGAAACCCGCTCATCGCATGCGCTTCCAGCAATCCCGGGAGCGGTTTATCGGTAAACCAGCCTTCGTCATTGAAGATGTGGATCGACGCGGGGGTTTGCCAGTGACTGTGCAACACCTCTTCCGCCACCGACGGCGCCAGATCACAGCCGTACAGCTGCCTGCCCTCGACATCGTGAATGCGCGTGCCGTTACCGGTGATCAGCCAGGCGGGCAAGGTGATCTGCTGGCGTACTGCCTGCATATCCAGCAGGTGACGCCCCGTGGCAAACGCCAGCGTAACGCCACGCTGGTGTAAGGCGTTGAGGCTCTGCAGCGTCTCCGCACCTAAACGGTGGGTAGGTAGCAGCAGTGTACCGTCCATATCAAATGCCGCGAGGCGGGCCATAGCAACTCTCCGGTCTGAATGAGGGGTTTACTATCGCCTGGTAATTACGGAACTAATAGTGAATACTTTCAAAAAACTGTTCCGGGTTTAATCATGCGACAGCTTCATCGGGTTAATCAGTTTCAGCGCCTGTGGCAGCTTAGCCAGGGCGAAGCGCAGCGCATCAGCGTTGCGGCCATGGCGCAGCACTGCTTTTGCAGCGAGCGCCACGTGCGTACCCTGTTGCGGCAGTGGCAGCAGGCGGGCTGGCTGCAGTGGCACGGTGCGGCGGGACGCGGTAAACAGGGCGAACTGCGCTTTCTGCTCTCTCCCGAACAGCTGCGTCAGCAATTGCTCAGCCAGCAGCTGGCAGCCGGTGAAGCGGTACAGGCGCTGCAGGTGCTGGATGTCGCGCCTGAACGGCTGGTGAAAATGCTGCGCCCACTGATGGGCGGCCAGTGGCAGAATCAGGCGCCGGTGCTGCGCATTCCCTATTATCGCGCGATGGAGGCGCTGGATCCGCTGCAGCTCACCGGACGCGCCGAGCAGCATCTGGTACGCCAGATTTTTTCCGGACTGACGCGCTTTAACGCGGATGATGTCGAGGGCGATCTGGCACATCACTGGCAGCACGATGCGCAGGGCCGCGAATGGTATTTCTGGCTGCGGCCGCTGCTCAGCTGGCACAACGACGAACCGGTGCAGGCGGCACAGCTGGTCCAGCAGTTGCAACGTATCATGCAGACGCCGCAGGGCGGCCGTCTGCTGGCGGCGGTGGAACACATCGATGCGCCACATCCGCTGGCGCTGCGTATCCGGCTGCGCACCAGCGATTACTGGCTACCGCAGCGGCTGGCGCATCAGTTTTGCCTGCTGCCGCATCCGGAGCATGCCGATACCGGCAGCGGACCGTGGCGCCTGACGCACTTTACCCGCGAGCTGGTGCGGCTGGAGAGCCATGCGCGCTGGCACCATCAGCGTCCGCTGATTCAGGTGGTGGAATACTGGATTACGCCGCAGCTGTTCGATCGCGGGCTGGGCACCAGCTGTCGCCATCCGGTGCAGATCGCCATTGGCGATCCCGACGAGCTGGACACGCTGCGGCCGGTGGATCGCAGCATCAGTCTCGGTTTCTGTTATCTGGCGCCGCGTTTCTCGGCTCGCTTCAGCCAGGCGCAGGCCAAAACGCTGCTCGCGCTGATTCAGCGCAGCGGCGTCATTCAGCAGTTGCCGCTGGATGAAGGCTTAATTACGCCGACCGCAGAGCTGCTGCCCGGCTGGCCGCTGCCCGCCCCGCACCGCCCGGATGGCGCACTGCCCGCAACGCTGACGTTGCATTATCACCTGCCCATCGAACTGCACGTCATGGCGCAGGCGCTGGTGCCGCTGCTGGCGGCACAGGGCTGTACCCTCACCTGCGTATTTCACGACGTCAAAAGCTGGCGCGACGACATCGATCTGAGTGACGCCGATATCATCATGGGCGACCGTCTGATTGGTGATGCACCGCAGTTTACCCTGGTGAACTGGCTGGAAAATGATGCGGCCTGGCAACCGCTGCGTCCGGCGGTACTGCAGGCACCGCTGCACGCTATCGCCCGTCAGGCCAGCCCGGCACTGCGCAGCGCCGCGATTCATCAGCTGTTTCAGCAGCTGATGCGCGACGGCCATCTGCTGCCGCTGTTTAACTATCGCTACCAGGTGTTTGCTCCGCCAGGCGTCGAAGGTATTCAGCTTAACAGCATGGGCTGGTTCGATTTCACCCGCGCCTGGATCCCGCCGCCTGCCGCAGGCGGTGCTGTTCAGCCCGCGCCGGAGCCAGTACCATAGGCGCACTGATTTATGGGGAAGAAAACATGAAACGAGCCGTTGTCGTATTCAGTGGCGGACAAGACTCCACCACCTGTCTGATTCAGGCGCTGCAGCAGTATGATGAAGTGCACTGTGTGACCTTTGATTATGGTCAGCGCCATCGCGAAGAGATCAGCGTCGCCGCAGAGCTGGCGCACCAGCTGGGCGCGCGGGCGCACAAAGTGCTGGACGTAACGCTGCTCAATGAACTGGCGGTCAGCAGCCTGACGCGCGATAACATCCCGGTGCCGGCCTACAATCCACAGGCCAGCGGCCTGCCCAGCACCTTTGTCCCGGGGCGTAACATCCTGTTTCTGACGCTGGCCTCAATTTATGCTTATCAGGTGGAAGCTGAAGCGGTGATCACCGGCGTGTGTGAAACCGATTTTTCCGGCTACCCGGATTGCCGTGACGAGTTTGTCAAAGCGCTGAACAACGCCGTCACTCTCGGCATGGCGCGCGACGTGCGTTTTGAAACGCCGCTGATGTGGCTGAATAAAGCGGAAACCTGGGCGCTAGCGGACTACTGGCAGCAGTTGCCGCTGGTCCGCTCGGAGACGCTAACCTGCTACAACGGCGTTAAAGGCGACGGCTGTGGTGAGTGCGCGGCCTGCCACCTGCGCGCACGCGGTCTGGCCGATTACCAGGCCAATGCGGCCAGCGTGATGGCGGCGATGAAACAGAAAAGCGGCCTGCACTGATTGCGGCCGCGCTGCGGGCTGGCGTGCTTTCTGGGCATGCCAGCTCAGGAAGGCGCGGTCATCAATGCCGCCAGGCGTTCACGTAACTCCCCTTCCAGCGGCACGGTTTTTTGCGTGCGCAAATCGATGCAGACGAAGGTCAGCGCCGCATCCGCTACCAGCGTGTTATCACCCGCCAGCACCACCCGCTGTAAAATAATGCCGCTTTTGCCGTTGAGCTGCGAGACCTCGCTCTCAATGTGCAGCACGTCGCCCAGCACCGCCGGACGACGATAGTTAATGTTGATATTCACCACCACAAATGCCAGCTGCTGCTCCAGCAGCCAGTGAAAGGCATCGGCATCTTCCAGCCACTGCCAGCGCGCCTCTTCCAGAAATTCCAGGTAGCGCGCATTGTTCACATGCTGATAGACGTCAAGATGATAGCCGCGCACTTTGATGGTGGTTTGCATGATTGCTCCTGTTCAGGCTGTGAATGACAACTGGTTGGACCTGTTGAGCATAGCACAGCCTGATGGGCCGCTTTAGCAATCCTTCAGAGTCGCGAGCCGCTTCACAATTTCAGCCGCGCGCTGTTCCGCTCCACCAGCGCACTGCCAATGCCCGGCACTTCTTTCAGCTGCTCGATGGCGCTGAAGGGCCCGTACTGCTCACGATAGCTGACAATCGCCTGCGCTTTTTTCAGTCCAATACCGTTCATGGCGGCGGCCAGCTGCTCGGCCGTGGCCTGATTGATGCTGACCTGTTCCGGCTGCGGCGTGGACACCTGCGTCGCCTGCGTTTCACTGGGGCTTTCCGCCGCCGCCAGTCCGCTGGTCCAGAGCGCGCCGCCCAGCGCCAGCGTGAAGCAAAAGGCACGAAATGTTGATTTAACCATGCTGTGTTTCTCCTTGTGTTTGACAGCCACTGCAGGGTGGCACAAGCGAGAAACCCACTCAAAAGGCGATGATCAGAAATGGAAAAGGCCGCAGAAGCGGCCTTTCGGTATTGCAGCAGTTTACCTTTTTTTGTGAGGCTTACTGGTTTTGTGCGGCGGCGCCGTACTTAATCTTCGCCTCTTTGCGCAGGTTTTCCAGCAGCGCTTCAAAGGCAATCTGCGCGTTGTTTTGCGTCACGCCTTTCACCATTTCGTCGATCTGCGCCTGCGGCATGTTGCCCGCGCTGACCTTATCCAGCGCGACCAGCACCACGTTGCCCTGCATATCTTCGCTGACACCCCAAGACGGCTTGTTATCCGCTGGCTGTGGCAGGTTGAATGCGGCCTGAGCCACCGGATCCTGCGCGTTGCGATCGACGGTTTTGCTGGCGCTCAGCGTCAGGCCAGCCGCCTGCAGCGCGTCCTGTTTGCCCGCTTTCAGCTCGGTCAGCAGTTTGTCTGCCTGCGCTTTGGCCTGCTGCGTCGCTTTGTCATGCTTCAGGCTGTCGGCAATCTGCGCTTTGACCTGATCCAGCGGTTTAACCGCTTCCGGTTTGTGCTCGCTGATGCGCAACACAAACGCCCGATCGCCATCAACGCTGATGATGTCGGAGTTGTTGCCCGGCGCGCCGTTCTGACCGGTCAGGCCACCGTTGAAGATCGCCTGTTTAACCGCATCGAAATCGAGATCGGCCGGCACGTTATCGCGGGTGATCCAGCCCGTTTCCACCACTTTCAGGCCAGATGCCTGTGCGGCGCCCGCCAGGGATTCGTTGTCGTTGCTGGCGGCTTCGCTCACCTTCTGCTGCATCTTATAGAAGGCGTCGACGGCTTTTTCCTGCTTCACTTTATCCGCCACCGCATCGTGCACGTCCGCCAGCGGTTTAACCTGCTCTGGCTGGATATCGTCCAGACGCACCACCAGGAAACCTACTGAGGACTTGATCACGCCAGACAGCTGGCCTTTCTGCGTCAGGTTGGCGTTTTTCAGCTCATCCGGCGTGGTGTTCGGCTCCAGCCAGCCCATGTCGCCGCCTTTACGCGCAGAGATTGGGTCGATGGATTTGCTCTTCGCCAGCGTGGCGAAATCCTCGCCCTTTTTCAGCGCATCCAGCACTGCGTTGGCATCGGCTTCGGTTTTGGTCTGAATGATGCTGTAACGGTTGCGCTGCGGCTGTGAATAATCGGCTTTGTGCTGATCGTACCAGCTCTGAATATCCGCTTCGCTGGCGTTCTCCTGCAGGCTGGCCGCATCCATTTTGATGTAGCTGACGCGGAACTGCTCAGGTGCCATAAAGCTGCTCTGATGCTGCTGGTAGTACTGATTGATCTCGTCGTCGCTGGCGGTTTGTTTCGTGGCCAGCGCGTTAACGTCAATCACCGCCTGACGAATCTCGCGCTGCTGCGAGACCAGATCCACCAGCTTGCTGGTTTCACCCTTCAGCATGAAGTCGGTATTGGCGATGGCGTTAATCAGCTGCTGCGTCGCCAGCTGCTTGCGCAGCGCTTCGGCGTACTGATCGGCACTGAAGCCCATGCTGGCGATCAGGCCGTTGTATTTCGCGTTGTCGAACTTACCGTTGGTCTGGAAAGCCTGCTGATTGAAAATAGCCTGCTTCACCTGATCGTCGCTGATGCCAATGTGCAGATCTTTGATGTACTGATCGAGCAGCGCCTGATCGATCAGCTGTGACAGCGCCTGCTGGCGCATCTGCTGCATGTAGCCGTCGTTGCTGGCCAGCTGCGAGAACTGGTCGCCCAGCATCTGCTGCTGACGGTTGCGCTCGTTGTTAAACGCCTGTTCCAGCTCACCGCGGCTAATTTCATGGCCGTTCACTTTGGCAGCGTAATCGCTGTTACCGCCAATCAGGTAGTTGCCCACCCCGGTCAGTACGAATGACAGGATGATCAATCCCAGAATGATCTTGAGCACGACATGGTTCGACGCCGCGCGTAAATTGTCCATCATGGTATGACAACACTCCGCTGTAGTGTGGATGTAAAGCTCTGACACGATGTCATCATCGTGCAGCTGCGGTTCAGGCTGGCAGCTGGCAACCATGCGGAGACTGAAGCCAGCGGCTAAAGTCGCGCATCAAGATAAAAAAAGGCACATCAAAAATGATGTGCCCGTATGTTACATGAGAACGCCTTTTTCGTCCTCAATCCATGGAAGAAAATGCTTCGATGGACAGGTCAGCGGTCATTAATTGACGGCGTCTTTCAGTGCTTTACCTGCACGGAAGCCCGGTACTTTACCAGCCGGGATGGTGATTTCTTTACCGGTTTGTGGGTTACGGCCGGTGCGGGCAGCACGCTCGCGTACAGAGAAGGTACCGAAACCGACCAGTGCCACTTCGTCACCGCCTTTCAGCGCGTCAGAAACGGAGCCCATGAATGCATCTAACACACGTCCCGCTGCCGCTTTAGAAATGTCAGCGTCTGCAGCAATTTTGTCGATCAACTGTGACTTATTCACTCTCTTCATCCCCTCTTTTATTATTCACTCGCACCCGCGCTTCCCGCCCGGTGCGAACGCGCAGCCAGTTATATCAAGCCTGTGGAGCTGAAACAACGGTATTCATCTTAATCGTTGATCCAGCAGCCCCCTAAATTAGCGGCACAAAAAAAAGCTGGCAAGCCCGATTTGGCCTGCCAGCTTCGCTTTTTAGCGCTTTTTGTCGCTAATCACTATTTTGCCGTGGCAACCTGCATCCCGTACGGGGCATTTTCCAGCGCCAGGCTCAGCACTTCTTCAATGCGCTTCACCGGATGGATCGACAGATCGGCAATCACGTTCTGTGGAATCTCTTCCAGATCGCGCTTGTTTTCGTCCGGGATCAGCACGGTTTTGATGCCGCCGCGATGCGCCGCCAGCAGTTTCTCTTTCAGGCCACCAATCGGCAGTACCTGACCGCGCAGTGTGATCTCGCCGGTCATCGCCACGTCCGAACGCACCGGGTTACCGGTCAGACAGGAGACCAGCGCGGTACACATCGCGATACCGGCGCTTGGACCATCTTTCGGCGTCGCCCCTTCCGGTACGTGTACGTGGATGTCACGCTTCTCGTAGAAGTCGCCGTTGATGCCGAGTTTCTCCGCACGGGCGCGGACTACCGTCAGCGCCGCCTGGATGGACTCCTGCATCACCTCACCGAGTGAACCGGTGTAGGTCAGCTTGCCTTTGCCCGGCACGCAGGCGGTTTCGATGGTCAGCAGATCGCCGCCCACTTCGGTCCACGCCAGGCCGGTGACCTGACCAACACGGTTTTCGCTGTCAGCGCGGCCGTAATCAAAGCGCTGCACGCCCAGGAAATCCTTGAGGTTTTCACCGTTGATTTTGATGCTCTTTTTCGCTTTGTCCATCAGCAGCGCTTTTACCGCTTTACGGCACAGCTTGGAGAGTTCGCGCTCCAGGCTACGCACGCCCGCTTCACGGGTGTAATAGCGGATAATGCCGATAATGGCGCTATCGTCAACGCTGATCTCTTTCTCTTTCAGCGCATTACGCTCGATCTGCTTCGGCAGCAGGTGCTGTTTAGCGATGTTGAGCTTCTCATCTTCGGTGTAACCGGAGAGACGAATCACTTCCATACGATCCAGCAGCGGAGCCGGAATGTTCATGGAGTTAGAGGTAGCCACAAACATCACATCTGACAGATCGTAATCCACTTCCAGATAGTGATCGTTGAATGCAATGTTCTGCTCTGGATCCAGTACCTCCAGCAGCGCTGAAGCCGGATCGCCGCGCATGTCGGATGACATTTTGTCGATCTCATCCAGCAGGAACAGCGGGTTTTTCACGCCGACTTTGGCCATTTTCTGGATCAGTTTGCCCGGCATCGACCCGATATAGGTACGACGGTGGCCGCGGATTTCCGCTTCGTCACGCACGCCGCCCAGCGCCATACGCACATATTTACGGCCAGTGGCTTTGGCGATTGACTGTCCCAGCGAGGTTTTACCCACGCCCGGCGGTCCGACCAGGCACAGAATCGGCCCTTTGATTTTGCTGACGCGACTCTGCACCGCAAGATACTCAAGGATGCGGTCTTTCACGCGCTCCAGACCATAATGGTCGGTATCCAGCGTCTCCTGCGCTTTCCGCAGGTCTTTTTTCACCTTGCTGCGCGCGTTCCACGGTACCTGCACCATCCAGTCGATGTAGCCACGTACCACGGTGGCTTCCGCTGACATCGGTGACATCATCTTCAGCTTCTGCAGTTCGGCTTCGGCCTTCTCGCGCGCCTCGACCGGCATTTTCGCCGCGTCGATTTTGCGTTTCAGCGCTTCGTATTCATCCGGCGCATCGTCCATCTCGCCCAGCTCTTTCTGAATCGCTTTCATTTGCTCATTCAGATAGTACTCGCGCTGGCTTTTCTCCATCTGCTTTTTAACGCGGTTGCGAATACGCTTCTCAACCTGCAGCAGATCGATTTCCGATTCCATCATCGCCATGAGATATTCCAGACGCTCATTGATGTCGGACATCTCCAGCACTGACTGTTTGTCAGCCAGCTTAAGCGGCATGTGCGCCGCCACGGTGTCGGCGAGACGCGCCGCGTCGTCGATGCTGTTGAGTGAAGTCAGCACCTCCGGCGGGATTTTTTTGTTCAGCTTGATGTAGCCTTCAAACTGATTGATGGCGGTACGCACCAGCACTTCCTGCTCGCGCTCTTCAATTTCCGGCGAGATCAGGTATTCGGCCTGGGCAACAAAGTGGTCGCCATTGTCCGCTAAAGTGGTGATGTGTGCGCGCTGAAGACCTTCCACCAGCACCTTAACGGTGCCGTCTGGCAGTTTCAGCATCTGCAGTACGGAAGCAACGGTCCCTACCGCGAAGAGATCGTTAATACCAGGTTCATCCGTTGAAGCCTCTTTCTGGGCAACCAGCATGATCTTCTTGTCATGATCCATCGCCGCTTCGAGGCAACGAATCGATTTTTCCCGACCAACAAACAACGGAATTACCATGTGCGGATAAACCACCACGTCGCGCAACGGCAACACGGGGATTTCAATGCGTTCAGAACGCTCAGGATTCATAGAGCTCTCTCTTAGTTTAATGTCCGCCAGGTGATGGGAACCGCGTGATACAGGCTGTATGCAGTTAGACCCACAGGATTATGAGTATATGGGGATGCTTGCACGACATTCAATGTCACAGAGGTGAGAAAAATAAAAGGGGAAACATTTTCCCCTTTTTTAAGATAACAACGTGGTGTAATTGATTATTTATTCGCCAGAAGCCTGGGCTTCATGCTTACCGTAAATCAGCATCGGGTCAGATTGCCCCTCGATTACTGACTCATCGATCACCACTTTCTCTACGCCTTCCATTGATGGCAGGTCGTACATGGTTTCGAGCAGCGCCGCTTCTACGATAGAACGCAGACCACGTGCCCCGGTTTTACGCGAGTTGGCTTTCTTCGCAATCGCCGTCAGCGCTTCGTCACGGAACTCCAGCTCCACGCCTTCCAGGTTAAACAGCGCCTGATACTGCTTGGTCAGCGCGTTTTTCGGTTCACGCAGGATCTGGATCAGCGCTTCTTCGCTCAGCTCGTTGAGCGTCGCCACCACCGGCAGACGACCAATGAACTCCGGAATCAGACCAAATTTGATCAGATCTTCCGGCTCAACCTGTGACAGCAACTCGCCTTCGCTGGCTTTCTGCGATTTACCTTTAACGGTCGCGCCAAAGCCAATACCGGAGCCGGTTTCAACACGCTGTGAAATCACTTTATCGAGGCCGGCAAACGCACCGCCACAGATAAACAGGATTTTCGAGGTGTCGACCTGCAGAAACTCCTGCTGCGGATGCTTACGTCCACCCTGCGGCGGCACGGCAGCCACTGTGCCTTCAATCAGTTTCAGCAGCGCCTGCTGTACGCCTTCACCTGACACATCACGGGTGATAGACGGGTTGTCTGATTTACGGGAAATCTTATCGATTTCATCGATGTACACGATGCCGCGCTGCGCTTTCTGTACGTCGTAGTCGCACTTCTGCAGCAGTTTCTGGATGATGTTTTCCACATCCTCGCCCACATAACCGGCTTCGGTCAGCGTGGTGGCATCCGCCATGGTGAAAGGCACATCCAGCAGGCGCGCCAGCGTTTCCGCCAGCAGGGTCTTACCGCTACCGGTTGGACCGATCAGCAGAATGTTACTTTTGCCCAGTTCAATCCCGTTGCTGGTGTCGCCGTTACGCAGACGTTTGTAGTGGTTGTACACCGCCACCGCCAGCACTTTTTTCGCCTTCTCCTGACCGATAACATAATCGTCAAGGTGATGGCGGATCTCATGCGGCGTCGGGAGCGCGCTGCGCTCGCGGTGCGGGGCCACTTCTTTAATCTCTTCACGAATGATGTCGTTACACAGATCGACACACTCGTCGCAAATATACACTGACGGCCCGGCAATCAGCTTACGGACTTCATGCTGGCTTTTGCCGCAGAAAGAGCAGTACAGCAACTTACCTGAACCGTCTTTGCGCTTATCTGTCATCAGCTAACCTCTTTTCGTTCTCAGACCTAATTGGTGTACGGCAATGGCCGCACAGCAACGGCCGATATGCATGCAACTCACCTGTCTGCACCCGTTAACTATAGCGTAAGGGGCAGACAGATGTGTCTTATTGGCGATGCGTCAGGATGGAGTCGACCAGGCCATACTCTACCGCTTCGCTGGCAGAGAGGAAACGATCGCGCTCGGTGTCGCGTTCAATCTGCTCCAGCGATTTGCCGGTATGTTCCGCCATCAGCTCATTCATACGCTGCTTCACTTTCAGGATTTCACGCGCGTGGATCTCAATGTCCGTGGCCTGGCCCTGATAACCGCCCAGCGGCTGGTGAATCATCACGCGTGAGTTTGGCAGACAGAAGCGCTTGCCTTTAGTCCCCGCCGTCAGCAGGAATGCGCCCATCGAACAGGCCTGGCCCATACAGATGGTGCTCACGTCCGGCTTGATGAACTTCATTGTGTCATAAATCGACATACCGGCGGTAATTACACCACCTGGCGAGTTAATGTAGAGGTAAATGTCTTTTTCAGGATTCTCAGCTTCCAGAAACAGCATCTGCGCCACAATCAGGTTCGCCATGTGATCCTCAACCTGACCGGTCAGGAAGATCACGCGCTCTTTAAGCAGGCGGGAGTAGATGTCGTAAGAACGCTCGCCGCGCGAGGTTTGTTCGACCACCATTGGCACCAGCGCATTGGTTGGTGCAGTAAATTCACGATCGCCACTGTATGACATTACCGTCTCCTGATAAATTTCATTGGCAACATTCTGTACCGATTTTACGCGAGGCGCGCGGCGAAAACTATGCGCAGCGGTCTCGTTCCGACATAACAGGACGGTTAATCAGCCAGTCTTACTGTTTTCACGCATTCTCCCTGTATCTGGGGATGCAGCCCAGTTGTTTCAAGCATAACAACCTTTTCCCCATTCGCTAACACGGAAAAACAGCTTAGCGAAGAATTTGCCGATTAATTAGTCAAATAGCGCACAAATGTGGTTGGTTTCCGCCAGAAACGAAAAAGCCCGCGACACAGCGGTCGCGGGCTTTAGCACTCAGGGTTAACTCACGAATCAGGCCGCAGAGGTCTGGTTCATCAGCTCCTGGAAGTTAGTGGCTTTGTCAGTCACTTTGGCTTTCGCCAGTACCGCTTCAACCGCCTGCTCTTCCAGCGCAACGTTGCGCATGTTGTTCATCAGCTCGCTGTTTTTGCTGTAGAACTCGATCACTTCCTGCGGATCTTCGTACGCAGAAGCCATCTCTTCGATCAGCGCTTTAACGCGATCTTCATCGGCTTTCAGCTCGTTGATGCGAATCACTTCGCCCAGCAGCAGACCGACCACAACGCGACGTTTTGCCTGCTCTTCGAACAGTTCACGTGGCAGTTCCAGCGCCTGCTTCTCGTTGCCGCCGAAACGCTGTGCAGCCTGACGACGCAGAACGTCGATTTCGCTGTCGATCAGTGCCACTGGCACGTCGATTTCGTTCGCGTTAACCAGACCGTCAATCGCCTGCGTCTTCACGCGGTTACGGATAGCGCCTTTCAGTTCGCGCTCCATGTTCTTACGCACTTCAGCGCGCAGACCTTCAATGGAGCCATCTTCCACGCCGAAACGCTTGATGAATTCAGCGGTCAGCTCCGGCAGTTCGCGGGTTTCCACTTTCTTCAGCACGATGTCGAACTTCGCATCTTTGCCTTTCAGGTTTTCCGCGTGGTAGTCATCCGGGAATTTCACGTCGATGGTGAAGGTGTCGCCGGCTTTCTTGCCAGTGATGCCTTCTTCGAAGCCTGGGATCATACGACCCTGACCCATTGCCAGCACGAAGTCAGACGCTTTGCCGCCTTCGAACTCTTCGCCGTCTACAGAGCCGGTGAAATCGATGGTCGCGCGATCTTCTGCTGATGCCGCTGCATCGGTCTCTTTCCAGGTCGCCTGCTGCTTCTGCAGGGTTTCCAGCATGGTGTCGACGTCAGCGTCGGTCACTTCAACCACCGGTTTTTCGACTTCGATTGCATCCAGGCCTTTCAGCTCAACTTCCGGATACACTTCGAACTCAACCGCGTAGGTGAAATCTTCACCTTCTTTATACTCACCCGGCACGTAGTTCGGTGCGCCAGCTGGGTTGATCTTCTCTTTGATGATGGCGTCAACGAAGTTACGCGTCATCAGCTCGCTCAGGACGTCCTGACGAACAGAGGCACCGTAGCGCTGATTAATGATGGTAGCCGGCACTTTGCCTTTACGGAAACCGTCGATACGGACTTTCTTAGCCACTTCCACCAGTTCTTTCTTCACTGCGCTTTCGATGCTGTCCTTAGGAACAGTAATCGAAATGCGACGGCCCAGACCCTGAGTGGTTTCTACTGAAACTGTCATCTTGTTACCTCAAAAAATCACGTGCTCGGTCAACTTCAGACACCACACAATTAATGCGCCGTATCCAACAACCGGGACGGCCTCTGCAGGCAGAACCTAATCCCTGTCACCAGAAGCGTCCCGAAGACATTCCGGAAAAATAGACGCCGCATTATAGCGGCATCCCCGGAATGAGTCGAGGCTGCAAACTCACCACTTTTTAACGGTTTTGCTGCTTTTTTGCGCCGCAGATCGCGTTTGTGCATCATTGAGGGAAGAAAAAACGGCCCGCAGGCCGTTTTGGAGGAAGCTGGAAAGGAAAACTCAGGCCAGCGTACCGGCACCGCGACAGTTCGGTGAGGCGAGTACGGTATCCTGCAGTCCATCCCACTCTTTGCGCGTGTAGGTATGCAGCGCCAGCGCATGGACGCTGCCTGCCAGCTCGGTCGCCAGCTCGCCATAAATGGCGCGGTGACGCTGCAGGAAGCGCTGTCCGGTGAAAAGGTCGCTGACGATCACCACTTTGAAGTGACTTTCAGAACCGGCAGGCACGTTATGACGATAGCTTTCGTCATGCACTTCGAGATGTGCAGGCTCAAAAGCGTTACGCAGCTTTTCTTCTATTTGTTCGCGAATCATTGTTAACACTCCTCTACGGCGAGCGCTGTGCCCCATCTGTTTAAATATTAGTAGGTTTTTTACCTTTCCCGCAGTCCGGCAGGAAATAAATCCTGCTGCGCTGCGCATCTTAGCCTGCTGAGGCTGTCGGTCAATCGGTTACCGCGTCCGGCTGTCCGAAAAAATCCTTTACAATCAATTTCCCCTGGTGCGGGGCTTTTTTCGCCGTGCCGCAATGCTATGATGGCCGCAGTTTTGCAAACCAACCCATATGCTAACGAGAATGAGTATGTTGAAAAAACTGTTATTCCCTCTGCTGGCTGCCTTTATTTTGGCCGGCTGCGCCAGCAATAACACCACGCTGAACATCCAGCCAAAAATCCAGCTGCCACAGCAGGATCCGAGCCTGATGGGCGTTACCGTCAGCGTTAACGGTGCCGATCAGCGCAGCGATCAGGCGCTGGCCAAAGTGAACCGCGACGGCCAGCTGATCACCCTGACCCCATCACGTGACCTGCGTTTCCTGCTGCAGGAAGTGCTGGAGAAGCAGATGACCTCGCGCGGCTACATGATTGGCCCGAACGGCGCGGTAGACCTGCAGATCGTGGTTAATGGCCTGTACGCAGATGTTACGCAGGGCAACGTGCGTTACAGCATCACCACCAAAGCGGATATCTCTATTATCGCTACCGCGAAAAACGGCAACAAGCAGGTGAAAAACTACCGTCAGACCTACAGCGTTGAGGGTGCCTTCAGCGCCACTAACGATAAGATCACCAACGCGGTTAACTCGACCCTGAGCGACGTGATTGCCGATATGGCGCAGGACACCAGCGTCAATAACTTCATCAAGCAAAACGCGCGTTAATTTTCCGCAGTAACCTGCCCGGTCCCCGCTGACCGGGCTTCATTTCAGGCTGGCTATGACATCTCATTATCTGCGTATTTTTACCCAACGTAACGCTGCGGTCCTGCTGCTGCTCGGTTTCGCTTCCGGTCTGCCGCTGGCGCTGACCGCCGGTACGCTCCAGGCGTGGATGACGGTAGAGAATGTCGACCTGAAAACCATTGGTTTCTTCTCCCTCGTCGGTCAGGCTTACGTGTTTAAGTTCCTGTGGTCGCCGATGATGGATCGCTATACCCCGCCCTTTCTTGGCCGGCGGCGCGGCTGGCTGCTGGTCACGCAGTTAGCGCTGATTGCCGGCATTGTGGCGATGGGCTTTATGCAGCCGTCACGCGACCTTACCCTGCTGGCGGCGCTGGCGGTGCTGGTGGCTTTCTGCTCAGCCTCGCAGGATATTGTGTTTGATGCGTGGAAAACCGATGTGCTGCCGCCGGAAGAGCGCGGCAGCGGCGCGGCGATTACCGTGCTTGGTTACCGGCTGGCGATGCTGATTTCTGGCGGCCTGGCGTTGTGGCTGGCGGATCGCTATCTCGGCTGGCAGGCCACCTACTGGCTGATGGCGCTGCTGATGGTGCCCGGACTGATCGCCACGCTGCTGGCGCGTGAACCTGAGGCACCGGTGCGCGAGCCGCACTCGCTGCGTCAGGCCGTCGCGTTTCCGCTGAAGGATTTCTTTCAGCGCAACAACGCCTGGCTGCTGATCACCTTAATCATTCTCTACAAGCTGGGCGATGCGTTCGCCGCTTCGCTCACCACCACCTTCCTGATTCGCGGCGTGGGCTTCAGCGCCGGTGATGTCGGTCTGGTGAATAAAACGCTCGGCCTGCTGGCGACCATTATTGGTGCGCTGTACGGCGGCGTGCTGATGCAGCGCCTGAGCCTGTTCCGCGCGCTGATGATCTTCGGCGTGCTGCAGGCGGTATCTAATTTCGCTTACTGGCTGCTGGCGGTAACGCCACCGCATCTGTGGAGCATGGCCAGCGCAGTATTTATCGAAAACCTGTGCGGTGGCATGGGCACCGCCGCCTTTGTGGCGTTGCTGATGACGCTGTGCAACAAATCGTTCTCGGCCACGCAGTTCGCGCTGCTGTCAGCGCTGTCAGCGGTTGGACGCGTGTATGTCGGTCCGGCGGCTGGCTGGCTGGTCGAACTGTGGGGCTGGCCGGTATTTTATGCCTTTACCGTGGTGGCCGCCGTACCGGGCCTGCTGCTGCTGTGGGCGTGTCGCGGCACGCTACAGGCAATGCAGCACAGCGGTGAATTCATGAAGCGCAGCCTGTGGCCACAGGGTTATCGCTGGACGGTACGCCTGTTCGCGGCGGGCTGTACGCTGCTGGCGCTCTGGCTGCTGACGTTGGCACTGCGTGCGGCGGACATCTGGCACAGCGCGACGCTGCCAACCCATCTGTTTGAGGCAGGGATGGCGCTGGCGCTGCTGGCGGTGCTGCTCGGTGTGATGCTGGACTGGCTGGCATTAAGAAAAACAGCGTCAAATCGTGCACATTAACGCTGCGCTATTTGCCAGACGGGGATAAATCGCTTAAAAATAGCCCCCGGCGAATTTTAAGCGATAGCATTTTTTTTAACGCGAAATAGAAACATTAAATTAACAATCCTGCGTAATATTTAAATCCGGTGAGCAATTAATTTGTAGAAATTTCATCGCCAAAATGATGCAGAATTGTTAAATAAATGAGTATTAAAACTCCGGTTTATGCTTTCCCTGTTTTCTCTGCGGTTAATGTCATTGGTTTTTGTTATATTGCCGCCAACTGCTTGTCGCAGTTAATAATTTGTCACCCTGCGCAACATCTGTGACACCCTTAGCAAAAGGTGTCAACAGCCTTCTGACACATCCTTAAGCTGGTTTACACTGCATAAACCTTCCCGTAAAATGCGCGCACACTTAAACGACAATAGAGCCCTTTGTCATTGAGGTCGTTAAATGAGACTCAGGAAATACAATAAAAGTTTGGGGATTTTGTCATTAATTGCAGGCGCTGTATTACTCAGCGGCTGCGATAGTGCGTTGTTAAATCCCAAGGGACAGATTGCACTGGAGCAACGTTCACTGATTCTGACAGCTTTCGGCTTGATGATGATCGTCGTTATTCCGGCAGTCTTAATGGCTGTTGTGTTCGCCTGGAAATATCGGGCAACCAATACCAACGCGAAGTATAGCCCTAACTGGTCACACTCTAACAAAGTGGAAGCCGTGGTCTGGACCATTCCGATCCTGATCATTCTCTTCCTCGGTGTGCTGACCTGGAAATCAACCCACGCGCTGGAGCCGAGCAAACCGCTGGCCTCTGACGTGAAACCGGTTGAGATCGACGTAGTGGCACTGGACTGGAAATGGCTGTTCATCTACCCGGAACAGGGTATTGCAACCGTCAACCAGATTGCCTTCCCGGCAAATACTCCGGTGAACTTCAAGATCACCTCGAACTCCGTCATGAACTCCTTCTTTATTCCTACGCTCGGCAGCCAGATCTACGCCATGGCGGGTATGCAGACCAAACTGCACCTGATCGCCAACGAGCCAGGTACGTTCGACGGTATCTCTGCTAACTTCAGCGGTCGCGGTTTCTCTGGCATGAAGTTCAAAGCCATTGCCACCAAAGACGATGCGGAATTCCAGCAGTGGGTTGCCAAAGTTAAAGCGGCACCTAACACGCTGACCACCATGGATGATTTCGAAAAACTGGCTGCGCCAAGCGAAAATCACCCGGTGGAATATTTCTCAACTGCTAATCCGGAACTGTTCAAGCAGGTTATTGATAAGTTCATGATGAGCCACGGGAAAATGGACATGTCGCACGAAGGCATGGACATGAATCACGCCGCAGCTGCGGGAGCCGAGGAATAATACGATGTTCGGAAAATTAACACTGGATGCAGTGCCCTACCATGAACCCATTATCATGGTTACGGTCGCCGGTATCATCATTGGTGGTCTGGCGCTGATCGCTGCTATTACCTATTTCGGTAAATGGCAGTATCTGTGGTCTGAATGGTTAACCTCCATCGACCACAAAAAACTGGGTATCATGTACATCATCATGGCCTTTGTCATGCTGCTGCGCGGCTTTGCCGATGCGGTAATGATGCGTACCCAACAGGTTATGGCTTCCGCCGGGGAAGCAGGCATACTGCCACCGCACCACTACGACCAGATCTTCACCGCTCACGGCGTGATCATGATCTTCTTCGTGGCGATGCCTTTCGTGGTCGGTCTGATGAACATCGCGGTTCCGCTGCAAATCGGTGCCCGTGACGTTGCCTTCCCGTTCCTGAACAACCTGAGCTTCTGGTTCACCGCTATCGGTGTGATCCTGGTTAACCTGTCACTGGGTGTGGGCGAATTCGCACAGACCGGCTGGCTGGCTTATCCACCGCTATCGGGGGCAGAATACAGTCCTGGCGTCGGGGTCGATTACTGGATCTGGAGTCTCCAGCTCTCCGGTATTGGTACCACGCTGACCGGTATCAACTTCTTCGTGACCATTCTGAAGATGCGTGCACCGGGCATGGACCTGTTCAAGATGCCGGTATTCACCTGGGCAGCACTGTGTACTAACGTCCTGATTATCGCTGCGTTCCCGGTACTGACCGTGACGCTGGCACTGTTGACGCTTGATCGTTACCTCGACTTCCATTTCTTTACCAATGATATGGGCGGTAACATGATGATGTACGTCAACCTGATCTGGGTCTGGGGTCACCCGGAAGTGTACATCCTCGTTCTGCCGGTGTTTGGTGTCTTCTCTGAAGTCACGGCCACCTTCTCGAAAAAGCGTCTGTTTGGTTACACCTCGCTGGTGTGGGCAACCATTGCCATTACCGTTCTGTCGTTCATCGTTTGGCTGCACCACTTCTTCACCATGGGTGCCGGTGCGAACGTTAACGCCTTCTTCGGTATCATGACGATGATCATCGCGATTCCGACCGGGGTGAAAATCTTTAACTGGCTGTTCACCATGTATCAGGGTCGTATCGAGTTCAACTCGGCGATGCTGTGGACCATCGGCTTCCTGGTCACCTTCTCCGTTGGTGGGATGACCGGCGTACTGCTGGCGGTGCCAGGCGCAGACTTTGTGCTGCACAACAGCCTGTTCCTGATTGCACACTTCCACAACGTTATCATCGGTGGTGTGGTGTTCGGTTGTATGGCTGGCGTGACCTACTGGTTCCCGAAAGCCTTCGGCTTCACCCTGAACGAAACCTGGGGCAAACGTGCTTTCTGGTTCTGGATCATCGGCTTCTTCGTTGCCTTTATGCCGCTGTACGCGCTGGGCTTCATGGGGATGACCCGTCGTCTGAGCCAGGACATCGATCCGCAGTTCCACTCTCTGCTGGTGGTTGCAGCAGGCGGTGCGGCGCTGATCGCCTGCGGTATCCTGTGCCAGCTTATCCAGTTCTGGGTATCGGTACGTGACCGTGAGCAGAACCGCGATCTGACCGGTGACCCGTGGGGCGGCCGTACGCTGGAGTGGGCAACCTCTTCACCTCCGCCGTTCTACAACTTTGCTGTGATCCCACATATCCACGAGCGTGATGCGTTCTGGGAAATGAAAGAGAAAGGCGAAGCGTACAAGCAGCCAGAAAAATATGAAGAAATTCATATGCCGAAAAACAGCGGCGCGGCCATTGTTATCGCTGCCTTCATGACAGTCTTCGGTTTTGCCCTGATCTGGCACATCTGGTGGCTGGCAGGTCTTACTTTCCTTGGCACCATCGTGACCTGGATTGTGAAGAGCTTCGATGAAGACGTGGATTACTACGTACCGGTTGCTGAAATCGAGCAGATCGAGAAGAAGCACTTTGATGACATCAGCAAAGCAGGTCTGAAATAATGTCAACTGAAACCGTTAAACACCACCACGACGCCCATGCGGAGCATGGGCATCACGATGCGGGAGCCAATAAAGTCTTTGGCTTCTGGATCTACCTGATGAGTGACTGCATTATCTTCGCAACCCTGTTTGCGACCTATGCGGTCATGGTTAACAACACTGCCGGTGGCCCGGCAGGTAAAGATATCTTCGAACTGCCGTTTGTGCTGGTTGAAACCGCGCTGCTGCTGCTGAGCTCCATCACGTATGGTATGGCAGTGATTGCGATGAACAACCAGAACAAAGGTTCGGTCATCAGCTGGCTGGCGTTGACCTTCCTGTTCGGTGCCGGATTTATCGGGATGGAAATCTATGAATTCCATCACCTGATCAAGGAAGGTTTCGGTCCTGACCGCAGCGGCTTCCTGTCTGGCTTCTTTACTCTGGTCGGTACGCACGGTCTGCACGTGACCTCTGGTCTGATCTGGATGGCCGTGCTGATGTTCCAGATCGCTAAACGCGGTCTGAGCGCCACCAACCGCACCCGTATCATGTGTCTGAGCCTGTTCTGGCACTTCCTGGATGTGGTGTGGATCTGCGTATTCACCGTTGTCTATCTGATGGGGGCCATGTAATGAGTCATTCTGTAAACGAACATGGTGCATCTCACGGTAGCGTGAAGTCCTACATGATCGGCTTCATCCTCTCGATCATCCTGACGGCGATCCCGTTCTGGATGGTGATGGATGGCAGTGCTTCTCACGGTACCATTCTGGGTGTGGTTCTGGTGTGTGCAGTGGTTCAGGTGCTGGTGCACCTGGTCTACTTCCTGCATCTGGACAGCAAATCCGAGGGTGGCTGGAACATGGTGGCCATTGTCTTCTCCGCAGTCATTATCCTGATTGTGGTGATTGGCTCACTGTGGATTATGTGGAACCTCAACTACAACATGATGGCCCACTAAAGAGTCACGCGTAATGATTAAGCAATACCTGCAAGTAACAAAACCAGGAATTATTTTCGGCAATTTAATTTCTGTGATCGGTGGATTCCTGCTGGCTTCAAAAGGCAGCATTGATTACCCCCTGTTTCTCGTCGCTTTGGTGGGCGTTTCGCTGGTGGTCGCATCCGGTTGTGTATTCAACAATGTGATTGACCGCGACATCGACATCAAAATGGAGAGAACGCGGAACCGTGTTCTGGTCAAAGGCCTGATCTCGGCGAAAGTAAGCCTGGTTTATGCAACCGCATTGGGTATTGCTGGCTTTGCGTTGCTGTATTTTGGCGCTAACCCGCTGGCCATGTGGCTGGCGGTGATGGGCTTCGTCGTCTATGTCGGCATTTACAGCCTCTACATGAAGCGTCATTCGGTCTATGGCACGCTGATTGGCAGCCTCTCTGGCGCCGCGCCGCCAGTAATTGGCTACTGCGCGGTGACCAACCAGTTTGATGCTGGCGCGTTA
This sequence comes from Pantoea sp. SGAir0184, assembly GCF_043544755.1. Taxonomy (NCBI): domain Bacteria; kingdom Pseudomonadati; phylum Pseudomonadota; class Gammaproteobacteria; order Enterobacterales; family Erwiniaceae; genus Pantoea; species Pantoea sp. SGAir0184. The sequence goes on from NZ_CP028050.1 coordinate 3,191,635, forward strand.
ATCTTACTGGCTATCTTTAGCCTGTGGCAGATGCCGCACTCCTACGCGATTGCCATCTTCCGCTTCAAAGATTATCAGGCCGCCAATATTCCGGTTCTGCCGGTGGTGAAAGGCATCTCCGTGGCGAAAAATCATATTACGCTGTACATCCTGGCGTTCATGATTGCCACGCTGATGCTGTCGCTGGGCGGTTATGCTGGCTATAAATACCTGGTGGTGGCTGCCGCCGTCAGCGTGTGGTGGCTGGGTATGGCACTGTCAGGTTACAAAACCTCAAACGATAAAGTTTGGGCTCGTAAACTGTTCGTGTTCTCCATTGTCGCCATCACTGCGCTGAGCGTGATGATGTCGGTGGACTTTATGGCCCCGGCCTCTAAGGACCTGCTGACTTACGTCTGGTAAGTCAGACCGTTACTCCGGACAAGGGCGCGAATTTCGCGCCCTTTCTTTTTGTTACCACTGCTTAAAAACAATTGTTTTACCCGCCCTGCCCTGCTTTCTAAAATAAGCGCTGCATGTCCCGGTGAGCCGGGTCGCAGATAAGGGCGCGCAACCTGTGCCGCTGCAACCTGAAGTCCCAGGGGCATAAACTTACAGAGGTTGGAATGAACGATAATAGAATGACACCAGTTGAGCTTCGGGCAACATGGGGTTTAGGCACAGTTTTTTCCCTGCGCATGCTGGGAATGTTTATGGTCCTGCCGGTACTGACCACTTACGGTATGGCTTTACAGGGCGCCAGCGAAACGTTAATCGGTCTGGCAATTGGTATTTATGGTCTGGCGCAGGCCGTGTTTCAGATCCCCTTTGGTCTGCTGTCCGACCGTATCGGCCGCAAGCCGCTGATTGTCGGTGGCCTGCTGCTGTTTGTGCTTGGTAGCCTTATTGCCGCCACCAGCACCTCCATCTGGGGCATTATCCTTGGTCGCGCGCTGCAAGGATCCGGTGCCATTGCCGCGGCGGTGATGGCGCTGCTGTCAGACCTGACCCGTGAACAGAACCGCACCAAAGCGATGGCGTTTATCGGCATCAGCTTCGGCGTTACCTTTGCGATTGCCATGGTGGTCGGCCCGATTGTCACGCACGCGCTGGGTCTGCACGCGCTGTTCTGGATGATTGCCCTGCTCGCCAGCCTGGGTATCGTGATCACCCTGCTGGTAGTGCCCAATGCGCCGGGCCACGTGCTGAACCGCGAATCCGGCATGGTCAAAGGCAGCATTCGCGCAGTGCTGGCCAATCCCAAATTGCTGAAGCTGAATATCGGCATTCTCTGTCTGCACATTTTGCTGATGTCGAGCTTCGTCGCGCTGCCGGGCCAGTTTGAACAGGCGGGCTTCCCGGCGGCTGAACACTGGAAAGTGTATCTGGTGACCATGCTGGTGGCGTTTGTCGCCGTGGTGCCGTTTATTATCTATGCCGAGGTAAAGCGCCGCATGAAGCGGGTGTTTGTCGGCTGCGTGGCGCTGATCATCATCGCGGAAATTGTACTGTGGGGCGCCGCGGGCCATTTCTGGACGCTGGTGATTGGCGTGCAGCTGTTTTTCCTCGCCTTTAACCTGATGGAAGCGATTCTGCCGTCGCTGATCAGCAAAGAGTCGCCGGCGGGCTACAAAGGTACGGCCATGGGAATTTATTCCACCAGCCAGTTTATTGGCGTCGCGATTGGCGGCAGCCTGGGCGGCTGGATTTTCGGCCACTTCGATGCGCAAACGGTGTTTCTGGTCGGCGCGATAGTGGCTGCGGCGTGGCTGTTTGTCGCCATGTCGATGCAGGAGCCGCCGTACGTCAGCAGCCTGCGCCTGGTGCTGAGTGATGCGGTGCTGGCAGTACCGAATCTGGAGAAGCGGCTGCGCGCGCAGCCCGGCGTGGCGTCAGTGTTTATCGTGCCGGAAGAGAAAAGCGCCTACATTAAAATTGACAGCAAAGTGACGAGCCGCGTGGAGCTGGAGGCGCTGCTCGCCAGCAGTTAATGATTTAGCCTCAGCGGACCGCGATGATCTGGCTCCACGCGGTCCGCTCAGCGACGTTACAGCGACATATCCACCACAATACGCCCTTCAATTTTGCCGGCGTGCATGCGCGCAAAGATATCGTTGATGTTAGTCAGCGGCTCAACCGCGACATTCGCTTTCACCTTATGGCGACCGGCAAAATCCAGCGCCTCCTGCAGATCTTTACGCGTGCCGACAATTGAGCCGCGCACCGTAATGCCATCCAGCACCATGTCGAAGATCGAGAGATCGAATTTCCCCGGCGGCAGGCCGTTAAGCACCATGGTGCCGCCGCGACGCAGCGTGCCGATCGCCTGTTCAAACGCTTTTGGCGAAACCGCCGTCACCAGCACGCCGTGCGCACCGCCAAAACTCTCCTGGAACACTTTCGCCGGATCGACCTGCTTCGCATTGGCAACCACGCTGGCACCGAGCCGTTTGGCAAATGCCAGCTTATCGTCGTCGATGTCGACCGCCGCCACGTTGAGCCCCATCGCCACCGCATACTGAATAGCCATGTGCCCCAGGCCGCCGATGCCGGAAACCACCACCCAGTCACCCGGTTTGGTATCGGTCATCTTCAGGCCTTTATAGACGGTTACGCCAGCACACAGAATCGGTGCCACTTCATTAAACTCAACGTTATCCGGAATGATGCCGACGTAGTTGGCATCCGCCAGGCAGTACTCGGCAAAGCTGCCGTTGACCGAATAGCCGGCATTCTGCTGCGACAGACACAGCGTTTCCCAGCTGTCGAGGCAGTGCTCGCAGTGACCACACGCCGAGTAGAGCCACGGTACCCCGACGCGATCGCCCAGTTTGAGATGTTTCACCCCTTCGCCAATGGCCACCACCTGCCCGACGCCTTCATGGCCGGGAATAAACGGCGGATTGGGCTTGATCGGCCAGTCGCCTTCGGCGGCGTGCAGGTCGGTGTGGCACACGCCGGTGGCGGCGATTTTCACCAGAATCTGTCCTGGCCCAACGGACGGCACCGGCACCTGCTCAATCACCAGCGGTTCACCAAACGCCTTCACAATCGCGGCTTTCATGGTGGTTTTGATTTGCATATTCATCTTTCACTCTCCATTTGAACGGATGCAGACTCAGAACAGCCCCAGTGGCGCTGTGCCATAGCTGACCAGCAGATTTTTGGTTTGCTGATAGGCGCTGAGCGCCATTTTGTGGGTTTCACGCCCGACGCCCGACTGCTTGTAGCCACCGAATGCCGCATGAGCGGGATAGATGTGATAGCAGTTGGTCCAGACGCGACCGGCTTTAATGCCGCGACCCATGCGATACGCCAGATTGGTATCGCGCGTCCACACGCCCGCGCCCAGACCAAACTGGGTTTCATTGGCGATCGCGAGCGCCTCTGCCTCATCGTGGAATGTGGTGACGCCAATCACTGGCCCAAAAATCTCCTCCTGGAAACAGCGCATCTGGTTGCTGCCCTTGATCAGGGTGGGCTGGATATAGAATCCGTTATCCAGCTCCGCGGCGATATGCGCACGCTCGCCCCCTGTCAGAATCTGACCGCCTTCTTCACGGGCGATGTTGATATAGGACAGGATTTTATCGAATTGCTGGCGCGAAGCCTGAGCCCCGATCATGGTGTCGGTATCGAGCGGATCGCCACGGCGAATGGTGGCAACCTTGGCCAGCACCCGCTCCATAAAGGGCTGGTAGATCGATTCATGAATCAACGCGCGCGAAGGACAGGTACAGACTTCACCCTGATTAAAGAAGCCCAGCACCAGCCCCTCAACCGCTTTCTCGATGAACGCCTCTTCGCCCGACATCACATCCGCGAAGTAGATGTTGGGTGATTTGCCGCCCAGCTCGACGGTGCAGGGAATGATGTTCTCCGCCGCACAGGCCATGATATGCCGCCCGACCGGTGTGGATCCGGTAAAGGCAATTTTAGCGATGCGCTTGCTGGTGGCCAGCGCTTCGCCGGCTTCGCGGCCAAAGCCCTGCACTACATTCAGCACGCCCGGTGGGAACAGATCGCCAATCAGCTCCATCAGCAGCGTAATACCAAGCGGCGTCTGCTCAGCCGGTTTCAGCACCACACAGTTACCGGCGGCCAGCGCCGGTGCCAGCTTCCACGCCGCCATGAGCAGCGGGAAATTCCACGGGATGATCTGTCCGACCACGCCCAGCGGCTCGTGGAAGTGATAGGCCACCGTGGTTTCGTCGATCTCAGCGGTGCTGCCCTCCTGCGCGCGCAGGCAGCCGGCAAAGTAGCGAAAATGGTCGACCGCCAGCGGCAGATCGGCGTTGAGCGTCTCGCGAATCGGTTTACCGTTATCCCAGCTCTCCGCTACCGCCAGCTTCTCAAGACTGGCTTCCATGCGATCGGCTACCTGCAGCAGCAGGTTGGCGCGCTGCTGTACGCTGGTTTTGCCCCACTCATCGGCGGCCTGATGCGCCGCATCCAGCGCCAGATCGATGTCGCGCGCGTCGGAGCGCGGGAACCGGGCAATATCGCTGCCGTCTACCGGCGAGGTGTTCATAAAGTACTGGCCGCTCAGCGGCTCGGTGAAGTTGCCGGCGATATAGTTGCCATAGGTCGCCTGGAAAGAGACCAGCGCGCCGGGCGTGCCGGGATGTGCATAACGCATCGCAAACTCCTTATTATCAGGTCAGAGGGTCTGAACAGGCAGCGCAACTGCCTGTGTTGGTGATTGCAGCACGCGTGCCAGTTTTTTCTCATCAGGCGGAAAAGCAATAAATGCAATATTTATCAATCAAATAAAATCATGCCCCGCCAGCAAACCTGTCAGTCCTCCGGGACAAACGCGGTATCTGTGTTGCGTATCGCAACAGTGCGGAAACCCGAACGCTACAATGTTGCAACACTTACACGCCGTTCTGAGGTCACTCATGCAGGGAAATTCAGCCGCGTCTGCCGTGCACGCTAACCCGCTGTTAAGCGACTCCTGGTTCCGCAGCCAGCTGTATGGATTAGAGCGCAGCGCCGATGATTTCCCGCGCGTGCGTCAGGGCGAGCTGGCCGATGTGCTGGCCAGCAACGCCGGGTTGCAGCAGTTTGCGCAGCCGGTCATCCGCCAGCTGGCGCAGCAGATGGCGGAGACGCAGTCGGTGGTGATCCTGTCCGATGCCAGCGGGCTGGTGCTGAACACCTTTGGCGATATGCAGGCGCTGGAGAAAGCCCAGCGCTTTGCCCTGGCACCCGGTAATCTGTGGAGTGAATGCGGACGCGGCACCAATGCGATTGGCACCGCGCTGGCGATTGATGACGGCTGTGAAATTGATGGCCAGCAGCATTTCCTGACGCGCAACCAGGGTCTGTACTGTGCCGCGATGCCGTTGCAGATGCCCAACGGCCAGATAGCTGGCGTGCTGGATATCTCGGGTCCGGCACACTTTCCGCATCCACATACCCTGAACCGGGTGAAAGCAGCGGCAAAGCAGATCGAGTACCTGTGGGTGAAGCAGAGCCTGCATCCGCAGCAGTGGCTGCTCAGTCTGCATCCGCAGCCGCAGGGCATCGACACCAGTGATGAACTGCTGCTGGTATTCTCTGACAATGTGCTGACCGCAGCCAACCGGCTGGCGATGCGCGAACTGGCTCTCAGCGCCGACCGCTTTGCCAGCCTGACGTTTCAGCAGCTGTTTCCGCAACTGCAGCAGCAGGCCAACAGCGTTCCCGCCGCGGTCGACATTGGCACGCAGCGCTACTGGTTCCGCCTGCGCGCGCCGCAGCGCAGCCACGTCAGCGTGCCGGACAGTCGCACGCATGATCTGCCGCGCGTGCTGGGAGCTGACGGCGCAAAAATGCTGCGCTTGCTGGATGCCGGCGTTTCGCTGTGCATTTATGGTGAAACCGGCAGCGGCAAGGAGTATGTCAGCCGCGCGCTGCACCAGCAAAGCCGCTGGCGCACGGGCAAGTTTGTCGCCATCAACTGTGCCGCCATCCCCGAAGCGCTGATTGAATCCGAACTGTTTGGCTACCAGCCCGGCGCATTTACCGGCGCCAGTAAAAATGGCTACATCGGCAAAATTCGCGAAGCGGATGGCGGCGTGCTGTTTCTGGATGAAATCGGTGATATGCCGCTGACGCTGCAGACCCGTTTGCTGCGCGTGCTGCAGGAAAAAGAGGTGGCGCCGCTCGGCTCCAGTCGCAGCTGGCCGGTGAATTTTGCCGTGATTTGCGCCACGCATCGCGATCTGGCCCAGCGCGTGGCCGCCGGCGAATTTCGTGAGGATTTGCTTTATCGTCTGCAGGAGTTCGCGCTGACCCTTCCGCCGCTGCGCGCCTGGCCGAACGTCGCCGGGTTTATCCACGATTTATGGCAGGAACTGGGAGCTGCGCAGCGTGGCGTACAGCTGTCTCCGACGCTGCTGACGGCGCTGGCGCAGCAGCCGTGGCCGGGCAATGTGCGCCAGCTACGCAGTCTGCTGCGCGTGCTGCTGGCGCTTGCCGACGAGGGCGAAACGCTGACGGAAAGTCACCTGCCGGCAGAGTATCGCCGCCCGCCGGCACCGCCGCTGCGCGAACGCCACGATGAACAGCTGATCAGTGAAACGCTGCTGCGCTATGACGGCAATATCAGTAAAGCGGCGCAGGCGCTGGGGGTCGCGCGCAGCACGCTGTATCGTCGTGCGGCACGCGACAGAGGGGATTAATCGCGGAAGTTTTTGAACTGGAACGGCTGACCCAGGTTGCCACCGCGCACCAGCGCCATCGCACCCTGCAGATCGTCGCGGGATTTACCGGTGACGCGCAGCTCTTCACCCTGAATCTGCGTCTGCACTTTCAGTTTGCTGTCTTTGATCAGCTTAACGATTTTCTTCGCGACATCGCTTTCGATGCCTTTTTTCAGCTTCGCTTCAACGCTCCAGCTTTTACCGCTGTGCACAATCTCTTCCGGTACTTCAATCGCCGCGCCTTCAATGCCGCGCTTCAGCAGCTTTTCACGCAGAATATCCACCAGCTGCTTCACCTGAAAATCCGATTCGCTGGTGACTTTGATGGTCTCATTCTTTTCGTTGAGCTCAAAGCTGGCGCTCACGTTGCGGAAATCGAAACGGGTTGAGATCTCACGGTTGGCATTCTCCACCGCATTACGCACTTCCGGCAGTTCGACTTCGGAAACGATATCGAAAGATGGCATCTTTTCTTCTCCTGATACTAAAGTGACATGCATAATACGCGTCTTGTCGCGCTAATAAAACACGCGACGCGGAAAGCTATAATTAAGGGTGTGACACCCATTCACCCACCCGCCAGCGGGAGGCATAATGAAAATTACCGTGTTGGGTTGCGGCGCCCTGGGGCAAATCTGGCTCGCGGCCCTGGCACGCCAGGGACATGACGTTCAGGGCTGGCTGCGCGTACCGCAGCCGTACTGTTCGGTCAACGTGGTCGATCCGCAGGGCCACGTCAGCAATCACACCTTCATCGCTAACGATCCGCTGTTTCTGGCTGAAAGCCAGCTGCTACTGGTGACCCTGAAAGCGCCACAGGTTTCCCCTGCGGTGAAAAACCTGCAAAGCGTGCTGCCGCGCCACGCGCCGATCCTGCTACTGCACAACGGCATGGGTACCATCGAAGAGCTCAAAGAAGTGCAGCAGCCGCTGCTGCGCGGCATCACCACGCACGCGGCGATGCGCGACGGCACGGTGATTAAGCATGTCGCGCAGGGCATCACCCACATCGGACCTGCCAGCCGCGAAAGCGCGGCGCTGAGCGATATCGCCGATATTCTGCATCAGGCGCTGCCGGACGTGGCGTGGCACGATAACATCGCGTCTGCCAGCTGGCGCAAGCTGGCAGTTAACTGCGTGATCAACACACTGACGGTTGAGCACGACTGCCAGAACGGTGCGCTGCGCGCCTGGCCGGAACAGATTAACCGGCTGTGCGAGGAACTGGCCTGGGTGATGGAGCGCGAGGGCCAGCACATCGCGCTGGATAATCTGCGCGACATTATTTACGACGTCATCGACAGCACCGCCGCCAACGTCTCCTCAATGCTGCAGGATGTGCGTGCGCAGCGTCAGACTGAAATTGATTACATTACCGGCTACCTGCTGCGGCGCGCCCGCGCGCAGGGGATTGCGCTGCCGGAAAACACCCGCCTGTACGACCTGATTAAACGCAAGGAGTCCCAATATGAACGCGAACGCATCAGTGCTGGTTTGCCTGGCCCATGGCAGTGAAGAGACCGAAGCAGTCACCACCATTGACCTGCTGGTCCGCGCCGGCCTGAAGGTGACCACCGCCAGCGTGGAGAGCGACGGCACGCGCGAGATTGTCTGCTCCCGCGGCGTACGCCTGCTGGCTGACGCACCGCTGGTTGAAGTGGCGGATAACGATTTTGCCGCCATCGTCCTGCCGGGCGGCCTCAAAGGCGCTGAAACCTTCCGCGACAGCCCGCTGCTGGTGGAGACGGTACGCCAGTGTCATCTGTCAGGCAAAATTGTGGCGGCGATCTGTGCCGCGCCGGGCACGGTACTGGTACCGCATGACCTGTTTCCGGTGGGCAATATGACCGGTTTTCCCGGCCTGAAGCACACCATTCCGGAGGAGAAATGGATGGAGCGCCGCGTGGTGTGGGATCCGCGCGTTAATCTGCTGACCAGCCAGGGGCCGGGCACGGCGATCGATTTTGCCCTGAAGCTGATTGATCTGCTGGTGGATAAAGAGCAAGCGCGTGAAGTCGCATCACAGCTGGTGCTGGCGGCAGGGATTTATAATTATCAGGAATTTGAAGAGCGCGCGTAAAAAAGGTCGCCATCAATGGCGACCTCACGGGATCAGCGCACAATTTTATTCGTCGCGGTGATTACAGGGTGCGCATTCCTGCGCACCGGGTTTTGCCCGTACACCCGAAATCAGGCGCGCCAGGCTTAACTCCCGCCGCGGTTACGGCCGGTACACCTTCACGTTCTTAAAGCCCTGCTCATGCAGATACAAGGCCTGCAACCGGCTCATCACGCCGCGATCGCAGTACAGCAACCAGGTTCTGCTCTGATCGAGATCGCCGAACTGGGTGCTCAGCTTATAGAACGGCAGCGATTTCACTTCCACGCCGATCAGCGCCAGCGGCTTGTCGTCCTGTTCATCAATCGAACGGATATCCAGCACCACATCGTTGCCGCTGAATGACGCCACGGTTTCCACTTCCACCACTTCTTCTTCCGTCTGCTCCGCGATTTCACGGATATCGACGTTGCTGGCTTCCTGCACCACGCGCTGCAGAATGTCGAAATCGAAGTTCTGCTCTTCGGCTTCGATCTTCGCCTTCACCGCTTTCACCGTGGGGCTTTTCGAAATCACGCCGCAGTACTCCGGCATGGTGCGGGCAAAGTCTTCGGTGCCGATCTGACGCGCAATATTGATGATGTGCTCTTTATCGTGCGAGATCAGCGGGCGCAGAATCAGCGTGTCGGACGCGTTATCAATCAAACGCAGGTTAGTCAGCGTCTGGCTGGAGACCTGGCCCAGCGCCTCACCGGTCACCAGCGCCTGCACGCCGTAACGCTCAGCCACCATCGATGCCGCACGTACCATCATGCGCTTCAGCACCACGCCCATCTGGCCGTCATCAACTTTTTCCAGAATCTCGCCCACCACCGGCTCAAAATTGATGGCGACAAAACGCACGCGATGTGAACGGCCAAAACGCTGCCACAGATAGTGTGCCACCTGACGCACGCCGATTTCATGCGCCGCGCCGCCGAGGTTAAAGAAGCAGTAGTGCACGCGACAGCCGCGGCGCATCAGCATATAGCTGGAGACGCCGGAGTCAAAGCCGCCGGAAATCAGCGACAGCACATCTTCCTGGGTGCCGATCGGGAAGCCGCCCAGGCCTTCATAGCGGCCGGTAATCAGCAGCAGACGATCGTCTTCAATCTCCAGATTCACCGTCACATCCGGGTGATTCAGCTGCACGCGCGCGCTTTCAATGTGCTGATTGAGACCACCGCCGACGTAGCGCTCCACATCCTGCGAGCTAAAGCTGTGCTTGCCGCGACGCTTTACGCGCACGCAGAAGCTCTTGCCTTCCAGCCGCTCGCGGTTGAGCGCCAGCGTCTGCTCGAAGATATCGTGCATGTCGGTATAGGCGCGGTCTTCGACCGCCAGCACATGGTGGATACCGGGAATGCGCGTCAGCTCTTCCGTGACGGTGGCACGCAGCGCTTCCTTCTTCGCGCGCACTTCGATGTGATCCCAGTGGCGCACCACGGCGATCTCTTCGTCGAGGGTGCGCAGGGTATTACGGATGTTACCGGTCAGAATTTTGATAAAGCGCAGGCGCACCGACTGACTTTTGATGGTGATTTCAGGGAAGAGCTTGATGATAAACTTCATGGCGACACAGCTTCGTTGGGCAAATAAGTGCTAAAATCATCAACACTTAGCTGGTAAAATCATATAATTGCGGGTTGGCATCAGCCACCGCATCCGAGGCGCGCAAGTATATCACCTTTGTCGGGTGACTGCTGTAAGCAACCTTCGCCGCATTGATTATTTTGCTAATCAATGCCCGTCGGCTACCATGACCGATTGCAACATAATGTCCCAACCTGTGAGTCGACACTGATTATGCCGAAAAAAGCCGAAGCGCCCGTGAGTTTTGAAAACGCACTGCAGCAGCTGGAACAGATTGTCAGCCGTCTGGAGAGTGGCGAACTGCCGCTGGAAGAGGCGCTGAATGAATTCGAGCGCGGTGTACAGCTGGCACGCAGCGGCCAGCAAACCCTGCAGGCGGCGGAACAGCGCGTGCAGATTCTGCTGAGCGACGACAAAGACGCCCCGCTCGCCCCTTTCACGCCGGAAAATGAGTAATGGATTTCGTGCAACTGCAGCGCGCCTACCATGAGCGCGTGAACCAGGCGTTGACGCGCTTAATAGATCCACTTCCTTTTCAGAGTTCTCCTCTGGTGAACGCCATGCAATATGGGGCACTATTAGGCGGTAAGCGCCTGCGCCCGTTTCTGGTGTATGCCACTGGCGAGATGCTGCGCGCCGAGGCGGCCAGCCTGGATGCCCCCGCCGCAGCGGTGGAGTGCATTCACGCTTACTCATTGATTCATGATGACCTGCCGGCGATGGACGACGATGCGTTACGTCGCGGGCAGCCAACCTGCCATATCAAATATGGCGAAGACACGGCGATTCTGGCCGGCGATGCCCTGCAAACCCTGGCGTTTACCATTCTTGCGGACCAGCCGATGCCCGGCGTAAGCCCGCAGGATCGCATTGCCATGATTTCCGAACTGGCGCAGGCCAGCGGCGTGGCCGGCATGTGCGGTGGCCAGGCGCTGGATTTAGCCGCCGAAGGCCAATCCGTGGACCTGAACCAGCTGGAGCAGATCCATCGCCACAAAACCGGCGCGCTGATCCGCGCCGCCGTGCGTCTCGGCGCCCTCACAGCAGGTGCAGCGGGCCGCGATGCGCTGCCGCAGCTGGATATCTACGCCAACGCCATCGGACTGGCGTTTCAGGTGCAGGATGACATCCTTGATGTGGTCGGCGATACCGCCGTTCTGGGCAAAACCCAGGGAGCCGATCAGGCGCTGGGGAAAAGCACTTACCCGGCGCTGCTGGGACTGGATAACGCGCGGGCCAAAGCGCAGGATCTCTATCGCGAAGCACTGGGCGCGCTGGAGGTGCTGGCGGCACAGTCGTATGACACGTCCGCTCTGCAGGCGCTGGCCAGCTTTATAATTGAACGCGATAAATAACTTATATAATGAGTCTCTGATGAGTTTTGATATTGCAAAATACCCGACACTGGCGTTAGCAGGCACGGTTCAGGAATTACGTTTACTGCCTAAAGAAAAACTTCCGGACCTGTGCGACGAGCTGCGTCAGTATCTGCTGGACAGCGTGAGCCGCTCGTCCGGCCACTTTGCTTCGGGTCTGGGCGTCGTCGAGCTGACCGTCGCGTTGCATTATGTGTATAACACCCCGTTTGATCATCTGGTGTGGGACGTCGGCCATCAGGCCTATCCGCACAAGATTCTGACCGGCCGCCGCGACCGTATCGGCACTATCCGTCAGAAAAATGGCCTGCACCCGTTCCCGTGGCGCGGCGAAAGCGAATATGACGTGCTGAGCGTGGGCCACTCGTCGACGTCCATCAGCGCCGGTCTCGGCATGGCCGTGGCCGCCGAACGCGAAGGCAAAGGTCGCCGCACCGCCTGTATTATTGGCGACGGCGCGATTACCGCGGGCATGGCGTTTGAAGCCATGAACCACGCCGGTGATATCAAGCCGGACATGCTGGTGATCCTCAACGACAACGAGATGTCGATCTCTGAGAACGTGGGCGCGTTGAACAATCGCCTGGCGCAGATTCTCTCGGGGAAAACCTATTCACGCCTGCGCGAAGGCGGCAAGCGCGTGCTGGGCGGGCTGCCGCCGATCAAAGAGCTGGTGAAGCGCACCGAAGAGCACCTGAAAGGCATGGTGGTGCCGGGCACGCTGTTTGAGGAGCTGGGCTTTAACTATATCGGTCCGGTCGACGGTCACGATGTGCTGACGCTGGTCAGTACGCTGAAGAATATGCGCGATCTGAAAGGGCCGCAGTTCCTGCACATCATGACCAAAAAGGGCAAGGGCTACGCGCCGGCGGAAGAAGATCCGATTACCTGGCACGCGGTGCCAAAATTCGATCCGGCCAGCGGCTCGCTGCCGAAAAGCGCGCCGGGCCTGCCGAGCTACTCGAAAATTTTTGGTAACTGGCTGAGCGAGATGGCCGCCGACGATGCGCGGCTGATGGCCGTGACGCCGGCCATGCGCGAAGGCTCCGGCATGGTGAGCTACTCGCGTGATTATCCGCAGCAGTATTTTGACGTGGCGATCGCCGAGCAGCATGCGGTGACGTTTGCCGCAGGCATGGCCATCGGCGGTTATAAGCCGGTGGTGGCGATTTACTCCACCTTCCTGCAGCGCGCCTACGACCAGGTGATTCACGACGTGGCAATTCAGCAATTGCCGGTACTGTTTGCTATCGATCGCGGCGGTATCGTGGGTGCCGACGGCCAGACGCACCAGGGGGCGTTTGATATCGCCTATCTGCGCTGCGTGCCGGGCATGGTGATCATGACGCCAAGCGATGAAAACGAGTGTCGTCAGATGCTTTACACCGGCTACCACTATCAGGATGGCCCGAGCGCGGTGCGCTATCCGCGCGGCACCGGCACCGGTGCCACGCTGGAACCGCTGGCCAGCCTGCCGCTTGGCAAAGGGGTGATTAAGCGCCGCGGCGAGCAGCTGGCCATCCTCAACTTTGGTACTCTGCTGCCGGAAGCACAGGCCGCCGCCGACGCGCTCAACGCCACGCTGGTCGACATGCGCTTTGTTAAGCCGCTGGATGAAGCCCTGATTAGCGAGCTGGCGGCCAGCCACGACGCGCTGGTTACGCTGGAAGAAGGCGCGATCAAAGGCGGTGCCGGCAGCGGCGTCAATGAATACGTGATGGCGAAACGCCTGCGCGTCCCGGTGCTTAACCTCGGCCTGCCGGATGAGTTCATTCCGCAGGGGACGCAGGAAGAAGTGCGTCAGGATTATCAGCTGGACGCCGCAGGCATCCAGCAGCAAATCGCCGCCTGGCTGGCGCAGTAACCGCCCTTCCCCGCTCCTGCTGCTATGCTTGAGGGTAAAACCCCACGCATAAGAGCAGGAGCCCTTCATGAAAACCGTTCGTTTAGGCCAGACCGATCTGCAGGTTTCACGTCTCTGTTTAGGCTGTATGACCTATGGCGATCCGCTGCGCGGTAATCACGCCTGGACGCTGCCGGAAGAGAGCAGCCGACCGCTGATTAAGCAGGCGCTGGACGCGGGCATTAACTTCTTCGACACCGCTAACAGCTACTCCGACGGCAGCAGTGAGGAGATCCTCGGCCGCGCGCTCAAAGATTACGCGCAGCGCGATCGGGTGGTGGTGGCGACCAAAGTCTACTTTCCGCTGAGCAACCTGTCGCAGGGGCTATCGCGCACCAATATTCTGCAGTCGATTGATGACAGCCTGACGCGGCTTGGCATGGAGTATGTCGATCTGCTGCAGATTCATCGCTGGGATTACGCCACGCCGATTGAAGAGACGCTGGAAGCGCTCGATCAGGTAGTGCGGTCAGGCAAAGCGCGTTACATCGGGGCTTCCTCGATGCATGCCACACAGTTTGCGCAGGCGCTGCAGTTACAGCAGCAGCATGGCTGGGCGCGTTTTGTCAGTATGCAGGATCAGTACAACCTGATTCAGCGCGAAGAAGAGAAGGAGATGCATCCGCTGTGCCAGCGCGAAGGCATCGCGGTGCTGCCGTGGAGCCCGCTGGCGCGCGGTAAGCTGACGCGTCCGTGGGGAGAAACCACTGCGCGTTCGGTGTCGGATAACGTAATGGAAAAACTCTATACCGGCACCGAAGAGAATGACGCGGCCATTGCGCAACGGCTGGCAACGGTGGCTGCGGACAAAGGCGTAACGCGCGCGCAGGTGGCGCTGGCATGGCTGCTGCATAAGCCGGTGGTTACCGCGCCAATTATTGGTGCCTCGCGCGAGCAGCAGTTTGCCGAGCTGGTGAAAGCTGTAGACGTGGAGCTGAGTTCAACCGATATCGCCGAGCTGGAGAGCGTCTATCAACCGCATCCGGTGGTGGGATTCGAGTAACGTCCAGTCAGGTCGCCTTCAGTGCGACCTGATGTCACAGGCAGCGCATGCATGGCGACCTGCCTGCGGCAACGCATTCATACGACCTGCCTGCGGGCTACGCATTCCTGGCAACGCTTTCTGTAGGGTGCGCATTCAGGTACGACCGGGCACATGGGTAACAGATCAGACCGGGCACACAGGTAACACTTTTTGTGGTCAGTCGATCCGGATAATACGCTTTTCTGCCCGGTCATAATACGCAAGGATGAGCCTGTCGAAGAGGATGACGTCAATGCCGTCGTCCACTTCCAGGAACCGCACGTACTCGCCCCGTAACGCTGCGCTCAGGAAGGTCCGCCCGTTCAGCCTCAGGTCGCCTTTTTCACCGACTTTGTACAGCTTCGCCCCCTCCGGATAACCCACCTCCGGCACTTTTCCGTTCCATTTCCGCGGTGAAGGCGTCCATATTTTTGCGGGCGGCTGCTGCCCGTGCGCCTCATGCGGCTTTTCCTGATTGAACTCGTTCCGCCATCCGCTGCACCACGCCTGCTGCTCTGGCAGCGAGCCAAAGACGTCGTGATGGCTCATGGCGACCTTCAGCGACCGGTGCATCCGCTCGTGGCGGGCGTTCTGCCCCGGACAGCCCGGCGCGGTTCTTTCCGGCTGTATCCCCAGTTTTATCAGCCACACGCTCAGCTGCGTCAGCGCGAGGATGCCCGGCGCAACGAAGGGCGAGCCGTTGTCGGTGCGGATAACGTCGGGCAGCCCGCCTTCCAGGAAGGCCTTTTCCATGCAGCCGCGCACGAACACCGTGGTCTCCGACGTGCCCGGCTCGCAGGACAGCAGGTAGCGGCTGTGGTTATCGGTGAGCGTGAAGGGGCGGCACCAGCTGCCGTCTTTCAGGCGGAAGCGCCCTTTAAAATCAGCGCTCCAGACGTGGTTATTCCTCACGGGTGTCGTGAGACTGCGCAGGTTGCCCGGCGTTCGCTTACGCGGCGTCCGCGGCTGCACCATTCCCGCCGCCTTCAGCAGGTCGCCGATGGTGCTGGCGGCGGGCACGATGAAGTCAGCGCCGTTGCTGAGGAACCAGTGGCGGATTTTTTTTGGCCCCCAGTCGGGGTGCTGCTGGCGGAACTGAACAAGGCGCGCGGCGATGTCGGGGGCGATTTTATCGGGCTGGAGATGGCGGGCGCGGGAGAGATTTTCAAGCGAGGAGAGCTCGCCGGGGTTAAAGCGGCTGAGCCACTTGTAGCCGGTTTTGCGGCTGATGCCGTGGCGGTGACACAGCTGCGTCATGGATTCCCCGCCTGCCTGGCAGGCGAGGATGAATTCAAGGCGTTGCATGGTAACAGTCTCAGTCCAGGGCATAGTGAGTCTCCTCTGCTATGCCGTTTATAACTGTTACCCATGTGCCCGGTCTAAAGTGTTACCCATGTGGCCGGTTTGTACCTTCATGCACACCTGGCGCATTAAAGCACCAGCCCCAACCCATACAAAATCGCCGCTGAAATGACCCCGGCGATAATGTCATCAACCATAATGCCCATGCCGCCATGCACGTTACGGTCGAACCAGCGAATCGGCCACGGCTTCCACATGTCGAAAATACGGAAAATCACAAAGCCGGCCAGCACCCATTGCCAGCTCATCGCCGGTATCGCCATCAGCGTAATCCACATGCCGATGAACTCATCCCACACGATGCTGCCATGGTCGTGCACGCCCATATCACGCGCGGTGCGGTGACACAGGTAGACACCCACGCTGATGCCAATCAGCACCAGCAGCGAATACAGCTGCAGCGGCAGCAGCGTCATCAGCCACCAGAAGGGAATGGCGGCAATTGAACCGGCGGTGCCGGGCATAATCGGGCTCAGGCCGCTGCCAAAACCGGTCGCCAGCAGGTGCCACGGATTGGCCATGCGCAGACGGCTTTTGGCCACATCTTTATTTAGCGTCAAAGTGATCAAATCCCTTGTGATGGAAACTGCGCGGCTTGCCGTTCTCCAGCAGCGTCAGCCCTTCTGCTTCCGGCGCGATCTGGCCGATGCAGGTATACGCCACGCCAAGATGGCCCAGCGCCACATCCAGTGCACCACGATTGACTTCCGGCACGGTAAAGCACAGCTCATAATCCTCACCCCCGCTCAGCGCCCAGCGCAGCACCTGTTCCGGCTCGAAGTGATCGCGCAACGCAGCCGACAGCGGCAGCGCATCCAGATTGATGCGGGCACCGACGCGGCTGGCGGTGAGAATGTGGCCGAGATCGGAGATCAGGCCATCGGACAGATCGATGGCTGATGTCGCCAGATTGCGCAGCGCCTGGCCCTGCAGCACGCGCGGCATCGGGCGCAGATGGCGCTTGATCAGCACTTCATGCACCGCCGGATCGTTGAGGCGATGATGGTGCTGCAGCAGCGACAGGCCGGCAGCGCTGTCGCCCAGCGTGCCGGTGACAAAAATCCAGTCACCCGGTTTGGCCCCGGCACGCTTCAGCGCACGGCCGGCCGGCACCAGGCCATGAATGCCCAGCGTCAGGCTGAGCGGCCCGCGCGTGGTATCGCCGCCGATCAGCTGCATATCGTAATAATCCAGCAGCTCAAACAGGCTGTCGCTGAACGCCGCCAGCCAGGGTTCATCAACCTCAGGCAACGTCAACGCCAGCGTTAACCATGCCGGATCGGCGCCCATCGCCGCCAGGTCGCTCAGGTTAACCGCCAGCGCTTTGTAGCCGAGATCGGCCGGATGGATATCACGTAAGAAATGCACGCCCGCCACCAGCGTATCGGTGCTGATGGCCAGCGTCTGTTTTTCCGGCACGTTAAGTAACGCGCAGTCGTCACCAATTCCCTTCTCCACATCGCGGCGGGAGCTGGTGACGCGGTTAAAATAACGTGCGATCAGTTCGAATTCACCACAGGACATAAGTCAGGTCTCAATGAAAAAAGGCCGGTGAGCCGGCCTTTTGCACTTATTTTTTGTTCGGTCGAATTTGCGGAGCGGCTTTATCCAGCACGCCGTTAACAAATTTATGGCTGTCTTCAGCACCAAACACTTTAGCCAGTTCGATACCTTCGTTGATCGCCACTTTGTACGGCACATCGTCACGCTTGCTCAGTTCATAGAGCGAAATGCGCAGGATGGCTTTTTCTACCTGGCCCAGCTCTTCCAGCTGGCGCGACAGGTAAGGCTTCATCAGGCCGTCCAGGAACGCGCTGTTGGTCGCCACACCGGCCAGCAGTTCGCGGAAATAGCTAATATCGACGTCTTTGACGTCTTGTTCCGCCAGAAACTGGTATTCCACATCGGCAATGTCGTTGTTAGACAACTGCCAGGAGTAAAGCGCCTGGACAGCGCACTCACGGGCGCGACGACGAGCAGCAGGTTTCACAAAATTCCCCTTACAAAAATCAGGCTTTGATGGCTTTCAATACGTTAATCATTTCAAGTGCGGTCAGGGCCGCTTCGGCGCCTTTGTTACCCGCTTTGGTGCCGGCGCGTTCAATCGCCTGCTCGATGTTTTCGGTGGTCAGGACGCCGAAGGTCACCGGAATTTCGCTGTTCATAGCTACATGAGCGATGCCGGAGCTGGCTTCACCCGCCACGTATTCGAAGTGTGCGGTACCGCCACGGATCACCGTGCCCAGTGCAACGATCGCGTCGTGCTTGCCGGTTTTCGCCAGGGCGCGTGCCGCCAGCGGCAGCTCGTAAGCGCCCGGTACCCAGACCACGGTGATGTTTTCCGCTTTGACCTGGCCAATACGCTTCAGCGCGTCAACTGCACCGTCCAGCAGGCTGTCATTGATGAAATTGTTAAAACGCGCGATTACGATGGCAATATTGGCATCAGGCGTGGCAACAGCAGCTTCGATAACTTTCATACATATCCTTTGGGTGTTTGTTTTATGGCCCCGCAGAAGGGGGCGGATTCTATCATACTCTTCGGCAACGCGCTCAGGCTTTTCCGTGCATGCTCAGCGTGGTGTCAGGGTCAGCCGTAAATCGTCGCCAACCTGACGCACGTCGCTAAAATTCAGCGCTGGCGCATCGGCCAGCGTTTCCAGTCCCGGCAGCGCACACAGGCCGCGCGCGGCGTTACCCAGCAGTTTCGGCGCCAGATAAACGATCAGTTCATCCACCAGGCCGGCCTGCAGCAGCGCACCGGCCAGACCGGCACCGGCCTCGACCCACACGCTGTTGATCTGACGCTGACCGAGCAGCATCATCATCGCCACCAGATCGAGCTGCTCACCGCGCGGCGGCACCTCAATCTGACTCACGCCCGGCGGCCAGCTTTGTGCATCAGCCTCCGTGCGCATCAGCCAGGTTTCGCCGGGCTGGGCGATCAAACGGTGCTGCGGCGTCACGCGCTGCTGGCTGTCGATCACCACCCGCACCGGCTGACGCAGCTGGCTCTCATCCAGCTGCTGGCGCACGGTCTCGCTCAGTTCATCCCAGCGCACCGTCAGCGACGGATTGTCCGCCAGCACGGTGGCGCTGGTGGTAAGGATAGCTGAACTGCGGGCACGTAAACGTTGCACATCGCGCCTTGCCGCTGCGGAAGTGATCCACTGGCTTTCGCCGCTGGCCATGGCGGTACGGCCATCCAGCGAGGCACCCAGTTTGAGCTGAATCCACGGAAAACCGGTACGCATGCGTTTGAGAAAACCGCGATTAAGCGCTTCCGCTTCATTCATCATCAGGCCGTGACTCACGTCGATGCCGGCCTGCTGTAAACGATACAAGCCGCGCCCGGCCACCTGCGGATTAGGATCCTGCATCGCCGCGACCACCCGGCTGACGCCGGCGGCAATCAGCGCATCGCAGCACGGCGGCGTCCGACCGTGATGGCTGCAGGGTTCCAGCGTGACATACGCGGTCGCACCGCGTGCGTGGTCACCGGCCATGCGCAGCGCGTGCACTTCCGCGTGCGGTTCACCGGCGCGCTGATGCCAGCCTTCGCCCACGATCGTGCCGTCGCGCACGATAACGCAGCCGACGTTAGGATTTGGGGTGGTGGTATATTGTCCGCGCCGCGCCAGTTCCAGCGCGCGCGCCATGTAGTGCGCATCGGTCATGGATTAATCCTGTAAGCGGGCGATCTCTTCGCCAAAATCACGAATATCTTCAAAACTGCGGTACACCGATGCGAAGCGAATATAAGCGACTTTATCCAGCTTCTTCAGCTCTTCCATCACCAGGTTACCAATCAGCTTGCTGGGAATTTCACGTTCGCCGGTGGCGCGCAGCTGGGTTTTGATGTGATTAACCGCATTGTCGACGGCATCCGCGCTCACCGGACGCTTCTCCAGCGCCTTCATCATGCCGCTGGCCAGCTTATCTTCGTTAAAGGGTTCGCGCACGTCGTTGCTTTTCACCACGCGCGGCATTACCAGCTCGGCCACTTCAAAGGTGGTAAAACGCTCATGGCATACCAGGCACTGGCGGCGGCGGCGCACTGAGGAGCCTTCACTAACCAGACGTGAATCAATCACTTTGGTGTCCACAGCGGAGCAGAATGGGCAATGCATGACGTTTCCTGTCGCGAGAATTGGGGGCAGATAGTGTAGCGCGTTCCCGGTTGCAACAAAATACAGGGCGCAGAATCGCCACCTGGCTCACAGCGACGCCTGACGGTTACAGCAAACCGTGAAAAGTTACTAAGCTTAGAGAGCCAATCCGGCTTAATGACAGGAGGATGTATGGGTTTATTCAATTTCGTCAAAGAAGCGGGTGAAAAACTGTGGGATGCGGTGTCAGGCGGCGATGACCAGAGCAAAAAGCTGCAGGAGCACATTAATCAACTCGGCCTGCCCGACAGCGATAAAGTGAAAGTCGATGTCCAGGGCGATACCGTGAAGGTCAGCGGTGACGGTATCTCGCAGGAGCTGAAAGAGAAGATTCTGGTGGCGGCGGGTAACGTGGCCGGCATCACCAAAGTGGAAGATAACGTGACCACCAGTGACAGCGCCGCGCAGGCTGAATTCTACACGGTGAAAAAAGGCGATACCCTGAGCGCTATCTCGAAGCAGGTGTACGGCACGCCGAACGAATACAACAAGATCTTTGAAGCGAACAAGCCAATGCTGACGCATCCTGATAAGATCTATCCCGGCCAGGTTTTACGTATCCCTAAATAACCGGAAGGACATTGCATGACGTTCAGGATGATTTGGGTGCCGGCAGCGCTTGCTGCGCTGGTGCTCAGTGGTTGCAGCTCCACCCCCGCTTCACCTCAG
This sequence comes from Pantoea sp. SGAir0184, assembly GCF_043544755.1. NCBI lineage: Bacteria > Pseudomonadati > Pseudomonadota > Gammaproteobacteria > Enterobacterales > Erwiniaceae > Pantoea > Pantoea sp. SGAir0184. The sequence continues at coordinate 3,212,497 of NZ_CP028050.1, forward strand.
GTCAAAGCGCTGCATCAGGAAGTGAGCCAGCTCAACCAGCAGATGCGCAAACTGACCAGTCAGGCCAGCGCGCTGGAGATTCAGGGGCAGCTCAACAGCCAGTCGACGCAGGGCGCATGGTTACTCCCGCAGGCGAATACGCCGGTAGAGCTGCAGACGCAGCTGGGTAAACTGCGCCTGTCGCTGTCGCACGTTGAGGGGGAAGCCAGCGGCAGCCGCGCTAACCTGAATATCCGTTCAACCGATGATAAGCCGGTGCCGGCACTCAGCGCCCGCGTGGTATGGGGCGAAATGGATCCCGCCAGCGGCAAGCCGCTGAACGCCGACAGCCTGAGCCAGACCATTACCGTGCCCGCCAGTCTGATGCCGCGCAGTTCGGTCAGCGTACCGCTGCGACTCAGCGGGCTGGCACCGGGTCAGCTCGGCTACGTGCGCGTGCATGATGTGCAGGCGGTGACGGATGCCAGCACGGTCGTTGCAGGCCAGTAACTCTGGCGTCAGGCATAAAAAAAACGGGCTGCACTCAGGCAGCCCGTTTCATTTCTCCGGCACAATTACGGCAGAATCGAAGGCTGATCGGCGCCCTCTTTCTCCACTTTCTGCACCAGCATGTGTTCACGCTTCATGCCCAGCTTCAGCGCCAGCGCGGACGACACGTAGATCGACGAAATGGTACCGATGGTGACACCGATCAGCATGGTCAGCGAGAAGCCTTTCAGCAGCGCGCCACCAAAGATGAACAGGATCAGGATCATCGCCAGCGTGGTGATCGAGGTGATCAACGTACGGCTCAGCGTCTGGGTCAGCGACACGTTAGTGATGTCGTAAGAAGAACCGCGACGGATTTTGCGGAAGTTCTCACGAATACGGTCGGAAACCACGATCTTATCGTTGAGCGAGTAACCAATCACCGACATCAGCGACGCCACAATCGTCAGATCGATCTCGATGTGGAACAGCGACAGAATGCCGCAGGTGATGATCACGTCGTGCGCCAGCGCCAGCACGGTGCCCAGCGCCAGACGCCACTCAAAGCGAAAGCCGATGTAGATCAGAATCGCAATCAGCGCCGACAGCAGCGCCATCGCCCCGGCCTGCGCCAGATCGCTGCCCACGCTCGGGCCCACGAACTCAATGCGCTTCACGGTCGCGTTCTGCTGCGTCGTCTGGTTGATCGAGGCGACCACTTTGTTGCCCAGCTCCTGGCCTGCATTGCCGGTGGTCGGTGGCATACGCACCATCACATCACGGCTGCTGCCAAAGTTCTGTACCAGCGGCTCCTCAAAGCCTGCCTTCACCAGCCCGTCACGCAGCGCATCCAGATCCGCCGGCTTCTCGAGGTTGATCTCAATCACCGTCCCGCCGGTGAAATCGAGCCCCCAGTTAAAGCCGCGCACACCGATAATGGCGATGGACGCCACAATCAGCAGGCCGGAGATGATAAAGGCCAGCGTGTCCCAGCGCATAAAGTCGACGACTTTACGCCCATGGTTCAGCTGTTCAATACTATATTCCTGTGCCACAACGCACTCCTCAGATAGACAGCTTATTGATGCGTTTGCCGCCGTACACCAGGTTAACGATGGCACGGGTGCCGACGATAGCGGTGAACATGGAAGTCGCGATACCGATAGCCGTGGTAATCGCAAACCCTTTGATCGAGCCGGTACCGACCGCATAAAGAATGATAACTTTAATCAGCGTGGTGACGTTGGCGTCGACGATACTGGAGAAGGCGCCTTTATAGCCTTCATGAATCGCCTGCTGTACCGAGCGTCCGTTACGCAGTTCTTCTTTAATACGTTCGTTAATCAACACGTTAGCATCCACCGCCACCGCCAGCGTCAGCACGATACCGGCAATGCCCGGCATGGTGAGCGTGGCGCCCGGTAACAGTGACATGATGCCGACAATCAGCACCAGGTTGCACAACAGTGCGCTGGTCGCAATCAGACCAAACTTCTTGTAGAACACCACCATAAAGATGATGGAGGCAATCAGACCCCACAGACAGGCTTCGAGACCCTGCGTGATGTTCTGCTGGCCCATGGTTGGACCGATGGTCCGCTCTTCCACAATCTGGATTGGCGCAATCAGCGCACCGGCACGCAGCAGCAGCGACAGCTGACGCGCTTCGTTCGGGTTGCTGATACCTGTAATACGGAAGCTGTTGCCGAGGCGCGACTGAATGTTCGCCACGTTAATCACTTCTTCCTGCTTCACCAGAATCGCACGACCGTTCGCATCTTTCTTACCGCTGTCCTTGTACTCCACAAACAGGGTCGCCATCGGCTTGCCGATGTTGTCCTTGGTGAAGTTGGACATGATGTTACCGCCGGCGCCATCAAGCGAGATATTCACCTGCGGCTGGTTGTACTCATCCATGCTGGACGTCGAGTCGGTGATGTGGTCACCGGTGAGAATCACGCGCTTGTACAGCACCACCGGCTGACCTTCACGCGTCTTTTTCACTTCCGAGTCACCCGGCACGCGGCCGCTGGCGGCAGCGCTCGGATCCACCGAGGTGTTGACCAGGCGGAACTCCAGCGTTGCGGTAGCACCCAGAATCTCTTTAGCACGCGCGGTATCCTGGATACCCGGCAGCTCAACCACGATGCGGTCAGCGCCCTGACGCTGTACCAGCGGCTCGGCCACACCCAGCTGGTTCACACGGTTACGCAGGATGTTAATGTTCTGCTGCACCGCATATTCGCGCGCTTCACTCAGACGCGCATCGGTCATCACCGCACGCAGCGTGTCGCTGCCAGCGCTGGTGATCACCAGGTCGCGATGGCGCGGCGTCAGATAGCTGATGGCCGCATCACGGCTGGCGCCGTCGCGGAAGCGTATTTCGGTGCCGTAGTTAGCGATTTTGCTAACGTTGGTGTAAGGGATATTTTTTTCGCGCAGATCGCTGCGCAGGCCATCAGCATTCTGCTCCTGCAGCTTGCCGAGGGCAGTATCCATGTCGACTTCCATCAGGAAGTGCACGCCGCCGCGCAGATCGAGGCCGAGTTTCATCGGTTCAGCGGCCAGCATGGTCAGCCAGCGCGGTGTGGCAGGGGCCAGGTTGAGCGCCACGACGAAATCTTCGCCCAGCGCATTGGTGATGGCTTCACGCGCGCGCAGCTGAATATCCGTGTTAGCGAAACGGGCCAGAATGGCACCATTTTCCAGCGCGAGGGATTTGCTCTGGATATTGTCTTGTTTTAATACGGTCTGGATCTGATCCAACGTTTGCTCACTGGCGGCGCCACCGCGCGCACCAGTGATCTGAACGGCCGGATCCTCACCATAAAGGTTAGGAAGCGCATACAGCAGGCCGACGAGAATCACGACGACCAGCATGATGTACTTCCACAAAGGATAACGGTTTAACACGGCAGTTCCCTTCGGGAAGAATAAATTACAGCGCCTTCATTGTACCTTTCGGCAGAACGGCGGCCACGAAATCACGTTTAATCACTACTTCAGTGGTGTCGTTCAGGGCGATAGCGATGTAGCCGGTTTCAGCCACTTTCGTTACGCGGCCCACCAGGCCACCGTTGGTCAGCACTTCATCACCTTTGGAGATGGAATCCATCAGCTTTTTGTGATCTTTGGCGCGCTTCTGCTGTGGACGCAGGATCATGAAGTAGAAAATCAGACCAAAAACCACCAGCATGATCACCAGAGAATACGGACTTCCCTGAGACGGAGCGCCAGCTGCGGCCACGGCGTCAGAAATGAAAAAGCTCATTAAATTTCCCTCATTGATAGAATTATCAGACGTTTAACGGTGGAACCGCTTTGCCCGTCCGTTGGTAGAACTCGCTAACAAAGTGCTCTAATTTACCCTCTTCGATGGCCTGGCGTAAACCCGCCATCAGACGCTGGTAATAGCGCAGATTGTGGATGGTGTTCAGACGTGCGCCCAGTATTTCGTTACAGCGATCAAGATGATGCAAGTAGGCACGCGTGTAATTGCGACAGGTGTAACAATCACACTCCGCATCCAGCGGCGCGGTGTCATCTTTGTATTTCGCATTGCGGATTTTCACCACGCCATCGGTGACGAACAGATGGCCATTGCGCGCGTTACGCGTTGGCATAACACAGTCAAACATATCGATACCGCGGCGAACGCCTTCCACCAGATCTTCCGGTTTGCCGACGCCCATCAAATAACGCGGTTTGTCTTGCGGAATTTGCGGACAGACGTGTTCCAGGATGCGGTGCATGTCCTCTTTCGGTTCACCCACCGCCAGGCCGCCCACAGCGTACCCATCAAAGCCAATCTCTACCAGACCTTTAACCGAGACATCACGTAAATCTTCGTAAACCCCGCCCTGAATAATGCCAAACAGCGCATTTTTGTTACCGAGCGCGTCAAAGCGGTCGCGGCTGCGCTGCGCCCAGCGCAGTGACATCTCCATCGAGCGTTTAGCGTAATCCCAGTCCGCCGGATACGGCGTACATTCGTCGAAGATCATCACAATGTCGGAGCCGAGATCGTACTGAATCTCCATCGATTTTTCCGGGTCGAGGAAAATCGGATCGCCGTTGATCGGGTTGCGGAAATGCACGCCGGCTTCGGTGATTTTACGGATATCGCCGAGGCTGAACACCTGGAAGCCGCCGGAGTCGGTCAGGATCGGTCCCTGCCAGTGCATGAAATCGTGCAGGTCGCCGTGCAGTTTCATGATCTCCTGCCCCGGACGCAGCCACAGGTGGAAGGTGTTACCCAGCAGGATCTGCGCGCCGGTCTCTTTCACTTCTTCCGGCGTCATGCCTTTGACCGTGCCGTAGGTGCCGACCGGCATAAACGCCGGGGTTTCCACGACGCCGCGATCAAAGACCAGACGGCCACGGCGCGCGCGCCCGTCGGTGGTATCTAATTCAAATTTCACATTGACCTCTTTCGATAATCAGAGAAACAGTCTGATTACTCAGCCACCAACGATTTCGTCGGGAGCCTGTGGATTACGGGTGATGTACATCGCATCCCCGTAGCTAAAGAAACGGTACTGCTCCGCCACCGCGCTCTGATAAGCCGCCATGGTGTGTTGATAACCGGCAAACGCCGAGACCAGCATAATCAGCGTCGATTCCGGCAGGTGGAAGTTGGTGATCAGCGCATCAATCACCTGATAGTGATAGCCCGGATAGATAAAGATCTGCGTGTCATCGAAAAACGGCGCGATCAGCCCATCCTGACAGGCCTGCGCTGCGCTCTCCAGCGAACGCACCGAGGTGGTGCCCACCGCCACCACTTTGTTACCGCGCGCTTTGCACGCCAGCACCGCGTCCACCACGTCCTGCGGCACTTCGGCATATTCAGAGTGCATGATGTGATCGTTGATGTTCTCTACGCGCACCGGCTGGAAGGTGCCAGCGCCGACGTGCAGCGTCACAAACGCCATCTCCACGCCTTTTTCCTTCAGCGCCGCCAGCAGCGGCTCATCGAAGTGCAGACCGGCGGTCGGCGCTGCCACCGCGCCGGGGCGCGCGCTGTACACCGTCTGGTACAGCTCGCGGTCAGCTTCCTCATCCGGACGATCGATGTACGGCGGCAGCGGCATATGGCCGACGCTGTTCAGGATATCCAGCACCGCGCGATCGTCCGCAAACTCGATTTCGAACAGCGCATCGTGGCGCGCCACCATGGTGGCTTTGACGCTTTCGTCGTCGCCCAGCAGTAATTCTGCACCCGGCTTCGGCGCTTTGGAGGCGCGCACGTGCGCCAGCACGCGTTTGTCATCCAGCATGCGCTCAACCAGCATCTCAATTTTGCCGCCGCTGGCTTTACGGCCATAGACGCGCGCCGGAATCACCCGGGTATTATTGAACACCAGCAGATCGCCCGGATTGAGCTTATCCAGCACATCAGTAAACACGCCATGGTTCAGCGCCCCGCTCGGGCCATCCAGCGACAGCAGGCGGCAACCGCTGCGCTGCGCCTGCGGATAGTGGGCGATCAAAGATTCCGGTAATTCAAAGGCAAAATCGGCTACACGCATGCATCACTTCTTCAGGACTCAAAAAACAGGCGGCATAGTTTAGCGGAAAAGTGGGCAATTCTGAACAACTGGCTGCGCCGGTGTGATTCTGCCTATAATGCGCCATGAACTTTCTTGCTCACCTTCACCTTGCAACCCTGGCCGACAGCTCACTGCTGGGTAATCTGCTGGCCGATTTCGTGCGCGGCAACGTCGAGGCGCAGTGGCCGCAGCCGGTGGTGGCCGGTATAGCCCTGCACCGACGCATTGACGTGCTGACCGATAACCTGCCGGAAGTGCGCAGCGCGCGTCAGCTGTTCCGCGCGGAAACGCGCCGCGTGGCGCCGATTACCCTCGACGTGATCTGGGACCACTTCCTGGCGCGCCACTGGGATCAGCTGCATCCGGCGCAGTCGCTGTCTGCTTTTAGCGCCGCCGCCGAGCGCGACATTGTGCCGCAGCTGCCCGGCACGCCGGGCGATTTTATCGAGCTCAACGCGGTAATGTGGCGCGAACGCTGGTTTGAACACTATGCTGACCCGGCGCGGCTGGCGCGCGTGCTAAGCGGCATGGCGCATCGCCGGCCACGGTTGGCGGCGCTGCGCGACTCCTATCAGGATTTTGTCGACCACTACACCCAGCTCGAACCGCTGTTTTTCCAGTTCTATCCACGCCTGATGGCCGCCGCGCGCGCCCGGCAGCTGTGAAGCACAATTTGCCGCTGCCCCGCATTGCCTCCCCTTGCCAGCCGCAGCCATCTGCGGCTTAATGAAGCCTTGCTTAACTTTTGTTAAGCCAGTCACACAGCCATGGCGCTTTATCCGGCGTGGTTCGCCACGTCGATTGCCAGTGAATGATAAGAGGGAAAAATGTCATCAGCTACGCTAACCGAATTAGATGCCCGTTATCACTATGCCTGTGAGGTGGCGAAAACCGCCGCCAGCCGCGCGCTGGCGTGGTATCAGCAGCGCCATCAGCTGGTGGTGGAGCACAAGAAGGATTTGCAGGATGTGGTCAGCGAGGCGGATCGCAACGTTGAGCTGCTGGTAAAACACCTGATTCATGAGCGTTTTCCTGACGATGCGGTGCTGGGTGAAGAGAGCGGCGGTGATGTCAGCGGCGCGCGCTTTATCTGGGTCATCGATCCGATTGACGGCACCAGCAGCTTTCTTAACGGCCTGCACAACTGGTGCGTCTCGCTGGCGATTGTCTGCGACAATCAGCCGGTGATTGGCGTAGTCAGCGATCCTAATCATCAGGAAACCTTCCACGCCTGCCGCGGCAAAGGTGCCTGGGTGAATGACAAGCGCATTCAGGCACACAGCGCGCAGCGGCTCGATCAGGGGCTGCTGGGCCTCAGCAGCTCGAACAGCCAGCCGATTGAACCGCTGACCACCTTTATCAGCCAGCTGCTGGCGCAGGGCGGCATGTTTATCCGCAACGGTTCCGGTGCGCTGATGAGCGCCTGGGCGGCGGCCGGCCGGCTGATTGGCTATTACGAAGCGCATATGAATCCGTGGGATGGCCTGCCTGGCATTGTGCTGATGCGCGAAGCGGGCGGCGTCACCAACGATTATCTCAGCCACCATGGCCTGCAACAGGGTAATCCGGTGCTGCTGGCCAACTCGGTGCTCTATCCGCAGCTCAAAGCGTTGCTGCCGGCACAACCAACGCTATGAAACGTCTGCTGCTGAGCGCGCTGCTGGCTTTGCTGGCGCTCACCGCGCAGGCGCAGCCGCGCTACCAGCTGGAAAAAGTGGTAGAGATCAGCCGTCACGGCGTGCGTCCTCCCACCGCAGGTAACCGTACGGAAATCGAAGCCGCCACCCAGCGCGCCTGGCCGCGCTGGCGCAGCGCCGACGGCGAACTCACCGCACACGGTTATGCAGCGGTCGTGAATAAAGGTCGCTGGCAGGGTGAACACTATCGCCAGCTCGGCCTGCTGCGCGCCGGCTGTCCCGATGCCGGGCAAATCTACGTGCGCGCCAGTCCGCTGCAGCGCACCCGCGCCACGGCACAGGCGCTGCTGCAGGGCGCCTTTCCTGGCTGCGATGTGGTAGTTCATCACGTCGCGGGGACGGTCGATCCGCTGTTTCAGAGCGAAAAACTGCCGTTCGGCCAAACTGATGCTGCCACGGAGCGGGCAGCGGTCGCGGCGCGCGCCGGCGATCTCGCCGCACTGCAGCAGCGTTTACAGCCCGCCGTGCAGCAGCTCAGGCAGGCGGTGTGCGCGGCAGATTGCCCGTTCTTCGAGCGCCCCTGGCAGCTGAAGCAGAGTAAAAGCGGCCATACCTACGTGCAGGGTCTCAGCGTGCTGGCCAGCATGGCCGAAACCTTACGGCTCGGCTGGAGCGAAAATCTGCCGTTCAGCCAGCTGGCGTGGGGCAACATCACCCGGGCGCAGCAGATCAGCGCCCTGCTGCCGCTGCTGACCGCCAATTACGATCTGAGTAATGATGTGCCATATATCGCGCAAAAGCGTGCGTCGATTCTGCTGGACGCGGTGGTGCGCAACCTGCAGGACGATACGGCGACGCCCTCCACCCGCTGGCTGCTGCTGGTGGCCCACGACACCAATATCGCCATGCTGCGCACGCTGATCGGCTTCAGCTGGCAACTGCCCGGCTACGCGCGCGGTAATATTCCGCCCGGCAGCAGCCTGGTGTTTGAGCGCTGGCGCGATAACCAGACGCAGACGCTGCTGCTGCGCGTCTATTTTCAGGCACAGAGTCTGGACGCGCTGCGCCAGCTAACGCTGATCGATCGGCAGCACCCGCTGCTGCGCCAGGAGTGGCATCAGCAAAACTGTCGCCAGACGGCAGTGGGCACGCTGTGTCCTTATCAATCGACGCTTGAGCACTGGCGCACCGCCATTGATCAGCGCGCGGTAATCCCCGTGAACTATCCCTGACGCCAGCCGCCGGGTTAAGCCAGACAGATTACGCCGGCTTATTCCTGCAGCGAAATTACAGCAATAAACTGCAAGCTGGTGGGCACGGTTATCTGAGACTTTTCTTTTTTTTCCCTTAAAAGCGTTAATGCTGAAAAACTGCGATATGCTGCACGGGTCAATCATCCCTTAGTAATACCTTTCTCTTTTTACATTTTTCGGCGACAGGATGCGCCGAGCTATTTTTATCCGCAGCAATAAAATCGTAAATTAACATTGAATAACTGGGATCCTGTTATGTCTGTACCTGCCTCGCTGCGCTATCGTCCGGATATCGATGGTCTGCGCGCTGTCGCCATTATATTGGTTGTGCTGTTCCACTGCGGCGTCAGCGCCGTGTCGGGCGGCTTTATTGGCGTCGATATTTTTTTCGTTATTTCCGGCTTTTTAATTGGCGGTATTATCAGTAAAGAAATTACCGCCGGCACCTTCTCGTTTTATCAGTTTTATTTACGCCGCATCCGGCGTATTGCGCCCGCCCTGTTTTTTATGCTGATGGTATTGCTGCTGCTCGGTTATCTGCTGTTATCACCGCTGGAATTAAGCCAGCTGGCAAAATACAGCATGGCGGTGTTTCTCTCGGTGCCCAATATGCTGTTACTGAAGAGTGGCGACTATTTCAGTGCGGATGCCGATCTCAATCCTCTGCTGATGACCTGGTCGCTGGGCATTGAGGAGCAGTTCTATATCGTGCTGCCGTTTATTCTGCTGCTGGCCGCGCGACTGCGGCGCACAATGACCGGCATGGTGCTACTGCTCAGCCTGCTGTCGCTGGCTGGCTGCCTGTGGTTAACGCCCCTCTCCAGCACTCAGGCGTTTTATCTGCTGCCAACCCGCGCCTGGGAACTGGGTGCCGGCGTGCTGCTGGCGCTGTGGCAACCCCGCCCCGTCACCGGCCGGCTGGCCAGCCTCTGTCATCTTGCTGGCTGGCTGCTGATCATTGGTGCCACGCTGTTACTCAGCCATAGCGATCGCTTCCCTGGCTGGCTGGCGCTGCTGCCGGTGCTGGCGGCCTGTCTGATGATCGGTGCACGCAGCCCGCTCAATCAGCGGCTGCTGGAGAACGCGCCGATGCGCTTCATCGGTAAAATTTCCTACTCGTGGTATCTGTGGCACTGGCCGCTGCTCAGTCTGGCGCGCATCTGCAGCGATCGGCCGCTCAGCATCTGGCAGGCGTTGAGCATCTGTGCCGTGGCGCTGGTCATCGCCTGGCTCTCCTGGCGCTTCATCGAACAGCCATTCCGCCGGACGCGCAGCGGTACGCGCTGGCTGATCCCCGGCTACTGCGCCTCGTCGCTGCTGGCAGCCGGTGCCATGGTGCTGCTGTGGCAGAGCGGTGGCCTGAAATCGCGCGTCAGTGAAGCGGTGATGCTTGGCGACGAATGGAAAGTCGCCGCCCAGCGCGATCCCTGCCTGCTGGATTACGGCGCCACGCGGCTCGCCCGCGATGCGCAGTGCCAGCCGCAGAGTGGCACACCGGCGATAGCGCTGATCGGCGACAGCCATGCCGCCGCGCTGGCGGCCAACGTCGCCGATTACGCCCGGCGGCAGCAGAAACCGCTGTTTCAGCTGACCAAAGCCTCCTGCCCTTTCCTGCTTGACGCCACGCGCGCGATGCAGCAGAAACCGCAGCATGCACAGCAGTGCCTCGATTTTAATCAGCGGGTTTTGCCGATCATCCTGAGCGATAAAATAGACGAAGTGGTGATCAGCGCGTTCTGGGCGGCGGGCCTCAGTGAGCAGCCGGGCAGCGGATTCCGCAGTCTCCGCGATCCGGCGCAGGACAATCTGCAGGCGCTGAAAAGCGGGCTGGATACCGTGGTGGCGCAGCTGCTGGCGGCGGGGAAAAAGATCACCCTCATAGACGATGTGCCGACCATCACGCTCGATCCGCTGCGCTACAGCCATAACCGCAATATGCCGCTGCGCCGCAGCCTCAATAGCTGGCTCAGCGCGCAGGATGGCGCGGCGCTGGCGGCGGAACGCACGCAGCAGATGCAGATGCCAAACGCATCGGTAGCAAATCTGTTAAAGGATTATCAGCAGTATGGCGTACGCGTGTTGTCACTACAGGAGACGTTATGTAATGCGCAGGGGTGTCTGGTCACTCATCAGGGCATGCCGCTCTGGTACGACAACAATCACCTGAATCCGTACGGCGGAGAGATGGCGCTGGGGAAAAACTGGTAATGCACCACGGGCGAAGTCTCGCTTCGCCCGTGGTAAAGTTACTTACGCTTTACGTTTCTTCGCCAGCGGCCACGCCAGCAGCAGCAGAACAATCCACGCAAACCCGACGTACAGCGAGATACGCGTATCCGGGAAGTAGCCAATCAGCGCGATGATAAAGGCAAGGAACAGCACCCCCACCCACGCCGTAGCGCTGCCGCCCGGCAGAGCAAACTGCAGCTTACCGGCCTGCTCTTTGCCGATTTTGTGGCGGAACGCGATCTGCGACAGCAGAATCATAATCCACACCCACACGGTGGCAAACGTCGCCAGCGAGGCAATCACCAGGAACACTTTTTCCGGCATCAGATAGTTGAGGTACACCGCCACCAGCATGGCAAGCATCATCACCAGCACCGTGACCCACGGAATGCCGCGATTCGACACCTTCATAAACATCTTCGGCGCATGTCCCTGCTGCGCCATACCGTGCAGCATGCGGCCGACGCCAAACACATCGCTGTTAATCGCCGACAGCGAGGCAGTCAGCACCACAAAGTTCAGAATGGAGGCGGCGGCGGCGATACCGAGGTGCTGGAAAGTCAGCACGAACGGGCTGCCTGCGGTACCGACCTGGTTCCAGGGATAGATCGACATGATCACAAACAGCGTGCCGACATAGAACACCAGAATGCGCAGCGGTACGGAGTTAATGGCGCGCGGGATCGATTTCGCCGGATCTTTGGCTTCGCCGGCGGTGATACCAATGATCTCAATGCCGCCGTAGGCGAACATCACCATCTGCAGCGACAGCAGCATGCCGACGATACCATGGGCAAAGAAGCCGCCGTTGGTCCACAGGTTATGGATGCCGGTCGGCTGACCGCCGTTGCCGATGCCCCAGAAAATCATGCCGAAACCGGCCACGATCATGATGATGATGGTGGCGACTTTGAAGAAGGAGAACCAGAACTCCACTTCACCAAACACCTTCACGCTCATCAGGTTGATGGCGCCGATGATCAGCACCACCGACAGCACCCAAATCCAGTGCGGCACCTCCGGGAACCATACGCCCATGTAGATACCAAAAGCCGTGACGTCGGCGATCGCCACAATCAGGATTTCAAAGCAGTACGTCCAGCCGGTGATATAGCCCGCCAGCGGTCCGAGGTAATCCTGCGCGTAGCGTGAAAACGAGCTGGCCTGCGGATTGTTAACCGACATCTCGCCCAGCGCGCGCATGATGATATACGCCACGGCGCCGCCGATGATGTAGGCCAGCAGTACGCTGGGGCCTGCCATTTTGATGGCATCTGCCGAGCCGTAAAACAGCCCGGTGCCGATCGCCGATCCCAGCGCCATAAAACGGATGTGGCGCGTGCTCAGTCCGCGTTTGAGCTTATTGGTTTCTTGCATAACAAACAGTACCTGTGGAAATGAAAAAACCACGGGCAAGCCCGTGGTCGGAATTAACAGCGATGTCGCTTACTGGTGAACGGCAACCTGCTCACGCCCTTTCACCCGGTCAACTACCGCTGCAATCACCAGCATCGCCAGCGACGGCGGCAGCCAGGAGAGTCCCTGATCGGCCAGCGGCAGATGCTGGCTAAACAGCGGCAGCGCATCTTTAAAGCTGGTGGTTTTGATGGCATCGACGATGCCAAACAGCAGGCTGATCAGCATGGTTGGCGCAATGATGCGCGTGCTGCGATTCCACCAGCTCAGGGTAAAGCTCAGCACCACCAGTACGATGCACGGCGGATAGATAGCCGTCAGCACCGGAATTGAAATCTGAATCAGGTGACTGAGACCGAGGTTCGACACCAGCATGGCGAACAGGCCGAGAATAAACACCAGCGCTTTATACGACAACGGCAGGTATTGCGCAAAGAATTCTGCGCAGGCACAGGTCAGGCCCACCGCCGTAACCATACAGGCGACGAAAATCAGCGCGGCGAGGAAGACACTGCCCATGCCGCCGAAGGTCTGCTGCACGTAAGCATGCAGAATCGCCGCGCCGTTAGCGTTCTGATCGACAATCGCGCCGCTGCCGGAGCCCAGCTTGAACAGGCTGAGGTACACCAGCGTCAGACCGACACCGGCGATCACGCCGGCCAGCATGGTATAGCGCGTCAGCAGTTTACTGTCTTCCACGCCACGTGAACGCGCCGCATTAACGATGACGATACCGAACACCAGCGCGCCGAGCGTATCCATGGTCAGATAGCCGTTCACGAAACCGCTGGAGAAGGCCGCACGCTGGTAGTCGGCGGTGGCCGGCGAAATGCCGCCAGCCGGCCACAGCAGCGCCGCGACGCCCAGAATGGTCAGCGCGACAATTTTCAGCGGTGCGAGGAAGTGACCGACGGTGTCCAGCAGCTTGCCCGGATAGAGCGAAATGCCAATCACCAGCGCGAAGTACACCAGGCTATAGATAAACAGCGGCAGCGGGCCGTCGCCGGTCAGCGGCGCAATCCCCACTTCAAATGAAACGGTCGCGGTGCGCGGCGTGGCAAACAGCGGTCCGACGGCGAGATAGCACACGGTGGCGAGCAGCAGACCGGCCGCTTTACCAATCGGTGAGCTGAGCGCATCAATACCGCCGCCGACGCGCGCCAGCGCGATCACGGTCATCACCGGTAAACCAACCGCGGTGATCAGGAAGCCGAAGGCGGCAATCCAGACATGTTCACCAGACTGAATACCGACCATAGGCGGGAAAATGATGTTTCCTGCGCCAACGAACAGGGCAAAGGTCATGAAGCCCAGCGCCAGGATATCCCTGGAGGTTAAACGATGTGTCATAAACTTCTGTACTGCCTGTAGCTGATGTTGCGGTGGAAGTTGGGTTTGTGTTGTCCCCTGGATGCGCGAAAACAATGGCTTAACTGGCTTGACCAGTGCGTTATGCGGGCCGAATCGGTACAGCGCAGGTGATTTAAACTGCTTTTCTTCTGTTCTCAGAGGGATGAATCGACAACGGCGCAAATTAAAACGTTTATAGCGAAGAAAGGCAATACGGGATCGGAAAACCAGAAGGATATAACAGGAAAGCGTCAGAACGTAGTGGATAAGCAGGAAATAGTCGGAAAACACCTGAGATGATTTGCTTAAAGTTTCTGCAAAGCGGGCGATCTCCTTGCAGAAACCGCCGCAGGGATGCACAAAAGGCGCGCTTTACGCGCCTGTTTGCACAACTTTACAGCATCACCACACCTGTTGTGCGATGTCGACAACCAGACGAATCTTCTGCCACTGCTGCGCTTCGGTCAGGCTGTTGCCCTCTTCCGTTGACGCAAAGCCACACTGCGGGCTGAGGCAAATCTGGTCGAGGCTGACAAACTGCGCCGCTTCCTGCAGGCGCGCCTTCACCTGTGCAGCGTCTTCCAGCTCGCCGGTTTTGGTGGTAATCAGCCCTAATACCACCTGCTGATGACCGGGTTTGATGAAACGCAGCGGCTCAAAGCCACCGGAGCGCTCATTATCGTACTCGAGGAAAAACGCGTCGATGTTCACGCTGCCAAACAGAATTTCCGCCACCGGCTCGTAGCCGCCTTCCGAGATCCAGGTCGAGCGGAAGTTACCGCGACACACGTGCAGGCCGACGGTGAGATCCGCCGGTTTATCTTCCAGCGCGCGATTCAGCACCTGCGCATAAATGTGCGCCAGCTGTTGCGGATCTTCACCGCGCTCGCGAATTTGCTGCTGCTGATCGCCTGAACACAGGTACGCCCACACGGTGTCATCCAGCTGCAGATAGCGGCAGCCAGCGTCGTAAAATGCCTTGATCGCATCCTTGTAAGTCTGTGCCAGATCGGCGAAGTACTGCTCCAGATCCGGATACACTGTGGCATCAATCACTTTACGGCCGCCGCGGAAGTGCAGCACGCTCGGGCTGGGAATGGTCATTTTCGCCACCGCATCGCCGGCCACGCTTTGCAGGAAGCGGAAATGGTCCAGCATCGGATGCTGCGGGTTAAAAGCGACTTTACCGGTGACCTTCACGCCGTGCGCTTTGGTCTGCACGCCGTTGAACTGAATGCCCTGATCGGCCTCAAACAGCTCAACGCCGTGCAGATGGCCAAAGAAATCAAAGTGCCACCAGGCGCGGCGGAATTCACCGTCGGTCACCACCTGCAGACCGCTGGCGCGCTGCTGCTCCACCACCTGGCGAATCGCATCGTCTTCTACCTGACGCAGCTGGTCGGCGCTGAGAGTGCCACTGGCGAACTGCTCGCGTGCATGCTTAATGGCAGCGGGACGCAGAAAACTGCCGACGGTATCGGCGCGGAACGGGGCGGTGTTGCGTTGCATATTCACTCCTGCACTGGCGCATAATTGCGTCAGGGTATAATTGCGTACGGTTATTTTTGGCCATCTGGATGGCTATATGTCCATAAGAGTGACATGCCGCCCTGCCGGCGGCAATAGAAGAAAATTCAGGGGACGTGAAAAAAATTCATGATCGGTCAGCGTGAATTAGTTTTGCGCAATCGCCGCGCGCGCCTGCGCGATCTGGCTGTCGGACAGCGGCAGGTAGCCGGCCTCCGTTACGCGGCGCTGGCCCTGCGCAGAGAGCACCTGCTGCAGAAAGGCGGCGACCAGCGGCGGCAGCGGTTTGCCGGGCGCCTTGTTAGCGTAAATATACAGCGGGCGCGACCACGGATAACGGCCGCTGCGGATCGATTCGGCATCTGGCATAACGCTGTCGCCGCTGGCGGTGACGATTGGCAGGGTTTTCACGCCGCTCAGGTGAAAGCCAAAGCTGGCGTAGCCGATGCTGTTCGGCGTGCTGGCGACCGCCTGCACCACCGCCGCCGAGCCGGGAAACTCCGCGACGTCAGCGCGGAAATCGCCGCGACACAGCGCCTGCTGCTTGAAAAAGCCCCAGGTGCCGGAAGCGGAGTTACGGCCAAAGCGCTGAATACTGCGCGTTGCCCAGTTCGCCGTATGCAGGCCAACATCGCCCCAGCGCTGTGGCACCTGCTGTGCGCCGCATAGCCGGGTAACGGAGAACAGCGCATCCAGCTGCGGCTGACTGATGGACGGCAGCGGATTGTCCTGATTAACCACCACCACCAGCGCATCCATCGCCACCGGCACCGCCAGCGGCGCATAGCCATAGCGCGCGATAAACAGCTGACGCTCATCCACCTGCATCGGACGGCTCATGGCGCCAAGCTGAGCGGCCCCGGCGGCCAGCGCGGTCGGCGCCGTCGACGATCCCGCCGCCTGCACCTGCACATTAACGCCCGGCGACTGACGGCTGAAATCTTCGCCCCACAGCGTCATCAGATAGCCCAGCGTGTCCGAGCCCACGCTGCTCAGGTTGCCGGTCAGCATGCTTTGCTGAGCCGTCGCCAGCAGCGGGCACAGTAATAAAAGAGAGAGCAGCAGTGATTTCATCACAGAGTCCGGTGGCGTTTACTGCGCCACATTCTCGCGGATTCCGTTCGCCACAATCAAGCGCGGTGGCAGCACGAAGCGGAAGCAGGTTTCCTGATGCGGCACGCTGCTGATCTCCAGCCGCGTGGTGTGGTGGCCGAGCGCGTGCTTAACAATGGCCAGCCCCAGCCCGCTGCCGCCGGTGGCGCGCGAGCGCGCTTTATCCACGCGGTAGAAGCGTTCGGTCAGGCGCGGCAGATGCTCCTCGCTGATGCCGGGCCCGTTGTCGCACACTTTAAATTCGGCGCCCTGTTTGGTGCGCAGCCAGCTGATGTCGATGCGCGTGCCATCCGGCGTGTGGTTCACCGCGTTATACACCAGATTGGAAATCGCACTGCGCAGCTGTTCATCATTGCCGAACACCTTCAGGTGCGGATCAGTGTGGAAATGGATGCTGTGCCGGCCCTGGCTGAGGGTTTCTGCCTCGCGTTGCAACAGCAGCAGCATGGTCGGCACATCCACCGTCTCTTTCAGGTCAATGGCGGGAGCCGCTTCGATGCGTGACAGCGTCAGCAACTGCTTCACCAGGCTGTCCATGCGTCGCGTTTGCTCCTGCATGGTACTGAGCGCCTTGCTGCGGGTGCGCTCGTTCATCCCGGCATCGTCCATCATCTCCAGATAGCCCTGCAGCACCGTCAGCGGGGTACGCAGTTCATGGCTGACGTTGGCGAAGAAGTTACGCCGCGCTCCTTCCAGCTGGTGCATCTGGGTGACGTCACGCGCCACCATCAGCCACTGACCTTCGCTGTAAGGCATGACGCGGAATTCCATATGATGCTGATTATTCAGCACCAGCGTCAGCGGCTTGTTGAAGTCGCGCTGGCGGATATAGCGGGAGAATTCAGGGTAGCGCAGCAGGTTGAGGATATTCTGGCCGTTATCTTCCGGCCAGCGCAGCCCGAGATGCTGCTGGGCCAGACCGTTACACCAGAAAATGGTGCCCTCTTCGGTGGTGAGCACCACTGCGTCCGGCAGCGACTCGGCCCCGCTGCGAAAGCGTTTGATCAGATTGCCCAGCTCGCGCCGGCGGCGGCGATTGCGCAACTGCATTTGATACAGGCCGTAAAACAGCGGTTCCCAGCTGCCGCGCCCGGTGGGCGGCGTCATTGAACGATCAATCCACAGCCAGTGCGACAGCCGCATCAGATTTTTGAAGTGCCAGAACAGCACGCCGCACACGGCCAGTAACAGCCACCATGGCAGATAGCCAACCAGCAGACCCAGCACCAGCGCAGGCAGACACACCAGCGCCAGCTCGGTCAGTAATCTCTTCCAGGAGAGTCGTTCCAGCACGGTAAAAGACTCCGTTTAGTAGCGGGCAGAGAAACGATACCCTGTTCCGCGAACGGTTTGTACCATGCGATCGTGGCCGGAAACTTCCAGTGCTTTACGTAAACGACGGATATGCACATCCACGGTGCGGTCTTCCACATACACGTTAGTGCCCCACACGTGATTCAGCAGCTGTTCGCGGCTGTATACGCGCTCCGGATGCGTCATAAAGAAGTGCAGCAGTTTGTATTCGGTCGGTCCCATTTCCAGCGGCGTGGTTTCGGACATCACGCGATGCGAGGAGGGATCGAGGCTCAGCCCCTGCATCTCAATCACCTCTTCCACCGCCATCGGTGAGATGCGGCGCATCACGGCTTTAATGCGCGCCATCAGCTCTTTGGGCGAGAACGGCTTGGTGATGTAATCATCGGCGCCCACTTCCAGCCCGCGCACGCGATCTTCCTCTTCGCCGCGCGCCGTCAGCATCATCACCGGAATATCACGCGTCATGGCTTCACGCTTTAAATGTTTGATGAACTGAATGCCGCTGCCGCCGGGTAACATCCAGTCCAGCAGAATCAGATCGGGCCAGGGTTCGATCAGCTTGCCAATCGCGCTGTCATAGTCCTCAGCCTCAATCGGCTGGTAATCGTTTTGTTCCAGCACGAAACATAACATTTCACGGATGGGAGCTTCGTCTTCCACAACCAAAATGCGCTTAGCCATTATTACTCCTGCGATTGTGACAGCATGTCACGGGGGTTTGCGGCGCCATTATGCGTCAGTTTTGTGACACTTTTATGAAAAACCCACCTCATGATAATCAGATAAAAAGCGCAATTGTGACAACCGGTTTCGCTTTTTTTTCATTGCGTTGTTAAGCGGTTATACTGCCGCTTTGCGATAGCAGGCACGGAGCATTCATGCGCATTATTCACACCGCTGACTGGCATCTCGGTCAGTTCTTTTACAGCAAGAGCCGCGCCGCCGAGCACCAGCAATTCCTCGACTGGCTGCTGGCCGCGATTGTGCAGCATCAGGTGGATGCGCTGATCGTCGCTGGCGACCTCTTTGATACCGGTTCGCCGCCCAGCTACGCACGCGAACTGTTTAACCGTTTCGTGGTGGCGCTGCAGCCCAGCGGCTGCCAGCTGATTGTGCTGGCCGGCAACCATGATTCGGTCGCCACGCTGAATGAATCGCGCGAGCTGCTGGCCTGCCTCAATACCCGCGTCATTACCAGCGCCGCGCCCGGCGGCGAGCAGCAGGTGCTGACGCTGCAACAGCGCGACGGCACGCCGGGCGCGCTGCTGTGCGCCATTCCCTATCTGCGTCCGCGCGACATCCTGCGCAGCCAGGCGGGTCAGTCCGGTCGCGATAAGCAGCTGTCGCTGCTGCAGGCGATTGAGCAGCACTATCAGCACTGTTATGCCGCCGCCGTGGCGCAGCGCGAAGCCATGGGCAGTACGCTGCCGATCATCGCCACCGGGCATCTCACTACCGTGGGCGTCAGCAAGAGCGAATCGGTGCGTGATATCTACATCGGCACGCTGGACGCCTTTCCGGCGCAGGCCTTCCCGCCAGCCGACTACATTGCGCTGGGCCATATCCATCGCGCGCAGCGCATCGCCGACAGCGATCACATCCGCTACAGCGGTTCGCCGATTGCGCTCAGTTTTGATGAGCTGGGCCGCGAGAAAAGCGTATTCCTGCTGGAATTTAGCACCCGGCTGGAGTCCGTCACACCGCTGGTTATTCCGTCATTCCAGCCGATGCAGATGTTAAAAGGCGCCATGGCGGAGATCGAACAGCAACTGACCGCGTTTCACACCTATGAAGGCGATCTGCCGGTGTGGCTGGATATCGAAATCACTACTCAGGAGTACCTGAGCGACCTGCAGCGCCGCATCGAACAGCTTACCGAGTCGCTGCCGGTTGAGGTGCTGCTGGTGCGCCGCAGCCGCGATCAGCGTCAGCGCAGTCTGGCACGGCTGGAGAACGAAACCCTGAGCGAACTGAAAGTTGAAGAGGTATTTGCCCGCCGGCTGGCGCTGGAGGATCAGCTGGAGGATGAACAGCGCGCGCAGTTAACGCAGCTGTTTCGCAGCACGCTGGCGACGCTGGAGGATCCGGGCGCATGAAAATTCTGACGCTGCGTTTTAAAAATCTCAACGCGCTGCGCGGCGAGTGGTTTATCGATTTCCGCCGCGAGCCGTTTGCCAGCAACGGGCTGTTCGCCATCACCGGCGCCACCGGCGCGGGTAAAACCACGCTGCTGGATGCCATCTGTCTGGCGCTCTATCACCAGACGCCGCGCCTTGGAGGCCTGTCGCAGAGCGAAAATCAGCTGATGACGCGTGACACCGCTGAGTGCCTCGCCGAAGTGGAGTTTGAGATCAAAGGTGAAGCCTGGCGCGCCTTCTGGAGCCAGAACCGCGCGCGCGGCCTGGCGGAAGGTAAACTGCAGGCGCCGCGCGTCGAACTGGCGCGCGTGGCGGACAACCAGATCGTCGCCGATAAAGTCGGTGACAAGCTCAAAGCCATCGAAACCTTGTCCGGTCTCGATTTTGCCCGCTTCACCCGTTCTATGATGCTGTCGCAGGGGCAGTTTGCCGCCTTCCTCAATGCCAAACCCGGCGAGCGCGCCGAGCTGCTGGAGGAGCTGACCGGCACCGAAATCTACGGCCACATCTCGATGCAGATCTACGAGCGCTGGCGCACGGCGCGCGCGTCACTCGACACGCTGCGCGCCCGCGCCGGTGCGGTGCAGTTGCTCGACGACGCCCGCCGCGCCGAACTGGCGCAGCAGCTGGAGCAGCTGACCCGCAGCGAACAGGATCTGAGCGAGCAGCTGGCGCAGGCCCAGCAGCAGCAGCAGTGGCTGACGCAGCAGCAGCAGCTCAACGCGGAGCAACAGCAGGCGCAGCAGGCGTTGCAGGCTGCCGCCACGGCCTGGCAGCAGGCGGAAAGCGATCGCCAGCGGCTGGCGCGTGCTGAACCGGCGGAGAAGCTGCGCGACAAACTGCAGCAGCGCGAACAGCTGCAGCGTGACCAGCAGACACTGAACCAGCAGGCGCAGCAGTTACAGCAGCAACAGCAACAGGCGCAAGCGGCGCTGCAGCAGGGTGAAAGCCACTATCAGGCCGCACAGCAGGCACGTGAACGCGCGCTGGCCGAACAGCAACAGCTGGAGACGTTGCTGAGCGAACAGGTGATCCCGCTCGATCAGCAGATCGCCAGCCGTGCACAGCAGCTTGAGCAGCAGCAGGCGTTGCTGAGCGAACAGCAAAAAACGCTGTTACTCAGCCAGCAGGCGCTGGATCAGCATCAGCAGGCAAGTGAACGCTTACAACAGCAGCTGGCGCAGCAGCAGGCGTTTCGCCTGAGTGAAGCCGCTGTCGCCCGCTGGGGCGGCGAACTGGCGCGCTGGCAGGCCGAACTCGCCCGGCTCGAAGAGCGTGAGCAAACGTTGACGCAGCTCAGCGCGCAGCAGCAACAACTGCAAAGCCAGCTGGAACAGCAGCAGCAGGCGCTGCAGGCGCGCGAACAGGCGGCACAGCCGCTGCAACAGGCAGAAGCCGCGGCACAGCAGCAGCGCCAGCAGGCGGAGCAGGTGCTTACTTCGCTGGAAGCGGAGATCGCCAGCCCGGCGTTGCGGACGGCGCTGGCGCAGCATCAGCAGCAGCGCGGCGTACGTCAGCAGCTCAGCCTGCTGGCGGCACAGTGGCAAACGCTCCAGCCGCAGCGCCAGCAGCGCCGGCTTAAGCTGCAGCAGTTACAGCAGCATGCTGAGCAGGAAGCGCTGGCTTTGCAGCAGCTGCGCGAGGAGTACAAGCGCGAGCATCAGACGCTGCTGGACGTGCGTCGCCTGTGCGAGCTGGAGCGCACGATTATTCAGCTGGCCGACGAGCGGGCGAAGCTGCAGCCGGAAAAGCCCTGCCCGCTGTGCGGCTCCTGCCAGCATCCGGCCATCGACCGCTACCAGCAGTTGCAGCCGGACGAAAATCAGCAGCGCCTGGCGGCGCTGGAGAGCCGCGTGATGCAGCTCAGGGAAGCCGGTACCGCGCGGGGCGAGCAGCTTAAACTGTCGCAGCAGCAACAGCAGGCGCTGCAACAGGAAATCGCCGATCTCGACCAGCAGATCGCCACCACCCGCGAGCGCTGGCAGGCGCTGTGCGGTGAGCTGGCGCTTACCTTCAGCGCTGAGCAGCACGCAGAATTCAGCGCCTGGCAGCAGCAGCAGGACGCGCTCGAAGCCCGCCAGCAGCAGCAGTTGCAGGCGCGTGAACAGGCGGCCGTCATGTTGCAGCAGGCCAAAGACGCGCATCTGCAACAGCAGCAGCGCTGGCAGCAACATCAGCAGCAGCAACAGCTGGCACAGCAGCAGCTGGCCAGCGCCCGGCAGCAGCGGGATGAGATCGATCAGCGCGTCAGCGGTGAACGTCAGGCATGGCAGCAGCAATTGCAGCAGCTGGAACAGCAGCTGGCTGCCCATCAGCTTAGCTTGCCTGCAGCGCCCGAGCGCGCCGGCTGGCTGCAAACGCTGCAGCAGCGCTGGCAGCAGTGGCAGGAAAGTGAGCGGTTACTTGCCGGGCTACAGCCGCAGCTGGCGAAAAGCGAAACGGAAGGCAGCAGCCTGCAGCACACGCTGGCGCGTGAACAGCAGCAGGTCGCCAGCCTGCTGCAAGCCCTTAACCACCTGCAACAGCAGCAGCAGGCCCAGCAGCAGCAGCGCCAGCAGCTGTTTGGCGACCGGCGCGTGGCGGACGTGCGTCAGCAGCAGCACGCCACGCTGCAACAGCATGACCAGGCGCTGGCGCAACAGCTGCAGCGCTGGCAGCAGGCGCAAAGCGAGCTGCACGGCCTGAAAGGTCAGTATGAACAGATTGTCAGCCAGCAGCAGACGCTGGCGCAGCGCGCAGCGGACGCCGAAAGCGCCTTCCGGCAGGCATTACTGCTCAGTGATTTCGCTGACGAAAGCGCCCTGCGCGCCGCGCTGCTGGCGGAAGATGAGGTGCAGACGCTGCGCCAGCGGCTGCAAACGCTGGAGCAGCAGCATCAGCAGCACGCCGCGCTGCATGCCAGACTGGCGCAGCGGCTGAGCGATCACCAGCAGCAGCGCCCGGCCGCGCTCAGCGATGCCGATGCTGGTACCATCGCCGCCCGGCTGGAGCAGCTGCGCGTGGCGCTGCGTGACAATGCACGCCAGCAGGGCGAAGCGCAGCAGCAGCTGTACAGCGATACCCAACAGCGTCAGCAGCAGCAAACGCTGCTGGCGCAGATCGCCGCTGACGAAGCGGAACTGGCACAGCTGAGCCGCCTCAACGATCTGATCGGGTCGGCCAAAGGCGACAAGTTCCGCCGCTTTGCTCAGGGCTTAACCCTCGATCATCTGGTGTGGCTGGCAAACCGCCAGCTCGATCGCCTGCACGGCCGCTATTTACTGCAGCGCCGCGTCAGCGATGAGCTGGAGCTGGAAGTGGTCGATACCTGGCAGGCCGATGCCACGCGCGACACGCGTACGCTGTCCGGCGGCGAGAGCTTCCTCGTCAGCCTGGCGCTGGCGCTGGCGCTGTCCGATTTGGTCAGCCACAAAACGCGCATTGAATCGCTGTTTCTCGACGAAGGCTTCGGCACGCTGGATGCCGAAACGCTGGATACCGCGCTGGATGCGCTCGATGCCCTCAACGCCAGCGGGAAAACCATCGGCGTGATCAGTCATGTGGAAGCGATGAAAGAGCGCATCCCGGTGCAGATCCGGGTGCGTAAAATGAACGGGCTCGGCTACAGTAAACTGGAGCTGCCGGGCGAGTGATGCGTGAAGTGGCGCGGCGATCAGCCGATCGCCGCGCCAGGTAGATTAACGCGTAACCGGCGCTTTGTAGCGCGGACCGGCCAGCAGACCACCCTGCTCGTTCTGCGCTAACAGACGTGCGCTGGTGACACC
Source organism: Pantoea sp. SGAir0184 (assembly GCF_043544755.1). Classification (NCBI taxonomy): domain Bacteria; kingdom Pseudomonadati; phylum Pseudomonadota; class Gammaproteobacteria; order Enterobacterales; family Erwiniaceae; genus Pantoea; species Pantoea sp. SGAir0184. Next base: position 3,236,261 of record NZ_CP028050.1, read on the forward strand.
GGCAATGGTGTGCGCTTTGTCGCCCGCGTTGCTGGCGATCTGTTTGATCGCCGCCGACACCAGCATGCCAATGATGCCGCCGTTGCTGTTGTTGCTGTTCTCAGAATCATTGGCGGTGGCCATGCCCTGCCACAGCTCTTTACCGCTGCGCAGATCGACCAGACGGGCAGTGGCCGAGACCGTGGTCACCGAATCAACCACCAGATAGCTGCTGCCATAATCGGTAATCGAAATGTACAGTGCGCTGTCTGCGTTGAAGATGTCATGCAAGCGCTTCGTGCTCACCGCCTGAATTTCATGCCCGTTGCTCAGGCCGTTTTGCTGGAAGGTCTCTTCCACCACCGCCACCGGGAACACGTAGTAACCCGCTTCCGCCAGCGGCTGGGTCACCAGCGAGGTGAAGCTGTGCGACGCGTTGATATCCGGCGCACGGTTATCGGCAGGCAGCACCAGAATTGACGCCGGCTTACTGGCACGGAAGGCGCTGTAGTCATACGGTTTCTTATTCTGGGCACAGCCGGTCAGCAGCAGCGCCGCGAATACGCCGCACACGGCAATCAGTTTTTTCATTGGTTCACTCCTTTTTTCTTCATCAGAAAGTCCATGTACGGCGCCGATTCCGGAAACAGCTGCTTCTCGAGGGCGAACTGGCTGAAAGCTTTATCCGTGTTGCCGTTTTTGGCGTACAGCAGGCCCAGCTGGGCGTGCAGACCGGGTGCCACCGGCTTGTTCACCGCTTTGGCCTTTTCGATATCCAGATTCAGCGCATCAATCTGCTTCTGCGGATCGCTGTCTTTCTGGTAATAGCTGTACACCTGCTGCTGGTAATCACCCCAGTAGTAGATCGGCTCCGGTCCTTTTGGCGCACAGCCGGCCAGCACGCCTGCCGCGATCAGCGCGGCGCTCAGTTGCAGTAATTTCATCGTCAATATCCTTATTTCACCGGGCGCCATGCGCCGTTATTGATGCCATCCACCAGGTGGTCGACCGCTTCACGGATCGCCAGATCCATCACTTTGCCGTTCAGGGTAGAGTCATAGCTGGCGGTACCGCCAAAGCCGATCACCTCACGCGCTGACAGCTGGTATTCACCCGCGCCCTGCACGCTGTACACCACTTCTGAAGTGGTCACATCCACCACATTCAGGTTCACTTTGGCGTAAGCGATCTGGCTTTTACCGCGCCCGAGGATGCCCCACAGCTGCTGGTCGCCCACTTCTTTGCGCCCGAACTCGGTGATGTCACCGGTGATGATGTAGTTAGCGCCCTTGATATTCTGCTGGCTGTGTTTGAAGTCGGCTTCCTGCTGCAACTCTTTCAGGTTGCTGCGATCCAGCACGTTGAAGCGATTGGTCTGCTGCAGATGCGTAATCAGAATGGTTTTGGATTGGTTGCCCAGACGATCAACGCCGTCGGAGAAAATCCCATTCATGTATGACGAACGGTTATCAAACTGTCCCACCGCGATTGGGCTGCGCACGCCCTGATAAGCCGGCTGGCTTGCGGCGCGAACCTGAGGCGCGTCGATGGCGCGCGACGACTCGGTGGCACAGCCACTGAGCAGCGCGGCGCTTAACAAGGAGAGTGCCGCAAAGGCATATTTCTTCTGCATTTCTGGTCCATGAATAAAGGAAGGGATAACACCGCCACCAGGCGGCAAATTCTGGTTATGCCGACAGTCAGAGTAATGCCATAGCATTCCCTGCTGCGGTCTGTAGACTGTCGGCAGCAGCGCCAGGAATCTTTAGCGAAAATGCAGGCTTATTAATGAATTTAATTAATCGATTAGCGAGACTATCAGGTGGGTTAGTAATGATGGTGGGGCTCAGCGCCTGCCAGCAGGTGTCCGCGCCAGCCCCCAGCCTGGCCAATCAGTGCCAGCCGCAGGGCGATGCTGACAGCGCCGCCTGCCACTGGAGTGAAGCACTGCAGCAGCAGCTCAATAAGCAGTTTCACGATGCGGCGCGCTATGCCGGACAGCAGTGCTGGGTGCGCCTGGAGTGGCAGAACAGTGGGCGCTACGCGGTGACGCAAACCCAGGGCGACGAAGCGCTGTGTTTGCGCGCGTGGCAGCTTATTGGTCAGTCGCGCGGCTTACCGCCTCCGCCGCAGCGCGACCAGCCAGCGTGGTTTGGCTTTGCGCCACACCGGCCTGACTTACCAGCCCATCCTGGCGCCACTGGCGCGGGCTGATGCCGAACCAGCGGCGGAAGGCGCGGGAAAACGCGCTGACCTCGGAATAGCCGAGCAGCAGCGCCATCTCCGAGATGGGCAGCTGTCTTTGCTGCAGATAGTGCGTGGCCATTTCGCAGCGCACCTTATCCACCAGCGCGCTAAAGCTGATGCCCTCTTCGCGCAGGCGTCGCTGTAGCGACCAGCTCGACAACCCCATTTTGCCGGCGATCTCCTCCAGTGCCGGTTCGCCCTGAATGAGCGTCAGGCTGACCTGCGAACGCGCCTGTTCGACCACGCTCTGCACGCTGGCGCTGCTGTTGAGGCGGCGAATGGCATCCTGCATCACCATCAGCAGCATCGCATCCTGCTCCGGCATGGCGCGCTGCAGGTCGCGTTTCGCGATCAGCAGTGAGTTAAACGGCTGATCGAACCAGACCGGCGCATCAAACACTTTGCAGTGCTCGTGCCACTGCTCCGGACGCGGATGTTCAAAGTGCACCTCGCGCGGTGCCCAGTTTTTGCCCGCTACGTGGCGAATCAGGTTGAGGAACATGCCGAGCGTCAGCTCCGCATCCTGACGGCGCGCCAGGATCGCCCCGTGGCGCACCTGATAATCGAGCCGCCAGCAGTCGCCCTTGTCCACCAGCCGCGTCAGCGTATCGTGCTGGTGCCAGGGAAACGCGTTCACCACATTGTGCAGCGCCTGCTCCAACGTCGGCGAGCACAGTCCGATGTAGCCAATTAACCCTAATGACTGCGGTTTGAACTGCCTGCCGTAATGCAAACCGAAGTTATCAAAGCCGGAGTGGCGCGCCGCTTCTTCCATCACGCGGCAATAGTTCACCAGCCCCAGACTCAGTGTCGGGCTGGCCAGCAGTTCGGAATCGATACCGCTGATGCCAAAGATGCGATCGACATCGCCGCCTTTATCCGTAATAAAGGCGCTCAGACCGGTCGCCGCCGCCGCCAGAACGCCACGGTTGCTGGCGGGTGTGGCAAACGCGCTGAAGGCATCAGCAGCAGAGATGAGTGATTGCATGGGAACCTCTCAGGGATCGCGCGGATAACAGAATGAAGGGATCCAGCAATTTTCATACCAGCGTCACCCGGCGGCGCGCGGTGCAAGGCAATGCACCGCCTGGCCGCCGCTGGCGCGCTCCCGGCGAAGATCTGCGTGCCTGTCAGCGCGCCTGTGACGGCCGGCGCGCTTGATGCGCAGGCACCAGATTACGCCATCAGCGCGCGCCGCTGCCCTCTGCTGGTGCAGGTCACGCGCCTACCGGCAGCTGGCTGCTCTCAAGATAGCGACGGCACAGCCGCACCGAATGGCTGGCCCAGTGCGGCCCGAGGCTGAGCGCCATCTCGGTATCGGCGTGCGTGCCCATCCACGCCGTCATCTGGATACGACGCTGGATCAGTAGCGTCGGCACCAGCGCCATCTCAGCATCGCTGATGTGCGCCACGCGTTCATAGCCAAGGATCCAGTTATCCACCCACTCCGCCGCACGCGGATGGTGCTCGACGAAGCTGATCGCGGCCGCCAGATCGTGCAGATACCAGCCCATGCCGCAGTCGTCGAAGTCGATCACGCGGGTTTCGCCTTTGTGCAGCAGCAGATTGGTCAGACGCAGATCGGCGTGGATCAGGCCGTAGCGATCGCGCTCTTTACCAAATTCCGCCAGCGCCTGCCCGGCGCGCTCCACCGCCGCTGCGATAATGCCGTGATCGGCCGGATCGAGATGCGGCGCATCCTGCCAGCGCCCCCAGTGGCTGTGCTCGCTGACCATGGTGTGATGATCCCAGATAATGCGCTGAAAACCTTCGGGTTTCTGCCAGCTGCGGCTGTGCTGATGCAGGCGCGCGGTGATGGTACCGAGCTGCTGAAAGGCTTTGGGATCGACGTCGGTGGTCGGCATCTCGCCGTCAATCCAGTGGAACAGCACCGCATGACGCGTGCTGCCGTCCGCCAGCGTCAGCGTCAGCACGCTTTCACCGTCGCGCGCCGGGATGGCCTGCGGCACCATGATGCCGGTCTCGCGCAGCGCATCGAGCCACATCAGTTCACTGAGAATATCCGCTTTGCTGTGGTAATCCGGCCGGTGCAGGCGCAGCGCGTAGCGTTTGCCGCCGGCACGCAACAAAAAGGTGGCGTTCTCCGAACGGCACAGCAATTGCAGCTCACCGTGCAGCGCGGCGGGATAGCAGGCCAGCGCATGTTGCGCCAGCAGGGTGATCTCGGCATCGGTCAGGGATTCGGCTTGTTTGGCGCTCATTCATCACTCTCCAGCATCAGTCTCTTTAAACCAGTGTTATCAGCATGGGATGAGGTCGTCCTGACTGCCTGACCGCAGAACAGCAAAAGTTGACCGCAGCGTACAGCCAGCGCTTTTTCTGGCAGCGAGTTGACCGCAGAGGACAAAACTCACTGCGCCGGCGTCAAGTTTTCCCGTCCCGGGCAGCGGCATTATCCCTTCACTGTAGCGCAAACCCACAATAGCGCGGTGCCAACGCCGCACAACAAGCATGACGGGGAGATGAAGATGACAGGCAAACTAAAACCCACGCTGGGCACCCTGCATTTATGGGGTATTGCGGTTGGACTGGTGATTTCCGGTGAGTATTTCGGCTGGAGCTATGGCTGGGGCGTGGCCGGGACGCTGGGATTCCTGATCACCACCGCGCTGATCGCCACGCTTTATACCTGCTTTATTTTTAGCTTTACCGAACTGACCACGGCGATTCCGCACGCTGGCGGGCCGTTCGCTTACAGCCGTCGGGCATTTGGCGAAACCGGTGGTCTGATTGCCGGTCTGGCGACGCTGATTGAGTTTGTGTTCGCCCCGCCGGCCATCGCCATGGCGATTGGCGCCTACCTCAACGTGCAGTATCCCGATCTCAACCCCAAAACGGCGGCAGTCGGGGCTTATTTATTGTTTATGGCACTGAATATTCTCGGCGTGAAGCTGGCCGCGATGTTCGAACTGGTGGTGACGGTGCTGGCAGTGCTGGAGCTGCTGGTGTTCATGGGCGTGGTATCGCCGGGTTTCAGCGTCGCTAACTTCGCCGCCAACGGCTGGGCTGGCAGCGATCATTTTGGCATGCCAGCGCTGTCCGGCATCTTTGCCGCCATCCCGTTCGCTATCTGGTTTTTCCTCGCCATTGAAGGCGCGGCCATGGCGGCCGAAGAAGCCAAAGATCCGAAGCGCACCATCCCGAAAGCCTATATCAGCGGCATTCTTACCCTGGTGGTGCTGGCGATTGGCGTGATGCTGCTGGCCGGCGGCGCGGGCGACTGGCGCAAGCTATCGGACATTAACGATCCGCTGCCGCAGGCGATGAAGATGATCGTTGGGGAGCACTCTAACTGGATGCATATGCTGGTGTGGATCGGCCTGTTTGGCCTGGTCGCCAGTTTCCACGGCATCATCCTTGGCTACTCGCGTCAGTTCTTTGCTCTGGCGCGCGCGGGCTATCTGCCGCCCAGCCTGGCGAAGCTGTCGCGCTTCCAGACGCCACACCGCGCCATCATCGCCGGCGGTGTCATCGGTATCGCCGCCATTTACAGCGACGGACTGATCAATCTGCAGGGCATGACGCTGACGGCCGCGATGATCACCATGGCGGTGTTCGGCGCGATTGTGATGTACCTGATGAGTATGCTGAGCCTGTTTAAGCTGCGCCGCAGCGCACCGGATCTGGAGCGCAGCTTCCGTGCGCCGGGCTATCCGCTGGTACCGGGCATCGCACTGGTGCTGTCGCTGGTGTGTCTGGTGGCGATGCTGTGGTTCAACCCGGTAATCGGCGGATTGTTTGTGGCGATTATGGTGCTCGGCTACCTTTACTTCCTCGCCACCAAAGCCCAGCGCGAGCGCGCACCGCAGGATTCCATGCTGTTCGGCGAGTAAGCAACGCATTGCCCCTGCCCTTCAGGCAACGGAGGCGGGTACACAGAGCTCTTTGTGTACCCGCCTCTTTCTGCCCCACGCGATAAATCCATCCCACCACAGCACCGCTCCGGTCTGGCTGCTGTGATACCTTTTTTGCATGACGAAAATGACAATTCATTACGCGTAATCGGGGTGCAACAATCAAAAAAACCACAACAAGGAGCCACTATGCACACCCGACATTTATCGCAAACCCTGACTGTCAGTTCGATCGGCTATGGTGCCATGGGACTGAGCGAATTTTATGGGCAGACAGACGACCACGCTTCACTGCAGCTGTTACACACGCTTATCGACCTGAATATCACGTTTATCGACACCGCGGATATGTACGGGCGGGGCCATAATGAGCGGCTGATTGGCCACTTTCTTGCCGGTCTGGATAACACCACGCGTGAGCAGTTTAACATTGCTACCAAGTGCGGTATCGATCGCCCTGCGGACCAGGCTTATGCCCGGACGATTAACAACCAACCTGACTACATCACCCGCTGCTGTAATGAATCGCTTAAAAGGCTTGGCGTTGAGCGCATCGATCTGTTCTATCTTCACCGCGTGAGCCAGGTTACGCCGATTGAAGAAAGCATGGAATGCCTGAGCCGCCTCGTTAAAGCGGGTAAGATCAACCACATTGGCCTGTGTGAAGTTTCTGCTTCAACCCTGCGCCGGGCCCATGCCATTCACCCGCTCACTGCCCTGCAAACCGAATATTCACTGTGGACGCGCGATATCGAAGCTGAGATTCTGCCGGTGGTGAAAGAGCTGGGTATAGGTTTAGTTCCCTACTCTCCGCTGGGCAGAGGGTTTCTGACCGGAAAGTATCGTCATAACAGCGATTTTGCGGAGGGTGATTTCCGTAAAAATAATGCGCGCTTTAGTCAATCCAGCCTCGACCATAACGCCCAGCTTCTTGACGCGGTGCACCCGCTTGCTGAAAAGTACAGCTGCACGCCAGGGCAGATTGCGCTGGCCTGGCTGCTGGCGCAGTACGACAAGCTGATCCCCATTCCGGGAACGAAACAGACCCGCTATCTGGCGGAAAATGCGCAGGCCGCCGATATCTTGCTGGAACAGGCAGATATCGCCTTACTGAACGCTATCCACCAGCATATTGAGATCAGGGGCGAGCGCTATTCTGAAGAAGGGATGAAAAGCATTAATGCCTGAAGCCCTGGCCGGGTAACGCCCGGTCAGGATGTCTGACGTAGTGCCGGCCAGACCGATTAACCTCCTGTCCTGCTGACATTTTGCTGCGTAGAATAACGTCTTTGATTACCCGGATGGACTCTATGGCGACGGCAGAGCACCTTATCAGCAACCATCTCCCCAGCGTGAAACAGCTTCAATGCTTTCTTGCGGTTGCGCACGAGCTGAACTTTCGCCGGGCCGCCGAACGGCTCAGAATGACTCAGCCTCCGCTAACCCGACAGATTAAGCGCCTTGAAGCCGTGCTGGAGCAGCCGTTGTTTAGCCGCAGCACCCATGACGTCAGTCTGACGGACGCTGGCCGGGCGCTGGTAATCAAAGCGGAGAAGATCCTTCAGGCGCTGAATGAACTCAAGCCAGGCTCGCTTTCTTCAGAAAAGCGCCTGCGTATCGGCCTCACCCGCACGCTGAATTTTGCACTGATTGCGCCCATTCACCAGCAACTGCTGAAACTGGACGCCGCCGACGATGTGGAAACGCCCGATCTGACGTCTGCGCAGTTGCTGCAGTGTCTGGCAAAAAACCGCCTGGACCTGGTACTGACGGGCGAAAGGGCAACCGGCCACGAAGATACCGTGCAGTACCAGTGGATCGGTCGTGAGCCTTTGCTGGTAGCAATGCCGGCCAGACATCCGGCCAGCCTGAAAGAAAAAGTCTCGCTGGAAGCGATCGGTGATTTACCGCTGTTCTGGTTTGCCAGAAGCGCCAATCCGTCGTTCTACGATAAATGTGAACGCTTGTTTTCACAGCTCCACACCCCGCTTAAAAGAGTTAAAGAGCCGGATGATTCACTGGTTATGCTGACACACATTGCAAGAGGAAAAGGCTTTGCCCTGATGCCGCAGTCAAAATGTACCTTTCATCAGGAAGGGTTGTGTTATCGCGCACTGGCTGACGATGAAGCGCAAAATCTGCATATCGATATTTATGCCGCCATCCGACTGAATGAAAACCGGCCAGCCGTGCTGCATGCGCACGATATCGTGTGTCACGCCGGTCAGTTAAGCCAACACTGACCCGCTTCGGCCCCCTCTTCCGCTGGAAGAGGGGTTAAGCACGCATAAAGCGTCGTTACGCTACCCTTTCACCGGCCACAGCCAGGCGGCACCGCGCACGCCGCTGGAGTCACCGTGCACCGCTTTCAGCACCGGCGTTTCGCACTCGCGGCCAAACACCCACTGCTTCATCAGCGTCGGCACCGTCTGGTACAGCCGATCGTTGTTGCTCATGCCGCCGCCGAGCACAATCACATCCGGATCGAGCAGGTTAACCACCTGCGCCAGCGATTTGGCCAGCCGCGTTTCATAACGGCTCATCGCCAGCTCGGCTACCGGATCCTGCTGCTCGATCAGCCGGATGATCTCCGCGCCCTTCAGCGCCTGTCCGCTGAGACGCTGATAATCAATGGCGAAGCCGGTGCCGGAGACAAACGTCTCAATACAGCCCTGCAGCCCGCAGTAGCACGGCACTTCCGCGCGATAGCGCAGTTCGTCTTCATCCATCCACGGCAGCGGATTATGCCCCCACTCGCCTGCGTTACCGTTACCGCCAATGCGTGATTCTCCGTTGATGGCCACGCCTGCGCCGGAACCGGTGCCAATGATCACCGCAAACACCAGCGGCTGGCCTGCGCCTGCGCCATCGACCGCTTCGGAAACCGCCAGGCAATTCGCGTCGTTGGCGATGCGCACGTCACGATTCAGCGCACGCGCCAAATCTTTGTCCAGCGGCTGGCCGTTGAGCCACGTCGAGTTAGCATTTTTTACCCGCTGGGTATAAGGAGAAATCGTGCCGGGAATGCCGATGCCGACCGTTCCCTGCTGCCCGGTCTGCGCTTCCGCCAGCAGGACTAAATCGACAATCGCCTGCACCGTGGCGGCGTAGTCGTCACGCGGGGTATTCACGCGGTGGCGAAACAGCTCCTCGCCCTGGTCAGACAGCGCAATCACTTCTATTTTGGTGCCGCCTAAATCAATACCGATACGCACGATTTATTCCTCATTATTCGTTCAGGTGACAGATACAGTAGAAGGCTGAATCGGGAAAGGCAATGAAACCACTCCGATGTTTCGCTATCATGCGCGCTGACTGTTTTAGACTTGTGCGCCCGATCGCACCCACGGTAAGGAATCCTGATGTTGTGGTTTAAAAATATGATGGTTTATCGTCTGAATCGGGACATCCCGCTGTCCGCAGACGATCTGGAAAAACAGCTCGACGCCTTCACCTTCACGCCGTGCGGCAGCCAGGACATGGCCAAAACCGGCTGGGTCTCGCCGATGGGCAACCGCAGCGAAGCGCTGACGCATGTGATTAACGGTCAGATAGTGATCTGCGCCCGCACCGAGCAGAAAATTCTGCCGTCGCCGGTGGTGAAGCAGGCGCTGGAAGCCAAAATTGAGAAGCTGGAAGCGGAACAGAGCCGCAAGCTGAAAAAGACCGAAAAGGATTCGCTGAAAGATGAAGTGCTGCATAGCCTGCTGCCGCGCGCCTTCAGCCGTTTCAGTCAGACCTTTATGTGGATCGACACCGTCAACAATCTGATCATCGTCGACTGCGCCAGCGCGAAGAAAGCGGAAGATACGCTGGCGTTACTGCGTAAGAGCCTCGGCTCGCTACCGGTGGTGCCACTGACGCTGGAAAATCCGATCGAGCTGACGCTGACCGAATGGGTGCGCTCCGGTGAATTGCCGGCAGGTTTCACCCTGATGGACGAGGCTGAGCTGAAGGCGATACTGGAAGATGGCGGCGTGATCCGCTGTAAAAAGCAGGATCTGGTTTCCGACGAGATCGCCACCCACATCGAAGCCGGTAAAGTGGTCACCAAACTGGCGCTCGACTGGCAGGAGCGTATTCAGCTGGTGATCGCCGATGATGCCTCGGTGAAGCGTCTGAAGTTCAGCGACACGCTGCGCGAGCAGAATGACGATATTGATCGCGATGATTTCGCCCAGCGTTTTGATGCCGATTTCATTCTGATGACCAGCGAGCTGGCGGCATTGATCAGCAATCTGGTGGAAGCGTTAGGCGGCGAAGCGCAGCGTTAAGCGGACATCGCAAGCTGGAAGGATAGTACGGGTGTGTTTAACGGTCGCCATGAATGGCGCCCCTGCAAATATGCTGATTCATACCTATAGTGTCAGCATTTATGCTGACCGCAGGCCACACCCTATTCTGGCGCATAAAAAAACCGGTAACGCCGCACAGGCTTTACCGGTTGATAATGGATGCTGCTTTAACGCTTAAAGATAGCGGCACAGGTAAGACGTTGGCTCTGCCACCTGCAGGTGGAATTCGCTGTGGCCCGGCACGTTAAATACCGATCCGGCTTCGTACCATTTCCACTCGGCTTCGCCCGGCAGCAGCACTTTCAGCGCGCCGCTCACTACCGTCATCTCTTCCGGCTGGCCGGTACCAAAGGTGTATTCGCCTTCCGCCATCACGCCAACGCTGGCCCGGCCAATGGTCACGCTGTCGAAACCAATGGATTTCACTTTTCCGTCGAAATACTCACTTACGTTGAGCATGTTACTTCCTCACAGCACATTAGGGTTATCGGCAGATTACAAGGGAACTCGCTGATCTGTCACGCGAATTAGCGCCGCCCGTCGCAAGTTGTGATCGGCCTCGATCAGACGATCAGTTCAGCCGCCAGTTTCGCCACCAGCACATTCGACAGCAGCACCGGAATGCCCAGCATGTTCTGCAGGAAATCGCGGTGTTTCTGGTGATAACCGATACAGTCGAGCACCACCACATCAGCGCCCTGCTCCTGCAGGGTCAATCCGGCTTCCATCAGTTCGCTCTGCTGCGCCAGGTATGGGCTGGCGACGGCAAAACAGGGCGTGCTTTGCAGGTTACGCCATTTGCTGGCCTGCTCAGCGATCTGCTCCTCAACCGGCACCACGATGCCGATTTTGTGCGCCTGTACGATGGCGCTGACCAGCGGCGGAATGATGCGATCCGGCTCCAGCAGCAGCGCCGACGTGGTTTTTAGCGTGCCGAACTCACCGGTACACAGCAGCAGAATGGTGTCGTAACCCTGCTGCTCCAGCGCGGTAATTTTACGCTGCAGTCCCTGTTCGACGGTGGCCGCCGCCAGCCGTACCTGTTCGCCGCTGCTCATGCGCGAAACCAGCACTTTATCGCCCGGCGCGGGAGCGTATAACTGCTCCACTTCAGCCAGCGTCAGGCCATCCAGCAGACCGGCATGCGCGACGGCGTCGGCGGGCAAATGCTCCTGCAGCAGCGGCAAAATATCGCTACGCGGTGACTGGCCAATGGTTAAGGTTACAAGCGACGGTTTCATCATCAGGCTTTCCGGCTGCGCAGGTGGCTGAGGCTACCATACAAAGATAGCAGCAGCGCGTACTCCTGCGGGTCATAAAACTGGCAGGTCTCACGGCCAAACTCTTTGGCCACTTCCACCGCAAAGCGCACGGTCGCCGCGATGTCCACTTCATGGCTGGCGCCGGTGCCGCAGCCAGGCACCACGGATTGCGCACAAATCGCGACGCCCACCACTGGCACATCAGTGGCGGTGGACGGTTGCAGGATGCTGTTGAGGTGATACACGCCGTTGCCGTAAGGGGTGATGTCCTGCGTGGTGATCGGGAACGTCACCGCAGGCTGACCGCTGGTCATCTCCATGATGCGCAGCAGATCTTCCGACACGCGCAGGATGTAGCCCTCTTTCACCGTGGGAGACAGCGCATAGCCCTTATGGTTGAGGATGCGGTTTCCTTTAGTGGTATCGATAGAGAGAATCGCGTCGACGCCCGCAACCACTTCGTTGTCATTCATGGTGATGTCGTCGCAGGGCGAATCCATGAAGTCCACCGGCTCGTGCGGCCGGGTCGGCGCATCCGGACAAATATGCGTGGTTACGATCACGTCGCCGGCCAGCACGTCGCCTTTGGTCTGCATCTGTGCCAGCTTCAGCGCGCTGCTCACCGCAGCAACCGCACCGTCGGCGTCGGACACCATGCCGATGCGCGTCGGGCGCGCACCGATGCCGCCGAGACGGCCAATGATCCCCAGCGTCGGCGCGCTGCCGCCCCGGCTTTTGCCCTGGGCCCCCGGAATATCGATGCGCACAAAATCGGTGCGCCCTTTAGGCCCGCTGACGCGCTTAAAGCTGGCTTGCACGCCAGGATAGGCGGCGAACAGATCGACCACCTGCTGGCCATCCACGTAGGCGCTGTCGAGTAACTCAAAAACCTGTAGTGTCTGCTGTAAACTCATCGCTAAATCCCTGGATTATTTCTTACTGCTACTGGCAAAAAGTGAGTGGAAGAAGCTGTACAGCGCGTCGCCCGCAATGAATCCAGCGGCCATCACCTCCATCGGTGAACGTCCACGCTCGCCCCACACGCGCAGGATCAGGACACGTAACGCAATCCCGACCAGCACCGCCCAGCCTGCGGCGGCGTTGTTGATTAACAGACCGGTGGCTAACAGTACGCCGAGCTGGCGCTTAGGCCCGCCGATCAGCTGAATAATCGCCCCCGGAATCGCCCACATCAGCAGGCTACCGGCAATGCCCGGCTCCGCGCCGGCCTGAATGGTTTTGGCGTAAACGCGCGCCACCGGCGGCAGCAGGTTGTCGACAAAGAACAGGTTATGCGCATACCACACCACCGGGATTGCAATGACGAAAGCGATCATCGCGGCGATCAGCTGGATGCGACGGCCCCACAGCTCCTGCTGTATATCGGCCCCGTTGCCGCGCAGAATAAAGCCGGCCTTCAGGTCATAGCCCATATCAGCGAAGGCCGGACCGGTGGCCGCGGTGAAGCCGCACAGCAGGCACAACGCCAGCGGCGGGAAGCCGAGCAGGATGCCGAGGATCAGGGTGATCAGCGCCACCGCGAAGGCCGGGAACCAGCCCGAGTGCATGGCGGCGATGCCGACAATCAGCTCATGCACAAAGGCGGCAAAGGCCGCGTAGATAATAAACAGCAGCAGCATCGGCAGGCCCATTTCGCTCCACAGTCCGCCGCCCAGCGCCAGCAGTGCCGAGATCACGATATAGCCGACAGTTCCCAGGCCGAGCGCGCGTTTGACTTCGTTGTCACTGCGGCTGACGTTGAGGTTGTCGTGACGGCGACTGCGAATCACCTGCACCACCTGAATCAGCGCCACCAGACCGGCTCCAACCATTACGCCGTGCGGAATGTACAGCGCGTTAATATCGATACCAGCAACCGGTTGCGCATAGGCACGCAGCAGGAAGCCGATGCCGAGCATGGTCAGCGCCCAGATATTGCCAATGAATGCCGTACCAAAGGCGGACATCGGGATTTTCAGCATTGAGCCCGCGACGCCGCCCACGATTCCAGCCACCAGCAGCCACGCCTGGCGACCGCCCTTATCACCGGCTTTAATCGCTTCTGCCGCTGCCACGCCCGGTGGCCATGCATTGCTGGCCGGGAACACGCGCGTGTCGAACAGACGATACAGCAGCCACGCATCCAGCAGCATTGCCGCGCTGACGCCGACAAACAGCGGCAGCACCAGCTGCGGCTCACCCAGCGCCCACGGCACGGCAATCGGCATCAGCAGGCTATTGGCAGCGCCGAAGGTGGCGGAAGAGATGGCGGTCTGTGCAAGGTTTTGCACTTCAACCGAACGGTAGCGGCGAAACCACTGCAGTGGAATGCGCGCCAGCAGCATGGCAAATAGCGCGCCGATAATAGAAGTATTGGGCGTTACCCCAATAGTTGTGATCAGCTGTACCCCAATGATGGCTCCTGCAACCGACAGCAGAACCAGCATCAGGCCCACGCCAATATTTTTTATTGGATTATCCAGACGCATATTATCCCCGTATTTTCACCCTGTAGAAAACGCGCAATGACATTGTGCCCGACACGCGGAACCTCAACGTTTTATTCATCGTTCCCTGATTATTGAAATAAGCAGGTCCGAAGACCTGCTATTTCCCCGGTGTGGCGCGAAGTATTACGCCTTGAAATCAAATTAGGGTTGTCCTGTTTTATTCAGGACGCTGCGCCGTATTTTTCGGCCATCAGTGCAGCCGTTGCGCGCAATTCGCTGAGCAGCGCTTCCGGATAACCCGGGGCCGCTTCCTGCGAAAGAAATGAGAGACACAATGCGGCACTTTCACCGCGGTGTTTATTGGTTACCGCTACGGCAAGCGAGCTAATGCCAGGCAGCGTTTCATTGCGGGCCAGTGCCCAGCCCTGCTGACGAATCAATGCCAGCTCTTTGCACAGTGCATCGATGTTCAGCGGTGAATTGATCGACGCGGTTTGCCAGTTATCGCTGAAGCGCGCGCGCACCTCGTTATCACTCAGCTGCGCTAACAGCACGCGGCCGGTCGACGTGCCGGTAACCGACACACGTGTACCAGGCGGCGTCACCAGCTGGGTAAAGAAGCGACCGTGGTACATGCGCATCACCAGCACATCGTCACCGTCCAGCACCGAGATATAGCCCATGCAGCCGCTGCTGGCCGCCAGGCGCGCCATCGGCGCCGATGCGCTGTCAATCAGCGGTGTCGAAAGATAGTGCCCGGCAACGGACAACAGCACGCGGCCAATCTGAAAACAGCGGCTGTCGGGATCGCGCTCCAGTAAACCTTCGCTTTCCATGGTCGCCAGCAGGCGCGACACGGTACTTTTCGGCAGCCCCAGCGCCTCCACCACCTCGGTAAAGGTCAGGCCGGGATGGCCCTGCGCCACGCCAAAGCGCTGAAACAGCTTAAGCACGGCGGCGGCATTTTCGAGTGTGGTCATGGCGCTGGTTTCACTATATGGAACTGAGTTCCTGTATCGATAACCCGAAAGTAAAACGCGACGGTTTATCGGTCAAGCGCAAATTTTGCACCGGACAAAACGCAGGCTATTTAAGGCAGCAGAAAATAAGGGCTAAAGGCAAAATAAAAAGACGTTATCAGGCAGGAGAGCGATTAAACAGAAAAGACGGCAGCTTTTATCGCCGTAATTAGCGCATCAGGGAAAATAAAAAATCTATTTAGCGACCGGACGTAATTACGCTAAAGCGGGCATCCCTGCCCGCCGGGATTATTCTTTTTCCACATCTTCATAGCGGTCTTTGGCATCCTGCGCTTCCGCTTCCGATTTATGTTCGCTAATTAAGGTATCCGGACGTGGATGGTCAGCCCGTAATTCATACCAGGTGACGGTATTGCCCGCCTGCCCTTTTTCAACGGCAACAATGCGCGCTTCTCGCGGATAGGGTGGTCTGGTTGGCATCGTTTTCCCTCTTATGTCAGGTTTCCACACAGACAGCGGTGATCCTCTGCCTGCTATTGAGTATAGACAATCGAGGATCGCTGTAAAAAAGAGGGAGAATTCTTAGGCAGTTAGCTGGCGCGGGCGAGAGACAGCGATTGCAGAATATGTTCCACCACCTGCTCCGGTGCCTGCATCGCGTTGACTTCATGGTGCGCGGCCTGACGATAGAGCTGCGCGCGTTCACGCAGGATATCTTCCATCTCTTCCGCAATGGGCCGGCCAGTCAGGGTCGGACGCTGTGCCGCTTCTGGCTGGCGCTCCAGCCGATCGGCCAGCACGCCAGAGGGCGCGTTGAGCCAGATGACCTGGCCTTGCTCACGCATGAAGTGGCGATTGACATCAGCCAGCACCATGCCGCCGCCGGTGGCGATTACGCTGGCAGGCGCGGTAACCGCTCGCAGCGATTCACTTTCACGCGCGCGAAAGCTGTCCCAGCCTTCCGTTGCCACAATCTCTGCCACGCTACGCTGTGTGGTGAGCTGCAGGTGGTGGTCGGTGTCACGAAAGGCATAGCCCAGCGCTTGCGACAGCGCCTGGCCAATGGTGGTTTTACCGCAACCGCGTGCGCCGATCAGATAGATGGGTAATGACATCCGGGCTCATCCTCCGCCGTAGTCTGCCGCGCGGGCAACGTCATCAGGTCAATAATGCGTCGCATGATACCTGGATTTTATTTTATCAGCCAGCCGCGAAGCACGAATTACGCGTATTTCAGCGATAGCTAATGCCATTAGTTTGATTTTTAACGGGAAACCGATGCGCATTTCGTGCATCAGGCGATTTGTAAGCGCGGGGCAACATTTGCTTACCAGGCCGCTGATTTACTTTCTGTCACGCAGCCCGCATATACGCTTTATAGTTCAGGCAACGGACGTCCTGTTGGTCGCCTGAAGAACAACACGCTATGCCTAACCGGAGGTTCACCATGCAGAGCCAGGAACAACAACTTATTGAAAGCCTGTTCAGCCGTCTGAAACAGGCAGAAAGCCAGAGCGGCCCGCGTGATGCCGGTGCCGAACAGTTAATCAATCAGCATTTACAGAGCCAGCCCGGTGCGCCCTACTACATGGCGCAGGCGATCCTGATTCAGGAAGCGGCGATGAAAAAGCTCAACGCGCAGGTGTCTGAGCTGGAGAGCCGTCTGGCGCAGGCGCAGCAGCAGGCCCCGCAGCAAAGCAGCGGCGGTTTCCTGTCGAGCCTGTTTGGCGGCGGTTCACGCCCGGCGCAGCCGCAACAGCCGGCATGGAACAGCGCACCGCAACAGCCACAATATGCCGCACCGCCTCAGCAGCAGTATGCTGCACCGGCGCGCGGTACCGGTTTCCTGGGTGGCGCACTGCAAACGGCTGTCGGCGTGGCCGGCGGTGTGGTGATGGCGGACATGCTGACCAGCCTGTTCCACCATTCGCAGCCGGAAGAGATCGTCAATATCATCAACGAACCGGCGCTGCCGCAGGTGGATGATAATCTGGATACCTTCAACGGTAATGACAGCAACAATGCCTTCCTGAATGATAATTCAGGCTGGGACAACAACAGCTTTGCCGATAACAATGATTTCAACGATTTCGGCAGCGGCGGTGATTTTGACGACGACGACAGCTTCGTCTGATTAACGCTGACGTAACCATTTATCCAGTTCGTTGGCAAACTGCTGGCGGTCACGTGGGCTTAATGCCGATGGGCCGCCGCTCTGAATGCCGCTGGCGCGCATTGTTTCCATAAAATCGCGCATGGTCAGACGCTGGCGAATGGTATC
Organism: Pantoea sp. SGAir0184; assembly: GCF_043544755.1. Lineage (NCBI taxonomy): Bacteria > Pseudomonadati > Pseudomonadota > Gammaproteobacteria > Enterobacterales > Erwiniaceae > Pantoea > Pantoea sp. SGAir0184. The sequence continues at coordinate 3,253,630 of NZ_CP028050.1, forward strand.
GCTGCTGTAACGCTCCCCGCGCGGATTCAGCGCTGCCGCCCCTTTCTCCAGCACTTCTGCTGCCAGCGGAATATCGCCGGTAATCACCAGCTCGCCCGGCTGTACGCGTTTCACAATCTCGTTATCGGCCACGTCAAAGCCGGCAGCTACCTGCAGCGTTTTCAGAAACGGCGACGGCGGTACGCGCAGCGGCTGGTTAGCAACGAAGGTCACGGTGACTTTGGTGCGCTCAGCGGCGCGATACAGCACCTCTTTGATGACATTGGGACACGCATCGGCATCCACCCAAATCGACATGTTTAATCCTTATTAACGGGCAATGCCTGCGATCTTGCCGCGCTGACCGCGAATGGCAAATGTTATTTGTGCGCGACTTGTTATTCACCGCCGCTGACGTAAGCTAACCCACTGAGAAAACCGAACCACGTTAAGGATAAAGCGATGCTGGAGAAGAAAATCGGGTTTGTCGGCTGCGGCAATATGGCGAAAGCCATCATCAGCGGCCTGGTAAACAGCGGGCAGATCGCCCCGGCCAATATCTGGGTGCACGATCGAAAACCCGACACCAACCAGGCGATGGCGCAGCAGTATGGCGTGACGGCGGCGGAAAGCGTCGAGAGTCTGGCACGTGAAGTGGACATTCTGTTTGGCGCGGTGAAACCCAACGTGATTCTCAAAGTGCTCAAGGATCTGGCCGGCCAGCTGAAGAAAGATGCGCTGGTGGTGTCGATTGCTGCAGGTGTGACGCTGGATTCGCTGGCGGCGGTGCTCGGCCACGACCGTAAAATCATCCGCGTGATGCCGAATACGCCGTCGCTGGTCAATGAAGGCATGACCTCTATTACGCCGAACGTGCTGGTGGAACCGCAGGAAGTGGACGAGGTGGTGACCATTTTTGAGAGCTTCGGCAAAGCGGCGGTGGTGAACGAGTATCTGATTCATGCCGTGGTGGGTGTCAGCGGCTCGGCACCGGCTTACGTGTTTATGTTTATCGAAGCGATGGCTGATGCCGCCGTGCTGGGCGGCATGCCGCGGGCGCAGGCTTATCAGTTTGCGGCGCAGGCGGTAAAAGGTTCCGCCCAGATGGTGCTGGAGACCGGCAAACATCCTGGCGAACTGAAAGATATGGTGTGCTCACCGGGCGGCACCACCATTGAAGCGGTGAAGGTGCTGGAAGAGAAAGGCTTCCGCGCTGCGGTGATGGGCGCGATGCAGCAGTGCATGGCGAAGTCCGAGGCGCTGAGTAAGCAGTGATGGTGCGGATTTCCCCTCACCCTAACCCTCTCCCGCAGGCGGGAGAGGGGACTGTTGGGTGCGGACTTGAACCTTAACCCTGATACGCTTCAAACAGCGCCAGGCCTTGTTCCAGCGTCATTGGCTGCTGCATCTCATGCACCAGCGCGGCGGTGAGCGTATACATGCCGGCTGAACACACTGCCGCAATCATGCCCTGCTGGCAGTAAAAAGCGATGAAGCGTTTGTCCTGCAGCGATCCCAGCAGGCGATAATCGTCCCACTCCTCTGCATGCCCCAGATACTCATAGCGGGTGCCGTAATGCGCAGTCCAGAAGAACGGCACGCGATCGTACATGATGCGTTTGCCCAGCATATTCAGCGCGGCAATGCGCCCCTGCTGATGCGCCACGCGATAGTGCTCAATGCGCTGCACGCCACGCGGCGTGAGATAGCTGGCAATATCTCCCGCGACCCAGATGTTTTCACTGACCCGCAGCTGACTGTCGGCCAGCAGGCTGCCATCCTTCTGTAAGGGCAGGTCGTGAATAAAATGGGTGGCCGGCACAATGCCGGTGGCAAACAGCACCTGGCTGGCTGGCACGGTTTTGCCACCTTTGAGCCGCACGCCACTCACTGCGCCTTCGCCGGTCAGCGCTTCCGGTTCACCCTCGACAAATTTCACGCCGTTGCTGCGGTGCAGCTCATAAAAATGACGGCCAATCTCTTCGCCGAACTGGCTGGCAAACGGCAGCGGATGACGCGCCACCACCGTGACATCAATGTCACGGTTTCGCAGCGCACCGGCCACTTCCATACCGATAAAACTGTTGCCGATAATCACCAGCTGCTGCGCCTCATCCACCTGGGAAATCAGCGCATCGGCCTGGCGCAGTGAACGCAGCAGGTGCACGCCTTCCAGATCCTTGCCCGGGATATCAAGCGGCTGCGGCACGCCGCCGGTCGCGATCAGCAACTGGTCAAACTTCACCTGCTGCCCGTCTTTCAGCACCAGCGTCTGCTCCTGCGCCTTCAGCTGCACCACCTCCCCCTGCAGCCACACCACCGGGCCCAGCACATCCTGTTTCAGCAGCTTTGGTACCTCATCGATGGCCATCTTGCCGGAAGGGACAAATTTACTCAGCGTGGTGCGATCGTAAGGTGCGTCGCTTTCACGCTCGATACGCACAATACGGCCGCTAAAGCCTTCATCGCGCAGCGTCCAGATCGCAGCACTGCCCGCCGCGCCAGAGCCGAGAATCACGCACACCGGCGCTTCACCCTGAGCTACCGGCGCACTGGCCGGCGACATCGCCTGCGGATTGATCAGCACCTGCCCCTGTTCAATGCGCACCGGATAGCGTTTGAGATTGGCCAGCGCCAGCGGCTCGCACATTTTGCCATCGCGCAGCTCAAATACCGCCTTATGCCACGGACACACCAGTTTGTCGCCGCACACTGCGCCCTGCTCCAGCGGCGCGCCCGCGTGCGGACATTTTGCCTGCAGCGCCTGCACGCGGTCGCCGTCGCGAATCAGCACCATATCCGTTTCGCCGACGGTCACTTTAGTGGGTTTACGCTGCGCCAGCGCCTTGAGTTCCACGACAGATTGATAGCTCACGGTTCGCCTCCTTCGGGGTTATTCGTCTGATACGACAATTCCTTACAAAGAGTAAGTGTGGCAAAGCGTGAGGATTTAGCAGGAGAAACAAAGCGAAACGGCGGTTAACTGACTGTTAAACCGCCGTTTTAAGCGGCACGAAAGGATCAGAAGAAGACGCTGGGCACGATGATCAGCGCGAAAATCGCCACAATCAGTCCATGTTTGACCCAGTAATACAACCGGCGATTGCGTTTCTTCAGGTTCTGACCGGCATCGCGCAGCGCATAAACGTATTTGAAGATGCGGTTGAGGAAGCCGGTACGATCGTTTTCGTCGTTGGGCGATGCCGCTGCTGACATTAACGTCGAGCCCACCCAGTGATTGACCGCCTGCGCCCAGCGCCATTTCATTGGCCGCTCGATATCGCAAAACAGGATGATACGCGTCTGCTCGCTTTCATTCTGCGCCCAGTGCACGTAAGTTTCGTCGAAGATCACCGCCTGACCGTCGCGCCAGCTGTGGCGCTGACGATCCACTTCAATAAAGCAGCGATCGTCGTTCGGCGTTTGCAGCCCGAGGTGATAGCGCACCGAACCGGCATAAGGATCGCGGTGTTTGCCCAGATGGCTGCCCGGCGGCAGTTCAGCAAACATGGCCGCTTTAACGCCGGGAATGTTGCTCACCAGTTCGGTGGTTACCGGACAGAGTTCGCGCGCTGACGGATGTGCATCGCTATACCATTTTAAATAGAAACGCTTCCAGCCACGCTTGAAGAAGGTATTAAATCCGGCATCGTTATGCGTCTGCGCCGCTTTAATGTGATCCTGCAGGCGAATGGCTTCATCGCGAATCACCTGCCAGTTATCGGTCAGCTGACGCAGCTCAGGAAAATCCTCAACCGGAAAATAGGGCTGTTTAGCCGGCAGTCGCGACAGCCCGGTCATAAACATATTGATCGGCGCCATAAAAGTGGAGTGATCAAATAACTGACGGGAAAACTTTTGCTTTTCCACGCCGCGTGAGTGAGCGTAAAGCACACTAATAATAAATACACCAATAATGATCGCAGCGACCATACAACAGGTTCCTTATGTTGCACGTAAAGCCGCTCTGGCCACGGTTAAGCGTCAGAGAGACTGGATGGGGAGAAATGGAATTTTATGTAAGGATTTTGTAAAGTTTTGGCAACGCGTGCCGTTTATGACAGAAAAAATACCTCGCGCGTTAACCCTGCGAGTGCGGACACAAAAAAGCGGCCCGCAGGCCGCCAGAGGTTTAAGCACTCTTCTTCAGACAGTTGCTCATAAAGGTTTTACGCGCATCGCCGCTGAGTTTTTTCTCTCCTGCTTCGCTATTACAGCTTTTCATTTTCATCTGCTGCGGCGTCATATTGCCCATTTTGCTGTCTTTCTTCAGGCATTCGCTCATAAAGCTTTTACGCGCATCGCCTTTCAGATTTTGCGCGCCTGCATGCTGATTACACAGCGTCATTTTTTCCTGCTGCGCGGTTTTCTCCGCCGCGCCCGCACCGCCAGCCAGCAGCAGGCCTGCTGCCATTATTGCCACAAGACACGATTTCATTGCCGGTTTCTCCGTGTGATTATTGCCTGTTAAGCATGGCACGGAATAAGCAAAGCGGAAAAAAATCTATGCGCGTACGGCGGGATTATTCGCGCGGGTGGTTGAGTAACTTTTCGACGTAATTGCGCAGCATCAGCGCGTCCGGATTTTCCTGCACGGAAGCGGCGGGCGGCATCGCGCGATCAATACCCGCCGCGATGTCGCTAACCTGGGCGGCATCCAGTCTGCGCAGCATGGCGGTGAGCACGATTTCCAGCGCCTCAACCTGGACCACTAATTCTTTAGACTCTTCTTCTTTTTCTGCCAGCTTGAGCAGGAGTTCCGCAATCAGGTTTTTCATGCGATGGACTCAGTCAGAATGGGAAAACAAAAATTAGCATTGGCAGGATTAAAACAACAAGAATTTTTGCCGGCCAGAGGAAAAATAATGGTTAGCCGAAGCGTAAAAAAAGTGGCTGAAATTCAATATATAACGGCGAAACGTTTCACTGACAAAATACGCCGCAGATAAAACGTTTCGCATCGCTGCATTAATTATGCGCTGGCGCTAAATTAACGCGGACCCTGATACCCATGGCCGGGACCGCCACCGCCAGGACCACCCCAACCTCCTCCGCCGCCGCCCGGCGGGGGAAAAAGACAACCGCTTAACGCGGACACCAGCGCCACAACGGCAGCGAGCTTAACGATACGGATCATATTGACCTCAGGTTGCTGAAATTGCGCTGAGTGTATGAAGCGGCGGTTAACACGACAATACAGAATGCTCCGCAACCCGGCGCTATTCATGCCTGCTCACCACGCTTAACGTTTTAGTGGCAAGAAACCGCTAAAAAAGCCTCACAGACCGCTCAATACGCCAGCTTAAGTTACAGCGAACGCTGTGCCGCAAACGTCAGTGCTGCTCGCTGTGCGCGCAGTAACAAAATTGCGCGCTGCGTCTTTACAGCTAACGCCATTTCACGCAATGTGAGCGCAATACAATTAATGAGATCTCACTATGACCTTAGCGGCTATTTCTCTGAGTGAAGTGCTGGCGCGCCGTGACTGGGAAAACCCGGTTATCACCAGCCTGCATCGCCTGGACGCGCATCCACCGTTTGCCAGCTGGCGCGATGAAGTCAGCGCGCGCGATGGCCATCCCTCACCTGCGCAGCAGCGGCTGAATGGTCAGTGGGCCTTCAGCTATTTTACCGCACCGGAAGCGGTGCCGCACAGCTGGCTGCTACAGGACTTACCGGACGCCGCAACGCTGCCGGTGCCTGCCAACTGGCAGCTGCACGGCTACGACGCGCCCATTTATACCAACGTGCAGTATCCCATTCCGGTCAATCCCCCTTTAGTGCCACGCGAGAACCCCACCGGATGTTACTCGCTCACATTTACAGTTGATTACGGCTGGTTAAGCCAGGGGCAGACGCGCATCATCTTCGATGGTGTCAGCTCGGCCTTTTATTTGTGGTGCAACGGACAGTGGATGGGCTATTCGCAGGATAGCCGCTTACCCGCCGAGTTTGATCTCAGCCACGCGCTGCAGCCGGGAAACAACCGTCTGGCGGTCATGGTGCTGCGCTGGAGCGACGGCAGCTATCTGGAAGATCAGGATATGTGGCGCATGAGCGGCATTTTCCGCGACGTGACGCTGCTGCACAAACCGGACACCCGCCTGAGCGATGTGCAGATCGAAACCGCGCTCAGCCCGGAATATCTGCGCGGCGATTTACGCGTGAGTGTCAAAATCCATGCCGGCGCGCGCCCGCTCAGTCAGTGTCGGGTGCGCGTCACGCTATGGCGCAACGGCGACTGTATTGCGCAGCACGAACAGCCGCCGGGCAGCGCCATCATTGATGAACGTGGCCACTATCCGGAACGCACCCTGCTGGTGTTGCCGGTGCTACAACCGCTGTTGTGGAGCGCCGAAACGCCTCATCTCTACCGCGCGGTAGTCACGCTGCTTGATGATGCCGGCGAGGTGATTGAAGCCGAAGCTTATGATGTGGGTTTCCGTCGCGTCAGCATTGAGCACGGCCAGCTGTGCCTCAACGGTAAGCCGCTGCTGATACGCGGCGTTAATCGTCATGAGCATCATCCCGAACGCGGTCAGGTGGTGGATGAAGCCAGCATGCGTCAGGACATTGAACTGATGAAGCGCCACAACTTTAACGCGGTGCGCTGCGCTCACTATCCTAACCATCCGCTGTGGTATCGGCTGTGCGATGAGTACGGCCTGTACGTGGTTGACGAAGCCAATATCGAAACGCACGGCATGCAGCCGATGAACCGCCTCTCCGACGACCCGCGCTGGTTTGCCGCCTATAGCGAACGCGTAACGCGCATGGTGCAGCGCGATCGTAATCATGCCTGCATCATCATCTGGTCGCTGGGCAATGAGTCCGGCCACGGCAGCACGCACGATGCGCTGTACCGCTGGGTGAAAAGCAGCGATAGCACGCGCCCGGTACAGTATGAGGGCGGCGGTGCCAACACGGCGGCCACCGATATTCTGTGCCCGATGTATGCGCGCGTCGATCAGGACCAGCCCTTTCCGGCGGTGCCGAAGTGGTCACTGAAAAAATGGATCAGCCTGCCGGATGAAGCGCGTCCGCTGATCCTGTGTGAATACGCCCATGCGATGGGAAACAGCTTTGGTGGCTTTGCCAAATACTGGCAGGCGTTTCGTCAGTTCCCGCGGCTGCAGGGCGGCTTCGTCTGGGACTGGGTCGATCAAAGCCTGACGCGCTATGACGCACACGGCCAGCCGTGGCAGGCGTACGGCGGCGATTTCGGTGACACGCCCAACGATCGCCAGTTCTGCATGAACGGGCTGGTGTTTGCCGATCGCACGCCGCATCCGGCGCTGTTTGAAGCACAGCGCGCCCAGCAGTTTTTCCGGTTTACGCGCGATCCCGGCGATGCGTATCGCGTGACCGTCACCAGCGAATATTTATTCCGCCGCAGCGACAACGAACGGCTGCGCTGGTGGATTGAGCAGGACGGTGTAACCCTCGCGCGCGGTGAATGGGTGCTGGATCTCGATGCCGAAGGCAGCCACACCTTTACCGTGCCCGCGCCTGAAGCGCTGCAGGGTGAAGCGTGGCTCAACCTCGCGGTGCATCAGATCGCCGCCACGCCCTGGTCTGAGGCGGATCATCGCGTGGCCTGGGATCAGTGGGCGCTGCCGGCCGCGCTGCCGGTTACGTTGCCGCCGCTCAGCGCCTGCACGCCCCAGCTGGAAACCAATCACAATCTGGTGGCGGTGGTGCTGCCCACGCAGCGCTGGCACTTCTGTCGCCGCAGCGGCGCGCTGCTGCAGTGGTGGGTGAACGATCGTGAAACCATGCTGACACCGCTGGAGGAGTGCTTTATTCGCGCACCGATCGATAATGATATCGGCACCAGCGAAGCTGCCAATATCGACCCTAACGCCTGGGTCGAGCGCTGGAAACGCGCGGGCTATGATCGGCTGCAAACAGAGCTGCTGGCGATGCAGGTCGACAGCCTGCAGCACGGCGTGCAGATTGAAACCTGGCATCGCGTACTGGGTGAGGGTCAGCACCTGTTTACCAGCCATAAGCGTTATGGCATTAGCGGCGATGGCGAACTGACTATCAGCGTCGATGTACAACAGGCCGCTGGTCTGCCGCCGCCCGCGCGCATCGGCCTGCGCTGCCAGCTGGCTCAGGTCCCGCACCAGGTGAGCTGGCTGGGACTGGGGCCTCATGAAAACTATCCGGATCGCCAGCTGGCGGCGCAGTTTTCACGCTGGCAGCTGCCGCTGGCGGCGCTCAGCACCGGCTACGTCTTTCCGGGTGAGAATGGCTTGCGCTGCGGCACGCGCCAGCTGGATAGCGGCAGCTGGCAGATCAGCGGCGACTTTGCCTTCTCGCTCAGCCGCCACAGCCTTGAGCAGCTGCGCGCCACCTCACACCGCCATTTGCTGCAGGACGAACCCGGCTGCTGGCTGCATCTCGACGGCTTCCATATGGGCGTCGGCGGCGACGATTCGTGGAGCCCGAGCGTCAGCCCGGAGTTTTTGCTTTCTCAGCGGCGCTGGCACTATGCGCTGACGCTGCGTCAGCCGGTTTAGTAGCGGCCGCCGGGCTAAGGGGTTTCAGCTCGGTTTTTGGCCGGCGATAGAAGCGCTGCAGCAACAGCACATTGAGCAGGACGACGACCGCGGTAGCGAAGAATACCCAGCGGTAACCGGTGGCGGCAGAGACCGCTGCGCCCAGCAGCGGTCCGGCGACGTTACCGAGGTACATGAACGACTGGTTATAACCAAAAATACGGCCGGTGACGTTATCGCGTGAATGACGCACCAGCAGGGTTTGCACCGCCGGCATCATCGCGCCATCGGCAAAGCCGAGCAGAAAGCGCAGGACGCCCAGCTGCGTGGCGCTGGTGACAAACGACATGGCAATCAGCAGCAGCAGCGAGGCGATCATGGTCGCCAGCAAAATACGCTGGGTACCGATGCGATCGCCGAGTTTGCCGAGACGCGGTGCGGCGATGAGTGCCGACACGCCGGGCAGTGCGGCAATCACACCACTGAGAAACGCGATATTCTGCGCATCCGGCGCCAGCTCACGCACGAACAGCGTCAGGATAGGATTCACCGAGCCGTTACACATCTGAATCACCATGGTGGTGACGAACAGGCAGAACATCAGGCGTGGATTATCGAGGCTGCGCATTACCTCGCGTCCGCTCAGTTTGTCCTGCTTGCTCACCGGCGTGTAGCCGGTCTCCTTAATCAGAAACAGCGTCACCAGAAAGCTGACCATCAGCAGTACCGCGGTAACGATAAACACCATGCGCAGGCCCAGCCAGTCAGCCAGCAGACCGCCAATCATCGGCCCGAGGATCACGCCGCCAATTTGTCCGGTCGACACGCAGCTCAGCGCCCAGCCGCTGCGCTCACGCGGCACCTGCGCGGCCACCAGCGCCATGGCGTTGGGAATATAACCGGACGTCAGTCCCATCAGCGCGCGCAGCAGCAACAGCTGCCACGCCTGAGTGACAAACGCCTGCAGCAGAATCACCGCGCCCATGCCAAACGAAGCGCGCAGCAGCATCAGCTTGCGTCCTTTGCGATCGGCAAGGCTGCCCCACAGCGGCGCCACGGCGGCAGAAACAATAAAGGTGACACTGAAGGTCAGGCCTGACCAGATACTGAGTGCGTTGCCGCCACGGATACCCAGCTCTTCCACGTAAAGCGGCAGGAAAGGAATGATCTGACTGATGGCCAGGCCGGTAAAAAAGCAGCCAAACCAGACGGATATCAGATTGATCTTCCAGGATTCGATGGAGCGTAGCATGAGCGCAGATGTCAGAAAAAATGAAACGAGGGTTCAGTCTAACAACCTCGTAACATTACCGGACGGCAAAACATGGCATGAGGATGAAAACGCAGTTTTTCGCTGCCGGGCGTGATTCTGCTCACAGCAAATAGGGCGATGCCTCACTTTTGTAGTGTCTTTATGTGCGGTTACCTGGCATAAGGCCCGATAAGCGCATCGCGAAAGACGGCAAACGTGAAAAAATATGACGATTCGTTACTGACAATATTCCACACCGCATCTATGTTTAAAAAATCACCAGTCATCACTGGCGAGGCGCTGCCCGTCCTGGACAGTCCGCATGCTTAATTCAGGTTTTCAGATGCTGCCCGTCGTGGGTGGCAGGCTTCGTTGTCTCTGCGGAGGTCGGCTATGAGAACGCACCATGACAGCGCCAGTCGGGCGATTACCGACTATTTCAACAGCCCCGCCTGGCACGCGCCGCACGAGAGCGATTTGCTGGCCGCCATCATGCGCGAGCTGATGGATGATGGCCAGCCCGCCACCAATAAAGCGGTAATTGCCCGCGTGATTACCCGGCTGGAAGTGGAAGGCGATGAACAGCGCCTGCAGAGTTACCGCAACCTGCTGGCGCAGCTGTTAGAAGCAGGGCCGCAAAAATAGCGGCCCCGGAGATTATTTCACCACCCGCAGCTGGTCGGCTTCGCTGACCACTGCTTTACCGCTCTGACGCTGATACAGGCACAGTTCCCGCCCCAGCTGATTTTTCATGTGCTTTTGCGGATAGCGGCCTTCGAGCAACAGCGCATCGTAGCCAACGCTGTCGTCGTACATGATCGGCTTGCCCACCACTTTCACCGCTTTCAGACCGCTGGCCTGCACACATGCCTGCTGCAGGTTTTTATCGTGCTGCTGCCATGCCGCCTCGCTTGAGGCCTGCGCCAGCGGGCTGAGCAGCAGCGTCAAACACAGCGTTCGGGTCAGGTATTTCATCGTCACTCCTGTAAGGTCAGTCTGTTATTGCTGCCTGTACGCCTGACGCCGCAGAACCGCGATTAAACGCGCGCTATGGCGGGGGCAATATGGCGCAGCAGGCAGGTTATAGCGAAAAAAATTCCCGCCGTAGCGGGAAGAAACAAGACGAGCATTGCATATTCGAGAGTGACGAGGAAATCTCCGTAATGCGCAGCTATCCTCGCCCGCCGCCGTGACAGCCCGATGACAATGCCGTGTCCGTTTGGTGTTACCCGCAGTAAACCCGGGAAATTTTCCCGTTCTGATCGCCGAGGAAATTCAGGCGGCGCAGATTGAAGTCCATGGTGGCGGCACCGTTCCACGGAATCGCGCGCACCGGTACGGCAAAGCGCTGGGTATCAAGCGCGCTCAGCGGCTGACCGAGGTAGTTCTGATACTGCGAGGCACCGCACTGGTCGGTTTCCGGATCGTGGCTGACGGCGTGACTGCTGTCAGTTTTACTGGCTGACTGACAGGCCGTTAAGGCGAGCATCGCCGTGAGCAGCAGCGCTTTTCCATAATGGTTCACAATTTTCTCCTCCTGGATAATGAACAAGCGGTTCCTGAGAGTAACAAAGCGTGCCGCCGATGCGAAAATTTTTCCAGCAGACTGGTCGCATTGCGTGACAAAAGGCGCGATTTTCTGCTCACATTTTCGGATTAATCGCACGCTGTGTCTAAAAATCACCCGCGCAGACGCTACAATTATCTAAGACTTTTCTGAGGAGATAATGATGGAACTGGCTATTTTTATCGGCTTCGCCATCGTGATGACCTTCGTGGCCGTCCGGGTGCGTTAAGCCTCGTTAATTTTCTCTCTGCCGTTGTGCACCAAACGGTGCCAGCGGCATCCTCCGCGCCAGATAAGTGATTCGGTTCCCTCTCCGCCTGCTCGTCAGCGATGAAAGCGCAAGCTACCATGCCGCGCATCGCCTGCGATGAGACGGTCGGTTAGCGCCGCGATTGTGGCGTATCTGAACCGGCGAAAATCTCCGCAAACGCACCTCGACAGCACCGATCGCCGTTGCTACTATGCGTCTTCCTCTGCCCGCTGAGTCGCCTATGGACACCCAATCCGACAAAGTTACGTTGACCCTGTTTTACGTGGGTAGCTTTGTGGTTTATTACCTCGTGACCATGCTGATTACGCTGTTTCCCAATTACGGGACGCTGCGCAATAACGGCTTGCTGGTGCCAGTGCTGTGCCTGTTTGAATTTGCCGTGATTTATCCCCTGTACCGTTTCTACTGCCAGCGCCGCAGCGACATTCCCCTGGGCTTTCTGCGTCCCGGCCAGGCACTGCTGTTTATCGGCGCGCTGTTTGTACTGATGGTGGCGCAGACGCAGTTCCTGCAGCCGGAAGGCTGGCTGATTGAACAGAGCCAGCAGGGACGCAGCTCAATGCTGATTCTGCTGCTCACCGCCGTGCTGCTGGCGCCGGTGTTTGAAGAGGTGCTGTTCCGCGGCTTCCTGCTGCAGGCGTTTTTGCTGTGGGCGCCCAAAAGCCGTTTTGCCTGCATGTTGCTCACTTCGCTGCTGTTCGCTGCGTTACACACGCAGTACGTGCACTGGGAAACCATCGTTGCGCTGACGCTGTTCTCACTGCTGCTGTGCTACGCGCGTCTGCGCAGCAACAGCCTGGCGTTGCCGATTTTTCTGCATACGCTGAATAACCTGATCGCCATCCTGCCCGCCTGGTTCTACGCCTGATCCCTCTCACTGTTTGCTAACGATGCCATTAATTTCCCTGCATTTTCAGGTACTATCGCTTTTTAGCCTGCAGGAATGATGGTCGAAGCGCTGATGATTACTATGCTGGATGTGGCCCGCAAAGCGGGCGTTTCTAAAGCCACCGTGTCGCGCGTGCTGGCGGGCAACCGCTATGTGAGCAAATCCACGCAGCAGAAAGTGTTTCAGGCGATAGAGGAAACAGGCTACCGCCCGAATCTGCTGGCGCGCAGTCTGGCGACGCAAAAATCGCAGAATATCGGCCTGATCGTCACCCATTCGCTGTTTAACGGCCCCTATTTCAGCGAGCTGCTGTACCAGACGGCCACGCTGACCAATAACTATGGCCGCCAGCTGATCCTCGCCGATGGCAAAACCAGCGCTGACGATGAGCGCGCGGCAATCGAGTTTCTGCTCGATCTGCGCTGCGACGCCATCATTATCTACCCGCGTTTTCTCGACACCGCCGCGCTGGAAGCGATCATCGACCAGCACGATATCCCAATCATGGTGGTTAACCGCCGTCTGACGCAGCACGCGGCGAACTGCGTCTGGGCTTCGCACCAGCAAAATACCCGTGATGCGGTGAACTACCTGATTGCGCGCGGTCACCATGACATTGCGTTTATCACCGGACTGGCGGGATCGCCCACCGCCGCCGCGCGTCTGGCTGGCTATCAGCAGGCGCTGGCCGACCATCAGCTGCCGTATGACGCGGCGCGCGTACTGCCGGGCGCGTGGACGCCGGAGAGCGGTCAGGCGGCGGCACGCCAGCTGCTGAGTGCCGGCGTACCGTTCAGCGCGCTGATGGCCAGCAATGACGATATGGCGATTGGTGCCGCGCTGGCGCTGAATGCGGCGGGCAAACGGCTGCCGCAGGATGTATCGCTGATGGGCTTTGATGATATTCGCATGGCCGAATTTTTCCTGCCGCCGCTCACGACGGTTCATGTGCCGGTGGCGGAGATGATTCAGCACACGCTGGCGCAGCTGGTGGCGATGCTGGAGGGCGAAGCGATTGCGCCTTTGCCGCCGTTCAGCGGACGGCTGATTGAGCGCGCTTCCGTGGCCGATGGACCGTTTCGCTGCTCATAACGCCTCGCCGGCATCCTGCGTGACCAGCCACTGCTCCAGCTGCTGTAGCGTAGCAGCCTTAACGCTCTCCTGCGGGCGCACCAGGTAATAGGTGTGCCGGCCACAGTCCAGCTGGTAATCCTCCATGGCGATCAGCGTGCCCGCCTTCAGCTCCGCTTCCACCAGCACGCGCTGCGCCAGCGCAATCCCCTGCCCTTCAATAGCGGCCTGATAGGCCAGCGCCGAACTTTCCATCTGCCGCCGGTGCGGCAGCGCGTCCATTTCCACGCCAAATGCTTCGCACCAGCGCTGCCAGTCATCAGGACGTCCGCGCACCAGCAGCAGGGTATGCTGCGCCAACCCGGCCAGATGCATGCTGGCGCGCCGGTCAGCCGTCGGACGACACACCGGCACCAGCACGTTTTTCACCAGCGGCGTGACGTGCTGCTGCGGCCACGTACCGTCACCAAGCCGAATCGCCGCGTCGCAATCCACCGTATCGTCCCATTCCGACGCGGTCGTCAGGCGCACGTCAATCGCCGGATGCGCCAGCTGAAACAGTGCCAGCCGCGGAATAAGCCAGCGGGTGGCGAAGGTGGTGAAGGAGTGCAGCCGGATGACCGTGCGGCCGGCATTGCGCTGCAGCGTGGCGCTCGCCTGGCGAATACCGTCGAGGTGCTGGCTGATTTGCAGAAAATAGGCATTGCCGGGCAGCGTCAGTACCAGCCCGCGCCCCTGACGCTGAAACAGCGCCGTGCCAAAGTACTCTTCCAGCAGACGAATCTGACGACTCACCGCGCCTGGCGTCACCGACAGGCCATCAGCCGCTGCCCGCACGCTGCCGCTACGGGCGACATATTCAAACGCCAGCAAGGCATTCAGGGGTGGCAAATCACGCATCAGTTAACCGTTCAGTTTTTCTCAATGATGGAGCAATTTTAATCGATTGTGGCGAAAAGGCCAGACGCGCATCATTTCTGCACAGCGGCAGCCAGCCCGATAACGCTGACTGCCAGGTTGTCACATTGATTCTGACACTGGAGCACACTGGAATGATTAAAGTCACCAATCCTGCCGACGGCAGCCTCGTCGGCGAAGCACCGTTCATGCGCCACGACGAGGTCACGGCCGCTATCGATCGCACCTGTGCCGCGTTTCCGGCATGGGCGGCAAAAAGCGCAAAACAGCGCAGCGACCTGCTGCGTGGCTGGTACGATCTGGTACGCGCCGATAAGCACCTGTTTGCTGAACTGATGGTCAGGGAGAACGGCAAATGCCTGAGCGAAGCGCTGGGCGAAATCGAGTACGGTCTCGGCTTTATTGAGTGGTATGCGGAAGAGGCCAAACGCGTCAACGGTGATACCCTGCCGTCGCACGATGCTAACGCCTCCGTGCTGGTGGTAAAAGAGCCGGTCGGCCCGACCGCGGCCATCACGCCGTGGAACTTCCCGTTTATGATGATCACCCGCAAAATTGCTACCGCGCTGGCCGCAGGCTGCACCATGATCATCAAACCGGCAGAAGAGACGCCGCTTACTGCGTATAAACTGCTGGAGTATGCACGTCAGGCCGGTATTCCCGCTGGCGTGTTTGAGATGGTGACCGGCGATCCGCAAGCCATCGGCGAAGCTTTTACCAGCGATACGCGCATCCACAAAATCTCCTTCACCGGATCTACCCGCGTCGGCAAACTGCTGGCGCAGCAGTGCGGGGCCACGCTGAAAAAGATGACCATGGAGCTGGGCGGCAACGCGCCGTTTATCGTGTTCGCCGACAGCCCGCTGGAAGAGAGCGTGGCCGGGCTGGTCAGCGCCAAACTGCGTAACTCCGGCCAGGTGTGTATTTCGCCTAACCGCATCTTTGTGCATGACGCGATTTACGATGCCTTTGTGCAGCAACTGGTGAAAACAGTCAGTGAGATCCGTGTCGATCAGGGTATGCAGCAGGAATTTGTGGTTGGCCCGCTGATTAACCGCATGGCGCTCGATAAAGTCACCGCGCTGGTGGATGATGCGGTAGCGCAGGGGGCGACGCTGCGCCTCGGCGGCAAGCCACACGCGAAGGGCGGGCTGTTCTATGAACCCACCATCCTGTGCGATCTGGACGCCTCGTTTGCCGTGCACAACACCGAGATTTTCGGACCGGTATTTGCCCTGTACCGTTTCAGTGATGAAGAGCAGGTGATTCGCTGCGCTAACGACACCGAATACGGTCTGGTGGCATATGCGTGGACGCGGGACGTTGGCCGCGCTTTCCGCCTGTCGAAAAAACTGGAAGCCGGCATGGTGATCCTCAATTCCGGCTCAGTCGGTACGGCGTCAGTGCCGTTTGGCGGTATCAAGCACTCCGGCTACGGCCGCGAGGGCGGCCATTACGGTATTGAAGAGTATGTGCAGGTAAAATATGTGCTGATGGCGGGACAACACCGCTAATCACGCTGCTGGCGCGGCGGCGACCCAGCCGGGATGCCGCCGCGCCGCGCGTTAGTATTCCACCTCCGCATCAGGCTGTGCACCGTTATTGCGGATCAACTGCTGATACCAGAAAAAGCTCTTCTTGCGATAGCGCGCCAGATCGCGCAGATCGTGTTCATCGCGGTTAACGTAGATAAAGCCGTAACGTTTGCTGATGCCCTGGTGGGTGCTGACCAGATCGATGGCCGACCACGGACAGTAGCCAAACAGCTCGACGCCATCGGCAATGGCCAGCCGCAGCTGAGTGATATGCTCGCGCAGATAGGCAATGCGATAGTCGTCATACACTTTGTTGCCCGCCTCCAGCGTGTCGAACGCACCGAGACCGTTTTCTGTCACAATCAGCGGCAGGCGATAGCGCGCGTAGATCTCCCGCGCGGTAATGCGGAAACCGACCGGATCGATATACCAGCCAAACTGATTCTGCTGCAGATGCGGATTGTTGCAGCCGACGTACACCGATTTGTCGATGCCGGCCATCTGCTGGTCGGCCTGCTGCTTGCTGTTCAGCTCACCACGCGCGACCTCAGGCATGTCAGCACTGACTGTGGCCGATGCATAATAGTTGAAGGCGATAAAGTCCGGCTGACCGGCGGCGATGGTCGCCATATCCTCCGCCTCAATGTGCGGCAGCCAGCCGCGCTGCTGCAGAAACGCCCACACCACGTTGTTGTAATGACCGTGCACCGCCAGGTCGAGGTAGAGCCAGTTGCGGATCGCTGAAAAGTTATCGGCGGCCAGCACATCTTCCGGTCTGGCGCTGGCGGCATAGATACAGGAGATGTTCGGTGCCGGGCCAATTTTGGCCTGCGGCAAGCGCTGGTGACAGGCAATCATCGCTTTAGCCTGCGCCAGCATCATATGGTGGTTCTGCTGATACAGCGTTTTCTGCGCATCCACCGTGCCGGCCGGCAGCGTGCCAATCACCTCGCCTTTGAGGATCATCATGTTCTGTTCATTGATGGTCAGCCAGTATTTCACCCGGTCGCCATAGTGCTCGAAACAGGTGATGGCGAAGCGCTCAAAGGCGGCCACGGTGCGCCGGTTTGACCAGCCGCCATCCTGCTGCAGCGCCCACGGCAGGTCGAAGTGATAGAGCGTGACCAGCGGCTCAATGCCGTGGCGGCAAATTTCATCAATCAGCTGCTGATAAAACGCAATGCCCGCCGGATTCAGCTCGCCGTCTCCCTGCGGATAGATGCGGCTCCAGGCGATGGAGAATCGATAGGTTTTCAGGCCAAGCTCCGCCAGCAGCGCGATATCTTCCCGGAAGCGATGATAGTGATCGCTGGTGACGGTGAAATCCGTCATCCCCTCAGGAAAATGGCCTTTATCGATCACCGACGGCCCTTTGCCGTCTTCGTTCCAGGCGCCCTCAACCTGATACGCCGAGGTTGAAGCGCCCCACAGAAAGCCGTGCGGAAACGCACCGGGGTTAGGATGTTGCATACTGCCTCCTTGTTAGTCCGCAGCCAGCTCGCGCCGCAGCTGGATGATCTCTTCCGCCAGTTCACGGCACAGCATGGCGTTCATCAGATGATCCTGCGCATGCACCATGATCAGATTGACCGGAATTTTGCCGCAGCCTTCGTCGGCACCGATCAATTCGGTCTGGATACGGTGCGCGGCTCTGGCCGCCTCGCTGGCTTCGCTCAGCAACGCATCGGCGCGTGGCCACTCTTTGCGCCGCGCCGCGCGCAGCGCTTCCATCGAGCAGGAGCGCGCTTCTCCCGCCTGAATAATCAGTTCCATGACCGTGCTCTCATCAATTTCCATCATGCCTCCTTAACCGGTTGCGCTGCGGCGGCCTGCTCAAGCTCCTGCAGCAGCAGTTGCCGCTCATAAATTTTGAAAAACGGGTAGTAAATCAGCGTGGCGATGGTTACCAGCACGGCAATCAGCACGATGACGCGCCAGTCCCAGCCGGTCGACCAGGCCGCCCCGATCGGTGCCGGCGTGGTCCAGGGGGCCAGCGACACCACGTGGTTAATCAGCTGGGTTTTGGTGGCTGTCCAGGCGAGCGTGGCGTTGACTAACGGCGCGCAGATAAACGGAATGAACAGAATCGGGTTCATCACCACCGGCGAACCGAAGATGACCGGCTCGTTGATGTTGAACATACTGGGCACAATGCTCAGCTTGCCAATCGAGCGCAGATGGGCCGAGCGGCTGCGCAGGTAAAGCAGCACCAGCCCCATGGTGGAACCGGAGCCGCCAATAACGATGAAAAACTGCCAGAACGGCTCGATAAACACGTGTGTGATCGGCTCACCGGCGTTGAGCGCCTGCTGGTTGAGGCCAAGGTTAGTCAGCCAGAACGCCTGCAGAATGCCGCCGACAATCACCGCACCGTGAATGCCAGCGAACCACAGCATGTGGCACAGCAGCACCGCCACCAGCACCGCCGGTAACGAATCCGAGGCGGAGATAATCGGTGCGAACAGCGCCATGATCGCCTGCGGCAGCAGCAGGCCAAACTGCGCCTGCACCCACAGGCTGAGCGGAAACAGCGTGATGAAGATGGCGATGATCGGGATCAGCAGATCGAACGACTGACGAATTTTGGGCGGCACCTGCTCCGGCAGCTTAAAGCCGATGTTGTGCTTTTGCAGGAAGTGCATCAGCTCAGTGGCGAACAGCGCCACCAGAATCGCGGTGAAAATGCCCTCGCCGCCGAGTGAGCCAACCGGCAGCGTGCCGTTGCTCTGCGGCGCGGCCACCACCAGAAACGCCATCAGCGCCAGGCTGGCCGCCATAAAGCCGTTCATCTTGTAGCTGTTCGCCAGGTTATAGGCGATGGCGCTGGCGATATACAGCGCCATGATGCCCATGGTCATGTTATACGGCATCATGATTTGCGCTTCATGCGCGCGCACCATACCGAGCCACCACTGGGCAAACGCCCATGAACTGTCAGCTGAGAACGGCGGATGGGCAAACAGCAGCATAAACGAGCCCACAATCAGAAACGGCATCGAGGCGATAAATCCATCGCGGATGGCAATCACATGGCGCTGGCTGGAGAGGCGTCCGGCCAGCGGGCTGATGCGGTTTTCAATCACACCAAATAACGATTCGCTTATGCTGCTCATCGGCGAGCTCCTTGCATCAGGCAACAACAGAATAAGCCTGTGCATTGGCGCACAGGCGTAAACAATTATTTTATTTTCGGAACAATCGTCAGGCGTGAATCAGCTTTAGCGAATCATCTAATATTTTCGCGCCATTCATCATGCCGTAATCCATGCTATTAATCACAGTGATAGGCTTATTTAGCTGCTGCGCCAGCGGCTGGAAGTCCGCCAGTTTGTATTTAATCTGCGGCCCGAGCAGGCAACAGTCAAAGTTCGCGATCTGATCGTTAAACTCTTCAATGCCAACGGCTTTTATCTCAACCTCGACGCCCTTCTCTTTGGCGGCCTTCTCCATTTTCTGCACCACCATGCTGGTGGACATTCCGGCGGCGCAGCAGAGTAGAATCTTTGGCATCATTCAATCCTCAGTGTGGGGTTTAATTAACGAATACCCGCGCTAAAGATTTTCTGCAACCGGTTTCAGATTTGCGTTACGGATCTGTGAGAAATATCAAAAAGCGCACTGCAAATTTAATCGGGATGCAATAATAAACGGAAGAGATTATGTGAAAGTCGGGGAACAGTGGCGCGGCCAGACACAGCGCGCCACCGGGGGCAGAACGTCAGGAGATGGCGGAATCTTTTTGCTTGTCGGCTTCGAAGTGTGCCTTGAACTGTTCGTAGATGGAGATCATATTGGAAGCATCGCCGTGCAGCGGGCTCAGTTTACCGGCGCGTACCAGTTCGATGACCAGTTGCAGGGCGGCCTGTTTTGGGCTGCTGGCCGGATGGGCAATTTCATGAGACATCAGATATCACTCCTTATTGTTGTCAGTGCCGCACAGTTTAGCCCAGATTGTGCTGCTAATGGGCGCGGCGCTGGTTATCATCATCCTGTTCGGACAAAAAAGCCGCTCAGGCTGTTCATTGACGCCTGAGGCGTTTAGCTATACTGGATCAAAAAAAGGAACACACAGCCACGCATTCCGTACCACGGGAATGGTGCAGAAGGAGTCGGTTATGTTGATTGGTTTTGTCTTGTTAGTGAGCGCCTGCGGCCACGATGCCTGTGATGCCCTGCCGGTGTCGGAGCGGATTTACCCCACGAAAGTGGCCTGCGAAGAGATGGCCGATCGCATCCATAAAGTCCGGCCGAACGTGGTGCTGCTTTGTGGGGAAGTGCACCGTTAATTCGGTGCCAGTGCGTCATCAATTGCATAAAAAACAGCCAGACGGCATTGCAACCTGGGCCCGCAGCGTTCAAAATATAAGCTGCTTTACACTATTACAGTTGTGAATCCCATGAAAAAAACTCGCCCCCGTCGTCCCAACGGACGCTGGGTTTATTACATTTTGTATGACGGCATTCTCTGGCCCTGTCCGGTGCGCTGGGAGTGGGAGAGCGGCTTCGGCGGCTGGCTGCCGTTTTACTATTCGCCCACCTTTGAATTTGTCGCGGGCGATCCGCGCAAGGCCTACCGCATTGCGCGCAGCAGCGTGCGCAATCTGCGCCAGCATGAGCATGACGGCGAATATGCCTGAGGCGTCAGAACTGCCACGGCAGCCACGAGGCCGTCAGCAGGTAGTGCACCAGTTCCAGCACCAGAATAATCATCACCAGCACCCCGAGCTTGTGGCGGCATACCCAATCCTTTAGCCCCATATCATCGCCGCCCAGCGAATCAGCATCAGCGCGCCGCAGATGCACAGCAACACCACAATCATCTTCCAGTGTTTTGTCGCAGCCAGTTTTTTTGCCACGTTTCCTCCAGACAGCAGAAAGCAACGATGCGCCCGCAGGCGCATCGCATAGTCTACCGCTGGTCACCCGTGAGGGCGATTAATTATTCAGCGTATAGTCGAGGGTGATTTCGGCATTCAGCACCTGAGACACCGGGCAGCCGGCTTTGGCTTTCTGAATGATTTCATCAAATTTGGCATCATCGATGCCCGGCAGCGCAATGGTGCTGTTGAGGGCAATTTTGGTGATGGCGAAGCCGTCGCCCTTTTTGTCCAGTGAAACATCGGCGGTGGTGTCGATGCTTTTCGGTGGATGACCGGCCTGGCCCAGCATCAGCGACAGCGCCATGGAGAAGCAGGCGGCGTGTGCCGCGCCAATCAGCTCTTCCGGATTGGTGCCCTTCTCGCCTTCAAAACGGGTGTTAAAACCGTATGGCTGGTTGCTGAGCACGCCGCTTTCAGTGCTAACCGTGCCTTTGCCTTTGATGTCGCCTTCCCAATGGGCCGATCCTTTCTTATGAATGGTCATGTCATTCCTCCTGTTAGTCAGACAGCTATTCAGTATAGACAAGAGCCGGCGCTTTGCCTGGCTTAGCGCACCGCGTGTGGGCGCGCCGGGCTGAGTCCGGCTTCGCTCAGCAGCGCATTCGCCTGCACCAGCGAATCCTGCGTGATGTCCGCAATGGTTTTCGCGCCGGTCAGCGTCATCGCCACCCTCATCTCTTTCTCAACCAGACTCAGCAGATTCTCCACGCCGCGCTGGCCGTGCGTCGCCAGCGCATAGATAAACGCGCGTCCCAGCAGCACGCTGTCAGCCCCCAGCGCAATCATGCGCACCACATCCAGCCCGTTACGAATGCCGCTGTCGGCCAGAATGGTGATGTCGCCCTTTACCGCGTCGGCGATGGCCGGCAGCGCGCGCGCCGACGACAGCACGCCATCCAGCTGACGTCCGCCGTGGTTGGAGACCACGATGCCATCGGCGCCAAACCGCACCGCATCGCGCGCATCTTCCGGGTCGAGAATGCCTTTGATCACCATCGGCCCTTCCCAGAATTCGCGAATCCACTCCAGATCCTGCCACGAGATCGACGGGTCGAAATTGTTCGCCAGCCAGCCGATATAATCTTCCAGTCCGGTAGGGTTACCGAGGTACGTGGAGATATTGCCGAGATCGTGCGGACGCCCGTGCAGCCCGACGTCCCACGCCCACTGCGGATGGGTGACCGCCTGCCAGTAACGGCGCAGCGCGGCATGCGGGCCGCTCATGCCGGAGTGCGCATCGCGGTAGCGCGCGCCCGGCGTCGGCATATCGACGGTAAACACCAGCGTCGAACAGCCTGCCGCTTTGGCCCGCTCCAGCGCGTTGCGCATAAAGCCGCGATCGCGCAGCACATACAGCTGAAACCACATCGGGCGGTTAATCGCCGGTGCCACCTCTTCTATCGGGCACAGCGACACCGTCGACAGGGTAAATGGAATACCGCGATTGGCTGCCGCACGTGCCGCCTGCACTTCACCGCGTCGCGCGTACATGCCGCACAGGCCGACCGGCGCCAGCGCCACCGGCATCGACAGCGTTTCATTGAACAGCCGTGTTTCCAGGCTCAGCTCAGCCATGTTTTTCAGCACGCGCTGACGCAGCGCCACGTCAGAGAGATCGGCCACGTTGCGCTTCAGGGTATGTTCTGCGTAGGCCCCGCCGTCCAGATAGTGAAACAGGAATGGCGGCAGGATACGTTGCGCCGCGGCGCGATAGTCACTGGCAGCAGAAATAATCATCAGTTGTCTTCCTTACGGGTAGCCTGCGTGGCGCCCGGTAACCGCGTGATGCGGGCCTGGCGCGCTTCGTCTTCATGCAGCGTTTTCATGGTGGTATGAACAAAGCCGAGGTGATCCATCGCCGCCTGGCGCGCCGCGTCGGCGTCGCCCGCCATCACCGCATCGAACATCGCCTGATGCTGGGCGTTGAGCTGGTTAAAAATCACCGGCTGGGTGTACATACGCTGGCGGCTGTGCAGCACGGAGGATTGCAGCAGATCAAAAAATCCGCGCATGGTCTGCAGTAGCACCAGATTATGCGAGGCTTCGGCAATGGCGAGGTGGAAGCGCAGATCCGCCTGCGCGGCCAGTTCGGGATCGTCGCAGTCGTTCATTTGTATCAGCGCGTCAAAGGCATAGCGCAGCCGCTCTTTATCCGCCTCGGTGGCGCGCTGCGCGGCGTGCCAGGCGGTGCTGGCCTCAATCGCGTGGCGCGCCTCAAGAATATCCCAGCGGTAGTCAGGATCGGCGGCCAGCAGCTGGCGAATCGGCTCGACGATGCGCTGTTCTGACCACGGCTCCTGCGGCTCGCACAGCCAGGTGCCGCCGCCGCGTTTACTGATCAGCACGCCACTGCTGATCAGCTGCTGAATGGCCTCACGCACCGACGAGCGCGACGCGCCGAAGCGGGCGGCCAGCGCACGCTCCGAAGGTAAACGCATGCCGGGTTTCAGCTGATGCTCTTCAATCCAGGCGCTAAGACGCGCGCGCAGCGTATCCGCCAGCCGCGGTGTGGGTTCAGTCATGGAATCATCCAGGTAAAGACATACGCCTGCAGCGTGGTGATCACGCCGACCATACAGGTAAAAATCAGGCTGTGTTTAACGGTAAACCGGAACAGATCGGACTCGCGCCCCACCAGCCCCACGGCGGCGCAGGCGATGGCGATCGACTGCGGCGAAATCATTTTACCGGTGACGCCACCGGTGGTATTGGCGGCCACCAGCAGCACATCCGACACACCAATCTGCTGCGCGGTGGTCGCCTGCAGCGCGGCGAACAGCGCGTTGGAAGAGGTATCGGAGCCGGTCAGAAAGACGCCCAGCCAGCCGAGGAACGGCGAGAAGAAGGTGAAGGCCTGGCCGGTGTGCGCCAGCGCCAGGGCCAGCGTGGCCGATAGCCCGGAGTAGTTTGAGATGAACGCAAAGGCCAGCACCATGCCGATGGAGTAGATCGGCAGCGCCAACTCCTTCAGGGTTTCGCCAAAGGTGCGCAGCGCCGCCGCCGGCTTCATGCGCAGGAAAATCACCGAAATCACCGCTGCCAGCAGAATCGCAGTGCCGGTGGCGGAGACCACGTCAAATTTGAACAGCGCCGCATACGGCGTTGCTGCGCTCACTACCGGCGGCATGCGTGCCACCAGCTCGTGCAGCAGCGGCACCGGCACGCTAAACACCCAGTCATACAGCGCGCCGCCTTTAGCGAACAGCGCTTTAAACGGCGGAATACTCCACAGCGTAACGGTCGCGGTAAGGAACAGGAACGGCATCCAGGCACGCACAATCTGCGCCAGCGTGTAGCGTTGCGTCCCTGAGGGCGCAGCCTCTGGCGCGGGTTCTTTAAAGCGGAAGATGCGCACCGGCTGCCAGCGGCGCAGAAACAGCGTCAGGCAGATCAGCGAAGCCAGCGACGAAATAATGTCCGGCAGCTCCGGGCCAAGGAAGTTAGAGCTGAGGTACTGAGCGATGGCAAACGAGCCGCCGGCCACCATTACCGCCGGCCAGGTCTCTTTGATGCCGCGCCAGCCATCCATGATCGCCATGATCCAGAACAGCACGATGAGGGTGAGAAACGGCAGCTGGCGTCCCGCCATCTGGCCAATCTGGAAGCTGTCCAGCCCGGTGACCTGACCGGCGACGATGATCGGAATCCCCATCGCGCCGAATGCCACCGGCGCGGTATTGACGATCAGGCACAGGCCGGCGGCATAGAGCGGATTAAAGCCCAGCCCGACCAGCAGTGCGGCGGTGATCGCCACCGGTGCCCCAAAGCCTGCCGCGCCCTCTAAAAACGCGCCAAACGAAAAGCCGACGATCAGCATCTGCAAACGCTGGTCTGGCGTGATGGAGAGAATCGAGGCGCGAATGATATCGAACTGGCCGGTTTTCACCGAGATCTTGTAGACAAACACCGCCGCCACGATGATCCAGGCAATCGGCCACAGGCCGTATAAAAAACCATACGCCACCGACGCCAGCGCCTGGGGCACCGGCATGCCGTACAGCAGCAGCGCCACCAGCAGCGCCAGCACCACGGTGATCGTACCGGCCTGATAGCCTTTCAGCTTGAGCTTAATCAGCGCGAAGAAGAAAAAAACAATCGGGATCACCGCCACCAGGCTGGATAGCCACAAATTGTTGAGCGGATCGTAGTTTTGTTGCCACACCTGCATGCCGTTTCTCCAGAGGTCACCAGAGGGATGCGGCGCATCGGCAAAAGCAGGCGTGCGCCGCAGATTGTTGCCCGGTTCCGCACCACAATTGGTAGGACCACATTGCGGCTGACGGGCTTTCTGGCTCCAGATAGTTAATGCATTGTTAACCCAAAGCAACGCGGCAGGCGTGATTTTTCGTGTTATGTGACCATGTGGCTACATTTTTATAACATTGGTAGGACCAATCAGCGCGCTGCCGCACCAAAGGCGCGCGCATAGCTGCGCGGATGAAAACGCAGATTGAGTCCGATCAGCCCCAGCGTCACGATGCCCTGCATCAGCCATACGCTGGCAAAGCTATGGGTGAGCACCTGCAACTGACCGGCAATAAACGGCATGCAGCCGGCGATGATGAATCCTGCGCCCTGCATGAAGGCCACCAGCCGCGCGCCTGCCTGCGGCTGCGGCAGATGATCGAGCGCCAGCACCATCGCCAGCGGGAACGCGGCACCGAGACCGAAGCCGGCGATGGCGGCCCACAGCCACGGCGCCAGCAGCGGCGCAAAAAGAAACCCGCTCATCCCGGCCAGCTGGCACAGCAGACTGACAATCAGCTGCGGACGGCGATCGGCACCGCGCGCCAGCAGCGGCATCAGCAGCGCGCCGGCAACCTGGCTCAGAATCATCACGCCCAGCAGCGAGCCGCCGGCCTGCGCCGACCAGCCCAGCCGGTGATACGCATCCGGCAGCCAGGCAACGCAGGTGGCATAGCCGCCGTTGACCAGGCCAAAGCTCAGCGCCAGCGACCAGGCGCGCGGCTTACGCCACAGCGGCGGCAGCGTTACCTGCGCGGCATCCGGCGCAGCAGGCACGCGCACCCGTAGCCACAGCAGGATAGCCAGCAGCACCGGCAGCGCCCAGCCGCTGAGCGCCAGCGGTACGCCAAGCTGCGCGCTGAGCCACGGCGACAGCGCCGCGCCCAGTCCGCCGCCGCCCATCAGCGCGCCCGCCCACAGCCCGGTAACCGCCGCGCTGCGCCGGCTAAAACGCTGTCGAATCAGTCCCGGCATCGCCATCTGCACCACGCCGACACCGATGCCAGCAAACAGCGCGCTGAGCACCAGCCCGCTGCCGCTATCGATCACGCCGCGCGCCGCCAGTGCCAGCAGCAATAACGTCAGCCCGGCCAGCAGTAAGGGCTTTAAAGCCATGCGCTGCATCAGCGTGGCGCTGAACAGCGCCACCGCGCCCATCATCACCATCGGCACCGCCGGCAGCAGCGAGGCGGCCAGCCCTGACAGATGCAGGCTGTGGCGCAGCTGGCCCAGCAGCGGACTGACCGAGGTCAGCAGTGGGCGCATGTTCAGCCCGGCCAGTACCAGCGCAGCCAGCGTTAACGTATTGGCATGTCGGTTCATAACCCATCCTGCAGTGAAAAGGTTGTCAGCATCGCAGCAGACAGTACTATTTGGAAATGAAATAACACCATGATGGGCAGTGGATAAATGAATCGTCAGCCAATGTTTACGCCGCAGCAGCTATTAAGCTTTGTGGCGGTGTGCGAGACCGCCAGCTTTACCCGCGCCGCCGAGCGTGTGCACTTGTCGCAGTCGACGGTCAGTCAGCAGGTGCGGCGGCTGGAAGAGATGGTGGGTAAAGCGCTGTTACAGCGCACCTCACATCAGGTGGCGCTGACCGAAGAGGGAGAAAAATTGCTCGGCTACGCGCGTCGCATCATCGCCCTTAACGGCGAAGCGCACGATGTGCTGAGCGATAAGTGGCGCGACGGCATTGTGCGCATTGGCGTGCCGGAGGATTTTGCCGCCCCGACCGCCAGCCTGCTGGCCGGATTCAGCCGACAGCATCCGCAGCTGCGTCTTGACGTGATGAGCGGCATGTACGTCGATTTGCATCGCGCATGGCAGCGCGAAGAGCTGGATCTGATGCTGATCAAGCAGCCGGGCGGCGATCGCCCGCTGGCCGCCCGGCCCGAGCCACTGCTGTGGCTGGACAGTGCCGAACACCCCTGCTTTGACCAGACGCCGCTGCCGCTGGTGGTATTTCCGCAGCAGGGGCTGTATCGCGAAGAGATGTGTCAGACGCTGGATGCGCTCGGCCGCAGCTGGCGCATCAGTTACAGCAGCGCCAGCCTGGTGGCCCTCGCCAGCGCCAGCGCCGCTGGTCTCGGCCTGACGCTGCTGCCCGCCAGCTGCCGCCTGCCCGGTCACCGCGTGCTGGGCAGCGCTGAGGGTTTACCGGTCATCAGCCATTTCGAGCTGGCGCTGTTCTGCCGTAAGCCGCAGGATGCGCTGCAACAGGCACTGGCCGCTGCGCTGGTGCAATTCTGCCAGCTACAGTGGCAGTGATTTTTCCACTGCCAGGCAGTGGGAAATATCGCAGCGCGGCGGCGTCGGTTTTGCCAGATTAGGTTTTTTCCTTTTGCCTGGAGTTTCCGATGCCTCTGACCGCTTCCAGCCGCCGTGATTTTCTCAGCCACGGCGTCCGCCTTACTGCCGCAGGCAGCCTGATGATGGCTGGCATGAGCAGCGCTGCCCGTCCCGACACACCACCGGTCTCGTCCACCCCGCCGCCTGCCGTGGCGCACTATCAGTTGCTGAATGTGCGCCTCGAAGAGGGATTTGAGCGCGACGGCGCGGAGATAGTAGCCACTCGCACTGCGCTGTACGACATCACCATTAAAGAAGGCAAGTTCAGCGCCATTAGCGCCGCCGGCCAGGCGCGCCAGCCTGCCCTGCCGCAGTGGGATGCCGGCGGTGCGCTGCTGTTACCGCGCACGCGGGACATGCACATCCATCTGGATAAAACCTTTTACGGCGGACCATGGCAGGCACCGCGTCCGCGGCAGGGCAAGACCATCATGGATATGATTGCGCGCGAGCAGGTGCTGATTCCCCAGCTGCTGCCAACCTCGCAGGCGCGCGCCGAAGCGCTGATTGGCCTGCTGCAAAGTAAAGGCAGCACCGAAGCGCGCAGCCACTGCAACATCGATCCAGTCAGTGGCCTGCAAAGTCTCGAACATCTGCAGCTGGCGCTGGCCAACCATCCGGCGTTTCGCTGTGAGATCGTTGCTTTTCCGCAGCATGGTTTGCTGCATTCGCAGGTCGATGGTCTGATGCGTGAGGCGATGCAGCTCGGCGTGCAGTATGTCGGTGGGCTGGATCCCACCAACGTGGATGGTGCCATGCAGGCTTCGCTTGATGCGATGTTTCGCATCGCGCTCGATTACGATCGCGGCGTGGACATTCATCTGCATGAGACCAGCGCCGCCGGCGTGGCAGCCATTCAGTACATGGTCGCCACCATCGCCCGTAACCCGCAGCTGAAAGGCAAAGTGACACTGAGCCACGGTTTCGCGCTCGCCACGCTGGAAGGTAAGGCGCTGGATGAGATTATCGCCGGCATGGCCGAACAGCAGATGAGCGTGGCATCAACGATTCCGATTGGCAAGCTGACGATGCCATTGCCGCAGCTGCAGGCAGCGGGCGTGACAGTGATGACCGGCACCGACAGCGTGATCGATCACTGGTCGCCGTTCGGTACCGGCAGCATGCTGGAGAAAGCCAATCTGTATGCCCAGCTGTATCGCGGATCGGATGAGTTTGGCCTGAGCCGCGCGCTGCATATCGCCACCGGCGGCATTCTGCCGCTCGCCAATAGCGGTGAGCGCCAGTGGCCGCAGCTGCAGGATGAAGCCAGTATGATGCTGGTCGACGCCAGCTGCTCGGCGGAAGCCGTGGCGCGCATTGCGCCGGTGCGCGCTACGTTCCAGCACGGCACGCCGATATTCAGCGCCTGAAGGCGCATCGCAGCCAGCACCAGCACGCCAGACCCGGCCACAAAAAAGCCTCCCGCAGGAGGCTTTGGAAGGTGACACCGGCGCGGCAAGCCCGATGATAATGCTGGATTTAAGACAACATCTGAATCGCCAGCGCATACAGGCGCTGGTGCTCATCGTCATTAACAGGCTCTTCTTCCGCATAACAGGCAATCATGGAGCTGACTTTATCGGAGGATAACGTCTCTCCATGCAGATGCAGCGTTAGCACGGCGCGGCCGACGATTTTCAGAACGTCTTCGTTTTGTCCCTGGACATAGTGACTCAATGAGGTGACCTCTGAAGTAATTATTAATTGCCAAATGGCGCGCTAAATATAAAGCAAAGCGGTTAGGATTTTTACTCAGATTTTCCGCATAACGCGTAACATATAAGCGAAATCTTACTGAAAATAGCCGTAACATGCCGCGATATTGCCGCTTACCTGCCGCTAATATCATTTTTTCCCTCGAAAAAGCGTTTTTACCGTTCGTGCTGCTTCGTGTGAAATTCGGAACATTCATTAAAACTTTGCGATAGTTGCACCTCATCATTGACCTGACAAAGCGCAACGGCTGACTAATTTCACCGCGTGATTATTGCCGCAATTGCCGTTGCCGATAGCCCGCCTTTCTGCCAGACTGGCCGCCGCTATTCCTGCTACTACCTGAGATGCTCCTGTGACTGCTTTTTCTACCCTGACGCAACTGCCTGCCAGCCAGCTCGATAACCTGCGCGAGATGGGCTTCGACGCCATGACGCCGATTCAGGCCGCTTCCCTGCCGGCCATCCTTAGCGGACGCGATGTGCGGGCGCAGGCGCAAACCGGCAGCGGCAAAACCGCCGCCTTCGGTATTGGCGTGCTGAACCGCATCGACAGCGGACGTTTTCATACCCAGGCGCTGGTGCTGTGCCCGACACGTGAACTGGCCGACCAGGTCAGCAACGTGCTGCGTCAGCTGGCGCGCTTTACCCGCAATATCAAGATCCTGACGCTGTGCGGCGGCCAGCCGATGAGCGCGCAGCGCGACTCGCTGGTGCACGCGCCGCATATTGTGGTCGGCACGCCGGGGCGCATCCTCGATCATCTCAAGCGTGACAATCTCGATTTGAGTCAGTTGCAGAGCCTGGTACTGGACGAAGCCGATCGCATGCTGGAGATGGGTTTCCGCGACGATATGGAAGCCATCATTGGCTTTACGCCGGATTCGCGTCAGACGCTGCTGTTCTCCGCCACCTGGCCCGATACCATTGCCAGCCTGAGTCAGCGCTTTCAGCGCGATGCGCTGGCGGTAGCGACCGAAGCGCAGTCGGAACTGCCGGCAATTGAGCAGCAGTTTATTGAAGCCAGCGCCAGCGAGCGTATTAACCTGCTCAGCGCTCTGCTCAGCCAGCAGCAACCGGCTTCCTGCGTGGTGTTCTGTAACACCAAACGGGAATGCGATGAGATTGCAGCCGCGCTCAACGATCGCCAGATCAGCGCGCTGGCGCTGCACGGCGATCTGGAACAGCGCGATCGCGAACGCGTGCTGATTCGCTTTGCCAACGGCAGCATCCGTGTGCTGATCGCCACCGACGTCGCCGCGCGCGGCCTCGACATTAAATCGCTGGCGCTGGTGGTTAACTTCCAGCTGGCGTGGGATCCGGAAGTACACATTCACCGCATTGGCCGTACCGGCCGCGCCGGCGAACAGGGGCTGGCGGTCAGTTTTGTGGCGGCCGACGAAATGGTGCGCGCCCATGCGCTGGAAGATTACCTGCAGCAGAAGCTCAACTGGCAGCCGGCCAGCACGCTGAAAGGCAAAGGCGCACAGCCGCTGCCGGCGGCAATGATGACGCTGTGCATTGACGGTGGGCGCAAAGCCAAGATGCGTCCCGGCGATATTCTGGGCGCCCTGACCGGTGAAGCCGGTTTCAGCGGCGATCAGATCGGTAAAATCGATCTCACCCCGACCCATGCGTATGTCGCCATCGACGCCGCGCAGGCGAAAAAAGCGCTGATCAAGCTGAAAGAGGGCAAGATCAAAGGCAAAAGCGTGCGCGCGATTCTGCTGAAGTAACTGTCGTGAGCGTGAGGGCGATCGCCCTTACGCTAAATTTTCATCGCCCTTCCCTTCATTTTTTTCCTCCGCTGCCGATAAGTTAATCATGGCGCTATTGCCCTGCCCTTTACTCCGCCCAGATTCTGCCCCGAGGCCACAATGGATAATTTTCAGAAAGAGATCGATGAACGCGCTAACCTTGCGCTTTCTAACAAATTCGAACTGCTGCTGTTCCGGCTGGGTTCCGATCGGCTGAAAGGCAAATCTGAGCTGTACGGCATCAACGTATTCAAACTGCGTGAAATTGTGCCGATGCCGACGATTACCCGCGCCGCCGGCATGAATTCACCGCTGCTCGGCATGGCCAGCATTCGCGGCCAGTTTATTCCGGTGATCGACCTGCCGGCCGTAACCGGCTGCAAACCGGAAACCGGCCTCAACCTGCTGCTGGTGACCGAATACGCGCGCAGCACCCAGGCATTTGCCGTGGAATCGGTGGAGAACATTGTGCGTCTCGACTGGAATCAGGTGCACACGGCGGAAGCGGGCATCGGCAGCCGTAACATCACCAGCATCGCCTGTCTGGACACCGACGGTCAGAGCAACAATCTGGCACTGGTGCTCGACGTCGAGCAGATTCTGTATGACATTATTCCGTCGGTGCGCGGCGTTGAGCCGAGCGAAGAGACGGCGAAGAATTTCAACCTTAAACCCGGCCAGGTCGCGATTGTTGCTGAAGACTCGAAAGTGGCGCGTCAGCTGCTGGAACAGGGGCTGAAAAGCATGGGCATTCCGGCCATCATGCACAATACCGGGCTTGAAGCGTGGATTAAAATCAGCGAGATGCAGAAAGAAGCGCAGGGTAACGGCGAGTCGATTCACGACAAAATCGCGCTGGTGCTGACCGACCTCGAAATGCCGGAGATGGACGGCTTTACCCTGACGCGTAACATCAAGCGCGACGACGCACTGCGGCAGATTCCGGTGGTGATTCACTCGTCGCTTTCCGGCAGCGCCAACGAAGATCACGTGCGCAAAGTGGGCGCTGACGGTTACGTCGCTAAGTTTGAAATCAACGAGCTTTCCAGCGTGATTTATCGCGTGCTGGAGAAGAAGCGCTAAGCGCTTACCCCGATTATCCCCTCAGGCGCGATGTTCGCGCCTTTTTTGTGCCCGCTCGCCAGCCTTCAGCAGCGTTACCGTAACGGCGTATTTATCCTGTCTTACTGATCTATTAATCGTCCCAGGTCACCATGAATGGTGACCCTACAGGGTCTCTGCGCGTTTTTTGCAGGGGGCATAATTTATTGCGCATTCCGCCACGGTGCGGGAAATGAAATGCGCGATGAATCGCGCCGCTACGGTTTGTGCGACGGGATAATGCAGATATCCCATCCGCAATGAATCATGATGGCGCGACTTATCGTGCAGATATTCCTTTCATGTGATGCCGCTGATAACCGCACGGTTGACTGATATTCCTTCCATGTGATGCCGCTGATAACCGCACGGGTGGTAGCGGCGCAATTTATTGCGCATTCCGCCACGGTGCGGGAAATGGAATGCGCGATGAATCGCGCCGCTACGGTTTGTGCGACGGGATAATTCAGATATCGCATCCGCCTCTGCGCGTTTTTGTAGGGTGCGCAATTTTGCGCACCGGCATAGGCCGTGATGCCACCTAATTACGACCAGTGATTAATCAACCTTAAGCCCTCTTAACCGTTTTGTGACAAATCCCTAAAAAATTAAAGTTAAAACATTAGCAACCGATAACTTTAGCGCCTGCGCAGGTGGCGCCAGACCCGTCTCGCCGCAACGGCAAAAAATCTTTCCTTTACACATCATCGACATATTGCAGACCCATCGTCTGCGTTTCCGTTTTAATACAACAGCATTCTGGCATTGCGGGGAGATCCAATGTTGAGCTTAAAGAATATGAAGGTCGGCGTCCGCCTGGGCATCGCCTTTGGTTTAGTGGTGGCACTACTGGTGGTGATTGGTATTACCTCAATCATGAAGATCAACAACATCAAGAGCGGCATTACCTCGATTGTGGAAGATCGCTATGTAAAAGTGCGGCTCGGCTTTGACGTGCGCGATGGCGTCAACGATCAGATCAAATACCTGCGTGGCATCGTCATCGATACCACCCGACCGCAGTTCAACGTGCAGCGCTTTCAGCAACTGGCAGACGCCACCGCCCGCACCAACGCGGCGATGAAGAAGATCGAAGCGATTCAGATTACCGCCGTGGGCAAGAAGAAAATTGCCAGCCTGCTGGCTGCCAGTCAGCAGTTTGAACAGCAGAAAAATGAGGTGCTGGATCTGGTGCGGGCCGGTAAAGCCGATGACGCCAGCTACTACGTGCTGAAAAAAATTACCGCCGTGCAGAATGCCTACCTCGACCTGGCGGTGGCGTTTGCTGATTCCCAGTCCTCGCAGCTCCAGCAGGAAGGTGCCGGCATTATCGACGATGGCACCACGGCGATTGAAGTCACGCTGGTGTTCTCCGCGCTCGCCATTCTCGCAGCCGTGGTGATGGGCTGGCTGCTGACCCGTTCGATTGTGCATCCGCTGAATGAAGCGGTGACCATCGCCAGCAAAGTGGCTGCCGGCGATCTCAGCTCGCGCATTGAAATACGCAGCAAAGATGAAACGGGCGCGCTGATGCAGGCTCTGCAGGCGATGAACGATAACCTGCTGACCATTGTTTCCGACGTACGCGCCGGATCCGACACCATCGCGGTGGCGTCCAACCAGATCTCCAGCGGCAACATCGATCTCTCTTCGCGCACTGAACAGCAGGCCAGCTCGCTGGAAGAGACGGCGTCCGCGATGGAGCAGATGACCGCTACCGTGAAGCACAACGCCGACAATGCGCGCGAAGCCAACTCGCTGGTGGCGAAAACCTCCGGCGTCGCCAAAGAAGGCGGTGAAGTGATGGAGCAGGTGATTGTGAAGATGGAGGCGATTGCCCTCTCCTCGAAGAAGATTGTCGACATCATCAGCGTGATCGACTCTATCGCCTTCCAGACCAACATCCTGTCGCTCAACGCGGCGGTCGAAGCGGCGCGCGCTGGTGAACAGGGTCGCGGATTTGCCGTCGTCGCCACCGAAGTGCGTAACCT
Source organism: Pantoea sp. SGAir0184 (assembly GCF_043544755.1). Classification (NCBI taxonomy): domain Bacteria; kingdom Pseudomonadati; phylum Pseudomonadota; class Gammaproteobacteria; order Enterobacterales; family Erwiniaceae; genus Pantoea; species Pantoea sp. SGAir0184. The sequence goes on from NZ_CP028050.1 coordinate 3,287,654, forward strand.
GGCGCAGCGTTCTGCCTCCGCGGCGAAAGAGATCAAAGTGCTGATTGAAGACTCGGTGGCGAAGGTGGATGAAGGCAGCCGTCTGGTGACGCACGCCGGTTCAACCATTGGTGAGGTGGTCAATAGCGTAAGCAGCGTGGCGGAGATCATGAGCGAAATCACCATTGCCAGCAGCGAACAGAGCAGCGGCATCAGTGAAATCAATCAGGCCATTACGCAGATGGAAGCGGTGACGCAGCAGAACGCCGCGCTGGTGCAGGAAGCGTCCGCTGCGTCTCAGGCACTGCAGGAGCAGGCCGATCGTCTGGCGCAGTCGATGAGCGTGTTTAAAACCGCTGCGGTTTAAAACAGACAGCCCCGTTCTGCATGCGTCAGACGGGGCCGTTTAGTGTCGCTGGCGTTGTCATGGCGGTGCGCATCGGGTCCGGCGCACCGCGTCCTGCTGTTAATTCATCAGCGAATAAGCGATGGATGAAATCGCCAGAATCCCCACCAGCACCACAAACAGGTTGCTGATTTTGCCGCTGTACTGGCGCATCGCCGGGACTTTATGAATAGCGTACATCGGCATCAGGAACAGAATCATCGCAATCACCGGCCCGCCCAGCGTCTCAATCATGCCGAGAATGCTTGGGTTCAGAGTGGCAACCAGCCAGGTGGTCAGCAGCATAAACAGCGTGGTCAGGCGATTCATTTTCTGCGGCGTGATGGTTTTACCGCGGCTGCGCAGCGACTTCGCTACCATGCCGTTGAAGCCTTCACGCGCGCCCAGATAGTGGCCGAGGAACGATTTGGTGATCGCCACGATGGCGACAATCGGCCCCATCCAGGCAATCATCGGCACGTTAAAGTGGTTCGCCAGATAGGACAGAATGGTGATGTTCTGCGCCTTTGCTGCCTGTAAATCGGCGGGCGACAGGCTCAGCACGCAGCTGAACACAAAGAACATCACGGTCACCACCATCATCAGATGGGCGCTGGCCAGAATGCGTGAACACTTCTTCTCCGCGCCGGCGCCGTACTCGGCGCGTTTCGCCACGGCAAAAGACGAGATAATCGGCGAATGGTTAAAGGAGAACACCATCACCGGAATCGCCAGCCACAGCGTCATCCAGATACTACTGTCGCTGCCGCTTTGCGCAAACGATAAGGTCTCCAGCGCCGCGCCGTGCCAGTGCGGCACCAGATACGCAGCCAGCAGCATCAGCACCGCCACAAATGGAAACACCAGCACGCTCATCGCTTTGACAATCATCTGCTCGCCGAAGCGCACCACCGTCATCATGCCAGCAATCAAAATCAGCGACAGCAGCGCACGCGGCGGCGATACCAGCCCGAGCTGGTGCACAATAAAGCTGTCCACGGTATTGGTGATCGCTACGCTGTACATCAGCAGGATCGGGTAGATGGCAAAGAAGTAGAGCAGCGTGATGATCTTACCGGCGCCGACACCGAAATGCTCTTCCACTACGTCCGTGATATCCGCACCGGGATTTTTGCCGGAGAGCACAAAGCGCGTCAGCGCACGGTGCGCAAAGAAGGTCATCGGGAAGGCGAGAATCGCCATGATGAGTAATGGAATCAGCCCGCCCGCGCCGGCGTTAATCGGCAGAAACAGCACCCCTGCGCCAATCGCGGTGCCGTACAGGCCCAGCATCCACACTGTATCACTCTTGCGCCAGCCGGTTGCTGCCGCCTCCACCGTACCGAGGGTACCGGTTTGTGAGTTATCCATCTGTCTCTCCAAAATTGTCTCAAATGCAGCCGGAACGACGGCTAAAAATTCGCGGCGGCCTGCAGCGTGCGGTCGCTTCACAAAACGCGCCTATGCTACCCGTTTTTGCCCGGCGTGGATTGCCGCAACGCAAGACATGCATCACAAAGGCGGTAAAAATGCGCGAGATGGCGATAAAAGCAACAATAACGCACGAAACACGCACGCAATCGATTGCCTGTGCGCTATTTGACCTGAGAAGCGTCAGGAGTGCAAGACTCAGCGCGAAGTGGACATGAGCGGGAGAATGAAGTGCGGGGATGTTGCCAGCAGCAGAGCGCTGTGAAGGAAACTCCCCCGGCAGCTAGCCTCGGGCAATGCTTTACTTCGCCAGAGGATAACGCCGGGAGAATTGAAAATCAGAACGCCCGCATTCTGTAGAGGGCATAAAGGAAATAGTACGCTGTGATAGTATTCAAATTCATAATCATGTACTTCAGTTTTTCATTTTTATTCAGCAGCGTAAAAATACCTTTAGAATATTTTCCGCGCTTGATTTGATTAATTTCCTGCGCAATATCAGCAGGTGAAAACGAGGCGTGATACATAGCGGTGACAATCTGCATATCCAGTGCCAGCACGCGTTTCGAGATTGCTTTTAAAAAATGGTCGAGATTACCCGACGCGTACTTTTCCACAATCGAATCGTACAAATCGGTAAGCGACTGTTTACGCACTTTCAGTTCGCTGTACTGCACTTTACGTTTCGACAGCGATCCCGCCACATCCTCATAATGATAAGCCGCGCCTGGGGTAATGAGAAAATTACTGACGCAGCTGAAAAACTTCAGGTTAAACAGCAGGTCCTCACTCATCGAGACGCCTTCCATGAAGCGCAGATGAAGATCGTCAATAATCTGGCGGCGATAACATTTGTTGTGCAGATAACCGATGTTATCGCTCATTTCCAGTTCACCCAGCACGTAAGGAATGTCCTGCTGGCTGAAGAATCCCGCCTGCGAAATCTTACCGATGCGATTGTCGTTGAGATTTCCCACCATTAAATCCACCGACTCGGCCGGCCAGGCATTGAGATTGAGTTTGAAACTCATCAGAAAGTTATCGTCGACCCAGTCGTCGGCATCGAGAAACAGGACATATTCCCCGCAGGCCTGCTGCAGCCCGCTATTGCGTGCCGCACTGACGCCTGCATTAATTTGATTAAGCACCGTAACCTGCGGATAGTGCGCAAATTCCTGCAAAATCCGGGCACTGTTATCGCGACTGCCATCGTTGACAACAATTATTTCATAGCTACTGAAGGTTTGATTTAATACGCTTTGCAGCGTACGCCGGATAGTGTTTTGCGCGTTATAGACGGGAATGATAATACTAAATAGCGTTTTTTCATTCATGATAAACTCTCTTTACTGTCTGAGGTTTTGATAGTGCTAAAGAGCTGCCATAGTTTCCTGGGGTTGAAAAAGATCAGATGAATACGCATGACCGGCTGTGCCGGGAAAAAGTAATTCAGCAGGGAGAACGATAAAAACTCGGTTAATACCACGCTCATGGCGGCACCGGTTAAGCCGAAATGCGGCACCAGCAGCAGCGACGACAGCAGGCAAATGACTAATACCGCGAAGGTTTTCTTCACCAGATAGCGGTAGCCGTTATATTTAATGATGAAGCGATCCATAACGCTGCTCAGCACCGCGCACATCGCACCGAGGCTGAGTAATAACGTCGGCGCGACCGCATCAAGATATTGCTCACCGTAGAAGTCACGAATAAACCAGCCCGACAGCAGCCAGATCGCCACAATTACCGCAGCGGAAACGCCAATTACCAGCAGATGCAGTTTCTGCGCTTTGACGATCGCCTGCTGGTCATTCCGCTCAGCAAAAAACGCCGGATAAAACGACGCCAGCAGCGCGCTGGGTAAAAATACCCAGGCGGTTGACAACGTCAGCGCCACGGAAAAAATGCCCGCCTCTTTCACGCCGAGAAAATAAGAGACGCTGATTTGATTCACGCGGGTATAGAGCGCAACGGCAATCGCAGAGAAGATCAGCGACATGCCGGACACCAGCATGTAGCGCGAATACTTTTTCACGTGGCGCAGCGCCGGAAGCGGTGCACGCCGCTCATACAGCAGAAACAGCGTTAACTTGATGGTGAAAGGAATAAAGGTGGCGAGCACAATCGGAATCGCCAGCCAGGCCGGTTCCAGCTGGTAATAGGAGATCAGAAAGCGCACCGTCAGGCTGATAGCCAGGCCAATGACGTTGGCAATCACATTGAGACGCGCGTTGAGCCTCGCTTCGTTGTAAATATTGACCAGGTCAATGGATGAGAACAGGCAGGCAATGGCTGCCGCGCAGATAAAGACCAGCGCGTCGGCGCTCCACTCCTCTTCCATAATCGCCATGCCAACAATCGACAGCACGCAATACAGCACCAGTACCAGCAGGAAGGTCGCCATCATCAGGCGCAGGCCGGAGTGATGATTCTGCGCGATGCGTTTCAGCAAAATCACATCGCTGCCCATCAGTGCGATGGTCTGAATAAACTGAAATACCAGCATGGCGATGGAGATAATGCCGAAGGTGGTGGGCCCGACGTATTTCGCCACGTAGGAGGTGACAAAGATCAGGCCGAATACCGCAATCAGCTTTTCGGCAATCATCCACATGGAGTTTTTTAATTTGTCTTTCACAACGCCTCCGGTGCGATTATTTCTCTGCCAGCCGGCGCAGCCGTGAAACCAGGCGCGGGCTAATGAAAAACAGCGCAAAGTACAGGCTCCACGGATTAAGTAGCGGTCCGGCGGAGCACCAGCTGCGGAAACTGCGGCGATAGAGCGTGATGTATTCATCAATAAAGGCGCGGCTCAGGCTGTCGCTGTGCAGCCCTTTGTGGATGTAAGACGCCGTGACTTTTAAATAGAGGTGGTAATAACAGCGATAATGCTGGCTCGATAAAAATGCTTTCATGCCGCTGAACGAGCGGGCAAAAGAGAAATGTTTTTCCCGCAGCGCCGAACGCGTGGCGGAGTGCGTGGATTTGACGTAGTGATAAACCACCCGCTGCGTTATCACTACCTGGCGATCCTGCTGCAGATGCAGGTAGTTCATGACAAACAGCAGGTCTTCGAAATTGGCGATCTCTTCGTTGAACCGCAGTCGGTGCTGACGAATGACATCGCCGCGAAACACCTTGTCGCAGATACCGTGGCGCGGGTGGTAATAGAGCAGATCGTTAATCGCCGCCGACACCGACAGCACGTGCGCCTGTTCACGGTTGGCGGGAAAATCCAGCGGTGCGCCGTCCGGGTTGAAGTGTTGTGACTCGCCCACCACCATCGCCGTTTCATCACTCATCAGCCGCACATACGTCGAGAAGGCCTGGGGCGGCAGGAAGTCATCGGCGTCTAAAAAACACAGCAGCCGGCCGCGCGAGGCGCGAATGCCCCGGTTGCGCGCCGCCGAGACGCCCGCGTTGGCCTGGCTGATAAGGTGGAACTGCGGATAACCGGCGTAACGCTGCAGGATCGCCAGCGAGTCATCGCTGGAGCCGTCATTAATAAAAATGGCCTCAAAGCGAACCTCATCCTGCTGCAGCAGGCTGTCGATGCATCTTTCCAGATAAGCTGCGGCGTTATACACCGGCACAATGACGCTAATCAGCACGTCGTTAACGGGAGTTTGCATATGACCTCAAAACATAATTTATTGCGGGTTGAACCCGCCGTGACAAAATAAAAATCGATACTGAACCGTTAATGCTTAACGTTTAACGGCCTATGCTTTCATGCGGCTTAACATTAATACACCGCTGTTTTCAGAGTTTCCTCAGCAAAATATGACCGCCGGAATAAGACTATTTTTCGCTGGCGCCAGATAAGAATTTCGCTATATATTCAGGTCAGGTTTATCTGGCGATTTAAAGGGTAAAAACCGCAGGCTACCGCCCCTGGCTTACAGCGACCAGCGTGCTGGAATTCTCTTTGGTGCATTTTCAGGCGTAAAGAAGGGGCGCTGCACTCCGCAGAGTTCAGTTATTTATCAGCCAGTTAGCCCCAACATCTCCTGCGCAGCAACGTATTTATTGCGTTGCTGCCGGGTAAAACATTTATCAGATAGAGGTTTATTCGTTATCCTGATCGGCGCTACCTCTCCAGCTATTTTTTGCCGCATCAGGAGAACGGGAACTGCCGACCGCGGTTGAAAAGGTGCATCTTTCGACGGGCCTTCGCAACGAGCGTCACGACATTAACGATATTTGCTGTATGCCCTGCACTTTTATTACGCCGCGATGTGTGTTGCGCGGCGCGGGGTGCAAGTGGCGTTAATTCAGTCCGGCTATCGCAGCCGGACTGCAAATGGCACAAGGCCAAAAATTGCGATCTGATTCAAAACTTTTACCGCATTCTTACCAGGCGCAGTTATAAGGTCAATGCCTTCCAGACCAAAACGGAATTTACTCACCCGCCCCGCCACAATATTTCGCGCTGACTGATTAGCATGGATAAAGCGCAACCGCGGCGATTGATAAGGGCGGCGCGCGCTGCTGACCAGGAATAAGAGCAGGGAAACCGGCGGATAAGTCCAGTAGCGTCCCAAGCGGTTGTTATTGCAATGGGTTACGCCCTCGCCGTCCCGCTTAAGCAGTAATAATCTTTATTCATTCTGCTGACCTGCTATTTTTAGTAGTCGTCAAGCCCTGCCTCTATAAATTAGCGCCGTGCAGAAAAATACAGATCCTTACTGCAGCACAAACTCAACTTAGCGCGATTTCATGCTGCTTATTTTAACAATCAGCGCTTCGCTGACGTGACTTAGGCCAAATATTTTTTTAAAGAAAGCCGGTAAATGCCGATAACGCTATCAGTGTATTTATCAGTGAGCCCGGAAATGATCAGCCTGCAAACCAATCTCTCTGCCCTCAACGCCAGCAAGCAATCTGCCAGAAGTGGCGCGGCGCTGGGCGATGCGATCCGCCATTTATCGTCGGGTATGCGCATCACCAGCGCGCGTGACGATGCGGCAGGTCAGGCGATTGGTAACCGTTTTAGCAGCCAGCAGAACGGCCTGGCGGTGGCGCAGCGTAATACCGGTGACGGCCTGTCACTGGTCGAAACCGCGGAAAGCGCGCTGGATGAGATCAATAACCGCCTGCAGCGGATTCGCCAGCTGGCGGTTCAGGGATTAAACAGCACCAATTCGCAGAGCGACTCAGACGCCATTCAGGCGGAGATTAACCTCAATCTGAAAGAGATTGACCGGCTCAACACCACCAGCAGCTTTAACGGCATCAGGCTGCTGGATGGCAGCGCCGGTAAGCTGGGATTCCAGGTTGGCGCTAATGACAACGAGAAAATCAGTCTCGACCTGTCGGCACCCGGCTTCAGCGTGGAGGCACTGGGACTTAAGGATTTGGTGATCAGCGGCATCAGCGGCAAAGTGACCAATGTCACCACCCTCACCGGCCTCGCCACCAATATGGCGTTCAGCAACCCGGCGATCACCGTGAACTATCTGCCCGCCAGCGGCTCACCGCAGCTGGTGCGCAGCAGTGGTGATAACCGCCAGTACGTGCAGAGCAGCGATGCCGACGGCAAGCCGGTCTATTATCTGGCCGCCGTCAGTGCGCGCTGGGACACCGCCACGGCTGCCGGTAACGTCTCGATTAGCCGCAGCAATCCGGCGCCGCTGTACAGCAACGTCAGCAGCATTGCGTCGCGCACCATCCCGGCGGTTAATTTTCAGGACAGCAGCGGCAGCGCGCTGAGCACCACGCCCGCAGCCACGTTAACGCAGGATAATGGCCAGTATTATATTGAGCAGAACAACAGCTGGTATCCGGCCACGCTCAGCTTTGGCAGCAGCGGCGCGGTAACGGCACGCATGACCGGCGGTGCCGCCAAAACCGACAGTGATTTCGCGACCCTGCCGACCACGGTGACCGACACGCCGGCGATCGACACCAGCACCGCCAGCCTTAGCTTCAGCGATGCCAGCGGCAACGCGGTGAGCAATGGCCGTCTGCTGCGCACCAGCGGCGGGCAGTATGTAATGGAAGTGGATAACGGCGGTGGTAACTACCAGTATTATAACGCCGCCGTCAGCGCGACCTCGGATGGCACCAGTAATGCCCTGAGCATCGTCGCGACCAGCGCCAGCAGCATTAATAGCTTCAGTGCGGTAAACAGCGTGACCGGCACCTCTTACATCACGCTCGATCCGGCCAATGTGGATGTGCGCTATACCGATGTCGATGGCAACAGCAGTAATGATGTGCTGAAACTCGACGCCGACGGCAATTACTACATGGATGTGCCGAACGGCAATCTGGATAAAACCGCCACCTTCGTCCGCAGTGACAATAGCGGCAACCTGATGCTGAAAACCCTGCAGGGCGTGGGTGACGTGCAGATTTACTTCCAGGCGGCTTTGTCGTCAGTGACGGATGCCTCCACCAACTTTACGACGCTGCGCGTGGCCGAGACCGGTTCAGAGATCCGCCTGAAGCATCCGGACGATCCGCTCGCCACGCTGGATCGCGCCATCGGGCAAATCGACAGTCAGCGTACCCGCCTGGGCGCCGTTGCTAACCGGTTGCTCTCGGCGCAAACGCTGCAGGGCAACGCCACCGCCGCGATTGCGGCATCGCGCTCCCGTATTGAGGATGCGGATTACGCTACGGAAGTCTCCAGCCTGTCGCGTCAGCAAATTCTGCAGCAGGCCAGCAGCGCCCTGCTGGCGCAGGCTAATCAGCTGCCGCAGCAGGTGCTGAAGTTACTGAACGCCTGATAAAGGACGTCATCCGGCTTCAGATGAGGCAGAAGCATCACGCTGCTCACGCACAAATTCGCTGAGCGCCCGCAGCGCCGGCGGCACCAGCCGGTGTCCCGGATAGTAGAGGCACAGCGCACCGAGAGGCACCTGCCAGCCGGGCAGCAGGTGCACCAGTCGGCCCGCCTGCACATCCGCCGCGACCTGCTGTTCCGTCATGCAGGCAATGCCCAGACCCGCCAGCGCCGCCTGGTGGATGGCGCTCATGTCGCTGGCCGCCATACGCGGCTCGCCCTGCAGCCGATAACGCTGCTGCTGCTGGCTCAGCTCCCAGCGGTAAACGCTGCCGTCCGCCATGCGCATACACAGGGTTTGATGCTGCCCGAGCGCCTCTGGCGTCTGCGGTGTGCCCGCGTGTGCGAGGTAGGCTGGCGCGGCCACCACAATCATGCGCATTTCCGGCGTCAGCCTGACGGCAATCATATCGCCCGGCACGTCCTCTGCCAGCCGAATACCGGCATCGAAGCCGTCGGCCACGATATCCACCCGCTCTTTCTGGCTGTAAATATCGACGCGAATGCGTGGATAGCGCTGCAGGAACGGCAGCAATATCGATGCGTACCACAGCGCACTGCTCTCGGGCGGCACGTTGAGACGCAGCATGCCGGCCGGATCGCCCGGATCGCTGCCGGCTTCCTCAGCCGCGCTGCGGATCATCGCCAGCGCTGGCACAATTTTCTCGCTGAAACGCCGTCCGGCATCGGTCAGCGCGACGCTGCGCGTGGTGCGGTTGAAGAGCCGCACGCCCAGCCGTTTCTCCAGCGCGGCAACCGCATTGGTCACCGCCGAAGGCGACATCTCCAGCTCGCTGGCCGCCGCTTTAAAGGTGCCGCGCCGCGCGACCGCCAGCACAATTTCCAGTTCAGTCAGACCTGTCCGGTTCATCTATTATTCCGTTTCGCGCAATACCCTTTGCAGGCGGAGGCGGATTATCGCCGCCGGTGGTGCGTGCTACTTTGCCGCCACGCAACATGCAAAGGAGCATAGCCATGCACATGATTGAACACATCTATATCAACGGCCAGTTTGTCACTCCTGACGGCGATGAATGGCTGGATATTATCAAACCTGCCGACGGCAGCGTAATCGGTAAAGCGCGTCTGGCCGATGCGCAGGATGCTGAACGCGCGATTGCGGCGGCCGCGGCGGCGTTTCCCGCCTTCGCCGCGACCACGGTGGCGCAGCGCATCACCCTGCTGGAACAGATGTACCATGCGGTTAACCGAGCCGAAAGCGAGCTGCGCGCGGCGATCCTTGAGGAGTACGGCGCGCCCACCGCACGCTCCGAGTGGATGAGCCGCTATCCGGCTGACGTGATTCTGCAGGTCATTGAAGAGCTGAAACGCTATCCGTTTGTACAACAGGCAGGCCGCGCGCAGGTGCAGATGCTGCCGCTCGGCGTTGCCGGCCTGATCACACCATGGAACAGCAACGCCGGCTTTATCTGCCACAAACTGGCGACCGCGATTGCCGCAGGCTGTACCGCCGTGATCAAACCCAGCGAGTTCAGCCTGTTGCAGACCCAGGTGATCACCAGGGCGCTACACACCGCCGGTTTGCCTGCGGGGGTGTTTAATATCGTCACCGGACGCGGTGCCAGCGTTGGTGAAGCCCTGAGCCGCAGTCCGCAGGTGGCGAAAATCTCCTTTACCGGCTCGACCGCCACCGGCAAAGCGATTTTGCGCAGCGCCGCCGACACCTTTAAACGCGTCACGCTGGAGTTGGGCGGTAAATCACCGACGCTGATTTTGCCGGATGCCGATGCCACGCAGGCAGCCGGGCTGGCGGTTCAGGCCGGCTTTATCAACAGCGGCCAGGCCTGTATTGCCGGCACGCGCATTCTGGTGCCGGAGCAGCGCAAGGCCGAGTTCGAACAGGCGCTGACGGCGGCAGTCGCTGCGGAGGTCTCCGGCGATCCGGCTGACGCGCGCACCACCATCGGGCCGATGGTCAACGAGAAACAGTGGCAGCGCGTGCAGCACTATATTGCGCTTGGCGAACAACAGGGCGCGCGCCTGCTGACCGGCGGCAGCGGCCGCCCGGACGGGCTGCACCACGGCTGGTATATCCGCCCGACGCTGTTCAGCGATGTCACCAATGAAATGCCGCTGGCGCGCGAAGAGATTTTTGGCCCGGTGCTGAGCATCCTGACCTACCGCGATGAAGCCGAAGCCATCGCCATGGCCAACGACAGCGATTACGGCCTGTCGGCACTGGTGATCGGGGCGGATGAACAGCATGCGCGCAACGTGGGAGAACAGCTGATCGCTGGCCGCGTGATGATCAACACGCTGGCTCACGAACCGCGCGCGCCGTTCGGCGGTTTCCGCCACTCCGGCATCGGCCGGGAAATGGGTCAGGCGGGTATCAGCGCGTTTCTGGAACCGCGGGCGCTGATTGCTGGTTAAGGATGAGGTGAGCGCTGCAGTTGATCGCACTGCGGCGCAGGGTGTAATGCCAGAGCCGTGTTCCTCTCTTTAGATCGTCACTTTACCGATCTTCTCAAGTGAGTATTTTTCTATGGCAGGCGCCAGGGCGATCCAAAATTTTATTACCACGAAATACGAAGGTAGTAATCCTCTTGTGCCAACTCAGGCTGATCGCATTTCAGCCTGCACCAGTTCATGCATTTGAGAAATCGCGGCTTTAATATAGTCCTCCTGAGGTTTAAATCTCGACATGTGTCGAACGCAAACAACAGGAACAGATTTATCGTTGAATCGGCCAACGAAACCAAACGTTGTGAAATAACCCTTTGGATGGGAATACATCAATGTATCTTTATCGCCAAAATGCTTCAGTAACAGGCTTGCAGCAGAGAGTGATGACAGCCCGTTGCTGTGAGCAATAATCAACTCCGGATGACACATTGCCAGTGTTACTTCCTCAAAAAAAGACATTGAGTTTTTTATTAGCCCTTCCATTGTCTGGTGATGTTTGATGGCTTCCTGTTTTAAGGATGCTGCGTTTTCGGAACACATCATCAAAGCATTGGTGTAAACCACATCCTGCCAGTTATAACCCAGACTGGCTGGAATTTGCTGTAAGCGTCTGGCCAGATGGGTAATTCCCCACGATCCCTGCGTTCCCTTTACTACGTTTGAAACGTCAGGTTCTTCATAATCTTTAATTATCGAGCTTGCATTCGACATATGAGCATCCACCGCAGAGCCATTGAATCCCAGCATGATAAGACGCTTTCTGGCTGGAGGAGCCGCTAAAAGCTCAAATGCGTTATCAAAAGGTCTGCCGGGAAGATTGCTAAGATCAAACCTGGCTAATCCATCTAAAATAAATTTTTTTGTTATTTCCATATCACCCTCAATTCTACGGTTATGTCAAAGCTGTCTTCTGTTCTATCGGGGCGGTCTTCTCCTTACCCGAATGGCGTTGAGTTTAACCGCCACATTAGAGTGATTAAAATGGCTTAAAGAAAGATCATTCTGGACGGTAAGCATTATCCTGATGGATTTGTGATTAAATCGCTAAAACAGATTATTAATTGTGGCCATTCTGTTTACAGCGTGACAACACTTACAGGAATGACTTTCCGCAATCTCAGGCCTGAATAAAAGCGCGATCACTTTACCATACTGTATAGATAGCGGGTACGCACATCCAACGCCCGTCACCTTTCTGCGCACGCAAAAAAAATCGACAAGCTTATAGATGCTTCGGCCCCAAATCTGTCCCACAGGCTGAATCGGGACGGTAAGAATAATAGATAAGGGATTGATTTAACTGGTGCCGGAAACAGTAATAAAACATCATGTTAAGTCATTGTTTTTATTGATATTTTATTTATATGTTTTTAAAGTACCCCCTTAAACACCCCCCATTGAACTGCTGCTTAGGGGCATTTTGATCAATTATGGTCTCTCTTGTAGTTGCGGGTAAACTCAACAAACATATTGTGAGCAGCCTGCTCATCACCTAAAGCAACTTCGCGCATGACCTCTAAGAGAAGTACGGTCATAGGCATCACTTCAGCAAGGTCCAGATCTGCGGGATAGCTATCTGGGTCAATGGCCATATCGAGATTATAAAACCACCATAATTCAATCTTTCGTGTGAGAGAGATTATCGTATTAATCTCATCGGTTACATTAAGTAAATCAGCCTCCGGAATCAAGTCAAACATTTCGTGAGAAAGTTTATTCCTGATTTTTTTTAGGCGTTCAAATGTCTCGATATCACTCTGTTCTAAAGCATTATTTTCCGTCAACCAACTTATCGATGCATAAAGTCTACTTTTATTTCTATCTAATACTTTTTTCCTATACTCTACGAATTCATCTTCGTTTCCAAAACTTAAGTAAAAACGCTCTAACTTTCCAATTACTATCTCCTTTAGTAGCTCAAACGATGCAATAAATATAGAATAAGAAATAACCCTTTCCTTTAATGTTTTTGGCTCTAATATTCTCACCCATTTTTCATAATTCTCATCGTTATTCATTACTCAATCCCGTTTAAATAAATCAACATATTCAATCAACATGTTTTCATTAAGGTCTTTAGGTTTTTTAAATAATGTATATTTATCATCAACGAATATAGATTTATTATTAACAAGACATTGATAAAGCTTATTGCCATTGATAATCGCGCTATCAATATACTTTGATACATCACCTATTCCAAACTGCCTAAATTTGGCAAAAAATACCAACCAAAGAACATCAAAAACAGAATCTTTGTCTGAAGAACGTTTAATATCATCGACAATAATGTTTTTAATAAAGTCTTTTAATTCAAGATGTCTTTTTTTGTGCCCAATAAAAACCAGATCGATAATAGCAAGAACATTACCCATTACTTTCCCAGACTCTCTTTTTATCATGAAAAGCAGGCTTATTAATTTCTTGATTTCTTTGAGTTGCTTGGTCTTATCTTTGGAAAAGGCAACTTTCAATTTATCTTTTCTGGTTAATTCAGAAATGAATTTATTTAGTATACTTGTGCCAGGATACTCATAATGAATGTCCAACGCCTTGAGTGCCGCTTGTTCAAACTCTCTAAATGAAAAAGACTCTGCTCCTGACAATGAATATGGGTGATACCTTTTAGAATGTTCTCTATAAAGCCCATTTGGGAGTTTATGTATTTTTGTTTTAGATTCATTGATATTTAAGTTGTACTTGTTCAGTTCATCAGAAATGTTTTTTAAGATTTTTTTAGCATCAGACTCACTATTACAAAGGATTCTATAATCATCTTTAAATCTAACACCAACAAATTCAATACCTTTGAGTTTTAAAGATACATCTCTATCAACTTTGGAAAGAACTATTTCCGCAATCAAATCACTTAAAGAAGATCCAACTGATATGCCGTTAGTTTTTTTATCATTTGAGTATTGTAGCAATCTATCAAGTTTATTACCTAAAAGAGTATATTCTTTATCGTCAAGTGATTTATTTTTCTCATGTAATGCCCAAGGAATGCTATGAGTATAAATTGAGGCATAAAAATTGGTAATATCAGTTCTAACTAAATAGCTATAGTTTACAGCATCAACAATCAGATCCCTTTCTGCCATCTCAATCCACTCATATATCATCCTCCCAGAACGTATGGGTGATAAAGACAAATCCTCTGCTTTAGTAACCGGAATAGGCAAACTGTAAGTAAAAATTTTAGTTTCATCATTAAAAAGGTGGTTGACTACTAACTGCCAATCTTTGACAAGCCAATAAACCATATCATGATAATATTTGGGATGCAGTATACCAAAAATACGATGAGTGAGTGATGTTTTAGGGTATGACACATTAACAATCTCTTTCTCTTTAAGATTGTTTAGGTTATCAAAATACGGTTCTCGATTTAATTTATTCCTTCTGGCTTTGAAGCTAGGGGGTAAAACGTATTCCTCTGGGAAATAGCCATCATTCAGTAACCATTGACCAACTACTTTTGGCTTAATACCATTAAGAAGTTTTTTAGTTTCTTGATAATGCTCCCTAACTAGCATGCAACCCTCGCCGACTCAAACGTTATGGTTTTACCATGAAAATGATAGTCTTATTCTACAACACTTTTCAAGTGACGCATCAACATAGTTACTTACTGCATAGATTATTTACCAACACATTAAAAGCATGCAATGCGGCAGCCTGAAAAAATAAACACTCCTCTGACCAAAAAGGCACTACACCGCAACCGCCTGCCACTTTCATACCAGTAAATTTTTTTAGTTTTATTTTTCTACAAACCGGTAAGCCAGCCCGCGCCAGTACAGGTTCTTTGGCATGAAAACCGGACTGGAAAAATAGAAACGAATTTCACTTTTTTTCAATTTCTGCACTTTCAGGGCTGGCACTAATTATTTCAGATGCTTGTTTCAGAAGGGATTTTTAATTTTACGTCACTGTTCGGTAAGAGGTAACGCCTAACATGAAAATAATAATATTATTAAACTCAGATGGTTATTAAAGGGGGATACTGAAAAATTTTCATCACATTTTAGCAGTGCCGGGCATGCGTTTCGCCTCCCGGTCTGCTGCCTTTAAGCCCGTTTTTTTCGCCCTTAACAGAAGTTCCAGCGCCTTATCGCTATCTTGTTCCGGCAGGGCATCGATCAGTTCTTTAACCCTTCCCTGCCCCTTAAGGGCGCTGGGGCTGATGGTATGCGAAAAGGACGCGCTTATCACAAATGTGTGGCCGCATTCAACGTTGGTACAGCTACAGTAAACGTCCGCCAGTTGCGGATGCCTACGGTTGGTCTTGCGGATCGTGGCGTCAGCAAGACATTCAGGGCAGGTCATTTTCATTATGCGCATGCAGTTTACTTAATTAATTGCCTGACAGAATAAGTCTGTTTACCTGAGAGCGTGTAACAGCGGCAATACTGGCAACATCATTGATTTATAACGATAAATACCGTTACCCCTGCATTTCTTGTCGAGGTAACGTGTGGTAACACCCGGTTTTTGTTACCTTTGTTACCCCCCCTGTTTTTTAACCGGTAACACCCACAGCCCCTGTGGTGCCTGGCTTTGACGTCAATTTACTAAAATTAGGATCATATATATGTTTTAAAAAGGATTTTATTGATGTGAGTTGACTTGAGAAAACTAGGGTGTGGTGCCGGAAACAGGAGTCGAACCTGCGACCTTCGCATTACGAATGCGCTGCTCTACCAACTGAGCTATACCGGCATTGGGTGGGAACTACGGGGAGTAAACATAGAAAAATCGGGGGGATGAGTCAAGATGGTGCCGGTTAAGTGCTGCGTTTTTCAGCATCAGCCGGGCTGGCCTTGGATTTTGACGCGGAATAACCGCCGCGATCAGCGCCCTCTCACGCCGGGCACACAAAAAAGGCGAGGCCGCAGCCTCGCCAAAAGGTGCTGGCTTCAATCGTAATAAGGAAGCTTACGATCGACACCGTTGATATTGACCAGCACAAAGCCCGTCGGCGTGGTTTTATTGGTCGGCGTACCTGCTGCCGTCGCGACAGTAAGCACGCCTTTCTCGTTCGCCCCAATGCCCGCGACGCCATTGTGCAGGCCAAAGCGCGCCGCTGGTTTGAGGGTGCCCATTTTGGTGGTATCCGTCACCACCGAGAAGTCAGGCTGGAACAGCGAGCAGGAGCCGGCTTCAAAACGCGTCGGCCCGGTGGTCTTCAGGTTAATCAGCGTGTCGCCGCTGTTGGCGCGCAGCTTCACCCATACCACGGCATAGGTGGTGCCGACGCGGCTGTAGCGAATATCCAGCACCGCCGGCTGCCCCATATGGCAGGCGTCAGCCCATACCGTTTCCAGCCGCTGCAGGTTAATCCACGTTTTCCCGGTGCCTGCCAGATTGACCGGCGAGGCGGCCGTTCCGGTTGGCTGGGTAGCGTCGGCTTTACCAATCAGCTCCATCACCCACTGCTGATTCGCCGTCGGAAAGAACAGCTGGCCGAGGCGATACCAGTTATCGGTGTCGGTATTGTTGGTGACTTTGTGGCCGCTGTAGTAGCCCGCGCGGAATGAGCCGGTGATCAGCGTGCCGTGATGCTCTTCACGGCGATAGCCGTAGTCAAAGGTCGACAGCCAGCGCGTGCCGGCCATATCGTTCGAGATCTTCGCTCCGGACTGCAGGCCAATCTGGCGCATGATGACGCGCGCATTATTGAGATTGAACGGCGTGCCGCAATCCTCAATGTTCAGCGTATCAATGCTCCAGGCACCGTCCGACAGATCGCCCGGATTACGCGTGTGCTCAATCCACACGTTACGCATGATGCCCTGCGTCACGCGCGGCATGTACAGCGTGGCGTCGCCATAGCCGGTCTGGAAGTTACAGTTGCAGATCTCGATAGCCGTTGAGTGGTCCCACTTGCCGTTTGGCGAGTTCGACCAGCCAATGTCAAACACCCGGCCATAGGTCCACAGCGTGTAGATCTGGTCAAATTTACTGTCGAGCGTATCCAGCGCTTTAATCACCGTGCCGCCGCTGTTTTGCGCGCGGAAACAGTAAATATTTAACGTGGTGCCTTCGATGCAGGTGTTTTCGAAGAACGGCTGCACGTTGGTACACATCTCGGCGGTAATGGTACCTTTGTTGGTGGTGACGTCGGCCGATGCCTGACCGTGCCAGGTGATGCCTTTGATCGCGGTCCGCCGTGCCTTCACTTTGAACACCGTGTTGGCACTTTTGTCGGAGATGATGGTGGTGCGCGGCAGCGAACCCAGCTCCACGTCATCCCCCTGCAGACCAAAAAAGGCGATCTCGGTAGCGCTGATGTCGATCGGGTTAATCAGGAATTTACCGCCCGGGAAACGCACCGGCAGGTCACGGATATTACCGCTGTAACCCTGCGTCCACGCCAGCATGCGGTTAAAGGCGTCGGTATCGTTAGCGTAACCGTCACCTTTCGCGCCGAAGTGGTAGACGTTGACGTCGGCCGGATCGTTGATCACGCGTTTCCAGTAAAAGCCATTGCCGACCGCCAGCGTACCGCCGTCATCGGCGGCCGTAGTGGTGCCGATAAAGCCGGTGAAATCCCCACCGCCACGGAAGGTGGAGTCCGGGTTGTAGCGGCGCAGGAACGCCAGATCGCCGTTTTTGGCCGGCACAGTGGTACGCAGTTCAGCAAAAGAGTTAACTTCGATCATCTTAGCCTCCTCGGCATTTCAGGTTTGCAATACAAAGCGAGAGAACAGCGTTAGTGCGCCGCCGGGCGGCAGTGCTGGTCCCAGAGATCGTTGTGGTTGTTGATGGCGCGCACGGTGCGAATGTCCATGCGTTCGGCGTCATTGCCGTGGGTGTAAATCGGGGAAAATAACGAACAGGCGGAGTCGATAACGACGGGCGCCTCAGGGTTGGTGGTATTTCGACTGCTGCAGCTTGTCACGAGCAGCAGCGTCATCAAGATTACCGTTGCGGGTTTCCACACGTCTGGCCTCCTCACGCAGCTGTTGCTGCTGCTGATTAACTTCAACCGCCTGCGCGGCGGTCTTTTTGGCCTGCGCAACATCAGCTTTCGCCTGCTGCTGCACCTTGCCGATTTTTTTGCCGCCGGCGTAGCTGGCAATCAGCGCGGCAATCACGCCGCCAATCGCCGCCAGCCAGTGCCAGCTGCCGGCAAGCTGAGAAAGAAGAAAGCTCATGGTTTGTCCTCCAGCGTTTTTCTCTGCTCCACCAGGTTCTTCTGACGCACGAACTGCGCCAGTACGCCCATCGCCACCATGAAGGCGCCGATCAGGCCGAGATAGTTGTGCGGCAGGATCTCTTTGATATCCGCCGGCAGCGCGTTCCACGCATCCAGCGCTGACGAGGGAAAAGACTGCACCCAGGCGCTGAGCATCGAACCCAGCGACGCCAGCCACACCGACCAGGTTTTAAACAGCAGGCGCGCGTGTTTAACAAACTCCAGCGTGGTGAAGCGCTGCAGCAACAGCAGCAGGATGATGGCCGCCAGTACGGCGATAACGAACAACAGCCAGCGCATGTTCATAACAGCCCCCGATAAATGTCGTAGGTGCCCGTGCGCATCACTTCGGCATGACGCCGGGCGCGCCCCGCAGTTTGCCGCGCCCACAGGCTATCGAGCATGGCGTTCGCCGCCGCGTCGAAATCGCGTTGCGTCACCGCGGTGAGCATGCCGCGAAACAGCGCCAGACCGTCGACGCCCATCTGGTAGGCCATGCTGATCAGCACATCGCTGCGCGCCTCGTTGCATTGACTCAGTGCCTGCTGCACCAGCGCGCGCTGCTGCATCTCCTGCACCTTGCCCTCAACGATGCACTGCTTCCACACGTCACCAACGCGGCGCGGCACGCGGAAGATATAGTGGCTGAGCGACGCGCCTTTCGGCCCGATGCGAATACCGCCCGCAACGGTGGGAAACCCCTGCGTGTCGAGGTAAGGCGCTTCGCGGTATCCCTCTTCGAAATTCAAAATGGCAATGATTTGGCTCATAACGGTTCCTCTTTGACGGGCGCAACGGCATGAAAAGCTGCGCAAATAACCACAACACATAAACCTCGCTGATCGGTTGCGCCGGGCGACAGGCAGCCGTTAAGCGCAACGCTCAAGCGCAACTAAACAGTGAGGAAAGGTGAAACGTTCCGTTCAGAACTGGGAAAACAGCAGAGAATTAACGCACGGCGTACAAATGAACATGGGGCAAACAGCAGTTATCAAAGCTGGGGTTGTCGTTGCAGGGCCGCGTGGGCGCCAGTACTGCGCGGTCTACCCGGGAGCGGATTTCCCGCTGGCAGATGCGCTCAGCGGTGCGCAGGGTGATCTTATCACACTCCAGGCCCAGGGCACTGTCGATGCTGCGCTTCAGTCGGCTGAGCGGCTGACGCCGCCGGTGGCGACGGGTGCGCGCGTTTCCGCTAAAGACTGATTTGCCATATTGAATAATCGCCATAACTCCTCCTGTGAATGAGTCTTTGGCGATGGGGTGGTGAGCACGGCGATTCGGCACAGACCGGGACGTCCGTGGCCCCTCTGCAATCACCCGCAACTGGCTTGCCCGGCCGTAAAAAACGGCCAGGCGTAAGCAGAGGAGAGTGAAAGCAGAGGACAACTGACGACGCTGCTAAGTGCGTATCCACCCCATCCCAAAATTCACTGACTTTGGGTGGGTTGTCTCGCGCTTGTGCAGCGCCTCAATTGTTTAAGAGCGGGCTCATCCGGGAGCAGAGATGTCGTCCATCTATGGTCAAATTATTAACAGGTTCTAATGCATTGGCAAACACTGACGGTTAATTTTTTATTTACCGTCAGTTAAATTTTTGATTTCAGCCGGATTATTTTTTTTGCCGGTTAGCGCACTGCTGCTCAGCCCAGAATCTGATAGTCACGCGCCTGGCTCATGATGACGCGGGCAATCACCTGCAGCGACGCCGCTTCGTCCAGCGTCAGATACCAGGTCTCGTAGCGTTTATTGTCGGAGATCACCGCCACCTTCTTGTGCTGTAACTGCAGCCGCTTGAGGTAGAGCTGGTTGTCGAGATTGAACAGATAGATGCCGTCACCGTCGAAGCGGTGCACGCTGATATCGACGAACAGCTGATCGCGCGGAGCAAAAGTACCGGCCATGGAGTCACTGTTCAGGGCAATCAGCCGGATATTTTCGGCCGGACGACCGTTAAACAGCACGCGCGCCTCATCCAGACCGTATTCAATCGCCTGAATGGTCTCGACCAGTTCGTCGCGCGCGACAATACCCTGTGCGCTGCGTTGCCCGATGTCCAGGCTTTCGACGCGGAACATGTGCTGCGGATCGATCAGGCGCTGACGGGCAAGCGCCACATCCGGTTTTTCCATGCCGAACTGCAGCCACTCCACGCGCACGCCTAACAGCTGGCTGAGCGCCAGCAGATTACTGTCATCCGGAATGGATTGCGCGTTAAACCATTTCCAGACCCCTGGAGTTGAGATCCTGCATCCCCGTTGTTGCAGTGCCTGAGCGACCTGTTTGTTCCGTCCATGTCCGACAATTCCCGCGCTCTCGCATGCGGCAATCAGCCTGGCAGTAAAAGCTTGTCTCGTACTCTCTTTTTTAACCATCAGTTAATAGTCTGCCATCAGTAAAAGACTGAATGTTATTTTCATTTTTGCTACCAGTTCATTTTATATTACCGCTAGTTTACTACCCAACCGCTTTTATCAATAAAGCTGGACGATCATTATCCTCTTCGCCCTGGTGGAAACCAGTAATGAATCTCTGACAGCTTGTTCTGACAGGGGTTTTCAGGATTGTTCTGTAACGCTGAGACCAGCACCCACAGCAAAAAATGGGCGAAAAGCCGCAGGCGCGCCACAGATGACAGGAATAAAACGAAAAGCTCTGAAAATAACTGGATCGAAAGCGATCAAAAAGGGCACCGCGTCAGGTGCCCATTATGATGCCGGAGAGAAAACTAACGGCGCAGGGTATCGTCGCCCCAGCCAATCCATTTGTAGGTGGTGAGTGCTTCGAGGCCCATCGGACCGCGCGCATGCAGTTTCTGCGTACTGACCGCCACTTCAGCGCCGAGACCGAACTGGCCGCCGTCGGTAAAGCGGGTGCTGGCGTTGACGTATACCGCCGATGAGTCGACCTGATTCACGAAGCGATTGGCATTGCCAATACTGCGCGTCAGAATGCCGTCGGAGTGCTGGGTGCCGTGCGCGCGGATGTGCGCGACCGCTTCATCGAGGTCCGCCACCAGCTTGACGTTTAGATCGTTCGACAGCCACTCATCGTCGTATTGGTGCATCTGCACCGCCACCACGCTGGCCGGGCCCTGCTGCAGCAGCGCCAGCGCGTTTTCGTCGGCGTGCAGCGCAATGTTCTCCTGCGCCATACGCTGCAGAAACGCCGGAATGAAGCGTTCGGCCTGATCGCGATGAATCAGCAGGGTTTCCAGCGAGTTACAAGCGCTGGGACGCTGTTTCTTGGCGTTAACAATCACCTCCAGCGCGGCGTCCGTCTCCATGGTTTCGTCGAGATAGAGATGGCACACGCCGATACCGCCGGTGATCACCGGAATGGTGGAATTTTCGCGGCACAGCTTGTGCAGCCCGGCACCGCCGCGCGGGATCAGCATGTCAACGTAGCGATCGAGCTTCAGCAGCTGATTCACCAGTTCGCGATCCGGGTTCTCAATCGCCTGCAACGCTGCTGCCGGTAAACCATGCTCAATGAGCGCGTTCTGGATCACCCGCACCGTGGCGGCGTTGGTGCGCCAGGTCTCTTTGCCGCCGCGCAGAATCGCCGCGTTGCCGGTTTTCAGACACAGTGACGCCACATCGACCGTGACGTTCGGGCGCGCTTCGTAGATCACCCCGATCACGCCGAGCGGCACGCGACGTCGTTCAATGCGCAGGCCGCTGTCGAGCAGCCCGCCATCGATCAGCTGGCCAACCGGATCGGCCAGACGGCACACCTGGCGCACATCATCCGCGATGCCTTTCAGGCGCTGCGGGTTAAGCGTCAGACGATCGAGCAGCGCCGCACTCATGCCGTTAGTGCGCGCATCGGCCAGATCCTGCTGGTTAGCCGCCAGAATGTCGGCGCTTTCCGCTTCCAGCCGATCGGCGATGGTCAGCAGCACCTGATTTTTTTGTTCGGTGGAGAGCTCCGCCAGTTTGTACGACGCTTCACGCGCCGCTTTACCCATCTGTTCTAACATCATCCGCTCCTTAACTGACGATCATATCGTCGCGGTGCACCGCAACCGGGCCATATTCGTAACCGAGGATCTCACCGATCTCCTGACTGTGATGACCGGCGATCATGCGCATCGCATCGCTGTTGTAGCGCGTGACGCCGTGGGCGATATCGCGCCCCTGCAGGTTACGAATGCGGATCACTTCGCCGCGCGAGAAATTGCCCTGCACGTCACGGACGCCTTTCGGCAGCAGCGAACTGCCGCGCTCCAGCATCGCCGCCAGCGCGCCGTCGTCTATGGTGATCTCGCCCGCTGGTGGCGCGCCGAAGATCCAGCGCTTGCGGTTTTCCAGCGGTGACTGCTGCGCGTGGAAGCGCGTCCCCACCGGTTTGCCGTGCAGCACATCCCCGATTACATCCGGGCGGCTGCCGGCCGCAATGATCACGTCAATGCCGGCGCGGCAGGCGACATCCGCCGCCTGCAGTTTGGTGGCCATGCCGCCGGTGCCGAGACCGGAGACGCTGCCGCCAGCCAGCGTGCGCAGCGCATCATCAATCTGATGCACATCGCTGATCAGTTCTGCCTCGGGATTGGTGCGCGGATCGGCGGTAAACAGGCCAGGCTGATCGGTCAGCAGCAGCAGTTTATCGGCACCGCCGAGCATCGCCGCCAGCGCGGACAGGTTGTCATTATCGCCAACCTTGATTTCTGCGGTTGCCACCGCGTCGTTCTCGTTAATGACCGGCACGATATGGTTGTCGAGCAGCGCGCGCAGCATATCGCGCGCGTAGAGGAAGCGTTCACGGTCTTCCATGTCGGCGCGCGTCAGCAGCATCTGCCCGATATGGATACCGTAGATGGAGAACAGCTGCTCCCACAGCTGGATTAAACGACTCTGCCCCACCGCAGCCAGCAGCTGCTTTGAGGCGATGGTCGGTGGCAGTTCCGGGTAACCAAGGTGTTCGCGACCGGCGGCAATCGCGCCTGAGGTGACGATGATAATGCGATGACCGGCGGCGTGCAGTTGTGCACACTGCCGAACCAGCTCCACCATATGCGCCCGGTTCAGCCGGCGCGATCCGCCGGTGAGGACGCTGGTACCCAATTTGACCACCAGGGTCTGACTGCCACTCATGTTTTTCCTGCCATGTAAGAAAAAAATCTGCGAAGGGACGTTTTAACAGGAGTCAGCAAGGAAGCCAACAGCGGCAAGGGGAAAAGCACAAAAAACGCCTGACAAGCGGGTAGACCAAAAGTTCGCGATTAACAAGAAATCAGAAAAAATGTCATAAAACCTTCATTGCCAGTCGGTAAAACGTCCCGTGTTTTACAAACCTTTTCACGGGTACAACAAATTTTACTCATTGGGATTGATAGCAAAATGAAGAAAAGCACACTGGCACTCATCGTTTCCGCGCTGGCTCTGGCCTCAACCGCACAAGCCGCAGAAGTTTATAACAAAGACGGTAACAAACTGGATCTGTACGGTCGTGTGAAAGGCATGCACTACTTCAGCGACAACGCAGCCGCTGACGGCGACAAAACTTACATCCGTCTGGGCTTCAAAGGGCAGACGCAGATTAACGACCTGATGACCGGCTACGGTCAGTGGGAATATCAGTTCCAGGGTAACCGCGCAGAAACCAACACCGACGCTAACATCGGTAACAAAACCCGTCTGGGCTTTGCCGGTCTGAAGTTTGGTAACTACGGCTCTGTTGATTACGGTCGTAACTACGGCGTGGTTTACGATGTGCTGGCATGGACCGACGTGCTGCCAGAATTCGGTGGCGACAGCGCCTACACCGACACCTACATGCTGGGCCGTACTTCTGGCGTCGCCACTTACCGCAACAGCAATTTCTTCGGTCTGGTGGATGGCCTGCGTTTCGCGGTGCAGTATCAGGGCAAGAACGATTCCACCAGCGCCAACGGCCGTTCAGAGATTCCTAAGCAGAACGGCGACGGTTACGGTGCGTCACTGGGTTACACCCTCGGCGATAGCGGTGTCAGCCTGATGAGTGCGATCTCCTCTGCTGACCGTACCAACTCGCAGGACGTGGCGACCCGTCTGGGCCGTGGTGACAAAGCGGAAGCCTGGGGCGCGGGCATCAAATATGACGCGAACAGCATCTACCTGGCATCAACCTACTCTGAAACCCGCAACATGACGCCAATCACGGGCGGTGTGGCGAATAAAACGCAGAACTTTGAAGTGGTTGCGCAGTATCAGTTCGACTTCGGTCTGCGTCCATCGCTGGGCTACGTGCAGAGCAAAGGCAAAGACATTGAAGGCATTGGCGATGCGGACATCGTGAAATATGTCGATGTGGCGATGACGTACTACTTCAACAAAAACATGTCGGCCATGGTTGACTACAAAATCAACCAGCTGGATGACAACAACCCGCTGGGCATCAACAGCGATGACGTGGTGGCGGTCGGTCTGACCTACCAGTTCTAAGCGTCAGCATTACCCTGTCTGTGTCTGTAAAAAAAGAGCCGGCTCATCACCGGCTCTTTCTTATTCTGGTCTGACTCAGGTTCAGGCGCTGAGTTTAACCGGCTCTTCTTTGAACCCCGCCGCGGGCCTGAGATCAAGCTTAAACTCATGCAGCGTGGCTTTCAGGCGCTCGTGGAAATTACGCAGCGTGCTCTCCACTTTCTCATTGTTCTCTTTGCCCTTGATGGCGGCCACGCTCCAGTCGCCGTCTTTATCAAACAGGCCGAAGTGGTATTCGTAGGTGAAGTGATCTTCATAGGCGTTCAGCGTCATCCACCAGCCCCAGAACTCGCGGCTTTCCGGCGCCGGTTTGACGTTGACGCACGCCGCCAGGCAATCAAAAAAGAAACGCGTCTCTTCACACTGTCCTTCACGGATGTACGGCCCCAATTCGGTGAAGCGCTTAAGCAGGCGACTACGGGGGTGACCACTCGGTAACGTCATGCTAACTCTCTCCCTCAAATAAACCGTATAAAACGCAGCGCGGCGGCAAAACGCCACCGCACGTATTTTCCCGAAGATAAGTTGTAGCAGAGTCTGCGTATTTCGCCAGTTAGCGCTGCAACTGTTTTGCCAGCCAGTCGCAAATTTGATTGAGCGCCTTATCAAAGCTGGCAAACACTGGCGTGGCGGGAATCGCCAACGCCTTGCCCTGCGCCGAGGAGTTGACGATCAGCTGCGCCTCCTCTTCCGGGCTGAACAGATCGTTGGGCCAGTAAGCGGCCAGCATCGGCACCGGCGTCCGGCGACCCAGCAGGCCCTGCACTTTGAGCGAATAGCGGTTGAGCTCGATGCGCAGATTGCTGTCGGAGGTCGACGACATGCCCAGCCGGCTGGCCAGCATGTCCATATACATATCCGGCAGTTGCTGCTGGCGCTGCGCATCGACAAACACGTGATGCACCATCGGCCCGAGCGACGCCACCGCGCGCAGACGCGGCACCTCAAGGTAAGCCAGCCGCGTCGCCACGTTGGCGCCAAAGCGGTAACCGAACAGCGCCACGCGCGTGTGGTCAATCCACGGCACGTTGCTCAGCTCGCGCAGCACCTGCTGATGCAGCTGGCTGGTGTCCTGATTAAGCGTCCATTTGCTGCTGAAACCCACCGACGGCATATCCAGCGTCAGCATGGCGATGCCGCGCGGTGCCAGATAATCATGAAACAGCCGGTAATGGTCGCTCTGCAGCGAGTCGAGGCCACCGCACAGCAGCACGGTCGGATACGGCGCGCTGGCCTGCGCCGGCATATGCAGGAAGCCGGTGACCGGACTGCCGCCGCTGATGGGAAAGGTCAGGGATTTCAGCTCGCCGGGCAGGCGCTGGGTGGCTTCTTCATAAGCGCGATTCGCCAGCACCTGCGCCTGATCCGCCAGCTCATCGCCTTTAATGTAGGGATACGCGGCCAGGCTGTAGAGACTGGCGGCATGCAGCCACTGCTGGCCGGCCTCATCTTGATCGGCGTTCTGCATTGCACGCTGCTGCCACAGCGCCGCCTGCTTCGACCACTCATAGTTCCAGTTGCCGCCGCGATAGCCAATCACCGTGTCCAGCAGCGTTTCGTCGGTGTGTTCAAACTTACTGACGGCAATGCGCGCCAGCACTTCACTGATCTCCTGCGGCGCCAGGCCGCGCCACGTCCACAGCAGCTTATTCAGCATGCGATACCAGCCGCGCTGGGTATCGCCTTCCAGGGCATTGTGCACCTGCGCCGTCGGGTGGTGCTGGCGATGCACCAGCGAGGAGGTTTCCGGGTGTTTGAAGCGGGGTTTGAACAGTTCTTCGCTGAGATTTTTCTCGGCCATCTTAAGCTTCTCCTGCGGCAGTCGCATAGATGGCTAAGAGTGTACTGCACCCGCCGCACGGGCGCGAGGCGCAGAAAGCACAACGCCCGGCATAACCGGGCGTTGTTTGCGTTGCATCAATCAGCTTTTTACAATCGGCGGAATGTACACCACGCCCATGTCCCACGGCTGCTCGATCCAGGTGTTCTGCGGAATATCGACAATATAGTCGTCCACCAGCGCGCGGCCAGCCGGCTTGGCGAAGATGGTGCAGAAACGCGCTTTTGGATACATATCACGAATCGCCTGCGCGGTACCGCCGGTATCCACCAGATCGTCGATGACCACAAAACCTTCACCGTCGCCTTCTGCGCGCTTCAGCACTTTCATTTCACGCTGGTGATCGTGATCGTAGCTGGAGATGCACACGGTATCGACGTAGCGAATCCCCAGTTCACGCGCCAGCAGCGATGCCGGAACCAGACCACCGCGGCTGACCGCGATGATGCCTTTCCACTGTTCCACAGGAAGCAGGCGCTGGGCCAGTTTACGGGCATGAATCTGCAGCATGTCCCAGGTAACGACGTATTTTTCGCTCATAAAAGGAATCCCGGCCAATGAGATTGGCTTAAAAATATGCAAGGGGGAAAAGGTTGCGCGAGATTATAAGGATCTGACGCGTTAAAAACCAGCACCCGTCACATCGGTTGCAGGTTTTTAGCGCGCCCGATGGCGCACCCGGCAGGAAACAGTGATATTCTCTGGCCCATCACGTCAGATGTGCTGACGGCGATCTTTCACTGGAAACCCGCGTGCGAGCGGTATGTCCGCCGCGCTGACACAGGAGACGCGTTGTGTCTGAATTGTCTCAACTTTCCCCGCAGCCGCTGTGGGATATCTTCGCAAAAATCTGCTCGATTCCGCACCCTTCTTACCATGAAGAAGCGCTGGCCGAATACGTTGTTGGCTGGGCTAAAGAGCAAGGTTTCTGGGTTGAACGCGATCAGGTCGGCAATATCCTGATTCGTAAACCTGCTACCGCAGGCATGGAAAACCGTACTCCGGTGGCGCTGCAGGCGCACCTCGATATGGTGCCGCAGAAGAACAATGACACGGTACACGACTTCACCAAAGACCCGATTCAGCCGTACGTTGATGGCGAGTGGGTGAAAGCGCGCGGCACCACGCTGGGTGCGGATAACGGTATCGGTATGGCCTCTGCGCTGGCGGTGCTGGCTGACAACAGCCTGACCCACGGTCCGCTGGAAGTGCTGCTGACCATGACCGAAGAGTCGGGCATGGACGGCGCCTTTGGTCTGCAACCAAACTGGCTGCAGGCGGACATCCTGATCAACACCGACTCGGAAGAGGAAGGTGAGATCTACATGGGCTGCGCCGGTGGTATCGACTTTATCACTACCCTGCCACTGAGCCGCGAGGCCGTGCCTGCCGGTTTCGAAACCCTGAAGCTGACGCTGAAAGGTTTGAAAGGTGGTCACTCCGGCGCGGACATTCATCTTGGTCTCGGCAACGCCAACAAGCTGCTGGCGCGCTTCCTTGCCGTGCACGCGGCTGAGCTGGATATCCGTCTGATTGAGTTCACCGGCGGTACGCTGCGCAATGCGATTCCGCGCGAGGCGTTCGCTACGCTGGCCATCGACAGCCATAAAGTGGATGCGCTGAAGTCTGCTGCCGCCCATTTCCAGGCCACGCTGCAGAATGAGCTGGGCAGTAAAGAGAAGAACGTCGCCGTGCTGAGCGAGCCGCTGGCGCATCAGGGCCAGGCGCTGACCGCAGACAGCCGCGATCGCTTCATTAACCTGCTGAACAGCACGCCAAACGGTGTGATTCGCAACTCGGACGTGGCGAAAGGCGTGGTGGAAACCTCGCTTAACGTCGGCGTGGTCACCATGGAGCAGGACAGCGCCGAGATCATCTGCCTGATTCGCTCGCTGATCGACACCGGTAAAGATTGGGTGGTCGAAACCCTGACCTCGCTGGGTGCGCTGGCCGGGGCGAAAACCGCGCCGAAAGGCGGTTACCCGGGCTGGCAGCCGGATGCCGACTCGCCCATCATGGCGCTGACGCGTAAAACCTATGAAGCGCTGTTTGGTAAGACGCCAAACATTCAGGTGATTCACGCCGGTCTGGAGTGCGGTCTGTTCAAAAAACCGTATCCAGACATGGACATGGTGTCGATTGGGCCAACCATCACCGGTCCACACTCGCCGGACGAGCAGGTGCACATCGACAGCGTCGGTCTGTACTGGAAACTGCTGACCGCGCTGCTGAACGTGGTGCCGGAAAAAGCGTAACGCCGTTGCGATAAAAAAAATCCTGCCTCCGGGCAGGATTTTTTATTTACGGTAACGGTGCCGCGTCAGGCGACCGCGCTGTAGCTCTCTTCCAGCGGCAGCTCAGCCGTTACAACCCCAGCACCAGCTGGCGCTCCAGCTGCGGATTTACCAGCGTGACGTGCAGCCCCACCAGCCGCACACCGCGTCCGGCGCGGCGCTCGTCCCAGGCCTGACGCGCCACGGCGATCATGTCGTCTTTATTCAGCACCGGCCAGACATGCTCCTGGGTGGTGAGCTGGAAATCGTTGAACTTCAGCTTTACGCCCTGACGTGCAATCTGCTTATCCGGGCGGATCGCGCTGAGACGGCGATCGAGTTCGGCGTAGAGAAAATCAATAATCTCCAGACACTGCTCCCAGTGATGAATGTCCTCACCCAGCGTACGCTCGACGCCCAGTGATTTGCGTTCGCGCTCCACTACCACGTCACGATCGTCGATGCCGTTGCTGCGCTCCCACAACACGCGGCCAAATTTTCCAAAGCGCTTCAGCAGCTGCGCCAGATCGGCCTGTTGTACGTCAGCGCAGGTGCGCAGCCCCATCTCTTCCAGCTTTTTGGTGGCCACTTTGCCGACGCCGGGAATCTTGCTCAGCGGCAGCGTCAGCAGAAAGTCCGGCATCGCCTGCGGCGTGATCACATACTGGCCGTCTGGCTTGTTCATGTCTGAGGCGATTTTGGCGAGGAACTTGATCGGCGCAATGCCGGCGGACGCGGTCAGGCCGGTTTCACGCAGGATATCGGCGCGAATCGCCTGCGCCATCAGCGTGGCCGATCCCTGGCAGTGTTCACTGTCGGTGACATCCAGGTAGGCTTCATCCAGCGACAATGGCTCAATCAGTGGCGTATAGCGGGTAAAGATGGCGCGAATCTGCTGCGAAGCTTCTTTATAGGCGTCAAAGCGGCCGGGCAGCAGTTTCAGATGGGGACAGAGGCGCAGCGCCGTGGCGGTCGGCATCGCGCTGCGCACGCCGTATTTCCGCGCCGGATAATTGGCGGTGCTGATCACCCCACGCTGCACGCGGCTGCCACCGATGGCAATCGGGATATCACGTAATGAAGGATCGTCGCGCATTTCTACTGCCGCGAAAAAGCAGTCCATATCGACATGAATGATTTTGCGCATACGCCCCTCCGGATACTGGATAAGTATACAGCAGAGAAAAACAACGGCAATATTTGTGGCGCGTGCGATTAAAGTTTACAAATTTGTGGTCGTATTCCCTTTAGGATTGCACCATTTTCTCGGACTCCGGCTTGATTAAACGCCAGACAATGATAATGTTGCGCTGCGGTAGCGGATATTTCCGATAATGCAATACAGTGACGCACTGCGTCAGCGTTCCTCTTCACTTCAAGGTACACACAGAATGGGCAGAATCGCATTATTGTTTGCGATGATTCTTATGCCGCTCCTGAGCTGGGCAATGACGCCTGAGCCAATGCAGCCGCTGGCTCCGGTGAGCAAAGAGTTAAAGAAACAATTACTGGGTACACCGGTATTTATTCAGATCTTCAAGGAAGAGCGTACGCTGGAACTGTACGGCAAAATCGGTAATGAATATCGTCTGCTGGACAGCTATCGCATCTGTAACTTCTCCGGCGGCCTCGGGCCGAAACGTCGTCAGGGCGATTTTAAAAGTCCGGAAGGCTTTTATAACGTGAAGATGAATCAGCTTAAGCCGGACAGCCGTTTTTACCGCGCCATCAATACCGGATTTCCGAATCAGTACGATCGCGCCAAAGGCTATAACGGTAACTATCTGATGATTCACGGCGATTGCGTGTCCGTGGGCTGCTATGCCATGACCAACGCATCGATGGATGAGATCTTCACTTACGTGAACGCCGCGCTGCGTAACGGTCAGCAGGATGTGCAGGTCAACATCTTCCCGTTCCGCATGACCGACAGCAACATGCAGCGTCATCGTTACTCGACTTACATCAGCTTCTGGCGTGAACTGCAGCCGGGCTATGCTTACTTCGCCAAATACCACGTGCCGCCAACGGTCAACGTGACGGCAACCGGTCAGTATGCGGTGAACAACACGCCGGTCATGACCACGCCGGAAGCGGCGTCGAAATCATTCCTGGCGCTCACCCAGGTAAAATAATGCCCACTCACCTGGCACGATGCGGTGCCAGGTTTCATTACCGGTCAGCGGCTGCGTCGCAATCACCGTCACCACGTCTTTCGGCGTGGTCTGCTGCAAAAAATCAATCTCCACATCCTGATCGAGCAGCTTCGCTTTGCCAAACGGCGCGCGGCGCGTAATCCAGTACAGATTCGTTGAGCAGAAGGCCATCAGATAGCGTCCGTCAGACAGCAGCATATTGAATACGCCCTTCTGGCGCAGCTCCGCCGCCAGTTCCGCCACATAGCGAAACACCGCCGGCCAGTTGCCCGGCGTGCGCGGATAGCGCTCAGCCAGCTTATGCAGAATCCAGCAAAACGCCTTTTCGCTGTCGGTTTCGCCTACCGGACGGAAATGCCCGGTCTCCAGCTGGCGATAGCCCTTTAGCTGGCCGTTATGCGCGTAAGTCCAGTTGCGGCCCCACAGTTCGCGGGTAAACGGATGGGTATTTTCCAGTGATACCTGGCCGCGATTGGCCTGACGAATATGCGCCACCACCGAATGCGACTTGATCGGATACTCCTGCACCAGGCGGGCAATCGGCGAGTTGTAGCTCGGCAGCGGATCTTTAAACGTGCGGCAGCCTTTATCTTCGTAAAAGGTGATGCCCCAGCCATCTTTGTGCGGCCCGGTTGCACCGCCACGCTGCACCAGACCGGTAAAACTGAAACAGATATCCGTGGGGACATTGGCGCTCATCCCGAGCAATTCGCACATAGCAACCGCCTTATCAGAACCTCCCGCGGGCGCGGGAGGAGCACGTCATCACTTAACCATCTCTTTTTCGATTAACAGCATCAGGATGTGGATCACTTTGATGTGAATCTCCTGGATGCGATCGGCATAACCAAAGTGCGGCACGCGAATTTCGATATCGGCCGTACCGGCCATTTTGCCACCGTCTTTGCCGGTCAGGGTAATCACTTTCATGCCTTTGGCGCGCGCGGCTTCTACGGCTTTGATGATGTTGGCCGAGTTACCCGAAGTGGACAGCCCCAGCAGCACATCGCCCTCGCGCCCGACCGCCTCGATGTAGCGGGAGAACACGTAGTCGTAGCCAAAATCGTTGCTGACGCAGGAGAGATGGCTGACATCCGAAATGGCGATGGCCGGATAGCCAGGACGATTTTCGCGGTAGCGCCCGGTCAGCTCCTCAGCGAAGTGCATGGCATCGCAGTGCGAGCCGCCGTTGCCGCAGGAGAGCACTTTGCCACCGGCTTTGAAGCTGTCGGCCAGCAGCACGGCTGCGCGCTGAATGGCGTGAATGTTGGCTTCATCACTCAGGAACTTATTGAGCGTATCGGCGGCTTCATTGAGTTCTGAGCGAATAATGTCCTGATACATAGGGATGTCCTTTAGAGGAAAATTGACCCAGCAAGTTTAACGGAATGGGCCAGAGCCGCAAAGCGCCCGCAGCAGGGAAAAGCGCGACGCCGCGCTGACGTCCGCTTGCCGGCGCGATTTTGTGAGTTCGGTTGTAATTGCGATGTAAACAGATTGATAAATTTCGTGCGCTGCTCTAAACCTTATCACTAACAGGTCAGACCTCTTACAACTTACGGAGCGGTTCATTATGTTGCTTGCCTCGATCATCGCGACGCTGGTGTTAATTAGCGCCCTCTTCTACCATCAGGTTTCACTGCGGCTCAGCAGTGCGATTGTGCTGCTGTGGACCGCGGCACTGGCCGCCACCGGCCTGTGGACGCCGTGGCTGCTGCTGCCGCTGGCCATTATTCTGCTGCCTTTCAACCTGCCGGCGATGCGCCGCAGCATGTTCTCTAAGCCGGCTCTGCACAGCTTCCAGAAGGTGATGCCGCCGATGTCGCGCACCGAAAAAGAGGCGATCGACGCCGGTACCACCTGGTGGGAAGGCGATCTGTTTCGCGGCAAACCGGACTGGCAGAAACTGCACAACTACCCGCAGCCGCGCCTGACCGAAGAGGAACAGGCGTTTCTGGATGGCCCGGTAGAAGAAGCCTGCCGCATGGCTAACGACTTCGAAATCACCCATGAAATGGCCGATCTGCCGCCGGAGCTGTGGGCTTACCTCAAGCAGCACCGCTTCTTTGCCATGATCATCAAAAAAGAGTACGGCGGTCTGGAGTTTTCCGCTTACGCGCAGGCGCGTGTGCTGCAAAAACTGGCAGGCGTGTCCGGGATCCTGGCGATCACCGTCGGCGTGCCGAACTCGCTGGGTCCGGGTGAACTGCTGCAGCATTACGGTACCGATGAGCAGAAAGATCACTACCTGCCACGCCTCGCGCGCGGCGATGAAATCCCCTGCTTTGCGCTGACCAGCCCGGAAGCGGGCTCCGACGCCGGTGCCATTCCGGATACCGGCGTGGTGTGCATGGGCGACTGGCAGGGCCAGCAGGTGCTGGGCATGCGCCTGACCTGGAACAAGCGCTACATTACCCTGGCGCCGATTGCCACCGTGCTCGGCCTCGCCTTTAAGCTCTCCGACCCCGATCATCTGCTGGGCGAAACCGAAGAGCTGGGCATTACCTGTGCGCTGATCCCGACCCATACGCCAGGCGTTGAGATTGGCAGACGTCACTTCCCGCTGAACGTGCCGTTCCAGAACGGGCCGACGCGCGGCAAAGATATCTTTGTGCCGATCGATTACATCATCGGCGGTCCGGCGATGGCCGGTCAGGGCTGGCGCATGCTGGTTGAGTGCCTGTCGGTAGGACGCGGCATTACCCTGCCGTCTAACGCCACCGGCAGCCTGAAAAGCCTGGCGCTGGCGACCGGTGCCTACGCGCACATTCGCCGCCAGTTCAAAGTCTCTATCGGTAAAATGGAAGGGATTGAGGAGCCGCTGGCGCGCATCGCCGGTAACGCTTACGTGATGGACGCGGCGGCGACGCTGATCACCAGCGGCATTATGCTGGGCGAAAAACCGGCGGTGCTGTCAGCGATTGTTAAATACCACTGCACCCATCGCGGCCAGCGCGCCATCATTGATGCAATGGATATCGCCGGCGGTAAAGGCATCATGCTTGGCGAGAATAACTTCCTGGCGCGTGCCTATCAGGGCGCCCCGATCGCCATCACCGTTGAGGGCGCGAACATCCTGACGCGCAGCATGATTATCTTTGGCCAGGGCGCAATCCGCTGCCACCCGTGGGTGCTGGAAGAGATGAACGCCGCCGCGAAGAACGATCTCGTCGCCTTTGACCGCGCGCTGTTCAGCCATATCGGCCACGTCGGCAGCAATAAAGTGCGCAGCCTGTGGCTTGGCCTGACCGGCGGCCGCACCAGCGCTACGCCAACCCGTGACGCAACCCGCCGCTACTATCAGCAGCTGAACCGCCTGAGCGCCAACCTTGCGCTGCTGTCGGATGTGTCGATGGCGGTGCTGGGCGGTAGCCTGAAACGTCGCGAACGTATTTCGGCACGCCTCGGCGATGTGCTGAGTCAGATGTATCTGGCATCCGCCACGCTGAAACGCTATGACGATGAAGGCCGCAACGAGGCGGATCTGCCGCTGGTGCACTGGGGCGTGCAGGATGCGCTGCATCAGGCGGAAGTGGCGATGGACGATCTGCTGCGTAACTTCCCGAATCGCCTGGTTGCAGGTGCGCTGCGGCTGGTGATTTTCGCCGGCGGCAAACACTGCCCGGCACCGTCCGATAAACTGGATCATAAGCTGGCCAAAATGCTGCAGCTGCCGTCCGCAACCCGCACCCGTCTGGGCCGTGGCCAGTATCTGACGCCGAGTGAGCATAACCCGGCCGGTCAGCTGGAGCAGGCGCTGCAGGATGTGATGGCGGCGGAAGTGATTCACGATCGTCTGTGTCAGCAGCAGAAAAAACACTTTTCCTTCACCCGGCTGGATGCGCTGGCCCAGCGCGCGCTGAAAGAAGGCTGGATTGACGAGAGTGAAGCGAAGGTGCTGACGCGGGCCGAAGCCAGCCGGCTGAAGGCCATCAACGTGGATGATTTTGCACCCGAGGCGCTGGCGGTGGCCAAACCGGAAAGTAAACCCAAACCGAGCGCCCGCCCCAGCGAAGCGGCGTAACCGTAAAAAGCCTCCAGCCGGAGGCTTTTTTTATGGCCTGCGGCGCGGGATAAGCGCGCTCAGCGCCTGCGCCATTCGCGTTTAGACGTCTAAGCGTCTCGATTGCCAAGTGTTAACATCCTGTTTATAGTGGCTGCTGCACAAGGTTACTCCGCAACGACATTCGCGCTTAAGGCACCCGATAATGACGCAGCCCAACCTGATCCCCGAGAGCAAACTACCGGCGCTCGGCACCACCATTTTTACCCAAATGAGCGCCCTCGCCGCCCAGCACAACGCCATCAACCTGTCACAGGGCTTTCCCGATTTTGACGGCCCGCGCTATTTGCAGCAGCGCCTGGCACATCACGTCAGCGAAGGCGCTAACCAGTACGCGCCGATGATTGGCACCCTGCCGCTGCGCGAGGCGATCGCCGAAAAAACCGCAGATATGTACGGTCACCGGCCGGATATCAACAGCGACATCACCGTGACGGCGGGCGCGACCGAAGCGCTGTATGCCGCGATCACCGCGCTGGTGCGGCCGGGCGACGAGGTGATCTGCTTCGATCCCAGCTACGACAGCTATGCGCCGGCGGTTCAGCTGGCTGGCGGCGTGCTGAAACGCATCGCGCTGCAGCCGCCCGCTTTTCAGGTCGACTGGCAGGCCTTCAGCAGCCTGCTCAACGCGCGCACCCGGCTGGTGATCGTCAACACACCGCATAATCCGTCCGCCACCGTGTGGCACGCCAGCGACTACGCCGCGCTGTGGCAGGCGATCGCCGGACAGGAAATTTATGTGCTCAGCGATGAAGTCTATGAGCACATCTGTTTTGATGAGCAGGGCCATGCCAGCGTGCTGGCACATGCCGACCTGCGTCAGCGCGCCATCGCAGTCTCATCCTTCGGCAAAACCTTTCATATGACCGGCTGGAAAGTGGGTTACTGCATCGCTCCGGCGGCGATCAGCGCCGAAATCCGCAAAGTGCATCAGTATCTCACTTTTTCAGTGAATACCCCGGCGCAGCTGGCGATTGCCGATATGCTGCGCCAGCAGCCGGAACATATTGATGCGCTGCCGGCATTCTATCGCGCCCGGCGTGACCGCCTGACGCAGGCGCTGGCCGCCAGCCGGTTTAAGGTGCTGCCCTGTGCCGGCACCTATTTCCTGCTGGTGGATTACAGCGCCATTTCCGATTTGGATGATGTCAGTTTCTGCCAGTGGTTAACCCGCGAAGTAGGCGTGGCGGCGATTCCGCTGTCGGTGTTCTGCGCGGACCCTTTCCCGCACAAGCTCATTCGCCTGTGCTTTGCTAAACAGGAAGCGACGCTCGACGCCGCTGCGGAGCGTTTATGTCAGCTTTAAAACTTACCGTATTACAGGAAACCCTGAGCTGGATGGATGGCGCGGCCAACCTGCGCCATTTTGATGAGGTGCTGCAGGGCTTGACGGGCCGCGATGTCATCCTGCTGCCGGAGATGTTTACCACCGGCTTTGCCATGGAGGCGGCGGCCAGTTCGCTGCCGCAGGATCAGGTAGTGGCGTGGCTGCACGGTCATGCCAAAGCCCTGAATGCCCTGGTCGGCGGCAGCGCGGCGATTCAGAGCGACCAGGCCGCGGTAAACCGTTTCCTGCTGGTGGAGCCCGACGGCACGCTGCACCAGTACGACAAACGCCATCTGTTCCGCATGGCCAATGAGCACCAGCACTATGTGCCCGGTGAAACGCGCGAGGTGTTCCACTGGCGCGGCTGGCGTATTCTGCCGCAGATTTGCTACGACCTGCGCTTCCCGGTGTTTTCGCGCAACCAGAATGATTATGATCTGGCGCTGTACGTCGCCAACTGGCCGGCACCGCGCGCGCTGCACTGGCAGGCGCTGCTGCTGGCGCGCGCCATTGAGAATCAGGCCTATGTAGCCGGTTGTAACCGCGTCGGCAGTGACGGCAATCAGCATCAATACAGCGGCGACAGCCGGATTATCTCGCCGCAGGGTGAGATCCTCGCGGCCGCTGAACCCTTCGCCCGCGCGCGCCTCGACGCCGAGTTATCACTGGAGGCGCTGCAGGACTATCGCGAACGCTTCCCGGCCTGGCGCGACGCGGATGAATATACGCTGAAGTAATAAAAAACCCCGGCCAGGCCGGGGTTCGCGTTATTCACGTCAGTTGCTTACAGATCGAACCGGTCGAGGTTCATCACTTTGGTCCAGGCGGCCACGAAGTCGTTAACGAACTTCTGCTTCGCATCGCTGCTGGCGTAAACTTCCGCCAGCGCGCGCAGGATGGCGTTAGAACCAAACACCAGATCGGCGCGGGTGGCGCTGTACTTCACTTCTCCGCTCTGACGATCGCGGCCTTCGAACAGCTCAGCGCTCTCATCGGTGGCGCGCCATGCGGTGCGCATATCCAGCAGATTGATGAAGAAGTCGTTGCTCAACACGCCCACGCGATCGGTAAACACGCCGTGCGCGCTGCCGTCGAAGTTGGTGCCCAGCACGCGCAGACCACCCAGCAGTACCGTCAGCTCTGGCGCGCTCAGCGTCAGCTGTTGCGCTTTGTCCAGCAGCAGGGTTTCGGTGGAAGAACCGCCCTGTACGCGGCGATAGTTACGGAAACCATCGGCCAGCGGCTGCAGTACGTTGAATGACTCGACATCCGTCTGGTCCTGACGCGCATCCACGCGGCCCGGCGTGAACGGCACCTGCACCGCGACACCTGCCGCTGCTGCCGCCTGCTCAATCCCGACGCTGCCCGCCAGCACAATCACATCCGCCAGCGACGCTTTACCTGACTCCTGCTGAATCTTCTGCAGCACCGGCAGCACATCGCGGGAGACGCTGGCGTTGACCGCCCAGCCGTTCTGCGGTGCCAGCGCCAGACGGGCACCGTTCGCGCCGCCGCGTTTATCGCCGCCACGGAAGGTGGAAGCAGACGCCCAGGCCGCAGAGACCAGCTGGCTGACGCTCAGACCCGAAGCGGCAATTTTCGCTTTCAGATCGGTGATGTCATCCGGCGTCGGCTGATGCGTGGCCTGCGGTAACGGATCCTGCCACAGCAGATCTTCCTTCGGCACTTCCGGACCGAGGTAACGCGCTTTTGGTCCCATATCGCGGTGCGTCAGTTTGAACCAGGCACGGGCGAAGGCTTCGTTGAACGCCTGCGGATCGTTGAGGAAACGACGCGAAATCTTCTCGAATTCCGGATCGAAGCGCAGCGTCAGGTCGGTGACCAGCATGGTCGGCTTGCGTTTTTTCTCTGGATCGAACGGATCCGGGATAATCGCTTCGGCATCAACCGCTTCGAACTGAATCGCGCCCGCCGGGCTGTGCGTTTGTACCCACTCATATTTGAACAGGTTCTCGAAGAAGTAGTTGCTCCACTGCGTTGGGGTTTGCGTCCATACCACTTCCAGACCGGAAGTAATGGCATCAGCACCAGCACCGCTGCCGTAGCTGCTGTGCCAGCCCAGACCCTGCGCTTCCAGCGGCGAGGCTTCCGGATCGACGCCCACGTGGCTGGCCGCAGCGGCACCGTGCGTTTTACCCAGCGTGTGACCGCCGGCAATCAGCGCGACGATCTCTTCATCGTTCATGCCCATGTTGCCGAAGGTGGCGCGAATCGCCGGGGCCGCCGAGCGCGGATCGCCGCTGGCTTCCGGACCTTCCGGGTTCACGTAGATCAGGCCCATTTCCGTCGCACCCAGCGGCGCGTTTGCCAGGCTCTCCGGATGGCGGTGCGCCAGCCATTCGGTCTCATGTCCCCAGTCCACGTCCATGTCCGGTTCCCAGACATCTTCACGACCGGCACCAAAGCCAAAGGTACGGAAGCCGGCGTTTTCCAGCGACACGTTACCGGCAAGAATGTAGAGATCGGCCCAGGAGATTTTCTGGCCATACTTCTGTTTCACCGGCCACAGCAGACGACGTGCTTTGTCGAGGCTGACGTTATCCGGCCAGGAGTTGAGCGGCGCAAAGCGCTGCTGGCCACGTCCGGAACCGCCGCGACCGTCGATGGTGCGGTAGGTGCCGGCGCTGTGCCATGCCATACGGATAAACAAGCCGATGTAGCTGCCCCAGTCGGCAGGCCACCAGGATTGCGAGTCGGTCAGCAGCGCACGAATGTCGGCTTTCAGCGCGGCGTAATCCAGCTTGCTGAACTCTTCACGGTAGTTGAAAGTGTCACTGAGGGGGTTAGAACGGCTGGAATGCTGGTTTAACAGATCGACGCGCAGCATGTTTGGCCACCAGTCGCGGTTAGTGGTCCCGCTTCCGGCGCCACGCGCTAAAACGCTTTTCTCTTCCGATGCTCCATGATGAAAGGGGCATTTTCCTGAGGCGGCTGCATTATCATTATTTTCGGGCGTGCTCATTTCTCGGCTCCATTGGCTTCACGTTGTCCGGTTAAGATAACCGCACCGTGTTGCAGAATATATTTGGATGGACCGAAGGTTTTGATAGTTACTGGCTTTCAAGCGCGAGGTTTGTGATAGAGAGCACGAATTTCAGCGGGCCTGAGAGGGTGTGAAGCCGGTACTGCAAGTCGCACAAGATTCGTAGCGGCGCGATTTATCGCGCAATAAATTGCGCCGCTACCAAAACGCAACCGTTGTTAAGCGGATTTACAATTTAAAAGACAAGCATTGCGCCATTGATGGCGACCTGGATTAACTTCCGCGGTAAGTCGACCACGACCATGGGGAAATGAGGAACGGCAGGTGATAATGGCTGCCGGCGGAGCCAATCACAAAATCAATCTGCGCGCTGACGTACAGCGCATCACGCCCGTCGGCGGCGAAATAGTCACCGATCTCCGCAGTTAAGCGATAGTGGCCCGGCGCCAGCGGTTCAGGCGTGAGATCTTTGATGCGCCCGTCGCTGTCGGTTTCGCCCTCGGCCACCGGCAGCCAGCCTTCAGGGCTGTTCTGCTCCAGCGACATCGCGACGCCAATCGCCGGTTTGCCCAGCGCGGTGTCGAGAATATGGGTGGTGATGGTGCTCATGTGATGCTCTCCTTAAGCCGTAACAGGGTAATTTCCCGCAGCTGCGCCAGCGCTTCCTGCTGCTCAGTCTCTTCATCATTGTTGAGCCTGCGCTGCAATTCCGCCAGCATCTGTTCACCGCTGCGCCCCTTGGCGCGAATCAGAAACACCCGGCCGAAGCGCTGCTCATAGCGCTCATTACCGGCCAGCATCGCCAGCTGCAGCGCGCCGTTAGCCTGCTGCATCGCCGCCTGTTCCTGCTGCGACAGCGCGGCCTCTTTACCCGCGCCCTGCGCTTTTTCGCCGATGCGCGGATGGGCGCTCAGCGCCTGCTGCAAGGCGTCGCCCTGCCACGCCTGCGCCAGCTGTTGCGCCGTGGTGTACAGCGCCGTCAGGCTGGCGAACGGCCGCGCCGCCACCAGCGCCTGCTGCCAGGCGGGAATCGCCACGCAGTGGGCAATCGCCGCCTGCGCCTGCGCGGCGCTCGCCTGATTAAAATCGTTCAGATCCATTTCGCGGCTCCTTTAGCTGCGCGCCAGATCGCACACCGCCTGCAGATAGGCCTGCACGCCGAGCGCCACATCGGCCACCTGCACCGATTCCGCCGGATGATGGCTGATACCGCGATGGTTGCGCACAAACAGCATGCCCACCGGCCAGCGCTCAGCCATCGCGATCGCGTCGTGACCGGCTCCGCTCGGCAGCGCCAGACTGCGCCCCTGTACGGTTTCTACCGCATGGCTCAGCGCCTGCTGCAGCCGCGTATCACAGGCGGTGGCCGCGATGCGATAGTACTCGTTAGCGCTGAAGCTGAGCCCGCGCCGCAGCGCGATGGCTTCCGCCTGGGTCAGCAGGCTGGAGAGCAGACGTTCCAGCGGTTCATCCTGCGGTCCGCGCACGTCCAGCGACAGCTGCACCTCGCCGGGGATAACGTTAACGGCGCCCGGCAGACAGCTCAGCGTGCCCACCGTTGCCACCAGCTGCGCATCCTGATCCTGCGTGGCCTGTTCCACAAACACCATCCACTCTGCCGCTGCTGCCAGCGCGTCTTTGCGGTGCGTCATCGGCACCGTGCCGGCATGACCGGCCTCCCCGACAAAGCGGCAGTTAAGACGGCGCGCGCCGTTAATCGCCGTCACCACACCAAGCGCCAAATCGTCCTGTTCCAGACACGGTCCCTGCTCAATGTGCAGTTCGAGATAAGCCACAATGTCGCTCACCTCACGTGCCGCCTGCGGGATCAGCGCCGCGTCCAGGCCGAGGTCCTGCATCGCCTGCGCCACCGTAATGCCGTTGCCGTCCGGATGCGACACCCAGCTTTCCGGCCAGCTGCCGGTGAGGCCGCGGCTGCCGAGCAGCGTGATGCCAAAGCGCGTGCCCTCTTCGTCGCCGAAGCCGACGATTTCAATCGCCAGCGGCAGGCGCTGCTGATGGTCGTGCAGCCACTGTACGGTTTCGATGGCGCTCAGCACGCCCAGCATGCCGTCGTAACGTCCGGCGTTGCGCACCGTATCAAGGTGCGAGCCGAGCAGCAGCGCCGGTGCACCCGGCTCTGCCGCCTCGTAGCGTCCGCAGATATTGCCGACCGCATCCTGCCAGGTGTGCATGCCCGCCGCCTGCATCCACTCAGCAACGCGCGCGTTGGCGCGCACCTGCTCCGGCGACAGATAGACGCGGGTCAGTCCCTCTTCGCTCTCACTGATTGCTGCCAGCGCGTCACAGCGCGCCATCACCCGCGCCGCCGCTGACTGCGCCTCACCGGCGCTCATCAGGCTATGACTCATGCGTGGCTCCCGTAGTGGTCCCAGGCGGCCTGCAGCGCCGCACCCTGAGTGGTGCGGAAACCGACGTGATTCAGCACGGACTCCAGCGCGCTCAGCGTCAGCATCACGCAATCTTTGCGCGCGTTGTAGCCCATGGTGCCGATGCGCCACACTTTGCCGTGCAGCGGACCGAACGAGGTGCCAATCTCAATGCCGAAATCGTCCAGCATCAATTTGCGTACCTGGTCGCCGTTGATGCCCTGCGGGATCACCACGCCAAGCACGTTGTTCATCTTGTGTCTGAGATCGCCAAAGGTTTCCAGCCCCATGCCCTGAATGCCTTTCAGCAGCGCATCACCGTGCAGTTTGTGGCGTGCGATGCCGTTATCCAGCCCTTCCTGCAGGATCAGGCGGGCACATTCACGTGCGCCAAATAGCGCAGAGGTGGCTTCGGTATGGTGGTTGAGCCGCTCTGGTCCCCAGTAATCCATGATCATGCCGAGATCGAAGTAGTTGGAGTAGATCATCTCGTCGTCGCCATCCTGATGCGCATCGGTGCGGATGCCCTGCTCAACGCACTTACGCTGGCGGATCACCGCTTCCATCTGCGGACTCAGGGTGATCGGCGAGGTGCCGGACGGACCGCCGAGGCATTTCTGCATGCCGGCAGAGACCGCATCCAGCCCCCAGGCATCGGTTTCCAGCGGATTGCCGCCCAGTGACGCGGTGGCATCGGTGTATAACAGCACGCCGTACTGGCGGCAAATCGCGCCGAGCTGCTCCAGCGGCTGCAGCATGGTGGTTGAAGTATCGCCCTGCACCGTCAGCAGCAGGCGCGGTTTGACTTTTTTGATCGCATCTTCGATCTGGTCCGGCGTAAACACCTCGCCCCACGGTACCTCGATGGTGTGCACGTCCGCGCGGCAGCGACGGGCGATTTCGCACAGCAGATGGCCGAAGCGGCCGAACACCGGCACCAGCACTTTATCGCCCGGGCGAATCGCCGACAGCAGGATGGCTTCGATCCCGGCGCGTGAGGTGCCATCAATCAGCAGAGTCCAGCGGTTTTCGGTGCGGAATACGCCACGGTACAGCGCCATCACCTCGTTCATATAGTGCGTCATCGCCGGATCGTACTGCCCCAGCAGCTGGCTCGACATGGCGCGCAGCACGCGCGGATCGGCGTTGATCGGGCCCGGTCCCATCAGCAGACGCTGCGGCGGATTGATTTGCGAAAACTGGCTGATATCCATGAGGGGTTCCTTATTGTTCGGTTACAGACGCACGGTCGAAATAAACTGCTTCAGCTCGGCGGTTTGTGGGTTAGCAAACAGCGTTTTGCTGTCGCCCTGCTCCCACACGCGCCCCTGATGCATAAACACCACGCGATCGCCCACGTCGCGGGCGAAGTTCATTTCATGGGTGACGAGGATCAGCGTCATGCCTTCGGCAGCCAGCTGCTCCAGCACTTTCAGCACTTCACCCACCAGTTCCGGATCGAGCGCCGAGGTGATTTCGTCACAGAGTAAAACTTTTGGCTGCATTGCCAGCGCGCGGGCAATCGCCACACGCTGCTGCTGACCGCCCGACAGGTTGGCCGGGTAATAATTGAGGCGCTCGCCGAGCCCGACTTTTTCCAGCATCTGCGTCGCCAGCGTGCGGCACTCCGCCTCGCTCTTTTTCAGCACGCGGCGCGGTGCCAGCATCACGTTTTCCAGCGCGGTCATGTGCGGAAACAGGTTGAAGTTCTGAAACACCATGCCCACCGAGCGGCTGATTTCACGCGCCTGCGATTCACGATCGGTAATCGTCATGCCGCCCAGTTTAATGCTGCCTTCCTGATAGCCTTCCAGCCCATTCATGCAGCGCAGCAGGGTACTTTTGCCAGAGCCGCTGCGGCCAATGATGGAAATCACTTCGCCGTTGTCGATATCCAGATCGACCCCTTTCAGTACGTGGTTATCACCGTAGTACTTCTGGACCTGATTAATGGTGATGAGCGGCATTGAATTTTTTCTCCAGGTACTGGCTGTAACGCGACAGCGGATAACACATCAGGAAGTAACCGAGCGCCACCAGGCCAAACACCTTGAAGGGCTGATACGTCACATTGTTAAGAATGGTGCCGGCTTTGGTCAGCTCGACAAAGCCGATAATCGACGCCAGCGCGGTACCCTTGATCACCTGCACGGCAAAGCCAACGGTCGGCGCGATGGCGATGCGGATCGCCTGCGGTGCCACCACGCGATACAGTGTCTGGCCAAAGTTCAGGCCGAGGCAGCGCGACGCTTCCCACT
The DNA here is from genome assembly GCF_043544755.1 of Pantoea sp. SGAir0184. NCBI lineage: Bacteria > Pseudomonadati > Pseudomonadota > Gammaproteobacteria > Enterobacterales > Erwiniaceae > Pantoea > Pantoea sp. SGAir0184. The sequence goes on from NZ_CP028050.1 coordinate 3,331,639, forward strand.
GCCCTTTTGGCAGCGCGCGAATGCTGCCGTACCAGATATCCAGTAAAAACGCGCTGGTATACAGCGTCAGCGCCAGCGACGCTGCCGTCCAGGGCGCGACATCGATGCCGAACAGGCCGACGCCGAAGAAGGCAAGAAACAGCTGCATCAGCAGCGGCGTGCCCTGAAACAGCTCGGTATAACAGCGAATCAGGCGGGTGAGCCAGCGACGCTGCAGCAGACGCAGAAACAGCAGCGGCAGTGTCACCAGCGTGCCGCCGAAAAAGGCCACCAGCGACAGCAAAATCGTCCAGCGCGCCGCCAGCAGCAGGTTGCGCAGGATGTCCCAGTCAGTAAACGTTGTCATGCCGGCTGCGCTCCAAACCATTTGCGACCCAGCGCCAGCAGCAGCTGACGCATGGCAATCGACAACGCCAGATAGATCAGCGTGGTCACCAGATAGACTTCAAAACTCAAAAAGGTGCGCGACTGAATCAGGTTGGCGGCAAACGTCAGCTCTTCATACGAGACCTGCGACACCACCGACGAGCCGAGCATCACAATGATGCACTGGCTGACCAGCGCCGGATAAATGCGCTGCAGCGAGGGCGGCAGCACCACGCGGATGAAGGTTTGCGTGCGGCTCAGCCCGAGCACGCGCCCCGCTTCCCACTGCCCGCGCGGCGTGACCTGGATACCGGCACGGATGATTTCAGTGCTATAGGCGCCAAGGTTAATCAGCATCGCCAGCAGCGCCGCTTCACCGGCCGTCAGTTTCAGCCCGAGATTAGGCAGACCAAACACGATAAAAAACAGCTGTACCACAAACGGCGTGTTGCGAATCAGCTCGACGTAGATGCCCCACAGGCGGCTGGCCCAGCCCGGTTTGCCGCTGCGCAGCGCCGCGCCGAGAATACCCAGTCCGACACCGCCCACCGTTGCCAGCACCGTAAGCTGCACCGTGACCCACAGTCCGGCCAGCAGCTCTGGCCAGTGCGGCCAGAGATCTGCAAAGTTAAGTTGCCCAATCATTGGCCGTTCCTGTTATGCGCCGAGGTTGGCAGGCAGCGGCGCTTTCAGCCACTCTTCCGACAGCTTGTTCAGCGTGCCGTCTTTAATACCCTGCTCAATCAGTGCGTTCACTTTCTCTTTCAGCGCTGGCTCATTCTTTTTCAGGCCGATAAAGCACGGTGAATCTTTCAGCATAAACTGCGGCACCGGGGCTTTTTCCGCGTTCTGGCGCGCAATCGCCGCGACCACCAGGTTACCGGTAGCGACATACTGCACCTGACCGGAGAGATAGGCGGACAGCGTGGTGTTGTTATCTTCGTAGCGCTTCACCTGAGCATCTTTCGGAGCAACATCGCTCAGTACCATGTCCTCTACCGCACCGCGCGTCACGCCAATCGATTTACCGCTCAGCGCCGCCGCATCTTTCAGCGTCTCGCCTTTCGGGCCGAACACGCCGAGGAAGAACGGTGCGTAGGCGCGGCTGAAGTCGATCACTTTTTCGCGCTCGGCGTTTTTGCCCATGCTGGAGATCACCAGGTCGACCTTGTCGGTCTGCAGATACGGCACGCGGTTGGCGCTGGTCACCGGCACCAGCTGCAACTTCAGTTTCATCTGCTTCGCGAGGTATTTCGCCATGTCGATGTCATAGCCCTGCGGCTGCAGATCGGTACCAACCGAGCCAAACGGCGGGAAGTCCTGCGGCACCGCCACGCGAATCACGCCACGCTTCTGGATATCCTGCAGCTGATCGGCCATGGCGCTGCCTGCCTGCGCCAGCAGCAATGCTGCTCCTGCTACTGCCAGTAATACTTTGTTCATTATGCACCCCGGTGAGTTAATGGTGAAACAAAAGATTCTTGATAAATTGATTTGCAACTAATGTGCCAACCACAACGGGCAGCAAACGCAGCGGCTAAGCGGAGGATTTGAGGCGGTTGTGGGCGCATCATAACGGGGATCACCCCGTCAGCGGACGCGATCAAAAAAGGTGCAAAGCACCAAAACAGTGCCCTTTAGCGGTGTTCCAGCTCATCGAGCTGCTGGTAAAGATCGGCAATCTGGTGGATGCGCTGACGCCCCTGCGACAGCATTTCGTGCAGCAGCGCGTTAGCCAGCAGGTTGATCAGGCTCATTGCCGAGGCGTAGCTGTCAAAGGCGGAAACGCTGTCGAGCGGTGCGCACAGCTGCCAGCGCGCCAGGGTGAGAATGCCCTGCGCCTGCGGTTCACACAGCGCCAGCACCGGGATGCCGCTCTGCTGCAGCTGCTGCATCAGTGGACGAATGATGCGTGGCCGGCGGCGAAACGCCATCACCACCACCACATCTTCCGGCGTCATGTCCACCAGCTCTTCGCCCAGCGTCTGCCCTGGCTGTGGCAACACCTGCACCTGGGCGCGCGCCTGCAGCAGCTGCTGACGCAGGTGCAGCGCCACCGGATACGCGTTGCGCATCCCAATGATGAACACCCGCCGTGCGGCGCCCAGCGCAGCAATCACCTCGCTAAACTGCCGGGCGTCAATGCTGTTGACCCACTGCGTCAGATTCGCCATCTCCTGCTTGTAATGGCGCGACAGCAGCGTGTTGCCCTGCACCGCGTCGCGGTTATCGGTCAGCGGCATTCCGCTCTGGCGCAGGGTGCGCAGCTCATCACGCATGTCTTTGTATTTTTCATAGCCGAGGCGTTTGAACAGCCGACTCACCGTGGCCTTTGATACGCCGCTGAGCCGCGCCAGCTCAGCGCTGTTATAGCTAATCAGATCATCAAAATGGTCAAACACAAAGTCAGCAATGCGCTGCTCCTGCGGCGACAGTTGCGGATAGTGACTGCGAAGGCGTTCATCGAGCTGTTTCATCATCGGTCCTGTAACTTTCGTTTCATCACAAGCTAGCATAAATCGATCCAGGCTGGCGTAACACCAAAACTGGAACGGCTCTTGCTTTACCATTGCTACAGACTGGTAGCGGCGCAATTTGTTGCGCTTGTTTTCCCTATCCAGCGCGCCAAATCGCGCCGCTACAAAAGAATAATCCGGGAACAGTTCATTATGATTCAAAGCAATATGGCCCCGATGGGCATGGCGGTGACGCCGCATCACCTTGCCAGTGAAAGCGCACTGGCGGTACTGCGTGAAGGCGGCAACGCGCTGGAAGCGATGGTGGCGGCTGCGGCGACCATCGCGGTGGTCTACCCACACATGAATGGTCTCGGCGGCGACGGCTTCTGGCTGGTGGTGCCGCCCGGTGGCGATCCGATTGCTATCGATGCCAGCGGCGCCGCCGGTTCGCTGGCGCACCCCGACTTCTATCACGGTGAGAGCCATATTCCGCATCGCGGCCCTAAAGCGGCACTGACGGTTGCCGGCACCGTCAGCGGCTGGCAGGAAGCGCTGACGCTGGCGCAGGAACTGGGCGCGACGCCGCTGCCGCTGAGTCGTTTGCTGCGCGATGCGATTCGCTATGCGGCCGATGGCATTCCGGTCACCGCCTCGCAGGCAGCAGCGACGGCGGCAAAACAGCATGAGCTGCAACATCAGCCCGGTTTTGCTGCCACCTTTCTGCCTGATGGCGCACCGCCTGCCGCCGGCAGTCGTTTTACCCAGCCGGCGCTGGCGCAGACGCTGAGCGTGCTGAGCGAGCAAGGGCTGGAGAGCTTTTATCGCGGTGAGCTGGCGCACCATCTGGCGCGCGAAATGGGCGCGCTCGGCATGCCGATTACGCTGGACGATTTACACCGGCAGCGCGCCCGGCGCTGCACGCCGCTGCACCTCGCGCACAGCGAAGGCGATATCTGGAACATGACGCCGCCAACGCAGGGGCTGGTGTCGCTGGCGATCCTCGGGATCACCGATCGTCTGGCGATGGCCGACGCCAGTGAAGCGCAGACGGTGCACCGCATCGTTGAAGCCACCAAACAGGCCTTTGCCTTGCGCGATCAACACATCACCGATCCGCGTCACATGGCGATTGATGTGCAGTCGCTGCTGAATGCCGATTATCTCGGCACGCTGGCCGCGCAGGTGCAGGACGATCGCGCCGCGCCCTGGGGCACCGGACGCGGACCGGGCGATACCGTGTGGATGGGGGTGATGGACAGCAGCGGCCTGGCGGTCTCCTTTATCCAGAGCATTTACCACGAATTTGGCAGCGGCGTCGTGCTGCCCGGCACCGGCATTACCTGGCAAAACCGTGGCGCGGCGTTCAGCCTGCAGCCGGATCACCTGCTGACGCTGGCACCGGGCAAACAGCCGTTCCATACGCTCAATCCAGCGGCGGCGCGCCTGAAGGATGGCCGCACGCTGGTGTACGGCTCAATGGGCGGTGATGGCCAGCCGCAAACCCAGGCGGCGATCTTTACCCGCTATGTCATTCAGGGCCAGCCGCTGCAGCAGGCGGTCAGCGCACCGCGCTGGCTGCTTGGCCGCACCTGGGGCCAATCCTCGGACTCCCTCAAGCTGGAGGCGCGCATCGCGCCTGAAACCGTGCAGCAACTGCGCGCGCTCGGTCATGAGGTCGAACTGCTGGCTGAATACAGTGAAGTGGTGGGCCACGCCGGCGCCATCGTCAGACACAACAATGGCATGCTGGAAGGCGCGTTTGATCCGCGCAGCAACGGCAGCGCTGCCGGTTTTTAACGGAGACAATCATGAGTGCACAACCGGACTGGGCAACCTATATCGCCCAAATGGAACAGATTCTGGCGCTGGAGCTGGACGACACGCGCCGCGCCGAACTGCTGACGCAGTTTAACCGTATCGCCGCGATGGCGCAGCCGCTGATGGCGCTGCCGCTGGACGATCGCCTGGAAGTGGCGGGAGTGTTTCATCCATGACGCTGGCAGCCTTATCGATTAGCCAGCTGCAGCAGGCACTGGCGCAGGGCGATCTCAGCGCGCGCGACATCGCACAACAGACGCTGGCCGCCATTGAACAGCATAACCCGGCCATCAACGCCTGGACCGCCGTCACCGCGCAGCGCATGCTGCGGGAAGCCGATCGGCTGGATCAGCAGCGTCAGCGCGGCGAGCCGCTGCCGGCGCTGGCTGGCATTCCCTATGCGGTAAAAAACCTGTTTGACGTCGCCGGTCACAGCACGCTTGCCGGTGCCAGCCTGTTCAGCGAGCGACCGGTGGCACAGCAGGATGCGTGGGCGGTCTCTAAGCTGCAGCAGAGCGGCGCGCTGCTCTCCGGCATGCTGAATATGGACGCCTACGCTTACGGCTTTACCACCGAGAACACCCATTATGGTGCCACCCGCAACCCGCGCGATCTGTCGCGCGTGGCCGGTGGCTCATCTGGCGGTTCCGCGGCAGCCGTCGCTGCCGGGCTGGTGCACTTTTCACTCGGCACCGACACCAACGGCTCGATTCGCGTGCCTGCTTCGCTGTGCGGCATTTTCGGCCTGAAACCTACCTTTGGTCGTCTGTCGCGCAGTGGCAGCCATCCGTTTGTCGCCAGCCTCGATCACATCGGTCCGTTTGCCCGCTCGGTGGAAGATTTGAGTCTGGTCTACGATGCGCTGCAGGGCGGCGACGCCAGCGATGCATTCCAGGCGGCGCGGCCTGCGGAACCGGTCAGTGACAGGCTCTCTGCAGGTAGCGAAAAGCTGCGCAGCGCGGTGCTGGGCGGCTTTTTCGCTGACTGGTGCAGCGATGAGGCGCGCGCGGCGGTGGCGGTAGCGGCCAGTGCGCTCGGCGCGACAGAAGAAGTGACGCTGCCCCAGGCCGAACTGGCGCGCTCGGCCGCGTTTATCATGACCGCCGCGGAAGGCGGCAATCACTATCTGCCGGCGCTGCGCACCCAGCCAGAACGCTTTGAGCCGAATTCACGCGAACGCCTGCTGGCTGGCGCGATGCTGCCCGCCACGTGGTATGTGCAGGCCCAGCGTTTCCGCCGTCACTTTCAGCAGCAGGTGCTGCCGCTGTTCGACCATTACGACGTGCTGATCGCCCCGGCCACGCCCTGTACCGCCACCCTCATCGGCCAGGAAACCATTCACATCAACGGTCAGAATTTGCCGACACGCGCCAGCATGGGCATGCTCACGCAGCCGATTTCGTTCCTCGGCCTGCCGGTGTGTAGCGTACCGCTGCTCACCGCCAGCGGTTTGCCGATTGGCCTGCAGCTGATTGCCGCGCCGTTTAACGAACAGCTGGCGCTGCGCGCCGCCTGGGCACTGCAGCAGCAGGGTGTGACGCTGCCACAAACCTCTTTTATGGATGCCTGAAGATGACACCTGAACATATCGATCGTCCGGCGATACTGGCTGAAGTCACCGCCGCGTTTTACCGCTACGAGCAGGCGCTGGTGAGCAATGATGTCGCCGTGCTGGACGAGTTGTTCTGGCACGATGCGCGTACGGTGCGACTCGGTGCCGGAGAGAATCTGTACGGGATTGACGAGATTCGCGCCTTTCGCGCGGCGCGTCCGTCAAAGGGGCTCGATCGCACGCTGCGCAATACGGTCATCACCACTTTTGGCGATGACTATGCGGTGTGCAGCACCGAGTTCACCCGCGAGGGCGTAGAAAAGATCGGCCGTCAGCAGCAGACCTGGGTACGGCTGCCGTGCGGCTGGCGCATCGTGGCAGCGCAGGTGAGTTTGATGAGCTGAGCGGACGCGAGTGTTGCCCTCTCCTGGCAAGAGAGGGCACACATCCGTGAAAGGTAAGGCCGCTCAGGCAGCCGGATGCGTCTTCATCCAGTGATCGGCAATCTGCTGACGCGTGCACACCCACACCTTGTCGTGCTGCTGGATATGGTCGAGGAAACGCTGCAGCGCGCGGAATTTCCCCGGACGCCCCAGCAGACGGCAGTGCATGCCAATCGACATCATCTTCGGCGCCGTCGCGCCCTCTTCATACAGCACATCAAAGGTATCGCGCAGATAGGTATAGAACTGCTCGGCGGTGTTGAATCCCTGCGGCGTGGCGAAGCGCATATCGTTGCACTCCAGCGTATAGGGAATGATCAGATGCGGCTTCACCGTGCCGTCCTGACAGGTGACCTGCGTCCAGAACGGCAGATCGTCACCGTAGTAATCGCTGTCGTAGCTGAAGCCGCCCTGCTCGACCACCAGCCGCCGCGTATTGGGGCTGTCGCGCCCGGTATACCAGCCGGTGGGCGCTTTACCGAATAACTCGGTGAGCACGTCCACTGCCTGCTGCATGTGCTGACGCTCGGTTTTGGCATCCATCCCCTGATAGTGAATCCAGCGCCAGCCGTGGCTGACCACATCGTAATCGGCGGCTTTGATGGCCTCGACAATCTGCGGATGCCGCGCCAGCGCCATCGCGACGCCAAAGATGGTCAGCGGCAGGCCGCGCTGCTGAAACTCCTGATGGATGCGCCAGAAACCGGCACGCGAACCGTACTCATACAGGGAATCCATCGACATGTGGCGATCGGCATAGCTGGCGGCTCCGATGATGTCGGAGAGAAACTGCTCAGAGCCCGCGTCACCGTGCAGCACATTGTTTTCAGCTCCCTCTTCATAATTGAGCACGAACTGCACCGCCACCCGCGCCTCACCCGGCCACTGCGCGTGCGGCGGCTGGCCCGCATAGCCAATCAGATCGCGCGGATAATTTTTGTTGAAGCTGTACTCTTTCTTTTCAGATACATCACTCATTCTGCAAGTTCCTGTCATCAGTCCTCAACCAGCCCTTAGTTTAGGTGCTGAAATGCCGCGCTGAGCGGTTTTTTAATCGGGTAAGCCAGATCGCCGTGTTTGCTGGTACCAAAGCCCAGCGCCAGTAATGACTCGACCATTTTCACCGCCGCGCTGACGCCATCAATCACCGGCAGGCCCAGTTCTTTAGTCAGATCCTGCGCCAGCGACGCCATGCCGCCGCAGCCCAGCACAATCGCCCCGCTGCCATCTTCACGTTTCGCCTGCAGGCAGCGCTCGCGCACTTTCTCCTGCGCGACGCCGCTGCCGTCCTCAAGCGCCAGCACCGGCAGATCAATAGCGTGCAGCGCGGCACAGTGATGGCTGAATCCGTACTGCTGCAGCAGATGGCGGGCGATCACCAGCGTGCGCGGCAGCGTGGTGACAATCGAAAAGCGCGTCGCCACCAGCGTCGCGGTGTGCATCGCCGCTTCGGCAATGCCAATCACCGGCCCGTTCGCCAGTTCGCGTGCCGCCAGCAGTCCCGGATCGCCAAAGCAGGCGATGATGTGGCCGCTGACGCCCTGCTCTTTGCCGCGTTTTACCTGTTCCAGCACGCCCACCGCGGCAATCGCTTCATCAAAGTGTCCTTCAATGGAGGGCACGCCCTCGCTCGGGCACACCGCCACAATCTCCGTGCCAGGTGCGGCCACGGCGCGCGCCGCTGCACCGATGGTCGCCGTCATGGCGGCGCTGGTATTCGGGTTGATCACCTGGATCAGGCTCATGATGCCGCTCCTTTATGACCGGCAAATAACCGGGTGAAATCAGGCAGGGTTTCGCCGCTGCGTTCAAAGTGCAGGCTGGCGACGATATGTTCGAAGTGATGCTGCAGCGCCGTAGTTAACGCCGGCAGATCGTTTTGCCGCAGCAGATCCACCAGCCGATCGTGATGATCGCAACGACAGCCACGCTGCCACGGTGCACCGTAAGCGGCGATCACCAGTGAGGAGCGCTGCGTCAGGCGCGTCACCATGTCAGTCAGCACCTGGTTGCCGGAAATCGCCTGCAGCTGGATATGAAAAGCCGCAGACAGACGGATGGCGGCGGCTCCGTCGTGCTGCTGGTGCGCCTGCTGCTCGTCGGCAATTAAGCCACTGAGCGCGGCGAGATGCGGCGGCTGCAGATGCGCCAGCACCGCCGGCAGGTTGGCGCACTCCAGCAAGCTGCGCGTGGCGAAGATGTCGCGCGCTTCCTCCACGCCCGGCGTCGCCACCTGTGCACCACGTCTGGGCGACAGGGTGATCATTTGCACCGCCGCGAGGCGCTGCAGCACCTTACGAATGCCGGTACGGCTGACGCCAAACACCTCCGACAGCGCCTCTTCCGGCAATTTGCTGCCCGGCGGCAGCTGGTGCTCCACGATGGCGTTCAGCAACGCCTGATAGATAGGTTCGTCTCTGTCATTCAGATCGGCAGCCGTTTTCTGGCCTGTTTCACTCTTCATTACCCGCTCCGGCAAGTGACTGTATGCAGACATCGTATACGTGAAATTCATTTTTTGTATACAATAAATCAATTCTGGCCTGGATCCTGCAATACCGTTTCACGCTGTCATTATTTTTCCATGAAGTTAAGAGGAGCAGGTTTCATGCCAAATCATTCTGAAGTGACCTCTGCGGTGGCCTCTGAAGCCAACGCCCATTACAGCCCGCGTCTGTGTAACGACGACCTGGCGCCGACCCGCAACCAGAACTGGTCGTGGTACAACATTTTTTCGTTCTGGATGTCGGACGTGCACAGCATGGGCGGCTATGTGGTGGCGGCCAGCTTCTTCACCCTCGGTCTGGCCAGCTGGCAGGTGCTGCTGTGTCTGCTGGTGGGAATTTGCATCGTGCAGCTGTGCGCTAACCTGGTGGCGAAGCCGAGCCAGATGGCCGGCGTGCCTTATGCGGTGATTTCGCGTCAGGCATTTGGCGTGTTCGGGGCCAACATCCCGGCGGTGATCCGCGGGCTGATCGCCTTCGCCTGGTACGGTATTCAGACCTATCTGGCGGCGAATGCGCTGATGCTGGTGCTGCTGAAGTTCTATCCGTCGTTAAGCAGCATGACGCAGAGCAGCTGGCTCGGCCTGTCGCAGCTTGGCTGGTGCTGTTTCGGCGTCATGTGGCTGCTGCAGGCGATGGTGTTCTGGCACGGCATGAGCGCGATTAAACGCTTTATCGATATCGCCGGTCCGGCGGTCTACGTGGTGATGGTGGCGCTGGCGGGCTGGATTGTATACAAAACCGGTTTTGACGGTATCTCCTTCACCCTCGCCAGTAAATCACTGAGCGCGGGCGAGCAGACCTGGCAGATGATTACCGCGACCGCGCTGGTGGTCTCTTATTTCTCCGGTCCGCTGCTCAACTTTGGTGACTTCTCGCGCTACGGCAAAAGCATGGGTGAGATTCGCCGCGGCAACCGCTGGGGCCTGCCGTTCAACTTCCTGCTGTTTTCGATTGTGACCGTGGTCATCGTCTCGGGTACTCAGTCGCTGTTTGGCAAAATGATCACCGATCCGATTGAAACCGTGAGCATGGTAGGCAACGATGTAGCGGTCGCTATCGGGCTGCTGACCATGATTACCGCCACCATCGGCATCAATATCGTGGCGAACTTCGTTTCGCCAGCGTTTGATTTCTCTAACTGCTCACCGCAGAAGATCAGCTTCCGCGCCGGTGGCATGATTGCCGCCGTGGGTTCAGTGCTGCTGACGCCGTGGAATCTGTTCCAGTCGCCAGAGCTGATTCACTACACGCTGGATGTGCTGGGATCATTTATCGGACCGCTGTTTGGCATTCTGATCGCCGATTTCTACCTGATCAAACGCAGCAAGGTATACGTTGATGACCTGTTCAACGATACGCCAAAAGGCCGCTACTGGTACCGCGGCGGTTTCAATCCAAAAGCGATTGCTGCGCTGCTACCTTCCGTGGGTATTTGCCTGGTGATTAGCTTTATTCCTTCCCTGCACGCGGTGGCAAACTTCAGCTGGTTCATCGGCGTGGCGCTGGGCGCTGGCTGCTACCGCTGGCTGGCGCGCGCTGAACGTGAGGTGCCGCAAGCCACCTATCGTGCGGAAGTGGCGGTACAGAAGGATTAATGCGCTGGCGGTCGCCATGAATGGCGACCGTACGCCAGATGGGTATGATTTAGAAAAGCAAAAAGCCGATGCATTGCTGCATCGGCTTCTTTAAAGAGATTGGCGGAACGGACGGGGCTCGAACCCGCGACCCCCTGCGTGACAGGCAGGTATTCTAACCAACTGAACTACCGCTCCGCGCTTTGTTCCCCGTCGGGAACGAGGCGCATATTAATGGCAGCCTCATCCCTCGTCAACGCTTTTTGCAGGGGAATCTCTCGTTTGGCGGTTTTTTCAGCTTAACGACGCTTTTCCACGCAAAATCAGCGGCTTCAGGCGCGCCACAGGCAGCTGCCGCCCTTCTTTTGCACCAGATCGAGCCGGCTCTCATGCGCCATTATTTCTTCATCGCTGGCGCTAACCACGCGCAGGCCGGCGCCCGGACGAACGATGCGCTGTATATGCTCGCCTGCCACCTGATTGCTCTGCTCGCCTTCCATTGAAAACGCCAGCGAGGTCTGGCCGCCGGTCATGGTGAGGAACACTTCGGCCAGAATCTCGGCATCAAGCAAAGCGCCGTGCAGCGTACGTTTGCTGTTGTCGATCTCGAAACGGTTACACAGCGCATCCAGGCTGTTGCGTTTGCCCGGGAACATTTTACGCGCCATCGCCAGGCTATCGGTGATCTGACAGAAGGTTTCTGTCTTGCCGATGTCGCGCTGCAGCATGGAAAATTCGTAATCCATAAAGCCGATGTCGAACGAAGCGTTATGGATCACCAGCTCCGCGCCGCGAATATAATCGAGGAATTCGTCGGCGATTTGCGCAAAGGTCGGTTTATCGGCGAGGAATTCATCGGCAATACCGTGTACGCCGAACGCTTCCGGATCCACTAGCCGATCGGGCTTGAGATACATATGGAAGTTGTTGCCGGTCAGGCGACGGTTGATCACCTCAACCGCACCGATTTCAATGATGCGATGTCCTTCGTAATGCACCCCGATCATGTTCATGCCGGTGGTTTCGGTATCGAGGACGATCTGGCGGTTATTTGCAGTGCTCATAGGACTCGTTTTATGTCAGACTTGGCGTTTTGTCAGAAGGAAGTCTACCAGAGATGCGCAAACAGGTAGAAATATTCACCGATGGATCCTGCCTGGGCAATCCCGGTCCCGGCGGCTACGGCGCCATTCTTCGCTACCGCCAGCACGAGAAATTATTCAGCGCCGGCTACCGCCTTACTACCAATAATCGCATGGAGCTGATGGCGGCCATTGTGGCACTGGAAGCGCTGACCCAGCCGTGTGACGTGGTACTCAGCACCGACAGCCAGTACGTGCGCCAGGGCATCACCAGCTGGATTCACAACTGGAAAAAGCGCGGCTGGAAAACCGCAGAAAAGAAGCCGGTGAAGAACGTTGATCTGTGGCAGCGACTCGACGCGGCGCTCAGTACCCATCAGATTCAATGGGAGTGGGTAAAAGGCCATGCCGGTCATCCCGAGAACGAACGCTGCGATGAACTGGCACGCAGCGCTGCCGGCAATCCTTCCCTCGACGATATTGGCTATCAGGTTGAGTCCTGATCGCTGGCTTCACGAAACTGCCGCGTGGCATTGACCGCTGGCCGTAACTGGGTTTTGCCGGGCATCATCTTCACTTTGCCCGGCGTCAGCGGGAAGGTGCGCTTACGCGCAACCACGATGTTCAGACAGCCCAGCGCCGGCAGGTGCGTGCTGATCATCTTGCCGCCCTGGCGGTGCCACGGCACCACCTGAAAGCGCGTACGATACACCACTTCATAGTTGAGTAAGCTCAGCCAGTCGAGCAGGCGCACCTGGCTGAACATCCGTCCGCTCCACGGTGCGCGGCGCTGTAATCCGGGCAGGCCTTTACTGATGCCCAGCAGGCTGAACGGATTGAAGCCGCTGATAATCATCCAGCCGTCATCAATCAGTACACGATCCACTTCGCGCAATACGCGGTGCGGATCCTGGCTCCAGGCCAGCGTGTGCGCCAGCAGACAGGCATCAATCGATTTGGCTTCAAACGGCAACTGCGTTGCGCTGGCGATGACGTGCAGCCCATCGCCCTCATCGCCCACATTAACCTGATGCGATATGGCACACTGGCGGGTATTGATTTCTGCGCTGAGGCTGCCAATTTTAAGCATATGAAAGCCGTACAGCTTGCCGAGATACGGTTGCAGTTGCTGGGTTAACGCGTCGCGGAAATAGTCGCCCCAGGGCATATCCTGCCAGGAGCGCGGCGCAGTCAGGATTTGGCGTGTTTTCGCTGGCTTCATGCTCTACCATTTTCCTTTTTCTACGACCTGAGAGGTGTTTATGAATCTTACCAGTATTCCCGCGTTGCAGGATAACTACATCTGGACACTGAACGATGAACAGGGACGCTGTCTGATCGTCGATCCGGGTGAAGCCCGGCCGGTGCTGGAAAAAATTCGCGCCAATCACTGGCAGCCGCAGGCCATTCTGCTGACCCATCATCATCACGATCACGTGGGCGGCGTTAGCGAACTGCTGGAGCACTATCCGCAACTTGAGGTTTATGGTCCGCAGGAGACCGCCGATAAAGGCGCGCGCACTATTCTCACTGACGGTGATGAATTTACCCTGCTCGGGCTAAATTTCCGCGTCATCGCAACGCCTGGACACACTTTAGGACATATCTCATATTTCAGCTCACCTTATCTTTTCTGTGGCGATACGATGTTTTCGGGTGGCTGCGGACGACTGTTCGAAGGCACTGCGCAGCAAATGTTTGAGTCGTTTCAGGCGCTTAATCAACTCCCTGCCGATACGCTTATCTGCTGTGCGCATGAATACACTTTATCCAATATGAAGTTTGCTGCGGCTATTCTGCCTCAGGACCCGAAAATTTTGGCAAGGTATCAGCAAATTAAGGACTTACGCGCAGAAAATCGCATTACTTTGCCGCCAAAACTGGCGCTGGAGCGTGAAATAAATTTATTCCTGCGTACGCAAGATCCTGATTTGCAAAAGGCTTTGGGCATTAATGTGTCGTCGGCTCCGTTATGGCAGACTTTTGCCGATCTACGCGAGAAGAAAGACCGTTTTTGATATTTCTGGTTGTGTTGTGCCGGTCGCTAACGTATAGTTGCTCGTCTTTTAAGCGAACTATTGACACACACATGAAGGCTAAAGCGATATTACTCGCCTCGGTCTTGCTGGTTGGATGTCAGGCATCAAGGAATGACGCCAGTATCCCGGTACAGCATGCACAGAGTCTGTCTTCAGCTGGTCAAGGTGAAAATGGAAAGTACGGAGATCGCTTGTTGTCGCCGCGCTGGCAAGATGATGGAACCAGCCTCGCAGAAGACACTGATCTCTGGAATCACATTAGTGACGAGTTGAAGATGGGGATTCCGGAAAACCCGCGAATCCGCGAACAAAAAACAAAGTACTTAAAAAATAAGAGCTATCTCCACGATGTAACATTACGGGCAGAGCCGTACATGTACTGGATTGTCGAGCAGATACAGAAACGTAAAATGCCGATGGAACTGGTACTGCTACCCATAGTGGAGAGCGCTTTTGACCCACACGCAACCTCTTCTGCGAATGCCGCTGGCATCTGGCAGATCGTTGCGCAAACGGGCAAAAACTATGGTTTGAAACAGAACCAATGGTACGACGGACGCCGCGATGTGGTGGCCTCAACCAAAGTTGCGCTGGATATGATGCAGCGTCTGAACGGTATGTTTGACGGCGACTGGTTACTGACCGTCGCCGCCTATAACAGCGGTGAAGGACGTGTGCTGAAGGCGATGAAGCAGAACAAGGCGCGCGGTAAGCCGACCGACTTCTGGCATTTGTCGCTGCCACGCGAGACCACGGTTTACGTACCTAAAATGCTGGCCCTGAGTGATATTCTCAAGAACAGCAAGCGTTACGGTATCAAGCTGCCGACCGCCAACGAGAGCCGTGCACTGGCGCGCGTTGAAGTAGGACAGCAAATGGAACTGACGCAAGCCGCAGATATGGCCGGTATGTCGCTCAGCAAGCTGAAGACATTCAATGCCGGCTATAAAAACGGCACCACCGCGCCAAACGGACCGCACTACATTATGGTGCCTAAGTCCAACGTGGCTCAGCTGCGCAACTCACTGGCTTCCGGTGATATTGCTGCGGTTCAGCCCGGCGAGCTGGCGAAAGTCAGCGCTGCAGGCAACAGCTATAAGGTCCGCAAAGGCGACACCTTATCCGGCATTGCCAGCAAGCTTGGTGTGAGCGTCAGCGCACTGAAACAGCAGAACAACCTGCGCAGTGCGTCAGTACGCATCGGTCAGACGCTGACCGTTGGCGGCAAAGCTGGCGCGTCGCAGCTGGCGGATAACGGCAACAGCATCACCTATCGTGTACGTAAGGGTGATTCTTTTGCCAGTATCGCCAAACGTCATGGTGTTAACACCAAAGACGTGATGCGCTGGAACAGTGACGCTAAAGACATTCAGCCCGGCGACAAGCTGACGCTGTTTGTGAAGAATAGCGCAACACCTGATACCTGATGCACCGAAAAGGCTGACTTTTGTCAGCCTTTTTCATTATTTACCTTTTCCCGTTCCCGCAGTCCGACACACTCACGCGTAAACCTCGTTATTATCGCCGTTGCGCCATGCCTTTAGCAGTCTGAAGTGGCTTATTGAGCAGGGTGCGGCATCAGCGCAGTGAATCATTCGCCTTTGGCGCGCCGCGCCTGGCTTAACGTTTAGCCGCGCCGGGACTGAATTCAACCAGCAGAGGATTGTGGTCAGAGGCACGCGTCACCAGCACCGATGCTTCGCTGACTTTCATGTCGCGGTAAAAGACAAAATCCAGCGGGCGGCCGAAGGCTTTGCGTCGATGATCATCAGTAAAGTTTACTTCGCGCAGCGCCATCTCACGGGCAAAGCGGTAGAGCGCGTTCATACGCTGACGGCTCCAGGCATTGAAGTCGCCGGCCATGATCACCGGCCCGCGATGATGCTGGATTTGCTCGCCAATCGGCCCCAGCTGTTTGCTGTACACATCAACGCCGAGGCTGAAATTGACCGCATGAATGTTGACCACCATCAGCATTTCGCCGGTGGGAAGCGGATAGGCAGTGACCAGAGCGGATTTAGACAGCCTCAGTAGCGGCTCACGTTCACGCAGCGGACAGCAGTAGACCGGATGGGCAGAAGCCAGCGTCATGACGCCAGAGGGGTGTTGTGGCAGCACAAAGGCCGGTACCTGATCGGCCGCCAGATAATTGCTGGTGGCGAACTGCACCAGTTCCGGTGTGGTCTGCGCCTCCTGCAGCAGCACCAGATGGGCATCTTTACCGAAGCCCTGCAGTACTGACATCCAGTCTGCCCGCTGCTGTTTGAAGATATTCCACACCAGCACGCGCAGGGTTGGGTCGGCTGGCAGCGGTGCACCGGGCGGTAACGCCTGCCCAAGATGCAGCATCGCCCCTGGCGGAAAAATCCGCTCAGCAGGCTGACCTGCTACATACCGCATTGCATAAGTTTTTTTTCGCACTGTCCCGCCTGGCTGATTTACGACTACAACTTCACCTGACTGTTATAGGGATTTTAGCGCGGGGTTTCAATTGCTGTTATTGATTGTCGGAATTCGCCTCACAGCCAGCAACGGCAACAGCCCGCCATGCGGCAGGCTGTTGTGCGGCTTATTCAGTAATGGCTGCCGTGCGCGGCTTATCCAGCTGGCCGCTGAGGCGGACCAGCAGCAGAGCCGCAAACACGATGACGGCACCCACCCATGGCGTCTGCGCCAGACCGTAATGTTCCACGATGTGACCGCCGACGGTTGAACCCAGTGCGATGCCAATATTAAAGGCCGCGATATTCAGCCCTGACGCGACATCAACTGCGCCTGGCGCATAGTGTTCAGCCTTTTGCACCACGTAAACCTGCAGGCCAGGTACGTTAGCAAAGGCAAAGACGCCCATCACCAGCACCGTGAGCAGCGCGAGGTAATGCATGCTGGCGGTGAACTGGAATACCACTAACAGAATGGCCAGCGCGATAAAAATCAGCGTCAGCGCCGGTACCGCACCGCGGCGATCGGCCAGCCTGCCGCCCCAGATATTCCCGATCGCCACCGCAATACCGTACCCCAGCAGCACGCCGCTGACGGCGGTCGGTGAGAAACCGGCCAGTGACTGCATCATCGGTGCCAGGAAGGTGAAGGTGGTAAAGATGCCACCGTAGCCCAGCGCGGTAATCGCGTAAATCAGCAGCAGACGCGGATTGATCATCACCGCGGCCTGTTGTGCCAGTGAAGTGGCAGGCGGCTGTGCGATGTTACGCGGTACCAGTATCATACTACTGACCAGTGCAATCACACCCAGCAGAGAGACCGCCAGAAAACTTTCACGCCAGCCAAAATGCTGACCAATCAGTGTGCCAAGCGGTACGCCGGTGACCAGCGCCACGGTTAAGCCGCCAAACATGATGGCTATCGCACTGGCGGCCTTCTCTTTGCTTACCAGGCTGGTCGCAATGGTTGAGCCGACGGAGAAGAAAACACCGTGCGCCAGACCGGTCAGCAGACGCGCCATCACCAGCGTTTCATAGTTGGGTGCCAGCCAGGCCACCAGATTACCGACGGTAAACAGCGCCATCAGCCCCATCAGCAACTGCTTGCGCGGCAGCTTGCCGGTTAAGGCGGTGAGCACTGGCGCACCGACGGCTACGCCAAGCGCGTAGATGGATACCAGCATCCCGGCGGAAGGTAACGTAATGCTGAGCTGTTCAGCGATGGTCGGAATCAGCCCGACGATAACAAACTCGGTGGTTCCGATAGCGAAGGCGCTGATGGTCAGCGCCCAGAGTGCAAGTGGCATGGTTGACTCCCAATAATGTTTTGATGGGCGCCATTATCGACTCGTGCTTTAATAACAAAAAGAAGCAAAGTAACAATAAACTTTTGCCTGAGGAGGCATAATGAAGGCATCTTCAGAGGAGTTAAAAGTCTTTATCGCTGTGGTGGAAAGCGGCAGTTTTAGCCGTGCAGCGGAGCAGTTACAGATGGCCAATTCAGCGGTGAGCCGCACGGTGAAGAAGCTGGAGAACAAGCTTGGCGTGTCGCTGCTGACGCGTACCACCCGTCAGCTGGCGCTGACTTATGAAGGCGAACTCTATTTCCGGCGCGTGCAGAAGCTGATCCTTGAGATGGCGACAGCAGAGAATGAGCTGATTGAGCGCCAGCAGGCGCCACAGGGCGTGCTGCGCATCGACGCGGCAACACCGGTGATCCTTAACCTGCTGATGCCGATGATTAAGCCTTTTCGCGAGCGCTATCCGGCGGTCACGCTATCGCTAATCTCCTCTGAAAGCTTTATCAACCTGATCGATCGTAAAGTGGATGTCGCTATTCGTGCCGGGGATTTAACCGATTCCACGCTGCGTGCCCGGCTGCTGTTCACCAGCTATCGTAAAATGGTCGCTACGCCAGCTTATCTGGCGAAATATGGCACGCCGGCGTCGGTGGAGGCGCTGGCACAGCATCAGTGCCTCGGCTTTGTCGAAACGCCTCGTCTTAATCGCTGGCCCGTGTCGGCCAATGGCAGCGATCTGTATGAAATTGACGCGGCGATGTCATCAAACAGCGGAGAGACGATTAAGCAGCTGTGCCTGAACGATCAGGGTATCGCCTGCCTGTCGGACTTTATGGTGAATGCGGAAATTGCGGCGGGCACTTTTGTTGAGGTGCTCGCGCACCAGTCGGTACCGGTTGAGATGCCTTTTAATGCGGTGTATTACAGCGATTTAGGGGTGAGCCAGCGCGTGCGGGCCTTTATTGATTTTCTCAGCGAGTGGGTCAGAGATCAGCCCTGGCGCGTGCAGGGCTGATGCATGGGAGAATTAATCCCAGTCTGGTGCCAGGCCTTCCGGGCTGACCAGACGCTGCTGGCGATCCAGCGCGGCGATCTGCGCCATGTCGTCCGCATCCAGTGTCAGATCCTGCGCCGCCATATTGCTGGCCAGGTTCTCACGTTTGGTTGAGGAGGGGATCACGGCATAACCCAGTGCCAGTGCCCACGCCAGGACGACCTGCGCGGGTGTGGCCTGATGTTTCTGCGCAATCTGCTTTATCACCTGTTCTTTTAACGCTTCGCCATATGCCAGCGTCATGTATGAAGTGATGTGAATGCCCTGATGTTTCGCGAAGTCCACGACCTGGCGATTTTGCAGGAACGGGTGCAGCTCAATCTGGTTGGTCGCAATGTTCTCTGCGCCCACAGCGGTAATGGCCTCTTTCATCAGGGCAATCGGGAAGTTAGAGATACCAATCTGACGCGTCAAACCCTCCTCTTTCGCTGCCATCAATGCCTGCATGCTCTCTTTGACTGATACCGCTGCACCCGGCGATGGCCAGTGGATCAGCGTTAAATCGACATAGTCGGTACGCAGTTTCGCCAGGCTCTGCTTTAAGCTGGGGATCAGTTTGTCGGCGGCGAGATTCTCAATCCAGATTTTAGTGGTGATAAATAGCTCATCACGTGCCACGCCGCTTTCGGCAATAGCCTGACCTACGGCAGCTTCGTTTTCATAAATTTGAGCGGTATCGATAGTGCGATAACCGAGTTCCAGTGCGGTTTTCACTGAATGAATAACGACATCGTCCTGCAGACGAAATGTTCCTAAACCAAAAGCGGGGATTGTCATGTTTTCCTCATCATTGCGTTGAATGTTGCGATGAGGCGTATTGTGGCAGGATTATTGTTGCTGAAAAATCCGCTTATGAGCAGAGGAATTTTGCGTTTTACTCAACAATGGCGGGTTTTTAGCGGACATGAAAAAGCCCTGACTTTACAGTCAGGGCTTCTCAATTTAAGTGGCGGAACGGACGGGGCTCGAACCCGCGACCCCCTGCGTGACAGGCAGGTATTCTAACCAACTGAACTACCGCTCCACCGATTCTGTACTGATATCAGACCGTCGCTGATTTCAGGTGTTTCGCCCTTTCCGCGTCACCGGGAAGGTCATGACCCGATTAGGGGTCTTAAATTGATGCCTGGCAGTTCCCTACTCTCGCATGGGGAGGCCCCACACTACCATCGGCGCTACGGCGTTTCACTTCTGAGTTCGGCATGGGGTCAGGTGGGACCACCGCGCTGTTGCCGCCAGGCAAATTCTTTGTGCCCTGTCCCGCGTCTTTCGCACTGATGCCGCGTTGGCTGCGCTCGCAAAGTCAGTCACATACTTCTGTATGCTCCTTCCTTTCCTTCGCTTGCCGCCTCGCCTCAGCGCAAAATCCTCCGGACTCGCGTCCGCAGAACAAAGCTGATTCTTTATCCGTCACAAGCTGAAAATTATCCGGTCTCTCGGACCAAAACGCCTCTGGCGTTGTAAGGTTAAGCCTCACGGGTCATTAGTACCGGTTAGCTCAACGCATCGCTGCGCTTACACACCCGGCCTATCAACGTCGTCGTCTTCAACGTCCCTTCAGGACCCTTAAAGGGTCAGGGAGAACTCATCTCGGGGCAAGTTTCGTGCTTAGATGCTTTCAGCACTTATCTCTTCCGCACTTAGCTACCGGGCAGTGCCATTGGCATGACAACCCGAACACCAGCGGTGCGTTCACTCCGGTCCTCTCGTACTAGGAGCAACCCCCCTCAATTCTCCAGCGCCCACGGCAGATAGGGACCGAACTGTCTCACGACGTTCTAAACCCAGCTCGCGTACCACTTTAAACGGCGAACAGCCGTACCCTTGGGACCTACTTCAGCCCCAGGATGTGATGAGCCGACATCGAGGTGCCAAACACCGCCGTCGATATGAACTCTTGGGCGGTATCAGCCTGTTATCCCCGGAGTACCTTTTATCCGTTGAGCGATGGCCCTTCCATTCAGAACCACCGGATCACTATGACCTGCTTTCGCACCTGCTCGAGCCGTCACTCTCGCAGTCAAGCTGGCTTATGCCATTGCACTAACCTCCTGATGTCCGACCAGGATTAGCCAACCTTCGTGCTCCTCCGTTACGCTTTGGGAGGAGACCGCCCCAGTCAAACTACCCACCAGACACTGTCCGCAGCCCGGATTACGGGCCTACGTTAGAACATCAAACATTAAAGGGTGGTATTTCAAGGTTGGCTCCACGCAGACTGGCGTCCGCGCTTCAAAGCCTCCCACCTATCCTACACATCAAGGCTCAATGTTCAGTGTCAAGCTATAGTAAAGGTTCACGGGGTCTTTCCGTCTTGCCGCGGGTACACTGCATCTTCACAGCGATTTCAATTTCACTGAGTCTCGGGTGGAGACAGCCTGGCCATCATTACGCCATTCGTGCAGGTCGGAACTTACCCGACAAGGAATTTCGCTACCTTAGGACCGTTATAGTTACGGCCGCCGTTTACCGGGGCTTCGATCAAGAGCTTCTCCTTGCGGATAACCCCATCAATTAACCTTCCGGCACCGGGCAGGCGTCACACCGTATACGTCCACTTTCGTGTTTGCACAGTGCTGTGTTTTTAATAAACAGTTGCAGCCAGCTGGTATCTTCGACTGGCCTCGGCTCCGGGAGCAAGTCCCTTCACCTACGCGCCAGCGTGCCTTCTCCCGAAGTTACGGCACCATTTTGCCTAGTTCCTTCACCCGAGTTCTCTCAAGCGCCTTGGTATTCTCTACCTGACCACCTGTGTCGGTTTGGGGTACGATTTCGTGTTACCTGGAGCTTAGAGGCTTTTCCTGGAAGCAGGGCATCAGTTACTTCACCGCCGTGGCGGCTCGTCGTCACGCCTCAGTGTTAAAGAAGACCGGATTTGCCTGGTCTTCACACCTGCACGCTTAAACCGGGACAACCGTCGCCCGGATAACCTAGCCTTCTCCGTCCCCCCTTCGCAGTAACACCAAGTACAGGAATATTAACCTGTTTCCCATCGACTACGCTTTTCAGCCTCGCCTTAGGGGTCGACTCACCCTGCCCCGATTAACGTTGGACAGGAACCCTTGGTCTTCCGGCGAGCGGGCTTTTCACCCGCTTTATCGTTACTTATGTCAGCATTCGCACTTCTGATACCTCCAGCATGCCTCACAGCACACCTTCAGCGGCTTACAGAACGCTCCCCTACCCAACAACACATAGTGTCGCTGCCGCAGCTTCGGTGCATGGTTTAGCCCCGTTACATCTTCCGCGCAGGCCGACTCGACCAGTGAGCTATTACGCTTTCTTTAAATGATGGCTGCTTCTAAGCCAACATCCTGGCTGTCTGTGCCTTCCCACATCGTTTCCCACTTAACCATGACTTTGGGACCTTAGCTGGCGGTCTGGGTTGTTTCCCTCTTCACGACGGACGTTAGCACCCGCCGTGTGTCTCCCGTGATAACATTCTCCGGTATTCGCAGTTTGCATCGGGTTGGTAAGCCGGGATGGCCCCCTAGCCGAAACAGTGCTCTACCCCCGGAGATGAGTTCACGAGGCGCTACCTAAATAGCTTTCGGGGAGAACCAGCTATCTCCCGGTTTGATTGGCCTTTCACCCCCAGCCACAAGTCATCCGCTAATTTTTCAACATTAGTCGGTTCGGTCCTCCAGTTAGTGTTACCCAACCTTCAACCTGCCCATGGCTAGATCACCGGGTTTCGGGTCTATACCCTGCAACTTAACGCCCAATTAAGACTCGGTTTCCCTTCGGCTCCCCTATGCGGTTAACCTTGCTACAGAATATAAGTCGCTGACCCATTATACAAAAGGTACGCAGTCACACCCTAAAGGTGCTCCCACTGCTTGTACGTACACGGTTTCAGGTTCTGTTTCACTCCCCTCGCCGGGGTTCTTTTCGCCTTTCCCTCACGGTACTGGTTCACTATCGGTCAGTCAGGAGTATTTAGCCTTGGAGGATGGTCCCCCCATGTTCAGACAGGATACCACGTGTCCCGCCCTACTCGTCGGACTCACAGCTCATGCATCTTCGTGTACGGGGCTGTCACCCGGTATCGCGCGACTTTCCAGACGCTTCCACTGATGCACAAGCTGATTCAGGTCCTGGGCTGCTCCCCGTTCGCTCGCCGCTACTGGGGGAATCTCGGTTGATTTCTTTTCCTCGGGGTACTTAGATGTTTCAGTTCCCCCGGTTCGCCTCGTTAACCTATGTATTCAGTTAACGATAGTGTGTCGAAACACACTGGGTTTCCCCATTCGGACATCGACGGCTGTAGCGGTTCATATCACCTTACCGTCGCTTTTCGCAGATTAGCACGTCCTTCATCGCCTCTGACTGCCAGGGCATCCACCGTGTACGCTTAGTCGCTTAACCTCACAACCCACAGGCGTTTTGCAACGCTGCGGACTGCAAGCATTTGAGAGACTCGAACGCATCGTAAATTTCATTCTTATTACGGAGAATGAACACGACGCGTCGTTTCAAATTTTCAGCTTGTTCCGGATTGTTAAAGAGCAATATCTCAAACACGACGTTACCGTCAGTTTTGAGATATTCTGTGGAGACACCTTTCACCTGTCACCAAGCAGTGGCGTCCCCTAGGGGATTCGAACCCCTGTTGCCGCCGTGAAAGGGCGGAGTCCTAACCGCTAGACGAAGGGGACACAAAGTGTCACGACTTCGCAGCCGTCCTGCTCGTTACTTTTCTATCAGACAATCTGTGTGAGCACTTCGCGGGAAGGTATCTTCAGGTAAGGAGGTGATCCAACCGCAGGTTCCCCTACGGTTACCTTGTTACGACTTCACCCCAGTCATGAATCACAAAGTGGTAAGCGCCCTCCCGAAGGTTAAGCTACCTACTTCTTTTGCAACCCACTCCCATGGTGTGACGGGCGGTGTGTACAAGGCCCGGGAACGTATTCACCGTAGCATTCTGATCTACGATTACTAGCGATTCCGACTTCATGGAGTCGAGTTGCAGACTCCAATCCGGACTACGACGCACTTTATGAGGTCCGCTTGCTCTCGCGAGGTCGCTTCTCTTTGTATGCGCCATTGTAGCACGTGTGTAGCCCTGGCCGTAAGGGCCATGATGACTTGACGTCATCCCCACCTTCCTCCGGTTTATCACCGGCAGTCTCCTTTGAGTTCCCGGCCGAGCCGCTGGCAACAAAGGATAAGGGTTGCGCTCGTTGCGGGACTTAACCCAACATTTCACAACACGAGCTGACGACAGCCATGCAGCACCTGTCTCAGAGTTCCCGAAGGCACCAAAGCATCTCTGCTAAGTTCTCTGGATGTCAAGGCCAGGTAAGGTTCTTCGCGTTGCATCGAATTAAACCACATGCTCCACCGCTTGTGCGGGCCCCCGTCAATTCATTTGAGTTTTAACCTTGCGGCCGTACTCCCCAGGCGGTCGACTTAACGCGTTAGCTCCGGAAGCCACGCCTCAAGGGCACAACCTCCAAGTCGACATCGTTTACGGCGTGGACTACCAGGGTATCTAATCCTGTTTGCTCCCCACGCTTTCGCACCTGAGCGTCAGTCTTCGTCCAGGGGGCCGCCTTCGCCACCGGTATTCCTCCAGATCTCTACGCATTTCACCGCTACACCTGGAATTCTACCCCCCTCTACGAGACTCAAGCCTGCCAGTTTCAAATGCAGTTCCCAGGTTAAGCCCGGGGATTTCACATCTGACTTAACAGACCGCCTGCGTGCGCTTTACGCCCAGTAATTCCGATTAACGCTTGCACCCTCCGTATTACCGCGGCTGCTGGCACGGAGTTAGCCGGTGCTTCTTCTGCGGGTAACGTCAATCGGCAAGGTTATTAACCTCACCGCCTTCCTCCCCGCTGAAAGTACTTTACAACCCGAAGGCCTTCTTCATACACGCGGCATGGCTGCATCAGGCTTGCGCCCATTGTGCAATATTCCCCACTGCTGCCTCCCGTAGGAGTCTGGACCGTGTCTCAGTTCCAGTGTGGCTGGTCATCCTCTCAGACCAGCTAGGGATCGTCGCCTAGGTGAGCCATTACCCCACCTACTAGCTAATCCCATCTGGGCACATCCGATGGTGTGAGGCCCGAAGGTCCCCCACTTTGGTCTTGCGACGTTATGCGGTATTAGCTACCGTTTCCAGTAGTTATCCCCCTCCATCGGGCAGTTTCCCAGACATTACTCACCCGTCCGCCACTCGCCACCCAAAGAGCAAGCTCTTCTGTGCTGCCGTTCGACTTGCATGTGTTAGGCCTGCCGCCAGCGTTCAATCTGAGCCATGATCAAACTCTTCAATTTAAGTTTGATTTGCTGCAACGAGTGCAGCGATGCTCTGTGAATTAAACTTCGTAATGAATTACGTGTTCACTCAGCAAAGACTTGATATTTTTTACGTCCGGAGACGCTGATATCAATCCTGCGAGTGCCCACACAGATTGTCTGATAAATTGTTAAAGAGCGGTGCGACGCGGCGTTCGGCCTGCTGTCGCGAGGTGGCGTATATTACGCCTTCCTCCTTCAGAGTCAAACACTTTTTTCAGCGTTTTTCTCCGGCGGGGTGAATCACTTCACGCCCTGCTGAGCCGCCTGCGTTGCCGCTTTGCCGTCTCAGTGGTGGCGCATTATAGGGCGAACTTATGGAAGCGCAAGTGCAAATTTCAACTTTTTTACTGTTCGCTTAAGATTTGTGCAGAAGGCCTGATTTCAGGCCTTTTTCATGCGCGCCGGCAGCTCTGCGAGACTATCAATTACCCAGTCCGCGGCCGCTTCGCCTTCGGCGGTGACTGGCTTACCGCTGCGCACCAGCACTTTGGTTCCCACGCCTGCCGCCTTTGCTGCCAGCATATCTTCCAGCTTATCGCCCACCATATAAGAAGCTGCCATATCGATGTTCAGGTGTTTCTGCGCCGAAAGCAGCATGCCCGGTTGCGGCTTGCGGCAATCGCAAGTCTGCCGGTACTCCACGACCGTTGCATCAGGCAGATGCGGACAGAAATAGATGCCGTCGAGATCGACATCGCGATCGGCCAGCGACCAGTCCATCCACTCGGTGAGTTGCATAAACTGATCTTCGGTAAACATGCCGCGCGCGATGCCAGACTGGTTGGTCACCAGCACCAGCGCGTAGCCCATCTTCTTTAACGCCTGCAGCGCTTCAATGGTGCCATCAATAAACTGAAAATTATCGATCTCATGAACATAGCCGTGATCGACATTCAGGGTGCCATCACGATCGAGAAAAATAGCCGGGACTGGGTTCGCCACGTAGAAACTCCTGCTGCAAATAGTGCCGCGCAGTATCGCATGATTGCGCGTACCGTGAGAATGGCAGATTGAATGACTTTGATTGATTTAGCCGTCTGGATGCCTTACCATCCATCCAGATTTCGCCTGCCCCGGCGGCGCGAAGACCGATACACCACGGACAACGCAACACGATAACAATTAAACTAATGATTAAACTCGAAAATATCACCAAAGTGTTCCAGCAGGGTTCACGCACTATTCAGGCGTTGTCAAACGTTAGCCTGCACGTGCCTGCCGGACAAATTTATGGCGTCATCGGTTCATCCGGTGCCGGTAAAAGTACGCTCATCCGCTGCGTCAATCTGCTGGAGCGCCCGACATCCGGTCGCGTGCTGGTTGACGGTCAGGATCTCACCGCGCTCTCTTCCGGGCAGTTGACGCTGGCGCGCCGCCAGATTGGCATGATCTTCCAGCACTTCAACCTGATGAACTCCCGCACCGTGTCGGGCAACGTTGCGCTGCCGCTTGAGCTGGGTAACCTGTCACGCGAGGCGATCAAAAAGCGCGTCAGCGAACTGCTGGAGCTGGTCGGTCTGGCGGACAAACACGACAGCTGGCCGGCGAATCTGTCCGGCGGTCAGAAACAGCGCGTCGCGATTGCCCGTGCGCTGGCCAGCAATCCGAAGGTCCTGCTGTGTGATGAAGCCACCAGCGCGCTGGACCCGGCCACCACCCGCTCGATTCTGGAGCTGCTGAAAGACATCAACCGTCGGCTCGGCATCACTATTCTGCTGATCACCCACGAGATGGATGTGGTGAAACGCATCTGCGATCAGGTAGCGGTGATCAGCAACGGCGAACTGATTGAAAAAGACAGCGTCAGCGAAGTGTTCTCGCACCCGAAAACGCCCCTGGCCCAGCAGTTTATTCAGTCAACGCTGCATCTGGATATTCCGGATGATTACCAGCAGCGCATGCAGGCGAGCGCGGGCAGCGAGAGCGTGCCGCTGCTGCGGCTGGAGTTCACCGGTAAATCGGTGGATGCGCCGCTGCTGTCAGAAGCCGCGCGCCGTTTCAACGTCAATAACAACATTATCAGTGCCCAGATGGATTACGCCGGTGGCGTGAAGTTCGGCATCATGCTGGCCGAAATGGACGGCAGTGAAACAGATACACAAGCCGCTATTGCCTGGCTGAAAGAAAATCATGTGAAAGTAGAGGTGCTGGGTTATGTCTGAAGCGATGCTGTGGTTACTGACGCGTGGCGTCTGGGAAACGCTGATGATGACCTTCGTTTCTGGTTTCTTTGGCTTTGTGCTTGGCCTGCCGGTTGGCGTACTGCTGTACGTCACGCGTCCGGGGCAGATTCTGGCCAACACTGCGCTGTATCGCGTGCTGTCAGCCATCGTCAATATTTTCCGTTCTATTCCTTTCATTATCCTGCTGGTGTGGATGATTCCGTTTACCCGCGCCATCGTCGGCACCTCTATTGGTCTGCAGGCGGCCATCGTTCCGCTGACCGTGGGCGCAGCGCCGTTTATCGCCCGTATGGTGGAAAACGCGCTGCTTGAGTTGCCGACCGGACTGATTGAAGCCTCGCGCGCCATGGGTGCCACACCGCTGCAGATCGTGCGTAAGGTGCTGCTGCCGGAAGCGCTGCCAGGGCTGGTGAATGCCGCTACAATTACCCTGATTACGCTGGTGGGCTACTCCGCCATGGGCGGTGCTGTGGGCGCGGGCGGTCTGGGCCAGATTGGCTATCAGTATGGTTACATCGGCTATAACGCCACCGTGATGAATACCGTGCTGATTTTGCTGGTGGTGCTGGTGTATTTAATTCAGTTCTGTGGTGACCGCATCGTGCGTGCGGTGTCACATAAATAAGCAAACAACATCAATAGTCCTCTATTAAGGAAAGGATATGTCTTTCACATTTAAAAAGATTGCCGCTGTGGGTGCTCTGATTGGCGCGATTGCGCTGGCAGGATGCGATCAGAAAGAGAAAGATCCCAACCACATTAAAGTGGGTGTGATTGTCGGGGCTGAGCAGCAGGTTGCGGAAACTGCCGTGAAAGTCGCGAAAGAGAAATACGGTCTCGATGTTGAACTGGTTACCTTTAACGATTACGTGCTGCCTAACGAAGCGCTGAGCAAAGGCGATATTGACGTTAACGCCTTCCAGCACAAGCCGTACCTCGATCAGCAGATCAAAGACCGCGGTTACAAACTGGTGCCGGTCGGCAACACCTTCGTTTATCCGATTGCCGGCTACTCGAAAAAAATCAAATCGCTGGATGAGCTGCAGAACGGTGCGCAGATCGCTATCCCGAACGATCCAACCAACCTCGGTCGTTCTCTGCTGCTGCTGCAGAAAGTGGGCCTGATTAAACTGAAAGATGGCGTGGGCCTGCTGCCAACCTCACTGGATATCACTGAGAATCCAAAGAACCTGAAGATTGTTGAGCTGGAAGCGCCACAGCTGCCACGTTCACTCGACGATCAGCAGATTGCGCTGGCGGTGATCAACACCACTTACGCCAGCCAGATTGGCCTGACCCCGGCGAAGGACGGCATCTTCGTAGAAGATAAAGACTCGCCGTACGTGAACCTGATCGTTAGCCGCGAAGACAACAAAGACGCGGAGAACGTGAAGAAGTTTGTTGAGGCTTATCAGTCAGACGAAGTGTCTGAAGCCGCCAACAAAATCTTCAACGGCGGCGCAGTGAAAGGCTGGTAATTATCCCTTTCATGCGGTGCAGGGCGGCTTCGGCCGCCCTTTCTATTTCAGCATGTGGCAGCTGACTTGTTATTTCTGGTCGTCCTTGTTTCAATAACGCCACTTTTTATTACATGAGGATGTTGCCATGCGTTTTTTACCGCTCTGCTTGTTGGCATTGATGCTGACCGGGTGCGTGCGTGAATATCACCCAATAAGCAGTGCTCCGTCTCGCCCGCAGCAATCAACCAGCGAACCTCAACGCAAACCGGCTGCGCGTCCGGCCCCGGTGAAGATCTATACCGATGCGACCGATCTGGTCAGCAATCCGTTCCGCGATCTGGGTGAAGTGTCGGGTGATGATTGCCAGAGCAGCACCCAGGACTCGCCGCCGAACCTCAATACCGCGCGTAAACGCCTGCAGATTAAAGCGGCTGGCATGAAAGCCAACGCCGTGCTGCTGCACAAGTGTGAAATTGTCTCCAGCACGCCAGGCTGCTATCGCCAGGCCGTATGCCAGGGCTCCGCGCTGAAAGTCTCCAATCAATGAGTGAATTTGCCTTTGCGCAAATCGGCGTGATCCGTTCGCCGTGGAAAGAGAAATTTGCCGTACCGCGCCAGCCGGGTCTGGTGCAGGACGGCGGTGGCGAACTGCATCTGCTGGCGCCGTATAACCAGCCGGAAGCGGTGCGCGGACTGGAGGCATTCAGCCATTTGTGGGTGTTGTTCGTCTTTCACCAGACCATGGCCGGCGGCTGGCGCCCAACCGTACGCCCGCCGCGCCTCGGCGGTAATGCCCGCATGGGCGTATTTGCCACCCGCTCGACCTTTCGCCCCAATCCTATCGGCATGTCGCTGGTTGAGCTCAAAGGCATTCGCTGCGAGCAGCAACAGGTGATTCTGCAATTAGGCAGCCTCGATTTGGTGGACGGCACACCTGTGGTGGATATCAAGCCTTACCTGCCCTTCGCCGAAGCGCTGCCTGAGGCGCGCGCGGGTTTCGCCCAGAGCGCGCCCGACGCCAGCATGCCGGTGCGTTTCTCCGCGCAGGCGCAGCAGCAGTTGCAACAGCAGCAACGCCACTACCCGCAGCTGGCGCGCTTTATCACTGAAGTGCTGGCGCAGGATCCGCGCCCGGCTTATCGCAAAGGTGAAAGCCCTGGCCGTGAATATGCCGCCTGGCTGCTCGACTTTAATGTGCGCTGGCGCATTGACGCGGCGGGAACCGAGGTGATCGCGCTCGATCCGCGCTAAAACAAGCTTTTGAGTGACGGATCTCGCTGGTACACTAGCCGCCAGCAAATTTTTTGTTCGTATCCTTCCGTACAACTGGAATCGTAAATTAATGCGTACTACTCAATATCTGCTCTCCACCCTGAAGGAGACGCCTTCCGATGCTGAAGTGATCAGCCACCAGCTGATGCTGCGCGCCGGTATGATCCGCAAACTGGCTTCCGGTCTCTATACCTGGCTGCCGACCGGTATTCGCGTGCTGCGAAAAGTTGAAAACATCGTGCGCGAAGAGATGAACAACGCCGGTGCGATTGAGATCTCCATGCCGGTGGTTCAGCCAGCCGATCTGTGGGAAGAGAGCGGTCGCTGGGAGCAGTACGGCCCGGAGCTGCTGCGCATTAAAGACCGCCACGAACGTCCGTTTGTGCTGGGTCCGACCCATGAAGAAGTGGTCACCGACCTGATCCGCAACGAGCTGAGCTCCTATAAGCAGCTGCCGCTCAACGTCTATCAGATCCAGACCAAATTCCGTGATGAAGTACGCCCGCGTTTTGGCGTGATGCGTTCGCGCGAATTCATCATGAAGGATGCGTATTCGTTCCACACCTCGCAGGAGTCGCTGCAGGAAACTTACGATGCGATGTACCGCGCCTACAGCCAGAGCTTCAGCCGCATGGGGCTGGATTTCCGTGCCGTGCAGGCCGATACCGGTTCGATTGGCGGCAGCGGCTCGCATGAGTTCCAGGTGCTGGCGCAGAGTGGTGAAGATGATGTGATCTTCTCCAGCGAGTCCGATTACGCGGCCAACATTGAGAAAGCCGAGGCGCTGGCACCTGCCGGTGAGCGCCCGGCGGCAACGCAGGCGCTGACGCAGTTCGCTACGCCAAACGCGAAAACCATCGCCGAGCTGGTCGAACAGCACCAGATCCCGGTAGAAAAAACGGTGAAAACGCTGATTGTGAAAGCCAGCGAAGAGAGCGGTCATTCGCTGGTTGCGCTGCTGTTACGCGGCGACCACGAGCTCAACGAAATCAAAGCCGAGCATCTGGACATTGTGGCCGCGCCACTGGAAATGGGCAACGAGGAAGAGATTCGCGCCGCCATCGGTGCCGGTTTTGGCTCTCTCGGTCCGGTCGGTCTGACCATCCCGGTGATTGCTGACCGCACCGTGGCAAAAATGAGTGACTTCGCGGCAGGCGCCAACATTGATGGCCAGCACTATGCCGGCATCAACTGGGGCCGCGATCTGCCAGAAGCACGCGTAGAAGATATTCGTAACGTGGTAGAAGGCGATCCGAGCCCGGATGGCAAAGGCGTGCTGATGATTAAGCGCGGCATTGAAGTCGGCCACATCTTCCAGCTCGGCACCAAATATTCGGACGCGATGAAAGCAGCGGTACAGGGTGAAGATGGTCGCAATCAGATCATGACCATGGGCTGCTACGGTATCGGTATCACCCGCGTCGTGGCGGCGGCTATCGAACAGAACCACGACGAGCGGGGGATTATCTGGCCAGCGGCGCTGGCACCGTTCGAAGTGGCGATTCTGCCAATGAACATGCACAAATCCTTCCGCGTGAAAGAGCTGGCGGAACAGCTGTACAACGAGCTGCGCGCCAAAGGCATCGATGTCATTCTTGACGATCGTAAAGAGCGTCCGGGCGTGATGTTCGCCGATATGGAACTGATCGGCGTACCGCACACTATCGTGATTGGCGACCGCAACCTGGATAACCAGGAGATCGAGTACAAAGCCCGCGCCGCCAGCGAGAAGCAGATGATTAAGCAGCACGACATCGTCGACTTCCTCAGCCGCGCCCTCAACAAGTAATCCCCTGACGCCTCCTGCCGGAGGCGTTTTTTTAGCGCAGCTTGCCGCGCAGCGCCTTCACATTGCTGCGTCGTGATTTACCTTCCAGCCGCCGCTCTCTCGACGCCCGCGTCGGGCGCGTCGCGCGGCGCACTTTCTCCACCGTCGTCAGCTCGCGTATCAGGTTGATCAGCCGCTGCAGCGCCGCTTCGCGGTTCATCTCCTGGCTGCGATACTCCTGCGCTTTGATAATCACCACGCCATCGGCGCTGATCAAATGGTGGTTCGCCTCCAGCAGCCGCTGTTTATAAAACGGCGGTAGCGACGAGGCGTGAATATCGAAGCGCAGATGGATAGCGGTCGACGTCTTATTGACGTGCTGGCCGCCCGCGCCCTGAGCGCGAATGGCACTGAGCTCCACTTCATTGTCCGCAATTGAAACACTACGTGACAGCACAATCATCTGCCACCTGCCGTTATCAGCGCGGTTGTATCCGGAAATAACCTGTTCATCAACTTAACCTTTTGTGCGCCGCCAGGCTGGCTGAGACCAGTGCTGGCTGTCACTTTTTGCCCTTTCTTTGCCACCTTCCCTGCGCCCCCTGGCTGATTTCCAGCGAACCCCTGTGATATAGTCGCATATCAACCAGAGTATTGATGCTCTGCTGAGGAGGTGTATGTGCAAAAGTATTGTGAGTTAGTTCGCCAGAAGTATGCCGGGATTGGCAGCGGCGACCTGGGGTATGTGCCAGACGCGATCGGATGCGCACTGAAAGCACTCAATGATATTGCCGCTAATTCTGCGCTAAACTCTTCTGTCAGGGAACAGGCAGCGTATGCCGCTGCAAACTTATTGGTGAGCGACTATGTTGACGAATGAAGCCTACAAACCCATCAACTGTGATGACTACGACAACCTCGAGCTCGCCTGTACCAAACACTGGACGCTGTCGCTGGAGCTCAAAAACGGCGACCAGCTGAAAGCGAAAGCCGTGGACATGGTCTCACGTAAAAACGTCGAGTATCTTGCGGTCGACCTCTCCGGTGAAACGCGCGAGCTGCGTCTCGACCACATCGCCAGCTTCAGCCATCCTGAGCTGGGCACCGTTATCGTCAGCGAAGACGAATAATCTCTCCCCGGGCGGGAAAGCTGTTCCCGCCCACCTCGCTTAAGGCTGCAGCGAAGCGTAGTACGCCGCTAAATCATCCATATCCTGATCGCTCAACCCGGCAACAAAGGCTTTCATCACCTCTGCCTGACCGCCACTGCGCTCGCCTTTTTTGTAGGCCTGCAGCGAATGCAGCAGGTAGGGCGCATGCTGCCCGGCCAGATTAGGGTAAAGCGGCACCGCGCTCTTACCTTCCGCGCCATGGCACGCCATACAGCTGGCGGCTTTCTGCGCGCCAGCCTTGACGTCGCCCTGCGCAAACGCCGGCAGCGCAGCAGACAGTAGCGCCGCGACAATCCACTGTTTCATCATTGCTGTTCCTTTTTAGGGTGTTGACCAGATTGCCTGCCAGCCTTGTGTCTCGCCCGCCGCGCCTGCGCGGGTGACAAACAGCCCCGGCGCGGCAATCAGTGTCTGGTTGTAGTAAATCAACGGAATGCGTTCGCGCTGCCACGGCGGGACGCCCAGCTCCTGCCACAGTTTTTTCATTTCGCGACCACCAGCCCGGCCGACAACATGGTGATAGCCGTGGGCCTGAAAGCGCACAATAACCTGCTCATCCGCCGCCGGCTGGCGCAGTTCCGCCTGCGCCGGACTGGCGCGCAGTTCACCCAGCCCATCAGGCAAAATTAATGGCTGCGTCAGCGGCTGCCAGGTTAGCGAGTGCTGACTCAGTGAGTGCTGTCGCGGCAGCCAGTAAAGCCGTTCCCGGTAGCGCCGCAGTTCATGCGCGCCAAAGCGCAGACACGGCTGCGCATCTTCACGGCTGTGCATCACCTCGTCGGTAATGCGCTGCAGCGCGTCGCGCGCGGGCATTGCGCCACCGCGTTCGCTAATCCAGCGCCGCAGCAGCGCGTGCCGCCGCGCCTCGCTACAGGCCAGCAGCGGCGGAAAATGCAGTGCGCCCTGGGCATCGGTCAGCTGCGCCAGCTGCTCGCTGAGCAGCTCATCCAGCAGTTGCTCCTGCTCACCGCATAGCGCTGCGCTGCGGGCACTGGCCGCGCTGAAGTGCGGCCAGCGCGCCTGCAGCAGCGGCAGCACCTCCTGGCGCAGGAAATTGCGATCGTAGCGACGGTCAGCGTTGCTCTCATCGTCAATCCAGTCCAGCTGGTGCCCGACAGCGTAAGCTTCCAGCTGCTGACGGCTGAGGTTAAGCAACGGGCGCAGATGCCAGTGGCCGTTAACCTGCCGCTGCTGCGGCATCGCCGCCAGACCAGCCGGACCACTGCCGCGTTTCAGCGCCAGCAGCAGCGTTTCAGCCTGGTCATCGAGGTGCTGAGCAGTAAGTAAGTACTCACCGGGTTGCAGGTGAGTGAATAACGCCTGATAGCGCGCCGTGCGGGCTGCGGCTTCGATACCGCCGGCGCGAGCGTCCACCTGAACGCACAGCACATCGCAGGGAATGTGCCACTGCTGACACTGCTGCTGGCAGTGCGCCGCCCAGCGATCGGCGTTGGGGCTTAAACCATGATGCACATGTAATGCGCGCACGCGCAGCTGCGGCTGCTGGCGTTGCCAGCTCACTAACTGATGCAGCAGGACGCTGGAATCGAGCCCGCCGCTGAATGCCAGCACGCAGCGGGCATCGGCTGGCAGCAGCGCAGCAAGATGAGAAAAGGACATGCACGCATTCCGTTGAGGTGAACCGCCGGATTGCGGCTCACTGCGCGCGCTATTTTACGCCTGATACAGCTCCAGCGGCAAACCGTCCGGATCGGGGAAGAAGGTGCAGGCTTTACCGGTGAGAGCATCGATGCGGATCGGCTCGCACACCACGCCCTTTTCTGCCAGCGCGGCAACCGACTGTTCGACATCATCCACACAAAACGCCAGATGGCGCAGCCCGCACGCTTCCGGCCCGCTGACGCGCGGCGGCGGCGCAGGAAACGAGAACAGCTCAATGGTATAGACGCCATTAAGGCCAAGGTCGCCTTTCCATGAGTCGCGCTCAGCGCGATAGTATTCGCCCAGCAGCTCAAAGCCCAGCACGTCGCAGTAAAACGCCTTACTGCGCTGATAATCGGTGGCAATAATGGCGATGTGGTGGATCTGTTTTATCTGCAGCATAGCGGCTCCGAAAGTATTCTGAGCCGCTTAGCCTACGTGCCCGGCGCGGCGCTGAAAAGAGGCAATTATCTGAAGTTAGCGCGCAGGCTCGTCGCGCAGCACGCGCACCAGATAGCGACCGTCGTCGGTGAGCGTGGCACCGTGAATATCCGTTTCAAAGCCGGGATAGTGCCGCCCGATGGTACAGAGCATCAGCAGGAAATCCAGCACCGCCCGGCTCTGTTCGGTAATCATCTCGCCCGGCATCACCAGCGGCACGCCTGGCGGATAAGGCAGGATCATGTTGGCTGAAATCCGCCCGACCAGCTCGCGAATGTCCACGGTTTCCACCTGTCCCTGCACCTGCCGCTGAAACGCCTGGTGCGGCGTCATCTTCATCTCCGGCAGAACGTCAAATGCCCGCAGCATCAGACGCGGCAAATCGTGCTGCAGGATCAGCTGATGAATGCCCTGCGCCAGCGTCTGGATGCGCATATTACGGTAGAAGTCAGGATCTTCAGCATACAGATCCGGCAGCATGTTTTTTACCCGCAGGTTGAGATCGTAGGCGCGTTTGAACTCCGTCAGTCCGCGCAGCACGCTCATCGCTTTGGTTTTATCAATGCCTATGCTGAACAGGAACAGCAGGTTATACGGTCCGGTCTTCTCCACCACGATGCCACGCTGGTCGAGAAATTTCGCCACCAGCGCGGCCGGAATGCCCTCTTCCGCCATCTGGCCCAGTTCGCTCATGCCCGGCGTGAGAATGGTGACTTTGATGGGATCGAGATACATATGATCGCGATCGGCGTGGGTAAAGCCGTGCCACGCCTCGTCGCCCGGCTGAATCGGCCAGCATTCGGCTTCATCCACCTGCTCCGGCTGCCAGATATCAAAGAACCAGCCGTCAGACTCTTCGCGCAGCCGCTGGATCTCGCGGCGAAAATGCAGCGCGCGCTCCACCGAGCGATTAATCAGCCGCCGGCCCGGATTACCGCGCAGCATCGCCGCCGCGGTCTCAATCGAAGAGACGATCGCGTAGCCCGGCGAGGTGGTGGTGTGCATCATGTAGGCTTCGTTGAAGGTGTCGTGATCGTAATCGCCCTTGATGTGAATCAGCGACGCCTGTGAGAACGCCGCCAGCAGTTTGTGGGTCGACTGGGTTTCATAGATCACTTTGCCGGGAATGCGCTCGCCGCTCATGCCGCTTTTGCCGCTGTAGATAGGGTGAAAATTGGTGTACGGCACCCAGGCGGAATCGAAATGGATGGACGGCACGTCCAGCGTCTGTTTGATGTACTGCGTGTTATACAGCAGACCGTCGTAGGTTGAGTTGGTGATCACCGCATGCACCGGCCAGCGGGCGCGCGGGGTAGCGTTAACTTTCTGCTGGATGCTGTCGCGGGTGAATTCGCGCTGAGGGATGCCACCCAAAATGCCCAGCGCGTTGCGCGTCGGTTTGAGCCAGATGGGGATGATGTCGCTCATCATCAGCAGATGGGTCAGCGATTTGTGGCAGTTGCGGTCAATCAGCACCGTGCTGCCGGCCGGTGCGGCGTACATTCCGACGATTTTATTCGAGGTCGACGTGCCGTTGGTGACCATATAGCTCTGTTCAGCGCCAAAGGTGCGCGCCACATACTCTTCTGCTTCGAGGTGCGGACCGGTGTGATCGAGCAGCGAGCCCAGTTCAGTGACCGAGATCGAAACATCCGCTTTCAGCGTGTTGGCGCCGAAGAAATCATAGAACAGGCTGCCGACCGGGCTTTTCTGAAACGCCGTGCCGCCCATGTGGCCCGGCGTGCAGAAGGTGTATTTCCCCTCTTTGACGTAGGTGAACAGCGCTTTGGTCAGCGGCGGCATAATTTTGTCGATGTACTCATCGGTGTACTGCCGGATATGCAGTGCGATATCGTCAGCGGCGTTGAGCGCGTATTCGAAGAAGTGCAGCGCCATGCGCATTTCATTAATGCTGACATCCATCTGCGAATGGGTGTTGATGAAGGCATACAGCGGCAGTGATTCGTTAAGCTGATTGATGTCGCTGCACAGCGCCAGGCTGTAGTCGTCCCAGTCAAATATCACCCCGCAGACGCGCGGGTTGTGTTCAATCAGTTTCAGCAGGTCGCTGGCATTGTTGGGATAAACGGTCTGGAAACCCTGCAGCTTCAGCGCCGCGTCCAGTTCGCGAATCGGTTCATCTTTGTAGAACGCGCCGTGCGGTCCCATGATCGCAATAATATTCAATGCTCACCTCCTGTGGTGTTGTGGCACGGAATAAGGATAGCGAAAAGTGGCGGGTGAATGTTCCGGAATAGCGCCATTGTTGGCCTGATGTTTGCCAGCGATGCATCTCAGGTCGCCATGAATGGCGCCCCTTATATCCCGATCATTCTCCTCCGGGTATGATGATCCCCGACTGATCATCGGGAAGTTGCTGGTGAGATGGGGGCGCCCCCTGGGCATAAAGCCTGCTTCGTAGATTTATCCCCGGCAACTTAACTCCCGCCTTCAAGACCGGACGGTATCCTGTGCCCCGAGCACGCATCCATAAGGATGGTCATGGCGGTTTCCCTGTGCTGTTAAGGAGAATCTATGCAAACCCGTATGCCTGTCGGCATTGATATTGCCTCCGGAAAGTTTGATGTGGCCGTCTGGAAAGGCGACACGTCTTACAAAACCAAAGTCTTTCCCAACACCCCTAAGGGCTTTATCGCCCTGAAAAAATGGCTGGAGCCGTTCGGCTGCTGCCATATCTGCATGGAGGCTACCGGCGCGTACAGTGAGCCGCTGGCCACCTTCCTGCACGACGAAGGCTATGATGTCAGCGTGGAAAATCCCGCGCGCATCAGGCGCTTCGGACAGGCGGAGCTGAGCCGTAACAAGACGGATAAAGACGATGCGCGCATGATAGCGCGCTACTGTAAACTGCACGGCCCGTCGCTGTGGCAGCCGGCGCCGCTGAATGAACGCAGGCTGAAGGCGCTGGTGAAGCGCCTGACGAATCTTCAGGAAATGCGGCAGATGGAAGAGAACCGGCTGGAGGTCTCGGATGCGGTGGTGCAGCCCTCAATCCGCGTGGTCATTGCGGCGCTGGATGCGCAGATAGACGAAACGAAGCGGGCAATAAACGACCATATCGACAATGACCCGGGCCTTAAAAAGAACAGGGAACTGCTGGAGTCCATCCCGGGCATCGCGGGCGTGCTGAGCAGCACGATGCTGGCGTATCTGGGGGACATGTCGAGGTTCAGCAGCAGCAAGGCGCTTGTGGCGTGGGTGGGTCTGAATCCGATGCGGCAGGAGTCCGGTGAGTGGAAGGGCAAAAGCAGGATATTGAAGATGGGCAACAGCGCGATGCGCAAGGCCCTGTACATGCCTGCGATAGTGGCGATGAAGTGGAATCCGGCGGTGAGTGCGCTGAAGAAACGGCTGGATGCGGGTAAGAAAACGGGAAAAGTCGTGGTGTGCGCGGCGATGAAGAAGCTGCTGCAGCTGGCTTATGGCGTGCTGAAATCGGGTCGTCCGTTCGATGCCGAAATATGTCTTGCCAGGTAACCGGCAAGACGGTATCTACAGGATTACTGCCCGGTTTTTCCCAGGGTGCGCATTAATGCGCACCGCCATAATTGGCTACCCAGCGAGGAACTCAAGCCTGATCGTGGAAAACAGGCATAAAAAAAGCGGACCGGGGTCCGCTTCTGTGAAGGCTTTTCGGCGCTTACGCGTAGCCGTAGCTCATCAGACGCTGATAGCGGCGGTTAAGCAGCTCTTCCGTGCTCAGCACATCGAGATCGGCCAGATCGGCCAGCAGCTGCTGCTTGAGCGCTGCCGCCATGTCCACCGGATGACGGTGCGCGCCGCCCAGCGGTTCCGGGATGATCGAATCGATCAGCTTCAGCTCTTTCAGACGCCCGGCGGTGATGCCCATCGCTTCTGCGGCCAGTGGCGCTTTGTCGGCGCTTTTCCACAGAATCGACGCACAGCCTTCCGGTGAGATCACCGAATAGGTGCTGTACTGCAGCATATTCACTTTATCGCCAACGCCAATCGCCAGCGCGCCGCCGGAGCCGCCTTCGCCGATCACGGTACAGATCACCGGGATCTTCAAACCGGACATCTCGCGCAGGTTGCGGGCAATCGCTTCAGACTGACCGCGCTCTTCCGCGCCCACGCCCGGATATGCACCCGGCGTGTCGATGAAGGTGATCAGTGGCATCTTAAAGCGCTCGGCCATCTCCATCAGACGCAGCGCTTTACGGTAGCCCTCGGGTGCTGGCATACCAAAGTTACGCCGGATTTTCTCTTTGGTTTCGCGGCCTTTCTGATGGCCAATGACCATCACCGGACGCCCATCCAGACGAGCGATGCCGCCGACAATGGCTTTATCATCGGCATAGGCGCGGTCACCGGCCAGCTCGTCAAAATCGTCAAACGCATTGCGGACATAGTCCAGCGTATAAGGACGCAGTGGATGGCGCGCCAGCTGCGCAACCTGCCATGCACCCAAATCGGAGAAGATTTTACGGGTCAGCTCGACGCTTTTCTCGCGCAGACGCTGCACTTCTTCATCCAGATTAATATCGTGTTTCTCATCCGAACGACCAATCGATTTCAGCGAGTCGATTTTCGCTTCCAGTTCAGCGATTGGCTGTTCAAAATCCAGGTAATTAAGACTCATAATGTTCCTGTTTTAGTCAAACTCCAGTTCCACCTGCTCCGACCCTACTAACGACCGCAAATCGTTGAGTAAACGATCGCTGGGCGAAATACGCCACGCTGCACCAAAGCGCAGCTTCGCCCGCGCATCTGCTCTCTGATAATAGAGATGCACCGGAATGGTCCCGGAGCGATGAGGCTCCAGAGACTGGCGGAGACGGTTTAAAAGCTGGTCATCAATTTGCCTGTCCGTCAGCGAGATAGCAAGTCCGCGCGCGTATTTTTCCCGCGCTTCGTCGATGTCCATGACTTCCCGGGCGGTCATTTTAAGCCCACCGCTAAAGTCATCAAAGCTGACCTGTCCGCTGACGATCAGGATACGGTCCTTCTCCAGCAGCTGCTGGTATTTATCTAACGCATCGGTAAATAACATCACCTCGAGACGGCCAGAGCGGTCGTCAAGAGTACAGATACCAATTCGGTTGCCGCGCTTGGTGACCATGACGCGGGCGGCAATCACCAGCCCGGCCGCAACGGTCACTTTACCACGTTCTGTTGGATGCATGTCTTTCAGGCGCATGCCGCCAACGTAGCGCTCAATTTCTTTCAGATACTGATTGATCGGATGACCGGTGAGATACAGACCGAGCGTCTCACGCTCGCCATCCAGCTGCACCTGCTCCGGCCACGGCGTAATGGCCGCGTAAGATTGCTCAACCTGCTCGGGCTCTTCCGCCAGCACGCCGAACATATCCGCCTGTCCCGTCGCTTCGGCTTTGGCATGCTGATCCGCCGCTTTCAGGGCGTCACCCAGCGCGCTCATCAGCGCCGCGCGGTGCGGGCCAAGACGATCAAACGCGCCGGACATGATCAGTTTTTCCATCACGCGACGGTTGATCTTTTTGGTGTCGGTGCGGGCGCAGAGATCAAACAGCTCTTTAAAGTAGCCGCCCTGATTACGCGCTTCGAGGATCGCTTCGATCGGCCCCTCACCCACGCCTTTGATGGCGCCGATGCCGTACACGATCTCCCCGTCATCGTTGACGTGGAACGGATAGAGCCCGGAGTTAATGTCTGGCGGCAGCACTTTCAGCCCCATGCGCCAGCACTCATCCACCAGTCCAACCACCTTCTCGGTGTTATCCATATCGGCAGTCATCACCGCCGCCATGAACTCGGCCGGATAGTGCGCTTTCAGCCACAGCGTCTGATAGGAGACCAGCGCATAAGCAGCAGAGTGCGACTTGTTAAAGCCGTAGCCTGCGAACTTCTCCACCAGATCGAAGATTTTCATCGACAGTTCGCCGTTGATGCCCATCTTCTCAGCACCGTCCTGGAACACCGAACGCTGCTTGGCCATCTCCTCCGGCTTCTTTTTACCCATGGCACGACGCAGCATATCCGCGCCGCCCAGCGTATAGCCGGACAGCACCTGGGCAATCTGCATCACCTGTTCCTGATAGAGGATGATGCCGTAGGTCGGCTCCAGCACCGGCTTCAGGCTCTCATGCTGCCACTGAATGTCCGGGTAGGAGATGGCTTCACGGCCGTGCTTACGGTCAATAAAGTTATCGACCATGCCCGACTGCAGAGGCCCCGGACGGAACAGAGCCACCAGTGCGATCATATCTTCGAAGCAGTCCGGCTTCAGGCGCTTGATCAGATCTTTCATGCCGCGCGATTCAAGCTGGAACACCGCGGTGGTTTCCGAGCGCTGCAGCATGTCGAAGCTTTTTTTGTCATCCAGCGGGATGGCGGCGATATCGATCGGCGGTAAACCCTGCTTTTCGCGCCGCGGGTTGATCATCTTCAGCGCCCAGTCGATGATGGTCAGCGTGCGCAGGCCGAGGAAGTCAAACTTCACCAGTCCGGCGTATTCCACGTCGTTTTTATCGAACTGGGTGACCGGGAACTGGCCGTTCTCATCGCAGTACAGCGGCGCAAAATCGGTGATTTTGGTCGGCGCAATGACCACGCCACCGGCGTGCTTGCCGGCGTTACGCGTGACCCCTTCCAGCTTGCGCGCCATGTCGATCAGCGCTTTGACCTCTTCGTCAGCTTCGTAGATCTCCGGCAGCTGCGGTTCCGCCTGGAACGCTTTTTCCAGCGTCATGCCGGGATCCGGCGGAATCAGTTTCGAGATGCGATCAACAAAGCCGTACGGATGCCCCAGCACCCGGCCGACGTCGCGAATCACCGCTTTCGCCGCCATGGTACCAAAGGTGATAATCTGCGACACCGCATCGCGGCCGTACATCTCAGCCACGTGATCGATCACCTGGTCACGTTTTTCCATGCAGAAGTCGACGTCAAAGTCGGGCATCGAGACACGTTCCGGGTTAAGGAAACGTTCGAACAGCAGGTCAAACTCCAGCGGATCGAGATCGGTAATTTTCAGCGCATAGGCCACCAGTGAACCGGCACCGGAACCACGCCCCGGCCCGACCGGAATGCCGTTGTCCTTCGACCACTGGATAAACTCCATCACGATCAGGAAGTAGCCGGGGAAGCCCATCTGGTTAATGACGTTGAGCTCGATGTCGAGACGCTCGTCATACTCCGGCCGGCGTTCGGCACGTACCTGCTCATCCGGGAAGAGAAACGCCAGGCGCTCCTCCAGCCCTTCGCGCGACTTCATCACCAGGAAATCTTCGGTCGACATGTCGCCGGTCGGGAACTGCGGCAGGAAATATTCGCCGAGGCGCACCGTGACGTTACAACGCTTAGCAATCTCTACGCTGTTTTCCAGCGCTTCCGGGATGTCCGAGAACAGCTCGCACATCTCCTCTTCGCTGCGCATATATTGCTGAGGACTGTAGTTGCGCGGACGTTTAGGATCGTCCAGCGTGTAGCCGTCGTGAATCGCCACGCGGATTTCATGGGCATCAAAATCTTCTTCGTTGAGGAAGCAGACTTCATTGGTGGCCACCACCGGCACCGATTCAGCAATCGCCAGCTCAACCGCGGCGTGCAGATAGGCCTCTTCATCTGGCCGGCCGGTACGCGTCAGTTCCAGATAGTAGCGGTTAGGGAAATGCTGCTGATAGAAGCTCAGGCACTGCGCCACCAGCGCGTTATTGCCGCGCAGCAGGCTGCGACCGACGTCGCCGCGCCGTCCGCCCGACAGCAGAATCAACCCTTCGCCCAGCTCCAGGAGCCAGTCGCGATCGATAATCGGTCCGGCGATACCGTAACCGCGCTGGTAAGCGCGCGAAATCAGCAGCGTCAGATTCTGGTAACCGGTGTTATTAGCGGCCAGCACGGTGAGCTGCGTCAGCTCATCGCCCATCAAATCGCTGGCCACCTGGAAGTCGGCCCCGACGATCGGTTTAATACCGGCGCTGTGCGCGCTGCCATAAAAGCGCACCAGCCCGCACAGGTTGATGTAGTCGGTGATGGCAATGGCTGGCATGCCGAGCGCGGCCGCCTTTTTTACCAGCGGCCCGGTCTTGGCCAGACCATCGACCATGGAGTAATCGCTGTGTACGCGCAGATGTATAAAACGAGGTTCAGCCATATCAGTTTCCGGTTAAAACAGCGTCAGGCTATTAAAGCGTAGTCGGCTGGCGCGCGGCCAGCACATCAGCATCAATCAGGGCGTTACGCACCGGCGCAAAGCTGCGGCGGTGGTGAGGTGTGGCACCAAACTGCGTCAGTTTTTCCATGTGCAGCGCGGTCGGATAGCCTTTGTGCTGGGCGAAACCGTACTGCGGAAACAGCAGGTCCAGCTCGGCCATTTCGCGGTCGCGCGTGACTTTGGCGATGATCGAGGCGGCGCTGATTTCCCGCACCAGACTATCGCCCTTCACCACCGCCTGCGACGGCATCGGCAGCGCCGGACAGCGGTTGCCATCAATCAGGACAAAATCCGGTGCAATATGCAGACCGGCAACCGCGCGCTGCATCGCCAGCATGGTGGCGTGCAGGATGTTCAGCTGATCAATCTCTTCCGGTTCAGCGCGGCCCAGGCTCCACGCCAGCGCTTTCTCTTTGATTTCATCAAACAGCGCAAGGCGGCGCTTTTCAGACAGCTTTTTGGAATCTGCCAGGCCGGCAATCGGCCGCGCCGGATCGAGGATCACGGCGGCGGTCACCACGGCACCGACCAGCGGGCCACGTCCGACTTCATCAACGCCGGCAATCAGCCGGGCGTCAGGATAGATAAATTCAGCCATTGGCAATCTCCAGTACCGCATCCGCCGCCTGTTCGTCGGCGTTCCAGCGAATCTGCTGATGCAATTGGGTGAAAGTGGCCAGCAGCGCGTCACGCTCCGGACCGGCATGCAGCAGCGGCTCCAGCGCCGCGGCTAACGCTGCAGGCTGGCACTCCTCCTGCAGCAGCTCCTGCACCAGCTCACGGCCGGCCAGCAGGTTAGGCAGCGAAACGTACGGGGTTTTCACCAGCCGCTTCGCCAGCCAGAAGGTGAACGGCTTCATACGATAGCCCACCACCATCGGGCATTTCGCCAGCATGCACTCCAGCGCTGCAGTGCCGGAAGCCAGAATCGCTGCGTCGCTGGCGATCATCGCCTGGCGCCCTTTGCCATCCAGCAGGTGCATTGGCAATTCCGGCGCGACGCTGGCTTTGATCTGCTCGAACTGCGCGCGCCGCTTCGCGTTAACCAGCGGCACCACGATCTCCAGCGCCGGATAGCGCTGGCGCAGCAGCTGTGCAGCGCGCAGGAAATCGGCGCTGAGCATCTCCACTTCCGCGCCGCGGCTGCCCGGCAGCAGGCCAAGGCACAGCGCATCGTCAGCGATGCCTAGTTCACGGCGCGCGGCCAGTTTGTCCGGCTGCAGCGGCATCGCATCGGCCATGGTGTGCCCGATGAAGCGGCACGGCACGTTGTAGCGATCGTAAAACGCTTTTTCAAAAGGCAGAAACGCCAGCACCAGATCGGTGTTGCGGCCAATTTTGAACACGCGCTTTTGTCGCCAGGCCCACACGGAGGGACTGACGTAATGAATGGTGCGAATGCCGGCACGCTTGAGGTTGCCTTCCAGCGTGATGTTGAAATCCGGGGCATCGATGCCGACGAAGACATCCGGCCGCAGCTCGGTAAAGCGCTGGGTTAAATCCTTGCGGATGTGCAGCAAACGGCGCAGGCGGCCAAGCACCTCAACGATGCCCATTACCGCCAGCTCTTCCATCTCGTACCAGGCTTCGCAGCCTTCGGCCTGCATCAGCGGACCGGCAACGCCAACGAAGCGCGCGTCAGGATGGCGCGCTTTCAGCGCACGAATCAATCCGGCACCAAGAATATCGCCGGAGGTTTCTCCGGCGACCAGGGCAATCGTTAAGGGACGCACTGACATGAATTAACGAATCAATCCACGGGTAGAACGGGCAAAGAAGTCGTAGAAAGGCTGCACTTCGCTATGA
Source organism: Pantoea sp. SGAir0184 (assembly GCF_043544755.1). NCBI lineage: Bacteria > Pseudomonadati > Pseudomonadota > Gammaproteobacteria > Enterobacterales > Erwiniaceae > Pantoea > Pantoea sp. SGAir0184. Next base: position 3,376,527 of record NZ_CP028050.1, read on the forward strand.
AGTTTGGCCAGTTCTTCAATCTCCGGCTTCACTTCATCCAGCGTTTTACCGCTGCGGTACAGCAGCTTGTACGCGTTACGAATGGCGTGCAGTGCTTCTTTGCTGAAGCCACGACGCTTCAGGCCTTCGATATTGACACCGAACGGCGTGGCATGGTTGCCCTGCGCAATCACGTACGGCGGCACGTCCTGCGCGACGCCGGAACAACCGCCTACCATCACGTGGGCACCAATGGTGCACCACTGGTGCACCGCCGTCACGCCGCCGATGATGGCAAAATCATCCACGGTAACGTGGCCGCCCAGCGTTACGTTGTTGGCCAGAATACAGCGATTGCCGATCACGCAGTCATGGGCAATGTGCGCATTGACCATCAGCAGGTTGTCGCTGCCGACTTTGGTCAGGCCGCCACCCTGCGTGGTGCCACGATGAATGGTGACGCTCTCGCGGATGCGGTTGCGATCGCCGACTTCAACGCGGGTCGGTTCACCGGCATATTTCAGATCCTGATTCACTTCGCCAATCGAAACGAACTGGTAGATCTGGTTATCTTTACCGATACGCGTGTGGCCATTCACCACCACGTGCGATTTCAGCACCGTGCCTTCGCCAATTTCCACGTTCGCTCCGACAACACAAAACGGACCGATTTGGACGTTGGCGCCGATCACCGCACCTTCTTCAATGATGGACGTTGGATGGATGCTGGCGGTTGAATCAATCACTAATTATGCCTCCCGGCTACGGGCACACATCATGGTCGCTTCACAGACAATCTTACCGTCTACGGTTGCCACGCCTTTGAAGCGCGTCAGGCCACGGCGGGTCTTCTCGAAGGTAACTTCCATGATCATCTGGTCGCCCGGCACTACCGGACGCTTGAAACGGGCTTCGTCGATACCGGCGAAATAGTACAGCTCGCCCGGTTCCAGTTTTCCAACGCTTTTAAACGCCAGAATACCGGTCGCCTGCGCCATCGCTTCCAGGATCAGAACGCCTGGGAAAATCGGTTTACCAGGGAAGTGTCCCTGGAAAAACGGTTCATTAACAGAAACGTTCTTTACCGCACGCAGATATTTATGCTCTTCAAATTCCAGCACGCGGTCAACCAGCAAAAACGGATAGCGGTGCGGCAGCAGTTCTAAAATCTCTTCAATTTTCAGAGTATGCGTTTCAGTTGTCAAAATACTCTTCCTGTCCTAAAAAATCTGATGGCAACAATAACACGGCCTGCACCGATCAAAATGATCTTTCGCAGGCCGCAAATCAGTTCAGTGGCGTTTCGCTTACCATGATACCTGCTGCCGCACTCTGGTTAACCCCGAGGTGAAAGAAGGTACGCTGCTTTATTATGAAAGCGGGTAGAGCCGGGATGTGCTCAGTCGTCTTTGCCGACCTTGCGTTCGATGGCTTTTAAGCGTTTGCTCATGTCATCGATGTTCATCACCAGCGCTGCCGTTTTACGCCAGGTTTTGTTGGGTTGCAGCGGGATACCCGATGAGTATACCCCAGGCTCTGTGATGGGACGCATGACCATGCCCATGCCGGTTACCGTCACTTTGTCACAGATTTCCATATGGCCGTTAATGACGCTGGCTCCGCCAATCATACAGTAACGCCCAATCTTCAGACTACCCGCCATGATCACACCACCGGCAACCGCGGTGTTATCACCAATCACGACGTTATGCGCAATCTGACACTGGTTGTCTATGATAACACCATTGCCGATCAGAGTGTTATCCAGCGCACCGCGATCGATCGTAGTACAGGCACCAATTTCTACCCGATCGCCAATCACCACGGTGCCCAGCTGAGGAATTTTCACCCAGTTGCCGCGGTCGTTAGCATAACCGAAACCATCGGCACCAATCACGGTGCCAGACTGAATCAGACAATCCTGACCAATCTGAATCTCATGATAAATCGTAACGTTGGCCCACAGACGGGAACCACGGCCAATGCGCGAGCGCTTGCCGACAAAGCAGCCGGCGCCAATCACCACGTCATCACCCAACTCAACGCCGGACTCGATGACCGCGTTAGCGCCCACCGAGACATTGTTCCCCAGCTTCGCGCTCGGATCGATCACGGCGCTGGGCGCGATATTTTGCGCGGGCTGCGGCGTGGTGTCCAGCAGTTGTGCCATGCGGGCATAAGTCAGGTAAGGGTTTTTCACCACCAGCGCGGCGGTTTTACACCACTCCAGATCCGCTTCCGTCAGCACCACGGCTGAGGCCTGAACCTGTGCGAGCTGCTCGCGGTAGCGGCTGTTGGCAAGAAAAGTGATTTGACCAGGGGTGGCGGATTGCATAGAAGCAATGCCGGAGATGGCGATATCGCCATCTCCGTGCAATTCTGCATCCAACTGCTGGGCTAAATCAGCCAGTCGAATTGATGACATCGATTATTTAACCTGTTTCAGCACGTCAGCAGTAATGTCTTTCGCGTTAGAAGCATAGGCAACGGCATTGGCGTCGATTACCACGTCATACCCTTCGCTGTCCGCCACTTTCTTCACTGCGTCCTGAATACGGCTCAGCAGTTTGTTACGCTCTTCCATCTGACGACGGCGGTTATCCTGATCGAAAGCCTGCGCTTTCGTCGAGAACGCTTCGCGCTGTGACATGATGTCTTTTTCCATGCGGCTGCGGTCGCTGGCCTTCATGGTTGAACCATCACGCTGCAGTTTCTGCATTTTAGTCTGCAGATCGCGCTCCTGGCTCTGCAGTTCAGTAGCACGGCCCTTGAATTCGTTTTCCAGCTGTTTAGCAACGGTCGCACGTTGCGGTAACTGTTGGAAAATGCTGGACACGTTTACCACTGCAATTTTGTCAGCAGCCTGAACGCCCGCGGAAACCGCTAAAGCAAGACCCAGACCTGCGGCACACAACAACTTTTTCACTATAAACTCCTTACCATCAACGTTTGTGTCAGCGACACAGTGTTGGCATCGTCCGGCTCCCGTCTGGCGCCGGCGCGATGCCGTACTACGACTCTGCTTCCGTGCTCAGAACCTTACCAGGTTTTACCGATGTTAAACTGGAACTGTTCTGCTTTGTCTCCCTCGACTTTCTTCACTGGCTGTGCGTAGGAGAACACCAGTGGTCCAAGTGGCGACATCCACTGCAGCGCAAGACCGGCAGAGACGCGAATGTTGTTCGGGTCGCTGTAGTCCGGAATGCCTGCCGCGCGGGTTTCCGCGGTGTTCTGCCACTTGGTATCCCAGACGGTACCGGCATCCATAAATACCGAGGTACGTACTGAGTTTGCATATTTCTCGCTCAGGAACGGCGTTGGCGTAATCAGCTCAAGGCTGGCGATCGCCATGGCGTTACCGCCCACCGCATCGTCAGACTTACAGATGCCGTCCGGATCGGTCAGATTACAGCTCGACGAACGATCGTTCAGGTAAGCGGCTTTCGGACCAATGGTGTTGGACTGGAAGCCACGCACGGTGCTGGAACCGCCGGCGTAGAAGTTCTCATAGAACGGCATCTCTTTGCCACCGAGTCCGTCACCGTAGCCAACACGGCCACGACCCAGCACCACCCAGGTGCCATCACGGTTCAGCGGCACGTACTGCTGGGTGTCCAGCGTCGCTTTGTAGAACGAGTTATCAGAGCCCGGGATGGTCACTTTACCGTTCAGGTTGGTACGGTTACCGCGCGTCGGGAAGAAACCACGATCGAGCGTGTTGTACGTCCAGCCGTAGTTGAAGGTGAAGTCATCCGCAGAGAAATCACCGTCATCATTCAGCCCCTGATGACGACCCACCGAGTCAAGGTAACGCCACATCGCCACCTGCGGACGCATGTTGGACAGGTCGTTGTGCACATAACCTAAGCCGACGCGCAGCGTGTTGTTTTCGTTAACCGGGAAGCCGAGCGTACCGTCCACACCGTAACTTTTGTTGGTGTAGTCGGAGAGATCAGCATCATCCGCTTTAAAGTCGTTGTAGAAGAGGCGACCGCCGAGGCTCACACCGTCCACCGTGAAGTATGGATCGGTGAGTGAGAATTCTGCGTAGGTCTGGTAGTCGTTCTTGGTACCGCTGATGCCGACGGTATTACCGGTGCCGAGCCAGTTCTCCTGGGTCACGCCGACCTGGAAGCTGACGCCACTCTCCGTACCGTAACCCACACCAAAGTTGAAGGTACCGGTGTTACGCTCTTTGACTTTGTAAACCACGTCAACCTGGTCTGGCGAGCCCGGAACGCGCTGGGTATCAACGTCCACGGTTTCGAAGTAACCGGTACGGTTCAGGCGCTCTTTGCCCTGATCGACGAGGTCGCTGCCCAGCCATGCGCCTTCCATCTGACGCATTTCGCGGCGCAGTACGGCATCTTTCGAGGTGTCGTTACCTTCAAAACGCACTTTACGCACGTAATAACGGTTACCGGCATCAACGTTGATGTGCAGCTTAACGGTTTTATCCGCATCGTTGATTTCCGGCTGCGTCACCACGCGAGGATAGGCGTAGCCATAACGGCCCAGCAGCTTCTTGATGTCATCTTCCATCTGGGTGACTTTGGTGCCGTTATACAGCTCACCGTTAGGAATCTGCGTCAGGTGCTCAATTTCCGCCGAGTGGCCCGCCATACTGCCGTTGACGATCACGCCGGCAATCTTGTACTGATCGCCTTCAGTGATGTTGACGGTGATGTAGATGCCTTTCTTGTCCGGCGTCAGGCTCACCTGCGTGGAATCAATATTGAAACGCGCATAACCGCGATCCAGATAGAAGCTGCGCAGGGTTTCGAGATCGCCCGCCAGTTTCTGCTTCTGGTATTTACGATCGCCCACCACGTTCCACCACGGCACTTCATCGCGCAGCTGGAAGCGGGAGATCAGTTCGTCTGAGCTGAACGCTTTGTTGCCGACAATGTTGATCTGCTGGATCTTGGCCGAGACGCCTTCCTGGAAGACGAATTTCAGATCGACACGGTTACGCGGCAGCGGCGTCGCGATGGCTTTGACGCTGGCGGTATATTTACCGACGCTGTAGTAAAAGTCCTCCAGCCCCTTCTCGATGGAAGAGAGCGTGGTGCGGTCAAGCGCTTCGCCAACGCGCACACCGGAGGCCTCAAGGTTCTCCTTCAGCTGATCCTCTTTCACCGCTTTGTTACCGGAGAAGGTGATGCTGGCAATGGTCGGACGTTCCTTCACCTGAACAATCAGGGTGGTGCCGTCACGCAGAACCTGGACATCTTCAAAGTTACCGGTAGCGAACAGTGAGCGAATGGTGTTTCTGATGTCATCATCATTCACCGTATCACCGACGCGTACCGGCATGCTGAGCAGAGCCGCGCCGACGGCGACTCGCTGTAGACCTTCGAAATGAATGTCCTTCACTACGAAATCGTCTGCACCGTAAACGGTGGCGCTGCTAAACAGCAGCGACGCTATGAGCAACTTTTTCATCGCCATCGTTGTTATGCGTTTTCCTAACACATCCCGCGCCTGTCTGCGTTCCAGCGATTACAGGCGAGAGAAATCATTGAAAAGTGCAAGCCCCATTAAAAGCACCAGCAAAATTGAGCCGATGCGATAACTGAAGTCCTGAACTCGCTCGGACACCGGTCCACCTTTGATCTTTTCGATCGCCAGAAAGAGCAGATGTCCACCATCTAAAACCGGCAGAGGGAACAGATTGATGATCCCTAAGTTGACGCTAATCAGCGCGAGGAACATCAGGTAATAAATCACCCCATATTCAGCTGATAATCCGGCACCCTGCGCAATCGAAATTGGCCCGCTCAGGTTATTCAGCTTGACGTCCCCGGTTATCAACTTGCCCAGCATCGAAACCGTCAGCTTCATCAGTTGCCAGGTTTTGACACCGGCTTCACCAATCGCGGCGAAAGGTCCGTACTGTTTTACCGTTTTGTACTCATCCGGCAGCGGGATCACACGCGGGATCACCCCGGCAAAACCTTCCGCTGCGTTACCCGGTTTCGCTTCCGGCGTTAGCGTCAGCGTTAACGGTTCACCGTTACGCTCAACCTCCAGCGCCATGTTTTTGCCGGGATTATCCCGAACCTGAGCCGCAAAAACCTGCCATTGCGTTAATGGCTGACCATCGACTTTAACGATCCTGTCGCCGGCTTGCAAACCGGCAGCACTTGCCGGTGAACGCGCCTGCACTTCTGCCAGCGTGGTTTCGATTTGCGGCCCGCGCGGTCGAATACCTAAAGCGACCACCGGGTCCTGTTTGTCCGGTTCAAATTGCCAGTCACGCAGATTGAGCTGCTTCTGCTGCGTCGCCTGCTGACCAAACTGTGACACGGTCAGCGTGGCACTGCTGTCGCCGATTTTACCGATCAGCGCCAGGCGCACAGCATCCCAGTCAGGCGTTTCGATACCGTCAACCGCTTTAAGTTCCATGCCGGAGGTAATTTGCGCTTCTGCCGCGACGGAACCGCTCATAATTTCGCCGACCACCGGGCGAACACCCGGCACCCCATGGATGAACACCACCCAGTAGGCAAACACGGCAAAAATGAAATTTGCGATGGGACCGGCGGCAATGATTGAGGCACGCTGCAGCACGGTTTTATTGTTGAAGGCCTGATGACGCAGCTCAGCGGGCACGCTCTCTACGCGCTCGTCGAGCATTTTGACGTAGCCACCGAGCGGAATCAGCGCGATCACGTATTCCGTGCCCTGGCGGTCAGTGCGACGCCACAGGGCTTTGCCGAAACCGATCGAGAAGCGTTCTACTTTGACACCGCAGCGACGCGCCACCCAGAAGTGGCCGAACTCGTGCACCGTAATCAGCACGCCGAGCGCCACGATAAAGGCGACAAAACTCCAGAGTATGCTCAACATCGTCGCTTATCCTCAGAGGGTGCGGAACACCAGCAGCAGCAGGCAGGCAAATACCGGCACCGCGGCTGTCAGGCTATCAATGCGATCGAGGATACCACCGTGCCCCGGAATCAGGTTACCGCTGTCTTTGATACCGGCTTCACGTTTGAACATACTTTCCGTGAGATCGCCCAGCACGGAGGCCAGCGTGGCAATCACGGCGCAGATAATCAGCGTGCCCGGCGCCACCGATAGCGGGGCCAGCAGCGCAAACAGCCAGGCGATAATCGCCGATGACAGCAGTCCGCCAAAGAAGCCTTCCCAGGTTTTGCCCGGCGAGACTTTCGGCGCCAGCTTATGCTTGCCGAACAGACGACCAAACATGTAAGCACCGGAATCCGCGCCCCAGACGAGGAACATCACGAACAGCAGCCACCAGGCGCCGGCGAAATGGTCGGTGTCATAGTGATACTGGCGCAGCGCCATCATGCCCCAGAAGAACGGCACCACGGTCAGCACGCCAAACAGCAGGCGCAGCGGACGCGATGCGCGCCACAGCGCAGCGGAGGCCGGATAAAACAGCACGAGAAACAGCGCGACAATCCACCAGCCCAGCGAGGCCCAGAGCGAGCTCTCCATCTGGAACTGGTGCAGATTACGTTGATAGGGTTGCAGGGTGAACAGCATCACCGCCAGCAGCAGGCCGCATAGCACCGCCAGCCAGATACGCTGCTGACGCGTTGCCATCCCCGCCAGCTGCCCCCACTCCCAGGCGGCAAGCATGCAGATGATGATGGTGGTAATCGCAAAACCGGACAGCGGCAACCAAAACAGAGCAGCGATCACCAGCGGAATCAGAATAAACGCGGTGATCAGACGAGACTTCAGCAAAGGTTACCCCCAGGTTGCTCAGGCGCCGCCTGGTGCAGCGCCGCCATAGCGTCGCTCCCGCAGAGAGAATGCATTCAGTGCACCTTCAAAAACGTGTTCATCAAAATCAGGCCAGAGAACATCGGTAAACCAAAACTCAGCATAGGCGATCTGCCACAGCAGGAAGTTGCTGATCCGATGCTCTCCCCCGGTCCTTATCACTAAATCCACCGGCGCTTGCTCCTGCATACACAGATGCGGAGCCAGACTTTCTTCAGTTATCTGGTCAGGACGTAGCAGTCCTTCCTGAACCTGTTCAGCCAGTTTTTTTACACCCTGGATAATATCCCAACGGCCGCCATAGTTGGCAGCAATGTTGAGGGTGAGTCCATCATTTTGCTGAGTCAGTTCCTCGGCGCGGCGAATGCGTTCCTGAATGCGGTTATTGAAACGGCTGATATCACCAATAATGCGCAGACGCACATTGTGCTTGTGCAGGCTTTTGACTTCGCTGTCGAGCGCCCAGACAAACAATTCCATTAAGGCCGTCACTTCCTGTACCGGTCGGCTCCAGTTTTCACTGCTGAACGCATAGAGCGTGAGCGCTTCCAGCTTGTTGCTGACCGCAAAGCTGACGGCCCGGCGTACTGATTTTACCCCGGCTTTGTGGCCTGAAATACGCAGTTTGCCCTGATTTTTTGCCCAGCGACCATTACCATCCATAATGATGGCCACGTGACGTGGCGTGCAGTACGACCCGTCATCGATTGTATTGTGATTGTTGGACGACATAACGCGTAATAATTCCTTTCATCAGAAATGCTGTGGTTTCTGAATACATTGCGCCTGCGGCAAACGCCGGAAACTTCACCGGATGACATCGAAACAATGTCGGGCCGTAAAACGCGAGCGAGCGACTATACCATTTTCACCCTGAGCGAACAAATAGCGCCACCATCAACCGGCTAAACGAAAGCGCGGCAGCAACGCCGTGGCCCGCACGCGTGCAATCCGATCAATCTCCATCACGTCATCCACGCTGCCCGGCTCCTGACACTGCAGGGTTGCCAGCACTTCACTGTTGATGGCCGCGATATCGGTAAAGCGAATCTGATGCTGCAGAAATGCCGCTACCGCGACTTCATTGGCTGCGTTCAGCGTGGTGGTGGCCGCCTGTCCGGTTGCGCATGCATCGATTGCCAGCTTCAGGCAGGGATAGCGTGCGTAGTCCGGCTCAGCAAACGTCAGCGCCTTCATTCGGGTGAAATCAAGCGGCGTTACGCCTGCGGTAATACGTGCCGGCCAGGCCATGCTGTGGGCGATTGGCGTGCGCATATCGGGTGAACCCAGCTGTGCCAGCACGCTACCGTCGCAGTATCGCACCATGGAGTGAATCACCGACTGCGGATGCAGGATGACCTCCATTTGTGCGTCGGTGGCGTTAAACAGCCAGCGGGCTTCAATGTATTCAAGACCTTTATTCATCATGGTGGCCGAATCAACGGAGATTTTACGCCCCATTGACCAGTTCGGATGCGCACAGGCCTGATCTGGCGACATAGCGGCCAGCTCGGCTAATGGCGTGTCACGAAAAGGACCACCCGATCCCGTAAGGAGAATCGACTCGATGCCATTCTCCCGCAGATCAGCGTACCCCAACTGATGCTGTATGGAAGCGGGCAAACTCTGAAAAATGGCGTTGTGCTCGCTGTCAACCGGCAGCAACTGCGCCTGATGCTGGCGCACCGCCTCCATAAACAAACGGCCGCATGTGACAAGCGATTCTTTATTGGCAAGCAGGACGGTTTTGCCGGCGCGAATGGCGGCCAGCGTCGGTTGTAAACCGGAAGCGCCCACAATGGCGGCCATCACCTGATCGACCTCATCCAGCGCGGCCAGTTCGCAGGCGGCCTGAACGCCGGAGAGCACTTCCGTATCTATGTTGAGTGCTTTCAGTCGTTCACGCAGCGCCGCAGCGGAAGCGTCATCGGACATCGCCGCGTAGCGCGGTTTAAATTGCTGACACTGTTCGGCCATCAGCGCCACATTCTGACCTGCCACCAGCGCAGTCACCTGATAGCGCTCAGGATGCGCCGCCACTACCGCCAGCGTGCTGGTGCCAATTGAGCCGGTCGAACCCAGCAGAGTTAATCGCTTCATGGTGCTGTCCCTGTGAAGTCGTGGTGCGCGCCCGCGCGTACGCCGGGCACAATGTAAAACGCCGCCAGAGTCGTACTACGTCTCTGAACGGCGTTTTGTCAGGCAAATGACGGAATCAGAATTCCATCAGTTCCTTCTCTTTCTCGGCCAGCGCCGCATCAACGTGCTTGATGCGAACGTCGGTCATTTTCTGGATCTCGTCCTGCGAGCGACGTTCGTCGTCTTCGCTGATCTCTTTGTCTTTCAGCAGCGCCTTGATCTTGTCGTTCGCGTCACGGCGCACGTTGCGCACGGAAACACGGCCCTGCTCGGCTTCGCCACGCACAACCTTGATCAGATCTTTACGACGCTCTTCGGTCAGCGCAGGCAGTGGAACACGAATGTCGCTACCGGCTGAGCTTGGGTTGAGGCCGAGGTCAGAAGCCATGATAGCTTTCTCGACTGCCGGACCCATTGAGCGATCGAACACGTTGATTTTCAGCGTGCGTGAATCTTCAACGGTGACGCTGGCCAGCTGACGCAGCGGCGTTGGCGTACCGTAATATTCCACAACGATGCCGTCGAGCAGTGAAGGCGAAGCACGACCGGTGCGCACTTTGCTGATGGTGTTTTTGAATGCTTCCACGCATTTGTCCATGCGCGTTTCAGCATCTTTTTTAATATCGTTAATCACGTTGAAACCCTTGGATTCGGTTTGACCTGGCCACTTCCGGACGCAGCGGAACGGAAACGGTATCGATAAACATCGATCATCCTGAATGCTGCGCGACAGCAGTGCAGCGCGCCAACAGAATATACCTTATTTTATCCTGCGTCGGGTATTAATGCGTAATCAGGGTGCCTTCTTTTTCACCCATCACCACGCGACGCAGCGCGCCAGGCTTGTTCATATTGAAGACGCGGATCGGCAGTTGATGGTCGCGCGCCAGCGTAAAGGCGGCCAGATCCATCACTTTCAGCTCTTTTTCCAGCACTTCACCGTAGGTCAGCTGTTCGTACAGCGTGGCATCCGGATTTTTCACCGGGTCGGCTGAGTAGACGCCGTCGACCTTGGTGGCTTTCAGTACCACGTCCGCTTCGATTTCGATGCCGCGCAGGCAGGCCGCTGAGTCGGTGGTAAAGAACGGGTTGCCGGTACCGGCAGAGAAGATCACCACGCGGTTATTGCGCAGCAGGCTGATGGCTTCTGCCCAGCTGTAGTTATCACACACGCCGTTCAGCGGAATCGCCGACATCAGGCGCGCGTTAACGTACGCACGATGCAGTGCGTCACGCATTGCCAGGCCGTTCATCACGGTCGCCAGCATCCCCATGTGGTCGCCGACCACGCGGTTCATACCTGCCTGCGCCAGACCCGCGCCACGGAACAGGTTACCGCCACCAATTACCACACCCACCTGAATGCCCAGCTCAACCAGCTCTTTCACCTCTTGCGCCATACGGTCAAGTACGCTCGCGTCGATACCAAAACCTTCGGCACCCTGCAGTGCTTCGCCGCTCAGTTTCAGTAAGATACGTTGATATACAGGTTTTGCGTTGGTCGCCATGGTCAATTCTTCCTGGAAGATAAGATGAATGAGAAGTTAAATCTGATCGATCATCCGCTTAGCGCGTGAGAAAAGCTATTGGGATGAGACTGAAAATTGCTGCGCCAAAACGCAGACAAAAAAGAACCGCCTCTCGGCGGTTCCTGCAAACCATTAAGACTGTTTGGACATGGCAGCAACTTCGGCTGCAAAGTCAGATTCGACTTTCTCAATGCCTTCGCCCACTTCGAAGCGGATGAAGTTGATCACGTCAGCGCCTTTCTCTTTCAGCGCCTGGCCAACAGTTTTGCTCGGATCGATAACGAAAGCCTGACCGGTCAGAGAGACTTCGCCGGTGAATTTCTTCATACGGCCTTCAACCATCTTCTCTGCGATCTCTTTTGGCTTGCCAGACTGCATCGCGATGTCCAGCTGAACCTGGTACTCTTTCTCAACCACGTCAGCAGAAACGTCTTCTGGCTTCACGAACTCTGGCTTGCTGGCAGCAACGTGCATCGCAATCTGCTTGCTCAGCTCTTCATCAGCGCCGGTGGTAGAAACCAGTACGCCGATGCGCGCGCCGTGCAGATAGCCGTTCAGCTCAGCACCTTCGAGGACAGCAACACGACGGATGTTGATGTTCTCACCGATTTTCGCAACCAGTGCCACGCGCTCTTCTTCGAACTGCGCTTTCAGAACTTCCACATCAGTCACTTTACCGGCAGCAGCAGCGTCCAGCACTTTGTCAGCAAAGGCCTGGAAACCGGCATCTTTTGCCACGAAGTCAGTCTGGCAGTTCACTTCCAGAATCACGGCGTAGCCGTCAGCGATTTTGGTTTTGATCACGCCGTCAGCAGCCACGTTGCCTGCTTTCTTAGCAGCTTTGATTGCACCAGACTTACGCATGTTCTCGATCGCCAGCTCAATGTCGCCGTTCGCTTCGGTCAGCGCTTTTTTGCAGTCCATCATGCCTGCGCCAGTACGCTCGCGCAGTTCTTTTACCAGTGCAGCGGTAATTTCAGCCATTCCAGAATCCTCGATTCGTCTCGCAGTGCTTTCACACTGTCAGAAACTTGTTGCGGAAAATTTACTTGCCCCGCCAGCCCGAACAGGGTGCGTGACTAAGTGAGATAAATAAAGGGGCCTTCACGGCCCCTTAACAGATCACATCTGATGTCTAAGGGCTCTCAGAAAGAGCGAACCTTATTAAGCTTCAGCAGCTTCTTCAGCCTGCTCAGCCAGGTCCTGTGAACGGCCTTCGCGCACGGTAGTGGCAACGGCAGTCAGGTACAGGCTTACAGCACGGATCGCATCGTCGTTACCTGGGATAACGAAATCAACGCCGTCTGGATCAGAGTTAGTATCAACGATAGCAAATACCGGGATACCCAGGTTGTTTGCTTCTTTGATTGCGATGTGTTCGTGGTCAGCGTCAACAACGAACAGTGCATCCGGCAGACCGCCCATATCTTTGATACCGCCCAGGCTGTTTTCCAGCTTGGCCAGCTCACGAGCACGCATCAGTGCTTCTTTCTTGGTCAGTTTGTCGAAAGTACCGTCCTGAGACTGAGTTTCCAGATCTTTCAGGCGTTTGATTGACTGACGAACGGTTTTCCAGTTGGTCAGCATACCACCCAGCCAGCGGTGGTTAACGAAGAACTGGTCGCAGCTCAGTGCAGACTCTTTTACCGCTTCGGCAGCAGCGCGCTTGGTACCAACAAACAGAATCTTACCTTTACGGGAAGAGATCTTGTTCAGCTCAGCCAGGGCTTCGTTGAACATTGGTACGGTTTTCTCAAGGTTGATGATGTGAACTTTGTTACGCGCACCGAAAATGAATGGCTTCATTTTTGGGTTCCAGTAACGGGTCTGGTGACCGAAGTGAACACCAGCCTTGAGCATGTCGCGCATGGAAACAGTTGCCATGATTACCTCTAAAAGTTTGTTTGGGGTTGGGCCTCCATGTATCCCATACAACCGACCTCTTACGAGGCACCCCGGCGTACGTGTCGATACATGTGTGTTTTAGTACACATAATGAGATTTATGCGTTTCCTGCCCTCTCATACGAGGTGACAGAGAATCGTCGGCGCGCTTTATACCACAATGCGCAGGAATACGCCAACAGTTGTTAGCATGAGCGGCAGGCTGTAATCCCGATTTGGCAGCCCATTTGCTGACTGCTAACATGACTGCCACAGAACTCATTATTGTCGAAAATTGCGGCGATTGCGGATTATTTAATGGCCATTTCAATCAAAACCCCAGAAGAAATCGAAAAAATGCGCGTGGCGGGCCGTCTGGCTGCAGAAGTGCTGGAGATGATCGCTCAACACGTCGTGCCAGGCGTCACCACCGGCGAGCTTGACCGTCTGTGCCACCAGCACATCACCGAAAAGCAGCAGGCCATTTCAGCCTGTCTCGGCTACCACGGCTTCCCGAAATCGGTGTGTATTTCGGTCAACGAAGTGGTATGTCACGGTATTCCCAGCGACGATCGCGTGCTGAAAGACGGGGATATCGTTAACGTCGACGTTACGGTGATCAAAGATGAGTACCATGGTGATACGTCAAAGATGTTCATCGTCGGCAAACCGACGATTCAGGGCGAGCGCCTGTGCCGGGTTACGCAGGAGAGCCTGTACATTGCGCTGCGTCTGGTGAAGCCGGGCATTCGCCTGCGTGAACTGGGCCGGGCGATTCAGAAATACGTGGAAGCACAGGATTTTTCCGTGGTCCGCGAGTATTGCGGACACGGCATCGGTAAAGGCTTCCATGAAGAGCCACAGGTGCTGCATTACGATGCCGACGACAGCGGCGTGGTGCTGCAGGCTGGCATGACATTTACCGTCGAACCGATGGTAAACGCCGGTGATTATCGCATCCGCACCATGAAAGATGGCTGGACGGTGAAAACCAAAGATCGCAGCTTGTCCGCACAGTATGAGCATACTATTGTGGTGACGGAAAACGGCTGTGAAATCCTGACGCTGCGCGCCGACGACACTATTCCAGCGGTGCTGGAAAACAACGCGTAACGCTCGTCATCAGGATAACAGGCCGGCTCAAAACGAACGCCTGTCAGTTTAGGTTCACCCATCCCTGCACCTCCCGTAGCGGCGCCATCAGTTGCGCGTTAACCCGCGCCGCTACTGCGGTGATGTCACGGACGGTGGCTAACTGAACGGCATCACGGCGTTAAGCCCGCTTTTTATGGCGCAGAAGAGGCATGTTGATGAGTGGTAGCGTGACCGAAGCAGTACACAAAGGCCTGACCGATTCCCCCGCCAGCTGGCCAGACGACGCGCTGACGCGCGACAAACTCAAACAGTATCTTGAACAGTTCCAGCAGCATCTGGGCAGCGCTTTTGACGCTGGCAGCGATATCGAATCACTGATTGATGCGCGCACGCTGTTTATCGATCGCCTGCTGCGCCGGCTATGGCGACTGTTTGGCTTTGACCAGATGAAAGAGATTGCGCTGGTGGCGGTGGGCGGCTATGGCCGCGGTGAGCTGCATCCGCTGTCGGACATCGACGTGCTGATCCTGAGCCGTCAGCCACTGGACGAAGCTGCCGCGCAGCGCACCTCAGAATTACTGACGCTGATGTGGGATCTCAAGCTGGAGGTCGGCCACAGCGTACGCACGCTGGAAGAGTGTTTGCTGGAGGGCTTGTCGGATCTCACCGTCGCCACCAACCTGATTGAGTCGCGCATGCTGACCGGCGACGTGGCGCTGTTTCTCGAACTGCAAAAGAATATCTTCAGCGACGGTTTCTGGCCGTCATCACGCTTCTTCGCTGCCAAAATTGAGGAGCAGCTGGAACGCCACCAGCGCTATCATGGCACCAGCTACAACCTCGAACCGGATATCAAAAGCAGCCCGGGCGGGCTGCGCGACATTCATACTCTGCAGTGGGTCGCGCGCCGCCACTTTGGCGCCACCACCATGGATGAGATGGTCGGCTTTGGCTTTCTCACTGAAGCCGAACGCAATGAGATCAATGAGTGCCAGGAATTTCTCTGGCGCATCCGTTTCGCGCTGCACCTGACGCTGCCGCGCTACGATAACCGCTTACTGTTCGATCGCCAGCTCAACGTGGCACAGCGCCTCAACTATGGCGGCGAAGGCAATGAGCCGGTTGAGCGCATGATGAAAGATTTCTATCGCGTCACGCGCCGTATCGGCGAGCTGAACCAGATGCTGCTGCAGCTGTTTGACGAAGCCATTCTGGCGCTGTCGACCACCGAGAAGCCGCGCAGCATCGATGAAGATTTTCAGCTGCGCGGTAATCTGATCGACCTGCGCGATCCCACGCTGTTTGAGCGCGAGCCGCAGGCGATTCTGCGCATGTTTTACGTGATGGTGCGTAACGAAACCATCACCGGCATCTATTCCACCACGCTACGCCAGCTGCGCTACGCCCGCCGTCATCTGCAACAGCCGCTGTGTCAGATCCCCGAAGCGCGCCGCACTTTTATGGCGATTCTGCGCCATCCTGGCGCGGTAAAGCGCGCGCTGCTGCCGATGCACCGCCATAGCGTACTGTGGGCTTATACGCCGCTGTGGGGCAACATTGTCGGTCAGATGCAGTTCGACCTGTTCCACGCCTACACCGTGGATGAGCACACCATCCGCGTGTTGCAGAAGCTGGAAAGTTTTGCCGACGAAGCCACGCGCCCGATGCACCCGCTGTGCGTCGAGCTGTGGCCGCGTCTGCCGCAGCCGGAGTTGCTGCTGATGGCCGCGCTGCTGCACGATATCGCCAAAGGGCGCGGCGGCGACCACTCGATTCTCGGCGCGCAGGACGCGCTGGACTTTGCTGAGCTGCACGGCCTCAATTCGCGCGAAATGCAGCTGGTGGCGTGGCTGGTGCGTCATCACCTGCTGATGTCGGTGACTGCTCAGCGTCGCGACATTCAGGACCCCACGGTGATTCAGCAGTTTGCTGAAGTGATGCAAAATGAAAACCGGCTGCGCTATCTGGCCTGCCTGACAGTTGCCGACATCTGCGCTACCAATGAAAGCCTGTGGAACAGCTGGAAACAGAGCCTGCTACGTGAACTGTTCTTCGCCACCGAAAAACAGCTGCGCCGCGGTATGGAGAACAGCCCGGATCTGCGCGAGCGCGTGCGTCATCACCGGCTGCAGGCGCTGGCGCTGCTGCGCATGGAAAATCTCAACGAAGAGCGACTGCACCATATCTGGAGCCGCTGCCGCGCCGACTACTTCCTGCGCCATACGCCCAACCAGCTGGCGTGGCACGCGCGGCATCTGATCAACCATGACCTCAGCAAACCGCTGGTGCTGGTAAGCCCGCAAGCCACGCGCGGCGGCACCGAGATCTTCATCTGGAGCCCGGATCGCCCTTACCTGTTTGCCGCCGTAGCCGGAGAACTCGATCGCCGTAATCTGAGCGTGCACGATGCGCAGATCTTTACCAGCCGCGACGGCATGGCCATGGACACCTTTATTGTGCTGGAGCCGGACGGCAGTCCGCTGGCAGCAGATCGCCATCCGCTGATTATCCAGGCGCTGGAGCAGGCGATCACGCAAACGCAGTGGGTGCCACCGCGTACGCGCCGGCCGTCGTCACGTCTGAAACACTTCAGCGTCGATACCGAAGTCAACTTTTTGCCCACCCATACCGACCGCCGCAGCTATCTGGAGCTGGTGGCGCTGGACCAGCCGGGTTTGCTGGCGCGCGTCGGCGAAGTGTTTGCTGACCTCGGTGTTTCGCTGCACGGCGCCCGCATCAGTACCATCGGCGAACGGGTGGAGGATTTGTTCATCCTTGCCAACAGCGAACGACGTGCGCTGGATGCCGAAATGCGTTCCGTGCTGCAACAACGGTTGACAGAGGTACTTAATCCAAACGATAAAATGTGACCCGGCTTCCATTCTTCACGTTGCCGATGCATTGGCCTGGTGACCCGGCCCATCCGTGGATCTCGCTCCGATAGGCGCGCCACCGTTCTGCAGCATGAAGGATGTTTGCCCGATAATTTTACTCTGCACGCCAGCTGGCGTGCATCCGCAATGACAGACTCAGGAATTAAATATGCAACAGTTACAGAGCGTTATCGAATCTGCCTTTGAACGCCGCGCCGACATTACGCCGACCAGCGTAGACAGCGCCACCCGTGAAGCGATCAACCAGGTGATTGGCCTGCTGGACAGCGGTGAACTGCGCGTGTCAGAAAAGATCAACGGCGAATGGGTAACGCATCAGTGGCTGAAAAAAGCGGTACTGCTGTCGTTCCGTATCAACGACAACCAGGTGATCGACGGGGCAGAAACCCGCTTCTACGACAAAGTGCCGATGAAATTTGCCGGCTGGGATGAAGCGCGCTTCAAAAGCGCCGGCTTCCGCGTCGTGCCACCGGCAGCGGTGCGTCAGGGTGCATTCATCGCGCGCAACACCGTGCTGATGCCGTCCTATGTCAACATCGGTGCGTATGTCGATGAAGGCACCATGGTAGACACCTGGGCCACTGTCGGCTCCTGTGCGCAGATTGGTAAAAACGTGCACCTGTCCGGCGGCGTCGGCATCGGCGGCGTACTGGAACCGCTGCAGGCCAACCCAACCATCATCGAAGATAACTGCTTTATCGGTGCCCGTTCCGAGATCGTTGAAGGCGTGATCGTCGAAGAAGGTTCGGTGATCTCTATGGGCGTTTACATCGGCCAGAGCACCAAAATTTATGACCGCGAAACCGGTGAAGTGCACTACGGCCGCGTACCGGCAGGTTCGGTGGTGGTTTCCGGTAATCTGCCGTCTAAAGATGGCAGCTACAGCCTGTACTGTGCGGTAATCGTGAAGAAAGTCGACGCGAAAACGCTGGCAAAAACCGGCATCAACGAACTGCTGCGTACCATCGATTAAGTTTTTTCTTCCCGCTTATTTTTATGCCCACGGGCCTGTATTCAGGCCCGTCATTTTTTCTTTACACTCCTGCCGCTATTACCTGTTTCGCGCCGCGAATTAACAGGTGCGTTTGTTTTTCAAACAGGTCATAATCCGCGCCAGTTAACTCCGGTCGCGCACTGTTCATCCCGGTTTTTGTGTCTACAGTTGATTAAGTATGCCGTAAGCGTTCGGTTCGTTGCGCTTATTACGCAGCCGAATGATGATGATAATCCTGCGCGCTCACTCACTCTCAGATGGAATATAAACGCTATGTACGACAACCTGAAAAGCTTAGGTATCAGCAATCCTGAAGACATTGACCGCTACAGCCTGCGTCAGGAAGCCAACAATGACATCCTGAAAATCTACTTCCGCAAAGACAAGGGCGAGTTCTTCGCCAAAAGCGTGAAGTTTAAATACCCGCGTCAGCGCAAAACCGTGGTGGCCGATCACACCACCCAGGGTTATAAAGAGATTCAGGAAATCAGCCCTAATCTGCGTTACGTGATCGACGAACTGGATCAGATCTGCCAGCGCGATCAGGTAGAAGTGGATCTGAAGCGCAAAATCCTCGCCGATCTGCGCCATCTGGAGAACGTGGTGTCGAACAAAATCGCGGAAATCGAATCCGATCTCGATCAGCTGACCCGCAACGGTCGCTAATTCCCGCCGCTTCTCAGGCCAGCTGCTGCTGGCCTTTTTTATGCCTGCTCATCAAGCTGCAGCGCCACATACAGCAGCAGCCGATCGTCAAAGTTCGCCAGATTAAGGCCGGTCAGTTCCGAGATGCGGTTCAGGCGGTACTCCAGCGTATTGCGATGAATAAACAGCGCGCGCGCTGTGGCGCTCGGCTGCACGTTATGACTGAACCACGCAACCAGCGTGCGCCGCAGCAAACCGTTATTGTCCATACTCTTCAGCTTTGCCAGCGGACGTGCCAGCTCGCTGGCCTGCCAGCCGCCGCGCAGGCTATCCAGCAGCACTGGCAGCACCAGATCCTGATAGAAGAAGCTCCGCTGCTGCGGCATGCGCTGTTTGCCCACCATCATGGTGGTGCGGGCGGTGCGGTAAGAGCGCGCAATGCTGCCGGGCCCGGTAAAGAAATTGCCGAGCGCGATACGCATCCGCACCTGACCGCTCTCTTTCATGCGCTGCAGCAGTTGATCGACGCGGCGGCGGTGATCGTCCTGATCGTAACGGCCATGGGCATTCAGCGCTGGCTTCAGCACCACCATTTCGGTGAGCGAAACAATGGCGATCAGGTTATCGCGATCGGGCGTGGTCAGCAGCGTCTGTAATTGCTGCAGCTCCGACATTGCGCTGTCGACCCCCAGCTGTCCGCTGTCCACTTCCACCACCGCCACCACGCGCGGCTGATTGAGATCGATGCCCAGTCGCTGCGCCCATTCGTTCAGCGCCGGCGACAGCGTATCGCTGCGGATCAGGTTCAGCACCAGCTCCTCGCGCAGGCGGCTGTCCTGCGCCAGCATATGCAGCAGGCGCGCCTGTTCCAGCATCATCTCTGCCGTCATGCACACCAGCTCGCCGTAGTGGCGTAACGTGCTGGGCTGGCCGGTCAGGCCAATCACGCCGACGATGTCGCCGTCAATGCGCAGCGGCAAATTGATGCCCGGCCGCACG
Organism: Pantoea sp. SGAir0184; assembly: GCF_043544755.1. Classification (NCBI taxonomy): domain Bacteria; kingdom Pseudomonadati; phylum Pseudomonadota; class Gammaproteobacteria; order Enterobacterales; family Erwiniaceae; genus Pantoea; species Pantoea sp. SGAir0184. The sequence continues at coordinate 3,396,445 of NZ_CP028050.1, forward strand.
CCGTGCAGGTGTTTAGCCACCGCTTCGTCAATATCAACCACCCTGCCCTGTGACAGCACCAGCAGCGCGCCCTCGTGCAATTCGCCAATACGCTCGCGATCGCCACTGCCAATAATGCGGCCGCGCGCATCCATCACATTGACATTACTGTCGATAATTTTCATGGTGCGGGCAACGATATCCTGAGCCAGTCGCGCATCAAGATGATAGGTGGCCATCAAACACTCCAGAATTCGGGACGAACCGACAGAATACGCATCCCGATTGCCCCTGGCATTGTGCAACTGCACATAGCCGCAGGGCGATTACCGGAATTGCGGCAGCGGTCACACTGGGAAGGCACAGATGACTGAGGGCGCAGCAGCATACAGGCAATAAAAAAGGCGAGCCGGAGCTCGCCTGAGAGACCAATAAAAGGATCACTGCATCAGCAGATAGAGGCTGCTGTCGCCGCGCTTGACGTTGAGCGCCAGCACCGACGGTTTGGTGTCGAGGATTTTACGCAGCTCGCCAAGGTTGCTTACCGCCTGCTGGTTCACACCGAGGATCACATCGCCTTTCTTCAGGCCGATACGTGCCGCAGCGCTGCCGGCTTTCACGCTGTCAACGCGCACGCCCTTCTGGCCGTTGCTGTCGACGTTGCTGAGATCGGCGCCTTCAATGCCGGTGTAAATCGTCGCGGACTGCACTTTATCCTGTGAGCTCTGCTGCAGCTCAACCGTCACGTTGAGCGGTTTGCCGTCGCGCAGCAGGCCCAGCTGCAGTTTGGTGCCGACCGGCAGCGAGCCGACTTCTGCACGCAGCGCCGCAAAGCTGGTCAGCGCTTTACCGTTCATAGAGACCACCACATCGCCCGCTTTCACGCCGGCTTTCGCCGCCGCGGAGTTTGGCAGCACCTGGCTGACAAACGCGCCGCGCTGCGCATCCACTTTCATCGCTTTAGCCAGCTCGGAGTTGAGCTCGGTGCCCATAATGCCCAGCTCGCCGCGTTTCACCTGGCCATACTCCACCATCTGCGCGGTCAGGTTTTTCACCATGGAACTCGGGATGGCAAAGCCGATACCGATGTTGCCACCGTCCGGTGCGAGGATCGCGGTGTTAATACCGATCAGCTCGCCGTTCAGGTTAACCAGCGCACCGCCGGAGTTGCCGCGGTTGATGGCGGCATCGGTCTGGATAAAGTTTTCGTAATTTTCGACGTTAAGGCCGCTGCGCCCCAGCGCCGAGACGATGCCGGACGTGACCGTTTCGCCCAGGCCGTACGGGTTACCGATGGCCACGGTGTAATCACCGACGCGCAGATTGTCGGAGTCTGCGATCTTAATTGCCGTCAGGTTTTTCGCATCCTGCAGCTGGATCAGCGCGATGTCAGACTGCGGATCTTTGCCGATGACCTTAGCATCGTAGCGACGGCCATCGCTCAGCTGTACCTGAATTTTGGTGGCGTTATCTACCACGTGGTTGTTGGTAACCACATAGCCTTTGTCGGCGTTGATGATTACCCCAGAACCCAGCGCGCGGAACTGCTGCTTCTGCGCGTTGGCGCCATCGTCGCTACCGTCACCGCCGCCGCCCTGGCACATGGGTGAACCCTGGAACGGCGATCCGTCCTGACAGAACGGGGAATTATCGCCAAAGAATTGCTGGAACTGCTGCGGCATGCGCGGGGTTTTCACCGTGGTGCTGCCTTCCACGCTGATACTGACCACGGAAGGCATCACTTTTTCCAGCATGGGTGCCAGGCTGGGCAATTGCTGACTGGAGGAAGACGCTGTCTCCGCCGCGAAAACACTGACAGGGCTTAACGCCATGCCCAGACTAAGCGCCAGCGCACTTAACATTAATGTGCTTTTTTTCATTCGTCTGTGTCTCTCTGAAATTAACGTGCAGACCATTGCTGTGGTCGTGATGATGAGATTAAGTTTTTAGCGCGAAGTTCCTGATAAAGTATTGGGCAAAGGTAAAAATTTATTCTTCGTCTTTACAAAACTGCGCTTATTCCACCGCCATCAACCGACGATACTCATCCCAGGCGTAATTGTCCGTCATCCCGCTGATATAGTCCTGAATCAGCCGCGAGCGATAATAACGTTCCCATAACAATCGCTGATATTTATGCTGCACCACCAGGTTACGCATCTGTTGCTGATAAGCTTTACGATGTTTACCGGAAAGTTTATGAAACAGTCGGGTTTCGATCGGATGTTTCGCGAGAAAATCCTCATTCATTAACGTGGTAAACTGTTCATAATCGAGCTGCATCAGCGACTGATAAATTTCCAGTAATCCTTTAATGACCCGATAACCCTGTAATTCCAGCTGCTCAACTTCAGGGTGATTAAACACCTGCTGGCGCGCCACGGTTTTAAATAATTTTAACAGGCGCCCTTCATCACCGTCGTCTTCCAGCAGCGCATGGTTAAAGTTGCCGGCAAAAATGGCAGGTAAATTATCAACAAAGCGGCGCACCGCATGGCTGACCAGCACGCTCTGGACGTTAACCCGCAGCGACATGAAAAATTGATCGCTAATACTGCGACGCTTTTTCTGATTGGCCTCTTTCCACGCTTCATTAATGGTGCGGCTGAACGCGTCGCCAGGTTTCACCGGGCCCCAGGCGTTGAGCAAAGAATGATAGAGCGTATCGACGGTGAAGATGTCTTTTTCTACGGCGTCATCAAGGTCGGCAATACAATAGGAGATATCGTCAGCCGCTTCCATTATCCAGGTCAGCGGATAACGGTGGTGCTCAGGTATATCCGTTGCCGCGCGAAGATCGGCCACATATTCACGTTCGGATAAATAGAAACCCGGCTTTTTCATTAACACGCTGAACTCCGCCGGCTTATCGCCCTGCCACCACGCCGGCGCGGTGTATTTTAAAATACACGCTACCTGCGCATAGCTAAGATTTAGCTGCAGCAGGGTATGCACCAGCCGAATGGCCTGCGCATTCCCTTCGAAATGGCACAAATCCTGACGAATCATTGCATTTAACCGGTCGAAATCGGCACGCTGCGCGTCATCCGCCACGCCCGCCACCAGCGGATCCACCAGTTCGGCCGGCAGGTTGTCATCAAACCAGTCATTGATCGCCGCTTCACCAAAATGGCCAAACGGCGGGTTGCCGACGTCGTGCAGCAGGCAGGCCATCTCCACCAGGCTCTCGACCGCGCCCTCAAAGCCATCGAGGCCGTATGCTGCCAGCCCGCCGCCCTGGGTTTTCAGCGTATGCAGAATCTCTTTGGTGATGTAACGTCCGGTTTGCTGCACCTCAAGCGAATGGGTCAGGCGCGAGCGCACGGCCGCATTCCGCTCCAGCGGAAACACCTGGGTTTTTTGTTGCAGACGGCGAATCGCGGCAGAATTAATAATGCGTCCACGATCGCTTTCAAAGTGGCGGGTAATAAAGTATTCGCCTTCGGGATCTTTGCGGCTGGTATAAGGGCGGGTGAAACTGATCTTCTTCCTGAAATTGATCGTCGCCATTGTTACCCCTTATTTTTTCCTGAATTGATCCCCATTGAGCCATGTTAGACTATGCCTCACTTTAGCCTTATACATCCATAACTACAGCGAGATTCTTTATGAAAGCAGGCATTATTGGCGCGATGGAGCAGGAAGTCACACTGCTGCGTGACAAAATTGAAAACCGTCAGACGCTGACGCTGGCCGGCTGCGAAATTTACACCGGTACGCTCAACGGCGTTGAGGTGGCTCTGCTGAAATCGGGCATCGGCAAAACCGCGGCGGCGCTGGGTACCACGCTGCTGCTGGAGCTGTGCAAACCAGATCTGGTGATCAACACCGGTTCCGCAGGCGGTCTGGCACCAACCCTGCAGGTGGGCGATATCGTGGTGTCCGATGAAGTGCGTTATCACGATGCCGATGTCACCGCTTTTGGCTATGAGCCTGGTCAGATGGCGGGCTGCCCGGCGGCGTTTGTCGCGGACAGCGCGCTGATTGCCGCCGCAGAGCAGGTGATCAAACAGCTGGATCTCAACGCGGTGCGCGGTCTGGTGGTCAGCGGTGACGCCTTTATTAATGGCGCCGCACCGCTGGAGCGTATCCGCAGCACCTTCCCGCAGGCGATTGCGGTAGAGATGGAAGCCACGGCGATTGGTCACGTTTGCCATCAGTTTAAGGTGCCGTTCGTGGTGGTACGCGCTATTTCTGACGTGGCCGATAAAGCGTCGCATCTGAGTTTCGAAGAGTTCCTCAGCGTGGCGGCTAAACAGTCGTCGCTGATGGTGGAAAACCTGCTGGCTCAGCTGGCGCGTGGCTAAATATCTGCTGCTCGGGCTGTGGCTGCTGTGCCACAGTCTGCTGGCCGCACCGCGCGTCATTACCCTGTCGCCGCATCTCACTGAACTGGCGTTTGCCGCCGGCATCACGCCGGTGGCGGTGAGCGCGTGGTCAGACTATCCCGCTGCTGCTCGCCAGCTGGAGCAGGTGGCGAACTGGCAGGGCATTCGCGTTGAACGCATTGTGCAGCTCAGGCCGGATGTGGTGCTGGCCTGGCGCGGTGGCAATCCGCTGCGCCAGGTGGAGCAGCTGCAGCGTCTGGGCATCCATGTGGAATGGATCGATCCGCAATCACTCGACCAGATGATTGATGCACTGGCGGCGCTGCAGCGCTGGAGCCCACAGCCCCAGCGGGCCACAGCGGCCGCGCAGGCGTTACACCAGCAGCTGCAGACGCTGCGTCAGCGCTATCAGCAGCAAACGCCGGTGCCGCTGTTTCTGCAGTTTGGCCAGCAGCCGCTGTTTACCGCCGCACGCAGCACGCTGCAGAATGAGGTCATCACCCTGTGCGGCGGTCGCAATATCTTTGCTGACAGCAGCGTGAGCTGGCCTCAGGTGAGCCGGGAGCAGGTGCTGACGCGGCACCCGCAAGCGATTGTCACTGGCGGTGATGCCAGCCGCGCCGCCAGCGTCGCGCGCTTCTGGCAGCCGCAGCTTAACGTGCCGGTGATTGCGCTTAACGATGACTGGCTGAGCCGGCCGGGTCCACGCCTGCTGCTGGCGGCAAAACAATTGTGCGAAGCTTTACATCCGACGAAAAATAAAGCATTACCAGACTAAAGATTCGACGATTCATGTCGAAAATCAAATGACAAGGCACAGCGGCCACGTATGCTCTGTGCCCTTTTAGCGCGTAGCGCACTTTTGACATCACCAGGATTTCACCATGACCAGAGCGCTGCTGCTGGCCATAGGGCTGATCGTGGCTGCACCGATCGGTGCGGCAACCACCACGGGCTCTATCGCCGTCTCGCTAACGATTTTCTCCCGCTGCGATATCTCACGCCCGAGTGAGCAGACGCTGCCGTCTGTTGACTGTGGCCGGCATTTCAGCGCGCAACCGCGCGTGACACAAAGCGTATTGAACCGCGATGCGATGCGCCGTGAAACGGCACGCCTGGTGACGATTGAGTGGTAAATCATGGCTGCCAGAACGGCAGCCAGCCCAGCATCAGATGCTGAAAGAGGAGCCGCAGCCGCAGGTGGTTTTGGCGTTGGGATTGGTTACGATAAAGCGGGAACCTTCCAGACCTTCGGTGTAGTCAACCGATCCGCCCACCAGATACTGCAGGCTCATCGGGTCAACCACCAGCGCCACACCCTGCTTCTCGATGGTCATGTCGCCGTCATTCATTTGATCGTCAAAAGTAAAACCATACTGGAAGCCACTGCAGCCCCCGCCGGTGATATATACGCGCAGTTTCAGCGCCGGATTCTCTTCATCCGCAATCAGGTTTTTTACTTTTTTCGCTGCTGCATCGGTGAACTGCAGAGGCAGCGCGGCTACGTCGTCACTCATCTTTTACTCCGGGTAAACGTCCAGGTCATAAAACGACCTCAATTTCGCTATTATCTGCCAGCCGTCCAGTGCAATCAAGTAGCGCCCTTGACACTGTGTGCCGCCAGTTATGGCATAAAGTATAGCAATGTCGCAGGCGCAAGCGGCCGCGCGCCTTTCTTCACCGGCCGCTCTTCCGTAGAATGGCGCCAGATTTTTTCCAGAACAGCAGGAGCCGAACCATGAGTAAGTCAGAAAACCTGTATGCCGAAGCACAACGCCTGATCCCGGGCGGCGTGAACTCCCCGGTGCGTGCCTTTACCGGCGTGGGCGGCGTGCCGCTGTTCATCGAACGCGCCGACGGTGCCTATCTGTATGATGCCGATGGCAAAGCCTATATCGATTACGTCGGCTCCTGGGGACCGATGGTGCTGGGCCACAATAACGCCACCATTCGCAATGCGGTGATCGAAGCCGCCGCGCGCGGCCTGAGTTTTGGCGCGCCGACCGAGATGGAAGTGAAGATGGCCGAGCTGGTGTGCGAGCTGGTGCCGAGCATGGACATGGTGCGTATGGTTAACTCCGGCACCGAAGCCACCATGAGCGCCATCCGCCTGGCGCGCGGTTTCACCCAGCGTGACAAAATCATCAAATTTGAGGGCTGCTACCACGGCCACGCTGACTGCCTGCTGGTGAAAGCCGGTTCCGGTGCGCTGACGCTCGGCCAGCCCAACTCGCCGGGCGTGCCGGCGGATTTCGCCCGTCACACCCTGACCTGCACCTATAACGATCTCGACTCGGTGCGCGCGGCGTTTGAGCAGTATCCGCAAGAGATCGCCTGTATTATCGTCGAACCAGTGGCGGGCAACATGAACTGCATTCCGCCGCAGCCGGAATTCCTGCCGGGCCTGCGTGCGCTGTGCGATGAGTTTGGCGCGCTGCTGATTATTGATGAAGTGATGACCGGCTTCCGCGTGGCGCTGGGCGGTGCCCAGGCGTATTACGACGTTACGCCAGACCTGACCTGCCTCGGCAAGATCATCGGCGGCGGTATGCCGGTTGGTGCCTTTGGCGGCCGCCGCGAAGTGATGGCCGCGCTGGCTCCCACCGGCCCGGTGTATCAGGCGGGCACGCTGTCCGGCAACCCGATTGCCATGGCTGCCGGTTTTGCCTGCCTGTCGCAGATTGCGCAGCCTGGCACCCATGCGACCTTAACCGCACTCACCGACCAGCTGTGTGCTGGCCTGCTGGCGGCGGCGGAGGCGGAAAATATCCCGCTGGTGGTGAACCACGTCGGTGGCATGTTCGGTATTTTCTTCACCGACGCCGACAGCGTGACCTGCTACGCCGACGTGACAAAGTGCGATGTGGAGCGCTTTAAGCGTTTCTTCCATCTGATGCTGCAGGAAGGTGTTTACCTCGCGCCATCGGCCTATGAGGCCGGCTTTATGTCACTGGCGCACAGCCAGGAAGATATTCAGCGCACCGTCGATGCCGCACGCCGCTGCTTCGCGCAGCTGTAAACCTGCCGGGGCGCCATTCATAGCGCCCCGCTTCACTAAGCGCGCCTTAGCAGCCAGATAAAATACGGCGCGCCGAAGAAGGTCGCCATCAGGCCTGCCGGGATTTGATCCGGGAAGGCCAGCATGCGGCCGCACCAGTCGGCGAACACCAGCAGGCACCCGCCGAGCAGGCCAGCCATCAGCAATTGCGGCAGCGCGCGACGGAAGCCGAGCATGCGCACAATATGTGGTGCCATCAGGCCAATAAAACTCAGCGGACCGATAGTGAGCGTCGCGGTGGCGGTCAGCGCAGCCGCCAGCAACAGCAGGCTGAAGCGCGATCGGTTCAGCGCCATGCCGGCTGAGCGCGCCGTGGCACTGCCGAGCGGCAGCAGCGTCAGCCAGCGGCTGGCCAGCGGTGCCAGCGCCACCAGTATCATGCCCACGACAGCACTCTGCAGCGCCTGCGTCATTGAGATGTTGTACGTCGAACCGGAAATCCAGCTCAGCAGCCCGGCCATGCGCGGATCGCCGCTCGCCAGCAACACCATCAGTAACGTGACAAACGCACTGTTCAGCGCCATTCCGGCCAGCAACATGCGTTCCGGTGCAAAACCGCCGCGGCTGGCCACCAGCATAATCACCAGCAGCGTCAGCGCGGCGCCCAGCACGCCGGCCGGCAGCAGCCAGGCGACCGCGTTGCCGGGCACAAAGAACAGCATAACCACTACCCCGCAGGCCGCCCCGGAGCTGATGCCCAGCACTTCCGGACTGGCCATCGGATTACCGGTCAGGCGCTGAATCAGCACCCCGGCGACGCCCAGCATCGTGCCGACTACCAGCGCCGCCAGCACGCGCGGCACGCGCCACGGCAGCAGCTGTTGCAGCATGTCGCCGCTGACCCACGTCCAGCCGTGTGCGTCGCGCCCAAACGCGATGCCCGCCAGACTGCACAGCGCCAGAATCATCACGCCCGCCAGGCACCAGCGCAGCACGGCCTGCCGCTCCTGCGGCACTGTGTCGCCGGCATTCATCGCCGGCGGCAGCGAGCCTGTGCGCAGACGCGGCAGCAGCCACAGCAGAATCGGCACGCCAATCAGCGCAGTAGCCGTCCCGGTTGACACTTCACGCCAGTGCGCGGTTAGCCACAGCACGCACTGATCGGCCAGCCACAGCAGCAGTGCGCCAATCAGCGGCGCCAGCAGCAAGCGGCTCAGCAGACGACGCGCCCCCAGCATCTTCGCCAGCAGCGGCGCGAACAGCCCGATAAAGCCGATGATACCGGCGACGTTAACCAGCTGCGCACTGAGCAGGATCGCCAGCGCCAGCGCGGCAATGCGCGCCGCCGACAGCGCCAGACCGAGGTTTTTTGCCACGCCATCATCCAGCCCCATCAACGTCAGCGGACGCAACAGCGCCAGCGCCAGTGCGAACGCCAGCAGCAGGCGCGGCCACAGCAGCGCCACGTTGTGGCCGTCGAGCTGGTTCAGCGCGCCGGTGCTCCACAGAAACATGTTTTGCAGCTGATCGTGATTGAAGATGGCAAAGATTTGATTAACCGCGCCGGCATACAGGCTCAGTACCAGACCGGCCAGGATCAGCGTCACCGGCGACAGACGCTTGCCCCAGGCGATGCCAAACACCAGCACGCCGACCAGCACCGCCCCGCCCATCGCGGCAAACTGCTGCGTCAGCTCCCCGCCCGGCAGCTGCCACAGAGTGGCGACGGTCAGGCCAAGCTGCGCGCCGGAAGAGACGCCCAGCGTGGTCGGCTCCGCCAGCGGATTGCGCAGCACCTGCTGAAACAGCAGGCCCGCAAGGCCAAGTCCGGCCCCAACCAGCAGCGCCAGCGCCAGCCGCGACAGCAGGCTGTAGTGGAACACCACCTGACGGATGTTATCGATATCCGGCGCGAACATCGCCTGCTGCCACTGCGCCAATGGCAGCGCCTGGCGCAGGTTGATAAACGTGAGCGCCAGCGCCAGTAAACTGAGCACGCTGAGCAGCGCGACGGGAAACAGACGGTTGCGCATCAGTGCGACTCCAGCGCGCGTTCCAGCACGCGAATAAATTTGATGGCTGAGTAAGTGGCGCCGTAGTACCACACCGCCGGCACCCGCCGGAAACGGCCGGAACGGACAAACGGCAGCGCCTGCCACAGTGCGCTTTGCGTCACCTGCTGCATATCGCGTTCGTTATCGTGATCGAAGCAGATCACCTCAACGTCACCGACCTCCGCCAGCCGCTCCAGCCCGACCACCGCACTGCCCCAGAAGTTGGTTTCGCCCCGCCAGGCATTGCGCAGGCCAAGCTGCTCCATCACTTCGAGGAACAGGCTGCCTTTACCGAAGGTAATGGCGTGACGCGGATCCATCAGCGACATCAGCAGCAGCGGACGCTGCGCCCACGGACGTAACCGCTCACGCGCGGCCGCCACTTCACCATCCACCCATTGCAAATGGGCCTGTGCCTGCGCTTCAAGACCAAGCCGGGCACCCAGCGCATGCAGCGATGTGCGCGCGGTGGTGAACGGTTTGCCATCGCCGCTGTTGAGGTCAAAGCCCATCGTCGGCGCAATGCGCTCCAGCTTGTCGACCGCCGGGCCGTAACCGTTGGAGTGCAGGATCAGCGACGGTGCCAGCTGGGTCATCAGTTCCAGATTGGGTTCGGTGCGTAAGCCGAGATCGAGGGTGCCGGCCGGCAAGACCGGGTCACCCACCCAGATGGCGTAGTTGTGCAGATCGGCCACGCCGAGCGGGGCGACGCCGAGCGCCATCAGCAACTCCACCGGCAGCCACTCCAGCGCCAGGATGCGCTGGTTGTCCGGCGGCGCGGCGCGCAGCGGTGCAAGGTTCATCAGCGGTGAGAGCGCCAGCGCGGTCAGCAGACGGCGACGGGAAATGTCGAACATCACGAGGCCTCAGTAGACAAAACTGACGGGCGCGCCGCCCTGTGGATGCGGCAGAATGCCCATCGGAATGCCATAAATATCACCCAGCACCCCGGCCTGCATAATCGCTTCCGGTCCGCCTTGCGCGATCACTTCGCCCGCGCGCAGCGCCACCAGCCGGTCACAGTAGCGAGCCGCCATGTTGAGATCGTGCAGTACCGCTATCACCGTCAGGCCGCGTTCGTGGCTGAGGCGCTGAATCAGCGCCAGCACATCAACCTGATGGGCGATATCCAGCGCCGAGGTGGGTTCGTCCAGCAGCAGACAGCGGCTGTTCTGCGCCACCAGCATCGCCAGCCACGCACGCTGCCGCTCGCCGCCGGACAGGCTGTCCACCAGCCGCCCGGCGAAGGGTTTCAGTCCAACCAGCGCAATCGCCTCGTCTACCCGATCGCGATCTTCCTGGCCGTAGCGCCCCAGCGCACCGTGCCACGGATAGCGACCAATCGCCACCAGCTCGCGCACCGTCATGCCCTCCGCCGCGGGCAGCTGCTGCGGCAGATAGGCTACCTGACGTGCAAAAGCTTTACTGCTCCAGGTATCAACCGCTTCACCGTTCAGCATCACGCGCCCTTCGCTGGCGGCATGGTGACGGCCGAGCATCTTCAGCAGCGTGGATTTACCGGAACCGTTATGCCCGATCAGCGCGGTGACTTTGCCCGGGGCGAAAGTCAGCGACAGCGGATGCAGCAGCGTGCGGCCGGGCACACGGAAGCTGACGTTTTCCAGTGAAAAGGTGGTTTCTGCGTGGTGCGGATGCTGCATGATAATCCCTGTTAACGGGCGCCGCAGCGCCCTGTGTTCAGTATCAGAAGCGGAAGGTGGCGGTACCGACGATCCGGCGCTCTGCGCCCCAGTAGCAGGCGTAGTCGCGGTAGCAGCTGGCAACGTATTCGCGATCGAACAGGTTGTTGATGTTGACGCCCACGGTTGAGCCCGGCAAGCCGAAGCGGCCCAGATCGTACTTCAGTGCGGCATCTACAGTGGTGTAAGCAGCGACGTCAAAGTTCTGGTTGGATTTCGCTCCGTTCTGGATTGACTCTTCATACAATCCTTTGCTTTCACCGGTATAGCGAACACCAGCACCGATGGTAAATCCAGACAGCGCCGTTTCATGGAAGGTATAATCTGTCCAAAGCGATGCCATATGCTTCGGCACCTGAACCGGTGTTCTGCCTTTTAAAGTCGTATCATGCGTATATTCTGCATCTGTGTACGCATATGCAGCTGTCACATTAACATTCGCGTTGACCGCCGCTTTCGCTTCGAATTCAATACCACGCGATCGAATTTCACCGCTCTGCACGCTAAATGACGAATTAGACGGATCGACAGTTAAATTCTTATCCTTGGTGATTTGATAAACCGAAGCAGTAATGACAATTGGCCGATCTTTAGGTACGTATTTTACGCCAGCTTCATACTGCTTAGCGCGGGAAGGATCGAAAGCCTTACCGGTTGAGGTCGTTCCGGACGTTGGAATAAAGGACTCGCTGTAACTGAAATAAGGTGCAATACCATTATCAAACACATAGTTCAGACCACCACGCCAGGTAAATGCCTGATCGTGATTCTTATCCTCGACATCACCGTTACGATTTAACGCTGATGTCATTGCGTAGTCATAGCGGCCTCCCAGCGTCAGGACCCACCTATTCCACTCCATTTGATCCTGCGTGTATAAGCCAGTCTGTTCCTGTTTATTCAGATATTGATATAAGTAAGGTGCACCAACCAGACTATCGTTACCGTACTGTGGATTGACTATGCTTATTGGCGTTGCGCCCGTAAATATTGCATCAATATCATTTCGGGTACGCTGGTAATCAACACCAACTAAAACAGTATGTTCAACAGCGCCAGTGGCAAATTTTGCCTGCGCCTGAGTATCAACAGCAAACTGGTTAAGTTTCTCTTTCGAACCAGCATACATCCTATTGATTTCCAGCGTTGCTGGATTAAAAGTTCGGCCATAAATACTGCGATAATCGGTCTGCATTTCGGCATAGCGCAGATTCTGGCGCACCGTCCAGGTATCGTTAAAGCTGTGCTCAAAGTTGTAGCCAACCATTTTGGTGTTGCGCGAGATCTTATTGCTGTCTTCGCCTTCATCAAAATTGGTGGGCAGCTTATAGCTGCTGCCGTCCGGCCGGGTGATGCCCACCACGGTGCCTTCACGCGGCAGCCAGCCGTAATAGCCGGTTTCCGGTTCGTTCTGGAAGTAGGTCAGCAGGTCAAAGCGGGTATTGGCATCGGGACGCCAGCTGAACGAAGGCGCAAGGGTATAGCGCTTCTCTTTGTTCATCTCCTGTTGCGCATCGGCGCTGCGCGCCAGGCCGGTCAGGCGATAGCTGTAAACGCCGTCATCATCCAGTGAGCCGCCAAAATCGAAGCCGGTGGAGAACAGGTTGTCGGTGCCCATCTGGAACTGGACTTCACGCAGCGTCTCCTGGGTCGGCCGCTTGCTCACCAGTGACACCACACCGCCCGGGTTGCTCTTACCGTACAGCACCGAAACCGGACCGCGCAGCAGCTCCGCGCGCTCGAGGAAATAAGGATCGATAGCGAATTCGGAGTAGTTGTCACCCTGCAGCTTCAGGCCATCCAGATACTGGTTGGTGTTGGTTTCGCTGAAGCCGCGAATCGACAGCGCGTCGATAACGTCCGAGCTGCCGCGGTTACCGGTCAGCACGCCTGGCGTGTAATTGAACGCACCTTTGACGCTGGTCACCGCATGCATTGACATCTCTTCCTGCGTCACCACCGATACCGACTGCGGATTCTTCTCGATTGGCGTATCGGTTTTGGTGCCGGTCGCGCTGTGTTTAGCGGCGATGGTCGGCGACGGTCCCCATGCGCTCTCCTGCGCGACGCCGCTGCCGCCATCAGCCGTCACCACCACGGTATCTTCGGCCAGCGCCTGCATGCTGAGTGTGCCCAGAGTCAGGGAAATCAATAACGCGAGCGGTCGACGGGTGGTCACCGCGCGCAGAGAACAAGGAAAAGTGTTTCGCGCATTCATAGTGGGATCTCATGAAAATAGAACAATGCAGGCGAATGGAAACGAGAATGATTATTAGACGCACGGATTTTAGGCGAAACCCGGCAAGCACCGCAAGATGTAATGCCTGCTGGCGGTGAGTTTGCCAGCGGATCGCACATATCCATGATCGCGGCTAAAAAAATGGCGGGCAAAGAAAAAGGCGCCGCAGCGCCAGAGGGAGTTAAATTCAGCTTACAGGTAAGACTCAGGCTGGAGCGCCGCCATGTATCTGGCACCGCTACGTGGTGGTAAAACGCCGGCACTGCATAGGCTCTGAAGGTATAAAGCCGGTGCAGTGCCGGATGGCTTATTTACTGCCAAACATATCTTTAATCCAGCCCGCGACGCCGTCAGAGTCTTTCTGCTCGCCCTGCGGCTGTTGCTGTTGCTGCTGTTGCTGTTGCTGCTCTTGCTGCTGCTGCTGAATCTGCTGCTGTTGCTGCTGGCACAGCGCGTTCGGATCCAGCGCCCACACCGGCAGCGAACGCCAGGTGCTGCTGCCGCTGCCGCAGACAAAGTTACCGGCCGAATCGATATTCATCTGAGTGATATCTTCCGGTGGCGTCAGGACCAGTGGCATCGGCGCCTGGTTGTCGAGGTAGCGACGATAGATCTGCATCGCACCACTGGCACCGTACAGCTTCGAAGTCTGGTTGTTGTCGCGGCCAACCCAGGTGATCGCCACTTCTTTGCCATCAATACCGGCAAACCAGCTGTCGATCAGGTCATTGGTGGTACCGGTTTTCGCCGCCAGATGCGCACCCGGGAAGCGTGCGCCCAGCGCCCGCGCCGTACCGTGATCGGCCACCTGCTGCATGGTATACAGCGTCAGATACGCCGCCTGCGCCGGCTCAACGCGCTGCGCCTGCGGGAAGCTCTGATACAGCACCGTGCCATCTTCCGCGATCACCGAGCGCACCGCCGACAGCGCAGCGCGGTTACCGCCGCTGGCAATTGACTGGAATGCCTGCGCCACTTCAATCGGCGTCAGATTAAGCGCCCCCAGCAGCATGGCCGGTACCGGATGCAGCTGATCTTTTGGCACGCCCAGTTTGGTCCAGGTATCCACTACCGCGTCGAGTCCCAGCGTCATCCCGAGGTTAACGGTTGGTACGTTCATCGAGTTAGTCAGCGCATCCACCAGCATCACTTTACCGCTGAAGCGACGATCGTCGTTCATCGGCTTCCACACCGACCCGTTTGGCTGTTTCAGCGCAATCGGCTCGTCGGCGATCCAGCTGTTGAGGCGATAGCTGTTTGGCTGGCTGAGCGCGGTCAGATAGGTCGCCGGCTTGGCCAGTGAACCGATAGAGCGCCGCGCCTGCAGCGCGCGGTTATAGCCGGCGAACAGTGGATCGGCACCGCCGACCATGGCGCGCACTTCACCGCTGAAGCGGTCAACCACCACCATCGCGGTTTCCAGATCTTTCAGCCCGCGCTGTTTCTTCAGCGTGGGAATGCCGTCTTCAACCGCTTTTTCCGCCGCATCCTGCGAAATCGGATCGAGCGTGGTGAAGATCTTCACGCCGGAGAGGTCTTTGACCTTATCGCCCAGCTTCGCCTGCAGCTCATTACGCACCATCTGCATAAACGCCGGCTGCGGCGTGATCACCCCACCTTTCGGCTGGACACCAAGCGGCCGCGCCGACAGCATGTCGTACAGCTCCTGGTCGATCACCTTCTGCTGTTGCAGCAGACGCAGCACCAGGTTACGACGCTCCAGCGCCAGCTGCGGATTACGCCACGGATTGTACAGCGACGCACCTTTAACCATGCCGACCAGCATCGCCTGCTGATCAAGGCTCAGTTCGTCCACCGGGCGGCCAAAGTAGTACAGGCTGGCCAGCGGGAAACCGCGGATTTGGTCATTGCCCGCCTGGCCGAGATACACCTCGTTCAGGTACAGCTCAAGAATGCGATCTTTGCTGTAGCGCGCATCCATGATCACCGCCATATAAGCTTCACGCGCTTTACGCCACAGCGAGCGTTCGTTGGTGAGGAACAGGTTTTTCACCAGTTGCTGCGTCAGCGTACTGCCGCCCTGCACCGCTTTACCGGCGGTGATATTGGCGAGGAAGGCGCGACCAATCGAGTACGGGCTGATGCCGTCATGCTCGTAGAAGTGGCGGTCTTCGGTGGCGATCAGCGTATCGACCAGCAGATCCGGGAACCCGGCGCGCGGCACAAACAGACGCTGCTCGCCGTTTGGCGACTGCAACATGGTGATCAGCCGCGGATCGAGGCGGAAGAAGCCAAAGTCGCGTCCGGTATCGAGATTTTTAATCTCGCTCAGCTCGTTGTTGCTGAAGGTGAGACGCGCGTTAATCTGGCCCTCTTTGCTGTCCGGAAAATCAAACGGACGGCGCAGCAGGTCGATGGTGTTGCCTTTCACGCTGAACTCACCCGGACGGGTAATGCGCGACACTTCGCGATACTGCGTGCCTTCCAGCAGCGCAATCATCTCTTTCTTGTCGTAAGCCATGCCCGGTTCGAGGCTGACCATGCGCCCGTACACGGCCGCTGGCAGCTGCCACACTTTACCGTCAATGCGGCTGCGGATTTCCGAATCGAGATAGACGCCCCAGGCGGCCATCACCACGACAAACACCAGGAAGAGTTTAATCAACCAGCCTAACCAGCGGCGTTTGCCACGCGCGGGTCGTTTTCCTTTACCTTTGGGTGGCACCGGCGCACTCTCCTCATCATCTTCGTCAAAATCGTCCTGATCGATATCATCTTCAGGCTCCCTGCGGCGACCCCGGCGCGTAACGTTACGCGGCGGCTTTGGCGCTTTTCCTTTGCGCCCAATAGGTTCGCGATCGTTCCCAGACATGCTTTGTTTTCTCCAGGCATAGCTACGGCAGCGCCGCTACTCTAACTGCTTTCTCGTGCCGCGCATGGCAGAACCCTCTGAATTCGATCCACTGCGGGCTACGAGGAATATTTTTTGGTGCGCCTCGTCGGCAAGGCGCTGGCCGGATCGTCCGGCCACGGATGTTTGGGATAGCGCCCTTTCATCTCTTTCTGCACTTCAGGATACGCACCGCGCCAGAACGCCGCGAGGTCGCGGGTGATCTGCAGCGGACGGTGCGCCGGCGAAAGCAGCTCCAGCACCAGCGGAACGCGTCCATCGGCAACCGCCGGGTTCTGTGCCTCGCCAAACATCTCCTGCATACGTACCGCCAGCGCGGGGGGCTTTTCCGCGTCGTAGCGAATCGGCATGCGACTTCCGGTCGGCACAGTGTAATGAGTTGGCAGCACAGTATCCAGCCGCTGCCGCTGTGACCATGTCAGCAAATGTAATAAAGCGCTGACAAGATTAACGCTCTGCAGCCCTTTTAAATCGCGTACTTTGCCCATCTCCGGCAGCAGCCAGTGCTCCAGCGAGGCCAGCAGCGTGTCATCATCCAGCGTCGGCCACGCCTCTTCCGGCAGCCACTGCGCGGCGCACTGCAGGCGCACACGCAGCTGCTCTGCCTCTGGCGTCCAGCCGAGCACCGCCAGCCCTTTTTCGCGGATCCAGCGCAGCATCGCCGGATGCAGGATCTCCGGCTCGGGCCGCGCCTGCGGCTGGGCCCGCAGGATCAGGGCGCCAATCGCTTCCCGCTTCCACGCGCGCAGCGTGCCTTTGTCGTCATCCCAGTCCACATCGGTGCGCTGCTCAACCAGCTGCGGGCACTGCTGGCGTAACGCATCCATCTCTACCGGCAGCGCCAGCAGCATGCGCGCATCGGCGCTGCTGGCCCCCTGCAGCAGGCTCGGTGCAATCAGCCACTCATAGCGGCTCAGGCCGTCGTGCTCATCCAGCATTGCGCCGATACCATTGGCGAGCTGATAGCGCGCGCTGTGACCGCGACGCTGCGCCAGCCGGTCAGCAAATCCGGCGGCCAGCAGCGCCGGGAAGCGATCGGCGTCAACGCGCCCCTGACCTGCATTCAGGCGCTGCTGCCAGTGGCGCGCGCGCCGCAGCCACTGCGGCTGTGGCTGGTTGAGCGCATCACGCAGATCGACACTGCCGCTGCGCGGCGGATCCTCCAGAATCGCCACCAGCAGCGCCGCGCTGGCGATGGCGTGCACATCATCGCCGGCGGCGCACAGCATCGCCGTGAGACGCGGATCGCTGCCGAGCTGCGCCATTTTACGGCCGCGCGCGCTGAGCCGCCCTTCGCTATCCAGCGCGCCGAGCCGCTGCAGCTGTTGACGTGCCGCCTGCAGGCTGCGCGCCGGTGGACTATCCAGCCATTGCAGCTGAGCCGCGTCCTGACAGCCCCACTGCAGTAAATCCAGCTGCAGCGAGGCCAGATCGCTGGTGAGTATCTCCGGCTCACTCTGCGCCGCCGCACGCAGCGCCTGCTCCTGCGGCAGCAGATGCAGACAGATCCCCGGCGCCAGGCGACCGGCGCGGCCAGCGCGCTGCGTCATTGATGCCTGGCTGATGCGCTGGGTCAGCAAACGCGTCACGCCGCTGCGCACGTCAAACTGCGCCGCGCGCTCCAGCGCGCTGTCCACCACCAGGCGAATGCCTTCAATCGTCAGGCTGGTCTCGGCGATATTGGTGGCGAGCACCACTTTACGCCGGCCCGGCGCGGCCGGCAGGATGGCTCGCCGCTGTGCCTCCAGCGACAGCGCACCATATAAAGGAGATAAATCCACCTCATCACTGACGCGCGACGCCAGTTCACGCTTCACCCGTTCAATCTCCGCCACGCCGGGCAGAAACAGCAGCAGCGAACCGGGCTCATCCCGCAGCAACTGTGCCACCTCGCGCGCCACTGCCTCTTCAAACCGCTGCTGCGGATTGAGCGAGGCGTAACGTCGAATCACCGGAAAGCTGCGCCCCTGTGACGCAATAAACGGCGCGTCGGGCAGCAGCGTGCGTAGCTGCTGATTATCCAGCGTTGCCGACATCAGCAGAATTTTCAGGTCGTCGCGCAATCCCTGCTGCACATCAAGCAGCAGCGCCAGCGCCAGGTCAGCCTGCAAGCTGCGCTCATGGAATTCGTCGAGGATCACCAGCGATACGCCCTCCAGCAGCGGATCGCGCTGCAGCATACGCGTCAGAATGCCTTCGGTGACCACCAGCAGACGCGTCGCTGCGCTGCTGCAGTTTTCCCCGCGCAGCCGATAACCTACCGTCCCGCCCGGCTGTTCGCCCAGCTGTTCCGCCAGCCGCTGTGCCACGTTGCGTGCCGCCAGCCGGCGCGGCTCCAGCATGATGATTTGCCCCGGCAGCTGCGCCTGTTGCAGCAGCTGTAGCGGCAGCCAGGTGGATTTCCCGGCGCCGGTCGGGGCCGCCAGCAGCACCTGTGGCGACTGCGCCAGCGCGGCCAGCAATGCAGGCAGCACCTCGCTTACCGGTAACTCACTCACACTCAACTCCCACTCTGCCTGTGCTAAGATGGCGCGCATTGTACACCACCCGGCGCCAATTACCGGAGTTCAGCATGGCCACGCAACGACTGTTTTTTGCCCTCGAATTGCCTGATGCCCTCCAGCAACAGCTGGTGCAATGGCGGGCCGATTGCTTCGCCGCAGACGCGGGTAAACCGGTGGCGGCGGCGAATCTGCACCTGACGCTGGCGTTTCTTGGTGAGGTCAGCACGGAAACGGCGGGCCAGCTGCAGCAGCTGGCGGCACGCATCCGCCAGCCGGGCTTTACGCTGGATCTCGATGACGCCGGTCACTGGCCGCGTCCCGGCGTGGTGTGGCTTGGCTGCCAGCGCGCGCCGCGCGGTTTACTGCAGCTGGCCAACCTGCTGCGCGCCCAGGCCGCGCGCCATGGTTGTGCGCAGAGTACGCAGCCGTTCCATCCCCACATTACCCTGCTGCGCCACGCTGCGCAGGCCGTGGCGCTGCCGCCGCGCGGTTTTCACTGGCGCGTTGAGGTGAGCCATTTTGCGCTGTTTGCGTCCAGCTTCACGCAGGGACGCACGCGCTATCGCCGGCTGGCGCGCTGGCCACTGTTATCTGCCGCAGGAGCATAAATGCAGTTCGATCCGCCGTTACAATCAGCCCGCTTAATCACCCGCTATAAACGTTTTTTAGCCGATGTCATTACGCCGGAAGGTGACACCTTTACCCTGCACTGCGCCAATACCGGCGCGATGACCGGCTGCGCCACGCCAGGCGACACCGTGTGGTACTCCACCTCGGCCAGCGCGACGCGCAAATATCCGCACAGCTGGGAAATAACGCAAACCGCGCAGGGTCACTGGATTTGCGTCAATACTCTGCGCGCCAACCAACTGGTGCGCGAGGCGCTGCTGCGCGACGCAATTCCGGAATTATCCGCTTATAGCCACTGCCAGGCTGAGGTGAAATACGGCACGGAAAAAAGCCGAATTGACTTCCTGTTGCAAGCGGAGGGCAAAGCCAACTGCTATATTGAAGTCAAGTCCGTCACCCTTTTACAAAATGGTAAAGGCTATTTTCCGGATGCGGTGACGGCTCGTGGACAGAAACATCTGCGCGAATTAAGCACTATCGCGGCAGAAGGCCACCGGGCCGTTTTGTTGTTTGCTGTTCTGCACACGGGGATTGAGGACGTTTCCCCGGCGCACCATATCGATGCGCAATACGCAGAACTACTGGTACAGGCGCAGCGCTGCGGTGTGGAAGTGTTGGCGTATCAGGCTCAGATTTCACCGGCAGAAATGTTACTTACCCGGCCGTTAACGGTAACGATTAACGCACAGTTGTAATATTTAACGTTATTTGCTGTGATAAGAATGTTCTGAGCGGTGCGCTAAATACGCTGTTCCTCACAGGCTTGTCAAGGTGCGTTCATGAATAATTGCCAACCTTGATTGCTTCTGCTATTTATAGCGGCCTGTTTTTTTCCCTGATGGGAATCGATATGCCCCGCATGCGTCGGGTTGCAGGCAAAGGCTTTCGCAATCTGAAACAGAACGGGTAGTGCGTGTTATCCAGGAGAAACAACATGCAAGAAGGGCAAAACCGTAAAACATCGTCCCTGAGTATCCTCGCCATCGCTGGGGTGGAGCCGTATCAGGAGAAACCGGGCGAAGAGTATATGAATGACGCCCAGCTGAGCCATTTCCGCAAGATTCTGGAAGCCTGGCGCAACCAACTCAGGGATGAAGTAGACCGTACTGTGTCGCATATGCAGGACGAAGCTGCCAACTTCCCGGATCCGGTTGACCGTGCCGCCCAGGAAGAGGAATTCAGCCTGGAGCTGCGTAACCGCGATCGTGAGCGCAAACTCATTAAAAAGATTGAGAAAACGCTCAAGAAAGTGGAAGACGACGACTTTGGCTACTGCGAATCCTGTGGGGTCGAAATTGGTATCCGCCGTCTCGAAGCGCGTCCGACCGCCGATCTCTGCATTGACTGCAAAACGCTGGCAGAAATCCGCGAGAAGCAGATGGCAGGTTAATGGCCGTTAACAGACTGTCGCCGCACAGCCGGGAAAACCACTGTTTTCCCGCCGTGCGGTGTACCACAGCATGATGTCCGTCACGCTTCCCTGCATCGGGCGTTTCGCCCCCTCTCCTTCCGGTGATCTTCATTTCGGTTCGCTGATAGCCGCATTAGGCAGCTACCTGAGCGCGCGCGCGCAGCAGGGCCGCTGGCTGGTGCGCATTGAAGATATTGATCCGCCGCGTGAAGTCGCCGGTGCCGCAACGCGCATCCTGCGTCAGCTGACCCATTATGGGCTGCACTGGGACGGCGACGTGCTGTGGCAGTCGCAGCGCCACGAGGCCTATCGCGCGGCGCTGAGCTGGCTGCGCGAACATCGTCGAAGCTACTTCTGTACCTGCCCGCGCAGCCGCATTCAGCAGCTGGGCGGCTTTTACGACGGTCACTGCCGCGATTTACATCTGCCGCCGGCCGGCGCCGCGCTGCGGCTGCGTCAGCATGCGCCGGTGTACGGTTTCGACGATCGCCTGCGCGGCCATCTGCAGGCGGAGCCGCGTCTGGCGCAGGAAGACTTTATTATTCACCGTCGTGATGGACTGTTCGCCTATAACCTTGCGGTGGTGGTCGATGACCATTTTCAGGGCGTGACGGAGATTGTGCGCGGTGCGGATTTGATTGAGCCAACGGTGCGTCAGATTGCGCTGTATCAGCAGTTTGGCTGGCCGGAGCCGGCTTATCTGCATCTGCCGCTGGCAATTAATCCGGACGGTAATAAATTGTCGAAGCAGAACCACGCGCCGGCCTTACCGGACGGCGATCCGCGACCGGTGCTGGTGCAGGCGCTGAGCTTCCTGGGGCAGTGGGTTTTGCCAGGCTGGCAGGACCATGGGCTGGAGGCGTTGCTGGAGCATGCCGTTACACACTGGGATAGCGCATCGATTCCGCGGCATGATGCGCAACAACCGGATGAGGCGACAACGCCATTCCTAAATGGTTCGCAACAGGCTATGATTAGCCGCTGATTTTATTCACACCCATTTTCTCACTGTCGAGGTGTCCCATTTTTACCCGAGTCGCTAATTTTTGCCGGAGAGTCCTCAAGCGTGATGAGGAGGCCCCTGAAGAGGTGGAAACCGTAAGTCTGATGACCGTTATCCCCCGGGAAAGCCACAATATCTCACGCAAAGATATCAGCGAAAACGCTCTCAAAGTGCTGTATCGCCTGAACAAAGCCGGATACGAAGCCTATCTGGTCGGCGGCGGCGTGCGCGATTTGCTGCTGGGTAAAAAGCCGAAAGACTTTGACGTGACCACCAACGCCACGCCGGAGCAGATGCGTAAGCTATTCCGCAACTGTCGCCTGGTCGGGCGTCGCTTCCGTCTGGCGCATGTGATGTTCGGTCCGGAAGTGATCGAAGTCGCTACGTTCCGCGGCCATCATCAGGAAGAGAGCGTCGACGATCGCAACGGTTCGCAGCGCGGTCAGAACGGCATGCTGCTGCGCGACAACATTTTTGGCAACATTGAAGATGATGCGCAGCGCCGCGATTTAACCATCAATAGCCTCTATTACAGCGTGGCTGATTTCACCGTACGCGATTACGTCGGTGGCCTGCAGGATCTGCAGGAAGGCATCATCCGCATGATTGGCGATCCGGAAACGCGCTACCGCGAAGATCCGGTGCGTATGCTGCGCGTGGTGCGCTTCGCCGCCAAGCTGGACATGAGCATTGCGGCGGAAACCGCCGAGCCGATTCCCCGCCTTGCCACGCTGCTGAATGACATTCCGCCGGCGCGCCTGTTTGAGGAGTCGCTGAAGCTGCTGCAGGCCGGTTACGGTTATCGCACCTATCTGATGATGCGCGAATACCAGCTGTTCCAGCCGCTGTTCCCGACGCTGGCGCGCAACTTCACCGAACAGGGCGACAGCCCGATGGAGCGCATGCTGGCCCAGGTGCTGAAAAACACCGATACCCGCCTGCACAACGATATGCGCGTGAATCCGGCGTTCCTGTTTGCGGCGATGTTCTGGTATCCGCAGCTGGAGTCAGCCGAGCAGATTGCGCAGGAGAGCGGCCTGACCTATTTCGACGCTTTTGCGCTGTCCATGAACGAAACGCTGGATGAAGCCTGCCGTGCGCTGGCGATCCCGAAACGTATCACCACGCTGATTCGCGATATCTGGCAGTTGCAGCTGCGCATGTCGCGCCGTCACGGTAAGCGCGCATGGAAGCTGATGGAGCATCCTAAATTCCGCGCCGCCTACGACCTGCTGGCGCTGCGCGCAGAAGTCGAGAACAACGCCGAGCTGCTGCGCCTCAGCCAGTGGTGGGGCGAGTTCCAGTCGGCGGTGCCGACACAGCAGAAGACCATGCTCAACACCCTGGGTGACGATCCGGCTCCGCGCCGTAAACCACGCCGTCCGCGCCGTCGTCCAGCTGGCCCGCGCCGCGACAGCAACCACAGCGCGTCATGACGCGGGTCTATCTCGCCTTAGGCAGTAATCTCGCCGATCCGCTGCATCAGGTTGATGCAGCGCTGGCCGCGCTGGATGCCATTCCCGATACCCACCGCGTAGCCACCTCCGCGTTTTATCGCACGCCACCGTACGGCCCGCCGGATCAGCCGGATTACCTCAACGCCGTGGTGGCACTGGAGACCACACTGGCCGCGGAAACGCTGCTCGATCACACCCAGCGCATTGAGCTGGAGCATGGCCGGGTGCGCAAAGCTGAACGCTGGGGACCGCGCACGCTGGACCTCGATATCATGCTGTTCGGCAATGCAGTGATCCACACGCCGCGCCTGACGGTGCCGCACTACGATATGCACAACCGCGCCTTCATGCTGGTGCCACTGCTGGAAATCGCGCCGACGCTGCGCCTGCCGAACGGCCAGCCGCTGGCCGGCATTCTGGCGACGCTGGACCGCAGCAGCATCCGCTTGTGGTCCGCCTGACGCGGCAGAATCGCACGCCCGTCGTATCGCCTTTGCAATCAATCCAGTACACTGCGCGCATCAGAAAATGCTGGAGATTGCGATGAAACCCACCACCCTCTCTCACTTACGCCAGCTGAAAGCCAGCGGCCGCAAGTTCGCCACGCTGACCGCCTACGATTTCAGCTTCGCGCGCCTGTTTGCCGACCAGGGCATTCCGCTGCTGCTGATTGGCGATTCGCTCGGCATGACCGTGCAGGGCCATGATTCCACGCTGCCGGTGACGGTCGACGATATTGCTTATCACACCGCCGCCGTGCGGCGCGGTGCGCCTAACGCGCTGGTGATGGCCGACCTGCCGTTTATGAGTTACGCCACGCCGCAGCAAACCTTTGACAGTGCCGCGCAGCTGATGCGCGCCGGTGCCAACCTGGTAAAACTGGAAGGCGGCGCCTGGCTGGCAGAGACCGTGCGCATGCTGACCGAGCGCGCCGTGCCGGTGTGTGGTCATCTGGGATTGACGCCGCAGTCGGTTAACATCTTCGGTGGCTACAAGGTGCAGGGGCGCGATGAAGCGGCAGCCGAGCGCCTGCTGGCGGATGCGCTGGCGCTGGAAGCGGCCGGCATGCAGCTGCTGGTGCTGGAGTGCGTGCCGGTCGCGCTGGCTGAGCGCGTCACAAAAGCGTTATCGGTACCGGTGATCGGCATCGGTGCCGGTAACGTCACCGACGGCCAGATTCTGGTGATGCACGACGCGTTTGGTATTACCGGCGGCCACATTCCAAAATTTGCCAAAAATTTCCTTGCGGAAACCGGCGACATTCGTGCGGCAATTCGCCAGTATATGGCCGACGTTGAGGCAGGCACCTACCCTGCTGCCGAACACAGTTTCCAGTAAATCAGGAGATTTGCAGTGCTGATCATTGAAACGCTGCCGCTGCTGCGCCGTGAGATTCGACGCTGGCGCCAGGCAGGTAAACGCATCGCGCTGGTGCCCACTATGGGCAACCTGCATGAGGGGCATCTGACGCTGGTGGATGAAGCACGCCAGCGCGCAGATATCGTGGTGGTATCGATCTTCGTTAACCCGATGCAGTTTGATCGCGCCGACGACCTGGCGCGCTATCCGCGCACGTTGCAGGACGATTGTGAAAAACTCAATCGCCACAGCGTCGACCTGGTCTTTGCCCCGGCGCCGGCCGATGTCTATCCGCAGGGTCTCGACAGCCAGACGTTTGTTGAAGTCCCGGGCCTCTCCTCGCTGCTGGAGGGCGCCAGCCGTCCCGGTCATTTCCGCGGCGTGGCCACCATCGTCAGTAAGCTGTTTAATCTGGTGCAGCCGGATATCGCCTGTTTTGGCGAGAAGGATTTTCAGCAGCTGGCGATTATCCGCAAGATGGTGGCGGACATGGGCTTTGACATTGACATCGTTGGCGTGCCGACGGTGCGCGCCAAAGACGGTCTCGCGCTCAGCTCACGTAACGGCTATCTTACTGCCGATGAACGCAAGCTGGCGCCAGTGCTCAGCCAGGTGATGAACAGCATGGCGCAGCGCCTCAGCAACGGCGAGCGGCACGTGGATGAGATTATTGAGCACGCCGAACAGACGCTGCGCGATCAGGGCCTGCGCCCCGACGGCCTGGCCATCTGCGATGCCGATACGCTGCAGCCGCTGACGGTCGACAGCCAGCGCGCAGTGATTCTGATGGCCGCCTGGCTCGGCAATGCGCGTTTGATTGATAATCAGCAAGTGGATCTGACGGTTTAACGCCGTCGTTTATGGGCAGCATGTACCCGCTACACACTGCGCGGTAGAAACCGGCCGCGCACGGGTATAACAAAGGTATCACGCTATGATTCGTACCGTATTACAAGGCAAACTGCACCGCGTAAAAGTGACACAGGCGGATTTGCATTATGAAGGCTCCTGCGCCATCGATCAGGATTTTCTTGATGCCTCCGGCATTCTGCAATACGAAGCCATCGACATCTATAACGTCACCAACGGCCAGCGCTTCTCTACCTATGCCATTGCCGCCGAGCGTGGCTCGAAAATCATTTCGGTCAACGGTGCGGCCGCGCGCTGCGCCTGTCAGGGCGATCTGCTGATCATCTGTTCTTATGTGCAGGTGGAAGATGAAGTGGCGCGCAGCTGGCAGCCGAAAGTGGCCTACTTCGACGGCGATAACGAGATGAAACGTATCGCTAAAGCGCTGCCGGTGCAGGTGGCCTGATCATCCCGCGCGCTGTACGGACAGCGCGCCTTTCCCTTATACGCCCGCCAGCTGCGGCTGCCCTTTGCGCTTCAGCGTAAACAACCAGTCAAACCACCCTTTTGCCCGCAGTACGCACAGCGCCGTTGGCAACGCCAGCGCGACGCTGAACGCCAGCACAAAATGCAGGTCAGCCAGCCACGCAGAGTGGCCGTCATGGCGCAGCAATTTACTGCACACCTGAATCGCCAGATAGTGCGACAGATAAAACACAATCGAATGGCGGCCAACGTAGTTAACCGCCCGCAGATTGATACGGCAGGCCAGCGCAACGAACAGCGGGATTGAGGGCAGCGCCAGCGGCAGCAGCCATGGCGAATGCTGACGCAGCCCGCCCCACAGGCTGAACGCCGCAAGCAACATAAAGGCGATCAGCGACAGCAGCAGCGGCGTACGACGCTGCGCAAACGCGGCAATATCAATATCCTGGCGCACCAGCCAGTCGGCGCTGTAGAAGAAGGCAAACAGCACCAGCGACTTGTTCAGATGCAGGTTGTCGAAACTGGCAAACAGCGAGTCAGGCGGCACCGGCGGCAGCAGCACCGCACCGGCAACGCACAGTGTCAGCACCAGCGCCGCAGGCAGGCGGCGCGCCGGGATAATCAGCACAAAAAACAGAAACAGCGAGTGCAGAAACCAGGTGATATCGCCGCCGCTCAGATGGCCGAGCGCGATAGCCAGCGGCGACTGTGGGTGATTGGCCATCGCGCTGAAGGTCCACTTCAGACCGCCGTAGATCAGCGCCCAGACGGCAAACGGATAGAGAATGCTGCTGACTTTGTTTCGCAGATAGCGCGCCTGCCCGTGGCGTAAACCGCTGGCGACGAACAGTCCGGAGACGAAGCACATCAGCCCCATACGCACCGGCGCCAGCAGCTGATTTACCAGCTCGTTAAAGGCAGTGAAGTGCCCGGCCTGCTGGTTCACTGCAATCATGCAGTGCAAAAAAATCACCGCCAGAATGCTCATGCCGCGTAAATTATCAATCCATGATACCCGATTCACTCTTCGCTTCCCCGCTGCTTTTTTGGTCAGCGGCCACTATGGGGAAAGCCACAGACTGAAAGCGCAAGACGCGTCTGGAATTGCGAAGAGTGGGTAAAAAAAGCCGCCGCCGGACGACGCCGGCAGCGGCTTCTTATTCGGAGCTGCGCCTCAGGTGCGCAAGCCGCGTCCGCGCTGAATCAGCGCATACACCAGCACGTAAAACACCACAATAAACGCCACCAGCACTGACAGCGTCAACACCAGCGGAACATCGTTGATGCCAAGGAAGCCATAGCGGAACCCGCTGATCATGTACACCACCGGATTGAGCTTCGACACCGCCTGCCAGAACGGCGGCAGCAGCGCCAGCGAGTAGAATACGCCACCGAGGTAAGTTAACGGCGTCAGCACGAAGGTCGGGATCAGGCTGATATCGTCAAAGGTGCGCGCAAACACCGCATTCAGCAGGCCCGCCAGCGAGAACAGAATCGCCGTCAGCAGCAGCGTGATTGCCACCATCGGCCACGAGAATACGTGGAACGGCACAAAAAACAGCGACACCGCCGTCACCAGCACGCCCACGCACACGCCGCGCGCTACGCCGCCGCCGACATAACCGGCGATAATAATGTGCGTCGGCACCGGCGCCACCAGCAGCTCTTCAATGTTGCGCTGGAACTTGGCGCTGAAGAATGACGAGGCGACGTTGGCGTAAGCGTTGGTGATCACCGCCATCATAATCAGGCCCGGCACGATAAACTGCATGTAGCTGAAGCCGTGCATATCGCCGATGCGTGAGCCGATCAGATTGCCAAAGATAATGAAGTACAGCGTCATGGTGATCACCGGCGGCACCAGCGTCTGAATCCAGATGCGGGCAAAACGGTTGATCTCTTTGCTCCAGATACTCTTGAGCGCCACCCAGTACAGATGCGTCATGCGGTTACTCCTGTTTTTCCCTGCGTCAGGCTGACGAACAGCTCTTCCAGACGATTCGCTTTATTGCGCATGCTGAGCACCTGCACGCCCTGCGCGCTCAGCTGGCTGAATACGCTATTCAGCCCCTGTTCACGCATCACTTCCACTTCCAGCGTTGAGGTATCAACCAGACGATACTGGAAGCCCTCCAGCTGCGGCAGCGGGCTGCGCGGCGCCAGGTCGAGGATAAAGGTTTCCGACTGCAGCTTGGACAGCAGCCCTTTCATTGAGGTGTTCTCCACCAGCTCGCCGCTCTGGATGATGCCGATGTTACGGCACAGCATTTCTGCCTCTTCCAGATAGTGGGTGGTCAGGATGATAGTGGTGCCTTTGGCGTTCAGCTCTTTCAGGAACACCCACATCGAGCGGCGCAGTTCGATATCCACACCAGCCGTCGGCTCATCAAGAATCAGCAGTTTCGGTTCATGCATCAGCGCCCGGGCAATCATCAGCCGGCGCTTCATGCCACCGGACAACATGCGCGCCCGTTCGTTACGCTTGCCCCACAGGTCGAGCTGATTGAGGTATTTTTCCGCGCGCTTGTTCGCTTCGGCACGTTCCACACCGTAATAGCCGGCCTGATTAACCACAATCTGCATTACGGTTTCAAACGGGTTAAAGTTGAATTCCTGTGGCACCAGCCCAAGCTGCCGCTTGGCGTTGACCACATCTTTCTGCAGGTCATAGCCAAACACGCGCACGCTGCCGCTGGATTTGTTCACCAGCGAGCTGATAATGCCAATGGTGGTGGACTTACCGGCACCGTTAGGGCCCAGTAAGGCATAAAAGTCGCCTGCTTCCACGTTGAGATCGAGGCCTTTCAGCGCCTGTACGCCGCCGGGATAGGTCTTGGTCAGCCCGGAAAGTTCCAGTGCATAAGTCATTGCGAGTCCGTACCCTGTTGTAGTGACATCATAGCCATATGAAATGATAGTGCGCTCGCGTCGAGCGTGCGGGGTTATTCAGCGATAACGGTTGTGAAATCAAAGGAATTGCGCAGAGTGATAACCCACCACACTCTACCACTCTGCGTGCCGCAGGAAAACGCGTGCCGAGCCCGTAAGTCATTGAGTTACGGGCTGCGCATCTTATCGCAGGCGGAGGGAATCAGCCTTGGAAGATTGTGCGGTTATTCGTCCAGCAGCGTAACTTTGCCGATATACGGCAAATGACGGTAGCGCTGTGCGTAATCAATACCGAAGCCGACCACGAACTCATCCGGAATGGTAAAGCCGACAAACTCGACCGGCACCTCAACTTCACGACGCTCCGGCTTATCCAGCAGCGTGCAGATCGCCAGCGATTTTGGCTCACGCAGCTGCAGAATTTCACGCACTTTGCTCAGGGTGTTACCGGAGTCGATGATGTCCTCGACGATCAGCACGTCTTTGCCGCGAATGTCTTCATCGAGATCTTTGAGGATTTTCACGTCGCGCGTGGAGGACATGCCGCTGCCGTAGCTGGAGGCGGTCATGAAGTCGACTTCGTGCGCGACATCAATGGCGCGGCACAGGTCAGCCATAAACATGAAGGAGCCGCGCAGCAGGCCGACCAGCACCATTTCGCTGCCGCTGTTGCGGTAGTGCTCGCTGATCTGCTTGCCCAGTTCGGCAATACGGGTTGCGATCTCCTGCTCAGAGATCATCACGTCGACGGTGTGTTTCATTGCATTCGCCTAAGAAGGTTTTCAGAAAGCCGCGCATTCTATCATAGTCGACGCACAGGCTAACGCCGCGCACAGAACGCAAACGTTATCGTGGCGAAATTTATTGCGCTGGCGTTAACTGTAAGCATCCTGCCCGCTCTCTCTGGAGATCCCTATGGCCGCTTCATCAGGTAAAAAAACGCAGATCGGCACGCGTGAACTGCATCCGGAAACGCAGATGCTCAACTACGGTTACGATCCGCGCCTGTCAGAAGGTGCGGTGAAGCCGCCGGTGTTTCTGACGTCAACCTTTGTGTTTAACAGCGCCGAAGAGGGCAAAGAATTTTTCGATTTCGTTGCCGGCCGCCAGCAACCGCCGGCGGGCAAAAGCGGTGGGCTGGTCTATTCCCGCTTCAACCACCCTAACAGCGAGATCGTCGAAGATCGGCTGGCCATTTATGAAGGTGCCGAAAGCGCCGCGCTATTCTCTTCCGGCATGTCGGCGATTGCCACCACGCTGCTGACCTTTTCCCGTCCCGGCGAAGTGATCCTGCACTCGCAGCCGCTGTACGGCGGCACCGAAACGCTGCTGAGCAAAACGCTGCACGATCTGGAGATCAAAGCGGTGGGATTCAGCGACGGCACCGACGAAGATAAAGTGTATGAAGCCGCGAAGCTGGCGTGGCAGCGCGGGCGCGTCGCAATGATTCTGATTGAAACACCGGCCAACCCCACCAACAGTCTGGTGGACATCCAACTGATGCGTCAGGTGGCGGAGGTGATTACACAGCAGCAGGGCTCCCGGCCGATTCTCGCCTGCGACAACACCCTGCTCGGCCCGCTGTTTCAGCGTCCGCTGCAGCACGGCGCGGATATCTCGCTCTACTCGCTGACCAAATATGTCGGCGGTCATTCCGATTTGATTGCCGGCGCCGCGCTGGGCAGCCGGGCATTAATCAACAAAGTGCGTTCGCTGCGCAGCGCGATTGGCACCCAGCTCGATCCGCACTCCAGCTGGATGATTGGCCGCTCGCTGGAAACGCTGTCGCTGCGCATGGAGAAAGCCGCCAGCAACGCGGAACAGGTCGCGGCATTTTTACGCGATCACGCGCAGGTGGCGAAACTGCACTGGCTGCCCTATCTCGACGCCAGCAGTCCGGCAGGCGAAACCTGGCAGCGCCAGTGCAGCGGCGCCGGTTCCACCTTCTCCTTTGATATCGAGGGCGGCCAGGCTGCGGCATTCCGCTTTCTCAACGCGCTGACGCTGTTCAAACTGGCGGTGAGCCTCGGCGGCACCGAGTCGCTCGCCAGCCATCCCGCCAGCACCACCCATTCCGGCGTGCCGCAGGAGGTGCGGGAGCGCATCGGCATCACCGACGCGACGGTGCGCCTGTCGATCGGCATCGAACATGCCGATGATTTGATTGAAGATATTCGCCTGGCGCTGGAAGCGGCCGTCAGCTCACCGTAAAGCCCAGCATCATGCCGGTATCTTCATGCTCCAGCAGATGGCAGTGCGCCATATAGGCATTTTCAGTATCGGCGACGTAGTTGAAGCGCACCAGCACTTCACTGCGCCAGCCGTTGACGCTGACCATGTCTTTCCAGCCGGCGCGATGCGCCGCAGGCGGCTTGCCGTTTTCGGACAGAATGCGGAACTGCGTGCCGTGAATGTGGAACGGGTGCAGCATGGCGTCGCCTTCGCCGGAGATGGTCCATTTTTCATATTTGCCCAGCGGCACGGCAAACATGGGCTTTTCCATGTTGAAGGCCTGGCCGTTGATTTTGTTGCCGTTGTGGAAATCATATGCGGCGCTGCTGGCGTGGTTACCCTGATCCATCGCCATATCGCCGTGATCCATGTTGCCATGCTCCATCGCGCCATGGTCCATGTTCATGCTGCCGTGATCCATCGGTTTGCCCGCGCCGTGCTGGCTGCCCATCGCTTTGGCACCGTAGCGCTGCTGCAGCGCCTGCATGCCCTGCTGATCCAGCTGCGAATCCATCATCAGCTGCAGCCAGCGGCTCTGCAGCCCTTCCGTTGCCGGCAGCGGCGGCACATCCACCAGCTGGTCTGGCAGCGTACCGCTGGCCATCACGCGCAGCGGCAGAATCTGCACCAGCGGCAGCGGCTGATCGAACGGCGCCAGCGTCATGCCCATCTGCGTGACCGGCAGCGTTACGATATCGAAGGTTTTGCCGTCTGAAGTATCCACCAGCACTTCAAAGCGCTCGCCCGGCAGCAGCGGCAGGCTCTCCACCTTCACCGGTTCAGCCAGCAGGCCACCGTCGCTCGCCACCACGTACAGCGGACGTTTATCGCTGGCGGCGATGTGCAGCGAGCGCGCGTTGCAGCCATTGAGCAGGCGCAGCCGCAGCCAGCCGCGCGGCACCGCGTGCTGCGGATACGGCACGCCATTGGTCAGCATCAAATCGCCAAACCAGCCCACGGCGGCGCGCATGATATCCAGCTGATAATCGATACGCGTGCCGTCCTGAGTGAGCTGCTTATCCTGGAAAATCAGCGGCACATCATCTTCGCCCCACTGCATCGGCAGCCGCAGCTTGCCGGACGCCTCATCTTCCAGCAGTACCAGCCCTGCCAGCCCCTGCGCCACCTGATAGCCGGTTTTGCCGTGCTGATGCGGATGGAACCAGCAGGTCGCCGCCGGTTGATCGGGGGTAAAACTCACCTGACGCGTGGCGCCGGGCGCAATCAGCGCCTGCGGACCGCCATCCACCGCGCCGGGAATTTCCAGCCCGTGCCAGTGCAGCGTGGTGGCTTCCGGCAGGCGATTATGAATATTGACGGTGACGCTTTTCTCACGCTGCAGGCGCAGCGCCGGGCCGAGCAGGCTACCGTTGTAACCCCAGGTTGGGACGGATTTGCCGTTCCACTGGCTGCTGCCGGTCATGGCGGTCAGCGTGTACTGGCCGTGTGCATCGGGCTCCAGCAGCGACGGGATGGGCAACAGCGGGCGCGTAGCGGCCATCAGCGAGCGGCTCCACAAGGGCAGCGCGCCGGCTGCACTGAGGGCGGCGGTCAGCTTGAGAAAATGACGACGTTGCATATTCATATCCTTATCGTGAATAGGGGCACAGCGTAAACCTTTCCCCTGCGGGAGGGTCAAGCGATGAAAGCGCCCGCCGGGATAAAAAGCGCGCCAGTGGCCCATTTAGCCAAATTTAGCGGAATCCCGGCAATAACTGTGCTAACGTCATTAAATTGTCCCTTGTTGAGAACGATTATGACGAAAAGCATCAAGATCCTGCTGCTGGCGGGACTCCTTGGCTTCTCCTCCACCAGTTTTGCCCTGAGCGAATCCGAAGCAGAAGATCTGGCTGACCTCACCGCGGTGTTTGTCTATCTGAAAAATGATTGCGGCTATCAGGATCTGCCCGACGCGCAGATTCGTAAAGCACTGGTGTTTTTTGCCCAGCAAAACCGCTGGGATCTGAGCAATTACAGCGCTTACAACATGAAATCCCTCGGTGAAGAGAGCTACAAAGATTTGAGCGGTATCGCCATCACCAACGACAAAAAGTGTAAGTCGCTGGCGCGCGATTCCCTCAGCCTGCTTGCCTACGTGAAATAATCCTCCGCCCTGCGCTGCTGTTAACGCCCTGACCGTGCAAGCACGGTCATAATTCGTTATGCTTTTTTCTGGCATTATTGCGCGTTAACAGCATAAGGAGCGCTCCGGCATGGCCGAAAAAGAGACCTGGCATGAGACGCTGCATAGCGGCTTTGGCCAATATTTCAGCGTAGACAATCTGCTTTACCGCGATAAAACCGCGCATCAGGATCTGGTGATCTTTGAGAACGCCGCGTTTGGCCGCGTGATGGCGCTGGACGGCGTGGTGCAAACCACCGAGCGCGATGAGTTTATCTATCACGAAATGATGACGCACGTGCCGATTCTGGCGCACGGCAATGCCCGGCGCGTATTGATTATCGGCGGCGGTGACGGCGCGATGCTGCGCGAGGTCGCCCGGCATCAGCGCGTTGAGCACATCACCATGGTGGAAATTGATGCCGGCGTGGTGAATTTCTGTCAAACCTATCTGCCTAACCACAGCGCCGGCGCTTACGACGATCCGCGTCTGCAGCTGGTGATCGACGATGGCGTTAACTTCGTCAGCCAGACGCAGGAACGGTTTGATGTGATCATCTCCGACTGTACCGATCCAATCGGTCCCGGCGAGAGTCTGTTCACCTCGGCGTTTTATGCCGGCTGCAAACAGGCGCTCAATCCCGGTGGCGTGTTTGTCGCGCAGAACGGCGTCTGCTTCCTGCAGCAGGATGAAGCGGTCAACAGCCACCGCAAACTCAGCCACTATTTCGCTGACGTCAGCTTTTATCAGGCGGCGATTCCGACTTACTACGGCGGCATCATGACCTTCGCCTGGGCGAGCGACGATCCGGCGCTGCGCCAGCCGGACCTTGCGACGCTGCAGTCACGTTTTGCCGCGGCCGGACTGCCCTGCCGTTACTACACGCCACAGCTGCACATCGGCAGCTTTGCCCTGCCGCAATACCTTTTAAACGCGCTCAGCTGATCTCAGGAGGTGAACCCAATTGCAAAAGCTAAAACTACATGGCTTCAATAATCTGACCAAAAGCCTGAGTTTTTGTATCTACGACATTTGCTATGCCAATAGCGAAGCCGAACGTGATGGCTATATCGCCTATATTGATGAGCAATATAACGCCAACCGCCTGACGGAAATCCTCACCGAGACCTGCTCGATTATCGGTGCTAACGTGCTGAATATCGCGCGCCAGGATTATGAGCCGCAGGGTGCCAGCGTGACGATTCTGGTCAGCGAGGAGCCGATCAATCCGCAGGATATCGATAATTCCGAGCATCCCGGCCCGCTGCCCAATTCGGTGGTCGCGCACCTCGACAAGAGTCACATCTGCGTGCACACCTATCCGGAAAGTCACCCGGAAGGCGGTTTATGTACCTTCCGCGCCGACATTGAAGTCTCGACCTGCGGCGTGATTTCGCCCCTGAAGGCGCTGAATTATCTCATCCACCAGCTGGAGTCGGATATCGTGACCGTGGATTACCGCGTGCGCGGCTTCACCCGCGACGTCAATGGCGTGAAGCATTTCATCGACCATGAGATCAATTCCATTCAGAACTTCATGTCCGAGGATATGAAAGCGATGTACGACATGGTGGACGTTAACGTTTTTCAGGAAAACATCTTTCATACCAAGATGTTGCTGAAGGAATTTGATCTGAAGTATTACCTGTTCAACACCAAACCTGAAGAGCTGAGCCCGCAGGAGCACAAGCGCATTACCAATCTGCTGTGGAAGGAGATGCGTGAGATTTATTACGGGCGCAATATTCCGGCGACGGGATTGAAGTTGTTATAACTCAGCGCCAGCAGTGGGTGAAGGCTGCGCCGCGGTAGCGCAGCGCACGGCATTCACCCGCTGATGCGGGCGGCACATTTACGCGGTCAGCTGCAGGCCAATGCCGCGCTCGCGCAAATCACGGCATACCGCTTCATCAAGGCGGGAATCTGTCACCACATCGGTCAGGCTATCAATCGGTGCCGCGCAGTACAGCGACCATGAGCCATATTTACTGCTGTCGGCCAGCAGAATGCGCCGGCGCGCGTTGGCCAGCAGATCCATCTTCAGCCCGGCTTTGTCTTCCGTCGGCGTGGTAATACCGCGCTCAATGCTCCATGAGTTACAGCTGACAAACGCAATGTCCGGATTGATACTGCGCAGCAGGCGCCGGCCGTGCTCACCAATGCACGACTGGCTGGAGTCGTCGATGCGGCCGCCGATGATGGTGGTCTCAATCTGTTTAAACTCCGACAAAAACAACGCAATGTGCAGATCGGCGGTGATCACCCGCAGCTGCAAATGGGTCAGCTGTCGTGCCAGTTCCAGCATGGTGGTGCCGGCATCCAGCACCACCGCATCGCCGGACTGCACATAGCTGGCGGCGAACTGGGCGATGGCCTGCTTCTCCGCCAGGTTACGCTGCATCTTCTCCAGCGTGGTCGGCTGCGTCGGGATAAAGCGGTTCAGCGTGACGCCGCCGTGGCTGCGGCTAATCACCCCTTCCTTGTCCAGCTTAATCAGATCGCGGCGAATGGTGGCTGGCGAAGCAGAAATGGCGCTCACCAGCTGTTCAACAGTGACCAGATTATGACTTTTGAGATAGTCCATAATCTGGTCGAGACGGCTTTGTCCCTTCATATTTCCCTATGCAAGCTGCATCGCGAGTTTTATCGAGATCGCCATGCTCGCAGAGTTCGCTTTACCTGTCCAGGCGATATCAAATGCCGTGCCGTGGTCGGCGGAAGTGCGGATAAACGGCAGTCCCGCCGTGATGTTGACGCCATCGTAAAAGCCAAGCAGTTTCAACGGGATATGTCCCTGATCGTGGTACATCGCCACCACCATATCGTACTGCCCCTGCTGGCACTGTAAAAACACCGTATCCGGCGGGCACGGGCCATGGACATCAATGCCCTGCTGCTTCATTGCCTGGATCGCTGGCGTCACCGTGGTGATCTCTTCATCCCCAAACAGGCCATTCTCGCCCGCGTGCGGATTGACCCCGGCGACGGCGATGCGCGGTTGGTCATAGCCCACGCGGCGCAGGAAGCTGTCAGCCATGCCGATCACCGTCTGAATACGTTCGCCGTTCAGCGTGTCGAGGAACTTACGCAGCGCGATGTGCGTGGTCACGTGGATCACTTTCAGATGGTCGGTATACAGCACCATGGCGTAATTTTTGGTTTGGGTCAGCTGTGCCAGCAGTTCAGTGTGACCGGGATAAAGGTGGCCCGCCGCGTGCAGCGCCTCTTTGTTCAGCGGGGCGGTGGCAATCGCCTGCACGTCGCCCGCCAGCGCCAGTTCGGTGGCGCGCTTCACGCAGCGCCAGGCCAGATCGCCGGCCTGCTTCTGTACCTTGCCCGGCTGCAGCGCGTCAGGATCGGCCAGCGGCTCATCGATGACGTTAATGATGCCCGGTGCGAAATGCGCATCCTGCACGCTGTCCAGCACGCGCAGATCGGCCTGCGGCGTAATGTTCAGCGCCAGCACCCGACGCAGCGTCGCGGCACAGCCGACCACCACCGCCGGAATGCCCGCCAGCTCCCCTTCCGCCAGCGCTTTAATGATGATTTCCGGGCTGATGCCCGCCGGATCGCCCATGGTCACCGCAATAGTGTTATTCACTCGACTTCTCCTCAATAAAACGAATGGCTTCTGCCAGGGTGTTTTCATCACCAAAGCCACCCGCTTTGGTCATCACCGACAGGTGTAATTCACTGTTAAGCAGAACCCCGTGCGGCACACAGCCCGCCACCTGGCCCTGAATCTGAAAGCCGCTGGCCCCGAAT
Organism: Pantoea sp. SGAir0184; assembly: GCF_043544755.1. Classification (NCBI taxonomy): domain Bacteria; kingdom Pseudomonadati; phylum Pseudomonadota; class Gammaproteobacteria; order Enterobacterales; family Erwiniaceae; genus Pantoea; species Pantoea sp. SGAir0184. Next base: position 3,433,323 of record NZ_CP028050.1, read on the forward strand.
GCCTGCGCCACTGCGATGGCCACGTCACCGCCGGAAAGAAACAGGCCGGCAGGCTGAATGTGTGCGCAGACGGCGCGCGTCAGCTGCGCCAGAAACTGGCAGATGCGCTCGCCGAGCTGCTGGCGCGTAATCTGCTGCTGCTGACACAGCTGCGCAATCGCGTGGCGCTGATCAGCCTGTTGCGTGGTGCGCACCACACAGTGCACGCCCTCGCGCAGCGCCTGGACCATCGCCTGCTGCCAGGCCGCCGCCTGCGGCCATGCCGGTGTGGCAAACAGCTGGCAAATATCAATATCAATCAAGCAGATGTCACGCTGGCTGGCGAGCCGGGCGATTTGCTGCTGCGCCATGGCGCTCATCGAACCGACTATCGCCAGCACCGGGCGAGAGGGTCGCGCAGCAAGATGCGCACCCAGCGCATCGCTTAACCCGGACGCGCCGACCAGCAGCGGACGTTCCGGCAGCGTCGCGGCAGCCGCGATAATGGCGTCGATATCCGCCTGCTGTTCCGCGTCCAGTACCAGCAGGCCCTGACTGGTCGTCAGCCGTGCGGCCAGCGTGCCGCTGCGTACCGTGGCAAGATCGATCTGCTCGCCCGGCAGGTCGCATTGCATCTGCAGCCGCGTCAGCACGTTACTGCTGGTCACCGGGGTTTTAGGATCGCTGGCAAATTCGGTATCAGTCAGGCGCTGTTGATGGATCCACACTTCCCCGCCGCGCGTGATGCGGCCCAGCTTAGGCACCGCCGGCACCACCAGCGCCAGCCGTTTCGCGCTGACCTGCAGCGCGGCAGCCACCTCAGCGCCTGGATTGCCGCGCAGCGTTGAGTCAATCTTCTTAAACAGCCAGTCGTGTTGCGCTATCTGCTGATGCGGCTGAATGGCGGCATGCGTGCGGCTGGCGGCTTCCGCTGCGCTGACCGCGCGGCTATCGGTGCTGATCACCAGCACATCCGCAGCGCCGGCCTCCGGGGGTGTCAGGTTATTGAACAGCACGTGGACGCGCGCGCCGGCCAGCGCGAAGCCGCTGCCTGCGTCGTTGGCGCCGGTAAAATCGTCGGCAATCACCAGAACGGGCGTTTTCCATGGCGATGAAGTCATTCTCTCTCCTGTCACGGCCCCTTGCCGTGCTGCATTTGATTATATTCAATCATGATTGATTATATGTGAGCAAGATCAAATTAATTGAAATCGATATCGCCTATAAATTTAGCCTCAGAAAGGGATACACCCCGCACAGCATTGAGCAAACCTAATCATAATGTGCAAAACCGTTATAAGGGCATGACATGAATATCAACAGCACCGTGATCAGTGGCTATCAGGCTCTGAACGATCTCAGCTATTTACTGCAGGATAAGCAGAAGGCGTTGCTGGTCACTGACAAAAACATTCTGGGCATTCCGGCGGTGCAGGCGCTTATCGCCCGGCTGCAGCAGCAGATCGCCAGCCTGAGCCTGGTTGATACGGTGCCGCCCGAGCCGAGCCAGCATGATGTGGCGGCGATTGTTGCGGCGCTGCCGCACGGCGACGTCGATCTGGTGATAGGCATTGGCGGCGGCAGCGTGCTGGATGTGGCGAAGCTGCTGTCCGTGTTGTGCGTGGCCGATGCGCCAACCCTGACGGCGCTGCTGGCCGATGAGAAGCCGCACACGCGTACCGCTTCTTTACTGATCCCGACCACGGCCGGCACCGGCTCGGAAGCCACGCCCAATGCCATCCTTGCCATTCCGGAGAAGGAGACCAAGGTCGGTATTATTTCGCCGGTGATGCTGCCGGACTACGTGGCGCTGATTCCGGAACTGACCACCAGCATGCCGGCGCACATCGCCTCGTCGACCGGGATTGATGCGCTGTGCCACCTGATTGAGTGCTTTACCGCCACCGTGGCCAATCCGGTGAGTGATAACTATGCGCTGATCGGCATGAAAAAGCTGTTCGCCAGCCTCGAAAAGACCCTTGCCGAACCGGACAACCTGGAAGCACGGCTGAATATGTTGTGGGCGTCCTACTACGGCGGAGCGGCGATCGCCCATGCCGGGACACACCTGGTGCACGCCATGTCGTATCCGCTGGGCGGCAAGTATCATCTGCCGCACGGCGTGGCCAACGCCATTCTGCTGGCGCCGTGCATGCAGTTTGTGCGTCCGGCGGCGGTGAGCAAGTTCGCGCAGGCCTACGATCTGCTGCCGGATGCCGATAGCGCACTGGATGAAGAGGCCAAATCGCACGCACTGGTGGCCTATTTCGCCGCGCTGGTGCAGCGCCTTAAACTGCCGGCCAGCCTGGAAGCGCTGGGTATCGGGCCGGATCATCTGCCGTATCTGGTCGAAGCCGCGCTGGATGTGCAGCGCCTGATGAAGAATGTACCGATGAAAGTCAGCGCCGACGATGTGCGCAACGTCTACCTGACGCTGTTTCCGGCGTTAAATCACTCAGCATGAGCGGGGAAATCATGAGCAACACCATTCAGGGCGTACTGACCGCCATCGTCACCACTTTTGATCGCGACGGAGCCTACAATCCTGCCGCGCAGCGTGAACAGATTCGGCGTCAGCTGAGCGCCGGTAACGGTATTTTCTGCGGCGGCACCAACGGGGAATTTTTCGTGCTGAACGAGCAGGAGAAGCTGGCGGTGACCGAGACCTGCGTCGACGAAGTAAACGGCAGCGCACCGGTGGTGGCGCACATTGGCGAGATCTCGACGCGTGACACTATACGGCTGGGCAGGCAGGTGGCAAAGCTGGGCGTGGATGCCGTCTCGGTGATCACCCCTTACTTTGTCCCGCTTAAACAGGAAGAGCTGATTGATCACTACCGTGCCGTGGCCGACGCTATCGACGTCCCGCTGTTTCTCTACAACATTCCGGCGCGCACCGGTAATACGCTGCTGCCGGAAACCGTGCGCACGCTGGCAGCGCATCCCAACATCATTGGCATCAAAGACAGCGCCGGCAGCTACGAAAGCCTGAGCGGCTTTCTGCAGGCAGCGGCAGGTATTGCGCATTTCAACGTGCTGAACGGGCCGGATTCACTGATTCATCAGGGCTTCGTCGATGGCTGTTCCGCCTGTATTTCCGGGCTGGCTAACGTGGCGCCGAAAGAGATTAACGCCATCTGGGCGCGCTTCCATGCCGGTGACATCGCCGGATCGCGCGCCGCTCAGGAGAACGTCACCGGCCTGCGTACCGATCTCTACAGCATTGGTTTTTCCCCGGCGGCGGTGAAAAAAGCCGTGGCGCTGCTCGGCTATGAGGTCGGCGACAGCCGCTATGCGGTGCGCTTCTCTGCCGCAGAGGAGCAGAAAATCCGCCAGATCGTGAATCAGTATTTGCAGTAAAGCCAGTAAATTCAAAGCACTTACCGCACGTAGCTGTGGTAGCGGCGCGATTCATCGCGCAACATAGGCGCCGCTTCCCCCTGCCGCCATCAGGCTTATGGTTAATCTGACGGTGGCGGGTCGGATTCAGGCAGCGATGGCTGCTGTTATTAACACCGGGACGCATTTGCTATGAAAGTCATCTGTACTTCACCTTCGTTCGCCCGCTACGACGCCGCGCCGATCGACACACTGCGCCGGCAGGGCTTTGAGCTGATTACGCTGCCCGCCGACGCGCCGCTCAGCGCGCTGGCGCCGCATCTCGCCGACACCGTCGCCCTGATCGTGGCCTTTACCGAGGTCAACGATGCGCTGCTGTCGCTGGCACCGCAGCTGAAAATTGTCTGCAAGCACGGCGTGGGCGTCGATAACATCGACCTCGACGCAACCCGTGCGCGCGGTATTTACGTGACGAACGTGCCGGACGCGAACAAACACGCGGTTGCCGATTTCGCCTTTGCGCTGATTCTCAATAGCGCGCGCCAGATCACCACCGCCGCAATAGAGACCCGCGCCGGCCACTGGCCGCGCATTTTTGCCACCGACGTCTACGGCAAAACGCTCGGCATCATCGGCCTGGGCAATATCGGTAAGCAGGTGGCACTGCGCGCTAAAGGCTTCAATATGCGCATCCTCGCCTTCGATTTTTATCCCGATGACGCCTTCGCCGCCGAACACGGCGTGACGTTTGTCAGCCTCGATCAGCTGACGGAGCACAGCGACTTCATCACCTTACATATGCCGCTCACGGACCAGACACAAAACCTGTTCGACGCTGCGCGCCTGAAGCGCATGAAGAAGAGCGCGTTTCTCATCAACGCGTCACGCGGTGGCGTGGTGAATGAGCAGGATCTCTACCAGGCGTTGCAGGATAACGTGATTGCCGGTGCGGCGGCGGATGTCTTTGTGCAGGAACCGCTGGCGCAGCATCCGCTGTTCACCCTGAGCAACTTTATCCCCACGGCGCACCTTGCCGGATATACCGACGGTGCTATCAGCGCCATCGGCGAACGCTGCGTGACGCAGATTGTGCAGTGTATAAAACAGGGCGAACGCCCGATGAATGTCATGAACGGGCTGGCCTGACGCCGCCCTCCTCTGTCACCCTTTTCGCGTGGATAATGATTATGACCAACACCGCACGCTCAACACGCATCAGATGGTGGATCGCCGGCCTGATGTGGCTGGCCATTGCCATTAACTATATTGATCGTACCGTACTCTCTGCCGCCGCACCGCACCTGATTACCGAGCTCGACATCAATCCAGAGATGATGGGCTTTATCATGGCGGCATTTTTCTGGTCCTACGCGCTGTTGCAGATCCCGGCAGGCTGGTTTGCCGACCGCTTCGGCCAGAAAAAAGGCCTCGGCATCGCTGTCGGCTGGTGGTCGATCGCCACCATGGCGATGGGGCTCGCCACCGGCTTTAAATCGCTGCTGGCGCTGCGTCTGGCGCTCGGCGTGGGTGAAGCAGCGGCTTATCCCAGCAACGCCGGTATTACCGCGCGCTGGTTCCCGGATCGCGAGCGCGCCACCGTCTCCGGCCTGTTCGACAGCGCATCAAAATTTGGCGGGGCCGTCGCCATGCCGCTGATCGTCTTTATGATCGCGCTGTTCGACTGGCGTCTGACCTTTCTGGCGATTGGTGCCGTCGGGCTGATCTGGGTCATCGCCTGGTACTTCATTTATGCCGAGAACCCGGAAGACCACAAAGCGATCAGCACCGATGAAGTGCGCCTGATCCGCGATGGCCAGGCGCAGAAGCACGGCGATAAGAACGTGCGGCCGATGAAGTGGTACAAGCTGCTGCGCTACCGCAACATCTGGGCGATGTGTATTGGCTTCTTCACCATCAATTACACTTCCTACTTCTTTATCACCTGGCTGCCAACCTACCTGGTGAAAGACAAAGGGATGGATTTCCTGAAAATGGGCATGGTGGCGGCGCTGCCGCTGATCTGCGGTATGGTGATTGAGGTGCTGGCGGGCTGGGCGTCGGACCGTATGGTGCACAAAAAAGTGCTGTCGCTGACCGCCACGCGCAAGCTGTTTCTGACGATTGGCCTGCTGATGGCGCTGTGCATCGGGTTCGCGCCGTTCACCGATTCCGTGTTCATGACGGTACTGCTGCTATGTATTGCTAAGTCCGGCACCACCGTCGCGGCCTCTCAGGTGTGGGCGCTGCCGGGCGATGTTGCGCCCACCAACAGCGTGTCAATTGTTGCCGGGCTGCAGAATACCGTCTCCAATATGGGCGGCGCGGTCGGACCAATCATTACCGGCGCTATCGTCGGTGCCACCGGCCACTTTACCTGGGCGCTGGTGTTCTCGGCGGTGCTGGTAGTGATCGGAATCCTTAACTACCTGTTCCTGCTCGGCAAGGTCGAACCGATTGTGGATGAGGAACCTTTATCCCACGCCCGTTCCGCCATTAACGGCGTGTAACCTGCGCAACGACAGTGGCGCCCCGGCTGCGGGCGCCCGTTAACGGCCGGCCATAAACCGGCGATAAGCAGCAATCACCGCGAGAAAATCCTCCACGCCGCAGAACGACAGGCTCTCCTCATCGTAATAAGTCATGCCCTCTTCCAGGCCGTCATCCTCTAACGCCAGCTGATTGGCGCGGATCATCACCTCTTCTTCATCCAGCCACAGCGTATATTCGTGCCCGACGCGCTGCCACTGCTGCTGCGTGCCTTTGACTGTACGCACCGCGGCTTCGACTTCATCCAGCAGCGCAAAGTTCTCTTTCACCTCTTCATTGAACCAGTGCCCCACCGCTTCGTGGTCCATCGACATGCGTACCCGGACCTGACCGGTCACGTCACGCAGAAATTCATATTCCATGTTGGCCTCATACCTGTGGCGCGCCAGACGGCACGCTTTCGTGCATTTTGTGCGCAGCGCGCGCAAGAAAGTGGGATCGCGCTCGCATTATGCCTGGAGACGGCGAGGGAAAAAAGCGCATAAAAAAAGGGACGATGCGCTCGTCCCTTTTTCACTGGCAGGCGTATTTTACACCGCGGTCTGGAAAATCACTCCATCCGCTTTTTCGGTGTACTGGCCCAGCTGATCGAAGTTCAGGTAGCGGTAGGTGTCGGCAGCGGTTTTATCCACCTGCACCATAAACTGCTGATACTCGTCCGGCGTAGGCAGTTTACCCAGCAGGGAAGCGACCGCGGCCAGCTCGGCTGATGCCAGGAACACATTGGCACCGGTACCCAGACGGTTCGGGAAGTTACGGGTCGAGGTGGAAACCACCGTCGCGCCGTCTTTCACGCGCGCCTGGTTACCCATGCACAGTGAACAGCCCGGAATCTCGATACGCGCACCGCTCTTACCAAAGACGCTGTAGTAGCCCTCTTCTGTCAGCTGCGCGGCATCCATCTTGGTTGGCGGCGCTACCCACAGGCGGGTTGGCAGCTGGCCTTTGTGTGCGTCCAGCAGTTTACCTGCCGCACGGAAGTGACCGATGTTGGTCATGCACGAACCGATGAACACTTCGTCGATCTTCTCGCCCTGCACGTCAGACAGCCAGCGCGCGTCGTCCGGATCGTTCGGCGCACACAGGATTGGCTCTTTGATTTCCGCCAGATCGATTTCGATTACCGCTGCGTATTCCGCATCGGCATCGGCTTCCAGCAGTTGCGGATCGGCCAGCCATTTTTCCATGCCCTGAATACGGCGCTCCAGCGTACGACGGTCGCCGTAGCCTTCGGAGATCATCCACTTCAGCAGTACGATGTTGGAGTTCAGATACTCGATGATCGGCTCTTTATCCAGCTTGATGGTACAACCCGCCGCAGAACGCTCGGCCGAGGCATCGGTCAGCTCAAATGCCTGCTCAACTTTCAGCTTCGGCAGACCTTCGATTTCCAGCACGCGACCGGAGAAGATGTTTTTCTTGCCTTTCTTCTCAACGGTCAGCAGACCCTGCTTGATGGCGTACAGCGGAATCGCATGCACCAGATCGCGCAGCGTGATGCCCGGCTGCATTTCGCCTTTGAAGCGCACCAGCACTGACTCCGGCATATCCAGAGGCATTACGCCCGTCGCTGCGGCAAACGCCACCAGACCAGAACCGGCCGGGAACGAGATGCCAATCGGGAAGCGGGTGTGTGAGTCACCGCCGGTGCCGACGGTATCCGGCAGCAGCATACGGTTCAGCCAGCTGTGAATCACGCCATCGCCCGGACGCAGCGAAACACCGCCACGGTTCATGATGAAGTCCGGCAGCGTGTGGTGTGTAGTGACATCGACCGGCTTCGGATAAGCGGCGGTGTGACAGAAGGACTGCATCACCAGATCGGAGGAGAAGCCCAGACACGCCAGATCTTTCAGTTCATCACGGGTCATTGGACCGGTGGTGTCCTGAGAGCCGACCGAGGTCATTTTCGGTTCACAGTAGGCACCAGGACGAATCCCTGCCACGCCGCAGGCACGGCCCACCATTTTCTGCGCCAGCGAGTAACCACGGTTGCTTTCGGCCACATCTTTGGCTTTGGTGAACACATCGCTGTGCGGCAGACCCAGCGACTCACGCGCTTTGGTGGTCAGGCCGCGACCGATAATCAGTGGAATACGGCCACCGGCGCGCACTTCATCCAGCAGCACGTCAGTTTTCAGCGCAAAGGTCGCCAGCAGTTCATTGGTCTCGTGATTGCGTACTTCACCCTTGTAAGGGTAAACGTCAATCACATCGCCCATGTTCAGGCGCTCAACGTCGAGTTCGATCGGCAGCGCGCCGGCATCTTCCATGGTGTTGAAGAAGATCGGCGCGATTTTACCGCCGAGGCACAGACCGCCGCCTTTTTTGTTCGGCACATACGGAATGTCGTCACCCATGAACCACAGCACTGAGTTGGTCGCGGACTTACGTGAAGAACCGGTACCAACCACGTCACCGACGTAGGTCAGCGGGAAGCCTTTCTGCTGCAAAGCTTCAATCTGTTTGATCGGGCCAACGTTGCCAACATCGTCGGGTTCGATGCCGTCACGTGGGTTTTTCAGCATCGCCAGCGCGTGCAGTGGAATATCCGGACGTGACCATGCATCCGGCGCCGGAGAGAGGTCGTCGGTGTTGGTTTCGCCGGTCACTTTGAACACGGTGGTGGTGATTTTTTCTGCCAGCTTAGGACGCTTGAGGAACCATTCTGCATCAGCCCAGGACTGGAGGATTTTCTTCGCGTGGGGATTACCCGCTTTGGCTTTCTCTTCGACGTCGTAGAAGTTATCGAACATCAGCAGCGTGTGGGACAGTGCTTCAGCGGCAATCGGTGCCAGGGCCTCATCGTCAAGCGCCTCGATCAGCGCATGGATGTTGTAGCCGCCCTGCATGGTGCCCAGCAGTTCGACTGCTTTTTCACGAGTGACCAGAGGAGAGTGGGCTTCGCCCTTTGCGATAGCTGCCAGGAATCCGGCTTTTACATACGCCGCTTCATCAACACCCGGCGGGACACGGTTGACCAGCAGGTCAGTCAGGAATTCTTCTTCACCCGCTGGCGGGTTTTTCAGCAGTTCAACCAGCGCGGCCATCTGGGAAGCATCTAACGGCTTAGGTACGATTCCCTGGGCAGCACGCTCGGCAACGTGCTTACGGTATTCTTCTAGCACGACGTTCTCCTCGCTCTCATTGTATAGCTTTCCGGTGCACCTGTTGATGCTGTCAAACAGTAGGGTGAGGTGCCCGGTTCTGCGTCGGCCAGCATAGCAGGATTTCGGCTGATTGTTAATCCGTTTACAAAAAAGCAACATCCGCGCGTTATTTAGCAGATTTGTCTGCGCTTTGCGCCAGGAGAGACGCCAGAATGGCCGTGACAGCAGCTGTTCGCGCCTGTGCCGGTAGCCAGTGGAGCCAGGTTTTAGCGCGTAATTTGTTGCATCCGGCCTTCACGCAGCGAATCCATAACCTGCAATCCCCTTTCAGGCCGGTTCATTCACTTTTGGTTATGTGCTGATGCGCTTGCACTAAACGGATACCCTTCAGCTTCCAACACACGTTTCCCTGAGGAAAAATTAATACTACATCACCTGATAAATATTGAACGTGATGCCTTGCGCGCATTTAATTAATTATCAACGCAGTGCATGGTTAAATTAAACTTTAAATTTAGTTATTCAATTAAAACACATCCTTAAAAAAATAACTGCGATTTAAAAAAGAGATAAAAAATAAAAGAGGAAATGATAAATAAATAGCGTAGACTGCCTGCGGGCGCTTGAGGCTATCTGCCTTAAGATCTGCAAAAGAAATTGGGGTGGATGGTGGAGGGTGAACCGTGCGATTAATTTTCATTAACCGCACGGGTGAGCCACTACCCAACACCCAGACAGTGTCAGGGTAGTGGCTTGCTCGTGCTAATGCAAGGAGTAAGTGATTATGAAGGTGAAATTCAGCACGCTGATTATCAGCGGGCTCATCCTGTTAGGTTTATGCCTGGCAAATCGCAGTTCACTGTGTGAATTACGATTGCGGATATTCGCGGCTGAATTATCGGCTGTCATGGCTTACGAAGCACAACAGTAAACTTCAATAGCGGAGGGTTTCCTCCGCTATTCCGGCATCGTTAAGGTGATGCTCCTGCGCCCGCTTTTATCTATTCAACTTACGTTTTCAATTAATAAAAAAACGGCTCCTTACAGGAGCCGTTAATTAACCTAAGCCTCAGGCGAAATTATTTCTTTTTCGCTTTCGGATTTGGCAGGTCAGTAATGCTACCTTCAAACACTTCCGCCGCCAGGCCAACCGATTCGTGCAGGGTTGGGTGCGCGTGGATGGTCAGCGCGATATCTTCGGCATCACAACCCATCTCGATAGCCAGACCGATTTCACCCAGCAGCTCGCCGCCGTTAGTACCGACAATCGCGCCACCAATAACACGGTGCGTCTCTTTGTCGAAGATCAGTTTGGTCATACCGTCTGCACAGTCAGACGCGATAGCACGGCCCGATGCCGCCCACGGGAAGGTGGACACTTCGTAGCTGATGCCTTTCTCTTTGGCTTCTTTCTCGGTCAGACCCACCCAGGCCACTTCTGGCTCGGTATAAGCGATAGAAGGGATCACTTTCGGGTCGAAGTAGTGCTTCAGACCGGAAATCACTTCTGCCGCCACGTGACCTTCGTGCACGCCTTTGTGCGCCAGCATTGGCTGACCGACGATGTCACCGATAGCATAGATGTGTGGCACGTTGGTGCGCATCTGTTTGTCGACGCGGATAAAGCCGCGATCGTCCACTTCCACGCCTGCTTTGCCAGCATCCAGACCTTTACCGTTCGGTACACGGCCAATCGCCACCAGCACTGCGTCGTAACGCTGTGGTTCAGCCGGCGCTTTTTTACCTTCCATTGATACGTAGATACCGTCGTCTTTCGCTTCTACCGCGGTGACTTTGGTTTCCAGCATCAGGTTGAATTTCTTACTGATACGCTTGGTGAATACTTTCACTACATCTTTATCGGCGGCCGGGATCACCTGGTCAAACATCTCGACCACGTCGATCTCTGAACCCAGCGCATGGTAGACGGTACCCATCTCCAGACCGATGATGCCACCGCCCATAACCAGCAGACGCTTCGGAACTTCTTTCAGCTCCAGCGCATCGGTAGAGTCCCACACGCGCGGATCGTTATGTGGAATGAAAGGCAGCTCGATTGGACGTGAGCCAGCAGCAATAATGGCGTTGTCGAAGTTGATGGTGGTTGCGCCGCCCTCTCCTTCCACTACCAGCGTGTTAGCACCGGTGAATTTACCCAGACCGTTGACCACTTTCACTTTGCGGCCTTTTGCCATGCCAGCCAGACCACCGGTCAGCTGAGTGATGACTTTCTCTTTCCAGGTACGGATTTTGTTGATGTCAGTCTGCGGCTGGCCAAACACGATACCGTGCTCTTCCAGAGCCTTAGCTTCTTCGATGACTTTCGCCACGTGCAGCAGCGCTTTTGACGGGATACAGCCGACGTTCAGACAGACACCGCCGAGGGTGCTGTAGCGCTCTACCAGTACGGTTTCCAGACCTAAATCAGCGCAACGGAAGGCTGCAGAGTAACCTGCAGGACCTGCCCCAAGTACCACGACTTGAGTTTTAATCTCTGTACTCATCATGACCTCTTGTTAGATTGCCGGCGGTCAAAAGCGACCCTTTCCCAGGCTCTTGATGCCCTATCTCCACCGGGACATTTCACCGCGAGAGTTTACAGAATTGTTAACAAACTGCCAACCGCGGCAACTCCGAATGCTTACAACAAGGCCGGCATTTGCCGGCCTTGATTAACGTCACATCACCAGACGGCGAATATCAGACAGCATATTGTTAATGATGGTGATGAAGCGCGCACCATCCGCACCGTCGATGACGCGGTGGTCGAACGACAGTGAAATCGGCATCATCAGGCGCGGAGCGAACTCTTTGCCGTTCCACACCGGCTCCATCGCCGACTTAGACACCCCGAGGATAGCCACTTCCGGCGCGTTAACAATTGGCGCGAAGTGCGTGGTGCCCAGGCCGCCAAGGCTGGAGATGGTGAAGCAGCCGCCCTGCATATCGCTGGCGGTCAGTTTGCCATCACGCGCTTTCTTCGACGTCGCCATCAGCTCACGCGACAGCTCAGTGATGCCTTTCTTGTTCACGTCTTTGAACACCGGAACCACCAGACCGTTTGGCGTATCGACCGCCACACCGATGTTGATGTACTTTTTCAGCGTCAGCTTCTGGCCATCTTCCGACAGCGAGCTGTTGAAACGTGGCATCTGCTCCAGTGCCGCGGCGACCGCTTTCATGATGAACACCACCGGGGTGAACTTCACATCCAGCTTGCGCTTCTCGGCTTCCGCATTCTGCTGCTTACGGAACGCTTCCAGATCGGTGATATCGGTTTTGTCGAAGTGGGTCACATGCGGAATCATTACCCAGTTACGGCTCAGGTTAGCGCCCGAGATTTTCTGGATACGACCCAGTTCCACTTCTTCGATTTCACCGAACTTGCTGAAGTCCACTTTCGGCCATGGCAGCATGCCCGGAATACCGCCGCCTGCGGCCGCAGCCGGGGCCGCTTCAGCGCGCTTCACCGCGTCTTTCACGTAAGCCTGCACGTCCTCTTTGAGGATGCGACCTTTACGGCCAGTGCCTTTGACTTTCGCCAGGTTAACACCGAACTCGCGCGCCAGGCGACGAATCACCGGCGTGGCGTGCACGTAAGCGTCGTTTTCAGCAAATTCGCTCTTCGCATCGGCTTTCGCCGCTGCTGGCGCAGGTGCAGCAGCCGGTTTGGCTTCTGCAGCGGGTGCGGCTTCCTGTTTCGCTGCCGGTGCCGCAGCAGCCGGCGCAGCGCCTTCTACTTCGAACACCATGATAAGCGAACCGGTGCTGACTTTATCGCCGGTAGCCACTTTCAGCGCTTTAACCGTACCGGCAAACGGCGCCGGAACTTCCATTGACGCTTTATCGCCTTCCACCACGATCAGTGACTGCTCAGCCTCAACTTTATCGCCTACTTTGACCAGCACTTCGGTGACTTCCACTTCGTCGCCGCCGATATCCGGGACGTTAACGTCTTTGGCACCCGCAGCCGCGGCTGGCGCGGAGGCCGCCGCTTCTTTCACGGCAGGTTTGGCAGCCGCTGCTGGCGCCGCGCCTTCGGCTTCAAAGATCATGATCAGTGAACCGGTGTTCACCTTGTCGCCCGTGGCGATTTTGATCTCTTTCACCACACCGGCAAACGGTGCAGGCACTTCCATGGAGGCTTTGTCGCCTTCGACGGTGATCAGCGATTGTTCTGCCGCCACTTTGTCGCCCACTTTAACCAGAATTTCGGTGACTTCGACTTCGTCGCCGCCGATATCCGGTACGTTAACGTCTTTCGCTTCGCTGGCGGCAGCCGCAGCAGGTGCGGCTTCCGCTGGTTTCTCTTCGGCGGCCGGTGCCGCAGCAGCTGCACCTTCGGCGTCGAAAATCATGATCAGTGAACCGGTATTCACTTTGTCACCGGTCGCGATTTTGATCTCTTTAACCACGCCGGCCTGCGGCGAAGGTACTTCCATCGAGGCTTTATCGCCTTCCACGGTGATCAGCGACTGTTCGGCTTCAACCTTGTCGCCCACCTTGACCAGAATCTCGGTGACTTCAACTTCGTCTGACCCGATATCCGGTACGTTAATTTCGATAGCCATTACTCTCTTACCTCTTAAGCCAGACGCGGGTTAACTTTATCGGCATCGATGTTGAATTTCGCGATCGCATCCGCCACCACTTTCTTCTCGATTTCGCCGCGTTTAGCCAGTTCACCCAGGGCTGCAACCACTACGTATGACGCATCCACTTCGAAGTGGTGACGCAGGTTTTCGCGGCTGTCTGAACGGCCGAAACCATCGGTACCCAGCACGCGATAATCGCTGGCTGGCACGTAGCTGCGAACCTGCTCTGCGAACAGCTTCATGTAGTCGGTCGATGCCACCGCCGGCGCGTCGTTCATCACCTGAGCGATGTACGGTACGCGTGGAGTTTCCGTTGGGTGCAGCATGTTCCAGCGCTCACAATCCTGACCGTCGCGTGCCAGCTCGGTGAACGAGGTTACGCTGTAGACGTCAGAACCGATGCCGTAATCCTTCGCCAGGATCTGTGCCGCTTCGCGCACGTGACGCAGGATAGAACCTGAGCCCAGCAGCTGCACTTTGCCTTTGCTGCCTTCTACCGTCTCCAGCTTGTAGATACCCTTACGGATGCCCTCTTCCGCACCCTGCGGCATCGCAGGCATGTGGTAGTTTTCGTTCAGCGTGGTGATGTAGTAGTAAATATTTTCCTGCGCTTCGCCGTACATACGTACCAGACCGTCATGCATGATGACTGCCACTTCGTACGCGTAAGACGGATCGTAAGAGATACAGTTCGGGATAGTCAGCGACTGAATGTGGCTGTGACCATCTTCGTGCTGCAGACCTTCACCGTTCAGCGTGGTACGACCGGACGTGCCGCCCACCAGGAAGCCGCGCGCCTGCTGGTCGCCTGCCAGCCACATCAGATCGCCGATGCGCTGGAAACCAAACATCGAATAGTAGATGTAGAACGGAATCATCGGCAGGTTGTTGGTGCTGTAAGAGGTCGCCGCCGCCAGCCAGGAAGACCCTGCGCCGAGCTCGTTGATCCCTTCCTGCAGAATCTGGCCTTTCTCGTCTTCTTTATAGTACGCAACCTGCTCACGGTCCTGCGGCGTATACTGCTGGCCGTTCGGGCTGTAAATACCAATCTGACGGAACAGACCTTCCATACCAAAGGTACGCGCTTCGTCTGCGAGGATCGGCACCAGACGATCTTTGATCGACTTGTTCTTCAGCATCACGTTGAGCGCACGCACGAAGGCGATGGTGGTAGAGATCTCTTTGCTCTGCTCTTCCAGCAGCGCACTGAACTCTTCCAGCGCCGGCATTTCCAGCTTTTCGCTGAACTCAGCCTGACGGGTTGGCAGATAGCCACCCAGCTTCTCGCGCTGGCCGTGCAGGTAGTTGTACTCTTCTGAGCCTTTTTCGAAGGTCACATACGGCAGCTGTTCGATCTTGTCGTCAGCCACTGGCACGTTGAAGCGATCGCGGATGTAGCGAACGCCATCCATGTTCATCTTCTTAACCTGGTGCGCGATGTTTTTACCTTCCGCGGTGTCACCCATACCATAGCCTTTGATGGTATGCGCCAGGATCAGCGTAGGCTGACCTTTGGTCTCCTGCGCTTTCTTCAGGGCCGCGTAGATTTTCTTCGGATCGTGACCACCACGGTTCAGGGCGAAGATCTCTTCGTCTGACCAGTCTTTCACCAGCGCTGCAGTCTCCGGGTATTTACCGAAGAAGTGCTCGCGCACGTACGCACCGTCGCGTGATTTGAAGGTCTGATAGTCGCCGTCAACGGTTTCGTTCATCAGCTGAATCAGCTTGCCGCTGGTGTCTTTCTTCAGCAGCTCGTCCCAGCGTCCGCCCCAGATCACTTTGATCACGTTCCAGCCAGCACCGGCAAAGATGCCTTCCAGCTCGTTGATGATCTTACCGTTACCGGTGACCGGACCGTCGAGACGCTGCAGGTTACAGTTGATGATGAACACCAGGTTATCCAGCTTCTCACGGGTAGCGATGGTGATCGCCCCTTTGGATTCTGGTTCGTCCATCTCGCCATCGCCAAGGAAGGCGTAAACGGTCTGCTTAGAGGTATCTTTCAGGCCGCGGTGTTCCAGATATTTCAGGAACTTCGCCTGATAGATGGCGTTCAGTGGGCCGAGACCCATCGACACGGTCGGGAACTGCCAGAAGTCCGGCATCAGTTTTGGATGCGGATAGGAAGAGAGACCGTTGCCGTGGACTTCCTGACGGAAGTTGTTCATCTGCTCTTCAGTCAGGCGTCCTTCAAGGAACGCACGCGAGTAGATGCCCGGAGAAATGTGGCCCTGGAAATAGACCAGATCGCCGCCATCCTGCTCGCTACGCGCGCGGAAGAAGTGGTTGAAGCACACTTCATAAATGGTGGCAGAAGACTGGAAAGACGACAGGTGACCACCCAGCTCCAGATCTTTCTTCGACGCACGCAGAACCGACATAATGGCGTTCCAGCGGATTGCGGAACGGATACGACGTTCAAGAGAGGTGTTCCCCGGATATTCCGGCTCATCTTCGACCGCAATGGAGTTGATGTAGTTGCTGACGGCGTTGCCGCCCGCTGCCACTTTCACACCGCCTTTGCGTGCAGCACTCAATACCTGATCAATCAGATACTGCGCGCGCTCAACACCTTCTTCACGGATGACCGATTCGATCGCCTGTAGCCAGTCACGAGTTTCGATCGGATCCACGTCATTCTGTAAACGTTCTGACATGGGGTGTATTCCTTATCTGTGTCTAATACGTTGAATTATCAGGAGCCTGTCTGCTTGTGCTTTGCTTCTGATTCACAGCACAAGAAGACAGGCCCGTCGTTTATGTCGCACGTTCATTGCCGTGCGTTATTCCTTACGTTGCTGTAAACGACGCAGGGAGCGTTCACGACGGCTCTGCTCCCGACTTCTGTCCAGCAAGATTTCCTCAATGAACGCCAGGTGACGATGGGATGCCTCGCGTGCTTGTTCTGGCTCACGAGCCACAATCGCCTCAAAGATACTGGCGCGGTGACCGCTCACTTTCGCCAGCATTTCGCGGCGAGCGTAGAGCAATTCGAAATTCTGACGGACGTTCTGTTCCAGCATAGGGCCCATCGAACGCAGCAAATGCAGCAGCACCACATTATGGGCGGCTTCTGTGACAGCGATCTGATACTTCATGACCGCATCGGCCTCAGCATCTAAATCGCCGCTGTCCTGCGCCTGCTGGATGTTGACGTGACAGTCGCGAATACGCTGCAGGTCTTCATCGGTGCCGCGCAGCGCAGCGTAGTAGGCCGCAACGCCTTCCAGCGCATGGCGGGTTTCCAGCAGGTCAAACTGGGATTCAGGATGTTCAGCAAGCAGGCCGACCAGCGGGTCGCTCAGGCTTTGCCAGAGATTCTGCTGTACGAAGGTGCCACCACCCTGACGGCGCAGCAGCAGGCCTTTAGCTTCCAGACTCTGGATCGCTTCGCGCAGCGATGGACGTGAGACATCAAACTGTTTGGCCAGTTCACGCTCGGGAAGCAGTTTTTCACCCGGCTGGAGCGTCCCTTCCATAATCAGGGATTCCAGCTGCTGCTCGATTGCATCGGAGAGCTTGGGTTGGCGAATTTTACTGTAGGCCATCATCCCTTCTTATGAGCCAAACGTCCGGAGTAAATTGGTAATACCAATTGAAAAATGGTGCCCGTAAAGTAACAAAGTATTCACCTTGTGTCTATATGGCCCCCCGCACACTTTCACCGCAGACACCGGTTACCGTGCGCTAACTTACCGGGATCTGGCAGAAAAGCGTCTCAGCGCGGCAAATGTTAACAGATTTCACTTTTACCAAACCTTACACTGCATTAGCGCGCACCAGGCTGCGTAGCCATAAGCGAATGCTATTCGTGTTTAAGCCTTATTCATGGCAGAAATAGCGCAAGGGAAGCGCAGAGGATGCTGCTGCTTTTTCAGCCATCTCTCAGCACAAAAAGCAAAAGCAGGTGCAAAGCGGCGCGCTTATCACTATTCTGGTCGCCAGGGTAGCTCAGGCTTGCACACAGCCCGCCGGATACCGTAAAGAAAAGCGTACACAGATAGAACAGCCTTACAGTGCGCGCACTGCAGGTGCACAATAACAACATCATGAGGTTTGTATGGAACAACAGCATGGCGAAACGCTGCATCGCGGCCTGAAAAATCGCCATATTCAGCTGATTGCGCTGGGCGGTGCCGTCGGTACCGGTCTGTTTCTGGGCAGCGCATCAGTGATTAAATCGGCCGGTCCGGCCGTGATTCTCGGCTATGCCATCGCCGGTTTTATTGCCTTCCTGATCATGCGCCAGCTCGGCGAAATGGTGGTGGAAGAGCCGGTGGCCGGCAGCTTTAGCCACTTCGCCTATAAATACTGGGGCAACTTTGCCGGCTTTGCCTCCGGCTGGAACTACTGGGTGCTGTATGTGCTGGTGGCGATGGCTGAACTCACCGCTGTGGGCAAATATATTCAGTTCTGGTGGCCGGAATTCCCCACCTGGGCCACTGCGGCTATCTTCTTTGTGGTGATCAACGCCATCAACCTGACCAACGTTAAAGTGTTCGGTGAGATGGAGTTCTGGTTCGCGATTATCAAAGTGGTGGCGGTCATCGGCATGATCCTGTTTGGCGGCTGGCTGCTGTTTAGCGGCAACGGCGGCCCTCAGGCCAGCGTCAGCAACCTGTGGAACCAGGGCGGTTTCCTGCCGCACGGCGTCAGCGGGCTGGTGATGATGATGGCGATCATCATGTTCTCCTTCGGCGGCCTTGAACTGGTGGGTATCACCGCCGCAGAAGCCGACAATCCACAAGAGAGCATCCCTAAAGCCACCAACCAGGTGCTGTGGCGTATCCTGATTTTCTACATCGGCTCACTGGCGGTGCTGCTCTCGCTGCTGCCATGGACGCGCGTCACCGAAGAGACCAGCCCGTTTGTGCTGATCTTCCACGAACTGGGTGATGCGCTGGTGGCGAATGCGCTCAACGTGGTGATCCTGACCGCCGCGCTGTCGGTGTATAACAGCTGTGTTTACTGTAACAGCCGCATGCTGTTCGGCCTCGCGCAGCAGGGCAACGCGCCAAAAGCGCTGCTGAAAGTGGACCGTCGTGGTGTGCCGGTGGCGACCATTCTGGTCTCGGCGGTCGCCACTGCGCTGTGCGTGCTGATCAACTACCTGATGCCAGGTGAAGCCTTCGGCCTGCTGATGTCGCTGGTGGTCTCCGCGCTGGTCATCAACTGGGCGATGATCAGTCTCGCGCACCTGAAATTCCGTAAGAAGAAAGATCAGCAGGGCGTGACCACCCGTTTCAAAGCGGTGCTGTATCCGCTGGGTAACTGGATCTGCCTGCTGTTCCTGGCGGCCATTCTGGTGATCATGCTAATGACGCCGGGCATGGCGATTTCAGTGTGGCTGATTCCGGTGTGGCTGCTGGTGCTGGCCGTGGGTTATACCGTTAAAAATCGGGTACAGAAAGCCTGATGCTTCACCGGGCCCGGCACGCTGCTGCCGGGCCGATCCGCTTCACACTTTTCCCCGCCCGCGTATTTTGTCCATCATCCTGACCGATTGTTCCCCACCAGGTTACTGATTTAACGCTGATAATTTTTGCTCCACTTGTCGCAGGAGACGACTGATGAAAGGAGCAGCCCTCTCGTTCAGAGAAAAACTGGGATACGGCATGGGTGACGCCGGATGCAACATGATCGGCGGTGCCATCATGCTGTTCCTCAACTACTTCTACACCGACGTATTTGGCCTCGCCCCGGCGCTGGTCGGCACGCTGTTACTGTCAGTACGGGTGCTGGATGCGGTGACCGACCCGATAATGGGCGCAATTGCCGACCGCACACAGAGCCGCTGGGGACGCTTTCGCCCATGGCTGCTGTGGATATCGCTGCCCTACGTGCTGTTCAGCGTGCTGATGTTTACCACCCCGGACTGGAGCTACGACAACAAGGTGATCTGGGCATTTGTCACCTATTTCCTGATGTCGCTGACCTACACCGCCATCAATATTCCTTACTGCTCGCTGGGCGGCGTCATCACTAACGATCCCGGTGAACGCGTCTCCTGCCAGTCATACCGCTTTGTCATGGTGGGCATCGCCACGCTGATCCTCTCGCTGTCGCTGCTGCCGATGGCCGAGTGGTTTGGCGGCGACAACAAAGCGCGCGGCTATCAGCTGGCAATGAGCGTGCTGGCGCTGATTGGCCTGGTGATGTTTCTGTTCTGTTTTGCCACGGTGCGCGAGCGTATTCGCCCGGCGGTACCGAGCAACGATGATCTGAAGAAAGATTTGCGCGATGTATGGAAGAACGATCAGTGGGTGCGCATTCTGCTGCTGACGTTCTGTAATGTCTGTCCCGGTTTTATTCGCATGGCCGCCACCATGTATTACGTCACCTGGGTGATGGGCCAGTCGACGCACTTTGCGACGCTGTTTATCAGCCTGGGCGTCATCGGCATGATGCTGGGCAGCACACTGGCGAAAGTCCTCACCGATCGCTGGTGCAAGCTCAAGGTGTTTTTCTGGACCAACATTGCGCTGGCGCTGTTCTCCAGCGGCTTTTACTGGATCGATCCGCACGCCACCGTCACCGTGGTGATCGCTTATTTCCTGCTGAACATCCTGCACCAAATCCCGTCGCCGCTGCACTGGTCACTGATGGCTGATGTCGATGACTACGGCGAATGGAAAACCGGTAAACGCATCACCGGGATCAGCTTCTCCGGCAACCTGTTTTTCCTCAAGGTCGGACTGGCGGTAGCGGGTGCCATGGTCGGGTTTTTATTGTCGATGTATGGCTATGACGCAGCGGCGAAACAGCAGTCTGCCAGCGCGCTTAACGGCATTGTGCTGCTGTTTACCCTGATCCCCGGCGTCGGCTATCTGATCACCGCCGGCGTGGTGCGCCTGCTGAAAGTGGACCGCGCGCTGATGCGCACTATCCAGCAGGATCTCGCCCTGCGTCGCGCCAACTTCCATGACCTGTCTGCCCCCGTTCGCCGCGCAACCTCACAACCAGGAGAAATTAAATGAGCTGGCCTAACCCGTTTATTACGCAACGTGCCGATCCGTTTATTTTGCGCCACGGCGATGGCTACTACTTTATCGCTTCGGTGCCCGAGTACGATCGACTGGAACTGCGCTATGCCAGCACGCTTAACGGCCTGATTACCGCCCCGGCCACAACCGTGTGGCGTAAACCGGACAGCGGTCCCTGCAGCGCCCTGATCTGGGCACCGGAACTGCACGTGATCAATGGCCAGTGGGTGATTTACTTTGCCGCCGCGCCGTCCCGCGAAATCAAAGAGGGGCTGTTTCAGCACCGTATGTACGCGCTGGTATGTGATGATGCTGATCCACTCAGCGGTCACTGGCAGCCGTGCCGCCGCGTGCAAACCCACCTCGATACCTTCGCCCTCGACGCCACCCACTTCGTGCATCAGGGTAAAAACTGGTATCTGTGGGCGCAAAAAGACCCGGCGATTCCCGGTAACTCCAACCTTTATCTGGCGGAATTACTGAATCCGTGGACGCTGAAAACCCAGCCGCTGATGCTCAGCCGGCCGGAGTATGAGTGGGAGTGTGCCGGCTTTAGCGTTAATGAGGGACCGGCGGTGATTCGTCATGGCGAGCGGCTGTTTGTCACCTACTCAGCCAGCGCCACGGATGAAAATTACTGCCTCGGCATACTGAGTATTGACGCGCAGGCCGATCCGCTCGACATCAGCGCATGGCATAAATCGGCGCGGCCGGTATTTGCCACCAGCTGGGATAATCACCAGTACGGTCCGGGGCATAACAGTTTCACCGTGGATGAAGCAGGACGGGATGTGCTGGTGTATCACGCACGGAATTACACCGAAATTGAGGGCGATCCGCTGTGGGATCCCAACCGCCATACGCGGCTTAAATATTTTGCCTGGCGCGAAGACGGCACACCGGATTTCGGCGTGCCGCCTGCCGATCATACTAACGTGCCGTAGATAGTCAGCAGCGCCACTACCACGACCAGCACCAGCGAAACGCGTTTGGCCAGCGCCACGGCAACCCGTGGCGTTTCCACTTTATCCAGATGCGGATCGCGCGCCAGCGAGAACTGCGCCAGGCTGGTCAGCACCTGATACTGTGGACGATGCACATCGCTGAGCGCGGCAAACCATGCCGGCAGCGCACGCTCGCCGTGACCGAGCAGCGCATAAGCCACACCGGCCAGCCGCACCGGAATCCAGTCCAGCACGTGCAGAATGCGATCGATGCCGGACTGTGCGCGTTCCAGCGGGGAACGGTGTTTTGCCAGCCAGCTCTGCCAGGCACGCAGAAACGCATACCCCACCAGCAACACTGGCCCGTAAGGGCCACCGACCACAAACCAGAACAGCGGCGCAAGATAGAAGCGGAAGTTAATCCAGATCAGCGCGTTTTGCAGCGCCTGCAGAAATTCGCGCTCGCTACAGTCAACCGGCACGCCGTGAATCAGCGTCAGCTCTGCCGCCATCGCCTGATGGGCCGCTTCATCATCGTGGCTCGCCGCTTTAAGATACTGATGATAATGCAGCCGCACCGAGCCGGCACCAATGCACAGCAAACCGACCACAATCCAGAACAGCAGCTGCGCCACGCCAAACAGAATGCCCTTCAGGCTCCACACCACCAGCCAGACCAGCAGCATGGCGATCACGGTCATCAGCAGCGTACGCAGCAACGAGAAGCGCTGGCGACCGCGAAACAGCGGCTCAAGCCGATGATCCAGCTGCCAGTGTTCACCTAATTTAAAAAGGCGTTCCCAACCCAAAACTAACAACAAACTAAACAACGTCATACCTGCTCCTGCGGTGTCAGGGGTGCTCCTGCCCGATAGCCTGTTTATAGCGTATCCAGTCAAATGCCGGACCGGGATCGGTCTTGCGTTCCGGCGCAACATCGCTGTGACCGGTGATACGCTGCGGCGTCAGCGGATAATGCTGCATCAACAGGCGGGTAACCTGCTGCAGCATAGCGTACTGGGCATCGGTGTAGGGCAGCGTGTCAGTGCCTTCCAGCTCAATGCCCATGGAAAAATCGTTGCAGTTTTCCCGTCCGGCAAACTGCGAAATGCCGGCATGCCAGGCGCGCT
Organism: Pantoea sp. SGAir0184; assembly: GCF_043544755.1. Taxonomy (NCBI): domain Bacteria; kingdom Pseudomonadati; phylum Pseudomonadota; class Gammaproteobacteria; order Enterobacterales; family Erwiniaceae; genus Pantoea; species Pantoea sp. SGAir0184. The sequence goes on from NZ_CP028050.1 coordinate 3,455,950, forward strand.
GGTCAAAGGAAACATACTGTACCAGCTCACCGTCACGGCGAATCAGACAGTGCGCCGCCACGCGTAACTGGGCGATATCCGCAAAATAGGGATGCGCATCAGCCGGTAGCGTACCGGTGAACAGCCGGTCAATCCACGGACCGCCAAATTCGCCCGGCGGCAGACTGATGTTATGAATGATCAGCAGCGACGGCGCTTCGTTATCCGGCCGCGCATTGAAGTGCGGCGACGGCACCTTGCGTGCGCTCGTGATCCAGCCGTGTTCCAGTTTCATGCCTGTTATCCTGAACAAAATCTGGCTGAGAATACCATGATTCCACCTCGCTGCTTGTGACTTAATGCGTTATGGCATCAGCAAGTTAAGGATACTAAACATTTCACCTGCCGTGTCTGGCAATAGCTGCAAAATCAGGCTAAGGTGAGCGCACGTAATCCGTAGGGTGGAGCCGCAAAATCATGGTGTCGCGTCGTTATAATCCCGAACATCGTCGTCAGGAACTGCTTAAACGTATTCAGCTGGATATCCCGGAAACCGTGGCGCGCGCGCTTCAGGAGGATTTAGGCGGTGACGTTGACGCTGACCGCGACATCACCGCTCAGCTGTTGCCGCAGGCGGCGCAGGCTGAAGCGCGCGTTATCACCCGCGAAGCCGGTGTTTTCTGTGGTAAACGCTGGGTGGAAGAGGTATTTATCCAGCTGGGCAATAACGTTTCCATTACCTGGCACGTCGAAGACGGCCAACCGCTGGTGGCCGATCAGCTACTGTTTGAATTACAGGGACCGGCACGGTTGCTGCTGACCGCAGAACGCACCGCGTTAAACTTTGTGCAGACGCTCTCCGGCGTAGCGACAGCCGTGAACCGCTATGTGGCGCTCTTGTCTGGCAGCAATACCCAGCTGCTGGATACGCGCAAAACCCTGCCCGGCCTGCGCACCGCGCTCAAGTATGCGGTGCTGTGCGGCGGCGGGCAGAATCATCGTCTGGGATTGTCCGACGCTTTCCTGATCAAAGAAAACCACATCATTGCCAGCGGTTCGGTCAGTAAAGCGGTAGAGAAAGCCCTGTGGCTGCACCCGGATGTGCCGGTCGAGGTGGAAGTGGAAAGTCTCAGCGAACTGCAGCTGGCGCTGGCGGCCGGTGCCGACATCATCATGCTGGATAACTTCACGCTGGCGATGATGCAGCAGGCGGTTACGCTGACGGCGAAGCGCGCGCTGCTGGAGGTGTCCGGCAACGTGACGGAGACGACGCTGCCGCAGATCGCCGCCACCGGAGTGGATTATGTCTCGGTGGGCGCGCTGACTAAGCACGTGCAGGCGCTCGATCTGTCGATGCGTTTTCGCGAAGTCTGACGTAAGGCCATGCCGCCGGTGCTGGCGGCAAATTGCGAGCCGGCTTCCATCATCATGTGGCTTCGCCTGTAACGCGCCAGATTGTCTGCGCGCCCCTTTCCGCGATTGAAACGCGCCCCCTTCCGCTTTTCCCTGCCCTTTCTTACCGTTGCGGCTCCACAACAAGGAGCCTCATTATGGATAAACAACGCGGTTTTACCCTGATCGAGCTGATGATTGTCATCGGTATCGTCGCCATCCTCAGCGCTATTGGCCTGCCCGCTTACCAAAATTATCTGCAACGTGCCGCGCTGACCGACATGCTGCAAACCATGGTGCCCTATAAGACTGCCGTGGAGCTGTGCGCCATCGAGCGCGGCGGACCGGCGCAGTGTCAGGCCGGCGAGCGCGGTATTCCCGCCGCCAAAGGCTCGCGCTATGTGGCGAACCTGAGCGTGGTCAATGGTGCCATTACGCTGACCGGCCAGGAGAGCCTGACGGGGTTAACCGTTGCAATGTTGCCGATATGGAATGCGGCGGAAGGCGCACTCAGCTGGCAACGCAGCTGCACCAGCGACAACGCCAGCCTGCGCGACAGCTGCCTTGAGCAGTTCCGCTTTGCCGACAAGGAAGAAAACAATGGATAAGCCGGATAGCGCCCTGCAGGCGCTGTGTGCCCGCTATCAGGCCGTGATACTGCACCATGACGCCATGCACTTGCGCGTGGCGGTCGCGGACGCGCCAGACCCGCTGTTGTTAGAGGCGCTGCAGTTTGCCAGCCAGTGCGCAGTCGAGATCGAGTGCTGGCCCGCCGCACGGCTGGAGCAGCTGCTGCACCAGCCCGAAAGCAGTGCGGCACCGCGCGAACAGGCCAGCGCCGAGTCCGCCATTCACGCGGTGGATCAGATTCTGCGCCAGGCCATACAGCGACGCGCCTCCGATGTGCACTTTGAACCGCAGCGTCACGGGCTGCGCGTGCGGCTGCGGATTGACGGCGTGCTGCATCCGCTGCCGCAGTTACCGGATGCCCCACCCGCCGCCGTGCTGGCACGCTTGAAAATCCTCGGCGGTCTGGATATCGCGGAGCGTCGGCTGCCGCAGGATGGCCAGTTCAGTCTGGAGATGGATGACAAACCGGCGGCGTTCCGCCTGTCGACCCTGCCGGTCAGCCAGGGTGAAAAAGCGGTGGTACGCCTGCTGCAAAGCGAAAACAGCGCCATTGCGCTCGATAAGCTGGGCATGCCGGTACCACAGCTGCGCCTGCTGAAAAACGCGCTGGCCAAACCGCAGGGGCTGATTCTGGTCACCGGCCCAACCGGCAGCGGCAAAACCTTTACGCTGTACAGCAGCTTGAGCGCCCTCAACGTGCCAGAGAAAAACGTCTGCAGCGTGGAGGACCCGCTGGAAATTCCGCTACAGGGGATTAACCAGACGCAGGTACAGCCACGGAGCGGTCTCGACTTTAACCGCGTCCTGCGCGCGCTGCTGCGGCAGGATCCGGACGTCATTATGATCGGCGAAATCCGTGATGCTGAAACCGCCAGCATCGCCGTAAAAGCGGCGCAGACCGGACATCTGGTGCTCTCAACCTTGCATACCAACTCGACGGCCGAAACCCTGACCCGCTTACGGCAGATGGACATTCCCGGCTATCTGCTTGGCCCGGCGCTACAGCTGGTGGTGGCGCAGCGGCTGGTGCGCCGTTTGTGCGTGCACTGCCGTCAGCCGGGTCAGGCGATTGCCCATCTGCCCGGCGACATGTGGCCCGGCACGCTGCAAACCTGGCGTGCCCCCGGCTGCGATCACTGCTTCTCTGGTTACTATGGCCGCCTGGCGCTGTTTGAAATCCTGCCGATGAGCAGCAGGTTGCAGAACGCCATCTCGGCTGATATGCCGCTGGAGCACCTGCTGACGCTGGCCGCGGAGCAGGGAATGAAAACGCTGCTGACCGCCGGGCTGGAGGCGGTGAGCCGCGGCGACACCTCTTTCGAGGAGATGCAGCGCGTGGTGGGCCTTGGCAATGGCTAATCGCTACCAGTTTCACTGGCAGGCACTGGACAGCATGGGCCTGCTGCAGGAGGGCGAGTCGCTGCAGCCCACGCAGGATGCCCTGCTCGGCCAGCTGGGCGATCGCGGCATGCTGGTGGTGAGCTGGCAGCGCGGCAAGTGCTGGCGCGCGCGCGACTGGAAGTGGCAGCAGAAAATTGACCTGATGCGCCAGCTGGCGACGTTGCTGAAAGCCGGGCTGCCGCTGGCGGAGAGTCTGACATTGCTGGCCAGCGGCCATCCCCATGCAGGCTGGCGCGTGCTGCTGAGCCTTCTGCAACAGCAGGTCATGGCCGGAGAGCCGTTTTCTCAGGCGCTGCGCGCCTGGCCGGATATCTTCCCGCCGCTGTTTCCGGCACTGATGCAGGTAGGTGAGCTGACCGGGCAACTGGACGAGTGTTGCCGCCAGTTGGCACTACAGCAGAGCAGGCAACAGTTTCTGCGCCAAAAGGTGGTGAAAGCGTTGCGCTATCCGCTGTTTATCCTGCTGGTGGCGCTGGCGGTCAGCGCCGGGATGCTGCTGTTTGTACTGCCGGAATTTGTTGCGGTGTACGCCAGCTTTGACGCACCGCTGCCGGCCTTTACCGCCGGCGTGATGGCGCTGTCGGCACTGTTGCAGCAGGCGGCGCTGCCGCTGCTGTTGTGCGGTGTGGCGTCCGGGTGGCTGGCGCGTCTGACCTACCGACGATCCGTTGCGTGGCAAAAGCGCTGCCAGCAGTGGCTGCTGCGGCTTCCGCTGCTGGCCCCGTTGTGGCGCGGCGGTCAGCTCAGCCAGATATATGCGATTCTGCAACTGACGCAGCAGGCCGGACTGACGCTGCTGCAAAGCCTGCAGGCGGTGGAAGTGACGCTGGCCGCGCGACTGTGGCGCGATGCCATCGTGGCGTTACAGCAGCACATTGCCGCTGGCGCGCCGCTGCATCAGGCGCTACAGGGACATCCGCTGTTTACGCCGCTGTGCGCTCAGCTGATCCGCGTCGGTGAAGAGGCCGGTGCGCTGGATGTGATGCTGGCGCGGCTGGCGGAGTGGCACGAAGCGCAAACGCTGGCGCGCGCAGACAGCCTCGCCGCTTCGCTGGAGCCGCTGATGATGGTGGTGATTGGCGGCATTGTCGGCACGCTGGTGATTGCCATGTATCTGCCGGTATTTGGTCTGGGAGACGCCATACGTTAAACGGGCGCACGCGGCGCCCGTTGCGGCACATCAGCGGTTAAAGACGCGGTTTTCCTGTTCTGCCACACGAATAAAGGTGGTGCGTTTGGTCAGCTCTTTCAGGCGCTCTGCGCCGACGTAAGTACAGGCCGAACGCAGCCCGCCGAGGATATCTTTCACCGTCTCCGCGACCGGTCCACGCAGCGGCAGACGAACGGTTTTACCTTCTGCGGCGCGGTAGCCCGCCACACCGCCCACATGACGTTTCATCGCGGATTCGGAGCTCATGCCGTAGAACAGCATAAACTGCTCGCCCTGCTCTTCAACAAGAGTGCCTTCGCACTCATCGTGTGCCGCCAGCATGCCGCCGAGCATCACGAAGTCAGCGCCGCCGCCGAACGCCTTGGCGATATCGCCCGGCACGGCGCAACCGCCATCGCTGACAATCTGCCCACCGAGGCCGTGCGCCGCATCAGCACACTCAATCACCGCGGAGAGTTGCGGGTAGCCAACGCCGGTTTTGACGCGCGTGGTGCAGACCGATCCCGGGCCGATTCCCACCTTCACAATGTCGGCACCGGACAGAATCAGCTCTTCGACCATTTCACCGGTCACCACATTCCCGGCACAAATGGTTTTCCCCGGAAAGCTTTCCCGCGCGCGCTGCAGGAAGGCAACAAAGTGCTCGGAGTAGCCGTTTGCCACATCAATACAGATAAAATTGAGTTGGGGCGACAGCGCGAGGATCGCGCTTAACTTTGTGAAATCTGCTTCTGAGGTCCCGGTGGAGACCATCACGTGGCTGAGCACCGTGGCCGGTACACGCTGGATAAAGGACTGCCACGCTTCAACACTGTAGTGCTTGTGAACGGCAGTCAGCACGTTAAAGCCAGCCAGCGCTTCGGCCATGGTAAAGGTGCCGACGGTATCCATGTTGGCGGCAATCACCGGAACGCCGGACCAGGCGAGGCCTGAATGTTTGAAGGTGAACGTGCGTTCCAGCTCAACCTCGGAACGGCTTTTCAGCGTGGAGCGTTTCGGGCGGATCAATACATCTTTAAAGCCCAGTTTTACATCTTCTTCGATACGCATAGCAGAGTGTCCTGGTTAGTGACGACGAACCGCAGTTCGGGTAGCGCTCACGGCTCCAGTGTCGTTATCATACGCGCCATTCGTTCCGCGACAAGACTGCGAATTTCACTTTATTTAAGCTACAATCCGTTAAATTTAGCTGAGAAAACCGATTGTGATCGGGCTCTCATCACGCTGCGGCAGATGAGAAAAATGTTGAGAGAACGCTATGCCTTTTACCGTTGCACTGACCGGCGGCATTGGTAGTGGTAAAAGCACCATTGCTAACGCTTTTGCCGCGCTGAACGTCGACATCATTGATGCCGATGTGATTGCCCGCGAGGTGGTTGAACCGGGCACACCTGCGCTCAATGCGATTGTGAAACGCCACGGAGAATCGATTCTGACCGCAGAAGGCACGCTTTATCGCGCGCGTTTGCGGGAAATTATTTTCCAGCAGCCGCAAGAGAAAAACTGGCTCAATCAACTGCTGCATCCGCTGATTAACGCCCGTACCCAGCAGCTGAAGGCGCAGGCGACTTCGCCTTACGTCATGTGGGTAGTGCCGCTGCTGGTAGAAAATGGTCTGCAGCATCAGGCTGATCGGGTATTAGTCGTGGATGTCGATGAGGCCACGCAGCTGCAGCGCACCCGCCAGCGTGATGGTATCTCTCTCAGCCAGGCGCAACGGATTCTTGCCGCGCAGGCCAGCCGTCAGCAGCGTTTAGCCTGCGCGGATGACATCATTGATAACAGTGGCACGCCGGAACAGGCTTTGCCGCGCGTTGCTGAACTTCACCAGCGCTATTTGCGCCTGGCAGCAACCGGACGGGATTAATATCATGAGCACAGTGGTTCTGTTTGAACACCCATTGAATGAGAAAATGCGCACCTGGCTGCGCGTGGAGTTTTTGATCAACCAGCTGCACGAAACGCTGCCGGTCAACAGCTCGGTTGCGGCATTGGGTGTGTTTCGTATTATTGGCGACCTGCTGGATATCTTCGAACGCGGCGATATGCGCACCGAGCTGTTAAAAGAGCTGGAGCGTCAGCAGCAAAAACTGCGTGCCTGGCTGGATGTGCCGGGTGTCGATGAACACACCGTCAGCCAGCTGCGCGAACAGCTGAAGCAGCAATCCAGCGAGCTGATGGCCGCGCCGCGCATGGGTCAGCAGCTGCGCGAAGACCGGTTGATTGCCTCCGTACGTCAGCGCCTGAGCATTCCCGGCGGCTGCTGCAGTTTTGATCTGCCGGGTTTACACATCTGGCTGCACCAGCCACAGGCGCTGCGCGATACCCTGGTGAATAGCTGGCTGGCCTCGCTCGATCCGCTGCGCAACAGCCTGACGATGATCCTCAACCTGATTCGTCAGTCAGGCGTGTTTCGCCATCAGACCAGCCTCAACGGCTTTTATCAGGATAACGCCGAAGGGTCCGACCTGCTGCGCCTGCAGCTGACGCTGGAAGATGCGCTCTATCCGCAGGTCTCTGGTCATAAAAGCCGCTATGCCATCCGCTTTTTACCGCTCGATAGCGAACGCGGTGAAGTGCCGGCGCGACTGAATTTTGAATTAGCCTGTTGTTAGAGGATGTTATGCAGGAAGAGATGATTACCGTACCTTGCCCTAACTGCGGTAAAGCCGTGATGTGGGATGAACTCAGCCCGTGGCGCCCGTTTTGCAGCAAACGCTGTCAGTTGATCGATCTGGGTGAGTGGGCCGCTGAAGAGAAACGCATTCCCAGCAGCGGAGACATGACGGAGAGTGACGACTGGAGTGAAGAGCAGCCGTAATCGGCAGGGGCACGCAGCCCCTGAGTTTAAATCTCGCCCGCCACTAAGCGGGCAATCAGGGCGTGGTTGGCAGGTGGAAATTCATCGGCCAGCAAATCACGCTGCTCGACCCAACGCTGCGGCTGACCTTCGCGTCCCCACGGCTCACCCTGCCAGCCCTCCACCAGGAAGAAATGCAGCGTAACACGCAGGTCATCGTAACTGTGGTCGGCCTGACCAATCGCTTTCGCCGCCGTCACTTCAATACCGGTTTCTTCCATCAGCTCACGTTTTAACGCCTGTTCTGCGCTTTCGTGCTGTTCAATTTTTCCGCCCGGGAACTCCCATTTGTTGGCCATGTGGGAGCTTGCTGCGCGCTGGGCAAGAAAGATCTGACGACTGGCATTGCGAATGATGCCCACCGCAACCTGCAGGTGTTTCATAAGCTGGATTCCGCTTGTAGTGAGTGAGCGCTGATTTTAAAGCAGACGCCGGACGATGTTAACTGCTGTCGGCTTCACCGCGATCCTGTCGCACAGATTCCAGTTATTAAGACAGGTCGTAATGATCGCACGGCGCCATGTTGGGAATACTCGCAGCCACTTTACTCTAGCCAGGCCGACTACACATGGAACGCAAACTAACAACGTTTCTGGCGCAAGACGCACAGAAACAGATGAATACCTTACGCCATTTAGTTTTTCACGACATCCTGACGCTCGACAGCGCGCAAAACACTTTAACCTGGTGGCCAGAACAGAAGACCATCCCGCTTAATGAAGCGCAGAAGCGCTTCTTCTCCTGCCTGCTGCTGCGCATCACCTCGAAACGGCAGATCATTGCCACGGTATGGAATGAGAGCTATCCGGGGATCAGCGACAACAACTATCACCAGCTGCTGTTTCAGAGCCGGGCGTTGCTGAAACGCTATGGTTTGCCGGATGGGCTGCTGGTTACGCTGCCCTATCATGGCGTGCGGCTGAATGAGGAGAAGCTGATGGCGATTACCCGCTAATCAGCCAAAGAAAAAGGAGCCCGCGGGCTCCTTTTTGTTATCAGGCCAGACGACCGTGACACTGTTTGTATTTTTTACCTGAGCCGCATGGGCACGGATCGTTACGTCCCACTTTCCGCTCACCGCCCTGTGCCGCCAGTGCAGCGGCCGCTGCGGTGTCGTCATCGACGTGACTGAGCTGCTGCTGCTGTGCCAGGCGCTCTGCTTCTTCACGACGCTGCTGCTCCATCGCTTCCACTTCTTCCGGCATCCGCACCTGCACTTTGCTCAGGGTGCTGATCACTTCGTACTTCAGCGACTCCAGCATCGCGGCAAACATGGCGAAAGATTCACGTTTGTACTCCTGCTTCGGATCCTTCTGCGCATAGCCACGCAGATGGATACCCTGACGCAGATAGTCCATCGCCGCCAGATGCTCTTTCCACAGCGAGTCGAGCGTTTGCAGCATCACGCCTTTTTCGAAGTTGCGCATCATTTCTGCGCCGACCACTTCTTCTTTCGCCGCATAGTTTTCACTGGCGCGGCTCATAATGCGCTCACGCAGCGTCTCTTCATGCAGATCCGGCTCTTTATCCAGCCACTCGGCAATGGGCAGATCCAGATCGAAATCATTGCGCAGACGCTCTTCCAGCCCCGGGACGTCCCACATCTCTTCCAGCGACTGCGGCGGAATGTAAGTGTCGATAGTGGCTTTGAACACATCTTCGCGGATGCTGTTAATGGTGTCCGAAACGTCAGAGACATCCAGCAGTTCGTTACGCTGGCTGTAAATGGCGCGGCGCTGATCGTTAGCGACGTCATCGTATTCCAGCAGCTGTTTACGGATATCGAAGTTGCGGCTTTCTACTTTGCGCTGCGCATTAGCAATTGCTTTGGTTACCCACGGATGCTCAATCGCTTCACCCGGCTTCATACCCAGCTTACGCATCATGTTGGACACACGATCGGAGGCAAAAATACGCATCAGCGCATCTTCCATCGACAGATAGAAGCGCGAAGAACCGGCGTCACCCTGACGGCCCGCACGGCCGCGCAGCTGGTTATCGATACGGCGTGATTCGTGGCGTTCGGTACCGATAATGTGCAGACCGCCTGCCGCCAGCACCGCATCATGGCGCAGTTTCCACGCTGCCTTGATGGCTTCAATCTGCTCTTCAGTCGGGTTTTCCAGCGCGGCCACTTCCGCCTGCCAGCTACCGCCGAGCATGATGTCCGTACCACGACCGGCCATGTTGGTCGCGATGGTTACCGCGGCTGGCTGACCTGCCTGCGCCACGATATCCGCTTCGCTGGCGTGGAACTTGGCGTTCAGTACGCTGTGCTTAATACCCGCGCGCGTCAGCTCCTGAGATACCACTTCCGATTTTTCAATCGAGATGGTGCCCACCAGTACCGGCTGCCCGTTAGCCGTACAGGTGCGAATATCTTCGATAATGGCGTCGATCTTCTCTTTCTCGGTCATGTAGACCAGATCGGCCATATCTTTACGCACCATCGGACGGTTGGTCGGCACCACGATGGTATCGAGTTTATAGATGGAGCTGAATTCAAACGCTTCAGTATCAGCGGTACCGGTCATACCGGCCAGTTTCTCGTAGATACGGAAGTAGTTCTGGAAGGTGATGGAAGCCAGCGTCTGGTTTTCATTCTGGATCTCCACACCTTCTTTGGCTTCGACCGCCTGGTGCAGGCCATCAGACCAGCGACGTCCCTGCATGGTACGGCCGGTGTGTTCATCAACAATGATCACCTCGCCGTCCTTCACGATGTAGTCAACGTCGCGGGTGAACAGTGCATGGGCGCGCAGTGCTGCCGTCACGTGGTGCATCAGCATGATGTTGGTCGGCGAGTAGAGTGACTCGCCCTCATCCATGATGCCCTGGCTGACCAGCAGCTCTTCCACTTTCACCAGACCGCGTTCGGTCATGTGCGCCTGACGGGCTTTTTCATCCACCCAGAAGTCACCTTCGCCCTGGAAGTTATCCGAGTCTTCTTTTTCCTGGCGCACCAGGTGTGGAATGATTTTGTTGACCTTGATGTAGAGATCGGAGCTGTCTTCGGCCGGGCCCGAGATAATCAGCGGGGTACGCGCTTCATCGATCAGGATCGAGTCCACCTCATCCACCAGCGCATAGTGCAGTTTACGCTGTACGCGCTCTTCCGGACTGAAGGCCATGTTATCGCGCAGATAATCGAAGCCGTATTCGTTGTTGGTGCCGTAGGTGATATCGGCTGCATAGGCAGCGCGCTTAGCCACTGCCGGCATGCCCGGCAGGTTGATACCGACTGTCAGACCAAGGAACTCAAACAGCGGACGGTTGTTTTCGGCGTCACGCTGCGCCAGATAGTCGTTGACGGTCACAACGTGGACGCCCTTGCCGCTCAGCGCGTTCAGGTAGGCCGGCAGCGTCGCAGTCAGGGTTTTACCCTCACCGGTGCGCATCTCCGCGATGCAGCGTTCGTTGAGCACCATGCCGCCGATCAGCTGCACGTCAAAGTGGCGCATGCCAAACACGCGCTTACTGGCTTCACGCACGGTGGCGAAGGCTTCGGGAATCAGGCTCTCCAGCGTTTCACCTTTTTTCAGGCGCTCGCGGAATTGATCGGTTTTCGCTTTCAGTTCGTCGTCAGACAGTTTGACGAACTCCGGCTCCATCTTGTTGATGACATCGACCACTTTACGCATGCGGCGCAGAGTACGATCATTGCTGCTACCAAAAACTTTCGTTAACAATTTGATTAACATAATAAATTTATCTCAATTCAGCCGTGACAATACGGGCTGCAAAGGCAAAAAACAGAAAAAGGAAAATAACGTTAGCGTTAAGCAATGAAAGGTCCGGCGCGGATGCCATGAATAGCAGCCTGCCAGTCAGCAGAAGAGTGAACGTTGGGCAAAACATGATGCGCTCGCGACGGCGGTGCCATCGCGGCTAAAGGTTGCGCGGGTGAAGTCAGCAGCGCCTGCAGCGAGTCAATCAGCGCCAGCTTTTGCGCCGCCAGCGGCAATGCATGTTCCGCTTCCGCTGTTGCGGGCGGCGTCATGCTGAATGAGAGATGGCGAATGACGGTGCGGATGGCGTGCTGATGCCAGTAATCAACGTTGAAACTGGGGCGACGCGCGCTTTCCTGCAGGCGAATCAGGTGATCAAACCGCACCACCTTGCCGGTAAACAGGCTGCTGACCGGCGAATCGCTGCTGGTGGGCTCTGCGCTTTGTGCACAGGCAGGCAGGCCGAGACTGGCCGCCACCATCCCCAACAGGAGATGAGGCCAGAAATAGCGTCTGCCGAGTTGTCGCCAGCGTGAGAAAATCCCGATCACCTTTCGTCCATCATGCCAGTCATTAAGCGCTAAGCCAGAGTTGCGTTACGCACCCTGCTTACATGAGCGCCAGATAATAGCACTTATGTGGGGCTTCGACATCAGGGATTAAAGGGCTTACGGCGGATTTCACGTTTTTTTGCGCAGGGTTTGGTCGCTGGCAACAGGGTTTTGCGAGCGGGATTACAGCTTAGCGGCGGGCAATAAAAAACGGCGGGTTCCACTGACCGGAGAGGGTGTCAGGGAAGCCCGCCGTTTATGGCTGACTAATTAAGCCAGCACTAAATTTGGCGCTTTGAAGGCCAGTGGCAGTTCAGCTTCGTCTTCGAAGGTCGCCCATTCCCAGGCTTCCTGCTTCGCCAGTACCGCCTGCAACAGTTTGTTGTTCAGCGCATGGCCGGACTTGAACGCAGAGAATGCGCCAATCACGTTATGACCACACATGAACAGGTCGCCGATGGCGTCCAGCATTTTGTGACGCACGAACTCATCTTCAAAGCGCAGGCCATCTTCATTCAATACGCGGAAGTCATCGAGGCCAATCGCACAATCTAAACTACCGCCCAGGCACAGGCCTTTAGACTGCAGATATTCGATTTCACGCATAAAGCCGAAGGTGCGCGCACGGCTAATCTGACGCACAAAGGATTCAGCCGAGAAATTGAGCTGGTAACGCTGCGAGCTTGAGTCGATCGCCGGATGTTTGAAGTCGATGGTGAAGTCGAGTGAAAAACCATTGTACGGTTTGATCTCGGCCCACTTATCGCCATCTTCTACCCGTACCGCTTGCTTCACGCGCACGAATTTCTTCGCGCTGTTCAGCTCTTCGACACCGGCATCCATCAGCAAATAAACAAAAGGCGCGGCACTGCCATCCATGATCGGAATTTCTGGCGCATCGACTTCAACAATAATGTTGTCGATACCCAGACCTGCCAATGCAGCATTCAGGTGTTCAACCGTCGAAATACGCACGCCTTCATCATTCACCAGGCAGGTACTCAGCATGGTGTCGCGCACGTATTTTGCATCAGCCGGGAAATCAACCGGTGGATTCAAGTCAGTGCGACGATAGATGACCCCGGTATTAGCCGACGCAGGGCGTAAAGTCAGCGTGACTTTTTTGCCGGTATGCAAACCGACGCCAGTCGCCTGAACAATACGTTTTAATGTCCTTTGTTTGATCATCGCATTATCTCGCAATATTACCCATCCGACCGCCAGTATAAATTACCGGCGGGCGAATACTTTAGCACAAAGAGCGGAGAATCCCAATTCTCAGGATATTCTTAGTCTGCCTGTTTACGCAGGAAGGCTGGAATATCAAGATAGTCAGGCTCTTTGCTGGATGACGCTGGCTGGTCATTCACCACTTTCGCGGCCGGTTTCTGCTCCTGCGGCAGCGGCGCCATGCCGTGCTGCTGGTAGCGATGATCCATGACCGGCTGAGTCGCAGGTTTGTTAGTCACCAGGGTGATTTCCGGACGCTTGTCCATGCCGATACCGGTCGCCACCACGGTGACGCGCAGCTCGTCGTTCATCTCTGGATCCAGCGAGGTACCGATAACCACGGTCGCGTTGTCCGAGGCGAAGGCGCGGATGGTGTTACCCACGGTTTCGAACTCATCCAGGCGCAGGTCGAAGCCCGCCGTGATGTTGACCAGCACGCCACGCGCACCCGACAGATCGATATCTTCCAGCAGCGGGCTAGAGATCGCCATTTCGGCCGCTTCTTCGGCACGGTCTTCACCACAGGCAACGCCAGAACCCATCATCGCGTAACCCATTTCTGACATCACGGTACGCACGTCGGCGAAGTCGACGTTCATCAGACCCGGACGGGTAATCAGTTCTGCGATACCCTGCACCGCACCTTTCAGCACGTCGTTAGCCGCACCGAAGGCATCCAGCAGAGAGATACCACGGCCCAGCACTTTCAGCAGCTTGTCGTTAGGAATGGTGATCAGTGAATCAACATGCTTGGACAGCTCAGCGATACCCTGCTCAGCAAACGCCATGCGTTTTTTCCCTTCGAAGTTGAAGGGCTTCGTCACCACTGCAACCGTCAGGATACCTAAATCTTTGGCTACTTCAGCCACCACAGGAGCTGCACCGGTACCAGTACCGCCACCCATGCCCGCGGCGATAAACACCATGTCTGCCCCTTCCAGCGCAGAACGCAGTGCTTCGCGATCCTCTTCCGCCGAGGTACGACCGACTTCCGGGTTAGCACCCGCACCGAGACCTTTGGTGATATTGGTCCCGATCTGAATCGTCTGGCCGACCGCCGTTTTACGCAACGCCTGTGCGTCGGTATTCACAGCGAAGAATTCCACACCTTCGATACGCTCGCGTACCATGTGCTCTACGGCGTTGCCACCGCCACCGCCGACGCCGATGACTTTAATCACCGCGTCATTGGTTAATTCCATAGGTTCAAACATGATTTCTCTCCGTTATGTGCCTGTCGCCTGGAGATCATAAACATTGCCTGATGATCTCCTTTTTCAAAAAATTAAAACTCTTTCTTCAGCCAGCTGTTGATGCGTTTAAACCAATTGCCCACTGAAGCACGTTTTTCCGTTTCTGCATCACCGTTCATGTGTGACTCTTTGCCGTAATGCAGCAGGCCAACCGCCGTCGAGTAGTACGGCTCCTGTGCATAATCCGTCAGGCCGGTGATGTTAAGCGGCTGACCGATGCGCACCTGGGTGTGGAACACCCGCTGTGCACAGGCCGCCAGACCTTCAATCTGCGCCGCACCGCCGGTCAGCACAATACCGGCTGCCAGATGATGCTTCACGCCCTGCTGGCGCAGTTGCTCCTGCAGTTGCAGAATCTCGTCGTTCACCAGATTCAGCAGTTCGGTGTAACGCGGCTCAATCACTTCTGCCAGCGTCTGGCGCTGCAGGCTGCGCGGTGGACGTCCACCCACGCTCGGCACCTCGACGTTTTCGTCTTTGCCGACAATCGAACCCAGCGCACAACCATGACGCACTTTAATCGCTTCGGCGTCGGTTGGCGGTGTGCCAAAGGCATAGGCGATATCGCTGGTCACCACGTTCCCGGCATAGGGAATCACTTTGGTATGACGCAGCGCGCCGCCGGTGTACACCGCGATATCCATTGTACCGCCACCGATGTCAACAACACAGACTCCCAGCTCACGTTCATCTTCGGTCAGCACCGAAAAACTGGATGCCAGTCCGGCAAAAATCAGTTGGTCAACTTTCAGGCCACAACGTTCAACGGCTTTCACGATATTTTTTGCCATATCGTTGTGGCAGGTGATGAGATGCACCTTGGCCTGCATACGCACGCCGGAAAGGCCAACCGGATTTTTGATGCCTTCCTGATAATCGATGGCGTATTCCTGTGGAATCACATGCAGAATACGATGTTCGTCGCGCACGCGAACGGATTTCGCCGTATGCACCACGTTTTCCACATCATCCTGAGTGACTTCCTCTTCGGAAATCGGAACCATCCCGATTTCGTTCTGACAACTAATATGTTTGCCCGATAAAGCAAGGTATACCGACGAAATCTGGCAGTCTGCCATCAATTCCGCCTGGTCGATGGCGCGCTGAACGCACTTCACCACCGACTCCAGATCGTTCACGCCGCCTTTGTCCATACCGCGGGACGGGCAGCTGCCGACGCCAATAATGTTGACCATACCATCGGGCAGAATTTCCCCAACCAGGGCGGCGACCTTCGCAGTGCCGATTTCAAGTCCTACTACCAGTTTTCTGTCCGTTGCCTTGATCATTGTGGTTTAGCCTGTGCCTGGTTTTGTTGCTGATTACTGTCCTGTGGCTCAATCGGTGCCGGTGCCCAGCCTACTGCGGCGCCGGAGTCATAGCGTAGATCAACATAGCTGATGCGCTGGTTCTGACTCTGGCCCTGCTGCTGCAACTCCGGATAGAGCTCAATAAAACGGTTCAGACGCTTCATGGTATCGCTGCGCCCCAGTTCGATGCGCACATCGTCGCTGGTCACCAGCTGCCACGAGCGCCGCGCCGTCATCGACGCGACCTTCAGGGTAAACTTACTGGCCCGCAGCACATCACTCATGGTGTGATAGCCGGCCAATACCTCTTTCTCACTGCCTTCCGGCCCATACAGCATCGGCAACGTCTCTTTGCCGATGTGGCTGGCCGGGACGCTGAAGGAGACGCCATCGGCGTCCACCATGTGCGAGTCATTCCAGCGTGCCACCGGGACAAACTCCACCAGGTTTATCTTCAGCTCATCAGGCCACTGCTTGCGCACGCTAACCTGTTTAATCCACGGTAACCGCTCGATCTGCTGCTGGATAATGTCCACGTTCTGCGACATGAACGTTCCCGGCGCGCCGAGCGATAAAATCGCCTGACGAATATCATCGTGCGTGGTGTAGTGGGTTTCGCCCGTCACCACCAGCTTCGACAGCGGCAGACGCGACGCATCATTCATCCACTTCAGCACCACGAGGCCGCCAGCCACCATGATGCCCATCACCAGCAGCAGGAACACGATGCCAAACAGCCGTGCTCCGTTGCTCCGTCCGGAGCGCGCACGCTCCTGAGGTTCGCGATTTCTAACGCGCAGTGCCGCCTGAGACATATCAGTCAGCCAGCTCCAGAATGCGCGCCACCAGTTGCGGGAAGCTGTATCCCGCCTGCTTTGCCGCCATCGGCACCAGGCTGTGGCTGGTCATGCCAGGCGAGGTGTTCACTTCCAGCAGCTGGAAGTTGCCGTCGCCGTCGACCATCACATCAACCCGTCCCCAGCCGCTGCAGCCTAACGCGCGCCACGCGGCCAGCACTAATGTCTGCAGTTCCGCCTCTTTCTCCGCACTCAGGCCGCTCGGGCAGAAGTATTGAGTATCGTCAGAAATGTATTTTGCTTCATAGTCATAGAACTCGCTGGCGGTCTGAATTCTGATTGACGGCAGAATTTCGTCGCCGACGATGCCCACGGTGTATTCGGCACCGCTGAGAAAAGCTTCCACCAGCACGTCATCATCATGGCGAAACGCCTCCTGCAGCGCGGCTGGCAGCGCCTCCGCCTGGTTCACGCGGCTGATGCCAACGCTGGAACCTTCACAGCTTGGCTTCACAAACAGCGGCAGTCCGAGCGCGGCGATCGACGCCTGCGCTGCAGCATCCAGCCCCTGCTCATACTGCTGGCGCGTCAGCCAGACAAATTTGCCCGCCGGCAATCCCCTGCCCTGCCACAGCAGTTTGCTGCGCAGTTTATCCATGGTGATGGCCGACGCCATGACGCCGCTGCCGGTATAGGGCAGTTGCAGAAACTCCAGCAGCGCCTGCAGCGTGCCATCTTCGCCACCGCGACCGTGCAGCGCGATAAACGCTTTGGCAAAGCCCTGCTGCCGGAGGTCCAGCACCGAGACGTCACGGGTGTCGACACCGTGCGCATCAATGCCCATCTCGCGCAGTCCCGCCAGCACCGCGCTGCCGGACATCAGTGACACCTCACGCTCGGCGGAGGTACCGCCCATCAATACCGCGACTTTCTCAGCCATGGCGCGCCTCCGTGTTCAGAGCCGGCTGCAGCTGAATCTCAGCCAGCTTGCGGGCAATTTTGCCGATGTTGCCGGCGCCCTGCACAATCACCAGATCGTCGCCGGACAGCAGCGGTGCCAGCGCATCCGGCAGCGCTTCGTGCTCGGAGACCAGAATCGGATCGACCTTGCCGCGATTGCGGATGGCACGGCACAGTGAACGACTGTCCGCGCCCGGAATGGCGGCTTCGCCCGCCGGGTAGACATCCAGCATCAGTAACACATCCACCTGCGACAGCACATTGGCGAAATCATCGAACAGGTCGCGGGTGCGCGTGTAGCGATGCGGCTGAAACACCATCACCAGCTTTTTCTCTGGCCAGCCGGCGCGCGCCGCTTTGATGGTGACATCCACTTCGGTCGGATGATGGCCATAATCGTCGACCAGCATCGCGCTGCCTGGCTTACCGTTAACGGCAGCGGTGTCAAACTCGCCCAGCACGTCGAAACGTCGACCGGTGCCCTGGAAACTCTCCAGCGCCGCCAGAATGGCGTTGTCGTCAATGCCCTCTTCGCTGGCAACCGCTACGGCTGCCGCGGCGTTCAGCGCGTTATGGCGGCCCGGCGCATTCAGCGTCACGTGCAGCACCGGCTTGTCCTGACGAATCAGGGTGAAGTGGCCCTGCGCGCCGCGCTGTTCGTAATTTTCGACCCGCACATCCGCATCGTCGCTGAAACCATAGGTGGTGACCTGACGGCCCACGCGCGGAATCAGGTCGCGAATCACCACATCGTCCACGCACATCACCGCGCGCCCGTAGAACGGCAGGTTGTGCAGGAAGTTAATAAACGTCTGCTTCAGGTTCTCAAAATCGCCCTGATAGGTATCCATGTGATCCGCTTCGATGTTAGTGACAATCGCCACCATCGGTTGCAGATGCAGGAAAGACGCGTCGCTTTCGTCTGCTTCCGCAATCAGATAACGGCTGCTGCCGAGGCGCGCGTGCGTACCCGCCGCTTTGACCAGACCGCCATTGACGAACGTCGGATCGAGACCGCCTTCCGCATAAATACTGGTCACCATCGCGGTGGTGGTGGTTTTGCCGTGCGTGCCGGCAATCGCGATGCCGTGACGGAAACGCATCAGCTCAGCCAGCATCTCCGCCCGGCGGATCACCGGGATACGCTGCTCACGCGCCGCCACCAGCTCCGGGTTGTCCTGCGCCACGGCGGTGGAAACCACGACGACGCTGGCGTCGGTAACATTTTCCGGGCGATGGTTGAAGTAAATGGTCGCGCCCAGCGAGGCCAGATGCTGCGTAACCGGATTGGGCGCCAGATCGGAGCCGCTAATGTGATAGCCTTCGTTCGCCAACACCTCGGCAATACCGCCCATGCCGGCACCGCCGATGCCGACAAAGTGGATGTGCCGGACGCGACGCATCTCGGGCACAATAGAACGCAGTTTTGCCAATTGTTGTGTATTCATCTGTCTCTGTTACCTGTTTTCCCGTTTGCACCTGCATTCAGATGCGGGCCAGTCAAACTGACCGGTTAACTTACTTCGCGACGCGCGCAACCTCTTGTGCCACCCGTTCGGTCGCATCAGGAATCGCCACCTGGCGGGCTTTTTCCGCCATCGCCAGCAGCGTGGCGCGATCCCAGTGGCGCAGCGTGTCTGCGACGGCCGCAGCAGTAAACTGCGGCTGCTCGAAAATTTTGGCCGCGCCGGCTTTTTCCAGCGGCAGCGCATTCCAGTATTGCTGACGATCTTTGTGCTGGAACGGCACGAAAATCGCCGGTAAACCCGCCGCCGCCACTTCACTGACGGTCAGCGCGCCGGAGCGGCACACCACCACATCGGCCCACGCATAGGCTTGCGCCATGTCATCGATGAACTCGGTGACCTTGTGCTGCGGCTGGCCAGCGGCCTGATACGCCTGCTGCACGGTCTCCCGTGCGCCTTTGCCGGTCTGATGCCACAGCGTGATGGCGTCACCCAGTTCGGCGGCGACCTGCGGCACGATCTGATTGAGGATGCGCGCGCCCTGACTACCGCCAATCACCAGCACGCGAATCGGCCCGCTGCGGTGTGCCAGACGCTGCGCCGGCAGCGGCAGCGCCAGCACATCATTACGTACCGGGTTGCCCACCACCTCGGCAGTGGGGAACGCGCCCGGAAAGGCCTGCATCACTGTGGTGGCGATTTTCGCCAGCCACTTATTGGTCAGGCCGGCAATGCCGTTCTGCTCGTGCAGCACCACCGGGATGCCGCAACTCCACGCCGCAAGGCCGCCCGGCCCGGAAACATAACCGCCCATGCCCAGCACCACATCCGGCTGCCAGTTTTTCATGATGCGGCGCGCCTGGCGCCACGCATTGAAAATGCGCACCGGTGCCAGCAGCAGGGCCTTTACGCCTTTACCGCGCAGTCCGCTGATGCGGATGAAGTCGATATCGATGCCATGCTTTGGCACCAGATCGGCTTCCATCCGGTCTGCGGTTCCCAGCCAGCGCACCTGCCAGCCTTGTTCGATCAGATGATGCGCCACGGCCAGTCCGGGGAACACATGTCCGCCGGTACCCCCTGCCATGACCATCAGCCGTTTACCACTCATCGGGCACCTCGGGTAAACGCCTGGGCTTTTGCCAGACGCGTTTCATAATCTATGCGCAATAAAAACACGATGGCGGTCGACATAATGATCAGACTCGATCCACCGTAACTGATCAGCGGCAGCGTCAGGCCCTTGGTCGGCAGCATACCCGCCGCCGCACCAACGTTAACCAGCGCCTGGAAGCTAAACCACACGCCAATGGAACAGGCGAGGAAGCCGGAAAAACGCTGGTCGATCTCCAGCGCGCGACGGCCAATCGACATTGCGCGAAAAGCGACGAAGAATACCATCAACAGCGCCAAAACCACACCGACATAACCCAACTCTTCACCGATAATTGAGAAGATAAAGTCGGTATGCGCTTCCGGCAGATACTCCAGTTTCTGCACCGAGTTGCCCAGGCCCTGCCCCCAGAACTCACCGCGGCCAAACGCCATCAGCGACTGAGTCAGCTGGTAGCCGCTGCCGAACGGATCTTCCCACGGGTTCCAGAAGGAGGTCACGCGGCGCATACGGTAAGGTTCCGCGATAATCAGCAGCACCACGGCGAAAATGCCGGAGCCGATAATCGCCAGGAACTGCCACAGTTTGGCGCCCGCCAGGAACAGCATCGCCAGCGTGGTAACAAACAGCACCACCACGGTGCCGAGGTCCGGCTGGGCCAGCAGCAGCACCGCCAGCACCACCATCACGCCCATCGGCTTACAGAAGCCCCAGAAGTTGTTCCGCACCTCTTCCACTTTGCGCACCAGATAGCTGGCGAGATAGCAGAACAGCGACAGCTTGGATAACTCCGCCGGCTGAATACGCAGCGGCCCGAGCGCGATCCAGCGCGATGCGCCGTTAACCGAGCTACCGACCACCAGTACGATCAGCAGCATCGCCACCGAAGCCATCAGCATCGCGTTACTGTAGCGCTGCCAGAAATCCATCGGTACGCGCAGCGTCACTAACGCCATCCCCAGCGCCAGTGCGATATAAAAGGCATCACGCTTGGCAAAGTAGAACGGATCGTCGTTAAGACGCTGTCCAACCGGCATCGACGCCGAGGTGACCATGACAAAACCGATAATCGCCAGGCCAAATGTCAGCCACAGCAGCGTGCGGTCATATAGCACCACCGGCGCGTCGTCGTTGTCGCGCGCGCCCATCACCCAATCACGCAGGCGCAGCGAAATAAAACTGGCGATACTGGCTCCGGGAATACGCATCAGCTCAGCTCCTTCGCCAGTTGCGCGAAGCGATCGCCGCGCTGTTCAAAATTACGGAACTGGTCGAGGCTGGCGCACGCCGGTGACAGCAGCACCAGGTCGCCCGCCTGCACCTGCGCGGCAATCTGCGTCATCGCCTGTTCGAGCGTGTCGGTGCGCGTCGCCACTGCCGGACGCAGCGCGGCCAGCGCGTCGCCGTCGCGGCCAAAGCAGAACAGCCGCACGTTGTCGCCCTGCAGATAGCGCGCCAGCGGCGTAAAGTCCGCCCCTTTGCCATCGCCACCCAGCAGCAGCCACAGCGTGCCTTTCACCTGCAGGCCGTTAAGCGCGGCTTCGGTGCTGCCCACGTTGGTGGCTTTCGAATCATTAATCCAGCGCACGCCATGCGCTTCGTGCACCAGCTGGAAGCGATGCGGCAGGCCGCTGTAGGTGGTTAACGCTTTCAGGCTGGAGGCGCGCGGGATATTCACCGCATCGGCCAGCGCCAGCGCGGCCAGCGCATTGGTGTAATTGTGCTGCCCGACCAGCTTCATCTCGTCGGTATTAAGGACTTTCTCGCCCTTCACCCGCAGCCAGGTACTGCCCTGCTGCTGGTTGAGGTGATAATCGCCCACGTCGATGCCAAAGCTGACGCAGCGGCGATCGGCGCCGCGCACCGGCATGGTCATGCCATCGTCGGCATTCACCACGCAGATATCCGCGTTTTCATAGATGCGTAATTTAGCGGCGCGGTACTGCTGCATGCCGAGCGGATAGCGATCCATATGATCCTCAGTGACGTTAAGGATGGTTGCCGCCGCCGCTTTCAGGCTGTAGGTGGTTTCCAGCTGGAAGCTGGAGAGCTCCAGCACATACAGCTGCGCCGGCGATTTGAGCAGTGTCAGCGCTGGCAGCCCAATGTTGCCGCCTACGCCCACCTGCCAGCCCGCGGCGCGCGCCATTTCGCCCACCAGCGTGGTGACGGTACTTTTGCCATTGGAACCGGTGATCGCCACAATCGGCGCCTGCGCTTCACGGCAGAACAGTTCGATATCGCCGACAATTTCAATGCCGGCGTCAGCCGCTTCGCTCAGCGCCGGGTGCGCCAGCGCGATGCCCGGGCTGGCGATGATCAGATCGCATGCCAGCAGCCAGTCGCTGTTGATACCGCCAACGTGGCGCTCCACCTGCTCTGGCAGTTTGTCCAGCCCCGGCGGTGACACACGGGTATCCATCACGCGGGGCGTCACGCCCTGCGCGAGGAAGAAATCAACACAGGACAGGCCGGTAATGCCTAATCCAATGATGACGACTTTTCTGCCCCGATAGTCAGCCATGATTAACGTACCTTGAGCGTTGCCAGGCCAATCAGCACCAGCATCAGCGAAATAATCCAGAAGCGCACGATCACGCGCGGCTCCGGCCAGCCTTTCAGTTCATAGTGGTGGTGAATCGGTGCCATGCGGAAAATACGCTGACCGCGCAGCTTGAACGAACCCACCTGCAGAATCACCGACAGCGTCTCGACCACAAATACGCCGCCCATGATCACCAGCAAAAATTCCTGACGCAGCAGCACTGCCAGCGTACCCAGTGCGCCGCCCAGCGCCAGCGAACCCACGTCGCCCATAAAGACCTGCGCCGGATAGGTGTTGAACCACAGGAAGCCGAGACCGGCCCCGACAATCGCGGTACAGACAATCACCAGCTCACCGGCGTGGCGCAGATACGGGATGTGCAGATACTCGGCAAATTTCACGTTACCGGTCGCCCAGGCCACCAGCGCAAATCCCGCCGCGACAAACACCGTTGGCATGATGGCCAGACCATCCAGACCGTCTGTCAGGTTTACCGCATTACCGGTTCCGACAATCACAAAGTAGGCCAGCACCACGTAGAACAGGCCGAGCTGCGGCATAACATCTTTGAAGAACGGCACCACCAGCTGTGTGGCAGGCGTATCTTTACCGGCGATGAACAGCGCGAACGCCACGCCGAGCGAAATCACCGACATCCAGAAATATTTCCAGCGCGCGATCAGGCCCTTAGTGTCTTTACGCACCACTTTGCGATAGTCATCAACAAAGCCAATTACGCCAAAACCGACCAGCACCACCAGCACGCACCAGACGTAAGGATTGGACGGATAAGCCCACATCAGCACCGAAACCGTGATGGAGGTCAGAATCATTATGCCGCCCATGGTCGGCGTGCCGCGCTTGCTGAAGTGCGACTCCGGACCATCGTTACGTACCACCTGGCCAATCTGCAGTTTCTGCAGCCAGGCGATCAGGCGCGGGCCCATCCATAAAGAGATGAACAGAGCGGTCAGCAGGCTGACAATGGCGCGAAACGTCAGATAGGAAAAGACGTTAAAGCCGGAATAAAATGCGACCAGATGTTCGGCCAGCCAGACTAGCATGTTCCTTTCTCCTGTAAGCTCTGTACTACCTGCTCCATGGCGGCACTACGTGAACCTTTAACCAAAATAGTGATGTCCGCATGTTGGGACAGCAGCGTGCGTAAACGTTCAGTCAGTTCAGCTTTACTGGCGAAATGTTCGCCCCGGCCGCTGCTTTCACTAATCAAATGGCTGAAGCTGCCGGTGCTCAGCACACAATCAATACCAGCGGCTTTCGCCGCTTCGCCCACCTGACGATGACAGGCTTCGGCTTCGTCGCCCAGCTCGCCCATGTCGCCGACCACCATGACGCGGAAGCCCGGCATATCGCCCAGCACCTGCGCAGCGGCGGTCATCGAACCGACGTTGGCGTTGTAGCTGTCATCCAGCAGCAGCTGATTACCGGCGAGGCGAATCGGGAACAGGCGCCCAGGAACGGGCTGTAAGGTTTTAAGGCCAGACTGGATAGCGGTTAACGGCGCGTCAACCGACAGCGCCAGCGCGGCAGCAGCCAGCGCATTAGCGATATTGTGCCGGCCCGGCAGCGGCAGTTCGACGGCGATGTCGCCGCGCGGCGTGTGCAGGGTAAACAGCGTGGCGTCAGCGCGCAGTACGATATCGCTGGCGCGGAACTCCGCGTCTGCCATCGGCTGCGGCGAAAAGCGCCACAGGGTTTTGTCAGCGAACTGCGGCTGCCAGTTGGGCAGATCGTTGCTGTCGGCGTTGATGATTGCGGTGCCGTGCACCGGTAAGCCGCCAAAGATTTCGCCTTTGGCTTTTGCCACGCCCGCCAGTGAACCGAAGCCTTCCAGATGCGCCGCCGCCAGATTGTTAACCAGCGCGGTTTCCGGACGCACCAGATTGGTGGTGTAGGCGATTTCACCCTGATGGTTCGCGCCCATTTCAATCACGGCATACGCGTGTTGCGGGGTAAGACGCAGCAGCGTCATCGGCACGCCGTAATCGTTGTTGAGATTGCCGGCGGTATACAGCGTTTCACCGCACTGGCGCAGAATCGCCGCGGTCATCTCTTTTACTGAGGTTTTACCGGAGGAGCCGGTCAGCCCCACCACGCGCGCTTTCGACTGCTGACGCACCCAGGCGCCGAGCTGACCAAAGGCGATACGCGTGTCAGCAACCACCACCTGCGGCACGTCAACCGCTAAACGACGATTCACCAGCAGCGCCTGTGCGCCACTGGCGATAGCGTCGGCGGCAAAATCGTGCGCATCAAAACGTTCGCCCACCAGCGCCACAAACAGGCTGCCTGGGGTAACTTTACGGGTATCCGTGGTGACTTCCGCAATAGTGAGATCGCTGCCGTGCAGCTGCCCACCGCTAATCTCTGCCAGGGTTTTCAGCGTAACCGGAATCATGCCATTACCCCCAGCAAACGGGCGACGGTGTCGCGGTCAGAGTAGTCAAGGCGGCGGTTGCCGATGATTTGATAATCTTCATGGCCTTTACCGGCCACCAGCACGATGTCGTCGGCGCTGGCCTGCATCACCGCATGGGTGACCGCCTGCGCTCGTCCTGCAATAACGCGGGCGCGGCCCGGATCGAGCAGGCCGGTGAGAATGTCGTTAACAATCGCCGTCGGCTCTTCGCTCCGCGGATTGTCATCGGTGATCACCACGATATCGGCAAACTGTTCGGCAATCGCGCCCATCAGTGGACGTTTGCCTTTGTCACGGTCGCCACCGCAGCCAAATACGCACCACAGCTGACCCATGCAGTGCAGCCGGGCCGCTTCCAGCGCTTTTTCCAGCGCGTCTGGCGTATGTGCGTAATCCACCACCACCGTCGGCTTGTGCGCGGCGGTGAACACTTCCATACGACCGCACACCGGCTGCAGCTGGCTGGCACTGGCCACCAGCGTGTCGAGCGGATAATCCAGCGTCAGCAGTGTCGCCAGCGCCAGCAGCAGATTGCTGACGTTAAAGGCGCCCATCAGGCGGCTGTCAAACTCGCCTTTGCCCCAGCTCGAACTGAACTGCACGTGTGCGCCGCCGTCGTGATAATCGATCGCCGTCGCCTGCAGCCAGCGGCCACGACAGCCGGGCTGCAGGTTGTTGCCCAGCGTGACAGCCACGGCATCCGGTAATTTTTCCAGCCAGCGGCGGCCCACTTCATCATCAGCGTTGATGATGGCCTCGCCTACCTGATGCTCAGAGAACAGCAGCCACTTGGCCGATTCGTAGCCCTGCATGTCACCGTGATAATCAAGGTGATCGCGACTCAGATTGGTAAATACCGCGGCGGCAAACGGCAGCGCGGCCACGCGATGCTGCACCAGACCGTGCGAAGAAACTTCCATCGCTGCCACGGTAGCCCCCTGCCCGACCAGGTCGTGCAGAATATGCTGTACATCTACCGCCGAACCGGTGGTGTTTTCACTCAGCACCAGCTGACCGTACAGGCCATTGCCCACCGTGCCCATCACCGCGCCGGTTTCGCCCAGCAGGTTGGCCCACTGCGCAATCAGCTGCGTGGTGGTGGTTTTGCCGTTAGTGCCGGTCACACCAATCAGCTTTAATTTTTCAGCCGGCTGCTGGTAGAAACGCCCGGCCAGCGCGGAAAGGCGCTGCGGCAGCTGGGCCAGATAGATAACCGGGACGCCGTGCATCTCGCGGATATCCCCATCGCTGGCTTCGCCTTCAGCCTCGGCAATGACCGCCGCCACACCCTGGGCGATGGCCTGTGGAATAAATCGACGTCCATCAGCATGATGGCCCGCCACGGCGATAAACAGATCGCCAGCAGCCGCAGCGCGGCTGTCCAGTGTCATGTCACGGAGTGGACGCGCCGGCGCGCCAGGCACCCACGGGGCCAGCAAGTCGCGCAGGTTACGATCTGTCACTTGATTCCTCACTTCTCTTATTCTTCACCAACTCGTTTTTATCCACCGTTGGCAGCGCATCCGGTTCAATGTTCATGGTGCGCAGCACACCGCCCATGATGGCGCCAAATACCGGTGCAGAAACCGCACCACCATAATATTTACCGGCCTGGGGATCGTTGATTACCACCACCAGCGCAAAACGCGGGTGACTGGCAGGCGCAACGCCCGCGGTGTAAGCAATGTATTTATTGACGTAGCGTCCGTCCGGCCCGACTTTTTTCGCGGTACCGGTTTTGATCGCGATGCGATAGCCCTTGATGGCGGCTTTAACACCACCGCCACCCGGCAGCGCCACGCTTTCCATCATGTGCATCACGGTTTTCACCAGGTCTTCCGGGAAAACACGCTCGCCCGCCACCGGCGGGTCAACTTTGGTAATCGACAGCGGGCGATTGATGCCGTAGCTGCCAATGGTTGCGTAGACTCGCGCTAACTGTAACGGCGTTACCATTAGCCCATAGCCGAAAGAGAAGGTGGCCCTCTCTATGTCAGACCACCGTTGTTTTTGAGGGTATAAGCCACTACTTTCCCCGACCAGCCCCAAATTGGTCGGTTTACCCAGGCCAAAGCGCGCGTAAGTTTCTACCAGCGCTGAGGAGGGCATCGCTAACGCGAGGCGCGAAACCCCGACGTTACTCGACTTCTGCAGAACCCCGGTAAGGGTCAATTCGTTGTAGCGCGCCACGTCTTTGATCTCATGGCCATTGACGCGATACGGCACGGTGTTCAGAACGCTGTTCTCTTTCACCACGCCGCGCTGCAGTGCGGTCATCACCACCATTGGCTTCACGGTGGAACCTGGCTCGAAGATGTCGGTAATAGCGCGGTTACGCATGACGTCTTTCGGCGTGTTGCTGAGATTATTGGGGTTGTAAGCCGGGCTGTTGGCCATCGCCAGCACTTCGCCGGTGTTCACGTCCACCAGCACCGCAGTGCCCGATTCGGCTTTGTTGAAGGCAACGGCATTGTTCAGTTCGCGGTACACCAGCGCCTGCAGGCGCTCGTCGATGCTCAGCGTCAGGTTGTGCGCGGCGCGACTGTCGACCGAGGAGATATCTTCAATCACCCGCCCGTAGCGGTCTTTGCGCACGGTACGTTCGCCCGGCTCGCCGGTCAGCCATTTATCAAAGCTCTTCTCGATGCCTTCAATGCCCTGGCCGTCAATGTTGGTGAAGCCAATCAGGTGGGCAGTGACCTGGCCGGCGGGATAGTAGCGGCGCGACTCCTGGCGCAGGTAAATACCGGGCAGCTTGAGCTTTTTCACGTATTCGCCAATCGCCGGGTTAACCTGACGGGCGAGGTAAATAAAGCGCCCTTTTGGGTTGGCGTTGACGCGCGCCGCCAGCTGATCCAGCGGGATCGACAGCGCATCCGACAAGGCTTTCCAGCGGCTATCAACGGTGACGCCGCCGTGCTCGGTCAGCTCTTTGGGATCGGCCCAGATGGCGTTAACCGGCACGCTTACTGCCAGCGGGCGTCCGGCGCGATCGCTGATCATGCCGCGTGCGGTAGGCACTTCCTGCACGCGCAGCGAACGTAAATCGCCTTCCTTCACCAGCTTATCCGGGCTAATGACCTGCAGCCACGCCACGCGCGACAGCAATCCGCCCAGCGCCAGAAGAATACAGCCGCACAGCAACGCAAAACGCCAGCTTACAAAGCTGGCCTTATCTTCCTGTTTTCTTAACTTCAGCGTTTTGCCTGCGCCGCTCATTGAGGTCTGCGATTCCTTATTTCTGCACCACAATATTTTCCTGTGAAGGATCAACATGCTGCAACTGCAGCTTATCGGTTGCTATCCGTTCTACCCGGCTGTGATCGCCCAGCGCATTCTCTTCGAGGATCAGGTTGCGCCATTCGATATCCAGCGCATCACGCTCCAGCACCAGCTGCTCACGCTGCGCCGTCAGCAGACGGGTCTTATGCGTGGTGGTCACCACCAGCACCGAAGAAACCAGCACGGCGATCAGCAGCAGCAGCGGGATCTTGCCAAAACGCAGCAGATCGCCACCAATGACGCCGGGCAGGCTGTGACGCTCATTGCCAATCACGATGCGGTTCTCTCAGCGATACGCAGGACCGAACTGCGCGCGCGCGGGTTGTCTTGGACTTCCGCTTCGCCAGGAATCAGCTTGCCGAGGGTTTTTAGTTCACGTCCGCCCAGCGCTTTCAGCTGGCTCTCGGTCATCGGAATCCCGGCCGGCACCTGCGGTCCGCGGCTCTGGTCACGCATAAAGCGCTTCACCAGCCGATCCTCCAGCGAGTGGAAGCTGATGATGGATAAACGCCCGCCCGGTGCCAGCACCGTTAATGCCCCTTTCAGCGCGATATCGATCTCTTCCAGCTCACTGTTGATCCAGATGCGTATCGCCTGGAAGCTGCGCGTCGCCGGATGCTTAAACTTATCTTTTACCGGCGTTGCCGCCGCAATCAGATCGGCCAGCTCTTTGGTGCGCGTCATCGGCTGTTCCCGGTTGCGCTCGACAATGGCGCGGGCGATGCGTTTCGCGAAGCGCTCTTCGCCGTAGGTTTTCAGCACAAACGCAATATCTGCCTCTTCCGCGCTCTGCAACCACTCGGCTGCCGACTGACCGCGCGTCGGATCCATACGCATATCCAGTGGCCCGTCGCGCATAAAGGAGAAACCGCGCTCGGCGTCGTCCAGCTGAGGCGAAGAGACGCCCAAATCCAGCAGTACGCCGTCGATTTTTCCGGTCAGCCCGCGCTCTTCGACATACTCAGCCAGCGCTGAAAACGGCCCGTGCACAATCGAGAAACGTGGATCTTTTATCTCAGCGGCTGCGGCTATGGCTTGCGGATCGCGGTCGATCGCCAGTAACTGTCCGTGCGCGCCAAGCTGCGACAGGATCAGGCGTGAGTGACCGCCGCGACCAAAGGTGCCGTCAATATAAATGCCGTCTTCCCTGATATTAAGGCCGTTAACCGCCTCATCCAGCAGCACCGTGGTGTGTTTAAAATTTTCCTGCATAGCTATAGCGACAAGTCCTGCAACCGCTCAGATAAAGGCTCCTGAGCTGACTGTTCTGCGTCAATATCGTCCTTAACTTGTTGATACCAGGTCTGTTCATCCCACAGCTCAAACTTGTTGAACTGTCCAACCAGCATCACTTCTTTGGTCAGGCTCGCATGCTGGCGCAACGTATTCGCCAGCAGTAAACGGCCTGCGTTATCCATCTGGCACTCGCTGGCATGTCCTAACAGCAGACGCTGCACGCGACGCTCGTTCGGATTCATACTGGATAACCGGGCCAGTTTTTTCTCAATAATTTCCCATTCGGGCAGGGTATAAAGCAGCAGGCAGGGCTGATGGAGGTCAATGGTGCAAACCATTTGACCCTGAGACTCTGCGAGCAGCAATTCGCGATAACGCGTCGGCACCGCCAGGCGCCCTTTGCTGTCGAGATTGACTAACGTTGCTCCACGGAACATGCCAGCCCTACCCCTCAGTTACCCGTTTTCACCACTTTATCCCACTTTTTACCACGAAACGAGTTTACGGAGCCGATGAAATCCTTGTCAAGCCGCAACGGCAAGTGAATATCACTCTTTACACCGAATGAAATTAACCGGAGAGAAGAATAAGAGGAGAATGAATGGTCAATTTAAAATTAACCTGATGAATAACAGTATAAAAAAAATTTGCGTCAGATTTATCGGTGAAAATTAGCGCAATTTTACCGCTGCGATTATTCTGCCCCAATCTGCGACGGCGGCGGCATTTTAGGGGATTTCTGAAAGGAAGCCCAGCACCATCGCGTCAGCTCTGCTATGCGCGATTGCTGAAGATGTAAACAAATAAGAAAATCCAGCGCCGATAATTCGTTAGCCGGGGCGATGATAATTTACGCTTTTTTACGCCCGTGCGCGTCTGGTTAAATATGGATGAGAGAAATTAGCGCGGGCGACGTCTCGCCCGACGCTTCATTTAGCGCGACGACTTAATTGTCCGCGGCGGAATAAATTACGGCGAATACGGGTTAAACCTGGCTTCGGTTTGCGTGGCTCATCCAGCGAAGCCAGCACCAGCTCCAGCACACGCTCAGCAACATCGCGATGGCGCTGCCCTACCGCCAGCACCGGGCACTCAAGAAAGTCTAATAATTCGTGGTCGCCGAAAGTTGCAATAGCCAGGTCAGTTGGCAAGCGGCCGTCACGCTTCAGCGTCACGTCCATCACCCCCTGCAACAGGCCAAACGAGGTGGTAAACAGCGCTTCGGGCATCGCGTGGTCTTCAAGGTATTTTTCAAACAGCGTCGCCGCAGCGGCGCGGTCGAAGCTGTTGCAATAGATGAAATCGATCGGGCGCTCATCGCCCTGCCACGCCTCGCGGAAACCCATTTCACGCAGGAAGCTGACCGACAGCTCCGGCAGCGCGCCGAGAAACAACACATTTTTTACCGGCAGCTGACGCAATTCAGCCGCCAGCGCCTGCGCGTCATCCTGATCGGCACCGACCACGCTGGTGAAGTGTTCACGATCCAGCGCGCGGTCCAGCGCGATAATCGGCAGCGGATCGTTGACCCAGCGCTGATAGAACGGATGTTCCGGCGGCAGCGACGTGGAGACAATGATCGCATCCACCTGACGCTGCAGCAGGTGCTCAATGCAGCGCATTTCGTTATCCGGCTGATCTTCGGAACAGGCAATCAGCAGCTGATAGCCGCGCTGACGCGCCTGGCGTTCAAGATAGTTGGCGATGCGGGTATAACTGGTGTTTTCCAGATCGGGGATCACCAGACCAATCGAACGGGTGCGTCCGGCGCGCAGGCCCGCAGCCACCGCGTTGGGGTGATAGTTGTACTCACGCACCACCGCCATGACTTTCTCAACGGTTTTGTCGCTGACACGATACTGCCGCGCTTTGCCATTGATGACATAGCTCGCCGTGGTGCGCGACACGCCCGCCAGGCGCGCAATTTCATCCAGTTTCACGATGACACCTTAATTCTGATAAGCCAGGGCTGGCGAAAATGTCCGCAGAGTAGCTAAGGGTAAAACATTTGTAACATCTAACCGCAGAACAGTACGCTGAGCAACCGCTTTTCATGCACAAGCGGCCGAAGCGCATAAAATAAAAAAACCCGGCATTCCGCCGGGTTAGCTTGAAAACCGATGATAACTTTGCGGTATTAACGCATTACGCGATCGCCGCGTGATACCCCGACGATGCCGGAACGCGCCACTTCAACGATTTCCGCCACTTCACGCACGGTGTTGAGGAACGCGTCGAGTTTATCGCTGGTGCCGGCCAGCTGAACCGTGTACAGCGTCGGCGTCACATCAATGATCTGCCCACGGAAAATTTCCGCGCTGCGTTTTACCTCTTCGCGACCGTACCCGCTGGCCTGAATCTTCACCAGCATGATTTCACGCTCGACGTAAGCGCCCTGCCCCAGTTCGCTGACGCGTAACACGTCCACCAGCTTGTGCAGCTGCTTTTCGATCTGCTCCAGCACTTTCTGGTCGCCCACGGTCTGAATGGTCATGCGCGACAGGGTAGGATCGTCGGTCGGCGCGACGGTCAGGCTCTCAATGTTATAGCCGCGCTGGGAAAACAGCCCCACCACGCGCGACAATGCGCCGGATTCGTTCTCCAGCAGAACTGATAAAATACGACGCATAATTAAGTCCTCTCCGTTTTGCTCAACCACATCTCATCCATCGCGCCACCGCGAATCTGCATCGGGTAGACGTGCTCGCTGCCGTCCACCGTGACATCCACAAACACCAGACGCCCTTTCGCCAGCGTGTCGAGCGCCAGCTGCAGCTTCTCTTCCAGCTCAGCCGGATGCTGAATCGCGATGCCCACGTGGCCATAGGCTTCCGCCAGGCGCACGAAGTCCGGCAGCGACTCCATATAAGATTGTGAATGGCGGCCGGAGTAAATCATGTCCTGCCACTGTTTCACCATGCCGAGGAAGCGGTTGTTCAGGTTCAGCACCAGCACCGGCAGGTCGTACTGCAGCGCGGTCGACAGCTCCTGAATGTTCATCTGGATACTGCCGTCGCCGGTCACGCAAATTACGGTCTCCTGCGGCAGCGCCATCTTCACGCCGAGTGCCGCCGGCAGGCCAAAGCCCATAGTGCCGAGGCCGCCGGAGTTGATCCAGCGGCGCGGTTTATCGAACTGATAGTAAAGCGCGGCGAACATCTGGTGCTGGCCGACGTCCGAGGTCACATACGCCTCACCGTGCGTCAGACGACAAATGGTTTCGATCACCGCCTGCGGTTTGATTTTGTCGCTGGTACGGTCAAACTCCAGGCACTTGCGGCTGCGCCAGCCTTCAATGCTCTGCCACCAGTCACGCAGGCTGTCGAGCTCCTGCTTCGCCTCACTCTGCGCCAGCAGCTCCAGCATCTGCGTCAGCGTCTGTCTGGCATCGCCGACAATCGGAATATCGGCGCTGACGGTTTTGGAGATCGAGGTCGGATCGACGTCAATGTGCATCACGGTGGCATTCGGGCAATACTTCGCCAGATTGTTGGTGGTGCGGTCGTCAAAGCGTACGCCGATACCAAAGATCAGATCGGCATTGTGCATGGTCATGTTGGCTTCATAGGTGCCGTGCATACCGAGCATGCCCACGCACTGGCGATGCGTGCCCGGGAACGCGCCCAGCCCCATCAGCGAGGTGGTGACCGGAATATTCAGCTGCTCTGCCAGTTGCAGCAGTTCCGCCTCGCAGCCTGAAGTAATGGCCCCGCCGCCGACATAAATTACCGGCTTGTGCGCCGCCAGCAGCGTCTGCAGCGCGCGCTTGATCTGGCCTTTGTGGCCCTGCAGCGTCGGATTGTAAGAGCGCATGCTGACGGTTTCCGGCCACACGTACGGCAGCTTATTGGCCGGATTCAGAATATCTTTTGGCAGATCGATCACCACTGGTCCCGGACGACCGCTGGCCGCCAGCCAGAAGGCTTTTTTCAGCACTGTCGGAATCTCTTCGGTGCTTTTCACCAGGAAGCTGTGCTTCACCACCGGACGCGAAATCCCCACCATGTCGCACTCCTGGAAGGCGTCATAGCCAATCAGCGAGGACGGCACCTGACCGGAGAGGATCACCAGCGGAATGGAATCCATATAAGCGGTCGCAATGCCGGTGATGGCGTTGGTAGCGCCAGGACCTGAGGTGACCAGCACCACGCCGACTTCGCCGGTCGCGCGCGCCAGGCCATCCGCCATATGTACGGCGCCCTGCTCGTGACGCACCAGCACGTGGTCAATACCACCGACCGTTTGCAGCGCATCATAAATATCGAGCACCGCACCGCCCGGATAACCGAATACCTGCTTAACGCCCTGATCGATTAACGAACGGACGACCATTTCGGCTCCTGACAACATCTCCATTTTCTGCCTCCAGGCTTGAGAGCCAGCTGCGCCAGCAAACGCTATCCTGCGTGCCGCTCGCATCTGTCCCTTTATTGCCAATTAAGATCAAAACCTTATGTTTATGCTCAGAAGACGCTATGCATTCCGTCTTCCAGGTACAGGGAATCTACCTGCGTGGATTCTTTTGAGAGTAGGTCGATTACCATAACCGCAGAAAACCCGGGCTGCAAACGTCATAAGGCGGCACGGCGCTGTCAGTGGCAAAAAAGGCACTGACGCGTGATTATCGCCCGGGAGGAATAAACTAATGCGATGGCATATGGACAGAGGAAAATGCTGGTTTGCAGATTATTTACAGCGTGTTGTAAGAAATATGATTTTCATATTGCCAGCGTGTTTAGCCCACAATTTTTTCCATTACCGCGTTTCTGGCGTGATTAACTCTTAAATCCCTCTTCCACATCACAATCTGCTAAGCAACAAGCTTTATCTTGTTTTTCCACCTGACGAATAAGCCTGACTAAAAACATATAATTCAGCAACTTAAAATTATCCGCTTTTTTTAAAAGATTTTTTAAAGTGGCATAACGCGCTAAGCCACCGTTTATTAATGGCAATGCTCTGTGATGGCCGATAATCCCAGCACATCGCCCTTTTCCGGCCAGAGAAATACCCATTCACTTAGGGTTGACATCGCCAGGCGAATCCAGTACCAATATGTGCAGCACTCATTTTACGAGGTTTGATTCATGTCACGTTCTTTTCGTCTACTCGGTCTACTACTTAACGCATCCAGTTTGCGCGGTAGACTCGTGGGCGAAATCAACAACTGATTCGAACCTGCTGAAAGTTAAAAAACCCGCGCCACTGCGCGGGTTTTTTTATGCTCGTAGCACCGGCGAAGTCAATGCAAAAGGAAGATGACCATGAGCCAGCAAGTAATAATTTTCGATACCACTCTGCGCGACGGCGAACAGGCATTACAGGCCAGCCTGAGTGTTAAAGAAAAACTGCAGATCGCCCTGGCGCTGGAACGGATGGGCGTGGATGTAATGGAAGTCGGTTTTCCGGTCTCTTCGCCGGGTGATTTCGAATCCGTGCAGACTATTGCCCGGACCATCAAAAACAGCCGCGTGTGTGGTCTGGCGCGCTGTGTCGAGAAAGATATCGACGCGGCTTACGAATCGCTGCGCGTGGCCGACGCCTTCCGTATTCACACCTTTATCGCCACTTCGCCGATGCACATCGCCACTAAACTGCGCAGCACGCTGCCGGAAGTGATTGAACGCGCGGTGCACATGATTAAGCGGGCGCGCAACTATACCGATGACGTTGAGTTCTCCTGCGAAGACGGTGGCCGTACGCCGATTGACGACCTGTGCCGCATGGTAGAAGCCGCAATCAACGCCGGCGCCACCACCATCAATATTCCGGACACCGTGGGCTACACCCTGCCGGGCGAGTACGCCAACATTATTGGTCAGCTGGTACAGCGCGTACCCAACATCGACAAAGCGATTCTGTCGGTACACACCCATGACGATCTGGGCATGGCGACCGGTAACGCCATTGCGGCAGTGCTGGCCGGTGCGCGTCAGGTCGAAGGCACGCTGAACGGCCTGGGCGAGCGCGCCGGTAACTGTGCGCTGGAAGAGGTGATCATGGCGATTAAAACCCGTCAGCAGATCATGAACGTGCACACCAATATCAATCATCAGGAAATCTACCGCACCAGCCAGATTGTCAGCCAGATCTGCAACATGCCGATCCCGGCCAACAAAGCGGTGGTCGGTTCCAACGCCTTCGCCCACTCCTCCGGCATTCATCAGGATGGCGTGCTGAAGAACCGCGAAAACTACGAAATCCTGACGCCAGAATCGATTGGCCTGCACAAAATTCAGCTGAACCTGACCTCCCGCTCCGGCCGTGCCGCCGTGAAGCACCGTATGGAAGAGATGGGTTACAAAGAGTCCGATTACAACCTGGATACGCTGTACGACGCCTTCCTGAAGCTGGCGGACAAAAAAGGCCAGGTGTTCGATTACGACCTGGAAGCGCTGGCCTTCATTAATAAGCAGAATGAAGAGCCGGAGTACTTCCAGCTGAACGAATTCAACGTGCAGACAGGCTCCAGCGTCACTGCGACGGCGTCGGTGCAGCTGGGCTGCGGCGAAGAGGCCAAAGCCGACGCCGCCACCGGTAACGGTCCGGTTGATGCTGTTTATCAGGCTATTAACCGTATCACCGGCTTCGATGCTGAGCTGGTGAACTACAAGCTGACCGCGAAAGGCCACGGCGAAAACGCGCTGGGTCAGGTCGATATCGTGGTCAACTACAACGGGCGTAAATTCCACGGCGTGGGCCTGGCGACCGATATCGTCGAATCCTCGGCGAAAGCGATGGTGAATGCCCTGAACAACATCTGGCGGGCAAAGCAGGTCGAAAAAGAATTGCAGCGTAAATTTAAAGATCAGAAGGAAACGGTGTAACTATGACTCAGTCTTATCATATTGCGGTAATGCCAGGCGACGGAATCGGTCCGGAAGTGATGGCGCAGGCCATGAAAGTTCTCGACGCGATTCGCGCGCGCTTCGATATGCGCATCACCACCAGCGAATATGATGTCGGCGGTATCGCCATCGATCGTCACGGTGAACCTTTACCCGCCGCCACCGTGGCCGGTGCTGAGCAGGCCGATGCCATTCTGTTCGGCTCGGTCGGCGGTCCAAAATGGGAACACCTGCCGCCGGCTGGCCAGCCTGAGCGCGGTGCGCTGCTGCCGCTGCGTAAACACTTCAAACTGTTCAGCAACCTGCGCCCGGCGGCACTGTACAAAGGTCTGGAAGCATTTTGCCCGCTGCGCAGTGACATCGCCGCCCGCGGCTTCGATATCCTGTGCGTGCGTGAGCTGACCGGTGGCATCTATTTCGGCCAGCCGAAAGGCCGCGAAGGCAGCGGCGCGCATGAACGCGCTTTTGATACCGAGGTCTATCACCGTTTTGAAATCGAACGTATTGCCCGCAACGCCTTTGAAGCTGCGCGCAAGCGTCGTAACAAAGTGACTTCCGTTGATAAAGCTAACGTGCTGGCGACCTCGGTGATGTGGCGTGAAATCGTCAACGAAGTGGCAAAAGATTATCCGGATGTGCAGCTGAGCCATATGTACATCGACAACGCCACCATGCAGCTGATTAAGGATCCGTCGCAGTTTGACGTTTTACTCTGCTCGAATCTGTTTGGTGACATTCTGTCGGACGAGTGCGCGATGATTACCGGCTCGATGGGCATGCTGCCTTCGGCCAGCCTGAATGAAGAGGGATTCGGCCTGTTCGAACCGGCGGGCGGTTCCGCACCGGATATCGCCGGCCAGAACATTGCTAACCCGATTGCGCAGATTCTGTCGCTGGCGATGCTGCTGCGTTTCAGCCTGAACGCTGACGCCGCTGCGGATAGCATTGAGCGCGCGGTAAGCCGTGCGCTGGAAGCGGGCCATCGCACCCGTGATTTGGCCGGTGACGGCCCTGCCGTGAGCACCGATGAAATGGGCAGCATCATTGCCGGTTACATCAGCGAGGAAAAATAACAAAATGAAAAGCTTATACCAGAAGTTATTTGATGCACATGTCGTTCACGAAGCGCCAGACGAAACGCCGTTACTGTATATCGATCGTCACCTGATTCACGAAGTCACCTCGCCGCAGGCGTTTGACGGTCTGCGTGCGCACGGCCGCAAAGTGCGCCAGCCGTCGAAGACCTTTGCCACCATGGACCACAACGTTTCCACCCAGACCAAAGACATCAACGCCTCGGGTGAAATGGCGCGTATCCAGATGCAGGAGCTGATGAAGAACTGTGCTGAGTTCGGCATTCAGCTGTATGACCTGAACCACCCGTTCCAGGGCATTGTGCACGTGATCGGTCCTGAGCAGGGCATGACGCTGCCGGGCATGACCATCGTTTGCGGCGACTCGCACACCGCCACGCACGGCGCCTTCGGTTCCCTGGCGTTCGGTATCGGCACCTCCGAAGTGGAGCACGTGTTCGCCACCCAGACCCTGAAACAGGGCCGGGCGAAAACCATGAAGATTGAAGTGCTGGGCGAAGCTGCGCCGGGCATCACCGCCAAAGACATCGTACTGGCGATCATCGGTAAAACCGGCAGCGCCGGCGGCACCGGTCACGTGGTTGAATTCTGTGGCCCGGCGATTGAAGCGCTGAGCATGGAAGGCCGCATGACGCTGTGCAACATGGCGATTGAGATGGGCGCCAAAGCGGGACTGGTGGCACCGGATGACACCACGTTTGCCTATCTGAAAGACAAGCAGTTTGCGCCGAAGGGCGAGCAGTGGGAACAGGCGGTGGCTTACTGGCGCACCCTGAAGTCCGACAGCGACGCGAAGTTTGACGCCGTTGTGACCCTGAATGCTGCCGATATCGCGCCGCAGGTCACCTGGGGCACCAATCCGGGCCAGGTGATGGCCGTGGATCAGGCCATCCCGAATCCGGCCTCGTTTGCCGATCCGGTTGAACGTGCTTCCGCCGAGAAAGCGCTGGCCTATATGGATCTGCAGCCGGGCATCAAACTGACTGAGGTAGCGATCGATAAAGTGTTTATCGGTTCCTGCACCAACTCACGTATCGAAGATCTGCGCGCGGCTGCCGCGATCGCCAAAGGCCGCAAAGTGGCGCCGGGCGTAGTTGCGATGGTGGTGCCGGGTTCTGGTCCGGTGAAAGCGCAGGCTGAAGCCGAAGGCCTGGACAAAATCTTCCTCGAAGCCGGTTTTGAATGGCGTCTGCCGGGCTGTTCGATGTGCCTGGCGATGAACAACGATCGTCTGAATCCGGGCGAGCGCTGTGCCTCAACCAGTAACCGTAACTTTGAAGGTCGCCAGGGTCGCGGCGGTCGCACCCATCTGGTGAGCCCGGCGATGGCTGCTGCGGCGGCGGTAACCGGTCGTTTTGCCGACATTCGTGAATTGACTCAGGGAGCTTAAGCCATGGCGAACAAATTTACCCAACACACCGGGATTGTGGCCCCACTGGATGCCGCAAACGTCGACACCGATGCCATCATCCCGAAGCAGTTTTTGCAGAAAGTGACGCGCACCGGCTTTGGCGCGCACCTGTTCCACGACTGGCGTTTTGATGATGATGCCGGCACCCAGCCGACCGCCAGCTTCGTGCTGAATAAGCCGGAGTTCAAAGGCACCAGCATCCTGCTGGCGCGCGAGAACTTTGGCTGCGGCTCCTCGCGTGAACACGCGCCGTGGGCGCTGACCGACTTCGGTTTTCACGTGGTGATTGCGCCGAGTTTCGCCGACATCTTCTACGGTAACAGCTTCAACAACCAGCTGCTGCCGGTGAAGCTGAGCGAAGAGCAGGTCGATGAAATGTTCAAACTGGTGGCCGCGCAGCCGGGCATCCGCTTCACCGTCGATCTCGAAGCGCAGACCGTCACCGCCGGCGACAAGGTTTATAGCTTTGAAATCGACAGCTTCCGCCGTCACTGCATGATCAACGGCCTCGACAGCATTGGCCTGACGCTGCAGCATGAAGCGTCCATCGCCAGCTACGAATCCAGCCAGCCAGCGTTTCTGCGTTAAGGTTTACCCGGTGCGCAGCAAGGCGCACCCTACAGCAAACGCGTCAGTAATTTGGTCGCCATTGATGGCGACCTTCAATCTCCACACCGCCCTCACCGCGCATCCCGTACCCGCGCCGCCAGCACCAGCGCCACCACCGCCATCACCAGCGCCAGCCAGTACACCGACTCATGACCAAAGCGCTCACTCAGTATCCCCTGGATCAGGCCGGCGATAATCAACCCGGTTGAAATCGAGGTGGTGAACATGGTGGTCGCCGCACCGGCACGGCCCGGCATCAAATCCTGAAACCACAGCATACCTATGCCGGCGATGATGCCGATAAACGCGGCGTTAAATAGCTGCAGCACCATCAGCGCGGTTTGAGAACGGAACAGCACCAGCCCGAGATAAAACACAATCGCTGCCACCAGCGCCAGCAGCATCAGCTTGCGCTTGCCGTAGCGCTTCGCGTAATGGCCGGCCAGCAGCATGATCGGGATCTCCAGCCCGGCGGCTGTGCCCATCAGCAGACCCGCCAGCTTCTCCGGCAGGCCAAGGGTTGCGCTAATATACAGCGGCATATCAATGATATACATGGTATTACACGCCCACATCACCACCGAGGCGATAAACAGCAGCCGCACCTGGCTGTCTTTCCACGGGCTGAGCTGCATCAGCACCTGCTCCGGCGTGGCGGCGATGCGCGGCACCGAGGGCAGCGTGCGCCAGATCAGCAGCATACTCAGCAGAAAAATCACCGCCGCCACGCAGAACAGCGTGATGAAGCCGTAGTTGAGCGCCAGCGCGAACGACAGCGGCGGCCCAATCACCCACGCCAGCGACAGCTGCGCGCGCATCACCGAACTGAACATCACTACTTCACGCGCCGACTGATCGGCATATTCCCGCGCCAGCGCGAAGATCTGCGGAATCGCCACGCTGGCCAGCGCCGACAGCAGCACGCCGAGGGTGATGAGCGTCAGATAGTGACGGTTAAAGGCAAACAGTAGCGCGTTGGCCACCGCCATCAGGCAGCAAAACAGGATCAGATGACGGCGATCGCCACGGTTATCCGAACGCTTCGCCATCAGCAGGCTGATCACGATCCCGGCGACGGCGTTGATGGTAAAGAACAGGCCGACCCAGAACGGCCGCACCTGCACCTCGCGCGTCAAAAACAGGCTGAGCGTCGGCGCCTGTAACGCCCCCGCCACGCCGACCATAAACGACACCGCCATAAAGGAGAGGTAAACCGGATTCAGGCGGCGCGGCCGCGGTAACAGCGATTTCATGCAGAAATCCCTTTGAGGAAAAAGACCGGGAAAAAAACAGCGTAGAAGATTCCACAGCAAAACGAAAAAAGCCAGCAGAGAAAAACTCCGCTGGCGGTGAAATTGCACCCTACTCAGAAAAGGTTCCACGTCGGCGGAACCGCTGGCAGAGCGCCATTCATTGCTGAATGCCTCCCGCTCTTCCATTGCCCGCCAGTATGCCTCTAATATGGGGCAGGAAAAACTGAGCGAAGTCGAGAAGGAGTTCCCCTTTTATGTCCTCTGCGCGTCTGCAACAGCAGTTCATTCGCCTGTGGCAACACTGTCAGGGCCAGGATCAGGAAACCACGCTGAGCGAGCTGGCTGAACTGCTGCACTGCTCACGCCGCCACATGCGTAACCTGCTGAACGCCATGCAGGCGGCGGGCTGGCTGATCTGGCAGGCTGAAGCCGGTCGCGGTAAACGCTCGCTGCTGAGTTTCTGCTACACCGGACTGGCGCTACAGCAGCAGCGCGCCGAAGACCTGCTGGAGCATGATCGCATCGACCAGCTGGTGCAACTGGTGGGCGATAAAAACCAGGTGCGGCAGATGATTGCCGCGCACCTTGGCCGCAGCTTTCGCCAGGGCAAGCATATATTGCGCGTGCTCTACTACCGGCCCCTGCCTAACCTGCTGCCCGGCTCGCCGCTGCGCCGTTCAGAAACCCATCTGGCGCGACAGATATTCAGCGGCCTGACGCGTATAAATGAGGAAAAGGGGGAAATCGCCGCCGACATTGCCCATCACTGGCAGCAAACCTCTCCGCTGCACTGGCGCTTCTTCCTGCGGCCGGCAATCCGCTTTCATCATGGTCGCGAGCTGGAGATGGAGGATGTCATCGCCTCGCTGGAGCGGGTGCGCAGCCAGCCGCTGTTTTCGCACATCGACCAACTGCACTCGCCGGCGCCGTGGACGCTGGATATCCATCTCAGCCAGCCGGACTGCTGGCTGCCGTGGCTGCTGGCCAGCGTCAGCGCCATGATTCTGCCGCGTGAGTGGCCGACGCTGCGCCACTTCGCCCGTCAGCCCATTGGCACCGGTCCGTACAGCGTGGTGCGCAATCAGCAAACCCAGCTGAAAATCGCCGCGTTTGATGACTACTTCGGCTACCGCGCGCTGATTGATGATGTCTCGATCTGGGTGCTGCCGGAGATCAGCGATGAGCTGGTCTACGCCGGTGTAAAACTGGAAGGCGAAAACGACGACGAAAAATCGGAAGAGAGTCGCCTCGAAGAGGGCTGCTATTTTCTTTTGTTCGATCAGCGCTCTGAACGCGGGCGCGATGCCGGTTTCCGCCGCTGGGTGAGCGATCTGCTTAACCCTATCGCGCTGCTCAATCATGCCGGCGTCGGCTATCAGCGATACTGGTTCCCGGCTTATGGCCTGCTGCCGCGCTGGCACCATCGGCGCGATATCACCCCAGCCCACAAGCCCGACGGCGTGACCCAGCTGACGCTCAGCTGGTACAGCCACCACGTCGAACACGAGGGCATCGCCAATGCGCTGCGGCCACTGCTGGCGCAGCAGGGCGTTGAGCTGATTACCCGTGAAGTGAGCTACGAAAGCTGGTTCGACGGCGCGGGCGAGAGTGACATCTGGCTGGGCAGCGTCAACTTTACCCTGCCGCTCGACTACGCCCTGTTCGCTCAGCTCTACGAGCTACCGCTGATGCATCACTGTATCCCGCTCGACTGGCAGGCCGACGCCGCGCGCTGGCGAGAGAAAGCGCTGCCGCTGGCGGAGTGGAGCAAACAGCTGGTAAACAGCGACTATCTGCATCCGCTGTTTCATCACTGGCTGCTGCTGGAGGGCCAGCGCAGCATGCGTGGCGTGCGGCTGAACACGCTCGGCTGGTTTGACTTCAAGTCTGCCTGGTTCGCCCCGCCGGAGCTGTAAAAAGGGCAGCATCGGACAACACGACCGGCAGGTGAACCTTTCGCGTTGTCCTGTAAATGTCTAGAATATGTCGTTCTCAACGGGGTGCCGGTTAACTGGCTGAGAGAGACCCGTCGAACCTGATCCGGCTCGTACCGGCGTAGGGATTTGAGATGCTCCGCCCTCAGATCCTTTGCGACGCAACCTTACCTTCTCCTTAAGGAACGCAAAGTGTTAAATAAAGTTCTGCCCCTGTTGCTGCTGATCGCTGCGCCAGCTCTGGCGGCCAAACCCGTCCTCACCGTGTATACCTACGACTCGTTCGCCGCCGACTGGGGCCCCGGTCCGGCAGTGAAAAAAGCCTTTGAGGCCCGCTGCGGCTGTGAGCTGAACTATG
This sequence comes from Pantoea sp. SGAir0184, assembly GCF_043544755.1. Classification (NCBI taxonomy): domain Bacteria; kingdom Pseudomonadati; phylum Pseudomonadota; class Gammaproteobacteria; order Enterobacterales; family Erwiniaceae; genus Pantoea; species Pantoea sp. SGAir0184. The sequence goes on from NZ_CP028050.1 coordinate 3,498,802, forward strand.
TGGCGCTGGAGGATGGCGTATCGCTGCTTAATCGCCTGCGTATGGAAGGAAAGAACAGCAAGGCCGACGTGGTACTGGGGCTGGACAATAACCTGATTCAGGCGGCGGAAAAAACCGGCCTGTTCAGCAAAAGCACGGTGGATACCCGCGGGCTACAACTGCCGGACGGCTGGAACAATGACACTTTTATCCCGTTTGATTACGGCTACTTCGCGTTCGTTTATGACAAAAACAAGCTGAAGAATCCGCCGCACAGCCTGAAGGAGCTGGTCGAAAGCCCGAAAAAATGGCGGGTGATTTATGAAGATCCGCGCACCAGCACGCCGGGACTCGGTCTGCTGCTGTGGATGCAGAAAGTGTACGGCGATGACGCGCCGGCGGCCTGGCAGAAGCTGGCCAGCAAAACCGTGACCGTCACCAAAGGCTGGAGCGAAGCTTATGGTCTGTTCCTCAAAGGCGAAAGCGATCTGGTACTGAGCTACACCACCTCGCCGGCTTATCACCTTATTGAAGAAAAAAAGGATAACTACGCCGCCGCGCCGTTCAGCGAAGGTCACTATCTGCAGGTAGAAGTGGGCGCGCAGCTCGCCAGCAGCAAACAGCCGCAGCTGGCGCAGCAATTCATGCAGTTTATGGTGTCGCCAGCGTTTCAGAGCACCATTCCCACCGGCAACTGGATGTATCCGGTGATCAAAAGCGATTTACCCGCCGGTTATCAGGCGTTACCGGTGCCCGCGAATGCGCTGCAATACACCCCGACAGAGGTGGCCGACCATCGCGCGGCGTGGATTAGCGCGTGGCAGCGCGCCGTCAGCCGCTGATGCCCGGCTGGCTGCTGCCCGGAGCGCTTAGCGCACTGCTATTGTGTGCGGTCGCGCTGCTGGCGCTCGGTGCCCTGCTGCTCGCCGCGCCGGCCACCGACTGGCGCGCGCTGCTCAGCGATAGCTATCTGCACCATGTGCTGGCGTTCTCCTTTGAACAGGCGCTGCTGTCAGCGCTGCTTTCGGTGCTGCCAGCCATTCTGCTGGCCCGCGCGCTCTATCGCCGCCGTTTTACCGGCCGCACCCTGCTGCTGCGCCTGTGCGCCATGACGCTGGTGCTGCCGGTGCTGGTCGCCGTATTCGGTCTGCTGAGCGTCTATGGGCGCAGCGGCTGGCTGGCGCAGCTGTGCGCTGCCGTCGGTATCGACTATCACTTCTCGCCTTACGGCCTGCAGGGCATTTTGCTGGCGCACGTGTTCTTTAATCTGCCGCTGGCGACGCGCATGCTGCTGCAGGCGCTGGAGAGCATTCCCGGCGAGCAGCGCCAGCTGGCGGCGCAGCTCGGTCTGCGCGGCTGGTCGCTGTTTCGCCTGCTGGAGTGGCCGTGGCTGCGGCGTCCGCTGCTGCCAACGGCGGCGCTGATCTTTATGCTGTGCTTCGCCAGTTTTGCCACCGTGCTGGCACTGGGTGGCGGTCCGCAGGCTACCACGCTGGAGCTGGCCATTTATCAGGCACTTAGCTTTGATTACGATCCCGGCCGCGCCGCGCTGCTGGCATTGTTGCAGCTTGGCTGCTGTCTGCTGCTGGTGCTGCTCAGTCAGCGCTTCAGTAAAGCGATTCCGGCCGGTAGCCAGACGGTGCGCGGCTGGCGCGATCCGCAGGATTCCTGGCGCGCACGCGTCGCGGATACGCTGCTGATTACGCTGGCGCTGCTGTTACTGCTGCCACCGCTGGCGGCGGTGCTGGTCGACGGCTTACGCGGCGGCATTGCCGGCGCGCTGCAACAGCCCGCGCTGTGGCAGGCGACGTGGACGTCGCTGCGCATCGCACTCGGTGCCGGTGTGCTGTGCGTGCTGCTGACCATGATGCTGCTGTGGAGCAGCCGCGAACTGCGTCAGCGCCAGCATCGCTGTGCCGCGCAGGCGATGGAACTGAGCGGGATGCTGATTCTGGCAATGCCGGGCATTGTGCTGGCGAGTGGGTTCTTCCTGCTGTTCAACGCCACCGTTGGCCTGCCGCAGCGCGCCGATGCGCTGGTGATCTTCACCAACGCGCTGATCGCCATCCCCTACGCGATGAAAGTGCTGGAAAATCCGATGCGCGACCTCAGCGCGCGCTACGCTCAGCTGTGCGCCTCGCTGGGTATTAGCGGGTTTACTCGCCTGCGGCTGATTGAACTGCGGGCGCTGAAACGTCCGCTGGCACAGGCGCTGGCCTTTGCCTGCGTGCTGTCGATTGGCGATTTCGGCGTGGTGGCGCTGTTCGGCAGCGCCGATTTCCGCACCCTGCCGTTTTATCTGTTCCAGCAGATTGGCGCCTATCGCGGTGCCGATGGCGCGGTGACCGCGCTGCTACTGCTGCTGTTATGCCTGCTGCTGTTTACGCTGATGGAAAAATTACCGGGTCGCCATGCTGACACTGAATAACCTTACTTATCTCTACCAGCATCTGCCGATGCGCTTCAGCTTTAGCGCACAGGCCGGTGAACGTCTCGCCATTCTCGGCCCGAGCGGCGCGGGCAAAAGTACCCTGCTGAGCCTGCTCGGCGGCTTTCTGCCGGTGAGCCAGGGCAGCCTGCTGATCGATGGCGTCGACCACACCCGCAGCGTGCCTGCCGCGCGGCCGGTATCGATGCTGTTTCAGGAGAACAATCTGTTTCCGCACCTGACGGTGCAGCAAAATCTGGGGCTGGGCCTGCATCCCGGCCTGAAGCTGACGCGCCAACAGCAGAAGCAGGTAGAGCAGATTGCGGCGCAAACCGGGCTGGAATCGATGCTGACGCGTCTGCCCGGCCAGCTCTCCGGCGGCCAGCGGCAGCGTGTGGCGCTGGCGCGCTGCCTGCTGCGCAATCAGCCGGTGCTGCTGCTCGACGAACCGTTTTCGGCACTCGATCCGGCGCTGCGCAGTGAGATGCTGCAGCTGGTGCGCGCGGTGTGCGAGGCGCGCGCTATTACGCTGCTGATGGTGTCACACAGTCTGGAAGATGCGCAGCAGATTGCGTCACGCAGCCTGGTGATTGTTGACGGTCGGGTGTACTGGGATGGCAGCACCGCCAGCCTGCTGCGCGGTGAAAGCCCGGCGGCCGCCATCCTTGGCGTTCAGCCGCGTTAAGCGAAGAACACTTTCCACAGCAGCTGCAGAAAAATCGGCATCATCGGGTGGAACAGCAGCGCAATAAAGGCACCGACGCCGATGAGCGCCATCAGCGGAGCCAGCCAGCGCAGCCGCGCCAGTGGCAGATAAGGCGTGGCCCAGTCGACGCTTTTGCCGCTGCGCCACCAGCGCCACAGCAGCCAGCCGCCGATCCACAGCAGCAGCGCCACCGCCAGCAGCAGCCATTTGAAGCTGTCGCCCTGCGCCGCCTGCGGCACGTCGATCGCCACGCCCGCCAGAATGCCCGGCATCAGGTAAGCCGGCGGCCACAGGATGCAGCCGATAATGTTCGGCGGCAGAAATTTACGCACCGGCAGCTCCAGCATGCCGGCCGCCAGCGGAATCAGCGGACGCGTCGGTCCGACAAAGCGCCCCACGAGGATGGTGAACATGCTGTGCTGATGCAGCGCGTGCTCGGTTTTATCCAGCAGCCCTTTGTATTTTTGCAGGTATTTCCAGCGGTGCAGCGGTCCCTGGAATTTCCAGCCAATGCCGTACGACACCCAGTCGCCAATCAGACAGCCGGCCAGCCCGGCGGCCCACGCCGGATAGAGCCCGATTTGTCCGCTGCCCACCAGCGCGCCGAGGCTGGCCATCAGGACCGTTCCCGGCAGCAGCAGGCCGACAAACGCCAGCGACTCAAGAAAGGTCACCAGCGCCACGGCAATCAGCGCGTACTCCAGCGATTGCGTAAACAGGTGTTGGATCCAGGCTTCCATAACTATCCTCTGCGGAATATAGAGGCTGGATTGTCCTGAGACAGCCCCACAGCGTCAAGCAATTCCCCGCGCTGCCGCACGCCCGCGCCGCGCAGACGACGGCACCACCGGCAGTACACTGTATAAACATCCATGATATACTGAAATGAATTCATTCTCCGGAGTTAACGTGACCGAACCGCGCGCAGGATTTTTGCTGACTCGCCACTGGCGGGATACCCCGACCGGCAGCGAAGTAGTGCTGTGGCTGGCCACCGACCAGGGCCCGCAGCGCCTGGTGCTGCCTGCGCAGGAGTCGGTGGCGTTTATTCCCCGGGAGTTCCAGGCGCAAACCGAAGCGCTGATTCGCGACGAGCGCCATACGCGCCTGCAACCGCTGGATCTGAAAGATTTCCGGCGCCGACCGGTGCTGGGACTCTATTGCCGCAGCCACCGACAGCTGCAAAGCATCGAAAAACGCCTGCGTGAAAACGGCATTGCGGTTTATGAAGCAGATATCCGCCCGCCGGAACGCTACCTGATGGAGCGCTTTATCACGGCACCGGTGTGGTTCAGCGGCGAGCCGCGCGGCGACAGCCTCGTCAACGCGCGCCTCAAGCCGCATCCCGATTACCGTCCGCAGCTGAAATGGGTGTCGCTCGACATCGAAACCACCGAGCACGGCGAGCTGTACTGCATCGGGCTGGAGGGCTGCGGCCAGCGCCAGGTGTATATGCTCGGCCCGCCGAACGGTGATGCCAGCCAGCTGGATTTTGAGCTGATCTACCTCGACAGCCGGCCACAGCTGCTGGAGCAGCTTAACGCCTGGTTCGCCCGTCACGATCCCGATGTCATCATCGGCTGGAACGTGGTGCAGTTCGACCTGCGCGTGCTGCAAAAACATGCCGACCGCTACGGTATTCCGCTGCGTCTTGGCCGTCAGCAGCAGCCGCTGGAGTGGCGCGAGCACGGCTTTAAGCCCGGCGTGTTCTTCGCTCAGGCCAGCGGCCGGCTGGTGATTGACGGTATCGAGGCGCTGAAATCGGCGTTCTGGGACTTCGCCTCATTTAGCCTGGAGGCGGTGTCGCGCGAGCTGCTGGGCGAAGGCAAAGCCATCAACAATCCGTGGCAGCGCATGGAAGAGATCAACTGGCGCTTTGCCCACGACAAACCGGCGCTGGCCACCTACAACCTGAAGGATTGCGAGCTGGTTACGCGTATTTTCCAGCACACCGCCATCATGCCGTTTTTGCTGGAGCGCGCCACCGTCAATGGCCTGGCGGTGGATCGCCACGGCGGATCGGTGGCGGCGTTCAGCCACCTGTATATTCCGCGAATGCACCGCGCCGGCTTTGTCGCGCCCAATCTCGGCGAAGTGGCACCGGAAGCCAGCCCTGGCGGCTACGTGATGGATTCGCGCCCCGGACTGTATGATTCGGTGCTGGTGCTGGATTATAAAAGCCTCTATCCGTCGATCATCCGCACCTTTCTGATCGATCCGGTCGGGCTGGTCGAAGGCCTGGCGCATCCGGACGACGCCGATTCGGTTCCCGGTTTTCGCCACGCGCGCTTTTCGCGCCGCACCCACTGTTTACCGGCGATTGTCGGGCAGATCTGGCAGGGGCGCGAGGCCGCCAAACGCGATGGCAACCAGCCGCTGTCGCAGGCGCTGAAGATCATCATGAACGCTTTTTATGGCGTACTTGGCACCAGCGCCTGTCGCTTTTTCGATCCGCGCCTCGCCTCATCGATCACCCTGCGCGGTCACGCCATCATGCAGCAAACGCGTGAGCTGATTGAAGCCGAAGGTTTTGACGTGATTTACGGTGACACCGATTCTACTTTTGTCTGGCTGAAAAGCGCCCACAGCGAAGCCGATGCCGCCGCGATCGGCCAGCGGCTGGCCGGGCACGTCAATCGCTGGTGGCAACAGCATCTGCAGCAGACTTACGGTCTCGACAGCGCGCTGGAGCTGGAGTATGAAACCCACTTCAGCCGCTTCCTGATGCCAACCATACGCGGGGCCGAACAGGGCAGTAAAAAGCGCTATGCCGGACTGATTCGCCGCGACGGCGACGAACGGCTGGTGTTTAAGGGACTAGAATCGGTGCGCACCGACTGGACGCCGCTGGCGCAGCAGTTCCAGCAGACGCTATATGGCCGCATCTTCCGCGGTGAACCCTGGCAGGATTACATTCGCGACACCGTGGCACAGCTGCTGGCCGGTGAGCTGGACGATCTGCTGGTATATAAAAAGCGCCTGCGCCGGCCGCTGAAAGATTACGAACGCAACGTGCCGCCCCACGTGCGTGCCGCGCGCCTCGCCGATGAACATAACCGTAAACTGCAGCGTCCGCTGCAGTATCAGAACGGCGGATCGATCCGCTACGTCATGGCCACCGCCGGGCCGGAGCCGCTGGAAGCGCGCAGCACGCCGCTGGATTACGATCACTACGTCAGCAAACAGCTGCAGCCGATCGCCGAAGGGATTTTACCGTTTGTCGGCGATGACTTTGCTACACTGATCACCGGGCAACTGGGGCTTTTTTGACAGGTGACGAATGCCCTGCCATCCAGTACCATAGCGCCCTTCCTGATTCTCACCGCGTGCACCAGCTGACCAGATAACTGTCTGGCGGTGGGGTATTGTCTGAGAGCAGGCGAACGTCTTTCTATCTTTTAGAGAATCGAGCAAAAAATATATGGTTTTTACACTGGGTCAACGCTGGATTAGTGATACGGAAAGTGAGCTGGGACTGGGGACAGTCGTGGCGCTGGATACGCGCATGGTCACACTGATGTTTCCCGCCACCGGCGAAAACCGCCTCTATGCCCGTAATGATTCTCCGGTCACCCGCGTGATTTTTAATCCGGGTGATACCGTCACCAGCCACGAAGGCTGGCAGATGCAGGTTGATGAAGTCCGCAACGAAAACGATTTAGTGACTTACATCGGCACGCGTCTTGATACCGACGAAAGCAACGTGGTGCTGCGCGAAGTGATGCTCGACAGCAAACTGGTGTTCAGCAAACCACAGGATCGCCTGTTTGCCGGCCAGCTGGACCGCATGGATCGCTTTGCCCTGCGCTTCCGTGCACGCAAATACCAGAGCGAACAGTATCGCCTGCCGATTAGCGGCCTGCGCGGCATGCGCACCAACCTGATTCCGCACCAGCTGCACATCGCACATGACGTCGGTCGCCGTCACGCACCGCGCGTGCTGCTGGCCGATGAAGTCGGCCTGGGTAAAACCATTGAAGCCGGGATGATTATCCAGCAGCTGCTGCTGGCCGGACGCGCCGAGCGCGTGCTGATCGTGGTGCCGGAAACCCTCCAGCACCAGTGGCTGGTGGAAATGCTGCGCCGCTTCAACCTGCGCTTTGCCCTGTTTGACGACGATCGCTACACCGAAGCGCAGCACGACAGCGACAACCCGTTTGATACCGAGCAGCTGATTATCTGCTCGCTGGATTTTGTCCGCCGCAATAAGCAGCGGCTGGAGCTGCTGGCCGAAGCTGACTGGGACCTGCTGGTGGTCGATGAAGCGCACCATCTGGCGTGGAGCGAAGCCGCGCCGAGCCGCGAATATCAGGTTATCGAACAGCTGGCGGAAAAGACCGCCGGCGTGCTGCTGCTGACCGCGACGCCGGAACAGCTCGGCATGGAGAGCCACTTTGCCCGCCTGCGTCTGCTGGACCCGAATCGTTTCCACGATTTCGCGCAGTTCGTGGCCGAACAGCAGCACTACCGCCCGGTGGCTGACGCCGTCAGTACGCTGCTGGCCGATCACGCCATCAGCAAAGAGGAGATTAACCTGATCAACGACCTGGTCGGCGAGCAGGACATCGAGCCGCTGCTGCAGGTGGCGAACAGCGATCGCGACGGCAAAGACGACGCGCGCAAAGAGCTGATTTCGATGCTGATGGATCGCCACGGCACCAGCCGCGTGCTGTTCCGTAACACGCGTAACGGCGTGAAGGGTTTCCCGAAACGCGAACTGCATCAGATTCGCCTGCCGCTGCCGGCGCAGTATCAGACGGCGATTAAAGTCTCCGGCATTATGGCGGCGCGCAAAACGGCGGAAGAGCGCGCGCGCGACATGCTGTATCCCGAGCAGATTTATCAGGAATTTGAAGGCGACAGCGGCACCTGGTGGAACTTCGACCCGCGCGTTGAGTGGCTGATGGGCTACCTCACCAGCAACCGTAAAGAGAAAGTGCTGGTGATTTGCGCCAAAGCGGCCACTGCGCTGCAGCTGGAGCAGGTGCTGCGCGAGCGTGAAGGCATCCGCGCCGCGGTGTTCCATGAAGGGCTATCGATTATCGAACGCGACCGCGCGGCCGCCTTCTTCGCTTCGCAGGAAGATGGCGCCCAGGTGCTGCTGTGTTCGGAGATCGGCTCGGAAGGGCGTAACTTCCAGTTCGCCAGCCGGCTGGTGATGTTCGATTTACCGTTTAACCCGGATCTGCTCGAGCAGCGTATCGGCCGTCTCGATCGTATCGGCCAGCTGCATGACATCCAGATTCTGGTGCCATGGCTGGAGAAAACCGCCCAGGCGGTGCTGCTGCGCTGGTACCACGAAGGGCTGGACGCGTTTGAGCACACCTGCCCGACCGGCCGCACCATCTACGACAGCGCCTACCCGCAGCTGATTGAGTATCTGGCCGAGCCGGACAACCCGCAGGGGCTGGACGACTTTATCGCCCAGAGCCGCAAACAGCATGATACGCTGAAGGCGCAGCTGGAGCAGGGGCGCGACCGTCTGCTGGAGCTGAACTCGAACGGCGGCGAAGCCGCGCAGGCGCTGGCTGATGCCATCGGCGAGCAGGATAACGACACCGAGCTGGTGAACTTTGCGCTCAACCTGTTTGATATCGTCGGGATCAACCAGGAAGATCGCAGCGATAACCTGATCGTCCTGACGCCGTCGGACCACATGCTGGTGCCGGATTTCCCCGGCCTGCCGGAAGATGGCTGCACCGTAACCTTTAACCGTAACCAGGCGCTGTCACGCGAAGATACCCAGTTCATTACCTGGGAACATCCGCTGATTCGCAACGGTCTCGACCTGATTCTCTCCGGCGATACCGGCAGCTGTGCGCTGTCGCTGCTGAAGAACAAGGCGCTGCCGGTGGGCACGCTGCTGGTAGAGATGATCTATGTGGTCGAAGCACAGGCGCCGAAGCACCTGCAGCTTACCCGCTTCCTGCCGCCCACGCCGGTCCGCCTGCTGATGGATCGCGCCGGAAATAACCTCGCCGGCAAGGTGGAGTTCGAAAGCTTTAACCGTCAGCTCAACGCAGTCAACCGCCATACCGGCAGCAAGCTGGTGAACGCGGTGCAGCAGGATGTGCATCACATCCTGACGCAGGCGGAAAAAGTCATCGTGCCGGAAGCGCAGGCGCTAATTGCGGCGGCCAAAGCCGAAGCCGATGAGAAGCTGAGCGCCGAGCTGTCGCGCCTTGAAGCGCTGAAAGCGGTCAACCCCAACATCCGTGATGATGAGGTTGATGCGCTGGAGAGCAACCGCGAGCAGGTGCTGGCCAGCCTCGGTGAAGCCGGCTGGCGGCTGGATGCGCTGCGTCTGATCGTTGTGACACACCAATAATCGCTGAGGCCGCGCTGAATCATGCTGATGGAACCCTACAATCCGCCGCTCGACCCCTGGCTGCATATTCTGTATCAGGACGAGCACATCATGGTGGTTAACAAGCCAAGCGGTTTGCTGTCGGTGCCCGGCCGCCTTGAGGAGCACAAGGACAGCGTGATGACGCGCATCCAGCGTGATTTTCCGCAGGCGGAGTCAGTGCACCGGCTCGATATGGCTACCAGCGGTGTGATTGTGGTGGCGCTGACCAAGGCGGCTGAGCGCGAGCTGAAGCGGCAGTTTCGCGAGCGCGAGCCCGCGAAGCAGTACGTGGCGCGCGTCTGGGGACATCCGGCGGCGGAAAAGGGCATGATCGATCTGCCGCTGATTTGCGACTGGCCTAACCGGCCGAAGCAGATGGTGAGTGTGGAACTGGGTAAACCGGCGCAGACGGAGTATCAGGTGCTGGCGTATGACGCCGATAACAGCGCGCGGGTGCAGCTGAAGCCGATCACCGGCCGTTCCCACCAGCTGCGCGTGCATCTGCTGGCGCTGGGGCATCCGATTCTCGGCGATCGCTTCTATGCCCATCCCGAGGCGTTAGCCATGGCGCCACGCCTGCAGCTGCACGCCGAATCGCTGACCATTACCCATCCGGCGTTTGGCAACAGCATGACGTTTCGCCAGCCGGCCGATTTTTAAGGGGCCGCCGCCCCTTATTTAAAGCCCTTCTCTTTGCGAATCAGGTCGTACGCGGCCTGAATTTCCTGCGCTTTCTGCTTCGCCATCTCCATCATCTCCGGCGGCAGACCTTTCGCCACCAGCTTATCCGGATGGTGCTCGGCCATCAGCTTGCGGTAAGCGCGCTTGATGGTGGTGCTGTCGTCGCTGCTTTTCACCCCCAGCACGCTGCAGGCATCTTCCAGCGTCGGGCCACGTTTCGCCTGCTGATAAGCGCCGCCGCCGTACGACGAACCGCCACCAAACTGCTGGCCGCCCTCCATCATGCGCAGGAACTGGTCGAACTGCGCGCGGGAAATCCCCAGCTCTTCCGCGATGACGTATAGCACCTGACGCTCGTTGGGATGCAGCGAACCATCAGCAAACGCCGCCTGGATTTGAATTTCCAGAAACATCCGAATCAGGTCGAAACGGCCAAAGCAGGCGCTGCGCAGCTCGCGCAGCTTGTTACGTAACGGATATTCGCTCTGCTTACCTTCACGAAACGCACGCTGTGCCGCGGTACGCGCCTCGCCATGCAACTGCATGCGGTCCATAAATAAAGAGGCAATCTGGATATCCGCTTCGGTGACGCGCCCTTTTGACTTGGTCAGATGGCCCATCACCTGGAACGTGGTGCTGAAGAACAGCGTCTGACGCGCCTGATTATTGGCGAAGTAGCCCTGTCCTTTTACGCTGCGCACTTTGTCAAACAGATGACCAATGATCAGACCCAGTACGATGCCCCAAAAGCCTGCTCCGGAAAGTAAGCCGAGAGCCAGACCAATAACTTTTCCCCAGTAGCGCATAAACTCCTCAATTCGCCATGCTTGCGGCTGAAAATTGCATTATCATACCTGTCATTTATCTCCGCGCCTAACGGCAACGCAGGCAGAGCAGGATTAACACTGGCGCAACGCCGGGCGGTACGTTAGTCTCTGTCCGGATTGTCGGCATGATGCCAGTTTTCATGGAATTATCGAAACCGCGTATGAAAAAACGTATACCTACCCTGCTGGCTACCATGATTGGTGCAGCGCTTTATAGTCAGCATGCACTGGCCGACGATCTGATGTCGCAGTGTATGCTGGGCGTGCCGAGCTACAACCGTCCGCTGGTCAGTGGCGACGCGAATTCGCTGCCGGTAACCATCAACTCTGACTCAGCAAAAGGGAACTATCCGAACGACGCGGTGTTCACCGGTAATGTTGATGTGCAGCAGGGGAACAGCCGTCTGGTTGCCGACGAGATGCAGCTGCATCAGCGTCAGCAGGACGGACAAACGACGCCGGTGCGTACCGTCGATGCGCTGGGTAATGTGCACTATGACGACAACCAGGTCATCCTGAAAGGTCCGAAAGCCTGGTCCAATCTGAACACCAAAGACACCAACGTGTGGAACGGTAATTATCAGATGGTCGGCCGTCAGGGTCGCGGTGATGCTGACCAGATGAAACTGCGCGGTAATAACCGCTATACCATTCTGGAAAACGGCAGCTTTACCTCCTGTCTGCCGGGTTCCAACAGCTGGAGCGTGGTCGGTTCGGAAGTGATTCAGGACCGTGAAGAAGAAGTGGCGGAGATCTGGAATGCGCGCTTCAAGCTCGGCAACGTGCCGGTGTTTTACAGCCCGTATCTGCAGCTGCCGATTGGCGACCGCCGCCGCTCCGGCTTCCTGATCCCCAACGCGAAATACGGCAGCAACAACGGCTTCGAATTCATGCTGCCGTACTACTGGAACATCGCGCCTCAAGCCGATGCCACTATTACGCCGCACTACATGAGCAAGCGCGGTCTGCAATTGCAGAACGAGTTCCGCTACCTGACGCAGTTTGGTGCCGGCCTGTTAGAGCTGGACTATCTGCCGTCTGACAATCAGTACAACAAAGATAAAGCCGCGCGACCGTCGGTGCAGAACGACAGCAACGACGACCGCTGGCTGTTCTACTGGCGTCACTCCGGCGTCTACGATCAGCACTGGCGCTTCAACGCCGACTACACCAAAGTCAGCGATCCTTATTACTTCAACGATCTTGATTCGAAGTACTACAGCTCGACTGACGGCTACGCCACGCAGAAATTCAGCGTAGGCTACGCTGACACCAACTGGGATGCGACGCTGTCCAGCAAAGACTTCCAGGTGTTTGGTAATACCAGCAGCCAGAACGTGTATCGGGCGATGCCGCAGCTGGATGTCAATCTGTACCAGAACGATATCGGGCCGTTTGACGGTCGCATCTATGCGCAGGCGGTGAAGTTCACTAACGTCAGTAACCGAATGCCGGAAGCGACGCGTTTGCACATCGAGCCAACGCTCAACCTGCCGCTGTCCAACGGCTGGGCCAGTCTGGATACCGAGGCAAAGCTGCTGGCGACGCATTACCAGCAGGATAACGTTAACTACTACAACGAAAATATCGATACCACCCGCACCAATCAGCTGAAAGAGTCGGTCAACCGCACCCTGCCGCAGTTCAAGGTAGATGGTCGCCTGGTATTTGACCGCAATATGGACTGGGCCGAAGGCTACACCCAGACGCTGGAACCGCGCGTGCAGTACCTGTATATCCCGTACCGCAACCAGAGCAACATCTATCCGTACGACTCCACGCTGCTGCAGACCGACTACACCGGCCTGTTCCGCGATCGCACCTACAGCGGCCTCGATCGTATCGCTTCGTCTAACGAAGTGGCGACCGGCGTGACCACGCGTATTTATGATAACGATCTGGTTGAACGTTTTAACGTTTCCGTGGGTCAAATCTACTCGTTTACCCCGTCTCGTACCGGCGTAAACCAGACGAATAAAGAAGATGATACCGGTAGCCTGGTGTGGGCGGGTGATACTTACTGGAAAGTCAGCGATCGCTGGGGCGTACGCGGTGGCTTGCAATACGATACGCGGCTGGACAACGTTTCCCAGGGCAATGCCATTGTGGAATACCGTCGTGATGCCGACCGTATGGTGCAGCTGAGCTATCGCTACAGCAGCCCGGAGTATGTGGCGCAGGCGTTGAATAACCCCAGCTATGTCACTAACCCGATCTACAAAAACGGTATTTCGCAGGTGGGCGCCACGGCCAGCTGGCCGATTGCCGATGCCTGGTCGCTGGTGGGGGGTTACTACTATGACACCCGCAACAGCCGTCCGGCCGAGCAGCTAGTCGGTCTGCAGTACAGCTCCTGCTGCTACGCCATTCGTCTGGGTTACGAACGCAAGATCAACGGTTGGGAAAACAACGACAGCAAGTATGACAACCAAATCTCATTCAACATTGAGCTGCGTGGTCTGAGTTCTAACTATGGCTTAGGCACCAATGAAATGCTGCGTCAGGGCATCATCCCTTATCAGCGCGCTTTCTGATGTTGTGATATTTGACAGGCTATCCCGCAGTGCGGAAACAACAATGGATAAAGTATGAAGAACTGGAGAATGCTGATTCTTGGTGTGGCGATCACCGCTAACACTGCGTTCGCAGCCCCACAGATGGTCGATAAAGTTGCCGCAGTCGTGAACAACGGCGTGGTGCTGGAAAGTGACGTAGACAACATGCTGCGCACGGTGAAGTCACAGGCGCAGCAGGCTGGTCAGCAGCTGCCGGATGACAAAACCCTGCGTCATCAGATCCTTGAACGCCAGGTCATGGATGCCATCATTCTGCAGATGGGCGAAAAAGCCGGTCTGCAGGTGAGCGATCAGCAACTGGATCAGGCGATCCAGAACATCGCCGCGCAGAACCGCATGAGCGTTGATCAGCTGCGCAGCCGTCTGGCCTATGACGGGATGAACTACAACGATTATCGCGCGCAGATCCGCAAAGAGATGCTGATCTCTGAAGTGCGTAACAATGAAGTGCGTCGTCGCGTCACCATTCTGCCGCAGGAAGTGGATACGCTGGCTAAGCAGATTGGCTCGCAGAATACCCAGGGCACCGAACTTAACATCAGTCAGATTCTGCTGCCGCTGCCGGAAAATCCAACCCAGCAGCAGGTTGATGACCAGGAAGCGCTGGCGCGTCAGCTGGTGGGTGAACTGAAAGGCGGTGCCGATTTCGGTAAACTGGCCGTGACCTACTCTGCCGATCCACAGGCGCTGAAAGGCGGCAACATGGGCTGGGGCAAAATTGAAGAGCTGCCAACGCTGTTCTCGCAGGCGCTGAGCAGCGCGAAGAAAGGCGACATCGTCGGCCCGATCCGCTCTGGCGTTGGCTTCCATATCCTGAAAGTGAACGACCTGCGCGGTGAGAGCAAAAACATTTCGGTCACCGAAGTGCATGCCCGCCACATTCTGCTGAAGCCGTCACCGATCCTTACCGACGATCAGGCACGCCAGAAGATTGAACAGATCGCCGCAGACATCAAGAGTGGCAAAACCACCTTCGCCGCTGCCGCGAAACAGTTCTCCGACGATCCGGGTTCAGCGAACCAGGGCGGCGACCTCGGCTGGGCGTCACCGGAAATCTACGATCCGGCGTTCCGTGATGCGCTGCTGAAGCTGCAGAAAGGCCAGGTCAGTGCGCCGGTTCACTCCTCCTTCGGCTGGCACCTGATTCAGCTGCTGGATACCCGTCAGGTGGATAAAACCGATGCCGCGCAGAAAGAGCGCGCTTACCGTCTGCTGTTCAACCGTAAGTTTGCCGAAGAAGCGCAAACCTGGATGCAGGAACAGCGCGCCAGTGCTTACGTGAAGATTCTGGATGGCAATGGTCAGTAATTATCGTGTGGCGATCACGCCCGGCGAACCCGCCGGGATTGGTCCCGATCTCGCCGTTGCGCTGGCTCAGCGTGACTGGCCGGTTGAGCTGGTGGTGTGCGCAGACGGCGACGTGCTGCGCCAGCGCGCGGCGCAACTGGGTTTGCCGCTGACGCTGCGTGACTATCAGCCCGGCGTGGCACCGCAGCCGCAGCAGGCCGGTACGCTGACGCTGCTGCCCATCGCGACGGCGCAGCCGGTGACCGCCGGCGAACTGACGGTCGCCAACGGTCATTACGTACTGGAGACGCTGGCCCGCGCCTGCGACGGCTGCCTCAGCGGCGAGTTTGCCGCGCTGGTAACCGGTCCGGTGCACAAAGGCGTGATCAATGACGCCGGCATCCCCTTCACCGGCCACACCGAGTTCTTGGCTGAGCGCGCCGGTGGCGATCGCGTGGTGATGATGCTGGCGACCGAAGCGTTGCGCGTGGCGCTGGCCACCACGCATCTGCCGCTGAAAGATGTCGCGGACGCCATCACCCGTGACAGCCTGCATGAAGTGATCACCATCCTGCATCAGGATTTGCAGCGTAAGTTTGGCATTCCGCAGCCGCATATCTTTGTCTGCGGCCTCAACCCGCATGCTGGCGAAAGCGGTCACATGGGCCGGGAAGAAATCGATACCATCATTCCGGCGCTCGACGAATTGCGCCAGCAGGGCCTGCAGCTCACCGGTCCGTTACCGGCCGATACGCTGTTTCAGCCGAAATATCTGCAGCACGCTGATGCGGTGCTGGCGATGTATCATGACCAGGGCCTGCCGGTGCTAAAATTTCAGGGATTTGGTCGCGCGGTGAATATCACCCTCGGCCTGCCATTTATCCGTACCTCTGTTGACCACGGCACCGCGCTGGAACTCGCCGGTCTGGGCAGCGCAGAGCCGGGCAGCTTTATTACGGCGCTTAACCTCGCCATCACTATGATCAAGAGCAGTAATGAATAATCGCGTCCATCAGGGGCACTACGCCCGTAAACGTTTCGGGCAGAACTTCCTGAACGATCAGTACATTATCGACAGCATCGTCTCCGCTATTCATCCGCAAAAGGGTGAAGCCATGGTGGAGATTGGCCCAGGGCTGGGTGCGTTAACCGAGCCGGTGGGCGAGCGTCTTGATGCGCTGACTGTCGTCGAGCTGGACCGCGACCTTGCCGCGCGTTTGCAGACGCACCCGTTCCTCGGTCCTAAGCTGACGATTTATCAGCAGGATGCGATGACCTTCGACTTCTCCGCGCTGTCAAAGGAGCAGGGTCAGCCGTTGCGCGTGTTTGGCAACCTGCCGTACAACATCTCGACGCCGCTGATGTTCCACCTTTTCAGCTATACTGGTTCGATTAAAGATATGCACTTCATGCTGCAGAAAGAGGTGGTTAACCGTCTGGTAGCCGGCCCGGGCAGCAAAGCTTACGGGCGTCTCAGCGTGATGGCGCAATATTATTGTCAGGTGATTCCGGTGCTGGAAGTGCCACCACAATCGTTCACCCCGCCACCGAAAGTGGATTCGGCGGTAGTGCGTCTGGTGCCCTTTACCCAGCCACCGTATCCGGTCAGCGATGTGCGTTTACTGAGCCGTATCACCACCGAAGCGTTTGGTCAGCGACGCAAAACCCTGCGTAACAGCCTGGGACACCTGTTCACGGCCGGTGCGCTGGATGAACTCAACATCGACGCCTCGCTGCGGGCAGAAAATGTCACCGTGGCGCAGTATTGCCAGCTGGCAAACTGGCTGGGCAATCATCAGGCTGAATCTGCGGAGAACTGAGTGCATGAGTGAACTGGCCCGCGTTTGTGTTCAGGTACTGAGTCAGTATGTGGAATCGCAATCCTCTCCCGATGAGGATCGTTACGTGTTTGCCTACACCATCACTATTCGTAATCTCGGGCGCAACAGCGTGCAGTTGCGCAGCCGCTACTGGCTGATCACCAATGGCAACGGGCGCGAAACCGAAGTGCAGGGTGAAGGCGTGGTCGGTGAGCAGCCGCATATCGCGCCCGGCAATGAGTTTCAGTACACCAGCGGTGCGGTTCTGGAAACGCCGATGGGCACCATGCAGGGACACTATGTGATGATCGACGAAGAGGGCGAGACCTTCCACGTAGAGATTCCGGTGTTCCGCCTCGCGGTGCAAACCCACATTCACTAATTCCTCCTCCGCCCGGCCAGTCCGGGCGGCGCGTTTTCATCGGACTGACTTAATGAGTACATACCTGATTGGCGATATTCACGGCTGTTATGACGAATTACGTGCGCTGCTGGCGCAGGTCAATTTTGATGCGCAGCAGGACGAGCTATGGCTGACCGGCGACCTGGTGGCGCGCGGTCCGGGTTCGCTTGAGGTACTGCGCTACGTCAGGTCGCTCGGAGACTGTGTGCGCATGGTGCTGGGCAACCATGACCTGCATTTGCTGGCAGTGTATGCCGGTATCAGCCGTAACAAGCCCAAGGATCGCCTGACGCCCCTGCTGGAAGCGGACGATGCCGACGAGCTGATTAACTGGCTGCGTCGCCAGCCGCTGCTGCAGGTGGATGAAGAGAAAAAGCTGCTGATGGCGCATGCTGGCATTACGCCGCAGTGGGATCTGGAGACGGCACAGCAGTGCGCGCGCGAAGTTGAGGCGGTCTTGTCCAGCGACAGCTATCCGCTGTTTCTCGATGCCATGTATGGCGACATGCCGAACAACTGGACATCGGAGCTGAGCGGACTGGCGCGCCTGCGTTTCAGCACCAATGCGCTGACGCGCATGCGATTCTGTTTCCCCAATGGTCAGCTCGATATGATCTGCAAAGAGGCACCCGCCTCAGCGCCGCCGCCGCTGAAACCGTGGTTCCAGGTGCCCGGCAAAATCGGCAGCGATTATACGCAAATCTTTGGTCACTGGGCTTCGCTGGAAGGAAAAGGCACGCCAGAGCATGTGATCGGGCTCGACACCGGCTGCTGCTGGGGCGGAACGCTGACCCTGCTGCACTGGGAGAGCGGCCAGTATTACACCCAGGTCTCGAACCGTGACCAGGCCATGGCGGAAAGCGCGGTGAATGCGCCCTCCCCCCTGAGCGATATGCAGTAAATAAAAAGCCCCGCGACGTTAGCGGGGCTTTTTTTTGGTCACCATAAATGGCGACCCTACAAAGACCATCTGTACCGTGACAGCCATCAGCCTGATATCGCACAGGTTTATCGCGTCATAAACAGCGATTGATCCCTGCCATTGTAGGGTGCGCATTTATGCGCACCTGGAATGTATAAACAGCGATTGATCCCTGTCGTTGTAAGGTGCGCATTCATGCGCACCTGGCCACAATCAACGGCGGCGATCCAGAATCTCAAAGCAGTAACTGTGCGAATTCTGCGCATCGGCATCGTGGAACTCACTGAACGTCGACTGCCACTCGTCCGGCTCGTAATCCGGGAACTGGGTGTCGCCTTCCACTTCCGCATCGATATGCGTCAGATAGAGACGATCGGCGCGCGCCAGCATCTGCGCATAAATCCGGCCACCGCCAATCACCATGATCTCTTCTGCCTCACCTGCTGCGGCAATCGCTTCTTCCGGCGACGTCACCCAGGTCACGCCGTCATGGTTGCCGGGCTGGCTGCTGACCACAATATTCAGGCGTCCCGGTAACGGGCGACCAATCGATTCAAAGGTCAGACGGCCCATAATCACCGGTTTGTTCAGCGTGTTGCGCTTGAACCACGCGAGGTCGGCAGGCAGGTGCCATGGCATGGCGTTTTCCATGCCAATAATACGATCTGCTGCCAGTGCCGCGATCAAACTAATCATGTTAAAAGACCTACAGGAAAAAAATTGGCGCAATGATACGTAAAGGTGAAACTTTCGTCGATAGGACGACCGTGCTATTTACGTAAAGCCCGCTTGGCTCGGCGTTTTGTCTGACCGACAGAGTTTTACTCCGGCTTTGCGGCCGTTAGCGGAAAGAGCCGCCAGAATTCGCGGTGAAGGCGCTACAACTCAGGGTGATGCTCCACGCTGCCCGCGCGCTGTGTAAAGAAAAGCGCACTGTGCCCACCCAAAAAAACGGCTCCCGCAGGAGCCGTTGATTTACGTATCAGAAATCGTAGCGCAGGCGCACCAGATTAACGTTGCCCAGTGATTTATCGGTACTGGAGGTGATCACGTACTCGTAGTCGACGCGGAAACCGTAGTCGAGCTGCGCACTGACGCCCACGCCGTTATCGATACGCTTGTAGTTACGTCCGTTGACGAACTCCAGACGATCGCCCATGAAGTAAGGCTGGATGCTCTTCACAGCATACTGGCCGATCGGGAATTTATAACCGGCGAAGTATTCAACGCCCCACGCATCATCCGCGAAGTAATTGTTAACGGTGTTGCGTTTGGTTGGCGAGAAGTTCTCATACCAGCCCGCACCGGCCGACAGCGTCCAGTTGTCCGGCGTCCAGCTCAGCGCGGTGCCGTAGATATTCTGGTCGTAACGCTTGCTGTCACCATTGCCCGGATTGCGGATATCTGCGCGAGTGTAGTTCCACGCGGTGCCCCACGCCAGATCTTTGGTGATGTGATAGTTCACGCCCAGCGAACCGCCGCCCTTGCGCTTGTAGCGCAGGCCGTTACCCGGCAGATAATCGTCATCTTCAAACAGATAAGCGGCATAGACATCCGCATCGCCAAAGGTGTTTTTATACTTCAGCATCTTGCGCGAGCGGTAAGATCCGTCGTAGTCACCGTTGATGCCGTTACCCGGCGCCTGGGCCAGCATATCGTAGTCCCAGATATCGGTTTTAGCGCCGACGACATCATAATAAACGCTGTTCTGCTGGCCAAAATAGAGCTCGCCCAGCGATGCGCTTTTGAAACCGGTATACAGCTGGCGACGCGTGGTGTTATGGGCACCGTCCGCATAGTGGTTATCCCAGCCCCACCAGGCCGGGAAGTTAACGCCCAGCTCGTAGTAACCCACCCAGCTGACATCGTCAAACAGGTAGTAGTTGGCGCTGAAGCGGAAACGTGAACCGCCGTCGTAGCCGTTACGCTTATACGATTTATCGTTAACCCCGTTCTGATGCAGATACTGCGGACGAATACTGCCGCCCACTTTGAAATCAAGACGGCTAAGCGGATCGCCGGCCTGCGGATCCTGCTTCAGCAGGGTGATTTCCGCCTGACTGGCGAGAGGTGCAGCAACAAGTAACGCAGCCACTGCGCTGAGAGTGAAAGCACGCATTTTCATTTTTATATCCCGTTAAGGTGAGCGCTCTATGAGTGAGCAGCGAAATAGTACGGTGCGCTTAGCGGGGAGGTATTTATAATTTTGTGCGGATACGCCTGAATGTAACTGGTTTCGCATCAACTGATAAAAATTATGTCAAATCAATAGATTTGTAACGTATAACCTTATGCAGCACAGGCAAAACAGGCCAAAAAAAACGGCCCGCGCGGGGCCGTTTAGTCACAGAGCAGGCGGTTTAGCCTTTGATCTGCGCGTGCATTTCCTGCACCGAAATCACTTTTTCGGTCGGATCCGCATTCAGCGCCATCGCGGTAGCAAAACCACCGTTCAGCGTGGTGTCGTAATGCACTTTGTACTGCAGCGCGCTGCGGCGAATCAGTTTCGAATCCTCAATCGCCTGGCGTCCTGCGGTGGTGTTGACGATGTAGGTGTACTCACCGTTCTTCAGGCGATCCTGAATGTGCGGACGCCCTTCGTGCACCTTGTTCACCAGGCGCGGATTGATGCCGGCTTCACCCAGCACCACGGCGGTACCGTGCGTCGCATCCAGCTCGAAGCCAAACTTCTGCAGCTTCGCGGCCAGGTCAACAATACGTTTCTTGTCGCCTTCACGCACCGACAACAGCGCACGCCCCTGCTTCTTCATATTGCTCTGCGCGCCCAGCATAGCTTTGCTGAATGCTTCCGCGAAGGTGCGGCCCACGCCCATCACTTCACCGGTCGAACGCATTTCCGGACCAAGAATCGGGTCCACGCCCGGGAATTTGTTGAACGGCAGCACCACTTCTTTCACCGAGTAGTACGGCGGAATCACCTCTTCGGTCACGCCCTGTTCAGCCAGGGTTTTACCAGCCATCACGCGCGCAGCCACTTTCGCCAGCGGCACGCCGGTGGCTTTGGAGACAAACGGCACGGTACGCGCGGCACGTGGGTTCACCTCAATCAGGTAAACTTCGTTGTCCTTGACCGCAAACTGCACGTTCATCAGGCCACGTACGTTGAGTTCGAACGCCAGCTTTTCCACCTGCTGGCGCATCACGTTCTGAATCTCAGTGCTCAGGGTGTACGCTGGCAGCGAACAGGCCGAGTCACCGGAGTGCACGCCCGCCTGCTCAATGTGTTCCATGATGCCGCCAATCAGCACGCGTTCGCCATCGCAAATCGCATCGACGTCCACTTCCACCGCGTCATCGAGGAAGCGATCCAGCAGCACTGGCGCATCGTTGGACACGGACACCGCAGTCTGGAAGTAGCGCTTAAGATCCACTTCGTCATAGACGATTTCCATCGCCCGGCCGCCCAGCACGTATGAAGGACGCACCACCAGCGGATAGCCAATCCCTGCGGCTTTCTCTACCGCCTGTTCCAGCGTCGCCACCGTGGCGTTAGCCGGCTGTTTCAGTTTCAGGCGATCCACCGCCTGCTGGAAACGCTCACGGTCTTCCGCGCGGTCAATGGCATCCGGGCTGGTACCAATCACCGGCACGCCAGCCGCTTCCAGCGCGCGCGCCAGCTTCAGCGGCGTCTGGCCACCGTACTGCACGATAACGCCTTTTGGCTGCTCGATGCGCACGATCTCCAGCACGTCTTCCAGCGTTACCGGCTCGAAGTAGAGACGATCTGAGGTGTCGTAATCGGTTGACACGGTTTCCGGGTTACAGTTGACCATGATGGTTTCGTAACCGTCTTCACGCAGCGCCAGCGCCGCATGCACGCAGCAGTAATCGAACTCAATGCCCTGGCCGATACGGTTTGGCCCGCCGCCCAGAATCATGATTTTGTCGCGATCCTGATTAGGATTGGCTTCGCACTCTTCTTCATAGGTGGAGTACATGTAGGCGGTGTCCGTGGCGAACTCTGCCGCACAGGTATCCACGCGCTTGTAAACCGGATGCAGGTTGAACTGATGACGCAGCTTGCGGATTTCACTCTCCGCCACGCCCGCCAGCGTTGCCAGGCGCACATCGGCAAAGCCTTTACGCTTCAGCGCACGCAGGAAATCCGCGCTCAGCGAGTTGACACCTTCGCGCGCCACCTGCTCTTCCAGGCGCACCAGTTCTTCAATCTGCACCAGGAACCAGCGGTCAACATTGGTCAGGTTGAACACGCCGTCGACTGACATGCCGGCACGGAACGCATCAGCGATATACCAGATGCGGTCAGAACCGGCATCTTTCAACTCGCGGCGGATACGGGTCAGGGCTTCGCCATCATCCAGATCCACTTTCGGGTCGAAGCCGCTGGCGCCCACTTCCAGACCGCGCAGCGCTTTCTGCATCGACTCCTGGAACGTGCGGCCAATCGCCATCACTTCACCGACCGATTTCATCTGCGTGGTCAGACGGTCATTGGCACCGGCAAACTTCTCGAAGTTGAAGCGGGGAATCTTGGTGACGACGTAGTCGATGGACGGCTCGAACGAGGCCGGCGTACGGCCACCGGTGATGTCGTTCATCAGTTCATCGAGGGTAAAGCCCACCGCCAGCTTGGCCGCAACTTTGGCAATCGGGAAGCCGGTCGCTTTCGAGGCCAGCGCGGAGGAGCGCGACACACGCGGGTTCATCTCAATGACGATCAGGCGGCCATCTTTCGGGTTCACCGAGAACTGGACGTTGGAACCGCCGGTTTCGACACCGATTTCACGCAGTACCGCCAGCGAGGCGTTACGCATGATTTGATACTCTTTATCCGTCAGCGTTTGGGCAGGTGCCACGGTGATGGAGTCACCGGTGTGAATTCCCATGGCGTCAAAGTTTTCGATCGAGCAGACGATGATGCAGTTGTCGTTTTTATCACGCACCACTTCCATCTCGTACTCTTTCCAGCCAATCAGCGACTCATCAATCAGCAGCTCATTGGTTGGCGACAGATCGAGGCCGCGCTCGCAAATCTCTTCAAACTCTTCGCGGTTGTAAGCGATACCGCCACCGGTGCCGCCCATGGTAAATGACGGACGAATGATGCACGGGAAACCGACCTCTTCCGCTACCGCCAGCGCTTCTTCCATGGTGTGCGCGATACCGGAACGTGCGGTATCAAGGCCGATGCTCTTCATCGCCACGTCGAAGCGGCGACGGTCTTCGGCTTTATCAATCGCATCGGCGGTGGCACCAATCATGGTCACGCCAAACTCGGCCAGCACACCCTGGCGCTCCAGCTCCAGCGCACAGTTTAGCGCGGTCTGGCCACCCATGGTCGGCAGCACCGCATCCGGGCGCTCTTTTTCAATGATTTTACGCACCACTTCCCAGTGGATAGGCTCGATGTAGGTCGCATCCGCCATTTCCGGGTCAGTCATGATGGTGGCCGGGTTGGAGTTCACCAGAATGACGCGGTAACCCTCTTCACGCAGCGCTTTACACGCCTGCGCACCTGAATAGTCGAATTCACATGCCTGGCCAATCACAATCGGGCCAGCGCCAAGGATCAGGATAGATTTTATGTCAGTACGTTTTGGCATCGTGGGCTCCTGATTACTTCGCGTTAGAACGGTAAGCTTCGATCAGTTCGATAAAGTGATCGAACAGCGGCGCCGCATCGTGCGGGCCTGGGCTGGCTTCCGGATGTCCCTGGAAGCTGAACGCCGGTTTGTCGGTGCGGTGAATACCCTGTACGGTCTGGTCAAACAGGGAAACATGGGTCACGCGCAGGTTAACCGGCAGGTTGGTTTCATCGACGGCAAAACCGTGGTTCTGCGCGGTGATCATCACGGTGTTGTTATCGAGGTCTTTCACCGGATGGTTGCCACCGTGATGGCCAAGTTTCATCTTCACGGTTTTCGCACCGCTGGCCAGCGCCAGCAGCTGATGGCCAAGACAGATACCAAACACCGGAATGTCGGTTTTCAGGAAAGCCTGAATCGCGCTGATGGCGTAGTCGCACGGCTCCGGGTCGCCAGGGCCATTTGACAGGAAAATCCCGTCCGGATTCAGCGCCAGCACCTCATCAGCCGGCGTTTGCGCCGGGACAACCGTCAGGCGACAGCCGCGATCCACCAGCATGCGCAGGATGTTGCGCTTGGCGCCGTAGTCATAAGCCACCACGTGGAACGGCAGCGCGTCGGCACTTTGCTGCTCGGGCAGGCCGCCTTTCAGCGCCCAGCTCCCCTGCTGCCACGCATAGGTTTCCGCCGTGGTCACTTCTTTCGCCAGGTCCATGCCTTTCAGGCCCGGGAACGCCTGGGCTTTCTGCAGCGCCAGCGCCGCATCCGGGCTGTCGCCGGCGATGATGCAGCCGTTCAGCGCTCCTTTCTCACGCAGCAGGCGCGTCAGTTTGCGCGTATCGATATCGGCGATACCGACAATATTGTTGCGCTGCAGATAGGCTGACAGGCTCTCTTCGCTACGGAAGTTGCTGGTAATCAGCGGCAGATCGCGGATGACGAGGCCCTGAGCATGGATTTGACTGGATTCTTCATCGGCGGCATTGGCACCAACGTTGCCGATATGAGGATAAGTGAGGGTGACGATCTGGCGGGAATAGGAAGGATCAGTGAGGATTTCTTGATAACCGGTCATTGACGTATTGAAAACGACCTCCCCCACTGCCGATCCCGTTGCCCCGATGGCCCGACCGTGGAATTGGGTTCCGTCTTCCAGAACCAAGAGCGCTGACTTAATCAAAACATCCTCCAGGGAATAAACAGTCACAATATCTGCATATTAATTCAAAATGATGCGCTGAATCAATGCAAAAACCGCCTGACCGCTCGATTTTTGGCAAATTGCGCGCATTCTAATGATCGACCTGGTGATTGTCTACCCTGAGTGGTTATTTTTTTGTATATTTCGGGCTACTGAATGTTAAAAGTGAAGCAAGGCGACAAAATAGTGAGAGATCTCCGATAAATAATCGGTTGCCTGACGCAATTAATGGCAAAACACCAGCTGACTGCGTAAATTTTTGACCAAATGGTCAAAAAAAGCCATCCGACACGAGAAAACGCGCAGATAAATCATAAAAATAAGAACCACAAACAAAAATGACAATCAGATCGCCATTTTACAGACAAAATAAAGGGCAATGAAAACATTGCCCTGTTCAATCAATATCTTACCGATTGAAATAACCACATCACGATGGTTCACAACACTCACAACATCGATAAATCCAGCACATCACGCATATCATAAAGGCCAGATTTCTTATCTTTTAGCCATGCAGCAGCCTTAACGGCCCCATTGGCGAAGGTCATGCGGCTGGAAGCCTTGTGCGTAATCTCTACGCGCTCGCCGATATCCGCAAACATCGCGGTGTGCTCACCGACAATATCGCCCGCGCGCACGGTGGCAAAGCCGATGGTTTGCGCCTTGCGCTCGCCGGTATGGCCTTCGCGCGCGTAAACCGCGTGCTCATCCAGCTTCCAGTGCATGGCGTCGGCAATCGCCTCTCCCATCGCCAGCGCTGTGCCTGATGGCGCATCCACTTTGTGGCGGTGATGCGCTTCCACAATTTCGATATCCGCATAGTCGCCCATCACTTTTGCCGCCTGCTGTAACAGGTTAAGCACCAGATTGACGCCTACGCTGAAGTTAGCGGCAAACACGATGCCAATCTCTTCAGCTGCTTCTCGGATGGCTGCCTTACCGGCTTCATCAAAACCGGTGGTGCCAATCACCATCGCTTTTTGATGCTGACGGCAGAACGCCAGATATTCCAGCGTGCCTTCCGGACGGGTGAAATCGATCAGCACATCGAAATCATTCACCACCTGCCGCAGATCGTCAGTCACCCGTACGCCGGTTTTGCCGATTCCCGCCAGTTCACCGGCATCCGCCCCCAGCAGCGAGGAACCGCTGCGCGCCAGCGCCGCGCCTAACACCACGCCTTCCGCCTGCTGTGCGGCCTGAATCAGATTGCGTCCCATGCGACCCGGCGCACCAACAATAGCAATGCGGATTTCACTCATATTTATTCATTCCTGATACAAAACTATGCATGCAAAGCGTAAACAGGTTAACGGTCAGATAACAGTCACGCCACAATAATAACGGGATAATAAGAATTTTAGGCCAGCCGCGATAGATTATCAGTAAAAGCAATCCCGCCCGCTGGAAGTCACGGCTGAGGTGACAAAGGATAAAGAAAAGGCCGAACATTGTCGGCCTGTTTCTGTCAGCAAATTGAAGTGCTTACTGCACGTTGCGTACGTCGACGCGCAGCTCTTTCGGCACTTCAAACACGATATTCTCTTCACGGCCAATCAGCTCGATCGCCGCTTCGCCGCCCAGCTCACGCAGGCGCTGAATCACCTGCTGCACCAGAATATCCGGAGCTGAAGCGCCGGCGGTAACGCCGATACACTGCACACCTTTGACCCACTCTTCCTGAATATCATCCGCAGAATCAATCAGCTTCGCCAGCTTGCCGGCACGCTGCGCCAGCTCCGCCAGACGATTCGAGTTGGAGGAGTTTTTCGAGCCGACCACCAGAACCACCTCCGCATCCTGCGCCAGCACGCGCACCGCTTCCTGGCGGTTGGTGGTGGCGTAGCAGATATCATCCTTACGCGGTCCGATGATTGCCGGGAAGCGCTGACGCAGCGCATCGATCACGTCCGAGGTATCATCCACCGACAGCGTGGTCTGCGTCATAAAGCACAGGTTGTTTTCATCTTTTACCTGCAGCTTAAACACATCCTCTGGCGACTCCACCAGATACATGCCGCCGTTCGGATTGCTGTACTGACCCATGGTGCCTTCCACTTCCGGATGGCCGGCGTGGCCGATGAGAATCGCTTCCACACCTTTACGGCTGGCACGCGCCACTTCCATATGTACCTTGGTCACCAGCGGACAGGTGGCGTCAAACAGCATAGTGAGGCTGCGCGCTTTCGCTTCGGCGCGTACCGCCTGGGAAACGCCGTGTGCCGAGAAAATCAGGATGGCGTTGTCCGGTA
Source organism: Pantoea sp. SGAir0184 (assembly GCF_043544755.1). NCBI lineage: Bacteria > Pseudomonadati > Pseudomonadota > Gammaproteobacteria > Enterobacterales > Erwiniaceae > Pantoea > Pantoea sp. SGAir0184. The sequence continues at coordinate 3,525,803 of NZ_CP028050.1, forward strand.
CTTCACTGATCTCTTCAATGAAGATCGCACCGCGCTCGCGCAGGCTGCTGACCACGTAGCGGTTATGCACCACTTCATGACGCACGTAGATTGGCGCGCCATACATCTCCAGCGCCCGCTCGACAATGCTGATGGCGCGGTCGACGCCTGCACAGAAACCGCGTGGGTTAGCTAACAGGATTTGCATCGCTGGCCTCCAGCACCGGATCGATCTCCAGCACTTCAATCTCGAATTTAATGCGCTGACCCGCCAGCGGATGGTTGAAATCGACGGTAATCGAGTCACCGGAAATTTCACGAATCACGCCCGGCATTTCGCTACCGCCCATGCCGCTGAACAGCATGATGGCACCGACTTCCGGCTCGCCCGCGTCGATGAAATCACGGCGCGAGAAGTACTGGATCAGATCCGGGCTGGCAGCGCCAAAGGCGTCTTCCGGCTCCAGCGTAAAGGCGTGCTGATCGCCCACTTTACGCCCGACCAGCTCCTGCTCCAGCGCCGCCGACAGGCTGCCATCTCCCAGACGGAACAGCGCAGGCTTGCCGTTGGCGCGCGTGGATTCAGCCGTCGAGCCATCCTCCAGCTTCAGTGTAAAATGCACCAGCAGCGCGCTGTCGCGCTGAACGATGTCTGTCATCTGTTACCCTTATTTATTCGTGACCTGTTTGCCTTTCGGGCTGAGAAAGCCTTCCAGCACCACCAGCGCCGCACCGATGCAGATTCCGCAGTCGGCAATGTTAAAGGTGGCGAAGTGCCAGTCACCGACATAGAAGTCGATAAAGTCGACCACAAAGCCGTGCCAGGCACGATCAAACAGGTTACCCAGCGCCCCGCCGATAATCAGCGCGTAGGCAATGTTGGTTAATTTATTGCTGGCGCGATTGCGATACATCATCACCAGCAGCGACACCACAATGGCGATGGCGATACCGGCAAAGAACCAGCGCTGCCAGCCGCCTTTGTCTGCCAGGAAGCTGAACGCCGCGCCATAGTTGTGCGCGTAGAACAGGTTCAGGAACGGCATCAGCGGCTGGGTTTCATGCAGCATCATGTTGTTCATGACCCACTGCTTGCTGGCAAAATCGACCACGATCACCACCAGCACCAGCCATACCCAGCGCAGTCCGGTTGAGCACAGTTTACTCATCAGGCAAATTTCCGCACTTCACCGTTTCCGGCTACGTTGGTGTAGCAACGTCCACACACCGCAGCATGCTCCGGATTCTGGCCGACGTCAGTAGTGTAATGCCAGCAGCGCGGACATTTCTCGCCTTCTGCTTTGTGCAGCGCGATTTTCAGACCTTTTAACAGCTCGCTCTGCTGCGCTTCGTCGCTGGCCGTCACGTAATCCGCCACGGTCGCGCCCGAAGTCAGCAGCACGAAACGCAGCTCATCGCCCAGCGCCTGCAGCTTCGCCGCCAGTTCCGGATCGGCGTACAGCGTGACGGTGGCTTCGAGTGCGCCGCCGATGCGTTTGTCGCTGCGCGCCTGCTCGATCACCTTGTTCACTTCACCGCGCACTTTCAGCAGTTCTGCCCAGTAAGCATCATTCAGCGCTTCATCCTGCGCCAGACCAAACAGGCCCTGATACCACTCTTCGGTGAACACGTACTGTGGACGCTCGCCAGGCAGATAGCCCCAGATCTCATCCGCGGTGAACGACATGATCGGCGCCATCCAGCGCACCAGCGCTTCAGCGATATGCCACAGCGCGGTCTGACAGCTGCGACGCGCCAGGCTGTCGCCCTTCGCGGTGTACTGACGATCTTTGATCACGTCGAGGTAGAACGAGCCCATCTCGATGGAGCAGAAGTGCATCAGACGCTGCACCACTTCGTGGAAATCGTAGTTCTCGTACGACTGCACAATGTCCTGCTGCGCCGCCAGCGCACGGCCTACGGCCCAGCGATCCACCACTACCATCTCTTCCGGACTGACGCAGTCGGTCGCCGGGTTGAAGCCTGCAAGGTTCGCCAGCAGGAAGCGCGCGGTGTTACGGATACGGCGATAGCTGTCGGCAGCCCGTTTCAGGATTTCGTCAGATACCGCCATCTCACCGGAGTAGTCGGTTGAGGCCACCCACAGACGCAGAATATCCGCGCCCAGCTTGTCCATCACATCCTGCGGTGCCACGGTGTTGCCGATTGATTTCGACATTTTGCGGCCCTGACCGTCGACGGTGAAGCCGTGGGTCAGTACCTGACGGTAAGGCGCTTTGCCTTTCATCGCCGTGGAGATCATCAGCGACGACATGAACCAGCCGCGATGCTGATCCGAGCCTTCCAGATACATATCCGGTGCGTGCCCGTCAAATTCCGGACGCGCATCCACCACCGAGAAGCTGGTCGATCCGGAGTCAAACCAGACGTCGAGGGTATCCGGCACTTTGACGTAGTGATCGGCGTCATCGCCCATCAGATCGCGCGGATCGAGATCCCACCACGCCTGAATACCGTCCTGCTCGACGCGCTGCGCCACTTTCTCCATCAGCTCCAGCGTATCCGGGTGCAGCTGCTCGCTCTCTTTATGGACGAACAGCGCCATCGGCACGCCCCAGGTGCGCTGACGTGAGATGCACCAGTCCGGACGGTTAGCGACCATCGCTTCGATACGCGCCTGGCCCCAGTCCGGGATCCACTGCACGCCTTTGATCTCTTTCAGCGACTGCGCACGCAGGCCTTTCTGATCCATGCTGATAAACCACTGCGGCGTCGCACGGAAGATGATTGGCGTTTTATGACGCCAGCAGTGCGGATAGCTGTGCAGCAGTTTTTCCACGTGCAGCAGCGCGCCTTTCTCCTGCAGCAGCGCAACGATCATGTCGTTGGCTTTAAATACGTTAACGCCATCCAGGGTTGGATAGGTGCCCGGCAGATACGCGCCGTCCGGCCCGACCGGGTTAGCGGTTTCGATGCCGTATTTCTGGCCGATCACATAGTCATCCGGACCGTGGCCTGGCGCGGTGTGCACCGCACCGGTACCGGCGTCCAGCGTGACGTGCTCGCCCAGCACCACTTTCGACTGGATCTGCTCAAGGAACGGATGCTGGAACAGCTGCAGCTCCAGCGCGGCGCCTTTGCACTCGCCCAGCACCTGCCACTCACTGATGCCTGCGCGTTTCAGCACCGATTCCACCAGATCTTTCGCGAGGATCAGACTGCGGCCGGCAATCTGCACCAGCTGGTAGTCGAATTCCGGATGCAGCGAGATGGCGCGGTTTGCCGGCATGGTCCACGGCGTGGTAGTCCAGATAACCAGTGAAACCGGGCCTTCCGACGCCGCAACGCCAAACTTCGCGCGAACCGCATCGGCGTCCAGCGCGTTAAACATCACGTCGATAGAAGGTGAGGTTTTGTCGTAATACTCCACTTCCGCTTCCGCCAGCGCGGAACGGCAGTCCATGCACCAGTGCACCGGCTTGGCGCCTTTGTGCAGGTGGCCATTACCGATGATTTTGCCCAGCGCGCGAATGATGTTGGCTTCGGTCTGGAAATTCATGGTCAGATAAGGACGATCCCAGTCACCGAGCACGCCAAGGCGGATAAAGTCCTTCTTCTGGCCTTCAACCTGCTCCGCCGCGTAGTTGCGGCAGGCAGCGCGGAATTCAGCGGCGCTGACTTTCTCGCCCGGCTTGCCGATCATCTGCTCAACTTTGTGCTCAATCGGTAAGCCGTGGCAGTCCCAGCCCGGAACGTACGGCGAGTCAAAGCCCGCCATGCCTTTCGACTTAACGATAATATCTTTCAGAATCTTGTTAACTGAGTGACCAATATGAATGCTGCCGTTCGCATACGGAGGGCCATCATGCAGGATAAAGGTTTTTTTCCCTTTTTTGGCTGCGCGGATGATGCCGTACAGGTTGTCATCATACCAACGTTGCAGCATTCCCGGTTCGCGTTTGGCCAGATCGCCACGCATCGGGAACCCCGTTTCCGGCAAATTCAGGGTAGATTTATAGTCACTCATCAGATTCTCGGTTCCGTATTTCGGTCATTAAACCGGTGTTTTTAGCCCAAAAAATTGGCGGGCCGTCACCACATCTTTCGCAATTTGTTCTTTCAGCGCGTCCAGCGAAGCGAAACGCTGTTCGTCGCGAATCTTTTGCTTCAGCACCACCTCAATGTGGCGCCCATAAAGATTCATATGTGTGTCGAGCAGGTGAACTTCAAGCTGCTGACGCAGACCTTTTACCGTCGGGCGCGTACCAATGTTTGCCACGCCGGGAATCGGCTGCTCGCCCAGCCCCAGCACTTCTACCGCAAAGACACCTTTTACCGGCGTCACGGTGCGACGAAGCGGGAGATTGGCGGTCGGGAAACCAATGGTGCGTCCCAGTGCATCACCGTGCACCACGCGGCCAGAAATACTGAACGGATGACCGAGCAGCTGCTGCGCCTGAGCAAAATCGTCCTGCGCCAGCGCCTGACGTACCGCCGTACTGCTGATACGTTTGCCGCCATCACAATAGGTCTGGGTGCTGATGACCTCAAAGCCATACTCCGCACCGGCTTTCTGTAATAACAGGAAATCCCCCTGGCGACCAGCGCCAAAGCGGAAATCATCCCCCACTGCGAGGAATTTCACATTGAGCTTGTCGACCAGCAGTTCGCTGATAAAGCTTTGTGCTGAGTGTGCCGCAAAACGGCGATCGAAGCGCACGCACACCACGGCATCAACGCCCGCCAGTGCGAGGTATTTGAGCTTTTCACGCAGACGCGTCAGGCGCGCCGGCGCTTTGTCGCCGGCAAACAGCTCCAGCGGCTGTGGCTCAAACAGCATCACCACCACCGGCAGGTTGCGTTTACGTCCTTCGGCAATTAACTCCGCCATCAGCGCCTGGTGGCCGCGATGCACGCCGTCAAAATTACCAATGGTCAGGACGCAGCCGCGATGCTGCTCTTTCAGATTGTAAATACCGCGGATAAACTTCATGGCTGACTCAAACCGGTGGAAATCGGCGGATTATACCCTTGAATAGCGTTCAGGTTAACCCGTCTGCGTGCCTTTCCTGCGCCTGATTCAGCGTCAGGCGCCCGCTGGCTGGCGGCTCCGGCCCCATCACAACAATTTTGTTGCGAAATACTGTATTCAGCGCGGTGTTGCTGGTAGAATCTTGCGCCATCAATTACGTAAGCGGGTGTCGTGGTTAAAACGACGCTTTATTGCACAAATCCATTGACAAAAGAAGGCGCAAAAGGCATAGTCCTCGGCCTTTGATTTGTCCATATAGAACACATTTGGGAGTTGGACCTTGGCTAATATCAAATCAGCTAAGAAACGCGCCGTAACATCTGAGAAACGTCGCAAGCATAACGCGAGCAATCGTTCTATGATGCGTACTTTCATCAAGAAAGTATACGCGGCTATCGCAACCGGCGACAAAGCTGCTGCGCAGAACGCATTCAACGAAATGCAACCAATCGTGGACCGTCAGGCTGCTAAAGGTCTGATCCACAAAAACAAAGCTGCACGTCATAAAGCAAACCTGACTGCTCAGATCAACAAACTGGCTTAATCGCCGTCTGTTTATCGCTTTGTTAAAAGAACCGGCGCTTCGCCGGTTTTTTTATGCCTGCGATCCGTGGCTGAACAGCGCGCTGAAGTCGCGATGGCAAATGCGCTGCACCGCCGGATGCTGAATCATCCGCCCGGCAAAAATAACGTGATACTCCTCCATCACCGTCTCCAGCCTGCCGATCTCGCGCACGCTATCGTCACGATAGACATCATCCCCGTACAGCGTCGGTGCGACAAAGATCGCATTATTCTGCGCGCCAAACGCCTTCATCAGCGCCGCATCATCAAATTCACCGAGAATCTCAACCTGTAACCCCTGGCTGTGGATCCAGTTCAGCAGCTTGCGCCCCAGCATCGAACGCCGGCCGGGCAACAGCAGGCGCCGCTGCTCCAGACAGGCCGGAAACGGCAGCTCAGGCAGTGGCGCATTACACCAGAAGCTAACCGGACATTCGCCGAGCTTGACCGAAAACAGCCCGGCCTGCTGGGTTGAATCTATCGGGCAGTCGGAGAGGATCATATCCAGCTTATGCTGGCTGAGCTGCTCCAGCAGCATTTCATGCGTTGATTCAAAGCAGCGCAGCTGAATTTTCTCGCCGGCCATCACCACCGTTTCCAGCACCTTGCTCACCAGCTGTTTTGACAGCGCATCCGCCACGCCAACATCAAACAGCAGATGCGACTCCTTGCGGTAGTTAACGATATCGAGCATTTCCTGGCTGAGCATAAACATGCGATCGGCATAGCGGAACACCAGCTGCCCCAGCTCGGTGGGCACCAGACCACGCCCCTGACGGCGAAACAGCACGCCATCCAGCTGCTCTTCCAGCGCTTTGATCTGGCCGGTTACGGTCTGCGGCGTGAGGCACAGCACTTCAGCGGCGCGCACCACCGAACCGGTTTTGCACACCTGCCAGAAGTAGTAGAGATGATTAAAATTGAGCTGATTCATACCATAAAGGAGGCTTGCGCCTCTCCTTATTAGCGCAGTTTGATGCGCAGCAGCGTATAACCTATCACCGCCGACAGCAGTGAACCGCTAAGAATGCCCAGCTTCGAGAACGTCACCAGCTGTTCATGCGCGGCGTCAAACGCCAGCGAACTGATGAAGATCGACATGGTAAAGCCGATACCGCACAGCACGCCGATTGCCATAATGTCGCGAATGGTGGTACTGCCTGGCAACGCCGCCAGCCGCAGCTTCACCGCCAGCCAGCAGAACAGCGTGATACCTAACGGTTTACCAATCAGCAGACCGAGGATAATGCCAAGCGGCTCCGGCGACAGCACATCGCCAAAGGTGATGCCGCTGAGCGAGATGCCGGCGTTGGCGAACGCGAACAGCGGCAGGATCAGCCAGTTCACCCACGGCATCAGTCCGTGCGCCAGGTGCTCAGCCGGTGAGTGTCCCTCTTTCTCCTCCAGCGGCACAAAGAAGCCCACCACGACGCCCGCCAGCGTGGCATGCACGCCGGACTTCAGTACCGCGGTCCACAGCACCACGCCCACCAGCATATACACCGCGATGTTGCGCACACCGCAGCGATTGAGGATTGCCAGCAGCACGATAGCGCCGCCCGCCACGCTCAGCGACAGCACTGACAGGTCGCTGGTGTAGAACAGCGCAATTATCACGATGGCACCGAGGTCATCAATGATCGCCAGCGCCATCAGGAACACTTTCAGCGCCGCCGGTACCCGGCTGCCGAGCAGCGCCAGCACGCCGAGCGCAAAGGCGATATCGGTGGCCGTGGGAATTGCCCAGCCGTTGCGGGCAACCTCGTTATCATGATTGAACAGCAGGAAAATGAGCGCCGGCGCAACCATGCCGCCCAGCGCAGCAATCACCGGGAAGATCGCGCGATCGCGGCTGGCCAGCTCGCCGCTGATCAGTTCGCGCTTCACTTCGAGGCCAATCAGCAGAAAGAACAGCGCCATTAGCGCATCGTTAATCCACAGCAGCAGGTTTTTGCTGATATCCAGCGCGCCGAAGCGAATCTGTACCGGCTCCGCCAGCAGGTTTTGATAGCCCTGCGCGGTGGCGGCATTATTGGCCAGCACCATCGCCGCCACCGCCGCCAGAATCAGCACCATGCCGTTGCTGGCGTCACTTTCGATAAAGCTTTTCAGCAAGCTTCGAATACTACGGGGTTTGTTCACAACTCCTCCTGAGCAGAGACATTTGGTGGAGAAGTTTAGCCGCTGTAACACCTCGTTAAAAGCAGCTTATGTCTCGTTTATTGCTCGGGATTTTCGAGTTATTCGCCAGGCCGGGCGTATTGCAGCGGTGGGAGGGCTAAAAGCGGACGGACGCAATACGGCGCTGGTCGTTAAGCAGGTAGCGCGCCGTCAGGCCTGGTGGTTCGTGCAGGTCAGCAGCGTCACGTCATCCGTACGCTGCTGTGGCAGCGCATTATCGCCGGCAATCTCATGCTGGGCGCAGTGAGGCTGATGCGGATGCAGACCGCCTGGCGGTGAGAAAGGCTCAGCCATCTGGGCACTTGCCAGCGCGGAAAACGCCACAAGCGCTGTTGAAAGTAACAACGGTAGAAGTCGCATAATTTTTTGTCTTTTCACTATAACGGTCCGGAATGGACCAGGCATGCAGGTGATGATCCAGCCTGAGAGGTGGCAAACAGTGTTTTCCACGGTCAGTCAGGTTTCAGTGAAGGATTTTACGCCACTCAGGCGCAGGAATTTATAAAATCGTGCGGTTTATCACAGTTTACCGCACGATTTATGCATTATCCGACTTTGACCGGAATGTAAAAGGTGCCCTGCAGCAGATCCGGCGTGCTGTAGCGGAGATCGAGCTTAATCAGGTCCTTGCCCGGCCGCCGCGCCACGCCGAGCGCAGGCAGATGGTTGTAGTACACCTCTGCGGTGAACGCATTGATCTCTTCCGGCGCGCCGTGCCAGTCAATCTCCGCATACAGTCCGCTTTCACCAGTCCAGTTCTGTACATTGCCGGTCAGCACGTCGGCGTACTGGCTCTCCAGCGCCTGGAACAGGCTGATATGCTGCTGATCGCTGGAGTTAACCCCCGGGCTGAACTGGAAACCCAGCCAGCCGCGCTGCACATGCTGGCCGGCGAAGGCGATGAAATCACGCGTATGCTGCGCCACCACGTGATTGTGGTGGTCAATGTATTCGCCGAAGCGGCACTCCCACTCAATCACTTCTCCGCACAGCTTCAGCTCCGGCTTCTCTGCCAGGCGCGCACTCACCCACTGCCGCTGGGTTGAGATGCGGCTGTGGAAGTCTTTCATCTGCATCTCAGGAATGCGGCGATAAGCGCCTGGCGTCATGGCGAAGTGGCTTTTAAACACCCGGGTAAAGTTTTGCTGATTATCAAAGCCAAACCGCACGGCGATATCGATAAGCGGCATGCTGGTCAGGCGCAGCGCCATGGCAGCGAGCGTCAGGCGACGTTTGCGCGTGTACGAGGCCAGCGTCTGGCCGGTCATCTCTTTAAACATACGCTGCATGTGCCACTTGGAGTAACCGGATTTCAGGGTAATCAGATCGATGTTGAGCTCGTCGGTCAGATTGGCCTCGATCCAGTTCACCAGATCGTTGATGTACTGTTTTTTCAGATTCAGGCTGAGCATTTTTTTTAATTGAATGGGTTGGGAAAGGCGGTGCTTTTGCGTAATCCGTCACATAAATATAACAAAATCGTATGGATAACGTAAGGAAGAGTAAAGACAGCGAGACGGGAAAAGCATTAATTGCTTAGGTAACTAACCTTTTATCGTCTTAACGGCATCGCATCGTTGAGCAGTGATGTGCCTGCGCGTAGCGGTGCGCATTAATGCGCACCCTGTGAAAATCGTGCATCGCCTTGCAGGGTCGCCATTAATGGCGACCGATAACACCGGGCAGGCGTGCCTGCCCTCTTCGACCACTCAGTGCGAACGCATGCCCGCTGCCGTCATCATCATACGAAACAGTGATGCCACCACGCCCAGTGCCAGCACGCTTGCGCCGTAGATGATTACTAACCACAGCACGCGCTTCCACCAGGGGGCTTTCGTTTCAGTGGGGTTGCTCATATTGCTGACCTCGGTTTGCATCTCAGTGGTATCCTTCGTCGGCTTTGATTTTTCCGCGGAACACGTAGTAACTCCAGAAGGTGTAACCCAGAATCACCGGAATAATCAGTAAGCTACCGACCAGCATAAAGGCCTGACTCTGCGGCGGTGACGCGGCGTCCCAGATGGTGATCGACGGCGGAATGATGTGCGGCCATACGCTGATACCGAGGCCGGAGAAGCCGAGAAACACCAGCGCCAGCGTCAGCAGGAACGGCGAGTAGTGCGCCTCACGCTTGATAGCGCGCACGATGCCCCACGAACACAGCAGCACCAGCACCGGCACCGGCAGGAACCAGAACAGGTTAGGACGGCTGAACCAGCGGTGCGCAATCGCATCGTGGGTGAACGGCGTCCACAGGCTGATAATGCCGACAATCAGCAGCAGCGCGATTACCAGCGGCGTCGCCAGCGCGGACATCTTACGGTGCAGCTCATGCTCGGTTTTCATGATCAGCCAGGTACAGCCCAGCAGTGCGTACGCCACCACCAGACCGACACCGCAGAACAGCGGGAACGGCGCCAGCCAGTCCATCGCCGAGCCGGCAAACTCGCGCCCTTTCACCGGGAAGCCGTCGATAATCGCACCGACCGCAACGCCCTGACTGAAGGTCGCCAGCAGTGAACCGGCGATAAATGATTTATCCCAGAACGCACGGTGCTCTTCCGTGGCCTTAAAGCGGAACTCAAACGCCACGCCACGGAAAATCAGGCCAATCAGCATCGCGGTGAGCGGAATAGCCAGCGCATCGGCAATCACCGAATAGGCCAGCGGGAACGCACCGTACAGACCGGCACCGCCCAGCACCAGCCAGGTTTCGTTACCATCCCAGACCGGCGCAACGGTATTCACCATCATGTCGCGCTCAACCGCATCTTTATTGAACGGGAACAGGATACCGATGCCAAGATCGAAGCCATCCATCACGATATACATCAGGGTGGCGAACACGATAATGGCGAACCAGATAATGGAGAAATCAATCATTTATTTACCCTCCTGCGGTTCGTTCAGACTCTCATGGGCCGCAGAAAGCGGACGCGCAGGTGTTTTATCCTGCCCCGGACCACCGTGGCGCACATCTTTACCCTCGCCGGTCAGCGGACCTTTCTTGATCAGGCGCATCATGTAAACGTAGCCGACACCAAACACCGATGAATAGACGAGGATGAAGGCCAGCAGGCTGATGCTCATATGCAAATCACCATGCGCCGACACCGCATCAATGGTGCGCTGCACGCCGTACACCACCCATGGCTGACGACCAATTTCCGTGGTAAACCAGCCGGCAAGAATGGCGATCAGGCCGGACGGGCCCATCAGCAGGGCGAACCACAGGAACGGCCGGGAGTTATACAGCCGCTTTTTGTAACGCAGCCACAGGCTCAGCACGCCGAGGGTGATCATCAGCAGGCCCATCGCCACCATGACGCGGAACGACCAGAAAATCACCAGCGAATTCGGGCGGTCCTCTTTCGGGAAGCTCTTCAGCGCCGGGACCTGTTTGTCCAGGCTGTGGGTCAAAATCAGGCTGCCGAGGTACGGCACTTCCAGCGCATATTTGGTGCGCTCTTCATCCATATCCGGAATACCGAACAGAATCAGCGGCGTCGCTTCTCCCGGCGGGTTTTCCCAGTGGCCTTCAATCGCCGCAATTTTTGCCGGCTGATGCTCAAGGGTATTCAGGCCGTGCGCATCGCCGATCATCGCCTGAATCGGCGCTACGATCAGTGCCATCCACAGTGCCATGGAGAACATTTTGCGGATTGCCGGGTTATCGTTACCGCGCAGCAGATGCCACGCGCCAGACGCGCCAACAAAGAAGGCGCTGGCGAGGAAGGCCGCCACCGACATATGGAACAGGCGGTACGGGAACGACGGGTTGAAGACAATCCTGAACCAGTCCTGCGGCACCACGATGCCATTCTCAATGATGTAGCCCTGCGGGGTATGCATCCAGCTATTGGACGCGAGGATCCAGAAGGTCGAGATGATGGTACCGAGCGCGACCATGCAGGTGGCAAAGAAGTGCAGGCCCGGCCCAACGCGGTTCCAGCCAAACAGCATCACGCCGAGGAAGCCCGCTTCAAGGAAGAAGGCGGTGAGTACTTCATAGGTCAGCAGCGGACCGGTAATACTGCCGGCAAACTGCGAGAAGCCACTCCAGTTGGTACCAAACTGATACGCCATCACCAGTCCGGACACCACGCCCATACCGAAGTTAACGGCAAAGACTTTGGACCAGAAGTGGTAGAGATCGCGATAGGTCTCGTTACGGGTTTTCAGCCACATGCCTTCGAGCACCGCCAGGAAACTGGCGAGACCGATGGTGATGGCCGGGAAAATAATATGGAAGGAAACAGTAAAGGCGAACTGAATCCTGGCCAGGTGGAAGGCATCTAATCCAAACATTGCTTACCTCTTTGCCACAAGATTACACCGAATTTTTACTTATAATTAACAAGTTTGACGCACAAAATTATTATTTCGTGACGTCGGAAGAGATTCACGCCAATTGTAAGGCAAGCGGCGAGAACAAAAAGAAACAGTGGGAATGGCTAAAACTATAACAGTATTTTTTGATTTCGATCATTGTTTTCACCAGAAACTACTTGTTTAAAATCACTAAGTTAAGGTTAAAGCCCGTGATTTATTGTGACAATCTTGTTATTAAGCAGAGCGAGAGGAAAAGGCGTTAATCTGGTAACTGGCTAATTTAGCTGTTAATTACTGCGCAAGACAAAACGGCACAGGACCGCACCGTCACGTTACGCTGTAAAATTTCCTGCACAGTCGCCAGAAAGAAAGTTTGTTAATTAAAAGATAATTTTTATAGACCAAAAAGAAATTAATTTGCTGCTTTTCGGTGACATTCTGTGAGCCATCGCGCATTAACCCGCTGGGGCATGGCATTTGCCAGCGGCGTCAGGCTGTGCTTTGTTAAAGCAGCACAGTCCGGTTAATCAGCGAAGGAGAGGTTATGACCCGTCTTACCGCCCAGGATTTTCCCCAGGAACTGCTTGAGCTTTATGACTACTATGCGCACGGTCGCATCAGCAAGCGCGAGTTTCTCTCGCTGGCCGCGAAGTTCACCATCGCCGGCATGACCGGAGCCACCCTGCTCAGCGCCATGAGCCCCAATTATGCGCTGGCAGAGCAGGTGTCGTTTACCGATCCTGATATCAACGCCGAATACATTCACTACCCGTCGCCCCAGGGACATGGCGAGGTACGCGCTTATCGGGTGCGCCCGACTCACGCCAGCGGCAAGCTGGGTGCCGTGGTGGTGGTACACGAGAATCGCGGCCTGAACCCTTACATTGAAGACGTGGCGAGACGGGTCGCCAAAGCGGGCTATGTTGCGCTGGCGCCGGATGGCTTAAGCTCGCTGGGCGGCTATCCGGGCAATGATGAAGAGGGCCGTGCGATGCAGGCCAAAGTCGACCCGACCAAACTGATGAACGATTTCTTCGCGGCGGTCGATTTCCTGATGCAGCATCCCGAGGGGAACGGCAAGGTCGGCATCACCGGCTTCTGTTATGGCGGCGGCGTGGCCAATGCGGCGGCAGTGGTGTTTCCTGAGCTGGCCTGCGCCGTGCCGTTCTATGGCCGCCAGCCAAAAGCGGAAGATGTGGCGCGCATTCAGGCGCCGCTGCTGCTGCACTATGCCGCGCTGGATAAAGGCATCAACGAAGGCTGGCCGGCTTATGAAGCCGCCCTGCAAGCCAGCCACAAAACCTATGAAGCGTATATTTATCCCGGCGTGAATCACGGCTTTCACAACGACTCAACGCCACGCTATGACAAAGCCGCCGCCGACCTGGCATGGGGTCGCACACTCGGCTGGTTTGAGAAATATTTGCACGCCTGAGCCTGGCGCGCCGCGACGGCACTCACGCCGTCTGCGGCGCTTTAATGATGCGGTGGACATTGCTTTCCAGCCAGTCGGCGAGGCCGATGACCTGCCCTTCCACCTCATGGCCCAGCGCCGTCAGCCGGTACTCCACGTGCGGCGGCACCACTTCATAGGCGATACGCTCAATGAAGCCATCCTCTTCCATGTAGCGCAGCGTCTGCGCCAGCATGCGTTCACTGATGCCACCAATCCGGCGGCGCAGTTCGCTGAAGCGCAGCGTCTCAGCGCGCAGCGCCAGTAACACCAGCACACTCCAGCGGCTGGTAATCCGTTTTAACACTTCACGCGACGGGCAGTTCACATTGAGTAATTCACCACGGGAAAATTTATCACTCAGGTTTTCAGCCATTTACATCACTCCGCTCAAACTAACAAATCTGTAAGTACTTACTAAAAGTTAGTTTATCCCGTAGGCTGTTTCCATACCAGTTCAACCTGAGGAAAAACACCATGATTGCGATTACCGGAGCCACTGGCCAACTGGGCCGTTTAGTGATTAATGCTTTGCTGAAGAAAGTACCGGCCAGCGAGATCATCGCGGTGGTACGTTCACCGGAAAAGGCGCAGGACCTGCAGGCGCTCGGCGTCGCGCTGCGTACCGCGGATTACAACCAGCCACAGACGCTACAGGGCGCCTTTGCCGGCGTGCAGAAAGTGCTGCTGATCTCCTCCAGCGAAGTGGGCCAGCGCGAGGCCCAGCACCGGGCGGTGATTGATGCCGCCAAAGCGGCAGGCGTGTCATTTATCGCGTACACCAGCCTGCTGCACGCGGATACTTCACCGCTGGGTCTCGGCGTGGAGCATCGCGCCACCGAAGCGCTGCTGCAGGCTTCAGGCATCCCTTATGCCCTGCTGCGTAACGGCTGGTACAGCGAAAACTATGCGGCCAGCATCGCACCGGCGTTAGCGCATCATGCCTTTATCGGCGCGGCGGGCAACGGGCGCATCGCGTCGGCGGCGCGCGAGGATTATGCTGCCGCGGCGGCAGAGGTGATCAGCCGTGACGATCAGGCCGGCAAAGTGTACGAACTGGCCGGCGATGACAGCTATACGCTGGCAGAATTCAGTGCGGAGATCGCCCGCCAGTCCGGCGAACAGGTGGAGTACGTTAACCTGCCGCCTGCGGAATTCAGCGCGGCGCTGATCGGAGCCGGCTTACCCGCGCCGCTGGCCGAACTGCTGGCGGATTCCGACGCCGGTGCCGCTCAGGGCGCCCTGTTCGACGACAGCCACACGCTAAGCAAACTCATTGGCCGCCCGACCACACCGTTCGCCGCGGTAATTAAGGCCACGCTGGCAAAGTAAGGCGCTGATGGCGCCCTCACCTGCGGTGAAATCCGGGGTGAGGGCGGCGAGAAACCCTCTTTTCCCCGTCTCGTTTGCCATCAAATGATCAACCTCTTCCCGCTTTTTTGCCGTCATCACTGACGATTTTCTTATTTACAGATAAATCTGTTCATTTATTTAAAGCTTCATCTGAAACACTGCTTTCAATTCCTGAAATATAGGGCGTTGTATTCGCTGAAAAAAGCCTAAAATAGCCGATCAATCGACAAGATTTATTACGTTCATAGATATTTCGCATTGTTGTCTCATCGGGTCAGAGATCTATAATTTGTCCTTTGAGCAACCAGGCAATTTCAGGAGGCCGCTATTAATACTAACCACCAGCAACGTCAAGCTTTCGGAGAACACGAAGCCCATGCTGATCTGGGGTATCAATACGATCCTCACGAGTTTATCCGCGAAGGTATGCAGGATTCGGAGCCGGAACCCGAGCTGATCGAAGGCCTGCCTGCGCCTGATGCGCTGACGCCTGCCGATCGCTATCTGGAGCTGTTTGAGCACGTGCAGACGTCACATATTTTTGCCGACAGCAAAACGTTTCCGGACTGCGCGCCTAAATTCGATCCGCTGGATATTTTAATCCGCTATCGCCGCCGCAAACGCTCGGCGGAGTTCGACCTGGAAAAATTTGTCCACGAGCATTTTTATTTAC
Organism: Pantoea sp. SGAir0184; assembly: GCF_043544755.1. Lineage (NCBI taxonomy): Bacteria > Pseudomonadati > Pseudomonadota > Gammaproteobacteria > Enterobacterales > Erwiniaceae > Pantoea > Pantoea sp. SGAir0184. Next base: position 3,541,331 of record NZ_CP028050.1, read on the forward strand.
CGCAGGTCAATGAGAGTTTTTATGTTTCCAATCCGGATAAAACCCTGACGGAACATATTGACGATCTGTGGCCAGTGTTAACCAAAATGCCGCAGCAGCATTTACCGCATTCGTCGCTGCTGCCGCTGCCGAAGCCTTACGTGGTGCCCGGCGGGCGTTTTGGTGAAACGTATTACTGGGACTCCTACTTCAGCATGCTGGGACTGGCCGAAGCGGGCCGCGACGATCTGCTGCGTCATATGGCGGACAACTTCGCCTGGCTGATTGATAACTACGGTCACGTGCCGAATGGCAACCGTACCTATTACCTCAGCCGCTCGCAGCCGCCGGTGTTCGCGCTGATGGTCGAGCTGTTTGAAGAGGACGGCATTCGCGGCGCGAAGCGCTACCTTGACCAGCTGATGAAAGAGTATCAGTTCTGGATGGACGGGGCCGGCGAGCTGATGCCGCATCAGGCCTATCGCCACGTGGTGCGCATGCCGGATGGTTCGCTGCTCAACCGCTACTGGGACGATCGCGACACGCCGCGCGATGAGTCGTGGATGGAAGATGTGGAAACCGCCAGCAAATCGCGTCGTCCGGCCAGCGAGGTTTATCGCGATCTGCGCGCCGGTGCCGCTTCCGGCTGGGATTACTCCTCGCGCTGGTTGCGCGATCCGCAACGTCTGGCCAGCATTCGCACCACCCAGTTTATTCCGGTGGATCTGAATGCGTTTCTCTACAAGCTGGAGCTGATGATCTCGACGCTGGCGCACGCGAAGGGCGAAGAACTCACCGGCCTGGCGTGGCAGAAGAAAGCGGATGCGCGCAAGCAGGCGATCCATCGCTATCTGTGGGACAACACTGCAGGCGTGTACCGCGACTACGACTGGCGTCGTGAACGCTTTGGTGCCTTTACCGCAGCGGCGGTGGTACCGCTGTTCCTGGGGCTGGCATCACCCGAACAGGCGCATCTGCAGGCGGTGGCGCTGCGCCAGCTGCTGCTGACGCAGGGCGGCCTTGTCACCTCCATGGTGGAGAGCGGGGAGCAGTGGGATAAACCCAACGGCTGGGCACCGCTACAGTGGATGGCGGTGGTCGGACTGAATAACTACGGTGAAGAGACGCTGGCAACGGAGATTGCGGTCAACTGGCTGACCACGGTGAAGAATTTCTATTCGCTGCACCATAAGCTGGTAGAGAAGTACGATATCAGCGGCGATCGCGCCCGCCCGGGCGGCGGCGGTGAGTATCCGCTACAGGACGGCTTCGGCTGGACCAACGGCGTCACCCGCCGCCTGCTGGCGATGTACGGGCATTTGCTGGCGGATTGACGGCGTAGTTGGGTGGGTGGCAGGCAGGATGCGGCGGTCTGATGTGGGATGCTGCGGCCTGATGCCCTCACCCTGTCCCTCTCCCACCGGGAGAGGGAAACGCTGCCACATGTAACGAAAGAATCCACTGCTCGCTCGATCGGTCCCCTCTCCCGCGTGCGGGAGAGGGTTAGGGTGAGGGGAAAAAACGCACTCCCCCTTAATTCCCCTGCAAAAACGCCAGCAGATCCGCATTCAGCTGGTCCTGATGCGTCACCGCAAAACCGTGCGGGCCATTCTCATACACTTTCAGCTGTGAACCCGCAATCATCTCGTGCACCAGCTTACCGGTGGCTTCAAACGGCACCACCTGGTCGTTACTGCCGTGGATCACCAGCGTCGGCACATCCACTTTGGCAATATCCGCACGGAAATCCGTCTCAGAGAACGCGGTCACGCAATCCAGCGTACCTTTCAGCGACGCCAGCAGCGCAATGTTCAGCGTCTGCGTCAGCACCCCATCGGAAACCGTCTGGCCCGCGTTGGTGCCGTAAAACGGCGTGGCGAACTCTTTGATAAACTGCGCACGATCCTTCAGCAAACCCGCTTTGATCCCGTCAAACACCGCTGATTCCACCCCTTCCGGGTGATCGTCGGTTTTACCAAAAATCGGGGTGACGGCGCCCAGCAGCACCAGTCCTTTCACTTTCGCGGTACCATAACGACCAATGTAGCGCGACACATCCCCGCCGCCCATCGAGAAGCCCACCAGCGTCACCTCATTCAGCTGAAGGTGCTCGATCAGGCCGTGAATATCGTCGGCAAAAGTGTCGTAATCGTAGCCTTCCCACGGCTGATCGGAGCGACCAAAGCCGCGGCGGTCAAACGCGATGACGCGATAGCCGCGCTCGGCGAGGAAATTGAGCTGGCTGTCCCACATATCGGCATCCAGCGGCCAGCCGTGGCTGAACAGCACCGGCTGCCCCTTGCCCCAGTCTTTGAAGTACAGGTTTACGCCGTCTTTAGTCTTGAATGTGCTCATGTTTTTTCTCCGTTAGTCAGTGATGTTGTGTCTGGCAATCAAACTAGCGCGGGATGCTGGAAAAACCTAAAGCAGAGATTTTGACAACTTGTGCAAAGATTTTTGCTAAGCCCTGCCGTCAAAAATCCTTGTACAAGTTGGCCGATTTTTTCCGCTATCTCCTGACGGGCGAGCTTCGTATCGTGCTCTCATCGCACACTGACAGGAACAGCCTGATGAACCAGCCAAATCCACAAACAGCGCGCAGCGGCGCGTTTTCCCCTTTCGCCTACGGGCTTTTCGCCGTGATCTGGACCGCTTCGGTGCTCGGCAATACCGGTAGCTTTATCCGTGACGTCGCCAGCGCCTGGCTGATTACCGGACTGTCGGATAACCCAACCGCCGTCGCGCTGATGCAAACCGCCGCCACCCTGCCAGTGTTCCTGTTGGCGCTGCCGGCCGGCGTGCTGTCGGATATTGTTGACCGCCGCCGCCTGCTAATTGTGGTGCAGCTGCTGATGGCCAGCGTCAGCGGCACGCTACTGCTGCTGTCGCACAACCACTGGCTCACCGTTGAATGGCTGATCGGCCTGACCTTTGTCGGCGGCGTCGGCGCGGCGCTGTTCGGTCCGGCATGGCAGGCCATCGTGCCGGAGCTGGTACCCCGCCATGAGCTGAAAAATGCCGTGGCGCTCAACTCGCTGGGCATCAATATCGCCCGGGCGATTGGACCGGCTACCGGTGGCCTGCTGCTGGCAAGTTTAGGTGCTATGGCCGCTTACGGTGCCGATGTCGCCAGTTATTTTTTCGTCATCGCCGCGCTGCTGTGGTGGAAACGTCCGGCGAAGGCCGCTACCGCGCTGAATGAGCACTTCTTTGGCGCTTTCCGCGCCGGACTGCGCTATGTGAAAGCCAGCCGCGAACTGCACCGCGTGCTGTTGCGCGCCGCGCTGTATTTTGCCTTCGCCAGTGCCATCTGGGCGCTGCTGCCGCTGGTGGCGCGCACCATGCTGCACGGCAGCGCGGGCTTTTACGGCTTGCTGCTCGGGGCCGTCGGTGCCGGTGCTATTGCCGGCGCGCTGCTGCTGCCGCGCCTGCGTGCCCGGCTGAGCCATGATGGACTGATGCTGCTCTCCGCCGTGCTCAGCGCGCTGGTCATGGTAGCGCTGGCGCTCAGTCCGCCGCAGTGGCTGGCGCTGCTGCTGATGCTGGTACTGGGCACCGGCTGGATCATCGCGCTGACGACCCTCAACGGCGTGGCGCAGGCGGTGCTGCCCGACTGGGTGCGCGGTCGCGGGCTGGCGGTCTATCTGATGGTGTTCAACGGCACGCTGGCGGGTGGCAGTCTGGCCTGGGGTCTGATCGCCCAGCACATGGGTCTGGCGCCAACGCTGATGCTGGCCGGTGCGGCGCTGCTCATCACGGCGCTGCTGGCAAAACGGCTGGCACTGCCGGCGGGCGAAGCGGATCTGCAGCCGGCGCAGCACTGGGCTGAACCGGTGGTGAGCGATGCGGTGGATATCCGCCGTGGCGCCGTACTGATCCAGATTCGCTACCGTGTTCCCCAGGCCGATCGCGCCGCTTTCCAGCACGCCATGCACAAACTGGCGCAGGCGCGACGCCGTGACGGTGCCTATGCGTGGGGATTAATGGAGCAGACCGACGATGCCGGAGCGCTGCTGGAGTGGTTTATGGTGGAGTCATGGCAGGAGCATTTGCGTCAGCACCAGCGCGTCTCGCGCGCCGATGCTGAGTTACAGCAGGCGGTACTGCAGTTCCATCAGGGTGATGAACCCCCGCAGGTCAGCCATCATATTGCGCTGTGATCAGGCTGGCGCGTAGATGTCACTCAGGCCGGGCAGCGTCGGCAGGCGCTCGCGCCACCAGATAGCCGCGTTGCCGCAGGCGCTCTCATTCCACGCCAGATAGGCGATATCGCGCCGGCACTCGCTGTCCAGCTGGCGCGCCACCAGCGCACCGCTCGCCAGGTGCGGGCGCGCCAGATAAAGCGGCAGATAACCACAGCCGAGCCCGGCGAGATGCGCCTGCAGTTTGGCCGGGAAATCATGCACGCTCAGCGTCTTCTGCTCATCCAGCACGCGTAAATCCATCCCGGCACCGTGGCGGGATGAATCATGCACCGTGACCGCGCGATACTGGCGAATCTGTTCACGCAGCAGCGGTTCGGGCTCCGCCGCCAGCGGATGGTCAGGAGCGACAGCGAACACATACTCCAGCCAGCCCAGCGGCTGGCAGACAATCTCTTTGCGCGTGGCGGGTTCCTGAACCGCGCCAAAGACAATGTCCGCTTCGCCGTAGTGCAGCGCTTCCCAGCAGCCGGCCAGCACATCCTGACGGAACTGCAGCTGGGTGTGCGGGTGCTGCTGATAAAATTCGTCAATCAGCGGCGTGAGGATGCTGAACGGCAGCGAAGCATCCACGCTGATGGTCAGCAGACTCTCCCAGCCGCTCTCCACGTAGCGCGCCTGCTGCTCCAGCTCGTTCACCGCACGCAGCAGCGTCCGCCCTTTTTCCAGCATCAGACGGCCGGTCGGCGTGAACGTGGCGCGATGGCCGGAGCGATCGAGCAGCGTGATTTTTAAATCGCTCTCCATCTTCTGCACGGTATAGCTCAACGCCGACGCAGTTTTGAACAGTCGCGCGGCCGCAGCGGCAAAGGTGCCATGACGATCGAGCGCATCCAGAATCAGCAGCGCCTCCAGATTTAAACGCATTCCCTACCCTCCGTAAAAAAAGTTGAACGACAACGTAAAAACAATCCGTTATCAATAACTGCTGTCATTTCGTATTTTTTTCCTCATCGGCGCAAGCATTTTTAACCGCGCATTAACACGGTGGCTGAGGGCCGCTACGCTTAATTTAACGGAGAGAACAGAATGACGACCGCATCCCTGATTTTTACCAACGGTAAGTTTCACACCGTCGATCGCGCAAACCCGCTGGCCACCGCCGTAGCCATCAAAGACGGCAAGTTTCTCGCCGTAGGTAGCGAAGCGGACGTCATGCGCTTTGCCGGCAGCGACACGCAAATCATCGACGCCAAAGGGCATACCGGCATTCCCGGCCTGAACGATTCCCACCTGCATCTGATTCGCGGTGGCCTCAACTACAACCTTGAGCTGCGTTGGGAAGGCGTTCCGTCGCTGGCCGATGCGCTGCGTATGCTGCGCGAACAGGCACTGCGTACGCCGTCACCGCAGTGGGTGCGCGTGGTCGGGGGCTGGAGCGAGTTCCAGTTTGCTGAGCGCCGCATGCCGACGCTGGACGAAATCAACGCCGCCGCGCCCGATACGCCGGTCTTCATTCTGCATCTGTATGACCGCGCGCTGCTCAATCGCGCCGCGCTGAAAGTGGTGGGCTACACCAAAGAGACCCCCAACCCGCCGGGCGGCGAAATCCAGCGCGACAGCAATGGCAATCCGACCGGCATGCTGATCGCCCGTCCTAATGCCATGCTGCTGTACGCCACGCTGGCGAAAGGGCCCAAACTGCCGCTGGAACAGCAGGTTAACTCGACGCGTCAGTTTATGCGTGAACTGAACCGCCTCGGTCTGACCAGCGCCATTGACGCCGGCGGCGGCTTCCAGAATTACCCGGACGATTACGACGTGATCGCCGAACTGCACGCGAAAAAGCAGCTGACGGTACGCATCGCCTATAACCTGTTCACCCAGCGTCCCGGCCACGAGCTGGAAGACTTTGAGAAGTGGACCGATATGCTGAAGCCGGGCCAGGGCACCAATTTCCTGCGCCACAACGGTGCCGGTGAAATGCTGGTGTTTTCGGCGGCGGACTTCGAAGATTTCCTTGAACCGCGCCCGGATCTGGCCCCCGGCATGGAAGATGAGCTGGAGCGCGTGGTGCGCCACCTGGTGGAGCATCGCTGGCCGTTCCGCCTGCACGCCACCTATAACGAATCGATCAGCCGCATGCTGGATGTGTTTGAGAAGGTGAACCGCGACATTCCGTTCAATGGCCTGCACTGGTTCTTTGACCATGCGGAAACCATCACTGAAGCCAATATTGAGCGGGTAAAAGCGCTCGGCGGCGGGCTGGCGGTGCAGCATCGCATGGCTTTCCAGGGGGAATACTTTGTTGATCGCTACGGTAAAGAGGCCGCGAAGCAGACGCCGCCGGTGGCGCGCATGCTGGAGGCCGGCGTGCCGGTCGGCCTCGGTACCGATGCCACCCGCGTTGCCAGCTATAACCCGTGGACCGCACTGTACTGGCTGGTTTCAGGCCGTACCGTCGGCGGGATGCAGCTGTACGATGACAACGCACGCATCGACCGTGAAACCGCGCTGATGCTGTGGACCAAAGGCAGTGCCTGGTTCTCCAGCGAGCAGAGCGCCAAAGGTGAGATCAAAGTCGGCCAGCTGGCGGATCTGGTGCTGCTGTCGAAAGATTTCTTCAGCGTGCCGGAAGAGGAGATCAAAGGCATTGAATCAGTGCTGACGCTGGTGGATGGCAACGTGGTGTATGCCGCCGGCAGCTTCACGCCGCTGGCACCGCCGCCGGTGCCGGTGTTGCCGGAGTGGTCGCCGGTGGTTACCGTGCCTGGCCACTACCGCAGCGCCCCGCCGCAGACCAGCGGCCGCGCCGCGCGGATGCCGCAGGTACACCAGTGCAGCGGCCCCTGTGGCGTGCACAGCCACGCTCATGATGTCGCGCGCCAGTCATCGGTGCCGGTGTCAGACAATAACGCGTTCTGGGGTGCGCTGGGCTGTTCCTGTTTTGCGTTTTAAGTGATCAAGGGGTGCGGGCGCTGGCCCTCACCCCGCCGATATATTGCCTGCCAGGCCAAAGCCCTGCTTACCGTTTCTCTTAATCTGGTACATCGCGCCATCCGCCCGGGTCAGCGCGTCGTCGAAGCTGTCGCGCCGGTGTACCGGGGCGATACCGATCGAAGCACCAATCCGCGCATGACCATTGTCGACATCAAACGGCGTCAGTGCCGCATCCAGCACCGCCTGCGCCAGAATGCGCACCTTGGGGTAATCAATCAAAAACGGCAGCAGCAGCACGAACTCATCGCCGCCAAGCCGCCCGACGATGGCCTCTGACGGCAGCAAATCACGGATGCGCTGGCTGAGCTGAATCAGCACCTCGTCACCGCTGCGATGGCCGAGCGTGTCATTGACGTGCTTGAAATTGTCGAGATCGATAAACGCCACGCACAGCGGCCCGGCGCGTTGCAGCTGACTAAAATGCGCCTGCAGCGCGTGGCGGTTGGGTAACGCGGTTAACGGGTCGTGATGCGCCAGCAGGGAGAGCTGGGCTTCATAATTCTTCTCTTTGGTCATGTCGATATGGGTGCCGGTCACTTTGAGCGGATTACCCTGCTCGTCCCACTCGCTGACGCGGCCGCGATCCAGCACCCAGGTGATTTTGCCGTTCTTGCCGATCATACGGTGCAGCGCCTCGTAATAGGGCGCGCGTCCTTCAATATGATCGTAAAAGGCGCGCAGCACCTCATCGGCATCTTCCGGATGCAGGCACTCGCGCCAGGCATCAAAGCGCGCTTTGGTCTCTTTCGCCTGAAAGCCGAGCATCGCGCCCCAGCGCCGGTTAAAAATCACCAGCTTGCCGCTGGGAATATCCAGTTGCCACAGGCACAAGCCGGTGCCGTCCAGCGCCGCGTTCAGCTTATTACGCGCGTCGTGCGCCAGGCGCTTGAGGCGCGCATTGTGCTTTTTCAGGTTCTGAATCTGCTGGTGCAGCGCTTCTTCGGACATAGTTGATCGCTGGAGAGAAAATAAGGGCTATTTTGCCTGCACGATAGATTCTGTAAATAAAACAAATGAAAAGGCGATTAGCGTCGGAAAATTGCGCCGGGTTCAGCAGGAATGGCGAAGCAACGCGGTAATTTCAGCAAACAAAACTTACACTTACTAAAAATAGCAGCGCGCTTCGCTTCGTCGCGCCGGCGAAACCTGCCTTTCACCAGGAATTTTCTCTCCTGTTTTTAAGAAATTTCTTAAGCGCGATTTAAGTCCACTTGTATTAAGTCGCTGTTGAAGGATGCCTGACGCGCAACGTGCCGTCAGAGAAGAAGCGCCGTCATGGTGGCAGCGCGCGCAACCGGTCCAGCGAGTGAAATCATCCGTGAGTAAACGCATCCTCAGCCTCCTTCTGTTACTGGGCTTTTGCCTGTCTGCCTGGGGTGCAACCACGTTAAATTTCTCGCCGCGCTATGGTCTGGTAGCACCGGAAGTCACGCTGTCGCCGCAGAGCCAGCAGTGGCTGAAACAGCACTCTGTACTGCGCGTCGGCGTGTGGAACAACCCGCTGCCGCCCTATTCCGTGTCGTTTGAAGCCAATACCTACGAAGGACTCTCGGCCGATTATCTGGCCATTGTGGCGAAGGCGTTAAATCTGCCGGTGAAAATTAAGGTGTATAAAACCCGGCTGGAGCTGGTGGATGCGCTTAACGACGGTGAAGTCGATCTGATTCCTTACTACACGCTGGCCGCCAATCAGGATACGCAGCTGGCGCTGAGCCTGCCGTATTCACTGGCGCGCAGCGTGTTAATCAGCAAACGTAACGCGACCTTCGACAGTGAGCTGAAAAATAGCCGCTATCGTCTGCTCTATTACGGTGATGCGGAACTTAAAGCACTGCTGCACAAGCGCTATCCGCGCGCCACGCTGGCGCCGGCCGCGCCGCCGCTGTGGGCCTACACCGACACCGCGTTCAGCGAAAACACCCTGTTCTGGAGCAACAGCGCCACTCAGCGCTTTCTTTCGCATCGCGGCCTGCAGAATGTGATTGAAGCGCACAGCACGCCGTACACTAACGATGTCGACGCGCGCTTTGCCAGCAACCACGCCAATCTGCCGCTGATCGCAGCCATCGATGAAATTCTGAAAAACATTCCGCTGCGCAACGCGGTACAGATTGCGGAAGCCTGGAGCCTGGATTATCAGTCGGTGGTTAAAAACCATCCGCTGGATCTCAGCGACAAAGAGGCCGCGTGGCTGGCAGAACACCGCGAGATCACCGTTAACTACGATCCTTCGCATACGCCGTTTACCTTTACTGATAACCGCCAGCGCGTGGTCGGCCTGAGCGTGGACCTGCTGAAAATGATTTCCCAGCGTACCGGCATTCGCTTTCGCTACAATCCGATTCAGGGGTTGAGCAACATGCGCGATACGCTCAACCGCCAGCGCGATGCGATTATCGCCGTCAGCGACGCCACCGCGCAGCAGGACGACAAAATCCGCTACACCCGCTCCTACATCTACTCGTCATGGGTAGTGGTGACGCGCAAAGACAGCCCGTGGAAAAGCTTTGATGAGATGGCGGGCAAGCGCGTCGGAATCTATGAGCGCGCCTACTATCGTTACGATTTACGTGAGCGCTGGCCGGGCATCAACTTCGTCGAAAACGGCGTATCGATTGATTCGCTCGGTCAGCTACTCGATAAGCAGCTGGATGGCTTTATCGTGCCGTACGAGTCGTCGCTGTTTCTGCTCAACAATCACTTCAATGACAGCTTCAAAGTGGCGTTTGTCGCGCCGCTACCGATGTTCCGCATGGCGATGGCAGTCAATGGTCAGGATCAGGTGCTGCTGTCGATCCTTAACAAAGCGCTGTCCGATATTCCGCAGCCGACCATGCAGTCGCTGATGGAGCGCTGGATCAAATACACGCCGCCCGCCACCAGCACCTCGTGGCAAAGCTATCGCAGCTATATATTGCGCATCGTCGCCGTGGCCGGGCTGGGCCTGCTGTTTTTCCTGTGGCGTAACCATCTGCTGAAAGCCTCGCTGGCCAAACAGCGCGAGCACGAGCGTGAAATCAGCGAGCAGCTGGCGCATATCGAAGCGCTGATGGCCGACCTGCGCAAAGCCAACGAAGTCGCGGTGCGCGCCAGCGAAGCGAAAAGCACCTTCCTGTCGCACATGAGTCATGAAATCCGCACACCGCTGGCGGCGCTGATTGGCCTGCTGGAAATTGAGCATCTCGGCCAGAGTAATGAACAGCAGCGGCAGAAGAACATTGATGTCGCCTGGGAGTCGTCGCGTTCGCTGCTGTCGCTGGTGGGCGATATTCTCGACCTGGCCAAAATCGAATCCGGGCATTTCAGCGTGCAGCTGCAGCCGATGTCGCTCAGTGAAGTGGTGCGTGATTGCGAAGCGCTGTTCCGCCAGGTGGCGCTCAACAAGGGGCTGGCGCTGAATATCGTGCTGGAGCTGGAGCAGGATCAGGTGCTGTTTGACCCGGTAGCGCTGAAGCAAATTCTCTCCAATCTGGTGAGCAACGCCATCAAGTTTACCTCGCAGGGCGCAGTGGAAGTGGCACTGTATCAGGCAGAGAGCACGCGACCGGAATATGTGCTGGAGGTGAGCGACAGCGGAGTTGGCCTGTCAGAAGAGCAGCAGCAGGCGATCTTCGAACCGTTTATCCAGGTCGGTCAGGGCAGCAATCGCGCCAGCGGCACCGGTCTGGGCCTGAATATCTGCCGCCGGCTGGCGGTAATGCTCGGCACCGAGCTGCACGTCGAGAGCGAACCGGGTGACGGCAGCGTGTTTATGCTGCGCTTCCGCGCGGAAGCGGCGCGTATTGAGCATGAGCAACCCGTTCTGCCGCAGCCGGTGGAGCCCGCTAAGCAGGCTGCGCTGCGCATTCTGATTGTCGATGACAACGCCACCAACCGCCTGCTGCTGGCCCAGCAGCTGCGCTACGCCGGGCATCATGTGCTGGTGGCCGACAGCGGTGCAGCCGCGCTGGCGCTGTGGCGCGAGAATCAGCCCGATCGCGTGATTACCGACTGCAACATGCCGGAGATGGACGGCTTCGAATTCACCCGCCAGCTGCGCGCCGAAGAGAAGCGCCTGGTGCGACGCGCGGTGCCGGTTTACGGCCTGACGGCGATGGCGGAGGAGCGCGTGGCGCAGCTGGCGCAGGACGCCGGCATGAACGGTTGTCTGTTTAAACCGCTGGAGCGCGCGCAGCTGCTGCAGGTGATCACCGGCGCACCGATGAACCCGACGCGCGACGATACCCTGCTGACGCTGGAGAATCTGGCGGCAAACAACCCGCAGGCGTGGCGCGACCTGGTGACCACCGCGCGCCAGCAGAACAGTTACGATCTCGCCCAGCTGACGCAGGCGGTGGCTGCGAACAATTTTGCTTCGGCGCGTCACGCCGCGCATCAGCTACTCGGCAGTGCCCGAATGCTGCGCGCCGACGCGCTGCAACATCGCTGCCGCGCCGCCGAACAGGCGGCGGAGCATGAAGATGGTGCGCTATTACAGCAGCTGCTGCCGGAGGTCGCCGGGGCGGTGGCCGAGCTGGACGCACTGTTCCTGCGTGCCCTGGAAACACCTATTCCTGAAGAGGTGATGTAATGAAAGAGAGCGCAATCTGGCAGATTGCCGTGCTGGACGATCATCCGCTGATTGGTAAAGCCATGCAGTACCGTTTAGCGCAGGAGCCGCAGCTCGATCTGGCCGGGGCCTTTGCCCAGCGCCAGCAGCTGATGGCCTTCCTGCAGCGCCACCCGCTCGATATCCTGGTGCTGGATTACATGCTGGGTGAAGACCAGCTCGACGGGCTGCAAATGGTGAAACAGCTGCGCCTGCACTATCCGCAGCTGAAGATTCTGGTGTCGTCCGCGGTGGAGAAACCAGCGATTGTCCAGCTGTTGCTGAAAGCCGGCGTGCAGGGATTTGTCGGCAAAAGCCACGATCAGGAGGTGCTGATCGATGCCATCCATCAAATCTGTCGCGGCAAGCGCTTCCTGACGCCGGACATGATGCTGGAGCTGGATAAATTCCAGGAGAGCGATCGCGAGATGCACGACTACCTGGCGCCGCGCCAGGCGGGCGAAGACATCACGCTGCTGCTGCGCGAGCTGAGCCCGCGCGAAATCGAGGTGATTCGCTGTTATCTCGACGGGTTGAGCATTACGCAGATCGCCGGTAAATACGCGCGCAGCCGCAAAACCATCAGCGGTCAGAAGCAGACCGCGCTGCGCAAACTGGGGCTGCGCTCGGATCTCGAACTGTTTAAGTACAAGCAGTATTTCACCGAGCTGGTGACCACCCAGTAAGCGGCTGCGCTGCGGATAAAACCGGTTCTGTGACGCGGATCAAGGCTTAATCGCCGCACAATGCTGCCTTCATGAATTCTAGTATGGTAGTTTAGCCATTATCATACAGACACGATGACGGTGGATGACATAATGCAGCTGACAATGCGGTGGTTTGGGCCGAAGGAAGACAAGGTTTCGCTGGAATATATTCGCCAGGTACCGGGCGTACGCGGCGTGGTGGGCGCACTCTACGATGTGCCGGTGGGCGAAACCTGGCCGCAGGAGAAGATCCAGGCGCTGGTCGATCAGGTGCACGCAGCCGGACTGACGGTTGAAGTGATTGAGAGTGTTAATATTCACGACGACATCAAGATCGGCCTGCCGAGCCGCGATCGCTACATCGCCAATTATCAGCAAAGTATCCGCAACCTGGCGGCCGCCGGGGTAAAAGTGATCTGCTACAACTTCATGCCGGTGTTCGACTGGATGAAGACGGATATGCATTACGTGCTGCCGGATGGCTCCATCACCATGGCCTTCGAGAAACAGGGCATTGATAAAAGCCTCGACGAGGTGGTGAAAGAGGTGCTGGGCAGCGCCAACGGCTTCGCGCTGCCGGGCTGGGAGCCGGAACGGCTGGCAAAAGTTCAGGAGCTGTTTGCCAAATATCAGGACGTTGATGACGCGAAGCTGCGGGAAAACCTCGCCTATTTCCTCAAAGCGGTGATCCCGGTGTGCGAAGAGGTGGGCGTGAAGATGGCGATCCACCCGGACGATCCGCCGTATTCGATCTTCGGTCTGCCGCGCGTGGTGAAAAACCGCGATGATCTCGACTGGATCTGTAACGTCGTCGATTCTGAAGCCAACGGTATCACGCTGTGCACCGGATCGATTGCCGAGGATCCGCAGAACGATGTCTATGCCATTCTGGCCGAATTCTCGCGCCGCAAGCGCATCCCGTTTGCCCACGTGCGCAACATCAAGATCATTCGCGATAAAGATTTCTACGAGTGCGCGCATCCGACGGAGTATGGCTCGCTGGATATGTATAAAGTGCTGCAGTCGATGTATGACAACGGCTTTGACGGCTATATCCGTTCGGATCACGGCCGCTTTATCTGGGGCGAAACCGGAAGGCCCGGCTACGGTTTGTACGACCGCGCGCTGGGCACCACTTATCTGCTGGGCCTGTGGGAAGCGCTGAGTAAACGTTAATGGGCTGCGATCTGGCGCTCACCCTTGCGGCTTTTTCAATAACGGTACCAGCAGCGCCGCGACGAAAAATCCTGTCATGATCAGCCAGAACGCGTCGGAAAAGGCCTGGGTGCGCGCTTCACGCAGCGTCAGCGCCGCCAGCGACTGCAGCGCGGCCGTATGCGCGGCATCCGGGCTCAGGCCGCTGGTCATCAGCGCCTGAGCGCGCCCCTGCAGAAAATCACCCAGCGTCAGGCTGGCGCTGTTGAGATGATCCGCCAGCCGGCTAAAGTGCAGGTTGGTGCGGTCGTTGAGCACCGTACCGCACAGGGCAATGCCAATCGCGCCGCCAAGGTTGCGCATCAGATTAAACAGGCCAGACGCGAGCTTCAGGCGTGCCGGTGGCAAACTGCCCAGCGTCAGCGTTACCGTGGGCGCCACGGCAAACTGCTGCGCCATACCGCGAAACGCTTGCGGGAACAGCAGCTCCTTCGCCCCCCAGTCATGGGTAATCGGCACGAAGAAATGCATCGACAGCGCAAAACAGATCAGCCCCGCCGCCAGCAAAATACGCAGATCGACGCGGTTCGCCAGCCAGGCATACAGCGGGATCGACAGAATCTGAAACACCCCGGTGGAGAAGATCGCCAGTCCAGTCTCCAGTGCGCTGAAGCCGCGCACCTGGCTGAGAAACAGTGGCGTAAGGTAAATGGTGGCGAAGATCCCTACGCCCGCCATAAACGAGAAGTAGCAGCCGAGGCTAAAGTCGCGGTCCTTGAGCGCGCGTAAATCGACGATCGGTTTGGCATGCCGCAGCGTGCGGATCACAAACAACACGCCCGCCGCCAGCGCAATCCAGCCGGTGGTGGCAATGGTGTCATCATCAAACCAGCCCCAGCGCGGCCCCTCTTCCAGCGTATATTCCAGACAGCCGAGCGACAGCGCCAGCAGCACGATGCTGAGATAATCCGCGCCGCGCAGCAGTTCGCGGTTGGGCGCGTCAATGTTCACCAGCAGAGGAACCGCAATGGTAATGTAAATACCGGGAATGATGTTGATAAAAAACAGCCAGTGCCAGCTGAAGTTATCGGTGATCCAGCCGCCAACGGTCGGGCCGAGCGTCGGCGCCAGCGATGCCAGCGCGCCGACGGTCGCGGCAGCAATCACCCGCTGCCGGCCCTGGAAAAAGGCGAAGGCGGTAGTGAACACCAGCGGGATCATTGAGCCGCCCGCCAGCCCCTGCAGCGCACGGAACGCGATCATGCTCTGAATGTTCCACGCCCAGCCGCACAGCAGGCTCATCAGCGTAAAGCCGCAGGCCGAAGCGGCGAACAGCCAGCGCGTAGACAGCACGCTGGCCAGCCAGCCGGAGAGCGGAATAATGATGATTTCGGCGATCAGGTAGCTGGTCTGCACCCACACGGTTTCATCATCGCCCGCCGACAGGCCACCGCCAATGTCGCGCAGCGAAGCTGAGACAATCTGGATATCCAGCAGCGCGATAAACATACCGATGCACAGGGTGGAAAAGGCGAAGACTTTCCGGCTGACCGGCATCTGCGCGGGCGCGATCGGCGCGGCGACCACACGGCTCATTGCGCGCTGCGCTCATCGACGGTAACAGTCACCGACAGTCCCGGACGCAACAGCCCGAGCGTGGCCGCATCGCCGTCCAGCGCAATGCGCACCGGCACGCGCTGGACAATTTTGGTGAAGTTACCGGTGGCGTTTTCCGCCGGCAGAATGCTGAAGCGCGAACCGGTCGCAGGCGACAGGCTGGCGACATGCCCGCTGAAGGTGCGGCCTGGCAGCACGTCCGCCACAATCGTTGCCGTCTGACCTGGCCGCATGTGTGCCAGCTGGCTCTCTTTAAAGTTGGCGTCAATCCACAGCCCCTGCGCCGGCACCAGCGACAGCAGCTGCGTGCCGCTGCTGACATACGAACCAGCCCAGGCGCGGCGATTGCCGATTACGCCATCAAACGGCGCGCGGATAGCGGTGTATTCCAGATTGAGCTGTGCCAGTGCCAGGTCGGCCTGCGCCTGTGCCAGCGCGGCGTGCGTCTGCTGCTCACGCGCATCCAGCACCTGCAACTGACGTTCGGCGACCGCGCGATCGGCACGGGTTTTGCCCTCCTGCGCCAGCGCCTGATGGTAATCGGCCTGCGCATGATCGCGAATCTGCTGCGACACCGCAGCGCTGCTCACCAGCGCGTCATAGCGGCGCTGGTCGGCGGTGGTTTTCTGCGTTACCGCCTGCGTCGCCAGCAGCGCAGCACGCGCGCCGTCGATGGTGGCCAGCTGGAGCTGGCGCGTGGCGGCAATATCCTGCAGCGCCGCCTGCTGCGCGGCGACTTCGCCCGCCGCACGGTCAACCGCCGCCCGATAGTCGCGGTTATCCAGCTGTACCAGCAGGTCGCCCTTTTTAACCGCCGCATTATCCTGCACCGCCAGGGTCTGAACATAGCCGGACACTTTGGCCGAAATCGCACTGATATCCGCGCCGACGTAAGCATCATCGGTCGAAGGCATAAAGCGCGCGCTGTGCCACCAGTAATAGCCATAGCCGGCCAGCGCCACGCCGCCGCAGGCCAGCATCAGCAGCAGTGCCGCTTTTTTCCGCGTCAGGCTCATGGTTCGTTCCCGGCCACCGTCTGCGGGGCGAATTTTTGCGCCGTATCGCCTGCGCGCTTTCTCGCCAGATACTGCTGGCGGTAGTGCATCATCGGGCTGGCCGCCGGGCCAGGCACCATCTGGTATTTGTCACTGGAGAGCGGCTGGCCGGTGGCGCTGTCGACCATTTGCGGCGTCACCGGGCGCTGAGTGGCGCTTTCAACCAGCTGCATCTGCCGCCCTTCCGGTGAAAAGTGGGTGCTGCCCCACTCGGCCAGCGCCAGTATTACCGTGCGAAAATCGCGGCCCGCCGCAGTGAGCTGGTACTCGTAGCGTGCCGGAGCGTCGCTGTAACACACCTTTTCCAGCAATCCATCCTCCACCAGCTCTTTCAGCCGGCGCGACAGAATATTAGGTGCCACGCCGCTGCTTTTCTGAAATTCATCAAAGCGGGTAAAGCCGGCCAGCGCATCGCGCATGATCAGCATGCTCCAGCCATCGCCGACGCGTCCAAGGCTGCGTGCGATAGGGCACGGCATATTACACAGAGGTTGGTTTTTCATGGGCCAGTTCCCGATGTGAAGTCGATGCGGGATACTGTGGCAGGGTAACTTTCATTTTGCAAGTCACTTGCAGAATGAAAGTAATAAACAGAACGTCAGCGCGCGTTCTGGCGCAGCCTCACAGCCTGTCGATCAATTCCTGCCGGTGGTCATGCAGCAGACGCAGCATTTCACGCAACAGCGGATCTTCGTTGCCCTTCTGCCACGCAATACTCAGCGGCAAGCCTTTGATCTGCTCAGGTAACGTCAGCGCGATATAGCGCACGCTGTCGCTGTTCATGGTGCGATAAGAGGCAGGCACCACCGCCAGACCGAGGCCGGCAGACACCAGGCTGAGAATGGTTTGCTTCTCTTCGGCATATTGCGCGATATGCGGCGTCAGGCCGGCCTGCTTAAACAGACTGATGGTGAGATCGTGGCTGTGCGGCCGGGTGCGGCGGTCGGGAATGATCATGGCTTCATGCTGAAAATCTGCCACCGTCACCTGCGCTTTTTCCGCCAGCGGATGCGTCAGCGGCACTGCCAGCACGCAACTTTCGCGGGTAATAAAACGCAGCGCCAGTGACGCATCCATGCGCTGCGGCGCGCGGATAATAATCATATCCAGCCAGCCGGATTTTAATTTAGGAATCAGGTTAAGGGTTTTATCTTCGATAATATGGATATCGCTCAGCGGATGACGCGGCACAAATAAATTCAGCAGTGCCGGAACTAAACCGCGCGCGGCGCTATCGATAGCGCCAATGCGTAATGTCCGGCGTTCATCTTTTAATCCGCCTTTAAAACGCAGCGCCAGCGCATCAAACTGATCGATCAGTTTTCCCGCTTCGTCAAAAAAAAGCGCTCCCTCGGCGGTTAATGAAACATTGCGCGTTGAGCGGTTTAACAGGCGCACGCCGAGATCCTCTTCCAGCAGGCGAATAAAGCGGGAAAGTGATGCAGGCATCATTTCCATACTTTGTGCCGCCCGACCGAAATGCAGTTCTTTACCCACCGCGACAAAACAACGCAATTGATTTATATCCACATTTCCCTCACCGCACGATTATTCAAATAGTTTATATAATCCACGCCTGATGATCGCGCAATACAAACCTGCATACTGCATTCGACAACCAGAAAATAATACTACCCTACACAATCTGGAGCACTTTAATATGAACTCTCACCTCGAAAAAAGGGTGATGCGTAAAGTGACGTTGCGCATTGTGCCCTTCATCATGCTGCTCTATTTCATCGCGTTTCTCGATCGCGTCAATATTGGTTTTGCCGCGTTAACCATGAATCAGGATTTAGGTTTCTCGCCCACGGTATTTGGTTTTGGCGCCGGGATCTTTTTCCTCGGCTATTTTCTGTTTGAAGTCCCGTCGAATTTAATTTTGCACAAAGTGGGCGCACGCATCTGGATCGCCCGCGTGATGATCAGCTGGGGATTGGTCTCCGGCTGCATGGCGCTGGTGCAGGGCACCACCAGCTTCTACATCCTGCGCTTTCTGCTCGGCGTGGCGGAAGCCGGTTTCTTCCCTGGCATCATTCTCTACCTCAGCTACTGGTTCCCGGCGGCGAAGCGCGCGCAGGTTACCGCCATCTTCATGGCCGCCGCCCCGCTCTCTACCGCGCTCGGCTCGCCGGTCTCTGCGGCGCTGCTGGAGATGCACGGTCTGCTGGGCTACGCCGGCTGGCAGTGGATGTTCGTGTTAGAGGCAATTCCGGCGTTGCTGCTGGGCATCGTGGTGCTGTTTTTCCTCACCGATCGTCCGGCGCAGGCTAAATGGCTGAACGCAGAAGAGCGGCGCTGGCTGCAGGAGACCATGCAGGCTGAAGAGCAGGCGCGGTCGACGCAGCACGGCCACAGCAGCGCCTGGCGCGGGCTGGCGGACAAGCGCGTACTGGCCCTGGCGCTGGTGTACTTCGGCACGTCGGCCGGGCTGTACACGCTGGGGATCTGGTCACCGCAAATTATTCGCAGCTTCGGCGCCTCCTCGCTGGAAATCGGCTTCCTCAACGCTTTCCCGGCGGTGATCGGCGTGATCGGCATGATCCTGTGGGCACGTCACTCCGATCGTCGCGGCGAGCGCAGCTGGCACGTCATTGGCGCCTGTTTACTGGCTGCCGCCGGGCTGATTTACGCCGGTAACGTCAGCACGCTGCTGGCGGTGATGATTGCGCTGACGCTGGTCACGGTCGGCATCAGCGCCTCCAAACCGCCGCTGTGGAGCATGCCGACGCTGTTTCTCAGCGGGCCGGCCGCGGCCGCCGGCATCGCCACCATTAATTCCATCGGCAATCTCGGCGGTTTTGTCGGCCCGATGATGATTGGCGTGATCCGCCAGCAAACCGGCAGCTACACCTGGGGACTCTATTTCGTCGCCGCGCTGCTGGCGTTGTCCGCGCTCATCGTGCTGATTCTCGCCGCGCACACGCCAAAACCGCAAAGCGCCGATCTGCCTCATCCTCATACCCATTAATTGACTGGAGAAAACTATGCGTAACTACAAAATTGCCGCGATTCCGGCAGACGGTATTGGCCCGGAAGTGATTTCGGCTGGCGTTGAGGTGCTGCAGGCGCTGACGCAGCACGATGAACAGCTAAAGTTTGACGTGCAGACCTTTGACTGGGGCTCGGATTACTACAAACAGCACGGCGTGATGATGCCGGAAGATGGCCTGCAGACGCTGAAGCAGTTTGATGCCATCTACTTTGGCGCGGTGGGCGCGCCGGACGTGCCGGATCACATCACGCTGTGGGGGCTGCGCCTGCCGATTTGTCAGGGCTTCGATCAGTACGCCAACGTGCGGCCAACTAAAATTCTGCCGGGCGTGACCTCGCCGCTACGCAACCGTGGACCGGGCGATCTTGACTGGGTCATCGTGCGCGAGAACTCGGAAGGGGAATACTCCGGCAACGGTGGCCGTGCGCACCGCGGCCTGCCAGAAGAGGTGGGCACTGAAGTGGCGATTTTTACCCGCGTCGGCGTGACGCGCATCATGCGCTACGCCTTTAAACTGGCGCAGTCGCGGCCGCGCAAACTGCTGACGGTGGTGACCAAATCCAATGCCCAGCGGCACGGCATGGTGATGTGGGATGAAATTGCGGCGGAAGTGGCGCAGGAGTTTCCGGATGTGCAGTGGGACAAGATGCTGGTGGATGCCATGACGCACCGCATGACGCTGCACCCGCAATCGCTGGATACCATTGTCGCCACGAACCTGCATGCGGATATTCTCTCCGACCTTGCCGGCGCGCTGGCCGGCAGTCTCGGCGTCGCGCCGACCGCCAATATCGATCCGGAGCGGCGTTTTCCGTCGATGTTCGAACCGATTCACGGCTCGGCGTTTGATATCACCGGCAAAGGCATCGCTAACCCGATCGCCACCTTCTGGACCGCGGTACAGATGCTGGAGCATCTGGGCGAACGCAACGCGGCCGCGCTGATTATGCAGGGCATTGAGCACGTGTGCGCGGCGGGCATTCTGACGCCGGACGTCGGCGGCAGCGCCACCACCGCTGACGTGACGCGCGCGCTGGTGCAATTTATTGAAGCCAAATCTCAGGTGGCGGCAACCGCCTGAGTCGAAAGGCGGGGTGTTACAGCGCCGCCGCCAGCCGGTCCAGCGCCAGCAGGATGCCGTAGCGCCGCGCCGGTGCTGCATCCGGCAGCGGCAGCCAGTAGTTGGCCTGGCTGGCGAGATCCAGCGCCGCCGGGCACAGCGCCATCACTGGGGTCTGCTGGATGTGAGCGTGATGCACCGCGCTGAGCACGCTGCTGTTGATGGTGTCCGGCGCGAGGATCAGCAGCAGATCGTCCGGCTGCAAACGGCTGAGCGTCAGGCGCAGCAGGTTGTCGTCCTGGATCCACGCCAGCGCCAGCCCGGCTTCACTCAACCGCTGCTGCACTTCCGCCACCAGCGGCGTGTGCTGGCCAGCGGCACCGATCAGCAACACGCTGCGTGCCTGACGCAGCGCCTGTGCCGCCTGCTCCCAGCGGCTGTCATCCAGCTGCTGCCACTGCCGGGTCAGCGCCTGATGCAGACTCACCAGCTGCGGCACCGCACCGTGGCTGGCGCTGGCCGGTTCGGCGCTGGCGCGTGCCAGCCGCATACGCAGATCGCGAATATCGTCGCAGCCGACCGAACGGGCAAAGCGGGTAATGGTCGCCGCACTGACTTCCGCCCGGCTGGCCAGTTGTTCAATGGTGGCCGAGGCCGCGAACGCGGCGTCACGCAGGATGGCGCGCGCCACCCGCTGCTCCTGCTGGCTGAGCGAAGCCTGCCGCTGACGAATCACCGTCATAAACGCACTTTCCTGCTGGCCGGCCTGGCGCACCTGGTGCAGAAAATCATCCAGATCGCGGTAGCCCGCCGAGGCAGCAAAGCGCTGGAGTACAGCCGGGCTGACACCCGCCTGCGTCGCCAGACTCTCCATGGTGGCCTGCGCGCTGGCGTGCAGGTTATCCAGAATAAATCGCGCCAGCTTTGATTCCTGCGCATCAAAACGCGCCGACTGCTGCTGCAGTTGCCAGACAATATCCATTAGCTCATCACATCCTCAGTAACGAACCCTCATGATGCATGAAAATATTTTTCATGGTGAGATTTTTTTCAGCTGAGCGCACTGAATTTTCCTGGGATTAAAGCACTCGTAACAGAAAATCATCGTGCCGATCACACCAATGAAAATTATTTTCATGGCAGTTTAATGATTAAGCTATTGATAAATAATACTTTAAATAACTTTCATCACAAAATCATCTGGCCGCAGGGTATTTACAGTGCGGCCGAGACAGGTCTTAAATGCCGGAGTCAATTCACAGGAGGATAAATTATGCGCATTGTTCTTTGCTGTGCCGCCGGCATGTCTACCAGCATGCTGGTGAATAAAATGCAGCACGCCGCACAAGCGCGCGGGCTGGCGATCAACATTCAGGCCGTCCCGGTGGCCGATTTCGAACGTATCCTGCCGGACGCAGACGTGGTGCTGCTCGGCCCGCAGGTGCAGTTTGAAGCTGCCCGCCTCACCGCCATCGCGGCCCCGCAGGGCAAGGCGGTCGCCGTTATCGACATGATGGATTACGGCATGATGCGCGGCGAACAGGTGCTGGATAAAGCGCTGGCGCTGCGCGCTTCCTGATTCTTCGTTTCCCCCAATCTGACTGATAACACACGGCGTTGCGCTGTGGGAGATTCTGCATGCCTGAAGATGACGTGATGGTGGTTCCGGAAGAGGAGATCATGCTGCTGCTGGTGCAGGCCGGTGCCGCGCGCAGCGCCGCTCTCAGCGCCCTGCGGCTGGCGCGCGCCGGCCAGTTTGAGGCGGCACAGCAGCAGCTGGCGGCGGCGCGGGAAAACGTGAGCAGCGCGCACCAGCAGCAGACGGCACTAATTAGCCTGGACGAAGGCAGCGGCCGGTTGCCGGTTACCCTGATTCTGGTTCATGCCCAGGATCACCTGATGAACGCCATGCTGATTCAGGATTTAGCGGGCGAAATCATTGAACTCTATCGCCGTACCACGGCAGGAGAAAACGATGCTTAAGATAGCAATCATTGGCGGCGGCAGCAGCTATTCGCCGGAGCTGGTGGAGGGAATCATCAACCGTTATGCGCAGCTGCCGGTAACCGAACTGGCGCTGGTGGATGTGGCGGCAGGACGCGAAAAGGTACAGATCATCGCCGATCTCACGCGCCGTATGCTGCAAAAGAACGGGCTGGAGCAGGTTAAGGTCAGCGTGCATTTCGCGCTGGATGAGGCGATTCGCGGTGCGCGCTTTGTGCTGACACAGCTGCGCGTCGGCCAGCTGGCGGCACGCGCCGCCGATGAACGGCTGGGCCTGAAGTATGGCCGTCTCGGCCAGGAAACCACCGGTGTCGGCGGCTTCGCCAAAGCGCTGCGCACCATTCCGGTGATGCTGGAGATTGCGCGCAAAGTAGAACAGCTGGCACCCGACGCCTTCATCATCAACTTCACCAATCCGGCGGGCATCGTTACCGAAGCCGTGGCGCGCTACAGCAACGCGAAGATCATCGGCCTGTGTAACGTGCCGGTGAATATGCACCATATGATCGCCGGCATGTTACAGGCGCCGTTTGACGAGGTGGCGCTGCGCTTTGCCGGGCTGAATCATCTGGTGTGGGTGCATCAGGTGCTGTGCCGCGGCGAGGACGTGACCGCCGGGGTGATCGAACAGCTGTGCGAAGGCCAGGCGCTGACCATGAATAACATCAAAGAGATGCCGTGGTCGCCGGCGTTTCTGCGCGCGCTGCAGGCGATTCCCTGCCCGTATCACCGCTACTACTGGCAAACACCGCAGATGCTGGCCGAAGAGCAGGAGAAAGCGCAGCACGGCCAGGCCGGAACGCGCGCCGAACAGGTGATGAAAGTGGAAGCCGAGCTGTTCACGCTGTATGCCGATCCGCAGCTGACGCACAAGCCGGAGCAGCTGAGTTTTCGCGGCGGCGCATATTACTCCGAAGTGGCCGTTGAGCTCATCAGCGCCATCCATAACAATAGCGGGCAAAATCTGGTGGTGAACTGCCAGAACCGTGGGGCGATTCACGGTCTGCCGGACGACGCAGTGGTGGAAGTGAACTGTGTGGTCGATGCGCAGGGCGCGCACCCGCTGGTGTTTGGCGCGCTGCCACCGCTGATGCACGGGCTGACGCAGCAGATCAAAGCCTTCGAGCGATTGACCATCGACGCGGCGGTGCACGGCGATCGCGGTGCCGCGCTGCTGGCGCTGGTCGGCAATCCGCTGGTCGGCGATGTCGCCAGCGCCGAAGCGCTGCTGGACGAAGTGCTGACGCTGAATCAACCGTGGCTGCCGCAGTTTGCGTGATATCCCTGTCGCAAACCGCACCCAGGCCGTCGCGGCGCGCTTCATCGCGCAATAAATTGCGCCGCGACGGCCGGGTGCAGGTATCCGCTGCCGCGCCGAAATGACACGCATTGACCTGTTAATTTGTTGCGCCATTGTGCCCGAGGAGGCCCTATGTCCAACCGTAATATCATCGAACGTTATGTGCTGCCCGCCGCGCTCAAGGTGGCCGGGCAGAAGCATGTGCTGTCCGTGCGGGACGGCATCATTCTCAACATGCCGTTCATGCTGATCGGCAGCTTTTTTCTGATCTTCGCCTACCTGCCGATCCCGGCCTGGGGCCATCTGATGGCCGACCTGTTCGGCGACAGCTGGCGCAATAAACTGCTCTATCCGGTGCGTGCCACCTACGACATCATGGCGCTGATCTCCAGCTTCGGTATCGCTTACAGGCTGGCGGAGAAATATCGCACGCTCGACCCGCTGACCAGCGGCGCGATGGCGCTGGTGGCGTTTGTGATGACCATTCCGCAGCAGACGCTGTTCGCCCCGGTTGAAGGCGCGCCCGCGCAGCTGGTCACCGGCGTGCTGCCGATTTCGCTGATCGGCAGTCAGGGCCTGTTCGTGGCGATTGTGATTGCGCTGCTCTCCACCGAAATCTACCGCTTTGTGCACAGCCGTAACCTGGTGATCAAGATGCCGGAAGGCGTGCCGCCGGCGGTGGCGAAATCGTTCCTCGCGCTGGTTCCCGGCTTCTGCGTGCTGGCCGTGGTGCTGCTGCTGCGCCTGGCCGTTGAAGCCTCACCGTTCCACGACATCAACAACCTGATTGCCACGGTGATTGGTTTGCCGATGCACCACGTCGGCGGCACGCTGCCGGGGATGATTTTCTCGGTGCTGCTGATTGGCATTCTTTGGACGCTCGGCCTGCACGGCGATGCCATCGTACTGGTGTTCATTCAGCCGGTATGGCTGTCGAACATGAGTGAAAACCTCGAAGCCTTTCAGCATAATCAGCCGATTCCGCACATCTTTACCCAGCAGTTTTACGATTTATGGATTGCGCCCGGCGGCACCGGCGCGCTGCTTGGGCTGGTGATCTTTATGCTGATCCGCGCACGCAGCCGCCAGATGAAACAGCTGGGGAAAATCGCTGCGCCGGCGGCGCTGTTCAACATCAGCGAGCCGCTGGTGTTCGGCATTCCGCTGGTGATGAACCCGTACCTGTTCCTGCCGTTTATCCTGACGCCAGTGCTGCTGGTGATTGTTTCGTGGGCGGCAATGAGCAGCGGTCTGGTGGCGCCGCCAGCCGGCATCGCCCTGCCCTTTACCACGCCGATCTTCGTCAGCGGCTATCTCGCCACCGGCGGCCATATCTCCGGCACGGTGTTGCAGGTGGTCAACCTGACGATTTCGCTGGTGGTCTACTATCCATTTTTCCGCGTGTGGGATCGCCTGAAGCTGCGCGAAGAGCAGCAGAATGAACAGCAGGCGAAGGCCGCCAGCAGTAGTGCCGTCGTGCCTTCCTGAACCACTTCCTCTGCCGGGTGCGCTCTGCTGCGCACCCGGCCGCATCCTTCCACTTTTTGCAATAATGACTTCGCAGATCTGGCTATTCTGCCAGCAATACGGCTGTGCGAACCTTAGGCCACGGCTCGGGATCACCCCGGCCACTACCTGAGGAATCGCATGATGAAACTGTACAATTTAGCGCTCTCCGGCCACGCTCACCGCGCACTGCTGGCGCTGTCACTGCTCGGCATAGCGCATGAAACGGTCGAAGTCGACCTGCCTGGCGGCGAACATAAAACCCCGGCGTTTCTCGCCATCAACCCGTTCGGTCAGGTGCCGGTGCTGGAAGACGAAGGCGTTTACATCGCGGATTCCAACGCCATTCTGGTGTACCTGGCGAAGAAATTTAACCGCAGTGACTGGCTGCCGGAAGATGCGCTGGGTGCCGCCCAGGTGCAGCGCTGGCTGTCGGTAGCGGCCGGTGAACTGGCTTACGGCCCCGCGGCGGCGCGCCTGATTACCGTATTTGGCGCCAAATTTAATGCTGAAGAGGTGCTGGCGCGCGCGCATCTGATTCTTTCACGGCTGGAAAGCCATCTCAGCCAGCGTGAGTGGCTGGTGGGCGACCATCCCACCATTGCTGACATCGCTTTATATAGCTACCTGGCCGGTGCCCCGGAAGGCAATGTCGAGATGTCCGGTTACCCTGCGGTGAACCAGCTGCTGCGTCGGATTGAAGCGCTGCCCGGCTTTGTGCCTTTTCCGCAGACCGCCGCCGGCCTGCGCGCCTGACAGGAGCCAGCATCATGGGCGAGAAACTGATTACGCTGCCGGTATGGCATGACGGTGAAATTGCGCTGCAGCAGCAGGCGGGGGTGGCGGAACGTATGGCCGATGTCGGGCAGCGCGTGATTCGCGATTACATGCCCGATCAGCATCGTGACTTTTACGCGCAGCTGCCGTTTATCGTTGCCGGCAGCGTTGATGCACAGGGCGATGCCTGGGCCACGCTGCTGGAAGGCCAGCCCGGTTTTATCTTCTCGCCCAACGCCACCACACTGGATATCGCGGCCCGCTCTGACGCCAGCGATCCGGCGGCCGGCGGGATGACCGATGGCGCGCCGGTGGGCCTGCTCGGCATCGAGCTGCACACGCGGCGGCGCAACCGCATGAACGGCGTGCTGACGGCAATTGGCGGCGGCCTGCGCGTGCAGGTTGACCAGAGCTTCGGCAACTGCCCGCGCTATATTCAGCTGCGCGATTTCCGCTTCGCCCATGCGCCCGGCAGGGCTTATCAGGGCGAAGTTGAGACGCTCAGCGCGCTGGATGACGCCGCGCGCGCCGCCATCCGGCAAGCCGACACGTTTTATGTCACCACTTATGCCGACCAGGCGCGCCGTCAGGTGGACGTTTCGCATCGCGGCGGCAAAGCCGGTTTTGTGCGCATCGCTGCCGATGATGTGCTGACCATTCCGGACTTCAACGGCAACCTGTTCTTCTCCACCCTCGGCAATATCGTGCTCAACGGCAAGGCCGGGCTGCTGTTTATCGACTACGCCAGCGGCGATGTATTGCAAATGAGCGGCGATGCCACGGTGATAACCGATTCCGCCGAAATCGCGGCCTTTCAGGGCGCCGAGCGCCTGTGGCGCTTTAGCGCGCGCCGCATCGTGCGCCGGCGCGCTGCCCTCGCCCTGCGCTGGACCGATCAACCAGACGGCGTATCGCCCGCCTCGCTGATGACCGGCGACTGGCCGTCCGCCAGCGAACGCCTGCAGGCACAGCAGCTGGCGGCGCAGTGGCGACCATTCCGCATCACGCAGATCGTCGATGAGAGCGCGCAGATTCGCTCGTTTCATCTTATGCCGGATGATGGCGCTGGCGTGCTGCCGCATCTGGCGGGCCAGCATCTGCCAATCCGCCTGACGCTGCCGGGCAGCGCTAAGCCGCTGATTCGGCAATACACGCTGTCAGTTGCACCGTCGGATGGTTATTACCGCATCAGCGTGAAGCGTGAAGGCGCCGTCTCACAGTATCTGCACGATGCCCTGCGCGTCGACGATCGGCTGGAGGTGCGCGCACCGGCCGGTGATTTCACTATTGATGCACACGAAACGCGGCCAGCGGTGCTGCTGGCGGCAGGCGTCGGCATCACGCCGCTGCTGGCGATGCTGCGTCATCTGATTTACGAAGGACGACGCAAACGCCGGATGCGCCCGGTGTATTTGCTGCAGTCGGCGCGTAACGTCGCCGAACGCCCGTTTGCGCGTGAGCTTGATGCGCTGCTGGCGGCCAGTGAAGGTGCGTTGAAACTGGTGCGCGTGCTCAGCCAGCCGGGCGAAGCCGAAGCGGGCGTGGATTACGACGTTGCCGGACGCATCGATATGGCGCTGCTGTCGCAGGTGCTGCCGTTCAACGATTACGATTTCTATCTGTGCGGTCCGCCGTCATTTACCCAGGCAATGTATGACGGACTGCGCGGCCTGAATATTGCCGACGCGCGTATTCACGCCGAAGCGTTTGGTCCGTCGTCGCTGCAGCGTCAGCAGGAGGATGCGCCAGAGCCCGCCGCGCTGCCGCCAGTGGCGACCGAAGCGGTGCCGGTGGTGTTTACAGAGTCGCTGAAAGAAGCGCGCTGGACGCCGCAGTCCGGCACGCTGCTGGAGCTGGCCGAAGCGCGCGGCCTGAGCCCGGCCTACAGCTGTCGCGCCGGACATTGCGGCAGTTGTAAGACAAAACTGGTGAAAGGTGCGGTGACTTACCCTATCCGGCCAGACATCACGCTGGCGCAGGATGAGGTGCTGATCTGCTGCGCGGTGCCGGCGCAGCAGGATGAAACCACGGATATTCAGCTGGCATTATGACATGCATGAAGCGGCGGCTGGCGTTACTCACCACGCCAGCAGCGCGATGCACGCAGGATACGTTCTGTTCCTGTTTACCGTGCAATGAACTGTGAGCCTTCGCGCAATAACGCCATCCCGCTGCAGCACGCCTCGTCGCAGCTTGATAGCGATCAAAAATAGTGATGCCATCTGGTCGATATGATTCGCAGCACCAACAGGAAAACCAATAATAATAACCAGCTCCGGTGCTTCTCTGTCAGCCATGGCTGGAAAACCTATAGATTGAGGCCGCGATGCGCTACAACATCAATGGCCGTCTTATTTATGATGCAACGGACGGCACATTAACTTTACCGGGAAGCCATGAAGCCGACAGTCAGCTGTCGATTACTGCCAGCGCGCTGCTGTGGTTTTTTCTGCGTCATAGCGAAGTGGTCAGTCGCGAGGAAGTCTTAAAAAAAGTCTGGGATGACAATGGATTAACCTCATCCATCAACAATCTTAACCAGTATCTGAGCATGCTGCGAAAGACCTTTCGCCACTATGACATCGACAATATTATTGTCACCCTGTCGCGCGGCCTGCTGCAGCTCAATCCCGACATTACCGTCGATGTGCTGGACGCGCCGCCAGCATGTACGCCCGCACCAGAAACGGTACCTGAACCGCAGGCCAGCGCTCCGGTGCAGCGCGAAACGGCGCAGGCAAACGTTCTGTCACCTGAAACCTGCTGGTATCTGGCCGCAAGCTGTCTGCTCACCCTCGCCCTGCTCCTGATCGTGTACAGTTTTTCAGGCAGTAACCGACTCCGCCCGCTTTCCCTGCGGCAAATCAGCCACAGCGAGTGTGAGCTACTGGCCAGCGATGACATGCTGCGCTCGGTTAGCGAATCTGCCTATGTGAAGAATTTTGATGCCGTACGCCAGCGCCTGAAGCTGCAATGTAAACCCGGTGAACGCTTCCTCTATTATTATGGCGACCGACTGCAAACCAACGGTCTGGGCCGCGTATTCCTCGCCCACTGCGCGATGCATGGAGACAATCCCTTCAGCTATTGCGATAACTATTTTTATTATTCATGGAAGCCGCAATGAGACTCGCGCCGCGCCCGTTTTTTGCTCTTTCCAGCCTGGTAGTTATCCTTGCTGCCGGCTATGCTGCCGGGCAACTGCTACCGACAAAAAACACTGCCGCGCTTCGCTGTTCGACCAAAGCGATTAAGCGCTTTGAGAACATGGAAAAAGAGAACATTAACGGCAACGTACATTTCAATTTTGCCGCTAATGGATCAGGATCCCTGGTGGTTGAAGGCTACACCGACTCTGCCGCTGGCTGGCTCTACCTGCAGCGCTACGTCAAATTTAGCTATACCAGTAAGCGCATCTCCGCCAGCGAGCGCCACTATCGCATCAGCCAGTGGGAATCCAGCGCCTCGTCGATTGATGAATCGCCAGACGTCATCTTCGATTACTTCATGCGTGAGATGTCGGACAGTCACGATGGCCTGTTCCTTAACGTCCAAAAGCTGAATGATCAGGCGATCCTGCTCAGTTCGATTAACTCTCCTCTCTACGTCTGCACGCTGAAATAGCATTCCTGCCCGACTGCCGGCATCGCCACTTCTATCCCCGCGCTGACTCTGCACAAAAAACCGCACTTTTTGTATTTAGCTATCTGTCGCAAACCCGATCTGCTCCACACTTAACGACACCTGCTGTTACCCACCCTCTGCATTAAATCAGCAACTGTTTAACATCTCTCTGCCGCGCCGCAAACGGTGAAAAAATCGCCATTAGCTTCAGTAAATCCATGCTCACCTTATAGCACAAAACCACTAAATGATCTCTAAATACCCTCCATTAACAGAGTAAAAACCTATATGTCGTGAAAAGGCGGATTTAAATTCCGTTCAGTTCCCTTATCCCTATAGTGATTTCCGAACGCCGCAGCTGTGAGTAAACGCGCTTTCGGCAAACGGCTTTCCCAACATCGTCATTAAACACAGGGCCAAAAGGCCAGGAGAACGCAAATGGGTGATGCATTAGGTCTGATTGAAACCAAAGGGTTAGTGGCCTGCATTGAAGCGGCGGACGCAATGTGTAAAGCCGCCAACGTCGAGCTGATTGGCTATGAAAACGTCGGCTCGGGTCTCGTCACCGCCATGGTGAAAGGCGATGTCGGCGCGGTGAAAGCGGCGGTGGATTCCGGGGTGGAATCAGCACAGCGCATCGGCGAAGTGGTGACCTCACTGGTGATTGCCCGGCCACACAATGACATCAACAAAATCGTCGCGCATTACAAAGTCGCGGAATAACGGGAGAGAAACGCATGAAAGAAGCACTGGGTCTGATTGAAACCAAAGGGTTGGTGGCTTGCATTGAAGCGGCAGATGCGATGTGCAAAGCCGCCAACGTCGAACTGATCGGCTATGAAAATGTCGGCTCCGGCCTCGTCACCGCCATGGTGAAAGGTGACGTCGGTGCAGTGAATGCCGCCGTCGATTCCGGGGTGGAAGCCGCGAAACGTATCGGTGAGGTCGTCACCTCACGCGTCATTGCCCGGCCTCATAACGATATCGAAAAAATCGCGGCTAAGCATAAAGCATGACCTGACAGGGCGCGCCCCGTCTCCACTCTTTTAGTCTGATGAAGGATAGACGCATGATTGAACTGGACAACGATTTGCAGTCCCGGCAGCACGCCCGGGAACAGGTACGCAAAGCGAAACAGGCGCAGGCGCTCCTGGCCACCTTTTCGCAGCAGCAAATCGACGCCATCGTGAAGCGCGTGGCCGGAGAAGCGGCGCAACATGCCGAAGTACTGGCCAAAATGGCGGCAGAAGAAACCGGTTTTGGCAACTGGCAGGACAAGGTGCTGAAGAACCGTTTCGCCTCGCTACGCGTTTACGACGCGATCAAAGATATGAAGACCGTCGGCATCATTCATGACGATCCGGTACAAAAAGTGATGGACGTGGGCGTGCCGCTGGGGGTGATTTGTGCGCTGGTGCCCTCGACCAATCCGACTTCAACGGTTATCTACAAAACGCTGATCGCGCTAAAAGCAGGTAACGCCATTATCTTCTCGCCACATCCGGGTGCGCGCCAGTGTAGCTGGAAAGCGATTGAGATCGTGAAGCGCGCCGCTGAAGCGGCGGGTGCACCACCGGGCTGTGTCGATGCGATTCATCAGCTGACGCTCGACGCCACGTCAGAGCTGATGCACAGCAAAGACGTTTCCCTGATTCTCGCGACCGGAGGTGAAGCGATGGTGCGCGCAGCCTATGCATCCGGCACGCCAACCATCAGCGGCGGGCCGGGTAACGGTCCGGCATTTATCGAGCGCAGCGCCAATATCCCGCGCGCGGTGCAGGACATTATCACCAGCAAAACCTTCGATAACGGCGTGATCTGCGCATCTGAGCAGTCAATTATCGTCGAACGCTGCATTTATGACGAAGTACAACGCGAACTGGAAATTCAGGGCGCCTATTTCATGAATGAAAGCGAAGCGGAGAAAATGGCGGGCCTGCTGCTGCGTCCGAACGGCACTATCAATCCGAAAACGGTGGGTAAAACCGCGCTGTCTCTGAGCCAGATGGCCGGCTTTAGCGTCCCGGCCAGCACCCGGGTGCTGATTGCCCGGCAGAGCACCGTTTCCCCACAAAACCCCTACTCGCGGGAAAAACTGTGCCCGGTGCTCGGTCTGTATGTCGAAGAGGACTGGAAAGCCGCCTGCCATCGCGTTGTTGAGCTACTCACCAACGAAGGTCTTGGCCACACGCTGGTGATCCACACCAGCAATCAGGACGTCATTCGTCAGTTCTGCCTCGAAAAACCGGTTAACCGCATTCTGATTAACACCCCGGCAGCGCTGGGTGGCATCGGTGCCACGACCAATATCGCGCCGGCGCTGACGCTTGGTTGCGGTGCGCAAGGTGGCGGCTCCAGCTCTGACAACGTTGGGCCGATGAACCTGCTGAATATCCGCAAGGTCGGCTATGGCGTGCGCACGATTGACGAACTGCGTATCCCGGCCAGCCAGTCAGCACCTCAGCCCGACAGCGTCGCTCCCGAGCCTCATCTGAACCGCAGCATCCTCGAGGATGTGCGCTTCAATGCCGCAACCCCCGCCGTTGAAAGTGCCAGCGCCGATGACCGCTTTGCCCCTGCCACAGGCGGAGAGCGTGACATCAACGAGCAAAACGTGGAACGCGTCATCCGTCAGGTGCTGCAGCGCCTGGGTAAGTAACTGACTGATATAAGGCGGAAAACATGATTCTCGCAAAGGTGACTGGACATGTCGTCGCCACACAGAAGTGCGATGAGCTCCGCGGCAGCAATCTGCTGCTGATCACCAAATTAGATGATGACCAGCAGCCGATGAAAAATCAGACCTGGGTTGCCGTCGACAGTGTTGGTGCCGGAATGCACGACATCGTGCTGGCTGAAGCATACCTGGCACTGAGCAAAGAGCGCTACAAGGCGATGTCGGTCATTGCCATTGTCGAGAGCGTAATGCGGGATCGCTGAGGAGTAACCCACCCATGAGTGAATTTTTGCTAAAACCCCGGATTCGCTTTGGTCAGGATGCGCTGTCCATCCTGAACCAGCTACCCGCCCGCCAGGTTCTGCTGGTCACCGACCAGGCGATGCTCCGGCTTGGCCTTGCGGATCGCGTCACCCGGATCCTGCAGGCCCGCGGTCTCACCTTTCAGATCTGGGATGACGTGATCGCCGATCCGGATATCGCCACGGTGGTGCGCGGCATGAAACTGATGGACCGCAGCTACCCGGATCTGGTGATCGCGCTGGGCGGCGGTTCGGTAATCGATGCGGCCAAAGCGGTAATTTTCGCCCTGGCGCAAACCCGCCCGGATACGCAGCGCCAGCCACCTTGCTTTGTGGCGATCCCGACCACCAGCGGGACGGGCTCGGAGGTCACCGCGTTTTCCGTGGTGAAGGCGCACGCTGAAAAGCTGGTGCTGGTCGATGCCTCGCTGCTGCCGGATATCGCCATTCTTGACCCGACGCTGGTGGTCTCGGTGCCGCCGGCTATCACCGCAGACACCGGTATGGATGTGCTGTGCCACGCGCTGGAAGCCTATGTTTCCTGCAACGCCAGTGATTTTTCCGATGCGCTGGCAGAGAAAGTGGTGCAGCAGGTATTTAGCTACCTGCCCACCTGCTGGCGTAACGGTCACGACCTGCTGGCGCGGGAAAAGCTGCACAACGCCTCGTGTATGGCGGGAATGGCCTTCACTAACGCTTCGCTCGGAATCACTCATAGCCTGGCTCATGCGCTCGGCGGCGTGTTCCACGTGCCTCATGGTCGCGCCAATGCCCTGCTGATGGCGGAAGTGGTGGCCTGGAACGCGGATTATCACGGCCTTTGCGATAGCCCGGCTGCCGGTAAATACGCCCGATTAGCCCGTCTGCTGGCGCTGCCTGCGACTACCACGCGCGAGGGCGTGGCCAGCCTGCTAATCGCCATCCAGGCATTAAAAGAGGAGATGGCGATGCCGGAGGGCATCCGCGATCTCGGCATCGACGCGGTGGATTTTACACGACGACTGCCGGAGATGGTCGATCAGGCACTGCGCGACAGTTGCACGCCAGCGAACCCGCGCACGCCGGAAGCTCAGGCCTTAACCGAAATTTATCGCCGGGCGTGGAGCGGTAATGCCCTGCAGAATTCCTGATAACAAGATTTGGAGAACCTTCCCCATGGCACATTACAGTTTAACGCCGCGCGTCAGCGTGCTGGCAGAACGTTTCCACGCACAGGCCAGTATGCTGTGCACTGAACATGCCAGCGCACTGAACGCGCTTGAAGACGATATCGCTGGTGTTCCCGCCGCCGTCAAACCGGCACGCCGCGTTTATGAGCTGATGCGCCAGCTGCCGCTGTCCATCAGCGCTGACGAACTGATTGTCGGCAACCAGACGCGTAAACCGCACGGGGCGATCTTTCACGATGTAAGCACGACTCAGCGTCCGTCCGCGTTCCAGTTTTTAAATCTGAATAGCAATCTCGATTCACCTGATTACAGGCTGGTGATCGACAAAGGCGTGCTGGCAATTAAACACCAGTTTGAAGAAAAAAGTCGCATGCTGGGCAGCGCGGTCAGCCGCAGCGGCATGGATGAAGTAAACGGCTGCCGTGCGGCGATTTATGCCTGCGACGCCCTGCTCACGCTGGCACAGAAACTGGCGGATAACGCAGCTCAGCTCGCCGCAGCGGAAGGCAATGTCCATCGTCAGCAGGAAATGCAGGCGAGCGCGGCTATTTTGCGCCAGGTTCCGGCACAGCCGGCGCGTAATTTTAAAGAAGCCTGCCAGGCCTTCTATCTGTTCCAGCTGGCATTGCATCTGGACAACGGCAGTTATGCGGTCAATCCGGAAGGGGCGGACAAAGCGCTATTGCCCTACTATCAGCGGGATATCGCCAGCGGCACGCTGACCGTTCAGCAGGCTTATGAAATCGTTGAGTGTCTGTGGTTCAAACTGGCGCAACTGAGTGAAGTGCATACGCCCTGTAACCTCGACGGTTATCCGATGTTCGATGCCCTGCTGCATGGCGCGAACCTCGACCAGGCACACACCAACGAACTCTCTGACCTGTTCCTCAGTGCTCAGCACAACCTCAGTGCGCTCAACCTGCCGGTACGTCTGTTCCGGGGAACGCAGAGTTCTGCCACCGCACCGTTTGTTGCGACCAGCGAAACAGTCACAACAGAGGGACTGACCCCACGCCTGCAGCGCTTGCGTAATCATTACCTCACCGTGCGTCCGAGCGTCTCTATTTACCGCGCGCTGGCCTTTACTGAAGTCGTGAAAGCCAATCCGGGTATGCCCACCATCCTGCTGCGTGCCAAAGCCTTTCGTCACGCCTGCGAAACTGCGCCGATTTTGATTCAGGATGATGAGTTAATTGTCGGCCATCCGTGCGGTAAGCCGCGTGCCGGCGCCTTTTCACCGGATATTGCCTGGCGCTGGGTGCGTGATGAACTCGATACCATGAGTACCCGTCCGCAGGATCCCTTCGAGATCAGCGAAGAGGATAAGCGCGTGATCCGCGAAGAGATCGTGCCGTTCTGGCAAGGCCGTTCGCTGGATGAGATTTGCGAAGCCCAGTATCGCGAAGCTGGCGTATGGGCATTCAGCGGAGAAACCTTTGTCAGTGACCTCTCCTACCACCAGATCAACGGCGGCGGCGACACCTGTCCAGGCTACGACGTACTGCTGTTCACCAAAGGAATGAACGGTATTAAAGCGGATGCGCTGGCGCATCTCGACCAGTTGAGCATGGAAAATCCGGAGGATATCGACCGCATCTACTACTACAAAGCCGCGATTGAAACCTGTGAAGGGGTAATGAATTACGCACAGCGCATTGCTCATCACGCCCGCGAACTGGCCGCTAAAGAGCAGAATGCCCAGCGTCGTGCTGAACTGCTGACCATCGCCGAGGTGAATCAGAATGTGCCCGCCAATCCTCCGAAAACGCTGCAGGAAGCACTGCAAAGTATCTGGACGGTTGAGTCGCTGTTCGAAATTGAAGAGAACCAGACGGGTCTGTCACTGGGTCGTGTTGATCAGTACTGCTACCCGATGTTTGAAGCCGATATCCGCGAAGGGCGCCTGACTCACGACAGCGCGCTGGAGATGATGCAGGCGTTCATTATCAAATGCGCCGAACTGATGTGGATGTCCAGCGAGTTGGGAGCGAAATACTTTGCCGGTTATCAGCCGTTTATCAATCTGACGGTGGGTGGTCAGAAACGATCCGGCGGCGATGCCTGTAATGACCTGACCTATCTGATCATGGATGCCGTGCGCTTTGTGAAGGTTTACCAACCGTCGCTGGCGTGCCGTATCCACAACCAGTCACCGCAAAAATACATGGAGAAAATCGTTGATGTGGTGAAAGCCGGCATGGGCTTCCCGGCCTGTCACTTCGATGACTCACACATCAAGATGATGCTGCGCAAAGGCTTCAGTTTTGAAGATGCGCGCGACTACTGCCTGATGGGCTGTGTCGAGCCACAGAAATCAGGTCGTATCTACCAGTGGACCTCCACCGGCTATACGCAATGGCCGATCGCCATCGAGTTTGTGCTCAACCGCGGCCGCATGGTGCTGTTCGATAGCTATCAGGGGCTGGATACCGGTGACCTGCGCGATTTGCGTACCTTCGACGAGTTCGACGCAGCGGTGAAAAAGCAGATTGCACATATTGTCCGGCTGTCAGCGATTGGCACCGTGATTAGCCAGCGCGTCCACCGCGATGTGGCACCGAAGCCGCTGATGTCTTTGCTGGTGGAAGGCTGCATGGAGAGCGGCAAAGATGTCGCTGCCGGTGGCGCGATGATCAATCACGGGCCAGGACTGATTTTTTCCGGGCTGGCAACCTACGTCGACTCGCTGGCTGCGATACGTAAGCTGGTATACGAAGATAAAAAGTACACGCTTGAGCAGATGCGTGACGCGCTGCTGGCCAATTTCGCAGGCTATGAGGGCATGCGCCGTGACTGCCTGAACGCGCCCAAGTACGGCAACGATGATAACTATGTTGACCAGTACGCGCTGGACATTACTGAGTGGACCGAGCGCGAGTGCCAAAAGTACAGCATGCTCTACTCCAGACTCAGCCACGGCACCCTGTCGATCTCCAATAATACCCCGATTGGCGAGCTGACAAATGCCACACCAAACGGCCGCCTGGCGTGGATGCCGCTCTCGGACGGGATCAGCCCAACCCAGGGCGCAGACAAGCAAGGCCCAACGGCCATCATCAAGTCAGTCAGTAAAATGAACGTGGAGACCATGAACATCGGCATGGTGCACAACTTCAAGTTCCTTAAGGGGCTGCTCGACACGCCGGAAGGCCGCCATGGCCTGATTACGCTACTGCGCACCGCGTCAATTCTGGGTAACGGTCAGATGCAGTTCAGCTACATCGATAATGAAGTGCTGAAAAAAGCCCAGCAGGAACCCGAAAAATACCGCGATCTGATTGTCCGCGTCGCGGGCTATAGCGCTTATTTCGTCGAACTGTGTAAAGAAGTACAGGACGAAATTATCAGCCGTACCGTAATTGAAAAATTCTGATAATGCCAGGATGTGCTGGAACAAGGATGTTCACCTTATTCTCTGGAGGACAGTGTGATTGCAACACAACAACTAACCGGACGAATCTTCAATATTCAGAAATATTCGATCTATGACGGTGAAGGTATTCGCACGCTGATTTTTTTTAAAGGCTGTAATATTCGTTGCCCGTGGTGCGCTAACCTGGAAGGGCTTAACAGTCAGTTTCAGGTGATGTTCTCGCAGGATAAATGTATTAACTGTGGCGACTGCGTCAACGTCTGTCCAGCGGGCGTTCATTATCGGGCGGAGGAAAATGGCGAATTAAAACATTTCGTTGACCGCAATAAAGCATGCATCGGATGTCGCAAATGCGAAGCCATTTGCACCCGTAATGCGCTGGATATTATGGGCAGAGATGTCACCGTCAATGAACTGATGGAAATTATTATGCAGGATTATGATTTTTATCTCTCGTCCGGTGGCGGTGTCACTATCGGCGGCGGGGAAATGAGCCTGCAAACGGATTTTGCCGTCGCCCTATTTCGTGAATGCAAAAAGATGATGCTGAATACCGCCGTTGAAACCCAGGGCACGACTTCACTGGAGAATTATCAAAAGCTGGCTCCGGTGACCGATACGTTCTTATTTGATATTAAGCAAATCAACAGCGAACAGCATAAAGCGTTATTTGGCATAGGTAATGAAGGTATTCGCCGCAATCTGGAGTGGCTGGTGGATTCCGGTGCCGAAGTCATCATTCGCATGCCGCTGGTCCGGGGCTATAACGATTCGTTCGATGCCATTACCGGAGCGATTGCTTACGTACAGAAACTGGCCCGGCGCGGCAATATCCGCCGCATCGATATGCTGCCCTACCACCAGCTGGGACGGAAAAAATATGAGCGGCTTGATATGCCCTATCCCATTACCCGTGACCCCACATATTCCGCAGATGAGTTAGATCAGCTGGAAGCTTTTTTCTCGCAGTTTGATTTTGATATTCGCTTAGTGCGCCATTAACAGGAGCCAGCAATGAAAAGCTTAGGCGTAATTGAAACACAAGGATGGGTGGCCGCGATTCAGGCAGTGGATGCCGCCTGTAAAAGTGCCGGCGTGAGCTGCACCGGCTACCGCAAGGTGGGCAGCGGGCTGGTGAGCGTCTGTTTTGCTGGAGAGATCAGCGCGATTCACAGCGCTATCGATCGCGGTGTTGCCGCCGCCAGCGCGCTCGGCCTGCCGGTCAACGCCCTGATCATCGCGCGCCCGGAACCCAGCGTGGTGATGGCGTTAAGCACGCTGAAAGGCCGGACGCCCTGCAGCGAAGATAACGTCAGTGCGCCAGCCGCCAGCGTTGCCTTTCAGCCAGTCAGCAGTGACACCGATACAATCGCGACACCACAGGGAATGCAGTCAGAACAAGTTCTGACGGAAGAGAAAAGCGCCGCCGGGAAAAGAGGGAGAAAGGCATGATTGACACCCTGTTACACGCCAAAATTGCCACCCGCCTGCGTCAAAATGCGCCGGCCATCCCGGTCGGTATCTCCAACCGCCACGTCCATCTGTCCCGGCAGGATGTCGAAACGCTGTTTGGCAAAAGCTATGCCCTGACGCCGTTCAAACCGCTGCGTCAGCCCGGACAGTTTGCCGCCCAGGAGTGCATCACCGTGGTCGGCCCCAAAGGTTCATTAAGCAATGTGCGTGTGCTTGGTCCAGCTCGTGCAGTTTCACAGCTGGAAATCTCTCGCGCCGACTGCTTTACCCTCGGTATCAAAGCGCCAGTGCGCGAATCCGGCCAGCTGGAAAACAGCGGTAGTGCGTTGCTGATCGGCCCGGCAGGCCATATTGAGCTGCACTCTCAGGTGATTTGCGCCTGGCGGCATATTCACATGTCGCCTGAGGATGCCCGTCAGTTCAACGTCACGCATGGCCAGAAGGTCAGCGTGCGCAGTCCGGGTGAGCGTCAGCTGACTTTCGATGAAGTCGTGGTGCGGGTGCGTGACGATTTCGCGCTCGAACTGCATATCGACACCGAAGAGGCCAACGCTGCCGGGTTAAAGAACGGCGCGCAGGTCACGCTCATCGGTTAGCGGAGGTTCACCATGACCGATGAACAGATCGCCGGCCTCGCTGAACGCGTTATGCAGCACCTGCAACCGCCAGTCCTGGTGATGGTCACCGCAGCCACAGGCTATCGGGATGCCATTCGCCGCCGTCTGGCTGCAGGCGGACATCGTCTGCATCTCGCTTTAGCTGAAGCATCAGACGATGCCCGACAGTGGCAGGAGCTTGGCGAAATAGTGCCAGCGCACAGATGGCAGGATGCGCTGCAGTTAGCGCCTTATCGTGCGCTGCTGCTGCCGTTTCTTGACTATGCGCAGGCGGCGGATCTGGTGAATGGCACGCTGTATAGCCCGCTGAACCGATGCGTACACAATGCGCTGTTAAGCGGCCTGCCGGTGCTGGCGTTGCGCTATCACTGCGATCCAGCGAGTGAGCTCAGCCAGCTACTGGGCGCAAAAGCTGGCACTGCCTATGCCGGTCACATGCAGGCCACGCTTGCCCGTCTGGCCGACTGTGGCGTCACGCTGTGCACCATGAATGAAATGCTGGAGAGGCTGAACGGGAATCACCAGGTCGACGCCCAGCCGGCGAGCACTTTACGGCGCTATCTCACAGTCGCAGATGTCATGAATCACCCACAACTGGCCTTAGCACCCACGGCACAGTTCACCGATGCTGCCAGCGATTTTTTAAAGAAAACAAATAAGAACCTTACCTCAACTATCAAACCAGGAGTTTAACGTATGTCTTCCAAAACAAAATGTTGGCTTTGGATGCTGTTAGTCATCATTTCCGAGACCTCAGCCACATCCACCCTGAAAATGTTTGGCAGCAGCGAAGGTGTTAGCAAAATGCTGCTGCTCGGACTGCTGGTGCTGCTGTATGCCACCTGCTACTACTCGCTATCCCGGGCGGTCAAAGATATCCCTGTCGGCCTGGCTTACGCGACCTGGTCCGGTACCGGTATTCTGGTGGTTTCCAGTCTGGGCATAGCGTTTTACGGACAACATCCGGACATCGCCGCCATCATCGGCATGGTGATTATTGCCAGCGGCATCGTGATCATGAACCTGTTTTCCAAAATGGGCAGCGAAGAGAGCGACGTCACGCCTGTGGCCCCTGTCGCTCACGCTATGGACAAGAAAGTCACTCACTAACAGAGAAGGAACGGCATATGTTTAATCTGGGATTTTTATGGCTGGCGCTGTCCATTGGCTCCGAAATCACCGGTACATCGATGATCAAAAAGACCAACGGCTTTAGCAAACTGATGCCTTCGGTACTGGTGATCTGCGCTTATGCGCTTTGCTATTTCGCCTTAACCCGCGCGATGAGTACGATTCCCGTTGGCGTCGCCTATTCGCTGTGGTGTGGCTTTGGCATCGTTGGCGTCACAATTTGCTCAATGATCCTATACAAACAAAAACCCGATCTGCCGGCGATACTGGCCATGGTGCTGATTATTACCGGCGGCGTGATCATGAACGTCTTCTCCAACATGTAGAGACGAGAGACTATCGGGATATAGCTGCCGGATAAGAGAGCCGTTTTTCGGAATCGCAAAAGCAAAAACCCAGCCATAAAGGCTGGGTTTTCAGAATGTAGGTTCCCGTCAGGTTGGTTTGTCGGGGCATCGCTTTTCTTATTTAGCCAGTCATAACATGAACGTACCGTTACGTCAGATTTTTCGGGATTAGCACCAGAGCCATTTCGTCGGCCAGCGTTTCCAGTTCATGATTAACATCTGACGATGCAGATGCCGGTTCGGCATTGATGGTGAGATCAAAATCATCGGTGCCGATACGATCGCCATAAAGCATCATGGCTTTATCGCCATGTTGTTTCGATGCCCACTGAATGCCCTGAGCGTCTGGATTATCCTCATGGACCTTTTCTGCCCACTTACGTGTTTCAGCATAATGATTGGCAGCGGAGCCCAGTAATTCACTTTGTGAAATGCCATGCTTCTTCATAAAGCGTGGATTGAGATCGACCAGCCGAATTTCTTTTTTTGGAGAGAGCTGGCTGCGGGCAAGCTTATCCAGTACCGTCAGTTCAACAGGTGTATCCGCACATGGCACAGGCAGGTCATGCAAAACGGTTTCCATCAGTGCAACTGACAAATTCTCACCACCATATAACGTTGGAATGGTTTTTCCGGTGTTATCGGTGATCGGACTAAATCTGCTTTGCCCTTTTCCGGGATTAAACTCAGCCGCGCCAAATTGTGAAGCGTGGATCCGCTCAAATGTTTTGCCTTTCGGCCAGATCACCATTCTGGCCGTAAGATCGTCATTCACCGCTGGCGTTTTTATTTTCTCATCCATGTACCGGTCCCTCTTTTGCCCGCGCGGCCGCTTC
This sequence comes from Pantoea sp. SGAir0184, assembly GCF_043544755.1. NCBI lineage: Bacteria > Pseudomonadati > Pseudomonadota > Gammaproteobacteria > Enterobacterales > Erwiniaceae > Pantoea > Pantoea sp. SGAir0184. The sequence continues at coordinate 3,582,765 of NZ_CP028050.1, forward strand.
CAGCACCCGTTCAGGCGCAGAGGCGAGAAGATCTTTCGGTTTTTGATTTCCCAGCCAGCTATTCGGTGAACCAAACCAGAGCGCCAGTGACCAGGGGGTTTTTGTTTCACCAAACAGCTGAATAATTTTCTTCAACTGCGGCAACGGTTGCCCGCCTACGTCCAGTGCATAAGCAGGATAAAGATCTTTGCCTTCAGAAGTAATGGCAAATATTTTATCGGCCCGCTTCCAGCGGTTCGGTAGACCGCTGGGATTTTTGATATCCTCGGCAGAGCCGCTGCGACGAGAGACTTCCTGAGCAGGCAACCATTCAGCATCATCAAGAATGGTTTGCTTCAGCTTCTCAAGTCGTGCCGTGTTAGAACTGCTTGCCGGTTTGCTTCTGACTGCGCTTTTCATCTTTGCAGTTGAAAGATTTTCGTCCCGTTTTTTAGCCGTGAGCTTTTCCAGCCCCGCTACCGCACGAAAGGCAGCCTCCAGCGCGACCTGAAATGCGACCTCGTCGATGTAAGCTGGACGCTTCAGGACATAATAAAGCTCTTCCTGCGCGCCGCTGAAAGCCGGAATGGAGATAGTGATGTCGGCCTGCCCGTCGCTGCTCTTCGAGTAAGAAACATTGCCAGAAGGCACCGCAATCACTTCAAATTCAGTCGATTTAACCGCACTGACCATAGCTGACTCCTGATTTCGGCATATACCTCATATCTACAATATAGACAAAATACCGGCCTCAGGCTATCGATTGTTGGTTGGGATTTCTGGCAGCGAGGGAAGGGTTGTGATTATCACCGATTTCTAAATTATTCCTATATTACAGTAGATTAAATCTACTCCGCATACATGAAACAGGGTTGAATGCATGCAAGGTATCTCTCAATTGACAAAGTATGTCAAGCCGAGCGAAGCATTATAAGCTGATGAAAGTATTTAAAATTGAGTGGGCAATCCGCTATCTGCTACGGGATCAGTTTGCTGCTGGGATTCTTTGCACTTACCAGTCAGCGCGGCGAAGTTATCTATGCTTTATGAAGGTAAACCTTCATCGCAGCGATCAGAAACTCCGTAACTGGGCGCAACAGCATCGCGTTCCCGCTTAAGCAAGTTAATGCGCCAGAACCACTCGCGCTGGCGCAGAGCGGAGTGCTGATTTGCTGTACGGTGCCGGCGCAAAGTGAATCCAGGGATGCTGGGGTGCAACTGACATTATCTGGGTCTGCAATTAAACGCCGGACTGCAGGGCGGCATTTAAACCGCGCTCAGTTGGTCAGAATCGATTCGATTCCCTTTATCAACGCAGGGAAATAGGATTGATCAATAGCGATCCCGCCGGTCAGTTGCCAGCTATCATATATAGCGGGAGTCGCAGTGAAGTTGAAACCGATTAAATCACTTCCCTCGACAGCATTGAATTCGCAGGTGAACGCTTTCATTCTTGGTGCGAAATTTACCGGCTTAGGCCGTCCATTTTTATACAGGGATGCATAAAACTCCGATAACATTTCCTTCAGGCTTTCAAGGTCGAAAATCGTCAGTTCGCACTGACATTGCAGTTTTATACTGCAACCAGCAATTTCCAGCCAGCACATGATCAAATCCAGCCTGCGATCTTCAGGCTCCTCAATTCTTTCGATAAATGAGAAGCGAAATAACGTATCTTCATTTTTGATCTCAAACATTTCTGCCCCGCCACTCAGTCGACATGGAAGTGTGAAATTGTCCAGTCCCGTTCCCTGACCACAACATGTAACGTGTACTCTTTGTGGACATACCTGATTTTATCATGCTCCACGATCTTTTTCAGACGGGTCATTTTTATACGATATAAAAACATGCCGGGCATTTTTTGAGCATCAGGGCTTCGTGAACCATAGCGGATAGCTTTTTCCAGTATATTGACCGGAATATATCTGCCTGATTCGGCCATATGCGCGGCCGTGGTACGCGTAAATTTAAGATTTCGCACGGACAGGCCAACCTTCAGGCGACCCCGCAGCATATTCAGCGTTGCTTCGCTTAACACACTGCTTATGCTTTTACCTGCAGCGACATCCAGCACCGCCCGACCACTGCTTAACAGGCGAAAAACACCAAATGCAATCAGCGCAATATCTAGCGGATCAATGAGCGGGGGTTGCAACGGGGCTTCTTCAAGCGTGGTAAAACGCCCATCCGCATCATAAACCTGCCACAGTCCGGGAGCCTGCGCGACCGTGTAACCAATACACAGCCCTGTAGCATCATCCACAATTGGACGCGCACCATGTGGAGGCATGAACTGAGGTTTTACAGCATAATACTCATTATGAGGCAGGAGGTTCCTGAAGTTGAAAAAGTACCCCGGCTCATCGGGATCCAGCATCCGTATATCCATCACACCTTCTCCATTCTTCCATAAATCAAATTCCCGCATACAAGAATCGCGAATTATTTAATGAAGTCAAGAGCCGAATTATACTTATAACTAATTTTTCTCAATGAATTAGCTTTGCAACTTATGCATGAGGCCGGTTTTTCAGTTCATCATTAGCCATAAGTTACCTGTTCCCCTATCAAGTTGCTGAACTCGCCGTTGTCCTGTCTTTTAGGGAATTCACTAACAGTTTCTGGTAATTTTCTGGTTATTCGTTATCTGAATCGCTGACGAGCAGGCTTTCACCGCGAAGTTAAATAAATACGGCAGAAGATGATGGACGATATTTTAAATGATCGCAGCAGCTGGAAAGAATTATGGATGAATGAAGGCGAACATCAATCAACGCCAATAAAAAAAGGGTATCAGCGCTAACTGATACCCTTTCAGAAGGTTGGCTTAAAACCAGGATGATGCATTTACTCTGCACTCACCGTTGCTGGAACGCCACCTTCTTTCAGACACCCGTCAGAAATGTGTTTCTGACCAGTGCCTTGATGTGAGTGGTGCCCGGACGCGGAATCGAACCACGGACACGGGGATTTTCAATCCCCTGCTCTACCGACTGAGCTATCCGGGCAACGGGGCGCATTAAACCTTACTCGCGCCGTACCGTCAAACGCTTTTCGGTAAAAATCAGCTGACTGCTGCCTTTTGCAGCAACCGCCGGACCCGATGGTAAAAACCTGGGCAACCGGGTTATTTAGTGGTGAATTTTTAGCCACCCACGCCGATAACCGTGCTGACATCCCATAACCATAATAAGGTCCACCATGTTCAGCACGATTACATCGGGAATCCTGTCGCGTCTCGCGTGGCAGAAACGCAGTCACAGCAGCGCAACGCTCAGTTCGCTGCAGGAGGCCATCGCTATGGTTGAGTTTACGCCTGATGGTCACATCCTCACCGCCAACGCGCTGTTTCTGGAGCGCATGGGCTACACGCTGGCAGAAATTGTCGGCCAGCATCACAGCCTGTTCTGCACGCCGGATATGGTGCAGTCACCGCAGTATCGCGAGTTCTGGCAGCGTCTGAATCGCGGCGAAGGCTTCAGCGATAAGTTTTTGCGCGTGGCGAAGCACAGCCGTCCGATCTGGCTGGAAGCCAACTACGTACCGGTGCAGGATCGTCACGGCCGGGTGATTAAAATCGTTAAGCTGGCGAGTGATATCACCGCGCGCATCATGGATGCGCAGGAGCAGCGCGCCATGACCACCGCCATTGAGCGCTCGATGGCGGTGATTGCCTTCAACCTCAAAGGTGAAGTGCTGATGGCCAACGATAATTTCTTCAATACCATGGGCTATCGCGCTGATGAGATCATCGGTCGCCATCACAGCCTGTTCTGTCCGCCCGAAATGCGCACCAGCGAGGCCTATCGCCGCTTCTGGCACAAGCTCAATCAGGGTGAATATATCTCCGGCCAGTTCGAGCGCGTCAATAAGCAGGGCAACACCGTCTGGCTGCGCGCCACCTATAATCCGGTGTTTAACAGCGCCGGCGAGCTGTACAAAGTGGTGAAGTTCGCCACCGACGTTACCGCGCAGGTGGAAAAAAACCAGCTGGAGCGCGAAGCAGCGCAGCAGGCATGGCAAACCGCGCTGCATACCAGTGAAAGTACGCAACAGGGAGCGGCGGTCATTGAAAACAGCGTGCAGAATATCAATGCGCTGGCCAGCGAACTGCACGGTATTTCTGGTGATATCAATGATCTGAGCGACTCTTCCGATCGCATCGGCGCCATCGTGGAGAGCATCCGCCGCATTGCCGACCAAACCAATCTGCTGGCACTCAATGCGGCAGTGGAAGCCGCGCGCGCCGGTCAGCACGGCCGCAGCTTTGCGGTGGTCGCCAGTGAAGTGCGCACCCTCGCGGCAAACATCAATCGCGCCACCAGCGAAATCGAGAATCGGGTGAGGCATAACCATCTGCTGGCGGATAAGGCGCAGAAAGGCATCGCGTCGAACCTGAAACGTGCCGATCAGGGCGTAGTGCTCGCGCAGCAGGCGGGCGGCGTGATTGCCGAAATTCGCGGCAGCTCCAGTGAGGTGGTGCGCGCCATCAGCCACGTCGCCGATACACTAAAAGCCCCGCAGTAAGCGCAGCAGCGAGCGCTGGCCGGCGGTGACATAAAAGTGTCATCGCCGTGCCGTAACCTAAGATTATTCCTAATCAACGCCAGACTCTTTCTCATGCAGCAGCCTGATTTCCGCACCGGGCTTAGCGCCCTGACGGGTCGTGCCCGCGCGCGTTCGCTGTGTATTGCGGTGCCGTTCGTCACGCCAGCGATGGACAACACGGCGGTAATGGCGCTGTTTAGCGAACACAAAGATTTGATTGGCCTGCCGGTGGTGGAAAACGGCACGCCGTTCGGCATGATTAACCGCCACATCTTTCTGTCGCAAATGACGCGCCCGTTCTTCCGCGAGCTGTACGATCGTAAAAGCTGTATCGCCTTTATGGACAAACAACCGCTGGTGATCGATGCCGAAACCGAACTCGATCGGGTCGCGCAGCAGGTGGTCGCCAGCGGGGATAAATCAGTAACCGATGGCTTTATCGTGACTGAACAGGGCCGCTATATTGGCATCGGTCTGGGTATCGACCTGATTCGTACCGTCTCCGATTTGCAGGCGCAGCAGCATCAGCAAATTTTACAGAGCATCGATTACGCGCGGGTGATTCAGGACGCGATGCTGGACCGCTCGCGGCAGCAGATGGCGCAGCAACTAAGCGACTGGTGCCTGCACTGGCAGCCGCGCGATGGCGTGGGCGGCGACTATTACGCCTTTCACCGCGACGAGCACGGCTGGCTGGCGCTGATTGCCGACTGCACCGGTCACGGCATTCCCGGCGCGTTTATGACGGTGATTCTGCATGCGGCGCTGGAGCGTGCGCTGCAGCACAACCATCGTACGCCGTCTGCCCTGCTGCAGGCGCTTAACCGCCACATCAAACAAACCCTGGGCCAGCTTAACGCCTCGCAGCAGACTTCGCTGTCCAACGACGGCTGCGATGCGATTGCGCTGCGGCTGGAGACGGCCAGCCATCAACTGAGCTGGGCCAGCGCGCGCATGCACGCGGTGCTGCAGCCGGTTCAGGGTGAAGCAGCCACGCTGCAGGCCGATCGCGTCGGCGTTGGCTACACCGATACGCCGCACGACTATTGCTGGCCGCAGCAGCAGCGCAGGCTGCAGCCCGGCGATGTGCTGCTGGTGATGAGCGACGGCGTGACCGATCAACCCGGCGGCGCGCGGCAGATCATGTTCGGTAGAAAGCGGATTCAGACGGTCATTGCACAACATAAAACCCTGCCGATGGCCGAGCTCTCCATGGCGTTTGCGCAGGCATTTCTTCACTGGCAGGGCAACCAGCCGCGACGCGATGACGTCACCTGGTTTGGCCTGCGTTATTAACGAGCTTCTTATGCATCCAGCTTCCACCGGCACGCACCTGCCGCCCGACAGCGTTGCGCTGCACTATACCGGCTTCTTTTCGCCGCAGAACATCACCGCGATGGGTGAAGTGATCAAAGTGTTTCTGGAAAACCAGCAGGCCCCGCTGAAAGTGCGCCGCCGGCTGTTCTCCAGCTTTGTCGAGATTGTGCAGAACATCCTGCGCTATTCGCAGGACAGCCGTACCCTGAGCCACGCCGAACAGCACTTTCGCTTTGGCACCGTAACGCTGCACGTGGACGGCGATAGCTATGTGCTGGAGAGCAGTAATCAGGTCGAACAGGCCGCCTGCGAGCAGCTGCGCGACTGGCTCGATCTGCTGCGTACCATGAGTAACGACGAAATTAAGCAGGCCTACCGTGTCGGTCTGCGCACCGAGAGCCCCGCCACCAGCAAAGGGGCCAATATCGGTTTGCTGACGCTTGCCCGTGATGTCAGTGAACCGCTGGAGTATGAACTGCGTCCGATGCCCGCCAGCGGCTACGCCACGTTTTGGCTTAAAGCCACCATTCACCAGGATTGAGGTTGTATGCAAAACCTGATTATCGCTGCCACTGAGAGCACGCCCGAAGTGAGTTTTGATTTTGCCACCCGCCAGTTTGCGCTGCGCGGCGAGTCGTGGCCGGAGAACGCGGCGGCGTTTTATCGCCCACTGCTGGATGCCCTTGAGCAGTGGCAACCCACCGACAACGACGCGGTGGTCGTGACTATCGCGCTGCGCTACTTCAACAGCTCCAGCACCAAAATGCTGTTCAGCCTGTTCGATCAGTTCAACCAGCTGGCGCAGCGCGGTCAGCGCGTCACGCTGAACTGGCTGTTTGATGCGGAAGATGACATCGCGGAAGAGTTTGGTCAGGAACTGGCGCTGGATTTTACCGATCTGCAGGTTAATCTGCAGGCGGAACTGGCGTCATGATGGACCTCAACGAGCTGTTCCGTGAAGAGAGCGAGGTGCTGAATCGCTCACAGCATGTGGCGGCGCAAAACACGCTGAGCGCGCAGGATTACCGCGAGGCGCTGCTGCACCTGAATCGCCACTATCAGCGCCTGATGCGCGAAACCTGGCGGCTGATCTCCCGCAGCGATCGCGCGGAGCGCGAGCTGAACCGCGTGAATGAGCAGTTAAATCAGCTGGCGCAGGAGCTGGAGTACAAAGCCAGCCACGATCCGCTGACGGCGGTGTGGAATCGCGGCGCGATTATTCAGCGCATCAGCCAGACGCTGGAGAGCGGCCCGGCGGCGCTGATCATTCTGGATATCGACCACTTCAAGAAGATCAATGACGAATACGGCCATCCGATGGGCGATAATGTGATTTGCGGGCTGGTGACGCGCATTCAGGCGCACTGCCCGGCCGGCGCCAGCATTGGCCGCATCGGCGGCGAAGAGTTTACCGTGCTGCTGCCGCACTATCGTCTGTCCGACGCGGTGATTGTCGCCGGTGCGATCCACGCCTCGCTTAACGCCTCGCCGCTGGCGGTGCTGCCGCAGCAACTGGTGACCGCCAGCCTCGGCGTGAGCTACGGTAAGCCGGGCTCCGATTTCGACACGCTGTACAGCAATGCCGATGCTGCGCTCTACGATGCCAAACACCACGGCCGCAACCGGGTATTTTTCCGCTGATCAGCGCGCCTGCGCGGTGCTGGCCGTCTGCATCGGCACGCTGCTATCCGGCGGCGGCAGGAAGATGTGGTCGAGGATATTGCGCATCACCGGCGCGGCCGTAATGCCTTCGTTACCGCCGTTTTCCAGAATCAGCGCCACCGCCACCTGCGGGTTGTTAAACGGCGCAAAGGCGGTATAGAAAATGTGGTCGCGCAGGCGCACCGGGATCATCTTCGCGTTGTAAGTCTGGTTCTGCTTCAGGCTAAACACCTGCGACGTACCGGACTTGGCGGCGATGCCGTACGGCGCGGTATGGAAATATTTATAACCGGTGCCGTTAGGCGCGTTAGCCATACCAAACATGGCGTGGCGCACCAGCGACCAGTACGGTGATTTCGCATCGCCAATCTGCGGCTGGGGCGCGGTCGGCTGGTAAACCTGCTGCCAGGTGCCGCGCTGTGCTTTGGCCAGCAGGTGCGGATTAATCACCCGGCCGTTATTGATCAGCGCCACCATGGCTTTCACCATCTGAATCGGCGTGGCAATCCAGTAGCCCTGGCCGATGCCCACCGACACCGTATCGCCCTGATACCACACGTGTTTATGCACTTTCTGCTTCCATTCGCGGCTTGGCAGCAGCCCGGCGTACTCTTCATTCAAATCGATACCGGTAGGTTTGCCGTAGCCGAACTGGCTGAGCATGCTGTGGATGCGGTCGATGCCCATCATGAACGCCACCTGATAGAAGAAGGTATCGGCGGACTCTTCAATCGCTTTGGTGACGTCGAGCATGCCGTGGCCGGACTTTTTCCAGTCGCGGTATTTGCGATCGGTGCCCGGCAGCGTCCAGGTAGGCGCGCCAAAGAAGGTGGTGCCCGGCGTAATCACTTTGCTCAGCAGCGCCGACATCGCCATGTAGGGTTTTACCGTTGATGCCGGTGGATACAGCCCCTGGGTGACGCGATTGATCAGCGGCAGGTTTTTATCCTGCAGCAGCGTTTTATAGGCTTTGTAGCTGATGCCCTTCACGAACGGGTTGGGATCGTAGCTTGGGCTGGAAACCATCGCCAGCACGCCGCCATCGTGCGGATCCTCAATCAGCACCGCCGCACGCTGCCCGGCCAGCTGGCTCTCCACATACTGCTGCAGATGCAGATCCAGCGTCAGCCAGATGTTTTTGCCTGCTACCGGCGGCACCTCTTTCAGCACGCGCACGATGCGGCCGTGGTTATCCACTTCCACTTCCTGATAGCCGGTTTTGCCGTGCAGCAGAGATTCGTAGTAGCCCTCAATGCCCTGCTTACCGATGTTGTGGTCGGCGGCGTAATTCTCCCCGACGCCCTCGGCATTGAGCCGCTTGTAATCGTTATCGTTTATCTTCGACACGTAGCCGACCACGTGCGCCAGATCGGCGCCGTACGGGTATTCCCGATCCTGATAGGTATCAATGGTGACGCCGGTGAAGCGGAACTGATTGACCGAGAAGCGCGCCACCTCCTCGTCGGTGAGCTCGGCTTTCAGCTCCACCGGTTTATAGCGGCTGCTCTGCTTAAGTTCGTGCTCAAAGGTTTCGATATCATCCGGTGTCAGATCGACGATAGGCGTCAGCGCCTTCAGCGTCGCCTGCATGTTGTCGATTTTGTAGGGCGTGACGAGGATGTCGTACCAGGTAACGTTGCGCACCAGCGGGATGCCGTTGCGATCGAAGATCAGCCCGCGCGTCGGCGCGATGGGGATCATTTTGATGTCGTTCTCGTTGGAACGTGTCTGGTAATAGCTGTGCTGCTCCACCTGTAAGCGATACAGGTTGATGCCAAGAATGGTGAAGCAGATAACAACCAGGGCAAACGCCACCAGCGCGCGGCGCACAAACAGTTTCTCTTCGGCTTCGAAATTGCGGAAATTCATCAGGGGCTTAGTCTCTTCATTATCACGCTAATGATAGGGAGAGATCGCCGCAGAGCCAGCAGGAAGATGCACAAGCCTGGGTAAAAGTGTGTCAGATGTTTACGGTGGAGCGGCTACGTCAGGAATGCGGGACAGGGCGTTGACCGGCTAATAAACGTTGCCCGATCGGTCCCCTCTCCCGCGCGTGTACAGTCCGGGGACATCGTGAACACTTGTTCGGGGACATGGTAGACACCTACAACTAAGGCATAAGAACCCGTTTATGGAGTCGCTTATGCCCTGGGATGCGAGAGATACCATGTCATTACGTACTGAGTTTGTTCTGCTCGCCTCGCAAGACGGGGCGAACATCCGCGAGCTGTGCCGCCGCTACGGCATATCTCCCGCCACCGGCTACAAGTGGCTTCGCCGCTGGGAGGAGGAAGGACCGTCCGGCCTTCAGGACCGCTCCCGCGCGCCCTGTCACTCACCCAACCGCTCACCTGACGACATCACTGACCTGCTGCGTATGGCGCATGAGCTTCATCAGCACTGGGGGGCCCGCAAGATTAAGCGCTGGCTCGAAGACTGCGGGCACCGCATGCCGGCCTTCAGCACCGTCCACAACCTGATGGCCCGCCACGGCCTGTTGCCGGGCGCAGCGCCGGGCGTCCCGGCCACCGGCCGGTTTGAGCATGCGGCCCCGAACCGGCTCTGGCAGATGGATTTCAAGGGCCACTTTCCCTTTGGCGGCGGCCGCTGCCACCCGCTCACCCTGCTGGACGACCACTCCCGGTTCTCGCTGTGCCTGGTGCACTGCGCTGACGAACGGCGTGAGACGGTACAGGAGCAGCTGGTCAGCGTCTTTGAGCGCTACGGCCTGCCGGACCGGATGACGATGGACAACGGCTCGCCGTGGGGCGACACCACCGGCACCTGGACGGCAGTGGAGCTGTGGCTGATGCGCCACGGCATCCGGGTGGGGCACTCGCGGCCGTATCATCCGCAGACGCAGGGGAAGCTGGAGCGCTTTCACCGCAGCCTGAAGGCGGAAGTGCTGCAGGGGAAGTGGTTCGTGGACAGCGGTGAGCTGCAGCGCGCCTTCGACCACTGGCGGACGGTCTACAACCTCGAGCGCCCGCATGAGGCGCTGGAGATGGCGGTGCCGGCGTCGCGCTATCAGCCCTCATCGCGGCAGTACAGCGCCCGCGTAGCGCCACCGGAATACGACGAGGGCGTGATGGTCAGGAAGGTGGATATCAGCGGGAAGCTGAGCGTAAAAGGGCTCAGCCTGAAGGCGGGCAAGGCGTTCAGGGGAGAGCGTGTCGGGCTGAAGGAGACGGGGGAAGACGGTTATTACGAGGTGTGGTGGTACAGCACAAAAGTGGGGGTGATCGACCTGAAGAAAAAGTCGATCACCATGGGTAAAGGATGTTAAAAAGTGTTCACTATGTCCCCGAACACCTGTCTGCCATGTCCCCGGACCGTACACGCGCGGGAGAGGGTTAGGGTGAGGGCGAAGGAAAACCGAGGAAAATCAATCCCCCAGCAGCACCGACTCCAGCGCGATCTTAATCATATCGTTGAACGTCGTCTGACGCTCTGCCGCGGTGGTTTGCTCGTGCGTACGGATGTGATCCGACACGGTACAGATGGTCAGCGCTTTGGCACCAAACTCTGCCGCCACACCGTAGATGCCGGCGGCTTCCATCTCCACGCCGAGGATGCCGTACTTCTCCATCACGTCGAACATCTGCGGGTCCGGCGTATAGAACAAATCAGCGGAGAAGATGTTACCAACGCGCGCGTCCACGCCCAGCGCTTTAGCCGCGTCAACCGCGTTACGCACCATGTCGAAATCCGCGATGGCGGCAAAATCGTGATCCTTGAAACGCATGCGGTTAACTTTTGAATCGGTGCAGGCACCCATACCAATCACCACATCACGCAGTTTCACGTCTGCACGCACGGCACCGCAGGAACCGACACGAATGATCTTCTTCACGCCGAAATCGGTGATCAGCTCTTTGGTGTAGATCGAGCAGGATGGAATACCCATACCGTGGCCCATCACGGAGATTTTGCGGCCTTTGTAAGTCCCGGTGAAGCCCAGCATGCCGCGTACGTTATTCACTTCGACCACATCGTCGAGGAAAGTCTCGGCAATGTGTTTTGCACGCAGCGGATCGCCTGGCATCAGCACCACGTCCGCGAAATCGCCCATTTCGGCATTAATATGAGGAGTTGCCATTGTTGTTCTTCCTTATGAAAAAGTGGTGGCTGTTTTACAGCAAGCTTTTGCCGTAGTCCATGCTGGACAGGCCAAAATAGCTGGCGATAGTCTGGCCGATATCGGCGAAGGTATCGCGGTAACCCAGCGAGCCCGGTTTTACTTCTGGACCGTAGATCAGAATCGGGATGTGCTCGCGCGTGTGCTCAGTGCCATGCCAGCTCGGATCGCAGCCGTGGTCAGCGGTGAGAATCAGGATATCACCCTCTTTCACCAACGCCATCAGCTCCGGCAGACGGCGGTCAAACAGCTCCAGCCCACCGGCATAACCGGCGATATCGCGGCGATGGCCCCAGGTCGAGTCAAAATCGACGAAGTTGGTGAACACAATTGAGTTGTCCGGCGCCTTCTTCATCTGCTCAATGGTAGCATCAAACAGCGCATCCAGACCGGTGGCTTTGACCTTTTGCGTGATGCCCTGCTCCGCGTAGATATCAGCGATTTTACCCACTGAAATCACTTCGCCGCCCTTCTCATCCACCAGCTTTTTCAGCATGGTTGGTGCCGGTGGTTCGACCGCCAGATCGTGACGGTTACCGGTGCGCTGGAAGTTACCGGCTTTATCGCCGACAAACGGACGCGCGATTACGCGGCCAATGTTATAGCCGCCGTTGGTCAGCTCTTCACGCGCAATTTCACACAGCGCGTACAGGCGATCGAGGCCAAAGGTCTCTTCATGACAGGCAATCTGGAACACCGAATCTGCCGAGGTATAGAAAATCGGCTTGCCGCTTTTCATGTGCTCCTCGCCCAGCTGGTCAAGAATTACCGTGCCGGAGGAGTGGCAGTTGCCGAGGTAGCCCGGCAGATCGGCGCGTTTTACCAGCGTATCCAGCAGCTCCTGCGGGAAGCTGTTCTCTTTGTCGCTGAAGTAGCCCCAGTCAAACAGCACCGGCACCCCGGCGATTTCCCAGTGGCCGGACGGCGTATCTTTGCCCGAAGAGAGTTCGCTGGCGTAAGCGTAAGCGCCGATAATTTCCGCCTGCGGATCCAGTCCCGGCGGGAAGCGGCCGGTAGAGAGTTCCGCCGCTTTGCCAAGGCCGAGCGCGGTCATGTTGGGCAGATGCAGCGGACCTTCGCGGCCTTCATTGGCGCGGCCTTCAAAGCACGCTTCGGCGATATGGCCGAGCGTATCCGATCCTTCATCACCGAATTTATCGGCGTCTTTGCTGGAACCAATCCCGAAGGAGTCGAGAACCATAATAAAAGCACGTTTCATGCAAGTCTCCTGCGCCATAGCGCGATGACAAGTCAAAAAAAAGCGATCAGATCAGTATACCCGAACGGCCGCTGCCTGGCACGCAGTTACGCCACTATTCGCTGATGCGGCGATACACCACCGGCGTGGCCTCCGGGGCGTGGTCGCTGAGCGTTATCGCCGCTTTCACTGCCGCAGCGGCCTGCTGCCACTGTGCTTCCGACGCGGCATGAATCACCGCCAGCGGCTGCTGCGCATTGACCTCACTGCCCAGCGTGATCATGTCGCTGAGGCCCACGCTGTAATCAATGCTGTCGCTGGCGCGCTGACGGCCACCGCCCAGCGCCACCACCGCCATGCCCAGCGCCCGCGTGTCCATGGCGCTGACGATGCCGGGACGATCGGCGTACACCGCTTTGCTCAGCATCGGTGCCGGCAGGTAGCGGTCCATCTGCTCGATGAAATCCGTCGGGCCGTTCTGCGCCGCCACCATGCGTGCAAACACCTCAGCCGCTTTACCGTTATCCAGCACCTGCTGCAGTTTTTGCCGCGCTTCGGCTTCGTTCGCCGCCAGTTTGCCGGAGATCAGCATCTCAGCGCACAGCGCCAGCGTGACTTCCAGCAGCCGCGGATTGCGCGCCTCACCGGTGAGGAAATGCACTGCTTCGCGCACTTCCAGCGCATTACCGGCGCTCGACGCCAGCACCTGGTTCATGTCGGTGAGCAGCGCGGTGGTTTTGCATCCCGCGCCGTTGGCGACGCCGACAATCGCCTGCGCCAGCTGCTGCGAAGCCTCAAAGGTTGGCATAAACGCCCCGGATCCGACTTTGACATCCATCACCAGCGCGTCTAATCCCTCGGCTAATTTTTTGGCGAGGATCGAGGCGGTGATCAGCGGAATGGAATCCACGGTGGCGGTGATATCGCGCGTGGCGTAGAACCGCTTGTCCGCCGGCGCCAGCGAATTAGTCTGACCGATAATGGCAACGCCGACCTGTTTGATGATCTGGCGGAAGCGATCGTCGCTGGGGAAGATATCGAAGCCGGGAATGGCTTCCAGCTTATCCAGCGTGCCGCCAGTGTGACCGAGGCCGCGCCCGGAAATCATTGGCACGTAGCCGCCGCAGGCCGCCACCATCGGACCCAGCATCAGCGAAGTGACATCGCCCACGCCGCCGGTCGAGTGTTTATCAACAATCGGTCCGTTGAGATTCAGCGCCAGCCAGTTGAGTACCGTGCCGGAATCGCGCATCGCCATGGTCAGCGCCACGCGCTCTTCCAGGTTCATGTCGTGAAAATAAATCGTCATCGCCAGCGCGGCGATTTGCCCTTCAGACACGCTGTTATCACGCACGCCGTTGATGAAAAAGCGGATTTCCGCTTCGCTCAGCGGCTGACCGTCGCGTTTTTTACGAATAATTTCTTGTGGCAGGAACAAGGTTGCCTCCCCGGAAAAGCGATGTATCGCTGAATGACAGCCGCCAGTTGCGCAGCAATGCGCACCTGACGGCAGTGACGCCGTGGGCCGCCATTTTAGCGACCGCGTGGATCAATAACCGGCTTTGCTGGTCGCCGTAGCGTGACCCAGGGTATTCAGCAGGCTGGCTAACAGGCTGGAAGCGCCGAAGCGGAAATGACGCGCATCCGCCCAGCCGCTGCCGAGGATGTCGTCGGCCAGCTGCAGGTAGATAGCGGCATCTTCCGCCGTGCGCACGCCGCCAGCCGGTTTGAAGCCCACCTGCTGCTGCACGCCTTTGTCACGGATTACCTGCATCATGATCGCCGCCACCTCTGGCGTGGCGTTGACCGGCACTTTACCGGTAGAGGTTTTGATGAAATCCGCGCCGGCATCGATCGCGATTTCGGACGCTGCACGAATCAGCGCTTCCTCTTTTAGCTCGCCGGTTTCAATGATCACTTTCAGCAGCACGTTCGCCGCCGCACAGGCCTCTTTACAGGCTTTTACCAGCGCAAAGCCAACGTCACGATTACCGGCAATCAGCGCACGGTACGGGAATACCACGTCAACTTCATCCGCGCCGTAGGCGATTGCCGCACGGGTTTCCGCCAGCGCGATGTCGATGTCGTCGTTACCGTGCGGGAAGTTAGTGACGGTCGCGATACGAATTTCCGGCGTGCCCTGCTCGCGCAGCGTCTTACGTGCAATCGGGATAAAGCGCGGATAGATACAGATCGCCGCCGTGTTACCGGCCGGTGATTTCGCCTGATGGCACAGCGCGATCACTTTTTCATCGGTGTCGTCTTCGTTCAGGGTGGTCAGGTCCATCAGTTGCAGCGCGCACTGCGCGGCCGCGTTCAGATCGGTCATGGTGCTCTCCAAAGTCAGGCCGGTGAAATCTGCTCACCGGAGAATGTGATAATTATAACAACCCACGCCGCGTAGAATTGCGAGGCTTGTCACAAGGAAAAGGAAACCGCGCTCTGATATACATGCATTTAGCGATTTTAATCACATTAAATCGCTATTTTGCCGAACAGCGCGGCACGATACGATTGTGATTATTATCACAAATGTTGCTGCAAAAAGGTATCGGATATCGTTAAAGCGTAGTTAATTTGCGACAGAGCGGGAGTTGTCAGCACATCAGCAGAAGTGGCAGAGGCGTTGCAGCGACGCGATTCATCGCGCAATAAATTGTGCCGCTGGCAAAACTGCAACGGCGATTAACCGTGACGGCGCTATTAGATGAAGTGAAGGGGCGGCAGGCGCAGGATCAATACTCAATCCGGCAGCGCGAACAAACGCAGGCTGTTGTGCCACAGCGCATCGGCGATCTCATCGAGCGGTTCCTGGCGCAGCTGGCACAATACTTCAAACACATTACGCGCGCGCTCCGGGCGATTGGGCTGGCCCTGAAAACCGTGCAGCGGCATATCCGGCGCATCGGTTTCCAGCAGCAGCGCCTGCAATGGCAGGCTGGCGATGGTGTGGCGGGTTTTGCTGGCGCGCGCATAGGTAATGGTGCCGCCGACACCAATCGCGTAGCCAAGCGCGATGAAACGCTCCGCCTGCTGCTGGCTGCCGGCAAAGCCGTGCACCACGCCGCGTCGCGGCACGTCGTGACGGCGCAAATACTGCGCCAGCTGATCGTGCGTACGTCGCGAATGCAGGATCACCGGCAAATCATAGCGCTTTGCCAGCTTCAGCTGCGCCTCCAGCAGCCGGGTTTGCCGCGCAAAATCCGGCGCTTCCATATACAGATCCAGCCCGATTTCCCCGATCGCCACGCGTTTTGCATCCGGCGTTTGCAGGTACTGCTCAAGGCGATCGAGATCGTCATCCTGATGTTGCGCAATATTGATCGGGTGCAGCCCGAGCGCGCTATACAGCGCCGGATGCTGCTGCGCCAGCTGGCTCACCACGGCAAAACGGCTGGCATCCACGCACGGCACGATGATGCGTTCCACGCCCGCCTGCGCCGCCTGCGCGATACTGTGTTCGGCAGCGGTGACAAATGGCGGAAAATCAAAGTGGCAGTGGGTGTCGATAAATCTCATGCCAGCGATCCTGCATCGTAGTCGGCGTCATTGCCCGCCAGCGGTGGCGTGCTGACCGGCCGGTTATCCGGCGCGTTTGCGACGGCGGCGGGCGGCGTCACGGCAATCGGTCGCGCCAGCGGTTCAGCATCGCTCAGCCACTGACCCAGCGTTGCCAGGAAATAGCGCCCGCTACGGCGCCCCAGATGATAATCCTGATTCAGCGACGCCAGACGACTGCCCAGCGCCATGCTGGCCAGCGGCTTTGGCGGAAAGATTTCAATGATGCGCAGATTATCCGGCGGCTGTTCAATAAACTGCTGAATCTGGCGGTAGCTCTCTTCGTGCTGATGCAGGATATTGATCATCGGCTGCAGGGCGCTGTCGCTCAGCCAGCGCTCCATGCGTTTAAACCACTTCGGCGTATACGCCATCTGTGACGGCACGGTACGGATCACCACAATAGTATCGGCGCCACGCCGCGCCGCTTCGCGCACCGGAATGGCATCACTGATGCCGCCGTCGAGATAGCTCACACCATCCATCAACACGCCGCTGCGGTAGAAACCGGGGATCGCGCTGGAAGCCTTAATGATGTCATGCCAGGTCAGATTGGTGGGATTGAAATACTGCGCGCTGTAATCATCGCTACGGCAGGCGCACATGTAAAATTCGCTGCCTTTGGCAAACAGGCTTTCGGCGCTGCTCAGCGCTAGAGGGAACTCCTGTTTAGTGATATCCACCAGCCAGTCGAGATCGATCAGGTGGC
This sequence comes from Pantoea sp. SGAir0184, assembly GCF_043544755.1. Lineage (NCBI taxonomy): Bacteria > Pseudomonadati > Pseudomonadota > Gammaproteobacteria > Enterobacterales > Erwiniaceae > Pantoea > Pantoea sp. SGAir0184. The sequence goes on from NZ_CP028050.1 coordinate 3,599,877, forward strand.
CACCGCGCACAAAACGCAGCGGATCGAAAAACAGTTTACTGGTGGTGTAACGGGTAATCACGCGCCGCGCATAACCGGGCTGAGCACAGACGAAGGCTGAGAGGTTTTGTGCACCGGCCGAAGTGCCGAGCATCAACTGAAAGGGGTTAAAGCCTGCGCGCTGAAATTCATCCAGTACGCCCGCCGTGAAAATGCCGCGTTGCCCGCCGCCTTCGCAGACCAGCGCGATTTTTTTGGATTTGAATGGCGTGAGTGCCAGTGGCTCAAAGGTGTCCAGCGACACCGGGATGCGTATTCCCAATGGATGTCCCTCAGTGTTTGCTGCTCTGAGGGAGGCGCTCAATCAGCATCCCGGAGAACCAGTCATTGTCGTTCCCTGACCAACCGCATCCTGCAATCGTCGCGGCGCACCTTCAATGGTGGCAATGACTGGCCTCCGCTTTATGTGACTAGCGGGTTAACATGGTTAACGCAGTGGGTCAGGGTCGTTTGCGCCCGGTAAACAGGCTCACGAGGAACAGAATAATACCGACAATAAAGACAATTTTAGCTGCCCATGCTGCCGTACCCGCCAGACCGCCAAAACCTAATGCTGCAGCAATCAGAGCGATGACCAGAAAGATAATACCCCAACGAAACATAAGCCTCTCCTTTACCATAGTGAAAATCGAACTGCTTATTCTTCACATCACTGTTTTTAATGCGGAACGGCACCGTTGGTGATGCCGTTCCGGTTGCGTTAAGATTTCACCTTGAGGTCATTCTTCACGCTTTTCACGCCTTCAATGGCTTTGGCGATCTTCTCAGCCCGATCGGACTGGGCCTGATTCGCCACTTCCCCGGACAGCTGTACCACGCCATCGGTGGTTTCCACCTTCACGTTGCGCGATGGCACAATGTCATCTGCTAAAAGTTTAGCTTTTATTTCACTGGTGGTTGCTGCATCACCTGCATAACCTTTCAATGAACTCTGTTTGCTGTCTCTGACGTGTAGTTTGTCGCTGACGGATTTAACCCCTTCCACCTTCTGCACCAGCGCCACAGCCTTCTCGGCCTGGTCCTGCGAGGTGACAAAACCGCTCAGCGTAACCACGCCTTGCTGCGTTTTGACGGAGATATCCGTACTTTTAATTGCTTCATCGTCCACCAGCGCGGCTTTGGCTTTGGCGGTGATGCCGCTGTCATCCATAAAGCCATCGACTTTTTTCATAGAACTATCGATTTTGGAACCCGCGCTGCTGCTGGTATCAGCCGCCATTGCCGCGCCGCTTAACAGTGCAGTACCGGCCAGTGCAGCAATCAGGGTTTTAGCAATCTTAGTCTTATTCATCGATATCATCCTTCTATCAGTTAACCCACTCGCAACCGCGAATGCGCCAGCAACACACCACGTTGCTGCGTGATGGACGTAATCAGACCCACAGGTCCGTTTTCTCGTCCGACAGAATAATCATAGTAGGGATTACAGCTTTTGCTGGCTTTTGTGGTTGATATCTCGCCAAAAAGCGATAACCGCAGCGCAATTAAGAGGAGTCTGTATCGGAGAAAACCGGGCGGCAGAAAGCAGCAGCCCGGTGAAGACGGCGAACTTAGTGCTCGCGCGTTTTACGGAAGGTCACGTCAGGATAGCGCTCCTGCGTGATGTTGAGGTTGACCATGGTCGGGGCGATATAGGTGAGGTTGTCACCGCCATCGAGCGCCAGGTTGATCTCGTTTTTGCGCTGGAAGTCGTCAAACTTCTTCGCGTCGCTGCACTCAACCCAGCGGGCGGTCGACACGTTGATGGCCTCGTAAATCGCCTCAACGTTGTACTCGCTCTTGAGACGCGCCACGACCACATCAAACTGCAGCACGCCCACCGCACCCACAATCAGATCGTTGTTGTGCACCGGACGGAACACCTGCACGGCGCCCTCTTCCGACAGCTGGACCAGCCCTTTCAGCAGCTGTTTCTGCTTCAACGGATCGCGCAGGCGAATGCGACGGAACAGTTCCGGAGCGAAGTTCGGAATACCGGTGAACTTCATGGTTTCGCCCTGGGTGAAGGTGTCGCCAATCTGGATGGTGCCGTGGTTATGCAGGCCGATGATATCGCCCGGATAAGCTTCCTCAACGTGCGAACGGTCGCCCGCCATGAAGGTCAGCGCATCGGAGATCACCACATCTTTACCGGTACGCACCTGACGCAGCTTCATGCCCTTCTCATATTTGCCGGACACCACGCGCATAAAGGCCACGCGGTCACGGTGTTTCGGGTCCATGTTGGCCTGAATCTTAAACACGAAGCCGCTGAACTTCTCCTCTTTGGCTTCGACTTTGCGGGTATCGGTCTGGCGCGGCATGGGCGCCGGCGCCCAGGCAACCAGACCATCCAGCATGTGATCGACGCCAAAGTTGCCCAGCGCGGTACCGAAGAACACCGGCGTGATTTCGCCGCTCAGGAACAGCTCTTTGTCGAACTCGTGCGATGCGCCCTGCACCAGCTCCAGCTCTTCGCGCAGCTGCTGCGCCAGCTCTTCGCCGACGGCCGCGTCCAGTTCCGGGTTCGCCAGCCCTTTTACCACGCGCACTTCCTGAATCGTGTGGCCTTTGCCGCTCTGATACAGGTAAGTTTCATCGTTGTAGAGGTGATACACGCCTTTGAACAGCTTGCCGCAGCCAATCGGCCAGGTGATCGGCGCACAGGCGATTTTCAGCTCGCTCTCGACCTCATCCAGCAGTTCCATCGGGTCGCGAATGTCGCGGTCCAGTTTGTTCATAAAGGTGATGATCGGCGTGTCGCGCAGACGGGTTACTTCCATCAGCTTGCGGGTACGATCCTCAACCCCTTTCGCGGCGTCGATCACCATCAGGCAGCAGTCCACCGCCGTCAGCGTACGGTAGGTATCTTCCGAGAAGTCTTCGTGCCCGGGGGTATCCAGCAGGTTAACCAGGCTGTCGCGATACGGGAACTGCATCACCGAGGTGGTGATGGAGATACCGCGCTGCTTCTCCATCTCCATCCAGTCTGATTTGGCATGCTGGCTGGAGCCGCGACCTTTAACGGTACCGGCGGTCTGGATCGCCTGTCCGAACAGCAGGACTTTTTCGGTGATTGTGGTTTTACCGGCGTCCGGGTGCGAGATGATCGCAAAGGTCCGGCGGCGCGCCACTTCTTCTAAAAAGGGAGCAATAGACATGAGTGAATTCTTCTTCAGGGCAACGCGCGAGCGGCGCGCTGCGAATAAATCATTCCGGAGCCAGTCCGGCGGATAACGGTGCCAATGGCGACGCATGCGCGTCGGGTCACAGCAGGGTGTGTGCGATCTACATTGGCGGCAGTCCGGTTATCCCATCAGCATTGAGGCGGCATAGCATACAATATTTCAGCAGGCGGGGGAATCTGCGGCAGGATGAGACGATGCTCGCGCAGTTCAGGACATGTCTTGTAAACACTAAGCGATGTCTGGCTGAGAATGCCTGTCCGGAACCGTCACCCCGGCAAGGACAGCAAAATGACTCTACAGCTTAACCCACATACCTACAGCCCGTCGCACCGAAACGCCGCCCTGTCGTCGTCCGCGCAGATGTACCGCAAACCCGGCGAGATGCTGCTGATCAACGCGCCGGATAACCCAGTGCTGCCTGCCACCGGCCGCGCTGATTTTTCCCGCAGCAGCCTGCCGGCGCACCTGCATTATCTGCTCACGCCGCGTCCCGGTTTTTCTGCCGGTCAGCATTTTGTCCCGGAGTATCCGTACATGCTGGACGCCGCGCTGTCGGTCACTGCCCGCCGGGGCGCGGTGTCGTTAGCACCGTATCACGCCGACAGCGACAAGTGCGCGCTGGTGATTGAGCGGCAGACGCTGGTGAAGTTTGATCTGCCGCCGCTACACGATTTGGTGCTGAGCTACATCGGTCTCAACACCTACTTTAGCGAAGTGCGCTTCTACAACCGTGCCGGACGCATCGTGGCGTTTCGTCGCCTGAACGCCAGCAAAAAGCGCCACGAAGTATTCTGCTTCGCTGGCATGAAGCCGGTCTCACTGGTGATTGAGACCAGCCAGCACAGCTCGATTTTGCTCGATGAGATGGTGTGGAATCAGACCGTGGGCGTGGGCGCGCGCTGAGGCGCGTTACCCCAGCATGCGCACCACTGCCGCCTTGAAGATTTTCACACCGATCTCCAGCGAACTCAGCTCAAAGCGCATCTGCGGATGGTGCAGTCCCGGCACCAGATTGGTTCCCAGCCCCCAGAAACCGGCTTTCACCTGCGGATTTTTCACCGGATAGTAGAAGAAATCCTCGCTGCCCGGCGTGGTTTTCGCCGCCAGTAATCCCTGCTCGCCGAGCACATCGACAATCGCGGCGCTCAGCAGCGCGGTGGCATCGGCATCAATTTCCGCCGCCGGCATCTCTTTCAGCACCACCACTTCAGCGGTTGCGCCCAGCGCGGCCACGCTGTGCTGAATCGCCTGGCTGACTTTCTCTTTAAGCAGTTCCATCGGCGCGTTCTCCTGCGAACGCAGATCCCACACCACGCGCGCCTCGTCCGGCACCGAGTTGGTCACGCCGGCGTCGCACAGGAAGCGCGTCGCTTTTACGCTCCAGGTGAGGCCCGGTGCCAGATGAATGCTGTTCACCGCCTGCACCGCCTGGACTGCCGCATCAAGCGCGTTGACGCCGAGATGCGGTCGCGCGGCATGGGCCGGAACACCTTTAATGGTGGCCTCCAGCGTGCTGCACGCTGAATAGATCACCGCAGGCGTCGCCTGCCCGACCTGGCACTCCTCCAGCGGGCGCAAATGGAAGCCGAGGATCATCTCCACGTCATCCAGCGCGCCGCCCTCAATCATCGCCAGCGCGCCGGCCCCCAGCTCTTCAGCCGGCTGGAACAGCAGCTTCAGCCGCCCTTTTTTAATAGCGCCTTCCTGCAGTAGCTCCTGCGCGGCGGTCAGCACCACCGACGAGTGGCCGTCATGGCCGCAGGTATGGCGGGCGCAGGCAACGCCGTCGATCACGTGCCCGAGCGCATCCATGTCGGCGCGCAATGCCAGCACCGGGCCGGGCACGCCGCTGTCGATCTCCGCCACGATGCCAGTGGTCTGGTTGATGCCGCGCGTGACCTTAATGCCAGCCTGTTCCAGCTGGCCGGCGATGTAGGCCGAGGTTTTAACTTCCTGAAACCCCAGCTCCGGGATTTCATGCAGAAAATGGTAGTGATCGAGAACTCTGGACACCGTTTCGCTCCTAAACAAAAAAACGCATCACGAACATAGCGATAACCGCATTGATAATGCTGGTGAGCATCAGCAGCGGCCAGTATTTTTTCGGCACATCGGCGACGCCCAGCAGGCGGCCCATGTACTGCAACTGTGACCCCATAAGAAAAATCGCCGGCGCGAGGATGGTGATGTCGGTACCGCTCAGCAGGCCTTTCGCCATCAGGCTTACCGCCACCCCGACGCTGGCCGAGGATGACAGCCACGCGGTCAGCAGCACGGTGATAGCCTCGCCGGGCAAACCGAAAATCCCCATCAGCGGTGCAAACGCGTGGCCAAGAAACTGCATGATGCCGAGCAGATTCAGCACTTCCGCCAGTACGTAGGCCATCACCACATTGGGCATCAGATTGTGAATAGCAATATGGAAGCCTTTACGCGCGCCGACAATAAAAATATCAAACGGATTATTATTGACCCGCGTCTGTACGTTATTTGACATCAGCAAAATCCTTCTTATAAACACTGTTTAACACAAAACGGACAAATGCCGCACCGACGAATTTCAGCACAAACATTAGCAGCAGCGGAATAATGATTGGTGCACTCATGGACGCAAATAGCGCCGAGCCAATGGCAAAATAATTATTGATCAGTCCGGCACCGGAATATTGCCAGGCGCTCATCACCACCAGCTCTTTTTTACCGATTTGCTGCTGATCCGCCATCTCTTTAGTGAGCGCCGCGCCGGCATCGGTACTTTGCAGATCGGTAATCAGCGCCAGGCCGCAGCGTCCCGGCAACCCCATCAGCGGTTTCAGCAGTGGCGTCAGCAGCGTGTGGGCGGCACGAATCGCGCCGTAGTGGGTGAAAATCTCCAGCACGCCCAGCGCCAGCATTACAGTAGGTGCCAGCGACAGCGCGAACAGAAAGCCGGCTTTGGCGCTGATGCCGCCGGCACCGAGAAAGGTGGAACCTGACTCTTTGATGGTGCCAAAGCTGCCACCCAGCGTGGTGAAATCAAACGCGCCCAGCCAGCTAAAGCCTTCGACCTTATAAAGCAAACCGGAAAAAAACACTATTGCCAGTATCAGCGCGAGATAATTTCCGGCGCTTGCCGTGACCGTTTGTGGCGCGGCCATGATTTTTTCTTCAGACATCTTTTCTCCTGCTGGCCTTATTTCTGCCAGACGTGGTTGCAATATACGGAACTATTAACCAAGCAGGATTTATGCCAATGCGTACTTTCTTTAATTTCGCTATGGCTAATTTTGTTCAGTAACAAGCAGCAGCCGGAATAAGCGTTTAAATCGCCGTGTCAGGTTTATTGCTGGTTGCGCCAGTGCTTATTTTATCGGCGGGGTGACTGGCGAAGAAGTGATCGGTGCAGTTGTGCGCTGCACCGCCAGCAGGCAACGCAGCTGCACTAAAACAGTGCTGCGGACTGTGAATGAAAATTAGTCAAAATTGAGAATTCTTCGCATTCAACTAGCGGAATAATTCCATTTATAATCAATAAGATAAATTCAACTTTTTTACGAAAAAACCTTCACAAAAAAGTATAGATTGATGCATAATTCGCCGTACTTCACCTGACAAATTAAAAAGGACTCAGCCATGTTAACCGCTGAAATGACCTCACGCCTGAACGACCAGCTCAATCTCGAATTCTTCTCCGCCAACCTCTATCTGCAGATGAGTGCCTGGTGCAGCGATAAAGGCTTCGAAGGTGCCGCCTCGTTCCTGAAAATGCACTCGCGTGAAGAGATGCAGCATATGCAGAAGCTGTTTGATTACGTCAGCGATGCCGGTTCACTGCCGGTGCTGGGCAGCATCGCCGCGCCGGCGATAAGCTGGAACTCGCTGAATGATGTCCTGGAAGAAGCGCTCAAGCACGAGCAGCTGATCACCAGCAAAATCAACGAGCTGGTGCACGCCGCGCTGACTTCGCAGGATTACTCCACCTTTAACTTCCTGCAGTGGTACGTTGCCGAGCAGCACGAAGAAGAGAAGCTGTTCAAAACCGTGCTGGACAAGTTGGCGCTGGTGGGCAACAAAGGCGAAGGTCTGTTCCTGGTGGACAAAGATTTGGGCCGCATGAACGTCGAAGGCCACGGCCAGTAAAAATAATAAAGATTATGCACAGCAGCATGCACAACGCCCGACCCTGTCGGGCGTTTTTTTGTGCTTACTCCAGCGCCTTCAGTCTGAGCTCCGACGGCTGTGGCCGGCCAAACAGGTAGCCCTGGAACAGCGTACAGCCCTCTTCGCGCAGGCGGACAAACTGCTCATTACTCTCCACGCCCTCTGCGGTGATCTGAATATCCAGGCTGCGGCTCATGCCGGTAATCGCGCGGATGATCGCCAGCGCCTCGCGGCTGTCGCCCATATCATTGATAAATGACTTGTCGATTTTGATCTTATCGAACGGGAACGAACGCAGATAGCTGAGCGACGAGTAGCCGGTGCCGAAGTCGTCGAGCGCAATCTGCACGCCCAGCGTTTTCAGGCTCTGCAGCGTACGAATATTGCCGAGCGTGTCATCCAGCAGCACCGATTCGGTGATCTCCACCTCCAGCCGATACGGCGCCAGGCCGGATTCGCGCAGCGCGCCCTCCACCACCGACACCAGCGAGCTGTTCTTAAACTGCAGCGGCGACAGGTTGACCGAGACCGACTGTTCGGTTTCCCAGCTCTGCGCCTCGCGGCAGGCTTCGTACAGTGCATAGGCGCCGAGCATGTGGATCAGCCCGGTCTCTTCGGCAATCGGAATGAAGTCATTCGGCATGATCAATCCTTTGATCGGATGATGCCAGCGCATCAGCGCCTCATAGCCAATGATGCCGGTTTCGTTGGTGATCGGCTGATAGTAGAGCTTGAGCTGCCGTCCGGTAATTGCCTCGCGCAGATCGTTCTCGATCACCCGGCGGCTGCGCGCCACATTATCCATCTCCAGCGTAAAGTGCTCATAACGGTTACGGCCGTTACGCTTGGCTTCATACAGCGCCATGTCGGCGCAGCGCAGCATGTGTTCCGGCGTATTGGTGGCCTGCGAGGTCAGCGCGATGCCGACGCTCAGCCCGACCGATAGGTTGTGGCCTTCAACATTCACCGGCGGGCGGATCGCCTCGATCAGGCGCTGCGCCACAATCGCAGCCTCATCGGCATTCCGCACGTTGGGCAGCACGATGGCAAACTCATCGCCGCCGATGCGCGCCAGCGTGTCCTGATCGCGCAGTACGCTGCGCAGCCGCTTCGCCACCACCCGCAGCAGATCGTCACCGATTTGATGCCCCAGCGCATCGTTCACGTTCTTGAAGTTATCCAGATCGAGACACAGCGTGGCGCTGGTCTGGCCCTGCTGCTGATCGACGCGCAGCGCCTCGCTCAGCTTCTGGCGAAACAGGATGCGGTTTGGCAGGCTGGTAAGATTATCGTGATGCGCCATGTGACGAATGCGCGCATCGGCTTCGCGCTGGTCGGTGACATCTTCCACAATTAGCATCACGTAATTCTGCCGCATGTCTTTGCCGCTGATGGTGGTGGCGCGGGTGTGCAGCACCCGCTCACCGCCAGCGGTCAGTAACAGCTGCTCGCGCGTGTGGATGCCTTCGCTGCGCAGCGCGATATCCGCCAGGCTGTTGAAGTAATCACTCAGTTCCGCCGACATACATTCGCGCGGCCGCTTATGCATAATCAGCGACTTACTGAAGCCAAACAGCTGCTCGGCTTTGTCATTGACCATCAGGATTTCGCGGCTGATGGCGTCTTCAACGATCACGCAGGAGGGAATGTTGCTGATGATGGTGTCGAGGAAGCCGGAAAGCTCCGACATTTTGGCGCTCTGCGCCTGCGCCAGATCGCGCGCGCGCAGCAGCTGCTGCTCGTGCTCGCGCCGCTCGGTGACGTCGCGGGTGATCTTGGCAAAGCCGATCATTTTGCCCTCTTCATCATGAATCGCGTCAATCACCACATGCGCCCAGAAGGCGGAGCCGTCTTTGCGGTAGCGCCAGCCCTCGTCCTCAAAGCGACCGGTTTTCAGCGCGATGCCCAGATTGGCATCCGGCGTGCGTGCCTGACGTTCCGGTGAGCCGTAGAACACGGAGAAGTGCTGGCCCACGATCTCGTCAGCCATGTAGCCTTTGGCGCGCTGCGCGCCGGCGTTCCAGTTCACCACCCGGCCCTGTAAATCCAGCATGTAGATGGCGTAATCCGTCACGCCTTCCACTAACAGGCGGAAGGTTTTCTCGTATTCACGCTGCTTGCGCAGCAGCGCCTGCTGTTCGGTGCAGTCGCGGGTGATTTTGGCATAGCCGATCAGTTTGCCGGCGTCATCGCGAATCGCGTCGATGATCACATGCGCCCAAAAGGCGCTGCCATCTTTGCGATAGCGCCAGCCTTCGTCTTCAAAGCGACCGGTTTTAAACGCGGTGGTCAGGTTGCGTTCCGGGATATGGTTCAGGCGATCCTGTGCGCTGTAGAAGCGCGAGAAGTGCTGACCGACAATTTCTTCGGCCACGTAGCCTTTGGCGCGCTGCGCGCCAGCGTTCCAGTTTTCGACGTTGCCGTCAAGGTCGAGCATGTAGATGGCGTAGTCCGTTACGCCTTCAACCAATAAACGGAAACGCTGCTCCTGTTCCTGTTGTTTACGCTGCTGCGCCTGCTGTTCGGTGCAGTCGCGGGTGATTTTGGCAAAGCCCAGCAGTTCGCCGTACTCATCGCGGATGGCGTCGATCACCACGTGCGCCCAGAAGGCGCTGCCGTCCTTGCGATAGCGCCAGCCTTCGGTTTCATAGCGCCCGGTGGCGGTGGCGATGGCCAGACCGCGCTGCGGCGCGCCGTTGCGCCGATCCTCTTCACTGTAAAACAGCGCAAAATTCTTCCCGACAATCTCTTCGGGGGTATAGCCTTTGGCGCGTTGCGCCCCGGTGTTCCAGTTAGCCACCGTGCCATCCGGCTTAATCATGTAGATGGCGTAATCCACCACGCTCTGCACCAGTAGCCGGTACATTACGTCAGAGTTATTGTTCATTGTTGTTCGCCTATGCTGGCCTGGTCTCGATGCGCAGTTAAGATAATTCTTAATCTTCAGGCAGACTTAAACGCAAAAGCGCATCGCTTACAAGCGCAAATCATCCGCTGACAAAAGTTGGTAGTGTGGTTATCGGCAGTGGCGAGAAAATGTTCAGTGGGATAGTGGATTTATTGCGCAAAGTTGACAGCACGCCGCGCGGAGATTCTCCGGCGGCGTGCTGTCAGGTGGCATTAACTGACGTCATCTGGCGCGTTCAGGTTAAATGCATGCCGATATAGCGCTCATAACGTGCGGGTTTCACGCGTGACAGATCGACCAGCACCAGACCATCAATGCAGTGATTGAAATCCGGATCGCTGCCGAAATCGATAAACTGCACGCCGCCCGGCTCGCACACTTCCGAATACTGTTTGTACAGCGTCGGAATCGCGGTACCGAGATTAGCCAGCAAATGCTTGAGACGCCGCAAATCGTCGGCGTAGTTATCGCCGGTGAACTGCGCCAGCACCTCCGGCAGCGACGCCGGATAAGGGCGGCGCGACTTCGCCAGCGGCAGATCGGTCGGAAAGTAGAGACGGTAAAACGCCACCAGCAGATCGCGTGCCGCCAGCGGCATGGTGCCGGAGATTGATACCGGGCCAAACAGGTAGCGCGTCTGCGGATAGCGCGCAATGTAAGCGCCGATGCCCATCCATAAATAATCCAGCCCGCGCTTGCCCCAGTAGGCCGGCTGAATGAAGCTGCGCCCCAGTTCCAGCCCCTGCTGAATAATCGGCAGCATGCGCTCGTCATAGTGGAACAGGCTGTCGCTGTAGATACCCTGCAGCCCGCGCCGCGCCAGCTGCTCGGCGCCGGGAATAAAGCGGTAGGCCCCGACAATCTCCAGCGCCTCGTCATCCCATAAAATCAGGTGATAGTAATCATCGTCATACTTGTCGAGATCGCGCCGCCGGCCGCTGCCCTCGCCCACCGCACGGAAGGCGATTTCGCGCAGCCGGCCCAGTTCACGCAGCAGCGGCACCCAGCTGGCCCCGTTGCGCCGCCACAAATAGATCTGTTTGCCGTCCGGCAGCGTCCCGAGCCGTTCACTCTCCAGCAACGCTTTTTTCAGCTCAGCGCGATCTTCCGGGCGGGCGATGGCGGCTTCAGTAAGAAACAGACCGCGCCGTCCCTGGCCGATGCGGTACAGATGCTTGCGCAGCCGCTTCGCCAGCTCTTTGCCCGGCGTATGGCCATCGTGCCAGTTGGCGAAAGGAATCTGCTCGCCGATATGCAGTTTGATGCGCGTGCCGCGCTGGCGGAACATTTCGCGCACCAGCATCAGCAGCGCCAGCGGTGCCGCCACCTTCGCCGCGGCGTAAAACGCCAGGCTGTTACGTCCCACCACGTGCACCGGTACCAGCGGCGCGCGGGCGCGGGCGGCCAGGCGCAGAAAACTGTGGTGCCAGTGACGGTCACGCACGCCGCGGCTCGACAGGCGCGAGACTTCACCGGCCGGGAAGATGATCAGCGCGCCCTGGTTGTCGAGATGCTGCTGCATGCGCGTCAGCTGCTCGCGGCTGGTGCGGTTGCCCATGTTATCCACCGGCAGCATCAGGTTGTTGATGGGTTCCAGCATCATCAGCATGCGGTTGGCAACGATTTTCACGTCGCGCCGCACCTGCGATACCGCCGCCAGCAGCGCCAGGCCGTCCAGCGCGCCAAGCGGATGGTTGGCGACGATCACCACCGGCCCGTGCGTCGGGATCTGTTCAAGGTCGCGTTCGCTGAGCTCACAGCGCACATCCAGGTGTTCCAGCACCTGCTCCACCATATCCACCCCTTTCAGATGCGGATAGCGCTGAGCAAAGTCCTGAAACTCCTGTTCACGCACCGCCCACTTCAGCAGGCTTTTCTGCCAGTTTGCTGGCTGCTGGCCTGGCCAGTAAGTATTGAGAAGCTGATCAACGGAAAACATGGTGCACCTTTTTATACGCAGCGGTTTATTCCCCTGACGTTAAAACGGCTTGTTTTCAGATTTATGACCACGGCAGATGCGGACAGGAAAAAGTATCGGCGCGCTTTGTGCTGGCGCATAAAAAAGTCAAATTTACCTTAAATGAGAATTTTCCAGACAGGACTTAAATCTTATTCTTAAGACCCGTGAATTAATCTGGTCACACCTCTGCTAATGAATTTTCATCGGTGTTTATTCCTTGCATTCTTTTTTTTGTTTATTTTTGGACTACACATATGATTCATTCGGTATTTATAGTTGATGACCACCCATTAATCTGTGCGGGTATTCAGGCACTGCTGCACGCTTATGACTATTCGGTTGCGGGCATTGCCAACAAAGGCGACTTATTGATTAGCGAATTACATCATGCGCAGCCAGACGTGGTGCTGCTGGACCTGACCATGCCCGGCCGCGCGGGTATTCCGCTGATTGCCGACATTAAACGTATTTTGCCGCAGCAAAAAATCATTGTTTTTACCGCCTCAGAAAGCCTGTTTTATCAACGCTGTTGCCTGCAGTTAGGGGTAGAAGGCTATGTGTGTAAACGCGGCGATTTGGAAACTTTATTGACAGCAATAAAAGAAGTCGAGCGCGGAAAACGTTTTTATCCGGTCACGCACAGCGCGGCGGATGCCGCCGAACTGATTGAAAGCGAGAAATTGATGAGTTTAACGCGTCGCGAATTGATTGTGCTGGTGAAACTGGCCTCCGGGATGAGTAATAAAGAGATCGCCTCGCAATTACAGCTGAGCAGTAAAACCATCAGCACTTATAAAATTAAAATTCTGCGTAAGCTCGGCCTGAAAGGGATTAGCGGAATTAATACGGCGGCGCGCGCCAATGAGCTGGTGTGAGTCAAACCCGGCCCGGTCCGCCAACGTGACGACCGGGCAGCAGGTCAGAGCTTGAGCGGCGGCAGCTGAGAAAATACGCTCAGCAACCCTTTGCTCCATAGCTGGCGGATCTGGGAAAAGTAGGGATGCTGTTCGGTGATGTGGTACTGCTCGCTGTCGCTGAAGCTGTCGCTGTGGTAAACCATCGCGTCGAGCGGCAGGCCGACGGAGATGTTACTCGCCAGCGTCGAATCCATGGAGATCAGCGCACACTGCATCGCCTGGCTGAGCGAGGTCTCATAGCGCAGCACGCGGTCAATAATTGGCTTACCGTATTTGCTCTCACCAATCTGGAAGTACGGCGTGTCGACGCTGGCTTCAATAAAGTTGCCCTGCGGATAGATCTGGAACAGCCGCGGCTCTTCGCCGCGAATCTGCCCGCCCAGCAGCAGCGTGCCGCCAAACTCCTCGCCGTCGCGCGCAATCACTTCACGCAGCGTGGCGCCTACCAGCAGCGCAATGTCGTACAGTGAACGCCCGTTGAGCAGATTGGGTTGTTCGCTGTCGTTACAGTTGCGCCGCAGCAGGCTCATCACGCTCTGCGTCGTCGCCAGATTGCCGGCGCTTTGCAGCACCAGCGTGCGCTCATCATCCACCTGAAACACATGCAGTTTGCGAAACGAGGAGATATGATCCACGCCCGCATTGGTGCGTGAATCCGAGACAAAAATCATCCCGGCCGATAAACGCATTGCCACACAATAAGTCATAGTTACGCCTGTTCCGATTACTGCTGCCCGTGCACCTGTTGCACCGCAGCCACCGCCAGCATATCTTCACCGCCGCCGCCCAGACGAATGCCGCGCACCGGACAGGCATCGAGATAGTCGACACCCACCGCCAGCCGCAAATGCTGCCGCGTACTGCGCGTGTTATTGGTGATATCAAAGCTGTGCCAACTGCCATCCAGCCAGGCTTCAACCCAGGCGTGGGTAGCAACGTGTTCAACGTTGTCAGTATACAGATAGCCACTGACGTAGCGCGCCGGGATCCCCAGGCTGCGACAGCAGGCGAGAAACACGTGGCTGTGATCCTGGCAAACGCCGCTGCCGGCAGCAAACACTTTCGCCGCGCTGTCGCTTACCTGCGTGCTGCCGGGCTGGTACGGCATTTTCAACAGCAGCTCGTCCATCAGTTTTTCCAGGCTGGCGAGCGGTTTCTCCGCCTGCCAGTAGCGCCGGGCGAAGTCGCGGATTGCCCCGTCCGGCTGGGTCAGCGGCGTGGCGCGCAGAAACACCAGCGGCGACAGCGTCGATTGCGGATCCGGCGCCAGCTCGCTGGCATCCAGAATCTCGACCACGCCGCGCGCGGCAATCTCCAGCAGCTGATGCGGCCTGTCCAGCGTCAGCACGTGCAGCACGTTGCCATAAGCATCCAGCGTGCGCGTCGCCTCACACGGCAGATCCAGCTGCCACGACAGCACCTGCTGGTGCACCGAATTCTGCGGCGTAAGGCGCAGATACTGGGTGCTGAGTTTTACCTGCTGCTCATAGGCGTACCAGGTTTTATGCTCAATGTTCAGTCTCATTTCGCCTCCAGATAGGTGTGATTGATGCTCTCTGCCAGCGCGTTGATGCGGCTAAGAAAATGGTCCAGCCACGGCTGCAGGCCGTCGCGCGTCAGGCTTTCCCAGGTGCTGAAGCGCATCTCCGCCAGCAGGACCGTACTGAGATAGCGCGGGCGATCCTCGCCGCTGCTGCCAATCTGCTCCAGCTGGCTGGCGATCTCCTCTATGCAGGAGTGCAGCGAGCGCGGACTTTCGCTGCGCAGGATCAGCATTTCGTTGACCAGCGGCGGCATCAGCTGCTGCTTAAAGATGGCGTTGTAGGCCTCGCGCGCCGACACCGCGCGCAGCAGGCTGTCGAGGCAGTAATATTCCCGCACCGTGTCGGGATGCTGCTCCAGCAGCTGCTGGTTAACGCTCAGCAGCCGCGCGGTGCCGTCGCTGCGCTCCATCAGCGTGCCAAGCCGGATAAAACGCAGCGCATCGCCGCGCAGCAGCGTGCCGGACATCGCGCCGCGAAACAGATGCGAACGCTCTTTCACCCAGTCGAAGAAGCTGTCGGCACCGGCCGGCGAGATACCGCGGCGGCGCGTGTTGCGCATCTCAATCCACGTCGAGTTAATGCTTTCCCACACTTCGGATGACAGGCTGCCGCGCACCGCGTGCGCGTTGTTCCACGCCGCCTGCCAGCAGCTGAAAATACTGCTCGGATTACGCTCATCCAGCGCGAAGAAGTTGAACAGCTGCGGCATGGTGCAGCGCCCGTTGAGCGTTTCAAACAGCTGACGCGTGCCGGTCAGGTTGAGCGGCAACAGCAGTTCGTCGCCCTGGCGATTGCGCACCGGCATCAGCGACAGACGATGGGTCACATCCAATACCCGGGCAAGTTGTTCTGCGCGCTCCAGATAGCGCGCCATCCAGTAAAGGCCACTGGCCGTCCGGCTTAGCATGATGTGTCATCCTCCAGCACCCAGGTGTCCTTGGTGCCGCCGCCCTGCGACGAGTTCACCACCAGCGAGCCTTCGGTCAGCGCCACGCGCGTCAGGCCGCCCGGCACCAGCCGGATATCCGCGCCATACAGCGCAAAAGGCCGCAGATCGATATGGCGCGGCGCCAGACCGTTGTCGATAAAGGTCGGGCAGGTGGAGAGCGAAAGCGTATCCTGGGCGATATAATTATCCGGCCGCGCCAGCAGCCGCTCGCGGAACTCGCTCAGTTGCTGCTGGCTGGCGACCGGGCCAATCAACATGCCGTAACCGCCGGCACCGTGCACCTCTTTCACCACCATCTGCGCCAGATTGGCCAGCACGTAGCTCAGATCCTGCGGCTTGCGGCACTGCCAGGTGGGCACATTGTTGAGGATCGGATCTTCATCAAGGTAGTAGCGGATCATCTCCGGCACGTACGGGTAGATCGACTTGTCATCGGCGACGCCGGTGCCGATCGCATTCGCCAGCACCACATTGCCGGATCGGTATACCGACAGTAATCCCGGCACGCCGAGCATCGAATCCGGCCGGAAGGCGAGCGGATCGAGAAAGGCGTCATCCACGCGGCGATAGATCACATCCACTTTGCACGGCCCGGCGGTGGTACGCATCAGCACCGCGCCGTCTTTGACGAACAGATCGGCGCTCTCCACCAGCTCCACGCCCATCTGCTGGGCGAGAAAGCTGTGTTCGAAGTAGGCGCTGTTGAAACGTCCCGGTGTCAGCACCACCACCACCGGATCGTTAACCGGCGAGCTTTCGCGCAGCGTCTGCAACAGGTGCGACGGGTAACGCTCCACCGGCGCGATATGCTGCGCGGCAAACAGCTCCGGATAGAGGCGCATCATCATTTTGCGGTTTTCCAACATGTAGGAGACGCCGGACGGCGTGCGCAGATTATCCTCCAGCACGTAATAGTCGCCGTCGCTGTTGCGTACCATATCGACACCGGTAATGTGCGCGTAGATCTGGCGATGCAGATCGACATCCTGCATACAGGGCTGATACTGATCGTTAACCAGCACCTGCTCGGCCGGCACGATGCCGGCTTTGAGAATATATTGCTGATGGTAGATATCGTGCAGGAAGGCGTTGAGCGCCTGAACGCGCTGGCGAATGCCGCGTTCCAGCATCGCCCACTCGCTGGCAGGAATGATGCGCGGCACGCTGTCGAACGGAATCAGCCGCTCGGCACCGCCGTCGTCACCGTAGACGTTGAAGGTGATGCCAACGCGATGAAACAGCAGTTCTGCCTCTTCACGTTTACGCGCCACCGCCTCTTTGTCCGCCTGTTGTAACCATTCCCAGTAATGCTGATAGTGAGCGCGGTGCTGACCGTCGCTCTGCAACATCTCATCGTAGAAGGTTGATGCTATCTGGTCGCGTGCTTTCATGATTTACCCGGCGCTTGTCAGAGGACCTGACTTCTCTCCTGCACAAAGTGTGCCAGAGGCCCGCCGCCGCAACGGCACGCGCGCCCCAAAAGCGGAGCCGCGCCGGATAATCGTTGCCTTGCACCTTACTGGTGCATCAGCTGCTGCGCCACTGGCAGCCAGATTTCGGTCATTGCTCCTTCGCCGCCGGTAAACGGGTCGCGATCCGGCAGCGGCACGCGCTGGATCTGCTCTTTCGACGCGCGCAGCCGGGAGGGTTCGTCGCGCACGGTTTCCGGTGACATCCCTTCAGGATAGGCGCCAACGGTGAAAAAGTCGTCGGAGGCAAACACCTGTTTATGGCCCACGCCGGCCGGGATCAGCACCGCATCCCCTTCACGCAGCGTCACCATGCGGCCGCTGTCGCCGCCAAACAGCACTTCCGCCCAGCCCGCGCCGACGCCCAGTACCTCATGGGTATTGGGATGATAGTGGGTGTAAGGAAAAATCGGCGCGCGCCACGCCGCAGGCCAGCCGCTGGCGCTAAAGGTTTTTTCAAACCAGGCCGCACTGTCCTCCTCCTCTTCCGGCACCATGCACGGCCAGATGATCAGCGGCAGCGGATTATTGGGTACACCGCCGGACGGCAGCGATAACATTAAATGCTGCGGGTTACCTGACGATCCCGCGGAAAAGGTACCGGCGGCGAAAGACATCAGTAACAGCAGACTGGAAGATTGGGCAGACATACTCTTTCTCCGGATAGCCACGTTGCCTAATTGTGGCAAAGCCACCGGGCATTGCAATGTGCGCACACCGGCAAAATTCACATAAAAGAATGATTTAGCTTACTAAAGCCAAATTACTTATTAACATATTTAACATTTCGTGGCATGCCCTGACGCGCCTCGTTTACCCGGCGTCTGCCGCAGCAAAAAACAGGCAAAAAAAACCGGTGGATTTCGCCACCGGTAGAATCAACAGTTGATTCAAAGGCACTGACAGGTTATCGCAGGCGGTCAGCGATGGGTTTCACCACGTTCTCCCCTTCGCGACCATAAAACTGAAACAGCGTCTCGGCTGCCGCCTCGGTGAGTACCATGATTTCAATGCGGCGGTTACGTGCGCTGAGCGGATCGGCTTTGTCCAGCGGCATACGGGATGACATGGCATTCACCTGCAGCACGCGCGTGCTTTCCAGCCCGCCGCGCTCCAGCGCGCGCCGCGCCGCCAGCGCACGGTCACCGGAGAGATTCCAGTTGTTGTACGCCGCGTTGCCGCTGTACTGCGCGGCGTCGGTGTGGCCGCTGATCATGATTTTGTTGTCGATACGGTTAAACACCGGACCGAGTTCGGTCAGCAGGCGCTGATAAAACGGCGTCAGCACCGCGCTGCCGCGCGGGAACATCATGCGATCCTGGTCATCCTGAATCAGGATACGCAGCCCCTGCGGCAGGGTTTCCAGCGTCAGCAGGTTCTGGGCGTGATAGCTGTTGATGATGCTCTGGATCTGCTGACGCAGCTGTGCCAGCTCGGCGTCGGAGCGCGACAGCACGCTGTCCAGATCTTCCTGCGGCTGGCTGGCATTGCTATTGCTGTCGCTGTTTTCCGCGCTGGTGTCACTGACGGTGGCGCCCTCGGTCGGCGGCGCAATCGCCAGCGTTTCACCAATGATGGCGGAGCCGCGTCCGGTTTCGACATCGAACGGATTAAAGCCGGAACCGTTAAACACCGAGGTGCCGTTGAGCTGCGCGACAATCTCCTTACGCTCGTCTTCGGTGACGGCGCCCATGATCAACTTTGTGGTGGTGACCAAAGGGGCCGAGCGTATTTCTGAAGTGTCGGCGCGCTTTACCCTCGACGCGCTGCCGGGCAAACAGATGGCGATCGACGCCGATCTCAACGCCGGGCTGATCAATCAGGAACAGGCGCGCGTGCGGCGTCAGGATGTGGCCAACGAGGCGGACTTCTACGGCGCGATGGACGGTGCCTCCAAGTTTGTGCGCGGTGACGCCGTCGCCGGCATCATGATCCTGCTGATCAACGTGCTGGGCGGCATCCTGATCGGCGTTTTCAAACACGGTTTACCGGCCGGCCAGGCGTTCGAACAGTATGTGCTGCTGACCATCGGTGACGGTCTGGTGGCGCAGATTCCGTCGCTGCTGCTGTCGACGGCGGCGGCGATCATCGTGACGCGCATCAGCGACGGTGCTGACATGGGCGAGGACGTGAAGTCGCAGCTGCTGGCGAAACCGGCCACGCTGTATACCGCCGCAGGCGTAATGTTTGTGCTGGCCATCGTGCCGGGCATGCCGCACATGGTGTTCCTCGTCTTCACCGCCCTGCTGCTGTTCGCCGCGTGGCGCCAGAGCCGCGTGGTGCAGAAGCCGACGCAAAGCCATGTCGACATGGAGGCGATCAATCAGGCGCTGGCGCAGCCGGACGAACAGCCGACCATCAGCTGGGACAATATTCCGCTGGTCGAGCCCATCGGCCTTAATCTGGGCTACAAGCTGGTCACGCTGGTGGATAAAGGCAAAGGCGCGCCGCTGACTCAGCGTATGCGCGGCGTGCGCCAGGTGGTGTCGGAAACCAGTGGCGTGCTGCTGCCGGAGATCGCCCTGCGTGAAGATTTCCACTTAAAGCCGTCGCAGTACGCCATCAAGATCAACGGCGTTCGCACCGCGGTGGGCGAAGTGCACGCCGACCGCCTGATGGCGCTGCCGACGCCGGATCAGTACGGCGAGATCGACGGCCTGCTGGATACCGATCCTGCATACGGTATGGCGGTGACCTGGATCCTGCCAGAGCAGAAAGCCAAAGCGCTGAATCTGGGGTATCAGGTAGTCGACTGCGCCAGCGTGGTGGCCACGCACGTCAACAAAGTGGTGCGCGAAAACCTGCCGGAGCTGTTTAATTACGATGATATTACTCAGCTGCATCAGCGGCTGGCGAGCGTGGCGCCGAAGCTGTCAGAGGATCTCAACGCCGCGGTGAACTACAGTCTGCAGCTCAAGGTGTATCGTCTGCTGCTCAACGATCAGGTATCGCTCAAGGACATCACCACCATCGCCACTACGCTGCTGGAGAGCGTGGCGATCACTAAAGATCCGATCCTGCTGACCTCCGACGTGCGTTACGCGCTGCGCCGCGCCATGGTGGCGGCGATTGCGCCGGACAACAAACCGCTGTCGGCCTATACGCTGGATAACAGCCTGGAAAACCTGCTGCTGGCAGCGCTCAATCAGGCGCAGCAGGGCGGCAAAGTGGCGCTGGACAGCTTCCCGGTCGACCCTAACATTCTCACCCAGCTGCAGAGCACGCTGCCGGTGATGATGGAGCAGCTGAAAGCGCAGAACCTGACGCAGGTGCTGCTGGTGACGCCGCAGCTGCGGCCGCTGATTGCGCGCTACGCCCGGCTATTCGCCAGCGGGCTGAATGTGCTGTCGTATAACGAGGTGCCAGACGATGCCAATCTGCAAATTGTCGGGCAGGTAAGCTGATGCGTTACGGAAAACTGTTATAAAAAAACACCGCTGATCTGTCTCTGCCGCCCTTCACTGTTATGTGGTTTACTGGCAGGCAGTGATATTCAGAGGTGAATAATGGACGCGATTAAACAAATTCTGATCGATGAAATCGACACGCTCAACCGCGAAGAGCGGCGCGATAATCTGCCGCGTTTTAGCTTTAACTTCCTGAAAACCCATCCGGGGCTGTGGGGCGTGATGTACCTGTGCTACGGCCTGTGCGTGGCGCTGATTTTCTCGACTGAGATGCTCGGCTGGCCAGCCTTCTGGTTCGCCACGGTGTTCGTGCTGGTGATGAGTTTTCTGATGCTGCTCGACATCAACCCGAAATACCGCTTCGAGGACATCGATACGCTGGATCTGCGCGTGTGCTACAACGGCGAGTGGTATTACGTGCAGCCGGTCTCACAGCAGGCGCTGGACAAGATCCTGGAGAATCCAGGCACGCCCGAGCGCGTGCGCAGCGGCATCGATCGCCTGATGCAGCAGAAAGGGGAAGTGGATTTTTATGATGTCTACTACCTGACCTGGGGCCATCAGCGCGCCGCGAAGATCTGATCGGGCAAATTCATTCGTACTTCCATGGTATTTATAAGCCCTTAATGACTCACTGCTTAATTACTACCCCCTGCGTCTTTACACAGAAGGTATGCGAAGCTAAAGAGGGTAGTAAGACAACGCCTGAAGGCTGGGTCAGGAAGTTTCGCCGCGCGCACCAAATCAAAACGCCGGCACGCCGCTGTGAAAGCGCAGCTCAGTGTCCGGTTCGCTGATCAAGCGCGCTTCCGCTGCCCCAATCGCCCGCACGCGCGGTGCGATATCCTTCGGTGAAATCTGTGCCGCCAGCGTCAGGTAATCCTGATAGTGGCGCGCTTCGGAACGCAGCAGTGAGATGTAAAACTTCTCCAGCTGCGCATCCAGGTACGGCGCCAGGCTGGCGAAGCGCTCGCAGGAACGCGCTTCGATATACGCACCGCAAATCAGTTTATCCACCAGCGTATCCGGTTCATGGGTAGTCACTTCACGCAGCAGCCCTTTGGCGTAGCGGCTGGCGGTGATCTTGCGATAGGGCAAACCGCGCGCCTGCATGATTTCCCACACCTGATAAAAGTGGTGCAGCTCCTCTTTGATCAGCAGCACCATCTTTTCCACCATCTCATCAGCCCACGGCAGTTCATTGCGCACAATGATGCTTTTGCTGAGATTCTTGTGGGCATTGATAAAATCGCTGTCGTGATTCTCGCCGAAAATAAAATCTTCGTACGGCTGCAGCCACGCCAGAATCGCGTCGCCACTGGGTTTATCCGCGACGTATTTGCGAATCAGCCACACCGCGGTCTGCGCCGCTTTCAACTCGCATACCATGTGATCGGTAAGCAGCAGCGTGAGATTTTCCGGCTTGCGCGCTTCATCAATCCACGCCTGCGGCGTGCGGCACTGTAAAAACTGGTGAATGGGGTCTAATAGCGAAGCGTAATTCATCGGAGGTTCTTTGCTGGCAGGAAAATTACCGGGCGGCACGAGCCGCCCGTCAGGGCTTAGTGACGCACACCGTCATCGTCTTCGTCGTCGGTCTCTTCGCCGTCGTCTTCATCTTCGGCATCCGGATCTTCAAAGTAGGTGCCCCAGCCGTCGTAATCGACGTTGTATTTCCCGACCAGATTCACCAGCTGCTCGACCTGCGCGTCAATCAGTTCCGGCTTCAGCGCCGATTCGCTCAGGATGTCGACGCACATCACGGTGCTGCCGTCTTCCAGCTCCAGCTCTTCCGGCTCGGTGACTTCATAGCCCAGCTTGAACGCGTCAACCGCGGCCTTCTCCAGCGAGTCGAAGTTGTTGCAGGAGAGATGATGCTCGATGGTGTAAAGCGCATCCGGATCGCTGCCGTCTTCCAGCAACTCTTCAATGATCAGGCGCGTCTCTTCGCGCTGTTCTTCCAGCAATGCTTCGTATGCCATGGGCGTGTCCTCAAAATAGTGGCAGTGAATGCAATTATTTTCCCACACTGCCTCGCGCGCCACTACACAAAACAGAAAGTTTCTTAGCGCTGGGGTTGAAAATGCATATTCATACGGTTAGATTGAATTTTAATTCATTATTGATGTAATGCGGAGCGCAGTATGAGTCAGCTGTATTCGAGACATTTCCTGAGATTGCTGGACTTCACCCCAGCCGAAATCACCGGTCTGTTATCACTCGCCAGTGAATTAAAACAGGCAAAGAAAAACGCCAGCGAAACCCAGTACCTGAAAGGCAAAAACATCGCGCTCATCTTCGAAAAAGACTCGACCCGTACCCGATGCTCTTTCGAAGTTGCCGCCTACGATCAGGGCGCTAACGTCACCTATCTCGGCCCGAGCGGCAGCCAGATCGGCCATAAAGAGTCGATGAAAGACACCGCGCGCGTACTGGGACGCATGTATGACGGCATTCAGTATCGCGGCTACGGTCAGGCGCTGGTAGAGACGCTGGCCGAATATGCCGGCGTGCCGGTGTGGAACGGCCTGACCACCGAGTTCCATCCGACGCAGCTGCTGGCTGACCTGCTAACCATGCAGGAGCATCTGCCGGGCAAAGCGCTGAACGAGATGACGCTGGTGTACGTCGGCGATGCGCGCAACAACATGGGCAACAGTATGCTGGAAGCAGCAGCGCTGGTGGGGCTGGATCTGCGGCTGGTGGCACCGAAAGGCTGCTGGCCAGAAGAGGAGCTGGTGGCGCAGTGCCGCGCGGCAGCGCAGCACACCGGCGGCAAAATCACCCTGACAGAAGAGATTGCCGAAGGCGTGCAGGGTGCTGATTTCATCTATACCGACGTCTGGGTATCGATGGGCGAAGCGAAATCGGTGTGGGAAGAGCGCATCGCCCTGCTGCGTCCTTATCAGGTGAACAGCGCGATGCTGGCGCTGACCGGCAATCCGCAGGTGAAATTCCTGCACTGCCTGCCCGCGTTTCATGATGACCAGACCACGCTCGGACGCCAGATGGCGGAACAGTATGGCCTGCACGACGGCATGGAAGTGAGCAACGACGTGTTTGAATCGGACCACAGCATCGTGTTTGACCAGGCGGAAAACCGCATGCACACCATCAAAGCGGTGATGGTAGCAACGCTGGGCCAGCGCTAAGCCTGCGCAGCGCAAACGTTTACCTCGCGCGTGATTTCTGCTTGATGCGGCTCAGTGAATGCGTATAATGCGCCACAATTTGCCGGAGGAAACATGCAACAGCGCAGCGCACAATTTGCCGCTCCCGTACGCCTGAATGCAGGCGGCACACCTGTTTCTTTCCGTCATTCATCGATCGCCAGAAAGCCCCTGTAAAGGGGCTTTTTTTTGTCCGCAATCCGGCAGCGCAGAGGAGAGAGCTATGGCCAACCCGCTATATCGCAAGCACATTATTTCCATCAACGACCTCAACCGCGATGAGCTGGAGCTGGTGCTGCATACCGCCGCCCAGCTGAAAGCCCATCCGCAGCCGGAGCTGCTGAAACACAACGTTATCGCCAGCTGCTTCTTTGAGGCCTCAACGCGCACCCGCCTGTCGTTTGAAACCGCGATGCACCGGCTGGGCGCGTCGGTGGTGGGGTTTGCCGACGGCAGCAACACCTCGCTGGGCAAGAAAGGGGAAACCCTCGCCGATACCATCTCGGTGATTGGCACCTATGTGGATGCCATCGTGATGCGCCATCCGCAGGAAGGGGCGGCGCGGCTGGCCACGGAGTTTTCGGGCGGCGTGCCGATTCTTAACGCCGGCGATGGCGCCAACCAGCACCCGACGCAGACGCTGCTCGATCTGTTCACCATCCGGGAAACCCAGAGCCGCCTCGATAACCTCAACGTGGCGATGGTCGGCGACCTGAAATATGGCCGCACCGTGCATTCGCTGACCCAGGCGCTGGCGAAATTCAGCGGCAACCGCTTCTACTTCATCGCACCGGATGCGCTGGCGATGCCGTCCTACATCACCGATATGCTGGATGAACAGAACATTGCCTGGTCGCGCCACGACAGCATCGAAGAAGTGATGCCGCAGCTGGATATTCTCTACATGACGCGCGTACAGAAAGAGCGTCTCGATCCCTCAGAGTATGCCAACGTGAAAGCGCAGTTCATCCTGCGGGCAGCCGATCTGGCCGGTGCGCGCGATAACATGAAGGTGCTGCATCCGCTGCCGCGCATTGATGAGATCACCACCGATGTCGACAGCACGCCGCACGCCTGGTATTTCCAGCAGGCCGGCAACGGCATCTATGCCCGCCAGGCCCTGCTGGCGCTGGTACTGAATAGCGAACTGGCACTGTAAGGAGCAGAACGATGACCCACGATAACAAACTGCAGGTTGAAGCCATCAAACGCGGCACGGTGATCGACCATATTCCGGCGCAGGTCGGCTTTAAGCTACTGTCACTGTTCCGCCTCACCGAAACCGATCAGCGCATCACCATCGGCCTTAATCTGCCGTCGGGCGAGATGGGGCGTAAGGATCTGATCAAAATCGAAAATACTTTTCTGACCGATGATCAGATCAATCAGCTGGCGGTGTACGCGCCGCACGCCACGGTGAATCGCATTGATGAGTATGAAGTAGTGGCGAAGATCGCACCGACGCTGCCGGAACGCATCGAGCGCGTGCTGACCTGCCCCAACGGCAACTGCATCAGCCGCAGCGAGCCGGTGTTCTCCAGCTTTGCGGTGAAGCAGCGCGATGACGATGTGCACCTGAAGTGTAAATACTGCGAGAAAGAGTTCGCGCGCCACGTGGTGCTCGGTCACTGGTAATCGCCCGTTTCCTCCCTATAATGGGGCGAACATTTTCGCGGCGGGCAAGGGTTCGCCGCGCATGCCTAAGGAGAAACAATGTCTCGCGAAATCAGTACTGAAAAAGCCCCGGCAGCGATTGGCCCGTACGTCCAGGGCGTGGATCTCGGCAGCATGATCATCACCTCCGGCCAGATCCCGGTCGATCCGGCCACCGGTGCGGTTCCGGACGACATCGCCGCGCAGGCGCGTCAGTCGCTCGAGAATGTGAAGGCGATTGTGCTGGCCGCTGGCCTGCAGGTGGGCGACATTGTGAAGACCACCGTGTTCGTCAAAGACCTGAACGATTTCGCCACGGTCAACGCCACCTATGAAGCGTTTTTTACCGAGCATCAGGCCAGCTTCCCGGCGCGCTCCTGCGTGGAAGTGGCGCGTCTGCCGAAAGACGTGAAGATTGAGATCGAAGCCATCGCGGTACGTCGCTGATTTAGCTGTCATCAATCACACAGCATGCAGGGGGCGTATCCGTGCGAACCTGGCGTGATGCCTGGTCGTCATCAATGACGACCCTGCATAGTTCGTGACTTCCGAACTTCCCTATCTCGACGATCGCAGCAGTTTCTCCAGCGGTCGCACCAGCGCCAGCACCGTTTCATCCTGCACCTGCGCCGCCGCATCCAGCCGGGCGTGCATCTGCGCCACCTCGCCTGCGCCATAGGCCTGGTTGCGCTCCAGTGCGTTCACCAGATCCAGCCCCATCCGGCTCAGCTCTGCAACCTGGCGCACCTGCGGCTGCAGTGCTTTCAGTTGATAATTGCCCAGCACCAGCGGCATCACCGCATCGCTGTTGCGCTGCCAGCGCTGCAGCTGATGGCGCAGGGCGCTGGCGGCAGCATGATCGCCGCGATTGGCAATCAGCGCATCCACCTGCTTATCCAGCAGCCGCACCGGCTCGCTCTCGGCCGGCAGTACGTCCGCCAGCCGGTTCAGCGGCTCAAAATAGTCATAATGCCCGGCCTGAAACTTCAGGTGCTGGCGGGTGTAATACTGCGCCGGTTCCAGCACTTCCGCCAGCACGCGCAGCGGAGTGATATCGCTGCTGTTAGTCAGCCGCATCATCTGCACCTCGGCCTGCTGATGCTGCTGCAGGCCGACCGACACCGTCCCCCAGCGATCAATCGCGCTGAGCCGCTGGTACATATTCTCGCTGTCGGTCACATCCTGCGCCGACCACAGCCGCTCCGCCACCACAAAGGCGCGCGGCCACAGCCGCGTATCAATCACCCGGCTATTCACGTTCTCCGCCCACAGCGCCGCTTCACCGCCCAGCAAATCACGCTGCAGCTGAGCGGGCGTGGGCAGTACCGGGGCAATACCGGCCGGTATCTGCGCCAGCCTGCTGCCTGTGGTCGGATAGCGTATGTTGCCCACCAGCACGTAGCCGGTCAGGCTGTCACGCGTCAGCGTCACCACCGGCTGAAACGGCCCCATCCAGCTGTCGACGCTGAAGGTCAGCTGCGTCGGTGATAGCCAGCGAATGTCGCTGACCTGGCGCCGCGCCTTGCCGCTGAAATCGATAAAACCGCGCCAGCCGTTTTTGCTCTCAATCAGGGTGAAACAGCCCTGCACCGCGCTGCCTTTCAGACGCGGCATAGTGAACTGCCAGCTTTGCGCCTGATCGTCGGCGCGTAGTTGATCGACGCCGTTCAGCCCCTGCGGCCAGAGCTCGTTGCGATAGTGATACGCGGCGCTCTGCGGCTGGTCGAGATAAAAACCGGTGGAAAGAATGCCGCGATACCCCTGCTTTACCACTTCGCTGAGCGCGTCCTGCCCCTGCCACGACTGAATCACAATACTTTTCGGCAGGTCGGGATGGTACACCTCATCCCAGCCAAGCATGCGCCGCTGATGCGCGGCGAGAATCTTCTCAACCCGCTGGTTGAACCACGCCTGCAGCGCATGGGCGTCCTGCAGGCCGTGGTCACGCATAAACTGCTGAATCTTCGGTGAGGCGTTCCACTGACTGGGATCGACTTCATCCCCGCCGATGTGAATGTAGGGATCGGGAAAGATCGCCGCGACTTCGCCAATCAGCGTATCAATAAAGCGAAACACCGCTTCATTGCTGGGATCGAGCAAGGGTTTAAACACGCCCCAGCCGCGCTCCATGGCATATGGCCCCGGCGCGCTCATCAGCTCCGGCATCGCTACGGCCAGGGCGGAAGCATGGCCGGGCAGATCGATTTCCGGCACCACGCGCACGCCGCGCTGGGTGGCATAGTGCACCAGCTCGCGCATTTGCTGCTGGCTGTAGAACAGGCCATCACTGGCCTGCTGCTGCAGCTGCGGATAGTGACTGGAAGCAAAGCGCCAGCCCTGATCGTCGGTCAGGTGCCAGTGGAACACGTTCATGCGCGCCGCGGCGATACCATCAATCTGCCGCTTGAGGGTTTCCAGCGGCAGGAAGTGGCGCACCGGGTCGATCAGCACGCCGCGCCACGGGAAGCGCGGCCGATCGTCAATGGTGACAAAGGGAATTTGCGTGCCGCTGGCGGTGTTGGCGATCAGCTGCAGCAGGGTTTCCATGCCGCGCATCGCGCCAAAACGGGTAGGTGCCTGCAGCAGTACGCCACTGCTGCTGACCTCCAGACGGTAGCTTTCGTCGCTGTCCGGTTGCGGTAGCGGATCGACCGCGTCGGCAATCCGGATCTGAATGGCGGGACGATCGCTGGCCGGGCTGGCGGGCAGCAGCGCCCAGCCGGTTTGCCGCGCAATGCGGGCGCGCCAGCGCGCTTCGGCCCCTTCCAGGTGATCGCCGGTGATGTGCAGCGAAAATTGCGGCGTCAGGGTAAACGCGCCACCGCCTGCGGGCTGCGTCACCTGCTGTGGCCACGGCATCAGCGGCAGATCGCCTGCCGGTGCGGCCTGCGTGGAAAACGTCAGGGAACACAAAACGGCCAGCAGCGTACGGGGCAGAAGCATGGTGGGCATCCTTGTAAGGCAAAACGATGGGCCGGAAATGGCGCAAAACGCTCATTAAACCTGTTTCGCAACGCAAAGCAAGTTGCAACCGGCTGAAGTTTGCCCGGCTTAAAACTTTTCAGTGTAGCGGCTGTTGACCACTGCACGGCTTTCAGGCGCTGGCCGCGCTTCTTTGCGACAGGTCAAAAACAGTGCGATTAATTCCCTCTGAAACACCACATGTTGCGATTACACTCCTTAAAATTATCTACATGTAGTTTCCAGCGGAGAAAGGGAAGATGGCAACGGTAGTGATTAAGCGTGACGGCTGCAGGGTGCCGTTTGATGCCCGGCGCATTGAAGCTGCAGTGCGGGCCGCCGCGCAGGCTGCCCAGGTTGACGACCTGGCCTGGTGCACGACGGTCGCTCAGCAGGTCAGCGCGCAGCTGGCAACGCAGGCTGAAGTCGATATTCGCGACATCCAGTGTGCCGTGGAAGAGGCGCTGATGAGCGGACGCTGGCCGCAGCTGGCACGCGCCTATATTGAATACCGTCACGACCGCGATCTGGCGCGCGAGCAGCGCGGCAAGCTGCACCATGCCATTCGCGGCCTGGTGGAACAGACCAACGCGGCGCTGCTCAACGAGAACGCCAACAAAGACAGCAAAGTGATCCCGACGCAGCGCGACCTGCTGGCCGGCATCGTGGCCAAACATTATGCCCAGCAGCAGTTACTGCCGCGCGATGTGGTGCTGGCGCACGAGCGTGGGGAAATCCATTATCACGACCTCGACTACTCCCCCTTCTTCCCGATGTTTAACTGCATGCTGATCGATCTGCACGGCATGCTGACGCACGGCTTCAAAATGGGTAACGCCGAGATTGAACCGCCAAAATCCATCGCCACCGCCACCGCGGTGACGGCGCAGATCATTGCGCAGGTCGCCAGCCATATTTACGGCGGCACTACCATTAACCGCATTGACGAAGTGCTGGCACCGTTTGTCACCCTCAGTCTCGACAAGCATCGCCAGATTGCCCGCGAATGGCAGATTGCTGACGTGGAAGCTTACGCGCGCGCGCGCACGGAAAAAGAGTGCTACGACGCGTTTCAGTCGCTGGAGTACGAGGTTAATACGCTGCACACCGCCAACGGCCAGACGCCGTTCGTCACTTTTGGCTTTGGCCTCGGTACCGACTGGGCGGCGCGCCTGATTCAGCAATCGATTCTGCGCAACCGCATTGCCGGGCTGGGCAAAAACCATAAAACCGCGGTGTTTCCTAAGCTGGTGTTTGCCATTCGCGAAGGCGTCAACCGCCGCGCCGGCGACATCAATTACGACATCAAACAGCTGGCGCTGGAGTGTGCCAGCAAGCGCATGTATCCGGATATCCTCAACTACGACAAAGTGGTGGAAGTCACCGGCTCGTTTAAAACGCCGATGGGCTGCCGCAGCTTCCTCGGCGTTTACGAGGAAAACGGCGAGCAGATTCATGAGGGCCGCAACAACATCGGCGTGATCAGCCTCAACCTGCCGCGCATTGCGTTAGAAGCCGAGGGAGACGAAGCCCGCTTCTGGACGCTGCTGGATGCGCGCCTGGCGCTGGCGAAGCGGGCGCTGATGACCCGCATTGCCCGGCTGGAAAAAACCAAAGCGCGCGTCGCACCGATTCTTTACATGGAAGGCGCCTGCGGCGTACGGCTCAACGCGGACGACGAGGTGGGCAAGATCTTCCGCAACGGCCGCGCCTCGATCTCGCTGGGCTATATCGGTCTGCATGAAACGCTTAACGCGCTAAGCGGCAACGCCGTGCATCCGTATGATGCCGCGCACCTGCGCGCAACCGGCGTGGCGATTGTGACGCATCTGCGCCAGGCGGTGGATGCGTGGAAAGCGGAAACCGGCTACGGCTTTAGCCTGTACAGTACGCCCAGTGAAAACCTGTGCGATCGCTTCTGTCGCCTTGATGCCGCCGAATTTGGCGTAGTGCCGGGCGTGACCGACAAGGGCTATTACACCAACAGCTTCCATCTCGACGTAGAGAAAAAGGTCAATCCGTACGACAAAATCGACTTTGAAGCGCCCTACCCGGCCATCGCTAACGGCGGCTTCATCTGTTACGGCGAATACCCCAACATTCAGCACAACCTGCGGGCGCTGGAAGATGTGTGGGATTACAGCTACGACCGCGTGCCCTACTACGGCACCAACACGCCGATCGATGAGTGCTACGAGTGCGGCTTCAGCGGCGAGTTCAGCTGTACCAGCAAAGGCTTTACCTGTCCGAGCTGCGGCAATCACGATCCGGCGCGCGTTTCGGTCACGCGCCGCGTCTGCGGCTATCTTGGCAGCCCGGATGCGCGGCCGTTCAACGCTGGCAAGCAGGAAGAGGTGCAGCGCCGCGTCAAACACCTTGATACCGGACAGCTGGGATGATGCACATTCATCGCTACTACGATGTGGATATCGTGAATGGTCCCGGCACGCGCTGCACGCTGTTTGTCGCGGGCTGCGAACATCAGTGTCGCGGCTGCTACAACCAGAGCACCTGGCGGCCTGACTCCGGCGTGCCGTTTACGCTGGCCATGGAGGAGCAGCTGATCGCCGATCTGCAGGATCAACGCATTCCACGTCAGGGGCTGTCGCTGAGCGGCGGCGATCCGCTGCATCCGCACAATGTGCCGCATATTCGCCGGCTGGTGAAACGCGTGCGGCGCGACTGTCCGGATAAAGATATCTGGCTGTGGACCGGCTACACCCTGGCGGAACTGACGGCGGCGCAGCGTGAAGTGATTGCGGAAATCGACGTGCTGATTGATGGACGTTTCATCGAAGCGGAGAAAGATGCGCGGCTGCTGTGGCGCGGCAGCCGCAATCAGACTATCTGGTATCTACGCCAGCCACAGTGCGAGGATGCCGAGCAGCATGCCGCTGACGGCCACGCCGCAGAAGGCGATCCACAGCGCGCGCGGTGGGAACGCGCGATGCAGCATCAGTAGCGACGGCACGCTGACTGCGGGCAGCGTCACCAGCAGCGCCAGCGCCGGTGCGATGCCCATGCCCGCCAGCATCATGGTTTGCACGATAGGGATTTCGGCAGCGGTCGGGATCACAAACAGGCAGCCGGCGATGGCCATCAGCATTACCCAGAACAGCGTATTGCCCACCGCCCCGTCCGCGTGCGGAAACAGCCAGACGCGCGCGGCGCCGAGCAGCAGCACCGCCACGATGTAGAGCGGAATGGTGTTACAGAACAGCCGCCACATCACGCGCAGCCAGCGCGTCACAAACCGTTCATGGCTTTCTTGCGGCAACAGCGGCGCGGCAACGGCGGTTTCCGGTACGCTGCGCTGCACCAGCAGGGCAATGCCCAGCACCATCACCCCACCCGCCACCAGCCGAATGGCGGCAAACTGCCAGCCGAGCACAAAGCTCATAAACACCAGCGTTGCCGGATTGAGCAGCGGATTCGCCAGCCAGAACGCCATCGCCGCGCCGCTTGAAACCTGCGCCTGGCGCAGGCCGACGGTCACCGGCGCGGCACAGCAGCTGCACATCATGCCCGGCAGGCCAAAACCGGTGCCGACCAGCGTGGCCCCCAGCCGGTTGCTGCCCATCAGGCGCAGCAGCCAGCGGCGCGGAATCAGCACCTGTACCAGCGAGCCCAGCACCACACCGAGCACCGCGGCTTTCCACACCGCGAGAAAATAGACCATGGCGTAATCCAGCGCGGCGCGCCACGGCGAATCTGCGGCATTGGCAAGAATAGAGCGGCCGATGGAATGGGTTTCTGCGGCCGTGAAGGCTTTGCCATAGTAAGGCTGCCATTTTACGTACCACAGGCCGATAAGCACCACGGCGAGGAACAGCAGCGGTTTCCACCAGGCGAAGCGGGCCGCTGGTGCAGGTGAGGCGAATTGGGTCATGACCGGTTCCGTATTCAACTGAATAACGTATGCCGCGCGGAGGGCGCGACGCAGATCCCACAGTGTTATTCAGGTTATGCCCGTGTGCCAGCGTCGTCACGCTTAAACTTGATCTGTCTCCGGAATTTAACCAATCCCGCCTGCGCCGGCTGGCTTGCGTTTCCGCGCTCAGGGTCCAGACTTGTCTGTTGAAACGTGTCACGCACAGCAGGTGCGTGACCAGCAAGGAGGAGAAAGATGAGCAAGAAAATAGCGGTTCTGATTACCGATGAATTTGAAGACTCAGAGTTTACCTCACCAGCCGAGGCCTTCACCAAAGCGGGCCATGAAGTGGTCACTATTGAGATGCAGGCGGGCAAAACCGTGAAGGGAAAACAGGGCAAAGCCGAAGTCAAAATCGACAAGGATATTGACCATGTCAGCCCGGCCGAGTTCGACGCGCTGCTGCTGCCCGGTGGTCATTCGCCTGACGCGCTGCGCGGTGACGATCGCTTTGTCACCTTTACCAAAGAGTTTGTTGCCAGCGGCAAACCGATTTTCGCCATCTGTCACGGTCCGCAGCTGCTGATCAGCGCGAACGGCGTGCGCGGTCGCAAAATGACCTGCGTGAAAGCTATCGCCATCGATCTGCGTAATGCCGGCGCGGACTTTTACGATAAAGAGGTGGTGGTTGATGATGACAAGCTGGTTACCAGCCGCACGCCTGAAGACCTGCCCGCGTTTAACCGCGAATCCCTGCGCATTCTGAACGCAGCGTAAGGCGGTCGCCCGGTGCGCCTGCGCGCGTGCCGGGCTAACGCTGCCAGACAATCTTTTTGCCAAACCCCAGCGCGTTATCGGTCATTTTCAACTCATCCAGCATAATTTCCCACAGCGGCGCGGTGACTTTTTTTGCCACCGGAAAGCGCGACTGATAGGCCTTCAGCGCCTGCGCCTCATCGGTCAGTTGTATACGCCCGCGATACTGCACGCCTTTAATCAGCAGCACCGTTTTCGGCTGGCCGTTCACCGTGCCGGCAACGCGTGGATGACGCGCCATCAGCGCGCCGTGACGCGTATCGGCTTCGGTCATCAGCCAGAACGCCATGCGCGCTTCATCGAATACGTAGAAACAGTTGGCGCACCATAGCGCATCGCCGTCGCTGGCACACAGCGACAGCACGTGCTGTTTTTTCAGATAGCGAATCAGATGAGAATGGTCAGACAAGAGCAACTCCGTGCGTTGATAGCGATGCGGCCGCAGGCGCGTTACACTGCCCGCCAGCACATGAACGAGGTTTGTAAATGGAACAGGGCTGGCAGCTGTATATGCTGCAAACCGCCGCCGGGATGCTTTATACCGGCATCACCACTGACGTCAACCGTCGCCTGCAGCAGCACCAGCAGGGGCGCGGTGCCCGTGCGCTGCGCGGCAAAGGTCCACTGACGCTGGTGTTTCACTGCGCGGCTGGCGATCGCGCGGCGGCTTCCCGGCTGGAGTATCAGGTAAAACAGCTGAGCCGGACGCAGAAACTGCTGCTGGTTGCCCAGCAGCCGGCCTGCTTAACGGCGTGGTTTAGTCGATACGATTGAAAGGTGCCGAGAAGGCGATCAGCCCTTCTGCCCCATCGAACGCATCGTCCGCCAGTTTATACACCTGAAACGCCGCTTCGCTGCCGGGCCAGCGGCAGTGCAGGCCGTGACGCGCCGCCGGTTCAAAGCCGAGCGGATTGTAGAACTGCGGATCGCCCAGCACCACCACGGCGCTGTAGCTGAACTCATTGAGCGAATCGAGCCCTTCATACACCAGCTGTTTAGCAATGCCCTGACTGCGCACCGAGGCATCAACCGCCAGCGGCGCCAGCGCCACCCAGTTACGATCCTCGCCCTGCAACGTCACCGGACTGAAGGCGGCATAACCCAGCACCTGGCCTTCGTCATCGGTGGCCACCACGCCCAGCGTGAGTAAACCGTCTTCACGCAGCTGCTGTACCAGTTCCGCTTCGGCTGCGGTGGCAAAACTGCGCTTTAACAGGCTGTCGATGCCTGCCGCGTCCACACCAATTTCAGTACGAATCAACATGAGATCCCCGCGCGCGCCTCAGCGGCCTTCGCGTCCTGTGTCATTCCTGCCTCAACAAAAGCAGCCAGCTGCAGCAACCCCGTGCGCAATGGCGTGGGCATGGCGTCCAGTTCTATGGCATCCATCAGATTCTTCACCTCCAGTCCCAGCTCCGTGTCGCCCTCAATCACCAGACGGCGCTGAAAGAACAACATATCGGGGTCGGCTTTGCGTGCTGCTACCAGCAGCAGATCGTTGGCTTCGCCACGAAACCAGACATCTGCTTCGGCGTCGCGCGAAACGGTCAGGCGCCCGTCCTGCAGCGTGGTGATCCAGCGCAGATTGACGTCCGCGATCTCAATGCCGAGATAGCGCCCTTGCAGAAAGTCTAACTCACCTTCAGCCAAAGCATGACGAAATTGCCAGTTTAGGAGTTGTTGCAAAACCGTTTTTTTCACGGCGAATGGTGTTAGCGACACCGGTAAAGCGAGGAATTCCGGCCCTTTTTCAATTAACAGGCCGCGTAAGCGTGCGAACATGCGCTGCACTCCCTTGAGAAAATTTTATCTATATTGCCACATCCGTCGGCTTTCGCCTCAACCGGGATCAAGGAAATCGCCCCGCGTCTGTGCGAAAATTCTCCATTCCGCCCTGGCAATCCCGCTTTCACTGCCTTAAATCAACATTGCTGCACCTGCGCTTCCTTACACTCAACGGCGTTCAGAATCCGGGGGAGGAAATTGTATGGAACTGCTGTGTCCGGCGGGGAATTTACCTGCGCTGAAATCGGCGGTGGAGCACGGCGCTGACGCGGTGTACGTCGGCCTGAAAGATGACACCAACGCCCGCCACTTTGCTGGCCTCAATTTTACCGATAAGAAACTGGCAGAAGCCGCGCGCTTCCTGCATCAGCACCGGCGTAAACTGCACGTGGCGATCAATACGTTTGCCCATCCCGACGGTCTCAACCGCTGGCAAAGCGCCATTGACGTCGCCGCACAGAACGGTGCCGATGCGCTGATTCTGGCCGATATCGCCACGCTGGAGTACGCCGCCAGCCGCTATCCGCAGGTTGAACGTCACCTTTCAGTGCAGGCGTCCGCTACCAATCTGCAGGCCATTCAGTTTTATCACCGCCACTTTGCGCTGAGCCGCGTGGTGCTGCCGCGCGTGCTGTCGATGCACCAGGTGAAGCAGCTGGCGCGCGAAACGCCGGTGCCGCTCGAGGTGTTCGCCTTTGGCAGCCTGTGCATCATGGCCGAAGGCCGCTGCTATCTCTCGTCGTGGCTGACCGGCGAGTCGCCGAACAGCGCGGGCGCCTGTTCACCGGCCAAATTTGTGCGCTGGCAGCAGACGGCACAGGGCATGGAGTCGCGCCTGAACGAAGTGCTGATTGACCGTTACGCCGCCGATGAGAGTGCGGGCTATCCGACGCTGTGTAAAGGGCGCTATGAGGTGGATAACCAGCGCTATCACGTGCTGGAAGAGCCCACCAGCCTCAATACCCTGGCGCTGCTGCCGGAGCTGCTGCGCGCCAATATCGCGTCGGTGAAAATTGAGGGACGCCAGCGCAGCCCGGCCTATGTGGCACAGGTGGCTAAAGTGTGGCGTCAGGCGATCGATCGCTGCATGGCCGATCCGCAACAGTTCACGGTGCAGGCGCCGTGGATGCGCGCGCTCGGTGAACTTTCTGAAGGCAGCCAGACCACGCTTGGCGCCTATCACCGCGACTGGCAATAAGGAGACCGTATGAAATACGCCATCGGCCCGGTGCTGTGGTACTGGCCTGCCGCCACGCTGGAACAGTTTTACCAGCGCGCCGCAGAAAGTAGCGCAGAAATCGTCTACCTCGGCGAAGCGGTGTGCAGCAAACGCCGCGCCACCGCGTTCAGTCAGTGGATGGAGATGGGCCGCACGCTGGCGGCCAGCGGCAAACAGGTGGTGCTGAGCACGCTGGCGCTGCTGCAGTCGCCTTCCGAAGTCAAAGAGCTGCGCCGCTATGTTGAAAACGGTGAGTTCTTACTGGAAGCCAACGATATCGGCACCGTGAACATGGCGGCAGAGCGCAAACTGCCGTTTGTCGCCGGTCCCACCCTGAATGTCTATAACGCGCAGACGCTCCAGCTGCTGCTGCAGGAGGGCATGACGCGCTGGTGCATGCCGGTGGAGATGTCACGCGACTGGCTGATCCAGCTGTTGCAGCAGTGCCATGACGCTGGTCTGCGCGACCGGTTTGAGGTTGAAGTGCTCGGCTATGGCCATCTGCCGCTGGCGCTGTCGGCGCGCTGCTTTACCGCGCGTTCCGAAAACCGTGCCAAAGATGATTGCCAGACCTGCTGTATTGATTATCCCACCGGGCGCCGCGTGCTGTCGCAGGAGGGCCAGCAGGTATTTGTCCTGAACGGCATTCAGACCATGAGCGGCTACTGTTACAACCTTGGCAACGATCTCGCCGGTATGCATGGCTGGATCGATATTGTGCGCCTGTCGCCGCAGGATGAGAGCACCCTGGCACAGGTTGATCGCTTCCGCGCTAACGAAGCGGGTGAAGCGCCGCTGATGATGGCGCGCGGCAGCGACAGCAACGGTTACTGGCGCCGCCTGGCCGGAATGGCGCTGGATAGCGGCGGTTAAAGGCACATTCCGGCTATATTCCTGCCGTTATTAGCAGTTTTAATATGGGTAATGATGCGTAATACTGACTGGTGCAGGTTTACTTATCACCTGCGCCATCCTTTGCTGGAGTACCCATGTCTGAGAAGAAAACTGTTCGCCTGTCCGTACTGGATCTGGCCCCCATTCCGCAAGGCTCGTCTGCGCGCGATGCCTTCCATAATTCGCTGGCGCTGGCGCGTCAGGCTGAAGCCCTTGGCTTTCATCGCTACTGGCTGGCCGAACACCATAACATGACCGGCATCGCCAGCGCCGCAACGTCGGTGCTGATTGGCTATCTCGCCGCTAACACCGAAACGCTGCGCCTCGGCTCCGGCGGGATCATGCTGCCCAACCACGCACCGCTGGTGATTGCCGAACAGTTTGGCACCCTGGAATCCCTCTACCCTGGCCGTATCGATCTCGGACTGGGCCGCGCGCCCGGCTCCGATCAGCGCACCATGCTGGCGCTGCGCCGTCATCTTTCGAGCGCCCAGGCCGACAGCTTCCCGGAAGATGTGGCCGATCTGATCCGCTGGTTCGATGCCGAAGAGGGCGAACATCCGCCGGTGCAGCCGGTGCCCGGCCTCGGGCTGAAAATTCCGGTATGGCTGCTGGGGTCCAGCCTGTATAGCGCGCAGCTGGCGGCGCAGCTTGGTCTGCCGTTTGCCTTTGCTTCACACTTCGCGCCAGACCTGCTGTTGCAGGCGCTGCACCTGTATCGCGAAAAATTCCAGCCCTCTGCGCGTCTGGCAAAACCTTACGCTATGGTGTGTGTCAACGTGGTGGCGGCTGACAGCGATCGTGATGCGCGCTTCCTGTTCACCTCGATGCAACAGCAGTTCATTAATCTGCGCCGCGGCAAGCCTGGCCCGCTGCCGGCGCCGGTGGAGAACATGGATAACCTGTGGTCGCCATCCGAACAGTATGGCGTGCAGCAGGCGCTGAGCATGTCGGTGGTGGGCGATAAAGATAAAGTGCGCCACGGCCTTGCCGCGCTGCTGCGCGAAACCCAGGCGGATGAGATCATGGTCAACGGCCAGATTTACGATCCGCAGGCGCGCCTGCGTTCGTTCGCGCTGGCGATGGAAGCCGCACGCACGCTGTAAGCCTTACTGCGGTGGGGAGAGTCCTTCCGGCCCCACCGCCATCTTGCGCACATCGCGCGCCGGTGACTGGCCATAAAAACGGCTGTACTCCCGGCTAAACTGCGACGCACTCTGATAGCCTACCCGGTAGCCCGCCGTCCCGGCATCCAGCTTCTCAATCATCATCAGCCGGCGCGCTTCGTTGAGCCGCAGCTGCTTTTGATACTGCATCGGCGTCATTGCCGTAACCGCTTTAAAGTGATGGTGCAGCGATGAAATGCTCATGCCAACGCTGCTGGCCAGCTGATCCACCTTCAGCGGCTGATGAAAGTTTTCGCGCAGCCAGCGCGCCGCGCGCGCCACTTTATTGCCCGGGCGCTCGGTCAGCGCCATGTTCAGAATACGCGGCCCTTCCGGCCCGGTCAGCAGGCGATAGAAAATCTCCTGCTCAATCAGCGGTGCCAGCGCGGCGATATCCTGCGGCTGATCCAGCAGCGCCACCAGCCGCATCACCGCATCCACCAGCGGCGGCGCGACTTTATGGACGGTAATGCTGCGTTCTGGGGCGGCGCTGCCAATCTGCTGCGGCGGGAAATGCTCCAGATAGCGCAGCAGGCGCGCTTCGTTGATGGTGATGCCGACGCCAAGACAGGGTTTCTCTGGTGTCGCCAGCACCACGCAGGACTGCACCGGCATGTCCATGGTGACCAGCAGCAGATCGCCCGGCCCGTAATGCATCACATCATCGCCCATGCGCAGTGCTTTCTGGCCCTGGGCCATCAGCGCAAAACCCGCCCAGCTGGCAATGTGCGCCAGGCTGGAGGGGTGCGAGCTGCGGCCAAAAGAGAGAAAATCAATCGCGCTGGCGGTACGCCCATCCTGCTGCGCGTGACGGGCAATCATCGCCACCAGCTGCTGCCACTGTTCCTGATGAATCATGCGTTATGCACTCCGCAATGAAAAATCACTGAATCCCCATTCTTACCTGCCGATGCGGTTGCGCCTAGTCCCTGCGCCACAGATTTGCAGGATCGTGCAAAAAGCTTGCAGGATTGCGCTACCGCACAAAGCGGCAACAGCGCATGCTTTACTCACCCGAAATCTCAGGTGGAGAGACACAATGCAAGCACTTGAAGGCAAAATTGCGCTGGTGACGGGCGCGTCGAAAGGCATTGGCGCCGCCATCGCCATGACTTTCGCCGCGGCCGGCGCCCGGGTGGTGGTGAATTATCGTCAGGATGAAGCGGGCGCGGCGGATGTGGTGACCGATATCTGCGCGCTGGGAAGCGACGCCATCGCCGTACAGGCCGATATATCCCGTGAAGCTGACGTGCAGCGCCTGTTCGCCAGCAGTATTGCGCAGTTTGGCGCGCCAGACATCGTGGTCAACAACGCCGGCATGTTTCACCATGGCGACTTCGCCAGCCTCAGCGTCAGCGACATGCAGCAGCAGCTCAACGTCAATCTGCTCGGTACGCTGCTGGTGTGCCAGCAGGCGGCGCAGCATTTCCCGGCGCGCGGCGGCTGTATCATCAACCTCAGCGCGCTAAACAGCCAGCGCAGCCTGCCCGGCTCGGTACTGTGGTCAGCGACCAAAGGCGCAATCGATACCTTAACGCAGGGGCTGGCACGTGAGCTGGGCCCGCGTAATATTCGCGTCAACGCGCTGGCGCCGGGGATCATTCTGACCGAAGGGCTGCTGGCAGCGAAAAAAATGAATGCGGAATTTAAAGCGCAGCTGATCGCGGCCACGCCGCTGGGACGCTTTGGCCTGCCGGAGGATGTGGCGCAGGTGGCGCTGTTTCTGGCGTCGGAAGAGTCGGCTTATGTTACCGGTGAGCGGGTGCTGATTGCCGGCGGCGTGTAAAGCCCGCGTTACAGACATAAAAAAAGGACGCTTGCGCGTCCTTTTTATTTTTAAGCGATTAACGCTTATGCATCACGGCGACGTGGTGCAGCTGCACCTTCGTCGCGACGTGGGCCACGGCCACCTTCACGGCTGAAACGTCCGCCTTCACGACCGCCTTCGCGACGCTCAGAGAAACGACGCGGTGCGCCACCTTCACGGTTGCCACCCTCGCGGTTACCACGACGCTCACCACCGAAGTCACGACCGCCGCTACGACGCTCGGTGCGCTCGTGTGGCTGTGCATCGCCCAGCAGCTGCATATTCATCGGCTTGTTGAGAATACGCGTACGCGTGAAGTGCTGCAGGACTTCACCCGGCATGCCTTTTGGCAGCTCGATAGTGGAGTGAGTACCAAACAGCTTGATGTTACCGATGTAACGGCTGCTGATGTCGCCTTCGTTAGCAATCGCGCCCACGATATGACGCACTTCAACACCGTCATCACGGCCCACTTCAATGCGGTACAGCTGCATTTCGCCAACGTCACGACGTTCGCGACGTGGACGATCGCCACCTTCGCGGCTGTCACGGCTGTCACGACGTGGACGGTCGCCGCCACGCTCATCGCGATCGCGGAATTCACGACGCTGTGGACGTGGTGCATCCGGTGGCAGAATCAGTGGACGTTCGCCCTGCGCCATTTTCAGCAGTGCAGCGGCCAGCGTTTCCATATCCAGCTCTTCTTCTGGCTGCATTTTAGCCAGCAGCGCACGGTACTGATCCAGATCGCTGCTTTCCAGCTGCTGCTGAACTTTGGCAGCGAACTGCGCCAGACGACGCTGACTCAGCAGCTCGGCGTTAGGCAGCTCAACTTCCGGAATAGTCAGCTTCATGGTGCGTTCGATGTTGCGCAGCAGACGACGCTCGCGGTTCTCAACGAACAGCAGCGCACGGCCAGCACGACCCGCACGACCGGTACGGCCGATACGGTGTACATACGATTCGGCATCCATCGGGATGTCGTAATTAACCACCAGGCTAATACGCTCAACGTCCAGACCACGGGCCGCAACATCAGTCGCGATCAGGATATCCAGACGACCGTCTTTCAGGCGCTCCAGCGTCTGCTCACGCAGCGCCTGGTTCATGTCACCGTTCAGCGCGGCGCTGTTGTAGCCGTTACGCTCCAGCGTTTCTGCGACTTCCAGCGTGGCATTTTTGGTGCGCACGAAGATGATGGCAGCATCAAAGTCTTCCGCTTCGAGGAAACGCACCAGCGCGTCAGACTTACGACCGTAAGCGGTCCAGTAAGACTGAGAAATGTCCGGGCGTGTAGTGATGCTGGACTGGATGCGCACTTCCTGCGGATCCTTCATGAAACGCTTAGTGATACGGCGAATCGCTTCCGGCATGGTTGCAGAGAACAGTGCGGTCTGATGACCTTCCGGGATCTGCGCCATGATGGTTTCAACGTCTTCGATGAAGCCCATACGCAGCATTTCATCGGCTTCGTCCAGTACCAGACCACGCAGGCTGGACAGGTCCAGGGTACCGCGTTTCAGGTGATCCAGCAGACGGCCCGGGGTACCAACCACGATCTGTGGACCCTGGCGCAGTGCGCGCAGCTGCACGTCATAACGCTGGCCACCGTACAGGGCCACGACGTTAATACCGCGCATGTGTTTAGAGAATTCTGTCATCGCTTCAGCCACCTGAACCGCCAGTTCGCGGGTCGGCGCCAGCACCAGGATTTGCGGTGCGCGGACAGAAGGATCAACGTTGTTCAGCAGCGGCAGCGAGAACGCTGCTGTTTTACCACTACCGGTCTGCGCCATACCCAGCACATCACGGCCCGCCAGCAGGTGAGGAATACACTCAGCCTGGATTGGCGATGGCTTAACGTAGCCCATACCGTTCAGTGATTCGAGGATGTCGGCGTTCAGGCCCAGATCAGCAAAAGTGGTTTGAATATCAGTCATGTAGTACACGTGCCTCTTAGATTGCGGCGGCCAGTCTACATAACTCGTCGTGAAAACTTTCAGTCATTTTCATCAAAAAGTGTGAACCGGCTCAAATTAGAAGTTTTGACGAACAGAAAAGCCCTCACCTGTTCAGGCGATGACTTTACGGGTAAATCAGGCAATAAAAGTTCGTCAGCTATTGCTGGTCAGATTCTGATAAATCGTCTTGTGTCTGGCCGAGTTGCGCCAGTTCCAACAATGCGTATCGGTGTTCAACAAAGTTATTGACGTTGTTGGCCACCGCCAGTTTGAACAACGCTTTCGCGTCGTCCTTCTCCCCCAGACTTAGGTAGTACTTACCTAAATAGAAGTTGGTTTCACTGAGATGTTCAGCGAGCGAGGTGTTATCCGTTGCGTCCGCCTTGAGACGTTCCATCAATGTTTTTTCACTGATGTCGCCCAGGTAGAACTCGACAATATTCCATCCCCATTGGTCCTTAGCCGCCTTGTCGTAACGCTGTTGTAGCGTCACTTTTGCCTTGTCGGCATCCATCTCGCGTTCAACGAGGTAGAGCCACAGGCTGCGGAACGGATCGTTAGGATCGTCTTGATAAAACGCCAGCAGATCATCTTGCGCTAACTTGTATCGACCGCCGTAATAGAGGGCGATACCACGGTTTAAATGCGCATAGTTGTAAGTTGGATCAAGCTCAAGTACAGAATCAAACGCTTCATAGGCAGCATCAAAATTGCCTGCCTGCGTTAAGTAAATGCCGAGATAGTTAAACACTTCCGGCATATCCGGTCTGATAGACAGCGCTTGCGAGAAATCGTTTCGCGCTAATGCCCTCAGACCTAAACTATCATACAACACTCCGCGCTCATATAACAGCTGTGCGCGTTCATCATCGGTCAGGGCCCGACTGGCAAGAATTTGTTCCATTCGCGCCAGAATAACCTCTTGCTGCAGTGTGGGCTGCAAAGGTACTGCCAGAACTTCGTTCTTACGCCAATTGGAGTTGCTGCATCCTGCCAGCGTGATAGCTGTCGCAACAAAACACCAGCGCAAAAAAGGCTTCATTTCCCACTCCCGAATACAAACATTGGGATAACCATCCTGTCATCCGCCTGCTATGCACAAGGGTTCCCGCCCTCGCGATGATACCCGTCCTGCTTCAGCTGCACTGACACGCTGACCAGCGCGCCACGCATTCCGGGTATACAAACACCGCTCCCCGCCAGCAGGCAGGGAGCGGCTGATCAGGAAAAACGCTTACTCGGCGTCA
Source organism: Pantoea sp. SGAir0184 (assembly GCF_043544755.1). Lineage (NCBI taxonomy): Bacteria > Pseudomonadati > Pseudomonadota > Gammaproteobacteria > Enterobacterales > Erwiniaceae > Pantoea > Pantoea sp. SGAir0184. The sequence continues at coordinate 3,642,927 of NZ_CP028050.1, forward strand.
GGCGTCGTCACCGCAGCGGTTTCTTCTGCTGGCTTCTGCTCTGTCGCTTCTTTGATGCTGAGACGAACGCGGCCCTGCCGATCCACTTCCATCACTTTAACTGGCACTTCCTGACCCATCTGCAGGTAATCGGTCACTTTCTCTACGCGCTTGTCGGCGATCTGAGAAATGTGTACCAGACCTTCTTTACCGCCGCCGATCGCCACGAAGGCACCGAAATCAACGATACGGGTCACTTTACCGGCGTAGATACGGCCCACTTCGATCTCAGCGGTGATCTCTTCGATGCGGCGAATCGCTTCTTTGGCTTTCAGGCCGTCGGTCGCTGCGATCTTCACAGTGCCATCATCTTCGATTTCGATGGTGGTGCCGGTCTCTTCGGTCAGCGCACGGATAACTGAACCGCCTTTACCGATGACGTCTTTGATCTTGTCTGAGTTGATCTTGATGGTGTAGATGCGCGGCGCGAACTCGGAGATCTCCTGACGCGGCGTGCTGATCGCCTGTTCCATCACGCTCAGGATGTGCAGACGCGCACCCTTAGCCTGGTTCAGTGCCACCTGCATGATTTCGCGGGTGATACCTTCAATTTTGATGTCCATCTGCAGCGCGGTGATACCTTCACGGCTACCGGCTACTTTGAAGTCCATATCGCCGAGGTGATCTTCGTCGCCGAGGATGTCAGACAGCACCACGAACTTCTCGTCTTCTTTCACCAGACCCATCGCGATACCGGCTACGGCCGCTTTGATCGGGACGCCAGCGTCCATCAGTGCCAGTGATGCACCGCACACGGAGGCCATAGAAGAAGAACCGTTCGATTCGGTGATTTCAGACACGACGCGCACGGTGTACGGGAACGCATCCTGTTTAGGCATCACTGCCAGCACGCCACGCTTCGCCAGACGGCCGTGACCAATTTCACGACGCTTCGGTGAGCCAACCATACCGGTTTCGCCCACGGAGTACGGAGGGAAGTTGTAGTGGAACAGGAAGCTGTCAGTACGCTCGCCCATCAGCTCATCGAGATTCTGTGCGTCACGCGCGGTACCGAGGGTGGCAGCGACCAGCGCCTGCGTTTCACCACGGGTAAACAGCGCAGAACCGTGGGTACGCGGCAGTACGCCAGTGCGCACGTCCAGACCACGGATCATATCTTTTTCGCGGCCATCGATACGCGGTTCGCCGTTCAGGATACGGGTACGCACCACGTTCTTTTCCAGGCTGTGTACGATGTCACCGATTTCGGCATCATCCAGCGTTTCGTCTTCAGCCAGCAGTGCGGCGATGGTTTCGTCTTTGATGACGCCAACCTGCGCATAGCGCTCCTGCTTGTCAGTGATACGGTACGCATCGCTGATGCGCGCTTCGGCCAGGGCGGCAACGCGTGCGATCAGCGCATCGTTCGCCGGCTCTGGCTGCCAGTCCCAGCGTGGTTTGCCTGCTTCAGCCACCAGCGCATTGATGTTTTCAATTACAACCTGCTGCTGGTCGTGGCCGAACACCACAGCACCCAGCATCTGGTCTTCGGTCAGGATGTCCGCTTCAGATTCCACCATCAGCACTGCATTCTGCGTACCGGCAACCACCAGATCCAGACGAGACTGTTTGATCTCATCCGCGGTTGGGTTCAGCACGTACTGATCGTTGATGTAACCGACGCGTGCCGCACCGATTGGGCCGTTGAACGGAATGCCAGACAGTGACAGCGCAGCAGAAGCACCGATCATCGCAACGATGTCCGGGTTAACCTGCGGGTTCACAGATACCACAGTCGCGATAACCTGTACTTCGTTAACAAAACCTTCCGGGAACAGCGGACGCACCGGGCGGTCAATCAGACGCGCAATCAGGGTTTCGCCTTCGCTTGGACGGCCTTCACGACGGAAGAAGCTGCCCGGAATACGGCCAGCGGCGTAAGTACGCTCCTGGTAGTTCACTGTCAGAGGGAAGAAGTCCTGACCGGCTTTGGCTTTTTTCTGGCCCACGACGGTAACGAATACCGCTGTGTCGTCCATGCTTACCATTACTGCTGCGGTGGCCTGGCGCGCCATCATGCCGGTTTCCAGCGTGACGGTATGCTGACCATATTGGAATTTGCGTACGATCGGGTTCAGCAAAATTTAAGTCCTTAAATTCGTGGCAAAGCCTGCTCGGCCCGCCGGGGATTACCGATCTTTAGTTGCATCCTCGCGACTAATGACAACCCTTAACCGCCCCTGCGGTAAAGCCTCTCATTAGCCGCGCGAACCTCTGCAAGCAAAGATCACTCTCAGCAACAATACATGAGTTTGGTCCGGATTGCTGCGGATTGCTCGAAAAAAGGGGCCATAAAGGCCCCCTTTTCGCGAAACTCGCACAAATCTGATCGCCAGATGCGGTTTTTTGCATACTGCATGCGCTACATCGTTGATCAGATTCTTCAGACTTAGCGACGCAGACCCAGGCTTTCGATCAGGCTGGTGTAACGTGCAACGTCTTTACGCTTCAGGTAGTCCAGCAGCTTACGACGCTGGGATACCATGCGCAGCAGACCGCGACGGCTGTGGTGGTCTTTCTTGTGCTCAGAGAAGTGACCCTGCAGGTGGTTAATCTGAGCAGTCAGCAGAGCAACCTGAACTTCAGTTGAACCGCTGTCGTTAGCGCCACGACCGTATTTAGCAACGATCTCTGCTTTAGCTTCTACGCTTAGAGACATAATAAACTCCAGTAAAAAATGAATGTATGGGTGCCGATCTCTAATTCAGCAGCCCGCTTTTAAAGCCGCACTATTCTACTCTTCGCCCGGTAGCAACGCAAATGCGCTGTAACGGCCAGCGGTAATACGCGGTCAGTCGGCAAACTCCACTACCAGACGACGTGGTGCCACGCGGCCATCGTCGACGATTTCCGCCATGCCGATAAATTTCTGCTCATCGCCTTCGGTCACCCGCACCAGCCCGCTGGCCGGCGCGTTTTCCGCCTGGACCGGCATGCCCTGTTTGAACCAGGCTGCGACCGGCGTGGGCAGATTAACCGCTGGAAAATCTTCCGCCGGGCTGTCCATTGGCAACAGCAACGCGTCCAGCGGTGCGTAATCCGGCGTTTCCGCCGCATTAACCTGCGCCGCCAGCGCCTGCAGCTGTTCCAGCGTCATCATGCGCGCAATCGGGTAACGCGCCACCTGCAGACGGCGCAGCATGATCACGTGTGCGCCGCAGCCGAGCTTCTCACCTAAATCGTCAATGATGGTGCGAATGTAGGTGCCTTTGGAAACATGGATTTCCAGTTCCAGCTCGTCGCCCTGCCAGCGAATAAACTGCAGTTCAAACACGGTAATCGGTCGCGCTTCACGCGGCACGGTGACGCCTTCGCGCGCATATTCGTACAGCTTGCGGCCCTGATACTTGAGCGCCGAGAACATAGTAGGCACCTGCAGCGTCTCGCCGCGAAAGCTTTCCAGCGCCGCATCCAGCTCAGCCTGGCTGAAGGTCACCGGCCGCGTTTCGACGATATTGCCGTCCGCATCGGAGGTATCGGTGCGCTGGCCCAGACGGGCAATTACGCGGTAACGCTTGTCCGAATCCAGCAGATAGCGGGAAAACTTGGTGGCTTCGCCGAGACAAATCGGCAGCATACCGGTGGCCAGCGGATCGAGCGCGCCGGTATGGCCCGCCTTGTTAGCATTAAACAGGCGTTTTACTTTTTGCAGCACATCGTTGGAGGATGCGCCCTGGTGTTTATCCAGCAGGAAAACACCGTGGACATCACGACCACGGCGACGAGGACGACTCATCAGTCCTCCTTGTCGTCTTCCGCCGGGCTTTCACCCCGTCGCTCAGCATCGTTTCTGATCACGTTAGACACCAGATTCGACATGCGCATCCCTTCAATCAGCGAGTTATCGTAGAAGAAGGTCAGCTCCGGCACGATGCGCAGACGCATCGCTTTACCGAGCAGAATACGGATGTAGCCAGACGCTTCTTTCAGCGCTTTGAGGCCGTTTTTCACCGCTTCTTCATCCTGGTCGTTCAGGAAGGTCACGAACACTTTGGCATACGCCAGATCGCGTGACACCTCAACGCCAGACACGGTGACCATCATACCCAGACGCGGGTCTTTGATTTCGCGCTGCAGGATGATCGCAATCTCTTTCTGCAACTCCTGCGCCACGCGCTGTGGGCGACCAAACTCTTTCGCCATACTATTTCTCCCAAATAATTCGGGAGGCCAGAGGCCTCCCAAATTGCATCACATCGACCAGCAATTACTCGATGGTGCGTTTAACTTCAATCACTTCGAACACTTCGATCATGTCGCCAACGCGAACGTCGTTGTAGTTCTTCACGCCGATACCACACTCCATGCCGTTACGCACTTCGTTGACGTCATCTTTGAAGCGACGCAGAGATTCCAGCTCGCCTTCATAGATAACCACGTTGTCGCGCAGTACGCGGATCGGGTTGTGACGTTTGATGTTGCCTTCGGTGACCATACAGCCGGCAATCGCGCCAAATTTCGGTGACTTGAACACGTCACGGACTTCGGCCAGACCGATAATCTGCTGTTTGAACTCCGGTGCCAGCATGCCGCTCATGGCTGCTTTCACTTCGTCAATCAGGTTATAGATGACGGAGTAGTAGCGCAGGTCAACGTTTTCAGCGTCAATCACGCGACGCGCAGAGGCATCAGCACGCACGTTGAAGCCGAGGATGATTGCGTTGGACGCAGCGGCCAGGGTGGCGTCGGTTTCGGTAATACCGCCCACGCCAGAACCGATAATCTTCACCTTCACTTCGTCGGTGGAGAGTTTCAGCAGTGAGTCGGAGATCGCTTCCACAGAACCCTGTACGTCGGACTTCAGGACGATGTTCAGCTCGGACACTTCGCCTTCGGTCATGTTGGCAAACATGTTTTCCAGCTTGGACTTCTGCTGACGCGCCAGTTTGACTTCGCGGAATTTGCCCTGACGATACAGCGCCACTTCACGCGCTTTCTTCTCGTCACGCACCACGGTCGCTTCGTCACCCGCTGCCGGCACACCGGACAGACCGAGGATTTCCACCGGAATCGATGGACCCGCTTCCAGCACTTCGCGACCCAGTTCGTCACGCATCGCACGCACACGGCCGTATTCGAAGCCGCACAGTACGATATCGCCCTTGTTCAGCGTACCTTCACGCACCAGCACGGTGGCTACCGGACCACGACCTTTGTCGAGGAACGATTCGATCACCACACCGCTCGCCATACCCTGACGAATCGCAGTCAGCTCCAGTACTTCCGCCTGCAGCAGAATCGCGTTCAGCAGGTCGTCGATGCCGGTACCGGCTTTCGCCGAGACGTTAACGAACATGTTCTCGCCGCCCCACTCTTCCGGAATGATACCGTACTGGGTCAGCTCGTTCTTCACGCGATCCGGATCGGCTTCTGGCTTGTCGATCTTGTTCACGGCCACGACCACCGGCACACCGGCCGCTTTCGCGTGCTGGATAGCTTCGACGGTTTGTGGCATCACGCCATCGTCCGCCGCCACCACCAGGATAACGATATCCGTGGCCTGCGCACCACGTGCACGCATTGCGGTAAACGCGGCGTGGCCCGGGGTGTCGAGGAAGGTGATCATGCCGTTATCGGTTTCAACGTGATACGCACCGATGTGCTGGGTAATCCCGCCCGCTTCGCCGGAGGCGACTTTGGTGGAGCGGATGTAGTCCAGCAGCGAGGTTTTACCGTGGTCAACGTGACCCATGATGGTCACGACCGGCGCACGGCTTTCCTGCGCAGCATCGGTATCACGATCGTCCATTACCGCTTCTTCCAGCTCGTTCTCGCGGCGCAGGATCACTTTGTGACCCATCTCTTCGGCCACCAGCTGGGCGGTTTCCTGGTCGATAACCTGGTTGATGGTCGCCATGGCACCCATCTTCATCATCGCTTTAATAACCAGCGAGCCTTTCACCGCCATTTTGTTGGCCAGTTCGGCAACGGTGATGGTTTCGCCAATGATGACGTCACGGTTCACCGCCTGAGCAGGTTTGTTGAAGCCCTGCTGCAGCGTGCTTGGTTTACGATGTTTGCCACCTTTACCGCCGCGTACCTGAGCACGCGCTTCTTCACGGTCAGTTTTGGCTTCAGAGTGCTTGTTGCCCTTTTTGGCCGGACGCGCTGCCTTGGTGGTGCGGGTGCGACCACGACCGCCTTCAACTTCGCGATCGTTTTCGTCTTCTGCCTGACGGGCATGAGTTGAAGTGGTGACGTGGTAGTCGCCCTTATCTTCTTCCTCTGGTTTTTCCCATTCAGCGGCTTTCTCTTCGGCCAGACGACGGGCTTCTTCCGCCGCGCGGCGCGCATTCTCTTCCAGCTTACGGCGCGCTTCTTCTTCCGCTTTACGCTTCAGTTCGGCGGCTTCAGCTTCACGACGGGCTTTGTCAGATTGCGCAGCCTTGGTCATTTCGTCGGTAGGTTGATTAGTCACTTTCTCATTTTCCGCTGCTTCACGCTTAGCCTTGTCAGCGGCTTCGCGCTTGGCTTTCTCTTCGGCTTCACGTTGCGCTTTTTGTTCAGCTTCGCGACGGGCTTGTTCTTCAGCCTCGCGACGCGCCTGCTCTTCCGCTTCACGCTGCGCCTCGGCTTCTGCTTCCGCCTGAGCTTGCTCAGCGTCGGCATCACCTTTCACGTATGTGCGCTTTTTGCGGACTTCGATTTGCACCGACTTACTTTTACCCCCGGTGCCTGGAATATTCAAGGTGCTGCGCGTTTTGCGCTGCAACGTCAGTTTGCCTGAACCGGTCTGACCGTGCTCACGATTCAGGTGGGACAGTAAGGTCTCTTTCTCTTGCTGGGATACGGCGTCGTTTTCAGACTTACGGATCCCTGCATCAGCAAATTGCTGTACCAGGCGATCGACCGGAGTCTGAATTTCGGCGGCCAGCGATTTTACGGTTACATCTGTCATGCTGTTCCTTCCTGTTATTACGCGTCATCGCCGAACCAGCAGATATTACGTGCAGCCATAATCAGCGCACCGGCTTTCTCATCATCCAGCCCTTCAATATCTGTCAGATCGTCAACACCTTGCTCAGCGAGATCTTCCAGCGTGCAAACGCCTTTTGACGCCAGGCGATACGCCAGCGCACGATCCAGGCCTTCAAGATTCAGCAGGTCCTCAGCAGGTTCCTGATTACCAAGGCTCTCTTCTTTCGCTAATGCCAGGGTGGTTAACGCATTTTTTGCTCGTTCACGCAGGGCTTCAATGGTCTCTTCGTCGAGGCCGTCGATTTCCAGCAGCTCGTTGATTGGCACGTAAGCCAATTCTTCCAGCGAAGAGAAGCCCTCTTCCACCAGAACGGTGGCGAACTCTTCGTCGATGTCGAGATGTTTAGTGAACATATCGATCGCTGCATGGGCTTCGGCCTGATGCTTCGCCTGCAGATCATCGACGGTCATCACGTTCAGCTCCCAGCCGCTCAGCTGGGATGCCAGACGCACGTTTTGGCCATTACGGCCAATCGCCTGAGCCAGATTGCCGGCTTCAACAGCGATATCCATGGTGTGATTGTCTTCATCCACCACAATTGACGCCACATCGGCAGGTGCCATGGCGTTAATCACGAACTGTGCCGGGTTGTCGTCCCACAGCACGATATCAATACGCTCGCCGCCCAGCTCGCTGGACACCGCCTGCACGCGCGCACCGCGCATACCGACGCAGGCACCGACCGGATCGATACGTTTGTCGTTAGTTTTTACCGCAATTTTGGCGCGTGAACCCGGATCGCGCGCTGCCGCTTTGATCTCGATAACTTCTTCGCCAATCTCCGGCACTTCAATGCGGAACAGTTCGATCAGCATCTCCGGTTTGGAGCGGGTAACGAACAGTTGCGCACCACGCGCTTCCGGACGCACGGCATACAGCACGCCGCGAATACGGTCACCCGGGCGGAAGTTTTCACGCGGCAGCATGTCTTCACGCACAATCACCGCTTCGGCGTTGTTGCCGAGATCCAGTGAAATGTTGTCGCGATTCACTTTCTTCACCACGCCGGTGATGATTTCGCCTTCCTGCTCGCGGAACTGATCGACCACCATCGCGCGCTCGGCTTCACGCACTTTCTGGACGATAACCTGTTTCGCGGTCTGCGTGGTGATACGGTCGAAGGTGACAGATTCGATCTGATCTTCAACATAATCGCCCAGATTGAAGGCTTCATCTTCAAAGCGTGCTGCTTCCAGCGTGATCTCGCGCGTTGGCTGCGTGACTTCTTCTACAACCACCCAGCGACGGAAGGTGTCGAAATCGCCGCTGCGACGGTCAATGCTGACGCGCACGTCGATTTCCTGCTCATACTTCTTCTTGGTCGCAGTGGCCAAAGCGCTCTCCAGCGCTTCGAAGATTTTCTCACGCGGCAGGGCTTTTTCGTTAGAAACGGCTTCTACTACAGCTAAGATCTCTTTGTTCATCCTGGTTAGCCTCAATCCGGACTTTTAAAAGTGGGGGACCAGGTTCGCTTTCTGAATGTTGCTCAGCGCGAACACTTCATCGTTACCCTCAACGGTTACCGTGATCATCTCGCCTTCGACAGACTTGATGATGCCCTGCCATTTACGGCGGTTCTGCACGGCCATACGCAGTACCAGGCTCACCTCTTCACCAGCGAAACGCGCATAGTGCTCCGCGGTGAACAGAGGGCGATCGAGACCCGGTGAGGAAACTTCAAGGTTGTAAGCCACCGTAATAGGATCTTCCACATCCATTACAGCGCTGACCTGGTGGCTAACATCGGCGCAATCATCAACATTGATACCCTCTTCACTATCAATATAGATGCGCAAGGTTGATGTGCGACCACGAATGAACTCGATACCGACCAATTCGTAGCCAAGCGCTTCTACCGGAGCAGAGATCAACTCTGTCAACTTTTGCTCTAATGTGGACAAGCCCACCCCCAAGACATAAAAAAAGGGCCTAAAGCCCAGTGTTACGATTTCCTGATAACAAAAAACCCCGAAAATTCGGGGCTTTTTGTGACTGGACCCTGTATGCCGCGATGCGGCTTCGGCACACCATCCAGCAGAATTTTTTTCAAAACTGACTGCGGATGCGTCCGTCGATGCATACAGTATATTTGAAAAAGAACTCTAAGGGAAAGTGGTTGCGGGGGCCGGATTTGAACCGACGACCTTCGGGTTATGAGCCCGACGAGCTACCAGGCTGCTCCACCCCGCGTCCGAAAACGTGGCGAATATTACGCCGATCTTGCGAAAAATGCAAGTTATACTGAGATTTGGTACCGAGGACGGGACTTGAACCCGTAAGCCCAATCGGGCACTACCACCTCAAGGTAGCGTGTCTACCAATTCCACCACCTCGGCACTTCACTGACTGCGACGATACGATGTCGCTTTAGCGCTGACGATCTTACTGCGGGATATCATTGCCCGGCGTAGCCGGTTTAGCTGGCTGAGTCTGCTGTTGAGACTGAGCCGGCGCGCTGAGGTTTTCCCACTCGCTTCCTTTGGAAGTCTTGTTACTGTTCAGGTTGCCCAGAATCAGACTGATGATGAAGAACAGCGTAGCCAGTACCGCGGTCATGCGAGTCATGAAGTTACCAGACCCGGTTGAACCGAACAGCGTACCAGAAGCGCCTGCACCGAATGAGGCTCCCATATCAGCGCCTTTGCCTTGCTGCAGCATGATCAGACCAACGAGGCCAATCGCTACAATAAGGAAAACAACCAACAGAGCTTCGTACATAATCAACCTGTTTCCTTGCGCGTTATCCGCACAGTTAAAGCTTCAACCAATATTGACGGGGAGTCTCGTCATCACCCATCAGAAGCGGGTGTGAATACTAACCAAAGGCGCATACCTCTGCAAGCGCAATTTACATGAAGTTTTGCGATTGCGGAAAAAAGCGCCATCCCGGTGATTTTACAGGCGGAAAGCAGCAAACTGACCGCCCGTAACGCGGTTACACCGCTTTTACCGCATCAGCAATTTTGTGCGCCAGCTCGGTCACCTGCGCCTCATCCTCGCCTTCCACCATTACGCGAATCAGCGGCTCGGTGCCGGATTTACGCAACAGCACGCGCCCGCGCCCGGCCAGCGTTTTTTCCACCTCTGCGGCAGCCGCTTTGACGCTGTCGCTCTCCAGCGGATCGTGGCTGCCGCTGAAACGCACATTCACCAGCACCTGTGGCAGCATCTTCATGCCGCTGCACAGATCGTGCAGACTCATGTGGTTGCGCACAATCGCAGTGAGCACTTGCAAACTTGCTACGATGCCGTCACCGGTGCTGATTTTATCCAGCAGGATCACATGGCCGGAGTTCTCCGCGCCCATGCGCCAGCCCTTCTCCTGCATTTTTTCCAGCACATAGCGGTCGCCCACTTTGGCGCGGGTAAACGGAATCCCCAGCTGTTTCAGCGCCAGCTCCAGCCCCATGTTGCTCATCAGCGTGCCGACCACGCCGCCACGCAGCTGGCCCTGACGCAGCGCTTCACGCGCGATGATGTAGAGAATCTGGTCGCCATCCACCTTCTGTCCAAGGTGATCCACCATCATGATGCGATCGCCGTCGCCGTCATAGGCCAGGCCGAGATCGGCTTTTTCATCCAGCACGCGCTGCTGCAGCTGACGCAAATCGGTAGCGCCGCACTCTTTGTTGATGTTCATGCCGTCCGGCTGCACGCCAATCGCAATCACCTTCGCACCCAGTTCACGCAGCACATTCGGCGCGATGTGATAGGTCGCGCCGTTGGCACAGTCCACCACGATCTTCAGCCCGTTCAGGCTCAGCTCGCTGGGAAAAGTGCCTTTGCAGAACTCGATGTAGCGCCCGGCGGCATCGACGATGCGGCTGGCACGGCCCAGCTCAGCGGACTCGACACAGGTCAGCGGCTTCTCCAGCTCCAGCTCAATGGCGGCTTCAACGTCGTCCGGCAGTTTGGTGCCTTCGGCAGAGAAGAATTTGATGCCGTTGTCGTCAAACGGGTTATGCGACGCGGAGATCACGATGCCCGCCTCGGCGCGGAAAGTGCGCGTCAGGTAGGCAATGGCCGGCGTGGGCATCGGGCCGGTGAAAGCCGCAGACAGCCCGGCAGCCGCCAGACCGGCTTCCAGCGCCGATTCCAGCATGTAGCCGGAAATACGGGTATCTTTACCAATCAAAACTTTGCGCGAGCCGGAACGGGCCAGCACTTTGCCGGCAGCAAAACCCAGCTTCAACACAAAGTCCGGGGTAATGGGCGCTTCACCCACTTTGCCGCGAATCCCATCAGTACCGAAATATTTACGATCGCTCATGCCTTTATCCTTTTGCTCTCCGTGTCGCCTCGACGATGCGCATCGCTTCGACAGTTTCTTTAACGTCATGCACGCGAATAATCTGCGCGCCCTGCATGGCGGCGATCACCGCGCAGCTCAGGCTGCCGGTCAGGCGCTGTGCCGGGCCGACGTTTAACAGCTGGCCAATCATCGACTTACGCGACATACCCACCAGCAGCGGCAGGCCGTGATGGTGAAAATCACTGAGATGCGCCAGCAGCTCATAATTGTGGCTGAGATTCTTACCGAAACCGAAGCCCGGGTCGAGCAGTAGACGCTCTTTTTTAATGCCGGCCGCTTCACAGCGGGCAATCTGCGCAGCGAAGTAAGCGTCCACTTCGCTTACGATGTGCTGATATTCCGGTGCCTGCTGCATGGTGCGTGGTTCGCCCTGCATGTGCATCAGGCATACCGGCAGACCGGTCTCTGCGGCGGCCTGTAACGCACCCGGCTCGGACAGCGAGCGGATATCGTTGATGATGTGAGCGCCCACTCGCGCGGCTTCGCGAATCACTTCTGCTTTTGACGTATCCACCGAAATCCACACTTCAAAGCGCTGCGCAATGGCTTCCACCACCGGGATCACCCGCGCCAGTTCCTCTTCCACTGAGACTTCATCGGCACCGGGACGGGTTGATTCGCCGCCCACATCGATAATCGTGGCACCGGCATTCACCATCTCGTTGGTGTGCGTGAGCGCGTCGACCAGCGTGTTGTGCGTTCCGCCATCAGAAAAGGAGTCCGGCGTGACATTTAAAATTCCCATCACATGGGGAAACGACAGATCGAGATGGGTATCACGGGCGTACAACTTCATGGCGAAAATCTCCCTGAGGAATCACTGGATTGTGGAATGTAAAAAACCCCGGACCAGCCGGGGTTTTTGCTTAGGAACAGGCCTGTTACTTGTCGAACTGTTCTGACATGGTGTTGCCTGGGTTTGGCGTACGCGGTTCATCAACCGGACGTGGCGCCTTTGGCGTACCGTTGCTGTCAGAATTGTTGCTGCCTGGATCTTCCCAGCCCGCTGGCGGACGCACTTCGCGGCGCGCCATCAGGTCGTCGATCTGCGGTGCATCAATGGTTTCATACTTCATCAGCGCGTCTTTCATCGCGTGAAGGATGTCCATGTTCTCACCCAGAATACGGCGTGCACGCTGGTAGTTGCTGTCGATCAGGTGCTTAACTTCCTGGTCGATGATGCGTGCCGTTTCGTCCGACATGTGTTTGGCTTTCGCCACTGAACGGCCGAGGAACACTTCACCGTCCTCTTCCGCATACAGCAGCGGACCGAGTTTTTCCGAGAAGCCCCACTGCGTCACCATGTTGCGCGCCAGGTTGGTCGCCACTTTGATGTCGTTTGAAGCACCGGTAGAAACGTGTTCCGCCCCGTAGATGATCTCTTCTGCCAGACGACCGCCGTACAGCGTTGAAATCTGGCTCTCCAGCTTCTGACGGCTGGCGCTGATCGCGTCGCCTTCAGGCAGGAAGAAGGTCACACCCAGCGCACGGCCGCGCGGGATAATCGTCACTTTATGCACCGGATCGTGTTCCGGCACCAGGCGACCAATAATCGCATGGCCCGCTTCGTGATACGCGGTGGATTCTTTCTGCGCTTCCGTCATCACCATGGAGCGACGTTCCGCACCCATCATGATTTTGTCTTTCGCTTTCTCGAACTCGACCATCGACACTACGCGCTTGTTGCCACGCGCAGCGAACAGCGCCGCTTCGTTGACCAGGTTCGCCAGGTCCGCACCGGAGAAGCCCGGCGTACCACGTGCGATAATCGCGGCATCAATGTCGGTTGCCAGCGGCACGCGACGCATATGCACTTTCAGAATCTGTTCACGGCCGCGCACGTCTGGCAGACCTACCACCACCTGGCGGTCAAAACGGCCTGGACGCAGCAGCGCCGGGTCCAGTACGTCCGGACGGTTAGTCGCGGCGATGACGATGATGCCTTCATTGCCTTCGAAGCCATCCATCTCAACCAGCATCTGGTTCAGCGTCTGCTCACGTTCGTCGTGACCACCGCCTAAACCGGCGCCACGCTGACGACCCACCGCATCGATCTCATCGATAAAGATGATGCACGGTGCCGCTTTCTTCGCCTGCTCGAACATGTCGCGCACACGTGATGCACCGACACCGACAAACATTTCTACGAAGTCAGAACCAGAAATCGTGAAGAACGGTACTTTCGCTTCGCCGGCAATCGCTTTCGCCAGCAGCGTTTTACCGGTACCCGGAGGGCCCACCATCAGCACGCCTTTCGGGATTTTACCGCCCAGCTTCTGGAAGCGGCTCGGCTCACGCAGGTATTCCACCAGCTCACCCACCTCTTCTTTTGCTTCGTCGCAACCCGCAACGTCAGCAAAGGTGGTTTTGATCTGGTCTTCGGTCAGCATACGGGCTTTGCTCTTGCCGAAGGACATCGCGCCCTTGCCGCCGCCGCCCTGCATCTGCCGCATAAAGAAGATCCATACGCCAATCAGTAGCAGCATCGGGAACCAGGAGATGAAGATAGAAGCCAGCAGGCTCGGCTCTTCCGGTGGTTCACCCACAACTTTGACGTTTTTGGTCAACAGGTTATCGAGTAACTTGGGATCGTTGACAGGAATGTAGGTCGTGTATTTATTACTGTCTTTTTTGGTTACGTTGATCTCACGCCCGTTAATACGTGCCTCGCGGACCTGATCCTGGTTCACTTCCGACAGGAAGGTTGAATAATCAACCCTACGGCCATTCGACTCGCTGGGCCCAAAGCTCTGGAATACTGACATCAGCACGACCGCGATGACTAACCAGAGAATCAGGTTTTTCGCCATGTCACTCAAGGGATTAACCTCATATTACAACGGTGTTAACAGACAGCGTAGGGTACTATATATCCTTCATACCTGGAATCGCGGCGCTGATGATTTTGCCTGTTTAGCCTGAAACTCAGAATTACGCATCAGAATAAACGCCGTTTCGCCTTGCTTTGATTCCGGTATGGAGGGCTACAGTTTGCGCCCTGTCGCCACAATGTACACTTCGCGCGAACGTGATCGCGAAGCGTCCGGCTTACGAATTTTCACTTTCGTAAACAGGGAGCGAATTTCCCGCAGGTATTCATCGAAGCCATCTCCCTGAAACACTTTCACTACAAAACTGCCGCCAGGTGCCAGTACATCCCGACACATTTCTAACGCCAGTTCAACTAAATACATGGAACGCGGGATATCAACCGCAGGCGTACCGCTCATGTTCGGCGCCATGTCCGACATCACCACCTGCACTTTCTGGTCGCCCACGCGCTCCAGTAACGCTTTCAACACCGCTTCGTCGCGAAAATCGCCCTGCAGGAAGTCAACGCCAACGATGGGATCCATCGGCAGCAGATCGCAGGCAATAATACGGCCACCCGAACCAATCTGTTGTACCACATATTGCGACCAGCCGCCGGGCGCAGCGCCCAGGTCAACCACGGTCATACCGGGTTTGAACAGCTTGTCACCCTGCTGAATTTCATCCAGTTTAAACCAGGCGCGCGAGCGCAACCCTTTTTTCTGTGCCTGTTGCACATATTTATCGCTAAAGTGTTCCTGAAGCCAGCGACTGGAACTGGCCGAACGCTTTTTACCCGTCATAATATTTCCAGTTAAATCGTCATCGTAGCGATAAATCAGCACGCAATGGGTCGCGTTGATTTGGCGATATACCCGAGATGGCGGTAGAATGAACCGTTTTCAATCCCTGAGTAAGCAAAAAATACGATGAATCTGAGTACCAAACAAAAACAGCACCTGAAAGGCCTTGCCCATCCACTGAAGCCAGTGGTCATGCTGGGCGGCAATGGCCTGACTGAAGGCGTGCTCGCCGAGATCGAACAGGCGCTCGAACATCACGAATTGATCAAGGTAAAAATTGCCTCGGAAGATCGTGAAACCAAGCAGCTGATCGTGGACGCTATCGTGCGTGAAACTAAGGCAAACAACGTTCAGGTCATCGGCAACGTGCTGGTGCTGTATCGCCCTGCCAAAGAGCGCAAAATTACTCTGCCACGTTAAGCGTACCGTTACGGCTCGTCCGACGGGCAGAGAAAGTGCCATGCTCCTGCATGGGATAAAAGGCCGCAGCGCGGCCTTTTTCCTTTCTTTACAATATGCAGCTGCGCATTTCAAAGCGTAGCAATATCTTAGATGTATTCCACTTTCAGCACTTCATATTCCACATCGCCGCCTGGGGTTTTGACAATAGCCACGTCATCGGCCTCTTTGCCCACCAGACCGCGCGCCATCGGCGAATTCACGGAAATCAGGTTCTGTTTAAAGTCCGCTTCGTCATCACCGACAATCCGGTAAGTAAACTCTTCATCGGTATCGACATTCAGCACGGTGACGGTGGCGCCAAAAATCACGCGGCCGGTTTTCGGCATGGCGGTCACGTCAATCACCTGTGCATTGGAGAGCTTGGCTTCAATCTCCTGAATACGCCCTTCGCAGAACCCCTGTTCTTCGCGCGCGGCGTGGTATTCGGCATTCTCTTTCAGATCGCCGTGCTCACGGGCTTCGGCGATAGAGGCGATGATGCGCGGACGCTTAACGGTTTTCAGTTCGTTCAGCTCTTCACGCAGCTTCTCAGCGCCTTTCAACGTCATCGGAATCTGATTCATTTTGGCTCCTCGTCATCTATCCTGGTTAACGGCGTCATCCTGACCGGTGACAGCAGAAGATCGGCTTCTGCGGCGCGTAACCTCTTTTCACAAGCAAAAGAATCCTGACCCGGAAAGCTTTCCGGGTCAGGTATCGGTTTTGCATTTTGATACGTATTTTACCCCAGAGTTCCCTGTGGGTCATTGTTTACTTTGCACCGTCCGGGGACATAGTATTGACGCCTTCACCCGTCAGTTACCGCGAGATTATGCGATTTTCACGACTTGTTACCGGATTAACCTGTGCGTTTATGCTGCAGGCACAAGCAGCACCCGTTGAAGAATACATGCAGTATTTGCCAGACGGCGCAAACCTGGCGCTGATGGTACAAAAAGTGGGCGCATCCACCCCGATAATCGACTATCACGGCAAACAGATGGCGTTGCCGGCCAGTACCATGAAAGTGATCACCGCGCTGGCGGCACTGCTGGAGCTGGGCCCGGACTTCCGTTTTCAGACCACGCTGGAGACCAAAGGCGCGGTCAGCGATGGCACCTTAAATGGCGACCTGGTGGCGCGCTTTGCCGGCGATCCGACGCTCAGCCGCCAGGATCTGCGCAATATGGTGGCGGCGCTGAAAAAGCAGGGCATCAACCATATCAAAGGCAATCTGGTGATCGACACCTCGGTGTTCGCCAGTCACGATATGGCGCCAGGCTGGCCGTGGAACGATCTGACACAGTGCTTCAGCGCCCCGCCAGGTGCGGCGATTGTTGATAAAAACTGCTTCTCGGTTTCGCTCTACAGTGCCAATACGCCCGGCGAAAACGCCTTTGTGCGCATCGCCTCTTACTATCCGGCGCACATGTTCAGTCAGGTGCGCACGATCGGACGCAACAGCGGTGACGGGCAGTATTGCGAGCTCGACGTGGTGCCCGGAGAGCTCAATCGCTACACGCTGACCGGCTGTATGCGCCAGCGTGCGGAACCGCTGCCCCTGGCATTTGCCGTGCAGGATGGCGCCGCGTGGGCCGGCGAGATCCTTAAAGCGCAGCTGCGCGACGCCGATATTGATTACAGCGGCCATTTAGTGCGCCAGACGCAGGTGACGTCACCGGGCACGGTGCTGGCCTCGACGCAGTCCGCACCGCTGCACAACCTGCTGCACACCATGCTGAAGAAGTCAGACAACATGATCGCTGATACCGTGTTCCGCACCATCGGCCATCACTACTTTAACGTGCCGGGCACCTTCCGCGCCGGTTCGGATGCGGTCAGGCGTGTGCTGCGCGAAAAAGCTGGCGTTGACCTCGGCAACAGCATTCAGGTGGATGGCTCCGGCCTGTCGCGTCATGACCTGATCGCGCCGGATACCATGATGCAGGTGCTGCAGTTCATCGCCAAAAATGACGCCACGCTGAATTATATTTCGATGCTGCCGCTGGCGGGTTATGACGGCACGCTGCAGTATCGCGGCGGTCTGCACGAAGCGGGGCTGGATGGCAAAGTGTCGGCAAAAACCGGTTCGCTGCAGGGCGTCTATAATCTGGCTGGGTTCATCACCACGTCGAGCGGTGCGCGCGTGGCCTTTGTCCAGTTCCTCTCTGGCTATGCGGTACCGCCGGAAGACCAGAAAACGCGGCGGATTCCGCTGGTGCGCTTTGAGAGCCGCCTCTATACCGACATTAACAAGAACAACTAATGAAACTGTTGATCGTTGAAGATGATGCGTTATTACAATCGGGGCTGGCGCAGGCGCTGAGCAGCGAGGGCTACGCCGTGGATTGCGCTGGCAGCGCGGCGGAAAGCAACGCCCTGCTGCGCAGCAGCCAGTACAGCCTGATCGTGCTGGATCTCGGTCTGCCGGATCGCGATGGCGCCACGCTGCTGCGCCAGTGGCGGCGCGACGGCATCGCGGTGCCGGTGCTGATCCTGACCGCGCGCGATGCGCTGGAGGATCGCGTCGACGGGCTGGACGCCGGTGCCGATGATTACCTGGTCAAGCCGTTTGCGCTGGCAGAACTGCAGGCGCGGGTGCGCGCGCTGATCCGCCGTTATCAGGGGCACAGCGACAACCTGCTGCAGCAGGGCGATCTGACGCTCAATCTCAGCTCGCAGCAGGTGCTGCTGGAGAATCTGCCGCTGGAGATCACCCCCAAAGAGTTCGCCCTGCTCACCCGCCTGCTGATGCGCGTGGGGCAAAATGTGCATCGCGAAACGCTGCAGCAGGATCTCTACAGCTGGAACGACGATCCCGGCTCCAACACTTTAGAAGTCCACATTCATAATCTGCGCCGCAAGCTGGGGAAAGATCGCATCAAAACCGTGCGCGGCGTTGGCTACCGGCTGGAACTGCGCGAATGAACAGCATGCGTCAGCGGTTACTGATCATGCTGGCGCTGATTCTCCTCACCTGCCAGGTGATGAGCGCCATCTGGCTGTGGCACGAAAGCCGCGAACAGATCAGTTTCCTCGTCAACGAAACCCTGTCGGCCCAGGCGCGTAACGATCGCGTGGAGAATGAGATCCGTGAGGCCATCGCTTCGCTATTGCTGCCTTCGCTGGTGATGGTAAGCCTGACGCTACTGCTGTCGTTCTGGGCCATCAACTGGATTATCCGTCCGCTCAAATCGCTACAGGACAGCCTTGCCCACCGCTCTGCCGACAACCTGACGCCGCTGCCGATTTACTCCGAGATGGATGAGATCGTTGCGGTCACCTCCTCCATCAACCAGCTGTTTTCCCGTCTCGATCACACGCTGCAGCAGGAGCGATTATTCACCGCCGACGCCGCGCACGAGCTGCGTACGCCGCTGGCCGGGCTGCGCCTGCATCTCGAGCTTCTGCATCAGCAGCAGGTGCCGCAAAGCGCCATGCTGATTGAGCGTATCGACCAGCTGATGCACACCGTCGAACAGCTGCTGATGCTGTCGCGCGCCGGTCAGGCGCTGGCGGGCGGCCACTATCAGCAGCTGCAGTGGCAGCGTGACATCATGCAGCCGCTGATGCCGGAGATGGCTGAATTGTATGCCCAGCGTCAGCAGACGCTGCACTGGCCAGACGGCGACGATGTGCCGCAGCAGGGTGAAGCGGTGCTGCTGCGCCTGATGCTGCGCAATTTGCTGGAGAACGCGTCGCGCTACAGTCCGGAAGGCAGCAGCGTGCAGGTGAAGCTGCGTCAGGTACAACAGCAGGTCTGGGTTGAAGTGTGGGATCAGGGGCCGGGTATTGATGCCGATGCGGCAGAAGAGCTGACGCAGGCGTTCCGGCGGCGCGATCAACGCTATGGCGGCAGCGGCCTGGGCCTGAACATTGTGCTGCGTATTGTGCAGATGCATCGCGGCAGGCTGGAACTGGTGAACCGCGAAGACAGCAGCGGACTGGTCGCCCGCTGCTGTTTGCCAACGCAACTGATTGGCTGAACGCCGTCAGAAGTGGGTGTTGAGGCTCATATAGTAAGTACGGCCTGATTCGTTATAGGTATTGGCACCGGCACCGTAGAGATAAGCGCCGGTGGTAGCGTTACCGGTGGTTTGCGCATTGCCCTCACGGAAGTGGCGCTTATCGAACAGGTTATCGATGCCCAGCGTCACGCTGGCGTACTTATTGATATCGTAAGTACCGCTCAGGCCGACAATCGAGTACGGGCTCACTTTGTCGGTGGCGCTGCCGGTCACCGGCTGTCCTTTGTAGTCGTACTTCTTCGGCGTCTGGGTGCCGTACCACGTCAGGGTGGTTTGCAGCGACAGATCCTGCGTTGCCTGCCAGCTCAGCGTCGAGTTCAGCGTATACTCCGGAATGATCGACAGACGATCGCCGGTCTCCTTGTTCTTGCTCTGCAGCATGTAGGTGAAGTTGTTATTCCACATCACGCTGTCAGAGAAAGGAACATTGACCGTACCTTCCAGCCCTTCCACCACCGCTTTCGGCACGTTCTCCCAGCGATAGATATCCGTGGTGCCGTTAGAGGCTTTACCTGAAGGCGCATAGCCGGCTTCAATCTTGTTGCGGTAGTCGTTACGGAACCAGGTCAGACCGGCCTGATAACCTTCATGCTTCCACTCCAGCCCAACTTCTTTATTGATGCTGTTTTCCGCCTTCAGATTCGGATTACCCTGCAAATAGCAGGCGCCGGTGCTGGCGGCGCAGCCCTGGCCGTTGCTGTACAGCAGGTAGTTCGGGTTCGTCTGGTACAGACTCGGCGCTTTGTAGGCCCGGCCAATCCCCATCTTCAGCGTGAAGTCATCGCCCAGCCCCTGTGACAGGTTAAGCGACGGGCTCCAGTTGTTGCCAACGATGGAGTGATGATCGAAGCGCAGCGCCGGCGTCAGCATGGTGCTGTCGGTCAGCTCCATGTTGTCTTCGGCAAACAGGGAGAAAATCTCCGCCTGGGCATAAGGACTGCGGCCGGTGCTGGCGATGCCTGGCACGGCGCCGTTGCTGGCAGCCTGGGTGGTCGACGAAGGATCTTTCATGCGCTGCTGGTTCCACTCGGTGCCCAGCGTCGCGGTCTGATTGACGCCCAGCTCAAACGGCAGGCTGATTTCACTGTGCAGCAGCACATCGTCCAGCTGAATGGTATTGAACCCGCTGTTGGAGAAGATCCCTTCCGTGCCGCCCGCCAGACCTTCATTGATGCGCGTATTGCGGGTTTTCTCGTAGCGCGCCCAGCTGCTGGTGCTGATGCCGTTATCCCACGCGCCGGTCCATTTCAGTGAAATATTCTGGCGATACAGACGGTTGGTCTCATCGCCGTACAGGCTTTTCACCAGCGCGTTAGTGTTGGTGTTCTGCGTATCGCCCGCGTACAGGTTGCCCTGACGACTATAACCGGCCTGCAGCTCCAGCGTCTGCATGGGGGCAAACGCCCAGCTCAGCAACGCATTGATATCTTTGTTAACCGAACCTTCGCGGCCTGCCGGGTAGCTGCCGGCATAGCTGCCGGTGCGCGCTGCCGCATGTCCTTCATTGATGTCGTACGCGTCGGCCTGGGTTTTGGCTAAACCGCCATACAGCCGGAAGTTGAAGTCGTCACCGAGCGGCCCTTCAAGGCTGAAGTTGGTGCGTTTGGTCGCCCCTTCCGATTTGTGTTCCGGCGCGTTGAAGTAGGTATTCCACGAACCGTGCCACTGCTGATCGCTGTACTTTTTGGTGATGATGTTCACCACACCGCCCGCCGCGCCGTTACCGTAGCGCACCGCGGCCGGCCCGCGAATCACGTCGATGTGATCGATCATTTCCGGTGGCACCCAGTTGGTATCGCCACGCGTGTCGCGTTCGCCGCGCCAGCCGAGACGCACTGAGTTACGGCTGGTGATCGGCATGCCGTCCACCATAATCAGCGTGTTTTCCGGTCCCATGCCGCGAATATCGATCTGCCGGTTGTTGCCGCGCTGGCCGCTGGTCGAGTTGCCGGTCAGGTTGACGCCTGGCATGGTACGGATAATTTCTGAAACATCGCGCGCCGGCGGATGCTTTTTGATCTCATCGGCGGTGATGGTGGAAACCCCCGGTGCCTGCAGCGTCTGCTGCTGGGCCGTCACCATTAAGGTGCCACCGTCCATTGCGCTGGCGTCGGGAGAAGAGGCGTTGCTGGAAGTCGTCTTGCTGGAAGTCTCTGCTGCCCAGGCGCTGCCGGAAAGCAGTGAGGCGCTGAGCCCCAGTTCAATCAAAATAGCGAAGGTTAACCGCGAGTAATGCTTCATTTTTTTCATTCCTGGAAGGCCAGTTCTGCGCCACAGCGGAGTGACTGGCGAGCCGGTGAGAAGATCCCTGTCTTTATCGCGCAGCCGTTCACACCTGGCAGGGCCATCCTTTGCTGAATCCCATGACTTACCGGGTGCCAGACGGAACGTGCGTGCTCATTTTGAGCGCAGCCACCCTATTGCAAATGCAAATAATTATCAATAGTATTATTTATCAATCCTATGTAAACCTCCCCGTACAGACGGCGACTGGCAGCCCCTATGACCTGGCGAAATGATGGAATTGGTAGCGAAGCCTGGTGGCAGGAGCAACAGACTCAGGGCATTCCGCGCATTGAGCCGCAGCAGGATGGCACCTGTCTGGTGACCTTCTTCTGGCGCGATCCGCAAGGCAGTGAAACCACCTCCCACACCCAGCGCGTGTGGATCAACATCACCGGCGTGACCGATCACCATCAGCGGCGCCCGCCGCAATCGCTGATGCGCGTCGCCAGTAGCGATGTCTGGTACTGGCAAACCGTGCTGCCGTCACACTGGCGCGGCAGCTACTGCCTGATGCCGGATCGGCAGGCCAGCGATTTCAGCGGCGAGCCTGACATGCATGCGCTGCGCCACTGGTGGCGCGAAAAATTCCCTGCCGCGCAGGCCGATGCGCTCAATCCGCTGCGCAGCTGGTCTGGCGGACGCGGCATGGGCGTGTCACCGCTGCACCTGCCTGACGCGCCCGACCAGCAGGTGTGGCGTGCGGTGGATGAGGGCCGCGCCCCGGCGCTGACGCTGCAGGAGCAGCAGTGGGACAGCGCGCTGCTCGGCAATCGTCGCCGGGTGTGGCTGTACGCCACAGGCGAGGCGCAGCACGGCCCGCGTCCGCTGGCGATACTGCTCGATGGTCAGTTCTGGGCGCAGCAGATGCCGATCGCCGGCCCGCTGCAGCAGCTGACCGCTGCGGGCAAGCTGCCGCCGGCGGTCTACCTGTTTATCGACATCATCGATCGCGAACACCGCAGCCGCGAGCTGCCATGTAATCCGCAATTCTGGCAGGCAGTGCAGCAGGAGCTGTTGCCGCAGGTGGCACGCTGGATGCCGTACGATGCGCAGCCGGCGCGCACGCTGGTCGCCGGACAAAGCTTCGGCGGTCTGGCCGCGGTGTTTGCCGCACTGCACTTTCCCCACACCTTTGGTAATGCGCTCAGCCTGTCCGGCTCCTTCTGGTGGCCCGAGCGCGGTAACCCGCATGGCTGGCTGCTGCAGGCGCTGGACCATGGCCTGGCACCTCGCCAGCCGCTGCGTTTCTGGCTGGAGGCAGGCCAGCGTGAAGGCCTGATTCTGCAAGCCAATCAACAATTACAACAACAACTTACCGCTGCCGGCTATCAGGTGCATTACCAGCCGGTAGAGGGCGGCCATGACGCGCTGTGCTGGCGCGGTGGCCTGCTCGACGGTCTGCAAGCTTTGTGGCGCAATCCAAATTCATTCATCACGCCAGACGTGAACCGGAGCGACAGTAAATTCTCTGATGAACGACACTATGATTGACCAACAAACTCTGCCGCTGGTGGCGGCGCAGCCTGGCATCTGGATCGCCGACCAGCTCAGCCGCCATCACAACGCCTATGCAGTGGCGCACTTTATCGAGCTGCGCGGTGAAATCAACAGCGCGCTGCTGGCACAGGCCATCGTCGATGGCATGCAGGAAGCCGATACCCTGAATATGGCGTTCGGCGAAATCGACGGCGAGCCGCTGCAGTGGCCGCAGCCGCAGACCTTCAGCCTGCCAGACATCGTTGACCTGCGCGGCGAAGCGGATGCCGCCGCCGTTGCGCGCGCACAGATGCGCGCCGATATGCAGGGCGACCTGCGCGTGCTGAGCGGCGCGCCGCTGTGGCACCATCGCCTGTTCCGCCTCGGCGAGCAGCACTGGTTCTGGTATCAGCGCTATCACCATCTGGTGGTGGATGGCTTCAGCTTTACCGCGCTGACGCGCCGCATCGCCAACCTGTACAGCGCCGCCGTACAGCAGCAGCCGCCTGAGCCGACACCGTTTATTCCGTTCAGCGCCGTGGTTGACGAGTATCAGCGCTATCAGCAATCGGCGTCTTACACCCGTGACGGCGAATTCTGGCGCGAAAAAGGCCGCGCCCTGCCCGCGCCCGCCTCGCTGTCGCCGCTGCCGCTGGCCGGTCAGAGCGCCAGCACCGATCTGCTGCGCCACAGCGTTACGCTGGATCGTCACCGCTTCCAGACGCTGACCAGCCAGCATCCACAGCACAGCGCCGCCGATCTGGCCTTTGCACTGGTGGCGCTGTGGCTGGCTCGTCTTAGCGGGCAAAATGATTTTGCTGCCGGCTTCATCTTCATGCGCCGCATCGGCTCCGCCGCGCTGTGCGCCACCGGTCCGGTGATCAACGTGCTGCCGATGGCGGTGCACTATCAGCCGGGACAAACGCTCGGCGATCTCGCCGCTCAGCTGGCCGCGGAAGTGAAAAAAATGCGCCGTCATCAGCGCTACGATGCTGAACAGGTGCAGCGCGATCTCGGCCGCCCCGGCGATAGCGATCCGCTGTATGGCCCGGTGATCAACCTGAAGATGTTTGACTACCAGCTCGATTTCGCCGGCATTGAAGGCATCACGCATCAGCTGGCCTCCGGCCCGGTGCGCGATCTGGAAATCGCAATTTACCTCAGCGAGCACGGTGATCTGACGCTGGAGCTGCTCGCGAACGCGCAGCGCTATGCTGCGGAGACGCTGCAGCGCCATGCCAGCCGCTTTGCCCTGCTGCTCAGCCAGCTGGCCGCGCAGCCGCAGCGCGCGCTGGGCGAGCTCGATCTGCTGACGCCAGCGGAGCAGCAGCAGATTGCGGCCATCAATCAGACCGCCCATCCGCTGCCGGCGGAAACCCTGGCGTCGCTGCTGGCGCAGCAGGCGCAGCGCACCCCGGACGCACCGGCGCTGGCCGATGCGCAGCACCAGCTGAACTATCGCCAGATGCAGCAGCAGGTATTCGCGCTGGCGGCAGATCTCAGCGCGGCCGGCGTGCAGCGGGGCGATATCGTCGCCGTGGCGCTGCCGCGTTCGGTGCAGCTGTCGCTGGCGCTGCAGGCGATTGTGACGCTCGGGGCCGCTTATCTGCCGCTGGATACCGGCTATCCGGACGAGCGGCTCCAGCTGATGCTGGAAGACGCCGCGCCTAAAACGCTGATCACCGCTGCCGCGCTCAGTGCCCGCTTCCGCGCCATCGCGCCGGTCAGTCAGCTGCACTTTGACACCCTGTACAATGCTGAACATGCACCGGCCCCGGCCAGCACGCCGACGCCGCAGGATGGCGCGTACATCATCTATACCTCCGGCTCTACCGGCCGGCCGAAAGGCGTGCTGGTCGGCCATCAGGCGATCGTTAATCGCCTGCTGTGGATGCAGGATCGTTATCCGCTGCAGGCGGATGACGTGGTGCTGCAGAAAACGCCGAGCAGCTTTGATGTCTCGGTGTGGGAGTTCTTCTGGCCGCTGCTGGTCGGCGCGCAGCTGGTGATGGCGCCGCCGGATGCACACCGCGATCCGGAAGCCTTACAGCAACTGTTTGCCCGCTACAAAGTCACCACCACGCATTTCGTACCCTCGATGCTGGCGGCCTTTGTCGCGGCGCTCGACCACCCGGCCGCGATAGCCTGCTGCGCCAGCCTGCGCAATGTGTTCTGCAGCGGTGAAGCATTGCCCACCGATCTGTCGCGCAGCTGGGAAACATTGACCCGCGTGCCGCTGCACAATCTGTATGGGCCGACCGAAGCGGCCGTTGATGTCAGCTGGTATCCGGCGTATGGCGCGGCGCTCGCCGCCGTCGATGGCCCGAGCGTACCGATCGGCTTCCCGGTGTGGAACACCGGCCTGCGCATTCTTGATGCGCAAATGCAGCCGGTGCCGCCGGGCGTGGCCGGCGATCTCTATCTTACCGGCATTCAGCTGGCGCATGGCTATCTCAACCGACCGGAGCTGACCACCAGCCGCTTTATCGCCGACCCGTACGTCGCTGGCGAGCGCATGTACCTGACCGGCGACGTAGCGCGCTGGCTGGACAACGGTGCGGTGGAGTATCTCGGGCGCAGCGATGACCAGCTGAAGATCCGCGGTCAGCGCATTGAGCTGAACGAAATCGATCATGCGCTGTGCGCCCAGCCCGGCATTGAGCAGGCGGTGACGCATGCGGTGGTGCTGGGTAGTGCGACGGCACAGGGCGATGCGCGTCAGCTGGTGGGCTACGTGGTGGCGCCTCAGCCGGTGGATGGCGACGCGCTGCGTCACGCGCTGGCACAGCAGCTACCGGCACACATGGTGCCGGTGGCCATCGTCCAGCTGGAGGCGCTGCCGCTCAGCAGCAACGGCAAACTGGATCGCAAAGCGCTGCCGCTGCCGCAGAGCACCACGCAGCGCCAGGGGCGCGCGCCACTGCCCGGTTTAGAGAGCACGCTGGCCGCAGCGTTCTGCCGCCTGCTGGCCTGCGACACGATCGGTGCGCAGGATGATTTCTTTGCGCTCGGTGGCCATTCGCTGCTGGCGATGCGCCTGGCCGCGCAGTTGCGCCGCGAGCTCCAGCTGCCGGTCTCGGTCGGGCAGATCATGATCGCCCCGACGGTGGAAAAACTGGCGGCGCTGCTGAGCGATGGACAATCCCATCAGCAGGCGGGCTTTGAAGCAGTGCTGCCGCTGCGTAAAGGCAGCGGACCGACGCTGTTCTGCTTCCACCCGGCGTCCGGCTTCGCCTGGCAGTTCAGCGTGCTGCAGCGTTACCTTGACCCACGCTGGTCACTGGTCGGCATTCAGTCGCCAGACACGCAGGGACCACTGAACCAGAGCGCGCACCTCGATGAGGTCTGTGAAGCGCATTTGCGTACGCTGCGCGAGGTACAACCGCACGGGCCCTACTATTTCCTCGGCTACTCGCTGGGCGGTACGCTGGCGCAGGGCATTGCTGCCCGGCTGGAAGCGGCGGGTGAAGAGGTCGCCTTCCTTGGCCTGCTCGACACCTGGCCGCCGGAAACGCAGAACTGGGATGAGAAGCGCGGCGAGAATGTGCTGGATCCGGCGGTGCTGGAGGAGGTGAATCGCGAGCGCGAACAGTTTATCGCCGCGCAGCGCCATCAGGCCGGTGAAGAGATGCAGGCCATGTTCGATACCATCGAAGCCAACTACGCCAGCTCGGTGCGTCTGCTGGCCACGGCGCACAGCGCACGCTTCGGCGGCCGCGCTACGCTGTTCCTCGCCGAACAGACGCAGCAGCCAGGCCAGGATGCGCGCCGCGCCTGGGCGCCCTATGTCGGTGAGCTGACGGTGTGGCCGATGGATTGCGCCCACGTCGAGATTATCTCGCCTCGCATGTTTGAGCAGATCGGGCCGCTATTGCAGCAGTTGCTGGCATAGCGGTTTTGCCCTCACCCTCTCCCGACGGGAGAGGGAACCGCATGGCAGAAAACGTTTACACCACAGCCTCTTCTCCGCCTTAGCGCCCGCGCCCCAGCGGCACAATCATTGGCGTATGCGCCACCGGATCCTCAACAATCACACAGCGTAATCCGTACACCTGCTCAATCAGTGCTGGCGTCACAATCTCGCCAGGCTTGCCCTCGGCAATGATCTTCCCGTGACGCATGGCGATCAGATGGGTGGCGTAGCGGCAGGCATGATTAAGGTCGTGCAGCACCACCACCAGCGTGCGGCCATGCTGCTGGTTGAGCGTCTGCATCAGCTCAAGCAGCTCAATCTGGTGGGTAATATCCAGCCAGGTGGTGGGCTCATCCAGCAGCAGCAGCGGCGTCTGCTGTGCCAGCACCATGGCGATCCATACGCGCTGACGCTGCCCGCCGGACAGAGTATCGACCGCCTGTTGCGCCAGGTCCGCCACGCCGGTGGCCAGCATCGCCTGCTGCACCGCCGCTTCATCCTCCGCGCGCCAGCGGCCAAACAGTGACTGATGCGGATAACGTCCGCGCGCCACCAGCTCGCTCACGCTGATGCCCGCCGGTGCGTTTGAACTCTGCGGCAGCAGGCCAAGACGGCGCGCCACCTCTTTGGTGGGATAACGTGCAATCGCCTCGCCGTCCAGCAGCACGTCGCCTTTCAGCGGTGCCTGCAGGCGGCTGAGAGTGCGCAGCAGGGTGGATTTACCGCAGGCGTTAGGGCCGATAATCACGGTCAGCTCCCCTTGCGGAATCGCCACCGAGAGATTTTCCGCCACCACTTTTTTGTCATAACCCAGCGTCAGGCCTTCGCCATACAGCCGAGAAGGAATATCGATCATTGGCGTCGCGCCTCCCGCACCAGTAATGCAATCAGATAGAGTCCGCCCAGGCTGACGGTGATCACGCCAACCGGCAGTTGATAAGGCAGGAACAGATGCTGCGCGGCATAATCGGCGGCGCACAACAGCAGCGCGCCGCACAGCGCCGCCAGCCACAACGCGCCTTTTTCCCCGCCGCTCAGCCGGCGCGCAATCTGCGGTGCCAGCAGCGCCACGAACGAGATCGGCCCCGCCAGCGCGGTGGACGCCGCGGTCAGCAGCACGCCCAGCAGCATCAGCCACAGGCGGCTGCGCTCCACCGGCACGCCGAGCGCGCAGGCGGTGTCGTCGCCCATCTCCAGCAGACGCATGCGGCGCGTTAACAGCGCCACCAGCAGCAGCGACAGCAGCAGCACCGTCACCACCGGCGGCGTTTTCGCCCAGGTGATGCCGTTAAGCGAGCCGGCGCTCCACAGCCCGGCGCTGAGCGCCGACTCCAGCGAAGCGCTGATAATCAGCCAGGCATTGAGCGCCATCAGCAGCGCACGCACGCTGATGCCCACGATGATTAACCGAAACGTTTCCACCCCGTTGCGCCAGGCAAACAGATACACCAGCGCAGCCGTCGCGATACCGCCGATCAGCGCGGCCCCGGTCATCGCGGTAATACTTTGATTGAACAGCACCAGCGCCACCAACACGCCGCTGTAAGCGCCGGTATTGAAGCCGAGAATATCCGGGCTGCCGAGCGGGTTACGCAGCAGCGACTGAAAAATTGCCCCGCTGACACCCAGCGCCGCACCGATCAGCAGCGCCATCAGCACGCGCGGCAGCCGCCACTCCACCACAATCAGCTGCACATTAGCCGCTCCCTGCCCGCGCAGCGCCTGCCACACCTGCTCCGCCGTAATCGGCAGCGCACCGCGCGTCAGCGCCAGCCATGTCAGCAGCGCACACGCTAATAGCAGCCAGCCGCCATGCAACCAGGCACGCCGCGTCATAGTCCACCTCGCCCGCGCTGGCGCCGCACCAGCAAAATCAGCATCGGCGCGCCAAGGATGGCGGTCACAATTGAGACACGCAGTTCGCCTGCCACCATCATCCGCCCCAGAATATCCGCCGCCAGCAGCAGCGCCGGGGTGATCAGCGCCGTCGCCGGCAGCAGCCAGCGGTGATCGTTGCCCACCAGCCAGCGGGCAAAATGCGGCGTCATCAGGCCGATAAAAGCGATCGGCCCGACGGCGGCGGTCGCCGCGCCGCTCAGTAAGGCAATCGCCAGCAGGCCCAGCAGTTGGGTGCGCACCACGCGCGTACCCAGCGCCGCCGCCATATCACCGCCCATGCTCAGGCTGTTCAGCGATTGCGCCAGACCCAGCGCCAGCGCCGCACCGGCCAGCACCGCCGGGCTCAGGGTACGCAACACGCTGAAATCGCGGATATCCAGCGAGCCGCTTTGCCAGAAGCGCAGGTGATCGTAAATGTCCGGATTGAGCAGCGACAGGCCGGAGGTTAAGCCCTCCAGCACCGCCGCCAGCGCCACGCCCGCCAGCGTCAGACGCACCGGATTGACGCGCCCGCCGCCCATCGCGCCAATCACCGTCATCAGCAGCGCCGCCAGCAGCGCGCCGCTGAAGGCCAGCGTCAGCCACTGCAGCGGGGAGTCCGCCCCCAGCAGCGCGATGCCGAGCACGATGGCAAAACCGGCGCCGGCGTTCACGCCCAGAATGCCCGGCTCGGCCAGCGGATTACGCGTAAGACTCTGCATCAGCGCGCCCGCCAGCCCCAGCGCCACGCCCGCCAGCAGCCCGGCCAGCGTGCGCGGCAGGCGCGCATCGCGCACGATGATGCACTCCGCGCTGGAGCAGGAGGCGGTGAGAGCGTGATACACATCGGAAAGCGGTATTGATTTGGCACCCAGCATCAGACTGAGCGCCATGAGGAGCAAAAGCAGAATCCCTGAGCCTGCTAATGCACGGATCTGGCGCATAGCGTTCTAAACCTTCACTGTTCGACGTCGTTGCGGTGCAACGTAATGTGATAATGATATTTGTTATCGTTATTACTCGCGTTTGCCTATGTTACCATGAGTCGCCTCGCGGATGATGAGGAAAATTGGTGCAAAAAGGCGAAACAATGAACAAACCCTCTCACTTTATCGATCTCTCACTGCTGAAAACCCACGCGGCGTTTCGCGCGGTGTTTATTGCGCGTTTTATCTCGATTGTGGCGCTCGGTATGCTGGCCGTTGCCGTGCCGGTGCAGATTCAGCAGATGACCCATTCACCGTTGCTGGTGGGCCTCGCCGTCACACTGTCCGCTGCCGGCATGTTTACTGGCCTGCTGACCGGCGGCGTGCTGGCCGATCGCTATGAGCGTAAGAAGTTGATCCTGTTTGCCCGCACCACCTGCGGGCTGGGCTTTGTCGCGCTGGCGATAAATGCCGCGCTGCCCGCGCCTTCGCTGCTGGCGGTCTATCTGCTGGGCTTGTGGGACGGCTTTTTCGGTGCGATTGGCGTCACGGCGCTGCTGGCCGCTACGCCGGCGCTGGTGGGACGCGAAAACATTATGCAGGCCGGCGCGATCACCATGCTGACGGTGCGCTTCGGCTCGATTTTATCGCCGGCAATTGCTGGTGTGGTGATCGCGCACGGCGGCGTGCTGTGGAATTACGGACTGACCGCCTTCGGCACGCTGCTGACGGTGCTGACGCTGCTGCAGCTACCTGCGCTGCCCCCGCCTCCGCAGCCGCGCGAGCATCCGCTGCGGGCGCTGGCAACCGGCGTGCAGTTCCTGTTCGCCAGCCCGCTGGTCGGCATGGTGGCGCTGACCGGTGCGCTGGTGACGCTGGCCAGCGCCATCCGCGTGCTGTACCCGGCGCTGGCACCGCACTGGTCAGTCAGCGCCGACCAGCTAGGTATGCTGTACGCCGCCGTGCCGCTCGGTGCCGCCGTGGGTGCATTTACCAGCGGCAGGCTGAAACAGGCGGCGCGCCCTGGGCGGCTGGTGCTGGGCAGTGCCGTGGCCGGTTTCGTCGCCCTGGGCCTGTTCAGCCTGATGCCGACGCTGTGGCTGGCGCTGCTGTGTCTGGCGGGCTTCGGCTATTTCAGTGCCATCAACAGCCTGGTGCAGTACGCGATGATTCAGCTGCTGACGCCGGATCATCTGCTGGGCCGCATCAACAGCCTGTGGACGGCGCAGAACGTGTGCGGCGATGCCCTCGGCGCCGCGCTGATTGGTGCCCTCGGTTCGTGGCTGTTACCGGCGCAGGCTGCCGCGGCGTTTGGCTGTGCCGCGACACTGCTTGGCGTCATGATGTGGCTGATGATGAAAGGATTACGGCGCTATCAGGCGCCCGCGCCCGTGCTGGCGCAGCAAACATCATGATTTGACGAACAGCTGATGCAGACGCGTCAGCAGATTGCTGGCGCTGTAGTAATCCAGCCGGAAGGTGTCGATGCCCAGCGCATAGACCTGCTTATCGCGCACCGCCGCGTTTTGTGCCAGGAACGGGTTGCTCAGCACTGACTGCGCGGTTTTGTCATCGCCAGCAAACAGCAGGAAGCTGTGACCGGTCAGGCTGGCGGCGAGATTCTCGCCCGAGAGCTGAATAATGTCTTTGCGCTGGCCCATGCTGTGCCCCTGTTGCGTGTCAGCCGGCGGCTGCGCCAGAGTAAAACCGAGCTGCTGCAGCAGTTTGCCCTGCGCCGATGCGGCGGTCCACAGATTCACTGCCCGGCCATCACCGTTCCATACCATCGCGGAGACCGGCTGCGGTGGCAGCGTAATAGCCTGCTTCAGCGCCGCTTCGCGATCGTCGAACTCTTTTACGCGCTGCGCCGCCTGTGCTTCATGGCCGGTGGCCTGCCCCAGCAGCGTAACCACATCCTGCCAGCTCTTATCGTCGTAGTTGACCACCAGCGTGGGTGCAATGGCGGACAGCTGACTGACCAGCTTCAGGGCGGAGTCATTACCGGTGGCGCTGACGATGATCAGATCCGGGGCTTGCGCCGCAATCGCCTCGGCGCTCGGTTCACCAATATACAGCCGCTTAACGTGGCGCTGCTTTGCCACCTCGCCCCACTGACGGAAGAAGCCCTGATCGTCGGCCAGGCGGCTTTTCGGTGCGGTCGCGCCTGAGGCGATGACCGGCGCGTCAATCGCCAGCAGCGAGCCGGTCAGCGTGACGCTGGTGGAGACAATGCGCTGCGGTGCCTGGTGAAGCGTTACCGTTCCGGTCGCGCCCTGTACGCTGCGCGGCCAGCCCTGGTCGGCCCGCGCTGTCCCTGACAGCGACTGGAAAATGAACAACAGGACAGCCATGCCCCATAAACCGCATTTATTCATAAGTTTTGATCCACCTTTTAGCTTAATGCCTGGCCCGGCGTCAGCCGCCGCTTACGTCTGACAGCACGGTAAATCCCGCGAATGGATTGACTCTTTGCCCCTTTCGACGTAGGTTACAGAGCCATAATAAAAATGATAATCATTCTTAATAATCTTATCATTTATAGGTGAAAATTATGGTGGAAAGCTCCACGTTTGAAAATGCCTGGCTGAAGGATTTTTCCGCGCTGTGCCGCGGTTTCCTTTTCACCTCGCCATGGCGCAGCCTGGCCACCCAGGGGTGCTATACCACGATCAACACGCCGGTGGGCGATGCCGCGCTGCTGCAGGGCGACTTTCAACAGCAGCTGCGCCAGCACTTTGCCGCGGCGAAAAAGCAGGGGATCGCCAATCCGCTGCTGGTGGGCGCGATTCCGTTTGACGTCAGCCAGCCAGCGTCGCTGTTCATACCCGAATCCTGGCAGAGCTTTAATCGCGCCGACCTGCAACAGGCGCTGCCGGTGCAGCAGAGCGATCTGCCGGCAGTGCGGCGGCGGACGGCAGTGCCAGACCACGCGGTATTTACCGGCATGGTGGCCGACGCCGTTGCCACCATCCAGCGCGGCGATCCGGACAAAGTGGTGCTGTCGCGCCTGATGGATATCGTCACGGAGCAGCCGGTGGATACCGCCGCGCTGATGCAGCGCGTGATCGCGCAAAATCCCAATAGCTACCATTTCCATCTGCCGCTGGCGGAAGGAGGCGCGCTGGTAGGCGCCAGCCCGGAACTGATGCTGCGCAAACAGGGGCGCGATTTCTCCTCCTGCCCGCTGGCCGGCTCGGCGCGCCGCCATCATGACGACGTCAGCGCCGATCGCGCGGCAGGTAACACCCTGATGGCGTCAGCCAAAGATCGCCACGAACATCAGCTGGTGACCGACGCGATGCGCAGCACGCTGCAGCCGCGTAGCCGCCTGCTGTCAGTGCCTACCGTGCCGTCGCTGATCACCACCGCCACGCTGTGGCATCTGGCGACGCAAATCGATGGCGAAGTGCAGGATGAGCGCGAAAACGCGCTGTCGCTGGCTGCGCTGCTGCACCCAACCCCTGCCCTGAGCGGCTTCCCGCACGCCCGCGCGCAGCAGCTGATTCAGCAGCTCGAACCCTTTGATCGCCAGCTGTTTGGCGGCATCGTCGGCTGGTGCGACAGCGAAGGCAACGGCGAATGGGTAGTGACCATTCGCTGCGGAACGGTAAACGGCACGCGCGTGCGGCTGTTTGCCGGCGCTGGCATCGTCGCCGACTCGCAACCGGAATCAGAATGGCGCGAAACGGGTGTGAAGCTGGACACCATGTTGCGCGCTTTTGGACTGCAATAAAGGAACAAGCATGAGCATTCCCTTCAGCCGCTGGCCGGCACATCTGGCCGCGCGCTACCGCGAAAAAGGCTACTGGATCGACGTGCCGCTGACCGACATCATCGACCGCCATCGCGAAAACGACGCTATCGCCGTGATCGACGGCCCTGTGCAGCTCAGCTACCGCCAGCTGGCGCAGCGCAGTGATAATCTGGCGGCGGCGCTGCAGCGGCGCGGTTTACAGCGCGGTGACACGGCGCTGGTGCAGCTCGGCAACGTGGCGGACTTTTACGTTACGCTGTTTGCCCTGTTTAAGCTGGGCGTGGTCCCGGTGTACGCGCTGTTCAGCCATCAGCGCACTGAACTGCTGGCCTATGCGCAGCAGATTGCACCGAAACTGCTGATCGCCGATCGCCAGCACGCGCTGTTTGCCAGCGACGACTTCATCGCCACGCTGTGCGAGGCGCAGCCCACGCTGCAGCAGGTGATCCTGCGTAACGACGCGCAGGCGGAAAATACGCTGGCGTCGCTGCAGGATGAAGCGGCTGGCGATTTTGTCGCGACACCGACGGCCGCCGATGAAGTGGCGTTTTTCCAGCTCTCCGGCGGCAGCACCGGCACGCCGAAGCTGATTCCGCGCACCCACAACGACTACTACTACAGCATTCGCGCCAGTGACGAGATTTGCCACATCAACGCCGACACGCGCTATCTGATCGCCCTGCCCGCGCCGCATAACTTTGCCATGAGTTCCCCCGGTTCGCTCGGGGTGTTCTATGCCGGCGGCCAGGTGATTCTCGCCGCGGATCCCAGCGCCACGCTCTGCTTCCCGCTGATTGAGCAGCACCAGGTGACCGATACCGGCCTGGTGCCGCCGGCGGTCAGCCTGTGGTTGCAGGCAATTCAGGAGTGGGGCAGCAATACAGCGCTGGCCTCGCTGCAGCGCATTCAGGTGGGCGGAGCCAAACTGGGCGAAACGCTGGCCGCACGCATTCAGCGTGAAATCGGCTGCCAGCTGCAGCAGGTGTTTGGCATGGCGGAAGGGCTGGTTAACTACACGCGCTTCGGCGATGACGAGCAAACCATTCTGACTACCCAGGGGCGGCCGATTTCGGACGATGACGAAGTGTGGGTGGCCGACGAGAACGGCAATCCGCTGCCGCCGGGCCAGGTGGGTCGCCTGATGACGCGCGGCCCTTACACCTTCCGGGGCTACTACAACAGCCCGGAGCACAATGCCGCCAGCTTCGACGCCAACGGTTTTTACTGCTCAGGCGATCTGATTGAGATCAACGCTCAGGGTTACATCACCGTACAGGGACGCGAAAAGGATCA
Organism: Pantoea sp. SGAir0184; assembly: GCF_043544755.1. NCBI lineage: Bacteria > Pseudomonadati > Pseudomonadota > Gammaproteobacteria > Enterobacterales > Erwiniaceae > Pantoea > Pantoea sp. SGAir0184. The sequence continues at coordinate 3,677,866 of NZ_CP028050.1, forward strand.
GATCAACCGCGGTGGCGAGAAGATCGCCGCAGAAGAGATCGAAAACTTGCTGCTGCGCCATCCGGATGTGATCCACGCCGCGCTGGTGTCCATGCATGACGAGCTGATGGGTGAAAAGAGCTGTGCCTTCATTGTGGCGCGCCAGCCGGTGAAACCGGTCGCGCTGCGCCGCCATCTGCGCGAGCTGGGCATTGCCGAATTCAAACTTCCCGACCGCATTACCTGCGTCGACGCCCTGCCGCTGACCCCGGTGGGCAAAGTGGATAAAAAACGTTTACGCCAACAGCTTGCTGAGCAGACGCAAGCCTGATTTTTTCCGGAGATTGTAATGGCTATTCCAAAACTGACCTCTTATGCGCTGCCCGCCGCCACTGAGCTGCCGGCTAACAAAGTACAATGGGCGCTGGAGCCGCAGCGCGCGGCGCTGCTGATTCACGATATGCAGGCCTATTTCCTCAACTTCTGGGGCGAAGACAGCCCGCTGGTGAATCAGGTGGTGGAGAACATTGCCCGCCTGCGCGCTTACTGCAAAGCGCAGGGCATTCCGGTGTTCTATACCGCCCAGCCCAACCAGCAAAGCGATGAGGATCGCGCGCTGCTGAATGATATGTGGGGACCGGGGCTGAACAAACATCCGGATCAGCAGAAGATCGTCGACGCGCTGGCACCGGATCAGGATGATCAAGTGCTGACTAAATGGCGCTACAGCGCGTTCGTGCGCTCGCCGCTGGAATCTATCCTGCAGGAGATGGGCCGCGATCAGCTGATCATTACTGGCGTGTATGCCCACATCGGCTGCCTGACCACCGCTACCGACGCCTTCATGCGTAACATCCAGCCGTTTATGGTGGCCGATGCGCTGGCCGACTTCTCGCGCGACGAGCATATGATGGCGCTGACCTACACCGCAGGTCGCAGTGGCAAAGTGGTGATGACCGCCGACCTGATGCCGCTGCCACAGAGCAAGGACGCGCTGCGCGCGCTGATTCTGCCGCTGCTGGAAGATGATGACGTGCCGGAAGATGATGAAAACCTGATCGATTATGGGCTGGATTCGGTGCGCGTGATGGCGCTGGCGGCGCGCTGGCGTCAGGTGCACAGCGATATCGACTTCATCAGCCTGGCGAAAAACCCCAGCATTGATGGCTGGTGGGCGCTGCTGTCACGGGTGCCAGCATAATGAGCGCCTGTTTTGATTTCAGCGGAAAAATTGTCTGGGTGACCGGTGCCGGCAAAGGCATCGGCTATCACACCGCGCTGGCGTTCCATCAGGCCGGTGCGCAGGTGACCGGTTTTGATTTGCACTTTGGCCAGGATGACTATCCGTTTACCACCTGCCAGCTGGACGTCGCCGATAGCGCTGCGGTGCGCGACTGCTGTCAGTCACTGCTGGCCAGCCAGCCGCGGCTGGATATCCTGGTGAACGGCGCGGGCATTCTGCGCATCGGCAGCACCGATGCGCTGTCGTTTGATGACTGGCAGGCGTGCCTCGCCGTCAACGCCGGCGGCGCGTTTAACCTGTTCCAGCAGACGCTGCCGGTCTTCCGCCAGCAGCGCGCTGGCGCGATTGTCACTATCGCCTCTAACGCCGCGCACGCCCCGCGCCTCGGCATGTCAGCCTATGGCGCGTCCAAAGCAGCGCTGCGCAGCCTGTGCCAGACGGTTGGCCTGGAGATGGCGCCCTACGGCGTGCGCTGCAACATTGTCTCACCGGGATCAACCGATACCGATATGCAGCGCAGCCTGTGGCATACGCCGGAAGCCGAGCAGGAGATGATTAACGGTTTCCCGGATCAGTACAAGCTGGGGATCCCGCTGCGTAAGATCGCCCAGCCGCAGGAGATCGTGAACAACATCCTGTTCCTCGCCTCGGATCTTGCCAGCCACGTGGTGCTGCAGGATATTGTGGTGGACGGTGGCGCAACGCTGGGAGCCTGAGGCATGGCAATCTGGAAACGTACGGTGGATCTCGCCACGCTGAATCAGCTGGGCGATAACTCGCTGGTGGCGCATCTGGGCATCGTGTTTACCGCGATCGGTGGCGATTATCTGGAGGCCACCATGCCGGTAGACAGCCGCACGCAGCAGCCGTTTGGCCTGCTGCACGGCGGCGCGTCGGTGGTGCTGGCGGAGTCGATGGGCTCCATTGCCGGTTACCTGAGCGTGGAAGAAGGTAAAAGCGTGGTGGGCATTGAGGTGAGCGCCAGCCATCATCGGGCGGTGAGCAGCGGCGAGGTGCGCGGTGTTTGTCGTCCGCTGCATCTGGGGGCGCGCAATCAGAGCTGGCAGATTGAGATACGCAATGGTCGCGATCAGCTGTGCTGCAGTTCGCGGCTGACGGTGGCGGTGCTGGGGTAGGTTTGGTTCCGCTGCGGCCTGATGCCCTCACCCTGCCCTCTCCCACGGGGAGAGGGAATGTTTGTGCGGGCTGGTACTTTCTCCTGCGGGGAGAGGGAATGATGGTGCGGGCTGGTGCTCTCTCCCGCGGGGAGAAGGAATGATTGTACGGGCTGGTGCTCTGCGCTAAACAGCAATAAAAAAAGCGGCCATCTGGCCGCTTTTTTCGCTGACATCAACGCTGATAAATGATCTCGACGCCTTCGTCGTCGTCTTCATCCCAGTCGTCATCCCAGTCTTCGTCTTCTTCCACTTCCTGAGCATTTTCCAGCGCTTCACGGTGGTAATCATCCCACATGAAGGCCACTTTCTCTGGCTGCTTCGCTTCTTCTTCCGCTTCTTTTGGATTCGCGATGATAAAGCTCATCACATCCCAGCACAGCTCATTGACACCATCACGGCTGGCAGCGGAGATCAGATAGTATTTCTCATCCCAGCCCAGCGCTTCGGCAATCGCTTTAGCGCGGCTTTCCGCCTCTTCACGGCTCAGCAGGTCGGTTTTATTGAATACCAGCCAGCGCGGTTTCTGGTACAGCTTGTCGCTGTATTTCTCCAGCTCGCCGAGAATGATGCGGGCGTTCTCTACCGGATCGGATTCGTCGATTGGCGCGATGTCGATGAGGTGCAGCAGCACACGGCAGCGCTCCAGATGCTTGAGGAAGCGAATTCCGAGACCCGCGCCTTCCGCTGCGCCTTCAATCAGGCCGGGAATGTCGGCGACCACGAAGCTCTTTTCGCTGTCCATACGTACCACGCCGAGGCTTGGCACTAAGGTAGTGAACGGATAATCCGCCACTTTTGGCTTCGCCGCTGATACCGCGCGGATAAAGGTCGATTTACCAGCGTTAGGCAGACCCAGCATCCCCACGTCTGCCAGCAGCATCAGTTCCAGCTGCAGGTCGCGCTTCTCACCTGGCGTGCCCATGGTTTTCTGACGCGGCGTACGGTTCACGGACGATTTGAAGCGGGTGTTGCCCAGACCGTGCCAGCCACCCTTCGCCACCATCAGCTTCTGCTCATGGCGCGTCATGTCGCCCAGCGTTTCGCCCGTGCCCTGATCGATCACGCGCGTACCGACCGGCACTTTAACAATGATGTCTTTACCGCGTTTACCGGTACAGTCACGGCTCTGGCCATTCTGGCCGCGTTCGGCGCGGAAAGATTTTTCGAAACGATAATCGATCAGGGTGTTGAGGTTTTCATCCGCCAGCAGGTAAACATCACCGCCGTCACCGCCGTCACCGCCGTCCGGTCCCCCTTTGGGAATGTACTTCTCGCGGCGGAAGCTGACGCAACCGTTGCCACCATCACCCGCGACCACCAGGATCGTCGCTTCATCAACAAACTTCATTTTTTATCTCCGTCACACTGTCGTTTGCGCCACGCTGCGGGCGACAAACGGGTCCGCCAGGGTCTTCTGCGCTGACCGGCGGCGGATAATACAGGATTGGCAAAGCCATGTGTACATAAAGTGTACAGCAAACTGAGGCGCAAGGTCAGCGTGATTGCCGTAACCTGCGGCAGAATGTAAAAAGCCCCGCAAAGCTGCGGGGCCTTCCATTCGTGTGTTCAGACGTTAATCGTCTGCGGCACAACAACCTTACTCAGCAACGATGCTGATGTATTTACGGTTGTTAGGACCTTTAACTTCGAATTTAACTTTGCCGTCTGCGGTAGCAAACAGAGTGTGGTCACGACCACAACCTACGTTGTTACCGGCGTGGAATTTGGTACCACGCTGACGAACGATGATGCTACCTGCCAGAACAGATTCACCACCGAAACGCTTAACACCCAGACGTTTTGCATTGGAGTCGCGACCGTTACGAGTCGAGCCACCAGCCTTTTTATGTGCCATTTGTCAGATCTCCTCTTACGCGCTGATCACAGTGATTTTCACATCAGTGAACCACTGACGGTGACCAGCTTGCTTACGGTAGTGTTTACGACGACGAAACTTAACGATTTTAATTTTCTCGCCACGACCGTGAGCAACAACTTCTGCCTTGATCACACCGCCTGAAACCAGTGGCGCGCCGATTTTCACGTCTTCGCCATTTGCAATCATCAGAACCTGGTCGAACTCGATGGTTTCACCGGTTGCGATGTCCAGCTTTTCCAGGCGAACGGTCTGACCTTCGCTTACTCGGTGTTGTTTACCACCACTTTGGAAAACCGCGTACATATAAAACTCCGCTTCTGCGCATGCCTTTCTGTTCATCAGGCGGCGCGATAAATATTCACAATAGGGCGCGAATTCTACGCAAAACTCCAGCAGAAGACAAGTGCACTTTGCACTCTCTTGCAGAAAAAAAGCGCAGGACGAATGCAAACGTTTCTCAACCCGATTTTTCAAGTACAATCAGTAACAGATTACCTGAACTCACGCTGGGTAAAAGCGCTTACCATGCAGAAAACGAGTCAAAGCTGAACAGACGAATGAACTTAGAACAGATTAACGAATTAACCGCGCAGGACATGGCGGCCGTCAACCAGACCATCCTCGACCAGCTGAATTCAGATGTCTCACTGATTAACCAGTTGGGCTATTACATCATCAGCGGGGGAGGCAAACGCATCCGTCCGATGATCGCGGTGCTGTCAGCACGCGCGCTGAATTATCAGGGATCGCTGCATGTGACCAATGCGGCGCTGATCGAATTTATCCACACGGCGACGCTGCTGCACGATGATGTGGTGGATGAATCCGATATGCGCCGTGGCAAAGCCACCGCTAACGCCGCGTTCGGCAATGCGGCGAGCGTGCTGGTCGGGGATTTTATCTATACCCGCGCCTTCCAGATGATGACCAGCATGGGATCGCTGAAGATCCTTGCACTGATGTCCGAAGCGGTGAACGTGATCGCCGAAGGGGAAGTGCTGCAGCTGATGAACTGCAACGATCCGGATATCACCGAAGAGAGCTACATGCGGGTGATCTACAGCAAAACCGCCCGCCTGTTTGAAGCCGCTTCGCAGGCTTCGGCGATTCTCGCGGAAGCCACGCCAGCGCAGGAGAAAGCGCTGCAGGATTATGGCCGCTATCTCGGTACGGCGTTTCAGCTGATCGACGATCTGCTGGATTACAGCGCCGACGGCGAGACGCTGGGCAAAAATACCGGTGACGATCTGAGCGAAGGTAAGCCGACGCTGCCATTGCTGCACGCCATGCACAACGGCACGCCAGAGCAGGCGCAGATGATCCGCAAGGCGATCGAAGAAGGTAATGGCCGTCATTTGCTGGAGCCGGTGCTGGCGGCAATGCAGCAAACCGGTTCGCTGGAATGGACGCGCAAACGCGCCGAAGAAGAGGCGGATAAAGCCATCGCGGCGCTACAGGCACTGCCAGAAACGCCGTGGCGCAGCGCGCTGGAAGCGCTGGCACATATGTCGGTGCAGCGCGATTTCTGACCTGCTACGGGGCCGTCCGGCCCCGTTTTTATTTCTCCCCCTGCCCTGCCGGTCTGATTACATTCCCTTGCAGCATTTTTGCGAAAAACTGCGCAGTTTCGTGCACAGGCAAAACAATTACTGGAAACATATGGAAATTATTTGCTATAAAAATCCGGATTTTTCCAGTTATCTCTGCGCAGGAGAGCCACAGCGCTGCAGAGATGGAGCACTAACACGGACACGGACACGGAGAAGAGAGTTATGCATGCAAGGAGAGAAGACTGGCATCCGGCAGATATCATTGCGGCCCTGCGCAAGCGCGGTACGTCACTGGCCGCCCTGTCACGTCAATCTGGCCTCAGTTCATCGACGCTGGGCCAACGCGCTGTCACGCCCCTGGCCTAAAGGTGAATGGCTGATCGCCACGGCGCTGAAGGTCCATCCTTCCGAGATCTGGCCCAGCCGCTATTTTGATCCGGTCACACAGCGTCTGCTGGATCGTAAAAAGCGCATTCGATCGCCCCAGGATCTGAAAAAGATCGTCTCACGCGGGTAAAGCAAAAAAAAACCAGCCACGCTGTCGTGACTGGTTTTCATGCCTGGCAATCAGGACAAAGGATTACTCGCCGCTGACGCGCTCGATGTTGGCGCCTAACGCTTTCAGCTTGTCTTCAATGTGCTCGTAGCCACGATCGATGTGGTAGATACGATCCACCAGCGTCGCACCTTCTGCAATGCAGCCTGCCAGTACCAGACTGGCTGACGCACGCAGATCGGTCGCCATCACCTGCGCGCCGGACAAGGTTTCAACACCGTGACAGATAGCGGTGTTGCTTTCGATTTCGGCGTGCGCGCCCATACGAATCAGCTCCGGGATGTGCATGAAGCGGTTTTCGAAGATGGTCTCGGTAATGACGCCGGTGCCTTCAGCCACCAGGTTGAGCAGCGTAAACTGCGCCTGCATGTCGGTCGGGAAACCCGGGTGCGGTGCGGTACGGATGTTAACCGCTTTCGGACGCTTGCCGTGCATATCCAGGCTCACCCAGTCTTCGCCGACTTCAATCTCCGCACCCGCGTCACGCAGTTTCGCCAGCACGGCGTCCAGCGTGTCTGGCTGCGCATTGCGGCACACCACTTTGCCGCGCGAGATAGCGCCGGCCACGAGGAAGGTGCCGGTTTCGATACGGTCCGGCAGCACGCGATAGACGCCGCCGCCGAGGCGCTCAACGCCCTCGATGGTGATTTTGTCGGTGCCGGCGCCGCTGATTTTCGCGCCCAGCGTGTTAAGGAAGTTTGCCGTGTCGACAATCTCCGGTTCACGCGCCGCGTTTTCAATGATGGTGGTGCCCGTCGCCAGCGTTGCGGCGCTCATGATGGTCACGGTCGCGCCCACGCTGACCTTATCCATCACAATGTGCGCGCCCTTCAGGCGGCCATCCACAGAGGCTTTAACATAGCCCTCTTCCAGTTTGATCTCGGCACCCAGCTGCTCCAGGCCGGTAATGTGCAGATCGACCGGACGCGCACCAATCGCACAGCCGCCCGGCAGAGAAACCTGGCCCTGGCCAAAACGCGCCACCAGCGGCCCCAGCGCCCAGATGGAGGCGCGCATGGTTTTCACCAGATCGTACGGCGCACTGAAGACATTAACTTCGCGCGCATCAACGTGGACCGAACCATTGCGTTCCACGCGCGCACCGAGCAGGCTCAGCAGCTTCATGGTGGTATCGATGTCACGCAGCTTCGGCACGTTCTGAATCTCTACCGGCTCTTCAGCCAGCAGCGCAGCAAACAGAATCGGCAGCGCAGCATTCTTCGCCCCGGAAATGGTCACTTCACCGCTTAAACGGGTGGGGCCTTGCACACGAAATTTGTCCATTAACACGGCTCTCAATTATCTATCAACAAAACAGCCAGAGTGGCGCTTAGAAACCGTTGAGTTTACGGTCGCGCGCCCACTCGGCTGGGGTATAAGTCTTGATGGACACCGCATGAATACGGTTATCCGCAATGTATTCCATCAGCGGCGCGTACACAGCCTGCTGTTTCTTTACGCGGCTCAGCTCGCCAAACATTTCGCCTACGGCAATGACCTGGAAATGGCTGCCATCGTTGCTGAGGACATGTACTTCTTCTAACGGCAGCGCCTGCATTAGCACGGCCTGAACTTCACTATTTTCCATCGCTCATTGCTTCACTTGATAATAATAAGGCGGATATCTTAGAGGAAAGCGCCTGACTCTTAAATACGCAAAAGCCCCTGAAAAAATCAGGGGCTTTGTCAGCAGCGCCGTTAATCAGGCGATTTGTTCCGCAGAAACAATAATCTGCTGCAGGTTGTACAGCTTGATTAACGAGTCGAGCTTATCGGTGATACCACTGAAAAGCGGCGTCGTGCCCTGCGCCCGCGCGATTTCGCGCAGATGCACCAGCAGCGCCAGCCCGGCAGAATCAACCCGATCCAGCGCCGCCACGTCAATCGTGGTGATACCGGCCATGGCGCTGTCACGCGCCTGCCACAGCGCCAGCAGCGTATCGCGGTCCAGTTTGCCGCTCAGGGCCAGCGTGCTGGCAGTGCGCTGCCAGCGTAACGGTTCGCTCATTATTGCTGCTTGTCCAGGGTGATAGGCTGCGCGGCATAGGTTTTCAGCTGCGCAGTCAGGCCGTCGATGCCTTTGGTGCGCAGCAGATCGCTCCACTCATTCTGTTTGGTGGTGATCATGCTGATGCCTTCGGCAATCATGTCATAAGCCTGCCAGTTGCCGGTCTGGCTGTTCTTGCGCCACTGGAAATCAAGGCGCACCGGCGGACGGCCGTTGGGATCGATGATGGTGACGCGAATCGCCACGATATTGGCATCGCCAATCGGCTGCTCAGGCTGAATCTGGTAAGTCTGGCCGTGATACAACGCCAGCGCCTGACCATAAGCCTGCGCCAGATAATCCCCGAACGCGGCAAAGTAGGCGTCGCGCTGCGCCGGCGTGGCTTCGCGGTAGTAACGGCCCAGTACCAGCGCCCCCGCGTATTTAATCTGCACGTACGGCAGCAGCTCCTGGCGCACGATTTCGCGCAGGTAATTCGGATCCTGCTTAATCTTCGGCTGTTCGTTCTTCAGGCGGGTAAAGGTTTTCTCCGCCGCTTCGTTCATCATCTTGTACGGATTGCTCTGGTTGGCGTCCGCTGCGTTTGCCGCCAGTGGCGCGATGGCCAGCAGGGCCACCATCAGGAAACGTTTTAACATCGTGTTGTACCTCTCTGGGTTATTCCGTTGTAGCAGGTGCTGCCGGGGCGCTCGCGCTGGCGGCGCCCGACGATTTCTCATTGTCCTTGTTGTCGCCGCTCTTGTAGAGGAACTGGCCGATCAGGTCTTCCAGCACCAGCGCCGATTTGGTATCCCGCAGCGTGCCGCCATCTTTCAGCATCGCCGAGCCAAGCTCCGGATCGTCAAAACCTAAGTTGAGCGCGAGGAACTGCTCACCCAGCAGACCCTGGGTGCGAATCGCCAGCGAGCTGGTGTCAGGAATTTTATTGGCATACTGCTCGCTGATGTCCATGGTGACGCGCGGCGACAGCGTTTTGTCATCCAGTGAAATGTCGGTGACGCGGCCAATCACCACGCCGCCAATTTTCACCGGCGAGCTGACTTTCAGGCCGCCGATATTATCGAAGGTGGCGTACAGCTTCCACGTTGGCTCAGTACCCAGCGATTTAAGATCGGCGACACGCAGGCTGAGGAACAGCAGCGCCAGCAGCGCAGCCAGCATAAACACGCCAACCCAGATTTCGTTTTTTTTGCTTTGCATTGCATTAATTCCCAAACATCAGTGCCGTCAGCACAAAATCCAGTCCAAGCACCGCTAGCGAAGCATGGACTACGGTACGCGTCGTCGCGCGACTGATCCCTTCCGAAGTCGGGATGGCGTCATACCCATTGAACAGCGCGATCCAGGTCACCGTGATGGCAAACACCGCGCTCTTGATCAGGCAGTTGATCACATCGGTACGAAAATCCACCGCGTTCTGCATCGCCGACCAGAAAAAGCCCGGGTCGATGCCTTTCCAGGCCACCCCGACCAGCGCGCCACCGGCAATGCCCACCGCGGTAAAGATCAGCGCCAGCAGCGGCATACTGATAAAGCCGGCCCAGAAGCGCGGCGAGACCACGCGGCGCAGCGGATCAACCGCCATCATCTCCATGCTGGAGAGCTGCTCAGTGGCTTTCATCAGGCCAATTTCCGCAGTGAGCGCCGAACCGGCGCGCCCGGCAAACAGCAGCGCGGTGACTACCGGCCCCAGTTCGCGCAGCAGCGACAGCGCCACCAGCATGCCCAGGCTGGTTTCCGCGCTGTAAGTGGTGAGTACCAGATAGCCCTGCAGCCCCAGCACCATGCCAATGAACAGGCCGGAGACCACAATGATCAGCAATGACAGCACGCCCACGCTGTACAGCTGCTTCACCAGCAGCGGCGCATGCTTACGAAACGCCGGTTTACCCACCAGCGCATGGAAGAGCATTAAGCCCGCCCGGCCAAAGGCCGCACAGGTGTTAATTCCCTGACGCCCAAATGACGCCAGTGCCTGTAACCACATCAGTTTAGCTTCTCCCTGTGCGGGTCAGATCGCTGAGGTAATCCCCGGCAGCGAAGCGGAACGGCACCGGACCATCCGCATGACCCTCAATAAACTGGCGCACGCGCGGATCGGGATTCTCCCTCAGCTGCGGCGCACTACCCTGAGCAATAATCTTTTGCCCGGCAACAATATAGGCATGGTCGGCAATGCTCAAGACCTCCGGCACATCGTGTGAAACCACAATGCAGGTGACGCCCAGCGAATGGTTGAGCTCATCAATCAGCTTGACCAGCACGCCCATGGTAATGGGATCCTGGCCGACAAAGGGTTCGTCGAACATGATCAGCTCCGGCTCCAGCGCAATTGCACGCGCCAGCGCCGCCCGGCGCGCCATGCCGCCGGAGAGTTCGGCCGGCATCAGCTGTGCTGCGCCGCGCAGTCCGACGGCTTCCAGCTTCATCATCACCGTGCTGTGCAGCAATTCAGCTGGCAGCCGGGTGTGTTCGCGCAGCGGCCAGGCAACGTTTTCATAGACGTTAAGGTCGGTGAACAGCGCACCGGACTGGAACAGCATGCTCATTTTTTTACGCACGTCATACAGCTTACGGCGCGACAGCGTCGGAATGTTCTGGTCACGGAACCAGATCTCACCTTTGTCCGGCTGCAGCTGCCCGCCAATCAGGCGCAGCAGGGTGGTTTTACCGATGCCGGAAGGGCCCATAATCGCCGTGACTTTGCCCGCCGGAACGGTCAGCGAAATGTCGTCGAAGATGGTGCGATTGCCGCGCGTAAAACTGACGCCACGAACCTCAACCAGATTCGTTTGCTGCTGGATCATCATTACCTCTTTAAACGGATCGGGCGTAATTAACGTGGTGGATGGTAGCCTGGTAAACCACAATGCACGATAGTTTTACAGAAACTTACCCGTCCGGTGTGGCGAAAACGGCCTTAAAATTTACTTTTGCCTCTCAGACAGTCAAAATCAGCGCCTGATTCCGCACGCGCACTGCTTTTACCTGTCGGACAAGGTTTGCCGGCACCGTTATCCATCAAGGATTTTTCATGTTCGTAGCCACTGCCCTGCTGTTTATCGGATTGATTTTACTGGCTTACGGAGCTGACCGCCTGGTGTTCAGCGCCGCGATCCTGTGTCGATCCCTTGGCATTCCCCCGTTGATCATTGGCATGACGGTGGTGAGCATTGGCACTTCACTGCCGGAACTGATCGTCTCGTTCTCTGCCGCACAGCATGGTCAGATGGATTTAGCCGTGGGTACCGCGCTGGGCTCGAACATCACCAATATTCTGCTGATTCTGGGTGGCGCTGCGCTGCTGCACCCTTTAACCGTACACTCCAATCTGATTCGCCGCGAACTCCCTCTGCTGCTGCTGGTCTCACTGCTCAGCGGCATCATGCTGTTTGATAACCAGCTCAGCCGGCTGGATGGCGTGGCGCTGCTGCTGCTGGCGCTGGGGTATCTGCTGGTGGCAATCCGCATCGCCCGGCGGGCCGAGCGCGATAATAATGACACCCTGACGCGTGAACAACTGGCGGAGCTGCCGCGCGATGAAAGCGGCAACACGGTGGCGTTTCTCTGGCTGGCGGTGGCGCTGATTATTCTGCCGATGTCGACGCGCATGGTGATCGACAACGCCACGGTGTTTGCGGATTACTTCGGCGTTAGCGAACTGGTGATGGGACTGACGCTGATTGCTGTCGGTACCAGCCTGCCGGAACTGGCCACGGTGCTGGCCGGCGCGCTGAAAGGCGAAGACGATATCGCCATCGGCAACCTGATTGGCGCCAATATCTTCAATCTGGCGATTGTGCTGGGCCTGCCGGCGCTGGTGCATCCCGGCGCGATCGATGCGCACGCCTTTGCGCGGGATTACTGGATTATGCTGGGCGTCAGCGTGCTGTTCGCCCTGCTGTGCCTGCTGCGCAAGCGCCGCATCGGCCGCATAGCGGGCACGCTGCTGTTAGGTGGATTTATCGTGTGGGTGCTGTGGCTGTGGCTCAGCCCCACGCTTATCGCAAGCTATTAAGGATGACTGACCATGTCACATCAGCAACCGGATTTCGACTTCCAGCAGGCAGGTAAAGCGGTACTGCGCATTGAACGCGAAGGGCTGGAACAGCTCGATCAGTATATTAACGCCGACTTCAGCCGCGCCTGCGAAATGATCTTTGCCTGCCGTGGCAAAGTGGTGGTGATGGGCATGGGCAAATCCGGCCATATCGGCAAGAAGATGGCCGCCACCTTCGCCAGCACCGGCACGCCGGCGTTCTTCGTCCACCCGGGTGAAGCCAGCCACGGCGATCTCGGCATGGTCAGCACCAACGATGTGGTGATCGCCATCTCGAACAGCGGCGAGTCAGGCGAAATCCTCGCGCTGATCCCGGTGCTCAAACGGCAGAAAGTGCAGCTGATTTGCCTGACCAGCCGTCCGGAGAGCGCCATGGGCCGGGCTGCCGATGTGCATTTATGCGTGAAAGTACCGCAGGAAGCCTGTCCGCTCGGGCTGGCACCGACCTCCAGCACCACCGCCACGCTGGTGATGGGCGATGCGCTGGCGGTGGCGCTGCTGGAAGCGCGCGGCTTCACGCAGGAAGATTTCGCGCTGTCGCACCCGGGCGGCGCGCTGGGGCGCAAACTGCTGCTGCACGTCAGCGACATTATGCACAGCGGCGATGAAATTCCCCACGTCACCCGTGACGCCTCACTGCGCGACGCGCTGCTGGAAATCACGCGCAAAAACCTCGGCCTGACGGTGATTGTCGACGACCTGATGAAAATCGAAGGGATTTTCACGGACGGTGACCTGCGCCGCATCTTCGATATGGGCATCGATTTCCAGTCGGCCCGCATCCAGGATGTGATGACGCGCGGCGGGATTCGCGTGCGCCCTAACCTGCTGGCGGTGGACGCGCTTAATCTGATGCAAAACAAAAACATCACTGCGCTGCTGGTGGCCGATGACGATCGCCTGCTCGGTGTGGTACATATGCATGACATGCTGCGCGCTGGCGTGGTCTGAACGGGAAACAACAATGAGTGCTGAAACCACGATGGTCGACACCTGCTACGGCCCGGTGAGCGCCGACGTGATGGCGCGGGCGGCCAACATCCGCCTGCTGATTTGCGATGTCGACGGCGTGATGTCCGACGGCCTGATTTACATGGGCAACAGCGGTGAAGAGCTAAAGGCCTTTAACGTGCGCGACGGTTACGGCGTGCGCTGCCTGCTGACCTCGGACATCGAAGTGGCTATTATTACCGGCCGCCGCGCTAAACTGCTGGAAGATCGCTGTAAAACGCTCGGCATTACGCATCTTTACCAGGGACAGTCGGATAAGCTTTTGGCCTGGCGCGAACTCCTGGATAAACTGTCACTATCGGCAGACCAGGTCGCGTATATTGGTGACGACCTGATCGACTGGCCGGTAATGGCACAGGCGGGTTTGAGCGTGGCCGTCGCCGATGCGCATCCGGTGTTACTGCCGCGCGCGCATTACGTGACGCGCATTGCTGGCGGTCGCGGTGCAGTACGTGAGCTATGCGACCTGATTTTGCTAGCGCAGAACAAATTTGAGGATGCCAAAGGGCAATCAGTATGAGTAAAAGCAGGCGTTGGATAACGCTGATTCTGGCGCTGATCGCCCTGGTGCTGATCGGCTGGAATCTTACCAACCAGGACGACAGCGCCACGCCGGTGGCGACCAACGATCAGGCGCCGACCTACACCAGCGCCAACTCCAGCACCGTGGTGTATAACCCGACGGGTGCGCTGGCCTATAAGCTGGTCTCGGATAAAGTGACCTACTTTTCGGCCGAAGAAGTGAGCTGGTTCGATAATCCGGTGATGACCACTTACGACGAAAACAAAGTGCCCACGTGGTCGGTTCGTGCTGACAAGGCAAAGCTGACGAAAGATCGTATGCTGTATCTTTATGGCCACGTTGAAGTACACACATTGACGCAGGATTCCCAGCTTGAGCGCATCATCACGGATAATGCTCAGGTTAATCTGGTCAGCCAGGATGTGACGTCTGACGATCAGGTCACCCTATTTGGCCGCAGTTTTAACTCCACTGGCATGAAGATGCGCGGCAACCTACGGACAAAGAATGCCGAGCTGCTTGAAAAGGTCAAAACCTCCTATGAAATTCAAAATGAACAAAAATAGCCTTAAGTTGCTGCTGGTGAGTGCGCTGCTGGCAACCAGCCTGCCGGCGCTGGCGTTAACGGGCGATTCGGACAAGCCGGTTAACATCGACTCGGTGAACCAGGCGCTCGATTTGCAGGGTAACGTCGCCACCTTTACCGGCAACGTGATCGTGACCCAGGGCACCATCAAAATTACCGCCGATAAAGTGGTGGTAACGCGTCCCGGCGGCGACAGCAACAAAACCATCGTTGATGCCTACGGCAATCCGGCCACCTTTTATCAGATGCAGGACAACGGCAAACCGGTGCAGGGTCACGCCGCCAAACTGCACTATGAGCTGGCCAACGATTTCGTCGAGCTGACCGGCAACGCCTTTATTGAGCAGCAGGACAGCAACATCAAAGGCGATCGCATCACCTATCTGGTGAAAGAGCAGAAAATGCAGGCCTACAGTCAGGGCCAGAGCAAGCGTGTCACCACCGTGCTGGTGCCGTCGCAGCTGCAGGATAAAAACGGTTCGTCTGCGAGCCCCAAAAAGAGTAACTGATCGCTATGGCCACATTAGTCGCTGAAAACCTGGCGAAAGCCTACAAAGGCCGTCGCGTAGTAGAAGATGTCAGCCTGCAGGTGAAATCCGGCGAGATTGTCGGCCTGCTGGGCCCCAACGGGGCCGGTAAAACCACCACCTTCTACATGGTGGTCGGCATCGTGCCGCGTGATGCCGGCCGCATCATCATTGATGAAGAAGATATCAGTATTCTGCCGCTGCATGCGCGCGCGCGCCGCGGCATCGGTTATCTGCCGCAGGAAGCGTCGATCTTTCGCCGTCTGAGTGTCTACGACAACCTGATGGCGGTACTGCAGGTGCGTGACGACCTGACGGAAGAGCAGCGTCAGGATCGCGCCAATGAGCTGATGGAAGAGTTCCACATTGGCCATCTGCGCGACAGCATGGGCCAGGCGCTGTCGGGCGGTGAACGTCGCCGCGTCGAGATTGCCCGTGCGCTGGCCGCCAATCCAAAGTTTATCCTGCTGGATGAACCTTTTGCCGGCGTTGACCCCATCTCCGTTATCGATATCAAAAAGATCATCGAACACCTGCGTGACAGCGGCCTCGGCGTGCTGATCACCGACCACAACGTGCGTGAAACGCTCGCGGTGTGTGAGCGCGCATATATCGTCAGCCAGGGCCATCTGATTGCCCACGGCACGCCAGATGAAATTCTTGCAGATGAGCAGGTTAAGCGGGTTTATTTGGGCGAAGAGTTCAGACTCTGATAAGGTGTCGGCATACCCGACATTTGCTTAGGAAATTCTAGCCGGATTATGAAGCAAGGTTTGCAACTCAGGCTCAGCCAACAGCTGGCGATGACCCCCCAGTTGCAGCAGGCAATCCGCTTGCTGCAACTCTCTACGCTTGAACTCCAGCAGGAACTGCAACTGGCGCTGGAAAGCAATCCGCTGCTTGAACAAACCGATCTGCACGATGAAGTCGACGCCCGCGAATTTCAGGAGAACGAGGCGTTAGATACCCGTGAGGCACTCGAACAGAAAGAGATGCCGGAAGAGCTGCCGCTCGATGCCACCTGGGACGAGATCTACACGGCCGGTACGCCCTCCGGCACCGGCACCGATTACCAGGACGACGAGCTGCCGGTGTATCAGGGTGAAACCACGCAGTCGCTGCAGGACTATCTGATGTGGCAGGTAGAACTGACGCCGTTCACCGACACCGACCGCGCCATCGCTACCTCCATCGTCGATGCCATTGACGATACCGGTTATCTCACCGTCAGCTTACAGGACATTTGTGACAGTATTGGTGACGAAGAGCTGACGCTGGAAGAGGTGGAAGCGGTGCTGAAGCGCGTACAGCGTTTCGATCCGGTGGGCGTCGGCGCACGCGATCTGCGTGACTGCCTGCTGGTGCAGCTGTCGCAGTATGCGGCTGATATGCCGATGCTGAACGAAGCACGGCTGATTGTCAGCGAGCACCTCGACCTGCTAGCTAACCACGATTTCCGCAGCCTGATGCGCGTGACGCGGCTGAAAGAAGAGGTGCTGAAGGAAGCGATGCTGCTGATTCAGTCGCTCGATCCGCGCCCCGGGCAGTCCATCAATACCAGCGAGCCCGAGTATGTGATTCCCGATGTGCTGGTGCGCAAGACTGGCACGCGCTGGACGGTGGAGCTGAACGCTGACAGCCTGCCGCGCCTGAAGATTAATCAGCATTACGCCGCGATGGGCGGTTCTGCGCGTAATGACAGTGACAGTCAGTTTATTCGCAGCAACTTACAGGAAGCCCGCTGGCTGATTAAGAGCCTGGAGAGCCGCAACGACACGCTGCTGAAAGTGACGCGCTGTATTGTCGAACAGCAGCAGGCGTTTTTTGAACAGGGTGAAGAGTATATGCGTCCGATGGTGCTGGCGGATATCGCCCAGGCCGTGGATATGCATGAATCCACCATTTCCCGCGTCACCACGCAAAAGTATTTGCACAGCCCGCGTGGCATTTTTGAACTGAAGTATTTTTTCTCCAGTCACGTCAGCACCGAAGGCGGTGGCGAAGCCTCGTCGACGGCGATCCGTGCACTGGTGAAAAAATTAATCTCCGCGGAAAATCCCGCAAAACCCTTGAGCGACAGCAAACTGACCTCCATGTTATCTGAACAGGGCATCATGGTGGCGCGACGTACGGTTGCTAAGTATCGCGAGTCTTTATCTATACCGCCATCAAACCAGCGCAAGCAGCTGGTTTGACCGAAACAAGAAGGAAGACCTATGCAGCTAAACCTTACCGGACTGAATGTTGAGATAACCGACCCACTGCGCGAATTTGTAAATAACAAATTTGCCAAACTGGAACACTATTTTGATCGTATCAATCAGGTTTATATTGTTCTGAAAGTGGAGAAGGTGACGCAGATTGCGGAAGCAACCCTGCACGTCAACGGCGGGGAGCTGCACGCCACATCGGAAGCGGAAGACATGTACGCGGCCATCGACGGGTTGATTGACAAGCTGGCCCGTCAGCTGACCAAACACAAAGACAAACTGAAAAAACACTAACCTTCACGCTTGCAGAGTGCTGACGGGTTCAGCACTCAGAGGAGAAATGGGGCGGGTCACCGCCCCGTTTTGTCATCTGCGCAAGCGCCTGCAGTCACCTGCCCTGCCCGTTCGCGGTGTCCCGGTACGTGCCTTACGGCTATGTGAACACGCAAGTGAAACGATGATGAACAACGATCTGACACTGGAATTGAGCGCGGTCCTTTCGCTGGACTGCACCCGCAGCGGCGTACACTGCCAGAGTAAAAAGCGCGCGCTGGAAATTATCAGCGAGCTGGCCGCTAAGCAGCTCAATCTGCCGCACCAGACGCTTTTTGAAGCCATCCTGACCCGTGAACGCATGGGCAGTACCGGCATTGGCAACGGCATCGCCATCCCGCACGGCAAGCTGGAGGAGGATACGCTGCGCGCCGTTGGCGTGTTTATCAGCCTCGACCAGCCTATCGCCTTTGACGCCGTCGACAACCAGCCGGTTGACCTGCTGTTTGCCCTGCTGGTGCCCGCAGACCAGTGCAAAACCCATCTGCACACCCTGTCGCTGGTGGCGAAACGCCTGGCGGATAAAACCGTCTGCCGCCGTTTGCGCGCGGCACAGAGCGATGAAGAGCTCTACGCCATCATTACAGAAGCTCAGGAAGATCACGCTTAAGCGACAGACACTTTTACCGGCCTGCGTGCCGGTTTAACACGGGAGAAATGTGATGGTGCTGATGATCGTTAGCGGTCGGTCAGGCTCAGGAAAATCAGTCGCGCTGCGCGCCCTTGAGGATATGGGCTTCTACTGTGTCGATAACCTGCCGGTGGTGCTGCTGCCGGAGCTGGCGAACACCTTAACCGAGCGCAATATCTCAGCGGCGGTTAGCATTGACGTGCGCAACATGCCGGAATCACCGGAGGTGTTTGAGCAGGCATTGAACAATCTGCCGGAAGCGTTCTCGCCACAGCTGCTGTTTCTGGACGCCGATCGCAATACGCTGATCCGCCGCTACAGCGACACGCGCCGCCTGCATCCGCTCTCCAGCAAAAATCTGTCGCTGGAAAGCGCCATTGATGAGGAGAACGATCTGCTGGAGCCGCTGCGCTCGCGTGCCGATCTGATCATCGATACCTCAGAGATGTCGGTGCATGAGCTGGCAGAAATGCTGCGCACGCGCCTGCTGGGCAAGCGTGAGCGTGAACTCACCATGGTGTTTGAATCCTTCGGCTTCAAGCACGGCATCCCGATCGACGCCGATTACGTGTTTGACGTGCGGTTCCTGCCTAACCCGCACTGGGATCCGAAGCTGCGTCCGATGACCGGGCTCGATCGTCCGGTGGCGGCCTTCCTCGATCGTCACACCGAAGTGCACAACTTTATCTACCAGACGCGCAGCTATCTCGAGCTGTGGCTGCCGATGCTGGAAACCAATAACCGCAGCTATCTGACGGTGGCGATTGGCTGTACCGGCGGTAAGCACCGTTCGGTCTACATTGCCGAACAGCTGGCAGACTATTTCCGTTCGCGCGGTAAAAATGTGCAGTCCCGTCATCGCACCCTGGAAAAACGTAAATCATGACCGTGAAGCAAACCGTTGAGATTCGAAATAAGCTGGGTATGCATGCGCGCCCGGCGATGAAGCTGTTTGAGCTGGTACAGAGTTTTGATGCGGAAGTGCTGCTGCGTAACGAGGCCGGTACCGAAGCCGAAGCCAGCAGCGTGATTGCGCTACTGATGCTCGACTCCGCTAAAGGCGGTCATATCGAAATCGAGGCCAGCGGCCCGCAGGAAACCCAGGCGCTGGCCGCGGTCATTGAGCTGTTTGAAGCCGGTTTTGACGAAGACTAACCGCGTCAGTGCAGCTGGTAACGGTTGAGGAAGCCCTCGCCGCCCAGCTGGCGCATCTGGCGCATAATCCACTGCTGGCGCTGACGAATGTAGCCGGACGGCGCATCCGCGCGGAAGCGAATCGGATTCGGCAGCACCGCCGCCAGCAAAGCGGCTTCCGCCATGCTCAGCCGACTGGCAGGCTTGTGGAAATAGCGCTGCGATGCCTCTTCCACACCAAACACTCCATTACCGAACTCCGCAATATTCAGGTACACCGTCAGAATGCGGCGTTTGGTCCATACCGTTTCCAGCCCCACCGTCAGCCCGGCCTCCAGCCCTTTGCGCACCCAACTGCGGCCATCCCACAAGAACAGGTTCTTCGCCGTCTGCTGAGACAGCGTTGATGCGCCGCGCATCCGTTCGCTGCCGTCATTGTCCAGCACCTGCTGAATGGCATGCACGTCAAAGCCCCAGTGCTCAGGAAACTTCTGATCTTCCGAGGCGATCACCGCCAGCGCCATCCACGGTGAAATCTCATCCATTCCCACCCAGTCTGAATGGGCGACATAATCGAAGCGTCCGCTCAACCACGCGCCAAGCTGCCGCTCCACCATTACCGCCGAAAACGGCACCGGCAAAAATGCGAACAGCACAATACCGGCCAGCCACAGACCCAGCCATGCCAGAAGCACCCTGCCAGCCAGCCGCTTCAGGCGCTGGACCATCTTCCCTTTACTCTTACTCATGCAATCGTCTCTTACCGGTTCCCTGGATTAATCAATTACTCAGGTCATGATTTCAAATAGCGGTGATGCAAGCCGGAATTTTATCTCTGCGGCATCGCGACCACCAGCCAAACTCATTGCGCGGGCAACCATCGTTCCTCTATTAGAGCCAGTCGCATCAAGCACTTCCGGCAAAAAGGAATCGGTTCCATGCAGAAAAATCGCGCAGCGCGCACAGGCATAAATACTTAACCGATTGTGATACCGCTCACGTTAAACCTTTCACGATGTTTAACTATCATCTTTAGTAGTCAGTGAAGATGTTCATTGACAACCGAGACCATTCTGAAAAACACGGCGCAAATAGCGACAATTACGCTTCAGGCCAGGGCGCAACATGTAAAACGTTTTATCGCCCATCCGGTTTACGCTAACCGTTCAATGCCCGAACTGGAACTTTCAGCCGGGGGTTTCCAAAACGTTTTGGATAACCGCCACAAAATCTGGTTATTCATTATTAGAATCAATAACATGAGCATAAAAAAGACCGTTGCGCTGCGCTTTTTGCCGTTTCCCTTCGCCGCGCAGCGCTTTCCGGACCGCGACTGTGGGAAAACCAGGCAAAAAACCGGACATTTGCTCAAAAATAGTGCAATACGCTAAAGAAATTGATTCCTTGCTTGACTGTGTCAGCAAATTAATGTTTTCTGTATTTAAACGCTGCTCAACATCACACAATTTAATGAATCTTGTCACAAGCTGTGGCGAATTTGCTAAGGTGATTTTGAAGCGTTAACCAATACCACGCTGTTGCTTTTGTATTCGATTTCTAATAATAGCAGCAGCGCCCATTTCCCTGGTGTTGGCGCAGTATTCGCGCACCCCGGTTTCGACTGGGGTCATTTTTTTTCTGGCCCGCGCTATTTTTCCCGCTCCGCAACCCAGTTCCGTAATACTTCAACGTCGTGCCGCCACTCGTGTTTCAGCTCGTCGACCCACTCCTGCACGTTATCCCACCAGGCCGGCAATTCCGGTGACTGAATCTGTTTCGCCAGTTTCTGCAGATGCAGCAGGCCGACGGAGCCCGCCGCGCCTTTGATCTTGTGCCCCTCTTCGGCGATGCCCTTCTGGTCACGCGCCATCATGTTGGAGTCCAGCACCTCAAGATAACCCGGCATCATCTGCTCGAACATCGTCAGGCTTTGGGTGATCAGCCCCGGACCAACCAGCTCGATATACTGCTCCAGCATGTCGACATCCAGCAGCGTGCGTGACTGTTCCGCGTCGGCGTCACTCACCACCGCTTCGGCTTCGGCCTGGTAATCCCAGAATTTCTTGATCATCGCGGTCAGCGCCGGCACCGCCAGCGGTTTGCTCAGCACATCGTCCATGCCGGCATCGAGATACTCTTTTTTATCCTTCAGCACGTTGGCAGTCAGCGCGACCAGCGGCGGCAGCGTCACGCCGGCATGCTGCTGATGAATGGCGCGCGACACATCGAGGCCAGTCATGTCCGGCAGCTGGATATCCAGCAGCACCAGGTCGAACTCCTGCGGATCGAACATCGCCAGCGCCTCACCGCCGGTCATCGCCACCTCCACGCTGCAACCCAGCTTCTCCAGTACCGAGCGCGCCACAATCACGTTGAGCTCGATATCTTCTACCAGCAGCACATGCAGCGCCGGCAACGGCATGCTGTCGTCCTGATCCTCATCTTCCACTTCATCCGCCACGCGCGGCGCGTGAATTTCCACGGTAAAGCATGAGCCCTGACCCGGTGCGCTGCTGACGGTAATATCGCCGCCCATCGCCTGCGCCAGCCGGCGTGACACCGCCAGGCCAATCCCGGTCCCGGTGGCCGGTTTACCGCCGTGCTGATCTTTCACCTGGTAATACATGGCGAAGATTTTGTCCTGCTCTTCCTGCGGAATGCCCATCCCGGAGTCCTGCACCTCAAAGTGCAGCGTTTCGTCCTGGCGATAGGCGACGCGCACCACGATTTCGCCCTGCCGGGTAAACTTCACCGCATTGCCAATCAGGTTCCACAGAATCTGGCGCAGGCGCGTGCCGTCGGCGGAGATCTTGTGCGGCAGCGGCAACTCCGGTGCCATGACGAACTTCAGCCCTTTCGGCTGCGCCAGCAGGCCGGAGAGGTTTTCCAGGTCGGCGAGGAAGCCGGTGAAATCCAGCGGCTGGTTATCCAGCTGCACTTTGCGCCGCTCAATCTTGTCGACTTCGATCACATCATTAAAGATATTGCCGAGCGTGATGGCCGAGACGTGAATGGTTTTCAGGTACTTCAGCTGCTCCTGGTTGAGATCGGTATCCAGCAGGATGCGGCTTAACCCGACGATGCCGTTAAGCGGCGTACGCAGCTCGTGGCTGATGGTGGAGATAAAGGTGGTCTTTTCACGGCTGGCGTTCTCCAGCGCGTCCTGATAGCGCTTACGCTCGGTAATATCGCGTCCGAAGCCCATCAGGCCGCTACGCTTACCGACGCGGTCGTAATACGGCACTTTGCGGATTTCAAAGCAGGCTTTGCGCCCGTCCGGATACTGCAGCCACTGTTCATAGGTGAGCGACACATTGTGGCGAAACACCTTCTCATCGGTCTCCAGCACTTTGGTGGCGGCATCTTCGTCATAAATGTCGCGCGGCGTCAGGCCAATCAGCTGCTTCTCGCTCAGGCCGGTGAGCAGTTCCATGGCGCGGTTACAGCCGGAGAACTGTTTGTCGATGTTGCGATAGAACACCAGGTCGGGCGAGGCGTCGAGGAACGAACGCAGGAAGGAAGATTGCTGCTCCAGCTCAATCTGCGCCTGTTCACGCCGCGTCATCTCTTCGCGCAGCTTATCCATCACCTGCTCGCGCGCCTGCTCTGCTTTAATACGGTCGCTGATTTCCTGGTTCAGCTGGCTGATGGTCTCTTTCATCTGCTGATTCAGTTCAAGGTCGCGCGTGCGCATCTCCTCCAGCTTGTCCACCAGCTTCGACAGCCGCTGGCGCGACTCCTCCAGCTGATCGACCACCACGGAGAGAAAGTAGACCGCCCATGGGGTAATCAGCAGGCCAAAAAACACTGAACGCACCACGTCGATACTTTCAACGTGGCCACGCAGCACCATGGTGACCGCCATCTGCACCACCATTGCCAGCACCACCAGCGCCGAAGCCAGCAGCAGCGAAAACCGCACCAGCCCGAGCTTGACCATTAAATCCACGTAGTACTGTGCTAAAAGACGAATCTGTTTCATTACGCGCTCCCTGAACGAATCTGGCTCATCATAGCGTAATTATCCGCGCGCTGCGCCGCCGCACGCGCCGTGCGGACTGACTTTACGCCCTGTTATGGTGCAGCAGCGCGGCGTTTCGCCGACGTTCGCGCCTTTATGCCTAAAGCGCTTGACTAATTCTGCTAACTGAATAATCTGGAGTGCCGCGCTTTTGCGGGTCCCGGTGCCGCGTGCCCGGCGCATCCGCTTTCTGCAGCCATCCCTCCTGATGGTTGCCTTCCGTTATTGCATATCCATTCAGCTTAAGTGCTGTTTTAATCACACACTGGTTAATTAATTTTACTAATGGCAACCGCGTTTTGATTCAAATGTTCCGCCATAAGAAAAACAGATACATGCTGTGCACGAAACGGTCCAAACAGAATTTTGTGCTGGCATCCCCACATTCAACAGCATGGTCTGGAAATATGAGGCCGATCACACAGTGAGACGGCTCACACTTCATAAGGGAATCAGAAAGGTCAGATTGACATATATTTACGTAATAAAAACATAATAATCATACAGTTAAATCGCAAAAAGGCTGATTAACCGTAATAAAGCTGGCTATTTGACCTGAGTTCGCTTTCCCGATAAGTTGGAATTCCGCTGGATGCTTTCCAGTCGGGACTGTGTCTCGGCATATCTATGCAGCAAGAAGACTCCCTCTGGATGCAAGTTATCTCCCTTAGAGACCGGATTTTATGGACAGCCAATCAAGGACGTGAATCAGTGCCTTGATTGTCGTTGTCCGGTGTTGCGACGTCCGCGTAAAGCGCGCGAAAACAAATTGATACAGCACGCAGCAGCGCTCTGTGCCTGAAATAATGCAGGTAATGTCTAAAGCAGTTTAAGGAGACCCTCAATGTCCACTCAACAACCTAACCCCTGGGGTTTGTATGATCCATCAGCAGGAAGCGACAGCTGTGGTGTAGGTTTCATTACCCGCAAGGACGGCGAGCAGACCCATGAAATCCTGCAGATGGCGCATAGCGCCCTGTGCACGGTACCGCACCGTGGCGGGATGTCTGCAGAGGGCGTGGGCGATGGCGCGGGTGTTAACGTTGACCTCTCCCTGAACTTCTTCCGTAAGCTAACTGGTCAGGCGCTGGAAGCCGGACGCTTTGGCGTGGGCAACTTCTTTGTGCCGAAAGATGCGGCGCTGCGCGCGAACGCAGAGCGCCTGGTTGAAGAGACGCTGGCCGCTTACAATTTCCCGGTGCTGCTGAAGCGTGACATGCCGCTGGATAACAGCGTCACGCGCCCGGCGGCACAGCAGTTCCAGCTGCCGATTGTGCAGTGGGTGTTTGCCGCACCGCAGGATGTAACCGAACAGACTGAATTCGAGCGCCACATCTACCGTGCGCTGCTGGATATTGAAGCGCGCGCCTTTACTGAAAGCGAATTCGGCGGTCTCTATCCGCTGTCGCTGTCGTCGCGCACCCAGGTGTTCAAAGCCCGCCTGAACTCCAACGAAGTGATTCCTTACTTCAAAGATCTGACCGATCCCGATCATCAGGTGCGCGGACTGTTTTTCCATACCCGCTTCTCCACCAATACCGATCCGCATACCACAATGGCGCAGCCGTTCCGCCTGATGGCGCACAACGGTGAGCTGAACACGGACCGTAAAAACCGCATCGCGGAAGCGGCACTGATGCTGGCGCGCGGCAAAAAGATCGTGCGGCCAAAAGGCCAGTCTGACAGTTCGCGTCTCGATCAGAGCATCCACAGCCGTCTGATGGAAGATAACCTCGATCTGATCAACGCCGTGGTTTCAATGATGCCGCCGGCGTGGGAAAACGACACCTCGCTGTCGGCTGAAGTGCGCGCCATGCTGGAATACTTCTCGCTGTATGAAGAGAAGAACGACGGCCCCGCCGCGCTGATCTTCGGTAACGGCGAAGTGATCGGCGCACGGCTGGACCGTCTTGGCCTGCGTCCGCTGCGCTCCGTCGAAACCGCTGAGTACATTGGTGCGATGTCAGAAGCCGGCCAGATCGCCTTCCCACCGGAGAGCGTGCTGCGCCGTGGCCGTATCGAAGCTGGCGGCATGCTCTATTACGATCACAAAGAGAAACGCTCTTACACCACCGTGCAGGCGCTGGAAAAGCTGGCGGCAGAAAAAGATTATCTCTCCCTGGTGCAGGCGGCACGCGTTGAACTGCAGCAGCTGCCGGAAGTGCCGGCAGAGAAACTCGGCTCACCGCTGCGCTATCGCGGCGACCTGAAAACCTATCAGCGCTTTGTGGCTTACTACTACAACCAGGAAAGCTTCAAATTCATGATGGACCCGATGCTGCAAACCGGCGCTGAGAAGATCTCCGCGATGGGTTACGGCAACGCCATCAATGGCCTGTCCGATCATGAAGGCGGCATGGCGCACTACTTCTCGCAGCGCTTTGCACAGGTCACCAACCCGCCGCTCGACTCCATCCGTGAAGCGGACGGCATGACGCTGCGCGTGGCGCTCGGCGCTAAACCGCACCTCGGCCGCAGTAAAGGCCAGCAGATCATCGTGCCAAGCCCAATCCTGACGCACCTGGACATGCTGCGTCTGCGCGAGCAGAAAGTGGCGCCGTATGCGCGCTTCGAGATGCTGTATGAGCCGGTGATCGGTAAAGACATCGTCAGCCGCGCCGCCAACGCCAAAGCGCTGGAAAACGCTATCGATAACCTGGCGCAGCAGGTGGTGGATTTTGCCCGTCAGCAGGGCGGCATCGCGGTGATCACCGATCGCCATATCTCTTCAACTCATGCGGCCATTCCGATGCTGCTGATGGTGTCGGCCATCAACCAGCGTCTGGTGCAGGAAGGCCTGCGTCTGGATGTGTCACTGGTGGTCGAGAGCGGCCAGAGCATCTCCTCGCACCATATCGCCGCCACGCTCGGCTTTGGCGCCTCTGCCGTGTATCCGCTGGGCGTACAGATGCGTGCAGAAGAGAAGTTTGGCGAAGGTGAAGAAGGCAACAAAGCGTTCAAACGCTATGCCAAAGCGGCAGAAAAAGCGCTGATGAAAACCATGGGCAAAGTGGGCCTGTGTACCGTTGAGAGCTACAGCTGCGGTGAGTTCTTCGAGCCGAACTTCCTCGATACCGAAGATCCGGTGCTGAAGAAATATTTCCCGAATATCAAAACCCCGGTGGGCGGCGCGGGCTTCCCGGCCATCGCGCAGATGGCGGTGGACTGGCACCAGAGCGCGCTGAAAATTCAGGGCGAAGCCGAAGTACCGCTGCTGGGGCTGTTTAAAGAACGTGCCGAAGGCGCGGGCCACTCGTACGGCACCATCGCGGTACGTACTTTTATTGATATGACAGAGCAGCCGATTCGCTTCGCTGACAAAGCGCGCGAAGAGGACAACTTTATCCGTCTGATGACGCTGGCCAGGCTGGACAACGCGTTCAGTATCAAAGCCGAAGCGTTTAAAGACAGCAGCTTCGAGCGCATCCCGAATGCGGTGATCGACAGCTTTACTATCACGCCGGATTACCGTCAGTTCTCCAGCCTGATGCACGCTGAGCGTAAGCGTCGTCCGGCGGCGCTGCGCGACATCCTCGCGCTGCCATGCGATCTGACCCACGTGGACAGCGAAGCCGAATTTGGCCGCAAGCTGGGCCGCTACTCGCTGGTTAACAACGGCTTCGCCATTCGCGGCCTACGCTGCGAAGCGGTGAACGGTAGCCTCAACCAGTTTGAGCTGCGTCTGATTGATGCCATTGCCGGCCTGAAGCCGGAGAGCGAGCGTCTGGCCGCGCTGTCACGCGCGCTGAAAACCCGCTTTAACGATGAGATCGAAAGCAGCAGCATCACTGAAGGCGTGTTGCACATTACCGCTTACGGTCAGGCAGCAGACTATCTGGCAAAAATCTTTACCGCGCTGCCCTCGCTGCCGCTGGAAGAGATTCAGCCGGCGCACGAAATCACCCGTACCTTCGCCTCAGGCGCCATGAGCCACGGCGCGCTGGTCGCGCCGGCGCACGAAGCGGTAGCGCACGGCACCAATATGGTGGGCGGAATGAGTAACTGTGGTGAAGGTGGCGAACACTATTCACGCCACGGCACCATCCGCGCATCGCGCATCAAACAGCTGGCGTCCGGTCGTTTCGGCGTATGGGCGGCTTATCTGGCCGACCCGATGCTGGAAGAGCTGGAGATCAAAATTGGCCAGGGCGCTAAACCGGGCGAAGGCGGTCAGCTGCCAGCACCGAAAGTGACGGTGGAGATTGCGGCCGCACGTGGCGGTACGCCGGGCGTTGAGCTGGTATCACCGCCGCCGCACCACGATACTTATTCTATCGAGGATTTGGCGCAGCTGATCCACGACTGTAAAGCGGCGCGCGTGCGCGTTATCGTCAAACTGGTGTCGTCTGAAGGCATCGGTACTATCGCAGTCGGCGTGGCAAAAGCCGGCGCAGACGTCATCAACGTCGCCGGTAACACCGGCGGCACCGGTGCGGCGTCGGTCACCAGCCTGAAATACACCGGGCGCGTGGCGGAAATCGGCATCGCCGAAGTGCACCAGGCGCTGTGCGCGAACGGGCTGCGTGACAAAGTGCAGCTGCGCTGCTCCGGCGCACAGCAGACCGGCAGCGACGTGATCAAATCGGCCCTGCTCGGCGGCGACAGCTTCGAGTTCGGCACCACCGCGCTGATGATGCTGAAATGCGTGATGGCGAAAAACTGTAACGTCAAATGCCCGGCAGGCCTCACTACTAACGCTGAAGCCTTCGATGGCGATCCGCGTCAGCTGGCGCAGTACTTCATCAACGTGGCGCAGGAAGTGCGTGAGTTCCTCGCACGCCTCGGTCTGCGTTCGCTGCGTGAAGCGCGCGGCCGCTCTGACCTGCTGCACCTGATGGATCATCCGCTGGAAGTGGGCAAACTCGATCTGCGCGCCATGCTGACCGTGGTGCCGGAGCAGAAGATCGCTCAGCCAGTGTATCTGGAAAAAGATTTCGAGCTGGACGATGGCTGGGTAGACGAGCTGAAAGCGCAGCTGGTTGATGCTGCCCGCCCTGAGATTACGCTGGGTAACGGCGTAACGCTGAACAACCGTAACAAGAGCGTTGGCGGTCAGCTGGCGATCGATATTGAGCGCATGCTGAACCACGAGCTGTCGGCGCAGCAGCTGGCCGCGCTGCCGGCGGTACTGCAGGATGACCGTGGCCGGAAATATCTGGCACCGCGCACAGTGCAGATTGATACCCGCGGGTCAGCCGGTCAGTCATTTGGCGCGTTCTGCAACGACGGCATGCAGATGAAGCATTACGGCACCTGTAACGATGGCGTCGGTAAAGGTCAGTGTGGCGGCGAACTGGTGGTGATGTCACCGGGCGGCGGCGCACAGGACAGCGACGGCAACGTGCTGATCGGTAACTTTGCGCTGTTCGGCGCGACCGGCGGTCGTCTGTTTGTTCAGGGCCAGGCCGGTGACCGTTTCGCCGTGCGTAACTCAGGCGCCACCGCGGTGGTGGAAGGCGTCGGCGACTTCTGCTGTGAATACATGACCAACGGCGCGATTCTTAACCTCGGCACCTTTGGTAAAGGTTTCGGTAACGGCATGAGCGGCGGCTTCGCCTATCAGTACGATCCGTACCGTTCCCTGGCCGCGCACGCCGCCGGTGATTCGGTGCTGTTCGGCTCCATCGCTGACGAAGACGAAATGGCGCAGGTGCACAAGCAGGCAGTGCTGACCATGCTGCACTGGCACCTCGAAGCCACCCAGTCGCCGCGCGCGGCGTGGCTGCTGGAGAACTGGGAAACCGAGTGTCAGCACTTCGTTTACGTCATGCCGCGCTCGCTGCTGCTGTATCAGGACGGCGGCGAAATCCTGAAAGCGAAAACGCGTAAGGATTTGCTGGAAGAGCTGTCCACGTCGCTGGCCGCGCATCAGGTTGCTAAGTTCAAATCAGCCTGGCGTGCGGGCAAAACCATCGCCGACGGTGCGGTACCGGCCTACGGCGCGACCGATACGCAGGAGATGTTTGTTCTGCTGAATAACTACACCGTTCTGAGCTTCGCGCAGCAGCTTGCGCTGGGCAAACTGCCGAAAGGCACAGCGGTGGAAGACGCGGCAGTCGAGAAAGCGGTTCGCAACCTGCTGATGACCGAAGATTTCGCGCTGGTCAGCAAGCTGCAGCGTCATGCCCGTGCGGCCATTGAGAACTACAGCGATGATGAGCTGGCAAGCCTGATCGCCGCCAAGCGTATGTCGGATTACAAAGCCGCGCTGACGCAGCGTAACATTCGCTCCATGGACAGCCTGGCAACCTATGGCTGGATCATTTATCAGGACGCCTGCAACCGTGAGGTGCTGGGCCATCTTCCTGATTTTGAAGAGCTGTTTGCACGCGCCGCACTGCCAGAGATTGCCGCCGCGGTCGGGAAACTCTCCTGATTGCGCTGCGAAAGAAGATTGATGACGATAAAACGGTTTGAGTACTGATATCCATGAAGATTCCTTACATTCCTGAAGACGCGCCGTTTAACGGCGAACAGAAATACTGGCTGGCGGGGTTTCTCGCCGGTCTCCACTCGCGCCTGCTGGTATTAGAAGACAAGCAGACCGCACCGGCAGCGGGCGCCAGCGCCACCACCCAGCTGCATATTCTGTTTGGTTCCCAGACCGGTAACGCCGAAGCGCTGGCGCAGACCGCAGCCAAAGCGGCGCGCGCTAAAGGCCTGGTGCCGGTAGTGCAGGCGCTGGGTGAAGTGGATCTGGATGTGTTCGCCACCATGCGTCATGTACTGATCGTCACCTCCACCTACGGCGAAGGCGAAATGCCAGACAACGCACAGCTGTTCTGGCAGGCCATCTCAGCCAGCACCGCGCCGCGTCTGGAGCAGATGCACTTTGCCGTGCTGGCAATCGGCGATACCGGCTACGACGGTTTCTGCCAGGCCGGTAAGTTCATTGATATGCGCCTGGAGCAGCTGGGGGCGAAACGCGTGGTGGATCGCATCGACTGCGACATCGATTACGAAGAGCCTTCCAGCGAGTGGATTGGCAGCGCCATGCCACAGTTTGCCGCCAGCGCGGGCAGCAGCGGCACGGTGCTGGAGAGCGCGCCGGAAGCGCCGGTGATCCCGGGCAGCAACAAGCAAAACCCGTACGCGGCGGCGCTGGTGACTAATAAGCGTCTGTCCGGCGAGCAGTCCGCCAAAGATATCCGTCACTTCGAATTTGACCTGAGCGACAGCGGCCTGAAATACGAAGCCGGTGATGCGCTGGGCGTGATCCCGGTGAACGATGCCGGGCTGGTGAGCCTGCTGCTGAGCGAGCTGAAAGCCGACTACGAAACCCCGGTGCCAGGCTTTGACCGTAACCTCGGCGATCTGCTGACTTATCAGTTCGAGATTTCTGAGCCGTCGCGCAAGCTGATCGAGTGGGTCGGACAGCACACCACCAACCAGGAGCTGCTGCACGTCCTGCAGCACGACGATAAAGACACGCTGGCCAACTGGCTGTGGGGCAAAGATACGCTGGATCTGCTGCAGCTCGAACTGAAGCGTAATCTGTCGGTGCCGGAGCTGGTGGCGATGCTGCGTCCGCTGCAGCACCGTGCTTACTCCATTTCGTCCAGCTCGAAGGCGCACCCTAACCAGGTGCATCTGACCATCGCTTCCGTGCGCTATCACAGCGGTGGCCGCGAGCGTAAAGGCGTGTGCTCCACCTATCTTGCTGAACGCGTGCGTCGCGGAGAGAAGCCGGCGATCTTTATTTCGCCGAACAAAGCGTTCCGCGTGCCGGCGAACAATAACGCCCCGCTGATCATGGTCGGTCCGGGTACCGGCATCGCGCCGTTCCGCGCCTTCCTGCAGGAGCGTCAGGCGACCGGTGCTGAAGGTAAAAACTGGCTGTTCTTCGGCGACCAGCATCAGGAACATGATTACATTTACGCGGATGAGCTGGCGGGCTGGCAGCAGAGCGGTCTGCTGACGCATCTCGACCTGGCCTTCTCCCGCGATCAGGAAGAGAAGATTTACGTGCAGAACCGCATGCTGGAGAAAGGCGCTGAGCTGTACGCCTGGCTGCAGGAAGGCGCCTACTTCTACGTCTGTGGCGATGCCTCACGCATGGCGAAAGATGTCGATGCCGCGCTGTATGAAGTGGTGCGTCAGTTCGGTGGTCTTTCCAGCGAGCGTGCCGCAGCCTATATCGATCAGCTGAAGAAAGATAAGCGTTATCTGCGCGACGTTTATTAAGATCGGTACAAAGGGAGCGCTACGCTCCCTTTGGTCTGCTGCGCGCTAAGCCGCGCCGCGACACAGGCATAAAAAAACGGGCTAATCAGCCCGTTTTTTATTTTCCGCGATTTACTTCACTACACGCAGTGAAGGACGTCCACCGCGCGGCGGCGGTTCGTCATCCGGTGAAGAGTCGTCATCCGTCGCATCGTCCGGACGGTCACCATCAATCACCGACATCAGCGTCTCTTCCTGGCCGCCTTCCTGCTCGTCGCCGGACAGCTCATAAGCAGGCTCCGGTTCGAACATGGTGCCGGCGCCGTTTTCGCGCGCGTAAATCGCCAGCACCGCAGCCATCGGCACGGATACCTGGCGCGGCACGCCGCCGAAACGCGCATTGAAGCGTACCTGATCGTTGGCAAGCTCAAGGTTACCCACCGCGCGCGGTGCGATGTTCAGGACAATCTGTCCGTCACGAGCGTACTCCAGCGGCACCTGTACGCCAGGCAGATTGATATCCACCACCAGATGCGGCGTCAGCTGGTTGTCGAGCAGCCATTCATAAAAGGCCCGCAGCAGATAGGGACGGCGGGCAGTAAGTTGCGACATTTCCATAGATTAGCCCCGGGCTTGCAGGCGCATTTCACGTTCGGCTTCCGTCAAAGAAGCGAGGAAGGAGTCACGTTCAAATACGCGCGTCATGTAGCCTTTCAGCTCTTTCGAACCTGCGCCAGCCAGATCCACACCCAGCTGCGGCAGACGCCACAACAGCGGCGCCAGATAGCAGTCAACCAGGCTGAACTCTTCGCTCATAAAGAACGGCGTACGTGAGAACAGCGGCGCAATGGCGAGCAGCTCTTCGCGCAGTTGCTTGCGCGCGGCATCGGCTTCGGCACCGCTGCTGGTTTCAATGGTACGCATCAGGCTGTACCAGTCCTGCTCAATGCGGTGCATCATCAGACGGCTTTCACCGCGCGCGACCGGATAAACCGGCATCAGTGGCGGATGCGGGAAACGCTCATCGAGGTATTCCATGATGATGCGGGATTCATACAGCGTCAGTTCACGGTCGACCAGCGTTGGCACAGTGCGATACGGGTTGAGGTCAATCAGATCCTGCGGCAGATTATCCGTTTCAACCTGCTCGATCTCCACGCTGACGCCCTTCTCAGCCAGCACGATACGTACCTGATGGCTGAAAATGTCAGTCGGACCAGAAAACAGCGTCATTACCGAACGTTTGTTGGCAGCGACAGCCATGAAAACCTCCAAGTTTGTTCACAAAAAAATACTGCGAATAGCCAACCACGCGGCGACTCACCTGCTCATCAGATTCGCACACAGCCGGGCGTTACGGGCATTGTCCGGTCGTCCCGACAGGAGCAGTATGCACAACGCCGCGACTCGCGGGCGCAAAGTGTCAGTCAGTTTACCAGATTTTAAGCAGCTTGTGGGGCGGGGATAATCATTTGCGGGCAAAATGCGGGGAAAGCTCGCGTTTTTGCGCTGAAAAAGCCGCGATTCAGGCAATAAAAAACCCGCCGAAGCGGGTTTTTTGAGCCAATTGTAACTGCCGAAGCAGCCAGCAATTAACGCTTGGAGAACTGTGGACGACGGCGTGCTTTACGCAGACCGACTTTCTTACGTTCAACCTGACGCGCGTCACGGGTAACGAAGCCCGCTTTACGCAGTTCAGAACGCAGAGACTCGTCGTATTCCATCAGAGCGCGGGTGATACCATGACGGATCGCACCAGCCTGACCAGAAATACCACCACCTTTAACGGTGATGTACAGGTCCAGTTTACCAACCATATCAACCAGCTCCAGCGGCTGACGCACGACCATGCGTGCAGTCTCACGACCGAAGTACTGCTCCAGAGAGCGCTGGTTAATTACGATGTTACCGCTACCCGGCTTGATAAAGACGCGAGCGGCAGAGCTTTTGCGGCGACCAGTGCCGTAGTTTTGAGTTTCAGCCATTGCCTATAATCCCGATTAAATGTCAAGAACTTGCGGTTGCTGCGCCGCGTGGTTGTGCTCGTTACCTGCGTAAACTTTCAGTTTACGGTACATAGCACGACCCAGTGGGCCTTTTGGCAGCATGCCTTTAACCGCGATTTCAATCACACGCTCAGGACGGCGTTCGATCATCTCTGCAAAGGTCGCTTGCTTGATACCACCGATGTGGCCAGTGTGGTGATAGTAAATCTTGTCGTTACGCTTGTTGCCGGTTACAGCAACTTTGTCAGCGTTCAGAACGATAATGTAATCACCGGTATCAACGTGCGGAGTGTATTCCGCTTTGTGCTTACCACGCAGACGGCGCGCCAGTTCAGTCGCCAGGCGACCCAGGGTTTTGCCAGTTGCGTCAACAACATACCAGTCACGCTGTACGGTTTCTGGTTTAGCTGTAAAAGTTTTCATTGAAAAGCTTACCCAAATAAAAGTTACACGTTGGTGAAATCCCAAACGCTAAGTTAACGATTGAGGCTCACACGACCAATTCGCCCAGCAAGCCCACCCCCTCAGGTAGAGTTACCGGATCACACAGTTTTCCGGGAAAAGAAAGCCTGTGCTGTAACGTGGGGTCGCAAGATTATAGAGAAGTCGAATCTAAAGATCGACTCTTTTTGCGCCCGAAGCGGTGATTTCTGTTTGCCCCTCAGGGCAGGTGCGGCAGGCGAAGATACTCCTCGCTCTGCATCTCCTGCAGGCGCGACAGACAGCGCTGATATTCGAATTTCAGCCGCGTGCCCTGATAGATTTCAAACAGCGAGGTTTCTGCCGCCACCACCAGCTTGACGTGGCGCTCATAGAACTCATCCACCAGCGCGAGGAACCGCCGCGCCTGGTCTTCCGTTTTGTAAATCATCACCGGCACATCGTACAGCAGCACGCTGTGGAAGCGGCGCGACAGCTCAATGTAATCGTGCTGGCTGCGCCCTTCACCGCACAACGCGAGGAAATTGATGGCCAGTACGCCTTCGTGAACGCCGAGCGTCGGCAGCTGGCGATGGTTAATCTCCAGCACCGGCGCGTCGCCGCGCGGTTTACCGGACAGCGCGCTGAACATGCGCTCCATCTCCGCGTGCGTCGCGTCGTTAAGCGGGAAATTCCACAGATGGGCCGATGTCAGGGTGCGCAGGCGATAATCAATGCCGGCATCGACATTCATCACATCGCAGTGGCGCTTGATCTGCTCGATAGCCGGCAGAAAACGCGCCCGCTGCAGGCCGTTGCGGTACAGCTCATCCGGCGGAATGTTGGAAGTCGCCACCAGCGTGATGCCGCGGGCAAACAGCGCTTCCATCAGCGTACCAAGCAGCATTGCGTCGGTGATGTCGGAGACGAAAAACTCGTCGAAACAGAGAATATCGGTTTCCGCTTTGAAACGGTCAGCGACAATCAGCAGCGGGTCGCTGTGGCCCTGCAGCTGCGTTAACTCTTCGTGCACGCGCAGCATGAAGCGATGGAAATGCAGACGCAGTTTGCGATCGCCAGGAATAGACTGAAAAAACAGATCCATTACCCAGGTTTTACCGCGTCCGACGCCGCCCCACATATACAGGCCACGCACCGGCGCTTCATGGCTCTCCGGCGCTTTATTCATCAGCTTTGATAAGCGGCCAAACAGCCCTTTAGCTGCCGGCTGCGGCTGCTGCTGGCGGGCAATCAGGCCTTGCTGAATGCGATCTAAACGGGTGATGGCGTCACGTTGTACATCGTCCGGACGAAACTCGCCCTGCGACAGCGCCTGCTCATAGCGCGCAAGCGGAGATGAGGTTTGCATGGTTCTCTCAGAATCCCTGAAAAAGTCCGATTCACGTGTCGGTTGTCGAAAATTAGGCCGCTCTACACTAAGCGATACAGCCCGAGGATTCCACTTCCGATGGATTAACGGGTATAGTGGCTACTATTGAAGTTGAAACAGAAGCAATGCCCTACGAAGCAACGGAAATTACACGGGAGTCATTATGACCTGGGAATACGGGCTGATTGGTTTAGTGATTGGCATTATTGTCGGCGCGGTAGCGATGCGTTTTGGCAACAAAAAGCTGCGTGAGCAGCGCAGCATGCAGTACGAACTGGAAAAATCCAAAGCGGAGCTGGCGGATTACCGCGAAGAGCTCACCAACCACTTTGCGCGCAGCGCAGAGTTGCTGGACAACATGGCGCGCGACTATCGCCAGCTGTATCAGCACATGGCGAAAGGGTCGAATGACCTGCTGCCAAATCTGCCCGGCGAGAAAAACCCGTTTGCTTACCAGCTGACGGAAGCCGAGGCCGATAACGACCAGGCGCCGGTGCAGATCCCGCGCGACTACTCTGAAGGCGCATCGGGCCTGCTGCGCAGCGGCGAACGCACCACCCGCAGTTAATCCTTTTGGGGCACAGCATGGCTGTGCCCTTTTTGTTTTCCGAACGCTTATTACCAATAACTGTCACACTTCTTTTATCCCCCTTTTCGCAGCGAGAGCGTCATAGCAATGAAAAAACCAGCACGACTGTTAAGCGCATTAGCCTTGAGCATTGGGATGAGTCTGGCGGCGACGCCGGGTGCCATGGCCACGTTGCCGGCACAGATTCAGGGACAAGCACTGCCAAGCCTGGCACCGATGCTGGAAAAAGTGCTGCC
Source organism: Pantoea sp. SGAir0184 (assembly GCF_043544755.1). Classification (NCBI taxonomy): domain Bacteria; kingdom Pseudomonadati; phylum Pseudomonadota; class Gammaproteobacteria; order Enterobacterales; family Erwiniaceae; genus Pantoea; species Pantoea sp. SGAir0184. The sequence goes on from NZ_CP028050.1 coordinate 3,714,099, forward strand.
GGCGGTGGTCAGCGTGCATGTCGAGGGCACCGACAGCGGTCAGCAGGGCCAGGATATTCCCGAGCCGCTGAAGCGCTTCTTTGGCCAGGCGCCCGGGCAGTCTCAGCCACAGCCGTTTGAAGGAATGGGTTCCGGCGTCATCATCGACGCAGCTAAAGGCTACATTCTGACCAACAATCACGTGGTAAACGGTGCGGATAAAATCAGCGTGCAGCTGAGTGATGGCAACGAATATGACGCAAAGCTGATTGGTCATGACGAGCAAACCGACATCGCGCTGATTCAGGTAGAAGGCGCAAAAAACCTCACGCAGGTGAAAATTGCTGATTCTGACGCGCTGAAAGTGGGTGATTTCGCCGTGGCGATCGGCAACCCATTCGGCCTCGGCCAGACGGCGACGTCCGGCATTATCTCGGCGCTGGGCCGCAGCGGGCTGAATCTGGAAGGGCTGGAGAACTTTATTCAGACCGATGCCGCCATCAACCGTGGTAACTCTGGCGGCGCGCTGGTGAACCTCAACGGCGAGCTGATCGGCATTAACACTGCCATTCTGGCGTCGAGCGGCGGCAACATTGGTATTGGCTTTGCTATCCCCAGCAACATGGCGATGAACCTGGCGCAGCAGCTGATTCAGTTCGGCGAAGTGAAGCGCGGTCAGCTCGGGATCAAAGGGACAGAAATGACCGCCGATATCGCGAAAGCATTTAACGTCGATGCGCAGCGCGGAGCATTTGTCTCTGAAGTGCTGCCGAAGTCGGCGGCGGAACAGGCGGGCATCAAAGCGGGCGACATCATTACCGCCATTAACGATAAGCCAATTACCAGCTTTGCCGAGCTGCGGGTGAAAGTCGGCACCACGCCGCCAGGCCAGCAGGTGAAAATCGGTCTGCTGCGCGATGGCAAACCGCTGACGGTGACCGTAACGCTGGAACAGAGCGCGCAGAGCACCGCCAGCGCCCAGCTGATGTCGCCAGCGCTGCAGGGCGCCACGCTCAGTGACGGCAATACCAAAGCCGGCGATAAAGGGGTCAAAGTCGATACCATCGAAAAAGGCACGCCGGCAGAACAGGTTGGCCTGCAGAAAGACGATGTGATTGTCGGCGTCAACCGTACGCGGGTGCAGAGCCTCGCCGAGATGCGCAAAGTGCTGGAGGGCAAACCGCCGGTACTGGCGCTGAACGTGGTGCGCGGCGACGAGAGTATTTACCTGCTTCTGCGATAATCCTCGCAACGGGCGGACAAGCAGGTGTTTGTCCGCCCTTCTCGTGCTATTCTGCCCTGCGATCAACTCTTGCCTGAAATAACACCATGTTTCTTAAACTTTTACGTTCTGTGGTGATGGGCCTGATCGTGGCAGGTTTACTGCTTGTCGCGATCCCGGCGCTGCGAATGGGCAGCAACGTCACCTTTGATCACGACAGCAGCGCCGATGAAGCGCCCTTCAGTTTCAATCAGGGCGTGCGCCGTGCTGTGCCGGCGGTGGTCAATGTCTATAACCGCAGTGCGCACGGTAACAATAATCGCGGCATTACCACGCTCGGTTCCGGCGTCATCATGAACGCGAAAGGCTACATCCTCACCAACAAACATGTCATCAATAACGCTGACCAGATTATCGTCGCGCTGCAGGACGGACGCTTTTTTGAAGCGACGCTGGTGGGCTCCGACGCCATGACCGATCTGGCGGTGTTAAAAATCAGCGCCTCTAATCTGCCGGTAATCCCGATTAACGCCAAACGTGTCGCGCATATTGGTGATGTGGTGATGGCGATTGGCAACCCGTACAACCTCGGCCAGACGGTCACCCAGGGCATCATCAGCGCCACCGGCCGCATCGGTCTGAGCTCCTCCGGTCGGCAGAACTTCCTGCAAACCGATGCCTCGATCAACCAGGGGAACTCCGGCGGCGCGCTGATTAACTCGCTGGGCGAGCTGATGGGCATCAACACGCTGACCTTCGACAAAAGCAACGACGGCGAAACTCCGGAAGGCATTGGTTTTGCCATTCCGACCGCGCTGGCGACCAAAATTATGGATAAGCTGATTCGCGATGGCCGGGTGATCCGCGGTTATATCGGTATTACCGGGCGCGAGCTGCCGCCGCTGCACGGTCAGGGCAGCAACCTCGATCGGGTGCAGGGCATTATTGTTAGTGAAGTGACGCCGGGCGGTCCGGCGGATCGCGCCGGCATTCAGGCCAATGATGTCCTGCTGCAGGTGAACGGTAAGCCGGCGCTGTCCGCGCAGGAGACCATGGACCAGGTGGCGGAAATCCGCCCGGGATCGGTGATTGATGTGCAGGTGCTGCGCAATGAGCAGAAGATGACGCTGCCGGTTACCATCCAGGAGTTTCCGGAAGCGGCCAATAATACCTCGCCGTAAACGCACCCGGCCGCGGACAGCGCCATCGCTGAGCCGCGGCCGGGTGTGCAGAACCGCGGCGTAACTAGCTGCGATCCACCGGGAAAGCGATCACCTCACTGAGCGCATCGGCCTTCAGCGCCAGCATAATCAGGCGATCCACGCCCAGCGCCACGCCGGAACAGGCCGGCATGCCATGCGCCAGCGCATCCAGCAGGTAAGTATCAATCGGATGTTGTGGCAAACCGCGCGCGGCGCGACGACGATTATCCTGCTCAAAACGCTGACGCTGTTCGCGGCTGTCGGTCAGTTCGCGGAAACCGTTGGCCAACTCCACGCCTTTGTAATAGACCTCAAAACGCTCTGCCACGCGGTGATCTTCGGTACTGATCTCCGCCAGCGCCGCCTGACTGGCCGGGAAGTGATAGACGAAGCACGGCTTATCGAGACCAATTTTCGGTTCCACACCCAGCATAAACAGCAGCTGCAGCAGCGTGTCGCGATCGTCTTCGCGATTCGCCAGCTCGCCCTCACCCAGCTTTTCCGCCGCTTCGCGCAGCTGCGCCTTGTCCGCCGACAGCGGATCGATCTCCAGATGACGGATAAACGCCTGCTGATACGATAGCGATTCGGCGCTGTCGCACTCCAGCACCTGCTGCAGCAGGTCGTCGACTTCGTTCATCAGCCGATACATATCGTAGTGCGGCCGATACCACTCCAGCATGGTGAATTCCGGATTATGGTGGCGCCCGGCCTCTTCATTACGGAAGCAGCGCCCCATCTGATAAATCGGGCCGCTGCCCGCTGCCAGCAGGCGCTTCATGTGATATTCCGGACTGGTCATCAGCCACAGATCGCGCCCGCCTGCCGCGCCAGGTCCGACAAAGCGCGTCTGGAATGGCACCAGGTGGATGTCGGTGATCGTCGCCTGGCTCATGGCAGGCGTATCCACTTCCAGTACGCCGCGATCGGCAAAGAAACGCCGGATTTCCGCCAGGATGGCGGCGCGTTTCAACAAATTGGCAATGGGTGCGCTCGGCTGCCAGCTTGCCGTTTCGCTCATGGTGATGACTCCTTATACAGACAAGGGGAGGAAGTCTACCCGTATTGCTGACGGCAAACAACGGCACCGCCGTCGCGGCAGGCAGTTTCAGAAATCACAGGCGCTGGCAGGACAACAGGAGGAAGAGAAAGCCGGTACGAAAGCAGGTTTCGCACCGGTTTTAGTTACTGCGCGCTGCGCTGAATTGCCTGACCGCCCGCTTCAACATCTTCGCCTACACCACGCGTGGTGTTACAGGCTGAAAGCAGCGAGGAAAGCACCAGTACCGAGAAAATCGCGACAATACTTTTCTTTAACATAGCCATATCCTTGTTGGTTGCAGTAAAAGTACAGCTTTTAAAGCATAGACCGGATACGCCATGATGGCGGTTAAGCCGCTGAAAAAAGACGCGGTGCGGGGAAGAGCGCGGAAATAAAAAAGGCGCATCGATGATGCGCCTGATTTGACGATTATTTTACGCGGGAAACGTATTCGCCAGAGCGGGTGTCCACTTTTACCACTTCGCCAATCTGTACGAACAGTGGCACTTTGATCACAGCGCCGGTAGACAGCGTCGCTGGCTTGCCGCCGGTACCGGCAGTATCACCTTTCAGACCTGGGTCAGTTTCGGTGATTTCAGCTTCGATGAAGTTCGGTGGCTGAACGGCGATCGGTTTATCGTTCCACAGGGTTACGATACACTCGGCGTTGTCCTGCAGCCATTTGGTCACGTCGTCCAGCACCTTGGCTTCAACCTGATACTGTTCGAAGGTTTCCGGGTGCATGAAGTAGAAGAAGTCACCGTCGTTGTAGGAGTACTGCAGCGTCATGTCACGCACGTCTGCGCCTTCGGCGGAGTCGGTAGACTTGAAGGTTTTCTCAACGCGTGAACCGGTCAGCAGACGACGCATTTTAACACGTGCAAACGCCTGGCCTTTACCCGGCTTAACGAATTCACTGGATTCGATGGCATACGGTTCGCCTTCGAACATGATTTTAAGACCGGCACGAAAATCGTTGCTAAGATAAGTCGCCATAAAGGCCCTCTGTAGATATTAACTGGTAATAGCCAAAAAAATGGCACACATTGTAACCCTAAATCCCCCCGTCAGAGAAGATTGGTTGCAGCAACTTGCTGATGTTGTCACCGATCCTGCTGAATTACTGCAACTTTTAGCCCTTGAAAACCACGCGGATCTGGCAGCCGGGAGAGAGGCGCGCCGTCTGTTCGCCCTGCGCGTACCGCGCGCCTTTATTCAGCGCATGCAGCGCGGCAATGCGCAGGACCCGCTGCTGCTGCAGGTGCTGACCAGCCGCCAGGAGTTTACCGATGCGCCGGGCTACAGCACCGATCCGCTCGATGAGCAGAGCAGCGTAGTGCCGGGCTTACTGCATAAGTATAGAAACCGCGCGCTGCTGCTGGTCAAGGGCGGCTGCGCGGTGAACTGTCGCTACTGCTTCCGCCGGCATTTCCCCTATCAGGATAATCAGGGCAACAAGCGCAACTGGCAGGCGGCGATTGATTACATTGCCGCCCATCCCGAGCTGGACGAGATCATCTTCTCCGGCGGCGATCCGCTGATGGCGAAAGATCAGGAGCTGGCGTGGCTGATTGGCGCGCTGGAAAACATTCCGCACCTGAAACGCCTGCGCATTCACAGCCGGCTGCCGGTAGTGATCCCGGCGCGCATTACCGAAGGGCTATGCCAGCTGCTGGCGGATACGCGTCTGCAGGTGCTGCTGGTCAGCCACATCAACCACGCGCAGGAGATTGACGAGGCGCTGCGCGAACGCATGCAGAGGCTGAAGCGCGCCGGCGTCACCCTGCTGAACCAGAGCGTGCTGCTGCGCGGCGTTAATGACGATGCGCAGACTCTGGCACAGCTCAGCAATGCGCTGTTTGATGCCGGCATCCTGCCCTACTATTTACATGTGCTGGATAAGGTGCAGGGTGCGGCGCACTTCTTTGTGCCGGATGAGCAGGCGCGCGCGCTGGTGCGGCAACTGCTGACCATGGTGTCGGGCTATATGGTGCCGAAGCTGGCGCGGGAAATTGGTGGTGAGCCGAGCAAAACGCCGCTGGATCTGCAGCTGCGTCAGGAGTGACGTTCCCTGCCAGCTGCCCGGTGCGCATGAATGCGCACCCTACAGTATTCCTGTGGCGGCACCATCACCGCAGGAGCCATTGATGGCGACCGCGCAGGGACTGAACTCAAAAACAAAAAAGCCGCTCTCGCGGCTTTTTTATTGCTGCTCTGCCATTACGGGCACTTATACACCTGACCCGACATTTTGCTGTCGAGCGGGGCAAAGGCAGACAGCAGGTTCTGCGTCGGGCTGGTGGCACCATAAATCACGTTGCCGCCCATCTCCGCTGCGCGGTTACGCAGGTCGTTGGCCGCACCGCGCAGTGAACTGCCTTCACCGCCTGAGCCGGTCAGCCAGTTGCTCTGCGAGCCGGTAACATTGCCCAGCAGCTGACATTGGCTGCCTGGCTGTTGATCAACAAAGGTGACACGTTCGCCGGCGGCACTCAGTTGGTTGGAGGTGCTACAGCCCGCCAGCAGTAAGGTACCGACTGCCAGTCCGAGCGAGAGGTTAATCCGCATTATAATCCCCATTTATTATCATCAGTGTCGGGCGGCAGCGTAGCAGAAAAGCGCACATTTTTTCTGAACATTCATTGCCCTAAACCCGCAAAGCCGAAGTATTGCGCCCTTACTTATACCTTGTTCGCCGGCAAAAGAAAAACCCCCGACCGTTTCCGATCGGGGGTTTCTCAACAGCTCAGACGTTCAGGGCAATTACATCATGCCGCCCATACCGCCCATGCCACCCATGCCGCCAGCGCCAGCACCTAAGTCAGGTGCGTCGCCTTTCGGCAGGTCGGTGACCATCGCTTCGGTGGTAATCATCAGACCGGCCACAGAAGACGCGTACTGCAGCGCAGAACGGGTCACTTTGGTTGGATCCAGGATACCGAAGTCGATCATGTTGCCGTACTCTTCGGTCTGCGCGTTGTAACCGTAGTTACCGTCGCCCGCTTTCACGTTGTTAGCAACCACAGATGGCTCTTCACCGGCGTTAGAAACGATCTGACGCAGTGGCGCTTCCATCGCACGCAGAGCAACCTTGATACCGACGTTCTGGTCTTCGTTCTGACCTTTCAGGCCAGATGCTGCGATTTTCGCCGCAACACGCACCAGCGCGACACCACCACCGGCAACCACGCCTTCTTCAACCGCAGCACGGGTAGCGTGCAGGGCATCTTCAACGCGTGCTTTCTTCTCTTTCATCTCAACTTCAGTCGCTGCGCCTACTTTCAGTACGGCTACACCGCCTGCCAGTTTAGCAACGCGCTCCTGCAGTTTCTCTTTGTCGTAGTCAGACGTCGCTTCTTCGATCTGCTGACGGATCTGCGTCACGCGGCCAGAGATGGCGCCCTGATCGCCCACACCATCGATGATGGTGGTGGTGTCTTTGTTGATCACCACGCGTTTTGCCTGACCCAGGTCTTCCAGCGTCGCTTTTTCCAGCTCCATACCGATCTCTTCAGAGATCACGGTACCGCCGGTCAGGATAGCAATGTCCTGCAGCATCGCTTTACGACGGTCGCCGAAGCCCGGTGCTTTCACCGCAGCCACTTTCACGATACCGCGCATGGTGTTGACCACCAGCGTAGCCAGCGCTTCGCCTTCCACGTCTTCTGCGATGATCAGCAGTGGTTTGCCGGCTTTCGCCACAGCTTCCAGCACTGGCAGCATTTCGCGGATGTTAGAGATTTTCTTGTCAGCCAGCAAGATGAATGGGCTTTCCAGCTCCACCGCACCGGTTTCTGGCTTGTTGATGAAGTACGGAGACAGGTAGCCACGGTCGAACTGCATACCTTCAACCACGTCCAGCTCGTCCTGCAGACCGGTGCCTTCTTCAACGGTGATCACGCCTTCTTTACCCACTTTGTCCATCGCCTGAGCGATCAGGGTACCGACGCTTTCATCGGAGTTGGCAGAAATGGTACCTACCTGCGCGATAGCGCGGGAATCCTGGCATGGTACAGACAGGGTTTTCAGCTCTTCAACGGCTGCGGCAACGGCTTTATCGATACCGCGCTTCAGATCCATTGGGTTCATGCCCGCCGCGACGGCTTTCAGGCCTTCGTTGACGATAGCCTGGGCCAGAACGGTAGCGGTGGTGGTGCCGTCGCCTGCTGCGTCGTTGGCTTTAGAAGCGACTTCTTTCACCATCTGCGCACCCATGTTCTCGAACTTGTCTTCCAGCTCGATTTCACGTGCCACAGAAACACCATCTTTAGTGATGGTCGGTGCACCAAAAGATTTATCCAGAACCACGTTACGGCCTTTCGGGCCCAGGGTAACTTTTACTGCATCTGCCAGTACGTTCACGCCACGCAGCATTTTTACGCGTGCGTCATTACCGAATTTTACGTCTTTAGCTGCCATTTCAAATATCCCTTAAATTCGTTTCGTTCAGTGAATTACGCGTAAATTACGCTTCAACAATCGCCAGAATGTCGCTTTCAGAGATGATCAGAACTTCTTCGTTGTCGATTTTCTCAGTCTTGGCACCGTAGCCTTCGCTGAAAATCACCAGATCACCCACTTTTACGTCCAGCGGCTTCACGTCGCCGTTTTCCAGGATGCGGCCATTGCCAACAGCCAGTACTTCACCGCGGGTTGATTTGCCTGCTGCAGAGCCGGTCAGAACGATACCGCCAGCAGATTTGGCTTCAACTTCTTTACGCTTGACGATAACGCGATCGTGCAACGGACGAATTTTCATTTGATAGCTCTCCTTTGAGAAGTCCAATCATTCATTTTTGGGTTGAACGCCGGGCTTGAGGGTTCCGGCCTCGTGGAGAGAGAGATAGGGGCAGAAAAGGGGCTTTCAAGGGCAAAAAAATAAAAAATTTTCGTTTGCGTAACAGATGACGAAAAAGACAGCAAAAAGGGCGGCTTACGCCGCCCCGCTTACATTCAGCGATCTTTATCGTGACCGATACGATCCTGATCTTTGCGCTCAAATTCGCCGTCCATGGTGACGCCGCTATCCGGGCCCTGCCCCGGGCCGCGCCATACGCGCAGGTGCGGCATCAGCTTCAGCGTCAGGTGTTTCTGCACCGGCGGCAGCAACAGCAGCAGGCCGAGGAAATCGGTGAAGAAGCCCGGCAACAGCAGCAGAAAACCGGCGATGATCAGCGACACGCTTTTGATCATCTCCGCCGCCGGGCTCTCGTTACGCGCCAGCTTCTCCTGCATCAGCATAAAGTTCTTCATGCCCTGGTTTTTCACCAGCGACACACCAATGCACGAGGTAAAAATCACCAGCAGCATGGTCAGCAGCACGCCGAGCGCGTGCGCCACCTGGATGAAAATCGAGATCTCAATCCAGGCCAGAACAAAAAAAATCACTAACGGTAACCAGCGCACCGATATCTCCTGTGAGTCGCGCCGCCACGCAGCGTGCGGGGCAGCAAAATTGAAGGGTCAGCATGACCATAACGTATGAGATGGGCACGCGGCCGGGGAAATTCAACCGCCGCTGTTAAATTTATGCCACTGACTTAAAATTGCGAAGTACATCACATATCGTTATTACCGCTGGGCCAGCAAATGTCCGTAAAGTGATCTGTGCACAAGCATTTCTGCAGTGACAGAATATGATCGTGCTCGCCAGCCCGAAGATGGATAAAATGTCGGCACTGGTATTCCACGACAATATAATTGCTTCACCTGCACGTTATTCGCCGCCCATCCATTCCGGATGCCCGGCAATAACACAGCAGCAATAATAAGAAGGTAATCATGGCGAACAACATTCGTATCGAAGAAGACCTGTTAGGCATGCGTGAAGTTCCGGCAGATGCCTATTACGGTGTTCATACTCTGCGTGCGATTGAGAACTTCTATATCAGTAACAGTAAAATCAGTGACATCCCTGAGTTTGTTCGCGGCATGGTGATGGTGAAAAAAGCCGCCGCGCTCGCCAACAAAGAGCTGCAAACCATCCCCCGCCACATCGCCAACACCATCATTCAGGCTTGTGATGAAGTGCTGAACAACGGTAAGTGCATGGACCAGTTCCCGGTTGATGTCTATCAGGGCGGCGCGGGCACCTCGGTCAACATGAACACCAACGAGGTGCTGGCTAACATCGGTCTGGAGCTGATGGGTCACCAGAAAGGTGAATATCAGTACCTCAACCCGAACGATCACGTGAATAAGTGTCAGTCCACTAACGACGCTTATCCTACCGGTTTCCGCATTGCGGTTTACGCCTCGATCCTCAAACTGCTCGACGCGATTGGCCAGCTGAGCGAAGGTTTTCAGCGCAAAGCGGTGGAGTTTGAAAACATCCTGAAGATGGGCCGCACCCAGCTGCAGGACGCGGTGCCGATGTCGCTCGGTCAGGAGTTCCACGCGTTCAACGTACTGCTGAACGAAGAGACGCGCAGCATTCTGCGCACCGCCGAACTGCTGCTGGAGGTTAACCTCGGCGCCACGGCGATCGGCACCCGCCTCAATACGCCGGACGGCTACCAGCAGCTGGCAGTACAGCGCCTGGCGGAAGTCAGCAACCTGCCGGTGGTGCCCGCCGAAGATCTGATTGAAGCCACCTCAGACTGCGGCGCTTACGTCATGGTGCACTCAGCGCTGAAGCGCCTGGCGGTCAAACTGTCGAAAATCTGTAACGACCTGCGCCTGCTGTCATCCGGTCCGCGCGCCGGCCTGAACGAAATCAACCTGCCGGAACTGCAGGCCGGTTCTTCAATCATGCCTGCCAAAGTTAACCCGGTGGTACCGGAAGTGGTCAATCAGGTGTGCTTTAAAGTGATTGGTAACGACACCACGGTGACCATGGCTTCCGAAGCCGGTCAGCTGCAGCTCAACGTGATGGAGCCGGTGATTGGCCAGGCGCTGTTTGAGTCGATCAGCATCCTGACCAACGCCTGCTACAACCTGCTGGAAAAATGCGTTAACGGCATCACCGCCAACAAAGCGGTCTGTGAAGCCTACGTGTTCAACTCCATCGGTATCGTCACTTACCTCAACCCGTACATCGGCCATCACAACGGCGATATCGTCGGGAAAATTTGTGCTGAAACCGGTAAGAGCGTGCGCGAAGTGGTACTGGAGCGCGGCCTGCTGACCGAAGCCGAGCTGGACGATATTTTCTCCATCCAGAACCTGATGCACCCGGAATACAAAGCCAAACGCTACACCGACGAAAACGAACAGTAATCCGTTCCGGATCAAGTCGTCTGAAGCACGCCTGTATACAATACGGCGTGCTTTTTTATTTTGACGTCTATAACTAAAGTGGCTGCGTGTGGCGGCACTTCAGGGAGTGAAACTATGGTAGTGGTGGAATTGCTCATCGTCCTGCTGGCGATCTGGCTGGGTGCGCGCCTCGGCGGCATCGGCATTGGCTTTGCCGGCGGTTTAGGCGTGCTGGTGCTGACGCTGGTTTGCGGCATGAAACCCGGCGCGATCCCGTTTGATGTCATCGAGATCATTATGGCGGTGATTGCGGCCATCGCCGCGATGCAGGTGGCTGGCGGCATGGATTATCTGGTCGGGCTGGCGGAACGCCTGCTGCGCCGCCATCCGCGCTATGTCACGTTCCTTGCGCCGCTGGTGACCTATACGATGACGCTGCTGGCGGGTACCGGGCACACTGCTTTTTCAACTCTGCCGGTGATTGCGGAAGTGGCCAAAGAGCAAGGCGTACGCCCTTCGCGCCCGCTGTCGATAGCCGTAGTGGCGTCGCAAATCGCCATCACCGCCTCGCCGCTTTCGGCCGCGGTGGTATTTTTTGCCTCGATTCTTGAACCGCGCGGCGTCAGTTATCTGGCGCTGCTCGGCGTCGCGCTGCCTGCCACCATGCTGGCCATTTTCTGTGCCGCCGTGATCACCAACTTCCTCGGCAAAGAGCTCAAAGAAGATGACGTCTATCAGGCGCGCCTGGCGAAAGGTGAAGTGACGCTGCGCGGTGAGCAGGTTTATCACATCAAGCCGGGTGCCAGACGCGCGGTGCTGCTGTTCCTGATCGGTATTGCGGCGGTCGTGCTGTACGCGACGGCGATCAGCGACAGCGTGGGCCTGATCAGCAATCCGGTGCTGCCGCGTAACGAAGCCATTGTGGTGTTTATGCTGACGGTTGCTACGCTGATTTGCCTGACCTGCAAAGTGGAAACCGGTGAAATCCTCAGTGCCAGCACGTTTAAATCCGGCATGAGCGCCTGTATCTGCGTGATGGGCGTCGCCTGGCTGGGCGATACCTTTGTCAAAGCGCACCTCAGCGACATCCAGACGCTGGCCGGCGACATGCTGCAGAGTTATCCGTGGATGCTGGCGCTGGTGCTGTTCTTTGCTGCCACGCTGCTCTACTCTCAGGCGGCCACCACCAAAGCGCTGATGCCGGCCGCACTGATGCTCGGCGTATCGCCGCTTGCGGCGGTCGCCTCCTTCGCCGCGGTGTCCGCGCTGTTCGTGCTGCCCACCTACCCGACGCTGCTGGCCGCGGTGGAGATGGATGACACCGGCTCGACCCGCATTGGGAAGTACGTGTTCAACCACTCGTTTATCATTCCCGGCGTGCTGGCGATTACCTTCTCGGTGGCGTTTGGCTTCCTGTTCGGCAGCCTGATCCTGTAGCGTCGTGGTTACATCCTGAAAACCTCGTGGCGAATGAGCCGTGTTATTATCGCGGCTCATTCGCCACCGGAGCTGATTAATTCGTCATGGCTGCTCGATTTTCCCGCCTGTTAAGCTTGTGCCTGGCACTGCTGTTTTGCCTGTCGGCGCAGGCCAGCCTGTTCTCGCCCACTACCAATAACCGCTTTGTGCCGGTCGATCAGGCCTTTGGCTTTGATTTCAGCCAGCAGGGTCATCAGCTGACGCTGAGCTGGAAAGTGAAGGACGGCTATTACCTCTATCGCCAGCAATTCCACATCAGCGCGCAACACGCGCAGCTGGCGCCGGTCACGCTGCCGCCGGGCCAGCCGCACGAAGATGAGTTTTACGGCAAGAGTGAAATCTATCCGCAGGACGTACAGCTGCCGATCACCCTGCGCCAGGCCGATGCCGGTGCAACGCTCAGCGTGACCTATCAGGGCTGCGCCGCGGCCGGTTTCTGCTATCCGCCGGAGACCCGCTCGGTGCCGCTGACGGCGATGGCTGCCGATAGCGCCGCGCCGGTAATCGCGGCATCACCGGCCGCTGACCGCACGCCGCTGCCATTTTCGCCGCTGTGGGCGCTGCTGATTGGCATCGGCGTGGCCTTTACGCCGTGCGTGCTGCCGATGTATCCGCTGATCTCCGGCATCATTCTTGGTGGCCAGCGCCGCTACTCGCTGGGCCGGCTGTTCGCCCTGGCTCTGGTTTACGTGCAGGGTATGGCGCTGACTTACACCCTGCTCGGTATGGTGGTGGCAGCAGCGGGACTGCGTTTCCAGGCTGCGCTGCAGCATCCTTACGTGTTGATCGGCCTCTCGGTGCTGTTTGTGCTGCTGGCGCTGTCGATGTTTGGCCTGTTCACGCTGCAGCTGCCTGCCAGCCTCCAGACGCGTCTGACGCTGTGGAGCAACCGTCAGCAAGGCGGGTCGCTGGCGGGCGTGTTTATGATGGGCGCACTGGCTGGGCTAATCTGCTCACCCTGCACCACCGCGCCGCTCAGCGCCATCCTGCTGTATATCGCGCAGAGCGGTAATCTGTGGGCCGGAGCCGGCACGCTGTGGCTGTACGCCTTCGGCATGGGACTGCCGCTGATTGCTGTAACGATGTTCGGCAACCGGCTGCTGCCGAAAAGCGGTCCGTGGATGCAGAGCGTAAAAGAGGGTTTTGGCTTTGTGATTCTGGCGCTGCCGGTGTTTCTGCTGGAGCGCGTGCTGGGCGATATCTGGGGACTGCGGCTGTGGAGTCTGCTCGGCGTGGCGTTTTTTGCCTGGGCGTTCAGTCTGAGTCTCAGCGCACGCGGCACAGCGCGCGTGCTGCCGATCATCATGCTGGCGGCCGCGCTGGTGGTGGCGCGCCCGCTGCAGGACTGGGCATTTGGCAGCAGCAGTACGCAAAGCGTCGCGCACCTGCCGTTTCAGCGCATCAGCAACAGCCAGCAGCTGGATAGCGCATTACAACAGGCGCAGGGGCGTATCACCATGGTCGATCTCTATGCCGACTGGTGCGTGGCCTGCAAAGAGTTTGAAAAATACACCTTCAGCGATGACGGCGTGCGCAGCGCCCTGAGCAACGTGCAGCTGCTGCAGGCTAACGTGACAGCCAACAACGTGCAGGATAACGCGCTGCTGCAGCATCTGCAGGTGCTTGGCCTGCCGACCATCCTGTTCTTCGATGCGCAGGGCAAAGAGATTGCCGATTCACGCGTCACCGGGTTCCTTAACGCCGCGGATTTCCGCGCCCATTTGCACAATCTGCCGCGTTAAACGAAACTGGTTGCACGACACTGCCCGGGCGTACGCGCCCGGGCCCGCATTCCGGAGGAGAGTCTTTTGCAACGCGAACAGATCCTTGAGCATGCGCTGAATGTGCTCGAACAGAGCGGCCTGGCCGCGACCACCTCGCTGCAGCAGCTGGCTGGCGAAAGCGGCCTCGCCAGCGATCAGCTGGAGCGCTACTGGCCCGATCGCGATGCCCTGCTGTATGACGCGCTGCGCTTTCACGGCCAGCAGATCGACAGCTGGCGCCGCCAGGTGCAACTGGATGAGCGCCTCAGTGCGGCACAAAAGCTGCTGGCGCGTTACGACGTGCTGGCAGAGCACGTCAGTAAAGGCCGCTTTCCCGGCTGCCTGTTTATTGCCGCCTGCAGTTTCTATCCCCAGCCGGATCAGCCGGTGCACCAGCTCGCCGAACAGCAGAAGCGCAGTTCCTGGCAGTTCACCCATGAAATCCTCGTCGACCTGGCGCTGGACAACCCCAGCATGGTGGCCGATCAGATGGAGCTGATCCTCGAAGGTTGTCTGAGTAAGCTGCTGGTGAAGCGCAACGTGCAGGATGTCGCTACCGCGCGGCGTCTGGCTGAAGATGTGCTGAGCATCGCGCTGTGCCGGCAAAACGGTGCGCTGGCGTAGGCTTTTTGTTCACCCTGCCTGAAAAGCAGGCAATCAGTCACGATTGCTACGCTTTTTTTACGAAACCCGTTGACGGCTGTGAGCCATTAGGGTTTAATGCGCCCCGTTGCCCGGATAGCTCAGTCGGTAGAGCAGGGGATTGAAAATCCCCGTGTCCGTGGTTCGATTCCGCGTCCGGGCACCACTATTCAGAAAACCCAGCCTTATGGCTGGGTTTTTGCTTTTCTGCGCCGGCAGAATCGCTCACCCTGCAGCCTGGCAGAAACTCTTAAAGCTGGAAAATCCGCCCGTCACCGGCTGGCAGTTCAACGGTTACGCTCAATTTTCCGCCTAACGCCTCAACGTACTTTTTCAGGCTGGAGAGTTTCAGTTCATCACCACGCGCCTCGATGGCTGCAATAGCAGGTTGCGAAACACCCATCTTTTCAGCCAACTGTACCTGTGAAAGCGCCAGTTCTTCCCGCAGCTGGCGCAAACGAATCTCGAGGATTTTTTCCGCCGCCTTATTTCTGATGCGCGCCTGTGATTCAGGCGAACGCTGAGCAATCAGGTCTTCAAGTTTTGGCATGATTCATCTCCTCCAGATGCTGTTGATACTCGCGGTCAGCCAGTTTAATCATCGCCTGATAAAAGCGCCGCTGATGCGTTCCGGTTTTGTTTCCCGCGCAGAGCACAATGGCCCGTCTGACCGGATCGAAGGCAAAAAACGCACGAATCGCCCGGCCATTACTCTGAACACGGAGTTCTTTCATATTGGAAAAACGCGACCCGACGAGGGTATCAACATCAGGTCGCCCTAACGTGGGCCCGAACTCCCTGAGAACCGCCAGGCTGGCCAACACATCCTCAATCATCGCGTCATCCTGCGCCTGCAGCCATGTGGCAAAGCGCGCGGTGGTTTCTACCTTCCAGCTTTTCAAAATCACCTCATATAACCTGTAGTTTATAGCGCTCTGATATAAACCGGAAGTTATATTGAAAAGATGACCTGTATCATGCCGGATGCCAACATCGCTGGAGACGTGTTCAGCTTGTGCGGAGTACCTGAAAAAACTGCAATCCCATGCAATATCGATTAGCTCCATTACGACCCTGACTGCTTCGGCCCCATTTGCGCGACGCGTCGCACACTTTTGCGATTGCGCCCAAACCTTTCCAGCGAATTGCGCCACCGGTCACGCCGCGTTGCGCGTGTCGATGTTAAAAAACTGTTAATCGTAGTACCTGCCTGCCGTCGTGGCTTTTATTCTTAACTCTGCGTCTGCTGCATCTCACCGTGCCGGACGCATTTGATACACCGAATCGTGTCGCCAGAGGGAGTAATCGTGAACCTTCGTCGCCTTAAATATTTCATCAAAATCGTCGACGCGGGCAGCCTGACGCAGGCCGCTGAAAGTTTGCATATTGCGCAACCGGCGCTAAGCCAGCAGCTTGCCACGCTGGAGGGAGAAGTGAATCAGCAGTTACTGATCCGCACTAAACGCGGTGTAACGCCTACCGAAGCGGGGAAAATGCTTTACCTTCATGCCTTCACTATTTTGCACCAGTGCGAACAGGCACAGCGCGCCATCGATCAGATCGCCGCAGCAACTGCAGAAGGCATGCGCAGCGGCTCCCAATAAAGCACGGATGCCGCCCCGCTACCTCGCACTCCGGTTAAATTTCGTCAGCTAATTAGCACTCAACCCACACCGCACCGGCATCCGCCGATTTGACACACTGTTCCACCCAGCGTACCCCCATCAGCCCGGCGTGCACGTCCGGATACCAGAAGTCCTGCAGGAAGGCGTGATCGCCGCGGTCGGTGGCGTCCATCGCCAGCGCAAAACGGCGATAGAGATTCGACCAGGCTTCAAATAATCCTTCGGGATGGCCGCCACCAATACGGTCATCGGCCAGCGCGCTGGCGTGCAGATAGCCCATGCCGCGCTCAAGAATCTGCACCGGCTCGCCCTGCACTTCATAGCGCAGCTGGTTTGGCTGTTCGTCCCACCACTCCAGACTGGCTCGGGCCCCCACCACGCGAATTTTCTGGCCGTGCATCGATCCGCAGTTCACCGCTGACGCCCACAGCGTACCGACCGCGCCGTTGTCGTATTCCATCATCACAAAGGCGTTATCTTCCAGCGGCGCACGCGAGGCCACAAAGCTCTGGCGGCTGCACAGCAGACGTTTTATTTGCAACTGCGGCAACAGAGTTTCAGCGATAAACAGCGGATGGGTGGCCAGATCGCCCAGCACATAGCTCGGGCCAACAAAACGCGGATCGACGCGCCATTTGGTGCTGGCATTCTGTAATTCGACCGCTTCGTGATGAAAGCCGTGAGCAAACTGCATGTTCACAATGCGGATCTCACCCAGCAGCCCGTCAGCAATCATGGTGCGCGCCTGCTGAATCAGCTGATGCCCGGCATAACCGTAGGTCATGCCGATGATCTTCTGCTGCGCTTTACACAGTTGCTGCAGTTCCTCAGCTTCAGCGGAGGTGAAACACAGCGGTTTTTCACACACCACGTGCAGCCCGGCGCTGAGCGCGGCGCGGCAGATAGCAAAGTGCGTATTGTTCGGCGTGGCGATGGAGACAGCTTCAATGCCATCAGCACGCGCGGCTTCCGCTTTAAACAGGGTTTCGTAATCGCTATAGCAGCGCTCCGCCGCCACGCCCAGCGCGCGACCAAACGCCCGCCCGCGCTCCGCATCAATATCAAACGCACCCGCCACTAAGGTGAAGTTGCCGTCGCGTAAAGCAGCGGAACGGTGAATATAACCGATCTGGCTGGTGCCGCCGCCGCCCACCATGCCCCAGCGCAGCGCGCGATCCAGTACTTTGCTCCCGTTAATCATGCTGTTCTCCTCAGAATCCGATGGAATGCAGGTAGTGCAGGCTGGCCGTGACGTCCTGCAGACTGGTGGCGGCGTTGCGCGGATCGCGCTCCTGCTCAATGGTGATCCAGCCCTGGTAGTGACGTTCAGCGAGAAACGCCCGCAGCGCCGGGTAATCAATCGCGCCCTGGCCAAGCGGGCACATCACGCCCTCGGCACAGGCAGTGAAAAAGTCGACGCCGCGCGCAATCACATCGCGCCAGACGGCCGCATTGATGTCTTTGAAATGCAGATAGTCGATGCGCGGCCAGTAGCGTTGCAGCCAGGTCTGCGGATCCATGCCGGAATAATAAAGATGGCCGGTATCGAGACACAGTCCGGCAACCTCATGCGGGATGTCCTGTACCAGCTGCTCCAGTTCATCAGCAAACTCAATACAGCCACCGGCATGAGGATGAATCACCGGTCGCACGCCGTAGTCATGCCAGGCGATGTGACTGAGCTGAGTGATGTGCTGCATCATGCGCTGCCAGTCTGCGGGTGCCAGGCGCGGCGCTTTCTCTGTCTGGCCAGCAAATTGCGCCCGCTGCGGGTTACCGAAATCGATAATCACCAGATAGGGCGCGGGCCGGTTATCACCGTGCGTGCGTGCCGCGCACGGCACCTGCGACAGGTTGCGGCAGATGTTGTGCGTCAGCTCAACCATCGCCGGGAAATTCGCCTCGCTGACCAAATCATCAAAAATGGTGCCGGCCACCAGCGACAACTGATGCGCTTCCAGCTGCTGGCGCAGTTCGGCGGCATCGGTCGGCAGATAGCGCCACGGCCCGAGTTCAATGCTGCGGTAACCGGCCTGGGCCGCCTCGCGCAGCACCGTTTGCCATGGCGGCAGGAAAGGATTGTCAGGATCGTCTACGCCCCAGCTGCAGGGCGCATTGGCAATGTGTAGGGTCATGATGGTTCCTTATGATGAGGGCTGGCGTCAGTATCAAATAGATATTTCACCAACCTCAATCATGGAACTTTCATTCTTTGATAGCGATCATAAATTTAATTATCAAATTTTTGATAATTTTTTATCAAATGCTGTCGTCATGCGCGCTGGCGTGGCTGTCGCCCGGTGAGCGATAACAAAGGGTGACTGCGCAACGCCTCAGACATTTTCCCGCATGACGATCTCAAACGGCAGGGTGACCTGAGAAAAATGGTCGCTGCGCTCAGCGTGACGTTGCAGCACGGTTTGCGCCAGCTGTCGTGCCATGTCAGCGATCTGATGGCGCAGCATCACCGTGATGGTGCCATCTATCAGCGCCAGGTCGCCGTCATTGACCGGGCCGTGACAAATCAGCGCCACCTTCCGCTGCGGCCGCTCACGCAGCGCCTGAACGACCCCTTCAATGCCACCGCACGGCGCGTAAATCAGCGCCAGATCGGCATGTTGCTCCAGCAGCTGGCGGGTCGCCTGATAACCACCGGCAATCGATTCGTGGGTTTTGAGCGGTTCCAGCACGCGCCGCGCACTGTCCTGCTCGCGCAGATATGAGCGAAAACCACTCTCGCAGTTCTCCTGACAGATAAAGCGGTGATCCCCCAGCAGCACGCCCGCCGGACCCGGCTGATGCAGCAGATGGCTGGCGATCCAACCCGCGCTGCGCCCGGCTTTCTGATTATCCAGGCCGAAATAGCCAGCATGCCCACAGGGCGAAAAGTCAGAAAACAGCGCGTAGACGCGCACGCCCTGACGCGAAACATGTGCTATCGCGTGGCGGATCAGCGGATGATCCAGCGCCACCACGCCGATAGCCTCCACCTGCTCAGCCAGCCGGTAGAGTGAATCCACCACCGCTGCCACCTCATCAATCTCGTGCCAGACAAACAGCGGCTCGCTGCCGGCCGGATGAAATGGCTGCGTCTGCTGGCGCAGCGCATCAGTTAGCGTTTGATAAAAAGAGTACGAAGCCGACAGCAGGATAAACCCCATGCGCAGCGTCACGCCGTCACTCTGCGCACTGAGCGGGGCGTGGCTACTGCGGTAACCCAGCCGATGCGCCGCTGCCAGTACTTTCTGTTCGGTCTGCGCCCGCACCGGCGCGCGGCGATTGAGCACCCGATCCACGGTGGCGATCCCCACCCCGGCAGCGGCGGCAATCGCGCTCATGGTAATTTTGCTCATCGTTAAGCCCCTCAATGATAACAAACTATCAAAAATAATGCCTGACGTTATGCTTTCACGCCATATAAGCCGGTGTTTATCCCTCAGTAAATGAGTAAATCCTCTCATTCTTTTGATCGCTGTCGCACAAACACCATCATTCATTTCATTTCTCACGCAAATAGAATAATTATTTGGCAAACGATCGCCGCAGCGGGTCGCCGGCACTGATGGAAATGCATCAGCAAAGCATTAGAGCCGGTGCCGGGCTGTTTTTATAGTTGACGCGACACCAGCCGCCGATTGCGGTGGTGGGTAACGTAACGCGCAGGAGAACAACAATGAAAATCGCTTTTGATGTGGATGTTATCCGCGATCTCGGCATCACGCGTATGGTGCATCAGGTCGCGGAGTGGGGTTATAAATACATTGAACAGTCGCCGCATCCGCAGATCAATCCGTTCTATAAACACCCAAAAGCCAGCCGGGAGATCATGCGCGAGTACAAAAATGCGCTCAACGCTACCGGACTGGAAATCTCCTCGTTTATCACCGTCTATCGCTGGTCGGGACCGGATGAGCTGCGGCGCCAGGCGGCGGTGAAAAACTGGAAGCGAATGATTGAGATTGCCGTGGAGATGGGCGTGCAGGTGATCAATACCGAGCTCTCCGGTAACCCGAACGAGCCCGAAATCTGCGAAGAGATGTTCTATCGCTCAATGGACGAGCTGCTACCGATTTTCGAGCGAGAGGGGATTCGCGTGGAAATTCAGGCGCATCCGTGGGATTTTTGCGAAGAGAGCAATGAAACGGCCGATATCGTTAAGTCGTTCCGCAGCGACAACGTCAAATACATCTACAGCGCACCGCATACGTTCTACTATGACAAGGGCAAAGGCGACGTGAAGAGTATGCTGCATTACGCTGGCGACGATCTGTCGCACATGCTGATTGCCGATACCATGAACCACACCAAACACTGTCGCTACATCGTTAACCCACCGGGCGTCGATGCCACTATCCATCAGCACGTGGCCGTTGGCGAAGGTGAGGTGAATTTCGACGCGCTGTTCGAGGCGCTGCGCGAGATGGATTTCGCTAACCGCCACTATAAAGTGGGTGGCGAGTCGATTATCTCCGCCGCGCTGTTTGGCTATCCGGAGAAGATGAAGTATCAGGCGGTGGAAACCCGCGAGCTGATTGAGCGCGAGCTGCTGAATCTGTAAATCGCCCGCCCTTAGCCCCTTTCTCGCCAATGACAGCTGGGCGCACAATCAGCCCCCTCTCCCGCCTGCGGGAGAGGGTTGGGGTGAGGGCAAACGCCATCGCCCATTCCCCATCAAACCGTCACCCACTCCACCTCAACAAACTCGCCGCGCGTCAGCGACAGCTGCGCCGCTTCCGCGATGGCCTGCGCGCGCAGCCCGTCAATCAGCCCCGGCAGACCGGCTACTTTCTCGCCGCCAAGATGGCGCACAAACGCATCGAGATGGCTGTAATAGGTCTCCTGTACCCGGCTGAACCAGTCCGCATACAGCCCCGGCTGGCGGATGTGCTGCCCCTGATACAGCGTTGCTCCGCGCACCGCCTGGCTTTCCGACGCCAGCATGCCCATACTGCCCATCACGCTGATGCGCTCGTCATAACCGTAAGCGGTACGACGGGCATTATCTAGCTGCGCCAGCGCGCCCTGCTGCAGGCGCATAATCAGCACTGAGGTATCGACGTCAATGTCGCGGATCGCCGGCATCGCCAGCGTGGCACCGAGCGCGCCCACGGTGACCACTTCATCCTCAGTTAACCAGCGCAGCAGATCGAAAAAGTGGATGGCCTGGTCGCGCATCTGTCCGCCGGACGCCTGCAGATAGCTCAGCGGCGGCAGTTCAGAGGCGCGGCACACCATCTGGATGAGCTCGCTGCGCCCAATCACGCCCTGCTGCAGCTGGGCTTTCAGCTGCATATGGCTGCGATCAAAACGCCGATTGAATCCTACCGTCACCGGCACCTGCAGCGGGGAAATGCTGGCTACCACTTCCCGGGCGCGTGACAGCGACAAATCGATCGGTTTTTCACAGTACACCGCTTTGCCCGCCAGCACCGCCTGCTCCAGTAGCGGAGCGTGGGTCGGCGTCGCACTGGCAATCAGCACCGCATCAATGGCCTTACTGCTCAGCGCCTGCGGCACGCTGGCGGCCCGCGCCCCAAACTGCTCTGCCAGCGCGGCGGCGCGCGCGGCGTCGATATCGCACACCAGCGCCAGCTCAACGCCGGGATGGCGCGCCAGGTTTGCGGCATGCACCTGGCCAATAAATCCACAGCCAATCAAGGCAAAACGTTGCGCACTGCGCATGATAACGCTCCTGTTGCTCACACTTCGGCATCGTCGGTCTTGTCAAAATATCGCTTTCTGGCAGGCTGTCTGAACGCGGTTTTTGATGGAATTCACTCAGATGAAAACAATGACGCTGGCCGAACTGGCTAAGCGGGTGGGCGTGGGCGTCGCCACGGTGGATCGGGTGCTGAACGACCGGGGCGGCGTGTCGCCCGCGATGACGAAAAAGATTTTACTGGCGGCGCGCGAAGCGGGTTTGAAACGCATCCTGCCGGAGGAACACCGCCACGCATGGCAAATAGAGGTGCTGCTGAGCGGTAACGGTTCCTTCTTCTTTCAACAGCTGGCGCAGGATTTTGCCCGTCTGGCGGATGAGCTCGGCTATCGTCGCCTGCGGCTGCACCGCACGCTGATTCCGGAGCATGCGCCCGAAAAGCTGGCGGCGCATATCGAAGCCAGCAGCAAAAAGATGGACGGGCTGATTGTTTTCGCCCATGAAAATCCGCTGATTTACGCGGCG
Organism: Pantoea sp. SGAir0184; assembly: GCF_043544755.1. Taxonomy (NCBI): domain Bacteria; kingdom Pseudomonadati; phylum Pseudomonadota; class Gammaproteobacteria; order Enterobacterales; family Erwiniaceae; genus Pantoea; species Pantoea sp. SGAir0184. Next base: position 3,736,434 of record NZ_CP028050.1, read on the forward strand.
CTTGAGGCCTGTAAAGCGCGTGGCGTACCGGTCATTACGCTGGTGGCCGATCTGCCTGATGCGCCGCGCCTGTGCCATGTCGGTATTGATCAGCTGAAGGCGGGACGCACCGCCGCGCTGATGCTCGGCAGCATGCTGCCCGTGGCGGGTGACGTGGTGCTGGTTAGCGGTCGCGCCGATTACGCCGCGCACCGTCTGCGCATCGAAGGATTTCAGGCAGTGCTGGCGGAGCGCTTCCCGCATCTGCGGCTACGGGAGATCATCGCAGGCCAGGACGAGCGCGAGCGCATCAGCCGGCTGCTGGAGAAAACGCTGGCCGCATCGCAGCAGATTGTCGGCTTGTACAATACCGGCATGGGCAACACGCAGATTCACGAAGCGCTGGCGCGCCACCGGCTGTGCGGCAAGGTGGTGTATGTTACGCACGAACTTTACCAAACAACCCGTGAGCTGCTGGCCAAACGCGTGCTGACGCTGACGCTCGATCAAAACACTCTGCGTCACGCACAACTGGCGCTGACGCTGCTGCTGCGACATCTGGAAGAGGGTGAGCAACCAGAGACCTATCAGCCCGGCAAAGTCGACTTTATGCTGTTTACGCAAGAGAATTTTGCCTGATTCGACTTTGTCTTTTATCACCAGCGCGGTTAAATCGGCGTGATAGCGTGCTGCTACACTCAGTAGCAGCAAAAATCTTCTCACAACAAGGCGAACGCATTATGTCGGAAAATCAGTATCAGCCCGCGAAAGTCTGGACCTGGGACCCGGAAGCCAAAGGTAACGGGGCAAAGACTAACCGTCCAACCGCCGGGCCGACGCATGAGCAAACGCTGCCGGTCGGTAAGCATCCGCTGCAGCTCTATTCGCTGGGGACGCCAAACGGCCAGAAAGTGACCATTCTGCTGGAAGAGCTGCTGGCGCTCGGCGTGCAGGAAGCGGAGTATGACGCCTGGCTGATCCGCATCGGCGATGGCGATCAGTTCTCCAGCGGCTTCGTTGAGGTTAACCCAAACTCAAAAATTCCGGCGCTGCGCGACCACTCGATCACGCCGCCACTGCGCGTGTTTGAATCCGGCAATATCCTGCTCTATCTGGCAGATAAATTCGGCCACTTTATTCCCTCTGACGTGGCGGGCCGCACTGAAACCCTGAACTGGCTGTTCTGGCTGCAGGGATCCGCGCCCTACCTTGGCGGCGGTTTCGGCCACTTCTATCACTACGCGCCCGAAAAAATTGAATACGCCATTAACCGCTTCACGCTGGAAGCCAAACGTCAGCTTGATGTGCTGGATCGCCAGCTGGCGGACCACCGTTTCCTCGCTGGCGACGAATATACCATTGCCGATATCGCAACCTGGCCGTGGTACGGCAATCTGGTGCTGAACAACCAGTACGGCGGCGGCGAGTTCCTCGATGTGCAGTCGTACAAAAATGTGGTGCGCTGGGCAAAAGAGATTGCCGACCGTCCGGCGGTGATCCGCGGGCGTAAAGTGAATCGGGCATTTGGCGCCGAGCCGCAGGATCAGCTGCTGGAACGGCACGATGCGAGCGATTTTGATACCAATACTGAAGACAAGCGTCAGGCGCGAGGCGAACAATAATGGCCGCATATGTCGTTATGATTAAAGACGAAACGCTGGACAAAGACGAGCTGGCCACCTATTCGCAGAAAGCCGGCGCGGCGCGTGGCGATCACCACATCACGCCACTGGCGTTTTACGGCGATCTGGAGGTACTGGAAGGGCGCGATGCTGAAGGCGTGGTGGTGCTGCAGTTTGAAGATGCCGAGGCCGCCAAAGCCTGGTACTTCAGCCCGGCCTACCAGGAAGCCAAAGCGCATCGCCTGAAAGGCGCCAACTACCGCGTACTTCTGGTGAACGGCGTGGCGTAATGGATGACGTAACCCGTGGCTAAGCACGGGTTATCTGCGGCGCGATCCCTCGCGCCGCGATTAAACCCAGCGCGGTTAATCCAGCGTAATCCGCACCACGCTATCCGGCCCTTGCGGCGAGCGATCTTTATTGAGCCCCTGCTTCACCGTCACATACAGCGTCTGACCATCTGGCGACACCAGCAGGCTGTTAGGGTGGGTCGGCAGCGCCCAGCTATTTTTCACTGCGTAGGTCGTCGCGTCCAGCTGCAGCACTTTGCCGCCGAGTCGCTGGCTGATGTAAATCTCGTTGCGCTTCGCATTGAATTTGATGCCAAGCGAATCGCCGACATCCAGGCGTTTGATCACCTTACCGCTGCGCTCATCGAACACCAGCGTGGTTTTGCCCTTAGAATTGTCAGTGACGTACAGGCGGCCATTGGCGGCATCTTCCGCCAGATTTAACAGCAGATACTCTTTGCCATCGCCTGGCGTCCAGCGCTGCTCAATTTTGTGACTGCGCGGATTAATCACCAGCACTTCGCCACTGCCGTTCGCCGCGTAAATACGGTCGGTTGACGCCGAATAGAGCAACCCGGTCACCCACTTACCGGCGTTTTTGATGGTGGTTTTCAGCCGCAGCGTATTCGCATCGACCACCCAAATCATCGCCGGATTCTCAATCGCACCGATGTACAGCAGGCCGTCATGCAGCAGGATTTCACGCGCGCCAACCGGATTGCCTTTGTCGTTTTTCAGGCCAAACAGCAGACGCTGCAGCACTTTACCGCTTCTGGCGTCCACTTTCGTCACGCCACCGTCCAGCGTGTTGGTAATGTACAGCACGCTGCCGTCCGGTGAAGCCGTCATGCCAAAGTTTTTCAGATCGGTGTGGGTTTCGCCCAGCGTTGCCAGCGTGCGGGCATCCAGACGATACAGCACGCCACCGTTGACGGTTTTAAACGCCTGCGCGCTGGCCACATACAGCGCAGCCGGATCGCCCGGCACATAGGCCATTTCATACAGGCCGTCGCCCAGTTCACGCTGCTGTACCTTCTCCGCTGCCGCTGGCTTAGCCGCGGCGGCAGGCGCTACTGATTTTTTAGCTGGCGCCTGACAGGCGCTCAGGCTCATGGCTGCCAGCAGCGCCAGAGCCAGCGCGGTGGCGCGCGGGCGTAATGATGAAGTCATTGCTGTCTCCGGTAAGGACCGATGGGTTACCTGCGCGAGCAGGAAGCATAAAAAGGAATGAGAATCATACGCATTATTGTATCAGTCGTAAATGTGCCTGATCGGTGGCAGGAGGCGCAGGGCTGCGCTGCGTCAATGCCCTCCCCTCAAATTGCCACTTGTAGTATGCTTGACGGCATTCCTGCCTCAGATGTTGACTTAAAAAATGATGGTTCCTGACTATTTAATCAGTGTGTTGCTAACGGCCCATAACAGTGAAAAATTTCTGCCTGACACGCTGGCGAGTTTAGAAAAGGCCTGTCATGGTGTTGAGCAGTATATTGAATTTATTCTTATCAATGACGCATCCGTCGACAACACAGCAGCGTTGCTCGATGATTTTTCCCGGCGGCATCCGCAGGCGAAAGTATTTAATATTGATTACCGCAACATTGGCCGGGTGCGTAATTTTGGCGTTCAGCAGTGCAGCGGTGAATATATTACGATGCTGGATGGCGACGATCAGTTGCTGGCCGACGCCCTCGCCGATATTGTCCGCTACCTGAAAAGCCATCGTCCGGACGCACTGTTCACGGCGCTTAATGAGGTATACGAATCCCGGCCTCAGCACATCACGTGGCAGGGCCTGCAGGCGGAAACACTGTCACGGCATCAGGCTATTGAAAAATTCCTGATCCATCGCGATTTGCAGGCGCACTTTATCGGTCAGTTTATTAAGCGCACCATGCTGCTGGCACATCCCTTCCCGGATTATACCTGCTACGAGGACGCCTGGCTTTTCCCGGAAATCCTGGTCAGCAGTGATGCAATCGCTTATAGCCGCCAGAGCCCTTATCTCTATTTTAAACGCGGCAACAGCTTATCCAGCCAGCTGGATAAACACAAAATTTCACTCTTAGTGAGCGCAACGCAGCATATGGATGAGGTGTTGCAGGAGCGCTATCGTAATCTGCTATCCTGCCACTGGATTAATATTGCCCATAAACATCGGGAAGCCCTGGATAATCCTGACGACAGAAAGCAGGTTATTGAGGCGATCACTAAAATCAGGCCGCTGTCTTTTCTTTTCGATAGTAAAATCAGAACCAGCTTTAAAAAGAAATATCTGGCTCTGAAGTTAAACAAACCGCTGTAACTACCGGGCGCTATGCCAGCGCCGGTTTATCAGGACGATGCTTTCTCAGGCGGATGAATCATGGCATAGCTGATGATAATCGCCATCACCAGGATTAACACCGAACCACTCTGAATTAACACCGTGTCGGTCAGCCCGAAGATGATAATTGACAGCGGCAGCAGCGTTAATCCGGCGACGCCGCGGCGTGCGGCTAATATCAGCAGCACCAGGTAAAAAATCAGCAGGGAAAGTGCGCCAGCGATCCCCTGCAGCGAAAGCGTTTCAAGGAAATCATCGTGCAGGTGATACATGACGTTTTTATACGCTTCGGGATTGTGGCGCTCATGCTGCGTGATGTATTCCCGTGCTTTTGCCGTGCGCTGATCCGGACTTTGCCCCAGCAGCGACCACGAAACGCTGTGCCAGCCGCCTTTCCAGATAGAAAAACGGGCACCAATCGAGGTGTTATTGTTGGTCTGATAAGTGTCGACTTCATTGTGGATGCTGTCTAAGCGCTGCCAGACGCTGCCCGGCATAAATAAAGCGCCCACGATAATAAACAGCGCTAACACCACCAGCGAAATTTTACCCGCCCAGCGATGGGTAAAATAAAACCAGGCCAGATAAATCAGTGGCAGGGTTAATACGCCGGCGCGTGACTCGGTTAGAATCATCAGCATCATATTCACGACAAAAACCGCGCTGAATAAGATCATTTGTCCGCCGCGATGGGTGATGACACGGTGGCCGGTATACAAAGTACAGAGCGCCAGCGCGGTAATCAGATAAGAGACGGTACCGGCGGAATCGGTCAGCAATCTGATGCGGGTCAGCGTTTTTGCGTGTTCACTGATAGCGAAACCTAACGTCACCAGCAGCCCGACAAATAAGATGGCGCTGCAGGTTATCAGAAGTGGACGGCTAAGATAGTGGCGCCAGGCGACGATAAAATAGCTGAGAAAAGCCGCGATAATAAACAGCTTACCGCCCTGGAAGTAGTTATTCACCACATCACTGAATTCAGCGTGGGAAAACATCTTTGCCCAGATGAGCCTGACCAGCCCAATGAACAGCAGCGGAAGTGCTACCGTTATGGCCGTTTTATCTGTTAGCCACTGTTTTTTCGCCGCCAGAATTACTAAATACAGAGCCACCAGATAACTGGAAAAATAGAATATTTTGCGCGGTAAGGCTTCAACCACCAGTGACGACGCTAGCGCGATACTCAGCAGCACAAAACAGAGCTGGTAAATATTTTTTCCCGTCATCAGCTGGCGAACAGCGTGAGCTTGCACTTAACAATACCTCATCTTGATATGTTTCAGGCGCCACAGCATGGCCTGCCACCATCTTTTTTGACGAAAAAGCGACTTATACATTCTTTTTGCCTGCTGCGCATTGGCTGGCTGGTCAAACGCCATGGTGGACAGCGGTGAATCCTGATAAATATCGCGATAATGGTGAACCACAAACTGTTGATTCCATACCTGCCAGGGCTTATCCGCACCGGCATAATGAATCAGGCAGGTTTCCGCCGGCACGTCGAGCGTATAGCCACGATCGTCATGGGCCAGCATGGTCAGAGTATTGAAGCGAGGAGAAACAAAGGTCACTTTATCTTCCAGTAAAATATTCAACGCATCCTGGTCGAGATACTGGAAGTTTCGCCCGTGTTCGGACAGTAAAGTAAACGCGCGTTCGCTGATATTGTCAGCGCGCCATTGCGCCACATCAATCAGCATCATGCCGGCGTTAAAATAGCGCTCGCCGCGCAAGCCGGCATTCTTGGCCAGCACCGGCTGCAGCGAGGCAATTTCACCGACCACCAGCGCAACCGCCTTAGGGCCGGTCGGGATCTGCCACAGTTCATTGAGCGGATTAATGCACACCATATCGGCATCAAGATAGAGCAGTTTTTCCGCCTGCGGCAAAATCAGCGGTGCCAGAAAGCGGTAGTAGGTCGCACGGGTAAAAAGTTCGGTGACCGGCAGCGTGGCAAATAGTTGATCCGGCAGATGATGCAGCGTCACGCCGTGGCGCGATCCCTGAAAAAGCCTGGCGAGCCGGTGGTTATCGGCCGGTGTCAGTTCTGAAGAGATCAGATGGAAATGATACACGCGGTCTCCGGCGTGTTTCATGATGGACAGAATCGTGATTAGCGCATGCGCTTTAAACTTTCCGTCAACGCCAAAAACAATATGTTGATCGCTCTGTACCGGAAAAAGTGGTTCGGCGTTTATTTCCTGAAGAACATCATGATTCATTGCGCGCTTCTCTGCTGCGGAGCGCTACACTCCGTAACCACTTAATATGTAGACAATAAAATTGGATTTAGCATAAAACGGTAAAAGATTACCACTTTGGTAAACCCAAAGAAAGCGTAGCACGGTAAGCCAGGAGTTTTCGCAGACGAGACAAAAGCAGCCTCTCCCATCCTGTTATTTACGATGGGAGAAGCACGCTGGAGAATAAAACTACAGCGACGCGCCGCCGCAAATTACCAACTCCTGTCCGGTAATGGCAGCGGCAGCCGGCGACAGCACAAAACCAGCCAGCGCAGCCACCTCTTCGGGATGGATATAGCGTCCGATAGGCGGCAGTTTCGGCGGCGAGCTGGCGCGGTCCGACTGCAGCAGCATCGGCGTGGCGGTGGCACCGGGAGCGATCACGTTGACCGTAATGCCCTGCGGAGCCAGTTCGGCGGCCCAGCTGCGCGCCATGCCCACCATCGCCGCCTTGGTGCTGACATACTGGCTGCGATTCGCCGCGCCGCGTGACGTGCGGCTACCGAGCAGCAGAATACGATCGCCGTGGCCCATCTGCGGCAGCAAGGTGTTGGCCATGATTTGCGCCACCTGCACGTGCAGATACCACAGCCGCGCCCCCTGCTCTTCCTCCAGCTCACCCAGCGGCGCGGCCAGCATCATGCCTGCCGCGTGCACCAGCGCATCCACCTTCGCCAGCCCGGCCAAAGCCCGTTTCAGCTGACTGGCGTCAAACAGGTCGACGGTGACGGAGGTAAACGCCGGATGATCTTTCTCCACCGGCGTACGGCTAAAACCGGTGACCTGCCAGCCCTGCGTCAGCAGCACATCGGCAATCGCCGCACCAATGCCGGAACTGACACCGGTCACCAGCGCATGGCGGCTCATGCTTTGTCCCTCACCCAGTTCTCCTCAACGCGCACGTACTTGATGGCCTGGCGAAAATAGGTGTAGGCAATGTGCAGTGCACCGTCCGCGCTCTGCTTAATGCTGGGATAGGAGAACTCGCGGTTCAGTTTCTGCTGTGAATTGTTGGTCATGCAGTAGCCGTCCCCTTCATCCAGATTACGCTGCCACGGCCAGCTCACTCCGCCATCGGCAGAAATAGCCAGCGTCATCGGTGCGCGCGGAGCCCCCCAGAAGGCGGTGCGTGCGCCCTGAACCACCGGCTGCGCCGCCACGGCCACCGCCGCGTCATCTTCATCTTCGTCTTCGATTTCGTCGTACAGTGACAGGCGACGCTCGCTGGCATCGCGCGCGCTCATGGCGTTAAACACCAGCGCCAGATGGCCGTTGTGCAGCGTAGTCACCTGAATCGATGAGTTATTATTTGGCAGATCGGTTGCCTGCGGCGTGCTCCAGCTTTCACCGCCGTCGTCCGAACGGCTCTGGTAGATATAATCAGCCCAGCGGCTGCGATACAGCGCCAGCAGGCTGCCATCCTGCAGCAGCGTAATGTTCATGTGCACGCAGCCGAGGCTGTCCGGCACCGCCACATCGCGCCAGCTCTGGCCTTTGTCACTGGAGATTTTTACCGCACTGATGTCATCGTTGCCCACCCATTTCACTCCCGGCTGGGTGCGACAATAGAACACCGGCAGCAGCCAGTTGCCGTTCGGCAGCACCACCAGCGGCTGACGGATAAACGTGCCCGGCTGATCGAGCAGCGTATCGATGGCACTCCAGCTGTGACCCAAATCGTGTGACTGGCGATAGCGCACAATCGCCGTGTCCTGATTACCGGACTTCTGCGCGGTCCACAGCAGCCACAGCACGCCCTCGGGATCGAGAAACAGCACCGGATTCTGTTCCGACCGCGCCGGATCGTCGGATAACTGCAAAGGATCGCTCCACTGCGCGCTGCCCTGCGCCAGTCGCGAGCACCACACCGAAATATCCGCGATGCCTTCCTGCGTGCCGCCAAACCACACGCACAGCAGGTCGCCGTTCGGTAACGGCAGCAGATTAGCGGCGTGGTTCTGCGGACAGACCGAAGGCAGCATCGCCGTGAGCTGCTGCGCGTCCTGCGCGTGCGGATGAAGCTTACCGTTACGTTCGACGGTAATGGTTGAGTCGGTCATGTCAGGCTCCACTGTTTTGCATTGATGAATCAGGTGCATTTTTGCGCTGCGGCTGGCGTGACGGGATCAGGCGGTCAATCAGCATGATCACCGCCGGTGTGACCAGCGCGACGTACATATTGTTGATGCCGAACGGATCGCCCAGCAGATACCACAGCGAGGTCATGACGCAGGCACCAATCAGGCCGGCGTTCGCGCCGCGCGTACTTTTATAAAACGGCAGGTAGAAAGCGATGATCGCCACCACCGAAATTGACAGGCGAATGGCGCGGGTAAAGAACGACAGCTTCAGCACTTCCGGTACGAACAGCACGAAGATCAGCGGCAGGAAACCGATCAGCAGTGACAGCCAGCGCGTCATGCGAAATTCGCGTTCCGGCGTCGGATTACGGTACGGCACATAAAAGTCCTTCACCACCAGTGAGGCGATGGCCAGCGCCACGGTGCTGACGCTGACAAAAATCGATGCCACCAGCGAAGTGGTAACAATCCCTGCCAGCCACGGGCTCATGTCCTGCAGGAACACCGGCAGCGCGTACAGGCTGTTAATCTCCGGATGCAGATACTTTGCTGCCACGCCAATCAGCGCAATGGCGATGGCAATCGGCATACAGAAGAAGAAGGCGACCCAGGTGGCGCGCTTCGCAGACGCCGCACTTTTGGTCGAGGCGATAGCCTGAATCACAAACTGGGTGCAGAAGATCGACCCGATGGTGCCAATCATCCAGGCAAAAATGGTGCTGGGTCCGACGTTACCGTCCCAGGTCCAGTAAAAGTGCGGCATCTCTTTGATCATCGGGCTGACGCCGCCGGTCATGTGCAGCGCCACGCCGAGAATGACCAGAATACCGATATATTTCAGGCCGCTGTGCAGCAGCGTCACCCAGGCGATGCCTTTCATGCCGCCGAACATAAAATAGAAGGTGCTGACCAGCGCGGTGATCACCGCCGCCGTGGTGAGATCAAGGTTCAGTACCGTAGAGATCGCCGCCGCACCGCTGACATAGTTACCGACGTTCACCAGCAGCAGCGCGTAGATCATGATGATTGAAATAATATTTTTGGTGGAGTTGCCATAGCGCTCGGCAATCGCGCCGGAAATGGTTATTTTGCCGGTATTGTAGATGCGTTTGACCAGCAAAATACCAAACAGCGGAAAGCCGATAGCGGCACCGATCACCGACCAGGACGCGGCAAAGCCATCCTCAAAAGCCGCCTGCGCCGTACCGATGGTTGACTTGGCACCAATGTATTCAGACATCAGCATCACGCCGACCACAAACGCTGGCATCACGTTTGAACCCGCCATAAAGTCGCCGCTGTTTTTACTGCGCAACCGCCAGGTCAGCCAGGTAGTGAACAGGATGTAGGCAATGACAATCCCGACAATAATCACCATCCCTTCTGCAGAGAACTGTTTCATGTTCGCCTCATTGATAACGTAGGGTCGTGGTGCGTGCCGGGCTTCACACGCACCGTTAATGAGGCGGCCATGATTATTGTTGTTGCGTCGCTGCGCTGGCTACCCCGCACCGTGCAAAATGATTTACTTCACTCAAAAATGAATAAATTTACGCACAGGCAGGGCAATTTATAGATTAACTGGCGCTTAATTAGTTTGATCATGCTCACAAACAGTCAAATGTGATTAATAATAATCAATTTTGACGGTGTGAGATAACGAGGCAGACTGCGTACCTGGTCACGGCCACCGCGCCGGGCAGCCGCGAACGTCAGGCGAGACTGTCGTTTTCCAGTTTCTGCCGTTTGCGCAGATGAGGGAACAGCGCCATCCACAGCGCCACGACCACCAGGGTGCCGACACCGCCAATCGCCGCTGCGGGCACCGCTCCGAACCATGCGGCCAACAGGCCGGATTCGAACTCCCCCAGCTGGTTAGAGGTATTAATGAAGATGGCGTTGACCGCATTGACGCGCCCGCGCATCTCATCCGGCGTGTCCAGCTGCACCAGCGCGCCGCGAATCACCATGCTCACCATATCGAAGCCGCCGAGTGCCGCCAGCGCCAGCAGCGAGAGCCACAGCTGCGTCGACAGCGCAAATACCAGCGTAGCCAGACCAAAACCGGCTACCGAGCCAAACATGATCATGCCCACGTGCTTTTCCAGCTTGTGACGGCTGAGCCACACCCCGACCAGCAGCGCCCCGACCGACGGGGCACCGCGCAGCATGCCCAGCCCCCACGGACCGGTATGCAGAATATCCTGGGCGAAGATCGGCAGCAGCGCCGTGGCACCGCCCAGCAGCACGGCAAACAGATCGAGCGAGATCACCCCAAGCACATCTTTGCGCTCGCGGATGAAGCGGACGCCGGCAAACATGGTGCTGAGGCTGGCCGGAATACGAGCCTGCGGCGGTCGTTCATAGCGCAAACGGCTGACCAGCACAATTGACAACAGATAGAACAGCGCCGAAACACCGTACACCACCTCCGGCCCGGCCACGTACAGTAAGCCGCCCAGCGTCGGACCGACAATCACCGCCGCCTGACCGCCCACCGAGCTGGCCGCCATGGCGCGTGCGAGGATGGGCGGCGGTACCAACGCTGGCAGCATTGAGGTGATTGCCGGCCACTCCAGCGCTTTGGCCAGCGAAATCAGGAACACCAGTCCCCAGATTTCAATCCGGCCCGCCCAGTGCAGCAGCGTCAGCGCCACCAGCCCGAGCAGCGCCAGCCACTCAATCAGCTGCCCCAGCAGCACGATGCGGCGACGGTCATACTGATCCGCAAGATGACCCGCCGGCAGCGCCAGCAATACAGAAGGTAAGAATTGCATCAGACCGATCATGCCCAGCGCCATAGCACTGTGGGTAAGCGCATAGATTTGCCAGCTGACGGCCACGGAGAACATCTGAAAACCAAACGATGAACAGGTACGCGCCAGCCAGAAGGCGACGAACGACCTGTGTCGCAGCAGCGAATCTTCCGCTGCGGTGACCGGTGAACCCATAGTTTTATCCCATCCTGAAGCAGAACCGGCCGGCGTCATGGCACCGGCCTGGTGAAAAGCCACCATCGGCTTTCCTTATGTTTTTCACGCCATAGAGTGCGATAACTGACCGGAGCAGGCAATGGCTGGATGTGCGCTGTAAAAACAGGTGTTTATACGGATTCAGGGTTAAAGCTGGCGCGCAGAATATTAGCAGACTGATTGTTTTACTGTGAAAATAGTCAAAACATTCCAGATAATTCAATAAAACGTTAATTACCGCCAGCACAACGCTTTTTATCTCTTTATCAGAAACAGCTAAAAAAGGTGATCTTTGCCGGCGAATCGATCTATATTGCCCCCTGTGATAATCACAGCAGTCTTCCCGTCCTTATAATAATTAAGACGCTATCGTTCATTAATTTATTCATAGAGATAAATGGAAAACAATTCATACCATCCTTATGTCACTGAGCGTGTCTGTCGCTTCGACGGCACACCCATCGGCGCATGTTATTCAGCGTCCTTAATGCATTGCGTGCCGGAGCGTGATGCATTACTTCATGAAGGCGAGATAATTACCCAACATTATCAGTCAGCGGATGCTGCGGGATTAATAATTATTCCACTGGCGGGAAATAGTGTGATGTCCTTTTTGCATGACGTTGATAATTATTCCAGCCTGCAACATGAGAATGTAAGGCTGGCGATCAACTATGCCACTTTACGTCAGGCAGGATCCGCCTTACGCGCTGTGGCGTCTCGTTTTTCCTTCTGGCTTTACGATCTCGCGCCGCCGGGAACCGAGTGGAAAAATATTACCGATTTTCCCTTCAGCGGTATTGTTCTGAGCGATGACTTCTTCCGCGAAAATTATCTCAAGTTCAGCTTTCCTTTTCTGCTCGCTTCGCTGCGGGAAACACAAGCAGAGGTAATATTACGTACGCCTCAGCTTCAATTACCGGCCGAAGATTACCTGCATTTACAGCTAAGCGGCTGGCAAGCGCAGCGGAGCTGTCATCCGCTCTTCCCGGGGTAAACGTTTACACAAAATTCTGCGCGTCGGCGTTATCACCCGATTACGCCGGACAGGATGGCGCAATATCCTCATAAAATGTCGTGTCACTGCCTGATAAAAAGAGCAAAGCGCTAAAAAAATCAAACCTGTTAACGTTTTTAAGATAAAATTTAACGCAAAGGGATCATCTTGCTTAACGGAAAAGCACTGACAGAACACCTTAAGTCACTTCGTACTCTATGTCGGGATACAGCCTAATCGGTTGTTTCCTTTGATTTTATGGCAAAGAAAGAGGTCAATATTATGGGGAAAGCTTCCTCATCTTTTGGCGTAATTCGCTTCCTGACGGTGCTGTTTGCACTGCTGACGGGCGCATTTATGCTGATTGGCGGCGTTTGGTTAGCCGCCATTGGAGGTTCCTGGTACTACGTTATTGGCGGTGTGATTATGCTGATCACCGCTGTTCTGCTGTGGCGCCGTAGCGGTTCCGCACTGCTGCTGTATGCCCTGTTGCTGCTGGCAACGCTGGTGTGGGGCGTATGGGAAGTCGGCTTCGACTTCTGGGCGCTGGCCCCACGTACCGACGTGCTGGTGATCTTCGGTATCTGGCTGATTCTGCCGTTTGTGTATCGCGGCCTGAATCATGCGGGTAAAGGTGCGCTGGGTGCGATGGCCGTTGCGCTGGTAGCCAGCGTACTGGTGCTGGCGTGGGCAGTATTCCACGATCCGCAGGAGCTGAATGGCAACCTGCCGGAAGCCGCTAACGTTCCGCAGGCCCAGCCGCTGAGTAACATCAACGATGCTGACTGGCCAGCCTACGCGCGTGACCAGCAGGGCACTCGCTTCTCGCCGCTGAAGCAGATCAACACCAGCAACGTGAAAGAGTTGCAGGTTGCCTGGCAGTTCCAGACCGGCGATCTCAAAACCGCCAACGATCCGGGTGAAATCACTGACGAAGTGACGCCGATTAAAATCCGCGACACGCTGTACCTTTGCTCGCCACACCAGATTCTGTTTGCGCTGGATGCGACGACCGGTAAGCAGAAGTGGAAATTCGATCCGGGCCTGAAGCCGAATCCTACCTTCCAGCACGTGACCTGCCGCGGTGTTTCATACCATGAAGTGCCTGCCGCTGCCGATGCCGCTAATAGCCAGCCTGCGCTGTGCTCACGCCGCATCTATCTGCCAGTGAACGACGGTCGTCTGTTCGCGCTGGATGCCGATACCGGTGCCCGTTGCCCATCCTTTGGCAACAACGGTGAGCTGGATCTGCAGCACAAGCAGCCGGTACAGACGCCTGGCCAGTATGAGCCTACGTCACCGCCGGTTATCACTGACACCACCATCGTCATTGCTGGTGCGGTCACCGATAACTACTCTACCCGTGAGCCGTCTGGTGCCATTCGTGGCTTCGACGTCAACACCGGTAAACTGCTGTGGGTATTCGACCCGGGCGCGAAAGATCCTAACGCAATTCCGGCTGATGAACACACCTTCACCATGAACTCGCCGAACTCGTGGGCGCCGGCGGTATACGATCCAAAACTGGATACCGTTTACCTGCCAATGGGCGTTTCCACCCCGGATATCTGGGGCGGTAACCGCACACCAGAGCAGGAGCGCTACGCGAGCAGCGTTTTGGCGCTGAACGCCACCACCGGTAAGCTGGTGTGGTCGTATCAGACCGTGCACCACGATCTGTGGGATATGGACCTGCCGTCACAGCCGACGCTGGCCGATATCACGGACAAAGATGGCAACACCGTACCGGTGATTTATGCCCCGGCGAAAACCGGTAACATCTTTGTGCTGGATCGCCGTACCGGTAAGCCGGTCGTGCCTGCACCGGAGACGCCGGTACCGCAGGGCGCGGCGAAAGGTGACCACGTGGCACCGACCCAGCCGTACTCCGAACTGACCTTCCGTCCGAAGCAGAACCTGACGGACAAGGACATGTGGGGCGCGACGATGTATGACCAGTTGGTGTGCCGCGTGATCTTCAAGCGTCTGCGCTACGAAGGTCCGTTCACGCCGCCGTCTGAGCAGGGTACGCTGGTGTTCCCGGGCAACCTTGGTATGTTCGAGTGGGGCGGCATCGCGGTTGATCCACATCGTCAGATCGCCATCGCTAACCCAATGGCGCTGCCGTTTGTGTCTAAGCTGATTCCGCGCGGTCCGGGCAACCCGATTGAACCACCGCAGGGCGCAGAAGGCGGTTCCGGTACTGAAACCGGCATTCAGCCGCAGTACGGTGTGCCGTTTGGCGTCGAGCTGAACCCGTTCCTGTCGCCGTTTGGTCTGCCGTGTAAACAGCCGGCCTGGGGTTACGTTTCAGCGATCGACCTGAAGACCAACGAAACCGTGTGGAAGAAACGTATCGGTACCGTTCGCGATAGCGCACCGGTTCCGCTGCCGTTCAAAATGGGTATGCCAATGCTGGGTGGCCCAATCACCACCGCCGGTAACGTGTTCTTCATCGGCGCGACCGCAGATAACTACCTGCGCGCGTTCGATACCAACACCGGTGAGATGCTGTGGCAGGCGCGTCTGCCAGCGGGTGGCCAGGCTACGCCGATGACCTATGAAGTGAATGGCAAGCAGTACGTTGTCATCGCGGCCGGTGGTCACGGTTCGTTTGGTACCAAGCTGGGCGATTACGTAATTGCCTATGCGCTGCCAGATGCGAAGTAATTTTTCGCACTGAAGTAAAAAAGCGGGCAATGCCCGCTTTTTTTTCACGCCGGTCAGGCATGATCCTGCGGTTAAGCTTTACGCAGCACCCGCGCATTCAATAGCGCGCACAGCGCCATAATCACGCAGGTGGCGAGAAACACCGGGCGCATACCAAACGCGCCGCCGATAAAGCCACCGAACAGCGGGCCGCTCACCTGGCCGACATACTGAGCCGAGGTCGCATAGCCCAGCATTTTCCCGACCTGCCGCTGCGGCACATTATGACGAATCAACGCCGTCACGCAGGGCATCAGGCCGCCCAGCGCCATCCCCATCAGGAAACGCAGCAGCACCAGCTGCCACGCCGCGCTAATAAACGCCTGCGGAATCAGCAGCAGCGCGCAGACCAGCAGGCCATAAATCAGCACGCGCGCATGTCCGATGCGATCGGCCAGCCGGCCAAGGCGCGGCGCGGAGAGAATGCTGCCCAGCGCAGCGGCCGCCATCACCAGCCCGGCCGTCACCGTCACCGCGTGATCGCCGTGAACAAACTGCGCGATATACAGCGTGATAATCGGCTCAATCGACATATTGGCAAAAATCAGCAGCATGCCCGACAGCCACATCAGCCGCACCACTGGCCGGTTGATCGACGCCTCCGGCTCATCCCCCTCCCCGGCTGCGGCTTTCTTCGCCGCACGTGGCGCTTCTTTCAGCAGAAAAGTGGTGGCGAGAAACGCAAGAAAAATCACCGCGCCGGTGAGCCAGAAAGTGTGGCGGATACCGATCAGCGGTGGCAGCACGCCGCCCAGCAGCGGGCCGACCACATTACCGGCCATGATGCCGGAGGACAGCACGCCCAGCGCCCAGCCGGTCTGCGCTTTCGGCGTTTGCGCCGCCACCAGAATGGTGGAGCCCGACGCATAGCCGCCGAGCAGGCCGGCCAGCAGGCGCAGCGCCACCAGCTGCCACGGCGCGGTGGCCATACCAATCAGCGACATGGCGACGGCCATTCCGAGGCTGGCGCGGATCAGCATCAGCTTGCGGCCATAGCGATCCGCCAGTTTGCCCCACAGCGGTGCCGTCAGCGCCGCGCTGAGAAAGGTGGCACCATAAGCGGCGCCTGACCAGCGCGCAATCGCTGCCGGTTCCTGCACGCCCAGCTGCTGCACATAGAGGGGCAGAAAGGGCAGCAGCAGGGTCATGGCGACGATAGTGCTGAACGAGCCCAGCACGCAAACCCACAAATTTCGCCGCCAGTGTTGCTGCTCAGGCGCTAACGCGATAGAAGAGTGCGACATAGTGATATCCCTGTTTTTGGCTTTTTTAGCAGGCTATCAGCGGTAGCACACAGAAAACAGGGAGAAGCGGATATTTGCCAGCCAGCGCGCTATTGTTGCCAGAAAACAACAATCACGGCGCACCCAGCGTAGTGATCAGCGCGTCGCAGAGCAAGGTGACCGGTGACGAGGGCTGCGGCTGCTCTTTCAGCAGCAGGTAACTGTGCAGGCGATCCATCTGCCATTCCGGCAGCACCTGCTGAATCTCGCCGCGCGCCAGCGCCTCCTGCGTCATATAGGCCGGCAGATACGCCACGCCGGTTCCGGCCAGGGCCGCATTGAGCAGCGCCATGCTGTTATTCGCGCGAAAGCGGCTGTGCACATCCAGCGCCAGGCGCTGCTTATCACGGCGAAACGGCAACGCCGCCGTGTGTGCCGGGCCGTGAAACAGCAGCAGATCGTGGCGCATCAGACGTTCAGGATGATCGATGGTCGGATGCGCGGCCAGATACGCTGGCGACGCATACAGTCCCCAGTCAATGCTGCTCAGCTCGCGGTAGTTCGCCACCTCCGGCGCACGTGCGCGGATCACAATCGCCACGTCCGCACTGGGCTGCGGATCGTCGCTGGTGGTCAGTTCGAGATCGACGTTGATGTGAATATGACGGCGGATAAAGGTGTTCAGCGTCGGCACCACGCACTGACAGCCGAAGGTGATCGGCGCCTGCAACCGCACGTTGCCGGCAGGCTGCTGATGCACCTGCTGCACAAACGCATCGGCGCGATGCATCTCTTCCAGCATGCGGGTGCAAAACGGATAGTAAGCCTGGCCCAGCTCGGTCAGCGCCACCTTGCGCGTGGTGCGCTGCAGCAGTTTGATACCCAGCCGCACCTCCAGCCGGGCGATTTCGCGGCTGACGTGCGATTTTGATACCCCCAGCGTACGGGCCGCTTCGCTGAAGCTTTGCCGCTCAACGACGCGTGCAAACAGCATCATGGCGGTGAGATTATCGCTGTTGTCCATGTTCTCTGGCTGATTCGAAAGAGTGAGAACCGCAGCTTAAAAGTAAACACGCGAATGCGCACCCGATTTCCCGTTACGCAGCGGCCACGGCAAATCGGGCGAGGGATGTCACACCGCCACCGCTAACGGAAACAGCAGGCGGTCCGGCTCGACGCGACGCTGACGCCGCAGCTGGCCTGGCGTGACGCGGAAATAATTTTTAAAGGTGCGGGTGTAAGCCTGTTGGGTATCAAAGCCGTAGCTCATCGCTACCTGCAAAATCGCCTCATCACTGTTGATCAGCGTGAGCGCTGACTCAGTCAGCCGGCGCTGGCGAATGTATTCTGCCAGTGAAAAACCGGTGTGCTGACGGAACAGACGTTGCAGATGCCAGCGGGAATATCCCGAGCGGCGTGCTACTTCATCCAGATGCAGATCGTGCCCTAAGTTTTTTTCAATCCACTCCAGCAAACTACGGATAAATTCGCGCTGATTCATGACTTCCTCCGGCGTCGGTAAAATGTCCAGTGACGTCACTGTAGCGCGTTAAATTTATCCCTTAATTAGCAGAAAATTAGCGCAGAATTAGCAAGCAAAAAAACGGCTTTCCCGACGAAACAGCGCACCAGGTTAATTCTGCGCTAATTATCGGGCGCTACACTGCGACAAGTTATTCAGGAGGGCATCATGCGTGTGCTGCTGGTAGAAGATGATGAAATGATCGGCGCCAACCTGCAGCAGGCGCTGGAGGCCGCCGGCTGGTCGGTGGACTGGGTGCGTGACGGCGTATTTGCCAGCAACGCCTGGCAGGAAGGCGGTTATACCTGCGTCCTGCTCGATCTCGGTTTACCGCGTGAAGATGGCATCAATGTGCTGCGCCGTGCGCGCACGCGCGGTGACATGACGCCGGTGCTGGTGCTGACCGCGCGTGATACCGTGCAGCAGCGCATCCAGGGCCTGGACAGTGGCGCCGATGACTACTTACTCAAACCCTTTGATCTGCAAGAGGTTCTGGCGCGTATGCGAGCCATCACCCGACGCCGCCACGGTGCGGCGGACTCCCTGCTGGGCAACGGCGACGTGCAGCTCGATATGATGACGCGTGAAGTGCTGTACAAAGGCCAGCGCGAGCAGCTAACCGCACGTGAATACGCCCTGCTCTATGCGCTGCTGGAACGCCCAGGGGCGATCCTGTCGCGTGAGCAGTTAGAAAACCGCATCTACGGCTGGGGCGAAGAGGTCACCAGCAACGCCGTGGACGTGCTGATTCACGGCATGCGGCGCAAACTCGATAACGAAGTGATTCGCAACGTGCGCGGTCTGGGCTGGCGGGTGCCGGCAATATGAGATCCTTTACGTTTATGCGGTCGCTGCGCAACAAACTGCTGGCCACGCTGGTGCTGCTGCATCTGGCGATGATCGGCGGTGTCACCTGGTATTTCTACCACTGCTATGGCGACATGATGGGCACCATGAAGGACGACCAGCTCGCCAAAATTGCCGATGCCTGGTCAAGCAGCCAGCGCATGCCGGCACTGATGCCGATGGTGATGCAGCAGGAGAAGCTGAAAAGTACCTATATCGTTCAGCTCTGGGACACCAATAATCACCTGCGCGCCAGTTCCTGGCCGGCGCTGCACGCGCCCCTGCAGAGCAAAAAAGGCTGGTCAGATTTAAAAGTTGGCGACTGCGGCGATGACTGCCAGTGGCGCGTTTACACCCGTCCCGGCGAGCTGGGCAGTGAGATCGGCAATATTCAGGTGCTGCACAACGTCGGCTATATGAAGAGCTTGATGGTGAAACGCGTACTCTCCGCCATCATTCCGCTCATCCTGATGATGCCGCTGTCGCTGCTGGTGATCTGGCTGGTGGTGCGGGCCATTACGCGCGATCTGCGCGTGGCGTCGCGCCAGATTGCGGCGCAGGAAACCCTGCATCCGCACAGCGTGTCGCCGGACGGTCTGCCGGACGAAGTGCTGCCGCTGGTCGATGCTTATAACTCGCTACTGGATAAACTACGCGCGGCCTGGTCGTCACAACGCCAGTTCCTTGAGGATGCCGCGCATGAACTGCGCACGCCGGTCACCGCCGTCACGTTACAGCTGGAGAACCTGCGTCAGCACATCCTGCCGGGCGAAGCCAGCCGCCAGTTTGATCAGCTGGAAGCGGGCGTCACGCGCACGCGCCATCTGGTGACGCAGTTGCTGAATATTTCACGCCAGGAGGATCAGTCCGTGGTCGCCAGCGTCGAGACCATTGAGCTTGATGACCTGCTGAAGGAGAGCATTGAGCAGCTGATGGTGGTGGCTGACAAGCGCGGCATTGATATCGGCTTCAACGGCACCGCGCACTATCGTCTGCACGCCAGCCGCTCCGATCTGCGCAGCCTGTTTGATAACCTGATCGGCAACGCCATGCTGCACACGCCGGAAGGCAGCCTGGTGGATGTGCTGCTGCATCGCGTCGGTCATCATACGGTAGTGGATATTGTCGATAACGGCCCCGGCATGCCGGAGTCGTTTATTGAGCGCGCCTTCGATCGCTTTACCCGCTCGCCGGATGTCCAGGCGCAGGGCAGCGGCTTGGGATTGTCGATCGTGCGCAGCGTGGCGCAAAAGCATCAGATGCAGGTGGCTCTGTCGAATTGCCTGAACCCGCAGGGTGAAGTGTGTGGCCTGCAGGTGCGCGTTACCCTACCCTGACGTCTTCCCTCCTCCGGCGCGATAATCCGCGCCGGCTATTTTCTTCTCCCGCCAGTTCTCTGCGTATCCCGACAACGTAAACGGTTGCGGGGTTCCGTTCGTTACACGGCCTTTATGTGATCAACCTCACATATTTACTGAATCGAAATGCAACACTTTTTGACAAACGTGATCAAAATCTATTTTCTATCGCTCTGTTACAGGCACATTACGCGGGCCTGAAAATCCGGCGCGTCAGACCGGCGACAACAGCACACTGCCCATCCCCTGGGATCGATTTCACCCGATCGCAGCATTTGCGCGGCGATCACGAGCAAGTGGTTAAAAAATAATGAAATTTAAAACACTGATAGCAGGGGCCTTACTGGCCAGTAGCTGGACCGGCGCCGCACAGGCGGCGGAAAGCGATCCGCAGTACCTTTCTGACTGGTGGCATCAGAGCGTGAACGTGGTAGGCAGTTATCACACCCGCTTCGGACCCCAGTTCAACAATGATGTGTATCTCGAATACGAAGCCTTTACTAAAAAGGACTGGTTTGATTTCTACGGCTACCTTGACCTGACCAACTTCTTTGGCGTGGGTAACAGCAATGCCAACGGTATTTTTGACCACGGTTCGCCGATGTTCATGGAAATTGAGCCACGCTTCTCCATCGATAAGCTGACCGGCACCAGCCTGGCATTCGGACCGTTCAAAGAGTGGTACTTCGCAAACAACTACATCTACGACATGGGTCGCAACAGCGATAGCCGTCAGAACACCTGGTACATGGGTCTGGGTACTGACATCGATACCCATAGCGATATCGGCCTGTCACTGAACGTGTACGCGAAATACCAGTGGGAAAACTACGGCGCGGCGAATGAAAATAGCTGGGATGGTTATCGCTTCAAGGTGAAATACTTTGTACCGATTACCGACCTGTGGGGCGGCAAGCTGAGCTATATCGGCTTCACCAACTTTGACTGGGGTTCCGATCTGCGTGACAAGTCTGACCGCTCGCGCACCAGCAACTCGATTGCTTCCAGCCACATTCTGTCGCTGAACTACGATCACTGGCATGTCTCTACCGTGGCGCGTTACTTCCACAATGGCGGCCAGTGGGCTGATGGTCAGGAGCTAAACTTCGGCAACGGTCCGTTTGAAGTGAAATCAACCGGCTGGGGTTACTACCTGGTGGTGGGTTACAACTTCTAAACCGCTTCCGGCGTGGCCGCTTACCATCGCGGCCACGCCAGTCTGTTACGCCTGTGGCTTCACCACGTTGATGCGCCATGGGATGCCAAACTTATCGATAAACATCCCGAAGCCGTTCGACCAGAAGGTTTTCTGCCATTCAGTGGTCACTTTGCCGCCCGCAGAGAGCTTATCAAACCAGGCTTTACCCTCCGCTTCATCTGGCGTGGCCAGGCTCACCGCATAACCGGCATGTTCGGACGCCGGTGGCTGAGCGGTATTGCCATCACTCAGCATCAGCTCGCCCTGACCAATGCGCAGATGCGCATGCATAATCTTTTCCGGCGGTAGCGGCGGCGCCGACCGATCGCCCACCTGTTCGCCCTGCTCCGGCATATCGCCAAACGTCATTTTTTGCAGAATTTCACCGCCGGTGGCTTCCAGATAGAAGGCAATTGCTTCTTCACAGCGGCCGTAGAGAAATAAATAAGGACTCACCTGCATCGTAACCTCCGTTGAGAGTGCGTAAACGCGTGTCGTACACCTAAAGTGTAGACGATGCAGTTTTTCGCCCGTCACGGCTGGCAGTAGCGGCGGAACAGCTGCGCCATGTAAGCGCTCATCGGCGTCAGCGCGGTGTCTTTACGCTGAATTAGATAAAAGGTGGCTTTCGGCAGCGGATCGTCGAGATCCAGCGCGATCAGCTGCCCGCCGTGCGTAGGGTCTTCAATCACGTCGCGCGAAATGATGCTGACAAAATCACTCTTCGCCACCAGGCTGGTGCAGGCCATAAAGGTCTCGCAGGTCACCGCGATTTTGGGTGCCATGCCGCGCTCACCGAACAGGTCATGCAGCAGTCGGTAATAACTGCCCTGCGGCGTCGGCATGGTCCAGTCGCAATGTTGCAACTCGGCCAGCGAGCGCGCATGCGCCATCGGATGCCCTTTACGCATCACCACCTGATACTCGCGCTGCATCAGCCGCTCGAAAATCAGCTCCTGATCGAAGTGATGCCGGTCGTAGGTATTGATGGTGAAATCCAGCGCGCCCTGACGCAGTTCATGCACCATCGACACCAGCTGGCCCTCAACGATACGCACTTTCACCAGTGGATACTCACGATGAAACTGGGTTATCACCTGCGGCATCACGGTACGCGCAATGCTGCCGCCCACCCCAATATTCACTTTGCCACCGGCCAGACCGAGCCGCTGCTGGATATCCTCCTGCGCCACACGCAGTTCCTCCAGCACCAGACAGGCATGACGAAAAAAGGTTTCACCGACATCGGTCAGCATCACGCCCTGCTGACGACGCTCGAACAGGCGCGCGCCCAGCACCAGCTCCAGTTCCTGAATCGCTTTGGTTAACGCCGGCTGTGACAGGCCCGACAGCCGGCTGGCGGCGCGAATACTGCCCTGGCGCGCCACGTCAACAAAGGCGCGCAGCTGATGAAGTTTGAGATTGGCC
The DNA here is from genome assembly GCF_043544755.1 of Pantoea sp. SGAir0184. Taxonomy (NCBI): domain Bacteria; kingdom Pseudomonadati; phylum Pseudomonadota; class Gammaproteobacteria; order Enterobacterales; family Erwiniaceae; genus Pantoea; species Pantoea sp. SGAir0184. The sequence goes on from NZ_CP028050.1 coordinate 3,759,231, forward strand.
GCCATGATCAGGTGATAACCGTTGTCTATCGGTCACAAGATATTCGCATCTTATGCGCCTTAATACCATTGTGTAGATTCGGTTGAATGCATAAAAAACCAACACTAAGGAACAGCCGATGAACACCCTTTCCGACCTCGTCAACGCGCGGATACCGCAGATGCAGACATGGCGCCGCGACCTGCACCAGTATGCTGAATCCGGCTGGCTGGAGTTCCGCACCGCCACGCTGGTGGCGGAAGAGCTGCATCGTCTTGGTTATCAGCTGCAGCTGGGCCGTGAGGTGATTGATGCCGATGCGCGCATGGGTCTGCCGTCTGCTGAAGTGCTGGCGCAGCAGGAAGCGCGGGCGCTGCAGCAGGGCGCATTGCCACAATGGCTGCCCCACTTCTCCGGCGGTTTCTGCGGCGTGGTGGCAACGCTGGACACCGGACGTCCCGGTCCGGTGATGGGCTTTCGTGTTGATATGGACGCGCTCGACCAGACGGAAAGCGCCGCCGCCGATCACCTGCCGACGCGCGAAGGCTTCGCCTCGTGCAATCCCGGCATGATGCACGCCTGCGGCCACGACGGTCACACCACCATAGGTCTGGCGCTGGCGGGCGTGCTGATGGCGATGAAGCACCAGCTGAGCGGTCGCATAAAACTCATTTTTCAGCCGGCCGAAGAAGGCGTACGCGGTGCCAAAGCCATGGTGGCCGCGGGCGTACTTGATGATGTCGATCTGTTCACCGCCATTCACCTTGGAACCGGCGTGCCGCCGGGCGAGATCGTCTGCGGCAGCGACAGCTTTCTCGCCACGACCAAGCTGGACGTGCGTTTTACCGGGGTCGGCGCGCATGCCGGTGGCAAACCGGAAGAGGGACGCAACGCGCTGCTGGCGGCGGCGCAGGCCACGCTGGCGCTGCACACTCTGCCGCAGCACAGCGGCGGCGTGGCGCGCGTTAACGTTGGTGTCTTACAGGCCGGCAGCGGACGCAACGTAGTGCCGGATGTTGCGCTGATGAAGGTGGAAACGCGCGGCGCGAGTAATCAGGTCAACGACGATATCTATCAACAGGCGCTGCGCGTGATTGCCGGTGCCGCGGCGATGTACGGCGTTGAGCACGAGGTCACGCTGATGGGCGGTGCACGCAGCTGCACGCCGAGCCCGGCGTGGGTCAGTTTTATCCATCAGCAGGCCGAGGCGACCGGCCTGTTCAGTTCGGTGATAGACAGCAAACAGCAGGCGGCCGGTTCCGAAGATGCTACCTACATGATGGAGCGCGTGCAGCAGCGCGGCGGCCAGGCGTCTTACGTCATCTTCGGCTGCGAGCTGGCGGCGGGCCATCACAATGCGCGGTTCGACTTTGATGAAGCGGTGATGGCTACTGCCGTGCAGATGCTGGCTACGCTGGCGCTTAATCAGACGCAATTCGGCGGTGCCCGATGAGCGCACACGACTTCATCGATCGTTACATCGACCAGCACCAGGCGCGTTTCAGTGCCCTCAGCGATGCCATCTGGGACGTGCCGGAAACCCGTTTCGAAGAGACGCAATCGTCTGCGCTGCTGGCCGATGCGCTGGCGCAGGAGGGGTTTGAGGTCGAGCGCGGCGTCGGCGGTCTCGACACCGCGTTTATCGCCTCAATCGGCCACGGCCAGCCGGTGATCGCCATCCTCGGCGAGTTTGATGCGTTGGCCGGCCTGAGCCAGCAGGCGGGCTGCGCCACGCCTGAGCCGCTGGTGGAAAACGGCAACGGTCACGGCTGCGGCCACAACCTGCTCGGTACCGCCGGCCTGGCCGCCGCTTTCGCCATCAAAGCCTGGTGGGCAGAACAGGGCGGACGCGGCACGCTGCGCTTTTACGGCTGCCCTGGCGAGGAGGGCGGCTCGGGTAAAACCTTTATGGTGCGCGAGGGGCTGTTTGATGATGTCGATGCTGCCGTGACCTGGCACCCGGAAGGCTTCAGCGGCATGTTCAACCTCAGCACCCTCGCCAATATTCAGGCGGCGTTTCACTTCAAAGGCGTAGCAGCGCATGCCGCTAACTCGCCGCATCTCGGGCGCAGCGCGCTGGATGCGGTGACGCTGATGAACACCGGCGCGAATTTTCTGCGCGAGCACATCGTGCAGGAGGCGCGCCTGCACTATGCGGTCACCCAAACCGGCGGCGTATCGCCCAACGTGGTGCAGGCCGATGCCGAAGTGCTGTACCTGATTCGCGCGCCGCAGCTCGACCAGGCCCAGGATATCTACCAGCGTGTGATCAACATCGCCAAAGGCGCGGCGCTGATGACCGATACGCAGATGACGGTACGTTTTGATAAAGCCTGCTCCAACTATGTGCCCAACCGCGCGCTGGAAGCGGTGATGGAACGTAATTTGCACCATTTTGGTCTGCCGCACTACAGCGCGCAGGAACAGGCATTTGCGGCAGAGATCCGCGCCACGCTGAGCAAAGACGATCTGCGTAACGCGCGACTGAATGCGGCGCGCACCGGCGGCGAAGCGGGTATCGCCTGGGCTGAGGCGCTGGGGGATAAAGTGCTGATGGATGAGGTAGCGCCGTATGCGGTCACGCGCGAGTTGCTGTACGGCTCAACCGACGTTGGGGATGTGAGCTGGGTAACGCCGACGGCGCAGTGTTTTGCCCCCTGTTTTGCCTTCGGCACGCCGCTGCACACCTGGCAGCTGGTGGCGCAGGGCCGCACGCCGATTGCCCACAAAGGGATGTGCCTTGCCGCCAAAGTGCTGGCCGCCACCGCGCTGACGCTGTTGCACGATGATGCCGCGCTGGCGCGTTGTCGTGAAGAGTTTGACCGCGTGCGCCGTGAGCAGCCGTACGTGTGCCCGATTCCGGCCGGCGTGCAGCCATCGACATTAGCATCCTGAGTTCAGCAACGCATTACGCCAGGTGCGCATAAATGCGCACCCTACGGGACGTATTGCGACCGATCTGCAACGCAGTAACCGGGTGCGTGACCGGTGGTCACCGCTCCTTACCGTGTAGGGTCGCCATTTATGGCGACCTGGTACCAACGCATCACCATTAAAAAAATATAAGCATTACGCAAACATAACTGACAAGACGACTCATGAGGATCTACCGATGGAAGTGATGACCGAAAATCGCAGCCCCGGCAAGCTGTTCAGCTGGATTGAGCGGGTCGGCAACAAAGTGCCGAACCCGTTCTTACTGTTTGTCTACCTGATCGTGGTGCTAATGATCGCCACCGCGCTTCTCAGCAGCCTTGATGTGGCCGTTAAAAATCCGGCCAATGGCGAACTGGTGCGGGTCAATAACCTGCTCAGCGTGGCGGGCATTCAATGGATCCTGCCCAACATCATCAAAAACTTCAGCGGCTTCACCCCACTGGGCTCCATTCTGGCGCTGGTGATCGGGGCCGGGCTGGCGGAAAAAGTCGGGCTGCTGCAGTCGCTGATGGTGAAAATGGCGTCGCGCGTCAGCCGTCGCTACGCCAGCTATATGGTGCTGTTTATCGCGTTCTTCAGCCATATCTCTTCCGACGCCGCACTGGTGGTGATGCCGCCGCTCGGCGCGCTGATCTTCCTTGCCGTCGGGCGTCATCCGGTGGCGGGCCTGCTGGCGGCGATAGCCGGCGTCGCGTCGGGTTTTACCGCAAATCTGCTGATCGTCACCACCGACGTACTGCTCTCCGGCATCAGTACAGAGGCCGCGAAAGCGGTCAGCGACACGGTCCATGTCAGCGTGATCGATAACTGGTTCTTCATGGCCAGCTCGGTCATCGTGCTGACCGTGGCTGGCGCGCTACTGACCGATAAATTTGTCGAACCGCGCCTGCCCGTCTGGAACAGCGGCCACCACGATCGCCTGCCACCGCTGACGGCGCAGGAGAATCGCGGCCTGAAGGCGGCCGGTCTCGCCGCGCTGGTGTTCATCGGTGTGATGGCGCTGCTGGTGGTGCCGGAGCATGCGCCGCTGCGCAACCCGAAAACCGGCGGCATCATCCCTTCGCCGTTTATTCAGGGCATCGTGCCGATCATCATCCTGTTCTTCTTTGTGGTGGCGATTGCCTATGGCGCGGTGACGCAGCAGATTCGCCGCGCTGACGACATCCCCCGACTGCTGGTGGATCCGATGAAGAGCATGGCCGGCTTTATCGTCATGGTGTTTCCGCTGTCGCAGTTCGTGGCGTTCTTCAACTGGAGCAACATGGGCAAGTTTATGGCCATCGGCCTGACCGATATGCTGGAGAGCGCCGGCATCAGCGGTGCGCCGGCCTTTCTCGGCCTGATGTTCCTCTCGGCGTTTCTGTGCATGTTTATCGCCAGCGGCTCGGCGATCTGGTCGATCCTTGCGCCGGTATTTGTGCCGATGTTTATGCTGCTCGGCTTTCACCCGGCGTTTGCCCAGATGATTTTCCGCATCGCCGATTCCGCCGTGCTGCCGCTGGCGCCGATGTCGCCGTTTCTGCCGCTGTTCCTCGGTTTCCTGCAGCGCTATCAAAAAGACGCGCAGCTCGGCACCTACTACGTGCTGATCTTCCCGTATCCGCTGGTGTTCTTTGTGACGTGGATCGTGCTGCTGCTGGTGTGGTATCTGCTGGGCCTGCCCATCGGTCCGGGCGTTTATCCGCATCTGCCCTGACCTGGCGCCATGGACGGCGTACTGCTTTCTGTGAACTGCAACGCACGTTGCCAAAATGTCACCGCTGCGCCTCTCGGCAACCCCGGACGAATTGATTATTCTGCTATTTCTTCGCTTGCTAACGGTTAATGATTTCTTACAAACCACCACCGGGCGGATCCTGCAAACACCGAGGTAACAATCATAATGACAACCACCTATTCGACAGGGGTGGCGACCGATCGCATCGCGACCGAACGCCAGACGCTGGCCGGGCGCATCGACGCTCTGCCCTCTTCCGCCGGGCTGTGGCGCTTTATTACGCTGCTGGCGCTCGGCGGCTTCTTCGAGCTGTACGATCTGTTTGAAACCGGCTACATCAGCGCCGGGCTGGTCGCCGCAGGCGTGTTCCACACCGGCGCCGCGGGCGTGTTTGGTATCGCCGATCAGGCGGCGTTCGCCTCGGCGACCTTTCTCGGCCTGTTTGTCGGTGCCAGCCTGCTGACGCCCTATGCCGACCGCTTCGGCCGTCGCCTGACCTTTATGTGCGCGCTGGCGTGGTACGGTGCGTTCTCACTGCTGATGGCGTTCCAGCACAGCGCGGAGATGATTATTCTGTGCCGCTTCCTGGTCGGAATCGGTCTGGGCGTCGAGCTGGTGACCATCGATACCTATCTGTCGGAGTGGGTGCCGGCCCATCTGCGCAGCCGCGCGTTTGCCTTCTCTTTTTTCATTCAGTTCCTGTCGGTGCCGACGGTAGCGCTGATGTCATGGTGGCTGGTACCGCAAACCCTGCTTGGCCTCGAAGGCTGGCGCTGGGTCGTGATCGCCGGTGCGCTGTGCTCGCTGGTGATCTGGTTTATCCGTAAAAATCTGCCGGAGTCGGCGCGCTGGCTGGCGCAGCAGGGGCGGCATCAGGACGCGCACCGGGTGCTGAGCGAGATGGAAAAACGCTGTGGCATTGCGCCGGGAGACGATTTCTCTCAGCGCGATGCGGCGGCACAGCTGCCGAAAAAAGGGCGCTTTAGCGAAATCTGGGCACCGGCTTATCGCCAGCGTACGCTGATGCTGGTGGTGATGAACTTCTTCCAGGCGATTGGCTTCTTCGGCTTCGGTAACTGGCTGCCGGCGCTGCTGTCCGGCAAGGGGGCCACCGTCACCCACAGCCTGCTGTACGCCTTTTTCATCACGCTGGCCTATCCGCTCGGCTCGCTGATCTGCAGCCGCTACGCCGACCGGCTGGAAAACAAATGGCAGATCGTTTTTTCATCGCTGATGACGGTGGTGTTCGGCACGCTGTTCGCGCTGACCAGCAATCCTCTGCTGATGGTGGTGTGCGGTTTCCTGATCACCTACAGCAACGCCTGGCTGACCTTCAGCTATCACGCCTATCAGACCGAGATCTTCCCGACGCACATTCGTGCGCGCGCCGTTGGCTTCTGCTATTCGTTCAGCCGGCTGTCGACCGCTTTCAGCAGTATTCTGATTGGCCTGATTCTGCAGTATGCCGGCAGTCAGGGCGTGATCGTGTTTATCGTGCTGAGTATGCTGATGGTGATGCTGTCGGTCGGGATTTACGGGCCGAAGACGCGGGGGCTGGATCTGGAGAACATTTAAACCGGATGGGCGCAAGGTGGGCGGCGGCCGGTTCAGCCCGGCAATGCGCACCCTTTGGAGCGGCACGATTAATCGCGCGATAAATCGCGCCGCTACGTCCTGGTGCAAACCTTTGGGGGCGTTTCCGCCCCGCCAGATTTACACCAGTTCGGTTTTCACACCTTCCTGGATCAGCACGTCGGCATCGACGCCGCTGTGGCTGTAAACCTGATACTTCACGCCAGCCACCGTGGTGCTGCCCTGCTGTTTCACCCAATCGCCCACGTCACCGCCGTCGCCGAGGATGTCATCCAGCTTCACCACGTCCTGCGCATCGCCTTTGATCAGCAGCTGGGTTTTGCCGTCTTTCACGAACAGATCCTGACTTCCAACCTGCAGGATATCGTCAACCGTTACGCTCAGGACGTTTTTGCCGTGACCCGTCATATCGATGGTGCTGCCCTGCTTGCCCTGCGCCAGCACATCGCTCAGGGAAACGGCGAATTCATCGCCCAGGGTGATGACGGCAGGAACATCAAAGGCGGTGATACCGACATGATCATCATGCATGCCCCATTCAACGTCACTGATGCGCACGCCGCCCGGATTGTTCACCGAATCCACTTCAGCCGGATTGACGCGCACCACGGCTGAACCGATCAGCTTACCGGCCGGGGCGTGGTACTCGACAATGTCGCTTCGCAGGGTGCCAGGATGCGCCTTCAGCTCATAGCTGTGCAGCAATTTACCTTGCGTGTCATAGAAATCGATGTAATTGCCTTTGCTGTGCACATAATCCGATTTCAGCACCACTTTCTCCGCCACGCCGTCGAAATCCAGCTTCATCTGGCCGCCACGGCCAACAATGATTTCGCCATGCTTCAGCGTTTTTTGCTCGCCGCCGATATTCGGTCCTTTAATCAGCGTCATTTTCAGACTGTCGTCGATGGTATAACTGACCCCGGTTTTAAAATCGATATAGCGCGGATGACCGTTAGCGTCTTTCACCAGATCAGGTTGTCCACGAACCCGGCTGATTTCTTTAACCCCGATGTTATCGATAGCGAAATCGTTGCCGTTACCGTTATTAACCTCATTGGTTACCGCCACGCGAACCACTTCTGTTTTGCTGGCGGTATACAGTCCGCTGAAATGATTCCAGGCAGCATCCAGCCCCATGTTGGGAATCACTTTCTGTCCATTAACGTCCAGACCGATTTTCGGTTTCAGGCTACCGCCAGGAATACGGTAGCCATCAAAATCGAACTGGTAGGTTTTACCCGCTTCGACCTGAATATAGCGATAAACCACTTCTCCTTTGAATCCGTTGGTGTTTGAACCGTTGGTCATGGAACCCAACTCATAAGAGGAATTGCCTGCGCTCCAGCGCTTAACCCCGATGTTGTCATTTTTGTGATACAGACCGCTGGCGATCCAGCCCTGCTGGGTACCGTCGTTGAAATTCCACACTAGCCCCTTGTGATCGACCTTCGGCGGATCGACATTGATCTCCAGCAGAAAGGTTGGCGCATTCACATCACGAATGGCGCTATCACTGACCTGAAATTGCGTCAGTCCTTTCCACGGCGAGCGATCGTAAGACTGGTAGCTCCAGTTACCCGTAGCATCCGCTGTGACCGAGTCCATTAATACCCAGTGGCCCTCAATATGGCAGCCGAAAATGTACACCACCTTATTGGGTGCAGACGTGCCTTTCAGGGTTGGCGTCATATCATCGGTGATATCACCGCTTTTCAGCTGGCCCTGCTTTGGTCCGCTGTCATCCCACGCAGAAATAATCTCTGTCTTGCCGGAGATTATCGTCAGGTCGAAAACATCGGCGGCGGCGTCACGCACCGGGCTGTCTGACACCTGGAACTCATATTTGCCAAAGCCGCCGCGTAACGCGCGCACTTCGCTTTGCCAGTGACCATGAGCATCCGCAACGGCGCTGCCGAGCGTCACCCATACTCCGTTCACGTGGCGGGCATAGATATAAACCACGCTGTTTGCTGCAGCATGGCCTTTCAGCGTTGGCGTCAGGTCATCAGTGACATCGCCCTGATGCAGCACGCCGGTCTGCGCGCCAAAATTATCCCAGGCAGAAACGATACCGGGTTTTTCCGGCACCATGTTGAGACTGAACACCTCGGCGCTGGTGTCGCGATCGGGGGTTTTGGCAGCCTGAAACTCATAAGTGCCGTATCCCCCGCGCAGCGCGCGCACTTCCGTTATCCAGTTGCCCCAGGCATCGGCCTTAACACTGCCTAATACCACCCAGTGGCCATCAATATGCCGCGCATGGATATACACCATGCTGTTGGCTTCGGCTTTGCCCTGCAGCGTCGGCGCCATGTCATCGGTGGTGGCGCCGTTGATTAATTTGCCCTGCTCGGGCCCGACATTATCGTGCGCCGCGTTGATGGTGGGCTTCAGGCGGGTGCCGTTGTCTGACACATACAGGTCGAACAGCGGCGCAGCGGGATCGCGCGTCGGGCTGTTACTGGCCTGGAAGTGATACGGGCCGGCACCGCCATCCAGTCGGGCGATTTCCACCTGCCAGTGGCCAAAGGCATCCGCCTGGGTGCTGCCTTTCAGCCACCAGCTGCCGTTTTCGCGTGTGGCATACACGTAGACGATACTGTTGGCTTCCGCCGTGCCTTTGAGCGTGGGGGTGAAGTCATCGGTCAGCGCGCCGTTTTCCAGTTTGCCCTGTGCCGTGCCAAAATTATCCAGCGCATACTCAATCTTCACCGGCGCGGTGGGCACCACCGTATAGGTAAACGGCTCGCTCGCATCGCTCAACTCACCACGGTTATTTTGCGCGCGGGTAGTAATGGTGTTTTCACCGTAGCCCAGCAGATCAACGTTGCTCTCCCAGCGCCACTGCCCGTCAATCACCGGTGCCACGCCGACGCGTACCCCGTTGACGAAGATGATGACGTTTTCTGCGTCCAGCGGCGCGTTGCCGCTCAGGCGCGGGCTGCGATCGTCGCTTTCGCTACCGGCTTTGATCACACCGGTGTTCACCCCTTCATTATCATAGACTTCCAGCAGCTGCGGCTTATCGATGCGCGGCGAATTGACGTAAAGCGTATAGACCGGGGAATCAAAACTGACCTGGCCGAATTTATCGGTGGCGGTGACGTACAGGCGCTGTTCACCGTCACTCAGTTCCGGCGTAATGGTCCACTGACCGTTTTTCGCCGCCTGCACACTGCTAACCAGCACGCCGTTGCTGTACAGGCGGACAATGCTGTCCGGCTCGGCATAACCGGAAATGGCTGGCGTTTTATCATCGGTGAAGCCTTTGTTGCCAACCGGGCCCTGCACCGGTCCGAAATCATCCAGTACGCGCATAATCGCCGGCATATCGGGCGGGCTGAGATCGACTTCCAGCCGCGTCTGGAACGGAATCCCGGCGTTGCCGGCCCGGTCGAAAAAGCGGATGGTGAGATTGTGGCTCCCCTCTTCCAGCCGCAGCGGCAACTGATACTCCCAGCTGCCGTCCGCGTTTACCTGCGTAGTAAACAGCTGGCCGTTAATGGCAAATTCGATATAGCTGACGCTCTTATCTTCAACCACCCCTTTCCAGTACTGATAAGGTGAATTGACGTAGTTCTCCTGCCCCGGTTTGGTCGGGTCGTAATAGCCTACAGACATATGGTCATCCTTTTCGCCAGAGTTAATATCGTTAAAGTAACGCTTAATAAGCGGCAGGGATTTTTAAACGTGGGGGAGAAATCTCTTACAAGAAACGTCTGAAAGGAAAATCTAAGATAATGAATTTTAGTGGGATTTTTCGCACCCTTCAGGCCGTGAACCGCGCCATGACCTGAAGGGAATGCTTAAGACAGGCTTACTGCTTTTCCAGCACCCGGATATCCGCGCTGCCCTGTTTTAGCTGCACGCTGTCATCCTGGCGCAGTTTCGCCACCTGTTTCGCCGTGACTTTGGTCTGCACGCCGTTGCCCCAGCTGCTGCGGATAAAGTTCACCACATCAGCCACCTGGCTGTCGTTCAGACGCCAGCCAAACGCCGGCATAGTGATCGCGGTCGGTGCGCCTTTCACGCCCGGCAGCGTGCCGCCTACCAGTACGATGTGAATCAGCGACGTCGGATCCTCTGCCATCACCACCGGATTACCGCGCAGTGCCGGATAGAAGCGTTGATAGCCGCTGCCGTCGGTTTTATGACACGCCGCACAGCTGTCGACATACACGCCGGCACCCGGCTGGCTGTCGTCACCTTTCCACAGCGCCCGGGCCACTGCGTCATCCTCACGGAACACCGCCTGAGACGGATCTTTCGCGCCGAGCGATTTCAGGTAACGGGCAATCGCGCTGATATCCGCATCGCTGAGATACTGCAGGCTGTGCTGCACTACCTCGGTCATGCCACCAAACGCCGCCGTGTGATCGTTACGGCCATAGCGCAGGAACTGCTGCAGATCCGCTTCGCTCCAGCGCCCCAGGCCATCGCGGTTGTCACCGCGCAGGTTGCTGGCGGTCCAGCCGTCAATCGGCGCGCTGCTACCGGCAAGATAATCATTGCCCTGACCGTTATTCAGCGCTTTCTCCTGCATGGTGAAGCTGCGCGGCGTGTGGCAGGCACCGCAGTGGCCCAGCCCTTCCACCAGATAGCGACCGCGTGCCAGCGCCGGATCTTCCTGCGCGGCCGGCTGGAACGCCTTCACATCTGGCGCAAACAGGCCGCGCCAGATCGCCAGCGGCCAGCGCATCGACAGCGGCCACGGAATGTCGCTCTCTTTGTTAGCCTGCGCCACCGGTGCCACGCCGTGCATGAAGTAGGCATACAGCGCCTTCATGTCGTCATCGCTGACCACCGCATAGGACGGATACGGCATCGCCGGATAGAGCGTGTCGCCGTTTTTCGCCACGCCATGACGCACCGCTTTCTGGAAGTCGTCATAGCTGTAGTCACCAATGCCGGTTGCCTTATCCGGCGTGATATTGGTGGAGTAGATGGTGCCAATCGGCGTCGCCATCGGCAGGCCGCCGGCAAACGGTTTACCGCCTGCGGTGCTGTGGCAGGCGACGCAGTCACCGGCGCGCGCCAGATACTCACCGCGCTGCACCAGCGCATCGGCGGCGGTGTCCTCCGCCAGCGCGGCGAACGACAGGGTGCCCAGCAACAGGGCTGTTAAACTTTTGATCATCGCCATGTTCCTTATGCCTGTACCAGCGGGCCGGGGTTCTTCAGATACTGTTCACGAATCGCTTTGGCGGACCAGTAGCTCAGCGCCGCCACCATGCCGGTGGGGTTGTAGCCCAGTCCCTGCGGGAAGGCAGAAGCGCCGGCGACAAATACGTTCGGCACATCCCAGCTTTGCAGATAGCGGTTCACCGCGCTGGTTTTAGGATCTTCGCCCATGATGGCACCGCCGCTCATGTGCGTGGTCTGGTACACGGTGGTATCGAAATGGGCACCCGGCCCTTTCGCGCCGCCAATGATCATCTTCGGATTCATCGCTTCGGTGATTTTGCGCATCTTGCCGATCATGAACTGCGCCATTTTGATGTCGTTGTCCTGCCAGTCAAAAGTCATACGCAGCAGCGGCTGGCCGTAAGCATCTTTGTAGTTGGGATCGAGATCGAGGTAGTTAGCGCGATACGACTGGTGCGCGCCGTGCGCATCCATCGACACGTGATGGTTATAGGTATCCGCCACCGCCGCTTTCCACTGGCTGCCCCAGTTCGGCGTGCCTGTTGGCGTCGGCAGGCCGGAGATCGGCTTGGTGCCCGCCTGGTTGACCCAGAACGGTGAACCGCCGACAAAGCCGTACGGACCATGGTCAAAGTTATCGGCGTTGTAATCATCCACCGCCACACCCGCGCCACCGGCACCGATGAACGGATTGGTGGTGGTGTTTTTATCAAACAGCGCCTTCAGCGTGGAGATGTTCTGGTAGGCAAAGTTACGGCCGACCACACCCTCGTTGCTGATAGGGTTGTACGGCTTGCCAATGCCGGATAGCAGCATCAGGTGCACGTTGTGGAACTGGAAGGCGGAGAGGATCACCAGATCCGCCGGCTGCTCCACTTCACGTCCCTGACCGTCCAGATAGGTGACGCCGGTCGCGCGTTTTTTATCGTCGGTCAGGTTGACGCGCAGCACATACGCGTTGTTGCGCAGCTCAAACTTCGGCTCCTGGCGCAGCGCGGGCAGAATGTTAACGTTCGGCGACGCTTTGGAGTACATATAGCAGGCGTAGCCGCTACAGTAGCCGCAGAAGTTGCACGGCCCCATCTGCGCGCCGTAAGTATTGGTGTAAGGACCGGAGGTGTTGGCCGATGGCATATCGTAAGGGTGATAGCCCACCGATTCCGCCGCCTGGGCAAACAGCTGTGCCGACCAGGTGCGCTTCTGCGCGGGCAGCGGGAAGTCGCTGGAGCGATCCGGCGCATACGGGTTGCCGCCTTTCTCTTTGCCCACCACTTTGCCCTTGATTGACCAGGCGCTGCCGGAGGTGCCGAACACTTTTTCCGCCTGATCGAAGAACGGTTCCAGCTCGTCATAGCTGACGCCGAAATCCTGAATGGTCATGCCTTCCGGGATAAAGTTTTTGCCGTAACGCTGCTCGTAGTGACTGCGCAGGTTCAGCTCGACCGGGTCGACGCGGAAGTGCACTCCCGACCAGTGCAGGCCGGCGCCGCCGGTGCCGGTGCCCGGCAGGAATGCCGCCAGCTGACGATACGGTACGGCGGTTTGTGAGGCATCGTGACGGATAGTTACGGTGCTTTTTGACAGATCCTGGAACAGCTTTTTGCGGATGTTATAAGTCAGTTCATCAATCGACTGTGGATAGGATCCATCCGGATAGGTATCGCGATGCGGCCCGCGCTCCAGCGCCACCACATGCAGACCGGCCTCGGTCAGCTCTTTCGCCATGATCGCCCCGGCCCAGCCAAAACCGACGATCGCCACATCCACTTTTTTTAACGCATTTGCCACGGTTACGCCCTCTCGCCGCGAATATCAACTGACGGGAACGGATAACGTTCGCCGCGCTCTACCCAATCCATAAAGTCGGCGCGTGCGCCAGGGAAGCCGATCAGCTTCCAGCCCACCATGCCCTGATTGCCGCCGTGGATCGGATCGCTGAAGTAGCCCTCGCGGGTGTTTTGCAACAGAAAGGCGAAGAAGGTTTTGGCCGGCACCTGCGGGAATTGCGCGCTGCCGTTTTCGAAGGCGCTCAGCAGCGCGTCCTGCTGCGTGGGCGTCAGCTCAGCAAATACCTTGCCGTGCTGCTGTTTGCTCCAGCCATCGGCATCGGCCAGGCCGAGACGGTAGATTTGCTGCGGCACCAGCGGCAGCTGATAGCCGAGCTCTTTCGGCAGATCCGGATTGAACGGTCCCTGCATATACCAGTTGCTGCCGGTGGCATACGGCGTATTCATCTGGCGATCGATAAACTCCGGTACGCCAGCTTCCAGCGCGCCAGGACCGCGTTCATCGTTGGGGATCAGGCGCGCCACGGCGGCTTTGATGAAGGCAAACTCTTCGGCGGTAAACCACACCGGCTGATACTCGCGCGCCTGCTGCGGCGCAGCTGCCGACGACGCTGCCGCACCGGCGGCCATTGGCGCGACCAGTGCACCCATCGCCGTACTGCCTACCGCCATTGCCGGCGCCAGGGTGATGGTTCTCAGCAGGAAATCCCGGCGAGTGTGACCCTTTTTTTCTTCTGACATGACATTGCCTCATTACCGCATATAATGCGGCATGAAAGTTAAGTAGTTGCGTTGTAATGATTTTTATTGGCGTTTTAAGGGATACAGCAAGACTGTTACCGGTAACAGTTGGCGTAGTGTAACACCATCGCCGTTAATAATTTAGTTTCCCGAAACAAATGAGCACAAAAAACTTAACAACTAACTCTGCCGCTTTACATAAATGCGGCGATGCTGTCATCGTCGGATACAACAGACAACAGACAGATAAATGCCGGAAGCGGTATAAAGAGTACACACAACAGCGGAGTGCCTATGTTTAAGTCCTATTTTCCGCGGCCGGCGCTGTTTTTCAGCTCGGCCGCGATTTGGAGCCTGATTGCCATTTTTGCCTGGTTTGGCTTTTTCAATGATTTTCCGGCGCGCTTTCCCGCTTTGCAGGCGGCGATGCAGCAGCCGCTGCCGACCAACGCCAGCCGCTTTATCCACGCCAGCCAGCTGTGGTTTTATGCCTACTACTGGATCATGGGCGGCGCCTTTGCGCTGGTGTGGCGCATCATCGACAACCATCCGTGGCAGCGCTGGTCGGTATGGGGATCGTTACTGATTATCTTTGTCACCTGGTTTGGCGTGCAGGTTGGCGTCGGCGTTAACGCCTGGTATGGCCCGTTTTACGACATGATTCAGCAGGCGCTGACCAAAGCTGGCTCGGTGAGCATCAATCAGTTCTATGTGCAGGTACTGGCGTTTCTCGGCATTGCGCTGATCGCGGTAGTGATCGGCGTGATGAACTCGTTTTTCGTCAGCCACTGGGTGTTCCGCTGGCGTACCGCGATGAACAACTACTACATGCATAACTGGCAGCGCCTGCGTCTGGTAGAAGGTGCCGCACAGCGTGTGCAGGAAGACACCATGCGCTTCGCCAGTACGCTGCAGGACTGGGGCATCAGCTTTATTCAGGCCATCATGACGCTGGTGGCGTTTCTGCCGGTGCTGGTGACGCTATCGCATCACGTGAAAGAAGTGCCGATCCTCGGCAATATCCCTTATGCGCTGGTGATCGCCGCGCTGCTGTGGTCGCTGTTTGGTACCGCGCTGCTGGCGCTGGTGGGGATTAAACTGCCGGGGCTGGAGTTCCGCAATCAGCGCGTGGAAGCCGCGTACCGTAAAGAGCTGGTGTACGGCGAGGACGATCCGCAGCGCGCCGCGCCGCCTACGGTGCAGGAGCTGTTCAGCCGCGTGCGTCACAACTATTTCCGCCTCTATTTCCACTACCTCTATTTCAACATCACGCGCATTCTCTATCTGCAGGTGGACAATGTGTTCGGGCTGTTCGTGCTGTTCCCCTCGATTGTTGCGGGCACCATCACGCTGGGGCTGCTTAACCAGATCACCAACGTGTTCGACCAGGTGCGCTCCTCCTTCCAGTATCTGATCACCTCGTGGTCCACGCTGATTACGCTGATGTCGATCTACAAACGTCTGCGCAGCTTCGAGCAGATTCTGCAGGATATTCCGCACGACGAGATGCTGCGCGAAGCCTCGGAGTAAGCGGAAAAAGCTCGGCGGCAGGAGCGCGCGCTGTACTTCGACATCGCTCCGGACAGTCCCCTCTCCCGCCAGCGGGAGAGGGTTAGGGTGAGGGCCGGGTGCAGAACCGCGCTGTACTCCGACATCGCTCCGGACAGTCCCCTCTCCCGCCCGCGGGAGAGGGTTAGGGTGAGGACCGGGTGCAGAACCGCGCTGTACTCCGGCATCACTCCGGACAGTCCCCTCTCCCGCCTGCGGGAGAGGGTTAGGGTGAGGGCGAACCCCGCACCCATCCGCCCCATTTTCAGCCCGCCAGCACCGCAAACACCTTCTCAATCGCGTACGCGCCCGGATCCTTCACGCCATCCAGACTCTGCTGATTCAGATAAGCCGAACGGCCCGCCTTCGCGCTCTGCATCTGCGCCGTCGCATCGGCACCCTGTTGCGCAGCGGCCGCCGCATCCGCCAGCGATTCACCCGCCGCTAACGCTTCCAGTGCCGGCTGCAGCGCATCCACCAGCGTGCGATGTCCCGGCTGCGCGCCGCCGTAGTGCTTCATCCGCTCCAGTCCATGCATCAGCGCCTGCGGCAGCGTGCTGCCCTCTTCCAGCTGCTGTCCGGCCGAAGTAAACAGAATCGACATCAGCACTCCGCTCGATCCGCCCATCACCGTCGCCAGCTGTTCGCCCACCAGCGCCAGCAGCGTAGGCAGCTCATCCAGCGGCAACTGCTGTTCACGCAGGCCGCGCTGGATTTTCTTCGCGCCGGCGGCAAAGGTCGAGCCGGTATCGCCATCGCCGACTTTGGCGTCCAGCGCATTCAGCTCGCTCTCCAGATCGATCAGCGTCTGCGTCACGCGCTCAACCACCTGCGCCACTTCAGCGTTATCAGAAGGATCGAAATCCAGCACGCTGCCGATGCGTTCAGCGCGCTGCAGGCTGATGGGCGCAAAGTCGTACATCGGCGTCCAGCCCAGCACCTGCACCGGCGCATGCAGCGCCTCGAAAAACGCCTCTTCCAGCGCCAGCAGCGTCAGCGAAAACCCTTTCATATCCAGCGCGCTGACCAGCGTTGCCGGGCCAATTAAATGGGTGATGCGCGCCGCCAGCGGCGACTGCAGTACCTCGCGCGTGAGCAGCGCCAGCTCCAGCTGGGAAAAGCCGCCGAGATTGTTGATCATCAACAGCGCCTGTTTGCCGTCGGGCAGCGCCTGCGCCAGCTGATCGGTCATGATGCTGGTAATTTTGCGGCTGTTTTGCGTATCCAGCGTGATCACGCCCGGCTCACCGTGAATGCCCATCCCCAGCTCGCTATGACCGGCTGCCACGCGATCGTCGCGCTTTTCACCCGGAATGTGACAGGTGGCAAACGCCAGGCCGATGGAGGACGTGGCGTCGATGGTGCGCTGCGCCAGCGCTTTAACCTCGTCGAGCGATTGGCCGTGCTCCGCAGCGTAGCCGGCGATTTTGTGCACCAGCACGGTGCCGGCAATGCCGCGCGGCTGCGGATTTTCCGGCAGCGCGATATCGTCCTGCACCATCACCAGCTCCACCTTGTAACCAAGATTTTTCGCCTTTTCCGCTGCGAGGCCAAAGTTGAGGCGGTCACCGGTGTAGTTCTTCACAATCAGCAGACAGCCCGCCTCACCGGTGACGTTAACGATGGCGTTCAGCACCGCATCAACGCTCGGCGAGGCGAAGATATCGCCGCACACCGCAGCGGTCAGCATCCCTTTGCCGACAAAGCCCGCGTGCGCCGGTTCGTGGCCGGAGCCACCGCCGGAAATCAGTGCGACTTTGCTTTTATCCCAGTCCGAACGCACCACCACGCGAATCTCATCGCCCAGATCGAGACGGGTCAGGTTGTGCCACGGTGTGCTGAGTAACACGCCTTCGATCGCTTCGTTCACCAGATCGTTTTTTTCATGCATAAAAAACTGGCTCATTGCACTCTCCCCTTAGGTGTTGTCGTCCTAAAGGTAGCGTAAGCCGGGCGGGAAAGGGGGGATCAAGGCCGGAAATGCAAAGGGCGACACACGTCGCCCCTGAGTTTCGGATAATTACGCCCTACAGCGCGATGCGTAACACGCTGTCCGGGTTTTTTGGCGGTTCCTTGCGTGAGCCCGGCTGCTTGATGCTGACGAACAGCGTGTTGCCATCGGCGGAGAGCGCCAGGCTGTTCGGCAGGCCCGGCGCTTTCACCGTGCGTTTCACTTTATAGCTGCTGGCATCGATGATGCTGATCTCACCGGCTTTACGGTGCGTGACATACAACTCGTCACGGTCAGCATTGAACAGCACCGCCAGCGATTCCGGTACCTCAATACGCTGAATCACCTGCTGCGTGCGGGTATCCAGCACCAGCACCTGCGGCTGCTTCGCATCGCTGAGGAAAGCGCGGTGGCCTTTGCTATCCAGCGCAATATTCAGGAAAAAGTGCTCTTTATCACCGTCAATTTTCTGGCGCTTTTCAATCGCGTTCAGGCGGGTATTGATGGTGACCAGCTCGCCATCGGCATTGGTGACATACAGTTTCTGCGCGGCGGCATCCAGTGCCAGCCCGGTGCCCATTTTGCCGGTATTCGGGATAGTGCTGATGAGCTGGAGTGTTTTGCCATCCACCACCCACACCACGCTTTGCGCGCCGAGACCGGTGATGTACACGCGATTGGTTAGCGCATCCGCGACCAGTTCACGCGGCTGCAGCGGACGAACCGTGTCACCGCGCTTGCGGCTATCCAGCACCAGTGTGTTGATCACCTTACCGCTGCTGGCATCCACTGCCGTCAGCGCACCGTTGACCGTGTTGCCAAAGTACAGCACGTTGGTGTGCTGATTGATGGCGGCACCAAAGGTCTTCAGTTCAGTGCTGATGGTTTGCTTCACCGCCAGATTCTGCGGATCGAGACGGTACACGGTACCGCCCTGCGGATTGCCGGCGTTTTGCGCCGTGGCGAGGAACAGCGCGTTGTCGCTGTTGCTGAAGGCCAGTTCGTAGGCGCCTTTGGCGATCGGCTGATTGAGCGGCTGCGTTTCCGCCGCCTGCAGCGCGCTGCAGGACAGCAACGCCGTGGCCACCAGTAGCGGACGCAGCGCCCACTGCATTGTTTTATTCGCTTTCATAACTTCTCCATAGCAAAACCACCGCCGTGCGGCAGTGAAATGAAAGCCCGACATTGCAACCAATAAGAAATTCAGCCCGAGGCGAGCCGATAAGGATGTTAGTTTTTGCGAATAATAATCATTTATGCGGAAAAGGGACAGGATTTTATGGCGTTAGCAACACCGCCAGGGCGCCCGAAGGCACCCTGTCAGCACAGAGGGTATGGCAAAGTTATTGGGTCAGTTCTGCGGTCATGTGAACGCCGTTGTTGAAGTTGGCTTCAGTCACTTTGTAGGAAGCACCAAGTTCCTGCGCTTTAGCAGCGATTTGCGCTTCAGCACCGTCAAGCGTAGAGGCGGTAGCGGTCACGCTTTGCGCGAAGCTGGCAAATGGCAGAACAGAGAGAGCAATAACAGCAGCAAAAGTTTTGATGGTTTTCATGGTCATTTCCTTAATGATGTTTGATTGAATAAGGCGACATCGCCTTGATGAGATATATAGTAGGCCGGCAACCGATCAAAAAAAAGCGCAGAGATTTGCCTAAGTCATTCGAATATTTTGACTATAAAAAGCACGTTTAGCGCAACCTGTGCGCAAAGGGTTAAAAAACCACGATTTGAATAAAAGGCAGGATTTATTGCTGTGATTGGTGAGACCAGGCATACGCGGCAAAAGCGGCGCCGCGACACACCCTGAAGCGTGTCGCGGCGCGCCTGATGGCGGTAACGGATTTAACCGTGATGCCGCACGCGGGTAAAGATGGTGATGGCGGCCAGCAGCATCAGCACGCCGCTGGCAAGGAATACGCCGCCCGCGCCCTGCAGATCGAACATCCAGCCACCGGCCGCCGCACCGGCGGTGATCGCCAGCTGAATAGTGGCCACCAGCAGCCCGCCGCCCGATTCGGCGTCGTCCGGCACCGCGCGCGACAGCCAGGTTGACCAGCCAGTCGGCATTGAACCAAACGCCAGCCCCCACAGCGCGACGCCGCTCGCCACCAGCCAGGAGACGTGGCCAAAGCTCACCAGCAGCACCGCCGTCACGCTCATCACCAGCGCCATGCCGGTGAGCGTCAGCGACACGCTGCGCGTCACCAGCCACGCGGCCAGCGAGGTGCCGAAGAAGTTCGCCACGCCGAACGCCAGCAGCACCAGCGACAGCTGATTCACATTCAGCTGCGCGCTGGTTTCCAGGAACGGGCGCAGATAGGTAAAGAAGGCAAAATGGCCGGTAAACATCATGATCACCGCCAGCATGCCCCAGCGCATCACGCTCTGACGCAGCAGGTCCAGCACGCCGCCACTGCGCGCTTTGTTCTCCGGCGGCATCGACGGCAGGGTGAAGAACTGCCAGAACAGCGCCAGCACGCCCAAAACACCGGTCAGCAGGAAGATGTTACGCCAGCCAATCAGCCCGCCAAGATAGCTGCCCAGCGGCGCGGCAATAATGGTGGCCAGCGAAATACCGCTGAACACAATCGACAGCGCGCGCGGCACCTGATCGGCGGGCACCAGCCGCATGGTAATGGCGGTCGACAGCGTCCAGAAGCCGCCAATCGCCATGCCGAGCAGCACGCGCGCCAGTAAGATCATCGGCAGATTTTCGGCAAACGCCACCAGCAGCGCCGAGGCGATGAGCAGCAACGTGAACGCCAGCATCACCAGGCGGCGGTCGAGGCGGCGCGTGACATTACCGATCACCAGGCTGGTCAGCAGCGCCACCAGCGCGGTAACCGTGACCGTCTGGCCCGCCTGCCCTTCGCTGACGCGCAGCGAGTCGGCAATCGGTGTCAGCAAGCTCACCGGCAGAAATTCTGCGGTGATCAGGCCGAAGACGCCAAACGCCATGGCGAACACCGCGCCCCATGCGGGTTTCTCTACCGCAATGCTTGTTTCCACTACTTCAGTATCCAGACTCATCTGCGATCCCCATCACAAAATATCAGGCTGTAAGCATAGAGAGACGACGCAAGACGATCTATGATACAGAAACTTTGTTTTTTGATAATTCGTCTGGATTGTATGAGCCGCTATGAAGATTTGACCAGCGAACTGCTGATGGGCATGCGCCTGTACGGCGTCAAATATCAGCGCATCGCGCTGCATGCGCCGTTTGGCCTGCAATATGATGACGCGCCGGGCAAGGCGCAACTGCACTTTGTTGGCCGCGGCTCGCTGCTGATTCGCTCCACTTCCGGCACCGTCTATCCGCTGCAGGCGGGCGATGCACTGCTGATTCCGCACGGTAAGCCGCACGCGCTAATCTCCGGCGAAGATGCGGTGTGCGTGCCGATCGCTACCTTTAACAGCAAACCCATCTGCGACAGCGTGTGCGCCATTAACGATGCGCCGGACGCGGATGCCTGCCCGGACGACAGCGATGTGATTTTATTCAGCGCCTGCATGGCGTTTGAGCTGGGCGGCATGCAGCCGCTGGTGCACACCATGCCGGACGTGATGCTGGTCAGCACGCTGCTGGCGCAATACCCGGAAATCCAGCCGATTCTGGATGCCATGGAGCGTGAAACGCGTCAGCGCAAAGCGGGCTTTGCCGGCATTTTGTCGCGGCTGGCCGATGTGGTGGCGGCGCAAATTGTGCGGGGCTGGGTGGAGAATGGCTGTGGTCAGGGCAGCGGGCTGGTGCAGGCCCTGCGCGATCCGCGCCTCAGCCTGGCGATGGCGGCCATGCACCGCGCGCCCGGCGAAAACTGGACGGTGGAGCGGCTGGCGCGCGAATCCGGCAGTTCACGCTCGGTGTTTGCCGCGCGCTTTCAAAACGCCACCGGCATGACGCCGCTGCGCTACCTTACCGAACTGCGCATGCGTCTGGCGGTGGAGCGCATAGTTAACGATGGCGAAGCGGTGGAGAGCGTGGCGTTCCACCTCGGTTACGGTTCACTGGCCGCCTTCAGTCGCGCCTTCAAACGCATTGTCGGCACACCGCCCGGCGCACTGCGCGCCGGACGTGAAGCGTCGTGAAACTTAGCGAAACACGCTGATCGCTTCAACCAGCCGGTTGGCCTGATGCGCCATTCGGCCGGAGGCTTCTGCGCCTTCCGCCACGCGCGCCGCGTTCTGATGGGTGATGTCGTCGAGATCCTCCACCGCGCTACTGACTTCGCTCAGCGCGATGGATTGTTCGGCCGTCGCCGCGCTGATTTGCGCGATCAGGGCGGTGACATTCTGCACCTGATCGACAATCGCCTGCATCGTATGGCCGGCCGCATCGGCGTGATCGCTGCCCGACTGCACGCGGCCGGCGCTGGTTTCCACCAGGTTTTTGATCTCGCTGGCGGCTTTGGCGCTGCGCTGTGCCAGACTGCGCACCTCGCCCGCTACCACCGCAAAGCCTTTACCCTGCTCACCGGCACGTGCCGCTTCCACCGCCGCGTTCAGCGCCAGAATATTGGTCTGGAAAGCGATGCCGTCGATCACGCTGGTGATGTTGGCGATACGCTTCGAGCTGTCGGCAATTTCCGCCATCATGCCGACCATCTCCTGCATCACTTCACCGCCTTTGATCGCCGCTGCGCTGGTGCTGGCCGACAGCGTATTCACTTCGCTGGCAGTTTCCGTGTTGCTTTTGACCGTGGCAGTCATTTCGTTCATGGTCGCCGCCGTTTGCTGCACGTTCGCCGCCGCCTGCTCGGTGCGACGGCTCAGCTCATCATTGCTGCGCGCGATGGCGTCGCTGGCACTCAGGACGTTGATCGCCTGGCCACTGACGTCATCCACCAGCCAGCGGAACATCAGGCCGAGCTGGCCGATAGCGCGCTGCGTCATGCCGATCTCATCCACCCGATCGATGTGCTCGACTTTGTGGCTGGCGCCGGTGGCCACGCTCAGCGCCTGACGGCACATGCGCTCCATCGGGCGCGAGATCTGCTGCTCCAGCCACAGGCTGGCCAGCAGCAGCAGTCCGGCCATGCCGCCGCTGAAGCAGCCGATCGCCAGCGGTGCCATGCCCAGCAGCCAGACGCTCAGCACCGACAACGGCAGCAGCGCGATCAGCGTGCTGCGAATGCGCCAGCGCAGCGGCAGCGTTTTCAGCACTGAGGTCAGTCGCCGCCAGCCGCTGCCGACAATCAGCCCTTTATGGAAGCGACGCCCTTTGGCACGCCCTTCACGAAAATCACGGTACAGTGCCTCGCACTGACGGACCTCCTCCGCCGACGGTTTGGTGCGTACCGACATATAGCCCTGTAGCTTGCCCTCGCGCACCACCGGAATAGCATTGGCGCGCACCCAGTAGTGATCGCCATTCTTGCGCCGGTTCTTGACCAGCGCGGTCCAGGGTTCGCCCTGCTTCAGCGTGCTCCACATATCGGCGAACGCTTCCGGCGGCATATCCGGATGACGCACCATGTTGTGCGGCTGGCCGTTGACCTCTTCCGGGCTGAATCCGCTGACCTCAATAAAGGCGTCGTTGGCGTAGGTGATGTGGCTGTTGAGATCGGTGGTCGACATCAGCGTGGCGCGATCGTCGAAGACGAATTCACGCTGGGTGATGGGCTGGTTATTACGCATGTGTGAGTCCTTGCAAAACGCAGACTGAAGAGAAATCGATAATACTTTTTTACCTTTTCGGCAGCACAATGGCCTGGCTTTAGCGCGGCTATTTAATTTTTGTTCTTAATAAAGCCGGAGTGCGCGGCGCTTCACAGTTCTGGCCGCGGGCGGGATCGATAAAAAATCATTTAGGGTAAATGAGATCGAGCTTTGGCTGAGTACGATAAGTTTGTCAGTTGAACCTCAAACTGTTCGACAATCGTTGCACATTTGGTAGCGGCGCAATTTATTGCGCGATAAATCGCGCCGCTACAAATTTTGTGCGATTTGCGGCTGCCCTGACCGGTCGGCATTACACCGTTCACGGCGACCGCGTCATATGCATGTACTGTCAGAACTGCCAGCGCACGCCGAGGTTGTAACGCCAGCCTCTGGCGCCGTTGCCGTCGATCTCCTTGCGATAATCCGCTTCGGCGTACAGCGACACATCCTGCTGCAGCGTCACCGTGCCGCCGGCACCCACTTCCCACATCTGGCCAAAATTACCGCTGCTGAAGCTGGCGCCGAGCGCCGGGTTATCAGCTGCCGACACCGACGTCTGCGCCGTGCCGCCCCAGCCTTTGTAATAATTCGCGCGCAGATAAGGCGTGTACTGGCGGTTGCTGTCATCAGTCCAGCTGCGGTCGAGACGCGCGCCGAGACGGCCAATCGTCTGGTGATAATCGCCATAGCGCACCTGGTTATTGTCCTCATCCGTGAAATCGTTCATGTTCAGTTTCAGGTACATCAGCTGCGCCTGCGGCTCCAGCTTGTAGCCCTCGCCGAGTTCAAACGGATAACCGCTCTCCAGCGAGGCGGTCCAGCCGTGGCCCTTCAGCTTTGCCTCGCGCTGTTGGCGCGCAATGTCGGTTTCACCACGATGCCAGTCAAACGACAGCACGCCGTCAAGGTAAAAGCCGCTCTGGCGCTGCCAGGTGCCGTACAGCGCCAGGCTGTCGCTATCGAAGCTGGTGCTGCTGTAACCGTCTGCCGCCTGCGGACGGATGCGCGTATTGCCGCGCGTGTAGGCCACGCCGCCGCGCAGGCTGTCCTGCTCACCGTCGAGACGCAGCAGATTGCCGCCAAGCTGCACCGCGCTGTAGTCGAGGTCAAACCCGTAGCCGTAATCGCTAAAGCTGCGGTCGCTTTTGTATTTCAGGTTCGAGCCGATATAGCGCAGGAACATCTCACCGCCTTGACCCGCCGGGCGCGTCTGCTCGTGACGCAGTTCGCCGAGACGCTTGTGCAGGTCATCAATAATCGCGGCGGTGTAATAGGCGAGGCCAACCGGTGCCGAAATGTACGAGGGCACCTGCGGCACCACCGCCGGACGCGCATCGTAGCGCTGTGGCGTACCAAATCCGCTGGTCACCAGCGCCGGCTGGCAGCTATCGCTGTCCTCGCACACGTAGTAGTTTGCCAGCCGGTAATCCCAGTAATTGTTGCCGCTGCCGCTCAGCAGGCGCTGCGCCGGATCGCTACTGCCCGGCGCGAAGCTGTACAGCCGGTACTGCCACGGTCCGGCACCGAGATAGCCATCCCTGAGCGCAAAGCTGTTCTGGCCAGCGTTGCCGCCCACCTGCGCCAGCGAAATGCCTTCATTGCCCTCAATGCCGCCGTTGCGGTTGCGATCGGTGAGCGCCGCACTGCTTGCCGCATCGAGCCTGACGTTGAGCAGCGTGGTGCCGCTGGCGTTACCGCTGACGTTGATGTGGTCGGTGAACTGGTTGCTCAGCGCGCCGCCGTCATTGAGGCGCGTCACCAGATTCGCCTGACCGCCCATCGACGCCAGCGAGCCGTTGATGTCCAGCGTATTACCTGGCGAACCGCCGCCATTGGTGAGGTCCAGCGTACCGCTGTTATTCACCTGCAGCGAATCCGCTGTGCCGCCCGCCAGTGTGGGATGCACGTTGTCACCGGCGTACAGCGTTGAGCGCCCATCAATGTTGATGGTGCTGTGCGCCAGCTGCAGGTTGTCGGTCAGCGTCCAGCGGCTATCCGCGAAGTTAATGATGCTCCAGCCGCTGCCGAGGTTAACGCCTTTACTCAGGTCATCCGCGCTGAAGCTGCCGCCGCGCGCCGTAATCTGGTCGAAGGTCAGGCTGTTACCGGTGCCGTTGCCGCTGGTGAGATGGTAAGTAGTGCTGAGATCGACGCCGCTGACCTCGGCGATATTGTTGTTGTCTGCGCCCATGGTCAGGCTGCCGTTGAGCGTGCCGCCGGTCCAGCGGAACGTGTCGCTGCCGCCGCCAGGATTGATGTCGCCCAGCACGTCACCCTGGGTCAGCAAAATCACATCGTCGGCGTTACTGCCCGCCACCGCCACGCTTTGCGCCGTGGCGGTTACGATTGTGCCAAGGTTTTCGAATACCGTTTTGCCGCCGCGCAGATCGACCACCGGCGCCGTCAGGCTGCTGGAGCGCAGTGTGCCGCGGTTGACGATGGTGCCGGCGGTGCTGGAGACCAGCGCCGAACCGCCTGCCGCATTGCTGATATTGACGCTGGCGGCGGTGACGATATTTCCCGTGGTGTTGGCGCGAATCCCGGTGCCGCCGGCGCCGGTGACATTGAAAACGTAACCCGAACCCAGCATCAGATCGCCGCCGGTGGTCGATCCATCGGCGTTGGCGATAGTCAGACCGTTACCGCTGCCGGATACATGGGTGGTCACGGTGGAGGCGGGATCGAACGCGACGGCGGTGCGGATGCCGTTGCCATCGCCGACGTTAAGCGTCAGGTTGCTCAGGCTAACGTTGTCCAGCTCCGCGCGGTTTTCGATGCCGTTGCCGCTGCCCAGTACGTTGATGGTGGCGTCGCGCGCGCTGAGCGCCGCCGCGCCGCTGTCGAGCAAAATGCCATGCGCCGTGCCGCGCGTGGTGATCAGCGTATCGCTGCCAGTCAGCGCCAGCTGTGCGCCGTCGCTGATGCGCACGCCGGCCACGCCGTTATCAACATTGATGCTGCCGCCCTGCGCCAGCGTGGTGCCGCTGCCGCCGACATCTAACCCGGTGCCGCTGCTGACGTTAACCACGCCATTATTGGTCAGCGTGCTGCCGGCGCGCGAGCGCATGCCGATGCTGTTGCTGCCGGTCAGCGTCAGTGCGCCATTGTTCTCCAGTGCCGCGCCGTTGGTCAGGTCAAAGCCAACGGCACCGTTGCCAGCGCCGCTGATGCGGGCGTTGCTGGTGACGCGGGTGGCGGCAGCGCTGCCGTCCAGCGCATTACTGAGATCGCTGCGCAGCGTATTCACCAGCACGCCCACCGCGTTGTTGCCGCTGAGCGTGATGGTGCTGCTGCCGTCGAGCGTCGCCGCTGCGCCGCCCTCGACGCGCACGGCGGTGCTCTCCTCGCCGCTGGCGGTCAGATTGAGGTTGGCGCTGTTGAGGTTACTGCCGCTGCCGGAAACAATCACGCCGGTGCTGCTGGCGGCGCTGGCGCTCAGGCTGTTCGGCGTGCTGAAGCTCAGTGCCGCGCCGTCGTCAAGGCGGTAGCCGGTGGAACCACGCGTGCTGACATCCAGCGCGCTGGTGGCGGCGCGGATGCGTGAACCGTTACCCGCAGCGTGATAGGCGATCTGGTCGCTATTGTTAAAGATCGGCGTCGATCCGGCGGCGATATTCACCAGCGCACCGTCCAGCGCTTCGGCGCCGATGGCACCACTGCCGTTGAGCGTGAGCGTACCGCCGTTGAGGTTCGCCACGGCCTGGCTACCGCTGGCGCTGACGCCGCGCGTACGGCGGGTGCTGCTGCCGCCATTGACGTCGATGTTGCCGCTGTTGCTGGCGGTGGTAGCGAAGGTGCTGCCCGCGCTGTTCACCGCGATTCCGGTGCCGCCGTCGCTGATGCTGATGTTGCCGCTGTTGCTGCCGGTCGCCCCGCTCTCCACGCGCAGGCCAGTGGTATTGGCCCCGCTGAAGTTGATGTTGCCGCTGTTGCTGAGCTGCGCGCGGTTGCGAGCCAGATAGCCGGTGATGCCGTTCTGCGCCGAATTGAGTTCTGCGGCGGAGGTCAGCCGCGTGCTGGCGACCGGCGCACGGCTGTTAGCACCGGTCAGCGTATGTTTCTGCCCGTCGGCAATCGCGCCCGTGGCGTTGCTGCCACTGAGGGTAATGGTGGTCGCCGCGTCAATATTGCCCTGCGCACCGCCCTCGATATTGACGCCGGTGGCACCGGTGCCGCTGACGTTAATCGTGGCGTTGTTGGTCTTCACCAATGTTCCGCCACCGCCGGTGCCGTTCACCGCCACCGCACCCGCGCCGGAGGCGGTCAGCGTGGTATTAGTCCCGTCAAACGTCGCGCCCTGTTCGATGCGGAAAAGCGTCGAGTTAGTGGTGGTGACGTCAAACGCGTTGTTGTCGTCCACGTTGATCAGCGCATTCGGGCCATAGGCAAAAAAACCAATTTGATTGCTGCCGGTGCTGAAGCGGGGAATGGCATTCTGCGTGACGTTAACCGTGGCGTTGCCGCGCGCGTGCACGCCAATCGCGCCGTTGCCGGTGAGGTTAATCGGCCCGTCCACGTTCGCTGCGGCAGTGCCGCTGCCCTGGCCTTCCACCCACACGCCAAAGTTGCGCGTGCCGCTGGCCGGATCGGCTCCGCCTGCCACGTTGATGGTCCCGGTGGAGCTGGCGGCGGCGCTGTTACCACTGGTGGCCAGCACTTTCAGGCCGGTGCCGTTAACGCCATTGAGGTTGATGGTGCCGCGATTCTCCAGCGTACCGTTGCTGTTAGTGACCAGCATGCCGACGTTCTCGCGCGGCACGCGCGCAGCGCTGCCGTTGACGTCGATGGTGCCGCTGTTAATCAGCGTGGCATTGCTGGCACCGCTGACCGACATCCCGGCGGCGTTCTGTACGCGCGAGCCAATCACAATCGCCCCGTCGTTGGTGGCGCTACCGTTGGCCAGCAGCGCAATGCCGCTGGTCAGCCCGCTCTGGTTCAGGGCAGTCTCCGCCACGTTGTCGCTCAGGCTGTTCTGCGCGCCTCGCCCGAGATAAATCGTGCCGCCGCTGTTGTTGGTAAATCGGCTGCTGTCGCTGGTGAGCAGCACGCCGGAAGTGGTACCGCGCGCGCTGGAACCGTTGACGCCCACGTTGATATTGCCGCTGTTGCTGGCCTGCGCATTGGCATCAAGGCGGATGCCCGCCACGCCGTTGGTCAGATTGCTGCCGGTAGTACCGAGGTTAAGCACGCCATTGTTTGTGAAATCGCCGCCATTTTGCACCGTTACCGCCGTGGCGTTGTTGCTGGCCGCGCCGACGCCGGTGCCATCAATACGGTTGAGGAAGCCGCCGTTGATGACGCCGCTGCTGCTGTTGGTGGCCGTCGCGCCATCCAGTGCCAGCGCGGTGCCGCGGCTCGCCAGTTTCCCGTCGATGGTGGCATTGGCCCCGCTGGCCACGCGTACCGCGCCATCGCTGGCCCCTACCACTTCCAGCGTTTTACCGGCGGCGATAGTGACCTGCGAACCGGCGCCTTCGGCATTGATCACCACGCGGCTACCTATCGGCTGCGTCACTTCATCCGGCGCAGTGGCGCTGACGTTATAGACAATATCGCCGTTGGTGATAGTGACCGCCTGATTGAACGCGCTGAGGTAGCTGGCCGGCGCGAGATTGCCGGCCTGCAGCTGGCTCACCAGCCAGTTATTGTAGCTTTGCAGCTGGCTGGCATTGGTGACGTTGAAGGCGGTGGTTTTGCCGTCCAGCGTCTGCACGCTAAAGCTGCCGTTATAGGTGGCGAGGTTTTGTACCGCCAGGCTGTCGGTCACCTGGCCGCCGGAAACGTTGGCCGCAGAACCATTGAAGGTGATGCGGTTGTTGTTGTTCCAGCTGAGGGTGCCGCCGTTACTGACCTGAAACAGCGTGGTGTTTTTGGCCGCCATGGTCCAGGCGTTGGTGCTGGCGCTGCTGTTGGCGTTAGCCTGACCAATGCTGACATCCAGCGAACTGCCACTGCCGCTGACGTCGGCGATGCGCGCGTCGATATACTGATTGTCATTCACGTTTTGCAGATCCGGCACCACCGTGCTGGCGGTAACCGGTGCCTGCGCCACCAGGCTGGCGGAATCAAAAACCTGAAAGGTGGTATTGCCGCCGGTAGTGGGATCCGGCACGGTGATGGCGAGATTTTGCGGACCGGGATCGAGACGTGCCTGATTAAGGTATTGTGCGCCCGCCGCGATGGTCACCTGGCCGAGCGTGGTGTTGACCGCCCCGTCGATGCCCGGCTCAAACGCCTGATTACCGGTTAAGGTTGCGCTACCGCCGTTAACGATCAGCGCGCCGCTCTGCTGGTCGTTATCGCGCGGATTATACGCGCCCAGTGTTGCCGCTTCCCCCACGCCGGGGAAATAAAACACCGCCTGCGCAGCGACGATCCCTAACGCAATGGGATTCCGGGTGAATCTCATACAACCTCCAGTAACAAGCAATCAGCGACGCTGTGAAAGCACAGCGAAAAAAGAACAAAGGGGCAGATGGGCGAACTCTATTTTCACAAAACGAATCAAGTGGTTAATTATGGGCACAGAGGGTGCCGCTGATGCGTGAAAATCAGGAGAAAGCTGTTGCTTATATAGACTTTATAGCTGCACAGATCAAAAGCGAGCCCGGAGATATTTATCAGGATGAAATAAGAATTTCGCAGGAAATGAAAGGCTATAACCCTGGTTTAAATAAGGCTTATAGTGATAACACATTAATATCACGTCATTTATTTTCAGCCACTCCAGTAAAGTCTGGATGGGTGATAATTCTCCCGCTCAATAATAAGCAGCGCTAACGAAATGCTGCAATTGTGAGCCAGCCCACAATTGCAGCAAAATCATCCATTTAATGACATCAGACCTCTTGACGGTCTGCTGACGCAGGCTTTTTTAACTTAAATCGACGTTTTTGGTGCCGCCCCACCAGGTAAAGACAAAGCCGCCGATCCACGCCACGATCAGCCCCACCAGATAGACCGCCATACCGGCAAAGATGCCCTGCGATGAGGTCATCAGCGGCAGCGTCACCAGTCCTGACGGGCCAAACACCGTGTTCATGCCCACCGGCAGACCGAGCCACGCCACCAGCCCGATAAAGAAGCCGCCCAGCGCACCGCCGAAGCAGGCGGTAATAAACGGTTTAAGACGCGGCAGCGTCACGCCATAGATAAGCGGCTCACCGACGCCCAGCAGACCTGGCACGATGGCACCTTTAATCTGGCTGCGCAGCAGCGAATGCTTGTCGGCTTTGCACCACAGCGCCAGCGAAGCACCGACCTGACCGGCACCGGCCATGGCGAGTATCGGGAACAGCGAATTGAAACCCTGGGTTTCCATCAGCGCAAAATAGACCGGAATAAAACCCTGGTGAATGCCGAACATCACCGCAATCAGGAATAAACCGGCCAGAATGGCACAGCCGAACGGGTTATTGTTCAGGTGGATAAACAGCCACGACATGCCTTTAAACAGCTCGCCGCCAATCGGCATGATCACCAGAAACGTCACCGCGCCGGTAATTAACAGCGTCAGCAGCGAGGTGAGGATCATATCGAGATTATCCGGGATAATTTTGCGCAGCTGTTTCTCCAGCCAGGCACCAAATATCGCCGCCAGCAGCACGCCAATAATATTGCCGCGCGGATCGATAGTCAGGCCAAAGAAATCCTGCATGCCGCTGTAATAGCCGACGGTCGCGTTCGGCACATACCCCAGCACAAACAGCGAGGCGATAATCGCGCCGTTCACGCCGGTGCCGCCAAACGCTTTCTGCGCGTTATAGCCGATTAAGATACTGAGGAAGGTGAACAACCCTTTACCGAACACCTTCATATAAGCCACGGTATCCAGCAGCCAGCGGGCGTGTTCCCCGGGCTGATTGAGATGGCACACCTGCTCAATCAGCGTGGCAAACCCCAGCAGCAATCCGGCACCGATAAAGCCCGGGATCAGCGGGGTAAAAATGGTGGCAAAGCAGGAGAGAAAACGGTGCAGCGCGCTGGTTTGCTTCGCTTTCATCTGCTGCTTCTGCGCGCTGGCGATGCTGTGCAGATCGCCCGGCGCCTCTGGCGTGGCGCAGTTCAGCATCGCCTGCATTTTTTCCGCTGCGGTTTGCGCTTTGCCAGGACCGAGCACAATCTGCAACTGGGCATCGCTGTCAATCACACCCAGCACGCCGGGCAGCGTTTTCAGCCGGGCACTGTCGACACGCGCGGCATCAGCCAGCGTAAGACGCAGACGCGTCATGCAGTTACCGCAGTGCACGACGTTGCCTGCGCCGCCGACCGCCTGCAGGATATCGCGTAATAAGCTTTCAGTGATCGCCGCCATCATTGCGCTCCTGCGTGGTGTAATGCCTGGCGGATAAAGCCGTGGTTCTGCGCCAGCAGCGCCTGCGCTTCATCGGCGCTCAGGTCTGCCAGTATCATCACAATGGCGGTTTTACAGTGGCCGCCGCACGCTGCCAGCGCCTGCTGCGCGCGGGCATCGTCACATTCGGTGGCCTGCTTAACGATGTTGATTTGTCGCTGCACCAGTTTCTGATTGGTGGCTTCTACGTCGACCATCAGGTTGCCATACACTTTGCCGCTGCGGATCATGGCGCCGGTGGTCAGCATATTGAGCACCAGCTTCTGCGCGGTGCCGGCTTTCATGCGTGACGAGCCGGTGACCACTTCCGGGCCTACCACCGGCGTCAGGGCGACGTCCGCCGTCTGCGACATGGCGCTGTTGGGATTACAGGTCAGCGCGGCGGTGAAGGCGCCCTGCTGCTTCGCCCAGGCCAGTGCGCCAAGCACATAAGGTGTGCGGCCGCTGGCAGCAATGCCGACCAGCACATCGCGCGCCGAAAAGTCGATATCTTTTAAATCCTGCGCGCCCTGCTCGCGGTTGTCCTCGGCGTTTTCCACCGCCTGTAAAATCGCGGTATGGCCGCCGGCGATCAGCCCGACCACCTGACTGCGCGGCGTGCCGAACGTGGGCGGGCATTCGCTGGCATCGAGAATACCGAGACGGCCAGAGGTCCCGGCACCGCAGTAAATCAGACGTCCGCCCTGGCTGAATGCCGCCGTGATGGCATCCACCACCTCAGCAATCTGCGGCACGATAGCTTCCACCGCCAGCGCCACTTTTTTGTCTTCATCGTTAATGACGCGCAGCATCGCTTCCGTGTTCAGCTCGTCAATGTTCTGGCTCGCCGGGTTGCGGCCCTCGGTGATCATCTGGCTCAGATCAATATTCATGTTCGCTCCCTTCAGGAATAATTTATTCTTGAAACTATATATCATATAGAATTGTTAATTCCTCCTGCTCAGGTCAATTTTTTTACCTTTTGCGGTAGCGGGCATAAAAAAACCCGCCAGAAGGCGGGTTAGATTAAGAAGAAGCGCTAGATGTTTGCCAGTTCTCTGCGTGCCAGCGCGGCGAGAAAGCCGCTACGGGAGCCGTATTCGCGGTGTGCTTCTACGTGGCTATCGATTTTGGTCAGTAAGTTTTGCGGCAGGGTGATGTTCAGCTTCACCGCTTTACCTTCGTAACGACTGAGATCAATCTCAACGAAAGCCCAGTAACCTCCCTGGCACTCTTCATCATTAATATGGGTTTCAACGCTGGCTGCTTTTGGAATGGCCTTGCCTGCGTCCGCTAACGATTCCACATGCGCATCGATTGCACCAAATGCATCGCTCAACGCCTCGTCAACGGTGTTGCCCGCAAAAAAACATCCCTGCACGTCGGGTACGAAACCTGACCAGCTGCCGTTTTCTGTTTTGTGCAAATAAACGGGGAATCTCATGGTGAGTCCTTATGTAAATTGCCTTCTTGATTATCTACTGCGGACATGAAAAGCATTGCAATGCCTGCTGCACCTGACATTGCTAATTGTTCCAAATCGGGGGCAAAGCCCCCGTATATCAGTCCATCATTTTCAATAGCTTACGTAATGTTCCGGTTGCCAGGTCTTTTTCAGGATGAGGAAGCGAGATGTGATATGGCTTATCTGCACGGACAAACACATGATGGCTTCCTTTAACACGATCCAGAATCCACCCTCGTTCAAGCAACATCCTAATCAGCTCCCTGCTGCTCAACACAACCTCCTGATGTCATCGTGAATATTATATACCCACCATAACCACCGATTCAATTTTAGTGGTTATGGTGGGTATAAATTTAAACTTTCTTCAGTAGCTCATCACGACAGGACTTGTCTGCAAAACATAAAAAACCCGCCAGAAGGCGGGTTCAGTCAGAGAGCATGTCGCTTAGCTGGCGTTTTGCGTGCGCAGCTGCAGCTCGTAGGCGGCGGCCTGTTTGGTATCAAACTGGTTTTCCCAGCGGGCGATAACCAGCACCGCCAGCGCGTTACCGATGACGTTGAGCGCGGTGCGCGCCATGTCCATGATACGGTCGACACCGGCGATAAACGCCAGACCTTCCAGCGGAATACCGACGCTGCCCAGTGTCGCCAGCAGCACCACAAACGAGACGCCCGGCACACCCGCGATGCCTTTCGACGTCACCATCAGGGTCAGCACCAGAATGATTTCATCGGTCAGCGACAGGTCAATGCCGTACAGCTGGGCGATAAAGATCGCCGCAATGCTCTGATACAGCGTTGAACCATCCAGATTGAACGAATAGCCGGTTGGCACCACGAAACTGGTGATCGCCTTCGGCGCGCCGTAGGCTTCCATCTTCTGCATGATGCGCGGCAGCACGGTCTCTGAGCTGGAGGTGGAATACGCCAGAATCAGCTCATCTTTCAGAATGCGCATCAGGGTCGTAATACGCAACTTGCAGAAGCGCGCCACCGCACCCAGCACCACGAACGCAAAGAACAGAATCGCCACGTACACCAGCAGCACCAGCTTGGCCAGCGGATAGAGCGAGGCAAAACCGAAGTTAGCAATGGTGACGGCAATCAGCGCAAACACCCCGACCGGCGCATAGCGCATGATCATGTGCGTCACTTTAAACATGGTTTCGGAAATGGAACGGAATACGGTCACCAGCGGATCGCGATGCTCCGACGGCAGCGCCGACAGCCCCATGCCAAACAGCACCGAGAAGAAGATGATCGGCAGCATGTCGCCTTTGACCAGCGAGGCAAAAATATTCTGCGGGATCAGCGACAGAATGGTGGTCACCAGGCCATGTGGCGCACCCTGCACCGCTTCCGTTGTGGCTTCGTATTTAGAGATGTCCACCGTTGCCAGCGTTGACATATCAATGCCGCTGCCGGGTTGGAATACGTTGGCCAGCGTGATGCCGACCACAATGGCAATGGTGGTAATCACTTCAAAATAGATGATGGTTTTCACACCAATCCGCCCGAGCTTTTTCGCATCACCCACGCCGGCGATGCCGACAATCAGTGAGGAAATAACAATCGGCACCACAATCATCTTGATCAGATGAATAAAGATGTCGCCGGCAGGAGTAAGAATGTTAGTGATTAACCATTCACGATCGTCTGGCTGATTATGCAGCACGGTTCCGACGATAACGCCGAGAATCAGGGCAATCAGAATCTGCCACGCGAGGGTGAGTTTAAAACCTTTCATAACGCGTTATTTCCTCAGTTAAAACCCCTTTGCTCTGCTGCGAAGGTGCAGAAGACATTACACACAGGGAAGTGAGCAAAAGCCCGATAAAATAGAGGGTTATAATGGACTGCATCAATTACCGCTGCGCCGGCATTATGCGCCCGCGCGATGATGCAGCCTGAGTTGATACCTGCTGAACAGGGCCGAGATAAGTACCATTTTCACTACGGTAAATGCAACCCCTGGGGCGATAGCTTAAATCCTGCACAGCCAGGCAGCATAAAATGCTGCTGACATGCGCCTGTCATAACTCGCTGTTATGAAAAGTGTTAATTCGATAATTTTCCGCATAGCTATTCAGGATTGCTGAAAAAACGTGCCGGTCTGTTTGCTGTTTATTTAACCGGCTGGTTCATAATTTTATTGATCCAGCCAGTGGTTTTGCCTCATTTCCTGCGCCGGTAAACAGATTGAATTGGGTGACTTTTCAGCCTTACACAAGGTCGTGATCCAGACTGCAAAACAGAAACAAAGCCCGGCCTCACTCTTCAATTAACCTTTGATTGACATATGATTAACATCTTCAAGGAGGTCAGCCATGAGCCAAATACACAAGCATCCCGTACCCGCTGCCATTGCAGCGAATGCCCTGATAAATGCCGATCAGTATGCGGCGCTGTATCAACAGTCGGTTGACGATCCTGAGGCCTTTTGGGGCGAACAGGGCAAAATCCTCGACTGGATGACGCCCTACAGCAAAGTGAAAAATACCTCGTTTGCCCCCGGCAATATTTCGATTCGCTGGTATGAAGATGGCGCGCTGAACCTTGCCGCCAACTGTCTCGATCGCCACCTGGCTACGCGCGGCGATCACCCGGCGATTATCTGGGAAGGCGATGACGCCAGCGAAAGCAAAACCCTGACCTTCCGTGAACTGCACGCCGACGTCTGCCGCTTCGCCAACGTGCTGACCGGCCTTGGCGTGAAGAAAGGCGATGTGGTGGCGATCTACATGCCGATGGTGCCGGAAGCCGCGGTCGCCATGCTGGCCTGCGCGCGCATCGGCGCCGTGCACTCGGTCATTTTTGGCGGCTTCTCACCTGAAGCGGTGGCCGGACGCGTAGTGGATTCCAGTGCAAAACTGGTGATTACCGCTGACGAAGGCGTACGTGCCGGACGCAGCATTCCGCTGAAGAAAAATGTGGATGATGCGCTGAACAATCCAAACGTCACCAGCGTGAAAAACGTGGTGGTGTTCCAGCGCACCGGCAAAGAGACCGGCTGGCGCGAAGGCCGCGATCTGTGGTGGCATGAACTGATGGCGAAAGCCAGCGATCAGCATCAGCCGGTAGCGGTCGAGGCCGAACATCCGCTGTTTATCCTTTATACCTCCGGCTCTACCGGCAAGCCGAAAGGCGTGCTGCACACCACCGGTGGTTATCTGGTATATGCTGCCACCACCTTCAAATATGTTTTTGATTATCATGACGATGATGTGTACTGGTGCACCGCCGACGTGGGCTGGATTACCGGGCACAGCTATCTGATCTACGGTCCGCTGGCCTGCGGGGCCACCACGCTGATGTTCGAAGGCGTACCCAACTGGCCACAGCCCAGCCGCATGGCGGAAGTGGTGGATAAACATAAGGTCACGCTGCTCTACACCGCGCCAACCGCAATCCGCGCGCTGATGGCCGAGGGTGATAAAGCGATTGCCGGCACCCAGCGCAGCAGCCTGCGCATCATGGGATCGGTCGGCGAGCCCATCAACCCGGAAGCCTGGGAGTGGTATTACAAAAAGATTGGTGACAGCCGTTGCCCGATCGTCGATACCTGGTGGCAGACCGAAACCGGCGGCTTCATGATTACGCCGCTGCCCGGTGCCACCGAGCTGAAGGCCGGCTCGGCCACCAAACCGTTCTTTGGCGTCCAGCCGGCGCTGGTGGATAACGAAGGTAATACGCTGGACGGCGCCACCGAGGGCAACCTGGTGATCGTTGACTCGTGGCCCGGCCAGGCACGCACGCTGTTTGGCGATCACGATCGCTTTGAGCAAACCTACTTCTCGACGTTTAAAAATCGCTACTTTAGCGGTGACGGCGCGCGCCGTGACGACGATGGCTATTACTGGATCACCGGCCGCGTCGATGACGTGCTGAACGTCTCCGGCCACCGGCTTGGCACGGCGGAGATCGAGTCCGCGCTGGTCTCGCATCCGAAAATTGCCGAAGCCGCTGTGGTGGGGATACCGCACAGCATTAAAGGCCAGGCGATCTATGCTTATATCACGCTGAATCACGGCGAAGAGCCGTCGCCAGAGCTGTACAGCGAAGTGCGCAACTGGGTGCGTAAAGAGATCGGCCCGATTGCCACGCCAGACGTGTTGCACTGGACCGATTCGCTGCCAAAAACCCGCTCCGGCAAAATCATGCGCCGTATTCTGCGCAAGATCGCCGCCGGCGATACCAGCAACTTTGGCGATACTTCAACGCTGGCCGATCCGGGCGTGGTGGAGAAATTGCTTGAGGAGAAACAGTCGATAACCATGCCATAACCGGCATTGACCCGGCGGAGAGTATCAGCCTGTCCCCGGCAGGCAGCTCTCCGCTCTTCCATCCTTACGCCGTATGCTTTTCACCATCGCACAACCTTTATAACTAGAATATTCAGCCAGTTAAATCACGTTGCCGTGAGTTTTCTGTCTGCCTTGCCTCTGGAGAAAATGTGATGAACGAAGCCCTGAACCAACAGGAAGCCGTCTGGCAACAAATCGAAAGCAATCCGCGTTTTCAGGAGCTGGTGCACAAACGTCAGTCGTTTGCGCTGCTGCTCAGCCTCATCATGCTGGTACTGTACGTCGGCTTTATTCTGCTGATTGCCTTCGCGCCCGGCTGGCTCGGCACGCCCTTACACGCCGGCACTAATGTGACGCGCGGCATCCCCATCGGCGTCGGCCTGATTGTGGTGTCGTTTCTGCTGACCGGCGTTTATGTCTGGCGCGCCAACGGCGAGTTTGATCGCCTGACCAAACAGATTGTCAGCGAGGTGAAATCATGAAGCGCCTGCTCTCCGCCTCGCTGGCTATCGTACCAGCCAGCGTATTTGCCGCCGATGCCATTACCGGCGCGGTGCAAAAACAGGCCACCAACTACGAAGCGATCATCATGTTCGTGGTCTTCGTGGCGGCCACGCTCGGCATTACTTACTGGGCGTCCAAACGCACCCGCTCGCGCAGCGATTACTACACTGCCGGCGGCAACATCACCGGTTTCCAGAATGGCCTGGCGATGGCCGGTGACTTTATGTCGGCCGCCTCGTTTCTCGGTATCTCCGCGCTGGTCTACACCTCCGGCTACGACGGGCTGATCTACTCGCTCGGCTTCCTCGTCGGCTGGCCCATGATTCTGTTCCTGATAGCCGAACGCCTGCGTAACCTGGGCCGCTATACCTTTGCCGATGTGGCGTCCTATCGCCTGCAGCAAAAGCCCATCCGCACCCTCTCCGCCTGCGGTTCGCTGGTGGTGGTGGCGCTGTATCTGATTGCGCAGATGGTGGGTGCCGGTAAGCTGATCCAGCTGCTGTTCGGTCTCGACTACCACATCGCGGTGGTGCTGGTCGGCATTCTGATGGTGCTGTACGTGCTGTTTGGCGGCATGCTCGCCACCACCTGGGTGCAGATTATCAAAGCGGTGCTGTTGCTGTTTGGCGCCAGCTTTATGGCCATCATGGTGATGAAAGCCACCGGTTTCAGCTTTAATACGCTGTTTACCGAGGCGATGGCGGTGCATCCGAAAGGAAGCGCAATCATGCAGCCAGGCGGTCTGGTGAAAGACCCGATCTCGGCGCTGTCGCTCGGTCTGGGCCTGATGTTTGGCACCGCCGGCCTGCCGCATATTCTGATGCGTTTCTTCACCGTCGCCGATGCAAGAGAAGCACGCAAAAGCGTGTTCTGGGCCACCGGCTTTATGGGCTACTTCTACTTCCTGACCTTTATTATCGGCTTCGGCGCGATTCTGCTGGTCGGCGCTAATCCGGCCTTCAAAGACGCCAGCGGCGCGCTGATTGGCGGCACTAACATGGCGGCAGTGCATCTCTCCAATGCGGTCGGCGGTAGCCTGTTCCTCGGCTTTATCTCGGCGGTAGCCTTCGCCACCATTCTGGCGGTGGTGGCCGGCCTGACGCTGGCCGGTGCTTCGGCGGTGTCGCATGACCTGTATGCCAGCGTGATCCGCAAAGGTCAGGCCACCGAGCGAGAAGAGCTGCGGGTGTCAAAGATTACCGTGCTGGTGCTGGGCGTGGTGGCGATTGCGCTGGGCATTCTGTTCGAGAAACAGAACATTGCCTTCATGGTCGGCCTGGCGTTCTCGATTGCCGCCAGCTGTAACTTCCCGATTATTTTGCTGTCGATGTACTGGTCAAAGCTGACCACGCGCGGCGCCATGGTGGGAGGCTGGCTGGGCCTGCTGACGGCGGTGGTGCTGATGATTCTCGGCCCGACCATTTGGGTGCAGGTACTGGGACACGCAACGCCAGTCTATCCGTATGAGTATCCGGCGCTGTTCTCGATGCTGGTCGCGTTTGTCGGCACCTGGCTGTTTTCCATTACCGATCATTCCCAGCAGGGGGCGCTGGAGCGGGCGAAATTCCGCGGACAGTTCATCCGTTCACAAACGGGCGTCGGGATTTCGCAAGGGAAAGCACATTAAGATTGAGAGGGTGCGGTGATTGACCAGGTCGCCATAAATGGCGACCCTACGGAATTTCGTAGGGTGCGCATTCATGCGCACCTGGTACAGTCATCAGAAACGCAGCGACGCACCGACGTACGGGCCGTCGACAAGCACGTTATCTTTACGGTCGCCTTTGTTGTTCAGCTCAATGTACTGATAGCCAACGCGCAGGTTCAGCAGTGAAATCGGCGTAAAGCTCAGGCCGCCTGAGGCTTCTTTATAGCTGTCCAGACGATCGGAGAACGCTTCCGGCGCATAGTAATATTCGCCGTACAGGCCCCACATGCTGTTAAAGTTATACTGCGCACCGGCACCCAGCGCCACGGTGAAGCCATCACGGCCATCTTCCGGATGGGTGAACAGCGCTTTTGCCGTCGGTGCCACGCGGAAATAACCCACATCCAGGTTATAACCCATACCAAGGCCGTAAGTGCTGCCGTCGTGATCGCTGCGCAGCCAGTTGCCTTTCAGAAACAAACCCGGTGAAGCGGTGCCGAGGCCAAGGTTCAGGTTGGTGCTGTGCTCACCCACGTCAACACTGCCCTCAATCGCCTGCGCGCCGCCGCTCAGCAGTGCCAGACCTAAAACGCTTCCCGTAACAAGTTGCTTAAACATAACAATCCACTCCATGAAGGACACATAATTCGGCGCAAAGGGTAAACAGCGCGGCGACGTGACACAACTTTATTTGGAAAGCTTTACGTAAAAATGGGTTACAGCGGGCAGAAAACGGCCGCGAACGGCCGTGGAGGGATCAGAAGCGCACCGCAGCGCCGATAAACAGGCCATCCATCAGGCTTTGATCGGCATGGCCATAATCACCGTTGGCGGAGAGGTAGCGATAGCCGCTGCTGAGTGATAACCACTTCGCCGGCTGGTAATAGACGCCCGCTTCCAGCTGATGCAGCGCATGCAGATTATGGTTGGCAAAATCAGGCGACAGGCTGTAATCCAGATAGAGCCAGGTAGCCCCTGCCTGCGGCAGAGGTGCCATCAGACGAATCCCGCCATTCATGCCGCGACTCGATGTTGAGGTGGTTTTCACATCGGCCCAGAATGCACCGATACGCGGTGCTACCTGCAGCGCACCGAGGGAAAAGCCGTAGCCGAGGCTGGCGTCGAGCAGATGGGTTTGCTGATGACCATGCACATACTCCAGTGCTGCCTGCACGCCTGGTGCGGTGCGGTCGCTGTTAATCCGGGCTGTCCAGAAATGGCTGCCGCCCTGCCCGCCGATCTCAGCGGCACTGGTCCCGGTGGCGGCCAGCAGCAGGCCTAATGCTAATGTGGTATTTTTCATTCTCGCTTCCTTGTTGTTTACGCGCGCAAACGGTAAGCAAAGCGAGGAAACTCTGATATGAGCCCAGGCTCAAATTTGCCCGTCAGGCATGCCACAACAGCTGACCCAGCAGCGGGGCCAGCAACACCGTGAGCACGCCGGAGAGCATCATTACCAGGCTGGAGACCACGCCCTCCTGCTGGCCGAGTTGATAGGCGCGTGCCGTGCCGGCTCCGTGCGAGGCCGCGCCAAAGCCGGCGCCCTTCGCCACGCCCTGCTTAATCGCGATGCGTAAAAACAGCACGTCGCCCACCGCCATGCCAAACACGCCGGTAATCACCACGAACAGCGCGACTAAATCGGGCTGGCCGCCAATCGGCTGGGCCGCTGCCAGCGCAAAAGGCGTGGTGATGGAGCGCACCGCCAGGCTGCGCTGGATGCTCTCCGGTAACGTCAGCAGCCGCGCCAGCCATACCGAACTGCACACGGCCACCAGCGTGGCGGTGATAACGCCCACGCTCAGCGACAGCCAGTGGCGGCGGATAATGTGCAGGTTTTCGTAAACCGGCACCGCAAAGGCCAGCGTCGCCGGACCCAGCAGCCACAGCAGCCAGTGGCTTTCGGCGATGTAATCCTGCCAGCTGACGTGCGTCAGCAGCAGCAGCGCCACCAGCACCAGCGGCGTTAACACCAGCGGCATCAGCAGCAGCGTGGGCCTGCGCCGGTACAGGCGTTTATTGAGGTAGTAAACCAGCAGCGTCAGCGCCAGACACAACAGGCTAATGATAAAGTCAGTCACGATCGCCCTGCTTACGCGCCGCGCGCGCCAGTTCGAAGCGGTATAAGCGATCGACCACCAGCGAGGTGGCCGCCAGCACCATCAGTGTACTGACGGCGATCACCACACAGATGCGCCAGCCCTCACTGCGCAGCAGGTCGCTGTAATTCACCACCGCCACCACCGCCGGAATAAAAAACAGCAGCATTTCGGCCAGCAGCCAGTTGGCCCCGGCTTTAACCCAGCGCAGCGGCACGATACCGCTGACGATCAACAGTAACAGCAACACCATACCCACGACGTTGGCCGGTAACGGCAGATGCAGCCAACTCACCAGTTGGCCACTGGCAACGAACAGGGCGATATACAGCACCAGCTGCAGCGGCACCGTGACGCGTTGCAGGATATCCGTGGTACGCGGACGAAGCGCGAACGCCATTTCTCTCTTCCCGTTAAAAATTCAGGGTTGCAGTATAAATCCGCGCCAGAGTGTGAAAGAAATGAATTAAAATTATTCAAACTATGCCAAAAAGGAATGTTTATGGACGTGCGTGCCCTGCGTTACTTCACCGAAGTGGTGCGTCAGCAGAGCTTTACCCGCGCGGCGGAGAAGCTGTTCGTGACGCAACCCACCATCAGCAAAATGCTGCGCCAGCTGGAAGAAGAGCTGGGCTGTACGCTGCTGCTGCGCGAGGGACGCAAGCTGCATCTCACCGACAGCGGCCAGGCGGTATATCAGCGTGGCCTGGCGATTTTGCAGGAGTTTCATCAGCTGGAGGCGCAAATCAGTGACATCAACCAGCTGAAAACCGGTGAGCTGCGGCTGGGCATTCCGCCGATGGTCGGCATGCAGATTGCCGGATCGATCTCCGCGTTCCGCCGCCGCTATCCCGGCGTACAGCTGAAAATCTCCGAATTTGGTGGCCTGACGGTGCAGCAGGCGGTGCTGAGCGGCGGGCTGGATATTGCGCTGACCGCCCTGCCGATTGATGCGGAGCTGCCGCTGAACACGCTGGAACTGATGCGCCATCCGCTGTGCGTGCTGCTGCCGCGTAGCGCGCGCTGGCTCAACCGCACCAGCCTGACGCTGGCCGAGCTGGCTCAGCATCCCCTGCTGATCCTCAACGAAGAGTTTTCGCTTAACCGCCAGCTGATGAAAGCGTTTCAGCGCCAGGGAGTGATGCCGGATATCGCGCTGCGTAGCGCGCAGTGGGATTTTCTTGCCGCGATGGTGCAGGCGGATATGGGGCTGGCGATCCTGCCGGAGCCGATCTGCCAGCGGCTGGATAAACAGGCCTTGCTGTGGCTGCCGCTGGAGTCGGAGCTGCAGTGGCGTCTGGGGCTAATCTGGCGCGAAGGCAGTTATCTGTCGCGCAGCGCGCAGGCGTGGATTGCCTGCTGCCGCGAACACTGGCCGGATAACGCGCCACGGCTATCGCTGTAGCAAAGCGGCCGCCCTGTCTGTCAGGCGGCCGCGGGATCGGAGAGCAGCAAAACGCGGCGGCTATTCCTCTTTCTCTATCAGCAACGCTTCCAGCAGGTCGAGATCGCGCAGCAGGCGCTGCATAGTCTCGTTGGAGATCTGCTGGGTGGCGCGCAGATGATAAACCTCGGCACGCTCGGCGCGCAGCGCGGTCAGACGGAAACGGCGCTCCAGATTTTCCGCAAACAGCGCCTGCTCCATATCATCTTTGCCATCGACGCGACGACGCAGATTACCAATCACCCGCAGGCTGACCTCTTTCAGCAGCTCAGGATCGATGTTCTCTTCAGCGTCGTTTTCCAGCCGCTGCTCCATTTTGTGCAGGCTTTCGATCGCCACGCCGGCCATCGCAGCACGCGCGCTCTGGATTTCGCGACGGTGCCCCACTTTGTCGTGGCTCTCCATGCCGCGCAGCAGAATCGGCAGCAGAATCACGCCGACAAACAGCGAGAACAGAATCACGCCGGTGGCGATAAACACCAGTTCGTAGCGCGCCGGAAAAGGTTCGCCGTTGCTGAGGAACAGCGGAATCGACAGCACACCGGCCAGCGTGATAGCACCGCGCACGCCGGCAAAAGAGGCGATCAGCAGTTCACGCAGCGAGTAGCTGGAAAACTCCAGCGGCTTCTTCTTCAGCAGGCGCAGGCTGGTGCGCTTCATGATCCACAGCCAGCCGAAGCGCACGATCATCAGCGCCGCATAGACCAGCCCGACGTCAGCGAACAGCATCCACAGCTCGACGTTAGGATCGGCGTTCGCCTGAGCAATCGAGGTAGAGAGAATGTCCGGCAGCTGCAGGCCCAGCATCAGGAACACCATGCCGTTGAACACAAACTCCAGCATCTGCCATACGCTGTTGGCGCGCAGGCGCATCGCCAGCGGTGCCTGCCGGATGATGCCGGAACGGGTGATGGTCATACCGGCCGCTACCGCCGCCAGAATGCCGGAGACGCCGAGGTGTTCAGCAATCAGGTAAGAGGCGAACGGCAGCAGCAGCAGCAGTACGGTTTGCGTGGCCGGATCGTCACCGCTCCAGCGGCTGAGCAGGCGCAGCGAACGGCCATACAGCCAGCAAACCGCGACACCGGCCACCAGGCCGCCAATCGCCACTTTAAGGAACTCGACGCTGGCGCCGCCCCAGGTGAACACCATGGTGCCCATCGCCACCGCGACGGCAAACTTGAGTGACACCAGGCCCGACGCGTCATTCATCAGCGCCTCGCCCTGGACAATCGACATGATCTTTTTCGGGATGCGCCCTTCGCCAACGATACCGGAGAGTGCCACCGCATCGGTCGGTGACAGCACCGCCGCCAGCGCGAACGCCGGAATTAGCGGAATGCCCGGCACCAGCCAGTAAATCAGGTATCCGATACCGACCACGGTAATCAGCACCAGCACCAGCGCCAGGCCGATAATTTCACGGCCGTGATGCAGAAACTCGTTGATCGGCGTTTTCCAGCCATCGGCAAACAGCAGCGGCGGAATAAACAGCACGAGGAAAAGTTCGGGGTCAAAATCGACGTGCAGACCAAAGGTTGGCCAGGCCAGCAGCGCGCCGGCCGCGATCTGTACCAGCGGGAGCGGGATCTGAAACGGCAGGATACGTGCCGCAACGCCGGACAGCGAAACCACCAGCGTCATGATGAGAATAGTAAAGAAGATTTCCATGCTTTCCTTAGGCGAATCATATTAATCGAAGCGATGTTGCGTCGGAAAGTGTAAAACAAAACGCCGCCCGGCGGGGCTACCCGATGTGCGGCGTGTGCGATAAAGAGAATAATCCGGACTGACGCCCGG
Organism: Pantoea sp. SGAir0184; assembly: GCF_043544755.1. Lineage (NCBI taxonomy): Bacteria > Pseudomonadati > Pseudomonadota > Gammaproteobacteria > Enterobacterales > Erwiniaceae > Pantoea > Pantoea sp. SGAir0184. Next base: position 3,803,893 of record NZ_CP028050.1, read on the forward strand.
ATTGCGGTCAGATAGCCCAGCCGCCCGCGTAGAACGCCACCAGCGCCACAGCAATCACCACCGTGCCAGCGTTGAGCTTGCGCCACTCGCCGGCAAACAGACGGCCAATCACCAGCGCGGCAAAGCCGAGCATGATGCCGGTGACGATGTTGCAGGTCAGTACGATGAATACCGCCGTCAGCAGGCCAGACATCGCATCGACGAAATCATTGAAGTCGATTTTGGCCACGTTGCTCAGCATCAGCAGGCCGACATACATCAGCGCGGGTGCGGTGGCATAGGCCGGAACCAGATAAGCCAGCGGCGACATAAACAGAATCAGCAGGAACAACAGACCCACGACAATCGCTGTCAGGCCGGTTTTACCGCCGGCGGCAGTACCCGCAGCGGACTCGATATACACTGCGGCGGGCGAGGCACCCACCAGTCCGGCAAACAGGCTGCTGATAGAGTCGGTGGTCAGCGCGCGACCGCCATTGATAATCTGGCCCTCTTTATCCAGCAGGTTCGCCTGCCCGGCCACCGCACGAATGGTGCCGGTGGCGTCAAACACCGCGGTCATCACCAGCGCCAGCACGCTCGGTAACACCACCGGCTGCAGCGCGCCCATGATATCCAGGCTAAACATTGCCGACTGGCCGCTGGCATCACGCAGGCTCGGCATGGCAAACAGCCCCTGCCACTTTACCGCCGGGTCGAAAATCAGCCCAAGCAGCGAAATCGCAATGATGGTCAGCAGAATGCCGCCCGGTACCCGCCGTTTTTCCAGACCAAAAATCGCCGCCAGCCCGATCAGCGCCATGATCACCGGGAAAGAGGTGAAGTGACCAAGCGCCACCGGCAGGCCTGCCGCCGGGTTTTTTACCACCAGACCAATGCCATCGGCGGCAATCAGCAGCAGAAACAGGCCGATACCGACGCCGGTACCGTGCGCCACGCCCATCGGCAGGTTACGCAGAATCCACGCGCGAATGCCGGTCACGGAAATCAGCGTGAACAGCAGGCCCATCAGGAAGACCGCGCCCAGCGCCACCGGCACGCTAATGTGCTGGCCCAGTACCAGGCTGAACGCGGTGAAGGCGGTCAGGGAGATGGCGCAGCCAATCGCCATCGGCAGGTTGGCCCACAGTCCCATGATGAGGGAGCCAAAGCTGGCCACCAGACAGGTAGCGACAAACACCGCCGTCGGTGAGAAGCCCGCTTTACCGAGCATGCCAGGCACCACGATGACTGAATAAACCATCGCTAAAAAGGTGGTGAGGCCAGCCAGCACTTCCTGCCGCACGCTGCTGCCGCGTGCTGAAATGTGGAACCAGGCGTCCAGTTTTCCCCTGGCCGGGCATGATTCGCCAGACATAGTTATTCCTCTGTGTTTTTTAAGATATAGGTCACCGCGCGGCTCGCGTTTGCGCATCATCCTGGTGAAGATGTCTCAGAGAGAAAAGCAGGCAAACGATTACGTGGCCGCGTATTCCAGGTCAAAAAGGGGTGACGCGGAAAAAAGGCAAACGATTATCTGGCGTTTGGGGTGGCGTTTTCAACTGCTAATCACCTGGCAGGCAGGATAATGCGCAGCTCTGGCGCAATTATGGCTGGCGTTACGCTAGCGGGAGCAGGAAATCATGGAGGAAAAAGGCTGGCATTTCAGATGGTTTGCTGCGGTGCCGCGACAGCGCGTCGCGGCGTCCTGTTTCGTTGCGTTACCGCTGCGCCTCAGCCGTTATTGAACTGAATCGGGCCGCCCTGCTCCAGCGCGCGCTGCCACGCGGCGCGCTGCTGCATATTCTCCAGCCAGCGCGCCGTGGCGGGCATCTCACCCAGCGCGCCGCGCATCTGCAACGCCAGCAGCGGAAAACTCATCTGCACATCGGCAATGCTGAAGCGTGAACCGGCAAAAAAGCGCTGCTGGCTCAGATGCTGCTCAATCACGCGCCCGTGGAGCGCCAGCTGCTTGTTCAGCCACGCTTTCTGAATGCCTTTACTCAGCGCCACGCCGGCCGGGCGCAGCAGCCATGGCACCGGCTTTTTGCCCAGTTGCGCAAACACCAGCTTCATTACCAGCAGCGGCATCAGCGAACCTTCAGCATAGTGCAGCCAGTAACGCGCCTGAATTTGCTCCTCTTCCTCATGCAGCGCCAGCAGATGCTCGCTGTCGTATTTCAGCTGCAGATATTCGAGGATGGCGCCCGATTCGGCGATCACCCGATTGCCATCGGTAATCACCGGCGATTTACCCAGCGGATGCACTTTCTTTAATTCGTCCGGCGCCAGCAGGGTATTTTCCCGCTGATAGCGTTTGATTTGATACGGCACCGCCAGCTCTTCCAGCAGCCACAGCACCCGATGAGAACGGGAGTTTTCCAGATGGTGAACGGTAATCATGCGCGATTCCTTGCTGCTAAGGGTTGGCATCTAGTATAGCGGATTAACGCTGCGGCTCGTCCTGTTGCGGATCGAGCAGGACCGCTCCGGAGCCCTGCTGCCCCAGGCGATCACCCGGATTGCGCAGCGGGCAGTCGCGCATCGACAGGCAGCCGCAACCAATGCAGCCGTCAAGATCGTTGCGCAGACGCGTCAGGGTTTCGATGCGTTTATCCAGCTCTTCGCGCCAGTGCTGCGTCAGCGCGTCCCACTCCTGCGTCGACATGCGCTTATTCGCCGGCACGTGCATCAGGCTGTCGCTGACCGTCGCCAGCGGAATTCCGATGCGCTGGGCAATTTTGATAATCGCCACGCGGCGCAGCACATCACGGCTGTAGCGGCGCTGATTACCGCCATTGCGCGTGCTGCTGATCAAGCCTTTGCTTTCGTAAAAGTGCAGCGCCGATACCGCCACGCCGCTGCGTTTCGCCACTTCGCCCGGCGTCAGCACCGGTTTCGGGTAATTGCGTTCTTTTTTCATTTAGGGCCTTTACCTCAAGTTAACTTGAGGAATTATACTCGCACCCCAGCAAAACAGCGAATTTCAAACCAGGCGATAACCTTGCAGAAGGAACAGGCTATGATGCAACAGGAAATCATCCATTCACTGACTAACTGGATCGATCAGAATCTGGATAAAACATTGTCGATTGATGAAGTGGCGGCAAAATCGGGTTACTCGAAATGGCACCTGCAGCGTATGTTCCGTACGGTTACGAAACAAACGCTGGGTGGTTATATTCGTGAACGCCGTCTCACGCTGGCCGCCGAAGCCTTGCGTCAGACGCAGCGTCCGGTATTCGACATTGCGATGCAGTACGGCTACGACTCGCAGCAGACGTTTTCACGCGTGTTCCGCCGTCAGTTCTCGCAAACCCCTACCGCTTACCGTCACAGCATGCGTCGCCAGGCGATGGTGCAGCGTCCGCGTCTGGTCAACTTTGACTGCAGCGAAGGCATGAACAGCTTTGCCCAGCGCACCACCGGCGAGTGCTGCCCGGTACGCTGAAGTCAGTGCGCCCCGCGCGGGCGCGCCTTTCCCCCTTCTCTTCACCTTCCTCCAGCCCTTTCTTAGCCTGCCATACCAGGTCTAAATTTTGTTCAAATTTTCAAATCCAGTGATATAATGTGACCCAAGTCACAGATTCAAGCTGTATTAAGACGACAGAAGGGCTTCCCTGACCTCCCTTGTCTGCCGCCAGTGATGTCCGATGAATGTCAGGGATATTACTGATTTCAAGAGGTTTTTCGCCGATGGCTACGTTAACTACCAGTCTGATCGTCATGCGTTGGGAACTGCTCAGCGCGGTAATGATGTTCTTCGCCAGCACCATGAAAATTAAATTGCGTCAGAACAGCCACCACGTGATGGCGCTGATGTGCGGCGGCGTGGGCGTAGCGATGTCATGCTGGTTCGTTACCGGTCTGCTCGGCATTACGCTGAGCATGGAAAACGTGCATAACTTTATGTCCATCACCAAAGAGGCGTTTATTCAGGTGATGAGCCAGACACCAGCCGACTGGCCAATGCCGTAAACGCGGCGCATAAAAAACCCCGCTAAGCGGGGTTTTTTATTTTGCTGTGTGATTTCAAATTTTCTTCAATACGGCTGGAAGTGGTACTTCCGGCACCGTGACGTCCGATCTCTGCGTATCGCGACGATCCTGAATCCACATATCACCCATCATCTGATTGAGCCCCCGATCCAACCCGGTGACCAGCCCGGCGCCTGGCGTGAACGTCAGCTCACCGAAGTAGATCTGTTCGCCATCGATATACCAGTCCACACGCACATAATCGAAGTCGCTGGCCAGCGTTTTACTCAGCGCCAGCGCGTGCTGCAATTGTGGCAGCAGCGGTGACACATCCAGCCCGGTGTCACGGATTTTGTGATACGCCTCGTTAAGATTGTTGACGTAAAAGTTCATCGACAGCAGCGGATTACAGCGGTTGTAGATCACCTGCAGCACATATTCAAAATTGCCGTCGCGCTTGTTGAACATGTGAAACTTGTAATCGATCGGCGCGGTTTTGCCATCGCCGATGTACTTCTCTACCAGAATGCGCGGCTTAATATAGCGATAGTGAATTTCGCGCGCCTCGTTGGCGAAGTCGGTCTTCAGCCAGCGCTGGCAATCGCTGATAATCTGCTGTTTTTTCAGCGCATCCGGTTCTTCCAGCAGGATCTCGACCATGTTGGAGCCGTGATTCGGCTTGATAACCGTGTTCTTCCAGCTCGGCAGCGTATGCAGTGAGTGCGGATCGCTGGTCTCATAAACCAGCGGAATCAGATACTCACTGCCCACCTTTTCGGCAATGTACTCACGCACCGAAAACTTGTCCGACAGGCGGCCATAGCACTGGTAGTCGCCGTAGACGAATTTGCGATACAGCACTTTCTCATTGAACACCTTCGGCTGACGCAGGTTCGGCAGCTTACGGAATTTGTGAAAGTAGTAAATGCGATCCTGGTACGCCCAGGGCATCTTTTTGATGAAATACTGTACGCTTCTTCTGAGTTCGTCTTTCAACCTGATCATATCTGACCTCATTTGTAGGTTTTGTAGTTGAGTGAGGAAACCTGAATTTTTTGGATGACGCCGTTTTTGAAGAAGTAATTCATTACGGTCAGGGACAGTAACTCCGTGATGAAGACGCTCCAGGCGGCACCCATGATGCCGTAGCCCTGGATCAGCCACCACGACAGCGGCAGGCTGATGACCATCAGACAAATGATCTTCTTCAACAGATAGTTAAACCCGCCCTCTTTCACCATGTAGCGATAAGCGACGGTCCCCATTGCCGAAAAGCAGGTTGCTAACGACAGTAACGTAATGAGACTTCCGGACTGTGTGTACTCGTGACCATATAAAGCGATGATGATTTTTTCGCCGTACAAGGCAATCACCGCTAATAACAGCAATGAAACTCCCATGACATAGCCGTTCAGCCGCGCGGTGAGCTTGATCGCGGCTGCTCCACGCTCGCGGAAAATCTCCGAGAAGCAGGAAGTGATGATGGCAACCGGGATAAAAATCCAGGAAGCCGAAATGGTATTCGCGGCGGCGAACAGGCCAAGGTCGCGCGCTGAGGCGATGCCCGCGAGGAACATCTGTGCGGCTTTCACCTGCACCGAGATAAAGATGCTGGAGATGGCCAGCGGCAGGCCGGCATACATCAGGTAGCGCAGGTAGGTGGTGCGCTTGTCCTGCGGCGGTGCCAGATCCTGATGTTCGCGATAGAAATTGACGCGCTTGATGGCGTACGGCACCAGTGTGACGGCCACAATCGAGGCGGTGAGCCACAGTGGATTGAGATGCAGCCAGGCGATGGTGAAGCTCATGGCAAAGCCCAGCAGCAAGCCGGCCGAGTTAGCAATGGTATTGAGCCGCGACGCCAGTCGCGCATTGTTATAAACGCTGAACGTGTCCTGGGTGACAAACACCGACGAGATAAACGAGGCCAGTGCAAACGCAAGGAAGTTTTCCTGCATGTTGTACCAGACCCAAATCAACACCGGGATTGATGTCAGCAACAGTAGCACCAGGCGCATGGTCCGCGCCACGGTCATCAGCCGCAGGCCTTTCGGCGCACTTTTGCTGATGCGCTTGAACAGGATGGTTTCGGTACCAAAAATCGCCACGGTTTGCACCATGGAGAACAGCGAGGTCGAAAACGCCATTTGACCAAACACCGTTGGGCCAAAGGATTTTGCCACGTAGGAGGTCACAAATATGACGCCGAATACCGAGACGATCTTCTCAGACATCATCCAGGCGGCATTAGACATTACGCTCAATTTCATTGACTGGTCCTTAGTATTACGTACAGCAACTGCTTTTCGGTACAACGTCCTTGAAATGAATTAACAAGCGCTCAGTGGGCCTGACACAATTTAATAACTTCAAACCAGGCTGGTCCGAAAAATGAGACTCGCGTCAGAGTTTAGCGATTAAATTCAGGAAAATTCCGATTAAACCTGGTGCGAAGCCCGATGGATGTAAACGATTTCAACCCGAATTCAGGACAAAAGTTCACAGGCATATCCTGAGTTTTTTGCAAGCAGGCTATGCCGAATTTCCAATGATTGTCGTATTTTTCTGCATTTGGGATGGAATGAATCTATATCAAAAACCCAGCACCAGGAAGGCGTTCAATGGCATTCAGAATAAAATAAGATTTATCCCATGATGATATTTATTCTAAATAACTTAATTTAACCCTCGCAATTCTAATCGCGCACTTTAATACTGCATTAATACCGTTTTTGCAGTACCAGATATTAATACAGTAATTCTCATCCACTAATTGATAAGAAAGGTAAGAGCATTTATGAGAAAGTCACGATATAGCGAAGAGCAAATCACAAATGCCATTAAAGCTTCTGAAACGGGAGTGAAAGTCAGGGAGATTTGTGAGGAGCTGGGCATTTCCGAGGCCACCTTCTATAGCTGGAAGAAGAAGTTCTCCGGGCTTTCTTCAGAGGAGGGTCGAAAAATCAAGGAGTTGGAGGATAAACTGCAGAACCTTACGCGCGAGCTGCAGACCCTGAGCTCTGACAAGGAGATGCTGCAAAGCGTGCTGAAAAACTTCTTCACTACGAATGAAAAGCGTCAGGCGGTCAACTTCCTGCAAACCACTTTCGACATCGGTACCCGTCGCAGCTGTCGTTTACTGGATATTAGCCGTAGCGTTTATCATTACCCTTCCGGTTCCGATAATCGCTAATACCATTGAGGCCGATGTTATATGACTTAATGCTGAGATTTGTTCTTACCAGAAGAGATGAAGATCATTAAATTCGGCATTCGCTACATAACAATTCGAACCACTTTTTCCTGATGAATGCCATCACGGAATCACTTCCTTTTTTGCGGTAAAATTGATTCACACCAGCAAAAGCCTCGCGTTTCAAGCCATTTAGACTTAGCCCAATCTCATTTTGGTGAGATTGGTGCTTAGTCTATTACTTCACGATTACTAATAATCAGTCCTGATCACAGACAATTCTGTTAAGCGTTAATGAACAACACGGTGTAACCGCTCACACATTGGCTCAGTTTTAAACTGGATCTGGCCGCTGCGTTTATGATCGCTTTGACGATCAGCGCTAGTCGGCTAACTCTTAAACCACACCAGGAATACTCCGGTTAAAAAACGTTATGATGTTTAAACTATAAAGCCGAAAAACGGTTATCCACGGTAAATACTGCGCTTAAATCCATCGTCATCTTTAATCTTTTTTTCTGGCGCCTGTTGGGAATCATTCTTAACAATGCCGGTAACGCTTAAGGCTAAGGTGGCTTCTCACGCTGGAATTTCAGTGCCACAGCCGGGTAAAAATCCGACTGGCGAAGAGTTTTTTACGCGCTAAACCGGCGAATTGTTGCCCGATATGCGCTTTTTTTATCCCACCGGAATGCTAAAAGGCAGCTAAAGTCGACCTTTTACCGTGCTGACGGCAGGGAGTTTTATAGCGGAAGAGAATGAAAACCGGGCGGCCGTAGCGCTGGTCGGTTATATAGCGTGCGCGTAGCGGCCAGTATCAGGTCACTGAGGCGGGATTATCGGCTGGTCAAATTCCTAAAATATCAGGGGAAAGCGCTGCTGAGTGGATGACTCAGCAGCAGGGCGGGTTAAGGAAGCGCGGTCAGCCGCTGCGGTTTAATGCGCATGGCATAGATCACGCCAACGATCAGACAGCCGATACCGATGCTGGTGAGCAACGGTGGCCAGCTCTGGCGGTAAATAAAGGTCCACAGCAGGCCAGAGAGCGTTTCGAATACGATGAGCGGCCCCATCACCACCGTTGGCAAACGCTGACTGGCGGCATTCCAGCACAGCGCCGCCAGCCATGAGCAGAACAAACCAATCGCCAGCATCAGCCAGATAAAGCGCGCCGGCTGCGGGCCGAACGGCAAAGCGAAATCGGGCTGCTGCCAGTGAATCTGCAGGCTCACCAGCCCATAAAACACCAGCGCCAGCGGCAATGTCACCAGCCCCTGCGCGGTGGCCCAGCTCGACGGTTTGTGCTGAGGATGTTTGCGCAGCCAGCGCGCATTGCGCAGCGGATACCAGGTCCAGCACACCACTGCCAGCACCGCCAGCAGCAGGCCACTCAGGTAGCCCCAGAGATCAAATGCCGGCCCCTGCCCGTGCAGTTCCGCCGCGTTGACGCAGCCCAGCCCGGCAGCAATGATGATCAGCGCGGGCATCAGCCGGCGCCATGGCAGGCGCCCTTCGAGATGGCCGTAACAGAGGTTAGCGGTGACGGTGATCACCACCGGCAGCGTGCCGATGATCATGGTGGAGACCGGTGCGCCGGTGCGCTGAATCGCGCTGGCAAGGCAGGCGTAATAGAGCAGATTGCCCACCAGCGACAGCTTCACCGCCTCCGTCCAGTCCGGGCGCGTCAGCTGTTTTAGCCGGCGCCGGCTGAGCCACGCCAGCGGCAGTACCACCAGACCAAAGGCAACATAGCGACCCGCCGATTGCAACGTGCCCGGATAATCGGGTATCAGCAGCGGCCCGACAAAAATCATGCCCCACATCAGCCCCGCCGCGAGGGCAAACACTATTCCTGCAAACATACACCTTTCCTTTATCTTCAATCCGCCACAGTGTGGCGCAGGAAAAGGTGAAAGGCTTGTAGCAGATTGCGGTTAACGTGCGCTGAACACCTGCTTTTGATAGCGTCCCGGCGTAATGCCGTAGCGATGGGCAAACGCCCGCGTCAGATGCGCCTGGTCGGTGAGGCCAACCGCCGCCGCCACACTGGCGGCGCTCTCGCCCTGCGCCAGCCGCTGCTTGGCCTCGAACAGGCGGAAGGCCATCAGCATTTGATGGGGAGTGACGTGAAAGTGTTGTTTGAAACTGCGCAGAAAATGCCACGGCGACAGCGATACCAGCGCCGCCAGCTCCTCCAGCCGCACCGGTTCTGCCAGGTTATCGCGCAGCCAGGCTTTTACCACATCAAAGCGGTGGGCGCCTTCGCGCGGCCGCGCGACGCCCTGCTGCGCCAGCGGACGCAGCCACTCCAGCAGATCCAGCAGCGCGCCCTGCCGCTCCAGCGCACTTTGCGCCTGCCACATCTGTGCCAGCGCATGGGAGAAAGGTTGTGCCAGACGCGCATCGGTGCGCAGCGCATCGCTGAACCACCAGTTGCGATCGCCGGTCAGCCGATCCATCTCCGCCGGATCGATATAGATCATGCGATAACGCCAGCCTTCGGCGCAGGCCGATTCACCGGTGTGCAGTTCATCGGGATTCATCATCACCAGCGAATGCACCGGCGCGACATAATTGGTGCCGCGGTAGCGAAAGCGCTGCGCGCCGGATTCGATGGTGCCAATCCCGAAGGCTTCGTGGGTATGGGGCTCAAAAGCGTAGCGGGAGATGTGCGCCTGATAAAGCTCAATGCCCGGCAGCTCAGCAAAGTGCTGAAACTGCGCACGATCCTGCTCACAGGGAAAGACTTCAGGAACCACCGTCACCACACACCTCCATACGCTATCAGGCAGTAAGCATGCGCGGCGCGCACAAAAAAAGCAAAGCCCAATCGCTTTACGCGCCTACCCGTTCAGCGCGACACTGGGGCCTGACCTATAAAGGAGGCGACAATGGCACAACGGGTGGTAATGGTAGTGGATATGCAAAATGGCGTGCTGGCAACGCCGCGTTACGACCGCGCCGGACGCTGCGCGCGCATTAATCAGCTGATGGCCGCCGCCGATCAGGTCATTTTTATTCAGCATAGCGGGCCGGATTTAGCCGCTGACTCCGCAGACTGGCAAATAGTCGCCGAACTGGAACAACCCGCCGACGCGCTTTACATCACCAAAACCGCCTGCGACAGCTTCTGGCAAACCGGGCTCGCGGCGCAGCTTGAACAGCATCAGATTGAAAGCTTTGTCATTTGCGGCTGCGCCACTGATTATTGTGTCGATACCACCATCAAAGTCGGGGCCAGCCTTGGCTATCACATCACCGTGGCGGCCGACGCCCACACCACCGCCGATCGCACTTATGTGTCGGCGCAGCAACTTATTAATCAGCACAACGAAGTGTGGGCGGATTTGATCATGCCGGGCAATCCGGTGCGGGTTAAAACCACGGAAGAATTACTGCGGGAGTGGCGCGCGCATTAAGGGTTGCGCTATTGAAATAATCTGACAAGTGTCAATAATACAACATGACACTTGTCTGTATGGAGTTTTTCAGATGCGAGCTTATATTCCTCAGCCTGGAGCCAATGACAACGCGCTGTGGCGGGTTGCTGGCCTGCCTCCACGTGGTATTGAGTTAACGCGTATGCTGGAAGCCGGTTTGCCGGTGGCCGTCATTGATGATATCCGTCACTGGTCGGCCATGACGCGCGCCGAAATCATGAAGGTCACAGGGATTAATGAACGCAACATTGCCCGTCGTAAAAGCACGGGTAAAAGTCTGTCACCCGACGAGAGTGAACGTGTCGCCCGCTTCGTCCGCGTGATGGATGCCGCCGTTCAGCTTTTTGCTGGTAATAAAGAAGAGGCCACCCAGTGGCTGAGCCGACCGGTGAAAGGGTTAGGCAATGTTGCGCCCATCACCTTACTGACGACGGAGAGCGGTGCGCTGGATGTTCTCGATCTGATCGGTCGTCTGGAGCACGGTGTTTTCTCGTGATTTTTTATCGGCTGACGAAGAGCCAGTATGCGGCTGAAGCCTGGTCCGGTTATGGGGCAAAACAGTATGGTGGACGCTGGAATCATAAAGGCTATCCCACCATTTATGTTGCCACGTCGGTGTCACTCGCAGCACTGGAAGTGCTGGTCCATATCGGAAGAGAGTCGGTGCTGGATGAGTACACCTTATTCAGTATCGACATCCCGGATGCTGAAGTTGCCTATCTTGCTGAAGCATTTTTACCGCCGGACTGGCGTCATGATCCAGCGCCACTGTCGACAATGGATCTCGGCACCGGCTGGCTGCAATCCGCTGAAGGCGCCGCGCTGATGCTACCTTCAACGATTATCCCGATGGAAAACAAAGCAATATTAAATCCGCTTCATCATTCTTTTAAAAGCGCTCTTACCAGAGTGAAAGAATTACCTTTTGTCTTTGATCAACGCCTTATAAAGGGATGATTTTTCCTCGCGTAAAAGGACATTAAATGAAAACAGCAAAATTAACCGCTAAAAGAATAATTTACTTTTACTACGCAGTCATTTATTACTTTTGTATTTCAATAACTTTGTTAGCCAAAATAGAAACAGTTAAAAGAAGTATAACAGCGTTAGTATTGTTTTTATTTTCTCTGATCATTTTTTTTACATTTATGGCTAAAGGATTTTTCAGAAGCCCATCCCACAAAGGCATTATTAAGAGCCCTAAGCACAGAAAGATAATAACGCAATACAACTCCAGCATTGTATTAGCACTTTATTCTTCAATTATTTTTTTCTGTGCTATCTTATCTTATCTTTTTCAGACCGAAAAAACAGTTTCACTTTTATTGTTAATAAGCTCGACAGTAATACTTTTCCTTTCTTCCAGCGTCTTCCTTTCTGAAAGTAACATCTACAACCAGCATTACAAAAGTGCCACGTCATGGATAGTTAAAATCGGCTGGATAGTAGGCTCCTTCTACGCCTATGCGCAAGCCAGACACGATTTTATGAACATCGCCGATTTAACTTATGACCAGACTGCATCACGCTTTTGTGTCATTCTCTATGCGGGCTTGATTCTCATGACATATGTTTCACTGGCAGTTACCTCTGCAGGGGTAGCTTTATTTTTCTTCGAAAAAACCAGCACCAACGTCAATAAAAAAGATATTATTATTATTAGAGACTCATTCCCTCTATTTATCCCACTAACCATGACAGCCATTGTCACTCTATTAATAATAACATCTAATTTAAAGCTAGTATTTAATACTGCTCTAAACATCAGTATTCCTGTGGATGCTACCGAAACATTCAAATGTAATGATGCATCAATGATGCTTGCAGGAAAAGGAGAAAAATATTACCTACTACTTAATGAAGGTGAATATCGTGTTTTTACACATAGAAATGAAAATTGGTACAGTTCAAGATTAACCTGTCTTAAAGAAAAACCTTATTTCGAAACATCTGAAATAAAAAACAAGGAAGACATCATTAAAAGTAACTTTGAAAACCTAAAGAAAAATGCACTGGATAATTTCAATGCAATAATTAAATAGAAAATAATAAAAAAACCCTCGCAGAAGCGAGGGCTGGATAACGCGTTGATCGGTACGCCAATCAGAACGGGATATCGTCGTCGAAATCCATTGGTGGTTCGTTGTTCGCCGGTGCGCTCTGCTGCTGTGGACGCTGCTGCGCGCCGCCGCTGAACTGGTTGCCCCCACCCTGCGGCTGCTGCGGCTGGCCCCAGCCGTTATTGTTGCCGCCGCCCTGGCCGCCCATGGGTGCGCCACCGCCATTGCCGCCCTGCTGACGACCACCCAGCATCTGCATGGTGCCGCCCACGTTCACCACCACTTCGGTGGTGTATTTGTCCTGGCCGCTCTGGTCCTGCCATTTACGGGTGCGCAGCTGGCCTTCAATGTAGACCTGCGAACCTTTACGCAGATATTCGCCGGCGACTTCGGCCAGCTTGCCGAACAGCACGACGCGGTGCCATTCGGTGATCTCTTTGTTTTCACCGGTTTGCTTGTCGCGCCAGCTCTCTGACGTGGCCAGCGTAATGTTGGCTACCGCGCCACCATTCGGCATGTAGCGCACTTCCGGATCCTGACCCAGATTCCCGACAAGAATCACTTTGTTTACGCCACGACTGGCCATGTTGCTGTCTCCCGATGAGTTGATGCTAAAAGTCTAAGCGAAAAATTGTATCACGTCACAATGACGCTTCCCACTTTCGAGCGGGATTCCAGTTTTTCGACCGTGACAGGATAGCAAAAACACTGGATATTTATTCAGTTTATTTTTTGTGCCATAATGATGCGTTTCTGCTGGTCGTGCTGGCAAGGCATGGCGAGCGTTGCCTAATCCGGGAAAGGTGAATGGATAAGATTGAAGTCCGCGGTGCTCGCACCCATAATTTGAAGAATATCAACCTGATCATCCCACGCGACAAGCTCATTGTAGTGACCGGTCTGTCGGGTTCCGGTAAGTCTTCGCTGGCGTTTGATACGCTGTATGCCGAAGGCCAGCGCCGCTATGTTGAATCGCTTTCTGCCTATGCGCGCCAGTTTCTTTCCTTAATGGAGAAACCGGACGTAGACCACATTGAGGGGCTGTCGCCTGCCATTTCCATTGAGCAGAAATCGACGTCGCACAACCCGCGCTCGACCGTCGGCACCATCACTGAAATTCATGACTATCTGCGTCTGCTGTTTGCCCGCGTGGGTGAGCCGCGCTGTCCGGATCATAACGTCACGCTGGCGGCACAAACTGTCAGTCAGATGGTCGATCAGGTCCTGGCGCAGGAAGAGGGGCGGCGCCTGATGCTGCTGGCGCCGGTGGTAAAAGATCGCAAAGGCGAGCACACCAAAACGCTGGAAAATCTGGCGGCGCAGGGCTACATCCGCGCACGTATCGATGGCGAAGTGTGCGATTTGTCGGATCCACCCAAGCTGGAGCTGCAGAAGAAACACACCATTGAGGTGGTGATCGATCGTTTCCGCGTGCGTGACGATCTGGCGACCCGTCTGGCCGAATCCTTTGAAACGACGCTGGAACTGAGTGGCGGCACGGCGATCGTCGCGGATATGGACGATCCCGATACCGAAGAGATGCTGTTCTCGGCCAATTTTGCCTGCCCGGTGTGCGGTTACAGCATGCGTGAGCTGGAGCCGCGCCTGTTCTCGTTCAATAACCCGGCCGGTGCCTGCCCGACCTGTGACGGCCTCGGCGTTCAGCAATATTTCGATCCCGATCGCGTGGTACAAAATCCGGAGCTGTCGCTGGCCGGTGGCGCCATTCGCGGCTGGGATCGCCGTAACTTCTACTATTTCCAGATGCTGCGCTCGCTGGCGGAACATCTGGATTTCGATGTTGAAGCGCCGTTCAATAGCCTGAGCGACAAAGCGCGCGAAGTGATTCTGTACGGCTCCGGCAAAGAGAACATTGAGTTCAAATATATCAACGATCGCGGCGATACCTCGGTGCGTCGTCATCCGTTCGAAGGCGTGCTGCATAACATGGAGCGCCGCTACAAAGAGACGGAATCCAACGCGGTGCGCGAAGAGCTGGCGAAGTTTATCAGCAACCGCGCCTGCGCCAGCTGCGAAGGGACGCGCCTGCGTCGTGAAGCGCGCCATGTGTTCGTGGAAGATACCAACCTGCCGACCATCTCGGATATGAGCATCGGCCACGCCATGGACTTCTTCCGCAATCTGAAGCTGAGCGGCCAGCGCGCCAAAATCGCCGAGAAAGTGCTGAAGGAAATTGGCGACCGTCTGAGCTTCCTGGTCAACGTCGGCCTGAATTATCTGTCGATGTCGCGTTCAGCGGAAACGCTGTCCGGCGGTGAAGCACAGCGTATTCGTCTGGCGAGCCAGATTGGTGCCGGTCTGGTTGGCGTCATGTACGTACTGGATGAACCGTCCATCGGTCTGCATCAGCGCGACAACGAGCGCCTGCTGTCGACGCTGATTCACCTGCGCGATCTCGGTAATACCGTGATCGTGGTTGAGCATGATGAAGACGCGATTCGCGCCGCTGACCATATTATTGATATCGGTCCGGGCGCTGGCGTGCACGGCGGCCAGGTGGTAGCCGAGGGCGATGTGCATGCCATCATGGCGCACGAAGATTCTCTCACCGGTCAGTTCCTCAGCGGCAAGCGTGAAATCGCGGTGCCGGCAGAGCGGGTGAAAGGCGATCCGTCCAAAGTACTGAAACTGAGCGGCGCGCGCGGTAATAACCTGAAGGATGTCACGCTGACGGTTCCGGTTGGGCTGTTTACCTGTATCACCGGCGTGTCCGGTTCCGGCAAATCAACGCTGATTAACGATACGCTGTTCCCGATTGCGCAGCGCCAGCTGAATGGTGCTACCAGCGGTGAAGCTGCGCCGTATCGCGAGATCGCCGGGCTGGAGCACTTCGATAAAGTGATCGACATCGATCAGAGCCCGATCGGCCGGACGCCGCGCTCAAACCCGGCCACCTACACCGGGATTTTTACCCCGGTGCGTGAACTGTTTGCCGGCGTGCCGGAAGCGCGTTCGCGCGGCTACAATCCGGGCCGCTTCAGCTTTAACGTGCGCGGCGGCCGCTGTGAAGCCTGTCAGGGCGACGGCGTAATCAAGGTCGAAATGCACTTCCTGCCGGACATTTATGTACCGTGCGATCAGTGCAAAGGCAAACGCTATAACCGCGAAACGCTGGAGATTAAATACAAAGGCAAGAGCATTCACGAAGTGCTGGAGATGACCATCGAAGAGGCGCGTGAGTTCTTTGATGCGGTACCTGCACTGGCGCGTAAGCTGCAGACGCTGATTGATGTCGGCCTGTCGTATATTCGTCTTGGCCAGTCGGCAACCACGCTGTCCGGCGGTGAAGCGCAGCGCGTTAAGCTGGCGCGTGAGCTGTCGAAGCGCGGTACCGGTCAGACGCTGTACATTCTCGATGAACCGACCACCGGCCTGCATTTTGCCGACATCCAGCAGCTGCTGGAAGTGCTGCATCAGCTGCGCGATCAGGGCAATACCATCGTGGTGATTGAGCACAACCTTGACGTGATCAAAACCGCTGACTGGATTGTCGATCTCGGTCCGGAAGGCGGCAGCGGCGGTGGTGAAATCCTGGTGGCCGGTACGCCGGAAACCGTTGCACAGTGCGAAAAATCGCATACTGCACGCTTCCTCAAGCCGATGCTGAAAAAGTAGGTTTAACGCGCCGCACCCGCTGTTGCGGCGCGTTTTTTCTGATCTCGCCACGGCTCACCGCTCCGGTTACTCGCCAGCCGGTGCCATTGTCTGAATGCCTTAGCAAATGCAGAAACAGGCAAGAAACAGACAACTTCAGGCATATACGCATCGCGTCCCGCTGACTATTCTTACTGCGTTCCTTTTTGGCGCCGCTGACGCGCCTCTGTCCTTCAGTGTCATCACTGAACGGACCCCTCGCAAAAAATACTCACGACACATCTGACTGGAGACACCATGAATATTACGCATGCCTATGCCGCACAGGACGCGAAAGCCAAACTCGCCCCGTTCGATTATAAGCCGCGCGAACTGCGCGCTCATGATGTGCAGATTGAAGTGTTGTACTGTGGCGTCTGCCACTCGGACCTGCACCAGGCGCGCAACGAATGGCGCAACACCGTATTCCCGGTGGTGCCAGGCCATGAAATCGTGGGTCGCGTCACCGCCGTTGGCGCGCACACGCACAAATATAAAGTGGGCGATTTAGTCGGCGTCGGCTGTATGGTCGACTCCTGCCGCAGCTGCCCAAGCTGTCAGGAAGGACTCGAGCAGTACTGTGAAAACGGCTTTGTTGGCACTTACAACGGCCAGGATCGTGAAACCGGCGCCATCACCTACGGCGGCTACTCCACCAGCATGGTGGTTGATGAAAGCTTTGTGCTGCGCGTACCGGAAAACCTCGATCTGGCGGGCGTTGCGCCGCTGCTGTGCGCCGGTATCACCACCTATTCCCCGCTACGTCACTGGAATGTCGGTCCCGGCAAAAAAGTCGGTATCGTTGGTCTGGGCGGCCTCGGCCATATGGGGGTGAAGATCGCGCATGCGATGGGCGCGCACGTGGTGCTGTTCACCACTTCACCATCAAAAATTGAAGATGGCAAACGCCTCGGCGCTGACGAAGTGGTGATTTCGAAAGAGGCTGACCAGATGGCACAACATACCAACAGCTTCGACTTCATCTTAAATACCGTCGCCGCGCAGCACGATCTCAACCCGTTTATCGCCCTGCTGAAGCGCGACGGCAACATGACGCTGGTCGGCGCGCCGGAGCACGATCACCCGGCACCGCAGGTGTTTAACCTGATCCTCAAGCGTCGCAGCATTGCCGGTTCACTGATTGGCGGTATCGCCGAAACCCAGGAGATGCTGGATTTCTGCGGCAAGCACGGTATCACTTCGGATATCGAGCTGATCGCTATGAACCAGATTAACGACGCCTACGAGCGCATGCTGAAAAGCGACGTGAAGTATCGCTTCGTGATTGATATCAATACCCTGCGTGAAGAGTCTGCGGCCTAATCAGCGCATCTCATCATCATGGCTGACGCCCGCCGCGCGCGTGGCGTCAGCCTGTTGCCACGATGCATCAACCAGATAGTAAATCTGCGAATCCTTCAGCGATCCATCCAGCCACAGCGTGCTCCAGTGCGACTTATTGAGATGTTCACTGGGAAACACATCATGGTGTTCATCGCGCAATAACTCCGCCAGCGCGGGCGAGGTCTTCAGCGACAACGCCGGTCGCCCTTCAACGTCATGCACCATGGCAAACAGCACGCCATCGCTTTTCACCTGGGTTGCGTCCCACTCATCTTTATAACTTTGTGAAGCGCCCGGTTTGCTCATGCAGTAGGTCAGTAAATCCGACGTGTTCATGTTTTTATTCCCCTTGTAAGGTGGCGACGATGCGCCGCGCGCCGCCGTGTACCCGATGTTCGCCCAGCCAGATCCCCTGCCAGGTGCCGAGCAGCAGTTTGCCGCGGCTGACCGGGATCAGCAGCGATACGCCAAGCAGTGACGATTTGATGTGCGCCGGCATGTCGTCAGCGCCTTCATAGTCGTGCTGATAGGGCGCATACTCTGGAACGTGCCGCAGAAAGTGCTGCTCCATGTCGCTGCGCACCGTAGGATCGCAATTTTCATTGAGCGTCAGCGACGCTGAGGTGTGCTGCAACAGCAGATGCAGCTGGCCGATGCGCAGGTCCGTTAAGCCATTAAGCTGGCCGACAATCTCGTCGGTGATCAGATGAAAGCCGCGCGCCTTCGCGCTCAGCGTGAGAGTTTGTTGCTGCCACATGCCACATTCCTGGGTTAAACCGTTTACTTAAGTGTGCAGCATGTCGGCGAAAGGTAAACCCTTCAGCGGGAAAAAGCGGCAGAGCGCTTGCTCTGCCGCCGGCACATCAGTCGCTCAGCTTGTCAGCCAGCGCTTTTACCGTGGTGATATCGTCCTGCGTTACCGCCGCCAGACGCGTGCCGTACTCGCTATCGGCCTTATAAAAGAACGAGAGCATCGCCAGCCGGCTTTGCGCGTCGGCGCTTTTCAGCGCGCCACCGAGCGAGGTGATCAGATCGCCCCGCTCTTTCGCGTTAAAGGAACGATACAGCTCCCCAGCTTGGCGGAAATTCTGCGGTTTGGCGATCATCGCCTGCTGCGTACTGCCGCTAAGCGGTGTATGGCTGTAACGCGCGCTTTGCAGCTCTTCACGCGGATAGATGCGGCTTGGCTGGTAATTAACGCCCTTGTCATCGGCGTTACCGCTGTCCATCAGGCCATCCTGATTGCCGTTGCTGACCGGTACACGCGGCGCATTGACCGGCAGGCTGAGGCCGTTAGCGCCCACGCGGTACAGCTGGGTATCAGCATAGGAAAACAGGCGGCCCTGCAGCAGGCGATCTTCAGACGGCTCAATGCCCGGCACCAGATTGGACGGCGCCATCGCCACTTGCTCGGTTTGCTGGAAGAAGTTGTCGACGTTGCGATTCAGCACCATCTGCCCGATTTTCACCTCTGGCACGTTCGGCCAGATTTTGGTGGAGTCGAGCGGATTGAAATCGAACTTATCCAGTTCGCTGGCTTTAATGGTCTGAATGTAGAGATCCCACTTCGGAAACGCTTTGCGGTTAATCGCCGCCACCAGATCTTCTGTCATGTGGCTGTAGCTGCGGCCCTGGATCGCTGCCGATTCAGTAGGATCGAGGTTGCGTTCGCCCTGCAGCGTCTTCCAGTGAAACTTCACGTAGTGCACTTCGCCTTTGCTGTTCACAAACTTGTAGGCGTGCACGCTGTTACCGTCCATTTCGCGATAGCTCGCCGGCGTGCCCATGTTGGAGAACAGCATGGTGAGCGCGTGCGTGGCTTCCGGTACGTGGGAGAAGAAATCGAAGGTGCGCGCATCGTTATCGAGGTTAGTGCGCGGATCCGGTTTAAACGCGTGCACCATATCCGGGAACTTGATCGCATCGCGGATAAAGAATACCGGCAGATTATTGCCGACCAGATCCCAGTTGCCCTGGCTGGTATAGAATTTGGTGGCGAAACCACGCGGATCGCGCAGCGTTTCCGGCGAGTGCTTGCTGTGCACCACGCTGGAGAAGCGGACGAACACCGGCGTCACCGTCCCCGGTTTAAACACCTCAGCGATAGTCAGATCGCTGATATCTTTGCTGGCGCGAAATTCACCGTGCGCGCCGGTGCCACGTGCGTGCACCACACGTTCCGGAATACGTTCACGATCAAAGCGTTGCAGCTTTTGAATCAGCTGCACGTCCTGTAACAGCACCGGGCCATTGGCGCCGGCAGTTTGTGAATTCTGGTTATCGCCGACCGGCGCGCCGTTATCACGCGTCAGCTCAACGGCCGCAGCAGGCAGTGCGAGCGCCAGCGTCATGGCAATGCAGAGGGGTTTCAGTGCGGAAGGGAAATAGCTCATGGGCGGTTCCTTATTGTGATTGGCGAGCGCTCTGGCAGTGCGCCAAAGCGCGCCGGCAAAAAATAGCGCCCTCACTAACAGGAACACACAAGACCCGTCCCGATTACCCGGGGTTAAGGTGTTATAGCCATGCGGAATGCGGCCGCCAGCCAGCATGGCCGGCAAAGAAGAGCGTGGAAAAGCGGGGGGCGGCAGAAGGTACAGCGGGAACTGCGGGAACAGACAATGCGTGGATGGCTGAACGAATGCCTGCCAGCCGCGCGGCTGACAGGCATCGCGTCAATTACATTACGGCAGCAAACGCCTCAGCTACCTGATTGACGTTGCGGCTGTTGAGACCGGCGACACACATGCGGCCGCTGGCGATCAGGTACACGCCGAACTCTTCGCGCAGGCGGTCCACCTGCTGTGCGCTCAGGCCGGTATAGCTGAACATGCCGCGCTGCTTCAGCAGATAATCAAAGTTTTTGCCGGGCAGTTTACTGTTCAGCACATTGACCAGCACCTGGCGCATTTCGATGATGCGCAGGCGCATCGCTTCCACTTCCGCCAGCCAGTTGTTCAGCAGCGCTTCGTCGTTCAGCACGCAGGAAACCACCTGCGCACCGAAGTTCGGCGGGCTGGAGTAGTTGCGACGCACGGTCGCTTTCAGCTGACCCAGCACGCGTGCCGACTCTTCTGCGCTGTCGCAGACAATTGACAGGCCGCCAACGCGCTCACCGTACAGCGAGAAGATTTTCGAGAAGGAGTTGCTCACCAGCGCCGGCAGGCCCGCCGCGGCAATCACGCGAATCGCGTAAGCGTCCTCTTCCATGCCGGCACCAAAGCCCTGGTAGGCGATATCGAGCAACGGAATCAGCTCCTGCGCTTTCAGGACCTCAACGGTTTGATCCCACTGCGCGTTGGTCAGATCCGCACCGGTCGGGTTGTGGCAGCACGGATGCAGCAACACGATGGATTGCTTCGGCAGCGTTTTCAGTTTGGCGATGAAGGCATCGAACTTCACGCCGTTGGTGGCGTCGTCGTACCACGGGTAGGTGTTAACGTTAAACCCGGCACCGTTAAAGATCGCCACATGGTTTTCCCATGTCGGATCGCTGACCCATACGCTGGCGTCCGGGAAGTAACGCTTCAGGAAATCTGCGCCCACTTTCAGCGCGCCGGATCCGCCCAGCGTCTGGATGGAAGCAATGCGCCCCGCCTGCAGCATCGGGTGCTCTTTACCAAACAGCAGCGGCGCAATGGCGTTACGATATGGACCCAGCCCTTCCATTGGCAGATAGAGCGAAGCCTGATGTGGCTGCGCCTGCAAACGCTCTTCCGCGGCGGCCACCGCCTGCAGCTGAGGAATGATGCCGGCTTCGTTGTAATAGAGGCCGATGCTCAGATTCACCTTATGGTCACGCGGGTCCTGTTTGAAGGTTTCCATCAGCGACAGAATCGGATCGCCAACATAGGCATCAACGTTTTGAAACACGGTGCAGATCTCCATGATTATTCATAAATGTGTGGGTCGACGTCATCAAACAAAATAGCGGCCGGGACGGTGATTCATGGCGATGATGAGATTGAGCATCACCGCGCCGGCGATGGAGGCCAGCAGCATCGGCAGCGATACCACAAAAAGCGAGGCCAGTACCACACAGGTATCCAGCGCCATTTGCAGTTTGCCGGCGCGCAGACCAGAGCGATCCTGCAGCCAGAGCGCCAGAATATTGATACCACCGAGGCTGGCTTTGTGACGAAACAACACTATAAACCCAATCCCCATCACCACGTTACCGAACAATGTCGCATAAAACGGATTTAGCGCAGAAAAATGGATAAACAGCGGGTGCAAATGGGTGAACAGCGATACCAGCCCCACTGCACAGAAGGTTTTCAGGGTAAATTCCCAGCCCATGCGACGAATGGCCAGCCAGTAAAACGGCAGGTTAATCAGAAAGAAGGCGCTGCCGAACGAGAGCGGCGACAGGTAGCTGATGAGAAAAGCCACGCCCGCCGTACCGCCGGTCAGCGCGCCCGCCTGTTTCAGCAAAATGACGCCAAACGACACCATCAGCGTGCCAAGCACGATAGCCAGCGCATCTTCTGTACGGGTGTGGGGAATGCGGGAAGGTTGTACAGCGTTATCCATGGCGCGATCTCTTTGCAAATGATGGCGTTCATTTGCAAAAAACGCACCACATCGGCGGCTTCCTGTCGCCGCCGATGGGTGCCAGCGATTATCCAATTGATAACTAAGGCGCTTTATTGCAGGTTTATGTGCATCAATCTGCTGTAAAATAATCGATTCATGCACAAATTCGGTTTCTGGTGCGCGCTTTGCGCGAAAAACGGCACAAATCTGCACCACACTGGCACATCATGCACTCTTTTGGCGCACTTTGTGCTCGGGGATCATCATCAAGCCGTTCTCTTTTAAACGGTTGAGTACCACCGAGGTTTTCACGTGGGCCACGCTTTGATGGCCAGCGACGAGCTGACTGATCAGCGCGCTCAGCGCCGCTAAATCGGCCACCGCGACTTTTAACAGATAGTCGGCGTCACCGGTGGTTTTGAACGCGTCGACAATCGCCGCTTCCTGCTCCACCATGCGGTGAAAACTCTCTTCGTAATCGGGCGTGTGATTTTTTAGTCGCACCTCGATCAAGCCGACCATGCCCAGCCCTACCGCGTCCGGCGAGAGCCGCGCGTGATAGCCGAGAATAAGATTTGCCTGTTCGAGATTAATGCGCCGGCGTGAACATTGCGACGCCGAAAGTCCGACTAAATCACTGAGTTCCTGGTTGGTAAGGCGGCCGTTAGATTGTAGTAGTGTCAGTATCTTAAGGTCGTAATCGTCTACCTGAGTCATTCTGTGTCCACAGCGTTATAGGATTCGCTTTGCTACAGATAACCTGATAATTGACGAGGTTGTCCAACACTATTTTCTGATGACGTGAAATGCATGCACAAATCGTGCATGCAACTGTGGAAGCGCGATTATTCGTCGTCGTATTGCGGTCCGGCGTAGTTATCAAAGCGTGACCACTGGCCGTTGAACGTCAGACGTACTGTGCCGATCGGGCCGTTACGCTGTTTGCCGATGATGATCTCGGCGATGCCTTTCAGATCGCTGTTTTCGTGATACACCTCGTCACGATAGATGAACATGATCAGGTCCGCATCCTGCTCGATCGACCCCGATTCACGCAGATCCGAGTTAACCGGACGCTTATCGGCGCGCTGCTCCAGCGAGCGGTTAAGCTGCGACAGCGCCACCACCGGTACATTGAGCTCTTTCGCCAGCGCTTTAAGCGAGCGTGAGATCTCGGCGATCTCCAGCGTACGGTTGTCAGAGAGCGCCGGTACGCGCATCAGCTGCAGGTAGTCGATCATGATCATGCTCAGGCCGCCGTTTTCACGGAACACGCGGCGCGCGCGTGAACGCACTTCGGTTGGCGTCAGGCCGGACGAGTCATCGATGAACATGTTCTTCTTTTCTAACAGAATGCCCATGGTGGCCGAGATGCGCGCCCAGTCTTCATCCTCCAGCTGACCAGTACGGATGCGCGTCTGATCAACGCGCGACAGCGAGGCCAGCATACGCATCATCAGCTGTTCGCTGGGCATCTCGAGACTGAAAATCAGCACCGGTTTGTCTGTCAGCATGGCGGCGTTTTCGCACAGGTTCATGGCGAAAGTGGTTTTACCCATCGACGGACGCGCCGCGACAATGATCAGATCTGAGCCCTGCAGACCGGCGGTTTTCTTGTTGAGATCCTGATAGCCGGTATCGACGCCGGTCACGCCATCGTGCGGCGTTGACACCAGCGCTTCAATGCGCGATACCGTCGCTTCGAGAATTTGCTCGATATTTTGCGGGCCTTCATCCTTATTGGCGCGCTGTTCGGCAATTTTAAAGACGTTGGATTCAGCGAAATCCAGCAGCTCTTCACTGCTGCGGCCCTGCGGATCGTAACCGGCGTCAGCGATCTGATTGGCCACCGAAATCATCTCACGCACCACCGCACGTTCACGCACGATGTCGGCATAAGCACCGAGGTTTGCCGCACTTGGAGTATTTTTTGCCAGCTCGGCCAGATAGGCAAAGCCGCCCGCCATTTCCAGCTCGCCGCGGGTTTCCAGCGACTCTGACAGGGTGATCAGATCGATAGGCTGACCGGCTTCCAGCAGGCGCTGCATTTCGGAGAAAATCATGCGGTGCGAGCGGTTGAAGAAGTCTTCCGCGACCACGCGCTCGGAGACGTTATCCCAGCGTTCGTTATCCAGCATCAACCCACCGAGCACCGACTGCTCCGCTTCGAGAGAGTGCGGCGGCATTTTCACGCCTTCGAGCTGCCGATCGCGGGGTTCGTTCGATTTGTTGGTGGGTTTATTTCCTGCCATAGTGAATGCATTACCGATCGTGAAAGGGACGCGCAAGTATACCGTCCCAGGATGAACAATCACAGGAGTCAGAATGGCAAAGCGAATTCAGTTCAACCAGCACGGCGGCCCGGAAGTATTGCAATGGGTCGATTTCACACTAGCCGATCCCGCCGACCATGAAGTTCAGGTGGAGAACAAGGCGATTGGTATTAACTACATCGATACCTACGTGCGCAGCGGATTGTATCCGGTCTCCTCGCTGCCGTCCGGCCTGGGCACTGAAGCGGCAGGCATCGTGAAAAAAGTGGGCAGCGCGGTTTCGCGTTTCAAGCCGGGCGATCGCGTGGTGTATTGCCAGGCCGCGCTGGGTGCCTACAGCGAGCTGCACAATGTGGCGGAAGATCGGCTGGTGATTCTGCCGGACAGCATCAGCTTTGAGCAGGCTGCGGCCTCTTTCCTCAAGGGCCTGACGGTGCAGTATCTGCTGCGTCAGACGTACAAAGTAAAAGCCGATGAAATTTTCCTGTTTCATGCCGCCGCGGGCGGCGTGGGCCTGATTGCCTGCCAGTGGGCGAAAGCGCTGGGCGCGCATTTGATTGGCACCGTCGGTTCTGCGGAGAAAGCGCAGATCGCCAAAGATGCCGGCGCCTGGGCCACCATCAATTATCGCGAAGAGGATATCGCCCATCGCGTCAGCGAACTGACCAACGGTGAAAAAGTGGCGGTAGTGTACGACTCAGTGGGCAAAGATACCTGGGAACCCTCCCTCGACAGCCTGCGCCGCCACGGCCTGATGGTGAGCTTTGGTAATGCATCCGGCCCGGTGACCGGCGTTGACCTCGGCATTCTCAACAAGAAAGGCTCGCTGTTTGTCACCCGCCCTTCCCTGTTTGGCTATATCACCAACCGTGAAGAGCTCGATCGCGCCAGCGGCGAACTGTTTTCGCTTATCGCCAGCCGCGCTATTCAGCTTAACGTGCCGGAGCAGCAGAAATTTGCCCTGAGCGATGCGGTACGTGCGCATCAGGTGCTGGAGAGTCGTGCCACTCAGGGTTCCAGCCTGTTAATTCCCTGATAGCAGAAATGATGAAGGGCTTCCCGAAGGAAGCCCTTTTCTTTCTTTTTTATAGTTCGCGCTGGTGTAGGGACAGCGGCGATGAATTCGTCTGAATTTCTTTACCTATCCTGACAGAAAACATAAGTAAAAAATATGTTTAATTGCGAATTCGTACTAAGCAATCACCAACTCTGTGATCGTAACCGCATTTAGCGCCAGCTTCTCTTCTCTAAGTCACTGATTTTCCTTTTCAGCCGGTTAAGTTTCACCTCACCCTGCGGCGTGGTAAATGCGCGATACAGCCACACGGCGACCACCGCCAGCACCAGCCACGGCAACAATTTTATAACAAGCGCAAACAGCCCGCCGAGAAACATCACCACGGTGGCCACCACCAGCGCGGCGATCACGCCCAGCAGCGATACGCCAGTCAGCAGCAGCATCATAAAAAAGCCGATAACGAATAATATTTCCACGAGCGCTCTCCTGTATCAGTAATGCAGAAGGTATTACAAGATACGTGCCAGGTCGTAACGATCGCTAAGTCATTGATTTATTGCTTTGATGCAGGGCAGAGGGGACGTTGATTTGGTGAAATTGACTAACTGCTGGTGAATTAAAAACCGCACGATGAAACCGTGCGGTTCAAACCGTCCTGCCAGCCTGACCAGGCCGGCTCGCGGGATCAGGCTTCCTGCACAATGCGGTCGGCCACCAGCGCCAGCGCCGCTTCCAGCACGCGGACGTCGGCGCCCGGTTTGTGGGCATTTTCGCTCAGGTGACGGCGCCACTGGCGCGCGCCGGGAATGCCCTGGAACAGGCCCAGCATGTGGCGCGTAATGTGTCCCAGATAGGTGCCCTGTGCCAGTTCGGCTTCGATGTAAGGGTACATGGAACGCACCACGGCGACCGGATCGGCCACCGGTGTCTCGCGGCCAAACAGCTGGCGATCAACCTGCGCCAGAATGCCGGGATTTTGATAGGCCTCGCGCCCCATCATCACGCCGTCCAGGTGCTGCAGATGCGCTTTGGCCTCTTCAAGCGTCTTAACGCCGCCGTTGATTGCCATGGTCAGCGCCGGGAAATCCCGCTTCAGCTGGTAAACACGCGGATAATCGAGCGGTGGAATTTCACGGTTCTCTTTCGGGCTGAGACCCGACAGCCACGCTTTACGCGCATGAATAATGAACGTATCACAACCGCCCTGCTGCGCCACGGTGCCGACAAAATCGCACAGGAAAGCATAACTGTCCTGATCGTCAATACCGATGCGGGTTTTCACCGTGACCGGAATGCTGACCACATCGCGCATCGCTTTGATACAGTCCGCGACCAGCGCCGCCTCACCCATCAGGCACGCGCCAAAACGGCCGTTCTGTACCCGATCGGACGGACAACCCACGTTCAGGTTGATCTCATCGTATCCGCGCGCTTCTGCCAGCTTTGCACAGGTTGCCAGCGCTGCCGGATCGCTACCGCCCAGCTGCAGCGCCAGCGGATGCTCCGCCTCGCTATAGGCCAGATAGTCGCCTTTGCCGTGGATGATGGCACCGGTGGTCACCATTTCGGTGTACAGCAGCGTGTCGCCGCTCAGCTGACGGTGAAAATAGCGACAGTGACGGTCGGTCCAGTCCAGCATTGGGGCGATGGAGAAACGTTGCGAAGAGAATGTATCGGTCATGAAACGCAGTAAATCCGCAGTTAAGTGATGAGAAACTGCGCAATGATATCACAGCTGTGACGGGCGACACAGCCGCCCGTCATCGTGTGGTCAGAAGTTAAACCCGAGCTGCACCATGGCGCCCCAGGTATTGTCTTTGCCGACCGAACCGGCCAGGTCCAGATGCACCGCATTGTTGAACGGCGACACGCCGAGACCGGCCGTAAACACATCGGTGTCATTCGACTTCATATCCGCGCGATAGCCGGCACGCAGCGCCAGCCAGTCCAGCACGCGATATTCACCACCCACGCCAGCGTACTGACTGCTCTCCTGCGATTTAAAACGTTTGGTTTCGGTCAGATCGACATCGCCAGTCAGGGTAAAGGGTCCGCGATTCCACGCCAGTCCGGTAGTTACCAGCGGGCGAATCTGATACGTATCGCGATAGCCGTTAACCTCTTTGGTGTCGATATCGCGCGATACCAGGTTCTGCCCGGTCACGCCGAAGGTCCAGTTCTCCGCGAAGTCGGTAGCGATACCGGCATCGACGTTGAAACCGGTATCGGTGCTGCGATAGCGGCTGTCGTTAATATCATTCTTGTCGTAGTTATAAACGCTGGCGGTGTAGTTATACAGCCAGGTTTTCTGCAGCTTTGGCGTGACGCCAACGGAGACCGGGTGACCGGCGATGGTGAACTCGTGCGCCATTGCGACGCCGTAATCGGTGATCAGGGCAGCCAGGCCGTTGGCACTGGAGCGCAGATTATTTTGGTCGCCCGGCAAGGGAATGCGGCCATTTGCGACCTGATCCAGATAATCGATATCGCTCTGTACCACGTTAGCGCGGATGTGCGCCGTGCCGTAGGCTTTGGTGATGAAGGCGAAAGGAAGGGTCTCGTTGGGAATGCTGACGGCCAGCGCCACGCCTGCGGTGCCATTCGCTTTATCACCGCGCAGATCGCGCAGCTGATTGGCCATATCACCTGCCGCGGCTCTGACCTGAGGCGCACCGTTGATGATCTCCGGCAGCGTGATGTTGTTGATCACGTCACGATAGCGGTCCACCGTATCAGTAATTTCGTCTACGCGATCCACTAATTTGTCTTTGTCAGTAATCTGCACACCGGCTGAAGGAAAAATGATGCTGACGTTATCTTCAGGCTGCGCTTTGGTCATCAATGCCGGGTTAGCCAGCACTGCCGAGCTCCAGGTTGAGGAAGCGACACCGGTTCCCCCCATGGCATCGTTACGCGCATCGTACCAGGTGCCAGCAGCAAATGCTGATGAGGTAACAAATACCGCATTAAAACCAACAACATAAGAAATTTTCTTGCGTCTGAATAATGTCTTCACCATGAGTCTGCCATCACCTTTTACTTGTCGTGGACTGTCTCTACGACGGAATAGTTTATTAGCCCTATTCTGAACGCTGGCTAACGCTTTATTGCTGTGAATTGAAAGGAATTAGCATTGCTATTCGCAGAATTGGTCACGCCCGCACCATTCTGCTGTTGTTTTATGCAGAAATATGAACGTCAGCTAAATTGATGCCAGAAATTACTTAAAACCTTTTGAACCATAGCCACTAAGTCAGTGAGTTGCAAAGCAAAAAGATGGGTTAACCTGTGAGAAAAAACTCAGGAAGGAAAAGCATGGCTTAACAGAAGGAGGTACCAGGACGCAACGCGGCAGATAAGTGGCTGAAAGCTGGACATTTCCTGGATGATATAAGGTAAAAAAGCAATGGCAGCAGCGTAAAAGTTTGTGTGATAAAATAACATCACCCATCACCTGGAGAATGCTTATGCCAAACCTCACGCCCGAACAACTGCTCACGCAGGCTGAATCTCTGTGCCTTGACCGTGGCGTGCGCCTCACTACGCAGCGCGCAGAAGTGCTGCGCCTGATGGCGGAGCAGAACGGTTCCATTAGCGCTTACGATTTGCTGGACCAACTGCGCATCAGTGAACCCCAGGCGAAACCACCGACTATTTATCGCGCGCTGGATTTCCTGCTGGAGCAGGGGTTTATTCATCGGGTGGAGTCAAATAACAGTTATGTGGTGTGCCACCATTTCGACGAGCCGGCGCACACATCGGTGATGCTGGTGTGCGACAACTGTGCCGCCGTCAGTGAGAAGCACGCGCACGGCGTGGAAAAGATCATCGCCGGGTTGGCCGATCAGGCGGGTTTTACCTTACGTCATAGCGTTATTGAGGCGCACGGCCTGTGTGAAAACTGTGCCGAAGTGGCGGCCTGCACACAGCCGGGTAGCTGTCAGCACGATCATGAAGTGGAAAGTAAGAAGAAGGTGCGTAAAGGGTAACTGGCACGTCCGTGTGCCAGGCCGATCGTAACGATCAGCGGGTAGGAGCATCATCCTTAAAGCGGGAGACTTACCAGCGGTAATCTTTGTTTTGACTTTCCCAGTCTTTCAATTCACGTTCAGCTTCATCTTTGGCGTAACCGTAACGTTCCTGGATTTTACCCACCAGCTGATCGCGTTTCCCTTCGATCACGGTCAAATCGTCATCGGTCAACTTGCCCCATTTCTCTTTAAACTTCCCTTTAAACTGCTTCCAGTTTCCGCTCGCTTCGTCTTTGTTCATAACAATCCTCCACGTCTTCCTGAATGAGATGGTTTATTTCTCATGTAATGCCGGAAATAACCATATAACGCGCTACTTATCTGCGCCGTTTGAGATAATTATAGTAGCCGCTTCGGATTGTGCACGGAATTACAGATTATTCTGGTGCCTGCGCTGCGCTTATGGCTGACTAAACCAGCTGTCACGCTGCCAGTGGCGGCGCCACATCCATCCCAGCGTCAGGCCGCGCAGCGCCAGAAACACCGTGATCGCCAGCCATAAACCGTGATTCCCTAACCACGGCAGCGTTAGCAAAGTGATACCGAAACCGGCTGCTGCCATGATCATGCTGTTACGCATTTCGCGGCCGCGCGTCGCGCCAATGAACATGCCGTCCAGCAGATAACACCAGACGCCGACCAGCGGTAAAATTACCTGCCACAGCAGAAAGCGATCGGCCATCTCACGCAGCGGCTGCAGCGAGGTAAGCAATGCAACAATGTACGGCCCGCTGAGCGCATAAATAAGCGCAAACAGCAGCGCAACGATACCCGCCTGGCGACAGGCGGCATGCCAGATCAGCAGCAGCCGGCTGCGATCTTTTGCCCCTACCGCTTCACCCGAGCAGGCTTCCACCGCGTAAGCAAAGCCGTCCAGCGCATAGGCAGTAAACGTCAGGAACATCAACAGCACCGCATTGACCGCAACCACATCCGGTCCGATGCGTGCACCCAGCAGGGTCAGTGAGGCAAAGCAAATCTGCAGCATGAGCGAGCGCAGCATGATGTCGCGATTAAGGCGAAATAACCGCGCCGCGTCACCGCGCCAGCTGTTTTTCAGCAGTTTGAAATCGATGCCGCGCAGTTTCAGTACGCGCGCCACCATCCATAATCCCACTGCCAGCGTCACGTATTCGGCCAGCGCCGTGGCGGCGGCGGCACCGGCAACGCCCCAGTGCAATTTCAGCACCAGCAGCAGATCGAGCAGGATGTTGACCAGGTTTCCGACAATCAGCAGAACCATCGGCGCACGCGCATACTGCACGCCCAGCAGCCAGCCGAGAATCACCAGGTTAGCCAGCGTAGCCGGTGCGCTCAGCCAGCGGATTTCAATGAAGATCTGCGCCTGCTGCTGGACTTCCGCGCTGCCGCCCATCAGCGTTGCCGCCAGGCTACTGGCAGGAGAACGCAGCAGCGCCAGCAGCAACCCGGCGGCAAGAGCGATCAGCAGCGGCTGCATCAGTGCGCGCGCCAGTGCCTGTTTATCGCCGGCCCCGAACGCCTGGGCGGTTAAACCGGTGGTGCTCATACGCAGAAACAGCAGCAGCATAAAGATGAAGCTGGTTGCCGTGGTGCCTACGGCCACGCCGCCGAGGTAGATCGGGCTATCAAGATGGCCAATCACGGCGGTATCGACCACGCCGAGCAGCGGCACAGTGATATTGGAGAGGATCATTGGCAACGCCAGTCGCCACAGCGTTTTATCAGAAGAGGAAAATAGCTGCATCAGCCCCATCCCGAGGGTTACGGTAGTCGGCCTGAGCGAGCGCCTTACGGGCCGGGAACAAGAGTATGATTAAAGCAGACTGCGGCCAGCGCGCGAGCGCCGCCGCAGCGGGGGAGATCAACCGGGTTTCAGAGCCACTCGCCGTTGCGCACGATGCCAACGGCCAGCCCTTCCACGGTTAGCGACTGTTCACGGGTATCCACAACAATCGGCTGGAAATCATTGTTTTCCGGCAGCAGCTGGACAATCGCGCCCTGCTTCTTCCAGCGTTTCACCGTGACTTCATCATCGATACGCGCAACCACCACCTGGCCATTGCGCACTTCCTGCGTTTTATGCACCGCGAGCAGATCGCCGTCCATAATGCCGATATCTTTCATCGACATACCGCTGACGCGCAGCAGGAAATCGGCAGAGGGTTTGAACAGGTTGGCGTCGACCTGATAGTGGGCTTCGATATGTTCCTGCGCCAGCAGCGGTTCACCGGCGGCGACGCGACCGATCAGTGGCAGCCCTTCACTCGCCTCTTCTTCCATCAGCAGGCGGATACCGCGCGATGCACCGGAGACGATTTCAATGACACCTTTACGCGCCAGCGCTTTCAGGTGCTCTTCAGCAGCGTTAGGCGAGCGGAAGCCCAGTTGCGAAGCAATTTCAGCACGCGTTGGCGGCATGCCGGTCTGATTAATATGGTCGCGAATCAGGTCATAGACCTGTTGCTGCCTGCTGGTTAACGCTTTCATCCCGCCCCCTGGTTGTTTATACAGTCGCTGTGAGTATATACAGGTATTGGCGAAATGAAAACCGAAACAGAGGGAAAAATCAGCGGCTTGATGAATGTGGAATGTTTATCGCAAATGCGACCAAAGCAGCGCGATCCAGACAAACAGAGCCAGTAAGATAGCCAGCAGTACCGCCGCCGAGCCCATGTCTTTGGCGCGTCCCGCCAGCGGATGGCGTTCCTGACCAATACGGTCCACCACGGCTTCGATGGCACTATTAAGGATCTCAACAATGACTACCAGCACCACCGAGCCAATCAGCAACACACGCGTGATGATATCGACATCCAGCCAGCAGGCGATGGCAACCGCGACCAGTGCGGCAATCGCCTCCTGGCGAAAAGCGGCTTCATGCTGCCAGGCAGCGCGCAGCCCCTGCCAGGAATAACCGGCGGCTTTAATGATTCTCAGGAAACCGGTGACGTTATTTGCCATGTTGTGGAACCCTTAACTGTTTTTGACGTCAATGTCTGGGCGCGCGAGGTGGCACAGCCACAGATCTTCGCCGCACTTTCTGGTATGCTTGCCGCGCTTTGCTAACAAGAGGCTTCAAGTTGTCTATGTCAGGTTGGCGTAAACTCTATTACAAATTGTTGAATTTACCACTCTCTATTTTGGTAAAAAGTAAGGTCATTCCGACCGATCCGATCTCGGAACACGGTATCGATCCGACCCGTCCGGTGATGTATGTTTTGCCTTATGATTCAAAGGCGGACCTGCTCACGCTACGCGCACAGTGCCTGAAGCACGATCTGCCGGATCCGCTGGCGCCGCTGGAGATTGACGGCACCCTGCTGCCGCGCCACGTATTTATTCACGATGGGCCGCGCGTCTTCCCCTATTTCGTGGCGAACCCGGAGTCGGTCAAGCTTTTCCATGACTACCTCGATCTGCACCGCAATAATGCGGCGCTGGACGTACAGATGCTGCCGGTTTCCGTGATGTTTGGCCGTGCGCCAGGCCGTGAAATTCAGGGCGAACCGACGCCACATCTGCGTATTCTTAACGGTATACAGAAGTTCTTTGCCATCCTGTGGCACGGTCGCGACAGCTTTGTCCGCTTCTCGCCCACGGTTTCGCTGCGTCAGATGGCCACCGAACACGGTACCGATCAGTCGATCGCGCAGAAGCTGGCACGTGTCGCACGCATTCATTTTGCCCGCCAGCGGCTGGCAGCCGTCGGCCCGCGTCTGCCGGCACGCCAGGATCTGTTCAACAAGCTGCTGCAGTCCAAAGCAATTGAGAAAGCGGTTGAAGACGAAGCGCGCAGCAAGAAGATTTCGCATGAAAAAGCGCAGCAGAACGCCATCGAAATGATGGAAGAAGTGGCGGCGGATTTCTCGTACGAAGCGATCCGCGTGACTGACCGTGTGATGGGCTGGCTGTGGAGTCGGCTCTATCAGGGCATTAACGTGCACGGCGGCGAACGCGTGCGCCAGCTGGCGCAGGATGGTCACGAAATTGTTTACGTGCCCTGCCACCGCAGCCACATGGATTATCTGCTGCTGTCCTATGTGCTCTATCATCAGGGCCTGGTGCCGCCGCATATTGCTGCCGGTATCAATCTAAACTTCTGGCCAGCCGGACCGATTTTCCGTCGTCTCGGTGCCTTCTTTATTCGTCGTACCTTCAAAGGCAACAAGCTCTACTCCACGGTGTTCCGCGAATACCTGGGCGAGCTGTTCAGCCGCGGCTATTCGGTGGAGTATTTTGTTGAAGGCGGACGCTCGCGCACTGGCCGTCTGCTCGACCCGAAAACCGGCACGCTGTCGATGACGTTACAGGCGCTGCTGCGCGGCGGCAGCCGTCCTATCACCTTTGTGCCGATCTACATCGGTTATGAGCACGTGATGGAAGTCGGCACTTATGCCAAAGAGCTGCGCGGTGCCGCGAAAGAGAAAGAGGGCTTCATGCAGATGGTGCGCGGCCTGCGCAAGCTGCGTAACCTCGGCCAGGGCTATGTGAACTTCGGTGAGCCGCTGTCGCTGGTTAACTATCTCAACAAACAGGTTCCGGAGTGGCGCGACGCGATTGACCCTATCGATCCTCAGCGTCCGGCGTGGATGACGCCGGTGGTGAATGACATCGCGGCACGTCTGATGGTACGCATCAACGAAGCCGGCGCGGCCAACGCCATGAACCTGTGCGTGACCGCGCTGCTGGCATCGCGCCAGCGTTCGCTGACGCGTGAACAGCTGACGGAACAGCTGGAGTGCTACACCCAGCTGCTGCGCAATGTGCCGTACTCACCCGAGTCGACCGTGCCGGATCTCAGCGCTGAAGCGCTGCTCGATCACGCCATGGGCATGAACAAGTTCGAGACCGAGCAGGACAGTATTGGCGAGATCATCATTCTGCCGCGCGAGCAGGCGGTGCTGATGACCTACTATCGCAACAACATCCACCATATGCTGGTGATGCCGTCGCTGATTGCCGCTATCGTGCAGCAGCATCGGGAGATCAGCGAGGCGGAACTGCTGCGCCAGGTCAGCCTGGTCTATCCGATGCTGAAGAGCGAACTGTTCCTGCGCTGGGACAGTGCCGAACTGCCAGCCCTGCTGAATGCGCTCTGCGCCGAAATGGCGCGGCAGGGGCTGATCACCGTACAGGAAGGCCAGCTGAAAATGAGTGCGGCGCGTTACCGTACGCTGCAGCTGCTGGCGGCCGGGATTCGTGAAACGCTGCAGCGTTTCGCCATCACCTTCGCCATTCTCAGCGCCAAGCCGACCATTAACCGTGGCACGCTGGAGAAAGAGAGCCGCACGCTGGCTCAGCGTCTGTCAGTGCTGCACGGTATCAATGCGCCGGAGTTCTTCGACAAGGCAGTCTTTACCGCGCTGGTGCTGTCGCTGCGTGATGAAGGCTATATCAGTGATTCCGGTGATGCGGATGCTGAACGTACCAATATGATGTGGCAGATGCTGGCCGAACTGGTCACCAGCGATGTCCGTCTGACCATTGAGAGTGCCGTGGCGCACGACTAATGGACGACTGAAAACCGCGGCGCATCTGTCACACGCC
The DNA here is from genome assembly GCF_043544755.1 of Pantoea sp. SGAir0184. NCBI lineage: Bacteria > Pseudomonadati > Pseudomonadota > Gammaproteobacteria > Enterobacterales > Erwiniaceae > Pantoea > Pantoea sp. SGAir0184. The sequence goes on from NZ_CP028050.1 coordinate 3,838,925, forward strand.
AGATTGCGCCGCGGTTTTTATTGTCAGATTCAGGCGCGAAAAGAACGCGCTTCCCACTGCGACGACCGGCGCGCCGCCGGGGTTAATCATCCCGTCATCAGAACAGCGCAACAAACGGCTGGGTATTAAGCAGCACGCCAATAAACAGCACCAGACCAACGTAGTTGTTGTTAAGGAATGCCTGGAAGCACAGCTCACGTTCACGCCCGGCAATCAGTTTCTGCTGATGCACAAACAGCCCGCCCGCCAGCAGCAGCGACCAGTAAAACGCACCGTTCAGATGCAGTAAAATGCCCACCAGTGCCATCAGGCCCAGCGCGGCCAGCTGTAACAACCCGATAATCAGCTTGTCGTAACGCCCAAAAAGAATCGCCGTGGATTTCACGCCAATCTTCAGATCGTCGTCGCGGTCAACCATGGCGTACTGGGTGTCATAAGCCACCGTCCAGCAAATATTGGCGAGAAACACCAGCCAGCAGACAAAGGGTAAGGACTCACTAACCGCCGCCCAGCCCATCGGAATCGCCCAGCCAAACGCCGCGCCCAGCACCACCTGCGGCAGATGGGTATAGCGTTTCATAAAGGGATAAACCCACGCCAGCGCCAGCCCGCCAAATGACAGCAGAATGGTCATGCGGTTCATGGTCAGCACCAGCAGGAACGCCAGCAGACCGAGGCCAGCGAACAGCAGCTTCGCCTCTTTCTCCGTTACCGCGCCGCTGGCTAACGGTCGCGCGGCGGTGCGTTTCACGTGGCCGTCGACGTTACGGTCGGCGTAATCATTAATCACGCAACCCGCCGCGCGCATCACAAACACGCCAAGGACGAACACCAGCAGCACCGACAGCGGCGGAATCGCCATGCCGGACAGCCACAGCGCCCACAGTGTCGGCCACAGCAGCAGCAGCGTGCCAATCGGTTTATCAATACGCATCAGGCGACTATAGGCCTGCCATTTGCTCATGGTTAAAGTCTTTTGCACGGGGCGTTATCCTTGCTTCAGCGCGCGGTACAGCGGCGACGCCGGTAAAAACAGTTCAGTTAACAGCAGCGGTTTGCCGGACAGGCGCAGCCGCGAGCGGCGTCCCCACAGGTCATCAATCTGGCCCGGATCGATAAAATCACGGCTCAGCGTCGAGGAGGCAAACAGGTAGCGTCCCAGCGGTCGCGTGCCGAGATTTTGCAGCATCTGTTCCGGGCCGTTCAGCGTGCTCTCCGGCACCACGGTACGGCCAATCAGCCAGGGTTCATTGTCACCGCACAGCACGATTTCACGCAGCCAGAAGCGCGTGTCGGCAGGCAGAAACGCTGCTTCCTGCGGCATCTCATCGGCGGTAATGAACGCTTCCCGCAGCAGTTGTACGGTAACCTGCTGACAATGCTGCTCAAAGCGGCGTGTCATTGAGTCTTCTTCCAGCAGCCAGTCAAGCAGCGGCGGTGAAAGTAACGGGGAAGAGGCTGGCAGCCAGTGCAGTGCGCGTAACTGGCGCAGCGCGTCATGCGACATCAGGACATCTCCGGTAAAAAAGTTGCCCTAGTGTAGCGCACCGCGCTCAGCGTGACACATCTGCTTGTGCCACGCTGGCGTCGCGGGAGGAATTACTCGCGTTTCAGGCGGTTACTGTTGGCCAGCCACAGCGTCACCACCAGAATCAAAATGGCCGCCGAGTAGCACAACGTATCGAAAGGATTTTTATGGTCGACAATGATCAGACGAATAATCGCCGTGATGCCGATATAGACGAAGTAGCGCAGCGGAAAGTGATAGCCGGACTGAAAGTACTTCACAATCAGCGCGATAAACTCGAAATAGAGAAAGTAGATCACAATGCCTTCGATCAGCAGATACGAGGACGCCTGCTCACCGGTGCTGAACAGCACATTCGCCAGGTGAATGGTCTCTTTACCGAGAAACACCACCAGAATAACGGCCAGAATCACCAGGCCAATGTTCAGTACCCACTGTAATACCGAAGCAATAAGCTGCCCCGCCGCTGGTTTTGTTGTCATTATTTTGCGCCTCAGATGACGAGATTCTTCTGGCGCTATCATGCTGTAATGTGATCTAAATCACAATACATCACACCTCAACATCAACGCACAGCGCGTCATAACGCCAGTACTCGCAGTCGCAGTCAATCACCCGCTTATGCTGGTCACGGTTGATACGCGTAATCAGCAGGCCGGGCGTACCGCTCGCCACGTTCAGTGCGGGCGCCGCCCGCGCCGGAAGCGGACCGGGCACAATGGTAAACCGTGCGCCGCCGTAGTGAATGCCGTAGCGCTGGTCATACAGATCGGTCAGCGAGCGGGTGAGATCTTCACGCAGCAGACCGGGAAAGAAGGCCGGATTGAGGTAATGCTCGACGTACAGCACCGCGCGGCCATCAATGCGGCGCAGGCGGCGAATGCGGTACACCTGATCGCCTTCCAGCAGTTGCAGATGACGCGCAATTGCCAGCTGCGCCGGCACCTCGCGCGCCTCCATCACCTCAGTGCTGGCAATGCGCCCCTGCTGCAGCGCCATGGCGTGAAAGTGGCTGTGATGTGCCGGGTTATAGATGAGGCGCGGCGGCGCAATAAACCAGCCGCGCCGCAGTTCGCGGTAGATGACGCCCTGCGCTTCCAGCAGGCCAAGCGCTTCACGAAGCGTGATGCGCGTGGTGGAATATTGTTCGCTCAACGCGCGCTCGGCCGGCAATCGTCTGGTGACAAACTCTCCGTTTTCAATCCGTTCGCATAGTGCGGCGGCGATCACATCTGCGGTTTTCGACGACATTTTTTTCAGCCTCATTTTGGGGCAAATCTGCACTATGACAGTTCGATGACTACAATGTGACAAGGCACATCCCACGCTTTAGCGCGCTGAAACCGCATGTGGAACGACGCGCCACATCCCATTTCAACACCCCGGTCATAAAACCTTCATCTATCCGGGCTACATTGGCTCGGTTCTTGCTGGACTAGACCACGACGACCCAAAACTTACACCCGGAGCAATCGAGATGAAAGCGTTTATCTCTTCTGTAGTAGCCAGTGCCGTTCTGCTTGCGCTGCCCGCCGCGCATGCCGCCGATAACGATGTTGCCGCGCTGGAAAAAGCCGCGCGCGCCGAAGGCCAGGTGAACAGCGTCGGTATGCCTGACACCTGGGCTAACTGGAAAGATACCTGGAACGATCTCAGCACCAAATACGGTCTGAAGCACAGCGATACCGATATGTCTTCGGCGCAGGAGCTGGCGAAGTTTGCCGCCGAGCAGGATAACGCCAGCGCCGATATCGGCGACGTGGGCGCCGCTTTCGGTCCGATTGCCGTCGCCAAAGGCGTGGCGCAACCCTACAAACCGACCCACTGGGATCAGATTCCGGCATGGGCGAAAGACGCCGATGGCAACTGGATGCTGGCCTACACCGGCACCATCGCTTTCCTGATCGACAAGCAGCAGGTGAAAGACGCACCGCACAGCTGGGCCGATCTGAAAAAAGGTAAGTATGTGGTCACTATCGGCGACGTCGGCACGGCTGCTCAGGCGGCAAACGGCGTCCTCGCCGCCAGCTATGCGCTGGGCGGTGACGAGAAGAACATCAAGCCGGCGCTGGCATTCTTTGGCGAGCTGGCGAAACAGGGCCGCCTTGGCGTGACCGACCCGGTGATCGCCAACATCGAAAAAGGTGAGATTCAGGTCGCCGTGGTGTGGGACTTCAACGGCCTGAACTACCGCGATCAGATTGATAAAAATCGCTACGAAGTGGTGATTCCGTCGGACGGGTCCGTGACTTCTGGCTACACCACCATTATCAACAAATACGCCCGCCACCCGAACGCGGCGAAGCTGGCGCGTGAATACATTCTGTCGGATGAGGGCCAGATCAACCTGGCGAAAGGCTATGCGCGCCCGATTCGCGCCGAGCATTTAACGCTGCCGGCAGACGTGCAGGCCAAACTGCTGCCGCAGTCGGAATATAAAAATGCCCGTCCGATCAAAGATCAGGCTGCCTGGGATAAGACCTCAAAACTGCTGCCGCGCCTGTGGCAGGAGAATGTGGTTATTAACATGAAGCAGTAACGCAGACGTTCTGCCAGTCGCACATACCGTAGCGGCGCGATGTATCGCGCATCCGTTTTCCGGCAATGCGCAATACATTGCGCCGGTACCTATCACCAATTTTTACAGGGTGCGCATTCATGCGCACCTGAGGGAGCGGGGATGAAAACAATCCTGGTGGTACTCGATGGGCTGAGTAATCAGGTGGCGCAGCACGCCATGGGCTATCTGTTTGCCGAATGCAAACAGGGCAACGGCCACTATTACACGCTGACCTGCGAACTGCCGTCGCTGTCGCGTCCGCTGTACGAATGCATTCTGACCGGCATTCCGCCGGTGCGCAGCGGCATCATTCACAACGGCGTCAATCGCCTGAGCAATCAGCGCAGTATCTTCCACTACGCGCGCGACGCCGGACTCACTACCGCCGCTGCCGCTTATCACTGGGTGAGCGAACTGTATAACCGCTCGCCGTTCAACGCCGCGCGCGATCGCCACACTAACGCGCCCGACCTGCCGATCCAGTACGGCCATTTCTACTGGGACGACGGTTACCCCGACTCGCATCTGTTTGAGGATGCCGAAAGCCTGCGCCTGCAGCACGATCCCGATTTCCTGCTGATTCACCCAATGAACATCGACGATGCCGGGCACAAGCACAGCCTGTCATCACCGCAGTACCGTAACCGGGCACGAATGGCGGATGGCTATCTGTCGCAGTGGATGCCCGGCTGGCTGGCCGCCGGTTATCAGGTGATTGTCACTGCCGACCACGGCATGAACGACGATCGCTCGCACGGCGGTATTCTGCCGGAAGAGACGCAGGTGCCGCTGTTTGTTTTTGGCCGCGGCTTCTCGCTGCAGCCCGACCTCGAACCGCAGCAAACCGACCTGTGCGGCACCGTCTGCACCCTGCTCGGCGTCCCGCACGACAAACCGCTGTGTCGTGGTCTGCTGGCGGAGCCGCGCTGATGAAGGGCAAAACCCTGGCCTCGCTGTTGCTGCTGCCGTTCGTGCTGTTCTGGATCGCCTTCCAGCTCGCGCCGCTGCTGTGGATTGCCATCAACAGCTTCTGGAGCGATATCAATGAGCGCTGGGGCATCGATAACTACAGCGATATCCTCACTTCACCGTTCTACCTGCAGGCTTTTCGCCTGTCGCTGGATATTTCGCTGTGGTCGAGCGTTTACGGCCTGCTGATCGCGCTGCTTGCCGGTTATTCGCTGCACAAGCTCGGCACCGGGCGTTTTCAGCGCTTTTTGCTGTCGTTCACCAATATGACCAGCAACTTCGCCGGCGTGCCGCTGGCCTTCGCCTTTGTCATCCTGCTCGGACTGAACGGCTGCCTGACGCTGCTGCTGCGCCACTACGGCTGGCTGGACAGCTTTAAGCTGTTTTCGCGCGACGGCATGGTGCTGGTTTACACCTGGTTCCAGATTCCGCTCGGTATTCTGCTGCTCTACCCGGCGTTTGACGGGCTGCGGAAAGACTGGGAAGAGTCGGCGGCACTGCTCGGTGCCAGCCGCTGGCGCTACTGGTGGCACATCGGCCTGCCGATTCTGTTTCCGGCACTGCTCGGCACCTTTGTGATTTTGCTGGCCAACGCGCTGGGCGCCTACGCCACCATTTACGCGCTGACCACCGGCAACTTCAACGTGGTGCCGGTGCGCATCGCCGCGCTGGTGTCAGGCGATATCTCGCTCGATCCCAATACCGGCGGCGCGCTGGCGATGCTGCTGGTGCTGATTATGGCGCTGATTACCGTGGTGCAGCAGTATCTGGTGCGTCGCAGCTATCTGCATGCCCGCGTACAGGAGTCCTGACATGTCTCGCGTCGAAAAACTCTACCATCGCCTGATTGTCTGGCTGCTGCTGATTGTGCTCGCCGCACCGCTGCTGGCGACGCTGCTGTACGGCATCTCCAGCGAGTGGAGCGATACCATTCTGCCACAGGGCTTTACCCTGAAGTGGCTGACGCAGCTGTGGAGCGATCCGCGCTTCCTCACCGCGCTCGGTCATTCGCTGCTGATCTGCGTGGGTGCGCTGCTGTTCTCCCTGCTGCTGGTGCTGCCTGCGATGTTTGTAATCGCTTACTACTATCCAAAACTGGACGCGGTGATGAACGTGCTGATTCTGATGCCGTTTGCCGTGCCGCCGGTGGTCTCGTCGGTCGGGCTGCTGCAGCTCTACTCCTCGGGCCCGCTGATGCTGACCGGCACGCCATGGATTCTCATCGGCTGTTACTTCACCATTGCGTTGCCGTTTATCTACCGCGCCATTGCCAACAATATGCAGGCCATCAACCTGAAAGAGCTGATTGACGCGGCTCATCTGCTGGGCGCCAGCACCTGGCAGGCAGCCCTGTTTGTGGTGCTGCCAAATCTGCGCAAAGGGGTGTTCATTGCCGTGCTGCTCTCCTTCTCCTTTCTGATTGGTGAGTTTGTCTTTGCTAACCTGCTGGTCGGCACCCGCTATGAAACGCTGCAGGTTTATCTCTACAACATGCGCAACGGCAGCGGGCATTTCACCAGCGCGCTGGTGATCTCTTATTTTGCGGTTGTCCTGCTGGTCACCTGGCTGGCCAATGCCCTCAATCCTGAACGAGGCTGACCATGAGTTACCTGAACGTTACCCAACTGAATAAAAGCTACGGCCCGACCACCATTTTTGAAAACATCGATTTCAGCGCCGACGAAGGTGAGTTTGTCACCCTGCTCGGCCCGAGCGGCTGCGGCAAGTCAACGCTGCTGCGCTGCATCGCCGGCCTGACCGATGTCGACAGCGGCACCATTCTGCTGCAGGGCCAGGATCTGGTGCCGCTGCCGCCACAAAAGCGCACCATTGGCATGGTGTTCCAGAGCTATGCGCTGTTTCCCAATATGACGGTGGAGAAGAACGTCGCGTTTGGCCTGAAGATGCAGAAACTGGCCGCCGGTGAGATTCAGCAACGCGTGATGGAAGCGCTGGCGCTGGTGGAGCTGACCGACTTCGCGCGCCGCTATCCGCACCAGCTGTCGGGCGGCCAGTGTCAGCGCGTGGCGCTGGCACGTTCGCTGGTGACGCGGCCGCGTCTGCTGCTGCTGGATGAACCGCTGTCGGCGCTGGACGCCCGCATTCGCCGCCATCTGCGCGAGCAGATTCGCCACATTCAGCAGGAGCTGAAGCTGACCACCATTTTTGTCACCCACGATCAGGAAGAGGCGCTGACGCTGTCGGACCGTATTGTGCTGATGAATCGCGGTCGCATTGTGCAAAACGGCAACGCGGAAACGCTCTATACCCAGCCGGTGGATCTGTTCGCCGCGGGCTTTATTGGCAACTACAACCTGCTGAGTGCCGAACAGGCAACGCAGCTGACCGGTCAGCCGTTCAGCAGCCAGGTGGCGATTCGTCCGGAATCCATCCAGCTGTGCGCACCGCAGGCAGGCATCGCGGCCACCATTCTCAGCCATAGCCTGCTCGGGAACGTGATCCGCTATCGCGTGCTGGCGAATCAGGTCGAGTTGTCGGTGGATGTGCTCAACCGCAGCGTGGCAGATTTACACCCCGCCGGCATGCAGATTGGACTACAGTTAGAGATGTCGACGTTGCGCCAGGTCGCTTAAATTAAACGAAAAATTGGCAACGCAGCGCGACGCAGGTATTTATCGGCTGTGCTTATCGCCAGGCAGGCAGCCGCCTGTTTTCTGCCTGGCGCATAGGAGCCTTTATTCGTGCTAACCCTGCTTAACCTTCTCTCCGCCGTCGCCCTGCTGGTATGGGGCACCCACATTGTCCGCACCGGCGTGATGCGCGTGTACGGTGCCGATCTGCGTCGCGTGTTAAGCCGCAGCGTGGAAAAAAAACCGATGGCGTTTCTTGCCGGGATCGGCGTTACCGCGCTGGTGCAGAGCAGTAACGCCACCACGTTATTAGTCACCTCGTTTGTGGCGCAGAATCTGGTCAGCCTGACGCCCGCGCTGGTGGTGGTGCTGGGAGCCGACGTCGGTACCGCCATCATGGCGCGCATCCTGACCTTCGATCTCTCCTGGCTGTCGCCGCTGTTTATCTTTTTTGGCGTGGTATTTTTCCTCAGCCGCAAACAGACGCGCGCCGGTCAGATCGGACGCGCAGCTATCGGCCTCGGGCTGATTCTGCTGGCGCTGCAGCTGATTGTCGCCGCCGCCAAACCCATTACGCAGGCCGCCGGCGTGCAGGTGCTGTTCTCGACGCTGACCGGCGATATCATGCTGGATGCGCTGATTGGCGCGGTATTCGCCATCATCAGCTACTCCAGCCTGGCTGCGGTGCTGATTACCGCCACGCTGACCGCCACCGGCGTTATCTCGTTCAAAGTGGCGCTGTGTCTGGTGATTGGCGCTAACCTCGGCAGCGGCTTGCTGGCGATGATCAACGCCAGCGGATCCAATGCTGCCGGCAAGCGGGTGGCGCTCGGCAGCCTGTTGTTCAAGCTGATTGGCAGCATCGTTATTTTGCCGTTTGTCGATTACATCGCCGATCTGCTGGATAAGCTGCCGGTTAACGATGAAGAGATGGTGATCTTCTTCCACGTGTTCTACAACCTGGTGCGCTGTCTGGTAATGGTGCCGTTTGCCGAACCGATGGCGCGCCTGTGCCGCCGCATGATCGCCGACGATGCGGAAAACCAGACCCATCTCAAACCTAAGCACCTCGACAGCAGCGCGCTGGATACCCCGGCGCTGGCGCTGGCCAACGCGGCGAGGGAGACGCTGCGCATTGGCGATGTGGTGGAGCAGATGCTGGAGAGCTTCAACAAGGTGGTGATGGGCGAACTGCGCGAGGAGCGCGCAGTGCGGCGGCTGGATGATGATGTGGATGTGCTGTACACCGCCATTAAGCTCTATCTGGCGCGCATGCCGAAGGAGGACCTGGCGGAAGAGGATTCACGCCGCTGGGCCGAGGTGATTGAGATGGCGCTGAATCTGGAGCAGGCAGGCGACATTATCGAACGCATGAGCGCCGACGTAGCGGACAAGTCGCTGCAGGCGCGCCGGGCGTTTTCGCCGGAAGGGCTGGAAGAGCTGAATTCGCTGCAGGAGCAGGTGTTAAGCAACCTGCGCCTGAGCCTGTCGGTGTTTCTGTCGCACGACGTCAGCAGCGCCAAGCGCCTGCGCCGTGCCAAGCACCGTTTCCGCATCCTGATTCGCCGTTATTCCCACGCCCACGTCGAGCGCCTGCACCGGCAGAATGTGCAAAGCATCGAAACCAGTTCGCTGCATTTAGGTTTGCTGGGAGATATGAAGCGCCTGAATTCGCTGTTCTGTGCGGTGGCGTACACCGTGCTGGATCAGCCGGACGATGAGCGCGAGGTAGATTAATCATTTTTACAACGCGCGATAAATCGCGCCGCTACAGGCTGTGCATTAATCTGTAACGGCGCAATTTATTGCGCATTGCCATTACGACAACAAACTAAACGCGATCATCCCGACGATGGCGCCGGTGGTGCCGAGAATCGTCTCCATCAGCGTCCAGGTCTTCAGCGTCTCGCCTTCGGTGGCACCGGTGAAGCGGCCGAACAGCCAGAAACCGGCATCGTTGACGTGGCTGATAATAATCGAGCCGCCGCCAATGCAGATCGACAGTGCCGCCAGCTGCGCACCGCTGTAATGCAACGGTTCAATCACCGGCATCACCAGCCCGACGGTGGTTAAACAGGCCACCGTGGCCGAGCCCTGAATCACCCGAATCGCGCCGGAGAGAATAAAACAGGCCAGCGCAATCGGCATGCCGGCACCGGTCAGCGCGTGGCCCAGCACCGGGCCAACGCCGGAATCCACCAGCACCTGCTTGAACACGCCGCCCGCACCAATCACCAGCAGAATAATCCCCGCCGGCTGCAGCGCGCTGCCGCATACCTGCATCACCTTCTCTTTATCCATTCCCTGACGGTAAGCCAGGCCGTAAATCGCCACCAGCAGCGCCAGCAGGATGGCGGTAAACGGATGGCCGATAAACTCCAGCCACGCATACAGACGTGTATCCGGTGTGGTAAAGCGCGCGCCGATGGTTTTCAGCCCGACCAGCAGCAGCGGGAACAGAATCAGCGACAGGCTAAAGCCAAACGACGGCAGCTGGCCCTCGCTGACGTCCGGCTGATGATCTTCCGGCGGCGCGCTGAACGTCACATGGCGCGCAATCAGGTTGCCGAACAGCGGACCGGCAATCAGCATGCCGGGAATCGCCGCGCACAGCCCCAGCAGGATCATCCAGCCAAAGTCAGCGTGCATCTGCGCCGCCAGCAGCATCGGTGCCGGTCCGGGCAGCAAAAAGGCCGCCGCGGCGGCGACGCCGGCAAACAGCGGGATCACCAGTTTGACCAGATTATCGTGGGTGCGGCGTGCCACCGCGAAGGCGATGCTGATCAACAACACTACGGCCACTTCAAAGAACAGCGGCAGCGCACAGATCAGCCCGGCAATGCCCATCGCATAGTGCGCGCGCCGCTCGCCAAAGGTTTTCAGCATGCGAATGGCGATCTGATCGACCGCACCGGTTTCATGCAGAATTTTGCCGAACATGGCGCCCAGCGCCACCACAATGGCGAGAAAGCCGAGCGTGCCGCCCATGCCTTTTTGCATGGTCTCGGCAATTTTATCCAGCGGCATACCGGAGAAAAGACCGGCACCCATCGATACTAACATCAGGGCGACAAAGGCGTGCATACGCGCTTTCATCACCAAAAACAGCAGCAGCAGGACAGAGCCTGCTGCGGTTAACACCAGCGTTGCGGTACTCATGACTAGCCCTTGTTGATTGCGCCCTCGATGGTCGCAACCGTGGCCGCAACTACCTCATCCAGTGAGTGATTGATATCGACAACCAGCACATCTGGCTCGTCGGCACCCGGTTCCTGCAGGGTTTCAAACTGTGTCACCAGCATCTGCGGTTTGAAGAAGTGGCCTTTGCGCGCCTTGAGACGAGACTCAATGGTGGCAAAATCGCCCTTCAGATAGATGAATTTCAGGTTGTGATTGCCCTGACGCAGGATGTCGCGATAGGACTTTTTGAGCGCTGAACAGACGATGATCGAGATTGCCTGGGTGCGCTGCATCGCGAACGCCGCATCATTCAGCGCCTGCAGCCACGGCTGGCGATCGTCGTCGTTCAGCGGATGGCCTTCCGCCATTTTGGTGATGTTGCTGCGCGGATGCAGGAAATCACCATCCAGAAACGCGGTGCTGAGCTGATGAGACACCTGATTGGCGACGGCAGACTTTCCGCTGCCGGAAACACCCATCAGGATAAAGACGTGGTGCGATGGAGATGGCGTGGTCATGGTTTTGCGCTCCGGCAGGTTAAGCTGCCAATGTTACCGATAACAATTTTGATTGCCATTGTCCGAGCGCGCTCAGACGCTGGCAACCCTTGTCAGGCGGAAAAGCACGAAAGTGTGAACTGACTCAAAAAATCGCCAAAATCAGATGCTGCCACCTTCGGCAATCTCAAAACCGACATCCAGCGGCGCGGTCACGCTGCGATCGCCGCCAATCCGCGCCAGCAGCATGGCGGCTGATTCACGCCCCATGCGTTCGCGTGGCGTCAGCACCGTAGCCAGCCGCGGATTGACCACCTGCGTGATGTCGTGGCCGTGAAAGCCGGCGATCGCCATCTGCTCCGGCACGCGCAACCCCTGGCGCTGGCACTCAAACATCGCGCCTACCGCCAGGTCATCATTGGTACAGAACAGGCTGTCAGTGTGCGGATAGCGCTTCTGCGCCTCGCGCAGCAACTGGGCACCGGCGCTGAAGGAGGAGGCATCTTCCATCATGACGCTGTGTGGCGTCAGCCCGGCTTCGCGCATCGCCTGTTCGTAGCCCTGCTGCTTTTGCAGCGTACGCTCATCGAGGCGCGCGCCCAGATAGACGGTGTGACGATGGCCTTTCCTGAGGATAGCATGCGTCATCTGCCGCGCCGCCTCGACGTTATCGAAGCCCACGGCCATATCAAGACACGGCGTGACGCAATCCATCATTTCGATCACCGGAATGCCCGCCACTTCCAGCATGCGCAGCGTGCCCGGCGTGTGGGAACGTTCGGTAAGGATCACGCCATCAATGTTCCAGCCCAGCAGCGAACGCAGCTGCAGCTCCTCTTTGTGCGGGTTATAGCCGAAGTGCGCCACCAGCGTCTGATAGCCCGCTTCATCGGTCACGGTTTCAATGCCGCGCAGCACGTCGGCAAACACCTGGTTGGTGAGCGAGGGTAGCAACACGCCAATCGCGCGGCTGGTGGCGTTAGAGAGCATGTCGGGCGCACGGTTGGGGATATAGCCGAGTTCATCCAGCGCCACGGCGATTTTGCCGCGCAGCGCCGCAGAGACCTGATCGGGGTTCCGCAGGTAGCGGCTGACGGTCATTTTTGTGATGCCGACGCGATCGGCAACATCCTGTAATACCGGTCTTTTCTTCTTCATCGTGTGCGCCTGAGGTCAGAGATACGCTGAGTTTATCATTTTTTTGTCATGTTATGCCGTTGCGGCCACGGAAGGAGAAGAGGGATAAAATGCTGAGGACGGCGTTCGGCTGAGGCGCAGGCAAAAAAAAGCCAGCACCCGAGCTGGCTAAGAAACACTGGAAGCAATGTGAGCAATGTCGTGCTTACCCGGTTTGTCAGGAGACGCTGCCGGATTCGCGTTGACAATAATAATCATTATCATTCTCGTCTGTAAAGCCCTTTCCCGGTTTTTTTACCGTTGACGTTGCGCGCGAATTCCCTGATGTTAAAGGGGATTTCATTCACTGAGTGCAAGGAGCTGCTTTATGAGTCAGGTTACTGTTCGTCACGCAACGCCCGAAGATGCCGCCGTTCTGACGCGTATCTATAGCCAGCCGGAAACCCAGGCGGGCACGCTGCATCTGCCGTATCAGTCACCGTCACTCTGGCAGGAGCGGCTCGCGAATCCCCGTCCCCATGTCACCATGCTGGTGGCCTGTATTGACGGGCAGGTTGTCGGTCAGCTGACGCTGGAAGTTATGGCGGTGGCACGCCGCCGTCATTGCGCCACTATCGGCATGGGCGTTGATCCGGCATTTCACCGGCGCGGCGTGGGTAAAGCGCTGATGGCGGCGATGGTGGATCTGTGCGACAACTGGCTGCAGGTCACGCGAATTGAACTGACGGTATTTGCGGATAATTACCAGGCCATGGGTTTGTATCAGCAGTTTGGTTTTGAGATTGAAGGTACCGCCAGAGGTTTCGCGGTCCGCGACGGCCAGATGATTGATACGCATTACATGGCACGTCTGAAAGGGAATGCGCGATGAATCGCGCCGCTACCGGCCGGTGCACGGTGAGGTAGCGGCGCAATTTATTGCGCGACGTTAATACCCGGCACTCAAATCATCCACCGAGCGTGGGTCGGACGCGCCGTAGCGCATGCCGTCCGGGCCAATCATGATGCTCTGCGTGCTGCCCATCGCCGGCAGCACTTTGACATGCTGACCTTTTGCTTCCAGCAGACGCAGCGTATCCGGGCTGAAGCCCTTCTCGACGCGCAGCTGATCCGGCAGCCACTGATGGTGGAAGCGCGGCGCATTGGTGGCTTCCGCCACGTTCATGCCGAAATCGATACTGTTCACCACCATTTGCAGCACGGTGGTGATAATCCGACTGCCGCCCGGGCTGCCGGTCACCAGCCAGGTTTTACCGTCTTTCGCCACAATGGTTGGCGACATCGATGACAGCGGACGTTTGGCCGGCTGAATCGCGTTCGCCTCACCGCCCACCAGGCCATAGACGTTTGGCGTGCCCGGCTTGGCGGAGAAATCATCCATTTCATTGTTCATCAGAATGCCGCTGTTACCGGCCACCACGCCGCTGCCAAAGTAGGTATTCAGCGTATAGGTCACCGCCACCGCGTTGCCGTCTTTATCCACCACCGAGAAGTGAGTGGTTTGATTGCTCTCGTACGGTGCCAGCTTGCCGGGCTTGATGTCGGCTGAGGGGCGCGCCTTGTTGACGTCAATCTGCTGGGCCAGCGTTTTAGCGTAGGCTTTGCTGGTCAGCGCCTGCTGCGGCACCTTAACGAAGTCGGGATCGCCGAGATACTCGGAGCGGTCGGCGTAGGCGTATTTTTCCGCCTCAGCCATCACCTGCATAGCGTCCGCGCTGCCAAAGCCCCATTTCGCCAGGTCGAAGTTTTCCAGGATATTGAGGATCTGCACGATATGAATGCCGCCGGACGACGGTGGCGGCATGGAGAACACCTCGTAACCACGGTAGCTGCCGCTTACCGGCTTGCGTTCCACTGCGCGGTAGGCCGCCAGATCCGCCTTGCCAATCAGCCCGCCGTGCTGCGCCATTTCGGCGGCGATCTCATCGGCAATTTTGCCTTTGTAGAAAGCATCCGGCCCCTGCTGAGCAATCAGCTGCAGGCTGTGCGCGAGGTTTTTCTGCACCAGGCGATCACCCTTCTGGTAAGGCTGACCGTCGGCTTTGTAGAAAATGGCGCGACTGTTGTCGTGGTTGATCAGGTTCTCTTTACCGTAGGTAGCGAGATCGTCAGCCAGCGCATCGTTAACGATGATGCCGTCGCGCGCCAGTTTGATCGCCGGCGCCAGCAGCGTGCTGAGCGGCAGCGTGCCGTACTTTTGCGCTGCCAGGGCAAAACCGGCTACGGTGCCCGGCGTGCCGGAAGCCAGATGAGAAGTGAGTGATAACTTACTATCCGCGTTGCCCTGCTTATCCAGGAACATATCGCGCGAGGCACGCGCCGGCGCCATCTCGCGGAAATCAATGGCGGTGGTGCGGCCGGCAGCGGTGCGCAGCAGCATAAAGCCGCCACCGCCCAGGTTACCCGCCTGCGGGTGAGTGACCGCCAGCGCAAAGCCCACCGCAATCGCTGCATCTACCGCGTTACCCCCTTGTTTGAGGATATCGACGCCCACCCGGGTTGCCATGGCGTCCACTGACGCAACCATCCCGTGCTGTGCTTTCACCGGGTGAAAGGTGTCGCTGTCGACGCCATATGACACCGGCGGTGCGCTGGCTGGCGCTGCCTGCGCCCCCTGCACCACGGTAAAACTCATTAACAGCGCCCAGCCGAACTGGCGCACACCGTTATGTATCCTCATCCCGCCACCATCCTTTCAGTTGTTTACATTTGTTATTGATTGCTGCAAGTGTTTGCAAATACTGTAAAAAAGATAGCAGTTAAGCCAAATTAGGTGCACTCCTGGTTTTGGGGTTTGTGATATCGCATAAACTTATGGTTGCGGCGGTTGCTGCCGGGTGGCGAGCAACCTCACACAGCAGGCCGCACTGATGGAGGAACACCATGAAAAAATGGCTGATTGTTATCGCGGCACTGATGCCGCTGAGCGGCATGGCGAACATGCTGAACAACACTAACCAACCGAATCAACCCGGCTATAACCCAAGCCAGCAGCGGATGCAGACGCGCATGCAGATCCAGCAGCAGCAACAGCAGCAGCAGTTGCGTCAGGATCAGCAGCAGCAAAATCAGGAGATGCAGCGTAAGCTGCAGGAGCGGCGCGATAGCGCCCGGCAGCGCGTGATTCAGTCGCAGCCGGGCCAGCAGAACAGCAATACACAAACACAGTACGGCAATTAACGGAAGTCCGGGCCGATAGCATCAATGCGATCGGTACAGATGGCATCCACGCCCCAGCTCAGCAGCTCGCGCGCCCGCGCGGGCTGATTCACGGTATACGCCAGAATACGCAGACCGGCGGCTTTAAGCGCGGCGGTGCGTCCGGCGTCCAGCAAGCGATGATTTAAATGGATGGAGACGCAGTCGAGCGCGGCGATAAGCGTCTGCCAGTCGTCGTGCCACTCATCCAGCAGCAGGCCGCGCGGCAGCTCCGGCGCGGCCTGCATCGCCGCTTCCAGCGCCGCATACGAGAACGAGGACAGCAGCGGTGCCGTTTGTCCCTGCCACAGCGTACGCGCGGCCAGCGCCACACCGCGCCCGGTTTCCACCTCGGTACCGCTGCTGGGTTTGATCTCAATGTTGGCCATCATCTGATGCTGGCGGCAGCGCGCCGCCACCTCGCTCAGCAATGCCAGCGGTTCACCGTCAAATTCACGGCTAAACCAGCTGCCGGCATCCAGCTGCGCCAGCTGCTGCCACGGCAGATCGCCCGCCACGCCCCAGCCGTTGCTGGTGCGGTCCAGCGTGTCATCGTGCAGCAGGAAAATCTGCTTATCCTGTGACAGTTTGGCGTCGAATTCGATCATGGTATGACCGTAGTGCGCGCCGACATCAATCGCCGCCAGGGTGTTTTCCGGGGCCAGCTTGCCGCCGCCGCGATGCGCAACAATGTGCGGATAGGGCCAGTTTTTTACACTCATTCCAGACGCTTTCCATGGGTAGAATCGAAGAAGTGTAACGCATCTGGCGGCAGTTGTAGCCACAGGCTGCTGCCAGCCTGCGGCCGCTCGCTGTGCGGCAAACGCACCACCAGCCGTGTGTTGCCAATGTGGCCGTGCGCAAGATTGTCCGCGCCGAGGATCTCCAGCGTATCCACCACCAGCGGCACACCGCCGGCCTCACGGCTGCTGAGCTGAATATGCTCGGGACGAATGCCGAGCGTCAGCGGACGGTTGGCCCATCGCGCTTTGCCAGCGCCGAGCGGCAGGCTGTTGAGCGCGTCGAGCGTAAAGCGCGAGCCATCGCTGTTAATCTGACCGGGTAGCAGGTTCATCGCCGGCGCGCCGATGAACGACGCAACAAACTGACTGGCCGGACGCTCATACACTTCGACCGGCGTGCCCACCTGCTCCACCACGCCTTTGTTCATCACCATCACGCGCTCGGCCAGCGTCATGGCTTCAACCTGATCGTGCGTGACGTACAGGCTGGTGGTTTTCAGCCGGCGGTGCAGTTGCTGCAGCTCCAGACGCATCTGCACGCGCAGGCGCGCATCCAGGTTCGACAGCGGCTCATCAAACAGAAACACCGCCGGTTCCCGCACGATGGCGCGGCCCATGGCCACGCGCTGACGCTGGCCGCCGGAGAGCTCACGCGGACGGCGCTGCAACAGGTGATCAAGCTCCAGACTGCGCGCCGCATCCATCACCCGCTGGGTAATCTGTTCCTTGCCCATGCCGCGGATCTTCAGACCGTAAGCCATGTTTTCTCCCACCGTCATGTGCGGGTAGAGCGCGTAATTCTGGAATACCATGGCGATGCCGCGATCTTTCGGCTCCATGTCGGTGACGCGCCGATCATCGATGTAGATATCGCCCGAGGTGACGCGCTCCAGCCCGGCCACCATGCGCAGCAGCGTCGATTTCCCGCAGCCGGATGGGCCGACCATCACCATAAACTCACCGTCATTGATGGTGATGTTCAGCGGCTGAATGATTTGGTTTTTGCCGTCATACGATTTCGTAACGGTCTGAAGGGTTACCGCTGCCATCTATTTCTCACTCTCCACCAGGCCACGCACAAAGGCGCGCTGCATCACAAGCACCACCACCACCGGTGGGATCAGGGTTAATAACATCGCCGCCATCACTTCGTTCCACTGCGTCGGACCGCCGCTGGTGTTGATCATACTTTTAACCCCCGCCACGGCAGTGCTCAGTCCGGCATCGTTGATGATCAACAGCGGCCACAGATACTGGTTCCAGCCGTAAATAAAGGTGATGACAAACAGCGCGGCGAGATTGGTTTTTGACAGCGGCAGCACGATATCCCAGAAGAAACGCATCGGACTGGCGCCGTCAATGCGCGCCGCTTCAATCAGCTCATCCGGCAGCGACATAAAAAACTGGCGGAACAGGAACGTGGCGGTCGCGGAGGCCATCAGCGGCAATGTCAGACCGCTGTAACTGTCCAGCATGTGCAGCGTGGAGATCACCTCCACCGTCGGGAAAATACGCACTTCTACCGGCAGCATCAGGGTGATGAAGATCAGCCAGAAAAACAGCGTGCGCAGCGGAAAACGAAACCATACCAGCGCAAACGCTGAGAGCATCGACACCGTGATTTTGCCCACGGTGATGCCCAGCGCCATGATCAGGCTGTTCAGCATCATCAGGCCAAACGCCGCGCTGCCGTTGACGCCATCGCGCCAGATGTGGGTGATGTTGTCGATGAGATGCGGGCCGGGCACCAGCGTCATCGGCACCTGATACACCGCATTGTTATCCAGCGTCGCGGCGACAAACGCCACGTACAGCGGGAACAGAATGGTCAGCACCCCCAGCGCCAGCAGCGTGTGGGCGAAGATATCCAGCCCGCGTCGGTTTTCAATCATTGGTATTGCACCTTACGCTCGACAAAGCGGAATTGCAGAATGGTCAGGCCGATAACCAGCAACATCAGCACCACCGACTGCGCGGCGGACGACGAGAGATCGAGCCCGGTGAAGCCTTCGCGGTAGATTTTGTAGATCAGCGTGGTTGTAGCCTGTACCGGCCCGCCGCCGGTGGCAGCATCAATCACCGGGAAGGTGTCGAAAAAGGCGTAAACCAGATTCACCACCAGCAGGAAAAAGCTGACCGGCGTAATCAGCGGCAGCGACAGATTAAAGAAACGGCGCACCGGTCCGGCACCGTCAATCGCCGCGGCTTCCACCAGCGATTTAGGAATGGACTGCAGCGCGGCAAAGAAAAACAGGAAGTTGTAGCTCATTTGCTGCCAGATCGACGCTAATACGATCAGGAACATCGCCTGACCGCTGTTCTGCGCATAGTTCCAGTTGTAGCCAAACTGGTTCAGCAGATGGCTGAACAGCCCCAGCCCCGGGTTGAACAGGAACATCCACAGCACCGCCGCAACCACCGGCGCTACCGCATAGGGCAGCAGCAGCAGCGTCTGATAGAGCTTTTTCAGCCGGATAACGTAATCCACCAGCGCCGCCAGCAGCAGCGAGAATGTCATGCCGCATACCGTCACCAGCGCGCTAAACACGAGGGTGGTCCAGAACGAATCAAGGTAGTAGTCGTCACTGAACAGGCGGCGGAAGTTATCAAGGCCAACAAAGGTGCTGGAGATGCCAAACGGATCGATGCTTTGCAGCGAGTACCACAGCGCCTCTCCGGCGGGCCAGAGAAAAAAGATCGCGGTGATCGCCAGCTGCGGTGCCACCAGCAGATACGGCAACAAACGGGCGCGGAAAACCGGACGTGATGATGAGGACATAGCAGGCTCGTCAGAAAGAGACAGCGGGACGGACTTACCCGTCCATCCCGCCATTACGGAGTTACTTCACTTGCTGTTCAAAGCGACGCAGCAGTTCGTTGCCGCGTTTCACCGCGTTGTCCAGCGCTGCCTGTGGCGACTGTTTGCCAGTCCACACGCCTTCCAGCTCTTCGTCGACGATGGTACGAATCTGCGGCATGTTGCCCAGACGCATACCTTTGGTGAACGGCAGCGGATCTTTATTCAGCATCTGCCGCGTGGCGATGTCCGCGCCCGGGTTTTTGTCATAGAAGCCCTGCTGTTTGGTCAGCTCATAAGCCGCGGTGGTGATCGGCAGATAACCGGTTTTCTGGTGCCATTCTGCCGCGATATCCGGCTGGGCGAGGAACTTCATGAACTCAGCCGCGCCTTTGTAAGTGGCGGCATCTTTGCCTTTCATCACCCACAGGCTGGCGCCACCGATAATGGCGTTCTGCGGTGCGTTCGGCACGGTGTCATCGTACGGCATCATGCCCACGCCAAAGTTGAATTTGGCGTAATGCTTAATGTCGGCCAGCGAACCGGATGAGGCGGTGGTGATACCGCAGTCGCCGTTATAGAACTTGGACGTCGACTCATCTTTACGGCCAAAGTAGGTGAAATCACCTTTCTTATTCATCTCTTCCAGCAGTTGGATGTGGCGCACCTGCACGGGTTTGTTGAACTCCAGCACCGCGTCGGTACCGTCAAAGCCGTTGTTTTTGGTGGCAACCGGCAGGCCATGCCAGGCGCTGAAGTTTTCGATCTGAATCCAGCCCTGCCAGCCGCTGGCATAGCCGCAGCTCATGCCGGCTTTACGCAGCGCGGCGGCATCCTGCGCCAGCGCCTGCCAGGTTTTCGGGGGCTGATCCGGATTAAGACCGGCTTTTTTGAACGCGTCTTTGTTGTAGTACAGCACCGGCGTGGAGCTGTTAAACGGCTGTGAGATCAGCTGGCCGTTGCTGTCGCTGTAGTAACCGGCAACCGCAGGAACAAACTGTTTCGGGTCCATCGGCACGCCGGCGTCTTTAAACACTTCATGCACCGGCACGATGGCTTTAGAGGCCATCATGGTGGCGGTGCCCACTTCGTAAACCTGCAGAATGGCCGGTGCCTTACCGCTGCGCACCGCAGCGATACCCGCGGCCAGGCTCTGCTCGTAGTTGCCTTTATAGGTCGGAACGATTTTGTAATCCGGGTGAGCCTGGTTAAAACGCTGTGCCAGAGAATCGACTTCTTTGCCTAACTCGCCTTCCATTGAGTGCCAGAAAGGGATTTCGGTAGCAGCCAGCGCATTACCGCTGATCGCCAGACCGAGCAGCAGACTCATCAGGCGGGGACGAAGCGTAAAAGCGGACATAAGGGTTTCCTGTGCTTGTGGCGCGCGCGATATCACGCATTTTTTGTTCGCGAAGTAACATGACACGGGGAAATGACGGAAAAATAACAGGATTATGACGGGAATATGACGGGGTAAGCGCAGGGACGATGGAGTGTAAGTGGGTGAGAATTATTTGTTATTCCGCACTCAGGTTAATGACCGTCGGCGGCGCAGTCAGATTACGGGCGGACAGCGCGCAGCCACCGCAGCGTACATGTAGTACGTGAGGATGGCGAGCACTGCCCAACCGCAATCTGACAAGTAAGCCAGGTCAGGCGCCTAAATACGCGCTTCTCACCGCTTCATTGGATAACAACGCTTCACCGCTATCCTCCAGCACCACGTGACCGTTCTCCAGCACGTAACCGCGATCGGCCAGCTTCAGCGCCTGGTTGGCGTTCTGCTCGACGAGGAAGATGGTCATGCCCTCTTTACGTAGCTGTTCGATGGTGTCGAAAATCTGCTGGATAATGATCGGCGCCAGACCCAGCGATGGCTCGTCCAGCAGCAGCAGGCGCGGCTGACTCATGAGCGCGCGGCCAATCGCCAGCATCTGCTGCTCACCGCCGGACATGGTGCCGGCGCGCTGCACTTTGCGCTCCGCCAGCCGGGGGAACAGCTGATAAACGCGCTCAATGCGCTCCTGATACTGCTGACGCGTCGCGAAAAAGCCGCCCATCGCCAGGTTCTCTTCCACCGTCATGCGCGAAAATACGCGCCGGCCTTCCGGTACGATGGCAATCGCTTCACGCATGATTTTTGCCGTCTGCCAGTCGGTAATCGTTTTGCCATCAAAGGTGATGGTGCCGCTGGTGGCGCGCGGCTCGCCACACAGCGTACCGAGCAGCGTGGTTTTACCCGCGCCGTTAGCGCCAATCAGCGTCACGATTTCGCCCTGACTGATATGCAGATTAATGTTATGCAGTGCCTGGATCGGGCCATAGTGCGCACTGACACCCTGTAAAGTTAAAATCGGGTTCGCCATGTTACGCCTCACCTAAATAAGCACGGATCACATCCGGGTTGTTACGCACTTCTTCCGGCGTACCGTTGGCCAGCGGCGTTCCCTGATTCACCACATAAATGCGGTCAGAAATGCCCATCACCAGTTTCATATCGTGTTCAATCAGCAACACCGTCACCTTGTGTTCGCCACGCAGTTCAGCGATCAGCTCATCCAGCTCGTGCGTTTCGCGCGGGTTGAGGCCGGCGGCCGGTTCGTCGAGCATCAGGATTTCCGGACGCGTCACCATGCAGCGGGCGATCTCCAGCCGGCGCTGCTGGCCGTAAGCCAGATTGCCGGCCTGGCGGTTAGCCAGCTCCAGCAGGCCAATGCGCTCCAGCCAGCTGGCCGCGCGGTCCAGCGCTTCGCTCTCGCCACGCCGGAACGCCGGGGTTTTAAACAGCCCGGAGAACACGCCGCTTTTCAAATGCTGATGCTGCGCCACCAGCAGGTTTTCAATCACCGTCATCTCACGGAACAGGCGCACGTGCTGGAAAGTTCGCACCACGCCCATGCGCGCGATCTTCTGCCCCGGCAGGCCCTGCAATGGCTGATCGCGCAGTTTGATGGTGCCGCCCGTTGGCTTATAGAAACCGGTCAGGCAGTTGAATACCGTGGTTTTCCCCGCCCCGTTCGGGCCAATCAGCGAGACGATCTCCTGCGGATGCAGTTCCAGCGCCACGTTGTTGACGGCCAGCAGGCCGCCGAAGCGCATCATCAGGCCTTCAACGGCTAATAAAGGCTGACTCATGCCTGCTCTCCTTGTTTTGCCTGTTTCAGCTTCAGGTGCGGACGCTTCATCGGCAGCAGCCCCTGCGGACGCCAGATCATCATCAGCACCATCAACCCACCGAGCACCAGCATGCTGTACTCGTTCAAATCACGCATCAGCTCGCGCGACACCACCAGCAGAATCGCGGCCAGGATCACCGCCAGCTGCGAACCCATGCCGCCCAGCACCACAATCGCCAGCACAAACGCGGACTCGACAAAAGTGAAAGATTCCGGGCTGACAAAGCCCTGACGCGCGGCAAACAGCGTACCGGCGAAACCGGCGAACACCGCGCTGATGGTAAAGGCCGTCAGCTTGATGCGCGTTGGGCTGAGACCGAGTGAACGGCAGGCAATCTCATCTTCACGCAGCGCTTCCCACGCGCGCCCCAGCGGCATGCGCAGCAAACGATTGATGACGAACAGCGTCAGCACCACCAGCAGCAGCGCCACCAGATAAAGGAAAATCACGCGGTGATTGGGATCGTACGCCAGGCCCGTCAGATCGTGGAAGGTGGTCCAGCCGCCTTCACTGACGCGCCGGCCAAATTCAATACCAAACAGGCTCGGCTTGGGGATCTGCGCGATTCCGTTGGGACCGCCAGTGATTGATGTGCTGTTCAGCAGCAGAATACGCACGATCTCACCAAAGCCGAGCGTCACAATCGCCAGATAGTCACCGCGCAGCCGCAGCACCGGGAAGCCCAGCAGCAGGCCAAAGGCACCGGCAACAATGCCGGCCAGCGGCAAACTTTCCCAGAAGCCAAAGCCGTAATAGTGATTCAGCAGCGCAAAGGTGTAAGCACCGATGGCGTAAAAGCCGCCGTAGCCCAGCACCAGCAGGCCGGACAGGCCCACTACCACATTCAGGCCGAGGCCGAGCATCACGTAGATCAGCGTCAGGGTGGCGATATCCACGCTGCCGCGCGATACAAAGAAGGGCCAGGCGACGGCAGCAACAATCACCAGCAGCATCAGCAGCTTTTGTTTTGGTGTCGAACCGTCAAAACCCGGCAGCACCAGCCCTTTGCCACTGCGCTTGAGCTTGCCCTGCAACAGCGGACGCAGCAGCTGGAACACAAACACCACTGCGCAGCCGAGGAAGATCCAGTTCCAGCGCACGGCGCCCGCATTCGCCACCACCAGTTTGGTGCCGTCGAGATCGAGGCGCATACCCATAAAGAAGCTGGCGAGCACCAGCAGCATCACCGTGGAGACCACGGCGTTAACCAGACCGAGGCGTTTCATACTTTCTCCACCTCCGGACGGCCCAGGATACCGGTTGGCATCACCAGCAGCACCACGATCAGCAGCGCGAACGACACCACGTCTTTATATTCGGTCGACAGATAGGCTGACGTCAGCGCTTCCGCAATGCCCAGCACCAGGCCGCCAATCATCGCGCCCGGAATGCTGCCGATGCCGCCCAGTACCGCCGCGGTAAAGGCTTTCATGCCGGCCATAAAGCCGATGAACGGGTTAATGGAGCCGTAAAACTGCCCCAGCAGCACGCCAGCCACGGCCGCCATCGCCGCGCCGATCACAAAGGTCAGTGAGATCACGCGGTCGGTGTTGATGCCCAGCAGGCTGGCCATTTTCAGGTCTTCAGCGCAGGCACGGCAGGCGCGGCCCATGCGCGAATAGCGGATGAACAGCGTCAGCGCCAGCATCGCGAGGAAGGTGACGACCCAGATAACCAGCTGCATGGTGGTGAGCGTGGCGGCAAAGCCGTTGCTCTCACCCAGCGTCCACTGGCCGGTGATCAGGCTGGGCAGCGCCAGATCGCGCGAGCCCTGCGTCAGGCTGACGTAGTTCTGCAGAAAGATCGACATACCAATCGCCGAGATCAGCGCGATCAGGCGTTTGGAGGAGCGCACCGGCTTATACGCCACGCGCTCGATGCTCCAGCCGTAGGCGCTGGAGATAATCACCGCCATCACGAACCCGGCGGCAATCATCAGCCACGAGGTGTCGATACCCATCATCATCAGGGCGGCGATCACGATAAAGGAGACATAGCTGCCGATCATGTATACCTCGCCGTGGGCGAAGTTGATCATGCCGATGATGCCGTAAACCATGGTGTAACCGATGGCGATCAGCGCGTAGGTGCTCCCGAGGGTGACCCCGTTGAACATCTGCTGAATGAAATAGAGAAACTGCTCGGACATAGTGAGGACCTGCATGTAAACGGGAAATCCCCGGTGCGTTCGGCACCGGGTTAGGGTGAGAGCACCGCGTCGCAGCGCCTCATTCAGCGCGTGCGCGCGGTGTCGCACCCTGCCCTCGCCCATCAGGAGAGGGACAATTCAGGAGCGTGCTTACTTAACCGCGGTAGAAGAACCGTCTTTGTGCCATTTGAAGACGCCAAATTCGAAGCCCTTCAGATCGCCCTTCTGGTCCCAGCTCAGGTTACCCATCACGGTGGGTACCGGCGCACCCTCTTTCAGGTTTTTAGCAATCGCATCAGGCTCATCGCTTTTGCTGCGCTCAATGCCCGCTACCAGCGACTGAATAGCCGCATAGGTGGTCCAGACGAACGGACCGGTTGGATCTTTGCGGTTTGATGCGCTGTTGGCTTTGATCGCGTCCACAATCGCTTTGTTGTCTGGCAGCTGGTCGTAGCGCTTCGGCAGCGTCACGTACAGGCCTTCAGAGGCGTCACCCGCGATGTTAGACAGGGAAGCGTTGCCGACCCCTTCTGGTCCCATAAAGCCGGCTTTCAGACCGGCGGTTTTGGCCTGACGCAGAATCTGGCCCAGTTCCGGGTAGTAACCGCCGTAGTAAACGAAGTCGACGTTCTCTTTCTTCAGGCGCGCAATCAGCGTGGAGAAGTCTTTATCGCCAGCGGTGATCCCTTCGAACAGCACCACGTTGCCGCCTTTCGCCTTCAGGGTTTTCTGCACGGATTCCGCCAGGCCCTGACCGTACTGCTGCTTGTCATGCACCACGGCAATACGTTTTGGTTTGATCTGATCGAGGATGTAGTTGGCAGCGGTCGGGCCCTGATCGGAATCCAGACCGGTGGTACGCATCACGTCGGCATAGCCGCGCGCGGTCAGTTCAGGCGCGGTAGCCGCCGGGGTGATCATCAGAATGCCTTCATCGTTATAAATGTCTGATGCCGGCTGAGTGGAGGAGGAGCACAGGTGGCCGATAACGTATTTGATGCCGTCATTGACCACTTTGTTGGCCACCGCAACCGCCTGTTTCGGGTCACAGGCGTCGTCATATTCTACGCCGACCAGCTTGTCGCCGTTTACGCCGCCTTTGGCGTTGATGTCCTTGATCGCCTGGGCCGCACCGGTGAACTGCATGTCACCGTACTGCGCCACCGGGCCGGTTGCCGCACCGACAATCGCAATTTTGATGTCTTTCGCCAGTACCGCATGGCTCATCGCCAGCGCTACGCAACCCGCCAGTAATGCGCGTCCTTTACTCATTTTCATGCGAACTTCCCCATCTGTTGTGTCGTGTCTGTTGTGATTGGTTATTTATCTGCCAGTCAAAGAGCAAAACTGATTTGAGAATAATGAGTTAGCGCTCTTTTCAGGCATTTTTTGTTAAGAAGGCTTTATTTTTCAGGTTATTAAACAGGAACTTTCTTCTGTAAATCAACTGACATATTCAGTAAAAGCTGACAGGAACAGCAGATTACTCTGGTTTTTATGGCCGGTTTTTCACCACCAGGCCAGCGCGTTATGCTGGCTTTTTCAGCGATCGATGCTGGCTTACTCCACAATCCTGGCAAAGTGGCTGGCATTTGACCTCTTTTCATCGCAAAAAAGTGACAGCGCTCTGACTGTCTAAATTCGCTACACTAAGGCCTTTCTGCCAGTACAGGTAAGGGTTATGAAGCTCACTATTCAGCGCATCAGCACGCTGACACCGCAGGATCGACTGGATTTAGCCAAAGTCTGGCCGCAGCAGGATATCGCGCAGCTGGAAGCCAGCCTCAGTGAAGCGCAGCGGCTGTATGCAGCGCGCTTTAACGATCGCCTGCTCGGCGCGCTGCGGCTGGAGATTCGCGGCACGCTGGGCAAGATTACTCAGCTGGAAGTGCGTGAAGTCACGCGGCGGCGCGGCGTAGGGCAATATCTGCTGGAAGAGACGATAGCGCAGAACAGCGCGCTGGATCACTGGTGGGTTGCCGATGACGGCGAAGACGATCAGCGCGTGCGCGCGGCGTTTATGCAGGCGTGTGGTTTCCGCGCGCAGAGCGACGGGTGGGTGCGTTAAGCGGCGATTTTACGCCGTGCAGAGCGGTGCGCATGAATACGTATGTGGCGCAGTAGCGTGATTAACGGTGCGCATGAATGCGCACCCTGCGGGGATTGCGAACGAGCGTACAGATTGCGTGGGATCGTGATTAACGATGCCTATGCATGCGTGTCCTGTAGGGTCGCCATTCATGGCGACCGTGCTGTAATCCGCACAGGTCATAAGTCATCGCAGGTTATTGCGCGCATAAAAAAGGGCGACCCGGTGGTCGCCCCATTTATCTGTCAGCCGTTAATCAGGCTTCAATCGCCATACGCAGTTTCTTCATGGCGTTCTTTTCCAGCTGACGCACGCGCTCGGCAGACACACCGTACTGGTCGGCCAGCTCCTGCAGCGTGGTTTTGTTGTCATCATCCAGCCAGCGGGCGCGGATAATGTGCTGGCTACGCTCATCGAGGCTCAGCATTGCATCGCTCAGCTTGTCAGCGGCATGCGCATCCCAGTTATCTTCTTCAATGCCGTCGGCAAAGTCAGAGGTTTTATCCTGCAGATACAGCACCGGTGCCATCGGCTTGCCTTCGCCCGCATCGTCATCAGACGACATGTCGAAGGTCATATCCTGGGCCGCCATGCGCGACTCCATTTCCAGCACGTCTTTGCTGCTGACACCCAGCTCGCGCGCCACCATTTCGACTTCATCCTGATTGAACCAGCCGAGACGCTGCTTGGTTTTACGCAGGTTAAAGAACAGTTTGCGCTGTGCTTTGGTGGTGGCAACTTTCACGATACGCCAGTTACGCAGCACGTACTCGTGAATCTCCGCTTTGATCCAATGTACGGCAAATGACACCAGACGCACCCCGACTTCCGGGTTGAAGCGACGCACCGCCTTCATCAGGCCGATGTTACCTTCCTGGATCAGGTCCGCCTGCGGCAGGCCGTAACCGGAATAGTTACGAGCGATATGAACAACAAAGCGCAGGTGAGACAGGATCAGCGTCTTAGCTGCATCCAGATCGCCCTGGTAATGCAGCCGCTCAGCCAGTGCTTTTTCCTCTTCTGCCGTTAATACCGGCCAGTTGTTAGCAGCCCGGACGTAAGATTCCAGGTTGCCCAGAGGAGCAATCGCTAAAGTTTGCATTTCTTTGGTCATTCAAACCCTCACAAATTCAATGGACTTGCTGCTCGTTTCCCTGCGCAGCCGTTACATTATGTCAACGACGCGTGAAAACCAAAAGCAATCTGTGCTACTTGGACGTCAAAGTTATCCACAAGTTCAATTATAGCAGTGAATATTTTACACACAGATGACGGCGGGGGAAATCGGAGAAATCCTCTGCTCCCAGGTCGTCGGCAGCAGAGGAAGAGTATATCAAAAAATCGTTGCTATGGGTTACTGCGGCGTAAAACGACGTAAATGTTGCACTGTCGCCAGCCACGCGGCAATCCAGCCGATGATGGCCGCGATTAACAGCAGCAGCAGACCTTCATCCCACGAAAAGCCCTCCAGCGCGAAGCTGGTACCGAAGACCGAGGCGACCTGCGCCACCACTGATTGCAGGCGTAGCACCAGCACTTCCGACAGAATCAGCGACAGCACCGCACCGCTGAAACCGAGCAGCGCGCCGCCGTAGAGGAAGGGCCGCAGAATAAAGCCATCGGTCGCGCCAATCAGCTTCTGCACGTTGATGGTGTCGCGCCGGGCAAAAATGCTCAGGCGCACGCTGTTGCCAATCACCAGGAACACCGCTACCACCATCAGCAGGCCGATCATTGACGCCACCTGTCCCACCAGCCCGGTGAGTGCGGCTAAACGCGCAAACCAGCTGTCATCCATGCGCACTTCATCCACGCCCTGCACTTTCGCCACGCGATCGCGCAGATTGGCCATGGTATCGGAGTTCTGGAAGTTCAGCTTCGGCGTGATGATCGCCACCGCTGGCAGTGGGTTCTGCTCCAGCATATCCATCGCACCACCAAAACCGGACCAGTTGCGGAACTCGCTTTGCGCCTCTTCACGCGTCAGGTAGTTCACCTTGTCCACGCCATCGAGCTTTTTCAGCTCGGCGGTCACGTTCTCTGCCGCCGTGTCATCCAGCGCTTTGTCGAGGTAAACCGTCAGCTGCGGCGCCGGGTACCACTGCGCGGCGGCCTGGCTGACGTTTTTCCACACCATGTAGCACACGCTGGGCAGCGTCAGCGAAATTGCGATGACCATTACCGTCAGCAGCGTCGCCAGCGGCTGACGATACATGTCGGACAGCGTACCGCGCCACGCGTAGCGCCACTGCTCCTGCCAGCCGCCTTTCAGCGCTTTGCTCTTTGACGGCTGCTTCGCCGTTTTCGGCGCAGCCGGACGCTTGTTACGTTTATTGACCATCGTGGCCTCCGTGCAGACGTCCCTGATTAAGCGTCATCACGCGATAATTGCGGCGTGCGATCAGCCCGATGTCGTGCGTCGCCATCAGTACCGTAACGCCCACGCGGTTGAACTCTTCAAACAGGCGCAAAATATCTTCCGACAGCGCGTTATCGAGGTTACCGGTCGGTTCATCCGCCAGCAGCACGGCCGGTTTATTCACTACCGCGCGGGCAATGCCGACGCGCTGCTGTTCACCGCCAGAGAGCTGAATCGGATAACTTTTTGCTTTGTCGAGCAGGCCGACTTTGTCCAGCGCCGCCGACACGCGACGGCGAATATCCTCGCCGCTGGCCCCGGAAATAATCAGCGGGATCGCCACGTTGTCGTAGACCGAACGATCCATCAACAGGTGGTGATCCTGGAAAATCATGCCGATCTGACGGCGCAGGAAAGGCACTTCGCTGTGACGCAGCCGGGAAATATCGTGACCGCTGAACCAGATTTGCCCGGCGCTCGGGCGATCAATGCCACAAATCAGCTTCAGTAAGGTACTTTTCCCCGCGCCTGAGTGGCCGGTCAGAAACGCCATCTCACCGGGACGCAAATGGAAATCCACGCCCTGCAGCGCCTGGCGTCCTCCCAGATAAGCCTTACTGACCTCTTCAAAGCGAATCATGCCAATTATTCCTCTCGGGCAAACAGTGCCTCAATAAAGTCGGCGGCCTTAAACGGCCGTAAATCTTCGATGCCTTCCCCGACACCGATATAACGAATCGGAATGCCAAACTGATCGGCCACCGAGAAGATCACGCCACCTTTTGCGGTGCCGTCGAGCTTGGTCAGGGTGATGCCGGTCAGGCCGACCGCTTCGTGGAACAGCTTCGCCTGGCTGATGGCGTTCTGGCCGGTGCTGGCGTCAATCGTCAGCATCACCTCATGCGGTGCCTCTTCGTCCAGCTTCTTCATCACGCGGGTGATTTTTTTCAGCTCTTCCATCAGGTGCGCTTTGTTCTGCAGGCGGCCGGCGGTATCGGCGATCAGCACGTCAACGTGGCGCGATTTCGCCGCCTGGATGGCGTCAAAAATGACCGACGCAGAATCCGCGCCCGTATGCTGCGCGACCACCGGAATATTGTTGCGCTGGCCCCAGACCTGCAGCTGCTCTACCGCCGCCGCGCGGAAGGTGTCACCCGCCGCCAGCATGACGGACTTGCCCTGCGCCTGATACTGACGCGCCAGCTTACCGATGGTGGTGGTTTTACCCACGCCGTTAACGCCGACCATCAGGATAACGAACGGTGTTTTGCCCGCCACATCCAGCGGGGCATCGACCTTTTCCAGAATGCCGGCCATTTCAGCCTTCAGCAGGCCATACAGCGCTTCGGCATCGCGCAGCTGCTTACGGCTGGCCTGTTGCGTCAGGCTGGTGATGATGCGGCGCGTGGTTTCCACGCCGACATCGGCAATCAGCAGCTGCTCTTCCAGCTCTTCAAACAGCTCGTCATCGATTTTTTTGCCGCGGAACAGGCTGATAAAGCCGGATCCGAGGTTTTCACGCGTTTTGACCAGGCTGCGTTTCAGGCGGGCAAAGAAGCCCTCTTTGGTGGGGCGCTCCTGCTCCTGAGCCACAATCGGCGCGGCCGCCAGCGGCAGATCGCTCACGGTGTCTGTCGCCACAAGCTCTTCTGCCGCGTCTTCGGCATAGGTTTCCGCTAACGCCAGCGCTTCCAGCTCTTCATCGCTCAGCGGTGCGTCTGCGTCCTCTGGCTGAGGCTCCTCAGATAAAACCGGTGCTTCAATAATCAGTTCTTCAGCCTGCGGCTCCTCTTCAACCGGCATCAGCTCCGGCTGCGGATGATCTTCCGGCAGTACCTCTTCTTCAATCGCGCTAACGGCAGCGGTTTCTGCGTCATCAGCGTTAGCGTCGGATTCGGCTGCGGTTTCTGCTTCCGCAACGGGATGCGTTTCAGCGTCGGCGTGAACCGGCGATTCGGCCTGCTGTTCTGCCACCTGTTCAGTGACGATCACGGTTTCGGCGGCCTGCGCTTCGGCGCTTGCTAACGCGCTCTCTTCAGCGGCGGGTGCCGGTTGATCGGTCGGCTGCTGCTGCGCCTGCTCTTCCGCTGGCTGCTGCTCTTCTTTGCCAAAGCCCAGCCAGGAAAAAAAGCCGCGTTTTTTCTCTTTTGCCATTGTGTGACCACACTCCTCGATGGCTTATTCCCGGTAGCACGCTGTTCCCAGGGGATAAAAAATTCACTTTTTCGCGCGTGAGCGGCGTAAAAATCAGGCAATTACGTCCGCTTTATCAACTTAGTAGTCTAACACTTTCCTGCCAGCGCACCACAGCACCCTTTTTTAACGTTTCTTCTGCCTGCTACGCCCGTTAAACTACGCAACAAATTATGACGAGTTGTGAGCGAAATGAGTAAATCCCCCCGCAACAGCGGCGCGGCAGGCCAGATTCGCCTGATTGGCGGACAGTGGCGCGGCCGCAAATTGCCGGTGCCGGACAGCGCCGGCCTGCGCCCGACCACCGACCGCGTGCGTGAAACGCTATTTAACTGGCTGGCGCCGGATATCCAGCAGGCGCGCTGCCTCGATTGCTATGCCGGCAGCGGCGCGCTGGGCTTAGAAGCGCTGTCACGCTATGCCGCCTCCGCGACCCTGCTGGAACTGGAACGTCACGTGGCGCAGCAGCTGACGCAAAACCTGCACACGCTGCGCGCCAGTAACGCCAGCGTCGTCCAGACCAATACGCTGCAGTGGCTAAGCCAGCCCGGCGAGCCGTTTGACGTGGTGTTTGTTGATCCGCCGTTCCGCAAAGGCCTGCTGCAGGAGACACTAACGCTGCTGGAGAACAATGGCTGGCTCGCCGCCAACGCGCTGATTTATGTTGAGAGCGAAGTGGAACACGGCACCCCGCTGGCCCCGGCTAACTGGGATTTGTATCGCGAGAAGATTGCCGGTCAGGTGGCCTATCGCCTCTATCAACGCCAACAGGAGACCGATGATGTGGCTTAATCTGGGACGTTTGCTGATGATTTGCGTCTGGGCATTTCTGCTGCTTAACCTGGTGCACCCCTTCCCGACGCCGCTGCGCTACTTTGTCCACGTTGCGCTGTTCTTTATGGTGGTGATGCACGGCCTGCAGCTGGTGCTGCTGCGTGCCACGCAACCAAAGGAAGCGCCAAAACTGAGCCGCGCCACGCAGGCGAAAATCTTCTTCTTTGGCGTATTTGAACTGCTGGCGTGGCAGAAAAAGCACTATCCGTCGTAACGTAAGACAGCGCGCGCGGCTTCAGCCCCGTGCGCTTTAGCGCCTATTGCGCCGGGGTAAAGCTGACAAAGCGCGTGCCCTGCATTTTCAGCTCACCCTTCACGCCCTTGTCCATCTGGTGATAATCGCTGGCGCTGACGTTGACCTTAAAATCACCGGCGCCGTTCAGCGGATGGAACCAGGCTTCATACTTCATCTCTTCCGCCACAATCTCTTCGCGCTGACGCGAACGGCGATTGGGGGCCGGGAACTCTCGCTTGGTTTTCACTTCCACACTCATTGAGCGCACCGGTGAAGCGTCGTTGACCGCGGCTTCGCGGCGCTGCTTGATAAACTGACGGGTTGCCAGGATGGCAATTACAGCCAGGACGATAAAAAAGATTAGCGGTGGTTTGCTCATGTTTTCTCTCGCACTTTACGTCGGGGGTTAACAGATAAAAGACGCCAAAGCATACAACCAGAGTTGCCCGATTGTCACATTTGCCGCCAGTAACTTAAACTGAGATCGCGATTTTGGGAAAATTCATCAATGTGGGCGACACGTTCACAAAAGGGAGAAAAAATGCTTTGGTCTTTCCTTGCAGTCCTTTTTTCCGGTTGGCTGTATGTAGATGCCTCCTACCGCGGCCCGCAGTGGCAGCGCTGGCTGTTCAAACCCGTTACGCTGCTGTTGCTGGTTGCCTGGGCGTGGCAGGCTCCCACGCTTAACACCACCGACTACCTGATTCTGGCTGGCCTGGTCGCTACGCTGGTGGGCGATGCGTTAACCCTGCTGCCGCGTCAGCAGATGCTATATGCGCTCGGCGCCTTTTTCCTTTCGCATCTGCTGTACACCATCAGCTTTGCCGCGCACATGACCATGAGCTTCTTCTGGCCGATTCCGCTCACCTTCCTGGTTATTGGTATCATCGTGATCGGCATCATCTGGTCAAAACTGGATACGCTGCGCTGGCCGATCTGTACGCTGATTGGCATGACGCTGGTGATGAACTGGATGGCGGCGGAAAATTACTTCTTCCGTCCGACCGATTACAGTTTCTCGCTGCTGGTGGGTGCCGTGCTGCTGTTGCTGGCTAACATCGTGTGGTTTATCTCGCACTATCGCCGTCGCTTCAGCGCTGACAGCGCCATCGTTGCCGCCTGCTACTTCGCCGGTCACTTCATGATTGTGCGTTCACTGTGGCTGTACTGAAAAAATTGACCTCACCGCTTGACTCTGGAGTCCACTCCAGAGTGTAGCATGCAGACTGCGGGCATCGGCCCGCTTCTGCAACCGGAGGTCACATGCATCAACATGCCCACTCTTGCCGCTGTGGCAAATCACACCGTCAGCCAAAACCGCTATGTGCGGTACGCAGCGTTCAGCCTGCATCCCTGAAGATTTCTGCCGCACAGCCGGTGGCCGCGTCCAGTGATTGCGGCTGCTGCACCAGCGATGACGACAGTCCCGGCGGCGGCGACGCCGACAGCGACAGGCGCGCGTCCGCGCCCTATCAGTTCCGCTGGCAGATTGCCGGCATGGACTGCCCGAGCTGCGCCCGCAAAATCGAAACCGCCGTGCAAAAGCTGCCGCAGGTCGCCAGCGCGCGGGTGATATTCGCCAGTGAAAATCTGCTGGTGGAGGCGCACAGCGATATTCGTCCGGCTATCGAACAGGCCGTTAACCACGCCGGCTTTAGCCTGAAATCCACTGAGAACCCCGCACCGGCGGCGCGCCGCTGGCGCGATAATGCCTCGCTCATACTGCTCACGCTGTTGATGATCGCCAGCTGGCTGCTGAGCCAGCTCACGCCGCTGTGGGGCGATCGCCTGTTTGTGCTTACCACGCTGGTCGGTCTGGTGCCGGTAGCCCGCAGCGCGTGGCAGGCCATACGCAGCGGCTCACCGTTCAGCATTGAAACCCTGATGACCCTCGCCGCCGCGGGCGCGCTGGTGATTGGCACCCACGCCGAAGCTGCCATGGTGTTGCTGCTGTTTCAGCTGGGAGAACGGCTGGAAGCCTATGCCGCCGCGCGGGCGCGCCGTGGCGTCACCGCGCTGATGGCGCTGCGTCCGGACACCGCCACGCGCGTCAATGGCACACAGCGTGAGCAGGTGGCACTGGCGGCGCTCCAGCCCGGTGATGTGATTGAAGTAGCGGCAGGCGGTCGTCTGCCCGCCGATGCCGAGCTGCTGCACGCCAGCGCCAGCTTTGATGAAAGTGCGCTGACCGGCGAATCGCTACCGGTGGCCCATCAGCCGGGCGATGCCGTGATGGCAGGTGCCACCAGCGTGGATCGGCTGGTGACGCTGCGCGTGACCTCACAGCCGGGCCACAGCGCTATCGACCGCATTCTGCAGCTGATAGAAGAAGCTGAAAGTCACCGCGCGCCGGTGGAGCGTTTTATCGATCGCTTCAGCCGCCTCTACACGCCGGCCATCATGCTGCTGGCACTGCTGGTGATGGTGCTGCCGCCGCTGCTCGGATTAGGCGCCTGGCTGCCGTGGATCTACAAAGGGCTGACGCTGCTGCTGATTGGCTGTCCGTGCGCGCTGGTGATCTCCACGCCTGCCGCTATCACTTCCGGCCTGGCGGCGGCGGCTCGCCAGGGCGCGCTGATTAAAGGCGGCGCGGCGCTCGAACGCCTCAGCCGGGTGCAGGCGCTGGCGTTTGATAAAACCGGCACCCTGACCGCCGGTAAACCGCAGGTTACCGACGTGCAGCCGTTTGGCGCGGATGCACAGCAACAGCTGCTCAGCCTCGCGGCCGCTATCGAGCAGGGCTCCGGCCATCCGCTGGCGCGGGCGATAGTGGCGGAAGCGCAGCGCCAGCAGCAGGTGATTCCACCGGCGCAGCATCAGCAAACGCTGGCCGGCAGCGGCATTCGCGCACAAATCGACGGCGTGATGCATCAACTGCTGGCACCGCGTGATGCGGCGGCGCTGAGTGACGCGCAGCAGCAGCAGATTGCGCAGCTGGAGGCACAGGGCAAAACCGTGGTGGTGCTGTTGCGCGAAGCACAGCCGCTCGGGCTGCTGGCGCTGCAGGATTTGCTGCGCGAGGAGGCCCGCAGTGCGCTGGCGGCGCTGCAGGCGCTGGGGATTCGCAGCGTGATGCTGACCGGCGATAATCCGCGCGCCGCCGCCGCGATTGCCGCCGAACTCGGCATCAGCTATCGCGCCGGTCTGTTGCCTGCGGATAAGGTAGCCGCCGTGCGTGAACTGGGCGAACAGCAGCCGCTGGCGATGGTCGGCGATGGCATCAACGATGCGCCAGCCATGAAGGCCGCGACGCTGGGGATTGCCATGGGCAGCGGCACTGATGTGGCGCTGGAAGCGGCCGATGCGGCTCTGACGCAAAATAACCTGGCGATTCTGCCGCGCACCGTGCAGCTGGCACGCCGCACGCGCGCCATTATCCGTCAGAATATTGCGCTGGCGCTGGGGCTGAAGGCGATTTTCCTCGTCACCACGCTGCTCGGTTTTACCGGCCTGTGGCTGGCGGTGCTGGCCGATTCGGGTGCCACCGCGCTGGTCACCGCCAACGCGCTGCGCCTGCTGCGTCAGCGCTGAGGCGGGCGGATGCCGCGATCAGGCATCCGCGCCTTTCTGGATCAGATACTGGTACGGCAGGCTCTCGGTCTGCTGTGCCAGCAGCTGATGCTCCATAAAGCGGCAGAAGCCGGGAATATCACGCGTGGTCGCCGGATCGTCGGCGATGATCAGCAACGTTTCGCCCGCCTGCATGGTACGCACGGTTTTGCGCACCATCATCACCGGCTCCGGGCAGCGCAGCCCAAGCGCATCAAGCGTATGGTCCGCAGCGGAAAAAGGATCGCTCATGATTCTCTGTCTTTATTCAGGGTGGGCGCTCATTCTAACGCGCTACAGCGCGCGCGCAAGGCGAGAACGATTGCGTTAAAATTAACCATTGCATTTGTTGCGCAACACGCTAAGATGCCGTCCGATTTTTTAATGTTACTGCCAATTCCTCAAAATAATTCAGGTTTTAGGAAGGCGGCAAGCCTGCTCACCCCAGGAGCTTACTGAAGTAAGTGACTGGGGTGAGCAGGCGCAGCCAACGCACATAAAACCTGAAGTATGAAGAGGATGGGTTCCCTCACCCCATTTTTAAAAAAGGCCTTTATGATCAACTTCTCTGCTCGTCAGCGCATGCATGCGCTATTCTGGCTGTCGCTGTTTCACCTGCTGGTGATTACCTCCAGTAACTATCTGGTGCAGCTGCCGGTCGCGATTTTCGGCTTCCACACCACCTGGGGTGCGTTTAGCTTCCCGTTTATTTTTCTCGCCACCGATCTCACCGTGCGTATTTTTGGCGCACCGCTGGCACGGCGCATTATCCTTGCGGTGATGATTCCGGCGCTGTTTATCTCCTACATCGTGTCGTGCGTGTTTTATCAGGGCGCGTGGCAGGGCTGGGCCTCGCTGCAGGAGGTCAATCTGTTCGTGGCGCGTATCGCCTGCGCCAGCTTTATGGCCTATGCGCTGGGGCAAATCCTTGATGTGCACGTGTTTAACCGCCTGCGTAAACTGCCGCAGTGGTGGATTGCGCCTGCCTGCGCCATGTTCCTCGGCAATATCAGCGATACGCTGGCCTTCTTCTTTATCGCCTTTTATAAGAGTCCGGACCCGTTCATGGCCAGCCACTGGGTGGAGATCGCACTGGTGGATTACAGCTTCAAAGTGCTGATCTGCATGGTTTTCTTCCTGCCTGCTTACGGTGTTTTGCTCAATGCGGCACTTAAGCGCCTGGCGGAACGTTCGGCTCAGCGCCAGATGAATTTCGGCTAATTGAACGTAGACGAAACGCCACGGCACGCTAAGATTTCCTGACAAAGCGCTGATTGCTTTTAAGCACCGATTCCGTTTTGATAACGGCTGATGGAAACCTTACGAAGGGATAAGAATGCGTAACTTAGTGAAATATGCGGGCATCGGCCTGCTGGTGTTAGGCCTGGCGGCGTGTGATCAGAAGAAAGACGACACGGCGGCAAACAGCAACGGCACCAGCGCCAGTCAGTCAGCACAGACAGTAAACCTGATGGACGGTAAGCTGAGTTTCAGCCTGCCAGCAGGCATGTCAGATAAGAGCGGCAAGCTGGGTTCGGAATCCACCAATATGCACGTGTATGCCGATGAAACCGGCCAGCGCGCAATTATCGTGATTGCGGGCGATCCGACCAGTGAAGCACTGGATGCGCTGGCTCAGCGTCTGGAGCAGCAGCAGCGCAACCGCGATCCGCAGCTGCAGGTGGTGTCGAACAAAGCGGTGACGCTGAAAGACCAGCCGGCACAGCAGCTGGATACGGTGATTTCCGCCAATAACCAGACCTCCTGGTCCTCGGTTATTCTGGCGAAGGTGGACGGTAAACTGCTGACGCTGCAGATCACCCTGCCCGCCGACAATCAGCAGCAGGCGCAGAGCGATGCCGATGCGATTGTGAAGAGTATTACTCTGAAGTAAGTTTGCACCAACGGTAGCGGCGCGATTTATCGCGCGTTGTTAAAAACCGCGCAATAAATTGCGCCGCTACAGAATGTGCCTCGTTTACAACCTCACCGGCGAAATATGCCAGATTTCATCCGCGTACTCCTGAATGGTACGGTCGGCGGAGAAATAACCCATATTGGCGATGTTCAGCGCCGCACGCCGCTGCCACTCTTCCGGCTGACGATAAAGCTTATCCACCTTATCCTGGGTATCCACATAACTGCGGTAATCCGCCAGCAGCTGATAATGATCGCCAAAGTTGACCAGCGCGTCGAACAGGTTACGGTAGCGCCCCGGCTCCTGCGGGCTGAAGACGCCGCTGGCGATTTGCGTCAGCGCCTGGTGCAGTTCCGCATCCTCTTCATAGTATTTGCGCGGGTTATAGCCCTCAGTGCGCAGCTTCTCCACCTGCGGCGTGGTGTTGCCGAAGATAAAGATATTCTCTGCGCCGACGTGCTCGCGCATCTCCACGTTGGCCCCGTCCAGCGTACCGATGGTCAGCGCGCCGTTTAGCGCAAATTTCATGTTACTGGTGCCGGAGGCTTCGGTGCCGGCGGTAGAGATCTGCTCGGAGAGATCCGCCGCCGGAATGATGATCTGCGCCAGGCTGACGCCGTAGTTAGGAATAAACACTACCTTCAGCTTGTTCTTCACCTGCGGATCGTTGTTGATCACGTTGGCAACATCGTTGATCAGGTGAATGATGTGCTTGGCGACGTAATAGGCCGACGCCGCTTTCCCGGCGAAGATATTGACGCGCGGCACCCACTCTGCGGTCGGATCGGCTTTGATGCGGTTGTAACGCGTGATGACGTGCAGCACGTTCAGCAGCTGACGTTTGTATTCGTGAATACGCTTGATCTGCACGTCGAACAGCGCCTGCGGATCCAGCACGATATCCATATTCTTCGCCACCCACTCCGCGAGGCGCTTCTTGTTGGCGAACTTGGCATCGGCGATCTGTTCAATAAACGCCGGATAGTCAATGTGTGGCACCAGCTCACTCAGCTGAGCCAGATCGGTACGCCAGGTGCGGCCAATGGCGTCATCCAGCACCTCAGACAAGGCCGGGTTGGCCAGCGCCAGCCAGCGGCGCGGCGTCACGCCGTTGGTTTTATTGCAGAAGCGCCCCGGGAACAGGCGGGCAAAATCGGCGAACAGCGACTGCACCATCAGATTAGAGTGCAGCTCCGACACGCCGTTGACCTTGTGGCTAACCACCACCGCCAGCCACGCCATGCGGATGCGGCGACCATCGTTTTCGTCGATGATCGAGATGCGCGCCATCAGATCCCAGTCGTCCGGATAGTAGTCCTGAATGGTCTTCAGGAAGTAGTCATTGATTTCGAAAATGATGCTGAGGTGACGCGGCAGGATCTTGCCGATCATGTCCACCGGCCAGGTCTCCAGCGCTTCGCTCATCAGCGTATGGTTAGTGTACGAGAACACCTGGCAGGTGACTTCAAAGGCGTCGTCCCAGGTAAACTTGTGCTCATCAATCAGCAGACGCATCAGCTCGGGAATCGCCAGCACCGGATGGGTATCGTTGAGGTGGATGGCAATTTTGTCGGCCAGGTTGTCCCAGGTTTCATGCATCTGCCAGTGGCGATTGAGGATATCCTGCACCGTGGCGGAGACGAGAAAATACTCCTGGCGCAGACGCAGCTCGCGCCCGGAGTAGGTCGAGTCGTCGGGATAGAGCACGCGCGACACGTTCTCCGAGTGGTTTTTATCTTCCACCGCCGCGAAATAGTCGCCCTGATTGAACTTGCCGAGGTTGATTTCGTTACTGGCCTGCGCACCCCACAGCCGCAGCGTGTTGGTGGCATCGGTGTCGAAGCCAGGGATGATCTGATCGTAGGCCATTGCCACGATCTCTTCGGTCTCAACCCAGCGCACCCGGCTGCCTTCATGCTGCAACCGCCCGCCAAAACGCACTTTGTAGCGGGTGTTAAAGCGCTGGAACTCCCACGGGTTGCCGTACTCCAGCCAGTAATCCGGCGATTCACGCTGCTGGCCGTCAACAATGTTCTGTTTGAACATGCCGTAATCGTAGCGAATGCCGTAGCCGCGCCCGGGCAGGCCCAGCGTGGCCAGCGAGTCGAGGAAGCAGGCCGCCAGCCGGCCAAGACCGCCGTTGCCGAGCCCGGGATCGTTCTCTTCTTCCATCAGCTCGCTGAGGTCGAGTCCCATCTCATCCAGCGCCTGGTTGAGGTCATCATAGATGCCCATCGCCAGCAAGGCATTGCCCAGCGTGCGCCCCATCAGGAACTCCATCGACAGGTAATAAACCTGGCGCACATCCTGCGACAGTTGCGCACGGCTGGAGCGCAGCCAGCGCTCCACCATGCGATCGCGTACCGCCAGCAGCGCGGCGTTCAGCCACTCATGCTTGTTGGCGATCGACGGATCTTTACCAATGGTAAACATCAGCTTATAGGCGATTGAGTGCTTGAGGGCGTCAACCGTCAGCGTGGGTGAGGCATAGGTGAAAGGTGCGTTCATATGCGGTATCCCAATCTCTCATTACAGCAAGCGTTGATAAAGATCGCGGTAGGCTTGTGCTGCCACCTGCCAACTAAAATCCATCCCCATCGCCTGGCGCTGAACATAACGCCAGAGTGAAGGACGGGACCATAAAACAAAAGCACGACGAATCGCACGCAGCAGTGACCAGGCATTGCTGTCTTCGAAGCTAAAGCCGCTCGCTACGCCGTCGGCGAGGTTTTCCAGCGAGCTGTCCTGTACGGTATCCGCCAGTCCACCGGTGCGCCTGACCAGCGGCAGCGTGCCATATTTCAGGCCGTACAACTGCGTCAGACCGCACGGTTCGAAACGGCTGGGCACCATAATGACGTCCGCGCCACCGACAATGCGGTGCGAGAACGCTTCGTGATAACCAATTTGCACGCCGACGCTACCCGGATGCTCAGCGGCTGCGGCGAGGAAGCCCTGCTGCAGTTCCGCATCGCCCTGGCCCAGCAGCACCAGTTGCCCGCCCTGCGCCAGCAGTCCCGGCAGCGCTTCCAGCACCAGATCCAGCCCTTTCTGTTTGGTTAAACGGCTGATAACGCAGAACACCGGCACTTTGTCATCGACCTTCAGCCCCATGGCAATCTGCAGCTGACGTTTATTCTCCGCTTTGCTCTCCAGCGTGTCGCGGTCATAACGGGCGGTGAGCAGCAGGTCGTGCGCCGGATCCCAGATGCCAGGATCGACGCCGTTGAGAATCCCGCTCAGCCGTCCTTCGCGCAGCCGCTGTTCCAGCAGTGATTCCATGCCGTAGCCAAACTCCGGCCGGGTGATCTCCAGCGCGTAGGTCGGGCTGACAGCAGTAATATGATCGGCATAAAACAGGCCGGCCTTTAGATAAGAAATCTGGCCGTAGAATTCCAGCCCGTGCATGTCGAAATAGGCGCGCGGGATCTGGATTTCGTCCAGATGCCGCGCGGAAAACAGCCCCTGATACGCCAGGTTATGCACGGTAAACACCGTTTTCGCCGGACGTCCGCGCGCGGCGATGTAGGCCGGCGCCAGACCGGCGTGCCAGTCGTGCGCGTGCACGATGTCCGGCTGCCAGTAAGTATCCAGCCCGCTGGCCAGCTCGGCCGCCATCCAGCCAAGCAGCGCAAAGCGCAGGTAGTTATCGACATAGGCAAACTGCGACGTATCGTGGTACGGGCTGCCGGGACGATCGTACAGTCCCGGCGCATCAATCAAATATATCCCCACGCCGTTGAAGGGCCCAAACAGCAAGCGGACCGGCCCGGCAAAGGTTTGCAGCTCCGCCACCACTTCGGTATCAGGAATCCCTTTACGCAGATCCGGAAACGCCGGAATCAGCACCCGCGTGTCCATACCTTCGGCAATTTGTGCCTGAGGCAATGCGCCGACGACATCAGCCAGTCCGCCGGTTTTTAGCAGCGGGAAAAGCTCTGAACAGACATGTAAAACCTGCATCCTGAACCCCTATTGTGTTATCGCCCGCGTTCCACGCGGCAATGTTCTTTGCCTTTCGTCACTTACTGACCCGCAGCGGCCAATTTGGCCAGCATGGCGCGCGTCACCAGTACGATGCCCTCTTCTGAACGGTAAAAACGGCGACTATCCTCATCCGGATTTTCGCCAATCACCATGCCTTCCGGAATGACGCAGGCACGGTCTATGACGCAGCGACGCAAACGGCACGATCGCCCGATAACCACATCGGGCAGCAGCACCGCCGAATCAATATTGCAAAACGAGTTAACGCGCACGCGCGGGAACAGCACCGAATTCACCACCACCGAGCCGGAAATAATGCAGCCGCCGGAGACCAGCGAGTTCATGGTCATGCCGTGACTGCCGGATCGATCCTGGACAAATTTGGCCGGCGGCAGCGGCTCCATGTGGGTACGAATCGGCCATTCGTGGTCATACATATCGAGTTCGGGCGTCACCGAGGCCAGATCGAGGTTGGCGCGCCAGTAAGCTTCCAGCGTACCGACGTCGCGCCAGTAAGGTTCCGCGTTTTCGTCGTTCTGTACGCACGACAGCGTGAAGGAGTGCGCGTAGGCTTCGCCGCTGGCGACGATCTTCGGCAGCAGATCTTTACCGAAATCGTGGCTTGAGTCGGCGATCTGCAAATCCTCCTCCAGCAGCTCATAGAGGTAATCGGCGTTGAACACGTAAATGCCCATGCTGGCCAGCGCTTTGCTGTCGTCGCCCGGCATGGACGGCGGCTGCGCCGGTTTCTCAACGAAATCGATTACATTGTTGTCCGCATCGACTGCCATCACGCCAAACGCGGTGGCCTCATGCAGCGGTACGGGCAGACAGGCGATGGTGCACTTGGCGCCACGATCGGCGTGGTCGAGCAGCATGCGCGAGTAATCCATTTTGTAGATGTGATCCCCGGCGAGAATCACGATGTACTGCGCGTTATAGCGGCGAATGATGTCGAGATTCTGCGTGACCGCATCG
This sequence comes from Pantoea sp. SGAir0184, assembly GCF_043544755.1. Lineage (NCBI taxonomy): Bacteria > Pseudomonadati > Pseudomonadota > Gammaproteobacteria > Enterobacterales > Erwiniaceae > Pantoea > Pantoea sp. SGAir0184. The sequence goes on from NZ_CP028050.1 coordinate 3,881,593, forward strand.
GCGGTACCGCGATACCAGTGTTCGGTCGAGGCGCGCTGCTGCGCCGGCAGCAGATCGACAAACTCATTCATCTCTTCGTTGAACAATGACCAGCCGCGCTGAATGTGCTGCGTCAGCGTATGTGACTGATATTGGGTGATGACGCCGATGCGCCGAATCCCGGAGTTGATACAGTTGGAGAGCGCAAAGTCGATGATGCGGAACTTGCCGCCGAAGTGCACGGCAGGCTTGGCGCGTTTGGCGGTAAGATCTTTCAGGCGCGTACCGCGCCCGCCAGCAAGGATCAGGGCAACCGTCTGTGTAGGGAGCTGGCGCGCCAGCATCAGGGGGTCGTTTCTATCTAATTTCACCATGTCTGACTCCTTATGATTGCTTTAGGAACACACACACGCCGTGTGCGGGCCCGTGCCAGACAGTTGTCAGGATGGGGTTATCTTCCCCGGCGAAAGGAGGAATGGCTCGCCATTCTCCGTCTGGTAAGGCAAGGTCACTCACCGAATCCGTGGCGTTTATCGTTAGTAACCAGCGACCGGAGAGCAGGATCTGCAGTCTGTGCATCCCCTGTTCCCACTCATCCCTTTCCAGTGGTTTGCCGCTGGCATTCAACCACTGCACGTTACCATCGCCCTCCTGCCACCAGCTGTCCTGCGTCAGCGCGGGAATATGCTGACGCAGCCGGATTAACGCGGCAGTGAAGTCGACCAGTCCAAAATCATCCTGTTGCCAGTTCAGCCAGGTGAGTGGGTTATCCTGACAGTACGCATTATTGTTGCCGTGCTGGCTGTGACCGCGTTCGTCACCGGCCAGCAGCATCGGCGTGCCCTGCGCCAGCAGCAGCGTGGTCAGCAATGCGTGCACGCTGCGCCGCCGCCGCTCGACCACATCGAAGTTGCCCTGCAGCCCTTCAAAACCATGGTTATGGCTGAAATTACTGCTGCTGCCGTCGCGATTATCTTCGCCGTTGGCCTGATTATGCTTCTGGTTATAACTCACCACGTCACGCAGCGTGAAGCCGTCGTGCGCGGTGATCAGATTAATGCTGGCGTGCGGCAGACGCGCCGCGCGCTGAAATACATCGCTGGAGCCGGCAAAGCGGCGGGCAAAATCACCGTTACTCAACTCACCGTGCAGCCAGTAGCGGCGCGCCGTATCGCGAAAGTGGTCGTTCCATTCGGCGAAGCCGGGCGGAAAGTTGCCCACCTGATAGCCGCCGGGCCCGATATCCCAGGGTTCAGCGATCAGCTTCACCTGCGACAGCACCGGACAGGCCTGCATGGCCACAAACAGCGGTGCATCCTGGCGATAATCCGGCGTGCGCCCGAGCACGCTGGCCAGATCGAAACGAAAGCCGTCAACGTGGCAGGTTTGCACCCAGTAACGCAGCGCGCCCAGCGCCCAGTCAAGCACCTGCGGATCGCTGAGGTTCAGCGTATTACCGCAGCCGGTCCAGTTGTGATATTCACCGTTATCGCCCAGCCAGTAATAGCTGGCGTTGTCGACGCCGCGCAGCGACAGTGTCGGGCCAATCTCTTCCAGCTCGGCGCTGTGGTTGAACACCACGTCCAGAATCACTTCAATGCCCGCCGCGTGCAGCGCTTTTACCGCCTGCTGAAACTCCTGCAGCGGCGTCTGGCCCGCTTCACCCGCCGCGTAATGCGGATGCAGCGCCCACAGCGCAAACGGGTTATAGCCCCAGTAGTTGCTCAGGCCGAGCCGTTGCAGGCGCGGTTCGCTGGCAAACGCGGCTATCGGCAGCAACTCCAGCGCGGTGATACCCAGCCGGCGCAGATAGCTCACCATAGCAGGATGCCCCAGCGCCGCATATGTCCCGCGTAGCCTTTCCGGAATTTCCGGATGCTGCTGCGTCAGGCCGCGTACGTGTGCCTCGTAAATCACCGTCTTGCCCCACGGCGTGCGCGGCGCACAATCGTCCTGCCAGTCAAAATCGTCGGCGATCACCAGCGATTTGGGCGCAACGCCAGCGCTGTCGGCATCATCCTGCTGCCACTCTCCACCCAGTAGGCGCGCGTCGTCTGGCACCGCGCCGCATACCGCTTTGGCACAGGGATCGACCAGCAGTTTGGCCGGATTGAAACGATGACCGCGCTCTGGCTGCCACGGCCCATGCACGCGGTAGCCATAGCGCTGGCCCGGCTTTAGCGCCGGAACATAGCCATGCCAGATGTCACCGCTGCGCGCCGGCAGAGGAAAACGCTGCTCACTCCCCTGTTCATCAAACAGGCACAGCTCCACCCGCTCCGCGTGGCGCGAGAACAGCGTAAAGTTGACGCCGCGCCCGTCATAATGGGCACCCGGCGGTACCGGCTGGCCCGGCTGGAGCATCAATCGCCCTCCCGCACCAGCCACAGCGTGGCGAGCGGCGGCAGCGTCAGGCTTAGCGACTGCGCGCGCCCGTGGCTGGCGATGTCATCGGTATGCACGATACCGTGATTACGCAGATCGCTGCCGTGATAATCATGCTGATCGGTGTTCAGCACTTCGCGCCAGCCGCCACGCTGATTCACGCCGAAGCGATAGTTGTGACGCGGCACCGGCGTAAAGTTACTGGCGACAATCAGTTCGTTGCCCTCGCGGTCGCGGCGCACAAACACAAAGACCGAGTTTTCGTGATCGTCGACCACCAGCCACTCGAAGCCGCTGGCATCAAAATCGAGCTGATAGAGCGGCGAAAAGTGGCGATAGCTGTGGTTCAGGTCACGTACCAGTCGCTGCACGCCGTGGTGCCAGTTATCCAGCCCCTCCAGCAGATGCCAGTCGAGGCTGGTGTCGTGGTTCCACTCGCGTCCCTGAGCGAATTCATTGCCCATAAACTGCAGTTTTTTGCCGGGAAAGCCCCACATCCAGCCGTAATAGGCACGCAGGTTGGCGAATTTCTGCCAGGTATCACCCGGCATGCGGTCGAGTATCGACTTTTTGCCGTGGACCACTTCGTCATGCGACAGCGGCAGCACAAAGTTTTCCGTGTAGTTGTACAGCATGCCGAAGGTCATCAGCTGATGATGGTAGCGGCGATGCACCGGATCGAGCTTCATATAGTCGAGGGTGTCGTGCATCCAGCCGAGGTTCCATTTGAACCAGAAGCCCAGGCCGCCATCTTCGGATGGCCGCGTCACGCCCGGATAATCGGTAGACTCTTCCGCCACGCTGATGCTGCCGGGTGCGGCGCGGCCCAGCGTGCGGTTGGTATGGCGCAGGAAGGCGATGGCTTCAAGATTTTCACGGCCGCCAAACTGGTTAGGTACCCACTCACCCTCTTTGCGGCTGTAGTCGCGATAGATCATCGACGCCACCGCATCGACGCGCAGGCCATCAATGCCGAAGCGCTCCATCCAGTACAGCGCATTGCCGGAGAGATAGTTGCTGACCTCGCGCCGGCCAAAGTTGTAGATCAGCGTATTCCAGTCCTGATGGTAGCCTTCGCGCGGATCGCTGTGCTCGTACAGCTCGGTACCGTCGAATTTGGCGAGGCCAAAATCGTCACTGGGGAAGTGGCCCGGCACCCAGTCGAGCAGCACGTTGAGGCCCGCTTCGTGCGCGGCGGCGATGAAATGCCGAAACTCATCGCGCGTGCCGAAGCGGCGCGTAGGCGCGTACATGCCGAGTGGCTGATAGCCCCAGCTGCCGTCGAACGGATGCTCGTTGATCGGTAACAGTTCGATATGGGTAAACCCCATCTCTTTGACATAGGGCACCAGCTGTTCGGCCAGCTCTTTGTAACTCAGCCAGAAATTGTTGTCGGTGTGGCGACGCCACGAACCGAGATGCACCTCGTAAATGGAGATCGGCTGGTCAAAGCCGTTGGCGATTTTGCGCTGTGGCTGCATCTCCAGCTTCGGCGGCAGGCCGCAGATCATCGAGGCGGTCTGCGGGCGCATTTGCGCCTCGAAGGCGAACGGATCGGCTTTGATGCGCATCTGACCGTGCGCATCAATGATCTCGAATTTATACAGCTGACCGTTAACCGCGCCGGGGACAAACAGCTCCCAGATGCCGAGTTCGCGGCGGAAACGCATCGGATGGCGGCGACCATCCCAGAAGTTAAACTCGCCCACCACCGAAACGCGCTGCGCGTTCGGGGCCCAGACGGCGAAGCGCGTGCCGGCGACGCCATCAATGGTGGTGCCGTGCGCGCCGAGCGTTTCATACGGCCGCAGGTGCGTGCCTTCGGCCAGAAGCCAGGCATCCATCTCCGCCAGCAACGGGCCAAAGCGGTAGGCATCGTCGATCAGGTTTTGCTGCCCGTGCCAGTTGACTGCCAGCTGGTAGCGAAACAGGTTTTTACGGCGCGGGATCACGCCGCTGAAGAAGCCGCGCGAATCAAGACATTTAAGCTGGGCGCATTTGCGGCCGGTGTTGGTTTCAATCACCCAGACTTCGGATGCATCCGGTAACAGCGCACGCACTTCGAGACCTTGTGTGGTCTGGTGCATCCCCAGTACTGAGAAGGGGTCGGCATAATTCCCGGCGAAAAGGGCATTGATCGCATGGCGATCGGGAAGCTCTGACATGACTTTCTTCCTATGATTTTTTGCGCAGGCGACCGGAGAGACAGGATTGTCGCTATAGGTGCGCTGCTTTTCATGAGCCATACATACAGCAGCAAGGAAGGACACCCTCCGTGGGAAAGATCCTGGCCGTGTACAACAACTATTCCATTCGCAAAGTAAAAACAGTTAACAACCGGCACATCACTGTTAAATCATAGCTTGGGGTTGGCAGAAGCCAGGGTGGAACGCAAAAAATTGTTATCGGGCGAGCAAAAAGGGGAAGCTGATCACTTGTCGGGCGCAATTTGGGTTAAGTTTTGCACTCCCGTGGAAAGAAAAAAGGCCGGGAAACCCCGGCCTGTCTGGATTCGCGCTGCGCTTAGTCGATCAGCAAACGCAGCATGCGACGCAGCGGTTCGGCAGCGCCCCACAGTAACTGATCGCCGACGGTGAAGGCCGACAGATACTCCGGCCCCATGTTCAGCTTACGCAGACGGCCCACCGGCGTGGTCAGCGTACCGGTCACCGCAGCAGGCGTCAGTTCACGCATGGTGATGTCGCGATCGTTCGGCACCACTTTCACCCACTCGTTGTGCGCGGCCAGCAGCTGTTCGATTTCGTTCAGCGGCACATCTTTCTTCAGCTTCAACGTGAACGCCTGGCTGTGGCAGCGCAGCGCGCCGACGCGCACGCACAGGCCATCGACCGGAATGGTGTGACGGGTCGAGAGAATTTTGTTGGTCTCCGCCTGGCCTTTCCACTCTTCGCGGCTCTGGCCGTTGTCCAGCTGCTTGTCGATCCACGGGATCAGGCTGCCGGCCAGCGGTACGCCGAAGTTGTCGGTCGGCAGCGTGCCGGAACGGGTAAAGTCAGTCACGCTGCGCTCAATGTCGAGAATGGCGGAGGCCGGATTTTGCAGCGAAGTCGCAACGTGGTCGTGCAGCATGCCCATCTGGGTCAGCAGTTCGCGCATATGGCGCGCGCCGCCGCCGGAGGCCGCCTGATACGTCGCGACGGAGGCCCACTCGACCAGATCGTTAGCGAACAGTCCGCCCAGCGACATCAGCATCAGGCTGACGGTGCAGTTACCGCCGACAAAGGTTTTGATGCCACTGTCGAGGCCCTGACGAATCACCTGATGGTTGACCGGATCAAGAATAATGATGGCGTCATCTTTCATGCGCAGCGTGGAGGCCGCATCAATCCAGTAGCCCTGCCAGCCGCTCTCGCGCAGCTTCGGGTAGACTTCACTGGTATAATCGCCGCCCTGGCAGGTAATGATGATATCCAGCGCCTTCAGCGCCTCAATATCAAACGCATCCTGCAGCGCACCGGTCGACTTACCGCCAAACGTCGGCGCAGCCTGACCCAGTTGCGAAGTGGAGAAGAAGACCGGATTGATCACATCGAAATCGCGTTCTTCGCTCATACGTGACATCAGCACAGAGCCGACCATGCCACGCCAACCAACAAAACCTACATTCTTCATTTTCTGTCCGTCTCAGGAACTCGGGCCGGGGCCTGGGTGGTGCGAAAAAAGACCAGCGCCAGCAATGCGCCAGTCTGCGTAATAATCAGGTTTACCTATGACCCACAACTCTACAAAATGCAGCACTTCTGGCAAGTGAATTAATTCGATTGCGCTAACTTTTTCAGCAGTACAACTTATAACGGCTGTGGCCGACCTGAAGGGATGGTTTACCTCTGATGACTGAAATGATATCCGCGACCATATTGTTGCTGTTGATTATGGACCCGCTGGGCAACCTGCCGATTTTCATGTCGGTGCTGAAGCACCTGGAGCCGAAGCGCCGCCGCGTGGTGCTGATGCGCGAGATGCTGATCGCCTTGATTCTGATGCTGCTGTTCCTGTTCGCCGGTGAACGCATCCTGGCGTTTCTTAATCTGCGCACCGAAACGGTATCGATTTCCGGCGGCATCATTCTGTTTCTGATCGCCATTCGCATGATTTTCCCGTCCGGCGAGACCAGCACCAGCGGCCTGCCCGCCGGCGAAGAGCCGTTCCTGGTGCCGCTGGCGATCCCGCTGGTCGCCGGGCCCTCGCTGCTCGCCACCCTGATGCTGCTGTCACACCAGTATCCCAACCAGATGACGCACCTGGTCGGCGCCCTGCTGATTGCCTGGGGCGTCACGGTGGTGATTCTGCTGATGTCCGGCCTGTTCCTGCGCCTGCTGGGGGATAAAGGCGTCAACGCGCTGGAGCGATTAATGGGTTTAATCCTGATTATGCTGGCGACGCAGATGTTCCTGGACGGAATTCGGGTTTACCTGAAGCTATAATGTTTCGCGTTTGCGGTCGCCATGAATGGCGACCCTACAAGATTATTGCGCGTTTTTACAGAGGGCGCATTTATGGGGGAACCCTTGACCGTTGAGCGTTTACGGTCGCCATGAATGGCGCCCCTTATATCCCGATCATTCTCCTCCGGGTATGATGATCCCCGACTGATCATCGGGAAGTTGCTGGTGAGATGGGGGCGCCCCCTACAAAGTTATCGCACGTTTTGCAGAGGGCGCATTTATTGCCCCTCTGCAAGGTTATCGCGTGTTTTTTGTAGGGTGCGCATTTATGCGCACCGGCATCAACAGGACGATGGTGCGTAACCGATCGCCATTGATGACCACCGGTACGCATGCCCCGTTATTTCTGCTTCTTCTCAATCGTTTTACCCGACCAGTAACCCGCCAGCAGCGAACCGGAGAGGTTGTGCCACACCGAGAACAGTGCGCCGGGCAGTGCGGCCAGCGGTGAGAAGTACAGTTTGCCCAGCGTGGCCGCCAGTCCGGAATTCTGCATACCGACTTCCAGCGCCAGCGTGCGGCAGGTGGATTCGTCAAAGCCAAACAGCTTGCCACCCCAGTAGCCGCCGAGCAGCCCAATGGCGTTGTGCAGGATTACCGCCGCGATCACCATCAGCCCTACCGAGCCGATAAAGCCCTGGCTACCGGCGACCACCGCGCTAATGATCAGCAGAATACACACCATCGAAAACGCCGGCAGATACGGCTCAACGCGGCGCACCACGCTGTTCATGGAGTGGTGAATAATCAGGCCAAGCCCAATCGGGATCACCACGATTTTGACGATGCTGAGCAGCATGCCCACCACATCAACCTGAATGTGGGTATCTACGTAGAAGCGCGTCAGCAGCGGCGTCGCGAACACACCCACCAGCGCCGAAACCGACGAGATGGTCACCGACAGCGCCACGTCGCCCTTCGCCAGATAAATCATCACGTTCGAGGCTGTCCCGCTGGCCACGCTGCCGACCAGAATCATCCCGGCGGCCAGATCCGGTGGCATCTGGAACAGTTTCGCCAGCGCCCAGGCAGCCAGCGGCATTACCAGATAGTGCAGGAACGTGCCGGCAATCACCGGCGCCGGACGCACCAGCACGCGTTTAAAATCGTCAATGTTGAGCGTCACGCCCATGCCGAACATGATCAGCATCAGCAGGTAGGTTACCCACGGCCCGATGCCGAGGAAGGTGGACGGCGAATAATAGGCTGCAACGGACAGCAGTACGGCCCAGAGCGGAAACAGGCGGGTGAGTTTGGCGAGCATGAAGAAATGTCCTTAGCGTTTTACTTAATTGGTTTTTTGCCACAGATGAAAAGGCGCGCGGGGAACGACCGCAGCGACCTGCGCCGGATCATAACATTTCATTATCATAAGCGTGGCCGACGACAGAAAATGCCTATCGGCTGCTAAAGATCGCCGGGCAGACACGGGCATTCCGCTGGCATTTGTCCGAAATAGCGTCAGGCTGAACGGCAGAGATAAAAAAAGCCGGACATTGTCCGGCTTCGGGTGACTTACGCGTCAATTAAGATTCGAACAGATTCTTATGCAGCGCGCGCACCACCTCTTCCGCGTCCGGCGTTGGCACCAGGAAGCACAGGTTGTAGCTGCTTGCGCCGTAGCAAATCATGCGCAGGTTAAACGGCTCCAGCGCGCCGAACACCTCTTTGCCGACGCCGCAGGCTTTTGACAGGTTGTTGCCGATGATCGCCACCAGCGCCAGATTCTCTTCCACTTCTACCCGGCACAGGGAAGAGAGCTCGGTCAGCAGCGCCTGGGTCAGCAGACTGTCGGCGGTGCTGGTTGAACCGGTGGTATCCAGCGTCAGCGCCACGCTCACTTCCGAGGTGGTAACCAGATCAACCGAAATACTGTGGCGCGCCAGGATAGCAAACACTTCCGCCAAAAAGCCGTGCGCGTGCAGCATGTTCAGGCTGTGCAGCGTCAGCAGCGTCTGTTTGCGCCGCAGTGCCAGCGCGCGGAACAGCGGCGGATTTTTAGTCTCGTTGCAGACGCGCGTGCCGCCCGCCGCCGGATCTTTGCTGGAGCCGACAAACACCGGAATATCACTGCGCACCGCCGGCAGCAGCGTCGCCGGATGCAGCACTTTCGCGCCGAAGATTGCCATCTCCGCCGCTTCTTCAAAGGTGATCTCTTCGATGCGTTTCGCCTGCGGCACCACACGCGGGTCAGTGGTGTAGATGCCCGCCACGTCGGTCCAGATATCCACACGCGTCGCCTGCAGCGCTTCGCCGAGCAGCGCAGCGGTGTAATCGCTGCCGCCACGGCCCAGCGTGGTGGTGCGGCCTTTGCCTTCGCTGCCAATGAAGCCCTGCGTGATCACCAGCGCTTCTGCGGTGCGCGGCTGCAGCTGAGCCGCTGCCAGCGTTTTCAGCTCGGCCACATCCGGCTCGGCGCGGCCGAAACGGTCGCTGGTGCGCATCACTTTGCGTACGTCAAACCACTCGGCATTCACCTGGCGCTCGCGCAGAATCTCCACAAACAGCAGGCTCGACATCAGTTCGCCGTGGCTCACCAGCTCATCGGTCAGCGCGGTCGAACGGGCTAAGGCCGCCGCTTCCGCCAGCATGATGATGTTCTCCAGCATGCGATCAATCTCCTGACGGATGACGTCCGGCGACTGCAGGCGATCGATGATGGCGTATTGAATGGTGCGGATTTGATCCAGCAGATAAGCGCGCTGCTCGAGTTCCTGGCCTTCAGCCAGCGAAACCAGCAGGTTAGTCACGCCCGCCGAGGCAGAGAGCACCACCAGACGGGTATTGGCATCAGACAGCACGACGTCCGCGCTGCGGTTCATGGCATCGAAATCGGCAACGCTGGTGCCGCCAAATTTTGCCACGATCAACGATTGAGACATGTAACAAAACCTCGTGTCAGGTTATCTCCTCCCATTCGCGGAAGAGAAGATCGGGTAACAGCCTTGGCACAAGAGAAGAGCAGAATTGGACAGACAAGATCAGGAGATGAGTCACCAAAAGCACTTCACCTTGCGAAACGTCCGACTGCGGACGCTTCTGGTGACAACCCAGAGGATTCAGCCCCTGCAGCCGACAGCACAACACTCCGCGTGTTGCACCACCTCGGCGTCGCACCCCCTGATGTGTTCTCGCTGGATACGGATCCTCAAACACACTGCCTGGGCGACGCGCCTCTTCTGGCTTGCACCCGGAGGTGCAAGTCGCGCGCACAAAATACTGATTAATTGTTCCGCTGTCCAGCCTTGCGGCGCCGGGAAAATTCATTTTTACACTTATGCAGCGCATTGCTAAACAAACCCTGAAGCCGCCAGCCGCCTAAAGTAGTCAGCGGTGCGAAAAAACCGGTGTTTTGCTGATGCCGCGCAGAGTAATGCGCGGCGAACCGGCCGACAATCGCCGCCGGATTTACCTGAAACGCTGCGGCTGGCGTCACAAATTTTTTCCTTTCAGTTGCAACTGTGGTCATACTGAAACGCGTGCAAGCCGTAACAAATGCTCAGCATGCCGGGCCAGACAGGATGCGCCCGGATGGAATGACGGTTCTTATATCAACAAGAGTGTTGCCATGAAAAATATCAATCCGACACAAACCGCAGCCTGGAAAGCGCTGCAGCAGCATTTTGATCAGATGAAATCGGTAGAGATTGCCGACCTGTTTGCGCAGGATGCCGATCGTTTTGCGAAATTCTCTGCCACCTTTGATGATCAGATGCTGGTGGATTTCTCAAAAAACCGCATCACCCAGGAAACCCTCGACAAACTCCAGGCGCTGGCGAAAGAGACCGATCTGGCGGGCGCCATCAAATCCATGTTCTCCGGTGAGAAGATTAACCGCACCGAAGATCGCGCCGTGCTGCACGTGGCCCTGCGCAACCGCAGCAATACGCCGATCCTCGTGGATGGCAAAGATGTAATGCCGGAAGTGAACGCGGTGCTGGCGAAGATGAAAGCCTTCTCAGAGCGCATCATCAGCGGCGAGTGGAAAGGCTACACCGGCAAGCCGATTACTGACGTGGTGAACATCGGTATCGGCGGTTCAGACCTCGGCCCATTCATGGTGACCGAAGCGCTGCGTCCGTATAAAAACCACCTCAACATGCACTTTGTTTCCAACGTTGATGGCACGCACATTGCCGAAACGCTGAAACCGCTTAGCCCGGAAACCACGCTGTTCCTCGTGGCGTCAAAAACCTTTACCACGCAGGAAACCATGACCAACGCCCACAGCGCGCGCGACTGGTTCCTGAACACCGCCGGCGATCAGCAGCACGTGGCGAAGCACTTTGCCGCGCTCTCGACCAATGCGAAAGCGGTCGGCGAATTTGGTATCGACACCGCCAACATGTTCGAGTTCTGGGACTGGGTCGGCGGCCGCTACTCACTGTGGTCCGCAATTGGCCTGTCGATCATCCTGTCCATCGGCTTCGAAAACTTCGAACAGCTGCTGAGCGGCGCGCACGCCATGGACCAGCACTTCGCGAACACGCCAGCGGAGCAAAACCTGCCGGTGCTGCTGGCGCTGATCGGTATCTGGTACAACAACTTCTTCGGTGCCGAAACCGAAGCGATTCTGCCGTACGACCAGTACATGCACCGTTTTGCCGCTTACTTCCAGCAGGGCAACATGGAGTCCAACGGTAAGTACGTCGACCGCGACGGCAACCCGGTGGATTACCAGACCGGTCCGATCATCTGGGGTGAACCCGGCACCAACGGGCAGCACGCGTTTTATCAGCTGATCCATCAGGGCACCAAGCTGATTCCATGCGACTTCATTGCGCCGGCGCAGACCCACAACGCGCTGGCCGATCACCACCAGAAGCTGCTGTCCAACTTCTTTGCTCAGACCGAAGCGCTGGCGTTTGGTAAAGCCCGCGAGGTGGTAGAGAAAGAGTTTACCGATGCCGGTAAATCGGCGGAGTCCGTCGCGCATATCGTGCCGTTCAAGGTGTTTGAAGGTAACCGCCCGACCAACTCGATTCTGCTGCGTGAAATTACTCCGTTCAGCCTCGGCGCGCTGATTGCGCTGTACGAGCACAAGATCTTCACTCAGGGCGCGATTCTCAACATCTTTACCTTCGATCAGTGGGGCGTTGAGCTGGGCAAACAGCTGGCTAACCGCATTTTGCCGGAGCTGGAAAACGATGCGCAGATTAACAGCCACGATAGCTCCACCAATGGCTTAATTAATCGCTATAAATCCTGGCGTTAATTTCACCCCCAGGCTCATCAGGCGGCAGCACATGCCGCCTTTTTTTGTTCCGATCAACTGCCCCGCAGCAAATAAGCGGATTTTGCTGCCACGCTGCGGTTAGATAATTCTTAAAATGCCCTAAGGAAAATCGGAAGATGCCATCATACGTGGTGGGCTTATCTGGTAAAAAATGGATCTGATTTGTCCACCTCACCCACCTAAGCAACTGATTAAATTTACCTTTCTATTTTAACCCTTTCAGGAAAATCTGATTATTCCTATTCCGTGCCATTTTTTAATGCAAAAGTGAAAAATGCTGCTGTGCTATAACGTCCTGCGCAAATATTCCAGCCAGCGAAAAAAGCGCAATTAAAAAAAGCAGCTAACGCCAATTCGCCTTATTTATCACCAGAAATGTCCTGCTTAATCCCCCTCTTTTTCTGGCGCTGAACTCTGGTAATTTGTTGCCCTATACTGAACGCGCCTTCAAGGCTGCCCTGAATACTTCCCCGCTGTCGCCCGGCGGCCCGGGAAACATTATTGCGCGCTGACCACGGTTAGCCAGCTGCATGCGGCCCAGCGGCCATCGGACGGCAGCGTACGGTATGACGGGTAATATCCTTCATTCACGTTTTATCAAGATGCAGGAAACGTTGTTATGAAAAAACTGATGGTTGCCGGTGCAGCCTTACTTTACGTTGCCGTTTCTTCCGCTGCGATTGCCGCACCGGAAGAAGCCGGTGCTGCAGCAGGCGCGCAGGCGGGAGCAATCTCGACCGGTGCGACCACCGCTGTGGGTATCGGCGCACTCGGTGCGTTAGTGGGTCTCGGCGTTGCCGCTGCTGGCGGTGGCGACGGTGCAAATACCGGTACAACAACCACTACCACAACGAGCACCACTCGTTGATGTAGCACCTTTAAACATAACCACACAGTCGTGTGGTTATTTTTTGTTTTTTTGCCTCTATTGAGACAGGGATACACAGTGCGCCGACTCTCTTTGCTGCTTCTTTGCCTGTTGCTGCAGGCTTGCACACAAACGCAAAAAGGCCTCGAACAGACCGTAATGCTCGCCATCAGCGGTCCGGACGATATCACCGTCAGCGATGAACAAATCGCTACTCTGCCCTATGCCAGCCTGTATGCGCGCGTCGACAACGGTCCGCGCATCTTTGTGGTGCTGGGCTACCTGGAAAACGGCCAGCAGAAATGGGTAACCCAGGATAAAGCCATGCTGGTGATGCAGCATGGCCGCCTGGTGAAAACCCTCGGTCTGCGCGACAACCTGCAGGCCGTCAGCAACCTGGCGCAGGATCCGCTGGCCGATGCGCTGCGGCTGCAAAATGGCGCGCAGTGGACGCGCGTCGTGCAGTGGCGCGAGCAGGGCAACGTGCGCGCCGCCACCGCCCACTCCACCTTTCAGCGCGGCGACGATGAAGTGCTGAACCTCGCCGGCGAGCGGGTGCCCTGCCGCGTCTGGCATGAAACGGTAGAGATGGAAAGCCCCGGCGTCAGCTGGCAGAACACCTTCTGGATCGATAACCGCGACGGTACGGTGCTGCAGGCGCAGCAGATGCTGGCAGCTGACCAGTTCCCGATTGCAACCACTCTTCTGAAGCCGGCGAAATCATGAAAAAAATCAATTCTTTGCTGGCGGCATTCGCCCTCACGGCGGCCAGCCACGCGCTGGCGGATAGCCAGGTGACGGTACACCCTGCGCACGATCAGCGCAGTTTCCAGATCGATCATGCCAGCACGCTGAGCGAACTGGTAACGAACCCGGCGCTGCACAGCTGGTGGCCGGGCACGGTGATTGCCGAACGCGGTGCGACCACCATGGCGCAGCAGCAGCACGCTCAGCTACTGGCGGATCTGCGCGCCTGGCAGGCCGACAGCGGTACTTCACTGGCCGCAACCATCGGCAGCGTAATCCAGCAGCTCAGCGCACTGCAGGTTACCGGGCGCCAGTTTACTTCGCTCGATCCCGACTGGGTGCGGCTGCGTCCGGAAGCCAACCGTAAACTGCAGGGCAGCTACGACCTGTACATCGTGGCAGCGCCGACGCAGGTACGGGTGATGGGCGCACTCAGCCATCCCGGCAGTGAGAGCTGGCAACCAGGACGCACGGTGCGTGACTACCTCGCGCCGCATGCGCGTTTATCGGGTGCCGAACGCAGCGTGGCCACGGTGATTGCGCCGTCAGGTGAGACGCAACAGGTGCCGATCGCTTACTGGAATCAGCGGCATGTTGAAGTTGAGCCTGGCAGCACCATCTGGCTGGGCTTTTCCACATGGAGCCTGCCCTGGGGCCAGCCTGATTTGAATGCGCGCATGCTTTCCGTTCTGACTCACCGGATGCCAGACTGATGAAAAAACAATTACTCCTCAGCCTGTTGGCTGCTTCTGTCGCCGCCGCATGCCAGGTGCAGGCGGAAACCTGGCCGGAACCGGTCGGTCCTTCACAATCTGATTTTGGCGGCGTGGGCCTGATGCAAACGCCGACCGCGCGCATGGCAAAAGAGGGCGAATTTAGCCTGAACTTCCGCGATAACGATCAATATCGTTACTATTCTGCGTCATTGCAGCTGTTCCCGTGGCTGGAAACCACGGTGCGCTATACCGACGTACGCACCCGCCGCTACAGTGCGGTGGAAGGCTTCAGCGGCAACCAGAGCTATAAAGACAAAGCCTTCGACCTGAAGCTGCGCCTGTGGCAGGAGAGCTTCTGGCTGCCGGAAGTGGCGGTCGGTTCGCGCGATTTGGGCGGTACCGGCCTGTTCGACAGTGAATATCTGGTGGCGAGTAAAGCCTGGGGACCGTTTGATTTCAGTCTCGGGCTGGGCTGGGGCTATCTCGGCAACAGCGGCACCATCAAAAACCCGTTCTGCTCCTACAGCGATAGCTTCTGCAGCCGCACCGGCGGCGGTTCGGCGGGTTCCATTAACGGCTCGCAGATGTTCCACGGTCCGGCGGCACTGTTTGGTGGCATCGAATACCAGACGCCGTGGCAGCCGCTGCGTCTCAAGCTGGAGTATGAAGGCAACGATTATCAGGACGATTTTGCCGGCAGGCTGGAGCAGCGCAGTAAGGTCAACGTTGGCGCAATCTATCGCCTTACCGACTGGGCGGATATCAACGCCAGCTACGAGCGCGGCAATACCTTTATGTTTGGCGTGACCGTGCGCACCAACTTTAATTCGTTACACCAGTCGCACCTTGATAGCGCAAAACCGGCTTATCAGCCACAGCCGCAGGGCGATCTGCTGCAGCCGACGGTGGTCGCTAATCAGCTTACCGATCTGAAATACAATGCCGGACTGGATGGTCCGCGCATCCAGACCAAAGGCCGCACGCTATACGTTTCCGGTGAGCAGACCAAATATCGCGACACGCGCGAAGGCGTTGACCGCGCTAACCGCATCATCATGAACAATCTGCCGGCTGGCATTGATACGATTGAAGTCACCGAGTCGCGCTTTAACATGCCGCAGGTCACCACCCGCACCGATGTGGCCAGCCTGAATAACGAACTGCGCGGCTATCCGCTCGGCCACGAGCAGCCGCTGCAGCAGACGCGTGAAGAACCGATCAATCCGGGCACCACCGAACAGGGCTATTTCATCCGTAAGGATCGCCTCAACTACAGCCTGTCGCCGGTGCTGAACCAGTCGGTCGGCGGCCCGGAAAGCTTCTACATGTATCAGCTCGGCGTAATGGGCAATGTCGATTACTGGCTGACCGATCACTGGCTGATTGGCGGCAGCCTGTTTGGCAACATCGCCAACAACTATGACAAGTTCAACTACAACGGCGCGCCAGCCGACTCGACGCTGCCGCGCGTGCGCACCCACATTCGCGACTACGTGGAGAACAACGTTTACGTGAATGATCTGCAGGCCAACTACATGCGCTATCTCGGCAATGGCTTTTACGGCCAGGTGTACGGTGGCTATCTGGAAACCATGTACGGCGGCGTGGGCGGCGAGCTGTTGTATCGCCCGGTGGACAGCAACTGGGCTTTCGGTCTCGATGCGAACTACGTGAAGCAGCGTGACTGGGACAACATGATGCAGTTCACCGATTACAAGGCGCCGACCGGGCACCTTACCGCTTACTGGCGTCCGTGGTTCATGCAGGATGTGCTGGTGAAAGCCAGCGTCGGTGAATATCTGGCGAAGGACAAAGGGGTCACGCTGGATGTGTCGAAGCGCTTTGACAGCGGCGTGATGGTCGGCTTCTACGCCACCAAAACCAACGTGTCAGCCGAAGCGTATGGCGAAGGGGATTTCACCAAAGGTTTCTATATTTCGATTCCGATGGATCTGTTTACCGTCACGCCAACCCGTGGCCGTGCGCAGGTGAACTGGGTGCCGCTGACGCGTGACGGCGGTCAGATGCTGGGCCGCAAATACCAGCTGTACGATCTGACCGCCGATCGCGATGCGCGTTTTAATTAAATTGCAGCGCGGGGTTAAACCCGCGCCATTTAACGGTGCGCATTAATGCGCACCCTACGTGAACCATGTAGGGTCGCCATTGATGGCGACCGCCTGCCAGCATTTCATTGCGCGCGCTCTGCGCCGGCAATTCATCAATCCGCGTCGTAGCCTAAATTCGGTGCCAGCCAGCGTTCTACATCGCTGACGCTCATGCCTTTACGCGCCGCGTAATCTTCCACCTGGTCGCGCTGAATCTGCGCCACGGCGAAATATTTACTCTCCGGATGACTAAAATACCAGCCGGACACCGCGGCACCGGGCCACATGGCAAAGGATTCGGTCAGCTTCATGCCGGTGTGATGTTCCACATCCAGCAGCTGCCAGATTTGTGCCTTCTCGGTGTGTTCCGGACAGGCCGGATAGCCCGGCGCCGGACGAATGCCCTGGTAATTTTCGCGAATCAGCTCGTCGTTGCTGAGATTTTCATGGGCGGCATAGCCCCAGATCACCTTACGCACGCGCTCATGCAGGTATTCGGCAAACGCCTCCGCCAGGCGATCCGCCACCGCTTTCACCATGATTTTGTTGTAATCATCGTGCTGCTGGTCGAACGCCGCCGCCAGCGCATCCTCCTCCAGCCCGCCGGTGACGGCAAACGCGCCGAGATAATCCGCTTTACCACTGGATTTCGGTGCCACGAAGTCCGCCAGACAGTAGTTGGCGAAGTCGGTTTTTTCCGTTTGCTGACGTAAATGATGGCTGACGCACAGCACCTCGCGCCGGGTCTCGTCACGGTAGATTTCAATGTCGTCGCCAACCCGGTTCGCCGGGAAAATACCGACCACGCCGCGCGGCCTGAGCGTACCCTGCGCGCTGAGGTTATCCAGCATCGCATTGGCATCGGCAAACAGCCGCGTGGCTTCTTCGCCCACCACCTCATCTTCCAGGATGCGCGGATATTTGCCGGCCAGCGACCAGGTCATAAAAAACGGCGTCCAGTCAATGTAGTTGCGCAGCGTATCGATACTGGCCTCCACTACGCTGACGCCGGTACGATGCGCCACCGGTGGCGTGTAACGTTGCCAGTCAATGACGTAATGATTATCGCGCGCGGCCTGCAGCGTGACCGGCGGCGTGCGCGGCTTTTTACGCGCGTGCTGAATCCGCACGGTTTCGTACTCCTTACGCGTGCGCGCCACAAACGCCTCTTTCAGCGTGGGCGACAGCAGCGAAGAGACCACGCCGACGGTGCGCGAGGCGTTCTGCACATAGACCGTCGGGCCGCTGTAATTCTGCTCAATCTTCACCGCCGTGTGCGCTTTCGAGGTGGTGGCCCCGCCAATCAGCAGCGGCAGCGTAAAGCCCTGGCGCTCCATCTCTTTCGCCACGTTCACCATCTCGTCGAGCGACGGGGTAATCAGGCCGGAAAGTCCGATGATGTCGGCGTTTTCCTCACGCGCGGTTTTCAGGATTTTGTCGCCCGGCACCATCACGCCCAGGTCGATGATTTCGTAGTTGTTACACTGCAGCACCACGCCAACAATGTTTTTGCCGATGTCGTGCACGTCGCCTTTTACCGTCGCCAGCACGATTTTACCGTTGCTGCGGCCCGCCTCTTTGCTCGCCTGGATAAAGGGTTCGAGGTAGGCCACCGCCTGCTTCATCACGCGCGCCGATTTCACCACCTGCGGCAGGAACATTTTGCCCTCGCCAAACAGATCGCCGACCACATTCATGCCGGACATCAGCGGCCCTTCAATGACCTCAATCGGCCGTGCCGCCGCCTGGCGCGCCTCTTCGGTATCCTGCTCGATAAACTCCGTGATGCCTTTCACCAGCGAATATTCCAGCCGCTTCACCACGTCCCAGCTGCGCCATTCGGCCTGCTGCTTGTCCTGCTCGCCGTCACCCTTGCTGCCGCGATATTTTTCCGCCAGCGCCAGGAGCCGCTCGGTACCATCGTCGCGCCGGTTGAGGATCACGTCCTCAACCGCATCGCGCAACTCCGCCGGCAGATCGTCATAAATCGCCAGCTGACCGGCGTTGACGATGCCCATGTCCATGCCGTTGCGGATGGCGTAGTAGAGGAACACCGCGTGAATCGCCTCACGCACCGGTTCGTTACCGCGGAACGAGAACGACACGTTGGAGACGCCGCCGGAGATCATCGCATGCGGCAGTTCGCGTTTGATGTCTTCACAGGCACCGATAAAATCCATCGCGTAGTTGTTGTGCTCTTCGATGCCGGTAGCCACGGCAAAGATATTGGGGTCGAAAATAATGTCTTCCGGCGGGAAACCAACCTCTTCAGTGAGGATGTGGTAGGCGCGGCGGCAGATCTCAATTTTGCGCGCGCGGGTGTCCGCCTGGCCCACTTCGTCGAACGCCATCACCACCACGGCCGCACCGTAGCGCCGCACTTTGCGCGCGTGCGCAATAAACGGCCCGACGCCCTCTTTCATCGAGATGGAGTTGACGATGCCTTTGCCCTGAATACACTGCAGGCCTTTTTCGATCACCTCCCATTTCGAGGAGTCGATCATGATCGGCACACGCGCAATATCCGGCTCACCGGCAATCAGGTTGAGAAAGCGCACCATGGCCGCTTCCGCGTCCAGCATGCCTTCATCCATATTGATATCAATAATCTGCGCGCCGTTTTCCACCTGCTGGCGCGCCACGTCCAGCGCTTCGTTGTACTTCTCTTCTTTAATCAGGCGTTTAAATTTGGCCGAGCCGGTCACGTTAGTGCGCTCACCCACGTTGACGAACAGTGAATCGGCCTGAATATTGAGCGGTTCGAGGCCAGACAAACGGCAGGCGACGGCTATTTCCGGTAGCGGCCGCGGTGGCACGCCCTCGACCGCTGCCGCCATCGCCGCAATGTGCTGCGGCGTGGTGCCACAGCAGCCACCGATAATGTTGAGGAAACCGGCGCGCGCCCACTCGCCAATCTGCGCCGCCATCGTCGCCGCATCAAGGTCATATTCGCCGAAGGCATTTGGCAGACCGGCGTTGGGGTGGGCGCTGACATAGCCTTCGGCAATGCGCGACAGCTCCTGCACATACTGGCGCAGTTCGTCCGGACCAAGCGCGCAGTTGAGGCCGAACGACAGCGGCTCCGCGTGGCGCAGTGAGTTGTAGAATCCTTCCGTGGTCTGGCCGGAGAGCGTGCGGCCTGACGCATCAGTAATGGTGCCGGAGATCATCAGCGGCAGCGTCACGCCCATCGCTTCCATCTCGCTCTGTACCGCATAGATCGCCGCTTTGGCATTCAGAGTATCGAACACCGTTTCGATCATGATGATGTCAGCACCGCCGCTAATCAGCGCATGGGTCGATTCGCGGTAGGCGTCCACCAGCTGATTGAAGGTGATGTTACGAAACGCGGGATCGTTGACGTCAGGCGAGATCGAGCAGGTGCGGTTGGTCGGGCCGAGCACGCCAGCAACGTAGCGCGGGCGGTCGGGCGTTTTTGCCGTCCACGCGTCGGCGCAGGCGCGCGCCAGTTTCGCCGCTTCGAAGTTGATCTCCGCCGACAGCGCGGCCATTTCATAGTCGGCCATGGCAATCGGGGTGGCGTTGAAGGTGTTGGTTTCGAGAATATCCGCGCCAGCCGCCAGGTAAGCATCGTGGATTTCGCGAATGACGTCCGGCTTACTCAGCACCAGCAGGTCATTATTGCCTTTCACATCGCACGACCAGTCAGCGAAGCGGCTGCCGCGAAAATCCTGCTCATCCAGTTTGTAACTCTGGATCATGGTGCCCATGCCACCGTCCAGAATCATGATGCGTTGTGCCAGCTGCTGCTGTAGCGTTGCGGTTTTATTGCTCACTCTTGCCCCATCCACGTCATTACGCTGGCTAAATGCCAGCCAGTCATACTGGCACAACTTTCAAATGAGCAAAAGTCACCCGTTTGCGGCCACCGGCGGCAAAATGACCAGCAGATCCGACCAGTCAGCCAGCGTTTGCATTCATACCATTAAAAACGAAAATGGTTTCCATACCTGCAATGACTGTGGAGATGTTATGGCAACCCCTGCGCCCGCGAAACGCGGCAAAAAACCCCGTACGGCTCCGGCGGCCAGTGCCCCTGCCGGCGGCCAGGTACAATCTCTGACGCGCGGGCTGCGTTTGCTGGAGCTGATTGCCGAATCACACGGTAGCGTGGCGCTGACCGAGCTGGCGCAACAGGCCGGGCTTCCCAACTCCACCACTCATCGCCTGCTGACCACCATGCAGCAGCAGGGATTTGTGCATCAGGTGGGCGACCTCGGTTTATGGACCATTGGCGCTCATGCCTTTGTGGTCGGCAGCAGTTTTCTGCAGAGCCGCAATCTGCTGGCGATTGTGCACCCGATTCTGCGCCGGCTGATGGAAGAAGCCGGCGAAACCGTGAATCTGGCGGTACTGGATCTCAGTGATTATCAGGCGGTGATTATTGACCAGGTACAGTGCACCCAGCTGATGCGCATGTCAGCGCCGATTGGCGGCAAGTTGCCGATGCATGCGTCCGGTGCCGGCAAAGCGTTTCTCGCTCACCTCAGCGATGATCAGGTCACCGCCCTGCTGCATCAGAAGGGATTACATCACTACACGCCGAAAACCCTGATGTCGCCGCATAGCCTGAAGGAGAATCTGGCGCTGATCCGTAAGATGGGTTTTTCGCACGACGACGAGGAGCACGCGCTCGGCCTGCGCTGTGTGGCGGCACCGATTTATGATGAACACGGCGAACCGTTTGCCGCCATCTCCATCTCCGGCCCGCTGGCGCGTATGACCGACGACCGCATTACTGAACTCGGGGCGCTGGTGATCCGCGCGGCGAAGCAGGTAACGCTGAGCTATGCCGGCCTCTAGGCGGCCACTGACGCGTAGCGCGCGCTGAAACGCTGTCCGGCGCGCCACGCCATCACCTCTTCAATATGCCCGGCACGGATCCGCGCCTGCAGTGCGCGCCACCAGCCGGGATCGAACAACTGCGGATGCAGCGCCTGCAGCAGTTTTCCGGTCGCCGGCTCACTGCACAGCGCGTAGCGGAAGGTTTCCGGAAACACATCATCCGGCCCGACGCTGTACCACGGCTCGGCCTGCAGCTCATCCTCTTCGTAACGCGCCGCCGGAACATCGCGGAACACCAGCTCGGTCATCGGACGGATTTCATCATAGTCGTAAAACACCACGCGGCCATGGCGCGTCATGCCGAAGTTTTTAAACAGCATATCGCCGGGGAAGATATTGGCCGCCGCCAGCTGACAAATCGCATCGCCGTACTCCTCAATGGCGTGCTGGCGCTGTTCCGGGGTCGCCTGCATCAGCCACAGGTTAAGCGGCTGCATGCGACGCTCCAGCCATAAGTGGCGGATGATCACTACGTCATCGCGCAGCTCGATTTTTTCCGGAATCTCGCGCTCAAACTCCGCCATCAGCGCCGCCGGAATGCGCGCGCGCGGGATGGCGAAATGCTCAAACTCCTGGGTGTCAGCCATGCGCCCGACGCGGTCATGCTCTTTGACCAGCCGGTAACAGGCGCGCACCTGCGCATCCGTCACCTCTTTTTGCGGCGCGAAGCGATCTTTAATCACCTTAAATACCCGATCAAAACCGGGCAGCGTAAATACCAGCATCACCATACCGCGCACGCCGGGTGCGATGGTGAATGCTTCCTGACTGTGCGCCAGGTAATCTAAATATTCGCGATAGCATTCGGTTTTACCGTGTTTCTGGCAACCAATCGCCATGTAACGCTCGGCAAGGGTTTTGCCCGGCAAAATTGGCTGCAGCCAGGCCACCAGCGCAGCGGGCACCGGTGCGTACACCATAAAGTAGGCGCGAGCGAAGCCAAACACGATGCTGGCGTCATTGCTGTCGGTGAGACAGGTATCAATCCACAACCGGCCGGCGTCATCGCGCTGGATCGGCAGCAGAAACGGTACGATCTCGCCCGCGCTCAGCTGCAGCCGCGCCACAATCCAGGCGGTTTTGTTGCGATAAAACAGCTCGCTGGCGACGTCCAGCGTGGCATGGGCCAGCTGTGCCGTGCTGAACTGCTCGTGCAGATGACGCACAATCCAGCCGATGTCGCGCGTCTGATCCTGCCACGTCAGCCGCAACGGAATGTCATTCAATACCTGACGCAGCGTCTCATGCCAGCTGTGCTGCGGCCGGTACAGGCGTGACAGCGGTCGCTGCGCCGGCGGCGCGGGCGCGTACGGCTGTGACGGCAGGATAAACAGCCGCTCAGGCAGTAAGTGGCTGTGCCCCAATAAACGACAATAGACAGAATTAAAAAAGCTTTCGGCAATTTCATGACGCGGATAGCCCGGCAGCAGCGTGGCATAATGGCTTTTCACCCGCAGCCAGAAAGCGTCATCCCAGTCGGCCATCTCATTGAGGATACGCAGCTGATTGGCGACCAGCCCGACGTGATGATCGTACAAATGGATACGCGCTTTCATCGCCTGCTGCACCGCCTGCCAGTCCGCCTGTTCAAAGCGCTGCTGCGCGCCTGCGGTAATGTCGAGAAAGCGACCGTACTGCGCATCAAAACCCTGCAGAATCGTGTGGGCGATAAGGGATTCTCTCGGTGACATCGGCAATCTCCGGCAAGCGTGAGCCAGTGAAACGGTGCGCCATGCTGCGCACCGCGAGTACGCTGATCAGAACTGTGCGGCTTCGGTGGAGCCGGTCAGCGCGGTGACCGACGAGCTGCCGCCCTGAATCACCGTGGTGATGCGGTCAAAATAACCGGTACCCACTTCCTGCTGATGCGCAGAGAAGGTGTAGCCGCGTTCGCGTGCGGCAAATTCCGGCTGCTGCACCTTTTCCACGTAGTGGCGCATGCCTTCGCCCTGCGCATAAGCGTGCGCGAGGTCGAACATGTTGAACCACATGCTGTGGATACCCGCCAGGGTGATGAACTGAAAGCGGTAGCCCATTTCGCTCAGCGCCTGCTGGAAGCGGGCAATGGTGCGATCGTCGAGATTCTTCTTCCAGTTAAACGAAGGCGAGCAGTTGTAAGCCAGCAGCTTGCCGGGATACTGCGCGTGAATCGCCTCGGCGAAGCGCTGCGCCAGCGCCAGATCCGGCGTGGAAGTTTCGCACCACAGCACATCGGCATATGGCGCATACGCCAGGCCACGGGCTATCGCCTGTTCGATACCGGCATGGGTGCGGAAGAAGCCTTCAGCGGTCCGTTCCCCGGTAATAAACGGCGCATCGCGCTCGTCGCAATCGGAGGTAATCAGATCGGCAGCGTCGGCATCGGTGCGCGCAATCAGCACCGTGGGCACATCCATCACATCGGCCGCCAGCCGCGCCGCCACCAGTTTCTGAATCGCTTCCTGCGTCGGCACCAGAACTTTGCCGCCCATGTGCCCGCACTTCTTCACTGCCGCCAGCTGATCTTCAAAGTGCACCGCGCCGGCACCGGCCTGAATCATCGCTTTCATCAGCTCAAAAGCATTGAGCACCCCACCAAACCCGGCTTCCGCATCGGCGACAATCGGCAGGTAGTAATCGATAAAGCCGTCATCTTCAGGCGACAGTCCGCTCGCCCACTGGATTTGATCGGCGCGCTGAAAACTTTGGTTGATACGTTCCACCACGTTCGGCACCGAATTGACCGGATACAGCGACTGGTCCGGATACATCTGCCCGGCCAGGTTTGCATCGGCCGCCACCTGCCAGCCGGAGAGATAAATCGCCTCAATGCCGGCTTTCGCCTGCTGCACCGCCTGTCCGCCGGTCAGGGCACCGAGGCTATTGATATAGCCTTTGCGCGCATCACCGTTGAGCAGTGCCCACAGCTTTCTCGCGCCGCGATCCGCCAGCGTGCAGGCGGGATTGACGGAGCCGCGCAGGTTAATGACCTCTTCGGCACTGTAAGGACGGGTAATGCCCTGCCAGCGTGATGTCAGCCAGCTGTTTTCCAGATGAGCGATCTGTTGGGTACGATTTGACATAGCAGTATCTCCAGAGTCAGGGCAGCAGGCGGTAGCCCGGCAGGGTGAGGAAAGGAACCAGTTGTTCGTCGGTGGTGATTTGCGCCATCAGCGCAGCCGCATCTTTATAGCGACCGGCGTCAAAGCGCGTGTCACCCTGGCTGTGGCGCAGGGCCGCCAGCTCTTCATCAAGAAACTGTTCGAACAGCGCGGCGGTCACCAGCTGACCATCGCTGAGGATTTGCTTGTGGTGAATCCACTGCCAGATGGAGGTGCGGGCAATCTCCGCGGTAGCGGCATCCTCCATCAGCCCATCAATAGGCACGCAGCCATTGCCGCTGATCCACGCTTCCAGATACTGCAGCGCAACGCGGATGTTGGCGCGCATCCCGGCTTCGGTGCGCTGACCGCGGCACGGGCGCAGCAGGCGCTCGGCGGTGATCGGCGTATCCTGTTCACGACTGACGTGCAGCTGATTGGGGCGATCGCCCAGCTGGCGGTCAAACTCCGCCATGGCGATGTCTGCCAGGCCAGGATGCGCGACCCAGGTACCGTCATGGCCGTTGCCCGCTTCACGCGCCTTATCCTCCTGCACTTTCTGCATCACCCAGGCGTTGCGTTCAGCGTCTTTGGCCGGGATGAGCGCCGACATGCCGCCCATCGCCAGCGCACCGCGCCGGTGGCAGGTTTTGATCAGCAGGCGCGAATAAGCCTCGAGGAACGGCTGGTCCATGCTGATCTGCTGACGATCCGGCAGAATGCGGTCACCATGCTGGCCCAGCGTTTTGATATAGCTGAAGATGTAATCCCAGCGACCACAGTTGAGGCCAACTACGTGATCGCGCAGTTCCCACAGGATCTCATCCATCTGGAATACCGCGGGTAGCGTCTCGATCAGTACCGTGGCTTTGATGGTGCCGCGCGGCAGATCGAAACGATCTTCACTGAAACGGAAGATTTCCCGCCACCATGCCACTTCCGCCGCATGCTCGGTTTTCGGCAGATAGAACCACGGACCGTGGCCCTTCTCCAGCAGCGCGGTGACGTTGTGAAACAGATAGAGCGCAAAGTCGAATAACCCGCCGGGAATGGCCCGATCGCGCCACTCAACATGCTTCTCATCCAGATGTAAGCCGCGAACCCGGCACATCAGCAGCGCCGGATCGGATCGTAACTGGTAGATCTTGCCGTTTTCGCTGGTGAAGCTCAGCGTGCCGTTAACCGCATCGCGCAGCGCCAGCTGGCCATCAAGCAGTTTTTGCCAGGTCGGTGCCAGCGAATCCTCAAAATCGGCCATGAACACTTTGACGTTAGCGTTCAGCGCGTTGATCACCATTTTGCGATCTGGCGGACCGGTAATTTCGACGCGGCGATCGCGCAGTAGCTGAGGAATGGGCCTCACCTGCCAGTCACTTTGCCGAATGGAAGCGGTTTCCGAATCGAAGTCTGGCAACGCCCCCTGATCGTAGCGCTGCTGGCCCTGCTGACGCGCTTTCAGCAGACGCTCGCGCTCGGGTGCAAAGCGCACTACCAACGAGTGCAGGAAATCAATGGCTTCGGGCGTCAGCAGTTGCTTCTCCGCGTGGGTAAAGGGCTGGCTAAAGGTCAGTGTCGGGCTGATAACCGTGTCTGTCATGCGGGCTGCCTCCTGGTTTGATCCTTTTTCTAACAACAGGATCGGGCTGTAGGGTGTTTTTTAACCGGCAAGATCAGAGCATAATCATTTTTATTTTAATTTCAAAAACTATTTCCATTTTAGTGTTTATTTGATTTTATTTATCTGATTTAACTGTAATTTAATCTCACGAAATAAAGGCAATACGTTCCATCATAGGAAAAAGGCAAAAAAAAGCCGCGACAACACGCGGCTGTCACGGCAGGTTTAAACGCGTTGTTAGCAGGCGTTTTACTCGAGCGTTGGATTCATGTGGCGCAGATCGAATGGCGTAATCTGGTAGACGTAGTAGTTGAGCCAGTTGGAGAACAGCAGATTGCCGTGGCTACGCCAGGTGGCGCGCGGCGGCAATTCCGGGTTGTCCTGCGGGAAGTAATTGAACGGTACCTCAGGGTGCAGGCCGGCCTCGTAGTCCCGATGGTACTCACCCGACAGCGTGAGAGCGTCATATTCCGGATGGCCAGTGACAAACGCCAGGCGTTTGTCTTTACTCGCCATCAGATAGGCACCGGTGCTTTCCGATTCGGCAAACAGCTCGAGATCGGTGTAGTCGCGGATCAGCTGGCTGGGGAAATCAGCATAACGTGAATGCGGCGCCAGGAAGTTGTCATCAAAACCGCGCGTCAGCAGCGCGTGTGGATGAAGGATCTGATGCTCATAGACGCCAGAAAGCTTGTTCTGTCGCGTCTGTTTAGGAATGCCATACAGGATGTTAAGCGCCGCCTGCACCGCCCAGCAAACAAACAGGGTAGAAGTGACGTGCTCTTTCGCCCAGTGCAGCACGCGCTGAATCTGTGGCCAGTAGGCAACATCATTGAAATCAACCAGCCCCAGCGGCGCGCCGGTGACAATCAGGCCGTCAAAGTTATCGTTAGCGATATCGTCGAAGTTGCAGTAGAAGTTGTTCAGATGCTCGCTTGGTGTGTTGCGCGACTCGCGACTGTCGATGCGTAACAGCTGGACATCGATCTGCAGCGGCGAGTTAGAGAGCAGGCGCAGAAACTGGTTTTCCGTTTCAATTTTTTTAGGCATCAGGTTAAGGATCAACACTTTAAGCGGACGAATCTCCTGAACACTGGCGCGCGATGAGGTCATGACAAAGACATTCTCATTACGCAAAAAATTCACTGCCGGTAA
Source organism: Pantoea sp. SGAir0184 (assembly GCF_043544755.1). Taxonomy (NCBI): domain Bacteria; kingdom Pseudomonadati; phylum Pseudomonadota; class Gammaproteobacteria; order Enterobacterales; family Erwiniaceae; genus Pantoea; species Pantoea sp. SGAir0184. Next base: position 3,908,817 of record NZ_CP028050.1, read on the forward strand.
TTCGTCGGGGATCCTGATTGGCATAACCTGCTGACCTCTTGCTGATAACCATATAAACGTTTAGACATCCAGATGCCCGAGATTAGCCTGGCTGCCGCTGGATGTCGAGTCTTCATGCGGTTTATGAAAATGTTTCAGCATTGAACGGCAATAGCCGCGAGCGCCGCGCGGTGAGCAGCAGCAATAAGGTCGGGAAAAGAGCGCGTTAGAATTTTTTCAGGGTTAAATAAGTCGTTATGGAGGGGTTTTTTGGCAGGAAATTTGCCGGGTACGGACGTAAAAAAGCCCCGGACTTTCGTCCGGGGCTTCTTCACTGGTTTGATGCCTGGCAGTTCCCTACTCTCGCATGGGGAGGCCCCACACTACCATCGGCGCTACGGCGTTTCACTTCTGAGTTCGGCATGGGGTCAGGTGGGACCACCGCGCTGTTGCCGCCAGGCAAATTCTTTGTGCCCTGTCCCGCGTCTTTCGCACTGATGCCGCGTTGGCTGCGCTCGCAAAGTCAGTCACATACTCGTGTATGCTCCTTCCTTTCCTTCGCTTGCCGCCTCGCCTCAGCGCAAAATCCTCCGGACTCGCGTCCGCAGAACAAAGCTGATTCTTTATCCGTCACAAGCTGAAAATTCTCCGGTCTCTCGGACCAAAACGCCTCTGGCGTTGTAAGGTTAAGCCTCACGGGTCATTAGTACCGGTTAGCTCAACGCATCGCTGCGCTTACACACCCGGCCTATCAACGTCGTCGTCTTCAACGTCCCTTCAGGACCCTTAAAGGGTCAGGGAGAACTCATCTCGGGGCAAGTTTCGTGCTTAGATGCTTTCAGCACTTATCTCTTCCGCACTTAGCTACCGGGCAGTGCCATTGGCATGACAACCCGAACACCAGCGGTGCGTTCACTCCGGTCCTCTCGTACTAGGAGCAACCCCCCTCAATTCTCCAGCGCCCACGGCAGATAGGGACCGAACTGTCTCACGACGTTCTAAACCCAGCTCGCGTACCACTTTAAACGGCGAACAGCCGTACCCTTGGGACCTACTTCAGCCCCAGGATGTGATGAGCCGACATCGAGGTGCCAAACACCGCCGTCGATATGAACTCTTGGGCGGTATCAGCCTGTTATCCCCGGAGTACCTTTTATCCGTTGAGCGATGGCCCTTCCATTCAGAACCACCGGATCACTATGACCTGCTTTCGCACCTGCTCGAGCCGTCACTCTCGCAGTCAAGCTGGCTTATGCCATTGCACTAACCTCCTGATGTCCGACCAGGATTAGCCAACCTTCGTGCTCCTCCGTTACGCTTTGGGAGGAGACCGCCCCAGTCAAACTACCCACCAGACACTGTCCGCAGCCCGGATTACGGGCCTACGTTAGAACATCAAACATTAAAGGGTGGTATTTCAAGGTTGGCTCCACGCAGACTGGCGTCCGCGCTTCAAAGCCTCCCACCTATCCTACACATCAAGGCTCAATGTTCAGTGTCAAGCTATAGTAAAGGTTCACGGGGTCTTTCCGTCTTGCCGCGGGTACACTGCATCTTCACAGCGATTTCAATTTCACTGAGTCTCGGGTGGAGACAGCCTGGCCATCATTACGCCATTCGTGCAGGTCGGAACTTACCCGACAAGGAATTTCGCTACCTTAGGACCGTTATAGTTACGGCCGCCGTTTACCGGGGCTTCGATCAAGAGCTTCTCCTTGCGGATAACCCCATCAATTAACCTTCCGGCACCGGGCAGGCGTCACACCGTATACGTCCACTTTCGTGTTTGCACAGTGCTGTGTTTTTAATAAACAGTTGCAGCCAGCTGGTATCTTCGACTGGCCTCGGCTCCGGGAGCAAGTCCCCTCACCTACGCGCCAGCGTGCCTTCTCCCGAAGTTACGGCACCATTTTGCCTAGTTCCTTCACCCGAGTTCTCTCAAGCGCCTTGGTATTCTCTACCTGACCACCTGTGTCGGTTTGGGGTACGATTTCGTGTTACCTGGAGCTTAGAGGCTTTTCCTGGAAGCAGGGCATCAGTTACTTCACCGCCGTGGCGGCTCGTCGTCACGCCTCAGTGTTAAAGAAGACCGGATTTGCCTGGTCTTCACACCTGCACGCTTAAACCGGGACAACCGTCGCCCGGATAACCTAGCCTTCTCCGTCCCCCCTTCGCAGTAACACCAAGTACAGGAATATTAACCTGTTTCCCATCGACTACGCTTTTCAGCCTCGCCTTAGGGGTCGACTCACCCTGCCCCGATTAACGTTGGACAGGAACCCTTGGTCTTCCGGCGAGCGGGCTTTTCACCCGCTTTATCGTTACTTATGTCAGCATTCGCACTTCTGATACCTCCAGCATGCCTCACAGCACACCTTCAGCGGCTTACAGAACGCTCCCCTACCCAACAACACATAGTGTCGCTGCCGCAGCTTCGGTGCATGGTTTAGCCCCGTTACATCTTCCGCGCAGGCCGACTCGACCAGTGAGCTATTACGCTTTCTTTAAATGATGGCTGCTTCTAAGCCAACATCCTGGCTGTCTGTGCCTTCCCACATCGTTTCCCACTTAACCATGACTTTGGGACCTTAGCTGGCGGTCTGGGTTGTTTCCCTCTTCACGACGGACGTTAGCACCCGCCGTGTGTCTCCCGTGATAACATTCTCCGGTATTCGCAGTTTGCATCGGGTTGGTAAGCCGGGATGGCCCCCTAGCCGAAACAGTGCTCTACCCCGGAGATGAGTTCACGAGGCGCTACCTAAATAGCTTTCGGGGAGAACCAGCTATCTCCCGGTTTGATTGGCCTTTCACCCCCAGCCACAAGTCATCCGCTAATTTTTCAACATTAGTCGGTTCGGTCCTCCAGTTAGTGTTACCCAACCTTCAACCTGCCCATGGCTAGATCACCGGGTTTCGGGTCTATACCCTGCAACTTAACGCCCGGTTAAGACTCGGTTTCCCTTCGGCTCCCCTATGCGGTTAACCTTGCTACAGAATATAAGTCGCTGACCCATTATACAAAAGGTACGCAGTCACCTAACAAGTAGGCTCCCACTGCTTGTACGTACACGGTTTCAGGTTCTGTTTCACTCCCCTCGCCGGGGTTCTTTTCGCCTTTCCCTCACGGTACTGGTTCACTATCGGTCAGTCAGGAGTATTTAGCCTTGGAGGATGGTCCCCCCATGTTCAGACAGGATACCACGTGTCCCGCCCTACTCGTCGGACTCACAGCTCATGCATCTTCGTGTACGGGGCTGTCACCCGGTATCGCGCGACTTTCCAGACGCTTCCACTGATGCACAAGCTGATTCAGGTCCTGGGCTGCTCCCCGTTCGCTCGCCGCTACTGGGGGAATCTCGGTTGATTTCTTTTCCTCGGGGTACTTAGATGTTTCAGTTCCCCCGGTTCGCCTCGTTAACCTATGTATTCAGTTAACGATAGTGTGTCGAAACACACTGGGTTTCCCCATTCGGACATCGACGGCTGTAGCGGTTCATATCACCTTACCGTCGCTTTTCGCAGATTAGCACGTCCTTCATCGCCTCTGACTGCCAGGGCATCCACCGTGTACGCTTAGTCGCTTAACCTCACAACCCACAGACGTTTTGCAACGCTGCAGACTGCAAGCATTTGAGAGACCCGAACGCATCGTCAATTTCATTCTTATTACGGAGAATGAACGCGACGCGTCGTTTCAAATTTTCAGCTTGTTCCGGATTGTTAAAGAGCAAATACTTCGCAGCATGCTTAATCAGCACACTCTGAAGTATTATCGGTAACGCCTTTCACTCATTACCAGCAAGTGGCGTCCCCTAGGGGATTCGAACCCCTGTTACCGCCGTGAAAGGGCGGTGTCCTAGGCCTCTAGACGAAGGGGACACTGAAGTCTCTTTCGTAAGACGCTTTGCTCATTACTTTTTCATCAGACAATCTGTGTGAGCACTTCGCGGGAAAGTATCTTCAGGTAAGGAGGTGATCCAACCGCAGGTTCCCCTACGGTTACCTTGTTACGACTTCACCCCAGTCATGAATCACAAAGTGGTAAGCGCCCTCCCGAAGGTTAAGCTACCTACTTCTTTTGCAACCCACTCCCATGGTGTGACGGGCGGTGTGTACAAGGCCCGGGAACGTATTCACCGTAGCATTCTGATCTACGATTACTAGCGATTCCGACTTCATGGAGTCGAGTTGCAGACTCCAATCCGGACTACGACGCACTTTATGAGGTCCGCTTGCTCTCGCGAGGTCGCTTCTCTTTGTATGCGCCATTGTAGCACGTGTGTAGCCCTGGCCGTAAGGGCCATGATGACTTGACGTCATCCCCACCTTCCTCCGGTTTATCACCGGCAGTCTCCTTTGAGTTCCCGGCCGAACCGCTGGCAACAAAGGATAAGGGTTGCGCTCGTTGCGGGACTTAACCCAACATTTCACAACACGAGCTGACGACAGCCATGCAGCACCTGTCTCAGAGTTCCCGAAGGCACCAAAGCATCTCTGCTAAGTTCTCTGGATGTCAAGGCCAGGTAAGGTTCTTCGCGTTGCATCGAATTAAACCACATGCTCCACCGCTTGTGCGGGCCCCCGTCAATTCATTTGAGTTTTAACCTTGCGGCCGTACTCCCCAGGCGGTCGACTTAACGCGTTAGCTCCGGAAGCCACGCCTCAAGGGCACAACCTCCAAGTCGACATCGTTTACGGCGTGGACTACCAGGGTATCTAATCCTGTTTGCTCCCCACGCTTTCGCACCTGAGCGTCAGTCTTCGTCCAGGGGGCCGCCTTCGCCACCGGTATTCCTCCAGATCTCTACGCATTTCACCGCTACACCTGGAATTCTACCCCCCTCTACGAGACTCAAGCCTGCCAGTTTCAAATGCAGTTCCCAGGTTAAGCCCGGGGATTTCACATCTGACTTAACAGACCGCCTGCGTGCGCTTTACGCCCAGTAATTCCGATTAACGCTTGCACCCTCCGTATTACCGCGGCTGCTGGCACGGAGTTAGCCGGTGCTTCTTCTGCGGGTAACGTCAATCGGCGAGGTTATTAACCTCACCGCCTTCCTCCCCGCTGAAAGTACTTTACAACCCGAAGGCCTTCTTCATACACGCGGCATGGCTGCATCAGGCTTGCGCCCATTGTGCAATATTCCCCACTGCTGCCTCCCGTAGGAGTCTGGACCGTGTCTCAGTTCCAGTGTGGCTGGTCATCCTCTCAGACCAGCTAGGGATCGTCGCCTAGGTGAGCCATTACCCCACCTACTAGCTAATCCCATCTGGGCACATCCGATGGTGTGAGGCCCGAAGGTCCCCCACTTTGGTCTTGCGACGTTATGCGGTATTAGCTACCGTTTCCAGTAGTTATCCCCCTCCATCGGGCAGTTTCCCAGACATTACTCACCCGTCCGCCACTCGCCACCCAAAGAGCAAGCTCTTCTGTGCTGCCGTTCGACTTGCATGTGTTAGGCCTGCCGCCAGCGTTCAATCTGAGCCATGATCAAACTCTTCAATTTAAAGTTTGATTTGCTGCAACGAGTGCAGCGATGCTCTGTGAATTAAACTTCGTAATGAATTACGTGTTCACTCAGCAAAGACTTGATATTTTTTAAAGCCCGTAGGCTTGTGATATCAATCCTGCGAGTGCCCACACAGATTGTCTGATAAATTGTTAAAGAGCGGTGCGACGCGGCGTTCGGCCTGCTGTCGCGAGGTGGCGTATATTACGCTTTCCTCCTTCAGAGTCAAACACTTTTTTCAGCGTTTTTCTCCGGCGGAAGTTCTTAACGAAGCTTCCTGTCTACACCGCATTCCGTAAGTCGTTGTGCCGTGTCGATGGAGGCGCATTATAGGGAGTTGTTCGGCACGCGCAACCGCTAAATTCAATAAAAACAATCGTTCGCTGCATTCCACAGCAAAACCCCGCCTTATACCCGGTTACACACAAAGTTATCCACATCTGCAACCGGTAATAAATTTAGGCGAGCATCGCGCAAACGTTTTCGCTACAATGCCCCGCGACGTCAAGGATGCCCCTTTTGGGGCGTTACCTGAGGTAAATGTTCTCTTCTATATAGAGAGAGAAAGTTAAGCCTGATGTAACGCTCTTATTTACGCGAAACAAAGCCAAGGGATAAAACCACCATGCAACAACGTCGTCCTGTACGCCGCGCTCTGCTCAGTGTCTCTGACAAAGCCGGTATCCTCGAATTTGCTCAGGCCCTCTCCCATCGTGGTGTTGAGCTGCTCTCCACAGGTGGCACCGCGCGCCTGCTGGCAGATGCCGGCCTGCCCGTCACGGAAGTTTCTGACTACACCGGTTTCCCGGAAATGATGGATGGACGCGTCAAAACGCTGCACCCAAAAGTGCACGGTGGCATTCTGGGCCGTCGCGGTACCGATGATGCCATCATGGCCGAGCACGCCATCAATCCTATCGACATGGTGGTGGTGAACCTCTATCCCTTTGCCCAGACCGTGGCGAAAGCCGACTGCAGCCTGGAAGATGCCGTTGAGAACATTGATATCGGCGGCCCCACCATGGTGCGCTCGGCAGCCAAGAACCACAAAGACGTGGCGATCGTGGTAAAGAGCCGTGACTACGACGCGATCATCGCGGAGCTCGATGCCAACGAAAACTCCCTGACGCTGGAAACCCGTTTCGATCTGGCCATCAAAGCCTTCGAACACACCGCCGCTTACGACAGCATGATTGCCAACTACTTTGGCAGCCTGGTACCGGCCTATCACGGCGAAAGCACCGCGCCGGCCGGCCGCTTCCCGCGCACCCTGAACCTCAACTTTATTAAAAAGCAGGATATGCGTTACGGCGAGAACAGCCATCAGGACGCTGCTTTCTATATTGAAGAGCAAGTCAGCGAAGCGTCAGTCGCCACCGCACAGCAGCTGCAGGGCAAAGCGCTGTCCTACAACAATATTGCCGATACCGATGCGGCACTGGAGTGCGTCAAGGAGTTCAGCGAGCCAGCCTGCGTTATCGTCAAGCACGCTAACCCATGCGGCGTCGCCGCAGGCGATTCAATTCTTGCCGCCTACGAGCGCGCTTATAAAACCGATCCGACCTCGGCGTTCGGCGGCATCATCGCCTTTAACCGTGAGCTGGATGAAGCGACCGCCCAGGCGATCATCAGCCGTCAGTTCGTGGAAGTCATTATTGCGCCATCGGCCAGTGAAGCGGCACTGCGCGTGACCGCAGCCAAACAGAACGTCCGCGTTCTGGTGTGCGGTCAGTGGCAGAGCCGCGTGGCCGGTCTCGACTTCAAACGCGTCAACGGTGGCCTGCTGGTTCAGGATCGCGATCTCGGTATGGTCGATGCCAGCCAGCTGCGCGTTGTCAGCCAACGTCAGCCGACCGAACAGGAACTGCGTGACGCGCTGTTCTGCTGGAAAGTGGCGAAGTTCGTTAAATCCAACGCCATTGTGTATGCACGCGACAACATGACGATCGGTATTGGCGCGGGCCAGATGAGCCGCGTTTACTCTGCCAAAATTGCCGGCATCAAAGCCGCTGACGAAGGACTGGAGGTGAAGGGTTCCGCCATGGCTTCCGACGCCTTCTTCCCGTTCCGCGATGGCATTGATGCTGCGGCGGCAGTGGGCATCACCTGTGTGATCCAGCCGGGCGGTTCCATCCGCGATGATGAAGTGATTGCTGCCGCCGACGAGCATGGCATCGCGATGATCTTCACTGACATGCGTCATTTCCGCCATTAATAGCCTGGAGCCGTAACGATGAAAATTTTAGTGATTGGTAATGGTGGACGTGAACACGCGCTGGCGTGGAAAGCAGCACAGTCGCCGCTGGCAGAAACCGTATTTGTTGCGCCAGGCAACGCCGGTACCGCGCTGGAGCCGGCCCTGCAGAACGTGGCCATCAGCGCCACCGATATTCCGGCACTGCTGGCGTTTGCGCAGCAGGAAAACATCGACCTGACCATCGTCGGACCGGAAGCGCCGCTGGTGATTGGCGTAGTCGATGCGTTTCGCGCTGCCGGCCTGAAAATCTTTGGCCCGACGCAGGCGGCCGCGCAGCTGGAGGGCTCAAAAGCCTTCACCAAAGATTTCCTTGCCCGCCAGCAGATCCCGACGGCGGAATACCAGAACTTCACCGAGGTGGAACCCGCGCTGGCTTACCTGCGTGAGAAAGGCGCGCCGATCGTCATCAAAGCGGACGGTCTGGCCGCGGGTAAAGGCGTCATCGTCGCCATGACGCTGGCCGAAGCGGAAGCGGCGGTGCAGGACATGCTGGCCGGCAATGCGTTCGGCGACGCAGGTCACCGCATCGTCATCGAAGAGTTTCTTGATGGTGAAGAAGCCAGCTTCATCGTGATGGTGGACGGCGATAACGTCCTGCCGATGGCCACCAGCCAGGATCACAAACGTGTTGGCGACGGCGACACCGGCCCGAACACCGGTGGCATGGGCGCTTACTCACCGGCACCGGTAGTGACCGATGAGATCCACCAGCGCGTGATGGATCAGATCATCTGGCCAACCGTCAACGGCATGAAAGCGGAAGGTAACACCTACACCGGTTTCCTGTATGCCGGTCTGATGATCGACAAAGCCGGTCAGCCAAAGGTGATCGAATTCAACTGCCGCTTCGGCGATCCGGAAACGCAGCCGATCATGCTGCGCCTGCAGTCGGATCTGGTCGCGCTGTGCCTCGCCGCTGTCGACGGCAAGCTCGATCAGCAGCAGTCACAATGGGATCCGCGCCCGTCACTCGGCGTGGTGCTGGCCGCTGGCGGTTATCCGGGCGACTATAACACGGGCGATCAGATCCACGGTCTGCCGCTGGAAGACGTACCGGACGGGAAGGTATTCCATGCCGGCACCACCCTGAAAGATGATCTGGTGGTGACCAGCGGCGGTCGCGTACTGTGCGTGACTGCGCTGGGTGAAGATGTGGCGGCAGCGCAGAAGAATGCCTACGCGCTGGCGCAGCACATCTCATGGAACGGCAGCTTCTGCCGTAATGATATTGGTTACCGCGCGATTAACCGCAAGTAAGCCCCCGGCGGCGGCCAGCCGGTCGCCGCTAAAAATCAGCCTCTTTCGGCTGCCAGCGGCACTCATCTTCCGGCGTGGCACGCAGCAGCTGAATCCCCTCTGGCGCTTCCAGCCACGACAGGGTAATCGGCTGTTGCTGCCCCTGCTGCTGTCGATACAGCGTTGCCAGCGTGTCGCGATCGAACGCCACATTCACCTGCTGCCCCTCACAGTCACGAACCTGCGTACCGCCCTGCCAGTGCCCCTGCCGCAACAGTACCCGACCACTCAGCAGTGCATTGCTCTGCGCCAGCATGCGCTGCGCGTCAAACCGGTACAGCTCGACGCTGTCGGCGCTGACGGCTTCACGCCGGCCAGCCAGCTGTCGCTGCATAAAATTGAGGTTGCCCTGATGGTCGAAACGCAGGGTTACGTCGTCCGGCTGCTGGCCAGTGACGTGCCGTTCCACACTCAGCAGTTTATCCGCCTGCCAGATATAGTCGGTAGTTTCCCGGCTATCGCCATTGAAAGGGGTATAGACAGTACGCAGATGGACGGCTTCGTGGTCGCCGTTTTTACGCCAGATTCGCACCGTGCCACGGTCAGACAGATAGCCGCTGGCGGTGAAGGCCGGAAGATCGGGAGTGGCACTGCAGCCGGTGAGTAATATCCCGAGGAGGATGGCGCAGAGGCGCTGAGGAGAAATGTTCAGCATAGCAGGCCCCGGTAACAAAAAGGGGCGAAATCGCCCCTCTTTTAAAGCTAAACCGCGATGCGGAAAACTTACTTAACAGCGTCTTTCAGTGCTTTACCAGAGACGAACGCTGGCACGTTAGCTGCAGCGATTTTGATCTCTTTGCCAGTCTGCGGGTTGCGACCGGTACGCTCAGCGCGGTGGTTCACTTTAAAAGTACCAAAACCAACCAGTTGTACAGCATCACCTTCTTTCAGAGACTCAGTGATCGCAGCCAGGGTAGATTCCAGCGCAGCTTTAGCCTGGGTTTTAGACAGGTCCGCTTTCTCTGCGATCACATCAATCAGTTGAGTCTTGTTCATAAGTTATCCTTAAAGTGTATTTATCGCTTGCTAAGCAACGAGTGCGAGGGAAAAGCCATATTCTGGCACTCTTCAGCCTGCACGCACCGATAGCCACAATTTTCAGCCCCCCAAATGTAGACCAGACAGGGGGCTGATGTGAAGCCTCCAGGCGCGGTAATTCGGGCCTGAAGTCACGTTTTCTCGCCTTATTGCTGAAAATTTATACCGATGTTACTGATTCCGGCTTCACGCAGGTCTGCACGTAGTCCTTTGATTAGCTCCAGGTCCCGTTCTTCGCACTCTGCCAGCAGGCGAAAAATCTCCCACTGCAGGTCCCATTCGTCAATTACCGCCTGGTTGTCACGCAGCTCTTCGTCGCTCATTTCGCGACCAGCCTGGGTCATTTCGAGGATGGCCACGGTGGTGATCGACGTGCGGCTGACTTCGATGGCGTGCTCCAGCGTTTCACCGCTCAGCTGCGCGTGCAGGAGTTCACTCAGCGCCACGCAGGCGTCAATCGCCGGGTGCACGCCGTAAACGTCAAAGTCGTCACCGTTTGGGATCGCCGCTTCCAGTTTCTCCAGCTGGCTGTCGAAATTGATTTTGGCATCCTTCACCGTCAGGCTTTCCCACACCAGGTCGAGAATGCGGCGATAGAGCTGCGGATCGGCAAACTCGGTCTGCTGACAGAAGGCCCAGTAATTGGGGAACATCCGCTCGCACAGACAGGCCATAAAGGTCATGTGCTGCCAGCTTTCCAGCTTCGCCAGACGCAAATGGACGGGGTTCTGTAACATCAAACTTACTCTCGGTAGATTAGCTGGCGGCAGTGTACCGCAAAAGCCGCGCACAAACAGCGTTAGCGCGCATTTTGCCACTTCACAAAAGCGGGACGGCCAGATGCCACGGCATCGGCCCAGCGCGTTGGCTCCGGCAAGCGGTAGCCAGCCATGCAGGCCTCAACCCAGTGCAGTGCGCTATCGAGGCTGACGCGGTGGCCGGTTGAGACAAACAGCGGATTGCAGCGCGTCTTGCTGCGCCACACCCAGGCAATCTGCTCGCCTTTATCCATCAGCGGCTGACGACTGCCCGGTGCCGCATCCGGCTCAGCGAAACGGCCGCACAGGCGCTTTTTCGCTACGCCGATGGTTGGCACATCCAGCAGCGAGCCGAAATGCGCGGCAACGCCCAGCCGGCGCGGATGAGAGATGCCATGGCCGTCGACGAACAGCAGATCGGGCCGCTGCGACAATTGCTGCCACGCCGCCTGCAGCGCTGGAATTTCGCGAAACGAGAGAAAACCGGGAATGTAAGGCATGGTGGTCGCGACACGCGCGATGCGATGCTCCACCAGCGTTAATGAAGGGTATTCGAGGATCACCAGGGCGGCGCGCGTTACCTCGCCGCCCTGTTCAAAACCAACATCGGCGCCGCCAATAAAGCGCGGCGGCAGTACGTCAAAATCATCCTGCCGCACCACGCTGGCGGCGAGCTGTACCTGTTGCTGTCGTAGTGCGGCTAAATCCATGCTTATCCCTGATGATATGGTCGTGATAGCCGATGCACCGCCTCCACAAACGCGCCAGCGTGCTCTGGCGGAACATCCTGATGAATCCCGTGACCGAGGTTGAAGACGTGGCCTTCGCCTGCGCCAAAGCCTTCCAGAATCCCCGCCACTTCCTGCTCAATTCGTGCAGGGGGTGCATACAGCATAGACGGATCCATGTTGCCCTGCAGCGCGACTTTATCGCCCACGCGGCGCCGCGCTTCGCCAATATCGGTGGTCCAGTCAAGACCCAGCGCATCACAGCCGGTGGCCGCCATCTCTTCCAGCCACTGGCCGCCGCCCTTGGTAAACAGGGTGATGGGCACGCGTCGTCCTTCGTTCTCATGCAGCACGCTGTCGACGATTTTGTGCATGTAATAGAGCGAGAATTCGCGATAGTCGCGCCCGGTCAGCACGCCGCCCCAGGTATCAAACACCATCACCGACTGCGCACCCGCTTTAATCTGCGCGTTGAGGTAAAGGATCACGCTCTCTGCCAGCTTATCCAGCAGCGCGTGCAGCGTCTGCGGCTCGGCGTACATCATCTTCTTGATTTTGGTGAAAGCCTTGCTGCTGCCGCCTTCTACCATGTAGGTTGCCAGCGTCCACGGGCTGCCGGAGAAACCGATCAGCGGCACTTCGCCCTTGAGGTTATGACGGATGGTGCGCACCGCATTCATCACGTAACCCAGCTCCTGCTCCGGATCCGGCACCGGTAGTTTATCCACATCGGCACGGCAGGCGATGGGGTGAGAGAAACGCGGGCCTTCGCCGGTCTCAAAGTAGAGCCCCAGGCCCATCGCATCCGGAATGGTCAGGATATCGCTGAAGAGGATCGCGGCATCCAGCGCATAGCGGCGCAGCGGCTGCAGGGTGACTTCGCACGCCAGCTCCGCGTTCTTACACAGCGACATAAAATCACCGGCCTCAGCGCGCGTGGCTTTGTATTCCGGCAGGTAACGCCCGGCTTGTCGCATCATCCATACCGGGGTGATATCCACCGGCTGGCGTAACAGGGCGCGCAGATAACGATCGTTCTTCAGTTCACTCATAATGGGCTCTCTCATGCTAAGGCCGGCAGTGTAGCATTTTCACGCCGCGCTGGCGCGACACAGCGCAACCGTATCTTCAATCAGCCGGCGCGCCACGGTGCCCGGCGGCGGCAACAGGGGCAGATCGTCGTAGCGATACCAGCCAGCATCCAGCAGCTCTTTACCATCGTGCTGCAGCTCGCCGCCATCGTACTCCGCCATGAACGCCATCATCAGCGAGTGCGGGAACGGCCACGGCTGCGAAGTTACGTAACGCACATTTTTTACCCGCACGTTGCTCTCTTCCATCACCTCACGGGCCACCGCCTGCTCCAGCGTTTCGCCGACTTCAACAAAACCGGCCAGCACGGTGTAGATGCTGTTGCGATGGCGCGCATGGTTTGCCAGCAGGATCTCCTCACCGCGACGAATCGCCACAATGATGCAGGGGGCGATTTGCGGGTAGTAGCGCTCGCGGCAGTGGCTGCACAGGCAGGCAAATTCGCGCTTGCTGTGCTGCATCTCATGACCGCAATAGCCGCACCAGCGATGCGAACGGTAGAACTCTGCCAGCTGCACGCCGCGCCCGGCGAGCTGAAACAGACCGACATCTTCGTCAATCAGCTGGCGCACCGAGGCCATATTGTCCGGACGCGCTTCGCATACCAGCCAGACGTTTTCGCCCTGCCACTCGCCAATCACTCTGCCGCTGCTGCCGGTCAGGCCAAACTCGCCGGATAAGCCATGCGGCAACTCGCCTTGCGGCAACCAAAGTTTCTGCGCAGAGCTGACAATCCACCAGCCAGCGTCTACGCTTGAGATCTCACGTTGCATCTTAATCGTTGTCCTTAGCGTCAAATGGCACGCTGAAATCCTGATGTTAAGTGTGTAATAAACAACTATAACTCACCTGGAGCCCCGTATGCTTACCCAGTTAGATAACCTGACCGAGCGTGTAGGTGGCGGTAATGAATTAGTCGACTCATGGTTGCGCGCCCGTCGACAGCTGCTCGTCACCTATTACGAGTTAATTGGCATGAAGCCGAACAAAGAAGCGCTGACCGCGCTGGATGAACAGGCGCTGGATGCGTTTTGCCATCGTCTGGTGGACTATCTCTCTACCGGCCACTTCAGCGTTTACGAGCGCATCATCAGCGAGATGTCCGGCGACAGCCCGATGATTGCGGCGGCGCAGATCTATCCGGCGCTGGAAGGCAATACTGAACGTCTGATGCAACTGTATGACAGCCATCTGCAACAGGCCATTAATGACGACAACTGCGTGGATTTCCAGCAGGCGCTGTCAGAAGTGGGCGAAGCGCTGGAGTCACGCTTTACGCTGGAAGACAAACTGATTCAGCTCGCCTGGGATAACCAGCTGGCGCGCCCGCCGGTGGCCAATGACAGCACCATTGCTCGTCCGGCCTGAACCGCTGCAGTTGTAAAAGACTTGTTATTCAGGAAAAGCCCTTTTATGCTGAATGGGCTTTTTTATTGTCTTTTTTAACGACAATACACAATCAAACTTTGCGATATAAGCGCAGCGTGCAACAGTCAGTAAAGTCGCTTATCGCGTAAAACGTAAACTTGTCGGAGTGCCCTTAGGGGCTGAGACCGTTAATTCGGGATCCGCGGAACCTGATCAGGTTAGTACCTGCGAAGGGAACAAGAGTAGATGTGATCAGCACGGTGCAGTCAGGCGCCCGCACCGTTTCTGTTACTCCTTCCGGACTCCGGACAAGCAGCTTCCCCTTGTTTTCAGGAAACTTGCTATGTCTGATGCTAAAACCTCACGTCGTGAACAACGCGCGCAGGCGCAAAAATTTATCGATTCGCTCCAGGGAACCGCCTTCCCTAACTCCAAACGTATCTGGATCAGCGGCAGCCGCGCGGATATCCGCGTCCCGATGCGCGAAATTCAGCTCAGCCCGACGCACACCGGCGGCAGCAAAGATCATCCGCAATACGCAGAAAATGAACCGATACCGGTGTATGACACTGCCGGTGCCTATGGCGATCCCCACGCGACCATTAATGTGCATCAGGGTCTGGCAAAATTACGCGCCGGCTGGATTGCCGAACGCAACGACAGCGAAACCATCAGCGCACTCAGCTCAAGCTACAGTCAGCAGCGGCTGGCAGATGACGGGCTGGATCATCTGCGTTTTGAACACCTGCCGCTGCCGCGCCGTGCCAAAGCGGGTCGCCGCGTCACGCAGCTGCATTATGCGCGTCAGGGCATCATCACGCCGGAGATGGAGTTTATCGCGCTGCGCGAAAACATGGGACGTGAGCGTATCCGCAGTGCAACGCTGTTGCAGCAGCACGCCGGCCACGGCTTTGGTGCGCAGCTGCCAGAGAATATCAGCGCCGAATTCGTACGCGCCGAAGTGGCCAGCGGCCGCGCCATCATTCCTGCCAACATCAATCACCCCGAATCGGAGCCGATGATCATCGGCCGCAATTTTCTGGTGAAGGTCAACGCCAACATCGGCAACTCGGCGGTAAGTTCGTCGATTGAAGAGGAAGTGGAAAAACTGGTGTGGGCCACGCGCTGGGGGGCAGATACCGTGATGGATCTGTCGACCGGCCGCTATATCCATGAAACGCGCGAGTGGATTTTGCGCAACAGTCCGGTGCCGATCGGCACGGTGCCAATCTATCAGGCGCTGGAAAAGGTCAACGGTATTGCAGAAGATCTTAACTGGGACATTTTCCGCGATACCCTGCTGGAACAGGCTGAGCAGGGCGTTGATTACTTCACCATTCACGCGGGCGTGCTGCTGCGCTATGTGCCGATGACCGCACAACGGCTGACCGGCATCGTGTCGCGCGGCGGCTCCATCATGGCGAAGTGGTGCCTGTCACATCATCAGGAAAACTTCCTCTACCAGCATTTCCGCGAAATCTGTGAAATCTGCGCCGCCTATGATGTCGCGCTGTCGCTCGGTGATGGTTTACGTCCCGGCTCGATTCAGGACGCCAACGACGAAGCCCAGTTTGCCGAACTGCGTACCTTAGGCGAGCTGACGCAAATCGCCTGGCAATATGATGTGCAGGTCATGATTGAAGGCCCCGGTCACGTGCCGATGCAGATGATCCGCCGCAATATGACCGAGCAGCTGGAACACTGCCATGAAGCGCCGTTTTATACGCTGGGCCCGCTGACGACCGATATCGCGCCGGGCTACGATCATTTCACCTCCGGGATTGGCGCCGCCATGATCGGCTGGTTTGGCTGCGCGATGCTGTGCTACGTCACGCCGAAAGAGCACCTTGGCCTGCCGAATAAAGAGGATGTTAAGCAGGGGCTGATTACCTACAAGATCGCCGCGCACGCTGCCGATCTGGCTAAAGGCCATCCCGGCGCGCAGATCCGCGACAACGCCATGTCGAAAGCTCGCTTTGAGTTCCGCTGGGAAGATCAGTTTAATCTGGCGCTCGACCCGCATACCGCGCGGGCCTATCACGACGAAACTCTGCCGCAGGAATCCGGCAAAGTGGCCCACTTCTGTTCCATGTGCGGCCCCAAATTCTGTTCAATGAAAATCACCCAGGAAGTGCGCGAATTTGCCGCCCGCCAGCAGGCGGAAGCCCAGCCGATAGCGCTGGGCATGGCGCAAATGTCCGATGCCTTCCGTAGCCGTGGCGGCGAGCTGTATCACGCCGCCGATGCCCTGAAAGAGGAAAAATGATGACTGAAGCCTTCCCTGCCACCGCGCCAAAACTGGGGCTCTATCCGGTTGTCGACAGCGTGTTGTGGATTGAACGCCTGCTGGCAGCCGGCGTGCGCACCCTCCAGCTGCGCATCAAAGATGGCGATGATCGCCAGATTGAAGCCGCAGTTCGCGATGCCATCGCCCTGGGCAAACAGTACGGCGCGCGGCTGTTTATCAACGATTACTGGCGCTTAGCGATTAAGTACAACGCCTATGGTGTGCATCTTGGTCAGGAGGACCTGGATGTGGCCGACCTGGATGCTATCCGCCACGCCGGCTTACGCCTGGGTCTGTCGACACACGATGACGCCGAGCTGGATCGCGCGCTGGCGCTGCGTCCGTCCTATATTGCGCTCGGGCACATCTTTCCGACACAAACCAAAGAGATGCCCTCTGCGCCACAGGGCATTGCCGAGCTGAAGCGCCATCTGGCGCGGCTGCAGCACATTCCCACCGTAGCGATTGGCGGCATTTCGCTGGCACGCGTGCCGGAGGTGCTGGCGACTGGCGTCGGCAGCATTGCCGTGGTCAGCGCGATTACCCAGGCGGAAGACTGGCAGGCGGCCACCCACCAGCTGCTGGCGCTGGTGGAATCCCCAGAGCATGTCGCAAAAGGGTTGTAACTGACTGCAACGGCGCTAAAAATCCGCGAATACGGTGCGCAAACGGCAGCAGTCAGGGCTGGCGCGACCGGGGACAAGCGCTAAAGTGAGCCTGCCCGCTGTCGCTTGCAGCGGGCCAGGGCTGGCTTCCCCGACTCTCTGTCCGGCCCTGCCTTTCCACCGTTATTCTGTCAGGGAGGTGATATGGCGCGTTTCCGCACTGCAGGCCTGCATGGCACGCTCCACGGCTGCGCCGAGGCTGGCAATCGCCTGCTCGGTTTGCTCATTCATTGGCAGACCATAATTGAGGCGCAGGCAGTTGCGATATTTACCCGCCGCCGAAAACAGCGAACCGACCGCCACCTGGATTTTCAGCTCCCGCAGCTCCGCATTCAGCCGCACCGCATCGAAGGCTTCCGGCAGCTCAATCCACATCAGGAAACTGCCCTGCGGCCGCGAGACGCAAATGCCGCAGGGAAAATAGTGGCGCACCCAGCAGCTGAACGTCTCATAGTTACGCTGATACACCTGACGCATGCGGCGCAAATGCGGCAGGTAATGGCCCTGACGAATAAACTCCGCGACCGCATACTGCGGCTGCGTTGCCGTCGAACCGGTGCCAATATATTTCATGTGCAGTACGCGATCGCGATAGCGTCCCGGCGCGACCCAGCCCACGCGCAAGCCGGGCGCCAGGGTTTTGGAAAACGAACTGCACAGCAGCACGCGGCCATCCATATCCAGCGATTTGATGGTGATCGGACGCGGATACTCCCACGCCAGCTCGCCGTAAACATCATCTTCAATGATCGCCGCGTCAAAGCGCTGCGCCAGCGTCAGCAGCGCGCGCTTACGCGTTTCCGGCATGATAAATCCGAGCGGATTATTGCAGTTGGGTACCACCACTACCGCTTTGATTGGCCACTGCTCAAACGCCAGCTCCAGCGCCTCAAGACTGATCCCGCTGACCGCATCGGTAGGGATTTCAATGGCGCGAATGCCCAGACCGCGCAGTGTCTGCATGGTGCCGTGAAACGCCGGCGACTCGACGGCAATGATATCGCCTGGCTCGCACACGGCGCGAATCGACACCGACAGTGCTTCATGGCAACCGGTGGTGATGACAATTTCTTCCGCCGTCAGCTGACAGCCGCTGTCAATTGTCAGCCGCGCAATCTGCTCGCGCAGCGCTGCCACGCCGAGCAGGCTGTCATAGTTGAGCTGATCAATGTCCTGCTTCTGCGCCATGCGGCCCATGATTTTCCACAGCGGCTTGAGCGTCGGCTGGGTCAGGTCCGGCATGCCGCTGCCCAGCTGCAGCACGTCGCCATTAATGCGGCTGCTCAGCAACTCCAGCACCGATTCCCACTGGGTGATCTCAACCGGACGCTGTACGGGTCGGGTCATTGCGGGAACCGGCGGCGTGGCTTTACGGGTAGCGACAAAATAGCCGGAACGCGGCTGCGGCACGATAAGCTGCTTCTCTTCCAGCAGATGATAAGCCTGCTACACGGTGCTGATGCTGACGCCGTGCTCGATGCTGAGCGTACGCACCGAGGGCAAGCGTTCGCCGCTGCGATACAGCCCCTGCTCGATACGGTCTGAAAGCAGACAGGCCAGATGTTGATAGCGCGTCATTGTGTGCCTCGCTGCGTTAACGGTGATCAAAAATCAGTACAGATGACGCCTATTTCTACCATTCAGATCTGTACGGGCGCAATCTGTATGTTAAAGATAAGTGATTTTTGAATCTGTATTGAATTCGCCATCAGAGGGAAAATGTCGTTCAGACATCATACTGAGGGCTGGGATTATGGAATTCGATCAGAACCGGGCGGCAAAACCGTTCAGCGTGACCTTACTCGATATCTTCCGTGGCGGCGTGCGCGCAATCAAACGCTGGCAGGCCAGACGGGAAACGCGGGAGATTCTTTCGCACCTGAGTGATGCGCAGCTGCGTGACATCGGGCTGACGCGTCAGGATATCAATCAGAAATAACGCGGATTTGAGACGAAAAAAAACCCTGCCGAGGCAGGGTTTTTTCATGGTCAGCAGAGCAGACGATTATTCGTCGTCGCTACCGCCCAGACCGGCGTTCAGCAGCTCAGCGAGGCTGGCAGAGGCTTCATCCGCAGTCACCTGCGGTGCAACCGGTGCTTCACCCGCCTGACGGCGACGCATACGATCCTGGTGGTAAGCATAACCGGTACCGGCCGGGATCAGACGACCCACGATAACGTTCTCTTTCAGGCCGCGCAGTTCGTCGCGCTTGCCTGCTACCGCTGCTTCGGTCAGGACACGGGTGGTCTCCTGGAACGATGCCGCAGAGATGAACGATTCGGTTGCCAGCGAGGCTTTGGTGATACCCAGCAGGTCACGCATGTACGTCGCGCCGATTTTGCCGTTCGCTTCCAGATCGCGGTTGGAGATCTTGATACGAGAGACTTCCGCCTGCTCGCCTTCCAGGAACTCCGAGCTACCCGCGTTCATGATGGTTGCTTTACGCAGCATCTGACGCACGATGACTTCGATGTGCTTATCGTTAATCTTAACGCCCTGCAGGCGGTAAACTTCCTGCACTTCGTTGGTGATGTAACGGGTCACAGCATGGACGCCACGCAGACGCAGGATGTCGTGCGGAGACTCTGGGCCGTCGGAAACGACGTCACCACGTTCTACACGTTCACCTTCGAATACGTTGAGCTGACGCCATTTCGGAATCATCTCTTCATACGGATCGCTACCGTCAACCGGCGTGATCACCAGACGACGCTTGCCTTTGGTCTCTTTACCGAAGGAGATGATACCGCTGATCTCCGCCAGGATAGCTGGCTCTTTCGGACGACGCGCTTCGAACAGGTCGGCAACGCGTGGCAGACCACCGGTGATGTCCTTGGTACCGCCAGATTCCTGCGGAACACGCGCCAGGGTATCACCCGAGCTGATCTTCACGCCATCTTCCAGCTGCACAATCGCTTTACCTGGCAGGAAGTACTGTGCCGGCATGTCGGTGCCCGGGATCAGTACGTCGTTGCCGTTGGCATCAACGATTTTCAGTGCCGGACGCAGGTCTTTACCACCCGCAGTTCGCTCTGCAGAATCCAGTACCACCAGCGATGACAGACCGGTGAGGTCGTCAGTCTGACGGGTAATGGTCTGACCGTCGATCATGTCGGTGAAGCGGATGAAACCGCCCACTTCGGTGATAACCGGCATGGTGTGTGGATCCCAGTTTGCAACGGTTTCGCCCGCGGCAACCTGCTCGCCATCACCTTTCGCCATGACCGCACCGTAAGGCACTTTATAGCTCTCTTTGGTACGACCGAACTCGTCGATCATCTTCAGCTCAACGTTACGCGAGACGATAACCAGTTTCCCGGAGGAGTTGGTTACTGACTTGGCGTTGGTCAGCTTGATAGTACCTTTGTTCTTCACCTGAATGCTGGATTCAGCTGCCGCACGCGATGCCGCACCACCGATGTGGAAGGTACGCATGGTCAGCTGGGTACCCGGCTCACCGATGGACTGTGCTGCGATAACGCCGATGGCCTCACCTTTGTTGATGATATGACCACGTGCCAGATCGCGACCGTAGCAGTGTGCACACACACCGAAGTCGGTTTCACAGCTCACCACGGAACGCACTTTAATCGCGTCCACGGAGTTCAGTTCAACCACGTCACACCAGTGCTCATCGATCAGGGTGTTACGCGGGATCAGGATGTCCGCAGTGCCCGGCTTCAGCACGTCTTCTGCCGTCACACGACCCAGTACACGCTCACGCAGCGGCTCTTTAACGTCGCCACCTTCAATGACCGGGGTCATCATGATGCCTTCGAATGTGCCACAGTCGTCTTCGGTGACCACCAGGTCCTGCGCCACGTCAACCAGACGACGGGTCAGGTAACCGGAGTTCGCCGTTTTCAGTGCGGTATCGGCCAGACCTTTACGCGCACCGTGGGTCGAGATGAAGTACTGGAGTACGTTCAGACCTTCACGGAAGTTCGCGGTGATCGGCGTCTCGATGATGGAGCCATCTGGCTTCGCCATCAGACCACGCATACCTGCCAGCTGACGAATCTGTGCCGCAGAACCACGCGCACCGGAGTCGGCCATCATGTAGATGCTGTTGAACGAAACCTGCTGCTCTTCTTCGCCGTGACGGTTGATCACGGTTTCGGTCTGCAGGTTATCCATCATCGCTTTGGATACGCGTTCGTTAGCCGCAGCCCAGATATCGATGACTTTGTTGTAACGTTCGCCCGCGGTAACCAGACCAGACTGGAACTGCTCCTGGATCTCGGCCACTTCCGCTTCGGCTTCTGCAATGATTTCTGCTTTCTTGGCAGGAATCACCATGTCGTCGATACCGACTGAGGCACCTGAACGGGCTGCATAGGCAAAGCCGGTGTACATGGTCTGGTCAGCAAAGATAACGGTCGGCTTCAGGCCCAGGATGCGGTAACAGGTGTTCAGCATCTTAGAAATCGCTTTCTTACCCAGCGCCTGGTTGACGATGGAGTAAGGCAGACCTTTCGGTACGATCATCCACAGGATCGCACGACCAATGGTGGTGTCGATCAGGCTGGTTTTCGCAACGAGCTCTTCCTGCTCATTTTTGCTGTATTCAGTGATACGCACTTTAACGCGTGCATGCAGCTCGGCCTGGCCAGCGCGGTAAACACGCTCAGCTTCTTTCGGGCCGGTCAGTACCATGCCTTCGCCTTTGGCGTTCACTTTGTCACGGGTCATGTAGTACAGACCCAGAACAACGTCCTGTGAAGGAACGATGATTGGCTCGCCGTTCGCTGGAGACAGAATGTTGTTGGTAGACATCATCAGCGCACGCGCTTCCAGCTGGGCTTCCAGCGTCAGCGGTACGTGAACAGCCATCTGGTCACCATCGAAGTCGGCGTTATACGCCGCACACACCAGCGGGTGCAGCTGGATCGCTTTACCTTCGATCAGAACCGGTTCAAACGCCTGGATACCCAGACGGTGCAGGGTTGGTGCACGGTTCAGCAGTACCGGGTGTTCGCGAATCACTTCATCCAGGATATCCCAGACCACCGCTTCTTCGCGCTCAACCATTTTCTTGGCCGCTTTAATGGTGGTCGCGAGGCCACGCAGTTCCAGCTTGCCGTAGATGAACGGTTTGAACAGTTCCAGTGCCATTTTCTTCGGCAGACCGCACTGATGCAGACGCAGGTATGGACCGACGGTGATAACCGAACGACCGGAGTAGTCAACACGTTTACCCAGCAGGTTCTGACGGAAACGACCCTGCTTACCTTTGATCATGTCGGCCAAAGATTTCAGAGGACGTTTGTTAGAGCCGGTGATGGCACGACCGCGACGGCCGTTATCCAGCAGGGCATCTACCGCTTCCTGCAGCATACGTTTTTCGTTACGTACGATGATATCTGGCGCAGCCAGATCCAGCAGACGCTTCAGACGGTTGTTACGGTTGATCACGCGACGATACAGATCGTTCAGATCCGACGTAGCGAAACGACCGCCGTCCAGCGGTACCAGCGGACGCAGATCTGGCGGCAGCACCGGCAGAACGGTCAGGATCATCCACTCTGGCTTGTTGCCAGACTGCACGAACGCTTCCAGCAGCTTGATACGCTTGGTCAGCTTTTTACGTTTGGTCTCAGAGTTGGTTTCGTTCAGCTCTTCACGCAGCTGCTCGCACTCCTGCTCCAGATCCATATTTTTCAGCAGCGCCTGGATAGCTTCCGCACCCATCTTCGCGTCGAATTCGTCACCGAACTCTTCCAGCGCGTCAAGGTACTGCTCTTCAGTCAGAATCTGACGTTTTTCCAGGTTGGTCATGCCGCCTTCGACCACAACATAAGATTCGAAGTACAGCACGCGCTCGATATCACGCAGCGGCATATCCAGCAGCAAACCGATGCGGGATGGCAGTGATTTCAGGAACCAGATGTGCGCGGTCGGCGAAGCCAGCTCGATGTGGCCCATACGCTCACGACGCACTTTGGTCTGCGTGACTTCAACGCCACACTTCTCACAGATCACGCCACGGTGTTTCAGACGCTTGTACTTACCGCACAGGCATTCGTAATCTTTTACCGGTCCGAAAATACGGGCACAGAAAAGACCGTCACGCTCCGGCTTGAAGGTACGGTAGTTAATGGTTTCCGGCTTTTTAACTTCACCGAAAGACCAGGAACGGATCATGTCTGGCGAGGCCAGCGCAATTTTGATCGCATCAAACTCTTCGGTTTTAGTTTGCGCTTTCAGAAACTTAAGTAAGTCTTTCACGGATTAGCTCCCGTCGGAGTGGAACTCTCAGGGACGCGCCAGGCGCGTCCCATAACCAGTACTTGCGAGTGCTTACTCGTCTTCCAGCTCGATGTTGATACCCAGCGAGCGAATCTCTTTCAACAGTACGTTGAAGGATTCCGGCATGCCCGGTTCCATCTGATGGTTGCCGTCAACGATGTTTTTATACATCTTGGTACGGCCGTTGACGTCATCAGACTTAACGGTAAGCATTTCCTGCAGGGTATACGCGGCACCGTATGCTTCCAGTGCCCACACTTCCATCTCACCGAAGCGCTGACCACCGAACTGCGCCTTACCACCCAGCGGCTGCTGCGTAACCAGGCTGTAAGAGCCGGTAGAACGGGCGTGCATCTTGTCGTCGACCAGGTGGTTCAGTTTCAGCATATACATGTAACCTACGGTTACCTGACGCTCAAACTGCTCACCGGTACGGCCGTCGAACAGGGTGATCTGACCGGAAGAAGGCAGACCGCCGAGCTGCAGCAGCTCTTTGATTTCGCTCTCTTTCGCACCGTCGAACACTGGCGTCGCGATTGGCATACCTTTTTTCAGGTTCTCTGCCAGACGCAGCACTTCGTCGTCCGAGAAGGTGTTCAGGTCAACTTTCTGACGCACATCGGTGCCCAGATCGTAAGCACGCTGGATAAACTCACGCAGTTTGGCGACTTCTTCCTGCTTCTTCAGCATCGCATTGATCTTCTCACCAATGCCTTTCGCCGCCATACCCAGGTGGGTTTCCAGAATCTGACCGATGTTCATACGCGATGGTACGCCCAGCGGGTTCAGTACGATGTCGACCGGCGTACCGTTCTCATCGTATGGCATGTCTTCGATTGGGTTGATCTTGGAGATAACACCTTTGTTACCGTGACGACCCGCCATTTTGTCACCAGGCTGAATCTGACGCTTAACGGCCAGATACACCTTGACGATTTTCAGCACGCCCGGTGCCAGATCGTCGCCCTGGGTGATCTTGCGACGCTTCGCTTCGAGTTTCTTCTCAAACTCGTGCTTCAGCTCGTCGTACTGCTCAGCCAGCTGCTCCAGCGCGTTCTGCTTCTCTTCGTCGGTCAGACCGAGTTCCAGCCAGCGCTCACGTGGCAGCTTGTCCAGTTTCTCCGCTTCCACGCCACCTGAAATCAGGACGGCCTGGATACGGCTGAACAGGCCCGCTTCGAGGATCTGCAGTTCTTCAGACAGGTCTTTTTTCGCCTGCTTCAGCTGCATCTCTTCGATTTCCAGCGCGCGCTTGTCTTTTTCCACGCCATCGCGGGTGAAGACCTGTACGTCGATAACCGTACCGGAAACGCCGTTCGGCACGCGCAGTGACGAGTCTTTCACGTCAGAGGCTTTTTCACCGAAGATCGCACGCAGCAGTTTCTCTTCTGGCGTCAGCTGGGTTTCACCTTTCGGCGTGACCTTGCCTACCAGAATGTCGCCACCGGTCACTTCCGCACCGATATACACGATGCCGGATTCATCCAGTTTGGAGAGCGCAGCTTCACCCACGTTCGGGATGTCAGCGGTGATCTCTTCCGGCCCCAGTTTGGTGTCACGTGACACGCAAGCCAGTTCCTGAATGTGGATAGTGGTGAAACGGTCTTCCTGTACTACACGCTCAGAAACGAGGATGGAGTCTTCGAAGTTGTAACCGTTCCATGGCATGAACGCCACGCGCATGTTCTGACCCAGCGCCAGCTCACCGAGGTCGGTAGACGGGCCGTCAGCCAGCACGTCGCCACGCTCGATAGGTTCACCCAGAGAAACACACGGCATCTGGTTGATGCAGGTGTTCTGGTTAGAACGGGTGTACTTGGTCAGGTTGTAGATGTCGATACCTGCTTCGCCCGGATACATCTCGTCTTCGTTAACTTTGATAACGATACGTGACGCATCGACGTACTGCACGGTACCACCACGTTTCGCGACAGCAGTTACACCGGAGTCGACTGCAACAGCACGTTCCATACCGGTACCAACCAGCGGCTTGTCAGCACGCAGGGTAGGTACAGCCTGACGTTGCATGTTCGCACCCATCAGGGCGCGGTTAGCATCATCGTGCTCCAGGAACGGGATCAGTGACGCACCGACAGAAACCACCTGTTGGGTGGAAACGTCCATGTAGTCAACCTGATCGCGGCTGAACAGGCTCGATTCACCTTTGCTACGGCACGTGACGAGATCGTCAACAAAGCTGCCGTCATCGGCGAGGTTGGTGTTCGCCTGAGCGATAACGTAGTTACCCTCTTCGATAGCAGAGAGGTAATGAATTTCATCACTCACTTTACCGTCAACCACGCGGCGGTACGGCGTTTCGAGGAAGCCGTATTCGTTAGTCTGCGCGTAAACAGAGAGTGAGTTGATCAGACCGATGTTCGGACCTTCCGGGGTTTCGATTGGACATACGCGACCGTAGTGAGTCGGGTGTACGTCACGCACTTCGAAGCCGGCGCGTTCACGGGTCAGACCGCCTGGGCCCAGAGCAGAGATACGACGTTTGTGCGTAATCTCAGACAGCGGGTTGTTCTGGTCCATAAACTGGGACAGCTGGCTGGAACCAAAGAACTCTTTCACCGCGGCCGAAATTGGCTTGGCGTTGATCATGTCCTGTGGCATCAGCGTGTCGAGGTCGCCCAGAGACAGACGCTCTTTCACAGCGCGCTCTACGCGCACCAGGCCAACGCGGAACTGGTTTTCCGCCATTTCGCCGACAGAACGGATACGACGGTTGCCGAGGTGGTCGATATCATCCACTTCGCCAATACCGTTACGGATACCGATGAGCTTCTTCATCACTTCGATGATGTCGTCTTTGCTCAGGATACCGGAACCTTCGATCTCGTCACGCAGCAGAGAACGGTTGAACTTCATGCGGCCAACGGCCGACAGATCGTAACGATCTTCAGAGAAGAACAGGTTCTCGAACAGGTTTTCTGCGGCTTCACGCGTTGGCGGCTCGCCAGGACGCATCATGCGGTAGATCTCAACCAGCGCGCTCAGGCGATCGTTGGTTGGGTCAACGCGCAGCGTCTCAGAAATGTACGGGCCGTGATCCAGGTCGTTGGTGAACAGGGTTTCGATGCGCTTGTGACCGGACTGGCTCAGTTTCGCCAGCAGATCCAGTGACAGCTCCATGTTCGCCGGCACGATCAGCTCACCGGTGTTCAGATCGATGTAATCTTTTGCGACCACTTTGCCCGCGATGTACTCGACCGGCACTTCGATGTGCTGAATGTTGTCTTTTTCCAGCTGACGGATGTGGCGCGCAGTAATGCGACGACCTTTCTCAACGTAGACCGTGCCGTTGGCTTCGATATCGAAGGAGGCGGTTTCACCACGCAGGCGCTCAGGCACCAGTTCCATCTGCAGCTTGTTGTCGCGGATTTCAAACACCACTTTTTCGAAGAACAGATCGAGAATCTGCTCAGTGGTGTAATCCAGCGCGCGCAGGATGATACTGGCCGGCAGCTTACGACGACGGTCAATACGGACGAACAGGTTGTCTTTCGGGTCAAACTCGAAGTCGAGCCATGAACCGCGGTAAGGGATGATACGTGCGTTATACAGCACTTTACCGGAAGAGTGCGTTTTACCCTTATCGCTGTCAAAGAATACGCCAGGACTACGATGCAGCTGAGAAACGATAACACGCTCAGTACCGTTGATAACAAAGGTACCGTTGTCGGTCATGAGCGGAATTTCGCCCATGTACACTTCTTGTTCTTTGATGTCTTTTACGGTGCCTTCCGGCGCTTCGCGCTCGTAGATCACCAGACGCAGTTTAACGCGCAGCGGTGCGGAGTACGTCACGCCACGGATCTGACATTCTGTCACGTCAAACACCGGCTCACCCAGACGGTAGCTGACATACTGCAACTCAGAGTTGCCGCTGTAGCTCGCGATTGGGAACACGGAACGGAAGGCTGCTTCCAGACCGTACTGGCCTTCTGGATCTTGCTCGATAAACTTCTGGAACGAGTCAAGCTGGATAGAAAGGAGATAAGGCACATCCAGTACTTGTGGACGTTTACCAAAATCCTTACGAATACGTTTTTTCTCGGTATAGGAGTAAACCATAGGGTTCCTCAGCTAGCTGACAAGTCGACCCACGCTGTCCGTCCTGAAGGGACAGTTCATGCAACACTATTTTGTTTTTCATGCGATGCGCGGCACCCCATGCAATACATCTTTCTATCACTCTTAAATCATTTCATCGCCGTTGCGCAGGCAGGGAACCCTCACAGGAAAGCGGTATATTAAGTCGTCGATAGAAAAAGATATTGAAGAGGAACAATGGACAAACAGTGCGAAACGCCATCGTTCCCCTGTAGCGCAAAAAGGCTGGTGACCAAAAAGTCACCAGCCATCAGTCTGTTTACGCAGACTGCAACCCGAGGGTTGTCTTACTTAACTTCAACTTCAGCGCCAGCTTCTTTCAGAGCAGCTTCAAGTGCAGCTGCGTCGTCTTTGCTGATGCCTTCTTTGATTGCAGCTGGAGCAGCTTCAACCAGGTCTTTAGCTTCTTTCAGGCCCAGACCAGTTGCGCCACGAACGGCTTTGATTACAGCAACTTTGTTCGCGCCAGCAGCTTTCAGGATAACGTCGAATTCAGTTTTCTCTTCAACAGCTTCAGCCGGGCCAGCAGCAACAGCTACAGCAGCAGCAGCAGAAACGCCGAATTTTTCTTCCATAGCAGAAACCAGCTCAACTACTTCCATTACGGACATAGCTGCAACGGCTTCCAGGATTTGATCTTTAGTGATAGACATGACAATTGTTCCTAAGAATCAGTAAAAGTTTATACGTTAGCAAGTACGAAGAAAAAGAATCTGGCCTTAAGCCGCTTCTTTCGCGTCGCGAACAGCAGCCAGAGTGCGGACCAGCTTGCCTGCAGCAGCTTCTTTCATGGTCGACATCAGACGTGCCAGTGCTTCTTCGTAAGTCGGCAGCGTTGCCAGACGGTCAATTTGTGCCGCCGGGATCAGCTCACCTTCAAAGGCTGCAGCTTTGACCTCAAAGTTTGCATTCGCTTTCGCGAACTCTTTGAACAGACGAGCAGCAGCGCCCGGGTGTTCCATAGAGTATGCAATCAGGGTCGGACCAACAAACGTGTCTTTCAGGCACTCGAATGGAGTACCTTCAACGACGCGGCGCAGCAGGGTGTTACGAACAACACGCATGTAGACGCCAGCTTCACGACCTGCTTTACGCAGTTCAGTCATTTTATCAACGGTAACGCCACGGGAATCCGCAACAACCGCTGAAAGCGCGCCTTTGGCTACTTCGCTAACTTCAGCAACAATTGCTTGTTTGCCTTGAAGATTTAATGCCATTAGCTTTGCTCCTGGATTTGACCGGGAAAATTTCCCGGAACTCACTTCACTTACACACCCGAAGGCCGTAAGCGCGTTACACGGTGAGCAGAATCCAGTGAAGAAAAAATTCTTTTTGGTTCTGTCACCGTCTACGCAGGATATTAAGCATCACTTCCGAAGAGGTTCTGCTCCTGCGGTCTTGGACGGAGGCCAGGATCAGGCCTGGCTCCAACCTTAGTCGCTGAATGACAAGGTGTTTAGACCTGTGCACTCCGCGACTATGAATTTGGGTTCTGAATTGACGGATCAACCAGAACAACGGGCGTAAGATTCTAGATGAATTTTTCGCCCGTTACAAGCAGCAATTAGTTTGCTGCTGCGTTCAGACCAGCCTGGTCAACGGCAACGCCGGCGCCCATGGTGGTAGAGATGCTGACTTTCTTGATGTACACGCCTTTCGCCTGAGCAGGTTTAGCTTTTTTCAGCGCAACCAGCAGAGATTCCAGGTTTTCTTTCAGTTTGTCAGCATCGAAGTCCACTTTACCGATGGTGGTGTGGATGATGCCGTTTTTGTCGTTACGGTAACGAACCTGACCCGCTTTAGCGTTTTTCACAGCTTCAGCAACGTTAGGAGTTACGGTACCAACTTTCGGGTTTGGCATCAGACCACGTGGGCCCAGAACCTGGCCCAGCTGGCCAACAACGCGCATTGCATCCGGAGAAGCAATAACAACGTCAAAGTTCATTTCGCCTTTCTTGATCTGATCAGCCAGGTCTTCCATACCTACCAGCTCAGCGCCAGCTGCTTTAGCAGCTTCAGCGTTTGCGCCCTGGGTAAAGACGGCAACACGTACTGAACGACCAGTACCGTGTGGCAGAACGGTCGCGCCGCGCACGTTCTGGTCAGATTTACGTGCATCGATGCCGAGGTTAACAGCAACGTCCACGCTCTCTACGAATTTAGCGGTAGCCAGTTCTTTCAGCAGAGCAACAGCTTCGTTGATGTCATACTGTTTAGTCGCATCAACTTTGTCACGGATCACGCGCATGCGCTTGGTCAGCTTAGCCATTTCTTAGTCCTCCACTACCAGGCCCATGGAACGAGCAGTACCTTCGATAGAGCGAGTCATCGCTTCTACGTCAGCACCAGTCATGTCCGCAGCTTTGGTTTCTGCGATTTCACGTACCTGAGCACGAGTTACTTTACCGACTTTATCTTTGTTCGGCTTACCAGAACCAGACTTGATGCCTGCTGCTTTTTTCAGCAGAACGGCAGCCGGAGGCGTTTTGGTAACGAAGGTGAAAGAACGGTCGCTGTATACGGTGATAACTACTGGAGTCGGCAGACCTTTTTCCAGTGATTCTGTTTTGGCGTTGAACGCTTTACAGAATTCCATGATGTTAACACCCTGCTGACCCAGAGCCGGACCAACTGGTGGGCTCGGGTTAGCCATACCAGCTGCAACCTGCAGCTTGACGTAGGCTTGTACTTTCTTGGCCATGATATTTCCTCTATTGGGTATAGCGCCTGGCGAACAGGCTCCCCGTGATAACGATTTACACGCTGTTGCCAGCGCATAAAAACAAAAGGCGCGAAATTATAGGTAAATTTCGCGCCTTCCGCAAGAGCTAAAAAGTGAACAAAAGGCTTAGCCTTTCTCCACCTGAGCAAAGTCGAGTTCTACCGGCGTTGCACGGCCGAAGATAGAAACAGAAACCTTCAGGCGGCTCTTCTCGTAATCCACTTCTTCGACCACACCATTGAAGTCGGCAAACGGGCCGTCGTTGACACGCACCATCTCGCCTGGCTCGAACAGCGTTTTCGGACGCGGCTTATCACCCACCTGCTGCAGGCGGTTCATGATCGCATCCACTTCTTTATCACTGATCGGTGCCGGACGGTCAGAGGTACCACCAATGAAGCCCATTACACGCGGTACACTGCGCACTAAGTGCCAGCTGGCGTCATTCATCACCATCTGGACCAGTACGTAACCAGGGAAGAATTTGCGTTCGCTTTTACGACGCTGGCCGCCACGGATTTCCACGACTTCTTCAGTCGGCACCATGACTTCGCCAAACAGTTCTTCCATGTTGTGCAGTTTGATATGCTCTTGCAGCGACTTGGCTACGCGGGCTTCAAAACCGGAAAACGCCTGAACGACGTACCAGCGTTTTTTTGGAGCTTCAGACATCTCAGAACCTCAGGCCAGTGATAAACGATACCAGACGGACCAGAATACCATCCAGCCCCCACAAAATCAGTGACATCACGGCAGTGACCGCGGCAACGATTAACGTGGTGTGCAATGTTTCCTGGCGAGTTGGCCAGATGACCTTACGCATTTCGGTTCTTGCTTCACGTGCAAAAGCCACGGTTGCTTTGCCTTTGGTAGTCAGCAACGCAATGCCGCCCGCCGCAGCGATCAACACCACGACAGCCAGCGCGCGTAAGGGCAGTGTCACATCGCGATACAGGTAGTTACCGACGATTGCTACCAGCAGCAATGCGATCACAACTACCCACTTTACCGCTTCCAGGCCGCGCCCGCTCCCTTGAGCTTCGGTATTCGCACTCATAAACCAACCTGCCACAATAATTCAGAAACTATTCTGCCCCGCAGAGCGAGGCATCCAAACCGAATGCGCTTTTGGGCATAACTCGGTATCCAGCGCCGTAATACAGAGCCTGTCTCAGCAATGATTATGATCGAAAATCACTGATGAGCCAGGTTCTGGTTAACAGCGTACAAAAAGGGCATCAAATGATGCCCTTTCCGTGTGCATTGCGTCAAATATTATCGCTATTACGCGATAACTTTAGCAACAACGCCCGCGCCAACGGTACGGCCGCCTTCGCGGATTGCGAAGCGCAGACCTTCGTCCATTGCGATTGGATGGATCAGGGTAACAACCATTTTGATGTTGTCGCCTGGCATTACCATCTCAACGCCTTCTGGCAGCTCTACTGAACCGGTTACGTCAGTGGTACGGAAGTAGAACTGTGGACGGTAGCCTTTGAAGAACGGAGTATGACGGCCGCCTTCGTCTTTAGACAGAACGTAAACTTCTGACTCGAACTGGGTGTGTGGCTTGATGGTACCTGGCTTAGCCAGAACCTGACCACGCTGGATCTCTTCACGCTTGATACCGCGCAGTAGAACACCACAGTTCTCGCCTGCCTGACCCTGGTCCAGCAGTTTGCGGAACATTTCAACACCGGTACAGGTAGACTTGGCAGTCGCTTTGATACCTACGATTTCTACTTCGTCGCCCACTTTCACGATGCCGCGCTCAACACGACCGGTAACAACGGTACCACGGCCAGAGATTGAGAATACGTCTTCGATTGGCAGCAGGAACGGCAGGTCGATAGCACGGACTGGATCCGGGATGTAGTTATCCAGGTGCTCAGCCAGCTCAACGATTTTCGCTTCCCACTCAGCGTCGCCTTCCAGCGCTTTCAGCGCAGAACCGCGTACGATTGGGGTATCGTCGCCAGGGAAGTCGTAAGCAGACAGCAGGTCACGCACTTCCATCTCAACCAGTTCCAGCAGCTCTTCGTCATCAACCATGTCGCACTTGTTCAGGAACACGATGATGTAAGGAACGCCAACCTGACGACCCAGCAGGATGTGCTCACGGGTCTGAGGCATTGGGCCATCAGTCGCAGCAACAACCAGGATCGCGCCGTCCATCTGCGCAGCACCGGTGATCATGTTTTTCACATAGTCGGCGTGGCCTGGGCAGTCAACGTGTGCGTAGTGACGGGTCGGGGTTTCATATTCAACGTGAGAGGTGTTGATGGTGATACCACGAGCCTTCTCTTCTGGCGCGTTATCGATCTGATCGAATGCACGTGCCTGGCCGCCGTAGGTTTTTGCCAGAACGGTGGTGATTGCCGCAGTCAGAGTGGTTTTACCGTGGTCGACGTGACCGATGGTGCCCACGTTTACGTGCAGTTTGTTACGTTGAAATTGCTCTTTAGCCATCGCTTGTCCCTCTAAGACACGGATATATCAAAGATATCGTCACATTAACCAGGCAAAACCTGATGTTAGTTTTACAGAGAGAGAATCAGGAGAGAGATAAAGGAAGTGGTGCTGATACCCAGAGTCGAACTGGGGACCTCACCCTTACCAAGGGTGCGCTCTACCAACTGAGCCATATCAGCACATCTGGAGCGGGCAGCGGGAATCGAACCCGCATCATCAGCTTGGAAGGCTGAGGTAATAGCCATTATACGATGCCCGCATCCTGGAACTCGGCTACCTGTTCTTTCTGTAGCTTATGAATAATAAAAGAAGACCTTCTATTATTCGAGCCAGTCAGAGTTTCTGACTGACGGTGATCACGCTACTGCGCAATCTGAATTCGAAGGTGAGAGAGTTGAACTCACCCATCAGACAAGCCTTTATCTGACGCTCAACCGAGAGGTTGAGATGGTGGTGGGAGAAGGATTCGAACCTTCGAAGTCTGTGACGGCAGATTTACAGTCTGCTCCCTTTGGCCGCTCGGGAATCCCACCTACTTGATGGTGCCGGCTACCGGAATCGAACTGGTGACCTACTGATTACAAGTCAGTTGCTCTACCAACTGAGCTAAGCCGGCATCAAGTGACGCGCATTCTAGGAAGACCGGGTTCAGGATGCAACAAAAAAATTGCTAAATTTGCACTACCGCTTACTATTTGTGCAAATCCTCGCAAAACGCCCCGCCAGCGCAGCAAAAAGCAGCAAACATGGTGTGTTTTTCCGCCAGCCCACAGCCTGATTATTCTTTGATACCGCGTTAGCCTCATACTGTGATTATAAAAATGCGGGCCTGCTTACGAAAGCGTGCTCAGGTTTATCATTTTACTTCTTTTTAAAGTCACACTGGTGTTACCCTCCTGCCCATTGTTCTCGTTAAATTACCCCTGTGACGTGCAACTGAGTTCGACACATCGCTGTATGCCTGTTGCTGCAAGGTGTTGATGAGCCAGAATTTGCGGTCAGATGCATGCTTATGAGTAAAAAAACGACGCCACTGACGACGCCCTACCTGCAGTTTGATCGCCAGCAATGGGCTGCGCTGAGAGATTCCGTACCGATGACGCTGGCCGCCAGTGAAATTGAACGGCTGCGCGGTATCAATGAAGATCTTTCGCTGGAAGAAGTTGCCGAGATCTATCTGCCGCTATCACGTCTGCTGAACTTCTATATCAGTTCAAATCTGCGCCGTCAGGCGGTGCTGGAGCAGTTCCTTGGCACCAATGGCCAGAAGATCCCTTACATTATCAGTATTGCCGGCAGTGTCGCCGTCGGTAAAAGCACCACCGCGCGCGTGTTACAGGCGCTGCTTAGCCGCTGGCCCGAGCACCGCAAGGTGGAACTCATCACCACCGATGGCTTTTTGCACCCTAATGCGGTGCTGAAAGAGCGCGGCCTGATGAAAAAGAAAGGCTTCCCGCAGTCGTATGATATGCATCGACTGGTGAAGTTCGTATCCGATTTGAAATCGGGTGCCAGTCAGGTCACCGCACCGGTGTATTCACACCTGATTTACGATGTCATCCCGGATGGCGATAAGGTGGTGCAGCAGCCGGACATCCTGATTCTGGAAGGGCTGAACGTCCTGCAGAGCGGTATGGATTATCCGCACGATCCGCATCATGTATTTGTCTCAGATTTCGTCGACTTTTCAATATATGTCGATGCGCCAGAAAACTTATTAGAGCGCTGGTACGTTAATCGCTTTCTTAAATTCCGCGAAGGTGCCTTCAGCGATCCGGACTCTTATTTCCACCACTATTCTCAGCTGCCTGAAGAGGAAGCAGAGAGTATTGCACGTGGGTTATGGAAAGAAATTAACTGGCTGAATTTAAAAGAAAACATCTTACCTACGCGAGAGCGGGCCAGCCTGATCATGACCAAGTCTGCGGATCATGCCGTGCAAAGCGTGCGGTTACGAAAATAGTATTAAAAACGCCCTGCTTTATCAGGGCGTTTAATGCGTCACTGTTTACTGTGTTAATTAGCGGGACGTAATGAGATCTCGCCACCGACCCAGGATTTAATCTCACCATCCTGTTCCAGCAATAAACCGCCCTGCTTATCAATTCCGCGCGCAATGCCATGCACTTCACGATCGCCAATCAGCAGTTTCACCGGACGATGGATAAAGTTATCCAGCGCTTCCCAGCGGCCGACAAACGGCGCCAGCCCATCCCGTTCAAATAGAGGTAAAGCTTCACGCAGACGGTTTATCAACCTGGCGGCGAGTTCGTTACGATTGATCTCGATGCCCGCTTCCTGCAGATTGATCCAACCCTGATTGATTTCCGCCGTGCCTTCGCCCCGCATCACCAGGTTGATCCCCGCGCCCATCACAATTTGCGCCGCATCGCCGGTTTTACCGGTGAGCTCAACCAGAATACCCGCCAGTTTACGATCCTGCAAATAGAGGTCATTTGGCCACTTAACGCGAACGTCTGCCGCGCCCAGCGACTGGATAACCTCTGCCATCACGATACCAATCACCAGACTCAGGCCCATTGCCGCAGCTGGCCCCTGCTCCAGTCGCCAGTACATGGACA
Organism: Pantoea sp. SGAir0184; assembly: GCF_043544755.1. Lineage (NCBI taxonomy): Bacteria > Pseudomonadati > Pseudomonadota > Gammaproteobacteria > Enterobacterales > Erwiniaceae > Pantoea > Pantoea sp. SGAir0184. Next base: position 3,943,940 of record NZ_CP028050.1, read on the forward strand.
TGTAGAGATTGGCGCCAAACGGCGAGAACCATTTCCGTCCGCGCCGGCCGCGCCCGGCCTGTTGATATTCCGCGATGCACGCATAACCGGAGTTCAGCTGGTCCATGCGATCGAGTAAATACTGATTCGTTGAGTCAATAACCGGAATCACCGCCAGATCCGGCTGATGCAGATGCGCCAGTATCGCCTCTTCATTCAGCAGCTGAATCGGCGCTGGCAGGCTGTAGCCTTTCCCTGTCACGGTGTAGACATCCAGACCCCAGCTTTTCAGCGTCTGAATATGTTTATTCACGGCAGCGCGGCTCATACCGAGCGCTTCACCCAGCTGTTCACCAGAGTGAAATTCGCCATCGGCCAGCAGGGCGACCAGTTTTAATGGAACGCTATGATCTTTCATGAAATCACCTCGACGGCGTTACGCTCGCCCTGCGCGCCAATGAAACGTACTTCTGGCTCCAGCCACACGGCAAATTTTTTCCCCACCTCCTGACGCACATGATGGGCCAGGGCGACAATATCCTGCGGTGTGGCATTGTCTTCATTGATCAGTACCAGTGCCTGCTGCCGATGCACCGCAGCGCCGCCAAGACGATAGCCTTTCAACGCACACTGATCGATCAGCCAGCCCGCGGCCAGCTTGACCTCACCACTGTGCTGTGGATAGTGCGGCATAGCAGGATAGTGCGTGAGCAATGCCTCTGCCTGCTGAGTGGAAATCAGGGGGTTTTTAAAGAAACTGCCTACATTGCCTGTTATGCGCGGATCGGGCAGCTTACTTTGCCGCATATGGCACACCGCATTGAATACGTCCCACGCGCATACGGTAGCGGGATTGAGCTTCGCCAGATCGCCATAGCTCAGCACCGGTTTCCACTGCTTGGCCAGACGCAGACCGACGGCCACAATCACATAGTCGTGCTTCATCGCGTGTTTGAAGATGCTGTCGCGATAGCCAAACTGGCACTCATCACGGTGCAGACGCGTGACTGTGCTATCCGGCAGGTGTAACACTTCGACGTACTGGCAAATATCTTTAAATTCAACACCGTAAGCGCCAATGTTCTGGATGGGTGCCGATCCCGTCACGCCTGGAATTAGCGCCAGATTTTCCAGCCCGGTGAGGCCTTTCTTTAGAGTGTGCTCAACCAACTGATGCCAGTTTTCGCCAGCACCAACGTGCAGATGCCAGGCTTCGTCGTGCTCTTCCAGGGTGATGCCTTTAATCGCGTTAATCACCACGCAGCCGGCAAAATCTTCGAGGAACAGGACGTTACTGCCCTCGCCAAGCACCATAAACGGCTGATTATTTTGCTGGCTGGCGTGCCAGGCAGAGGAAATGGCTTCTGCGCTATCCGCAACAACAAGCTTTTCAGCCGCGATTGCAAGACCCAGTGTGTTGAACGCTTTCAGGGAAGTCTGAGGGCTGGACATGTTACGGCCTTTACTGATTAATCTGGCGGTAGTTTACCCGATTGCACGGTTTTACAGTGGGGAGTTTTCGCGTTTTTAGCGGTAAATTTGCTGAAGTACGGGCGCAAAAAAGCCCCGGACTTTCGTCCGGGGCTTCTTCACTGGTTTGATGCCTGGCAGTTCCCTACTCTCGCATGGGGAGGCCCCACACTACCATCGGCGCTACGGCGTTTCACTTCTGAGTTCGGCATGGGGTCAGGTGGGACCACCGCGCTGTTGCCGCCAGGCAAATTCTTTGTGCCCTGTCCCGCGTCTTTCGCACTGATGCCGCGTTGGCTGCGCTCGCAAAGTCAGTCACATACTCGTGTATGCTCCTTCCTTTCCTTCGCTTGCCGCCTCGCCTCAGCGCAAAATCCTCCGGACTCGCGTCCGCAGAACAAAGCTGATTCTTTATCCGTCACAAGCTGAAAATTCTCCGGTCTCTCGGACCAAAACGCCTCTGGCGTTGTAAGGTTAAGCCTCACGGGTCATTAGTACCGGTTAGCTCAACGCATCGCTGCGCTTACACACCCGGCCTATCAACGTCGTCGTCTTCAACGTCCCTTCAGGACCCTCAAGGGGTCAGGGAGAACTCATCTCGGGGCAAGTTTCGTGCTTAGATGCTTTCAGCACTTATCTCTTCCGCACTTAGCTACCGGGCAGTGCCATTGGCATGACAACCCGAACACCAGCGGTGCGTTCACTCCGGTCCTCTCGTACTAGGAGCAACCCCCCTCAATTCTCCAGCGCCCACGGCAGATAGGGACCGAACTGTCTCACGACGTTCTAAACCCAGCTCGCGTACCACTTTAAACGGCGAACAGCCGTACCCTTGGGACCTACTTCAGCCCCAGGATGTGATGAGCCGACATCGAGGTGCCAAACACCGCCGTCGATATGAACTCTTGGGCGGTATCAGCCTGTTATCCCCGGAGTACCTTTTATCCGTTGAGCGATGGCCCTTCCATTCAGAACCACCGGATCACTATGACCTGCTTTCGCACCTGCTCGAGCCGTCACTCTCGCAGTCAAGCTGGCTTATGCCATTGCACTAACCTCCTGATGTCCGACCAGGATTAGCCAACCTTCGTGCTCCTCCGTTACGCTTTGGGAGGAGACCGCCCCAGTCAAACTACCCACCAGACACTGTCCGCAGCCCGGATTACGGGCCTACGTTAGAACATCAAACATTAAAGGGTGGTATTTCAAGGTTGGCTCCACGCAGACTGGCGTCCACGCTTCAAAGCCTCCCACCTATCCTACACATCAAGGCTCAATGTTCAGTGTCAAGCTATAGTAAAGGTTCACGGGGTCTTTCCGTCTTGCCGCGGGTACACTGCATCTTCACAGCGATTTCAATTTCACTGAGTCTCGGGTGGAGACAGCCTGGCCATCATTACGCCATTCGTGCAGGTCGGAACTTACCCGACAAGGAATTTCGCTACCTTAGGACCGTTATAGTTACGGCCGCCGTTTACCGGGGCTTCGATCAAGAGCTTCTCCTTGCGGATAACCCCATCAATTAACCTTCCGGCACCGGGCAGGCGTCACACCGTATACGTCCACTTTCGTGTTTGCACAGTGCTGTGTTTTTAATAAACAGTTGCAGCCAGCTGGTATCTTCGACTGGCCTCGGCTCCGGGAGCAAGTCCCTTCACCTACGCGCCAGCGTGCCTTCTCCCGAAGTTACGGCACCATTTTGCCTAGTTCCTTCACCCGAGTTCTCTCAAGCGCCTTGGTATTCTCTACCTGACCACCTGTGTCGGTTTGGGGTACGATTTCGTGTTACCTGGAGCTTAGAGGCTTTTCCTGGAAGCAGGGCATCAGTTACTTCACCGCCGTGGCGGCTCGTCATCACGCCTCAGTGTTAAAGAAGACCGGATTTACCTGGTCTTCACACCTGCACGCTTAAACCGGGACAACCGTCGCCCGGATAACCTAGCCTTCTCCGTCCCCCCTTCGCAGTAACACCAAGTACAGGAATATTAACCTGTTTCCCATCGACTACGCTTTTCAGCCTCGCCTTAGGGGTCGACTCACCCTGCCCCGATTAACGTTGGACAGGAACCCTTGGTCTTCCGGCGAGCGGGCTTTTCACCCGCTTTATCGTTACTTATGTCAGCATTCGCACTTCTGATACCTCCAGCATGCCTCACAGCACACCTTCAGCGGCTTACAGAACGCTCCCCTACCCAACAACACATATTGTCGCTGCCGCAGCTTCGGTGCATGGTTTAGCCCCGTTACATCTTCCGCGCAGGCCGACTCGACCAGTGAGCTATTACGCTTTCTTTAAATGATGGCTGCTTCTAAGCCAACATCCTGGCTGTCTGTGCCTTCCCACATCGTTTCCCACTTAACCATGACTTTGGGACCTTAGCTGGCGGTCTGGGTTGTTTCCCTCTTCACGACGGACGTTAGCACCCGCCGTGTGTCTCCCGTGATAACATTCCTCGGTATTCGCAGTTTGCATCGGGTTGGTAAGCCGGGATGGCCCCCTAGCCGAAACAGTGCTCTACCCCCGAGGATGAGTTCACGAGGCGCTACCTAAATAGCTTTCGGGGAGAACCAGCTATCTCCCGGTTTGATTGGCCTTTCACCCCCAGCCACAAGTCATCCGCTAATTTTTCAACATTAGTCGGTTCGGTCCTCCAGTTAGTGTTACCCAACCTTCAACCTGCCCATGGCTAGATCACCGGGTTTCGGGTCTATACCCTGCAACTTAACGCCCAATTAAGACTCGGTTTCCCTTCGGCTCCCCTATGCGGTTAACCTTGCTACAGAATATAAGTCGCTGACCCATTATACAAAAGGTACGCAGTCACCTAACAAGTAGGCTCCCACTGCTTGTACGTACACGGTTTCAGGTTCTGTTTCACTCCCCTCGCCGGGGTTCTTTTCGCCTTTCCCTCACGGTACTGGTTCACTATCGGTCAGTCAGGAGTATTTAGCCTTGGAGGATGGTCCCCCCATGTTCAGACAGGATACCACGTGTCCCGCCCTACTCGTCGGACTCACAGCTCATGCATCTTCGTGTACGGGGCTGTCACCCGGTATCGCGCGACTTTCCAGACGCTTCCACTGATGCACAAGCTGATTCAGGTCCTGGGCTGCTCCCCGTTCGCTCGCCGCTACTGGGGAATCTCGGTTGATTTCTTTTCCTCGGGGTACTTAGATGTTTCAGTTCCCCCGGTTCGCCTCGTTAACCTATGTATTCAGTTAACGATAATGCACAAGTGCATTGGGTTTCCCCATTCGGACATCGACGGCTGTAGCGGTTCATATCACCTTACCGTCGCTTTTCGCAGATTAGCACGTCCTTCATCGCCTCTGACTGCCAGGGCATCCACCGTGTACGCTTAGTCGCTTAACCTCACAACCCACAGGCGTTTTGCAACGCTGTCTGTTGTAAGCATTTGAGAGACCCGAACGCATCGTAAATTTCATTCTTATTACGGAGAATGAATACGACGCGTCGTTTCAAATTTTCAGCTTGTTCCGGATTGTTAAAGAGCAATATCTCAAACACGACGTTACCGTCAGTTTTGAGATATTCTGTGGAGACACCTTTCACCTGTCACCAAGCAGTGGCGTCCCCTAGGGGATTCGAACCCCTGTTGCCGCCGTGAAAGGGCGGAGTCCTAACCGCTAGACGAAGGGGACACAAAGTGTCACGACTTCGCAGCCGTCCTGCTCGTTACTTTTCTATCAGACAATCTGTGTGAGCACTTCGCGGGAAGGTATCTTCAGGTAAGGAGGTGATCCAACCGCAGGTTCCCCTACGGTTACCTTGTTACGACTTCACCCCAGTCATGAATCACAAAGTGGTAAGCGCCCTCCCGAAGGTTAAGCTACCTACTTCTTTTGCAACCCACTCCCATGGTGTGACGGGCGGTGTGTACAAGGCCCGGGAACGTATTCACCGTAGCATTCTGATCTACGATTACTAGCGATTCCGACTTCATGGAGTCGAGTTGCAGACTCCAATCCGGACTACGACGCACTTTATGAGGTCCGCTTGCTCTCGCGAGGTCGCTTCTCTTTGTATGCGCCATTGTAGCACGTGTGTAGCCCTGGCCGTAAGGGCCATGATGACTTGACGTCATCCCCACCTTCCTCCGGTTTATCACCGGCAGTCTCCTTTGAGTTCCCGGCCGAACCGCTGGCAACAAAGGATAAGGGTTGCGCTCGTTGCGGGACTTAACCCAACATTTCACAACACGAGCTGACGACAGCCATGCAGCACCTGTCTCAGAGTTCCCGAAGGCACCAAAGCATCTCTGCTAAGTTCTCTGGATGTCAAGGCCAGGTAAGGTTCTTCGCGTTGCATCGAATTAAACCACATGCTCCACCGCTTGTGCGGGCCCCCGTCAATTCATTTGAGTTTTAACCTTGCGGCCGTACTCCCCAGGCGGTCGACTTAACGCGTTAGCTCCGGAAGCCACGCCTCAAGGGCACAACCTCCAAGTCGACATCGTTTACGGCGTGGACTACCAGGGTATCTAATCCTGTTTGCTCCCCACGCTTTCGCACCTGAGCGTCAGTCTTCGTCCAGGGGGCCGCCTTCGCCACCGGTATTCCTCCAGATCTCTACGCATTTCACCGCTACACCTGGAATTCTACCCCCCTCTACGAGACTCAAGCCTGCCAGTTTCAAATGCAGTTCCCAGGTTAAGCCCGGGGATTTCACATCTGACTTAACAGACCGCCTGCGTGCGCTTTACGCCCAGTAATTCCGATTAACGCTTGCACCCTCCGTATTACCGCGGCTGCTGGCACGGAGTTAGCCGGTGCTTCTTCTGCGGGTAACGTCAATCGGCGAGGTTATTAACCTCACCGCCTTCCTCCCCGCTGAAAGTACTTTACAACCCGAAGGCCTTCTTCATACACGCGGCATGGCTGCATCAGGCTTGCGCCCATTGTGCAATATTCCCCACTGCTGCCTCCCGTAGGAGTCTGGACCGTGTCTCAGTTCCAGTGTGGCTGGTCATCCTCTCAGACCAGCTAGGGATCGTCGCCTAGGTGAGCCATTACCCCACCTACTAGCTAATCCCATCTGGGCACATCCGATGGTGTGAGGCCCGAAGGTCCCCCACTTTGGTCTCGCGACGTTATGCGGTATTAGCTACCGTTTCCAGTAGTTATCCCCCTCCATCGGGCAGTTTCCCAGACATTACTCACCCGTCCGCCACTCGCCACCCAAAGAGCAAGCTCTTCTGTGCTGCCGTTCGACTTGCATGTGTTAGGCCTGCCGCCAGCGTTCAATCTGAGCCATGATCAAACTCTTCAATTTAAAGTTTGATTTGCTGCAACGAGTGCAGCGATGCTCTGTGAATTAAACTTCGTAATGAATTACGTGTTCACTCAGCAAAGACTTGATATTTTTTAAAGCCCGTAGGCTTGTGATATCAATCCTGCGAGTGCCCACACAGATTGTCTGATAAATTGTTAAAGAGCGGTGCGACGCGGCGTTCGGCCTGCTGTCGCGAGGTGGCGTATATTACGCTTTCCTCCTTCAGAGTCAAACACTTTTTTCAGCGTTTTTCTCCGGCGGGGTGAATCGCTTCACGCCCTGCTGAGCCGTCTGCGTTGCCGCTTTGCCGTCTCAGTGGTGGCGCATTATAGGGAGTTAATTCTGGCTGACAAGGGTTTATTGCAAAAAAATGATCGTTCGGCCTAAATTTCACCACTACGCGTTATTTTGCGGCAATTTGCCTGGTAACTGTGCGAAATCCTGGGCAAAACGCGTGACTTTCTCCCAGTCGGTGTATTCAACTTCCTTCGATGTATCCGTTTCGCCGCCGGTCATACGCATAATGAACTGAATCATGATGCGATCGAACCAGCGATAGCGTGGATAGCGCAGCGCACCGGCAAACACCGCACAGCGATCCGGTTGCCACGGTGACTGCGCCAGGAACTTACGCGTATAGGCATTGGTTTCCGGCGTGCACTTATCAGCTTTGCGCGCAGTAAGATTGACGCTGAAAAAGCCGCTGACGCGCTGCTGCAGTGCCGCCTTATGTTGCGTGACGAATTTCATCAGCTCGGGCTGGAAGTGACCATAGCGAATCGAGGCGCCAATCAGCACGCGATCATACTGTGCCCACTCCACCTGCGGTGCCTGCGCCAGATCCAGCACATCACACAACTGCTGCGGTGTCAGCGTGCGGGCAATACGCGCCGCGATTTCACGGGTTTGCCCGTCACGGCTGGAATAAAGAATTAACGCTTTCATCACTCATTCCTGTTTTATTATTCGCGCCAGAAGGTGGGCGTGAACAGCACCAGCAGCGTGAACACTTCAAGGCGTCCAAACAGCATGGTGGAGATTAAAATCCACTTGGCGACATCATTCATCGACGTGAAGTTATCTGCCACCACACCCAGCCCCGGGCCAAGGTTGTTCAGCGTTGCCGCCACCGCGGCGAAGGCCGAGAAGTCATCCACACCGGTGGCGATAATCGCCAGCATGCTGACCAGAAACACCAGCGCGTAAGCCGAGAAAAAGCCCCACACCGCTTCGAGAATACGTTCCGGCAGCGCACGGTTGCCCAGCTTAATGGTATAGACCGCATTGGGATGCACCAGGCGTTTCAGTTCGCGCGACCCCTGCTTGCACAGCAGCAGAATGCGAATCACCTTCAGGCCACCGCCGGTCGAACCCGCCATACCGCCGATAAAGGCTGAACACAGCAGCAGCACCGGCAGGAACAGCGGCCAGCGCGCAATACTGTCGGTGGTAAAGCCCGCCGTCGTCGCCATCGATACCACCTGGAAAAACGCCTGATTGAGGGTTTGCCAGCCGCTGGAATAGACATTATGGAACCACAGCACCAGGGTACAAATCAGCACCAGCGTCAGCTGCACGCCAATGAACATGCGGAATTCCGGGTCGCGCCAGTAGACTTTCAGGTTTCGCCCGCTGAGCAATGAGAAGTGCAGGCCGTAGTTACAGCCGGAGATCAGCAGGAAAATCGCCACGATGGTATTAATGGTCGGGCTATTGAAGTAGCCGATGCTGGCATCATGGGTAGAAAAACCGCCGATGGCGATGGTCGAGAAGCTGTGACCGATGGCATCAAACATCGGCATGCCCGCCAGCCACAGCGCCAGCGCACAGGCCACCGTTAGCAGCACATAAATCAGCCACAGGGTTTTCGCCGTTTCGGCAATGCGCGGGCGCATTTTGTTATCTTTCAGCGGTCCCGGCATCTCGGCGCGGTACAGCTGCATACCGCCGACGCCGAGAATCGGCAGAATGGCCACCGCCAGCACGATGATCCCCATACCGCCGAGCCACTGCAGCATCTGACGATAGAACAGAATCGCTTTGGGCAGCGAGTCGAGCCCTACTAACGTGGTGGCACCGGTGGTGGTTAAGCCAGAGAAGGATTCGAAGAAGGCGTCGGTCACCGACAGATGTGGCTGCTCGGCGAAGATAAACGGCATTGCCCCCACGCTGCCCAGCACGGTCCAGAACAGCACTACAATCAGAAAGCCTTCACGCGGTTTCAGCTCACTTTTTTGTTTGCGGTTGGGCCACCACAGCAGCGAACCGATGACAATCGCCATCATAAACGTCTGACTGAACGCGCGCCCGGCACCGTCGCGATAAATCAGGGCCACTAAGCCAGGCAGGATCATGGTTACCGAGAACAGAATCACCAGCAGGCCCACGATGCGGGTAATGGCGCGAAAATGCATTCAGCCGTTTCCTTTAAACAGATGCGGTTAGTTGTCCAGCGGGATCAGCGCCAAAGCGCCCCGGCTGTAATCAGAAAGGTTTTGCCTGAAGCCATCAATCTGCGGATGGGGCAACGCCAGACGTAGCGTAATGCGATCCTGATAATGGCTCTGTTCAATGCTACCCTCAAAACGCTGCAGCAGGCGCTCTATATCGCTCAGTTGCGCATAGTCACACTGCAGGGTGAAACATTGCATCAGCACTTTGCGCTGGCGCGCCAGCAGCTTCAGCCCCTGCTGCACGCCGCCACCGTAGGCTTTCACCAGCCCGCCGGTGCCCAGCATGATACCGCCATAATAGCGCACCACCACGGCGGTGATCTCGCCCACGCCGCTGCCCATCAGCTGCGCCAGCATCGGCTTACCGGCCGTGCCGGAGGGTTCGCCATCGTCAGAAAACCCCAGCTGTTGTGAATCATCGGGCGCGCCCGCCACCCAGGCCCAGCAGTGATGCCGCGCGGTCGGGTGTTCGTGCTTTACCTGCTGCACAAAGGCGCGCGCAGCGGCCACCCCATCGGTATGCGCCAGCAGGGTAATAAAGCGGCTCTTTTTGATGGTCTCCTCGCTGAGACTGACGGCCTCAGCGGGAATGTCGTAAGCGTCCATCAGGCCAGATGCAAGTCACGCGTCATGTTTTCGATGCGGCTGGCGTGAATCACCACATTATCCTCGATACGAATGCCCCCGTACGGCTTCAGGGCATCAATCGCCTGCCAGTCAAAGTGCTGACTGAACTTACCGCTGCGCAGCGGCGCCAGCAGTGAATCGATAATATAGAAGCCCGGTTCAATGGTCAGCACCATGCCCGGCTGCAGCACCCGCGTACAGCGCAGATAAGGATACTGCGATGGCGCCGCCAGATGCGTGCCGCTGTCGTCCTGCATAAACCCGGCAACGTCGTGCACCTGCAGGCCGAGCGGATGGCCGAGGCCGTGCGGCATAAACGGCCCGGTGAGATTTTCCGCCACCAGCGTCTCTTCGCTCAGCCCCTGCACCAGTTCAAACTTCAGCAGCAGACGCGCGATGCGCTGATGCATTTGCAGATGGTAATCGGTATAGCGCACGCCGGCTTTCAGCGTAGCGATCAGCGCCAGCTCTTCTTTATTCATCGCAGCAACCATTTCCGCGTAGCGCGTTTTGCTCTGCGCCGCGTAACTGCGCGTCAGGTCTGCCGCATAGCCAAGATACTCTGCGCCGGCATCTATCAGGAAGCTGTGACGTTTCGCCGGCGGCTGGTGATCAAGCCGGGTGTAGTGCAGCACCGCAGCATGTTCATTCAGCGCGATGATATTGCCATACGGTACATCAATGTCACGGTGGCCGGTGGCGGTCAGATAGGCAAGATTGATATCAAACTCGCTCATGCCGGAGAAGAACGCCTCTTTCGCTGCGCGATGGCCTGCCACCGCCAGCTTCTGCGCTTCGCGCATACAGGCCAGCTCGTAATCGGTTTTGATGCTGCGATGATAATGCAGGAAGTCGATGACGCCCTGGGGATTGATCCCCTCGCTGCGGATGCCCAGCTGGGTGGCGCGGGACGGTACCGGCCCGATATAGGCCACATTGTCGCGCTGTGCCGGCAACAGCTGAGCGATATCGTCAGCGTTTTTCAGGCCGATGACCTCGACATCCTGGGTCCAGAAGCTGTCCGGCAGTGGCTCGACGTTGTGCCAGTAATCGACTGGCGAGTAGAACCACAGTTTGGGTTTATTCACGCCATCGATCCACAGCCAGCAGTTGGGCACCTGGGTCACTGGCACCCAGGCTTTAAACTGGGGATTCACCTTAAACGGATAGTCATGATCGTCAAGAAATACGGTCAGCAACTCGCCTGAATGAATCAGCATGGCGTCCAGCTTAAAGCGCGCCAGCACCTGTTGCGCACGCTGCTGCAGCGTTGAGATATGCGCGTGATACAGGGTTTTCAGTGAATCCATGGACTTGTCTCCGATGTCGCGAAAGTGGCGGCAGTGTAGCACAGCCGCGCGGGGGATGCCGTGCTGCGCGCGCTGTGATCGCCGTATCAAATAAGCAAACTCTCGTTTGCAAAAAATTAACATGACACCCACACTCCTGATCATCTGGTATGACCAGATCATCTTTCGCGTTTCAGGAGACGGACATGCTCTACCAAGGCGATACCCTTTCAGTGCACTGGCTTGACGATGGCATCGCCGAGCTGGTTTTTGATGCGCCCGGTTCGGTGAACAAACTTGATACCAAAACTGTCGCCGCCTTAGGCGAGGCGCTGAGCGTACTGGAGCAGCAAAGCACGCTGCGCGGCCTGCTGCTCTCTTCCGCCAAACCGGCGTTTATTGTCGGGGCGGATATCACAGAATTCCTGTCGCTGTTTGATGCGCCCGCTGAGCAGCTCAGCCAGTGGCTGACATTCGCCAACAGCATCTTTAATCGTCTGGAAGATTTGCCGGTGCCGACCATCGCCGCCATTGACGGCTACGCACTGGGCGGAGGCTGCGAGTGTGTGCTGGCGACCGACTTCCGCGTGGCCACGCCCACCGCGCGCATTGGCCTGCCGGAAACCAAACTTGGCATTATGCCGGGCTTCGGCGGCAGCGTGCGTCTGCCGCGCCTGCTCGGTGCCGACAGCGCGCTGGAGATCATCGCCGCCGGCAAAGATATTGATGGCCCGGGCGCGCTGAAGCTCGGTCTGGTGGATGCGGTGGTCAGCAGCGAGAAGCTGCGCAGCGCGGCGCTGACCATGCTGCAGGATGCCATAGCCCAGGGAAGCTGGCAGGCGCGTCGTGCGCCGAAGCTGGCACCGCTTAAGCTCAGTCCGATTGAAGCCGCGATGAGTTTTACCCTCGCCAAAAGCATGGTGCAGCAAACCGCCGGTAAACACTATCCAGCGCCGATCGCCGCGGTGCGAACCATCGAAGCGGCAGCGGGCTTAGGTCGTGATGATGCGCTGAAGCTGGAAACCGCTGCCTTTGTGCCGCTGGCGCAGAGCGATGTGGCACGCGCGCTGGTCGGCATCTTCCTTAATGACCAGTACGTAAAAGGCCTGGCGAAGAAACACAGCAGCGCGGCCGGCACGCCAGAGCAGGCGGCGGTACTGGGCGCAGGCATCATGGGCGGCGGGATCGCCTGGCAGTCGGCCTGGAAAGGCGTGCCGGTGAAGATGAAAGACATTAATCCGCAGGCGCTGACGCTGGGCATGAATGAAGCCAGCAAGCTGCTTAACAAGCAGCTGGAGCGCGGCAAAATTGACGGTACCAGGCTGGCGAGCGTGCTGGCGAGCATTCAGCCGACGCTGGATTATAGCGGCTTTGATCGCGCCGATGTGGTGGTCGAAGCGGTGGTCGAGAACCCGCAAATCAAAGCCAAAGTGCTGGCTGAAACCGAGCAGCAGCTGCGGGATGATGCCGTGCTGGCCTCGAATACCTCCACCATTCCAATCAGCCAGCTGGCGCAGGCGCTGCAGCGTCCGCAAAATTTCTGCGGCATGCACTTCTTCAATCCGGTGCCGCGTATGCCGCTGGTCGAAGTGATTCGCGGTGCGCAAACTTCTGAAGCCACCATCAGCAAAGTGGTGGCGTGGGCCAGCAAGATGGGCAAAACGCCGATTGTGGTGAATGACTGTCCCGGCTTCTTTGTGAACCGCGTGCTGTTCCCCTACTTTGCCGCCTTCAGCCTGCTACTGCGCGACGGCGCGGACTTCCGCCAGATCGATAAAGTGATGGAGAAGCAGTTTGGCTGGCCAATGGGGCCGGCGTGGCTGCTGGACGTGGTGGGTATTGATACCGCGCATCATGCGCAACAGGTGATGGCGCAGGGCTTCCCGTCGCGGATGCAGAAAGATTACCGCGATGCCATTGATGTGCTGTTTGAAGCCAAACGCTACGGCCAGAAAAATGGCCAGGGCTTTTACCGCTGGGAACAGGATAAAAAAGGCAAAGCGCAGAAGCGCGCCGATGTAGAGGTCGATGCGCTGCTGGAGCCGGTATGTGAACCGAAGCGAGTATTCAGCGATGAAGAGATCGCCAACCGCATGATGCTGCCGATGCTCAACGAAGTGGTGCGCTGCCTCGAAGAAAACATCATCGCTTCCCCCGCCGAGGCGGATATGGCGCTGGTGTATGGCTTAGGCTTCCCGCCGTTCCGCGGTGGCGCGTTCCGCTATATGGACACGCTGGGCATCAGCAATGTCGTCGATCAGGCTAAACGCTACCTCGCGCTCGGCCCGCTGTACGCGCTGCCTGAGCTGCTGGTTCAGAAAGCCCACCAGCATCAGAGCTGGTATCCCGTCGCTCAACCGATTGACGCAGCGGCGCTGCAAACTGCCTGAGGTAATGAACATGGAAAACGTAGTGATTGTTGATGCCGTGCGCACGCCGATGGGCCGTTCCAAAGGCGGCGCCTTTCGCCAGGTGCGCGCCGAGGATCTCTCCGCCCATCTGATGCGCGAACTCCTCAGCCGCAATCCGGCCGTCGATGCCGCCGCGCTGGATGACATTATCTGGGGCTGCGTGCAGCAGACGCTGGAACAGGGCTTTAATATCGCCCGCAACGCCGCGCTGCTGGCGGAGATCCCGCATCGCGTGCCGGCCAGCACCGTCAATCGCCTGTGCGGCTCGTCCATGCAGGCGCTGCACGATGCGGCGCGCGCGATTATGGTCGGCGATGCCCACAGCTGTATTATTGGCGGCGTGGAACATATGGGCCACGTACCGATGAACCACGGCGTTGATTTTCATCCCGGCCTGGGGCGCACCGTGGCGAAAGCGGCGGGCATGATGGGGCTGACCGCCGAGATGCTGGCGCGCATGCACCACATCAGCCGTGAACAGCAGGATGCCTTCGCGCTGCGTTCACACCAGCGCGCTGCGGCCGCCACTCAGCGCGGTGATTTCAAACGCGAAATCGTCCCGACCTATGGCCACGATGCCGATGGCGTGCTGAAACGCTATGACAGTGATGAAGTAATTCGCGAGGACACCAGTCTTGAAGGCTTAGCCGCGCTGCGTCCGGCGTTCGATCCGGTCAACGGCACGGTTACCGCCGGCAGTTCGTCGGCGCTGTCCGACGGCGCGGCCGCCATGCTGATCATGAGCGAAAGCCGCGCGCGCGAACTGGGGCTGTCGCCGCGCGCACGCATCCGCAGCATGGCGGTGGTTGGCTGCGATCCGTCGATCATGGGTTACGGCCCGGTACCGGCCAGTAAGCTGGCGCTGAAGCGCGCCGGGCTGAGCGTGCAGGATATCGATCTGTTCGAGCTCAATGAAGCCTTCGCCGCGCAGACGCTGCCGTGCCTGAAAGATTTAGGGCTGCTGGAGCAGCTGGATGAGAAAGTGAACCTTAACGGCGGCGCAATCGCACTCGGGCATCCGCTGGGATGTTCCGGCGCGCGTATCAGCACGACGTTGCTGAATCTGATGGAGCGTCGCGATGCACAGTTTGGTCTGGCAACCATGTGCATTGGCTTAGGCCAGGGCATCGCGACGGTATTCGAACGGGTTTAATACGTTGACCACTACACTTGCACGTGTTCCCGCCCAACCGGGCGGGCTTTTTTTTGCAGCGGCACGTACATGCGCACCGTGTCACGCATCAGATAAAGGCAAACGCATCGCCATACATCTGCGCTTCTAACGCACCACGTTCGGCACAGAAGCGCTCGCGGGCAATTTTTGCCATCTCAAACCGGCCGGCAATGTAGATGTCGTGTCCACTCAGGCTGGCATAGTCCTGCATCACCGCGGTCAGCACCGTGCCGCTGCGCCCCTGCCAGTCCTCCGCTGGCTGCTCCACCACCGGAATCACTTTCAGGTTCGGATGCTTCACCGCCAGCGCATTGAGCTCATCCAGATCGTACAGATGTCTCAGCTCGCGGCCGCCCCAGTAGATAGCGATATCGCGATCCGGCTGCTGCGCCAGCGCGGTCAGCAAAATCGAACGCGCATAGGAGAAGCCAGTGCCGCCGGCAATCAGCACAATCGGCCGCGCGCTGTCTTCACGCAGCCAGGCGTCGCCGTGTGGCATATCTACGGTGATCTGCCGATCATTTTTGATGCGATCCATCACCGCCATGGCGTACAGGTTCAGCTCTGAGGCACCAATGTGCAGCTCAATGATGTCCTTTTCCATTGGCGTCGATGCCAGCGAAAACGGGCGCTTGTCGCGCTCATCCATCACCACCATCAGATACTGGCCGGCGCGGAAGCTAAAATCCGCCGCCGGAATTAACCGCACGCGGTAAACCGTGTCCGTAATTGCTTCAACCGAAGTCACTTTGCAGCTTAACGTCGTCATAGGTGCCCTTTTTTATGGTTCTCAGCCGCCATCAGCGCTGCGGCGGCTCGGCAAAGATCGCTAACTCATCCCAGATTGCATCAATACGCGCCGTAACCGCAGGATCTTTCACAATCGGCGTCCCCCATTCACGCTGGGTTTCACCCGGCCACTTGTTGGTGGCATCCAGTCCCATCTTCGAGCCAAGTCCGGAAACCGGCGAAGCGAAGTCGAGATAGTCAATTGGCGTGTTTTCTACCAGTACCGTATCGCGCGCCGGATCCATCCGCGTGGTGATGGCCCAAATCACGTCGTTCCAGTCACGCGCGTTGACGTCATCGTCACACACAATCACAAACTTGGTGTACATAAACTGGCGCAGGAACGACCACACGCCGAACATCACGCGCTTGGCGTGACCGGCATACTGTTTTTTAATCGTCACTACCGCGAGGCGATAAGAGCAGCCTTCCGGCGGCAGATAGAAATCCACAATCTCCGGAAACTGTTTGATCAGAATCGGCACCAGCACTTCGTTCAGCGCCACGCCCAGTACCGCGGGCTCATCCGGCGGACGGCCGGTATAGGTGGAGTGGTAAATCGGGTTGCGCCGCTGGGTCACGTGCGTCACGGTAAATACCGGGAAGCTGTCTACTTCATTGTAGTAGCCGGTGTGATCGCCGTACGGCCCTTCCGGCGCCATGTCACCCGGTTCGATGTAGCCTTCCAGCACGATTTCGGCGCTGGCCGGCACTTCCAGATCGTTCGAGACGCACTTCACCACCTCGGTTTTGTTGCCGCGCAGCAGACCGGCAAACGCATATTCCGATAGCGTATCCGGCACCGGCGTCACCGCACCAAGAATGGTGGCCGGATCGGCGCCCAGCGCTACCGCCACCGGGAAGCGTTCACCGGGATGCGCTTTGCACCACTCCTGGAAATCCAGCGCGCCACCGCGATGCGACAGCCAGCGCATGATCACACGGTTTTTACCAATCACCTGCTGACGATAAATGCCGAGATTCTGCCGCTCTTTATGCGGTCCACGCGAGACGGTTAAACCCCAGGTGATCAGTGGGGCCGCATCGCCCGGCCAGCATTTCATGACCGGGATGCGTGCCAGGTCGACCTCGTCACCGCTGAAAATCTCTTCCTGACACGGCGCATTACGCAGCCGTTTGGTCGGCATGTTCAGCACCTGTTTGAACTGCGGCATCTTATCGAACAGATCGCGGAACCCCTTAGGCGGCTCCGGCTCTTTCAGAAACGCCAGCAGCTTACCCACCTCGCGCAGCGCGCTGACCTCTTCCTGGCCCATACCCATGGCTACGCGCTTCGGCGTGCCAAACAGGTTGCATAGCACCGGCATGCTGTAGCCCTTCGGGTTTTCGAACAGCAGCGCCGGGCCACCGGCCCGCAGCGTGCGGTCGGCGATTTCGGTCATCTCGAGGACAGGATCGATCTCCTGAGTGATGCGCTTTAACTCGCCCCGCTGTTCCAGCAGCGCGAGAAAGTCTCGTAAATCCTGATATTTCATGCGGCGTTAGTCTTCCGGCCAGAGTGAAGCGTCATTATAAGTTTGTTCACGCCAGCGTGTTTGAGTTTCTGCGTCAGGCGGGCTGACAGGAAAACGGCACCAGCGACTGCAGGGCCAGCACATCGTGATAAGCGGCAATCGCTTCACCGTGACGGAACACTTTGAAATCTTCACCGCGCGCGCTGTAGTAGCGCAGACGGTTCTCACTGACGTGCAGGAAGCTGGCTTCACGCAGCGCAATCACCGACTCCTGCGGATTCACCGCGCAGAACTCGGCCAGACGCTCATCACGGGTTTCGCCCATATGGCCGCTGACGTGCGCATCAAGATAGTGAGGATTGATTTGCACCGGGAACAGCCCCAGCGCAGGCAGCACCACGCTGCTGCGTACCGGCATATCATTGGTGGTGCGAATCGACGGCGTCGCCACGTTGCAGCCCGCGCTCCAGCCAACGTAAGGGACGTCGCGCTCGCGCACTGCGCGCTGAATCGCCACGATCAGCCCCTGCTCGTGCAGCATCTGGTTCAGCAGCCAGGTATTGCCGCCGCTCACCAGAATCAGCTCCGCCTGCTCAATGGCCGCAACCGGTGTCTCGAACTCGTGTACCGTGCGCACCGGAATGCCCAGTGACTGAGACAACGCCTGCGCACGCTGGGCGTGATCGTCACGAATAATGGCGTAGGGCACCAGCACCGCCGAGGTGATGCCGCGCTGGGCAATCATCGCGTGCAGCTGCGGATGCGCATAGCTCAGCAGCGGCGCATCGTCGGCCACTTTGCCATTGCTCAGTAAAAACAGTTCCATCAGCCCGTCCTTTTTCTTCGTCTAATGGGTTGGCAGTCTGATACAGATGATCGCCAGACGTCAATTTTCTTGCTGAAAAGCGTTAGTTCGCCGCACCAATCGGATAATTCGTAGAGATTTTTCTTGTGTGACCGGGTTTCCGGCCGCCGATGCGCTATAACTCTGACAACAGGTTTGTTATTCTTAGCGTCCATTATTTGGGAGCAGTTATGGAATCCTGGTACTTACTCTATTGCAAACGTGGTCAGCTGTTGCGCGCGAAGGAGCATCTTGAGCGGCAGGAGGTGAATTGCCTCAGCCCGATGATCGCTCTGGAGAAGATTGTGCGCGGCAAACGCACCACCGTGAGTGAGCCGCTGTTTCCCAACTATCTGTTTATCGAATTCGATCCGGAAGCGATTCACACCACCACCATCAGCAGCACGCGCGGCGTCAGCCACTTTGTGCGCTTTGGTGCCATGCCCGCGACGGTGCCGTATGAAGTGATCGAAGCGCTGCAAACCGATGCGCCGCAGATCCTGCTGGATCCGGAAACGCCGCAGGTCGGTGATGAAGTGCTGATCACCGACGGCACCTTTGAAGGGCTGCGCGCTATTTTTGCCGAGCCCGATGGTGAAACCCGCTCAATCCTGCTGCTTAACCTGCTGAATAAACAGGTGATGCGCAGCGTGGACAACAAGCAGTTCCGTAAGATTTAAGCCAGCCTGAATAGCTGACGTGCGTTGTGGTCGACGCGTGCCGCCAGTGCGTCTGGCTGTTCACCACGCCAGTGCGCCACCTGCTGAACGATATGCGGCAGAAAGCAGGGTTCGTTACGGCGCGAGGTCGGACGCGGACGCATATCGCGCGGCAGCAGATAGGGCGCGTCCGTCTCCAGCAGCAGACGATCTGCCGGAATCAGCGGCAGCATGTCACGCAGTGCCATTCCGCGCCGTTCATCGCACACCCAGCCGGTAATGCCCACCGATAAACCCAGCGCCAGGCAGGCTTCCAGCTCGTCACGCGTGCCGGTAAAACAGTGCACCACCGCGCCCACCAGTTTCGGCAGCCACGGCTGCAGCACCGCCAGAAAACGTTCATGCGCCTCACGACAGTGTAAAAACACCGGCAGCTGCAGTTCCGCCGCCAGCTGGAGCTGCGCATCAAACGCGTACTCCTGCTGCTCGTGCGCGGAAAGGTTCCGGTTGAAGTCGAGTCCGCATTCACCAATCGCCACTACCTGCTCGCTGTCAGCCAGGCGGCGCAGCGTACTGGCGGTTTCCGCTGACCACTCGCTGGCATGATGCGGGTGCACGCCGGCGGTCGACCAGCAGTAGCCCGCATGCCGGGTCGCCAGCTGACGCGCCTGCTGGCTCTCCAGGGCATTGGTGCCGGTGATTAACAGGCCGGTGACGCCTGCTTCGCGCGCGCGTTTTACCACCTGATCGCGATCTTTTGCGAATTGCGTGCTGGTCAGGTTTACACCGATATCAAACATGTTTGCTCCCCATTCCGTCTTCAAGCGACGGATAGAAAAACCGCCCGGCAGTCGGGCGGTTAAGATTCATCATCACCCCATCAGCGGGATGCCCTGCATAAAAGACATCAGGCGTCGGGGTTCTGTTCCTCATCGTCTGCCGCCTGACGTCCTTTACCCACATAGTAGCGGGAGAAGAATACGCCGACTTCAAACAGGCAGTACATCGGAATAGCGAGCAAAGTTTGCGAGAAAACGTCCGGCGGTGTGAGCAACATCCCAACCACGAACGCGCCGACCAGAATATACGGCCGTTTCTTTTTCAGATCGTCCGGGCTGGTAATGCCGGTCCAGCACAGCAGCACGATGGCAATCGGCACCTCAAACGCCACGCCAAACGCCATGAACAGCGTCATGACAAAGTCGAGGTAGTTAGTGATGTCCGTGGCGATGGTGACGCCCTGCGGCGCGGTTTTGGCGAAGAAGCCAAATGCCAGCGGGAACACAATGAAGTAGGCAAAGGCCACGCCGACATAAAACAGCAGCGTACTGGAGAACAGCAGCGGCATCACCAGGCGGCGCTCATGGCGATACAGCGCGGGGGCGACAAACGCCCAGACCTGATAAAGAATCACCGGCACCGCAAGAAACACTGACACAATGATGGTCAGTTTGATCGGCGTAAAGAACGGTGAGGCCACGTCGGTGGCGATCATGCTGGCGCCGGCGGGCATCTGGCTAATCAGCGGCGCTGCCACCGCGTGATAGATGTCGTTGGCGAAGTAAACCAGACACAGGAAGATAACAAACACCGCGATGATGCAGTTCAGCAGACGCTTGCGCAGCTCAATCAGGTGGCTGATGAGCGGTTGGGTATCTTCAACGGCCATGTTTATCGTTCATCTTTTACGGGAGGAGTGGTCGCAGGCGCGACGGAATCGGTGTGGCTGGTGGCTGGTGCAGGCTGCGGCGCCTGCGCCGGGGCGCTGGCCTGATGTGCCGCGCTGGCCGGCGTCACGACGCTGTGCGGCTCTGCGGGCTGTGGCGCGGCAGCGGGCGGCTGATGAATGGTGTTGGCTTCATCTTCCGCTTTTTCGATATCGATGCTCTGCTGCACCGAGCGCTTCATGGAGTCCGCGGTTTTACGCAGCTCTTCCATGGATTGCTTCAGCTCCGGCGACAGCGTGCCGCGTCCTGCCTCTTCGACCTTTTTCAGGCTGTCCTGCAGCTCCTGCAGTTTCAGCTCCTGGGCCAGTTCGTTCTGCACATTAGCAGCCAGCGAGCGAATGGCCCGGATCCAGCCAACAACGGTTTTCACCGCAACCGGTAAGCGCTGCGGGCCCAGTACAATCAGCCCGATCACGAACACCAATACCAGTTCACTAAAACCAATATCGAACACAGTTTTACCTTACTTGTCCCGGGCGTCGTCTTTGCTCGCCGGGGTGTGCTGTTTGTCTGCCAGTTTGGCGTTGAAGTCAGCGTCCTGCTCTTTCGGTTGATCCTTTTTCTCGTCTTCATCGCTCATGGCTTTTTTGAAGCCGCGAATGGAAGAGCCTAAATCCGAACCCAGGTTACGAAGCTTATTGGTACCGAACAGAAGTACAACAATGACGGCAATGATTAACAATTGCCAAATACTGATACCGCCCATGAGATATGCCTCTAATATTCTGTGAAAAACGGTTAACTGTAACGCACAGAAAGTCCGTTTTTACCCGGACTTAAGCCTGCGACATTACGCGATTTGCACCAGGCAGACAATCAGTTTGTCTTGCGCCAGCCGATGAGCCAGGTGACGATGCCGGCGGCCATTAACAGCGCCGGGAAGAAGTCCCAGTCAGGCCGGCTCAACAGCACGGCGGTGCCACTTAATAACAGTGTAGCCCCGACGCCAAACAGATAACGTGCCTGATGATGACGGGTGCGCTGCGCGTTCAAATCGGTGACGAGTTTATCGACACTGTGCTGCAATAACTTGTGCTGGCGCATACTGTCGTAAAAAAGCTCCGGCAGCTCCGGCAGTTTCTCCGCCCAGAACGGCGCCTTCTCTTTCACCGCCCGCAGGATGGCCGGAATGCCAATCTGATCCTTAATCCAGTCCTCCAGGAACGGCTTGGCGGTTTTCCACAGATCGAGCTGCGGATAGAGCTGACGGCCGATGCCCTCGATGTACAGCAGGGTTTTCTGCAACAGCACCAGCTGCGGCTGCACTTCCATATTGAAACGGCGCGCGGTGTTGAACAGATTGAGCAGCACGTGACCAAAGGAGATTTCCGCCAGCGGCTTTTCGAAAATCGGCTCGCACACGGTACGGATCGCGAACTCAAAATCTTCCACGTTGGTATCCGGCGGTACCCAGCCCGAGTCGACGTGCAGCTCGGCCACTTTGCGGTAGTCGCGGTTGAAGAAGGCGATGAAATTTTCCGCCAGGTAGCGCTTATCTTCTTTGTTCAGCGAGCCAACGATGCCGCAGTCAATGCCGATATACTGCGGATCTTCCGGATGCTCGTAGCTGACGAAGATGTTGCCGGGATGCATATCGGCGTGGAAGAAGCTGTCGCGGAACACCTGGGTGAAGAACACCTGTACGCCGCGTTCGGCCAGCAGCTTCATGTTGACGCCGTGCTGCTCCAGCGTGGCAACGTCGGAGATAGGAATGCCGTAAATGCGCTCCATTACCAGCATGGTTTCGCTGCAGTAGTCGGAGAACACTTCCGGCACGTACAGCATGCGGCTCTGGTCGAAGTTGCGGCGCAGCTGAATCGCATTGGCAGCTTCACGCAGCAGATTGAGTTCATCAATCAGCGTTTTTTCGTAGTCGCGCACCACTTCCATCGGACGCAGACGGCGACCGTCCGGCAGCAGACGTGGCACCCAGCGCGCCAGGCGGTAAATCAGCTTCATGTCAGCTTTGATCACCGGCAGGATATCCGGGCGAATCACTTTGATCACCACTTCGCGGCCGTTGGATTTCAGCGTCGCGGTATGCACCTGGGCAATCGAAGCCGATGCCAGCGGTTTGATATCGAAGTCGTCGAACCAGGTTTCCACCGGGCCGCCAATCGAACGCTCAATCTGCGCCTTGGCTTTCACGCCGTCGAACGGCGCCACGCGGTCCTGCAAAATCGCCAGCTCATCGGCAATTTTCGGCGGGAACAGGTCGCGGCGCGTCGAGAGCATCTGACCGAACTTGATCCAAACCGGACCGAGTTGCTCCATGGCCAGACGCAGACGGATGCCCATCTCGGCTTCTTTGTGCCGGTTGGGGATCCAGAAAACACAGCGCCGCCACAGCCGCAGCGGCAGCGTGATGCGCATATGCGGAATCAGTTCATCCAGCCCGTAGGTCAGAAAAACTTTGATAATGAAGTATAAGCGCCGAATTTCTCCCAGCGTCATTTCGCCTCCAGCTGTGCCAAACGCGCCTCAAACGCATTAAGCGCACGTTCCATCGCTTCTACCTCCTCACAAAACCACGCCTGCTCCAGCGCCCCCGGTGCCACGCGCCACTCTTCGGTCAGCACCTGCCCCAGATAATCCTGACGGCGGGTGACCTGCTGTCTGAGCTGGGCCAGCGCACGCTGAGCGGCCTGGCTGATGCCCTGTGCCGCGATGTCGCCCACCCACGGCGCGAGATATTCGGCCGGATCGAGTTCAGCCAGATCCATCAGCGCGGAGAATTGCTGTACCACCTGCAGATCGCCTTCCACGTCCAGCTCACCGCTGCGAATCAGGCTGGTCAGCTGCTGACGATCGCGCAGCTTAGGCAGCGTGCTGAAACGCAGGCTGACGCTGCAGTCGCTGCGGTCCTGCCAGTCACTCAGCACATCCAGCTGGTTTTCACTGAACACCAGCACCAGCGGAAAATCCAGCTCCTGCAGGCGCAGCAGCAGGACTTTGCCGGCCAGACGCTGGCGTGCGGTTTTCAGGCTGCGATCGCGGTACAACACACGGTTCAGGGCGGTCTCAAGACCGCCGGTGATGAGAGGGGTAAAAGTCATGATTAATCAGAACTTAAAGCCACGATGCAGCGCCACAATGCCGCCGGTCATGTTGTAGTAGCTGGTATTTTCAAAGCCAGCGTCGTTCATCATCGCCTTCAGGGTTTCCTGATCCGGATGCATACGAATCGACTCCGCCAGATAGCGATAGCTCTCCGCGTCTTTTGCCACCAGCTGGCCGATGCGCGGCAGAATGTGGAAAGAGTAAGTGTCGTAGGCTTTGCTCAGCGGCTCGAAAACCGGTTTAGAGAACTCCAGCACCAGCAGACGGCCGCCCGGCTTGAGCACGCGGAACATCGACGCCAGCGCCTTCTCTTTTTCGGTCACGTTACGCAGGCCGAAGGAGATGGTGATGCAGTCGAAATAGTTATCCGGGAACGGCAGCGCTTCTGCGTTAGCCTGCACGTAGCTGACGTTGCCGGTTACGCCGAGGTTGCGCAGCTTTTCGCGTCCCATCTTCAGCATTGAGCTGTTGATGTCCGCCAGCACCACCTGACCGGTTTCACCGACCAGGCGCGAGAATTTTGCCGTCAGATCGCCGGTACCGCCGGCCAGATCCAGGACGCGCTGACCGCGGCGCACGCCGCTGCTGTCGATGGTAAAACGCTTCCAGACGCGATGGATGCCGAACGACATCAGATCGTTCATCAGGTCATATTTCGCCGCGACGGAGTGAAACACGTCCGCGACTTTATCGGCCTTTTCACTTTTGGCGACGGTCTGAAAGCCAAAATGGGTAGTTTCCTGCTGTGATTCATCTGCCATCGGTTTTACCTGTTCCACAAACAATACTTCCCGAAGTGTATCAGAGTCGGGCGATCCGAGCACGCCACCGGCGTGTTATTCGTTGATGCGGCGCAGGGAAGCGGCGGAAGAATCTGCCGCATTTTCAGCGGGCTCGCTGTCATCGGCCCATGTATCATCCGCCGCGTCGGGCTGCGCCTGCTCTGCCAGTTGCGGGTTGATGGGCCGTTTGATCTCTACGCCAAGCGCACGAAACGACTCGCTCTGGGCGATCAGGTTGCCGCGCCCCTGTGCCAGCTTTTTCATCGCCAGCTGATAACTCTGCTGCGCTTTGTCGAGGCTATGCCCGATGCCGCTCATGTCATCGACAAACAGCCGCATCTTGTCGTACAAGCGCGCAGCACGGTCGGCGATGCGCTGGGCATTACGGCTCTGATGCTCATAGCGCCACAGATTATTAATGGTGCGCAGCGCCACCAGCAGCGTGGTCGGGCTGACCAGCATAATGTTTTGCTGCAGCGCTTCGCTGATCAGCTCCGGCTGGCGGTCGATCGCCAGCAGAAACGCCGGTTCGACCGGAATAAACATCAGCACATAATCCAGCGAGCGTAAACCGGGCAATTGTTGATAATCTTTACGCCCCAGCAGCCGGATATGGCCACGCACCGCGTTGATGTGCTCCTGAATCGCCTGTTCGCGCGTCAGCTCATCGTCGGCGTTGAAGTAGCGCTCGTAGGCAATCAGCGTCATTTTGGCGTCAATCACCACATCTTTACCCTGCGGCAGACGCACAATCACATCCGGTTGCATACGGCCCTGCTGCTCCAGCTGCACGCTGACCTGAGTCTGATACTCGTAGCCTTCGCGCAGGCCTGAGGCCTCCAGCACCCGGCTGAGCACCACTTCGCCCCAGTTGCCCTGAATTTTATTGTCGCCCTTCAGCGCTTTGGTGAGGTTGATCGCTTCCTGCGCCATCTGCGCGTTGAGCTGCTGCAACTGGCGAATTTCGTGCGCCAGCGTGTGGCGTTCACGCGCTTCCTGGCCGAAGCTGTCGTTGACCTGGCGGCGGAAGCCGTCCAGCTGTTCGCGCAACGGGCCGATCAGGCTGTTGAGGCTCTGCCGGTTCTGCTCGTCGACGCGTTTTCCGCTGTTTTCGAAGATTCGGTTGGCGAGATTTTCAAACTGCGCACTCAGGCGCTGTTCGCTGTTGGTCAGCAGACGCTGCTTCTCCTCAGCTGCGAAACGCGTCTCTTCTAATCGAATGGTGACTTCCCGTAGTTCGGCTTCCTGCGCGCTGTTAACTTCCAGCTGATTACGCAGCTCGCGGCTGAGCTGTTCACTCTCGGCCCGCCAGTAATCCAGCTGCTGCAGGCGCTCCTGCGCGCCGCTAAGCGTGCCGTGAAGCTGGCGCAGCTCCTGTTCGCGCTGCTGCAGTTGCTGTTGCAGCTGTTCCAGCTGCTGCTGCTGACGCTGCTGCGCCTGTTCCAGCAGGCGGCGTTCAGTGGTGAAGCTGGCGTGCTGATGGCCGGCGCGCAGCTGGGCAATAATCCAGCCAATGCCCAAACCGGCCAGCGCCAGCGCGCCGCTGATGATAAGTTGCTGATCCATAATCCCCCCGCGGATCGTCTCGCTGAGGAGAAGGTAGAGCGCCACTGTATGAATGTCCAGAACATTCATGGCAACCCGCGGATTTTATCGCGGGCGCGATGGGCACCGTCCGGGCAACTACAGGGCGCGTACGGTCAGGTCGCCGGCTTTCCAGGCGTCAATCAGGAAAAACGGCATCGGCAGCACCCATTCGCTGTCGCTTTTCACCTTCGCCGGATAGCACCAGCTGTTGCCGCCGTAAGTCAGCTCCACCTGCTGCTGGCCATTTTCGGCGTTGGCCACTTTGCCGGCCATGCTGGCGAAACCGGCATTGCTGCCGACGTGGAAGCTGTCGGTCTGCCAGCGAATCGGCGCATGCGCCGGCCACGGCTGCGCGTGGTGGAAGTGAAAGATATCGTCGTGATTGAGGATGCTGTCGCGCACCGTTGGCCACAGCGCTACCTTGAGGAAGTACTGGTCGGTAAAGCGCTCGCTGCCGTCATACTGCGCGATAAAGTCGCGCATCTGCTGTTCCACGTTGTGAAACACGCCGTGACAGCCGCCCCACATGCCGGCCAGTAACAGCTCGGTGTGCGAGTAATAATCGCGCATGTGGTGGAACCAGAATGGCGAAGCCAGCCAGGCATCGACGGCCGCCACTTCGCGCTCTGACAGCAGCGAATCCGCATCGCGCACGATGTAGCGTTTTACGCTGGCATCGTCCATCACCAGAAAGCGCCACAGCGTAGGGAAAATGGTTTTCTCCTGCGACATATCCACCAGCTGGGTGTTTGGCTGGGTCAGGCGCTGCCACACGTGCTGCGGCACGCTATCGTCGAGATAAATGCGACACATCCAGTCCGGATAGAGCTCGCGCGCCACCTCAACGTTTTTAATCAGGGTTTCACAGTAGCGCGGCTGGCCGCCGTACAGGCTGAAGGAGATGATATTTTCTGCCGGATTGCTGCGGTTAATCGGCGCAGGTGCCGGTGCGGGAAAAGTCGCTTTCGCGCCCTGACTGAAACGCATGTCGGATTGGGTGAGCGATTCCAGGCCATAACGCGCCACTTCATCTGTCTTATCCAGCCAGCCACACACTTCCGTCAGGCCATCCAGCCAGGTTTCCGACGCCTGCGCGCGCTGCGCCGCCGGTGCCTGATAGATTTTCTGGTAAATCTTGTAGGATTTTTTATGTTCGCCGACGCGCATCAGCGTCAGCGCGTAGTCGCTGAGCACCTGCATCTGGTTAGGCATGACGCGCAGCACTTCTTCGCAGCACTGGCGCGCCAGAGGATAATCTGACGCGGCCATTGCCTGACGAAAGCGCGCGGCGGCACTCTCAACGCGGGCCTGCATTGCAGCAGGGCGGCTGGTAAAACCCGGACGTGGGACAGAGATCGTTTTGCGCATAGGAAATTTCTCAGAATCGGCTGAAATTGCGCGCATTCTAATCAGGCAATTGCTGAGCTCCCTATAAGCCTGGTCTCGAAATCATTCCCTGACTGGCGCGCTAAAGTAAGCGACGCGCGGCATCCACCACAATTTTCACCGCATCGCTTTCTGTCTGCTTCATGGTGGCCGCATCCGGGATCTCTTTTTGCGTGCGATTCACGATGACGCCAGCCACCATGCCGGCACGCAGTCCCTGACTGGCGCACATGGTTAACAGTGTAGCGGATTCCATTTCATAGTTAAGTACGCCCATTTGCTGCCACTCTTTCATCGAGCCCTGGAAGCGGCTCACTACGCGTCCGGAGAAGGTGTCGTAGCGCTCCTGGCCAGGATAGAAGGTGTCTGACGAGGCAGTGACACCAATATGCGTGGTCGCACCGCAGGCTTCTGCCGCGGCCACCAGCGCGGTGGTGCAGGCGAAATCAGCCACCGCCGGGAATTCCATCGGCGCAAAGTGCAGGCTGGCACCGTCCAGACGGACCGAGGCGGTGGTCACCAGCACATCACCCACGTTGATGTGTGGCTGAATCGCGCCGGTGGTACCCACACGCAGGAAGGTACGCACGCCCAGCTGCGCCAGCTCTTCAACGGCGATAGAGGTGGACGGACCGCCGATGCCGGTGGAACAGACAACCACCGGTTTGCCGTCGATCTCCGCCAGCCAGGTGGTGAATTCACGATGCGACGCGAGGTGCTGTGGATTCTCCATCAGCGCCGCGATTTTCTTCACGCGCTCCGGATCGCCAGGAACAATCGCCAGCGTGGCTCCTTTCAAATCGGCTTTGGTGATGCCAAGGTGGAAAACGTCAGACTGGGCCATATCAGACTCCTGGAAGATAAGGGGGAATAAGCGCGCCACTTTACGTCAGCGGCCCGGATAAATATGTGACTGAATTCACTATCAATAATGAAAGTTACATTGAACTAAAGATATTGTGTGACTCTAATCACATATTAGCGGTCTGCTGCGCTGAATTGCTACAAGCGGTGCTGTGTAACCGTAAAAGGCAG
Organism: Pantoea sp. SGAir0184; assembly: GCF_043544755.1. NCBI lineage: Bacteria > Pseudomonadati > Pseudomonadota > Gammaproteobacteria > Enterobacterales > Erwiniaceae > Pantoea > Pantoea sp. SGAir0184. The sequence continues at coordinate 3,971,980 of NZ_CP028050.1, forward strand.
TGTTAATAGAGAAGCAGATCAGGTTAACCATCCCTCGTACCCTACGCCAGCCTTGCCGTAAGGCCAGGCTATAGTTACGTGATTGCGCACTTGCTAGCACGGAGAGAACCATGAAAACCGAAGACAATATGGCACAAAAATCCGCCACCGACGGCTTTGCGCCAGCGGTGCAGCCCACCGCAGCCAGCACCATCATTACCGCCAGCGATGCCATTCACGCGGGCGAGACGTCCGTGCCGAGCCAGGGTGAGAACCTGCCGGCTTATTATGCTCGTCCGCAACAGTTTAGCGGCACGCTGCCGGTCGTGCTGGTGGTGCAGGAAATTTTCGGCGTGCACGAGCACATCCGCGATCTGTGCCGCCGTCTGGCACTGGAAGGCTATCTCGCCGTGGCGCCGGAGCTCTATTTCCGCGAAGGCGATCCCAACGATTACAACGATATCCCCACCCTGTTCAAAGAGCTGGTGAGCAAAGTGCCGGATTCGCAGGTACTGTCGGATCTCGACCACGTGGCCAACTGGGCGGCGCGCCACGGCGGCGATATCCGTCGTCTGGCGATCACCGGTTTCTGCTGGGGCGGTCGCATCAGCTGGCTGTTTGCCGCCCATAATCCGCAGGTGCGCGCCGCCGCCGCCTGGTACGGTCGCCTGGAGGGCGAGAAAACGCTGAAGCAGCAGAAACATCCAATTGATATTGCAGTGGATTTGAATGCACCGGTGCTGGGCCTGTATGGCGGCCAGGATGAAAGCATTCCACTGGAAAGTATCGATAAGATGCGCCAGGCCCTGCACGCGGCTAATGCCAAAGCCGAGATTGTGGTGTATCCGGAAGCTGGCCACGCCTTTAACGCCGACTATCGTCCGAGCTACCACGCCGATTCCGCACAGGATGGCTGGCAGCGCATGCTGGCGTGGTTTAAGCAGTATGGCGTCGCGCCGAACGCGGAATAAAAAAAGGGGCGCCAGCGCGCCCCAACTCAACAATACAACGTATTATCCTGCTATTAAACGGTTTCGGCGCGCAGCTTCTGCGCCGCTTTTACCATGTTGGCCAGCGCCTGACGCGTTTCACTCCAGCCGCGCGTTTTAAGGCCGCAGTCCGGATTCACCCACAGGCGCTGCTGCGGAATACTCTGCGCCGCTTTGCGCAGCAGATCTTCCATCCACTCCACGCTCGGTACGTTGGGTGAGTGGATGTCATACACGCCCGGCCCGATTTCATTGGGATATTCGAACGCTTTAAACGCATCCAGCAGATCCATATCAGAACGTGAGGTTTCGATAGTGATCACGTCGGCGTCCAGCGCGGCGATCGAATCCATGATGTCGTTGAACTCGCAATAACACATGTGGGTGTGAATCTGCGTCTCGTCCTGCGCCACCGCGGCGTTGAGGCGGAACGCGTCCACCGCCCAGCGCAGGTAGGCTGCCCAGTCAGACTGATGCAGCGGCAAGCCTTCACGCAGCGCCGGTTCGTCAATCTGAATGATGCCGATACCGGCTTTTTCCAGGTCCTGCACTTCGTCGCGCAGCGCCAGCGCAATCTGTTTTGCGATGGTTTCGCGCGTCACGTCTTCCCGCGGGAACGACCAGCACAGGATGGTGACCGGTCCGGTCAGCATGCCCTTCACCGGTTTGTCGGTCAGCGACTGCGCATACTTTGCCCACTCGACGGTAATCGGCTGCGGGCGGCTGACATCCCCGATGATCACCGGCGGCTTAACACAGCGCGAGCCGTAGCTCTGTACCCAGCCGTTCTGCGTGAAAACAAAGCCGTCGAGGTTTTCGCCGAAGTACTCCACCATGTCGTTACGCTCGGCTTCGCCATGCACCAGCACGTCGAGCCCCAGACGCTCCTGCTCCGCAATCGCCTGCCGGATGTGTTCCGCGATACCGGTGCGGTAGTGGCCGCCGTCAATGTTGCCTTTTTTGAAGTCAAGGCGCAGGCCGCGGATCTCGGTCGTCTGCGGGAAAGAACCGATGGTGGTGGTAGGCCACGCCGGCAGGTTAAAGCGCTGACGCTGCGCCTGAGCACGCACGGTGTAGCTGCTGTTGCGCTCAGTGTCTCTGGCCTGGATTTGCGCCAGACGCTGCGCCACGGCGGGGTTGTGCACGCGAGCAGAGTTTGCCCGGGCACGAATCGGCGCGCTCCAGGCGTGCAGCGCAGCGGCATCGCGCTGGTTCAGCGCCTGACTCAGCAGCGACAGCTCCGTACACTTCTGTAACGCAAAGGCGAACCAGCTTTTTACCTCATCGTCGAGGCGGGTTTCGACGCTCAGGTCAATGGGGCTGTGCAGTAGTGAACAGGAAGATCCAATCCACAGCTGCTGACGCTGGCCGATCAGCGGCTGCAGGCGCTCAAACCAGCGGGTGAGATCGGCGCGCCAGACATTTCGGCCATTGATCACCCCCAGCGACAGCAGCCAGTCCGCCGGGATCTGCTGGTTGAGCTGCTGGAGATCGTCTTTGCCGTGCACCAGGTCAACATGCAGGCCCTGCACCGGCAGCGTTTTGATGACATCAAGATTCTGACCGATGCTGTCAAAGTAGGTGGTCAGCAGCAGTTTCACTTCGCCCTGTAGCGCGTCGTACGCCGGTTTAAACGCCTCGCGCCACGCCTGCGGCAGTTCCAGCGCCAGCGCCGGCTCATCAATCTGCACCAATTCGATGCCGCGCTGACGCAGTTCAGCCAGCACCTGACGGTACACCGGCAGAATGGCCTGCAGCAGTGACAGACGGTCAAAGGCGTCACCTTTCACCTTACCCAGCCACAAATAGGTCACCGGCCCCAGCAGCACCGGTTTGATGGCGTGGCCGAGCGCCAGCGCTTCATCCACCTCGTCCAGCAGTTGCGTCCAGCTGAGACGGAACTGCTGACCCTGGGTAAATTCCGGCACGATGTAGTGATAGTTGGTGTTAAACCATTTGGTCATCTCTGCCGCCGCCGCAGGCTCACCGCTGGGCGCACGACCGCGGCCGATACGGAACAGGGTGTCGAGGTCAATCGAGCCGTCTTTATTCTGGTGCCGTGCCGGTACGTTACCGAGCAGCAGACTGGTGGTCAGTACGTGATCGTACCAGGCAAAATCGCCGACCGGCAGCAGATCAACACCGGCGTCTTTCTGCTGCTGCCAGTGACGGGCGCGCAGTTCACGACCCACCGCCAGCAGTTCGTCCTGTGAGCTGTTCCCGGCCCAGTAGCTTTCCTGCGCTTTTTTCAGTTCGCGGCGCAGTCCGACGCGAGGGAAACCGAGAGTATGGTTCAGAATGGTCATGTGAGATTCTCCAGAAGTTGTTCGCTGTGCGACAGTCGCAGCAACCGATTTACGTTCATCCAGCGGGCAATCCTGCCGTGCGCTGAGCGTGTTAGCTGGACAAAGGTAAAGTGGCCGTCGCGTCTGTCTGAGATGTTTAGCCGTCCAGATGTTTACACCGCTATAATCTGCGGGTACTGTATGTGTCTCAAGCGCAATTTGTTCAATCTCGATGTGAAGGACTCTCATGATCGAACTCAAACACCTGCGGACGCTGCAGGCGTTACGGCACACCGGCTCGCTGGCTGCCGCCGCCGCCCAGCTTCATCAGACGCAATCGGCGTTGTCTCACCAGTTCAGCGACCTGGAACAGCGGCTGGGCTTCCGGCTGTTCGTGCGTAAGAGCCAGCCGCTCCGTTTTACGCCGCAGGGAGAGATTCTGTTGCAGCTGGCGGAGCAGATTCTGCCGCAGATCCAGCAGGCGCTGCAGGCCTGTCATGAGCCGCATCAGACCACGTTGCGCATCGCTATCGAATGCCACAGCTGCATCCAGTGGCTGACGCCGGCCCTGAACAATTTCCGTCAGAGCTGGCCGCAGGTAGTGATGGACTTCAAATCCGGCGTGACCTTTGATCCGCAGCCGGCGCTGCAGCAGGGCGAACTGGACGTGGTGCTGACGTCCGATATTCTGCCGCGCAGCGGTTTGTTCTATGCGCCGATGTTTGATTTTGAGGTGCGGCTGGTGCTGGCGCCGGATCACCGTCTGGCGCAACTGGCTCACATCACGCCGGAAGATTTGGCCGATGAGGTGCTGATGATCTATCCGGTACAGCGTCAGCGGCTGGACGTGTGGCGTAACTTCTTACAGCCAGCCGGCGTCAGCCCGGCGCTGAAGAGCGTGGATAATACGCTGTTGCTGATCCAGATGGTGTCGGCCGGCATGGGCATTGCCGCGCTGCCGCACTGGGTGGTAGAGAGCTTTGAGCACCAGGGGCTGGTGGTGACACGCACGCTGGGCGACGGATTGTGGAGCCGTTTATACGCGGCGATGCGCGATGGCGAGCAGCGGCAGCCGGTGCTGGAGGCCTTTGTGCGCTTTGCCCGTCAGCACGCCTGCGAGCACCTGCCTTACGTGCGCGATGCCTCGCGCCCCGGCTCCCTGCAGCCGGTCTCGTCCTGATGCCGCGGGCGGCCAATGGCGCCCGTGCTGTTATCCCTGCCCTGCCTGCTCTATAATGCGCCGCCTTAACCGCTACCGGAGAGTTTCACCATGACCAATAATGATGTGCTGCGCAGCGTGCGCTATATGCTGGATTTGAGCGACAGCAAAGTGGTGGAGATTTTTGCGCTGGCGGGCAGTGAAGTACCGCGTGAAGATGTGCAGGCGTGGCTGAAGAAAGATGACGATGAGGCGTTTCGTAAACTGCCGGATGTGCTGATGGGCTACTTCCTCAACGGTCTGATTTTCTACCGTCGCGGCAAAAGCGAAGACGCGCCGGCCCCGTCGGTTGAGCGCCGCATGAATAATAATATCTTTCTCAAGAAGTTACGCATCGCCTTCGCGCTGAAAACCACCGATATCCCGGATATCTTACTGAAGGCTAACTTCAAGGTGTCACAGGCTGAAATCGGCGCGATTTTCCGCAACCCGGATCATAAAAATTATCGCGAGTGCGGTGACCAGATTCTGCGTAACTTCCTGAAAGGCTTAACGCTGATTCAGCGGCCATCGACACCCGCGAAAAAAAGCTAAGCGCCTGAACTGCCGCTTTTGGCCGTGTGTCCCAGTACCCAGCGTTTATGCACGTACAGGGACGCAAAAATCACTATCGCCCCGGCGATAAAGCTCGGCCAGTGCGGCTTCTCCTGCCAGATCGCCAAATTCACCAGTAATCCTGCCGGCACGTGCATGTTGTTCATAATGCCCAGCGTCCCGGCATCGACCTGGGTCGCGCCGTAGTTCCACATGAAGTAACCCAGCCCGGACGCGGCCACGCCCAGCCATACCAGCACACCCCACTGCAGCGTGGTGGTCGGCAGCTTATGCGGATTGCCCCAGATGCACCAGGCGATCACCGCGATCAGCACCGCGCCAAGATAGAACCACGAGAACGCGGTGTGCTGCGGCATTGGACGGACTTCCTGCAGGCGCTTATAGCCCACCATGCCAATCGCAAAGCAGATGTTAGCCGCCTGCACCAGCAGCAGTCCGAACCAGAAATCATCGCTGACTTTGTCGTAGCGGATAATGGCCGCACCGAGCACCGCCAGCAGGGCGCTAAAGGCATAGCCAATGCGCAGCGGGCGCTTGCTGAGCAGGTCATAAATCAGCGTGACATACAGCGGCGTCATCACCGTAAACAGCAGGAATTCCGGCACGCTGAGATAGAGATAAGCCTCAAAGCTGATCAGATACATGATGCCTAATTGCAGCATGCCCACCAGCATATAGAGCAGCAACGTTGAGGCGCGGTAACCGCGCCAGCGCAGAAACGGCAGAAAGACCAGCGCCGCCAGGCCTAAACGCATCAGCACCGAGAACCAGGTATCCACCTGCCCCGCCAGATACTCCCCGATTAAACTAAAAGAAAAAGCCCACAGAATGGTGGTAACGATCAGCAACAGCACGGTTATGTATCCTAAAGTTCAACACTGGCGCTAGTGTAAACAAACTACAGCGCGCTGGCGGGATAATCTGGTTGACATGTGATGAAATTAAACACGATCGCATCTTCCCTGCCCGGTCAGCAGGCACGCGTCCGCATGGCGGGTTGACCGACGGGCGGCGATTTTTATGAGGCAGCGCGCCGTTTTCTCTGACAGAAATGCGCGAAATCCAACATTTACTGGTTTATATCGCTCTTTATTGCCATAAAACTGTAACATATGTGTCACACGTCACAGTAACTGCGCGTAACCATCACTATTCTGTGCGCGAAATGGAAAGGTTGCTTTCTGTTCGCTGTCGTACTTTTTTTGCCCCAACCTGCTGGGAATCGATAACTATATTGCGCCCTTGGAGGGCCATTCTGATGTTGAGTATTTTTAAACCTGCACCACACCAGCCCCAGGTGGCGGATGATCGCGTCGATCCGCTCTATCGTCGTCTGCGCTGGCAGATCTTCTTCGGCATTTTCTTTGGCTACGCCGCCTATTATCTGGTGCGCAAAAACTTTGCGCTGGCGATGCCTTACCTGGTCGAACAGGGCTTTTCCCGCGGCGACCTTGGCTTTGCCCTCTCCGGCATCTCCATCGCCTACGGTTTTTCCAAATTCATCATGGGATCGGTCTCGGATCGCTCCAACCCGCGGGTATTTTTGCCCGCCGGCCTGATTCTCGCCGCCGCCGTGATGCTGGTGATGGGCTTCGTGCCGTGGGCAACCTCAAGCATCATGGTGATGTTCGTGCTGCTGTTTCTGTGTGGCTGGTTCCAGGGCATGGGCTGGCCACCGTGCGGACGCACCATGGTGCACTGGTGGTCGCAGAAAGAGCGCGGCGGCATTGTGTCGGTATGGAACTGCGCGCACAACGTGGGTGGCGGCATTCCTCCGCTGCTGTTTCTGCTCGGCATGGCGTGGTTTAACGACTGGAAAGCTGCGCTCTATATGCCGGCGTTTGGTGCCATCCTCGTCGCCATCATCGCTTTTGCGCTGATGCGCGATACGCCGCAGTCGTGTGGGCTGCCGCCGATTGAGGCATGGAAGAATGACTATCCGCCGGATTACAGCGAGAACCACGAACAGGAGCTGACGGCGAAGCAGATTTTCATGCAGTACGTGCTGCCGAATAAGCTGCTGTGGTACATCGCGCTGGCCAACGTATTCGTTTATCTGCTGCGCTACGGCATCCTCGACTGGTCACCGACCTATCTGAAAGAGGTGAAGCACTTCACGCTGGATAAATCCTCGTGGGCCTATTTCCTGTACGAATACGCCGGGATTCCGGGCACGCTGCTGTGCGGCTGGATGTCGGACAAGGTATTCCGCGGCAATCGCGGTGCCACCGGGGTGTTTTTCATGACGCTGGTGACCATCGCCACCATCATTTACTGGCTGAACCCGCCGGGCAATCCGGGCATAGATATGATCTGCATGATCGTCATTGGCTTCCTGATCTACGGTCCGGTGATGCTGATTGGTCTGCACGCGCTGGAGCTGGCACCGAAAAAAGCGGCCGGCACTGCGGCAGGCTTTACCGGTCTGTTCGGCTATCTCGGTGGATCGGTGGCGGCCAGTGCGATTGTCGGTTACACCGTGGATTTCTTCGGCTGGGACGGCGGTTTCTTAGTGATGATTGTCGGATCGGTGCTGGCGGTGGTGTTACTGCTGCTGACCATGGTCAGCGAGCATCGCCACAAGCAGCAGCAGGCATAATCTGAGCGGGCCGGTGAATACCGGCCCGTTTTATTCAGGCGAGGAATAATTTACGCAGCGTCTGCGGCACCGCGTCATCGGCGTTGCTGCCAATCACTTCCAGCGTCGGCAGGGTATCTTTCAGGCGCTGATGGGCGTTACGCATGATGCAGCCTTTGCCCGCCATACTCAGCATCTCGACATCGTTCATGCCGTCGCCAAACGCGATGCACTCTTTCAGCGAATAGCCAAGCTGTTTCGCCACCGCTTCCAGCGCGTGCCCTTTCGAGACGCCGCCAGCCATCACTTCCAGACAGGTGGGCAGCGAGAAACTGACGTTAACCCGGTCACCCCAGCGCGCTTCAATCGCCTGTTCCAGCGGAACCAGATGCTCCGGATCGTCGCAGGTGAAGAACACTTTGCTGATGCCGTCGGTGGCCAGCATGCCTGGCTGATACACCTGATAGGTGAACACCGATTCCTGGAAAAACTCCGCTTCCTGCGGATTATGGCGGCTGATGTGCCACTCATCGTCGCGGTAAACGTGCGTCAGGATTTTCTCATCGTGATACTTCAGGCCATACAACTCGCTGGCGATATCGCTGTCCAGATTGTGGCTGAACACCAGTTCGCCGTCGGCGTTATGCACGCGCGCGCCGTTTGAGGTGATCATATACGCCGGAATGCCGAGCTTATCGCGCATCTGACCGACGTCGATGTAGTGGCGTCCGGTGGCAAAGATAAAATGCACATCGCGCGCCACCAGTTCCTGTAGCGTGGTGCGGGCAAACGGCGTCAGACGATGTTGCGGAGAAAGCAGCGTGCCATCCAGGTCGGATGCAACGATGTGGTACATGTAGGCCTCTGGTATTGATGTCTAAGAATACATTAGTCACGGTGGCGCTGATAAAAGTCGACCACCGCATTGAGCGCTTCGGCGCGCATGGCGTCTGTTTCAAACAGGATCTCGTGACGCGCGCCCTGAATGATGTAAGGCGTGGTGCCTTCCACCGCATGTCCCCCTGCCGCCATGGCTTCACAGAACAGATCCTGCGCGCGGTTATCCACCACGTCGTCTTCACTGGCCTGCAGCAGCAGAATCGGTGTCGTAATCTGCGCCACCTGATTAAGGATATGGCGTCCGGCCTGAATCCCTTCCCGCACCCAGTGATAGGTGGGGCCGCCGACGCGAATCGCCGGATCGTCGGCATAAAAACGCAGATTGCGACGATAACGTTCGCGACTGTGCGTCAGCCGGTTAATGCCAAACGGGCTGGCGCGCCAGCGTCCGGTGCCCAGCGCGTAGCCGTCGCGCAGCGCGGGCAGCTTTTCCGCCCAGTCGAGAATGCGGTGCGCCAGAAACGGCGGCAGCGGCAGCACGATACCAAACATCGGCGCACAAAACACCGCCGCGTGGAAGGCCTGCGGCTGACGCGCCAGAAACAGCGCCACAATTGCGCCGCCCATCGAGTGCGCCAGCACGTAGCGCTGCTGATAGTGATGGCTGACGATCTCTTTCAGATACAGCGTTTCCAGATCGTCGACATAATCGCTGAACTCCACCACGTGACCGCGATGCGAATCGGCCAGCAGCCGGTCTGAACGCCCCTGACCGCGATGGTCGATAATCACCACATCGTAGCCGCAGTGGAACAGGTCATAGGCCAGCTCGGGGTATTTGATGTAGCTTTCAATGCGTCCGGGCACAATCAGGATGACACGCCGGTGTTGCGGTGAGGTGAAGCGCACATAGCGAATGGTCAGATTGCCCACGCCGCTGAATTCACACTCTTCACGCTGACGCCAGAAGTCGAGCAGCGGACCGGTAGCAAAGGCTGAAAAAGCGTGCTCACGTCCGAGCCAACTCTGTTTATGCTGCTGCATCCGTCCCCCTGAAAAAACGTCAAACGCGGCTCTGCACTTAATAGCGCAGCGCGATTTTCTGGCGTATTGTGTCACACTTCACTCTCTTCAGGGAATGTCACCCATGACCATTGAATGGTGGTTAACCTACCTGTTAACCACGACCATCCTCAGCCTCTCGCCCGGTTCCGGCGCGATCAACACCATGAGCACCGGCATCAGCCACGGCTATCGCGGTGCGGCAGCCTCAATTACCGGATTACAGCTGGGTCTCGCCGTGCATATTGTGCTGGTGGGCGCCGGTCTGGGCGCGCTGTTTTCGCAGTCGGTGCTGGCGTTTGAGGTACTGAAATGGGCGGGCGCGGCCTATCTGGTGTGGCTTGGCATTCAACAGTGGCGCTCAGCGGGCGGAATCGATCTCAATGCGGTGGCCAAAGCGATGCCGCGTCGTCGTCTGTTTCAGCGCGCGCTGCTGGTGAATCTCACCAATCCGAAGAGCATTGTGTTTCTCGCCGCGCTGTTTCCGCAGTTTATCGTGCCGCACCAGCCGCAGCTGATGCAGTATCTGGTGCTCGGCGTGACCACCATCGTGGTCGACATCATTGTGATGATTGGTTACGCCACGCTGGCGACGCGCATTGCCGGCTGGATCAAAGGTCCGAAGCAGATGAAGCTGCTGAACCGGGTGTTTGGTGGCTTGTTTATGGCGGTCGGCGCACTGCTGGCCAGCGCACGTAAAATGGCGTAACGATTTGCACTGATCGTAGCGGCACGCTTTATCGCGCCCAGTTGAAACGCGCAATAAATTGCGCCGCTACGGTTCGGGATGTTATCGGGAGATGATGAGGTGAATACCAAATCCGGCAAACAGCACGCCCGCCATACCGTCCACCCACTTCGCCATCCGCTGATACTTATCGCGCATCCACGGCAGGGCAAAAATCGCCGCCACCAGGGTAAACCAGGCAAAGGTTTCACCGACGATCAGCAGGAACAGGCCCCAGCGCTCAATCGCGCCCACATCGTTGCCCACGAACAATGAAAACACACTGCCGAAGTAGATGATGGCTTTCGGGTTAGACAGGTTGGTGAGAAACCCTTTGAGGAAGCTCATACCACGCTTTGGCAGCTCAACCACCGGCGCTTCCGTATGAGGTTGCTTGTGACGCTGACGCGCCGAGCGCAGCAGCTGCCAGCCCATCCACAGCAGATACAGACCGCCACCGACCATAATGATTTCATGCAGCCACGCCATTTTTTCCAGAATCAGATGCAGGCCCATCAGCGCGACGCCGGCCCAAATCACAATCCCCAGCGTAATGCCGAGCACGCCCATCATCGCCTCTTTGCGCGAGCGGCTGGCGGCGGTCTGTGAGACAAAAAAGAAGTCCGGTCCCGGACTCATCAGCGCAACCAGATGCACCAGCGCGACGGTGGCAAATAACATCAGCATGGTTTATTTCCCTTATTCTTCATCAAGATGTTCTTTGATCATCAGCAGGAACGGCTTACCGAAGCGCTCCAGTTTGCGATGACCGACCCCGTTCACGCTCAGCATCTCTGAAGCGCTGACCGGCATTTGTTCTGCCATTTCAATCAGCGTGGCGTCGTTAAACACCACGTAAGGCGGAATATTCTCTTCGTCGGCGATGGCTTTACGCAGCTTACGCAGCTTGGCGAACAGCTTGCGATCGTAATTGCCGCCGTAGACTTTTGGCGCGCTGCTGCGGCTTTTCACCGTCACGGTGCGCGGTACCGCCAGCATCAGCGGCACTTCAGCACGCAGCACCGGGCGCGCGGCCTCGGTGAGCTGCAGCGCCGAGTGCATGGCGATGTTTTGCGTCACCATGCCCAGATGGATCAGCTGGCGCAGCACGCTGACCCAGTGCTCCTGACTCTGCTCGCGCCCGAGGCCGTACACCGGCAGTTTGTCGTGGCCGTTATCGCGGATGCGCTGGTTGGTTGAGCCGCGCAAAACTTCAACAATATAGCTCATCCCAAAACGCTGCCCGGTACGATAAATGCCCGACAGCGCTTTTTGCGCTTCGACCAGGCCGTCATAGCGACGCGGCGGATCGAGGCAGATATCGCAGTTGCCGCACGGCTGCTGGCGACCTTCACCAAAATAGTTAAGCAGCACCAGACGACGGCAGGTTTGCGCCTCGGCAAACGCGCCCATGGCGTTGAGTTTGTGGCGTTCAATATCCTGCAGCGGCCCTGGCGCTTTCTCTTCCAGACACTTACGCAGCCACGCCATGTCGGCCGGGTCGTACAGCATCATCGCTTCCGCCGGCAGACCATCACGCCCGGCGCGGCCGGTCTCCTGATAGTAGGATTCGATATTGCGCGGAATGTCGAAGTGCACCACAAAACGCACGTTGGGCTTGTTGATGCCCATGCCGAACGCCACGGTCGCGACCACGATTTGCAAATCGTCACGCTGAAAGGCTTCCTGCACGCGTGCGCGCTGCTCGCTGTCAATGCCGGCATGATAAGCGCCAACGCTGATACCGCGACTCTGCAGACGCGCAGCGGTGTCTTCCACTTTGGCGCGGCTGTTACAGTAGATGATGCCGCTTTTGCCGCGCTGATCCTGCACATAGCGCAGCAGCTGCTCGGTGGGCTTGAACTTCTCCACCAGCGTGTAGCGAATGTTGGGACGGTCAAAACTGCTGATCTGAATCAGCGGATCGTGCATCTGCAGCAGATGCACGATGTCGTTACGCGTGGCTTCATCGGCGGTGGCGGTCAGCGCCATCACCGGCAGCTGCGGAATGCGCTGGCGCAGCTGACCGAGCGCGCCATATTCCGGACGGAAATCGTGGCCCCACTGCGAAATACAGTGCGCTTCATCGACGGCCAGCATCACCGGATTCCAGTGCTGCAGGGTGTCGAGGAAGTTATCCATCATCAGACGTTCCGGCGCGATGTACAGCAGCCGCAGTTTGCCGCTGCGGCAGTCCGCAAACACCTGCTGCTGCTGCTCACGCGTCTGCGTCGAGTTAAGGCACGCCGCCGCCACGCCGTTCGCCAGCAGCTGATCGACCTGATCTTTCATCAGTGAAATCAGCGGCGAAACCACCAGCGTCAGCCCTTCGCGCACCAGCGCCGGGATTTGATAGCACAGCGATTTGCCGCCGCCGGTCGGCATCACCACCAGGCAGTCGCGCCCTGACAGCGCGGTTTCGATGATGGTTTGCTGACCCGGACGGAACTGCTGATAGCCGAAGGTATCCTGTAATACCTGCTGCGCCAGCATTTCCTGATTAAGCACTGCCGATGTTGCCACGGTAATCCTGTTTTGACTGGTTAGAACAGATCGTTAAGCGTTACGCCGACGCCAAGACGCGTCTGGCGATGGTTATAGTCAATAAGGGATTCACCATAACCGCTGAACAGCTGCGTGTAAAAGCGCACGTGTTCAGAAATCGGATAGCTCCACGCGAAGGTGGCACCGCCGTAGCCGCTATTCCAGTTGTAGTTGCCTTCCACGCTGAAAATGCTGTCGCCGAGCATATAGCCCAGCTTCGCGCGGTAGTAGCCCATGTATTTGGTGATGTCCGGGTTATCGTCGTTGCTGGCACTTTCCGGCAGACGATACCAGGGTTTGATTTCCGCCAGGAAGTTGCCATTCTCCGCCATCAGACGGGCGTAAGCGCGGTTCCAGCTGCGTGACGTGGGATCGCTGCGGCCATTTGACTGATGATTCAGACCCAGCTCGACGTCGCGTAATGTCCAGCCGCCCAGCGAATAGTCGGTGGCCCAGCCGAGAAAAATCTGCGGCTCATAGTTGGTTTCACGAAACGGTGATGAAGCCCCCCGGTTCGACAGCTGCCACCAGGAGCGCTGAGTATACGACGCGGCCAGCACCGAGTTGTCACCCAAAATGCCGCGCCACAGCGGAAACGCCAGGCTGAGCTGGAATTTTACTTCATCCTTTTTCGCTTTGTCTGCCCAGTTGTAAGAGGAAATCGCCTCTTTATTCATGTCGCTGGTGTAGGTGTAAAGCAGATAGTTATTTTCATAGGGATAAAGCACGAATGGGTTATCGTGTTTTTCCAGCAGGTTAGCGATAATACTGCCCTTCACTGCTGGTGCGTCATGAACCTCTTTCACGGTGGCTTCATCGGCCTGCGCCAGCGCAGGAACCATAAATGCCGCGGCCAGCAAGGCGTACTGCTTACGCATAGAATTCTCCAGAGCGCTGCAAAAGTTATCGTCGGGCGACGGTTCAAAAAGCACGCCATTCTACACGCAAACCCGGTGGTTGATTAGCGCGGATTTCTGAAACTGGAAAGCGGCGCGAACGCGGCATAATATACACAATTCTTTAACATCTTAAGGCAGGAAAAATGTCATCCCCGATGCTGACACAGCAGGAAGCGCGCCGGCTGATTGGCGAAATTTTTGTCTATCACATGCCGTTTAATCAGGCACTGGGCCTTGAGCTGGATCGCCTTGAAGCCGATTACGCCGAACTCGGCTTTGCCAATAAAACCATGCTGGTGGGTAACGCCGCGCAGCAGATTCTGCACGGTGGCGTGATTGCCTCAGTGCTGGATGTTGCCGCCGGGCTGGTGTGCGTCAGCCATGCGCTGTCGCGCCAGCAGAGCATCAGCGAAGAGGAGCTGCGTCAGCGCCTGTCACGCATGGGCACCATTGATATGCGCGTCGACTACCTGCGCCCGGGACGCGGCGAGCGCTTTGTCGCCACCAGCAGCCTGCTGCGCGCCGGGAATAAAGTCGCGGTTGCGCGCGTCGAATTGCACAATCAGCAGGGCGATTACATCGCCACTGCGACTGCGACCTATCTTATTGGTTAACTTCGTGCGGCCTGCCACACTCGCCGCTTTTCTGGAATAGATGATGGATACGCAACAAACGCGTCAGGGCATTTTTTATGCGCTGGGCGCTTACTTTATCTGGGGCATCGCACCGGCCTATTTCAAGCTGGTCAAAGAAGTGCCACCGACGGAAATTATGACCCACCGTGTGATTTGGTCGGCCCTGTTTATGCTGGGGCTGATTACCCTGAGCCGCAGCTGGCGTCAGGTACGCAGCGTGCTGGCCCAGCCGAAAAAAGTGCTGCTGCTGGCGCTGACCGCACTGACTATCGGCGGCAACTGGCTGCTGTTTATCTGGGCGGTGAATAATCAGCATATGCTGGAGGCCAGCCTCGGCTACTTTATCAACCCACTGATTAACGTGGTGTTTGGCATGCTGTTTCTGCGTGAGCGCTTCCGCCGTCTGCAGTGGCTGGCGGTGCTGCTGGCGGCCACCGGCGTGCTGGTGCAGCTGTGGCAGTTCGGTTCGCTGCCGGTCATCGGCCTCGGCCTGGCGCTGAGCTTCGCGCTGTACGGGCTGGTGCGCAAGAAGATTCAGGTTGATGCACAGAGCGGTATGCTGATTGAAACCGCGTGGCTGTTCCCGCTGGCGGCCATCTATCTGTTTGGCTTTGCCGACAGCGCCACCAGCCACCTCAGCGCCAATCCGCTCAGCCTGAATCTCAAGCTGATCGCCGCCGGCATCATTACCACCATTCCGCTGATGCTGTTCGCCGCCGCCTGCGCGCGCCTGCGCCTGTCGACGGTCGGTTTCTTTCAATATCTGGGGCCGACGCTGATGTTCCTGCTGGCGGTGCTGTTTTACGGTGAGAGCCTGACGCCGGATAAAATGGTGACCTTCGGCTTCATCTGGCTGGCGCTGGCGATCTTCATTCTGGACGCGCTGCTGTTTTCAGCCCGCACGCGCGTGCGCATAGCGTGAGATAAAACGGGCCATCGCCGGGCCGGTGAGCAGAATGGTAAACAGACGCAGCGTCTGCAGCGCCATGACAAACGCGATATCGACCCGGCTGCCAGCAGCAATAATCGCCACCGTATCCAGCCCGCCCGGGCTGGTTGCCAGATAAGCGGTCATCAGATCGACGTGCAGCACGCGCGTCAGCATCCACGCCAGCCCCCCGCACAGCAGCATCAGGCCGATAATCGAGGCGATCATTTGCGGTAGCGTGCGCAGCGCCAGCAAAAAGATCGGCCGGGTAAAGCGCAGGCCAACGCTCCAGCCGATCAGCGCATAGGCCAGTGCCAGCAGCCACTCCGGCACCTGCAGCGTCGCGACACCTGTTCCGTGCAGCGTGGCACCCATCAGCGCTGGCAGCAGCAGCGCGCCGGACGGGATACGCAGTTTCTGCCCCAGCCACGCGCCCGCCACCATCACCAGCAGCGTCAGCACGAAGCCACTGTGCAGCGGCGGCAGCCAGACAATGTGGGCAGCAGCACCGCTGCTGCCGAGGCCGATGCGAGCCACCACGGCCGCGGCGGTAGCAACAAACAGTACGCGCAGATATTGCATAAACGCCACCAGCCGCACGTCGGCGCCGAAATCGCCCGCCATCGCCACCATTGCGGACGCGCCGCCCGGCGACGATCCCCACGCGCCGGTCGGTCCCGGCAGCGAGCTAAAGCGCACCAGCAGAAAACCGGACAGCCCGCTGGCCGCCAGCGTCAGCAGCAGCACCGCCAGCACCACCGGCCAGTCATCGAGCAGCGGTGAGAGGATCGCAGGCGACAGGCTCTGGCCGATCATGCAGCCCAGCACCGCCTGTGCCAGCACGAACAGCCGTTTGTCGATGCGCACGGTTGCGCCGCTCAGACCCATAATGGTACCGACAATCATCGGACCGAGCAGCAGTGCAGCCGGCAGGTGCAACAGCTGCAACAGGCAGCCCAGCACCAGCGAAGCCGTCAGCAGCAGCGCCCACTGCTGCCGCAAAGAGAAACGCGCCATAAGGTGGAAATCAGAAAGTGAGTTGAGGCAACAGGTTAGCAGATTAGCGCTGGCGCGTCAGGGGTAAGGACACGGATAGCGATGGAGACGGTCGTCATGAATGACGACCCTACGACGGCCTGGCAGGTTGAACAGAACGCGCGCGTGAAGTTAACGGTATGTATGCACAACCGGTGCGTTAACCCGTGGGGTGCGCATTAATACACAATCGGTGCATTAACCCGTAGGGTGCGCATTAATGCGCACCAGGTAAACTTACAGCCAGTTCTTCCGTTTGAAATAGAGATACGGCGCCAGCCCGGCGAGAATCATCAGGCCAATCGCGCCGGGATAACCAAAGCTCCACTTCAGCTCCGGCATAAACTCAAAGTTCATGCCGTAGCTGGAGGCCACCAGCGTCGGCGGCAGGAACACCACGGACACCACCGAGAAGATTTTGATGATGCGGTTCTGCTCGATGTTAATAAAGCCCATCGCCGCCTGCATCAGGAAGTTAACCTTCTGGAACAGCGATTCGTTGTGCGGCAGCAGCGATTCGATGTCGCGCAGGATCTCGCGCGCCTGCTCCAGCTGATTGCCCGGCAGCCGCGCTTTACGCACCAGGAAGTTCAGCGCACGCTGGGTATCCATCAGGCAAAGACGCACTTTCCAGCCGATATCCTCCAGCTCCGCCAGGCGCGACAGCGCGTCGTCGTACTCTTCGCCCTGTTGCCCTTCCATAATCACGCGGCTGAGTTTTTCCAGCGCGCTATAGATGTTCTCGATCTCATCCGCCAACTGCTCGATTTTGGTTTCGAACAGATCGAGCAGCAGTTCGTAGGCGTTGCCATCGGTCAGCTGCTGATTGCGCGCGCGCATGCGGTACAGGCGGAACGCCGGCAGCTCACGCTCGCGCAGTGTGTACAGGCGATCTTCGCGGATGGTAAACGCCACGGTGGAGTTGCCGGCGTGATCTTCAGCATCTTCAAAAAAGAAAAAGGAGTGGATGTGCAGGCCGTCTTCGTCCTCGAAGAAACGCGCCGAGGCCTCAATGTCCTCCAGCTCGGGGCGCGTTGCCAGGCTCTGCCCCAGTTCCGACTGCACGCGCTCACGCTCGCTGTCGTCCGGCTCGATCAGATCGACCCACACCGAGGTGTTGAGTTTGTCGTTGTTGTCTTCCAGCTCGATGCGCGTCAGGCGATCGCGCTCCAGTTTAAATGCGCTCAGCATAGCAATACTCCCCATTGCAGACGACATGGGACAAGGCGGTGAACCGCAGTGCTGCTGGCACCACGGGCACGGCAAAGCCTGAACGCGGAAACTTTCGCTTCAAGGGTAAATCAGTGCTGACTCGTGCGACGGGATCAAAAAGGGAGGTCGCTGATAACCGCTAAGGCTACCCGCGTTAAAGAGGTAGCCTTAGAAATTGTCCCTGTTAACCAGGGTATAGAGCCAGCATCGACTGGGCGCGTCCAAGGCATTGTCCTCTCATGATAATAGTGCGCGCATGTTACGCTGAGACGAAAAAGTCGTCAAGGTAGCGCAACCGCGCTACACGGTTTCCAGCCGGGCGTAAGCCGCCACCAGCCACTTGATGCCCTGGCCCTGGAAGGCCACCTGCAGACGGCTGTGCTCGCCGCTGCCTTCCAGATTGATAATGGTACCTTCGCCGAACTTAGCGTGGCGCACGCGCTGCCCGAGCGCAAAGCCGCTGTCGCTCTTCGCCACCGGTGTGCCCATACGCTGATGACTCACCGGCCGGCTCACGCTGGCGCGCAGCCGCACCTCTTCCACGCACGCTTCCGGCAGTTCACCAATGAAACGCGATGGCCGGTGATACACTTCCTTACCATAAAGGCGGCGGGTTTCAGCGTAGGTGAGCGTCAGCTTCTCCATCGCGCGCGTCACGCCGACATACGCCAGGCGACGCTCCTCCTCCAGCCGGCCGCCTTCGTCCAGCGACATCTGGCTCGGGAACATGCCCTCTTCCATGCCGACGATAAACACCTGGCTGAACTCCAGCCCTTTCGCCGAGTGCAGCGTCATCAGCTGCACTGCATCCTGCCACTTGTCCGCCTGGCCTTCGCCAGCTTCCAGCGCCGCGTGCGACAGAAACGCCTGTAGCGGCATCAGATCTTCGTCTTCGTCCTGATAGCTGAACTGGCGCGTGGCAGTGACCAGTTCCTCTAAGTTTTCGATACGCGCCTGGCCTTTTTCGCCCTTTTCCTGCTCGTACATCAGCCACAGACCGGAGTCTTTAATCACCCGATCGGTCTGTACGTGCAGCGGCAGCTCAGCGGTTTCCGTCGCCAGCGCATCCACCAGCTCGCAGAAGCGCTGCAGTGCTGAGGCAGCACGGCCAGCCAGCGCTTTGGATTGCAGCAGTGCGCGCGTGGCCTGCCACAGCGTCAGCTGCTGCTCACGCGCGGTCTGGCGCACCACGTCGAGCGTGCGATCGCCAACGCCGCGCACCGGCGTGTTGACCACGCGCTCGAATGCCGCATCGTCGTTGCGGTTGGCCAGCAGCCGCAGATAGGCCAGCGCATCTTTGATCTCCTGGCGCTCGAAGAAGCGCATGCCGCCGTAAATGCGGTACGGCATACTGCCCTGCAGCAGCGCCTCTTCCAGCACGCGCGACTGGGCGTTGCTGCGGTAGAGAATGGCGCAATCCTGCAGCGCGTTGCCGTTTTCATGCCAGGTTTTGATGCGATTGACGACAAAGCGCGCTTCATCCAGCTCGTTGAACGCGCAATACAGCGAAATCTTTTCGCCGTCGCTGCCGTCGGTCCACAGCTCTTTCCCCAGACGGCCATTGTTGTTGGCAATCAGGGCGTTGGCTGCTTTCAGAATGTTATTGGTGGAGCGATAGTTCTGCTCAAGACGGATGGTTTCCGCGCCTGGGAAATCCTGCAGGAAACGCTGGATGTTCTCCACCTGCGCGCCGCGCCAGCCGTAAATGGACTGATCGTCATCGCCAACGATGATGACCCGGCCGCTGTCGCCTGCCAGCATGCGAATCCACGCGTACTGAATGTTGTTGGTGTCCTGGAATTCGTCCACCAGAATATTGCTGAAGCGCTCACGGTAGTGATTGAGAATCTGCGGCTTGTTGAGCCACAACTCATGCGCCCGCAGCAGCAGTTCGGCGAAGTCGACCAGCCCGGCGCGATCGCAGGCTTCCTGGTACGCCTGATAGATACGCAGCCACGTCTGCTCCACCGGGTTGCCGTAGCTTTCGATGTGCTTAGGCCGCAGCCCTTCGTCCTTTTTGCCGTTGATGTACCACATGCCCTGACGCGCCGGCCACTGTTTCTCGTCGAGGTTCATGGCTTTGATCAGGCGCTTGAGCAGACGCAGCTGATCTTCGCTGTCGAGGATCTGGAAATCCTGCGGCAGCCCGGCATCCAGGTGGTGCGCGCGCAGTAAACGGTGCGCCAGGCCGTGGAAGGTACCAATCCACATGCCGCCCTGGCTGGTACCGATCAGCTGGTCGATACGGTGGCGCATCTCCGCCGCCGCCTTGTTGGTGAAGGTCACCGCCATGATTGAGTAAGGCGAGCAGTTCTCTACCGACAACAGCCAGGCGATGCGATGCACCAGCACGCGGGTTTTACCGCTGCCTGCTCCGGCCAGCACCAGCAGATTGCTGCGCGGCGCGGCGACCGCTTCGCGCTGTTTGTCATTCAAGCCGTTAAGCAGATCGGAAACGTCCATAAGCACCGTTTTAAGCAAGTAGGATGCGTATCCTGCACCGTTCGCGTTGCCGCCAGGCGGCAAGGGCAGACATCTGCGAGGGCGTAATCAGCTAAGCGATCAGGCTGGTGACACACAGCCTGCACGGCCGCGCGTTGCAGAATACAGAATACGACTGGATAAATTTACAGCCATTATAGCAGCGAGGTCAGCGATGCCAACTGATGAATTTCCACGTGTGGCAGCAGGCGCGCGTCATCAATCTTCATCAGATTGCCGTCACGCAGGTTGATCCAGCACGCCTGCAGACCGGCGCGCAGCGCACCGGCGACGTCGGTGGTCAGGTCATCGCCGACGTGCAGAATATGCTGCGGCGCAATGTCCAACCGTCCGGCGGCCAGATGGTACATATCCTGCCACGGCTTGGCGCGGCCGTGCGGACCGGCGCGCAGCGCGAACTGGAAGTAGTGATCAATGCCGAGCTTTTGCGGGTCGGCGTTGCCGTTGGTGATCGCCACCAGCGGCACGCGCTCGCCGAGCCAGGCCAGCGTCTGATGCGTCTCTTCTGGCATCTCCACCGCACTGCGCCACTGGTGAAACACGCTCATCACGTCCCGGGCACCTGCGCTGGCTTGCGCGGCCGGCAGTCCGGCGTTGAGCAGCGCCAGCTCTACCGAGCGGCGACGCCACTCAGAGACATCGTGGTAAATTTCCGGCTCACGCAGCAGCAGTTCATCGCGCAGCGCCTGATAATCTTCCGGCGTAAACTCGCGCAGCGCCGGGTGATACGCCTGCAGTGCAGCGTGCGATTCCGCCGTGGTTTTACGGATCACCGGATAGTTGTCATACAGCGTATCGTCAAGATCGAAGGTGATGGCTTTGATCGGGCCCAGCGGGCGATAAAACTTCATTCAGACTTTCCTCGTTTGGCACGCGGGTGTGCCGCATCGTATACCGACGCCAGATGCTGGAAATCCAGGTGGGTATAGATTTGCGTGGTCGAGAGGTTGGCGTGGCCGAGCAACTCCTGCACCGCGCGCAGATCGCCGCTCGATTCCAGCAGATGGGTAGCAAACGAGTGGCGCAGCTTATGCGGGTGGATATGGCTGGCGACGCCCTGCTTAATGCCCCATTCGGCGAAGCGTTTCTGCACATTGCGCGCCGAAATACGGCTGCCGCGCGTCGATACAAAAACCGCATCATCCTGCGGCGCGAAGCTGTTGCGTAACGGCAGCCAGTGCTGCAGCCAGGTGACGGCGGTGCCGCCAATCGGCACGCGGCGCTCTTTGCTGCCTTTGCCCCGCACCCAGACTTCACCGCTCTCCAGGTCCAGATGACGACAGTCGATGCCCACCAGCTCAGCGAGACGTAAACCGCCGCCGTACATGGTTTCCAGCATGGCGCGGTCGCGCACCGCCAGCGGATCGTCGAGGTCGATCTCCAGCAGCTGGCTGACTTCATCGACATCCATATTTTTTGGCAGATGCCGTGCGTTGCGCGGCGTGGCGATGCCTTTCGCCGGATTGGCGCTCAGCATGCCCTGACTGACCTGCCAGTCGAGAAAGCTGCGCAGCGCCGACATGCGCAGGGCCAGGCTGCTGGCCCCGAGACCGCCGCGCCGGCTGCGCGCCGCCAGACTGCGTACCTGTGCCGGTTCCAGCTGCGACCAGGCGGTAATGTGCATGTCATCCGCCATGGCGATAAGCGCCTGCAGCTGGCGCTGGTAATTCTTTTGCGTCAGCGGGCTGAGCTGGCGTTCGACTTTCAGATAGCGCAGAAAGCCCTCAACGGCCGGCAACAGCGGGCTGGCGCTGCTCATGCGCGCTCAACCCAGCGAGACAGCAGGTCGGGCAGCATTTGTGCCAGGTGCTGCAGCAGCAGCGTGCCCATGCCTGCCTGATAGTGCTGGTTGTCGCGGCTGCTGAAGATCAGCACGCCGAGATCGCCCTGCTCGCCCATCAGCGACATCGCCACCGATCCGACGGCTTTTGCCTGCGGCAGCAGCAGCAGCAACTCCGGTCCGTTCAGGCTGCCAAGGTAGTGATGCTGCTGACCAAAGCGCTGGATGCGCAGCGGCTCAAACGCCTGGCGTGACAGACTAAGCTGGGTGAAATCGGAGGGTGCGCCGATGCGCCAGCGGTCGCTGAACAGCCGCACATTGGCGCCCGCCAGGCCAAGCTCGCGCGCCCAGCGATGCAGCCGCGTCAGCATCTCCTGCAGGCTATCGGCGGCCGCGAGATGGCTCTGCAACGCCAGCAGGCGATCGAACAGCTGATGATTGGCGGTTGCCTGCTCCATCAGCAGCGTAATCTCCTCTTCCAGCTGCTGGATGTGGTTGCGCTGACGCGCCATATGCCACTCCACCAGCGATACGCTGCCGCGCACCGGATGCGGCACCATCATTTGCTCAACCTGGCGCGCATTGCGAATAAAGAAATCGGGGTTGTGACGCAGCCAGGCGCTCACCGCCTGATCGTCCAGCAAAACCGCGCTGTCGGTCTGCTCTTCGATATTTTTCATAGATGAATAAACCCATCATAGACGTGTGTGGCTGGCCCGGTCATAAACAGCGGCTGACCGGCCCCTTTCCAGGCGATATGCAGCGTGCCGCCGGGCAGATCGACGCGCACTTTCTCCGCCAGAATGCCCTGCTGAATGCCGCAGGCCACTGCGGCGCAGGCGCCGCTGCCGCACGCCTGGGTTTCGCCCGCGCCGCGTTCATACACGCGCAGACGGATGTGTTCCGGATTGACCACTTCCATAAAGCCGACGTTCACGCGCTCGGGAAAGCGCTCATGGCTCTCCAGTGCCGGACCGAGCGTCTCCACCGCGGCGGTTTTCACGCTTTCAACCTGAATCACGCAGTGTGGATTGCCCATTGATACCGCGCCAAACATCACGGTCTGCTCGGCCACGCGCTGCAGATAGAGGTTTTCCGCCTTGTTAGCGCGCAGCGGCACCTGCTGCGGGTCAAAGTTGGGCTCGCCCATGTTAACGCGTACCAGCTCATCGCTGGTGACGCTCAGTACCATGCGGCCGGTCTGAGTGCTGACGCGAATGTCGCTTTTATTGGTCAGCCCTTTGAGGCGAACAAAGCGGGCAAAACAGCGCGCGCCGTTGCCGCACTGCGCCACTTCGCTGCCGTCAGCGTTGAAGATGCGGTAGTGGAAATCGAGATCCGGATCGTAAGGTGGCTCGACGATCAGCAACTGATCGAAGCCGATCCCCAGATGCCGATCCGCCAGGCGGCGAATCAGTTCCGGCGAAAAAAAGACGTTTTGCGTCACGGCATCGACGACCATAAAGTCGTTACCGAGACCGTGCATTTTCGAGAACTGCATTTTCTGCTCCGCCGGATGACTCATCGGGTTTAATTCGCCTGCACGCCAGCCGGTTTGCTGGTGACCAGGCCGCTGGTATCCGCATCCTGTGCCGCTTTCTGCTGCTGCTCAGTCACCGGCTGATTTTTCTGTTGCGGCCGATCGTTGGGCGGGAAATACAGCGGTCCTTTCAGGCCACAGCCTACCAGGCTGACCAGTGCCAGCGCCATACCCAGCTGGCTCATCACTCGTATCATTCTGTCTGCTCTTTTTATCCAAATCCCAACTGCTTATCATCGCAGTTGACGTTGTAAAAGCAACAGGAAATATCCGGCAGAAGGTTCAGAAACGGGGGCAGGCCACTGCGTACAGCGCAGCGGCTTTAGTGCATTTGGTAGCGCGGCTGGAAGTCGCCGTTGTCGTTATCCGGCTGGGTGGCGCACAGCTGCGTCAGCGTCTGGCTGCGGAACGGAATCACCTGAAAGCGATCGCCGGCGTGCACAATCTGATAGAACTGCGGCAGGTTGAAATTGATAAAGCTCGAGCCGTAGGTAAAGCGATCGTGCGACGACGAATAGAAACGGCTGACGTCACGCACCAGCTCTTCTTTGCTGCCTTCGCAATGGTGATACACCTCAACCCGGTTGCTTTCATCAAGGATATAGATGTTGAAGCCGCGATCGTCACTGGTGTCTTCAAAGAAGAACTGAATGATGCCTTCGCTGGCGTAGCCGTTGACCACCGGTGGCAGCGGCGTCTGGTTCGATTCAACTTTGATCGACAAACCGTGCAGCTTGTTGTTGGAAATCGCGCCGTAAAACTCGACCGCATTTTCCAGCTTCTGCACCGAAACGCTCATACGTTCGAAAAACAGACCCCAGGTCTGACCGGCCATGCGCAGCGCTTTAAAGCGGCCCGGCTCCTGACGCGTGCTCGACAGACGCAGCTCAATGCATTCCGACACCAGCTGCTGCACGCGGGTACGAATCAGACCGCGCAGATGCTGGCTGTAGCAGAATACTTCCACCGTGTCCGGCGGTGCGGCGTCCTGATGCATTTTGCCCAGAATGGTTTTCAGCGCTTCAATCATCGCCTGCTCGCCGCTGAAGTGCAGCGTACGCACTTCGTTCCACGAGTTGCGGTACAGCAGATCGATGCTGCCGATCAGGCACTGCTGCTGCTGACCAAAGCTGAATACATCCAGCTTTCGGAAGTCGAAGTGCACCACCTGATTGCGGAACGCCGAGGTCGGATCGTGTTCGAGGTTAACGATGATCGCCAGATGCCGGATTTCGCACGGGCTATAGAGCGCTTTCGGCGTCGGTGCCGGCAGACGCAGCGGGAAGTGGCTGGAGACATCGTTGACCAGCTCCTGCAGGCGCGGCAGATCGCAGAATTCGTTGCCCTTAATGTGCAGACGGGTTTTGCGCGTCAGCAGTCCGTTAAACCACGCCCATGCCACTAACTTGTTGAGATAACGGTTATATTCCAGCGGCTGATGGCTGATGATTGAGCTCATGTCCGGCGACTGGTTATACAGATACCAGCCGGCACGATTGGCGCGCCCGGCCGGCACATGAATAAAGGTCAGGTTCTCTTCCGACAGATCGGGCGAGATTTGCGGGTTCACCAGCGTGACTTTGCCCGGCAGCGCTTCAAACGCGGCGTACAATTTACGCGTCAGCACGCCGATGTCCTGCGGGCTGGCGCTGACGCTTAAATTGTTGCGACGGGCAAAACGGATCAGGTTGCGATAGCTCTGCATCATCGCATCCAGCAGCTCGTTGTGCGCCTCGCGCACCCGTTCGATTTTCCACTGCGCGCGATTATCCAGCACCGCCAGCTTCTCATCGTCCCAGCCCCACTCTTTCACCAGCTGCGACAAAATTTCACGCCGCCAGCCCGCGCGCGGATGCTGCTCCTCGCTGGAGAGTTTTTCGCACACTTTGAGGTAGAAACAGCGGCGCACCAGGTCGAGGCGCGCGGTGTCATCGACGCTGGTCAGGTAGCGCGTCACGCGCTCCAGCATCATGCAGTAGGGATCGAGACCGAAGCAGACAATTTCGCCGTCGTGCAGCCGCTGTTTGATATCCATCGCCAGCAGCTGCGTGTTTGGGTATTCCCAGCTGTAAGCTTCCAGCAGCAGGGTTTTCAGCACCGCTTTGTACGGCGAATCGATACTTTTATACAGCTGCCACAGGCTGGCACCGAAATACTCTTCCGCCGACAGCGTGCCGAGACCGCCGAGATCCAGCCACTCATTCGGCGTCAGCACGCCCTGTGAATAGAGCGACATCACGTAATCGTCGTAGTGATGTTCTTCTTCGCCAGGCACCATGTTCCACAGAATGCGTTTCCCCGCCATGCGCACGGCGGTACGGTAGAACTCATCCAGCAGTAAAATGTGTTGGGTAGAACCGCAGTCTTCACCGCCGAGGCTGCCGCTCTCATTATGGCGGAAACGGTTTTCGTCGATCAGGAAGAAGCTGACTTCCACACCCAGCGACACACACCATTTTTGCAGGAGCGTACACTTGCGCTGCAGATTGAGACGCTCTTCGTTATCCAGCCATGACTGATGGCATACCCAGATGTCGAGATCGGAGACGCTGTTCTGGCCGACGGACGAGGTGCTGCCCATCGAGTAGATGCCGGTGATAGGCAGTTCGCCCTTCACCGCGCTGCTGAGGTCGAGCGGATGGTCGCCCGCTAACTGTTGCAGCAGCTGCTGCTGGTTTTCATCAGGCGCAAAGAAGCTGACGCCATGGGGAACGCTACCTTCAAGGTAACCCGGCATCAGCGGATGATGATAATGCAGTAATGTTGGCAGCAGACTGTAGACGTGCTGGAAAGCAGGTCCCATGGCAGCCAGTGCGCGATCTACACGCAGCTGGTTAATCGCATCCAGTCTCTGTTTCAGTGTCTCAATGTAGAGGTACAAGACGTTTCGCCTGATTGTCCCAGTGTTAAGCACCCTGTTTCCAAAATCTGCCGCTTAATAATAAAGATGTCGGGCAAATTATTGCTGGAAACGTGATCAATCTAACACCTGGAAGATTGACCGTAAAGAAAGTTGCGCTACCTGACAGTTTAGCACGTTCCAAACGTAGCCCTGCATTTTCGGACTCCAGCCTCAGAATCTGACGCCGTAAAAAGCGGGCTCCGGTCTGAGATTGCAGCCTGGTCAATCCGTTGAAACTGACAGCATTCCCCTATCAATGATAGGATAATCGATGAACGATCAAAATGGTTAACAGCATGTTAAACAAAATTTTCAGAATTGCTACCAGGCAAAGCCCGCTTGCCTTGTGGCAGGCACAATATGTCCAACAGCGCCTGATGGCTGCGCATCCCGGCTTGCAGGTTGAGCTGGTGCCGATGGTCACCAAAGGTGATGTCATCCTTGATACGCCGCTGGCGAAAGTGGGTGGCAAAGGACTGTTTGTCAAAGAGCTTGAGCTGGCGATGCTGGAAAACCGTGCCGATATGGCGGTGCATTCCATGAAAGATGTGCCGGTCGATTTTCCCGACGGTCTGGGACTGGTGACCATCTGCGAGCGCGAAGATCCGCGCGACGCATTCGTCTCGAATCATTATTCCTCGATCGACGCGCTGCCGCAGGGCGCGGTGGTCGGCACGTCCAGCCTGCGTCGCCAGTGCCAGATTAGCGCACGGCGCCCGGACCTGGTGATTCGCTCGCTGCGCGGTAACGTCGGTACGCGTCTCAGCAAACTGGACGCCGGCGAGTATGACGCCATCATTCTTGCTGCCGCCGGGCTGAAACGCCTTGGACTGGAAGATCGCATTCGCCAGGCGCTGCCGGCGGAGTTTTCCCTGCCGGCGGTGGGCCAGGGCGCGGTCGGCATTGAATGCCGCCTCGACGATCAGCCGTTAATTACGCTGCTGCAGGCGCTGAACCACAGCGACACCGCCGTCTGCGTGCGCGCTGAGCGCGCCATGAATACCCGTCTCGAAGGCGGCTGTCAGGTGCCGATCGGCAGTTTTGCCGTGCTGGAAGACGATCAGCTGTGGCTGCGCGGCCTGGTCGGTGCGCCGGATGGCAGCCAGATGGTGGTGGGCGAACGCCGCGGCCCGCGTGAACAGGCCGAACAGATGGGAATTTCACTGGCCGAAGAGCTGCTGGATGGCGGTGCGCGTGACATTCTGCGTGAAGTTTATCAGGGACAGCCGCCCGCATGACTATCCTCGTGACCCGTCCGGAACCCGCCGCCAGCGAACTGGTCGCGCGCCTGCGCAGCCAGGGCAAACTGGCGTGGTCGTTTCCGCTGATTGAATTCACGCCGGGTCGCGATCTCCCCCAACTGCCGCTAAAGCTGGCCGCCCTGCAGCCCGGTGACCTGGTATTTCTGCTGTCGCAGCAGGTGGTGCACTTTGCCCAGCCCGCTTTACAGCAGCAGTGCAGCGCGTGGCCGGCATTTCTCGACTATTATGCCATTGGTCGCAGCACCGCGCTGGCGCTGCACACCGTCAGTAATCTGAAAGTTGACTATCCGCATGCGCGGGAAACCAGCGAAGAGCTGGTGCGGCTGAATCGCCTGCAGCAGGTCAGCGGCAAGCGTGCGCTGATTCTGCGCGGCAGTCCGGGCCGTGAACTGCTGGCGGAGACGCTGATCGCCCGCGGCGCGGACGTGCAATACTGTGAGTGCTATCAGCGCTGTGAAAAGCAGTACGACGGCGCGATTGAAGGCCGTCGCTGGCGCGATCGCGGTATTACCACGCTGGTGGTGACCAGCGGTGAAATGTTACAACAACTGTTTGCGCTGTTTCCGCCAATCGATCGGCGGGAATGGCTGCTGCACTGTCGACTGCTGGTCGTCAGTGAACGTTTGGCTACCCAGGCCGCCGAATTAGGCTGGCAGGAGATTGAGGTAGCCGATGGTGCGGATAACGACGCGCTGCTGCGTGCGTTACGCTGAACTTAACATTGGGATGAGCCACAATGACGGAACAAAAAGACTCCTCCGCCATGGTTGAAGAAACCACCCCTGCGGACACTTCCCCGACGCCAGCCAGCCAGCCGCCTCGTGCGAAAAAGAGCGACGGCAAGGTGCTGAGCGCGGTGGCAATTGTCATTGCACTGGCGATTGGCGCGGGACTTTACCTGAATGGGAAACACCAGGCCGACTTACAGGCTCAGACTAACCAGAACCTGAGCGAGCAGCTGAGCGCCCTGCAGCAGCAACTGGGCAGCGATAAACAACAGCTCTCGCAGCAGCTGGCGGATGCCAACACCGCGCTGCAGGAAGCGCGCAGCCAGCAGGATAACAGCGCCAAAGAGCTGGAGACGCTGCGTGAAAAAGTGGCCACTATTTCCGGCAACGATACCCGCACCTGGCTGCTGGCGCAGGCCGACTACCTAGTCAAACTGGCGGGTCGCAAACTGTGGAGCGATCAGGACGTCACCACCGCGGCAGCGCTGCTGAAAAGCGCGGACACCAGCCTGGCGGAGATGAACGATCCCAGCATCATGAACGTGCGCCGCGCGCTGACCCAGGATATCAGTTCACTGGCGGCGGTCAGCCAGGTGGACTACGACGGCATCATCCTCAAGCTGAACCAGTTGTCGAACGGCGTGGATAATCTGCGTCTGGCCGATAACGACAGCGATGAGTCGCCGATGGATGCCGACAGCGGTGAGCTCTCCAGCTCGCTGCACGAATGGCGTCAGAATCTGGTGAAGAGCTGGCACAACTTCATGGATGATTTCATCACCATCCGCCGCCGCGATAATACCGCGCAGCCGCTGCTGGCACCGAATCAGGATGTTTATCTGCGCGAAAACATCCGTTCACGTCTGCTGATTGCTGCGCAGGCGGTGCCGCGCCATCAGGATGAGATCTACAAACAGTCCATCGATGCGGTATCCACCTGGGTGCGTGCCTGGTACGACACTAACGATGCGGCAACCAAAGCCTTCCTCGCCCAGCTCGACGAGCTGAGTCAGCAAAGTATTTCGATGGACGTGCCGGACACGCTGGAGAGCCAGGCGCTGCTGGAAAAACTGATGCAAACGCGCGTGCGCAATCTGCTGGCGCAGCCATCGGCTGCGGCTGATCAACAGGGAGGCTAACCATGCTGAAAGTATTGGTGCTTTTCCTGCTGCTGATTGCCGGCATTGTGCTGGGACCGATGGTTGCCGGCCATCAGGGCTACGTGCTGATCCAGACCGATAACTGGAACATTGAGACCAGCGTCACCGGTCTGGCCATCATCCTGATTCTCAGCCTGCTGGTAATTCTGCTGGTCGAATGGATTCTGCGTCGCCTGTTCCGCACCGGCGCCCGCACCCGCGGCTGGTTCACCGGGCGGAAACGTCGCAGCGCTCAGCGTCACACGCAAAGCGCGCTGATGAAGCTGGCGGAAGGTGATTACCGTCAGGTAGAAAAGCTGCTGTCAAAGAATGCCGATCACGCCGATCAGCCGGTGGCGAACTATCTGCTGGCGGCGGAAGCAGCGCAGCAGCGTGGCGATGAAATCCGTGCTAACCAGCATCTGGAGCGCGCCTCTGAGCTCTCCGAGAACGATACCATTCCGGTTGAGATCACCCGCGTGCGCCTGCAGCTGGCGCGTAATGAAGATCACGCCGCACGTCACGGTATTGATCGCCTGCTGGAAGTGGCGCCGCGCCATCCGGAAGTGCTGCGTCTGGCCGAGCAGGCTTATATCCGCACCGGCGCCTGGGGCGCACTGCTGGATATCCTGCCCTCCATGCAGAAGGCGCAGATTAACGATGAGAACCAGCGTAACGCGCTGCAGCAGCAGGCGTGGCTGGGTCTGATGAATCAGGCCATGGCCGATCAGGGCAGCGAAGGCCTGAAAAAATGGTGGCAGAACCAGAGTCGCAAAACCCGTCAGGAGACCGCGCTGCAGGTGGCGATGGCTGAGCATTTGATCGAGTGCGACGATCCGGACACCGCGCAAAGCATCGTGCTGGAAGGGCTGAAGCGTCAGTATGACGATCGGCTGGTGCTGCTGATGCCGCGCATCAAAAGCGGTGACCCGCAGGCACTGGAGAAAGCGCTGCGTCAGCAGATTAAACAGCACGGTGCCACGCCGCTGTTGCACAGCACGCTCGGCCAGCTGCTGATGCGCCACGGTGAATGGCAGCAGGCCGCAGAAGCCTTCCAGCAGGCGCTGGCACAGCGTCCGGATGGCTTTGACTACGCCTGGCTGGCGGACGTTTACGATCGCCTGCATCGCCCGGAAGACGCGGCTAAAATGCGTCGCGAAGGTCTGTTACTGACGCTGAAGAACAATCCTGGCGCCTGATTTTACAGTTGTTATTTTTGTGCACGCCGGGCCAGTCCCGGCTTTTTTTTGCCTCAAAGAGCGTGCAGGGAATACGGCATCAATCCGTGAACGGCAGATAAAAAAACACCTGCCAGAAGCAGGTGTAAGATCAGGTCGGTAAGACAACTGATGGTATCCGACTCAACGTAATGTCCTTCTTACTGCAGTAGCGCGTGCACGTTACTGCCAGCTGGACAACGGATACCGTAAGGGGCTCTGCATCATTCCCAGGTTTATGTAGCATTAGCAAACATAAGAGGTGGAATGAGCATCTACGCTGAGATTATTGCACAAAGCGTGCCAGAATGGCATGAATCACGGGAAGTTATTTTATATCAGTCATTTAGCCAGCAGTAAGGGACAGAGCGCGGCAGCAACGTCGGGAATTTGCGACACACCTGCTTAAAGCTGTCTCCGCTGAGCGACAGGCTGTGCAAGGAAAGGTAAGACTATTAAAAATCAGCAGGTTATATGTCGCGTAATAGCGACAACTTCCCCGACTGCTCTTCCTTCGCTGCGCTCGGCTCAAACCTCCTTCGGAGGTTCTCATCCTCTTTTACTACGAACGAAAAAAGCCCGCTTTTTGCAAAGCGGGCTTTTCGAATATGGTCGGCGAGAGAGGATTACGCTTCTCTGCGAGAAGCGCCCTGCGGGCCGTTGCTGACGCAACGTTGTCTCGCTTCGCTCGGCTCAAACCTCCTTCGGAGGTTCTCATCCTCTTTTGCTACAGACGAAAAAAACCTGCTTTTTTCAAAGCAGGTTTCATGAATGATGGTCGGCGAGAGAGGATTACGCTTCTCTGCGAGAAGCGCCCTGCGGGCCGTTGCTGACGCAACGTTGTCTCGCTGCGCCCGGCTCAAACCTCCTTCGGAGGTTCTCATCCTCTTTTGCTACAGACGAAAAAAACCTGCTTTTTTCAAAGCAGGTTTCATGAATGATGGTCGGCGAGAGAGGATTACGCTTCTCTGCGAGAAGCGCCCTGCGGGCCGTTGCTGACGCAACGTTGTCTCGCTGCGCTCGGCTCAAACCTCCTTCGGAGGTTCTCATCCTCTTTTACTACGAACGAAAAAAGCCCGCTTTTTGCAAAGCGGGCTTTTCGAATATGGTCGGCGAGAGAGGATTACGCTTCTCTGCGAGAAGCGCCCTGCGGGCCGTTGCTGACGCAACGTTGTCTCGCTTCGCTCGGCTCAAACCTCCTTCGGAGGTTCTCATCCTCTTTTGCTACAGACGAAAAAAAACCTGCTTTTTGCAAAGCAGGTTTCTTAAATGATGGTCGGCGAGAGAGGATTACGCTTCTCTGCGAGAAGCGCCCTGCGGGCCGTTGCTGACGCAACGTTGTCTCGCTGCGCTCGGCTCAAACCTCCTTCGGAGGTTCTCATCCTCTATTTCCTACAGACGAAAAAAAACCTGTTTTTTGCAAAGCAGGTTTCTTAAATGATGGTCGGCGAGAGAGGATTCGAACCTCCGACCCACTGGTCCCAAACCAGTTGCGCTACCAAGCTGCGCTACTCGCCGATTTTGTACTGCCTGTTACTGCTTACTCGTTTTGCCTGGTGCGAAGAGAGGGACTTGAACCCTCACGTCCGTAAGAACACTAACACCTGAAGCTAGCGCGTCTACCAATTCCGCCACCTTCGCATGTCCCAGCAAAATCTGGGGTGGCTAATGGGACTCGAACCCACGACAACTGGAATCACAATCCAGGGCTCTACCAACTGAGCTATAGCCACCATAATTCTGGTGCGTAAGCGTAACCGCTTACTTAATGCACTGCATAACGCGGTTAAACCAACCACCGAAGCTCTTGCGCACAAACTAAATGGCGCGCCCGACAGGATTCGAACCTGAGACCTCTGCCTCCGGAGGGCAGCGCTCTATCCAGCTGAGCTACGGGCGCGTAGCGCCGTTGCGGATGGGCATACTACGTATTTGACTCCAGGCTGTCCAGTGCTTTTTCATAAAAAAATCGCGTTTGCTTACGCTTTGTGCATTCCGTCGATAAATAACGCAATTTGCCTGCTTAACCTGCCGGAATTACAGCACTATTCCTGCCGCGTTACAGATCGCCGCGCCAGTGATAGCGTAAATATTTCAGCAGTTTTAACTGACGGCGCCAGCGTGACGGCTGGCGTATCAGGCGATACAGCCACTCCAGCCCTAATTGCTGCCAGATGCGCGGCGCACGCGTGACGTGGCCGGTAAAGACGTCATAGGTGCCGCCGACGCCCATATACAGCGCGTGCGGCCAGTGTTCGCGGCAGTCGCGCATCAGCAGCTCCTGGCGCGGCGATCCCTGCGCCACGGTCACAATCTGCGCCCCGCTGGCGGCAATGCGCGCAAATAGCGCCTCGCGTTCGGCTGGAGCGAAGTAGCCGTTCTGGCTGCCCACGATGTTGACATTCCACTGACGGCGTAATTTATCGCAGGTTTCCTGCAGTACCTGCTCACGCCCGCCGATTAAAAACACCGGAATACCGCTGCGGCCCGCCTGTTCCATCAGCGCTTCCCACAGATCGGCGCCGGCGATGCGGTTCACCGTCAGCTGCGGGTATTTTTTACGCAGCGAACGCACAATGCTGATGCCGTCCGGGTATTTGATCTCCGCGGCGGCGATCAGCGCGCGCAGCTGGGCATCCTCTTCCAGCGTCAGCATCTTTTCAGCGTTGATCGCCACCAGCGTGCCGCTGCGCGGCTTGCCGTCCGGCAGCAGAAAGTGAAGAAAGCTCGCCATATCGGCGAAAGCGTGTAAATCGATGCCGCGCAGGGTATAACGCGGATGATCGGTTTCCATGGTCGGTATTTCCCGTCAGGCCCGGAGGTTAAGCAGAGCGCGATAAAACTGGCTCCGCGCGTGGGCGAATCAGCCCGGCACGCGCTAACAGCCAGAAAAGTAACTTCGCCAGCCCAACGCAGGCGGCGAAAATCAGGCAAAAGAACACCACGCGCGAGCCGAAGGCATCCAGCCCTTCGCGCGCCAGCACGATCATATTGAACACCGCGCCAAAGCAGAAGCTTTGCAAAATGGCACCGCTGTAGCGGTTGCCGGCTTCGCGCCCCTGCTGGTAGAGAGAATCAAACCCTTTCATCAACAGCCCGACCGCTATCGCCCCAAGGGGAATAAAGCCTGCGCCGCCCATGATCAGCAGCGAACCGAGCAACGTGGGCGAAATCGCCAGCCCGGAGTGATTATTCAGCACTTCCCAGGTGAAATAGTTGGCGCTGTTGAGCACCATTGAGGGCCGATCCGGCCACAGCCAGCCAGGGATAAACACGTAGAAATCACGCCAGATCGGTGCCAGCCCCTGAAAATCGATTTTGTCGTAATTCTGCAGCAGCAGCGCAAGGTTTTCCCACGGCGAAAAGGTGTCGCGCGTCAGATAGAGAAACGTGTAAAACGCTTCATCGCCCACCACATCCAGATTGTAACGACGCAGCGCCAGCCAGAACATGCCGCCAATCGCCATCACGCCGGCCCCCACCAGCATCCACAGCGTAATCCAGCCGCGCGTAATGCCGATGAACAGGAACAGCGCAAAGGCGATGATGATATTGGCGCGCGTCCCGCCCACCAGCGCATAGGTCAGCAGACCAAACGCCACCGTGATCAGCAAAAACAGCAGCCACTGGCGCTGGGTAGGATTAAGGAAATAGCGGATCAGCATCGCCGGAATGAAGAAGTAGAAAAAACGCTTGAGCGCCACGCCGGACACTTCGCTGGAGAAGATCTGGTTATAGGCCGACAGCCGGAACAGCAGCAGGCCGTTATGCATAAAGAACACCGTGACGGTTCCCACCGCCACCAGCGCCAGCAGCAGGCAGGTCAGATGGGTTTCCACCCGGTTCATCGTCAGCCAGGGTTTGCGCGGCGCCGCCTGCGCAGGCCGCAGCCGCAGCCGCACTTTGTAGCTGACGTAATAGATGGCGTAGAAACTGGTGGCGGCCAGCAGCGCCTGCAGCAGATAGTCTGCCGGCACCACGCTGACGTTAAAGCGGAATACCAGCACGCTGGTCAGCGGAAAGCCAAAGTAAAAGGTCAGTAAAAACAGCAGGGTAAAGAACAGGTGGAAATTAAAACGCACCCGTTTAAATTCGCGCCAGGTCAGCGTCAGAATGAAGCCCAGCGAAAACAGATACACCACCAGCAGACCACTAAACTGCAGCAGGCTCATGTCGACTCCCTTTCACTCTCCGCCAGGGCGTGGCGCCATCCCGCCAGATAGCCCGGGGCAAAAAAGGCGATAGCGGAACGATCGCACTGCGCCAGCTGACGCTGCGCCTCCGCCACGCGCGTGCGATCCAGCGCATCAGCGCTAAATAACACCGGCAGCCCCTGCTCGCTCAGGTCACGCCAGAACGGATTCTTACGGTTAACCACAAACGGAATGCCGGCCTGAATCAGCAGGCACAGCGTACCGATGCCCTGCTGACGCTCGAACATAAAATAACCGAGCTGACAGCGACTCAGCAATTGCAGATAGGCAGTGAAGTCGATTTTGTCGCGCAGCAGCGTCACCTGGCCGCGCGGAAACAGGCGCTGCGCGGCAGCATCAATCTCATCGATGTACTCATAGTTGCTGGCCGGATAACCGAGCGGGATCACCACGTTAACCTGCTCACCAAACTGGCGGCGAATCGCCTGCAATCCTTCAATGTGCCGGTTGCTGCGATCGCCCGAGTTGCCGAGCAGAATGGTAAAGCTGTCGCTGGCGGCAGGTGCGGGTATCGCGGCCTCCGGCATACGCGTTGGAAAATAGAGCAGCGAAGTGGGCACGCGCGGATGGCGCTGCTGGAAAAAGTGCAGATCGCCGCGCGTGGCAAACACCTGCGCCATGCGCCCCTGGGCGATACGCCGCAGCAGATAAAACAGGCGGTACTTCAGCCCGGCGCCCTCTTCATAGAGATCGGCGCCCCAGACGTGCCAGAACGCCTGCTGTCGCCGCAGCTTGCCGCTGAGCAGCGCCAGCCACAGGCGCGGATTGAACTGGCCATGAAAGAAGAAGCGCTGACGGCGATCGGCGGCGCGTGCGATCACCGCCTGCGCCAGCGCGCGCTTGCTGGGATACACGTCGATCTGCAGCTGGGGATAGGCCAGCAGGGTATCCGGCGCGGCCGATACCACCATAAACTGACGCGGCGCGTCGGCTGGCGATTCAACGCTCATGACGTCGTTAAAGAAGCGCAGCAGCGTGTGATTGTGATGCGGGATATCGGAGCCCAGCACGTGAAATAGCGTCATTTTTTCCGGCAATAAATCAAGAAAGCGCCACAGCAAAGGGCAAAGTAGAGCACGTAGGTCGCCATGTAAGCCTGCGCCGCGCCCGCCGTTCCGTGCAGTGGGATCAGCCAGTACGCAAAGGCGGTCAGCAGCACAAACTGGCTGATTTCCGTGAGAATATAAAAGCGCAGTGAGGCTTTGGCGATCACCAGGTATCCGAAAACATAGGCGCCTACTTTAAAGACGTCACCGCACAACTGCCAGACAAAAAGATCGCGCATTGCGCTGAACTGCGGGGAAAACAGCAGCCAGATGGCGACATCGCGCAGCAGCCAGACGCAAAAGCTGGCCACCGCCACCGCCGGCAGCACAAAGCGCAGTGCGCGGCCAATTTCGCGCGCGATGTCAGCTTTATGCTCCAGCCGCGCCAGCGTTGGCAGCAGCCAGACGCTGAACGTGGCGGTGATAAATTGCAGATACGCATCGGAGATGCTGGTGACGCCCTGCCACAGACCGACCTGTGCCCAGCCCTGCTGCTGCGCCAGCAGATTACGCATCATCACCCAGGCTACCGGCAGGGTCACGGCCGTCATCAGCGCCATCAGGGTAAATTTGGCCAGATTACGCGCCAGCGCCGGCTGCCACTGTGGCATCAGCCAGCGCAGCGGCAGTTCCTCGCGGTGGCGTCGCAGCATCCACAGCGCCGGCCCGACCAGCAGCGCCGGCACCAGCGCCAGCCCGACCAGCGCACCGGCATAGCCACCCAGCCACCAGCACAGCACATAACCCACCACGCCGATCAGGCTGCCGGCGATCAGCGCCAGCGCGTTACCGCGCGCATCGCGAAAACCTTTCAGCAGCGCCAGTGTCAGGTTGGCCCAGGCAATGCCCAGCTGCAAAAAGGCGACGATACGCACCACGTTTTGCCAGGCGGCGTGACCAAACAGCGCCTGGCTGATGGGCTCCGCCGCCAGCAGAAACAGCAGCGCCAGCAGCGTGGAAAACCCCAGCACCATTGCTGACGCGGTGCCGGTCACGGCACGCAGCTGCGCCGGCTGCTGGCGGAACTGCGCAACATAGGTGGTTACGCCGTTAAAGATACCCGCGCCGGCCAGCACGCCGAGCACGGTAATCAGCTGGCGAAAGTTACCCGCCTGGCCGACGCCCTCGGGGCCGAAGCTCACCGCCAGCAGTTTCACCACCAGCAGGCCAGCGACAATTTTCACCAGCGTGGACGAGGCGGTCCACACTGAGGCTCTGGCTAACGACATCAGGCAAAGAAGCTCAGCAGCGAACTGATTACCGTACGCTGGTTGTTGTCCGACAGGTTGTAGAACAGCGGCAGCCGCAGCAGGCGCTCGCTCTCGCGCGTAGTGAACGCATCCATACCGTGGAAGCGGCCAAAACGCGTGCCGGCCGGTGAGGAGTGCAGCGGGATATAGTGGAACACGGTGAGGATCTCCGCTTCCTTCATCCAGTTAATCAGCGCCTGGCGATCCTCGCTATCGCGCAATTTGAGATAGAACATGTGGGCGTTGTGACGGCAACTGGCCGGCACCGCCGGTAACGCAATGCGTCCGCTGGCCGCCAGCGGCTGCAGCGCGTCGTAATAGTTTTGCCACAGGCGCAGACGCTGCTGGTTGATGCGTTCCGCCGCTTCCAGCTGTGCCCACAGATAAGCCGCCTGCAAATCCGCCATCAGGTAGCTGGAACCAATATCGCGCCAGGTATATTTATCCACCTGTCCGCGGAAGAACTGGCTGCGGTTGGTGCCTTTTTCGCGGATGATCTCCGCACGCTCGATCAGTTTCGCCTCGTTGATCAGCGTAGCGCCGCCTTCACCGCCGGCGGTGTAGTTTTTCGTCTCATGGAAGCTAAAGCAGCCAATATGGCCGATGGTGCCCAGCGCGCGCCCTTTGTACTGCGACATCACGCCCTGCGCCGCATCTTCAATCACATACAGCTGGTGCTTCGCCGCCAATGCCATGATGGTATCCATCTCGCACGCCACGCCCGCGTAATGTACCGGCACGATGGCGCGCGTTTTCGGCGTGATTGCTGCTTCAATCTGCGTTTCGTCGATATTCAGCGTATCCGGACGCACGTCGACGAACACAATGGTGGCACCGCGCAGCACGAAGGCGTTGGCGGTGGAGACAAAGGTGTAGCTCGGCATG
The DNA here is from genome assembly GCF_043544755.1 of Pantoea sp. SGAir0184. NCBI lineage: Bacteria > Pseudomonadati > Pseudomonadota > Gammaproteobacteria > Enterobacterales > Erwiniaceae > Pantoea > Pantoea sp. SGAir0184. Next base: position 4,009,932 of record NZ_CP028050.1, read on the forward strand.
ATCACTTCATCGCCGGGCTGGATATCGATCAGCAGCGCGGCCATCTCCAGCGAAGCGGTGCACGAGGGCGTCAGCAGCACTTTTTTGCTGCCAAAATGCTGCTCCATCCACTGCTGACAGCGCCGGGTAAAGCCGCCGTCGCCGCACAGCTTGCCGCTGGCCATCGCCGACTGCATATAGTCAACTTCGGTGCCCACAACCGGGGGCGCGTTAAATGGGATCATCAGGCTTTCCTGTAAAACCAGTAGGCGGTGCTTTCCAGCCGGGCACCGCTGCGTAAATAGAGGCGCATCGCCGTAAGATTGCTGAGTTGGGTTGCGACCCGCAGACGCTCGAGCTGGCGCACCCGGCCCCAGTCGGCAGCTGCCAGCAGCAAACGCTGACCGACGCCGTTGCCCTGCGCCGCCGGCAGCACCGCCAGCAGACCGATACGCGCATCACCGGCGACTTCGCGCATGGAGACGAAACCCTGCAGCGCGCCCTGCTCGTCGCAGGCGATCAGACACTGGTGATCAAAAGTGCCGCGCACCGCGTTCTCAATCCACTGTGCGTAGAAGCGGCCGCTGTCTTCAGCGTCAAACCAGGGGGCACGAAAACGGCTCTGGCTAAACGCCTGGGCCGCTGCCGCGCGCAGCTGCGGGATCTGCGCTTCGCGCGCGATGCGCACGCCGGTCTGCCGTTCGGTGCGTTTGATATTGATCGCCAGATCCGCTTCGCCTTCCACCAGCTGGAAACCGTGCTGGCTCAGCGCATCTATCGCCGCGCTGTCCTGCGCCGGCACCCTAACCTGCCACAGCGTGTAAGGCTGCTGCAGCGCCTCGGCCAGCGGCACATCGCCATCCAGCGTCAGCCGCGCCGTGGCGCAGCGGAAGAAGTCGCTCTCCCACGCAAGGGGATCAATACTGACGCGGACGGGCATGCAGAATATCCAGCAAATACTGGCCGTAGCCGGTTTTGGTCAACGCCTGTGCCGCTGCCAGCAGCTGCTCATCGCTCAGCCAGCCGTTGCGCCAGGCAATCTCTTCAAGGCAGGCAATTTTAAAGCCCTGGCGTTTCTCCACCGTTTGCACGAACACGCTGGCCTCAATCAGGCTGTCGTGGGTGCCGGTGTCCAGCCAGGCAAAGCCGCGCCCCAGCAGCTCCACCGCCAGTTCGCCCTGCTCCAGATACATCTGGTTGATGGCGGTAATTTCCAGCTCGCCGCGCGCCGAGGGCTGCACCTGCTTCGCAAACTCCACCACGCGGTTGTCGTAAAAGTAGAGGCCGGTGACTGCCCAGCGCGATTTCGGCTGCTGCGGCTTCTCTTCAATCGACAGCGCGTTGAAGTCGTCATCAAACTCCACCACGCCAAAACGTTCCGGATCCATGACCTGATAGGCAAAGACCGTGGCACCGTGGCTGCGCGCGGCCACCTTTTTCAGTTTCGGACTGAAGCCCTGGCCGAAGTAGAGATTGTCGCCCAGCACCAGACAACAGCTGTCGTCGCCAATAAAGGATTCACCGATGATAAAGGCCTGCGCCAGGCCATCCGGGCTCGGCTGCTCGGCATACTGCAGCTGCAGGCCAAATTCACTGCCATCCCCCAGCAGCCGCTCAAAATGGGCGCGATCATCCGGCGTGGTAATAATAAGAATGTCGCGAATCCCCGCCAGCATCAGCACCGACAGCGGATAGTAGATCATCGGTTTGTCGTACACCGGCAGCAGCTGCTTGGATATCGCCCGGGTTATCGGGTGCAGGCGCGTGCCCGAGCCACCGGCTAAGATGATACCTTTCATCGTTGCTCCTCCTGCATGCGCGCTTAACGCGGGGTGGCTAAGCCCAGACGCTCGCCGCGATAACTGCCGTTGAGAATCGCCTGCCACCACTGCGGATTGGCCAGATACCACTGCACGGTTTTGCGGATGCCGCTGTCGAATGTTTCCTGCGGCGTCCAGCCCAGTTCACGGGCGATTTTACTGGCATCAATGGCATAGCGCAGGTCGTGGCCGGGACGATCGTGAACAAAGGTGATCAGTTCCCGGTAGCTGCTCAGCCCGGCAGCGCGCTGTTGCGGTGCCAGCTCATCCAGCAAATCACACAGCGTCTCCACCACCTCAATATTGCGCCGCTCGTTGTGGCCGCCAATGTTGTAGGTCTCGCCCACTTTGCCGCTGCTGACCACGGTGTACAGCGCGCGGGCGTGATCTTCCACATACAGCCAGTCACGAACCTGGCTGCCGTTGCCGTACACCGGCAGCGGCTTACCGGCCAGCGCATTGATAATGGTGAGGGGAATCAGTTTTTCCGGGAAATGGTAAGGCCCGTAGTTGTTGGAACAGTTGGTGACCACCACAGGCAGTCCGTAGGTGCGCAGCCACGCGCGCACCAGATGGTCGCTGCTGGCTTTGGTCGCCGAGTAAGGGCTGCTCGGGGCGTACGGCGTGGTTTCGGTAAAGAAATCTTCCGTGCCGTGCAGATCGCCAAACACTTCGTCGGTGGAGATATGGTGCAGGATGAAGCCCTTCTTGCGCTCATCCGTCATGCCGTTCCAGTAATGGCGCGTCGCCTCCAGCAGCTGGTAGGTGCCGACAATGTTGGTTTCGACAAAGGCGATTGGCCCGTCAATCGAGCGGTCCACGTGACTCTCTGCCGCCAGATGCATGATGCAGTCCGGCTGGTACTGCGCCAGCACGCGATCCAGCGCGGCGCGGTCGCAGATATCAACCTGCTCAAAGGCAAAGCGCGCATCCTGCTCAACCGGCGCCAGCGACGCCAGATTGCCGGCATAGCTCAGCTTATCCACCACCACCACACGATGGTCGGTGCTGGCAATCAGGAAGCGCACCAGCGCGGAGCCAATAAACCCGGCGCCGCCGGTGACTAAAAACTGTTTCATCGCCAGACTCCTTTGGTATCGACAATCCACGGCTGCGTCACCTGCTCTGCGGCCACGGCGCGGAACTGCGCATGATCGACCAGCATCACCAGGATATCAGCGTGCTGCAGCGCCTCAGCCATCGACACCAGCGTAGCGCGATCGGCGAGCTGCGGCGGAATGTCTGCCACATGCGGCTCGACCACCCAGCTGCGGCCGCTGTGCCAGCCCGCAATGCGCTGCGCCACCGCCATCGCCGGGCTTTCGCGCAGGTCGTCAATATTGGGCTTGAAGGCCAGACCGAAGCAGGCGATGGTCACGTCGGCGGCACGCTTGCCGCTGGCGGTCAGGCACTCGGCCAGCGCCTGTTTGACCTGCTCCAGCACCCAGCCCGGTTTGGCATCGTTGACCTCACGTGCCGTGCGGATCAGCCTGGCCTGCTGCGGGTTTTGCGCCACGATAAACCACGGATCGACCGCAATACAGTGGCCGCCGACGCCCGGCCCCGGCTGCAGGATGTTGACGCGCGGATGGCGATTCGCCAGCGCGATCAGTTCCCACACGTTGATCCCCTGTTCGGCGCAGATCAGCGACAGTTCGTTGGCAAAGGCGATATTCACATCGCGGAAACTGTTTTCCGTCAGCTTGCACATCTCCGCGGTGCGCGCGTTGGTTTCCACGCACTCGCCGCGCAGAAAAATGCGATACAGCTCGCTGGCGCGCGCCGAACAGGCCGGCGTCATTCCGCCGATCACGCGGTCATTTTCCAGCAGCTCGACCATCACTTTCCCCGGCAGCACGCGCTCGGGGCAGTAAGCGATAAACACGTCAGGCTGCTCGCCGTGCTGCGGGAAGCGCAGATCCGGGCGCGCCGCCGCCAGCCATTGCGCCATCTGTTCAGTGGCGCCCACCGGCGAGGTTGATTCGAGGATCACCAGATCGCCGGCCTTCAGCACCGGCGCAATCGACAGCGCGGCCGCCTGCACGTAGCTGAGATCCGGCTGATGATCGCCGACAAACGGCGTCGGCACGGCAATCAGAAAGGCGTCGGCAGCTTCAGGCTGGGTGGTGGCGCGCAGGTTGCCGTTGTGCACCGCTGCACGTACTACGTCACCCAGTTCAGGCTCGACGATATGAATTTCGCCGCGATTAATGGTTTCCACCGCGCGCGCATTGATATCCACGCCGATGACCTGTTTCCCGTGCGAAGCAAAAACGGCTGCCGTCGGCAGCCCAATGTAGCCCAGTCCGATAACGGAAATGGTTGAAAAACGCATAGTTAAACTCTGTGTTGTTTAAGTGCCTGCAGGATGCGCGCGCAGGCATGGCCGTCGCCATACGGATTGTGCGCGCGGCTCATCGCCTGCCACGCCTCGTCGTCCTGCAATAGCAGGCTGACTTCAGCAACAATTTTATTCACGTCGGTGCCGACCAGCTTCACCGTACCGGCCGCGACCGCTTCCGGCCGCTCGGTGGTTTCACGCATCACCAGCACCGGTTTGCCCAGCGACGGCGCCTCTTCCTGGATACCACCGGAATCGGTAAGAATCAGCCAGGCGCGATTCATCAGCCAGACAAACGGCAGGTACTCCTGCGGCTCAATCAGAATGATGTTGTTGATACCGCTCAGAATACGGTTCACCGGCTCGCTGACGTTAGGGTTGAGGTGCACCGGATAGACAATTTGCAGCTGCGGATGCTGACGCGCCAGCTGCGCCAGCGCGCTGCAGATGCGTTCAAAGCCTTCGCCAAAGCTTTCGCGCCGATGGCCGGTAACCAGAATCAGCTTTTTACCGGCCTCAAGGAACGGGTAACGCGCCGCCAGGCGGGCATTGAGATCGGCATCATCCAGCACCCGATCGCGTACCCACAGCAGCGCATCGATCACCGTATTGCCAGTGACGAAAATGCGCGCGTCGGGCAGATTTTCGCGCAGCAGGTTTTGCCGCGAATTTTCTGTCGGCGTGAAGTGATAGCTGGCGAGATGGCCGGTCAGGGTACGGTTGGCCTCCTCCGGCCACGGTGACATCAGGTTACCGGTCCGCAGACCCGCCTCAACGTGGCCCACCGGAATCTGATGGTAAAACGCGGCCAGGCTGGCGGCAAAGGTGGTAGTGGTATCGCCGTGCACCAGCACGACATCCGGCTGGAAGTCTGCCAGCACGGTCTTCATACCCTGCAAAATGCGGCTGGTGATCTCGGTCAGCCCCTGCTCGGGCCGCATAATATTGAGGTCATAGTCGGGCTGCAGCCGGAACAGGCGCAGTACCTGGTCAAGCATTTCACGATGCTGTGCCGTCACGCACAGGCGCGATTCGAAGGCAGCATCCTGCGCCAGTGCCTGCACCAGCGGAGCCATTTTGATCGCTTCAGGGCGCGTGCCAAATACAGTCAGAACTTTCACGCGGATTCTCTTAGTGACGGTTGGCGAATGTTGCACGCGGACGACGCACCAGCGCTACGCCGGCACCCACCAGCGCACCGATCGCGCCCCACATCACCATCATAAACAGACGACGTGGGCTATCGCGGCTGACCGGCTCTTCCGGCGTGCGCAGGTAACGGTAGGTCTGGAACGGTTTATCCAGGCGCGGCCCGGCCTGCAGTGTGTTGAGCATCGCCCTGTTTTGATCATAGCTTAAATCGTAAGCAGGTCCGCTGGCTTGCAGAGTATCCAGCTGCGCCTGCAGCATCTGCTGCCCCAGCAGGAAGCGATCGCTGTCCGGCAGCGCTTCACCGCTGACCGGCGCGCGGTTTTCTTTAATGCCCTGCTGGCTGGCTACTTTCAGCGCCTGCTCGATGCGCTGGCGACGGCGATCAAACACCGCCTGTGCCACTTCCTGCTGACGACTGACCTGCGCCTGCAGCTGCACGCTGCGCGCCTGCCACGCACCTTTGAGCTCATCGTTGAGATGGCGCGCGGCGCGTTCGCTGGCATAGGCAATGTACTGCCGCAGCAGATTGTTGGCGTCGCCGGCGGTCTCCGCGATCAGCTTAATGTTATCCAGCGTATTGTGGGTGGCATCGGCCGGGGTGAACTGAATGTTGGTGATCAGATCGTCGAGCAGCGCGGCATCATTGTGCGCATTACCGCTTTTGCGGCTCTTATAGTAATCAGTCTGCAGCCAGAAATCGCGACGCGTATCCCACGACGCCAGCTGCATGGTGAACTCCTGATAGACCTCATCCATCACCGTCGGTGCTGGCGTATTCAGGCTGACGGTCTCGTTGCGCACATCCAGATTATTGAGGAACTGCTGCTGCACAAAGAATGCGCCCAGCATATTCACCGTCGGCCGATCGGTCACCGCGGTGGCGCTCCAGGATTGCTTCATTAACATGGAAGCCAGCCACGCCAGCAGCGCAAACATCAGCGCCAGGCCAATAATCCAGCCTTTGCCGCGCCACAGCGTGCAGCCGAGGCCGCGTACATCCAGTTCGTTCTCCACAACGACAGAGGTCATAACAAAAGTGTCCTTATCCGGGTACTTATCTGGGTAATTATTTTTTCTCTTCGCCGCTGCTTTGCCAGCGACGTTTGATACGACGGATTTTGCGCGCGACGCGCCATGCATGTTTCAGGCAATAACCGTAAAGGAGGAAAGCAGCGAGGAACAGCGCCAGCATGACCCACTCGGGAATAAATGCCAGATATTCGCCCAGCACGCCAATCCCGGCCAGCAGCGCGGCGGCCACGGTAATCAATAAAAATGCCTGGCGGGAGGTAAAACCGGCCCGCATGATCAGGTGATGGATATGCTGACGATCGGCCGAGAACGGGCTCATGCCCTTGCGCAGGCGACGATACATGATCGCCACCATGTCCATCAGCGGAATAGCAATCAGCCACAGGGCGGTGACTGGCGTAATGGGATGGCTGAGGCCCTGTGTCGTTTCCAGCAGAATCCAGATGATGGTGAAGCCGATCATGGTACTGCCGGCATCACCCATAAACACTTTATAACGGCGGCCTAAAAAGCCGAGATTAAGCAGAATGTAGGGAATAGTGGCGGCGATCATCGCGAAGCACCACATCGCCAGGCTGGTCTGTCCGTCAAAGTAGAGGATGATGCCCATCGCGGCGAAGGTGACGCAGGATAAGCCACCCAGCAGACCATCAATACCGTCCACCATATTGAAAGCATTGATCGCTGCCCATACCGCGAACAGCGTCAGCACATAGCCGAAAGGCCCGACGATCAGCTCGACCGGACCAATGATAAACCCCAGGCTCAGTAAATAGAGTTTTGCCCCGACCATCATCACGATGGCAATCGCCGCCTGAACCACGGCACGGATTTTGACGCTGATATCAAAGCGGTCATCGAGCGCGCCGACCAGCACCAGTACCCCGGCGCAGAAGAGGTACAATACGGCGTGCGGCAGGTAATAATTTGAGATGGCAAAGGCGAAGCAAATCCCCGCATACACGGAGATACCGCCGACTAACGGAATGGCGCCATGGTGTCGTTTTCTGGAATTCGGCGTGTCCACAAGCCCAATTTTTTTAGCCGCTTTACGAGCAAAAAACAGGAACGCTAAAGAAAAAAGAAAAACTAAACCAAGCTCAGTACTCATAGTGAGTAAATTCACGTTAACGCTCTCAGCTAAAATCATGGACAACAATAAGCAATTTTCCCGCCATTGCTGTATATCCCTGGTCTAAATTCTGTCGCAGCGCGTGCGTTTGCTGAAAAAACCGCCGCTTTGCTGCCTCAGTCAATATGTCTGCTTCCTGACAGGCATAATCCTAATGCCCACAAATGAAAAACGCCACGTTAAGACGTGGCGTTAGTCATAAATCCTGGCAATTTGTGCCGTTAGCCGGCTGGCTCAGGCCGTTACCGGCGGCAACAGATTACGAGCGTTTCATCATATCGAAGAATTCGTCGTTGGTTTTGGTCATTGCCAGTTTATTGATGAGGAACTCCATCGCGTCGATTTCACCCATCGGATGGATGATTTTGCGCAGGATCCACATCTTCTGCAGCTCTTCCTGAGAGGTGAGCAGCTCTTCTTTACGCGTACCGGAACGGTTGTAATCGATAGCCGGGAACACGCGCTTCTCAGCGATTTTACGTGACAGGTGCAGTTCCATGTTACCTGTACCTTTAAACTCTTCGTAAATCACTTCGTCCATCTTCGAACCGGTATCAACCAGCGCGGTGGCGATGATGGTCAGGCTGCCGCCCTCTTCCACGTTACGTGCCGCACCGAAGAAACGCTTCGGACGATGCAGGGCGTTGGCGTCAACACCACCGGTCAGGACTTTACCCGACGCCGGCACTACGGTGTTGTAGGCGCGCGCCAGACGGGTGATGGAGTCCAGCAGGATGATAACGTCTTTTTTGTGCTCGACCAGGCGCTTAGCCTTCTCGATCACCATCTCTGCAACCTGCACGTGACGCGAGGCCGGTTCGTCAAAGGTAGACGCGATAACTTCGCCTTTCACCAGACGCTGCATTTCGGTTACTTCTTCCGGACGCTCGTCAATCAGCAGCACCATCAGCACGCAGTCAGGATAGTTGTACGCGATGCTCTGCGCGATGTTCTGCAGCAGCATGGTTTTACCGGCTTTCGGCGGTGCGACGATCAGACCACGCTGACCACGACCGATTGGCGATGCCAGATCCAGCACGCGCGCCGTCAGGTCTTCGGTCGAACCGTTACCACGCTCCATGCGCAGACGGTTGTTCGCGTGCAGCGGCGTCAGGTTTTCAAACAGAATCTTGCTACGGGCGTTTTCTGGCTTGTCGTAGTTAACTTCGTTAACTTTCAGCAGCGCAAAATAGCGTTCACCTTCTTTCGGTGGGCGGATTTTGCCAGAAATGGTGTCACCAGTGCGGAGGTTGAAGCGGCGGATTTGGCTGGGAGAAACGTAGATATCATCGGGACCGGCGAGGTAGGAGCTGTCTCCGGAGCGGAGGAAACCAAATCCATCCTGCAGTATCTCCAGCACACCATCACCGAAGATGTCTTCGCCGCTCTTCGCGTGTTGTTTCAGGATGGCGAAAATAATGTCCTGTTTGCGCATACGCGCCAGGTTTTCCAGCCCCATATTTTCGCCGAGAGTAATCAGCTCAGAAACCGGCGTATTCTTTAATTCGGTAAGATTCATAGTGATGGGTTCTTAAACTCGGGGTAATTCTCGAAATGTTTGTCGTGAATGGTATGGCAAAAATTCCATGCCTGTTAATGGCTCTTTTTCAACGCTGCTCGACGGTTATCGTCAGATGTGGCGATAGGAAGCGAGGAGACGGTCGAAAGGTGATGCCGAATGTGCTAGCCGTCAGATTGCCAAACCACGAAAACGTTCAATGCGAGCTGGGTCTGACAAGGGAAAACTTTAGATGCAAACTACAAGGTAAGTGCGTAATGCAGTGAGGTCAACTTAACACGCCTGAAGGGAGACGTCCAGCAGTGGCGAAAAAATTCACCACTGCCGAACAAACACCGCGCCGGGCTTAGGCCAGGTTAGCGTTCAGGAACTCTTTCAGCTGACCTTTAGACAGCGCACCCACTTTGGTCGCCGCCACTTCGCCGTTCTTGAACAGCAGCAGGGTCGGGATACCGCGAATACCGTATTTTGGCGCAGTACCTGGGTTTTCATCAATGTTCAGCTTGGCGATGGTAAGCTTACCGTCGTACTCTTCTGCGACTTCGTCGAGAATCGGGGCGATCATTTTGCAAGGACCACACCATTCAGCCCAGAAATCTACCAGCGTCACACCGTCGGCTTTCAGCACGTCAGTGTCGAAACTGTCATCGGTCAGGTGAACGATTTTATCGCTGCTCATGTTTAACTCCAAAGATTATGCCTGGCGAATTGGCGTAAAATATACCAACGTAGGTTGACTTTATTTCATCGGATACGCTTTCGTAAAGCGATAGTAAGCTGATATTCTACCACACTATGAGCAAAACACACTTAACAGAACAGAAGTTTTCCGACTTCGCCCTGCACCCACAGGTAGTGGAAGCCCTTGATAAGAAAGGCTTTCATAACTGCACGCCGATTCAGGCGCTCGCGTTGCCTTTTGCGCTTTCAGGGCGTGATGTCGCGGGTCAGGCGCAAACCGGTACCGGCAAAACGATGGCGTTCCTGACGTCAACGTTTCATTATCTTCTTTCTCATCCTGCTGCTGAAGGCCGCCAGGTTAATCAGCCACGCGCGCTGATCATGGCACCGACGCGTGAGCTTGCGGTGCAGATTCATGCCGATGCCGAGCCGCTGGCGCAGGCCACCGGTCTGAAGCTGGGCCTGGCCTATGGCGGCGATGGCTATGACAAGCAGCTGAAAGTGCTGGCAGACGGCGTCGATATTCTGGTGGGCACCACCGGACGCCTGATTGACTACGCCAAACAAAATCACATCAACCTCGGCGCCATTCAGGTCGTGGTACTGGATGAAGCAGATCGCATGTTCGATCTCGGCTTCATTAAAGACATTCGCTGGCTGTTCCGCCGCATGCCGCCGGCCACCCAGCGCCTGAGTATGCTGTTCTCGGCCACGCTTTCTTATCGCGTACGTGAACTGGCGTTCGAGCACATGAACAACGCCGAATACGTTGAAGTTGAGCCCGAGCAGAAAACCGGCCACCGCATTAAAGAAGAGCTGTTTTACCCTTCGAACGAAGAGAAGATGCGTCTGCTGCAGACCCTGCTGGAAGAAGAGTGGCCGGACCGCGCCATCGTCTTCGCCAACACCAAGCACCGCTGTGAAGATATCTGGGGCCACCTGGCTGCCGATGGTCACCGCGTGGGCCTGCTGACCGGCGACGTGGCGCAGAAAAAACGCCTGCGCATTCTGGACGACTTCACCAAAGGTGATGTGGATATCCTCGTTGCCACCGACGTCGCCGCGCGCGGCCTGCACATCCCGGCAGTTACGCACGTCTTCAACTACGACCTGCCGGACGATCGCGAAGATTACGTGCACCGCATTGGCCGTACCGGTCGTGCTGGCGCCAGCGGTCACTCCATCAGCCTGGCCTGTGAAGAGTACGCGCTTAACCTGCCGGCGATTGAAGAGTACATCGGTCACGGTATTCCGGTGAGCAAGTACAACAGCGACGCCCTGCTGAGCGACCTGCCGCCACCGAAACGCCTGCAGCGTAACCGCTCGGGCAACGGTCCACGTCGCGGTGGCAACAACAGCAACCGTCGCGGCGGTGCCCCGCGCAACAACAACCGTAAACGTTCGGGTTAAGCACACATGCTAAGCGCATCGTCACTTTATGCTGCGATTGATTTAGGTTCTAACAGCTTTCATATGTTGGTGGTGCGCGAAGTGTCCGGCAGTATTCAGACCGTCGCGCGAATTAAACGCAAGGTGCGTCTGGCGGCAGGTCTTGATGCGGCCAACCATCTCTCGGCTGAGGCGATGCAGCGCGGCTGGCAGTGCCTGCGTCTGTTCTCCGAACAGTTGCAGGACATTCCCCCGGAACAAATCCGCGTGGTGGCAACCGCCACGCTGCGCATTGCCAGCAACGCGCAGGATTTTCTGACTCAGGCGGAACAGATTCTCGGCTGTGCGGTGAACGTCATCAGCGGCGAGGAAGAAGCGCGCCTGATCTATCAGGGTGTTGCGCACACCACCGGCGGCTCTGACCAGCGCCTGGTGGTCGATATCGGCGGCGGCAGCACCGAGCTGGTGACCGGCGAAGGTGCGCACGCCACGACGCTGTTTAGCCTGTCGATGGGCTGTGTGACCTGGCTGGAGCGCTTCTTCAGCGATCGTCATCTCGCCAAAGAGAACTTTGCCCAGGCCGAACAGGCCGCACGTGAAATGATCCGTCCGATTGCGCCGGCACTGCGAGAGAAAGGCTGGCAGATTTGCGTGGGCGCGTCCGGCACTGTCCAGGCGCTGCAGGAGATCATGGTGGCGCAGGGCATGGATGAGCGCATCACCCTGAGCAAACTGCAGCAGCTTAAGCAGCGTGCCATTCAGTGCGGCAAGCTGGAGGAGCTGGAGATTGAAGGGCTGACGCTGGAGCGCGCGCTGGTGTTTCCCAGCGGCCTGTCGATTCTGATCGCCATTTTCCACGAGCTGAGCATTGAGAGCATGACGCTGGCCGGCGGCGCACTGCGCGAAGGGCTGGTGTACGGCATGCTGCATCTGCCGATTGACCGCGATATTCGCAGCCGCACGCTGCAGAACGTTCAGCGTCGTTTCGCCATTGATGTTGAGCAGGCGGGCCGCGTGCGCCAGCTGGCAGAGAGCTTTTTCCGTCAGGTGAGCAGCAGCTGGAAGCTGGATCAGCGATGTCGCGATTTACTCCTCAGCGCCTGTTCAATCCACGAAATTGGCCTGAGCGTCGATTTCCGCCAGGCACCGCAGCACGCCGCGTATCTGATTCGCCATCTCGATCTTCCTGGTTTCACCCCCGCACAGAAAAAAATGCTGGCCTGCCTGCTGCAGAACCAGAGCGGCAGCATTGATCTGGCGCTGCTGACGCAGCAAAACGCCGTGCCGCCGCGCATGGCAGAGCGGCTGAGCCGTCTGCTGCGGCTGGCAATCATCTTCTCCAGCCGGCGGCGCGACGACACGCTGCCGGCGGTGCGTCTGCAGGCGGATGATGATGCGCTGCATCTGACGCTGCCGGCAGGCTGGCTGGCTGCGCATCCGCTGCGCGCCGAGCTGCTGGAGCAGGAGAGCCATTACCAGTCGTATGTGCACTGGCTGCTGACGATTTCCTGATCGAACCTGCTGCTGCATTGAAAAACGCCCGGCAACTGCGCTTTTACGCGAGTGAAATTTGCTTTGCCGGGCGCTTTGCCTCTGCGGCGCGCGCAACAGATTTCGCCACAGGCCAGGCTTGCGGCTGTGACGAAACCATTACCCCTTCTTCGCGTTCTCCAGCATCGCACGTAAGCCGGCGACACGCGTTTGCCCGGTTTTCACCCGCTCTTCGGCGCTGATCACCTTTTTCTCACGCTCCCACGCCACATCATCCTGCGGCAATTCCAGCAGGAAGCGGCTTGGTTCCGGACGCACCAGCTCGCCGTACTGACGGCGCTCGCGGCACAGGGTAAAAGTCAGCTCTTTCTGCGCGCGGGTGATGCCCACGTAGGCCAGGCGACGCTCCTCTTCGATATTGTTCTCATCGATACTGCTCTGATGCGGCAGCAGCCCCTCTTCCATGCCCACCAGATAGACATAGGGGAACTCCAGCCCTTTCGAGGCGTGCAGCGTCATCAACTGGACCTGATCGAGCTCTTCATCGCTCTCGCCGCGCTCCATCATGTCGCGCAGGGTAAAACGTGTCACCACCTGCGCCAGCGTCATCGGCTCGTTAAGTTCGTCGCCCTCCAGCATTTCGGTCATCCACTGAAACAGCGTATTGACGTTCTTCATGCGCATTTCCGCCGCTTTTGGGCTGGGGGAGGTTTCGAACAGCCAGCTTTCGTAGTCGATGCCGCGAATCAGGTCGCGCACCGCATTCACCGGTTCACGCTCGGTGAGCTGAACGATTTCATTCAGCCAGTGGGTAAAGCGCTGCAGATGCTCCAGCCCGCGCCCGGAAAGCGTCTGTTCCAGCCCCATATCAAAGCTGGCGTTAAACAGGCTTTTGTTGCGCAGATTGGCCCATTCACCCAGCTTCTGCAGCGTCGCGGGGCCGATCTCGCGGCGTGGCGTGTTCACGATGCGCAGAAACGCGCTGTCATCTTCCGGATTGGTCAGCACGCGCAGATAGGCCAGCAAGTCCTTGATTTCCGGCCGCGAGAAGAACGACGTGCCGCCGGAGATGCGATAAGGAATACGGTTCTGCATCAGCAGCTTTTCAAACACGCGCGACTGATGGTTACCGCGATAAAGAATCGCGTAATCTTTGTACTGGGTTTTATTAATAAAGTGATGGGCAATCAGCTCGCCCGCCACGCGCTCGGCTTCGTGATCTTCGTTGTTGGCGCTCAGCACTTTCAGCTCGCTGCCCTCGCCCAGCTCAGAGAACAGCCGCTTTTCAAACACGTGCGGATTGTTGGCGATGAGGATATTGGCGCATTTAAGAATACGCTGCGTCGAGCGGTAGTTCTGCTCCAGCTTCACCACTTCCAGCGCCGGAAAATCCTCTTTCAGCAGCACCAGGTTCTGCGGCCGCGCGCCGCGCCACGAGTAGATAGACTGATCGTCATCGCCGACCACGGTAAAGCGCGCCCGGGCGCCGACCAGCAACTTCACCAGCTCATACTGGCTGGTGTTGGTGTCCTGATACTCATCCACCAGCAGATAGCGGATGCGCTGTTGCCAGCGTTCGCGCACCTCCTGATTCCGCTGCAGCAGCAGGGTCGGCAGCAGAATCAGATCGTCGAAATCCAGCACGTTACAGGCTTTCAGATGCTGATCGTACAGCGCGTAGCAGTGGGCAAAAATCTGGTCGCGCTGCGATTTGGCGAGGCCGGCCGCGCCCTGCGGGTCGACCAGGTCGTTTTTCCAGTTGGAGATGGTGGAAATCAGCTGCTGCAACAGGGTTTTATCTTCTTCCAGCCACTGTTTGGTCAGGTCCTTAAGCAGCGCCAGCTGATCCTGATCGTCGAACAGCGAGAAGGTCGATTTCATGCCGAGCGCTTTGTATTCGCGCTTGATGATCTCCAGGCCCAGGGTGTGGAAGGTTGAGATCATCAGGCCGCGCGCCTCTTTGCGTCCCAGCGTTTGCGCCACACGTTCTTTCATCTCGCGCGACGCCTTGTTGGTGAAGGTCACCGCCGCGATATGGCGCGCCTGATAGCCGCATTCACGGATCAGATGGGCGATTTTATTGGTGATCACGCGGGTTTTACCGGAACCCGCACCGGCCAGCACCAGACAGGGACCGGTGACAAATTCGACAGCACGTTGTTGGCCGGGATTAAGACGCATAGAAAAACATCACTCAATTTAATCAGACAGGAAGATTTACATCGCGCCGTAGGGTGCGCATTGATGCGCACCTGAGCGCAAAGGTCGCCATCAATGGCGACCCTACAACTGACGCGCACTACGCTATAATGCGTCGAATATTATACATACATAACGGAACACCATCATGGCGAAAACCGCGGCGGCTTTACATATCCTGGTGAAACAGGAAGCGCAGGCGAAAGCGCTGCTGGCGCAGCTGGAAAAAGGCGCGAACTTTCAGCAACTGGCAAAAAAACATTCGACCTGCCCGTCCGGGCGCAACGGCGGCGATCTGGGAGAGTTTCGTAAAGGACAGATGGTGCCGGCGTTTGATAAAGCGGTGTTCACCTGCCCGCTGCTGCAACCTTACGGACCGGTGAAAACCGCTTTTGGCTACCACATCATCAAAGTGCTGTGGCGTAACTGATCACTTTTTGCTTTTCATCTGCTGGAGTACGTTGCTGCACTGATTGTCATCGGTGTCGCTCGGTGAAATCAGCGCCAGCAGTGCGGCCGCCGGCGCGACCACCGCCCCCAGCGCGACGGCTGCGGCACCGCGCGCCAGCAGCGGACCGGCTTTGACTCCGGCATCCGGATTTTTGAAGGTGCCGCGCACATACAGCGGCGAACGCAGCGTAATGATACGAATGCCCTTGCTCTCCGGATTGATCGACAGATCCAGTCGCTCATTAGCAAAGTTAGCGTTGCCGGTAACGTTGATCACCGCGTTCTCGGTATCGAACACGAACAGCCGCGGCGTCGCCAGTCCCTGTCTAATATTCAGGTCGGTCGCGGCACAGTTGATGCGCACCTCATCGTCGCCAAACAGTTTACCCACCACATAGTTACCGACGTTCAGCCCGGCGATTTCCATCAGGCTGCGGCTGATCAGGCCATCGTTCATCAACAGTTTCAGCTCACCGTTGCTGGTGCCCAGCAGGTCGGCCACCGAATTGCCGGTGCCGGTCAGGCTGGCATCCCCGTTGAGCTGGCCGAGACTACGCTGCATGGCGGTGACATCCGGGAACAGCTGACGCAGCTGCAGCTTGCGCGCATGCAGGTCGGCGCGGCCGCGCATCGGTGAGCGATCGCCCTCCAGATGGATGGTCGAATTAATGCTGCCGCCGGCCATGCCGAAGCGCAGCGGATCCAGCAGCAGGTCGCCATTTTTCAGCTGCAGATGGGTATAAAGATCGCTGAGCGGCAGCTTGCTGCTGTGCTCGATACGCTTGCCGCTGAACTTCACGTCAGCGTCCATCACATCCCAGTTTTTGGTATCGAACTTGTCATGTGGCAACACGCGATCCGCCGGCTGGGTGCTGGCCTCACCGCGCTGCGCTTTGGCCTGCGCCGTTTTTTCACTGCCCTTGCCGGAGTTAACCCCAATCAGCGGCCCAAGGTCCGCCATACGCAGCTGGTTCGACGTCAGCTCGCCGCTCAGCGTCGGACGCGGTTTGCCCTGACGATAGCTGAGCGAGCCGTGAATATCGCTGTCACCAATATGACCGTTGAATTTTTCGTAGCGGAACAGCGGCCCTTTCTCTTCATTGAAACGCGCAATCAGATGGCCGTCAGTTTCATACGGTGGCGTGTCCGGCAGCAGCACGCCGGTTAAGCCGTAAAGATTTGCCAGCGTGTCGCCGGAGAAGCGCAGCCGCACATCCAGCCCGCCGAGATTGAGCGGATCCTGCAGGGTGCCATCCACGCGCACACGTGTGGTGCCATTGCGTACGTCGAGCTGCAACGGGAACGGCGTGGTTTTGCTGCGCAGCGACAACATACCGCCAATCTTACCGTCGCCGTCGAGTTTCTGATTGTTGTAGGTCCCGCTTGCCTGCCAGCCAAACACAAAATCGCCGGCCCCTTTTTGCTGGTCGTTACCGCCCGCGACCTGCGCGTACGGCACCGGTTTGCCCAGCGGATTGATCTTCACCGTGACATCGGCTTTGTTGATGGCGTCGCGATAGCGCAGCTGTCCCTGATCGAACAGGATATTATCAAGGCGGAATGACCATGCCGAAGGCGGCGCGTTGGGATCGCTGTTTTCGCTGCTGGCGAGGTTGAAGGTCCAGTTATTTTTCTTATCGGCGGTCTGCACCAGTCGCGCATCCGGCTGCTGCATCTTAATCCACGGCAGGTAAATCTCTTTGTGCAGCAGCGCCAGCGGCGCCAGCGTGGCTTCCACCCGCTGCAAATGCACCATTGTCACTTCCGGCACGCTGGGTGGATTACCGAGCATGACATCGTCAGCGTGCACCTGCGGCCACGGCACCCAGCTGCGCCAGCCTGGCTCTTCGCGATTGCGCACCCAGGCAACGCCAAGATCGCCGCGAATAGCGAACGGCCGGTTCAGTTCTGCCGAGACTTTCTGGTTGATGGTTGGCTTCAGGCGGTTCCAGTCAAAGGTGGCGATAATCACCACGACCACCACAACCAGCAACAATAAAATCCCGACCACCCAGCTAATTATTTTTCCTGTACGCGACATTTTGCCTCCTCCTTGCCCTTCCACGTCTCCTTAAAGATAGTCGAGACGCGGCAGAACGGAATCACGGAAGCTCAAGTACCAGGTTTTCCAGCTGGTTAAACGGCAGCGGACGTGAAAAATAATAGCCCTGTGCGGCCAGGGCGGGCGAGTTGCGTACCTGCTGCCACTCCTCCTCGTTTTCCACCCCTTCGACGATCACGCCGTTACAGTAACGGTTGATCAGCGCCAGCAGCATCGAGAACAGCGAGCGGCCCTCATCACTGGCGCGCAGCAGCATAAACAGCTCGCGCGAAAGCTTGATGTAGTCGTAGCGCAGTTCGGTCAGCGCGGAGAAGTTGGCCATGCCAGACCCAAAGTCATCCAGCCACAGCGGGCCCAGCTCCGGCATCTGCGCCACCATCTCTTCCTGCGGCAGCGCGTGATGCTCGGTCAGTTCGAAGCGCACCCACGGCAGCTGGACGATCAGCGCGCGCACGGGCGCATGCTGCTGAATGGCCAGTAACGTGGGACCATCAATATTGACGGAGGCCACCAGTTGACGCTGGCTGAAGAAGGAAGCCCACTGTAATAACAGTTCAAGCTGCTCCTGGACGATGTCGAGACGCTGGGCAATGGTCAGCGCCTCGAAATAGTCTTCGGGTGACACGTTTTGCTCAGGTGCGGCGGGATGCACCACGGCGGTAAGCAGTTCAATAGCCAGTAAGCGGCCAGAAACCTGGTAAATCGGCTGGAAAGTGTAGCACCGTTGGCACTGCTGCCAGTAGAGACGGGTTTCCTGTTGTTGCTCAAGTTCGGGAGAAAAAGGCAGCCGATGACTCAAATTCTTCATCACCATGGTGTTTTCCTGGTTGGTATTGAGTGCCTGCAAATAGCATCTCAGTGGCAAGTATCGGCTCTCCCCTGGATAACTTTATTGGTCTGCGCAGCCACACGAGCTGTTGAGTCTAGCAGCGTGTCTGCGGCTTAATCGGCAAAACAACCCCCGGTTTGGCCGCTAAATCGGCGCAGAAGCGCGGTTTTACGCCTTAAGGCAAATTAAAACAGCGTTTTAAAAAGCATTGACGACTGCCATACCAGACGCGAGACTAGAGCGCAGCATTCATTACAGGCCAAACACCATGACGCAGAAAACCATCGCCATTATTGGCGAATGCATGATTGAGCTGTCCGAAAAAGGTGAGAACATCAAACGCGGCTTTGGCGGCGATACGCTGAATACCGCGGTCTATCTGGCACGGCAGAGCGATTCCAGCCAGCTGCGTGTGGAGTATGTCACCGCGCTTGGCACCGACAGCTTCAGCGACCAGATGATCGCGGCCTGGCAGCAGGAGCAGGTGCACACGCAGCTGGTGCAGCGCCTGCCGGACAAAATGCCCGGGCTTTACTTCATCGAAACCGATGCCCACGGCGAGCGCACCTTTTGGTACTGGCGCAGCGATGCAGCCGCGCGCTTCTGGCTGGATAGCCCGCAGGCCGGGGCCATCTGTCAGCAGCTGGCGCATTACGACTATCTCTACCTGAGCGGCATCAGCCTGGCGATCCTGCCTCAGGCCAGCCGCGAAAAGCTGATGGCGCTGCTCAGTGCCTGCCGGCAAAACGGTGGCACCGTGATTTTTGACAACAACTACCGGCCGCGTCTGTGGGCGGATAGCGCCAGTGCGCAGCAGGCGTATGCGGCGATGCTACGCCACACCGATATCGCCTTTCTGACGCTGGATGATGAACACCTGCTGTGGGGCGAACAGCCGCTGGCGGACGTGATTGCGCGCACGCGCGCCGCCGGCGTGCAGGAGATTGTGATCAAACGTGGTGCTGACTCCTGCCTGGTGGCGCGCGGCGACGAGCCGCTGCGGGACATTGCGGCCATCAAACTGGCTCCGGCGCAGATTGTCGATACCACCGCCGCAGGTGACTCCTTCAGCGCTGGTTATCTGGCGGTGCGCCTCGCGGGTGGCAGCGTGGAGCAGGCCGCAGCGCGCGGCCATCTCACCGCCAGTACGGTGATCCAGCATCGCGGCGCGATTATTCCGCACAGCGCGATGCCAAAAACCGTTTAATACCGCACACGAGTGTCGCGCCGCGCTGCCTGCTACGCGTCGCGACAATTTCCCCTCTGCCCTGACGGCAAATTGATTATTACGCTGAAAAATATCACCGCGAAAATTTGGCTTAATGACGCAGATTCACCGGGCAATTTTTACTAATGACGCACGCCATCCAGCCTCCTCTCTGCCTGACGCTCACCACTTAAATGCCGCTAATCAGACTGATTTAAATTCAATGCATTACGACGATAAACCCGACCGCCAGGCATAGTCCGAAACTGGCGACGCCGGCGGTTTTCGGCTGGACGATCGCGCGAAAAAAGACCATGTTTTAATCAACCACAGCAGGAAGCTGTCAGGTCGACCGCGAACACAATAACGACAACATGACTCGCTCAGGACAGATTTATGCACACAGAAATTATCAATATCTGGCCGCACGGCGACGCGCCAGGCGCGAGTGACTCGCGCGCTCAGCCGCAGATCGTCGATTTGGCCAGAGAGTTCGAACCTTACGACCGCGCCGCCACCGGCGTGCGCTGCCCGGAGATGGCGATCTGGCATCCGGAAACCTCAAACGGTATCACCCTGCTGGTGGCACCGGGCGGCGGGTATCAGCGCGTACTGATCGACCGCGAAGGCAGCGCCCTCGCCACCTTTTTCACCTCGATGGGTTACACACTGGCGGTAATGACCTATCGCCTGCCGTACGACGGCCATCATGAAGGACCGGATGCGCCGCTGGCTGATGCCCAGCGTGCGGTGCGCGTGCTGCGCGAGCGCTCACAGCGCGGCCTGAACGGAAAGTACATCGTGATGATGGGCTTTTCGGCCGGCGGGCACGTGGCCGCCAGCCTCGGCACCCGCTTTGGCGAAAAAATCTATCCGCTGCAGGATCAGGCCGACAGCCTGTCACCGCGGCCTGATGCGATGGTACTGCTTTATCCGGTCATTAGCATGCGCGACGGTCTGGCGCATGAAAGTTCACGCACCCGCCTGCTGGGCGCGTGGCCGGATCAGAAAAGCATTGAGGCTTATTCGCTGGAGACGCGCGTGCACGGCCAGACGCCGCCGACGCTGCTGATCCACGCCGCTGACGATGAGACGGTTTCCGTTAATAACAGCATGGTGTTTTTTAGTGCCCTGCGTGAGCACAAGGTACCGGCGGAAATTCACTTTTATCAGAAAGGTGGCCACGGCTTTGGGATTCGTGGCGTGGCGGATCTGCCGCTGGCCAGCTGGCCGATGCTGGTGACCGAATGGCTGCGCGCAAAGACCTGATGCCCCTGCTACGTTGAACCGCAGCGGCGCTGGCGGCGCGCGTTCATCCCGGTCACTTACGTAAGCTCCTGAGGATGAACACCCGTGCCGCCTTGCTGCTGCGCACCTTATTGCGGGGGATTTATGCGCCCTGTGTTATGACGAGGGTTGAGCCGGATCGGTCGCGCTCGCGCTACCATTATTTTCGGGTTTAGCCTCATCCGGGGTAGCGGCGGCGGCAGGCGCATCCGGAACCTTCATCACCTTGTCCCAGCTGTCCTGCAGCATCCTGACGTTGGTTTCGGGCTCACCCTGCGGCTGAATCAGCACCATGGTCAGCTCCTGCGTTAACTGCTGGCGCAACTCCTGGTTGAGCTGGTCGCGCGTTAACTCACTGAGAAACGCCTGACGCAGTTTCTGATACTGCTCCGGCGCGATATCCACCACGGAATTCTGCTGCGAGCGCAAACGTTGCCCCATCAGAATATCGGTGTCGGTGCGCGCGTAGGTAGCAAACAGTTTGTTCAGTTCCAGCAGCTTTTGCGCCATCAGCGCATCAAACTCCTCCTGCGGCAGACCTTTGTCACGCACGGTGGCCAGCTCACGCGCCACCTGGTTCAGGTTCTGCGCCAGCGACGCGTTAGGCGAATCCATGTTAATGGCGCACTGCGCACGCTGATACAGCACGCGACAGTCGAAGCCAACCTGCACGTTTTGCGCTTTGCTGTCGGCCAGCGCGCGCTGGACGTGCCAGAACAGCGCTTCACGCGCCAGATCGCTCTGCCAGTAGCGCTGCAGATTCTGCGAGTCGCGGATCGGCTGCCATGGCGTATCCCACACCAGCGACAGGCGATCCTGCATCATGCCGCCGTTAACCAGGTTGATTGGCTGATGCGGCAGCGGCGACAGCGTGGGCAGCGCCGCGGGCGCCACCCGTTTGCCTTGTAGTGGCGAGAACGCTTTGTTGATCTGCTCCGCCATGCTGCGGCTATCCACGTTGCCCACCACGTACAGCGTCATGCCGTCCGGTGTGTACCACTGCTGGTAAAAGGCATTAAGCTGCGCGATATCCACTGGCGCGCGCGGCTGTTCGCCCGGATCATGCGCCAGCATGGTCGACCCTTTCAGGCGATAGCGCCACCACACATCCTGCGTATTGGGCGGCCAGGTCGCGATGGGATCGGTGGCGGTCAGTGCGGTCGACACCACCTGCTCATTGATGGTCATTTTACCGGCGGTGGCCGCCAGCCAGCTGAGCGCCTCTTTCAGCAGCTCCGGCCGGTTGTTCGGCAGGCTAAGGTTGTATTGGGTGAAATCATAAGACGAGATGGCCGGCGGCAGCGGTCGCTGCGGATCCATCGCCTGTTGCCACAGTGCGCGCTGCTGATTGGTATCCAGCGCGGTGTTATGTACCATCGCCAGACGCGGTAAAAGATGGCTGAACCCGGTTTGCTGGGCGCTTTCCACCAGCGAACCGGTATTAACAATCAGGCGCAGCTCGATGCGATCGCTTGGACGTTGTGGTGTGGTCAGCAGCTGCCAGCTGAAACCATTGTCCAGTTTGCCTTCCTGCCAGGCGGGATCAGGCTGAAGTGTTTCGGCGTGGACGCCGAAGCCAGATGCCGCAAGCAGCCATCCGCCAACCAAAAGCCGAATTCTGGTGCCCTGCATGTGAACCCCTACTCAAACAGATAAACGCTCGTGCGCGCCATAGGCGGCCGCTTTTCAGCGAACCACGGCGGCAGGCTGCCGCCACGTTTATTCAACGACAGACTCTTTGACCACAGGAAGGCCAGGATGTCGCGCGACGAGGAAAAAAATCGGGAAAAAAATCAATGGGGTTATTATGCAAATGCCCGCTGTCAGGGCAAGCGACAGCGGGCATTTCACGACAAATTAACGCAAATAGAGGGTTACGCGCTGGTCTGTGAAGCGTTATTGACCTTTTTCGCTGAAGAAAGCGTCGCTTTCATCTGCGCTTCATCGAGCTGGCCGACCCACTTCGCCACTACCACAGTCGCCACACCGTTACCCACCAGGTTGGTGAGCGCACGGGCTTCCGACATGAAGCGGTCAATCCCGAGAATCAGCGCCAGACCGGCCACCGGCAGATGTCCCACCGCCGACAGCGTAGCCGCCAGCACGATAAAGCCACTGCCGGTCACCCCTGCCGCGCCTTTGGAGGAGAGCAGCAGCACCACTAACAGCGTGATCTGGTGGAAGACATCCATGTGGGCGTTGGTCGCCTGAGCGATAAACACCGCCGCCATGGTCAGGTAAATCGACGTGCCATCGAGGTTGAACGAGTAGCCAGTTGGAATCACCAGCCCGACCACCGATTTCTTACAGCCCAGCTTCTCCATCTTATCCAGCATGCGCGGCAGCGCCGACTCGGAAGAAGATGTACCCAGTACAATCAGCAGCTCTTCTTTGATGTAGGCAACAAACTTAAAGATGTTGAAGCCGGCCCAGCGGGCAATAATCCCGAGCACAATCACTACGAACAGTACGCAGGTGATGTAGAAGCAGATAATCAGCTGACCGAGCTGCACCAGCGATCCGACACCATATTTACCGATGGTGAACGCCATGGCGCCGAACGCACCAATCGGTGCCAGACGCATGATCATGTTGATCACGCCAAAAATCACCTTCGAGAAGCTCTCGATGACGTTGAACATCACGGTGCCGGCGTTACCGAGGCGATGCAGCGCAAAGCCAAACAGGATAGCGAACAGCAGCACCTGCAGGATGTTACCGCTGGCGAAGGCACCGACCACGCTGTTCGGGATCACGTCCAGCAGGAAGGCAATCACGCCCTGCTGCTCAGCCTGCTGCGCGTAGACCGCAACCGCTTTGGCATCCAGCGTCGCCGGATCGACGTTCATTCCCGCGCCCGGCTGGATCACGTTGACCACCACCAGACCGATAATCAGCGCGATGGTGCTGACAATTTCGAAATAGAGCAGCGCTACTGCGCCGGTCCGTCCAACTGCTTTCATGCTCTCCATGCCGGCAATACCGGTCACCACCGTACAGAAAATCACGGGGGCGATGATCATCTTGATCAGCTTAACGAAGCCATCGCCAAGCGGCTTCATTTGCGCGCCTAACTCAGGGTAGTAGTGGCCTAACAGGACGCCGATGCCGATGGCAACCAGTACCTGAAAGTAGAGGCTTTTGAACAGTTTCATAACAGGTGTCCAGGTATAGACGGCATTCACCGCCATTGTTATGGAGAAACGCATGCGGCAAGCCGCCTGGAAGCGTATGACCTTACCGATGGCGAGGAAAATAACACTCTGTTAACAGGATTAGTATACCCTTACATTCCTTACAAAAGTTACAAAACTCTAACTATGAACTGAAACGCTTCAGCACCCCATAACGGTGCAATTCTGCAAGGAAAATCAATAAATAAGGTGATTATTCAGATGGTGACGAGCTGGCCAGCCAGCGCTGGTTAAACACCGATAACGGCAGGGCTTCAGCATATAAGTAGCCCTGCCCAATGGTAATTCCGCGCGCCAGCAGCCAGTCGCGCTGCTCGGCGGTTTCGACGCCTTCGGCAATCACGTCGAGGTGGATGATATCGGCAATCGCCGCCACGATGCGCACCATGGTGTCATCATCCGGCAGCGCGGCGACAAAACTGCGATCCATTTTCAGCTTATTGACCGGCAGCGCTTTGAACTGATGCAGGTAGTTGAGGTTGGAGTAGCCCATGCCGAAATCATCCAGCGCGACCGCCACCCCGGTTTGCTGCAGCGAGCGCAGCAGCGCCATCGCCTGTTCAGCATCGCCAATCTGCGCGGTTTCGGTGATCTCCAGCACGAAGTTACCCGGCGCAATGCGGTGGCGCTCCAGCAGCCCCTGCAGATGGCTCACCACGCTGGCATCGCGCAGCTGTACTGCGGAGATATTCACGCTGAGCGGCAGATTGATGCCGTGGCGCTGCCAGCCAGCGATAATGCGGCACGCCTCTTCAAATACCCAGCGGCCGAGCGCGGAGATGACGCCAATCTCTTCGGCGCTGGCGATGAACTCTTCGGATAAACCATAGCTGCCGTCCGGCATTCGCATGCGCAGCAGCGCTTCTGCGCCGGCCAGCTCGCCGGTGGCCATATTGATTTGCGGCTGAAGATAGAGCGCAAACTGGCCATCCTGCAGGCCCTGCAGGATGTCGTGCTCCTGGGTTAAGCGCTTCTGCGCCCGCTCGGTCAGCGCCGGGTCAAAGAACAGAATCTGGTTTTTACCCTGATGGCGCGCCGACATCATCGCCGACGTGGCGCGCGCCAGCTGTTCGCCTGCGGACACGGTGTTGTCATCGTGCAGCGCCAGGCCAATGCTGGCGTTAGGGCGCAGCTGCAGCTGATACAGGTTCACCGGCTGGTTGATGCGTAGCATCAGGTTGCGCGCCAGCCGCATGGCGCGAAACGGGTTGTGCGCACGCTTCATCAGTAGCGCAAAGTCACTCGGTCCGGTCTGTGCCAGCAGCGTATGGTCATCAATGGTACTGCGGATTTTTTCCACCAGCGTCAGCATCAGCGTATCGCGCTGCTCATCGCTCAGGACGCCATTGGCTTCCTGCAGGGTTTCGATGCGGATCACCATCAGCCCCCACGGCTGCTGGCTGTGGCGATGGCGGATGTGCTGATCAAGCAGCGCCAGAAACAGCGCGCGGTTGGGCAAATCGGTCACCGCGAAATGGGTGGTCAGCCGGCTCATCTCATCGTGAATCGACTCCAGCACCTGCTGATTGCGGTTGTAGCTGCGAATCAGCATGCCGATCTCATCGTCGCGATGATTGTGCGGCAGCGCCAGCTTATGGGTGAGAATGGCGGGCGGCGGCAGCTCCTGCAGCTCACGCGAAATATTACGCAGCGGATGCACGATCAGCCGGTTGATACACCAGCTGATCGCCACGGACAGAATCAGCGCCAGCAGCAGATAGGTGGTGATCATGGTGGACAGCGTGCTGAGCAGGAACTGATAAACGCGCGACGAATCAGCCTGCAGCACCAGATAGGCAATCGGCTTCGGCAGCCCGCTGCGCTCGACCGAATAGAGCGGCAGCGTAATCTGCACCGGCAGTTCGAACAGCCGGGCGACAAAGCGCGGCACCGGTTTCTCCGGCGCGAAGTCGGCGTGCAGCGCCTGGAAGGCGTTCGGCAGCACCACATCGGCGCGCGACAGAATGCCCGCCGGCTTAAGGGTATTCAGAATGCGTTCGGCCTGCGGGATATCGGCTTTGAGCACCGCTTCGGACAGCGGCTGACGCACGGTATGCGCGACGTTCTCCATCTGCTGGGCGTAATCCACCCTGCGCTGCTGCACAAAATGGAATAACTGGATGACGATAAAAATACAGATGGTGACCAGCGCCACGGCGGACACGGTGGCCATCTGCTTTATCGTTAACGAACGACTGACGCGCAACAAAACCTCTCCTGGCCGCCGGGGGCCGTGACAGTTGCCGGAATGCGCAGCAAGTATATCCCAGGTCAGCATTTTTTTGCGCCGGGATAAAGGCGAAAATCACGCAACTGCCCCGCTTTGCGCGCTGTTTCAGCATTTTGTCAGCCATTAGCGGCGCAGAGACAAAACGGTGCGCGCCAGCCCGCACCGTTTGCCGCTCAGGTTTTACTGCGGATAGGCTACCCAGTCGCCGCCGTTAAGGCGAATCCACGGTTTGCCCTGATACATCATCACGACGGCGTTATCATTTTCCGACACCACCGGCGTCTGCGGCAGGTTATCCGCCAGCACCGACATGTTGACGTTCGGTGCGTTGAAGACCTGACCGTCCACCACCCGCGACACCAGTTCCGAGATGGCCAGCAGGCTGAGCGGCGTATCAATGGTCAGCGGCTGGCCCTGATGCGGGGCTTTCATGCCGACGAATTTGATGCCAACCGGCACGTGGGTGATCCCCGGGCTGGGAATATCGCGCAGCCCGGACATCTGCATTTTATCCCCCTGCAGTGCCGCACCGTGCTCCGGCACCACCAGCACCATCACCCGGCGTCCCGACTTCTCCAGATTGGTCAGGAAGGTATCGAGCTGGTCGAACAGCACCCGTGCGCGCGGCTGCCACTCGGCGGTGCGGGTGCTGCCCAGCTCGCGCGTACCGTCGTGCAGCGGAATCAGGTTGTAGAAGGTGGCGCTGCGCGCATCGCTGCTTTTGCTGCGATCATCAAGCCAGCGCTGCATCAGCTGCCCGTCGTTGTACACCGGCGAACCATCAAAAGACGTCAGCTCTGGCGCAATCCCGGCCTGCGACATCAGCGGCGCCTGCATGTTGCCGTCCTCGCGCAGCTCTTTCAGGTAGTTACCGAACACGCCGGTATGGTCCATCATCAGCTGCTGCTTAAAGCCCAGCTTCGCCAGATTATCAAACAGATAGCAGCGCTGGTCGGTGGCTTTATACAGGTTACTGTGTGAGGTCTGGCCGCAGCTGGCGCGCAGCAGGCGAATACCGGCCGGGCCGCTGTAGCCGGTGGCGGAGTTATAGTTGTTCAGCACGATAT
Source organism: Pantoea sp. SGAir0184 (assembly GCF_043544755.1). Taxonomy (NCBI): domain Bacteria; kingdom Pseudomonadati; phylum Pseudomonadota; class Gammaproteobacteria; order Enterobacterales; family Erwiniaceae; genus Pantoea; species Pantoea sp. SGAir0184. Next base: position 4,036,993 of record NZ_CP028050.1, read on the forward strand.
CAAAGTGCTTCCACAGCGGATGGTCACGCAGCTGCGCCACATCAATGTCCGACCACGCCAGCGAACAGATGTTGATCACCAGAATATCGAACGGCTGCGAATCGGCGGGCAGCGCATCAGGGAAGTGCGTGACGCGCTGGCGTTCGCTATCGTAAAAGCGATTCAGCCACGCGGTGAGGTTGGCGCTGGTGGGCGGCGCGCTTTGATCGAGTCCCGCCGCGGCCGGGCTGGCGGCCGGTTTGTCATTCAGCGCCACCGGCGGTGCGGCGGCTTTGCTGGGCAGCAGGCTGACCGCCGGGCCGGCGAGCGTCAGTACGTTCAGCCAGATCAGCGCCAGTGACACCAGCACGGTGACGCGAATCCACTGCGCCACGAACAGGTAAATCACCAGCAGCACAAAGGCCGCGCCGATCATCTCCCAGTTAATAAAGCGCTGCAGCAAATCCAGCAGATAGGCCGGCGAGAATCCCGCCACCTGGCTGCCCTGGCTGAGCAGCGAGTTCAGACCCGGCAGCCAGGTATCGTGCCAGAACAGCGCGAAGCCAATCGGCAGCGAAACCCACTGGCGCAGACGATGCAGCCGCGCTGACGGCAGCGGAAACAACAGCCATGCCAGAAACACCAGATTACTCAGTGCATGGAAGTTGAGATAGCCGTACCACAACAGACCAAATTTGATCAGAAAGTAAAAGTTCCAGCCGCCGAGGCCGCGCCAGCGCGCCGCGTGCAGCGTCGAAGGTGTGTTATCCATGTTTATCCGTTTTGGTCGATTGGCGTTGCCACTGCCCTTCCGATTTGAGGGCGCGGGCAGGTAACAGGCGCATCAGCAGGCTGGTGCTGCGCTGCGGCAGCCAGCGTCGCCACAGCGATTTCAGGAACAGCAAAATCAGTAACAGCAGGATCGCCACCTGCACACCATCCATCAGCATCATACGTGCGGCTCCCCGAGGTCGATGATGATTGGCTGCGGCGTCTGAGGGTTGCGCGGCGCGGCCGCTGCCGGCGCGGCTGGTTGCGCAGCGGCCGGTACCCTGAGCGGTTCGAACTGCGCCAGTGGCGTCAGCTGCCGCACTTTATTCACCTCCGACAAAATCTGATTGTCGGCAAACCACACCATGCGATTACTGAACAGCTCGTCGTGCGGCAGGGAAAATATCGATTTCAGGGCAATGTCCAGGTCGTTAAAGCGGCAGGAAGAGAGGAATAAATAGAGCCGATCGTCAACCAGCGTCACCAAATCGCCAAAACGACGTGGTTTACACAGCGTCAGCACCTGCGGCGGCGACAGCTGCGGCACCGGGCGCAGCGCCACCATCAGCCCTTTGTCGTTTTCCGGCAGCAGCGTATTGTTCATCAACTGCTGTACCGCTGCACAGAAACGCTCCAGCGGCAAATAGCCTTTCTGCTGCAGCGGCTGTAGCGCCTGCACTAGCGCCGGCAGATCGGCCGGCACGTGGCGGGTAAACTGCTGGCCCTGCACGCCTTCCAGTGCAGTCAGCAAGCGCGACAGCGGCGCCGCCGTTGGGACAATGCTGTTAACGCCGCACGCCAGTAGCAAACGTTCGTCACTGTAGCGCAGGCTGGTGCCGAGTTCCCGCACCACGATTTTCAGCGCGTTGCCGCGCGATCGCCGCAAACCATGGACCATGCTGGCCAGAGTCGGCACATCCTGATTATGGGCCAGGCTAAAGATGACCGTGGCGGCGTTAGCCTGCTGCCCGCGCGCATACACGCTCTCGTTATCGCTGAACAGTTGCCACTGTGCGGAGAGCGGCGGCGCCCCTTCCAGCACATCCTGCTGGGCCAGAAACTGGTTTTCATCATTGAGGCTCAGCGGCTGCGACGCGGCGGCTTCAGCCTGCGCAATAAACTGATTATCAATACAGTTCAGGCGGATAGCGCGGTCGGCCAGCAATTTATCGGCGGAGTACCACCAGTTAATTCGATATTGCCAGCTATCCTGCTGAAATTCTAAATGAGCGACACCATCAAGCTGACGAAAATAACGCTGCAGATGATTGCGCAGGGGAATAATTGCGGTTCCGCAGGTGATCATTAGCAGCGTCATTTGTTTTTTTAACAGAACCCGGCGCAAGCCTTTTATCCACACGGTCAGTTCATCCGGGGATAATTTGTTCCACAGCGCCGCCTGACTATAAAACATGACCAGACCGCTACGTTTATTCATTACGCGCGCCATATCGCTGGCCAGATGTTGCAGGCTGGCTTTATTGGCAGGCAGCGAAAATAAGGGAATACGCGCCGGACCGCCGGGCGGATCGGGCGTTAACAGCGCCTGCGGGGGTTCATCCGCGCTCACCAGCGTGGCCGCCTTTTGCTGGCTAACCACCTGACGTAACAGCGTTCGCGCGTCTTCGGGCCGCTGGCAGGTTATCCAGTAAAATCCCGGCGACTGCAGGGCGATTAATTCCTGTTGTACCTGCTGCAGGCCAAGCGTATAAAGATTTTTCATATTAGCGTCGCGATCTGTACAATCCAGGCTAGTTTAATATAGACGGCAACGATTGGAACTGCTGAAATAAAAAAAGCTACGCACGCGCCAGACTGTTTGACTTTGCCGGGCCAGAAATCGCTGGCTGCGGTTTTATACGCGACAAGAAAAATATCACCCCTCTTTATCCGTTGTCGTTTCTTTGGTGGCAAAAAAGTAATGAAAACTGAAAATGCTTTTTCACTGATCGCTGTCGGCAGCGAAGATCAGGATGATATTAACGCCCTGAGTGACGCCTTTTCCCTGAAGGCGTTTCGCTATATTGATATTGCCCGTGAAGCGCGTCTGCAACAGCTGCTGTCGCGCTGGCCGTTGTTGCAGGAATGCACGCAGGAACCGGAGTCACCACGCTAATGCCGGTTCTCGCCTTACAGGGGCTGCGTGGCGGGTGCGGCGCGACGGCACTCAGTGCCGCGCTGGGCTGGGCGCTAAACGCGCTGCAGCAGTCGGTGTTGCTTATCGACCTTTCGCCAGCCAACCAACTGGCGGCCCACTTTAATCTGCCGCTCGACACGCCGCACGGCTGGCTGCGCGCCCAGCTGGATAACCAGCCGTGGCAGCACAGCGCGCTGCGCTATCAGCCGGGGCTGGATTTCCTGCCGTCTGGCACGCTCACGCATCAGCAGACCTTATCCTTAACCGCAGCGACAGCGGAAATTGCACAACCGCTGCTTAAGGCTTTGCCGGCCCTGAAACAGCGCTATCAGTGGATTATTTTCGACCTTCCGGCGGATCTGCTGCCGTGGCAGCAGGCGTTCATCCCGGCCGCCGATCGGCTGCTTCAGCTGCTAACGCTGGATGCCAACTGCCAGCTGCGCCTGCACCGCGCGCACTTTTCGCCGCAGACGCTGTTTCTGATTAACCAGTTTAACGCCAATAGCCAGCTGCAGCAGGATCTGCATCAGCTGTGGCTGCGCTCGCTTAAAAACCTGATTCCACAGGTGATTCATCGCGATGAAGCGCTGGCGGAAGCGCTGATGATGAAACAGCCGGTGGGCGCCTGGCGTCCGCATGCGCTGGCCAGCGAAGAGATCAATACGCTGGCCAACTGGCTGCTGCTGCATGTTGCCGGAGGTGGCGCATGAATGCGCTGCGCTGGCTGCTGGTGCCGCAGGCCTCGCAGGCATTGCAGCAGCGCGCGCACCTGGCGCGTCAGCACGGCGCCGGGCGGTTAACGGTCGCGCTGCATCTGCTGTGGTGCGTGCTCGCCTGGTCGCTGCTGCGGCTGGAAACGCCGGCGTGGCGGCGCGTGCTGCAGCAGCGTCAGCGCTACTTCCCGCATATCTCTCCGCTGCGCCCGCGTCCGCTCGATATTGTGCGCTATGCACTCCAGAGCCTGTGGCTGCTTATCATGCTGCCGCTGGACGGCAGCGCGCGCAGCGAGCGTAAACGTTTTAACGCCTTTGGCTCGCTGTTCCGCTGGCGCCAGCAGCTGTATCAATGGCTGGCGCGGCTGGAGCACAGCGGCGTGCCGCAGCGCAGCGAACGCTGGCTGCAGCGCCTGCCACGGCGCGTGCGTCAGCTGCTGTTCATCGTAGTGGCGATCGCCGCCAGCCTGCTGGCGCTGCTGTGCATCTCGCAGCCGTTTGATATCACCACGCAGTTTGTGTTTGTGCTGCTGCTGTGGGCGCTGGCCATGCTGGTGCGCCGTATGCCGGGCCGGCTGGTGACCATCATGCTGATTGTGCTGTCGCTCACCATCTCCTGCCGCTATCTGTGGTGGCGCTATACGGAAACCCTTAACTGGGACGATCCGCTCAGCCTGACGTTTGGCCTGCTGCTGATTGGCGCGGAAACCTACGCGTGGACGGTACTGGTGCTGGGCTATTTCCAGACGCTGTGGCCGCTCAACCGCCAGCCGGTCTCCATGCCGCCGGAGATCGCCAGCTGGCCCAGCGTCGATATTCTGGTGCCGACCTACAACGAGCCGCTCAGCGTGGTCAAACCCACCATCTATGCTGCGCTGGGCATCGACTGGCCGCAGGATAAACTCAACATCTATATTCTTGATGACGGCACGCGCGAGGAGTTCCGCGAGTTTGCTGCCAGCGTGGGCGTCAATTACGTGGTGCGCCCCAGCCACGAACACGCCAAGGCCGGCAACATCAACCATGCGCTGAAAACCACCTGCCGCAGCGAATACGTGGCGATTTTTGACTGCGACCACGTGCCGACGCGCTCGTTTCTGCAGCTCACCATGGGCTGGTTCCTGAAAGATCACCGGCTGGGCATGCTGCAGACGCCGCACCACTTCTTCTCGCCAGACCCGTTTGAGCGCAACCTCGGCCGTTTCCGCCAGACGCCGAATGAAGGCTCGCTGTTTTACGGTCTGGTGCAGGATGGTAACGACACCTGGGATGCCGCCTTTTTCTGCGGCTCCTGCGCAGTGCTGCGCCGCAGCGCGCTGGATGAGATTGGCGGTATCGCGGTAGAGACGGTAACCGAAGATGCACACACCTCGCTGCGACTGCACCGCCGTGGATACACCTCAGCCTACATCCGCATTCCACAGGCCGCCGGGCTGGCGACCGAAAGTCTGTCAGCGCATATTGGCCAGCGCATCCGCTGGGCGCGCGGCATGGTGCAGATCTTCCGTCTCGATAATCCGCTGTTTGGCAAAGGGCTGAAGCTGGTACAGCGACTGTGTTACGCCAACGCCATGCTGCACTTTCTTGCCGGTATTCCCCGGCTGATCTTTCTGCTGGCGCCGCTGGCGTTTCTGCTGTGCCATGCCTACATCATCTATGCGCCCGCGCTGGCCATCGCCATCTACGTGCTGCCGCACATGGTGCATACCAGCCTGACCAACTCGCGCATCCAGGGGCGCTGGCGCCACTCGTTCTGGAGCGAGGTGTATGAAACCGTGCTCGCCTGGTACATCGCCCGCCCCACCACGGTCGCGCTGTTTAATCCGCACAAAGGCAAATTCAACGTGACCGCCAAAGGGGGCCTGGTAGAAGAGCGCCATCTCGACTGGGTGATCACCAAACCCTACATGCTGCTGGTGCTGCTGAACATTGCCGGTATCGGCATGGGCTTCTGGCGCATGGCGCATGGCCCGGCCAATGAGCTGCTCACCATCTGGGTCAGTCTGGTGTGGGTGGTTTACAACATGATTATTCTCGGCGGCGCGGTGGCGGTGTCGGTGGAAGCGCGTCAAATCCGTGAAGCGCACCGCGTGGAGATCGCCATGCCGGCGGCGCTGGCACGCGCCGATGGTCATATGCTGCCGTGCACGCTGCGCGACTACTCTGACGGCGGCGTGGGCGTCGAACTGCGCGAGCCGGATGCACTGCGCGAGAACGAAAGCGTCTCGCTGCTGCTGCGGCGCGGACAGCAGGAGTTCAGCTTCCCGTGCCAGGTACAGCGCGTATTTGGCCGCCGCGCAGGTATCCGCCTGCACCAGCTCTCCACCCGCCAGCACATCGAATTCATTCAGTGCACCTTTGCGCGCGCCGATACCTGGGCGCTGTGGCAGGACGGTTTTCCGGAAGATAAACCGGTGCAGAGCCTGGCGGACATTATGCTGCTCGGCTTCAAAGGCTATTTGCGGCTGGCGGAGTATGGTCCGGCACCGCTGCGCCGCCTGTTCCGTGGCCTGACCGCCGGACTGCACTGGCTGGCAACGCTGTTGCCGCATAGCGTCCGTCCGCGACCGGCAACGCTCAACACTGATTTTACCTAAGCTGATGATATGACCATGACGAGAAAACTGAGTTGGTTCACCGCCCTGCTGCTGGGCACGGCGTCTCTGGCGCAGGCGGCACTTCCGGCGGCGCTTCCTGATGCACCGCCTGCGGCAACCTCTGTGCCGCTGCCCGACGTGAACCAACCGCTCGATGCCAGCGCCCCGCTGCGCGATAGCCAGCTGCTGTTTACCCAGGTGGCACCGCCGCCGGGTAGCATGACGCTGCGCGGCACCGTCCCCACCAGCCAGATTGAGTTCGGCGTGCGCAGCGACGAGGTGGTCACGCGCGCGCTGCTGACGCTCAACTACCGGCCTTCGCCGGCGCTGCTGCCGACGCAGTCGCAGCTCAAGGTGTATCTCAACGATGAACTGGTGGGACTGGTCACCGTCACCGCCGATCAGCTCGGCAAAGAGAACCAGACTCAGCTGGCGATCGACCCGCGCTACATTAGCGACTTCAACCGTATCCGCCTGGAACTGGTCGGCCACTACGCCAACGTGTGTGAAAATCCGGCCAACAGCACCATCTGGCTGGATATCGGTAAAGCGAGCAAACTGGACCTGACGCTGCAGAAGCTGCCGCTGAAAAATGATCTCTCCCATTTCCCGGAGCCATTCTTTGACGCGCGCGACAACCGGCCGCTGCAGCTGCCGATGGTCTTCAGCGGCCAGCCGGATGTGCAGCAACAGCGTGCGGCAGGCCTGCTGGCCTCGTGGTTCGGTAGCCAGGCGCAGTGGCGCGGCCAGTCCTTCCCGGTGCTGTATAACCAGCTGCCGGAAGGACAGCACGCGGTGGTGTTCGCCACTAACGATCGCCGGCCTGACTTCCTGCAAACGCTGCCGCCGGTGGACAAACCCACCGTGGAAATGATCAGCCAGCCGGACAATCCCTATCAGAAGATGCTGCTGATTCTCGGCCGCGACGATAACGATCTGATCACTGCAGTAGAGGGCATTGCGCAGGGTGAACTGCTGCTGCGCGGCGAGCGCGCCACCATCGACAGCGTGAAACTGCTGGCCCCGCGCCAGCCGTACGATGCGCCAAACTGGGTACGCACCGATCGCCGCACCACCTTTGGTGAACTGACGCAGTATCAGAACCAGCTGCAGGCTGATGGCCTGCAACCCAACCCGATTAGCCTGACGCTCAACCTGCCGCCGGATCTGTTCCTGGTGCGCGCACGCGGCATTGATATGGACCTGATCTATCGCTACACCTCACCGGTGCAGCAGGACGGCTCACGGCTGGCGGTGCATCTCAATAACCAGTTCATGCAGGATTATCCGCTGACCAGTAAAGATGGCGCGGGCCAGCAGCTGATGCGCATTCCGCTGATGCAGGGCCTGCAGGACAACAGCCGTCAGCTGACCATTCCGGCACTGCGTCTCGGTGTGGTGAACCAGCTGCGCTTTGATTTTGACTACGCCAATACCTTTATCGGCGGCACTGCCGATGGCCGCTGTGAAACCGTCACCCCCGTCGCGCATCATGCGGTGATCGACGATCGCTCCAGCATCGATTTCTCCGGCTATCGTCACTACATCGAAATGCCTTCGCTCGGCGCGTTTGCCAGCGCTGGCTTCCCGTTCAGCCGCTACGCCGATCTGGCGCAAACCCTGGTGCTGGTGCCGGCAAAACCGGAGAGCGGCGAAGTCAGTACGCTGCTTGACGCGCTGGGGGCGATCGGCGCCCAGACCGGCTATCCGGCACTGCGCGTGCAGATGAGCGATGACTGGCGCAACGCCAAAGACCACGATGCCGATCTGCTGCTGATCGGCAGCATTCCGCCGGATCTGCAGGCGGACACGGCGATCAATCTGCTGGTGGATCGCACGCGCAGCACCCTCAACATGCCATCGCGCCCGGGCAGCGCGCCCAACGTGCCACTGTCAGCCAGCGAGCGCACCGCCGAAAGCCAGACCGGCATCAGTTCGCGCGGTCCGCTCGGCGCTCTGGTTGGCTTCCAGTCGCCGTTCCACGATCAGCGCAGTGTGGTGGCGCTGCTGGCTGACAGCCCACGCGGCTGGGAGTTGCTGAACGGTGCGCTGCGCGACAGCGGCAAACGCGCGGCGATGTTCGGTTCTGTCAGCATCGTCCGGGAGTCCGGCGTCAACAGCGTGCGCGTGGGCGATACCTACTTTGTCGGGCATCTGCCGTGGTGGGAGCGGCTGTGGAATCTGCTGGCCACCCATCCGGTATGGCTGGCCGTGTGTGCCGTGCTGGTGGTGATCCTGTTCGCCCTGATGGCCTGGCGCCTGATGCGCATGGTGAGCCGTCGTCGCCTGGCTGAGCTGGATGACGATGAATAAGTTACCGCTTGCGCTGCTGATCGCTAGTGCGCTGGCTGGCAGCGTGGCGGCCGCGCCCGGTCCGCAGGTGGCGCCGGTCGCGTGGCTGCTGATGCAGATTCGTACCGGCGAATCCACCAACAAATACGATTTGGTGCAGCAGTCGCTGTACCGGCTGGAAAAAATCGATCCGGATAACCCGCAGGTGCTGGCGGCACGCATTCGTATGGCGCTGCGTCAGGGCGATCAGGCCAAAGCGCAGCAGCTGTTCGATGCGCTGCAAAAGGCTGCGCCGGATGACGCCGCCACACGCGAATCTGCGGCAGGTTTGCGCCTGATGAGCCCCGAAGGACGTCAGCAGCTGCAGCAGGCGCGGCTGCTGGCCACCGCCGGACGGCTGCCGGAGGCCAAAGCAGCGTGGGATGCGCTATTTCACGGCGTCTTTCCCGATGTAAACACCGAACTGGAGTACTGGCGACTGGTGGCGCGCCTGCCGGGCCAGCAGCCGCTCGCCTGGCGTCAGTTGCAGGCGCTGGAGCAGCGTTATCCGGGCAATATCGGCGTCGAGCTACAGCTGGCGCGCATGGCGTTTGATAATAATCAGCCGGATCAGACGGTGACCCAGCTGCGTCAGCTGGCCAACCGCGACGGCGGCCGCGATGCCGCGTCTGAATTGTGGCTGCAGCAGATCCAGAACCAGCCGGTGAGCGAGCGCAGCGTTGCCAGCCTGCAGCAGTATCTGCAGGTGTTCACCAGCGGCGATGCGCAACAGCGCGGAGCGGATGAGCTGGCGCGTCAGCAAAAAATGCTGGCCGATCCGGCCTTCCGCCAGCGCATGCGCGGCCTGGCGCTGGTCGAAGCTGGCGGCGGCGCAGCGGCAATCGGCGCATTACAGGCGGCGCTGAAGGCCAATCCGGACGACGCCGAACTGCTCGGTGCCATGGGCCAGGCGCAGGCGCGTGCCGGTCACCGTGCCGCCGCCATCAGCTGGCTACAGAAAGCGATTCAGGCGGGCCAGGCCAGCACGCAAATCGGCAAGTGGCAGTCCCTGTTACAGACCAATCGTTACTGGCTGGCCATCGACAGCGGCGACGCAGCGCTGAAGCAGGGGGATTTATCCGGCGCTGAACGGCAGTACCGCAGCGCGCAGGCCATCGACAGTAATGACAGCTGGGCGCTCATCGGCCTCGGTGATGTGGCGCAGGCGCGTAAAAACAGCGCGTTAGCCCGGCAGTACTGGCAGCAGGCGCTGCGCCTTGACCGCAGTAACGGCACGGCGCAGCAGCGCCTGAGCAATTTACGTATTGAGAGCCTGCTGGCCGACGCGGATACGCTGGCGCAGCAGCAGCAATGGCCGCAGGCGGTAGCGAAATACCGTGAGGCGGCTCAGGCGCGCCCGGATGATGTCTGGCTGGCCTGGCGGCTGGCCAATGCGCTACGCAGCAGCGGTGACAACCAGGCAGGCGCGGCGGTAATGGCCGCGATGGTGCGCCAGCAGCCGCAGCAGCCAGCCGCGCTGTATGCCACGGCACTGTGGCAGTCATCCGGCGACGACGATGCCGCCGCGCTGGCCACGCTGCACCGTTTACCCTCCGCCCGCTGGGACAGCAACATGCATGAACTGGCGGACCGCCTGGCGCAAAACCAGGCGTTCGGGCGTGCCGGGGAGCTACGCGCCCGCGGTGATGAAGCCGCCGCCATCCGCTTGCTGCAACAGCAGCCGGCCTCGCCGCGCCGCGACATTACGCTGGCCGACTGGGCGCTGGAGCGGGGCGATGCCACAACAGCGCTGGCCGGTTATCAGCAGGTGCTGCAGCAGGACGCCAGCAACAACGATGCCGCGCTCGGCCGCATCGAGGCGCTGCTGGCGCTGCAGCGCACCACCGAAGCGCGCGCAGCGCTGCACAGCCTGCCGGACAGCGTGGCGCAGCAGAGCCTGAACAGCGGCCGGCGTGTGGCGCTCGCCTGGCAAAACAGCGGCGATCTCCTCAAAGCGCAGCAGCTGTTCAGCGCGCTGAAAACCCGCGCCGCCGCTGTCGCGCCGTCACAGGAAAAAGCGCTGGTGCTGCGTGATGCCGCGCGGCTGGAGAGACAGCAGCGCCAGCCCGCGCTGGCACAGCAGGATTACCGCGCGGCGATGGTCGCCAGCGGCATCACGCCTGCGCTGCCAGACGATAACGCCCGCTATACCCGGCTGACGCGCACGCAGGCCCAGGACGACTGGCTGAAGCGCAGCATTCGCAGCGACGCCGCTGACCTGTATCGCCAGCAGGACACCACCGTGACGCTGGAACAGGACTACTCGCGCGATAAGGGCAACGGAGGCACCTCCGACTTTACCGCCCATACCACCATGCTGCAGGCGGAAACCCCGCTGGCCGATGGCCGCAGCTTTGTGCGCGTTGATCACGTACAGGTTTCTGCCGGAACATTTTCCACCACTGATGGCAGCCATAGTGAACAGTTCGGCAGCTGTAACGACGCCAACGCCGGGGGCTGCCGGCGCGATTTCACCCAGCGGGACGAAGGCACCGCGCTGGGCGTCGGCTGGCACAACGATCGCTGGTCAGCCGATATCGGCACCACGCCGCTCGGTTTTACCGTCACTAACTGGGTCGGCGGCGTAAGCTGGAAAACTGACATCGACGATCTCGGGGTGACTTTTACCGCTTCACGTCGCCCAATCTCCAGTTCGCTGCTGGCTTACGCCGGCGCGCGCGATCCGGCCACTAACGGCGGCAAAAACTGGGGCGGCGTCGTCGCGACCGGCGGCGGCATCGGCCTGAGCTACGATCGGGGCGGCGCGCACGGGGTGTGGGCCGATCTCAGCGCCCATCAAATCAGCGGTGAAAACGTGGCGGACAACAGCCGCGAACGGCTGATGGCAGGCTATTACTACAAGCTGATCAATAGCGACAACCAGCGCGCCACCATCGGCCTGAACAGTATGCTGTGGCACTATCAGAAAGATTTGAGCGACTACACCTTTGGCCAGGGCGGCTATTACAGCCCGCAGCGCTACTTCTCGCTGGCGGTGCCGCTGACCTGGCGTCAGCGCACGGAAAACTGGTCGTATGAACTCGGCGGTTCGGTGTCGTGGTCACAGTCAACCACCGACGCTCAGGCGCGCTACCCGGTGAATCCAGGCTTTACGCTGGCCAGCAATCCGTCATCGGACAGCAGTTCCGGACGCGGTTTCGGCTATACCGTGCAGGCGTTGATAGAACGGCGCATCACGCCGCACTGGTCGCTGGGTTTGGCCATGGACATTCAGCAGGCGAAAGATTACACCCCAAGCCACGGGCTGCTGTATGTGCGCTACTCAATGGCCGGCTGGAACGGCGACATGGATATGCCACCACAGCCACTGGAACCGTATGCGGATTTTAAATAAGCACACTATTTACCCTGCAGTTCTCTTAGCATCGCGGCTCGCAGGATCGCGTTGAGGCGCGTCTGGTAACCTTTGCCAGGCGCCTTTAACCACTCAAGAATATCCGCATCGATTCTGATCGAAGCCTGGGTTTTTACCGGGCGGTAAAAACGCCCCCGTTCGGCAGCCTGCCAGAAACTGTCGTCTAACGGCGCAATATCATCACACTGGATGTCGCTGTCCTGTTTCCGGCTCAAAGCATCCAGCTCCGCCTGTTGCTTATCGGTGAGCGGCGGTAATTCACTGCGTTTAAACCTGACTTTGCTCATAGCGCCTCCTCTCAATACGCGTTGCATGGCGTGCGCTGATAATCCTTATTCGCTCAACATCTGTTTCGAAGCGCACCGTATGGGCCACCAGAATGACCACATGCCCCATAACATTACCAATGGTTTGCCAGCGATATTCCCCATTTTCATAACGATCCTGCACCGACAGGTGGAAAGGATCCTCAAACACGCGGGCTGCAACTTCAAAGCGGATACCATGCTTGCGGAAATTTGTTTCCGCCTTGGTGGTATCCCACTCAAACTCCGGTTCCGTTTGCATTTATCATACACTTTTGTCTATACATTTTAGCATGACAAATTGCGTGTAGTACGCGCTGATGGTGTTGATCGGGCGCAATAGCTGCGCGGTCAGTACAGGAATGAAATGAAATACAGACAGGTCTGGAATCGAGTGAAACGGTGGAACAGGGTTTGAAGCCAGGCGGGCGGGCCTGATGGTGATCGGCCGGACGGAAGGTTGATTCCGTCCGGCACAGAGAGGCTATCGCTTCTCCTGATAAGCCAGCCAGGTCAGCAGTTGCAGGCTGGCGGAGAAATAGTTTTGCTCCGGCGCTAAGCGGTCGCTGAGGTAGCCGGTTTGGTTGAGCGTCAGGTCGCGCACCGCGGTCAGGCCACCTTCCATATTGTAAGGTGCCGGGGTATTGGCCAGCACATCAAACCACGCTGGCGTGGTGTCGCGCGCGTAGCCCTGCCAGACGCGCTGGAAGGGCACCAGCCGCAGGCTTTGCGGATCGTACCACCAGATATTCAGCGGAATACGGATCGCGTCATAGCTGAAGCGGTTGGAATAGCCGACCGCCGGCGCGACGGAGCCATCGGCGTTCAGCGCCACCCAGTCCAGCGGCAGGCCGGTTTTGCCAAACTGCATGTCGCCCAGCAGCGCAAGGCCATCATCAATCAGCGTGTTCCACACGCGCAGATGGCTGTGCTGCGCAAACTCCTGCCATGCGGCGAACAGGAAATAGGAAGGGTTAAGCACCACATAGCTGGTTTTATTGAAGCCCTGCGCACCCGGCAGCATAACCTTGCGGCCGGCGTAGTCGATCACCGTTAGCTTGATGACCGCGCGCTGAATGCGATCCGACGCCTGCTGATAATCACCGCCCCACTTCTGCGCCGCGCGCTGCAGCGCCCAGGCGATCAGCACATCCCCGTCCGAAGCATCATTTTTATCGGCGATGGGATCGGCTGCGCCCGGCGTATAGCGCCAGTAGAACAGGTCATTCTGCGGATTGCGCAGATGGGTACGCGTCCACTGCCACAGCAAATCAAAGGTGGCGCGATCGTTATACGCCACCGCCAGCAGCATGCCGTAGCCCTGGCCTTCGGTGTGGCTGACGTTGTTGTTGGCCGTATCGCTGATGCGGCCGTCGCTGCTCATAAAGCGGCTTTTGTAACTGCTCCAGCCATCGGCCGCCGCCTGAGCACTGAAAAATATCACCATGAAACACAGCATCCACTGACGCCAGAACCGCATCACTCTCATCACAGCTTCCTATTGGTATCGATAATGCAGCGTGCCGCCGTCGATTTTTTCCAGCGTCAGCGGTACCGCCGCGCTGCCACCCTGCGCACGTAGCCACTGCGCGTACACGCCGGCCAGCACTGCGCTCAGCGCCAGCTGCCAGCGTTCTGCATCAAGCTGGCTGTCGCCCTGCGGCAGGGCATGGTGCTCAAGCATAATCGCGTTCTGCTGCGGCTGCAGCTGAACAAAGCCCCAGTTAAAGCGCGCCAGCTGGAGATTAATTTCGCGCTCCAGATCCTGCACGGTGCGCGCCTCCGGCAAAGGATAGCGCGTTGCCAGCAATTCGCCCACGCCGTTGAGGAAGGCTTCCGCCTCCGCGCCAGCGTTGTCCAGCATGCTCTCAATCATCACGCTGACCAGATCAAACCAGCCCGGCTGATACGGATGGCTGATGCGTGCGCCCGGTTGCTCACTCATTAGTTGTCTCCAAACAGATAACGGAAGTACAGATTGGCTGTGCTTTCGTTGTAATCGCCAAAGGTGTCATAGCCGAGCTGGCCGCCGATGGTGACATCTTTATTAATCTTATAATCGGCACCGGCGTGCAGGTTATAGCCGATGCCGTTTTTGCTCTCACCGCTGTAGTAGGCGCTTTTGACAAAGCCCTGATCGGCGAGGCTTTGCAGCTGGGACTGCAGCGACGGATCGTTGGGGAAATACGCGCTCTTGTCCTGGCTGTACGACTGATAGCCGACCGAACCGCCAACGTTGACTTTCAGATCATCAAACTTGCGGCTGAAGTCGATGGGGAACGACACCGCGGCATAATTCTGCGGACTGAAATAGCCGCCCTGACCGTAGCTGAAGTAACTCAGGTTTTTGGAGAAATCCATCCACGACAGGCTCATGCCGACCTTCAGCTCGCGGTCGTCGTAGTGGTAAGGCCGCACGTAAGCGCCCGCAGTGGCCTGCACGCTGTTATTGCTCGCCACGTTCTCGCCCAGATAGCTGTAAGCGCCGCCGCCGACATAGAAACCCGCGTCGCCGTTATCGAAGCTCAGCATGGCATTGCCGCCGTTTTTGGTGACGCGCCCCCAGCGCTTGCCGCTGGTCTTGTCCTCTACGCCAACGTACGACAGCAGGCTGTCGGTCATGGCGCGGCGTTCACCGGTGAGGATCAGCGTCAGGAAATCGGTCAGCTTCGGCGACCACTGCACGCCGCCCACCAGCGTACTGAGATCCTGGCCGAGCGGCGTGCTGCCGAGGTCGATTTTGTAGCTGCCGCCCTTCAGCGCCATATTCAGTTCCACGCCGGTGGCCTTTTGCGAATCGGTCGACGAAGACGGCGTATCGTCTATTTTGGCCGCGCCGGATGCCACCACATTGCCCTGCACCAGCGCGTTGCTGCCGAAGCGACGCCACGCATCACCGGCCGCACTGCCAGCGGTGAGCGACACCGGCGTCATAGTAAAGTCGAAGCGTGACTCGCCGAACGGCACGGTCGAGAAGGTCAGCGGCGCTTTGGCTTCGGTCAGCTTGCTGAGGCCCGATTCGCCGTCGCGTCCGCGCACCTGCATCTGCCCCTGTACCCAGGTGCCGGTTTTCTCCTGCAGATTGTCCATCATTTCGTCAATCTGGCGCAGCGTCTGGCTCTGCCGGACCGCCGGCGTGGTGCTCGCCAGCGTGACGTCCTGCGCGCTGCTGCTGGTGGCCGGTGCCGTTTGCCACGGCATTACCGTGCCATAGCTGGAAGGCGAACCGGACACCGGCGAGGTGCTGCGGTTGATAAACGGATTGTCCGCCAGCGCCAGGCCGCCGACGGTCGGCACGCTGCCGCTCTGTGCGCCCTGCAGACCAATCAGCTGGCCGCGCGCGCTGCGCAGGTAGCTCATCGCCTGGCTGTGCTCGCCGTTGGCTTCCGCCACGCGTGCCAGCAGTAACAGGCGATCCGGCGTCTGCTCATTGCGCAGGCCGCGGGTTAAGGTGTTCGCTTTGTCGACGTCGTTCTGCGCCAGCGCCACATCAATAGCACCGGTGCGCGCATCCTGAGTGGGCGTATCCTGCGTCAGCAGATAGTCATACACCACGCCCGCTTCTTTGTTCATCTTGCCGGACTGATACAGACGCGCCATGGCAAACATCAGATCGCGGTTCTGCGGATCGTGCTGCAGCGCACCCACCAGCTTGTCATAGGCGGCGGCGTACTGCTTCTGCTCGCGCAGGCGATCGACTTCATTGATGACATAACCGTTGCGGATGCCGGCCAGCTGCGTGGGCGTACTGCGCGCCTGCAGCTCCGGACTGCTGAGGAAGCTCTGCGCTTCGGTCGTCAGTCCCGCCTGATTCAGCACCGCCACCTGCGCGGCGTAATCACCGGCGTTGCCCTGCACGCCACGCTGCATGTTGCCGCGCACCACCGTCACCGCCGTGGTGAGATCGCCGGCTTTGGCCAGTTTCTGCGCCAGATTACCGGCATCGACCGGATTGGCTGGCGGCGTGGCGGCCAGCGCGCGCAGCGTATTGGCCGCTGCCGCGTCAGAACCCTGCGCCAGATAGCGATCGGCGGTGGCCATTTGCAGATTGAAATTCACGCGCTGCGCCAGTTCGCGCATCTCGCTGTTCTTGCTGCCGTTGGGAATGCGCGCCAGCAGCTGGCTGGCCTGCTGCCAGGCACCGCTCTCGCTGGCGTTAAGCGCACCGGCGTACAGCTCGCTGGTGCTGGCACCGCTGCGCAGGGTCGGTTGCATGACGTTGGCGGCCAGTAAACTATCGCCCTGCGCGCGGTAGATGCGCGCCAGATCGAGTCGCAGCCAGCCGTCGCTGGGATAGCGCTGAATGGCGCTGTTCAGCGTGGCGATGGCCGCACTGCGGTTGCCTGCCGCCAGCTCGCGTTTTGCCTGCGCACGCAGCGGATCGCTGCTGTTACCGCGCGGTGCCACGCTCTGGCGCACGCTGTCGGGCAATGATGCCAGCAGGGTATTGGCTTCGGCGCTGCGGTTTTGCTGGCGCAGCACGTAAAACAGCCCCTCTTTGGCGCTGCGGTTATCGGCATCGCTCTGCAGAATGGCCCGGTAGGTTTGCTCCGCCTGCTGCAGCTGATTGCTGCGGCGCAGCACATCAGCGCGGAACAGCTTCGCCGATATACCTTTTTCGCCCTCAGCCTGCGTCAGCGGCTCACTCAGCGCCAGCGCCTGCGCGCTGTCACCGTTTTTCAGCGCCTGCTGGGCATTCGCCAGCTGCGCGTAAAAGCGGGCGTCGGCCGCCTGCTGCTGACGCTGCTGGCTCTGATCGCCGCCCAGCTGTGCGGCGCGCGTCAGATAATCGGCGGCTTCGGCGTAGCGTCCGGCGCGCTGCGCCACGTAGCCCATACCGGCCAGCGCATCGGCGTCCTGCGGGTTGGCCTGCAGCACTTTTTCAAAGTTGTTCTGCGCACCGCTGACGTCGCCGCTGTTCAGCGCGCTAAAGCCCGCGCCCTTCTCCGCGCCGCCAACATTTTTGCGGTAGTAATCCACCACTGCGCTGTCCTGCGGATGGCGCTGCTGCCAGGTCTGGTACAGCGCGGCGTCCGACGCCTGCGGTGCCAGCCACAGCAGCGCCTGACGCAGCGAGCGATCGGCCTCTTTATTACCGTCCGCCATGCTGGCCAGCACATCAATGCCCTGGCGGCGCGTCGCTTCCTGATAGGTCAGCGCTTTGCCCAGCGCCAGCTGAGCGCCGGTATCCTGCGGATGGTCGGCGGCAAACTGCCGCAGCGCCTCCACCGCCTGGGGCAGCAACGTGCGGTCGCCGGCCATGGTCAGATAATATTCTGCCGCCACGCTCGGCGGCGGCTCGTTGCCGCTGAAGGTGTTGCGCCAGGTTTGCAGCGCGGCGGCGATATTACCGCTGCGCGCCTGCTGACGCGCCAGCGACAGCTGCGCCTGCGGAATGCTCTGCAGCTGCCGGGCGTTGTCCAGCTCCGTCAGATGCGGATCGTTGGGCGATACCGCACTCAGGCGGGCGCGCCACTGTGCCGCATCGGCCGCGCTGCCGCTTTGCTGTGAATAGAGCGCCAGCAGATACAGCGCCTGGGTATTGTTCGGCTCCACCATCAGGATTTTTTGCAGCGAGGCTTTCGCCAGATCGTCATGCGCTTTCTGATGCCAGTAGGCCGCCTGGTCGAACAGTGCCTGTAACGCCGGATTGGTGCTCTCCGCCGCCAGCAGCGGCTGTGAGAAGGCCAGCGCGCCGCCCAGCAGCAACGCCTGACGAATACCGGCACTTATCAGCTGTTTTTTCATTATTTTTATCCTTACTTCCGGCCGGAGTGACTATCGTCTTTCGGGTGGAGACGGCGCCACGCATGACGCTTCAGCATCACCCAGGCCGCACTGCCGATCAGCGCCGACAGCAGCAGCGCCGCCAGCGCCATCAGTACCGAGTGCTGGTTGGCATACCACACCACCATCATGTACCACGGCATTTCACCGCTCGGGAACTGCGGCCCGACGCGGAAGCTGCGGATGCCATTCTCATCGGTGATGATGGCGGTATCACCGCGGATGCCGGCGTTGATGCGCGCCGAATTCAAATCATCGTGCAAACGCAGCAGCTGCTGATCGCTGGTGGCGACCGTCATCACCACCAGACGATCGGCGCTCCACGGTGAGCGATAGCTGACAAAGCCGCGCCACGCTTCATTTGAGGAGAAGTAGCGATCGGCATCCAACTGCTGGCGAGACCAGTCACCGGTCAGCCAGCCGCGCAGCTTATCGACGGTGGTCGGCTCTTTGACGCCCAGCGTGTTGCCACTGGTCTGGTAAGCGGTGCCGGCCAGCATCTGCTGCGTGAAGGCGCTGTGCTGCATGGTACTCACTGCCAGCACATCGCTGTGCTGCAGGCGCGTCAGATTGGTGCCGCCGTTCGGCAGACCAAACAACACCTGGTTCTGCACCAGCGGCACGCCGGTGGCGTTACCGGCGCGCGCGGCCATGTCGAGCAGCGTCGCGATCTCCGCATCACCCGGTGCCTCTGGCAGCAGCAGCGTGGTCTGCGAAAAATCCGCCAGCCGCGAGAACGGGAACGAAGCACCGACGAAGTACGACAGGTTCGGCAGCATGGTGAAGTGGCGCGTGTGGCTCAGATCGATCCACGAATCCTCTTCGATACGGCTCTTGATGTTGTTGTTGAGCAGCACGCCGCACGGCGCATCCGCCTTTGGCTTGATGTTGAAGTAGAGCGCCAGCTGGTTGTCGCCGTAAATCAGATACGGCTCCAGCTTCAGCGTGTACTGCTCCTGGCGTGCATCGCCGCCCAGCCGGTGCCAGGCGCTCTCCAGTAGCCCGACTTTGTTCACCGTCAGGTTGCGCAGGAAGGTGCCGTTCAGCGTGACGTTAAGAAACGAATTGTTTTCATCGATCCAGCTTTCCGACGGGAAACGGTAGTGCAGATTGACCGGAATCGCGTCGCCGTCCCACAGGAACAGATCCGGCGCCGCGCGGAAGTTAACTCGCAGCGCATCATGCCAGATACCGGTGGTGGTCAGGCTCTGATCTTTACGCAGCAGCTCGCTGAGGCGCACCGGGCGGCTGGTGTTGATCCAGCGCGGTGCGTCGTACGGTTTGCGCGTGCCAAGCGGCTGCGGCGGTACGTTCAGGCTGCTGGCATCGGTGGCCAGCGGCTGCGTGGTCAGGCGGTTGGCCGCCTGACGCAGCTGGGCATCATCCGCACCGACCACCAGCAGCAGTTTGTACACCGGATTGTTGGGGTTATCGATCACCTGCAGCAGCGGACCACGGGCTGCGGGCAGCGTCACGCTGCCGATTTTGTCACCCGGATGGCCGATCAGGATACCGTTGTGCTCGGGCAGATCGCCGCGCACCACCGGGAAACGGATGCCACGGTAATCCGACTGAATGCCGAGCCAGGAAGCCACCAGCGCGGCGGCGCTGACGCTATCCGGCGAAACGTTAGCGGCAAAACCAAAGGTCACGCTGGCGGGCGTCATGCGCTGCACATCAATAAACGGACGCGGGAAGTTGCGCAGGCTGGTGCCGATGTTGAGCTGCTGGCCTTCAAGGCTCAGCGTGGTTTTCGGCAGAATGGTGACCTGATACTGCTGCGCGCTCTCTTTTTCGCACAGCAGCTTGTCAGCATCGTTGATTTTAAAGCTGAGGTTATTACTGGAAACCACCATCGCCGCCGGAATATCCAGCTGATAGTCGCTGACATCGCTGTCGCTGGCACCCAGCGGCAGCGTGCCGAGCGGCTGGCCGTTGAGCATCAGCTGCAGCGACGTGTTGCGCGCCGCCAGCGCGGCAGAGACGCGCAGCGACAGGTTGAGCCGCGCATTAGTGATCACCTCATCACCCGGCAGGGTAAACAGAATACCGGACTGCAGCTGGCCGCCGGTCAGGGTGATGCCGCGCGGCTGTCCCATCTGCGCCACCGAAATGGTGCTACTCACCGGCTGGTTTAACAGCGCGCCAGCGGGCTCAGCGGCAGCCGGTGCCTCTGCAGCCACCTGCGGTATGACGATGTCAGGCGCCGCCGATGCTGCTGGCGTTGCTGACTCTGCCGGCGGTGCTGACTCTGCTGGCTGTGCGGGTGCTGTATTTTCCTGCACCGGCGCTGCATCGCCCGGCGTGTACGGCGCGTCGCCCGCGGCCTGCTTCAGCTGCGGATCGGCACTGCCATCCAGCCCCTGCGGCGGCGGTACGTCAGAGAGCGCGGCGCTGTCCTGGGTTACCGCCGGCGTCTCTGCCCAGGCAGGGGCGAGCAGCAGCGTGGTGGTCAGCGCGCTGGCCAGCAGCGTGTACGTCAATGTTTTCATGCTGCGCTGTCCTCTTTGGCCGTTGCCTGGCCATCACGCTTGCGCGCCTCACGGCGATCTTTCCAGCTCAGCCAGAACAGCTCAAAGACGGTACGGATGATGGTGCCGAGCGACACCAGCGGATTGTCCTGCTTATATTCCGGCTGGATCCACGCATCGGCCCGCGCCAGCACCACGCGCACCAGTTCACGGCGGCGCGCCAGCGGCATCGCGCCAAAGCGCAGGCGAATGGTCTCCTCATCACCGGAGATCTTGCTCACCGGAATGGTGATGGCACCCGATTTCAGCAGCAGATCGATCTCTTCGATTTCATCGTGCTCATGCCGGTTGTCCGGCGCATCCAGCTGCGCGCCGCCCATCGACAGATCGCTGGTTTGCGTGCGCGAAGAGATGCCGCTGGCATAGTGAATCACCGCCGGGATCTGCACCTCGATACGAATGGTTTTACGCACCTGTTTGGTTTCACGCGCCACGGCAATCGCTGCCATCAGGATGATCAGGCTGAACACCGCCCAGCCGACGTTGAGCGCAATCACATACGGGTCCACCCCGAAGTAATCATGCGCCACGGCGCGCACCACGCCGGCCACGATGCCAATCGACAGCAGCGCGGCAACGATGACGTGAGGCCGCACGATGTGGAAGTCAAAGAAGCCCTGGTCCAGCAGGCCACCTTTATCCGTCACGTTGAATTTGCCGTGCTTTGGCGACAGCAGGGTCAGCAGCGTCGGAATCACCAGGTGGAAGCACATCACGGTTTCGTAGATTTCACCCCAGAAGGTGTAGCGGAATTTGCCGTTCATGCGCGAGTTAACGTACAGCGACATCACCAGATGCGGTAGTACGTAAGCGAAGATGAGTGACGCCGACGAGTGGATAATATTCAGGTTAAACAGCAGGTAAGCCAGCGGCGCAGTGAGGAACGCCACGCGCGGCAGGCCAAACTGGAAGTGCAGCATGGCGTTGAGGTAGCACAGACGCTGCTGCCACTTGAGCCCACGGCCCAGCAGCGGATTGTCGACGCGGAAAATCTGCGTCATGCCGCGCGCCCAGCGGGTACGCTGAATCACGTGCAGGCCCAGACGTTCGGTCGCCAGTCCCGCCGCCAGCGGAATTGCCAGGAACGCCGAGCCCCAGCCGAGACGCTGCATTTTCAGCGCGGTATGCGCGTCCTCGGTGACGGTTTCCACCGCGAAGCCACCAATCTGTTCCAGCGCGCTGCGGCGGATCACCGCACAGGAGCCGCAGAAGAACGTGGCGTTCCAGTTGTCGTTGCCCTGCTGCACCGGACCGTAAAACAGCGAGCCCTCATTCGGGATGCTGCGCGCGGCGCGCAGGTTACGTTCGAACGGATCCGGCGAATAAAAGTAGTGCGGCGTCTGCAGCAGCGCCAGCTTCGGATCTTTCAGGAACGGACCGACGGTGGCCTGCAGGAACGTGCGCGTCGCCACGTGGTCGCAGTCAAACACGCAAATCAGCTCGCCTTTGGTGATTTTCATGGCGTGATTGAGGTTGCCGGCTTTGGCGTGGCGGTTATCGTCACGGGTGATATAGCCGACGCCAACGTCGGCGGCAAATACCGCGAACTCGCTGCGTTTGCCATCATCCAGCAGGTAAACTTTGATCTTATCGCGCGGGTAGTCGATACACTGCGCCGCCAGTACGGTATCCCGCACCACGTCGAGGCTTTCGTTATAGGTCGGCACGTAGACATCGACCGTCGGCCACAAGCGGGTATCATCCGGCAGCGGTTCGATGGTGCGTTTTAATGGCCAGCTGGTTTGCAGGAAGCCGAGAATTAAGATCAGCCAGACATACAGCTCGGCCAGATATAAGCCGATACCGAGAATCGCTTCAATCTCGGAATTAAACTGCAGCGTTTCCGTGGTGCGCCACCAGATATATCGGGTCGACATCAGCGCGGAAAGAAAAACCATCACAATGGTTATTTTACGGCTTTTACTGAAGCCCAGTAAAAACATCATGCCAATACTGATCAAACCAAAAATATACTGTTTCTGGCTGTCCATAGGCGTGATGACGATTACCGCAGCGACCGGTGCAAGCACCAGCAGCAGCAGGTAAAACCCGAGTTTACTCATGATTCACCCTGAAGAAGCTGTGTTGTTATTATTTGAACCAGGCCGCTGGCGGCCGGGCTTGTTAATAATGACTGCGGATCGGTGCCTGAACTTCGCCGTTGCCTACGTTGATATTCAGGATATTCGCCACCCGTTTTGCCACCAGTTCAATATCAAACGCCGCTGCCGAAGCCGGGCTGAAATCATAGATTGACTGCTGCGAGGCATTGGCCTCAGCCACGCTTTCATCGCGGTGCACCACGCCAAGTAAATTATCGCCCAGCCGCTGCTGCATAAATGCGGTTACTTCACGGCTGATATTCCGGCGATTATCACTTTGGTTGAGCACGAAATAATGACCGTGCTGATTATTTAATGGCTGGCCAATCATTCGATGGTTTTCAATTTGCGGCAGCAGCGCCACCGAGGCGGTATCCGCCAGCATCACCACTAAATGCATATCGGCCAGCTTCTGCATGGCTTTCAGCGCCGGACCGGGTCCCGGCGGAAAATCCGCAATAATCACCAGACCCGGATAATTCAGAACGGTATCCAGGCCGCGTTTTAAGAAGTGGGCATCGTGCGCCAGGTTGTGTTCGAAGCGCTCACGCTGCGCTTCAGTCACTTCACCGTAAGGCATGACAAAGATGTTGCTGCCGGTGGTAAGGATTGACTGACTCCAGTCAGCGTGCTCTTCCGAGCGCGCCACAAAGCCGCGGCTGTCGTGCAGCGGTACGCCAAAATGCAGGCGCAGCGCATTTTGTACGTCAAAATCGATCGCCAGCACTTTGCTGCCGGCACGCGCCAGACTCCAGGCCAGGTTGGCCGCCATGGTGGTTTTTCCTACTCCCCCTTTTGGCGAGCACACACAAACTAATGGCATAGCGCGATCTTCTCCAGTAACGGTTTGAGCAGTGTTTCTTTAGATAAATGAACCGGTTCCGCCGCACGCGAGCGGAACAGTGCGCCAAAGCGCGAGGGCGTAGCAGGCTCCGGCTGCGCCACGGCGGGCGTAGTGGCCGGTGCTGCGGCAGCAGGGACAACCGCCTGTTCAGCAACCGGCGCGCTGATCGGCGGCGGTGGGAACAGTGAAGTGGCCGCCTGACGCGCTACGTGCGTGGCTGCCGGTGCCAGTGACGACACTGACGCGGCAGTGGGCGCGCTGCTTGCTGGCGGGAATAACGCGCTGCGCGGTGTTTCTGTGTCGGGTGCCGGCGCGCTGGCGGCGAGGCTCTGCAGCAGCGATGCCTTTTCACTGCGGGCGACGGGCGCCGGATTAAGAGCCTGTGGCGGCGCGACAAACTCATCGCCGCGAATCGGCTGCGGCTGTGGCAGATCGACGCGCTGGCCGCTACCCAGCTCCGGCTCATCATCCGTCGCCAGCTGACGGATGATCGCCCACTGGCTGTGATCGGCTTCCAGCGATTGCCCGGACATATCCTTAAAAGCAATGTCCAGCGTTTGCGTTTTTTCCTGGAAACGCTGCAGATCGTCGTAGTTCTTCATGATCAGAGCCTGTTAAAGCGGAGGGGTAATTTCCGCGAATATAACACACACGTTAAGACACGGTGAGAGAATTCTGATTATTAAAACCGCAGATTCGACAAAAGAGTTTTATCTGAAAGATTGAAAATATACAGATGCAAAAAGCATGCACTGATTAATTGAGCAGGATTAATAAAAATCGATTAACGGAAATAGTAGCCGCAAGATAATTAAGCTAAAGCACTGATAATAAACAACTTACCATGGAAATATGCAGTTATCTCTGGCCGTGACGGCGCTCACACAATGCGGCACGGATTCAGAATTTGCCTTAACCTTTTCGCTGTCGTTCAGGACCAGCGATTTAAAGATTCAGTCGCGTAATACATTTCTGCCATCGCAGGCGATTAAGACACGTCAGGTTAATTTTACTGATGTATCATGCCACCAATAACAAAGGCTCCCGCAGGAGCCTTTCGCACTGACTGGCCGTAATTACGGCATCGCCACCGGCTGATTCTCATCCTGGTCGACGGCGAAGCAGGCAATTTGCTGCTCACCATACTGCTTCAGTTTCGGCTGCAGCTGCACGCAGGTACCGAAACGACGGCGACAGCGTGCGTTGAACGCACAGCCCGGCGGCGGATTCAGTGGGCTCGGCAGCTCACCGGTCAGTTTGATGCGCTCGCGGCGTTCGTCCGGATTGAGGCGTGGCGTGGCCGACAGCAGCGCCTGAGTATACGGATGGCGCGGGTTGCTGAAGATCGCCTCTTTGCTGCCCTTTTCCACACAGCGTCCGAGGTACATCACCATCACCTCGTCGGCGATGTGCTCCACCACCGACAGGTCATGCGAGATGAACACATAGGACAGGCCGAGATCCTGCTGTAAATCCATCATCAGGTTGAGCACCTGAGCGCGCACCGAGACGTCGAGCGCCGAGACCGGCTCATCGGCAATCAGCACGTCGGGATCGAGCATCAGGCCGCGTGCAATAGCGATACGCTGGCGCTGACCGCCGGAGAACATGTGCGGATAGCGATCGTAGTGCTCAGTTTTCAGGCCCACTTTGGCCATCATCTCCAGCGTTTTTTCCCGCCGTTCCGCTTTGCTCAGCGCGGTATTGATCACCAGCGGCTCTTCCAGAATCTGGCTGATTTTCTTACGCGGATTGAGCGAGCCATACGGGTTCTGGAACACAATCTGGATTTTCTGCCGGCGCAGCTTTTGCGCCTGCGGATCGTGTTTCAGCAGATCCTGCCCGTGCCAGTACAACTCGCCGGCGGTCGGCGTTTCAATCATTGTCAGCAGGCGACCCAGCGTGGATTTACCGCAGCCGGATTCGCCCACCACCGCCAGCGTTTTGCCACGCTCGAGGTTAAAGGAGACGCCGTCCAGCGCCTTCACCAGGCGCTCCTGGCCGAACAGACCCTTTTTCACCGGATAGTGTTTTTTCAGGTCAATCGCCTGCAGCAGGTAATCCTGCTTCGTGTTATCAAGACTCATAAGTCGGTCTCCCGGCATCATCCAGTGGGAAGTGACATTTGGACTGGCGGCCCGGAATATCGCGCAGCTCAGGTTCTTCAGTACGGCAGCGGTCGGTCACGTACGGGCAGCGCGGATTGAGCAGACAGCCGTTAGGGCGGTCATACTTGCCCGGCACCACGCCCGGC
Organism: Pantoea sp. SGAir0184; assembly: GCF_043544755.1. Taxonomy (NCBI): domain Bacteria; kingdom Pseudomonadati; phylum Pseudomonadota; class Gammaproteobacteria; order Enterobacterales; family Erwiniaceae; genus Pantoea; species Pantoea sp. SGAir0184. Next base: position 4,062,720 of record NZ_CP028050.1, read on the forward strand.
AGCGACGCCAGCCGCGCTTTGTCGGCGGCAAACTCCGGCAGCGCACGCAGCAGCGCCTGCGTATACGGGTGACGCGGCGCTTTAAAGATATCCACCGCTTTGCCGCTTTCCACCACCTGACCGGCGTACATCACGATGATGTGCTGCGCCGCTTCGGCCACCAGCGCCAGATCGTGCGTGATCAGGATCAGCGCCATGTTCTCCTGCTTCTGTAACTCCAGCAGCAGTTCGATGATTTGCGCCTGAATGGTTACGTCGAGCGCCGTGGTTGGCTCATCGGCAATCAGCAGCTTCGGCTTACAGGCAATGGCCATGGCGATCATCACGCGCTGGCTCATGCCGCCAGACAGCTGATGCGGATAGACATCAAGCCGCGACGCCGGATCGGGAATGCCCACCTGCTCCAGCAGGTCGATGGCACGCTGACGCCGTGTGCGCTTGCTGCCGCCCTGATGCACCTTCAGCGCTTCCATGATCTGGTAGCCCACTGTATAGCACGGGTTTAGGCTGGTCATCGGGTCCTGGAAGATCATCGCCACTTCTGCGCCCACCAGCTGGCGGCGCTCTTTTTCGGAGATGCGCTGCAGGTCGCGCTGATTGAACTCCAGCTTCTCCGCTTTCACGCGACCGGGATAGTCAATCAGCCCCATGATCGCCAGCGAGCTGACCGATTTACCGGATCCGGACTCGCCGACAATCCCGACGACCTGGCCCTGTTCTACCTGGTAGCTGATGCGGTCAACCGCACGGAACGGTGCCTTTTCGTCGCCGAAATGCACCGACAGTTTTTCTACATTTAATAACGCCATCTCGGTGCCTCTTTACTGCTTGAGTTTCGGGTCGAGTGCATCACGCAAACCATCGCCCATGAGGTTAAAGGCCAGAACCGTCAGCAGGATGACCACTCCGGGGAAGGTCACGACCCACCAGGCACTCTGCGCATACTGCAACACGTCGGAGAGCATGGTGCCCCACTCCGGCGTCGGCGGCTGCGCCCCCATACCGAGAAAGCCCAACGCGGCCATATCCAGGATGGCGTTGGAGAAACCTAACGACGCCTGCACGATCAGCGGTGCCAGGCAGTTAGGCAGAATATTGATGAACATCTGGCGCAGCGTACCGGCACCGGCCACGCTGGAGGCGGTCACGTAGTCGCGATTGACTTCCACCAGCACCGCTGCGCGCGTCAGGCGAATGTAGTGCGGCAGCGCGACGAAGGTGATCGCCAGCGAGGCGTTGACAATCGACGGGCCAAAGATGGCCACCAGCACCAGCGCCAGCAGCAGGCTTGGCAGCGCCAGCATGATATCGACGAGGCGCATGATCACTGCATCCACCACGCCGCCGAGATAACCGGCCATCAGGCCGAAAATCACGCCCAGAATCAGCGACAGCACGACCACCATGCAGCCCACCAGCAGCGACAGGCGCGCACCAAACATCAGGCGCGACAGGATGTCACGGCCGACGTCATCGGTGCCCAGAATAAATTTCCAGCTACCGCCCTCCTGCCACACCGGCGGGTGCAACAGCGCATCGCGGAACTGCTCAGCCGGGGCATGCGGTGCCAGCACATCGGCGAAGATGGCGATCAGCAGCATCAGAATGATGTAAACCAGGCCGATAACCGCGCCTTTGTTACGTTTAAAATAGTGCCAGAATTCCTGAATCGGGGTCATCGGCTTCGGTGCAGCGGTGACGCTTGCGGGATCAACAGCAGACATGATTCCCCCTTATTTCTTATGACGGATGCGCGGATTCACCACGCCGTACAACAGATCAACCAGCAGGTTGACCAGAATGATCAGGATTGCCACCAGCAGCACGCCGCCCTGCACCACCGGATAATCACGGCGCTGCAGTGCTTCGATCAGCCAGCGGCCGAGTCCCGGCCAGGAGAAGATGGTTTCGGTGAGGATGGCGCCCGCCAGCAGCGTGCCCACCTGCAGACCGATCACCGTGACCACCGGCAGCATGGCGTTACGCAGCGCATGCACCACGATCACGCGCATGCGCGTCAGGCCTTTGGCGCGTGCGGTGCGGATGTAATCTTCACCCAGCACTTCCAGCATCGAGGAGCGCGTCATACGCACAATCACCGCCAGCGGAATGGTGCCCAGCACGATGGCCGGCAGGATCATGTGCATCACCGCATCTTTGAAGTCGCCCTCTTCGCCCCACAGCAGCGTATCAATCAGCATAAAGCCGGTGAGCGGATGGCTGTCGTCAAGGAAGATGGTGTCGCTGACGCGACCGGAGACCGGCGTCAGGTTGAGCTGCACCGACACCAGCATGATCAGCATGATGCCCCACCAGAAGATCGGCATTGAGTAGCCGGTCAGCGAGATGCCCACCGCGGTGTGATCGAAAATTGAGCCGCGTTTCACCGCCGCCAGCACGCCGACCGGAATACCCACGGCAACGGCGAAGATCATGGCGCAAATGCCCAGCTCAAGCGTGGCTTTAAAGCGCGGCACGAACTCATCCCACACCGGGATGCGGCTTTTCAGCGAGATGCCGAGATCGCCATGCAGCACGCCGTTGATGTAAGTGATGTACTGTTTCCACATCGGCTGATCGAGACCAAACTGGGCCATCAGCTGCGCATGACGTTCGGGGGAGATGCCGCGTTCACCGGCCATGATCAGCACCGGGTCGCCGGGGATCAGGTGAACGAAGGCAAAGGTCAATAATGTAATACCGATGAACGTCGGGATGACAAGGCCCAGACGTCGGAGTATGAATTGCAGCATAAGCCGGATTCTCAGTCATTTTCCGTGGCGCTAACGCCATGGACTACATTGCTCACAATCCGCAGCCGGCATAGCCGGACGCGACGCAAGAAGCGCTTCAAAATCCCCGTCATACTTCACGCTGCATCAGCGCAATGTATTGAGGGTTTATAAGAAATTAGCCGGAAATAAAGTGCGGAGTACGGGCGGCGAAGGTGCCGCCCGAGGGCCAGCCATGCTGGCCCTGACCGCGATAATCCGAAAGGTTATTCCTGGATGTCGACGTTTTCGAAGTGATGTTTACCTAATGGATCAACCACATAGCCACTCACTTTCTTGCTCACTGGCTCGTACACGGTTGAGTGCGCGATGATCAGTGCTGGCGCCTGGTCGTGCATTACCACCTGCGCCTGCTTATAGAGCTCAATACGTTTGTTGTGATCGGCTTCAGCACGCGCTGGCTGAATCAGATCTTCAAACGGCTTGTAGCACCAGCGTGAGTAGTTAGAACCGTCTTTCGCTGCCGCGCAGCTGAACAGGGTGGCGAAGAAGTTATCCGGATCCCCGTTATCACCGGTCCAGCCCATCATCACGGTCTGATGTTCACCGGCTTTAGCACGCTTCAGGTACTCGCCCCACTCGAAGGTAACGATTTTGGCTTTCACGCCGATTTTCGCCCAGTCAGCCTGAACCATTTCCGCCATACGACGGGCGTTCGGGTTGTACGGACGCTGTACCGGCATCGCCCACAGGTCAATGCTGAAGCCATCCGGCATGCCCGCTTCTTTCAGCAGCTCTTTGGCTTTGGCCGGATCGTAAGCGTAGTCTTTGACGTCATTGTTGTAGCCCCACATGGTTGGTGGGATCAGGTTTTTCGCTGCCTGACCGGCGCCCTGATAGACCGCATCAATGATCGCTTGCTTGTTCACCGCCATGGTCAGAGCCTGACGCACTTTGACGTTATCCAGCGGTTTTTTCTCGGTGTTGAAAGACAGGTAACCGACGTTCAGCCCTGGCTGTTCCATCAGGTTGATTTTGGTGTCTTTCTTCATGCTGGCGATATCAGCCGGGTTGGGATACGGCATCACCTGACACTCGCCTTTCTGCAGTTTGGCGTAGCGCACTGAAGCATCTGGCGTGATGGAGAACACCAGGCGATCGATTTTTGGCTTGGTGCCCCAGAAGTCCGGGTTGGCTTTGTACAGAATACGTGAGTCTTTCTGGTACTGCTGCAGCACGAACGGACCGGTACCCACCGGGTTGAGGTCCAGTTTTTCTGGCGTGCCGGCTTTCAGCATGTTGTCGGCGTACTCTTTCGACAGGATTGACGCGAAGTCCATGCCAAGGTCGGCGAGGAACGGCGCTTCCGGACGGGTCAGCGTGAAGCGTACGGTGTAGTCATCCACTTTTTCGATTTTGGCGATCAGCTTCGGCATGTCCATGCCTTCGAAGTATTCGTAGCTGCCGCCGGAGACACCGTGGTACTTGTTGTTTTTATCGAGCTGGCGCTCGAAGGAGAACACGACGTCATCAGCGTTGAAGGTGCGGGTCGGCTTGAAGTCTTTGGTGGTTTGCCACTTCACGCCCTGACGCAGATGGAAGGTATAGGTTTTACCATCTTCGCTGACGTCCCATTTTTCTGCCAGGCCCGGCTGCAGCTCAGTGGTACCGGTTTTGAACTCAACCAGACGGTTGTAGATCGGTACTGAGCTGGCATCGTAAGTGGTGCCGGATGTGAACAGCTGCGGGTTGAAGCCTTCCGGCGAACCTTCTGAACAGTAAACGAGGGTTTTCGCCTGAACGCCCGCGGCCACGGTCATAGCAATCAGGCTAAGACCGACCTTCAGCATCCTGGATTTGGCCAGGGAGTTGATCATGTTTTGCTCCATTGTGATGTGATGTTGTGTGCGTCGCCCGACCTCTGATTTTTTTATGCGGTTCGGGCAGGTCAGTTATGTAATGACCAAAATGCGAGCGGTTATTGTTGTAGCGCTGACGCCGTGGAACCTGCCAGCGCTGACCGTCTCTGCATCTTATTGACGCATCAATTTGTCAACAGTTGCAATGAACGTCAATACAACGTGGGGTTATTTACACAGAGTGTGAGTAAGTGCAAGCAACGATAAAAAACAGTGTTTGCACGCTAAGCCAAAATTTAAAAAGGTGATAAAGCGCGCAATGCCGTGTGATTCTCTGGCAATAGCGCCTGATGACAGTGATTATCACCGTTAAAAAACGTCTTAAAGTTGTCGGTAAATGTTGAATATCTGAACGATTCCCCGTGCGTTATGACGTTCAGGCAGCGAAATATGCTGGCGTAATGGCATAAGAAATCAGCAAAAAGCAAAAGCCGGTCATAAGCAGAATGTGTCGCGAATTAAGAGAGGTGCTTTGATGCAGCAAGGGATGAAGAGCGGTGTTGAAGGATAATACGGTTTATCCCGGTGATGATTAATGGAACGCGTAAATTGATGACTTTGCTTGATGGCTGCGAGAATGTGAGTCTGGTTCAGGGAAGGTCATCAGATCGCCATGAATGATGGACGTGGATTCCGGCGCGGCCATCCGGTCGCCATGAATGGCGACCCTACAGGGAATGTGCTGCTGAATGATGGGCGTGGATGCGGGCGCGGCCATCCGGTCGCCATGAATGGCGCCCCTACAGGGAACGTGCTGCTGGATGATGGGCGTGGCTTCCGGCGTGGCCGTCCGGTCGCCATGAATGGCGCTCCTACAGGGAACGTGCTGCTGAATGATGGGCGTGGCTTCCGGCGTGGCCGTCCGCTCGCCATGAATGGCGCCCCTTATATCCCGATCATTCTCCTCCGGGTATGATGATCCCCGACTGATCATCGGGAAGTTGCTGGTGAGATGGGGGCGCCCCCTGGGCATAAAGCCTGCTTCGTAGATTCATCCCCGGCAACTTAACTCCCGCCTTCAAGACCGGACGGTATCCTGTGCCCCGAGCACGCATCCATAAGGATGGTCATGGCGGTTTCCCTGTGCTGTTAAGGAGAATCTATGCAAACCCGTATGCCTGTCGGCATTGATGTTGCCTCCGGAAAGTTTGATGTGGCCGTCTGGAAAGGCGACACGTCTTACAAAACCAAAGTCTTTCCCAACACCCCTAAGGGCTTTATCGCCCTGAAAAAATGGCTGGAGCCGTTCGGCTGCTGCCATATCTGCATGGAGGCTACCGGCGCGTACAGTGAGCCGCTGGCCACCTTCCTGCACGACGAAGGCTATGATGTCAGCGTGGAAAATCCCGCGCGCATCAGGCGCTTCGGACAGGCGGAGCTGAGCCGTAACAAGACGGATAAAGACGATGCGCGCATGATAGCGCGCTACTGTAAACTGCACGGCCCGTCGCTGTGGCAGCCGGCGCCGCTGAATGAACGCAGGCTGAAGGCGCTGGTGAAGCGCCTGACGAATCTTCAGGAAATGCGGCAGATGGAAGAGAACCGGCTGGAGGTCTCGGATGCGGTGGTGCAGCCCTCAATCCGCGTGGTCATTGCGGCGCTGGATGCGCAGATAGACGAAACGAAGCGGGCAATAAACGACCATATCGACAATGATCCGGGCCTTAAAAAGAACAGGGAACTGCTGGAGTCCATCCCGGGCATCGCGGGCGTGCTGAGCAGCACGATGCTGGCGTATCTGGGGGACATGTCGAGGTTCAGCAGCAGCAAGGCGCTTGTGGCGTGGGTGGGTCTGAATCCGATGCGGCAGGAGTCCGGTGAGTGGAAGGGCAAAAGCAGGATATCGAAGATGGGCAACAGCGCGATGCGCAAGGCCCTGTACATGCCTGCGATAGTGGCGATGAAGTGGAATCCGGCGGTGAGTGCGCTGAAGAAACGGCTGGATGCGGGTAAGAAAACGGGAAAAGTCGTGGTGTGCGCGGCGATGAAGAAGCTGCTGCAGCTGGCTTATGGCGTGCTGAAATCGGGTCGTCCGTTCGATGCCGAAATATGTCTTGCCAGGTAACCGGCAAGACGGTATCTACAGGATTATGCACTTTTGTAGGGTGCGTATTTATACGCACCTGGGGATGTGCACGGCAGCCAGTAAACCTTCAGCCATCACCGAAGCCGGATAAAGGGTGGGATACGGGGCCGTGGAGTAAAGCGTCACACGCCATGGATGGCGTGTGCCGAGCGATCAGGGATGAGACAGCGTCTTTACGGAGCGGTCCTGTATTTCACCCTGAGAGTGCAAAAACGACAGACACAGTGGTCTCGCTTCGCTCGGCTCAAACCTCCTTCGGAGGTTCTCATCCTCTTTTACGACAGACGAAAAAAAACCTGCTTTTTGCAAAGCAGGTTTCTTAAATGATGGTCGGCGAGAGAGGATTCGAACCTCCGACCCACTGGTCCCAAACCAGTTGCGCTACCAAGCTGCGCTACTCGCCGATGGGGGCGAATATTACTGCCGTGACTTTAGAGCGTCAATCCCTTTTCCCGAAAATCCGCCTGATTGCCTGGAAAGCAAGCAGTGCCTTAAACACCTGCCTGCTCAATAAGATCCAGGCACGAATTACAACGCTTTTGCACTGCTGGTCGAGGCAGGTGCCTGGCACCAGTTATTCGCCGCTTTAATACCGCCATCCGGCGAGCTGTAACCCAGACACCCTAAAATGGTGTCGAACAGTTCGACGTGACGATGGGTTTTGCCGACGCGCTGCTGCGCCTGCAAGCGCTCAAAGTTGCTGCGGTTGGTCGGGTCCTGCAAATACTTATCCGACGCCCAGACAATCATCGGCACACGGAACTGCTCCGGCGGTGCCATCTCGCGCGGCGTACCGTGCAGGTGCATATTTTCGCTGATCGACTCACCGTGGTCCGCGGCATAGAACACAATCGCCTTCTTATCACGCAGCTGATCCAGCACGCTGTCCAGCATGGTATCAACATACAGAATCGAGTTGTCGTAGGCGTTAATCAGCTGGGCTTTGCTGCACTTATCGTCCACGCCAATACACTCAGGCTGATAGCGGGCAAACTCGCGCGGATAACGCTGTGAATAGAGATAGTGCGAACCTTTCGTGTGCAACACCACCAGATGCTTGCCTTTCGGGAAGCGCTGCAGTGAAGCCTGTAGCTCTGGCACCAGCAGCATATCGTCCACCGCTTTGCCCTGATTACGCTTCTCAGAACCAATCTGCTCGCGGAACGAGAAGTTATTCACATCGGCGTTGTCGTAGAACCACACTTCGCTCTGCATGGCGAACAGCTCGGAGGTGAAGCCCAGCTCTTTCATCACCGCAAAAATGTTCTGCTCTTTCAGCGTACGGCCAGGGTTATCCATGGTGCCGCCCTCGCGCACAAACATGCAGCGCAGCGACAGCTTGGTGGCGGTATCACAGGATTCACCGCGGAATGCCACCAGATTCTTCTCTTTCGACAGCTTCGGCGTGGTATCGCGGTTATAGCCCAGCATGCCCATGTGATCCCAGCGCGTGGTCTCGCCAATCACAAACACCACATAGGTATCGTCAATGCCAGGCGGCGCTATATAGGTAAACTTCTTCGCCGGATCGAGTAACTCCTGGCTGTCCAGCCTCTCATCCACCTTGGTCCAGGCGAACAGGCCCAGCGCCGCGATCCAGTTCGAAGGCAGATAAGAGTGCGCCACTACGCCGCCATAGCTTGGCAGGTCGATATTGGTGATCTCTTCATTGGCTTTTTGCAGCTTGTCGAAGTAGCGAATCGGCAGCCATACCAGCGCCACGCTCAGCAGCAGGATCACTGTAGGTTTCAGACGCTGACCGGGGGTTTTCAGCTGTTCAATCAGTGTCAGGCTCAGGTTATTGCGCCAGATCAGCAGCAGCGGCAGTGCGCTCACCAGCACCATCCACAATACAAAGTGCAGCCCGATAACCTCTTTAGAGAGATCGACATCGGTGGTCATGACCGACGCCACGATGCCGTAACCGATCACCACGTTAAAGAACGCCATGTAATAGGCGGCGGCAACCGAAATCACCACCAGCAGGCTGGCGATCACGCGATAAAACCATTTGCCACCCAGCGACAGCAGTCGCATCAGGAAGAAGGTCAGCAGTACGGCAGCGGTCACTTCCGCCGCGGCGGATAACCAGTTGGTGACGGTGGATTTCGTTAAGAAGCCGTCAAAACGGCGATAAAAGATTGGCAAATTCAACAAGATGCCAAGATAGAGCGCCAGCAAAAGCGACAACTTTTGCTGCGTTAAACTTTTAATGTAATTCATATAAATTTCTGTTCCCGACCTGGTGTCGATGCTTCAACCGTAAATGTGACTGTGCAAAGAGCGTAAGGTTCGCTTGCGTAGCAGAAAAGCGTGACCTGGCGAGTAGGATCGGGACGAATCTGAACCCAAATAATTACGATGATGCACGGAGCGCAGCAGTAGAACATTTAACCAATGGTAAGACCAGAAAATTCTTTAGTTCGATGGGATGCGGGATGGTGTTCGTGATAAAAAAGGCTCCCGCAGGAGCCTTTTATGCATGCATCAACTTAGTTGATGATATTCAGCGTCACGTCGATGTTGCCGCGCGTCGCGTTTGAGTACGGACAAACAATGTGTGCCGCATCAACCAGCTTCTGCGCTTCCGCCGCGTCCATCTCTGGCAGATGGATATTCAGTTTTGCTTCAATGCCAAAACCGGTGGGGATAGGACCAATCCCCACTTCGCCCTCAATCCACGCGTCTTTTGGCATGGCGATTTTGTCGCGGCCGGCGACAAATTTCATCGCGCCGAGGAAGCAGGCAGAGTAGCCGGCAGCAAACAGCTGCTCCGGGTTCGTCACCTCGCCGCCCGCGCCGCCCATCTCTTTTGGCACGCCCAGCTTCACGTCCAGCACGTTATCAGACGAGGTGGCGCGGCCATCGCGGCCACCGGTTGCTTTGGCTTTGGCGGTGTAAATCACTTTTTCTAAAGACATCATAACCTCACTATTCGCTATACAATCGCGTGCTATTTATAAGGCACAAGGGAAAACTTCACTCTCAGGATGCCGCCGCAGCGACATCCCTGATGCTCAGGTGGCGCGATTCAGGTTGCCGCGCAGATCGTCCAGCTGCTGTTTCAGCGCCGCCATAGTGTCGGTATCGCAGGCGGTCGCGCACTGTACCGCTTCCGGAATGCTGGCGGCTTTTTCCTGCAGCGCGCGTCCCTGGTCGGTCAGCGTGACCACGACCTGGCGCTCATCCTGACGCGAACGCTGGCGGCGCAGCAGACCAGCGCTCTCCAGTCGTTTCAGCAGTGGCGTCAGGGTGGCCGAATCGAGAAACAGCTTTTCACCAATCTCCGATACCGTCAGATCATCCTGATGCCACAGCACCAGCATCACCAGATATTGCGGATAGGTGATCTCCAGCGCCGCCAGCAGCTGGCGATAGACTTTATGCATCGCCAGGTTCGCCGAATAGAGCGCGAAACACAGATGCTGATCAAGCTGGAGTGGCGCAGGCTTCACTTTTTTGTCATCTTGATTACTGTTCATGCGACTCAATATAGATAGCGCGCTAGATAATTGCAAGCAACTTTTTCCTGGAGTGTGAAGATGCGTGATTCACTGGAAGAGCAGGCGCGCCGTTATGCCACGCAGGCACATGCCGATGCGGGCCAGCGTCGCAAATACACCGACGAACCCTATATTGTGCATCCGGCTGCCGTCGCGGAGCTGGTGCGCAGCGTAAGCGATGACGAAGCGATGATCGCTGCCGCCTGGCTGCACGACACGGTGGAGGACACCGCCAGTACTTTACAGGATATTGAAGAACACTTTGGTCCGCGCGTTGCACACCTGGTGGACATGCTTACCGACAGCGCCCAGCCGCAGGCAAAGAATCGTACCGCCCGGAAGCTGGCACACTTTCGCCACACTGCCGAAGCCTCGCCCGAGGCGCAAACCATCAAGCTGGCCGATATCATCGATAACACCCGTGCCATCGTGCAGTTCGATCCCAACTTTGCCCGGGTTTACCTGGTCGAGAAACAGATTCAGATTCAGCTGTTACAGCAGGGCGATCGGCGTTTATGGCAGCAGGCGAATCACATCATTGAACAGGGCATCGCGCAGCTGGCAAAACCGCCGTACAGCGTGCCGGAGAGCTGGTTTGTCAAACAGGCGGCGAAATACGGTGGCTTAAGCTGAAAAAAACCCGCCGTGCAGGCGGGTCACAGAGAACCGATAGTCGGCGTTATTCCAGCAGCTGTCGGCCCAGATACGGATTGGCCTGCAGCAGTTTCATCAGTTTGCGAGCCGTGGCGGATGGGCGCGTACGTTGCGCTTCCCAGCTTTTTACTGACGAGACGCTCACCCCCATCACGCGGGCGAATTCATCCACCTGCATGCCGGTCATCTCGCGTAAACGCTGCGGTTCGGGAACGGAAACGGTATTGAGTGCAATTTCTGATACGGGAGTCTGTGCATCACGTGTCAAAACAATTTGCTCAAGACTGCTGAGTAATTCGACCATTGGATCTTTTATTTCCATAGAGAACTCCTTAAAACTCACTATGAAGCACGTGAAAGTAGAGAGGTAAGCGCCACCAGGCGCTGAAACCGGCCTTATCAGGCTGTATCCCGAAACAGTTTTCCCTTATCAGGGCGAAAATAGTGTTTTAATGAAACCGTTACGGGACACAGCCTGTTGCACACTGCGAAAAGATGTCAGGGCAATGCAACATTGAACCGGGTCTCTAAGTATGGGTCAGATCCCCGGCTTTGCTGCCTGTTTCCTGATTATTTTTTCTTCTTTCTTATACTGCAAACGGATCGATCACCATAAGTAACTGACCCGCCTGCACTTGCTGCCCGGCCTGGCGTTGCAGGCTGTGGATTTTGCCACTGACCGGCGCCACGATCGGGATTTCCATCTTCATGGATTCGAGAATGCCTACCGTGGCACCCGCGGTCACGTCACTGCCTTCCGCCACCAGCCATTGCCACACGCTGCCCGCCACCTGGCTCTCCACGCTGTGGCAGCCCGCCGGCACCACCACTTCCTCGCTGCTCTGCGCCTGCAGCTGGCTGTCGAAGGTGAACTGACCATCGGCGCGCCAGCGTGCCAGCTCGGCGTCAAACGCCTGCTGACGCTGCTGCTGGAACGCGTCGATCTCCGTCGCCTGGGCAGTCAGCAGCGCCTGATACTCGGCCAGCCGGAACTCACCGGCTTCCACGCGCAGCGGATAATCGCCCCACGGGAAACGTTCGCGAATTTGCAGCAGTTCGTCGGCACTGACCGGATAAAAACGGATTTGGTCGAAGAAACGCAGCAGCCACGGCTGGGGAAAGGCGTTGGTGCGGCGATCGCGATTCCACATCTGCAGCGTACGTCCGACGAACTGATAGCCGCCCGGCCCTTCCATGCCATAAACACACAGATACGCGCCGCCGATGCCCACCGAGTTTTCCGCTGTCCAGGTGCGCGCCGGATTGTATTTGGTGGTCACCAGGCGGTGACGCGGATCGAGTGGCGTTGCCACCGGCGCGCCGAGATAGACATCGCCCAGCCCCATCACCAGATACGAGGCGCTGAACACAATCTGTTTCACCGCTTCCACGCTATCGAGCCCGTTGATGCGCCGGATAAACTCAATGTTGCTCGGGCACCAGGGCGCATTCGGACGCACCGACTGGCTATAGCGTGTCACGGCTTCACGGCAGGCGGCATCATCCCAGCTGAGCGGCAGCCACACGGTGCGCGACGGCACAGCCGCGTCGGCGAGGTCGCCCAGCAGATTATCAGCGTGCAAAATTTGCGCCAACAGCTCACTTCTTGCGCACTGCTGCGCATCATAATGCACCTGTAACGAGCGGATGCCGGGCGTCAGCTCCAGTTGACCCGCCAGCGGATGCGCCTCCAGCCACTGCATGAGGGCGTGGACGCGGAAACGCAGCGCGATGTCCAGCGTCAGCGCGCCATACTCCACCAGCAGAAAACGGTCGCCCGCGGCGCGCACGCACAGTGCAGGCCGCCCGGCGGTTGCTGCATGCTGGTGCAAGATCGGATCGATCAGCGGCAGTGCTGGCGCCACGCACACCGCTTCCGGTTGCAGATGCGCGATCTCGTGACGCTGCGCCTGCGCCAGACGATCGGCATCAGCAAGGGCGATCGGCACAAAGCGCAGTCGATCGCCCGCTTTGAGCTGACCCAGCTTCCACAGATCGGCGTCGATCACCGTCGCCGGGCAGACAAAGCCGCCCAGCGAAGGGCCGTCCGGACCAAGGATCACCGGCATATCACCGGTAAAATCCACCGTGCCAAAGGCATAGGCGTTGTCGTGAATATTGGACGGATGCATGCCCGCCTCACCGCCGTCGCTGCGCGCCCAGTCAGGTTTCGGGCCGATCAGCCGAATCCCGGTGCGGCTGGAGTTGTAGTGCACCTGCCACTCGGCAGCGAAAAATTCGCTTATATCGTCATCGGTAAAGAAGGCGGGTGCGCCGTGCGGACCATAAACAACGCGCAGCTGCCATTCACCGTTAAGCGGCGGCAGCAGCGTCTCGGGCAGGCGCGCCGCCGCAGCCTGACGCGGCGCGGCCAGCTGCAGCACGTCGCCGGCGCGCAGCGCCCGCCCGGCGTGACCGCCAAACTTACCCAGCGTAAAGGTACTGCGGCTGCCCAGATAGCGCGGCGTATCCAGCCCGCCCGCCAGCAGCAGATAGCTGCGGCAGCCGTCGCGCACGTCGCCCAGCGTCAGGGTTTGCCCGGCCTGCGCATGCAGCACCTGATGCATCGCCAGCGGCTGGCTGTCGAGGGTGGCCGCCAGCGGCGCGCCGCTCAGCACAAAGCTGCATGCCTGATTAAAGCGCAGCGTCGGGCCGCGCAACGTGATTTCCAGCCCGGCCGCCTGGGCCTCGTTACCCAGCAGGCGATTGCCCAGCTGAAAGGCGCGGCTGTCGAACGGCCCGGAAGGCGGTACGCCGACGTGCCAGTAGCCGACGCGGCCCGGCGCATCCTGCACCGTGGTGAGAGTGCCGCCGCTGAGGATATCCAGCGTCGGCGGCTGCCACGCCACGCTGCCGAGCGTGGCGGTAATGATGCGTCCCTGCTGCACGTCCGGCAGCGTACAGAGCTGACGCAGCCAGCGCAGGTTGGTCTCGATGCCATACAGCTCACTCTGCGCCAGCGCCGCGATCATGCCATCAAGCGCGCGCTGGCGATCGGCCGCATGCACGAGGATCTTCGCCAGCATCGGATCGTAAAACGGTGAAACCTCCATGCCGCTCTCTACGCTGCTGTCGATGCGCAGCGTGGCGTGATCGAGCGCCGTCGGGAACTGCACGTGGCTGAGCAGTCCGGCGCTCGGCTGAAACTGCTTCGCCGGATCCTCAGCGTACAGCCGCACCTGAATGGCATGGCCCTGCGCCACCGGTTGCAGCGTCGCCAGCGGCGGCAAACGCTGCTGCGCCAGTTCGACCATCCAGCGCACCAAGTCTACGCCGTACACCAGTTCAGTGACGCCATGCTCGACCTGCAGGCGGGTATTCACCTCCAGGAACCAGAATTGCTGGCTGACCTCATCATAGACATACTCCACCGTGCCAGCGCTGCGATAGTTAACCGCGCGCGCCAGCCGTACGGCGGTGGCCTGCAACTGCGCGCGCACCGCATCGCTGAGCCGCGGCGCGGGCGTCTCCTCCAGCACCTTCTGATTACGGCGCTGCGCCGAGCAGTCGCGTTCGCCCAGCGCAATCACGTTGCCGTGGCCATCGCCAAAAATCTGTACTTCGATATGGCGCGCCCGGGCGATAAATTTCTCTAAAAACACGCCATCGTCGGCGAAGTTGTTACCTGCCAGACGCTTCACGCGGATAAAGGCTTCCTCCAGCTCGTCCGCGCTGTTGCAGCGCTGCATCCCAATGCCGCCCCCGCCGGCGGTGCTTTTCAGCATCACCGGATAGCCAATCTGTTGCGCGGCGGCCTGTGCCTGCTGCAGGGAGGTCAGCAGGCCGCTGCCCGGCAGCAGTGGCACCGCGTTCTGCTGCGCCAGCTCACGCGCGCGATGTTTCAGGCCAAACGCCCGCATCTGCGCCGCATCCGGCCCGAGAAAATGCAGGCCCGCCGCTTCGCAGCGCGTGACGAACTCCGGTTTTTCACTGAGAAAGCCATAGCCCGGATGCAGCGCCTGCGCGCCGCTCTGCGCGGCAATCGCCAGCAGTTTGTCCTGGTTGAGATAGGTGTCGCGCACCTGGCCCTCGCCCAGCGACCAGGCTTCATCGGCCAGCCGCACGTGGCGCGCATGGCGGTCGGCTTCGGCATAGACGGCAATCGCCCGGATATTCATGGCCTGCAGGGTACGGATGATGCGCACGGCAATCGCGCCACGGTTGGCAATCAATACGCGATCAATCATGACTGAATACTCTTATTGCGGCAGGTCGTCCTGCACCAGCTGTGACGGCGTAAAACGGGTCGTCCCGTTGCGTCAGAGAATCACCACACGCTGACGGCAATCGGCGTCGGGTTGTAACCGTTACAGGGATTGTTGAGCTGCGGACAGTTGGAGATCAGCACCAGAATGTTCATCTGCGCCACCATCTCAACATACTTGCCCGGCGCGGAGATGCCATCAGCAAACGTCAGGCCGCCGTCGTGGGTCACCGGCACATTCATAAAGAAGTTAATGTTGTGCGTGATATCGCGGCGCGTCAGGCCAGACTCCGGATGCGCGGCGACCGCCAGCATCCAGCTGTCGCGGCAGGAGTGCATGTGGCGCTTTTCGAGGTCATAACGCACCGTATTACTCTCGCACGAGCAGGCGCCGCCGAGCGTATCGTGACGGCCACAGGTATCGGCGGTGATGGTCAGCATCGGCCGATCAAGATTAGAACGCAGCACGCTGCCGGCCGTGAGAAACACGTTGTGCTGGCCACGCAGCGTCTCGCTCATGCTGTAGCGCTCGGCGGTATCGTCGGCGTTGAAAAACAGCGTATCCGCCGCCTGATTGCCTTCCAGATCGGTAATGCGCAGCGTTTCTCCAGCGGCAATGCGCTGCAGCCAGTAATCACCGGCGTCGATCTGCTGTTGCAGACGCGCCTGCGCCGGGTTTCGTTCACTCTCTTTAATCATCACACTTCTCCCTGCAGTTGATAGAGGGCGTTATTGCGCAGGCCGCGCTGGTTTTCCGCGCGCTGCAGACAGATTTCCGGCAGCGGCGCGCGCTGCGCATCCAGCGTTAGCTGCAGCGGCTGGCACGGATAATCGCTCGCCGGGCTGAGCGGGTGCGGACAGGTGTGCAGCAGCACCAGCGTGTCCATGGCGAAACGCAGCCGAACCTGCGCGCCGGCTTGGCCCTGCCGCTCCAGCGTTAAGCACCCGCTGTCATCGGCGCGTACCTGCGCAAACAGATTGAGGCAGGCCGCCATGTCGCGCTGGCCAAGGCCATATTTCGCCAGCTCGACGAGGAAGCTGTCGTAGCCGTTTTGATGGCGCAGGTTGCGCGCCTGCTGATAATCGCTGACCCCATAGCGCGCGGCAGTCTGTGCCGCGTTCAGCGTGCCGCACACGCTCTCGTGCCAGCCGAAACTGTCGTGTTCAATGCCGCAGAAAATGCGCCCCATGTCCGAGTAGAGACAGTGGCCGGCGGTGAGCCGGAAAGTGTGCTGGCATTTGAGCGTATCCGGCGCGTTGTAGCGCTCCAGCAGGTTTTCCGGGTTATAAAACAGCAGGCTGGCGCTGGCGCCGCCCACCACATCGGTCAGCGTCAGCGCGCTGCCGCTGCGCATGACAAAAGACCAGTGCGCCCCGGCGGGCAGCAGGGTTTGGTATGGCTGCATCGTGCTCTCCTTTAAGCCACCTGCGTCGTGGACAGCACCTCAGCGGCAGGCTGAGTGCGATCCAGCGGCAGGTCGTAAGTGATAGTGGCGCCCCAGGCTTGCGGCGCGTGCGGATCGTGGCGCAGTTTGTCGAACACCAGCAGGCGTGACGCGAGGCTGAAGCCCTCTTTCAGATCGTGGGTGATCATGAAAATGGTCAGCTGATGCTGCTGCCACAGCTGGGTGATCAGCTGATGCATCTCGCTGCGAATACCGGGATCGAGCGCGCCAAAAGGTTCATCCAGCAGCAGAATGCGCGGCTGTTTCATCAGCGCCTGCGCCAGGGCCAGACGCTGCTGCATGCCGCCCGACAGCTGATGCGGATATTTGCTCTGCGCCTGTTCCAGTCCGACCTGCGCCAGCATTGCCTGCGCGCGCTGGCGAATCGCCTGACGTTTGCGTCCCCAGACGCGTCCCAGCCAGCGTGCGCTGCTGAACTCGTCAGCCAGCATTACGTTGCCCAGCACCGTCAGATGCGGAAACACCGAGTAGCGCTGAAACACCACGCCGCGATGGGCGTCCGGCTCGTCGGGAATCGGTGCGCCATCCAGCAGCAGCTCGCCTTTGGTCGGCGCTTCGGTGCCGAGCAGCATATTCAGAAACGTGGTTTTGCCGCAGCCGGAGGCGCCGACAATCGCCACGAACTCGCCGCGCTCGACCTCTATATTCAGCCGCTCCAGCACCACCTGATCGCCGTAGTGTTTTTCCAGATTTTTCAGTTGCAGTAAGGGCATCGCGCGCTCCTTATTTGGCGTGATACCACGGCCAGCAGCGTCGGCTGGCGAGCCGCAGCAGCAGGTCGAGGGCAAAGGCCAGCAGGGTGATCCACGCCACGTACGGCAGAATCACATCCATGGCCAGATAGCGGCGCATCAGGAAGATGCGATAACCGAGGCCTTCCGTGGCCGCAATCGCTTCGGCAGCAATCAGGAACAGCCACGCCGAACAGAGCGACAGCCGCACCGCATCGCACAGGCGCGGCATCAGCTGCGGCAGAATCACCCGCCACAGAATCTGTGCGCTATGCGCACCCAGCGTCTGCGCTTTAACCAGCTGCTCCTGCGGGATTTTCTGCACCTGCAGTTGCAGATCGCGGGCGATCAGCGGCGTGATGCCGATAACGATCAGCACCACTTTGGAGACTTCGCCAAGGCCAAAGCAGATAAACAGAATGGGCAGAATCGCCAGCGGCGGCACCAGCGCAAACAGCGTTACCAGCGGTGCCAGCACCGCGCGCACCACCGGCAGCGCGCCGGTGAACAGGCCGATTGCCAGCGCCAGCAGCGCGCTGATAGCGACGCCACTCAGCAAACGCAGCAGGCTGGCGGCGGTATCGCTCCACAGCAGATATTCGCCGGTGCGCGGGCTGGGCTGAAACGCCATCCGGCTGATGGCCTCGCCCATGGCGTTGAATCCCGGCAGCAGTTTGTCTGCCGCGTTCAGGCTGAGGCGCGCATCCGACGCGAACAGATAGACCAGCAGCACCGCCAGCAGCGGCAGAATGCCAAGCAGCAGGCGGCCGAGCGGCAGCGGTTGGTAGTTAATCAATTTACGCATCGGCAGCGCCTCGCTTACAGCTGACCGGCAGCGGCCAGTTTGGTGAAGGTGTCGGTAAAGCGCAGTTTGATGTTGCCGGCATCGCCCCAGTTACCGGCCGGTGTAGCGACCCCTACCGCATCGGCCCCCGGCGCGCCTTCGCCCAGCAGGCCGTGTTTAAAGGAGAATTCGGCCACCAGTTGCATCGTGGCTTTCAGCTGCGGGCTGTCGACAAAATCCAGCGTGGTTTTGGCATCGCTGAACAGGTGTGTCGCGGCAAGCTGCTGATCAAAACCGGCCAGATCGGTCCCGGATGCTTGCGCCATCTGCGTGCGCGCCGCTTTGGCACTGTCGCTCTGTCCGGCCATGCTGTGCAGCGTCTCGTACCAGGCGCCGGTCAGCGCTTTGCCGAGCTGAGGATATTTGTTGAGCGTGGCGGTGTTGACCACCAGCAGGTCGAGGATTTCGCCCGGGATCTGCGCCGAGGAGAACACCAGATGGCTGTCCGGCTGCTTCTCTGCTTCCGCCAGCAGCGGATTCCACGTGACGATGGCATTAACGTCAGCAGTGCCAAACGCCGCCACCAGATCGGCATCGGCGGTGTTAACCACCCTGACGTCTTTCTCGCTCATGCCGGATTTCTCCAGCGCGCGCGCCAGCAGATAGTGTGAGACCGACAGTTCGACGAGGTTGATGGGTTTGCCTTTCAGCGCGCTGACGCTGTCCGCGCCTTTAAGCAGAATGCCGTCGTTACCGTTGGAGTAGTCGCCGACAATCAGCGCAGTGCTGTCGACGCCGCCGGTCGCCGGAATGGTCAGCGCATCCATATTGGTCATGGTGCAGCCGTCAAAGCCACCTGCGGTGTACTGATTAACCGACTCGATATAGTCGTTAACCTGCACAAACTGAATATCGATGCCGTACTTATCGGCCCACTTTTTCACGATGCCGCTTTGCTGGGCGTAATCCCACGGCATCCAGCCAGCGTAGATGGACCAGCAAAGCTTAAAGGAAGGTTTAGCGGCGGCCAGCGACGGAACGCTGAACAGGGCGACACTGCAAATCAGCAGCAGGCTCAGACAGGCTTTAATCATGATGATTCCTCTGGCGTTAACGGACTAAAATCAGGCAGGAGGCGGCGAGCAACGTTCTCGCTTTCCTCCCGGGCTTTTTTCCCGCCGTGTAACCGTCAGAGGACGGTCGGTCACTCTCGGACCAGCATCTCGCGATCGGAACCCTAGTGACCCATTGCAAATTGTGTGGCGACGTCGGTTGCCCGCGATCGCTCCTGCATCTGCCAGAAAGCAGGCAATATCAATGCCAGGTTGCTATCAGCCTGAATTACATGCGTTATTGCACAGCGCTGCGCTCGCAGGCAGGCTGCGCTGCACAGTTGTGCAGCAGGCACGCACCAGCGTGAAGCACTGCAGACCAGCCGTTGTACAGCCGGGGCCATTGCACTATTCTTTAGGACCTTTCCCAGCGAATCGAATTTAGCCATCGTCACAACAGGAGTTGAATTATGGCGTCAGGAATTTCCCGCATCTGGATGCGTAGCGGCATGCTGCTGACCGGCGTGCTACTTGTGCTGCAGCTTACCGCCTGCGGCGATAAAGAGGGCGATCAGCGCAAAGCCTTTACTGATTTTCTGCAAAACACCGTGATGCGCAGCGGTGAACATCTGCCCAGCCTGAGCGAAAACCAGAAGCAAACCTTCGGTAACTACGCCAGTGATTACGCCATCCTGTATGGCTTCTCGCAGCAGGTGAATCAGGCGGTGGATCAGGGCATGCGCCCGGTGGTTGATGAGCTGGCGGCTATTCGCGTGCCGCAGGATTACCTGACACGCCGCGACAGCCTGCGCCAGGCGAGCGGCAATCTGAGCGTGCTGACGCAGCAGATTCAGAGCGCCAAAATGCAGGCCGACAGCAGCAAAGCCACGCTGAAGCAGCCGGACGATCTGAAGAAAGTGTACGACAGCGTGTACGCCAAAGTGGTGACGCAGCCAGCCAGCACGCTGATCCCGCTGCTGCCGCAGCTGCAGGCGCTGAGCCAGTCGGCAGTTCAGGCCGGCGATTATCTGCAGTCGCAGGGCGCACGCGTCAGCTTCAATGACGGCGGCGTTCAGTTCCCGACCCAGGAGCAGGCCACGCAATACAATACGCTGATGAGCAATCTCGCCAGCAACACGCAGGCGCTGACCCAGGCACAAAATGCCGTACAGGGTGGTTTGCAGTAAGCCGCTCAGCGGGCAGTTCACCCCTGCCCGCTTTTTCAGATTTTCGTCACTTCCTTACATCGCCTTTTTCTGTCAGCACAGAGTGTGATCTGGCGCATTTTCAACCAAAAATAGTTTGTGATCTCAATCACATTTGTGAAACAAACCGGCCCAGGTGAAAGGTGATTTTTGTCACATTTTTACCGCTGTTGCGCGCATTTTTTCGCCGGCGTTGCTTTATTACAGGGTATTTTTGTGATCAAAGTCACCTTTAATCCCCCTGCCCACCCCAACTTAGCGTGATATGCATCACACTTTTTCCTGACGCTACGCAGTGTAATCAACTAGTGCTAGAGTCCGCGTGCATACAGTAATGCCACGGCCCCCGCCGTAACGTCTTAACAAAAACAAACGCGCTCTCTTATTGCAGCGCGTCTCAATAAGGGGTGGGTTTATGTCCTCATCAGTCAAGGTCAAGGTTCAGAGCTTTGGTCGCTTTCTGAGTAATATGGTGATGCCAAACATCGGTGCGTTTATCGCCTGGGGTATCATCACAGCACTGTTCATTCCAACCGGATGGATTCCTAACGAAACGCTGGCCAAACTGGTCGGCCCGATGATTACCTACCTGCTGCCGTTGCTCATCGGCTTCACCGGTGGTCGTCTGGTGGGTGGCGATCGCGGCGGCGTGGTCGGTGCCATCACCACCATGGGCGTGATCGTCGGTGCC
Source organism: Pantoea sp. SGAir0184 (assembly GCF_043544755.1). Lineage (NCBI taxonomy): Bacteria > Pseudomonadati > Pseudomonadota > Gammaproteobacteria > Enterobacterales > Erwiniaceae > Pantoea > Pantoea sp. SGAir0184. The sequence goes on from NZ_CP028050.1 coordinate 4,083,747, forward strand.
GATATGCCGATGTTCCTTGGCTCGATGATTGCCGGTCCGCTGGGCGGCTGGGCGATCAAGTCGTTTGACCGCGCGGTTGACGGCAAAATCAAAAGCGGCTTCGAGATGCTGGTTAACAACTTCTCGGCTGGTATTATCGGTATGCTGCTGGCGCTGCTGGCCTTCCTCGCTATCGGTCCGCTGGTAGAAGGTCTGTCGCACATTCTCGCCGCCGGCGTAAACCTGATGGTGCAGAACAACCTGCTGCCGCTGACCTCAATCTTTGTTGAACCGGCGAAAATCCTGTTCCTCAATAACGCCATCAACCACGGTATCTTCTCGCCGCTGGGTATCCAGCAGGCCAGCGAAGCGGGCAAATCGATCTTCTTCCTGATTGAAGCGAACCCGGGTCCGGGTATGGGCGTGCTGGTTGCTTATATGATCTTCGGCCGCGGCAGCGCCAAGCAGTCGGCGGGCGGTGCAGCGATCATCCACTTCCTTGGCGGTATCCACGAAATCTACTTCCCGTACGTGCTGATGGCGCCGCGCCTGCTGCTGGCAGTAATCCTCGGCGGTATGACCGGTGTGTTCACCCTGACGCTGCTGAACGGCGGTCTGGTATCACCGGCCTCACCAGGTTCGATTCTGGCCGTGCTGGCGATGACGCCAAAAGGCGCTTACTTCGCTAACATCGCGGCTATCGTTGCGGCTTTCGCCGTCTCCTTCGTGGTCTCCTCGATTCTGCTGAAAACCAGCAAAGTAAAAGAAGAAGACGACATCGAAGCGGCAACCCAGCGCATGAAAGACATGAAAGCGCAGTCAAAAGGCCAGGCCGTTGCCCGTTCACCGGTGGTAGCCGATGCCAGCAGCGTTGACGTCAGCCACGTGCGCAAAATCATCGTCGCCTGTGATGCCGGTATGGGCTCCAGCGCGATGGGCGCAGGCGTGCTGCGCAAGAAGGTGCAGGATGCGGGCCTGAGCAATATCTCTGTGACCAACAGCGCGATTAACTCGCTGCCGGGCGATGTCGATCTGGTGATTACTCACCGCGATCTGACCGAACGTGCGATGCGTCAGGCGCCACAGGCGCAGCACATCTCGCTGAACAACTTCCTCGACAGCGCGCTGTACACCAACCTTACCGAGCGTCTGGTGGCGGCGAACCGCAGCGAAGCCCACCGTGAAACGGTGCAGACCGCGCTGGCAGACAGCTATGACGACGGCAGCGCGCACCTGTTCAAACTGGGCGCTGATAACGTGTTCCTCGGCCTGAGCGCCAGCAATAAAGAGCAGGCGATTCGCTTTGCCGGCGAGCAGCTGGTGAAAGGCGGCTACGTGCAGCCGGAATATGTTGAAGCGATGCTGGCGCGCGAGCAGCTGACGCCAACCTACCTCGGTGAATCCATCGCTGTGCCGCACGGCACCGTCGAAGCCAAAGACCGCGTGCTGAAAACCGGCGTGGTATTCTGCCAGTATCCGGCCGGCGTGCAGTTTGGCGATGAGCCGGACGAAGTCGCGCGACTGGTGATTGGTATTGCCGCACGCAATAACGAACACATTCAGGTGATCACCAGCCTGACCAATGCGCTCGACGACGACAGCGTAATCGAGAAGCTGGCGAACACCACCAGCGTGCAGGACGTGCTGGATCTGCTGTCTGGCAGCACTGCCAACGCGTAATTCGCGGTTTTAACTTCCCTGGGGCGGGCAAGCCCGTCCCCACTTTCCGGGGCGGACATGCCCGCCCTTTCGTCATTTGATATGGGTCAAATTTATGAAAGCGTTACATTTTGGAGCAGGTAACATCGGCCGTGGATTTATCGGTAAGCTGCTGGCGGATGCCGGTATCGAACTGGTGTTTGCTGATGTGAATCTGGTGGTGCTTGATGCCCTTAACGCCCGTCATGAGTATCCGGTTCACGTGGTGGGCGAGCAGGCGCAGGTTGAAATCGTTACCGGCGTCAGCGCGGTGAACAGCACCAGCGACGACATCGTCACGCTGATTGCTGAGGTTGATATCGTTACCACGGCGGTTGGTCCGCAGATCCTTGAGCGCATCGCGGGCAGCGTGGCGCAGGGTCTGGCCAAACGCAGTGACAACGGTAATGTCCGTCCGCTGAATATCATCGCCTGTGAAAACATGGTGCGCGGCACCAGCCAGCTGAAGCAGCACGTACTGAAGGCGCTGCCGCCGCAGTATCATGCGTGGATTGAAGAGCATGTTGGCTTTGTTGATTCGGCAGTTGACCGCATCGTGCCGCCATCTGAAGCCGGCAGCACCGATCCGCTGGAAGTTACCGTAGAAACCTTCAGCGAGTGGATCGTCGACAAAACCCAGTTTAAAGGCGCGCTGCCGGACATTCCTGGCATGGAGCTGACCGATAACCTGATGGCATTCGTCGAGCGCAAGCTGTTTACCCTCAACACCGGCCACGCCATTACCGCTTATCTTGGCCAGCTGGCCGGTCACGCCACCATTCGCGAAGCCATTCTTGACCAGAAAGTACGTGCCGTGGTGCAGGGCGCGATGCAGGAGAGCGGCGCGGTGCTGATCAAGCGTTATGGTTTTGATGCGGAGAAACATGCCGCGTATATCCAGAAAATCCTGACGCGTTTCGAAAACCCGTACCTGAAAGATGACGTCGAGCGCGTGGGCCGTCAGCCGCTGCGCAAGCTGAGCGCCGGCGATCGCCTGATCAAGCCGACGCTGGGCACGCTGGAGTATCAGCTGCCGCACGCCAGCCTGGTGCAAGGCATTGCCGCCGCGATGCACTATCGCAGCGAAGCCGATCCGCAGGCGCAGGAGCTGGCGTCGCTGATCGCGCAGAAAGGCCCACAGGCGGCGCTGGCGGAGATTTCTGGCCTTGATGCCAATAGCGAAGTGGTGAGCTCAGTGGTGAGCGCTTACCACGCTATGGCATAATGCGCGCCCTTTAGTGGTCAATTCGGGCACGGCAGCCGCGTGCCCGTCGACGGTAGCTGAATGATGCAGGCAATAATGGAAGAGAAGCAGGCTTTTGAAAACCGGGTGCTTGAGCGGCTGAACGCCGGTCGTTCGGTGAGAAGCTTCCTGATCGCCGCTGTCGAACTGCTGGCGGAAGCAGTCAATCTGCTGGTGCTGCAGGTCTTTCGCAAAGATGACTACGCGGTGAAATATGCGGTGGAACCGCTGCTGCTGGGCGACGGCCCGCTGGGCGAGCTCTCGGTACGCCTGAAGCTTATCTACGGCCTGGGGGTGATCAATCGCCACGAATACGAAGACTGCGAGCTGCTGCTGGCGCTGCGTGAGGAGCTGAATCACGACACCAGCGACTACCGCTTTACCGACGATGAAATACTCGGCCCGTTCGGCGAACTGCACTGCGTGCTGGCCTGGCCGCCGCAACCCGATTTCACCCGCGACGACGCCGCGCTGCGCGCCATGCAGCAGCAGCGCTACCTGCAGATGGTGCGATCCACCATGGTGCTGTCGCTGACCGAGCTGATTTCCCGTATCTCGCACAAGCAGGCCTTCAAGAAGCCCGCCGTGTAACGCTTCCCCTGCGGCGCTGTCGCCACGCGCCGCTGTTCTCTCTGCCGCAGACAAAATATTACGCAGGATATTGATGCAGCGCTTTTTTTGGCGGTTGATGATTTTGCCAACAATCGTCAGATAGCGATATACTTACCGCTCCTGTGGCAAACAGACGACATCCCTATGAAATACGATACATCTGAACTCTGCGACATCTACCATGAAGAAGTGAACGTTGTTGAACCGCTTTTTTCGAACTTTGGTGGGCGCACCTCATTCGGTGGTCAAATTACCACAGTGAAATGTTTCGAAGACAACGGCCTGCTGTATGACCTGCTCGAAGAGAACGGTCGCGGTCGCGTGCTGCTGGTCGATGGCGGCGGCTCAGTGCGGCGCGCGCTGGTTGACGCACAGTTAGCAAGACTGGCGGCGCAAAACGAGTGGGAAGGCATCGTAGTGTACGGCTCGGTTCGCCAGGTCGATGAACTGGAAGAGCTGGAGATCGGCATTCAGGCGATTGCGGCCATTCCGGCTGGCGCCGCAGGCGAAGGCATCGGCGAGAGCGACGTGCGGGTTAACTTCGGCGGCGTCACCTTCTTCTCCGGCGATCATCTCTACGCCGACAACACCGGCATGATCCTGTCTGAAGACGCACTCGACATCGAGTAAGCGACAAACAAAAACGGGTGCCGCGGCACCCGTTGGTTTAAGCGCTAAGGCTTAAACTTCTTCCATTTTTCCCAGCAGTGCACGCAGGCGCTCCTGCCATACATGCTGCTCTTCTTTCAGATGCTGATTTTCACGCGCCAGCGCTTCGTGATTGCCGGATGCCTGGCTCATTTCATTTTTCAGGTTATTGTTCTGCTCTTTCAGCTCTTCAATTTCCATCTGCAGCAGGGTGATGGTATCAATCGCCTGCTGTACTTTCGCTTCCAGTTTCTCGAATACTTCAAATGACATCTTTCTGACCTCTCCTAAATCGTGCAAGGCGTTGATAGACCGGGCGTGCCTTAAAATAGTGCGTCCAGCCACGATGTCCCGATTGTATGTAGCCACACCCGGCAAGTCCAGCAGCACAAGGCCTGCGAGGGAAGTCTGTAACACTTTTCAGTTTATACCTGGAAAACGCGCAACTTCGCGCATTTTGCGCGCGGTCACACGCGCAGGGTGCAGCGCAGCGGGGGTTTTTGGCCCTAAACACAGGCAAAAGACGCGAAAACGCGCATTTTTATGACACGGCACACAAAATTCGATTTCGCTATTTCTCGTTTATGCTCGTTAACGATAAATTCACATCAACCCTACATTAGAGCTGGGCGACTCAAGGATTGAGAACAAAAACTGATAAAATTTAACCTCGCTTCAGGAATTCCATTATGAGTCAGACAACGAACACACTCAAAGGTCAGTGCATCGCCGAGTTTCTCGGTACCGGTTTGATCATCTTTTTTGGTGCCGGCTGTGTGGCGGCGCTGAAGCTGGCCGGTGCCGCATTCGGCCAGTGGGAAATTTGTATCATCTGGGGTCTTGCTGTCTCCATGGCGGTTTATCTGAGCGCAGGCGTATCCGGCGCTCACCTCAATCCGGCAGTCACGGTTGCCCTGTGCCTGTTCGCCAACTTCGAAGGCCGCAAAGTTTTACCTTATATTGTGTCGCAAATCGCTGGCGCGTTCTGTGCGGCGGCGCTGGTCTACGGTCTTTACTACAATCTGTTCTTTGATTACGAAGCCAGCCACCAGATGGTACGCGGCAGCGTGCAAAGCCTCGATCTGGCCGGTATCTTCTCCACCTATCCGAACCCGCACATCACCGTGGCGCAGGCGTTCCTGGTGGAAATGGTAATTACCGCCGTGCTGATGGCGGTGATCATGGCGCTGACCGACGACGGCAACGGCGTACCGCGTGGCCCGCTGGCGCCGCTGCTGATTGGTCTGCTGGTGGCGGTGATTGGCGGTTCCATGGGTCCGCTGACCGGCTTCGCCCTGAACCCGGCGCGTGACTTCGGTCCGAAGCTGTTCGCCTTCTTCGCGGGCTGGGGTAACGTGGCGTTCACTGGTGGTAAAGATATTCCTTACTTCCTGGTGCCAATTTTTGGCCCGCTGGTCGGTGCCTGCCTCGGTGCCTTCGGTTACCGTGCGCTGATTGGCCGTCACCTGCCGGGCAACCTTGCAGAAACCAGTAAAACAGAAAAACCGGTCGCGCGCGCTGAGCAGCGTAAAGCGTAAGTTTCATCGTTAATCATCAGGAAACCATAATGACTACGACTGATAAAAAATATATTGTCGCGCTCGATCAGGGCACAACCAGCTCACGTGCCGTGGTGCTCGATCATGACGCCAACATCGTCGCCGTCTCACAGCGCGAATTCACCCAGATCTACCCGAAAGCCGGCTGGGTTGAACACGATCCGATGGACATCTGGGCCTCACAGAGCTCCACGCTAGTGGAAGTGCTGGCACACGCTGATATCCGTTCTGACCAGATCGCCGCCATCGGTATCACCAACCAGCGTGAAACCGCGATTGTCTGGGACAAAGAGACCGGCAAACCAATTTACAACGCCATCGTCTGGCAGGATCCGCGTACCGCCGACTACTGTAACAAGCTGAAGAAAGAGGGTCTGGAAGAGTACATCCAGCACACCACCGGTCTGGTGATTAACCCGTACTTCTCCGGCACCAAGGTGAAGTGGATTCTCGACCATGTGGAAGGCGCGCGCGAGCGGGCAAAACGCGGCGAACTGCTGTTTGGCACCGTCGACACCTGGCTGGTGTGGAAAATGACCCAGGGCCGTGTGCACATCACCGATCACACCAACGCATCGCGTACCATGATGTACAACATCCACAAGCTGGAGTGGGATGCGCGCATGCTGGAGATTCTGGATATTCCGCGTGAAATGCTGCCGGAAGTGAAAGGATCGTCCGAAATCTACGGCCAGACCAACATTGGTGGTAAGGGCGGTACGCGTATTCCTATCGCCGGTATCGCCGGTGACCAGCAGGCTGCGCTGTATGGCCAGCTGTGTGTGCAGCCTGGTATGGCGAAAAACACCTACGGCACCGGCTGCTTTATGCTGATGAACACCGGTACCGAAGCGGTTACTTCTACTCACGGTCTGCTGACCACCATCGCCTGCGGTCCACGCGGCGAGGTGAACTACGCGCTGGAAGGTGCCGTGTTCATCGGTGGTGCGTCCATTCAGTGGCTGCGCGATGAGATGAAGCTGATCAGCGATGCGGGCGACTCCGAATACTTCGCGATGAAAGTCAAAGACACCAATGGCGTGTACATGGTGCCGGCCTTTACCGGTCTCGGCGCACCGTACTGGGACCCGTATGCGCGCGGCGCAATCTTCGGCCTGACCCGTGGTGCCAATGCCAACCACATCATTCGCGCCACGCTGGAGTCCATCGCTTACCAGACGCGTGATGTGCTGGAAGCGATGCAGAACGATGCCGATACCCGCCTGCAGTCGCTGCGCGTGGATGGCGGTGCGGTGGCCAACAACTTCCTGATGCAGTTCCAGTCCGATATTCTCGGCACGCGCGTGGAGCGTCCGGAAGTGCGCGAAGTGACTGCGCTGGGTGCGGCTTACCTCGCCGGTCTGGCGGTCGGCTTCTGGAACGATCTGGAAGAAGTTCGTGCTAAAGCTGTAGTGGAACGCGAGTTCCGTCCAAGCATTGAAACCACCGAACGCAACGTGCGCTATGCCGGCTGGAAAAAAGCCGTGGCGCGCGCCCAGGCGTGGGAAGAAGAAGAGTAACACTGTGCTGACCCGCGGCGCCCTGCCGCGGGTTTTTCCCGTCCCCCTGCCCCGCTGTGCTACACTGCCCGCCTGTTTTTTGTCAGGTGCAGACCATGAAACGAGAACTCGCGATTGAATTTTCCCGTGTGACCGAAGCCGCTGCGTTAGCGGGCTATCACTGGTTAGGACGCGGCGACAAGAATGCCGCCGACGGCGCCGCCGTCAACGCCATGCGCATTATGCTCAACACCATCAATATCGACGGCCAGATCGTGATTGGCGAAGGCGAAATCGACGAAGCACCGATGCTCTACATTGGTGAAAAAGTCGGTACCGGCCACGGCGATGCGGTGGACATTGCAGTTGATCCTATCGAAGGCACGCGCATGACTGCGATGGGCCAGGCCAACGCGCTGGCGGTGCTGGCGGTGGGCGATAAAGGCAGCTTCCTGCACGCACCTGATATGTATATGGAAAAGCTGATTGTCGGTCCGGGCGCGCGCGGCGCTATCGATCTCAACCAGCCGCTCGCCACCAATCTGCAGGCGATTGCGCAGGCACTCAATAAACCGCTCAGCCAGCTGACGGTGTCGATTCTCGCCAAACCGCGTCACGATGCGGTCATCGCGCAGCTGCAGCAGCTGGGCGTGCGCGTGTTTGCTTTCCCGGACGGCGACGTGGCGGCCTCGATTCTTACCTGTATGCCGGACAGCGAAGTGGACGTGCTGTATGGCATCGGCGGTGCGCCAGAAGGCGTGGTGTCGGCGGCGGTGATCCGCGCCATGGATGGCGACATCCAGGCGCGCCTGCTGGCTCGTCATCAGGTCAAAGGAGATTCGGCCGAAAACCGCCGTCTGGGTGAGCAGGAGCTGGCGCGCTGTGCCGAAATGGGTATCAACGCCGGGGAAGTGCTGACGCTGCAACAGATGGCGCGTAACGATAACGTGATTTTCGCGGCGACCGGCATCACCACGGGCGATCTGCTAAAGGGCATCACGCGCCAGGGCAATATCGCCACCAGCGAAACGCTGCTGGTGCGCGGTAAATCGCGCACCATTCGCCGCATTCAGTCGATCCACTATCTGGACCGCAAAGACGCGGCGCTGCACCCTTTTATCCTGTAACCGTCTGTTTGCCGCTCTCCGGATGACGCGAGAGCGGCCACCAGCACAGCAGCATCACCAGCGACGTCACAAACATCAGCATGCCGAGGCTCGACTGATCGTGCTGCGGCAGCAGCGCTGAGAGCCACGCCACCACGCCGGAACCCAGATTCTGCAGCCCCCCAATCAGCGCACCGGCACTGCCGGCCAGCCACGCGTAGGGCTCCATCGCGCCAGAAGTTGCCAGTGGAAACAGCATGCCCGCGCCGAAGAAGAACAGCGCGGCCGGTACCAGCAGCGTCCAGATAGTCATCACGCCAAACCACGCCGGCAGCCACATCAGCAGGCCCGCCAGCAGGCAGCTGTTCACGCCATACCACATCAGCGTATGCCAGGATTTCTGCTCGCGGCCGGCAAACCAGGCGCCGAAAAAGGCCGCCGGAATCGGCAGGATGAACAAAATACTCACCGTCAGCCCGTCCAGCCCCAGCACGCCCGCCATCAGTACGCCACAGCTGGCCTCAAATACCGCAATGCCCGCCAGCGCGCCGATCAGCAGTAGCAGATAGCGCACAAAGTTGCCGTCGCTGAGCAGCGTGATGTAGCGGCGCAGAAACGGTGTCGCGGGCGCATCCACCGGACGGGTCTCCGGGAGCCAGCGGGCCATTGCCGCCGTTACGCCAACACACAGCAGCAGCAGGAAAGCAAAGCAGGCGTGCCAGCCAAACAGATGGGTCAGCAGCGCGCCGATTACCGGCGCCAGCAGCGGGCTGACCAGAATGCCCATGTTGAGCAGGCTGTTGGCCTGGCGCAGCGCAATGCCGGAGTAAAGATCGCGCGGCATGGTGCGCGCCATCACGCCAGCCACGCCGGTACCCAGTCCCTGCACCGCACTGCCCAGCACCAGCACACTCAGCGACGGCGCAAACAGGGCGATCAGCGCGCCCGCCGCGAAGATCGTCATGCCCGCGAGGATCACCGGACGCCGGCCAATGCTGTCCGACAGCGGCCCGTAGATCAGCTGCGATCCGCCGTAGGTCATCAGATAGGCCGCCATCACCTGCTGCATAGCGCCGCTGCGTACGTTAAGCGCCTCTGCCATATTCGCCATGGCGGGCACATAGATGGTCTGCGCCATCTGCCCGACCGCCACCAGCACGATCAGCATGAACAGCAGGAAGCGGTTTTGCGTATTACTCATCATCATGGAACAAAATGTCTGCCTGAGAAACAAAGTAATGACAGCACTAAAAAGGGCTGCCGGAGAGTTATGGCGGCAAAAATATCAGGAATTGCGCACAAAGCGAGAGGCGGGCGTAAAGCGATAGCTCAGGCACCGTCAAGCTTCTGTACCAGGCTGTAACGTGGCCGCTACAGTTGCTGATGTGTGCGGACGATTTGTCGCAGAGAGCCCTTTACCCGCTGCGGGGCTGGAAATCTGGTGCCGGGCTGACGAAGATAGAAAGAGACCAATTATCAATCATCAGGAGCGAACATGGCAGAGTGGGTCAATGCAGAAGTTAAAGAAGTGAAAAACTGGACCGATGCACTGTTCAGCCTGCGCGTCACGGCGCCCATCGACTCTTTTACCGCCGGCCAGTTTGCCAAGCTGGCGCTGGAAGTCGACGGCGAGCGCGTGCAGCGCGCCTACTCCTACGTCAACGCGCCGCAGGATCCGCTGCTGGAGTTCTATCTGGTAACGGTGCCGGAAGGGAAGCTCAGCCCGAGTTTGCAGGCGCTGCAGCCCGGCGATCGGGTGATGGTGACCAAAGAGGCGGCCGGTTTCTTTGTGCTGGATGAGATCCCCGACTGCCAGACGCTGTGGATGCTGGCGACCGGCACGGCGATCGGCCCGTATCTGTCGATTTTGCAACAGGGCGAAGGGCTGGAGCGCTTCGACAACATTGTGCTGGTGCACGCTGCGCGCTATGCCGCCGACCTGAGTTTTCTGCCGCTGATGCAGCAGCTACAGCAGCGTTATCAGGGCAAACTGCACATTCAAACGGTGGTCAGCCGCGAACAGATGCCCGGTTCACTGCATGGCCGCGTACCGCAGCTGATCGAGAGCGGAGAACTGGAAAATGCCGTGGGCCTGCCGATGCTCGCCGATACCAGCCACGTGATGCTGTGCGGTAATCCGCAGATGGTGCGCGATACCCAGCAATTGCTGAAAGAGACCCGCGATATGCGTAAGCATTTCAAACGTAAACCCGGCCACATGACCAGCGAGCATTACTGGTAATCGTGCCGGCAGCAAAATGTCAGATTTTTCCCGGCGCGGGTTTTGACTTTCAGCGGTAAAAACCGTTCTAATCGTGGGCTAAGTGAATGATTTAGGGCCGAAGCAATGAAGAATCTGCCAGTCGCGCTGCTGCTCAGCGTCGCACTGACATTTCCCGCCTGGGCGGAGGACGCGCCCGCGCAGGATCGCAACGATCACCTGCCTGCGGTGCCGTATCTGCTGGCGGGTGCGCCCACCTTTGATATGACCATCGCGCAGTTCCGCGAAAAGTACAACGCTGCCAATCCTGACCTGCCGCTGCAGGAGTATCGCGCCATCGACAACCGCGATGACAAGAGCCACCTGACTCGTGCCGCCAGCAAAATCAGCGAAACGCTGTATGCCTCTACCGCGCTGGAACAGGGCACCGGCAAGATTAAAACGCTGCAGATTACCTGGCTGCCGGTGCCGGGCCCGGATATGAAAGCGGCACAGACGCGCGCCATGGATTACATGACTGCGCTACTGCGCTTTTTTGTGCCCGGTTTGTCAGCGGAAGAGGGACACAAGAAGCTCGACGGCCTGCTCAGCGCCGGCAAGGGTGCACGCTATTTCTCCCGCACCGAAGGTGCACTGCGCTTCGTGGTCGCAGACAACGGCGACAAAGGGCTGACCTTCGCCGTTGAGCCCATCAAACTGGCGCTCGCTAGCCCCTGATCTCCCCGGCAAAAATGACGAAAAGCAAAGCCAGCGCCCCATTTGATCTCTATACTGTCTGGCAGACATCGCTGCCCCGATGGCAGCGCTATTTCATGAATCGCGTTATGCGGAGGAAAGAATGCGACATCCACTGGTTATGGGTAACTGGAAACTGAATGGCAGCAAGCACATGGCGGGCGAGCTGATTGAAGGCCTGCGCAAAGAGCTGTCCGGTGTGGAAGGCTGCGGTGTGGCGATTGCTCCGCCGGCGATCTATCTGGATCAGGCCAAACACGCCATTTCCGGCAGCCACATTGCGCTGGGTGCGCAGAACGTTGACGTGAACCTGTCTGGCGCTTTCACCGGTGAAACCTCTGCCGAGATGCTGAAAGACATCGGCGCGAAATACATCATCATCGGCCACTCTGAGCGCCGCACCTACCATAAAGAGAGCGACGAGTTCATCGCGAAGAAATTCGCCGTGCTGAAGGCCGCAGGCCTGGTACCAGTGCTGTGCATCGGTGAGACCGAAGCCGAGAACGAAGCCGGCAAAACTGAAGAAGTGTGCGCACGTCAGATCGACGCCGTGCTGGAAACTCAGGGCGCAGCGGCCTTCGAAGGTGCGGTTATCGCCTATGAGCCAGTCTGGGCCATCGGTACCGGCAAATCAGCGACCCCAGCGCAGGCGCAGGCAGTACACAAATTCATTCGCGACCACATCGCGAAGAAAGATGCCGCTATCGCTGAGCAGGTAATCATTCAGTACGGCGGTTCGGTTAACGACAAAAACGCCGCAGAACTGTTCACTCAGCCGGACATCGATGGCGCGCTGGTGGGCGGTGCATCTCTGAAAGCCGACGCTTTCGCGGTGATCGTCAAAGCCGCTGCAGCAGCGAAAAACGCGTAAGTTTCTCACGCAGAGAAAGGCGGCTGATGAGCCGCCTTTTTTATTGCCTGATCGGTCGCGACGCGACTTACTCCAGCAAACGGCACTGGTGATCCTGCAGTTCTTCCGCCGAACCGCGATTCAGCTTGAGCCAGTTGCGCTCCAGCGCCAGCAGCGCCAGGCGTCCATCCGGCAGCTGGGCCAGCGCCAGCCCGTATTTGCCCATCTCACCGCGCGCATGCGGCACCTCCTCTGCAAGCCGGATAAACACGCTCTGCTGCGCCAGTTCGGCGGTGCTCAGCGTGCGAATCAGCCAGGTATGCCGCAGCAGCGTTGCCGTCTGCCACTGCGAATTCAGCTTCGGTGCCAGCGTATCCAGCTGCTGGCGCACATCCGGTCGCAGGCAGGAGATATGAATGTGCAGCTGATTCTGCGTACGACCATACTGCGCGTTGATGGCCAGCGACAGCACACGGTCGTCGACAGGCGCACCGCGCTTCTGCGCCAGCAGGCGGCGCTGCTGCCAGGCGGCAGCAAACAGGTTCGGCGTGGTGGGTTCGAGGAGGATTGGGCTCTCCATGCCGGTGATTTTTGCTATCGGCATCAGCAGATATTGCAGCGGGCCATTCAGATCTTTGAGCGTGACGTAACCCTGCGCCAGATTGACCTGCTGACAGGGGGCGGGATTACCGCGTTGCGTCATGTCCGGTACGCACTTTTCGCTGACAATCTGCCACAGCGCATCGGCGTTTTTATGTAAATGCACCGCGCCGGCGATCAGCCCGGCAATCAGAAGGATGAACGCGATAATCAGCAACGTAACACTACGGCGGCGCGCCTGCATGGCCAGATCCTCAGTGATGAGCTGTCAGCATCCTCACCTGTCGCCAGCGGAAAGTCACGGCTTTTTCCACGCCGTAAAGCAAAACGGCCAGCGCAGGGCTGACCGTTTCGTCATGATGAAAACGCGGTTACGGTTTCATGACCTGATCGTAGCTGCCGCCGTCGGCAAAGTGTGCTTTCTGCGCTTTGCTCCAGCCGCCAAACTTGTCATCGATGGTGAACAGCTTAACCGGCGCGAAGCTGCTGGCAAACTTCTTCGCCACCTCAGGATCGCGCGGGCGATAGAAGTTTTGCGCCGCGATGGTCTGGCCTTCCGGTGAGTAGAGATATTTCAGATACTCTTCCGCCACCTTACGCGTGCCCTGCTCATCCACCACTTTATCGACCACCGAGACCGTCGGTTCGGCGAGGATCGATTCGCTCGGCGTAACGATTTCAAACTTGTCTTTGCCCAGCTTATCGACGGCCAGATAGGCTTCGTTTTCCCATGCAATCAGCACATCACCGATACCGCGCTCAACGAAGGTATTAGTCGCGCCACGTGCACCGGAATCCTGCACTTCAACGTTTTTGAACAGCGCCCGGACGTAAGCCAGCGCTTTGGCCTGGTCACCGTGGTTCTGGTCCAGCGCCCAGCCCCAGGCCGCCAGATAGTTCCAGCGTGCGCCGCCGGAAGTTTTCGGGTTTGGCGTGATCACGGAAACGCCTGGCTTAATCAGATCCGGCCAGTCATGAATGCCTTTAGGATTGCCTTTGCGCACCAGGAACACGATGGTAGAAGTATAAGGTGCCGAGTTGTCCGGCAGACGCTTGATCCAGTTTTTATCGATACGACCACGGTCAGCAATAGCATCGACGTCGGACTGCAGCGCCAGCGTCACCACATCCGCGCGGATGCCATTGATCACGGACGTCGCCTGCTTACCCGAACCGCCGTGCGACTGGCGGATCACCACGTTATCGCCGGTTTCCTGCTTGTAGTGCGCGCTAAATGCTTTGTTGTACTGCTCGTACAGCTCACGGGTTGGATCGTAAGAGACGTTTAACAGCTGAATATCCTTTGCCAGAACACTGGTTGAAGCCAGTAACAGGGTGACACCAATACTCCACTTGTTCATTGCTTGCTCTCCCGAGGTCGTTATAGAACAAGACTGACACAAAGCAATCCATGGATTAAAGAATTAAAAATAAGCTGTTATAACTATGGAGAATATAGCAAGGCATAAAAAAGGGCGCGAAAGCGATCGCGCCCGATTTATCGTTGATTAGTAGAGTTTTTTCGCGGTATCCAGCCAGTCGCGCTTGAACGGACGCTTCATGTTTTCGATAGCGTCGATGATGTCATGATGCACCATCTTCTCGTTCTGAATCCCCACGCAGCGACCGCCGTAGCCCTGCAGCAGCAGCTCAATTGAATAAGCGCCCATGCGTGATGCCAGAATGCGGTCGTAAGCGCATGGCGCACCGCCGCGCTGGATGTGGCCGAGCACGGTGGCACGGGTTTCACGCTTGGTTTCCGCTTCAATAAAGTGCGCCAGATCGTCGATGTCACAGATGTGTTCGGTGATCGCCACGATGGCGTGTTTTTTACCTTTCGCAATGCCCGCCTGGATTTCTGCTACCAGCTCTTCGCGCGTGTAAGGGATTTCAGGCAGCACGATGAACTCACAGCCACCGGCGATGGCCGCCGCTAAGGTCAGGTCACCGCAGTAGCGGCCCATCACTTCTACGATAGAGATACGCTGATGCGAAGAAGAGGTATCGCGCAGACGGTCAATCGCTTCAACCACGGTTTCCAGCGCGGTGAAATAACCGATGGTGTAATCGGTACCGGCGACGTCATTGTCGATGGTGCCCGGCAGGCCGATGCACGGGAAGCCCATTTCGGTCAGGCGTTTGGCACCCATGTAAGAACCGTCACCGCCGATTACCACCAGCGCATCAATGCCGCGCTTTTTCATGTTTTCGATCGCGACCTGACGCACTTCTTCGTTGCGGAACTCCGGGAAACGCG
The DNA here is from genome assembly GCF_043544755.1 of Pantoea sp. SGAir0184. Lineage (NCBI taxonomy): Bacteria > Pseudomonadati > Pseudomonadota > Gammaproteobacteria > Enterobacterales > Erwiniaceae > Pantoea > Pantoea sp. SGAir0184. The sequence goes on from NZ_CP028050.1 coordinate 4,098,754, forward strand.
CCGAGCCGAGGAAGGTGCCGCCGCGGTTAATCATGTCCGACACGCTGTAGCGGTCGAGGTTGATCATGCGGTCTTCGTACAAACCCAGATAGCCGTCATAGATACCAAAAACTTCAAGGCCTTCACTCAGCGCGGAACGGACAACTCCGCGAATGGCTGCGTTCATGCCTGGGGCGTCGCCGCCGCTGGTCAGTACTCCGATTTTTTTGATCATGACAACCTCTGGATTGTTCAAAACTAAGGATTATTCCTGCCTGTCGACCGGTGTGGACCAGCTCGCGATCGCACGGCTTAATAGTTGCAGATAGTATATCAAAGGCTTGATGCTGAATTGATTCAGGTCAGACAAGTTTTCGCTAATTTTTTACAAAGTTGTTAGCGTTACGTCATTTTTATTACGTAACGCTATGATTTTTAACTGCTAAAACTGGAAAAACCCTGCTGATTTTGCGGCACAACAGAACAGGGGTCCTGATGAATGATCACATCCGAGCCGGGAAATTTTTGCCGTAATGCCTGCTCAATTTGATCGGCCACCTGATGCGCCTGCACCAGCGGGAGATGATCGTCCATCTCCAGATGAAGCTGAATAAACCGCGTCGGGCCAGACTGCCGCGTACGTAACGCATGGGCACCGCGTACGCCGGGCCAGTGACTTACCAGCGCGATAATCGCCTGTTTTTCCTGCTCCGGCAGCGCACGATCGAGCAGCGACTGCACCGCTTCATAGCCCATGCGCAGCGCGTTATAGAGGATATATACGCCGATGCCGAGCGCAAACAGCGCATCCGCTCGCTTAAAACCATAACTGCTTAAGCCCAGCGCCACCAGAATGGCACCGTTCATCACCACATCCGACTGATAATGCAGCATGTCCGCGCGAATCGCCTGGCTGCGGGTACGCCGCACCACCCAGCGCTGAAAAGCGACCAGCACCAGCGTGGAGCTGAGGGCGATCAGCGTCACGACTACGCCCACCAGCGGCGCGCGCAGCGTTTCCGGTGTGGCCAGATGCTGCAGCCCGGTAAGAAACAGAAACAGCGCCGATCCGGAGATAAACATGCTTTGCGCCAGTGCCGCCAGCGATTCCGCTTTACCGTGACCAAAGGTGTGATCGTCGTCGGCAGGCTGCAATGAATAGCGCACCACCAGCAGATTGGTCAGTGACGCGGCGATATCGACCAGCGAATCCACCAGCGCCGCCAGCACGCTGACCGAACCGGTGTACCACCAGGCGAAAATTTTCACGATCAGCAACAGCGTTGCCAGCGTGGTCGCCGCCAGCGCCGCGCGGTTTACCAGTTTTGCGTAGGAAGGTTCCATGCCTTGCCTCGTCAGGCGCTGCAGCACGCCATGCAGTGGAAAATGGCTCAAGTTTATCACCGTCCCGTGCAGACTGCGTGACAGGATAGCGAAACGGATGCAGTTTGCCCGCAAATCCAGGGCAAAAAAAACCCCGCCATCATGGCGGGGAAGACAGGGATGGTGTCTATGGCAAGGAAAACAGGGATACTATGTTACTGGTTACTGCTGGTACTACTCACTGCTTGCAGCGGTGATGATGGCTGCAATCCGGAGAGCCGACGCGCTTCATTCAGGCGCCGCTCAAAATTCTTCTGCAATGTTGCTTGCTGTGCAGGCGTTAGCAGGTGATACATCTGATTACGAACCCGGGCCATCTCGATTTGCAGTTCTACCTGCTCGCGGGCCTGTTTCTCTGCCTGCTGGCGGATAGCCGATTCGTTAAATTTGTCTGCAATGACAAGGTCATGCATAGTTTCTATATCCTGAACGCTTAACACCGGGCGTTCATGGCGCGCTTGCTGCATCAGGTCGCGCATCTGTTGCCGCTGTTGTTCAGTCAGCTCAATGCCATCGAACATGTGGCTTTGCGGATTTTGCGTCATACTGCCTGTCGTCAATCCGCCGTTATGATGCATCTCGTCAATCGTCGTCGTGTCTGCTGCTTCTGCGCTGGCGTGACTGAGAACCATCGCTGAGGCAAAGACGACGGCGGTTAAGTAGCGCATCGTTTACTCCCGGTTCGTTCCGTTTTGCGATTCAACGAGAGCTAGTGTACGGCGACAGCTGCAAACATCCGTCAGGGGGTGTAAAACTACGTAAAGCGTTGGATTGCCACTATAGGAACACGGTATTTTGCCTGCGGAGGGCAACAAAAAATGAATAAAATCCTGTTGGTTGATGACGACCGCGAATTGACTTCGCTGCTTAAAGAACTGCTTGAAATGGAAGGTTTTGAGGTGATTGTCGCCAGCGATGGCGAGCAGGCGCTCAATCTGCTGGACAACACCGTCGACCTGCTTTTGCTCGATGTCATGATGCCGAAGAAGAACGGTATCGACACGTTAAAAGAGCTACGCCAGCAACATCAAACCCCTGTCATCATGCTGACCGCCCGCGGTAGCGAGCTGGACCGCGTTCTGGGCCTGGAACTGGGCGCGGATGACTATCTGCCAAAGCCGTTCAACGATCGCGAACTGGTGGCGCGTATCCGTGCGATTCTGCGCCGTTCCAACTGGAGCGAACAGCAGCAACAGCACGATAACAGCTCACCGACGCTGGAAGTGGATTGCCTGCGCCTGAATCCGGGCCGTCAGGAAGCCAGCTTCGACAGCGAAACGCTGGATCTCACCGGCACCGAGTTCACCCTGCTCTACTTACTGGCGCAGCATCTTGGCCAGGTGGTGTCACGCGAGCATCTCAGCCAGGAAGTGCTGGGCAAGCGCCTGACGCCGTTTGACCGCGCCATCGATATGCACATCTCCAACCTGCGTCGTAAGCTGCCGGAACGTCGTGATGGTCATCCGTGGTTCAAAACTCTGCGCGGACGCGGCTATCTGATGGTTTCGGCATCATGATTGGAAGTTTGACCACCCGCATCTTCGCCATCTTCTGGCTCACCCTGGCGCTGGTGTTGATGCTGGTACTGATGGTGCCCAAACTCGATTCGCGCCAGATGACCTCGCTGATGGAGAGCGAACAGCGCCAGGGCACCATGATTGAGCAACACGTTGAGGCGGAGCTGTCACAGGATCCGCCCAACGACCTGATGTGGTGGCGCCGGCTGTTTCGCGCCATCGACAAATGGGCACCGCCCGGTCAGCGCCTGCTGCTGGTGACCAGCGAAGGACGGGTGATCGGTGCGCAGCACAATGAAATGCAGGTGATCCGTAACTTTATCGGCCAGTCCGATAATGCCGATCATCCGCAGAAGAAAAAGTATGGCCGCGTCGAGATGGTCGGCCCCTTCGCGGTGCGCGACGGCGAAGACAATTACCAGCTGTATCTGATCCGTCCCGCCACCAGTTCCCAGCTCGATTTCGTCAACCTGCTGTTTGACCGTCCTCTGCTGCTGCTCATCGTCACGATGTTAATCAGCTCACCGCTGCTGCTGTGGCTGGCGTGGAGCCTGGCGCGTCCGGCACGCAAACTAAAACATGCCGCGGATGAAGTGGCGAGCGGAAATTTGCGTCAGCATCCGGAACTGGAATCGGGCCCGCAGGAATTTCTCGCAGCCGGCTCCAGTTTCAACCAGATGGTGAGCGCGCTCGAACGCATGATGACGGCACAGCAGCGACTGCTGTCGGATATCAGCCATGAATTACGCACGCCGCTGACGCGTCTGCAGCTGGCGACTGCGCTACTGCGCCGGCGTCATGGCGAAGGCAAAGAACTGGAGCGTATTGAGACCGAAGCGCAGCGTCTGGACGGCATGATCAACGACTTGCTGGTACTGTCGCGCACCCAGCATAAGAACGCGCTGGTGAGCGAAGCGATGAAGGCCAACCAGCTGTGGAATGGCGTGCTGGAAGATGCCAAATTCGAAGCGGAGCAGATGGGTAAAACCATGGACGTGCCGTATCCGCCCGGTCCGTGGCCGCTGTACGGTAACCCGCACGCGCTGGAAAGCGCGCTGGAGAACATTGTGCGCAACGCGCTGCGCTATTCGCACACGCACATCAGCGTTAGCTTTGCCGTGGATATTCAGGGCATTACCGTGCACGTCGACGACGACGGTCCCGGCGTCAGCCCGGAAGATCGCGAGCAGATTTTCCGTCCGTTCTACCGCACCGATGAAGCGCGTGACCGTGAATCCGGCGGCACCGGGCTCGGGCTGGCGATTGTCGAAACCGCCGTGCAACAGCACCGCGGCTGGGTGAAAGCCGATGATAGCCCGTTAGGCGGTCTGCGCCTGACGCTGTGGCTGCCGCTGTACTCCGCCCGGCAATAATTTGCTATGCTGCGGCCCTCGTTTCCGGGGGCCTTATGCTAAACATCGTCTTATTTGAACCTGAAATCCCGCCAAATACCGGCAACATCATCCGCCTGTGCGCCAATACCGGCTTTCAGCTGCACCTGATTGAGCCGTTAGGCTTCGCCTGGGATGATAAACGCCTGCGCCGCGCCGGACTGGATTACCATGAATATACCGCGCTGAAAAAGCACGCCAGCTACGTCGCTTTTCTGGCGGCGGAAGCGCCACAGCGCTTATTCGCGCTGACCACCAAAGGCACACCGGCGCACAGCGCCGTCAGCTATCAGCCGGGCGACTATCTGCTGTTTGGCCCGGAGAGCCGTGGCTTACCGCCAGAAATTCTTAATGCGTTACCGGCAGAACAGAAGATCCGCATTCCGATGCGCGCGGAGAGCCGCAGCATGAACCTGTCGAATGCAGTTTCAGTGGTGGTGTATGAGGCGTGGCGCCAGCTGGATTATGCGGGCGCGCTGATCAAAGGCTAGATGCCGTCGCCGTACTCAAACCCGGCGCCGGTGAAATGCTGATCCATATCCATCGACGGTTTGTCGCTGGCTGGTTTACCGACAATGCGCGCCGGCACGCCGGCCGCCGTGGTATGGGGCGGCACCGGCTGCAAGACCACCGAACCGGCGCCGATTTTGGCACCGCGCCCGACTTCAATATTGCCAAGGATTTTGGCACCCGCGCCAATCATCACCCCTTCACGGATCTTCGGATGGCGATCGCCGCTGGTTTTACCGGTACCGCCCAGCGTGACCGACTGCAGAATGGAGACGTCATTTTCCACCACAGCCGTTTCACCAATCACGATGCCGGTGGCGTGATCCAGCATGATGCCACGCCCGATGCGCGCCGCCGGATGAATATCCACGGCGAATGAGACCGAGATTTCGTTTTGCAGATACACCGCCAGCGCGCGCCGTCCCTCTTTCCACAGCCAGTGGCCAATACGGTACGCCTGCAGCGCGTGGAAGCCCTTCAGATAGAGTAATGGCGTGGAATATTTGTCGACCGCCGGATCGCGCTGACGCACTGCCTGAATATCGTACGCGGCCGAGACAATCATCTCAGGATCCTGACGATAGGCTTCTTCAACAATTTCGCGTATGGCAATAGCGGGCATGATCGGGTTAGCGAGCTTGTTAGCCAGCATGTAGCTGAGCGCGCTGCCGAGATTTTCGTGCTTGAGCAAGGTCGCATGGTAAAAACTGGCCAGCATCGGTTCACAATCGGCCAGCGCTCTGGCTTCGGCTTTGATATGGTTCCAGACCAGTTCTAACTCTTCAGACGACATTGCTGTTTGCTCCCGATAAAAAAGCGCCCGATTAGGCGCTACAGGTGATAATGCTTAAGCATCCTGCTTTAGCTTTGGCTGTTCTCGTCCTTCCTTGTACGACCAAGCAGGCTCAATGCTGCCTCTCGCGCCGATTTTTCGCAATATAATACCTGATAAATTTGCTCGGTTATTGGCATTTCCACGCCCACATGCGCAGCTAACGCTTTGACTTCTTTGGTATTTCTGTAGCCTTCTACAACTTGTCCGATAATGCGTTGCGCCTCATCCACGCTTTCGCCCTGCCCCAGCATCATGCCGAAACGGCGGTTGCGCGACTGATTATCGGTACAGGTCAGCACCAGATCGCCAAGACCCGCCATGCCCATAAAGGTCGTCGGATCGGCACCCAGCGCAGCACCGAGACGGCTCATCTCCGCCAGACCGCGGGTGATGAGTGCCGTACGCGCGTTGGCGCCAAAGCCAATGCCGTCGGAGATTCCAGCACCAATCGCAATGACGTTTTTCACTGCGCCGCCCAGCTGCACGCCGATAAAGTCCGGATTGTTGTAAACGCGGAAGCTTTTGCCGCAGTGCAGCTTTTGCTGCAGATCGTCGGCAAACTGCGCGTCAGTGGCCGCCAGCGCAATCGCCGTCGGCAAACCGGCCGCCAGCTCTTTGGCAAAGGTCGGGCCGGAAATCACCGCCAGCGGAATGCTGTCGCCGAGGATTTCACGCGCCACATCCTGCAGCAGCCGTCCGGTCTCTTTTTCCAGTCCTTTGGTCGCCCAGACAATGCGTGAGTCGGCACGCAGCAGCGGTTTGAGCTGCATCAGCACGTCGCCGAACACATGGCTTGGCACCACCACCAGCAGATCGCGGCTGGCGCTGACGACGCGGGCCAGATCGGCTTCAGGAACGAGATTATCGGGGAAAGGAACATCGGGCAGGAAAGCGCTATTGCATCGGTCAGCCTGCAGCTGCGCCACGCTTTGCGGATTGTGGCCCCACAGCAGCACCGGGTGGCCATTACGGGCCAGCGTAATGGCCAGTGCGGTGCCGTACGAGCCGGCACCGATGACGCTAATCGAAGCGTTGAGTGTAGTCATCAGGCATCCTGACGTGGCGCTTCGCCTTCACCCTGCTGCTGCAGATAATTCATGAACAGCGCATCAAAGTTGACCGGCGCCAGATTGAGCTGAGGGAAGGTACCGCGTGACACCAGGCTGGTGACACATTCACGCGCATACGGGAACAGAATGTTCGGGCAGTAAGCGCCGAGGCAATGTGCCATCTGCGTGCCTTCGATACCGCTGATGGTGAAGATACCGGCCTGCTGTACTTCGCACAGGAACGCGGTGTCTTCGCCCACGGTGGCGGTGACAGTAACGCGCAGCACGACTTCATACACTTCATCCGCCAGCTGAGAAGAGGCGGTGTCCAGATCCAGCTTCACTTCCGGTTCCCACTCTTTCTGGAAAACCTGAGGTGCGTTTGGCGCTTCAAATGAGACGTCTTTGGTGTAAACGCGTTGAATCTGGAACTGCATTTCGTTGCTGCTATGCTCTGACATGTTACTGAATCCTTTAAGTGAAAATTGTCGGTCGAAAATATTATGCGCGGAGTAAGGGATCGAGTCCCTGACGCCCGTCCAGCGCGTAGAGATCGTCACAGCCGCCAATGTGCTGCGCGTCAATAAAGATCTGTGGCACCGTGGTGCGGCCGCTGCGTTTGATCATCTCTTCGCGCTTTACCGCGTCCCCATCAATGGGAATCTCCTGGTATGACACGCCTTTTTGATCCAGCAACGCCTTCGCCCGGTGGCAGTAAGGACAGGTCACTTTGGTGTAAATCTCAACATTAGCCATGCGGTGATACCTCAGGAAGTTATTTACCGCGAACCAGCGGCAGGTTTTCGCCACTCCAGCCGCTCACACCATCTTTCAGCACGGTCACTTTGTCAAAACCCGCTGCGCTAAGGGTGGCTGCCGGTTCTGCGGCGCTCTGGCCGGTGGCACATACCACAATTATGGGCTGCGACTTGTGCTTTTCCAGCTCGCCGAAGCTGCCTTTTTTGATATCGGCTGCGGCGATGTTAATAGCCCCTGAAATGTGTCCTTTGCGATAGTCGTCGCGTGAACGAACGTCTACCACCACCGCGTCCTCTTTGTTGATCAGGTGGGTTGCTTCGCCACGGCTGATGGTTTTTACCTTAGAGAACATACCTTTAACGGTGGTTACAATCACCAGAATAAGTAAAGCGACCCATGCCAGACTAAGGATGGGGTGATTGCTTGCAAACTGCATAATTTCTTGCATGAGGGGTAACGACTCCAGACCGGGGCTAATAAGCTAAAACAAGGGTTCTGAGTATACCTGCGCCACTTCGCATGTACAGTCGCGAAGCGGGCAGAGTTACGATTTGTGCGTCATTTTCCAAAAAAAGTGTTCTAATCGCAAAATTGAGACAATCTTTATCCCGGTAAGCTGTGGCCGACATCTTTCGTAAAGCAAAACCCGGCCGGGATAACTGGTAAGCGGCTGTTCATCGTGGAATAATTATCGACTATGAAGGGAAAAGCGACCGTTACACACACAAGGACCCGTTACAACGACCCGGCATCTCCGTTGTCATTTCGCTGGTCCGATATCTCCCTCAGCCTGCTTTGTGCGGGTGCGTTGCTGTTGCCCGTCGCCGCGCATAGCGCCGATGACAGCAAAACGCAGCTAAAGTCCATTCAGCAGGACATCGCCGAAAAAGAGAAAAGCGTTAAAGCGCAGAAGCTGCAGCGCAGTAAGCTGCTCGATCAGCTGCAGAGTCAGGAAAAAGTGATTGCCCAGGCCAGTCGCCAGCTGCGTGAAACCCGCAACAGCCTGAGCGCGCTGAACGGCGAAATCGCCCAAACCACCGCCGCCATTGCCCGGCTGGAAAAGCAGCAGGCGCAGCAGGAAAAATTGCTGGCGCAGCAGCTGGATGCCGCGTTTCGTCAGGGCCAGCACAACGGCGTGCAACTGCTGCTCGGCGGTGAAGAAGCACAGCGCAGCGAACGTATTCTGGCCTATTTTGGCTACCTCAATGCCGCCCGGCAGAAAAACATCGACGAGCTTAAGCAGACTCAGCAGGAACTGGCGCAGCAGCGTCAGGCGCTGCAGGGCAAGCAGGAGCAGCAAAAGTCGCTGTTAGCGCAGCAGCAGACGCAACAGAACAAGCTGGAAACCGCCAGCGCCGCGCGTAAGAAAACGTTGTCCGCACTGGAGAGCGCGCTGGAGAAAGACCAGGCCGATCTGGTCGAGATGCGCCAGAACGAAAGCCGCCTGCAGGACAAAATTGCCAAAGCCGAACGTGAGGCGCGCGAACGGGCGCAACGCGAAGCGCGCGAGGCGGAAAAAGTGCGCCAGCGTCAGGCCCAGGCAAAAGCCAAAGGCTCCAGCTATTCCCCTACGCAAAGCGAGCGCGAGCTGATGGCGCGCACCGGCGGCCTTGGCCGGCCGGGCGGACAGGCCATCTGGCCAGTGCGCGGTCGCATTGAACATCGCTTTGGTGAAGCAATGCAGGGCGAACTGCGCTGGAAAGGTCTGGTGATTGATGCCCCGGAAGGCACTGAAGTCAAAGCCATTGCTGATGGTCGCGTGCTGATGGCCGACTGGCTGCAAGGCTACGGCCTGGTTGTGGTCGTCGAACACGGTAAAGGCGATATGAGCCTTTATGGCTACAATCAGAGCGCGTTGGTGAGCGTCGGTGCGCAGGTGAAGGCAGGACAGCCTATCGCCCTCGTGGGCACCAGCGGCGGCCGCGGCACGCCCTCGCTCTACTTTGAAATTCGTCGTCAGGGACAGGCCGTCAATCCACTGCCGTGGTTAGGAAGATAAGTGTTGTTTCAGTCCCAAAAGCTTAGCGCCGCCCTGTGCGGGCTGTTTTTCACCTTTACCGCCCATGCGGGAAAACTGGCTATCGTCATTGACGACTTCGGCTACCGCCCGGCTGAAGAGAATAAAGTGCTGCAGATGCCCGCCGCGATTTCTGTGGCGGTGCTGCCCAACGCGCCTCATGCGCGTGATATGGCAACCAAAGCGCATCAGGGCGGTCATGAGGTGCTGATTCACCTGCCGATGGCACCGCTGAGCAAGCAGCCGCTGGAGAAGGATACGTTAACGCCGGAGATGAGCAGCGAAGAGATCGCGCGCATCGTGCGTGACGCCAGCAACAAAGTGCCGTATGCGGTTGGCCTGAACAACCATATGGGCAGCAAAATGACCTCCAGCCTGCCCGGCATGCAGAAAGTGATGCAGGTGCTCAATCACTACAACTACTACTTCCTCGATAGCATGACCATTGGCAACAGCCAGTCGGTCCCGGCCGCACAGGGTACGCAGGTTAAGGTGCTGAAGCGGCGCGTATTCCTCGACGACAGCCAGAATGAAGCGGCAATTCGCACCCAGTTCACCCGCGCAGTGAAGCTGGCACAGCGTGATGGCTACGCCATCGCTATTGGCCATCCGCATCCCACCACGGTACGGGTGTTGCAGCAGATGTTGCCGACGCTACCGGGCGATATCACCCTGGTCCGCCCCAGCCAGTTGCTCAACGAACCGCTGCGCCAGGGCGCTACGCCGCCGGCCAGCACGCCGGTGAAACCGCGCACCCCGGTGTTCCGTGCGCCGGGCGTGTGTAAGCCGGGCCAGCCGCTGCCTGCCGTACCGCAGAGTCGTGCGGTGGAGGTGGTGACAGAGAGCATTACCGGCAGTCCACTCGTGCAGTCGCTTAAACAGCTATTCTGATTATCAGGCGCAGCGTGCTGCGCCTTATTTAACGCCACACCTTTTCCGCGCAAGGATATCGGAACAGATGACGTCAACCAGAAAGAAAATTCTGCTGCTGGATACCGGGCGCGAATGGGGCGGCGGTACCAACAGCATGCTGGAATTACTCAAGCGCATTGATCGCCAGCGTTTCGCTATCACCTGCTGTTTTTATCAGAATTATGCGCGTGGCAATCAGGAGACGATTGCCTCGGTATTAGACGCGATCGGCATTCCGGTGACATTTATTGCGCAGCGTCGCCAGCCGCTCTGGGCAAAAATCACCAAAGAGTTGCTGCGCACCCTGCTGTTTTTTAACCGCGCGGTGAAAAAAAACGCCATCGACCGCATCGATCGCCAGTGGCGCATGCAGCCTAACGCCCGCCAAATCGCGACGATTTTACGCGACGGTGGCTATGATGCGCTGTACATGAATAATCAGCCCAGCACCAACGTTGAAGGCTATCTCGCCGCTGAACAGACTCACGTGGCGTTAATTCAGCACTGCCGCATTGATCCATTACTCAATAATGCGCTGGTCAAGATGATTAATCGGCATTGTGATGCGGTGATTGCCGTGTCACAGGGCGTACACCGCACCCTGAGCGAAAGCGGTGTTGATGCGCAGCGCTGCTTTACCGTATCCAACGCTATCGATATTCATCAGCCGCTGCCGGTGCGTGAGGCGGTGCGTCAGCGCTTTGATTATCCAGCGGATACCTTTATTTTCGGCTCCATCGGTTCCCTGATTGCGCGTAAATCTAACCATCATATTTTGCAGGCGTTAGGTGCATTCAGCCGCGCGCATCCTGCCGCTAAATGGAAAATGGTGATCGTCGGTGCCGGCCCGGAGCAGCAGCACTTACAGCAGCTGGCGCAAAAAGAGGGTATCGCCGCGCAGGTTATTTTTACCGGCTTTCAAAATAACGCGCTGGATTATCTGGCGGCATTCGATACGTTTATTCTCGCCTCAGCCAGTGAAGGGCTGCCGCGCGTGGTGCTGGAAGCGATGCTGGTGAATACGGCGGTGATAGGTTCGAATGTCGTCGGTACGTCGGAATTAATTCAACACGGCGAGACCGGTTTACTGTTTGACTATGGCAATACGCAACAGCTTAGCCAGCATCTTAGCGCGCTGTGGCAGGATACTGCGCTGCGCCAGCGTTTAATCGCCGCCGCCGCCGCCCGGGTGCGCGAGCGCTATAGCATTGAACATTACGTATCGGGCGTGGAAAACATTCTGGAAAACGTCATGGAGAGAAAAAAGCATGTTTGATTTTTTAAATAAACACCGTCGCTATATTCTCTCGCGCCACAACATTCCCGCCACGCAGGCGGATGCGCAGGGCACAATTGCCGTCAGTTCCGTGGTCATTCCCTGTACCGGCGCTGATTACATTGAAGAAGCGGTGCTCAGCGCTTATTTTGCCAGCCGCTGCGCCGACACCATCAGCGAAATTGTCATTGTCAGCGATCAGCCTTCCAGCGCTTTTCCGCCGCTGCCGGCACGCGTGCGTGTGGTGACGCTGGAGGTGCCGTTTCGTGAAGAAAACTACCGCTATAAACAGATCTACCGCAGCCGCCTGATTAAACTTCAGGCCCCCTTGCAGGCAACCGGTGAAGGTATATTGATGATCGATTCCGATCTCAATTTATTAAAAACGCCGGATATTGCGATGCGTGAGCATCATCTGTACAGCAGCTTCCGTCAGGGCAAGATGATCGCCAAACTGGCCGGCGCGCCAGAAGAACATATTCCGGCCTATTACCACCACACCGTTCGCCCTTATTTGCAGGATCACGTGAATGGCGCCTATCTGGCGGCCTCCCGTCGCACATGGCAGCGTATTTGTCCGCTGTGGCTGACGTTATTTAATGATACCTGGGAATTGATGAACGACGACCAGCCGCCAACCGATCAGCTACCGCTCGCTGCCCTGCTCGACCTGCTGGATCTCCGCACGGTCAATCTGGGCGAATGGGCTAACTGGCCGGTGTCGAAACGCATTGGTGGTCAGTCGGCCGTGATTCCACCGCAGGTGATTGGCGCGCATGGCGGCTTTCCCTTAAGTGAATGGCAAAAATATTTGCAGGATCCGCACCAGCCGCTGAGCTTCAAAGGCCAGGATTACACGCGTAAGGTGCGTTACCTGACCGATGCGGAAAAACAGCAATCCTGAGCGTCACCGGCCCGCAGGCCGGTGTGTCGTTTAATCCCAGCTCAGCACCACTTTGCCTGAACGCCCGGAACGCATCTCGTCGAAGCCCTGCTGGAAGTCGTCGATGTGATAGCGATGCGTGATGATCGGCGTCAGATCGAGGCCGGACTGAATCAGCGCGGCCATTTTGTACCAGGTTTCAAACATCTCACGGCCGTAAATCCCCTTGATAAACAGCCCCTTGAAGATAACCTGATTCCAGTCAATCGACATCTCACCCGGCGGAATGCCCAGCAGCGCGATGCGTCCGCCGTGATTCATGGTCTCCAGCAGGGTACGAAACGCCGGCGGCGCGCCGGACATCTCCAGTCCGACATCAAAGCCTTCGGTCATGCCCAGTTCCTTCATCACCTCGCGCAGATTCTGCTGCGCCACGTTGACCGCACGCGTCACGCCCATTTCACGCGCCAGCCCGAGGCGGTACTCATTGATGTCAGTGATCACCACGTTTCGCGCGCCGACGTGCTTACACACCGCTGCCGCCATAATGCCAATCGGTCCGGCACCGGAGATCAGCACGTCTTCACCTACCAAATCAAACGAGAGCGCGGTATGCACCGCGTTACCGAACGGGTCGAAAATCGCCGCCAGCTCGTCGGAAATATTGTCGGGAATTTTGAACGCGTTAAACGCCGGGATCACCAGATATTCGGCGAAGCAGCCCTGACGATTGACCCCGACACCCACGGTATTACGGCATAAATGGGTACGGCCGGCGCGACAGTTGCGGCAGTGGCCACAGGTGATGTGACCTTCGCCTGATACGCGATCGCCGATGGCGAAACCCTTCACTTCCTGACCGATACCGACCACTTCGCCCACGTATTCGTGGCCGGTGATCATTGGCACCGGAATGGTTTTGCGCGACCAGTCATCCCAGTTATAGATATGCACATCGGTGCCACAGATGGCGGTTTTGCGGATTTTAATCAGCAGATCGTTATGACCGGGCTCCGGCACCGGCGCGTCGTGCACCATCCAGATCCCCTCTTCCGCTTTCAGTTTAGCCAGTGCTTTCATCCGTTGGCTCCTGCAGTGATAACCCCTAACTGATGTCCGATGCGCGTGAAGGCCGCCACCGCGTGCTCCAGCTGCGCCTGAGTGTGGCCGGCAGAAATCTGCGTGCGAATTCGCGCCTGGCCCTGCGGCACCACCGGATAGAAGAAGCCGGTAACGTAGATGCCTTCCTGCTGGAGCAGGCTGGCAAACTGCTGCGCCACTTTGGCATCGCCCAGCATCACCGGAATGATGGCGTGATCGGCACCGGCCAACGTAAAGCCAGCGGCGGTCATTTTTTCCCGGAAGAAGCGGGCGTTTTCCCACAGCCGCTGCCGCAGCCCATCGCCTTCGTTCAGCAGATCCAGCACGCGCAGCGACGCGGCCACAATCGCCGGTGCCAGCGAGTTAGAGAACAGATAAGGGCGCGAGCGCTGACGCAGCCATTCAACCACCTCGCGTTTTGCCGCCACGTAACCGCCGGACGCGCCACCCAGCGCTTTACCCAGCGTGCCGGTCAGAATATCCACGCGATCCATCACGCCGCAGTATTCATGCGTGCCGCGTCCGCTTGCGCCGACAAAGCCCACCGCGTGCGAGTCATCCACCATCACCAGCGCATTAAACTCATCGGCCAGGTCGCAAATGCCCTGCAGGTTAGCGATCACGCCATCCATGGAGAACACGCCGTCGGTGGCAATCAGCAGATGGCGCGCCCCCTTGTCGCGGGCCTCCTGCAGGCGCGCGCGCAGCTCAGCCATATCATTGTTGGCGTAACGATAGCGCTGGGCTTTGCACAGGCGGATGCCGTCGATGATCGACGCATGGTTGAGCGCATCCGAGATAATCGCGTCTTCCGCGCCCAGCAGGGTCTCAAACAGCCCGCCGTTGGCGTCGAAGCATGAGGAGAACAGGATAGCCTCTTCCATGCCGAGGAACTCCGCCAGCCGGCGTTCCAGCAGCTGATGGCTGTCCTGCGTGCCGCAGATAAAACGCACCGACGCCATGCCAAAACCATGCGTATCCATACCGTCTTTGGCGGCCTGAATCAGCGCCGGATGGTTCGCAAGGCCGAGATAGTTATTGGCGCAGAAGTTAATCACCGGCGGGCTATTGGCGACGTTGATTTCCGCCTGCTGCGCCGAGGTCAGGGTGCGCTCCTGTTTGAACAATCCGTCCTGCCGCGTTGTCTCAAGCTGTTGCCGGATTTGTGAATAGAACTGATCGGACATGATTCTGCTCCTCAGATAGCAAAATTTTGGCACATATTACTGATCGAAAAGCGAATGGACGACAATTCAGCCAGGGAAATCTCCGTTTTGCAGCATAGTTCACGCGGCGCGCAGGATTTGTGCAGCGCGATCGGCGTCATCTGGCTGTCCGCATCGGGCTGAAATGTTATGATGTTAGGTATTCGTGCGTGAAACCTCCTGTTTCACCCCAACTGTTTAAAGGCAAAGCATATGATTATCGTAACCGGCGGCGCGGGCATGATTGGCAGCAACATTGTGAAAGCGCTCAACGATCGCGGTCATACCGATATCCTGGTAGTGGATAATCTGAAAGATGGCACCAAATTCGTGAACCTCGCGGATCTGGACATCGCGGATTACATGGATAAAGAGGAGTTCCTCACCTACATCATGTCGGGTGAAGATCTGGGTCCGATTGAAGCGGTGTTCCATGAAGGTGCCTGTTCAGCCACCACTGAGTGGGACGGTAAGTACATGATGGAAAATAACTATCAGTACTCAAAAGATCTGCTGCACTTCTGCCTCGAACGTGAAATTCCGTTCCTGTATGCCTCATCGGCCGCCACCTACGGCGGGCGTAACGAGAACTTCATTGAAGAGCGTCAGTACGAGCAGCCGCTCAACGTGTACGGCTACTCAAAAATGCTGTTCGACCACTATGTCCGCCAGATTCTGCCGGAAGCGGATTCGCCGGTGTGCGGCTTCCGCTATTTCAACGTGTACGGGCCGCGTGAAGGCCATAAAGGCAGCATGGCGAGCGTCGCGTTCCACCTCAATACGCAAATCAGCAACGGTGAAAATCCTAAGCTGTTCGAGGGCAGCGACAGCTTCCGTCGTGACTTCATCCACGTCGATGATGTGGTGGCGGTCAATCTGTGGTGCTGGGAAAACGGCGTATCCGGCATCTATAACTGTGGTACCGGCCGCGCCGAATCTTTCCAGGAAGTGGCGGATGCGGTGCTGAAGTTCCACCAGCAAGGCCAGATCGAATACATCCCGTTCCCGGACAAACTGAAAGGGCGCTACCAGGCCTTTACGCAGGCGGATCTCAGCAAACTGCGCGCCGCGGGCTATGACAAACCGTTTAAAACCGTTGCCCAGGGCGTGGGCGAATACATGGCCTGGCTGAACCGTCACGCATAAGGAAACCGGCACCGGCGATGAAAATTCTGGTTATTGGCCCCTCCTGGGTCGGCGATATGATGATGTCGCAAAGTCTCTATCGCACGCTGAAACAGGCGCACCCTGAGGCGGTAATTGATGTGATGGCGCCGGCCTGGTGCCGGCCGCTGCTGTCACGCATGCCGGAAGTGAATCAGGCGCTGGCGATGCCGCTTGGCCACGGTGCGCTGGCGCTGGGTGAGCGCCGTCGGCTGGGCAAAGCGCTGCGGGCCAGCGGTTACGATCGCGCCTATGTGCTGCCAAACTCTTTTAAATCGGCGCTGGTGCCGTTTTTTGCCGGCATCAAACGCCGCATCGGCTGGCGCGGCGAAATGCGCTATGGCGTGCTGAATGACGTGCGGGTGCTGGACAAAGCCGCGTTTCCCTTAATGGTGGAGCGCTATGTGGCGCTGGGCTATGACCAGCCGGTTGCGGCAGCAGCACAGTTGCCGCAGCCGCTGTTGTGGCCGCAGCTGCGCGTCGACGACGATGAAAAATGCATGACCGCGGCGCAGTTTGCGCTGTCGGCCGATCGCCCGGCCATCGGCTTCTGCCCCGGTGCCGAGTTTGGTCCCGCGAAGCGCTGGCCACATTATCACTACGCCGCGCTGGCGGCACAGCTGATTGCTGAAGGCTATCAGGTGCTGCTGTTTGGCTCGGCTAAAGATCGGGAAACCGGCGAGGCGATCCTGCAGGCGCTGCCGGACACGGCGCGCGCGCACTGCCGCAATCTGGCGGGCGAAACGCAGCTGGAGCAGGCGGTGATTCTGATCGCCCACTGTGCTGCGGTTGTCAGCAATGATTCCGGACTGATGCACATTGCCGCCGCGCTCAACCGGCCGCTGGTGGCGCTGTATGGCCCGAGCAGCCCGGATTTCACGCCGCCGCTGTCCCATCAGGCGCGCATCATTCGCCTGATTACCGGCTACCACAAAGTGCGCAAAGGCGATGCCGCAGAAGGCTATCACCAGAGCCTGATTGATATTCAACCGGCACGCGTGCATCAGGAACTCAACGAGTTACTGCATCCGGTGCAGGAGTAACCATGCACGTTTTGATTGTTAAAACCTCGTCGATGGGTGATGTGCTGCACACGTTGCCGGCGCTGACCGACGCGATGCAGGCGATTCCCGGCATTCGCTTCGACTGGGTGGTGGAAGAGAATTTTGCGCAAATTCCTGGCTGGCATCCGGCCGTCGACAAAGTCCTGCCGGTGGCGATTCGTCGCTGGCGCAAACACTGGTTTGGCAGCCAGCAGCGCGAAGAGCGCGTGCAATTCAAACGCGAGCTGCAGTCACGTCAGTACGACGTGGTGATTGATGCCCAGGGGCTGATTAAAAGCGCCGCGCTGGTGACGCGCCTCGCCAAAGGCATCAAACATGGCCAGGACAGCCGCAGCGCACGTGAACCGTTCGCCAGCTGGTGGTATGACAAGCGTCATGAGATTGGTAAGCAGCAGCACGCCGTGGAACGCACGCGCGAACTGTTCGCCAAAAGTCTGGGCTATGAAAAACCGTCCACGCAGGGCGACTATGCCATTGCCGGTCATTTTCTCGCGGCGCAACCGCAGGATAGCCAACCGTACCTGGTGTTTCTGCACGCCACAACGCGCGACAACAAACACTGGCCGGAAAATCACTGGCGTCAGCTCATCGCGCGGGTTCAACCCACTGGCCTGCGCGTCAGGCTGCCGTGGGGCGCCGAACACGAGCACCAGCGCGCGCAGCGGCTGGCAGCAGGGTTTGACCATGCAGAGGTGTTGCCGAAGCTGACGCTGGAGCAGGTGGCGCAGCAGCTGGCGGGCGCCCGTGCGGTGGTCTCGGTGGATACCGGTCTGAGCCATCTGACCGCCGCGCTGGATCGCCCCAACATCACCCTGTTCGGCCCGACTGACCCGGGTCTGATTGGTGGCTATGGCAGGAATCAGCATGCGTTACGGCCCGCGCAGGGCAGCAGCAGCATGGCAGACATTCAGCCTGACGACGTGATGGCCATGCTGGCTGAGATCGCGCTGTAACGCGATTGGGCTGTTTAGCGCTGCTGGTGCTTCAGCTGCGCAAATTCAGTGAGCGTCATGCCCTGCGTCCGGGTCGCCAGCCAGCTGAACAGGCCTTCCAGATCGTCATACAGGCGTTCAATATCAGCCTCCGTTTTAAATGTGGGGCTGCCATCTGGCATAAACTCGGATGAATGCAGCATGAACTCCACATAGTCGTTGCCCTGTGCGAGCGTCTGTTCTGCCACCTGTTTCATCTGGGCCAGATTCCCCCCCACCGGACGCAGCCAGTTCACTGAAGGTCCACGCTGCCTGCCGCGGATGCCATTCCACATTTTTTTAAGCTGATTGGTCAGCGTGCCATAGCGATACTGAATGCTCATCGGAAGTTCCAGCAGCGGGCTGTCGCCCGGCCTGGAAATATCCTGTTCATCAAGGAAATAAGCGCGATCGGGGAAATGGCTGTAATCCGTTCCGCCCTGTCCCTGCGGTGCACCCTGCGCATTACGCCAGCTCACGCGCGGCGTAACCGAGCAGTCAACCAGATAGCCCTGATCGATCAAGGCGCGGGCGTACACTTCATTAAATGCCCAGCGGCCGGCGCGGTGGCTGGTCATTTTACGCTGAAAAGCGTTCTCCAGCAGATCGGTCATAAAGGCGACTTTATCGCGCAGGACGTTTTCCGGATATTCGATCAGATAAGGTTGGTAACGCCACTCATCGTCGGTCAGCGCATATTCAGGTGGACTGTACCAGGCATGTAAATGCATACCGATTTCGCCCTGACCGCGCGCCAGCAGATCGCGCCCGAACTCGACATAAGCCGGGTCACTGGCCATCTCATAGTTGGTCAGCCAGGTCGGTTTAAAAGCGTATTTCTCACACAGCGCCTGGAAGCGCGGTAAAAACCGGACGTTATGGGTAGTGACCTTGCCGCTGCGATTGCGCCACAGGTTATCCCCTTCGGTATCAAGGGTAATTAAAAAGGCAGGTTTTTCCATAACTTATCCGGTGAATTACAGTGTTATAATCGCTATGGTACGCAACGCTCCTGACGGGCGCAAACTTTTCCCATGCGGGTTCAGGGGGAAGTCGATAGCGGTATAAGATTAGTTAAACTAGAATAATTTAAACTCTTCACTGGCCTGAATTTTAGCAATTAACCGAGCGCACGTTCGTGTAAAATTACCTGGCCATAAAAATAATTAATTGAATTTTCTTATATTAAGTCCTGATAGCACCGGGAATGATAGCAGCTAAGTCTTTACAGCAGACTGGCATGTAGGGGTAAAAAATTTTGTCGAAACGCATTTTAATGGTGATTGATGGCCTGCCGGGCGGCGGCGCCGAAAAAGTCGTACTGACTCTGGCGGGGGGCTTCCTCAGTCAGGGACACCAGGTTTCGATCTTCTCATTGCGGAAGGTATGTGATTACCCCATTCCGGCTGGCGTGGATTACCAGGTGATTCTTGATCGCTGTAACCACCCGTGGCGCAAGCTGACAGAAACATGGCGCCGCGCGCGCCTGCTGGATCGTGCGGTGCGCGACAGTGAAGCGCGGCACGGCAAATTTGATCTGATCCTCTCTCATCTGCATAAAACTGACCGCATTGTCAGGCAAACGCCTGCGCTCGACGGAGACAGGACCTGGTTCTGTCTGCACGGCGTGTTTTCTGCTTCGTATCTGGCACGTAAAACCGGCTTCTCGCTGTGGCTGAAGCGGCTGAAAATCCGTCACGTTTATCAGGATCGCCAAATCGTCGGGGTTTCGCAGTACGTCATCGACGATATGGTGCAAAACATTGGCGTACAGCCCCGCCAGGCCAAAGTGATCGCCAATCCTTTCGATTTTGACAGCCTCGCCCGACTGGCGGCTGAACCCTGCCCGTTAGCCGGCACCGATTTCCTGGTGCATGTGGGACGCTTCCATGAAACCAAACGCCATGACCGCCTGCTCGAAGCCTATGCCCTGAGTGGCATCACCGCGCCGCTGGTTTTGCTGGGACAGGGAAGCGAAAAAATAACGCAAAAATTGCGTGAGCAGGCGCAGAATTCTGGCATTGCGGAGCGCGTGCGCTTCGAGGGTTTTCAGCGCAATCCGTACCCCTGGATACGGCACGCGCGCCTGCTGGTGGTCAGTTCCGACAGTGAAGGTTTTGGTAATGTGCTGGTCGAAGCCCTGAGCTGCGGCACCCCGGTGGTCAGTACGCGCTGTCCGGGCGGTCCTGTTTCGATCCTCACCGGCGAACTGTCACGCGGTCTGGCAGAGATGAATGCAACATCGCTGGCAGAAAAAATGCGAGAAATTTATACAACTCCCCCCAGGTTGCAACATCTGGACTTAAGCATTTATAGTTTGAGCGTTGTTTGCCAGCAATACCTGCAGCTTATTCAGGTGGCGGAGACGTCATTTTCAACCACGCAGCACGTTTCAGGTTAACAGGTCCCCCATGACGGTGTGACCGAATCATGGGGATGACTACTTGACGTACGTACTACTGTTTATTCTTTTTTCGCCGGTCAAATGGGTGATGAAGTTTGTTCATGGCCGCACCGGTAAAAATCTGGTGATACAGACCGCTAAAATTGGCGACTATATTAATATCACGCCGTTATTATCCCACCTGGGAAAAAGCGATGCCCTGCTGAGCTTTAGTGTCGCCCCGCTGGCTGAACGTGACGCCACGCTGGAGCACATCTGGTATATCGAAGATCACCGCTCCGGTTTGATGAAAAAAATAAAACTGGTGTGGCAGCTGCTCAATCGCTACGACAATATTTATTTGCTGCATCCCACCAATCTCAATTTATTTATTGCCGCCTGCTGCAATGCCAGCAACAAACAATTTCTTTCCAGCTATCGGCGCAAAGGCTATCAGGGCCTGTTTTATTTAACGGCCAGCGGCGTGGTTTATCACGAGAAAAATACCTTAACGCTGGAAAATTACCTGAAACTGGCCGATCGCTCTTTTACCAAAGAGAGTTATCCCAAACATGCCACTCTGCCACTGTGGCAACCGGAAACCCTGCCCGCGGAAATTACGCAGGCGCCGGGCATCCGCATTGGTATTAGCGTGACGGCAGGGAATCAGGCCAAAACCATTCCGCCGTTAATCTGGTGTCGGCTTTTCGACCACCTGAACGATCTCCCCTGCACTTTTTTTGCTTTCGGCGCACCGAATGAACAATCACGCGTTCAGGAGTTGTTTAAAGTTGCCGGTCAGCGAAACAATCTGGTGAGTCTGGTAGGTAAAATTCCGCTCGAGGCGCTGCCTGCCGCCATTAACGAGATGGATTTCTATATCGCCTCAGATTCCGGCAATGTGTATATTGCCGACGCGCAACAGGTACCGGTGATTTTAATTTATGGTCCCTGCTGCGTAGAGGAGCAAAGGCCGCTGGGTGACGTGCTCTTAATTGGCCCGAACCACATCGCGCCCTCTTCGTTTGTGTTCGCTGCGCAATACAAATTTGCCCATCCGGTTGAACAGCTGTTCGAGCTGGATGAACGCAAGCTAAATGATATCCATGATTTTATCCGCACCCGGCAGCAGCAGCGCCTGGCGCGACGGAACAACGAAGAACATGACAGCGCAGCCCGATAGCTCATCCCCGCTACTCAGTCTCATTATCCCGATGTTTAACGCTGGTGCTGACTTTACCGGCTGTATCAATGCCTTGCTGGCGCAAACCCTGACGTCGCTGGAGATCATCATTGTTGATGATGGCTCCACCGACGGTTCCGGCGAGCGCGCCGACGCGCTGGCGCAGCAGTACCCACATATCCAGGTGATTCATCAGCCGAACGGTGGCGTGTCGCGTGCGCGCAATGCCGGGCTGGCCGTGGCGCGGGGTAAATACGTCAGCTTTCCTGACGCTGACGACACCATGGACCCGGCGATGTACCAGACGCTGGTCGACATGGCGGAGCGCGATCGTCTGGACGCTGCGCAGTGCAACGCCGAGTGGTTTTTCAAGGCCAGCCAGACAATTAAGCCGATGATTCCGCGGGATCGCCTCACCAGCACCGGCGTGTTAAGCGGGCCGGAGTGGCTCGACAAGGCGCTGAAAACCCGGCGTTACCTGCACGTCGTGTGGCTCGGTATCTACCGCCGTGAGCTGATCGAACAGCTTAATCTGCAGTTTGAACCCGGTCTGCATCATCAGGACATCCCGTGGACCACTGAGTTCATGCTCAACGTACAGCGCGTGCGCTACACCGATCGGGTGCTGTATCGCTACTACATGCACGATGCGTCGATCAGCAACCGCAAGCGCACCGGCCAGCACAACGTCGACTATCAGCGTCACTACCTGAAAATCGCGCGCATGCTGGAAGAGATTAATACGCGCTATCGTCACAAGGTGAAGATTTACCCGAGCTTCCACGCGCAGATTACCCGCGAAGCGCTCAGCGTGTGCCACGCTATCCGGCGCGAACCGGACGCCGCAGCGCGCCAGGCAATGATCGCCGATCTGTTTAGCAGCCAGACGCACAAACGCATGCTGCGCAATGCGCGCGGCGCGCGTCAGTGGTATCAGCTGCTGCTGTGGCTGAGCCGCATTTATCGCTGGCGCAATAAATAAGCGCCCGCCGCGGCTTTAACCCCTCCAGGGTTTGCCCTACAATCAGCTCACTGAATTTTGAGATGATTTGAGTATGGCAAGCCCGATTCCAGCCCACTTTGCACCGCAAAATATTTTGCTGATAAAGCTGCGTCATCATGGCGATATGCTGCTGACCACGCCTGCCATCAATGCGCTGCGCCAGCGCTATCCGAAGGCCAACATTGATGTGCTGCTGTATAAAGAGACGCGCCCGATGCTGGAAGCGCATCCGGCGATCCGTCAGCTGCATATCATCGATCGCAACTGGAAAAAGGAAGGCGGCTGGCAGAAGTTTCGCCATGAGGTCGCGCTGGTACGGGCGGTGCGCGACTGCCATTACGATGTGGTGATTAATCTGGCCGATCAGTGGCGCAGCGCCATTATTACTGGCCTGTCTGGTGCGCCGGTGCGTATTGGCTTTGCGTACCGCAAGCGCGACAACGCGTTCTGGCGCTGGTGTCATAACCAGCTGGTTTCCACCGACCGTCACCATCAGCTGCACACCGTGGAACAAAACATGACGGCGCTGCAGCCGCTCGGCATTCCCACCGCCGGGGCGACAGCCTCCATGCATTTCAGCGCCGCCGACCAGCAAAAAGTGCA
Organism: Pantoea sp. SGAir0184; assembly: GCF_043544755.1. Taxonomy (NCBI): domain Bacteria; kingdom Pseudomonadati; phylum Pseudomonadota; class Gammaproteobacteria; order Enterobacterales; family Erwiniaceae; genus Pantoea; species Pantoea sp. SGAir0184. Next base: position 4,121,942 of record NZ_CP028050.1, read on the forward strand.
GGACGTCCTCGCTCAGCAGTCGATTACCGGCCCGTTTGTGGTGCTGCAGCCCACCTCGCGCTGGGTTTTTAAGTGCTGGGAAGATGAAAAGGTGGCGCAGCTGATTGATGCGTTGGCCGCTGATGGTCGCAGCGTGGTACTGACCGCCGCGCCCGATCAGAAAGAGCTGGCGATGATCGCCCATATCCAGTCGCTGTGCCGCACGCCGAACGTGGTGTCGCTGGCAGGCCAGCTCTCGCTGCCGCAGCTGGCGGCGCTGATCGACGCCGCACAGCTGTTTATTGGCGTCGATTCCGCACCGATGCACATGGCCGCGGCGCTACAGACGCCGTGCCTGGCGCTGTTCGGCCCGACCAAGCTGCAGCACTGGCGCCCGTGGGGCGACAATAACCGCGTTATCTGGGCGGGCGACTATGCGCCGCTGCCGTCACCGGATTCGATCAATACCAATACCGAGCAGCGCTATCTGTCTGCCATCCCGGTTGAGGATGTGCTTGCCGCCGCCAGGAGCCTTTTGCATGACTAAGTTACGGCTGGCGATTGTCCGGCAGAAATACCGGCCGGACGGCGGTGCCGAGCGCTTTATCTCACGTGCGCTGGAAGCGCTGGACGGCGAGCAGCTCGATCTCAACATTATTACCCGCAGCTGGCAGGGCACGCCGAACCCGGCCTGGCACCTGCACATCTGCAATCCGGCAAAGTTTGGCCGCATCTCGCGTGAACGCGGCTTTGCCCGCGCGGCGCGCGCCTGCTGGGAGCGGGAAAAGTTCGATATCGTACAGAGCCACGAGCGCATCGCCGGCTGCGATATTTTCCGCGCCGGCGACGGTGTGCATCGCGTATGGCTGGAGCAGCGCGCGCGCATTGTTTCGCCGTGGCAGCGGCTGAGCGCCAGCCTGAGCCCGTACCATCGCTATGTGCTGCAGGCGGAAGCGGAGATGTTCAATGCGCCCTCGCTGAAAGCGGTGATCTGTAATTCGCACATGGTGAAGCAGGATATTTTGCGCCACTTCGCGCTGGATGCCAGCAAAATCCACGTGATTCACAACGCCATTGATAGCCAGCGTTTTCAGCCTGCCAGCGATACGCTGCGTCACGCCGCGCGTCAGCGACTCAACCTGCCGCAGGACGCCACGGTGATGATCTACGTCGGCTCCGGCTTCGAACGCAAAGGGCTAAAGGCCGCTATCGAAGCGGTCGCTAATAGCGATCGCTACCTGGTGGTGGTCGGCCAGGACAAACAGCTGGCGCGCTATCAGCAGCTGGCGAACCAGCTTAACTGTCTTGACCGCCTGCGCTTTGCGGGCGTGCAGCAGGACGTTCAGCCGTTTTATCACGCTGCCGATGCGCTGCTGTTGCCAACGCTGTACGATCCGTTCCCCAATGTGGTGCTGGAGGCGATGGCCTGCGGGCTGGCAATCATTACCAGCACCGGCTGCGGCGGCGCAGAATTTATCACCAACGGTGAGGAAGGTTTTGTCTGCGATGCGTTGGATATCAAAGCGTTAAACGAAGCGGTAATCGCAACGCCCGCACTTTCGCACAATCCGGCGCTGGGCGAAGCCGCACGTCGCAAAATTGAACCTTATGGTCCGCAAAGACTGGCGCAGGCGCTGACTTCGCTTTATCAGCACGTCCTGCAAACCCGTTGACGAAGTGGTATGAGCAGGCGGCCAGTTTCTGTTAACATGCCGCCTTTCCTGTGTTTTTTGACGCGAACTGGTCGTAACCTTAACTATGACGACTCTCTATACAGCCCTGCTTTATCTGATTCAGCCACTGATCTGGCTGCGCCTGTGGCTGCGCGGTCGAAAAGCACCGGCCTATCGCAAACGCTGGGCTGAGCGCTACGGCTACTGCAGCGGTAAAGTGGCGCCGCACGGCATCGTGCTGCACTCGGTTTCGGTCGGTGAAACGCTCGCCGCCGTGCCGCTGGTGCGCGCGTTGCGTCATCGCTATCCGACGCTGCCCATTACCGTGACCACCATGACGCCCACCGGCTCCGAGCGTGCTCAGTCGGCGTTTGGCAAAGACGTGCACCACGTCTATCTGCCGTACGATTTGCCCGGCTCAATTAACCGTTTCCTCGATACCGTCGACCCACGGCTGGTGATTATCATGGAAACCGAGCTGTGGCCGAACATTATTCGCATTCTGCATCAGCGCCAGATTCCGCTGGTGATTGCCAATGCGCGCCTGTCTGAACGCTCCGCCAGAGGTTATAAAAAGCTCGGCGGTTTCATGCGTGACCTGCTGCAGCGCATTACGCTGATCGCAGCGCAGAACGTTGAGGACGGCGATCGTTTCCTCAGCCTTGGCCTGAAGCGCTCGCACCTGGCCGTGACCGGCAGTCTGAAGTTTGATATCTCCGTTACGCCGGAGCTGGCAGCACGCGCGGTGACACTGCGCCGCCAGTGGGCATCGCGCCGGCCGGTGTGGATCGCCACCAGCACGCACGAAGGCGAAGAGGCCATCGTGCTCGACGCCCATCGCCGCCTGCTGCAACAGTTCCCGGATCTGCTGCTGATTCTGGTGCCGCGCCATCCGGAACGCTTTAAAGATGCCTGCAACCTGACGCAAAAACGCGGCTTCAGCTTTACCCTGCGCAGCAGCGGCGAGATTCCTTCCAGCGCCACGCAGGTAGTGATTGGCGATACCATGGGCGAACTGATGCTGCTGTACGGCATCGCCGATCTGGCCTTTGTTGGCGGCAGCCTGGTGGAGCGCGGCGGCCACAATCCGCTCGAGCCCGCTGCGCATGCCATTCCGGTGCTGATGGGCCCGCACATCTGGAACTTCAAAGATATCTGCGCCCGTCTGCAACAGGCGGAAGGGCTGATTACCGTTACTGATGTGGTGTCGCTGGAAAAAGAAGTGGCGAACCTGCTGCAGGATGACGATTATCGCCGCTACTACGGCCGCCACGCGGTAGACGTGCTGCACCAGAATCAGGGCGCACTGCAGCGTCTGCTACAGTTACTCGAACCGCATCTGCCTCCACGAGCTCATTAACGCATGTCGCAACGCCAACGTCTCTCCGTGGTGATGATCGCCAAAAACGAAGCTGAACTCCTTCCGGAGGCGCTGGCTTCCGTCAGCTGGGCAGATGAAATCATTCTGCTGGATTCGGGCAGCAGCGATGCGACCATAGAGGTGGCACGCGCGCACGGTGCGCAGGTCTATCAGGCAGACGGCTGGGCCGGCTTTGGTAAGCAGCGTCAGCGTGCCCAGGCCTTTGCCAGCGGCGATATGATTCTGATGCTGGATGCCGATGAACGGGTTACGCCAGAACTGCGCCGTGCCATTGAGCAGGTGCTGACACAGCCACCCAGCGATAAGGTTTATAGCCTCGGGCGCAGTAATCTGTTTCTCGGCCGCTTTATGCGCCACAGCGGCTGGTATCCCGACCGCGTGCTGCGCCTCTATCCGCGCCATCTGCGCTATAACGACAATCTGGTGCACGAATCGCTGGAGACGCAGGGCACGCCGGTGGTGGCGCTGCCGGGTGATTTGCAACACCTGACCTGCCGCGACCTGATCGCCTTCCAGCGCAAGCAGATGAACTATGCCGAAGCCTGGGCGCAGGAGCGCTTTCAGCGCGGTAAGCGCTGCAGTATTCTCTCTGTTTTCAGCCACACCGCAGGCGCATTTATTAAGACACTGCTGCTGCGCGCCGGTTTTCTCGATGGTAAACAGGGCTGGATTCTGGCGGTGGTCAACGCACAATACACCTTTAACAAATACTCGGCGCTCTGGGCGCTGCATCACACCTCAACACAGGGCCGCGTATGAGCACTAAAGCGATTTATCCCGGCACGTTTGACCCGATGACGCTGGGCCATCTGGATATCGTCACGCGCGCAGCGCAGATGTTTGATCGCATCGTGCTGGCAATTGCCGCCAGCCCGAGTAAGAAGCCGCTGTTTAGCCTTGATGAACGTGTCGATCTGGCGCGCCAGGTTACGGCCCATCTGCCAAATGTTGAGGTGGTTGGCTTTAGCGATTTGATGGCGAATTTTGCCCAGGCGCAGAACGCGAACGTGCTGGTGCGCGGTCTGCGTGCGGTATCGGACTTTGAGTATGAGCTGCAGCTGGCGCACATGAACCGTCATCTGCTGCCCACGCTGGAGAGCGTGTTTCTGATGCCGTCCGAAGGCTTCTCATTTGTCTCGTCGTCGCTGGTCAAGGAAGTGGCGCGCCATCAGGGTGACGTGCAGGCATTTCTGCCTGCCGTGGTGCATCAGGCGCTGCTGGCGAAGCTGGCGCAGCCGTAATCAGTGCTGGCAGCGTGGACACCAGAAGGTGCTGCGCTGACCGTGTTTACCGCTGAGGATCGGCGTACCGCAGGCGCGACAGGGCTCGCCAGTGCGGCCATACACCTGCAGCTGCTGCGCAAAATAGCCTGGCTTACCGTCGGTCTGCAGGAAATCACGCAGCGTGGTGCCGCCCTGCTCAATCGAACGCAGCAGCACGGCTTTGATGGTGTTCGCCAGCAGTTCCGCTTCCGCTTCACTCAGGCTCATCGCCGGACGATCGGGTAAGATCCCGGCGGTAAACAGCGATTCGCTGGCATAGATGTTACCCACGCCCACCACCACTTTGTTATCCATCAGCCACTGCTTGATCACCGTGCGTTTGCCGCGCGACTTTTCATACAGATACTCGCCGCTGAAGGCATCGCTCAGCGGTTCCGGACCGAGGTGCGCCAGCACGCTGCTGCCTTCAGGATCGGTAGTCCACAGCCAGGCGCCAAAACGCCGCGGATCGGTATAGCGCAGCACTTTGCCATTGCTCATCACCAAATCGACGTGGTCGTGCTTCGCAGCCGGCAGTTCGCCGGGCAGGACGCGCAGGCTGCCGGACATGCCAAGATGAATGATGATCCAGCCGTGCGGCAGCTCCAGCAGCAGATACTTGGCGCGGCGCTGTACGCTGAGCACCGGCTGGTCACTCAGCGCGTGGATTTCATGGGAAACCGGCCAGCGCAGACGCGGATTGCGCACAATGGCATGCAGAATGGTTTCTCCCACCAGGTGAGGTTCTATACCGCGTCGGCTGGTTTCTACCTCAGGTAATTCAGGCATCTCATCTCCTCAACGTAGCGCAGAAACAAAAAACCCGGCCGGAGCCGGGTTTTTCGCAAGAACACCAAAATTACTTAATTTTGGCTTCTTTGTAGATCACGTGCTGACGTACAACCGGATCGAACTTTTTCAGTTCCAGTTTCTCAGGTTTAGTACGTTTGTTCTTCGTGGTGGTATAGAAGTGACCTGTACCAGCAGAGGAAACCAGCTTGATCTTCTCACGAATACCTTTAGCCATGATTCAGTTCCTTAGTACTTCTCACCACGGGCGCGGATTTCGGCCAGAACCGTATCGATGCCCTTTTTATCAATAACACGCATACCTTTAGCAGATACACGCAGAGTAACGAAGCGCTTCTCGCTCTCAACCCAGAAACGGTGAGAGTGCAGGTTCGGCAGGAAACGGCGTTTCGTCGCGTTCATTGCGTGGGAACGGTTGTTACCGGTCACCGGACGCTTTCCAGTTACCTGGCAGACTCGTGACATTTCTATTCTCCAAAAATCAAATCAGCTCGAGCTTTAAAAACTAGGTTTTGGCCGCCTCGTCAGGCCTTAGCCCGCCCAGGCGAGTTCCATGTGAACCCGCTAAGCTGGCCCAAACGCCAAACCCGAGATTCTCAAAGGTGGCGTAGTATACGCCGCTAAGCCGAAGTGCTCAAGTCCCGAACAGATAAAGATCCCTCCGGATCGCGCAAAAACGCCGGATTTCTGCCCAGTTGACGCCGCGAATTACAGCCAGCCGCGCTCGGCGAAAGAGGTAAACTCGCCGTGACCAATCACCAGATGATCTAATAAGCGGATATTCAGCAGCGCGCAGGCCTGCGCCACCTTGCTGGTAATCTCGCGATCGGCACGGCTCGGTTCCGCCATGCCGGACGGATGATTATGCGCCAGTATCACCGCCGCCGCGTTGAGCTTTAGCGCCTCACGCACGATTTCACGCGGATGCACTTCCACGCTGGCAATGGAGCCGGAAAACATCTTCTGCGCCTGCAGAACGCGGTGCTGGTTATCCAGAAACAGCGCCATAAAGATTTCACGCTCCTGATGTGCCAGCACGCTTTGCAGGTAGTGGCGCGTGACCTGCGGATTCTCCATCACATTTTCGCGCGCCAGCTGGCTGGCAAAAAAGCGCCGTCCCAGTTCCGCAATGGCATGCAGTTGCGTCATTTTGGCGCTGCCGACGCCCTTTATCTGCCCCAGCTCCTCTTTACTGGCGGTCATGATGCGATACAGCGAACCGAATTCATTCAGCATCAGCCGCGCCAGCCCCATCACGCTGTTGCCGCGCGTGCCGGTACGTAAAAAGATCGCCAGCAGTTCGGCATCGCTTAGCGCCTCGGCGCCCAGCAGCGTCAGTTTTTCCCGTGGTGCCAGTTCCGTCATCGTTCCGCCCTCCCTGCAATGCCGCCATTCTGCGCCGGTGCATTGCAGGCCACCAGCGGCGCGTGACAAATTCCAGAGCCGGCTCGCAAAGGGCGCAGGCAGTGAAAAGGCGGGTCGCCGATTTTGTGATAAAGTTGCCTGCATCTGTCGCGCCAGGCGCGGCACTCTGCGTTGAAGTGAGGCAAACAACATGATGGGATTAGCCGGAAAAAAAATTCTGCTGGGCGTCAGTGGCGGCATCGCGGCCTATAAAGCACCGGAACTGGTGCGCCGTCTGCGCGATCGCGGCGCGGATGTCCGCGTGATGATGACCGATGCGGCCAAAGCCTTTATTACGCCGCTCAGCCTGCAGGCGGTTTCCGGCTATCCGGTGTTTGATGACCTGCTCGACCCGGCGGCCGAAGCGGCAATGGGCCATATCGAACTGGCAAAATGGGCCGATTTGATTGTGCTTGCGCCCGCAACCGCCGATTTGATTGCACGTATTACCGCTGGCATGGCAAACGACCTGGTCACCACCGCCTGCCTGGCCAGCGCGGCACCGGTCGCCATCGTGCCAGCCATGAACCAGCAGATGTACCGCGCGGCAGTCACGCAGGAGAATCTGCAGCGTCTGGCGCAGCGCGGCGTGCTGGTCTGGGGACCGGACAGCGGTAGCCAGGCGTGCGGTGATATCGGCCCGGGCCGTATGCTGGACCCGCTGGCCATCGTTGCGCATGCGCTGGAGTGGGCCGCGCCCGTCAACGATCTGCAACATCTCAACATTATGATCACCGCCGGTCCGACGCGTGAAGCGCTGGATCCGGTGCGCTATATCAGTAATCACAGCTCCGGCAAGATGGGCTATGCGGTTGCGGCGGCGGCGGCAAAGCGCGGCGCAAACGTGACGCTGATTTCCGGTCCGGTGAACTTAGCCACGCCCGCCGGCGTGACGCGCATTGATGTCAACAGCGCACTGGAGATGGAAGCGGCGGTGATGGCGCAAATCAGCCAACAAGATATTTTCATTGCCAGCGCAGCCGTGGCAGACTACCGGGCGGCAAACATTGCCGCAGAGAAAATTAAAAAACAGGGTGGCGATGATAACGTCACGCTGCAGCTGGTGAAGAACCCGGATATTGTCGCAGGCGTCGCGGCGCTCAAAGTGCAGCGCCCTTTCGTGGTGGGATTTGCTGCCGAAACCCAGAATGTGGAAGAATACGCGCGGCAAAAACGGGTGCGGAAAAACCTGGACCTGATTTGCGCCAATGATGTGGCGCAGGCCGGGCAGGGCTTCAATAGCGACACCAATGCTCTTCACCTTTTTTGGCAGGAGGGAGAGAAAGTCTTACCGCTCAGTGATAAGACGCTCCTTGGCCAACAATTAATAGACGAGATTGTCAGCCGTTATGATGAAAAAAATCGACGTAAAAATACTTGATGCGCGCGTAGGCAAGGAATTTCCACTACCCACCTATGCGACCTCTGGCTCCGCGGGTCTCGATCTGCGCGCCTGCCTTGATGACGCACTGGAAATCGCACCGGGCATGACCACGCTGGTGCCGACCGGCCTGGCGATTCACATTGCCGATCCGTCACTGGCCGCCGTCATCCTGCCGCGCTCCGGTCTCGGTCACAAACACGGCATCGTACTGGGTAACCTGGTGGGGCTGATTGACTCCGACTATCAGGGCCAGCTGATGGTTTCAGTGTGGAACCGTGGCCAGGATAGCTTCACGCTGCAGCCTGGCGATCGCCTGGCTCAGCTGGTGTTTGTACCGGTGGTGCAGGCCGAATTTAACCTGGTGGAAGATTTTGACGCCAGCGATCGCGGCGCAGGCGGTTTCGGTCACTCTGGCCGTCAGTAATACGCTCACTTTTCGCATAGCCATCTTTTTATTTCTTGTCGCCACAGGCCGCTTTATCTGTGGCAGATAAGGCAGTATTGCCTGTTTTTGGTGAATTTCAGGGGTGTTGAAGGTCATGGCAGAAAAAAAAGTCGCGAAACGGAATCGTCGCGAAGAGATTTTGCAGGCGCTGGCGCAAATGCTGGAGTCGGGCGATGGCAGTCAGCGTATCACCACCGCCAAGCTGGCCGCCAATGTCGGCGTTTCGGAAGCGGCGTTATATCGCCACTTTCCCAGCAAAACGCGCATGTTTGATAGCCTGATTGAGTTTATTGAAGACAGTCTGATTACCCGCATCAATCTGATCCTGAAAGATGAAAAAGAGACGATGGCGCGTCTGCGCCTGATCGTGCAATTGCTGCTGGGATTTGGTGAGCGTAATCCAGGACTGACGCGCATCCTGACCGGCCACGCGCTGATGTTTGAACAGGATCGCCTGCAGGGGCGCATTAATCAGCTGTTTGAGCGTATCGAAGTTCAGCTGCGCCAGGTGATGAAAGAGAAGAAGATGCGCGACGGCGAAGGTTTCCAGACTGATGAGACGCTGCTCGCTAGCCAGCTGCTGGCGTTCTGCGAAGGTTTGCTGTCACGCTATGTGCGCTCGGAGTTCCGCTATCGCCCGACCGCCGATTTCGACAGCCGCTGGCCGCTGATTGCCGCACAGCTGGTTTAATACGCACAGCGGATTTGTAGCGGCGCGATCCATCGCGCAATAAATTGCGCCGCTACGCTATCGTGCGGCGCTGAATATCGCGCTAAACCTTAAATACCGTACTCTTTGCAATCGCCCCGACCTTCGCCACCAGGTGCGCATCAATGCGCACCCTACGCCCTGGCATCCTGCGACTGTAGGGGCGCCATTCATGGCGACCGCGGCAAACCTTAAATGCCGTACTCTTTGCAATCGCCCCGACCTTCGCCACCAGGTGCGCATTAAGGTACGACCGGGCACATGGGTAACAGATCAGACCGGGCACACAGGTAACACTTTTTGTGGTCAGTCGATCCGGATAATACGCTTTTCTGCCCGGTCATAATACGCAAGGATGAGCCTGTCGAAGAGGATGACGTCAATGCCGTCGTCCACTTCCAGGAACCGCACGTACTCGCCCCGTAACGCTGCGCTCAGGAAGGTCCGCCCGTTCAGCCTCAGGTCGCCTTTTTCACCGACTTTGTACAGCTTCGCCCCCTCCGGATAACCCACCTCCGGCACTTTTCCGTTCCATTTCCGCGGTGAAGGCGTCCATATTTTTGCGGGCGGCTGCTGCCCGTGCGCCTCATGCGGCTTTTCCTGATTGAACTCGTTCCGCCATCCGCTGCACCACGCCTGCTGCTCTGGCAGCGAGCCAAAGACGTCGTGATGGCTCATGGCGACCTTCAGCGACCGGTGCATCCGCTCGTGGCGGGCGTTCTGCCCCGGACAGCCCGGCGCGGTTCTTTCCGGCTGTATCCCCAGTTTTATCAGCCACACGCTCAGCTGCGTCAGCGCGAGGATGCCCGGCGCAACGAAGGGCGAGCCGTTGTCGGTGCGGATAACGTCGGGCAGCCCGCCTTCCAGGAAGGCCTTTTCCATGCAGCCGCGCACGAACACCGTGGTCTCCGACGTGCCCGGCTCGCAGGACAGCAGGTAGCGGCTGTGGTTATCGGTGAGCGTGAAGGGGCGGCACCAGCTGCCGTCTTTCAGGCGGAAGCGCCCTTTAAAATCAGCGCTCCAGACGTGGTTATTCCTCACGGGTGTCGTGAGACTGCGCAGGTTGCCCGGCGTTCGCTTACGCGGCGTCCGCGGCTGCACCATTCCCGCCGCCTTCAGCAGGTCGCCGATGGTGCTGGCGGCGGGCACGATGAAGTCAGCGCCGTTGCTGAGGAACCAGTGGCGGATTTTTTTTGGCCCCCAGTCGGGGTGCTGCTGGCGGAACTGAACAAGGCGCGCGGCGATGTCGGGGGCGATTTTATCGGGCTGGAGATGGCGGGCGCGGGAGAGATTTTCAAGCGAGGAGAGCTCGCCGGGGTTAAAGCGGCTGAGCCACTTGTAGCCGGTTTTGCGGCTGATGCCGTGGCGGTGACACAGCTGCGTCATGGATTCCCCGCCTGCCTGGCAGGCGAGGATGAATTCAAGGCGTTGCATGGTAACAGTCTCAGTCCAGGGCATAGTGAGTCTCCTCTGCTATGCCGTTTATAACTGTTACCCATGTGCCCGGTCTAAAGTGTTACCCATGTGGCCGGTTTGTACCTTAATGCGCACCCTACGCTCAAACATCCTGCTACTGTAGGGGCGCCATTCATGGCGACCGCAGCAAACCTTAAATACCGTACTTTTTACGATACGCCTTCACTTTTGCCACCAGGTGCGCATCAATGCGCACCCTACGCTCAAACATCCTGCTACTGTAGGGTCGCCATTCATGGCGACCGCGGCAAACCTTAGATGCCGTACTCTTTGCGATACGCCTTCACCTTCGCCAGATGGTCGGCCATCTCTGGCTTCTCCGCCAGGTAATCAATCAGCTCGCTCAGCGTAATGATCGCCGTGACCTTGCACTGATAATCGCGCTCCACTTCCTGAATCGCGGAAATCTCGCCACGGCCACGCTCCTGGCGGTCGAGTGAAATCAGCACGCCGGCCAGCGTGGCGTTGTGGGCGTTGATGATGTCCATCGATTCACGAATTGCCGTGCCGGCGGTGATCACATCATCGACCAGCATCACTTTGCCCTGCAGCGGGCTGCCCACCAGTAAACCGCCTTCGCCGTGATCTTTGGCCTCTTTACGGTTAAAACAGTACGGCACATCGCGGTCATGATGATCGGCCAGCGCCACGGCGGTAGTGGTCGCAATCGGAATGCCTTTGTAGGCCGGGCCAAACAGCAGGTCGAAATCGACGCCGCCATCCACCAGCGCCTGCGCATAGAAACGGCCCAGCAGCGCTAAATCGCGCCCGGTATTGAACAGACCGGCATTAAAGAAATAGGGACTTTTGCGGCCGGACTTCAGGGTGAACTCACCAAACTTTAATACCCCTTTGTTCAGGGCGAACTCAATAAACTGACGCTGCCAGGCTTTCATTTCTCACTCCTCAAATAAAGAAAAGGCGACTCTGTGGTCGCCTGTTACATCAATCAATTAACGCCGCTTTCTGCGCCTGAATCAGCTGCTCAATGCCGCCGCGCGCCAGCGCCAGCAGCTGCAACAATTCGTCATGGCTGAACGGCTCGCCTTCTGCGGTGCCCTGCACCTCAATCATGCGGCCATCTTCGGTCATCACCACATTCATATCCGTTTCAGCGGCGGAGTCTTCGACATACTCTAAATCACACACCGCTTCACCGGCCACGATGCCGACCGAGATCGCCGCCACCATGCCTTTCAGCGGGCTGGCTTTCAGTTTACCGGCTGCCACCAGCGCGTTCAGCGCATCCGCCAGCGCCACGCAGGCACCGGTGATCGCCGCGGTACGCGTGCCGCCGTCGGCCTGAATCACGTCGCAGTCCAGCGTGATGGTGAATTCACCCAGCGCCTGCAGATCAACCGCCGCACGCAGCGAGCGGGCGATAAGGCGCTGAATTTCCAGCGTACGTCCACCCTGCTTGCCTTTGGCGGCTTCACGCGCCATACGGCTGTGCGTCGAGCGCGGCAGCATGCCATATTCTGCGGTTACCCAGCCCTGACCTTTGCCTTTGAGAAAACGCGGCACGCCCTCTTCAACGGTCGCGGTGCACAGGACTTTGGTTTCGCCGAACTCGACAAGAACCGAGCCTTCCGCATGTTTGGTAAAGTGACGAGTGAGGGTGACGGGACGCACTTCAGAAGTGCTACGGCCTGCTGGACGCATGGTTTCTCTCCGGCTTGCTTGGGTTTGGCTGCGCATTATACGGACTTCACAGGCGGCTGTCCTGCCCGCGTGCAGGCAGCGCGTGTTACAGCGCCGCGCACACCAGCGAGTCGATACGCGTCACCGGTTGTGTCGCAAAACGATGTTTAAACTTGTCGCGCAGCGCGTTAATGCTTTCGGAGCTGGCCCGATCCGCCGGATGAAGCAGTATCAGTACCTTGCGATTGCCCTGCGGGCCGCGGCCATCGTAAATCGTCAGCGGCGAGGGAAAGTGCTGCGTGATGTCGCGTTCAGCAAACTGCGACCAGGCCGCTGCGCCAGCGGAGGACGGCAGGTCAAACCACAGCGTGGTTTGCATCATCATCTCGCCAGCCCCGCACACGGCCACGGGCGCGGTGTGCGGCGGAATAACCTGCGGGGTGGGCGGAGAAGTCTGACATCCGCTTAACATCATGGCGAAGCCCAGCGGCCTCATCCATTTATTCAACATCTTAGCCTCAGAAGTTGCCTGTCTCATCTGTCACAGCATAGGCCGCCGATGACCATTCCGTCATCATTTTTGCTTTCAGCTGCAGCAGGCTTTCATCTGTTGGATAGAGAGTCAGCGCCTGACGCAGCAGCCTGCGCGAGCGCTGATAGTGACGCAGATGCCACTCAATCATCACCGCATTCCGGAATACGTTGAGGTCGTTATGGCGCTCCAGCCACAGCGACGACTGCTGCACAAAGCGCGCCAGCAGGCGCTCATCCCGCGTCTGGTTGTAGCGCATCAGGCAATGCACCATTTCGCCGAATTCATAGCGCTCGCCCTGAATCCACGGATTCCACAGCTGATCGCGTGAAGGATAGGAGAGGAACTGACCGCGCTCCGCCTGGGTGAGCAGCGCGTTGGTCTGCAGGCCGCTGAAGAAAAACAGCATCAGCGCAATCGCGCCGCCGGCCATGTTCAGGCGCAGCATGCGCGACGGCAGCCCCGGTGTCGCAGGTTCAATCATTGATCGATCTTCGGGCTGGCGTAACGCCAGATGGGTAAGCAGCATCAGCAGCCACAGATGCGGCAGCGATTGATAGAGCGGAAATTCGACCATGGTGTGCAGCATGACGGGCAGCGTCAGACTCCACAGCATCAGGCGCTGCGGCTGACTGCGCCAGCGCCACAGCGGCGTCAGCCATGCCAGCAACACGGCGGTGAAGCCTACCATCGGCAAAACACCGCCTTCCACCCAGCTATACAGCCACTCGTTATGGGGATGGGTGGCGTTGAAATCTTTCAGGTGGATCGCGTCCACCATGCGTATCCGCGAAAAATGATACTCAAACTGGCCAAAGCCCCAGCCGCTGAACGGTTTTTCCATGATCATGCGCAGCGTGTATTCCAGCAGCTGCTGGCGCGCCAGATCGGACGCCGCAAATTCACGCATGCCCGGCGCTAATTCATTGCGCAGCAGCAGGGCGCATAGCACGGCCAGCGCCATCACCATGACAATCCTGATGATTACCGCGCGCTGCCGACGAACGCATACCAGCAGCATCACCAGCAGCGCCAGCGCAAAACCAAACGCACCGGTACGCGACTGCGTCAGAAGCAGTGCCAGGCTGTTGATCAGCACTGCCGGCAGCAGTAAGAAACGGTGCCTGATGTCAGATTGCAGACAGAGCCAGACCGTTGCCGCCAGACCGGTCGCCAGAAAGCTGGCCAGCAAATTGAACTGCTGAAAAATACCGTAAGGGCGAATCTGGCCGGCGTGATAGCGAAACTCCATCAGCGTTTGCAGCTGGGCCGGAAAACAGGTTTGCGCAATCGCCAGCAGCGCCTGCAAGGTGCTGAGCAGCACAATACCGGCAATGATCCGCTGACGCTGCTGCCAGAGCTGCGGCATCAGGCCCAGCAGCAGCCACAAAATGAGTATGGCACTGAGCCCCAGTAGCCGGATAACGCCGGTCAGCAGTCCGTTATCGTTCTCCTGCAGGATCACCGCCAGCGCAAAGCAAAACAGCATCAGCAACAGCGCATGCGTCATGACGTTGTCATCAATTAAATCGCGCGGCTGGCGCCAGTTCTTCAACAGCAGCGTGGCCGCCAGCAGCGCGAGGCAGCCTGCAGTGAGCAAATTCAGCGGCAGATCAAAGCCATTGCCACCACTGTTGGGCAGATAAATCAGCGTGGGGAGGAAACAGATAAGACAGGCCAGCGAAGCGAAAGGGAAAGAGGCGACTTTCTCACCGCACTGTCCCCGACGCCGCCGCTGCAGAAATTGCTGCATCAGCAAAGGTGGCGTGACGCGCGGGTCTCGTCCGGACAGATACCACGACATAAAACAGAGAAAGAGCATAGCAAACCCAATTGCCGAAACAGGCCAAAAACTGTCTCGTTGAATAATGGTTGATAGACTTTGGCTACAGAAAATGTACGGCCAAAAAGCTGTGAATGGTGTGAAAACCCCCGTGAATCATGGTGATTCACACAGCTGTGATGATGAAAAATATTTTCAAACACCGTTAATCTGTATCGCTGCAGGTTAAGCCGATCTCCCTCTGATAAGTGTTTAACTTTAACCATCATAAAAAGATTAATTAACATTAATATCAATAACGCGGATTAAAGCATCATCAAGGCATGCTGATCAGCAATGTTGCTGAAGCATTGAATTCACCACCGCTCAGCGGTTGTCCTTTCTTTTTCACCGGGAACACGGTGATGACCTCTGAAGCCATGCCGTTGATTAACCGGACAGTAGAAGTGCCCATCGGTTTGAGAAATTGTCCTTTATGTTTAACCGCAATCCCCAGATCAGGATAGTTGGTGGCGATGAGTTCATCCGAGAAAGAGGTGGTTCCGGCGACTAAGCGTAAATTGACGTCCTGATTTAATGCAGAACTGCATTTGACTTCTAACGGCACATCTTTGTAGTTGGCGGTATTGGATACTGACTCAGAAACGGAGCTTACCGCGATGCGGTCAAATTCAACGTTAATATCCCTGCCGTTATTGATATCGCAGACAATGGGTACCGGGATGATAATGCCGTGAGGTCCGATAACGATTTTTAGCAAGGGTTTTTCGGGTCTCGGAGGATAAGGCGGGCTCATATAACCAATCGTATAAATGGTCACCATCTCTACATCAGGCGGGACAAAAATCGCTCCACCGATAATATCTTTTGTTATAATAAAATCAGTTAAAAGAAATGAAGAAGCCGAAAAAACATCATGAATCATTCCCAGCCCAGGCTTTATTGTCCCACGACCAGGATTTTTATATCTACGGTCCTCGAAAGTCATTGGATAAGGATACCAGCTTGGAGCATAGCCTTGCACCTTCACATCAACCTCATCAGTGAGTTTATAATAACCGATATTTGTAGATGAAGGGATAAAATGTGCACCCAGATCAGCCTCAATAAGTAAGTTATACCATTCATATTTACCGGGATTATTACATATGCCAGAAAACCCCCCTAATGATTCATCAAAGAATAACCTGCCGTGTACTCCTTTTACAGGAGATATGCTGTGGCTAGCCAAACGGCCTGATGTCAATACCATTACTGCTAAAGGGTCGGTCCAGCAGGCATAATCAAGACCAGCATGAGCCTGATGAGAAAAAATGCTCATAAAAAAAGCCTTAGCAATAAATAATATATATATCCTTCGCAACAAAATAATCATCATAGTCTATTCACGCACAAATAATTTAAAATAATCAAATTAGACCGTTGTTATTTTGCAAAGAATCGCAAAAGATGCCTGCCTCCTGAGAAATCAGAATCGAGCCCGACTCAGAATGTGCAATACAACAACTATCATGCTTTATTTAAACAGAGCTCAGTCTGGCGTCACAATCAAGATCGCAGAAGCAGTAAATTCACCTGATTCTAACTTGGACATTTTATTTTTTACAGGAAATATACTAAAGGCAGCATGACCTAACCCATCATATATATCCATTGGAAAAGAGTCGTACGGCTTTATTATTACCCCATTATGAAGCATGGCAAGACCTAAACTTTGATTACTTGTTGCCACCAGATTACTCGAAAATGGAGAGAACTCTGAAACCAGCTTTATTCCAACCTTTTTTGTGATACTCTCACTACACGACACGTCAATAGGAATGTCTTTGATGAAGGACGGATTTGATTCAGAATCAGAAACAGCTGCAATACTTAAATTACCAAACTCTACCTGAATTAGATTATCCTGATTAATTTTACAGACAACAGGAACTGGGATTATAACTCCTCCGCCCATAATAACACCTTGAAGAAGTGGATCTTCAGGTTTAGGTGGGTATGGAGATATAGTTAAAACTCTATACATATCGTAGAGCTTTACACCAGCCGGTATAATTATAGCCCCACCAATGATATCCCGCCTAAGTACTAAATCTATAAAACCCTCACCTGCGGCTGAAAAATTATTAACGTATATTCTTTCACCCACACCATTTGGCGTGACACCTCCGCTTACAGAATTCGGAGGAAACATAGGAAACTTATAACTTTTATAAATTGTCCCAAGAGATATTCTGATATCAACATCTTCACTTAATTTATAGTACCCTTGATTTAACTCAGAAAGAGAAAATAATGGATTCATATCCCCATAATAATGCATGCCATTCGGTGTTCCCGCAAAACTTTTATTACAATAACCAGGAAATGTTGTTGGCTCCGTCTTAAAGAAAATTCTTTTTTCTGTCCCTTTTCTATTAGAAGGGAAAGAGCCAATTGAAGTTGCTGAAATTGCCGTGATATTTACGGGCTCTCCCCAGCATGCGTTTTCATTCCTTGCATAAGCGACTACCGAATTAATCATCGTGAAAGAAATGAAGATAATAATTAATTTTCCCATTTGTAGCGCCCTTAATTTTAAAGCTTAAAAATAATGTTATTTCTTACAAATCACCGACGGATTCGCATTATTGCCAATCACATAGCGCACATTCTGCAGACGATAAATCCAGCCGTAATTGACATGGCCGGGCGCCAGGCCGGCGGAGATATAGCGTTCAATATTTTGTGGTGAGGCGCGATTGGCAAGATTGTAGGAAATGGCAGTGGTTTCGCTGCGCAGCGCGGCGCCGGAGAAGCTGTGGCGCAGTTCAAAAGAGACATCAACCGGTTCGCGGCGCTGCAGTTGCTGTTGTGGCGAGTAATAACTGATCATGCCGCTGTAATTGCCGGTGGCCTGAAACAGACTGTTTTGCACTTTCCACTGCCCATGCGACACCACCAGCTGTCCCGCCTCTCTGGAAATCAGAATCGAATCCGCTTCACAATGAGGGATACGGCGCGACAGCTGATAAATCAGGATAGCCGCCAGTACCAGCGCCAGCATCAGTAATCCCCCCTGCAACACCCAGGTTACTCGGCGACGAAATATATGGCTGACCGACATAACGCATCCTTCTGCTCGATAGGGTTTTGACAGATAAACCAGCTGTAACGGTCAGCCAGCTTGGTGCGGTTGATATAGATGTGGCGTTCCTCTTCGGCCAGCTGGATAAAGCGCGCCATGCTGTCACTCACCAGCTGCAGGTTTTGATCGATCTCTTCACGCTCGGTGGCGCTGAAGTCGTCCTGGATATACCACTGCCGGCCCTGCACGTGGCGATAGGGTGCATAGGTCACGGTGACCACGTCGCGAATCTCCAGCACCTTAATGCCGAGTAAGGCCAGCACCAGTAACAGCACTGCGCTGATCAACATGCCGATTAATACCAGTCCGGAACGGCTGCGTGGTGCCGCAGCGGGCGTTTCCTCCTCCACGGCGGCGGTGGTCGGCGGCGGCGCTATTACCGGCAGCGGCGCAGTATGCACATGGGTGGTCACCAGCGGCTGAATACGTGCTTCCGACGTAATGCGCGCTTCCTCCACGGCTTCGGCCAGCGGTAAACAGGCTTCCACCCGCACCGACTCATGCAGCCGGTAGCCCTGACGATGAACGGTGACAAAGGTTTCTCCTTCAACCCGCAGTTGCAGAAACTGTTTGCGCAGCATCGATAGCATCTGGCGCAGCGAGTTTTCCGTCACGTGCACCCCCTGGCTACGCCAGCCCTCATCCAGCAGCGTTTCGTGGCTAATGACCTCACCCGGCTTTTGCAGAAACAGCGCCAGGCAGCGTGCGCTGCTCTGGTTGAGCAGCAGCTCGTTATCATGCCGATCGCGCAACAGGCGCCGATCCGGGTCAAACGTGATATGTTGATTTATCAACCACATAACAGGCACTCAGGGATAGTTCAGATAAAAAGTAGCAATCGCCGATACGTTGCCAGGCTCAATGGTGCGCTCGGCAATCGCGCTCGCCGAAGCCTGCAGCCAGGCACTGAACTGCAGCTGGTTGTCGCCCTGCTGCAGCGGAAAATGCATCACGCCGCGGTTAATGGGCACCAGCTTTCCGTCCGCATCACTCAGCCCAATGGCCACGCCTTTGGCACCGGCATCACCGGCCAGCGCCAGCAGATCGGGCTGCTCGACATCGGCAATGCCGTTGAACACTAGCTCGACGTCTTTACCCAGTTCGGTATCACAACCGCTCAGGCGCATCACCAGCTGACGCGCCGGCGTGCGCGGATTCTGATACAGCGATTTCGCGACGATGTCGCCAAAGTTGAGTTCCAGCTGCTGCTGATCCGGTTCCAGCGAACAGGGTTCCGCCACCAGCGTGCCGTGCAGCTGCATCTCTATCGCCTGTGCCTGTGACACCAGCAGCCATCCCAGTACCAGCATTACGCCCGCTCTCATCGCTTCTCCTTACTGATATTCCAGCAGCAGCGCCGCGCTGGCGGTGAACTCCCCACCCTCCAGCGTCACGCCCGGCTGCTGTACCGGCACCGCGCCAAGATCAAGTGTGCCCGGGAAAACAATCGGCAACGTGCTGTTGACCGCCAGCGGCTTGCTGGCCAGATAAAAGCGAATACCCAGCGCACTCACGCTGCTGAGCAGCGCGCTGCTGTCGAATCCGGAAGCGGTCCCGGTCAGACGCACCTGCAATGCCGCACCCGGATCCTCGGTGCACTTGACCGGTATCGCCTTACGCTGCAGATAGTTGACGCCATCGATCTTTTTCACGCTCAGCGCATCGCCAAACTCAATCATCAGGCTCTGGTTGTCATTCAGCGTGCAGGGCGGATTCTCAATCAGCGTACCGTGCAGGCGCAGCTCCACCGCATGCAGCGGCCAGCAGATGCACAGCAGCAGGCTACCGATCAGCAGCCTGCTGTAATACTTCATCAACGGAACAAGTCGATGCTTAGTCATAGTTCACCTGTAACTGACCGCTGGCTGACCAGGCACCCGGCTGCAGCGGCAGCGCGGTGCGTTCCTCTACTGTCAGCCAGCTCAGCACATTGCTTCCGGCGCTGAGCGGCACGCGCAGATTGCGGAAGGTGGGCGGCAGCGGCTGATGGTTCTCATCAAACAATTGCAGGCCCACGCCGTCAGAGCCCTGTACACGAATCAGCTGCGGGTCGGCCAGACTTTGCGGGGCAAAAAAATCGATGCTGATGGACGGCACGTGTTGCAGCCATAGCGGATCGGCGACATTGCGGATACTGTACGGACAGTCCTGCAAATGCAGCGTTAACGCCTGCTTCATCACCTGCTCGCCAACCTGTTGCAGCGCGGCGGTCGGCGTGGTATCGAGGCCAGCCGCCTGATCATTGTTACCGACGTCAAGCCAGCATGGACTCTCCTGCAGCGCGCCATACACATGCACCACGCCGTTGGTTGCCGCCTGCAGAGTCAGGCTCAACAGCGTCAGCACCAGCAACAGCACACGCATCGCTTACTGCTCCACCTTGTTACTGACAACGCTGCAGCTGTCGCCGGCACACTTCAGCGCCAGCGTTGGACGGCCGCCGTAGTCGTTGATGTAGGTTAACAGCGGCGCGCTGCCCAGTTCTGCTGCGTTCACGCCCAGATCGATACTGGTTTTTGGCGCGACCATCACCGGTTCAAAGCTCTTCTTCAGCGACTGGCCTTTGGCCGGCTGCGCATCCACCAGCGTGATGAAGTAAGGCGTCGGATTATTCAGCTGGTAGCGTGCACCCTTGCGCGTCAGCGTCAGTTTTTCCTGCCATGGCGTCACCACTGACGGATTGCTCACCACGATCGCTTCCGGGCGATAGAACAGCTTGATACGCGTCTGCAACGCGATTTGCAGCACGTTGCTCTTCTCGCTGCGCGGCGGGATTTCACGCATGCTGAAATAGAACACCGATTCACGATCCTGCGGCAGTGCCTTGATGGCGGGCAGCGCCTGCACTTTCACTACGCTGCGTTCGCCCGGTTCGACGCGCTGCACCGGCGGCAGCAGCACCAGCGGTGACGTAATTTTTTTACCGCTGCTGTCTTCAATCCAGCCCTGCGCCAGATAAGGCAGCTGCTTGTTTTCATTGCTGATATTCAGTGAGACGTTTTTTTCGTTACCGTTAAAAATGACCCGGGTGCGATCAAGCGCAATCGCCGCGTGAGCCTGCAGCGATAGCATCAGCGTGGAGAGCAGCAAGGCGCTGCTCAGCGTTTTTACCAGCATGATTAACTCTTTCCTTACGTTGAAGAAGCAGGCGCGGCGCGGCGCGTGCAAAGTAATAACAAGTTCTGTCCTTCGTCGAGCAACTGCTGCGGCAGAGGATCGGGTAATGCCAGCTGACACTGGGTTTCGCCGTTCCAGCGCACATCCATGCTGGCACCGGCCTCAATGCCACTCAGCCACACCAGGCCGTCATCATCCAGAATGCCTACTTCGCGTCCGTTACTCTGGACGCTGGCCCCAAAGGGCGGCCAGCTGCCATCTGCCAGCCGGATGGCGGCCATGGCTTTAATGCCTTTAATCACGCCGAAACGCCGGTAACCGATGGCGCCTTCGGTCAGGGTGATCTGGGTTACCGGGCGCGACGCTTCCACGTTGTCGGCCAGTCCGGTGACATCAATACTGGCGGTGTTGCGGTAGTAGCTGTTCACATCCGAAATCACCGCTTTGCCAAAGAAATTGGTATACGTGTTACTGCCGCCACCGTTGACCGGCACGCCGGACACGCCATCGGTATCGACCATCAGACGCGTGCTGCCGGGCATGCCCAGCCGATGCAGCGCCGCGCCCTGCGGCGTGAGCGTTAAACCGCCCTGCAGTGACAGACTGGCGCTGCGGTATTGACCCTGCTGCGCGCTGGCGCTGGCCGTCATGCTGGTCAGACTGCCCTGATGACTGTAAAACCCGCTGAACGACTGACGGCGATCGTTATTGAGGCCGGCGCTCAGGCTGTAGCTGTTGTTACTGTCCAGCCGGTCATAAAAACTGGCCGAGTGGGTGGTTTGCTTACCGCTGGTTTGCTGGCTGTAGCTCAGGCTGCTGTCACCGCCAATCGGCATACTGAAGTTGAGGTAAACGCTGTCATCGTTTTTGCCGTTATATTGCGTCCGGTTGAGCGACAGACTTAAACTCAGATTCTTAAACCGGCCGACATCAAAGTAGCGCGAAGTGGAAAAGCTCCAGCGATCCAGCGGGGCACGATCCCAATAGGTCTGATGGCTGTAGCTGAGGTAACTACTCAGGTTCAGGCTGCGAAAATGCTTGTTGAGCGTAATGGTGTAGAGCTCTTTGCTGTTAGAAACCTGCTGGTTGCGATAACGCGCGTCGAGATACTGCGGCAGACTCATAAAGTTGCGCTGTGAAAAGCGGTAGCCGGCAAACGTCACCTGACCATCAAGTTCCTCGAAGCGTTTGGAATAGCTCAGGCGATAAGAGCCGCCGCTTTTGTTGCCCTGCTGCGGCAAGCCGGCCTGTGACTGGGTGGCATCAAACGAAATGGCGCCCAGCAACAGCAGATCGCGTCCCAGACCCATCGATAACGCTTTGTAATTGCCTGCGGCCAGCCCGCCGCCGTACATCGACCAGCCGTTACTGATCCCCCAGGAGAATTCGCCGGTGGCAAATGTGGGGCCCTGCGTTTTATGCTCTTCGCTGCCTGGTTTGCCGCTGGCGAATTTGTAACGCACGCGGCCCGGACGGGTCAGATACGGGATGGTGGCGGTATCGACGCTAAAGGTCTGCACGCTGCCGTCCTGCTCCTCGACGCGCACGTCAAGCTGGCCAGAGACGGCATCATTGAGATCCTGAATACGAAATGGACCGGCCGCCACCTGCGATTCATAAATCACCCGTCCCTGCTGGCTAATGGTGACTTTGGCGTTGGTTTTGGCGATACCGGTTACTTCCGGCGCATAGCCACGCAGGTTGGGCGGCAGCATGTTGTCATCGCTGGTGATCGCCGCACCAAGATAGCGAAAGCTGTCAAACATGCCGGAATCGAGATAGTTCTCGCCCAGCGTGGCTTTCGCCTGGAGAGAAGGCAGCGGCCGATAGGCGTAAAAGCGTGTCCAGGTGAATTCCTGGCGATGGCTGCCCGTGCCACGATTTTGCTGCATCTGCCAGTCCGCACGCAGGCGCCAGGCACCGGCGTTAACGCCACCGGTGCCGTTGCCGCTCACACTCTGGCTTTTAGCGCCGTATTGCGCACGCGTAGTGGAGGCAAACAGGTTGTAATCCATTAACAGGCCCGGGACGCCGTTATCCCAGCGAGACGGCGGTTCCCAGTTGGCGGCGCTGTACTCCAGCCATGCCTGTGGAATGGTTATGTTGAGGCGAGATTCACCCAGATTGCCGCGCACCTGCATGCCGGAGATGGAATCCACCGCCAGACACTGGCCGTCCTGCAGCCACGACGCGTTTTTCAGCACTTCCGGTTTCAGCGCCAGTTTATCCACCATTTCGGGTGTCAGGCAGGGCAGACTTTCATTCGGCGCATTTTCGGGCGCGTAGTAGCGCACCAGCATTTCCGGAATCTGTGTCTGGTTGACGCGCAGCTCCATCATGTATTCGCCCGGCATGATGTAGCCGGCCTGAGCAAACTGCGACAGATCGATGTTTTGCCGATCGTTGAGATCAAGAATATCGGTGTTGAATGAGACCGCACCGGCAGCGAAGAGCGGAGCACTGTAGCCGAGGGCTAACATTAACGCCACGCTGAGCGGCGTCAGCCTGATACGCTGCCTGCGCACGCATGAGACTGGCGCAGTTAATGAAGCCTTTTTCATGGCAAGCGGTGTCCGTAAACCGTGAAAGATCAGTTGTAATTAATGTGAAAACGAATCGCGGCGGCGTAACTCCCGCTGTGCAGTTGCTGCTGGTTGCTGACCAGCGTGAGCCGATAACGCAGGTCGTGCTGCTGCGTCAGATGCTGATCGATCGGCTGCGCCTCACCGGGAGCAATGGTGTTGCCCTGCGTATCCGTAATCATCAGCTCTACCCCTTTGGCATCGCCATACACAGCAAAACGCTGCTGACCCGGCGGGCCATCGTGGTCAAAGGTGATAGAAAAGGTGCGTGCCACGCCTCCCGACGCGCTGTACTCCACCGGACAATTCACCAGCTGGATAGAGAAGGGAAAACCCGGCCCTTTACCGTCACGTTGCAGGCGCGCCAGCGGCAGCACCCCCATCGCGATGGTTTGTTCAGCATCATCGACCTTAATGGCGCAGGCACCCTGATGAATGGCGCCGCGTAACGCAACGCGGCCGCGGTCGATCAACTGTTCGGCGCGGCAGTCATTGATGAAAAGCACCGATGCCGAAACTATCGCCGCAGGCATAAAACGACTCATCGCCGCAGTTCCTTAAGCGAAAAGATAGAGTGGCGGGCAAGGAAGCCCGCCAGTCTCTGACCATTACTGATAGTTCAGTGCGAAGTCAGCCACGCTCTGGAATTCGCCCGGGACGATAGTCTCAGAAGCACCGCCACCCTGCAGGAAGGCTGCGAAGGAGAGCTGGTTGTTGCCGTCCATCAGTTTTTGCGCTGGTGTGGCGGTACCCAGTTCAATTTCGGTATCGCCGAAGTTGATGCCGATCGCCGCGCCTGATGCAGTACCGGTGATAGCCAGTTTGCCCGGGATAACCTGAGAGCCAGTACCGGCAAAGGTCACGGTCACTTCTTTCTTCGTTGCGGTGTCGCAGTTTTCCAGTTTGATCTGGAATGGACGCGGTGTAGAACGGCCACCGTCTTTCAGCGCCAGGTTGGAAATCTGACCCAGCTCAACCGTCTGATCGACTGAACCTGGTTCGATGGAGCATGGCGCATCAACAATCGCACCTTTAAACGTCACAGTACCGTTACCTTCACCTGCTGCCATCGCAGAACCCGCCACCAGAGACATAGACAGACCTAAAGCCACAACGATTTTGTTCATGTTCATTTGCTGATTTCCATTTAGGTGAATAAAACAAGGAGCGCGTTCTGCGTCGGTCTTATTCAATTTGCTGTGTATAGAAAAATTTAATTACTTATATTTTTCCTGATGGCCGTCCACATCATTTTTGTGGTTGTCGTCCTCAAGTGGTGCCAACGATAGAGATCAATTTTGCCCTGCGCAACGGTATTTTCGTTATATATGATCAAAAACAACACTCACAAATCCATTATGTTTTAACGGTTATTAAAGCCATTAAAATCAATGGATTGACACAATTCACAGCTTTGCATCAGTGTTTTAATGATTTTAATCAAGGTAAAAACCCTGCCCGTTCACAAGCTGGCGATAATTACCGCAGGTCAATTCACGCAGTAGCTATTTTTTCGCCAGATTAAAATGTTATTTATCTCTGCATTCACAACCTTGATATTTTTATCGCCTGAAAACATCGGTAAATAACAATAAACGCGGTTGTCAAAGGCCTGGCACCCTGCTGTGCGTTTACGCCTATCATGCCGGGAGCACCCTCGCTATAATTCGAAGAACATTTCCTGAATGAGTAGAAGCTTATGATCCGCAGTATGACCGCATACGCCCGCCGTGAAGCCAAAGGCAGCTGGGGCAGCGCCGCCTGGGAACTGCGTTCCGTCAACCAGCGTTACCTCGAAACCTACATCCGCCTGCCGGAGCAGTTTCGCAGCCTGGAGCCGGTGATTCGCGAACGCATCCGCAACCGCCTGA
The DNA here is from genome assembly GCF_043544755.1 of Pantoea sp. SGAir0184. Lineage (NCBI taxonomy): Bacteria > Pseudomonadati > Pseudomonadota > Gammaproteobacteria > Enterobacterales > Erwiniaceae > Pantoea > Pantoea sp. SGAir0184. The sequence goes on from NZ_CP028050.1 coordinate 4,147,118, forward strand.
CGCGCGGCAAAATCGAGTGCAACCTGCGCTTCGACGCCGATGCCAGCGCCCAGGGTGAGCTGCAGCTGAATGAGTCGCTGGCTAAACAGCTGGTGCAGGCGGCGAACTGGGTGAAGATGCAGAGTGATGAAGGCGCAATTAACCCGCTGGATATTCTGCGCTGGCCGGGCGTGATGACCGCGCAGGAGCAGGATCTGGACGCCATCAACGCGGAACTGCTGGCAGCACTGGATGGCGCGCTGGACGATTTCATCATTGCGCGTGAAAGTGAAGGCAACGCGCTGAAAGCGCTCATCGAACAGCGGCTGCAGGGCGTGACCGAGCAGGTCAGTAAAGTACGTGCGCAGATGCCAGAAGTGCTGAAATGGCAGCGCGAGCGTCTGGTGAGCAAGCTGGAAGAAGCTGAGGTACAGCTGGAGAACAATCGCCTTGAGCAGGAACTGGTGATGATGGCCCAGCGTATTGATGTAGCCGAAGAGCTGGATCGCCTCGATGCGCACGTGAAAGAGACTTACAACATTCTGAAGAAGAAAGAAGCCGTCGGCCGCCGCCTCGACTTTATGATGCAGGAGTTCAACCGCGAGTCGAACACGCTGGCATCGAAATCGATCAATGCGGACATCACCGCTTCAGCAATTGAGCTCAAGGTGCTGATCGAGCAGATGCGCGAGCAGATCCAGAACATCGAGTAACGCTTATCTCTGTAAAGCCCTGCTCAGGGCTTTATCTTTCCTTGCTAACAGCAGCCATTACGCCGGTTTGTATAGCGCCTGGTTGCTGGATCCCACGGTTTTACGGCCTGCCGCAGGTATGCGGTGAGATTTTGCTGCACACCGTAGCCATAGGGTAAGCCTGATTGAGCTATAACGCTTCCATATAGACACAATAGTGTCTGAGCATGGCTTTTTTAGCGTCAAATGGACATTACTGTGTCTGGAACTGGCTTGCAGAAGCTACTAGTTGCAGTGGTAGACCAATATTTAATTTTCGCAATGTAAGGATTATTGCCTGAATGATGAACAACTGTGTCTGTTACTGACCGAAAATGACATATAAATTTAGCCAGCCAATCCACCAACCTATTGTTTTTAAGCAGTTTAAACCCAATCCGATTTCATTCTCACGCCAGTTAGTGCACGATCCATCAATCATCTGAATCCTGAAGATTGCAGAGTTTACATATCTTATACGGCACTATTTGCTAAAGTGCCGGTCGTAATAACTACAGTTGTACCGCACCAGGAACCATGGACCGACTTCTTCGCGCGTTACATTCACTCCTGACATGAAGGCGCTATGAAGAAAACCGGGCAGTTCTGTTCCAAACTTTTGCATCCCCGCTACTGGTTTACCTGGTTCGGGCTGGCAGTGCTCTGGCTGCTGGTGCAGCTCCCCTATCCTTTATTAATCCGGCTGGGTGCGACAGCGGGCCGGCTATCACGCCACTTCCTGAAGCGGCGCGAACGCATCACGCGGCGTAACATCGAACTCTGCTTCCCGCACATTAATGAAGACGAGAAAGAGATGATGATTGCCGGCAATTTTGAGTCGCTGGGCATGGCGCTGGCGGAAACCGGCATCGCCTGGTTCTGGTCCGATGCGCGCGTGCGGCAGCTGTTTCAGGTGCACGGCATCGCCAATCTTCAGCATGCGCAGAGCCAGCAGCGCGGCGTGATGGTGATTGGCGTGCACTTTATGTCGCTGGAGCTGGGCGGCCGTATTACCGGACTGTGCCAGCCGATGATGGCGATGTATCGCCCGCACAATAATCAGGCGATGGAGTGGGCGCAAACCAAAGGGCGCATGCGATCCAATAAAGCAATGATTGATCGACGCGATCTGCGCGGCATGGTTCAGGCGCTCAAACAGGGAGAAGCCGTCTGGTTCGCGCCGGATCAGGACTACGGCCCGAAAGGCAGCGTGTTTGCTCCACTGTTCGCGGTCGAGAAAGCGGCCACCACTAATGGCACCTTTGTGCTGTCGCGGCTGGCGAAACCGGCGATGCTGACCATCGTGCTGATTCGTAATGCGCGCAAAGACGGCTATCAGCTGATCATTCAGCCGCAGCTGGAAAACTACCCGCATGATGATGAAGCGGCCGCCGCGGCGTACATGAATCGGGTGATTGAGAAAGAAATTCTGCGCGCGCCTGAGCAATATCTGTGGCTGCATCGCCGCTTTAAAACCCGTCCGCCAGGCGAAGCTTCACTTTACGTCTAACCGGCGCTCGTGAATGATAGTCCGCACCAAGACATAACCTGCGGACTATTATAATGGAACACTCTGAGACAGCAGGCTGGCTGCGACCGCTGCACGCCGACCAGCTTACGCCCTACCTGGAAGTTGATGCTGCGCGCCTGCAGCGTAACCTGCAACTGATGCAACAGAAAGCCGATGCCGCCGGCGTCGCGCTGCGTCCCCATATTAAAACCCATAAAAGCGTCTGGATCGCTGAACAGCAGCGCCAGCTGGGTGCGCGCGGCATTACCGTGTCGAAACCGAGCGAAGGCGTGGCTTTTGTGCTCGGCGGGGCACGCGATGTGCTGCTGGCCTATCCCGTGGTGCACGCCGCCGCGCTGACCGAACTGCTGCAGCTGGCGGCACAGCATCAGGCACGCATTACCTGCATCGCAGATTGCGCGGCGGGCGTGAGCGCCATTGCCGCCGCCCATCAGCAGCAGCCGGACTGCGCGCTGGCGATCGCCATTAAAGTGGATGTGGGTCTGCATCGCGTTGGCGTCGATCCGCATAGCGATAGCGCGCTGACGCTGGCGCAGCAGATTGTCGCCAGCGGATTGCCCTTCGCCGGGCTGATCTCGCATGCGGGTCATGCGTACGCTGCGGGTCATGCCACGGCGATAGCTGAGGTGGCGCAGCAGGAGATCGCGCTGATGCGTGACCTGCAACGGCGGCTGCTGGATGCCGGCTTTGTTCCTTGTCCCATCTCGGTTGGCTCCACGCCCACGGCGCTGGCGGCACCGGTAGCCGCTGGCAGCGATGAAATTCGTCCCGGCAATTATGCCCTGCTGGATCTCACTGCCTGGCGTCTGGGCTTGTGTGAGGCGGATGCGCTGGCGTTAACGGTCGTGACGCGCGTGGTGGCCGTTAATCCTTATTACGCCATCATTGATGCCGGCTCCAAAATGCTGAGCTCGGACAAAGGCCCGCACGGCACCAATGCCAGCGGTTTCGGCATCGCGGTGGACGAGCATGGCCATCAGTATGAAGTGCAGAAGTTGTCGGAAGAGCACGGCTTTTTAACCTATGGCGAACATGCGCCTGCGGTTGGCGCCCTGTTGCGCATCTTCCCTAACCACAGCTGCGCGGTGGTGGCGCAATCCGATCGCTTCGTGCTGCGTCAGCCCGACGGCAGCGCCGGACTGCATGACATTCAGGGCCGCGGTCGTTTTATCTGACAGAAAACGCTGTTGCAGCACACTTCCGTCACCGGGCCATTTGCAGTCCGGTGACCTTCAGTTAAGGTGACAGGCGATGTTTCAGGTTTAATTTGTCGTTTACCTGCCCCGCGGAGGCTCCATGCTGCCATCTCAGACAGTGACGCTCACCATTCCCCGTAACTGGTTAGATCTGTACGAAACCATCTGGAAACCCGAATGTTTTGCGAAGTGGGCCAGCGGCCTGAGCAGCAGAACGCTGACGCAGGAAGGCCAGTACTGGAAAGCGAAAGGCCCGGAAGGCACAGTGAAGATTCGTTTCACTCCCTATAACCCGTTTGGCGTGATGGATCACTGGATCGACACCGGCAGCGGTAAAGAGATTTATATGCCGATGCGGGTCATTGCCAACGAGCAGGGTGCCGAAGTCGTCATGGTGGTTTATCGCCAGCCGCTGATGTCTGACGAGAAGTTCGCCGGGGATGTTGCCTGGGTAAAACGCGATCTTGAGCGCCTCCTTCATCTGTTAACCCATTAGAATCAATGCATTATCCCACCAGCCACCCTTTATCCTCCGCTGGACGTAATCGTTAAAAAGCAGCATTTTTTTCGCGCAGCGGTGTTTAACTGTTTCACCGCGCGCAAAGCGCATTTTCGCACCATTCACCAGTCTGGCTAAAGCGTCGTAACCGGGAAAATTCCTGGTCGTGCCGGACTGGCGAGAGCTGAGTGCTTCTGATTTATCTCTGTTTTTTCCTGTGCGCTGACTTGTTCAACTTTGCAGCGCCATTAAAGGTGGAAAAAAACTAATAAATTGTAAAGATCAGAATTTATATATTCACATCCATATTCTGAAACCATTTATTCCTGCAGTCGATTTATAGGAGTTTTCTTATGGTGTTAATTTAAATAAAACACGGTATAACTCCTTCACACACAGCAGTACTTAATAATAAAAACAGCAGGGACATAACATGGATCGCTCAACCTATCCTTTGTTATCTGAAAAAGAATTTGTTGAGATTGCCAGACGGATACTGGCCGGGAAATATAATAATGCAAAAGGATTTTATAACGATCTCGCGGATTTCCTCCTGACCGGAGGAGATACCGCGCAGACGCCACAACAATTACGCGCCAGGGGCATCATTTTATTATCAGAGCATCACTTAATTAACAGCATCGCGACGTGGCCGGTACTGAAAGGTATCTCAGGACTGCGACAGGAAGCGCTGCATTGATGTGATCTGTACTCTGGGCCGCCGCCCGGGTGAACCCTTAATTGCACTGGTACATGTACCATAATGAGCAGAGTATGGCGATACGCGAAAGAAATCTGGCCAGCGCCAAATGGTCAGTGTTGTCATCCATAAAAATCGTTGGCATTGGGGTATTACAGCTTTCACTGCTGGCGCAAATCCTGCAGGCAAATGAGCTCAATTTGCTCGCGATTGCCGTAGTGATATTATTAGTGATTGATAAACTAGCCGATCGCGGCTTCGGTAACGCACTTATTCGCTATCAAAGTTTAAATAACAGCGAACTCTCGACGCTTTACTGGGGTAATGTATTAAGCGGTTTATTTATTTTTGCCGTGCTGTTTATCGGCAGTGATATTTACAGCCGAGTAATGGGACAGCCGGAACTGGCAATTATGCTGGAGATGATTTCCGTCATCTTTATTATTATTCCGCAGGGGCAGCACTATCGCGCCATCCTGCAACGGGAAAAACAATTTACGCGCATTGCCTTTACGGAAACGTCTTCCGTGCTGGCAGGGCTGGCGGTCACGCTGTTTACCGTGTGGCTGACGCCGTCAGTGCTGTGCGCCATCTGGGGTTACCTAGCGATGGTTTCCATCAGAATGCTGATCTACTGCTACTACGGACGTCCCTGGTTCCAGCCGGAGTACCGTTTTAGCCTGAAAGCTTTCGCCGCAGTGCGAGCAAGAAACGGATAATAACAACAAGTCTGTATGGTGGGCTCTGGGCATCTGCAAGATGCGTTCGCGTGCTGGTTACCAGCACGCTTTTTTCTTTTTATGCTTCCAGTAACTCTTCCAGCGAATGATAAGCCAGCTCGCTCAGCTTGCCATTGCGGTGCAGGCGCAGCCATCCCACCAGCATGCGCAGCTCGTCAATCACCATAAACAGATCGGCCATATCGTTTTTGCTTTTCACCTGCAGGCGGGTAAGCGCATTTAGCTTGTGTGCATTCACCGTTTTATGGCTGATACCGAGCCGGTTACCAATCTGCTCCGTGTTGTAGCCCCACGCCATCATCAGCAGCACCCGTAGCTGCCGGTCCGGTAGCAGAATGTCAGCCCCCTCCTGCAACTGCGGTATCCCGCCGGCGATACAGGCCAGCAGGCAACGACGCAGCGCGGTGTGTGAGGACTTTAAATCGAGGACGCTGAGTCCGGGCAGATAACGACTGAGAGCGTGCATCATCGGCAACAGACGTCGGGTCAGCACCAGCATCTGCATGGCCGGAAACTGCTGCTGCAGCGCATACAGCACTTTGAAGGTGCCAGCCAGCGGCATATTCTCGTGAAAAATAAACACCAGTAACCGCGGCCGCACTCTTTCACACTGCGAGATGACGGTACTGAGCGACCAGAGTTCATGCACCCGGCAGCCCACCGGTAACGCTGATAGCAGGCTTTCCAGCCCGAGTGCCGCCAGCTTATCGGAGGAGTAATAGAGGATGTCTTCGCTGTGTTTTTTCATGCCTGTCCAGAGTTGCTGCACGTCGCGCCCGTAAATGATGAGCCTGAATGAGCAGGCATTAATCAGGTACGACACATCATCGGCGAAACTTAAATCAGGGTCGATCCGCCGTCTCGCATCATTTTTATTGATGCGAAAACACCGGATGACAACCGCAGTTCCTCTGTAACAAGCCCATCAGCAGGCTCGCCATCAGCATGGCTAATCCGAAAACATTTTTTTAGAAAATCTCAGTGGTCTACACTCTGGGAAATCTTTAGCCTTGCCGCCAGTTTACTGGAGTGCTCTATGTTATTAACCGTCCTGTACATCATTGGTATTACCGCCGAAGCAATGACCGGTGCGCTGGCGGCAGGCCGACGCAAAATGGACCTGTTTGGCGTCATTATTATTGCGTCGGTCACGGCGATTGGCGGCGGCTCGGTGCGCGATATTCTGCTGGGCCACTATCCGCTCGGCTGGGTGAAACACCCGGAATACATCATGATCGTCGCGGCGGCGGCCGTGGTCACCACCTTTGTCGCGCCGCTGATGAATCATCTGCGTAAAGTGTTTCTGGTGCTGGATGCGCTGGGTCTGGTGGTGTTCTCGATTATCGGCGCACAGGTTGCGCTGGATTCCGGCCATGCGGCGATCATCGCCGCCATCGCCGCAGTCATAACTGGCGTTTTTGGCGGCGTGCTGCGCGATATGTTCTGCAACCGCATTCCGCTGGTGTTCCAGAAAGAGCTGTACGCCGGCATCGCTTTTGCCTCCGGCTGGATGTATATCCTGCTGCTGAAAACACCGCTGGCGCATGAAGTGGTGGTGATCATCACGCTACTGTTCGGCTTCTTCGCCCGCCTGCTGGCGCTGCGCTTCCGCCTCGGTCTGCCGATTTTCAACTACCCCCACCCCGAGCACTGACGGCTGCGCCGGGATATTCTGCTGCTGCAGAAAGTGAATCAGCGACTGCAGGCGCGCATCCTGCAGCATCGTCACCAGCCGCTGTGCCAGTACGCTGCCGATACCCGGCAGCTGCTGCCAGCTGTCGGCTGAACGCGCCAGCAACTGCGACCACTGCGTATCGGGCAACGCCTGTAGCGCCGTGCGCGGCAGCGGTAAGCCCAGCGCGCTGATCCAGCGGCGCAGCGGCTGCTGGCGCGTCAGGTTAAAACGATGCCAGATCTGCCGGGCGCGTACGGTGGAGATGCCCTGTGCCTGCGCAATCTGCTCTGGCGTGAGCGTCAGCCAGGAGAACAGGTGGCTGACGCTGCCGCCGTCCAGCAGGCGCTGCCAGCTACTGCGCTGCATGCCAGCAATATCCAGTACCGACTTATGACTTAGCCAGCTGAGACGCGACAGAAACTGCGCGCGACACCCTGCGCTGAAGTGCAGGCAGCTCAGCGGATTGAATGCGTCGTCCTGCGGCGGCGACGGATAGTCGCGCTGCGCCACGCGCCAAATCACTCGTTCCAGCCGCGGAATACCCAGCCCGGCCAGCGACAGCGTGACCTGATCGCCGGCGATCACATCCCACTGCTTCCAGCGACGCAGCGAGCCCAGATTGACCCGCCGGACGGTTTTATCCTCCAGCTGCACCGGCTGCAGGTTCAGCACCACGGCAATTTTTCCGGTGCGTCCGACGTCAAAATCCACCGACAGCACCTCGCTGCTGACTTCGGCAGGCTGATATTTCCACGCGGCCGACCAGCTGCCCTGTCCGGGCTGCCAGTCGCGCCCGACGCGCTGCGGTGACTGGTGAATCACCACACCATCAGTGACAAAAGGCAGCGGCTGGCGATACCAGCGCTCACGCCAGGCCGCGACCTCCTCCTCATTGCTGACCTGGCGGCTCCACTGCTGCGTCAGGGCAAAGCCCCACTGCGTAAGCTGCGCCAGCCGCGCCTGCATCATCGGCGGCCCATCCGGCCATGCCCAGATAAACACACCAATGCGCGACAGCAGCGGACTGGCTTCGCGCCGCATCATGGCGCCCGCCACCTGGGCGCGCGCATTCTGACCGCCGTCGCGCGCCTGCTGGTGATCGGTCATCGTCAGAAACAGTTCGCCCTGTAACACCACTTCCGCACGGTCGGTCGCGATATGCCGCGGGATCGCCGCAATGTGCGGTGCTTTCGCCAGCCACTGTTCACCGCGCAGTCCGTCGCCCCGGCTGATCAGGCCAGCCAGTTCGCCGTGGCGATACACCAGCGTCACCGCCACGCCATCGACTTTCGGCTGCACCCACAGTGCCGGTTTATCCTGCATCCAGTAGGCCACCGCCAGCTTGTCACGCAGCTTGCGCACGCCGGTATGCGCCACCGGGTGCAGCGTGCTGCCGTCGGTGCTGAGCTGTGCCGCATAGCCGGGCAACGCCGGCGTGAAGCAGCGCTGCCACTGCTGTAAGCGCTGCTGCAGGCTGTCGTAGTCGGCATCGCTTACCGGGCTTTGCCCCTGACGGTAGTAGGCATCATCCCAGTGGCGCAGCTGGTTGTGCAGCACGCCCATCTCCTGTTCAGCGCGCACCGGTGACCAGTTGGGACAGACCGCCATCCCATTCGCACATCCCGCCAGCAACATCGCACCCAGCCATCTCCATCCTTTCATCGTCGCCTCCTTTTTTGCTGATTGCAGCGTGCCGCGGTGAGTGACACCAGCGTTAAAAAGCCGATTGTGGAGCGAGGCTGACGGGTTTTTGTGCGAATTGCAGAAAGTTGCGCTACCGCTGGAGGGCGCGCACAGAAAAAGAATTGCCGCGTGCGGGCGGCAAACGCTGCGTGCTGCGCTTAAGCCGTGTATACTGTGCAGGAAATCGACTCCGCTCTTTACTCAATTCAAGATAACCATGGCTCAAGGCACGCTCTATATTGTTTCCGCCCCCAGCGGCGCAGGTAAATCCAGCCTGATTCAGGCGCTGTTAAAGACACAACCGCTGTACGATACGCAGGTGTCTGTTTCTCATACCACCCGCGGCGTGCGCCCCGGCGAAGCGCATGGTGAACACTACTTTTTCGTCTCAAAGCCTGAATTCGAACGCATGATCGCCGAGGATGCTTTCCTTGAGCATGCGGAAGTGTTTGGCAATTATTACGGCACCTCACGCGCGGCGATTGAGCAGGTGCTGGCGACCGGCGTTGACGTGTTTCTCGACATTGACTGGCAGGGCGCGCAGCAGATTCGCCAGAGAATGCCGGCCGCCCGCAGCATCTTTGTTCTGCCGCCGTCCACCGAAGAGCTGGATCGCCGCCTGCGCGGCCGCGGTCAGGACAGCGAAGAGGTGATCGCCCGCCGCATGGCGCAGGCAGTGGCAGAAATGAGCCACTATGCCGAATACGATTATTTGATTGTTAATGATGATTTCGATCTGGCGCTGTCGGATCTGAAAACCATTATTCGCGCAGAACGTCTGCGTATGGGTCGCCAGAAAGCGCGACATGATGCTTTAATCAGCAAACTATTGGCAGTCTGAAGTCACTTTCAGTATTATGCCCAGTCATTTCTTCATCATCTGTGGAGTAGCACACCTATGGCACGCGTAACCGTTCAGGACGCAGTAGAGAAAGTTGGTAACCGTTTTGACCTGGTGTTGGTCGCTGCACGTCGTGCACGTCAGATGCAGGTAGGCGGCAAAGATCCGCTGGTTCCGGAAGAGAACGATAAAGCCACCGTTATCGCCCTGCGCGAAATCGAAGAAGGCCTGATCACCAACCAGATTCTGGATGTCCGTGATCGTCAGGAACAGCAAGAGCAGGAAGCCGCTGAGTTACAAGCCGTTACCGCTATCGCTGAAGGTCGTCGTTAACAGCACTCTGCAGGTCAACCTTGTATCTGTTTGAAAGCCTCAATCAGCTGATTGAAAAATACTTGCCTGAGGAGCAAATCAAGCGCCTCAAGCAAGCTTACCTTGTCGCACGTGATGCCCACGAGGGACAGACACGCTCCAGCGGCGAACCCTATATCACCCATCCCGTTGCGGTTGCCTGCATTCTGGCCGAGATGAAGCTCGACCACGAAACGCTGATGGCGGCGCTGCTGCATGATGTGATTGAGGATACGCCCGCCACCTATCAGGACATGGAACAGCTGTTCGGAAAAAGCGTGGCCGAGCTGGTGGAAGGCGTTTCCAAGCTCGATAAGCTGAAATTCCGCGACAAGAAAGAAGCGCAGGCTGAAAACTTCCGCAAAATGATCATGGCGATGGTGCAGGACATTCGCGTCATCCTGATCAAACTGGCTGACCGCACGCACAACATGCGCACGCTGGGCGCGCTGCGTCCGGATAAAAAACGGCGCATCGCGCTGGAAACGCTGGAGATTTACAGTCCTCTGGCGCACCGCCTTGGTATTCATCACCTGAAAACGGAACTGGAAGAGCTCGGCTTTGAAGCGCTCTACCCAAACCGTTTCCGCGTAATTAAAGAGGTGGTGAAAGCGGCGCGCGGTAACCGTAAAGAGATGATTCAGAAGATCCTGTCGGAAATCGACGGGCGTCTGCAGGAAGCCGGCATTCCGTGCCGCGTCAGCGGACGGGAAAAGCATCTCTATTCGATCTACCGCAAAATGCACCTGAAAGAGCAGCGATTTCACTCGATCATGGATATCTATGCCTTTCGCGTCATCGTGAAAGACCTTGATACCTGCTATCGCGTGCTCGGTCAGATGCACAGCCTGTACAAACCGCGTCCCGGACGCGTGAAAGATTACATCGCCATTCCCAAAGCCAACGGCTATCAGTCACTGCACACTTCGATGATCGGCCCGCACGGCGTGCCGGTTGAGGTGCAAATCCGTACCGAAGATATGGATCAGATGGCGGAGATGGGGGTGGCGGCCCACTGGGCTTATAAAGAAGCTGGCGAAAGCGGTACCACCGCGCAAATTCGCGCCCAGCGCTGGCTGCAAAGCCTGCTGGAGCTGCAGCAGAGCGCTGGCAGCTCGTTTGAATTCATCGAAAGCGTAAAATCCGATCTGTTCCCGGATGAGATCTACGTGTTTACGCCGGAAGGCCGTATCGTCGAACTGCCCGCGGGCGCCACGCCGGTGGATTTCGCCTATGCGGTGCACACCGATATCGGTCACGCCTGCGTCGGTGCGCGCGTCGATCGCCAGCCGTATCCGCTGTCGCAGGCGCTGACCAGCGGCCAGACGATTGAAATCATTACCGCACCTGGCGCCCGGCCAAATGCCGCGTGGCTCAACTTTGTGGTGAGCTCAAAAGCGCGTGCCAAAATTCGCCAGCTGCTGAAAAACCTCAAGCGCGAAGATTCCGTTAACCTCGGTCGTCGTCTGCTGAGCCACGCGCTCGGCGGCAGCAAAAAGCTGGCCGAAATTCCGGCGGAGAATATTCAGCAGGAGCTGGAGCGTATGAAGCTCTCCAGCATCGACGATCTGCTGGCGGAGATTGGCCTCGGCAATGCCATGAGCGTGGTGGTGGCGAAGAACCTGCTGCAATCCGGTAACGAACCGTCATCTGGCAGCAGCAAGCGCAGCAAAAAGCTGCCAATCAAGGGCGCTGATGGCGTGCTGATTACCTTCGCCAAGTGCTGCCGTCCAATCCCTGGCGACCCGATTGTCGCGCACGTCAGTCCCGGTAAAGGGCTGGTGGTGCATCACGAATCCTGCCGTAACATTCGCGGCTACCAGAAAGAACCGGAAAAATTCATGCCGGTTGAATGGGATAAAGTGACCGATCAGGAGTTTGTCGCCGAGATTAAGGTGGATATGTTTAACCACCAGGGCGCGCTGGCCAACCTGACCGCGGCAATCAATACCGCAGGTTCGAATATTCAAAGCCTCAATACCGAAGAGCGTGACGGCCGCGTTTACAGCGCCTTCATCCGCCTCACCGCGAACGATCGCGTCCATCTGGCCAATATCATGCGTAAAATCCGCGTGATGCCGGACGTGATTAAAGTTCACCGTAACCGTAATTAGTGCATGAACGCTCAACGTTTTGCTCGTATCCAGGAGATGCTGGCCATGCGCCAGCACGATCTCACCGTCTGCATGGAGCAGGTGCATAAGCCGCACAATGTCTCTGCGGTGATTCGCACCGCCGACGCCGTCGGCATCCACGAAGTTCATGCGGTATGGCCCAGCGTGCGTATGCGCACCATGGTGTCCGCGTCGGCGGGCAGTAACAGTTGGGTGAAGGTGAAAACCCATCGCCACATTGCTGATGCGGTGCGCCATCTGAAAGATCGCGGCATGCAGGTGCTGGCGACCCATCTGTCTGACAAAGCGGTCGATTTCCGCGAGATCGATTACACCAAACCGACCTGTATTTTGATGGGCCAGGAGAAAACCGGCATCACCGCTGAAGCGCTGGCGCTAGCCGACCGCGATATTATCATTCCGATGGTCGGTATGGTGCAGTCGCTGAATGTCTCCGTGGCCTCCGCGCTGATTCTGTATGAAGCCCAGCGCCAGCGGCAAAACGCCGGCATGTATCGCCGCCAGCACAGCCTGCTGGACGAGGATGAGCAGCAGCGCCTGCTGTTTGAGGGCGGTTATCCGGTGCTGGCGCGCGTAGCGAAGCAGAAAGGCCTGCCCTATCCGCACATCAACGCGCAGGGCGAAGTCGAAGCCGATGCCGCCTGGTGGTCCACCATGCAAGCGACGGGTAAAAAATGAAAGGCCGTCTGCTGGATGCCATTCCGCTCAGTACCCTGACCGGCGTCGGCGCCAGTCAGGCGGGTAAGCTGGCGAAACTCGGCCTGTTTACCATTCAGGATCTGCTGCTGCACCTGCCGCTGCGCTACGAAGACCGCACCCAGCTGTACAAAATTAACGATCTGCTGCCCGGCATCTGGGCGACGGTGGAAGGTGAAGTGCTGCACAGCGAAATCACCTTTGGCCGCCGTCGCATGCTGGTATGCCAGATCAGCGACGGCAGCGGCGTGCTGACGATGCGCTTCTTCAACTTCAACGCCGGCATGAAAAACAGCCTGGCACCGGGCCGTCGCGTTACCGCTTATGGCGAGATCAAACGCGGCCAGCGCGGCGCTGAAATCATTCATCCGGAGTATCGCGTCCAGGGCGAGTTGGGTGGCGTTGAGCTGCAGGAAACTCTGACGCCGGTTTATCCCACCACCGAAGGTATTCGCCAGGCCACGCTGCGCAATCTCACCGATCAGGCACTGACGCTGCTGGAGAGCTGCCCGATTGCCGAGCTGCTGCCGCCGGAATTGAGCGGCGGTTTGATCAGCCTGCCGGAGGCGCTGCGCACCCTGCACCGGCCGCCGCCGGACCTGCGCCTGAGCGAGCTGGAAACCGGCCGTCATCCGGCGCAGAAGCGTCTGATTCTCGAAGAGCTGCTGGCGCACAATCTCAGCATGCTGGCGGTACGCGCCGGCGCGCAGCGCCATCACGCCCTGCCCATGCCGGCACGCCACCAACTGGTGGATAAACTGCTGGCCGCGCTGCCATTCTCGCCCACCGCGGCGCAGCGGCGCGTGGTCGCAGAGATTGAGCGCGATCTGGCGCATGACTTCCCGATGATGCGCCTGGTGCAGGGTGATGTCGGCTCCGGTAAAACGCTGGTAGCTGCCCTGGCGGCGCTGAACGTGATCGCCCATGGCAAGCAGGTAGCGCTGATGGCCCCCACCGAGCTGCTGGCAGAACAGCACGCCAGTAATTTCCGCCAGTGGTTTGCGCCGCTTGGCGTGGAAGTTGGCTGGCTGGCCGGAAAGCAGAAAGGCAAAGCGCGCGAAGCGCAGCAGGAGGCGATTGCCAGCGGTCAGGTGGCGATGGTGGTGGGCACGCACGCGCTGTTCCAGGAACAGGTGAAGTTCAACGGCATGGCGCTGGTGATCATTGATGAGCAGCACCGTTTCGGCGTGCATCAGCGGCTGGCGCTGTGGGAAAAAGGCGAAGAGCAGGGTTTCCATCCGCATCAGCTGATCATGACCGCCACCCCGATTCCACGCACCCTGGCGATGACGGCCTACGCCGATCTCGATACCTCAACCATTGACGAACTGCCGCCGGGCCGTACGCCGGTGACCACGGTGGCGATTCCCGATACCCGCCGCAGCGACATCATCACCCGGGTGCAAAGCGCCTGCCACGAGGGCCGTCAGGCCTATTGGGTGTGTACGCTGATCGATGAATCCGACGTGCTGGAAGCGCAGGCGGCGGAAGCCACCTGGCAGGAGCTGAAAGTGGCGCTGCCGGACCTGCAGGTTGGTCTGGTACACGGGCGCATGAAGCCGGCGGAGAAACAGGCGGTAATGGCGGCGTTCAAGGCCAACGAAATCCAGCTGCTGGTGGCCACCACGGTGATTGAGGTCGGCGTGGATGTGCCCAACGCCAGCCTGATGATCATCGAAAACCCGGAACGACTTGGTCTGGCGCAGCTGCATCAGCTGCGCGGACGCGTTGGCCGCGGTGCCGTCGCCTCACACTGCGTGCTGCTGTATAAAGCGCCGCTGAGTAAAACCGCGCAGAAACGCCTGCAGGTGCTGCGCGACAGCAACGACGGTTTTGTCATCGCCCAGCACGATCTGGAAATTCGCGGTCCGGGTGAACTGCTCGGCACGCGCCAGACCGGCAACGCCGAGTTTAAAGTCGCCGATTTACTGCGCGATCAAAGCATGATTCCGGAAGTTCAGCGCGTGGCGCGCCATATCCACCAGCATTATCCCGAACAGGCTCAGGCGCTGATCGAGCGCTGGCTGCCGGAAACCGAGCGCTACAGCCACGCTTAATCCAGCTGCGGCTGTCGATCCACCGCCATAAAATCCCCGACGAAGCGCTGTAACAGGCGCGTTAACTCAGCGCGCTCTTCAGCTGGCCAGCCAGCGAACAGCTGCTGATAGATCTGGGTGCGCGCCGCGTCGATTTTGTCCGTCATCGCTTTTCCCGCCGCCGTGATCACCGCCTCATTAATCCGCTTGTCTCTGGCATTTTTCTGCCGCTGCGCCAGCCCCAGCTCTTCCAGCTTCGCCACCTGGCGGCTGACAGTGGTGTAATCGCGCCCGGCGCGATCGGCCAGCTCGACCACGCCGAGGGGACCAAAGCGGCCAATCTGGATCAATAGCGGAAACAGGGCACGATCCAGCTGGATACCGGACTCTTTTATTAATAATTCATCGCGTTGCGGACGATTAAAGGTGCCGACGATCATCAGCAGCGCGTTGTGCAAATCATCGAAGCCGGCATTATTATGTGTATTTTGCACGCTTTTCATTGACGTCATCCCAGAGCAGGCCTAATGTGTGCATATTACACATATTATCCGATGAACTGAAGGTGAAACATGAAAGCAGCTATTGTCAGTGCCGCAGGTGAGAAACCGATATGGGGCGATTTCCCGGCACCGCAGGCCGATGAACAGCATGTGGTGGTGACGGTGAAGGCCGCCGCCATTAGCCAGCTGGCGAAAGCGCGGGCCGCCGGTGCCCATTACAGCGCCGGTAGCCACTATCCGTTTATCGCCGGTATTGATGGCACCGGCACGTTGAGCAACGGCGATCCGGTCTATTTTCTCGCCTTTAGCGCGCCGTGGGGCAGTATGGCGCAGCAGACCCGGGTGCCGGCTGCGGCGGTGGTTGCGCTGCCGCCGACGCTTGATCCGCTGCTGGCTGCGGCAATCGCCAATCCCGGCATGTCCTCGTGGGCCGCACTGACGCGTCGCGCGCAGTTTCAGGCGGGTGAAACCGTGCTGATCAACGGTGCAACCGGCACCTCCGGCGGGCTGGCGGTGCGCATTGCGCGTCACCTCGGTGCCGGGAAAATCATCGCCACCGGCCGTAACCGCGCGGTGCTGGAGCAGTTGCGCACGCAGGGCGCGGATATCATCCTGACGCTGGATGAACTGCCCGGCGCGCTGCCAGCACTGATGCAGCAGGGCATTGATGTGGTGCTGGATTATCTGTGGGGCCAGAGTGCGCTCGACATCATGCACGCGGCCGTGGCCGGCGGTGAGAAAACGGTGCGCTTTGTGCAGATTGGCTCGCTCAGCGGGCAGGAGATCGCGCTGCACAGTAAACTGCTGCGCTCATCCGGGCTGACGCTGATGGGCAGCGGACTGGGCAGCGTCTCTGACAGCGAACTGACCGCCTGTATTGGTGAGATGCTGAACGCCGCCGCTGAAAGTGATTTCTCCATCGCTTTTCAGCAGCGTCCGCTGAGTGAGGTAGAGCAGGCGTGGCAGCAGGATGACAGCCGCTGCCGCACGGTGTTTACGCTCTAGATCAATCGCAACTAAAAGGGGTATTGCAAACGATTGCTTTCACAACGCAACCGTTTAAAATCGCCCCTTTGTTGTTATTGAGAAGCCACCATGTCCGTCAATACTGCTGAATCCCGCCAGCCTGCCACTGCGCCAGGCGAGAGCAAAAGTGAACTGATTTACCGTCTTGAAGATCGTCCGCCGCTGCCGCAAACGCTGTTTGCCGCCTGCCAGCATCTGCTGGCGATGTTTGTGGCGGTGATTACCCCGGCACTGCTTATCTGCCAGGCGCTCGGCTTACCGGCGCAGGACACGCAGCACATCATCAGCATGTCGCTGTTTGCTTCGGGCGTGGCGTCCATTCTGCAAATTAAAACCTGGGGACCGGTGGGTTCTGGCCTGCTGTCGATTCAGGGCACCAGCTTTAACTTTGTCACGCCGCTGATCATGGGCGGTATGGCGCTGAAAAACGGCGGTGCCGATGTGCCAACCATGATGGCAGCGCTGTTTGGTACCCTGATGGTGGCTTCCTGTACTGAGATGTTGCTGTCACGCGTGCTGCACCTCGCGCGCCGCATCATCACGCCGCTGGTGTCCGGCATTGTGGTGATGATTATCGGTCTGTCGCTGATTCAGGTCGGACTGACCTCGATTGGCGGTGGCTTCGCCGCCATGAACGATCACAGCTTTGGGGCGCCGAAAAATCTGCTGCTGGCCGGTGCCGTGCTGGTGGTTATCATCCTGCTCAACCGCCAGCGCAACCCTTATCTGCGCGTCGCGTCGCTGGTGATCGCCATGGCGGTGGGTTATGCGCTGGCCTGGGCGCTGGATATGCTGCCCGCTACCTCTGCACCCACCAACCAGGCGCTGCTGGCCGTGCCATCGCCGCTCTATTACGGCCTGGGTTTTGACTGGAATCTGCTGATCCCGCTGATGCTGGTGTTTATGGTGACCTCGCTGGAAACCATCGGTGATATTACCGCCACCTCCGATGTCTCCGAACAGCCGGTCAGTGGTCCGCTGTATATGAAGCGTCTGAAAGGCGGCGTGCTCGCCAATGGTCTCAACTCGTTTGTGTCGGCGCTGTTCAACACCTTCCCTAACTCCTGCTTTGGTCAGAACAACGGGGTGATTCAGCTGACCGGCGTGGCCAGCCGCTACGTGGGCTTTGTGGTGGCGCTGATGCTGATCGTACTCGGCCTGTTCCCGGCGGTGAGCGGCTTTGTGCAGCATATTCCGGAACCGGTACTGGGCGGTGCCACCATCGTGATGTTTGGTACCATTGCCGCTTCTGGCGTGCGTATCGTGTCGCGCGAGCCGCTCAATCGCCGCGCCATTATGATCATCGCGCTGTCGCTGGCGGTGGGCCTCGGCGTATCGCAACAGCCGCTGATTCTGCAATTTGCCCCGGACTGGCTGAAAACCCTGCTGTCATCCGGCATCGCCGCCGGGGGTATCACTGCTATCGTGCTTAACCTCGTCTTTCCGCAGGAAAAGTAATGCTGCTGGCAGGCTACGGCCTGCCTGTTATTTATCCGCTTTTTCATCCAGGCTGTTGAGCTGTAACGGTAATTCAGGCATAACAACCACTCACCGGATAAATATCGGGATGGATGGATGCGATGAAATTTTTAGGCAAGTTTTTCCTTACCTTGTTACTGCTGATTCTGCTGGCGCTGGTGGTTCTCTATGTGCTGCTGCAAACCCAGTGGGGCGCAGGCTGGTTTAGCCGTTGGGTAAGCGATAAAACCGCCTGGCATTTGTCGCTGAGTAAGATTGAGCACAACTTCTCCTCGCCTTCCCACATCATCCTGGATGACTTCAGCTTCGGCCACGACGGCCAGCCGGCGGTGCTGGTGGCGAAGCGCGTCGATCTCGGTCTGGCACTGGTGCAGTTCAGCGATCCGCTGCATTTCGACAGCATTGAAGTGCGCGACGGCGACATCAACCTCGCTAACCAGTCACCACAAACCACGCTGCCGATCCAGGCCAACCGGCTGCAGCTCAATAATGTGCAGATCGAAAGCCCGCACAGCGCCCTGCCGCTGGCGGCGCAGCGGGTCAACGGCGGCATTGTGCCGTGGAAGCCCACGCCTGACGATATGCTGGGCAGCGATGCGCAGTTCCAGATGAGCGCAGGTGCCATGACGCTGGACGGCGTCGCCGGTAATAACGTGCTGCTGCAGGGCAATATCGCCAAACGCCGGCTGGTGCTGAGCAATATCGGCGCTGATCTGGCGCGCGGCTCAATGACCGGACGTGCCGAGCGCGACGCGCAGGGTAACTGGCAAATCAACCAGCTGCGTCTTAACGATATCCGCCTGCAAACCCAGCAGAGCCTGAGCGAGTTCCTCAGTCCGCTGCGTGACGTGCCTTCGGTGAGCATTAACCGGCTGGATATGACCGATGCGCGCCTGCAGGGCCCGGACTGGGCGGTGACCGATCTCGATCTGACCCTGAAGAACATTACGCTGCGCGGCGATGACTGGCAGAGCGACGACGGTTCGCTGGCCATGAACGCCGGCAACTTTATTAACGGCAGCTTTGAACTCAACGATCCGATCGTCAATGCCGAATTCTCACCGCAGGGCATTCAGCTGACGCAGTTCAGCTCACGCTGGGTCAACGGCGTGATTCGCGCCAGCGGCAGCTGGACGCGCAGCGACAAGCGCCTGACGCTTGACGATTTAGCCATTGCCGGCCTGGAATACACGCTGCCGCAAAACTGGCGCGATCGCTGGCAGCAGACGCTGCCGGGCTGGCTGGATAGCGTGCTGGTGAAGCGTGCAACGGCTAACCGTAACCTGGTGATTGATATCAATCCGGCCTTCCCGTTCCAGATGACCGCGCTCGACGGTAATGCAGAGAATCTGCTGCTGGCGCGCCAGCATCAATGGGGCATCTGGGCGGGCAAAGCCAGCTTTAACGCGGCGGAAGCCACCTTTAACCGCACCGATTTGCGCCATCCGTCGATTAGCCTGAACGCCAGCGATCGGCAGATTGAGGTCAGCGAGATGAGCGCCTTCAACGGTAGCGGATTACTGGAAGGCACGGCAACCGCAGGACAGGAAGCACAGCGTCCGTTTACGCTGAACCTGAAAGGCCAGGCGGTGCCGGCAAACGTGCTGCAAAACTGGGGCTGGCCTGCGCTGCCGCTGAGCGGCAGCAGTAATTTGCAGCTGCAGCTGAAGGGCTCGCTCAGCGCGGACGCACCGTTGCGTGCCAGCGCAGAAGGCAGTTTGTCGGTGACGACGGATACGCAGTCGGTGCAGCAGACGATGCGTGGCGGGCAGGTGCAGTGATGATTGCATGACCGATCGCGCTGAAAAGCGCGATGCGGGCGCGTCAGGTCATCGCCAATCGCACAATATTTGTAGCGGCGCGATTTATCGCGCAATAAATTGCGCCGCTACCAAAAATGCAACTGTTGTTGAATGCAGTCGAATCTTGACTGACAAACATTACGCCATGCAGAGTGACCCTGTGATTTTGTTGCGCGCTGCGGTCATTAATTAATACGCGCGCCTGAACCGCCCTCTTCCAGCGGTCCGTCGGGATCGGCGGGTAACACGATGTAGACACCTTCAAACACCGCACCCAGTTCATCATCCCCAAACAACTCCACCTCCATCTGTACGCGTGCTTTTCGTCCGCGCGCCAGCCGGTCGAGATCGCCGCTCAGCGAGCCGAGATCGGCGATGGCGCCGGGCCGTCCGCTGATCGGTTTGCTATAGCGAATATGTGCATCGGCCAGAATGATGGTGCCGCCAAGATGGCGTTCACGCAGCAGCAGCCAGATCAATCCCCAGCCGGTAAGCGTGGCGAGTGAAAACAGACTGCCGGCAAACAGCGTGTGGTGCGGGTTCTGGTTGCCGGCTTCCGGCATGGTGGTAACAAACTTCTGCCCGGTATACTGCAGAATGCGCACGCCCATCTTTTCGCTCAGCGGGATGTGTTCGTACCACGCCTGCTGCAGCTGTCCGCACCAGTCGGCGCGATGCAGAATATCATCCAGCGTCACCACCGGTTTAATCATCAGGAAGTGACGCACCGGCGTGGTTTGCGGTGCAGTAATTTCGCCCTGATTAACAAAGCCGAGCTTGGCAAAGAACTCCACCGCATCCTCGCGCGCGCTACAGGTGACGCGTTTGGCCCCTTCCTGGCGCGCCACCGACTCCAGCGTCATCGCCACCAGCGTACCCAGCCCTTTGCCCTGCACCGACGGATGCACCGCCAGAAAGCGGATCGCCGCTTCATTTTCCGCATTGATATACAGCCGGCCCACCGCTACCGGTTTGCCGTGCTCATCCACCACCATCTGGTGATGCGCCAGCGCATCCCAGGCATCACGTTCTGAGCCCTGCGGCTGGCGCAGCGGCTTCCGTAACATTTCCCAGCGGAACTGGTAATACATATCCAGCTCTTCCGCCGTTTGCGGTACGCGAAGATGATACATAAAGTGATTCTCTCGTTCGGAGCTTGCGTGGCTGATCCCTTGCCGCTCGGCTAAAAATCTCACACCTGTAACCAGAAGGTCACCGGACCATCGTTAATTAGTGAAACCTGCATATTGGCGGCGAAGCGCCCGTTGGCGGTGGTGACGCCAAGCGCCCGGCAGCGATCGCTGAAGTCGTGATAGAGGCGCTCGGCTTCCGCCGGATGCGCGCCGCCAGAGAAAGAGGGACGCATGCCTTTTTGCGTGTCGGCCGCCAGGGTGAATTGCGAAACCACCAGCACGCTACCGCCTGTCTGCTGTACGCTGAGATTCATTTTGTCGTTCTCATCGCCAAAGATGCGGTAGCCCAGCACTTTCTCCGCCAGGCGCTGTGATTTCTGCTCGTCATCGCCCTTTTCCACCCCCAGCAGCACCAGCAGACCGGCGCCAATTTCGCCCACCGTGGCGTTATCCACGCTGACGCTGGCGCGCGTCACACGCTGAATCAAAGCAATCATGTTTCCTCTCGTTCTTTATCGCGTTCCTGCTGTTTTAACTGGCGATAGTCATCCAGCGTGACGGTCACTTCCGCGCCTAACAACACAATACACCAGGTCCAGTAAACCCACAGAAACAGGATGGGGATCACTGCCAGCACGCCGTAAATTAACTGATACGAAGGAAACATCGTAACATAG
Organism: Pantoea sp. SGAir0184; assembly: GCF_043544755.1. Taxonomy (NCBI): domain Bacteria; kingdom Pseudomonadati; phylum Pseudomonadota; class Gammaproteobacteria; order Enterobacterales; family Erwiniaceae; genus Pantoea; species Pantoea sp. SGAir0184. The sequence goes on from NZ_CP028050.1 coordinate 4,168,531, forward strand.
AGCGCAAAGCCTTTTTTGCCCAGCTCGAACAGCAGACCCGCGACCACCGCACCTATCAACGCATCGCGTCCCGGCACGCGCCGCGTCGGCACAATGCTGTACAGCAGCCAGAAGGCGAGAATGGAGAGAACCAGCGGGAAGATGCGCAGCGCCTGATCGATCAGGCTGGTGACGCCGGTCACGTTCACCCAGCGCAGCGACAGCAGATAGGAGCTGATGGCCAGACTGGCACCGGCCAGCAGCGGTCCCAGCGTCAGGATCATCCAGTAGACCGCAAAGGAGTAAACCATCGGGCGCGGCTTGTCGCTGCGCCAGATGGCGTTGAGCGCGCTGTCGACCGAATGCATCAGCAGCAGCGCAGTGACTATCAGCCCGACCGCTCCCACTGCCGTCATTTTATTGACGTTGGCGACAAACTGATCGAGATAGCGCTGAATCACATCCCCGGCGGCCGGCATGAAGTTAGTGAAGATGAAGTTCTTCAGCTGCACGCTGATGTCGGAGAACACCGGGAAGGCGGCAAACAGCGCGAATACCACGGCAATCAGCGGCACCAGCGCCAGCAGTGACACGTAGGCGAGGTTACCGGCCTGCGTGGTCATGTTGTCTTCATCGATGCGGCGCCACAGCAGTTTGATCCACAGGAAAAACGCATGCGCCGAGTGGCGCAGATGAGTTCGCATGGTCACTCAGCGACGGCTCGCAAACCAGTCAGGCACGGTTTTCGCATCTTCGACCAGCACGCTCTCAATGCCCAGCGCGCGCGCCGCATCAACATTGGCCTGGTTGTCATCAAAGAATACCGCCTGATCGGCGGTGAAGCCTTCATGCTCCAGTACGTAGTGCCAGATGCGCGCTTCTGGTTTGCGCATGCCGATATCCTGCGACATATAGATGTGGTCGGCAGCCTGCTGCACTTCCGGATACTGCGTTGGCCAGAACTCGAAATGCAGCTGGTTGGTGTTAGACAGAATCACCACGCGCTCGCCGCTGGCGCGCAGCTGGTTCATGATCGCCAGTGTTTCCGGACGCACGCCGACAAACACCGCCTGCCAGCCAGCGGTGAACTGCGGATAGCTCAGGGCAATATCGAGCTGGTCACACAGCCGCGCGGCAAACTCCGGGTCGCTGATTTCGCCCCGCTCGTGCTGCTCGAAAGTCTCGTCCATGCGAAAACGGCTCTGCAGCGTGGCAAGCGGCACGCGTCCCAGATCGCTCCAGACGCCGAGTACCCGATTGAAATCGATATCAACAATCACATTGCCTAAATCAAAGATGTACAGCATGACACCTCTCCTCTACGTTCCCTGGATCATTCACTCTAGCGGTAAAAGGCAAGCCTGAACAGGTACGCTTAGGGGAAATCCGCATTCCGCAAGCGGGGTCTGATTTCGTACGGGTCGCGCTGCCTCAGACGGCAGGCAAAAAAAAGCCCCGCGGGTGCGGGGCTCATTATCAGACGATTTCGCTTACTCTTTGCTGCCGCGAGACGCGCGTTTGCGATCGTTCTCGGTCAGGTGGCGTTTACGAATACGTACTGACTGCGGCGTCACTTCTACCAGTTCGTCGTCATCAATGAACTCGATAGCCTGCTCCAGCGTCATTTTCTGCGGTGGTACCAGGGTGGTAGCTTCGTCAGTACCTGACGCACGCATGTTGGTCAGTTTCTTACCGGTCAGGCAGTTTACGGTCAGGTCGTTAGAACGGCTGTGAATACCGATGATCTGGCCTTCATACACTTCCGCACCGTGACCGAGGAACAGCTTACCGCGATCCTGCAGGCCGAACAGGGCGAAGGCAACCGCTTTACCCTGACCGTTGGAGATCAGCACGCCGTTCTGACGCTGGCCCACTTCGCCCGGACGCACGTCGTCGTAGTGGCTGAAGGTGGAGTACAGCAGACCGGTACCGGAAGTCATGGTCATGAATTCGTTACGGAAGCCAATCAGACCACGGCTTGGGATCACGTAGTCGAGACGTACGCGGCCTTTACCATCCGGATCCATGTTTTTCAGGTCGCCTTTACGCTCACCCATCGCCTGCATCACTGAACCCTGGTGGGTTTCTTCGATGTCGAGGGTAACGTTTTCGAATGGCTCCTGCTTGCGGCCTTCGAATTCACGGAAGATAACTTTCGGACGGGATACCGCCAGCTCGTAGCCTTCACGACGCATGTTCTCGATCAGAACTGACAGGTGCAGCTCACCACGACCGGATACGCGGAATGCATCGGCATCTTCGGTTTCTTCTACGCGCAGCGCTACGTTGTGCACCAGCTCTTTGTTCAGACGCTCAAGGATCTGACGCGACGTCACAAACTTACCTTCTTTACCACAGAACGGTGAGGTGTTGACGTTGAAGAACATGGTTACGGTTGGCTCATCCACGCTCAGCGCTGGCAGCGCTTCCACATTCTGCGTGTCGCAGATGGTGTCGGAGATGTTCAGCTCGCCCAGACCGGTGATAGCGATGATGTCGCCTGCTTCAGCCAGGTCGGATTCAATACGCTCCAGACCCAGATGGCCCAGCACTTTACCGACTTTCGCGTTACGGGTTTTCCCTTCGCTGTCGATCACAGTAACCTGCTGGTTTGGCTTCACTTTACCGCGCTTGATGCGGCCGATACCGATTACGCCGAGGTAGTTGTTGTAGTCCAGCTGCGAGATCTGCATCTGCAGTGGGGCTTCAACTTCAACCTGCGGTGGAGAAACGTGGTCGACGATGGCCTGATACAGCGGGGTCATGTCGTCAGCCATGTCGGTGTGATCCAGACCGGCGATACCATTCAGCGCAGACGCATAAATGATCGGGAAATCGAGCTGCTCGTCGGTCGCATCGAGGTTGACGAACAGGTCAAATACCTGGTCAACAACCCAGTCCGGACGCGCGCCAGGACGGTCAACTTTGTTGATGACTACAATCGGCTTCAAACCGTGGGCAAAGGCTTTCTTGGTTACGAAGCGGGTTTGCGGCATAGGGCCATCCATCGCGTCTACAACCAGCAGCACCGAATCCACCATGGACATGACGCGCTCAACTTCACCACCGAAGTCGGCGTGTCCCGGGGTATCAACGATGTTGATACGGTAGTCGTTCCATTTGATGGCGGTGTTTTTCGCGAGGATGGTAATCCCACGCTCTTTCTCCAAATCGTTGGAGTCCATCACGCGCTCAGTCGCTTCGGTACGGGCATCAAAAGTACCGGACTGTTGCAGCAGTTTGTCAACCAGGGTGGTCTTACCATGGTCAACGTGCGCGATGATGGCGATGTTACGCAAATTTTCGATCACAGCTTTGCCTCAGGCATTATAGAAATAACGCGGTATTGTACACGGATTAAGCGAAAGACTGAACATGATCACAGTTTTCGCCGAAAGATTCTCGCAGTGCGCGTTTTTAGCACCAATAACGGTGCATTAAGCTGCACTTTGATGGCGCTTTGCACCATTTAAGTGCTTACCCCTAAACTGACGGCACTATTTTGGTGCATTCCATCCACGCTGGTGCAGCCGTCGTCTCACCGCAGGGCGCATCACAGCGCCATTTTCACCATTGTAATAAAGTTGGCACAGAATTCGCTTTATATCTTTTAAGCGAAAACGACAGTTGCACAACGGTTGAAGAGCTTGCCGAGATCTTGGTCAGGGGTGGTCAGTAGTCGTGACACATTCCCGGCAACAGAAGTTCTCTCACCACGACGACAAAATGACCATTTCCAGGAGAGTTGAGTATGTCCGCTGAACACGTTCTCTCGATGATGAACGAGCACGAAGTTAAGTTTGTTGACCTGCGTTTTACCGATACCAAAGGTAAAGAACAGCACGTTACTATCCCTGCTCACCAGGTTAACGCTGACTTCTTCGAAGAAGGCAAAATGTTCGATGGCTCTTCCATCGGCGGCTGGAAAGGCATTAACGAATCAGACATGGTGCTGATGCCGGATGCAACAACTGCCGTAATGGATCCGTTCTTCGAAGATCCGACGCTCATCATCCGCTGTGACATTCTCGAGCCAGGCACGCTGCAGGGCTACGATCGCGACCCGCGCTCCATTGCCAAGCGCGCAGAAGAGTTCCTGCGTTCTTCCGGCATCGCCGACACCGTACTGTTCGGACCTGAGCCAGAGTTCTTCCTGTTTGACGACATCCGTTACGGCTCTTCAACTTCCGGCTCACACGTGGCTATCGACGACATCGAAGCAGCCTGGAACACCGGTAAAGAGTACGAAGGCGGTAACAAAGGTCACCGTCCAGGTCTGAAAGGCGGCTACTTCCCGGTGCCACCGGTTGACTCATCACAGGACATCCGTTCTGCCATGTGTCTGACCATGGAGCAGATGGGTCTGGTGGTAGAAGCGCATCACCACGAAGTGGCTACTGCTGGTCAGAACGAAGTGGCTACCCGCTTCAACACCATGACCAAGAAAGCTGACGAAATTCAGATCTACAAATATGTCGTGCACAACGTCGCGCACGCCTACGGCAAAACGGCTACCTTTATGCCGAAGCCGATGTTTGGCGACAACGGTTCCGGTATGCACTGCCACATGTCACTGTCTAAAGGCGGCGTAAACCTGTTCTCTGGCGACAAATACGGCGGCCTGTCTGAAACTGCCCTGTTCTACATCGGCGGTATCATCAAGCACGCTAAAGCCATCAACGCCCTGGCAAACCCGACCACCAACTCATATAAGCGTCTGGTCCCAGGCTACGAAGCACCGGTAATGCTGGCTTACTCAGCGCGTAACCGTTCTGCCTCTATCCGTATCCCGGTGGTGGCCAGCCCGAAAGCACGCCGTATCGAAGCGCGCTTCCCGGATCCAGCGGCTAACCCATACCTGGCGTTCACCGCACTGCTGATGGCCGGCCTCGACGGCGTGATCAACAAGATCCACCCTGGCGATGCGATGGACAAAAACCTGTACGACCTGCCGCCGGAAGAAGAAGCTGAGATTCCAAAAGTGGCCGGTTCACTGGAAGAAGCGCTGAACGCACTGAACGAAGACCGCGAGTTCCTGACCCGTGGCGGCGTGTTCACCGATGACGCTATCGATGCTTACATCGAACTGCGTAAAGCTGACAACGACCGCGTACGCATGACCCCGCACCCGGTTGAGTTCGAACTGTACTACAGCGTTTAATCCTTAAAAGATTCGCGCAGATGCACCGTAGCCGCCAACGCCGCGACGGTGCTAATCCTGGCGCTGAAGATTTTTTGTTGCCGTGGAAACTTTAGCCCATCTCCGGATGGGCTTTTTTCACCGCGAATTCATCGTTCGACGGATAGATTTGCGTCCCCAAAGGCTATAATGCACTAATTTAGTGCAGAGGAACGCTGTATGGCAACTGGCACGCTGCCCGACGCGGGGCAGATTCTCAACTCCCTGATCAACAGTATTTTGCTGGTCGATAACGATCTGGTTATCCACTACGCCAACCCGGCGGCCCAGCAATTACTGGCGCAAAGCTCACGAAAATTGTTCGGCACGCCCTTACCGGAACTTACCGGCTATTTTTCGCTGAACATTGAGGTAATGAGCGAGAGTTTAGGGGCAGGCCAGGGCTTTACCGATAGCGAAGTCACGTTAGTGGTGGATGGCCGCGCGCACATTATGTCGCTCACGGCACAGCGTCTACCCGACGGATTTATTCTGCTGGAAATGGCGCCGATGGATAATCAGCGCCGTCTCAGCCAGGAGCAGATTCAGCACGCTCAGCAGGTTGCCGCGCGCGATCTGGTACGCGGCCTGGCGCACGAAATTAAAAACCCGCTCGGCGGATTGCGCGGCGCGGCACAGCTATTATCGCGCGCCCTGCCCGATCCGGCGCTGAATGAATATACCAAAGTGATTATTGAGCAGGCCGACCGGCTGCGTAACCTGGTCGACCGCCTGCTGGGTCCGCAGCAGCCTGGACTGCACGTGACCCAGAGCATCCATCAGGTGGCTGAACGTGTGGTTAACCTGGTGTCGATGGAGCTGCCGGAAAACGTCTCGCTGGTGCGTGATTATGACCCCAGCCTGCCGGAGCTGCCGCACGACCCGGACCAGATTGAGCAGGTGCTGCTCAACGTGGTGCGTAACGCGCTGCAGGCGCTGGGCGAAGCGGGCGGCACCATTGTCATCCGTACCCGTACCGCGTTTCAGCTGACGTTACACGGCACGCGTTACCGGCTGGTGGCGCGTATCGACATTGAAGATGATGGCCCGGGCATTCCGGCCCAGCTGCAGGATACGCTGTTCTATCCGATGGTCAGCGGACGCGAAGGCGGCACCGGTTTAGGTCTCTCTATCGCCCGCAGCCTGATCGATCAGCATTCGGGAAAAATTGAATTTAACAGTTGGCCAGGCCACACCGAATTCTCGGTTTACCTGCCTATTCGCCAGTGAGGTTTCTATGCAACGAGGGATAGTCTGGATCGTCGATGACGATAGCTCCATCCGCTGGGTGCTTGAACGTGCGCTCACTGGAGCCGGTTTAAGCTGCGCCACCTTTGACAGCGGCAACGAGGTGCTGGATGCGCTCTCGACCAAAACCCCGGACGTATTATTGTCGGATATTCGTATGCCAGGCATGGATGGTCTGGCGCTGCTGAAGCAGATCAAACAGCGTCATCCGATGCTGCCGGTCATCATTATGACCGCGCATTCGGACCTCGACGCGGCGGTCAGCGCTTATCAGCAGGGCGCGTTTGATTACCTGCCTAAGCCGTTTGATATTGATGAAGCGGTCGCGCTGGTAGAGCGTGCCATCAGTCACTATCAGGAGCAGCAGCAGCCGCGCAATCAGCCGGTAAGCGGCCCGACCACCGATATCATCGGCGAAGCGCCGGCGATGCAGGATGTCTTCCGCATCATCGGCCGTCTGTCGCGTTCGTCGATCAGCGTGCTGATCAACGGCGAGTCCGGTACCGGTAAAGAGCTGGTCGCGCATGCGCTGCATCGCCACAGCCCGCGCGCCAAATCCCCATTTATCGCGCTGAATATGGCGGCGATCCCGAAGGATTTGATCGAATCGGAGCTGTTTGGCCACGAGAAAGGCGCGTTTACCGGCGCGAACCAGATTCGTCAGGGCCGCTTTGAGCAGGCCGATGGCGGCACGCTGTTTCTCGACGAAATCGGCGATATGCCGCTTGATGTACAGACGCGCCTGCTGCGCGTGCTGGCCGATGGCCAGTTCTATCGTGTTGGCGGCTATGCACCGGTCAAAGTGGATGTGCGCATCATCGCCGCTACCCACCAGAATCTGGAGCTGCGCGTGCAGGAGGGCAAATTCCGTGAGGACCTGTTCCATCGCCTCAACGTGATTCGCGTGCATCTGCCGCCGCTGCGTGAACGTCGCGAGGATATCCCGCGTCTGGCGCGCTACTTCCTGCAGGTCGCAGCGCGTGAGCTGGGCGTAGAAGCGAAAATTCTGCATCCGGAGACTGAAGCCGCGCTGACGCGACTGCACTGGTCGGGTAACGTGCGCCAGCTGGAGAACACCTGCCGCTGGCTGACGGTCATGGCCGCAGGCCAGGAAGTGCTGATTCAGGATCTGCCGCCGGAGCTGTTTGAGTCGAGTACGCCGGAAAATCCGGTGCAGTCGCTGCCGGACAGCTGGGCAACGCTGCTGGCGCAGTGGGCAGACCGCGCGCTGCGTTCCGGTCATCAAAACCTGCTGTCAGAAGCACAGCCGGAGATGGAGCGTACGCTGCTGACCACTGCGCTGCGTCATACGCAGGGCCACAAGCAGGAAGCGGCACGTTTACTGGGCTGGGGCCGCAATACGCTCACGCGTAAACTGAAAGAACTGGGCATGGAATAACGCGGAAAAGTGTAAAAGGGTTATTTATTGCACACTTTCTGCGCGTAATATCTGTACAGACCGGTGCCGTTCAGTATTATACGGGCGGCAATCGGGAGAGGCTAACATGTTGCAATCTGTCATCCAGCTCATCGCGCATAACGTGGCGGCAATCGGTAATGCTGTGACTCACTCACCGCAAACCGCGCTGGCCGCCGTGGTCTGCGCCATCAGCGTCAGTCTGTTCAGTTAACATAAAGGGAGCGCTGGCTCCCTTTATGCTTAAATTACCCGCGAAAATTGCTGCATCCGCGCTTTCTGCCGCAGATAGCGGTCAAAGCACATGCAGATGTTGCGAATCAGCAGACGGCCAATGCCCGTGACCTGCAGCCGGCGCTCACCGATCTCAAGCAAGCCGTCGGCCACCAGCGGCGCCAGCAGCGCTAAATCCTCAGCAAAATAGCGTTCAAACACCACCGGCCACCGGGCTTCGATGTCGGCAAAGTCCAGCGCAAAGTTACAGATCAGCGCTTTAATCACATCCCGCCGCAGACAATCATCCTCGCTCAGGGTTAAACCGCGCCACAGCGCATGGCCCTGCTGCTCAACGCTGGCATACCAGGCTTTTAACTCTTTCTGATTCTGCGCATAGCTGTCGCCCAGCATGCTGATGGCCGAAACGCCCAGTCCGAGCAGTTCGGTTTCGCCCTGCGTGGTGTAACCCTGGAAATTGCGATGCAGTACGCCGGCGCGCTGCGCCACCGCCAGTTCATCATCCGGTTTGGCAAAATGGTCCATGCCAATAAACTGGTAACCCGCACCGGTCAGCGTCGCGATGGTTTGCTGCAGGATTTGCAGCTTCTGCGCCGCCGTCGGCAGCTCCTCATCTTTGATTTTGCGCTGAGCGGCAAACAGCGCAGGCATGTGCGCATAGTTGAAGACGCTGAGGCGATCCGGATTGAGCGCAATCACCCGCTGCAGCGTAAAGGCAAAGCTCTCTGGCGTCTGCAGCGGCAGGCCGTAGATTAAATCCAGACTGACTGAGCGGAATCCCTGCGCGCGGGCACGCTGCACCAGGGCGAAAATGGTCTCTTCATCCTGAACGCGGTTGACCCGCTCCTGCACTGTCTTGTTGAAATCCTGCACGCCCATGCTCAGACGATTGAAGCCCTCCGCGCGCAGATGATCGATCATCTCCAGCTCAATTTCACGCGGATCGACTTCGATCGACATCTCAACATCGTCAGCGATGTCGAAATGGCTGCGCAGCAGCGCCACCAGCCGGCTGACCTGCTGCTGATTAAGGAAGGTGGGCGTGCCGCCGCCCCAGTGCAGCTGCGTAACGCGACGGCCGGCAAACAGCGGAGCGCGCTGACGAATCTCCTGCGCCAGAACCTCCAGATAGCGATCGGCCTTGTGCAGCTGGCGCGTCACGATTTTATTGCAGCCGCAGAAGTAACACAGACGATGGCAGAACGGGATATGCACATACAGCGACAGCGCGCGCTCGGGATAGCGCTCAACCGCGCGCTGAAAATCGCTCGCGCCAAAGCTTTCACTGAATTCCAGCGCGGTGGGATAGGAGGTGTAACGCGGACCGGCGTAATTGTATTTTTCGATGAGCCGCTGATCCCACTCAATCTGCTGCGATGACATGCTCACTCCTTACGGTGACGTCGTCTGAGGGCGGGTCGCGTGGCAGAAGAGGAGACGAAGCGCTGGGCGGAACGCCGCCGTAAGCGCGATTTCAGCCGCGACAGGCGGCGTAGTTTAAACAATAACCACAGCAGATAACATGTCAGCAGCAGCGCTAAAATTGATCCAGGCCAAAACATAGGTGAATACCTGTTTAGCGCGGCATGCGCAAAGCCGCATGCCGATCAAAAATGGCGGTTAGTGGCCCTTAAGCAGGCGCATCATATCCTCTTCTGCCTGCTCATCTTCGGCGTCGTCATCCAGCGCAATGCCCAGCGTTTCCATCAGCTCGTCGATGCGATCCAGCGTCTCATCCAGCCACGCCTGATCTTCTGCGCTCAGGGTTTCGCCGCTCTCAAGGCGATCGAGCAGCGTGTCGAGACGCTCATCGTTCTCCAGCTTGGCCAGCTCTTCCTGCGGCGTCAGGCGCACTTTTTCGGCTTTGGGCTTTGGCTTCGCCACTTTCTTTTCGGGCAGGGTTTTGCCGTCCGCCACCAGCGCGACTGGCTTTTTGCTGCCCACGCGCGGATCGGCGCTCTTTTTGCTGTGCCCTTTACCGGCGCTTTGCGTTTCCGGGTTGGCGCGGCTGCCGGATTTGTGGCCGCTGTGCTTTTTATCGCGCTTGCGATCGCGGGCTTCCTGGTTCAGTTCTTCACGCGATTTGCGTTTCGCTTTAGCAGCAGGTTTGCCACGCTGGGCTGGTGCAGGTTGCTTCATGTATTCGGTCTCGGCGATGCCTGGTGAGTTCAGTATAGAATTGCGGCGAAATCTAGCAGAAAGATGACAAAGAAAAAAGGCGATAGCCTGTGCTATCGCCTTATTTCGCACCTTCATACGAAGGAAACACGCGTCAAATCCTTTACGGCTCACAACGTCCCGGTTGCTCCATCGCCACATCGCTCCTGCGAGTAATCCCTGTCCCTGTCCGATTCCTGCCTGAATCGCTCTCCTGCCATGCTCGCGGTCATCCCCGACGCTCCTGAGCTCATCATCCTGATGGGTGCTGCCGTGCACTGACAACAAATGTAGACCAAACAGTAAATTGAACAAGTGAGACTTGTCTCTAATTTAGAGCGGTCTTTTTCATTTTTAACGTAAGCTGATGAAAATAAACAGTAATGTAGCGAATGAATGTTGCATGAATCCGTCATCACTGGTAGCAGTTAGCGGCGATCTCTTACAAAATAGCGCGTTAAGACGCCTGTCGGGCACTTTTGCGCCATAACAGGTATAATCAGCGCCATTGCCCGATCATTCTGCTGGAGTTTTACATTGTCTGCTTTGAACTATCACGTCACCCATTTCATGCTCAGCGCGCCGGATATTCGTCATCTACCGGCGGATACGGGCATTGAAGTTGCCTTTGCCGGGCGCTCAAATGCAGGCAAATCCAGCGCGCTGAATACCCTGACCAACCAGAAAAGCCTGGCGCGTACCAGTAAAACGCCAGGCCGCACGCAGCTGATTAACCTGTTTGAAGTGGTGGAAGGCAAACGCCTGGTGGATTTACCAGGTTACGGTTATGCGGAAGTCCCGGAAGAGATGAAGCGTAAATGGCAGCGCGCGCTGGGTGAATATTTGCAGAAACGTCAGGCCCTGAAAGGACTGGTGGTACTGATGGATATCCGCCATCCGCTTAAAGATCTCGATCAGCAAATGGTTGAGTGGGCGGTGCAGAGCGGTATTCCGGTTATGATTCTGCTGACCAAAGCCGACAAGCTGGCTTCCGGTGCCCGTAAAGCGCAGCTGAACATGGTGCGTGAGGCATCGCTGGCATTTTTAGGCGATGTCCAGGTCGAGATGTTCTCATCGCTGAAAAAACTGGGCGTCGATAAGCTGCGTCAGAAACTTGATACCTGGTTTAGCGAGCTGACTCCGGCGCAGGAAGGCGACGGTGAAGCGCTGTCAGAGTAGCGCCTGAGCGGACCTTTGCGTCCGCTTTTTTTCAGAAAAAGCCCAATAAAAAACGCCCCAGTCATAAATGACTGGGGCGGCTAATATTCAGCCAAATCCGATTACGTGAAGTAAAAGGTCTGAAAGATAGAACATCTTACCTCTGTACCCTACGCGATGAACTTTACCCGATTTTTTCTGACCAACAAAGGGTTTTTTGTTGTTAAGTTTCAGAATTCGACATCTTTTTTACCAGCTTCGTCACATTTTCGCGCAGGGCATGTAGTTTAATTACCAAAAAAATGCTTAGCCGATAAGCAGTTACTTAACCTGTATTTTACCGGCAGTTTTGATGACCGGCTGAACCGATTAAGTAAACTTTTTTCTTATGACGCTGCCCGCCACCAGCATCTGTGGCGAGCAGCGGGCCCTTAGTGCGCCTGATCCCAGTTATCGCCGGTTCCCACTTCAACCTGCAGCGGTACATCCAGCTTCATGCTGTTCTCCATCAGTTCGCGGATCGTCTGGCTGGCACCTGCGACGGCATCTTTGTGGATCTCAAATACCAGTTCATCGTGTACCTGCATGATCATTTTCACCTCATCACTGTTCTGCTGCAGCAGCCAGCCGTCAACGGCGATCATGGCACGTTTGATGATGTCCGCCGCGGTGCCCTGCATCGGTGCGTTGATCGCCGCACGTTCGGCAGCTTTACGGCGAATGGCATTGCTGGAGTTGATGTCCGGCAGCCACAGACGACGACCATCCAGCGTCTCGACGTATCCCTTATCCGCGGCTTGCGCGCGCGTCGCTTCCATATAACGCAGCACGCCCGGATAGCGCTCAAAGTAGAGATCCATGTACTTCTTCGCTTCGCCGGCACCAATGTTCAGCTGACGCGACAAACCAAATGCGCTCATGCCATAAATCAGTCCGAAGTTAATCGCTTTCGCACTGCGGCGCTGCTCACCGGAAACCTTGCTCAGCGCCACACCAAACACTTCGGACGCCGTGGCGCGGTGGATATCCTCACCCTGCGCGAACGCATCCAGCAGGCCTTTGTCCTGCGACAGGTGCGCCATAATTCGCAGCTCAATCTGCGAATAGTCGGCGGCTACGATGCGCTTATCCGCGCCTGCAATAAACGCCTGACGAATGCGCCGTCCCTCTTCGTTGCGCACCGGAATGTTTTGCAGGTTCGGGTCGGTCGAGGAGAGTCGTCCGGTGGCCGTCACCGCCTGGTGATAAGAGGTATGCACCCGACCGGTGATCGGATTGATCATCTGCGGCAGCTTATCGGTGTAAGTGGATTTCAGCTTCGACAGGCCGCGATGCTCAAGAATCACTTTCGGCAGCGGATAGTCGAGCGCCAGCTCAGCCAGCACTTCTTCACTGGTCGATGGCGCGCCGCCCGGCGTTTTCTTCGTCGGCTTAATCCCCTGCTTCTCAAACAGAATGGTTTGCAGCTGTTTGGTGGAGGAGAGGTTGAAAGGCTCGCCGGCCAGCTCATGCGCCTTCTGCTCCAGCTCGGCCAGACGCGTGGTCAGCTCCTGCGAATGTTTCGCGAGGATATTCTGATCGATCAGCACACCGTTGCGCTCTACGCGGGAAATGACCGTCACCAGCGGCATCTCAATCGCCTCGAATACCTGCTTCGGACCGGCTTCCTGCTCCAGCTTCGGCCACATCTGCAGGTGCAGCTGCAGCGTGACGTCAGCGTCTTCTGCCGCATAGTGCGCCGCCTGCTCAAGCGCGATCTGATTGAAGGTGAGCTGATTTTTACCTTTACCGGCGATTTCTTCGAAAGTGACGGTTTTGTGGTTAAGCCAGCGGGCCGCCAGGCTGTCCATGTCATGTTTGCCGCCGACGCTGTTCAGGCAGTAAGACTCCAGCATGGTGTCGAATTTGATGCCGTTCAGCTCAATATCGTAATTTTTCAGTACGCCACGATCGTACTTCAGGTTCTGCCCGACCTTCGCTGCTTTACTGTCCTCCAGCAGCGGTTTCAGCTGCTTCAGCACCGCGGCGCGATCCAGCTGCGGTGGCGCGTCAAGATAGTCATGCGCCACCGGCAGGTAAGCGGCCTCGCCCGGTGCCACGGCGAAGGCAATGCCGACAATATTGGCGCTCAGGGTATCCAGCGAATCGGTTTCCAGGTCAAAAGCAAACACGTCGGCGCTTTGAAGTTTTTTCAGCCAGTCGGCAAAGGTCGCCTCGTCGAGGATGGTGACATAGCCGTCAGAGGACAGCACGCTGACCGTTTCTGCTGCGGCCACGACGGGTTCATCCGGCAGCGATTTCTGCGCCTGGCTATTACTCTTTTTACCCTGCAGCCATTTTCCTTCCTGCAGATCGGCTAGCCAGCGTTTGAATTCATAGCGGCTAAACAGCGTCTGCAATGCTTCAACGTCAGGCTCGTTAACCGTCAGCTGCTCGCAGGCCAGCTCCAGTTCCACATCGGTTTTGATGGTCGCCAGCTGGTAGGAGAGAAACGCCACATCGCGATTCTGTTCCAGCTTCGCCGCCATGGTTTTTGCTCCACGGAAGGAGAGCCCGGCCACTTTATCAAGGTTGTCGTAGATGGATTGCATGCCGCCCAGCCCCTGCAGCAGCGCCTGTGCGGTTTTCTCGCCCACGCCCGGAACGCCCGGAATGTTGTCCGAGCTGTCGCCCATCATGGCGAGGAAATCGATAATCAGCGAAGGCGGTACTCCATATTTCTGCTCGACTTCTTCCGGCCCGAGCACGGTGTTGGTCATGGTGTTAATCAGGGTAATGCCCGGCGTCACCAGCTGCGCCATGTCTTTATCGCCGGTGCTGATCAGCACCGCACGCCCCTGCTTTTCCGCTTCCAGCGCCAGCGTGCCAATCACGTCATCGGCTTCCACGCCGGACACCGCCAGCAGCGGCAGCCCCATGGCTTTTACCATTTCATGCAGCGGCGCGATTTGCGCGCGTAAATCGTCCGGCATTGGTGGACGATGCGATTTGTAATTTTCAAACAGCTCATCGCGGAACGTTTTGCCTTTGGCATCGAAGACCACAGCCACATGGCTGGGTTGATACTGCATCAGCAGGCTTTTCAGCATGTTGAGCACACCATACATGGCGCCGGTTGGCTCACCCGCACTGTTGGTCAGCGGCGGAAAGGCATGATATGCACGGTAGAGGTAGGAAGAGCCATCTACCAGAATCAGGGGATTTTCTGCAATTTGCGCCATAGGTTTGTATTTTCTTCGTTGCGATAATCAGGGTTATAAGGATGCCACAACCAGCGAACAATGTTGAAGTAACAGCAGAAAGTGAGGATCTTTTTCGCGATTACGCGGCGCGGATCGCAAGGATCATCTTGTGGATAACTTTGTGCGTAAAATTCATAACGTATTGTTATTTACGTTAATTGCAATCATTTTACGATTAAAATATTTTTAAAATCAGTCAGTTATAATCTTGCCGTGATACGAAACACCTTTTTAAAAAGGCGATCGTCTATGTGGATATTAAGCGAAAGGGTAATCAAAAAACGCTGGCGGTAAGGGATGAATGGCTTAGTGAATTAAGGATATGGTGTGGGTTGGTTTCACTGTAGCGGCGGGTGATAACCGCGCCGCTACAGCATAAGCCATCGCGTTTTCAGCGCTTAATTACTTTTTCTCAACCAGGAATTTCACGACGTTGGCATAATCCGCCACGAAGTTATCCATTGAGCTGGTGTCCAGGCCGCCGTTGTTAACCATGTATTTGCCGTTAACGAAAATCGCCGGTACGCCCTGCAAATTAACATCCGAAGCCGCTTTCTGCTGCTGTGCAACCAGCGCCTTCACGGCGAAGCTGTTCCACGCTGCATCGTAATCTTCAGAGGTGATACCCGCTGCTTTAATAAAGGTTTCTTTCAGGCTGGCTGCGTCGGTAATGGTCTGGGTCTTCTGGATGCCGTCGAAAATCGGTGCGGTCACTTTATCTTCCACACCCAGCGCCATTGCCACTGCCCACGCATGCGTGACCACCGGACCGAAGTCGCCGCCGAGGAAATCAACGTGATATTTGGTCACTTTGGTATCCGCTGGCAGATTCTTTCTCACCGCATCGCTGACGTGGTAAATGCGTTCAAACTGGTAGCAGTGCGGGCAGAAGAAGGAGAAAAATTCCATGACCTGCGGCTCACCGGCGACCGGTTTTGGCAGCGTAACGTACTGTTTGCCGTCGTTGAACTGTGCCGCTGAGGCGCTAAATGCCAGCATCAAACCTACCAGCGCAAACCAAATCTTTTTCATCGTGAGAACATCTCCTGAGTACTTCATTAAAATTGCGGGCTAAGCTGTAACGGCGGTTCGTGTAACAGCCTTTCCTGCTCGATAAATAGTGCAATCTGCCGGCGCCAGAAGTCCTCATCGGTCATCCAGGGGAAGGCGCGCGGAAAAGCGGGATCCTGCCAGCGGCGTACCACCCAGGCCAGATAATAAACCATGCGCATGGCGCGTAAAGACTCAATCAGTGTCAATTCGTGTAAATCGAAATCACCAAATTCGTTATACGCTTCCAGCAAAATATCCCACTGGATCAATTGCTCCTGACGGCTGCCGTTCACCAGCATCCACAAATCCTGCACAGCCGGACCGGTGCGCGCGTCATCGAGATCGACAAACATCGGCCCATCCCGCCACAGAATATTGCCGGGATGGCAGTCACCGTGCAGCCGGAGCGGTTGCCACTGGCTATGCCAGCTCTGCTGCAGCGTGACGCTGAGTTTATCTAACGCCTTCAGTAGCGCATCCTTCAGCGAGGCGGGCACCAGCGCGCTCTGTTCCAGCTGCAGACGTGGCTCAACCACATACTCCTGCAGGCCCAAAGTGGGCCGCTGGCGGAACGGGCTGTGACGTCCGGTTTGATGGATACGGCCAAGGAAACGACCTACCCACTCCATCTGCTCTTCATTGTCGGTTTCATACTGCCGACCACCGAGGCTGGGGAACACCGCGAACATAAAGCCAGCGTGCTGATTGAGCGTATTGCCCTGCAGCGCCAGCGGTGCGGCAACCGGCACTTCATCATCCAGCAGATCCTGAGCAAACCGATGCTCTTCAGCGATCTGCGCGGCGCTCCAGCGTTGCGGACGATAGAACTTAGCGACATAGCGTCGCTTATCCTCATCGCTAAACTGATACACGCGGTTTTCGTAGCTGTTCAGGGCGGTTAAGCCGGACTCGACCCGCAGACCGGCACCCCAGAGCGCATCGAGGATGACGTCGGGATTCAGCGTCTGAAAATTAAAAGCGGCTTCGCTCATCATTGTGCCTGTGTGTTACCTGTGCGTTGAACGCGCAAGGATAACATTACTCATCATCCTTGATCACACCGCGCGCACGTAATAGCGCGCTTTTGAAGTCCACTTCATAATCTTTCTTCAGACCCGGGATCACAGCCTGACTACCGGCATCACGCATTTTGAGATGGTAAATCAATACGTCATCGCTTAATTCACTTAATGGGCCACTGAAACCTGATTCCTGCGCCAGTTTTTGTAAAAATGCCAGCAGGTTGAGATCGGGTTCTTGCTGCCAGGCAGGCTGCAGCAGTTCGAGCAGTTCATTGAGTCGGTGATATTTCATCATTGATTCCTTTGCGCAGGTGGTTCGCTACCGCGAGTTAAGTATCGTCCAGAATAAACAGGGAGACGAAGATGACCGCATTTACCGGTGTGATCCTCGCAGGCGGGCAAGGCAGCCGTATGGGAGGTCAGGATAAGGGCTTGCTGCCATTACAGGGCAAACCGCTTTATCAGCACGTTCTGCAGCGTTTACAGCCGCAGGTCAATATTGTGTTGATTAGCGCCAACCGTAACATTGATCGTTATCAGGCAAGTGGTTGTCAGGTGATTCGTGATTCGCTGCCTGATTATCCCGGTCCGCTGGCAGGCATGCTCAGCGGCCTGCGGCACAGCCAGACCGAATGGGTGGCGTTTTGCGCCTGCGATACGCCGTGGCTACCGCAGGATTTTGTTGCACGGCTGTGGCAGCAGCGTGGTGCAGCCGCCGCCGTGTGGGTGACATCGGGTCAGCGTGATCATCCGGCGCTGGCTTTGGTGCATCGTGCGCTGGCTGATGATCTGGAAGCGTGGCTGCTGCGCGGAGAACGCCGTCTGATGCAGTTTATGCGTGAACATGGCGGACACAGCGTACTGTTTGATGATGATGAAGCCGCCTTCCGCAATATCAATACGCCTGACGATTTGGTTAATGAGGAAAGTGCGTGATGAGTGTGCCGTTACTGGCGGTGGTGGGCTGGAGTGGCACCGGCAAAACCACCCTGTTACAACAGGTGATTCCGCTACTGAGAGCGCAGGGCATTCGCCCCGGGCTGATCAAGCATACCCATCATCAGATGGACATCGATACGCCGGGAAAAGACAGTTATCTGCTGCGCAAAGCGGGAGCCGATCAGGTGATCGTCGCCAGCGAGCAACGCTGGGCGTTAATGTGCGAAACGCCGCAGCAGCCGCTTAGTTTAGCGCAGCTGGCAGGCCGTATGGACGCTGCAACGCTGGATCTGGTGCTGGTCGAGGGGTTTAAACAGGAACCCGTACCCAGGATGGTGCTATGGCGGCGCGGCGTTAAGGGAGAAATTGATGAATTGCTGGACGACTGGGTGATTGCCGTTGCGACGGATGAAGCGTTAGCGCTTCAGGTGCCGGTGCTGGATATCAATCAGCCTGATCAGGTTGCAGAGTATATTGTTCAATGGCTAAAAAACCGCTAATCACGCGGTTTTTAGCGGGAAATTTGCCGGAGTACGGACGTAAAAAAGCCCCGGACTCTCGTCCGGGGCTTTTTTACTGGTTTGATGCCTGGCAGTTCCCTACTCTCGCATGGGGAGGCCCCACACTACCATCGGCGCTACGGCGTTTCACTTCTGAGTTCGGCATGGGGTCAGGTGGGACCACCGCGCTGTTGCCGCCAGGCAAATTCTTTGTGCCCTGTCCCGCGTCTTTCGCACTGATGCCGCGTTGGCTGCGCTCGCAAAGTCAGTCACATACTCGTGTATGCTCCTTCCTTTCCTTCGCTTGCCGCCTCGCCTCAGCGCAAAATCCTCCGGACTCGCGTCCGCAGAACAAAGCTGATTCTTTATCCGTCACAAGCTGAAAATTCTCCGGTCTCTCGGACCAAAACGCCTCTGGCGTTGTAAGGTTAAGCCTCACGGGTCATTAGTACCGGTTAGCTCAACGCATCGCTGCGCTTACACACCCGGCCTATCAACGTCGTCGTCTTCAACGTCCCTTCAGGACCCTCAAGGGGTCAGGGAGAACTCATCTCGGGGCAAGTTTCGTGCTTAGATGCTTTCAGCACTTATCTCTTCCGCACTTAGCTACCGGGCAGTGCCATTGGCATGACAACCCGAACACCAGCGGTGCGTTCACTCCGGTCCTCTCGTACTAGGAGCAACCCCCTCAATTCTCCAGCGCCCACGGCAGATAGGGACCGAACTGTCTCACGACGTTCTAAACCCAGCTCGCGTACCACTTTAAACGGCGAACAGCCGTACCCTTGGGACCTACTTCAGCCCCAGGATGTGATGAGCCGACATCGAGGTGCCAAACACCGCCGTCGATATGAACTCTTGGGCGGTATCAGCCTGTTATCCCCGGAGTACCTTTTATCCGTTGAGCGATGGCCCTTCCATTCAGAACCACCGGATCACTATGACCTGCTTTCGCACCTGCTCGAGCCGTCACTCTCGCAGTCAAGCTGGCTTATGCCATTGCACTAACCTCCTGATGTCCGACCAGGATTAGCCAACCTTCGTGCTCCTCCGTTACGCTTTGGGAGGAGACCGCCCCAGTCAAACTACCCACCAGACACTGTCCGCAGCCCGGATTACGGGCCTACGTTAGAACATCAAACATTAAAGGGTGGTATTTCAAGGTTGGCTCCACGCAGACTGGCGTCCACGCTTCAAAGCCTCCCACCTATCCTACACATCAAGGCTCAATGTTCAGTGTCAAGCTATAGTAAAGGTTCACGGGGTCTTTCCGTCTTGCCGCGGGTACACTGCATCTTCACAGCGATTTCAATTTCACTGAGTCTCGGGTGGAGACAGCCTGGCCATCATTACGCCATTCGTGCAGGTCGGAACTTACCCGACAAGGAATTTCGCTACCTTAGGACCGTTATAGTTACGGCCGCCGTTTACCGGGGCTTCGATCAAGAGCTTCTCCTTGCGGATAACCCCATCAATTAACCTTCCGGCACCGGGCAGGCGTCACACCGTATACGTCCACTTTCGTGTTTGCACAGTGCTGTGTTTTTAATAAACAGTTGCAGCCAGCTGGTATCTTCGACTGGCCTCGGCTCCGGGAGCAAGTCCCTTCACCTACGCGCCAGCGTGCCTTCTCCCGAAGTTACGGCACCATTTTGCCTAGTTCCTTCACCCGAGTTCTCTCAAGCGCCTTGGTATTCTCTACCTGACCACCTGTGTCGGTTTGGGGTACGATTTCGTGTTACCTGGAGCTTAGAGGCTTTTCCTGGAAGCAGGGCATCAGTTACTTCACCGCCGTGGCGGCTCGTCATCACGCCTCAGTGTTAAAGAAGACCGGATTTACCTGGTCTTCACACCTGCACGCTTAAACCGGGACAACCGTCGCCCGGATAACCTAGCCTTCTCCGTCCCCCCTTCGCAGTAACACCAAGTACAGGAATATTAACCTGTTTCCCATCGACTACGCTTTTCAGCCTCGCCTTAGGGGTCGACTCACCCTGCCCCGATTAACGTTGGACAGGAACCCTTGGTCTTCCGGCGAGCGGGCTTTTCACCCGCTTTATCGTTACTTATGTCAGCATTCGCACTTCTGATACCTCCAGCATGCCTCACAGCACACCTTCAGCGGCTTACAGAACGCTCCCCTACCCAACAACACATAGTGTCGCTGCCGCAGCTTCGGTGCATGGTTTAGCCCCGTTACATCTTCCGCGCAGGCCGACTCGACCAGTGAGCTATTACGCTTTCTTTAAATGATGGCTGCTTCTAAGCCAACATCCTGGCTGTCTGTGCCTTCCCACATCGTTTCCCACTTAACCATGACTTTGGGACCTTAGCTGGCGGTCTGGGTTGTTTCCCTCTTCACGACGGACGTTAGCACCCGCCGTGTGTCTCCCGTGATAACATTCCTCGGTATTCGCAGTTTGCATCGGGTTGGTAAGCCGGGATGGCCCCCTAGCCGAAACAGTGCTCTACCCCCGAGGATGAGTTCACGAGGCGCTACCTAAATAGCTTTCGGGGAGAACCAGCTATCTCCCGGTTTGATTGGCCTTTCACCCCCAGCCACAAGTCATCCGCTAATTTTTCAACATTAGTCGGTTCGGTCCTCCAGTTAGTGTTACCCAACCTTCAACCTGCCCATGGCTAGATCACCGGGTTTCGGGTCTATACCCTGCAACTTAACGCCCAATTAAGACTCGGTTTCCCTTCGGCTCCCCTATGCGGTTAACCTTGCTACAGAATATAAGTCGCTGACCCATTATACAAAAGGTACGCAGTCACCTAACAAGTAGGCTCCCACTGCTTGTACGTACACGGTTTCAGGTTCTGTTTCACTCCCCTCGCCGGGGTTCTTTTCGCCTTTCCCTCACGGTACTGGTTCACTATCGGTCAGTCAGGAGTATTTAGCCTTGGAGGATGGTCCCCCCATGTTCAGACAGGATACCACGTGTCCCGCCCTACTCGTCGGACTCACAACTCATGCATCTTCGTGTACGGGGCTGTCACCCGGTATCGCGCGACTTTCCAGACGCTTCCACTGATGCACAAGCTGATTCAGGTCCTGGGCTGCTCCCCGTTCGCTCGCCGCTACTGGGGGAATCTCGGTTGATTTCTTTTCCTCGGGGTACTTAGATGTTTCAGTTCCCCCGGTTCGCCTCGTTAACCTATGTATTCAGTTAACGATAATGCACAAGTGCATTGGGTTTCCCCATTCGGACATCGACGGCTGTAGCGGTTCATATCACCTTACCGTCGCTTTTCGCAGATTAGCACGTCCTTCATCGCCTCTGACTGCCAGGGCATCCACCGTGTACGCTTAGTCGCTTAACCTCACAACCCACAGGCGTTTTGCAACGCTGCGGACTGCAAGCATTTGAGAGACCCGAACGCATCGTGATTTCATTCTTATTACGGAGAATGAATACGACGCGTCGTTTCAAATTTTCAGCTTGTTCCGGATTGTTAAAGAGCAATATCTCAAACACGACGTTACCGTCAGTTTTGAGATATTCTGTGGAGACACCTTTCACCTGTCACCAAGCAGTGGCGTCCCCTAGGGGATTCGAACCCCTGTTGCCGCCGTGAAAGGGCGGAGTCCTAACCGCTAGACGAAGGGGACACAAAGTGTCACGACTTCGCAGCCGTCCTGCTCGTTACTTTTCTATCAGACAATCTGTGTGAGCACTTCGCGGGAAGGTATCTTCAGGTAAGGAGGTGATCCAACCGCAGGTTCCCCTACGGTTACCTTGTTACGACTTCACCCCAGTCATGAATCACAAAGTGGTAAGCGCCCTCCCGAAGGTTAAGCTACCTACTTCTTTTGCAACCCACTCCCATGGTGTGACGGGCGGTGTGTACAAGGCCCGGGAACGTATTCACCGTAGCATTCTGATCTACGATTACTAGCGATTCCGACTTCATGGAGTCGAGTTGCAGACTCCAATCCGGACTACGACGCACTTTATGAGGTCCGCTTGCTCTCGCGAGGTCGCTTCTCTTTGTATGCGCCATTGTAGCACGTGTGTAGCCCTGGCCGTAAGGGCCATGATGACTTGACGTCATCCCCACCTTCCTCCGGTTTATCACCGGCAGTCTCCTTTGAGTTCCCGGCCGAGCCGCTGGCAACAAAGGATAAGGGTTGCGCTCGTTGCGGGACTTAACCCAACATTTCACAACACGAGCTGACGACAGCCATGCAGCACCTGTCTCAGAGTTCCCGAAGGCACCAAAGCATCTCTGCTAAGTTCTCTGGATGTCAAGGCCAGGTAAGGTTCTTCGCGTTGCATCGAATTAAACCACATGCTCCACCGCTTGTGCGGGCCCCCGTCAATTCATTTGAGTTTTAACCTTGCGGCCGTACTCCCCAGGCGGTCGACTTAACGCGTTAGCTCCGGAAGCCACGCCTCAAGGGCACAACCTCCAAGTCGACATCGTTTACGGCGTGGACTACCAGGGTATCTAATCCTGTTTGCTCCCCACGCTTTCGCACCTGAGCGTCAGTCTTCGTCCAGGGGGCCGCCTTCGCCACCGGTATTCCTCCAGATCTCTACGCATTTCACCGCTACACCTGGAATTCTACCCCCCTCTACGAGACTCAAGCCTGCCAGTTTCAAATGCAGTTCCCAGGTTAAGCCCGGGGATTTCACATCTGACTTAACAGACCGCCTGCGTGCGCTTTACGCCCAGTAATTCCGATTAACGCTTGCACCCTCCGTATTACCGCGGCTGCTGGCACGGAGTTAGCCGGTGCTTCTTCTGCGGGTAACGTCAATCGGCAAGGTTATTAACCTCACCGCCTTCCTCCCCGCTGAAAGTACTTTACAACCCGAAGGCCTTCTTCATACACGCGGCATGGCTGCATCAGGCTTGCGCCCATTGTGCAATATTCCCCACTGCTGCCTCCCGTAGGAGTCTGGACCGTGTCTCAGTTCCAGTGTGGCTGGTCATCCTCTCAGACCAGCTAGGGATCGTCGCCTAGGTGAGCCATTACCCCACCTACTAGCTAATCCCATCTGGGCACATCCGATGGTGTGAGGCCCGAAGGTCCCCCACTTTGGTCTCGCGACGTTATGCGGTATTAGCTACCGTTTCCAGTAGTTATCCCCCTCCATCGGGCAGTTTCCCAGACATTACTCACCCGTCCGCCACTCGCCACCCAAAGAGCAAGCTCTTCTGTGCTGCCGTTCGACTTGCATGTGTTAGGCCTGCCGCCAGCGTTCAATCTGAGCCATGATCAAACTCTTCAATTTAAAGTTTGATTTGCTGCAACGAGTGCAGCGATGCTCTGTGAATTAAACTTCGTAATGAATTACGTGTTCACTCAGCAAAGACTTGATATTTTTTAAAGCCCGTAGGCTTGTGATATCAATCCTGCGAGTGCCCACACAGATTGTCTGATAAATTGTTAAAGAGCGGTGCGACGCGGCGTTCGGCCTGCTGTCGCGAGGTGGCGTATATTACGCTTTCCTCCTTCAGAGTCAAACACTTTTTTCAGCGTTTTTCTCCGGCGGGGTGAATCGCTTCACGCCCTGCTGAGCCGCCTGCGTTGCCGCTTTGCCGTCTCAGTGGTGGCGCATTATAGGGAGTTAATCTGAAGTGACAAGCATTTCCTGAAAAAAATTGACTGAAAGCTACTTTTTTATACGAACGCGGTAAAAACAGACATTTCCCGTCTAATAATCAGGCAAATCAGCTCTCACAGCGGCACAAATCAGCGCCATCATCGCAGCGACCGATGCTATCCTGTTTAACTTACGCTCTTTGCTGACCGATTTTCTTCAAGAAGGATTTTCAATGATTCGCTCCGCGCGCAGTATGGCCGGCCTGCCCTGGATCGCCGCCATGGCGTTTTTTATGCAGGCTCTCGACGCCACCATCCTGAATACCGCGCTTCCCGCCATTGCCACCAGCCTTGAACGTTCCCCACTTGCCATGCAGTCTGCCGTCATCAGTTATACGCTCACGGTCGCGATGTTGATTCCGGTCAGCGGCTGGCTGGCCGATCGCTTTGGCACGCGTAAGGTGTTTATTGTGGCGGTTTCCCTGTTCACGCTCGGGTCACTGGCCTGTGCGCTGTCCGGATCGCTGAGCATGCTGGTGGTTTCGCGCGTGGTGCAAGGCGTTGGCGGAGCAATGATGATGCCGGTAGCGCGTCTGGCGCTGCTGCGCGCCTATCCGCGCAGCGAACTGCTGCCGGTACTCAACTTCGTCACCATGCCCGGCCTGGTCGGACCGATTCTTGGCCCTATGCTCGGTGGTCTGCTGGTCACCTACGCCAGCTGGCACTGGATCTTCCTGATTAATATTCCTATCGGCATCGCCGGCATCTTCTATGCGCGCAAATATATGCCGGACTTCACCACGCCAAAACGCCGCTTCGATTTCGGCGGCTTTATGCTGTTTGGTTTTGGCCTGGTGCTGATCTCCATCGGCATCGAGCTGTTTGGCGAGCGTATCGTATCGCCGTGGCAGGCGGTGCTGGTGCTGGTCAGCGGCGTGGTATTGCTGCTGCTCTATATTATGCATGCACGCCGCCATCCGGCTCCGCTGATTAGTCTGCCGATGTTTAAGACACGCACGTTCTCCGTCGGGATTATCGGTAATATTGCCGCGCGTCTCGGTACTGGCTGTATTCCGTTCCTGATGCCGCTGATGTTACAGGTAGGATTTGGCTATCCGGCGATCATCGCCGGCTGCATGATGGGCCCCACGGCGATTGGCTCGCTGCTGGCTAAATCCACCGTGACTCAGGTGCTGCGCCGCTTTGGCTATCGTAAAACGCTGGTGGGCATTACGGTTATCATCGGCGTGCTGGTCGCCAGCTTCGCGCTGCAGTCGCCGGACGGAAGCATCATCATGTTGCTGGTGGCGCTGTTTGTACTGGGCATGGCGATGTCCACCCAGTTTACCGCCATGAATACCATCACGCTGGCGGATTTGAATGATGAGAACGCCAGCGGCGGCAATAGCGTGCTGGCGGTTACGCAGCAGGTGTCGATCAGTTTTGGCGTGGCGGTCAGCGCCGCCGTGCTGCGCTTTTATCAGGATTTTGAGAGCACCACGGTGCAGCAGTTCCACGCCACCTTCTTTACCATGGGCGTGATTACCGTGCTGTCGGCGCTGGCGTTTCTGATGTTACGGCCGGGTGATGGCCGTAACCTGATCGCCAACCGCGAGAAAACGCGTAAAAGCAGTTAAACCGAACCGCGCTCCACCAGCTCCGGCGTCAGCACCAGCGTTTGCTGGCTGGCGTCGGGATCGCTCATACGATGAATCAGCGTATCAATGGCCAGCTCGCCCAGCTCATCTTTCGGCTGATGAATGGTACTGAGCGGCGGCGTCAGATAGCGCGCCAGCTCAATGTTGTCATAGCCCATCACCGCCATATCCTGCGGCACGCGCAGTCCCGCCTGATACAGGGCGTGATAGACGCCTACCGCCATCGCATCGTTGCTGGTAAACACCGCCTGCGGTGGCGGATCGAGCGCCAGCAGCTGATTCATGGCGTTAAAACCGCCCTGAAATTCGAAATCGCCGTCCACCACATAGCCCGGCGGCACCGCCAGCCCACTGGCAGCCATCGCCTGATGAAAACCGTCCAGACGCAGGCGCGCCGGGGTTTTATCCAGCGGCCCGGCAATACAGGCGATGCGGGTGTAACCGCGATCAATCAGATACTGCGTAGCCAGTTCGCCGCCCAGCAGCGCGTTATCCTGAATAATATCGCCGCGCCCTTCAAACGGCGCCCAGTCCATCATCACCATCGGCACCGAAGGATAGCGATTAAGGATGTCGGCGGAGGGCAGATGGGTTTCCGTGCACATCATCAGCAGGCCATCCACACGCTTTTGCATCAGCGTTTCAAGGCTGCGATTCATGCGCTCTTCATCGCCTTCGGTATTGCACAGAATCAGGCTGTAGCCGCGTTCATAGCAGCTGTTCTCTACACCGCGCACCACCTCCGAGTAGAACGGGTTGCTGCTGGCGGTCAGTAACATGCCAATGGTGCGCGTTTGCTTGATCTTCAGGCTGCGCGCCAGCGCCGACGGCGCGTAGTTTAATTCGCGAATCGCCTGTTCCACTCTGTCGCGCACCTGCTCGCTAACAAAACGGTTATTGTTGATAACGTGCGAAACGGTGGAGGTGGAGACGCCCGCCAGACGGGCGACATCTTTCATGGTAGCCAAGCGCTTAACCCTGTTGCTGCAGGAATGCGTCAATCTCAGTGCGCCATGGCACTGAGGGCTGTGCGCCCGGGCGCGTCACGGCAATGGCTGCCGCCGCATGGGCAAAACGGACCGCATCCTGCATCGCCACGCCTTCCAGCCGCGCGGTAATGAAGGCACCGTTGAAGGTATCACCGGCAGCGATGGTATCCACCGCCTGCACGCTGAAGCCGGGAATACGTTGTCCCTGGCCCTGCTCGCTGAGCCATACGCCGCGCCGGCCCAGCGTAATCAATACGGTATCGATGCCTTTGGCGTGCAGCGCCTGGGCTGCCCGCGCCGCGTCGTCGTCGTCGTTGACGGCGATGCCGGTGAGGATTTCCGCTTCGGTTTCATTCGGCGTAATAATGTCGATCAGCGCCAGCAGCTCATCAGAGAGCTGGGTCGCCGGCGCCGGATTAAGGATCACCTGGGTGTGGCTGGCGCGCGCGATGCGGGCCGCGGCCAGCACGCTGTCCAGCGGCGACTCCAGCTGCATCAGCAGCGCATCGGCCGAACGAATTACCTGCTGGTGGCGCTCCACACAGGCTGGCGTCAGCGCCGCGTTCGCGCCTGAGTAGATGCCAATGTTATTTTCGCCTTCGCCATTCACGAAGATCATCGCCACGCCGGTGGCTTCCTGCGCCACGGTTTCCACCGGAGCGGTATCAATCTGGTCCTGCTGCAGCTGCTGGCGAATACGTTCGCCGATGTCATCTGCACCCACGCAGGCAATAAAAGCAATGTCAGCGCCGGCACGGCCAGCCGCGACGGCCTGGTTGGCCCCTTTACCGCCAAAGGCAACCTGATACTGTTTCCCGATCACCGTTTCACCCGGACGGGGAAAATGGGCGAGGTTGAGGATGTGGTCGGCGTTGATGCTGCCGAGTACCGCCAGTTTTGCGCTTTTGCTCATAGGGAGTTATCCAGGAAGTTGCGCCACCGCGAGGGTGGCGCGTTGCCATGCTTTTCTTTGGGTTTTATTTAGTAACCAGTTTCAGGTCAACCGGGTTGATCGCCTGCACTTTTTCGCCCTTCAGAACTTTATCTGCGGTATCGACGCCAATCATACCAATCTTGTCTGGCATCTGTGCAACGGTCGCGCTGAGTTTACCGGATTCTACCGCCTTCACGCCGTCCGCGGTGCCGTCAAAGCCCACCACCAGCACGTCGGTTTTGCCTGCGGTCTGCAGCGCACGCAGCGCGCCCAGCGCCATTTCGTCGTTCTGGGCAAAAACTGCCTGCACGTCCGGATGCGCCTGCAGCAGGTTCTGCATCACGTTCAGACCTTTAGTACGGTCGAAGTCGGCCGGCTGGCTGGCCAGCACGTTGAATTTGTGTGCATCAGCGGCCTGCTTAAAGCCTTCGCCACGCTCGCGGGCAGCGGAGGTGCCGGCAATGCCCTGCAGCTCGATGATTTTCGCACCGTCGCCCAGTTTCTTCGCGATGAAATCGCCGGCCATTTTGCCGCCGAAGCGGTTATCAGACGCCACGTGGCTGACAACTTTCCCCTGCGCCGCCATACGGTCCAGCGTAATCACCGGGATGTTCGCCTGGTTAGCCATTTTCACGGCGTTACCGACCGCGTCAGAATCCGTTGGGTTGATCAGCAGCAGTTTGGTGCCGCGCACAGTGAGATCCTGCACGTTTGCCAGCTCTTTTGCCGGGTTGTTCTGTGAGTCGAGCACCACCAGGTTATAGCCCAGCTTATCGGCTTCTTTCTGTGCGCCATCTTTCAGCGACACAAAGAACGGGTTATTCAGCGTTGAGACTACCAGCGCAATCGTATCCTTAGCCATCGCGCCAGCACTGAGGGTGGCGCCAAGGATGACGGCCAATGCAGTTAACTTTTTCATTTCTTTAATCCTGTGTGAAGGTCAGAGTTACTTACTGCTTTTGTTATCCACCAGCACCGCCAGCAGAATGACGACGGCTTTGACAATCATCTGGTAGTAAGACGATACGCCCATCAGGTTGAGGCCGTTATTGAGGAAGCCGAGAATCAGCGCACCGATCAGCGTGCCCATAATGCGCCCTTTACCGCCCGCGAGGCTGGTCCCGCCCAGCACCACCGCGGCAATCGCATCCAGTTCATAACCGGTGCCCGCCGTCGGCTGCGCTGAAGAGAGACGCGCCACTTCGATGGTGCCCGCCAGTGCCGCCAGCAGGCCGCACAGCGAATAGACGATGACTTTAACGCGGTTAACGTTGATGCCGGACAGGCGCGTGGCCGCTTCGTTACCGCCCAGCGCATAGATATAGCGGCCGAGGCGGGTGTGATGCAGCATGTACCACGCCAGCGCGAACACCACCGCCATCAGCCATACCGGCGTAGGAATGCCCAGCGGACGGCCAATACCGAACCAGCCAAACAGATCGGCGTTATCGCTGAAGCCGGTGTTGATCGGACTGCCGTTGGTATAAACCATGGTGACGCCGCGCAGCAGCAGCATCATTACCAGCGTAGCGATAAACGCCTGCACCTTGCCGCGTGCCACAATCACACCGGTAATGGCACCAATAAAGGCACCCAGCGCCAGCGATGCCGCTACGGCCACCAATGCATTAACTTCCAGCCCGACAATCGATGCCGCTACCGCGCCGGTCAGCGCCAGCAGCGAGCCGACCGAAAGGTCGATGCCTGACGTCAGAATCACCAGCGTCATGCCCACCGCCATGATGGCGTTGACCGACGTCTGCTGCAGGATGTTAAACATGTTGGGCAGCGTGAAGAAGTTCGGGCTCTGGCTGGCGACCACGGCGATCAGCACAATCAGCGCGATCAGCGATTTCTGCTCCAGCAGCCAGGCTTTGCTGAACCAGCGACGGCTGGCAGGTAAGGTTTGGGTACTCATACAACTAACTCCTCGCTGTGTTGCTTACCGACCGCCGCTGCCATCAGGGATTCCTGGGTAGCCTGCTCACGGGAAAATTCGCCACTCAGATGGCCTTCATGCATCACCAGAATGCGGTCGCTCATGCCCAGCACTTCCGGCATTTCCGACGACACCAGGATGATGCTCAGCCCTTCGGCTTTAAACTGGTTAATTAACTGATAGATCTCTTTTTTCGCCCCAACATCGACGCCGCGCGTCGGCTCGTCGAGGATCAGCACATCCGGGCGCGTCATCAGGCCACGCGCAATCGCCACTTTTTGCTGATTACCGCCGGACAGCAGACCGATCGGCTGCATCATTGACGGCGTTTTCACATTGAACAGGCGGATAAAATCGCCCACCGCCAGCTGCTCTTCGGCGTGCTTCAGGCCGCCATCGGCGCGGCTGAAGTAGCGCAGCGCGGTCAGCGACATGTTCTCTTTGACCGACATCCCGAGCACCAGCCCGTCACGCTTACGGTCTTCCGAGATATAGACGATGCCGTTGGCCAGGCCGTCCTGCGGCGAGCGGGTGACAATTTCGCGGCCGTTAAGCGTCACTTTGCCGTGCGTACGCGGCAGCGCGCCGTACAGCACCTTCATTAATTCGGTGCGGCCCGCGCCCATCAGACCGGAGATGCCCAGAATCTCGCCCTTACGCAGGGTAAAGCTGACATCTTCTACGCCCGGTCCGCTAACGTGCTCGACCCGCAGCCGCACCTCGCCCGGTGTCTGATCGAGATGCGGATACTGATCCTCAAGCTTGCGGCCAACCATCATTTCGATCAGGCCCTCTTCGCTGAGATCGCCTACCGCGCGCTCGGCGATAAACTGGCCGTCGCGGAACACGGTGACGTCATCGCAAATCTCAAAGATCTCTTTCATGCGGTGGGAGATATAAACAATGCCGCAGCCCTGCGCTTTCAGCTCATTGATGACGCGGAACAGCGACAGGGTTTCGGTATCGGTCAGCGCATCGGTCGGTTCATCCATAATGATGACCTGCGACTCGAAGCTGAGCACTTTGGCGATCTCCACCATTTGCTGGTCGCCAATCGACAGATCGCCCACCAGCTTGTGGCTGCTGAAGCGCAGATTGAGGCGCTTTAACAGCGCATCCGCCGCGGCATACATCTGTTTCCAGTCGATGCGGCCAAAGCGGTTAACGAATTCACGGCCGAGGAAAATATTCTCCGCGACGGTCAGCTGCGGGATCAGGTTCAGCTCCTGATGGATGATGCCGATGCCGGCTTCCTGAGACGCTTTCGGCCCGGAGAACGTCACTTCTTTGCCCAGCCAGTGCAGCGAACCGGCGTCCATACTGTAGATGCCGGTCAGCACCTTCATCATGGTGGATTTGCCCGCGCCGTTCTCTCCCACTAACGCCATCACGCGCCCGGGATAAACCGCCAGCGACGCGCCGTTGAGCGCCTTCACGCCGGGAAATGATTTTTCAATTCCCCTGAGTTGCAATAACGGTTGCATAGCGGCCTCAGAAAGTGACGCCCGCGCTCAGGATGACATTCGCATACGGAGAGCACTCTCCGCTGCGAATGACCGCCTGACTGCGCTGAGTGTGTTGTTTGAACTGTTCATGGCTGGTGTAACGAACGCTAATGACATTCCCCTGGTGCTGTTGCAAGGCTTCGAGCACGGCGATCAGCTGGCTGTGGAGTTGCGGATTGTGTTGTTGGATCTCTTCCGCTATCAGGGCGCTCTCAACCTGCATCTCCTGCGTGATGACTTCCACCACCTGTAAAAAATCGGGCGTACCGGGCGTCAGCGCCAGATCGATGCGCAGTGGACCGGCCGGGATCGGCAAGCCCGCATCGGCAATCGTCAGCGTATCGGTATGCCCGAGGCGGGCAATCACATGGGAGACTTCAGCGTTTAACAGGCGACCTTTTTTCATTTATTCCACTCCACAGCGAAACGTTTCGCTGTCTGGCAGTGTATTAAATGTACATGGCAACTCAATGACGGCATCACGGAAATGTGATCGCCATCGAAACGTTTCGCCTGGGCCGGGGAAAATTTGAGTTTGGCGGGATGGCGGAGCCCGCGACGTGGCTCCGCAGGGGGAAGTTAAGGCAGTTTACGCACCTGTTTAACGTCCAGTTCAATCGAATTGAAATCCTTATCCAGTTCGCCGGTCAGCTCGACCTGATCCTTCGGCGTAATGGTCTGGCCGTTCCAGCGTTTGTGGTCGATCTCCACTTTCATACTGCCGCTGCTGTCGCGGAACAGATAATCCTCGTCGCCGATCTGCTTATCAAGCTGGCCGCGCACGGTGATCCAGCTGTCATCCTTCATCTCTTCGGCCTGTTTTACCGTCACCACACTGCTGTTATCGGCCTTAAAACCGCCGGCTTTAGCCTGAGCGGCTGGCGCGTTAGGGTCGACAAAGCCACCCTGCTGGGCGGCTAACACCGGGGTTGCTGCCAGGGCGATAATGGCGAACAGCGCTGCACTCTTTTTCATTTTTCACCTCATTTCCATGTCTGTGCGGATTACGGGAGCTATTTCACCACAGGGTTCTTAACAGGATCTTAAGGGAAAAAAAGAGGGGAAAAATAAGCCAAAACGGGCGAATGACGCTGTACAAGCGCGCATCTGCTTCGTATAAACCCCAGGTAACCGGGAGAAACGCATGCGCATTTTATTAATTGAAGACGATACGCTGATTGGCGATGGCCTGAAGGTCGGCCTGACCAAACTGGGTTTCAGCGTCGACTGGTTTGTCAGCGGCGAAGCCGGATTTCAGGCGCTCAACGCGGCGCCATGGGATGCCGTGGTGCTGGATCTGTCGCTGCCGCAACGTGACGGGCTGGACATCCTGCGCCAGTGGCGTGAGCAGGGCGCGGATGTCCCGGTGCTGATCCTCACCGCACGCGATGCGCTGGACCAGCGCGTGCAGGGCCTGCAACTCGGTGCCGACGACTATCTGTGCAAGCCGTTTGCGCTGACGGAGGTGGCCGCGCGTCTGCAGGCGCTGATTCGTCGCCGTCACGGTCAGCTGCAGCCAGAGCTGCGTCACGGCAGGCTGGTGATGGCTCCCGGCAGCCACAGCGTGACGTTGGATGGCGAAACGCTCAGCCTGAAAAGCCGTGAGCTGGCGCTGCTGGAGCTGTTCCTGCGCAATCCCGGTCGCGTGCTGACGCGCGCGCAGCTGGAGGAGAAACTATACAGCTGGGACGACGACGTCTCCAGTAACGCAGTCGAAGTGCACATCCATCATCTGCGTAAAAAGCTCGGCAGTCAGTTCATCCGCACCGTGCACGGCATTGGCTACACGCTGGGAGCGGCAGAATGAGTCTGTTCCTGCGGCTGGCCATCGGCTTTCTGCTGTTAATTATTCTGTGTGGTGCCAGTGCCACCTTTAGCGCATGGCAGCAGACGCGCGACACCGTTAATGAGCTGTTTGATACCCAGCAAATGCTGTTCGCCAAACGCCTGCTGGCGCTGGATGCCAGTCGCCTGCAGGCCGCCTCGCTGCCAAAAACCAAAGCGATTTTGCGCCACCATCGCGGCGATCAGGATGACGACGCGCTGGCCTTTGCGCTGTTCAGCGCCGACGGCAAACCGCTGCTGAACGACGGCGAAAACGGCCGCGATTTGCAGTTTACAGCGGATCGTGACGGCTTCCACGATGGTCGCCTGCGTGACGATGACGATCGCTGGCGGCTGCTGTGGCTGACGTCAGCCGATAAGCAGTGGCGCGTGGTGGTCGGACAGGAGTGGGAATATCGTGATGACATGACGCGCGATCTGGCACTGAGCAGTCTGCTGCCGTGGCTGGTAGCCATGCCGCTGATGCTGCTGTTGCTGCTGGCGCTGGTGTGGTTTGAGCTGCGTCCGCTGAAACGCCTGACTGCATCGCTGCAGCAGCGCGCGCCGGATGATGCCACCCCACTGACGCCGCAGCGCCTGCCGCTGGAGGTGAAGCCGCTGGTGGCGGCGCTTAATGGCCTGTTTGCCCGCATGGCACAGCTGGTCCAGCGCGAGCGACGGTTTACCTCCGATGCGGCGCACGAGCTGCGCAGCCCGCTGGCGGCGCTGCGCGTGCAGAGTGAGGTGATTCAGCTGGCCGGCGATGACGAGGCGATGCGTAACCATGCGCTGCAGCAGCTCGACAGCGGCATCCTGCGCGCCACGCGGCTGGTCGATCAGCTGCTGACGCTGTCGCGCGTCGAAGCAGACGATCTGCGCAGCGAATTTCAGCCAGTCCCCCTCGCGCCGTTGCTGCACCAGTTGGTCACCGAACACCAGGCACAGGCGGCAGCGCAGCACACCAGGCTGACGCTGACGGCTGACGCGGAACCGGTGATGAACGGTCATCCACTGCTGCTGGGTTTACTGCTGCGCAATCTACTGGATAACGCGCTGCGCTACACGCCGTCCGGCAGTGAGATTCAGCTGCGGCTTAGCGCGCGCAGGCTGGAGGTGGTGGATAACGGACCGGGCGTCAGCGCCGATCAACTGACGCGGCTGGGCGAACGCTTCTGGCGACCGCCGGGGCAGGCGCAAACCGGCAGCGGGCTTGGCTTGTCGATTGTGAAAAATGTGGCTCAGTTGCACGGCATCCGGCTAACCTTCAGCGCGGTGCAGCCGCAGGGGCTGCGCGTCACCCTCAGCTGGTGACGCGCGATGCGTCAGATTTCGACCTGAGTACCGAGCTCGATTACCCGGTTAGGCGGAATTTCAAACTGATCCGGCGCGCGCAGGGCGTTGCGCTGCAGCGCAAGGAACAGCTTGCCGCGCAGACGCAGATACCACGGGCGTTTGCCGATGATCAGCGACTCGTGTGACATAAAGAACGAGGTTTCCATCATGCGGCAGTTGAGCCCTTCGAGGCCGCAGCGGTGGAAAATCTCCTCGACGTTTGGCGTTTCGCGCCAGCCGTAGCTTGCCACCACGCGCCAGAAGGTGGGCGACAGCTGCTCAATGGTCACGCGACGCACGTTGTGCACATAAGGCGCATCTTCGGTACGCAGCGTCAGCAGCACCACGCGCTCGTGCAGCACCTTGTTGTGCTTCAGGTTATGCAGCATGGCAAAGGGGATGACATTGAGCGCTCGCGACATGTAGACCGCCGTGCCCGGCACGCGCACCGGCGGCGATTTCTCCAGCGAGGCGATCATCGCCTCCAGCGAATTGCCATGCTCATGCATACGACGCAGCAGGCGGAAGCGCTCGCTCTTCCACGTGGTCATCACGATAAACATCATCAGCGCCAGCGTCAGTGGCAGCCAGCCGCCGGAGAATACTTTGACCAGGTTGGCGGAGAACAGCGAAACGTCGATGCACAGCATCGCGATGAGAATCAGCACCACCAGATAGCGATTCCAGTGCCAGTTCTGAATCGCCACCGTTGAACACAGAATCGCGGTCAGCACCATGGTACCGGTCACCGCAATCCCGTAGGCGGCCGCCAGATTGCTGGAGTGCTCAAAGCCGACGATCACAATCACCACAGAGAAATAGAGCAGCCAGTTGATGACCGGAATATAAATCTGGCCGGATTCCTCTTCGGACGTGTGCACGATGCGCATCGGCGGCAGATAGCCAAGACGCACCGCCTGGCGCGTCAGCGAGAATACGCCGGAGATCACCGCCTGCGAGGCGATCACCGTGGCCAGCGTCGCGAGGATCAGCATCGGAATCAGCGCCCAGTCCGGCGCCAGCAGGAAGAACGGGTTTTTGATGGCCTCCGGATGCTCCAGCAGCAGCGCCCCCTGGCCGAAATAGTTGAGCACCAGCGACGGCAGCACCACCACAAACCATGCCAGGCGAATTGGAAACTTACCAAAGTGGCCCATATCGGCATACAGCGCTTCAACGCCGGTGATCGCCAGCACCACCGCGCCCAGCGCGAAGAACGATACCGTTTTGTACTGAATAAAGAAGTGCAGCGCCCAGTACGGGTTCATGGCGTGCAGCACCTCGGGATTATTGATGATACTGCGCGCACCCAGCACCGCCAGAATGATGAACCACAGCAGCATCACCGGCGCAAACAGCTTACCGACAATACCGGTGCCGTGTTTCTGAATCACAAACAGCAGCGTCAGTACCGCAATCGCCAGCGGCACAATGTAGCTATCGAGGCTCGGCGCGGCGATCTCCAGCCCTTCGATGGCCGAAAGCACGGATACCGCCGGCGTGATCACCACTTCCCCGTAGAAGAAGCTGCCGCCAATCAGCCCCATGATCACCAGAATCGCCGTGGCGCGTGCGCCGGTATTGCGGCCCGCCAGTGACATCAGCGTCAGGATCCCGCCTTCACCGGCGTTGTCGGCGCGCATCACATAACTGATGTATTTAAGCGAAACCACCAGAATCAGCAGCCAGAAGATCAGCGACAGAAAGCCAAACACCGCCTCGCGTTCCACGCCAAAGCCGAACTGACCAGAGAGACACTCGCGCAGGGTATAGAGCGGGCTGGTACCGATATCGCCATACACCACGCCGATCGCCGCCAGAGTGACTGCGCCAAGGGACTGTTTCTTATCCGAGCTCATAAGTTGTCTTTTGTTGGAGCCGCGCAGGCCTCAGCCCGGCGCTCAGATCATCAAAAAGCGCACAGTATGCACATATTCCCGAAAAAACCTACTTTTACCGTCTGGCATTACGCCGTCTGTGCAGCGTTTTTTCGCCGAAAATCGGCGCGAAATGCGCTGAAAACCCGCGATTTGCCTCACCTCAACCTTCTGAAACAAAAAAGCTGACGGCTATCAACGCTTTCACGCATGATAAACAGTAGAGTATTGCGCTCGCCAGAATATGACGGCACCAGGATCAGAAGGACAATGATGTGATTATGGCTCAACCCCATCTTTTGGCAGAAAGAATTTCTCGCCTCAGCAATGCCCTGGAGAAAGGGCTGTATGAACGGCATCATGCCATTCGTCTCTGCCTGCTGGCAGCGCTGAGCGGCGAAAGCGTGTTTCTGCTCGGGCCACCGGGCATCGCCAAGAGCCTGATTGCCCGCCGCCTGAAATACGCCTTCCAGCACGCCCGTGCCTTTGAATACCTGATGACCCGATTTTCCACGCCGGAAGAGGTGTTTGGCCCGCTGTCGATCCAGGCACTGAAAGATGAAGGCCGCTATCAGCGTCTGACCAAAGGCTATCTGCCGGATGCCGAAATTGTCTTTCTGGATGAGATCTGGAAAGCCGGTCCGGCGATTCTCAATACGCTGCTCACCGCCATCAACGAACGTCGCTTTCGCAACGGCGACAGCGAAGAGCCGATCCCGATGCGTCTGCTGGTCACCGCCTCCAACGAACTGCCGGAGGCTGACAGCGGTCTGGAAGCGCTGTACGACCGTATGCTGATCCGGCTTTGGCTCGACAATGTGCATGAAAAGCAGAACTTCCGCAGCATGCTGACCCACCAGCAGGATGAAAACGCCAACCCGGTGGCGGAATCGCTGTGCATCAGCGATGAAGAGTATCAGCAGTGGCAGAAAGGCATCAGCCAGGTCAGCCTGCCCGATCATGTGTTTGAGCTGATCTATCAGCTGCGTCAGCAGCTGGAGAATCTGCCAGAAGCGCCCTATATCTCCGATCGTCGCTGGAAAAAAGCCATCCATCTGCTGCAGGCCAGCGCGTTTTACAGCGGCCGCGTGGCGATTGCCCCGCTTGATCTGATCCTGCTGAAAGATTGCCTGTGGCACGACGTGGCGTCGATGCAGCTGCTGGACCGTGAAATTGATGCGCTGATGACGCAGCACGCGTGGCAGCAGCAGGCGATGCTGCACACGCTGCAGCAGATCAAAGCGCGCCGGCTGGCGCTGCAACAGCAGCAGAGCGTGGCGCAGGCGCTGACGCTGGAGAAGCACAGCGGCATGTTCAGCCGCAAACCGCACTATGAATTACCGGCCTCGATCACGGACGAACAGCTGACCCTGATGCTGCAACAGCCGCTGACGCTGCACGACATGCAGGTCACGCACGTGGTGGTGGCACGCGATGCGCTCAATCAGTGGCTGCTGAAAGCGGGCGAGATCCGCGGCAAGCTCAACGGCATCGGCTTTGGCCAGACGCTCGACCTGCTGGTGGATGCGCACCACTGTCTGACGCTGCGCGACGTCAGCCTGCAGTCCACGCGCCTGACGCTGCCGGGTGCCGCCAGCAGCAGCGACGTGCCGCAGGAAATCATTGAAGAGTACGACGCGCTGGAGGCCCAGCTGCGCGCGCAGCGCACGCTGTTTAGCCAGCACCAGCGCTGCCTGTTTATCAGCGACGACTGGCTGGCACGCATCGAAACCAGCCTGCAGGATGTGGCGGAACAGCTGAAACAGGCGAGAAAATGATCTCGCTGGAGACGCTCAGCACGCTGCTGTCGATTGGCGAAACCGAGCTGATCGAAGAGCTGATTGTGGCACTGCTGGCCTCGCCACAGCTGGCGCTGTTCTTTGAAAAATTTCCGCGCCTGAAACAGGCGATGATGGGCGAGCTGCCGCGCTGGCGCGCCGAGATTGCCGCCCAGATGAAAACCACGCCGGTGCCGGACGCGCTGGCGCGCGAATTTCAGCTCTTCCAGCAGATGCAGCTGCTCAGCAGCCACGCCTTCAGTGAGCAACTGCCCGCCATCATGACGCAGCTGAAAGCGCTGCCGTCCCCGTTTATCGAAGAGGCCAGCAAACTGCTGCTGCATACCGACAGCGCCCAGCTGAGCAATGCGCAGCACACGCTGTTCCTGCAGCGCTGGCGCCTGAGCCTGACGCTGCAAACCCTGACGCTGAACGAAACCCTGCTGGAAGAGCAGCGGGAACGCCTGATGGCTGAGCTGCAGCAGCGCATGGCCATCAGCGGCCAGCTGGCGCCGATTTTGACCGATGACGACGAAGCCGCCGCCGGACGCCTGTGGGATCTGAGCAAGGCACCGCTGCAGCATGGCGACTATGAGCTGATTGTGCAGTACGGCGATTTCCTCGCCCAGCAGCCGGAACTGATGAAACTGGCGCAGCAGCTGGGACGCAGCCGCGAAGCGAAATCGGTACCGTCACAGGATGCGCCGCTGGAAGCGTTTCATCAGCTGGTGCGCGAGCCGGACAACGTGCCGGAAGAGGTCAGCGGCATCCATCAGAGTGACGATGTGCTGCGTCTGTTGCCGCCGGAGCTGGCGGCGCTGAGCATCAGCGAACTGGAGCTGGAATTTTATCGCCGGCTGGTGGAGAAACGCCTGCTGACCTACCGGTTACAGGGCGATGCCTGGCACGAGAAAGTAACGCTTCGCCCGGCCAGCCATCAGCAGCACGAAGCGCAGCCGCGCGGCCCGTTCATCGTCTGCGTGGATACCTCCGGTTCGATGGGCGGTTTCAATGAACGCTGCGCCAAAGCGTTTTGTCTGGCGCTGCTGAAGGTGGCGCTGGCCGACAGGCGGCGCTGCTACATCATGCTGTTTGCTCACGAAGTGATTGGCTACGAGCTGACCGCGGATAACGGCATCGAGCAGGCAATCCGTTTTCTCAGCCAGCGTTTTCGCGGCGGCACCGATCTGGCCGCCTGCCTGTCTGCGGTGGTCACGCGTATGGAGGGCAGTCAGTGGCAGGAAGCCGATGCGGTGATCGTTTCCGATTTTATCGCCCAGCGTCTGCCGGACGACATCGTCAGCACTATTAAACAGCGCCAGCGTCACCACCAGCAACGCTTCCACGCCGTGGCGATGTCGGCGCACGGCAAACCCGGCATTCTGCGCATTTTCGATCACATCTGGCGCTTCGATACCGGCCTGAAAAGCCGCCTGCTGCGCCGCTGGAAACGCTAATTCATCAGGCAGAAATGCTAATTTGCTATAGTGAATTACCCGCTGTGTTTAATCAGCTTACGGAGTTCACTGTGACAACCGCTCATCTTCACGATCAATTGCCTGCGCCCACCCGCACCGTCCGGCTTTCCGGCAGCAGCAGCGACGCCAAACGCGCCGAACTGCTGGCCTATTTCACCCAGACCTGGGAGCTGTACGAAAGCCTGTTCGACTGCCTCGCCGATGAGCGCGCGTACTTTAATAAAGCCATCACCCTGCGCCATCCGCTGATCTTCTACTTTGGCCATACCGCTACTTTCTACATTAATAAGCTGATGGCGGGCGGTTATCTGCAGCAGCGCATTGACGATCGCATCGAGGCGATGATGGCGATCGGCGTGGATGAGATGAGCTGGGACGATCTCGACGACAGCCATTACAGCTGGCCGGACGTAGCCGAGGTGCGCGACTACCGTGGCAAAGTGAAAACCGTGGTAAGTGAATTCATCCGCACCATGCCGCTGGATCTGCCGATTGACTGGGACAGCCCGGCGTGGGTGATTCTGATGGGTATTGAGCATGAGCGAATTCACCTCGAAACCTCCAGCGTGCTGATCCGCCAGCTGCCGCTTGAGTGGGTTAAACCGCAGCCGCACTGGCCGGCGTGTCCGCAGGCGCGCCACGATCGTGCCTCGGTACCGGCCAATACGCTGGTGGCGATGCCTGGCGGGCGCGTCACGCAGGGTAAAACCGATGATACCTACGGCTGGGATAACGAATACGGCAGCCTTTCAACTGAGCTGAAACCGTTCAAAGCCAGCAAAATGCTGGTGAGCAACGCCGAGTTCTTTCATTTTATTGCCGCCAACGGCTATAACGAACGCCGCTGGTGGGATGATGAAGGCTGGGGCTGGCGCGAGTATGCCCAGGCGCAGATGCCGACTTTCTGGGTCGGCGACATTGCACAACCTGACGATCTCCGGCTGCGCCTGATGACCGAAGAAGTGGCGATGCCGTGGGACTGGCCCGCCGAAGTGAATCAGCTGGAAGCCGCGGCATTCTGCCGCTGGCTGGCGGAAGAGAGCGGCAAAGCGATCCAGCTGCCGTGCGAAGCCGAGTGGATGCAGCTGCGCGAGCAGGTTGCCGGCGATCAGCCGGACTGGATCGACGCGCCGGGCAACATCAATCTTGCCCGCTGGGCCTCTTCCTGTCCGGTAGACCACTTTGCCCAGGGTGACTTCTTCGACATTGTCGGCAACGTCTGGCAGTGGACCACCACGCCGACCAACGGCTTTGAAGGCTTCAGGGTACATCCGCTTTATGACGATTTCTCCACGCCCACCTTTGACGGCAAACATGCGCTGATCAAAGGCGGCAGCTGGATCTCCACCGGCAACGAAGCGCTGAAATCCTCACGCTACGCCTTCCGGCGCCACTTCTTCCAGCATGCCGGTTTCCGCTACGTGGTTTCCTCGCATCAGGAGAGCATGGCGCTGAATCCGTATGAAACCGACAGCATGGTGTCGCAGTACCTCGACTTCCAGTACGGCCCCGGCTATTACGGTGTGCCGAACTACGCGGCGGCGCTGGTCGATATCGTGCTGCCGCACTGCGCGCAGCGCGGCCACGCGCTGGATATCGGTTGCGCCACCGGTCGTGCCAGCTTTGAACTGGCGCGCCATTTTGCTGCGGTCACCGGCATGGATTACTCGGCGCGCTTTATCGACGTGGCGCTGCAGCTGACCTCGGGTGAGGATTTCCGTTACGTGGTGCCGGAAGAGGGAGAGCTGGTGGAGTATCGCCAGGTGCGGCTAAAAGAGTTTGGTTTCGATGAGACCCTGGCGCAGCGCATTCAGTTTGTGCAGGGCGATGCCTGTAACCTGAAACCGCAGCCCGATGGCTACGATCTGGTACTGGCCTCTAACCTGATCGATCGCCTGCGCCAGCCGAAGCGCTTCCTGCAGGACATCACGCCGATGATCCGCTCCGGCGGTTTGCTGGCCATCTCCTCACCTTACACCTGGCTGGAAGAGTTCACGCCGAAGGAGAACTGGCTGGGCGGTTTCCGTGAAAACGGTGAAGCGCTCACCACCTGGCAGGCGCTGCAACGACTGCTGCGCGATGCCTTTGAGGAGGTTGCGCCGCCGCAGGACGTGCCGTTTGTAATTCGCGAAACCGCGCGTAAGTTCCAGCACACACAGGCCCAGCTGACGCTGTGGCGTAAGCGCTAAAAAGCGTGCAGACAGCGGCAGCTCCGCTGTCTGCGCCTTGCCTGTCCCGCTAATTTGCTGCACATTCTCCCTGTTCAGAGAAGAAGAACCTAATGAGGATGGATGATGGCGGAACACCTGCAACTGGATAATCTCGACCGCGGCATTTTAAATGCGCTGCTGCAAAACGCGCGCACCGCGTACGCCGAACTCGCCAAGCAGTTCAACGTCAGCCCCGGCACGATTCACGTGCGCGTCGAGAAAATGCGTCAGGCGGGGATTATTCTGGGTACGCGCGTGGAGATCGATCCACGGCAGCTCGGATTTGATGTCTGCTGTTTTATCGGCATCATTTTGAAAAGCGCGCGCGACTATCCGGCAGCGCTCAGCAAACTGGAAGCGCTGGATGAAGTGGTGGAAGCCTGGTATACCACCGGCCACTACAGCATTTTTATTAAAGTGATGTGCCGCTCCATTGATGCGTTGCAGCAGGTGCTGATCAACAAGATCCAGACCATTGATGAAATCCAGTCCACCGAGACGCTGATCTCGCTGCAAAACCCGATCATGCGCACTATCAAGCCGTGATCGGCTTCCCCGCTGTGCATAACCTTATCCCGGGCGGATCGCTTTTGTGATGCGCCTTGTCGCCTGATGCTATCGACGATTAACCCTGTTTTCCACAGGTGGATCACCGCTTGATCACAGCGTACAATGCTCGCCTTTAGTGCGGGAGAGCATCATGGCCGATATTACCTTAATCAGTGGCAGTACCCTTGGCAGCGCCGAATATGTCGCTGAACATCTGGAAGAGAAACTGCAGGAAGCGGGCTTTTCAACCGAACTGTTGCACGGACCCGAGCTGGATGAGGTGCCGCAGGAGGGCGTCTGGCTGATTGTCAGCTCAACGCACGGTGCCGGCGAACTGCCGGACAACCTGCTGCCGTTTTATGAAGCGCTGCAGGAGAGCCAGCCGGATCTGTCAGGCGTCCGCTTTGGCGCAGTGGGTATCGGTAATCATGAATACGATCTGTTCTGCGGTGCGATCAAGCTGCTGGAGACGACGTTAACGCAGCTGGGCGCCAAACGTATTGGCGATCGGCTGGAGATCGACGTGCTGGAACATGAGATTCCGGAAGATCCGGCGGAAGTGTGGGTCGCCAGCTGGCACCCGCAGATTTAAGACGATCTTTGCTGGTCGGGGATCGGGTATTTGTGTCGATCCCCAGTTGATTCCGCTGTTTTATCGCCTTTTACCTGCGTCGCTCTGTGGATAAGATTCGTTATTTCATGCGTATAACCAGTAGTTATCCAAAGAACAACCGCTGATGCTTTTTTACGCTGTGCATAAGTAGCAAAGTTGATCTCAGCTTATACGGATCAGGATCACCGATCATTCACAGTAAACGATCCTCGCTAATCCCCTGTTGCCACAACGCTTTTCCGGGTTATCAACAGCCAGGGGCGATCCTAATAAGAGATCTAACAAAGAGATCATATAAAATACTTAAGATCCTTTCTTTTAAACCGCAGGATCCCGCGACTTTCGCCCTGAACAGAATTTCAGTAGAATCCACCGCCCAGGGCAACGATCCCTGTCCGAACACTAACGAGGACCCACTTCATGTTTTATCCAGATCCTTTTGACGTCATCGTAATCGGTGGTGGTCATGCGGGCACAGAAGCCGCGATGGCCGCTGCCCGAATGGGTCAGCAAACCCTGTTACTCACCCATAATATTGATACGCTGGGGCAAATGTCCTGTAACCCGGCGATCGGTGGCATCGGGAAAGGACACCTGGTTAAGGAAGTGGATGCCTTAGGCGGTTTGATGGCCAGCGCGATCGATCAGGCCGGTATCCAGTTTAGGATACTAAACGCCAGCAAAGGCCCGGCGGTGCGCGCCACGCGTGCACAGGCAGACCGGGTACTGTATCGCCAGGCGGTACGCACTGCGCTGGAAAACCAGCCGAACCTGATGATCTTCCAGCAGGCGGTTGACGATCTGATTGTGGAGAACGATCGCGTTGTCGGCGCCGTGACCCAGATGGGCCTGAAGTTCCGGGCGAAAACCGTCGTTCTGACGGTCGGCACCTTCCTGGACGGCAAAATCCACATCGGTCTCGATAACTACAGCGGTGGTCGTGCAGGCGATCCTCCGTCGATTCCGCTGGCTAAACGTCTGCGTGCGCTGCCGCTGCGCGTAAACCGCCTGAAAACCGGTACGCCACCGCGTATCGATGCCCGAACCATCGACTTTTCGGTGCTCACGCCGCAGCACGGAGATGACCCGATGCCGGTGTTCTCGTTTATGGGCCATGCCGGACAGCATCCGCAGCAGGTGCCGTGCTGGATCACCCATACCAACGAGCAGACACATGAAGTGATCCGCAATAACCTCGATCGCAGCCCGATGTATGCTGGGATCATCGAGGGGATCGGGCCACGCTACTGCCCGTCGATCGAAGACAAAGTGATGCGCTTTGCCGATCGTAACGCGCATCAGATTTTCCTTGAGCCGGAAGGGCTGACCAGCAACGAAATCTACCCGAACGGCATCTCCACCAGCCTGCCGTTTGATGTGCAGATGCAGATCGTGCGCTCGATGAAAGGTCTGGAGAACGCGAAGATCGTGCGTCCGGGCTACGCCATCGAGTATGACTTCTTCGATCCGCGCGATCTCAAGCCGACGCTGGAGAGTAAATTTATCCACGGCCTGTTCTTCGCCGGCCAGATCAACGGCACCACCGGTTATGAAGAAGCGGCAGCGCAGGGGCTGCTGGCCGGTCTTAACGCTGCGCGTCAGTCTGCGGACAAAGAGGGCTGGGCACCGCGTCGCGATCAGGCTTATCTTGGCGTGCTGGTCGACGATCTGTGTACGCTGGGCACCAAAGAGCCGTATCGCATGTTTACCTCGCGCGCCGAGTATCGTCTGATGCTGCGTGAAGATAACGCCGATCTGCGCCTGACCGAAACCGGACGTGAACTCGGCCTGGTCGACGACGCGCGCTGGGCTCGCTATAACCAGAAGCTGGAAGCGATTGAGCAGGAGCGTCAGCGTCTGCGTGACCTGTGGGTGCATCCAAAGTCTGAAAACGTCAGCGAAGTGAACACGGTAATCAGCGCGCCGCTGACCAAAGAGGCCAGCGCGGAAGATCTGCTGCGTCGTCCGGAGATGACCTACGAACTGCTGATGTCGCTGCCGAGCTACGGTCCGGCGCTGGCGGATGAGCAGGCCGCAGAGCAGGTAGAGATTCAGGTGAAGTATGAAGGTTACATCGCGCGTCAGCAGGAGGAGATCGATCGCCAGCAGCGCAATGAAAACACCTTACTCCCGGCCGACCTCGACTATCGCCAGGTAAATGGACTGTCGAATGAAGTGATCGCCAAACTCAACGACCACAAACCGACCTCTATCGGCCAGGCATCGCGTATTTCCGGCATCACGCCGGCGGCGATTTCAATTCTGCTGATTTACCTGAAAAAACAGGGCCTGCTGCGTAAAAGCGCCTGATCGACCCCCGGGGCGGGCACGCTCGCCCCTGTTAATGGAATTCTCGTCGTGATTAATAAACTCTCCCGGCTGCTGCAAGCGGCAAACATTTCCCTCTCCGATCAGCAAAAACAGCAGCTGGTGGGTTATGTCGAACTGCTGCACAAGTGGAATAAAGCCTACAACCTGACCTCGGTGCGCGATCCGCAGCAGATGCTGGTGCGCCACATTCTCGACAGCATCGTGGTAGAAC
Source organism: Pantoea sp. SGAir0184 (assembly GCF_043544755.1). Taxonomy (NCBI): domain Bacteria; kingdom Pseudomonadati; phylum Pseudomonadota; class Gammaproteobacteria; order Enterobacterales; family Erwiniaceae; genus Pantoea; species Pantoea sp. SGAir0184. The sequence goes on from NZ_CP028050.1 coordinate 4,213,444, forward strand.
CCCACCTGCAGGGTGAGCGCTTTATTGATGTCGGTACCGGACCGGGCCTGCCGGGGATCCCGCTGGCGATTGTCCGCCCGCAGGCGCACTTTACGCTGCTGGACAGCCTCGGGAAACGCGTGCGTTTCCTGCGTCAGGTGCAACATGAGTTAGGGCTTACTAACGTCACGCCGGTGCAGAGCCGGGTGGAAGAGTTCCCGGCTGAGCCGCCGTTTGACGGGGTGATCAGCCGCGCCTTTGCATCGCTGGAAGACATGCTGAACTGGTGCCACCATCTGCCGGGGGCAACAGGCCACTTCTATGCGCTGAAAGGCGTCAGGCCGGATGACGAAATTGCCGCGCTGCCTGCTGGCTTCGCCATCGAAAAAATTGCGCCTCTGCGGGTGCCGGAACTGGAAGGTGAGCGTCATCTGGTGGTGATCAGGCGGCAATAGTCGCGCAAACGGTGTGGATTTATCGTGATTCATGCCGTTTGGCTTAGCGCAGCAGCCGGCTAAAAAAACAGCGGTTGAACGCGTCACGATAAACGCTTTTATTCAACAGGGCAGGGGAAGCGGGTTAACATCCGCCGCGGAAATTATCCGAAAACCTCTGTTACATTTAACGAATAATTCACATTTCATTATCAGTTACATCACTTTAACCGCTGTATTTACTGTGACGAATAGTCACGGCGGAAAATATAACTCTGCAATAAATCGGCGGACGTAATATCAGTTTTACGTTTTTATTGCTGTGGGTGATGTCAATAGAGTGTTTTTATCGAAAATCTGGCGCTAATCCAGGAGCAATAATTCTATCTTACTGATTGAAAAGTAAATTACGGGTTTCATTAATTGCGCGGCAGGGGTTAAAAAGCAAATTATCGCTGCCGGGGGTGCTTATAATGTGATCTGAAGCACGCTTTAAAAGCAAGTCTGCCGGGCAATTTCAAGCCTGTTTCGTCAGGCAGGCCGAAGCGGATGTTTTGAAAAATAGCCCTCCAGAAAGAAATTTAAATAATTGTTCACCTTTTCGCTACTTACCGATTGAAATCGCAGGTGCGGCCCGTATAATTTGCACGGCTTTTGCTGCTTGACTCAAAAGAGTAAAGGCAGTCTTATACGACACGCGACATACCCCGTTCGGGGCAGGAGAGTTAAGCGTCATGTCAGTGTCTCTTTACAGTGTGAAATTAGCCCGAACCGTGCTGGTGATCCAGCTGGTGACCTTTGTCGTAATCGGTGCGCTGTTTGCCCTGAAAGATGTCACCTGGGGCGCCTCTGCCATCGCGGGTGGTGCGGCAGCCTGGCTGCCAAACGTACTGTTTATGTTTTTAGCCTGGCGCCTGCAGGATCAAACTCCGGCAAAAGGGCGTGTCGCCTGGAGCTTCGCCTTTGGTGAAGTGCTCAAGGTGTTTGCCACCGTTGTTTTTCTCGTTGTGGCGTTAGGTGGATTTGGAGCGGTCTTCTGGCCACTCGCAATCACCTGGTTATCGGTGCTGGTGGTACAAATCGTCGCGCCGGCTGTAATTAACAACAAAGGGTAAGAGGCATCATGGCCGCAGGAGAGATCTCAACGCCGCAGGAATACATAGGTCATCATCTGACACATCTTCAGATGGACCTGCGTACTTTCGAGCTGGTGAATGCACACGACGCGCCAGCAACGTTCTGGACGTTAAACCTGGACTCCATGTTTTTCTCTGTTGTACTGGGACTGGTGTTCCTGGTGCTGTTCCGTAAAGTGGCGAAAAGCGCCACCAGCGGTGTGCCAGGGAAAATGCAGGCGGCTATCGAGCTGGTCGTTGGCTTTGTTGATAGCAACGTCCGCGACATGTACCACGGTAAGAGTAAAGTTATCGCCCCGCTGGCTCTGACGATTTTCGTCTGGGTCTTCCTGATGAACTTCATGGATCTGCTGCCTATCGATTTGCTGCCGTTTATCGGCGAGCACTATCTGGGCCTGCCGGCGCTGCGCGTCGTGCCGTCTGCAGACGTGAACATCACGCTGTCTATGGCGCTGGGCGTATTTATTTTGATTCTGTTCTACAGCATCAAAATGAAAGGTGTAGGTGGCTTCGCCAAAGAGCTGACGCTGCAGCCTTTTAATCACCCGATCTTCATCCCCATCAACCTGATTCTTGAAGGTGTTAGCCTGCTGTCTAAACCGGTTTCGCTCGGTCTGCGACTGTTCGGCAACATGTATGCGGGTGAGCTGATCTTTATCCTGATTGCCGGTCTGCTGCCGTGGTGGTCGCAGTGGGTGCTGAATGTGCCATGGGCCATTTTCCACATCCTGATTATTTCGCTGCAGGCTTTCATTTTCATGGTCCTCACGATTGTCTATCTGTCGATGGCATCTGAAGAGCATTGATTTTTATCTCAACAACTTAGCTTTTAACTGAAACAAACTGGAGACTGTCATGGAAAACCTGAATATGGATCTGCTGTACATGGCTGCCGCTGTGATGATGGGTCTGGCGGCAATCGGTGCTGCGATCGGTATCGGCATCCTCGGAGGTAAATTCCTGGAAGGCGCAGCGCGTCAGCCGGATCTGATTCCTCTGCTGCGTACGCAGTTCTTTGTTGTAATGGGTCTGGTGGATGCAATCCCAATGATCGCTGTTGGTCTGGGTCTCTACGTGATGTTTGCTGTCGCCTAAAGCCTGTAGCCGTGGTTCACTCATGGCACGCAGTGTGATGAGGAACGGATTCTGCCGTTTATCGCTGATAGCGGCAGAGCAAGTTAACTTAATAAGAGGCATTGTGCTGTGAACATTAATGCAACAATCCTCGGCCAGGCCATCGCGTTCATCCTGTTTGTCGCGTTCTGCATGAAGTACGTATGGCCGCCGATTATGGCTGCCATCGAAAAGCGCCAGAAAGAAATTGCTGAAGGCCTTGCTTCTGCTGAACGCGCGAAGAAAGATTTGGATCTCGCGCAGGCCAATGCGACCGACCAGCTGAAAAAAGCCAAAGAAGAAGCTCAGGTCATTATCGAGCAGGCGAACAAACGCCGTGCCCAGATTCTGGACGAAGCCAAAACTGAAGCTGAGACTGAACGTAACCGCATCGTGTCTCAGGCGCAGGCAGAAATCGAAGCCGAGCGCTCACGTGCACGTGAAGAGCTGCGTAAGCAAGTCGCGCTGCTGGCCTTAGCTGGCGCCGAGAAGATCATCGAACGTTCCGTGGATGAAGCTGCTAACAGCGACATCGTTGATAAACTGGTCGCTGAACTGTAAGGAGGGAGGGGCTGATGTCTGATCTGATTACTGTAGCTCGCCCCTACGCCAAAGCAGCTTTTGACTTTGCTGTTGAGCATCAAAGTATCGACCGCTGGCAGACCATGCTGGCGTTTGCCGCAGAAGTGGCTCGCAACGAACAGATGGCAGAACTCCTTTCCGGTGCATTGGCACCGGAAGCCTTGTCTGCTTCTTTCAACGCAGTCTGTGGTGATCAACTTGATGAACACGCTCAGAACCTGATTAAGGTTATGGCGGAGAACGGACGTTTGACAGCGCTTCCAGCGGTACTGGAACAGTTCATTCAACTGCGTGACGCTTATGAAGCGACAGCCGAAGTTGATGTGATCTCCGCCAGTGCGCTGAGTGACAGCCAGCTGAGTAAAATCAGCGCCGCGATGGAAAAACGTCTGTCACGCAAAGTTAAGCTGAATTGCAAAATTGATAAGTCTGTAATGGCAGGTGTGGTTATCCGTGCGGGTGACCTGGTGATTGATGGCAGCGTGCGCGGCCGTCTTGACCGTCTGGCAGACGTCTTGCAGTCTTAAGGGGACTGGAGCATATGCAACTGAATTCCACCGAAATCAGCGAACTGATCAAGCAGCGCATTGCTCAGTTCAATGTCGTGAGCGAAGCTCACAACGAAGGTACTATTGTTTCTGTAAGTGACGGTATCATCCGCGTACACGGCCTGGCCGATGTAATGCAGGGTGAGATGATTGCTCTGCCGGGCAACCGTTACGCTATCGCACTGAACCTCGAGCGTGACTCTGTAGGTGCAGTAGTGATGGGTCCGTACGCTGACCTCGCCGAAGGCATGAAGGTGAAGTGTACTGGCCGTATCCTGGAAGTGCCGGTTGGCCGTGGCCTGCTGGGCCGCGTGGTTAACACCCTGGGTGCACCGATCGACGGTAAAGGCGCTATCGACAACGATGGCTTCTCACCGGTTGAAGTGATTGCACCAGGCGTTATCGACCGTCAGTCAGTCGACCAGCCTGTTCAGACCGGTTACAAATCTGTCGATGCGATGATTCCAATCGGCCGTGGCCAGCGTGAGCTGATCATCGGTGACCGTCAGACCGGTAAAACTGCGATGGCCATCGACGCCATCATCAACCAGCGCGATTCTGGCATCAAGTGTGTCTACGTCGCGATCGGTCAGAAAGCCTCTACCATCTCTAACGTGGTACGTAAGCTGGAAGAGCACGGTGCGCTGTCTAACACCATCGTGGTTGTCGCTTCCGCTTCTGAATCCGCTGCGCTGCAGTACCTGGCTCCGTATGCCGGTTGCGCGATGGGTGAATACTTCCGTGACCGCGGTGAAGATGCGCTGATCGTTTATGATGACCTGTCTAAGCAGGCTGTTGCTTACCGTCAGATTTCTCTGCTGCTGCGCCGTCCGCCGGGTCGTGAAGCATTCCCGGGCGACGTGTTCTACCTCCACTCTCGTCTGCTGGAGCGTGCATCACGCGTTAGCGCTGACTACGTTGAGCGTTTCACCAACGGTGAAGTGAAAGGCCAGACCGGTTCTCTGACCGCGCTGCCGATCATCGAAACCCAGGCGGGTGACGTTTCTGCGTTCGTTCCGACCAACGTAATTTCGATTACCGATGGTCAGATCTTCCTGGAATCGAACCTGTTCAACTCCGGTATCCGTCCAGCCGTTAACCCGGGTATTTCGGTATCCCGTGTTGGTGGTGCTGCACAGACCAAGATCATCAAGAAACTGTCCGGTGGTATTCGTACCGCGCTGGCACAGTATCGTGAACTGGCAGCGTTCTCTCAGTTCGCTTCCGATCTGGACGATGCAACGCGCAAACAGCTGAGCCACGGTCAGAAAGTGACCGAGCTGCTGAAGCAGAAACAGTATGCACCGATGTCTGTTGCACAACAGGGTCTGGTACTGTTCGCTGCCGAGCGCGGCTTCCTGAACGACGTTGAACTGGCGAAAATCGGCAGCTTCGAAGCCGCTCTGCTGGCGTTCGCCGATCGCGAACACGCGGAGCTGATGGCTGAAATCAACCAGGCGGGTAACTACAACAACGAAATCGAAGAGAAGCTGAAAGGCCTCCTCGAAACGTTTAAAGCAACCCAGTCCTGGTAATGTCTGGCGGCTTGTCTGAAAAGGCAGGCCGCAAGGCTTTGAGGAGAAGCTAATGGCCGGCGCAAAAGAAATACGTACCAAGATCGGAAGCGTGAAAAACACGCAGAAGATCACCAAAGCGATGGAAATGGTCGCCGCCTCCAAAATGCGTAAAACGCAGGAACGCATGGCGGCCAGCCGTCCGTATGCAGATACCATGCGCAAAGTGATTGGTCACCTTGCTCTGGGTAATCTGGAATACAAGCACCCTTACCTGGATGAGCGCGACGTTAAGCGCGTCGGCTACCTGGTCGTTTCGACTGACCGCGGGCTTTGTGGTGGTTTGAACGTTAACCTGTTCAAAAAATTGCTGGCAGAAATGAAAGGCTGGTCTGATAAAGGCGTGCAGAGCGATCTGGCGATTATCGGTTCCAAAGGCGTTTCTTTCTTCGGCTCTGTAGGTGGCAACGTCGTGGCTCAGGTTACCGGCATGGGCGATAAGCCTGCGCTGTCCGACCTGATCGGCCCGGTAAAAGTGATGTTGCAGGCTTATGATGAAGGCCGCATCGACAAGCTGTATATCGTCAGCAATAAGTTTAATAACACCATGTCTCAGACTCCGACCATTACCCAACTGCTGCCGTTACCGCCAGCGGAAGGTGAAGAAGAGATGAAGGCGAAGACCTGGGATTACCTGTACGAACCCGATCCGAAAGCGCTGCTGGATACCCTGCTGCGTCGTTATGTCGAATCGCAGGTTTATCAGGGTGTGGTGGAAAACCTGGCCAGTGAGCAGGCTGCACGTATGGTGGCCATGAAAGCGGCAACCGATAACGGCGGAAACCTGATCAAAGAGCTGCAGTTGGTGTACAACAAAGCTCGTCAGGCCAGCATCACTCAGGAACTTACCGAGATCGTCTCGGGAGCCTCCGCGGTTTAACCAGGCATATATCCCGTCGCGCGAGCGCGGCCGGATATTCTCGTATTAGGTAGAGGATTCAAGATGGCAGCTGGAAAGATTGTCCAGATTATCGGCGCCGTAGTTGACGTCGAATTCCCTCAGGACGCGGTACCGCAGGTATACAGCGCTCTCGAGGTAAAAAATGGTGATGCTCGTCTGGTGCTGGAAGTTCAGCAGCAGCTGGGCGGTGGCGTGGTGCGTACCATCGCCATGGGTTCTTCTGACGGCCTGAAGCGCGGTCTGGAAGTCACCGACCTGAAAAAACCTATCCAGGTTCCGGTTGGTAAAGCAACACTCGGCCGTATCATGAACGTGCTGGGTGAGCCAATCGACATGAAAGGCGACCTGAAAGAAGAAGACGGCAGCGCTGTAGAGGTTTCCTCTATTCACCGCGCAGCGCCTTCTTATGAAGATCAGTCAAACTCCCAGGAACTGCTGGAAACCGGCATCAAGGTTATCGACCTGATGTGTCCGTTCGCGAAGGGCGGTAAAGTCGGTCTGTTCGGTGGTGCGGGTGTGGGTAAAACCGTAAACATGATGGAGCTGATCCGTAACATCGCGGCTGAGCACTCAGGTTATTCGGTCTTTGCCGGCGTGGGTGAGCGTACTCGTGAGGGTAACGACTTCTACCACGAAATGACGGACTCCAACGTTATCGATAAAGTAGCGCTGGTGTATGGCCAGATGAACGAGCCGCCGGGTAACCGTCTGCGCGTAGCACTGACCGGTCTGACCATGGCGGAAAAATTCCGTGATGAAGGCCGTGACGTTCTGCTGTTCATCGACAACATCTACCGTTACACCCTGGCCGGTACAGAGGTTTCTGCACTGCTGGGTCGTATGCCATCGGCGGTAGGTTATCAGCCAACGCTGGCTGAAGAGATGGGTGTGCTGCAGGAGCGTATTACCTCCACCAAGACCGGTTCAATCACCTCCGTACAGGCCGTTTACGTTCCTGCGGATGACCTGACTGACCCGTCACCAGCAACCACCTTTGCTCACTTAGACTCAACCGTTACGCTGAGCCGTCAGATCGCGTCACTGGGTATCTACCCGGCCGTTGACCCGCTGGACTCTACCAGCCGTCAGCTGGATCCGCTGATCGTCGGTCAGGAGCACTACGACGTCGCGCGTGGCGTTCAGTCGCTGCTGCAGCGTTACCAGGAGCTGAAAGACATCATCGCCATCCTCGGCATGGACGAGCTGTCTGAAGAAGACAAACTGCTGGTGGCACGTGCGCGTAAGATTCAGCGCTTCCTGTCTCAGCCGTTCTTCGTAGCAGAAGTCTTCACCGGTTCTCCGGGTAAATACGTGACGCTGAAAGACACCATCCGTGGCTTCAAAGGCATCATGGAAGGCGAATTCGACCACCTGCCAGAGCAGGCGTTTTACATGGTCGGCGCGATCGAAGAAGCTGTCGAAAAAGCGAAGAAACTGTAATAACGGTTTCCCAGGAGGAGTGGTATGGCTATGACTTATCATCTGGACGTGGTCAGTGCGGAGCAGCAAATGTTCTCCGGTCTGGTGCAGCGTATCCAGGTGTCAGGTAGCGAAGGTGAGCTGGGTATTTACCCGGGCCACGCCCCGCTGCTGACTGCCATCAAGCCTGGTATGATTCGCATCGTTAAACAGCACGGCGAAGAGGAGTATATCTACCTCTCTGGCGGCGTGCTGGAAGTACAGCCGGGCAGCACGACCGTTCTGGCCGACACTGCAATTCGCGGTGAAGACCTCGACGAAGCGCGCGCGCTGGAAGCGAAACGTAAAGCAGAAGAGCACATGAACAGCAGCCACGGCGACGTGGACTATGCTCAGGCCTCTGCGGAGCTGGCGAAAGCTATCGCGAAACTGCGCGTCATCGAGCTGACCAAAAAAGCGATGTAATCAGGCTTTATGCGTCACGAAATGCCAGCCCCCGGGCTGGCATTTTTTTTGCCTGCTGCCGGTGCGCATAAATGCGCACCCTACGAATAGCTATGCTAGTGGGCGCCATTCATGGCGACCAAATGTCGGTGCGCATAAATACGCACGCTGTCCAAAACCGCACAATCACCCCGTAGATACCGTCTTGCCGGTTACCTGGCAAGACATATTTCGGCATCGAACGGACGACCCGATTTCAGCACGCCATAAGCCAGCTGCAGCAGCTTCTTCATCGCCGCGCACACCACGACTTTTCCCGTTTTCTTACCCGCATCCAGCCGTTTCTTCAGCGCACTCACCGCCGGATTCCACTTCATCGCCACTATCGCAGGCATGTACAGGGCCTTGCGCATCGCGCTGTTGCCCATCTTCGATATCCTGCTTTTGCCCTTCCACTCACCGGACTCCTGCCGCATCGGATTCAGACCCACCCACGCCACAAGCGCCTTGCTGCTGCTGAACCTCGACATGTCCCCCAGATACGCCAGCATCGTGCTGCTCAGCACGCCCGCGATGCCCGGGATGGACTCCAGCAGTTCCCTGTTCTTTTTAAGGCCCGGATCATTGTCGATATGGTCGTTTATTGCCCGCTTCGTTTCGTCTATCTGCGCATCCAGCGCCGCAATGACCACGCGGATTGAGGGCTGCACCACCGCATCCGAGACCTCCAGCCGGTTCTCTTCCATCTGCCGCATTTCCTGAAGATTCGTCAGGCGCTTCACCAGCGCCTTCAGCCTGCGTTCATTCAGCGGCGCCGGCTGCCACAGCGACGGGCCGTGCAGTTTACAGTAGCGCGCTATCATGCGCGCATCGTCTTTATCCGTCTTGTTACGGCTCAGCTCCGCCTGTCCGAAGCGCCTGATGCGCGCGGGATTTTCCACGCTGACATCATAGCCTTCGTCGTGCAGGAAGGTGGCCAGCGGCTCACTGTACGCGCCGGTAGCCTCCATGCAGATATGGCAGCAGCCGAACGGCTCCAGCCATTTTTTCAGGGCGATAAAGCCCTTAGGGGTGTTGGGAAAGACTTTGGTTTTGTAAGACGTGTCGCCTTTCCAGACGGCCACATCAAACTTTCCGGAGGCAACATCAATGCCGACAGGCATACGGGTTTGCATAGATTCTCCTTAACAGCACAGGGAAACCGCCATGACCATCCTTATGGATGCGTGCTCGGGGCACAGGATACCGTCCGGTCTTGAAGGCGGGAGTTAAGTTGCCGGGGATGAATCTACGAAGCAGGCTTTATGCCCAGGGGGCGCCCCCATCTCACCAGCAACTTCCCGATGATCAGTCGGGGATCATCATACCCGGAGGAGAATGATCGGGATATAAGGGGCGCCATTCATGGCGACCAAATGTCGGTACGCATAAATGCGCATGCTGTCCAAAACCGCACAATCACCCCGTAGGGGCGCCATTTATGGCGACCGAAAATGGCGCAACGCCCTTACCTTATGCCCTCCGCGGCGACCCGTGCTGGCCACTCGCCACCACTCATCCTCTTCCGCTAATTTCGCACGGAGAAAAATGTAGTAATCTCAGGGGTAAACCTTACACTTTCGAAAGCTAAATTGAGTCAGGATAGTTATGTCGACAAGCGCAATGAGCGTGGTGATCCTCGCCGCTGGCAAAGGCACCCGCATGTATTCCGATCTGCCTAAGGTGCTGCACAGCCTGGCAGGTAAACCAATGGTGCAACACGTTATTGATGCCGCTACCGGCCTCGGCGCACAGCAGGTGCATCTGGTCTACGGCCACGGCGGTGAATTGCTGCAGGAGAAACTGGCGCATAACCCGCTGAACTGGGTGTTGCAGGCGGAACAGCTCGGCACCGGCCATGCCATGCAGCAGGCGGCACCGTTCTTCGCCGATGACGAAGATATCCTGATGCTGTACGGCGATGTCCCGCTGATCGCCCAGGAAACCCTGCAGCGTCTGCGCGACGCCAAACCCGCTGGCGGCATCGGGCTGCTCACCGTGGTGCTGGATAACCCCACCGGCTACGGACGCATCGTGCGCGAAAACGGCACCATCACCGGCATCGTGGAGCAAAAAGATGCGTCAGCCGAACAGCTGAAGATTCAGGAGATCAACACCGGCATCCTGATCGCCAACGGTGCCGACCTGAAGCGCTGGCTGGCGCAGCTCAACAACCACAATGCGCAGGGCGAATTCTACATCACCGATATCATCGCCATGGCGCATCAGGAAGGCCGCGTGATCAACGCAGTGCACCCGGCGCGTATCAGCGAAACCGACGGCGTGAACAATCGTCTGCAGCTATCCACTCTGGAGCGCACTTATCAACGCGAGCAGGCAGAAAAGCTGCTGCTGGCTGGCGTCATGCTGCGCGATCCGGCGCGCTTCGATCTGCGCGGTACGCTGCAGCACGGTCGTGATGTCGATATTGATACCAACGTGATCATTGAAGGCAACGTCACGCTGGGCCATCGGGTGAAAATCGGCGCTGGCTGCATCATCAAAAACAGCGTGATTGCCGATGACTGCGAAATCAGCCCTTATTCGGTGATTGAAGATGCCACGCTGGCCGCCGCCTGCACCGTCGGGCCGTTTGCGCGCCTGCGTCCGGGCAGCGAACTGGCTGAACAGGCGCACGTCGGCAACTTTGTCGAGATGAAGAAAGCGACGCTGGGTAAAGGCTCTAAGGCCGGCCATCTGTCGTATCTCGGGGATGCGGAGATTGGCGCGGGCGTGAATATCGGTGCCGGCACCATCACCTGCAACTACGACGGTGCCAACAAGTTTAAAACCATTATCGGCGACAACGTGTTTGTCGGCTCGGACACCCAGCTGGTGGCTCCGGTCAGCGTGGCGGCGGGCGCCACCATCGCCGCCGGCACGACGGTGATGAAAGACGTTACCGCTGCCGATCTGGTCTATAACCGCAAAGAGCAAAATCAGAAGTCTGGCTGGCAGCGTCCGGTTAAGAAAAAATAAATGTCAGGGCCGGCAAAGATCGGCCCGGTATTAAAAACCCGACATATTCCGGTTTTCAGGCAGCTAACGCACCTGCAACCTGGAATAGGAAGGGATATCCCCCACTCTCTACAAGGCTCGGGGAACAATCAGGTCAGATGACAACGCAATGGCCGAAAGCCATGACGTCAGGAAATTACTATGTGTGGAATTGTTGGTGCAGTAGCGCAGCGTGATATCGCAGAAATTCTGCTGGAAGGGCTGCGTCGTCTTGAGTATCGCGGTTATGACTCTGCCGGTCTGGCGGTTGTCGATCGCCAGGGCCACATGACGCGGTTGCGTCGTCTGGGTAAAGTGGCCAATCTGGCAGAAGCGGCGGAGCAGCAGCCGCTGATTGGCGGAACCGGCATCGCGCACACCCGCTGGGCGACGCACGGTGAGCCGTCGGAAGCCAATGCGCACCCGCACGTCTCAGAGCACATTATTATTGTGCACAACGGCATCATTGAGAACCACGAACCGCTGCGTGAGCAGATGATCGCACGCGGTTACCGCTTTGCCTCCGAAACCGATACCGAAGTGGTGGCGCACCTGGTGCACTGGGAGCAGAAACAGGGCGGTACGCTGCGCGAAGTGGTACTGCGGGTGATCCCGCAACTGCGCGGGGCGTATGGCATGGTGATCATGGACAGCCGCGATCCGTCGGTGCTGGTGGCTGCGCGTTCCGGCAGCCCGCTGGTGATTGGCCGCGGCGTGGGCGAAAACTTTATCGCTTCCGATCAGCTGGCGCTGCTGCCGGTGACCCGCCGCTTTATCTACCTCGAAGAGGGGGATATTGCCGAAATTACCCGTCGCGAAGTGACGATTATCGATCGCCACGGTAACCAGGCACAGCGCGCGGAGATCGAATCCAATGCGCAGTACGATGCCGGCGACAAAGGCGTTTACCGCCATTACATGCAGAAAGAGATCTACGAACAGCCGAACGCCATCAAAAACACGCTGGCCGGCCGCTTTCATGACGGCATTGTTGATCTCAGCGAACTGGGCGCTAACGCGGAAACGCTGCTGAGCCAGGTGGAACACATCCAGATCATCGCCTGCGGCACTTCCTACAACTCCGGCATGGTGTCGCGTTACTGGTTTGAGTCGCTGGCCAACATCCCGTGTGACGTGGAGATCGCCTCCGAATTCCGCTATCGCAAATCTGCGGTGCGTAAAAACAGCCTGCTGATCACCCTGTCGCAATCCGGTGAAACCGCCGATACGCTGGCAGCGCTGCGCCTGTCCAAAGAGCTGGGCTATCTCGGTTCGCTGGCCATCTGCAACGTGGCCGGTTCGTCACTGGTGCGTGAGTCAGATCTGGCGCTGATGACCAAAGCCGGCACCGAAATTGGCGTGGCCTCGACCAAAGCATTCACCACCCAGCTGACGGTACTGCTGATGCTAGTGGCGAAGCTGGGCCGTCTGCACGGCATGCGCGCTGACACCGAGCATGAGATTGTCCATGCGCTGCAGGCACTGCCGAGCCGCATTGAACAGATGCTGGCGCAGGATAAAGTGATCGAGAATCTCGCCGAAGGCTTCTCTGACAAGCATCACGCGCTGTTCCTCGGCCGTGGCGATCAGTATCCGATTGCCATGGAAGGGGCGCTGAAGCTGAAAGAGATCTCCTATATCCACGCCGAAGCTTATGCGGCGGGCGAGCTGAAGCACGGTCCGCTGGCGCTGATTGATGCCGATATGCCGGTGATTGTGGTGGCACCAAACAACGAGCTGCTGGAGAAGCTGAAATCCAACATCGAAGAGGTGCGCGCGCGCGGCGGTCTGCTGTATGTGTTTGCCGACCAGGATGCCGGTTTCAGCGACAGCGAAGGCATGAAAATCATCCCGCTGCCGCACGTTGAAGAGGTGATTGCCCCAATCTTCTACACCGTGCCGCTGCAGCTGCTCTCCTACCACGTGGCGCTGATCAAAGGCACCGACGTCGACCAGCCGCGTAACCTGGCGAAATCGGTTACGGTGGAATAAGCGTAGCCCGGTCTGGAAACAGGCCGGGTTTTTTAACTCATTGTTGTTCCGATTAAATTAATCGTGAATTCTGTGAACGTTGTGAATTAATTTTTTCCTGATATGTGAAATCAACTTTCATAATTCGCTGGCTCTCCTTCACTTCTTTTTTGTTTAACTTTAATTTAACCTTTCAGTCATAAGCTTTCTGATGCATGTAGCAAGCCAAACTCGTTCTCTGCATGTAGGAATTTATGGCGCATTATTTCATATTTACTTTTTTGTGTCTGATGCTTTTATCCGATGCACTGGCATCGTCATTCAGTGTGAATATTTCCGGTAACGTGATGGTACCTGCCGACTGTAAAATAAATAATGGTATGCCGATTAGTGTTAATTTCGGTGATGTGCGCACCGATAAAATAGATGGGAAAGCGTATCAGCAACCTGTGTCATTTACGCTTTCCTGCACTAATCTTCCCTCTAATGCGCTTAAACTCCAGCTACAGGGGAATGCAGCCAGCTTTGATAGCGGTGCGTTACGCGCATCAGTCAGCGGTTTAGGTATTGCGTTTTTTAAGTCTAACGCTGAAAGGTTAAATATTAATACCAGCTGGGTAAACTTTACTTATCCCGCGCTGCCGGTTATTACGGCCGTCCCGGTGAAAGATAACAGCAGTAGTTTAACGGGTGGAAGTTTTACTTCAGCGGCAACACTGGTAGTGGAACTGCAATAAATGAAACGTATGTGGTTAATGGCACTATTGCTGCCCGCTATGCTGAAGTATAGCGCAGTGGCTGCTTTCAGCGTGCAGGCTAACTTCAGTGGAAAACTCATCGAGCCGCCGTTATGTCAGATTAACGGCGAAAAGCCAATTCTAGTGGAGTTTGGTTCAGTGGTTATTTCCCAAATCAATGGCGACAGCTACAGAAAACCTGTCTCCTGGACGTTAACCTGTAGCAATAATCCCGATAAGAGTATGCGTGTACAAATCAGTGGCACCGGAAGCGCATTTAATTCTGCTTTGCTGGCGACCAGCCAGCGTGATTTGGCGATTCAGATATTAAGCGGTAAAAATGGCGAAAACGCCCTGGCACTGAATAACTGGCTGCCGTTTACCTTTCCTGCGCTGCCCGTCATTCAGGTGGTACCGGTGAAAAAAAACGCCGCGGTGTTAACCAGCGGTGACTTTTCTGCTTTTGCTGCGCTGGTGGTTGAGTACCAGTAGATGATCGGCGTTGACGCAACCACAGGATTAGACCAATGCTAACAGGGCTTGTTTTCCGCTATCTGGCTTTTTTCGCTGGCCTGCTGCTGTTCTTTTCAGCGCAAGCGATGGAAGCCCCGCGCGTGGATGGCATTCGCTGGGTCAACGCAAGCCAGGTTGAAATTACCTGGTCAGTGGTGGATGTCGGTATGATATCCGGCTATGCCCGCTGTAACTCTTCAGAGAGAACCTGCGCAGCAGGCATCGGTGTCAGCGCCTGGTTTATCGGGCATGGCACCGTATTCAGCGCTGCGGGCGGGCCACAAATTTACGTCGATCAGGGCGAGAGCCTGGCCTCGGTGGCTGAACGTTTTATCCGTTTTAATGGTCGGGGTGGCAAGTTTCTGCGTAACTCAGATACCCGTTATTACAGTTCATACTGCGGCAGCTTTGTGACAGCCTCCGCGACCGTAACTGACTATTCCGGAATGGTTGCGCCCTGGGCACCTTGCGTCAACATTCCGGTGGTGCCGGTATCCTGTTCGGTAAGCGGAGCCGCGCTGAATATTAATCATGGTACGCTGGCCCCGGCCGCCGTTAATGGCGCCAAAGCCAGCGTTAACTTCTCGCTTTTCTGCAACCGTGATGTGAATATCAGTTTTGCGCTTGCCGGTGGGATCAATATCCTCAAACTGAGCAACAACATCAGTACGCTGTTATCACTGGCTGACGGGAGTCTGAATAAACCGCGATTAGTGCGGGCTAACGTGACGACGCCGTTCACGCTGATTTCGACGCTCTCCTCAACAACCCCCAGTCCCGGTAACTTTACCGGCAGCACGGTGGTTTTCATTAATTACCTCTGATTTGCCAGCCGACCCGGTTGTCATATAACTGTCACAATTCGTACATTTCACTGTCATCAAACTGTCCTATTTTGCCTCCAGCAGCAATCAATGACTCTTACTAAAACGGCGTCAAGCCTGATTTTTAATCCCCTGGAGGGAACATGACACTGATGCGTAGCACCGTAGCCCGAATTCTCGCCGCCACCTTCGCAGTAAGCGCGGTTTCTGCTTTTGCAGCCACCGACCTGACAGGCGCAGGCGGGACGTTCCCGGCACCGGTTTATGCCAAGTGGGCAGCAGAGTATCAGCAAGCCACCGGTAGCAAAATCAACTATCAGGGTATTGGTTCCTCGGGTGGCGTGAAGCAAATCATCGCCAAAACCGTGGATTTCGGTGCGTCCGATGCGCCGATGAAAGAAGAAGATCTGCAGAAAAATGGCCTGTTCCAGTTCCCGACGGTGATCGGTGGCGTGGTGCTGGCGGTGAACATTCCCGGCGTTAAATCTGGTGAGCTGACGCTCGACGGTAAAACGGTCGGCGACATCTATCTCGGCACCATCAAAAAGTGGAACGATCCGGCGATCACCAAACTGAACCCGGGCGTGAAGCTGCCAGACACCAACATCAACGTGGTGCGCCGCGCGGATGGTTCCGGCACCTCTTTCGTCTTCACCAGCTACCTGTCTAAAGTGAATGAGACCTGGAACAGCAAAATCGGTAAAGGCAACACCGTCAACTGGCCAACCGGTCTGGGCGGTAAAGGTAATGACGGCGTGGCCGCGTTTGTACAGCGTCTGCCAGGCTCGATTGGCTACGTAGAGTACGCCTACGCCAAACAGAACAACCTGACTTACACCAAACTGGTTGATGCCGATGGCAAGCCAGTGGCACCGAGCGAAGCCAGCTTTGCGAACGCCGCCAAAGGCGCTGACTGGAGCAAATCCTTTGCCCAGGACCTGACCTTCCAGAAAGGCAACGACGCATGGCCGATCACTTCAACCACCTTCATCCTGATCTACAAAGAGCAGGCGAATGCAGAGAAGGGCAGTGAAGTGCTGAAGTTCTTTGACTGGGCGTACAAAGGCGGCAGCAAAACGGCTACGGCGCTGGATTACGCTGCGCTGCCAGAGAGCGTAGCGAATCAGATTCGTGCTGCCTGGAAAGCCAACATCAAAGACAGTTCCGGTAAAGCGCTGTACCAGTAAGTGTATGACCCGGCCAGCGTCCGCGCTGGCCAGCCTGATGGGCGGCCTTGTTGCCGCCCTGATTACCCTCTGAGATCGAGAATTCTATGGCTGCCACTAAGCCGACGTTTAAAGCACCGGGCAAGCAAGGCGACATGATATTCGGCGCGCTGGTGAAGCTCTCCGCGCTAATCGTGTTACTGCTGCTGGGTGGCATTATCGTCTCCCTGATTTTCTCCTCCTGGCCGAGCATCCAGAAATTTGGCTTCTCCTTTCTGTGGACCAAAACCTGGGATGCGCCAAACGAAGAATTTGGTGCGCTGGTGCCGATTTACGGCACCCTCATGACCTCACTGATTGCCTTAATCATCGCGGTGCCGGTGAGTTTCGGTATCGCCCTGTTTCTGACCGAACTGGCGCCAAACTGGCTGCGCCGTCCGCTGGGTACCGCGATTGAGCTGCTGGCGGCCATTCCCAGCATCGTGTACGGCATGTGGGGCCTGTTTATCTTTGCTCCGCTGTTCGCGGAGTATTTCCAGACGCCGGTTGGCGACGTGCTGGCAAATATCCCGATCGTCGGCGCGCTGTTCTCCGGTCCGGCCTTCGGCATCGGCATTCTGGCGGCGGGCGTGATCCTCGCCATCATGATCATCCCTTACATCGCCTCGGTGATGCGCGATGTGTTCGAACAGACGCCGGTAATGATGAAAGAGTCAGCCTACGGCATCGGCTGTACCACCTGGGAAGTGATCTGGCGCATCGTGCTGCCGTTTACCAAAAACGGCGTGATCGGCGGCGTGATGCTGGGGCTCGGCCGCGCGCTGGGCGAAACCATGGCGGTCACCTTTATCATCGGTAATACCTACCAGCTGGACAGCGCGTCGCTGTTTATGCCCGGCAACAGTATCACCTCAGCGCTGGCGAACGAGTTCGCCGAAGCCGAATCCGGCGTGCACGTGGCGGCGCTGATGGAGCTTGGCCTGATTCTGTTCGTGATTACCTTTATCGTTCTGGCGATCTCCAAACTGATGATCCTGCGTCTGGCGAAGAGTGAAGGAGCCCGTTCATGACAGCAATAGAAATGCAGGCGCGCGCCGAGCTGGAAGCCTCACGCCGTAAAATGCAGGCGTGGCGCAGCACCAAAAACAAAATTGCCCTGACGCTCTCGCTGCTGACCATGGCGTTCGGCCTGTTCTGGCTGATCTGGATTTTGTTCACCACCGTCACGAAAGGGATCGATGGCCTGAGCTGGACGCTGTTAACCGAATCCACGCCGCCGCCCAACACCGCGGGCGGTGGTCTGGCGAACGCCCTGGCGGGCAGCGGCCTGCTGATCTTCTGGTCCACCTTCTTTGGCACGCCGCTGGGCATTCTGGCGGGTATCTACCTGGCAGAATATGGCCGCAAGCACTGGCTGGCGGAAGTGATTCGCTTCATCAACGACATCCTGCTGTCCGCACCGTCAATTGTGGTCGGCCTGTTCGTGTACACCATCGTGGTGGCGCAGATGCAGCACTTCTCCGGCTGGGCCGGTGTGATAGCGCTGGCGCTGCTACAGGTGCCTATTGTGATTCGTACCACCGAGAACATGCTGCGGCTGGTGCCGGACAGCATGCGTGAAGCGGCTTATGCGCTGGGCACGCCGAAGTGGAAGATGATCTCAGCTATTACGCTGAAAGCCTCGGTCTCCGGCATCATTACCGGTGTGCTGCTGGCGATTGCGCGCATTGCCGGTGAAACCGCACCGCTGCTGTTCACCGCGCTGTCGAACCAGTTCTGGAGCACCGACATGATGCAGCCGCTGGCCAACCTGCCGGTGACCATCTTCAAATTCGCCATGAGCCCGTTTGCCGAATGGCAGAGCCTGGCGTGGGCCGGTGTGCTGATTATTACGCTGTGCGTGCTGCTGCTGAACATCGTGGCGCGCGTGATTTTCGCCAAAGGCAAACACTAATTTTCCGGCGCGGCTTCGGCGGCGCTGCACATGAGAGATGAGCAATGAGTATGGCAACTCCTTCTGCCGGTAAAATTCAGGTGCGCAATCTGAACTTCCACTACGGTAAGTTCCACGCGCTGAAGAACATTAATCTGGATATCGCCAAAAACCAGGTGACGGCGTTTATCGGTCCGTCGGGCTGCGGCAAATCCACCCTGCTGCGCACCTTCAACAAAATGTACTCGCTCTATCCGGAGCAGCGTGCTGAGGGTGAAATTCTGCTGGATGGCGACAACATTCTGGCATCGCATCAGGATATCGCCCTGCTGCGCGCGCGCGTCGGCATGGTGTTCCAGAAGCCGACGCCGTTTCCGATGTCGATTTATGACAACATCGCCTTTGGCGTGCGGCTGTTTGAGAAGCTGTCGCGTGCCGATATGGATGAGCGCGTGCAGTGGGCGCTGAGCAAAGCCGCGCTGTGGAATGAAACCAAAGACAAGCTGCACCAGAGCGGTTACAGTCTCTCCGGCGGTCAGCAGCAGCGCCTGTGCATCGCGCGCGGCATCGCGATTCGCCCGGAAGTGCTGCTGCTGGATGAGCCATGTTCGGCGCTGGATCCGATCTCTACCGGACGCATCGAAGAGCTGATCACCGAGCTGAAGCAGGATTACACCGTGGTCATCGTGACTCATAACATGCAGCAGGCGGCGCGCTGTTCCGATCACACGGCGTTTATGTATCTGGGCGAGCTGATTGAGTTCAGCGACACCGACACGCTGTTTACCAAGCCAGCGCAGAAGCAGACAGAAGATTACATCACCGGTCGTTACGGCTGATTCAGGAGAGAAACATGGATAATTTAAATCTGAACAAACATATCTCCGGTCAGTTCAACGCGGAGCTGGAGCACATTCGTACTCAGGTGATGATCATGGGTGGCATGGTGGAGCAGCAGCTTACCGATGCCATCACCGCGATGCATAACCAGGATGGCGAACTGGCGCGCCGGGTGATTGACGGTGACCAGAAGGTCAACATGATGGAAGTGGAGATCGATGAAGCCTGTGTGCGCATCATCGCCAAGCGTCAGCCTACCGCCAGCGACCTGCGTCTGGTGATGGCGATCATCAAAACCATTTCGGAGCTGGAACGCATCGGCGACGTGGCGGAGAAGATCAGCCGTACCGCGCTGGAGAAGTTTGGTCAGCAGCATCTGCCGCTGCTGGTGAGCCTTGAGTCGCTCGGGCATCACACCGTGCAGATGCTGCACGACGTGCTGGATGCCTTCGCGCGCATGGATCTCAATGAAGCCATCAAGATCTACCGCGAAGACAAAAAGGTGGATAAAGAGTACGAAGGTATTGTGCGCCAGCTGATGACCTACATGATGGAAGATCCGCGCACCATTCCCAGCGTGCTCACCGCGCTGTTCTGCGCGCGCGCCATCGAGCGCATCGGTGACCGCTGCCAGAACATCTGCGAAATTATCTTCTATTTCGTGAAAGGTCAGGATTTCCGTCACGTTGGCGGTGACAAGCTGGATGAACTGCTGTCGGGCGACGACGGCAGCAATAAACCCTCCTGATTGACGTGATGACTGCCTGTTAGCGCTGAGGCTGACAGGCAGTGCGCTTGATTTCTGCCTGTTCTCAACCTGCCGCTCTCTTTATACTTGGCGCACATTTTTCTGCCAGGTGCTGTTTTATGTCCTCTGCAAATAACAACAAAACCGCCGTTACGCCGGCGAAAGCGATGGTGGCTGCCGTCAGCGGCTATGCCATGGATGGATTTGATCTGCTGATTCTGGGATTTATGCTGCCGGCGATCAGCGTGTCGCTGGCGCTGGATGCGTCGCAGGCCGGTTCGCTGGTGACCTGGACGCTGATCGGCGCGGTGGTCGGCGGCATTGTGTTTGGTCATCTGAGCGATCGCTACGGCCGCATCCGCATTCTGACCGTGACGATCCTGATGTTCTCGCTGTTCACCGGGCTGTGCGCCGTGGCGCAGGGCTACTGGGATCTGCTGGCGTATCGTACGCTGGCCGGCATGGGGTTGGGCGGTGAGTTTGGCATCGGCATGGCGCTGATTGCCGAAGCCTGGCCGAAGGAGAAGCGTAACCGCGCCTCGGCGTGGGTCGGTATCGGCTGGCAGCTCGGCGTATTGCTGGCGGCCTTTATCACACCGCCGCTGCTGAGCGTGATTGGCTGGCGCGGTATGTTCCTGGTTGGCCTGCTGCCGGCGCTGGTGTCGTTTGTGATTCGCCGCAGTATGGGCGAGCCGGAAGCCTTCACCCGCCATGTGGAAAAAACTCCGCAGCTCTCCTTTTCCGCGCGCATTAAACTGCTGTTTGCCGATCGCGCCACCAGCAAAGCTAGCCTCGGCATTTTGATTCTTTGTTCGGTGCAGAATTTTGGCTATTACGGCCTGATGATCTGGATGCCAAGTTATCTCTCTTCCAGCTTCGGCTTCAGCCTGACCAAATCCGGCCTGTGGACGGCCGTTACGGTAGTGGGCATGACGTTCGGCATCTGGCTGTTCGGCGTGCTGGCGGACCGCTTTGCGCGCTGGAAGATTTTCCTGCTGTACCAGTTTGGCGCCGTGGCGATGGTGGTGGTTTACGCCCAGCTGCGCGACCCGACGGTGATGCTGTTTACCGGTGCCATCATGGGGATGTTTGTTAACGGCATGATTGGCGGCTACGGCGCGCTGATCTCGGACACTTTCCCACCGCAGGCGCGCGCCACCGCGCAGAATGTGTTGTTCAACCTCGGCCGCGGCGTCGGCGGTTTCGGCCCGCTGGTGATCGGCATGCTGGCCACGCATATTTCGTTCACCGCTGCGATTACGCTGCTGGCGCTGATTTACCTGCTGGATATTGTCGCCACGCTGTTCCTGCTGCCAAAAAGCCAGGGCAATGAGGATTCGCTGGGCGCGATTGGGTGATTTTTTCCCCCTCACCCTAACCCTCTCCCGCAAACGGGAGAGGGAACCGTCTGGTGCGGTATGTGGGTGGGCACTTTTGTTCAACCCCGCTCGATCGGCCCCTTCTCCCGCTGGCGGGAGAAGGCTGGGATGAGGGGGCTGCGCGCACTTACCTGACCACATCCCAGCCACGCGCACGCCACAGCGCTGGCAGCTGCGCCATATCGTCAAAACGCGTCACCAGCGGGTGATCAATCACCGGATTGTGTGCATCGGCACAGTAGTAAAACACCGGTATGCCAGCGGCGATGCCAGCCCGCGCGCCAGCCTCTGAATCATCCACCAGAATGCACTTTTCAATCGGCACCTGCATCTGTTCCGCCGCGTGATACATCAGCTCCGGATCCGGCTTCCAGTGATTAATGTCATAGCCGCTGTACAGGCGTCCGCTCAGATACGGCAGCATGCCGGTCAGCCCCAGTGAATGCTCCATCTTCTTCACCGTACCGTTCGACACCACGCACATCGGCACCTTCACGCGCTCCACCAGCGCTCTGGCGCCGGCAATCGGCTGCAGATCAAGATCAAACAGGCGCGCCACTTCCGCGCGGTAGGCACTCTCCACCTCAGCCAGCGGCAGTGTCACCTGATGCTGTGCCGTCACATCGCGGATGATGTCGTAAAGCTTCACCCCTTTGTACTGCTCAAACATCTGCTGCAGCGAGAGTTCGATACCGTAACGGGCAAAGGTGTTGACGTAGGACTGCGTGCAGATCACTTCGCTGTCGACCAGCGTGCCGTCGCAATCAAAAAAGATACATTCAACTGACATCGCGCCTCATCCTTTTAGTAAACAATAAGCTGTCACTCTAGCGCACTCAGCGCAGAAAGCGACCCCAGGCAACCGGTTGCGAAAAATCAGTGTTTTGCGGCGCTAAAGTCTATAGGATACGCGGCGATAAATTTTTCATCGGAACAGCGAAATGAACGAGCAGGGCCTTTTGCAGCGTATTTTCAGGCTGCAGGAACACGGAACCACCGCGCGCACTGAAGTGATTGCCGGTTTCACTACTTTCCTGACGATGGTGTATATCGTCTTCGTTAACCCGCAAATTCTTGGTGCCGCAGGCATGGACACCCAGGCGGTGTTTGTCACCACCTGCGTGATTGCTGCGTTCGGCAGCATCCTGATGGGGCTGGTGGCCAATCTGCCGGTGGCGCTGGCACCGGCCATGGGCCTCAACGCCTTCTTTGCCTTTGTGGTGGTGGGTGCGATGGGCTACTCGTGGCAGGTTGGTATGGGCGCGATCTTCTGGGGCGCGCTGGGGCTGCTGATCCTGACGCTGCTGCGCGTACGCTACTGGATGATCGCCAATATTCCGCTCAGCCTGCGCGTGGGCATCACCGCCGGTATCGGTCTGTTCATCGCCATGATGGGGCTGAAAAATGCCGGCATTATTGTGCCCAACGCGGACACCATCGTGACCGTCGGCAACCTGGCCTCGCACAACGTGCTACTCGGCGCGCTCGGCTTCTTTATCATTGCGATTCTGGCGTCGCGCAACATCCACGCGGCGGTGCTGGTCTCTATCGTCGTGACCACCGCGATCGGTCTGCTGCTGGGCGACGTGAAGTTTACCGGGCTGTTCGCCGCGCCGCCGGCCATCACCTCGGTGGTCGGCCAGGTCGATATCAAAGGCGCGTTCAACGTAAGCATGGCGGGCGTGATCTTCGCCTTCATGCTGGTCAATCTGTTTGACTCATCCGGTACGCTGATTGGCGTAACCGATAAAGCGGGCCTGACCGATGAGAAAGGTACTTTTCCGCGCATGAAACAGGCACTGTACGTGGATAGCATCAGCTCCGTCACCGGTTCGCTGATCGGCACCTCTTCGGTGACGGCGTACATCGAAAGCTCATCCGGCGTGGCGATTGGTGGCCGTACCGGCCTGATGGCGGTAGTGACCGGCATCCTGTTCCTGCTGGTGATGTTCCTGTCGCCGCTGGCTGCCATGGTGCCCGCCTATGCGGCGGCTGGCGCGCTGATTTATGTCGGCGTACTGATGACGGCTTCGCTGGCGCGCGTGCGCTGGGACGATCTGACCGAAGCGGTGCCGGCGTTTGTCACGGCGGCGATGATGCCGTTCAGCTTCTCGATCACCGAAGGTATTGCGCTCGGTTTTATCTCTTACTGCGTGATGAAACTCGGTACCGGACGCTGGCGTGAAATCAGCCCGTGCGTGGTGGTGGTGGCGCTGCTATTTGTGCTGAAAATCGCTTTTATCGACGCGCACTAAACGCAACAGGCCGCGGGTGCGGCCTGGTTATCCGGGATGCCTGACTTCCGGCTGACTGGCGACACGCTCGCCGGGCAGGCTGGTGAGGCGCAGGGTGCGCGGCCCGATGTTGGGTTTGCTCATCTCCACATCGCGCAGCGACTGCCACTGTTGCTGCGCATCAATCTCCCACAGCCGTAAACGCTCAGTGCCGGGCGACAGCGCGCAGGACCACACCAGCGTCGGCTCGGCATCACACACCGCCTGAATATCGGGATAGACGCTGGATCGCAGCCGGCCGGCCGCCGGATGCAGCCGCAGCGCATCAATACCGCTATCTGCTTCGCCGGTCAGTTTGAGGATGCTCTGGCGTAGCGTCCAGATCTGCGTCACCGCTTCCATAAAATCCTGCTGGGCGTTAATCCACGCCTTTTCACCCGATGACAGCCCCTGCGTGAGGGCATCCTGCGCCTGGCGGCTATGCGCCCGAACGATTTCTATATCCAGGCCAGCGCGCCCGCCTTCTTCTGCCAGCAGCACGCCGACCATGTTACCGGCATAGGAGATACTGAAGTCAGGCAGATTAGGATCGGCAAAGCAGGGACGACCGCTGCTGCTGGCGATCAGCGGCGGCAGGTCACGAATACCATAGACGCGCAGCATCAGCTGGGCCAGCAGCGCGCGTGCGGCAAGAAAGCGGCCGCGGCGCTTATCAGGCAGGTGCCCGGCGCTGGTCATCACATCCTGTGGAACCCGCATGGTCTCTGGGGTGAGGGGCGGGTTAACCACCCAACGAACAAAATGACTAGCCATCTGTCGCTCCGTGAAAATGGTCGGATAATCATCAGGGCTATTGTAAGAATTTTCTCATGGGTTTGCATCCGGCTTACGCTGGATAGCCAGTAAATTCAGATAAGGACGAGGCGAATCTCATTGCCATGAGCTGCAATTGAATATGAGGCTTTTGCACATTGGTGTCGGATGGGGTGCCGAAGCGGCGGATGTGGTGTAGGATTTGGACAGGAAAGAGCTGCACAATGAAGTGCTTAAATTATTCACCTATCTGCCAATCGTGCGCATCGCAAACCATGCACGTCGGAGTTGTTATGTCTGTTACATCTCTTGCTCGCCAGGAATCGATCTCGCTGGATGAATTTCGTCACGGCATGCGCCGTCTCACTGCCGGTGTCTCGCTGGTGACCACCTCATCCAGCGGAGAAAAGTTCGGGCTGATCGCCACCTCGGTCAGCTCGCTGGCAGCGGAACCGCCCAGCCTGCTGGTCTGCGTTAACCGCAGCGCATCAAGCCACGATGCCATTCTGCAGGCGGGCTACTTTGCCGTGAACGTTCTGCGCGAGCAGCACGATGACCTGTGCGCGCAATTCAGCTCGCCGACGCGCCGCGCTGAGCGTTTCCAGAGCGGTGAATGGCAAACCCTTAATACGGGCGCGCCCGTGCTGGCTGATGCGCTGGTGAGCTTCGATTGTCAGCTGGAAAAAACGGTGGAGTGGAACACCCACAGCGTGCTGCTGGCGCGTATCGTTGGTATTGCGCTGCCGGGCGAAGCGACAGCGCCGATGGTCTACTTCAACAGCGGTTTTCACTCGCTGGGCTAAGTCATGGCGCAGCGCGTCGTGCGGCTGCGCTGCTTAACGTATCAGGCAAATTTGCTGGCTTCGTCAAAGCTCAGACGCGGCAGGCGCGGATGCAGCTTACTGGCTTCGCCATAGCCAAGGTTGATCAGTAAGTTGACCTGCCAGTTATTTTCGCTGAAGAACGCGGCGTTAACTTTAGCCGGATCAAAACCGGACATCGGGCCGGCATCCAGTCCCAGCGAGCGGGCCGCCAGAATCAGATAGCCCGCCTGCAGGCTGCTGTTGCGAAACGCGGTCTCTTTGGCCAAATCCGGGCTGCTGGTAAACCAGCTGCGTGCATCGCCATGCGGGAACAGTTTTGGCAGTGCTTCATAAAAGGTCGGATCCCACGCCACAATCACCGTCACCGGTGCCGCCATGGTCTTATCCACATTGCCTGAGGAGAGCGCCGGTTTCAGCTTCTCTTTACCTTCCTGAGACGTCACGAACACAAAGCGGCCCGGCGAGCAGTTGGCTGAGGTCGGCCCCAGAGCCGTCAGCGCATAGAGCTGCTTCAGCACCTCCTGCGAAATCGGTTTATCCTGCCAGTAGCTATGTGTGCGGGCTTCAGTAAACAGCGCGTTCAGCGCCACGCTGTCGAGCGGTGTACTCATGTTTCTCTCCTGTTCAGGCAACAACCTGCGCCTGATTTTTAGCATGAATAATGGATGTGGCCGCTGCGTTTACGCGGCGACCCTCAACCGTTATACGACAAAGGCGAGGGCGCGCCAAATAACAAAGATGTATGTTGGTAGCGATCCCGGTGCGCCTGAATGCGCACCCTGCAGCATCGCATGAATCCCCTGTAGGGGCGCCATTTATGGCGACCTGTGACGGCGACTATTTACCAATACAAAAGCTGGAGAAAATCCGGCCCAGCAGATCGTCGGAGGTAAACTCGCCGGTGATTTCGCTCAGCGCCTGCTGCGCCAGCCGCAGCTCTTCGGCCAGCAGTTCGCCCGCCCAGGCTCCCAGCAGCTGCTCTTTGCCCTGCTGTAAGTGAGTGGCTGCTAACTCCAGCGCCTGCAGATGGCGGCGACGCGCGAGGAAGCCGCCTTCCATATTGCCGGCGAAGCCCATGCTCTGTTTCAGGTGCTCGCGCAGCGTATCGACGCCAGCGCCAGTGCGCGCCGACAGGCGAATAAGTGAGTGGCCATTTACTTCTGTCAGGCCCAGCGTTTCACCGGTCATGTCCGCTTTATTACGTACCACGGTAATCGGCAACGCGGCTGGTAAGCGCGCCACGAAATCAGGCCAGATGGCGGCGGCTTCAGTGGCGTCAGTGGTGGTGCCATCCACCATGAACAGGACGCGATCCGCCTGCTCAATCTCCTGCCAGGCGCGTTCAATGCCGATACGTTCCACTTCGTCGCTGGCTTCACGCAAACCGGCAGTATCGATGATGTGCAGCGGCATGCCGTCGATGTGGATGTGCTCGCGCAGCACGTCACGCGTGGTGCCGGCGATATCCGTCACAATCGCCGCTTCGCGTCCGGCCAGTGCGTTGAGCAGGCTCGATTTTCCGGCGTTGGGACGACCGGCAATCACCACCTTCATCCCTTCACGCAGCAGGCTGCCCTGACGCGCTTCGGCGCGCACGCCATTGAGATCGCCGATCACCGCATTCAGCTGCGCTTCGATTTTGCCGTCGGAAAGGAAGTCGATCTCCTCATCCGGAAAATCAATCGCCGCTTCCACATAGATGCGCAGGTGAGTAAGTGCTTCCACTAACGCATTAACGCGCAGTGAAAAAGCACCCTGCAGCGAGTTGACGGCGGAGCGGGCGGCCTGCTCGGAGCTGGCATCAATCAGATCGGCAATCGCTTCTGCCTGCGCCAGGTCGAGTTTGTCATTCAGAAAGGCGCGTTCCGAGAACTCGCCCGGCTGCGCAATACGCACACCCGGCAGCGCCACAATGCGCTTCAGCAGCAGATCGAGAATCACCGGACCGCCGTGGCCCTGCAGCTCCAGCACATCTTCACCAGTAAAGGAGTTCGGACCCGGGAACCACAGCGCGATACCCTGATCCAGCACGCTGCCATCAGCATCGTTAAAGGGCAGATAGTCGGCGTAGCGTGGCTTCGGCAGCTTGCCCAGCACAGCCTGCGCCACTTCAGCCGCTTTGGCACCGGAAATACGCAGAATACCGACGCCACCACGGCCGGGAGGCGTCGCCTGGGCAACAATAGTGTCACTGTGGCTCATAAGTACCTTCTTCCAAAAAAAACAGGGCGGCATAAATGCCGCCCCTGGAGATGTTGCGTCCTGCTCAGCGTTGCCGGGCGTTACGCTTTCTTCTTGTCGCGGCTGTGTAAACCACGCTTTTCCAGCCCGCGATAAATCAGCTGCTGCTGGAGAATGGTTACCAGGTTGCTGACGATGTAGTACAGCACCAGACCTGACGGGAACCACAGGAAGAACACGGTAAAAATAACCGGCATGTAAGTCATGATCTTTTGCTGCATCGGATCGGTCACGGTGGTCGGTGACATCTTCTGAATGAAGAACATGGTGATACCCATGATGACCGGCAGAATGTAGTACGGGTCCTGCGCGGACAGGTCATGAATCCACAGTACAAACGGAGCATGACGCAGTTCAACGGAACCGGACAGCATGTAGTACAGTGCCAGGAAGATTGGCATCTGGATAACCAGTGGCAGACAGCCGCCCAGCGGGTTCACTTTCTCCGCCTTATACAGCGCCATCATCTCCTGGCTCTGCTTCTGCTTATCATCACCCAGACGCTCACGCATGGCCTGAATCTTCGGCTGCAGCATACGCATCTTGGCCATCGAGGTGTACTGCGCTTTGGTCAGCGGGTACATGATGCCACGCACGATGAAGGTGATAACGATAATGGAGAAGCCCCAGTTACCGATAAAGCTGTGCAGGAATTTCAGCAGCTTAAACAGCGGCTGAGAGATGAACCACAGCCAGCCGTAATCCACGGTCAGATCGAGGTGCGGCGCGATAGCGGCCATTTTGTCCTGGATTTCCGGACCGACCCACAGAGTGGCACCGAGATCCTGCTGCGCGCCGGCGGCGATGGTCACAGGCGCCGACTTATAGCCGATTGCCGCCACACCATTGCCGAGATTGCTGGTGTACAGCGTATTGTTACCCTGAGTGCGCGGCACCCATGCGGTCGCAAAGTACTGCTGCAGCATCGCCACCCAGCCGTTGCTGGTGGTGGTGTTCAGGTTCTCGTTATCGGCGATGGTATCGAATTTGTATTTTTCATACTTCGCATCGCTGGTCGAGTAAGCGGCACCACGGAAAGTGTGCAGCGCAAAGTTATTGCTGCCGGTATCGCGATGCTTCGGCAGATCGATCGTCTGCTTCAGCTGACCAAACATCGCCACTTCCAGCGGCTGCTGCGAGGCGTTATTGATGTTGTAGTCGACGTTTACCGCGAATTCGCCACGTTTGAACACGAAGGTTTTGGTGTAAACCACGCCGTTCTCACCGGTCCAGCTCAGCGGCACGCGCAGCTCGGTCTGGCCATCGGCCATCTCGAAGTGATCCTGGGAAGCGGTATACAGCGGACGTGCGCCGTTGTTCGGGTTATCCGGACCGTTACGGCCGGTTAAGCCGCTCTGCGCCTGATAAACGAAGGCCGGAGTGGTTTCCAGCAGCTGGAACGGTGCGTCTGAACCCAGTTTGTCCGGGTAAGTCAGCAGCTGTGCCTGCTCGATATCACCGCCGCGGGTATTAATGTTGAGTGACAGGACATCAGTCTTAACGGTGATCGTTTTGCCCTGGCCGCTAGCCGGCACGCCGGAAGAGGCGGCATCACCCGCTGCGCTGCTTGTGTTCTGCGTGGTCTGGGTCTGCTGTGGCTGCGGAGCGTGGTCCGTCTGCCAGGCTTGCCAGATCATAAAAGACACGAACAGAAAAGCGATGAGAAAGAGATTGCGTTGCGAATCCATCGTTAATGTTCTCTGGTATCAAAGGTTTTTGGCGGCACCGGATCGTCGCCACCCGGGTTCAAAGGGTGGCATTTTAATACGCGTTTAATCGTCAACCAACTGCCTTTTAACATGCCGAAGCGGCGTACAGCTTCCACCCCATACTGCGAGCAGGTGGGATGGAACCGGCAATGAGGTCCCAGCAGTGGGCTGATGGCGCGTTGATAAACGCGTATCAGGGCGATCAGGAGCCGCGCGCCAGGCGACAGTGACGACGCCATAATTTCTCCAACGCTTCCGTCAGTGCACGGTTATCGAGGTCAGCAATCCCTTTTTTCGCCACGATGACAAAATCCATCGGCGGCAGCTCGTGTTGACGCAAACGAAAGCTTTCGCGGGTCAATCGCTTGATCCGGTTGCGTTCATGGGCGCGTTTCACGTGCTTCTTGGCGACGGTAAGACCGATGCGGGGATGCCCCAGCGAATTAAGGCGGCCGAGGATGGTGATTTGCGGCGTGCCAGCCCGAAGAGGTTGCTGGAAGACGAAAGTGAAATGAGCGGGAGTTAACAAACGTAACTCCCTGGGAAATGCGAGCTTAACCACGAGGGTTAGCTTTTATTACTTAGAAACGGTCAGACGAGCACGGCCTTTAGCACGACGACGTGCCAGAACCTGACGACCATTTTTAGTAGCCATACGAGCACGGAAGCCGTGAGAACGGTTGCGCTTCAGTACGGACGGTTGAAAAGTGCGTTTCATGGCGATTTCTACCTAAACTTGAAAAATTTCACTGGGTGACGCGTTTTCGGGCCAGTAAAACGACCGACGCCTCAATGTGTCTTTAATAAAGAGTCGGGATTGTAATAATTGTACAGTCCGGAGTCAATTTACTTCGCTGGGCGCGAGACCTGAAAACTCTGATACAGCCCGCTAATTCCGGGCATCAAAGCTTCACGCGCCAATGCCGGGTGGGGAATTATACGGGCTATAAAGGAAAGCGCAAGGATCGTCCAGGATCTTCTTGCGATCGCCGCGCCGATCGTGACGGCAAAAATGCGAGCGCGGTGGAAAATTTCTCGCTTTCAGCCTGATCCCCGCTCGCTTTTTCCGCAGACGGCGTAAACTGATGCATGCCTGGACACCCTGTGGATAAAATGGATCAAAACTGTGTAGAAAGGGAAGATCTCTGAGGCGCTTTGCGCTATGATCCGCCCTTCCGCTGACGATCCTCCTTGCGATCGCCGGGGATGACTACCGCGGATAGCGGTCGCAGGCGCTTTCTGACCGCCTGTGTCAAAAAAGACAGTTTCTATTATTAGCGCCTGAAATTCTTATCGATTTTGTACGAGTGGAGTCCGCC